>NZ_FNNR01000025.1 GCF_900106835.1 Arthrobacter sp. cf158
AGCCTCTCTGGCTGATGAGAACTACTGTGCCGGGCCAGAATCAAGAACCCATCCTGCAAACCCGCAACAGTTCCTCAGGAAAACCTCAAGACTCCTGCAGCCCCCACAGCCCCTTCAAAACTGAGCAGTTTCGGAGAAGCCCACATTGCCATTGCGCCGTAGCGTTGGGGTATCCGCAAGAGATCCAGCAGAGAAGAGGGGCCTGCCATGGCTGACACCGGAACCACTGACAAGACCAAGTCCTACGACGGCTTCACGGAGGAAGAGCGCGCGGCCATGAAGGAGCGCGCCCAGGAACTGAAGAAGGCGCCACGTAAGAAGGCCTCCGCGGCAGACGGAGAGGCTGACGTCCTTGCCAAGATCGCCGAGATGCCTGAAGGGGACAAGGCCATGGCGGAGCGGCTCCACGCCCTTGTCAAGGAGCACGCCCCACAGCTCACGCCCAAGACCTGGTACGGAATGCCGGCTTACGCACTGGACGGGAAGAACATCGTCTTTTTCCAGAGTTCACATAAGTTCAAGGCCCGCTACGCGACGCTCGGATTCGAGGAGAACGCCAAGCTCGACGACGGCGCCATGTGGCCCACGTCTTTCGCCCTTACTGAAATCACTCCGGGGGTCGAAGCGAAGATCGTGGAACTTATCAAGAGGGCGGTGGCTTAAGGCTTCGGAGCCCTCAGGCTCCTGCACCCGCAGCAGCCAGGAGGACCAGGCTGAACGACACCCAGTCGTTGAGCACGTGTGCTCCGGTGGAGACAAGAATGTTCTTTGTCCGAATGAAGGCCAGCGTCAACACCATCCGTGCGGTGCCGATAACCAGGAGGGCTTGGGCGACGTTCCATCCGTAGGTTGGCAGGTGGGCTGCGCCGAACCACAGTGCTGTGATCACCCAGGCCAAAAGCAGTGCCGTTGTGCGCTTCAGTTTCGCTTTGGTGTACAGCCAATACATGACGGCCAGGAACGGCAAGATGGTGAAGACCTCTTCGCCGAGCAACTGGATGCCGGTTCCGACGTAGAAGGCCACAACTTCGCCCGGTCCGCGTTCCAGGATCCCGTCAGTGGCCTTATTGGCGTTGGCGCCGAAAATGGACGAGACGATGATGCCCACCACGAAGCTGATGGCCAGGTTGGCGAGCCAGAAGATCACCATGGCGAGGTAATCCGCGCCCGTCGGTTTGTGGAAGATCGATTTCCAGAAGGGCCCTGTGAGCCAGATGAACGCGGCCAAGGGGATGGCTACGAACAGTATCCGGGGGAGCAGCGCAATGACGTTGGTGGTTTGGGGAAGCAGAACCAGCGCGGCAAATCCAACCATGCAAGCAAGGATGATGACAATCCATTTCCACGTGGCGACTTCCACGGGCCGGCCGTCATAGAACGGCACATCACGGCCATCATCCCGTTCCATAACGCGGCCGAACCGCTTCCTGCGCTCATCTACAGCGGGAACACTCGTTGACTCGTCCATCCGAAACCCCTTTGGTGCGCCAGGCTAAGAATTGAAGCGGCTGGTAGCTGCCATGAGCCAATCAGGCCGGAGGCTCTGGCTGAGAGAACCATATCGTTGCTACATTGAGGCCGAAAGGGCCACGGCCAACTTTCTGACAGGGCCCTGTCCGCCGTCTACTACCCGGAAGCAGGCCGCCATGGAGCTGGACAAATGACCCCTTCGCTGGCGTTCAGCGTCTTCACATATGTGCTTGCACTCGGCTTTGGGATCTTTGCCCTTAGTTACTACCTGGGCAAGCGCAAGCCGGTTCTTCGTAGTCTCGGCCTGACGTTCAACAGGTGGCTGCCGATAGACTTGGTCATCGGTCTAGCGATCACGTTCGTTGCGATAGGACTGGTGTTCGTCGTCGAGATGTTCCTGGGGGCGGTGTCGGTCCAGCCAGGCACTCTCACGTGGGCTTCGTTCGCCAACGAAGTACTGGTCCCGTTGCTCGGAGCGGCAGCACTTGAAGAGCTGTTGTTCCGTGTTCTGCTGCTCAGTGGAGTGGCCATAGTGCTGTCACGCCTCCGGCACGGGCGGTGGATCGCCGTGCTGGCGACGGCCGCGCTCTTTGGTGCGGGGCACTTGGGGAACGACGGCGCGACGGTTGTCAGCGCGTTTGGTACAGGACTCGGTGGGGTCATCTATGCCGTCGCATTCCTGACCACCCGCAGCGTTTGGCTTCCGTTCGGACTCCATCTGGGATGGAACATGTCCCAAGGACTGTTCGGGTTTCCGATCAGCGGCCATGTTGTGCCGGGCTGGTTCAGCTCCACCTCGTCCGGCCCGGAGATCCTCAACGGCGGCGCCTATGGTCCCGAGGGTGGTATTCCCGGGATGCTCGCGCGCGTCCTGATCATCGCGCTGGTTTTTGTGTACGTGAAAAAGCGGTGGCCAACTGGAAGCATCGCCACTCTTCGGTTCGCGCCGGACCCGGAAAAGCAATCCCGGGCCCGAAGGCAGGCTGCTGCCCGGCCTGCCTGAGCCGGTCCGCTAGTGAGTGGGGTCCGGGTGTGGGGGTACCGGGCCTGGATCGGGAACCGACGGACCCGGCGTGGGATTGGGGCCCGGAATGGGGCTCGGCGGAAAGGGCGTCGTGGGATCCGGCGGTGGCAGCACAGGACCCGGGTCCGGAGGGAACGGCTCGGGTTCATGGCTCGGAGGAAGCGTCATCGTCTCTCCCTAATGAAACTCGGTGGGTAGCTGCAGCCTACTCGCCGTCGGTCCGCACGTGAACCGATCAGCTGATTTTAGGTCATATGACCTAGAATCAGATTTATGAACGATAACTTGCGACTCGATACCAGCGGTCCCGTACTTGTTGTCGGCGGATACGGCACCGTCGGCACAGCCCTCACTCAGCTCGCCTCGCAGGAATGGCCCCTCATCCTGACGGGAAGAAGCCCGGACCGTGGCCTCCATCTGGCCACGGAGAACGTCACTCTGAAACGGTGGGACCTCAGCCAACAGGAGCCCTTTGAATCCCGGGTCAGGGCAGTGATCAGCGCCGTCAACGACCCCCATGACAGAGTGCTCCGCGCAGCTGTCCAGGCCGGAATACCGTATGTGGACGTCACGCGTTGGACCAGCCGCGTCACCAGGGCAATGACGCAGGCCGCTCACTTGCAGCCGGAAGCACCCGTTCTGTTCAGCTCTGGATGGATGGGCGGGGTGACCAACATCGTGGCGGCAGCACTCGCCCAGGACGTAGGCGGCGCCGATCAGATTGACATCGCCATCCGCTACGACACCAATGACCGGGCCGGTGCCGACTCCGTTGATTTCATTGACCGGCTGGGACTGGACTTTGAAGTACGCAAAGGCGGTAAGGCCGCCGTCGTAAGTCCCCTGAGCGAGGCGCGCTGGGTTGATATCGCCGGGCACCGCACCAAAGTGGCCCGTCTGGACACTCCGGAGCAATTCACCCTGCCCATCACTCTTGGCGCGGGCTCAGTGTCCACGAGGATCGGCTTTAGTTCACACACATCCACGACGGCGTTGCTTGCCGCGCGGGCGGTGGGACTGTTCCGCTGGGGTAGCGGCGAGCGGTGGGCTCCGCTGCGGCGTGCCCTTTTGTATTCGCCCGGATCGGGGGGAACTGCGCATCTCCGGGTTGACGTGGCAGGCCCGGGTGGAGCGAGGACGGCTGTCATTTCCGATCCTCAAGGCCAAGCACATCTGACTGCCGTGGGTGGTTTTCTGGGTCTTCACGCCGTGCTCCGGGACGGTGTGAATCCGGGTGTTTCCTTCCCCGAATCAGTCGCCGATCCGGCGGCCCAGCTGGCGAAACTGGAATCGTGCGGTGTGACAATATTGAGGTCATGACCGAAAGCAAGGGCGCCCTGCGAAAGGCAGCGCTCCTTGATGCTGCAGAAGAAGTGCTGGTCACCAAAGGCAACGCAAACGCCGCGATGCGGGACTTTGCCGCGGCCGCCGGCGTACGGATCGGACACCTGCAGCATTACTTTCCAACCCGCGCCCACCTCATCCGGGCCGTGCTCGAAAGGACGCTGGACCGCTCGCTGCAGCGGCTCGCAGAGGTGGCTGGACTCGATCTCGATCCCCAGGCGGCCGGTGGCCTGACCCGGGACGATTCCCACCGTCTGCTCACTGCGCTGCTCCAGGAGCACTCGGATCTTGAGGACGTGAAAATGCACCTCGAGATCTGGGCTTTGGCGTCTTCCGACGAGCAGGCGTCCTCCGCCCTGCGATCCTTTTACGCACAGTACGCAGCGCACGTAGAGGGCGTAGTCCGGCGGGGGAGGAGCGACCTCCAAGGGGCGGAGGCGCGTGGCATCGCGGCTGCGATAGTGAGTCTCTTCGAGGGCGCCGCGGTGACGCGTTCGGACATTGCCGGCCTAAGAACAGAGCACGGTGACCAGGCCATCATCCAGACGGCGCAGTGGCTCATTCACGGACAGGAAAGCGTACAGTGACGCACCTTGTTGGAACACCGGCCCAGCTCCGTTGGCAGCAGCTGGAGTTCGGCGTCTTCATCCACTTTGGCATCAACACCTTTGCCGGCAAGGAGTGGAGCGATGGCACCATCCCGGCGTCGGGTTTTAACCCGACAGAACTCGACGCCGGCAACTGGGTCCGCGCGGCCAAAGAGGCCGGCGCCCGGTATGTGATCCTGACGGCCAAGCACCACGATGGTTTCTGTCTCTGGCCGTCGGCCACCACGGAATACTCCGTCGCGTCATCGCCGTGGCTGGGTGGCGACGGCGACGTCGTCAGGGAAGTTGCCAAAGCTTGCCACGAGCAGGGGATCGGCCTGGGGCTCTACCTCTCTCCGTGGGACCGCAACCCTGAGTCCTACAGTGATCCCGCGGCTTACGACGATTTCTACATCCACCAACTCACCGAGCTCTGCACTGGTTACGGGCCCCTGATGGAGCTCTGGTTCGACGGCGCAGGGTCGGTGGGCCGCGAGTACCACTGGGACCGGATCATCGCCGTTGTTAAGGAACACCAGCCGGAGGCCATGATCTTCAACATGGGCCAGCCCACCATCCGTTGGGTAGGCAATGAGAATGGACTGGCCAAAGATCCCGTCAACTATGTCGTGGAACGCACCGCTGATACGCAATACACGGAGTCCAGCTCGGAACTCGGCGCGGAAAGCTACCTGCCGCCCGAATGCGACGTTTCCATCCGACGCGGCTGGTTCTGGCACCCCGACGACCAGCCCAAGACCACCGAGCACCTGCTGGCCATCTACTACCAGTCCGTCGGGATGGGCGCGAACCTCCTTCTGAACCTGCCTCCGGACACCCGGGGGCTTCTTCCGGACGAGGACCTCAGGGTCCTTAAGGAATGGAAGGCAGAGCTGGACCGTCGCCTCTCCGGCGCCGTGGACGCAACGCTGGAAAACCACGACGGCGGAGCCACCCTGAGCTTTCCGGCTGCTGTCACGTTCAATCACCTCGAACTCGTGGAGGACCTGGACTCGGGTCAACGGATAACACATCACACAGTTGCCACTGACGACGGCACCCTTGTTGAGGGGATGACGGTGGGGAACAGGCGCCTTCACCAAACGCCTGTTGTCACCGCCGAAAGGTTGCACGTGAAACTATCCGGCGAAGGCAGCAAGTTGAGGTCTGCCCGCGTATTTACAGGGGCACTGGACGCGGGCGTGCCGACGATTCCCGAGGGGTACGAAGCGCCGACCGAGGCTCCTGACGCGTAGTTCCCAGACGCCGTCCTGATGCTTTCCAGACGCCGTCGGAGCCGGTGCGGCGGTAGCTGTTGCATTGTTCGCCTGCCATGCGGTGCCTGTGGTGGCTGGGCCGGGGTGATGCCTGTCGCGTGAGGTGCGTGTGGTGGTTGGGCCGGGGTGCGCGTGTCGCGAGAGGCGGCTGGAAATGCATGCGCTAATAATGTCGGTGCCTGCTGGCAGAGTGTGAGCATGGAGCAGATGAGGGAACACAAAGCGGGTGCGGCGCCAGCTGCTGCGCTGGTCCGTGCGCCGTCGCCTTCCCTAGTTTCACCCCGCGTTTCCAGCACGGCTTCAGGCACTGTGTCAGCCGTGGAGCCTGTCGTTGATGCTCCTCCTTCGCCCCGCACCGTCAGCGCTGATCTGATCAATCAACTGCGGGCCTTGGAGGACATGAAGTCCGCCATTACCGGCCTTCAGGCGCGGATAGCTGTGGCCTTCGACCTCGCGCAACGGCAGGAACGCGCTGCGGCGGGTGTGCCTGTGTCTGAGCGTGGCCAGGGGGTGGGCGCTCAGCTGGCGTTGGCGCGGAGGGAATCCCCGAACCGGGGCTCCCGGCTGCTCGGCCTGGCGAAAGCGTTGGTGGTGGAGATGCCCCGCACCCTGGCCGCCCTGGAATCAGGCCAGCTCAACGAATGGCGCGCCACACTACTCGTGAAAGAGACAGCGTGCCTGTCTGTGGAGGACCGGTGCGCTGTGGATGAAGAACTCGCCCCCGACACCGGAACATTCGACGGCAAAGGCAACCGGTCCATCATCGCCGCCGTGAAAGCCGCCGCGTACCGGCGTGACCCACGCTCCGTCGCGCAGCGGGCGAGCCATGCCGCGAGCGAACGCACCGTCAGTCTGCGCCCGGCACCGGACACCATGACCTACCTCACCGCGCTGCTGCCCGTCGCCCAAGGCGTCGCCGCATACGCTGCGCTCACCCGCGCCGCCGACACCGCCCGCTCCACCGGCGATCCCCGAACCCGTGGGCAGGTCATGGCCGACACCCTCATCGAACGCACCACCGGCACACCCGGCGGGATCGCCGGGATCAACCTGGACCTCGTCATGACCGACCGGACCCTCTTTCAAGGCGACAGTGAACCAGCCCGCCTCAAAGGCTACGGAATCGTCCCCGCCGAATGGGCCAGAACACTCCTCTGCGCCGGCAACCAGACCCCAAACAGGCAGGAGCGTGCGGGAGTGCAGGAACCAAGGCTTGGGTTTCAAGCCACGGGTGCGCAGGTTGATCCCGGGC
>NZ_FNNR01000024.1 GCF_900106835.1 Arthrobacter sp. cf158
TTCCACATCGACGCCATGACCGTGCACCTGGTCCGCCGCGCCAACAAGTTCGACGTCATCGTCACCGAAAACATGTTCGGCGACATCCTCTCGGACCTCGCCGGTGAAGTCGCCGGATCCCTGGGCATCGCACCCTCGATCAACTCCTCCGACACCCACGCCATGGCCCAGGCCTCCCACGGCTCCGCCCCGGACATCGCCGGAAAGAACATCGCCAACCCCATCGCGATGATCCTCTCCTCCGCCATGCTCCTGCGCTGGCTCGGCGCGAAGTTCGACGACGAGAAAGTCCTCCAAGCCGCCGAACTGGTCGAAAAAGCCATCGAAGCGACCGTCCTGGACGGCACCACCACCAAAGACATGGGCGGCACCGCCGGCACCAGCGACTTCGCCGACGCCGTCGCCACCCGCGTCACCACCGTCGCCCACGTCTAACCACACCACCCACACGCCGGGCGGGAACAAACCACCCGCCCGGCACTGGGCCCAAAGAGCAGAAGAAGGCACCATGTCCTCCGCAGAGACGCGTCCGCTGGTTGCACTCATCAGCGCCAATCCGGCCGCCCTTGTGCCGGCGAACGCGGCGTTTGCATCAGGGTTCCCCGAGGCGCGGCTGTGGAATATCCTCGATGACCAGTTGCAGGAAGACGCGGACGTTCGAGGTGTGACCGGGTCCTTGGCCGAGCGGATGCACCGGTTGATCAACCATGCGGTGCTTGAGGGTGCGGATGCTGTCCTCCTCACCTGCCCCGTTTACGCAACGGCTGTTCAGTCCTACGCCGACAAATGCCCCGTCCCTCTGCTCGATCCTGATGCGATGGCCCTGGATGGGCTGTTCGCACAGGTTCCGGGATCAGTCCTGGTGCTCGCCAGCGACCATCAGCCACTGACCGTCGCGATAAACCGCTTTATCAACGAGTCCGCCGGGCGGGGTGTTCCAGTGGAGACCCGCGGTGCTGTTGTTCCAGGGGCGAAGCCCGCAGCCCTGCACGGCACCACAGAGGAACTCGTCACCGCCCTGGCCGCAGTAGTCACGAAACAACCGTCGCCTCCTGACGCGGTTCTGCTCGCCCAATATTCCCTGGCATCCGCGGCCAAGGAACTTCAATCCACCACAGGCATACCGGTTTTCTCCGGGCCCATCAGCTCAGCCGCGGCACTTCGCCGCACCATTCTTGGAGGTACACGATGATCGGTGTCATTGCCGATGACTTCACAGGCGGCACAGATGTTGCTGTCGCATTCCGCCGCGCCGGACTCCGCGTCCTGATCCAATTCGGCGTACCGGAAGTCGTCTCAGGCAACGACGGAGCCGACGTCGTGGTCATTGCGCTCAAAACCCGCACACTTCCTGCGGATCAGGCTGTGGCACAGTCGTTGCGTGCGGGCCGGAAGCTGCTGGACGCCGGCGCGAAGCAGCTCTTCTTCAAGTTCTGCTCAACGTTCGATTCCACCCCGGCCGGCAACATCGGCCCGGTCAATGATGCCTTGGCGGACCTGACCGGCAGCAGTGTTACCGTCGTGGTGCCCAGCTCTCCCTCGCACGGACGCACCCAGTACAACGGTCATCTATTCGTCCACCATCAGCTCCTGTCGGACTCACCCATGCGTCATCACCCCTTGACGCCCATGACCGATTCGCGCGTGCCGGAACTGCTTCGCTCCCAAACAGCACGCACCGTATCCTTGGTAACCCTGCAGCAAGTTCATGCTGGAACCGAGGCGCTGACCGCTGCAATCGCCGATCTGCAACACTCGGGAATCCCGTATGCCGTGGTAGATGCAGTTGAGCCCAGCGACCTTGCCACCATTGGCAGGGTGGTCATCGATCACCCCTTCGTATCCGGAGCGGCCGGTCTCGCCGGCGGGCTGGCAACGGCAATCGCCGAACGCAACACGTCCACCCGCAAGCAGGCACCCTTCAATGGCGGGTCCGGCCACGACGGCCCGGCGGTCGCGCTGGCAGGATCCTGTTCCGCCCGCACTCTCCAGCAAATCGAAGCAATGCAGGCCGGTGGACACCCCTCATACCAGCTCGATGCTGTAGCAGTACCGGACTCTTCCCTGCTGTCCGAGGCCGCCCTGGCCTGGTACGACGAGCAACCGCCGGGCACTGCCCCGCTGATCTACTCTTCGTTGCCGCCGGAGAAGCTCCGTGAATCCCAGCGCAGGCTCGGGGTCGCTGCTTCGGCTGAAATTCTGGAGACAGCCATGGGCCTCATCGCCCGTGGACTGGTCAGCCGGGGGGTGCAGCGAGTGGTTGTCGCAGGTGGCGAAACCTCAGGCTCCGTGGTGACAGCACTCCACGTCAGCGGCGGACTGATCGGTTCCGAGGCTGCTCCTGGCGTCCCCTGGATTCATACCTCACACAACGGTCCACTGGCCCTACTCCTGAAATCCGGTAACTTCGGCGACGTCGACTTCCTCGTCCAGGCTGTGAGCCCCCGAACGACCGTGGCCGTATAGCCTGTTTCCCATCAACTGACCATGAAGGGAAAAGGAAACATCGATGTATAGTCTGTGGGTCACGCTGGAGGTACAGCCCGAGGGTCGGAAAGAGTTTCTGGAGGCCATCACGCGCAACGCCGAGTCGTCTGTCCGGGATGAAGATGGGTGCCTTCGCTTCGACGTCATCGAATTGGGCGACGGAACAAACACCTTCGCTTTCTACGAGGTATACACCGATCGTGCCGCCTTTGAGGAAGAGCACCTCAAAACCCAGCATTTTCTGGCCTACAAGGACATCTCCACACGCGTCGTCGTCCCTGGAAGTCAGCGCGAAACCGGCGGCCCCATGATCGCGTCCTTCTAACGAAGCGGCCCGACGTCCAGAAGGACGCCACCACCGGCACCTAAAGTGGTTGACTGGCCGACCACTTTATCCGATGATGGATGTGGCCCACCTCACGTGCTTGGAGATGGGCGCAGCATTCCTCAAAGGAGAGACCCAATGACAGATCGTCTTCGGCCAGATTCAGCCTTGTTCGCCGCCGGTTCGTTCAACCGCCGCACACTAGTGCAAGGGGCCCTGGCGGGCCTGGCCCTGGCTGCCGGCGGCGGGGCCGCAGCACAGGCCACGTCCGAGAGACCGGCGCCCTTTTCTGCCGGAACGGAAAGGGCTTCCTATCGGGTCCCCGGCCAGGCCACGGATTGCCACATGCACATCTTCGATCCCGACAGATTCCCGTATCCCTTGCCGACCGCGACTCCGCCGCCCAAGGCAACAGTTGCCGATTACCGTCTCCTGCAACGCCGCACAGGCACCAAACGCACGGTGGTCGTCACACCGTCGAACTACAGCACAGACAACCGCTGCACGCTCGACGCCATCGCACAGCTAGGGCTCCGGGATGCCCGTGGCGTAGCGGTGATCGACAACACCTTCACGGACGGGCAACTACGGGAAATGAACGACGGCGGAATCCGCGGAATCCGCTTCAACCTCACCCGCCCGGGTGGCGCCGGGGCAGAACTGATCCGGCCGCTGGCCGAACGTGTTGCGGACCTTGGCTGGCATGTGCAGATCCATATGACGGCAGAAGGAATCCAGGAAAACCTTGCTCGGATCAGCGGCCTGCCCACCGACCTGGTCATCGACCACATGGGCAGGATACCTGGAGCCACAGGGACCGCGCATCCTGCGTACGCTGCCATTCTTCGACTCATCGATGAGGGAACCACCTGGGTTAAGCTCTCAGGCGTCTACCACGAATCACCGGTCGGACCCCCGTCCTACAGCGACCGCGCCGCAGTTGGTTCGGCTTTTGCCCGGGCGGCGCCTGAGCGCATGTTGTGGGGCAGCGACTGGCCCCACCCTACCGCTTCCCGGGGTGAGGTACCCATGCCCGACGATGCCGCCATGTTGGATCTGTTTGCGTCATGGGTTCCGCGACAACAGGACCGTAAGAGAATCCTCGTGGACAACCCGGAAAAGCTGTACGGGTTCTGACTGGGACACCCCCGGGCACGGAGCCGCTGCCGTGCCCGGGCTACCGGCCCATCAGCAACGCGGCGGCAAGCACGGCAGGTATGGCAGCAACTGAGGTGAGCAGGATTGAGTCGCGGGCGATAGCGGCGCCTCTGTCGTAGCGGCTGGAAAACAGGAACACGTTCTGGGCTGTCGGCAGGGCGCTCATAATCACGGCGGCGAACGCTTGCGCATCATCCACAGCGAAGACGTAGCGGGCGAGGACAAATGTCAGCGCGGGCATGATGGCGGCCTTGAGTCCACTGGCGACCAGTACGTCGGTCCGAGCCCCGCCGGACCGCAACGGCCTGCTCCCGGGCAAGCTCATACCAAATGCCATCAGGACCAGCGGCACGGCCGCCCCGCCCAGGACCTTGAGCGGATCCCAGAGCAATGGGGGCAGCTCCAGCCCGGTCCAGGCCACAACGGCCCCGAGAAATGAGGCGATAATCATCGGATTCCGCACCGGTTGGGCGAGCAACGATCTGAGCGTGGGCCGCTGTCCTGTCGTGAGGTCAAGGAGCAGGAGAAACAGTGGCGAGAGCACCAGCAACTGCACAAGCAAGACCGGGGCAACCGGAGTGGCGTTGCCAATCGCGTAGACCGCGACCGGAATCCCGATGTGATTGGCGTTGACGTAGGAGCTTGCCATAGCGCCCACGACGATTTCTGCGCCCTTGCGGGGAAACCACAGCGCACTCAGGCCCCAGTAAAGCAGACACGTCAGTACAGCCGCAGCAAGGGCCAAGGGCACCAGGGCAGAGAAGATGTCACCGAGTTCCGAGCCTGCCAAAATGGTAAAGAGGAGGGCTGGATTGGTGATGAAGAAGGCGATCCTGGACAAGACGGGCCCAGCTGACGGGCCGGCGATGCCGGCCCGTCCAGCCAAGTAGCCAACCAGGATAATTGTGCCAACGAGCGCGAATCCTGCGAAGATCCCGCCCATTCAGCCCCCGTCCGTGCAGGACGCCGTTGCAGGGGCCACGGTCAGATTCGTGCGGCAGCGGCAGCCTGCTCGGGTGTGAGCGGTCGCGTAGTGCGTCCGTGCAGGAGCAGGTAGACCTTGGCCGTCTCCTCAAGCTCTTCAAGTGCATCCATGGCACTGTCCACATCTTTGCCTGCCACGACGGGGCCGTGATTGCTCAGCAGCATGGCAAGGTGTTCGGCAGCTGTAGCCTCGGCCAGGCCCTCCAGCGCCGGATCCCCCGGTGCGTGATAGGGCAGCAATGGAAGGGTTCCTACCCGCATGGCGAAGTAGGCCGTCAGCGGTGGAATGGCGCTGCCGGCCGTGGTGTGCTCCAGGCAGGACACGGCGGCCGAATATGTCGAGTGGGTATGTACCACTGCAGTGTCCTGCGGACGGGCCCGGAGGACAGCCGCGTGCAGGAAGGCCTCTTTGGAAGGCTTGTTGCCACTGACATGCGTTCCAGCGGCGTCAATGACTGAGAGTTCGTCCGGCCGGACAGTCCCCAGGCTGCTGCCCGTCGGGGTAACCAGAATGGCGTCACCCCAGCGGACGCTGATGTTTCCTGTTCGACCGTGAGTCAGGCCACGGTTGAAGATGGATCGGGCTGCGTCTACGACGCTTTCGCGGAGGCGGCTTTCGGTGCTCATGCATTCTCTTTCTTGGGGGTCGTTGCAGAGGTTGGGTTCCCCAGCAGTTGAGACCGTAGGGTGGCGGCTGCAAGTTTCGGGCCCGCCAGAACCGGTTTGTCGAGGGCAGCGGCCAAGGCCTCGGCCGCCGGGGAAAGCGAGTACTGGGCCAGTAAGACGGCATCAGAATCTTCCTGATCTCTGCACGCTGACTCAAGCGCGCGGCTCAGGCGTTCCGTGTCTGCGGCCGCTGCGGCTGCCGCTGCCCCCTCGGCAACGATGCCCGTGACGGCGATGTCCTGACCGGCTGAGGCTGCTGCTGCCGAGAACCGCTCCAGCGCGTCTTCCAGCGGCCCCCTGGCGGAGGCCAGCAGCACGATGCGTTTGTAGCCGCCGAACAAAGCGGCCTTGAATGCTGACGCGTCGGGGGCATGGATCGGAATGGACAGCTCAGATGCGAGCCGTTCGGCGATGGGCCCGTACATGGAGCACGTCAGAAGGATTCCGTCCGCACCCTCAGTTTCGGCGTGGCGAATCAATCGGGTCATGCGTTCGGCCAGCCCCTCGGTGACGCCCCCTTGGGCTGTAGCGTCGTCTAGAAGGCGGTCATCGAGAAGGTTCCATAATCTGGCTTCAGGAAAAACCTCATGAAAAGCCCCGGTAGCTGGTGGGATCGCCACCGGGGTCGCACTGATCAGCGAGATCAGCGGGTTGGATTGATGACGGGTCACGGTGCGTCTCCTAGTCGGCGGATTTCCAGCCATGTGCCATGGCAAGGATGAGGGTGAATGTTCCAAATGCAGCAGCGACCCAGTACGTGAGCGGCCCTAAGGTCTTGGACACCCCGATGATGAAGTCAGTGCTACCGATCAGCAACCCCGCGAGCTGGAGCAGCACAAGCACCGTCCCCAGGAGCAGCATTGCTACCAGGAGTGCAACGAAGACCATGGTCAGGACGCGGATCAGTGCTTTGCGGCGTGGCCCAAAGCCGGGGCCGGCGTCGATGTGTTTTTGTGAAGACATTTATCAGCCTTTCTGGTCCGGCTAGTGGGGAATGGGTAGCAGGTTGAACGCCACCACCACGGGGATGATCAGGAACGGCACCACGTAGAACACCACCAGCGGCACGAACGTTTTGGCAGGATTCACTTCCGCGATGCTCGCAGAGATGAAGATGGACGGACCTCCGGGCGGGGACGCACCTTCTGTAGAGATGGCCACCATGATGGCGCAAACAGCCAGGGCCGGGTGAACTCCTGCTGCCACAAGGACTGCGAACGCACCGCCGCCGAGGGTCGCGGCCGTGGCCGTGGCACTCAGCGGACCACCCACCAGGGCTATGATCACCACAATGATCAGCACTGTGACGATGGCCGGTGCGTTCAGGCCGGTGAGGGCATCACGCAGCTGCTTGTCCAACCCAAGGGCAAGAAGGACCGCACTACCGGCGAAGGAGAACACCAGTGTTGCGCCGATGTCCTTGAACCGTGGGGCTGTACTGGCGATGAAGGTGTACCACGCGCGAGGTGTGGACGGCAGTTGCTTACGACCAATGATGAGGCTGAGGATGCCCAGGAGGACGGGGATCCACAGCAGGATGTCGATCGCTTTGACGGCATCGGGTCCCTTGTCGCCCAGCAGGCGGGCGATGAGCTCAGCGCCGACGCCAACGGTAAGAAGAATCGGCACGGCTATGCCTAGGTAGACGATCAATGATCGCCACCCCTGCTTCAGGGACCGTCGCAGCGGCATGAGTTCTTCACCGGATACCTTGGCAATTTTGTAGCGCCGCACAAAGTAGAAGATGCACAGCAGTCTCCACAGCACGCAGTATCCGGCCACGACGAACATCGCTACCAGGGTGGCGTTCTTGTCGATGTTCGGTCCCACGGTGGCAAGTCCCACAAGGATGAGATAGGAGGCGCTGGGCGGGATGACCGTGCCGTTGCCGGAGTTTCCTGCGACGACGGAGGAGGCTATGTGTTTGGGCCAGTTTGAGCGTTCCATCCATGGAATCGTGACCGATCCGATGGTGGCTGCATTCGCAGACGCTGAGTGGGTCAGCGCCCCGAAGCCTGCAGAGGCGAGGGTGGAGACGTAGCCTGCGCCGCCGCGAAGTCGGCCAAGCATGGAGTTCAGGATATGGACCTGATGGTGGATGATGCCGGTCTGCGTCAGCACGAATCCGATAAAGGTGAAGGACATCGCGGCGAAGACCACAGGTTGCTTGAAGGCTTCCCCGAGGCCTGTGCCCAGAAGCGCGAAGAAGTCGGCTCCGCCAAACAGGCACAGCACGAGGAATCCGACAATCATGGCCTCGCCGATACCCCGCTTTACGACGGTGGCCCACACGAGGATGGTGATGAGATAGACGATCAGCGCCCAGACGGCGATTCCCACGTCATCTCCTTTCTAGAGGGTGGACGAATGGTCTGCGTCGACGCAGTGCTCTGGCGACGGCTTGCCGTCTTCTGCGGAGACCGGGAGGCGGTGCCTCAAGATCGCGACGGGACTGCCGGTGGCAGCTCGGAACACCGGCGGACCGGGAGTTCCCGTGGTTGGATCCAAAGGGTGGGCTGCGATGGAGTGTCCCCGTTCATGGGCGACGAGCAGTGCCCCCGCTTCGGCGTCCAAGCAGAAGAAACGGGGCCTGATGCCGTGGGTCTCGGTCCAGCGTCCTGGGCCAAGACGGCCCGTGTCGGGATCGACGTCGTACGTGCCGATAGTGTCCGGGAACTCACCACCAGGTGAGTGGTCTCCGGGTCCGCTGCGGTTGGAGACATAAACATGCTTCCCGTCGGCGCTGACCGCGATTTCTGCCCCGCGGCTGTCCCCGGTCACAGTGTCGGGCAGTGCGGACGTGGACTGGATAGGGCGGAGTGTGCCCGTGGCGGCGTCCCAACTGTAGGTGGTCACCGTTGAAAGGAATTCCTCGATCGAGTAAACGAAGTTGTTGGATGGTGAAAACGCCACGTGCCGTGGTCCAGACATTTCCCGCAACCGTATGGTCCGGTCCTGGTGCCACGTCAGGGATCCGGTGCTGTCGATCGAGATCGTGAAAATTGAATCCAGGCCTTTGTCCGGGACCAGCGCGTACGAACCGGTGGCGTCGAAGACCACCTGGTGGGGTTTGGAACTGTTTTGGTCACGGCGGTGCGGCCCGGTTTCACCCTCGAAGGACAGCAGACCTGCGACGGGGCCGAGGCTGTCATCCGGGAGTATCCGGATGCTGGCTACCGTGCCGCTGTTGTGGTTGGCCACCACGAGGAACTGCTGGTCCGGGCTGAGTGCCAAATGGACCGGGTTCACTCCCCCGGCATCAACCGTGTCACGGTAATCGATGCGTCCGGTCGCCGGGTCCAGCTCCAGGGCGCTGATCTGGTTCCCGTCGCCATGGGCAACGTAAAGCTGTGTGCTTCTTGGACTGAGGACCATGAAACTGGGGTTGTCCATGCCCACCGTTTGCCGTGGGAGCCAGCGTCCGTCGTCGAGGATTTCGAAGACCTCCAACCCGCTGCCGCGCCCCTCGCGCAGCACGCTGGTTCGTGAACCAACATAGGCAAGTTCAGTGACCGGCAAGGCTGGCCTCCCCGGCGTTGGCGTCCGCGTGGACGGCTTGGACCAGCATCCCAGGGTCCCCGAAGTTGCCGGATTTCAAAAGCAAAGCGATGGGAATCTCCCCTGTGGTGTAGATCCATGGCACCCCGGGGGCCATTTCCGTACCGATGGTCCCGCCCTGGACGCCCAATGCCTGGACAACCGCACCGGAGGTTTCGCCCCCGGCAGTGACGATTCGGCGCACACCCCGTCCAACGAGCCCACGGGCAATCAAACCGGTGGCCTTTTCGAGGATGGCGGAGGATCTTTCGGTGCCCAAAATCTCCTGGGTCCGGCGCAGCTCTCCGGGTTC
Organism: Arthrobacter sp. cf158; assembly: GCF_900106835.1. Taxonomy (GTDB): domain Bacteria; phylum Actinomycetota; class Actinomycetes; order Actinomycetales; family Micrococcaceae; genus Arthrobacter. Next base: position 9,471 of record NZ_FNNR01000024.1, read on the forward strand.
TAGAGTTGAGTAGATCAGCGGCCGGGCGTCATGAGGCAGTGTCCCGAACCAGGCAAGGGCCGATTCTGCCAGCTGTACAGGGTCCGGGTTTGAGACAGCGTCGAGGAAAAACGAGGGTTCCTGCTCGCGCATGTAAGAAACCTGTTCCCGGGTCCGGGCAGAACAGCTTCCCGCCAAAGCGACTGCCCGCCCGGTTCCGACCGGGTCCTGTTCGTGGTCTTGGCTGCTCCCCCGGTTCCCGGCCAGAGATCGGCCAAGCCCTCCGGCCAGTCCGGCGGCGCCTGTAACCAGCACATCGTCGCGACAGGCATCACCGATGGCTTGCAGGTCTGTAGCGGTAATGGCATCCGTGACGGCATAGCGGACACCTCGGCCGGCCATCTCATCGAGGAACTCCCGGATTGCCCGGGCGCCTGCACGTACCGTCTTTTGGCTGACGAGTTCTACAGGGCGTTCGGTCTGGGCGCTGAGCAGACGGACGACGTTGGAATCAGTCATCGGCGTCAAGGGATGGTGGCTCATCGGAGACTCGGCCAGTGGCTGTTCGGCGACGAACAGATTACCCATGTACTGGGTGCGGCGGTGTTCAGGCGAGGCCGGAGCAACGACCGTCAGACGTGAACCCTGGAGATCGGCCAGCGCGTCGGCTACTTGGCCGATGTTGCCTTCGGGTTTGGAATCGAAGGTGGAGCAGTATTTGAAATAGAGCTGCGAGGCGCCATGGTTTTTAAGCCATTCTGCGGCGCGCAGGGATTCGGCGACGGCGTCGTCTACCGGCAGGGTCCTTGTTTTCAATGCAATGACCACAGCGTCATGGTACGGCAGGATCGTCTCCGAACCGGGCGAGCCGAACAGAATGACTGTTGCCAGTCCGGCACGTCGGAAAGCGACGGCAACGTCAGTACCACCGGTCACATCATCGGCGATGACACCTATCACTGTTGTTCCTACCATTTCGTGGGGTTTCCGGACACGGACGTATAGCCTCCTGCCGGAAGTTGGGCAATGTGCGTGCACGCCGGGCGGGTGGTTTGTTCCCGCCCGGCGTGTGGGTGGTGTGGTTAGACGTGGGCGACGGTGGTGACGCGGGTGGCGACGGCGTCGGCGAAGTCGCTGGTGCCGGCGGTGCCGCCCATGTCTTTGGTGGTGGTGCCGTCCAGGACGGTCGCTTCGATGGCTTTTTCGACCAGTTCGGCGGCTTGGAGGACTTTCTCGTCGTCGAACTTCGCGCCGAGCCAACGCAGGAGCATGGCGGAGGAGAGGATCATCGCGATGGGGTTGGCGATGTTCTTTCCGGCGATGTCCGGGGCGGAGCCGTGGGAGGCCTGGGCCATGGCGTGGGTGTCGGAGGAGTTGATCGAGGGTGCGATGCCCAGGGATCCGGCGACTTCACCGGCGAGGTCCGAGAGGATGTCGCCGAACATGTTTTCGGTGACGATGACGTCGAACTTGTTGGCGCGGCGGACCAGGTGCACGGTCATGGCGTCGATGTGGAA
>NZ_FNNR01000023.1 GCF_900106835.1 Arthrobacter sp. cf158
GCAGCGGACCAAATGACCCGCGGCTTCATCATCGGCGCCACCGCAGGACGGACCACCCTCACCGGCGAAGGACTCCAACACGCCGACGGACACTCCCCCATCCTGGCCTCCACCAACCCCGCCGTGAAAACCTACGACCCCGCCTACGGCTACGAAATCGGCCACATCATCCGCCACGGCCTCGAACAAATGTACGGACCAGACGCTGACGATGACAGAAATGTCATGTACTACCTCACCGTCTACAACGAACCCATCACCCAACCCGCGGAACCGGAAAACCTCGACCTCAACGGACTCCTCAAAGGCATCTACAAACTCGCAGACGCCCCCACAGGAGAGGCCAACCGGCCCACCGCGAACATCCTCGCCTCCGGCGTGTCCGTACCCTGGGCCCTCGAAGCAGCACGGATCCTCAACGAGGACTGGGGAGTCGCCGCCGACGTCTTCTCCGTGACCTCCTGGAACGAACTACGACGCGACGGACTCGCCGCCGAAGAACACGCCTTCCTCAACCCCGGCCAACCCGCCCGCACCCCGTTCATCACCGAACAACTCAAAGACACCACCGGACCCGTCATCGCCGTGTCCGACTACATGAAAGCCGTCCCCGACCAAATCCGCCAATTCATCCCCAACGACTTCGCCTCCCTCGGAGCAGACGGCTTCGGCTTCTCCGACACCCGCCAAGCCGCCCGCCGCTACTTCAAAAACGACACCCACTCCATCGTCGCCAAAACCCTCCAGTTGCTGGCGGCGAGAGGTGAAGTTGAGGAGGGCGCGCCGTCGTACGCCATTGACCGCTACAAGCTGCTGGACGTGAACGCCGGCACCACCGGCGGAGCAGGCGGAGACGCCTAAACAACCCGCACAAACGACAGTTGGCGGCAGTGTTCGTGAAGAACACTGCCGCCAACTGTCATTTCGCTGGGTTTCGCTGAACGGGCATCAGGTGCCCAGGTTCCGCCTGTCGACCACGAAGCCTGTTGCCGCATTCTCGCGGACTGCGTTGATGCCGGCCACAACGGCCTTCAAATTCGGGAACTGTGGCGACACTGCCACAACCGTGCCGTCCTCGGCCGTAAGCCGGAATCGGAATGAGTTACTACCTGCTTTGAGAATCTCGAAACTACCCGCCATTTTCCCCTGTCCTCACGCGTCGTTGCGTACCCGAGCTGACTGCATAACTCCCACACCGACCCTAACGGCCATTGAGGGACACCAAAAGCCCTACTGATCGGTAATTTACAACCGATATCGGTAGATCTCTTCGAAAGCATCCAAGGAGCTAGAGACCGCATGGAACCCCGCGCGTATCGTGAGGATATGACTGACTCCGGCATGGCCCCAGTGACGGGCGTGCTGCTTGCTGCGGGCGCCGGCACCCGCTTGGGCCGCGGCCCCAAGGCGCTGCTCCCCTTCCGCGGCCGCACCCTGGTGGAGGTCCTGGCCGATACGCTCTTCGACGGCGGCTGCCGCGAGGTTGTGGTGGTGCTGGGAGCCGAGGCCGAACATGTTCGAAGCGTCACGGACCTGGGCACGCACGTGGTGGTGGAGAACGAAAAGTGGGCCAAAGGAATGGCTGGCTCCTTCCGCGCCGGAATCGACGCCGCAGCACCGGGCAACAGCATCATGGTGGCCTTGGTGGACCAACCGGGTTTAACCCCGACGGCGGTCAGCAGGCTGCTGGGCAGCCACCACCCCGGTCGGGTCACGGCGGCCGCCTACCCTGACGAGTCAGGCCACCTGAAGCGCCGGCACCCGGTGATTTTCGACGTCGGGCTTCGATCCGAAGCGGCCGCAGCGGCCAATGGCGACACCGGAGCGCGTTCGTTCCTCAAAGCGCATCCGGGGCTGGTTGATCTGGTGGACTGCAGCGACCTTTGCTCCGGCGAAGACCTGGACACCAAGGATCAACTGCATCTTTTGGACGGATAACGGCGGGTACATTAGGGTCCATGATCCGCATCGCACTTGATGATCCCGCACGCCCTGATGTCCACCAGCTCCTCAGCGAGCACTTGGCCGACATGTTCGCAACCTCTCCGGCCGAGAGCGTACACGCCTTGGACCACTCCGCTTTGTCCCACGAGTCGATCACGTTCTGGACAGCACGCGAGGACGGGGTTCTGTTGGGATGCGGAGCACTGAAGAAGATCTCCAGTGGTCATGCCGAGATCAAGTCGATGCGCACAACAACCAGCGCGCGTGGACGTGGCGTGGCAACTCTGATGCTTGAACACATCGTGGCCGAGGCCGCCCGGCTTGGTTACGGGCGCCTGAGCCTGGAAACGGGCACCGAAGACTACTTCGCTCCCGCACGCCGCCTGTATGCACGGCACGGATTCACGGAATGCCCGCCGTTTGCCGACTACACGCTGGACCCAAACAGCGTGTTCATGGAGCTCACGGTTTCACCCAAGTAGCTGGCATTAGTGGTTGTTCCCAGGGCTGGGAACAACCACTAATGCGAGTCAGTTGGGGATGAGGGTGCGGTCCCGGAGGGCCAGGTAGATCTTGTCCCGTGCGATGGGCAGCTCGCCAAAGCGGATGCCTGTCGCGTTGCGGATGGCGTTGGCCAGCGCAGGTGCCACGGGATTGAACGGGCTCTCACTCATGGACTTGGCACCCAGCGGTCCGGTGGAGTCGTTGGTGGTGGCGAAATAGACCTCGCTCCTGGGCACGTCCGCAAAGGAAGGAATGTGGTATTGCCGCAGGATATCCGTGGTGACCCGCCCGGTGTTGTCCACTTTCACTTCCTCGTACAGCACCGCACCCAGCGCCTGCGCAATGCCGCCCTCGATCTGCCCACGGCACTGACGCGGGTTGACCACCACACCGGCATCGGCAGCCTGCACGCTTTGCAGGATCCGCAACTCGCCCGTCCCCGTGTTCACAGCGACCCGGAAACCGTGGACGTTGAACGCCACAGACCGTGGCGTTCCTCCCCAGTTCCCATCAGTGGCGAGCCGCACGCCTTGGAGCCGGGCGGCGTCGACGATGTCCGTCAGCTGTACTGTGCGATCGCCGCACTGGACAGCTCCGTCCACCAAACGGCAGTCCGCCAAGGCGGCTCCCGTCAGGGACGCAGCGACTGTCTGTATCCGGGTGGCGAGTTCCAGCGCCGCACCCAGGGTCGCCTTGCCGGCCACCACGGTTCCGGCCGAACCGAAGGCACCGGTGTCATGCTCTACGAGGTCGGTATCCGACTGGCGCACAGTCACCTTGGACGCAGTGGTAGCCAACGCAGTGGCGGCCAACTGCGCGTGCACCGTGGTGGTGCCGTTCCCGAATTCGGCCGTTCCGACGTCGACGGCGAACCTTCCGTCCGCTTCCAGGCTCACCCGGGTGTGGGCGAAGTGGCCGCGGGGCGGGACGGTGTCGATCATGGACAGGGCCGAGCCCTCCCCCACGACCCAATCAGGCCCAAAATCGTCCAGTCCGGCGGCACGGTACCGCTCCTTGCCACGGGCCAGAGCATCGCGCACCAGGGCCACGCACTGGTCCAGGCCATAGCTTCCGTAGTGTACGTCTTCCTCGGGCTCGGGCGTGGTGGAGAGCATGTGATCCCCGGGACGGACCATGTTCTTGAGCCGGAACTCCAACGGGTCCATGCCGATACCCACCGCCAGCTCGTCAATGGCTGACTCGATCGCGAAGATCATCTGACTCAACCCGTAACCGCGGAAAGCGCCGGCCGGAACAGTGTTGGTGTAGACGGCGTGGGCGTCCACCTTCTTGTTCACGCATTTGTACACAGCCAACGACTCGCCGCAGCCATGGAACATCACGCCGGGAGCGTGGTTTCCGTACGCGCCGGTGTTGGTCAGGACATCCAATTGCAGCGCCGCGAGATAGCCATCCTTGGTGGCGCCCGCCTTGAGCTTGATGGTGAAGGGGTGACGGGTAGTTGTGGCAATGAACTGCTCCGTGCGGGTGAACTCCACCTGTACCGGGCGGCGGAGTTTCAGTGCTGCGAGGGCCACCAGATCCTCTGTGAGGACCTCCTGCTTGCCACCGAAGCCGCCGCCAACCCGGCCGGCCACAACGCGGACGGTCTCCGGCGGAAGGTTGAACAACCGGCTCAGCGTCCGCTTCACCAGGAACGGCACCTGGGTGGAGGAACGGACAATCAGCCGACCGTCCTCGTCCAGCCAGGCAATGGAGGCGTGGGTTTCCATAGCGACGTGCTGCACACGTTGTGTCTGATAAGTGTGCTCGTGGATGAAGTCGGAGGCAGCAAAGCCATCGGCAACGCTACCCAGCTCCGCATGCACTTCTGCCACCACGTTCTGGAGCGGCCTCGAAATCCTGGACGCTTCGCCGTCCTTCTCACCGTGAATTGCCGGGGCTCCCGGAAGGATGGCCTCTTGCGGAGTGAATACCGGTTCCAGAAGTTCATACTGGACCGCCAATGCCCGGGCTCCGGCCTCCGCTGCACCGACGGATTCGGCCACGACTGCTGCAACCCGCTGCCCGATGAAGCGCACCACGTTGTCCAGGACCCGGGTGTCATCGGGATCGTCCGTGTAGTTCTCGTGCTGGGCAGTGGAGAACAATTGCTGCGGTGCATCCTCGTGCGTGAACACCGCAACCACGCCAGGCACAGCAAGCGCCGGCGCCTTGTCGATGGACACGATCCGGGCATGCGCATGCGGCGAACGCAGGAGCTTCAAATGCAATAAGCCAGGAAGTTGCTCCGCTGGAACGTCCAGGGTGTACCGGGCGGTTCCGGTCACCACGGCGTTGCTGGCGAGAGCGGGTACGTTGTCGCCGAGCTGGCCGGGGGTGGCTTCCACGGCAGGCGTTTCAGCGGCTGCGCTCGGGGTTCCCACAACGGCCTGTGACTGCGCCCCGGAAACGTCAGCTCCGGCGTCGTGCTGGTGACTGCTGCCATGGCCACAGACGGCGTCCGCGATGGAGCGGTAGCCGGTGCAGCGGCACAGGTTGCCCTTGAGGTTGCGGGGCAGGTTGGCGCGTTGCTCGTCGTCGAACGTGGCGGCCGTCATCATCATTCCGGCCGTGCAGAAGCCACACTGGAAACCCTGGCCCTCGCTGAACTGTTCCTGCACAGGGTGGAGTTCCCCCTCCTTGGAAAGTCCTTCGATGGTGGTGACGGCTTTGCCCTCGGCGCGGACGGCGGGGTAGATGCAGCTGTGGACGGGCTTGCCGTCGACGTGGACGGTGCAGGCTCCACAGTCGCCGCCATCGCAGCCCTTCTTAACGCCGAAGTTGCCCTCTTCGCGGAGGAATGTGCGGAGGCACTGCCCGGGGCGGGGCATGGCCTGCGAGGCAGCTCCGTTGATCTCAATTGCCATTCGGGGCCTCCTTCTGCTGGATGTTTGATGGTTCTGGCTGCGCGGACGGTTGCGGCGACGTGGCGTGAGGCGGCCAGAAATCGCCGGACACGTGCATGGACTCACCCAGCAGCTCCGCCCTGATCTCCTCGGCCAGCTTGAACGTCATATCGCGGCGCCATGCCGGGAGCCCATGGATGTCGTCGTGGTACAGCGGCCAGGGAATGGAATCGCCGACGGCGTCAGCCAGCGTCCCGGCGTCGGGAACCTGCCCCGCGGGGAACCTCAGCTGCACGGGCCTTTTGGTGGACGCGGTCACCGTGATGACCAAGGTACCGTCGGGATCGAGGCGCCCGATCAGCAGCACGCCGGAGCGTCCCAGGTTGCTCAGGGACAAGCGCCGGAAGGCGACCCTTGCGGACAGCGCGGTGGCTGGCAGGTGGATACTGCGGAGCAAATCCCCGGGTGCAAGGGCAGTCTGCATATCGCCAGTGACGACGTCCGCCACCTGGACTGTCCGGCTGCTTCCGTCCGGGCTGAAGATGGTAGCCACGCCGTCGAGTCCTGCGCAGAGTGAGGTCATGGGTCCAGCCGGGAGGCCGGTGCAAATATTGCCGCCCACCGTGGACATGTTCCAGATCTTGAACGAGGCCACGAACGAGTCGCAACACGGGCGGATCAGAGCCAGCCCGGGCCATTCGCGGGTGGCTGCTTCGTTGGTTTGTGGCAAGGCGTAAAGCTCGGCGACGGTGCAGGTGGCGGCGAGTTCAAGGCCGTCATCTGTCACGGTGATGGCGGGCCAGTTGGCCTCGCCCAGGTCCAGGAGGCGCTTGAGGACGGTGCTTCCGTAGGAGAAAAGGACTGTGCCTCCAGCGAGCCAGGCGTCGCCGTCGCGCCAAAGGGCAGGGTCCGTGGTGGGCACCACGGCCTCGATGGTGTTCATGTCCATGGGTCCTCCTGAGTGAGGTATTGGGGTACTTGTTGGACCGGCGCTGGATGAATGGGGCCGGTGGTGTCTTTGAGGGAGGGGAAGCCGCCGATGATGGTGGGGTCGACTTTGGTACCCGCTTTGGTACCCGCCTTGATACCGGCCGCGCCGCGCTCCGCCACGATTTCGGCCGTGATGGAAACCGCTACCTCGGCCGGTGTCACGGCTCCTAGGTCCAGGCCGATCGGCGAATGCAACCGTTCCAGCGCTTCCGGAGTTGTCCCGGCGGCAAGCAGGGCATCAACCCGTTGACGGTGGCTGCGACGCGATCCCATGGCGCCGACGTACGCGAGGTTGAAGCGCAAAGCTGTTTCCAGCAACGGGATGTCGAACTTGGGGTCATGGGTGAGGACGCACACCACTGTTCTGTTATCGATGCGGCGTGCTGCTGCCTCAGCCTCCAGGTAGCGGTGGGGCCAGTCGGTGACCACCTGATCGGCCCCGGCGAAGCGGCTTTGCTGTGCGAAAGCGGGCCGGGCATCGCAGAGGGTGACGTTGTAGCCGAGGAGTTGCCCGGCGGGGAGCAACGCGGCACCAAAGTCGTTGGCTCCAAAGATCAGCATCCGCGCGGCCGGCAAGCGGCTCTCAACAAACAAGGTGATGGGCTCGGGCTGGGTTTCTTCTTCCTGGCTCTCGGCAGCCCACCTGTCGGTGGTGACCCAACCATCAATGCATTCCTCCGGCGGGGCCAACCGGACCAGCCCTGCACGTCCGCCTTGGAGCAGCGGTTCAACCTGGGCAGCGGCGGCGAAGAGGGTGGCGGGGTGGTCCCCCACCAATTTGGCCAGCTCCTCTGATTCCATGGCGCGGAACCGCACAGGATCATTGATGACAACTACTCCTCCACCGGCACCCAGCCTGCGGATAAGTGCCACAGCCGCGGGGGCTTGGGCCTGGTCCTTGGTGGGCGGCTGTCCAGTAAAAAGGGAAAGCTCAGGCGATCCGGCGCCCAGCGGCTGGATATGGACTTCCAGTTCCCCTCCACAGGTGAGTCCGACGGCGAACGCGTCCTCGGCACTGTAGCCGAACGACTCGAGGCGCGGGCCGCCGTCGCGCATGGCTTCCAGTGCCGCCTCCACGACGGCGCCTTCCACGCAGCCTCCGGACAAGCTACCCAGGATTTCGCCATGTTCGGAGACCATCATGGAGGTCCCCATGGGCCGGGGCACGGAGCCGCCGGTCCCTACGATCGTGGCCACAGCACACAGTTGGCCAGAGACCGCAGGCCGCCAGCTGCCCAGTGAAGGCATCAGATCCAGCATGGCAACACATCCTTATTCCAGGTGTCCCGGCCAGGTTGCCCGGCCGGAGCAGTGCGCGATCTTGCCTCATATTCTCATTTCCAGAGGTTGTTGAGGGGTAGTCGCGGCTTATCAGTAAAAGTTCAATGGCTAAGAGTTCATAGGAACGGGGGCAAGGGCTTCATCTCCCTGCCCCCGTTCCCTGACGGAGCGCAAGGACCCAGCCGCCGCCCGCCGTCGTGCCTGTTCACAAGGGACGACGACGGCGGACGCCTATTCGTGCGGTGGGTTCCGACGGACCGTCGATCGGAGTGCCGGTTGTGATCCCGCCGGCGCGGGGTGGGGCTCCGGGCTAGACGCCCATCAGGGCGTTGATGGGGCCCCGGGCGAAGTAGATGATGAAGCCCACCGTGACCACCCACATGAGCGGGTGTACCTTCTTGGCCTTGCCCGACGCTGCGCTGATGACGGCGAAGGAGATGAACCCGACGCCGATGCCGTTGGCGATGGAGTAGGTCAACGGCATGGTGACAATGGTGAGGAACGCAGGGAGCGCGATGGAGAACTTGGTGAACTTGATCTCGCGGATCTGCGCCATCATCATCGCGCCCACCACCACCAGTGCTGCCGCAGCTACTTCCAAAGGCACCACCGAGGTGAGCGGGGTGAAGAACATCGAGCCCAGGAACAGCAAGCCGGTGACCACTGAAGCCAAACCGGTGCGGGCTCCTTCGCCGATGCCTGCCGCAGAGTCGATGTACACGGTGTTGGACGAACCGGACGTTGCGCCACCCACCACTGCGCCCATGCCTTCAACAATGAAAGCGGACTTCAGCTTGGGGAACGTGCCGTCCTTGTGAGCCACGCCTGCGCTCTTGGCCAGGCCGGTCATGGTGCCCATGGCGTCAAAGAAGTTGGTGAACACCAGCGTGAAGACCAACATGGTGGCCGCCAATCCACCGATCCTGGCGAATGAGCCGAAGAGATCGAACTGGCCCACCAGGCTGAGGTCCGGAACAGACACCAGCTGGCTCGACAGGATGGGCACATTGAGGTGCCAGCCGCCGGGGTTCTGGGCGCTGCCGGGGCCGATGTGGAACACTGCCTCGACGACTGCGGCAAGGACGGTGGTGGCGACGATGCCGATCAGCAGGCCGCCCTGGATCTTGCGTGCCACGAGGATACCCATGGTCAGCAGTCCGACGATGAAGACGAGCGTGGGGATGGAGGTGATGGAACCATCGTTGCCGAGCTGAACCGGCGGGCCGCCTGCTGTCGGGCGGACAAAGCCGGAGTCCACAAAGCCGATGAAGGCGATGAAGAGGCCGATGCCTACGGTAATGGCGGCCTTGAGCTCCTTGGGTACTGCCTTGAAAATCGCCGTCCGGGCGCCGGTGGCACCGAAGAGGACAATCAGGATGCCGTTGATGACCACCAGGCCCATGGCTTCTGGCCACGTGACTTCCTGGATGACCGCCACGGCAAGGAAGGAGTTGATGCCCAGGCCGGCGGCGAGGCCGAAGGGCAGGTTGGCTACGAGGCCGAATACGATGGTCATGACGCCGGCGGTGAGGCCCGTAACGGCACCCACCTGCGCTGCGGAAAGCCAGCCGCCCGCCACGTCAACCGGAGCGTTGTCTGCCGAGAATCCACCCAGAATGAGTGGGTTCAGGATGACGATGTACGCCATGGTGAAGAACGTGACCAGGCCGCCGCGGAATTCGCGGGCCAAGGTGGAGCCACGCTTGGAGATCTGGAAGAACTTATCCAGGAAGGAGTTCGACGCCGGGGGCTTTTTGTTGCCATCGGCCAGGCCCGTTGCCGTGTGCTTTGCTTGTGCCGCTGTGGGCTCTGCACTCTTTCCGCCATTGGGGAGGAGTGCAGCCTGCTTTTCAGCGGAATTGTCCAGGATTGTCATGTCAGCCACCGGGCCCTAGTAATCAATCCTGGAATCAAGCGTGTTCCATGTGTTGAACGGCTGGAGGGCCGCCGGAGCCTGGGGGTCGCCCAGTTCCAGCTTGGCTACCGGCATCAGCGCGTCCCGGTTGTCGTTCTCGAAGTACTCGTAGAAGACGGCGTCGTCGAAGCCGACGGATGCGGCATCGTGACGGTCTGCGGCAAAGAACACGCGGTCAACGCGTGCCCAGAGTGCGGAGGCCAGGCACATGGGGCACGGCTCGCAGCTGGTGTAAAGGGTTGCTCCGCTGAGATCGAAGGTTCCCAGTTCGCGGCAGGCGTTACGGATGGCCGTGACTTCTGCGTGTGCGGTGGGATCGTTCGTGGCGGTAACGCGGTTGACGCCTTCGAAGGCTCGTCCGTCCGCGGTGACAATGACGGCGCCGAAAGGGCCACCACTGTTGAGGACATTGGCTGTTGCCAGCTCAATGGAGGTGGCCAGGAATTGCTCGGCCGTGACGGTTGTACTCATGTTGCGACTTCCTTAGTGCTGTGGAAGCCAGGTGACCGTTCGGGGGCGCTACAAAAAGGAGCTCCAGTTAGCTTGGTTACCAGGCTTCAGCATGTGCGATGAAGGTTAAGTTGCGCCTGGTAGATAGCTTCCCGAGGTCCGGGTGCCCGCCTTTGGCAGTTAGAGCGTAGCACCACGATTGTGAGCCGCGCCATAGTTTTTTGAAAATTTAATTTCGTCATACGAAATTAGTTAATTCAGCAGGACGATCTTGAACCGGCACCGGACTGATGCCAAATGTGACCGGGTTGCGCCTGCAGGCGTTGACTGCCGCCGTCGAGCATTTTACGCTTTTTGCACCGGACGCCTCAGGTGGACCGGCAACCTGGATCAGCAGACAGGGCCTAACTGAGCTGGAACGCGTACACGCCGACCAGACAAGGAACCTGTCATGACCCCTCTTTGGATCAAGAACCCGCTGGGTATCTTCACCGCAAACGACCTCGACGCCGGCGGCGGCCTGGTTGTTGCTGACGGAAAAATAGTGGAGCTGGTGCCTTCGGGCGGGCAGCCTACTTCTCCCGCAACCGTTTTTGACGCGTCCGGGCATGTGGTTCTCCCCGGGCTCATCAACACCCACCACCACTTCTACCAAACGCTCACCCGCGCCTGGGGACCGGTGGCCAACGCGCCGTTGTTCCCCTGGCTGCAGAATCTCTACCCTGTGTGGGCACGATTGACGCCCCGGAGCCTGGAACTTGCGGTGCAGGTTGCGCTTGCAGAATTGCTGCTTTCCGGCTGCACCACGGCCGCCGACCACCACTACCTCTTCCCCGACGGCATGGAAGACGCCATTGACATCGAGGTAGCCGCAGTCCGCCAGATGGGGATGCGGGCCACGTTGACCCGCGGTTCCATGACGCTGGGAGAGGACGACGGCGGGCTGCCGCCCAGGACCACGGTCCAGTCGCCTGAAGCGATCCTTGCGGACAGCGAGCGGCTCATCCGCAAGTATCACGAAACCGGTGACGGGGCAGTTGTGCAGATCGCGCTTGCCCCGTGTTCGCCATTCTCGGTGACCAAGGAAATCATGGCCGAGAGCGCCGCCATGGCCGAACGCTTCGACGTCCGGCTCCATACCCATCTTGCCGAAACCATCGACGAAGAAGACTTCTGCCAGTCCATGTTTGGGCTGCGGACCGTGGACTATTTGGATTCCGTGGGCTGGCTGGGATCCCGCACCTGGCTGGGCCACGGCATCCACTTCAACGACGAGGAGATTGCCTGGCTGGGAGCCGCGGGCACCGCCGTCGCACACTGCCCCACCTCCAACATGCGGCTTGCATCCGGGACCGCGCGCGTCCTGGAACTTGAGGCAGCGGGTGTGCCCGTGGGACTCGGGGTGGACGGATCGGCGTCAAACGATGCTTCCAACATGATCCTCGAGGCACGGCAGGCACTGTATTTGCAGCGGCTCCGCTACGGCGCATCCGTTCCCGTGGAGCGGGCGCTGGGTTGGGCGACGCGTGGATCCGCTGCGGTTTTGGGGCGTTCTGACATCGGGCAACTGGCTCCAGGGATGCAGGCCGATCTGGCACTTTTCAAGCCTGACGAGCTGCGTTTCTCCGGCAGCCACGACCCCGTAGCTGCATTGCTGCTCTGCGGCGCCGACCGTGCCGACCGTGTGATGGTTGGCGGCGACTGGAGGGTAGTGGATGGTGCGATCCCGGGGCTGGACGTGGCCGGGCTGATCGCCGAGCACTCCGCCGCTGCCCGGAAGCTGGTGGCTGGGTAGGTTCAGCTCTCCTGCGCGAAATCGCCGGAACGCGCCCATTTCACAGGGAACGTTCCGGCGAATTCGCACTGTTCCGGCTATCTGGTCGCCTTAGATCGCGATCTTGTAAACGTGGTGCGTGTACTCGTTGGCGAACGAGTCCGTGAACTTACCGTTCTGCACGGCGATGGTCCGGTTCTCCCCAACAACCTCCACTTGCGTGCCAGTGATCCCAGCAGGAAGCGTGAAGGTCTTCGAACCCGTAGAACCGTTCAATCCGATGCCCGCAAAGAGGTATGCACTGCCATCCTTGGCTTTCAACATGGTGTCGGTTCCTGCGGCGCCTGCATTCCACACATAGCTCTGCGTGTTGAGGACAGGTGCCAGAGCCTGGATACCAGCGAGGGCGGCCTTGATCTTCGCCTTGCGGTCAGCCGGCGCCTGCACCAAGGAATACGTCCCGAACCCCGACTGGCCGTTGTTGTTGTGCTGGAAGATGCTGATCCCGCGCGCCTCATGGATGATGCCGGACCACATGGCGCCCTCCATCTGCTCGGGCGTGATGGTCCGGTCATTGGAGGCGTTCAGGAACGGCCTGGCGGACTCAACGAAAATCCAGTTCGGGTGGATGCCCGGTGCCGACTGGAACGTCCGCATCTGATCCAACTGCCAGCCGTAGGCCGCTGACGTGGCCGTCTTTGCGCCCTGCGGCCATGACGGAGTCCGGTTCAACTCATCCTGGAGATCAGCCCGTGTGTACATGTAGTTGTCCACGGATGCAGCATCAACGGCCGCCATGAACTCATCCATGAGTCCCGGCGCCCAGTAGGTGCCAAGGATGCCCTTGGAATAGTTGGCGAAAGCGAACCTGCCATCGTTGAACCCGCGGATCTGCGCCACCTTGCCCGTCATCTGCTGAAGGTTTGCCGCGTACGTGGAGCCATTGCAGCCCAGCCCGAGCATGTCGCACTCGTCGTAGGTGTCCCAGCCGACCACGCCGGTGTTACTGCCCACTTCGACACGTGACCACTCCGTGCCGGCGATGACCAGCATGCCCGTGTTGGTAATGGACGCCATCGTTGAACCGTCGTGTTCGGCGTTCTGGTAAACGTTCACGCCAATGTCCTTCAACTGGGCGGCGTGCTCAGGTTTGCCGTAATAGACACTGACCGGGAACAGGTTGGGGTTGTTAAGCTTTGCCGCTCCAGGGAACTTTGCCCAGTAGGCAGGCCCGCCATCCCAAGGGATCCTGGCCAGGTTGGTGAGGGTGCCCGTGCTCGGAGGTGGCGTGGGCGTCGGGGTTGGCGTCGACGTAGGCGTCGGCGTCGGGGTTGGGGTCGGCGTCCGCGTCGGCGTCGGGGTTGGGGTCGCCGTCGGACTAGCACTCGGCGTCCGCGTCGGCGTCGGGGTT
>NZ_FNNR01000010.1 GCF_900106835.1 Arthrobacter sp. cf158
GTGTGGGAGAGTAGGACACCGCCGGACAACCATTCACGAAGAGCCCCGACCACCACGGCCGGGGCTCTTCGCATTTAACCACCCACACACTCCAATACGGCATCCACCACATGGGTGCGCGGGTTGGCCTGCCGGTACACCAGATACTCGGTGATGGGCGGAATGGGATCCACGAAGTCGAGCAGAACCAGGCGCGGATCGTCATTGAATTCGTCCTCTGCGATCACACCAACGCCTAGGCCGGCGATTACGGCGGCATGTACGGCCTCCCTGCTGTCCGTCTCGAGCAGCTCGGTAGGCTGGAGCTGGGCCGTGGAGAGGGCCGTCTCGATAGACCGGCGCGTCACCGAGCCGATCTCCCGGATGATCAGCGGGTGGTGGATCAGGTCCTGCAGCCGGATTGCCTTATGGCCCGCCAACGCATGATCGTGGCGCACGAACGCTACCAGGTCCTGGGTTCCCAGAATGCGGCCAACGAGATCCGGATGGGGTGTCTCGTCCGCGATGATGCCCACGTCCACCGTTCCGGCCAACACACGTTTGCGTATCTCTGCAGAGTTGCCGCTGACGAGTTGGATGCTGACCCCTGGATTTCGACGTCGGAAGGCGCTGAGTACGCCCACAGCGTTGATGGGGGCGTCAGTCCCGAACCGCAATTCGCCGTGCATGATGTGACGGGCCTTGGCGAGTACCGCCTCGGCCTCCATCTCCGCGGCGAACAGCTTGGATGTCACGGCAAACAGCTTGTGTCCCAACGCCGTGAGCTCCACGGATCGACCAGCACGTTGCAGCAACCGGACCTCGTGGTGGCGCTCCAGCAGGCGGACCTGTTCGGAGAGCGTGGGTTGGCTGACGCTGGCCGCTGCTGCTGCCGCCACATAGCTTCCGTGGGTGGCGACGTCGTGGAAGGCCCTCAAGTGAGTGAGATTCATAGGCATAGCCTAAGTCTCCTATAGATATGAGTGGCTATCCCTATGCGTTGTGGACTTGGACAAGTACCGTCGTCGGTGTGAAGAATCAACCCCATGTCCTGGTGGTCGGCATTGATGGCGTCCGTTACGACTCGCTCAGCTCCGCTGCTACCCCTGCCCTGGACCGGATCGCCCAGCAGGGTTTCCTGGTCCCTGTCCGCGTCCATGACAAGAATGCCACCATCTCCGGTCCCGTCTGGGCCACAGTAGCGACCGGCGTCTACGCCGACCGGCATAGGGTGGCCGGCAACAGCCACCACCCGGCCGAACTCGATTCCTTTCCGGACTTCACCGCGGTACTTCGTGCTGCCCGTCCGGAGCTGCGGACCATGATCGCTGCCAGCTGGCATCCGCTCGCTATTGCAACTGAGTGTGGCCCTCTCTTCTCGGCCCAAGGCTGGGTGCCCACGCCGGACCCCGAAGAGGCGAACGACGCCGACAGTTGGATAAGCGCGGATGACGCCGTTGCTGACTATGCGGCCGTGCGCCTGCGGGATGAGGATCTGGCTGCTTCCTTTGTGTACTTTGGGGAAGCCGACGTGGAAGCGCACAACCACGGAACCGGAGCCGGGTACGTAAAGGCCATTCAGCGCTGTGACCATCGCTTGAAGAGACTCCTTGAAGCCATCGAGTCGCGTCCCAACCGCAGCGATGAGGATTGGACCGTCATCGCAGTTACCGACCACGGGCACCTGGACGCTGGTGGCCATGGAGGTGAGAGTGAGGCTGAGCGTACGGCGTGGATCGCAGCCAGCGGCGCAAGCCTGAAACGCGGCATCGCGGACGTAGATCACGCGGACATCTACGCCCAAGTACTCGCCACCTTCGGCGTACCGGCGGTTGGCTCTGAAGGCGTTCCCTTCGGCACCCGGCAGGCAGCCCGGCAGAATCCGCTGCAACGAGGCAGTCGGCTGCCGGCAGGCGCCCGTTGACGCTCACAGTTACGGCAGCTGTTCTTTTGGCAGCAGTACTGCACAGTGTCTGGAACGCCATAGCCAAGGCCATCCCGGACCGGTTGGCGTCCTCGACGATGATTGCCCTGGCCTACTTGGCATCAGGCGTGGTGGGCGCGGCGATCTTCGGTATTCCGCTGCAGGAATCGTGGCCCTATGTTCTGGCTTCGGCAGGTCTTCAGACGTGCTACCTGATACTCCTCACCACGTCTTACAAGCACGGCGATTTCTCCCAGGTTTATCCGTTGGCCCGTGGCCTCGCCGTCCTTCTGGTCACGGCAGTCGCCACCACTTTTCTGGCAGAGAAGCTGAGCCTTTGGCAACTGGCCGGAGTGGCCGTCGTCGCGGGGTCGTTGCTCAGCCTCGCCTTAACACGCGCTGGGCAAGGAGCTGCCAGGAACCGTAAGGGCACGCTGTTCGCCGTGCTGACAGGCGCGGCCATTGCGGCATATAGCCTGGTGGACGGCGTTGGCGTCCGGATGTCCGGGCAGCCGATCGCGTACATCTCCTGGCTCTTCCTCATTCAGGGCCTGCTGATTCCCGTGGTCTGTTGGCGCATGGCCTCGGATCGACGGCAGTTCCCTCGACGGGTGGCGCGGTACTGGAGGCCGGGGTTCATTGGCGGCCTGGTTTCGATGCTTGCCTACGGGATAGTGGTGTGGGCGCAGAGCTTGGCGCCGCTTGCGTTGGTGTCGGCCCTGCGGGAAACCAGCGTCCTGCTGGCAGGAATCATTGGCGCGGTGTTCTTCAAAGAGAGGTTCAGCCGCTTGCGGCTCACGCTGACGGCAGTGGCAGTAGCCGGCATCGCTGCTATCCAGCTCGGTTAGCCCGAGAAGAACTCTGACAGCTCCGCGATCAGCTTGTCTGGGGCCTTGTTGGGTCCATCGTGTCCGAACCCGGGAAGGATGGTGTAACTCGATCCCGACAGGACGTCGTGGATCTGACCGCACGCAACGCCGAAGTAGGCCGGACTCTTTTCGCCCACCACAATCAGTGTTTCCAACGGCAGCTCAAGGAACGGCTCAGCAGGCATGTCGGCTGCGATCACAGCCTTGATTTCCCGCACGCCGCACGTCATCAGCTCACGCATCTGTTTGCCCAGCGGCGTCCCGGCGGCCAGTTTCGTGGCCAGCGTCAGCATGGACAACGGCATGCGCGCAAAGGCGCCGCCGGTCTCGACTCCCTTGATGAGCACGGCGAGGGCGCGATCGTAATCGCCTGCTGCAGTGGCGCGTTCGTAGTCCGGCGTCCAGTCTGCCTTGACGCTCTGGTTGACCGAAACCGCGGGGTCGTACACGGCAAGCCGCTCCACAGGCAGAGTGCGTGCTGCATGGAGCGCCACCGCGCCACCAAAGCTGTGCCCGAACACGTCCGTGCTGGAGGTGTGTTTCATGACGGCGTCCAGGTCCCTGATGTCGGCTTCCAGGGTGTAATCCTCAGCCTGCGGGGACGAGTCGCCGCGCCCACGCCGGTTGAAAGTATGGACGGGACGGCCAAGGGCCTCGCTGAGTTTCTGGGCGAATCGCGTGTAATCGGAGGCGGTCACCATGGAGGCAGGTACGACGACGACGCCGGAACCTGCCGCTGCCAGGTCACCACCTGTGGTGAGTACTTCGAGGTGTCCGCCGTCGTGGGTCATGATGATGTCGCGCGTCATGTCTTGAGCCTAACCGAGGCACCTGACAGCAGGCAGCATGCGGGCCTTGTATGTGGACAAGCAGTCAGCGTTTGAAGTACTCCGAGATATCCGAGACCAGTTCCTTGACTGCCGCAGGTACGGAACCATGGAAGCCCTTTGGCGAGACTTCCAAGGTGCTGCCTGGAACAGCCCTGTTCAGTCGCGCGGCCGTGACCTTATAGAACTGTGGGCTCTTCTTGCCCACCATGAAGTGGGTGCTGGGAGGAAGGACCGAGAAATCCCGTGGCGTGTCGGAGGCCTCGAATGCTGCTTTGAGCTCCCCAACCCCCGACGGCATGAGGTCGCGGAACAGCCTGTTGACCTTGGTTCGCGAAACTACGGCCATCAGCCCCGCCAGGATTGGTTCAGGCACCTTCGCGAGGGCGGTTCCCTGGTTCATTCCCCGCTTCATCCTTGCCAGTGCGCGGCCAACATCACCCTTATTTACGGACTCCGCGAACCCGGTGAGCCAGTCAGTGTCCATGCTCCCGTCAATATTCACTGCGGCATCGTAGACGGCCAGCTTGTCCGGTTCGTGGCGGGTTCCGGCAAAGGCCTGAGCAGCATTCAGTGCCACTGATCCCCCCAGGCTGTGACCGAGGATATTCCGTGCACCGGTGGCGTCCATGATGGTGCGGACGTCCTCGATTTCCGTGGCCATGGAATAGTTGTGCGGCTGTTCGGTGGACTTGCCCCGGCCCCGGCGGTCGTAGACGTCCACGGCCCAGCCATCGCCGAGTCCCTTGGACAGAGCTATTGAGAAGGGGCGGTAGATCAGGGCCGTGAGGAACGCACCGCCAATGACCATCACACGGCGCTCACCTGGCGCGTCTTCAGTGCCGTAGCTGTACAAGGCGAGCTTGCCGCCGTCGTGCGTCTTGATTTCGCGTTCCCTCACGGGAACATCCTAGGTGGCATCAGTGGCATGGCTTTGAAGCTGCCTCCCGGAAAGGAAACGGGCGATGCGCGCCGCGAGTCGCTTGCCGGGCCGCAAAGGACCCTCATGGAACTGCAGGGGCACAATGGCGAAGTCGATCGCGGGCACCGCTCCAGCCAGGGTCCGGCCAGTCTCGGCAAAGTACGACGGACTCCAGCCGCCACTGAGCATCAAGGTAGGGGTGGAGAGTTTCATGAAGTCGTGCAGGTGCGCGTCGGCATCGAGCACCGCACGCATTTCCGTAACGGCCGTGGGCAGCAGGGAACGCATCTCCAACCCCAGCCGCGTCCGGGCAGACAGGACGCTGAGGGTCCGCAGGGCGCCCATGGGCAGGTAGGAAATAGGCCCGGCTGTTCCCAACCCCTGCACCAGATGTGCCCACGCGTTGTCCAGCTGGCCGGCAGTCACCGCTTCCTCAAGCTCCGGCCGCCACCGGCTACTGAGGTTGCCGGAGAGCGAAACCGCGGCGTCGTAGGTGACGAGCCGGTTGATCGTGGAGCGACGGGCGGCCTGCAACGCTACGAATCCGCCGTAGCTGTGGGCCACCACATCCAGGGAACCGCTCTTTTCCATGACGGACTGGAGGTCGGCGATCTCGGTCTCCACCGAATAGCCCGGTGGCTGCGGGGCCGAATGTCCGCGGCCCCGGCGGTTGTAGGTGTGTACCGGGCGGCCAAGCATGACGCTCAGCGTCCGCGCGAACGGCCAGTACAGGGAATCGGTGACCAAAGTGCCGTGCACAAGCACGACGCCGGCCGGTTCAGCGGGTGCCGTCGAGCCGGGAATCGAAGCACCCGAAGCAGGCCGGAAGCTGTGCACCTCAAGCTGCCCGCCGCCGTCGTCCGTTTCAACAGTCCAGGTCTCCACAGCCCCGAGTCTATGTCCGGAAGTAAAGGCCCGTAATCACCGGTAAACTTAAGGACTGTGACTTCCGCAAACACCCCAGCCCTGAACACCTCCGCAGAGCCCATCGATGCCAGCGAGCAAATGCGTATCCGTATGGAGAAGCGCGCCAAGCTGATGGAACGCGGCACAGAGGCATACCCGGTGGGTGTCGAACGGACCCACTCACTCGGCGAAATCCGTGAGAAGTACGCACACCTCGAAGCCGACGAAACCACGGGAGACACCGTTGGTGTCACGGGTCGCGTCGTGTTCGTGCGCAACACCGGAAAGCTGTGCTTTGCCACCCTTCAGGAGGGCGGCGTGGATGGCAAGGGCGTTCGCTTGCAGGCAATGCTGAGCCTGGCCAACGTTGGCGAGGAAGCGCTCGCAGACTGGAAGGCCCTGGTTGACCTCGGCGACCACGTCTTTATCAAGGGCGAGGTCATCTCTTCCCGTCGCGGCGAGTTGTCGGTCATGGCCGACTCGTGGTCCATGGCGTCCAAGGCCCTGCGTCCGCTGCCGGTCCTGCACGCGGAACTGAATGAAGAAACCCGCGTTCGGCAGCGCTACGTGGACCTCATGGTGCGCGACGAAGCCCGCGAGATGGTTTACAAGCGTGCTGCCATCACCCGCTCGGTCCGCGATACCCTGGACCGCCATGGCTATGTGGAGGTGGAAACCCCCATCCTGCAGCTGGTCCACGGCGGCGCCACGGCCCGTCCGTTCGAAACGCACATGAACGCGTTCGACCAAAAGATGACCCTGCGCATCGCCACCGAACTCTTCCTCAAGCGCGCTGTGGTGGGCGGCATCGACCGCGTCTATGACATGGGCCGTGTCTTCCGCAACGAAGGCGTGGACTCCACGCACAGCCCCGAATTCACCACGCTTGAATGCTACGAAGCCTGGGCAGATCAATTTGTCATGGCCGAGCGGATGAAAGAAATCATTCTCAACGTGGCCGACGTCGTGGGCACCCGCACTATCCAGACGGATGCCGGCGAGATTAACCTCGACGGCGAATGGGCCTGGGTTTCGGTGTACCCGGGTATTTCCGAAGCGGTTGGCGTGGAAATTACTCCCGACACCACCGTGGAGGAATTGCTCGCGATCGCCGCCAAGCACGAGGTCAAGGTGGACCCCAAGTGGGATGCCGAGAAGATTGTGGTTGAGCTGTTCGGCGAGATTGTGGAACCTACCTTGCTGAATCCCACGTTCGTCTACGACTACCCGCCCTCCGCGCAGCCCCTGGCACGTCCGCACCGCGAAGATGGCCGGCTGATCGAGGCCTGGGACCTGATCATCGGTGGCATGGAGCGCGGCACGGCATTCTCTGAGCTCATTGACCCCGTGATCCAGCGTGAGCGCCTCACTGAGCAGTCCCGCCGCTCCGCCGCCGGTGACGAGGAAGCCATGCAGTTGGATGAGGACTTCCTCCGCGCCCTTGAGTATGGTGCACCGCCCATGGGTGGCATCGGGCTCGGCATCGATCGCTTGGTCATGCTGTTCACCGGAGCTGGTATCCGTGAAACCATCCTGTTCCCGTTGCTCAAGCCTGAAGGACACTGATCATGGAGTACATCGCCGTCCTTGCGCCATCAGTGGTTGTTGGATTGATCTTTTGGTTTGCCATGAAGTCGATCTTCAATGCGGACAAATCCGAGCGTCAGGCAGAAGCCCGCGCCCAGGCCGAAGCGAATTCGAAAAATTCCGGACCGGCACCCGAAGGCCCGGCCACTAAATAGGCCCTAAATGGGTTCCGCGGCTAACGGAATCGAATTGTGCTTTGACGTGCGTGCTTGCCGTGAACGATAATCAACAAAGGAATCCGGGGAATTTCTGATTATCCAACCCTCCAAAAGAGAGGCAACTCATGGCACAGAAAGTAAAAATCATCCTCGTCGATGACCTGGATGAAGGGGCTGCGGATGAAACTGTCCGCTTCGGCCTGGATGGCGTGAGCTACGAGATGGACTTGTCCACGGCAAACGCAGAGTCACTTCGGAAGGCCCTGGAACCTTACGTCGCCAAGGCCCGGAAGACGTCTTCCGGTCGAGCCACTAGGGGCCGCGCTACAGCTGCCCGTAGCCAGGATTCAGCACAGATCCGGCAGTGGGCCCGCGATAACGGTTACACGGTCAACAGTCGCGGACGTATTCAGGCTGAAATTCAGGAAGCCTACCAAAAGGCCAATTCCTGATTCACCGCTTCAATGCCCCGGCAGTCTCTGCCGGGGCATTGGTTGTTTAAAGTGTGTGCAAAGGTGGCTGCGGCGTTCTTCAGTGGCGCGGAAAAATTTCACGGGCCGGTGCAGCCCTTGAAGGGTCGGATAACTTGCGCAATAAGGGATATCACACCCCTTGAATCGAGGGCTCCATCAAATGCTTCCGGCCGGAACCGGGTGGGGATGGACTTGCGCGATTGGCAGGATGTCATCGTCGCCCGCCAGGGTCAAGGGGAACGGGCCAATTTATTCCTGCGCGGCGTCATGTTTCCCCTGTGGCGAACACGCCCCAAAAGTGCCCCTCCGGCACGTAGCATCAAAGTACGTCGTAGCTAGGAGTGTGGCGAAATGTTTGAGAGATTTACGGACCGTGCCCGTCGCGTGGTCGTCCTTGCCCAAGAAGAGGCACGGATGCTCAACCACAATTACATCGGTACCGAGCACATCCTCTTGGGTCTGATCCACGAGGGTGAAGGCGTTGCTGCCAAGGCGCTCGAGTCCCTGAGCATTTCGCTCGATGGCGTTCGCGAGCAGGTGCAGGAGATCATCGGCCAGGGCCAGCAAGCCCCGTCCGGTCACATCCCCTTCACGCCGCGCGCCAAGAAGGTGCTGGAGCTCTCGCTCCGCGAAGCACTGCAGCTCGGCCACAACTACATCGGTACTGAGCACATCCTGCTCGGCCTCATTCGCGAAGGCGAAGGCGTGGCCGCCCAGGTGCTGGTGAAGCTTGGTGCAGACCTGAACCGGGTCCGCCAGCAGGTCATCCAGCTGCTCTCCGGCTACCAGGGCAAGGAGACCGCAGGCAGCGGCTCCGGTCAGGGACAGCCGGAAGGTACCCCTGCCGGCTCGGTGGTGCTTGACCAGTTCGGCCGCAACCTCACCCAGGCTGCCCGGGAAAACAAGCTCGATCCTGTGATCGGACGCGAGCAGGAGATGGAACGCGTCATGCAGGTCCTCTCCCGCCGTACAAAGAACAACCCCGTGCTGATTGGCGAGCCCGGCGTCGGTAAGACTGCCGTCGTCGAAGGCCTTGCCCAGGCGATCGTGCGTGGCGATGTCCCGGAGACCATCAAGGACAAGCAGTTGTACACGCTTGACCTTGGCTCACTGGTGGCTGGTTCCCGTTACCGCGGTGACTTCGAAGAGCGCCTAAAGAAGGTCCTCAAGGAAATCCGCACCCGCGGCGACATCATCCTCTTCATCGACGAGATCCACACCCTCGTTGGTGCAGGTGCTGCCGAAGGCGCCATCGACGCTGCGTCCATCCTGAAGCCAATGCTTGCCCGTGGTGAACTCCAGACCATTGGTGCCACCACGCTGGATGAGTACCGCAAGCACATTGAGAAGGACGCCGCTCTTGAGCGCCGCTTCCAGCCGATCCAGGTCAAGGAACCTTCCGTCGCACACGCGATCGAGATCCTCAAGGGCCTGCGTGACCGCTACGAGGCACACCACCGCGTAACGATTACCGACGGCGCCCTCGCCTCCGCTGCGCAGCTGGCCGAACGCTACATCTCGGACCGCTTCCTGCCGGACAAGGCGATCGACCTCATCGATGAGGCAGGCGCCCGCCTGCGCATCCGCCGCATGACCGCTCCGCCGGAGCTCAAGGCCATGGATGAGCGTATTGCCGAGGTCAAGATGGAGAAGGAATCTGCCATCGACGCCCAGGACTTTGAGGGTGCTGCCTCACTGCGCGACAAGGAGCAGAAGCTCATTGCCGAACGCGCGGAGAAGGAACGCAACTGGAAGTCCGGCGGTATGGACGACATCTCCGAGGTTGACGAAGATCTGATTGCCGAAGTTCTTGCGAACTCCACGGGCATCCCGGTCTTCAAGCTCACCGAGGAAGAATCCTCGCGTCTGCTCAAGATGGAAGACGAACTGCACAAGCGCGTCGTCGGCCAGAACGAGGCCATCAAGGCGCTGTCGCAGGCCATCCGCCGTACCCGTGCCGGCTTGAAGGACCCCAAGCGTCCCGGTGGCTCGTTCATCTTCGCCGGCCCCACAGGCGTCGGTAAGACCGAGCTTGCCAAGGCACTTGCCGAGTTCCTGTTCGGTGAAGAGGACGCCCTCATCACGCTGGACATGTCCGAGTACTCCGAGAAGCACACGGTTTCGCGTCTCTTCGGTGCGCCTCCGGGCTACGTCGGTTACGAGGAAGGCGGCCAGCTGACCGAGAAGGTCCGTCGTCGTCCGTTCTCCGTGGTCCTGTTCGATGAAGTTGAGAAGGCCCACGCGGACCTGTTCAACTCGCTGCTGCAGATTCTGGAAGACGGCCGCCTGACCGATTCCCAGGGCCGCGTGGTGGACTTCAAGAACACGGTGATCATCATGACCACCAACCTTGGTACCCGCGACATCTCCAAGAGCGTGGCCACGGGCTTCCAGTCCGGCACGGACACCCAGACCGGCTACAACCGCATGCGGGCACGGGTCACGGAGGAGCTCAAGCAGCACTTCCGCCCCGAGTTCCTCAACCGTGTTGACGACGTCGTGGTGTTCCCGCAGCTGACGCAGGACGAGATCATCGAGATCGTGGACCTGTTCGTCACCCGCCTGGAGCGTCGCCTCAAGGACAAGGACATGGGCATCGAGCTCACGCCCGCTGCCAAGGTTCTTCTGGCCACGCGTGGCTACGATCCCGCCATGGGTGCGCGGCCTCTGCGCCGCACCATCCAGCGCGAGATCGAGGACCAACTGTCCGAGAAGATCCTGTTCGGCGAACTTCACTCCGGCGACATCGTTGTGGTGGACGTCGATGGTGAAGGCGACGAAGCCAAGTTCACGTTTGAAGGCAACGCCAAGCCGCGGATCCCGGAGATCGCTCCCACCGCGTAAGCGCAACAGCACTAAGCCCCGCCCGCTCCAGCAATGGAGCAGGCGGGGCTTTTGCGTTGACGCTTGCCGGGTTCTTGTACAGGTAATGCCCATAAGGTGGCTTCATAAGGGCGTTATCTGTACAAAAACTCCGAAGAAGGGAAGTGGGACGGCATGCGCGTACTCATGGTGGCTCCAGGCACTCGGGGTGATGTTGCGCCCATGGCCGGGCTCGGGAGTCGCCTGCAGGGGCTGGGCTTCGAAGTGGCGATTGCTGCCAACCCCGCTTACGCCCCGTTGGTTGTGAACTCCGGATGTGAGTTCCGGCCACTGGCAGGTGACCTGACAGAGCTGATCAAGCAACCAGCCCCCGGCGCCAAGGCGTCCGGCGGCCTGCTCACCTTCTGGCGGAAGCTCGGCGAGTACATGGAGAGTGCCGCTACCGGAACGCTGGCCGCTGCCGAAGCCGGCGCTGACGTCATCCTGGCCAATTCCGTGGCCCCTTATGCGTACGACATTGCCGAGGCCTTCGGTATTCCTGCCCTGGGCGCCCACTTGCAGCCAACGGAGCCGAGCGCGGCATATCCGCCGGTCATCATGAATTCGGCCAGAAGCCTCGGTGCGTGGGGAAACAAAATTATCGGAGAGCGCGCGGCGGCCGGACCGGCTCCCTACGATGCCCCCAGTGCGCGTCTTCGAAAAGAACTTGGTCTCGGCAAGCTGAGCCGGGCTGCCGGAGAACGCGCTCGGAGGAAGGCGGGGGCAGCAATTCTTCACGGCATCAGCCCGACGGTTCTGCCCCGGCCCGCTGACTGGCATCCCGGCCTGGTAATGGCCGGATATTGGTGGCCCGCTGTCAGTCCAGACTGGCAACCGCCCGCGGACCTTGTGGACTTCCTTGCGGACGGTCCGGCGCCTGTCTTTGTGGGGTTCGGTAGCAGCGCCCATATTGATCCCGGCTTCATCCTGGAGGCTACGCGCCGGGCGGGAGTCCGGGCTGTTGTACAAGGTGCGAACGGTGGTGTGGGGGGCATCCTCGGCGACGATGCGATCAGCGTCGGAGGTATTCCGCATGAGTGGCTGTTCCCGCGGGTGGCGGCGGTAGTTCACCATGCCGGAGCTGGAACGACGGCGGCCGGATTGCGGGCCGGCGTGCCAACGGTTGGCGTCCCTGTGTACACGGACCAGCCGCTTTGGGCTTCCCGGGTTGCGTCGTTGGGTGCGGGTCCTGCGCCCATCCCGTACAAGAAACTCAGTCCCGAATCATTGGGTGATGCCATCAAGGCGGCCGTCACGAGGGGGTCGTATGCTGCCCACGCGCAGCATGTGGCAGCGGGCATCGCGAGGGAGGACGGAACTGTTCCGGTGGTCGCCGCGTTGCGGAATCTCCCAACCACGGTGCAATAGTGCGTGTTTCAAGCGGCCATAACGCTCGCTGCGCTGGCCCGCTTGGGTGCTGACCGGTGCGGGTGGTTGGGTGCGTGCGCGGTTTGGGGGCGCTGGCTCTTGGCTGGATCCGGGATATGTGAAAGTACTGTTTCACTGTAAGTGAACCCTACTGTGATCGACGGCACATTCCGTGTTGAATCGGAGAATGGACTCTGCTGACACTCACACCCAGGGCGAGCAGCCCGAAACTCCTTTTCACGACCTTGACCACTATCTCTCCATCCCACGGGTTGGTGGCCTCACCCTGAGCCCCGATGGCACACGACTGGTTACCACCGTGACCACGCTGAACAGCAAGGGAACCGGGTTCGCTACTGCGCTGTGGGAGATCGACCCCACGGGCCAGAACCACGCACGCCGCATCACGCGCAGTTCCAAGGGCGAGGCCGGTGCCGTCTTCGCCGCCAACGGCGACCTGTACTTCACGTCGGCGCGTCCCGATCCGGACAGCCCCGACGCCGATCCCGTCAACGCGCTGTGGTTGCTCCCGGCCGACGGGGGAGAAGCCCGCGTTGTGCACTCAAGGGCCGGCGGTATCAGTGCTGTCATGGCCGCGAAGGATGCAGACGCCACCTTCATCAACGCCGAGGTCCTGGCGGGCTCCGCGGACGAGGACAACGACGAGGAACGCCGGAAGGCCCGCAAAGACAACAAGGTTTCTGCCATCCTCCACAGCGGCTACCCGGTGCGATATTGGGATGCCGACCTTGGCCCGGCCGAGCCGCGGCTCTTCGCGGTGGAGCAGGGCGAGGAGAGGGAGCCCGGAAAGCCTTCCACGGTGGACGCCGCGGCGCCACGCAAGCTGCGCAACCTGACGCCCGGCGTCGGCGGCTCGCTGCGCGAGGCCAAAACCGTAGTCAGCCCGGACGGCAAGACCATCTATACGAGTATGACCAAGGCGCTCGCGAAAGCCGACAGCCGCGAGGTGCTGGCTGCCGTCGACGTCGCCACCGGCGCCGTGAAGGTGCTTTTGGACCATGAGGGAATGAGCTACTTCCCGGGTCCCGTCAGCCCGGACAACGGCACGCTGGTAGTGGAGAGCGAGAGCGACACCACGCCCACGCAAGCTCCCCAAGTGAAGCTGCACCTACTGAACGTTGCAAGCGGCGAGATCACGGACCTGGAACGGCTGGCGCACCAGTGGGACCGCTGGGCCACTGCGCTCGCCTGGCTTCCGGACGGCAGCGCCATCCTGGCCAAAGCGGACGACGACGGCGCGTCGCCGGTTTTCCGGATTGACGTCACTGACGGTGGCGTTACGCGGGTGACGGCAGATGCCGCCGCCTACTCCGACGTCGTGCTTTCTCCCGATGGAACCACCGCCTATGCCCTGCGGAGCTCGTACGAGTTCCCCGCCGAAGCCGTGCGGATCAACCTCGCCACCGGGGAGACTGTCCGCTTGCAGGCCCCGGCGGCGCGGCCCGAATACAAGGGTCGGCTGGAGCGGATTGAGACCGTTGCGGAAGACGGCTCGCGCGTGCCGGCCTACCTGGCGCTCCCGGAAAATGCGGCCCCTGAAAGCCCGGCGCCGCTCCTGCTCTGGATCCACGGTGGTCCGTTGGGCTCGTGGAACGCGTGGACGTGGCGGTGGAACCCCTGGCTGCTGGTTGCCAAGGGCTACGCCGTGTTGCTGCCCGATCCTGCCCTTTCCACCGGCTACGGCCAGGAATTCATCCAGCGCGGATGGGGTGAGTGGGGCAAAAAGCCCTTCACCGACCTCATGGCCATCACGGATGCGGCGGTGGAGCGTCCGGACATTGATGAATCCCGGACGGCAGCCATGGGTGGCTCCTTTGGCGGCTACATGGCCAACTGGGTGGCTGGCCAGACTGACCGCTTCAAGGCAATCGTGACCCACGCCAGCCTGTGGGCGCTTGATCAGTTTGGTCCCACCACCGACGCGGCCCAGTATTGGCTGAAGGAAATGACGGTGGAGATGGCCATGGCGAACTCGCCGCACCTGAACGTGGGCAACATCAAGACACCCATGCTGGTGATCCACGGCGATAAGGACTATCGCGTGCCCATCGGCGAGGGCCTGCGCCTCTGGTACGAACTCCTGTCCTCCTCGCAGCTGCCCGCAGATGAGAACGGCCAGAGCCCGCACCGCTTCCTCTACTTCCCGGACGAGAACCACTGGATCCTGCAACCGCAGCACGCGAAGGTTTGGTACGGCGTGGTTGAGCACTTCCTGGCCAAGCAGGTGCTGGGCGAGGAACTTCCGGTACCGGAGGAACTGGGGCTGTAACACCGCGGGGGCGGAGGCTGGGGAGAAGATGCTTCCTCGTTAGGATGGGGGAGTGAATCCGACCTTCAGCCTCCGCCCTGCCCGCACCAGCGATGTGGCGGCCATCAAGAGGCTTGTGGCTCCCTTGGCCGAGGAGCGGATCCTCATGGCCAAGGAGACTGTGGCTTATTACGAAAGCCTGCAGGAATTCCGGATCGCCGAATCCGAGGATGGCGAGGTGATCGGCTGCGGTGCCTTGCACGTCATGTGGGAAGACCTGGCCGAAATACGCACGCTCGCTGCAGCCGACTCCTGGCGAGGGCGCGGCGTGGGACATGTCCTGGTGGAGAACCTGCTGGAAGAAGCACGTGCCCTCGGGGTCAGCCGCGTCTTCTGCCTGACGTTCGAGGTGGACTTCTTCAAGCGACATGGCTTCGAAGTGATGGCGGACCAATCCGCCGTAGACCCGCAGGTGTATTCCGAACTGCTGCGCTCGCACGATGAGGGCGTGGCGGAGTTCCTGGATCTTGCCCGCGTGAAGCCAAACACCTTGGGTAACACCCGCATGATCAAGCAGCTCTAAGGCTGCCCAGGAACACCCTCTCACTGCATGCCTTGGCGTGTTGTTCAACCCTGCCCGATTATGGGTGATTTAATACCCCTTCTCTTATATCCAGTTGATGGATAAACTGGTGGAGGCTTGCTGGGGAAGCTTCCACCACATCGGTCAATTGAGAGAAGATCATGCAGTCCCACGCGTCCTTTTCAAATGTTTCAGAACTCCAACTCAGCGTGCGCGGTCCAGTGTTCACGCCTGCCGATCCCGGCTTCGCCGCCGAAGTAGCGGCCTTCAATTTGTCCACGCAACACCAGCCGGATCTTGCCTTCGGCGCCCTCGACGCAGAGGACGTCTCAGCGGCGGTTCGCTGGGCAGCGGAACGTGGAATGCCCGTTTCCGTCCAATCCACCGGCCACGGTGCCACCAACGCCATTGAAGGTGGGCTGCTGATCAGCACCCGCCGCATGCTGGAGCTCAGTATTGATCCATTGGAGAAGACAGCCCGGGTTGGCGCGGGGGTCCGCTGGAAGGCTGTGGTGGATCTCGCCGCGACCTTCGGTTTGATGGGGCTGTGCGGTTCCACTACTGACGTAGGCGTGGTGGGCTACACCCTGGGCGGTGGCTTGCCGATCCTTGGCCGCAAGTATGGCTTCGCCTCGGACCACGTCATCGCCTTCGAGCTGGTCACGGCAGATGGCACCCACCGTAGGGTGACCAAGGATGAGAACCCGGAGCTTTTCTACCTCTTGCGCGGCGGCAAGGGCAATCTTGGCATCGTCACCGCCATGGAATTCCACCTCTTCCCGGCGGCCGATCTTTATGCGGGTGGCGTTTACTTCGACGGCGGGTATGCCCCTGAAGTACTGGGGGCGTTCAGGGAATGGGTGCCATCGCTGCCCGTAGAGGCGTCGGCATCCATGGCCTTCCTCCGTCTTCCGGACATGGAGATGATTCCGGAACCCTTGCGCGGAAAATTCGTCATCCATCTCCGCTACGCCTTCCAAGGAGACCTGGCAACCGCGGCGGAGTTACTTGAGCCCATGCGCCACTGCGCTCCGTTCATGATGGATGCCACGGGACCCTTGGACGCCACCCAATTCGACACGATCCACCAGGATCCGGATCAGCCGGTGCCGGTGCGGGAGCACGGCTTCCTGCTGGATCGGCTGGACGACCAAGCCGCAGACACCTTGCTGCGGCACTTTGGTCCCGGTGTGGAAAGTCCTGTTTTGCTGGCAGAGATCCGTCTTCTGGGTGGGGCGCTGGCCAAGAGTTCAGAGGGCGAGGACATTGTGGGTGGGCGCGATGCTGCGTTCA
Organism: Arthrobacter sp. cf158; assembly: GCF_900106835.1. Classification (GTDB taxonomy): domain Bacteria; phylum Actinomycetota; class Actinomycetes; order Actinomycetales; family Micrococcaceae; genus Arthrobacter. The sequence continues at coordinate 16,021 of NZ_FNNR01000010.1, forward strand.
GTTTCTTCATGGGTGCGATCGCTGTTCCCCCGGTGCTCGATGTGCTGCCGGCAGTCTTCAACGCTGTCCATGAAGATCTTCGTCCCGCTGCGAATGCCGGCACGTTCGTCAACCTGCACGGCCACTTTGTGGATGCCGAAGACCGGGAACGGCCTTGGCTGCCCAGCGCACGTGAGCGTCTCCGGAAGGCGAAAGCGGAGCTGGATCCGAAGAACATGTTCAGCTTTGGCCACGTAGTGGGGCTCCCGGTGATTGACCAGACCGTGCTGCTTGAAGACGTTGTGACCGCCGGCGGCGACGCCGTCCTGAACAGTTAAGCGGTGCGGACCATGAACAGTCGCGTCACGTTTCCCGACTTCTCCGCTTTTCAGATCGACATTCCGCACGGATCGTGGCCCCATGAAGCCTCGTGGACGGGTGACCGCCACTCTGATCCGGATCTCTATTCAGCCTTCTGGCCCGAATACCGGGCCAGGGACGAGGCTGAGGCGGTGACGCCGCCTCCTGCCGGTGACTAGTGCTTTTCGAAAGAACGAGCAGGTGGAAGGGGCAGCCACTATGGGCTGCCCCTTCCACCCTTTAAGTACCTTCGTGCCACCACAAGGCCTACCCTGTCCCGGCCCGCCGGTAGTAGGGTCAGAGCACCAGCCACAGCACGCCCAGGAGCATCCAATGAAAAAGCTCATCAATGATCCACGCGCCGTGGTGGACGAGTCCGTTGAAGGTTTCGGCATGGCACATGCCGACATCGTGGACGTCCATCCGGAGCCCAAATTCGTCGTCCGGAAAGGTGCGCCGGTAGCGGGCAAAGTTGCCTTGGTATCCGGTGGTGGAAGTGGCCACGAGCCACTGCATGCAGGTTTTGTCGGGCTCGGAATGCTCGACGCCGCCGTCCCCGGCGCAGTCTTCACCTCGCCCACGCCCGACCAGATCATCCCGGCGACCGTCGCGGTGGACTCAGGTGCCGGCGTCGTACATATCGTCAAGAACTACACCGGCGACGTCCTGAACTTCGAGACCGCGGCCGAGATGGCGCAGGCCGAAGGCGTGCATGTGCGTTCGGTGCTGGTGAATGACGACGTCGCGGTGGAGGATTCGCTGTACACGGCCGGTCGCCGTGGTGTGGGTGGGACTGTCATGGTTGAGAAGATCGCGGGTGCCTCCGCCCAGCGAGGCGACGATCTTGACACGGTCACCGCCATTGCCGAGCGCGTAGTGGCCAACGTGCGGACCATGGGTGTCGCCCTGTCCGGATGCACGGTACCGCATGCCGGTACGCCCAGCTTCGAGCTGGCGGACGACGAGATCGAGATTGGCATTGGCATCCATGGTGAGCCTGGCCGGCACAGGATCGCCATGGAGAGTGCCGACGCCATTACGGACCGGCTACTGGAGCCCGTCCTCGAGGACCTCGCCGTGGCGTCCGGAGACAAAGTGCTGCTGTTCGTCAACGGTATGGGCGGCACGCCCCAAAGTGAGTTGTACATCGTCTACAGGCGTGCGGCGCAGGTGCTGGCCGAGCGCGGGGTCACTGTGGAACGGTCCCTGGTGGGCAATTACGTCACGTCCCTGGAAATGCAGGGTTGCTCCGTGTCCGTGCTGCGCCTGGATGACGAGCTGACGCGGCTCTGGGATGCGCCCGTCCACACCGCCGCGCTGCGGTGGGGTGCCTGAGCATGGCGTTGGACGTTAACTGGGCCTTGGACTGGTTGAAGCTCTCCGCCCAAGCCATGGCGGAACACCGCGTGGAGCTGATTGAACTGGACCGGGCAATCGGCGACTCGGACCACGGCGAAAACATGGATCGAGGTTTTCAAGCTGTGCTCCAGAAGCTCGACGAGACGCCGCCGGAGAGCCCGGGTGCGGCGCTCAAGGCTACCGCGATGGCACTCATGTCCAAGGTGGGCGGCGCCGCCGGGCCGTTGTATGGCACCGCGTATCTCCGGGCCGCCACCTCGTTGGGGGATGCCGCCACCGTGGACTCCGAGGCCTTGGCAGCAGCGCTGGAGGCCGCCCGTGATGGTGTAGTGGCCAGGGGCAAGGCCGAACTAGGCGACAAGACCATGATTGACGCGTGGACGCCGGCCGTGGAGGCAGCCCGGAAGGCGGCGTCGGATGGTGCAGATCCGGTAGGCGTCCTGGAGGCAGCTGCAGAAGCGGCGGAGACCGGGGCCGCGGCCACCGATCCGCTGATTGCACGCAAAGGCAGGGCCAGCTACTTGGGGGAGCGCAGTGCAGGTCATCGCGACCCCGGCGCCGCCTCCACCGCGCTGCTCCTTCGAGCCGCCGCGGCCGCGGCGGCCGGCTCTGCCGGTGATGCGGGAACCGACGCCGTATGACCGTTGGGATTGTGGTGGTCTCTCACAGCAGCAAGATCGCCGAGGGTGCCGTGGAACTCGCCGCCCAAATGGCACCCGACGTGGACCTCGTCGCCGCCGGAGGTACGGACGACGACAGGATCGGAACCAGCCTGGAGAAGGTGCTGGCCGCCGTCGAGCAGTCCCTGGTTGATTCGGGAGGCGACGGCGTGGTGGTGCTGACTGATCTGGGGTCCGCTGTCATGACAGCTGAATCCGCCATGGAGTTCGCCAGTGACCCCGATGCCGTACTTCTTGCCGATGCACCCCTGGTTGAGGGGCTGGTTGCCGCCGCGGTGGCTGCCCAGGGCGGCGCCGGCGTGGACGATGTGCGGCAGGCGGCTGAGGCCGTGGGCTTCCGGGCCGCTACGCTGGCAGGTTCACCGGCCGCCGGACAAGCTGCGGCACCTGGCGCAGGAGCGCCGGAGGCAAGCGGCGAGTTCGAGCTCATCAACCCCCTCGGCATGCACGCGCGCCCGGCCGCGAAGATCGCGGGCGGGCTATCCGGGCTGGACGCCGAGGTGACTGTAAACGGCGTCGACGGCATGTCCATTATGGCGCTGATGGCGCTCGCCGCCGGCAAGGGCTCCATTCTCAGGGTGGAGGCGGGCGGCAAGGACGCAGTGAAGGCCGTTGAGTACGTGAAGCGCTTGGTGGAGGACGGATTTGGCGAGCTCCAGGCAAGCTGATTTGCCGTTAAATATTGCTAAGTATGCTGATTAGTGATGTTGTAGAGGTACAAGGTTCCTACGACGAAAGAGGTGCGACCATGGGTGCAGACGACAAGTTGGAGAATGCCGGCGAGAAGCTTGGCGGCAAGGCCAAGGAAGCTGCAGGCAAGTTGACTGACGACAAGGGCCTCGAAGCTGAAGGCAAAGGCGACCAGGTGAAAGCAGACCTCAAGGGCGCCGGCGAGAAGGTGAAGGACGCCTTCAAGAAGGACTAGGGATGTGGACAGGGCCGCTGCGGATGCAGCGGCCCTGTCTTGTTATGTGGGGCCTCGTATCGAGGCGCGCTATCTGATGGAGGAACTATCGTGAACATATTGGTAAAACTTTTCGGCCTTGCGGTAAGCCTCGGTGCAGGTGCCCTCGCGAACAAGACGCTGGAGGGCCTTTGGGAGAAGAAGACCGGCAAGCCCGCCCCCAAGGACGGGACCGATCTCAACGACTCCCTGCCCGGTGTCCTGGTGTTCGCGGTTGTATCCGCCGGCGTTGGCGCAATCGTTCACGTTCTCACCCAGCGGGGCACCAAGAGTGCCCTGGCCCGCATGAAGAAAACCGCAGACGAGGTCTAAGAACATGGCAATAGCTAAATTTCCGAGTGTGGTCATCGATTGTCCCGATCCCGCTGTGCTCGCCGCCTTCTATGGCGAACTCTTCGGCTGGGAAGTAGAGGACAAGGGCGACTGGTTCGACATTCGTCCTGGCGACGGCAGCAACTGCATCTCCTTCCAGCAGGTGGAGGTGTATCAGGCTCCCGTGTGGCCAGGGCAAACCATCCCGCAGCAAATGCACCTGGACATGGTGGTGGAAGATCTGGACAAGGGTGAGGAAGTTGCCCTCTCGCTGGGCGCCACCAAGGCCGATCACCAGCCCGGCGAAACGTTCAGGGTATTCCTGGACCCCGCCGGGCACCCGTTCTGCCTTTGCCTCAGTTAGCCCTGCTGCGCAGCCCACTCCTCCACTCGGCGGTTGCTCTCTTCCTCCGAGAGGTCCTCAACCCGGGTCATGATGGACCAGCGAACACCGAACGGATCGCGGATGCTTGCGTAGCGGTCACCTGAGACGAACGTGGTCAGAGGCTCCCGGATGGTTGCGCCCGCTTGCTCTGCCTTCCGGACAAGGCCGTCCGCATCGGGGCAGTACAGGCCCAGCGAGTAACAGTCGTCCTCGCCCGACGGTGCCGGGACCAGGTGGTAGTCCGGGCTGGGTTCCCCGAGTTGAAGGTGGCCGTTGCCGAAGTCCAGTTCGGCGTGGACCACCACTCCGCCCATCTCGGTCTCACCGACCACCCGGGCCCCGAATACGTCACGGTAGAAGGCGATGGCTGCCTTGGCGTTGGGCACGGCAAGGAACGGTGTGAGGCTGGTCAGTCCGTTCGGGATGCCGTGCGTGGTGTACTGGCCGGTGGCTGCTTCAGTGCTTGTAGTATCTGTCATGGTTATGACGCTACGTACCTGGCAGGGTCCGGCGCTTGGAGATTCGCGACGGATTTTCTCGATGGGTGGTTTCCTGGGGAGGCTCCAATGAAGGATTCGTTCAAAGGCATCCTCTATCCCGCGCGGCTACCCACCTTCCACCGCTTTCCCGCGCCCGGGGCAGTGGCGGACCTGGTGGAATGGTTCTGGATTCCCGAGTGGGACATCGAGCCCGGCCGTTCGTCCCGCCAGCACGTGATCCCATACCCGACGTCCAATCTGGTGGTGCAGCCCGCTGATGTGATCTTCTCCGGACCCACAACCCGCGCCGCTTACCGTGACCTGACCGGTAAAGGCTGGGCCGTAGGTGCCTTGCTGCGTCCGGCAGCCGTACCGCTCTTCACGGATGCTCCGGGAACTCTTCGGGACACGGAAGTGGGCGTGGAGTTGGGGGAACTGCATGCGGCTGTTGCGGGCGCCATGGCCACGCGTCGCGGCGAAGCAACGCACGACGACGGCACTCACCGCCGGCGGGCAGTGGAGGCCTTCGCTGCCTGGCTGGCTTCCTTGGATGGTGCGCTCTCCGAAGAGGCTTTGCTTGCCAACCGGATGATGGACGTCATCGCATCAGGCCCGGAGGTGGTGCTGATCGAGGACGCAGCGTCACGCCTTGCGGTGTCCCCGCGAACATTGCAACGGATCGCCAGGAAGTATGTCGGGTTGAGTCCCTCCGCCCTTATCCGGCGCCGAAGACTCCAGGATGCGGCCGAGCGCGCCCGGTCCGAGCCCACAGCGGACCTTGCCGCGATCGCCGTCGAACTTGGCTACGCGGACCATGCGCACCTGACGAACGACTTCCAGAAGTACTTGGGCTTTACGCCGAGTACGTATCGGAGGTCAGCTGGGGCTGCGGAGCCCTGACGGCCGGCACCAAAGGTTCGGTTGCCGCTGCGGTGACGTCCGGCGACGGGTCCTCCCCGCGAAACGCTGCCAGCATGGCATCGCGATCGAATTGCCCCTCCCATTTGGACACCACGAAGGTGGCAACGCAGTTGCCGAGCAGGTTGACCACAACGCGCATTGAGTCCATCAAGCGGTCGGCTCCCAGCAGGAGGGCAACTCCCGCCACCGGGAAGATGCCCAGGGCCCCAGCTGTGGCGGAGAGGGCAAGGAATGCGGAGCCGGGCACGCCGGCCATGCCCTTGGACGTGAGCATCAGGATGCCGAGCGCTGCCAGTTGCTGACCCAGATCCAGGTTGTGGCCAAAGGCCTGGGCCAGGAAAAGGAGGGAGATGGAAAGGTAGAGTGCCGCGCCATCCAGGTTGAATGAGTACCCGGTGGGCACCACCAGTCCCGTGGTTGCCCGCGAACAGCCGGCGTTGGTCAGTTTGGTCATGATCCGGGGGAGTACGGATTCTGTGGAGGCCGTGCCCAAAGCAAGCATGAATTCTTCGCGGGAGTATTTGATGAACTGCCACAGCGGAACGCGCGGATAGACCCAGGCCACCACAAACAGCAAGCCAATGAAGACCAACGCCGAGCCGTAGCACGCTGCCACCAGCAGGGCATAGGTGCTCAGCGAACTGAGCCCGTACTGGCCGATGATGAAGGCCATGGCACCGAAGGCGCCCACCGGAGCAACACGCATGACCCAGGACATGATCTTGAAGAAGAGTTCCAGCGTCGTCTCCATGAGGTCTATGACGGGCTTGCACTTCTCGCGGCCCACCACCACGATGGCCGCGCCGAAGAAGACTGCGAAGCACAGGACCTGCAGCAGGGTGTTCGATGCGAACGCCCCCACCACGCTGGTGGGGATGATGCCCAGCAGGAACTGTCCCGCATCCTTGGGTGGCGCGGTGGTGGTTTTGGCGTTAACGGCATCCTCGGACAGGGACGCAGGGTCAATATTCAGGCCTGCGCCGGGCTGCACGATGTTGGCAACCACCAGTCCAAAGGCCAGGGCAAAAAGTGTGGCCGCGGTGAAGTAGATCAACGCCTTGACGCCTACCCGGCCGACAGATTTCACGTCCCCCACAGCAGAGATCCCCGTGACGATGACCAGGAAGATCAGCGGTGCGATGATCATTTTGATGAGCTGAATGAAGCCATCGCCCAGTGGACGAAGCGCGGAACCAACACTCGGCCACAGGTAGCCAATGGCGATGCCCAACACCACGGCCACCAGGATTTGGAAGAACAAGGATTTGTACAGTGGCTTTTTCGCTGCCGGGGCTGCCGGGGGTGCTGCGGATGCGGGGATCTTCAAGTGGGCGCCTATCTGTGCGGTGGCCGCGGTGGGTTGCGGCCGGGATCACACAAGACGCTATGAGGGCCTTGTTTCCGAATTGCTAATTCCGGAGACCCGTTGTGTTTAATATCGGAATCAAGTTTTCATCATGCGGAAAACTATGATGCCTGCAGGGGGTGGCAGGCCTCTGCCAGAACCTCCTGTGGCTTGGCGACGGGTTTGTGGTTTTGGTCCAGAAACAGTCTGTAGGACACCACGCGCTCGCTTGCAGCTCCGGTGGCACACTCGCACCGGTAGGCGTGCGCCATCCAAGGTCCGCCCAGCAACGCCTGCATCCAGGCATCGCATTCGGCCAAGGGGAGGGCTGCTGGATGTCCTGTGTCCTTGCGGTGCGCGGCCATGGACACCGTGAGGCATGTTCCCTCCGGGGCGGGCCCTACGGCGAACCACCCCAGCTCCACCGTCTCGGCAACGATGGTCAGGCTGACGTTCTCATCGTCGAATGACGGCAAAGGGCCCAGCCGGTGTTGGCGGCGGCCGCGATGCCCAAGGTCCTGGCTCCGCGCGGATGGAGTCAGGGCCTCGCGGAATTGGTGGAGGCTCCCGCCGTGCCTGTTGTTGATTCTGGTGCTGAGGTCCAGGGCCAGCGACCAGTCTGCCGGGGTGGCCTGTGGACTGTTTGTGCTGCGCACTTCGCCTCCAGGGATTAGCCCCCGCTGTCCGCCCGGGGTGACACGAGACTACCGGGAGGCGCCGCATGCCGCTAGGGAAAGGCGGTGTGGATTCCAGCAGGTGACGGCTACGTCTGGCTCAGGCCGGCCGCATTCAGCACTGCGCCGGCAGAAATGACGCGGCCGCATTGCTCTCCGTACGGGTACTCGCCCTTCGGCGTAAACGTCAGCGTGCGCAGGGGCAAGGCTGCGCCCGCCGGCGATGTGCCGCTGACGGTTGCCTCGATGGGTGACTCGGAGAGCCAGGGCATTTCCAGGAAGCCCTGCAGCGTCCCATCAAGTGACGGGGTGGCTGAACACACGCCCTCCGGCGAGCAACCCTGGTCCACGGCAACTGATCCCGGATGCAGTACCAGCTCTTTGTCCGTGCACGTACCATCCTGGCAGGCCTTGAGCCGAAGCGAGCCAACCTGGTTCGCGTAGCTTGCTGCAACAGTCAGGGATACCCCGGCGACATGACCAATGGCCGGGCACGCTACAGCCTCCGGATAACAGCCCGGAAGCAGTGCCGCCGTGCCGGCAAGGGTCAACGCCAATCCGATTCTGCCCATGCTTCAGGGTAAGACTGCCTGGACATGGTGTCTCCGGCAATCCGAAATCGGACCTTTCATCGTTATGGGCCGGGATGCTCCGTTGCGGAACCGATACCGATCCCGGGGCCACTACGCCGGAAGCCGCAAACCGCCGTCGTGCATCTCTGCCAAACCGTCCACCAACAGGCCGTCAAGTGCCCGCTCCAGCTGCTCCGGGGCCGAGTTGAGGCGGTGCAGCGCAGCCAAGGGAATTCCGATGCCGGACGGAGCGAATCCGAGGTCGGCCGGCGCTTGCTCGAACATCTCGCGGGGCACGGGGGAGGCGGCCTCGCGCAGGACGGCCATCACGGCACCCCTGACCTGCCGGTCGGTGCCGTGCCAGGACTGTCCCTTGGGCGTGTACGACGGCGGCGGCTCACCGGCGGCGAGCCAGGCACAGCTTGGACGGACGGGGCAGTCAGCGCACTTGGGATTGCGGGCCGTACACATCATGGCGCCGAGTTCCATGACGGACGCATTCCACCGCACGGATAATTCCTGATCCTGGGGCAGGAGTGCCTCGGCCAAGCGCATCTCCGCGGCGGTCAAGGCCGGTGCTGGCAGCGCACTGCCGGAGATGAGCCGCGCATGGACGCGCCGGATGTTGGTGTCCACCACGGTCTCGCGGCGCCCGAAAGCAAAAGCGGCGACGGCGGCAGCTGTGTAACTGCCGACGCCCGGGAGGCCCAGGAGCTCGGCGCGGTTGTCAGGAACCCTGCCGCCGTGCTGCTCGCGGATGGCGACGGCGGCCGCGTGCAGTCGCAGGGCGCGGCGCGGATAGCCCAACCGGCCCCAATGGCGTACAGCTGCGCCCGACGGTTCGTCGGCAAGGTGGGCGGGGGTGGGCCAGCGCTCCATCCAGTCACGCCACACAGGGAGAACCCTAACCACCGGCGTCTGTTGGAGCATCACTTCGCTGACCAGGATGCCCCACGGAGTACAGTCCGGCTCACGCCACGGCAGGTCGCGGGCGGCCCCGGCGAACCACTGATCAAGGGCTTCATGGAGGCCTGTCAGTTGGCCTGAATCGGGAAGTGTCATGCTGCCCTCCACTGTAGTGGATTCCGGCACTGCGGGAATCGGTGGAAAGCCCAGCCCGGCTACAAAACAGAGTGTGGTCCTTGCCCGGCGGCTAGTGCGTCATGTTCAGCGTCACCGTGGTGCCCTTTCCCGGGCTGCTTTCAAGGTCTATCTGTCCGCCGTGAGCCTCAACGATTGCTTTGCTGATGGACAGTCCCAAGCCGGCACCCGGGATGGCGGTCTTCATGGCTTGGTCGGATCGGAAGAATTTTGTGAATGCCTGTTCTTGCTCTTCCGGGGTCATACCCAAGCCTTGATCGCTGATGGAGCAGATGAACCCGCCGTTTTGCCTTCTGAGGGCAACAGTGACTTCACTGCCCCGGGGCGAGAACTTGATGGCATTGGACAGCAATTGCTCAACCGCCCGGGTGAACTGACCCGCATCCACCTCGGCCTCAACCCCGGCATCGATCTGCTCATGAATGACGATGCCTTTGGCGCTCGCCTCCTGTTCGGCAGCTCGGCTGGCTCTGTCCATCAGCTGGGAGAGATTGGCCGGTTTCCGCCGAATTTCCAGGTCCTCCGAGGCCACCAGCAGGAGATCATTGATCAGAGTCAGGAGGCGTTGCGCGTTTCGCTCGATAACGCGCAGGTACGCGGGGTTCGGTTCATCGTCCAGGAGCTGCAGGTAGCCGAGCATGGACGTCAGTGGGGTTCGAAGTTCGTGCGAGACAGTTGCCACGAACTTGTCCTTCGCTTCAAGCGCTGTGACCAACGCTGTGACGTCGGTGAAGGCCAGGACTGAACCTTTGATCCGGCCGTCGCCGTCATGAAATTGCCTGGCAGCGACGGAAAAGATCATCTGCGGGTTGTTATTGCCTACGCGTATCAGTTTGTTGGTGAAACTGCGCCCGGACATGGCAAGTCCTGCCGGGCTGTCGGAGAGTTCCGTGATGCCATCCGACGTGAGGAAGGGGTTATCGCCCGGGATCTGCTGGGCGGACTTCCGGTCCATTCGAAAACGGTGGTTGGTCAGAATATCGTCGCCGTTGGCGTCCATTGCCCACACTCCGACGTTCACAGTTTCCAGCACAGCGTCAAGAAGCTGTTGATGGTCCTGGGTGGCTTTGTGAAGGCGGACAAGCTCCCTGTCTTTCCGGATCTGGATGTCCCTGTGCCTCACCACCACGCCTGCCACCAGATGGGCTGTCAGGGCAACCCCTGCCAGGATGACCGGGACCACAATCATCCGAATGAGCTCGGCCCGCTCCACCAGGTGTCCCAATGTGTAAGGAGATGCGATGATCCCGGCCAAAGGTCCCGCGATGGCGAGGATCAAGCGTGTGACACTGGCACTGACGGCGAGCCAAATCACCGGGAAAACCATCAGAAGCGTGACCACACTGAGGACGGGACCCCCGAGCTCCCGGGTCAGACCGAGGACCAGGAAGTCTGCCAACGGAATGAGGACAAAACTCCAGGGAGGAAGTTTGTTCCACGGCAAAGCAACACAAGCAACAAGCATCAGCACATGAACCGCCAGCGTTAACTGGAAGGCTGCATCGGCCATTGTTTCGGGGCTGAAGAGAAGAACAAAGAGGATGATCAAGCCCATTGCCAACGTCAGGGGCAGCTGGCACAGGAAAATGGCCTTACGTCTGCCGATGTTGCCAAAGAAATCGTCCAATGGCATGAAAACGGATGTGTCCTGCATGATCTCCAGCCCTCTCCCCCGAAGCAGCCCAAATACAGGCTCAATGCCAATAGCCACAGCATACTCACCGGGGACGGGCCGGCACTTGGTTTTCCCTGGCTCTTTTGTGGCTCTCCATAACCACGCTTGTTCACCCCCATGGCCGACGTCACACAGCCCCGGATTGGGCCGCTGCGGCGTGTAGGTTAGGTGGCCCGACGGCCGCGAGCCTAGCCTAGAACCATGGCCAACAAGGGTAAGCAGCAGTCGACCGCGCGCTCAACAGCGCCGGCGAAGGGTGCTGCCCTTGGCTCATCCCGCGCCGGAGCCACGGGCAAAAGCAGCCCAGGCCCGAGGCGGCGGCCCAGCCCGGCCGTGTACCGCCGTCGTCGTCAGGTTGTTTTTGGTGGCCTGCTGCTGGTGATCGTCTTGCTCGTGGCAGCGGCCGTCGCCATCACTGGTGCGGTTACCGGTAAATCTGAACCACAGGCGGCCAGCACGCCGGATGCTTCCCAGGCACCGACGCAGGGGAGTGCCCCTTCAGGAACGCCGTCACCCTCCGCCTCGCCCACGCCTGTGTGCGACTTCAACCTCATGACCGTCGCCGCCAAAACCGACAAGGCCGCCTATGGCGGTGAAGAGAAACCTCTGCTCACCATGACCATCACCAACGGCGGCACAGCCCCGTGCGAGGTCAATGTGGGGACGTCGCAAATGGAGTACTTGGTGATGAGCGGCTCGGACCGCATCTTCTCATCCAAGGACTGCCAAACAGGCGGCGAGGACCTCATCAAGACCATCCAGCCGGGCAAGAGCGAAACTGCGAACTTCCCGTGGCAGCGCAACCGGACATTGGAGGGCTGCGGTGCCATCAACGCCAAACCCGGCGGCGGTGGGGCCTACTACACGTTCGAGGCACGCCTTGGAAACAAAGCCAGCCCCAAGGCAGTCTTCCAGCTGAACTAGCCGCTCCAACAGCGTTCGACGACGGCAGCCGGCTTAAAGGAAGCGGTCCAGCAAGCTGGCTTCCGCCATGCGGCTCAAGCCCTCGCGGACTGTACGGGCACGCTGATCGCCGATGCCGTCAACAGTCATGAGGTCATCGATGGTGGCCGCCATGAGGTTCTGGAGCCCTCCGAAGTAGTCCACCAGGCGGTCGGCCACTGCCTTCGGGACGGACTTCAAACCGGACAGCAGCCGGTAGCCGCGCGGTTGAACCACGGCATCCAGTTGCTCAACCCCACCAGCGAACCCGATGATGTGGGCGATGCGGCTGAGGTCGATCAGTTCAGTCGGGCCCAGGTTGAGGAGGGCCTGGACGGCTTCCTCGATCTCTTCCGGGGTGGCGTCGGGGTCAGAGTAGTCACGGATGATGACGTCGCTGCCCGGGCCCCGGCCCATGGTGAGCTCCTCCACCTGGAGGGAAAGGAGCCGGCCGTCCTCGCCCAGTTCAAGGACGTATTGGGCGATTTCCTCGGAGATGCGGCGAACCATTTCCTGGCGCTGGAGTGTCACGGCGACGTCCCTGACGGTAACCAGGGCTTCGATTTCCAAGGCAGAAAGGGAACTGGTGACTTGGTCCAACCGTGCGCTGTACCGTTCCAGCGTTGCCAGGGCCTGGTTGGCCCTGGCCAGCACCTTTTCGGAGCCCTCCAGCACGTGCCGCAGGCCGTTCACGTAAAGAGCGATGATCTGCATGGATTGGCTGACTGAAATGACGGGAACGCCGGTCTGGATGGCCACGCGCTCGGCGGTGCGGTGCCTGGTGCCGGATTCCTGGGTTTCGATGCTCGAGTCCGGAACCAGCTGGACTGCCGCGCGCACGATGTTGCTGGCGTCCTTGTCGCAAATGATGGCGCCGTCCATCTTGGCCAACTCACGGAGCCGGGTGGGGGAGAAGTCGATGCCGATATCGAAGCCACCGGAACAGATGGAGTCGATGGTGCGGTCATAGCCCAGCACAATCAAGGCCCCAGTGCGCCCACGGAGGATGCGTTCGAGGCCATCGCGTAACGGAGTTCCGGGTGCGACTCTGGCCAGAGTCGCCTTGAGCGATTCTTCCGGGCTCCGGGCCATAGGGTTTCCCTTCGAAGGTGTAAGCCACGGCTCACAGACAAGCTGAATCCGGCGTCAGTGCGCTCAACAAAAATGCCCACATGACGACAAGCACAATGATAGGGCTTCCGGGCACTGTTAACCGCACCAGCAAGCCCCAAAGTGGGTCATTTCGTGATGTTCCATGAGCCTTGGAAGGTGCATTTCCCGAGCCTGTCCTACAGGTGCACTTTGGGAACTTTCTCCCCTGAGGTGGGCAAATATAACAAATTGGTGTAGATACCCGGGCGATGCCGGCGTTTAGTAATCCACCTGGCGCTTGAGCTTATTCCCGAGCCAGAGCATCGCAAAGCTCACTACGACGAAACCTACTGTGATGGCCAACGCGAAGACCACCACGCCACCCCAGCCGCCCGCCCGTGCGGGATCGATGAACCAGTACGGGTACCAGTTGACGAACGCGCCACGAATCAGGCTGTAAGCCAGGTAAAACACGGGGTAGATGAGCCAGTACCAGATGTGCCGGACTTCAAGGCGCGCCCGTGGGGGTTGGAACAGCCAGTCGGCAACCATCACCACGGGAATCAGGTAGTGGACCACGAAGTTGACCCACGGAACCATGGATCCCAGGTCCTGCCCTGTGAGGAGCGCGCCGAAGACAATGCCCACAATGGCCATGGCAATGGTGGCCGTGCCACGGGTGACATCGTCCGCTTCGGTTGGCCGCTTGCGGATAAGAACCCGGTAGCCACTGATAAGGAGCACTGCGGCGGCGAAGAGATTCGAAAGGTTGGTGAAGTAGCTGAAGAAGTTCCAGACGTCGAACCCCAAGCCAATGTGGACAGCCAGTTGCGTCCCCACCGCCACCAAGGTCAAGAGGCCGAAGAAAAAGCGTCCCCCGATAAGCACAGTTCTTTTGGTCATGAGCCAATCCTTGCCGAACCCGCAGCCCGGAAGGTGTGCGACACCCCGGAAGGGTTAAGTGATCAGCAGTTCCAGGGCCTCCGCCAAGTGGCCTACTTCGCGCACCGAGAAGCCCTCCGGGATGACACCTGCGCCTGCCGGGCTGGCCGGAACAATCGCGTGGGTGAAGCCCAGCCGGTGGGCTTCCTGGATGCGCTGGTTGATACCGGGAACCGGACGGACTTCACCTGCCAGGCCCACCTCGCCAAACGCAATGAGCCGCTGGGGAAGCGCCTTACGGGATTTGGCCGATGCCACAGCCAACGCAACCGCCAGGTCCGTAGCCGGCTCGGTGAGCTTCACGCCGCCCACGGTCGCCACGTAGGAATCGTCTTTGTGAAGCATGCACCCGGCCCGCTGCTGAAGGACCGCGAGGAGCATGGCAACCCGGGAGCTCTCCAGGCCGCTGGTGGCACGGCGTGGCTGCGAGTTGGGGCTCTCCGCCAGCAGCGATTGGACTTCGGCAAGCAACGGCCTGCGACCCTCCATGGTCACCGTGATGCAGGTCCCTGAGACAGGCTCACGCGTCCGCGAAACAAACAGCCCGCTGGGATCCGCAAGGCCTTCGATGCCTGCCTCATTAAGATCAAAGCATCCGACGTCGTCCGTTGCACCGTAGCGGTTCTTGACGGCCCGGAGCAGACGCAACCGGGAGTGGCGCTCGCCCTCGAACTGACAGACCACGTCCACCAGGTGCTCCAGCAGCCGCGGACCGGCGATGGTGCCTTCTTTGGTCACGTGGCCCACCAGCAGCGTGGTCATGTTCCGCCGCTTGGCTGCGGCAATGATGGAGGCGGCTACCTCGCGGACTTGGGAAACGCCCCCGGCGCTGCCTTCAACATCCGCGCTGCTCAGCGTCTGGACGGAATCCACGATCAGCAACTTAGGCTCCAGCTTCTCCACCTGGCCCAGTGCCTGCCCAAGATCGGTTTCCGCAGAAAGATAGAGAGTATGTGCGACGGCGTCGATGCGTTCAGCGCGCAGCTTCACCTGGGCCGCAGACTCCTCGCCCGTGATGTACAAAACGTCCTGGCCGGTGCGGGCGAACTTGGCGGCGACGTCCAGCAGGAGCGTGGACTTTCCGACGCCGGGCTCCCCGGCGAGCAGGATGACGGCACCAGGAACAAGCCCTCCTCCCAGCACGCGGTCCAGCTCGTCCACGCCCGTGGGCAGGAATGCCGCAGTTGTTCCATCCACCTCAGCGATACGGCGGGCCGGCTCCAGAACGGTGGCGGCCGCCGTCGTCCGCGCGACAGTGGCACCGTATTCCTCAACGGTGCCCCAAGCCTGGCACTCGCCGCAGCGACCCACCCACTTGATGGCGGTCCAACCGCACTCGGCACACTTGTAGGCGGGAGTCTTGGATGCGCGTGTAGTCTTGGTGGCCATGGGTTCAAGGTTAGTCGCGGGGACTGACAGTATTAGGCAGAGTCCACCTGCACCATCAGTTCGCGGTGCGCAGGCGCCCGATTCGATGCCGCGCTTCGCGTTCGATGGTAGGAACGGTCTAAACCGCAGCGAGTCGTCGAAATGGACCGGGCGTCAACGCGGCGCCTACACCGCCCGCCCACCATGCCGGGCTGCGTCCACAAACACCGCTATGCCCGTCACGCCCAGGGTGACACCGAGCGAAGCGACGACGTCCGTGAGCCAGTGGTACCCAAGGTAGATCCGGCTGTAACCAACCAGCAGCGTCAGCAAGGCAGCGCCGGTAAACGCGAGCACCGCCGTCGTGCGAGTGCCGGAACGCGACACGATCAGGTAGGTGAGGACCAGCGCGAAGATGCCTGCGCCGAGGGTGTGGCCGGACGGGAAGGAGAGGGCGTCGTCCGGGCCCAGCAAAAAATCGGACGACGGCGGCCGGGAGCGGCCCACATCCTGTTTGATCAGAGTGGAGAGGACAACGGCAAGCAGCATGGCGCCCATCAGCACCGCCGGGCGCCAGAGTTCCCGCTTCCAAACCGTCCACATGACTGCCACCGCAACACCAATACCTGTCATCCACACAGGCGAGGTCACGGTGGTCAGGGCCGTGAGGACAGCGGTGAGGGCAGGGCCCCGTGAATCGACCATGAAGCTGTGGACCGTGCCGTCCATGGTGGCCAGCCCGGTCTGGGACAGCACTGCAGCGAACATCAGCCAGAAGATGGCGTCGCCCGCCACCAGCAAGCCACCTGCCCAAAGGAACAAGGGCCGCTGCCGTTGCCGGAGCGCCGGTGCAGCCCGAAAGCGTGTGGAAAAGGCAGGGATCATCGGACCATTCTGTCAAGCGGGTCTGAAGCTTCTCTGTGAAGGTCTGCGGGAACTGTGAACATCTGCGGCAACTGTGAAGGTCTGCGAGGACTAAAGTGCCGGCAGCACAGCCCGCGCTTCCTCCGGCTCCATCCCGCTCGCTTCCAAGAGATCCACCATGAGCGGGCGGAACAGCATCACCACGGTTTCGCCCTCCAACCTCTGGACGTCCAGCATCTTGGGGTGCAGCCGGGCCGCGATGTCAGAGAGGTCGTTCCGGGCGCGGCGCAGGTGTACCCGGCGGGTGCCTTCGCTCTGCTCGGACAAGCCAATGGTCATCTCATCGATCGCGGCTGCGGTTTCCTGCAGGACCTCGGAGATACTGTCGATCGCTTCATCGGAGAGGGCCGCATGGTTGATGGCGCTGGTGAGCCGGCGGGCAAACACCCGGCTGTTACGCAGCGCGAGGTCGATGTACTCCAGGGAATGTTCCAGGCCGGCCAGCTCGTCGCGATGCCTCCGGTGGGCTGGAGCCAGGGTTGCCACCTCACCGGAAGCCCGCAGCGTTTGCCGCATCCGGTCCACCAGAGGCTGACAGTTCCGGCCGCGGATCAGGGCGTGCCAGGCCTGCGTGGAATCGCTGTCCACCATGGCTTTGGCGCACTCACGCAGCACTTCGGCGAGCTCATGCAGGATCTTCTGGACGTCCTTGCGGGGTTCGCGCCGCGGATCCTTCGGCACCAGGATGGTCACCAGCAACGCGAACACACCACCAACCACCGCATCCAGGCTGCGCGTAAAAGGCCCGCCGGCCGGCGCCGGCAGCAGCACCACCAGCAAGGACTGCAGCCCCAGCTGCGTGGTGAAAATAGTGCCGCTGTCCAGGAACCTGGCCAGGAGGATGGAGAAAAGAAGTACGACGGCGGCCTGCCAGATCCCGGCGCCCAGCCAGTGAAGCAGCAGGTCACCAACAACGATGCCCAGTGTGCAGCCAAGGCCCACCTCTATGACCCGGCGCAGGCGCGGATCGCGGGAGAATCCGAGTGCGATCAGGGAAGACGTCGCGGCAAACAGAGGCCCTTGGTGGCCCAGCACATATTCAGCGAAGGCGTAGGCACCCACCGCGCACACAGTCATCTGGATGGCAGGGGTTAACGAGTTCCTGCTCCGGACCAAACCTGTCCGGACTCTGGCGCGCAGGAACCTCTTGCTTGCAGAAAATCCCTTTGCGGAAGCCATGTCTTCCAGTCTATTTGCCCACGGTGCGTTCCAACGCAGGGCACCGACCGCAACGGCAGTGCCGCTCAAGGTGGCGCGCGCCACATCACCCAATGGTCCGCCGTCGTTCACTTTCTGTTCACCTTCCACAACAGGTCCCGTTACCTGCGCTCCTTACCTTCAGTAAAGGAACACATTGGTCCATAGCTCGCGCACGCCGAAATCTCCGTTCGGCCCGCATCAGATAAATCCCTGGAAGGGGTACATCCAAGTGAAGGCAACTCGCTTCGGCCGCAACGCGGCAATCGCGGTCATCGCAGCAGGCGCACTCGCGCTCACCGCTTGCGGTTCAGACAACGCAACGGGCACCACTGGCGGCACCCAGTCCGCTGCAGCAGGCACCAAAGTCACCGGCACCCTGACCGGCATCGGCGCCTCCTCCACCGGCGCAGCCATGGATGCGTGGAAGGCCGGCTTCGCCAGCGCCAACCAGGGCGCCACCGTGCAGTACTCCCCGGACGGTTCCGGCGCAGGCCGCAAGGCCATCATCGACGGTTCGGCACAGTTCGCCGGCTCCGACGCTTACCTCAAGGACGAAGAGCTGGAGAGCTCCAAGGCCAAGTGCGGCCCCGACGGCGCCATCAACATCCCGGTCTACATCTCCCCGATCGCTGTGGCCTTCAACATTCCTGACGTCAAGGAACTGAAGCTCGACGCAGCAACGGTGGCCAAGATCTTCCGTGGCGAGATTGCCAACTGGAACGACCCCGCCATCGCCGCCCTCAACGCCGGCGTCACCCTTCCGGACCTCAAGGTCACCCCGGTGAACCGCTCCGATGACTCCGGTACCACCACCAACTTCACCGACTACCTCGCAGCTGCTGCTCCCGAGGTCTGGACCGACAAGGCTGCCGGCATCTGGCCCGCAACCCTGAAGGGCGAGAACGCCAAGGGCACCTCCGGCGTCGTCAAGACCGTCACCGACACCCCGGGTGCCGTGACCTACGCTGATGACTCCGCTGTCTCCGGCAAGCTGGGCACCGCCTCCATCAAGGTGGGCGAAGAGTTCGTCAAGATCTCCGCAGACGCTGCAGCCAAGGCTGTAGAAGCCGGCAAGGCAGTTGACGGCCGCGCCGCAAACGACGTCGCCATCAAGCTGGACCGCAAGACCACCGTGTCGGGCGCCTACCCCGTAGTCCTCGTCTCCTACCACGTTGTGTGCACCACCTACGAGACCAAGGAAGTTGCTGACCTG
The DNA here is from genome assembly GCF_900106835.1 of Arthrobacter sp. cf158. Classification (GTDB taxonomy): domain Bacteria; phylum Actinomycetota; class Actinomycetes; order Actinomycetales; family Micrococcaceae; genus Arthrobacter. The sequence continues at coordinate 34,508 of NZ_FNNR01000010.1, forward strand.
GTCAAGGGCTTCGAAACGTACGTCGTTTCCGACGAAGGACAGAAGACCGCAGCTGACGCCGCGAAGTCCGCACCGCTCTCCAAGACGCTGCAGGACAAGGCCAAGGCCGCCATCGAAACCATCAAGGCCAAGTCCTAAGGTTTCCCGGCGGGTTTTCTGAACCCGGCTGAACACTGAAGTTCCCTGTCCCGCGCCGAGTGGCCGCAGAGCCGCTGGAGCGGGGCAGGGAACTTAGCCATGTAAGACCAGTTCACTCCAGACTGAAGGAACGTGAAGTGACCACCAACTCCCTGACAACCTCCCAAGGCGCAGGACGCGCCGGGGACAAGGTTTTCTCCGGGGCCGCCATGGCCGCAGGGTGCCTGATTCTTGCGGTCCTCTTCGGAGTCGCGCTGTTCCTCGTGGTGCAGGCAATTCCGGCCCTGACGGCCCCTGCAGAGGACATCCAGGGCGGCAACGGCTTCTTCGCCTACATCGCCCCCATCGTGGTGGGAACCCTGATTGCCGCCGTGATCGCCCTCGTCATCGCCACCCCCGTGGCAATCGGCGTGGCACTGTTCATCTCCCACTATGCCCCCCGCCGGCTCGCCGCCGGCCTGGGCTACGTGGTGGACCTGCTCGCAGCCATCCCCTCCGTTGTTTACGGCGCCTGGGGTGCGGCTTTCCTGGCCAAGGAAATCTCACCCGCCTACGACTGGCTGGCCACCTACCTCGGCTGGATCCCCATCTTTGAAGGACCGGCATCCGCCACCGGAAAAACCATCCTGACCGCGGGCATCGTCCTGTCCGTCATGGTCCTGCCCATCATCACCTCCCTGTCCCGCGAAATCTTCCTGCAGACCCCCAAGCTGCACGAGGAAGCAGCGCTCGCACTGGGAGCCACCCGCTGGGAAATGATCAAAATGGCGGTGCTGCCCTTCGGTCGCCCCGGCATCATCAGCGCCATCATGCTGGGCCTCGGCCGGGCACTCGGCGAGACCATGGCCGTTGCCCTGGTGCTCTCCTCCGGTGTCCTCACTGCGAGCCTCATCCAGTCCGGCAACCAGACTATCGCCGCGGAAATTGCCCTGAACTTCCCCGAAGCCAGCGGTATCAAGGTCAACACGTTGATCGCCGCCGGCCTGGTGCTGTTCGTCATCACCTTGGGCGTGAACATGATCGCCCGCTGGATCATCACCCGGCACAAAGAATTCTCGGGAGCCAACTAAATGTCCGCCACAGTAGTCCGCAAGCGCTCAGCGCTCACCAAGGGCCAGCTGCCCAAGTTCGCGCCCTACATTGTCCTGGCCGTCGCGCTCATTGTGGGTGCGGCCATCATGGCGCTCATCGGTTTCAACGCCTTCGGCTGGGGCATCGTGTCCGCCATCCTGTTTGCCGTGGGCCTCGTTTCCTGGAGCGGTGCTGTTGAAGGCTCACGGAAGGCCAAGGACAAGCTCGCCACATGCCTGGTGGTGGGCTCGTTCCTGATTGCACTCCTGCCCCTGATCTCAGTGATCTTCACTGTGCTGGTCAACGGCATCCCCGGCCTCATCACTCCCGGCTTCCTGGGCACCTCCATGAACGGTGTCACGGGCGCGTTCGACAACAAGGCAGTGGAGGAAGGCGCCCCGGTACTCGGCGGCATCTACCACGCACTGCTGGGCACCATCCAGATCACGCTCCTTGCCACTGTCATCTCCGTACCCGTGGGCCTCCTGACCTCCATCTACCTGGTGGAATACGGCAACGACCGTCCGCTGGCCCGCGCCATCACGTTCTTCGTGGATGTCATGACCGGCATCCCCTCGATCGTGGCCGGCCTCTTCGCGGCAGCGTTCTTCTTCGCCATCGTTGGCCCCGGCACCAAGACCGGCGCGGTAGCCGCCGTCGCGCTTTCCGTCCTGATGATCCCTGTTGTTGTCCGCTCCAGCGAGGAAATGCTCAAGATCGTCCCCAACGAGCTCCGCGAGGCCTCGTACGCGCTGGGCGTGCGCAAGTGGCGGACCATCACCAAGGTGGTTATTCCGACGGCGATCTCCGGCATCGCGTCCGGTGTCACCTTGGCGATCGCCCGGGTTATTGGCGAAACCGCGCCGATCCTGGTGACGGCAGGCTTCGCCACCACTATCAACAACAACGTCTTCGGCGGCTGGATGGCATCGCTGCCCACGTTCATTTACACGCAGATCCTCAACCCGACGTCGCCGTCCAACCCTGAGCCCTCGGATCAGCGTGCTTGGGGCGCGGCGCTGGTGCTGATCATCCTGGTGATGCTCCTGAACCTCGGAGCCCGCCTCATAGCCCGTCTGTTCGCGCCCAAAACGGGACGCTAGCCGGGCCGGCCGCCGGTTGTGACGGCGGCACCTTCAAACTTCCACACCCCCAAGGAACAAAGGAACACCATGTCCAAGCGCATCGACGTCAAAGACCTGAATGTCTACTACGGCAACTTCCTGGCCGTCGAGGACGTCAACATCAACATCCAGGCCAAGTCCGTTACGGCTTTCATCGGCCCGTCCGGCTGCGGCAAGTCCACCTTCCTCCGCACGCTGAACCGCATGCACGAGGTCCTTCCCGGCGCGCGCGTCGAGGGAGAGGTCCTCTTGGACGGCGACAACCTTTACGGCCCCGGCGTGGACCCCGTGACCGTCCGCACCCAGGTGGGCATGGTCTTCCAGCGCCCCAACCCGTTCCCCACCATGTCCATCCGCGACAATGTGCTGGCCGGCGTGAAGCTGAACAACAAGAAGATCTCCAAGGGCGCAGCCGACGCCCTGGTGGAGAAGTCCCTGGTGGGCGCCAACCTCTGGAACGAGGTCAAGGACCGTCTGGACAAGCCTGGCTCGGGTCTTTCCGGTGGCCAGCAGCAGCGTCTGTGCATCGCCCGCGCCATCGCCGTTGAGCCCCAGGTGATCCTCATGGACGAGCCGTGCTCCGCCCTGGACCCCATCTCCACGCTGGCTGTTGAGGACCTCATCAACGAGCTCAAGGACCAGTACACCGTGGTGATCGTGACCCACAACATGCAGCAGGCCGCTCGTGTGTCCGACAAGACCGCGTTCTTCAACATCGCAGGCACGGGCAAGCCAGGCAAGCTGATCGAGTTCGCTGACACCACCAGCATCTTCAACAACCCTGGCCAGAAGGCAACGGAAGACTACGTCTCCGGCCGCTTCGGATAAAGGGTTCTGCAGGTTCCGGCTTCTATGGGGGGAGTCGGCACAGAACGACGGCGGCCGTCGCCTTGGGGGTACGGCCGCCGTCGTTTTTTGTTGCCCGGGTGGGGTTACAGGTCCGCGAGGGGCGAGAATGCCAGTTCCAGGATGAAGGCCATGGCTGCCGTGATCAGGGGAGTGGCCACCCAGAACAGCAGGATCCGCCGGACCAGCTGCCTGTTGACGGCGTGGAACCGCTGGTTGATGCCCGCTCCCAGCACGGAAGCGGTCAACGTGTGCGTGGTGGAGAGCGGCAGGTGGAATCCGATGGCGCCGATGAAGAGCATCACGGAGGTCAGGGTCTGTGCCACGAAGCCCCTCAATGGGTCCACCCGGATGAGTTTGTGGCCGAGGGTGTGTGAGATCCGCCAGCCACCGAACATGGTTCCCGCGGTCAGCATGATGGCGGTGAGTAACAGGATCCACAGCGGCACATCGGCGCCGGTGGACAGCCCCGCGGCCACCATGGCCAGCACAACCACCGCAGCCGTCCGCTGGCCATCCTGAAGGCCGTGACCGAACGCCACAGCAGCAGTGGATACGGCCTGTGCGCGGCGGAAGCGCCGGTTCACCACGTTTGGCTGTGTGTACCGGGCGGCCCACGTTACTGGCCAGACAAGCAGGTACGCCGCAGCGAACGCGATGACGGGCGAAAGAACCAGCGGCAGCGCCACCTGGGTAAACAGGATGTTGTCCATGCCGCCCACCGCGTTTCCGCCCACCAGGATGCTCGCGGCCCCTGCACCGATCAGGCCGCCCACCAGTGAGTTGGTGGAGGACAACGGGATGCCCCGCCACCACGCGTAGACGCCCCACAGAATGGATGCCGTGAGTGCCGAGGCGAGGATGGTGAGTCCACTGGTGCCATCGGGCAAAGTGATCCACGACTGCGTGAAGGCCAGAACGAAGGTGCCGCTCAGCATGGCGCCGACAAAGTTGAAGATCGCTGCCAGGAGCACAGCAATGGATGGCGTGAGGGCACGGGTGCGCGTGGAAAGGGCGACGGCGTTGGAGACATCGCGGAAGCCGTTGAGGAATGCGAATCCCGAGGCCAAGCCAACCACCAGGACCAGGATGGCGATGGTCACGTCATGATTCCTTGACGATGATGCTGCCTACCTGCGTAGCGACCTTCCGCATGTCCTTGGTAACTTCCACCAACTGGTTGGCGATGTCCCGGTGCCGCGCGTACTGCGTGGACTTCATGTCCTTGAGCATCTCGGCCACCCAGATTCGATGGGTCCGCTCAGCGCGTTTGGCGAGCCGCAGGATTTCGATCCAGTAGTCCTCAAGCTCATCCAGGTCCTCAAGTTTCCGCATGGCATCCACCGTGAGCTCGGCCTGGCGGCTGATGATTTCCAATTGGTCTGCTGCACGCTTGGGCAGCCGATCAAGTTTATAGAGGGCCACGAGGTCGCCGGCGGCATCGAGCTTCTCCATGGCCTCGTTGAGGTGGCGGGACAGGGTGTACATGTCTTCGCGGGGGAGTGGATTCACGAAGCTCGTCCGCATGTGCGTCAGCAGCGCGAAGTGCAGGTCCAAGGACTTGGACTCGTGCTCGTGCAGCTCTTCGGCCAGGCGCTGGTGTTCGCTTGCGGGGGCACCGAGGATTTCGGAGAGCGTTCCTGTGGCGGCCACAATGACGCCGGCCATCTGCGCGAGCAGTACGAGCCCGGCAGGTTCCTGGGGGAAAAGGCGCAGCTTCATGTCGCTTCCGGGCTGGGGACGGATGGGCGGGGGCGGCTTGACTTGACGCAGCCCCATTCGATCCCAACTTTACCGGTCAGGGAGCGGCGTCTGCGAAGCCTGCCGGAACGTGGCGGGCAGTTGTCCCCATCGCTGCTGCTGCGCATCCGTGCGAGACTTGGCAAGTCTTCGATTTAATCCAATCAATGGGGGAATTGTGCGCATCAACAATGTAGTGAAAATCACCGGCCTGGCAGCCGCCGGATTGCTGGCGTTGACCGCCTGCGGCGCAACCACGGCGGGCTCGACGACGGGTGGTTCCGAACCGTCGTCGTCCTCCTCCGTGGCTGCCTCGCCGTCAGCCTCGGCGTCGCCGTTGGCGTCAACCTCATCCGAGGGCGCCGGTACTTCGTCGGGCTCGTACACGGTGGCCGCTTGGGCGCTGCCGATCTCCGAGTCCGGGGACAAGCTGGGCACCATCAAGGGCGAAAGCTTCAGTGTGGACATCTACCAGGTGGCCACCGACGTAGCGTCGAAGGACAGCATGTTCGTGGACAAGGAAACCAAGGAGAACCTGTTGAAGAAGGGTGCTCCGATCGTGTACCTGAACTACGTGGTCACCAATACCTCCTCGGCAGACATCCCGCTGAGCCACTCGCTGATCACGCCCTCCGCCAAATACGCGGACTGGAAGTACTTGGGCGGCATGCCCTCGGACTCCAGCAGCGACGGTTACAAGAAGCACGGACTGAGCAGCACCGGTACCAAGCTTAAGGAAGAGGCCCCGTTCGTGCTCAAGCCGGGTGAGTCGTTCAATGTTGCTGAGAACTTTGGCTACGCGTCCGGTAAGGAAACCGAGATCTCCGCAACCATGACTCCCGCGACTGCGGATGGAAAGCTGGATCACGACAAGAAGCAATCAGCGAACACCACTGTCACGCTGAAGTAGTTCCCCGCCCGCGGTTGCCCGGGTCTGCGTTAGTGCTGGCCCGGGCTTGCTGCGTCCGGGCATAAAAATGGTGCCGAACCGGATACGCCTCTCGGCGGTAGGCCGCTCGAAGCGGCTATAAGTTGAAGCCCGGGGGTTTCGCGGTTCGACACCAGTTTTAGTTTTCACCGTCCGGCTGGGTAAGTCAACATTGACAGTCCGTGGCCGACGTGGGTACGTTTCGCCCCTTTTGCTGCTTAGTCGAGTTCGCCCAGACGCCACGCGTTGGCGGCGTGCTCAAGGTCTTCGGCGGTCTTCACCAGCTGATGTGAGTTGCGCGTGAGCTTGCTCGCGTGGCCCTCGTTGCTGTGCTCCGCGCCATCTGCGAGAGTAGCTTGGCCGAGCGCCACGACGCGGCAGAAAGCAGCGGAACGTTCCAGCGCGACGTCGAACTCGCCGTCGAACGCTCCCGACAGAATGGCGTCAGCCATGGTCTTCATTTCGTCGGCTCCCGGCGGCTCGGCAGCACCGGCAACCACGTTGGCTACCTGCGCCGTGTCGCGGCCGGCCCTGAAGTAGACGGAGATTCGCTCAGGGTTCTGGATGGTGGCGGCGCGGAGGGCGTAAAGCCGCCAGAGCGCTCCGGGGAGGCTTCGGGCGGGGCTTTCGGCCCACATCTCGGCGATCGCTTCGAGGCCCTGTTCATCGGCCAGCTTCACCAGTCGGCGGGTGACCTTGGGGTCGTCGCTGTCGCGGCCACGGCGCACCAAGGCCTGTGCCGCGAGGTGGGCGGCCTCGGAAACGCGCGCGGGGTCTGCCCCGCCTGCGAACGGTTCGAAATCGATGGGCGCGAAGGGCTTGGGCTTGTGGTGTCTGTTTGCTCCGCCGTACGCAGGTGGTCCTGGCTGTTCGCTCATGAGTTCACCGTACTCCTGTGCTCTGGTGGGGTCGAGTAACGGTTGCCGGGCCGCGCTGTTGCTGGCGGCGTGCCTTCAGCACCTGCTTTGCGCCCGCTCTGGACCCGACACGCCGCTGGCGCCGCGCGCCGCCGTCGAGCGTTCACCCAAAGAAGGTGACGACGGCGCACGTCACGTCGAGTTCCTTGTCTGCGTTGACGTTGGGGTACAGTATTCATGGCTGTTTCTACAGCTGGAGGGGCCTTTAGCTCAGTTGGTAGAGCATCGGACTTTTAATCCGTGGGTCGTGGGTTCGATCCCCACAGGGCCCACCCTCCAAGACAGGCCGGAGACCTTGAGTCTCCGGCCTGTTTTTTGTTTCCCGGTCAAGGCACACGCCCTGACATGCCTGGGTTATGCTATTCGATGGATTAACTAATGGGCGAAGGGATTCGGGGCGTGGGATTCATTGATGACGGCGCGATGGCAGGGATTGCCTTCGACGATAGCGCCGCCGACGCTCTGATCAGCGCTGCTGATTCCGCCGATCAGACTCTACGGTCCTAAGGTGGCTTCCTGGGTGTCGCTACGGATTATGCAATGGAGGACTTCAAGGGCGGCTATGCGACCTTGTTCGCCAACGCTTTGGCCGTCCGGGCCGATGACCGGGGCCGTCTTGCCGGTGTCCTCGCGGCGTTGGCGGAGGACGTCAGGCAGGCAAAGCTCAAAGCGCGGGAAGAGAAGGCCCGGCTGAAGGAACTTTCTGCCTGGCAGCAACGCGCCGACATCCGTGAACAACACTCTCAGCTTTTCCAGAGCGTGGCGAGCGATCCGATGCCCATGGAATGGTCGGTCGTTGCGCCGACGATTTCAGCGGTGTTCTCGGCGAGAGACCGGGCCCGGTTCGCCGGCGGATCGGGGGGCGCAACCAGCTCGGCTGATCCTGGAAAGCTGCGCGAATTTGTAGCCCAGTCCCGCGCCTCCACGAACATCCCGGAAGCGGAGCTGGGCAGAATCCGGAACGCGTGGAGCGGTTTCACCTCAGCGTGTTCATGGGTGAACAGCGGCAGTGTCACGTTCGTGTCCGGACTCGAGCAACTGCTGACGGAGAACTCTGCTGACGCGACGTGGCTTGAACAGATCGCCGCGGCCTTCGAAACAGCCGGCGCTGGCACCATGGCTGACACCATGCTCAACAGCGCCCTCATACAGTACGCACCACCGGGGCAAGTCGGTTTGAACGACATCGGGGCACTGAACGTCGATCAACTAAAAGCGTGGCTCGCCGTGCCTGCAAACAAAGACCGACTACAAGGGCTCCTGCAACAACCTGGCCTGGACCCCGTCGTGATAGCAAAGTGGTGGGCCGGTCTCGGCCACAAAATGGTCGGCCGGGCAATTGAACCCGGCGGGGCTCAGTTGCTCCTGATCGAGGCCCTTCCCGGGGTTATCGGGAACCTGAACGGTGTCACCGCGACGGCCCGGAACCTCGCCAACCGGAACCGTCTCATCACCGAGCAGGACCGCATCAACGCCGAACTGGCCAGGACGCCTCAACTCCTGCGCATCAGCACCGGAGAGTCGATAACTAACCCGGCCTGGACGCAGCTGCAAACGCAACAGCAGGCTCTTAACGGCATCCGTGCGGCTCTTGTCAACGCTGGAGTGGCGGGCGATGCTGTCCTGCTCGGATTCGACCTCACCCACGGCTCACCGAAAGCGCAGGTCTCTGCGGGTAATCCCGATACGGCTGACAATGTACCCGTACCGAAACCAACCCGTTGGACCCTGGTCTCATCCGCCTCTACGCCAATCAGAACGGCGGACACCTCGTGTCCTACTTTGCAAACATCGAGGGTTCCGGCCTGGAGATGGACAGTGCCTGCATCGCCGGGGATCAGCACGAAATCTACAAAGAGCTTTATCCCGAAATTTACGGGACCCCTTCCAGTCCCAGCTCCTCTCCGTCTGTTAATTAGGCTGTCTGGTGCGCCAAAGGAGCTGCCTATGTCGCCTCGTGCTGGCGTGTGGGCTGTGGAACGGTTTCAGAAAAGAGTGAACCATATGCCCCATGAACCCAAGGCCCGTCTAAAGACCAGCCGCATTCTCGCCGCGTTAGTCTGCGCGGCCGTTGCGCTGAGCGCCTGCACACCCACCACGGAGAACCCCATGACCGGCTCAAACAACAGCGATCCCGCAACCGTCAAAGCCCAGGTCGAAGAACTCAAACAAGCCCTCAAGGATCTCCACGCGTTCAAAACCGAAACCCAGAAAGCCATCGGGCCCCAGAAATGGGTCGATAAGGGCACTCGAAACAGCGCCTGCAATGCAGGTGATGGCAGGGAGGGCGTGAACTACAGCGTCATGAGCCAAACCATGGAAACCCTCGACTTGGAGGCTTCAACAAAAGTCGTCAAAACGTTGTGGGAATCCAAGGCCTTCACCACCCGCACCGAATCCAACCCGTTGGACCCTGGTCTCATCCGCCTCTACGCCAATCAGAACGGCGGACACCTCATATCCTTCACCGCGAATGTCAAAGGCTCCGGCCTGGAAATGGACACTGTCTGCATCGCCGGAGACCAAACCGCAATCTACAAAGAGCTGTATCCCGAAATTTACGGCCCCCCTTCCAGTCCCAGCCCCTCTCCGTCAGCGAAGTAAGCAGTTCGGCGCGCCAAAGGAACTGCCTATGTCGCCTCGTGCTGGCGCGGGGCCTGTGGAACTTTTTCAGAAAAGAGTGAACCGCATGACCCATGAGCTCCGGATGAGACTGAAAACCTTGCGCGTGACTATCGCTTTGTTCTGCGGGGCAGCTTTCTTGAGCGCCTGCACACCCACCACGGAGAACCCCATGACTGGCTCAAACAACAGCGACCCCGCAACCGTCAAAGCCCAGGTCGAAGAACTCAAACAAGCCCTCAAAGATCTCCACGCGTTCAAAACCGAAACCCAGAAAGCCATCGGACCCCAGAAATGGGCCGATGAGGGCCTCAGAAACATCGCCTGCAATGCAGGTGATGGCAGGGAGGGTGTGAACTACAGCGTCCTCACCCTCACGTCCGACCCCGTCGACCTTGAATTGTCAGTAAGCGTGGTCAAAGCGTTCTGGGAATCGAAGGGCTTTACCACCCGAGTCGAAACCAACCCCAGGGACCCAGGCCTCATCCGCCTCTACGCCAATCAGAACGGCGGACACCTCGTGTCCTACTTCGCCAACATCGAGGGTTCCAGCCTGGAAATGGACAGTGCCTGCGTCGCCGGGGATCAGCACGAAATCTACAAGGAGCTTTATCCCGAAATTTACGGGACCCCTTCCAGTCCCAGCTCCTCTCCGTCTGTTAATTAGGCTGTCTGGTGCGCCAAAGGAGCTGCCTATGTCGCCTCGTGCTGGCTTGTGGGCTGTGGAACAGTCTCAGGAAGAGTGAATCGCATGTCCTATGAACCCAGAGCCCGTCTAAAGACCAGCCGCATTCTCGCAGCGTTGGTCTGCGCGGCCGTTGCACTGAGCGCCTGCACACCCACCACGGAGAACCCCATGACCGGCACAGCCAATCCCAGCGATCCCGCAACCGTCAAGGCCCAGGTAGAAGAGCTCAAACAAGCCCTCAAGGATCTCCACGCGTTCAAAACCGAAACCCAACAAGCCATCGGACCCCAGAAATGGGTCGATAAGGGCACTCGTAACATGGATTGCAGAACCTCCGACGGGCAAGACGGCGTGAACTACAGCATCCTGACCCAAACCCCTGACCCCGTGGACCTGGAAGCATCAGTAAGCGTGGTCAAAGCGTTCTGGGAATCCAAGGGCTTCACCACCCGTACCGAAACCAACCCCAAGGAACCGGGCCTCATCCGCCTCTACGCCAACGAGAACGGCGGACACCTCGTGTCCTACTTCGCAAACATCAAAGGCTCCGGACTGGAGATGAACAGCGCCTGCATCGCCGGAGATCAGCACGAAATCTACAAGGAGCTTTATCCCGAAATTTACGGGACCCCTTCCAGTCCCAGCTCCTCTCCGTCTGCTAACTAGGCTGTCTGGCGCGCCAAAGGAGCTGCCTATGTCGCCTCGTGCTGGCTTGTGGGCTGTGGAACAGTCTCAGGAAGAGTGAACCCCATGTCCTATGAACCCAGAGCCCGGGTAAAGTCCAGCCGCATTCTCGCCGTGTTGGTCGGCGCGGGCATTGCGCTGAGCGCCTGCACGCCCACCGCGGAGAACCCCATGACCGGCTCAAGCAATCCCAGCGATCCCGCGACCGTCAAGGCCCAGGTAGAAGAGCTCAAACAAGCCCTCAAGGATCTCCACGCGTTCAAAACCGAAACCCAGCAAGCCATCGGACCCCAGAAATGGGTCGATAAGGGCCTCAGAAACAGCGCCTGCAATGCAGGTGATGGCAGGGAGGGTGTGAACTACAGCGTCATGAGCCAAACCATGGAGACCCTCGACTTGGAAGCTTCAACGGACGTGGTCAAAACGTTGTGGGAATCCAAGGGCTTCACCACCCGCACCGAATCCAACCCGTTGGACCCTGGTCTCATCCGCCTCTACGCCAATCAGAACGGCGGACACCTCATATCCTTCACCGCGAATGTCAAAGGCTCCGGCCTGGAGATGGACAGTGCCTGCGTCGCCGGGGATCAGCACGAAATCTACAAGGAGTTGGACAGGCAGGAAGCAAGCGCGAGTCCCTCTCCAATCACGAAGTAGAGCTGAAGAGCCCCGGCCCCTTGTTGACTCTGGGCTGGTGCAAATTTATCAATGCGAGTAGGTACGTTCAGCCAACGCGACTGGGAGTGAGCAGCCGTTGCGCAATGATGGCCGCGTGGGGACGCACCCCGGGGTCGGCGCGGGAGTGCGTGCCAATCACGGCGAAGCCGGCATCCTGCAGCCGTGCTGACATTTCCTCCACTGACCAAAAGTAGGCGGGAGTCACTGCATGCGGGAATGACTCACCCGCCGGGCCATCGAAGAAACCAATCAGGAGGCCACCGTCGGGCTTGAGGCACCGGGAGAACTCGTCCAAAACCTGGCTGATCCCAGCCGGGGGAGTGTGGATCAGTGAGTACCAGGCGAGGATTCCCGCCAATGAGTGATCCGGCGTCGGCAACTGTTCGATTGATCCGACAGCGAATTGAGCCTCGGGGCAGTTTTGTTTGGCCGTCTCAATGAACTCCGGCACCAAGTCCACGCCTTGGATGGCTACGCCCCCGGAGTGCAGGAAGGCTGTCCATTGTCCGGGCCCACAGCCGGCGTCGATAACCTTCCCGGACAATCCCCGAGCCCATGACAACACCAACTCCCTATCGACCGGATGCGTGCTGCTGATGGAGCCGAACAGCGAGATGTACTCGGCTGCACGGGCTGAATAGGCGGTTCGCACAACTCCGGACGTCATGGAACTCAGCCTAGGGATCAGTTGGCCACAGCAAGAAATCTCTTGACTCTCGCACCCGCACCACGCCAGCATGGTTTCTATAACGTTGTAAATTTGCAAGCAGACCAGGCAGCACCAGCAGACAAGGACCCACCCTTTGGGAAACCAAGACAACCCCACGGCCAAAATCACCATCGACCCCGCGTTCGTCGTGGGCCCCGTCCGGAGGAAGACCTTCGGCGCCTTCGTTGAGCACCTCGGCCGCTGCGTCTACACGGGCATCTTCGAGCCCGGGCACCCCAAAGCCGACGACGACGGATTCCGCACCGACGTCTTGGAGCTCACCAAGGAACTCGGCGTCTCCACAGTCCGATACCCGGGCGGCAACTTCGTTTCGGGCTACCGCTGGGAAGACGGAGTGGGACCCAAAGAAGACCGCCCAACAAGGCTGGATCTTGCCTGGCACTCCAGCGACCCCAACCTGGTAGGCGTGGACGAGTTCGCCAAATGGTCGGAGAAGGCCGGCGTGGAGCCCATGATGGCCGTGAACCTGGGCACTCGGGGAACACAGGAAGCCCTGGACCTGCTGGAGTACTCCAACATCAAGGGTGGAACCGCCCTATCCGAAAAGCGCAAGGCGAATGGCGCCGTCGAGCCTCACAACATCAAAATGTGGTGCCTCGGCAACGAAATGGACGGTTTCTGGCAGATCGGCCACAAGAAGGCCGGGGAGTACGCGCGGGTCGCCGCTGAAACAGCGCGGGCCATGCGCATGGTCAATCCGGACTTGGAACTGGTGGCGTGCGGAAGTTCGGCGCCCTCCATGCCCACATTCGGCGAATGGGAGCGCGTGGTCCTCCACGAAACCTATGAATTGGTGGACCTGATCTCGGCGCACCAGTACTTCGAGGACTTTGGCGGCCTCCAGGAGCACCTGTCTGCCGGGCATCGGATGGAGGCCTTCATTAAGGATTTGGTGTCCCACATCGACCACGTGAAGTCGGCAACAAAATCCGAGAAGCAGATCAACATCTCGTTCGATGAGTGGAACGTCTGGCACATGTCCCGGGACGAGTCCAAGGCACCCACCGGGGATGACTGGCCGGTAGCGCCGGTGCTGCTGGAGGACCGCTACACCGTGGCCGACGCGGTGGTGGTGGGTGACCTGCTCATCACGCTGCTGCGCAACACGGACCGGGTGCACTCAGCGAGCCTTGCCCAATTGGTCAACGTGATCGCGCCCATCATGACCGAGCCGGGCGGCCGGGCACGGAAGCAGACCACGTTCCACCCGTTTGCGCTCACTTCGCAGAATGCCTCGGGCACGGTGTTGAACCTCGCCGTCGAATCCCCGCGCTTGGACAGCAGGAAGACATCGGGCTTCACGTCTCTGTCGGCAGTGGCGACCTTTAATGCAGAAGCCAAGGAGGCCGTCGTCTTCGCCGTGAACCGCTCGGCGACCGACGTGCTGACGCTGGATGCCGCCGTCGGAAGCTTGAACCCGGCGCGGATCATCGAGGCCGTCACCTACACGAACAAGGATCCGTACTGGCAGGCGACAGCCGACGATTCGACGTCGGTGCTGCCGTCCGAAAACGTCAGTGTAAAGCTCGACGGCGGTGGTCTCACCGCTGAGCTTCCGGCCGTGAGCTGGAGCATGATCCGGCTCGCAGTGGAATCCTAGGACAGGCCCGGGGCAACTAGGCGATCTGCTGCGAACCGTCCCGGAAGATTGGGTACGGCGAGATCTGTGTGACTGTGGCCGTAGGGGTGGGCTCCGGTGTCTGCGTGGCAGGTGCCGGAGCGGGTTGGTCCACGGTGACAATCTCCATGGATTCCATGTCCAGGAGGCGTCGGCTCCCGGTGTCGTCCTGAAGCCAGAAAAGGTCTGTCCCCGCTACGGTCTTGACCACGGTGCCCCGGTGATAGAGGCGGCCGTTGTGCCACGCCTCGATGTACTCACCAGTGCTCAGCGCATGCGGCGCCTCAGCGGTCCCCGGCATCGTGCCGAATGCCTGCGCCAGGCTGGCCTGTGTTTTCAATGCTTGGAACAGGTCCCTGTTCGCGATGGTCATGTTTGCTCCCCTCAGCTCTCGCCGTCCGATAGCCCCAGCATTCCGCATGTTTGTTGCGGGCGCGTTGCAAGTGGATGAGCGATGTGTGACGGGTGGAAGCTCAGGAATGGAGATCATCCCCTGGAGATGATGGAAGACCTCTTCTGCCGCCTCATCTGCAACGATGTATTCCATCACCCGCATGAAAGGAGCACTTTGATGGCCGTCACCATGAACGACGTCGCCCGCGCTGCCGGAGTGTCATTGAAGACTGTCTCCAACGTCATCAACAATTACGAGTTCATCCGGCCAACCACCAAGCAACGTGTCCTGGACGCCATCGATGAGCTTGGTTACGAGACAAACCTGACGGCCCGCAGCCTCCGCTCCGGCAAGACCAGCATGCTCGGTTTGGTCCTGGCGGACCTCTCCATTCCGTTCTACGCAGAGCTGGCCTCGGACATCATGAAAGCGGCGTGGGCCCGCGGCTACCGGGTGCTGGTGGAGCAGTCCGGCAACGAGGCCGACCATGAACGCGCAGCACTCCAGGGCCAATTCCGGAGCCTCACCGATGGCCTCCTGTTCATCCCCCTCGCCCTGGACGCTGAGCAGATCATCCAGGCTGCGGGCGCCAAACCGCTGGTCCTCCTGGGCGAATTCGTGCAGGACCCGCGGCTGGACATGGTCCTGATCCAAAACCACCAAGCGGCTGCAGCGGTGACCAGCCACCTGCTGGCGGCAGGCCGCCGTCGGATAGCTGTTCTTGGTGCGAACGACGGCGATACCACCGGCAGCAACGGCCTTCGCCTCAGCGGGTATCGGGCCGCGCTCGCTGCCGCCGGTGTTGAGTATGACCCGGCGCTGGTGGTCGGATGCGATTGGCGGCGCGACGGCGGTGCTGACGCCATCGCCCGTTTGCTGGACAGCGGGGTGGCTTTTGACGCTGTCTTCGGGCTCAACGATGCGCTTGCTTTGGGCGCACTTCATGAGCTTCTGGTGCGCGGTAAGGACGTTCCCGGCGAGGTGGCGGTTGCGGGCTTCGACGACATCGACGAGGCGCGGTTCGCGTCGCCGTCGTTGACTACTGTGGCGCCCGGCCGCACGGAAATCGCGGAGCGGGCCGTCGAACTCCTCATTGAACGCATCGAAAGCAAAGATGCCGTGCTGAAAGTCCAGCAGCCGGAGGCAGCGTTCGAACTCCGGGTCAGGCAGTCCGCGCCGTAGGCCGTTAGTGTTTTAGGAATGAACGTGATTCCCGCTGAAGTCGTCACCCCTGCCGTCATGATCGACGTTGATGTTCTGGACCGGAACATCGAACGCATGGCATCGAGCATGCTCAGCCGGGGACTCAGGCTTCGCCCGCACGTGAAGACGCACAAGACGCTGGAAATTGCCCGGAAACAGCTCGCGGCCGGAGCCGTGGGCATCACTGTGGCCACCATTGGCGAGGCCGAGGTGTTCGCCGCGGACGGCGTGAAAGACATCTTCATCGCGTACCCGCTCTGGGTTGAAGCGCCGCACGCGGAACGTCTTCGCGCCTTGGCGGCACATTGCCGGCTCGCGGTCGGCGTGGACTCGGCGGAAAGTGCGACGGCGATGGGTGGCCACCTCGGCGCGGACGCCGGAAGTATTGAGGTACTGATCGAAGTGGACAGCGGGCATCACCGCAGCGGCGTCCTGCCGGACGAGGTGGTGGAAGTTGCCCGGGCAGCCTCCGCGGCGGGACTGGCCGTCTCTGGTGTTTTCACGTTCCCGGGCCACAGTTACAAGCCCGGCATGCCCACAGGTGCGGCGGGCAACGAGAATGAATCGTTGGGCCAGGCCGCCGAGGCTTTGACCCATGCCGGCTTTGACGTGAAGACCATCAGTGGGGGATCCACGCCCACTGCCCTGATCTCCGGTGATTCCGCAGCAACCGAACTGCGTCCCGGGGTCTACGTGTTCGGCGACGCCCAGCAGTTGGAATTGGAGCGCTGCGGCTGGGAGGACATCGCCCTGACCGTCGCCGCCACCGTGGTGAGCCGGCACGAAGCCCGCGGCGGCAACGTGCGCCGGGTCGTGGTGGATGCCGGCAGCAAGATCCTGGGCAGCGACCGCCCGGACTGGGCCACCGGATACGGAAGGCTTCCCGACTACCCCGAAGCCACGGTGACTGCGCTCTCCGAGCACCACGCCACGGTTGTTTGGCCGGAAGCCTCGGAGTTGCCGCCCCTGGGCGCACGGCTGCGGGTGATCCCCAACCATGTGTGCCTGACCATGAACTTGGTGGATGAGGTCACGGTAGTGATAGACGGGGCCGTGGTGGAGCAGTGGGCCGTGGCCGCTCGGGGTCGGAACAACTAGACCCGGACGGCGCTCACCGAATTAGCACACAAAAGCTTTACCAAATAAACACCGTGTGACAGAGTGTCATCAAACAGCCTTTGGTACGTTTCGTTTGATGACTGGAGTACCCCATGACCGCTTTTTCCGAGGAACTCAAAAGCCATACGGCGGCAGCCCATGAGCATGCCGAGCAGGCTGGATTCGTCACGGAGTTGCTGAACGGCAAGTTGGAAGCCGGTCAGGTGGCAGCCATGCTGCTGCAGAACTACGTTATCTACCGGGCGCTGGAATCGGCCCTGGAAACCAATCCGGACCCTCGCCTCGCACCCTTCGCTGACCCTGCCCTCATGCGGGTTGAGGCTCTGGAAAAGGACTTGGCGGTGCACTACGGCGATGACTGGGAGGCGAGGCTCGCAGCGGGCGAACTGCATGTGACGCCTGGTGCCAGGGCGTACGCTACCGAGCTCGCAACGCTCGGCCCGGGCTCGGCCACATATCTCCTGGCTCACCACTACGTCCGTTATCTTGGTGACCTTTCGGGTGGTCAGATCATCTCGGCACTTGTACAGCGGCACTACGATCTCAGTCCTGAAGGTCTCAACTTCTACGCGTTCGAAGGCATTGAGAAGATCAAACCGTATAAGGACTCATACCGCAGCCACTTGGATGAGGCTGCTTTCTCAGACGATGAGAAGCGGGAAATCCTCCACCATGCCGAGGTTGCTTTCGAAACCAACCGGCGGGTGTTTGTGGACCTCATGGAGCATTACGTGAAGCTAGACCGCGGTTTGCACGCTGTTGAACAGGGTGTGGAACTCCCGGTTGTGGTAAACCAGCGGAGCTGAACCGGTGGGGTTGGGCCGGATGTCCAATACCCTCGCTGCCAGTAGCACTGAGCCGCCCAGCGGTGCCCGGTGAATGATTTCGCAGCGGAGCGCCCACTGGGCCTCCCTGAGCAGGGGCTCTCCTGTGGGCAGCAGTTCCCAGTCCATGGCGGCGGTGAAGCGCTCGGCTGTTGGGTCCGCGAAGGCCCGCGCGAGATCCAGCTGATCGGCGCCGACGAGGTGGACCACAATTGCCTGCGCGGCTGCAATGAAGGACGCTGAGCGACCACCCGTTACGGAGAATGCGAGGGTGGCCGGATCCACCGCCACGGATGCCACTGAGGATGCCGTGAGCCCTACCGCCCCTTCCGGCCCGCTCGCCGTCACAACGGCAACCCCCGCTGGATGGGCGCGGAACGCAGCCCGGAACAGTTCGCCGACCGGTGCGGGTGGCAGGGACTGGGAACGGGTCATTAATACACCTCTGATGGGACTGGCTGGTGGTGGCGCCGTTCTTGGAGCGCACACCGGAATAGATGCTAGGACCTCAACTTATGTTGAGGTCAATTCGGTGGAATCCGACCCCCGCCTGTGACGCTGTGGAAACGTGGCCGAAACTTCCGCTCCTTACGCTGATCACCATCTGTCCTTAATGTGCCCAGGTCTCAGGAGAATCGATGCATCTTTTGCCCCGCGAGCAGGAGAAACTCATGATCGTGGTGGCCGCAGACTTGGCCCGGCGCCGCCAGGGACGCGGGCTGAAGCTCAACTACCCCGAGGCTGTCGCCATCATCAGCTACGAGCTCATTGAAGGTGCCCGCGACGGCCGGTCCGTTGCCGAACTCATGAGCTACGGAACCACCGTCCTCCGCCGCGAAGATGTGATGGAAGGCGTTCCTGAGATGATCCACGACGTCCAGATCGAGGCCACTTTTCCTGACGGCACCAAGCTCGTCACCGTCCACAACCCCATTCGATAGGAGCCCCATGATCCCCGGTGAATACAGGCTCCAGCCAGAATCCGTCGCGTGCAACAGCGGCCGTGAGGCAATCGCCGTCGAGGTTGTGAACCGCGGTGACCGGCCCGTGCAGGTTGGTTCGCATTATCACTTTGCCGAGGCCAACAGGGCCTTGGAATTCGATCGCGAAGCTGCCTTCGGCCGCCGCCTGGACATTCCCGCTGGCACGGCTGCGCGCTTTGAACCCGGCGACCGTAAAACGGTCCAGCTGATCGACCTTGCGGGTTCCCGCGAGGTCTTCGGCCTCAGTAACGCAGTCAACGGAAAGCTCGACGGCGGAACTGCCGTAGCCGGGGAACCCCGCCCGGGCGTCGCAGCGGAAAGGGACCACCAGTGAGCTTCGAGATTCCCCGCAAGCAGTACGCCGAACTGTACGGCCCGACCACCGGTGACGCCATCCGCCTTGCCGACACCGAACTGTTCCTCGAAATCGAGAGGGACTACACGGTGTACGGCGAAGAAGTGGTGTTCGGCGGCGGCAAAGTCATCCGGGACGGCATGGGCCAAAACGGTCAACTCACCCGCGCGGAAGACATCCCGGACACCGTGATCACCAACGTGGTGGTCCTGGACTACACCGGTATCTACAAAGCGGACGTTGCCTTAAAGGACGGCCACGTCTTCAAGATCGGTAAGGCAGGCAACCCGCAGATCACCGACGGCGTGAACATCGTGATCGGCGCCAGCACGGAAATCATCGCGGGTGAACGGAAGATCCTCACAGCCGGCGGCATCGATACCCACATCCACTTCATCTCCCCGGAGCAGGTCCCCGCGGCGCTCTGCAATGGCATCACCACGATGGTTGGCGGCGGCACCGGCCCTGCCGAAGGAACCAAAGCCACCACCATCACGCCCGGAGCCTGGCACATCTCGCGGATGCTCCAGGCCGCCGAGGGACTCCCCGTCAACATCGGCCTGTTCGGCAAAGGCCACGCCTCCGCCGTCGAGCCCCTCGCGGAGCAGATCCGCGCAGGTGCGGTGGGGCTGAAAGTCCATGAGGACTGGGGATCCACCACCTCCTCAATCGACATGTCCCTGCGGGTTGCCGACGAATTCGACGTTCAGGTGGCCATCCACACCGACACCCTCAACGAGTGCGGCTTCGTGGAAGACACCATCCGCGCGATCGACGGCCGCGTCATCCACACCTTCCACACCGAAGGCGCAGGCGGAGGCCATGCCCCGGACATCATCAAGATCGCCGGGCTGCCCAACGTGCTTCCCGCATCCACCAACCCCACGCTGCCGTACACCAAAAACACCATCGAAGAGCACCTGGACATGCTCATGGTCTGCCACCACCTCAACCCGGACATCCCCGAAGACGTGGCCTTTGCAGACTCCCGCATCCGCGCTGAAACCATCGCCGCGGAAGACGTCCTCCACGACCTCGGAATCTTCGCCATCACGTCCTCCGACTCCCAAGCCATGGGCAGGGTTGGCGAAGTAGTGACCCGCACCTGGCAGGTTGCCGACGCCATGAAACGCCAGCGGGGCGTCCTGAAGGATCCCTCCGGAACCACCCACGGATCCGCCGAATCGGACAACTTCCGGCTCAAGCGCTACGTAGCCAAATACACCATCAATGCCGCCATCGCCCAAGGAATGGCAGACGTGATCGGCTCTGTGGAAGAAGGCAAATTCGCCGACCTGGTGCTCTGGGACCCCGCCTTCTTCGGCGTTAAACCCGAGCTGGTCATCAAGGGAGGGCAGATCGCCTACGCACTCATGGGCGACGCCAACGCCTCCATCCCCACACCGCAACCCCGCACCATGCGGCCCATGTTCGCCACGTACGGCAAAGCGCTCCAGCAAACATCCATCACGTTCCTGTCCCAGGCCGCCATCGACGCCGGAGTGCCCGCCGAACTGGGCCTCGAACGCATCATCAAGCCCGTCTCCGGCATTCGCAACCTCACCAAAGCGGACCTGAAATACAACGGCGAAACCCCGGACATCGCCGTCGACCCCGAAACGTACAAAGTGACGGTCGACGGCGCCGAAGTCACCTCCCAGCCCTCCGAAGTACTGCCCATGGCGCAGCGCTACTTCCTCTTCTAGGAGCCACCTTGATCATCGAAAAAATCCTGGGCAACCTCCACGAACAACCCGCCGACTACGCAGGCCACCACAAAGAAAAGGTGGTGCTCCCCAGTTCCCTGCTGGTCAAACGCATCCAACGAGTCACCACCGACCACGGCAAAGAACTCGGCATCCGACTCCCCACCGGCACCGGAGACCTCCGCGACGGCGACATCCTCGCCATCAACGACAACAACGTCATCATCATCTCCGTGCTGCCCACCGACGTCCTGGTCATAGGGCCGCGGAGCATCCACGAAATGGGCGTCGTGGCACACTCACTAGGCAACCGGCACCTGCAAGCACAATTCTTCGACGCATCATCCGAATACGGGGCCGAGGTCATGGTGTGCCAGTACGACCACACTGTCGAGGACTATCTGAAGAGCGTCGGCGTCCCCTACAACAGGCAAGAGCGGGTCATGCCGGTGCCCTTCCGCCATGCTGAGCATTCGCACTAATACCGCGGCAAGGTCGCGTACCGGGGGCGACTGTGGCTGGGGCGCCGCCCCGGATTTTGGGCCGTGCCCGTCCCCAGCCGCTCCCAACCTTCGCAAGCTCAGGTCGGGGCCCTCGCCGCAGTGGGCCCCCCGCGTGGCCCTCCACACCGCGGCCCAAAAATCCGGCGCGGCTCCGGCTTTTCACCTCACCTTTCGGAGCGACTCATGACCTCCTATCAGCTTGCTCTTCAACAGTTGACCGACTCCGCGTTGCCTACGGGGGCTTTTGCTCATTCTCTTGGGTTTGAGAGCTACATCGAGCGTGGGCTTGTTCGGGATGAGGGGTCTTTTGGGGAGTGGTTGGGGGCTTTTGTGGGGCAGCAGTTGGTTTATTCCGATGGGTTGGCCCTGCGGTTCCTGTATGAGGGCGTGGATGTTGGTTTGTTGGATGGGGTGTTGTCTGCGCAATTGTTGGCCAGGGAGGTTCGGGAGGCTTCACTCAAGATGGGTGGGCGGTTGTTGGAGATTGGTGGGGAAGTGTTCCCGTCGTTCGAGTTGGAGGAGTATCGGGGGCTTGTCCGGGCGGGGAGTGCCGGGGGGCATCAACCCTTGGCTTTTGGGGTCATTGCGCGGTCTTTGGGGGTTCCCTTCGAAGCAGCCCTTGCTGCCTATGTGTTTGCCACGGTCACTTCGCTGACGCAGAACGCCGTGCGAGCCATTCCATTAGGGCAGAACGCCGGGCAACGGGTACTTCGGCAGGCGCACGACGTCGTTGCTGCCGCCATCAAGGATGTAGCACGGCTGTGCTGGGACGACTTCGGGGCCGTGAGCCCCGGACTGGAAATTTCACAAATGCGGCACGAACGGCAACGCGCCCGCATGTTCATGAGCTAACTAGTGCAAAGGACAAAAAACATGACAGAACCCATCAAAATCGGCGTCGGCGGGCCCGTCGGAGCCGGCAAGACGCAACTCGTGGAACGCATCACCCGGCACATGAGCGGCGACATCTCCATGGCCGCCATCACCAACGACATCTACACCATCGAAGACGCCAAAATCCTGGCCGCCAACGGCATCCTGCCAGAGGACCGGATCATCGGCGTCGAAACCGGCGGCTGCCCCCACACCGCCATCCGCGAAGACACCTCCATGAACACCGCAGCCATCGAGGAACTCAAAGCGCGGCACCCGGACCTCCAGGTCATCTTCGTCGAATCCGGCGGCGACAACCTCTCCGCAACCTTCAGCCCCGAACTCGTCGACTTCTCCATCTACATCATCGATGTAGCCCAAGGCGAAAAAATCCCCCGCAAAGCCGGCCAAGGCATGATCAAATCCGACCTCTTCATCATCAACAAAACAGACCTCGCGCCCCACGTCGGAGCGGACCTGGCCGTCATGGAGCGGGACTCCAAGGAATTCCGCGGCAACAAACCGTTCTGCTTTACGAACCTGAAGACGGACGATGGCCTGGAGGAGGTCCTCAACTGGATCCGCCGCGACGTCCTAATGCTCGACTTGGCGTCGTGACAGTGCTTTCCCGCTCGGCGGTCGGCGAAAGTCCGGCGGCTACACCGGGTGATAGGGGCCGTGCCCGTCCCCAGCCGCTCCCAACTCTCGCAAGCTCGAGTCGGGTCCCTCGCGGTAGTGGGCTCCCCGCGCGGCCCGCCACGCCGCGGCCCCTATCACCCGGCTCCGCCGGCTCTACGGGTAACCCACCCGCGGGCAACAAGCCCGCCACGCCGCCCCTTATATCCGGCTTCGCCGCCGCAGCGATCCAGTCACCTTGCGGGGGTGACGTGTGAGCACGCACTTAGTGGTCTCGAGCATCGACTCCAGTCCTTGGGGGAACGTGGGGCCTGACTCCACGTTGGCCTTGGGCGAAGGGCCGGTTCGGGGGCGGTTGGAGCTCGGGGTTTCTGTGCGTGGTGGGAGGTCCGTTGCTTCGCGGCAGTTCCATGAGGGCGCTTTGCGGGTGCTCAGGCCGCACTATTTGGACCGGTCCGGGCAGCTCTGCTATGTCATGGTCAATCCTGGTGGGGCCTATCTTGGGGCCGATCTGTTCCTCATTGATGTGGAGGTTGAGGCCGGGGCGGAATTGTTGTTGACCACGCAATCGGCCACCAAGGTTTATCGGACTCCGGGATCGTTCGCTGAGCAGCGGATGAACATCAGGCTGGGGGAGGGTTCGCGGTTGGAGCTGATGCCGGACCAGTTGATTGCGTATCGGGAGGCGAGTTATCGGCAGAATTCGCACATCAGCCTCCACCCGACGTCGAGCCTTGTCATGGCGGAGGTGGTCACGCCGGGTTGGTCCCCGGACGGCGCATCCTTTAAGTACGAAGAGGTGCGGCTGCGCAACGAGATCTGGGTCGAGGACCCAAACGGTGCGAAGTTGTTGGCGCTGGACAACCTCCTGCTCCGGCCACCCCTCAACGACGTGACGGGGATGGGGTTCATGGAGGGCTTCAGCCACGTGGGCTCGTTAGTGGTGGTGGATCCACGGGTTGATCAAGCGCTCGCGGATGACCTGGCCCGGATAGCCGAGGATTTTGCCGCCTACACCGGCGTTTCTTTGACCATGACTATTGCCGGGAGTACCGGGCTTGTGCTGCGATCGTTGTCGAACAGCACTGAGGAACTCAACCATTTGCTGGGTGCCTGCACCGGCGTTCTGCGCGAACGTTGGTACGGTCAGGCACCCTTGAACCTGAGGAAGTACTGATGACTGCGCTGACCGAGTTCGCCACCATGTACCGGGAGCGGGACACGTTGTCCCTGCGGACGCGGCTGTTGTTCACGTTCGGTGCCGTGGCCGCGTTGCACCTTGCCGCCGTCGTGCTGTTGCTGGCCGGTTCCGCAGGTGCGGCACAACCGCTGGCGCTGGGGCTGGTGATCACCGCCTACGTGGCCGGCATTAAGCACAGCTACGACTGGGACCACATAGCAGCGATCGACAACTCGACGCGCAAGTTCGTGGCGCAGCACAAGGACCCCGTGAGTGTCGGTTTTGCCTTCAGCCTGGGCCACAGTTCTGTGGTGATCCTGGCGGGGTTGCTGGTGGTGGCCGGCGCTACGCTGATCGGGCAGTTTATGGAGGACGGCACCACGGGCAACAAGGTGCTGGGCCTGATAGGAAGTGGAGTGTCCGGGCTGTTCCTGCTGACGATGGGGCTGTTCAACGGATCAGCGTTCGTGCGGGCCACGCAGGCGTACCGGAATGTGCAGGCTGGCGGCGAGGTCCGTCCCGAGGACCTGGAGGCGAAGGGCTTCGTGGCCCGGCTGCTGGCCAAACCGCTGTCCAAAGTGGAGCGGCCACGGAACATCTACGTGATCGGCTTCCTGTTCGGGCTGGGGTTCGATACCGCCACCACCATCGGGCTGCTGGTCATCACCACGACGGCGTCCCTCGCCGGGGTCTCGCCGCTCGCCTTGATGGCGCTCCCGCTGGCCTTCACGGCCGCCATGACGTTGTGCGATTCAGCCAATGGCGTGGCCATGATGAAGATGTACAAATCTGCCATTCACAACCCGCAGCGCAAACTCGGCTTCAACGCCGTGATTACCGGTATCTCAGCTGTCTCTGCGCTGTTCATCTCCGTGATCACGCTGGGCGGTTTCATCAACGCCGCGTTTGAGCTCCAAGATCCCATTACCACCTGGCTTGGGGGGATTGATCTTGGCGACGCCGGTCTGATTCTGGTGGGGTTGTTCGTGATGGTCTGGGCCGTCTCCGCATGGCGAGGGCGGAGTGCCAAGAGCCGGAGCTAGGAAACTGCCACCGCGTTGAACAACTCGGTGGTGTCCACGCCGAGGTCCGGGGTGTCCAGCACGTTGGTCAGGAACACCACGCAGCGGTCCTGCTCGGGCAGCATCCACCACTCGGTTCCGGACCAGCCGGGATGCCCATAAATTCCTTTGGCCAGGAGTTCGGATTCGTTGGCGGGCATCTGGAAGCCCAAACCGGTGTGCCGTGCCGGTGCGGGCCGCGTGGTGATAAATGGTACGCCCGTGGTTCTCGGCCGACGCATGGCCGCGAGAGTGTTTGGATGGACCGCCTTCCCGGAATCCCGGAGCAATTCCGTGCCAAGGTTGAGCAAATCCGTGGCCGTTCCGAACAGCCCCGCCCCGGGGTGCCGGTTCTTGAACATGGCATCCACGGTCAAGCCGGCCGCGTCAGTACCGTGGACGGTATGCGGGTTGCAATCGCTGCCGAACGTGAGGCCGTTGGCGCCGGTATCGCTGGCCAGGGCGAGGACCTGGTCTTCGAACGCCCGCCCATCGGCCCACTCGGCCATGGCCGCTGCGCCCTCGAACGCGATGTTGCAGTACTGGACCAAGGAACCTGCGTAGAAGGTTTGCCCCGCGGCGGTGAGTGCCTCGCGGAGGGGGACTCCGTCGTCGAGTTCCGGATCTGTGATGCCGGACCGGTGGCTGAGCAATTGCTCCAGCGTCACGGTGTCCGTACGACCTGAACCGAAGGCCGGGAGGAGATCGCCCAGTGAGCTGCCCAGCGACAACTTCCCACGTTCCACCTGCCGCATCACGGTCAGGGCGCTGATGGGCTTGGTCACTGAGAACAGCGCAAAGTGATCGTCAGCTGTGGCTTGCCTGCCGGCGTCGGCCCCGAACGCCACAACGTCCTCGATGCCCTGGCTGGAGGCGACTCCGAGCACCGCAACGGGCACGCGTCCACCATCAACCTGCTTGCGGGCCCAGTCTGCTGCCGGTCCTGAGTGCACCATCGTTGTGTCACGCTTTCGCTTGGGGGTTTGTGATTCGAATCTATCGTGGCCGTCTGAAGAAACTTGGCAGCATCTGTAACCGTGGCGCCCCGGCCGGAAACTATACAAGTATCCTGTGCAGTTCAGGGCTCTAATACCAGGGGGAAAATCGTGCTTTCAGAGCGCGAATTGGCGTTCATCGCCATTCACAAGGACAGCTATCCATCCGTGTTCAGGTTTGTCCGCAGGCGGGTGGAATCAGTGGAGATGGCTGAAGAGATCGCCGCCGACGTTTTCCGGGTCGTCTGGCAAAAGTGGTCGGATGATGCCCGGCCCGACGTCGCCTACTTGCTGACCGTTGCGCGCAACTTGGTGGGCAATGCCTACCGCAGCCGCGATCGGCAGCAAGCCCTGCAGGAAAAACTGCGCACGACGGCGGTGGAACGCTATGGCGATCACTCCGAGAACGTCGCGGTACAGGATGCGATGGATCGTTTGCGGGTACAGGACCGCGATATTTTGCAGCTGGCCTACTGGGATGGCCTGGGCACCACTGAAATCGCGCGGGTTCTGCAGTGCAGTGAATCCGCCGCCAAGGTCCGTCTGCACAGGGCACGGACAGCTTTCCGGAAGCAGATGCCTGCCGGTGCCGAAACGACTACACAGAAGATGGGAGTCTGAGATGGATTCGATCAAGAGCCAGATTTCCGCGATCGACCCGCTTGCGAACCAGCCAACGGAGGTCAATTCGGAAGAGGCTTTGGCGCGCATGCTCACTGGGCCGCGCGTCTTCAGCGACAACAATCCGACGGCCACCGTAGTGTCCCTTGAGGACCGCAGGCGCCGTAAAGCGAGGATTGCGGGTGGGCTGCTGCTCGGTGCTGCGGCCGTGACGGCAGGGGTCCTGGTGGCGGCCAACTTCGGCCCGCTCACAACTGCTCCCGCCCCGGCGGTGAGCGTCAACTCTTCTGAAGCGACGCCCACCCCGAGTGCCTCCGTATCGCCTACCGCCACGCCGTCGGTCACCCCCACGCCCTCGTCCACCCCGGAGGCGACTCCAACAACCGCGCCAACCCAGGCGCCGGCTGCCACCGTCCCCGCAGCGGCCACCACCGCGCCGGTAGTCCCGCCGGTGCCGACGTCGCAGACGTTCACGTTCCCGGACGGGCATTTGTCCTTCACATACCCGGTGGGGTGGAGTGTCCGGGCGGAACAGGGGCCCTTCGATCCGCCCGGGACCGCGGAAGCCTCGCGGATCGTGACTGTCTTCGATGGCGCTGGGGCAGAGGTAGCCCGCATCTTCAATGGGAACTACGCGGATGGGACGGGCGGCTTGGTGGATCGAACCATTCTGGACCGGGCTCTTGTGCCGGGAGTTCGGGATAACTCGGGTGGGAGCGTGGAGTTCGGGTTCTCCTCGAATCAGGCGCAGTACATCCCCTATGAAGGGCCTGCCTATGAGGGCATGCCGTCACCTCGTACCGGCCCTGCGGATGGTCCCCCAACGTACATCATGGACGTGCGACTCTCCTCGGAGCTCAACGCTGGAATCAGCTCTTCCGGTACCAACCAAGTCCGCGTTCCTAACGGCATCATGAGTGCTTACGCGGTTTTCGATCCCGCCAAGCAACCAACTTTCGCCACTCCCGGAGCGGCCAAAGCCTGGATGGGCAGCACCCAGTACGCGCAACTGAAGGCGATGTTCCTGAGCCTGAGCTACAAATAGGCCCTACTTGGGGTGGGGTTCACAATTCACTGTGCTGATGCATGATGCTGGATAAAAATGTTATGCATCCGTCCATAACAAAGCGGTTGTGACTTACATAGGGTTGAAGAGATCTGCTTCACACCACGCAGTGCCCCGATCTATCCCCAAGGATGAGTTTCAACGATGAAGAGCATCGCCCTCCTGCGCGAACGAGCCACCCGTGTCATGCCCACCGGGTCCCACTGCCCGGCGTCGGGACTGTGGAGCCCGGACTCCGATCCCGATGCCGTTCAGGTCTTCCCTGAAGGCCACCTGCTGCCCGCCCACAACGGCGTGGCAACGGTATGGCGGCGGCGGACTGCCGCCGAAGTTTCAGCATGACCAGCACCATCCTGAACCGGCCGGCGGATTACCGCCACGTCCCGGCCGCGGAATGGTCCGAGCTCAGCAGCGGTGATCCTGTGTGGATCTACGACGTCGCGTGGGGTGCCGGGACGGGTCGCGTCGACGACGTTTCCAAGCACCAGGAACTGCTTTGGGTAGTCCTCGAGCCGACGGGCCGCAAGCTGATCTGCGGGACGGACGACGTTGAGGTCTGGTCCGTCTAAAGACCCGCCGAGATGGCACATCATGACAATTTCTGAGCGGATGATTGTCATGAAGTGCCATCTCGGTGTCAGTTAAGGCGCCGGAACCAGAGCGCTGGGCGAGCCTGTCTCCACCCGGCCCGTGGGGCCGTCCGGCAGCCCGGTTTCCGGGTCTACCCTGAAACTCACCACGGTGTTGGACCGCTCGTGCGCCACGTACAGCCAGCTATCCGTCACCAGATGGTGGCGGGGCCAGTCGCCGCCGCTCGGCACGTCCGCGAAGGGCTCGATTTCGGTGCCATCGGCAGACACCTTCAGCACGCAGATCCTGTTGGATCCCCGCACACCCACATAGGCGAAACGGCCATCAGGGGATAGCGCGATTTCCGCTGCGGAGTCACCGTCGAACGGTTTGTTGACGCTGGCCGGAACCACAGCGGTGAGCTCGTAGGTGCCGTCCGGTTGTGTTCGTATGCCCGCTACTTCAATGGAGTATTCCGTATCCACCAAGACGGTCCCGCTGTGATGCCGGGCCATGTGCCGTGGGCCGGAACCTTTGGGCAGGATCACGTGATGGTCCGGCAGCAGCCCCTCGCCCGGCGCATACTTCCACACACGGACCAGGTCATGTCCCAGATCGGTGGTCATCACACGGCCGTCGGGAAGCATGAGGCTGGAGTGCGCCCGGCTGGGCCGCGCTGCGTCCGTAGGGGCCGGAGAATGGGGGTCGACGGCGACTTCCGCGCTGGTGCGCGAGCTGATGGCGCCGTCGTGGTCTAGTTCGTAAAGGACAACCTGCCCGTCGCCCCAGCTGGTGGCCACTATGAAGCGGCCGTGTGGATCCACCGCGACGTGGCAGGTGGCGTCGCCGGCTGGCCAAGGCTCGCCGAAGGACTCGAGTTCCGCTTCGCCTGACCGGCGGTACGCGCGCACGGTCTTGCCTTCCTCCGCAACGGCGTAAAGCACCGGAAGCTTCGGGTGCCAGGCGATGAACGACGGTGAATTGGCTTCCACGGCCAAGCCCACGGAAGTGAGTTGGCCGTCATTGTCTGCTGCCAGGACGGTGATGCCCTTGCCGTCGCCGTTCCTGTCCGCCGTGTAACAGCCGGTCCAGATCAAAGCACCCACGCCTAATGCCCCTGAACGTCGGAGTCCACGCCGGCGTCAGGCCCGCCGTCGAGCGTTTGCAGGGTGGCGAGATCGTCCTGGTCAAGCTGGAAGTCGTAGACGTCCAGGTTTTCCTTCATCCGCTGTGGGTTGGCGGTCTTGGGAATCGCCACCAGCCCTTGCTGGACGTGCCAGCGGAGCACCACCTGGCCCGGTGTCTTTCCGTACTTTTCGCCGATACTGGCCAAAACGGGAGCGTTGAGCAGATCGCTGCTG
This sequence comes from Arthrobacter sp. cf158, assembly GCF_900106835.1. Lineage (GTDB taxonomy): Bacteria > Actinomycetota > Actinomycetes > Actinomycetales > Micrococcaceae > Arthrobacter. Next base: position 63,742 of record NZ_FNNR01000010.1, read on the forward strand.
GCACCCAACGGGCTGTAGGACTCCGTGATGATGCCGTGCTGATCGTTGAAGGCGCGGGCCACTGAACGGGGGATGGAAGGACTCACCTGGATCTGGTTGACCGCCGGCACAACGTCGGTTTCGGAGAACAACCGGTCCAAGTGCGCTGGCTTGAAGTTGGAGACGCCGATGGAGCGTACCTTGCCCGAGGCCTGAAGCTCCTCGAAGGTCTTCCACGTGGAGATAAACTCACCGCGCCGGGGGAGGGGCCAGTGGATCAGGAGCAGGTCAACGTAGTCCAATCCCAGGCGTTCCAAAGAACCGTCCAGCCCGGCAACAGCCTTTCCGGAACCCTGGAATCCGCCGTCCAGTTTGGTGGTGATGAAGAGTTCCCCACGAACCACCCCACTGTCGCGGAGGCCCTTGCCCACACCCTTCTCATTGCCGTACTTCACCGCGGTATCGATGTGCCGGTAGCCGTGAGCCACCGCCTCCACCACGGCATCAGCAACCTGGGCATCATTCAGGGGCCAGGTGCCGAGGCCGAGTTGCGGGATCTTGTGCCCGTCGTTGAGTTCAATGAGTGGGGCAAGTGTCATGGGCGTGCGTTCCTCTCGTAAAGCCGGTCACTGAGCTCCATATAGTCCTCTTTCACCACTTGCAGCTCAGGATGCTGATCATGCCACGCGACGATCTCACGCGCACCGTCGGCGAAAGGAATCGTGGCCCGGTAGTCAGGGACCAGGGCCTTGATCTTGGTGTTGTCGAACACCACGGAGTGCGAGCGGTCGCCCAGCAGGTTGGGACCCAGCTCTGGACTATGTGCCGCAATGGTCTCCGAAGAAACGTGAAACAGGTCTGGTTCCCCAACACCCGCCGCCCGCGCAAACAGGCGATAGATCTGGTTCCACGGCAGGTATTCGTCTGAGGTGATGGTGTAGCTCTCGCCAACGGCCTGCGGACGGCCCAGAAGCCCAACAAAGGCCTTGGCGAAATCGCGGCTATGGGTCAGGGTCCACAGTGAAGTGCCATCCCCGTGCACCATGACCGGCATCCCTGCCCGCATCCGGTGGATGTCAGTCCACCCACCCACCATGGCGATCTTGGTCCGGTCATAGGTGTGGGACGGCCGCACTACGGTCACTGGAAAGTCCTGCTCGCGGTAGGCCTCGTATAGCAATTCCTCGCAGGCAATCTTGTCCCGCGAGTACTGCCAGAATGGGTTCTTCAGCGGGGTGGATTCCCGGATGGGAAGTGTCGTCGGAGGCTTCTGGTATGCCGACGCAGAACTGATGAAGACGTACTGGCCCGTCCGCCCACGGAACAACTCCACGCCGGTCCGCGCCTGGTCCGGGGTGTAGGAGATGAAGTCCGCAACGGCGTCGTACTCCCTGCCCTGAAGTACCTCACGCACAGCCTGGGCATCGCGGACGTCCGCATGCAGGACCTCTGCGCCGTCCGGGACCGGCCGCCCGGCTGACCGCCCCCTGTTGAGGATGGTCAGCCGGTGGCCCAACGCGACGGCGCGTTCAGCCGCCGCCGCACTGATGACCCCCGTGCCGCCGATGAAGAGGATGTTCCGTGGTGAGACGGTGTCCGCCGCTTTTCCAAGGCTGCCGGGGAGGAGGGTGCTCACCAGGCGTAGTCTTCGGGAGCGGGGCGGTGTCCCGGGAAGATGTCGTCCAGACGCTTGAGGGCGTCATCGTTCAGGGAAACGTCCAGTGCCCGGATGGCCGCGTCCAGTTGCTCCTGGGTGCGTGGGCCAACGATTGGTGCCGTCACGGCCGGCTGGTGAAGCAGCCAAGCCAGCGCGACATCGCCAGGCGCATGGCCGAGTTCGTCCGCGAAATCCTCGTACTGACGGATCTGGTCCTCGTGCTTCTTGAGGGTTTCGAGTGCCCGGCCCTCGGTGCGGCGGACGCCCTGATCTGCCTTCTTCAGCACCCCACCCAACAAGCCACCCTGCAGTGGGGACCAGGGGATCAAACCAAGGCCATACTGCTGCGCTGCCGGGATCACCTCAAGCTCCACCTCACGCTTGAAGAGGTTGTAAATGGACTGCTCGCTGACCAGCCCGGTGTAATTCCGCTTGCGGGCAGCTTCCTGCGCCTGGGCGATGTGCCAGCCCGCAAAGTTGCTGCTGCCCGAGTAGAGGATCTTCCCCTGCTGGATGCCTACCTCGATGGCCTGCCAAATCTCATCCCACGGCGTATCGCGGTCGATGTGATGGAACTGGTAGATGTCGATGTAGTCCGTCTGCAGACGCTTCAGGCTCGCATCCAGCGCGCGGCGGATATTCAGGGCGGACAACTTGGACTCGTTAGGGCGGTCCGTCATGGTGCCGTACAGCTTGGTGGCCAGGACGGTGCGCTCGCGGCGCTCGCCGCCCTTCGCGAACCAGCGGCCGATGATTTCCTCGGTCCAGCCGCGGTGCTCCGTGCCGCCGTACACGTTGGCGGTGTCAAAGAAATTGATGCCGGATTCTAGGGCAGAATCCATGATCGAGTGGGCGGTTGCCTCGTCCGTTTGCGGGCCGAAGTTCATGGTGCCCAGGCAGAGACGTGAAACCTTCAGGCCGGAACGGCCCAGATGCGTGTACTGCATAACTGTTGATTCCTTTGTTTGTTCGTGGGTTCTTAGAACTGGGTGAAAGCTGCGACGGCGGGATCGGAACCGATGCGGGCGCCCGCCTCGAGCGCCGTGATTGCTGCCAGTTCGGATTCGCTGAGGCTGAGGTCGGCTGCGCCAAAATTCTCGCGCATGCGGTGGGAGTCTGCGGACTTGGGGATCACGATGGTTCCCTGCGCGAGGTGCCAGGCCAGGATCACCTGTGCAGGAGTAGTGCCGTGGGCCGCTGCAACGAGGGCCACTTGCTCGGCGTTCAGGTCCTTACCCTGCCCCAGCGGGCTGTATGCCTCAACGGCAATACCCAGATCGCGGCACTTGGTGGCAAGTTCGTCCTGCTGGAACGTCGGGTGGACTTCGATCTGGTTCACAGCAGGCACCACCTCCGCTTCCTTGAGCAACGTGTCCACGTGGTCCGACAGGAAGTTGGAGATGCCGATGGCCCGGATCTGCCGGTCCTGGTACAGCTTTTCCATCTCCTTCCACGCCTGTGTGAAGAGGCCTTGCGACGGGACCGGCCAGTGGATCAGATAGAGATCGATGACCTCAAGGCCCAGGGCATCCCGGCTCCGCTGGAAGGCATCGTGGGCTTCCCCCTGTTCGCCGTTGCGGAGCTTGGTGGTGATGAAGAGGTCTTCCCGGGGGATGCCCGAAGCGGCAATGGCAGCACCGACGCCTGCCTCGTTACGGTACGCGGCTGCTGTGTCGATGTGGCGGTACCCCGCTTCCAGCGCGTCTTCCACAACCTTCTGGGTTTGGTCCGCAGGAACCTGGAAGACACCAAATCCCAGCTGGGGGATGGTGACGCCGTTATTCAATGTCAGCTCTGGCATGACGGTCTCCTTCGACGGGATGGCTTAGTCCGGGGCGCTCCACGTTCCTGGATTCCTTGGTGAAGGCGGGGTCCAGAAAGCGTTTTCGGAGGCTCTGTACTGAGCCTATGCAGTTTTGGCGGCAGAGTCAGCAATCCAGCCTGATCCTGTTTTTCCTAGGTCTGGTAGTCCTACCCAGAATGGTGGTCTTTCACACACCGCGGACGGCAGAATGGACGGATGGGTCAAAGCGCCGAGTTCGGTAAATTCCTCAAAGTCATGCGTGCCCGCCTCTCACCTGAAGATGCCGGGGCGCAGGAGTCCAGCGGCTCCCGACGCGTGCCCGGGCTCCGGCGCGAAGAGGTTGCCCGTCTTTCCGGCGTGAGCACGGACTACTACACGCGGTTGGAACAGGGCCGCAATATCCACCCCTCCAAGGCCGTTCTGGAATCGGTGGCACGGGCCTTGCGCCTTGACGCCGGGGAGCAGGCGCACATGATGGACCTGCTGGAGCACTGCGCCAGCTCCGCTGCGGGCAATCCCGGTCCCGTGCAAAAAGTGCGGCCGGCTTTACGGCAACTGCTGGACGCCGTGGGGGATGTTCCCGGCATGGTGCTGGGCCGGCGGGCAGATGTCCTGGCGGGTAACCGGATGGCCCACCTGCTCTTCACCGACTTCGCGGCCCTCCCAGCGCCGGAGCGAAACCTAACGCGTTGGATCATTCTGGATCCCTCGGCAGGAGCGTTGTTCAGGGACTGGAAGACGGTTGCTGCCGAGGCCGTTGGATCGCTGCGCATGGACGTGGGCCGGCACCCGAACGATCCCCAGACCAACCAACTTGTAGGCGAACTCGCCGTCCACAGCGAACACTTCCGTCAATGGTGGGCCGGGCACAGGGTGGCCACCCGCTCAGCTGGTACCGTGCGGTTGCACCACCCGGTGGTGGGAGACCTAGAACTGAACTTTGAAAACCTGGGTCTCCCGGACGACCCCGACCAAGTGCTGAGGGTGTATTCCGCGAAGGCCGGCTCGCCGTCGTCGGACGCTTTGACGCTGCTCAACTTTGGTGACGTAGGCACCCAAACCCACGTACCGGTACCCGCCCGCCGGGACGACAGTTAGTGCCAATGTTTTCCAGAAACATTGGCACTAACTGGCAACCCGCGTAGGGGGACTAACGCTCCAGGCGGAAACCAAGCTTGATGGTGACCTGCCAGTCGGCCACTGCGCCGTCCTCGAGGTGGCCGCGGATTTCCTTGACCTCGAACCAGTCGAGGTTCCGCAGGGTTTGGGAGGCTGTCGCGATGCCGTTCTTGATGGCGTCGTCAACGCCCTCGGTGGAAGTGCCTACAATTTCGGAAACGCTATATGTGTGGCCAGCCATGGTGCTCCTCATCATCGTCCCTGAATCTCTGGAAACCGGCCCGCGTGGCAGGCCGTCCATGCAGATTAGCCCACGGATGTCCGTGCGGCCAGAGTCCCCTTGGCCCGGCTTTCTCCCCAGTCCTTGCCGGTGAGTGTAGATTTCTTGCAGCACCACCCAGTGAATCCCCACAACCAGGAGTACTCATGTCAGAAGTAATTGTGGTCGGCGTTGACAACAGCGAAACGGCCAAGCGGGCAGCAGTGGCAGCAGCGAAGCTCGCCACCGCCCTCGGTGCCGAACTGCACGTGATCAGCGGCTTCTCCGACGACCGCATCGAAGAATTCGGCAGCGGCAGCGACCGCATCACCGTCTCCTCTGCGGATTCCGCGGAATACGTAGCCCGCAAGGTTTCCGAGGAGCTTGACGTTCCCGCCGGCAACATCAAGTACTTCGCTGCCCGCGGCACTCCTGCCAACGCCTTGATCAACTACGCCGAGACCAACAACGCCTCGCTGATCGTGGTGGGCAACAAGCGCATGAAGGGCCTGGGCCGCGTCCTGGGCAGCATCGCCAACAGTGTGGCACACGGTGCTCCGTGCGACGTCTACATCGTGAACACGGACGTGGACGCATAAACCACCCACGCGGGTAACAGAAGATGCCGTTGCGGGCGTCCGCAACGGCATCTTCTGTTTCCCCGGTGGGCGTTCCCTGCGCTAGTGGCCCTGGAACGCCTCAGCCAGCCACCACGAGCCGCCGTCGGAGGCGATTTTGGCGTCGATGACGAGCGGGCGGTCTTGGGTGCCGGCTTCATAGCCGGCTATCCACGGGCGGATGGCCTCCAGGTCCGCAAGCGTCCGGACGGTCACGCCTTCGGCCCCGAATCCGCGGGCAATCGCGGCTATGTCCGTGTCCGGGAACACCACGCTGGAGAGGTCCTCCTCCGAATGTTCCGCAGCGAAGTGGTGGACTTCGGCTCCGTAGGCGGCATCGTTGCACACGATGCACACCAGCGGCAGCTGCAGCCTTGCTGCGGTTTCCAGCTCACTGATTCCCATGAGGAATCCGCCGTCGCCCGCCCCGAGGATCGGCAGCCGGTGCGGTTGGGCCAGTGCGGCGCCGATGGCTGTGTACAGGCCCAGTCCGATCGCCTGAAAGGCCTGCGTGAAGCAGAACCCGAACTCGTCCGGCACCGCAAGGTATTGGCTGGGATAGCCCATGAAGTTGCCGGAATCGACCGCCACGATCCTCTCCGCCGGGAGCATGGAATCGAGTTCGCGGGTGAGGACGCGCGGGTCAATTGAGGTGGCCGTGGACAGGTCTTCCGTCTCCACATCCCGCCACCGCGAGCCCTGTTTGATGGCCAGGGCGTTGGCTTCGGTGCGGTACTTTTCGGCCGGTTCGGGTTGCAGGCCGCGCAGCGTCTCCAAAGCATCCACGGCGGCCAGCGCCGAATCACCCAAGACGCCCAGAGTGATAGGCCGGTTGGCGCCCAGGGCGGAATCCTCGACGTCGATCTGCACAACCTTGGCGCCGGCGGATATGAGTCGCCCGTGCCGCATGGTCCACATGTTCAGCGCGCAACCCCAGCCCACGATCAGGTCCGCGCCGCTGATCAACTCCGCTGTGACAGGGGATGAGAAGCCGCCGGAGATACCCAGATTGTGCGGGTCGCCGTTGAACAGGCCGCTCGCCACCGCGGACGTTGCCACCAGCGCCCCGGCGTGCTGCGCCAGCGCCAGAATTTGCTCGCCCGCACCACGCCCACCACGCCCGGCGACGAACACCGGCCGCTCAGCCTGCGCGATCAGGGCGGCCAGTTGCTCCATGGCGGCTGCGTCGGGGCGCACCTTCAGCTGTTGAGGCACGACGACGGCGCCCACCTCGTCCCCGGCGGTGGGGGTTGTGGCATTTTGGACATCCAACGGCAAGCTGAGGACCACGGTTCGGCGCTCATTCACCGCAGTCCGGAAGGCCCTGACGGTATCGGCAACGGCTGTTGCGGGGGAGTGGATGCGTTCCGCTACCGCACCCACGCTGCGGGCCAAGGAGTCCTGATCGATCTTGAAGTTGGAACGGATGGCCGCGGCCTGGGTATCGGCAGTCAGCACGATCATGGGCGTCCGGCTTTTCGCTGCCTCACCGATCCCCGTGATGGCGTTGCTCAGCCCACAGCCTTGGTGCGTGGTGACCACGCCAACCTTGCCGGACATCCGGGAATAGGCATCTGCCATGGTGGCCGCGCCGCCCTCGTGCCGCGCGGCGGTGAACGGGATGCCTTCAGCCATGAGGGCGCTGGTCACGTCGAAGTTGCCGCTGCCTACCACTCCAAAGACATGCCCGACGCCGAGCTTCGCCAGCGTCCTGCTGACCAGAGTGGAAACCCTTGGCTGCTCACTCATGCCGTCTCCACCGCGACTTTTTCCACCAGTGCATACACGCGGCTGGGGCTTCCGGTGCCACCAACAATCGGCAGCGGAGCCACCACCAGGGTGGCACCCGTGACGGGGAGCCGGTCCACATTCCGGAGTGACGTGACGCCGTACTTGTCCGCGCCCAGCAGGAACGAATGGACGGGGAACATGGGATCCAAGGCGCCCGCCTGTCCCGCATCAATGCCCACGGTTTCCACGCCGAAACCGCTGATCGAGGCATTTCCGGCGAGCCACTTGGCACCTGCCGCAGAGACCCCGGGAGTGTGGGGTCCGGCGTCGTCCGCGTTGACGAAAGCGGCAGCGTCAGCGCCACGGGCCGCCCACCCGGTCCGGAAGATGATCCAGCAGTTTTCCGGGAACGCGCCGTGATCCTCCTGCCACTGCTCAAAATGCTCTGGTTCCAGGAGGAAATCCGGGTCCGCGGAGACGTCGGCGGTCTTGTCGATCACCGCTACGGGACCCACCAAGCGGTGTGGTTCTATCTGGTCCACTGACTTGCCGTCCTTGCCTGTGATCCAGTGGACCGGTGCGTCCAGGTGCGTCCCGGCGTGCTCACCCACGGTGACGTCGTTCCACGCCCAGGCGGGGCCGGCGTCGTCGAAATTGCTCACCGGCGACACGGAGAGTCCCACGGTGTTCGCGAACGGCTGGGGCAGGTTCAGGATGGGGGTTTCGGAACTGAGCGGTGTGGTGAGGTCGAGGATCTCCACCGAACCATTCGAAAGGGCTGCGGTGAGCCCGGCCAGAACAGACATTGTTCTCCTATCGCTTGCTTAATTTCAGTGCTGCTTGGATGCGGGAAAATCGTGAAGGCTTGGCGGTCAGTTTCTGCGCCACCAGGTGTCCGGAGCCCCCGGAAAGCCCGGGGCCGGGGTGGGTTGACGCGCCGATGTGCCAGAGACCCTCGACGGCGGTCCGGTGACCTGCCGCTTCCGGGAAGGGGCGCCAGAGGAGGTTTTGGAATAACTCAGCGGAGCCACCGTAAGGATCGCCGTTCACAGCGTTGGGATTGGCAGCAGCCAAGTCAGTCGGGGCGATGACATCCGACGCCAGAACCGTAGCTTTGGTGCCGGGTGCGAACTGCTCCAGCCGGGTGAGGATCCGGTCCAGGTAGGCCTGTTTCAGTTCTTCGGTCCAGCCGCCGCTGACGTCGAGTTCTCCGGCAGCGTCACCCACCGGAATGAAGGGGACTTCCTGGAGTTGCAGCCACAATGTGGCCTTGCCCTCCGGTGCCCGGGACGGATCCAGGACGCATTGCTGGCCCACCACCACCGTGGGTTCCTTTGGCAGCAACCCGGCCTCAGCCTGGGCGCACGCGACCCCCGTGCTGTCCGAGCCGTTGCTGATGTGCACCAGCGGAACGCGATTGAGCCTGGGATCAAGCCACTCCACGGGCTTGTCCAAGGCCACGTGGATTTGCATGGCTCCGCGGCCGTTTTGGTATTTCCCTGCGGCCCGGGCGGTCGCCGCAGGAGGCTGGCGGAGCAGCTGTGTGTAGAGGGCCTGCGGCGAAACGTTGGCGAGCACGATGTCAGCAGTGACCACACCCTGGGAGGTCCGGACGCCGGTCACAGCTGTGCCCGAAACCAGGATCTCCTCAGCCTCGGTGCCCAGCAGGATCCGGACCCCGTTGTCACGCAACAGCGACTCAAAAGCCGCTACAAACCGCGAAGCCCCGCCTTTCACCACTGGGAGCCCGAAGCCATGCATGCTCATGGCCATCACTGGCAGCATCACACCGCCAGTGGCCTGGTCCGGACCCAGCCCGGCATGAAGCAACCAGGGTGACCAGAGCTGATCCGCTTCCCAGCCATCAAAGCGGCTCCGGACGTAGTTCCGGCCGCTCATCACGGAGTCCCGGACAAAGGCCTCCGTTCCGGCCAGCCGCCCACGCCGCACGGCCCCGAAGGCAATCTTCGCTACCTCGGCAAACGATCGCAGCTCAGCCCCAAACGCCCCGAAGACGGTGCCGGCATTGCGGCCCAGATCATCGAGCATGGCCAGGTAAGCTGCCTGATCCCGTGGCTCTTTGAAAGCAGCGGCTGTCTCTGCCGGAGCCCGGTGCGCGATCACCACGCGGTGGGCGCCCGTGGCGGGATCCGCGGCGACGCTTGCCGTCACCTCAGCCGTGGTGTTGCAGTATTCCAGCCCCCTGGCGTGCAGCTCCTTTCCCAGTGCCGAATACGCGCCACCTGACACAAACAGTGGATGCCAGGAGGAGAAAGTGTCGTGGACAAAACCTGGCAGGGTCCGCTCCGCGGAGTGGATGAACCCGCCCAGCCGGTCCGCGCGCTCGATGATGCACACCCGTTTTCCGTCCAGGGCGAGCTCGGCTGCCGCCACCAGGGAATTGATGCCGGAGCCAATGATCGCGATGTCAACAGGATCGTCCATAGCCGTTCCTTTCACGGTGCCTAGAAATCCGGGTGGCTGGCGGTGGCGTGGTACTTGCCGGCATGGAACACCAGGGGAGCGCCGCCGTCGTAGTTGTAGCTTTCCACTTCACCCACGTAGATGACGTGGTCGCCGGCGTCATGCCGCGAGACCGTACGGCACTGGAACGTAGCCACAGCGCCGTCCAACAACGGGACACCGGCGATGCCCTCGGTGGTCTCCGCGCCTGCGAATTTGTCAGAGGCAGGCGTGGCGAACTGGCGGGAGAGGACGTGTTGGTCGCTGGCCAGGATATTGATGGCAAAGTGCGTAGCGTCCTCGAAATCACCCAGGCTGGGCGCGCGCTTGCTGGGGCACCAGAGCACCAGCGGGGGCTCCATGGACACGGACGTGAAGGAATTCGCGGTCATGCCCACTTTCCGGCCATCGGCGGCCACGGTGGTCACCACCGTGACGCCTGTGGCGAACTGGCCCAGCGCACCCCGGAAATCCCGGATGTCGAAGACGGCGGTATCGTCTTCCTTGCGGGCCTGCATGAAATCGGCGGCGGCGGTGGGGTCGAACCACCACGGGTACGACGTCCGGGGATCGTCAAAGCCGCCCACAATGCTCGCCGCCAGCGCCGGATGCCCGGCAGCCTCGCGCAGCAGCGTCTGCTGGTGGTCCCTGCGGGGCTTAAGGAGATCGTTGGTCCACTCCACCGCCCATTGCCCCCAGCCGCGCCAGAACTCGTCAAACGTCCGTTCCATCCACGCGCGGTCAAAGGGCTGCTGCCCGCGGCGAACAATCGAATCGAGATAGTACTTGGCGGCCAGCGTGGCGTTGTTGGAACCCTGGCCGGTGAGGGGATCGTTGAGGACCACGGCGTCGCCCAGCCCGAACACCAGCTTCCCGTTATCGAGTTCGCCGACCGCGGACCTCACCGTAGGCGTGATACGCCCCAGGAGCGTGGCGCCGCTGTCGGTGAGCTCGGCGCCCACGAAGTTTTCGGTCTCGTGCGGGAAGTGGTCGCGCAGAATCTCCAGGGAGCGTTCAAGCTGCTCTTCGGGACTTCCGACGTCGGTCCAACGGTCCATGGGGCCGCCCACCATGCCTTCGAACACCATCATGCGGCACGGGCCGGAGACAGTGAGGCCCGGAAACGTGAAGAACTCGCCGACGCCGGGGGCCATGGACATGCGGATGGCGTCGCCCTCCGGTTCGGTGCTGCTGGAGGACGTGACGTAGTTCAGTGCCAGGACCCGTTGCGGCCGGTCGAAGGGCGACTTTGCCTTGTCCCGCGGGAAAATTTGGCCGATCTCGCCCTTGCCCGTGCTGACGATGACCAGCTCGTAGTCGCGGGCCAGTTCTTCGAGCATGCGCGGGGTGACCTTCTCTATCCGGAAGTCCCCGCCGCCTGCCACGAACGTCTCAATCCAGAGGGCACTCTTGATTCGCTGGTCAATGGATCGGGCGGGACCATCCAGGGGAGCTTGCCACTCGATGGGTTCCTCGGCTTCCACACGGAGCCGGATGGAGTTGATGTCCGGCACTGATCCGGAATCGTAGAACTCCGTGAGTGCCGTTCCCAAGTGGGCCTCGGCGTCCAGGGCTGTGGAGAACATGCACTGGCTGGACATGACTTTGCCGGTGCGGATTTGGGCTGCCGAACGGTCTGACAACAGCGTCACCGCATAGCCGTCCCGCTGCAGCCCCAAGGCCAGTTGGGCGCCGGATTCGCCGGCCCCGACGATTGCTATTTTTCGCATGGTTGAGTCCTTGATGGCAGGGGTGTGCTAAGAAACCTTGGCGGCAGAAAGGCTGGCCAGATAGTCGGCGGCTTTGTCCGGGTACATGAACCAGTCCTGGAATTCCGGGGGATGGTTGAAGCCATTGGCGAAGCGGTGCGCGATGTGCGGCTCTTGGTTTGCTGCGCCCAGGAGCTCCAGGACGTGCGGCGGTGGTGGGGCCAGGAGGGCATTTGTCCAGTGTGCAACGTGCTGTGCGTAATCCCAATAGCGCTCGAACGTGGTCTGCATAAACGGCGCATCGAAGACGCCACCACCGTGCTGGATGATGCTCTCCAGATACGACGCCGCACACTTGCTCGCATTGTTGGAGCCCTGCCCGGTGATGGGATCGTTCAAAACCACGACGTCGGCCAGGCCCAGTACCTGCCGGCCGCTCGGCAAGGTGGCAATCGGGTGGCGGACGGTGGGGGCGAAACGGCCCTGAAGGACGCCGTTGGGATCGGTGAGTTCGACGTCCGTGGCACGCTCGGCCTCCCACGGCAGGAAGGTTTTCAGGATGTTCGTGGAGTTCTCCAGATGCTCCTCCGGGCTGAGCCCCTTCCAGGTGTCCATGGGGCCGCCGGGCACGCCTTCGAAGACCATGATTTCGCAGGGGCCGGTGGTGGTGAGTGCGGGGAAAACGAAGTACTCGCCCACGCCGGGGATGAGATTGAACGAGACCGCTGAGTACTCTTCGCGGGGCTTCAGGCCTGTCACGTAGGTCAATGCCAGTGCTCGCTGGGGAGCATCGTAGGTGCTGCGTTCGGCATCGCGGGTGAACAGTTGGGCGATCTCACCTTTGCCGGCGGCCACGATCACCAGATCCGAGTTCTGCGTGTACTTCTCCAGCTCGGCTACGCCCGCGTCTTCGAAGACCAGCTCTCCGCCGCGTGCCGTGAACTCCTCCATGAACCGCGGGAATTTCACCCGCTGATCGACGGACTTGGCGTGGTTGTCCAGGCGTGACGCCCAGCTGATCGCCTTCTCGCCGGGGAGTTCGGGGTGCGGGATGGTGAACGAGATGCCGTCCACGGTGGGTGCATCCGGCCAGAAATCGAGCCCCAGTGCCCGCTCGTGCTCCAGGGCATTGTGGAAAATACACTGGCTGGAAGCTACTTTGCCCCCAGCGATTTCCTCGGGTGTGCGGTTGGAAATGGTGGTCACCTGGTAGCCGGCGTCCAGCAGCCCGATGCCCAGCTGCAGCCCGGACTGGCCGGCTCCGACAATGGTGATGTGACGTTGCGTCATGGTGTTGCCTTTCTCTCTTGGTCTGTTTGCGGTGTCAGTTGGCGGCCAGCAGTGGGATGGTTTCTTCGGCGCGTTCGGGCCCCAGCGCGGAGTAACCGCCGTCCACGGCCCAATCTGCCCCCGTGACGAAGCTGGCTTGGTCGCTGGCCAGGAAGGCGACGACGTCACCCACCTCGTGGGGGCGGCCAACCCTCTTGAGTGCATGGAAGGGGGCCGCGACGGAGTCGGTCTTCTCCAGGCTTCCGTTGCTCAGGGAGTCCATGATGTTGCTCCATACCCAGCCCGGGCTGACCGAGTTGACCCGGATGCCGTCCTCTGCGAAATCCACGGCCATGCTGCGCGTTACCTGGACCAACGCTGCCTTGCTGGCCGGGTACAGCCAGCGGCCGGTCTGGGCTACCGAGCTGGAGATCGAGGTGAAGTTGATGATGGTGCCATGTCCGGAAGCCTTGAGGTACGGCCGGGCCGCGTTGCTTGCTACCACCGCGCTCACCAGGTTGACGTTGAGGGCTTCGAGCCAGTCGGCTCGCCCGGAGGCTGCGCCATCGTCCTTGTAGGTGCAGGCGAGGTTCACCAGAATGTCCACGCTGCCGTGCTGTGCAGCCGCCCCGCTGACCAGCAGGTTCACAGCGTCATCATCAGTGATGTCCGTGTGGGAGTAGTGGACTCCCTCGCCCAGCGCAGCGGTGAGTGAACCGCCGTCGGGGTTGATATCCGCAACCACCACCGTGGCTCCGGCGTTCCGCAGTGCGGTCACCACACCCTGGCCCACCTTGGTGGCTCCACCGGTGACGATCGCTGTTCTGCCTTCGAGTGCTGCCATGTGCCAAACCCTTTCTCGCGATAACGATGTTACGTAAATATGACGTGCGTCATATTTACCCTGCAAGTGACTCTAGGCAGCCACTTCCGGAGGGAATATCCACTTGGCGCGGGAATTATCCGAATTACGCAGGGTCTTCCTCTTCCTCGTGCCAACCAACCCACGCCGCGGAAGTGAGGTGGGTTTCCCTGGCCTGAAGCTCCGCCGCCCAGAGTTCGAAGTGGCTCCTGTCCCATTCGTCCCTGCGGTCATGTACCACCTTGATGTTCTTCACTGGTCCTCACCTCGCTTCGGCTGTTGGTATGGTTTGTGAGCTGCGTCATACTTGTCCTAAAAGCGACTCTAGACAGACGCTGCACTCCGGAATATCCACTTGGCGCGGGGATCATCCGAAAGGCGAAAAGCTCCAAAAACCGTGTGACGCAATTACCCGTGAAGTAGGTGGCGGATGGTGAGGATTCTTCCTCGTGACGTTCTGCGGGGACGGCCAACAACGGCAACAACTGACGTGGACGAGGCCCACGCCAGGATCTCCGAGCTGTTCTGCAGCCACGAGCTCGCGCCGCGGACACGCACGTCAGCAGTAGACATGAAACTGCGCTCGCTTCATCGGGGCGACGTGGGGATCGAGTTCCTGGACTACGGTGCGGATGTTCGGATCGAACCCGAGGGCCTCCAGGACTTCCATCTGGTGCAGATCCCGCTTGCAGGGCATGCGACCATGCAGGTTGGCGGGAGCACGGTGGAATCAAGCCCGCGGATGGCGACAGTCCCACCCATCGACCGCCCATTCTCCATGAGCTGGGACGGCGGCAGCCCGCACTTGATTGTCTATGTGCGCCGTTCAACGGTGGAGCGCGTGGCGGGGCAGCTTTACGGCGATGGCACCGTGGATCTGGGCTATGGCATGGACCTTTCAGGTGCCGCCGGCCGCGCGTTCTTGAGGTCCGTCGTCGAACTTCATGACGACATGATCAGCCGGCCACAATCCATGGCTCCCGCATTTGTTCAGGGCTTGCTGGCGGACAGCATGGTCTCGCGGCTGCTGATGGCCATGCAGCCTTCCGCGGAGGAGCCTCGGGATGCCGATTCCGAAAGCCGTCTGGTGCGCGAGTGCCGCGAACTGTTGGAAAAGCACGCTTTTGAGGAGTTGACCGTCCCGGACATCGCCGAGTGCCTGGGTGTTTCAGTCCGGACCCTGCAAACGGCCCTCCGTGCGGAAGCCGGCGCGACGCCGTCGGAGTTGCTTCGAAGTATCCGGCTGGACCGTGCCCGCGAGATGCTGCTCGAAGCGGGCCCACGCGAACAGACCGTCACCGCGGTGGCGGAACTGTGCGGTTTCACGCATCAGGGGCGCTTCTCTGCGCTGTATCTGAAGACCTTCGGCGAACTGCCCTCGGAGAGCCTCCGCCGCTGACATGGCTGGCGCCTACGCCTCCAGCACGTACGTCTTCAGGTCATCCAGCGTTTGCTGCATGTGTGCGTCCATAGCGAGCCGCGCCTCGTTGGGATTGCGGGATTCCAGTGCGGCGGCAATCTTCCGGTGGTGGCCAATGGCATGTTCCTGGATCTCAGGGAAAGCCGAGGTCTCCGTGCGGCGGGCCTCGAGGACTCGATGAAGCGGTTCGAAGAGGACGGCCACAAACACGTTGCCGGAGGCATGCAGGATCACGTCGTGGAAGGCGAGGTCGGCTTCCACAAAGCCGGCCAGGTTGTTGACTTCGTGCGCTGCTTGCATCTTCTCCACGTGCTCTTTGAGCGCGGCAAGCTCAGCGTCGGAGATGCGTTCGGCGGCCAGCTCGCAGGCGCCGGTCTCCAGCATCCTGCGGAGTTCGATCAGCTGAATCGCAGCGGCCGCGTCCTTGGTTCCTTCCGAGGCGGCGCGCAGTACAGCTTCAAGTGACGCCCACTGGTTCAGGGGATTAACGAACGTTCCGCGGCCGCGCTCAACGCTGAGGATCCGCTGCGCTTCAAGAGTTTTCATGGCCTCACGCACGGTCATGCGGCTCACCTCGTGCTTGGCGCTGAGCTCAAGCTCGCCCGGGACTACCGTTCCCGGCGGAAACTCGCCTGCCACGATGCGGTCCAGCAACTCATCAGCTACGACGCCCACCAGCGACTTGCGTGCCATGTATCCCCATTTCCTGTACTTCAGACCGCCCTGCGCTCCGTGGATTTTCCCCCGGGACCGGTTGGTTGTCAGACATCTTACGCTGGCAGTGGCCAGCTCGTTCTCCAAAACTCACGCAACGCCCCGGCACATTCCTGCGGCTGCTCCCAGTGGACGTTATGACCGGCGCCAGGAATGGCTGCCAGGTGCCGGTCCGGACCTTCGGCCACGAACTGATGCATCTGGTCCATGGATCGCACACGGTCCCCGGTTCCTGCGAGGACCATCAGCGGCGCGTGGACGCGCCGGGGCACTGAAGGTTCGACGCCGGTCATGGCCGCCATTGCGCTGGCGGACAGCACCGGGAAGGGCACCTCGAATCCCTTGCTGAGCAACTCCATGTCCTGCCCGGAAAGGTCTCCGTACCAGGCATTCATGAGCTTCGCCTTGGTGGCTGGGTCGAAGAACCCTTGCTCCAGTTGGGACACCAGAAGGCTCTTGAAGCCCTCGTTTTGCGGTGCGGGAACCATGCCCACCAGGGTCACTGTTGCCACCAACTCCGGCCTGTGCGCGGCGAGGGTCAGGGAGACGCTGCCACCCATAGAGTGACCCACCAGGTGCACCGGGCCGTTTGCGCGGTCCTCCAGAAATGCCGCTACTGAAGCCGCAGCCGAGTCCAGTGTCCAGTCGAATACCGGCGGCAGTTCCTCTCCCGGGTGGTAGCCGGGCAGGTCCACAATCCACAGTTCACGACCGGCGTCGAGCAGTTCCTGTGCCAAGGGGTCCCAGTACACGGACCCGGACGCCCAGCCATGGATCAGCACTGCGGGAACGGGCTCACCTGCGGAAACGCCAGGTGTGCGAACGTCCACGAACGGGAGCGGAGCAACACCGTCAGCCATGCACCCAGCCTAGTGACGGTGGGCACCTTGCGTGGTGAGGAGCCGTGTGTCACACTGATTCAAATGTTAGATGTCTGACATCTTACATTCACTAAACCGCAACAGAGATTTCCCACGATGGAGTGCACAGTGACCCTTGAAGCCGACGTTCTGGCCGCTTTCCCGGCGGAAGTCCAGATTCCTGCTCAGTTGGTTGCCGACGCCGTTGCGGCGTCCTCGGCAACGTCCCCCCGCGTACTTGTGGTCCTCGACGACGACCCCACAGGCACGCAGTCAGTTGCCGATCTTGCAGTCCTCACACGCTGGGACGTCGCGGACTTCACCTGGGCTTTCACCCACATCCGTGAGAACCAGACCAAGCCTGCTGTCTACGTCCTCACGAACACCCGAAGCCTGGACCCGGCCGAAGCCGCAGCGCGCAACGAGGAAATCGTCCGCAATGCGCTGGCCGCAGCAGCGCCGGCAGGTTTGGCGCTGGGCTTCGTGAGCCGCAGCGACTCCACCCTCCGCGGCCACTACCCGCTGGAGCCGGACGTCATCGCCGCCACCGTGGCCGCCGAAACCGGCGAAGCCACCGACGGTGTGGTGATCGTTCCCGCATTCCCCGACGCCGGACGCGTCACCATCGGCGGCGTGCACTACATGCGTGGCGCAGCAGAAAACCTCGGCTCCCTTACTCCCGTCGCAGAGACAGAATTCGCCAAGGACGCGAGCTTCGGCTTCGCCAACTCGGAGATGGCCAAGTACGTGGAGGAGAAGTCGCAGGGCCGATTCCCCGCGAGTGACGTGATCGTCCTGGACCTGAACATCATCCGCGCCGGTGCCTCGGCCCAGGACCCCACCATTTCCGCCAAGGCAATCGCCGACGCACTGGAGCCCGCCACCAACTCCACGCCGATCGTGGCCGACATCGTCACCGAGAACGACTTCCGTGCCTTGGCCCTGGGCCTGGAGGAGGCAGAACGCCGCGGCAAGAAGCTGCTTTACCGCGTGGGTCCGCCGTTCGTCCGCGGACGCATCGGTCAGGAAATCCGTACGGCCCTGACTTCCGAAGAAGCTTTCGCAGGCAACACTCCCTCCACAGCCGGGGGCTTGATCGTGGTCGGCTCGCACGTTGGCGTCACCACCCGGCAGCTCAATGACCTCACTTCCGCGCATAGCTCGGCCCGGACCATTGAGATCGATGTGGAGAAGCTCATTGCCGGAACCAAAACCGAGGGCGAAGCGGAAGCCGAGGCGTACATCGGAACTGTAGTGTCCGACGTCGTTGATGCCCTCCACCAAGGGGACGTCATCGTCCACACCAGCCGCCTCCTCATCAAAACCGACGACGCCGCAGCGAGCCTGAAGATCGCCCGCACCGTCTCGGCCGCCGTCGTGGCTGTTGTGAACCGCACGCTGAAGACCTTCCCCCCGCGTTTCGTCATCGCCAAGGGCGGCATCACGTCCTCCGACGTGGCAGCGCACGGCCTGGAAATCCGCCACGCGATTGTCCGCGGCCCCATGCTCCCGGGCATCGTCTCGCTGTGGGAGCCGGTGGACGGTCCCGCGAAGGGCATTCCGTACATCGTCTTCGCCGGCAACGTGGGCGACGACCAATCACTGACCCACGTCACCCGCAAGCTCAGCGCCACTTTCTGACAGCCAAAATTCAATGGAGAACACCATGACCAGCAGCAACTACACCATCACCGTCCTGGGCCTCGGCGCCATGGGCCTGCCCATGGCCACCCGCTTGGCCTCGGAACTGACCGTCCACGGCTTCGACATCGCCGAACCCCGCCTGGAGCTCGCTGCCGCGGCCGGCATCAAGACGTTCGCCTCAGCCCGCGAAGCTTCGCAGGATGCCGACGCGTTGCTCCTGGCCGTCCGCAATGGCGAACAGCTCAACGATGTCCTCTTCGGCGAGAACGGCGTGGCCTCGGTGCTGAAGCCGGGCGCCGTGGTGATCCTCGGCAGCACCGTGGGCACGGAAGCCATCCCGGCCACGGTCGCCAAGCTGGCCGAATACGGCGTTTCGCTGGTTGACGCTCCGCTGTCCGGCGGCCCCAAGCGCGCCGGCGAAGGTGACCTGCTGATCGTTGTCGGCGCCGAGCCCGAGGCACTCGAAAAGGCTCGCCCCGCCCTTGAACTGCTGGCGTCCACCCTGAGCATCGTGGGCGACAAGCCCGGCGATGGCCAGGCACTGAAGACCGTCAACCAGCTCCTGTGCGGCGTCCACATTGCCGCCGCCGCAGAAGCCATGGCCCTCGCCGACGCCCTCGGCCTCGACCAGGCCAAGACCCTCGCCGCGCTGGAAGCAGGCGCCGCCGGTTCCTTCATGCTTTCCAACCGCGGCCCGCGCATCCTCGAGGCCTACACCGAGGAAGGTGCCGAGGTCCTCAGCCGCCTGGACATCTTTGTCAAGGACATGGGCATCGTGGGCAAGGCAACCCGGGCCGCCGGCCTCGCCGCACCCGTTGCTGCCGCTGCTGAACAGCTTTACCTTCTCGGCCAGGCCCAGGGCCTCGCCGCCGCCGACGATTCCGCCGTCATCAAGGTTGTTGCGCCCTCCAAGCGCACCGCCTAACCACTCCCAACAAAGAACCCGCGACGACGGCGGTCCCCCCTTCGCCGTCGTCGCCACCTCCGCCGGTCTTCCCTAGACTGGTATGTCAAAGGAGACACCCCCAATGAATCCCCTCGTTAACTCGTTGATGGTTCAGGCGGCCGACGCCCCCGCCATCAAGCCTGCAGTGGAGCTGGGAACACCCCTTCTGCTGACCATCGCTGCGGCCGGCATCGCCCTGTTGCTGGTGCTGATCATCCGCTTCAAAATCCAGGCTTTCGTAGCCCTGCTGGCCGTCAGCATCCTGGTGGGCGTCGCAGCCCAGATTCCGCTCAAGGACATCTTCACCGTGGTGACCACGGGCGTCGGCAGCACCATGGGTAAGGTGGCATTGCTGATCGCCCTCGGAGCCATCCTTGGCCGCATGATCGAGGTTTCCGGCGGCGTACAGTCGCTGGCCACCCACTTCACGGAGAAGCTCGGAGCAAAGCGCGTTGCTGTCGCTCTGACGGCCGTGGGCTTCCTGGTGGCCATCCCCGTGTTCTTCGAGGTTGGCGTGATCGTCCTGGTCCCCATCGTCTACGCCTTCGCCAAGATCGCGAACGTTCACCCCATCAAGTTCGGCCTGCCCATGGCCGGCATCATGCTGTCCATCCACGTTGCAGTCCCGCCGCACCCGGGCATCGTGGCCGGCGCCGGCGTCTTTGGCGCGGACATCGGACTCATCACCATGATCTCGCTGATCATCTGCATCCCCCTCGGATTCCTTTCCTACTGGGTTGCCAGCATCATGAACCGCAAGGACTACGAGCTTCTCCCCGGCGTGAAGCAGCAGGTGGAAGAGTTCGGTTCCGATTCCCTGGTCCACGTGGGCCACGATGGTCCGGGCGCCCGCGCAATTGCTCCTCCCCGCCCCGGCCTGATCATGTTCCTGATCGCCGCCCCGATCGTCCAGATCCTCCTCGGCACGGTGGGTACGCTGACCATCGCCAAGGACAACTACTGGTACGGCGTGGCCGCGTTCATCGGCAACCCGTTCTTCGCACTCCTGGTCGCTGTGGCCCTCTCCTTCTTCCTGCTGGCCGTACGCCGCAACTGGTCCCTCAAGGAAACCGGCGAAATCTTCGAAGGCGCACTGCCTCCCATCGCATCCATCCTCATGGTGGTCGCCGCAGGCGGCGTCTTCGGTGAAGTCCTCCGCACCTCGGGGATCGGGGCCGCACTGTCCCACACCTTGGACAGCCTCGGCCTGCCGGTGATCGTTCTCGGCTTCATCATCTCCCTGGCACTGCGCGCCGCGCAGGGTTCGGCCACGGTGGCAATCGTGACCACCACCGGCCTGCTCACCTCAGCTGTGATGGAGGGCGGCTACTCGCCAGCCCAGATCGCAGTGATCGTGATCGCCATCGGTTTCGGTTCGCTGGGCCTGTCCCACGTCACTGACGCGGGCTTCTGGACCGTGATCCGCTACTACGGCCTCACGGTTTCCGACGGCCTCAAGACTTGGACCGTCCTCACCACCATCCTGGGCCTTGCTGGCTTTGCCCTGACATACGTTGCCTGGATCCTGGTAGGAGGCCTGGCCCACTGATGCGCGCCAAACTCGACCAGCTGGTCGGCTCAGCGCTGGCATCCGGCTCCGCCGTTCCGGCCTTCACCTGCTACGACTTCACCACCGCATTGGCTGTAGTGTCGGCGGCGGAGGAAGCCCGGCTGGGCGTGATCCTGCTGGTGGCTCCGAAAACTGCGTCCACGCCCAACGGACTGCGCCTCATCTCAGCCCTGCGTGGCCTCGCCGACGACGCCAGCGTCCCGGTTTCGGTCCAACTTGACCACGCCTCGGACCTCAAAGTCATCCTCGACTCAGTGGCCGCGGGTGCGGACGCCGTCCTGGCCGACGGTTCGTCCCTGCCCTACGAGGACAACATCGCCCTGGTCCGCGAAGTCCGTGCCGCGCTGGACGCGCAAGGCGCCTCCGACGTCGTGATCGAAGCGGAACTGGGCGGCCTTGCGGGTGATGAGGACAAGGCGTTCGGTGCCGGTGATGCAGCGCACGACGCCGGCACTTCAGTTGCGGGACTCACCAACCCTGCACAGGTGGCTGACTTCGTGGAGCGAACGGGTGCGCAACTGCTGGCCATTGCCGTGGGAAACGTGCACGGCAAGTACAAGGGCGAGCCAAATATCCGCTGGGACGTACTGCAGGAGGTGGCGGCTGAGACCGATGTCCCGTTGGTGCTGCACGGAGCATCGGGCATCCCCGCCGCGGAACTCGCAAAAGCTCCCTCCCTGCACGTGGGCAAGGTGAACGTCAACACCGAACTGCGCACGGGAATCCTCGCGACGCTTGAGGCTGAAACTGCTTCGCACCGGGCCGACGGCGAGAATCTTCAAGGCCTGTTGGCCCGTTGGAACGGCTCGGCCGGAACATTCGCCGGCAGCACGCTGCAGCTGCTCAGCGCAGGCTCGTAGCGCGGCACACAATCCCGTCATGACAGGGAGGCTAGGATCAAAACATGATCCTGGCCTCCCTGATTTTTGCGACGATTGCCGCCCTTCTCCACGTCTACATCTTCACCATGGAGTCCATTACCTGGACAAAGCCGGCTACGTGGAAGCGGTTCAGCCTCACCACCCAGGCTGATGCCGAAACCACCAAGTCGCTCGCCTACAACCAGGGCTTCTACAACCTGTTCCTGGCCATCGGCGCGTTGGTTGGCATCATCGCCGTCTGGGCCGGCGCTCCACAAGTGGGCTGGACCCTCGTCTTCAGCAGCTGCGGCTCAATGCTCCTGGCTGCCCTGGTCCTCGCTGCGAGTGGCAAGAAGTACCTCCGCGCAGCAACGCTCCAAGGCACCACACCGCTGCTCGCCGTCGTGCTCGGAGTGTTGGCGGTAACGCTGGGCTAGCCCGCGGAACTAGTGCTCCGGCGGGCCGGCCTGGGCTGCGGCTTCATCCATCCAGAGCACTTCCCAGTGGTGGCCGTCCAGATCGCGGAAGGCCCGGCTGTACATGAACCCGAGATCCTGGGCGTCGTAGGTTTCGGACCCGCCGGCTTCCAGGGCCTTGGTGGCCAGCGCATCCACAGCTTCACGGCTGTCGGCAGACAGGGCGACAATTGCCGCCGTCGAGTTTTTGGTGTCCGCAATGGGCTGCTTGGTGAACTCGCTGAACTTGGCATGCGTCAGGAGCATTGCGTAGATGGTGTCGCTGAAGACGACGCAGGCCGCTGTCTCATCAGTGAAGTTCGGGTTGATGGAGTAGCCAAGGGCCGTGTAGAAAGCCTTGGATGCTTCAAGATCGCTCACGGGCAGATTGACGAAAATGGACGTAGTCATGCGTCTGATCCTGCCGGGGTTTCGGCGCCCCGTCCAGACCTGTTCAGTCCAGACCTGTTCAGTCCAGACCTGTTCAGTCCAGACCTGGTCAGTCCCGTCCAGGCCCCTCCCTCCACAGCGGCAGCGGCACCACTCTCAGGCTGCGTCCCGACTCGTCGAGAATATGGCCCAGGCGCTTGTACGTCCGGACCACCGCTTGCCGGGAGATCACAATGCTGCCGGGTGCCCGTTCCGCGAGTTCGCGTTCAAAAGCCTGTGCCTCCAAGTAGTCGCGGACCCACAGTGTGACCACCAGGTTTTGCGCACCAAGAACCTGGGCGCTGAGCCGGCAATTCGTTTGCGCGGCGAAATAGCGGCCGACGTCGTCCACGAACTGGGCCGGGACATTGAGCATGAGAGTCACCTCGCGGAGGCCCCGATTGGCTGCCGTGGACGCGTCGCACCTCAGCGTGATGTATCCGGATGCCAGGAACCGTTCCACCCGGCGTCGGGCGGTCTGAGGTGAAACGCTGCAGGCGGCACCCAGCTCGGCCCAACTTGCGCGGCCGTCGTTGGCGAGTACCTCAAGCAACGCGGCATCCAAGCTATCCGGCGAGTAGCCTGCCGGTGCGGGCTTGGCTTCGGAGGTGACCAAACGCGCGCGTGCGGGTTCGAGTGTTCCGCTGCGCCACTCCGAGGCCTGCCGGTACAGCTTGGTGACGAAGACGACTTCGCGGTGGGTGACTCCCGGCAGCGCAGGAAAGGCTCCGGTGACGATGTCCATGAGTTCCTCGTGGCTGGATGCGAAGCAATCCATGAACACATCGTGGGAGCCGGTGACCATGGAGACGGTACCGAACGCGGGCTCCGCGCACAGCCTGTGGATCAGGGCTTCGCTCTCGCCGGGCAATGACGACAGTTGGATGAACGCCGACCAGCCCGCACTGAGGTAGCGCTGTCCCGGAGACGGTGTAATCCACGCCGATCCTTGCTGCGCCAACACGTTCCAGCGCCTCGCGACAGTGGGAGCTGACAAGCCCAGGGCGTCCGCGATCCGGCTCCATTCCGCCCGCGGGTTGATCTGGAGGGCATTGACGATTTCGAGGTCGAGCTCTGAGATTATGGCTGATTCGTTCAATGTGAGCTGCCTTGTGTGAGATTCAAACAATCTGGAAGCCAGTGTAATCGACGGCCATATCGTTGTGACTCGCATCACCAACGGCACCTACGGCCATCTCAACCGGATCAACACCCAAGGAAGCTCATGGCAAGCAAGACAGCACCACCTGCGGCCGCGGCCATCACGCGCAGGACCATCGCAGGAATGATTCTGGCAATGGCGCTCATCGAATCACTCAGTGGCGTGACCCAGGGGTACCTGAACCCCATCCTGCCCGCGCTGGGACCGGTCTTCGAGATTGACGACCCCACCATCAACGGCATTTTCCTCATCTCCAACGTCAGCTTCGCCGTCCTGACGCCCATCATTTCGAGGCTCGGGGACAGCTACGGCTACCGGCTCGTGCTCCGCTGGTCCACGGGCGTAGTGACGGTCGGCGTATTGCAAATGGCGCTGTGGCCGTCGCTGTGGACAGTGACGCTGGGCGTCGTCATGCTGACCTGCGTGGTGGGGTTCATCCCGCTGATGATGGGAATCCTCCGTGTCACCAGCCCGGCACACACCCGTACCGGCGTCAGCGTCATGATCGGCATGCTGATGATCATGGTGGGCGGCGGCGGCCTGCTTGCCGGAATTGTGGGCGTCACCGATCCGACGCTGGGATTCTGGGTGGCGGTCCCGTTCGCGGTGATCGCTTTCGTATGCTCCTTCCTGCTGCCCGACGCCGGGGTCCCGACCCGTGAGGGCATTGCCCTGGCACCGCTGTTGGCATGCTCGCTGGGTCTCATTGGTTTTGTTGTGGCGTTGTCCATGGCGCCGGAATGGGGCTGGCTGGATGCACGTACCCTCACGGCCGGCCTGTTGGGGCTCGCCCTGCTGGCGTTCTGGGCAAGGCGTGATTACAGCGGTACCGCCGGGCAGCGGTTCATGGACCTGCGCATGCTGGCCACTCCGCGGATCCGAGCCATCTCCGTAGCAACCTTCTTCTTTGGCTTTGCCTCCATCAGCTACTTCGGTACCAACGGCATCTTCCTGCACTCCAACCCGGAGAAGACGGGTTATGGGTTCAGCCTCAGCCCGCTGATGATCGCGATTGTCCTTGCCCTGGCATCCGTCCTGTCCTTGGCATCTTCCCTGCTGACAGCGCGGGCGATGCGACGGTTCGGTGAACGGGCCACACTGGTGTTCGCCGGCGTTCTGCTGGCAGGCGGATTCTTGGTGATGATGCTCGCGCACGGCTCCTTTGCCGGATACTGCATCGGCTTCGCCATGTTCAACCTGAGCTTGGGAATGTATCAAGCGGGCACCCGTTCCCTGTCCGTTGAAGGTGTCCCCTTGGAAGAAACCTCAACGGCCGCAGGCCTCAATGAATTGGCTCTCTCCGTGGGCATCGCAGTAGGCGCGGCAGTGGTCAAGCTGTTGTCGTCAGCATCAGTGGAGTCCGGACGCATCACCGAAACCGGGTTGTTCACCATCTGGGGAGCCCTGGCTGTGGCGGCGCTGATCGCCGCCGCGGCCAGCGCCCAGTACCCCAAGCGACAGGCCGCCGGGGTGACCGCATGATCGCCGGGCTGAACAGCGTGACCCAAGGGTCCGCCGTCGTGCTGTCCTCTCCAGCAGACATGTCCTCTCCAGCAGACTTTCACGCCACCCTGGACAATGAGGTGCAGCGCTGGAAACCGGACATTCTGGACCTGAGCCACGCCATCCATGCCGACCCGGAGCTTGGTGGGCAGGAGTTCCGCGCGGTCAAACGGGTTAAGAGGGTTCTGCGCAAGGCGGGTTTCACGTTCGATGAAGCGCAGCCTGAGGAGCCCACGGCTTTCAGTGCCCGCTGCGGATCCGGCGAACTCGTGGTGGCACTGTGCGTGGAGTACGACGCCCTGCCCGCAATCGGCCATGCGTGTGGGCACAACGTCAACGCGGCCAGCGCCGTGGGGGCAGCCCTGGCGTTGGCCGCGGTGGCGGAGCAGCTGGACATCACGGTCAAAGTTCTTGGCACGCCGGCGGAGGAGACCACTGGAGGAAAGGTGGATTTGATGGAGGCAGGCTTCTTTGACGACGTCTCGCTGGCCATGATGGTCCACGCCGGCGCTTCAGATGTGGTGGGAGGCTCGTCCCTGGCCATGTCCATGTGGGACGTGCTGTTCGAGGGCCGTCCGGCTCACGCAGCAGCGGCGCCATCTGAGGGAGTCAACGCGCTGGACGCATTGGTGGTGGCACAGTTAGCCATCGCTTTGGCGCGCCAGCAACTGCCGGTGGGCTCCATCGTGTCGCTGATCGTCACCGAGGGCGGCAGCGCCGTCAACGTTATCCCCGAGCGCACCCGGGCGAGCGTTGAAATGCGGGCGCCCGGGATTGATCAACTGCGCGTCATCCAGGACAAAGTCCGGCGCTGCCTGGAGGCTGGCGCCCACGCGAGCGGCTGCACGCTGCAGGTGACTCCCAAGGGCAATGACTATGCGGAACTGCGCCAGGACCGGTATCTGTCCACGGCTTACCAGGAAGCGATGAAAGCCAGGGGAAGGGACGTTGTTTTCAACGCCGATCCTGTGGCCTCCACGGACATGGGAAACGTCTCGCAATTGGTGCCGTCCATCCACCCGATGGTGGGTTACGACGTCCGGGGCGCCGCCCACCACACTGCCGAGTTCGCTGCATTCGGTGCCTCGGCCGGAGCTGACCAAGCAGTTCTGGACGGATCGTTTGGCATGGCAGCGGCGGCCTGTGCGGCGGCCCTGGACCCGGAGCAACGCGAACGCCTGCTGCACAAGGCGCGGTAGGGGCCAGCCTGCTGGCTCCATTGTCCGCACGGGCGGACAATGGAGTCAGCACGCAGAAGCGTGCCTCGTTGGGAGAGCAATGGAGAGGGACACGTATCCTGCGGTCAGCGCAGCAACGGCTGCGCAGAGGGACCCGGCGATCGACCTTGTCCGCTTCACCTGCCTGCTGCTGGTGGTGGCATGCCATTGCATGATGGTCAGCCCTGTTTTGCACAGGGACGGAACGGTCACCACCCACAACGTCCTCATGGAAGAGGGCTGGTTTGTGCCCGTTGCCTGGGCGCTCATGATCGTGCCGCTGTTCTTCGTGCTGGGAGGCGTGACCGGGCTGCAGTCCTGGCGGCGTTTGCGTGCTCGCGGGGGAAATGGATTCGACTTCGCCCAGGTCCGGCTCCTGCGCCTGATCCGCCCGGCGATGGCGCTGCTCGCGGTCATGTGGAGCGGGCTCTGGATTGCGTTGCTGCTGGGTGTCCACCCGCAAGTGATTCAGCTGATGACGGCCGGGGCTGCGATGCCCTTGTGGTTCCTGGCGGCCTACTTGACGGCGCAACTCAGCGTTCCGCTCTTGGCACGCTTTCACGAACAGGCACCGATGCTGACTTTTGGCGGTTTGGTGGCACTGATCATTACGGTCGATTCCCTCCGCGGGGCACTTCCGGTGCTGGCCTTCGCCAACATGGTTTTTGTTTGGTGCGCGGTCCAGCAACTCGGATTCCTCATGGCTGACGGCTTCTTCGAACACCGAAGCCGGGCGTGGCTGGTGGGCGTCATCGTCTCCAGCAACCTATTGCTGGGACTCGTCACAGGGGTGGCTGTCTACCCGGGAAACATGGTGGTGAACATCAATCCGCCCAACCTGTGCCTGCTGCTGCTGGGCATTTCCCAGACGGCCACGTTGCAGCTTCTTCAGCGGGGCATCCGGTGGATTGCAGGTGTTCGTTGGATCCAGTCCATCATTGCCGTTGCCGGCCGCCGGTCCATGACGGTCTACCTATGGCACTTGCCCTTGCTGGTAGGCATGTCAGGACTGCTGTTGCTCACCGAAATACCCAAACCATGGGCCGGAACCGCAGAGTGGTGGTGGGCGCGGATACCTGTGTTCCTCGCGGTAGTCACCCTGCTGGTGCCAGTGGTGTTGATTCTAGGGCGTTTGGAGAAGCGTCCGACGGCGGCCAGCCACGCCCGGGGTCCGTCCCGTGCCGCTGTGGTGACGGCCGTCGTCGTGGTTTTGATCCCGGTGGCGGACGCCGCATTCAACGGATTAACGCTTGCGCTGTTGGGCGGGGGAGCGGCGTGCTTCGCTCTTGCGGTCCTGCTTCTCGGCAGGGTTCCGACCCCGGTGCTGCAGCCGCCTCAAGGAAAAGTTGCGGATCTGCGGGAGGCACCCCTGTCCACGTTGCCAGAGGCCGGTTTACGTGCCAATCTCGAAACATGACCGAGTTCACGGATTCACTGGCAGAGTCGTTCCGCCCCGACGTCACCACGGTGCGCAATGACAAATTTCACCGCTATGAGCTTCATGTAGACGGAGAGCTGGCGGTGATCTCCCAGTTCCTCGACCGGCCAGGACATATCGATTTCATTCACACAGAAACCAGGCCCCAGTTCAGTGGTCAGGGCCTGGCCAAAGTGTTGGCCCACTTTGCGCTGGATGACGTGGTGGCGTCCGGCAAGCGCATCATCCCGCATTGCCCGTACATCGCTGCGTACTTGAAGAAGCACGAGGGTTACGAGCAGGACGTTGACTGGCCCGCCGAGAAGCCGGTGGGTGAACCGGACAACGAGTAGGCCTACATCGGCATTGATTGGTCATAGCCCTTCCACCGCTTCTGAGCACGCCCGGCATGGCTTGAGGGGAAGGGCCAGTCCCGCCGTGTCCCGCACAGGGAGACGATGGCATCGTGCTCATCGGAAATGCGTTGGCCCCGGCAGTTGGCGTGGACCTGCATCGCGCTGACCAGGCTTCCCCCGTGGAGATGATCGGAATCCGTGACCACGTAGGAGAAGCTCCGCATGGCGGATTGGCCCGGAGCAAGGAGGCTGATCCGAAGGTCCCGTTCCACCGGTTCTGACGTGTACTGGAGCATCTCCATGCCTTCGTTGGTGAAGGAACGCGGTATCAGGGTGACGTCACGGAGATAGCCCGCAGAGTCATTGGTGATCCAGGCCGTGAAAATGACAGTATCGCCCGGGATAGCCAGCGGCCGGTCCGCCCCGTAGACCAGGGCGACATGTCCCGCATTCTTCTTTCGCGCAAGCAGGCTTGAGCGGTGCTGGGCCGTCTTGTGCTGGAGTGCGCGCGACAGTTTCAGGAGGGGGCGGCGCCGCCGGATCTCCGTGTTTCCTTGAGTCGCTCCAGGGGTAGGAAAGTTCACGCCTCATAAGTGGCACCAACATCTGATTCGTGACGCGAAATATGCAAAAAGTGGCTTCTTTACAGGTATAAATGGCTCGATTCAAGTCATGCGGCTTCTGATGTCACACTATTGTTTATGGATCAAGTATTTGCGGTAAGGGGCGATGGCGCCGCCTCCCCAGCGTTGGCGATTGCTGGTGGCAGCGATCCCGAGATCATTTCCATGGTGCGCCAAGGGGTTACAGACGCCTTCGATGTGCTCTACGAACGGCACTTCAAGATCGCCCAATACGTGGCCCGTTCCCAGACGGACAACCCCAGTGACGCCGATGATGTGGTTGCTGAGTCTTTTGCGTCAATCTTCCAACTTCTCAAGGAAGGCAAGGGGCCGAAGGAGTTCTTCCGGTCCTATCTCCTGACGGTGGTGCGGCGCACAGCGCACGACCGGAACCGCAAGGCACGCCGCATGCCAACGGCGGCGGATGACGCGATTTTGGATTCTGCCGTGATGGACACCGATCCGGTCCTCAGTGACCTTGAGTCGAGCATTATGGCGAAGGCCTTCAAATCGCTGCCCGAGCGCTGGCAAGCGGTTCTGTGGCACTTGGACATTGAGGGTTTGAAGCCTGCCGCGGCCGCTCCCTTTGTTGGCTTGACCCCCAATGGAGTTTCGTCGTTGGCCATTCGAGCCAGGGAAGGGCTGCGGCAGGCGTACCTGCAGCAGCACATCAGCCAGACCGTGGACGAAGCATGCGACGAATACGCCAGCCAGTTGGGCAAGTACGCACGCAATGCGCTGAAACGCACGTCCCAGGAAAAAGTCAACGACCACCTGGATGGATGCGCCAAGTGCACAGCGTTGTTGATTGAGCTCAATGACGTCCAAGGCGGCATGAGGGCCATCCTGTTCCCTCTGGTTACCGGGATCGCCTTCACGCCAGGCGCCCTTGCGGCCATCGGATCGGGTGCAACTGCTGTGGGGGTTTCTTCCGGGACCGGAGTCACGGCCGGGCCGGGCCAGGCAGGCGCCACCGCAGTGAAGGGTGTCAGCAAGGCATGGAAGCTGACTGCTGCCATGGTGTTGGCAGTGGTGGCGCTCGCTGGAGTGGTTGCGTGGTTGCTTCAGCCGACGTCCGCCAACGAATCAACGGCCTCGGGCGAGGCCGCCACCAATGTTCCCCCGGTCCAGGAAACATTGGCCCCTGTAGTAACGCCGAGCCCTGAACCGACGTTCGCAACGAACTCCAGCCCAGCCGAGGTTCCCCCAACGGTCCCGACGGCAACAGTGGTGCCACAGCCGTCCGCCGTCGTGATTCCACCGGCGGTGCCGCCACGGAGCGCTGTTGTGGTGGACTCAGGCATTGTTTCCTCCTCCACGTCGCCTATGGCTTCGACCCCTGCGGTACAGCCCACCCAAACCGTTGATGCGACGTTCGCGGCGGCGTCCGGTTCCGGTCCGGCGGAGCGGGAGCTCCACGTGCAGTTCTCGCTGGAAGGGGAGGGGAGCCCCACTACGGGCGAAGCTGTCTTTGCCCTGCCGGACCAAGCGACCTTCGTGGCGGGGAGAACCGTTGCGCCAGCGGGCTGGACCTGTGCCAGTACTGAGCTGCAGCAGATTCGTTGCACCACCGCGTTGCTGGCCACCCAGGACCTCGCCTTCACGCTGGGCGTTGCCATGCCGGCAACCGCAGAGGGCGGAGTGTTGAACTACCGGTTCAGCGGTCAAGGCGTTGCCGCTACGTCGTTCGCCAACGCTTTCCACTAGGCCTTTGCACCGGCGTCATTCGGCGGTGAAGAAGCGCTGAAAACTCTCCCAAAAGTTTTTCAGATTTCCGCGTCACGATTCATGAGTTGCCAGCACTAATCATTCGGGTCTCCGTGTTTGTCGGTGCCCTCATTGGATTTCTTGTAGGTCCAATGACACCACCCTTCGGTTACGCCCTGGAGACAACCCATGAAGTACGCACGTCCACGCAGGCTGCTGGCGGCCATCATCGTTACGGCGATGATGTCGCTGGGGGTGGGTGGCGCCTTGGCGCCCCCGGGCTTGGCCACCACCCCGGGAACTCCCGACGTGGTCCAGCCCGGCACCACTGTCTACGTTGAAAGCTTCTCCAATGAGGACGCCACAGCCGGGGCCATCAGCATCCTGCGATACGAGGGCGGCCCCGCTGCAGCCAATGAAACCTATACAGCTGACACGCCCTACACCCCGGCAGGCGGACAATGCGACGGGTGGATCCTGAACTCCTCCACGCCGTTGCCCACCTCCGACTCCGGCTGCCTCAGGAATCAGCCGGCCGGCTGGGGTCAGCTTCAGCAAATGTCAGTGGCCCTTGGCTTGGCCCAGGGGCAGACTGCAACCCAAGCCGCCCGCAACCAGGCGTTGTCCGAATACACCAACAGCGCCTCCGGAAGCCTTGATGCCGGCGTCCAGTTCCGGACGGAGTCGAACACCATCCCCGCGATCGCTGGCCACTACTACGCCGTGTCCGGATACTTCGCCCAAGTCAACTGCCATGCAGCACACGCAAGCGAGACCTTCAGCCTCCTCATCAACGGGGCACGGCACGTCCTCAGCGCCGGGCTGGATCCCTGCGGCAGCAGCACGCGGCCCGATGTCCAGGTCACCAGGCTTCAATCGGCGGCGTACCAGATTCCGCTCGGCACCATCAACCCGTCACTTGGCTTGGAACTGCGGAACGAGGCCACCACCGGGTTCGGTAACGACGTCGCTTTTGACCTCCCACAGATTGTGGACGTCACACCCCAGCTGGATCAGTCCTTCACGCCGTCCCTCATCGGGCCCGGCGGAACCTCCCGGATGACATTGACTGTCACCAATACGGCGGATTTGCTCACCAAAACCGATTGGTCCCTCACGGAATCCCTTCCTGCGGGACTTGTTGTGGCTGGCACCCCCAACGTCGGGGCACCTGTGCGCAGGCTCCTGGAACAAATGCTTTGGCGCGCACGGCTCTCCCTGGAAGCGCAACCCTTTCCGTTGCCGGCGGCGATCTGGCGCAGGGAATGACATCGTGCACCGTCACGGTTGAGGTGACTGCTGCTGCCGAGGGAAGCTACGTCGGTGGTCCCGCCAGCATCGTGACCAACCTGAACCCGCCGGCAAACGCTACCTTGACTGTCCGCGCCCCACGCCTTGAACTGAGCACACAACTGGACGGTCGGCGGGCCCGGGATTTGGACCAGTTCACCGCTGAAATTCGTACGGGCTCGGCCACAGGGCCGGTGGTCAGCAACACGGCCAACTCCACCACCACCGGTTCGGGAGCCGCCGTTAGTCCAGGTACTGGCATTACCGGCGAATACATCGCAACCGAAGGCGCCACGTATTACCTGACGGAATCGGGCAGCAACCTGTCCGGTTACGACAAAACCATCACCTGCGCCGATGCCTCCGGCCTTCAGCCCGGCCTGCCCAACGGCGACGCTTTTAACGGTTCGCTGGCGCTCACTCCCGTTACCGGAGCTGACATCAGCTGTGTGCTGGGCAATAGAGCGGTGGCGGCCCCGGACTTGGATTTCAGTGCCTCTGCTGACATTTCAGCGGTCCAGTCGCCTGCCGGGGTGGATGATCGGATCAGCTACACGTTCGCATCGAAGAACACGGGCAACGTGAAGCTGAGCGATGTGGCTATTGATGACCCGATGGCCGGCGTATCGGCCCTGGACTACTCCTGGCCGGGAACCCCCGGCGAGCTGTTGCCGGGCGAAACTGTCACTGCCGTGGCAACGTACCAGATCACCCAGGAAGATATCGACGCCGGTTATGTCGCCAACAGCGCCACCACCACGGGCAAGCCGCCCACCGGACCTCCCCTGACTCCGCCTCCCAGTGAGATCCGTACCGCGTTGGACGCATCCGCGGGAATGCAGTTCAGCACGTCGGCCCAGGCGCCCGTTGGCGATGCGGAGTCCAAGGTTGGCGACGTCATCACCTACTTTTTCGCCTCGAAGAACAGTGGAAACGTCACCTTGAAGAACGTCTCCATTCATGACCCGTTGGCCGGACTCTCAGCCTTGAACTACACCTGGCCGGGAGTTCCAGGAGTGCTCCTCCCCGGCCAGAGGGTGATGGCCACAGCCACGTATGCGGTAACCCAAGCGGATATCGACGCCGGTCATGTCGCCAACACCGCCACCACCACGGGAACACCCGTCCGGGGACCTTCCGTTGCGCCTCCGCCGGGTGAGACGGATACCCCCTTGAAAACGCGGTCGGGCTTGGAGTTCACCAAGTCGGCCGACGCTTCCGGAGTGGGTGACCCAGCCCGGGAAGGGGATGTGATCACCTACAAGTTCACCCTGAAGAACACCGGGACCGTGCCCATCACAGGGGTTGCAGCCCAGGACCGGATGCTGGGCCTGGCGGCCTTGGATTACCACTGGCCCGGTGCTGCGGGAACCCTGCTGCCCGGTGAAACGGTGACGGCTACGGCAGCCTACGCCATCACCCGGGCGGACACCGACGCAGGCATGGTCAGCAACACGGCTACTGCAACGGGTACGGCTTCCACCGGATCTACGGTCGCCACTCCGCCTGCAACTGTGGTGGTGACCTTCCCGCCTGTGGCAACAACCGGGGGCAGATCCCCGGCCGGATCAGCTGGCAACACGCCACCTGAAAGCACAGCGACCGGGACCACCGCGGGCACATCTCCGACGGGAGAGGCTGCCACCACTCCACCTGCAAGTGCAGTGGTGAGCCTCCCGTCGGTGGTTCCGGACCAATCCGAAGGATTGCTGGCCAGCACGGGAGTTGTTCTCACCGTGGTGCCCACCAGCCTTCTGGTTGTTGGTTCGGGGCTGTTCCTGTACCTCGCCGGACGCCGGAGGCGTTCAGGGGCATAGGACGTGAAGTGCGCGGCAGCCGGGGCCCCAACCCCGGTTGCCGCGCATTTTGCAGTTAACGATCGTTTGTTGGCGGGAGCCTCTTCTTTTGCCACTGCATTGCGTGCCAGAACAGCAAGCCGCCGGTGATCAGGGCGGCAGCAAGGAGCGCATAGGGCGCGTTGGAGAGAAGCATGTAATTCACTTGGGCTGCCTCGGCACTTCCCGGCGACATGATCGTGGCCGCGGCAGTAGTGAACGCACACAGTCCAAACCAGGCCAGCCCGGCATCCAGCACCCAGAGCGCAACGATGAACGGATTGACGGAAGGCCGCCTTCGCGCCGGGTCCGCCTCCGGAGGCTCCGGTACATGGGGGCTGATGGCCTGCACCGCGTTGCCGTGCTGGTCGATTTCGCGGAAACCGATGTGCTCGTGGACGTGGTCCTTCATAGGGTCCCCCACCGTTGACTGGATTGTCCTAGCACTCTACTCCTCGTGGCGAGTCCACCCCGGGCAGGATGCCGGTGGCCCAAAAAGACAATTCCGTGGCCGAAAAGAGTGCCACATTTTGCACCCAAAGGGGCTTTAAGAAAAGTCAATGACGTGCTACCGCGCGGTAGAACCGCGAGAAACCGCCTTCTAAGCGAAATAGGTCACAAAAGTTTGACGGAAAGGCTTACCTAAGTAAGGCTTACCTTGCTAATAAGCGCCCCAACGCAATGGAAGGAAGCTGACGTGACGTCACCTAGTGTCGAAGAGCGGATCGCTCAGGAGCAGGATTTTGGCTCCAAAGTGGAACTGGCCCTCGCTGCCACCAACCAGCTGTTCAACGCACGAAATTCGCCCAGTTACGTCGCGCAGGTTCTCCAAGGAGTCAACGCCGTCTCCACCAAAGTCCAGCGGACCACCCAACCTTTCACCGGCGTCGGGCATGCCGAACTGAAAGCCAAGGTTGGCGCCGTTGACCTCGAACGCCCCCTGCCGGACACGGCCGCTGCCCTGGAGGAGCTGGATGAGCTCTACCTCAAGGACGCCATCTACTTCCACGATTCCCGCTACGCCGCACACTTGAACTGCCCGGTGGTCATCCCCGCCCTGGTGGGCGAAGCCGTGCTCTCGGCCGTGAACTCGTCCATGGACACCTGGGATCAGAGCGCCGGTGCAACCATGATCGAGCGCCGCCTCATCGATTGGACCGCGGAGCGCATCGGTTTCGACGCGGACGCTGACGGCGTGTTCACCTCCGGCGGCAGCCAGTCCAACTTCCAGGCGCTGCTCATTGCCCGCAACCACGCGGTCGCCAAGCTGCGGGCGACGAATGTGGACGCCCGCCTGCCGCACCTGCTGGATCGGCTCCGGATCTTCACCTCTGTGGACAGCCACTTCAGCATTCAGAAGTCGGCATCCATGCTGGGCCTGGGCTTCGACGCCGTCGTCGCAGTGCCCACCACCGAAGACCACCGCATGGATCCCACCGCCCTTGCGGCTGCTTTGGCGGAAGCGCACGACGCCGGGCTGGTGCCCATGGCGGTTGTAGCCACCGCCGGGACCACGGACTTCGGATCGGTAGACCCGCTGTCCGAGATGGCCGCCTTGGTTCGCGCCTACGATTCCTGGCTCCACGTTGACGGCGCCTATGGTGGCGGCCTCATCGTGTCCGGCCGCCACCGGCACCTCCTGAACGGCATCCACCTGGCGGATTCTGTCACCGTGGACTTCCACAAGACCTTCTTCCAGCCGGTGAGCTCCAGCGCAGTCCTGGTCCGCAACGGCTCCATGATGGGCCATGTCACGTACTACGCGGACTATCTGAATCCGGAAAGCGCGGCGAAGGCCGAGATTCCCAACCAGGTGGACAAGAGTATTCAGACCACCCGCCGCTTCGATGCGCTGAAACTGTGGCTGACCCTCCGCATTATGGGCGCCGACGCAATCGGTGCGCTCTTCGACGAAGCGATTGACCTCGCCGCCCGGGTAGGAACTTTGCTGGCTGAGGACGCCGAATTCGAGCTCGCTGCCGCACCGCAGTTGAGCACATTGGTGTTCCGCTACCGCCCGGTGGTGGACGGTGCGGCCCTCGACGACGACGCTGCAGACGCCCTCAATCCCGCCATCCGCGCCGCGATCTTCGCCTCCGGCGAGGCCGTGGTTGCCGGCACCAAGGTGGCTGGCCGCCACTACCTCAAATTCACCCTCCTCAACGCCGAGGCGAGCTTGAGGGACATCCAGGAAATCATCGAACTGATCCGCAGGACCGGCGACAGCCTCCTCGCAAACACCACGGAGGCCGCCGCGTGAGCACCCAGGACAACGGCAGGATTTACGACGTCGCAGGCATCGGCGTCGGGCCCTTCAACCTTGGCCTAGCGGCCCTGAGCGAGCCCGTGGAGAACCTCGACTGCGTGTTCCTGGATCGGCGCGAATCCTTCGACTGGCACCCTGGCATGATGCTGGAACCGGCGCACCTCCAGGTCCCGTTCATGGCAGACCTCGTGACGCTGGCCGATCCCACTTCCCCGTTCTCCTTCCTGAACTTCCTGAAGCAGACCGGCCGCTTGTACCGCTTCTATATCCGCGAGAACTTCTACCCGCTGCGCGCCGAGTACAACCAGTACTGCCAGTGGGTGGCCGGCCAGCTTGAGTCGGTTCGTTTTAGCACGGATGTGCTGGATGTGACCTACGACGACGGCGTGTACCGCCTTTCGGTGCAGGGTCCGGACGGTGCTGAGGTGCTTCGCGCCCGCAAGCTGGTCCTGGGCACCGGCACGTCCCCCTACGTTCCGGATTCCTGTGCAGGAATAGTGCCCGCCGGCGGACTGGTCCTCCACAACGCCGACTACCTGTCGAGGAAGAGTGAGCTGCAGTCCAAGCGCAGCATCACCATTGTGGGCAGCGGACAGAGCGCGGCAGAGCTTTACTACGAACTCCTCCAGGAAATCGACGTGTACGGCTACCAGCTCAACTGGGTGACCCGTTCCGGCCGCTTCTTCCCGCTGGAGTACACCAAGCTCACCCTTGAAATGACGTCGCCGGAGTACGTGGACTACTTCCACTCGCTCCCGGGGGAGCAGCGCGATTCGTTGATCAAGAGCCAGAAGAACCTGTACAAGGGCATCAACTCGGACTTGATCGACGACATTTACGATCTCCTGTACACCAAGAGCCTCTCCGGCATGGTGGACACGCAACTGCACACGCACTCCTCGCTCACTGCCGCCGACTGGGATGCCGCCGCCGGCACCCACACGCTCCAGTTGCGCCACGAAGAACACGGCCGCGATTACAGCCTGGAGTCCGAAGCCGTGGTGCTGGCCACCGGCTATACCTATAAAGAGCCTGCGTTCCTGGCCGGCATCCACGATCGCATCCGTCGTGACTCCAAGGGCCGTTTCGATGTGGAGCGCAACTATGGAACCGGCGTGGAACCCTGCGAAATCTTCGTCCAGAACGCCGAGCTGCACACGCACGGTTTCGTCACCCCGGACCTGGGCATGGCCGCCTACCGCAACTCCTGCATCCTGCGGGAAATCACCGGCCGCGAGGTTTACCCGATCGAACGCAGCATCGCGTTCCAGCAGTTCGGTGCTCCCGCTCCGGCAATGACAACAGAATCCGCTGCCGTCCCGGAAACCGCAGGAGCAACCGTATGAGCTTCACGTTCCGGCCCATCGACCCCGTGGCGGACGCACCTGTCCTCCACAGTTGGGTGAGCCAGGAGTACGCACGGTTCTGGGGCATGGTCTCGGCCACTGAGCAGGACGTTGTGGAGGAGTACACAAAGATCGCGGAATCGGGCCATCACCAAGCGTTCCTGGGGCTCGACGACGGCGTTCCTGCCTTCCTGATGGAGCGGTACCGTCCTGAATCCTCGCCCTTGGCGGACGTTTACGAGGTCCAGGACGGAGACGTCGGAATGCACCTTTTGGTGTCCCCGCCCAGCGGTGATCCGCAACCAGGCTTCACCACCGCCGTCATGCAGTCCGTGATGACGGAACTGTTCCAGGACCCCGCAACGCAGCGGATCGTCGTCGAGCCTGACGCCCGCAACCACAAGATCCATGTCCTCAACGAAAAGGTGGGCTTCCGGCCGCACGGCGTGGTGACGCTTCCCGCCGTCGATCCTGCCGAAGACCACAAGCAGGGGCTCCTGAGCTTCTGCACGCGCGAGGATTTCCTTGCTACCCTGACCCCGATTCTGGCCGCGCCTGCCGCGGCGACCAGAGGAGAATCCCTGTGACCACCACTGCCGACAACGCGACTGCCACCGCTGGCGATTCCGTGTCCCACCTGACCCCTGAGCGCTGGGCCGCTGCCAACCGGCACGTGGTCCGCAAAGCGATCGCAGAGTTCTCGCACGAGCGCATCCTGGTTCCGGAGCTGATCCGTGATGAGGGTGCCGGCGTGGGCCTGTACAAGGTGGTGAGCGATGACGACGCCACGGAGTACCGCTTCCGCGCCCGGGTGCTGCAGCTTGAACACTGGTCTGTCGCCGCTGATTCCATAGCCCGCCTCCGTGACGGTGAGGAATTGCCCCTTGACGCTTTGGACTTCATTGCGGAGTTCCACGAGGCACTGGCCATCCGGATGGAAATGCTCCCGGTGTACCTCGAAGAGATCAGCAGCACGCTGGCCAGTCACGCCTACAAGCAGGGCAAGCCGTTCAGCTCGGCTGAATTGGCGGCGGGCATCACGGGCGGGACTGACCGGGCCGCTGACTTCCAGGCCATTGAGCACAGCATGACCGAGGGCCACCCCTGTTTCGTGGCCAACAATGGCCGGCTGGGATTCGGGATTGCGGACTACCACGCGTTCGCGCCGGAAACCGGTGCCACGGTCAAGCTGCAGTGGATCGCAGTACACCGCAGCAAGGCTGTTTTCACTTCGAGCGCCGGGCTGGATTACCGCACGCACTTTGAGGCTGAACTTGGGCCGGCCACGTTGGCCTGGTTCAATGCGGAGCTGTCGGCATCCGGACTGGATCCCGAGGACTACCTCCTCATGCCGGTGCACCCGTGGCAGTGGGACAACAAGCTCACCGTGACGTTCGCGGCAGAAATCGCCCAGCGCCACATCGTGAACCTGGGAACGGGTGAGGACTCCTACCAGGCGCAGCAGTCCATCAGGACGTTCTTCAACACGGATCACCCGGAGAAGGCGTACGTGAAGACGGCCATGTCCGTGCTGAATATGGGCTTCATGCGTGGACTGTCGCCGCAGTACATGAAGGCCACGCCTGCCATCAACGATTGGTTGCAGGAATTGATCGGCAATGACCAGGAGCTCCAGAACCGGGGCCTGGCCATGATCCGTGAAACCGCGGCCATCGGGTACCACAACCACTATTACGAGGCTGCTTCGGCCAAGGGTTCCCCCTACCGCAAGATGCTCTCGGCCCTGTGGAGGGAAAGCCCACTGCCGTTGCTCAAGGACGGGCAGCAGTTGGCCACCATGGCGTCATTGCTGCACGTTGATGGCACCGGCAATTCCGTGGTTTCCGCCCTGATCGAGCGGTCCGGCCTGGCGCCCACCGAGTGGCTGCGACGCTACTTCGAGGCCTACCTCGTGCCGCTGGTGCACTGCCTGTACGAGTACGAGCTCGCCTTTATGCCGCACGGCGAAAACGTGATCCTGATCCTCGAAGACGGCGTGCCTGTCCGCGCGATCATGAAGGACATCGCCGAGGAAATCGTGGTCATGGGGGACCGGCTGGAATTGCCGGAGGACGTCTCCCGCGTCAAGGCCGAGATCCCTGCCGAGGAAATGGTCCTGGCCATCTTCACGGACGTCTTCGACTGCATCTTCCGCTTCCTCGGAGCCATCCTTGTGGAGGACGGGACGCTGCGCGAGGACGAGTTCTGGGGAACTGCTGCTTCCGTGCTGCGCGAATACCAGCAGCGCCATCCGGAGCTCGCGGACCAGTTCGCCATGCACGATCTGTTTGCGCCGGACTTTGAGTTGTCCTGCCTCAACCGCCTGCAGCTGCGGAACAACCAGCAGATGCTGGACATCTCGGATCCCTCCGGCGGGCTCCAGATGGCGGGACGGTTGGCCAACCCGCTGGCCAAGTTCGCTTAATTCCTGCGGTGAGGGGTAGGCGCTGTGGAGGGTTGATGAACCCGGAAGCCAACTCCTCACCGAGGGGCCGTTGCATCGTTTCAAAGCCCATCCTGCGCACCGACGTGACACAAGATGCCAACCCCGCTCGCGGACATTGTCATGAAGCGGCACTCGGCGCGGGACGGAGTGGCGACTAGTCTTGGCGCATGACGACTCGAGCCAACGAACTGACCGCCCTGATCACAGGGGCCACCGCCGGGCTCGGCGCCGAGTTCGCCCGCCAGCTTGCCGAGGCCGGGCACCATCTGGTCCTGGTGGCACGTGACCAGCAGCGCCTCAAGGAAAAAGCCGAGGAGTTTGAGCGCGACTTCAGCATCTCGGTGGAGATCCTATCCGCAGACCTGACCACCGACGTCGGGGTTTCAGCGGTGGCGGACCGCCTCAGGGACGCCGGACGGCCCGTGGATGTGCTGGTGAACAACGCCGGAATCGGGCTTTTGAAGTCGTTCGAGCGAAACGAGTTGAACGAGGAGCGGCGCCACCTGAGGCTCCACGTCCAAACGCCCATGGAACTCTGCCACGCAGCCCTGGAGGTCATGTTGGCGCGCGGTAAGGGACGCATCATCAACGTGGCCAGCGTTGCCGCGTTCGCAAACCGGGGCACGTACTCGGCAGCCAAGGCGTGGCAGGTGACCTTCAGCCGCTGGGCCAACATCGCCTATGCCAAGTCCGGAGTGCAGGTCACGGCGGTGTGCCCCGGATTCACGCATACCGAATTCCACGATCGCATGGGCATGGACAAGTCCGTAGCGCCCCGGTTCCTCTGGCTCACCGCCGAGCGTGTGGTGCGTGAAGGGCTGGAAGACAACGCCAAAGGGAAAGGTGTCTCCATCCCCACCAGGCGGTACAAAGTTGTCAGCTTCTTTGCACGGGCACTGCCCGCCAAGCTGACGTCAGGCCCGCCCCGCCGGCATCTGAAGCCCTAGGCTTCGGGGGCAAATGAGGCGACGAGCCGCGCGAGCGGCTGGGGTGCCCGCCCGGTGGGCAGCGCCTCGACCAGCAGCGGCGCGTAGCGGACCTTGTTGCCGCTCCGCCCTCCGAAGAAGCGCTGCAACTGCTTCGTCACCGGCTGCTCCCGCTGTGACGGCTGCCGCTGGAGGAGCCTGAAGGACGCCAGCTCACCCTGGGCGTCGATGACATTGAGCACGGCGTCGATGCCCAAGCAGCGAATGAGTTCATCCTCCAGATCCGTGTGGCAAACGTGGAAGCCGAGCTCATCAAGCGGACCCGGGCCAATGCCGGCCCGGTCCAGGGCCCTGGCGATTCCACGTGACTCGCGTTCGTCGCATAGGCCCAGGAGCCGGTGGTTTTCGCCGGCAGGACCATAGCGATCCAGGAAACGGACAATGCTGGTGGCACCTCCCATGGGGACCACTGAGACGTGCTCAGCATTCAGGTCGTGCCCACAACGAACTGCGAGTGCCTGGACCGCAAGCCGGTCACTCTCGCCCTCGACCAAGACAGTCGTCGCCTGCATTGAACCAGTATGTCCTAGGAGTCCTGAACTGAGGATCCTCGAACCGCGGGAGCCTTTGGAACCGGAGCCCCGGAACCCGGAACCCGTCCGCGCGGTGCCCGCACCAGTACCGCCACCGCAATCCCCACCACCGCACCCACGAACGTCTCAATGGCCCGCTCCATCACCAGCACGCCTGGATCCATGGGAGCTGCAAGCTGTGCGATCAGCAGGATGACGGGCGTGAAGAACACCATGGCCCACCCATAATGCCGGGCCATGAACAGCTCGGTAGGGAACTGGCACAGGACCACCAGGACAGCGAGGACCACCGCTGTTTGGCCGGGGAAGTACTGCAGCGGCGAGAGCGGACTGGGAAAAAGTACGACGGCGACCACCGCCAACCCGAGGAACGTCCCCACGATGCGGTGGATGCCCCGGTGGACGCGGCTGGGGAGATCGGCGCCGGCGAGGGGGACCGCTGCTGCGGCCATGGCCCAGTGCGGATGGCCGCTGCCACTGAGCACACCAATAACTCCGGCCGCACTGACAGCCAGGGCGTACCGGGCCGCATGGACCAAGGCCGCCTGCCGAAGCGGGCCGCGCAGCACGGGCACGTCCCGGGCTGCGCCGGCTTCCCATTCACGGCGCCGGAGCCAGCCGGAAAAGCCCACCACCATCGAAAAGGCTGCCGACGAGGCTCCGATGAGCACCGCCGTCGTGAAGGGAACGTCGGTGGGCACGGAAGCGCAGGCGCCCAACGCGAGGATGCCGAAGAACGGTCCAATCGGTTTGAGGCGGACGGCGTCGGCGTACAGGGAGCCGAGCCCGGCGAACAGGGTAGCCACCAGCACCAACCACCACGAGTGGATGTGGTTGACGGACAGGAACACGCCGATTGCCAGCCCGCCTACCAGGAAGAGTGCCGCCTGGGACTGGTGCTTCAACCGGAGCTGATGTGTTTCGTTGCGCCCATACATTCCCGTCAGCGCGCCGAAGACGGCGTACATCATGAGGTCCGGACGCCCGATGAGGATCAGGAACAGCCCGGGGACTGCGACGCTCAGGGCAACCCGGACGGCGGACAGGCGATCGTTGTTGGCCGGGCCAAGCCGGTGGAGCTCGCGGGCGTGCATTATCAATGCGGGCACAGGAGAACACCACCAATCATCCAGGGTTGTCTTTGAAAATTATCAGGACCACCGCCGGGCCGCCATAAGCCCGGTCACAAGCTGTAGCGAGCTGAGGCACACGGAGCCGGTAAGGTCTGGGAAGATCGAGGTATGCCCGTCGCTTTCGTCTGCCGCACCCGTTCCGCCATGCCGCCGCAGGAGTTGTTCGATCTCTCCCGGAACATTGATGCCCACGTGGGATCCATGTCTAAAAGCCGTGAGAAAGCGATCGACGGCGTTACCACGGGACTCATCTCAGAGGGTGACACGGTTACTTGGCAGGCGTGGCACCTCGGAGTCCGGTTCCGCATGACCAGCCGCATCACGCGGATGGACGCTCCGGCGTCGTTCTCTGATGAACAGGTGAGGGGCCCCTTCAAGTACCTCCGCCACACGCACGAGTTCCGGCCCGACGGCAGCGGGACCCTGATGGTGGATACCGTG
Source organism: Arthrobacter sp. cf158 (assembly GCF_900106835.1). Lineage (GTDB taxonomy): Bacteria > Actinomycetota > Actinomycetes > Actinomycetales > Micrococcaceae > Arthrobacter. The sequence goes on from NZ_FNNR01000010.1 coordinate 106,370, forward strand.
GAGTTCGCTGCCCCGTTCGGCCCGCTGGGACGGCTGGTGGAGAAGCTGATCCTGGCGCGCTACCTGCAGAACCTGATTGAGAAGCGCAATGAATTCCTGGTGGCCCAGGCACCTCCAGCGCTGGACACCCGGCAATGATCAGGCTCGCGCATGCGGACGACCTGCTGATTCTGCAGGACATCGAGCGTGCCGCGGGCGAGGCTTTCAGGTCTTTGGGAATGGACTCCATCGCTGAGGACGAGCCCTTTTCCATCGACGAACTCAGCGCCTACGTGGCTGGCGGACGGGCGTGGGTCTACGTTGACGGCCTCGACTACCCGGTGGCCTACTTGCTGGCGGACATCGTGGACGGCAATGGACACGTTGAACAGGTCAGTGTCCACCCGGACCAGGCACACCAGGGCATTGGCCGGGAACTGCTGCATGCCGCACGCGTGTGGGCCAGGGGCCATGGAATGCAGCGGCAGACCCTGAGCACTTTCAGGGACGTGCCGTGGAACGCTCCCTATTACCGGCGCCTTGGGTTTGAAGTGCTCGACGCCGGTGCCTGGGGTCCGCAGTTATCCCGCCTGATGGAGCATGAGGCAGAGCTGGGTTTGACGCGCTGGCCGCGGGTGGCGATGTGGCGCCCGGTGGTCCCGCCGAACCCCGCATAGTCGTCCAGGGGCTTAGCTGCCTTGGGCCAACGGCAGGGTGAGGCTGAAGTGCGCTCCGCTGGGACTCGGATGCGCTCTGGCAGTGCCGTGATGTGCGATTGCCACGTTGTGCACCACGGCGAGTCCCAGCCCGGATCCGGCCACGCTCCGCGCGTTGGTTGAACGGTAGAACCTGTCAAAAACATGGGCCAGATCCTGTTCCGGGATTCCAGGTCCCGTATCCCGCACATCAAGAGTGACGTTGGTCTTGGAGACGCTGAGCACCAGCCTGACCCGGCCTGGTCCTGGCGTAACTTCGCGGGCCTCGGGTGTGAATTTGCTGGCGGCGGGGGTGAACTTACCGGCATTATCCAGTAGATTCGCGATCGCCCGGGCCAGTCTGGCGCGTTCTCCGCTCACCAGGATATGGTCCTGGGATCCTTCCAAGGACCACTCGATTCCGGGGTACCGCCGTTTGGCGTTGTCCATGCAGTAGAGAACAAGTTCGTGGAGGTCCATGTCCTCGACGAAGGCCGGCGCCTCTTCATGGCGGGCCAGATCGATGAGGTCTTCAACAAGGGACTGCATACCCATCAGTTCATGCTCCAAGGCACCCGTGATGCGTTCTTTGCTGCTCTGCTCCAGTTCGGGATTCCTCAGCATGGCAGCGTTCGTCCGCAGCGATGTCAGGGGAGTCCGCAGCTCGTGGGAGGCATCGGCAATCAGTTGTTCCTGCTGGCGGCGGGATTGCTCCAGTTCGCCAAGCATCGTGTTGAAGGCGCTGCCGAGCCTGTGGATCTCGGTGGTGCTGCTCCGAGGGATCCTGATGTCTGTGTTCCCGGTTCGGGCGATGCCCTCTGCTACCGCTGTTAGCCGATCCACGGGGCGCAGTCCGCGTCTGGCGGCCAGGTAGGCAGTGCCCGCCGCAACCACCAAGGCGCCCAACACCGTGGCCACCAGCAGCCAACCGAGACGCTCAAAGGACGCCAACACCCTGTCGTCCCTGACTCCAACCACCAGTGCTCTCTGGTTGGGCAGCGGCCTGACGTACACGCGGATTGGATCATCGCCGATGGTCGCTTCCGTGAAGAAGGCCGGACTCCCGCCGGAGGCCACCTCGCGCATCTGCCCGGTAATGGGCAATGCCGGCCCGGCACCAGCATCAGGGTCATCACTGGGCGTTGGCGCCACGAGCTGCGCGCATGCCGGCGAACGGACCCACGTGCACTGCGAAAAGCCCTGCCAGTTTGGATCGGTCTGAATCAGTTGGATGATGCGATCCGATTCCCGCCTCAGGGACAGATCCTCGTTCTTGCGCAGTTCATGCCCTACCAGGGCATAAACCAGTACGGCGAACACCAAAACTGTGAGGGTGATGGCGGCCGCGATCACCAGCGTCATTCGCAATCTCAGCGTCATGATGCGGCCAGCCGGTAGCCCACTCCGCGTACTGTCTGGATGAGCCGTGGTTCGCCCTCAGCTTCGAGCTTCCGGCGCAGGTAGCTGATGTAAACCTCCAGCGAGTTGGAAGCCGGGGTCATCGCATACCCCCACACCGCGTCACTGATCTGGCCCCGGGTAAGTGCCTGCTCCGGGTTTTCCGCCAGCACGCACAGCAGTGCGTACTCGGTGCTGCTCAAGTCAATCCACCGTCCGTTTTGCCTCACAGCGTGAGCCTCGGGTACCAGTTCCAAGCCGTGGTATCCAGTGGGACGATGCGGAAGGTGGGTGGTTCGGCGTGCCATGGCGCGCAACCGTGCCAGCAACTCATGAGGGTCAAACGGCTTGGAAAGGTAGTCATCCGCTCCTGCGTCCAAACCTGCAACGCAGTCAGCAACGTCGCTGCGGGCCGTCAGCAGCAGGATGGGAACCGTGTTGCCGGCGGACCGGAGCATCCGGCAGAGGCCGAGCCCGTCCATCACGGGCATCAAAACGTCCGCCACCAGGAGATCCGGGGACGTTGCGGCCACCCTTTCGAGCGCCTCCCTGCCATCAGCGGCCGATTCCACCACGTAGCCGGCAGCTTCAAGCAGGGAGTGCAGGGAGCTCCTGATTTCCGGATCATCGTCGACAACCAGGACTGTTATCGGCTCCGTCATGGGCACCAGCATAGTTCGCCGGGTTTCAGAATCCTTTAAGTTCCCTTCTGAACCATGGGGCTATGGATACGGACATCGGAACTACGTATGCAACCCCCACCCAGCGCGGGATGCTTGAGGCCCGGCGGCGCCGTCCGCGGGCCAGGGACTGGGTTGTAGGCGTCTTGGCGGGCGCCATGACGGTGCTGCTCTTCGGCCACGCACTGGTGCCGGAGGCTAACGGAGCGGGCCTGGTCATCGAGAGTTTCCTGCCGTGGCTGGGGGCGGTCATGGTTGCGCTGCTGATTGTGGCGTTGCTTTCGAAATCCTGGTTCGGCGCCATCCCCGTGGCGGCCGCGCTCATGGCCTGGTGCGTCGTCTTCTTGCCGGTCCTCATGACGGGCGTCGCCCCGGCTCCCGCTGCGGACACCACGAAGGAGAGCGAGGCCGGCGGATTGACTATTGCGACCCAAAACCTCCGTGCAGGAAATCCTGACGCCGACGCGGCCGTCCACCAACTGATCCAGTCAGGTGCCGACGTCGTGGTCCTGCAGGAGCTCACCGGGCCCACGCTGGAACGAATATCTCCTCTGTTGGACGGTACGTTCGGGTATCAGCAGACGGCTGGAACCGTTGGAGTGTGGAGCCGGTATCCGCTGAGCCAGGGAGAGCCGCTCGCCTTGGGTCTTGGCTGGTCGCGGGCCATGAGCGTGCACGTGGAATCGCCCGACGGCCCCGTCCAGCTCTATGGCGTACATTTGCCGTCTGTCCGGCCCAGCGAAGTCAGCAACAGGAACAAAGGGCTCGCGAAACTCACCCGCATAGTGGAGGCGGATCCTTCGCCGCGCATCCTGGTGGTAGGCGACTTCAATACTGCCACCACTGACCGCTCCCTGGCCCCTTTGCTGGAAATACTCGACGACGCCAGGGCCGGCTTCGGATTCACCTGGCCGGCTCGCCTTCCAGCCACCCGACCGGACCACATTCTGTTCCGCGGGTTCACCATGACCGAAGCATCGGTCATCTCTTCTCCGGGGACGGACCACCTCGCCGCGATGGCACGGCTGCAACCTGCAGGAAGACCCTAGCTGCCAGCTACCAGCTCCACCTCATAACTGTCCGTGTTGACCAGGTATGCGGCATAGTGTTCCGTGCCGCCTGCATGCGGATACTTCGATTCGAACATCCCGTACCAGCCTGCGTCTGCCCCACGAGCCCGGATCCGGTCAACGTTCTCCCGGGTTCCGGCGTGGAAGGCAAGGTGGTTGACTCCCGGATCAGTGCGGCGATGCGCGGTACCGGTAACAGCGTCAGAACATTCCACCACGACGTAGCTGCCACCGAGTTTCCAACTGCATCCGGTGGGCCACTCCTGGAAAGCCTCGTAGCCGAGCTCGCCCAGGAGCCAGCCCCATTCCTCGCGGGCGCGGTCAAGATGTGGCACCCAGATCTCAACATGGTGGATGGACCCAACCGGGCCGGCGGACTCTGCAGCAACCTCACGCATGCGCCGAGTCTACGAGGTCCGGGCCCGTTCCACAGCGGCTGCGCTCGCCGGATCGCCGGCAGCCCGCAGTCCTGCAATGACGCCCTCAACGTCCTGGGGAGTACGGTTCTGGCTGAGTTTTGTCTTGGCCTCCACCCGGGAGATCACAAGTTCGACGCCCACAATCGCCCTGAGTTGCCCGGCAATGAACCGTTGAGGTGCTTCGTCCACGGACCAGGGTTTCGCCATGCCGGCCTCGTGCTGATTGGACAAGCGCCGCACGTGCTGGCCCAGCCACTCGGCGTCGTCATGAATAACCAGCTCACCGTAGACATGCGCCGTGGAGTAATTCCAGGTGGGCACCACGCGGCCGTGCTCCGCTTTGGAGGCGTACCAGGACGGGGAGATGTAGGCATCCGCACCCTGAACGATCATCAGCGCCTCGCCTGTGACCGGCGAGGACCACTGGGTGTTGTTCCGCGCCATATGTGCCTGCAGCGCGCCGTGCTCACCCACGGCGGGGTCATGGACGAACGGCAGCAGCGTAGCCTGCAACCCGCCCGGTCCCATGGTGACGAGGTTGGCGGCGCCCGCAGAATTCAGCAGTGAGGCAACCGCCGCAGGAGAAGCAGCGAAATGTGCGGGGGTGTACATAGGGGGTCCCTTTCTGATGAGGTGCGGGTTTCAGGAGGTCGACGGCGGGATGAGCCTGACGCGGACAGCGGCACCTGCACAGAGAACCACTGCGAGGCCACCCACAACGGTGGTCCAGGTCATTGACTCACCCAACAGCAGGCCGGCCCATGCGATGCTCATGACGGGCTGGACCAGTTGGATCTGGCTGACTTGGGCCATGGGCCCGATGGCGAGTCCTCGGTACCAGGCAAAGAAGCCCAGGAACATGCTCACCACGCCCAGGTACGCGAAGCACCACCACTGGACGGGGGTGGCGGAGGGTATTCCGGAACCCAGCGAGAACACCGTCAGCAGGATCATCACCGGCGAGGCAACCACCAGCGCCCAGGAGATGGTCTGCCAAGCGCCGAGTTCCCGGGCCAGAAGACCGCCTTCCGCATAGCCAATGGCCGCCGCGAGTACAGCGCCCAGCAACAACAGGTCTGCCCAATGGAGGGAACCAAAGCCGCCGGACTGAACCAGGGCAAACACCAGGGCGGCCATCACCCCGATCACCGTCAGGACCCAGAACAACGGCCTGGGGCGTTCGCGGCCCCGGATGACTGCTGCCATCGCCGTGGCCGCAGGCAGCAGTGCGATCACCACAGCTCCATGGCTGGCGGAGGTGCTGGTAAGGGCGAAGGTGGTGAGCAAGGGGAATCCGGCCACAATGCCGCCGGCCACCACGGCCAGCCGGAACCATTGAACGCCTTGTGGGAAACGCTGCCGGGTCAGCGCCAGGGCCAACGCCGCAAGGACTGCCGCCACGACGGCCCTGCCGGCCCCGATGAACAGGGGAGACATTCCCTCCACAGCCACGCGGGTGAGCGGCACGGTGAAGGAGAAAGCAACAACGCCCAGAAGGCCCCACCAGATTCCGGTCGATGTCCGGGTGGATACCACTGGCCGCGAAAGTGTAGTAGCGCTACTATTGTGACTCATGAACAACGATAGCAGTTCCCTGATTGTCTCGCGAGTAAAAGAGTGGATCGCGGGGGCAGCGCCGGGAGCAAAACTGCCATCAACCCGACAGCTCGTGGCCGAACACAAGGCCAGCCCGGTCACCGTTCAGAAAGCCCTGCGAACGCTCACCGCCCAGGGTCTGATCGAGAGCCGCCCGGGCGTCGGAACGTTTGTCCGGGCGTATCGCACAGCCCGGCCTTCGGACTACGGCTGGCAGACGGCGGCCTTGAGGGCAGCCCAGGCCGCGCGGCCCCTAAACTCTGCCGCCATGCGCAGCGCCTCCAACGACGTGATCGCGTTCCACTCCGGCTATCCGGCCCGCGAATTGCTCCCGGAGCGGCTCGTCCGTGCGGCACTAACGCGGGCCGCCCGTGGAGACGCTGCCCTCTCAAGGCCTCCGGCGCAAGGCATTCCCGAGCTGCAATCGTGGTTCGCGCAGGAGCTCAGCACCTCAACGCCCGTGGGCGTCACGCCGCCCCAGCCAAGCGACGTCGTCGTTCTTCCCGGGAGTCAGAGCGGGCTGAGTTCCATCTTCCGCGGGCTGGTGGGGCACGGCCAGCCGTTGCTGGTGGAATCGCCCAGTTACTGGGGAGCGTTGCTGGCCGCGGGTCAGGCGGGAGTGAATGTGATCCCTGTTCCGAGCGGCCCGGAGGGGCCGGACCCGGAAGAGCTGGACAGGGCCTTCGAGGAATCGGGTGCACGGTTGTTCTACGCCCAGCCCAACTTCGCCAATCCCACGGGAGCGCAATGGTCGGCGGAACGCGGCGAGGAGGTACTGCGGATCGTCCAACGCCACGGTGCATTCCTTGTGGAGGACGACTGGGCGCACGACTTTGGCATCACAGCTCCCTCGGTGCCGATCGCTGCCAAGGACGATTCGGGCCACGTGGTCTACATTCGCTCCCTGACAAAGAGCGTCTCGCCGTCGGTCCGTGTTGCCGCGATCATCGCCCGCGGTCCGGCCCGGGAACGGATCATGGGTGCGCAGGCGGCGGAGTCGATGTACGTCAGCGGCCTGCTTCAGGCAGCAGCGCTCGACGTCGTGACGCAACCCGGGTGGCAAACCCACCTCCGCGGGCTCAGCCATCAACTGCAGTCGCGGCGCGACCTCCTGGTCACCAGCCTGCGCGAACACGCTCCCCAGGCGCACCTGAGTCACCTGCCCAAGGGCGGTTTGAACTTGTGGTTGCGGATGCCGGACGGGTTCGACGTCGAACAGCTCACCAAGGATTGCGAAGCGGCCGGGGTGCTCATAGCTGCCGGCACGGAATGGTTCCCCGCAGAACCGGAAGGCCCGTACATCCGGCTCAACTACGCGGGGCCCAACCCTGGCGCGTTCCCGGAGGGTGCGCGGATCATCGGCGAGGCAGTGCAGCGGCAGGTGAAGAGTTAGGCGTTCACCCGGCCGTAGCCCGGCCGCCCGGTTTGATCGATCCCATGCTTCTCGCGGGTCATGAGATGGATCTCGTGGCCGTCGGGATCTTTGAAAACCACCAGCCACGCCACCGTCGCATCAATAATGGGTGAGTGCTGCACGTTGTGGCGGTCCAAGTGATCCAACCACGCCTCGAGGTCTGCGCGGGTTTCGATGTCGAAGGCCAGCTCCAGCCCTTCCTGGGGGACCGCCTCAGGGTTGGCCCGGAAGGACAAGCCCACCGGATTTGGGCCGGGCACGCGGCCCGCGGCCCCTTGGACCACACCACTGGCATCGGGGAATTCCATGACGGTCTCCCATCCGAAAATCAAGGAATACCAGCTCCGTGTTGCTTCGAGATCAACCACGGGGAGCTTCACCCCACGGAGCCCCAGTGACGGCGGAACCATGTCAGATGTCATCTCAATCACTCCTTATGCAGCAAGACTGAATTAATGCACCTATACTGCACTTCATGAGCGTTGATGACAAGAGTTCCAGCGTGGACCCGAGAATCCGGAGGACCGAAAGGGCAGTCGTCGCGGCAGCCCGGGTCCTCTTCGAACGCCAGGGCTACGCCGCCACCACCATGAGCCAGATCGCACAGGAAGCCGACTGCGCCGAGCGGACCCTCTTCCTGCGATTCAGCAGCAAAGCAGAGCTACTCAAACGCGTCGTAGACCAGACGTTCCGGGGCCCGGTAGATGCGGGGCACCATGAGTCAACAGGTCAGCGCGAAGTTGCGGCCGAACAGCCCGCTGGAGAGTCACTGGAATCCCGGCTCCGGGCATTCGCCGCAGGAGTGGCTGACACCATGATCCGCACCGGGCCGCTGTTTGCCGTCGCCCGTGAAGCTGAGGCCAGTGAGCCCCTGATCGCTGCCGCTTTCGACGCCGCCCGGCGGGATACCATCGCCGCCTCGCACCGCATGTGGGAGGGCCTTGCCCGCGACGGGCTGATCAGTGCCGACGTCGATGTTGCTTGGGTGGCAGACACCACCGGGCTGCTGGCGTCCGCCGACGCCTACCTCCTCATGAGGACTGCCATCGGCTGGGACCGGATCCAGCTGGAGGAATGGCTGCTCCGGACCTGGCTGCACTTTGCCAGCCCAAACGGACCGGGACCCGCCGCATAAGCCGGGGACCCGCCGTCGTACGCCCTTCAGCCGTGCGCCTTTTAACAGACGTAGCCACCAACGTCAAGGAGAGCGCCTTGAGGCTGGTGGCTACGGTGGGCGGCAAGCTGCCGCGAACTATCAGTGTCGCTGCGCAGAAGTTGCAGGCAATGAGTTCCTAAGCGGGTGTCAGGTCCTTGTTGCCTTTGCCGAACACGGCGTCATCGATTGGCTGGCCGTCGAACGGCATCTCGTCCAGGTTGATGAGCGGGTTGGTGTCCTGCGTTGCTACGAGCTCGCGTGCTTCCGCCTGGGTGTCCACGCTGGGCATGGAGCCCGGCAGCGGGCGCTGGGCGGATTCACGCAGGAAGTAGATGGCGATCGCACCCACGATGGAGGTGGCCATCAGGTAGTACGCCGGCATCATGTCGTCGCCGGTGCCCTCGATCAGGCCCTGCACGATGAACGGCGTGGTTCCGCCGAAGATCGCAACCGAGAAGTTGTAGGCAATGCCCATTCCGCCGTAACGGCTGGACGTCGGGAACAGCGCCGGGAGGGCCGAAGCCAGGTTGGCGATGTAGAACGTCACAGGGAAAGCGATCAGTGCAAGGCCGGCCAGTGTGGACCAGATCTCGCCAATGCCGATCAGCAGGAAGGCCGGGACGGCAAAGACGATGGTGCTGCCTGCGCCAATCCACAGCACCGGGCGGCGGCCGATGCGGTCGGACAACTTACCGGTCAGCGGGATGCAAACGGCCATGATCACCAGGACCGGGATGGTCAGCAGGGTGCCGTGGACGGGATCGTAACCCTTGGAATCCGTGAGGTAGGTGGGCATGTACGAGGTCAGTGCGTAACCAACGGTGTTGGCTGCGGCCGCCAGGATCATGGCCAGTACGATCTGGCGCCAGTACGCCTTGATGATGCCAATGGGTCCCTTGGCAACGGCTGCATCCTGGGATGCGGCGTCCTTGGCTGAGGCTTCCTGGGCGTCCAGGGTGGCCTGGAACTGGGGAGATTCCTCGATCTTGCTACGGAAGTACACCGCGATGAGGCCCAGCGGACCAGCGATCAGGAACGGAATCCTCCAGCCCCATTCCTCCATGGCTGCCTGTCCGAGCGTGAGCTGCAGGACGGAAACCAAGGCTGCGCCGAGGGCGAAGCCGATGTAGCTGCCCATATCAAGGAAGCTGGCGAAGTAGCCGCGGCGCTTGTCCGGGGCGTATTCGCTGACGAAGGTTGTGGCACCGGCGTACTCGCCACCGGTGGAGAAGCCCTGGATGAGCTTCAGGATGACCAGCAACGCGGCGGCCCAGATGCCGATCTGCGCGTAGCCGGGAAGGAGGCCGACGGCGAACGTACTTGCCGCCATCAGCATCAGTGTTGCTGCAAGTACCTTCTGGCGGCCCACCTTGTCGCCGAGCCAACCGAACACGACGCCACCAAGGGGGCGCGCGATGAAGGTTGCGGCGAAGGTGCCCAGAAGGAAGAGTGTCTGGACGGACTTGTCTGCTTCCGGCAGGAAGACAGGGCCCATGGTGGTGATGAGGTAGCCGAAAACGCCGACGTCGTACCATTCCATGGTGTTGCCGACGATGGTTCCGCCGAGCGCTTTGCGCAGCATCGGCTTGTTCACCACATTGACGTCGGACTCTTTGAGCCGGCGCTTCGGGCGAAGCTTCGTTTTCTTAGCTGCGTTCTTTACTGCGTTTGCTGCGTTCGTGGCGGCCGGGGTGCGGCCTGCCGATACCTGATTCCCGGTGGCGTTCCTTGCGCCATCCGGAGAGACGGTGTTGCTTTGGTCTGTGGGCATTTGGGCTTCTCCTAGGGAGGTCATTTGCTTGCGACTTCTGCTGCCCCGCTCTGGGCAGGGTTTCAATTTTACGGGTTTTTGGCCCAAAACCCGAGTTGAGATCGTATTTTTGGCCCGTTTTGGGGCGCAAATTGCCTAGCTGTGTTGCATCTCATTACCCGCTCTTGCCTTGGAATCATGCGGATGTTGGCCCGTTTTGCCCCGCACGGCGCGTTGTTACCAAATTGTTTAGCCAAGCCCACGTAATGGGAGCAAAACAGGGTCAAAAACTGATGGATCGTACGGAACCGAGCACCACCCAGGCGCCCAGTTCCTCGTCCGCAACCGTGGACGCCAGGAGCCCGGCCCCGGCCAGGGCCCGGGCAGTTCCCGGGGCCTGTGTTTCCGAGGTTTCCACGAGCAACACCCCGCCGGGCGCCAGCCACGTTGCCGCGTCACGCGCCACCCGCCGCTGGACATCCAAACCGTCAGCGCCGCCGTCGAGCGCTACCCTCGGCTCGTGGAGGCGCGCCTCCGGCGGCATCAATCCGATGTATCCGGTGGGCACATACGGCGCGTTCGCCAGCAGCACGTCCACGCGACCCATCAGTTCACGAGGGAGAGCGTCATAGAGGTCGCCTTGGTGGACCCGCCCGCCGCGTGGCTCCACATTGCGTCGAGCGCAGGCCACCGCTGCCGCTTCGATGTCCGTCGCGTGCAACCGGTAACTCGCCAGCTGATCGCTGAGTGCCGCACCAATCGCTCCGGAACCACAGCAGAGATCGACGATGACGGCAGGGCGCTCGGTGGGTAACAGTGTGGCGATCATCGCCGCCTGCCGCACCAGGAACTCCGTGCGACGCCGGGGCACGAACACACCCGGGCCCACCGCCATGCGTTTCCCGCAGAAATCGGCCCAGCCGACGATGTGTTCCAAGGGCAGCCCCTGGACGCGTTGCTCCACCATGCGGTTGAGCTCGTCCGGATGCGTGGCGGAATCGATGAGGACTTGGGCCTCGTCCTCGGCAAATACACAGCCTGCGGCACGCAGGGCAGTGGCAATCTCGGTTCCCCGGGTCATGGTGGCCATGCTAGCCAAGGGGTTCCCAAACTTCTCTTTTGTTGGTTAGGGTATAGAGCATGGGAACACTGATTTTTGAGTAGACCGGCGTGTGCCACTGAGCATGCTGCTGAGTTTGACCTGACAAAAATCCACGCCTGTTGAGGCCCTGCCTCCATGCCGTTCCCGTTGTCGAAGTCTTTTCTCGAACCGCAACGCCATGGGATAAGTGTCTCCTCAGGACTTCACACCTCTTAGGAGTCCACATGACTGCCAACCCTTCCGACAGCAACAAGACGCCGGCCGCCGGCGGCATCAAGTCCAAACTGACCGACGCCCAGAGGGCAATGCTTGCCAGTAAGTCCGGCGGTGGCGCGCCCGCTGGCTGGCAAAGCACCGGCAAGGGCCACAAGCCCACGTCCGCCAGCGGCAAGCAGGCCAAGACGGAGAAGAAAGTCCGCTGGTAAAAGCTGCAGACAACAGTCTCCAGCGCACCTAGTATTGAAATCCCTTCGTTTCATTGCAGAAAGGAAGAACCATGACTGCCAAGCACTCAGCCGAAAACATCAATCCCGAGGTGGCCAACCACTTGGTGGAGTCCATGGACATGGCTCCGATGCCCGAACCCGCAACAGTCGCGATTGCGCTGGGCGTTGACCAGGGCAAACAGTGGCCGGACGGTAACGGCAAACGCCGCCACCCGAAGGAACGCGACCAAGCCCACGGACGCATGGGCCAAGGTGCAGCAGTGACGGCGATCCACAGGACCAGTCGTCCGCAAATGCCGCACTCCTCCTGACGCCACCCGAACCAACCCCGTAGCCAGCCCAACCCCGTAGCCAGCCCAACCAAGTAGCGGCACTTGACCCGCTGCTTAGTTGGGCTGGCTCACGTCGTCAGGGGACTTGTCCGGGCGCCAGCCACGCCACACCGGATGCCGCAGCCGTCCGGGTCCCGTCCATTCGCCGAACGTCACCTCGGCCACGAGGTCAGGTTCCACCCATTGGGCACCCGCAGCATCCTCGCGAGGGATGTCGGCGAAGGGGGAATCAGCCACCACCCGGGGCTCCAGCTTGTCCAGGATGTCCCGCAGTTGCCAATCCTTGAACCCGCTGCCCACCCTTCCCACATAGTGCAGCTTGTCGCCGTCGGGGATGCCCAGCAGCAACGCTCCAAAGGTCTGGCTTCGAGCCCCCGCTCCGGGCCGCCAGCCACCCACCACCACTTCCTGGCTCTGTTCCAGCTTGAGCTTGATCCATGACCTGCTGCGGCGGCCGGTGACATAGCGGCTGTCGGCCTTCTTCGCCATGACGCCTTCCAGGCCGAGCTCGGCAGCGCTGGCCATGAGGTCCTCCACATCGTGGTCCAGGACCGCCGAAAGATGGAGTGGGCATGGTGCGCGCAGACGGTCCATAAACCCGGTGAGTCTCTCCCGTCGTTCGCTGAAGGGCAGGCCGCTCAGGTCAGTGCCGTCATCGTACAAGAGGTCGAACACCATGAGTTGCACCGGAACCGAAGCCCGGGCACGCTCAATGTCTGCGGACTTGACCAGGTTCATCCGGAGCTGCAGGCGCCCAAAGTCAGGCCGGGAGCCCTTGCCGAGTGCCACGATTTCGCCGTCGGCCACAAAGTCTCCTTCAGGCCAGCACGCGCGGTCCGTGAGCTCCGGGTAGGTGGCAGTGAGATCGTTCCCGTTACGGCTCATGAGGCGGATCTTGCCCTCGGTGCCCGTGATGATCGCCCGGATTCCATCCCATTTCAGTTCAAACAGCCAATCGCCGCCGTGGAGTTCGGCTGTGGATCCCGAGGTGGCCAGCATGGGGGCGTAGTCCGGCATGGGTTGGGGAGCGGCCGTGACGGGCGGCCGGGCGCCGGCCGGCGTTCCATGTGACGGCGCTGCCCGCCGCCCCCCTGGTTGCTCCTTCATCAGGTGGATCAGCCAGTTCTGGCCCGTATTGATGAGCGCGAACCGCTTGGTGCCCTGTAGTCCTCCACCTGGCTGGCCCGTGAGGGTGGCGATCACTTCCTTGCCGTCACGCCATTTCTCGCAGGTGAACTCGCCGCGATCCCAGATGCTGACCGTCCCTGCGCCATACTCACCCTTGGGAATGACTCCTGCGAAGTTTGCGTAGTCCATGGGATGGTCTTCTGTGTGAACGGCCAGGTTGTTGCGGTCCACGGTTTCCGGGACGCCGCGCGGTAAGGCCCAGGAAACCAGCACGCCCTCATGTTCAAGCCGGAAGTCCAGGTGGTAGCGGCGGGCATGGTGCTCCTGGATCACAAAGATGCCGCCCGGTGGCGAGGGGTCGCCGGGCTTTGGCTGGTCAGGGGAGGAGCCCGCGGATTTCGGGGATGCAGAAGAAGCCGACGACGACGGAAACGGTTCCGGAGTCTTGTCCGGATCGCGCATCCCCACGTATTTGGCGAGACGGTTCTGAACTGTCACGCTTTCTCGGGAGGTGCCGGGCACGCCGGTGCGTGGACTGCCTCCAGCAGCACCGCCGTCGTCCTTCTCATCCTCCCCGTGCGGCGGCAGGTGCCGATCGGAAATGGACGCGAAGTGATCCTTGCCTGTGGCGACGCGTTTCATCACGGCGGTGTAATCCAAATGGTCCAACGTGGCCGAGGCGAGTTCGCGCCAGGTGCGCGGTGCGGCAACAGTGGGTAAGGCGCGGCCGCGAAGGGAGTAGGGCACGATGGTGGTCTTGTTCCCGCTGTTTTGGCTCCAGTCCACCAGGACTTTGCCCGCGCGGAGCGACTTCTTCATGTCGCTGACCACCAGCTCAGGGTGGTCGGACTCCAAAGCGCGGGCGAGTTCGTGGGCAAAGGCCGAGACCTGCTCGGACTTCAGCGTCCCGTCCAGCCCCGTGTAGAGATGGATGCCCTTGCTGCCGCTGGTGACCGGGACCGGGTCCATGCCCATGTCCTGCAGGATGGAACGGGCCAGCTTGGCCACTTCCACGCATTCGGGGAGGCCTGCGCCGGGGCCGGGATCGAGGTCCAGCACAAAGCGATCCGGTCTGAGCGGCTTCCCTGAGGCGTCCACCTGCCACTGCGGAACGTGGATCTCCAGGGAAGCGATCTGCGCCATCCAGGTGAGCGTGGCCAGGTTGTTGACCATGGGGTAATCGTTGCTGTGGTCCGAGTGGTGGATGGTGGCCCGCGGTATCCACTTGGGCGCAGAGTCCTCAAGGTTCTTTTGGAAGAACACCTGGCCGGGGTGCTCGGCGGTGCCCACACCGTTGACCCAGCGTTTGCGGGTGACGGGACGGTTGGCAGCGGCGGGGATCAGGAAGGGCGCCACGGCGGCGTAGTATTCCAGCACCTCGGCCTTGGTGGTGCCGGTTTCCGGGTAGATGATTTTGCCCAGGTTGGTGAGGGTGAGCTCGTGGCCTTCCACGTTCACCCGCTCCTGTTGCTTGCCTGCCACCTCTTCTCCTCTGCTGTCTTGTGCTGTTGACTGTGTGCATGAGGGCCATATGGAAGGGATCTATCGCGTTCGGTCTGGTCAACGTACCAGTGAAGCTCTACAGTGCCACGGAGGATCACGATATTGGCCTGCACCAAGTCCACAATAAGGACGGCGGGCGCATCCGGTACCAGCGCAAATGCGAAATTTGCAGCGATGTTGTGGCGTACGAGGATATCGACAAGGCCTACGAAGAAGAGGGCCGCACTGTGGTCCTTACCTCGGCTGAATTGAAGTCATTGCCTGAGGAGAACAGCCGCGAAATCGAGGTGGTGGAGTTTATCCCCGCCGAGCAGCTGGACCCCATCATGTACGAGCGCAGCTATTTCCTGGAGCCGGATTCCAAGTCGCCCAAGGCCTATATGTTGCTGCGGCAGACGCTGGAGGACACGGACAGGATCGCGATCGTCCAGTACGCGCTGCGGCAGAAGACCCGGCTGGGGGCGCTCCGCGTTCGTGAGGACGTGTTGTTGCTCCAGGCGCTCCTGTGGGGGGATGAGGTTCGCGAGGCCAAGTTCCCGTCCCTGGAGACGGACATCAAGATCTCGGACAAAGAGCTGGAAATGTCATCCGCCCTGGTGGAGTCAATGGCGCACGACTTTGACCCCGATTCCTACACCGATGATTACCAAGCCCAGCTGAAGACGTTGATCGAGGCCAAACTGGAGAAGGGCGAGGCCCTGGACACCGAGGCCACGTTTGGCGTGGTGGAAGGTGAAGGTGAAGGCGGCGACGTCATTGACCTCATGGAGGCGCTCAAGCGCAGCCTGGACAAGAAACGCGGCAAGGAAAAAGCGGACGACGACGATGCTGCCGCCAGCAAAACGGCCAGTAAACCGAAGGCACGGGCCAAGAAAAAGGCGTGAACCGGCGTCGTCAATTCACAATGGCGGCCCTAATGGTTCCGCAACATGGAGATGAGTTCTGATTTTTTCTTGGCCGAATAACCTTTGAGGCCGAGTTCCTTGGCGCGGGCTCTCAATTTGTCCACCGTCCAATCGTCATAGTCTCCCGACTTTCCTCCTTTTCGGCCCACTTCCTTGCGGCCCCGCGCGGCCGCGGCATTCGAGATGCGCGCTGCCTTTTCCTTGGATGCGCCATCCTCGCGAAGCTCTTCGTACAGTTCGGGATCTTTGATGCTGGGATTCTTCTTTTCCGGCATGGTGCGTTTTCCTTTCACTGATGTGGCATGTTTCCTGTGCAGATGGTGGTTCCCGCTAGGCCCCAGTC
The DNA here is from genome assembly GCF_900106835.1 of Arthrobacter sp. cf158. Lineage (GTDB taxonomy): Bacteria > Actinomycetota > Actinomycetes > Actinomycetales > Micrococcaceae > Arthrobacter. The sequence goes on from NZ_FNNR01000010.1 coordinate 122,286, forward strand.
TCATAGTGCGGTTCGGCGACGGGTTTGGATTCCGGCGAACCCCGTTCGCGCAGGTAGACAGAAGCTCCAACCAGCACTGCTACTGCCAGGAACTCCGACTCCCAGTTCTCAAAGACGGCTTCCACGAAGTGTCCTGTAGCCAGATACTCGAGGATGCTGACGGGCGGCCCGCCGTGGGTTTGCTGTTCCTCGCTGTAGCTCGCAGCGCCGGAAATGATCATCCCGCCGAAGAACACCACGAACAGTCCCACGTTCGCCAGCAGCAAGCCATGGTTCCTGATGCGCTTCAGCACCACTCGCTCATCCTTGGGCTCACTCATCCTTGGGCTCACCATTGCTGCGCATCCCCTGACGGTAGAGCCACAGAGGCATCCCCACCACCAGAACCAGCAGCACCAGGATGATGAAGCCGCCCGCCACCAATCCAGCGGTCCTGCCTGCAGTGACGTCGAAGACCAGTGATGCCGAGCCGGTAATCAGGAGGGCAACGCCAGCCAGCGCCCATTTGGTAATGGTGTCCGCGCTGGAAACCAGGACGGCCTTGAGGCCCCGGCGGAAGAGTCGTCGGTGAACGCTGACGGGAAGCACAATGAGGACGGTTGTCAGGGCGGCAACCATCACGTTGGTCAAGTAGAGGCTTCGCTGCCAGTCGTCCAGATCCCCAAAACGCGGCTGAAATGGCAGCGTCAGCAGGAAGCCGCCCAGGATCTGCACTCCGGTTTGCAGGACGCGCAGTTCCTGGATCAACTCCATCCAGTTCCGGTCCATCCGTTCTTCGGTGGATTCGTTTCTGCCGAATCTGGGGGCCGGCTCCGGCTCTGCCATGGGTGCACCTCCGCGTAGTGATGGACGCCGACGGTGCACCGGGCTACGGTCGGAATGTCGGCGGTCGTACTGTCAGCGTGCCCCCCGGCGTTTCATTGGGCATCAACTCAATCCAAGGAGGAGAGACCGGGGGATCGGAGGAAAGATCACGGATCCCGAACGCGCCGCCGCCGCCCTCAGCAACCGGTAGCGCTTTTGGGCGGCGGGTGGTCACACGGGAGGTCGTTTCACGCCGGGGACCGGCGCTGGCGCGGAGCCTCGTCGCGTGGGGGCCTCGGTGCGTGGGAGAACGTGACGCGTTCAGACCGTGTGGCCCCGGCGGCCGGACATGTAGCTCAACAGCCAGCCGATGGCCGCAACGACGAGCAGGATGACGCCTACCCATAGCAGCCAGTTGAGGGCCTGGGTGAAGCCACCCACAAGGAGGAGAACAATTGCTACTACACCAGCAATGATCAGAAGCGTATTCATGGTCAGCACATTCCTTTCTGGGGGAATCATTGACGATTGTCGCCGGTTCCCAACTATGCATTCCTGCTTACTTCGATTTAGTTATGCCGGTACAAGGGGCATTTATCGGCCCCAAGTGCCTTTGCCGCCATTGCGTTCCGGCCTCCGTCGAATGGGCGGGAGTTCGCCGGTCGTGAACAGCAACTGTCCTCATTGTACTACTAAGCACCCTTATGAAAGGCTAATGGAAGTCGTCACTTGATGATTGGGCGGTTGCCGGAGCTACATCGCCGGCACGAAATTTTTTCGCTCAGATGAACGTCCAAGAGAGGAACACATGAAAGCGTCACAGCAGCTTGCAGACAACCTTCAGATCGTCCTGACAGACCTTATCGAGCTCCAGCTCCAGGGAAAGCAGGCTCACTGGAACATTGTTGGGCCCAACTTCCGGGACCTCCACCTGCAGTTGGACGAGCTGGTTCTCGCCACCCGTCAGTTTGCGGACGACACCGCTGAGCGTATGCGGGCGCTCCATGCCCTTCCTGACGGCCGCAGCGCGACCATCGCCAAGGGCACCCGTCTGGAGGAGTTCCCGGCCGGACTGGTTAACACCAAGAACGCCGTCAAGCTGGTCACGGACCGTGTGGAACGCGCTGTCCAGACCATGCGCGACGTCCACGACCAGGTAGACGAGGAAGACCCCACCACAGCGGACCTGCTGCACGCGTTCATCTCCCGCCTGGAGCAACTGGTGTGGATGATCAATGCGGAAATCATGAATGCCGGCGCAGCCGTCACGGACCCGGACGAGGCCTAGCAGAAACCCGGCCCCGGCTGCTTGCGAGCAAGGCAGACAGACCATGCCCAGGCTTAAGCGAAGCGACCTCTCCAAGCCCGGCATTGTCCGGCGAAGAGTAGGCAAAGGGTTCAGCTACCGCCACCCCGACGGGAGTCTGGTCAGCAAGGAGGATCGCCAGCGCATCAGTGCGCTGGCGATCCCGCCTGCATGGACCGATGTGTGGATCAGCCCTTTCGAACATGGGCACATCCTGGCTACAGGTGTGGATGCTGCGGGGCGTAGCCAATACATTTACCACCCGGGCTGGCGGGAGCGGAAGGACACCGAGAAGTTCATCAGGGCGGCCAAGCTGGGCTTGGTGCTGCCTGCGGTACGCCGCAACGTTACCGTGCATCTCCAGGACTCGGAGGACCCCAGGCAGCAGACCCTTGCTGCCGCCGTGCGGTTCATGGACCTGGGTGCCCTGCGGGTGGGCTCAGAGATCTACATGAAGCAAAACGGCTCTTACGGGCTCACCACCCTCCGCTGCCGGCATGCCCGCGTGGAGGGGCCGGACGTTTTCCTCAAGTTCCCCGGCAAAAGTGGTCAGCTGTGGGACACGTCCATCCACGATCCCGCGCTGGCAGCGTTCCTGGAACCACTGGTGGAGCGGCCGGGAAAGGAACGCCTGCTGGCCTATCTGTCCGACGGCACTTGGGTAACCGTCGATGCCTCCATGATCAACGAGTACCTGCGGGGAATCGCTGGGGAGGCGTACACGTCCAAGGATTTCCGGACGTGGAGGGGGACGGCTGCGGCGGCCTTTAGCCTCATCAAATCGGGCCACAAAGGGACGCCCAGGCAAGCGATTGTGCGGGCCATCAAGGAGACCTCTGAACTCCTGGGCAATACTCCTTCGGTAGCGCGCTCCTCCTATGTGGACCCCCGGATCATCGAGGGCTACCTCGAAGGGGAGTTGAAGGACGTGAAACCCACGGAGTCCTCGATTGCGGCCTATCTGAACGGCGAAACGGGCTAGCCGAGCCTCTTCAGAGGCGCACCATCCGCCAAGTGAAACGCCAAGAGCCTGGCGACACCCACATCCGGGTGCCGTCAGGCTCTTTGCGTGTCGCTGAGGGGTTGGTGCCCCTACTCGGCGTCGTGGTCCGTTTCGAGGATCTTCACCAGGCTGTCCAAGGCGGCGTCCGCCCCTTCGCCCTCGGCGCGCAGCACCACCACATCGCCGTGGGCCGCACCCAGGCTCATCAGGGACAGGATGCTGGCGGCGTCCATGGCGTCGTCGGCGGGCTCGCCCTGACGTGCGATGGTGACGTCGAGGTCAAGATCGCCGGCTGCCTCCGCGAAGATGGCGGCCGGGCGGGCGTGGAGGCCCACACGGCTTGCGATGGTTGCTGTACGTTCTGGCATTGGAGCTCCTTTTGTGGTGGTGGGTGGCTTTGTGGGAAGTCTAGACGCTGGCGGTTGCCGGAACGGGTTCCGCAGCTACCGGCTTCTTGACAGCCCAACGTTTGAGGGCGATGACCGACAGCGCGGTGATTACCACGCCAACGGCGATCGCGAGGAAGAACAACAGGAAGTTGTCGATAGCGAAGAACACGAACAGGCCGCCGTGGGGAGCCTTGGACGTGACTCCGAAGGCCATGGACAGAGCTCCGGTTACTGCACCGCCCAGCATGCTGGCCGGGATGACGCGAAGCGGATCGGCCGCAGCGAACGGAATGGCACCTTCGGAGATGAACGATGCGCCCAGGAGCCAGGCGGCCTTACCGTTTTCACGCTCTGCCAGGGAGAACAGCTTCTTGTCCAGAACCGTGGCCAGGGCCATGGCAAGCGGGGGAACCATGCCGGCGGCCATGACTGCCGCCATGATCTGCCACGGTGCCTGGTTGGTGACGCTCGCGGCGCCGAGCCCTGCAACAGCAAATGCGTAGGCAACCTTGTTGACAGGACCACCGAGGTCGAAGCACATCATGAGTCCCAGGATGATCCCGAGGACCACTGCGCCGGCGCCCGTCAGGCTGGACAAACCGGCGTTGAGGGCGTTGGTCAAATCCACGATCGGGCGGCCCAGAATGAGGAACATGAGTCCGGATGCCACAAGGGATGCGAGCAACGGAATGATCACCACGGGCATGAGGCCGCGCAGCCAGCGCGGGACATCGAGTTTGCCGATCTGGTAGGCCACGTAGCCCGCCAGGAGGCCGCCGACAATGCCACCGAGGAAGCCTGCGCCCATGAATCCGGACACGGCACCCGCTACGAAGCCGGGGGCGATACCGGGGCGGTCGGCGATGGCGTAGGCGATGTAGCCGGCCAGCGCAGGAACAAGGAACCCGAGGGAGAGCGCACCGATCTTGAACAGGACCGCGCCAATGTAGGCACCAAGGGGTCCCCAAGCATTCTCGGGGAACTCGGTGGGCAGGTTGAAGATGCTGTTATCCACAACGATCTTGTCCGCGAAGTTGGTGATCAGGTAGCCGCCCATGAGGAAGCCAAGGGCAATCAGCAAACCGCCACCGGCCACGAACGGGATCATGTAGGAGACGCCGGTGAGGAGCGCGCGCTTCAGCTTCTGGCCGATGTGCTCGCCCTTTTCCTCCTCGGCACGCTCTGCCTGCTCCTCGGCACCGAAGTGCGGAACCCGGCGTGCATGTGGGTCCTCTGCGGCGGTGAGTGCTTCCTGGACCATCTTGGTGGGCTCGTCGATACCGCGCTTGACGGGGGCGTTGATGACCGGTTTTCCGGCGAAGCGTTCCTTGCCGCGGACATCGACGTCGACGGCGAAAATCACCGCGTCTGCCGCAGCGATCACTGCCGGGTCCAGAGGCTTGGCGCCGGAGGAACCTTGGGTCTCCACCTGGAGGTCAACACCCATTTCCTTGGCAGCGGCCACCAGCGAGTCGGCAGCCATGTACGTGTGCGCAATGCCGGTGGGGCAAGCGGTCACGGCGACGATGCGCTTTGGTGCGGAGGTCGTCGTCGTGCCTGCTGCGGGGGCCGCAGCAGCGGCAGGTGCAGCGGCCGGTTTGTCGGCCAAGGCGCCATCAACCAGTTCAACGATCTCTTCAGGGGAAGACGCCGCACGCAGTGCTGCCGTGAAGTCCTTTTTGATCAGCGAACGGGCCAGCTTGGAGAGCAGTTTCAGGTGTTCCTGGTCTGCGCCGTCCGGAGCTGCAATGAAGAAAATGAGGTCAGCCGGGCCGTCTTTGGCGCCGAAGTCCACCCTGTGCGAAAGGCGGGCCATGGCCAGGGCGGGTTCCGTGACGGCTGCGGAGCGGCAGTGCGGGATGGCGATGCCGCCAGGCACACCGGTTGCGGTCTTCTGCTCGCGGGCAAAGGCATCCGTAAAGAGGCCTTCCACCTCGGAAGCCCGGCCAGCGGCGGCAACCTTGCCGGCCAGGACGCGGATGACGTCGGCAGGGGAGTCGCCCAGGTTTTGGTCGAGGGTGACCAATTGGGGTGTGATCAGCTGGGTCACTGTGAGTCCTTCTGGAGGGCCGTGATGGTTACGGCGTCGGGGGTTGTTTGGTGGACTGCCGGGACAGTGGAGCCCGGCAGGGAAGCAGCAGCGGCACCATGTGCCACGGCTTGACGAAGGCAGTCCTGCGCGGAGCCACCTTGGGTTGCAGCCAGCAGGTATCCGGCCAGTGCAGAGTCCCCGGCGCCCACCGTGCTGACGGCTTTGATGGGCGGATGCGTGGCGAGCCATGCTCCGTCCGCCGTCACCAGGATTGCTCCCTTGGACCCGAGTGTTGCCAGAACAGCGCCCACACCGCTGGCGACGACGGCGGCAGCGGCTTGGGCGGCTTTGGCCGGGTCCGCTTCCAGTTCGTCAGCTGTGGAGACATTGGCGAAACCGGCAGCGGCGGCAAGCTCTGCGAGCTCTTCCGCGTTCGGCTTGAGGAGGTCCGGCTTTCCTGAGGCATCGCCCACCAAGGCCGCCGCAAGCGGTGCCCCGGAGGAGTCAATGGCGATGCCGGGTGCGGCCGTACCATCCGCGGTCAACCGAAGCCGACGCGTGATTGTGGCGTAAAAATCCGCGGGCACTCCTGGTGGGAGCGATCCCGCGAGGACCACCCAGCTGGCGCCACGGGAGCGCTCCAGCAGCAGCCCGATCAGGGCTTCCTGCTGTTCACCGCTCAGCTCCGGGCCGGGTTCGTTGATCTTGGTGGTGACGCCATCCGGTTCGGTGAGCGTGACATTGCTGCGCAGCGCCTGACCGATGGGCAGCGCCGCAAACGGCACGCCGCCGTCGTGCAGTCCGGAAAGGACGGGGTCCGAATCTGCGCCCGGAAGGACGGCCACGGTTTCAAGGCCGGAGGCAACCAGTGCGCGTGAGACGTTGACGCCTTTTCCGCCGGACTCCTGGTGTACGGCAACAGCGCGCTGTACTTCACCGCGGGCCAGGGCGCCGGGGAGTTCCACCGTGCGGTCCAAGCTGGGGTTGGCCGTCAAGGTGACGATCATGCGATCACCAGGTCTACGCCGGCATCGGCCAAAGCTGCGGCGAGCTCTGCGGAGGGCTGGTTGTCTGTAATCAACGTGTCAACATCCTTCAAGGTGGCGAACTGGACCAGGGTTTCGGCGTCCAGCTTGGACGAATCGGCCAGGGCCACCACACGGCGGGCTGACTTGACGAAGGCAGCCTTGACGGCGGCTTCCTCGGGATCGGGCGTACTGAGCCCGAAGGTCGCGTGGATCCCGTTGGCTCCAACAAAGGCGATGTCCGGACGCAAGCGGTAAGCGGCTTCCACGGTGGACTGCCCGACGGCGGCCTGCGTCAGTCCGCGGACACGGCCGCCGAGGATTTGGAGCGCAATGCCCGGAGTGGAGGAGAGCTTGCCTGCGATGGGAATAGCGTGCGTGATCACCACCAGTTCGTCGTTTCCGTTGGCGTTGGCGGACGGGGTCCGCTGGGCCAGTAGATCCGCAAGGGTTTCCGTGGTGGAACCGGCGTCCAGGAGGATGCTGCCGCTGCTGAGTTCGGGGATCAGGGCCAAGGCTGCGTTGGCGATGCGGAGTTTCTCGACTTGGCGCTGGACGGCACGCTCCAGGATGCTTTCTTCCCGGGTGCTCAGGCGGTCCGAAGGAACGGCGCCACCGTGGACACGCCGGAGGCCGCCGGAGACCTCGAGGGCTGCCAGATCGCGGCGAACGGTCTCGGTGGTGATGCTGAAACGGTCGGCGAGGTCTGTCACGCTCACCCGTCCGCGCTCTGCGACGAGTGCGGAGATCAGTTGCTGGCGCTCTTCTGCGAACACTTACCCTCCATTGCGGTAAAGCCAAGATTTCAGTGCAGCCACTGCCGTGACTGCTGTCACAACGATGTGGAATTGCTTGACTCTATCTTTGTTTGCGTTGGTAAGTCAATAGAAACCAACATAAACAAAGATTGACCGTGTGGTGGGTGCGCCAAGGTCCCGTCCGCCGCAGCTGAACACAGCACTCGCCGCTTCCGGGCACAGCCGCTCCTGGGCACAGCCGCTCCCGGGCACAGCAAAGGGCATGCCGCGCTCCCTGTAGCGCGACATGCCCTCGTTCGGATCCTGACTGGGGGATTTGCCAGGATCCGGCCTTGCAGGTGTGAACCGCCGGCGCTGCCTCGTGCGAGGGGGCCGGGGCCTTTCCTATGTCAGGGGAGTGGGTCCCGGCGGTGGCACCGTCGGGCCCGGGGTGGGATCAGGATATGAGGGGTCCGGAGTGGGCTCCGGGATGGGTGACGGCCCCGGCTCCGGCAAGGGGACCGGCTCTGGTGTTGGCCCGGGTTCGCGGGTTGGGTCAGGGCTGGGGTCCCGGGTGGGATCAGGATATGAGGGGTCCGGCGGGAATTCGCTCATGAGTGTGCGCTCCGTCTGCTGGTGGAATGGTGGGGCAGGAGGTAATCAATGGGCAGGTTGTCCGGGTCCGGCGGATCCGGGAGGCTGGGCTTGCTGGGCTGTCCGGACTGGAAGCCGGCGCGCCCAGGCTGGGCGCTGGGCTGTCCGGACTGGGCGTTGGGCTGTCCGGACTGCGCGCTGGGCTGCTCGGGCCTGGCGCCCGGGACGGAGGGGTCCGTCGTCTGTGGTTTTGCGTCCATGCTTTACCTCCAGGTAGCTCCAAAACTGTGGTCTTGTTCCCCGTGTCGCGGCCCCGGGGTCAATCCGGGATTTCCATGCGGAAGCCGCAGTGGCATCCCAGAATGCGCGTGTTGATCAGTACCTCGTACATCCGCAACTTGCTGCCGGGCTTCAGCACAAGGGGCGCCTGGATCCTCCGGAGCTCGCAGCTCCTGGTTTTCATTGGTTCGCCGCAGTGCAGGTATTGCCCGCCGAACTGAAGCACTCCTTGCTGGGCTCCGGGGCGGTTCAGCACCGCGGCCACTTTCTGGACGGACGAAATCTGCCGGTAGGAATACCTGCAGGCGTGGCATTCGTAGGCGACGTCCACCATGTTGGGAGCGGGGGGATAGTGGGACTGGATGGAGTTCACCAGAAGATGCTTGTCCGTGTCGCAGTGCGCACACCAAAGAGGCTCGTCAGGCGGTTGGTGGGCTTCGTCCGGAACTCTGGACGCTGGCTGGGCAGGCATGGGCATGTACCTCTGCATCAAATGCGGGTCGCCCGTCTGCTTGAGCTGAAAGCAAGGTCCTCTGATGGGAACTTTAGCTAGATTGTGCACATAGGTGCACCGCATATGCAAGGATTCTATGGCCAGTCATTATGGGGGTGACGGGCAGGGGTTGGACGACCGTAAACTAAGGCATGGATGAAATGAACATCGATATTTTGGCGCCTGATTCTGTCTCTGCGCCCGACGATGTTTCGGTGCCCGAGCAGCTGCAGGACCTCGTGATCGACAGTGATGACGTAGGTGGATTCCTGAATGAACTCGCGGTTTTCTCGGCGGCCGCTGTGTCCGAGGCCGTGGGCATGAACGTGCTCTGTGGCATCACCTTGAGTCGCCGGCGCCGCACTGCCACGGTGGCAGGAAGCACCCATGAGGCCAGACTGATCGACGAGGTCCAGCAGGCATATGGCGATGGTCCCTGCTTGGAGGCAATGCGAAGCCATGCGACCGTGCACGTTCCTGACACGTCCATCGAAGACCGCTGGTCCGAGTACTGCACAGTCATCGCGCAGCGCGGGCACCTGTCAGCTCTTTGCGTTCCCCTGGAGCTGGACGAGGGCGCCACTGCGGCTCTGAACTTCTTTGCCCCTCAAGCCAAGGTCTTCGACCCGGCAACCATCCTCAATTGCGAGCTCTACGCCAGCCAGGCCGAGCGCTCGCTGCGGTTGGCTGTCCGCATTGGCGTGAAGCAGCAGCACGCTGAGGACCTCCAGGTTGCCATGCAGACACGCACGGTCATCGATCTCGCCTGCGGAATCATCATGGGACAAAACCGTTGTACGCAGGACGAGGCATTCCAAATCCTCAAGAAAGCGTCCAGTACCCGGAACCAGAAACTCCGGGACGTGGCCGAATCGCTCATCACGAGTGTGGCCAAGCAGGCGCCCATGGCCCATTTCGAACCCTGATCCCAACGGGTTGGCGACAGCCAGCGAACCCATGACTTGTGACGTACGCCACCGTGAACTACATTTTAGGTGGGTTAAGCAGATAGCCCTTGGAGTCTCCTGACCTGGCGCCATCCCTGATGGTCCAAGAACTGCACCTTTCAGCCGTGGCCGCCATCGGCCGGCTCGCCGCGTGCACACCTGCAGGCTCCTTGGAGAGTAAAAGGAGAATGGCAATGACGCTTGGATCCCTTCCCGTCCCGAAACCTGCTCCAGGGGCGGAACCCGCAAGTGCCCCTGCCGGGGTTCAACCGTGGTGCACTGTTTGCGCCACGGATTCCTACATTTTCGTGGAAACAGTGGTGGAAGCTGAGCCACGTGAGTCGACAGTTGTCGACGTCAGCTACACCTGCAGCGAATGCGACACCTTCTATGCCCACGCTGTCCGGTTGGACACGCTGACACCGGAGATTCAAAGGGACTTTCTGTCCACTTCCGCAGCCGGACTCTGGTTCAGCTGCACACATTGTGGTGAGCCCATGACGCTGGGCCGTCCCACTGAGCGCGTGATTGAGGCTCCCCGGACCACTGACGATCCGGAGACCCCCAATCTGTTGGAGGTCTACCTGCAGACCCAGGTGCTGCATTGCCGTTGCGGTTTCCAAATGGAGGTTCCCCGCCACGTTTGATGACCGCCGGCTCTGAATAACTCACAAGTGGGAGTGGTGGCAATGCGTACCTTTGGCGTTGAGGAAGAACTTCTGATCGCGGATCCCGCGGATGGCTCCCCTTTGGCCTTGGCGGCGGACCTCCTGGACGTTGCAGCCACCGATGGTGGGCTCAGCGAGGAGTCAGGCACGGAGGCGTTGACCCTGAAGTCCGAGTTCAAGCAGGAACAAGTCGAGGTCAATTCGCGGCCCTGCGGAACTGCCTCTGAACTGCGGACGGAAATCCGCCACGGGAGAGCTGCTGCTGATGCTGCGGCCAGGGCGTTGGGAGCACGGGTTGCGGCGTTGGCCACGCCACCGGTATTCCACGCGACGCCAACCTCCGGCAACCGGCGGTACGCCACCATGGGCAACGAGTTTGGACTGATAGCCCGCGAGCAGCTCACGTGTGGCTTCCACGTCCACGTCTCCATCGAGTCTCCCGACGAAGGTGTCGCGGTCCTGGACCGCATGCGCCACTGGCTTCCTGTGCTGTTGGCACTGAGCGCCAACTCCCCGTATTGGATGGGTGCGGACACAGGCTTTGCGAGTTACCGAACGCAGATCTGGAACAGGTGGCCCACGGCTGGTCCCATGGACGTTTTCGGTTCGGCAGACGGCTACCGTTCCGTGCTTGCTGCGCTTCTCGGCACGGGAGTCCCGCTGGATGAAGGCATGATCTACTTCGACGCACGCCTGTCCCGGGGCCACCCAACTGTTGAGGTCCGGATTGCTGACGTTTGCCTCTACGCAGAAGATGCCCTGACCATTGCAGTCATTGCCAGGGCTTTGGTGGAGACCGCGGCGGACGAATGGCATAGGGGAGTTCCGGCGTCGGCCATGCCCACTCAGGTATTGCGGATGGCCAACTGGAAGGCGAGCCGATTTGGCGTCAACAACCATGTGCTCCACCCGCTTGAACAGCGGCCGTATCCGGCCGCTGAAGTGGCCAGCGCCTTGCTCCGGCATGTCAGGACTGCCCTGACCGCAGCCGGGGATTTTGCGCTCGCCCGCGCCGGAGTGGCCACTATTCTGCGCCGGGGAACCGGCGAGCGACTCCAACGACAGGCCTTCAGCCGGCGTCTGCGGTTGTCCGACGTCGTCTCGGCCGCCATCGCGTCCACTCACGAAGACGGCGAATTGTCCGACGCCGGCCTGCTCAGTCTCTAGCCGGCCGGCGCCCTGTTAAGCAGCCCGGTAAATCAGCCCTGGTTGATGCGGATCATGTTGCCTGACGGGTCGCGGAAGGCGCAGTCGCGCGGTCCCCACGGCTGGTCGATCGGTTCCTGAAGGACTTCGGCGCCGGATGCGCGGAGCTTCTCGAAGGTACCGTCAAGATCATCCGTGGTGAAGACAAGCATCGGCATGACGCCCTTGGTGAGCAGTTCCTGGATCGCGTCGCCGTCGGCCTGCGAGCGACCGGCGTGCGGAGGGGACAGGACCAGTTCCAAGTCCGGCTGGGCATCGCTGCCCAGGGTGACCCAGCGCTGCCCATCGGAGCCGACGTCGTTGCGGACTTCGAAGCCCAGGGCGTCGCGGTAGAAGGCGAGGGATTCATCAACATCGTTGACAGTGACGTGTGCGTACTTCAGTGAAATGTTCATGAATCACACGCTATTGCAGCTGTGCGGAGGGCGCTTCTTCAATCCTGCTCAGGTTTGGTGTTCCGTTGCGGTCCGGCCGGGTGTGCTGCTTGGCGATGCAGCTGGGCATGGCCTTCACGGCCTCATGCTCGCGGGACCGGTATTCGCTCGGGTTGATCCCAACGATTTCCGTGAAGCGCGTGCTGAAGGAGCCCAGCGATGTACAGCCGACCTCCATGCAGGCGTCCGTGACGCTGGTTCCCGCGCGAAGCAGGGCCATGGCCCGCTCGATCCGCCGGGTCATGAGGTAGTTGTACGGAGATTCGCCGTACGCAGCCTTGAACTGGCGGGAGAAATGCGCGGGGGACATCAGGGCGCCGGCGGCCATGGTGGGTACGTCCAAAGGACGCGCATATTCGCGATCGATGAAGTCGCGGGCGCGCCGCAGATGGGCCAGGTTGGCCAGTTCCTGCGGAGTCATGGCGTCAGTCTACTAGGCTCGTGCCCATGGATTCAGTGGTGTGGTCGAAGCCGGAACATGAGCGCGCGGGCACCCCGTTGTTGGTGATGCTGCACGGTTATGGCACCAGTGAGCAGCGCATGGTGGACCTCTTTCCGCACTTGCCGGACCAGTTCACCTGTGCAGCGTTGCGCGGGCCCAAGGTCATCGGCGATCACTACGGCTGGTTTCTGTTGGATTACTTCCTCACCAACGATTTCGCGGACGTCATTTCCTCCACCAACCGGGTGTTCGATTGGATCAATTCCGTAAAGAAAAACCACAGCAGCGTGAGCCTGTTGGGCTATTCGCAGGGCATGGCCATGGCCAGTACGCTCCTGCGCCTGCGGCCGAACGACTTCAAAGCCACCGTTGGCCTGTCCGGCTTTGTGATGGACAACGACCTCCTGGCCCTGAGTGAATCCTTTGACGCACCGCCTCCGTTCTTCTGGGGGAGGGACAAGGCTGATCCTGTGATCAATGAGGATGCGATTGCGCACACCAAGGAGTGGCTTCAGGCCAACGTTGCGTTGACCGCGCGGACGTATCCGGGCATGGGGCACAGGATCGAGCCGCCGGAGCTGGTGGACGTCAGTGCCTTCCTTAAGTACTACGTCTTGGCTTAATCCGCCGGGGATTAGAAGGCATCCGCGCCCGGGAATCAACCTCCCGGTGAGATTCGCGTCACAATTTCGTATTCGTCGGCACTCTATTGAATGACAAAATTGTAAGCGCTTACACTTTTGGCTGGTGGCCCGCTTCGGGACATGCGCAAAGGCGTCAGGCGAGTAGGGAAAGGGTTGAGGCCGTGTTGCATGGTTAGGACTCACAGAGTGACAATCCAGGACGTCGCCGTCCTCTCCGGATTGTCCATTTGCACGGTATCGCGGGCACTGAGGAACCTCCCCAACGTTTCCGGGAAGGCCCAGCGACAGGTGGCGGAAGCCGCCAGCAAACTGGGCTACAAAGCATCGGCCGCAGCCTCCAGGCTGGCAGGCGGAACCACAGGATCGGTGGCCATCGTCGCCCCGACGGCCACGGCCTGGTTTTTCGCCCAGGCTGTGGAAGCGGCAGAGGAAGTGTTCGGCGATGCCGGCTATGACACCGTCCTCATCAGCTTGCGCAACAAGACCAGCGTGAGGAAGCAGTTCTTTGCGGACCTGGAGAACCTGGCCCAGAGGGTGGATGGCCTGCTCCTGCTCAATATTGACCTCGCCCCCGGAGAAGTGGAAGCGTTGGAAGCCTCCGGGCTGGCGGTAGCCAGCGTGGGGATGGGAAATGTTCCGTGGGACAATGTAGGTATCGATGACGAGCACGCGGCCTGGCAGGCAACCCAACACCTGCTGGGGCTGGGCCATTGGGACTTGGCCGTTCTCTCGAGCAATGAACACTCCGTTGTGACTGAGACCCCTCGGTTCCGTGGCTTCAGGCGTGCGCTGGATGAACACCACCTCACCGTCCACCCGGACTCTGTGGTGGGTGCCGGGCCAAGCATCGACGACGGCCGGCGGGCAATGACTGAACTCATCACCCGCGGTGCAAGGCCCACGGCAGTGTTCGCCCATTGCGACGAAGCCGCATTCGGTGCGTTAACCGCGCTCCGTGAGTACGGCTTCTCCGTGCCCAAGAACGTGTCCGTCATCGGTATAGACGACCACCCCATGAGCTGGTTCCTTGGCCTGAGCACTGTGGCGCAGCCCGTTGCCGACCAAGGTGCCTTCGCGGCAAACCTGCTGTGTGAACACCTGTTGAATCCTGAATCCCCCCATCAACCCTCCAACCACCTGCTCGATACCAAGCTCATCGAACGCAAGACCACGCGCCACAAGCGCTGAACGGAACAATGCACATGACTGATCTTCGTAATGCCTGGACTGGCGCCACTGCGCTGCTGTTCGACCTCGACGGCGTGCTGACGCCAACTGCCGTGGTGCACGAGCATGCGTGGCAGGAACTGTTCGACGGCTATCTCGCAGAGGCGGGCCATCCCCAGGGTTACCAGGAGAGCGACTACTTCGACCACATTGATGGGAAGCCGCGCTTCGATGGCGTCCGGGATTTCCTGGCGTCCCGCGGCATCACGCTGCCCGAAGGTCCGGTCCATGACCACCCGGACAACCAGACCGTGCAGGGGTTGGGTAACCGGAAGAACGCCATTTTCAATGAGATTGTGAACTCCCGCGGTGTTGAGCCATACGAAGGTTCGGTCAAGTTCATCAATGCCGCCGTGGAGCTGGGGTTGAAGGTGGCCGTGGTGTCCTCTTCCCGTAACGCTCCCGCCGTGCTGAAGGCCGCTGGCCTTGACCACCACTTCGAGGTGGTGGTGGACGGACAGGTGGCGGCCGGCGTCGGGCTTCCCGGCAAGCCGGACCCGGCAACGTACGTCTACGCAGCGGGCCTTCTGGACGTGCCTGTGGAGGAATGCATCGTGGTGGAGGACGCAGTTTCCGGTGTGCAGGCCGGAGCGGGCGCCAACTTTTACGCCGTGATCGGTGTGAACCGCGGGGCAGGCCGCCAAACCCTGCTGGACGCCGGCGCCACACTGGTGGTCGACGACCTCAACGATCTTCTCTGACCCTACTTTTTTCGAAGGATTTCATCAGCCCATGGCACTCATCAGCTCCGATCGGCTGCGCTTCCCCTGCGAGCCCTGGAAGCTCGTGGAAAACATCCACGTCCCCGGTGACGAGGGAACGCTGGAAACGCTGTTCGCGCTTGGCAACGGCCACCTTGGCATCCGTGGCTCGCATTCAACCACGGGGGATGGCGAGCTTCCCGGCACGTTCATCAACGGTTTTCATGAGATCTGGGACATCAAACACGCAGAAAATGCCTACGGTTTTGCCCGCACGGGCCAGCGGATTGTGTACGTTCCGGACGCCAACAACTTCACGGTTTCCATTGACGGCGAGGCCCTGAGCCTGGGCGAGTCCACTGTGGTGGATTACCACCGCAGCGTGGACTTCTCCACAGGCATCTACGAGGAAAGCATCACCTGGGCCTGTCGCTCGGGCGCTACCGTCACCACGGTTGAGCGCCGCGCGGTCGGGTTCGATTCGCGCGGTTGCCTTGGCCTGGAACTGTCTGTCTCCGCGGACCGTGACGTATCCGCAGACATCACGTCCGGCGTCGTGAACCGGCAGGACCAGCCTGTGGAGGACCACTCGGTCCATGACCCGCGCCGCTCCGGCCGGCACGCCGGCCGAGTGCTGCTGCCGCTGCACCTGCAGGGTGCCGACGGTTCGCTCCGCCTCGCATGGGAGACCTCGGAGTCGCGCCAACGCGTCGCCATGGCCGTGGACCACTGGATTTCCGCCGAAGGCCAGCCCTTCGAGACGCTGGTGGCGGAAGACGAATCGTCCGTACGTTACGTTTTGGCAATTCACGACGGCGGCCCTTTCCGTCTGGAGAAAACGGTCAGTTACGTGGTGGCCGGTTCCACTGACGCCGAGGACCGCGGGGAGAGCCTTGCCGCTGACGCGGAAGCCAATCTGGTGTCCTTCGGCGAGATCCTGGCGCAGAGCGAGGCGCACTACCAGCAGTACTGGACCACGGCGGACATCTCCATCGGAGGTCAGCCGGAGATGCAGCAGGCCGTGCGCTGGGGCCTGTTCCAGCTGGCGCAGGCCACTGCACGCGCCGGTGTGGCGGGCATTCCTGCCAAGGGTGTGAGTGGGTCCGGGTACGAGGGGCACTACTT
The DNA here is from genome assembly GCF_900106835.1 of Arthrobacter sp. cf158. Lineage (GTDB taxonomy): Bacteria > Actinomycetota > Actinomycetes > Actinomycetales > Micrococcaceae > Arthrobacter. Next base: position 138,342 of record NZ_FNNR01000010.1, read on the forward strand.
CTGGGACCAGGAAATCTACCTCCTGCCGTACCTGACCTACACCAACCCGTGCGGAGCCCGGAAAGTGCTGGAATCCCGCCATGCCATGCTGCCGGACGCCCGCGTTCGCGCCAAGGAGCTCAGCGTTGATGGTGCGCTGTTCCCGTGGCGCACCATCAATGGCCTGGAAGCCAGCGCCTACTACGCTGCCGGTACCGCCCAGTTCCACATCGCCGCGGCCATCGCCTTCGCAGCCAACCGCTACCAGTGGGCCAGTGGCGATGACACCTTCCGTGGGGAGTTGGGTGCCGACCTGCTGATCGAGACGGCGCGCATGTGGGCATCGCTGGGCTTCTTCGGCAAGGACGGCATGTTCCACATCCATGGCGTGACTGGACCGGATGAGTACACCGCCGTGGTCAATGACAACCTGTACACCAACGTCATGGCGCGCTTTAACCTCCGTGCCGCCGCGGCGCTGGAGCACGAGGGGATCGCCGACACCGAGCGCATGGTGTGGCGGCAGGCAGCCGAGCGTATGTCGCTCCCGTACGATCCGCACCTGCAGGTGTTCAGCCAGGACAACGACTTCATGACGTTGGAGCCGTGGGACTGGAACACTCCCAAATCCAAGTACCCGTTGCTGCTGAACTTCCACCCGCTGGTGATTTACCGCCACCAGGTCCTCAAGCAGGCCGATACGGTGCTGGCGATGTTCCTGCAGTGGCAGGACTTTACCGCTGAGGAGAAGCAGCGCGCCTTCGATTTCTACGATCCCATCACCACCGGCGACTCCACCCTGTCCGCCTGCGTGCAGGGCATCATGGCGGCCGAGGTTGGGTATGGCGATGTTGCGCTGCAGCACTTTACCGAGGCTCTGTTCATCGACCTGGACAACTCGCATGGCAACACGATCGACGGCGTCCACATTGCCTCCACCGGCGGCATCTGGAGCTCGTTGGTGTGCGGCTTCGCGGGCATGCGCGACCAAGGCGAGATGCTGCGCTTCGATCCCCGGCTTCCTGTGGAGTGGGAAGGCCTGTCCTTCACGCTTAAGGTTCAGGGACGCCTGCTGGCCGTGGACCTGAAACAGGGATCCATCGCCCTGACGCTCGTGACAGGGCCGGACTACAGCGACGAACCGCTGGCCATTCACGTGCGGGACTACAGCGTCACGGTGGGTTCTGAAACCGTGACAGTGCCGCTGGAAACTGTCCCGGTCCCACCGCCGTCGATCTTCCCCAGCGTCTTCCCGACGGCGGGACTCCCCATCATCCGGTAGCGAAGGACGGCGGGCTCCTTGTTTCCTCTGATGCTGTGCTTGTACCCGTCCGCCCGGTGATCCGTCCCTGCGGGGCCTGGTGGAGATTGACGTAGTGGCTGCTATCCCCGGGACCGGTCCGCGCTAATTGCTGCTTGCGGTTTCCTGCCGGGTTTTGGCCAAGGCACGACGCCGGTCCAACTCGCCGTTGATCAGGTCCAGTAGCGCTTGGGCCGGTTCGGACAAGTGATGGGTATCCGGTGAGCCAAGCTGGTCGCAGTGGACGAGGACGTGCCGGATGCGCTCCAGTTCCCGGGACGGGACCAAGGGCCAGCGGTGGAAGAGTTGCCTCACCGCTAAGGCACCCAGGAGGGCGTCAGGTTTGTTGGGGGTGCGATGGTGGCCATGGTTTTCTGCTGCTCTTCGTCGAGCAACACTGGCCGCGGAGGGGCCGACACCATGGGCCAGGAGGATTTCGGCCTTGAGTGAATTGGGGGCCATTGGGGACCTGCCAAACGTGAAGCGAGGGAAGCCGGCTGCGTGACTTTGAATTCAGCTTACAGAATGTGAGTTATCTCACGCCAATGTTTACGTGAGGCGTTCGCCGTCGTCATTCATCGCTTCGCACCACAGCATCAGGCGCCGCCTTCCCGATCGCGGGTGGCGGCGCCTTCGGCTTAGCCCAGGTGGACGTGGGGTGCGTGGTCAGATCCGCTGAACGTCCTGCGGTCGATCCTGATGAGGAGCAGTGCGACGGGGACCATCAACACTGCGACTCCGGCAGCCCAGAGGAAGACCAGCGAGTAGCCCGAGGTCAGTGCAGCGAGCCTTCCGCCGTCGGCCGCCGCTGTTTGCGCCGCAGCAGAGGTGGCCGCCGCGATGGCGCTGAAGAGTGCAATGCCCAGTGAGCCGCCGATTTGCTGTGACGCGTTGACCAAGGCTCTGGCAACGCCGGAGTCGTCCTTGTTAACCCCGAAGAGAGCCAGGTTTTGCATGGGGACGAAGACCATGCCCAGCCCGATGCCCATCAGGACCAGCGCGGGCAGCATGGTGACTGCGTACGTGCCGTCCGGCGTTACCTGCGTGAGCCACAGCATGGCTGCGGCCAGGAAAACCGGGCCGATCGAACTGGGAATACGGGCTCCCAGCCTGGGCAGGTTTTTCGCCACCAGGCCCGCGGTAATGATGAGCACCACTGTCATGGGCAGGGAAGCAATTCCGGCGGTGAAAGGCGCGAATCCCAGGACAATCTGGAGGTAGAAATTGATGAACAGGATGCCGCCGATCAGGACTGCGCCGGCAAGGAATGATGCGAGGAAGGCTGCGCCCCTGTTGCGTTCCGTTGCCACTCGAAGCGGCAGCAACGGGTGCTTGACCTTGCGCTCGATGGCGACGAAAAGCGCCAGCAGTGCCATGCCAGCGGTGATAAAGCCCCAGGACTCGATGGCATCCCACCCGTGTTCTGCGTTGGCAAAGCCGTAGACCAAAGAGCCGAGGCCCACTGCGGCCAGAACGACGCCGGGCCAGTCGTATTTGGTGGAGCCGCCGGCTTTGCTTTCGCTCACCAGCCTCCACACGCCGATGAGCGCGACCATTGCGATGGGCACGTTGACGAAGAAGCACCAGCGCCATGAAACGTACTGGGTGAGGAAGCCGCCCAGCAGAACTCCTGCCGCAGCGCCCACGCCGCTGATGGAGCCGAAGATGGCGAACGCCGTGCCGCGGTCCTTGCCTCCCGGGAAGGTGACTGTGAGGAGGGCCAAGGCGGCTGGGGCCAGGAGCGCTGCAAAGACTCCCTGCAGTGCGCGGGCCCCAATGAGTTCCCATGGCTGCTGTGCGAGGCCGCCGATGAGGGAGGCGATGGCAAAGCCCGCCGAGGCTGTGATGAAGGTCCGTTTCCGTCCCCAAAAGTCCGCGATCCGGCCACCCAGCAGCAGGAACGCGCCGAAGACGAGGGCGTACGCCGTGACGACCCAGGCGCGGGTGGAGTCGCTGATGCCCATCTCCAACTGGAGGCGGGGGAGCGCCAGGTTCACGATGGTGCCGTCCAGAACCACCATGAACTGGGCGAGCGCAAGGAAGGGCAGCGATCGCCAGCCGATGCCTTTTTGGTTGTCTTTGCCCGGCCGGATCTGAGCGCCAGCCGATTCGAGTAGTTGTGATGCCACGCGTCTCCCATACTTAGTAAGTAGTAATACTTATGAAAGTATAAGTACTTTGGGATGTGCGCATAAGAGCTGTGCGGGTGATGTGCCTTACGTGTTCCTAGGTTGGGTTTTCGGGCTCCGCGAGGAACGAGGCCAGCCGTTGCAGCGCCGGAAGGCTGGCCGCAATCTGTTCACGTTCCTCCGGGAGAAGCCGGTCGCTGGCTTTGATGAGCGCATCCGCCCATGCACCTTCGAGGAGGGCCTTGATCCGTTTGGATTCATCTGTGGGGTGAAGGGAAACGTACCGCTTGTCCGTGGCGTCCTTGACCCGCGTCACCAGTCCGGCCGCCACGAGCTCACGTAATTGGACACTCACATTGCTCAGTTGGCGGCCCAAACGGGACGCTACCTCAGCCACAGTGGCACCCGGATGGCTTTCAATGACGCGGAGGATCTCCAGGACGCCGTTGGAAATGGGCCGGACGCCGGTTTCGTTGAGCGACTTACGCCGAATATCGGACGAAATATCGATCATGCACACGGCCAATGCCTTGTGGTCCACCGGCTTTTCTTCCATCCGTCAAGCATAGGTGGGGACGCCCTGCCGAGCCGCCGTTGCTTGCCCGCAGTACGTACCTGCCTGCAATAGTGGAAGCATGATCAACCAGCAACAGCTGTGGGACAACGAAGCGGCCAAGCAGTACGACACCCCCGGGGAAGGCATGTTTTCACCCGACGTGCTGGGCCCTACGGTGGAGGTCCTGTCCGAGCTGGCGGGCGATGGTGCGGCCATTGAGTTCGCCATTGGTACCGGTCGTGTCGCCATCCCGCTCGCGGAGGCGGGAGTCCAGGTCAGCGGCATCGAGCTGTCCCACGCGATGATCGCAAGGCTCCGCGAAAAAGTGGACGAGGACCGCATCCCAGTGGTCCAGGGCGATATGTCCAGCGTGCGGGCAGAGGGCAGCTTCACACTGGCATTCCTGGTCTTCAATACCATTGCCAACCTGCTGACACAGGACGAACAAGTCCGGTGTTTCGAGAATGCTGCCAGCCATCTGGCGCCCGGTGGCCGGTTCGTCGTCGAACTCTGGGTGCCGCAATTGCGATCGCTGCCTCCGGGACACGGAGGCACGGTTGAGGTGAGCCAGCCCGGGTATCTCCTGGTGGATACCTACGATGTGCTGCGGCAACACGTCGTCTCCCACCACGTGCGGTTCGGTCCTGACCTGTCCGATGGCCGGGATGCGCGGATTGGGCGGACACCCCACCGCTACATTTGGCCGAGCGAACTGGACCTCATGGCGCGGATAGCCGGATTCGAACTCGAAGCCAGGTGGGCTGGTTGGGACCGCAGCGAATTTACGGCAGATTCGCGGAGCCACGTGTCCGTCTATAGGCTCATTGAACGCTAGGGTCTGGTCAGAAGGCCAGCAGGAATGACTCGGAAATGACGGCCGGGAACAACTGAATGAATACGCCCAGCACCACAAGGTAGACGAAGACATCCACGATATCGATCGGGCGGAGCCGCATGCGGTGAGCGGATCAACGCCGGCAGCGGTGGACTAGTGGAACGGCCGCTCGTAGTCGGATTGCTAGGCTGGACTCATGACCCGTCGACTTGCAGCACTTTCCGCCGTCCCCCTTTTGCTGCTGCTCGTCGGTTGCGGAGCCGTGGAAGAGGCTGCCACAAGCGCAGCCAGCGATGCAGCCTCAAAGGTGGCCACTGCCGCCGCTGATGAGGTCACCAAGCAGGTTTGCGCAGTGGTCCAGGATGGTTTGGTCAGCGTTCAGGACAAGCAGGTCCTTGCCGGGCTGGTCTCGGCCGCCAGCACAGCTGGCGTCCCCGCAGAAATCACGACGCCGTTGAACCAGATCGCCGAAGCAGGAGACGAAGTGCCGGCTGAGTCAGTCCAGGCACTGAAGGACGCCTGCGCACCGTAGTAATTGCTGGGTGATGCGGTGGCTGCCCGAAGCGCCCGGTATCCCACAGATTCGCCTCTAGGTGCGGACGAGTTGCCCGCGGGCACGATGAGGCGGTTCCTGTCTTGCAGGCGTTGGCCTCGCGGTACCCGATGATGCTTCGCCATCCGATGATGATGCGTCACCCGATGATGTGGCGTCGCTTTCGCCTCCTAAGGCACGCGCATACCCCGGTAATGGTGGCGCAGTGGATTGGTACGTATGACCTGTTGGTGTGCTGAGCTCCATGCTGTGGGCCTCTCCTGAGAGCAGTTTGGTGGTCCAGCCGGGATTTTCCTTGGTGTGGTTGCAGGCTTCACAGAGTCCTGCGCCGTTGCTCAGGGTGGTGGTGCCCCCTTTGTGCCAGGGGATGATGTGGTCGATGTGTCGGATGGGCGCGTCGCAGTATGGGGTGCGGCAGGTATCGTCGCGGGTTTCGATGAATCGTCTGAGTCGTGGTGGGAAGAGCCGGGCTTTGGAGTCCATGCTGAGGAGCTCGCCTGTGGCGGGTGCTGTGTAGAGCCGGCGTAGCCACACGGTGAACTCATCATCCTGCGCACCCGTGGTTGGAAGCCCGCCCGGCGCTTCTTGGAGCCCCGCAGGCACCTGCCGGTGCGGCGCTTCCTGAGCCCCCGTTTGCCCCTGCCTGTTTGGCGGCTCATTGCCGGTGCCAAGCAGTGTTCTGGCCCATTCGGCGGGGACGATTCCGTACCCCTTGAGCCGGGCTGGTTCGCTGTCGCCTTGGAACAGGGTGCGGTCCGTCATCACAAGGTCCAGGTTGATCCCGGAGAACCCGCCCGGGGTTCCGGTGACCCGCTCCACCAAGGTGTCGGCCATGACCCGGCCGCGGGAACGGGAATCGCCGCGGGAACGGGCTGAGTCCGCCGCCCGGGTCAACGCCGCGTATGCAGCCACACCCTGAGCCACCGGAAGCAATGCCGTGAGGTAGGTCATGGTGTCCGGAGCGGGTCGCAGGCTCACTGTTCGTTCGGTGGCTGCGTGGCTCGCACGACGAGCCGCCGAGCGGGGATCACGACGGTACGCGGCAGCCTTCGCAGCAGCGATGATTGCCCGGTCGCCTTTCCCTTCGAAAGTCCCGGCATCGGGAGCGAGTTCTTCATCCACCGCACACCGGTCCTCAACCGACAAACACGCTGTTTCCTTCACCAGCAGCGTGGCCCGCCATTCATTGAGCTGTCCGGATTCCAGGGCGGCCAGTGTGCGGGGCATCTCGGTCACCACAGCCTTCGCGAAGCCCAACAACCGGGATCCCCGGTTGGGGGACTCCCGCCGAGCCAACGCCACCTGAGCACCCACACCCTGATCCTGCTCCGAAGCCGGAACACCAGCAGCAGCCTGTTCCTGTCGTTGGGCAAGATCAAAGGCCACAGCCATTCGTGCCTGCAGCCCGCTGATGGCCGACTTCATGTTCTCCAGCCCGCTGATCTGTTCGATCAGCTCGCCGCTGGAGCTGCCAAAAGGAACAGATCCAAGGAGTGAGATCAGGTCAGAAACCCGGGGCGCTGACGAACCAAACAGAGGCGCTGAGGCTGGGGGCGTGGAGTCGTCCGGCAGAGGTTTCGCGGCTCGATCGAGCACATCGCCTGACGGCATCTGCGTGGCCCGAATCTTCTCCATGCCTCGACTCTTCCAGCAGGCAGTTGAGCCTATAAGACCCCACCCGGCCTATGTGGAAAAGCACCCGGATTCGCGCCCAAAGGAGCACGAGGAAGCGAGGAGCTCCTGCCCTACTGCGGTGTGTGTGACGGTTAACCCCGGCTCGTCACCGCCCGGCGGAAACCCCTGCCCCCAAACCAGCCCCCGCCATAACACTCCGGGCCCGAACGGTGATGGCCGCACCGAGAACCAGGGCAGCAGCAACAGCCGCGGCTACCGCCGTCGGGAATGACTCGGGTGCGTCGGTGCTGCGGCCAACCGTGATCCATACGAGGCCCCAGGCGATGGCTGCCGCCAGGGCCAAGCGGCCGTGGCCCTTGATGGCCAAAGCGATGCCTACGACCGCTACTACCACCAGTACGGCAACAGACCAGATTTCGGGACGCAGGCCCAAGCCGGAGAAGCCGGAAGCCTTCAAAGCCGCGGCGATGTTGGCGCACACGGCCACACTGGTCCACCCCAGGTACAGCCCCAACGTTCCGTCAACAACTATGGCCTCAACCCACGAGGCAGCGCGGCTCTGACTGTAGCGGAGGAACGCCAGGACAAGGGTCACCAGCAGCGCCAGGATGATCACGACACTGACCAAGAGCAAGCCGGCCTGTACGGACAAAATCCAGGCCGCATTCAGGACCATGGAGACTACCACGATCCACCCCAGCGAACGTTGCCGCGAGTTGGCCCGCTGTGAAGGCAACCACTGCCACACGGTAAAGGCCACCAGTCCGGCGTAAACAACTGACCAGATGGAGAAGGCAGGAGTGGCTGGCGCAAGGAGGGTGGAGTCGGCCGCCAACGCTCCGCCGGCAGCCTGGGCAATAGGGGTTCCGCCAAAGACTCCGACGCCGATCATCGAGCCAACAATGCAGATCACCAGGCTGACGGTCACTGTGATCTGCCGGGCCAGATCCGGGCTTCGAGTTTCCATGTGCAGGGCCTCTTTCCTTATGGGATGTGCGGTGTCATGCATTAGGGAGGTAGGTGACTTAGTATCAAAATGCTAGTAAGACAAGCTTTACGTTTATCGAAGGAACAACGGATGGACTCGGAAGGCCACGCAAAGGGCTACTGGTACGGCAAAGACCCAGGTCAGAAGGCAATTGCCATTGACGTGCTGAACGCCTTGCGGGATTACCGCGCCTCCGAGCAAGCGATGCGCCGACGGACGCGATCCTCCATGGGGATGGGTGAGAAGGACTTGCTGGCCCTGCGCTACTTGTTCGAAGCCGAGGCTGCCGGCAAAGTGATGAAGCCGAAGGACCTGGGCGACAAGCTGGGGATAACGTCCGCATCCATGACCACGCTGATCGACCGCCTGGTGGAGTCCGGCCACATACGCCGCGAGCCGCACCCCACGGACCGTCGCGCCCTGATCCTGAAGGCAACGCCGGGATCGGACCAGGAAGTGCGGCATACCTTGGGCGGAATGCACCGCCGGATGTTGGACGCGGCCTGTGCCTTGAACCCGGACGAGTCGCAGATCGTGGTGAACTTTCTGCAGCACATGCGCGAGGCCCTGGACACCATTGACGAAGACCCCCAGGAACCGTCCCAGTCATGACGTGAGGCTCCACTGCAGGATGAAAATGAGTGTCACCAGGAATCCCGAACCGTAGTTGAGCCAGATGAACCGGCGCCAGGCCACATTGGTGCGTGCCGCCGTCGTGTCCGTGACGTTCCAGTAGGGCGCGCAATTAACGATGTAGGGGAGGGCGATGACTGCCGCGAGCGGCCCGGGCCACGGCGTGGCCAGCATGGCCAAACCGGCAACAAGCCAGAGTCCGACGGCGAGCCTCACCGTCCGGCGTGCACCGATGACTGTTGCTATGGAGCCGATGCCGGCCTGCCGGTCGGGTTCGATGTCCTGGACGGCGCCGAAGGCGTGGGCCGCCATGCCCCAGAGGAAGAAGGCGGCCAGCAGAACGAGGAGACCCGGCGTCACGTCGGCACCGGCCAGCGCCAGGCCGACGACGGCGGGACTCACGAAGTGCGTACTGGACGTCAGAGAGTCCAAGACCGGGCGTTCCTTGAAGCGCAGGCCGGCCACGGAGTAGGCCACCACAGCGAATGCACTCACGGCCAGGCTGATCCACGCCACGGGCCCACCCGCGAAGGCGAGCACCAGAAGGAACGGCACGTTGGTGATCGCCGCGAGCCAGAGCATGGGCCGGTGAAGGTGCGGCTGGAGGAGCGCACCTTCGATGCCGCCCTTGCGCGGATTCTTGAGGTCCGACTCGTAGTCGAAGACGTCGTTGATGCCGTACATGGCCAGGTTGTAGGGGATCAGGAAGTAGAAGGTGCCCACGATCAGTACCCAGTCGATCTCCCGTGTGGTCAGCAGCATGGCCGCGGCGAACGGATAGGCCGTGTTGATCCAACTGACCGGGCGGGACGCGAGCAGTGCTTGTGGCACCAGGCCTTTGAGGTTGTGTCCCGCACTCCGGGATTCGTCACCCCGGCCTCCGGAACGCTTGCGCGTCAGCCACATCCACAAGCCGGGCAGCGCCACCACGCCAGCCAGCGGATAGGCGAAGTCTTCGATGGGCGCCAGCCCAACCTTGAGGCCAAGAATGTGTGAGGCGTCGTAGTGGAAGAGTTCCATGCCGATCATGACGGAGTCGAACACTGCCGTGAGGACGGCCAGTGCGGCGAAGGCGAGGGCAACTGCTTTCCAGTGCTTGGCTGCTTCACCTGACCGCGCCTCACCTGACCGCGCTTCACCTGACCGGGTGCCCTGGCGGGCAAAAATCACGCCCGCGACGGCAGCTGCCGCGATGAAGGCAAGGGCGAGCCACAGGTAGGTCATACGATCTCACGCTCCCGCTCGCTCTCCCTGCGTCTGGCAGGGATCAGGTCAAGCAGACGACGCGCGCCCGTGTACAGGACCATGGTGCACAGCACCAGGAACAGCAGGAACACGGGTTCTTCAAGGGGCAGCTCAGGCGCGATCAGCAGGCCGGTGGCAATGGTTCCTTCACCTCGGAGGAAGATCCCCAGCCCGATTCCTGCAAGGTCCCAGGCTAGGAGGAACAAAACCCCGACGACGGTCACGATCGCCGCTGCTTTGGCGTCGCGCCAGAAGAACAAACGGAAGCGGTGGTCAAGCAAGAGCATGCAGGCGATGCCCAGCACCAAGGAGAGCAAATAGAGAACACCCATTAGCCAATCCTGCTGGCTACAGGCCTCGCGGTTATAGGGCCGGGGCTGTGATCGCCGCGGATCCGCTTCAAAACCAGCTCTGCACTGATCAAGCACATGGGGACACCGACGCCGGGTGCCGTGGTGGCACCGGCGTAGTAGAGGCCGCGTACGCGCTTGGAGGCATTTTGGGCGCGAAACATGGCACTCTGCCGGAGAGTGTGTGCTGGTCCCAGCATGCCGCCGCGCCAGGAGTTGTAATCGCGGGCGAAGTCGGCCGGGCCGATGGTGTGCCGCACGACGATGCGCTCGCGGAGGTCCGGGATGTTGGCCCACTGGGCGATCTGGTCGATGGCGGCGTCGGCGGTCCGTTCGATGGGGAGATCGCCGCTGCCATCAGGGCCGCCGGCCCCAAGGGAGGGATCGGCAGGGACGGGAACAAGGACAAAGAGATTCTCGTGGTTCTGCGGTGCGACACCGGCGTCGGTGGCGCTGGGTTTGCAAACGTAGAGGGATGCCGGGTCCGGGATGCTGGTCTCCTCGCCGAAGATCGACGCGAAATTCGCTTCCCAGTCCCGGGTGAAGAACAAGGAATGATGGGGCAGCTCCGGGAGTTTGCCCTTGACGCCCAACATCACCAGGACTGCCCCGGGCCCACTGGTGCGGCTCTGCCAGTACTTGCTGCCGTAACTGCGGTCCCGGACGCCGAGCAGTTGCGTTTCGGTGTGGTGGAGGTCGGCGCCGGAGACTACTTGGTCTGCCACACTGTAGTGCTCTGCGCCGGAACTGTCGCGCCATTTCACGCCCGTGACCTCACGGCTATCCTTGCCGGACAAACCGGCGGGAAGGTTCAGGCCGTCAAAGCGCCCCAGTTTCTTGATGTGCGCCGCTTCACGGGTGGTGATTTTGAGGGCCTCCGCACCTGTGTGGATCCGCACGCCGGCAGCCAGGGCCAAAGCTTCCAGCCTGCCCACAAGCTCCCAGAAGCCGCCCATGGGGTACTGCACTCCGTCGCCAAGGTCCAAAGCGCTCATCAAGTGGTACATCGCAGGAGCAGCGGACGGGTTGGTGCCAAGAAAAACAGCCGGGTATCCCAGCACCTGCCGGAGTACCGGGTGCTGGAACCGTTGGGCGACGTACTTGTCCAACGGAGTCAGGAGAAGCTGTGCCAGCTTGGGAAGGCTCCTCACTACCTCCGGTTGGAGCAGGGCAGGCAGCTTGGTGAACGGGTTGTAGAGGAAGAAACGTTCAGCCATCTCCGTCGTGTGCCGCGCGGAGGCCAGGTACGCGGAGAGTTCCTTGGCGCTGCCGGGCTCAACCCTTTCGAAGGTCTCCAAAACCTGATCGCTGCCCAACGGGACAGTGAGCGGATCCGGCCGTACGCCGTCGTGGTTTGGTTCGCTGAAGACGCGGTACGCGGGGCTGAGCGTTCGCAGGTCCAACTGTTCCGCAGTGGAGGTGCCCAGCAGTTTGAAGAAATGGTCGAACACACCAGGCATGAGGTACCAGGACGGGCCGGTATCAAAGCGGAAGCCGTCCCGTTCGAGGCTGCCCGCGCGCCCGCCTACCCGCTCGCGCTGCTCGAGGAGCTGGACCTCGTGACCTTCGTGGGCCAGGAGGGCGGCGGTGGCAAGCCCGGCAATGCCACCGCCGATCACTACTGTGCGGGTCATCGGTGCAGCTCCATCCAGGTTGAGGCGACGGCCCGTGCGGCCAGCCCGGCTTTCACGGCATCCGGCACGCGGACACGGGAGCGGTAAAGCTCATCGACGGTGGTCTGCTCAATCCTGTCCGTCAATGCCGAGAAGAGGGCAAGAGCGCTTCTAACCGCGGCCCGGGCGTCGTGGGGCAGCAGCGGAATGACGGCGCCCGCGTCTGCAAGTTGGGCGCGGATAGTGCCCACCCATTCAACGCGGTCACGGTCCTCAAGGTGGTCCGAAGTGCCAAGGTAACTGCGCCCGAGCCGGTGGGTGTCGTCCGCCAGATCGCGGAGGAAGTTGATGTTTTGGAAAGCAGCACCCAACCTTCCGGCGCCGTACTCCAGGGCCGCAGCGTCGGCGTCGTCGATGTTTTCCTCCCGCATGAAGACACGCAGGCACATCAGCCCAACCACCTCGGCCGAACCGTGCACGTAGCCTTGGTGCGCCTCGGAATCGAAGCGCAGGGGCACGGCCGGCGCAGCGCTGCGCTCGCCGAGATCGGTACGCATGGAAGCGAAGAAGGGGTCGATGAGTGTTTCATCAATGCCGGCCGCGCGGGCGGTCTGGGCGAAGGCGTGGATGATGAGGTCGCTGCTGTATCCGATGTTGACGGCGCTGTGCGTTTCATCAATGAAGTGGGTGAGGGCCTGGCACTGCTCCTCATAACTAAGGCCAGCTTCGGCGGTGACTCCGTCCACCAACTCGTCAGCCACGCGTACCAGGGCGTAGATGTTCCGGACGTGCTGGCGGTGCCTGGAGCCGAGCAGCCTGCAGGCCAGGCCGAAGGAAGTGGAGTAGGCGGCGATCACCTGGTTGGCAGCACGCTCGGCGGTGCGGGTGAAGTGAGTTAAGGAAGTATCGGTGGCGATACTCATGATTGCCGTCCTTCCAGTTGCGCCGCGAGGTCCAGCAGGACGTTCCGGGCACTCGGCGGAATCGTGTTGGTCAGCAGGTGGTTGAAGGCCTGCAGTTGCTCATCGATGAGCCCTTGGACGAAGGTCTCCGCCCCGCAGTCGCTCAGGCACTGGCGGACGTGTTCGGCTTCTGTCCCGTTGAGTTCCGGGCTGCCGAAGAACGGCTCGATGTCCGGCCACGCGCTGGTGGTCCGCGCGTGGGCAATGATGGCGGTTTCCTTGCCCTCGCGGAGGTCGGAAAAAGGATCCTTGCCGTGGCGGCGAGGATCCCCGAAGGTGGACAAAAGATCGTCCTGGAGCTGGAAGGCGAGCCCCAGATGCCTGCCGGCCGTGGCCAGCGCGGTCTCGACGGCGAAATCAGCACCGGAAAGCGCTGCGGCGGCACGCAGCGGCAACTCGAAAGTGTACGTTGCCGTCTTGTAGCCGCACATCACCAGGATGGTCTCCAGGTCAGGGGCGATGATGCCGTCGCCAAGGCCCACATCCAGCTGTTCGCCGGCTACGGTCTCGTTGATGGTGTGTTCCAGAAGATCGAGGAGCCGCAGGCGCAGTTGATGGGGAAGGTCGGCCCGGGCGAACGCCTGGTGGGTGGCGGCCAGCAGCATGTCGCCCATGAGGATTCCACCGGTTTGTGCCCAATGGAGATCGCTTCCGGTGCGTGCACCGTCAATGTTGCCCGGAAGTGCGCCCGCTTCAGCAAGGAGGGAGCCGATCAGGTTGGGGTGCCCGCGGCGGACGAGGTCGCCGTCAATCACGTCGTCGTGGAGCAGGAAGGAATAGTGGAGCAGTTCGATGGCCGCGGAGATGGTGATGGCGGTTTCCCGCTGCTCTGGCGGTGTGGAGCCGGGCGGTTTCAGGGCGTCGTAGGTCTCCATGAGCAGCAAGGGGCGGACGAACTTCCCGCCCAGGACATTCTGGCCGGCAAGCGCCCACAGCCGGGCGAAGTGGGGTCCGTAAGCCGTCGCGGCGCCGGCCCTTTTGCCGATGAGCCCGCTGAGCTCATTTTCGACGGCGGTGCAAAGCTCGGTGCGGCTGCTGAGCGCGTTGGAGGTGATGGTCATGCCCGAGCTCCGCTGTGGAGCGGGAGTGCGCGGGCCTCCAGGAGCTGCGGGAACTGCAATCCGAGCCACGGACTGAATGCCGAAGGCGTGTGGTCCAGGGCTTCGGCGAGCAGCGCGGGTGAGATCCAGGCCCAGTCGGCTACCTCACTGGGGTTTGGCTGGAGCGGGCCGCTGATCCGTGCCACGTAGACGGGACAGACCTCATTCTCGACGATTCCGGTGGGGTCCACTGCCCGGTAGCGGAAGTGGGGGAGGACCAGTTCGATGCGGTTTGCGTCCACTCCCAGTTCAAAGTGGGCCCTCCGCATGATGGCATCTTCAAATGCTTCCCCCGGTCCCGGGTGCCCGCAGAAACTGTTGGTCCATACGCCCGGCCACGTTTTCTTCTCGGGTGATCGGCGGGTGAGCAGTACTTCTCCGGCGTCGTTCAGCAGGTAGCAGGAGAAGGCGAGGTGGAGCGGGGTTTCCAAGGTGTGAACGGCCGCTTTGGGGGCCTCGCCGATGGGTGTTCCCGCGTCATCCAGGAGGACCACCATCTCTGTCGCGTTCATTGTGCGCCTTCCTCCGGGAACCTTTGCCTCGCCGCAGCTGGATATTGCTAGACAAGCTAGAAGAAAGGCTACCATGTAGGAAGTTAGGTGTAACATACTCAACATGTCCAGTCCTGAAGAGATTCCTGAAGAAGCCGGGACCCCGGTTTCCTTCGGCATCTATCACCTGGACGCCAACGATCCCCATCAGGAACTGGTGGACAGATCAGGGCTTTCCGAAGAGGACGTCCAGCAGATCAGCCACCTCATGGCAGCGCTGGGCAGGCTGCGGGAAGCTGAGCAGCGCCTCTCGGACGCCTCCTTGCGATACATGAAACTCAACCAGTCAGACATGCGCGCATTGCACTACCTGATTGTTTGCGCCAACCATGATGTGATCGCCACGCCGGGCGCAATAGCGGCGCGGCTCCACATCTCGACGGCGTCAACCACCAAGCTGCTGGACCGGCTGGAAAAGGCGGGTCACGTCACGCGACGTGCCCACCCCTCCGACCGTCGGGCCCTTGCCATCGCGATCACCCCCGAGACGCACGAGGCCGCGATGCGGACCGTCGGGCGGCAGCAGGCAAAGCGGTTCCTGGCCGCAGCGCGGCTGACATCCACGGAACGGGACACGGTGATGCGGTTCCTGGATGACATGGCGGAGGAGATTGACGTCTCCGACGACGCTTGGGCAGGTACCGCTCCTAGCCAGTAGTGGTGAACGGCAACACAAGCCTCGACTGATGCGCCGCGTCCCGGTAGATCTTGTGCGTGACGGGTCTGCCCACCGGCAGGTGGAAGGCATCCGGCGGGAGCAGGGCATTGTGCTCGTCAGCCAAGGGCTCGCTGTTCGAGAGCTCCACGGTGAGGTGATGGCCCGGTTTGAACGTGTTGGCGAACGGGTAGAGGCGCAGAACGTACTCTTCGATCTGCCCGGGTTCCACCGGAATTTCCTTGGTGTGCGGGTGGTACGGGCTGCCCTCGGTGGTCCGTTCGTCCAGCTCGCGGTGTGATGCCTTGAGGTATCCGCTGGTGATCAGTTGGCGTTTGCCGTTGGGCGCGTAGTCCCACAGCCGGAGGATGAAGTTGGTGTCCGGCTGGTCGATTTCTGCGAAGATATGCGCGGCACCGGCCCCGATCATCTCCGTATCCTGCTCAAACGGCGGCGTGCTCCAGCTGAGGATTTCCACCTTGTCCGTCACGGTGAGGGGAGCTTGGTAGAAGCCGTCCGGTGCAGCGTACTCCGCACCCATCAACTCAGGTTCGGTGGAGAGCTTGTGCCGGGGGCGCAGGTAGAGCGAGGTGTACTCGATATCCTTCGGCGGCCATTGATCGGCGGTGACCACCTCGCGTGAGCCCTCCACGAAGACACTGACAGCCGGCTCGTCCATGATGCCGTTATCGATGCCCTTGATCCAGTAGTCATACCACCTGAACATCTTGTCGTGTTCTTCGATGAACGGCCGGGACTGCATGGGCGGATAGGGTCCGATATCGAGTTTTCGGGGACCTTTCAGCGAGTCGAACAATTCGATGGTGCCATCCATGGTCCACCCCCGGCCCTGGTCGATCTGCAGCCACACCGGAATGTCGATATTTGGCGCGAGGGTGATGGGATTCCGTTCCTCGTACCACTCGCCATCGAGTTCGTTCATGACGATGTCGAACCAGGCCTCATGGTTCTTGGGGTAGTTCAGCACATGGACCAGATTGGGCCAGGCGGCTACGTCCGGGTCCTTCAGGCGTTGTTGGACGAGGTCTTTCAGTTCGTCGGGGGAGTACTTCTCCATCATGCGCGACTTCACATTGTCCGTGAACGCCCAGCCCGAGTCCCCACCGCGGCCTTCCCGGGCAGCGCGCGGCATGAACCACATGATGCCGCCGTGGTACGTGGTCTCGTAGAAGTCGTAGTGGCCACCGGAAACGAAGATCGCCTTCAGGCTCGGCGGGCGCTCGGCCGCAGCGAGGACCTGCATGGAGCCGAAGTAGGAGATGCCCACCATGCCCACGTTGCCGTCGCACCAAGGCTGCGCGGCTACCCACTCGATGAAGTCGTAGGCATCCTGGCCCAGGGAAACCCCGCCGGCGTTGTAATTGCCGATGTGCTCACCGCCGGAATGGCCGGACCCGCGGAGGTCGCCGATCACATGGACGTAATCCTCCTGCACGATCCGGGCGATGTCGCCCGCTTCTATGCATCCATCCCACATCGGGCTCGGACGACGCTGTGGAGGGGTAGTCAACGCCAGCGCCTGTAACTCCTTGCCGTAGGGACTCAGGGCAACCAGCGCTGGCCGGGGTTTCTCCTCGGTGCCCTGGTAGGCGTCCGCCGCGAGTTCGATGCCGTCCCGCATGGGGACGCGCAGGTCCTTCTGGACCGCGATTTTTTCGCCGCCGGCACTGAGAAACTGGATGTCATCCATGGGTAGCCTTCCGTTCAAACCGGTTCGAAAAGTGTGTGGTGTACCCGTGCAGGGTGGTGAAGAACGGAGACGGTTCCAGACTGGGGTCTCCGGT
Source organism: Arthrobacter sp. cf158 (assembly GCF_900106835.1). GTDB lineage: Bacteria > Actinomycetota > Actinomycetes > Actinomycetales > Micrococcaceae > Arthrobacter. Next base: position 155,231 of record NZ_FNNR01000010.1, read on the forward strand.
GTAGCCAAGGTCCTCTGCCACTGCGGCGAAAGGCGAGTAGGCCGACGTCGTGCCTTCCAGCCCTGCCTCAAGGCAGCGGCACGCGGCGCTGCTGACGCGGGTTTCGACGTCGATGCTTTCCTGGAGGGCGCGGCGCGCCTGTGTTTCGTCAAGCTCGACGCCGAACGGCTCACCATCCGCGCCCCGGTACGGATGACCCAGGTAGAGGTGCCGCGGCCGGATGTCATCGCGAAGGTACTGCAGGCTGGCGCGGTACGCCGCCGGATCCACAAATCCCGGAAAACCGTTGGCCGCTCCGTGAACCTGGACGGCGTCGCCCACGAACACATCGTTCTGGCCGTCGATGACATAGGCCACCGAGCCCGGAGTGTGTCCCGGTACTGAGTGGACAGACACTGTCACGTCACCGCCCAGGGAAATGGTTTCGCCGCCCTGGACCAGCAGGTCAGGCTCCATTTCCCCGGAGATGACGGCGTCCGCCGCGGCGCCAACCCGGGACGCGCCGTCGGGGTCCGTTAAGTACTGCCCACGGCCAGCCAGGTATTCGTCCACATGGGCGCGGCGTGACCGCAGCATCGGTGCGTCGGCTTGGTGGATGACCACCTTGGCCTGCCGTCCCGTGAGCTCCCATAGGGCATGGGCTCCGCCGATGTGGTCGATGTGCCCGTGGGTCAGCAGGATCCAACGGACGTCCTCTATGCGGCGGCCGATCGCTTCCAGTGCGGGGATCATGCCCTCCGCGGGCGAGGACGCGATTCCGGTGTCCACAATGGCGGGCTCGGGAGCGTCGATGTAGAAGCTGTACAGGCCAAAACGGCCCCACGGAGAGACGATCGGATGAACGCGTACTGGCTGCGTCATTTCCGGGGACTCCGGTTCAGGAATTCCGAGGTCTCCGCGAACACGCGGTGGAACTCCGGGATCCAGGAGAAGTTCTGGACGAAGCCGTGGTTGGCGCCGCTGTACCGGCTGACTGTGGTGTCCACGCCCGCCTCGTCCAATCGCTGTCCGTACAGTTCGCCTTCATCCCGCAGGGGATCGAACTCGGCGGTGACGATCAGCGCAGGTGGCAGCCCGGTCAGGTCAGCCCGTTTGATAGGGGAGACGAGCGGGTCGCCCGGCTCCGCACCGCCGTCGAGATAGAAGGCGTTGAAGGGCTTCAGGCCGGCTGTCTCCAGGCCGTAGCCCTCAGCATTCTCGCGCAGGGATGGATAGCGGTCGGCATCGAAATCCAGGTCCAGCGACGGGTAATACAGAATCTGGTGGGTGATGTGGTGGAAGCCGTCGTCGTGCGCTTTAGCGGCGACCGCTGCCACGAAGTTTCCGCCCGAACTGTCCCCGGCAATCGCAAGATTCCGGCCGTCCCAGCCGAGCATTCCTCCGTCGGATTCAGCCCAGCGGACCACGGCATAGCAGTCCTCCAGCCCCGCGGGGAAGGGTGCTTCGGGAGCCAGACGATAACCGACTGAGATGACTTTATGGCCCGTTTCCGACGCCAGTGCCCGGGCAACGTGATCGTGGGAGTCCAGGCTGCCCAGGAAGAAGGCGCCGCCGTGAAAGTACACAATAATGCTGTGTTCCGCCGCGTCGGTGGGCGTATAAATGCGAACCGGAACCTCACCGGCGGAGGTCACCGCTGTGGCATCGACGACGGCGTGGAGCTGCAGCCGCTTATCGGCCGGCAGGATCCGGGCTGCTTCGTCTGCGCGCAGTGCGGCGGGGTCCAGCGGCGAACCGTCGGGAGCAGGGAGAGTGGCGAGGATTTTGGCGATCTGTGGGTGGATTGGCATTCCAGGCCCGTCCTTAGGCGTTGGCCGGGAAGGCGGAGTCCACCGCATCGGCGTGCCAACCCTGGCGGGATACGCGCTGCAGTTCATCAGTCACCGGCTTTCGGGTGGCCTGGTAGATGGACAGGGCATCCTGCACGGAGTCGCCTTGGATCATCGCGTCAGCGAAACCGCCGGCGTCCAGGATGGCCGAGTTGGCGCCCTGGCCTTGGTGGTGCAGCATCGCGTGGGCGGCGTCGCCCAGCAACGCCACGGAGCCGGTGTGCCAGGAATCGATGGGATCGATGTCGAATACTGAGCGGCTGGTCACCGTGCTCAGGTCCAGTTCCCGGGCAACCTGGACGATCCGCTCGTCGAAACCTTCCAGCAGCTTCACCAGGTAGTCATTGGTGATCTCCGGTGCCCAAGAGGCGTCGTCGGAAGCGGCCGTGATGTCGTACGAGAGCTCGCCGCGGTGCCGCAATGGCAGGTTGTAGGCGATGGTGCCGTTGCTGCCCATGTAGAAGCGTGGATTATCGTCCGTCACCAAGCCGTGGGCGTCCTCGATCGAAATGACAGCGCGGTAGGCGTGCTCGCCGGAGAATACGGGTTCTTTCTGCGAGAAGAGCTGATGGCGAACTGTGGAACGAATGCCATCCGCGCCGATGACGAGGTCAGCTGTGACAACCTCGCCGTTCTGGAAGGTGAGCGTGGCATGGTTGCCATGGTCCTGGATGGTGTTCAGCTTGTAGCCCAGATGCACCATGCCCTCGGGGAGGGCGCCGAGCAGGGCGTCGATGAAGTCTCCGCGGTGGATCATTCGGTTGTGATTGACCTGCTGGTAGGCGCGCAGGAACGGCCATTCCTCCTTCGCGAGGATGTGGCTGCCGTCCGCCGTGAGGATTTCGAGGTGGTCGCTGGGCGAGCTCACGGCGGCGATGCGGTCAAAGATGCCCCACGTGCGGAACAGTTCCACCGACGGCGGGCGAAGGCCGATGCCCGCGCCCACCTGGGCCAACGCGGGCGCTTGCTCGTAAACGTGAACGTTCTCTGCGCCGATATTCTGCAGGGCTTTAGCTACCGAGGCTCCGCCATAGCCGCCGCCGATGATGGCGATCTTGAGGTTCTTGATCTCTGAAGTCTTCATGGGATTCTGTGCTTTCTGGGTCAGGCGCTGAGAGTGAGGAAGGTGGCCGGGTTGTCCACGAAGATCGTCCTGATGGCGTCTTCTTCCAAGCCGGCTTTGCGGAGGTCCGGGATGAGGTCCTCGAAGATGTAGTTCACGGTGTGGCCCTTCACGCCGGCCCACCCGAGCGGGCTGCAGTTGGCGTCGGCACCGGCCAGGGCCTTGTCCAGATGGCCTGCGTTGAGGAAGCGGAGGAAGTGGTCCAGGCGTTCCTGCCTGGGGCGGGCCCAGAAGGGAGGGTCTTCCAGCTCGGTCTCGTAACCGAAGGTGTCGAATCCCACCCGGCCTCCTTGCTCCGCGATCCAGGTGTCCCGCGTGTTTTCGGCGTTCACACCGTCGTCGACGTGTCCGAAGAGGACGCGGTCCAGCGGCAATCCTTCCTCCTGGAAAATGGCAATGGCATTCTCGGCATCTATGGCCAGATGCGTCAGAACAGGGGCTCCGGTCTGGATGGCTGCGCGCGCGGCCGCCCGGTAGATCCGCTTGTCCAGGTCCGTCATGCGACCACCGCGGCTGACGCCCACCTTGATGACGCCGGCGCGGCTGCCCGTGGTGCCGATGCCCACACTGATCTCGTGAATGAATACCTTGGCCAGGTAGTCCACCGAAGCGCGGGCAAAATGCGGCAGGGCGGTGTCTCCGCCCACGAAGCCAGTGCAGGCAACAATGTGGACTCCGGTCTTGGCGGACAGCGACTTGTAGTAGTCAACGTCGCGGCCGTTGCAGATGCCGGTGGCATCCACGAAGGTGCCGCCACCGTACTCGTGGAAGGCGCGGAGTTTGGGTACCGTCTCCGCGTATCGTTCCTCCGGCGTCTTCCACCAGGTGGTATCCAGCTCGCTGCCGGGCATGCCGTATCCGATGTGCTCGTGGATGGCCACGAGTCCCAGCTCTTCAGCCGGGATGGTTCCCAGCACTGTATTTACTTTTGACACGTCTATTTCCCCCTTCAGGAATGTGTGAGGAGTTCGCGGGTGTTGTCCACCAGGATCCGGTGGGCATCCTCGTCGCTGAGGCCCTGTTGCTTGAGGAACGGCACGAACGTTGACAGGACGTGGCTGAACGGGAGGTGGTACTCCGGCAGCCCCTTGGCCACGCCGATGGCATTGCTGGAGAGGATGATCCGGTGGCTGTGGCCTGCGTTGACGAGTTCCATGACCAGGCTCGTCCGTTGGGCATCGTTGATGTAGTTGGGGTGGTCGTTGAGGCCCACGTGGTCCAAGCCGACGAACGCTCCGCGCTTGGCTACTTCCAATGCGGCACCATCGGCATCCGCACGGTCCAGCCCGCCCACCAGCACGCGCCCGGCAGGCAACCCCTCGTCCAGGACGATGCCCAAGTCATGCAGGGCATCGGCCCCATAGCGAATGGACAGCGGCACCCCGGTGTCCAGGGCGGCCCTCGCTGCGCCCCGGAACAAGCTCTCCTCCGTGGGAGTCATTCCGTTGGGGTCAGCCGTTGTGGTCACGAGCCCGGCGGGTCCCCGGCGCTCCACCCGAGGCACCACCATGCCCTCGGTGATCTCCTTCCTGAAGAGCTCAGCGAACTTTTCTGCGGGCCATGGCGTGGGTGGATTTGTCTGGGGAGTGAGGAAGTAGCCGCCCAACATCTCTTCGGGACCCATGCCGGTGGAGGCGATGATGTGCACGCCAGTGGCGCGGGAGAGTGCCTCGTAGAGGTTCACGTCCCGGCCGTGGAACATGCCGGTGCTGTCCACGATGGTCCGGCCGCCGTGTTCGCGGAAATCCCGGAGCTTGGCCGCCAGGACCTCGAAGATCTCCGCCCGATCAATGGCGATATCCGGCGCGAACTGGGCTCCGGGGACCACGGAAAGCAACGCTTCGTGGACGGCGGTGACGCCGAGTTCGTGGGCCGGCACGGGGCCGAGGACCGTAGTGACGGTCTCATGGACTGTCGTGGCGACGGCTGCCGACACATCGACGGAAAGTGGGTAGATCACTGGCTTCTCCCTTGAAGTCCTGGGTGCTGATGTGCAGTCAGCATCACACAAATCTTTACACAGTGTCAAAGAATTAATCTCAACGTATATCTCTTGACATGACGTAAAGTTTGCATCCAGACTGTGAGCGAAAGCACTCCATTCCACAATCGACCCGAAACAAGGGAGTTTCATCGATGAGCCAGACCATTTCAGTGTCGAGCCGCGGCTCCGTGCCAGCCACCTTTGTGGCCGCCTACAGCGCAGTTACCCTCGCCCAAATCACCAACGCCCTACCAGGCGCGCTCAACGGAACGTTCGCCGTCGAGTTCCAAACATCCGGTGCAGGACTGACCTGGATCGCCGGCATGTTCATGATGGGGATCGTTGTCTTCGAGCTCAGCTGGGGACTCCTGGGTGACCTCTTCGGGCGCAAGAAGTTGCTGTACGCCGGAGCCGGGCTCAGCGTCCTGGGGTCCGTCGTGGCGGCCACTGCCACCACCACAGGGATGATGATCGCGGCTCAGGCAATCGGCGGCATCGGGGCAGGCATCCTGTTCCCCATTTCGCTGTCCATGCTGGCCGCCATCACTCCCGATCACAGGGCCCGGGCCAAAGCAATCGCCACCTGGGCAGGTTTCCTGTCCCTCGGTGCCGTCATCTCGCCCCTGCTGGCCGGGTTCACGGCGCAGTTCTTCACCGTTCCCGGCGCCACCGCAAGCCAACCCAACGCCTTCAGCGGGTGGCGCGTGGCCTACCTGGCAGCTGCAGTGATCGCCGTCATCGTCTTCCTCGTTTCCCTCCGGGCCAAGGATTCCGCGGCCGCCAAGGGACGCGCGCTGGACCTGCCTGGCCAAATCACCTTGGCTTTGGGACTCATTGCCGTGCTGTTCGCCACCGTCCAGGCAGTTGACGCCGGCTTCGGTGCCATAGAGGTGGTGGCCAGTTACGTGGTGGGCGGCATCCTGCTGACGGCCTTCGTCATCATCGAGATGCGCACAGAGCAGCCCCTCATCCATCTCTCCCTATTCAAGAACAGCGCCTACTCCATCACGGGCATCGTTGCGGTCACCGGCATGTTTGCGTTCCTCGCCATCTGCTACAGCACCAGCGTCGCCGTAGGTGGCCTCGCGCTCGCCGAGGCGTGGAAAGTGGGCGTGCTGTTCGTCTTCATCCAGGGCCCGGCCTTCGTCCTCATCCCCGTGGTGGGATGGCTCATTCACCACGTGGCTCCGCGCTGGGCGCTCACCGGTGGGTTCGCCTTCATGGCGGTCTCCGGTTTCTGGTTGTCCACTTTCACGCTCGGCACGCCCGAAGCCTTCGGCGGCACAGCCTGGACCGCGTTCATTCCGCCGCTCCTGCTGCTGGGGATCGGGTTCGCCCTCACGGTAGGTTCCATTACCGCCGTCGCCATCAATACCGTGCAGCCGCAGCACATTGGCATGGCCTCGGCCACCACCAACCTCCTGCGCGATCTCGGCTTCGCGCTGGGTCCGGTCATCGGCTCGGCCATCGCCTTCGGAGTGGGCGCCTCGGCCTTCGCAGCTCCGCTTAACAGGATCCTCGGCGGTACGGGGCTGCCCGCAGATGCCGTGGCCGGTCTGGCCCATGTGCCGCCGCTTGGCTATCTCTCCGGATGGGACGGCGTGGTGGGCCAAGCCTCCGGCGAGGCAGCAGCTGCGGGCGCTTCCGGCCAGGCCGTGGACGGGATGACCCAGGCCCTGGCCTCTGTCCAGCAACAGATCCAGGGCGTTGCCGGAACCTCGCTGGGCGAAGGCTTCCACGTCGTCTACCTCGTGGCCGCCATTGCTGCCACGGTTTCGGCCCTCCTGACCGTCTTCATCTCCTCCAAGTCGGCGGCACCGGCGCCGGCCGCTGCCGCCGCTCCAGCCGAGACAACCACGTCCGAACCCGCGATCTGAAAGGGCCAACACCGTGACTGCTCCCACCGCATCAGACCTGGACATCTGGGACGATCAGCTCCTGATTGATCCCTACCCCGCTTACGCGAAACTGCGCGAACAGGGCGGCGTAGTCCACTTGCCCAAGAACCACCTCTACGTCATCACCCGTTATGACGCCATCCGCGAAGTCCTCGGCGATCCCGCCACTTTCTCGTCCACGACCCTCGGATTCAATCCCATGGTGAACGACGCCCTCCAAGGCACCTCCCTGGCCTCCGATCCACCCACCCACACTCAGCTGAGGGCCACTTTGTCGGAGAACCTGACGCCACGGGCTCTCCGCGGCCTGAAAGTGGTGATCGACCAGAAAGCGGACAAGCTCGTGGCGGAGCTTGTTGCCACCGGCAGTTTCGAGGCCATTGACTCGCTGGCACGCGCCTTCCCGCTGGAGATCGTGGCGGACCTCATCGGTTTCAACGGGCATGTTAAGGGCAACATGCTGCGCTGGGGCCAGGCTGCCATGCAGGTCATCGGGCCCATGAACCAGCGCACCCAGGAGAGCTTCCCCATCGCTGGTGAACTGTACGGCTGGTGCTCCTCCGTGACGGCCCAGGACCTTACCCCCGGCTCCATCGGCCGCGGGATCTTCGATGCCGAAGCGCGTGGAGACATCCCCCAGGGCTCCGCGGGGCACATCATCCACCAGTATCTTGGTGCCGGCGTGGACACTACCATCGCGTCCATCGGCAACATCGTGGCACTGTTCGGACGCCACCCCGAGCAGCTGGAACGGCTCCGAGCGAAGCCCGAACTTGTCCCGGCGGCCTTCGCGGAGGTGCTGCGCTACTGGGCGCCCATCCACATCTGGGGCCGCACCACCACGGTCCCAGTGGAGCTGGATGGCGTGACCATCCCTGCCGGAGCCCAGCTGGGCCTGCTCATCGGCGCCGGCAACCGTGATCCGAGGCACTACGAGAACCCCGACACCTTCGACATCACGCGCAACCCAGTGGACCACCTGTCCTTCGGCTACGGCCCTCATGGATGTGCAGGCCAGGGCCTTGCGAAACTCGAGGCCCACGCGATCATCGATGCCCTTGCCCGCCGTGTGCAAAGCCTGGAGCTGGGCCGCGAAGTCCGGGAAGCCAGCAACATTACCCGGAGCCACGAGCGGCTCCAGGTGCTGAAGGTGGTGGCCGCATGAGGATCCACCTGGACCGTCCGCGCTGCGAAGGGCACGGACTTTGCGAGGAAGCCGCGCCCACGCTCATGCACCTGGACGACGACGGCGAACTCCTGATCGACGCCCCGGACGTTGACGGGGCCGATCTCGACGCCGCTCAAGCCGCCGTCCGCGTCTGCCCGGTGGCAGCGCTCAGGTTGGAGGCGGCGTGACCACTGGCAAGGCAGCCCCCATGCGCCGGATCGTGGTGGTGGGGAATGGCATCGCAGGGCTCACTGCCTGCGACTCACTCCGGGCGGCAGGCTTTGACGGCGAACTCACCGTGGTGGGCGCCGAGCAGCATCAGCCGTACAGCCGCCCGGCGTTGTCCAAGGCGCTGCTGCACGGCGGCGAGGACAGCGTCACAGCGCATCAGCGCCCCGCGCCCGGCCACCAGGCCATCGAGCTGCTCGGTGTCGGCGTTACGGGTATGGACGTGGATGCCAGGCTGCTAACGCTCGACGACGGCGGGCAGCTTCCGTACGACGGCCTGGTCATCGCGTCCGGGGCCCGGGCGAAACGGCTCGCAGGTGATCCAGGGGGTGACAACGCACGCGTATTCACCCTCCGCACCATCGAGGACGCCATCACCCTGAAAGAGCGCATCACTGGCCGCCCTTCCGTGATCGTGGTGGGTGGTGGGCCGCTCGGGATGGAAATCGCCTCCGGCTGCCTTGACGCCGGGTGCCAGGTCACGATGGTCGCGAGCGGCCCGCCGCTGGCCCGTCATCTTGGCGGGCACCTGTCCGGCATCTTCGTCGCAGCAGCCCTGCGGCGCGGGTTGAGGCTGGTCACCAGCGGCACAGCACGCCTGATGGGAACAAACGAACACTCACCGCACGACGCCGGTGCCCGGGTGGCTCTGGCGGATGGCACCGAACTGGGGGCTGACATTGTGGTGGCCGCCATCGGTGATGAGCCCAACGTCGGCTGGCTGACCGGCTCGGGTCTCTTGGAGGGAGGGGCTTTGCGCGTGGACTCCCGGGGCCGCCTCCGGCCGGACATTGTCGCCGCGGGCGACGTCGCGTACTTCCCAACACGGCTCGGGCTACGGCGGGTCCCGCTGTGGACGAGCGCCATTGACCAAGCCAAGGTCGCCGCCGTCGGACTTCTTCGAGGTGACGCCGCGCCGGAGGGTGACCTTCAGCCCTATTTCTGGACTGAGGGCTTCGGTTTGTCGCTCAAGGCGGTGGGCTTCACTCCAGTGGAGGGTGCCCCGGACTATTGCGACCCAGGCGGTGACCCGGAGTCGTTGCTCATGAGCTGGTACGGCAGCGGCGGTCCGGCCGGGGCGGGCAATCCGGGTACCGCGGCGGCCATCAATTACCGGATACCCATCCCGAAACTCCGCGCATTGGCGAACAAAGGACCAGGAGTCCTTCGGCCGGGAGAGGCGGCCTTGCCCCGATAGGATTGGGCCATGTCCTCACTGCGCGAAGCCCAGAAGCAGCTGACCCGCGACACCATTATTGACCGTGCGCTGGAGCTCTTCACCCACAAGGGTTATGCCGCCACCACCATTGATGAGATCGCTGCTGCCGCCGGTACAACACGCGTGACGTTCTACGCGTACTACCCCACGCGCAGTGATCTGATGAAGGACTTCATGGCACGCGTGAACACGGTCCTGGACCGTGCCAATGGTCCGGACAGCGCGTCCACCGCAGCCGATTTGGTGGACGTGGTGTGCTCGGGCGAGCTGCCCGGAATCCTGGCCTGGCTGGAATCCCGTGCTGCGCTGTGGCCCGTCTTCCGCCCCTACCTCGACGTCCTGGACGAAGCCGCGGCGGTGGACCGTGAAGTGCGGACGCTGGTGGAGGGGTGGCACGAGGAAGTCATCTCAGACCTTGTTCGCGGCATGGAACTGGCCGGCCGGTTCCCTGAGGAAACGCGGCACATCCGGGGGACGCTTGCCTTTACCCAGCTGGACTACGTGGCCACCCTCTGGACGCGCCGGAAGATGGAGCCCAACCGTGAACATGCCTTGGAAGTCCTGGCGGATGCCTGGTTCCATTTGTTGTGCGACGAGCGCTGAAACTCCAGTAGCGCTGAAAACCTCATACCGCTGAAATCTAGTACAGGAAGATCGGCAGCCACTCCCGGTTGTGTGCGTGGACCAGCGCCAGGAACAGCACAAAGTCGAAAAGCAGGTGCACGGACACCACATAGGTGAATGACTTGGTGAGTTTGAAGGTGTACCCCTGCAAGAGCGCGAACGGGAACGTCAGCAGCGGACCCCACGACTGGTAGCCGATCTCCCACAGGAATGACGAGAACACCACGGCTTGCAGGAGGTTGGCCAGCCAGTCGGGGAAGTGTTGGCGCAGCAGGGTGAACGTGGTGCAGATGAAGAACAGCTCGTCCCAAATTCCCACGGCGTTAACGCCCAGGAAGAGCCGCCAGAAGACCTCGGGATCGGAAGCATCCGGCCAGTTTTGGTAGACCCCCGTGCTGATCAGGTACACCGGCAGGATGAAGTAGCCCAGCGCTACGACGCCCATGAGGTACAGTTTTGCGGCCAGCGGCCATTTACGGCCCGTATTCACCGGGAACCTGATGATGTCTTCACGGTAAACGAAGCGGGACACCAGCCAAGGAACCAGTACAGCCAGCGCCAAGGCTCCGCCCATGAGTGCCATGTGTTCGGTGCTCAGGTCCGCATTGAGTGGAACCAGGCTGAAGATGGTCATGCCTGCCGCGATCAGGGCCAGGTGCCGCATCAGACGCAGGTCAATGACGGCGGCAGTGACCACGCTTGTGGCCAGGAGGCCGTATCCCAGCAGTTCGTTGCCCGGCGTCCTGAGAGGTAACGATGCGAAGAGTGGCACGCCGGACAAGGAAAGCAGCAGGGCGGGCAGCAGTTTCCAGCTGAGTGCGGTCCGGGGTGCGTCCGTCGAAAGGGAGGTCACCTCTCAAGCATCTCAGGGGTAGTGCCCCAGCGACACAGTTTTCCGTGCTGGGGAACTTCCGTGCCGGAGGCGCGTCCGGCATGAAGGGGGCCTTGAGCTTTCTCTGTTAGATTCGTGACAGTGCCCACACTTTTGTGGGCGGGCAGTTGTCTGGCATAGCCAGCGGGGGACACACATAAAGGAATAGCCGATGGCTCAAGACGAGGGCTCTCTCTCACCCGGTGGCGGGGCGGATGACGCACGCCAGCATGGCAATGATGCAACACCCTGTGCGGATGACCTGACCATGCGCGAGCAGGTCAAGGACATCATCGAATCCATCCTCGCCGATTCCGAGCCCCGCAGCGAAAGGGCAAGGAACAAGCTCCGGGCGCTGATTGAGTCCCGCCCCGAGGATCCTGAGGGAGCCCTGCTGGAGCATCTGCTGGAAACCCGCAAGGAGACCGCTGCTGCGTCCCCCGTCCCGGTACAGCGGGAGCCTGCCAGCCTGCACCTGGAATCGGCGGATGCGGCAAGGACTGTGTCTGTTCCGGTCAGCCACGAAGTGCGCGAAGGCATCCAGGCGATCCTGGCTGACAAGCTGCTGCTGACGGCCTTCCAGCCCGTTCACGGACTGCCGGGCGGTGACGTGGTGGGCGTGGAAGCACTGACCCGATTCGTCGGCGAAGATGGGGCCGGCGCCGATGTCTGGTTCAACGAGGCCGCAGCCGCCGGTTTGGGCACCGAGCTGGAAATTGCCGCCCTGCACTGCGCCCTGACAGCGGCGCACGAGGTTCCCGACACCATGTCAGTAGCCCTGAACCTCACCCCCGCCACCTCCAGCGACCCCCGGGTGCGGAACCTGTTGGCCGCGGCAGCCCTGGCCCCTGACAGGATCATCGTTGAACTTACCGGCAGCCTGGAAGCGGTTGAAGGTCAAACCGGCGACGCCGGGCTGGGACCATTGCGCGCGTTGGGGTTGCGCCTGGCCATCAGTGCCTCGGGAGCCGCATTGGTGTCCTTTGAACGGATTGAACAACTGCGCCCGGACATCATCAAACTGGACCGCCACCTCATTGAAGGAATCGAACGCAACGAGGGCCAGAAAATCCGGGCCAAGGCAATCGTTGAGCTGGCCCGTGAAATAGGTGCCCAAGTCCATGCGCAGGGCATCGAAACGGCCGAGGAACTTGAGGAAGTTACCGCGCTGAACGTCACCGCTGCGCAGGGCTACCTCCTGGGGCGTCCCTCGGTCCACCCGCTGGATTGGTCAGCGTGGAGCATTCGGGCGCAGACGGAAGCCCAACCCGCAGGCTAGCCTGGGTCTAAGAGGTTCCTGGGATCGTTGCCCACATAGGTTCCCGGTGGCATCGCAGCACCAAAGACCGGGCCGGGCAGTGGCCGCTTGGGGTGTCGGCCGTCGTCGGTATCCCGTTGCGTCAGGCGGCGCACCACCCACGGAAAAAGGTGTTCACGCGCCCAGATGATGTCGCCGGAGCGGGCTTCGCGCCAACTGCGTTCGGGCAGCGCCTTGGGGATCAGCGGTTCCAGCGAATGTGGGACATTCAGGGTATCCAGCACCATGACGGCGATGGTGTGCTGGCCCAGCGGGGAGAAATGGAGTCTGTCCGGATCCCACATGCGGGGATCCGTGAGTTGGCGCAGCGCCCATAGATCGGCCACCACGGCGTCATGGCGGGCGGCGACCACCCGGATGTTCTCGTTATAGATGGCCACCTTGCCGCGGGTCCGGCCCAGCACCGGCGTCGCACCCCAATCGGGACCCGTGAACAGCAGGATGGTTGCCCCGGTGGTGGCCAGGGCTTCCACGCCGGCGTCCAGTTCCAGTGCGAGTTTATCGGGGTCGGTCCTGTGGAACAGGAGATCATTGCCCCCGGCGTTAAGGGTGATCAGATCGGGCTGCAAGGCCAGCGCGGGAGCTACCTGCTCATCGAGGATCTGGCGGAGCAACCGTCCGCTGATGGCCAGATTGGCATAGGCAAAATCCTGGTGTCCCACGCTCAGCTCTTCGGCCACCCGGTCCGACCAACCGCGAAGTCCCCCTGGACTGCGCGGCTCGGGATCGCCCACGCCTTCAGTGAAGGAATCGCCCAAGGCCACATAGCGGCTCCACGGGTGCGGGCCAGCCCCGAAGTTACCGGAACCACCCTGCGCCGGACCTGCGGCATTGTGGGCGTTCATCCACCCATAGTGCGCCTACTGGACACACATGGCTATGGGTGGCGTGGCTTAGATCCACGGTGGTGCAGCCGGGACCTCTCCGGTGGTGGTGACGCCCGTGGCGCCGCGGCCTGTGGCCCATTCGACGACGGCGGGAAGGGCGCCGGTGATGATCGTAGGGTTGGTGGCGCTGGTGTCGCCGAACGTGAGGCCGGCGCCGTTCCCGGCAGTGCTGGTGACCTTGATGAGGAGTCCGGTGTCGGTACCGCGGGTTTTCCAAGCGCCCGTGATGTCTTGGAGCAGACGTTCGAGGACCTGGCCAGGGATGTCGCTGAAACTGGCGCCGTTGTCCAGGTCTACGGCATGGACCCAGACTTCGCGGGTGCGCATCCACACGGTTTCCGACGCCGGCACGGTGCGGCCTTGGGCGGTGCGGACCTGGTTGGCCCAGTTCGTGTCCGGGAGGTCGCGCCATTCAACGGACAGGTGCACTGCCGAGTGGTCGAAGAGATTCCGTAGGGCGATGGGGGAGAGAGTGGCGCCGAAGTTGATGTCGTGGTTTCGTGCCTCGGGGGAGGGATACATGGGCGTCTCCACTCCCGTGGCCGCCCATTCGACCAAGCGCGCTATCGCGCGGGCGTTGTAGCCCACATGTGCCACAACGTGGCGGCGGGTCCAGTCCGGGAGGAGGGTGCCGCCGTCGAGCTCTGCGTCGGTGAGTTCGTTGAGTTTCCGGGCGAAGAACGCGGTGCCCCGCCGGGCCTGCAGGAGGTCTTCCTGCAGGCCCGGATCGGTGGTTTGGTCGTGGCGGGCTGCCATCAGGCTTCCTTGACCACGCGGTTGTTCAGCTGGCCCAGGCCTTCGATGGTGGTGACCAGGAGCTGGCCTTCCTGCAGGTACCTTTTGGGGTCCTGGGCGTGGCCTACACCGCCGGGAGTGCCGGTGGCGATCACATCCCCGGGGTTGAGCGTGATGATGGTGGAGATGTAGGAGACCAGGAATTCGGGGGTGAAGACGAGGTCGCCGGTGGGGGTGGACTGCTGGACCTCTCCGTCCACGGCCGAGGTCATGAGCGGGCCGGCGGTGAATTCGTCCTTGGTGACCAGGGCAGGACCGAACGGGGTGGAGTTCTCCCAGGTCTTGCCTTGGAGCCATTGGATGGTGCGGAACTGGTAGTCGCGCATGGAGATGTCGTTCAGGACCGCGTACCCGGCGATGTGCTCCGCGGCGTCGGCCTCGGTGATCCGGCGGCCTTTCTTGCCGATGATCACGGCGAGTTCGGCTTCCCAGTCCACGGTGTCCGATTCCTGCGGCAAGGCGAGGTCATCGTTCGGGCCGATCAGGGATTCCTGGTACTTGGCGAACAAGGTGGGGTACTCCGGGATCTCCCGGCCCATCTCCTTGATGTGGTTGCGGTAGTTGTGGCCGACGCAGATGATCTTCCCGGGTGCGGGCACGACGGCGGCGAGGTCGGCGTCGTCGGCCGCGTGCGTGGCGCCGTTGGCCGCCTTGGCCTTTTGTTCCCAGGCGGGGTCGGCCAGCAGCGCGCCGACATCGGCGAACCCGGGGATTTCGGTGAGGGTGTCGCCGTCCTGGCGGACAGCCACGGTGCCTTTACCGTCGGCGGTTTCGGTGCGGAGGGTGAGCAGTCTCATTTACTTGCGTCCTTCGGTGTAGCTGCGGTTGAAGTTCAGTCGTTCAAAGATGGGGGCGTCGCTGAAACGGAACAGATCAAACCCTGGCTGGTCGTTGTCTGCCGTCAGGGACCATTCCTGCCAGGACGGGACCACGAACAGGTCGCCCTTGGCCAGCTGTTTGTTTTCGCCGTTAAGGACTACGGTGCCCGTGCCCTCAAAGACCTGCCAGACGCTGGAGCCAACCTCGCGCAGTGGTTCGGTGGAGGCGCCGGCGCGGAGACGATGGAACTCGGCCCGGATGGTGGGCATGACATCCCCGCCCGTGGTGGGGTTCGAGTACCGGATGGCGGCGTGGCCCTGGGACACAGTGGCCGGGTGGCCCTCGTCCTCCAGCAACAGTTGCTCACGCAGGGCGGCGTCGGTGTGTTCCCAGCGGTACGCGGCGATGGGGGAGTTGGTGGTGTCATCCAGACCGGAGAGGGGCCGCAGGCCCGGGTGTGCCCAAAGCCGTTCGGAGCGGGAAATGTCCGGGGTGGCTTCGTCAGTGACGCGTTCGGTGCCGAACTCGAAGAACCCGGCATCGGCGTAGTGCACGAACGGGATGTCCAAGCCGTCGATCCAGGCCATCGGCTGGTCGGTGTCGTTGTGGTGGCCATGGAAGTTCCAGCCCGGGGTGAGCAGGAAATCACCGCGGCGCATCGCCACAGGGTCCCCGTTCACCACCGTCCACACACCCTCTCCCTCCACCACAAAACGGAATGCGTTCTGGGAATGCCGGTGCTCCGGAGCAACCTCACGGGGTCCGAGGTACTGGATGGCGGCCCACAACGTCGGCGTCGCATAGGGCGTGCCGGCCAGGCCCGGGTTGGCCAGGGCTATGGCCCGCCGCTCGCCACCCCGGCCCACCGGAACCAGATCCCCGGCACGGGCAGCCAGCGGGTACAGGTCATTCCAACGCCACACATGCGGGACGGCCTTGGGGGTGGGGACCATCGGCATCAAATCACCGATCTCCGTCCACAACGGCACCATGTTGCCCGCGGCGAAGTCCTTGTAGAGCTGCTCCAACTGGGCAGCTTCCTCCGGAGTCGGTTCCGGCAGGGCGTGGCTCGCAGCCACAGATTCATGGGTCGTGTTCTCGGCGCTGATGGACACGTAAGCCTCCTCGGTAGGGTCCGGACAGATGTGGCGTTTGTTCGACCCTAGGGAGGCATGATCAAGACTCCCAGAAGATTCTGTTGTGCAGAATCTAGTGTTCTGGCTGGGCCGGGTTGGCGGCGATGTCGATCTCCACCTGCCGGCACGTTGAGCGCAGGGCGGCGACCAAACCGGCGTCGAACACTTTCCGGAAGCGCGTGGCGGGCGTCGCGACGCTCAGTGCCCCCACCACGTGGCCGTCCCGGTTGTGGAGTGCCATGCCGAGTGCGCTGACGCCTTCCTCCGTGCCCTCGAAGTTGGCCGCGAAACCGTTGCCGCGGATGCTGTCCAGCTCGCGGAGAAAGGCGGGGTACCCGGCGTCCGGAATGGTGTCCCCACCGATCTCCGCGTTGTGGCTGCGGAAGAGTTGCTCGATCATGGAGGGTTCCAGCTCGGCGAGCATCGCTTTGCCGCCGGAGGTCTTGTCGGCCGGCATCACTGTGCCCTGGCGGTCTCCGATGCGCAGCACATTGCTGCCTTCAACCGTGGCCAGGAAGCGCACCTTGGTGCCCACGCGGACCATCAGGTTGACCGTCTCATCCAGTTGAGCGGAGAGGAGTTCCATGTGGGGCTGGGCAATGTCGCGCAGCAGCCGGGTCCAGCTGAGTCCGGCCGGGCCCACACCCATGGCCTGGCCGGGGACGTAGCGCCGGTTCTCGTCCTGGACCGCGAAGCCCCGGTAAACCAGCATCGCCAGGAGGCGGTGGGCGGTTGAGGGAGCCACCCCAAGCTCCGCCGCCGCGTCCTTGAGGCGAAGGGCGCCGCCGTCCCGGAGGAGCTGAAGGAGTTGCAGGGCGTTGTCCACGGCCTCGATTGAATAGGTGGGCCGCTTCTGCACGGGTTTTCGGGCGGAGGCCGCAGTTTTCCTGGTGGAGGGCCCTGCTGATTTGTTCTGCACAACAGAATTGTATGGTGCTCCCTTTGCAAGAGACCGGACAGTGGTGGGATGAATCACACACTCCCCGATGCAGCGTCGCAAGGGCAAGCTTCCGGAGTCGTCATTGCTGACGCTCCCGGCGAAGCGCCACGCTTTTCCAAAGCTTCAGCGCTGGCCGTCCTGGTCTGCTGGTTGCTGGTGGTCTTTGACGGCTACGACCTCATTGTGTACGGCACCGTCCAGTCGTCCCTGATTTCGGAGACTGGCTGGGGCCTGAGCAAGGCAACCGCCGGAACCATCGGCTCCATGGCCTTCCTCGGCATGATGATCGGCGCCATCTTCGCGGGCCGCATGGCCGATTCCTGGGGGCGGCGCAAAACGATCCTGGGTTGCGCAATCGTGTTCTCCGTTTTCACCATCCTCTGCGCCTTTGCACCCAACGCGGCCGTCTTCGGAGCATTGCGGCTCCTTGCGGGCATCGGACTCGGAGGTTTGGTTCCGTCCGCCAATGCCTTGGTTGCAGAACTGGTTCCGGCCACGTGGCGCTCCACCATTGCCACGCTCATGATGTCCGGCGTCCCGATTGGTGGCTCCCTTGCCGCTTTGGTAGGTATCCCCTTGATTCCGGCATTCGGCTGGCAGGCAATGTTCCTGGTGGCAGTACTGGCTCTGGTGATCGTGGTGCCTCTCGGGCTGAAATACATCCCGGAGACGCTGGTGCGCACCGGATCCACAGGAAAAACCTCCAAGGAACCCGCCGGATTCGGCTCACTGCTCCGGGCGCCCTACCTCGGCATCAGCCTACTTTTCGCCCTGGCCACCATCGCCACCCTGTTCGCCTGGTACGGCCTGGGTACCTGGCTGCCCAACCTCATGCAGTTGGCCGGCTACAACCTCGGATCGGCGTTGACCTTCGCGTTGGCGCTGAACCTGGGCGCAGTAGCCGGTTCGGTCATCACAGCCTGGGCGGGCACACGTTTCGGTCCGATTCCGACGGCGATAGCGGCAGCCGCCGTCGCCGCCGTCGGGCTTTCGGTCCTCTTGGCAAGCCCGCCGGTGACTGTTGTCTATCTGGCGCTGGTGTTGGCCGGCGTCGGAACCCATGGCACGCAGTGCCTCATCATCGCGGCTGTTGCCAGCCACTACCCTGACCACCTGCGCGGGACCGCGCTGGGTTGGGCGCTTGGCACGGGCCGAATCGGCGCCGTCGTCGCACCGCAGGTGGGTGGCCTGCTGCTGGCGGCCGGGTTGGGCGTCAACTCCAACTTCCTGGCGTTCGCCGGTGCCGCCGCCATCGCAGCGGTTCTGCTGGCCGCCGTCAGATTCACCATCAAAACCAAAATCTCCCAAGGAGCAAGCAATGTCTGAGCAGTCAATGTCCACCGATGTCCTGGTGGTGGGAGGGGGCATGGCCGGGTTGGCCGGTGCCTTGGCCCTCCGCGAAAACGGCGCGAACGTCACGCTGGTGGAGCGGGCGCCGGAGTTCGGCGAGGTGGGCGCGGGGCTGCAGATGGCCCCCAACGCCTCCCGTGTCCTGAAGCGGTGGGGCCTTCTGGAGAAGGCGCTGGAGATCGGGGTGCAGCCCAAGCATCTGGTCTTCCGGGATGCCGTGACCGGTGAAGAGCTGACCAGGCAATCTCTGCGCGGCGAGTTTGAAGAACGGTACGGCGCCCCGTACGTGGTGATCCACCGCAGCGACCTTCACCGGGTGCTCCTGGAAGGATGTGAAGCGGCCGGCGTGAAGCTGGTGAACGACGTCATGGTGGACAACGTGGAAACCTTGAACGGACGGGGCATCGTGCATACCGCGGCCGGTGTGGATTATGAAGCGGACGTGGTGATCGGGGCGGACGGACTCAAGTCAACGCTCCGTTCGCTGGTGGCCTCCGATGAACCGGTCTCCTCCGCCTACGTCGCCTACCGCGGCACCGTTCCCATTACCTCTGAGACTCCGGCCACCGACCTCGAGGACGTTGTGGTCTACCTCGGCCCCGACTGCCACCTGGTGCAGTACCCGCTGCGTAAGGGCGAACTGCTGAACACGGTGGCCGTCTTCAAGTCACCATCCTTTGAGCGCGGTGAAGAGCAGTATGGGGGAGTGGACGAGCTCCAGGCCGCCTACAAGGACTGCGTTCCCGCAGTGCAGGCAGCCCTTGCGAACCTGGGCACCAGCATCCGCTGGCCCATGTACGACCGCGACCCGATCGAAAACTGGGTGGCCGGCCGCATGGTGCTTCTGGGCGACGCCGCCCACCCCATGCTTCAGTACCTTGCCCAAGGCGCCTGCCAGGCCCTCGAAGACGCCGCCGTTTTGCAGGACGTCACTGCCGGCACCGTTTTCACGGCCGACGGCGTCAATCCGGCCGCGTGGGACGGCGCCCTGGCCGCATTCAATTCCGCGCGTGCCGCCCGGACCGCCCGCGTACAGCGCACTGCCCGCATCTGGGGTGAATCCTGGCACGTCTCCGGCCTGGGCCGAACCCTGCGCAACCTGCTGTTCAAGAGCCGGAAGGACAATGATTTCCAGTACAACGACTGGCTCTACGGGCAGTCCGGCGAAGGCCTGCCGGCGCCGGTGGCTCCGCGGGTGGACAGCAACGCCGCCGCTTAGAGCTCACGGGGGCAGGCTTACTGAGGGCCAGGTTTACCGAAGATCAGGCTGACGTTCTGGCCGCCAAATCCGAAGGAGTTGGACAGTGCTGTGGGAGGTGTTCCGCGGCGCGGCTCGTTGATGTGGCGCTGCTCGGTGATGTGACGCTGCTCGGTGATAGGGCGCGGCTCGGTAACCAGGTCCAGCCCGATCTCCGGGTCCACGTTTCCAGGGTGGAGGTTGCGGGTGGGAGGGATGATCCCCTGCGCAACGCTCCGTGCCGCGATGATTGCTTCGACGGCGCCG
Source organism: Arthrobacter sp. cf158 (assembly GCF_900106835.1). GTDB lineage: Bacteria > Actinomycetota > Actinomycetes > Actinomycetales > Micrococcaceae > Arthrobacter. The sequence goes on from NZ_FNNR01000010.1 coordinate 174,924, forward strand.
GCGGCTCCGAAGAGATGTCCAAGGGATGCCTTGGGGGCGGTCACGGGGATAGCGTCTCCGAAGATGGCCCTAATGGCCTTCGCCTCAGCAAGGTCGCCCAGGGAGGTGCCTGTGGCGTGGGCGTTGACGTGGCCCACCTCCGCAGCATTCATGCCGGCGTCGCTGAGGGCTTTGGTGATGGCGGTGATCTGGCCTTGGCCATCGTCCGCTGGTGCCGTCATGTGGAAGGCGTCGGAGGCGATACCGACTCCGCGCAGGACCGCGTGGACGGTGGCGCCGCGCGCCAGTGCATGCTCGGCGCTTTCGAGCACAACGATGCCTGCTCCCTCGCCGAGGACGAAGCCGTCGCGGTCGGAGGCAAAGGGTCGTGATGCGGAAGCCGGGTCTGCCGCGAGGGTTGAGAGTGCCCTCGTTTGCAGGAAGGCGGCGACGGTGAAGGGCGTAATGGCGGCTTCGGCACCGCCGGCAATGACTACATCAGCTTCGCCGGAGCGGATCAATCTGGCAGCTTGGGCTATTGCTTCGGCGCCGGAGGAACACGCTGAGACCGGGGTGTATGAACCTGCTTTGGCGCCATAGCGGATGCTTACTGCCGCGGCGGGTCCGTTGGCCATGAGCATTGGTACGGCGCGTGGGGAGACGCGGCGTTGTCCGCGGTTCTCCAGGGTGTCGTCCTCCCGGAGCAGTGTGCCGATTCCGCCCACGCCTGTTCCGATGGCTACGGCCAGCCGGGTGCCGTCCACCTTTGGTGAACCGGCATCCGCCCAGGCTTCTGCCGCGGCAACCATGGCGGCCTGCTGAACCCGGTCCAGCCTTTTGGCTTCGACGGCGTCAAGGCCGTTGGCGGGGTCGGTAGCCATGGGCGCGGCGATGGTTACCGGGAGTCCGCTGTCGCACAGCATCTCCTGCCCGACGTCGCGGACCCCTGAAACGCCCTCAAGGAGGGCGGCCCAGGTGCTCTCGACGGTGCCTCCCAACGGCGTGGTGGCGCCCAGTCCTGTCACTGCTATATCTCGTGCCCTCATGGCAACTCCCTTTCTTGTATGGCATACAAGATATCCAGATAGTTGTATCAAGTACAATTTTTTTATGACCGTAGAGCTTCACGCATGATCGCAGAGCTTCCCGCATGACCGCAGAGCTTCCCTCATGACCGCAGAGCGCAAGGGTAAACGCCAACCGGGTGGCCCATCCCAAGCCCGTGGCCACTCGACCAGGGGCCGGATCCTGGACAGCGCGGTCAAGCTCTACCTCGCCAGTTCCTCCGCTGAGGTGAGCGTGGCGGCGATTGCCGCCGATGCCGGAGTATTTCCCAACCAGGTGACGTACTACTTTGGTTCCAAGGACTCGCTCTTCATCCACGCAGCTTTCCTCGCGTTGCTCCACGACGCGAAGCGCGTTGAGTCGATCGGGCGCAGCGCCGGAAGTCCCGAATCATTTCGCAGGAACATGGCCCGCACAGCCTTGATGCTCCCGTCCATGCCGCTGGTGGTGCGCGCCCTGGCCGTGGGAACATCCCGCCCGGCCCTCGCTGCGGTGGTGGACCAGCATCTGAATCTGCTGTTCCGCCAGTCCGGCCGCTACCTTGCGCGAATCCTGAACCACAGGGACTGGGAAGTGGAACGGCCGCTGCATGTGGAAACCAGGACGTTTTGGAGCGCGGCTTTCGGAGCCACCCTTCTTTCGCAGGCCGGTGTCACGGGCTCCGGAAGCGACGTGGACCTGGCCGGCACGTTGACGGTTCGTGGTCGGTCAGAGCCCGGCAGCTAAGACGTCAAGCGATGGGAAAGACCAGCAGCGAACCGCTGGCCGTCGCCACCACCTTGCCCTTCGCATCCTTGACGGTCCCGTCCGCGAAAGCCACACGGTTGCCCGGCTTCGTCACGACGCCAACGCACGTCAGCGGACCTGAGCCCGCATGGACGGGGCGAAGGTAGTTCACTTTGATTTCGATGGACGTGTAGCCCATACCTTGGGGGAGCGTGGTCTGTACGGCGCAACCCAGTGCTGAATCCAGCAGGGTGCACACCAGTCCGCCATGAACCGTCCCCAGGGGGTTGTAGTGGGATTCATCCGGTTGGCAGGTAAACGTTGCTGTTCCCTGGCCCGCTTCCACCAGCGTCATGTTCATCAGGTGGTTCATGGGCGGTGGAGGCAGGGTGTTGCCCATCATTGAGCGCAAATATTCCAGGCCACTCATGCTGGGCATGGCTGCCACTCCATCGGCCGGGTCCTGCCATGTGATCATGCGCTGGCGTTCCGTCTGAGAATGGCCGTCTGTCACTGGTGCACCCCTCAGTAAGTGGCTTTGCTGTAGCGATGGAGCGGTACCGCAGTACGCGGACGCCTGTCTCAGAGTGTAGTTCTCCGCAAGCTACGTCCCCATCAGTTTGCGCATCTGTTCCCCGGCATCGCTCCCGGGTGCAGGGGTGTAGACCACGATGTGCAGGTCCGGCCGGTCCGAAGGCGATACTTGATGGTGTTCCAGTTGCAGCACGCCAACCGCCGGATGGTGGAACTGGCGCTCGCGGGACTCGAAGCCCAGGATGTCGTAGCGGGCCCAGCTTTCCTGGAACTCCGGGCTGGCCTCCTTGAGCCGCTCCACTTGGTATTCGACGTCGGGATCACCCAGTCGCTGCCCGGTTTCGGCCCTGAACTCTGCCAGGAATCTCTTGCTGGTGACATCCCAGTCGGGCAGGAGATCGCGGATGTAGGGGTCGGTGAAGACGAGCCACAGGAGGTTCCGGTCCGAGGCATCGAAGGTGCCGATGTTGGGGTACAGCGCCTCATAAGCGCGGTTCCACCCGGCGATGCCCCAGTCCGGTGACAGTGCATAGGAAGGGTTTGGGTCCAGGGCGTCCAACAGGCGCTGCACATGTGCGGGAGCATCGGCCGCCACCGGACCCTTCGGCGGAGCGGACGAGTAGCCGCCCAGGGAAAGCACATAGCTCAACCCGGTGTCAGAGAGATGCAGCGCCCGGGCAATGGACTCGAGGACCTGCCGTGAGGGACTGATATCCCGGCCCTGCTCCAGCCAGGTGTACCAGGTGACGCTGACCCCGGACAGGAAGGCGATCTCCTCCCGGCGCAGCCCGCGCTCGCGGGATCGGCCTACCGGGGGCAGCCCGTAGTCCGAACGCAGGGCCTGGGTGCGGCGCGTCCTGAGGAAGAGCCCCAGCTCCTTGCGCCTCTCGTCTTTCACGTCCTCAACACTATTACTCTGGTACTTTCACTACTAGTAGCAACACCGTCTTCCACCCGTCGTAGAAGAACAGCAGGATGGTATTCATGCCTGCACTACGCTCACGAACTGTCACCCATGGCCGCAACATGGCCGGCGCCCGCGCACTGCTGCGCGCCTCCGGCGTCGCCAACACGGACATCGGCAAGCCGATCATCGCCGTGGCCAACTCCTTCACCGAGTTCGTCCCCGGCCACACCCACCTCGCTCCCGTGGGCCGGATCGTCTCCGACGCCATCCTCGCCGCGGGCGCTGTGCCGCGCGAATTCAACACCATCGCCGTGGACGACGGCATTGCCATGGGCCACTCCGGCATGCTCTACTCCCTGCCTTCCCGCGACCTGATCGCCGACTCCGTTGAGTACATGGTCAACGCACACTGCGCCGATGCCCTGGTCTGCATCTCCAACTGCGACAAGATCACCCCGGGTATGCTCATGGCCGCCTTGCGCCTGAACATCCCGGTGGTGTTCGTCTCCGGTGGTCCCATGGAGGCCGGCCGCGTGACCCTGACCGACGGTTCCGTGCGCTCGCTGGACCTGGTGAATGCCATTGCCGATGCTGTGGACGAATCCATCTCCGATGAAGACATCAACCTCATCGAAGAGAACGCCTGCCCCACGTGTGGTTCCTGCTCGGGCATGTTCACCGCGAACTCGATGAACTGCCTGGCCGAAGCGATCGGCCTGGCACTGCCGGGCAATGGCTCCGTGCTGGCGACCCACACCGCCCGCAAGGCGCTGTACGAGAAGGCCGGCGCCACCGTCGTCGAGCTCGTGAAGCGCTATTACGACGGCGACGACGACTCCGTCTTGCCGCGTTCCATCGCAACGGCTGAGGCATTCGACAACGCGATGGCCCTGGACATCTCCATGGGCGGCTCCACCAACACCATCCTGCACCTGCTGGCCGCGGCCCAAGAGGCAGGCGTGGAGTACGGCCTGGCCGAGATGGATGCCAAGTCCCGTCAGGTGCCCTGCCTGGCCAAGGTGGCTCCAAACGTCGCCGGGGACAAGACCTATTACATGGAGGACGTGCACCGCGCCGGCGGCATCCCCGCACTGCTGGGTGAGCTGAACCGCGGCGGCCTCCTGCACAAGAACGTCCACTCCGTGCACTCCACCGACCTGGACGGCTGGCTGGACGACTGGGATATCCGCGGCGGCAAGGCCACTGAGGAAGCACAGGCCCTGTGGCACGCGGCTCCCGGTGGTGTCCGCTCCTCCACCGCGTTCTCGCAGTCGAACCAGTGGACCTCCCTGGACACCGACGCCGAGGGTGGCTGCATCCGTTCAGTGGAGCACGCCTTCTCCAAGGATGGCGGCCTGGCGGTGCTGCGCGGCAACGTGGCAGTGGACGGCGCCGTGGTGAAGACCGCGGGCGTGGACGAGTCCATCTGGATCTTCGAAGGCCCTGCAGTTGTGTGCGAGTCACAGGATGAGGCCGTGGAGAAGATCCTGAACAAGACCATCAAGGAAGGCGACGTAGTGGTGATCCGCTACGAAGGCCCCAGGGGTGGTCCCGGCATGCAGGAAATGCTGTACCCAACCAGCTTCCTCAAGGGCCGCGGCCTGGGCAAGAAGTGCGCCCTCATCACGGACGGCCGCTTCTCCGGCGGCACCTCGGGCCTGTCCATCGGGCACATCTCACCGGAAGCTGCCTCCGGCGGCACCATCGCCCTGGTGGAAAACGGCGACATCATCAGCATCGACATCACGCAGCGCTCCCTCCAGGTGCTGGTCTCCGACGAGATCCTCGCCGAACGCCGCGAAAAGCTCGAAGCCAACGGTGGTTACAAGCCGAAGGACCGCGAACGTCACGTGTCTCCAGCGCTTCGTGCCTACGCCGCCATGGCATTGTCTGCGGACAAGGGCGCCGTCCGCGACGTCTCACTGGTGGAAAACCTCTAGGCAACGTTTCGCGCTTAAGCCGCCTGCCGGCGTCGTGCTTCTCTGAACGCACGACGCCGGTGGGCGGCTTTTGTTTACGGGACGAACCTGTAACCCATCCCGGGTTCAGTGATGAAGTGGCGTGGGGTACCCGGTTCAACTTCCAGCTTCCGGCGGAGTTGGGCCATGTACACGCGAAGGTAGTTGGCTTCCTTGGCGTATGCCGGGCCCCAGACCTCGGTGAGGAGTTGCTGCTGGGTGATCAGTTTGTCCGGATTGCGGACCATGATGTCCAGGATGTTCCATTCGGTAGGCGTCATTCTGACGTCCTGACCTGACTTGGTGATTTGCCTTTTTGCCAGGTCCACGGTGAATGAGCTGGTCTCGATGGTGGTGGTTTCCTCCCTTGAATCGGTGTTCCGCCGCAGGATGGCCCTGAGCCGTGCCAACAATTCGTCGAGTCCGAAAGGCTTGGTGATGTAGTCGTCGGCTCCGGCATCCAGTGCTTCCACCTTGTCGTTGGAGCCGTGCCGCGCTGACAGGACCAGGATGGGTACAGCGCTCCACTCGCGGAGGCGGGTGATCACCGTGGTGCCGTCGATGTCCGGCAAGCCGAGGTCAAGGATGACCACGTTGACTGGACGCTGGGCTGCAGCATGGAGAGCCGATTCGCCATCCATGGCTGTTGTGACGGTGTATCCATGGCCTTTGAGGGTGATGGCCAGGGCGCGGACAATGTGGGGATCGTCGTCCACTACCAGGATGCTGTTCATGCCGGACGCCGTTCGCTGGAGGGTCTTTCGGGAGATGGCAGGGAGTACACGCCGGTGGACAACGGCAGCCGGATCACCATGGTCAAGCCGCCACCGGGAGTTTCTTCAGCAGTGAGGGTGCCGCCCATTGCCTCGGTGAAACCCTTGGCCACGGCGAGCCCCAATCCCACTCCAGTGGCGGCTGGGACATCGTCCAGTCGCTGGAAGGGTTGAAACATTTGCAGCACACTGGCGGCGGGGACTCCTTGGCCGTGGTCAATGATCCGCAGCTCGCTGGCTGGCTGTCCGGCCAATGTGGTGGTGCTGAGTCCACCGGCGGCGCCAACAATTACGATGTCGGAGTTCGGCGCGTACTTCACGGCGTTCTCCACGATGTTGGCGACCACGCGTTCAAGCATCCCGGCGTCGGCGTCCACCTCGGGCATGTTGGGGAGGAGATCCACCCGGACCCTTCCGGCCGGGACCCCGTGAAGTGCCGCCGGAATCACGTCGAACCAACGGAGCGGCTTGATCAGGGCGTTCACGGAATCGGAGGTAATGCGGGACATGTCCAGGAGGTTGCCCACCAGTACGTCCAGGCGATCCGAGCACTCATCGATGGTGGCCAGGAGCTCCTGTTCCTCCTGTTCGGTGTAACGGACTCCGGGTTGCCGCAGGCCGCCGACGGCCAGTTTGATGCCGGCCAAGGGGGTACGGAGGTCATGCGATACGGCGCGGAGAATGGAGGTGCGCATGGTGTTGCTTTCGGCCAGCCGCATGACTTCGCGGCGGCTTGCTGCAAGGTGTCGGCGTTCCAGCTGCGCTGAGAGATGCGAGCCAAAAGCACCGAGAAGGCGGCGGTCGCTCGCAGGGAGAACCCTGCCCGTAAGGACCAGCCGGGTGGTGGCATCGATCTGTTCAATGTTCTCGTTGTCTCCGGGGGCGTCATCGCCGGCCGCGGCTATGAGCCGCCATACGTCGTCGCCGGGAGCTGATTCGTCGCGGGGCGCTGACTCGTAGAGGGCAGCCCGGCGGACTTGGAAGACGTCCACGGCCTGCTCCAGCAGACCCACCACAGTGTCCTCGGCCGTAGTTGCTCCGCGGGTGAGATCGCCCAAGGTGGCTGCTTCCGATCGGGCCCGGGCGGCCTCCTTGGACCTCCTCGCTGAAAGGTCCACCACCACGGCCACAGCTGAGGACACGCCAGCGAAGACCAGCAGCGCCAACAGGTTCTGGGGATCGCTGATGGTCAGGGTGCCCAAGGGTGGGACAGAGAAGAAATTCACCAGGGCGCTGCTCCACAGGGCACCCAGCAACGCGGGCCACAGGCCGCCCACCAGCGCAACGGCAACAGAACCGCTGAGCTGTACCAGGACTGCCGTGGCGATGTTATGCGATGGGCTGGCGGCCAGCAGGAGTTGCAGCAGGACAGGCACCACAACGGCCATCGCAAAGCCCACCATCACCCGGACGCGGCCAAGGTCACGTGGCCGCGAGGGCTCCTTGCCCCGGCCACCCAGGGGGTGGGAGACCATGTGAACATCAATGTCGCCGGAGTCACGGACCACTTTGTTCCCCACGCCGCCGGTGAGCCGCCCGGCCAGGGCCTTCCGACGCGATACGCCCACCACGATCTGGGTGGCGTTGACGCTGCGGGCAAAGTCGAGCAAGGCCTTCGCGGGGTCCTCGCCAGCCACCGTGTGGTAGCTGCCGCCAAGGTCCCGGATGAGGGTGCGCTGGGCTTCCAACGCCTGGGGGGATTCGGCAGCAACGCCATCAGCCGCGCGAACATGGACGGCCAGAAGGTCGCCACCGTTGACGCGCTTGATGATCCTGGCGGCCCTGCGGATCAGGACCTCACCTTCAGGCCCCCCGGTCAATCCGATGACGATGCGTTCCCTGGCGGGCCAGCTCTCCTCGATCTGGTTTTCTTCACGGTACCTCGCCAGGCCTTCGTCCACCCGGTCCGCCAGCCACAGCAGGGCAAGCTCGCGGAGTGCCGTCAGGTTACCCATCCGGAAATAGTTGGACAGGGCCGCATCGATCTTGTCCGCGGTGTAGATCTTGCCGTCACCCAGCCGCTGCCTCAACAGTTCCGGTGAGATATCCACCAGATGGATCTGGTCGGCGCGGCGCACCACGTCGTCCGGGACAGTCTCCGCTTGGTGCACATCGGTGATGGCGCTGACCACGTCGCCCAAGGATGCCAGATGCTGGACGTTGACGGTGGAGAGGACATTGATGCCCGCTTCCAGCAGTTCCTCAATGTCCTCCCAGCGCTTGTGATTGCGGCTGCCCGGGATGTTGGTGTGCGCGTACTCGTCAACGATTGCGGTGTGGGGACGGCGTTCCAGGACTGCGTCCAGGTCCATCTCCTCAAACAAACTGCCGCGGTAGTCGATGCTCCGGGTGGGGATGACCTCGAGTCCCTGCGTCAGCGCGCGGGTGTCGGCGCGGCCGTGGTGCATGGCGAAGGCCACCACCACGTCCTCGCCGCGGCCAAGCAGCCTGTGGGCTTCCTCCAGCATGGCGTAGGTTTTGCCGACGCCAGGGGCAGCCCCCAGGAAAATTCTCAGTGTTGCCCGCGCCATAACGTCATTCTTCCACTCGGAACGGGCGCCTAATCATCGTGTCCGGCGGCTGCGACGTCCAGGTTCAGCAGCGTCACGTTCACCGAGGGCTGGCCCAGGAACGCTTCCAGTCCGCTGCTTGTCCGCTGGTCCACCAGCCCCTGCACAACGTCCGTGCTGAGCCCGTGGGCTGCAGCAACCCGGGCGATCTGGAGGTCCGCATACCCGCGTGAGATGTGTGGATCCAGGCCGGACCCGCTGGCCGTTACGGCATCGGCAGGCACCTCGGATTCACTGACGCCCTCAGCCTGGGCGACGGCCGCGCGGTTGGCGGGAACGGCGTCGAGCAGCTTTGCATCGTTGGGTCCCAGGTTGCTGGCCGATGACGACGCCGGATCCCACCCCACGGCCGACGGGCGCGCATGAAACCATGCTGGGTCCTGCGTGCCGGCGTCGTCTGCGGACACCTGGGAAATCAGGGCTGATGCGGCCGGGTTGCCCGCGGAGTCCTTGACCACGGAACCGTTTGCCTGGAAGGGCGCAATCAGCTGTCCGACCCCAAAGACCGCAAGCGGGTACAGGAGTCCCAGGACAACTGTGGCGAGGAGCAGGAACCGTGCGGCGGTGCCTGCCTGACGAAGATAACCGATAAACACGTTCATGGTGGTGTCCTAGCCGATGCCGGGGATGAGGGAAATGAACAGGTCAATGAGCTTGATTCCGAGGAAAGGCGCCACCAGGCCGCCCAGGCCATAGAGCAGCAGATTCCTGGCAAGCGCCTGGTTGGCGGACACTGCGCGGTATTTCACGCCGCGGAGCGCCAAGGGAACCAGTGCCAGGATGATGAGGGCGTTGAAGATCACCGCCGAAAGGATGGCGGACGACGGACTCGCCAAGCCCATGATGTTCAGCATCCCGAGCCCCGGGAACGCAGCAGTGAACAGCGCCGGCACAATCGCGAAGTACTTGGCCACGTCATTGGCCACCGAGAACGTGGTCAGCGCCCCGCGGGTAATGAGCAGTTGCTTGCCGATGCCCACGATGTTGATCAGCTTGGTGGGATCGGAGTCCAGGTCCACCATGTTGGCCGCTTCCTTGGCAGCGGGCGTTCCCGAATTCATCGCCACCCCAACATCCGCGGCTGCCAAAGCCGGGGCGTCGTTGGTGCCGTCACCCGTCATGGCCACCAGCCGCCCTTCGCCCTGCTCGCGCCGGATGACGTCCAGTTTGTCCTCGGGCGTGGCTTCGGCCACAAAATCGTCCACGCCGGCTTCGGCCGCGATCGCTCTGGCCGTCACGGGGTTGTCTCCGGTGATCATCACGGTGCGGATTCCCATCCTGCGCAGCTCCGCGAACCGGGCGTGCATGCCGGGCTTGACCACATCGGCAAGGTGCACTGTTCCCAATACCCGCGCGCCGCCGTCGTGCGTGTCTTCGGCCACCAGCAGTGGCGTGCCGCCTTGGGCGGAGATTTCCTGTACGCGCTGCTGGACTTCTGCAGGCATGTGCCCGCCGGATTCGCTGACGAAAAGTTCGACGGCGGTCGCGGCGCCTTTGCGGATCCGGCGCCCGTCCACGTCCAGGCCGCTCATGCGTGTGCTGGCCGTGAACTCCACGATGGTGAGTTCCTTGGATCCTGTGCGGAGTCCTTCCAATTCAGGGCCGTTTACGCCCTTGTCATTGGCCAGCTCCACAATGGAGCGGCCCTCAGGGGTTTCGTCTGCCAGGCTGGACAACCGTGCCGCAGCGATGAGGTCATGCAATTCCACATCGTTTGCCGGGAAGAAATTGACCGCCCGCCTGTTGCCGTACGTGATGGTTCCGGTCTTATCCAGCAACAGTGTGGTGATGTCGCCGGCTGTTTCCACGGCGCGGCCGGAGGTTGCCAGCACGTTGTGCTGGACCAGGCGGTCCATGCCTGCGATGCCGATGGCCGGAACCAAGGCGCCAATGGTGGTGGGGATGAGGCAAACCAACAGGGCAACCAGGACGATGGGCGACGGCGTTGCTCCCGCCAGCGACGCGAAAGGTGCCAGGGTCATGGTGACCACCAGGAACACGATGGTCAAGGACACCAGGAGGACATGCAGGGCGATCTCGTTGGGAGTCTTTTGGCGGACTGCTCCCTCAACGAGTTTGATCATCCGGTCAATGAACGTAGCTCCGGGTTCCGCTGTGATGCGGACCAGGATCCGGTCCGACAAGACCTTGGTACCGCCGGTCACGGAGGAGCGGTCACCGCCGGATTCCCGGATGACCGGCGCAGATTCGCCGGTAATGGTGGACTCGTCCACGCTGGCCAGGCCGTCAATGATCTCGCCGTCAGAGGGGATGACATCGCCTGCTTCGCAGATCACAACGTCGTTCAGTGTGAGGTCAGTGCCCGGCACTTCCTTGGTGGTTCCGTCGTCCAGGCGGAGCCGGGCCATCACACCCTTGCGGCTGGACCGGAGGCTGTCCGCCTGGGCTTTTCCGCGGCCCTCGGCGATGGTCTCGGACAGCGTGCCGAAAAGGACAGTCAGCCACAGCCACGCGGTCACCACAATGCCAAAGACGGCCGGCTTGACCACGCAAATCAACGTGCAGACGGCAGCGCCCACCAGCACCACGAACATGACGGGGGAGTGGACCATCTGCCGGGGGTCCAGTTTTTTGAAGGCCACGGGGAGAGCGGCGCGGATGGTTGCGGCATTGAGTTTCGCCGGCGCCTTGGTGTGGTGTTTGTGCTCCCCGGGGGTTCCGAGTGGGTTGCCGTCAGCATAGGTCAGTGCTGACGTGTCCGCGGCTGTTGCCGTGGTGGACCGGGTCATTTGATAAGTCCTTCTGCGAGGGGACCCAAGGCGAGGGCCGGGAAGTAACTGAGGGCTGTCATGATCACCGTGACGCTGAGCAGGAGTGATCCGAAGAGACCTCCGTGGGTGGGCACAGTTCCCGATGATGCCGGGATTTTCCTTTGCTGTGCCAAGGAACCTGCCAGTGCCAGCACCAGCGCGATGGGAAGGAACCGCCCCAGCAGCATGGCGATTCCCAGCATCACGGACAGGTATGGCCCGGAGCTGGTGATGCCGCCGAAAGCTGAGCCATTGTTGTTGGCGCCGGAGGTGAACGCGTACAACAACTCACTGAATTGGTGGGGTCCCGCCGCCGGTGCGTTGGCCATGACGTCCGGGAGCAGCGCTGTGATGCCGGCCAACACCAGCACCAAGGTTGGCGTGACCAGGATGTACAGGGCTGCGAGCTTCATTTCCCGCGGGCCGATCTTCTTGCCCAGGAACTCCGGTGTCCGGCCGACCATCAGCCCCGCGATGAAGACTGCGATGATGGCCAAAACCAGCATTCCGTACAGCCCGGAGCCGGTGCCTCCGGGGGCCACCTCACCCAGCATCATGTTCACCATGGCGATTCCGCCCGCCAGTGGGGGAAGCGAATCATGCGCCACATTCACGGCTCCCGTGGAGGTGAGGGTAGTGGACGCGGCGAAGAGCGAGCTTGCGGCCGGACCCAGGCGTTGTTCGAAGCCCTCACCCAAGCCGCCGGCCGCCGTCGAAGCAGCGCCTTGGCCCGAAGCGACCGCCCAGCCCATCAGGGCAGTGGAGGTCAGCCAAAGAGCGGCCATCACGCCGGCAACTGTGAAGCCCTGGCGCCGGTCACCCACCATCCTTCCGTAGGTGTAGGGCAGGGCGGACGGGATGAGCAGGATCAGAAACACCTGGAACAGGCTGGTGAAGACGCTCGGATTCTCGAAGGGGTGGGCTGAATTGGCGTTGAAGTAGCCGCCGCCGTTGGTGCCCAGTACTTTGATGGCTTCCTGTGAGGCCACCGGTCCACCAGGAATCACCTGGGCGACTCCGGTGGCTTGGTTAACAACCTCGGTGGACCAGAAATTCTGTACGACGCCGCCCACCACCAATGCGGTGGCGCCCACCACGGCGATGGGCAGGAGAAGCCGGAAGGAGGCGCGGGTGACGTCTACCCAGAAATTGCCCAGGCGGTGGGTTTTGGTTCGCACGATGCCGCGGATCAAGGCCATCGCCACCACAATTCCAACCGCAGCAGAGAGGAAGTTCTGCACAGCCAGGAGGCACATCTGGACGAAGATGCCCACGGTGGCCTCCGGCACGTACGTTTGCCAGTTGGTGTTGGTAACAAAGGAGATGGCCGTGTTCATGGCGATCCAGGGATCCACCCCCGGAAGTCCGTTGCTCCCGGGCAGCACGCCTTGAAGCCGCTGCAGGACAAAAATTGCCAGGATGGAAACGGCCGAAAAGACCAGAACGCTGCGCAGATATACAGACCAGCTCTGTTCAGTTCCGGCGTCCACCCCCGCCAGGCGATAGAACACCCGCTCAGGCCAGGAATGCGTACTTCCCGCGAAAACCCGTTCCATATAGGCGCCTAAAGGCTTGTGCAACAGAACCAATGCGAGGAGCAGGACAACTATTTGGGTGATGAATGATGCAGTGCTGAAAACCATCTGCCGTCACCACTTTTCCGGGTGAAGCAACACAGCCAGCAAGTATCCGGCCATTGCCAGGCCAACGACGAACAATGCAATCCACATGATGGCATCCATGTTCATTGACCGCTCACCGGGCCGTCACCGTCGATCATTGTGCCCAAGAGGTGGGCCACCCACATCACGATTCCCATGCTCGCCACGAGAATCGCCACAACAGCCACGTCGGCCATTGGAACGTCCTTTCATCCACGCCCCGTTCGCGGGGCTGATGTCAGTCAACTCCCGTGAAAGTGGCGAAAAGGCGTTCCTTACGGTTCCTTAACGCGGCGGCTCCAAATTTTGACGCGCTCTTAACGCCCGCGTCCGGCAGGTGGGCTTCCCAGGGCGATGGAGTGGCCCTTGGTTCTCCGCAGTAAACGCGGGGCGCAGGGCAATTTATCGGGTGAAGGATCACAAAATTGCGCCATTGTGGGCTATCTTGATCGTTAGGCGGCGCACATTGGAAATTCCTCCGGGAGAGTCCGCAGGCTGCTTAGTAATAATGTTGTTGATCCACGTTCCGCACGTTGCAATTGTTCTGTATCGATGAAAGGAAATGCCTTGGCTGTTTCTGTTGAATTGGGCAAAGCACTCGACAAATCCTACGAAAATGCGAGCCTGGACGAGGTCCTTGCCGCACCGCCGTCTGCACTTGCCGGACTGACCGACAAACACGATGAATTACTGGCAGGGCTGGGCATCAAGACGGTGCGCGACCTCGGCAGCAACAAATTCTTCGCCACCGCCGGCGTCCTGGTGGCACTGGCCGGAAAAGCTGACTAAAGACCAACGCGAAGCGAACGACGACGGGAGGTTCCCGTCGTCGTTCGCTTTTTCAGCGCAAAATCTCCACCAACGCCACCCAGGAAAACACCACCGCGCCGATCAGCGCCACGATGGTTCCGAGGGCCACCACCACCAGACCCACCGGAAGCGACACCACCAAAAGCACCCCGCCCACGGCATAGACCACCAGCGGGAAAACGAAGGACAAGATGTGCTGGGCGTCCCAGCGATGCGGAGGACCGGGAGTGCGGTCCTGCACGATTGCGCGGGCCGCCAGGAATGCGATGATCCCACCAGCCAGCGTTCCTACCAGGACCTCCACGCCGAAGGTCCACAACTCCTGCTCCGGGATGAGCGCTGCGCACGCCAGGACCACGCCCAGAATGAGCGCCGAGATGGCGGCACCCGCCCGCGCGGCAAGGCCTCGTGACTCGGCGATCTGCTTGATGTTGACGGACAGCGCCACAATCAACAGGCCTCCGAGCGCCGCCCCCGCACCGGCGATCGCCACGTTGAACTCGCTCCAGGAGGCCAATGCCGATTCCATGGGCCTAGGCTAGCCATCAGCGTTGGCCGGCGGAAGGCCAGCTGCGCACCGGAGTCAGGCGTACAACCCCTTCAGTAACTGCACCACCTGTTCGCACTCCCGGGGTGGCTCCTTCCTGGACCATGCCGCATAAACCCGCACGGGCGGGGCATCACGCACCGGCCTGTAGACGATGCCCCGCCGACGATATTGATGCGCTGTGGACTCAGCCGTGATCCCACGGGCCTTGCCGCTGCTGATCAGGTTCAGCCAATCGTCAACGTCATGGGTGGGAATCACGTCGCCAGGTCGCTCCGATTCGGGCCAGAGATCCAGCGTGGTGCTGCCGGTCCGCAGGTCCATGGCGACCGGCCGCTGGGCGATCCGTGCCAACGTCACCGATCGTTTGTGGGCCAGGGGGTCGTCGGAGGACATGGAGCAGTACCGCTTCTCCTCACCGATGCGCACATGCTCGACGGCGGCAGACTCAGGCAGCCGGCGGAGGATGGCGAGGTCTGTGCTCCCATCGGCCAGACCCGCGGTGGGCGTATTGGAGCGAACCAGGTGCAGCTCAGTGGATGCGAAAGTGGCTGCCCACCGGCGCTGGAACTCGGCGGTGTGCTGACCCAGCGCGGACCAGGCATAGCCGATCCGGAGGCGTCCCGTGCCTGCCCTGGCTTCGCCCTCCAGGTCAGCCAACAGAGCCAGGATTCGCCGGGCCTTGGCGAGCACACCCTCACCGGACGGGGTAAGGCCCACACTCCGGGTGGTGCGTTCCACGAGCCTTGTCCCGAGGGACTGCTCCAGGGCTGCAATATTGCGTGACACGGCGGCTTGGGACATTCGGAGTTCGATGGCGGCATCGGTAAAGGTGCCCTCATCCACCACGGCTACCAAGCACCGTAACTGCCTCAATTCAACGTCCATGAGGCCCATCCTATTCATGCGCCCAGCGTATAAATAGCGTTGTCCATGCATTTAGGGGATGCGTGGTGCAAGCGCAGAATCTCACCATGATCCAGACACGTGCAGCCGGCGCAAAGCCGTCCGGAAAGGCAGGCGGAGCTGCCACGCTCGTGGCCAGCGCACTTTCCAACCAGCTTGGTGCCGCGAGTGGTTCCCTTGCTTTCCCGGTCCTGGGGCCCGTTGGCGTGGTCGCCGTCCGCCAACTCATAGCCGCCGTCGTGCTCCTGCCGGTGGTCCGCCCGCGCCTGCGCGAACTGAGCTGGCCCCAATGGTGGCCGGTTCTTCTCCTCGCGCTGTCCTTCGGGACCATGAATCTGGCCCTGTACTCGTCCATTCAAAGGATTGGCCTTGGCTTGGCAGTGACCCTTGAGTTCCTTGGGCCCCTTGCTGTGGCACTGATCAGCTCGCGGCAGAAAAGCAGTGCGCTGTGTGCCATGGCGGCAGCAGTCGGGGTGGTGGCCATTACGCAGCCGGAAGCCTCCATGGACTTTCCCGGCATTGGATTCGGGCTCATCGCGGCGTGCAGTTGGGCGGCTTATATCCTTCTCAACCGGACGGTCGGCCAAAGGATCCAGGGGATCGAGGGAACAGCAGCCGCAACGGGAGTGTCCGCCACGCTCTTCCTGCCGGTCGCCGTCGTGATTTTCATCAACCAGCCCGTGGACGGCTTTTCGGTTCTCTGTGCTGTGGGCGCCGGAATCCTGGCATCTGTGCTGCCCTACGTGGCTGATCTGATGGCTCTGCGCAGGGTCCCGGCAAACCTGTTCGGTGTCCTCATGAGCATCAACCCGGTGTTCGCTGCGATCATCGGGGCGGTGGCCCTGCGCCAGGACCTTGCTGTGGGGCAGTGGGCCGGGATTGGGCTGATTGTTGCGGCGAACGCCACTGTCCTTTTGCTGGGCCGGAAGCGGGGGCGAGGCCGGAAGCGGGGGCCGGGCCGGGGGTGCGGGCCGGGAAGTCCGGGGCCACAGAACGGCGCCGGTAACTGACGCTCATCAGCGCGGCGAGCGGTGCCAACAGCAGGAGCAGGATCCCCGTACTTACCGCAGCGGCGCATGTCAGCACTACCAGTCCGCCCATGAACAGCAGGCGGATGTCCGGTACATCGGGTAACGACAAGACGGCGGTAGCGGCCATTCCATGGGGTGACTTCACTTGTGCTCCTGCAGCGCATCCGGGGCTGATTTTTCCGGCTACTTATGAGTGGCCGGAACCCCGCAATAGTGTTGCGGGTTCAGGAGTCAGATTGATCAGGGGCGGCGCAGGGGCATGTCCTTGGCCAATTTCACAACGATCTTCTGGTCGTTGCCAGGGTCCAGGGGGTCGTACCAGAGGGTTGTTTCCTGGCCGTCCACCACAGGCTCAGCGGCAGTTATCAGCAACGGGCGCTGCACCCAACGTTGAACCCCGCCCGCATCGTGGAACGTGAACGTCACCGTGGTGAGGATCTTCGCACTGTCGCTGAACGAGAGGTACCCCTTGTCGCTGACCCTCGCGGATGTCATGGTGCCTGTGCTCATCACCGTTGCTTCCAGGTGGGCGATGGTCCTGCGTTTGTGGGCAGCCCAAACTCCCAGGACCGCCAGCAGCAGTGAAATCGCCAGGCATCCGGCCCCCACCCAGATCAGGGCGGTTGGATAGCCAAGCCCGACGGCGGCCGCTGCCACTCCCAGCGCGGCGCCCAGCCACGCCAGGGTTCCGCCAAGGGGCAGGCCGAGTTTGTTGTGCTTCATGGCCACTGCGGTCCAGGCGATGGAGCTCAGCACCAATATCGGAATGCTTGAGATGACGGCCACGAGGGGGAGTAGTGGTGGTTCGATGTCCTCAAACGCTTCCACATGCGGCCAGCCGTAGCCCGCTGCCAATCCGCCGAGGAACTGGAAGGCCAGCGACACGACAATACTGATCGGTCCTGGGCGTTTGTTGGCACGCAGTCTCTTGAGGGCGATGGGGTCCACGGTGCTCATGGGCACATTAAACCGCGCGGATTTGCTCAGGCGTGGACGCGCTGCCCGAACTGGCGTGGTGTCTATCCCGGAGTCTGCGCACGAGGTCCGTGAAGTTTCTTTTTAAACTCCGCGTCACGTTTGCGCAGGTCAGAGCACATATCCAGTGCCCATGTCGTTGGACCGCTGAATGCGCCCGTTGCCCTTTTCGGCCGTGTTGCAGCGCATCGACGACGTGACAGCGATGGGTGTGGCGGGTTCTGGGGCCCGCCCGGGGCGCCATCGCTGCGTAAACGGGCTAGTGCGGTCGGTCGTCTGAGTCGCGACCGACCGCACGATCCCGGGCACCGGACTCTGGTGAAACACAGAGAGGCAAACCTAGACTGACCGCATGGTGCAGACTCAGCCCCGCATGTTCCGCGTCGTCTCCCTTGCCTTCGTGACCTTGGCTTTCCTCGCCGGCTGTGCGGGCAGCGGGACCAGCCCGTTTGTTGGCGCCTGGGGTGAGCCCAACGATGCCAAAAAACCCTCTTTGGATCTCAAGTCCGACGGCAGCGCAACAGGAACGGACGGTTGCAACAGATTGATCGGCTCCTGGAAAGAGGACGGGAAGACCGTGAGTTTTAGCGGCTTTTCCTCGTCCCGAATGGCCTGCGAGGGTGTTGACACCTGGCTGTCCAACGCCGCAACCGCAAGGATCCAGGAGGACGGCAAGCTGGCGGTGTTCGGTCAGGACGGAACCCAGCTTGGAACCCTTGGGTCCAGCAAATAGGTCATATCCTCCAGCCACGGAATCTTCGGGGGTCAGCGGTGTTGGAATCGAACGTTGAAGGCGTGGAACAGTCGGTTTCCACGGGAACATTGCCGGAATGGGAACGTGTTGACTCGCTGGTGGTCGCCTCCCATGAGCGGAACCGTGCCTGCCGCGACGGCGCGGTAGCTGACTACATTCCGGTCCTGGCCAGGGCTGATCCGGAGCTGTTCGGACTCTGCGTGGTGGAAGTGGACGGGGGAGTGCATGTGGCTGGCCAGGCGGACGTGGAGTTCTCCATCCAATCCATCTCCAAGGCATTTGTCTATGCGCTGGTCTGTGAAGAGTACGGACATGCCGCGGTAGCTGACTTGGTGGGTGTGAACAACACGGGCCTGGCTTTCAACTCGGTGATGGCCATCGAACTCAACGACGGGCACCCCATGAACCCCATGGTCAACGCCGGCGCCCTCGCCACCACGGCGCTGATGCCCGGGTCAACGCCGGACGAGCAATGGAAAGCTGTTCAGTCCGGCCTGTCAGCGTTCGCCGGGAGGGCCTTGGAAGTGGATGAGGAGGTCTACCAGTCGGAGGCCGCCACCAACACCCGGAACCGGGCCATCGCAGGCCTCCTGGAAAGCTACGGTCGAATCGACCGGCACCCGCAACAGGTAGTGGACGTCTACACCAGGCAATGCTCGCTGCGTGTCAGCGCCCGTGACCTTGCCCTGATGGGCGCAACCTTGGCCGATGGCGGCGTCAACCCGGTCACCGGCCAAAGGGTGGTTTCAGCCGATGTCTGCCGGGACACCCTGGCGGTGCTGGCAGCCAACGGGCTCTACGAACGGTCCGGTGAGTGGCTCTTTGAGATTGGGCTTCCCGGGAAGTCCGGTGTTTCCGGTGGATTGCTGACGGTCTCTCCGGGAAAGGCCGGAATCGGCGCCTTCTCTCCCCGGTTGGATCGGGCCGGCAACAGCGTCCGCGGGCAGCAGGCCACGGCTTACCTTTCCCGGGTGTTGGGCCTGAACATCTTCGCATCCCAAGCGTGTGCCCCGCAGGCAGGGCCCGCGGGGGCCCGCTAGCACTGCGGTGCCGCCTGCCGGAGCTTCTACTTTGTGATCGCCCGCATGCTGTTGTTTCGCTTCTCATGGGTGAGCTCAGCCAAGCCGAGGGCTTCGAGCAGTGGCGGCATGTACATGCCGAACCTGCCCCGGTAGCCCTTCCTGAGGCCGTACCAACCGCCCACGGGGTTGCTCTCGCTGCGGCCCCACGCTTCCACCGTTCCTTCGGCTGCGTCCTTGCCTTCGTCGGCGGCTCCCAGCGGAACCCAATCACCCTGCTCCACGAGCCAGGCATGCAGGTCTTCGATGGCGCGGAGCTGGTACAACAGTTTTGTGGACCCGACCTGGCACACGATGGCCGGGGGATCCGCGGCCTCATCCCTATACATGGTGTAGTCGGAAGAGCCCGGTGGCGTGGTCAGCTGCCAGGGATCGTCTTTGGTTCCAGCGGCCATGGTTGTCTTCTTCCTGAAGTAGTGAACACGCTACACAGAGTCGGGCTGTGCGTCTGCAGATTCCGGGTCCTCGGCAGCCGATGTCAGCGGATTCCGGAGCTCGTCCGTCATCATGCGTGCGGCGAACAGCGCCACAAAGGCCATGATGGGGCACACCAGGCCGGCAATGAAGAAGATGAGCCAGATGGGAACCACCTCGGCAACCGGTCCGGCCAGGGCCATGGAAACCGGCATCAGTGCCAGCGAAACAAAGAAGTCCAGGCTGGATATCCGGCCGAGCAAATGCCGTGGGACGCGTCGTTGCAGGAGCGTTCCCCAGATGACGACGCCGATGCCCTCGGTGACACCGAAGATCAGCATCGCGGCCGCGAGCATCCACACACTGTCCATGAAACCAATGGCGGCAACCGGCAGGCTCCCCAGGCCCCACGTCACCACCATCACCGTCAGGTAGCGCCGGGGCAGAGGGAAGGACGCCGTCGCCAGTGCAGCCAAGGCACTTCCGACGCCCATCACCGCCAGCAGGAAACCGAACATCCGCGAGTCCCCGCCCAACTGATCGCGGACGACGAAGGGGAGCAGCACCTCGATGGGGCCGATCAGGAACAGGACGGACAGGCATGCCCAGATCAAGGTCCACAGCAACCACGGGGTCCGGATGGTGTAGCTGAATCCTTCCCGAAGGTCCTTGAACAATGAGGACTTGGCCGGCACTCTGCTCGGAGTTTGAGATTCCAGTGCAGGAGTTTGAGTGTCCGGTGCTTGGGTGTCCGGTGCTTGGGTGTCCGGTTCCGCGGTGCCGGGGCCATTCGGTGCCTGACGGCTGAGCAGGTTCACAATCCCGAACGCCAGGAAGTGGCAAACGGCCACGCCGGCCACGGCATGCGCGGGGGACAGGATTGCCACCAGGATTCCCGCAATGGCGGGACCCGCAGCCTGCTGGAGGATCGGCCGCACCGTGCCCTCCAGGCCGTTCGCGGCCAAAAGGTCCTCTGCCGGCAGGATACGCGGAAGCATGGCCGAGTAGGCAGGGAAGAAGAACGCCTGCCCCACCCCCAGAACAAAAGCGCCGATGGCCAAGTGCCAGAGTTGAAGGACGTTGAGCATTGCCAGCAGCGTGATGGTGCCAATGACTGCCAGGTTGGCACCTTCCACGGCGATGATCAGGAGCCGTTGCGGGAAGCGATCGGCCGCGATGCCGCCCGCAAGCACGAACCCCACCAGGCCCACACTGGCCGCGGTGGCTACCAGGGACAACTCCAAAGGGCCGCCGCCGAGGTGGATCACCTCATAGACCATCGCCACGGCCCACATGCCGGATCCGAAGATCGAGATGGACAGCGCGGATATCAGCACCCGGAATTCACGGTGCGCAAAAGGACGCAGCGCCCTCAAAGCGGCCATTTCACTAGCCTAAGCCTGGCCGTGGACGCTGTGGAGGGGTGCCTATGGTGGAGGCCGCACGGGCCACCGTAGCGGGGTGCGGGAGGAAGCTACGTCATGAAGCGCCCGACGGCGGGGCGTCGTCGTCGATGTCCGGGCCTTCCGCCGGGTCCTGGCTGTGAATGCCGGTATCGTGTGAAACCCAGCCTTCCGTTTCACCCTCCGCAGGAGCGTCGGTATGGTGCCGGATGACATGCTCGTTCTTGTCTGTGGCCTTCATGACGGATACTTCCTGTCCTTGCTGGACTGCTTCCGTGAGTGCCTCCCAGTCTACGCCGCAGGTGTGCCGTTGTGAGGTCCGCCCTGCGCGGAATACTGTCCACATAAGGCGAAGTGAGGGCGTCGCACCACAAGCGTGTGACATAGTCTGAACCCAGCAGTTCCCCCGTTTTAGACCCCGCTGCCAAGGAGAGGTGAAGATGCCCAAGCGCCCCAACCCTGCGGTGAAAATCGCCCAGGAAACAGCCCACAATGCTGTGTTTGATGAGCAAGGCAACACCAAGCCAGGCGTACACAACGTGCTGCTGAAAGCAGTGGAGGTCCAGCGACCCCTGGTCCTGGCCAATCTGCGAAGACTCCAACGACGCCACCCCAACGACTCCCCGGCGCAGCTTGCCGCCAAACTTGAACGCCACTACCTGCTGGCCATCTCCGGAGGGGGCGCTGCAGTGGGTGCTACTGCGGTCGTACCTGGCATCGGAACCGCAGCATCGCTGGGACTGTCCGCGCTGGCGACCGTCGGTTTCCTGGAAACCACCGCACTGTACGCGTCATCCTTGGCGGAGCTTCACGGCATCAGGCTCACCGATCCCGTGCGCGCACAGACCATGGTCATGGCCATCATGCTGGGTGAGGAAGGCACGTCCATGTTGGGCGCGCTGAGCGGTCAGTCGTTGGGACGCGGCAAAGGCGTGACCAACGCCTGGGGCAGGACCCTCACCAAGAAGATCCCAGGCAGCGGCTTTGGCGTCATCCGGGACTCCATCCAACGTGCGTTCTTGAAGAACCTCGTGAAGCGGCAAGGTTCTGCGTTCCTTGGCCGCGCCCTGCCGTTCGGTGTAGGCGCCGTGGTGGGTGGTGCCGGCAACCTGATGATGGGCCGGGCGGTCGTTTCCACGGCGAAGGAGGCATTCGGCCCGCTGCCGGACACTGTTCCGGGCGAACTGCTCCCCAACGCACCACATAACGTTGTCGCTCCCGAGGCGACACCCGACAACCTGACGCTGGAAGGTGGCAACAGTGGATCTGAACGCTGATCTGGGGGAGTCCTTCGGCTCCTGGACTATGGGGGACGATGCTTCCATGTTCGGCATCGTCAGCAGCGCAAACGTGGCCTGCGGATTCCATGCCGGAGATCCCCTCACCATGCTGGACAGCTGCCGGGCCGCGTTCGAACTGGATGTCCGTGTGGGGGCGCACGTGGGTTACCGGGATTTGGCAGGCTTCGGCCGGCGTTCCCTGGACATGACGTTCGACGAGCTTTTTGGGGACGTGCTCTACCAACTGGGCGCTCTTGATGGCATGGCCCACGCGGTGGGAGCGTCCGTGGACTACGTGAAGCCGCACGGCGCCCTCTACAACAGGATTGTCCGTGACGCCGAGCAGGCCGAGGCCGTTGTTGCGGCGGTCCACGCCTACGATCCTGGGCTCCCTGTGCTCGGCCTGCCGGGTTCGGAGTGGTTGCGGCTGGCAGAGGAATCCGGACATCCAGTGTTCCGGGAAGCTTTCGTGGACAGGGCCTACCTACCCGACGGCACGCTGGTTCCCCGGACGCAGGAAGGCTCCGTGCTGCACGATCCCGCTGCAGTGGTGGCCCAGGCCGTCCGGCTGGCAACGCGCAAGGAAGTGCTGGCCATCGATGGATCAATTGTTCCCGTTCAGGCTGACTCCCTGTGCATCCACGGCGATACCCCGGGTGCGGTGGACATGGCGGCGGCCGTCAAGGAGGGCCTGGAACAGGCCGGCGTGCAAATTGAGGCATTCGCGTAGCGTCGTGAGCAGATCAGTGGTGGGACGCAGTTCTTTGTAGAGGAGTTCCTAATGGGTGCCGTTGTGGTGGATCCGGGGTCCTTGACCCTTGTACTTAGTCCCGGGCAGGTTTTGGACCGTGCATCCCTGCATTTGGCCAACGCCCTGTTGGGAAACCGGGACTCTGCCGCCGGCCTCGAAGTGCTGGTGGGTGGCCTCCGGCTCCGCTTCGTCACCGGAACGTCCATTGCCGTCACCGGCGCCGAGGGCTTGGTGACGCTCAACGGTGCCGAGCTGCCCCTGAACACGGCAGTCCGGGTGGCTCCCGGCGCAGTCCTGGAATGTGCTCCGGCGTTGTTCGGGATCCGGTACTACGTGGCCGTGCAGGGAGGCATTCCGGTCCAATCTGAACCATTGCGCGCCGGTGCATCCCTCACCTTTGGGCCGCCCCACGGACACGCTCCGCGGTTGGATCACGCACCGGCTCGACGGGCAGTGGACCCCAAACGGCCGGTGGTGGCCCGGGTTTCCCGCTCAGCCCACGCCACCATTGACGACGCCGGCACGTGGCTGCGGTTGACCACAGAACCATGGATTCTCTCCCCGGAGTCGGACCGGGTGGGGGCGCGGTTGGTGGGCCGGCCGCTGGGGGTGACTGCAGCTCCAGCAGCCCAGCCCCAACCGTTGACTTCCGGCTCGGTCCTGTTGCCGCCGTCGGGCCTTCCTGTCATTGCACTGGCCGGGCACCCGGCCACGGCGGAGTCGCCTGTGATCGCGGTGGTCCGCGACGAAGACCTGGACATGATCGGCCAAGCAAGGCCGGGACAGATGGTGCATCTACTGGGAGGCGCGTGATGCTGAAGGAAATCGCTGAGGGCGTTCTGGTTCACCAGAGCGAGTTCATCCAGAGTAATTCCTTGGTGGTCCAGGGACGGGAAGGCGTACTGCTCATCGACCCCGGGATAACCGCAGCTGAGATGGCATCCCTCGCCGAGGATCTCCACGGGCTGGGCCAGCAGGTGGTGGCGGGTTTCTCGACGCATCCTGATTGGGACCATGTGCTGTGGCACCCCGATTTCGGCCACCCGCCACGCTACGGGACAGCCCGCTGTGCGGACTCCATTCAGGGAGTGCTGAAGCGGGCCGACTGGCGGGAACTCGTCGCGGAGGGGCTGCCCCCGGAACACGCCCACCAAATTCCCATGGAGCTGCTGGGGCTCATTTCCGGGCTCCCTGCCGATGCGGCGGAGATCCCCTGGGATGGCCCCACCGTCCGGATCCTTGAACACCAGGGCCATGCGCCAGGTCACGCGGGATTGCTCATCGAGGAACGCGGAGTCCTGGTGGCCGGGGACATGCTGTCCGATACCTTGATGCCTTTCCTGGACCTTCAAGCCGAGGATCCGATCACCGACTACCTCGCCGGGCTGCGGCTGTTCGAAAGCGTGGCGGATGACGTCAGCCTGGTGGTCCCAGGGCATGGCTCGGTAGGTGTGGGCCAACTGCGGGCTCGCATCGCGCAGGACCGCTCGTACGTGGAGGCCCTCCGTGACGGCCGGGCTGCTGACGATCCCCGCGTCAGTCCGGGGGCCCCGCTGGAGTGGCTGGCCGATGTGCACCAATGGCAGGTCCAGCAGCTCGCTGAAAAGGGGCGCGGGTAAGCCCTGAACCTACCCGAACAGCTGAACCTACCCGAAAAGCAGGTGCGCCACGGTGAAGATTGCCAGCCCCGCCAGCGCACCCACCACTGTGCCGTTAATCCGGATGTACTGAAGGTCCTTGCCCACCTGCAGCTCGATCTTCTGCGACGTTTCCTGGGCATCCCACCGTGCCACGGTGTCCGAGATGACGCCGGCGATGTCCGAACGGTAGGTGTTGACGAGGTAGCCGGCGGCATCGCCGATCCAGGCGTTGACCTTGCCCGCGAGTTCGTCGTCGTTGACCAGCCGCGATCCGAAGTCGCGTACGGCACCCTTGAAACGCTGGCTCAGTTCGCTGTCGGGATCGTCGACGGCGTTGAGCAGCGCGGTCTTCACCGTTCCCCAGGTGCGGGAGGCCAGTTCCCGGACTTCGGGGTCGCCAAGGATCTGCGACTTGATGGTCTCGGCACGCTCGATCATGGCGGGATCGTGCTGCAGGTCCTGCGCCAGATCCGTGAGGTACGCGTCAATGGACTGGCGCACCTGGTGGTTTTGATCGGACTGGACTGCGCGGACAAACTTGGACAGTTCAACGTAGACCCTGTCTCCCACCAGACCGTCCACGAAGGTGGGCACCCACAGCGGAGACCGGTCGGAGACCAGCCTGTTCACCGTGGCATGGTTGGCGTCCACCCAGTCGGCGGCGCGGTCAACCAGCAGGTCAACCAGCTTGTGGTGGTGTCCGTCAGCGAAGATCCGTTCGGCCATCCGTCCCACGGGCGGGCCCCACGGCGGGGTGAGCAGGTGCTTGCGGACCATTCCCTCAATGACGGCCTGCACGTCGTCATCATTCAGCACCGTGAACGCGCCACGGATGATCGCGCCGCCTTCCTTGGCAACGCGCTCTGCGCCGCCCGGGGCTGACAGCCACGTCCCGGCTTTCCGGGCAATATCGATGCTGGCCAACTTGTCCTGCACCACCTCCTGCGACAGGAAGTTGCTTTCCACGAAGTCGCTGAGGGATTCGCCGATCTGGTCCTTGCGGCGCGGAATGATGGCAGTGTGCGGGATTTTCAGGCCCATGGGGTACTTGAACAGCGCGGTCACGGCGAACCAGTCGGCCAGGGCGCCCACCATGCCGCCTTCAGCTGCCGCCCGGACGTACTCCAGCCACGGGTACTGCTTCTGAAACGCGAAAGCCAGCGTGAAGATCACAGCCATGGCGATCAACAGGCCCAGTGCCAGCCTCTTCATGCGGAGAAGGGCAGCCGCTTTTTCAAGATCACCAGCGGAAAGACCGACGACGGCGGAACGGCCCCGCGCGCGTGCGGCACCTGTCGCCGGGGCCGGGGCCGGGGCCGGGGTGGTGGGGTTGGTGACGTCTTCGGTTGGGATTTGTTCAGAGTTCACCTGCATTAGCCCAGCGTAGCCCCCGCGTGTCCAGCCAGGTGGGCTACCGTGTCCCCATGACTAGCGACGACTTCGCCCCTGGCCGGCCCAAGGTCTACGCCCACCGCGGTGCCAGCGCTGCTTTCGCAGAGCACACCCGCGCCGCCTATCTGAAGGCAATCGCTGATGGCGCCGACGGTGTGGAGTGCGATGTCCATCTGACCCGGGATCAGCATGTGGTGCTGCTGCACGACGCCAACCTGGACAGGACATCCACCGGGACAGGGCCAGTGGCAGAGCACACCTTGGAGGAGCTCAGGGCGTTGGACTTCTCCTCGTGGAAGGGCGCACGGATTCCGGAGGCCTACGGGGGAGTGTCTGATCAGTTCCTCACCTTGCCGGAGTTGCTGGACATCCTGCGCGGGGCGGGACGCGAGATAGGCCTGGCGATCGAGCTCAAACACCCCAGCCCTTACAAACTGAAGTTGGAGGAGCGAGTTCTGGCCCTGTTGGAGGATGAGGGATGGACTCCGGAAGAATCACGGCTGGAGAACATCCGGATCTCCTTCATGAGCTTCGATACAGACTCGGTCCAGCGGCTTCTGCAGAGTGTTCCGGGACAGCACATCTGCCAGTTGGTGGATGACTTCACTGTGAAGGAGATCCGGGAGGAGCTCGGCTTGGGATTCCTTACCGGAGGTGCGGTGGCCAATGTCATGCGGGCAACCCAGCTCGAGGCTGAACGCGTTCTGGACGAAGGCGAAGTGGACATTGCCGGCCCGGGCATTGAATACGTGAGGGAGCATGCCCGCAACGTTCAGCGTTGGTTGGAAGCGGGCCGCATTTTCCGGGTGTGGACCGTTGACTCGGAAAAAGACGTTGCTCTCTGCCAGGGCCTGGGCATCCAGGAGATCACCACCAACAAGCCGGCGCAGGTGCTCGCGCAGCTCATGGTCTCCAGCTGACTTTGGGGGTTACCGCGCTTGTGATTGAGTGGTCTCATGTCATTTCGCTGGTCAGCACAAGCAACCCGAACCACCTCCGCAGTCGCTTTAAGCGGATTGCTCCTGGCCAGCGCCGCAAAGCACTTCCGCAATCCCAAGTTCTACTATCCTGTGGTTCCGGATTACCTGTGCCGCAAGGATGAGCCGGGCAGCCTTCCCAACGGTCCCCTGGCAGTTATGTCCCGCGAGGAATGGGTTGCGTCGTCGGGCCTGCTTGAGGTGGCCGCCGCCGTCGGGCTTTTGATTCCGGCGACGCGAAAGGTTGCCGCGGACGCGACCACCGCGATGTTTGCTGCATTCCTTGCCGGGCATATTGATGCCCTGCGACGCGCCTACGGGCCCCATGGCACTGCCAATGAGCGCCGCATCCACACTGTTCGGCTGCCCCTCCAGATTCCACTCATCCTCTGGTCGTGGAGCCTGCGGAAATGACCAGCGGTCCTGCTCCCATGAAACTCAGGGAGTCGCCGGCGTTCAAAATCGCAGTCTCCCTGAGCATCGCCACGGGTCTTTACGGTGTGTCGTTCGGAGCCCTCGCGGTTGCGTCGGGATTTGATTTCTGGCAGACGATGGTGCTGAGCCTCCTGCTGTTCAGCGGCGGATCGCAGTTCGCGTTCATCGGCGTCGTGGCGGGTGGCGGCTCCGGGGTTGCGGCCATGACGGCCAGTGCCCTCCTGGGTCTCCGCAACGGCATTTATGGCATGCAGATCAATGCGATGCTGCGCCCCGGGGGTTGGAAACGTTACATCTCTGCGCACATCACCATCGATGAATCGACCGCTACGGCGTCCGGCCAGTCGGATCCTGACGAGCAACGGCGCGGTTTCTGGACTGCGGGCATCGGTATATTCATTTTGTGGAATATCTTTACGGCCATCGGGGCATTGGCCGGGGATGCCATGGGAGATCCTAAACAGTGGGGCTTGGACGGTGCTGCCGTTGCGGCGTTCCTGGCTTTGCTGTGGCCGCGGCTGAAAGGCCGCGAACCGTGGGCTATCGCCGCTGCGTGCGCCTTGGCCACCATCCTGGCCGTGCCGTTCGTGCCATCAGGGGTTCCCATTCTGGTGGCGGCCGTGGTGGCCGGTGTGATCGGCTGGTTCAGCCACGCCCGCATGGATGAAGGGCTTGAGCCGGATGTTGATCCCTACGCGGAGAAGCACCAGCGCGATCACGAGGGCAAGAAATGAACCTTTGGCTATGGATCCTTATCGCTTGCGCCCTGGCGTACCTCACCAAACTGGTGGGGTACTTTGTCCCGGCCAAGCTGCTGGAGAGTCCACGGATCATGCACGTGGCCGGCACCATGACCATTGGCTTGCTGGCGTCCTTGACGGCCGTGAACGCGGTGGCGTCGGGACAAGGCTTGGTCCTGGATGCCCGCATCGGAGCCTTGGTGGCGGCCGCCGTCGCATTGTGGCTTCGCGCGCCGTTCCTCGTAGTAGTCATTTCCGGTGCTGCTGCTGCGGCCGTGCTCAGGCTGCTGGGCTGGGGCTAAGAGCTAGACCGTCTCTGTAAACGTCACGCCCGGAATGCCCGACTGCTCCGGGAGCGGACGGGAAGGGCGTTCGGTCCGGATGGCATCCTCGATCAAGGCCACAGGGCGCTTCCAGGCCTCAGACCCGGGTTCCATGGTGTCCACCGCGCCGATGAGCATGGCCACCAGCCGGACCATGTCCTCAATGGTGATGTCGCGCCGCAATGAACCCTGGCCCTGGCCGCGCTCAAGCAGAGTGGCCATGGAACCGATGAGCCCTCCGGTGATGCCCATCAGGAGTCCGCGTCGGCCGGCGACGGCGTCCAGGAGGTTTGCGTCGTCGCTGGCTACCTTCATCACGGCATCGATGACGTTGATGAGTCCTTCGGCGGCGTCCATGCCGTCGAGCGCAGCTGCGGCCACCGGATCCACGTGCAGGCGCAATTGCCGGGACAGCGCGGCCAGGACCAGTTGCTCTTTGTCCGAGAAGTTGCGGAACAGCGTCGCGGGGCCAACTCCAGCGGTGGCGGCGATGGTCTGCAGGGGGACTTCGGGACCGTGTTCCCGGAAGCACTGCCTGGCAGCGGTAATGATTTTGTCCACATTGCGTGCGGCATCTGCCCTGAGGGGCTTGCGTTCAGAGGGCTGTTCCATGTTTGTCAGAGTAGCAATGCAGGCGTGCTGGCCCGTTGTTACGCGGGAGTACGTTGTTATATGACAAACCGGTACGTGAAACACTGGATTTCATGTTGCTTGCATTCTCTGTCGCGCCTTCGGGCCAGCCCGCTTCCGCCGCCAATGACGGACCCACCCCTGATGCCTCTGTGCACGATGCCGTTGCCGCGGCCGTCAAGATCGTCCGTGATTCCGGCCTGCCCAACCACACCGATTCCATGTTCACCACCATTGAGGGTGAATGGGATGAGGTATTCGACGTCGTCAAGCGTGCCACGGAGGCCGTTGGCCGCTACGGAAGCCGCGTCTCCCTGGTGATCAAGGCCGACATCCGCCCCGGCTACAGCGGTGAGCTCACCGGCAAAGTGGAGCGGCTCGAAGACGCCATTTCCGCCACGGACTAGATCCTTCCCCCGGGGTACGGCGAGTGCCAGACTGGGGGCCATGATTGAACACGTGACCGAACCCGGTTGGGTCGACGTCGAGCGTTACCTGACTGACGTCGTCGTCCGTCCCGATCCTGCCCATCAGCGTGCCCTGACGTCCGCCGTGGAGGCAGGCATGCCAGCCATCGAAGTGGCACCCAACGCGGGCAAGTTGCTGCGGATGCTGGTGCAGATGTCCGGGGCCAGGCGCGTCCTGGAGATCGGCACCCTTGCCGGATTCAGCAGCATCTGGATGGCGCAGGGACTGCCCGACGACGGCCGCATAGTGACGTGCGAATTCCTCCAAATGCACGCCGACGTGGCGCGCGCCAACATGGATGCCGCGGGGGTAGGGCACAAAGTGGACATCAGGGTGGGTGCTGCCTTGGACACTCTTCCCGCCTTGGCTGGCCAGGAATCGTTCGACTTTGTCTTCATCGACGCGGACAAGGAGAACGACTCGAACTACCTGGACTGGGCCATTCGGCTCGGCCACCCGGGCACGGTGATTGTGGTGGACAATGTCATCTGGGACGGTGCCATCCTTGAGCCCGGGCGGGACGAGGTCAATGCGCCGGGCATCGTGAAGGCATTGGAGATGATGGGGGAGGATCCCCGCCTGGACGCTACGGCCATTCAGACCGTCGGCAGCAAGGGCTGGGACGGTTTTGCGATAGCGAGGGTGCGGTAGCGCATGGATTTCACACTTCGCCCGGCAACGGTGGACGACGCCGAAGCCATGGCACTCATGCACGTCCAGTCCTGGAAAGAGAGCTACGGGCGCCTGCTGCCCCCTGAGTTCTTCGAGAAGCAGGAAGCTGCCTTGCCCCATAGGATCGAGCGGTACCGGGATTTCATCGCTGCGGGCCACACCCGGCTGTTGGCCCATGACTCCGAGGGGCACTTGGTGGGCCTTGGCGCGGCCGGTCCCGGACAAGATGAAGACAGCCCCTGCGAACGGGAACTTTTCATGCTCTATACCCTGGAGCGCATCCATGGCCGCGGGGTTGGGCAAGCGTTGGTGGACGCCTTGATCGGCGACGGACCTGCCTACTTGTGGGTCCTCGACGACAACCCCCGTGCCCAGGCCTTCTACCGGCGCAACGGATTCGCACCCGATGGCAAGCGGCAGCTCTGTGACCCGTCGTGGTTCTCGCTGCCGGAGCATCGGATGGTGCGGCTCTGAATGCTCACGAGCTGTTCCCAGAGCTGACCCATCTCGATATTGTGATCACGGGCGGTATGGACAAAGATCGTCCGGTTTGGAATCAGGTTCCGATCACCGGGGCCTGAGTACGCCATTCGATTCCCGGGAGGAAGCATGTCTGTTCCAGAGCAGGATCCAAGCCAAGGGGAAGGCCCCGCAGACGGCGGTGCAGCCGGAACCCCGGGCGTCCACGACGGCGGTGCCGATGGTGGCGCTGACGGCGGCGCTGATGGTGGTGCCGAAGGCCCCGCAGACGGCGGCGCGTCCGGAACGGCGGGCGTCCACGACGGCGGTGCCGACGGTGGCGCTGATGGTGGTGCCGAAGGCCCCGCAGACGGCGGTGCAGCCGGAACCCCGGGCGTCCACGACGGCGGTGCCGACGGTGGCGCTGATGGTGGTGCCGAAGGCCCCGCAGACGGCGGCGCGTCCGGAACAGCGGGCGTCCACGACGGCGGTGCGGACGGCGGTGCCGATGGTGGCGCTGATGGTGGTGCCGAAGGCCCCGCAGACGGCGGCGCGTCCGGAACAGCGGGCGTCCACGACGGCGGTGCGGACGGCGGTGCCGATGGTGGCGCTGATGGTGGTGCCGAAGGCCCCGCAGACGGCGGCGCGTCCGGAACAGCGGGCGTCCACGACGGCGGTGCGGACGGCGGTGCCGACGGCGGCGCTGATGGTGGCGCTGAAGGCCCCGCAGACGGCGGCGCTGACGGTGGCGCCGAACAGCGAGGCAACTAAGTTTGAGCTCAACCAGCACTGATGTCCAGGACCCCGGTGCGGTGAAGGGCGCCGGGGTCCTGGAAACACGCCTGATTGACATTGGCCGTGAGAAGTTCGCCAGTGACGTCTGGGGACGCACCGCGCTTCTCGCGCGCGGAGTCAGCGATTTCTCCGATGTCTTCTCTGCCAACGCCGTCGATGAATTGATTTCGCGTAGAGGGCTGCGGACGCCTTTCCTGCGCGTGGCCAAGGGTGGCTCTACACTTCCCGAGTCCTCGTTCACTTCCCCGGCAGGCGTTGGCGCAACCATCTCTGACCAACTGGATGACACGGAGCTTTGGCGCAAGTTCGCTGATGGTGCCACCTTGGTCTTGCAAGCGCTGCATCGCACTTGGGAGCCGGTGTCGAGCTTCAGCGCCCAGCTGAGCACTGAGCTGGGACACCCTGTGCAGGCCAACGCCTACATCACCCCACCTCAGAACCGTGGCTTCGACGACCACTACGACATCCACGACGTATTTGTGCTGCAGATCGAGGGAACCAAGCGCTGGATCATCCATGAGCCGGTCCACGTGGATCCGCTGCGCAGCCAGCCGTGGACCGACCGCCGCTCTGCCGTGGCCGAGGCCGCTGAAGGCACGCCATACATCGACACAGTCCTTGAGCCCGGCGATGTCCTCTATTTGCCGCGTGGGTGGTTGCATGCTGCCCAGGCACAGGGCAAGGTCTCCATCCATCTCACGTTGGGAGTTCACAGCTGGACCCGCCATGCCTTGGCCGAGCACCTCGTACAGGCTGCCCTTGCAGCAATGGGTGACGATCCTGAGATGCGCCGGTCCTTGCCGTTGGGTGTCGATGGACCCAACGGTGAGATCGATGCCGTCCGTGAACGTTTGGCGGCCGCCGTCCTGAAGGCCGATGCCACGGCGCTTTTCCACCGCACCCGGAGGGGACAGGGACGTCCGGCCCCGCTGGGTCCGGTGGCCCAGCTCGCCGCCGTCGAGAACCTTGGCGCTGACTCGTGGGTCCGGCTTCGAGATGCCCTGGAAGCTCGGCTGGAGGGTTCACGATTGACCACCCGGGTGGGTTGGCTCGACTTCCCTGAGGCAAATCTTCCGTCCGTGAGGCGCTTGCTGGACGGTGGGGATCACGTGGCGGCAGACCTCGGCCTTGAGCTCGTCGAAAGGCTGTTGCGCGCAGGAGTTCTTGTCCCCGTTGATCGTTGATGCCCCCGTGGCCGAGACGGAACGTTTCTTCTGTGCCAATAGCGCCCGGATGCGCGGCGACCCCATGGCAGGCACGGCCTCACCCGGCGTGGTGTGGGTTCTCATTGAGTACCGGGGTGGATGGCCACCCGAGGGCTTTGATGGCCTTGATCTGGAGGCTGGGACAAAAGCCCTCATTTCCTCAGCTGCGCGGACTGCGGGGGCACGGGTCCTGTTGGTGCGGCGCCCGGGCCCTCGTCGGCGCCCCGGACCCAGCCGCTGGGCCGTGCTGCGCCATGAAAGCCCGGGCGCCTATCAGCAGCTGTGGGGAACATGGGACCGGGACGAGGACCTTGCGGAAATAGTTTCTGCCTTGGCGGCTCCCGGTGAGCCCGGCTTTCCACCGGTCATCCTGGTCTGCGCTCATGGCCGGCATGACCCCTGCTGCGCGGTGCGTGGACGGCCCGTGGGACGCGCCCTGAGTGAGCGTTGGCCGGAGTTGGTGTGGGAATGCTCCCACGTTGGCGGTGACAGGTTCGCAGCTACCGCGGTGGTTGCTCCCGACGGCGTGTACTACGGCGGTCTCGACGTGGAGTCCTCCGTCGCCACGATTCAAGATCATCTGGCCGGCCGTATATCCGCGAAGTATCTCCGCGGATATACGGATCTCTTCCCACCGCAACAAGTTGCTGTCGCTGCCGTGCTGGAGCGTTTCGGCCCTGCCGGCCGGAATGATTTCCACGTCACTGAGACGCTGCGTGACGGGGACCGCTGGCGCATTCGTCTCACTGGAAGCCCGCCGCATCCGGCCCGTATCGATGTTGAACTGCTGGCCCACCGCGCACCGCCCTGCCAGCTGACCTGCCTGGCGCCGGCAGCGGGATCGGTGATGGTCTACCAGGCTACGTCCATCATCGGAACCTGACGCTTGCGGTCGGCCGGGTGAGCTTCCGGCCTATCCCTAACGCGGTTCCGGGTCCTCGGGCTGATTCAGCTCCAGGGGCGGGTCGAGGAGGCTTGGAGGCTTGGGTACGCGCGCCACCAGGAGGCAAACCACCGTCAGCCACGCAGCAACAACGGTCAAGACCTCCGCCCACACCAATTCACCAAGCTCCATGGAGTGATCTTATGGCCCAATCGGTCAAAGTTGTAAGCATCCTTACTACTGTGGTCGCTGTGGCGCTCCATTAGGCTTGACGCATGACTCAGGCAGGGCGGAAATAGTGGCGAAACGCGGTAAAAGGTCGACGGCGGGAGTCGTCGAGGTGCCCGCCGGTACCCGCCCTGACGGTCCGGTGGCGGGGGTCTACTACATCGACACCGGCGACTGCGAGCTCATCCAGGACCAGGACAACTCCAACGGCTGGCTACTGAAAATCAACGGTGTGATGAGCTCGCACATAGACCTCGCCGATCCGCTGTTCCTCGACTTCGAGTACATGCGCTGGATTGCGGCATTGGTGGAGTCCCGCTGGCCGCGGGAGCAGAAACCGAAGCTTCGTGCCCTGCACCTGGGCGGGGGAGCATGTTCCATGGCGCGCTACTTCCATGCCGCGTACCCCGAAGCCAGGCAGGTGGTGGTTGAACTTGATGGCAAGCTGGCCGACTACGTGCGCGGCTGGTTCGATCTGCCGAAGGCCCCGCTGTTGAGGCTCCGTGTTGGAGAGGCCCGGCAAGTGACCGAATCCCTCACCCCGGACACCCGGGATCTCATCATCCGGGACGTCTTTGCCGGAGCCTTCACGCCCCGGGCCCTCACCACCCGCGAATTCACGGCCCATGCGGACGCAGTCCTCGCCCCCGATGGCCTCTATGTGGTCAACTCAGGCGACGCGCCGGACCTGAAGAACGCCAGGGCAGATGCTGCCACCATTGCGGACACGTTCCAGCACACCATGATCATCGCCGACCCCGCCATGCTCAAAGGCCGCCGCTACGGCAACATGATCATGGCGGGCAGCCACGCACCGTTCGGCGACGACCCCACGCTGGCCCGGAAGCTCCTGGGCGGCGGAGTTCCGGCGCATATCTGGGATGATGCCAAAGTGCGCGCCTTCGCCGCCGGAACGCCGGTCCGGCATGACCCCGTTCCACCGCCGGAGCCTGCCTCAACTCCTGCTGAGTGAGCTGTTCCAGGCCTCCCACAGAGTGGCGTATCGGCCGCCGTTAGCCAGCAGTTCCTGGTGCGATCCGGACTCGACTATCCGGCCGTGCTCCATCACCACGACGGTGTCCGCAGAAGCAGCCTGGCTCAAGCGGTGCGCGATCACCACGGAAGTCCGCCCTGCCAATGCGGCTTCGGCGGCCTGATCCAGCATGGTGGCGGACCCGGTGCCGGCTTCTGCGGTGGCTTCGTCCAGGACCGCAATGGGCGGGTCCTTGAGCTTGAGCCGTGCCAGAGCCAACTGTTGCGCCTGCTCGGGCGTGAGCTGGTGGCCACCGGCGCCTACGGAAGTCTCCAGGCCGTCGTCGAGCGTTTCCACCCAGGCAGCCCCAACTGCTTTCAGGACGCACGAAAGTTCCTCCGCAGAAGCGCCGGGTTTGGCGAGCCGTAGGTCCTCGGCGAGTGTCCCGGAGAAGACGTGCACCTCTTGGCTGACCATCGCGATCCGATCGTGCAGCTCAGCCGGGGCGGCACTGGCCGAGTCCAGGCCACCTACCCAAGCGGTGCCGCTGTCCGGGTGTTCCAAGCCCATGATGACCTTGGCCAGGGTGGTCTTGCCCGCGCCTGAGGTGCCCACAATCGCCACGCGCTCACCGGGCTTCACGGTGAGGGAAACGGCGTTCAGCGCGGGGCGCTGCCCGGGATAGGAGAAAGTGACGTCGTTCAGCACAACGCCTGCGCTGGCTACCGCCGCCGGAGCATGGGTAGCCGCCGGCCCGGGGGACATGGTCAGACCGAACATCCGGCCCAGCCCGGCAGCGGCTTTCTGGAGCTCGTCGAACTGTCCCAGGACCAAGCCGATCGGATCGAAGAGCCGGTAGAAATACAGTGCGGCCGCCGTGGCTGCACCGATGGTCACGGCGCCCTCGGCGTGCAGCCAGAATCCCACCACCAGCACCGCGGACAGGCCGATGAGTTCAGCAAGGTTGAGGCGGTTGTAGAAGCGGGTCAGGTAGTTGACGCCTTTAAGGGCATGGCCGATGTTTTCCCGGGAAGCCGCCGCCACCAGCCCGGCGTGATGTTCCCCGAGCCCCAAGGCCAGGACCGAGGGGGAGCCGTGGACCGTCTCGATGATCTGTTCTGTCCTGTTGGCCTCGGTGATCCGGACCGTCCGGTAGATGGGGGCGGTCCGCTTGAGGAACCAGCGCAAGGTGAACACCTGCAATGGCGCGGCAATGAGCACCGCCACCGCGAAGCGCCAGTCAATCACGCCCAAGCCCAGCAACGTGACAGCGATGGTGAAGGCGGCGCTGGTGAACGCGGGAAGGACACCCGAAATCGCCTCGCTGACGGCTTCAACGTCTCCGGACACGCGGGCCACGACGTCACCGATGCCCGCCTTTTCGATGTGCGCGAGCGGTTTGCGGACAGCTGCCGCGAACACTTCCTCGCGCAACCCGGCCAAGGCTTCCTCACAGATCCGGGCCAGCAGGTTCTGGCCAAGGATTCCCAGCAGGGCACCCAATCCACCGGCCACCAGAAGCCCGATTGCCAGCCAGAGCAGCCACATGACGTCTCCGCCGCTGGCTGCAATATTGACCATGATGCCCAGGATGGCCGGTGCTGCCAGTCCGCAGCAGGACGCTGCCAGCAGCACCAGGATGGTGATGGTCAGCCTGCCGGGCCGCTGCGCCAACAGGCGCCACATGGCCTTCCGGGTCTCGCGGGGTGTGGCAATGGGAAGGATATCGGTGCTCAAGAGCCCACCACCTCGCGGTATCCGGCGGACGTAGCCAGCAGTTCGCGGTGCGTGCCGCTTTCAGATGCTGCGCCGCCCCCGCCCATCACCACCCGATCGCAGACAGCCAGCAGCGTGGGACTGGTGGTCACCAGCACCAAGGCCTTGTCAGGGAAGTTCCGCAGGCCATCGGCGATCACCGCTTCCGTGGCGGTATCGACGGCGGTGGTGGGATCGTGCAGCACCAGCACCGGTTGCTTTTGGTGCAGGGAACGGCCCAGGACCAGCCGCTGCCGCTGGCCGCCGGACAAGCTTTGGCCGTGCCCGGTGAGTACAGTTTCGGTGCCTTCGGGCAGCTGCGACACGAAGTCCCCGACGGCGGCGGCCGCCATGGCGCGTTCCTCCAGCCGGGCGTCGGCTGTTGCGACATTCGCGCGGACACTGCCGTGGAAAAGGACGCCATCGTGGCTGTCGGCGAACACCCTCGAACGGACGTGGACAGGATCCAGGTCTGCAGCGTCCTGGCCGTCGATGGACACCAGACCACGGGGTGCGGGTGTGCGGAAGCCCAAAGTGTCCACCAAGAGCCGTGCCTGCGTTCCGTTCGGAAGGACGACGCCCACGATTTCTCCGGCTGACGCCGTGAAGGGCGGGAACGCCGCGTCATCGGAGCCGGAGCGGAGTTCAAGCAGCGGGGCTGCCTCCAGCAGCGGGGCGACTGCCGAAGCTGAGCCGGCAGCCGTCGTCGTGCGTTCCTTCGGCTCAGGTGCGGGCACCGCGTCGGGTTCCGCGAGCAGCACGGCTATGCGTGCGGCGGAGGCGCGCTTGCGGGCGAGTTCCACGCTGAGGAAGCCAAGCGCGGCCATGGGTCCCTGGACGAATTGGGCCACGCCAACAACTGCCACTAGCTGCCCAACTGTGATGCTTCCCTGGACGGCAAACCAGGCGGCGAAGAAGGCGATGCCGGCCAGGAAGGCAGCGGAGAGAGCCGTGCTGGCGCCGTTGTAAGCGGACCGGGACCGAACAGCCCTCAGCCCTGCCAGCAGTGATGTCCGGCTGGCGGCCTTGTAGCGGGACACCGCGGCTTCCTCGGCTCCGAGGCCTTTGAGGGGCCGCGATCCCGTGACGAAGTCCGTTGCGAGTGCGCCCGCGCGGGCTGCGGAAGATTGCTCCACGTCACTGCGGTCCTCAAGGGGCTTGGTGAGGCGATGCATCACCACCAGCATGATGGGGGTGGCCACCAGGACGGCGATGCCCAGTGGAACAGAAATCAGCAGCAGGGTCACGGCCGATGTCACCACGCCGGCAGCGGCCGCGAGTCCGCCACCGATGAGCCAGGACAAGCCTGCAACCCTGTCTGCGTCAGAGGAAGCGATGGCCACAATTTCACCGGGCGCTCGCCGGGCGGCCATGCCCCGCGGGTGAAGGGTCCGCTCCACCGCGAGCTGCCGGAGGTCATGGGAACCGTAAAGGAAGGACCGGTTGGTGGCCAGGGTGCCGATGCGCCAGGAAAGTGCCAGCACCACGAAGACGACCGCCAAGGCGCCAATCCACCAAAGGAGCGCGCCGGCGTCGTGCGGTGAAATCGCGTTGTCCACGGCGGCTCCGATGGTGGCCGGAACCAAAGCCTCGCTGACCTGGTGCAAAACGAGGCCGGCGCAGCCCACCAACAGGAGCTTCCAGCGGCGATTGGCGAACAAAGTGAAAGTGAAGAGACGGGAAACCGTCCAGGGTGCTTGCTTGTTACGCCCAGGCGGGCAGGACGGAGTGGCGGAACTGGAGGGCATGCTTACCATAGTAAGGCTCACCTAACTTCGAGAAGGCCAGATGACCCGCCAAGCTATATCGCAATCCGGACAGGCAGCTCCCCAGTTGGACGTCCAGGTGGAACAGCAGTTGGATGCCCCGGTTGAGGGCCGGACGTCGTCGCAGGTCTACGGCGTCTACACGGGATACTTTGAGTGCCCCACTCCTGCCACCTGGACTGACCACGTCCACGATACCCATGAGCTGTTGTGGGGTGCCCGCGGTGTGCTGACGGTGGAGGCCGATGGCGGACTCTTTGCCGTCCCTGCCACGCTGGGGCTGTGGATTCCGGCCGGCGTGGTGCACGCTGTGAAGTCCACCCAGGGGACAGGCTTCTACTGCTCGCACATCAATGCCAGGGTGGCGCCGCAGTTGGAAAGCCGCACGGTGGCCGTTACCGTGCCCACCGCCGCGCAGGAACTGCTGCGCCACATGAGCAAGTTCGACATGGACGATTCCATCCGCAAGCGCTCGGAGCAGGTGGTGGTGGGCCTGCTGGAGGTGGTGGA
Organism: Arthrobacter sp. cf158; assembly: GCF_900106835.1. Lineage (GTDB taxonomy): Bacteria > Actinomycetota > Actinomycetes > Actinomycetales > Micrococcaceae > Arthrobacter. The sequence goes on from NZ_FNNR01000010.1 coordinate 213,669, forward strand.
CGCACGGCCCATGCTGCTGCCCATGCCCGTGGACCCTCGCCTGGAGCGAATTGCGCGTGCCCTCCTGGATGACCCTGCCCTGGACCGCTCGCTGGAGGAATGGAGTGTGGAAGTGGCCATCAGTGTCCGGAACCTGTCCCGCCTGTTCCATAAGGAAACGGGGATGACTTTTGCCCAGTGGCGCATCCATGCCCGCATGCGTGTGGCCCTGGGGCTCCTGGCGGCCGGTTACCCGGTTTCCACGGTCAGCCGGAGGGTGGGCTATAACAATCCCAGCGCCTTTGTCCAAGTGTTCCGAAAGGTGATGGGGCACACTCCAGGCTGGTACGTCTCCTCGCTTAAGGCCGGAAACCACCAGTCTTTGGCCGGTTCCGAATAGAATCGAGCGGTTTTCTGCATGGACTCGTTGTTAGGGTAGGTATACCTAACTTCGGCGGCCTGCCGAGATAACCTGCGGCCGCTACCGGGAGCTCTCCGTCTCCCCTGAGAATCAAGAGGACCGCAGTGATTTCACGCTCTAAAACCATGTCTGCCGCCGTTGCGGCCTTGGCTTCCGCAGCCCTGCTTCTGAGTGGTTGCGCCACCACCGATGCCAGCGCCACCACCAAATCCGAAACCCGGACGGTCCAAAGCGAGGTCAAAGAAGTAGTCATGCCGGCCGAGCCGAAGAAAGCCCTGGGCATGTACACCACGGACCTGGACATGCTCATCACCCTCGGCATTCCGCTGGCCAGCCAGCAACCCATTCGTGACAGCGGCTACAAGGGCTTCCCGTACTTCTTCGACCAAAAGGCGTTGGAGGGCATCACGCCGTTCACCAACTACCCGGAATTCAACTTCGAGGCCATTCTCAAAGCACAGCCCGACGTCATCCTGAACGGCCTGGGCTATGAGAAGGAGCTTGACGGCAAGCTCTCCGACATCGCCCCGACGTACACCTTCAACGGCTTCGACGGCAGCGACTGGCGCACCAAGTTCAAAACCGTAGCCGAGGCTTTCGGCAAGACCGAGCAGTACCAGGCCTGGATGGACAAGTACCAGGCCAAGGTTGATGACGTGAAGAAGCGTCTGGCCGAGGCCGGCAAGAGCAACATGGTGATCGGCCCCGTGGACTACTACGAGGACCAGGTGACGGTCAGCTGCTACGGAACGCCGTGCCTGGTCATCAAGGACCTCGGCCTGAAAGTTTCCCCGCTGGCCGACGGCGAAGGCGCCAAGCTGAGTGCCGAGCAGCTCGAACAGCTCAACGGCATCGACGCCATCATCACCACCGAGGTCCCCGAAAAGGACGGTGCCAACCCGGATGCCTTCGCTCCGCTGGCCAACAACAAGCTGTGGACCTCGCTGCCATTCGTGGCCAACAAGCAGATCCACACCTATGACCTCGAAATGATCTACGGCTCGCCCAGCGGCCAGTACGCACTGCTGGAGAAGTTCGAAAAGGCGCTCCTGTCATGATGAGCATCTACCGCGCTGAGGTCATTTCCACCCGCCTGCTGACTCCGGGAATGGTCCGGATAACCTTCGGCGGCTCCGGCCTGGCTGGCTTCGACACCACGGGTGTCGGCGACGAATACCTCCGCGTCTTCCTGCCCGATCCGGGCACGCATGAAGCACGCCTCCCCATTTCCACAGGGGACTCCTGGGATTGGTCCGAAGGCGTCGAACCGTCCGCCATGCGGACGTACACGGTCCGCGCTGTGGACTCCGCCGCAGGAACCGTGGACATCGACTTCGTAGTTCACGACGGCGGATTGGCAGCTTCCTGGGCGCAGCGCGCCCAGGTGGGTGACGTCGTCGGGCTCAACTCGCCCACTGGACTGTACGAACCGCCGGCCGGGCTGCAGTGGCAGATCCTGCTGGCCGACGCCACCGGCCTCCCGGCAGTCGCGCGCCTCGTGGAGCAGACGCCGCCCGGTGTTCGCACCCGTGTCCTGATCGAGGTTGAGGATCCATCGCACCAACAGGAACTCGCCCTCGGCGCCGGAACCGAAGTCGCCTGGATTTACGGCGGGAACGGCCACAGCCAGTCCCGACTGGATGAGGTCCTGCGCTCCATGGAGCTCCCCGGCGGGGTGGGCTACATCTGGGTGGCCGGCGAAACCAAGGTGCTGCGCGGAATCCGCAAGTACCTCCGGCATGAGAAGAAGCTCACGCCCGAGTCCTACAAGCTGATCGGCTACTGGACGGACAAGAGCGAGGCTTGGGAAGAGCGCTGGGAAAACCTCGACGCCGAAACCCGCCGCTGGTTCGACGATCTCTGGTCCAACGAGAAGCGCGATCGCGAGGAAATCGTGGACCTGCAGGACGCCAAGTTCGAATTGCTGGGCCTCTAAATGGCGTCCGGAACCATGGCGCCGCGTTCTGTTGCAGCTGAGGTGCAGGACGCGGTGCCGGTTTCCACTTCGGACGCACGCCCGGCCGGCTTGGTGGCGGTGAACCGCTACCGGCTACTGGGTCTTCTCGCGGCAATTGGCGCATTGGTGCTGGTGCTGTGGCTGAGCCTGGTGGTGGGCTCCAAGGACGTGGACATGGCCGCTCTCTGGCCCGCCATCACTGCCTACGACGGCTCGCCGGAACACGTCATCATCCACGACCTCCGCCTGCCCCGAACGGCGACGGGCGTGGTGGTTGGCATTGCCCTGGGACTGTCCGGGGCACTGATCCAGGCGTTGACACGCAACCCGTTGGCGGACCCCGGCATCCTGGGCGTCAACGCGGGTGCCGGGTTCTTTGTGGTCCTCGGCGTTGCGATCTTCGGAGTCACCAGCATCCAGGAGTACATCTGGTTCTCCTTCGCCGGTGCCGTAGCGGCCACCGTGGCCGTGTACTTCATCGGGTCACGGGGAAGGGGCGGGGCAACCCCACTCCGCCTCACCCTTGCAGGGGTTGCCCTCGGAGCCGTGCTGGGCGGCATCTCGTCCGGCATCACGCTGCTTCGCCCTGCCGTTTTCGACAGCATGCGCAGTTGGAGCGCCGGAACGTTGAGCAACAGAACGTGGGAGATCTTCACCACCGGGGCGCCGTTCATCCTTATTGGGACGCTCATCGCCCTCGCCATGGCCCGGCCCTTGAACGCCGTGGCCATGGGCGACGACACCGCCAAGTCCCTCGGTGCCAACATCGTTCGCACCCGGGTTTGGACCATCGTGTCAGTGACCCTTCTTTGCGGCGCCGCGACGGCAGCCGCCGGCCCCATCGGATTCGTGGGACTCATGGTCCCGCACGTAGCCCGATGGATCGTCGGTCCGGACCAGCGCTGGATACTGGCCTACACCCTGGTGCTCTCGCCAGTGCTGCTCCTGGTGTCCGACATCCTGGGGCGCCTTGTTCTCCGTCCCGGCGAAATGCAGGTAGGAATCATCACCGCCTTCGTTGGCGCACCCGTCCTCATCTGGCTCATCCGACGCCGGAAAGTGAGCACCCTGTGATGCGCACCGATCCCGTGCCGCCCATCAAGCAGGCCCCGACCATCAAGCAGGTCCCGCCCATCGACTTCGGTCGTCCCACCGTCGCCATCCGCCGCTTTGGCGGCCGCGTCTCACTCCGCGTGGACGTCCGCACCCTGGTTGTCACCGCCGTCCTGTTTGCCGCCGCACTGGCGCTCGCCGTCGTCGCCCTTGGCTTGGGCGAGTTCAGCATTGCGGTACAGGACGTTGTTTCGGCGTTGCTGGGCCGGTCCAGCGGTGCCGTGCACATGGTGGTGGTGGACTGGAGATTGCCCCGCGTCCTCCTGGCCCTGTTATTGGGGGCGGCCATGGGGGTCAGCGGGGCAATCTTCCAATCGCTGACCCGCAACGCACTGGGAAGCCCGGACGTGATCGGCTTCAACACTGGTGCTTACACGGGCGCGCTGGTGGTCATCCTACTGATGGGTGGAGGCTACTTTGCTGTGTCTGCCGGCGCGCTGGTGGGTGGGCTGGTGACGGCCGCGCTGGTTTACCTGTTCGCCTACAAAAAGGGCATCCAGGGGTTCCGGCTCATCATCGCCGGCATCGCAGTGAGCGCCATGCTGGCGTCGGTGAACACCTTCATGATCCTCAAGGCGTCCTTGGAGCAGGCCATGTCTGCTGCCGTCTGGGGTGCTGGATCCTTGAACAAGCTCGGCTGGGAGCAGGTGCTGCCGGTGGTGATCGTATTCGTCGTGCTGCTGGCTGTGCTGTCCTTGTACGGCAGGCGATTGGGCCTTTTGGAAATGGGCGACGACACCGCCCGGGCCTTGGGCGTTCGGCTGGAAGGCTCGCGGCTGGTCCTCGCAGTGGTGGGCGTGGCTTTGACGGCAATGGTCACCGCTGCTGCCGGCCCGATCGCTTTTGTTTCCCTGGCCGCGCCGCAGTTGGCCCGCCGCCTCACCAAGTCCGCGTCCGTGGGAATGGTTCCCTCTGCTGCCATGGGTGCGTTCCTCTTGGTGGCCAGCGACATCGTGGCGCAGAACCTTTTTGCGCCCATCCAACTGCCCGTAGGCGTAGTGACCGTCAGCATCGGCGGCTGCTATCTCGTATGGCTCCTGGCCCGTGAGGTGAAGCGGCAATGAGTGAAGAATTGAAGGAGATTGCTGTGACTGATGTGTTGGATGTTTCTGTTTCTGTTGGCTCGGCGCTGGGATCTGGCTCGGCGCCGGCACGTGGTTCGCGGCTCAGCGCCGAAGGCGTGAGCCTCGGCTACGCCGGACGAACAGTGTCGGAGTCGCTTGATGTGCGCATTCCCGATGGCGGGTTCACGGTGATCGTGGGACCCAACGCCTGCGGAAAGTCGACGCTCCTGCGGGCGCTGTCCCGGCTGCTGGAGCCCACCTCGGGGTCCGTGCTTTTGGACGGCAAGAGCATCTCCTCCTACGGGGCCAAGGAAGTGGCGCGACGGTTGGGACTCCTGCCGCAGACCTCCATAGCGCCAGATGGGATCACCGTGGCGGACCTTGTGGCCCGGGGACGCTACCCGCACCAGAAGTTGCTGCGTCAATGGTCCGAGGCGGATGAGGCGGCCGTCGTTGCTGCACTCCAAGCTACCAACGTGACATCGCTGTCCGGCCGTTTGGTGGACGAGCTCTCCGGCGGGCAGCGGCAGCGTGTGTGGGTGGCCATGGTCCTGGCCCAACAAACCCCTTTATTGCTCCTGGATGAGCCCACCACGTTCCTGGATATCGCGCACCAGATCGAGCTCTTGGAGCTGTTTCGGCGGCTCAATCGCGAAGGCAACACCCTGGTGGCCGTGCTCCACGATCTCAATCACGCCTGCCGCTACGCCACGCATCTCATCGCCATGAAGGACGGGGCAGTAGTTGCGGAGGGCCGACCCGCCGATGTGGTGACTGCGGAGCTGGTGGAGCGCGTCTTCGGTCTGCCGTGCATCGTGATCGACGACCCCGTGAGCCACACGCCGCTGGTGATCCCGCTGGGGTCCTGATTCCCCCGCGTTAGGCGGCCCCCAGCAGCTGCTCCCGTCGGCTTTCCGTCTCCTCCCGCAAGGCCTGCACGACGGCGGCTACGGCGGGGCGGCGCATGGAGTCCGGCCGGAGGACCATCCAGTAGGGGAGGAGTTCCGCGAAGTCGGCTGGCAGGAGACGCACCAAATCCGTGTGCCGATCAGCCATGAAACAGGGCAGGAATCCGATGCCGGCCCCGGCCCGGGTGGCTTCGACATGGACGAAAACGTTGGTTGAACTGAGGCCATCGCGCATGGTGGGGACCAGCCGGCGGGGAGCGTCCAGGTCGTCCACCTGCAGCATCGAATCCACAAAGTAGACCAGTTGGTGCTGCGTGAGTTCCTCGACGCTGGCGGGCGTGCCGTGGTCCGCCAGGTAGGCGCGCGACGCGTACATTCCCAGCCTGTACTCACCAAGCCTGATGGCCTCTGCGCGGTGCACCTGTGGCGTCCCCACCACCACCTCAATGTCCAGGCCCGATCGCTGTTGCAGGGCACGTCGCGTCACCGTGACGATCTCGACGCTGAGGCCGGGGTGATCGCTTCGCAGGCGGGCTACCGCCGGGGCCGCGATATAGGCGCTGAACCCATCAGTTGCGGTCATGCGTACGACGCCGGTAATGGGGTCGGGTGCGCGGTCGCTGGGTCCCAGTGCGCCCACCGCAGCTTCGATCCGCTCTGCAACCTGCACGGCTTCGGCGCCCAACTCCGTCACTTCCCAGCCGCCGGCCGCACGCGCGAGAACCCGGCCACCCAAGGACTTCTCCAGCGCCGCTATCCTGCGCGAAACGGTGGTGTGGTTCAGTCCCAAGGCTTGTGCCGCCGTCGTAAATTTTCCTGAACGTGACACGGCGAGCAAGATGAGGAGGTCGTCCGGGTTCGGTTTCATATCTGCAATTTTGCACATACTCAGTGCCACTTTGGTTATTGAGACGCAGCAAATCTGCGGCAATACTCAGTGGAGCATTTCGTGTTGTGGATCACATCACGTTCACAAGGGTCAAAGAGGACACTGAGGAGATGGATATGAGCGTAGAACAGCGCTCCGCATCAAGAGCCGGGAAAGATGCTGGAAAAGGCTCCGGCCTGAAGAAGATCGTCGCGGCCTCGATGGTGGGCACCGTGGTGGAGTGGTACGAGTTCTTCCTCTACGCCACCGCCGCCACACTGGTATTCGGCAAGTACTTCTTCCCCAGCACCGGCAACGAACTGGACGGCATCATCCAGGCCTTCATCACCTACGCTGTAGGTTTCGTTGCCCGGCCGTTGGGCGGAATCGTTTTCGGCCAGATCGGCGACAAGCTGGGCCGCAAGCCCACACTGCAGCTGACCATCGTGATCGTGGGCGTCTCCACGTTCCTGATGGGCTGCCTCCCCGGCTTCATGGACATCGGCTACTGGGCACCCGCCATGCTGGTGGCGCTCCGCTTCATCCAGGGCTTCGCGCTCGGCGGCGAATGGGGCGGTGCTGTCCTCCTCGTGGCAGAACACAGCCCCAACAAGTCGCGCGGGTTCTGGTCATCCTGGCCGCAGGCCGCAGTTCCGGTGGGTAACCTCCTGGCCACGCTGGTCCTGTTCGTCATGTCCACCACCCTCAGCAGCGAAGCGTTCCTCGGCTGGGGCTGGCGCGTCGCGTTCTGGCTCTCCGCAGTGATCGTGTTCGTCGGCTACTACATTCGCACCCACGTCACCGAGGCGCCGATCTTCCTCGAAGCCAAGGCACAGGTGGAGGAGTCCAAAGCCATCAGCTACGGAGTTGGCGAGGTCATCCGCAAGTACCCCAAGGGCATCCTGCAGGCGATGGGTCTGCGCTTCGCGGAGAACATCATGTACTACCTCGTGGTGAGCTTCGCGATCGTTTACCTCAAGAGCGTCCATAAGTACGACACGTCCTCGCTCCTGCTGGCACTCCTGATCGCCCACGTCATCCACTTCCTGGTCATCCCGCAGGTGGGACGCCTGGTGGACTCGTGGGGACGCAAGCCCGTGTACTTGGTGGGCGCCATCACCGGCGCAACCTGGCCGTTCTTCGCCTTCCCCATGTTCGACACCAAGAACGCCGTGATCATCGTGCTCGCCGTGACCATCGGCCTCTGCCTCCACGCGTTCATGTACGCCGGGCAGCCGGCCATCATGTCCGAGCTCTTCCCCACCCGCATGCGCTACTCGGGTGTCTCGCTCGGCTCGCAGGTCACATCCATCTTCGCCGGCTCACTCGCACCGCTGCTGGCCACCCAGTGGCTCAAGGACACCGGATCCTGGGTTCCCACCGCGATCTACCTGGTGGTCGCCTGCGCCATCACCGTCGTCGCCGTCGTTTCGCTGAAGGAAACCAAGGGCATCGCGCTGGAGGCCGTGGACCAGGCGGACGCCGAGCGCCACGGACTGACCACTCCTTCCACTTCGAAAGGCTAGTTCCATGGACAACTCCTTGAACGGGCGCAAAGCACTGGTTACCGGCGGCGCGAGCGGAATCGGGGCCGCCTGCGCCCGGGCGCTCGCCGCCCGCGGGGCGAAAGTAGTAGTGGCCGACGTCGATGCCTCCGGAGCTGCAGCCCTCGCCGACGAGTTGGGCGGCACGGCCTGGACGGTGGATCTGCTGGACGTGGACGCGCTGGCCGCGCTCAGTCTGGACTGCGACATCCTGGTCAACAACGCCGGCATCCAGAAAGTTGCCCCCATCGAGGAGTTCGAGCCCGCGGAGTTCCGGCGGATCCTGGCCCTGATGCTGGAGGCCCCGTTCCTTCTCATCAGGGCCGCACTCCCGCATATGTACGCCAACGGGTTCGGCCGGATCATCAACATCTCTTCGGTCCATGGGCTACGGGCCTCCGCCTACAAGAGCGCGTACGTGTCCGCCAAACACGGCCTGGAGGGGCTCAGCAAGGTCACTGCCTTGGAGGGCGGCGAACGCGGGGTCACGTCCAACTGCATCAACCCCGGGTACGTCCGCACGCCGTTGGTGGAGAAGCAGATCGCCGATCAGGCCCGGCTTCACGGCATCCCCGAAGCCGAGGTCCTGGCCAAAGTGATGCTCACGGAGTCCGCGGTCAAGCGACTTGTGGAGGTGGAGGAAGTGGCGTCGTTGGCCGCCTGGATGGCCTCCGACGACGCCGGTATGGTCACCGGCGCAAGCTACACCATGGACGGTGGCTGGTCGGCCAGGTAAGGCGCGGCGGGCTGGTTCTGGCTGCGCGGGGTGACAGCGCCGACCCTCCGCGGGGTGACAGCGCCGACCCTCCGCGGGGTGACAGCGCCGCCCCTCCGCGGGGTGACCGCTTTCTGGGTCGGGGTGCCCGCTCGATTCAGTTGGAAACAACATTGGGCGTCATGGACGTGCCGGCTTCCCCGAGGCCATGAAGCAAGTAGAAGAAATGCTGTCCACCTTCGAACCGGCGAGGTGACAGATGATGCCTATGTTTGGGGGTTTTCCACATAGGCAACTTTGGATCTGATGTTCGGTCCGAGTCGCTGGAAGAGTGGCTCCATGGACGGATTGCAGGTACCAGAGCAGGCCACAGTGGCTTCACCGGCCATGGATCATGCCCCCGTCCCGGCCTCCTCAATAGTGGCTTCGGGAGGGGCTTGGGAAGAGACTCCGGGATGGGCTCCTGGAGTGCCTGTTCGCGGCTTGGGCGTTCGCGGTCTCATGCTTGCAGTAGCGTCCCTTCCGATCAGCGCCGACAGTTCGGAGCTGATCGATGAAATACGCGAACTTGAGGATCTGAAGTCCGCTGTTTCCGCCCGGCAGGCCAGGGCCGCAGTGGCACTTGACCTGGCGCAGCGATCCCAGCAGGCCGACGCCGGGGTTCCTGCGGCAGAGCATGGTGCAGGGGTTGCTGCGCAGGTGGCGTTGGCGCGGCGGGAGTCACCGAACCGAGGATCCAGGCTCCTGGGGTTTGCCAAAGCGCTGGTCACGGAGATGCCGCGGACCATGGCAGCGTTGGAGTCGGGCCAGTTGAACGAGTGGCGGGCCACACTGCTCGTGAAGGAAACAGCGTGCTTGTCCGTAGAGGACCGCGCCGCTGTCGACGAAGAGCTCGCCCCTGACGCCGGGACCTTCGATGGGGCCGGAGACAAAGCCATCATCGCAGCCGCAAAAGCCGCCGCGTATCGTCGCGACCCGCGGTCAGTGGCGCAGCGAGCAAGCCATGCCGCCACGGAACGGACTGTCGGTCTGCGCCCGGCACCGGACACCATGACCTACCTGACCGCCCTGCTCCCGGTCGCCCAAGGCGTGGCCGTCTATGCCGCGTTGACCCGGACGGCTGATTCAGTCCGGTCCAGCGGAGACGGGCGCACCCGTGGCCAAGTCATGGCAGACACCCTGACCGAGCGCGTTACCGGCACGCCGGGAGGTGTTTCAGGTATCAACCTCAACCTCGTCATGACAGACCGCACGCTTTTCCAGGGCGACCCCGAGCCTGCCCGGCTGGAAGGCTACGGAATCGTACCCTCGGAATGGGCCAGGGCGCTTTTGGTTGAGGAACAAGGCGGGTCTGAAGACCAGCCCCGCCGGGACGCGAATCCCTTGGTCGAGGGTCCCCGGGACGCGCATCTCCTGGCCGAGGGGCCCATGGCCGAGCATCCCGTGGCCGAGGGCCCCCGGGACGCGCATCCCTTGGTCGAGGGTCCCCGGGACCAGGACCTCGCGGATCGCAGCGAGTTTAAAGTGCTGCTCCGACGCCTCTACACCGCTCCCGGCAGCGGCGAGCTCCTGACCATGGACTCAAAAGCACGGTTCTTCCCTCAACGGTTGCGGCGCTTCATCCACATCCGGGATCACACATGCCGCACCCCGTACTGTGACGCGCCCATCCGGCACATAGACCACGTGGTTCCTTGGCATTCAGAAGGCAGCACGCACCTCCACAATGGGGCCGGGCTTTGCGAAGCCTGCAACCACACCAAGGAACATCCAGGCTGGGCCGCCAAGAGCATGCCCGGTGGCGTGCACACAATTCGCGTGAGCACTCCCACCGGGCATAGTTACGAATCCAAAGCACCACCGTTGCCGGGGCACAGATCCACCGGCGTCAGGATCCAGAGTGAATTCACCAACTAGAGCGAATTCACCAACTAGAGCGCCTTCACTACGGGGATCTGCACAGTCTCGTCCACCAGCTCGGCCCGGCGAAGGCCGCCCCCGCGGACCCACAGCTTGTAGGCGACGAACAGCAACACCAGCCAGGTTCCACCCACGTACAGAGCAACGCGGGTGTCCTCGAAGACGCCCAGGATCACGATCACCATGGCCATGAACGCCATGGTCAGGATCGATGCTGCGGGCCAGAGCGGCGAACCGAACTCCGACGCCGGCAATCCCTTGCGCTTGATCTCCCGCTTCATCGCAACGTGCGAAGCCAGGATCATCACCCAGACCCACACGGTGGCAAACGTAGCGATCGAGGCGATGAGCACAAAGACATCCTCCGGAATGACGGCGTTCAAAACCACGCCCACCAGCAGGATGCAACCCATCATCACCACGGTCATCCAGGGAACACCATGACGGGAAATCTTGCCGAAGCTCTTGGGCGCATGTCCCTGTTGGGCCAGTCCGAACAGGATGCGGCCAGCGCCGAAGATGTCACTGTTGATCGCAGAGAGAGCGGCCGTAATGACCACGGCGTTGAGGATATGGGGAGCCGCGGGGATGCCCAAGCCATCGAAAATTTGGACGAACGGGCTGCCGCTGCTGCCAATCTCGTTCCACGGGAAGATGCTCATCAGCACGCCCAGGGTCAGTACATAGAAGAGCAGCACGCGGACCGGAACAGTGTTGACTGCCTGCGGGATGACTTTCTTGGGATCGGCCGCTTCGCCCGCGGTGATGCCGATGGTTTCGATCCCGCCAAAAGCAAACATCACGACGGCGAACGCGGCCAGGAGCCCTTCGAAACCGTTCGGGAACAAACCGCCATGGTTCACAAGATTCCCCAGTCCCGGTGCCACTCCACCGCCGTCGCCCGTTTGGAAACCAAACACCACGATCGCCGCGCCGCCCACGATCATGGCAACAATCGCCACCACCTTGATGAGCGAAAACCAGAACTCCAGCTCACCGAACACCTTCACGCTGAGCAGGTTCATGGCACCCAGGAACAGGATGATCGCCAGCACCCAGATCCATCTGTCCACCTGCGGGAACCAGAAGCCCATATAGATACTGAAGGCCGTGACGTCCGCGATGGCCACAATCGCCATTTCGAATACGTAGGTCCACCCCGTCACAAAGCCTGCGAACGGTCCCAAATATTTGCTTGCGTACTGGCCGAAGGAGCCCGAGACGGGGTGTCGGACAGCCATTTCACCGAGTGCACGCATCACCATGAATACGGCTGCGCCGCCGATGATGTAGGCCAGCAGGACAGCGGGGCCGGCTTTCTGGATGGCGGATGCGGAGCCGTAGAAAAGGCCAGTGCCGATCGCAGATCCGAGTGCCATGAAACGGATGTGGCGGACGTTGAGGCCTCGGCTGAGCGCCGTACCCGCGGCTTGGAGCACAGAGCTCTCCGTAGCCAGCTTGGTTTGTTGCATAGTAAAACCTTCTCGTCTTTGGGAGGGGATCGCTATCCAGCAGATCACTTTAAGGACCCTTGTGATCGGACTCACGGGGCATTGGTGTCTTTGATCGCAGACAGTGGGCTCAGGCCCGTTCTGGTGGTGGTAAAAGTCATAGTCTCCGTTCGGATATGATGACCGCGGACAGCTCATCAAGCCGGTCAGGCATCCCTCGCTTTGGCGTCGCCCCCAGTGAAATAGGCGCTGCCACCGCATCCTGACTTGGGGGACCCTTGATCTCTGCATTCCGCGCTACCCGGCGCCATGTTGCTGCCGCTCTTGTTGCCGTTGTTGCTGGGGCTTCTCTGCTCTTCGCCACTCCTGCGCAGGCCTACGACATTCCCGATTTTGAGGTCCCGAACGCCTCGCAGGCTCCTGTGCCATTCGTGGAACGGGCTGCCGATGCCGCAGGTGTTCTAGGGCTGTGGAGGGCCGGTGGTCCGGCAACCCGTGCCGCTGCCGCAACCGCGTTGGTGGGTGGACCGGAGGTGCTACAGGCATTTATCGACGGCGGACAAGACGTCCCGCTGGCAGCGGACCCCAAGCAACTGGTCACCCGGCTGACGGAGCAGGGGAGCGCGCACGTACGGTCATCTGCGAAAAACATCCTGGCAGCGAATGATCCGGCAAGCATCGATGCATTCCTTGCCACAGGGTGGGCCAAGACGTGGGAAGGCGACCTCAAAGTTGCTGCGACTTTCTTCCAGGAATACGGCAACATTCATGTAGAACGCGCCGCTTCCGAGAGCCTCGACAACGGCAATGAAGCTGTGGAGCAGTTCGTTCTTGAGGGCTGGCGGCAGGCCGCCGAGGGGCAGGACCGGCAAGCGGCGTATGGACTCATCGCCTCCGGGATCCCTGCTGTTTCTTCTGCTGCCAAGGCATCGCTGGCAACCGACGACGCTGAAATCGTTGCTGACTTCCTGCGCTACGGGCAGTTCGTCGCAGCAGACCACCACAATGAGACCGCAACAGTGACAGGGCTGCTCCAACAGGTCAAAGCCGATATCGCAGCTAATCCCAACGGAACAGCAGCGGTTGCTGATCGCGCGATGGCCGCCGTCGGGAAGGCCAAAAGCACGGCATCAGCTGCGAGGGCAGCTGACACCGCGCGATTGATGGCCGACTGGAAGTTCCAGAGTTCGCAGGCGGTTCCGCGCGCTGTCATCGACGGTGCCAGCATGGCGGCCAAGAAGCCATTCCAGGAGGCTTTTGGAAAAGCAGCCAAGGAGGTGCCGGGTCTTCTCGCCAGCCTGACGGCGCCCGGAGCCGACCCTGACCTTCTGATCAAGGAAGCCCGTCAAGCCACCCTGGATCTCGCATTGGTGGGTACTCCTGGGGTCCGGAAAGCCGCGGAGGCTGCGCTGCTGGGTGGCGACGCCGCGATCAAGGACTTCGTCGCCGTCGGACACGATGCTGCCTTCGAGCTGGACGGCCCCGCCATCCTTGACGACAGAATCCGTGTAGCCCAGATCCACGCCACGGGCGGAGCGCATGTGCGCCAGGCCGCCTCCAACGCTGCCAAATCCGCCAGTCACGCAGATGTCCGCACCTTCCTGGAGTACGGATTCGCAAGTGCCCAGGACCTCGACAATCGCATCCTCGCCTACCAGAGGCTGGACGACGCAGCCCTGGAACTGCGGGTAGCCGCCAATGTTGCCTTGGAGGGCAGCCGGGCTGATGCGCAGGCATTTGCCACAGCGGGCCAGTTCGCCGCCCTCGACCGGGACAACGCCACAGCAGCCCACGTCGCTTCCATCGACGCCATGCTCGCCGAAGTCACGGGGCTGGCGGACAAGGCCACGCTTGACGCTGCGCAGGCGGCTGAAGCTGCTGCAGCTGCGGAGGCGGCACGCGCCGCGGAGCAGGCACGCCAGGCCGAAGCCGCCCGCCAAGCTGAAGCCGCCCGCCAAGCTGAAGCCGCCCGCCAGACTGCCGCGGCCGCTGCAGGGGGCCAGGCCGCAGCCAGCCAGGTTGATGTCTCGCAGCACTCGGGTACGGGAGTAGCCCCGATAGTTGTTCCGTGGCCGCGGGACAATGCTCCCGCCGTCGGACTTCCTGAAGCCGCGCCGACGCAGGACGCCGCTGCAGAGCCGGTAGCGGTTCCCAGCATCTCGGTCCCGCCGGCCACGGCCAACGGGGATTCGCCTTCGGTTGACTCCGGGTCCCAGGAAGCCGCCGCACCCTTGGCTGTCTCCTCTGCCGGGCTGAGCGGTTGGACCATTGCCCTGATCGCAGGGCTGGTCCTGGCCGCTGCCGGTGCCATCACGTTCCTGCTGCGCCGCAAGGGTTCACCGGCGAAGGGCTAGGCTTTCACCGCACTGGATTCGGATGTCTGATATCCCGGACACCCATGAATGCCAGGTGACTGGCGCAAGCTGGCTGTTCGGTGCACGCTTGAGTACGGGATACCGGACTGGTCCGGTTCGGGGTTCCCTTGAGGTGCGAGCAGTGAGGAACCATGACAACCACGCCATTGGCACAAGGCAAGGCCACGTCCAAGGTCCCTGCCGCCGAAAACACGCTGCGCATCCTGAAGCTGCTGGCTTCACGCCGGGGTCCCATGGCGGCGTCGAATATTGCCACGGCGCTGGGCCTGCCGCGCTCCAGTGTGTATCACTTGCTCGGGGTGATGGAGGCCAACGGCTTTGTCCTGCACCTGCATGAGGAACAGCGCTACGGGCTGGGTATCAGCGCCTTTGAGCTCAGTTCGGCCTACTCCCGACAGGAACCACTTTCGCGTCTGGGCCGGCCGATGCTTGCGTCCTTGGTTGACGTGATCGGTGAGAGTGCGCACCTCGCTGTGCTTCACGGCCGCGACGTGCTCTACATCGTGGAGGAACGTGCCAAGAACCGCCCCAGCCTGGTCACCGACGTCGGAGTCCGCCTTCCCAGCCACCTCACTGCCTCCGGCCGCGCGATCCTGGCGGCCCTGCCAAAGTCGCAGGTCCGTGCCCTTTATCCCAATGCCGCAGCCTTCACGTCCCGGCATGAGGTGGAGTTCCCCATCATGAAGTACTCCGCTTTGTCCTCCCACCTGGACCAAGTGCGGCAGCGTGGGTACGCCACGGAAAACGGCGAAATCACGCCGGGATTCGGCTCAATCGCCGCCGCTGTGACGGACCATGTTGGATGGCCGACGGCGGCAGTCGCCGTGACGTTTCTCGAGGACAAAGTGCCGGCTGAGCAATGGCCGGTCCTCGCTGCGCGCATCCGGAAAGCGGCCGACGAACTATCGGTGCGGATCCACGGCCGGCCGGCAGGCTAATCCCTCCGGGAGGCTAGGCAGGTCCTGGCGTATCGTGCTCAACCAGTTTGCGGAAAGTCTCGAGCTCCCCTTGGAAGCTGCCCCGGTAGGATCCGAGAGAGAACAGCCGCCCGAAGATCGCTGAAATGAATCCCCGGGTCACGAACTCCTGCTGGATGCGTGTGGCATCGCCCTCGGGCGCAAAGGTCACGTCTGACTCGCCCTTCAGGATTGCGTTGCCGAACCGGGTACGGATGTGCCGGGGCCTCTCCACCTCAAGGATCCGGGTAGGGCTTGCCATGCGTCCGAACCACACGGTGTAGCTACTGCCGGCCTGGTCCATGGAGCCCACCCTGTCGGTCACATGGGTGACCCCTCCGATCCACTCCGGGAACCGGTCCAGGTCCGTCCACACTGCGAAGACGCGCTCTGGCGGCGCCGCCACGAGCGTGGAGACTCGGTACGTTGCCATGGGTCCAGCATGCGCTCATCGGCCCCTGAATGCGAGGGGTGGCGCTGCTTGAAAACAACGGCCGGCGCTGCCACAACACAGCGGCCGGCGGGTGACACTGACGGGCTGGCATGCGTCTGTAATCCCGGACAGCACCCTTCCAAAAGCCGTTCCGGCCGCTCGGCAAAGGGGCTTTAGTAGAAGCAGAAGATCTTTCCACCACACACTTCCCATAGACGAAGGAGTCACCATGGCACCCGCCGATTTCACTTCTGGTGCCCGTCCGGTCAAGGCCGCCCGGGGTACCGAACTCACTGCCAAGTCGTGGCAGACCGAAGCGCCGTTGCGCATGCTGATGAACAACCTGGATCCCGAGGTCGCTGAGCGTCCGGATGATCTGGTGGTTTACGGTGGCACGGGCCGTGCTGTGCGTTCCTGGGCTGCTTTTGATGCGATTACCCGGACTCTGGAAACCATGGAGAAGGACGAAACGCTCTTGGTTCAGTCGGGCAAGCCGGTGGGTGTGTTCCGCACTCACGAGTGGGCTCCCCGGGTGCTGCTGGCCAACTCGAATCTGGTGGGGGATTGGGCGACGTGGCCTGAGTTCCGCCGGCTCGAGGCTGAGGGTTTGATGATGTATGGGCAGATGACGGCCGGGTCCTGGATCTACATCGGTACCCAGGGCATTTTGCAGGGCACGTACGAGACCTTCGCCGCGGTGGGGAACAAACTCGCTGCCGAGGGCCGTCACCCGGCACCGGCTGCCGAGGGGTCCGCCGAGGGCCCGTTGGCGGGGACGCTGACGTTGACGGGTGGGTGCGGTGGCATGGGCGGGGCCCAGCCGCTGGCGGTGACCCTGAATGATGGTGCGTGTTTGATTGTGGACGTGGACGAGACCCGTCTGCGCCGCCGGGCGGGGAAGCGGTACCTGGACGAGGTCGAAACGGACCTTGACGCCGCGATCGCGAAGGTCCAGAAGGCGAAGGATGAGCGTCGTGGCTGGTCCGTGGGGTATGTGGGCAACGCCGCCGAAGTGTTCCCGGAGCTGCTCCGCCGCCACAAGGCTGGGGAGATCACTTTTGATGTGGTCACCGATCAGACGTCCGCGCATGATCCCCTGTCCTACCTGCCGGAGGGCATCACGGTGGCGGAGTGGCATACCGAGGCTGAGGCGGATCCGGAAGGGTTCACCAAGAAGGCCCAGGCCTCGATGGCCCGCCACGTTCAGGCGATGGTGGAGTTCCAGGACGCCGGCGCTGAGGTCTTCGACTACGGCAACTCGATCCGTGACGAGGCCCGCAAGGGCGGGTACACCCGGGCGTTTGAGTTCCCCGGTTTCGTCCCGGCCTATATCCGTCCGCTGTTCTGTGAGGGCCTCGGCCCGTTCCGTTGGGTTGCTCTGTCCGGGGATCCGGAAGACATCGCCGTGACCGATGCAGCGATCAAGGAGCTCTTCCCGGAGAACAAGCACCTGCACAAGTGGCTCGACGCCGCGGCGGAGCGGGTGGAGTTCGAAGGCCTCCCGGCACGTATTTGCTGGCTCGGGTACGGCGAACGCGCCAAGGCCGGGTTGTTGTTCAACCAGCTCGTGAAGGAGGGCAAGGTCAAGGCCCCGATCGTGATCGGTCGTGACCACCTGGACTCGGGTTCGGTCGCGTCCCCGTACCGGGAGACCGAGGCCATGGCGGATGGTTCGGATGCGATTGCTGACTGGCCGTTGCTCAACGCCCTGATCAACACCTCCTCGGGTGCTACCTGGGTGTCCATCCATCACGGCGGCGGTGTGGGTATCGGCCGGTCCCTGCACGCCGGGCAGGTCTCCGTCGCTGACGGCAC
>NZ_FNNR01000011.1 GCF_900106835.1 Arthrobacter sp. cf158
GTTGGACTGGGCCTGGTAGATCGCGTTCATCGGGCCGATACCCATCGACACGGTCGGGAATTCCCAGAAGTCCGGCATCAGCCGCGGGTGCGGGTACGAGGACAGGGCGTGGCCTTCCTTGGACTTTTCCTGACGGAACCCGTCCAAATCCTCCTCACTCAACCGGCCTTCCATGAACGCCCTCGCGTACATGCCCGGCGAAGCATGGCCCTGGAAAAACACCTGGTCCCCGCCCGAGGGGTGGTCCTTGCCGCGGAAGAAGTGGTTGAACCCCACCTCATACAACGTCGCGGCACCGGCATACGTGGAAATATGCCCGCCCACACCAATATCGGAGCGCTGCGCCCGGTGGACCATCACCGCGGCGTTCCACCGCATATACGCCCGGTACCGGCGCTCGAACTCCTCGTTCCCCGGGAACGGCGCTTCCTGGTCCACCGGGATCGTGTTCACATAATCAGTGGTCGTCACCATCGGCACACCCACCGACCGGGCACCAGCCCGCTGCAACAACGACCGCATAATGTACTGGGCACGCTCGGTACCCTGCTCCGCGATCAACGCATCAAGGGACTCAATCCACTCCGCGGTCTCTTCCGGATCACGATCAGGCAGCTGGGCAGTCAACCCGCTGAGGATGTGTGAGGTCTCTTCTCCTGCAGCCACGTCCAACCTCTCTTCATTGAATGTCTGGGCGCTTGCTCTGTGGGGGCGCTCAAGGAATTTCGTATTGTGAGAATAAAATTCTGCAATTCGAGATTACGTCTGCTGATGGGCAGCGTCAACACGGATTGCGTAACCAAAACAGTCAACTGGGAAAGCAGTGCTCAAGCAACCGAATGTGACCCTGCCTACATTCGTGACACCTTGACGGCGAGTGACCTGCGTCATAAAGTGTTTTCACTATTCAATAACTTGATTCCGCAATGTGGAATCAGTACGAAGTGGAGATCCACGATGCAGACGACTTCATCAGTCGGCGTCACTGGTACTCCGGGAGACGCACCTGAAGGTGGCCCCAACCACCCGTCCGTGGGCAACACGGATCTTTGCGCTATTGCTTCCGAAGCATCAGGCCGTACCATCAGCCCCAGTCTTTACAACATCGACCTCGCTCCCACCAAGGCCAAAGGCCGCAAGTGGACCAGCTACAGCATCTTTACCCTCTGGGCCAATGACGTCCACAGCCTGGGTAATTATGCGTTTGCCATTGGACTGTTCTCGCTCGGCTTGGGCGGCTGGCAGATTCTGGTGGCACTTGGAATTGGCGCAGTCCTTCTCTTTGCCCTCCTGAACTTCTCCGGTTTCATGGGCCAGAAGACCGGCGTCCCGTTCCCCGTTATGAGCCGCATCAGCTTTGGCATCAGGGGCGCGCAGATCGCCAGCCTGGTTCGCGGCGCCGTTGCCGTGGCGTGGTTCGGCATCCAGACCTACCTGGCCTCGGTGGTCCTCCGGGTGATGCTGGTTGCTATGGCACCCGGCCTGAAGGACCTGGACAGCAACTCCATTCTTGGCCTCTCAACCTTGGGCTGGTTCTCCTTCGTGGCTCTCTGGATCGTGCAGTTGGTGATCGTCAGCTTCGGTATGGAGATGATCCGCAAGTACGAGGCCTTCGCAGGCCCGGTCATCCTGGTGACCATGGCAGCGATTGCTGTGTGGGTCTTCATCGAAGCCGGCGGCGCCATTCAGTGGTCCGGCATCAAGGGCCTTGAGGGTGGTGAAATGTGGCTCACCATCTTCGCCGGTGGTGCGCTGTGGGTCTCCATCTACGGAACCTTCGTGCTGAACTTCTGTGACTTCACGCGCTCCTCCACCTCCAAGAAGTCCATCGTCAAAGGCAACTTCTGGGGCATCCCCATCAACATGCTGGTCTTCGGCGCCATTGTGGTGGTCATGGCCGGCGGGCAATACAAGATTAACGGCACTGTCATCGAGAGTCCCTCGGACATCGTGCAGAGCATCCCGAACACCCTGCTGTTGGTACTGGCATGCCTCGCCCTGCTGATTCTCACAGTGGCCGTGAACCTGATGGCCAACTTCGTCGCTCCGGTCTATGCGCTGACCAACCTCTTCCCGCGGCACCTGAACTTCCGCAAGGCAGCCTGGGTCAGCGGCACCATTGGCCTGGTGATCCTGCCATGGAACCTCTACAACAACCCGATCGTCATTGTGTACTTCCTGGGTGGCCTCGGTGCCTTGCTCGGCCCGCTGTTCGGCGTCATCATGGCTGATTACTGGTTGGTCCGCCGCGGCAAGGTCAACGTCCCCGAGCTTTACACCGAGGATCCCCAGGGCGCCTACTTCTACAAGCGGGGCGTCAACCCAAGGGCCATCATCGCCATGATTCCGGCAGCAGCGATCGCCATCGCCATCGCGTTCATTCCGGCACTGGCGCCCGCAGCACCCTTCGCCTGGTTTATTGGAGCAGGCGTAGCTGCGCTCACGTTCTTCGCGGTGGCTGACAAGAAGCAGCTCCATGAGGACGTCTCCGGCGAGCCGATCGCCGTCGCCAGCACCCACTGACTCACCGAAGATTGAGGCCTCGCCCGTCCTCCCGGCCACTGACTTATCGAGTCCCAGCAAACGGACCAAGGTCACCCGGCAGGGGACGGGCGCTGCCGTTGAGAGGAAACCCATGCGCATCCTTGTCGCAAACGTCAACACCACCCAGTCCATGACGGACTCCATCGCGGCCCAGGCCCGTGCGGCCGCTGCCCCGGGCACCGAGATCGTCGGCATCACTCCACGGTTCGGCGCCGACTCCTGCGAGGGGAACTTTGAAAGTTACCTGGCTGCGATCGCCGTGATGGATGCCGTGGTGAACTATCCCGAACCGTTCGACGCCGTCATCCAGGCCGGCTATGGCGAACACGGCCGCGAAGGCCTTCAGGAACTCCTGGACGTCCCGGTGGTGGACATCACCGAGGCAGCAGCCAGTACCGCAATGTTCCTGGGCCACAAGTATTCAGTGGTCACCACACTGGATCGCGCCGTTCCGCTCATCGAGGACCGCCTCAAGCTTGCCGGTCTGGAAGCACGCTGCGCTTCTGTGAGGGCAAGCGGCATGGCCGTGCTGGAGCTCGAGGAGTACCCGGAGCGAGCTGTTGAAGCAATCGTGAGCCAGGCTGAGCAAGCTGTTCAGAACGACAAAGCCGAGGTCATCGTCCTCGGTTGCGGCGGCATGGCCGGGTTGGACGAGCAGATCCGCCAGCGCACGGGCGTCCCCGTGGTGGACGGAGTGGCATCGGCGGTCACCATCGCTGAATCCCTGGTGCGCCTAGGCTTGTCCACGTCCAAAGTGAGGACCTACGCCACGCCGCGTCCAAAGACTGTCATAGGCTGGCCGATAACTGCATCCCAGCCGGCCGCAAACCAGAATGCCGAAGCCGCACGCTGACGGCTTGACGCTGCCACAAGCACTTCCCCGAAAGGCAACCACATGACTGACTCCAGCCCGCCCACAAACCCGAGGGTCGCCGTCGTGACCGGGGCCGGTTCGGGTATTGGGCGAGCCGTCGCCAAGCTGATGCTCGCCGAAGGTTACCGCGTTGCCCTGGCCGGCCGCCGTGAGGCGCAACTGCTGGAGACTGCGGGCGATCATCCGGACGCGCTTGCGGTCCCCTGCGACGTCACAGCGCCCGACGACGTCGCCCGCCTTTTCGCGGAGGTCCGCCAACGCTGGGGCCGGGTTGATGTGTTGTTCAACAACGCGGGCATTTTCGGCCCGGCCGGGGATGTTGGCGAGATCAGCGTGGACGAATGGGAGGCCACCCTGCGGGTGAACGTCACCGGTTCCATGCTGTGCGCGGCCGAGGCGGTGCGGGCCATGAAAGCCCAAGTCCCGCAGGGCGGCCGCATCATCAACAACGGTTCCATTTCGGCGCATTCACCCAGACCCAGGTCGGTGGCGTATACGGTCACCAAGCACGCGATGACCGGCCTGACCAAGAGCATCGAGCTGGATGGCCGGGAATTCGGGATTACGTGCGGGCAGATCGACATCGGCAATACCCGCACGGAGATCATGGACACCATTGGCGTGGGCTCAGGCGCACTGCAGGCTGACGGCAGCCGGAAGGTGGAGCCGATGTTCCCTGTGGAGGACGCCGCCCGTGCCGTGCTGATGATGGCCAATATGCCGGCGTCGGCCAGTGTGGGGTCCCTGGTGGTGACCGCTGCCGGCATGCCCTTCGTGGGCCGCGGCTAGCGAGTCCGCACACCCTCAAAGGGAGCCCCGTACAGCCACCACCCACTTTGCTATTCGAATGCCCGTGACACGCCGTTGGAGGGGTGTGTCCCGGGCATTTCTGCGTCAAAAGAGGTGGTGGAGGCCCGGGGCCTGAAGGCTTCCAACCAAATGTGACTTCCACAATATGGAAACTGAATTTCCCCTTGCGGAATGGTGTGACCAGGCTTACATTTGAAAAACCCCCTCAAAATGTGGGGCTGTTCCCAACTGATTGGTTCAGATCAATGAAGATCCCAGACCCCGCGGCGCTGAAGGCGAGTTCGGCCCCGCAGAAGAAAAAGCGGCTGTACCAGTCGCTCTTTTTTCAAATCCTGATCGCCGTCGTCGCAGGTGTGCTCATCGGTCATTTTTGGCCGACCATTGGGTCCGCACTCCGGCCACTGGGTGATGGATTCATTCAACTCATCAAAATGATCATCGCCCCGCTGATTTTCCTCGTGATTGTCACAGGCATCTCGGCAGTGGGCGACGTCAAGGCGGTCGGAAGGGTCGGGGTCAAAGCACTCCTGTACTTCACCGGCGCCACCCTCTTTGCCCTTGTCTTCGGGCTCATCGTGGGCAACATTGTTCAGCCGGGTGCCGGCCTGAACATCGATCCCTCCACGCTGTCCCAGGATGCCCTCAACGCCAAGACCGGAAATGCTCCGCCCAAGGACGCTGCAGCGTTCATCCTGGACGTCATTCCCGTCAGCGTGATCGGTGCTTTTGCCAACAACAGCCTGCTTCAGGTCCTGTTCTTTTCGGTGTTCTTCGGTGCAGCCATCGTGGTCATCGGCCGCGAGCGGTGCCTGCCGGTGATCAGCCTCATGGAAACCGTCCTGGAGCTGATCTTCAAGATCATGTCCTGGATCATGAAGGTGGCCCCCATTGGTGCCTTCGGTGCCATGGCGTTCATCATCGGCCAGTACGGGCTGGGGACACTCAGTACCTATGCCCTCCTGATAGCCGCATGCTACGGCGCGGCCATCATCTTCATCGGCCTGCTGTTCCTGGTGGCCTGGAGCTTCGCCCGGGTTCCGCTGTGGCAGTTCCTCAAGTACACCCGGGAAGAGTTCCTGCTGGCACTCGGCACGGCTTCCACCGAGGCTGTCATGCCGCGCATCATGACCAAGCTGACCAATGCCGGTTGTTCCCGTGCCACCACCGGTCTGGTGGTTCCCACCGGCTACTCCTTCAACCTGGACGGCGCCGCGATCTACCTGTCGATTTCGCTGCTGTTCCTGGCCCAGGCCTTCGGTCATAACCTGGATCTCGGCCAGCAGCTGGCAGCCCTCGGCGTACTGCTCCTGACTTCCAAGGGCATGGCAGGCGTCCCCGGTTCGTCCTTCCTGGCACTCTCCGCCACGGCAGCGGCCCTCGGTATCTTCCCGGTTGCCGGCGTCGCGCTCCTCCTCGGAGCCGACCGCCTGATGGACTCCATGCGCGTCGTGGTGAACCTGCTGGGCAACTGCGTGGCGACGTTCGTCGTCGCCAAGTGGGAAGGCCAGTTCGACCGCAGCGTCATGGTCCGCGCATTCAACGGCGAAATCACCAACCACGACTCCGCCGTCATGCTCGGCAAGGAAGATGTGTTTGAGGAGCAGGAACTTCAGCGCATCAGCGAAGGCCAGGATCCATCACCGAAGTTCCGGGGCGGTCCCGCAGCTGACGACATCCCGCAGTTCGAGATGAGCAAGAAGGGGCAACCTTCAGCCCCGGTGTGCCCGGACTAACCGGTAGTTTTGTACAGCTGATGCCCCTAAGACCTGGTCTTAGGGGCACAGCTGTTAAAAAACTCGATTAGAGCGGCAGTAGTTCGGAGAGGTCAGCACGCAGACCGGACGCTGCCAGCTGGTGGTTCGAAACAGCGTCCGCCCACGACATCCTGCCCGTCACCAACGAAAGCCACGTGGCGGCGTCGCACTCGATCACGTTCGGGGGAGTGCCGCGCGTGTGGCGGGGGCCTTCGACGCATTGCGTGACGCCGAACGGGGGCACCCGGACCTCTACCGAATTGCCGGGTGCGCGTGCGGTGACTTCCTCCAGGGAGTAACGCACCGCCGTCGCAATCAACGAACGCGACGGCGGTGTCCCGGCGCCGCTGCCCGGCTCACCGGCACTGCCGGAAGGCTCGACGGCGGCCTGCCACGCTGCCAGCGCGGCGCGGCCTTCCTCAATGTTGACGCGGCGACGTGCGACGGCCATGGGTGTTCTCCTCAGAAGTACTAGTCCAGCAGGGCGGAAACGGCGTGACCCAGCCGGATCTTTCCCACCGGTCGTCCGCCGCCGAGTACGGGCTCAACCACACGTTCCAGGACGCTGGAAACAGCCGGGATGTCCACGGCTCCGCTCACGGCAAGGAGGGTCAGCCCCACCAAGGAAGTGGCGCGGAGGTTCCCGTCCAGCATCTTCACCGCCACGGTAGCGCCGGTGGGCGTTGCCAGAACCAGGACGCCTTCCGCGCCGATCTTGGCAATGACATCCAGTTCTTCCATGACGATGGTGTTGGATTCGCCCTTGCCCTGGACCGCCCAAGGGTAGTCCAGCATGGACGTGGCGATGGTGGCGGCGCGTGCGTTGGAGGAGGAGTCTCCCGGGGACTTGGCCAGGCGTGAGTATGCCCGGGCCAAACCGGTCAGGGAGATGGCTGCCACAGGGGCTCCGCAGCCATCGATGCCAAGGTGTGAAATGGCTTCGCCGCTGTACTCCTCGATGACGGAGCGCACTCTCTGCTGGAGCGGGTGGTTCGGTTCGAGGTAGCTGCGCAGGTCCCAGCCATTTTCCGTGCAGGCCCACAGGAACGCGGCGTGCTTACCGGAGCAGTTGAAGGCCAGCTTGGATTGTCCACGCTCTGAACGGACCAGCCAGTTGCGGGCTGTTTCGTCCTGTGGCCACGCTGTGGGGCACTGTAGGTTCTCTTCCCGGACGCCGGCAGCCTTGAGCATCCCCTCCACCACATCCATATGGTCCAGGGAGCCGGTGTGGCTTCCGCAGGCGACAGCAACCTGGGCGCCCCGAAGCGGCACGCCGGACTGCATGGACGCCAGTGCCTGGAAAGGCTTGAGGGTGGAGCGGGCCAGGATGGGGGCGTCAATGTCACCAAGACGGGTGACCACCGAGCCGTCACCGGCAAGAACCACGGCCGCGCCGATGTGCCGGGACTCAATAAAGCCACTTCGTTCGATCACTGCCAGTTCCACCGCGGACTCAACGTTGAACGTTTCATGCGAACTCATGGGCATACAGCCAAGTCTAGGGCGCGGAGGGGATATTCCCCGGTCATCCTGCGCGCGAGCAGGTCCGGGAAGTGACACAGCTTAGGCCGAGCGCGCTGCACAAAGTACCCTTGAAGACTGTGAAGGTACTCGTCATTGGCCCAGGCGGCCGCGAACACGCCATTGTCCGCTCTCTGCTTGAAGACCCCAACGTCTCCGAGGTCCACGCGGCCCCGGGCAACGCGGGCATCAGCAAACTCGTTCCCACCCACGCGATCGACGGGAACAACCCGGAAGCCGTGTCCGCCCTCGCCACCAAGCTGGGCGTGGACCTGGTGGTGGTTGGACCCGAGGCGCCGCTGGCTGCCGGTGTGTCCGATGCCGTCCGTGCAGCCGGTATTCCTGTGTTCGGTCCCAGCAAGGAAGCTGCCCAGCTGGAAGCTTCCAAGGCTTTTGCGAAGCAGATCATGGCCGAGGCAAACGTCCCCACGGCCATGGCCCGCGTGGCCACCAACGCCGAGGAAGCTGCCGATGCGCTGGACACCTTCGGTGCCCCTCACGTCGTCAAGGACGACGGCCTGGCCGCCGGCAAGGGCGTCGTGGTCACCAAGGACCGCGACGAAGCACTGGCACACGCCCAAGCATGCTTCGACGCCGGTGGATCCGTGGTCATTGAGGAATTCCTTGACGGCCCCGAGGTCTCCCTGTTCGTTCTCTGTGACGGCCGTACCACTGTTCCGCTGTCCCCGGCGCAGGACTTCAAGCGCATCTTCGACAACGACGAAGGCCCCAACACCGGCGGCATGGGCGCATACACCCCGCTCGAGTGGGCTCCCGAAGGCCTGGTCCAGGAAGTCATTGACCGCGTGGCCCAGCCCACCGTGGACGAGATGGCCCGCCGCGGCACGCCGTTCGTCGGTGTCCTCTACTGCGGCCTCGCGCTGACGTCCCGCGGCACGCGCGTCATCGAGTTCAACGTCCGCTTCGGAGACCCCGAGACGCAGGCTGTCCTCGCCCGCCTCAAGACGCCGTTGGGTGCGCTGCTGCTGGCAGCTGCCAAGGGGGAACTGGACACCGCAGAAGAGCTGCGCTGGTCCAAGGACACGGCAGTCGCCGTCGTCGTTGCTGCTGAAAACTACCCGGACGCGCCCCGCACGGGCGATCGCATCCGTGGCTTGAAGAAGGTTGACGAGCTGGACGGCGTGCACGTAGTCCACGCCGGCACCAAGCTGGACGACGAAGGCAAGGTTGTCTCGGCCGGTGGCCGCGTCCTGGCCGTGGTTGCGCTCGGTTCCGATCTGGTGGAGGCCCGCGAAAAAGCGTACGACGGCGTGGAACTGGTTCAGCTTGAAGGCTCACAGTTCCGCACGGACATCGGGGGCAAGGCCGCGCGCGGCGAAATCCGCGTGCCGTACACGGCAACCGGCACCATCCCGAAAGTGCAGGCCTAAGCATGACTGAAGGCATCCCCAACGGCGGCTTTCAAACGGAAACGTTGGACCTGCCCGGCTGGACCCACGTCTACTCCGGCAAGGTCCGCGACCTCTATGTGCCGGCCGACGAAGCCATCACGGAAAAGATCGGCCAGGAATGCGTCCTGGTTGTGGCCAGCGACCGCATCAGCGCCTACGATCACGTCCTGAGCAGCGAGATTCCGGACAAGGGCCGTGTGCTGACGCAGCTGAGCCTGTGGTGGTTTGACCAGTTGGATGTTGAGCACCACGTGCTGGCGTCCACGGTGGAAGGTGGCGTTCCTGCCGCCGTCCAGGGCCGTGCCATGATCTGCAAGAAGCTGGATATGTTCCCGGTGGAGTGCATCGCGCGCGGTTACCTCACTGGTTCAGGCCTGGCCGAGTACAAGGAATCCCGTACGGTCTGCGAGATCCCGCTTCCCGAGGGCCTGGTTGACGGTTCGCGCCTGGAAAAGGCTCTCTTCACGCCTTCTGCCAAAGCCGAAGTGGGCGAGCACGACGTCAACATCACCTATGACGACGTTGTGGCGATGGTGGGCGATGACATCGCAGCCCGCCTCAGCGAGCTCACGCTGAAGATCTACACCCGCGCCGAGGAAATTGCCCGTGAACGCGGCATCATCCTGGCAGACACCAAGGTGGAGTTCGGCATCGACGCTGGCACGGGCATCATCACCCTGGGCGACGAAGTGCTGACACCGGACTCTTCGCGGTTCTGGGATGCTTCCACGTACGCGCCGGGCAAGTCCCAGCCGTCGTATGACAAGCAATATGTCCGCGACTGGCTGACTTCCGCCGAGTCAGGCTGGGACAAGTCCTCGGACACTCCGCCGCCGGCACTTCCCGCCGAGGTGGTAGAGCGCACCCGTGCGCGCTACGTCGAAGCGTACGAGAAACTCACTGGGCGCACTTTCGCCTGACCCGTAACGCAAACTGCCCCGGACCGCACTGGTCCGGGGCAGTTTCGTGTCTGGGGCTTACGCCTCCGAGTGTTCCTTCGCGGCCCGGCGCTCGGCCAAGCGGATCTCCAGCACTGCGTCCATGGCCTGCTGCACGCGGTCTGACGCTCCAGCCGCACTGAAGTCGTGCTGTGCCTCCTCCAGGTAATGCAGTGCCTCGGATGCCTCACCGGCCGCTTTGAGGGACTTGCCCAGAAGGAGGGAAACCTCGCCTGCGGTGTGCCGGGCCAAGACCTTGCGGTCCTCGTAGATTTCGCGGAGCTTCTCCACCGCTGCGGGAATGTCACCGGTCAGGTACAGCCAGCGGGCGCGGATAAAGGCGACTTCCAGCTGGTCTGTCTTGTTTCCGCCCACAATCGACAAGGCAAGTTCTGCGCGCTCTATGGCGGAGAGGGTTTCCGGTTCCACAATGCCCGAGGACAGGCGGACCGCAGCTGACGCCTTGTTGAAGCGGGCCCACAGTTCGATGTCGTTGGCGGGGGAGAGGAGCTTGGCGGCGCGCTCGTGGTGCTTGATGCCCTCCACATAGTCGTGGCGCATGAAGGCAACATTGCCCACCACCCACGCAACCTCGCCGGCCAGTTGCGACATGGAATGCTCGTCCATGTGCTCAATCATGGCCAGGCAGTACGTCCAGGCCTCGTCCAGTTTGCCGCTCTCCGCAAGCGCACCGATCAACGCGCGGTGCGCGCCGATGATCAGGGTGGATCCCTTGGGTAGCTGCTCGCACAGCTTCACTGCCTGCTTTGCATGCTCGACGGCGGTGGCCAGCTGACCTTGTCCGTGACACACAGCGGCAAGCATCTGCCATGCGCGCACCCCGAGCCCTGCGGATTCGGTGGCCATGGGGTGTTCCAGCAGGTGCTCAACGATCTGTTGGCATTCCTTGAGGTGGCCTTGCTTCATCACGCACTCGGCCTGCATGTACGTCATGTTCCACCAGGCGCTGTTGTTCTTGGCTTCCAGGGCGATCTGCGCGGCGGTAGCAGCATGGCTGGCTGCGAGTTGGTAGTCGCGCAGGTCCCAGGCTTGCCGGGCATACAGTCCCGCAAGGACGTATTCGGCGTCGCTCACGGAAACGGGCTGGCTCCACGCTTCCAAGGCCTTGGGCGCCAGTTCCAACCGGCGGGCCAGCTCTTCGATGACCTCCGCCGTGGGCTCACGCCGGCCGGTCTCAAGCAGCGAGATATAGCTGGGAGAGTAGAGGTTCTTGCCCAGCTCTGCCTGCGTTAACCCACGTTCGAGCCGTTCGGCACGTAGCTTCTCGCCGAATCCGTTTCCCACGGGTCCCCTCCTACAGGTGTCTTTTGACCAAAACCTTGACAGTCTCTGTGGAAAACATTTTACAATGTATGTCAACAGGGACCACGCAATTTCCATAACGAATCCGACTCGCATTGGGGAAATACCATGTTCAAAAAAATCATCGCTTCAGTGGCCGTGGCGGGCGCACTGACTCTGGCGGTTGCGGCTCCCGCAGTCGTTTCTGCTGCTCCGGCAGTGGACTCCAGCAGCACCATCAGTGCCATTGGCAACTGGCCTGATCCTATGCGCATCGCTGCACCAACCAAGGGAACCACCACCACGCCGCCGACGTACACAACGTCGTCCATTGGCAACTGGCCTGATCCCATGTAAGCAGTAGTTTTGCAGAGAACCCCGGGGCGTGACGAGCGATGCCCCGGGGTTTTCTTTTGCCCTGGGGGATGCGTGGCCTGGACCAATCCCGGCCCTGGCGAATAACTACGGACAGTTCCCGGATACAGAAAATGGCGCCGATTTCTCGACGCCATTTCCGTTATTGGTCGGGATGACAGGATTTGAACCTGCGACCTCTTCGTCCCGAACGAAGCGCGCTACCAAGCTGCGCTACATCCCGATCCGCTGCGAAAGCAACTGTTCAAGGATAGCTGAATCGCAGCGTGATGCGAAATCGAGGAGAGGGTGTCTCTTGTCACAGCCACGCTGTACAGAAGAGCTACACCAGCGAGTCCCGCCACGCGCCGTGCAGCTGCGCAAAACGGCCGCCTCCACTGATCAGTTCAGCCGGTGTCCCGTCTTCCACGATGCGTCCGTCGTGGACCACCAAAACCCTGTCCGCTGTCTCCACGGTGGACAGGCGGTGGGCAATGATGATCGCCGTGCGTGCAGAGTTCGCGCCCGCCACACCTTCCAGAAGGTGCGCCAATCCCTGTTGGACCATGCGCTCGGACGGGATGTCCAGGGAGGATGTAGCTTCGTCCAGGATCAGTACAGCCGGCGCGGCCAGGAAGGCGCGGGCAAAGCCAATGAGCTGGCGTTGACCCGAGGACACGCGTCCGCCGCGCTTGTTGACGTCGGTGTCGTAGCCTTCGGGCAGGCTGGTGATGAATTCGTGGGCCCCCACGGCTACTGCAGCGGCTTCGATCTCTTGGCGGGATGCTTCAGGCCGGCCCAGCGCGATGTTGTCCGCTACTGATCCGCTGAACAGGAATGCTTCCTGGGTCACCATCACCACCGCTCGGCGCAGGTCTGCGGTGGACAAGTCCCTGAGATCGATGCCGTCCAGGGTGATGGCCCCGGACGTGACGTCGTAGAAGCGTGCCACGAGCTTGGCCAAGGTGGATTTGCCGGCGCCCGTTTGGCCCACCAAGGCAACGGTCTGCCCGGCTGGGATGTGCAGGTCCATCGTGGGAACCACTACCTGGCCGTCGCCGTACCCGAACTCCACGGACTTGAAATCGATCTCACCGCGCGAGCTTTTCAAAGGCACCGGGGTCTTGGGCGGACGGACCGTGGGAACTTCCTCAAGGAGGCCGGACACCTTTTCCAATGCAGCCTGCGCGCTCTGGAACGAGTTGTAGAACATGGCCATCTGGTCCACCGGCTGGAAGAAGCGCTTGGTGGACAGGATCAGGGCCAGCAGGACACCGACGGCGAGGTCACCGCTGAGCACACGGAAGCCTCCGAAGAGCAGGACCACAGCAACGCACACGTTCCCGATCAGCACCAGGCCGGGCTGGAAAATTCCGTTCAGGTTGATGGAGCGGACGGTGTTCTTGCGGTAGTCCTCGGCCAACTCCCCGTAGCGGCCGGCATTCTCGCGCTCCTTGCGGAATGCTTTCACTGCGCGGATTCCGGTCATGGTCTCCACGAAGTGCACGATCAGGCGCGCGGACACCACCCGGGATTCGCGGAAAGCGATCTGCGAGTGCTTCTGGTACCAGCGGGCCAGGAAGAACATAGGGACGCCTGCCGCCAGCATGATCAGGCCGCTCCGCCAATCCAAGGCAAACACCGTGATGGCGGTGAACAGCATGAAGAGCATGCCGGAGGCCAGGGAGCTCACGCCCGAGTCCAGGAGTTCACGCAGGGCCTCAAGGTCAGAGGTCTGGCGGGCGATGATCCGGCCCGACGTGTATTTCTCGTGGAACTCCAGGCTCAACCGCTGCGTGTGCCGGAAGACCCGGAGCCTCAGGTCCAGGAGCATGGCCTGGCTCAGCCGTGCCGTGGACGTCACGTACAGCGCGGTCATTCCTGCTGTAGCGATAGCAGCCGCCAGATACAGGGCGCCCGCCAGGACCAGGGGGCCGTTGTTACCCGCCTGCAGCGCTGGCAGGGCGTTGTCGATCCCAAAGGCGATCAGGGCAGGTCCGGCAACCCTGGTGAGCTGCGAGACCACCACCATCACAATCGTCAACCAGAAACGCAACCGCACCGGGCGGATGAGCGAGGCAAGCAAGGTGAGTGACCGGCGTCGTACGGTTTTGCTGTCTGCTTTGGTGAGGAGCGTGTTGTCCTCGTTGGCCGTTCCAAATGTTGTGGCACTCACCGGCGGGCCTCCTCGGCTTCTTCGAGCTCGTCCAATTCGGTATCCAGATCCTTTGGACCAGCGTCCAGGCTGGCGATGACGTACCGGTAGTGATCGTTTTCGGCCAACAGTTCCGTGTGGGTCCCGACGGCGGTGATGGTTCCGTTTTCAAGCAAAGCGACGCGATCCGCCAAAGCCACCGTGGACGGGCGGTGCGCGACGATCAGGGTGGTGGTTTCGCGGAGGACCTCGCGCAAGCGGGCCTCAACGCGTTCTTCCGTATTCACGTCCAAGGCAGAGAGGGGATCGTCAAGCACCAGGACTCCCGGCTTGGCCGCGATGGCACGGGCCAAAGCGATACGTTGCCGCTGGCCACCAGACAGGCTCAGCCCCTCCTCGCCGATGAGGGTGTCCACGCCATCCGGCAACGAGTAGGCGAAGTGTGCCTGCGCCACGTCCAATGCTTCGTCCAGGGCAGCGTCGCTGGGATCCGGAGCTCCCAGGAGGACGTTGTCCCGCACCGAGCTGGAGAACAACGTGGTGTCCTCGAACGCGACGGCCACGATCCTCCGGAGCTCTTCGATGTCGTAATCGCGCACGTCCACGCCGTCAATCGTCACGGCACCTTCTGTGACGTCGTACAGGCGGGGGACCAGCTGGAGCAGAGCACTCTTGCCGCTGCCGGTGATGCCCACCAGGGCCATGGTCTCGCCGGGACGGATATCAAGGGTGATGTCGTGCAGGAGGGTCCCGCCGTCGTCGAACCCGAAACCAGCGTGCTCAAAGCGCAAGGCGCCTTTGGCCGTTTCCGGCACCGTGGCGTGATCCGGCGACGTGATGGTGTTCTGGGTATCCATGACCTCAAAATGGCGGTCCAGCGCAGTTTTGGCCGTCAGGGCCATGGCCAGGAGCATGCCGGAGAATTCCACCGGCGTGGCCACTACCGCTGCGGTGGCGAAGAAAGCCACCAGCGAGCCGATGCTCAGCTGGCCGCTGGAGGCCAGCATGATGCCCACCACCAGGCCTACGCCCAGCGCCAATTCCGGCAGCAAAGTAACCACCAACGTGAAGCTGGCCTGCTGTTTGGCCTTCGCGATCTCGGTCTGACGGAGTTCCTCCGCCTGGCCGTTGAAGTTTTCCAGAGCCTCGCGGCTGCGGCCGAAAGCCTTCAGGACGCGGATGCCATGGACTGACTCTTCAACGGTGGTGGCGAGGTCACCAGCCTGGTCCTGGCTGAGGCGCGCCACCAGGCTGAAGCGGCGACGGAAACGGAAGGAACTGATCATGATCGGCACGGCCGCGCCCAGGAAAATGAGCGCCAATTGCCAGCTCATGGAGAACATCACCCCAACCCCGATGATGACTGTCAGGGTGGTGACCACCAGCATGATCGCGCCAAACGCCATCCAGCGGCGAAGGAAGCTCAGGTCCGTCATGGCCCGCGAGAGCAGTTGGCCCGAGCCCCAGCGGTCGTGGAACGCGACGGTGAGCTGTTGCAGGTGCCCATAAAGAGTGACGCGCATCCGGGTCTCAACCGTTGTGGCGGGGTTGATCACAAACTGGCGACGCAAGGCCACCAGCCCCGCCTCAGCGATGCCCAGGGCAAGAATCACGACGGCGGCAATCCAGACTGCATCCGTGGAGCCGCCCGGTTGCAGAGAGTTGTTAACCAGGACCCGCAATACCTGTGGGATGGTCAGCGCAACAATGCTGGCGAGCAGGGCACAGATCAGGCCCATGAACAGGCGGGGGAGGATGGGCCGCACGTGAGGGTACAGGCGGCCTATGGAGGTGAAAAATGACGTTTGCTTGGACATGCCCGCTTCTCAACAGCTGGATCTTCAGGTGGTGCGGAGGTAGTTTCCCGTAGCAACTACCCTATGCCATGGCGTGATTCGTTTCACAGGACTACGCAACGTAGGTGAAATGTTTGACCCAGTTATTGAGGATCGTAATGATTGCTCCGTGTTTAGCCGCGTGCCGTGAGCGTGAGCAGTACTGCTTCCGGGCGGCAAGCGATGCGGACCGGAGCGAAGCGCGAGGTGCCGATGCCGCCCGAGACGTTCACCGGCGTCGTAAAGCTGTCGCTTTCCCAGTCGTGGAGGCCCCTGGCGCGCCACGTGGGGAGGTCGCAGTTGGAGACCAGGGCTCCGTAACCGGGGATGCAGATTTGGCCACCGTGGGTGTGGCCGGCCAGGATCAGGTCTGCCCCAGCTTCGGTGAAGTGGTCCAGCACGCGCTGGTACGGAGCGTGGATCACAGCAACTTTGAGATGCGGCCGTGCGTCCTGATTCACGGTGCCGCGGGGCCAGCCCGCGTAGCGTTCCCGTTTGAGGTGGGGATCATCGATGCCGGAGAAATCGAAACGGAGCCCCTTCAGCACCACAGACTGGGCCCGGTTGGTGAGGTCAATCCAGCCGCCCATGCCGAACGCTGACCGGAGCTTGGGCCAGTCGAGCTTGATGGGTTCGGTCTTTAGCTGCGAAGGCCCCCGGAAATATCCGGCAGGGTTCTTGATCCGCGGCGCGTAGTAGTCGTTGGATCCCGGCACGAAGACGCCTGGGTACTCCATCAGGGGACGTAGCGCCTGAACTAATGGATCGATGGCCTTCGCGTGGCTGAGGTTGTCGCCTGTGTTGACCACAAGGTCAGGTTTCAGATCGGCAAGTGACTGGAGCCACTCGGCCTTCTTGTCCTGGCCCGGGACGAAGTGGATATCGCTCAGGTGCAGGACACGAAACGGATCAGAACCTTCGGGAAGGATGGGGAGCGTCTCGTGGCGGACCTCGAACTGGTCCTTCTCCCACCAGCCGTAGGCAGCTGCCGCGGCACCTGCCGTTGCGCCAACGGCTGTAGTGACGGCGAAACCGCGCCCGACGGTGCGGACGCGGTTTGCCAGTGAATCACGGAAGGACATGCTTAGTCCTTATCGTTGTTGCCGTTGCCGTTATTGCCATTGTTTCCATTGCCGCTGTTGCCGGTGGACGGCGCCGGGTTCTGCGTGGTGGGAGCCGGCGTGGTGTTCCGTTGCGGGGCTGCCGTACCCAGCAGGTTGGACGGCGGCTGCTGGAACGGGTTTGTCCCGTAGGCCGGCGCAACTGACAGCATGTAGTTGGTGAACTGCGGACCGGCAATCATGTAACCGTCAATGGACTGGTAGAACTTGCCGTTGACAGTCAGGTTGCGGCCGGGCCGGAGCTGATCACCGAGCGGGTCACCGAACCAGGACGCTGTCGCCAAACCCGTGGTGTAGCCAACAACCCACGTGGAACCGTTGGAGTCGTTGGTACCGGTCTTCGCGGCGACCGGGAAGTTATTCCGGGTGGACAGCGCCGGGCGGATCAATGAACCCGAGCCTGCGTTCAGTACTTCCTGCATGGCATACGCGACACCCCGGGCAACTTCGGGCTTTACCGCATCCTTGCAGTTGGAGGACTGGGCGGGCAGCTCAGCGCCCGACTGGTCCTTGACCGATGTGATGGCAATCGGCTCGCAGTACTTGCCGTCAGCGGCGAAGGTGGCGAAAGCAGCAGCCATGGTCAGCGGGGCAGTCTGGGTGGCGCCGATCAGGTTGGACAACGTGGTCATGGTGACCTTGGGGTTCGGATCAGTGACCTTGCCCGTTTCGTCGCGGACCGGGAGTCCGCCGTGGATACCGGTGGCATCAACGATCCCCTGGATGCCACAGAGGTCCACCTGGGATGCCGAAGCAAACGTCGCGGTGTTGATGGAGTTCATGAGGCCGTACAAGACGGTCATGTTTCGGTAGTAACCCTCATCAGAGTTCTGGAGGTCGAAACTTCCTGGCACGCTCTTGTCGTAGAAACCATTTACCGGAGTGGGGCAGGTATTGCGCCACGGGAAATTCTGTTGATACGTCCGCCGGGAAGCGTTGATGGTGGTGTTCATTGACTTGCCCTCGTTCAGCCACTGGGCGAACGTGAACGGTTTCATCGTTGAGCCCGGCTGGAAGCCACCAATGCCGTTGAGGTCATTGCCATTGGCGTCGAGCACATCGACATTGAAGTTCTGGGTCTGATCGAACTTGCCCTCTTGAGGGAGCCACACGGTGTTCTGGGCCATGCTGACGATCTGGCCTGTACCCGGCTGGACAGACGTGATGGACGCGCCCCACTTGTCCGGATTGGCACCCGCCGTGGCATCAACCTGCTGCTGGGCAACGGTCTGGGCGGTCGGATCGAGAGTGGTCTGGATGGTGAGGCCGCCACGCTGGACGCGCTTGATGCGCTCTTCCGTGGTGTCGCCATACGCCGGGTTGTTGAAAAGAAGGTGCAGGACGTAGTCGCAGAAGTACGGAGCCATGGTGGCGTAGGCACAACCCTGACGGGCCGGCGTGACCTTCGTGGTGACCGGGGTAGCTACGGCTTCGTCGTACTCAGCCTGGGTAATCTTGCCCTGGTTTACCATGGCTGCGAGGACAAGGTCGCGGCGCTTCTGCGCGTTGTCCGGGTTCGCAATGGGATCGAAAGCCGAAGGGCTGTTCACCAGCCCGGCCAGGAGGGCAGCCTGCGGAAGCGTCAGGTCCTTCGCCGTGGTGCTGAAGAAGAACTTGGATGCGGCTTCGATTCCGTAAGCGTCACGGTTGAAGAACACGATGTTGAGGTAGCCCTCAAGGATCTGCTCCTTGGAGAACTTCTTTTCCAAGGCGATGGCAAGCTTCATTTCGCGGAGCTTGTCGCCCACGCCCTTGCCGCCACCGTTGAGCTTGACATCTTCTTCCCTGTCAGCAGCCACCAGTGACTCGTTGATGACGTTGTTGACGTACTGCTGCGTAATGGTGGAAGCGCCCTGCTTGTTTCCGCGGGCGGTGCTCACGATGGCTCGCATGATGCCGGTGGTGTCAATGCCGCCGTGCTCGTAGAAACGGCTGTCTTCGATCGCGATGACAGCGTCCTTGATGAAGGGGCTCATCGAATCCAGCGGAACCTTGGTCCGGTTCTCCGCATAGATCGAGGCGATCGGCGAACCGTCCTTCGCCAGGATCGTTGTGTTCTGACTGGGCGGATCCACCTGGAGTTCCGCCGGCAGAGTGTCAAAGAACTGGATTGAACCACTGGCGGCACTGCCCGAAACGGCGGCCGCGGGGACCAAAAGGCCCGCCACGAGGACGCCACAAATCGCGCTCACACCAAGGAAGCCTAGAATCTTTCCGAGGGTGGTGGCAGTGTCGAATAGTGGGTTCTTGCGAGTCACCATGTTTTCCACTTTACCGGCAAGGGCTAGGCTTTCTGTCATGACCAAATGGGAGTACGCCACGATTCCGCTCATTATTCACGCCACGAAGCAGATCCTGGACCAGTGGGGCGAAGACGGCTGGGAGCTTGTCCAGGTCGTCGGTGGCCCCGATGGCAAAGGCCTTGTTGCATACCTGAAGAGGGAGAAGCAGTAACCATGACCACCCCCGCAGAAACCACGTCTCCCGCGGAATCCGGCGCCCCCACATCAGCTGTGGAGCAGCGCTTGGCTGAGCTCGGGCTGACCCTCCCTGAGGTCGCCGCGCCGGTGGCTGACTACGTGCCGGCCATCGTGTCCGGCAACTACGTTTACACGTCCGGACAGTTGCCTTTTATTAACGGCAAACTCGAAGCTACGGGCAAGGTCTCCCTCGGCGAATTGGGCACCTCCGACGAGCCCACCGTTGATCCCGAGGACGCCAAGCGCTACGCCGCGATCTGCGCCATCAACGCCCTCGCCGCAGTCAAGAGCGTCATTGGCGATCTGGACCGCGTCACCCGCATCGTGAAAGTTGTCGGTTTCGTCTCCTCTGAACCCACCTTCACCGGCCAGCCCGGCGTCATCAACGGTGCATCCGAACTCCTCGGCCAGGTCTTTGGCGACGCCGGCAAGCACGCACGCTCCGCCGTCGGCGTTTCTGTCCTGCCGCTCGACTCTCCTGTTGAAGTCGAGCTCATTGCTGAATTCAGCTAAGGAACCGGTTCACCCAATTGCCGCAGCTTGCCCGCCGCCTGTTTGTACTGCCCCCCGAACTCGAAGGGGCAGCACGGAACTGGCTTGAGCTCGGCGAGCGGACCCCCAGGGCCGCCCGCTATGCATCATCCGTAGTTCTTTTGCGCGACTCGCCCACCGGTTTGGAAACCTGGCTTGGCTACAGGCCAGGTTCCTCGCCGTTGGGCGTTGTCGCGTTCCCGGGCGGTTCCCTGGAAGCGTCCGACGACGACCCCGTAGGTTGGTTGGGCCCGTCGCCCCAGCAGTGGGCCGAGCACATGGGAACAGACGACGTCGGACTTGCCCGCCGCCACGTGGTGGGTGCCATCCGCGAACTCTTCGAAGAAACCGGAGTCCTGCTCGCCGGCCCCGATGCGACATCCACTGTTGAGTCGAACTCCACGGTGGATTGGATGCGCGCCCGTGAAGCCGTGGCCGCACAGGAGAAGTCCTTCACGGAGATGCTCTCCAAGCGTGGCCTCTCCCTCCGCACTGACCTTCTGAAGCCCCTGGTTAACTGGCTCAGCCCGGACTTTGCGCACACCCGTTTCAACACGCGATACTTCGCCGCGACAGTCCCGGTGAACCAGCAGCCCAGCATCCTCGGAAGCAAAGGCGTGTGGGGCCGCTGGGTGACCGCAGCGGAAGCCATCGCCCTCCGGGACACCCCGGCGCTCGGCGACGAGGTAGCCCAACAAAACACCGTCGGACTCACCCTGGGGCAACTCCTGGTTCCCGGCTCCGAAATCATGCTCGAAAAAATGGCTGCTTCCAACGGTTGCATCGCCTACCTGAGCTACAAGCGGAAAGCGCACGTGTACCAGGCGAAACTCATTGACGAGGGCGGAATCCTCATGCTCGAGGTCGAAGCTGCCAGGACCGTAGCGGGCGAGCCGCAGCGGGAGCGCTGAGCGGGATCGCTCTCTCACCGATCGTCGGTTGTGGGGGATCGCTCTCTCACCGATGAAGGCATGGAACGCAAAAAAGCCGCCCCGGTTTGCCGGGGCGGCTTTTCTGTTGGCTGTTTAGCGCGAACGCTGGCGGAGGCGCTGCATGTCCAGGATGACCACGGCACGGGCTTCCAGGCGGAGCCATCCGCGCTGAACGAACTCGGCCAGTGCCTTGTTCACGGTTTCGCGGGAAGCGCCCACCAGTTGGGCCAGTTCTTCCTGCGTCAGTTCGTGGGCAACCAGGACGCCGTCGGTAGCCGGACGACCGAAGCGGTCTGCCAGGTCCAGAAGAGCCTTGGCAACACGGCCCGGAACGTCCGAGAAGACGAGGTCAGACAGTGAATCGTTGGTGCGGCGGAGGCGGCGGGCCAGGGCCTGCAGCAGCTGCGCCGAAACCTCGGGGCGCGTGCGGAGCAGCGCGTTGAGGCTTTCGTTCTTGAGGCCGGCCAGGCGGGTCTCCGAGACGGCGGTGGCCGTGGCGGTGCGCGGGCTGGGGTCGAACAGGGCCATCTCGCCGAAGAGCTCACCCGGGCCGAGGATGGCCAGCAGGGACTCGCGGCCATCGGGGGAGGTGCGGCCGAGCTTCACCTTGCCGGAAACGATGAAGTAGAGCTGGTCACCCTGGTCGCCTTCGCGGAACACCGATGCCCCACGTGAGAGGTCCACCTCGGTGAGTTCGTCCGTCAGCAAGCGGAATGCGTCGTCGTCAAGGGTGGCGAAGAGGGGCGCGCGGCGCAATACCTCGATGTCCATGAAATCTCCTGAATATAAGTTTCGGTCGTGGCGCTCCAGCCATTGTTTCAGAATTTTTGGGCTTCTGTGACGTACTTGGCACGTGAAACGCTGAAACGACGCGGGTTTAAGGCGATCCAAGGCCTGTTGGCGGTCCTCAAACGGGTATTAAGCAGCTCCGGATCGTGACCGGACTAACGGTTTGCTGTCAGGGTCAACATCTAGAATTGGCGCTACCCGGCTATGAGGAGCATTGGTGTTTGGCTTGACGATATTGGATTTGGCATTGATCTTGATGCTGCTGTCCTACCTGATCTATGGCCTGCGCAACGGCTTTATGGTCACATTGGGTGGAATTGCCGGATTTGTGGTCGGAGCCATCGCGGCTTTCGTCGCCGTTCCCTTGGTCAGCGGTTGGGTGACCGACAGCGGCTGGAGGCTGACCGCCACGGTGGGCGCCGCCGTCGTGCTTATCGCCCTGGGCCATGGGCTGGGAACCATGATCGGACGCAAAATCCGCCACGCTGTGCGGATCAAGCCGCTGCACGCGGTGGACAGGCTGATCGGCGGCGTGGTGAGCGTGGTGGTGGCTGCGCTGGTGATGTCCATGCTGGCGTTCAGCATCAGTTCGCTGGGTGTGCCGTTTGTTTCGCAGCAGTTGGCCGAGTCCCGTGTGATCCGCTATATCGACAACATCACGCCCACGCCCGTCAAGAGCACAATGGCGCAGCTGCGGTCCACTGTGATTGGTGGAGGAATTCCCCAGCTCATCGAGGGCATCGGACCCGTGACGCCTGTGCCCGTACCCAACGAGTCGACCGATACTCCGGCGTTGAACCAAGCTGCCGAATCGGTCCTCAAAATTGCCGGAACCGCATTCGAATGTGGCCAGAACCAGACGGGCTCCGGATTCGTGGTCTCACCCGGGCGCGTCGTCACCAATGCCCACGTCGTGGCGGGCGTGTCGCAGCCTGTTGTGGAAGTTCCCGACGGCGGTGCGTTGCCGGGTCGGGTTGTCTACTTCGACTCCCAGCGGGACATCGCAGTTTTGGCCGTGGATGGCCTGCAGTCCAGCCCGCTTCCCCTCAGCGCCGACCTCCCGGCCGGGAGTCCGGCCGCGTTCGCCGGGTACCCGCACGGCGGTCCGTTCCAGTCGAAACCGGCCAGCGTGCAGGGAATTTCAACCATCCTGGTTCCGGACATTTATGGCAATAACCCGTCGCCGGAATTGGTTTACAAGCTGGCTGGTGACGTCCAGCCGGGCAACTCCGGTGGCCCGCTGCTGACCATGCAGGGAGAAGTGGCCGGCTTGATCTTCGCGAAGACCACCACCGATGCCGCCCTTGGCTTTGCCCTGACCATGGCGGACCTGGAGCCCGTCGCCGCGCAGGCTCCCGGCCTCAGCAGTCCGGTCTCGGCCGGTCAGTGCACCCGCAAGTAACGAACCCTCTCTCACCTTTGGGGGTGTTTGGGGAGACCCTCTCTCACCTTTGGGGGTATTTGGGGAGACCCTCTCTCACCTTTGGGGGTGTTTCGGGGGACCCTCTCTCACATAGTGAGTGTTTTGCGCCGATGCTCTCTCACCTTTTGGGCGTGATTCCCGGACGCCCGGCTGCAGCTATAGATTGGGAGCCATGACTGAAGCCACCCCCGCCACCGAAGCTGGTCGCGGCACCATTCTTGTGATCAACGGCCCCAACTTGAACCTGCTGGGTACACGTGAGCCCGAAAAGTACGGCACGTCCACGTTGGCCGATGTTGAGCAACTGGCCATGACCGCGGCAGTTGCCCATGGATTTACTGTGGACTGCGTTCAGTCCAACCACGAAGGAGATCTCCTCGACGCCATCCATGCAGCCCG
This sequence comes from Arthrobacter sp. cf158, assembly GCF_900106835.1. Classification (GTDB taxonomy): domain Bacteria; phylum Actinomycetota; class Actinomycetes; order Actinomycetales; family Micrococcaceae; genus Arthrobacter. The sequence continues at coordinate 23,175 of NZ_FNNR01000011.1, forward strand.
AGGTACCGCCGTCGGGATTGTGATCAACGCCGGAGCCTACACACATACGTCGGTGGCTCTTCGCGACGCCTTGGCCGCCGTGCAGCTGCCCGCCGTCGAGGTTCACATCACCAACGTTCACCAGCGTGAAGAGTTTCGCCATCACTCGTACCTGTCGGGCGTCTGCACGGCGATCATCGTTGGAGCGGGAGTGCTCGGCTACAAATTGGCCATCGACTACCTGGCTGACGCGCTTTAAAGTGGCAGAGCGTTCCAGGGAGACCCTCGGAAGGTGAGAGAGGGTCTCCCGAAACGCGCCGGAAGGTGAGAGAGGGTCTCCCGAAACGCGCCGGAAGGTGAGAGAGGGTCTCCCGAAACGCGCCGGAAGGTGAGAGAGGGTCAGAGGGCAGTGAACCGCAGCACGATGGCGTGTTCCGGATGCATGACAGGCATTGGGAGCCCCACTTCGCCCAGGAACCGACCCGTTGCTGTGGCGCCGTTACCCAACCACGGCGCGGGCTTGGCTTCGATGAACGTGTGCCCGTAGTCGGCGTCTCCCGGCGACGGGAAGATCGCCTCCACCCGATAGGAACGGGACGGATCCAGTCCGGGAATTGCCACCCGTCCTACGTGCTCGGCAAACCCTGTGCGCGTCTTGACCACAGCGAAAAGTGCAGCCGTGGCACCTGCGGGCGTGCCGCCGTCGTGAGTGTCCGCCACAACGCCGTGCACCATCAGTGACTCGTCCGCCACATCGGCGCGGACCATTCGTCCACTGTGGATCAGACCGCGGTGTTCCTTGTACAAGGCGATGAAGCGCTTGAGTTCCTCCCGCTGGGCCCCCTTCACGGAGCGGACGTCCCACTCCATGCCGAAATGACCGAATAAGGCCGTGATGGCCCGGAACGAAAGATCGTGCGTGCGGGCGGTTGTGTGTGACGTGGTGGGACCGATGTGCCCACCCACCAGTTCCGGCGGAACAACCATGCCGGTCCAGCGCTGAATGGTCTGACGCTCCAGAGCATCATTGCAGTCCGACGCCCATACACGGTCGGTCCGCTCGAGGATGCCGAGGTCCACCCGTCCGCCCCCTGAGGAGCAGCTCTCGATCTCAACGCCCGGGTGTGCCGTGCGGAGCGCATCGAAAAGCCTGTAGGCGGCCAGGGTTTGCTCATGGACCGAAGCGCGACCGGCGTGACCATGCTCCAGAAGGTCGCGGTTCTGGTCCCATTTGAGGTAGCTGATGTTGTTTTCACGCAGGACGGCGTCGATGCGCTCGTAAACGTAGTTCCAGGCCTCCGGATTGACGAGGTCGATCACGTGCTGCTGCCGCCATTCCAAGGGCAGGCGGCCACCGTCCTTGTGCGAAACAGCAGAAGGTCCCACGATCCATTCGGGATGCGCCCGGGCAATGTCGGAGTCAAGGTTAATCATTTCCGGCTCCACCCACAGCCCGAACTCCATGCCGCGTGATGTCACGGCGTTGATGAGCGGTGTCAGGCCGGTGGGCCAGACGGTCTGGTCCACGAACCAGTCGCCCAACCCGGCGTGATCGTCACGGCGCCCGCGGAACCAGCCGTCGTCCAGCACGAAACGTTCAACGCCCAGCTCCGCGGCGGACTCGGCCAGTTCGGTCAGGGTTTCCAGATTGTGGTCAAAATAGACCGCTTCCCAGGTGTTGAGGACCACTGGGCGAGGCGTGCTGATGTGGTGCGGGCGCGCACGGAACCAGCTGTAAAACGCCTCGGTGATGCCATCCAGGCCGCGGTCGGAGTATGCCGCGAACAGCGCAGGAGTGGTGTAGCTGCCACCGGGTTGAAGCACCACCTCGGCGGGTCCCAGGAGTTCGGAGCCGCCGATCATGGTTCGCCCGTCCGCAACATTGTCCGCGAATTGCTCGTGGTTCCCGCTCCACGCCAGGTGGGTGGCCCAGACCTTGCCGTGACGGTTGCCAAAGCCTGCGGTGCCTGCGGCCAGCAGGAGAGAGGAGTCGTGTCCGGTGCGGCCATGGCGGCCGGTGCGGACCCAGGTTCCCTGCTGGATGGCGCGCCGTTGCGGGTGGCGTTCGCGGCACCAGCGGCCGGTGAGGTCCAAAAGTTCGACGGCGTCCGGCGCCACCGGGAGCATCGTTGCCAACTCGTCCAGTTGGAAAGGGGACGTACCGTCGTTGGTGGCCGTGTGCCGCAGTTCCAGGAGCCCGCCCGGGTGCAAGGTGAGGTTGCTGGTCACCGTGATGCCGGCGTCGGGATCCGACTGAAGCACGACGGCGGTGGTGCCGTCCGTCGTCGCACTCACCACGCGCAGGCGTACTGAGAAATCGAAGCCGGGTACGCCGTCGGTGAAGCGGTGGCCGCGAAGCCCGGAGCGGCCCTGCCATGACGACGATGCCTGCGGGAGAAGTCCGGCGGGGACGTTGGCGTCGATGGAAGACGGTCCGATGGGTTCGTTGAGGATGGCGAGGTCCGGGAGGGTGTCGCCCAGGTCGGCTCCCCAGTGGGATATCTCAGCCTCGCCGCGGTGTGTGCTGATCACCAGGCTGGTACCTGCGGAACGGAGATGGAGCGGGTGCATTGATGTGAGTCGCTTTCAGCTGGGTGGAGGTAGTTGTGGGGCCTGCTCTGCGTGCTTCGCGAAGGAAATGGCGCGCAGAGCAGGCCCCGCAACGGGAGGATCTACTTGAAGAGGTTGTTCACTTGGTCGTTGGCTTCGGTCAACGAGGAGGCAGGCTTCTTGCCGGAGATGACAGCATCCATGGCAGGCTTCATGATGCCGTCAACTTTGGCCGCCTTGTCAGCGATCGGGAAGAGGAACGTGGTTCCGTCCTTCACATGGGTGGTGAAGGCGGATACATCAGTGCCCTTGTCCGCAAAGGCCTTGGCAGCGATCTCGGAGGAGCTGGCGATGGCCGGGAACACTACAGCCTTGCTGGCAACCACGTCCTGGCATGCTGTGGAGCCCAGGTATTCAACCCACTTGACGCTGGCTCCGGGGTTCTTGGTGCCCGCCCAGATGGAATCGGCCAGGCCGTTGAACATGGAAGCGCGCTTGCCATCAGGGCCCTTGGGGGTGGGAGCGAAGGCCGTTTCGATGCCCTTGTAGGTCTGGTATTGCCCGATCAGCCAGTCCCCGTTGGTGTTGATGGCTGCCTTCCCGGCGCCGAAGCTGTCCGGCATGCTCGCACCCACCGTGGTTTCGAGCTTGGGCATGTAGCCCTTGTCCACCAGTCCGGCCCACCAAGCGATGGTCTCCTGGAAGCGGGGGTCGTCGTAGTTGAACTTGCTGCCCCACGGGTTCTTGTCAGTGGCGGTCCAGCCGGTGGTTGCCGTGAGGAAGCTCCACTCTGTCTGGCCCTGGCCCGAGCCGCTGCCCGTCAGACCCAGTCCGTAGGTGGCTACGTTGTTCTTGTCGAACCCGGCTTCGTCGCCCCGCTTGCCGTTCTTGTCCACGGTCAGGTGCGCGATGGTCTTCTCGTAGCTGCCGCCGTCTTTGGGATTCCAATCCAAAGTGGCCATCTGGTCCGCGGAGATCCCGGCGGCGTCCGTCATGGCCTTGTTGTAGAACAGTCCCACGGTGTCCCAGTCCTTCGGAAGGCCGTAGCGCTTGCCGTCCTGACCCACCCACAGCTCAGGGAGCCCCTTGGTGTACGCGTCCAGTTTGATGCCGTCCTTCTCCACGGCCTCGTCCAGGGACAGCAGCTGCTTCTTGGCGGCATACTCCGGGTACTTGGACAGGTGGTTGGTGAACACGTCCGGGGCGGTGCCGGCCACGAAGCCATTGGTCAGGGTGGTCCAGTAGTCGTCCCAGCCGCGCTGGGTGATCTTGACCTTGATATCCGGGTTGGCCTTGGTGAAGTCGTTGGCGCATTGCTGGTAGGCGGGGAGCTGGTTGGCGTCCCACAGCCAGTAGTTGATTTCTCCCTTTGCTTCCGACGATGCGGGAGAGGAGCCGCCACAGGCGGACAGGGTGAGGGCGATGGCGGCGGCAGCAGCGGCGACGCCGAGGGTTTTCTTCATAACGAACCTTTCACAGGGGGTGCGGGTTACTTGATTCCGGAGAATCCGATGGAGTTGACTACCTTCTTGCCGAAGGCGATGAACAGCAGGAAGATCGGGAGCGCGGCCACCAGTGTTCCGGCCATGAGCCCGGACCAATCCAGGGCGCCCTGCGGGGACTGGGACTTGAAGACGCTGAGGCCAACGGTGAGTACGCGGACGTTCTCGTCCTGGCCCACCAGCAGCGGCCAGAAGTACTCGTTCCACTGACCGATGAAGGTCAGCAGCACCAGCGTGGCGATGGGGGCTGCGGCGTTGGGAAGCACAATCTGGAAGAAGATGCGCAGGTGCTTGGCGCCGTCGAGCATTGCCGCTTCCTCAACCTCGCGGGACATGCTCAGGAAGAACTGGCGCAGGAAGAAGATGGCGAAGGGCGTCATGAACAGGAAGGGCAATGACATTCCGGCCATGGTGTTCAGTAGCCCGAGGTTCTTGATCATGAGGAAGTTGGGCAACGCCGTGAAGATCGGCGGGACCATCATGGTGGTCAGGAAGATTGCGAACACTTTGTTCCGGCCCGGCCAGCGCAACCGTGAAAAGGCGTAGGCGGCCATCGCACTGAAGAACACTTGGCCGGCTGTGGTGATGCTGGCGAAGATCACCGAGTTCCGGAGGTAGAGCCAAAAGTTGATCGCTGCGCCGGATCCGCCGTCAGCGATCGCTTCTTCGGTGGTCTGCAGGCCCAGGACGCGTTTGAAAGCGCCCCAGCTGAAGTCAGCCGGGAGGAGGTTTCCCGCGTTGGAGGCCAGCGCACTGTTACTGGACAGCGCCGTCCGCAGCATCCACAGGAACGGGGCAATGGTCACGGCGAGGGCGACGGCGACCAGCGCCCAGGCGCCGATGCGTCGCCAGTTGAGCGGCTTCTTGCGGTTGTTTCGAGGCAGGGTTGACGTAGTCATGGCAGTTCCTTAGTCCTTATCCGGCCTAGTCCAGGTCCGATTCATTGCCCTTGAGGAACTTCATTTGCACGAAGGCCACCAGGGCGAGAATGACGAACAGGATCACGGACAGGGCGGAGGCGTAGCCGAAATCGGATTCGCCGAAGGCTTTCTGGTAGATGTACATCTGGATCACGCGGGAGGCGTTGACGGGGCCGCCGTTGGTGGTCACGGCCACGGTGTCAAAGACCTGGAAGGAGCCGATCACGGTGACCACCAGTACGAGAACCAACACGGGGCGGAGCAGCGGCATGGTGACGCTCCAGAACGTCCGTGCCGGGGACGCGCCGTCGAGGTTTGCTACCTCGTAGAGGTGGTTGGGAATGGATTGAAGGCCGGCGAAGATCAGCAGGGCCGTGTAGCCCATGTGCCGCCAGACGTTCACGAAGGCGATGGTGGGGATGGCCCACTGCTCGCTGCCGAAGAAGGCGACGCGGGGGAGTCCCACCCAGCTCATCACTTCGTTGACGATGCCCAGCTGGTAGTCCAGCATCCAGAACCAGAGCAGGGCGACGATGACGTTGGCCACCAGGAACGGAAGCAGCAGAGCTCCGCGGATGAAGGTGGACTTGGCCACCCTGTGCATCAGCAAGGCCAGCCCAAGGGCGATGACTGTCTGAAAACCGATGTTGAGCGCTACGTACTGGAGGGTGACGCCCATGGCGTTCCAGAAGAGTTCGTCGGCGAAGATCGCGGTGTAGTTCTTGATCCCGATCCAGGTGGGTTCACCAAGGATGCTGTATTCGGTGAAGCTGAGGTAAATGCCACGAATGGTGGGGACCAGGAAAAACGCCACGAAGCCGATGAGGGCCGGGAAGATGAAGAAGAGGGCGATTTTCAGGTCGCCGAGGCGGCTGGTCATGCTGCGTTTGGCGGGTTGGTTTTTGTGTCCGTGATTCTTCCGTGGGCGTTCCGGTGCGCTCCCCGGGTGCTTGGTTAGCGTGGTCATCATCGACCCTTTCCTGACTGTGATGTGAGTAACAATCTGGATAGGAATCTACACGAGTAGATTTGGATAACGCAATAGCTTCCGGGATATTTTGAGTCGAAATGTTCATTTCTGTTCTAACAGTTGACTCGTGTAGATCACGGTGGAAGACTCAGGTGGATCCCGTGAGGGCCATCACAACCAGCCGCCGGCGTGCGGCCTCAGGAAGGTAGACAATGACGTTTTCGATCGGCGTCGTGGGTGTCGGGCAGTTCGGCGGCCACTTTGCCCACTTGTTCAAGCTCCACCCCGGTGTCAGCGCGGTTTACGCCGTTGACGAGCTCCCCGAACGCGCCGCAACGGCACAGGAACGCTGGGGCCTTGATGGTGTGATGGGCAGCTTTGAGGACCTGTTGGAGTCCGACGTCGATGCTGTCGCCATCTTCACGCAGCGCTGGACTCACGGCCCCCTGGTAGAGCGGGCCTTGCGTGCTGGAAAGCACGTCTACTCAGCGGTGCCCATGGCCATATCCGAAGAGGAAATAGCCCGCATCATAGAGGCCGTCCGCGAGACGAAACTGGTCTACGCGATGGGGGAGACCAGCTATTACAACCCCGCCACGGTCTTCGCCCGCCAGCAGCACCAGGCAGGAAAATTCGGGCGGATCTTCTACACCGAAGGCGACTATGTCCACGACATGGACCTCGGCTTCTACGAGGCATACCAGTACAGCGGGGGAGAGCGCTGGAAGGAAACCGCGAGCTACCCTCCCATGCTTTATCCGACGCACGCAATCGGTGGCGTGCTGGGCGCAGTGCCTGGGCACGCTGTCAGCGTGAGCTGCATCGGCGTCAAGGATCACCGGGGCGACGGCGTCTTTGACAAGGACGTCAGCATGTTCGCCAACGACTTCTCCAACGCCACGGCACTGTTCGAAATGAACGACGGCGGTGCGATGCGCACCAATGAGATGCGCCGCGTCGGGTACCCCTCGCATATCCGGGAATCACGCTTCCGCTTCTTCGGCACCGAGGCCAGCTTTGAGCAACTTGCCACCACCACCGTGTGGCAGGACAAGGCCACCGTTGAAGACGTCTCGGAGCAGATGGAAACCAAACCGAGTATGTCAGCGGATGACCCCTCCTTGGCTGACGTAGCGCCGGAACTGCGCGATGCCTTCATCTCAGGCCTGGCGCCGGTGCATGATCAGTCCCGCTTGCCGCAGGAATTCCTCGGGGCGCCCAACGGACACGAAGGCAGCCACCAGTTCCTGGTGGACGATTTTGTCACCGCTGTGAACAACCGCACGCTCCCGCCGGTCAACGCCTGGGTGGCGGCGCGGTTTACTCTGCCCGGAATCATCGCCCACGAGTCTGCGCTTCGCGGCGGTGAGCGTCTTTCCATCCGCGACTTCGGTGATGCTCCCGTGGAGTAGCTAGCATTTACCTCATGACAACTTCGGCGGTACAAACCTCGCGCGGCCCGGTTACACGCAAAGACGTGGCCCGGTACGCCGGGGTGAGTACCGCCGTCGTGAGTTATGTGGTGAACGGTGGGCCCAAGAACGTGGCCCCGGCAACGGAAGCCAAAGTGCGCGATGCCATCCGTATCCTGGGATACCGCCCCAATGCTGCGGCGCGGGCACTGAAACTGGGCTCCAGCGAGACCATTGGTGTTGTGGTGCCGGACAACACCAATCCGTTCTTCACCCATCTGGCGCACGCAGTGGAAGAGGCGGCCTCGGAATTGGGCTACGGGATGGTGCTCACCAACTCGGATGGAAGCCTGACCCGTGAGCGCAAGAACATCCGCACCCTGGCTGCGCGGCAGGTGGACGGAGTGTTCCTGGCCAGTTGCGTCTTCGACCCCGATGTCACCGAGCTGGAAGCCTCGGAAATCCCGTCTGTTCTCCTGAACAACGCAGGATCGCCCCCGGGTTTCGCCAGTGTGGGCGTGGATCTGGAGTCCGGAGCGCGGGCAGCCGTGGAGCACCTGATCGGCCATGGTCACACGAACATCGGGCTGGCGATCGGCACCAATACCGGCAATCAACTTGACGGCCGTGAAGTGGGATGGATGGGTTCGCTGCGCGACGCCGGCTTGCCCGACGGTCCCATGCTGCACAGCCCCTTCACCCGTCCCGGCGGGTACGAGGTAGGCAAACGCTTCCTCTCCATGGCCAACCCACCCACCGCGATCTTCGCCAGCAACGACATGCAGGCCATCGGCATCCTCCGGGCCCTCCACGAGGCCGGCGTTCGCGTCCCGGAAGACATGGCGTTGGTGTCCTTTGATGGTTCGCTGGACGCCGAATACAGCTGGCCCGCCCTGACCACGGTGGCGCAACCGGTCCAGGCAATGGCTCAGGCTGCCGTGCGGGCACTTGTCGGGAAGGGCCGCGGGGAGGACCTGCAACACCAGATCCTGCCTACCGAGCTGATCATCCGTCAGTCCTGCGGCTGCCCCTAGCACGCTCTCTCACCGATGTGCCGGTTTGGGGTGACGCTCTCTCACCGATGTGCCGGTTTGGGGTGACGCTCTCTCACCCTTCTCCCGGCCGGTGAGAGAGCGTTGGGCGGGAGGGGTCGTTTGGTGAGAGAGCGTTGGGCGGGAGGGTTACGAGTCCATGCTGGCGTAGCGCTCCGGCCTGGCGAGCACCTGGCCAATCTGTGCGGTGCCCGCAGCGACGGCCAGCCGGACCAACAGGAAGCCTGCCGCGAACACTGCGCCGATAGTCAGGAACACTATGGGCCGGGTCAACAGCACGGCACCAGTCAGCGGGAGGACCAGCACAGCAGCTGCCGCCGCCGAGATTCCAGCCACCAGGAAGAGCGGCGACATTACGGCCTTGACCCTCGCCGCCACCATCAGTTTGCGGGGCATTCCAACCCGGTCCAACGCCACCAGCATTGAAGCGCGGTCCAGCACGGCCGCGGCTTGGTTCACCCCTGCCGAACACGCCACCATCAGGAACGAGCCAAGCAGCGTGATCATCACACCGGTGTTGATGTCCCGGACCAGCAGCGCGGTCTCATCCCCGGCGCTGCCACCCATGGTGTCGGCCACTGCCATGCCCACCCCAACGAAGACTCCCACGAAGCTGGTCATCGCGACGCCCCCAACTTGCCGCCACGATTCCTTGGGACTCTCCAGTACTGTCCGTGCTGCCAGCAGTTGCTCGGGTTTCCTGGCCCGCTTGAGCTGCGAGGACGCCCGCAACCGCAGGATCCAAGGACCCATGAGGTTCAACGCCAGCAGAGCAAGCCCGAAGCAACCGCCCATCACGGCGATGATCACAATGAACGCCCCAAAGCTGCTGAGCATCCCCATCGCCACCACTCCGATGACCACCACCACAGCCGCGATGAGTCCGCGAACCCAGTGAGCGCCGTCGGCCGCTTGCCTGGTTCTGACGCCCAGCGGGGTGACCACAACCTTGCGAAGCCCCAGCGCGGCACTCGCCGCAGCAAGGACACAGACGGCCAGCACGCAGCCGAGGATGGAGGGCACGGACAACCACGCGTGGCTCCCTATCGCCTGGCCCCGGAACTGGATGAGCCCCAGGAACGGCGCTGCGCAGGCGTAAAGTCCCGCGCCTGCCACCGCACCGACGGCCGCCAGAACGGTGGATTCAATGACGGTCATCCAGACGACTGTCGCGCTGTTGGCACCCAGCAGGCGCAAGGACGCCAAACGGTCATCACGACGGCGGGCCGCGAGCCGGGCGGCCGAGGCACCAAGCGTCAGCAGCGGGATGATCAGCAGGACCATCGCGACGACGGCCAAGGCTTGGTAAGTGCCTGCGATGTCGTCAGACCAGGACCAAAACACCTGCGACCCACCAGCCACCGTGAGCAGCAGCGCGGTGACCGTCCCGAAAGCCAGGATGGGCAACCCGGCGTCCCGAAGACCGGTTTCGCGAAAGCTGCTCCCGTTGCTTCGTGCCAGGTAGGGGGTGAGGCGAAGGGCCATGGAGAGACTAGACATTGAAGGCACCCTTGAAGTTGGTGGCGGGAGCGGGCCGAACAGGAGAGCCAACTGCGCTGCCGTTGTCCGCTACGATCCGGCCGTCACGCAGTTCCACGACGCGTTGGCAGCGGGCTGCGACGTTGGGATCATGGGTGACCACCAGAAGCGTCCTGCCATTTGCGGCCACAGAGCGAAGCAGCACGTCCAAGACTTCGTTGGAGGTGGCCGAATCCAAGGCACCCGTGGGCTCGTCGGCGAAAACCACGCGGGCCCCGGTGACTTGGGCGCGGGCGATGGCGACGCGCTGGACCTGCCCCCCGGACAGTTCTCCCAGCCGCCGTTGTTCCATCCCGGCCAAGCCGAGGGCCCCAAGCCACTCCGCTGCCCTGGACTCCGAAGTGGCCCGGTCTGTGCCGTTCAGCATGAGCGCCAAAGCAACGTTCTCCACTGCCGTAAGTTCGGGCAGCAGCATGCCCTGCTGGAAGACGAAGCCGAATTCCTCACGCCGCAGCCGGGACAGCGCAGCATCTCCCAAGGTGTCCAGCCGCAGAGGCGACGAGGGAGTGTTCAAGGTGACGGTACCGGCGTCGGGCCTCAAAATTCCGGCGAGGCAGTGCAAGAGGGTGGTCTTACCGGAACCTGATGGGCCGACGATCGCAATGGATTCGCCGGCGCTGGCCAGGAAGTCGACGTGATCCAGGGCAATGCTGCCTGGATAGTGCTTGGTGAGCTGCTGGGCGTGGAGGATGGCGTTCATATATCCAGCATCCCCAAACCGCCCCTGCCGCGGCGTCAGTCCGCTGGTTGAACTCTGCGGACCGGGCTCCACCCAAGGTATGAGAGTTTACGCCTCCGCGATCCTCAGCTTGGCAACATTCTCGGCCAGCACGCGGCGGGCATCCTCACCCAGGAGCGAATCCGTGATGAGTTCGTCGGCCTCTTCCAGCTGCGCGATCGAGGCGATTCCCACCACTCCCCACTTGCTGTGGTCAGCCAGGATCACTGTGCTCCGGGCGGACGTCATGAAAGCGCGGTTGGTTTCGGCTTCCAGCAGGTTCGGGGTGGTGAACCCGGCGTGGGCATCCATGCCATGGACACCCAGGAACAGGACGTCCAGGTGGAGCTGTTTCAGCGAGGACGTGGCTATGGGGCCTACGAGGGCGTCCGACGGTGTCCGCTCGCCGCCGATCAGGATCACAGTGGACCCGAAGCGTGCCGGGCCGGAAGAGGCGCCGTGATGGAACAGGTCTGCGATGCGCACCGAGTTGGTGACCACGGTGATGCGCGGCCCGTTGACGAGTTCCTTCGCCAAAGCCCAGGTGGTGGTGCCGGCACCGAGTCCGATCGCCATGCCTTCCTGGACCAAGGACGCGGCTTCCACCGCGATGGCGTGCTTCTCCGCGGGCAGCTGTGTCGACTTGAGTTCGAAACCGGGCTCGTGGGTGCTCGCATCGCCGGGAATCTTGGCTCCGCCGTGAATGCGCTCAACACGGCCGGCTTCCTCGAGCGCTTCGATGTCGCGGCGCACGGTCATGGGCGAGACTCCCAGCAGTTGCGCGAGGTCCGAGACCCGCACCACGCGTTCGCGCTGGACTGCGTCGATGATGGCGGAGTGGCGTGCTGCCTGAAGCATCAGGGCCTTTCTGGGGAACCTCGTCAAACATGGGGCTGAGTCTGGCTCCAGTCTAGGGCTGGAGGCTTACGGAGCGCGGCAGGCCAAGCGCGGCGGCGTCACCCGTGCGTCACGTGGACGTCATGCAACCGATTAAACGCACGACGACGCCGCTCGCCTCGGGAGGTGAGCGGCGCCGTCGGGAATTGCTTACTTGCGGAGGGAATCCGCGATCTGCTGCATGATGCCGGGGTCGGCCAGGGTGGTGGCGTCGCCAGTGTCGCGGCCCTCGGCGATGTCCTTGAGGAGGCGTCGGACGATCTTGCCGGACCGGGTTTTGGGAAGTTCCGGCACGATCAGCAGCTGCTTGGGCTTGGCGATCGGTCCGATTTCCTTGCCCACGTGGTTGCGCAGTTCCAGGACGGTTTCGTCGCCGTTGTTCACGGCGTCGCCGCGGAGGATCACGAAGGCGACGATCGCCTGGCCGGTGGTGTCGTCAGCGGCGCCCACCACCGCGGCTTCAGCGACGGACGGGTGGCTGACGAGGGCGGATTCGATTTCCGTGGTGGAAAGGCGGTGTCCGGAGACGTTCATGACGTCGTCCACGCGGCCCAGGAGCCAGACGTCGCCGTCCTCGTCTTTCTTGGCGCCGTCGCCGGCAAAGTACATGGCCTCAAAACGGGACCAGTAGGTGTCCTTGAAGCGTTCCGGGTCGCCCCAGATGCCGCGGAGCATGGAGGGCCAGGGTTCGCGGACCACCAGGTAGCCGCCTTCGCCGTTGGCGACGGACTCGCCGGCCTCGTCCACGACGTCCACGGCGATGCCGGGCAGCGGGACCTGGGCGGAGCCGGGCTTGGTGGAGGTGACACCCGGCAGTGGGGCGATCATCTGGGCACCGGTTTCGGTCTGCCACCAGGTGTCCACGATCGGTGCGGGGTGTTCCTTCTTTTCGCCGTTCTTGCCGGCATTGGCGCCGATGACGTCGCGGTACCACATCCACGCTTCGGGGTTGATGGATTCGCCCACCGAGCCGAGCACACGGATGGAGGAAAGATCGTACTTGTCCGGGATGTCCCGGCCCCACTTCATGAACGTCCGGATCGCGGTGGGGGCGGTGTAGAGGATGGAGACCTTGTACTTCTCCACAATTTCCCACCAGCGGCCCTGGTGCGGGGAGTCCGGGGTGCCTTCGTACATGACCTGGGTGGCGCCGTTGATGAGCGGCGCGTACGCGACGTAGGAGTGGCCGGTGACCCATCCGACGTCGGCGGTGCACCAGTACACGTCCGTTTCGGGGTGGAGGTCGAACACGGCCTTGTGCGTGTAAGCGCCCTGGGTGAGGTAGCCGCCGGTGGTGTGCAGAATTCCCTTGGGCTTCCCGGTGGTGCCGGAGGTGTAGAGGATGAACAGCGGGTGCTCGGAGTCATGCCCGACGGCGGTGTGCTCGGTATCTGCCTTGTCTACAGTGTCGCTCCACCAAAGGTCGCGGCCTTCCACCCAGTTGACGTCCTCGCCGTTGCGCTTGACCACCACCACGTTCTGGACGGTGTGACCCTCGTTGCTCAGGGCTTCGTCCACCGCCGGCTTCAGGGCGCTGGGCTTGCCACGGCGGTAGGTGCCGTCGGCGGTGACCACGAGCTTGGCTTCTGCGTCCTCAATCCGGGAGCGCAGGGCGTCGGCGGAGAAGCCGCCGAACACCACCGAGTGCACGGCCCCGATCCGGGCGCAGGCAAGGAGCGTGATGACGGCCTCAGGGATCATGGGCAGGTACACGGCCACGCGGTCGCCCTTGGCTACACCGAGTGACTCGAAGGCGTTCGCGGCCTTCTTGACCTCTTCGGTCAGCTGCGCGTACGTGTAGGTGCGCGTGTCGCCGGGCTCGCCCTCGAAGTAGATGGCGACGCGATCGCCCAGGCCGTTCTCCACGTGGCGGTCCAGGGCGTTGTACGCAGCGTTGACCTCGCCGCCCACGAACCACTTGGCGAACGGCGGGTTGGACCAATCAAGGGCTTCGGTGAAGTCCTTGTCCCAGGTGAGCAGTTCACGGGCCTGCTTGGCCCAGAATGCGGGACGGTCCGCTTCTGCCTCTTGATAGGCGTCCGCACTGGTCACGGCGCCGGCGGCAAACTCTGCCGAGGGCGCGAACTTACGGTTCTCGTGGAGGAGGTTTTCAAGCGCCTCGACGTGTGGTGCCTGACCGTTGTGAGCCGTTGAAGCTGCAGCGGTGGCCGTGGATCCGGTGGTGTCCTGGGACATGGTGAACCTCATCATTCATCGATCTTTGCTGCGCGGATCCTGCCATCAGGTCCACCCCTCACGCCTTCTTCGAGCGTCGAGCGGGACCAGCTGGAGGTCCGCAGAGTGCTGTCCGCCATCAACACTATCGCTTTGAGAGGTCCTACGTGTGCGTGGTCACAAATGCGGCAGTGAGCGGCGCGGATTTAGCGCCGAATGGCGGTTTGGGTGGTGGGGAACCGCTTACATGACGACGACGACGGCCCTTCACTTGCCGCCGATGGTCCGCATCCCCTTGGCCCCTTTCTGTAAGGGACCTTGGAGTTTGCTGTGGGCGAAGCCGTATGGCCGTTTTCAGCTAGAACCCTGTCAGTGGGGTGGCATAGGCTGAATAAGTCTTGGGACGCATCGTCAGGTGTGTCCGGTACTCCGCGGAATCCTGCGGTGATCACCGGTCCGGACTGTCCAAGGCGCCGCCGTACGAAGGAGAAATAGATGAACCAGCTGAGCCCAGGCCCGCACGACTCACAACCGACGGGACCGGACACCACGGCTGGCACGGCCACCCCTCACGACGGTGGCACCACGGCGGGTAATGCGCCGAACACTTCCGGTACTTCCGGGAAGAACGCCACCAGTGCACACGATGCCGCCAAGTACGACGCCGTTGCGGGGCCTTTCACCATCCGGGACCTCACGGTCTTTGGTTCCACGCTCCTGATGTTCATCGCGTCCCTGCTGCCGATGTTCGGGGAACGCTACAACCTCTGGAATCTCGGAAGCCTGTTCTTCCTCCTTCTGGGCATCATCCTGCCGGTGGTTGTGGTGGCGCTCTTCGTTGCCCGCCGGTTGCAGCCCGGCACCATCGTCAGGATAGGTTCTCTGTCCGTTGACCAATTCGCGTCCGTGACGGCGTCTTTCGCCTTCCCCTTGTTCTTCCTCACCATCGCCAACTCGTTCAATGGCGGCGTGCTGTTGGGGTTGCTCGGCTCTGTGGGCCTCTTGGCCGCGACGGTGCTGGCACCGCATCTTCCATGGCTCTCCGCCGACTTCAAGGGGCGTGCTGAAACGCCGGCCCACGTTGTGGCCCGCGAAGCCGCAGTCCCCAGCCGCAAGCCAGCCGCTCCCAAGGCGCCCAAGGCTCCGAAAGCACCTAAAGCTGGTGCCGCTGATTCCACCCCTGGCTTCCAAGGATCCGCTGCCGGTTATCAGGCACCGGCAGGCCCTGCTGCTTCTTCCTCTTCGGTTACCGGAGTGCCGTCCGGTGCTTCTACCGGTTCAAGCCCCTTTGCCCCGCCAGCCTCTTACGGAACCACGCCGCCGCAGGCACCCCAGGCACCCGCCGTCGTGGGTTCACCTGACACCAAGCAGGCTCAATCCGGTGTCCCCGCAACTGCGGCTACAGCTGCTCCGGTTGCACCCCGGAAGGAGGAACCGGTGAAGAGCGCGGATGCTGAAAAATCCCCGGCCGCGGCTGCCGGGCCTGCCACTACGCAGCACTCAACCCAGGCTCCCAAGGAACCGGCCGCGCAGCAGCCTGCAGCGCAGCAACCGGCCGCCCAGCAGCCGTGGGCTGCCACCATGGCCACGCCCATTGTTTCTGGTGACACCCGCAAGGTGAGCGATTCCATCGGAGCCACCGTGGACCCCGCCAGCCGGCCGGACGAATCCGATGCACCGGCGTATGAGGCGTTCTGGTTCGCCGTCGCCCAGCCCCGGACTGCCTACGACGAACAAACCGGCGCTCCGTCCTTCACCATCGAACCCGGCGGTTGGGTGCTCGCTTTGGAGGACCGTGGAC
This sequence comes from Arthrobacter sp. cf158, assembly GCF_900106835.1. Classification (GTDB taxonomy): domain Bacteria; phylum Actinomycetota; class Actinomycetes; order Actinomycetales; family Micrococcaceae; genus Arthrobacter. The sequence continues at coordinate 38,690 of NZ_FNNR01000011.1, forward strand.
ACGAATTCCTGGTCCAGGATACTGACGGCAAGGTTGGGGTCCTCCGGGAGCTCAGCAACATCGAACGCGGCTAAGCAGGGACATCGTGGCCATCGCTGAAGCTGGTTCGTTGCTCGCACTCAAACGCCGGGCCCGCAAGATCAACAGGGTTCTTGCGGAGAAGTATCCGTATGCGCACGCCGAGTTGGATTTCCGGAACCCGTTTGAGCTTGTGGTGGCCACGGTGCTCTCTGCGCAGACCACGGATGTACTGGTCAACCAGGTCACCAAGATCCTCTTCGCCCGCTATCCGGATGCGCGGTCGTTGGCTGAGGCAGACCCCGTGGAGCTTGAGGCCATTCTCCAGCCCACGGGCTTTTTCCGGGCCAAGGCCAGGAACGTGTTGGCCCTCAGCACCCGGCTGGTGGATGAGTACGACGGCGAGGTCCCAGGACGGCTCGAGGACCTGGTGACGCTCCCGGGCGTCGGTCGCAAGACCGCCAATGTAGTCCTGGGAAACGCGTTCGGTGTTCCCGGCATTACCGTGGACACCCACTTCGGACGGCTGGCCCGGCGCTTCGGGTGGACGGCTTCGGATGATCCCGTGAAGATCGAGTTCGATGTTGCGGAACTGTTCGAACCGAGGGACTGGACCATGCTTTCCCACCGCGTGGTGTTTCATGGACGCAGGGTTTGCCACTCCCGGAAGCCGGCCTGTGGTGCGTGCCCGGTTGCGAGCCTTTGCCCCAGTTACGGCGACGGCGAGACGGATCCCGTCAAGGCAGCCAAGCTGCTGAAGTACGAGCTCGCCCCCGGCAATGAGGCATTGCTGGAGAAGTTATTGGCCGAGACGCATCGGGCCGCGGAGATCCGGATGGAATCGCAAAGGAGGCCCGGGTGACCGCGCTTGAGGAGTTGTCCGCACTGGTTACCCGTTTCGAGGCCGGCGAACAGCAGCACTCGGCCCTGTGGGCCCAACTCCCCGTCAGCCCGGAAACCAACAGGGCGGCCGCTGTCCTGATGCTCTTTGGTGTGCTGGACAATATTCCTGCCGAGTCGGGCCGACCCATCGCTCCTGCCGATCTTGATGTCCTGTTGCTTGAACGGGCGCACACCCTTGATGACCATCCGGGGCAGGTGGCTTTCCCGGGCGGTAGCGTGGACCCGGAAGACGAATCCGTTGTGGCAGCTGCGTTGCGTGAGGCAGTGGAAGAGACCGGGCTGGACGCAGCCGGCGTCCGGGTTCTTGGATCCATACCGGAGCTTGGCCTCATCCGCAGCAATTTCCGGGTGACGCCCGTGTTGGCCTGGTGGGATTCGCCGTCGCCGGTCCGGGTGGTGGATTATGCCGAATCTGCCCAGGTTTTCCGGGTTCCCGTGCGCGACCTCCTCGATCCGGTCAACCGCGTCACCGCCACCATTTCGCGCTTTGGGCGCACCTACTCCAGCCCTGGCTTCACCGTGAATGGCGTGCTGGTGTGGGGCTTTACCGGGATGGTCCTCAGCGGTCTCTTTGACGAACTCGGATGGACGGTTCCCTGGAACCGGGACAAGCTGCAGGACGTCGACCTTCAGTCGACCTCAGAAAAGGGGCGCCGGCAGGCCAGGTGAGGTTCACGCGGCCTTGCGTACCGCCGTCGAACGGTCCACGATCAGTCCTGTCGCAGCGTTCTCCCGCACGGCGTTGATACCGGCAATAACACCTTCGAGGTGTGCGAATGCGGGTGATTCCGCCACGACGGTTCCGTCCGCCGCGGTGAGCCGGAACCTGTATGTTTCTTCGTTGTCTTTCAGAATTTCGAACCTGCCAGCCATCGCTGCCCCCTATTTTTGATGCTTCCTTGCACACAAGTGCGGACCGGCAAACAATCCACACAGTGAAAGTATCCAGAACCGAGGGCGAACCAAAGTTACCAGGGGGTACTTGTCACGGACGGGTCATTCCGGCTCATATGGCGAGATATGACTGGATAGTCCGCAGTTTTGCTGCTATTTCGCCTTGTCATAAGAGTCGACGACGGCCACGCTCACCGGAAACTCCACCGGTATCCGCCCGAACATGAGTTCTTTCGCTGAAGCCGCAGAGTCTTCAATGGCCTGGATACAGGCGCCCACGGCGTCGTCGGGGGCATGGACCATCACTTCGTCGTGCAGGAAGAAGACGAGCTCCCCGGCCGGCGACCCTTCGGCACGCAAGGTGCGCAGTCGGCGTCGTAATTCGGCCAGCCAGCACGCCGCCCATTCCGCTGCCGAGCCCTGAACCACGAAGTTGCGGGTGAAGCGTCCACGGGACCGCGCCAGGTTGTCGGCCCGGCGCTGTTCCTCGGCGGTGGTGGACTGTTGGCTGCGCAGCCAACCGGCAGACGGCGGCGGGCTGCTTCTCCCGAGTCGGGTTGTCACCGTTCGGCCGGCTTCACCCTCACGGGCTGCCTGCTCCACGAAACCCACCGCGCGTGGATAAGTCCTTGTGAGCTGGGGCATCAACCTGCCCGATTCACCCGTTGTGGCGCCGTAAATGGCCCCCAGCAAGGCGATCTTCGCCTTTGCCCTGTCTCCGCCGAATCCTTGGGCTGCGATGCCTGCGTAGAGGTCCTTGTCACGAGCGGCCTCTGCCATCTTGGTGTCCTGGGCCAAGGCCACCAGGACCCTGGGCTCCAATTGTGAGGCATCGGCGACAATGAGTTTGTGTCCCGGATCGGCGTGGACAGCCGCGCGGATGTTGCGGGGAATCTGGAGTGCGCCGCCGCCACGGGAAGCCCAACGGCCGGAGACCACGCCGCCCACCACATACTCCGGGTGGAACCGCCCCTCCCGGACCCACGCGTCCAGCCACGCCCAGCCGTTGGCGGTGTGCAGGCGGGAAAGCTTCTTGTAGGCCAACAGGGGTTGGATGGCCGGGTGCTTGGATTCCTGGAGCTCCCATTGACGGGTACTTTTCACCTCGATGCCGTTCCGGTGCAGGGCCCGCATGAGGTCCTGTGGGGAGTCCGGGTTCAGGCTGGGGGAGTTCAGGATGTCGCGGAGTTCGGTGCAGAGAGCCTCCAAGGCAGGGGGACGGCGCCCCAGCGGGGGCCGGGGTCCCAGGACGTCTGCAAGGATCGCCTGATGCAGCTCTTCGCGCCACGGGACGCCGGCGTGTTGCATCTCGACGGCGATGATTGCGCACGCTGATTCCGCGGCCAGGAGTAGTTGAAGGCGTTGTCTACGCTGCCCGTCCAGTGGAACCTGGACCACCGCGTGCTGTTGGGCTGCAAATTCCTCTTTCAGCTCTGCCAGCCCGGCGTTGGTGTTTGACGGGGTCAGGTCCTCGAAGAGGGCGCCTTGGTCCGCTGGTGGCGGCGGGGGCTGGAGGACCCGGGGCGGTGCCGCGTCGTCGTCCTGGGTGAGCTTCACTGCGTGCTTGGCATAGTCAGTGTGCGCGGTGAACTCCGAGTGCGCCAGGATGGCACCGCACAGAGCGAGGTCGTGGCAACGCTCCAGCTCGATGCCGTGGGTCAGCAGTTCCGGATACCAGTCCTGGGCTCGATGCCACACCCAGCGGGGCCGCTGGGCTTCGAATTCACGCACGACGTCGGGCAGCTCACCGCGGGTGACCAGGCGCGCGTCAGCGGTGGCCTTTCCGGTAGGGGAGATCCTTTGTATGGCTGCGCCTTTCGGGTGGGCGGCAAGCAGCAAATACATGGACTCCATTCTGCCCTGTGTTCGGAGGGACAATGTGCGTTCGGGTGGCAAGTGACCTGTCCTCCACAGGGCCTATAAGCGCCCCGTTGTGCACATACGGACAGCAGGCCCTTATTTTGCCTCGAGTGCTCAGCAACTGTGGGTGACATGAGCATGCGAAATCGTCGGCACAGGCAACCCAGCGGCCAGGCAAGGGAGACAGGCATGGACGGCCCGTGGCTGCCACAGGATGCCGCCGGGATACTCCTGGTTTCGGCAGATCCCTACCTTCAAGAGGAAGCACAACGCATCGTCGCGGCAGCAGGTGGAAACCTCAGAACGGCTGTGGATGTGTCAGCGGCCATCCACGGGTGGGACAGCGCAGCCGTTGTATTGGTGGGCAGCGACATCCGCGAATTGCCGCCTCGGAGAAGAGCGCCCACGGTCCTGCTGGGCCGTGCATCCGACGGGGACGGGTTGTGGCGGCTGGCCACTGCCTTGGGTGCTGAAAGGGTTGCGGTCCTTCCGGAGGCCGCGGCCTGGTTGGCTGAGCACCTCAGCATGTCCGGCTCGCCGGACCCTGGAGGAATGGTGGTGGGCGTCGTCGGCGGCTGTGGCGGAGCAGGAGTCACCACCACTGCCATCTGGCTTGCCCAGGCTGCCGCCGAGCAGGGCATCAGCACCATGCTCATCGACGGCGATCGCTGGGGCGGCGGCCTTGAACTGGCCGTCACCGCTGATGACATCCCCGGCCTCAGATGGCCGGACTTTTCCGAAACCCGCGGAAGCATCGATCCAAGCCAGTTCAGGGACTCCCTGCCTATGGCCGGCGGATTTGCCTACTTGTCATGGCCGGGAACACGGGAACCGGTCCAAAGTCCCGACGCGGGTGCTGTGGCCGCTGTCATGGACGCCGCCCGCCGGGGCTTCGAATTGATCCTCGTGGACATCGGGCGCAGCGGCGAAGCAATCAGGACACTTGCCTGGGATTGCGACAGGATGCTGCTGCTCGCCACGGCACACCTCGCATCGGCCGTGGCGGCGGGTCGCGTCCTGAACGAGCTTCCGCCCGTGGATGTTCGCCTTATGGTTCGCGGAAGCAGTACTACCTCCGTTGACGCTGCCCTGATTGCGGAGTCGTTGGACCTTCCGCTGGCAGGACTGATTCCCGAGATCAAGGGTGTGGCGGCCGGGACGGAGTTGGGGCGTTTGCTTGAACTTGGCCGCATAAAGTCCGTCAGCCGCTTTGCCAATGCTGTGTTGGAAATGAACGGTGCTGCCCAATGAGCCGTTTCGCCGAGGGACCACGCCGAAGACAGGGACGGAAGTTGGACTCACTTCTTCTGGAGACTGTGCGGGAATCAGTGCTCGCCGGCAACGGCTCCGTGACACCTTCCACTGTGGCTGCGGCCGTGCAGGCAAGCGGGAGGTTGCTGGGCACAGCCGGAGCCTTGGAAGCCGCTGAATCCATCAACGCCGAACTGAACGGGCTGGGACAGCTGCAGCAACTCGCCCACGATCCCGCCGTCACGGACATCTTTGTCAACGGACCGGATTCCGTGTGGTTCGACCGTGGGCGCGGTTTGGAACGATCCTCAGTGCATTTCGATTCTGAGCAGCAGATCAGGCAGCTTGCCGCCCGGCTGGTTTCAGCCGGGGGCCGCCGCCTGGACGACGGCTCGCCCTGCGTCGATGTTCGGCTCAAAGGCGGCTACAGGGTGCATGCCGTGCTGGCCCCGATTTCGACAGCCGGAACGCTCCTATCGATCCGAATCCGTCGCGAAAAGGTGTTCACTTTGGCGGAGTTGAGGGAACGCGGCATGTTTTCCGAGCAGGTTGAGGTGGTTCTTCGCACCATCATGGCCCACAAGCTCAGTTTCCTCATCAGTGGTGCCACCGGCTCCGGGAAGACCACCCTCTTGTCCACCATGTTGGGTCTGAGCCATCCGAAGGAGCGATTGGTATTGATCGAGGACGCCGCAGAGCTCAACCCGGTCCATCCCCACGTGGTGACACTCGAATCGCGTCACGGGAATCTGGAAGGCGGTGGCGCTCTCGATCTGGGCGAACTGGTCCGCCAGGCCTTGCGCATGCGGCCCGACAGGCTGATTGTCGGAGAATGCCGGGGCGCTGAAGTCCGGGAGCTGTTGACTGCACTCAACACAGGGCACACGGGAGGTGGCGGCACTATCCATGCCAACACGGCCCAGGCCGTTCCGGCACGATTGGTTGCCCTCGGCGCGCTCGCAGGTTTGAACGCCGAAGCTGTGCGTTTGCAGGTCTCCAGTGCTTTGGATGTGGTGATTCACGTCGACCGAACGCAGGCCGGACGCAAGGTTGCTTCCATTGGCCTGCTGAAGGACACCACTGACGGCCAACAGGTGGTGCCTGCCCTGAGCCTGGGCCGCTCGGGAATGGTGCCGGGACCGGGATGGTCGGAACTGTCGGAACGTCTGTCCATGGCGCCGGATGTCGGGAACGGATGGGCTTCGCCGGGGGCGGTACCTGCTGCTGTCCCGTCCCCGGACCAAGGTCCAGCGCGCATCGGACACGGCTGATGATTGGAATCCTGATCCTTGTCACGGCCATTGCTGCGTGGCTCCAGCTCAGGGGACTCCGTGCGGATGGCCGAAGGGTACGCAGGAGCTTGGGGGTTCCTGCCGAGGAACGCGGCCGCAGCGTTGCCCGTACTGGTTTCCGGTTCCGATTACAGCCGCGATCCCGGGCTGAACCTCTGTCCCTGGTGGTGTTGGTGCAGCAGCTCGCAGCCCTTCTGCGTGGTGGCCGGGGAGCTTCCAGGTTGTGGGAGGAACTGTGGCTGGTGCACGGTGCCCGGTCAACGGTTGATACCGGCCGGGATCCAACGCCGGAGCAGGGCACAGCCGTGCTCTCGCGCGAGTCCCTCATGGTGTTGGATGCTGCGCGTGCAGCATCCACGGTGGGCAATTCTCCGGCTCAAGCGATCCGCGGCGCGGCGGCACGCGTGTATCCCCGGCGCGGGAGTTCTGAACGCCGGGTGTGGATGGAAATGGCAGCATGCCTGGAGGTAGCGGAATGCAGCGGCTGCCCGCTCGCCGGGTTGCTGGCGCGCTTTGCAGCCCAGCTGGAAGCCGAGGAGGATGCCGAGGCCGCACGGCAGACTGCGCTGGCCGGGCCCAAGGCGACTGTCCGGCTGTTGTCGTGGCTCCCGGTGTTCGGATTGGTACTCGGGATGGCCTTGGGCGTTGACCCGTTGGGGATCCTGCTGGAGAACATTGTGGGCATTGCGACGTTCGCGGCCGGACTCCTTCTGACAGTGGCGGGCAGGGTGTGGTCTTCGCGGCTGGTTACGTCCGCAGCCGGAGGTTACTGATGCCCGGAGCGCCGGTCCTGTTGATGATGGCGCTGATGGCAATGGCAGCGTTCGTTTGTTTTGCCGCGCCCGTGCGGGTGAGAACTATGAGGGCACAGTTGTTTGCGGGCGGGGGGACCTCGCCGCTGGCAGACTCCGCCCCTGGCGGAAGACCGGGTGCATCGGACAATCCCGCCGGGGAAGATGGCGCCGGAGTGGCAGATGGCCTTCGCGATACGGCGATGATGCTGGAGCTGGTTGCTTCGATGCTCGATGCCGGTGCGGGCATAGGGAGGGCTCTGGAGCTCATTGCCGGGTGTGCCTCGCCGCCCATCAGCCGATCATTGAGGCCTGTTGTGGCTGCGCTAGCCATGGGCGCCGACTGGGACACGGCGTGGCGGAGCCCGGTAAAGCACACGCCGGAGGTAATCCGTGTGAAGGAGGCTTTGGCATTCGCAGCGCTGACCGGTGCACCGTCGGCTTCCATCCTTTACGCACAGGCTGCCCGGGAACGGCGGGAACAGTTTCGGGCGGCAGAGAAACGGGCTGCTGCCTTGGGCGTGAAGCTCGTCGTGCCCTTGGGATTGTGCTCGTTGCCTGCCTTCATCTGTCTGGGCATCGTCCCCGTTCTGATCGCGATGCTGCCCTCGGGTTGAGCGGCTGCGGCTCCCCACTTACCCTCCACATCGGGCACACCTGCTGGGTTATCCACTTGCAGGAATCTCCTTCTTACGGGACGCCGTGAGGCACGGAAGAGTCGAATCAGCCGGCGGATCGAGCTGGCATACATGAAAGGAAGCCCACCGTGAAAACACTGTCCACTCCTCTCCCTGGCCTACTGAGCGAGCTGCCCCAGGACCGGCCGGCCCGCGCGGGAATACAGGTGGCTCCCTCCGGAGAACCGGAGACCACCCAGCGTGACGAGCCATCCGAGTACGAGCTCGAACATAATGACCTTGAGCGATTCGACGTTGAGGACGAATTTGAACGGTTCGTCCTCGGCTTCGACGAGCTGGCAGAGTTCGAGGACGGACGACTCGAGGAGGGTCCGCTCGGAGACAGTCTGCTCAACGACGATGCGCTCGAAGACTATCTGCTCGAAGACGGTCCGCTCGAAGGCGGTTCGCTCGAGGACGATGGCTTCTGGACGATGACACGGACAAAGGCCGGGCTGATGGGTTCGGAAGTGGGCATGGCTACGGCCGAGTACGCCATCGCTACCCTTGCTGCCGTAGGACTCGCAGGCCTTCTGGTGGTCATCCTTCGGAGCGAGGAGGTTCGTGGCTTCCTGCTCAACCTGATCCGCACGGCACTGTCCTTGCCATGACGTGCGTGCTGCCTGCCGGCGGGGGAGCATCCCGCAGGAAGCAGGATCGGGGTGCTGTTACTGCCGAATTTGCCGTCGCCTTGCCGGCCGTGATGCTGCTCCTGGCCTTCCTGCTGGCAGGTGGCGCTGCGGGCATCACCCAATTGCGGCTGGAGGAAGCAGCCAGGGCGGGGGCGAGGGCGTCGGCAAGAGGTGAGGCCGCCGGTTCCGTGGAAGGAATCGTCAGGCGGCTTGCCGGGGATGGTGTCCGTTCGTCGGTGATCAACGATGGCCAGTGGCTCACGGTCACAGCGTCCGCTCCGGTCGGCGGCGCACTGGGATCCCTGATCCCGTGGACGCTGACGGCATCGGCGTCCGCCCGGGCAGAGTCAGGTCTCCCGTGACACGTGCATCGGTGTCCCATGGTGAGCGCGGCTCGGGCACGGTACTGGGATTGGCGCTCGGTGCAGTGGTGGCGCTTCTCCTGGTGGCCGTGCTCCTTCTGGCACAGGCGGTGGTGATGGCGTCCCGGGCGTCCTCGGCGGCTGACCTCGCAGCTCTTGCCGCCGCGGACGCTGCCCGGGGACTCACCCCGGGCGAGCCATGTGAAGTTGCTTCCGGCGTCGCTGTGCGGCATAGCGCCAAACTGACATCGTGCACTGTGCTGGGCGGGGGCGTGGTGGAGGTGGCAACCGGGTTGGAGCATCGTTTCGACTGGGGACCGGCCACAGGCAGGGCAAGGGCGGGGCCTCCGCCGTAGGCTGTCAACGCCCTTCCCGGCCAGGCTGCGTCCTGCGATCTCAGCCCAACGGGACTAGGTGGCGTCCTTCAGCAGGACGCCCAGGAGAGTGATGGCGGCTGCCTTGTCCAGGGGGTTGTTCTTGTTGCCGCATTTGGGGGACTGAACACAGGATGGGCAGCCGTTGTCACACTCACATGCCTTGATGGCATCACGGGTGGCAGTCAGCCAGATCTTCGCTTTTTCGAATCCCCGCTCAGCAAATCCCGCGCCGCCGGGATGCCCGTCGTATACGAAAATCGTGGGCACCCCGGTGTCGGCATGCAGGGCGGTGGAGACGCCGCCAATGTCCCAACGATCACTTGATGCCACCAAAGGAAGGAGCCCAATGGCTGCATGTTCTGCGGCGTGCAGCGCTCCGGGGAACTCCGCTTCCACCAAGCCGGCCCCATGCAGTGAGCGGTTGTCCACCACAAACCAGACTGCCTTGGTGAACAGATCCCGGGCCCCGAGCTCCAGGGGCTCCTCGCCGAGGATCTCGTTGGAAATCAACGCCTTGCGCTGGAAGGAGACAACTTGAGTTGTGACCTTGACGTCGCCGAAATGGACAGTTACGTCGCCCCATTGGACCGAGCGGGATGTTTCGAGGACTTCGATCTGCGTCACGTCCCGCGCAGTGGTGTAGAAATCCGGATTCACCCGGCGCACCATCACACAGTGGTCGGCCTCATTGAGGTCCTCTACCAGGTAGCTTTCGCCCTGATGGACGTAAATGGCACCTGTGTGGGCTTGGTAGTGCGTTTGTGGCGAGTCCATGGTTCCCAGGAGGGATCCGGTCTCTGCGTCCACAATGCTGACCGGTCCGCCGCCGTCCGCACGGAGGTTCACCATGCCGGCGGCGCTTTCCGGATGGGTCCAAAACCATCCTGCAGGGCGCTTCCGGAGGTAGCCCTGGTCTACCAAGCGATCCAGGAGGTCCTCGGATGTTGGTCCGAAGAGGTCGAGTTCACCGGGCCCGATGGGCAGCTCCGCAGCCGCGGCGCACAAGTGCGGACCAAGCACATAGGGGTTGCCGGGATCAAAGACGGTGGCTTCCACCGAAACGTCGAAGATGGCTTCGGGATGGTTTACCAGATAGGTGTCCAAGGGGTCGTCACTGGCCACGAACGCCGCAATGGCGTCCTGCCCGGCGCGCCCCGCACGGCCAATCTGCTGGAAAAGGGAAGCACGGGTACCCGGCCACCCAGCCACCAGGACAGCATCGAGCCCCGAAATGTCGATGCCAAGTTCCAACGCAGATGTGCTGGAGACACCCAGGAGTTGCCCGGATCTCAGCGCTTGTTCCAATGCGCGCCGTTCTTCGGGCAAATAGCCGGATCTGTAGGCGGCAACCCGCCCCGGCAGGCTGGGGTCCACCTCGTCCAACAGTCTCTTGGTGATGGACGCGATGGACTCGGCCCCGCGACGCGACTTGATGAACGCGATGGTCCGCACGCGCGAGGAGACGAGGTTGGCAAGGATGTCCGCCGTTTCGGCCACGGCGGTCCTGCGCTGTTTGGCGCCGTTCTCGCCCCTTACATCCGTCAGCGCGGGTTCCCAAAACGCCACCGTGGTGGAGCCGTGTGGCGAGCAATCCTCGGAGACTTCCCTGACGGGAGCACCGATGAGCCGGCCAAAGGAAACCCCGGGATCGGAGGCCGTGGCAGATGCGGCGATGAAGATGGGCTCCGGGAAGGAGTTTCCTGCACCGTAGTAGGCACAGATGCGGCGGAGGCGCCTCATCAGGTTGGCCACATGCGATCCGAAGACGCCGCGGTAGCTGTGCGCCTCGTCCACGATGACGTAGCGCAGCCTCCGGAAAAATCTCGCCCACCATGTGTGGTTGGGCAGAATTCCGAAGTGCAGCATGTCCGGGTTGGCCAGGATGAAGTTGGCATGGTCGCGGATCCACCGGCGCGACGCAACGTCAGTATCGCCGTCGTATGTTTCTGCCCGCACTGTAGGCAACTTCAGGGCGCGGATGGCCGCGAGTTGGTCGGCGGCCAGCGCCTTGGTGGGGGAGAGGTAAAGGGTCACCGCGCCGTCGTCATGAATCTTGCCGGGATCAGACAGGACGCGCAGCTCGGACCGGTGGATCGCATCCAAAGCGGGCAGTTGGTAGGCCAGCGACTTCCCGGATGCAGTCCCCGTGGCGATGACCACGTGCTGTCCGGAGTGGGCGAGGTCAGCAGCCTGGATCTGGTGCCGGTAGGGTTCCTGGATGCCCAGAGTGCCGTAGGCGTCCACGATGTCCGGGTGCACCCAGTGCGGCCATGGCTCGTTGACGGCTTTGCGGGCCGGGATGGTGTGGACATGGCGCAGCTGCTCAGGGTCCGGTGTCCGGCCCAGCAGGGAGATCAGCGAATTCGGTGCAGCCACCGAATCATTCTGTCACTGTGCGGGCATGCGAACGGCAGCACCCCAAGGTGCCGCCGTCGGGCTCGGCCTCTGAAGGGACGTTGCTACGCTCCTGAGAGGTCTGATCCTTCGGTGCCGCTGGCGGACATCATGAGCACGTGGCAGACCACATCCCAGCCAAGATGCGAGTAAAGCTTTTGGCCGTCCAAGGAGGCCAGAAGGAGGCCGTTTTCAACGTCGTGCGCATAGGCCTGGGCTGCCAGCGCCTTCATGATGAAACTGCCCAGCCCGCGGCGCTGGAAATCGGGTTCGGTGACGATTTTGTCGAAGACAGCGGTGCCGTTGACCACGAAGACCCTGCCGCTGGCGGCCACTTGCTCGCCGGAGTGGACCACCGCGTGGTGGACGCCGTTGGACTCGGAGGTAGCAAGTTCAAGGTCGTCGTCCGGTAGCCAAGGATCCTCGGCATCCTGGGTTTCCATGTCCACGATCATCATGGTCTGCGAAGCGGACGTCACGGTCAGACCGTGTTGTTCAGCCAGGTACTTGTACCGTTGGACGTCGTTGGTAAGGACCGTCAGTAGCCGGGTTGGGGCTTCTGAGGTCTTGCCCGCCAGGGCGGTGAACTCTTCATCCGAAGGATCGTGGGCGAAATACTCCCAGTCACCGGTTTTGTCGGCGCGAAATGCGGCAGGGAAACGTCCCTCTTGGCGTGACTCATAGCCGCGGCAGCCGGACCAGCCGGCCACCCAGACTTCCAAGAGGTGCGCAATGTCTTCAACCAAGGCGTCTGGACTCATGTAGAGAGACTATGCCAGCGCCCGTTGAAGCAACAGAGCCATGTCAGCCGCAGGATCGTTGCATATTGAATTGTGACTTTTGCTCCGCGCAGGAGCAGGGAGCGGCCGCGGGCGAGGCGATTTTACTGCACCCAGTACCCTTGAATAGTGGCTTTAAACAGAATTGTGCTCTTCTACGGCTTTACTCCGATCGCGGACCCCGACGCCGTGCGTCTGTGGCAGCGTGCCCTCTGCGAAAAACTGGGCCTCACCGGCCGGATCCTCATTTCGAAAGACGGCATCAACGCCACAGTAGGCGGCGAGCTCAACAACATGAAGCAGTACGTGAAGACCACGCGTGAATACAAGGGTTTCCACGACATCGACTTCAAGTGGTCAGAGGGCGGCGCCGCAGATTTCCCCCGCCTGAGCGTTAAGGTCCGGGACGAAATCGTGTCCTTCGGAGCCCCCGGTGAGCTTAAAGTGGACGCGAACGGCGTGGTGGGCGGCGGGAAACACCTCCAGCCAGAGGAACTCCACGCACTGGTGGATGCCAAAAAGACCAGCGGCGAAGACGTGGTGTTCTTCGACGGCCGGAACGCGTTCGAAGCCCAGATCGGTAAGTTCAAGGACGCAATCGTCCCGGACGTCGACACCACGCACGACTTCATCAAGGAACTCGATTCCGGTAAGTACGACGACCTCAAGGACAAGCCCGTGGTGACGTACTGCACCGGTGGCATTCGCTGCGAAGTGCTGTCCAGCCTCATGGTCAACCGGGGCTTCAAAGAGGTCTACCAACTGGACGGCGGAATCGTCCGCTATGGGGAGACCTTCAAGGACAAAGGGCTGTGGGAGGGCTCCCTCTATGTGTTCGACAAGCGCATGCACGTGGAGTTCAGCGAGGACGCCAAGACCATCGGCGAATGCGTCCGTTGCGCTGCACCCACCAACAAGTTCGAGAATTGCTCCAACCTCAGCTGCCGGACGCTGACGCTCTATTGCGCCGAGTGTGCCTCCAGCCCTGAAACCCTGCGCTGCCCCGGGGGCTGCCAAGCTGCCTAGGAACCGTCAGAGCCTGCTGACGCGGTAGGCAAAGTTGGCATCCGACCGTGACCCCACGGTGATGGACAATATGGCGTCCCTCTCGAGCTGGACCACGCTCACCCGCGCATTGGCGCAGCCCAATGTCAGGTCAACGAGGTCCACGTCACCCACCCTGACAGTGAATGTCACGCGCCGTGTTCCACGGCATGCCAGAGTCACTGCGTACGTTCCTCCGGGGAGCTGCACTGTTTGCTCCGACTTTGACTCCCCAGGGTTCAGGTAGCCGCTGCTTGAGTAGAACGACTGCCCCTGGGATTCGGGGAGCGCGGACTTTGCCCACTCCTCAAGGGCTTCACCGGTGACGGTCTCCTCCAGCGCGGGATCGGGCGGAAGCACCACATTGCCCGCGGTGGAGGTTGGGCTGGCACCTGGCCTGCCGTCGTCGTCGTACGTGTATTCGCATGCCGTCAGGCTGCTGCCCAGCACCATGAGAAGTACGACGGCGGCTCTCGCCAGCCGCCGTGATGTCACCGAGCCAGCTGCCTTGCTGCCCATGCACTGACTTTACGCCCGTGCAGCCGTCGGCTAAAGGCCTACGAACCGATGGTGCTGGTGGAGCCTAATTTGCTGCGGGAACGAGGTGGTAGGCGTAGATCAGCGGAGCGTCGACGCTGCTCGTGGAGATGCTGAGGGCTCCGGCGCCGGGTACCTTGATCTTCACCACATCGAGGCTGCCGTTGCATGCCGCAGCCGCGTCCGTGATCTTGGTGCCACCCGAAGAAACGGCAAAGTAGGCCTTGCCGCCCCCGTCGCACGCCATGGTAAGGGTGTAACTCCCCGCCGGGACACTGGGTGAGTCCTTGACCAAGGGATCCCTGTTGAGGATCTTGCCGGAATCCTCCAGGACCACGCCGCTCGCGGCCGGGAGGACCTTCTCCTTCCAGGCAGGGACGTCTGCATCGGCGATGTTGGCCGGGGCCTGGCAAGCGCTGACTCCCAGCAGGGCGCCGGCAGCGATGGCAACAAGGCCCGCACGGCGCCTTGTGGAAGAGAAGTTGAGCATGATTCCACGCTACCGGGTTCAAAGGCCCATCAATGTCCACATAGCGCATCGGGGCGACGCTCAACCCAGGCGCGCCGCCCCTACACTTGCAAGGTGACTGACACTGCTTCCTTGTTTAACGCCGGCGATACCCACGATGCTCCCCGCAGCGACCGTCCCGGGCTGCTCTCGGCGCTCGCCGCGGATCTTCGAGCCATTGCCTACACTGTGGACGGCGTGGCAGAACTTCTGGGCGAATCCGTTTCCGCAGCCCTGGGCAGGGACCAACTGATCCCCGCGCTTCTGGCCAGTGAGCGGTTCACTGATTCCCGGGATCCTTCCGTGCGGGCACTGGCCTCCGTGGTCCGTCTCTGGCTGCTGGCCGTTCCGCAGGCCGAGGCTGATGTTGATGCTGCCCTCCCCGGCATCACAGCACAGGGACTCCTGGAACTGGGTCTGGTCACAGTAGACGCCGGCGTGGTCCGGGCAAAGGTGGACCTGCGTCCCTACGGCTGGGACGCGAATGCAGATGGCAGCGGCGGTGCAGAGCTCTGGGTCGCCAGTGACCTCGCGGCCCACCAGCAGGCCGGAGTCCTGCGGCACGACCATGTCCTGGGCATCGGACAGGCATCCACAACGCTCGTCCAAACAACGTTCAGGCAGCACTCCAAGCGGGCACTGGACCTGGGGACCGGATGCGGCATCCAGACATTCCATCTGCTGCACCACTGCGAGCACGTCACGGCTACGGATATTTCAGAGCGGGCGCTCGCCTTCACCCGTTTTAACCTGCTGCTGAATGCGGCCCAACTCGAACTGGACCCTCACAACCTGGAGAGCCGGGTGAGCCTGCGGCTGGGATCGCTCCTGGACCCTGTTGCGGGTGAACGGTTCGGCCTGGTGGTATCCAACCCGCCTTTCGTTATCACACCGCGCAGAGGCGGCGAATCGTCGTCGGACCAGTTCACCTACCGCGACGGCGGTTTGCCCGGTGACGAAATCGTGGCCTCCCTGGTGCAGTCCCTGGCCGGCATCCTTGAGCCCGGTGGCTCGGCCCAGATGCTGGGCAACTGGGAGATTGCTGCGGGCACAGACTGGAAAGACCGCCCGATGGCGTGGCTGCAAGGTTCAGGATTGGATGTCTGGTTCATTCAGCGGGAGCAGGTTGGCCCTGAGCAATACGCGGAAACCTGGCTCCAGGACGCCTCCCAGAACCGGGAACGTGAGCAGTACAAGGAATCGTATGCTGCCTACCTCGATGACTTTGCGTCGAGGAACGTGGAGGGCATTGGTCTCGGAATGATCTGGCTGCGTCGTCCAGCGCCTGGGCACCAGGCGACCCTCAACCGTTTCGAGGAAATCACCTATCCCATGGAGCAGCCGATCGGCCCGCACCTGGGTGCTTCCGTTGGGCGGGCAGACTGGGTGGCGGCCTCTGCGATCGAGCAGGCGCATCTGATTGTCGCCGAGGATGTCACTGAGGAACGGCACCAGCGGCCCGGTGCTGCCCATCCCGGAGTGATCCTCTTGCGTCAAGGTGCCGGCCTTCGCCGGACCAATCTGCTGAGCACTGAGCTTGCCGGGTTCGTCTCAGCATGTGATGGGCAGCTGTCGGTCCGGCAGATCTCCTCAGCCTTGGTATCGCTGCTTGGCGGCGGGGAGGACTTCGATGAAGGCGCTTTCCGTGCGGGCATCCTGCGGGACGTCACCAACCTGGTCCTGGACGGGTTCTTGCTTCCGGATACTGAAGGCACCAGCGCATGAGCGGCGACGCGCTGCGGCCGGGAGCCAAAGCCAGTCCTCCTGGAAGTGACCCTGACTACACTGATGAAGTGATTGCGAACAACGAGACATCCCAAACGTCAGGCGACGTTCCACGCCGGAAACGGGCTGAGAAGACGGTTGAGATCACCGATCCCAAGGCCATCCGTGCCTTGGCGCACGCTGCGCGCATCGAAGTCATCTCTGAGCTTTACGCCACCCAGGTGAGCCACACCGCCACCGAACTTGCTGCGAGGACCGGCCTGACCCCCAGCGCCATGAGCTATCACCTCCGCGCCCTGCAGAAATGGGGAATCGTGGCCCCGGCCGAAAACGCCGGGGATGCGCGTGAACGGCGGTGGAAGGCTGCCGGAACGGACTTCACCATCTCGGGAGGCAGCGTCGCCAGCCCCGAGATTGCCGTGGTTGACCTGGAGCTCGACGCTTTCCGGCGAAGGGCGTCTGCCTTCGCCAAGGCGCGTGGTGAGCGCCGTCAACGTGGGGAGAACGCCGAGGAGGCCGCGGCCGTTGTCCTCTCAAGCAACCTGCTGTACCTCACCAACCCGCAGCGCAAGGAGCTTTTGGACAGGATCCGCGAGGTTCTGCGGGAGTACGAACTGGAGGACCCCACCCGGATTCCGGAAGGTGCTGAACGTGTGGCAACCTTGTGGTCTATGATCCCGGACGACCGCGTAGCACCCGGTCAGTAACACCCCGGCCGGGTCTCCGAATGACCGCCCTGGTTTCCCTGCCACAACGCAGGATTCTGCAAACTATGGTGAACTAGGCCAATATGGGCACCAGCCCAATTACACATTTTTTCTGTAGGAGCATCGTGCCCAGCAAGGCAAAAACCGGCAAGAAACTCGTGATCGTGGAGTCTCCCGCCAAGAGTAAGACCATCGCCAAGTACCTTGGTGAAGGCTTCATCGTCGAGGCTTCAATCGGCCATATCCGGGACCTCCCGCAGCCGTCCGATCTCCCTGCAGAACTGAAGAAGACCTCGCTGGGCAAGTTCGCCGTCGACATCGAAAACGACTTCAAGCCGTACTACGTTGTCTCCCCGGACAAGAAGAAAAAGGTTGCCGAGCTCAAGGCCCAGCTGAAAGACGCTGACGCGCTCTACCTCGCAACCGATGGGGACCGCGAAGGTGAAGCCATCGCGTGGCACCTCCTGGAGGTCCTGAAGCCCAAGGTTCCGGTCTACCGCATGACCTTCGGTGAAATCACCAAGGAAGCCATCCACCGGGCCATGGACAACCTGCGCGATGTGGATACCGCCTTGGTGGACGCCCAGGAGACGCGTCGTATTCTTGACCGGCTCTACGGCTATGAGATCTCCCCGGTCCTGTGGCGCAAGGTTGCCCGTGGTTTGTCTGCGGGCCGCGTGCAGTCCGTGGTGACCCGAATGGTGGTGGATCGCGAACGTGAGCGCATGGCCTTCCGTGCGGCGTCCTACTGGGACCTGACCGGCCAGTTCGGTTCGGACTCGGGCTCGTTCAAAGCCAAGCTCGCTGCCGTGGACGGATCCAAGGTGGCCAGCGGCCGGGACTTCAATGACAATGGCCAGCTCACCTCCTCTACGGTGGTGCACCTCAACGAGGAACTGGCCACATCCCTGGCTGCCGGCCTGGAGAACGCTGACTTCAGTGTCCGTTCGGTAGACACCAAGCCGTACACCCGCCGCCCCGCCGCGCCGTTCACCACGTCAACGCTGCAGCAGGAGGCCGGCCGCAAGCTGCGGTTCTCCTCCAAGAGCACCATGCAGGTAGCCCAGCGCCTGTATGAAAACGGCTACATCACTTATATGCGTACGGACTCCTCGGCATTGAGCGATGAAGCCCTCACGGCATCACGCCGTCAGGCGGCGGAACTGTACGGTCCCGAGTACGTGCCGCAGAGCCCCCGCGTCTACGCCAACAAGGCCGCTAATGCGCAGGAAGCCCACGAGGCCATCCGCCCGGCGGGTGACTCTTTCCGCACACCGGCGCAGGTTGCCAAGCAGCTCAGCGGCGACGAGTTCCGCCTCTACGAGCTCATCTGGAAGCGGACCGTCGCCTCCCAGATGGCTGACGCCAAGGGCTCCACGGCTACCATCCGCCTCGGTGCCGTGGCCTCTGACGGACGCGACGCAGAATTCTCGGCCTCCGGTACTGTCATCACATTCCCCGGCTTCCTTGCCGCTTACGAAGAGGGCAAGGACGAGAGCCGCGGCGACGACGAATCGGATGAAGCACGCCGGCTGCCGAACGTGGCCAAGGGCGACTCCTTGACGGCCTCGGACATCGTTGCCATCGGCCACGAGACGTCTCCGCCACCGCGCTACACCGAAGCCTCGCTGACGGCGGAGCTCGAAAAGCGTGGCATCGGCCGCCCGTCCACGTATGCTTCCACGATTTCAACCATCCAGGACCGCGGCTACGTGCGGAAGCAAGGTTCTGCCCTGGTTCCCAGCTGGATCGCATTCTCGGTCATCCGCTTGCTGGAGCAGCACTTCACCGACTACGTGGACTACGAGTTCACCGCTGACATGGAAGGGGATCTGGACAAGATCGCCAACGGCCAAGCCGTCGGCGCCGCCTGGCTCAAGCACTTCTACTACGGTGAGGATGCTGATCCGGGTCTCCTGAGCATCGTCAACAACCTTGGTGAGATTGACGCCCGCGAGATCAACTCCGTGCCGATCGCCGAAGGTATCACCCTGCGTGTGGGCAAGTTTGGTCCGTACCTGGAGAGCTCCATTCCCACGGTGGATGAAAAGACCGGTGAAGTGGTGGAGTCCGCACGTGCCAATGTCCCGGAAGAACTTGCTCCGGACGAGCTCACCGCCGCCAAGGCCATCGAGCTCATGGAGACGGCGGCCCCCGAGGAACGCGTCCTGGGGACCGATCCCCACACCGGACACACTGTGGTTGCCAAGAATGGCCGCTACGGTGCGTACGTCACGGAGATCATTCCGGAGTTGACCGAGGAACAGCTGGCCAACCAGCCGGTGGAGTATTACAAGAACGGCAAGCCCAAGCCCCCCAAGAAGCCGGTGAAGGCCAAGCCGCGCACCGGTTCCCTGTTCAAGTCCATGACCGTGGATTCGGTCACCTTGGATGAAGCACTCCAGCTGATGAGCTTGCCGCGCGTTCTGGGCGAGGACGCCGAGGGCAATCCCATTACGGTGCAGAACGGCCGCTTTGGTCCGTACCTGAAGAAAGGCACCGACTCCCGTTCCATTGGGTCTGAAGAGGAAATTTTCACCATCACCCTGGAACAGGCTCTGGAGATCTACTCCCAGCCCAAGCAGCGTGGAGCCCGGGCAGCGGTTCCGCCGTTGGCCGAGTTCGGTCCGGACCCTGTCTCGGAGAAGAACATCGTGGTGAAGGAAGGCCGCTTCGGCCCCTACATCACGGACGGCATCACCAACATCACGGTTCCCCGTTCCACCTCGTTGGAGGAACTGACCCGGGAACAGGCCGTGGAGCTTTTGGCCGAGAAACGGGCCAAGGGGCCGGTCAAGCGGACCACCACCCGTAAGGCACCGGCCAGGAAGGCCGCAGCCAGGAAGTAGCTTCAGTGAAGGCCGGGACAGCAATGGCGAATTGCGTCCCGGCCTTCATCGTGGTCGAGTAGAAGCATGACTGAACAGACCGTTTCTCCGGACAACGAACCCTTGAACGACCTCGAGGCAAAGCTTGCCTCGGCCGAACAGCCGGACGCGAACCCGGTGGATGTCATCCTTGCTTTCCTGAACAACGAGGTCTACCTGGTCAGCTCAGAAGCCGTGGACGGCCCGGATTCCTCTGTTGAGCCGCTGGTGCTGTCAAACGCCGATGGCCAGCCGGTCCTTGCCGTTTTCAGCCACCCGAGCCGCGTGGACGAGCGTTTCCTCGACGCTGCCCCGCACGTCCTGGGCACCATGGGGTCTGCGATCCTGGGCAACATCGGGGACGAACTGGGCATGGTGATCAACCCTGGGAGTGAATTCGGCTTCGAAATCGATCCCGAAGGCATTGCCAACATCCGCCGCGACTTCAAGCGGGCTGACGAAGCCGGGGATTCCGCCGAATAGGGTTCACGCAAGCCACCAGCCACCGTCCAGTCAGCGAAACGTCGCCGCCAAGTTGCTTCACGGGCTTCGAATCGGTGAATAATGGCAGAATGCGTCTTGGCGTTCTAGACATCGGTTCCAACACCGTCCATCTGCTGCTTGTGGATGCTCATCCGGGCGCGCGTCCGGTGGCGTTCGCTTCCCACAAACGGCCTCTCTCGCTGGTGCAGTACCTTGACGGTGACGGGAATATCAACGACGCCGGGCAGCACGAACTCATTGAGTTTGTCCTGGAAGCGTGGGAGTTTGCGGCAAGTCACAAGGCCGAGGACCTCCTGGCATTTTGTACCTCGGCCATCCGCGAAGCGACCAACGGTCCGGAAGTCCTGGCCAGGGTCAAGCACGAAACCACGGTGACCCTCCAGGAACTGACGGGCAGCGAAGAAGCCTCCATGACCTTCTTTGCCGTCCGCCGTTGGTATGGCTGGGGAGCGGGACCGATCCTGGACCTGGACATCGGCGGCGGTTCCTTCGAAATGGCTTACGGTACCGATGAACTGCCGGAATTTGCGACGTCGGTTCCTTTGGGTGCCAGCCGCCTGACCAGGGACTGGCTCCATGACGACCCTCCCACTGCCAAAAGCGTCAAGGAGTTGCGGCGTTACATCCGCTCCACGCTGAAGCCAGTGGTTCGGAACTTCCACGAGCTGGGCCGTGCCAACCTGGTGGCTGGCACGTCCAAGACTTTCCGTTCTTTGGCCCGGATTGCCGGGGCAGCGCCGAGCGGTGCAGGACCGTACGTTAAACGCGAGCTCCACGCGGCTGACCTGGGCTTGTGGGCCCAGCGAATTTCGGCCATGACGGTGGAAGACCGGCTGTACCTCCCTGGCGTCTCAGATGCCCGGGCGCGCCAGTTGTTGGCCGGGGCACTGGTTGCCGAGGCTGCGTTGGAGCTCTTTGAATTCCCCAAAATGGAGATCTGCCCGTGGGCGCTCCGTGAAGGCTTGATCCTGCGGCGACTTGACCAGCTGGTCTTCGAAGAAGCCCTCGATCCTGCTCCCCACGTAGGCAAGCGCAAGAAGGACAAGTCGAAGAAGAAGGCTGCGAAGGAAGATAGCCACTCGAAAGACAGCCACGAGGCGCAAGGCATGATTGATAAATTTCCGGTCCCTGTAAACACCCCGTCCCCCACACCCATCCCAGCCCCCGTGGCAGGCGGGCTGGCCTCCTGAGATGAGCAACGACGTCGATCCTGAAGTGAATGACCGCCAGATTCCAGTGGCGCTGTCCAGCGCGTCCGTCTACCCCCTGAGTGTCCACGATGCCTTTGCTGTGGCCCAGGACCTGGGGTATGAGGGCGTGGAGGTGATGGTCACCAACAATGCGGTGAGCCAGAACCCGGACGCGCTGATCCAGCTCAGCCACCGCTACCACCAGGAGATCGTCTCCATCCATGCGCCCACACTGCTGCTGACGCAACAGGTATGGGGTACGGCGTGGAACAAGATCGAGAAATCCTGCCAGATGGCCGTGGACGTGGGATGTGACACCGTGGTGGTGCATCCGCCGTTCCGCTGGCAGTCCAACTATGCCGAGAACTTTGTGGAGGGTGTCCGCGAGATCGCATCGACGTACCAAGTACGCATCGCCGTGGAGAACATGTACCCGTGGCGGGTCCGTGGCCGGGAAGCAGTGGCCTACCTGCCGCACTGGGATCCCTTGGGGCAGGATTACGACGACGTCACGTGGGACTTCTCGCACGCCGCCACTGCAGGTGCCAACAGTTTGGAAGCCATCAAGGCGTTGGGGAACAAGCTCCGGCACGTCCACCTCACCGACGGCTCGGGATCGGGCAAGGACGAGCACCTGGTGCCGGGCACAGGGACGCAGCAGTGCGCGGAGGCCTTGCAGCACTTGGCGTCCAGCGGCTTCGATGGTGTTGTTGTGGCCGAGATTTCCACCCGCAAAGCCAAGGTAGCGGGGGAGCGCGAGGAGATGCTCGCCGAAACCCTGCGGTTTGCACGCCAGCACCTCAGCGTTCCGTTGGTGCGAAGCGTGGAGAACTAGCGGCGTCGAACCTCATCCAGCGGCTGCCGTCCTGAAAGGGGTGGCGGCCGCTGTGCTTTAAAGGCCGCAATGCTTTGTGGCTTAAGAGCGAAAGCACCGGCGGCCGAATCGGGAAATGGGGGAAAACCCGCCCGGCCACCGGTGCTGCTGGCGGACATCCCCATGCCCGCCTCATCACTCGCACCCTCAATGAGGTAACTACTAAGTTACGGACCAAGAATGGGTGCTGCCTGCAATAACCTTGGGAACAAGCTGGGAATCCGGAATCCGTTAGACCCCGCCGGAGGCCAACTGCAATGATGGAGCAATGAGCAACCGAATCGCATTCCTTGGCTGTGGATCCATGAACGAAGCAATTCTGGGTGGCCTGATTGCCGCCGGGACAGACCCGTCCGACATTGTGGCCACGGTCCGCCGGGCAGAGCGCGCCGACGAACTGGCCCAACGCCACCACGTCATGGCGATCGCGGGCGAGGAGGAGCCGGACAATAACAAGCTGGCCACCAAGGGCTCCGGCATAGTCATCCTGGGCGTCAAGCCGGTGGGCATTACGGATCTTGCCCGCGAGATCAGCCCGGCGCTTGCGAAGGACACCATTGTTGTCAGCGTTGCCGCAGCGGTTTCCATCGCCCAGCTTGAAGCAGCCCTCCCGGAAGGCCAGCCGGTCATCCGCACCATGCCGAACACCCCAGCCAGGCTGGGACGCGGCGTAGTGTCTGTTTCCCCGGGAACACATTGCTCTCCTGAACAGCTCGAAAAAGCCAAAAAGGCCCTGGCCGGCGCCGGTACGGTGGTGGAGATTCCTGAAGAACAGGTGGATGCCTTGTCCGCGATCAGCGGCTCCGGCCCTGCTTACGCCTTCTATCTGGCCGAAGCGATGGCCGCCGCCGGCGTCGAGCTTGGCCTGGATGCTGAACTGTCCGTGATGCTGGCCCGCGAAACCGTGGCGGGCGCCGGCTTCATGTTGGCCGAACCGGGAGCAGATCCCACCGCCCTCCGCGTCGCCGTGACAAGCCCCAACGGCACCACTGAACGCGCCATTGCCGCGTTTGACGATGGTGGCATCCCCAAGATCATCGCGGACGGTGCCCGCGCAGCTGCCGCCCGCGCAGCGGAGATCACCAAGCAGCTCGGCTGAGTTTTCGTACAGCTAACGCCCCTAAGAGCCGCTCTTAGGGGCGTTAGTTTACAAAAACCCCAGCGGGATTACGGCCGCGCTGCGAAGCGCTCCAGCAAGTCCACGTGTCCGGAGACGATCAACATATCGTGTCCGGACACTTTGGTTTCCGGCCTGGCATAGGTGAAGTCCTCGCCAGGGGTTTTCACGCCAACGATCGTCACGCCGTACTTGGAGCGGACCTTGGATTCTTCCAGCGTGAACCCCACCGTTTCCTTGGGCGGGTACATCTTGACGATCGCGTAGTCGTCGTCGAATTCAATGAAGTCCAGCATCCGGCCGGACACCAGGTGGGCCGCACGGACGCCGGCATCGGCCTCGGGGTAGATCACGTGGTTGGCACCGATCCGCGTGAGGATTTTGCCGTGCGAGGGCGTGATGGCCTTGACCCACAGGTGCTGGATGCCGAGGTCCACCAGGTTTACGGTAATGAGCACCGAGGATTCGATGGACGTTCCCACGCCAACTACTGCGGAGCTGAACTCCTGGGCACCGAGCTGGCGCAAGGCGTCGATGTTGGTGGCGTCTGCCTCTACCACGTGCGTGAGCACTGGCGCCCATTTCTGGACGAGGGTCCGGTCGCGTTCGATCGCCAGGACTTCACGGCCCTGCTTGACCAACTGCTCGGCGGTCGCGGAACCGAACCGGCCAAGGCCAATAACCAGCACTGGTGCGTTGTGGGCGGGGCGGTTGGCGGCCCCCGTGGTACTAGCCAATGATTGGCCTCTCTTCCGGGTAGTGGTACAGCTGGCTGCGTTGGCGCAGGGCCAAGCCTGCAGCAAGGGTGACAGTGCCGACGCGGCCGGCGAACATCAGGACAGTGAGAACATAAACGCCCGACGGCGGCAGCTCGGCACTGAGGTTGGTGCTCAGTCCCACGGTGGCGAAGGCGGAGATGGATTCGAAAAGCACCCGGTCCAATGAGGCGCCGCTGATGGACAGCAGCAGGAACGCTGCCACTGACACGAGAGTGGCTCCTGCGACGATCACCGAGATGGCTACGCGCATGGTGCCTTGGGGGATGGTGCGGCCATAGACCTTCACGTCGGCGTCACCACGGGCCTCGGCCATGATGGCCAGGAACATGACCGCGATGGTGGTTACCTTGATGCCGCCGGCGGTGGAAGCTGAGCCGCCGCCGGCGAACATGAGGGCGTCCGTGAGGAGCATGGTGGTGGATTCCATATGGTTCTGGTCCACCAGGTTGAAGCCGCCCGAGCGTGTCATCACGGAGGCAAACAGCGAATGGGTGATTTTGTCGCCCAGGTCCATATGCGCGATGGTCCGCACGTTGTCCCACTCCATCAGTGCCCACAACACCGTGCCTGCTGCGAGGAGGATGAAGGAGACCTGGATGGTGAGCTTGGTGTGGAGATTCCACTTTTTCCAGTTCAGCCCGTTTTGTTGGAGGACCATCACAACCGGGAAGCCCAGACTCCCCAGGAACACTCCCAGCATCAGCGGGATCAGGATCCACAGGTCGGTTTCGTAGGGGACGATGCCATCGGAGTGGGGCGTGAAACCAGCGTTGTTGAAAGCGGAAATCGAGTAGAAAACGCCGTGCCACACGGACTGCCAGAAGTCCTCACCGAGCACCATGAAGCGCGGAATCAGTGCCAACGCCAACGCCGCCTCAATGACCACTGATGTGACGATGACGATCCGGAGCAGGGTACCCACCTCGCCGAGGCGTCCGGCGTTGTTCATGGCTTCCTGGGCGATGAGTTTGCCACGAACACCCAGCCGCTTGCTGACCATGAGGGCCAGCAACGAGGCGAGTGTCAGGGTGCCGAGGCCGCCAACGAAGATACCCACCAGGATGACCAGCTGGCCAAAAAAGGTCCAGTGGGTGGCCGTGGATACCACTGTCAGACCCGTGACGCAGACGCTGGAGACAGCGGTGAACATGGCCTGGTGGAGTGGAGTGACGGTACCTTCCGAGGATGCGGCCGGCAAGGACAGTAACCCCGTAAATACAAGGATCACCACTGCGAACACGGTCAACGCCAAGCGGGCAGGTGAGGTGTTGGCAATGTTGTCAATGAAGTCGCGCACCCGGGTGAAGATCCAGAGACCTTCCCGCTCCTGCTGGTTGGGTTGCCAGTTGGCCGGGCTGGTGGACCGCGACTGGCTTTGAGACATGGCGCTCTTCCTCGGTTGAAACAAGCTTTCCTGAGTAGTAAACCACTATTCCTGCGGCGTAACCGGGCGGTAGCGCCGTCCAGCCTCAGGTAGCCTGTTCTGGATGAACTCCAGGCTTGGGACAACAGCTTCCAGCATTACGCGGTCCGCACTGCCAACGACGGTGGTGTGGGATCCAGCCATGACTGCCTATAACTTTGGTCCGGGCCACCCTATGGCCCCGCAACGGCTGGAACTGACGGCGCGCCTGGCGGAGTCCCTGGGGCTGTTCGGGCACCAGCATGTGGCCGTGGAGGCACCCAGGCTGGCAACCGACGTCGAACTTCTTTCGGTGCACAGCGCCGGGTACGTAGAGGCCGTCCGCCGCGTCAGCCAGGACCCCGGCAATCCGGAAGAAGACCGTGGGCTGGGCACTGAGGACGATCCTGCGTTTGCCGGCATGCATGAGGCCAGTGCCCGCCTTGCCGGTGGTTCGCTGCTGGCGGCCGACACCATCCTGTCCGGCCGGGCAGTCCGCGCCGTGAACTTCAGCGGCGGCATGCACCACGCTGCTCGGGAGCGTGCCAGCGGCTTTTGCGTGTACAACGACGTCGCCATGGCCATCCAAAGACTGCTCGACGGCGGTGTGCAGCGGATCGTCAGCATCGACGTGGATGCGCATCACGGCGACGGGACGCAGAGCATCTTCTGGAACGATCCCAGGGTCATGACCATCAGCCTGCACGAGACAGGACTCACGCTGTTCCCCGGGACGGGCTTCGCCAACGAAACCGGTGGCCCCGACGCTCCGGGCACTGCCGTCAACGTTGCGCTTCCCGCCTTTACAGGTGACGCGGCGTGGCTGCGGGCCTTCCACGCCGTGGTCCCGCAACTCGTGGGCGCTTTCCAGCCCGAAGTGATTGTCAGCCAGCACGGTTGCGATTCCCATCGTGATGATCCCCTGACGCACCTCAACCTCAGCGTTGACGGACAGCGTGAGGCAGCTTCCGCCGTCGCAAGCCTGGCCGCCCGCTACTGCGACAACCGCTGGATCGCCACCGGGGGTGGTGGTTACGACGTCACTGGCGTGGTTCCCCGGGCGTGGAGCCACTTGATCGGAATGGTGACTCAACGCCCGGTGCCGCTGCGCACGCCTGTTCCGGAAGCGTGGCGGACGTACGTGAAGGAAACGTATGGCGTGTGGGCACCGGAGTCGATGGGCGACGACGTAGACGTGTGGTGGCGTTCGTGGGAGGTCGGCTACGATCCTGCGGACGAGGTGGACCGTACCGTTATTGCAACGCGCAAGGAGATCTTCCCGCTGTACGGACTGGATCCCTGGTTCGACTGACGGCAGTCCCCGGTTGCTCAGGGCGTGGTCCGCTCCGTTTGGAAGACGACGCCCGCCGCCCCTACCAGCCAACCCAGCAGCGACAATGCGAACGCCCCAATGAGGTCCGTGGACGCCTGGCCCTTGAACAGCCACAACACCAGGACCAGCATGCCCATGGTCATGTAGACCATGATGGCGAAGATCACCCGGCCGGATAACCGGTTGGCAACAGCTGCCGGGTTCACCAGGGGGCCGCCGTTCCCGGCTTCGGCATTGTCCCGTTTGACTTCGGCAATGGTGAAGCCCAGGGCCGACGCCGTGAGTGAACTCAACGAGGTGGCGAGAACTCCCGCTGCGGTCACCAACGCGCCGTTGAGTTCAGGTGCCACCGCGACGCCGGTGGGCACCCACGTCCCGACGCGCAGCAGAACGGTGGTCCACACCAGGACGAACAATGCCAGGAAGACTGCGGCAATGATGTTGAAAATATGCCGACGGAAGAAGTCAGTCATAGCCCTGCACCCCGTGCTTTTGGCGGCCGGGGCCTGGGAGCCCGGACGGACCGTGACTCCGTTGTAGCACCGGCCCCCTGCAGGGTCAACGAGTGCACGCTGTCGCGGCAGGAAACAGGGATGCCATTTGGCGTATATGTCGCTAGGGTGGGAGGCATGGTGACTGACGACGTATTTGCCGTCATAGCTGAGGCAACCAGGCGCGACATCCTGGTTTCCCTCCGCTCTGGGGATAAAGCAGTAGGCGAATTGGTGGAAGAACTGGCTGCAAGCCAGCCCACAATCTCCAAGCATCTTAAGGTGCTCCGCGAGGCTGATCTGGTCAGCATGCGCGCACAGGGCCAAAAGCGCTTCTACGCGCTCAATCCCAAGCCTCTCGCCGGCGTCGCGAGTTGGCTGGAAACGTTCGACGTCGGACCCGCGGCGCCAACCGTCGTCGCGCCTTCCGCTGGTGTGCCATCTGCTGAGGTACCTGCCGTTGCGCCGGTTGCCGCTGACCGTGCGCCCGAGGTGCCTACCCGCGCCGACGCCATCAGCCAGGCCGTCAAGGTCCACGCAAGCGAAACGCCCGTATCCGTGGACCTCTCGTCGGACGACACCGTTCCGCAGCAGATTGGCCGCACTGTGGGCAGGGCCGCAACCAAGGCTGCTGATCTCCTGGCGAACCTTCCCAACCTGCCAAACCTCCCCAAGTTCGGGCGTAAACGGTAGCGAGCCCCAAGCTAACGTGATCCTCCTCACATTGTGAGTTTTTGTTAACCTTGCCTTTCCTTGAGTTTTCAACGATTTTCTACAGTTGTGTTAACTCCGCTGGAAGGGTCACATTGGCTCCGGATGGAGATCCTATGTCCCTCGGTGCAACCATGAGCGGGACTAATCGTCTCGCCGCGGGTCGGCGCACTGAGGATAGGAACACGCATGGATTCAAGGCTCGAAGCTGTCCGCGACACCGTGTTGGCGCGTAACCCGGGGGAGAAGGAATTCCACCAGGCCGTCACTGAGGTCTTCGAAAGCCTTGGTCCCGTTCATGACCGTCACCCTGAGTTCCTTGAGGGCGCAGTCCTGGAGCGCCTCTGCGAACCCGAGCGCCAGATCATCTTCCGCGTCCCGTGGACCGACGACGCCGGACGAGTCCACGTCAACCGTGGCTTCCGGGTGGAGTTCAACTCCGCGTTGGGCCCCTACAAGGGCGGGCTCCGCTTCCATCCGTCCGTGTACCTGGGCATCGTCAAGTTCCTGGGCTTTGAGCAGATCTTCAAGAACGCCCTCACCGGCATGCCGATCGGTGGCGGCAAAGGTGGCTCGGACTTTGACCCCCGTGGACGTTCCGACGCGGAAATCATGCGTTTCTGCCAGTCCTTCATGACCGAGCTGTACCGCCACATCGGCGAGTACACGGACGTCCCCGCAGGAGACATCGGCGTTGGCGGCCGCGAAATCGGCTACCTCTTCGGCCAGTACAAGCGCATCACCAACCGCTACGAATCCGGGGTCCTCACGGGCAAGGGAATCTCGTGGGGCGGCTCGTTGGTGCGGCCGGAGGCCACCGGCTACGGCACGGTGATCTTCGCCCAGGAGATGCTCAAGACCCGGGGCCAGTCGTTCGATGGCCAGCGCGTGGTGGTGTCCGGCTCGGGCAATGTTGCGATCCATGCCATCGCCAAGGCGCAGTCCCTCGGCGCCACCGTGGTGGCTTGTTCCGACTCCGCCGGTTACGTCGTGGATGAGGCGGGAATCGACGTCGGGCTGTTGAGCCAAGTCAAGGAAGTGGAACGCGCACGCCTGACTGAATATGCGGCCCGCCGTTCCGGAGCCAGCCACGTCTCCGGAGGTTCTGTGTGGGATGTCAATGGCACCGTCGCGCTGCCCTGCGCCACGCAGAACGAACTCGACGGCGATGCCGCTGCCAAGTTGGTCAGCAACGGCCTCATTGCCGTGGCCGAAGGCGCCAACATGCCCTCCACGAGATCAGCCGTGTCCGTGTTCCAGGAAGCCGGGATTTTGTTCGGTCCGGGAAAGGCTGCGAACGCGGGCGGTGTTGCTACTTCCGCGTTGGAGATGCAGCAGAACGCCAGCCGGGACTCATGGTCCTTCGAGCACACCGAACAGCGCCTCACCGAGATCATGGTGGGCATTCACGATCGCTGTGCAGCCACGGCTGAGGAATACGGCGCACCCGGAAACTACGTGGTGGGCGCCAACATTGGCGGCTTCGTCAAGGTAGCTGATGCGATGCTGGCCCAGGGCCTCATCTAGCACCCTTAAACCAGCGAGGTAGCAGCAGAGGCCGTTGCGAGCTTTCACAACGGCCTCTGCTGCTACCTGCATGGTTGTTTTAGCGCTGGAGCAGCCGCACGTGATCCGGGTTGAGGTCCGCCACCTTGCTCACACCGAGGAGTGCCATGGTCCGGGTCATGTCCTTCTCCAGGATCTGGATGGTGCGGTCCACACCCTCGCGTCCGCCGGCCATCAGGCCGTAGAGGTAGGCGCGGCCGATCAGTGCGAAGTCGGCGCCCAGGGCAAGGGCTGCCACAATGTCGGCGCCGCTCATGATGCCCGTGTCCAGCATGACGGCGGCGTCGCTGTTGTCCGCCTTGAGTGCCGTAGTAACTTCCGGCAGCAGGTGGAACGGAATGGGTGCGCGGTCCAGTTGGCGGCCGCCATGGTTGGACAGGATGATGCCGTCGGCGCCGTGATCCACCACCTTGCGGGCGTCCTCGACGGTCTGGATGCCCTTGACCACCAGCTTGCCCTTCCAGGTTTCCCGCAGCCAATCGAGGTCCTGATAGGTCAGGGTGGGGTCGAACATCGAGTTGATGAGGTCCGCCACGGTGCCGGTGTAGCGCGAGAGCGACGCGAACGTGAGGGGCTCGTGCGTGAGGAAGTTGAACCACCAGGCCGGGCGGTATGACGCGTCCAGCACAGTCTTCAGGGTCAGTGCCGGCGGGATGGTCATGCCGTTGCGCACATCGCGCAGGCGCGCACCGGCTACTGCCGTGTCCACGGTGACCATGAGGGTATCGTTGCCGGCTTTTGCGGCGCGTTCGATGAGTTCCAGCGAGCGGTCGCGGTCCGTCCACAGGTACAGCTGGAACCAGTTGCGGCCGTTCGGAGCAGCGGTTGCCACGTCCTCGATGGATGCTGTGCCCATGGTGGAAAGGGTGTACGGAATGCCTGCGGCTTCTGCGGCCTGGGAGCCGGCGTACTCGCCTTCAGACTGCATCATGCGGGTGAAGCCAGTGGGTGCTATCCCAAACGGCAGGCGTGATTCCTTGCCGAGGATGTCCGTGCGGAGATCGATCGTGGAAACATCGCGCAGGATGCCCGGGCGGAATTCGATGTCCTGGAAGGCCTGGCGTGCCCGGCGCAGCGTGATCTCTTCTTCGGCCGCGCCGTCGGTGTAATCGAAGGGTGCCTGCGGGGTGCGGCGCTTGGCGATATCGCGCAGTTCCCAGATGGTGCTGGCCCGCTTCAGGCGGGCGGCCTTGCTGAATTCGGGCTTCTTGAACTGCATCAGGGGCGCCAGATCGGAAACCTTGGGAACGCGGCGCTTGAGGGCCGGGGGCTGGAGGGCAGATCGCTGCCCGACGGCGGGAGCCGGCTGTTCGGGGCGCGTCACGTTGTGGTCGTTGCCGGCATTGGCGGGCGCGGCCGTGAGTTTGGGGTCGAGGGTGTCGGTCATGCGGTTCTCCCTTGAAATCTGTGGTCCTGCCTCTGTGGTCTAACCACACTGTAATCCATGTGGTTGGACCACATCAACTAGTATTCCGGTATGCGTACGCACGAGTTGGTCCTGCAGTGGATCGAGAAGCAGTTGTCTGACGGAGACCTCGCACTGGGTGGCCGCTTGCCGGGGGAGCGTGCCATGGCTGAGCAATTGCAGGTCTCCCGGACATCCGTGCGCGAAGCCGTCAGGATTCTTGAGGCAATGGGAGTAGTCCGCGCCGGGGTGGGCTCGGGGAAGGATGCGGGGACAGTGGTCATCGCCGAGCCGGGGTCTGCGCTGGGTTCAACCCTCCGGCTGCATGTGGCCACCCGGCATCTTCCGGTGGCGGACATTGTGGAGACCCGCGTCCTGCTCGAATCGTGGGCGGCCGAGCGGGCCCGCGTGGGTGTGCCGGAGCTGGAGGAGGCTGCCGCGTTGCTGGATCAGATGGACGCGGCCCTGGACATCGACACTTTCCTGGCCCTCGATGCCCGGTTCCATGTGGCGCTCGCGCAGGCCGCGGGCAACTCGGTGGTCAGCGCCATGATGGCCTCGCTCAGGGGCGCAATCGAGAATTACGCAGGCGAGCTGACGGGGAATCTGCCCGACTGGGAAGCAACCTGTGCCCGGCTCCGGGCCGAGCACCGCGCCATTCTCACCGCTGTGAACAACAACGACGGCGGCAAGGCGGCTGAGCTTGTTGCTGCCCACATTCAAGGCTTCTACAAAGAGGCCGGAGTGGGCTCCCAGCCACCCCTGCCGTAGAGCAACGCGGGGTCCTGAGGTCCCAAGATGATCTTCAGGATGGGCCCTCAGTCACCACCCCGCATCGCTGGTTTACACGGGGGAGAGGGCAGGGGCTGCCGTGCTCTTGCGGATCTCCACGCGGGGAGAGAATTCGTCCTGTGCCTGGGTGGTGGCCTCCCCGGCCTGCTGAATCTGTTCGCGCATCCTCCGCCATGCCAGGCTTCCCAACTCGTTGATGGGCACGGCCGCGGTGGTCAGTGGGGGAGTTGTGTATTTGGCGAACGGGATGTCGTCGAACCCGGTCACTGAGATGTCCTCCGGCACGCGTACCCCGCGCTCGTGCAGGCCGCTGAGCAGGCCCATGGCAACGAGGTCGTTGAACGCCAGGATTCCTGTAGCCCCACTGGCGATGATGGCCTCGGTGGATTCGTGGCCGGAGTCGAAGTTGGAGCCGCCGTGGAGCATCTGCAGCTCTATCTCAGGGTGTTCCGCCCGGAACTGGTCCAATCCGACAAGGCGCTGGCGGTTGGAGGCACTGTGCTCGGGGCCGGAGAGGAAAGCCAGGCGGCGGTGCCCCAGCGATACCAGATGGTGGGCCAGCTCCTGGATGCCCTGCCCGTAATCCACGCTCAGGCTGGGAGTGTTGGTGGCGATGGTGGTGCGGTTGATGAGCACCAGCGGATGCAGGGTTGGTGCCAGTTCCTCGAGCTCGGCGTCGCCCATGCGGGGCGCACAAAGGACCACGCCGTCGCAGCGCCTCCTGGCCTCGCCGGCCAGGATTGCTTCTTCGCTGGTGACTTCGGAGGAGTCGGCAATGAGGACGCGGTACCCGTCCTGGGCGGCGGCGATGCTCAGCCCGCGGAGGATCGCCTGGAAGGTGGGGTTGGCCAGGTCCGGTACCACGATTCCAATGGTGTCTGTCTTGCCCAGGGCAAGGCTACGGCCCACGGGGTTGGGTTGGTACTTAAGTTCCAGTGCGGCTGCCCGGACGCGTGCGGCGATCCCGGGATCCACGGCGGCGTTACCGTTCATGACGCGGGATACGGTGGCGTGCGAGACGCCTGCTTTCTCCGCGACGTCGGCTATCCCAACGCGCCTGTTGGTGTTCCTGCGTGCCATGCGGCCCCTTCCCATTGCTCGCCTCCCGGATGCTCCGTCGTTGGAGCAGTGGTTGACGTGACCACCAGAGTCTTGATACAAAGCTTATAACGCTCTGAGAAAACGCTTTCTCATGATTCTTCCCACACGAAGCCGGGCCGTCAAGCGGTCACTCCTGCCTTTTGAAAGGGGCATCTCCCATGGCCAACATGGTCAACGTCGACTCAGCCGAGACCCAGACCGCATCTGCCGCACACGCAGCCCGGACCGAAGGCCCCCAGCGGACCCGAATAGCCCTCATTGGAACCGGCGGCCGCTCAGAGATGTACATCCGGGCAATTTACGGGCAGCACGCGGACGTCGCTGAACTGATCGCCCTGTCCGACGTCAATCAGGGACGTGTGGATTTTTACCAGGAACTCATCAAGGAACTGGGCGGAACGGAGCCCGTGGCATCCTTCGAGCCGGACCAACTCACCAGCTTCATCCAGTCCAATGGGATCGAGCGGGTCATCGTCACGACGCCCGACTACACCCACGCGGACTACATCGTAGAGGCGCTTGAGGCGGGTGCCGACGTCGTGGTTGAAAAGCCTCTCACCATCGACGTTGAGGGCTGCCGCCGCATCACCGAAGCCGTAGCCACAACCGGCCGGAACGTGGTGGTGACGTTCAACTACCGCTACTCGCCGCGCAACAGCGCGCTCAAGGAAGTCATCCAGAATGGCGTGATCGGAAAGGTCACGTCCATCGACTTCAGCTGGGTGCTGGATACCGTGCACGGCGCCGACTACTTCCGCCGCTGGCACCGCGAAAAGAAGAACTCCGGTGGCCTGCTCATCCACAAGGCTTCGCACCACTTCGACCTGGTCAACTGGTGGATCAACGATGTTCCGGAGCGCGTGTTTGCCTCCGGTGGCCTTCGCTTCTACGGCGATAAGAACGCTGCAGAGCGCGGCTTGGGTGCCCGTCCGGAGCGCGGCACCGTGGATGGCCTCGAACACGATCCGTTCCGCCTGGACATGCGTGAGGACGAGCGTTTGAAGGCCCTGTACTACGACAACGAGAAGTTCGACGGTTACATCCGTGATCAGGACGTTTTCACCGAGGGCATCACCATCGAGGACAACCTCGCTCTGGTGGTGGACTACCAGGGTGGACCGACTCTGAGCTACTCCCTGAACGCCCACAGCCCGTGGGAAGGCTACCGCGTCACCGTCAACGGCACCGAAGGCCGGGCTGAACTCGAAGTGGTGGAGCGCGCCGCCGTCGAATCCAGCACCGACAAGAAGACAGTGGTTGACCCGAGCGCGACGCCCATCGAGGAAGAAGACGCAGTGCGCCGCAACGGGGAACGCCTTGTTGTCCAGCGTCACTGGGAAGCTGCCTACGAGGTCCCGATCATCAACGGCGAAGGTGGCCACGGTGGCGGCGACAACCTGCTGCTCTCGGACCTCTTCAATGGCCCCGGCATCGACCCGCTGGGCCGCCCGTCCGGCTACATCGATGGACTCCGGTCTGTGTCTGTGGGCATCGCCGGCAACCAATCCCTCGACTCAGACCTGCCCGTCCGCATCAGTGAACTTGGCCTCGGCGCTGATCTCAGCCGCGGCCAGGCCTGACCGGTTCACCAACCACGCAAGGAAAAGACCATGAGCAGGATATTCGTCACCGGCGGTTCCGGCCGACTGGGCCGCAGCGTCGTGGCGGGCCTCGCGGAGGCCGGCCACGCGGTGATTTCGGTTGACCGGGATGCCATCCCGGCAGAGCAATTGCCGGCCGGAGCCGAGCAATACACCGCAGATCTGCTGGCGCCGGGGGAAGCGGAGCGGCTCATCCGGGAAACAGCGCCCGACGCCGTCATCCACCTCGCTGCTATTGCCGTACCTTTCAGCGCACCCGAGGACGTCATCTTCAGCACGAACACCCGGCTCGCCTACGCAGTGGTCAGTGCGGCCACCGACGCAGGCGTACTCAAGATCGTGACGGCAAGCAGCCCCACCGCCCTGGGCTATGGCTCACCGGCCGGGTGGCTGCCGCCGTCGTTCCCTTTGGATGAGCAGACGCCGCCCAAGCCGTGGAACGCCTATGCGCTGTCCAAGTTGATCGCCGAACAGACGGTGCAGATGTTCGCAGCCGCGCAGGGCGAGAAGATCAGGTACGCGGCATTCCGCCCGTGTTACGTCATCTCCCCGGAAGAATGGGAAGGTGCACTGACGCAGCAGGGACATACGGTCCGCGAACGCCTGGATGATCCCGCCCTGTCCGCTCCGGCCCAGTTCAATTATGTGGACGCCCGGGACGTGGCCGATTTCCTGGACGTGCTCCTGAACAAGATGGACTCGATCCCCAATGGCGAGGTGTTCTTCGTTGGAGCGAAGGATGCTTTGGCCACGGCACCGCTGGCAGAACTCTTCCCGCGCTTCCTGCCAGGCAGCGGTCCGTTGACCGAACATCTGACCGGCACCAGCCCGGCATTCTCCATCGACAAAGCCCGTGAGCTCCTCGGCTGGGAGCCGAAGCGCACGTGGCGCACCGAGCTTACCCCCGCTTACGAAGGGCCTGACACGGCCTCGGAACAAGCAGCAAACACCCAAGCAGCACTCAATGACGAGATCCACGCCGGCCTGGTCCCGGCGGGAGCAACCAAGGAGACACCATGAACTTTGACGGCGTACTGTTCTTCCCCGTCACGCCCTTCGCCGAAGACGGCAGCGTAGATGTGGCGCTCTTGAAGGAGCACATCACCTCCCGACTGCCGTTTGGCCCGGGTGGCGTGTTCCCCGCCTGCGGCACCGGTGAGTTCCATGCGCTCTCCCTGGAGGAGATCCGCACTGTGGTGACCGCCGCCGTCGAGGCTGTTGCCGGAGCTGTTCCGGTGGTCTCCGGTGCAGGCGGACCGCTTGGTCACGCCATTGCCGCTGCCAAGGTAGCCGAGGAAGCCGGTGCGGATGCCCTCCTGGTGCTCCCGCCCTACCTGGTTACCGGTCCAACTGACGGCGTAGTGGCCTACGTCGAGGCCATTGCTGCTGCGAGCAGCCTGCCCGTGATCGTGTACCACCGCGGTACCGCCAAGTTCACGGCCGACGCCATCACCCGCCTCACGGCCAACCCGAAGGTGGTGGGCTTCAAGGACGGAATCGGAGACGTCGGCCTGGCCCAGGAAATCGTGTCGGCCATCAACGCCAGCGGACGCACCGACTTCGCCCTGTTCAACGGCCTGCTGACGGCCGAACTGACCCAGGGTGCATACCGTGGCCTGGGCATCCCGCTGTACTCCTCTGCCGCGTTCGCCATGGCTCCGGAAATCGCCAAGGCGTACTACGACGCGTACATGTCCGGCGACGAAGAGCGCCGCCACGCCCTGCTTGA
This sequence comes from Arthrobacter sp. cf158, assembly GCF_900106835.1. GTDB lineage: Bacteria > Actinomycetota > Actinomycetes > Actinomycetales > Micrococcaceae > Arthrobacter. Next base: position 74,903 of record NZ_FNNR01000011.1, read on the forward strand.
AGGTTTCTACGCGCCGCTGGTTCGTCTCCGTGACCAGACTCCTGGTTTCGGTGTCTCCCTCATCAAGGCAGGTCTTCGGCTCGCCGGATTGCCTGTGGGCCCGGTCCGTCCGCCGCTGGTTGACCCCAACGAGGAACAACTGCTGGAGCTCAAGTCCATCCTGGCCAAGGGCCACGAGCTGGCCGGCAGCTGATGCCCGCCCGCATTACGGGCCTCACCACCCGGCTGATCACGGTGCCGCTGTTGCGCAGCTGGGGTGCGGAGGCGCCTGAGAACCATGTGATCGTCACGGAACTGACCACGGACGACGGCGGCACCGGCCACGGTTTCTCGTGGACGCCCACCATTGGCCCCCAAGCCGTCAAAGCCTTGCTGGACCACGACATCGCACCGTTCATCCTGGGACTCGAGGCGAATCCGGAGATCGTGTGGGACCAGCTCTGGAAGCGGCTGCACGAGGCCGGCGGGGGAGGACTGACCACCATCGCCATGGCTGGTGTTGACCTTGCGCTTTGGGACTTGAAGGCGAGCCAGGCGGGCACGTCCGTCACGGGACTCCTGGGTCAACGCCAGGAATCCGTGGAAGTGTACGGCTCCGGCGTCAACCTGCACTACACCCTGGAGCAGTTGGTGGAGCAAGCCCAGCGATGGGTTGCCGCAGGGCACAACGCTGTGAAGATCAAGGTGGGTAAACCTGAGCTGCGGGAGGACGCCGAACGCGTTGCCGCCGTGCGCCAGGTGATCGGCCCGGACCGGCTGCTCATGATCGACGCCAACCAGCGATGGGACATTGCCCATACGTTCCGTGCCGTGGATGTGTTGGGAGAGTACGGACTGGAGTGGTTGGAAGAACCGATCCGCGCCGACGACCTCTGGGCCTACCGGCGCCTGCGCAAGCACTCGCCCATCCCTATCGCACTGGGCGAGAACGTCCACACGATCTACCGCTTCCGCGACTTCATCGAAGCTGAAGCCGTGGACATCATCCAGCCCAACATCGTCCGGGTAGGCGGCATCACCCCGTTCCGCAGGATTGTTGAGCTGGCCCGCGCCAACAGCACCAGGGTGGCGCCGCACCTGCTTCCGGAGCTCTCCGGACAGCTGGCCCTCACCCTGGCCGAAGCCGTGAGTGTTGAAGACGTTGAGGATGCATCGTTCCAGCAGCTCGGCATTCTGGCCGGACCTTCCCCGGTACGTATCCACAACAGCAGGCTCACCTCGTCAGGCCTTCCCGGGCTTGGCTTCGGCTTCAACGGGCAGCCGCACACACCAGAGACGGCTGCCCCAGGGAACTCCGCCCATGAGAGTAAAGGAAACCGCATTGAGTACAGCAACTCTTGACCTGACCGCCGTCACAGCGGCAGCTACTGCAGCGGCGAAAGCAGCCGCAGCAGCTTCCGACGCCGAGCGCGCCGCGTGGCTGACCGCCGTCGCCGATGCCCTGGACGCCAACGTCACTGAGCTGGTGGCAATCGCGGACTCGGAAACCAGCCTTGGCACTGCCCGGCTCACCGGCGAGGTTGCGAGGACCAGTGGGCAGCTGCGGCTTTTCGCCAATGTCATCACTGAGGGCTCCTACCTCGAAGCCGTGATTGATCACGCTGACCCCTCGGCTACTCCGCCCAAGCCCGACCTTCGCCGCATCCTGCGTCCAATCGGCCCGGTAGCCGTGTTCTCGGCGTCGAACTTCCCGTTCGCTTTCTCCGTGGCCGGCGGCGACACCGCGTCCGCGTTGGCCGTCGGCTGCCCGGTGATCGTCAAGGCGCACTCGGGTCACCTCCGCCTCTCCGAGCGGACCGCTGAGATCGTCATCGAAGCTCTGGCCAAGGCAGGAGCCCCTGACGGGATCTTTGCGTTGGTCAGCGGACGCGAGGCCGGCACGGCACTGGTCCAGGATCCTGCCATCAAGGCCGTGGGTTTCACTGGCTCCATCCCGGGCGGCCGCGCACTGTTCGATCTGGCGTCCTCCCGCCCGGAACCGATTCCGTTCTACGGCGAGCTGGGAAGCCTCAACCCGGTGGTCATCACGGCAGATGCCTTGGCCGAGCGTGGACAGCAGCTCGCTGCCGGCCTGGCAGGGTCCTTCACGCAGGGTGCGGGCCAGTTCTGCACCAAGCCCGGGTTGGTCTTCATCCCGGAGGGGACGGACTTCGCGTCGCACCTCGCTGAGGCGAGCAAGGACAAGCCCACGGCCGCCATGCTCACCGAGCGAATCGCTGAGGCCTACCCGGACGGACTCCGTCACGTCGCGGACCAGCCGGGCGTCGCCGTCATCAGCGGCACTGTGCAGCAGGACAGCCTGGCAGATGGTGCCGCTCCCGTGGTGTTCTCCACCAGTGCGGCCAACGTGCTGGAACGTCCCGATGAGCTGTTGGAGGAGTGCTTCGGCCCCACCACGCTGCTCATTGAGTACGCCAACCAGGAGGAACTGTCCGCTGCCCTCGCAAAGGTTCCAGGCAGCCTCACTGGCACTGTCCACGCGCAGCCCGGGGAAGATGTTGCGGCGTTGGTGGAGCAGCTCAGCACCTTGGCCGGCCGGGTCCTGTTCGATGGCTGGCCCACGGGTGTTGCCGTGAACTGGGCCCAGCAGCACGGTGGCCCCTACCCGGCCACCACCTCGCTGTTCACCTCCGTTGGCGCCACTGCGGTACGCCGCTTCCAACGCCCGGTGGCCTACCAGGATGCCCCGGAAAGTGTGCTGCATCCGGCATTGCACGACGCCAACCCGCTGGGCGTCCCGCGGCGTGTGGACGGCGTGCTGACGCTCGGCTAACGCCGGCTGTCGCAGACGAAAGGGGCGGGGTCACCGTGATGGTGACCCCGCCCCTTTCGTGTTTGCTTGCCGCGGTTACGGGCGCAGTGTCAGCGGACGACGGCGGCCGTCAACGTCCGTGGTGGGCCAGCGTTCGTCCACGGTCAGGACGCGCACACCGGAATCCGTGAGCAGAACCGTGTCCTCGATCTTTACGCCGGGACCGGACGGGTTCCAGGTGAAGGGCTGGTTGAGGACAATGGTGTCCGTGACCTCGGCCGTCACCCGGGGATCGCGGCCTGCGTAACCTGCAGGTCCGCCTTGGTGGTGGAGCGTCCACTGATCGTCCCCGAATCCGTGCCTCGCGTAGGCCGACTTGATCGCCGTGAAGACCTCGTTCAGCTTGGCGCCCGGGACCGTGGCCCGGAAGATGTCGGCCTCAACCGCAGCGATGCGGGCCTCGGCGTCGAGCTCCTGGGGAGAGCCGGCGTCGAAAGCCACCCAACGGGTCACATTGGCGACCAGACCGTTCCGGCGCGCGCACACAACCGCCATGGCGCGCCGGCCGATGGGGGAGTGGGTGGCCAAAGGATGCCGGAAGTCGCTGCGGTCAGCACCATTGCAGAGCAGGACGAGCGGTTCGGCACCCACAGCAACAATCCTGGCGGCCAGGTCCGATACCAACTGGAACTCGGTGGTCTCCGGCGTCACAGCCGTGAGGACATCCGTCATGGCGGCGGCTGCGTCGGCGGAGAGTGCGGCATAGCGGGCTGCTTCCGCGGGCAGGAGTTGCTGGCGGGCGGCCCGCAGTTCCGAGCTCACTGCGGCTTCCACCATCGGGTCACCGTCGATCGCCAGACCAGCCGCCGCAGCATGCAGCTGGCTATGCCACGGCACGGTGTCCAGGCTGACGCCTTCCGGCAGTTCCTCGGCGGCAATCCGCCCGGCCTCGTTGTTGAACGTGACCAGGTGGTCCCCCGTGCGGTCCACCAAGAGGGCAGCGATGGGGTCGCCGGCCAGGCTGATGTGGACACGGCTGCCATCCAGGTACCACGTGAGCGCCGTGTTGGACGTGAGGAGAAGCGAATCGCGTCCAGCCTCGTCGAGGATGTCCAGGACCCGGCGGCGCTTCACTGCACGGTCGGCGGCGTTGCCCGGTGCCGTGAGTGCAGTGATGGCGGTGAGTGCAGTGCGTGCGGTGACTGCACTGTTTGCCGCCAGGGCCGGAGTGGATTGAGTGGGTGTGGTCATGCCTGGTCCCCCAAAGTAGTGATGAGCTGTTCAATGTCTTGTGTTGCCAGGAAGCCATCCGTGACGAGCACAGTGACCGACCTGTGGACAGGGCGTCCGGGTTCGGCGGGCACCGGGGCATCCCAGGCCAACGACCATCCGACGCCGGGATAGCCCGCATGCCGCACGAACCAAGGGTCCGGGGCCTGCGGTGAAGCAAGGAAGACGAGTGTTGCCGGGTGGCCCAGCCCACCGTCGCCGGTGACGTGCGCTGCGCCGGAAGTACCGGCGTCGAACGTTCCCGACCACGCCAGCCAGGGCGCCACGCTGCCGTGCACGGCGTCCTCGCCACGCGCGTCCGGAGTCCAGATGGTGGCATCTGCTACTCTTGGCAGCCGCCAGAAGAAGCCGCCGTAACCACCCTGAGGCCGTCCGTTGGAGCCGGGGCTGCCCAACAGCACGGTGCGCCCGGTGGCGGACTCCAACGTGAAGTCCAGCGTCAGCTTCCACGCTGAATTTCCGACGCCGGCCCAGCGCCACTCGCGTTGTTCGCGGAGCACGGGTGATCCGTCAGGACCGATCCAGCTCAGCTGTTCGCGCCTGCGCCCGGACGAGTGCTCTGCGGATTCGATGGCAATATGGCCGTGGTCTTGACGCCAAACGTAGGCCCCGGCGTCGCGGGTGTAGGTCCGGCCACCCCAAAAGTTGATGCCGTCCACGTCCTGGAGGGCCACGCCTGCTCCGAGGTGCCACACGTGGTCCTCCGGGACGTGGTCAGTGACCACCGTGCCGGCCAGGGTTCGTATGGGGTGGAGGTAAGGGCGCGGGGACGACGTTGCGCGGACGCCGGACCCATCCTGGAGGGTAGCGACGGTGGTGCCGTTGACCTCAAAGGTTGGCCCGCTGGACGCAGTCCATGGGGCTCCCAGTTCCGCGAACGTCGCTTGGCCCAGGGCTGCCCGTTGGATGAGGGTTTGGATGCCGTGGACCACGGGGTGGGCGTCGTCGCCGACTCCCTCCCACGTGATGAAATCCGGGTGGATGGGCTGTGGCGCGTCCGCTGTCCGGATGGCTTCAAGGACGGCCACGTAGGCGCCGGCGCCGCTGAGCGGACTGAGGAGATCCTCCTCGCCGCGCGCTGCCAAGAGGTTCTCCAGGAGGTCTTTCCGCCCAAATGCCTGGGTACGGACACCCTCCGGAGTGGTGATCTCCACACGGTCCTCCGTGTAGGAGAGGGTGAGCTGGCCAAGCGTGCCGTAGATAGTGACTGCCGGTGCGGACTGCACGGGTGCGCAGAGCGTCAGGGCGCAGGTCAGGACTGTGCCGTCCGTGGTCCGCACCCGTACCACGGAGGTGTCGTCACTCTCGGTATCGTTGGCCCGGTAAAGGTCGGTGTCCACGGATTCGACGTCCGCCACGGTCCTTGCACCGGCCAGCCGAAGCCCGGTAGCAACCGCGTGCGCCAGCGCGTTGGTTGCCACCCCGTCCACCACATCGGTGCCGTTCAGGTTCCGTTTTCCGGCCCACCGGGACCGCTTGAAATACCCTTTGGTGCGAAGCCACAGACCTGTGGCACTGATGCCCCGGACCTCGCCGATCCCGCCGGACGCCACCAGTGCTTCGATGGCGGGGAGAGCATCGGAACCAAGGCTCTGAAACCCAATTTGCACCAGGCGGCCAGCGCTTTCTGCGGCCGCCATGACCGCCTCATACTGCGCCATCGATGCCACCGGTGGCTTTTCCAGATACACGTTGGCGCCGGCTTTGAGGGCTGCGAGGGCAAGGGGAGCATGGGTTTGGATGGGTGTGGAGACGATAACGACGTCTGGTGCGGTCCCGGCATCCAGCAGCTCATAGAGGGAAGCAAACACCTGGACCTGGGGCCCAAGTGTGCCCTCGGCAGGAGGCCGCGGATCGGCGACGGCCACCAGCTCCAGGGCACCCTCGGCCGAGAGCCGATCCAGGTTCTCCAGATGCCGTTCGCCGAAGCCGTGCACGCCCACCAGCGCGATGCGGGTGAGGCGTACGGGGTGTTCCACTGCCGTGGAGGTGAGGGGTTGAGTCATGAGTCTGTCCTAGCTGGCTCAGGTGTAGGCGAACTGGGGTGCCGGGGTTGCAGGGCTGCGGTCAGGAAGGTGGCAGCCTGTTCCTGCATGGCCGGGGTGAAAACGTGTGGTTGCTGCCAGAAGCTGCCGGTATAGCGCTCGCGTGGCAGCTGCCTCGACAGATAGGCGTGGGCATCGCGCATTCCCTGTTCCGGGAAAAGCTGATCGTTAAGGGCGTACTGGACCAGTACTTGCGCACTGGACCGGACGGCCAGATCCGGCCAATCCCCCAGCCGTGCCAGGCCGGGGGAGTGCAGCAACCAGGAATGCGCGTCCACATACGCGGGCAGCAACGATGCGAAGGTAGTCATCATGCAGGTCACCACGTAGCCCCGGATCATGGGACTCAGGGCAGCGAGCACCATGGCCCTGCCGCCACCGCCGGAGAATCCGAGACAACCGATCCGTTCCGGGTCCAGCCCTGGCAGCGATCCGAGGACGTGCAGCGCGGCGAGATCGTCGTGTGCAACAGTCCCCGCAACGGTGGTTCCCAGCAACGCTGCTGCTTTCGCCACAGTATCCTCGTGGGCGCCGGCCGCTGCGTCGTACAGTTCCGCCGGGGAAGGTTCGACGCCGGCCTCCCGCCAGATTGCCCGCTGGCCATTGACGGATGTGGCCGTACGCAAGGGCAGGGGATCGAGCTGGAAGCGGCGGCTGCCCCACATGAAGGTGTCATGCGCCAGGACGGCGAATCCCTGTTGGGCCAACCAGGTAGCCAGTGCCCGGCCGCCGTAGAGCTTGGCGCGCATTTCAAGCGGCACAGTGCCCAAGCCGTCCGTGAGGCTCAATCCATCCGGACGGGAGCCGTCATCGTGGTTATCCACCCCGGGCGGCACCGCGACGAGCCGCTCCGCGCCGTAAGCCTTGATGCCGCCGTGGCAGTGCAATGCGAGCAGCCCGGGGAGAGGTCCCGTGGCGCCGGCCGGCCGCACGAACCATGCGGACGTCCTTGGGCCGAATCCCACCTGCCATGAAAGGCGGGAGGTGATGACGTCGTCGTGCCTTGATTCTGAATGGACTGTGTATCCAAGGTCTGTTGTTACGGACGGAACCCCCAGTGTGTCGGCCAGCTGCTGGGCGCCCGGGGAATCAGCGACGTGGCGGTGTGCCGCGTAGCCGGGCCAGTCTTCATAGCCGCCCAGCGCACTGGGGCGGGCGGGGCTTTCTGCCACGTCAGCCGCGGTCATGGCAGGTGGGGTGGGTGGGAAACAATAGTGTCCTGCCTTATCGATGCGGGAGGGTGTGCGTTAGCTCACGCCGGGCTTCTTCAGCGTGGGGAAATCGATGTGGGCGGCTTCGCAAGAAAACGCTTTCTCAAAAATTAGCAAAAGGCTGTACATGGGTCAAGAAAACGTTTACTTTGGTACGGAGCCGCTGAAAGCCGGGACCCGAATCCCGGCCTTTCACGGGGAAGCGCCAGAAGAACGGCGGCGCCCCGGACGGCAAGCACCAATCAGACTCGAACTCCGTGGATGGCCACGATGACCAAAGGAGACCACATGGCCGCTGTTACACACACGGGGACGCCGCAAGGCGTTCGCGCTCCGGCGAGGGGGAAGCAATGAGCGCAATTGGCGAACTCTCTACGATGACCCGCCGCAAGGGCCCCATGACCAAGGAAGAGAAGAAGGCCAACGGCCGCGACAACAAGGCCGCCTACGTCTTCCTTCTTCCCTGGCTGCTGGGCCTGGCCGTCATCACCGTGGGCCCCATGCTGATGTCCTTGTACCTGTCCTTCACGGACTACAACCTCCTTCAGCCGCCGGAATGGGTTGGCCTGGACAACTTTGTCCGGATGTTCGGCGATGCCCGCCTCCACAACTCCCTGCGCGTCACGTTCACGTACGTTCTGGTGGGTGTTCCGCTCCAGTTGGCCGTGGCCCTGGTGATTGCGCTGGTCCTGGATAAGGGTCTTCGGGGCCTTCCGTTCTACCGCTCCATCTTCTACTTGCCCTCCCTGCTGGGTGGCTCCGTTGCTGTTGCCATCCTGTGGAAGCAGATCTTCGGCACCACAGGCCTGGTGAACCAGGTCCTGGCGATGGTGGGCATCGAGGGACCGGGATGGATTTCTGACCCCAACACTGCCCTGGGCTCCATCATCCTGCTGCACGTCTGGACTTTCGGCAGCCCCATGATCATCTTCCTGGCAGGCCTGCGCCAAATCCCGGTGATGTACTACGAGGCGGCCAAGGTGGATGGTGCAACCACCCTTCAGCAGTTCTGGCGGATCACGCTGCCGATGCTGAGCCCCATCATCTTCTTCAACCTGGTGCTGCAGATCATTGGCTCGTTCCAGTCGTTCACCCAGGCGTTCATCGTCTCCGGCGGCAATGGCGGCCCGTCCGACTCCACCATGTTCTTCACCCTGTACCTGTACCAAAAGGGCTTCGGCCAGTTCGACATGGGCTACGCCTCGGCGATGGCCTGGTTGCTGCTGGTCATCATCGGTGTCTTCACTGCAATCAACTTCATCGCTTCAAAGTATTGGGTGTTCTACGATGACTAAACTCCAGACCCTCCCCGCCGCTACCTCGTCCGACGCCAAGTCCGGCAAGAGCCCGCGCCGCCGTGAGTCCCGGGGAAACCTGGCCTTCAGCCGCAGCGCCCGCATCAAAGGCCTGATCAAGCACGCCATATTGATCCTTGTTGGTGGCGTGATGATCTACCCGCTGCTGTGGATGGTGGTTTCCTCACTCCGCCCCAACGACCTCATCTTCCGCGAACCCGGCCTCTGGCTGGAGAACCTGGAAATGAGCAACTACACCGATGGCTGGTCAGCGCTGACGCACCCGTTCGGGCACTACATGATCAACTCAGCGATTGTGGTCCTGGGCTCCATTGTCGGCAACCTGGTTTCCTGCTCCATGGCCGCGTACGCCTTCGCCCGCCTGCAGTTCAGCGGCAAGAAGCTGTTCTTCGGCATCATGCTGTTGACCATCATGCTCCCCTTCCATGTGGTGATCGTGCCGCAGTACATCCTGTTCTCGCAGATCGGCTGGGTGAACACCTTCTGGCCGCTCATCGTGCCCAAGCTCCTGGCCACGGATGCGTTCTTCGTGTTCCTCATGGTCCAATTCATCCGCGGTATCCCCAAGGACCTCGACGAAGCAGCCCGCATCGACGGCGCCGGCCACCCCAGGATCTTCCTCCGCGTCATCCTGCCCCTGATGGTCCCGGCCTTGGCCACCACCACCATCTTCACGTTCATCTGGACATGGAACGACTTCTTCGGTGCTCTCATCTACCTGACGGATCCGGACATGTTCACGGTGCCGGTAGCCCTGCGGGCCTTTGTTGACTCGCAGTCCGCCACGAGCTGGGGATCGCTCTTCGCCATGTCCATCGTGTCCTTGCTCCCCGTCTTCCTGGTGTTCCTGTTCGGCCAGCGATTCCTCATCAAGGGCATCGCCACCACCGGCATCAAGTAAGCCGGCCGTTCCGCCAGAAGGGGGCGGCGCCTGCCGCCCCCTTTTCGGTGAGCGCCGCCGTCGGGCATGTCCAAGAAGTAGTACAAGTTGGCATCTTGTCATACAAGAATGTGACTTGTACCATAATGATCAGCAAGAAAACGCTTTCTCATATCGCATCAAGATCAATGAAGATCGGAGACATCAGTGCCGGTAAATCCAAAGGGTGAAGCAGTCGCCCCCGCACCAACAACGGCAGGCGCCCCGGGCTCCAAGGCCAAGCGCTCCACGCGCAAGCTCCGGGCGTCAGCCCTCGTCGCAGCTACAGCTGCCGCAGTCCTCGCACTCACCGCCTGCGGTGGCGGCGGAGGATCCGACGCAAAGAGCGCCGATGGCAAGGTGGAGCTTCGCTTCGCCTGGTGGGGTGGCGACAAGCGGGCCCAGGTAACCCAAGCGGCCATCGCGGCGTTCGAAGCCGAGAACCCCAACATCAAGATCAAGCCCGAGTATGGCGACTGGAGCGGCTACTGGGACAAGCTGGCCACCCAGGTTGCCGCCAACGATGCCCCGGACATCATCCAGATGGACGAAAAGTACATCACCGAGTACTCCACGCGCGGCGCTCTCCTGGACCTCTCCAAGTACGACGTTGATACCTCCAAATTGGATGAGGCAGCCCTCGACGCAGGCAAGGGCGAGAAGGGCCTGACGGGCATCGCGGCAGGCATCAACGCCGCCACTATCCTGGCCAACCCGGCCGTCTTCCAGGCAGCTGGCGTGGCCCTGCCCGACGACAAGACCTGGACCTGGGAAGACTTTGAGCGCATCTCCGCCGAGGTCACTGCCAAGTCGCCCAAGGGTACGTACGGCGCCGCCGCCTACGGAACCGATGAGGCATCCCTCGGAGTGTGGCTGCGCCAGAATGGCAAGTCCCTCTACACCGAGGACGGCAAGCTGGGCTTCGAGCCATCGGACATCGCCGAGTGGTGGAGCTTCCTGAAGGAACTGAGCGAGAAGAAGGCAGTCCCGTCCGCATCCGAGGTTGTTGAAGCCGAGGCAGCACCGCTGGACCAGAGTGGCTTGGCTACGGGCAAGAACGGCCTGGCCTTCTGGTGGTCCAACCAGCTCCCTGCCCTGGAAAAGGCTGCCGGCGGCGAACTTCAGATCCTCCGCTTCCCCTCCAAGACGGGCAAGGCTGCTGACGCGAAGCTTTGGTACAAGGCCTCCCAGTTCTGGTCTGCTTCTTCGCGCACCAAGCACCCTGAAGAGACTGCCAAGTTCATCAACTTCCTCACCAACAACGTCAAGGCCGGCGAGGCACTCCTGGCAGACCGCGGCGTCTACCCGAACTCCGAGGTCCGTGAAGCCATCGCTCCCAAGCTCGCCAAGGCTGACGTGAAGGTGGTGGACTTCATTGACCAGATCAAGAGCGAGCTTGGCGACGCCCCGGCAGCCCCGCCGAAGGGCGCCGGTGCCATCCAGGAAATCGTGAAGCGCTACACCTCCGAGGTCCTGTTCAACAGGCTCTCCACGGAGGAAGCGGGCAAGAAGGCCGTAGACGAAATGAAGTCCGCGATCAGTTAGTTTTTCAGTAACGGGAACCGCGCCCCGGGTTGGTCCTTCAGGATCACCCGGGGCGCGGTTTTTTTGCGTGTGCTCTCCGTGGCTTGGGTCAGTCTTCGGCGATGACGGCCACGGCTCCGGCGGGTACCACCCCGGTGAAACGTGCACCGCTCAGAAGCTCGGCGCCGTCGGCCTTCACCGCGGCGTCCTCCCGGCTGTGGTTGATGGCGAACAGGAAGGTGCGTCCGTCCTCCGCGCGCCGCCGCGTGAGTTCGACGCCGTCACTCGCCTCAGTCACGGCCATCAGCTGCGCTTCTTCCACCAGCCGCGCGGTCAGGGCCTCGATGCCGGCCGCATCCGGAAGGGTGGCCAGGTACCAGGCCGAACCCGCGCCGACGCTGCGCCGGGTCAGTGCCGGGACGCCGTCCAGGGGGTAATCGGTAAAGCGTGCCAGGACTTCGGTGGATTCTGCCGCGGAAACGTGTTCGCTCCACACCGATCCCACGGTTCCATCGCTCAACGTTACCGAGGTGCCGGGGAACAGCGGGTGGAATTCCTCGCTGCGAACACCCAGCAAATCGCGGAAGGCGCCGGGATATCCGCCCAAGCGAACGTGGTCCTGCTCGTCAACAATGCCGCTGAAGTAGCTGATCAGAACCGTTGCGCCACCTTGGGCGGCCGATGCGATTGACGCGGCGGCCGCGTCTGTGACGGCGTAAAGGGTGCAGACCAGGATGAGGTCATAACCGGACAAATCCGAGGACGGGTGGACGAAGTCCGCGGTGATCCCGCGCTTGTACAGTGAACGGTGGAAGGCCCGCATGGTGTCGAGGTATTTCAGCGAATTATGCGGGTGCGAATCCAGTTCCGAGGCCCACCAGGCCTCGTAGTCGAACACGATCGCAACGCGGGATTCCACCTTCGATCCCTTGACGGTTTCCAGCGCGGACAAGGCCTCGCCGAGGTCCACCACATTGCGCCACACCTGGGTGTCGCGGCCGCCGTGGGGAACCATGGCCGAGTGGAACTTCTCCGAGCCGGCCTTGCTTTGCCGCCACTGGAAGAACATCACAGCATCGGCGCCGCGGGCCACGTGCGTCAGTGAGTTGCGGAGCATTTCGCCGGGCATCTTGGGCTGGTTGTGCGGCTGCCAGTTGACCGCCGACGTCGAATGTTCCATGAGGATCCAGGGTTCTCCGCCCGCCACGCCACGGGTGAGGTCGGCGCTGAAGGCGAGCTCGATCCCGCGTTCAGGGTCCGCCGCCACCAGGTAATGGTCGTTGGCGATGACGTCCATGTCCTTGGACCAGTCAAAGTAGTCCAGGGTCTTGGTGGCGCTGGAGACCATGAAGTTGGTGGTCGCCGGGATGCCAGGGGTGACTTCGCGGATCACGGCCAGCAGCTCGCGGTAGTAGTCGATGAAGGCCCAGGAGTTGAACCGGGCGAAGTCCAGTTGTTGCCCGGGGTTGAGGGTGGTGGGCGCCGCCCCTGGCGGGATGATCTCGTCAAACGATGCGTAGTGCTGGGACCAGAACGCCGTTCCCCAGGACTCATTGAGTGCCTCGATGGAGCCGTATCGGCGTTCAAGCCATGCGCGGAACGCGGCGGCGTCTTCTTCTCCGTGGAACTCGCCAACGTGGCAGCCGAGTTCGTTGTCCACGTGCCAAAGAGCCAGGGCCGGGTGGTCCTTGTACCGTTCGGCGATGACGCGCGTCATGGTGGTGGCGTAACGGCGGTAGACAGAGGACGACGGCGTGTAGTGGCGTCGTGAGCCCCGCTCAAGTCTGGTTCCTTCCGCTGTGACGGGTAGGATTTCCGGGTATTTGCGGGCCAGCCAGGCAGGGGGAGAGGCCGTGGCGGTCGCCAGCGCCACCTTGATCCCGGCCTCGTGCAGGTTGTCCATGACATCGTCCAGCCAGCCGAAATCGTAGTTTCCCTCAGTGGGTTCCAGGAGGCCCCAGGAGAAGATGCCGACGCTCAGGAAGTTGACCCCGGCTTCCTTCATGAGTTCGATGTCCTCGAGCCGGATGTCTTCGGGCCATTGTTCAGGGTTGTAGTCGCCGCCGTAAGCGAGGCCGTCGATGCTGTTCCAGACAGATCGACTGCGTGGGATTTCGGTGGAGGTCAAGGGGACTCCTTCGTCAGGTTGGCCGGACTGGTGCGGATGGTACTGAAGGCATGAGTGCAGCGTATCGATGAAAAACCATCGGGAAGCAGTTCTTTGGAAAACGCTTGCCCAGATTCCGGTTTAGGGATATTGTATCGATTCAGAACGAGTGTAAGCGAGATCACTGCCACGTTGTAGAGAACTCACCAAGCTTGCACCAACTGAGCAAGGAGGCTCTCATGATCGATAGAAGGAAATTCCTCACCACGGTGGCTCTCGGCACTGCATCCGCCGCGTTCCTCTCCGCTTGTGGCCAATCCTCGTCGCCGGCCCAGACCGGTTCCGCGGACAATCCCGTCACCATTACCTACACCTGGTGGGGCAACGACGACCGCGCCGAGCGCACCCGTAAAGCCATTGCCCTGTTTGAGTCCAAGAACCCGGACATCAAGGTCAACGGCAACTTCTCCGACTTCGCTGGGTACTGGCAGAAGCGCGCTACCGAAGCTGCAGGCGGCGGCCTGCCGGATGTCATGCAGTGGGACCTGTCCTACCTCCGCGATTACGGCCAGCGGAACCAGCTCCTGGATCTTGGCACCGTGAAGGTCAACACTGACGCCTTCGAGAAATCCCTCCTTCCCTCGGGCCAGATCCGCGGCAAGACCTACGGCATCCCCACCAGCACCAACGCGTTCGCTGTCTATTACGACCCCGCCAAGCTCGCGGCCCTGGGCATCGCCGAGCCGGACGGCAGCTGGAACTACAAAGAGTTCAACGCTTTCCTGACCGAGGTTGGCCAGAAGGGTAACGGCACCCTGTTCGGCGGCACCGACTACACCGGTATTTGGTGGAACTTCAACATTTGGCTGCGCCAGAACAACATCCAGGCCTTCACCGATGAAGGCAAGCTTGGCTTCTCCAAGGATGACCTGAAGAAGTGGTGGAACCTCACCGCGGACCTGCGCGGCACCGGCGCGATTGTGGGCGAAGACAAGGCCACCCAGTTGCTGCCCAAGTCCCCGTTCGGCTCCAACGTCACGGCCACGGAAGTCACCTGGGACAACTTCATGGCAGGCTACCTTGCGGACTCCGGCGCCAAGGAACTCAAGCTCGTCCCGGTTCCCTCGGACGATCCTGACAACCTGGGCCTGTTCCTCAAGCCCTCCATGCTCATGGTGGCCAGCGCCAAGACCAAGTACAAGGATGCTGCTGCCCGCTTCATCGACTTCATGGTCAATGATCCCGAGGTGGGTCAGATCTTCAAGACCTCCCGCGGTGTCCCGGCGTCGAAGACCCAGCGCGATGGCACCACGTTCGAAGGCACGGACAAGCTCGTGGTCGATTATGAGAAGTCCATTGAGAAGTACCTCAAGGACGCCCCGGAGCCGCCCATCGTTGGGTTCGGCACGCTGGAGTCCACGTTCAAGCGGGTCACGCAGGACCTGAACTACGGAAAGCTGACCGTGGACGGCGCAGTTGATGTGTGGTTCAAGGAAGCCGAAGACCTTATCAAGCAGAACGCCTAAGCAGACCGTCTGTGTCTGATCCGCGCTTCCCGACTGACGGACTGATCTTGTGACTCAAAGCCCAACCTTGAGCAGGCGCGCAGCGTCGTCCGCTCCCTCGCAGCCGCGTAAGTCGCGGCGGCGGGGGGCGGATGCCCGCGCCGGCTACACGTTCCTGTTGCCCTGGCTGCTGGGATTCATCGCCCTGACCGTGGGTCCGATGATTTCCTCGCTGTACCTCTCCTTCACCAACTACAACTTGTTCGATGCCCCCAAATGGATCGGTTTCGATAACTACGTCTCGCTGTTCCAGGACGAACGGTTCCTGCAGTCGGTAGGGGTGACCATGCAGTACGTGGTCTTCGGTACCCCGTTGAAGCTCGCGGCGGCGTTGGCGATCGCGATGCTGCTCAACAGCAAGCGCAAGGGCCAGGGTTTCTACCGGTCCGCGTTTTACGCCCCCTCGTTGATTGGCGCGTCCGTGTCCATCGCGATCGTCTGGAAGGCCATGTTCGGCGATTCCGGCCCGGTGGACCAGGGCTTGTCCTTCTTCGGGATCAACCTTGGCGGCTGGGTGGGCAACCCGAACATGACCATGGGCATGATGATCCTGTTGACCGTGTGGCAGTTCGGTGCCCCGATGGTTATTTTCCTGGCCGGCCTCAAGCAGATCCCGGCCGACCTATATGAGGCGGCGTCGATGGACGGTGCCGGCCCGGTGCGGAAGTTCATGAACATCACCTGGCCCATGCTCTCCCCGGTGATCTTCTTCAACCTGCTGATGGAAACCATCCACGCCTTCCAGATCTTCGCCTCGGCCTACATCATCTCCAACGGTGAAGGCGGCCCGGCAGGATCCACCCTCTTCTACACCCTCTACCTGTACTTGCGCGGTTTCTCCGATTTCCGGATGGGTTACGCCTCGGCAATGGCTTGGCTCCTGGTGATCGTGGTCGGCATCATCACGCTGATCTTCTTCAAGACCTCCAAGTCCTGGGTCCACTACAGCGGTGATGCAAAGTGACAACCATGGCAACCCCCACCCAGAACCAACCAACAACGCCTACAACGCCGGCACCGGTGTACAACCCGAAATCCGAATCCGTTATGGCCAGGCGGATCAAGAGCACCATCTTCCACATTGTCGCTTTGGCACTGGTGGCAATGGTCCTCTACCCGGCCCTATGGATGATCACGTCGTCCTTCAAGCCCAACTCCGAGATCGGCGGCGCCAACAACGCGCTGTGGTCCAACAACTTCAGCTTCGATAACTTCGCCACGGCCATGGAGGGGATTGGCGGGGTCTCCACGCTGACGTTCTTCACCAACTCCTTGATCCTGGCCGTCGGTGCCGTGGTGGGCACCGTCCTCTCAGCCAGTATCTCGGCCTATGCCTTCGCCCGGATCAACTTCCCGGGCCGTGGACTGTTCTTCGGCATGATGATCGCCACCTTGCTCCTGCCCTTCCACGTGGTGATCATCCCGCAGTACATCGTGTTCCAGCAGCTGGGCCTCGTGGACACCTACGTGCCGTTGCTGATCGGCAAGTTCCTGGCCGCTGACGCGTTCTTCGTGTTCCTGATGGTCCAGTTCATGCGAGGCCTTCCGGCCGAACTGGACGAAGCCGCCCGCATCGACGGCGCAGGACACGTTCGCATCTTCGGATCCATCATGCTGCCCCTCATGAAGCCGGCCCTGATCTCCACCTCGATCTTCTCCTTCATTTGGAGCTGGAACGACTTCCTGGGCCCGCTTCTTTACCTGAACACCCCGGAAAAATACCCGCTGCCGCTGGCGCTGCGGCTTTTCGTGGACCAGACCCAGTCCTCGGACTACGGAGCCATGATCGCCATGTCCGTCCTGGCACTCCTGCCCGTACTGGTGTTCTTCCTGGTCTTCCAGCGCTACATCGTCGAAGGTGTTTCGACGCAGGGCCTCAAGGGCTAGGGAACAGCGGAAATGAGCACTATGGACGCCACAGGCAAGTCGTCGGGGAAACCCGGAATTCCGGTCAACCGCTTCGCCCTCTTCGCCGAGACCATCCTGGCGGGAGTCATCGTGCTCCTCCTTTCCCTTCCCTTGGTGACGGCGCCGGCTGCCTACGCGGCCGGCGTCGCGCACCTGGAACGGCACCTCAGCGGCAGGGATGATTCACTACGGAGCTTGTGGGGGAATTTCCGTCGTGCGCTGCCCGGCAGCTGGAAGATTGGAATCACGACGGCGGCGGCCGCCGTCGTGATTGTCCTTAACCTGCTGCTCGCTCTGGTGGGGCAACTGCCCGGCCGGGCAGCGATCCTGCCCGCCACGCTGGTTCTAGCCGCGGCAGGCGCGGTGCTGTTCCTGCGGATCGCCGCCAACTGGAGCGGGAACGTTACCTGGACCGGCGACGCCGGCCAGCAACCCGGCGTCGTTTCCGGCCCGCAACAATGGGCTGCCGCATATGCCAGCGCCAAGGCTGACTCGCTGCGCGACTGGAGCGGTTCGCTCCTGTTGCTGGCGGCTGTGTTCATGGCAGTTGTTTTCGTTTGGATGTTGCAGGCCTTGTTCGTGATCGTGCCCGGCACCCTGGTGCTGGCCGCTGCGGCCATCAAAATCCGCTCCCACCGCTGAGAGTTTTTCTACAGCTCATGCCCTTCTGGAGCCTCCTTCAGGGCATTGGTGTACAAAAAACTCCATAAAAATCCAACCAAACCCCGCTGAATCGAGCAGACCACCCCGTGTCGCCGCGCCCGTTCCCACTGCGCCCACAATCCACAACGCCCCGTGCACGCACCACCGAGTCCTGGCATTATCCGCTGCGGCACCACAATTACCGGATCTTCGTCGCACTCTCCTTGGTGGGGAGCGGCGGGGTGTGGATGCAGAGGTTGGCGCAGGACTGGCTTGTCCTCCAGCTGACGGGCAGCCCGGCCGCTGTAGGCCTCGCCGTAGCACTCCAGTTCCTGCCCATGTTGGTGGTGGGCCCCATCAGTGGCGTGCTGGTGGATTTTTTCCCGAAGCGCCGCATCCTTCTGGTGTGCCAATCGGTGGCTGTGCTGCTGGCGGCCGGGCTGGCAGTCTGGAATGCGATGGGCGGCACTGACGTGTGGGTGGTCTATGCCTCGTGCATTGCTTTGGGCATCACCAGCGCCATTGATGGGCCCGCACGCCAAGTATTCGTCAACGAGGTGGTGGGCGATGCCGGTCTGCCGGCAGCTATTGGCTTGAACAGTGCAATCGGCCAGTTGGGGGCCATGGCGGGCCCCGCCTTGGGCGGCGTTGTCATAGCCCACGCCGGACCTGCAGCAGCCTTCGCTGCCAACGCTGGCTTAGGCGTGGCGGTCCTGGTGATGATCGCGTCCATGAGGCCGGGGGAGTTGCATCATTCCCCGGCGGCGCCTGAACCGGGAGCCAAAAGGGGCCAGATCCTGGCCGGATTCCGCTTTGTCCGTGCCCGGCCGCCTCTGCTGTTGGTCATGCTTCTTGCGGGTTTGTTGGGTGCTTTTGGCATGAATGGCCCCGTGGTCCTGGCGGCCTTCGCGGACGGGGTGTGGCATAGCGGGCCGGCCGGTTTCGGCCTGTTCAATACGGTCAGCGCGGTGGGAGCTTTGGCCGGGGCGTTGGTGGCCACCAGGATCAAGCGTTTTGGCCGGAAGGGGATCGTGGCCAGCGCAGGGCTCTTCGGCCTTACGCAGCTGCTCGCGGCGCTGATGCCCACGCAGGAGTGGTTTGTGGTGATGCTCATCGTGGTGGGATTCATGACCTTGGTGTTCCTCACCAGTGCAGCAACAGCTGTACAGCTCGAGGCCGGTGCAAGTGTCCGTGGGCGGGTCCTGGCCCTGTACTTCCCGTTGCTGCTGGGAGGTCACGCTGTGGGTGGCCTGCTGGCGGGGTGGCTCACGGAGGACTTCGGGGTGCGCGCTGGCTTGGTGATCACAGGTGCCCTGGGAATGTTGTCTGCAGTGGTGATTGGATTGGGACTCTGGAGGTTTTCGCTCCATCGAGTCCACAAAGCGTCATGAGCGCTTTTGTTAAAAGTGATAGCTCAAACAAACAAAAACTCCCTTGACGAGTGACGTAGCGCACACTTACTCTGAGAAAGCGTTTTCTCCCCGGTAGCGCACGACTCAGATAAGGACGTTTGATGTCTCCTCGAGCACGCAGAAAATTAGCGGCGAAAGTCGCAGCAGCCGCGGCCGCCGTCGCCATCACCATGACCGGTTGTGGCGGCGGATCCCAGCAAGCCGCCTCCGATGGAACCGTCACCCTTCGCTTCAGTTGGTGGGGGTCGGATGTACGCCACAAAATGACGCAAAAGCTTATTGATGCGTTCGAAGCAAAAAACCCGAACATCAAGATTAAGGGCGAGTACGGCGACTGGTCCGGTTATTGGGACAAGCTGGCCACCCAGGTTGCCTCCCAAGACGCCCCTGACATCATCCAAATGGACGCTGCTTACTTGGGAGAATATGCCGGGCGCGGTGCGCTGCTGGAGCTCAAGGACGTGGATCTGGGCAAATTTGACCAAGCGGTTGCCGACGCCGGCAAGGTGGAGGGCAAGCAATACGCCGTCACCGCTGGCGTGAACGCGCAGGTAGTGCTGGCCAACCCCGCTTTGGTGGCGGCCAGTGGCGTCACTCTTCCGGACGACAAGACCTGGACCTGGGACGACTACAACAAGACCGCAGCCTCCATTACGGACAAGAGTAAGAGTGGTGTGTACGGCTCAGGTGCCGTCAGCGGCGATGCGCCCATGAACCTCTGGTTCCGCCAGCATGGCAAGGTACTCTTCACGTCCGATGGCAAACTCGGCTTCGATGAGGGCGATTTGAAGGGTTGGTACGAATACCAGGCCGAGCTGCGCGATTCGAAGGCCGTGCCGCCCGCCTCCGTGATGACTGAAGACGTCACCGCCTCAGTGGATCAGCAGGGGCTCGCCACCAACCGGTTCGCCTTGGCCTGGTACTGGTCCAATCAGTTGGGCGCCCTCACCAAGGCCTCGGGCCAGGCCTTGGAAATTCACCGGCCGCCCAGCACAGATGGCACCGCGGCCGGCGCGGAGCAGTTCTACAAGTCCTCCCAGTTCTGGTCTGCCAGTTCCCGGACCAAGCACCCGGCCGAAGTCCAGAAGTTCATCGACTTCCTCTCCAACAGTGTTGAAGCAGGGGAGATTGCACTGGCCGACCGCGGCATTCCCGGCAACTCCGAAGTCCGGGCCGCAGTCCTGCCCAAGCTGACGCCCGAAGACGCGGCCACGGCCAAGTTCATCGATGAGATCTCCTCGGAACTGGGCGATGCTGTTCCTGTTCCGCCGGCAGGCTCAAGCTCGGTAGTAGAGGCTTTTGGGCGCTACGCCATGGAAGTCCATTTCAACCGGATGTCACCGGCTGACGCGGCCAAGAAAGCCATGGACGAAGCCAAGAGCACCCTGGGCTGACTCCCACCGAGATGACAGTTGACGCCACTTCCCCCGGGGAACAGTGGCGTCAGCTGTCATCTCGCGGGAGAATCACTTGGGCTGTGACCCCTGCCGGCACCGTGTACTCCAGTTCCATGCCCGCCGGGGTGTTGCGCCAGGAAACCCAAACAGTTCCGCGCTGCGTTGGCACGCTGCCCTCGGCATGTTCCAGCCGGCACACCGGCGGTTGAATCACGACGGCGGAAGCACCCACTGCGGTGACGCGGACGCCGAGGAGGTACTCAAGGATCTCCCGGATGACCGATGCCGACCATGCGTGCGACTGGCTGTAGTCCGTGCCCTCATCGAGCTCCCAGGCTTCCCACGTGAAGGAAGCCCCGGCGTCGAGCTGGCGGGCCCACCCGGGTTGGGTGGAATCCGTGAGCAAGGTGAGGACGTCATCTACCCGCCCCTGCGACAGCAGTGCCCGGAACAGCCGATGCACCGTCATGGGACCCTGGCGCATGCCCATCCCGGCGATCCGCTCGGCATCCTTCGCCGCGTGTTCAACGGGCGTGATACCCATGGACAGGGGGAACGAGGTGGCATGCTGGGACGCATTGAGGCTCGGGCGGCCGTCGGTGTAGAGACCATCCACCATGACTCCGTCCACGCGCAGCCGGGCGTTGATCTGTGCGGCAAGCGATGCCGCGGCCTCACCGAACCTGGCCGCGTCCCGCTCAAGGCCGGTGGCCGCGCACAACCGGCCGACGGCGTCGAGCACTGACCATGACTGGGCGTTCACTGTGGTCCGCGCCGCGCAGTCCATGTCATACCCGAAGCGGCCCGGAGCAGGCCAGTCCACAATGCCGTGAAGATAGGGGCCTCCACCGCCGCCCAGGTCCGTGACCAGACCGGCCGTGGGACCATCCACGGGGATGTGGCGCAGGACGTATTCGGCCGTGTACATGAGCTGGGGGAGGATCCCGGCCACCAGGGCGTCGTCACCACTGAGCCGGTGGTACTCCTCCACCCACTCGGGCATCATGAGCGAGAAATCAGGGATGTCGCGCTTTCCATCGCCGTTGGGATAGACCGCGTTGTAGCGCCCACGCTCTTGTGGTGAATCCCAGTAGCGGCGCGCCGATCCTGCGAACTCGCGCAGCGCCTTGGCCGTGAAGTGACGCTCACCGAACAACGCCATGGTGGCGTAGGAGATGTTCACGGCATCGCCCAGGAACTGGCCCTTCTCGCGGGTAGGGGTGTCCACGAACTGTTCCTGGACTCCCAACAAGGCCGAGTCCCGCAGGAGGGTGAACACCCGGTTCAGCGTTTGGTCCGAGCTGCGGAAACTGCCCTCCTCCGGGTGATCGGCGTGGATCACGGTGGCGCCGACCTCCCCGAGGTCCGCCAAGTCCATGCCCGGGAATTCCAGGTAGCGGAAGCCAAGGTGCACGGCTGCCTCGTAGCGTTGCGGGCCGTCTGCCTGGGTGTAGGGGAACGACATATCCGTGTTCTGGCTGGGCGTCTTTCCAGTATCCACGCGGCCGTCGGCACGGAGGTTGTAGCCCGCCCGGAGCATCACGGTCCGCCCACGCTCACCACGGAGGAACTCCACCACGGGACGCCCGGGGAGCACTGCGCCGAAGTCTGCTACCGGTGTTCCGTCATCCGCAGTGAAGAGATCGACGGCGGCCGCGTAGTGACGTGCGACGCCCGCATCGTTGGGCCGCAGGACAGGGAAGTCGGGGACCGGGTGGGCTCCGAGGGAGAGTGCCGGATGCCACTGCTGTGGTTCCGGCCAGGCCATCGCGTCGAAATGTTCGATCGGATCGCCCTCATCATTCCGGTATCCGCCCTGCCGGTACGGTCCTTCGGCCACCAGCCACCCGGGTCCGGATCCGAACACGTCCCGGGTGCCGTCGTCGTACTCCACTGTCAGCTGGGCCAGCAGGCCTGGGCGGCCGGCGGCGCGGCCTTGACCGGGACCGTACCAATGCGCGACGGCGGTCAAGGTGGCGGTTTCGCTCGACTGCAGGGCGTCCGTGACGTCGGCGGCGTTGTAGAAATGCTCTCCCGGGTAGCCGAAGTTGGTGGTCTCCAGGCACGCATTGCCGTTGATGGAGAAGCTCGCGTGGTGGCCCGCAGCGGCGTAGAGCCGGGCCCGTGCCACGGTGCCTGTGAGCTTGATGGTTGCTTTAGCCAGGGTCCACTCGTCGGGTTGGCGCAGGGGAGTGGTGGTGGTCCAGCCCGTCAGGGCGCCGGGCTGGGTGAAGTCACTGTCCAGGAGGGTTGTCCCGTCACTCTGGACCCGAACGGACGAGTACTCTGCCTGGCTGCGTGGCCCTTGATGAAACGCGATGCCCCTGGCGGTGTGGCCGGGGACCAGTGCGTCCAGGGCGATGTCGTGGTCGATGCTCACCGTGATGCGTTGGCCGTCGTCGGCGATGACCAGGTCCTGCCAACCGTCGTCGGGAAGTGCTCCGGCGCGGGACGCCGCGGTTGCTTCAAAGGCCGGAGTCCCGGCGAGGGGTTCCGTGAACGGAGCCGACATGGTGCCGATCTCCCACTCCGGAGCGGGACGCAGGAGGGCAGACCGGTTCGGCTTGATCTCCAGGAGCAGGCCACTTCCGGGGCCGTCACAGCGAAGGAGAATCCCGGCGGTACCAAGCCGCAGGCGGAACCGGGCGCTGATGACGGTGCTGCCGCTGGATGAAACCGGCCACGGAAGGTACGGCGAACCGCTCACCCGCAGGCATCCCTCCACCACTGCTATCGGCGCGCGCCCACCCTGTTGCCGGTGAATCCACTCCGCACTCCACCCGCCCGGATCCGGCAGGCCCGTGCTGAAGGGGGCCGGTGCGCTGGGTTCGCCGGTGTTTCCGGCGGCGTCAGTCAGCTGCACTGTCCACTGATAATCGCTGTCAGGGGATAACTCCGGGCCTGTGTAGGGAAGGTGGTGTTGCTGGTCCGTGACAACGTGGCCCGAATCCCACAGGACCTTGCCAGCCCGGTCCAGCACGCTCAGGCGGTAGGCGCTTTGGAACGCGTGCTCCGCGCTCGCGCCCGGACCTGACTCCAGCAACCAGCCGAAAGACGGCCTGGCCGGTGCCGTCAGGCACTGCTGCAGGCCCTGGACGGTGGGGTTCCTGGCGGTGGGGGGCGTCGCCGCCGCAGTGCTCATCGCCCGGCCACCAGCTCTTCGATCTCCTTCGGATCCAGCGTTCCGTCACTGATCCACACCGTGTTGCTGCGGGTGAGGGACGTCTCCGCGGCCAACTCCACCGCGGCATCCCAGGCCAACGCGGATCCCACTGCCGGGTAGCCGCTGCACCGCACGAACCACGGATCTTCGGACTCGGACGGTGAGCCGAACACCAAGGTGGCGGTACCGCCGTCGAACTCTCCCGTCCAGGCCAGCCACGGCGAAACGGAACCGTGCACGGCAGGCTCACCCTCGGCTGTGGAGGAGAAGACGCGGGGCGAGCCGTTGACAGGCAACCGCCAGAAGAATCCGCCGTAGCCGCTGCCGGCGGCACCATGGGAACCAGGGCTCCCCAGCCTGACATCCACGACGGCGGTGAGCCGGGTCTGGATGTCCAGACGCCACGTGCGCGCACTGCTGACGGTGCGTGTAAAGGTGCGGCGTTCCTGCAGGACCAGGCTGCCGTCGGCGCCGAACCACTCCAGGTCAAGCGTGGTGCGGCCCTCTTCCCGGGTGATGCCTGCAACCTCGATTCGTCCGTGGTCCTTCAGGTCCAGGTACTTTCCGGCAGTCCTGCGGTAGCTGCGGCCGCCCCAGAAGTTGCTGCCGTTGACGTCCTGAAGGGCGAACCCGGCGCCGAGATGCCAGACGTGGTCCGAGGCCAGGTGGTCTGTCACCACTACTCCGGCCGGGGTGGATACGGGGTGCAGATAGGGCCGCGGCGACAGGTTGGTTTCCAGCTTGCTCCCGCTCCGCAGGGTTGTTGCGGGATAGTCCAGACCTGGCTCGGGGGAGAAGAGTGCTTCGGTACCGGTAGTGTTCGGCAGCGCCCAGGGGAGTCCCAGCTCGGAGAACGTGGCGTGGGCGCGGGTGGCACGTTCCAGGATGTCCTCGATGTGGGGAATCACAGCGTGGGCTTGATCGCCCGTTCCCACCCATTCCACACATTCCGTCGGAATCAGGGCCGGCGCTTCAGCAGTGCGGACTGCCTCGAGGACGCGCATGAAAGCGCCGCTGTGATTCAGTGGGCTCAGCAGGGGCGTGCCCCCGGAAAGGTGTTGGAGGAGGTTCTCGGTGAGGTCGTCACGGCCGAAAGTGTGCGTGGTTTCCCCGTCCTCGGTGGCAACGGTGACCCGGTCTTCGGTGTAGTGGAACACCGCCGTCCCTTCCGTGCCATGAAGGGTGACATACGGTTCCACAGGCTCAGTGGCGCAGAGCGTGAGGGCACAGGTGATGGGCAGGCCGTTGATGGTGCGCAGGCGGATCACGGAGGTGTCATCCGCCTCAATATCGTTGGCACGGTAGAGGTCCGTCTCTACCGAGGCAAGATCCTCAGCGTGGCGGGCGCCGGCGATGCGAAGTGCGGTGGCGATCGCATGGGCCAGCGGGTTGGTTGCCACACCGTCCACCACATCCACTCCGTCCAGGCTGCGCTTGCCGGCCCAGCGCGAGCGTTTGTAGTAGGCGCGGTCGCGGACCCAGCGGCCTGTGGCAGAGATGCCCTTGAGCGTGCCGATGGTGGGAAGCTCATCTGCGGCTTCTCCGTTAGCCAATTTCGCCAAAGCGGCGAGGGCATGGGAGCCGAGGCTTTGGAAGCCGACCTGGACGCTGCGTCCCGCGGCGCCCGCAGCTTCCTGGAGGCGGAGGAAGTCCTTCATGGACGCCACCGGGGGCTTCTCCAGGTAGAGATGGGCTTCGGCAGCAAGCACGGACAGCGCCAACGGGGCGTGGGTCTGAATGGGGGTGGCCACGATGATGACGTCCACGTGGTGGTTGCCGGCCAGAAGTTGGTCGAGGTTGGCGTGAACTGCCGTGGTGTCCGGGAGGGCTCCGGCGGCCGGAGGATTGGGATCGGCGACGGCGACGAGTTCCACCGCGCCCTCTGCGCCAAGTCGTTCAAGGTTGCGGAGATGGTGGGCTCCGAAGCCGTGGACTCCCACCAGGGCGATCCTGGCCGGCGCCGCCAAGTCTGCCGTCAGGTCGCTCTGCGCGGGCGCAGCGCCGGGGGGTGTCGGATTGGTGATGGACCGTGTGGAGCGGGTGTCCATGGGCTCTCCTCTGCTGGCGCTGCAACGAAGGCGGTTGACGCCGTCGTCGAGGTGTTCTCTGTCAGTGTTCCGGCGGGTTCAGGCTATACCCAGCAAGCGCTTTCCCAATCCCGGCTCTGCCCAGTGTAGCGCGGTCATCCGGCAAATGTAACGATTCAAGATCCGTCTTGACTCGACATGCGTCCAGCGTCTAAGTTTTCGGGAAAGCGTTTACTTTGTGACGTGGCCCACCCGGGCCAACTCCAAGTGACTGGCGATGCAGGCTGTTCTGAGAGATCACAACAAACCCGTCACCGCGGTTGCTTGGGCCTGTTCTGCAACGATGGAGAAAGGGGGTTCCATGGCGTCTGGTGGATTCGGCTTCCGGGCCTACACGCTTTTTGACACGCTCCTGTGGATTGCCTGCCTGAACGTGCTGTGGTTTGTCTTCACGCTCTTGGGTGGAGTGGTCCTTGGTGCTGGTCCCAGCACCGTCGCGGCCCACGTCCTGGTTCGTGACAAGGTGCGGGGAAATGCCACGCCCCTGCTGCGCCGCTTCGCCAGGGAGTACTTCAAGAACTTCGGAAAGGGCAATGCCCTGGGGCTGCCCTTGCTGGCGGTGGGAGTGGCGCTGGTGCTCAATTGGGGCTACTTCTCGGCAGGCTGGGACCTCGGCTCCCAGATCGCCTCGGCGGGAATCCTGCTGGCAGCCCTGTTTGTTGCGGGCACCCTTTGCTACCTCTTTCCGATGTTTGCCCGCTACGAGCTCTCCCTGGTGCAGTACTTCCTGATGTCCTCCCGCTTCGCCATGCGCCATCTGGCGGGAACCGTGATCCTTCTTTTCGTCACGGCGGCCGCGCTGTTTGTGTGTCGATCAATTCCGGGGCTGATCCCGTTCTTCGGCGTGGGGGCGTGGCTTTATGTCACCGGATGGCTGTGTGATCGCTTCTTCACTGCGAACGATGACGCCATGGCCGGCATGGAAGCCGCCGGGACGGCTGCCAGCAAGCCCGCCCCCGCATTGGCCAAGGAGGCCAGCCTTGTCTGACGTCAATCCCGTTCGTCCCGCCGCAGGTGGAGGGCAAGTGCTCCATCGCCCGCTTGACGTCCAGGGGCACGCTGAACCTGTCCTCAAGACCACAGTCGTCAGCATTAATGAAACGTATCAAGACGCCAGCGGACAACACCTCTGGACCCTGAAAAGGTTCCCCGGGGTCCCGTCGGCTGAGCCGTCCAGCGATATCAACCCCGAAGAAGTGGAGTAGTAAGAAAATGATCCGAAGAAAACAAACGCTGGCCGCCGCCGTCGTGCTTTCAGCTGCCCTGGCGCTCACAGCCTGCGGTGGCGAAGCGCCGGCGTCGGACCTTTCGTCCGTCAAGATCATGGCTCCGTTCCTGGAGGCGCAGCCGCCAACAGCCGATGGCGCAGTGCAGAAGAAGCTCGAAGAGCTGACGGGCAAAGACATCAACATCACCTGGACGCCCAATGCCTCCTACGAAGACAAGATGAACATCACCTTGGCGTCCGCCGAGATCCCGCACGTCCTGGTGGTCCAGGGTAAGACGCCCGGCTTCGTGAAGAACGCCGAGGCCGGTGCTTTCTGGGACCTGACGGACAAGCTCAAGGACTACCCAAACCTCAGCACCACCTTCCCCGAGGTTCAGCAGAACGCCAGCGTCAACGGCAAGGTGTACGGCGTTTACCGCGGACGTAATCCGATCCGTGCCGCTGTGATGTTCCGGCAGGACTGGCTGGACAAGCTCGGCCTGAAGGCACCTGAGACTACTGAGGACTTGTACAAAGTAGCCAAGGCCTTCACCGAGCAGGACCCGGACGGCAATGGGCAAAACGACACGTACGGAATCACCATCCCCAAATGGGGCGCACTGGGCACCAACAGCCCTTACGACATGATCGAAACCTGGTTCGGCGCCGGAAACCGCTGGACCGAGCGGGACGGCAAGCTGGTTCCGAGCTTCGAGACCGAAGAATTCCTTGAGGCCAACCGCTTCGTTAAGAAGATGGTGGACGAGAAACTGATCAACCCGGACTTCGCGACGTTCGATGGAACCAAGTGGAACGAGCCGTTCTTCAACGGCAAGGGCGGCATCATCGTGGACGTCGACTCCCGCGTCAGCGTGCTGATCAACCTTTTCAAGCAAGCCAACCCGAATGACTTCGAGAACAAAGTGGGCTTCGTAGGCAGCCTGAAGGGGCCAGATGGCGAGCTGCACGCCCACCCCACGGACGGCTACTCCGGGTTCCTGGCTATCCCCAAGTCCAGCGTCAAGACTGAGGCCGACCTGAAGAACGTGCTCACCTTCCTGGACAAGCTCAACAGTAAGGACGTGGCCGTTCTCCTGAACAACGGCATCGAGGGCGTGAACTTCGCGCTGGAAGATGGTCTCGCGGCCACGATCAAGCCCGAGACTCCTGAGGGCAAGGTAGTCAACACGGATATCAAGAGCTTCGCCCAGCTGGGAACCAACGTCACCGGCAACAACTATTACCCCGTCAAGCAGGCCTCCGAGTACGAACAGAAGGTGTTTGACGATCGCGTCGCCGTCATGGCGGAGGATCTCAAGAGTGCCGTGTACAACCCGGCCGCCGCGTTTGTTTCGCCCACCTACGTTGCCAAGGGTGCGCAGCTGGACAACATCGTGGCCGATGCCCGCATCAAGTACCTGGCCGGCCAGACCGACGAGCAGGGCCTGAAGGACGCCATCAAGCTGTGGAACACCAGCGGCGGTGACAAGGTCAAGGAAGAAATCAACAACCTCTGGCAGGACAACAAGAAGTGACAGCCCCGGTTGTAGAAGCCAAAGCCTCGGAGCGGGCGGCCACCCTGCCGCCCGCCCCGGCGCGGCGGCGCGGGTTCGCTGTCCACTTCGCGCACTACAAGTGGCTGTATCTGCTGTTGTTGCCAGGAGTCCTGTACTTCGCGGTGTTCCGGTACGGGCCAATGTACGGCGTGTCCATTGCCTTCAAGGACTATGTACCGTTCCTGGGCGTCAACGGCAGTCCCTGGGTGGGCGTCACCAACTTCACGGACTTCTTCGCCAACCCTGATTTCCCGCGTCTGCTCGGCAACACGCTCATCCTGGCCTTCCTGAACCTGGGGATCGCGTTCCCGCTGACCATCATCCTGGCGCTCCTGCTGAACGAGGTCCGCCTCTCAGTGCTCAAACGAACCGTCCAGACGCTGGTCTACATCCCGCATTTCCTGTCCTGGACCATCGTGGCGTCGTTGAGTTTCCTGCTCTTCGCCTTGGACATAGGACCGTTGTTCCAGTTCGTCAACGGGCTCTTTGGGACCAACGTGGATATCCTGTCCGATCCCAACTGGTTCCGGCCGTTGATCGTGCTCCAGGAAATCTGGAAGAACACCGGCTGGGGAACCATCATCTTCCTCGCAGCCCTGGCCACCGTGGACCAGGACCAGTACGAGGCCGCGATCATCGACGGCGCCGGCAGGTTCCGCCGGGTCTGGCACATTACCCTTCCCGGGATCCGGTCCACCATCATCGTGATGCTCATCCTGGCCATCGGGCAGATGCTCAACACCGGCTTTGAGCAGATCTATCTCATGACCAACGCACTTAACCGCAGTGTGGCCGACGTCTTCGATACCTACGTGTACTTCGTGGGCATTACGCAAGGCGCCTACAGCTACAGCACCGCCGTCGGACTGTTCAAGTCTCTGGTGGGCATCGTGCTGATCTTCGGCACCAACTGGCTGTCCAAGCGGTTCAACCAGAGCGGACTGTTCTAAATGAAGATCCACAACACACGTGGCGGACGCATCTTCGATGCCGCCAACTACGTCTTCCTCAGCCTGATCGGCATCATTACGCTGCTGCCGTTCATCTACGTGATCGCCGGGTCCTTTGCCAACGAGGCTGAAATCACCAGGCGCGCGTTCTTCGTTTGGCCCGAGCAATTCACACTGGGCGCCTACGAGTACATCTTCTCCACGCCTGCCTTTACCCGGGCACTGATCACCACTGTGCTGGTAACACTGGTAGGCACCCTGGTGCAGCTCATCCTCACCGTCACCATGGCCTACCCGTTGGCGAAGAAGAACCTGCGCGGCCGGAAACTCATCATGTCCCTGGTGGTCTTTGCCATGGTGTTCTCCGGAGGCATGATTCCCACGTTCCTGCTGGTCAAGGACCTCGGGCTGCTGAACAGCTACTGGGCCTTGATTCTGCCGGCGGCCATCAATCCGTTCAGCCTGATCATCATCAAGAACTTCTTCCAGGAGCTTCCCGCCGAGTTGGAAGAGTCGGCCAAGATGGATGGCGCCACGGAAATCGGGATCCTGTGGCGGATCCTGCTTCCGCTGTCCAAGCCGGTGCTGGCCACGTTCGCCCTTTTCTACGCGGTAGGTATCTGGAACGACTTCATGTCCCCGCTGCTCTACCTAAGCGACAACAACATGTGGACCCTCCAGATGTACCTGCGCCAAGTCACGGCAGCCTCGGACCTCCTCGGCACCGGCAATGTGGACCCCACGTACATCCCGCCGGAACAAGGCATCAAGTTCGCCGTGATCGTGGTGGCAACCCTGCCCATCCTGATCTTCTACCCCTTCCTGCAGAAGCACTTCGCCAAGGGAATGCTGATCGGCTCGGTCAAGGGCTAGGCGCCGCTTTCCCATGAAAGGACAACCATGAAAATCCTCCTTGCGGGCGACTCCACAGTTGCCGCCTGCCCCAGCTACGAGCATCCGATGAGCGGCTGGGGCGCCCATCTGGCCCCCGAGACGTACTGGTGGGCCGCCGTCCACAATTTTGCCAAGGGCGGGGCCACCACGGAGTCGTTCCGCGAGGAGGGCCTCTGGTATCAACTGCTGAACCAGACGGTGAAGGGAGACCTCGTCCTCATTCAGTTTGGGCACAACGACCAGAAGCGGGAACACCTCGCGGCGCGGACGGGATACGACGGCAACCTCCGCCGTATGGTGGCCGAGGTCCGTGCCAAGGGTGGTGTTCCCGTTCTGTGTACGTCGGTGGAGCGCCGGCACTTCAGTAACGGACGGCTGGACACCACGCTGGGCGAGTATCCCGCCGTCGTGCGCGAACTCGGCGCCGAACTGGAACTGGACGTCCTGGACCTCAACCAGTGGACCCGTGCGTTGTACCAGGAAATGGGGGAGGAGGGCTCCAAGGAACTCTTCTTTCACTTCGCTCCAGGCGAGCACGCGCATTGGGCCGGGGGACTCGAGGACAACACGCACTTCCATGTAAGGGGCGCCCAGCGGATCGCCGCTTTCGTGGCCGGGGAACTCGAGTCGCTTGGTTATGGCCTGGCGGCCACCATCAGTGCGGGAGTGCGCGTTTGATCTACTCCAACCCCCTGCGGGGACCGTCGGATATCGCTTCCTGGATTGCCGAGGGGCCGGTGCACTATGGAACGCACGACGACGGCGGTCCGGGTTCGGGTGGCGAGGGCACCGGTGCGTTGGTCCTGTCGGGCTCCCTCGACGCGGAGGAGCACGGAGATCATGCACACTGGACCCTCTGGTGCCCGGAAGAAATCCCGGATCATGTGCGGATCACCTGGGAGTTCATGCCGCTGGAGGAACCCGGACTGGCCATGGTGTTCTTCGCTGCCCGGGGGCGGGGAGGCGAGGACCTTTTCTCGTCTGCCTTGGCTCCCCGCACCGGCTTCTACCCGCAGTACCACTCGGGAGATATCGATGCGCTCCATATCTCCTACTTCCGGCACAAATACGCTTCAGAACGTGCTTTCCGTACCTGCAATCTGCGTAAGAGCGCTGGCTTTGAGCTGGTGGCGCAGGGGGCTGATCCGCTTCCTCCCGCCGAAGATGCGGATGGCTATTACCGGATGGAGGTGCTCAAGGACGGCCCGTTGGTAGCCTTCTCCATCAACGGATTGCCCCTGTTTGACTGGACGGACCCAAGTGCCGGGCCTCTGGGTGGTGGGTACTTCGGAATCCGCCAGATGGCTCCACTCAAAGCCGCATACCGCAACCTCTTCATCAGCCAGCTGTAGCCACCTCTGCCCTGTGATGGGGCGCACGAAACCATGACGTAGGATGTCCCCATGCCCCTCTTTGACCTCCCTCTTGTGCAGCTCCGCAACTACACCTCCAGCGCTGTTGCGCCGGCCGACTTTGACTCGTTCTGGGACCGCACCATTACCGAGGCCAGGGCCTTGCCGCTGAACGCTGTTTTCGAGCCGGTGGACAATTATCTGTCAGTGATCGACACCTTCGACGTCACCTTTTCCGGCTTCGGGGGAGACCGCATCAAAGGCTGGCTGCACGTGCCGGCGCACCTTGAGGCCGGGCAGCAGCTCCCCGTAGTGGTGGAGTACATCGGCTATTCCGGTGGCCGTGGCCTGGTCAACCAGAACACCCGCTGGGCGCAGGCCGGCTACGCGCACTTCATCATGGATACCCGTGGGCAGGGCTATGGTGGCGTCTCTGGCGACACCCCGGATCCGCATCCCTCGGCTGGTGGCGTCAACTACGCCGGCCTCATGACCCGGGGCGCCGACCACCAGGACAACTACTATTTCCGCCGGGTCTACGTGGACGCCTTCCGCGCGGTGGAAGCGGCACAGAGCCATCCCGCCGTCCACCCTTCCACAGTGGTTCTCACCGGCGTGAGCCAGGGCGGCGGCATCACCGTTGCTGCAGCCGGGCTGACGGCCGGGAGGCTCGACGGCGTCATCGCCGCGCTGCCCGACGTCCCCTTCCTGCAGGACTTCCGGCGCGCCATCGACATCACCCCGCGTGGCCCCTACCCGGAGATCGCCGGATTCCTGGGCCGGCACCGTGAGAAATACGAGTCCATGCTGGCTGTAATGAACTACTTCGATGGTGTCCACCTGGGCCGCGCAGCAACTGTTCCGGCGCTGTTCTCGGCAGCCCAGATGGACGATATCTGCCCGCCGTCCACTGTGTTCGCCAGTTACAACAATTACGGTGTTGGCGGCGGTGCGCCGGAGAAGGACATCGAGGTGTACCGCTTCAACAACCACGAGGGCGGCCAGGAACACCACTGGATCAAGCAACTGCAGTTCCTGCGCAAACTGCTGTCATCTTGATGGACCGGATTTGCCCGCTGTGAAGAACCGCGGTTATGGTGTGGCTATGACTAAGCGTTGGTATGCGTATTTTTCGTTGGCTCTGGAGGGGCCCGCGTCTAACTGACACGCATCCAACTTTCCTTCAGAGCCAACAGGGCAGAGATTATTCTCTGCCCTTCGCCATATCCGGCGGGTTCTGAAAAGGGGCCCGCTCCGTATCCCGGACAGGACCCAGAAATGACCAGCATCGCCGCAGAACCCGCCGAATCTCTCAACTCCGCTCACACCACAGCAGCCGCGCAGCCCGCCACCTCCAACCTGCGGGTGGCCCGCTTCGAGCCGCTTCCGGCGCCCCAGGACCTCATCGCTGAGCTACCGCTGGACGCCCGGTCCGCCGCCGTCGTCGACCGCGGCCGCGACCAGGTCCGCGCCATCATGGACGGTGTGGACGATCGCCTGCTGGTGATCGTGGGGCCGTGCTCCATCCACGACCCCAAGGCCGGCCTTGAATACGCGCGCCGCTTGGTCAGCCAGGCCGAGAAGCACAAGGAAGACCTGCTGATCGTCATGCGGACTTACTTCGAGAAGCCCCGCACCACCGTGGGTTGGAAGGGCCTCATCAACGATCCCCACCTGGACGGCAGCCACGACATTGCCGCCGGCCTCCGCGCTGCCCGTGGTTTCCTGAAGCAGGTCACCGCGCTGGGTCTGCCTACTGCCACCGAATTCCTGGAGCCCATCAGCCCGCAGTACATGGCGGACCTGGTTTCCTGGGGCGCCATCGGTGCCCGCACCACCGAAAGCCAGATCCACCGCCAGCTCGCCTCCGGGCTGTCCATGCCCATCGGTTTCAAGAACGGCACCGACGGCGACCTCCAGGTGGCCATCGATGCTTGCGGCGCCTCTGCCGCTGAGCAGGCCTTCCTGGGAATCGACGACGACGGCCGGGCGGCTCTCGTTGCGACCTCCGGCAACCCGGACACACACGTCATTCTCCGTGGCGGACGCAAGGGTCCCAATTACTCCCAGGAGGACGTCGCCGCAGCCTCGGCCAAGCTCGCTGCCAAGGGGCTCAACCCGCGCCTGATCGTGGACGCCAGCCACGCCAACAGCGGCAAGAGCCACCACCGCCAGGCAGAGGTTGCGCTGGAAATCGGAGCACAGCTTGAGGCGGGGGAGACCTCACCGATTGCCGGCGTCATGCTGGAGAGCTTCCTGGTGGGCGGCGCGCAGAACCTGGACGTGGCAGCCCAGCTCGCGGGGACGCAGGAGCTCGTCTACGGCCAGAGCGTCACTGACGCCTGCATGGAATGGGACGTCACGGCCTCGGTGCTGGAACAGCTCGCTGCCTCGGCCCGGAAGCGCCGCGTGGCAACCGGGGAGTAGCATCCCACTTTCCGGAAATGCTTTCACATTGGCCCCATCAGCCTCTAGAGTATCTAGCACATGGTTGTTGGATGGCTCAGCATCGGCACACCGTTCTTCTGGGGGTGTCCTACTGTCTGAGAGCAAAGGAATATGGGAAATGTCCGCAGAGACTAACTTCTCGAACGCGCGGTTCATGACGGTGGCTGAAGTGGCCGACGTCTTGCGTGTTTCCAAAATGACCGTGTATCGCCTGGTCCACTCAGGGGAAATGCCCGCCGTCAGGTTCGGCCGTTCCTTCCGGGTTCCGGAAGAAGCCGTCGCCCAGTACCTCAAGGGTGCTGTTGTGGACGGGCAATCCGAGACTGCCTGAGACTGCCGCGGCCCATCAGACGGACCGTGGTCACGGGGTGCCCCTTTGAAGCGGTACTCTGTTAAGGAACGTTTTACGTCAATGTAAGAATCTGTCAGTTGTACAGTCTGCTTCCGCGGATGTGTTCCAACAGACAGGAACTTCTAGTTTGTAAGGAACTTTCGTGGGTTCAGTTATTAAGAAGCGCCGCAAGCGTATGGCCAAGAAGAAGCACCGCAAGCTGCTTCGCAAGACCCGCCACCAGCGCCGCAATAAGAAGTAGAGATACTTCATCAAGCGTGAATGCCCGTTACCTTTCGAGGTGGCGGGCATTTTTGCATCCTTCCGACGCTCTCTCACTGTTCGTTGGGTTTTTGGTGATGCTCTCTCACTGTTCGTTGGGTTTTTGGTGATGCTCTCTCACTGTTCGCGTGCGAAACCCGACTCCACGGCAGGGTCAATCCAGCCGTTCCTTAGTGCCTTCTTGATTTTCAGTATTGCCTTAGTGAATCCGTCTGCCAGATCGTCCTTTCCGAAGATAAGAACTGTCCAGCCCGCCGCCGCGAAGGCTTTATCACGGCGCCGATCGCTGAAGAACTGTTCCTCCCCAAGGTGATGTTCGCCGTCGTACTGAATCGCCAAACGCCGCACGCGAAAGCCGAGGTCCGCGGACGGAGAGAAGGGGTCGTCAACTCGGAGCCGAATCTGGAGCTCGGGTGCGGCGAGGCCTGCGTCGAGCATGGCCAGACGAAGCATCGTCTCCGGCGCCGAGTCCGCACCGACCCTCATGAGTTCAAGTGCTTCGCGTGCGCGGACCACGCCTTGCAGGTTCTTGTGCCGGTCCAGCATCTTCCGAAGTGCCTCCGGCGAAGTGAATGGCGTTTCGCGTCCTTCGAATTCTTGCCGCGGCATGCGAATAATCTGGTCGCCGACACAGACCAGCTCTTTTAACGGCAGCTGGCGTGCCAAGTCCAGCCAGGTCCTGGGGCGAGTGCTCATCCAGATGCCTTGATTGAACTCGATTTCGGATTCGTCCACGAGCACTGTGTGTCCGATGATGCCTCGTCGCCGCGCTGACGGGAGGTTCCTCGGTTTGCTGAGGTGGAGTTCATTCGAGTCGGCCAGCCAAGGAGGCAGGAAGAGGCCATGTAATTTGGCGGCGGTCACGTGCGAGATCCATGCGCCAGGACTCGCAGCTGAGAGGGATCGCGCAGCTTCCGCCAAGTCAAAATCCCAGCTGGCAGGGCGGTAGATTCCTTGGCTGACACTTTCGATTGAGACTTGATTCCTGAGTTGCGCGTGCTCGAAACCAGCGGCCTTGGCCTCGTCGATCGTGAAGGGAGCAGAAGCCAGCACGGCAGGAAGGGGCGACGGTTTTTGCATATGGGCATTGTTGCCCAGGACGGCCCTCGCGTGCAGAAGTTATCCACAGGCCCGCAGCCTATCGCCTTTGGTGAGAGAGGGTTGGCCGGAACGGGGCGTTTGGTGAGAGAGGGTGGGCCGGAACGGGGTGTTTGGTGAGAGAGGGTGGGCCGGAACGGGGTGTTTGGTGAGAGAGGGTTGGCCGGGTGGGGGCGTTTGGTGAGAGAGGGTGGGCCGGAACGGGGCGTTTGGTGAGAGAGGGTCAGTAGCGGGGGCCGCGGAATCGTGAGAAGCCGCGCCACAATCCGTAGATCGCACCGCCCACTGTGGCTGCCTTGAGGCCGAGCGTTGCTGCACGGCGGCCGGACCGGAAGTCGTACACGGGCCAGTTGTTCTCGCGCGCGTGCTTGCGGAGCTTTGCGTCCGGGTTGATCACCACGGGGTGTCCCACCATGGTGAGCAAGGGAATGTCATTGGCGGAATCGCTGTAGGCCCAGCAGTGATCGAGGTCCAGGCCTTCCCGATCGGCCACGAGTTGGACTGCCACCGCCTTGGCGGGTCCGTGCAGGATGTCACCCACGAGTTTCCCGGTGTACATGCCATCCTCCACCTCGCCCACGGTGCCCAGTGCGCCGGTCAAGCCCAAGCGGGTGGAGATCACGGTGGCAACCTCGATGGGGGTTGCTGTCACCAGCCACACCTTGCGTCCCACTCTGAGGTGTTGTTCGGCGAGTGCCTTGGTTCCGGGCCAGATCCGGGACTCGATCATTTCGTCATAGACCTCTTCACCCAAGGCCTTGATGTCGTCAACAGTGATCCCGGCAGCAAGGGTGAGGGCGGAGTCGCGTACTGCGTGGACGTCCTCCATGTTCTCGCCGCGCATCACGAACTTGAACTGCTTCCAGGCGAACCCAGCGGCCTGCGGCAAAGTGAAGGCCTTGCGTTCGTACATCTTTCGCGCCACGTGGAAGAGGCTGGCACCCTTCATCAACGTGTTGTCGACGTCGAAGAAAGCAGCCTCGCCAGTGTGCTTCTGCGCTTGGGCAGATGCGGCAACTGCGGCGTTCTTCTCCTCGGGCATGCCTTGAGTCTAGTCAATTGCCGGTGCCCCGCGCTGAGGGCGCACTCTGTGCGTCATCCTGTGGGATGTGGGGGAGCACGGGGCCGGTTACCGTTATCCCATGGCTATTCCCGACGTCGTTCTCCTCACCAAAGCTGACTGCCACCTCTGCACCGAGGCGCGTGCCGCCGTCGAGCGTGTCACGAAAAGCCTGGGTGTGCAGTGGACAGAGCAAAGGATCGACGACGATCCGCAACTGCAGGAGCGGTTCGCCGAGGAGATTCCCGTGGTGCTGGTGAACGGTATCCAACGGGATTTTTGGAAGATCGACGAGGAACGGTTGACCCGCACCCTGAAGAAAGTCCTGGCAGGCTGAGGGTGGGGTTACCCGTAAGTAATGGCTTTTGTTGAGTCCGGCCGGGGGTCATAGAGTGGAACAACAAAGCGACGCAATGGAGAATACCGTGACTGCGCTGGAACCGTCCCCGGAAGCGACAACCGAGGACAATGAACCTGCCGCCAAGCAGATCCCGCCCGCGGCTGTGGCCCGGATGACCCTCTATTTGCGCGCGCTCAACTCTCTCTTGGCCGAAGGCGTGGAACGGGTTTCTTCCGAAGCGCTGGCTGAGGCATCGGGCGTTAGCTCGTCCACACTCCGCAAGGACCTTTCCTACGTTGGTTCCTACGGGACGCGCGGGGTGGGCTATGAGGTCCAATACCTTAGCCGGCATATCGCGGCCGCGCTGGGCCTGACGCACGACTGGAAAGTTGCGATTGTAGGTGCCGGTAACCTCGGAAAAGCCCTGGCGCGCTATGGCGGTTTCGAATCCAGGGGCTTTGACGTTGTCGCCATTTTTGACGCCGACCCCATGGTGATCGGCAACGAGGTGGGGTGGCTGCGCGTCAGCGACTCCGCGGAGTTGGAGCGCGTCCTGGAGCGCACGCATACGAACATGGTGGTGCTCGCCCTGCCGGCCACCGTAGCCCAAGCGGTATGTGACCGGGTGATTGCAGCTGGTATCCGGAGCATTCTGAGCTTTGCCCCTGTGCTTTTGCAGGTCCCGCCGCATGTGAACCTTCGCAAGGTTGATATGGCCACGGAGCTTCAGATTTTGGCTTACCACGCACAACGGGCGCAGACTCCGGGTCAGGCCATTTAGCCTTCGCCGGGGTCCACGCCCGCATGTGATTCTTCTTATTGCGTGTTTAGCGACCGTAGGGGTTCTGGTACGGGTTGCCGAACGGCTGTGGCTTCCGGAAGTACGGAGCGGATGCCGGCAAGTACAGCAAGACGATTGCGGCAACGCCCAGCAAGATCACCACGAGCTGCATAATGCCGTACGTGGCACCGAACTGGAACAAGCCGGTGAGGCCCAGGACAGAGATCGCTGCGA
Organism: Arthrobacter sp. cf158; assembly: GCF_900106835.1. Classification (GTDB taxonomy): domain Bacteria; phylum Actinomycetota; class Actinomycetes; order Actinomycetales; family Micrococcaceae; genus Arthrobacter. Next base: position 112,774 of record NZ_FNNR01000011.1, read on the forward strand.
AGACCGTTCCCAGGATCCTGGCCCAGTTCTTACCTTTGCGGACGGGGAAAGCAACCAGGGCGTAAAGGCCCAAGGAAACAATTGCACCCACCACGGCACCCACTGCAATGGCGCCCCGCATGCCGTCCATGGACCCGGCAGGAAACTCGGTGCCCTGCTGGGCGGCTTGCTGATTCATGGCGTTGATAAAGGCGTCGGCGCCGGTGGTGGCCAAGAGCAGCGAGCTGATGGCAGAAAGGATGCCGGCGGCAACGATCATCCAGAAGGCATAGTTCACCATCTGGGGAACGGCCGTAGGACCAGTGGGGCCGGGCTGCTGGCTCGGCCAATTGGTGCTCTGGCCATACTGGGGTGCAGCCTGCTGGCCGTATTGCGGTGCGGAGGGAGCCTGCTGGCCATACTGGGGTGCAGCTTGCTGGCCGTATTGCGGTGCCGCGGGAGCCTGCTGGCCATACTGCGGTGCTGCGGGCTGGCCGTATTGCGGTGCAGGAGGCTGGGGCGCCGAGGGCTGGGTGCCCGGCTGCTCGGGCTGGTTGGAGTCGCCCGGGTTTGATGGCGGGTAGGGAGGGTTGCTCATGGCATTCCTTTGCTTGTTCGACTGCTGGTGCGGCCGCCGGGATCAGCAAAATGACCCTGCCCCCAGCGTGGTTCTGCTTCCACCGTACCTCCCGGGTCTGACACTGTAGACGATCACACGCAGGTATTTCGGGCTCACAGCAAAAATCATCATGTTGGCTTACGCCTTCATGATGAAGGCCGCGGGAATCCGAAAGGGATTCACCGCGGCCTTTGCCTTCAAATCCGTCGTTCACCGAACGACGGCGGCAGTAGCGTCAGCGCTAGGCCTGACCCTTTACTGCCTTGAACCACAGCTGCGAATTGGGCAGCCACATCAGGACTACGGCGACAGCGCTGACAAGGAAACCAAACCAGTTGCCGCCCAGTCCCATGCCGGATCCGCCACCGTTGGCTGCGCCAAAGATGGCCAGCAGCAGGGAAACGGCGGCCACGATGGTGAGCGCCAGGCGGGCCCACTCCTTGCCTTCCTTCATTTTCATGGCCAGGACCACTTGCGCTGCGGCCACGGCCAGGGCGAGGAGGAGCAGTACCAGGGCGATTGCAGCAAATGCCGGGGCGAAGGCGAACGCAGCAATGACTGCGAAGAATCCAATGAGCCCGAACAACAGGCCCAGGAGTCCGGAGATCACCCAGATGAAGTAGGACACCTTCAGTTCCGTTGGCAGGCCCTGGGTCTTGAACATCCCCGAGAAACCGCCTTGCGGCATGACGTCGTTGAAGTTCCGGGGTCCGTCGGTGGGCATTTCGAAGTGGAATCCGGGTTGGCCCGGTCCCGGCTGGCCGGGGGCTGGCTGCCCAGTACCGGGCGGCGGCGGTGCGGGCTGCGAATACTGGCCCTGTTGCGACGGCGGCTGGTAACCCTGGGGCGGCTGGTAACCCTGCGGTGGTTGGTAGCCCGCAGGAGGAACATTGCCTGGCTGCGGAGGCTGGGAGCCGGGCTGCTGTGGCTGTGGTGTTTCGTCTGGGGTACTCATGGCATCACTTTAGACCGCAGGTTGAAGGATGCATAGGAAATTCGGAGCCAACTCGCAGCTAAATACAGGCTGTTTGCCGAACAATTGCGGGGTGACTTCCCTGAATACGAAACGGCGCCCCCACAGCGTGAACTGTGCGGGCGCCGCTCGGCACTCCAGGAGTGGCTATGGCTATGCAGCGGCCGGTGCGATGAACGCGAGTTCCAGGTTGATGACAACCTTGTCGCTGACCAGCACGCCACCGGCTTCGAGTACGGCGTTCCACGTAAGGCCGAATTCCTTGCGGCTGATGGTGGTTTCGCCGGAGACGCCGGCGCGGGTGTTGCCGAAGGGATCTACGGCCACGCCGTTGAATTCGGTCTCGATGGCAACTTCCTTGGTCACGCCCTTGATTGTGAGATCGCCCACGAGGTCGAAGCTGTTTCCGTTGGCCTTGACGTGGCGGGAGACGAAAGTGATTTCGGGGAACTTCTCCACGTCGAAGAAGTCTTCGCCCTTGACGTGGCCATCGCGGTTGACGTCGCCGGAGTCGAAGCTGGCGGTCTGGATGGTGGCGCTCACCTTGGAGTCCGTGAGGGTTTCGCCAACCTCGAGGGTGGCCGAAGCGTCCTTGAACTGGCCGCGAACCTTGCTGATGCCTGCGTGGCGGACGGTGAAGCCAATCTCGCTGTGGGAAGCGTCGAGGGTCCAGGTGCCGGTGGTGACGGTAGCGGGAAGGGTCATCATGGTGTTGCTCCTATGTCTGGTGGAAGGTACTGCGTGTTTGCATGGTTGAAGCGATTGCTTGAAGCGTCAACCGAGCTTCGTGTCTAGTATAAACATGCATATGCATCTTTTATTCCAACTCCATGGAACATTTCTGGAAAACTTTGAGTTCTACTAGCGGTAGAAGATTTCGGATCGCCCCGCTTCTTTGAGAAACTGGTAAACATGCCCCAAGCAACCGTCCATCTGCTTCGCCATGGCGAGGTCCACAATCCCGACGGCGTCCTGTACGGTCGCCTGCCGGAATTCCACCTCTCCGAACGCGGCCGGGAGATGGCCCGCATGCTGGCTGATCACTTCGCAGCCCGCGCCAGCCAAGGCGCCAAGATCGTGCACCTGGTCGCCTCGCCGCTCACCCGTGCCCAGGAAACAGCCATGCCTACGGCAGAGGCCCTCAATCTCGAGATCCACACCGAGCCGCGGATCATCGAAGCCGAGAACCACTTCCAGGGTCTCCACCCCACCAAGAGCGAGTTCCTCAAACCCAAGCACTGGTTCTACTTCCGGAATCCCCTGCGACCCTCCTGGGGTGAGCCTTACAAGGAGCAGGCAGCCCGCGTGCTGGCCGCTGTAGAGGATGCCCGCGTCAAGGCAATCGAGTTGGGCGGGGACGGCGCTGAAGCCATCCTGGTCAGCCACCAGTTGCCCATTTGGTCCACTCGCCTGACCGCGGAGGGACGGCGGTTGGCGCACGACCCGCGCAAGCGCGAATGCACGCTGACGTCCCTGACTTCCTTGACGCTCGACGACGACGGCAAGATCGTGCGCGTCGAATACACCGAGCCCGCTGCCGTGCTTCTTCCCGGCGCGGCGAGCACCCCGGGAGCGTAGAAGCATGGACAAGAATCTTTCACGCAGAGGCGTGCTGAGCGCCGGCGGAGTCCTCCTGGCCGGACTGACCATGGGCCTGTCCGCGTGCGCCCAGGAAGACACCCTCGCCAAACAGGCCAAGGCCGGCGACAACAAGAACTACGTGGCAGGTGACGGCTCGGTGACGGAGTTCGCCAAGGCTGACCGTGCTGCTCCCGTGGCCCTTAAGGGAACCCTCTTCAACGGACAGAGCATCAAGCCCGAGGACCTCCAAGGCAAAGTCACTGTCCTGAACTTCTGGTTTGCCGCCTGCGCTCCGTGCCGCATCGAAGCACCCCAGCTTGAGGCCCTGCACCAGGACTTCAAGGACCAGGGCGTTCAGTTCTTCGGGGTCAACCTTCGCGACGAACAAGCTACCGCCGAGGCCTTCGATAAGACCTTCAACATCACCTACCCGAGCTTCAATGACAAGGATGGGGCAGTGCTGCTGTCCGTGTCCGGCATTGTCCCTCCAGGGGCAGTGCCCACCACCCTGGTCCTGGACAAGGAAGGCAAGGTTGCCTCCCGCGTTCTTGGCGAGATTGAGAAGAGCACCCTGAAGGCCCTCATCACCTCCGCAGTGGCCGAGTAGCATCCATGAACAGTCCTTTCGCCGAGACGATCCTCAACGGATCACTGCTGCTGGCTGTGCCGGTGGCATTGCTGGCCGGGCTGGTCTCCTTCCTTTCGCCGTGCGTGCTGCCGCTGGTCCCTGGTTACCTTGGCTACGTCACGGGACTGACCGGCGTCGACCTCCAAAAGCAGCGGCGCGGCCGCATGCTGGCCGGAATCGGGCTGTTCGTCCTGGGATTCTCGGTGATTTTTGTTCTCCTGGGCGGTGCCTTCGGGCAGCTCGGAACGTTGCTGACGGGTCCGCAAAACGCCTGGATCACGCAACTGCTGGGCATCCTGGTGATCATCATGGGTGTGGTGTTCATGGGCGGCTTCGGCTGGCTGCAGCGGGACGCGAAGATCCACGCCAAACCGCCGGCAGGCCTGTGGGGTGCGCCGCTCCTGGGGCTCACGTTCGGACTGGGCTGGGCGCCTTGTATAGGTCCCACGTACTCCGCGGTACAGTTGCTGAGCTTGTCCGGCGGTTCGTCGGCAGCCAAGGGCGCGCTCCTGGCGTTCGTTTACAGCCTTGGGCTGGGTATTCCTTTCCTCCTGATTGCTCTGGCCGTCCGCCGGGGCATGGGGGTGATGTCCTTCTTCCGCAAGCATCGGCTGGCCATCCAGCGGATCGGCGGAGGCATCCTGATTTTGCTCGGCATCCTGATGGCCACCGGTGTGTGGGGAACCTGGGTGACCGAGTTGCAGTACTGGTTCCAAAACGATGTGAAGTTGCCAATCTGATGAGCGAGTCCGTGAAAGCCAAGAAGAAGTCACCAGCCGCTGAGAGCACCTCCGCAGAAGGCACAACAGGCGAAGGAAAACTCAAGCGGGCCAAGTCCGAGGCAGCCCTGCCCGCACTTGGTTTCAAAGGCATGCTCCGGTGGGCCTGGACACAGCTGACCAGCATGCGCACCGCCTTGTTCCTGCTGCTCCTGCTTGCAGTGGGCGCAGTTCCAGGTTCGCTGTTCCCGCAACGGCCCGCCAACCCCTCCGTGGTCACGCAGTACATTAAGGACAACCCGTCCTATGGCCAACTGCTGGATGCCTTGCAGCTTTACGATGTGTACTCTTCGGCCTGGTTTTCGGCAATCTACATCCTGCTGTTCATCTCCCTGATCGGCTGCGTGACACCTCGCGCAATCGCCCATTACAAGGCCATGAAGTCACAGCCTCCGCGCACCCCCAAGCGGTTGTCGCGCCTGCCTGAGTACGGCACGTTGGCCCTGCCCGCCGACGCCGGGATCCCGGCGTCGAAGGCCATCAACGATGCCGCCGGGCTGCTCAAGAAGCGCGGCTACCGCGTTGACGTCAGAGACGTCGACGGCGCGCTGCCGTCCTTGGGTGCCGAGCGCGGCTTCCTGAAGGAGGTGGGCAACCTGGTGTTCCACACCTCCCTGATCGGTGTGCTGGTATCCGTGGCCATCGGAGGCCTGTACGGGTACAGCGGGCAGCGGATCCTCGTGGAAGGCGAAACCTTCGTCAACACCCTGGTGGGCTACGACCAATTCACACCCGGCACCAACTTCCAGAGCAGCTCGCTCCAGCCGTACTCCATGCAGCTGGACAAGTTCGAGGCCACGTTCGACCGCGAATCGCCGGGCAAAGCCGGCCAGCCCATCGACTACACCGCCGAGGTCACCACCAAGGAAAACCCGGATGCGCCGGGCAAGAAGGAAGTCCTCAAGGTCAACGACCCCGTTTCCCTTGGCGGCACCAGTCTCTACCTCACCGGCAACGGATACGCACCCATGGTGACGGTCCGCGATGGTGACGGCAACGTGGCCTTCCAAGGGCCCGTCACGGCCAAGGTCCAGGGCGATAACTACTACTCATCCGTGGTGATCAAGGTTCCGGACGCCAAGCCCGAACAGTTGGGCTTTGTAGGGTTCTTCCTTCCTACGGCGTTCGTTACTGAGACCGGCACCTCGTTTAGCGCTTCCCCGGAACTCTTCAACCCCCAACTGAGCCTGAATTCCTTCTACGGAGACCTCGGCCTGGACAAGGGCGTGCCCCAGAACGTGTTCGAACTGGACATCAAGGACTTGAAACCGCTTAATGCCCGCGACCTCGCGGCAGGCGGCATCACTTTGACGCCCGGGGCTACGGTGGACCTGCCCGAAGGCAAGGGCAGCATCACCTTTGACGGCGTCAAGAAGTACATCGGCGTGGACATCCACCACAACCCCGGCCAGCTGTACGCCTTGATCTTCGGCTTCCTGGCCGTTGCCGGTCTGGTCATGTCCCTCTACATCAACCGCCGCCGCGTCTGGGTCCGCACCGGAACGCACGCGGATGGCCGCACGATGGTGGAGTACGGCCTGCTGGCACGCGGTGAAGACCACCGTCTGGCCGGCGAAGCAGCAGCCCTCCGCGAGATCTTTGCCCGGGAATGGAACGTCCCGGAGACGCCGGACACTGGCACAACAAAAGCAGTCTCTTCCTCAACCTCGAAGGACCAGTAATGCCCGTCATCAACGAAACCCTGGGCCAGTACAGCGAGCTGTTCATGCTGTTGGCCGCCGGCACGTACACCGTGGCCTTCATTGCGTTTGCCTGGGATCTGGCGAAGAGCAGCAAGATGCTCCGGGCTGTGGACCTCAAGGCCGCTGCCAGCTCCGCCAACGAAAAAGTAGCGGTTGCCGCGGGTCGCGTCAGCGATGGCTTGGGCGCCCCCGACGCCGGCGGGCCAGCCGGCCGAGCCGAGCGTCCGACGTCGGGCCTCACCGTTGAGGGGGGCACCGCCGCGGGCGACATGAAGTACGGTGGCGTCCGCCGCGCACCTGCCCGCGTGGCAGTGGCGTTGACGGTTTTGGGGGTCCTTATCCACGGAGCGGGCGTGGTGACCCGTGCCTTCGGCGCAGGCCGCGTGCCGTGGGGCAACATGTACGAGTTCCTCACCACCGGCGCGTTTGTTGCCGTGGCGGTATTCCTCATTGTCCTCATCCGCCGCGACCTGCGGTTCCTGGGCACGTTCGTGATCGGCCTGGCCATCATCATGCTCGTGGCGGCCTCGGCTGCTTTCTGGACCCCGGTTGGCCACCTTGTACCGGCGCTGCAGAGCTACTGGCTGATCATCCACGTCTCCATCGCGGTGCTCTCTTCGGCCCTGTTCACGCTGACCTTCGCCATGTCCATACTGCAGCTGCTGCAGTCCTACCGGCAGAAGAACCTTGCAGCGAACCGCGCCGACAATCTTGGGTTTATGCGTCTTGTCCCCAATGCGCTGAGCCTGGAAAACCTCTCCTACCGGATCAACGCCATCGCGTTTATCGGCTGGACGTTCACCCTCATGTTTGGCGCCATCTGGGCAGAAAAGGCCTGGGGCCGTTTCTGGGGCTGGGACCCCAAGGAAGTCTGGACGTTCGTGATCTGGGTGGTCTACGCAGGCTACCTGCACGCCCGTGCCACCCGCGGTTGGACCGGAACCCGAGCAGCATGGTTGTCGATTGTGGGCTACGCCTGCGTCATCATCAACTTCACGCTGGTGAACACCGTTTTCAACGGCCTTCACTCATACTCGGGTCTCTAAGCTCCACACCGGCCTGAGCAGGGGCGTTACACCAGCGCTCCGGCTCAGGCATCGATGACCGTTTCCCGGTGAAGCAACCGAGCCTTTCACCCGCCTACAGCAAGTGCTAACTTGTTCAGAACCCGCTTGTGATGCAGCCCGCCAGCGACGCGTCGTGTTCTTTTCGAGGTAACCATGAGCTATGTTCTCGCCATTGACGTCGGGACAAGTTTTACCGCAGCAGCCCTGGTTAAGCCTGACCAGAGTCCAACCCCCACACCCGAAATCCTCCCGCTGGGACTGCACGGCAGTGCCGTGCCCTCCGTGCTTTTCTACGCAGATGATGGCCGGATCCTTGTAGGGGAGGCAGCCGAGCGACGCGGTTTGGACAACCCCCAGCGGATGGTCCGCGAATTCAAGCGCCGCATCGGTGACTCCGTCCCGCTGGCCGTGGGGGAGGAATGGCTGGCGGCGGAGGACATCTACGCCACCATGGCCCGGTGGGTGGTGGACAGGGCCGAGGAACGCGAGGGAAGTTCGCCGTCGTCCATCATCATGACGCACCCCGCCGCCTGGGGGCAGCATCGAACCTCTTTGACCCTCGCCGCGCTGAACGTGGCCGGTCTACGGGATGTCACCCTGATCAGTGAACCCGAGGCGGCCGCCCTGCATTATGCCTCCCAGACACGGGTGGAGAACGGCAGCATCATCGCGGTGTACGACCTCGGCGGTGGCACGTTCGATACCGCCGTCCTCCGCAAGGCCGGTGCGGGCAACTTCGAACTGCTGGGCCGTCCTGACGGGATTGAAACCCTGGGCGGAGCCGATTTCGACGCCGCCGTGCTACGTCACGTCATGGGTCACGTCACTGCTTCCGCGGACGTGGACCCGAGCACGCCGGACACCTTGGCAGCCCTTTCGCGGTTACGGCGGGAATGCCGGGAGGCCAAGGAAGCGCTCTCCATGGACAGTGAGGCCAGCGTTGCCGTGGCGTTGCCGGGCACTCAGCAGTCCATCCGCCTGGTTCGCTCCGAGTTTGAAGCGATGATCGAAGCACCTATCCGGGACACGGTGGATGCGCTGGTGCGAAGCCTGCGGAGCATCCACGTTGACGCGCAGGATTTGAGCGCTGTCCTGCTGATTGGTGGATCCTCGCGGATTCCTCTGGTGGCGGAGATGATTTCCGTGGAACTGGGCCGGCCGATCGCCGTGGACGCCGATCCCAAGTCTTCCATCTGCCTGGGGGCGGCAGTGGCCGGGTTGCCGTCCACGGGAGCCGCCGGGGTGGATGCAGCAGAGGCCGGCGCAGCGTCGGTGACCGCAGCATCGGCTACCGCCGCGTTGGAGCGGCCGCACCTCGTGAGGAACGCGCCCACCTTGACCGGTCTGAAAGCTGCGTCCGCCAAAGCTGGCAAGCATGCTCCCAGGCCCCGCGTGCGGATGGCCGCGGCCGCGGCCGCAGCTGCAACCGCGCTGACGATCGTGACGGCGACGGCGGCTCAAAGTCCCGATGGGGCTGGCCTGCTGGCAACGATGTTCGGCAATCAGGCCGCCGACGTCATGCGTGACGCCGGTGCGCAAGGCGCGGGGGCCCAAGCCGCCGCGTCGCAGGCCAACGGTGCTGATGCCGCGGCTACCGGAAATGCCTCGGCGGGACTCGAAGCGGGTGCAGGCACCGGGGTCACCAGGGCCGGGAAGAGCCCGGCCCGGCCAGGAACTGCCACCGCAGGAAAGGGCAGTACAGGCACGGGATCGGGGACAGCGGCGGGCGCGGTGGCGGGACCGGTCACCACTCCGGGTGCTGCCACCGGCAGTGCCACTACCCCCGCGGTGCCTGGGACGGCCACCACTCCCGGCACCCCCGCCACAACGCCCACCACGCCGGCTCCGATTCCGACCGGCGGCGCGGCCAGCGGGCCTACCCCTCCGCCCGTGACCCCTCCGCCCACCACACCGCCAGTGACCGAACCAACAACGCCTCCCACCACCCCGGCGGATCCGGTCACACCGCCGCCATCGCCCGAACCGACTGTTCCGCAGCCCGAGCCCACGGTCACTCAGGACCCCGTGCCACCGTCACCGGATCCAACGCTCTCCCAGGCACCCACACCACCACCCGTCACGCTGGATCCCACGCCCCTGCCAACGGAATCCAGTCCTGCTCCGGATCCAGCGCTGCTCCTGGCGGTGTAGTCCATGACGGGACACGACCATAAGCCCGGGCACCACCCGCCCGGTGCGGACGATCACCCGCTCGATGAAGCTCCCGCCGCTATGGAGCCGGGACTACCCGTAGTCCCGGAACTACCCATAGCCCCGGAACCGGCAGCGGATTCCTTGGCCGTCCGCGAACTGCTGCTGGCCCTCTCCGTAGGTTTCACCCTTCCTGGGCCGCTGCCTGACGGCGTCGAAGGCCATGACGGGCTGGATCAGGTCATCGCGGCCGCCAAGGACGCCGGCTTGCTGCACTCCGATGGCTCGGTGGTGGGGACAGCCCAGTACGCCTTGCTGCAAGGCACCCCCACAGGCCGCCTTCGCGCACTGCAGAGGGAGTTGGTGGACAAAGTCCTGGCGGACGGCCGGGCTCTGGGCGACCTGGCCCGGGACCTCGCCAAGAGCGGGCTGCAGGATTCCCGGGTTGCTGCGGAGCTGGAGCGTTCAGCAGAGAAAGCGGTGGACACGGATCCGCAGCTTGCCATGGACCTGTTCGCTGAAGCGCTCCTTGCGGGCGGCCAGGAACTCACGTACGCGGCCCGGCGGGCCCAGGCAGCAGCGGCAACAGGAGACCTTGACGCCGCGGGCAGGATCGTGGACAGGCTCCTGGCGTTGCCTGAGCCACCTGACCTTCGCTTGGGTGTGGACGTGGCGGCTGCAGTGTGGGCCCAACGCGGGATGCTCTCCCGCAGCGCGGATACCTACACATGGCTGGGTGCGGACAGAATGGCGGGCTCGGCCCCACTGGCGGCTGTGGCGCTGATCGGTTCCGGCAACGCTGCGGAGGCGGAGCAACTCCTTACCGTCAGCCGGCCTGCCGGTTCGCCCACCCTCCTGGCTGTGGCGTTGTCGCTCACCCAGGAAGGACTTCGCCGAACCCTGGGTCCGGACCCACAACTGGCTCTGCCGGAGCTCATCAGGGCGTCGGACATGATGAACGCTGCAGGGGGCGCACTTCCCTTGGCTGAGACTCCCGGCGCGTTGGCTGCCTTATGCGCGCTCCACAGTGGGGAGCCCGTCGTGGCTTCCCACGTGCTTCATGCCGCGTTGACTGCGGGACAGGGCGGAGATGTTGCCCGGCCCAGGCTGTTCCTGCTCCAGGCGTGGTCCATGATGCAACAGGACAACGCTGATGAGGCGCGATTGGCCATCAATGAGGCCGTCAAGGCCAACCACTGGTCGCTGGCACCACGGGATGAGTTCTTGTTGGCGGCATTGGAGGTGGGCCTGGCCAGGCGCGGAAGCGAAGTACACCAGCTGGTGCTGGCATGGGAACGGGCCCGGGAAGCCATGATGCACGTGTCAGTGGACCTCTACAGCCTCCTGCCGTGGGGTGAACTGATGATCGCTGCGGCCCGGCTTAGGGAAACACGACGTGTGTCGCACTACGTGGGCGGTGCGTGGGATCTGTTGGCCGGATTGGGGAATCCGCCTCTGTGGTCCGTACCCCTGCACTGGGCTGCTGTTCAGGCCGCCTTGCTGAGCGAAAGCCCGGCAGAGCTGGCCCCGCATGCCGCTGCGCTGGTGCGGGCTTCCGGACACAGTCATCTGGCATCGGTTCTCGCCGCGGGTGGCAAGGCATGGGTGTCGGTTCTGGCCAGCCGCTTTGAAGCGTCCGACGTCGAAGCAGTGGCCCGTGGGTTGGCCGCCGTCGGCATGCCGTGGGAGGGCGCGCGCTTGGCGGGCCACGCCGCAGCGCACGCGGAGGAACGTCGCGACATGGTGAGGCTGCTGGCGTGCGCCAGGGACATCCATCCGCAAGGCTCCCCGCCAGGCGGAGTGCCCGGGCGGGGCGATGACGGGCGCGGGGAAGCACGCTCCCAGGGTCTCTCAGATAACGCCATCGCGGTGACCACGGACCCAACCGGGCTGAGCGCCAGGGAACGGGAAGTGGGAAGGCTGCTCCTGGAGGGCAAAACCTACCGCGAGATCGGAGAAGCCATCTACATTTCGCCCCGGACGGCGGAGCACCATGTGGCCCGGATGCGCAGGCGCCTGGGCGCCGAAAGCCGCTCCGAGCTGATGGTCCGCCTCCGCGTCGCCTTGGGGGAGGGGTACCCTCCTCCCTGAGGTGAAGCACCCCCCACCCCCTAACGAAAAACCCCGTGATCCCCTAACGATGGGCCCCCGGCAGGGGGACTACCCCCGATGCCCCGTCCCACTCCCCGGCCCTACGTTGAAGGGGAGCCCGGCAAAGGCGCCGGGCCAATTACCACCCACCACAGAGTTTGAGGGAGCACTGAAATGCCAACACTCGCACAACAGCTCGTGCAGTTCCTGATGAGCCTGTTCAACGATCCTGATGCCGCCGAAGAATTCGTACGCGATCCCGAAGCGGCCCTCGCCGCAGCCGGCCTCCGGGACGTTTCCTCGGCAGACGTCGACGCTGTTCGTCCGGTGGTCCTGGACTACGCGCCCATCAACGCACGTTCGTCATTCGACCGCGAATACAACACCGGCGGAAACCACGCCTCAACGGGTGGCGGCGGCGCCACCGGCGGCCACCCGGCTCCCTCCCACGGTGGGGGCAACGGCAACACCGGCGGCTGGGATGACGACGACGATCACGGCCACGGGGGAGGCGGCGGTGGCGGTGGCGGCTGGGATGATGACGACGATCACGGCCACGGCGGTGGCGGTGGCGGTGACTGGGATGACGACGACGATCACGGCCACGGCGGTGGCGGTGGCGGTGGTGGCGACTGGGATGACCATGCACACGCCGTTCAGCAGTTGGTCCATGTGGTGAACAACTACTCCTACACCACCAACATCGACGACCGCGACACGATCACCGACCAATCCGTCAACCAGAACATCTGGGCCGATGGCGACGTCACCCAGCTCTTCAACCAGGACGCAGTGGTTGCTTCCGGCGATGGTGCCATTGCAGCCGGCGACGATGTGAAGGACTCCGGCAACACCACCACCACCAATGATCACTCGACGGATAACTCGGTGAACATCAGCGAGTCCGGTGACGGCGACGTTGAGGTGGGCAACACGGACATCGAGGTCAAGGATTCGTTCAACGACAATTCCGATCACTCCGTCACCAAGGACTCCTACAACACCGACGACTCCTACAACACGGATGTTGACGTTGACGTGGACATCGAGGACTCCTTCAACGAGGACAACTCCACGCACACGGACAACTCGGACAACTCGGTCAATATCTCCGATTCGTTCAACGACAACTCTGTGGATAACTCGGACAATTCGGATAACTCCGTGACGGACAACTCCGATAACTCGGACAACTCCGTGAACATTGCTGACTCGTTCAATGACAACTCCACCGATGTTGAGGTGGGCGATGTGGATGTTGAACTCACCAATATCCAGGACAGCATCGTGGTGGCCGACAACGAGCTGGATGTGGATTACACCAACATCGAGGACAACGAACTCGAATTCAACGACATCGACGACTCGATCGTGGTTGCCGACAACGACGTGGATGTGGACCTCGACGGCGGCCCGGCAGGCCCGCCGCCACCACCGATGTAGCCAATACCAAACACATGGTCCCCAGCAGTGCCCGGCAGGTGTTCAACAACCTGCCGGGCACTTCGTGGACTTCCAACCCGAGGGGCAGAGAGCAAAGGACAGTCCGTGGCTGAAACAGCACGCATGACCACCCTGGTAGAGCAGGCAATCGCCTTGGTGGGGGATCGCAATGACCTGAGACGGCGGCTGGAAAATACCCTCAACCGCCTGGGCGATCCCAGTGTCCGGGTCATTGTGGTGGGGGAGTTCAAACAAGGCAAAAGCCAACTCATCAACGCCTTGGTGAACGCCCCCGTCTGCCCTGTTGATGACGACATCGCCACCACAGTGCCCACGGTGGTACGGCAGGGGGATCCGGCGTCGGCCGTTGTCCTGGTTCCCACCCACGAAGGAAGCCGTGCCGATGCCAGCCCGGAAGGCGAGGCGGCCGGGCCCGACAGCGGCCTGGAACGGCAGGCAGTGAGCCTCAATGACCTGGCGGACTACGTCTCGGAGAAAGGCAATCCCGGAAATGCGAAGAACATCGTGGCGGCCGAGGTCTCACTGCCGCGGAAGCTGCTGGCAGGTGGGTTGACCATTGTGGATTCACCAGGTGTTGGCGGCCTGGGATCCACTCACACACTGACCACCCTGACAGCGCTGCCTTCAGCGCATGCCATGGTGTTTGTCTCCGATGCCTCCCAGGAATACACCGAACCGGAAATGCGGTTTCTTGGCCAGGCAATGCGCGTCAGCCCCAACGTCGCCTGCGTGCTGTCCAAGACGGATCTCTATCCAACGTGGCGGCAGATCGCGGATTTGGACAAAGGGCATTTGTCAGGCGTGGCACCGGACATTCCCCTGTTCCCGGTCTCCTCCGAGCTGCGACTTCAGGCAGCACGGCTCCAGGACACTGAGTTGAACGAAGAATCCGGGTTTCCCGCGCTCATCGCCCACCTGCGGAACCACATCGTGGGAGGTGCCGCCCGAATCCAACGGCGCTCTGTAGGGCACGACGTCCTGTCCGTGACGGAGCACCTGGGATTGGCCCTTCATTCCGAGCTGGGGGCTTTGGAGAATCCCGAGGGAACGCCCCGGATGATCGCCGGCTTGAAGGCGGCGAAGGAAGACGCTGACGCGTTGCGCAAACGTTTCGCGCGGTGGCAGATCACCCTCAATGATGGCATTGGCGATCTCATTGCGGATATGGAATACGACCTCAAGGACAGGCTCCGGAGGATTCAGCGCGAGGCCGAAACAGCAATAGACCACGGCGATCCTGGGCCGGCCTGGGACCAATTCACCCAATGGCTTGAGCAAAGCACGGCCGCAGCCGTTTCTGAGACGTTCGTGTGGACCAGTGAACGCGCCCAATGGCTGGCCGGGCAAGTTGCGGAGCATTTCTCCGAGGAGGAAGTTGCCCTGCCTGCGCTGAAGGTGGCTGATACCGGAGGCGTCCTTGATCCCGTTGCCGACCTCCAAGCCATGGAAGACGGCCGTTTGGGACCACTGCAAAAGGTACTTATTGGCATGCGTGGGTCCTACGGTGGGGTCCTCATGTTCGGCCTCCTGACCGGCATTTTCGGCATGGCCCTCATTAACCCGTTGTCCGTGGGCGCAGGGCTCCTCCTGGGCAGGAAGGCCTACCGTGAGGAACAGGAAGCCCGCCTGAAGCGGCGCCAGGCCGAGGCAAAGGTTCTTGTCCGCAAGCAAGTGGACGATGTGGTGTTCCAGGTGGGAAAGCAACTCAAGGACCGGTTGAGGCTGGTCCAGCGTGCCACCCGGGACCACTTCACGGAGATTGCCGAGGAACACCACCGTTCCCTCACGGAATCCGTGGCGGCCGCCCAGAAAGCTGCAGCCACCTATGCCGTGGAACGGGACCTGAGGATTAAGGAGATCAGGAACCAGCTCAAGGCCGTGGAAGCTCTGGGTAAGGCCGCGCAGCAGCTCCAGGAAGACGTGCCCACTCAACTGATCTCGCCCACAACGGCGTCGGCGGTGCCCACGGGATGATAGACACGGGCATCGCGGGAGCCGCGGAGCTCCTGCGACAGGCAAGAGAGGTCTTCCACGGTGACGTGGCGGCGCTCGCAGTGGTGGACGACCTGGACAACAGGCTGGCCGGGCCGCTCCGTGTAGCCGTGGCGGGTATGGTCAAGGCCGGGAAGTCGACGCTCCTGAACGCGATCATCGGCGAGGAGATTGCACCTACCGACGCCGGGGAGTGCACACGGATTGTCACGTGGTACCGCTACGGTCACACACCACGCATCACGCTCTACCCGTTTGTGGGCGGCCCTACGTCGCTGCCGGTGACCCGCGAGGATGGCCGTTTGGTGTTCTCATTGGGGGAATTCCAAGCAGAGAACGTGGATCGGCTGGTGGTGGACTGGCCATCTGCCGGCCTGCGCAATCTCACGCTGATTGACACCCCGGGCATAGCCTCGCTGTCGCAGGACGTCTCCGGGCGGGCCACCGCTTTCCTGCTTCCCGAGGATGCCCCGATGGCAGCGGATGCCGTTATCTACCTCATGCGGCACCTGCATGCTTCCGATGTCAGGTTCCTGGAATCCTTCAAGGACACCGCCGCAGGCCAATCCGGTTCCGTCAATGCCTTGGCCGTCCTGTCCAGGGCCGACGAGATCGGCGCCGGCAGGATCGATTCGCTCATCTCTGCGGCCGTCATCGCCGAAAGATACAGCCAGGACCAGAATCTTAGGCCTCTGGCGTTGGGCGTCGTCCCGGTGGCAGGGTTGCTGGCACAAAGCTCGCGGACCATGCGGCAGGCCGACTTCGACGCGATGAATATGTTGGCACAGATGGACAGGAACCAGCGTGAGCGGATGATGTTATCAGCGGACCGCTTTGTGCGCACTGCCGGGCCCGCCGGACTGGATCAGGCCACCAAGGAATCCCTCGTCAACAGGTTTGGCCTGTTCGGGATCAGGCTCGGTGTTGCCTTGATCCGGGGTGGAACCAGCAATCCCACCGAGCTGGCCCACGAATTCGCCCGGCGCAGCGGTCTGGGCGTACTCCTCGATACCATCAGCCGCTTGTTCCAAACGCGGGCTGACGCGCTCAAGGCGCGTGCCGCCGTCGTTGGCTTGGAGTCATTGCTGCGCGAGTCATCCAAAGAGCGCGTGGAACCGCTGAAAGGTGCTTTGGAACGGCTCCAAAGCAGTGCCCACGAGTTCCGGGAGTTGAAGCTCCTTGCAGCGCTGAGGACGGGCGGCGTAGGACTGGCTGGCGAGCAAGAGGCAGAAGCCGAACGCCTGGTGGGCGGACGTGGCAGTACACCGGCGCTGCGGCTCGGGCTGGATCCCGAGGCCGGCCCGGACCAGATCAGCCAGGCCGCCCGGAGCTGTTTGAACCGGTGGCGGCTGATCGCGGAAAATCCCCTGACAGAACCGGCGGCACTGGACGCCTGCCGCATTGTCCTGCGCAGCTGCGAAGGGATGCTGGCCGCTATACCCGCCGTTCGCTGAGTAACCAGGTGGTGGTGGATGGCAGGAACAACAGGATCAGCCCAGCCGCGGCCAGGATGAATTGGGCAGCCAACAGCACAATGGCCATGGCGCCGTCCGCCCCCGGGGCCACCACAAAGTCTGCGGTAATGACGGTCACCACCGCGTGGAGGAGGACCACGGGTGCCAGCGCCCATCGCGCCCAGGTGCGTCGTTTGAAAAGTACTGCCAGCAGGACAGCTTCCATGACCACCACCAGCGCAAGCATCGTGAGGCTTCCGAGGAATACGACGGCGGTGGCGCCGTCCACTGCCTGGGCGTCGCCATCGGGGACCATGCCCCCGATCACGCCTTTCAGGCGTTCAAAGTGGGAGTCGCGGCCCAGGAATCCGGTCACCACGACGGCGATCCCTGCCACGAAGCTCGCCACCCACAAGGAGCGCGAGAGCCTTGCGGGACCGGGTGGCTTCACAACGGCGGTGATGGGCGGCGGGACGGACAGGGAGATTCCCGGCCGGGGTGGTGGTGCTGATGGCCCGTTGGCTGATGGTGTGGGGGAGGGCGATCGCCGTGAACCATCAGCTTGCTGGGCCATGAGTGCCTACTTCAGTTCGTCGGTGTCATGGGGGTCCGGCTCGCTGCGTTTGGCATCGCCGGCTTGGAAACCTTTGTTCTTGGCATCGCCGGTGCCCTCTGACGGCTTGCCACCGAGCTCGCGCTCCTTGGCTTCGAGGTCAGCCTTGAGCTTCTTCAGCCGCTCGTCTTCGGCCTGGTTGCGGCGGCGGGTTTCCAGATTGCGGAGGAACTCGGGGTCGTCGTCCGGCGCCGTGGGATGGCGGCGGACAGGCTGTGCCGAGGGTTTGCCGTAGGGCCTGCCGAAAATGAACCAGAGGATTGCTCCCAGCAGCGGAAGCACGATCATGACGATGATCCAGGCGGGTTTGGAAATGCCGCGTGTTTGGTGGCTGTCCGTGCGGATAACATCCACCAGGGCATAGACGAAGACAACAAGGACGACGACGACGCCTACAACGCGGAGCATGCACCAAGTCTAGTCGCCGGAAGCCCTTGACTGGACGCTGGATCCTTGCCGTGATCAGAGTGCAACCATCACGGCTAAACTTGGATGGTGGCTTTCCTGAAGTATTCCCTCATCCGTCTGGCGCTTTTTGTGCCGTTGTTCATCGTGTTCGCTCTTTTGCAGGTGGGTCTGCTGCCGGCGGCTGTGTTCGCTGGGCTCATGGCTTTCGCCATCAGCTACCTGTTCTTCCAGAAACAGCGCGATGCCGCCACGGCCAGCATGCGCGAACGTTTCTCGGGGCGTGCCAAGCCCATCCGGACCGCAGGCGAGGTGGAAGACGCCGCAGCGGAGGACGGCCTGGTAGAGAAAAACCCGGGCATCGCCGTCAACAACGACAAACGCCCCGGCACCCTTTAAGACGTTTTTGTACAGCTAACGCCCCCAAGAAGCCTTCCTGGGGGCGTTAGCTGTACAAACACGCGGACGAAAAGAACCTAGAAGCCCTGGCTCAGGACCAGGCCCAGTGAGAACAACAGGCTGTATCCGAGGTTGATCAGGCCGGTCTGTTTGAGCACGGGGATGAGGCTCTTGCGCTTCTTGCCGTTGACCATGAGCCATGCCGGCATCAGGCATGCCGGGATCAGCAGCAGCACGATCAGCATCCACGGTTTGGTGGGAGCCAGGACGATCACCAGCAGGATGGCGACGGCCAGCATCAGCACGTAGCTCTCACGAGCGTGGCGGTCACCAAGCCGAACGGCCAAGGTCCGTTTGCCGGCAGCCGTATCCGTGGGGATGTCCCTGACGTTGTTGGCCATCAGGAGGGCACAGGCAATCAAGCCTGTGCCGATCGCACCGATCACGGCGGCCAGGCTCACCTGGCCGGCCTGCGTATACGTGGTGCCCAGCGTGGCCACCAGACCGAAGAACACGAACACGAAGACGTCGCCGAGGCCCATGTAGCCGTAGGGGTTCTTGCCCCCGGTGTAGCCCCAGGCTGCCAGGACACAGCCGATGCCCACCAGGATCAGCCACCAGGCCTGCGTCATGATGACCAGAATCAGGCCACACACCATTGCTGCTCCGAACAGGGCGAACGCAGCCCACTTAACTTGCTCCGGCTTCGCGGCGCCGGAACCGACCAGGCGCAGGGGACCCACCCGGTCTTCATCGGTGCCGCGGATTCCGTCGGAGTAGTCGTTGGCGTAGTTCACGCCGATTTGGAGCAGCAAGGCAACCAGTGCAGCCAGGATCGCGTTCGGCAGCCGGAAAGCCTGGAGTTCGTACGCTGCTGCCGAACCGATCAGGACGGGCGCGATCGCCGCGGGCAGTGTGCGGAGCCGGGCTCCTTGAATCCATTGTGCAGCTGTCGCCACGTGTAGTACCTCGTGTATTTCGCGGTTGATCTTAAGTCAGGTGTGCGGGGGAAGAACGTGTCTATTGTCCCTGATGCAGCTCGGAAAGCCGGTCAATCATGGCCATCCGGTCCGGTTTTCCGTTGGGGAGCATGAGCAATTCCTTGTCCGCCAGCACGGTCTTGGGTGCCAGTTTGCCGAGCGCGGCCTCGCGGCGGGACGTGAAACCTTTGATTCCGTCAGGGCTGGGGTCCTTCACTGCCACGTACGCCGCAACGGCTTGTCCCCATTCGCGCGACGGGACGCCGGCAACGAAGGCCGCGGTGACGTCGTCGAGTTCTTCGAGCTTGCTTTGGATGTACGCGGCGGAGGCTTTGACGCCGCCGGTAATGATGACGTCGTCGGCACGGCCCAGCACGGTGAGTTTGCCGTCGTCGGACAGTTCGCCGAGGTCGCCGGTGATGTACCAGCGGACGCCGTCTTCCTCGAAGAACGCTGCCTTTGAGGCGCGGGCGGCGTCCAGGTAGCCCGCCGCCACGGTATCGCCACCCAGAAGAACGCGGCCTTCCAACTCGCCTTCGCCGATGCGGACCTCGACGCCGTCAAGGGGCTCACCGTCGTAGACACACCCGCCGCAGGTCTCAGCTGAGCCGTAGGTGGTGACCACAGTGAGGCCTTCGGCGTGTGCGGTGGCCAGCAAATCCGGGGACGCCGGGGCGCCACCCAGGAGGATGGCGTTGAAGCGACGGAGCACGGCGAGGGTTTCCGGCGCGGGGGAGTCCAGGAGCCGTTGCAATTGCGTGGGCACCAGGGACGTGAAACGGATCTTGTCCGTCAATTCCTCAGCGGCAGCGGTGAAGGCCTCGGGGGTGAAGCCGTTCGCTTGGTCCATTACCCACGGACGCGTGCCGGCGTAGAGCGAGCGGACCAGGACCTGAACGCCGGCCACGTACTGCAGCGGGAGCGCCAGCAGCCACTGGCCTTCGCCGCGCAGCGCCATGGCCGTGGACACGGAGGATGCTGCGAGGGCGTCAACAGTGAGGACGGTCGCCTTGGGTGTCCCCGTGGATCCAGAGGTGCGGACCACCACGGCTGCCTCGTCCACGTGGGTCTCCACCGGAACCGCGCGCGGCACGCCGTCTTCATCCACGACGATTTCGACGGCGGGGCCCTCACCGTGGAGGGCAGCCATCAAGGCCTTCAGTATGGGATCGATGTCCACGGGTGAGTCCTAGAAGTAGTAGGGGAAGTTTGACCAGTCGGGGTCGCGCTTCTGGAGGAACGCTTCCTTGCCTTCAACGGCTTCGTCGGTCATGTAGGCCAGGCGGGTGGCTTCGCCGGCGAACACCTGCTGGCCGGCCAAGCCGTCGTCGGCCAGGTTGAAGGCGAACTTGAGCATGCGGATGGCCTGGGGGGATTGACGGGCGATGTCCGCCGCGTATTCCAAAGCGACTTCTTCCAGGCGCTCGTGATCCACGGCCTCGTTGACGGCACCCATGGTGACCATGTCTTCAGCGGAGTATTCGCGGGCCAGGAAGAAGATTTCGCGCGCGGCTTTTTGTCCGATCTGGCGGGCCAGCAGCGCAGAGCCGTATCCGGCATCGAAACTTCCCACCGTGGCGTCTGTCTGCTTGAACTTGCCGTGCTGGCGCGAAGCGATGGTGAGGTCGCTGACCACGTGCAGCGAGTGGCCGCCGCCCGCCGCCCAACCATTGACGACGGCGATGACCACCTTGGGCATGGTCCGCATGAGCCGCTGGACTTCAAGGATGTGGAGCCTGCCGGCACGGGCGGGATCGATGCTCTCCTGGGTTTCCCCCTCTGCATAGCGGTAGCCGTCCCGTCCACGGATCCGTTGGTCGCCGCCGGAGCAGAATGAGTGGCCGCCGTCCTTCTCGGACGGTCCGTTGCCCGTGAGGAGAACCGTGGCGACGTCCGGTGTCATGCGGGCGTGGTCCATGGCCCGGTAGAGCTCGTCAACGGTGCCCGGGCGGAACGCATTGCGCACCTCGGGGCGGTTGAAGGCGATACGGACCGTGGGAAGGTCCTTGACTGTGCCGTCCGCCGAGCGTTCAACCTGCCGGTGGTAGGTCATGTCCTTGAAGTCGTCGAAGCCGGATACAGTGCGCCAGCGCGAGGGGTCAAAGACGTCGGAAACCTTGGCGGGGAGATGGTTGTTCACAGTCCGAGTCTAGTAATGGCCTTAGCTGATGCAGAACTCGTTGCCCTCGGGGTCGGCCATGGTGTGCCATTCGTGCGGTCCTTGGTTGGCTGTCCAGAGGTGTTTGGCGCCGCGGGCTTCCAGTTCCTTGCGCACCACGTCCTTGTCCCTGCCGTCCAGTCTCACGTCCCAGTGAACCCGGTTCTTGACGCTCTTTTGATGCGGGTCTGTCTGGAACAGTATGCGCCGGCCCGTCTTGGGATCGGTGTCTTCGGCGGGAACGATCGCGCAGCCTTCGGCCCACACGAGCTTGCCGTTGTGAGTGATGGTCTGGTCTTCGGTGGCGAACCCTTGCTCGATCATGGAGCGGATGAATGCCTCGTCCTGTGGTTCTACGTTCCACTCGAGGGTCTGGGCCCACCAATCGGCCAGCACATGGGGCTTTTGGCAGTCGACGACTACCTGGATGTTGAGTGTCATGCCCCTAAGCTATTCCCCGCGCTGGGGGCTGGGTAGGGCTTCGCGGTCAGTTCCGGTCCTGGTTGGGACGGCTGGCCGCTGAAAGGGAGTGATTTTCTCCAACGTTGGAAAATGTGCGCACATTATCTTGACATATTGTCATGACATAGATCACAGTTGGTGCAGGAAAGGCTTTTCCTAGCAGCCAGTGCGGCCTCCGGAACCGCGCCCTGCTTCCTTAGCCAGGCCGCCATGGCCGGCAAGCCCCGTGAGAAAAGGACAGAGCATTGTCAGAGCAGACACGCATCTCCAGCATCAGCCGCCGGCAGTTCGGATTGACGGCCTTGGGCCTCTCAGCCCTTGCCGTTGGTCTTTCTGCCTGTGGGGGCGGGGGTGCCTCCACTGATGGAGGAGCCAAGACCCTCCAGTTGGTACTTTCCGGGGATACCAACCAGGGCGGAGCCTTCGCGGCCGCCGCCGCGAAATACAAGGAAGCCACAGGAATCACCATTGAGGTGGTGGATGTACCCACCGCGGACATCACCACCAAGCTGAAGAACGCAGCCACTGCCAACGACCTCCCGGCGCTGGCCCGGGTGACAGGCCTGGACCCTATCTGGGTCAACCAACTCCAGGACCTCAGCGATATCGCGAAGGCGAGGAACATCGATGAAAAGTTCCTGCAGACGGCACCGGATGGAACACTCCCGGCCATCCCGTCGGACCTCACCGCCGTAGGCCTGTTTGTGAACAAGAGCCTCTTCGACAAAGCCGGGGTGGCCTATCCCACCGCCATCGAAAACAGCTGGACCTGGGACGAATTCGTGGTAGCCGTGAACCAGGTCCGCGAGAAGGCCGGAGCCAAGTACGGAGTGGTGATGGACCGTTCCGGCCACCGCCTCCGCGCCATGATGTACCAGTTCGGCAGTGACGCCTTCGCCAAGAACGGGGATAAGTACGCGTGGGACGACCAAGCCGTGGAGACCCTTGAGTACTTTCAGAAAATCAATGACGACGCCACCATGCCCAAGTCCGTGTGGCTTAGCGGCGAGGACGGCAATGCCATGTTCAAGAGCGGGCAGGTGGCTGCCTACTACTCGGGCAGTTGGCAGGTTGCGGACTTCAACAAGAACATCAAGGACTTTGAATGGTTGTCCGTGCCGCTCCCCAGGAAGGTAGTCAACGCCACCAATCTCGGTGGCGGCTTCATGGTGGCGTTCAAGGACACTGGGGCCGATGAGGAAGCCAAAAAGTTCATCGACTGGTTCTATGACGACGCGAACTACACCGAATTCGCACAAATCGGCGGCTACTTGCCGGTCAAGGAAAGCCTCACAGTGAAGTACCCCTTCCAGCAGGCCTCCTTCGAGCTCTACCAGCAGCAGATCGCCGGAAACGAGGCCAAGGGTGACAACGCCATCAAGCGCGTCGTGGCCGAAGCCTACGCTGAGACCCCCTTCTCCGGTGATCCGTTGAGGGAGGAAACGGTGAAGATGCTGGGCGGCAGCCAGGATGCCAAGACCACGGTGGAGAACATCGTGAAGCTTTACAACGGAGCCTAGGCCATGGCCAATTCGACCCTGAGCCCGGCGCTGAAGCCGGAAATGCCTGGCTCACCTGTGGTGCGGAGCAAGTCCCGGCAGCGGCGGCGCAACCGCTATGTGATTGCTCCCCTGATCCTCATCGGCGTCAACGTGGTGCTGTTCCTGGTGTTCTTCGTCTGGCCCGGTGCCCTTGGACTGATCTATTCGTTCACGGACTACCGCGGCGTTGGCAAGCTGAACTTCATTGGCTTGGCCAACTTTCAGAAACTGTTTGCGGACAGCACGTTCTATGCGGCGCTGACCCGGACATTCCTGTACACCGTACTGTCAGTGCCCTTGGTGTACGTGTCTTCCCTCGGCATTGCCTCACTGTTGGTGAGCAAAGCCACCAGGGGGAGGACCGCAGCCAAGGTGATCATCTTCCTCCCCTGGCTGATCTCTCCAATCGTGGTGGGTGTCATCTGGAAGTGGATGTTCGGCCAGGACTTCGGCTTCGTCAATTTCGTGATCTCCACGGTGGGCGGGAGCCCTGTTCCTTGGTCCAGCAATGGCAACCTCGCACTGATGGTGGTCATTTTCGCCTCGGCCTGGGGCGGAACGGCCTTTAACATGCTGCTGTTCATTGCTGCCTTGAAGAACATACCGGAGGCTCTTCTGGAGGCGGCCGAACTGGACGGAGCCAACGCGTGGCAACGGTTCCGCCACATCATCCTGCCCGGCATCGCGCCGACGTCGTTCATGGTGATCCTGCTGTCCACCATCCACGCCATGAAGGAGTTCGCCATGATCCAGGCGCTCACCAATGGTGGTCCGGGAACCGAGAACACCTTGATCGTCCAGTACATCTACAAGACCGGCTTTGAGCAATCCAAGGTGGGCTACGCCAGTGCGGCCTCCATGGTGCTGATGGTGGTCTTGTTGGCCATCGCGCTCATCCAGCTGCGCTTCAACAAGAAGAAGGGCTGAACCATGGCAACAGCTACCAAGATGCCCCCCACTGCTGCCCCGCGTGGAAGTGCCCCGCGGGGAAACCGCAGAGCCCGGGCCAACCCGAAGAAGATGTCCGCTCCGCTGACGGCCGTGTTGTGGGTCATTGTGGCCATCTATGCCCTCCCGCTGCTGTGGTTCCTCCTCAGCTCGTTCAAGCCGGGCAGTGAGCTTTTCAGTTATCCGCTGTCCATGCTTCCCCGTGAATGGACGTTCCAGGGGTTTGTGGATGCGTGGGAACGCGTTGATTTCGCCAGATACTTCCTGAACACTGCCACGGTTGCCCTGGTCACCACTGTGCTGACGGTGTTCTTCAGCGCCTGCACCGGCTACGCGCTGGCCAAGTACAACAACAAGGGCACACGGCTGTTTTTCGTGTGCATCCTGGCCACCACCATGCTGCCTACCGAAGTGATCCTTAATCCCACCTTCTCGGTGATCCGGGATCTGGGCCTCTACAACTCCCTGGCGGGCATCATTGTGCCGTCGGTGCTGACAGCCACCGGGGTCTTCATGTTCCGCCAGTTCTTCCTCACTGTTCCGGATGACCTGCTGCACTCTGCCCGGATCGATGGCGCGAGCGAGCTTGCCATTTTCTTCCGCATCATGCTGCCGCTGTCCAAGCCGATCCTGTTTACGTTGGCCATCTTTTCTTTCCAGTGGCGGTGGAACGACTACATCTGGCCGTTGATCGTGTTGAACGATCCCAAGTGGTACACCCTGCAGGTGGCGCTCCGGAGCATTGTGGGTGCGGAGAACATCGATTGGCCCGTTCTGCTGGGAGCATCGGTCATCTCCATCCTGCCCTTGGTGCTGGTCTTTGCGGTGTTCCAGAGATACGTACTCAATGCTGATGTCAGCGCCGGACTGAAGGACTAGTGCTCCGATGAATCATCACCTGGTGATGGAAGATGCCCCTGCTTTTATCAGCGGGTTGGTGGACGCCGCGGACCGCTCCATCGACACCCTGGTGGACGCGCCCGACGGCGGGGCGGCGGCTTTGGCGCATCGTCCCGCCATGGGCAGGTTGCTGGCCATGGCCACTGTCTACACCCAGCCCGACTCCCGCCACTACCTTTCGGCGGGGCTTCCCGGGCTGATGATGGGGTGCGTCGCACGGCTTGAGTACCTGCAAGGACCCACTGGCCTGTTCGACGGCACCAACCTGAGCTCCCCGCCGGACTCGGCCTTCACTATCAACGATGCGTGCATGGCCCTGGAGATCATGGATGCGCCCGCTGGACTTTCTGCCGGCGGCGGGCTGGCCGAGATCGCCACCCGGCTGCGCGCCGTCGTCGGACGTATTACCGACGCCCTGCTCACAGGGGGAGTGCACACGCCCAACCATCGTTGGGAGCTGTGCGCCGCGCTGGCGCGGATACATTCCCTGCATCAGTCCGAAGGTGTGCCCCGCCCGGAGATATTGCAGCGCATTGACCAGTGGCTTGCCGAAGGAGTCGACCAATTGCCGGACGGCATGTACTCCGAACGGAGTCCCCTCTATGCCAGTGCGGTGACCAACCCGTCCTTGGTGGCCATTGCCGACCACGCCAACAGGCCTGAACTCCTGGAGCACGTCCGGGCCAACCTGGCCGCCTTCCTGCCATGGTTCAGCAGTGATGGCGTCACGGAGTCCTTGTTCTCCCGGCGCCAGGACCAGTGGTTCCGTTTCAACGGCGAGGCCTTTCAGCTGTTGTACCGCAGGCTCGCCAGCCAGGACGGTAACGGGGACTTTGCCGCAGCTGCGGCCTGGCTCCGGCAGTTTCCGTTGTTGGAACCGGCCAAGGCGTTGGCGAGGACCCGTCTGGACCCTTGGCTCCACCTCCAGCTGCCTGAGCGGGAATCGGCGTTGGGCGGCGGAGAGCTCCCGGCGGCAATGACCCCCGGCCATGCTGTCCTCTCAAGCTGCGGGATCCACCGTTACCGCGAGGCCCGCTGTGTGGCTACCATCTTTGGCGGCTGCGACGACGTAGCCTCCGGTGTTGGGTCGGGACTCGCCAGCAATCCCACCTTCCTCCGGTTCGCCCACGGCGACGCGGTGTTGACGGATGTACGGCTCTCCAGGAGCTTTTTTGACCTTGGCCCATTCCGCAGCCAAGGGGTCACCCTCCGCGGTTCCGGCGTTCGCCTGACCGAGGACGTTTCGGCAAATTTCTACCTGCCCCTTCCTGTTGATAAGCACCGGGAGGACGGCCTCTACGCGCTGGGTCATGAGGGCAGGTTCAGCGCGGGCATGGACTTCGGGAACCGGCCTGCCGTGGAGCACCGCCTGGCCACATCCATTACGGTGATCCCGCAGATGGCTGAAGGCACGGTGGAACTTGAGCTGGGCTTTGAGGGTGCACACACATCGTTCGCCATCGAGTTGACGTTCAGGCCGGGTGGTTTGCTGTCCGGGGTGGAGGAGGAGACCCGCGGCCAGCCAGGCGCCTACCAGTTGACGACAGGGACAGGGGAGTACCGGGTGGGAGAGGACGTGATCGAGTTTGGTCCCGGCATCGCGGCCGACGCGGACAACCCTCCGGCTTACAACCCTGGGGAGGCGTATCGCTACCTGGCGGGCACCAATGCAACGGACGGCGTGAAGGTTTACATCACCGGGAGGACGTCGGGGAGCGTCCGCTTGGCGATAAGGGGGAGGAGTGTGTCCTAGCTGGGCAACAGTTCGGGCGGAATGGCGTAGATGAGCACCACCGCCATGAGGTTCTTGGTGGCATGGACAAAGTAGGAGAACATCAGGTTCTTTCCGGTCCAGACGTAGACCGCAACCAGCACCACGGCCATGCCCAGATAGGGTGCCAAGGCAGATAACGCCAGGCCCTCCCGGCCCACCACGTGGATGGAGGCGAAGACCAGCACGGAGATGGCGCAGCACACCCAGATGTTCAGATACCGTGACAACTTGCCGATCAACAGGTGCCGGAAGAGGTATTCCTCAACGAACGGTCCAAGGATCACCAGCAGCGGCACCATCAGCCATGCCGGTACCTGCTGCAGCAGGCCCTGAATGCCCACTTGGTTCTGCGAACTTTGGGCGGTGCCGAACGCCGCCACCAGGATGGCCGTCAAAATCAGCATGACCACGATGGCGAGGGGGACCATGCCCAGCGTGAACCACGGACGGGTGCCCAGGATCCTGAGGTCGCGGCCGGCCACGCGCCAAGCAGACGCCACCGCGAATATTCCGACGCCGGCATAGAAGATCGCGTTGACGGCGTAGGACGCCGTGGCGGGGTCGGCAAACAACTGCAGCATCAGCCGTTCCACCCCTTCGCCGTCAAGGGTGAAGTATGCAGTGAAGCCAAGATAGGCGGCCACGGCAATGGCATCGAGGGCAGAGAACCTGTACAGAGTTGCCTTGGTGGAAAGAGTGCCCATGTGACCAGCCTAGCTTTGCTGGAAGAGCCTCGCTTGGCTACACTTTTCGGTATGCCTAACTTTTTGTTTCGGTGCGCCAAAGACGTCCGCCGTTTCGCCGCCGCAGCTGCCGTCCTGGCTCTCGGGCTGGGGGTATCTGCCTGCGGCGGCAATTCCACCGCAGGTGGGGATGACAGACCAGTGGTGCTCACAACATTCACGGTGTTGGCCGATGTGGCCGGCAACGTGGCCGGGGACAAGCTCCGCGTGGATTCCATCACCAAGGCCGGTGCGGAAATCCACGGTTACGAGCCAACGCCGGGAGATATCCGCAAAGCCGCCCAGGCCGACCTCATCCTGGACAACGGACTCAATCTTGAGGCCTGGTTTGCTCAGTTCGTGGAAGACCTGGACGTACCCCACGCAGTGGTGAGCGATGGAGTGGACGTCATGCCCATCGCCGAGGATTCGTACCAGGGGAAGCCGAATCCGCACGCGTGGATGTCGCCCAAGAATGTCCAGATTTACGCCAACAACATGGCCAAAGCCTTCGCCAAGCTGGCACCGGCCCACGCCGCGGAGTTCGAGGCCAACGCGAAGGCCTACAACGCGCAACTCCAAAGCGTTCAGGACGAAATGGTGTCCAAATTGTCCGTCCTCTCGGAGAATCAAAGGGCGCTGGTCACCTGCGAAGGGGCGTTCTCCTACCTGGCCCGCGATGCCGGTCTCAAAGAGGTCTACATCTGGGCTGTCAACGCGGAGCAACAGGCCACGCCGCAGCAGATCACACGGGCCATCGGGTTCGTGAAGGACAACCAGGTTCCAGCCGTGTTCTGTGAATCCACTGTTTCGGATGCGCCCATGCAGCAAGTAGTGGGCGCCACGGACGCTACGTTCGGTGGGACGCTGTACGTCGACTCGCTGTCCGAGGCAGATGGTCCCGTTCCCACCTACCTGGACCTGATACGCCACGACGCGAAAGTCATCACCACGGCACTCACGGGAGGAAAGCCATGAGCACTCCGGCCATCTCTGTTGAGAATGTCACTGTCCACTACGGTGAGGTCCTCGCCCTGGACTCGGCCTCCCTGACGTTGGAACACTCGCGCATCTGCGGTTTGGTGGGCATGAACGGCTCGGGAAAGTCCACGCTTTTCAAAGCAATCATGGGCATGGTGAAGCCCGACTCCGGACGCGTGCTCATCAACGGGGAACCGCCCATGAAGATGCGCAAGGAGGCCGGCATTGGCTACGTCCCCCAAAGCGAGGACGTGGACTGGGCCTTCCCGTTGTCCGTCCGCGATGTGGTGATGATGGGCCGTTACGGGCACCTTGGATTCACGCGCCGGCCCCGCAAAGCCGACCGGGACGCCGTCGAGCATGCCTTGGAACGCGTGGAACTCAGCGAGTTCGCCGACCGGCAGATCGGTCAGTTGTCCGGCGGACAGAAGAAACGCGCCTTCGTGGCCCGGGGCATCGCCCAAGGGGCCACCATGATGCTGCTGGATGAACCCTTCGCGGGCGTAGATAAACGTTCAGAGGCCACCATCACCAGGCTCCTCCGCGAACTGGCTGAGGACGGCGCCACCATCCTGATCTCCACCCATGACCTCCATGCGCTTCCGCAACTCTGCGACGAAGCCGTGCTCCTGATGCGGAAAGTGCTCATGCACGGGAGCCCGGAGGTGGTGCTCCAGCCGGAAAACCTTGCCATGGCCTTCGGCCTCGACGTCATGAACAGGGGCTAGGCCATGGAATTTCTCCTGGAACCGCTCACCTACGACTTCATGGTCCGCGCGCTGGCAACCACCGCCATCGCCGCAGTCGTTTGTGCCGTCCTGAGTTGCTGGCTGGTCCTGATCGGGTGGTCGCTGATGGGTGACGCCGTCTCCCACGCGGTGCTGCCCGGCGTCGTCCTCGCCTACATCGTCGGTGCGCCGTTCGCCCTGGGTGCCCTGGTGTTCGCCCTCATTGCGGTGACGTTGATCGGCGTGGTCCGCAATACCAGCCGGGTGAAGGAGGACGCTGCGATCGGGATTGTGTTCACCTCGCTGTTTGCGCTGGGCCTGGTGCTGATTTCCGTGACTCCCAGCCAGACCGACCTGAACCACATCATCTTCGGAAACCTGCTGGGCGTCAGCGTGCCGGACCTCATCCAGGTGGTGGTCCTTGGGGTGGTGGCCTTCGCGATCCTGATCCTCAAACGCCGGGATCTCACGCTCTACGCTTTCGACCCCACGCATGCCCACGCGATCGGACTCTCGCCACGCAGACTTGGCGCATTGCTCCTTGGCCTGCTGGCCCTGACCTCGGTGGTGGCACTGCAGACAGTGGGCGTGGTGCTGGTGGTCGCCATGCTGATCATCCCCGGCGCAACGGCCTACCTGCTGACGGACCGCTTCTCCCGGATGCTGGTCATCGCGCCGGTGATCTCAGTGGTGTGTTCCGTGGCCGGTATCTACCTGAGCTACTACCTGGACACAGCCTCGGGCGCCATGGTGGTCCTCACCCAGGGCGTGGTGTTCGCCGTCGTGTATCTTTTCAGCCCCCGCCAGGGACTGATCGGAACGCGTCTGGCGAAAGCCCGCCGGAAGCGGCTGCTGGCCGCGGCCTGAGCGCTTGTTCTCCGGCTCATCACCGGTGATCGGCGGCTGCGGGGGCGCGCGTCACTGTGATGTCGCCGTAGGCATTGCGGGCGCGGATCTCCACCTGGTCCGTAGACCCGCCCGGCCCCTGGGTGGCGTCCAGAGCGTTGTGGACCCGTCCATATTTGGTGTTGAGGTCAAGCCAGGCCGCGGTGCCTTCCCGCACGCCGATGGACAAGGTGCCCGCCGCAGTCTGGACGGTGAGGGTGCCTGCAGAAACGTCGCCCACCGTGATGTCACCGTTGGATGCCTTGATGGTGGTGGATGTCCCTGCCCGTTCCAGGGTCACGTCGCCATTGGCGGCGCTGATGCTGAGCTCGCCGGCGGCAGCCGTGATGTAAGTGCTGCCATTGCCGTTCTTGATCGTGGCAACACCGTCGATTTCCCGGATGCGGATCTTGCCGGAGCCGGTTTTGATCCTGGACCGTCCTGAGGCGCGTTCCACCGTGACGTCCCCCATCCCTGTGTGGGCACGGAGCTCGAAGCAATGGTCGATGTGGATGTGGCCCAAGTCGGTCTTCACGTCAGCGGTGCTGAATTCGCCTTCGCAACGGAGATCGCCCATGCCCGACTTCAACTCCAGGCTGCAGCCCACGGGAACTTCCACGGTGACCTCCACGGCGCCACCATCACTGAACCACGTGTGGCGGATGGCGGGATGAAGCCGGACCTGCAAGCGGCCATCCGAGTAATCCACCGTGGTTTGCTCTGCCATCTTGGCGTCCAAGGCACGTTTTGCTTTCCGTGGCCGGACGGTCACTTCGGTGTCCTCGCGGTCGCGGGCCACCACCCAGATGTCGGCGCGGACTGAAACATCAACCACGACGGCGATGGGTTGCGGAGTCTGAAAGGTTGCCATTAGCGTGCCCATCCTGTGAAATTTTGTTCGCCGGGTTCGCGGCGCTCTTTCCGTTGGTTCGGCCGGCCGTTCAGGGCATCAGCGACAGCCCGGATCAGCCACGAATTCACGGACAGCCCCGCTTTGCCGGCTGCCTCTTCGACGTGTTGCTTGAGGTGATCCGGGAGCCGGAGCGTGGTACGGGAAGTGTTGGTCCCATCAAAATCCTCGACGGCCAAGGCTGGCTGCCGTGGTTCCAAGATGGCCTCGAAGTCGTTGACTGTGGGCGGATTGCTCACCACGAATTCCGGGTCGCGGCCGCGGAGCCTCACCTCCACGGAACCGGGGGCGAGCTCCAGCGTGATTTCACGTGCGGCGTCGGACAGGGCTTCCAGGAGGACCAATCTCACCGTTGATTCAAGGGTCGCGGTAAGCCGCTCACTGAGTGCGCGGGCTTCCGGACCCCCGGCTTCTGCGGCGGTGTCCAGTTGGCGTTGGACTGCGGTGACGTACTGGTTGAGCTGCATGACACCATTGTGACGCCATTTTGGTGTCATGCCAAGGGCTTCTTGCCGGGAATGGTGCCATCCGTGGCGTCTCGGCTTGACGGGTCCGCTTTCGCCGGGCAGGCTGGAGCGATGAAGTCTTGAGCGCAGCCCCACTTTCGGCTGCATCCCCAGTACCCCCATGGCTTTCTGCCACCCACTGCGGACTTGCGAGGATTCCTCTTGACTGACCACCTTCACCTTTCCGGCGTTTCCCACGGCTACGGGGACCGCAAACTTCTGCACAGCGTTGACCTGGTCATACACCACGGCGAACACGTCGCCATCGTGGGGGAGAACGGCGCAGGTAAATCCACGCTGCTCCGTCTGATGGCCGGGGTAGAGACGCCCGACGACGGCACGGCGGGTTTGTCAGGCAACCCCGGCTACCGCGTGGGCTACCTCGCCCAAACCCACGGACTTGCTGAGTCACTGACCGTGGGTGATGCCATTGATGCTTCCCTCAATGCCCTGCGCTCCTTGGAAGACCGGATCGCCCAACTTGAACGAGACCTGGCTGACGCCGACTCCGAGGACCTGGAACTCTACGGAAGCCTGCAGACGGAGTACCAGCTCCGCGAGGGCTACGCTGCCGAATCCCGGGTGGAAGCAGCGCTGGACAAACTGGGGCTGGGAGGCCTGGACCGGCGTCGAACGCTTGGCTCTTTGTCCGGCGGCGAACAGGAGCGGGTAGCGCTCGCCTGCCTCCTGGCCGATCCGGCGGAGGCGTTGCTTCTGGACGAGCCCACCAACCACTTGGACGCGAACGGCACCGCTTGGCTGGAGTCGAGGTTGGCCGCACATCGCGGGACGGTGGTGGTTGTCTCGCACGACCGCGTCCTGCTGCGGAAAGTAGCCACCACCATCATTGAAGTGGATGCCGACCGACGGTCTGTGAACCGGTATGGGAACGGCTACGAGGGCTACCTCCGCGAGAAAGCCGCAGAACGCGCCCGCTGGATCCAGCAGTACGAGGGGTGGCTCGATGCCATGGCCGCTGAACGCCTCCAGGCCGCCACGGTGGCAGACGGCATGGGCTACGGTCGGAAGCGCGACAACGACAAGATGGCCTTTGGTTTCAAGGCGGGGACGTGGCAGAGCGCTGCGGCCAGCAAAGTCCGGAATGCCCAGGAACGGCTCCGGAGGCTCGAAGAAAACCCTGTGGACCGGCCACCCGTTCCACTGAAGTTGGCAGCACCGTTGGGAGCAGTGGCCGTTGCCGCGAACCAACCTGCGCTGGAAGCCCATGGCATCAGCGTGGCCGGGCGGCTCCAGCCCACGGACTTCAGGGCGGAGGCCGGGCAGAAGGTCCTCATCACCGGCCCCAATGGTGCCGGGAAGTCCACGCTGCTCTCGGTGTTGACGGGCAACCTGGAACCCGAACAGGGGTCCGTTAACGTCCACGGCAAGGTGGGTTACCTGCAGCAGGAACTGGAAGTGCCGGCCAGGCCAGGCCTGCGATTGCTGCCGGCGTTCGCTGCGGGCCTGGGCGGCAACATTGACGAACACGCCGAAGGGCTGCTGCGGCTGGGCCTTTTCCGACCCGCGGAGTTCCACGTGCCGGTTGGCGGACTCTCGGCGGGGCAGCAACGCAGGCTGGCGCTGGCCCGCCTGCTTCTGGGCGGGTACCGCACCATGATCGTGGACGAACCCACAAACCATCTGGCACCCGTACTGGTGGAACAACTGGAGGCGGCGCTCGCCTCGTTTGCCGGAACCCTCGTGATCGTCAGCCATGACCGCGCACTGGCGGACTGGTTCGATCACTGCGCCCGCCCAGCGCCCGCTGGCACCTGGGTGCGTTACGGCATGCAGGGCGGCAGCTTGCTGTAGGCCCTGCTGCTGGTCTCCTACAAGGTGAGCACCCGGCAAGGCGACCGTAACAGCGTGGACTGCACCCGGAAACACAGCGGCGAGCATCCTGAAACAACGGAAGAGCACCATGGAAGGACGCTGGCCGAAAGGATGTGTCCGTGATTTCCCAGAACCTCTTCCTCCAGGGCATTTACCACTTTGAAGGCACCGGGTTGGAGAAGCCGGTACCCATCCACAGCGAGCTCTCCCACTTTGTCCCTGACGGCGTGGTCAATCAGACCCTGTACTTCCGCGGCGGCAATTCCAGTGCCGAACTGATCACCGTTGTCCTCATGCGCGACCGCATCCCGATGCGCTATTTCCCCATTGGCGCGAAAGGGGACGTTCATGTGCCCCTGCGGGTGGTTGAAGACATCGACGGCGGTTCGGTCATTGAGCTCTTCGTCGTGGCGCCCGCCGGAGTCCGGGGAACCGTGGTGGTGGACCTCGGCATGGTGGAGTTCTGATGGCCACGCAGCTGGTGGTCATCGGCAATGGAATGGCCGGGGCCCGCGCTGTGGAGGAGATCCTGGCCAGGGGTGGTGGGGACCTTTTTGAGATCACCATGATCGGGGAGGAACCCCACGGGAACTACAACCGGGCCATGCTTGGCCACGTCCTGTCCGGCCAGGCGGACGACGCCGACATCTTCCTCAACGCGTTGCCGTGGTACCGGGAGAACAACATCACCCTCTATTCCGGGGTCCGGGTTGACCGCATCGACAAATTCAGCAGGCATGTTTTCGCCGCGGATGGTCGGGTGGTGCCCTACGACATCCTCATCATTGCCACTGGCAGCCGCCCGTTCCTGCCCCACATCAGCGGGCTCTACTCGCCCAGCGGAAGTGTGCGGCAAGGGGTCTTCACCTTTGGGTGTCTGGAGGATGCCCGCAAGATCATCCGGTTCGCCCGCCAGGAGAACCATCGGCGGGCCGTGGTGATGGGGGACGGGTTGCCCGGGCTCGAAGCGGCCCGGGGACTGCAGGCCCGCGGCCTGGACGTTGCCATGGTCCACCCGGCGAGCCGGGCCACCGCTGTGCTGGGTTCCGCGCGGGTCACCGGGATGAGCCTCCGCGACCAACCCGACCTCGACTGCGACATGGTGATCATCACCGCAGGCAGCAGGCCCAACGTTGCTCCCGCCGTCGTCAGCGGACTGGCAGTAGAGCGGGGAATAGTGGTGGATGATCACCTGCGGGTGCTGGACGAAGACGATATTTACGCCGTGGGGGAGTGTGCCCAGCACCGCGGCGAGGTGTACGGGACGGTGGCGCCATTGTGGGAGCAGGCTGCTGTCCTGGCAGATCACGTGACGGGTTTTGACACGTCGTCGCAGTACCTGGGTTCGCCTGTTCCGGAGTGGGCTCCCGGGCCTCTTGTTGCCTGCGTCACGGGCATTGGGGTTAATCCCGTAAGATAGACGGGTTGCGCGAACCTTCGATGTTCTGCGTTCTTTGTCACACTTCGGGATCCTCAAACGAGGAAAAGCTCGAATTTTGTGTGCCAAAGCCGCCTGTGTTCCGGCATGGGCGTGACCCCAACAGCAATACCCCAACCCACAAGGAACAGCTGTGCCGCAAAGTACTCCCACAGATCTCCAGAGCTCCAAAGCCTCATCCGCAGCTGCGGGCTCAACCCTCAGCGCTGAGGGATACCAGAAGACCCTGAGCCGCCGCCACGTCACCATGATCGCCATGGGTGGCGCAATCGGCGTCGGCCTGTTTATGGGTGCCGGTGGCCGTCTGGCCTCCACCGGCCCGGCCCTGATCTTCTCCTACGCCA
The DNA here is from genome assembly GCF_900106835.1 of Arthrobacter sp. cf158. Lineage (GTDB taxonomy): Bacteria > Actinomycetota > Actinomycetes > Actinomycetales > Micrococcaceae > Arthrobacter. The sequence goes on from NZ_FNNR01000011.1 coordinate 147,782, forward strand.
TTGCCGGCGTCATCGCTTACCTGCTGATGCGCGCCCTCGGCGAACTCATCATGTACCGCCAGACCTCCGGCTCCTTCGTGAGCTACGCCGGTGAAATGTTCGGCAAGAAGGGCGCCTTCCTGTCCGGATGGATGTACTTCATCAACTGGGCCATGACGGGCATCGCCGAACTGATCGCGATCGGCCTGTACTTCCAGTTCTTCTTCCCCAATGTGCCCATTGAACTGTCCGCCATTGCCGCATTGGTGCTGCTGGTGGCCGTGAATCTGTTCAGCGTCAAGGCGTTCGGCGAATTCGAATTCTGGGCATCCTGCCTCAAGGTCGCAGCAATCGTGATCTTCCTGGCCGTGGGTACTTTCATGGTTGTCACCAACGCCAAGGTAGGCGACGGAAACGCGTCTGTGGCCAACCTCTTCCACGAAGACGGCGGCATGTTCCCCAAGGGCGGCCTGGTGATGATCCTGGTCCTCAACGCCGTGATCTTCGCCTACAACGCCATCGAACTCGTCGGCATCACCGCTGGCGAGATGGAAAACCCGGAACGTGAAGTTCCCAAGGCGATCCGCGCCGTCGTTATCCGTATTGTGGTTTTCTACGTTGGTTCGGTGACGCTGCTCGCGATGCTGCTGCCGTCCGACCAGTACGTGGCCGGCACCTCGCCGTTCGTTACCGTGTTCGGGCAGATGGGTCTCGGCTGGATGGGTGACGTCATGAACATGATCGTCATCACCGCCGCGCTGTCCTCCTGCAACTCGGGCCTTTACTCGATCGGCCGCATCTTCCGCACCATGGCCAACAACGGCCACGCCCCGCAGTGGCTCACCAAGATGTCCACCCGCCACGTCCCGTACGCGGCAATCCTGGCCATCGGCGGCGTGTACCTCGTCGGAATCCTCCTCAACATCTGGCTGGGCGGCTCGCACGCGTTCGACCTCGCTCTGAACACCGCCTCCATCGGCGTGATCTTCACGTGGGGTTCCATCTTTGCCAGCCAGATCGCCTTGCGGAAGAAGCGTGGCAAGGTTTCCAGCCTGCCCATGCCTGGTTCTCCGTGGACCAGCTGGTTGGGCCTGGTTGCCCTGCTGGCGATCACCGTGCTGATCGGTTTCGACTCCATGACGGACAAGGAAACCGGCGAGGTCTTCCTGCTGGGCCTCTGGACCCTGGCCACCATTCCGTTCTTCGCCTTGATCCTGTGGCTGGGATGGCAGAAGGTCAAGAACAACGAACCCAAGAGCGAGCTGTTCAGCTAACTCCCACTGGGCGCGGGTTCCGCCGCGTAAATGTTCCACAGCGTAAACGCTCGACGGCGGGTGCCTCCTTTGCGGGGCGCCCGCCGTTTTGTGTTGTGGGGCCTGCTGTGCGCCTTTGGCGGGGCGTGTGGGGCGCAGAGCGGGCCTGGCAAGGGGTGGGTGCTGTGTTGTGGGGCCTGTTGTGCGCCTTTGGCGGGGCGTGTGGGGCGTAGAGCGGGCCTCGCAAGGAGCTCGTTCGGTTGGGAGTGTCAGGGGGCAGGTCTAGGCTCGATGTATGGAACACACCACCACCCTGACGCAGCACGTCAATGCCAGCCCGGAGAAGGTCTGGGCCGTCCTTTCGGACATTCCAGGTTCGGCCGGCACGCTGTCCGGCATCAACGCAATTCAAATGCTCAGCGAGGGCCCGTACGGTGAGGGCACCCGCTGGAAGGAAACCCGCACCATGATGGGCAGGCAGGAAACGGTCGAAATGTGGGTGTCCCACACCGACCCGCCCCGAAGCACCACCATCAAGGCGCTCCAAGGCGGCGCGGACTACACCACGCGCTTCAACCTGTCCGAGCGCGACGGCGGGACGGACCTCACCATGACGTTCGGCGCGGAGGTCATCAAACCCACCGTTGTCAGCAAGGTCTCCATGGCCTTGTTCGGGAAAATTGGTATGAGCATGACCCGGAAAGCCCTGGCTAAGGACTTGTCCGAGATCGCGGCGAAAGCGGAATCGCTCTAATGGCGGCAGCGAAGGTTGCAGCGCCCAAGATTTCGCCGGTGCGTTTGGATGAACTGCGCGACGACGACGCTCCGGACTTCCAGCGTGGCGAACGGTATGACGGTGTCAGGTTCACCAAGGTCTCCGCTGATGGGGAAGAGCTGAGTGGCTCGGATTTCATCGAGTGTGAGTTCAACGGGGTCTCCTTCAATGAGGCCCAGTTGCGCGGAGCAACGTTCCGTGAGTGCGTCCTTGCCGAGCCGTACGCTCCGGTGTTTACCGCGGCCCGGAGTTCCTGGCAGGACGTGGAGATCAGCAACCCGCGGTGGGGGTCGGCCGAACTTTATGAGGGCAATTGGCGGTCGGTCCGAATCGACGGCGGCAAGCTGGATTACGTGAACCTGCGGGGGTCCAAGCTCATGGATGTTCAGATCTCCGACTGCATCATCAACGAGCTCGATCTTGGAAACTGCGCGGGGACGCGGGTGGCCCTGAAAAACTGCACCATCGGGTCGTTGGACGTCACCGGAGCCAAGTTGAAGGACGTGGATTTGCGGACATCTGAGTTCCGCGGAATCAACGGTTTGGCCGGTCTGGCGGGCGTGGTCATCGATGACTATCAGCTGAGCCTCATGGCGCCGCTGTTGGCCGGTCATTTGGGGATCCGGGTGGTTTGATGGTGGGGCGGGCCGGGGCAGGCTGTCCTTCACTGAGGGCTTCATCTGTTGACCGGCCCGCTGTGCCGTGTAATCTTTATAGAACGAACGGTCGGTATATTATTCCGGACCGGCCCCTTTCACTTCGCGAAGGATGTTCTCATGGTCGAGGCTTTTCTTGTTGGCGGCGCACGCACGCCTGTAGGTCGCTACGGTGGGGCACTGTCCTCCGTCCGCCCGGACGATCTTGCAGCACTGGTGGTCAGGGAAGCCGTGGCCCGTGCCGGCGTCGATCCTGACGCCATCGACGAGGTTATCCTCGGCAACGCCAACGGCGCAGGCGAGGAAAACCGGAACGTGGCCCGCATGGCAACCATCCTGGCCGGACTTCCCCTCCACATCCCCGGCATCACCGTGAACCGCCTCTGCGCCTCGGGCCTGAGCGCCATCATCATGGCAAGCCAGATGATTAAGTCCGGTGCTGCGGACATTGTGGTGGCCGGCGGTGTCGAGTCCATGAGCCGTGCTCCGTGGGTCCAGGAAAAGCCGGCCACAGCCTTCGCCAAGCCGGGCCAGATTTTCGATACCTCCATTGGCTGGCGCTTCGCCAACCCGCTCTTCACCAAGGGCGAGCTCTCCCGCGACGGCAAGATGACCTATTCCATGCCGGAAACGGCCGAGGAAGTTGGCCGGGTGGACAACATCTCCCGCGAGGACGCCGACGCCTTTGCGGTCCGTTCGCACGAACGCGCGCTGGCGGCCATCGCCGGGGGTCGCTTCAAGGATGAGATCGTTCCGGTCACCGTGAAGACCCGTAAGTCGGAGACCGTGGTGGACACTGATGAAGGTCCCCGGTTGGGTACCACCATGGACGTGCTGGCTGCGCTTCGGCCCGTGGTGCAGGGTGGCTCCGTGGTGACGGCCGGCAACTCTTCCACCCTGAATGACGGCGCATCCGCAATCATCGTCGCGTCCGAGGCCGCCATCAAGAAGTTCGGCCTGACGCCCCGCGCACGCATCGTGGACGGCGCATCGGCCGGCTGCGAACCGGAAATCATGGGAATCGGCCCGGTTCCGGCCACGCAGAAGATCCTGGCACGCACGGGCCTCACTGTGGACCAGCTCGGCGCTGTGGAACTGAACGAAGCGTTCGCCACGCAGTCGCTGGCGAGCATGCGCCGCCTTGGCCTGGATCCCGACATTGTGAACAACGACGGCGGCGCCATCAGTCTGGGGCACCCGCTTGGTTCCAGCGGATCACGCATCGCCATCACGCTGCTGGGCCGGATGGAGCGCGAACTCGCTTCCGCCACCGGACCGAAGCTTGGTTTGGCAACCATGTGCATCGGCGTCGGCCAAGGCACCGCGATGCTGCTGGAAGGCGTGTAATGGCCCTGGATCCGAAAGACTTCACCACGCTCCTCATCGAGGAACGCGACGACCGCCTGACGGTTCTCTTGAACCGTCCCGAGGTCCGCAACGCGATCGACCAACAGATGGTGGATGAGCTCCACCTCGTGTGCGCTGAGCTGGAGCGGAACCCCAAGGTGCTGATCATTGCCGGCACCGATGGCGTCTTCGCCTCGGGCGCCGATATTGGGCAGCTGCGCGAACGCCGCCGCGATGATGCACTGCAGGGGATCAACTCCACGATCTTTGTCCGCATCGCCAAGCTGCCCATGCCCGTCATCGCGGCCCTGGATGGTTACTGCCTGGGCGGCGGGGCTGAACTTGCCTATGCAGCCGACTTCCGAATCGGCACGCCGAGTGTCCGCATTGGTAACCCGGAAACCGGTCTGGGAATCCTGGCCGCGGCTGGTGCCAGCTGGCGGCTCAAAGAGTTGGTCGGGGAGCCGAAGGCCAAAGAAATCCTCCTGGCCGGCGCCGTACTCCGCGCCGAAGAAGCCCTGCGCATCAGCCTCATCACCGAGATCCACGAGGCCCCGGAACTCATGGACGCAGCGCACAAGCTCGCTGACCGGATCGCTCGCCAGGACCCCTTGGCCGTACGCATCACCAAATCCGTCTTCCATGCCCCGGCTGAAGCCCACCCGCTGATCGACACACTCGCCCAGGGAATCCTGTTTGAGTCCCAGGCCAAGTTCGATCGCATGCAGGCATTCCTCGATAAGAAATCGGCCAAGGCTTCTCCGGATACGGCCGCTACCACGCAAGACAGGACCCAGAAATGACAGCAGTTCCCGCCATCCCGCACGTCGTTGGAGTCTTGGGTGGTGGCCGGATGGGTGCGGGCATCGCACACGCGTTCCTCACCAAGGGATCCACGGTCATCGTGGTGGAACGCGATCACGAGGCAGCTGCCGGAGCCCAAGGCCGCGTGGCTGAAGCCGTAGCCAAGTCCGCCGCCCGTGGCACCCTGAGCGAAACCCCGGATGAAGCCATGGCCCGCTTCAGCACCTCAACGGACTACGAGTCGTTCATCCACTGCGGACTGGTGGTGGAGGCAGTGCCCGAGGACTTCGACCTCAAAGTCACGGCACTGAAAGCTGTGGAGGAACACTTGTCCGCTGACGCTTTCCTGGCCTCCAACACGTCTTCCCTGTCAGTGACCGGCCTCGCCAACGAACTTCGCCGTCCCGCCAACTTCGTGGGACTTCACTTCTTCAACCCTGTGCCCGCTTCCACCCTCATTGAAGTGGTGCTGGCCAAGGAGACGTCTCCCGAACTCGCTGAAGCGGCGAAAAGCTGGACCGAGGCACTCGGCAAGACCGCCGTCGTCGTTAATGACGCACCCGGCTTTGCGTCCTCAAGACTTGGCGTCGCCATTGCCCTTGAGGCCATGCGTATGGTGGAGGAAGGTGTGGCTTCCGCGGAGGACATCGATGCCGCCATGGTCCTTGGCTACAAGCACCCCACTGGCCCGCTGAAGACCACCGACATTGTGGGCCTGGATGTCCGGCTCGGCATCGCTGAATACCTGCACTCCACGCTGGGCGACAGGTTCGCACCGCCGCAGATCCTCCGGGACAAAGTGGCCCGCGGTGAACTCGGGCGCAAGACGGGCAAGGGCTTCTTCGACTGGACCGACTAAACCACGCGGGCGGTTAGGCTATCCGGGTGACTTCAATCGAACCCATCACCCTGACCGGACAATTCGTGACGCTGGAGCCGTTGAGCCAGGAACACCATGACGGGCTGGTGGATGCGGCCCGCGACGGCGATCTCTGGAAGCTTTGGTACACGTCCGTTCCTACCCCGGACGGTATGGCCGCCGAGATTGAGCGGCGCCTGGGTCTGCAAGCTGAAGGATCCATGCTGCCGTTTGCCACCCGCTCCAATGCAACCGGCAAGCTCATCGGCATGACCACCTACATGAACATCGACGCCGTAACGCCGCGCGTGGAAATCGGCTCAACCTGGAATGCTGCCTCGGCCCACGGCTCCGGGACCAACCCGGACTCCAAACTGCTGCTCCTGCGGCATGCCTTCGAAACGCTGGGCTGCCCGGCTGTGGAGTTCCGCACTCACTGGTTGAACCAGCAATCCCGTGACGCCATTGCGCGGCTTGGCGCCAAGCAGGACGGCGTGCTGCGCAACCACTCCCGCAGTGCCGACGGTGCTCTCCGGGACACAGTGGTGTTCTCCATCCTGGAGCACGAGTGGTCCGCGGTGCGCAACGGGCTGGAGTTCCGGTTGGCCAAATACCGCGCCAAGGGCTGAGCTTTCGACACTCAGCGCAGGTCCAAGTCCCTGGACGCAACCCCTCGGCGAGCCCACGGTCCATGTGCTTAGCTGGCTCCTATGGATGGGACAACCAGCGTCCACTGGGACGGGGCCGTGAACGCCTGGCGGATCGCCGGGGATGTGTACCGGATGGGCCGGCACGAGTGGGTCACCGAGGCCGGTTGGCGGCAAATGTACGACGACGGCGTCCGCACCGTGATTGATCTCCGCGCCTCGGGCGAGCGTCATCTACGCGATACCGATCCCGAGGTGCCGGAGAATGTGAAGGCGCGGATCGACGTCGTACATTGCCCCACGGAGGATCCGGACCATAGCCGCTTCAGCGAGCTGTTCGGCCCCTACCTGAAGGAGCCGTCGCAGTACCGGGACTATTTGGAGCTTTTCGGAGAAAAGGTCGCGGCGGTGTTTAAGGCCATTGCCGCGTCACCGGGAAAAGTAGTGGTTCATTGCTCAGCGGGCAGGGATCGCAGCGGCGTCATCGCATTGATACTGCAGAAGTTGGCGGGGGTCGACGATGACCAGATCGTGCACGGCTACGAGCTGGCCGCCCGCGGGATCAACGAGCGGCATCGTACCCACGGTGCGCCACACGCCCATGATCCGTACCTTGCCGAGGACGATCTCGAGGCGATGCTGGCGCAACGGCGGACAGGCCTGCGGGAGCTCCTTGCTTCGTTCGACGCGAGCGGTTTCCTGGCAGTCAATGGCGTCTCGGCACATCAGATCGAGGCGGTTCGGGCGAAGCTCACGTCCGGTGACTCCCGCGCTGCTACCATGCAGGATTGATCACACTTCCCGAACGGAATGGACCTGCCATGAATGCCGGTGCCCGCGTCACCATCGTGACCCGAACCAAGAACCGCCCGATTTTCCTGGCCCGCGCCCTGGACGATATTTTCGGCCAGACCTTCCAGGATTTCGAGTTGGTGATTGTGAACGACGGCGGCGACCCGGCCGACGTCGATCACCTCACCTCCCAGCGTCCGGAATCCGAACGGGAGCGCATCACCACTCTCCACCACGCCGAATCCGTGGGCATGGAGGCAGCGTCCAACGCAGGCATCAAAGCCGGCTCAGGCGACTTCATTGTCATCCACGATGACGATGACTTTTGGGCACCGAACTTCCTGGCGAACACGGTGGCTTATCTGGACGATCCTGCGCATGGCGCCGAGAGCGGTGTCATGGTCCGCACGGAGATCGTCATCGAAGAGTTGGTGGGGGACAGGATTGAGCCGATCCGCCGGGAAATCTTCTGGGCGGACATGCGCCAGATAACGCTTGCGGACATGCTTAGAATCAACCGGGCCGTCCCCATTTCCTTCCTGTACCGCCGCAGCCTTCACGACGCCGTGGGCTACTACAACGAGGACCTGCCCGTGGTGGGCGACTGGGAGTTCCACCTGCGGGTCCTGAGCCACTCACGCGTGGGGTTCCTGGACGGTGATCCGTTGGCTTTCTGGTCGCAGCGGCCCGAATCCGAGGGGCATGACGGCAACAGCATTTTCGCGAAGGCCGCAGAGCACGCACGTTACGACGCCTTGGTGCGCGATGACCACCTCCGCGATGGAGTCGCCCAGGGCGGTCTGGGCGCGATGCTGTACGTGTCCCGTGTCCTTGCTGAGCAGGAGGAGCTGATCCGGGCCCAGCAGCGCCGCCTCGACGAATCCGCGGCGAAGCTTGACCATGTGCTGGAGCGCCTGGACGCCCTCAACGCCACCGTCATTGCGAGGACCAGCGTGGGGGAATTCCTCAAGAAGCCCTTGCTGTTGGCGAAGAAGCTGGGTGGCAAGGGCTAGTACGGCCCGAAGCCTTCTCTCACTTCACATATCTGCGGCGTTTCGACTAACCCGTTTGGTGCACTAGGATCGCGACGGGTCGCCAACTCTGCGACCCCTTCATTCGCATGAAACTGGGGGACCCATGAAGGGTATTGCTCGCGGCCGTTTTCGGCTCGCTCTCGCTCTGTTAGGAGCACTTGTCCTGGGTGCACTGCCCGCCGGGTTCGCATCCCCGGCGTTTGCAGCGGCAACGGGAAGTATTTCAGGAACGGTCACTGTTCCCGCGGGCGTGGATGTGACCAGGATTGACATCGCCACCCTGGAGGGACCAAGCCAGGAAGACGTTCGGCCGGATGCGGACGGAAAGTTCACCTTTCCGGCACTGGTCGCCGGGCAGTACAAACTGCAATTTTCAGAGGCTGGACACCCGATTCAGACGCTCTCCACCTTCTATGGGGGCTCTACCAGGGAGCAGGCGACAGTGGTTGTTGTGGCCGAGGGCGCGGCTGTCACTGGCATCAACCAGACCATGCGTATGGGAGGTGCCATTGCCGGTAAGGTGACCGTTCCCTCCGGAGTCGATCCGACAGCGGTTACCGTGATAGCCGAGGGCCCCGGTGGCACGAGTTCGGACACTGTCACCGCCGACGGATCCTACGTGGTGAAAGGGCTTGAAACGGGTGGGTACAAAGTTGCCTTCTTCTACGGAGGAACATCGTCGCCGGTCCTGAACTCGTACTACCCGAATGCTTCCAGAGAGACGGCAACTTTGGTTGCTGTCACCGAAGGATCCACTGTTAGCGGCATCAATGAGACGCTGAAACCAGCAGCAACGATCTCCGGAAAAATCTCGGTTCCGGCTGGAGCTGCCGCCTATAACGGCCAGGTCATGGTGGAGGCCGGGCCGGACTTCACTAAGAATGACTTCGCTGGCTCAGCCTTCCTCAGCTCGGACAACGCGGGAAACTTCACTATTGGTGGCCTCAAAGCAGGAACGTACAAGCTCCATTACCGCGCTTATGACGACACCTGGGCCACCATGTGGCACAAAGGTGTCGCCGACCCCGCCAACTCGCCATGGATCACCGTGACCGACGGACAGAAGCTCACCGGAATCCAAGACTCTGCAGTGGCAGCTGCCAGTATCGCTGGTTCCATCGCTGGTGCCCCGGCGCCGGGGCAAGTACAGAATGGCCCCGGTATGAGCATCACCGCGGTGACTGCAAACGGAACCGTGGCTTCTTCCACGGTCATGGAGACGTCGCAAACGACCTACGCGCTGAAGAACCTGCTCCCCGGATCCTACAAAATCCAGTTCAACCGGACCCTCGGATTCGTATCCGCGTATGAGGCCCAGTCGTACAGGGATCTTCCCGAGTCCAGTGGCACCGCTAATGCGACACCTGTGACGGTTGCTGCCGGACAGGGTGTCTCCAACATCAATGCAACGGTTCGCTTGGGCGGAACACTCACAGGCAAGGTGCTGGGCTCCAACGGATCTCCGTTGTTCGACACCCGGGTCAACGTCTACACGAAGGACGGGTTCCTTGTGACGCGCCGTGCGTACACCGCGCCTGACGGCACGTTCAAGGTCACTGGTCTGACCACGGGGTTGTACTTTGTCTCGGCTGAGCCTGCGGGCCAGTCCGGACCGATTTTCTCCGGGAATGTTCTTACTGAGGCTAATGCCAGGTCGGTTGCTGCCGCCGTGGGTCAGAATTCGGATATTGGGACGTTGAGCTACGCCACGGCGACGCAGGGTGCCCGGGGTTTTGATGATGTTCCGTTGGGGGCGCAGTTCCAGGATGAGATCCAGTGGTTGGCGGATAAAGGCATTTCCACGGGGTGGGAGGCCAATGGGTCCCGGACGTATCAGCCGTTATCTCCGGTGAACCGTGATGCGATGGCGGCGTTTATGTATCGGTTGGCTGGGAAACCTGATTTCACGGCTCCTGCCGTGTCTCCGTTCAAGGATCTGCCTGTGGGTACGCAGTTCTACAAGGAGATCACCTGGCTTGCGGACAAGGGGATTTCCACGGGGTGGGTTGAGGCCGATAAATCCAAGACGTACCGTCCGTTGCAGCCGGTGAACCGTGATGCGATGGCTGCTTTTATGTATCGCTTGGCGGGGGAGCCTGAGTTCACGGCGCCGAAGGTTTCGCCGTTTGTTGATGTTCCGGTGGGTGCGCAGTTCTACAAGGAGATCACGTGGCTTGCTGCGCAGGGGATTTCCACGGGCTGGGCGGAGACGGGCAACGCTAAGTCGTTCCGTCCGTTGCAGCCGGTGAACCGTGACGCGATGGCTGCGTTCATGTTCCGCTACAACACCAAGTTCGGCGCCAACTAGGCTCGGCGTCCAACAAGGGAAACGAAGGGTCGGCTCTTTGCCAAAGGGGCCGGCCCTTCGGCGTTCCGGGAAATTACTGCTGTACTCCTCCGGGCATTCATGTACCCTGTATATATTACCGAACGGCCGGTCAGTAATGTTGGCGCCAGTCAGCAGTGACCGTGCCGATTTCACGTGCCTTGGAAGGACCCGTCGACGATGACCACTACCGCAGTCGCCCCGGAAACCACAGCCGTTGCAACCGTCCCCAGCTACGTTCAGGATGCCTGGTGGACCCCGGCGCCTGACGCCAAGAAGGTCCCGGTCCGCGATGCCAGCACCGGAGAAGTCCTGGCCAACGTGAGCACCGACGGACTGGACCTTGCCGCCGTCGTGAATTACGCACGCACCACAGGCCAGGCTGAACTTGGGAAACTGACGTTCCACCAGCGTGCCCTCAAGCTCAAGGAGCTTGCCCAGTACCTCAACAGCCGGCGCGGGGAGCTGTACGAGTCCTCTTCGCAGAGCGGTGCCACCAAGATCGATAACATGATCGACATCGACGGCGGCATCGGCGTGCTCTTCACGTTCGGCTCCAAAGGGCGCCGCGAACTGCCCAATTCGCAGGTTGTTGTGGACGGCCCCATGGAAGTCCTGTCCAAGGACGGCTCCTTCGCCGGCGAGCACATTTACACCCGTATTCCCGGCGTCGCAGTGCAGATCAACGCCTTCAACTTTCCTGTGTGGGGCATGTTGGAGAAGTTCGCTCCTGCGTTCCTGGCCGGTGTTCCCACCATCGTGAAGCCGGCGACGCCCACGGGCTACGTCGCCGCTGCGGCAGTGAAGGCGATCGTTGAGTCCGGCATCCTGCCGGCCGGCTCCATTCAGCTCATTTCCGGCTCCGCGCGCACCATCCTGGACGAACTCGACTACCGCGACCTCGTATCCTTCACGGGCTCGGCGTCCACCGCCAACTCGTTGAAGAGCCACAGCAACGTAGTTCAGGGCGGCGTCCGTTTCACGTCCGAGACCGACTCCCTGAACGCCGCCATCCTTGGCCCCGACGCTGTGCCCGGTACGCCGGAGTTCGAGGCCTTCGTCAAGGCCGTCGTCACCGAGATGACCGTTAAAGCGGGCCAAAAGTGCACTGCCATCCGCCGGATCATCGTCCCGCAGGCGCTGACCGCCGAGGTCGCGGCCGCTGTTGGTGCCCGCATCAACGAGCGCGTGGTGGTGGGCGACCCCCGTGCGGAGGGCGTCACCATGGGCGCCTTGGCCTCACTGGAGCAACTCGCGGACGTTCGTGCCGCCGTTCAGTCAATGCTCGACGCCGGTGGTGAGCTCGCGTACGGATCTCTCGACGCGCCGTCGGTCACCTCCGTCGGCGGCGCCGTCGGTGTGGTGGAGGACGGCGCCTTCATGTCCCCGGTCCTCCTGAGCTGGGCCGACGCCGAAACCGAAGAAGTCCACTCGCTGGAAGCATTCGGACCTGTGTCTTCGGTGATCGGCTACTCGGATCTCGCCGACGCCATCCGTTTGGCGGCGCGCGGTTCCGGTTCCCTGGTGGCTTCCGTGTGCACCAACGATCCTGCCGTGGCCCGCGAACTCGTCACCGGAATCGCCGCACACCACGGCCGCGTCCACATGCTCAACCGGGAGGACGCCCGCTCGTCCACCGGTCACGGCTCACCCGTTCCGCACTTGGTTCATGGTGGTCCCGGCCGCGCTGGTGGCGGCGAGGAACTGGGCGGCATCCGCTCAGTACTGCACCACATGCAGCGCACGGCCATCCAGGGCTCCCCGAATATGCTCACTGCTGTTACCGGTCAGTGGCACACCGGAGCCGATCGCAACTTCACGGTGGAGACCGAGGGGGAGCACCCCTTCCGGAAGCACCTCTCCACTCTCCGCATCGGCGACGCCGTCCGGTCTGAACTCCGTGAGGTCAGGCTCGAGGACATCACTGCCTTCGCCAACTCCACGGGCGACACCTTTTACGCGCATACCAACCAGGAGGCCGCCGAAGCCAACCCGTTCTTCCCCGGCATCGTGGCCCACGGCTACCTGCTGCTGAGCTGGGCGGCGGGCCTGTTCGTGGAGCCTGCGCCGGGCCCCGTCCTGGCCAACTACGGACTGGAGAGCCTGCGCTTCATCACGCCTGTTGCAGCCGGCGATTCCATCCGGGTGACACTGACGGCCAAGAAGATCACGCCTCGCGAAACCGACGAATACGGTGAAGTTGCCTGGGATGCCGTCCTGACCAACCAGAACGACGAAATCGTAGCCACTTACGACGTCCTGACGCTCGTGGAAAAGTAACCCTCTCTCACCGATCGTGGTGTTTGGGTGGATGCTCTCTCACCGATCGTGGTGTTTGGGTGGATGCTCTCTCACCGATCGTGGTGTTTGAGCGGATGCTCTCTCACCGATGGTTGTGTTTGAGCGGATGCTCTCTCACTGATGGTTGTGTTTGAGCGGATGCTCTCTCACTGATCGTTGTGTTTGAGCGGATGCTCTCTCACCGAACGACGAACGCTTCCCCACATCGTCTTGTGGGGAAGCGTTTTGCGTTCCAGGCGCTGCAGCCTCAGGCGGGGATCGACGTCGACAGTCGACTAGCGCTCCGGCGTCATCTGCCCTTTTGGTGAAAGAAGGCTCCGTGGGAAAAAGAGGTCAGGCTGGGAACGCTCTCTCACCAATCGACGAACGCTTCCCCACATCGACTTGTGGGTAAGCGTTTTGCGTTCCAGACCGCTGCGGCCTCAGGTGGGGCCCGTTAGGTGAGAGAGGGTTCGCCGATGGGGCCCGGTGGGTGAGAGAGGGTTCGCCGGTGGGGCCCGGTGGGTGAGAGAGGGTTCGCCGGTGGGGCCCGGTGGGTGAGAGAGGGTTCGC
>NZ_FNNR01000009.1 GCF_900106835.1 Arthrobacter sp. cf158
TCCGATGTCCAGGACGCGGCCTTGGCTGCCGAGCAGGACGGGGATGATGTCGGCGTCGCAGGCGATTTTGCGGATGGTGTTGGGGTGTAGCGGGCCGGTGAAGGTCGCTGTTCCGGAGCTGAGCGGGTTCGGGCCCGTGCCGGTGTGGCCGGTGTGGTTGGGCTTGTTGTGGTGGGTGAGTTGTTCGAAGAGGTGGCGGTGGTCGATGGTGACGGTGAGTTGGGGTCGGAGTCCGCCGTTGGAGGGTAGTTTCCCGGTGCTCATCGCGAGGGCGCAGGCGCCGACGAGGCCGTTGAGGAGTTTCTGGGCGCGGGTGCGTCGGTCCAGGTCCGGTCCGGTGGGGCCGTGGGCTGCTGCATGCGTGCCCGTTCCTGTGGGGGTGGTTCCGGTGGGGGTTCCGTCGTCCGGGGTGTGACCGGGTTCTGTGGTGTCGCTGGGTTCGGTGGTGTGACTGGGTTCTGGTGTGGTGAGGCGGGGGTTGGTGGCGGTGTTCATGGCGGTGGTGAGGGTTTCGATTTGTTCGTCGGTGGCGAAGATTTCGAGGTGGTGGAGTCCGTGGCGGCGTCGGCGGCGCAGGAACGCGCCTTGGAGTTGGCGGAGGGCTTCTTCTGAGGGTTCCGGGCCGTCTTGGTCGATTCTGTCGGACCAGGCTTTGGCCATTTTGGCGACGAAGTCGGGGTCGGTTTCCTTCGCGGTGGTGGTAAGGGCTTGTTCCATCAGGGTGATGGTGTCGTCGTCGGTGAGGTGGCGGGTTTTGTCCAACGCGGCACTGATGATGGTCGCGGAGCGGGACGGGAGCAGGGCTGAGGAGTGGGCGTCGGCGAGGATCTCGCGGCGGGCGGGGATGTGCTGGCCGGTCATTCCTGTCTGGGGTAGGACGTCGTTGGCGAGGGCGAGCCGGCGGCGGGCTTCGCTGATGCTGATCCTTAGCCGGGCGCGCAGGAATTCGGCGGCGTTCCGGTACCCGTCGTCCAAGGGACTGGCCGGGCTCCCGGCCTTCGCGGCACCGGCACTACCCGCCACCCAGGCGGCTGCGCCCGGTGTGGCTGCACTGTGTGTACCCGTGGCTGCGCCCGGTTGGGCTGCGCTGTATGTACCCATGGCTGCGCCCGGCTGGGCTGCGCCCAACGCCACAGAGTCGACCGGGTTGTCCGCACCCACGGCCGGTTCAGCCCATCCAGTCCGCCACTCCGGCGCTGCAGATGACGACCCTCTCTGCGCGTTCTGCGCCTCGTTCCGGGTCCGTTCGACGGCTTGGGCCGCCACCACCTGCAAGTACTCCAGAACCCGGGCAACCTCCTCGACTTTGCCGGCAAAATCCGCAGCCTCTAAGAAACCAAATGACCGGGCCTCCGGAGCGGCGGATTCGCGGAGCGATGCCAAGGAATTGGCAGCCCGGGCAAGCGGGCCGACGGTGCCTGGAGCAGACTGCGTGCCCGATTCGATCAGACCGGCCATGCGCTTGATGTCGGCCGCCGGAATCACCCGCATGCCAAAACCATCGCCATCCGGGCCGACGTAAGTACGTGCACTCACCTTTGAGGACCCGTTGATGGTGTCCAGACCCCACATCAGCCCTGTTCCCGGCCGCTCGCCCGAAAAGGCGGACATCGTTACGGGGCCGTTGAACGCGGCTCGGAGCGGGGCGGGCATGTCCGCAGATCGTCTGGACAGGCCACGCGTCAGCACGCCGGGCGTCCCTGCCCGCCGTGCCAAAACCTGCCCGTTGCTTCCCATGAATCAACCTTGTCACCAGGGTCTGACATTATTAGCCGCGGCCAGTGCCCACCGCAGAAATGCTTTTGTGGGTGGTCACTGGACACTCTGGAGCTGCCCGGATCCCGCCCGCTTCCTGCTCCGCCGCCACGGCTGCAGAGTATGAACGACGGCGACCTCAGCCGTCGTGGGTGCGCGGGTCGAGGTGCCTGGAATCCATGTCTCCGAGGGAGGCGCGTCTCGTATCGGGTGACCTGTTGCACGATGGCGACCTGTTGAACGATGGCGACCTGTTGAACGACGGCGACGTGCCGTCGTCGTGGGTGCGCGGGTCGAGCTGCCGGGACCTCACGTTACCGAGGGAGGCGCGTCTCGTATCGGGTGACCTGTTGCACGATGGCGACTTTTTGAACGACGGCGACGTGCCGTCGTCGTGGGTGCGCGGGTCGAGCTGCCGGGAATCCATGCCTCCGGGGGAGGCCGGTCTTGTGCGTCGGGTGACCTGTTGAACGACGGCGACGTGTCGTCGTCGTCGGCATATTGGTCCCACTGGGGCGTGCCGCGCGAAGGGTGGTTACGGTTTCTGTGACGCTGCGGCGGCGGGCTCCAGGTCGGCCAGGGCGAGGGGATGTGCGGGGGCGTCAGGGAAGGGCACTGTGGAGGTCACGGCAAGCTCGGCGTCCACATGGACCAGCTGGCCTGCACCCAGAGGCCGCCAGCCCGGGTTGTGGTCCATGGGTTCGGTGGCAAAGAGGACATGCGGGGAACGGGCCAGCTCAGTACTGCGGGTATGGATTCTTTTGCTCCGGGCATCCAGCGGTGCGGGTGGATCAGGCGGGGAAGCGGGGTCCCGTTCCAGCATGAACAACGGGTGGGTGGCTGGGTACCTGAGGGCCCACATGTCCGTTGCCGTGGACAGGATGAAGTTCAGGCTGAAGACGGGGAGCTCGCGGGCAATCCAGGCGATGGCTTGGACGATGCCCGCGCCGACGTCCCCAGTTGCGCGGCGGGTCTCGGCGGTGATGAGCGCAAAGAGCCGCTCGCTGTCGGACTGACCCAGCACCAGGTCCATCACTCCGAGTTCGGTGAGGCGTTGATCGATCTGCTCGAGCCCGTGGAACACTCCGTTATGCGCAAACAAGCGTCCGTCCTGCTCGAACGGATGTGTGTTGACCATGGTGAGGGCGCCGGTGCTGGCGTACCGCACATGGGCCAGGAACGTGGTGCTTCTCAGGTCGCGCGCTTCACGGGCGAAGGCGTGATCCTCCCAGGCGGCCAGCGGCTGTTTGGCCACGTGCGCCTTGCCTGCCGCATCGAAGGTCCCAATGCCGGCCCCGTCCGGCTCCCGGCGGCTCTGGACGGAGAGGCTGTCAGGGGCATTCAACAGCCAGAACGTGGCGCGCACCGGCCGGGGACCGGCATGCAATCCGAAGAGACGGCACATCCGGGGGCCTCCTTTCCGAACGTCAGTGGTGGAATCCTTCGGCCTGCTGATCCACAGGCATGGGTGCTGTGAGGCTATCGAGGTAGTCGACTTCCTTCTTGAGGTCGGCCAGGAAACTTGAGGCGAGGTCGCGCGTAAAGCCGTTGCGGACAACGATCCTTTGGACCGTGACTTCACTGAGCCCGTCGGGCAGTGGATACGACGGAACCAGCCAGCCGTTCATCCGCAGGCGCTCTGACAGGTGGTGGAGGTTCCAGTGTTCCGTGTGGCCATCAGTGAGTTGCCACGCAAACACCGGGATATCCGAGCCGTCGCTCCACAGGGTGAACGCGTCCATGGCTCCGATCTCGTTGGAAAGGTACAGCGCCACGTCGCGTGACGTTGCCTGGACGGACCGGTAGCCGGCGAAGCCAAGGCGAAGGAAGAGGTAGTACTGCAGAAGCACCTGGGCGCCGGGCCGGGAAAAGTTCAGGGCGAAGGTGGGCATGTCCCCGCCCAGGTAGCTGACATGGAAGATCAGGTCCTCGGGGAGTGCCGCCGCATCCCGCCACACCACCCATCCGAGGCCGGGATACACCAGCCCGTATTTATGGCCGGAGGTGTTGATCGACGCGACACGGGGGAGCCGGAAATCCCACACTGTTCCGGGTTGCAGGAACGGGGCTACCATCGCTCCGGAAGCACCGTCCACATGGATGGGAATGTCCAGGCCGCGGCGTGCCTGGATATCGTCCAACGCCTCGGAGATCAGTTCCACGGGTTCGTACCTGCCGGTGTAGGTCACACCCAGGATGGCCACGACGCCGATGGTGTTCTCATCCACGTACTGATCCAGGTCATGGCCGTCCAGCGTGGGGTGCTCGGCTGAAACCGGCACAAAGCGGGGCTCCACGTCCCAGTAGTTGCAGAACTTTTCCCAGCACACCTGCACTGCGGAGCTGAGGACCAGGTTGGGTTTATCCGTGGATTTGGCGGCGGCCTTCCGTGCATGTTGCCAGCGGCGTTTCAAGGCCAACCCGCCCAGCATGCAGGCCTCGGAGGATCCGATGGTGGAGGTGCCGATGCTCTTCTCAGGATCCGGCGCGTTCCACAAATCCGCCAACATCCGCCAACACCGGGTTTCGATGAGCGCCGTTTGGGGGTACTCATCCTTGTCGATCATGTTCTTGTCGAACGTTTCGGCGTAGAGCTTCGACGCTTCAGGCTCCATCCACGTCCCCACGAACGTGGCCAGGTTCAGCCGTGAGTTCCCGTCCAGCATCGCCTCGTCGTGGACCACCTGGTAAGCGGTGGACGGCAGGGACTCGCCTTCGGGGATGGTGAAGCGGGGAAAGATGGTGGATTCTCCCGGCCGGCTGAACAGCGGATTCAGTTCCACGGCGGTGTTGGCTTCATGCTTTGACGTTCGGTGGGATCTGCTCAAGGGGCTGGCTCCTTCGAATCGCCCGCTGGCAGCGGGGGCACGACCTGTCTGGGCCTCACGCTACCCGCCGGGGCAAGCGGACCCAAGCTTCCCGCCGAGCCGGCGGACCCAAGCTTCCCGAGCCGGCGAACGCAAGCTTCCCGCCGGGGCGGCGAACGCAAAGCGCCCGACGGCGGTACTCGCCGTCGGGTGGTTCCTCCGTTTTGCGTGCCTACTTGGGATACGCCTGATCCGGTATTTCCATTTGGAAGCCGCACTCGTCGCAGTGCAGCACCCTGGTGTTGAGGTAGATCTCGAGCTCGGGATCGACCACCCGGTCCGTGATCCCCACGGCAAAGTGGTTCCGCTTCCCCGCCCCGGTGTGCATGGGTGCTCCGCAGTGCAGGAAGTGTTCGCCAGACTGGAGGAGGCCGGGGTGCTTGGCGGAGGTGTTCAGGACATTGGCCACGTCCGCCACGGTTGCTGCATGACTGCGGGAGGAGCCGCATTTCCGGCAGTTGTAGCCCACGTTGATGAGCCCGGCGGAGAGGTCGGAGTGGGCGTCGATGGTATCGACCATGAGGTGCTGGCCGGTTCCGCAGTGTTCACAGCGGGGTTGGGGCGCCGAAGAAGACGCCACGGAAGAGGGGGGAAAAATGGGGTGTGCTGGCTGAGCAGACATTGGTAACCCTGAGGTGATGGAGAGTGGATACCTTGGTCACAAGTATGGTTTCTCCACTCATGAGACTAAGCGTGCCGGCACCCGTGTGGCAAGCGGTGGGTATCCGGACGCGACAACTGCGCCTATCGCAAAAGGGCCGGCGATGGGACGATTCTCATATGGGCGAACAAGAGAACTACCAGCCCGCTGCGCCCTCAAGCGCTGCGTCAGAAGACAGGGGAGACCCCACAACCCAGCAGATGCGGACCATCGGACAGCGCCGGCGTGAGGCCGAACGCAAGCTCGACCTGCACCTGGAGGAGGCACGCCACAGGGACGGAGCGTCTGCTAGCGAAAGCGAGGGTCATTCCGAAGCGTAGAGCTGCTCGCATGCCAAGGGTGCTTGGGATGATCCAGGGGTGTGTCGCTGCTGTGGGCCGCTCCGTGATGCAGTTGCAGGGCGCTGTGAATGAGTGGGAAGTGGCTGAACGCCTGCGGGGTGTTGCCAAGCTGCCGGTGGGTTCTTGGATCCCACTCCTCGCTGAGCAGGCCAACATCGTTGCGCAGGGTGAGCAGCCGCTCAAAAAGTGCGGTTGCTTCGGCTGACCGGCCGATTCCCAGCAGGGCGTCCACCAGCCAGAAGGAGCATGCAAGGAAGACGCCTTCGTCGCCGGGGAGTCCGTCATGGCCGGACTGGGTCCGGTACCGCATGACCATGCCGTCCTCCGTCAGTCCCCGCTGGATGGCATCCACCGTCCCGGCCACGCGTGGATGCCGGTGTGGAAGGAAGCCGACACGGGGAACCAGGAGCAGGCTCGCGTCCAGTTCCTTGCTGCCGTAGGCCTGGACAAAGCTGTTGAGATCCTCGTCGAACCCTTTGGTCATGACGTCGTTGTGGATTTCGCTGCGGAGGGCAGCCCACCTGTCAGCGGGGCCCGGCAGCCCGGAGGTCCGGATGCCTTTGACCATGCGATCAGCAGCCACCCACGCCATTACTTTGGAGTGGGTGAAGTGCTGCCTTGGCCCGCGGACTTCCCACAGCCCATTGTCCGGCTGGTCCCAGGCTCCCTCGAGGTACTCCATCAACGCGACCTGGAGGTCCCAGGAATTGTCCACGGCACCATCCGGTGCTGCCGCCCTGGTGAGCGAGAGTCCGTCCAGGACTTCGCCCCACACATCCAGTTGCAGCTGCGGCGCAGCGGCATTGCCGGTCCGGACCGGTTGTGAGCCTTCGTAACCGGACAACCAGGGGATCTCTGCCTCCGGAAGCCTCCTGGCGCCGTCGAGCCCGTACACAATCTGGAGCTCGGACGGGTCTCCGGCGATAGCCCGCAACAGCCAATCCCGCCACGCCGCGGCCTCTTCCGTGTAGCCGGCGGCGAGGAGGGACTGCAGTGTCAGTGTGGCGTCGCGCAGCCAGCAGTACCGGTAATCCCAGTTGCGCGGTCCGCCGATTTGTTCGGGCAACGACGTGGTGGCTGCGGCCACAATGCCGCCGGTGGGCGCGTACGTCAGTGCTTTGAGGGTGATCAGGGACCTCTCTACAGGCTCCTTGTACTTGCCGGTGATCTCGCTGCGGGCAATCCATTCCAACCAGAACGACTCCGTGGCTTCAAGTGCCCGCAGGGGATCGATCCTTCGCGGTTCAGGCTCGTGGCTTGGAGCCCACCGCAGGACGAACGGGACTTTTTGGCCGGCGCGGACAGTGAAATCGCTGAAGGTTTTCTTGTCGCGGCCTTCCAAGGGGGCGTGCGTGGTGAGATACGCCGAGTCGGGTCCGGCCACGGCGCTGATGCCGTGGCTGCTGTGCCGGACC
Organism: Arthrobacter sp. cf158; assembly: GCF_900106835.1. Taxonomy (GTDB): domain Bacteria; phylum Actinomycetota; class Actinomycetes; order Actinomycetales; family Micrococcaceae; genus Arthrobacter. The sequence goes on from NZ_FNNR01000009.1 coordinate 7,040, forward strand.
CAGGGCACCACGCTGCCGTAGTCGAAGCGGAGCACCAACTCCATGTGCATGTCCACTGAGCCGGAGAGTCCTTCGACGATTCGGACAAGGTCCACGGCCTCATCACGGACGGGCATGAAGTCGGTGACGCGGACGGATCCGCCGTCCACTTCCCACTCCGTCTGGAGGACCAGGGTGTCCTCGCGGTAGTAGCGGCGTGTGCAGTCGGCTTGGGCGGCAGCGGCGCCGGCAGGGGCCAGAAGCCAGCGGCCGGCGTCGGGGGTGTGCAGGAGTGCCGCGAAGCAGGATGGAGAGTCGAAACGCGGCAGGCACATCCAGTCGATCGAGCCACTGCGCCCCACCAGTGCTGCCGTGTTTAGATCCCCGATGATCGCGTAGTCCTCAATCCTGGCCATGGATCAGATCCTAGCCGCCGCCCCTGGGCAAACGGCTGAGGGCAAACGGCTGACGTCAATCGGCTGAGGCCAGTCGGCTGAGGCCGTCCAGGATGAGGTTCAGGCCGAACGCGAATTCGTCGCCGAAGTCGTAGCCGGGTTTGAGGACATGTTCGACGGCGATCTCCACCATGTGCGGATACTCGCCGGTGGAGAACCGCTCCATGATGGGGTTGGTGATCTCTGCGGCGGTGTCGCGCCCTTCGAACGGCAGCGCTGCCTCCTGGAGCGCGAATCCGTAAATGTAACTGTCCAGCAGGGCATACGCGTGGGCTGTCAGCTGCACGGAGAATCCGGCGGCCCGGAGTGTGGCGAGCGTTGCTTCGTGGTGGCGGAGGGTGGCCGGGCCGGGGGCGGACCTGCTTTCCAGCAGTCCAACCGCCCAGGGGTGTCGCTTGAGTGCCGAACGAACCGCATGTGCCCTTCGCTGCATCTCCTCCCGCCAGTCTCCATCGGGTAACGGCAACTCGATCTCACTGAAGACCATGTCCACGATGCCGTCCAGGATCTCGTCCTTATTGGCCACGTAGTAGTACAGCGACATGGGCTTGGTTCCCATGCTCTGGGCGAGCGTGCGGATGGTCAGGGCCGCGATTCCGGACTCATCGGCGAGCGCTACGGCGCACTGAAGCACTCTTTCCCGGCTCAGTGGGAGGCGTTGGGATGCTGCGGCAGGCACTGGATCTCCTTGGAATCGGGGGTTGCCCCTAGCGGATTAGTACAGTGTACGGTAACGTCGTTGGTACAGCGTACGAAAAAATCCAGGCAGCAACCGCACTCAATGAAAGGACCGGCCATGATCAATGGTCAGCAAGCCACGGAAGGCGGAGTTCCGGCATCCCAGCCCGCTTCCGGAACCATGCGGGCGATCGTGCAGGAGGCGTACGGTCCGGCCGATGTCCTCCACCAAGCCCGGATTCCCCTCCCCGCCATTGCAGAGGACCAGGTGCTGGTCAGGGTCCGCGCCGCAGGGCTGGATCGCGGCACCTGGCACGTCACCACCGGACGGCCCTATGCCTTGCGCCTGGCCTACGGATTCCGTGCCCCGAAGAACCCGGTCCCCGGAATGGACCTCGCCGGAACGGTGGAGGCCGTTGGGGCAAAGGTGACAAGGTTTGCCGTGGGTGACCAAGTGTTCGGGACCGGAAAGGGCACCTTTGCCGAGTATGCCGCCGCCCGCGAAGACCAGCTTGCCCACAAGCCGGCGAACATCAGCTTCGAACAGGCCGCGGCGGTGCCCGTTTCTGCGTGCACTGCCCTGATCGCAGTGCGGGCCGGCGGCCTGGACGCCCGTCGCGGCATCCCGCAACGGAGGCTCAAGGTCCTTGTCACCGGCGCCTCCGGCGGTGTGGGCGGCTATGCAGTGCAGTGCGCCAAGGCGGCCGGAGCTGAGGTGACGGGTGTGTCCAGCCCGGCCAAGCTGGATCTGGTGCGCGCCCTTGGCGCCGATCATGTGGTGGACTACACGGCTCAGGACTGCGCGGATGGTACCGAAAAGTACGACGTGATCATCGACATCGCAGGCAACCCCTCCGTCTCCCGCCTCCGCCGTGCCCTCACGCCCAGGGGGACGGCGGTCATCACCGGCGGCGAGGAAGGTGGCTCCTGGACGGGAGGCCTGGACCGCCAGTTCCGGGCCCTTGCGCTCTCGCCGTTCATCCGCCAGAAGCTCACCATGATCGTGGGCACTCAAAGCGCGGCGGATCTTGGGTACCTCGCCGGGCTCTTGGAGGCGGGAACCATCTCGCCAGCCATCGATCGCACCTTTCCGCTGGCCAAGGCGCCGGAAGCCATGCGCTATTTCGACGCCGGCAAGGCCCGCGGCAAGGTGGTTATCACCATCTGAGCGACACACGCCGCAAGCCGCGCCCCGCCGCAAGCGACACCCCGCAAGGCGCAGGCACTGCAAGCGGCACCCACCGCAAGCAACGCACGACGGCGACCTGCCGCCGTCGTGCGTCAGGCCTCCTTGGTGGGGCTGGTGCTGGACGCAACCTCCGGCGCGGGTCCCAGTGTGGTGGGTTCGGCGAGCGGTGGCGCGTTCCTGGTTCCGCCACGCTGGGATGCAGCGCCCGCGAATACTACGAGGGCGATTCCGAGGAACTGGACAAGGGATGGTTGCTGATGCAGCACCAGCAGCCCCAGCAGGACACCGAATGCCGGTTCCAGGGACATCAGCGTGCCGAAGGCTGTGGAGGTCATGCGACGCAAGGCCTTCAGCTCCAGCACGAACGGCAGGACCGGCATCAGCACAGCTACCCCCAGAGCGCCCGAAAGAATGCGAAGGTCCAGATGCCCCACGGCCTGCGGAATTCCGACGACGGCAGCCGTCACCGCGGCAATGGGGACAGTCAGTGAGAGGGCTCCAATTCCCGTGAAGCGATCACCGATTTTCTGGGTCAGCAAAATGTAGGCACCCCACCCGGCTGCCGCAATAGCCGCGAACATGACGCCCAACAGGTCCACTTGGCCGTGCCAGGGCTCCGTCAGGAGGACCACGCCCAGCAGTGCCAGCAGGGGCCAGGCCAAGGCGCGCCGGTTATGGCTGCGGACCGCCGCCACGGTCAGCGGGCCCAGGAATTCGATGGCCACCGTGGTTCCGAGCGGAATGCGTTCCACGGCGCCGAGGAACATGATGGTCATCAGTCCGGTGGCAACGCCGAGGCCCAGCAGAGGCAGGACGTCGTGCCTTCGCACCGAACGCAAAGGTGGGCGGGCAATGGCCAGGAAGATGATCGCTCCCATGCTGAGCCGCAACCACGCCGTCCCGGCCGGGCCAACCTCGGCGATCAGGCCTACGGACAAGGCGGAGCTCAACTGGACGGAGATCATGGCGGCAACAGCGAGTCCCCACGGAGGAACCGGGCCACGGTTTGCCGTGCTCATGAGTCCTGTCCCGCGGTGGTGGCGGTGTCCTGGCGATGACCGGAGCCTACGCCGGGTTCAAAGACTGCCAGGATGAACCGGGCTGGCCCGGTACCAAGGTTGGCATAGGAGTGGGGAATGTCGCCCGGGAAGGTCATGGCGTCACCTGCTTCCAAGGTGATCACCTGCTCGCCGGCCTCCACGGTGACCGCGCCTTCCTGAACCTGCAGGAGTTCCTTGGTGCCGGCGGCGTGGGCTTCGCTGCCGTGGTGGTCGCCGGGTCCCAACGTCCAGTCCCACAGTTCCACCACGTCAGGAGATTCGGTGCCGGCCACCAGGAGTCCGCGGCCACCTTGATCGCTGCTCCACAGCTCGGCGCCTTCCCCGCTGCGGGTGACTTTGATGGGTTTCGGGCGGGGAGGCTCCACCAGTGCGGGCAGCCCAACGCCCAGGGCATCGCTGATCCGGAGCAGCGTCCCAACGCTGGGGTTTGCCGCGCCCTGCTCCACGTTGACGATCATCCGGCGGCTGACGCCGGCTGCCTCGGCCAACTGGTCGAGTGTCCAGCCGCGGTGCTGGCGTTCTTGCTTTACCCGCGCGCCAATGGCCAGGGAGAGGGTGGAGGTGCTTTCATCCATGAGTGCAGCATACTGCACTTTGAGTGCACTAGGCGCCCCGGGTGGAGGTCTAGCCGTGGGAACGGGCTCGTGCTACCACTGACTTTAGGAACAACCCCTAAGGAGAAACTGTGGCCGAAGATCTGCCTGTCCTTGTTGTGGGTGCCACGGGTTTCCTGGGCAGCCAAGTTGTGGATGAACTGCTCAAGCGCGGCAAGAGTGTCCGCGCGCTGGTTCGGCCACAATCCAACGCCGCCAAGCTTGAAGCCAAAGGCGTCCGGATTGCACGTGGCGACATGCTGGATGCTGCATCGCTGATTGCGGCCATGACCGGGGTTTCGGCGGTGGTTTCAACCGCGGCCGGGTACACGCGCAACGACAAGAATGCCCACGCGATCGATACCTACGGCAACAGCAACCTCGCCGTGGCCGCCAAGTATGCCGCCGTACCCCGGTTTGTGCTGATCAGCATTGTCACCAGCGACCAGACTCCGCAGATCCCGCATTTTTGGAACAAGAAACTCGCGGAGGACAGATTGGAGGAACTGGGCGTCCCGTTTGTGGCGCTCCGACCGGGCGCCTTCTTCGACCAGGCCGTGGGCATGGGTGGCGATCCGTTCAAGAAGGGCCGCTTCGTGTGGCTCGGCTCCAAGGATGCGAGGCTCACGTTCGTCCTGGCCAGCGACGTCGCCTCCTATCTGGCGCAGGCGGTGGATGCGGACATTGTTGAGGGTGAGCGGATCGATATTGGGTGGACCCGCCCAGTGACCATGCAGGAAGCCGCGGAGCTGGCGGAGCGCCATGCGGGCAAGCCGATCAAGGTGATGGCTGTTCCTTCCGGTGCCATCGCAGGACTGGGCAAGGTCACCTCCAGGATCATGCCGTTGGTCAGCGACATGGCCAGCATGGTGGCGTGGTTCGAGACGGGCAAGTACGTTGCCGACGTCACGCGCCAGGAGCAGGTGTTCGGGCCCCCGCCCACGCCTGAAGAAGCAATCGCCCAGGTGGCGGCCCGCTACGGCCACTAAGGAAGTCAACCCATTTATCCGATTTCATAAGTATCCTGATGGTACAGATTCGGCTGGAGCTACTGACCCTGCGCCGAACAGACTCGAGGAGCACGTTATGAGAATAGGTTCTTCCATTGCCCTGATTGCCGTCGGAGCTATTCTGGCCTTCGCGCTGGCCCCGGGACTTATCCCCTTCCTGGACCAGGTCCTGGTGGGTTACATCCTGATGGTGGTGGGCGTCGTCGGCCTCATCATTTCCATCGCGATGTCCAACAGGACCCGCCGCACGGTGGTAGAGCGGCGCACCGCCCCGGAAACCATTGTTGAGCGGCGCCCCGAGGTCTAGCAGCCGCAATTAACAAAAGAAGCGCACGACGGCGGGCTGCCGCCGTCGTGCGCTTTTCTTTCGTTAAGGGCGGTGCCGCTTATGCGGAGGCAATTCCGCTGCGATGGCCCGCGGTGCTGGAATCACTCCACTCCGGTGACTGGAAGTGGGCGCCACCGAACATCGGGAAGGGTAACAGGCCCTCCTGGTCCCGGAGTTGGGCCCAAGGGCGGTTGATGCCGTGGGTTCCGTAGCGGCGCAGCTGGGTGACCCGGTCCAGATCCAGCACGGCGAAGAGCACCTCTTCCCCGCCCTGTGCGTGCTGCATGATGGTGCCCTCGGGGTCCACGATCACGCTTTCGCCCACGCCGGCTGGGGCAGCACCGTTCACATTCACCACATACACCTGGTTGGCAAAGGCATTGGCCTGGGACATGACGATCTCCATGGCCCTGTCGCGGGTGGTGGTGAGCGTGGGTTGGATAATGACTTCGGCTCCCAGCCATGCCAACTGCCTGGCAACCTCGGGGAAGCTGCCGTCGAAGCAGATGGCCAGGCCAATGCGTCCGCAGCCGGGGATATCGAACGTGACGAACGAATCCCCGGGGGTGGTGGTTTCGAAAGGACGCCACGGGAAGAGCTTCCTGTAGCGGGCCACAATCTCGCCTTGCGGTGAGACTGCGATGGCCGTGTTGTAGGTGTTGCCGTTGTCTGTTTCCAGCAATGAGCCGGGCACGAGCCACACGTTCAACCTGCGGGCCAGGGCGGAAATCCGGTCGGTGAGCGGGCTGGGGATGGGCGCGGCAGAGCGTGTTTCCCCTTCCGGGTCCGGTATCAGGAACTCGCCGGGTGCGGACAGCAGCAGTTCCGGAACCACGATGACGTCAACGTCGGGCCCGAGCTTCTTGGCCGACTCGGCTTGGGCCTCGAACCGTGCCCAGGTTGCTTCAAGATCGCCGGGGACGGGGTTGGTCTGGATTGCTGCGATGGACAGGATGCGCATTTATGCCTCGGTTTCGTTGCTGAGAATTGCTGGAAGATGGTGGCGGGTGGTGACGTTTCCCCGGGGAATGGCTTCGCCGGAGAAGAAGCGGCGGAGCCTGGGCTTCAGGATCGCGGTGACCATCAGCCCAAGGGCCAGGGCGCCGACGCCAATCCAGAACACGGAGCCGATGCCCAACCAGGAAAGGCCGGCGTAGTCAGGGGAGAGCATGTCCACGGCGCTGTACGCGAACGCTCCGATCATCAGGAGTGCGCCGAGGCCGGGAAGGATGCCCTTCAGGACCAGGGTTGATGCGGAACCGCGCATCTGCGGTGCGAAGTACACCACCGAGGCCAGGGCGGTGGCTGCGTAGTAGGCCGCGATCATCAGTCCTACGGACAGGATGGCCAGCCCGATGAAGTCGGCGCTGACGGCCGTCAGTCCCAGGGTTATTGCCATGGTGATAACCGCCCACCAGGCAATGGACGTGGTGGGAGTTCCGCGTTTGGGGTGCATGGTGGTGGTGGCCCGGTGAAGGGCGCCGTATGTACCCATGCTGAGCCAGGTCCGTGGGGTGCTGACGGCCACGGTCATCAGGGCTGCCAGTGCGGAGAGGCCCACTGCCAGCATGATGACCTGACCAAACACCTCGCCGGTCGCTTGGGGGCCCAGGACGGAGAGGACGTCCGAGACGGTGTCCGGATTGGTGATCCCTGCGGTTCCGGCGAATCCGACGGCCGCTGTGGCTGTGACGACATAGAAGAACAGCAGGATGACCGTTGTGATGACCACAGCCTTCCCGGGGGTTCCTTTGCGGTCTGTGGTTTCCTCATTGACGGCTATCAGGGCATCCCAGCCCCAGTAGATGAACAGGCAAAGGATGACGCCTGACACGAGTCCGGACATGTCGCCCGACGCGAAGGGATTGAACCAGTCCAGGCTTGGTTGTTCTGCGCCACCTTCTGCCGTTCCTGCAGAGGTGCCAGTGGCCATCGCGGTGAACGCCGCCACGCAGAAGCCTCCCAGAGCCACCAACTGCAAGGCAATCAGCGCGTACTGGACCCAGGCTGACAGCTCGATGCCCCTCGCTGCGATCCACGCACTGAGGACAATCAGCCCGCACGCTATCGCGGCCACGGCGATTGGCTCTGCTGCGATCCACGCCAAGCCCAGGAAGTTGAGCAGATAAGTGGTGGCCACTTGGGCCAGTGCAGCGCTGGCTATGAACGTTGCCATCTGGGGGACCCAGCCGCCGAGGAACCAGCCGGCTGCCGGCCCGAAAACGCGGGTGATCCAGACGAAAACACCGCCGCAGTCCGGCATTTCCTTGTTGAGGTCCCGGAAAGCCAGGGCGGTGAACAGGATCGGAACGAATCCCAGGAGAAAGGCCGCCGGAGTGCTTGCGCCAACAGCCAGGACCACAAAGCCCAGCGTGACGGCCAAGCTGTAGGCGGGGGCGACGGCGGCCAGGCCCAGGGCAACGGTGGGTCCGATTCCGATGGAACCGGCCTTGAGGCCTTTGGAGGTTGGGTCCTTGGGTGTTGGATCTTTGGCGAGCATGGGCGGGGATGGGGGTTGTGACATGGAGACTCCTCGTTGAATCAGTAATTTGAATCACATTCAAATTTGAATGCCATTCAATACCCGTCTAGAGTCAATGTCAACAGAAATCTTCAGGAGTTCACGGGGGAGCCGCAGTGGTCAGGGTCGACAAGAAGGAAATCCGGCGCCAGGAAATTGTGGCCGCCGCCCAGGCTGTGGCCGCACGCGACGGCGCTGAGGGAGCCACCCTCCGGGCCATCGCCGCAGAGGCAGGCATGGCCGCCAACGCTGTGCTCTACTACTTCGGCAGCCATGCAGAGATCATCGCCGCAGCCGTGCACGCATCTTCGAACAGGTTCCTGGAAAAGCTCGCCGAGGCTGTTGAACCAGACATGGGTCCCACAGCACGGCTCGCCGCGGTGATCAGCGCCGGAACCACCGCCGGACTGGACGACGACGTCTCCCGCATTCTCTACGAGTACTGGCCCCACATGCTGCGTGACGCCGGGCAGCGCCGGATCCAGGAGGAACTTACCCACGCCCAGGAACGCGTGTACCGGGAAATCATCGACGCCGGAACACTCTCCGGCGAGTTTTCGCCCGTTCTGGACCCCGCCAAGATTGCCCGAACCCTGGTTGCGCAGGAGGACGGGCTGGTGATGGATGTGCTGGCCGGCAGTGCCGCCAGCGGGTACGTGCTGGATTTGATGGGCAGCCTGGCGGCCACACTCCTGGGTATCAAAGAGCAGACCTTGCTGGAGCTGATCAGCGCCCGGAACGAGTCATCACCGGTCTGCTGACGGCGTAGGCTGCTGCCATGGAGAAGTCATTCGACATTGAACTGGTTAATCAGAACGAGTACTTGGTGCGCTGGGCATCCGAAGGGCAGACCGGCGAATCCCTGGTCCACACCAACCCCGAATTTCTTGCCGAGGTTGGGCTGGGCGGCATCGACGAGCAACGCATCGTGGAGGAAACCACCACCTACTTGGCGGAACACCAGCCCGTCATCGACTTCCCGCAGACGGTGGATCTTGAAGAGATTGCCGCAGCCTACGGCGACTACGCGGAGCAGCTGAAGGCGCGCCTGGACGCCAAGTAGCTGGCTAAACCCCGGCGTCGGCGGTGACGCGCTCGCCGTTGAAGTACTCAAGCTGCCAACCGTCCGAAGCGTCGTGGTGGGCCAAGTTGAGGGCCGCGTTCTGGACGCTGTCCAGGGTGCGTCCGATTGCGCGGTTGAGTGTCAGGCGAATCAGCGTGCCGTGCGCGACCACCAGTACGCGCTTGCCAGCGAACTCCTGGGCGAGCTCTTCGAGCGCGCCCAGGCCGCGGCTGGCGGCGTCGTCATCGCTCTCGCCTCCGCGGAACCCACCCGGAATGCGGAGTGCTTCCAACTCGGGGCCGGCCTGCAACCCCTCGGCCGGTCCAAAGCTGCGTTCGGTGAGCGCGGGGACCAACCGGGACACCGTGAGGCCCAGCCCTTCCGCGATGATCTGGGCCGTCTCCGCTGCACGGCCCAGCGGCGAGGACACCACAGCATCCCACTGGCGGTCCGCGAGCACGGCGACGGCGTCGCGCGCCTGGCCGCGACCGACGTCGTTCAGCGGAATATCCGTGGACCCCTGCAACCGGCGCTCCGCGTTCCAATCGGTTTGGCCATGGCGGACGAGGGCAAAGGTTGTAAGGGTCATGCCTTCCATTCTGCCCTGAGGCCGTGCCGGACCGCAGTTCCGTGCGTCACGTAGGACCCTTGCGTTACGCAGCCACACCGCCCGACGGCGGGAGGTCGCCGTCGGGCGTTCAGCGTTGCCGCAGGTCGGTCAACAATCGCTGGACGGTGTCAGGCTGCTCCACTGTTGCGAAATGCCCGCACCGCGGCACCGTGACCGTGCGGACATGCGGGCAAAGCGCCGCCAGCTGCTCAAGGTCGGACTGCGGTGTGAAAACGTCCTGGTCGCCGCGGATCGCCAGCACCGGGCAGCAAATGCTGCGCCACTGGCCGGCGTTGTACAGTGCGGCAGCCCGCGCGGCGGCGCCGAAGCTTGCGGGGCGGGCCTCTTGCGCCAGCCTGCGGATCACCCTCTCCGGTATGGCCGCCGGGTTCGCGAACAGCGGCCCCAGGAGCAGCCGCATGATGGGCGTTTTCCCTACTCCACGGATCAGTGCCGTTCCGGCGCTTCCGAACCGTGCCGTGGAGCGCATGAGCAGCAGTATGAACACGAAAAACGGGAGCAGGAACAGCCCGCGCCACGGGTGCCGGATCGAGTCCGTCACTCCAAAGGTGGTGGCCGAAATCGTGGCAACACTGGCTGTTTGCGCAGGCCACGCCGCCGCAATATGCAGCGCCAGAAAGCCGCCCATGGAGTGGCCCACGATGTTCCAACGGCGGTGCCCGAGGACCGTCAAAACCTCGACGACGGCACTCGCCATGGCCTCGATGGTGGCACCTTCCAAGCGGGCGGCCTGGGTGGAATCTCCCCAACCCGGCAGGTCGATCAGGATGCGATCGTTCTCCGGAGCGCGCGACATCAACGGCAGGAAGGTGGTCCAGGACCCGGCCGCTCCATGGAGGTACACGTCTGCGGTTCCTGACTCCGGACCTGCGCCGTCCTGGATCCGGACGGTGCACGGGCCCAGCTCCGTTGGCACGGTGATGCGCCAGGTGTCCGTTACCCGTACCGGTCCTGTTTGCTGCTGAACGTCCATGATGACCTGCTGCTCCTCACCTCTGACGGTGATTCGGAGCAGCGGGTGCGCTGGATCGGCCCGCGGCAGGTCCTTTCCGTGCCCGTTACTTCTTCGTGTGCCCGTTACTTCTTCGTATGCACCGTCCGCCCGCCCACCACGGTCCGGACAACCTTTGCCTCCAGCAGGGCGTCCGCGCTGCCGGCGAAAACGTCCGTGTCTAAAACCACGAAGTCCGCAAACAAACCAGCGGCCAGGCGGCCGATGTCATGCTCAGCGCCGCAGGTCCACGCCGAATCGCGCGTCGCGTGCTCAATGGATGCGGCCAGGGGCAGGGCGAAGTCCGGGACGTTGGTTCCGGCAGCAGCATCCAGGGCAGAAGCGCGCGTGGTGGCCACGTACATGTTGGGCAGCGGAGCGTGCGGGGACGTGGGGGAGTCCGTGCCAAACGCAAGGCAAGCGCCCGCCTCCCGGATCCACGGCCAAGCGAATCCACGCTCCACTCGGTGGTCCCCCAATTTGGCCGCCCAATTTTCACTGATTGCGGGATCTGCGTGGACGGGCTGCATGCTCGCGGTGATCCCCAGCGCGGCGAGGCGATCGACGTCGGCCCTGTCCACCAACTCAAGGTGTTCAATCCGGTGACGGCGTTCGCGGGGGCCGTTCACCGCCACAGCGTGTTCCACGGCGGCGATCGCGATCCGCACGGACTCATCGCCGATGGCGTGCATCGCCACCTTCAACCCGGCAGCATCAGCCGCAGCCACAACAGGCGCGAGCTCTTCGAGACTCCAGATCGGTTCTGCATTCGAGCCATCGGCATACGGCATCCCCAAGGTGGCCGTGCACCCGTCGATGGTGCCATCAATGATGATCTTGATGCCCACCACGCGCAGGAACGGCGACTGATGCTCGACGGCCAGCTCGGCTGCCCGCTGGACCTGGGCAATGTTGTTCTCCGCGGAGCCGGTGCTGTTCACCCGCCAGTAAGCGATGAGCCGGCTCGTTAGCGACCCGTCCTTATCAGCCCGCTTGAAGGCCTCAAGATCGGTCTCGTTGAAGCCCATGTCGCATGCAGTGGTGACTCCGGTTTCGCGGTAGGCCTGCTGGACTGCGGCGATGCTGGCCCCGTGCTGGTTCCCGTCCACCTGGGAATCGAGGAAAGGGAGCACCAGATCGTAGAACGCATTCTCGTCAATGTAGCCCGTGGCGTGACCCTGGGAATCGCGCTTGATGGTGCCGCCGTGCGGATTGAGGGTGTGGTCATCGATCCCGAGCTCAGCCAGTGCGGCGGTGTTGACCCACACGGAGTGGAAATCATAGGCGAAGGCATAAACGGGTTTGCCGGGCACCACGGCGTCGAGCATCGCAGCTTCCGGGACGCCGCCGGGAATGACTCCATGCAGCCACCCTGTGGCCAGGATCCTGTCGGTGCCAGGATCCTCGGTGTCGCGGGTCTTGATGCGCTGCTGGATCTCCTCCACGGACTTGGCACCCCACAGGCTGACCTGTCCCAGCGCTTCGCCGGTGCCGATCACATGCGCGTGACCGTCCACGAATCCGGGCAGTACCAGCCGGCCCCCGAGGTCCGTGACTGGCGCGTCCGGGCTCAGCCGCGCCGCAGTGTGCGCATCACCGACGTAAAGGATCCGTTCATCCTGCACCAGCAGGGCTTCTGCCCAGCGGCGGGTATCGGAGGTGAAGATGCGGCCATTGGTGTAGAGCTGGGTGGTCACGCTGCGTTTTCCTTTGATTCCATGGTGTTTGGCGCTTTCAGTGAGTCGCTGTCCAGAGAGTGGCTGTCCAGGGCGCGGCTGACGTCTACGAGCAACTGGTTTTGAAGTGCGTGGAGGTGACCGCTGTCCGGTCCTGGCCACGTGGAGAGCTTCACGATCACAGTCTCCGTCAGGGGGTCGAGCCAGAGGTACTGGCCGTAGATTCCGACGCCCGTCACGTTGCCGCGCTCGTTTCCCGTGCACCACCACTGCCGGGTGTAGGACCCGCCCGGGTGGAGATCGGTGAAGGAGGAATCCTTCATGGCGTCCTGGCTGCCACCGGCGAGGATGCTGCTGACCCACCCCTCGGACACCACCCTGCCGCCTGGACCTTTGCCGCCGTCGAGCATTAACTGGCCCACGCGAGCGAGGTCGCGGGCGGTGCAGGAGACACCGCCGTTCGCGAAGCCGAAGCCCGCGGCGTCCACTGTGATGGTGGCGTCCCGGTCCGCGTCGAGCTTTGACCACAGGTATTTGGACAGCGCATCCGAGTAGCGCAGGCCCGTAACCCGCTCAATGATCCATGCCAGGACGTCGGTGTTGGCGGAGCAGTACTGGAACGTGCCCACTGTGCCGTTGCCCGTGAGCGTGGTGAGGAAGGCATACGTGTCCCCGGGGTCGCCGTCCTTGCGGGTGCGCCAACCGGCAGAGCGGTCGTGCGTTTGAACCTCGGAAGCGGGATCCACGTAGTCTTCGCTGTAGTCAAGGTGGACGGCCATGTCCAGCACGTGCTGCACCGTTGCTCCGCCATACGCCGATCCTGCGAGCTCCGGCACGTAGTCAACCACGCGGGCAGACGTGACGATGTGGCCGGAGTCCACCAGAGCCCCCACCACCAGGCCGCACATGGACTTGGAAATGCTCATGACCAAATGGCGGTCATCCGGAGCGAATCCGGGCCGGTAATACTCCGCGATGACCTTGTTGTGATGCAGGACCAGGAATGCATCGGTATACGTGTCCTCCAGGCGCTGCATCAGATCCGGCAGTTCCACGGCCGCCAGCTGCTCGGTAGCCCCAGCCGGGGCGGCCGGGAAGCGGCGGTTGATGGTGGCCGTCGGAACCACTTCGCCCAGGTGCGCGAAGGTCCAGCGGTTATGCGGGCCATCCTGCCAGGTGTCCAGTGTTGGCTGGCCCACGGCACCGGGGTAGCGGGAAGGATGGTTTCCAGTGGTGGTCATGCGTTGGCTCCTACGTGGTTGGATGTGGTGTTGCGTCGGGCCGGGGACCACCGTGTCAGCGCCACATACACGGAGGCGGTGACCACCATGGAGACCGGCACGGAAAGATCCAGTAAGCCCATGGCCGCCGCGATGGGTCCGGTAAAGGCGCTGTTGCTGAGGAACAGCGATGCCACGGCTGCGCCGAGAATGACGGCCAGCAATCCGGGAAGATGCCAGCCGCCGGAGTACCAGAAAGGGCTGCCGGGCCGCTCATCAAAAAGTTCGCGTCCGTTGTAGCGGTTGCGGCGAATGATGACGTCGGTGGCGAAGATGGCCATGGTGGGGCCGGAGATAAGAACCAGCAGTTGCAGCATCAGGTTCACGGCGTCCAGCAGGCTGGTGGACATCACCAGGTAGATGGTGAGCGCGGTTCCGATTGCGCCAACCACCACGGCGGAAGGGATGCGGCGGATGGGCACGCCGATGGACTGGAACGCCATGCTGGCGGTGTAGGTGGTCATGCCGTTGAGCGAGATGGTGTTGATGATGACGCCCACCACGAAGATGGGGCCGAGCCATGCGGGGAGCAGGGCCAGCAGCGCCGACTCGATGCCAAGGTCCATGGCGGCTGCGTCAATTCCGGTGGCCAGCAATGCTCCCACAGATGTGAAGAGCATGCAGGGCAGGGCGCCGCCCAAGGCCGTGGCCGCAACGATGCGGGAGGACTTGGTGTACTCCGGGAGGTAGCGGGCCAGGTCCGGGCTGTTGGTGTAGGACAGGGGTGTCGAGGCGAGGATGGCGAAACCGATGGTTATGGCTGACCACAACGGCGCACCGTCCAGGGGTGCCGGGGCCGCATAGCCCCACTGGACGTGGGGCAGGATGAACGCGGTGACAAGCAGGAAGATCACCAGCAGCACCGAGGCCACCACCGGGTAGCTTCGCAGGATCAGGCTGTGGCCGAACACTGCCACGAGCACGGTGATGGCAGCCACGACGATTGTGACCAGCACTGGCGCCAGGACGGGATCCGTGAAGCCGAGCTGTGCCAGGAGTTCGGCGCCCATGAAGGAGGAGGCCAGCCAGTTGAGGGCCAGGAAAACAGCGGAGATGAACCAGCCGAAGAACGCCACAATCACCCTGTTGCCTCGGATTCCGTAGATTGCCCGGGTGATCACGGAGCCGGACGTTCCCGCCGCCGGGCCGCTGGTGGCCACAATGCCGGTCAGGATCCACGGCAGGCTTCCGGCGATGATCACCAGGAAGGCCTGCCACAGTTCCAGGCCCAGCAGGATCAGGGAGGCGCCCACAGTGAAGTTCAGGACGCTGACGTTCGGGGCTGCCCAGACGGGGAAAAGGTCGCGGGCGCGGCCGTGCCGTTCAGAGGCGCCGATGAGTTCGATGCCCCGTTTTTCGGGGTGGGCAAGTGGTTCTGGATAACTGACCGCATCGGTCGTATGGGGCTGGGACAACGCTGTTCCTCTCGGGCAAGGCCAGCTCCGCAACGTTGGGAAACCGACCTGTGGGCACTATTGGTCATGCGACCAACGTGCTATTGGTCACTAATCCAATAGACTGATGGGCATGGTGTCAAGCCCCGCATCCCAACGCGTCCGAAAATTACCTGACGAGCGCCGGGCCGAGATCCTGGCGGAGGCCGCGTCCATCGCGCTGACCGAGGGTCTTGAGCGGATCACGCTCCGGGCCGTCGCTGACCGCCTTGGCGTGCGCCCAGGGTTGATCAGCCACTACTACCCGGCGGCGGAGGACCTGGTGATCGCGGCGTTCATCCGCGCCGTTTCGGAGGAGCGGGAAGAACTGTTTCCCGACGCCGGGACGCCGCTGGAGCGCATGGCCCACCTGATTTCGCGCATTGAAGGGAGGGGAGCCTTTGAGCTGACGCGGCTCTGGCTCAACGCCCGGCATCTCTGCCGGTTCACCCCGGCCTTGGCGGAGGCGCTGCTGGCGCAGGAGCACCTGGACCGGACCCGGCTTACGGCCCTCATCGAGGACGGCGTGGCCTCGGGTGACTTTGCTGTGGACGACCCCTTCGCGGCCTGCATCCGGATCTGGGTGGCGATCGACGGCGTGGGCTCCTACGTCAACAACCTGGGTTCCTTCGATTTCGAGGCTTTCCAGCGGTTCGTCACCGACGTAGCAGAGTGGGCACTTGGCCTTCCGGGGGGCGGGCTGCGCGCAGCCGTGGACCGGCAGGGAGCCGGATAGCCTGCGGGGTCACCGACTCCCCGCATTGTCCTTCCGCCGCTTTAATAAGTATCCTGATGAGTATCTGGTGAAACCGGATGATGCTGTTTGGGCAGGGTTGCCCAAGCCGTGAGGGCTGAAGCAGGCGGTCACGCGGCTATCGTGAAAGTTAGATTGACGGCATTGCCTGGTATCCGCGGACAGCGGTTGCGTGACACCCAGGTGGGCCTGAAGGACGTGACAATTCGTGGGCAACAATGACGAAGCTGTGGACTCCCGTGTCCCGGATTCCATCGACGACACACTGGACGGCCGCTACCACTTGGGAGCCATCCTGGGCAGGGGCGCCATGTCCGCTGTGTACCAGGCTACCGACCTTCTGCTGGGCCGTGAGGTGGCCATAAAAATCTTCCTCCCCGGCTCGGGTGATGACTCCTTCCGGGCTCGCCAGGAAACCGAAATGAGGCTTCTGGCCGCGTTTGACCACCCCGGGCTGGTGGCGGCCTTTGACGCCGGGGTGGATACCCGGAACGATGAAGAGCGCGCCTATCTGGTGATGGAACGCGCTGACGGACGCGATCTGCGCGCAGTGCTCGCAGAGGGGCCGCTCACTGTGCCCGAGGTGGCAAGGATCGGCGTTGCTGTTGCCGGTGCGTTGTCCCAGGTGCACGGGCACGGAGTCATCCACCGCGACATCAAGCCTGCCAACATTCTTGTCTCCGACGACGACGGCCTGGCCCAGTCCGTGAAGCTGGCTGACTTCGGTGTTGCCCTGGTCATGAAGGACAGCCGCCTCACCGCAACAGGCTTCACCGTGGGAACCGCCCAATACCTTAGTCCTGAGCAAGCCCAAGGCCTCAGCCTGACTCCCGCCAGTGATATCTACTCGCTGGGACTGGTGCTCCTGGAGTGCCTCACCGGCAGGGCCGAGTATCCGGGAACGCCCATGGAAACGGCGTCTGCCCGACTGCACCGGGCACCGCAGGTTCCCTTGGAACTGCCCGCTCCGCTGCGTTCGCTCCTGGAAGCCATGACGGACATGGATCCCGCAAAGCGACCGAAAGCGCAGGAGGTAGAGGAAGCGCTCACCCAGGAAGGAATCCAGTCGGGACGAAGGACCGCGGTGCTCCCTCCCGTGCCGTCACGGCTGCCGCTCCGCACCCCCACCAGAAAGCAGGCGGCGGTTTCGGGACTGGTGGACTTTGGCAAGCGACGGCCCAAAACAGTTCGGGGTCTTGCCGCTGCTGCCGTGACCATACCCATCGCAGCGCTGATCGCTTTCCAAGGGTTCGCTCCTGCTGGCAACACCACGGATACATCCCTGCCCGCCGATTCCGGTGTCTCGCAGGCTGAGCCGCAGCCCATCCCGGCAGTGCCCAGTGACCCTGCGGTACCGGTACCCACGGAAGCAGTGCCCGCCGAGGCAGTCATTGTGCAGGAGCCCGGGCCCGCCACCGTGGTTCAGGAGCCGGCTCCAGTTCCGGCGGCGGAAACAGGCATGGAAAACGCAGTCAAAAAGAGCGCCGGCAAGAGCGGCAAAGGGGACGAAAAGAGCCACGGAAAGGGCTCCGACAAGTAGGCCGGACCATCTCAAGCAACGCACGACATGCAGTAACGCACGACGGCGGGCTGCCGGCGTCGTGCGTTACCTCTCCCGCCGCTGAGGCTAGGAGCCGGCGGGAAAACTAATCGCAACCGTGGTTCCGCCGCCGGGCGTTTCAGCCAGCGTGAGATCGCCGCCGTGGGCCTTGGCGATGTTGCTGCACGTGGCCAGGCCAAGTCCGGTGCCCGGACCGTCACCTTCCCGGCGCAGACGGACCAGGGGTTCCAGGCACTTGGCGCGGTCCTCTGGCTTAATGCCCTTGCCGTTGTCCTCGACGTAGACCGTTGCGCCGTGATAGTTGGAGATGCCCCTGATCCTGACGTGCAGGGTTCGCTCACGGCTCCGGTAATTCATGGCGTTGGACACCAGGTTCTGCAAGAGGATGCGCAACTGCCCGCGGTCCGCGTGGACCGTCAGATCCTCAACCTCAACGATGCCCTGGTCCTCAATGCCGAGGTCGCGGATAACCTCTTCTGCAACACTGCGCAGTGAGACCTGCCCGGCCTGGATCCCGCCTCCCACGCGCGAGTAGCTGAGGACATCTTCCAGCATGCCAAGCATCCGCCGTCCGCTGGTCCCGATGCGGTCCAGATACCGCGCAGCCGTGCTCTGGGGCTCCATGTCCGGATCGTCTTCCACCAGTTCCACATAGCCAAGGATGGTGGTCAGGGGAATCCGCAGATCATGGCTGACGCGTCCGGCGAACCCGGCGAGTTTGGCGTTGGAATCCTTCAGCTCGGCATAGGTGCGGTCCAGTTGGACGGTCCGGTGCTGCAGTTCCAGCAACTCCACCACTTGCTTGGCCAGGACCTCCAGCATGCTGACTTGTTCGGGGCGCAGTTCCTTTGTCTGGTCGGAGAAAACGCACAAGGTCCCCGGGACAAAGCCGGATTCTGTTTGCAACGGCACGGAGGCATAAAAGCGGACGTTGCCTATTTCGCCCGTGACAAAGGGGTTATCCGCAAAACGGGGATCCTGGGATGCATCTGCCACCACTGTCCGCTCGCGGGACAGGAACACCTTGGCGCACATTGAATCCTCGCGCGAGCAGATGCCGGGGTCTACACCCCAGGCCCCGATCTGGTGCTGGTATTCCGCGCTGATGATGTTGACCACGCCAAAGGGGGCACCGCAGAGCTCCGTGGCCAGCCGCACCAGGTTCTGCAGCGCGCTCATCACCGCCGCATTGGGCAGGAGGGTGGAATCCGCTGCCGGGTCCAGGCCGTACTCCTGCAGTTCCAGGTCCCGGCTCACGTCGTCGGTAAAAGCGAGCTGCCCTTGTGCACGCGTCATTGAACAATTCCCCCAAGCGTCTTTAGGATTCCCTGCCGATACTACCGGGAGCTTGGGAGCGGTGGTTTACTGGGACCCATGACCGAGCAGGAACCGGCCATGGCCGCGGCTTCCGACGCAATCGACATGTCTGTGCGCACTCCGGCGCAGCGATCCCGCACCTTTGCCGGGATCCTGGTGAATACCGCCCTGGCCAACATCACCACCAGCTATTTATGGTTCGCCTTGACTTTCTGGGTGTACCTGGAGACCCGCAATGTCATTGCCACCGGGGTGATCGGTGGAGCGTACATGCTCTTGATCGCCCTTTCCAGCATCAGCTTCGGCACCTTCGTGGACCGCTACCGCAAACTGGCCGTGATGCGCTTTGCGGCCTGTTTCACCCTGGTGATGTTCATCCTGTCCGGCGTCATGTTTCTGCTGACGCCGGAAGAGGCTTTACTCGACCTGACCCAGCCATGGTTTTGGATTTTCACCATGATCATCCTGATCGGTGCAGTGGTGGAGAACATGCGGAACATCGCCCTGTCCACCACGGTCACCATCCTGATCGAGCCTGACAAGCGGGCCAACGCCAACGGACTGGTGGGGATGGTGCAGGGGCTCATGTTCATTGTCACCTCGGTCCTGTCCGGCTTGTCTGTGGGCCTGCTGGGCATGGGATGGACAGTGGTAGTGGCCTTGGTTCTTACCGCCTTGGCCTTCGCGCACCTGCTCACGCTTCGCCTGCCGGAGGAAGTGCGGGCTGCCGCCTCCGACGCGCAGGGTGGCTTCGACCTGCGCGGCTCCTGGGCCGCCGTCATGGCGATTTCCGGACTGTTCGCCCTGATCCTGTTCTCGACGTTCAATAACTTCATCGGCGGCGTCTACATGGCGTTGATGGACCCTTACGGGCTGGAAATGTTCTCGGTGGAAATCTGGGGAACGGTGTTTGCCGTGGGCGCAACGGGATTCATCCTGGGCGGCGCACTGATCGGCAAATTCGGACTGGGTTCCAACCCGCTGCGGACCATGCTGATCGCCGTCGGGTTCATGGGTCTCATCGGCGCGGTCTTCACGCTGCGCGAATGGGCGTGGCTGTACATCGTGGGCATCTGGATCTATATGGCCCTGGTGCCCGTGGTGGAAGCAGCCGAGCAAACCGTCATCCAAAAAGTGGTCCCGTTGCCCCGGCAAGGGCGGGTGTTTGGCTTCGCCATGGCATTCGAATCCGCGGCAGCGCCCATCACAGCGTTCCTCATTGCACCGATCGCGCAGTTCTGGATCATTCCCTATGCACGCTCTTCCGAAGGCGCTGCACAGCTTGAGCCCCTGCTGGGTGAGGGAATCTCCCGCGGTATTGCCCTGGTGTTCCTGGTGGCGGGCCTCATGATGATCGCCGTGGCCCTGATCGCCTTCCTCACCCCGGTGTACCGCAGGGTTTCGGCATCCTATGCGCAGACGGCCGCGGAAGAAAAGGACAACGAAAGCGCAGACTCCCCTTCCGCGGGATGACCGGACAGCAAAAATCACTCGTTTCGGATGAGACCGTATGATCGTCGGCAGGTGCAGGGTGGAGTCAGTTCGAGGCGCACGGGCAATCGGGCGATCCACCGGAAAGGGAGATGGTTCCATGGCTCAGACGGACGCCGGCGATTACGACATCCGGTTCCAGTCCTCCGGCGTCATGTGGTTGGCCTGGAAACCCGGAGTCCGCATCGAAGCCCACAATGCCCGGGCCGCGGTGGACGCTGTGAACAACATCGCCGACGGCCGCCGCTACCCCCTGCTGGTGACGATGGCCGATGCCGGCCACCTCAGCCACGCAGCCCGCGAAGTCTTCCTGGAGCCCTGCGCGGCGTCCAGGATCGCGTTGCTGGGAAACAACCCCGTGGACCGCATGCTCGCGCAGTACCAGCTGGCCGTTCAGGAGCCGCCGTGCCCCACCCGTTTCTTCGTCTCCGAGGACGAAGCCATGGCCTGGCTTCAGGACGCGGATGAAGCCGAGCCTGCACGCACCGGACCGTGACAAACGCACGACGGCGGGAGGTCGCCGTCGTGCGTCCTCAAGGCCGCAACCGGCTGCCTAAGCCGTGAACGCCAGGTCTTCAACCGTCACCGGGAACCGCAACCCTTCCCCCCGGGACAGCCGGCGGGCCTCCTCCACGGCGCTGGCTGCCATACGCTCCAGTTCGTTGCCCAGGGACCCTGCCACATGCGGCGTGAGCAGCACGTTGGGGTGGGTGTAGAAACGGGATTCGGCGGGCAGCACCCAGGGCGTTGTCACGTCCAGGATGGCGTAAAGATCGCCCTGTTCCACCCGTGCCAGGAGGGCATCCTGGTCCACCAGCTCACCGCGGGCCGTGTTGATGAAGGTGGCGCCCGGCTGCATCCGTTCGATCAGCCCGGCGTCGATGAGGTTCTTGGTGGAAGGCAACGACGGCGCGTGGAGGCTGACGATGTGGCTGCTTGCCACCAGTTGGTCCAGGGACGTTAGCCCGACGCCCAGGGCCCGGGCTTCCCCGGGGGACAGGTACGGGTCCGAGACCACGACGTCCAGATCATATGGAGCGAGCAGCCGGATAACGTGCCGGCCGATCTTTGACGCCCCGATGATGCCTACGCGCTTGCGGTAATTGCCCATGTCCGGGAAGAGCTGCTCAGCGAGGACGTCGGTGCGGGTGGTGTGCAGCGCACGGGCGATCTGGAGGACACGCTTGTTCGCCAGGACGATCATGGCCACCGTGTACTCGGCCACGGGGATGGCGTTGGCGTCCGCGGCTGAGCTGACCTGGATGCCGCGTTCCCAACAGGCGTCCCCGATGTGGTGCTTCACGCTGCCTGCTGCATGCAGGACGTATCGCAGGCGGGGGGCAGCGTCCAGGACGGCATCGTCGATCATCGGGCAGCCCCAACCGGTGAGGAGGACGTCTGCCTGTTCAAGGATTGCCCGGCTTTCCGGGGCGTGAAAGTCCTGGATGGGTTCCCGGCTCAGGAGCCTCAACGCGGGCTCCAACGGATCGAGGCTCCGCGGAGGAAACACGGCCCGCGCCGTGTGGGCCGGCATGGCCAACGCAACGTTCAACCTCATTTGACGCTCCCTGCCGTGAGGCCTGATTTCCAGAAGCGCTGCAGCATGATGAAGGCCACCAGCAACGGAATGATGGACAGTAGCGAGCCTGTGATGACCATGGGGGTGAATTCGGGCTGCGGAACCGAGTAGCCCTGCCAGATGGAGATGCCGACGCTGACGGGGAGCAACTTCTGGTCCTGGAGCATCACCAGCGGGAGCATGAAGTTGTTCCATACTCCTACGAACTGGAACAGGGCGATGGTGATGTAGCCGGGCATCATCATGGGCAAGCCCAGGGAGAAGAAGGACCGGATGGGTCCTGCACCGTCCACGCGGGCTGCCTCCAGGGTCTCGGCGGGAACGTAAGCGGCCGAGTAAACCCTGGCCAGGTAGACGCCGAAGGGATTGCACAGGACCGGGATGAGCACGGCCCAGATGGTGTTGGTGATGCCGAACACCGAGGCCAACAAGTACATCGGAAGGACCGTGGCCGTGTTGGGAATCAGGACGCCCACCAGGACGATGCCAAAGAAGGAATCCTTGCCGCGGAACTGGAATTTGTCGAACGCGTAGCCGGCCATGACGGAGATCAGCCCTCCCAGCACCGCGCCGAATGCCGCGTAGAACATGGAGTTTGCCATCCACTGGAGGAACACTCCACCGTCCTGGTTAAGGACCGCCATGACGTTGTCCAAGAACGCAGGCTCTCCTAAGGCATAGGCGGGTGTTCCGTAGAGGTCCGCGGTGTTCTTGGTGGAGGCAAAGAACAGCCACACCACGGGAAGGACCATGTAAGCGCAGCCCAGGATCAGCAGGGCGTTCACCGTGAAGGTGCTGCCAAAGCCGCCGGCACGGGCAGCGGAGCGGCGACGCCTGGGCGGCAGTGCCGGGGCCGAAGTACTTGCGCGGGACATCGTGGAGGTGCTCATGCTTTGTTCCTTGAGCTGAAGCGGGTCACGGCCCAGGACAGTACTGCGGCCATGAGCGCGATGATGATGGAGGCAGCTGCGGCCTGGTTGAGGTTATGCCGGTTGAACGCGGCGTCATAGGCCCACATGTTGGGCACCCAGGTGCTGGTGACGGACGCGGTGGCTTTGGAGATGATGGACGGTTCGGTGAACAGCTGCAGGGTGCCAATCACCGTGAAGAGCATGATCACGCTCAACGCCGGAAGGATCAGCGGGAGCTTGATGCTGACGGCGGCCCGGATTTCGCCCGCGCCGTCCACTCGGGCGGCCTCCAGGACGTCCCGGGGTACGGCCTGCAGTGCTGTGAAGAGCACAATCACGTTGTAGCCGGTCCACTCCCATACGGCGATGTTGACGATGGATGGCAGGATCATCTGGTTGTCCAGGAAGTTCAGCGAGATCCCGCCGGTCTGCAGGACTGAGACGATCGGGCTGACCCCCGGGGTGTAGAGGTAGGCCCAGATCAGCGCCGCGATCACGCCGGGCACAGCGTGGGGAAGGAAGACCAGGAGTTGGAAGAGTTTCCGTGCACGGGTCACGGCGGCATCCAGCAACAGGGCAAACGCCAGGGCACCGCCCACCATGCAGGGGATGTAGAGCAGGCAGTACAACGCCAGGCGGCCGATACCGCCTACGAAGGTCTCGGACTGGAGGACCTGCAGGTAGTTCTCCAAGCCCACAAACGACGTCTTGGCTTCGCCGAAGCCCAATCCGGACTTTTGCTGCGCGAAGAAGCTCAGCACCATCGCATAGACGACGGGCGCAACCATGGCGAGGGCGAAAATTGTGAAGAACGGGGTGAGGAACAGTGCGGCGGTGCGGCCACCGGTTCCGGACATTGCGCGGGGTCTACGAGGGGCCCGGGTGGCGGACTGGACGGCGGTGGACGGCTTTGTGGATGCCTGGGTGAGCATGATTAATCTCCTCGCTGGCAGGGCGGCTCCGCAGTCGCGATAGCCGCCCCACCGTGCGGGCCTACTCCTTGACGGAGAGGCCGTTCTGCTTGAGTCCGGCCACCGTGGCGCTCTGGGCCGTGTCAACAGCTTCCAGGACCTTGCCGCCGCTGGTCAGCTTGCCGTAGGCGTCCTTGAGCGCAGTGTTGGTGATGTCCCAGTTGGGACCCCACTGCCAGCCCGGGGTGATCGAGGCGTAGGCCTTATCAAAGACGGAATAGATGTCGTTGCCGAAGTAGCTGGAATCGAACGCCTTCTGTGCCACCGGCGTCAGGCCCGGGAAGGCCAGGAAGGCAGAACCGGTGTTGCCTCGGGCCTTGATGGCATCCTGGCTGGTGGCGAGGAACTCGATGAACTTGGCAGCGGCGGCAGGGTTCTTGCTGCTCTTGGTGATGTTGAAGCTGGAGCCGCCGTAGAAAGCGTCGGCGGGTGAGCCCCAGTTGGGAACCTCGGCTGCAATCCACTGGCCCTTCTGGCCGCTGGCTTCCGTACGCTTCTGGATACCGGTTGCGCTCCAGTTGGCACCAAGAACACCCACGACGGCGCCACTGGCCAGGTCCGCGGACCACTCGTCGCTGAAGGATTGCTGGACCTTGACGATCTTCTGGTCAATCAGCTTCTGCCAGTAGTTGGCCACCTTCTGCGTAGCGTCGTCATTGACGCCCACCTTCCAGCTGTCGCCTTCTGTGCCGAACCACGTGGCGCCGGCCTGCCAGGACAGGGCTGCAGTCAGTGCGGCTTCATTTGGGTTGAAGCTTGCAAGGTGAGCCTCCGGGGCAACGGCCTTCAGCTTCTTGCCGGCCTCCTCGAAGTCCTGCCAGGTCTTGGGAACTCCTACGCCGGCTTTGTCCAGCATGTCCTTGCGGTACCACATGATCATGGGGGCAGCATCGTAGGGGAGTGCGTAGGTTGCATCGCCGAACTGCACCAAGGCTTTGGT
This sequence comes from Arthrobacter sp. cf158, assembly GCF_900106835.1. GTDB lineage: Bacteria > Actinomycetota > Actinomycetes > Actinomycetales > Micrococcaceae > Arthrobacter. The sequence continues at coordinate 31,452 of NZ_FNNR01000009.1, forward strand.
CTGGTCCGTGAGCTTGTCCACGGTCTCTGCCTTGTTGATGTAGCCATCCAGGGGCTGGAGTTGTCCGTTGGAGACGAACTGGGGCAACTGCGGGTACTCGATGGTGGCAACATCCGGGCCATTGCCTGCCGTGATGGCGGTGGAGAGCTTGGCATAGCCGCCTGCGCCGCCGTTGGGGATGGTTTCGAAGGTGACCTTGATCTTGCTCTGGCTGGCGTTGAACGCCTCGGCCACCTTGTCCATGCCTGCCATGGATGACCAGAAGGTGATGGTGCCGGAGGGGTCTTCGGCGGGGGTGGGATTTGGTGCGGCAGCCTGGGTGCTGCCACAGCCGGTGATGAGGGCAGCACTGGCCATGAGGCTGACTGCTCCAAGCAGAAGCTGGCGACGCTTCATTCTGTTCTCCTTTGAAGTTCACGATGCGAAGTTCGTGGTGTGGGCTAGGCACCATGAAATCCACAAAAATGAACATCATCAACAAAGTGAACAGAAGTAAACAAGTTTGGAGCTATACCTGCGTCGATTCCCTGATCACCAGCGCGGGGGACAGGTTGACCCGCTGCAGCGCTGAGGTGCTCCCGCGCCTTCCCCCGATCCGGTTCAGACACATCACCAAAGCCTGATGTCCGACGTCGTATTTTGGCGGTGCCACTGCGGTGAGCGGAACGGCCCCCAGGGCCGCGATCTCGTCGTCATAGGAGACGATCGCGAAATCCTCAGGCACGCGGAGCCGCCGCTCCTGGCAGGCACTCACAAATTGGAGCGCGTCCTCATCGGTGTGGACAATGGCGGCTGTCACCTGCGACTCTGCGCACCAGTCCAGGATTGCATCCACCAGCACGCGGTGAGCCTGGGGATCGTTCTGTGCCCGGGACATGGCGCGGACCATCGAGTCGTCGCGGGAATGCCCGGCGCGCTGCATGGCCAGATGGAAACCATCGATGAGTTGCGGCGCGGTGGGGCTGTTCTCCCGCAGGCAGATGGCGATCCTTTGGTGCCCCAGGGCCAGGAGATGGTTCACCGCGATCTCGGAGCCGCGCACGTGGTCGCTGCGCACAGATTCCAACCGGCCGCGGTCCAGGGCGTCGTCGATTGACCGTTCCACCACCACCACGGGCACATCGGCTTCGGCGAGCAGGTCCAGCGTCTCCGTACCGGCCAATGATTGCTCGCTGGGCGTGATGAGGATGCCGTCCACGCCGTGTTCGTACAGCCGCCGCACCTGACGCCGCTCTTCAGCTCCCGAGTAGTTGGAAACGCCCAGGACCAAGCGCACGCCTGCTTCCTGGGCGGCGGCCTCCGCGCCGCGGATCACGCCCGGAAAATAGTACGACGCCGACGGTACGATCATCCCGATCGTCGCCAGCGGCCGCCTCCCGCCTGGACGCCAGGACGTGGACTGTTGAGCGGCAGGACCCGCGGGTTTGCCTCCCGAGGACACGGCGCCACCATGCACACGCTCCAGCAAACCCTGCTCAGCGAGCACGGCGAGATCACGCCGGATGGTCATTCCCGACGTCCCCAGCTTGGCCGCGAACTCACCGGCATTGAGTGAGCCATGCAGGGCAAGCTCCCTCAGGATGAGCTGTTGTCGATCCTCGGACAGCATGCAGGTCTCCGCCTATCAAGTTCACTTATGTTCAGTTTGTTCATTATGAACCAGAACAGCGTGCCTCTGCGCTCCAGCGGTGTCCTACACGCCTACCTTTACAACCGAAACGTCGACGGCGGCCGGCCGGGGGAGCAGGTGCCGCCGCACCGCTTCGGCTACTTCACGCGCCACGGCTGGAGCCGGACGGGACGTGCCCACCGCGATCCTGGTCTTCACGGCCAGCACTCCTGCCTCGTCCGTGAGGGTGATCAGGGCGGGAGTGTCTCCGGTGACCACGGACAACACAGCACCTGCGATGGACTGCCACAGCGGCTGGGCGGGGTAGACGGAACTGACACCCTCCACGGACTGGACTACGCCGAGCAGCTGCTCGGCCAGGATGCCCAAGTCTGCCGAGGCGGCGGAAGCACTTGCGGGGGCTGCAGCCCCAACGTCCATCGGCTCGGTCATGGCTGCTCCTCGGTAGTGGCATCTGCGGGGCTTGCTGGGTGTGGTGGCTCCAGCACATCGGTGACAGTGATGTTGATGGCTTGAATGGTCAGTTCAGTTTGGACGGCCAGGGTCTCTGCCAGCTCCTGGCGGAGCGCGGCGGCACGTTCCTCCATGGGGTGTCCATACACCACTGCTATCTCCACTTCCACGGTGATGTCGGCGCCGGGGGTGGTGACATCGCCGTGCAGGCGGCACTTGCCGGCGGCTGTTCCCGGCAGGGCATCGGCCACGGAACGGATGAGTGCGGAGATGGAGCCCTCGGTTTCCCAGAGGGTGTCCTGAGGGTTGCCGGACTGCAAGGGAATGCTGCGTCCCGGCCGCAACTCCAGCCGGAGGTTGTCCAAGATTGACTGCATCCAGTCGTCAGTGCCGGAGCCTGCCTCCGCCACGTCTGAGCTGAGCAATTCTCTCCCCAGCTCTGAGAGGTGGCGCAGCGAGGCCAACCCTGCCTGGCATTCGGGGCATGTTTCCACGTGGACGGGATCGGCAATCTGTCCGGTGTCCAGGTAGGCGCTTAGCTCTGCGAGGCTGTGGCCGCATTCGAGGGTGTCGCTGGTGTTCATCGCCATTCCTCCATGGTGCGCGCAAGAGTGATCCGTGCCCGGGCCAGGCGGCCGCGGACACTGGCTGGGCTGATGTTCAGTGTCAGCGCAATTTCCTCGTAGCTTTGGTCATTGAACTCCTTGAGCACCCAACAGCGCCGTTGTTCCTCCGGAAGCTTGGCGAGCGCCGCCTTCAGGGCCTCAATCCGGGAGCTGTTGACGGCGTTGGTTTCCGGGTCCTTGTTCTTGGGCCGGGAGTCGGGGTCCACTGCGTTTTCAACGGTGCCAAGGTCCGCGTGGTGGCGGCGTTTCCGGAGATGGTCGATGCTGCGGCTGCCAACGATGCGAAGCAACCAACCCTTCACCGCGGCCGGGTCCCGCAAGCCGTCCAGTTGTTTCCAGGCCTGGACGAGTGTCTCCTGGACGACGTCGTCGGCGTCGGCCAGTGAGCCGGTCAACCGACGGGCCGTGGCCCGCATCAGGGGGCCGTGGCGTCTGGCCAAGGCCTCGAAAGCGGCAGTGTCACCATCTGCGGCCCTGCCAGCCAGCAGGGCATCGGGAACCAGGTCCAGTTGGTGCTGCGCCGCGGGTGAACCAGTCACGTTTCCTGCCTTCCCAGTGCACAGTCGATACGAGTCAGAATCTTGGGTCTTGAATCGTGGCGGTATCCCCGGGACGGTTCCTGGTTTCGGTGGAACCGTCCCGGCCCAAGGACTACTTGTTGGTGAAGCCGTCTTTGAGCTTCTGGGCGGCATCCTTGATGTTTTCGCTGATGTCCGCTGCAGCATCCTTGACCTTTTCGCCGGCCTGCTGGAGCTTGGCCTGGGCTTGGTCCTGCTGGCCTTCGCGCTCCAGGGACTGATCGCCGGTGAGCTTGCCTGCGCCTTCCTTGGCAGCGCCCAGGTGTTCGGTGGCTGCGTTGTTGATCTTGTCGTTGATACCCATGGTGTTCCCTTTTCTTGTCATGCGCGGTCATTGAGGGCCGCGCCGGTTTTATTCGGTAAAGAAGCTGTTCTTACTGCGGTGACTGATAAAAGGCGGTCACCGGGCACGACGGGAACCGGACACCCTGCTCCGGGCGCCGCTGGTAATTCGGACCAGGACCGGTAGTGGATGGCCCAGCCACGCGTCGATTCCCTGGACGAGTTCTTCGGCGGTATCGGCAAGCTCGCGGGGTGAGGTTCCCTTGCGGGCTTGCATGCGGAGCCGCAGCGCCGTCCCGCTCCGTGATTCCCAAGCGGAGACTGAGGCGGACAGAACGTCCTTGTTGCCCTTCAGAGCCTCGTGTACTGCTGCGGAGATGAGTCCCACATCCACCACGGTCCGGCCGTGGGTCCCGTCGGATTCCTCTGCCAGACGGGGTGTTCGTCCGCCACCCTGGGACGCCAGCCAGGCGGCGCTCAGTGCGGCGGCCAGCAGCAGGACTGCTATGCCGGCGGCCAGCCACCAGCTCCGCACCGGGCCAGGCCCGGGTGCATTGCCGGCAAGGCTGCGGGCTTGATCCGTCAGGTTGGAGCCAATTGCCCACCATGTGTCCGATGCTCCCGGCAGGGTTCCGGCCGCGATGAGTGCGGCTCCGGCGCCCAGAATTGCAAGGCCCACGATGGTGAGCAGGATGCGGTTCACAGCACGGTTGGTCCTTCTCATTGCCCCACGGCTCCTTCGTTCAGTACCCGTACGTTGCGCTTGACCGGCCGGTTCAGCCCATAGGCGGCCAGTTCGGCGTCGAGCGCTGTTGTGATGGACTCAAGGTGCAGCGGAACGCCCGACGTCGGACGCACCTGGACCCGTACGGACTGTCCACCCACCGTGGTGGTCACCTGCCCTGGCGCCAGGCCAGCTGCTAGGCGGGTTTTGCTGGATACGGCGGCGGCGATGACGTCGTCATCCACCACCGTTGCCATGCGGTGGCTGGCCAGGGCGCGCCTGGGCCGGCGTCCCTTGCCTACCGCCGTGCCGATCACCAGCAGCCCCAGAATCCCCAGGCCAACACCAGCGGCGGTCATGCCCGCCGGGATGGTGTTGGCAGGAAGGTCAAGCAGCCACTGCCGCAGTTGGGCCGGGCTTGCAAGCAGGGGCTGTTCCTTGAGGAGCCACAGCACGGATTCCAACGCCAGCCAGAGGAACGTGACCAGGAGGATGGAGGCGGCCACGATGGACGGGACTGACCTGGAAGAGTGCGTCTCCCGCCGGATCATGCGCCGGATACGTCGATCCTGCTTCACTGCACCCTCCTTTCCTTGGACTGGTTTTCCTTAAGCTGTGCCGGCTTTGCGCCGGTGAGCCGGATGTCTACCCGGCCGAGCTCCATGCCGGTGAGTTCCATGCTGCGGGCCACGAGTTCTGCCCGCGCAGCCTGTGCCTGGTCAAAAACGGTGGCTGCACCTTTCCGCGGCGCCAGGAGCGGCGGGAGCGCCAACTGGACCGAAAGCCGGACTCCCAGCTTTCCGGAGTCGTCTTCCAGGTCAGCGGTGACGTTGCTCCCACCCACTCCGAAAGCGCGTGCCGTCATGGTTTCCACCGTTTTGCGGAGCGCGGTGCGGGCAATCCGGGTGTGCCCGGCCCTTTTTTCGGATGCCGGGCCGCCGGCCTGGCTGGTCATGAGGAGGAGCGCTTGCCCCGCAGGGCATCCAGCACCCCGCCCAGGTCAAGCTTTCCCTCGGCGGAGCGGCCCAGCACAGCCCCGATTCCTACGAACAGCGCTGTCAGCAGCAGTCCCCAAAATCCGAAGGCCAGTCCGGCCAGTGCCAGGACCGCTCCTACGGCCATGCCGGTAACTGTGGGGCTCATGCGACCCTCGGCTCACGGGTGGCGTCATCGGCCTCGGAGTCCTCGGACGGCACGTGGATGTCCGTGATGGTGATGTTCACTTCGGTGACTTCCATGCCCACCAGGTCTTCGATGGCGGTGTACACGGCGTCGCGGGCGTTGTCTGCCACTTCCTGGAGCGGGTGCGGGTATTCAACAACCAGGGTGACGTCCACCGCCACCTGGGTCTGCCCAACTTCCACGCTGACGCCCTGCGTGAGGTCCTTGTGTCCAACCTTTTCGCGGAGGTTTCCGATTGCGCGGGCCGCGCCGCCGCCCAGGGCGTGGACGCCGGGGATTTCCTGGATGGCGATGCCGGCGATCTTGGCTACGACGCCGTCAGCCACAGTGGTTGCTCCCCGGCCGTCCTTGCCCTTGTCCTGGGCTGTCAGGTCCCGTGCCGTCTTATCCTGTGCCGACGCCGGGGTGGCGGCCGGGGTGTTCTTTGCGGGGACGTCTGCGGGGGTGTGGGTCTGGATCGTCATGGCAATCACTCCTGTCCGTTGTGTGCGGCGTTCTTTTGCGCCGTCATGAATAGGACGTAGCCCGGCAGGGATTCCTCACGGTGAAATTTATGTGAGCTGCATCACGTAGAGTGCGTTCACTATTGTTCAGTTCACCCCGCGCCAAGCCGGGGCAACTTACTGTAATGAAGCTGGAACTACAGCCCGCAGGAGACTCATGGCCATCGGCTTCACCATGCCCGCCCCGGATGATGACCTCAGCCCCATCACCGGATGGACGCGGGAACACTGGGTTGCCTTCGCAGACCAGCAGTTGCTCGCGGTGCGTCCTTACTTTTCGCCCCGGAAGGCGACCATTCGCCTGGGCGGCAGGCCGTCGTCGTCGGGCGTTATGTCCGATGGTCTGGAAGGATTCGCCCGCACGTTCCTGATGGCAGCCTTTCGCGTGGCAGGCGAGCGCGGCAGCGATCCCCAGGGCCACATGGAGTTCTACCGCGAAGGCCTGCTGGAGGGAACGCGGGCGGGCGGTCCTGAAGAGTGGCCACCCATCCGTGACCGCTCGCAGCCCATGGTGGAAGCTGCGTCCCTTGTCCTGGGTCTTCAACTGACCAAAACCTGGCTGTGGGATACATTGACCACCCAACAGCAATCCCAGGTGGCCGCTTGGCTGCAGGGTTCCTCCACCAGCATCTGCGTGGACAACAACTGGGTGCTGTTCCAGGTGATGATTGCCGAATTCCTGGCCGGTGCCGGATTGGAACACAACGCTGCACAGATTGACCACGGCCTGAAGAGGCTGGAGGACTGGTATGCGGGCGGGGGCTGGTACCGCGACGGCGATAACAATGGCACCGGGGACTTCTTCGACTACTACTGCGGTTGGGCCATGCACCTCTACCCCATCCTCTGGGCAGAGTTTGCCGCGAACCGTCACCCGGAGGCGGCGCCGCGCATGGAGGTCTACCGGACCCGGCTCGCGGCATTCCTGGAGGACCACGTCAGGTTTTTCGGCTCCAACGGGGCCCCGGTCTTCCATGGCCGTTCCCTGATCTACCGCTTCGCGGCCGTGGCGCCACTGTTCATGGGCGAGGCCGTCTCCGCAACGCCACTGACCCCTGGCCAGACCCGGCGGATCGCCAGCGGCGCGGCCAAGTACTTCCTGGACAACGGAGCTTACGACCGCGGGCTGCCGTCCCTTGGGTGGCTTGGCGCTTTTGAACCCATGACCCAGGAGTACTCCGGCCCCGCCTCGCCGTACTGGACATCCAAAGCCTTCGTCGGGCTGCTCCTTCCCCCGGACCACCCCGTGTGGACCGCTGTGGAGGAGCCTTCGCCGTCGGAAGCAGCGGACGGACTCAAGCACGCGGAGGCACCCAACTACTTGCTCCACTCCACAGCCGGCGATGGCATAGCGCGGCTGCTCAACCACGGCAGCGACAAGTATTACGCGCCGGGCCCTGATGATCTCCTGTACCGCCGCCTCGCCTACTCCAGCCACACGGCACCGATGTTCACCCGCGATCCGGTCGATAACCACTTCGCCATCCTCAACCAGTCCGGCACTCCCAGTCGCCGCGCCAGGATCCACCGCCTCGGGGCATCGAACAATCAAGCGGCCAGTTGGCACGCCCCCGTGTGGAACGGAGATGACCCTGCCCTGTCACCATGGCGGGTGGCGACGGGCACCGCAGCGGCCGGCGGCTATGAGCTGCGGGTGCATGTTGTGGAAGCCGATTCCGGGCTGACGGTCCGCGATGGCGGCTACGCGCTCGCCGGAGCCTCGCCGGTGGAGGACAGTCAGGGCATACTCAGCAACGGTCACCTGCAGGCAGCCGTCTGGCCCCTTCACGGCTACACGGGCGGCGGCATCTACCGGGCGGAGGGCGTCTCACCACTCGGTGGGCACGCCGCATGCGGCTACCTGGAAGGACAGCTGACCGGCAGCCGCAACTGTTTCGCCTCGCTGATGTACCTCGGGGGTGAGGCGCCCACGTGGGTGCCTCCCGCCGTCGTGCCTCCTGGGACTTTCACCCTGCACGACGACGACCATCGCGTCAGCGCCCGCCTCACCTTGGGCTCAGGGCAGGTACTGGAAGTGTCGTTCGCCAGCTGAGGGTGGCGGCTGGATTCTTGAGCCAATCTTGAGATGACCCGGCGTGGTTCTTGAGGACCCCATCCGATGGTTGAAACATCAGCCAATCCGCTGATGGGAGCTTCCAGGAAGGACCACCGAAATGACTGACCAGATCACCGCCACGTCCTCACGCACCGGCGCTGCCCACGTGAAGTCCGACGCCTTTGCCGGCACCGCGGAGGCTGTCCGCCACGCAGGTGAAGTTCTGGGCCAGGCCCGGGCAGTGGTGGCCGTCCGTGAACAGTTCAACCCGCTCGGCGTAGGCCTCCGGAGCATTTGGCCGCAATCGGTCTGCGGATTCTAGGACCCGAAAAATTTGAGTCGGGCAGGCACCCAGGGTGCCTGCCCGACGTCGTTTTAAGGGACGATGGAGACCAGAACCAAAAAATAAGGAGGCTTGCCATCAAAGAAGAGATCCGCAAGGCCGCTGATGTGGCTGAGGATGCTGCGAACTCGCGATCCTTCGAGATTGTTGCCCGGGCAGGCTACGCCGTCAGTGGGTTGCTGCATGTCCTCATCGGCGCAATCGCCCTGCAACTGGCCTTCGGGCGCGTTGGCGAGGCCGATGTCTCGGGAGCCGTGGCGTCGCTGGCCAGCCAACCCGCAGGACCCTTCCTGCTCTGGGCCTGTTTTGCCGCCTGCGCGGCGCTCGCCGTGTGGCAGTTGAGCAACGCACTTCTTGGGTACAAAAGAGATTCGGACAACAAGCTTGGCAAAAGGCTCTCCGCCGTGGGGCAGGCGATCGTTTTCGCCGCCCTTGCCACCACCATCACTTCCTTCATCGTCGGCAAGGGGCAGAACAGCCGCGAGTCCACCACCGATGTGACCGTGACCCTCATGAAGGCGCCGTTCGGGGTGTTCCTGCTGGTCGCCATCGGGGCGGGTATTGCCATCACGGGCATCGTGTTCGCGGTGCGGGGTTTCCGGCAGACCTTCAAGAAGGACATTTCACTGTCATCCGCCCGGACGGTCCGCAAGTTCCAGCTGGGCGTAGGGGTTGTGGGCTATATCGCCAAGGGGATTGCCCTCTTCCTGGTGGGCCTCCTGGTGGTCATTGCCGCCGTGCGCGCCCAACCCGAGCAGTCCACCGGGCTGGACGGCAGCTTGAAGGCGTTGAAGGAGCAGCCATATGGTCCGTACCTGCTGGCCGCGGTGGCCGTAGGGCTCATCGCCTACGGACTGTTCCTCATGGTCAAAGCGAAAACACTCAAGACGTAGCGCCTTCTTCCCGTTCGATGGGAATCCAGAGCTGTCCGCTGCCATGCGTTCCCCCGGGCTCCACCTGGACGCTGAGCATCTCAGGACCGGGCACCCACCTGTACGGGTTGGCCGGGAACCATTCTGTGGCGGCGTCGGCCCACATCCGCTGCAGAACCTCGGGGAACTTCCCTTCTGCCTCGAACACCACCCACAGCCCGGCCGGGACTTCCAACGTGTCAAAGCCTTCCTGCGGCGGCCGGCTGGAGGCGACGGCGTGCCAGTAGTCCAGCTCGCTGCCTTCGCTCCGCCGCTCGTCGATGTTGTCAGTCACCGACACCGGGCCGGACGGTTGTATATCCGCAAAATCGAGCATGTGCTGGGTGACGGCCGGATCCAGGCTCCTCTGAAAGTCGATGATGGCCTGGTTGGGTCCTTTGTGGACCAGGGGGACGCGTGCTTTCAGTCCTATGAGGCGGAAAGCAGGTTTGTCTTCGATGCGGTGCTTCATGTCGGTATTCCCTTCGACTCGGAGGTGGAACCTCAGCTGAGGTTGGGAATGGAGAACGGCGCCGGGTTGCCGTGCCTCGGACGGCGTGAGCCCATGCATGGCCTTGAACGCCCGCGCGAACGCTTCCGCCGAGCCATATCCGTAGCGGACCGCGACGTCCAGGACTGTTCCGCCCTCAAGGATTTCCGCAGTGGCTGCCGTGAGCCTCCTCCTGCGGATGTACTCCGAGATGGGAAGACCCGCCAAGGAGGAGAACATCCGCCGGAAGTGATACTCGGACGTCAAGGCGGTCCGGGCCAGGGTGCTCACCTCCACGTTGGCCGTCAGATCATGCTCGATCAATTCCACGGCCCGGTTCCATTCCTGCACAGTTGCCTCCATTCCTTGCACCGACGCTACGCGGGCCACTGCTCTGATGGCCCAACAATCCTTGCCCGAAAGTATCAGGCCGGACAACGCAAGAGCCCGGACAACGCAAGAGCCCGGGGGCTGCAGCTGCAGCCTCCGGGCTCTTGGACTTGTCCAGTAAATACGGTGTTCAGGTATTACGGCCTGCTGGAACCAGAAGCTTCGTCATCCGGTTCGGATGAGAATGGCCGGTCCTTGGGGGTGTCTTCCGTGTTGTGTTCGTCCAACTCGGCGTCAGCCGAAGGAACCGTCTTCTCGGCATAATCACCTTCGGTGTAGTCACCGCCGGCGTCATCCTTCAGCGTTTCCGGAGAGACGCCGGCATCGCCGTAGTCCCCCTCGGAGTATTGGCCCTCAAGGTCATCGTCCTTGGCATTGTGGTTCTGGTGATCAGCCATGAGAAGCCTTGCGGCCAGTAACCAGGCCGTAGATCAGCAGCACGATGATGGAGCCGCCGATGGCCAGGAGCCACGTGGTGAGGGAGAAGAACTCCTGCAGTCCGGTGCCGAAGATCAGCCCGCCGATCCAGCCGCCCAGAAGAGCGCCGACGACGCCCAACAGAAGTGTTACGAACCAGCCGCCACCTTGGCGGCCGGGAAGAATAAGTTTTGCGATAGCGCCGGCCAGGAGGCCCAGCAGAAGAAAACCAAAGAAACCCATTTTTGCTCCTACTTTCTTGTCAATGGAAATTCCATGAACGTGATGAAGCGAGTAATTTCACCGGGTGCCTGTTCCAAGTTGTAGGCACCGTAATGGGGCCCTTGCAGGCCCTATGGAATGTGGGGGAGTGGAACTCTTTATGCAACCCCGATGAATTTGTGAAATGCAGCCAATAAAGCACTCCTGCCGATTGGGTCAGACTCGGTACTACACCAGTAACGCTAGCGGCTCGAGAGACTAGTAGCAAGTAACCTGTCTATTAGGGTGACCTTGCCTCAAGGGCCCGCGTCGCGCGAATTGGCGGCCTAGTGGCCACCCAGTGAGTCCTTGATGTCCTTGGCGGCGTCCTTGACTTTCTCGCCGGCCTGCTTGAGATTCGCTGCCGATTGCTCGGCCTGCCCCTCGGCTTGAAGATCCGGGTTGCCTGACGTTTCGCCGGCCTTTTCCTTGACCTTGCCTACCGCTTCTTCGGCAGCGTTCTTGATTTTGTCGCCCAGTCCCATGGCTTTCACTCCTCGGGTTGAGATGCGGGATGCCTGCGATTGTTCGCTGGATGGCATAACAGTTTAGTCGGGCTTTTTATTTCAGCAAATCCCCTTTTGCCGGACCCTGGGCTTGGCGCAGGTGACATGGTGCCGCCCGCCGGACTACTGTCATTGGATAAACACCTCGGAAGGAGTGATTGCTGTGAAAGGCAAAGCATTGTTCGCCGTTGGCGTGGCTGTGGGCTACGTGTGGGGATCGAAGTCCTGGCCGGAGGTGTACCGGCGGATCCGCGGAGGCACGGAAAAGGTCTGGAAGAACCCGGACGTCCAAGAGAACGTCCATCAAGCCACCGAAGCCGTCCAGGAGTCGGTTCCGGACATCCTGGACAACCTGTATGAGGCAGGTAAGAAGCTGATGGAGAAGGCGGAGACCATGTTCCCGGGTATTGCCACCCCAAAATCCGGCCAGCACACCGACTCATCCTCCGGAGCCAGGACCGTGCCCACCATCAAGTCGGATGTTGTGTCTGATCCAGCCCTGGATGACACCACAGGCAGTGACTGGACGGGCGAGGGCGGCGCGGCCCCGGAAGGACCGGCGACCAACACACCGCCCCGCCCGTAGCGGCGCGGCTCCCTAGCTAATGCTGTTTACGGCCGTCAGGATGGCTTCGCCCAGTTCCTTCGGCTTGGTGAACTGTGGCCAGTGGCCCGTGGGCAGGTCGATGTAGTCCACTTCCCGGATCCTGGCGAGCTCGGCCGTGAACGGGTGCCCGGCGTCCATCCACTCCTTGAGGAGCGACGACGGGAACTGGCACGCGATGATCGTGGCTGGGACGTCGTAGCGTCGGACGTCGCTGAGGTGCTGCTGATCGAAGGCGACGCCTTTGGGTTCCGGGATGGCCCGTGCACGGAAGGCAGCTTTGAGGTCTTCGGTCATGTCGATGAGGTCTTCGTCCTCGAACAGCTCCCACGGCGGCAGGGGAAGGTCGTCGCCGTCGTCGGGCAGTTCATCATTGATGACGCCGCCCTCGCCGAGCGGTCCGCTGTCCACGTAAATGGCCCGGGCTACCCGGTCAGGGCGGGCATCCGCCACGCCGTGAATGATGGCACCGCCGCCCGAGTGGCCCACCAGCACCACCTTCCCGTCCAGGGAGTCCACCTTCTCCACCACGGCATCGATGTGTGTCCGGAGCCCAATGCCGGCGCGGTCGGAATCCGCGGACTCCAGCCCGGGCAGTGTGAGCGGATGAACCGTGTGCCCTGCCGCCTCCAGCGGCGGGGTCACCTCCTCCCATGACGATGCGTCCAACCAGAAACCGGGTACAAGGATGATGTCCATGCCGGTACCCTACGGGAGGCCACCGACAGGATGCACTCATTTTTTGCTGGATCATTCGGCCCCTCATGTGGCCGGACCCGCGTCACGGCGCGGAACGGCTCCAGCCGGGGTGGGATGATCCAGCAAATTAGTCGCGCTCCGCCAGGCGATCCAAAGCTTTCGTCAGCGCTTTTCCGCGGAGCTGGGGAGTGCGGGCTTTGAGGATCTGCAGGATGATGAGGTAACGCTCAGTCTTGCCGAGCCGATCGAAGGCTTTGTTGGCGGCGTCGTCGCTGGCGAGGGCTGCCCGCAGATCGTCCGGAACCTGGGCGTTGGCCTGCGAAACGTACGCCGCCTCCCAGCGGCCGTCAGCCTTCGCGGCGTCTATCTCGGCGAAGCCCGCCGGCTGCATGCGGCCCGCCTGGATCAGGGCTTCCACCTTGCCCACATTCACCTGCGACCACGAACTTCGGGCCCGGCGCCGCGAGTACCGCTGCAGGAAAGTCTCCTCGTCGTGTCCGCGCCGTTGGCCATCGATCCAGCCGAAGCAGAGGGCTCCGTCAAGGGCGTCCTGGATCTCAATGAGGCCTGCGCCTGAGTTCTTCTTGCCGATCACCAGCCAGGCCTCGGCTTCAGTGGCATGGTTCGCGGAGAGCCAGTTTTCCCATTCCGGGCCATCGGCAAACGTCAACAGCTCCGGATCGTCCCTGCGCTCCATGGTTTCCCTTCCCCGCTCCTCCACACCTACGTACCCAGCATCCCCCAACTAAGTATCAGTTCGGGGCGTTGTGGACGCTCACAACGGTTCGAGCTGTTATCTGCTTGGGTGCGAAGAGGGGGTTGACGCGGATCACGTTTCCGGTTCATAGTTATCGTATACGATTTCGTACTTGATGCAGCTCTACCAAGAGGAGGCGCCGTGACACTGGAGTTCCGGACCCAGGAACTGAGCCAGGACATGCTGGCCCGGACGCGCAAAGTGATTGCCGTCCACATCAACTACCCCAGCCGTGCGGCCCAGCGCGGGCGTACTCCCGAGCAGCCGTCGTACTTCCTGAAGCCGTCCTCGTCTCTGGCGCTCGGCTCCGCGGATGCTCCCGGAACTGTTGAGCGTCCGGCCGGTTGCGAACTGCTCGGTTACGAGGGCGAGATCGCCCTGGTGATCGGCAAGTCAGCCCGCCGGGTTGGCCTCGAGGATGCGTGGAGCCACGTCGAAGGGGTCACCGCGTCCAACGACCTCGGCGTCTACGATCTCCGCTACGCGGACAAGGGCTCCAACGTCCGGTCCAAGGGCGGCGACGGCTTCACGCCGGTGGGTCCCACGCTGATTCCGGCCGACGCCGTGGACCCCACCCAGCTGCGGATCCGTACCTGGCACAACGGGGACCTCGTGCAGGATGACACCACCGAGGACCTGCTCTTCCCGTTCGCGCAGCTCGTCGCGGACCTTTCCCAACTGCTCACGCTCGAAGAGGGCGACATCATCCTCACCGGCACCCCGGCCGGCGCTTCGGTTGCCAAGCCGGGTGACGTCGTCGAAATTGAGGTCACCGGCGGCGAGTTCAGCAGCGGCCGTTTGGCCACCCAAGTAACGGAAGGCACGACGCCGTTCGCGGACTTTGGCGCCCGGCCCAAGTCCGATGACACCCAGCGGGAGGAAGCGTACGGATCGCGCGAAGCCGCCGGACTGCCTGCTCCCGACAATGCTTCCGTGCTGACTCCGGATCTCAAGAAGAAGCTGGAATCCGTCGCCACCGCCACATTGTCCTCCCAGCTGCGCAAGCGCGGACTGAACAATGTGAGCATCGACGGACTGCGGGCCACCCGCCCGGACCGCAAAGTAGTGGGCCTGGCCCGGACCCTGCGTTATGTGCCCAACCGCGAGGATCTCTTCAAGACCCATGGCGGCGGTTTCAATGCCCAAAAGCGCGCCATCGACTCCGTGAATGAGGGCGAAATCCTGGTGATGGAAGCCCGCGGCGAGAAGGGCACCGGCACTGTGGGGGACATCCTCGCACTGCGTGCCCAGGTCCGCGGCGCAGCTGCCATCATTACCGACGGCGGCGTCCGCGACTACTCGGCCGTGGCTGACCTGGAGATGCCCACGTACTTCGCGAACCCGCACCCCGCAGTGCTGGGCCGACGCCACATTCCGTGGGATACGGACATCACCATCGCCTGCGGGGGAGCCACCGTCCAGCCGGGCGACATCATCGTGGCCGATTCGGACGGCATCCTGGTGATCCCGCCCGCCATCGCCGAGGAACTGGTGGATGACTGCATCGCCCAGGAAAAGGAAGAGACGTTCATCTTCCAGATGGTCCAGGAAGGCAACAGCGTTGATGGGCTTTACCCCATGAACAAGGAATGGCAGGCGCGGTACGCGGAGTGGTCCGCCCGGCAAAGCCCGGAAGGAGCCCACGGTGACTGAGACCGCCGTCGGAAGTTCCGCCGTCGAGAGCGCCGCCGCCCTGAAGGCTCATCCTGAGAGCAAGTCCCAGCAGGCCTATGCGGCCGTGAAGGCGCGGATCGTGGAGGGCGCCTATACGCCGGGTTACCGGCTGGTGCTCGCCAAGATCGCCGAGGACCTGGGCTTCAGCGTGGTCCCCGTGCGGGAAGCGATCCGCCGGCTGGAAGCTGAAGGGCTGGTGAAGTTCGAGCGGAACGTGGGCGCCACGGTGTCCGGGATCGACCCCACCGAGTACCTCTATACGATGCAGACCCTGAGCATCGTGGAAGGTGCGGCCACGGCGCTGTCCGCTCCCTTGATCGACTCGGTAGCCATAGCCCGGGCGCGGGCGGTGAACCAGGAGATGCGGGAGTGCTTGGAGCACTTTGACCCCGTCCGATTTACCGCGCTGAACCAGGACTTCCACAGCGTCCTGTTTGAGCACTGCCCCAATCCGCACATCCTGGACCTGGTCCACCGGGGCTGGAACAGGCTGGCCTCGCTGAGGTCCTCGACGTTCCGTTTTGTCCCCGGCCGCGCTCAGGAATCGGTGCGCGAACACGAGGCCCTGCTGCAGCTCATTGAGGGCGCGGCAGACGCCGACACCATTGAAAAAGCAGCCCGCCAACACCGCGCCGCCACCCTGGACGCTTACCTCGCACAAGCAAACCCTGATCACTAGCAAACCCTGATCACTAGTTAGGACTTCAACGATGACGACCTCCGTAGAGACCACCAAGCATTACATCCCCGAGAACCTCCCGTCCCACATCCAGCACTTCATCAACGGCGAGTTTGTTGACTCCGTTTCCGGTAAGACCTTCGACGTCCTGGACCCGGTATCCAACGGCAACTACGCCACCGCTGCTGCAGGCCAGAAGGAAGACATCGACCTCGCCGTTGCAGCCGCACGCGAAGCGTTCGTCAACGGCCCGTGGCCGAAGATGAAGCCGCGTGAGCGTGCCCGGGTGCTGAACAAGATCGCCGATGCCGTGGAGGCGCAGGAAGCCCGGCTCGCCGAGCTCGAAACGTTCGATACCGGCCTGCCGATCACCCAGGCCAAGGGCCAGGCACTGCGCGCTGCCGAGAACTTCCGTTTCTTCGCGGACCTGATCGTGGCCCAGTTCGACGACGCCATGAAGGTCCCGGGCTCGCAGATCAACTACGTGAACCGCAAGCCGATCGGCGTCGCGGGCCTGATTACGCCGTGGAACACCCCGTTCATGCTGGAGTCCTGGAAGCTCGCCCCGGCCCTGGCCACCGGCAACACCGTGGTCCTCAAGCCCGCCGAGTTCACGCCATTGTCCGCCTCCCTGTGGGCACAGATCTTCAAGGACGCAGGCTTGCCTGATGGCGTGTTCAACCTGGTCAACGGCTTGGGCGAGGAAGCCGGCGACGCCCTGGTGAAGCACCCCGACGTACCGCTGATCTCCTTCACCGGCGAGACCACCACGGGCCAGACCATCTTCCGCAACGCCGCAGCCAACCTCAAGGGCCTGTCCATGGAGCTCGGCGGCAAGTCCCCGTGCGTCGTGTTCGCCGATGCGGACCTGGACGCCGCGATCGATTCGGCCCTGTTCGGGGTGTTCTCCCTCAACGGCGAACGCTGCACCGCCGGCTCCCGCATCCTGGTGGAACGCGCCATCTACGACGAATTCTGCGAAAAGTACGCCGCCCGGGCCAAGAACATCGTGGTGGGCGACCCCCACGATCCCAAGACGCAGGTTGGTGCCCTGGTTCACCCGGAGCACTACAACAAGGTGGCGTCGTACGTGGAGATCGGCAAGTCCGAAGGCAGGCTCCTGGCCGGCGGCGGCAGGCCCGACCACCTGCCCGAAGGCAACTACATCGCACCCACGGTGTTTGCCGACGTCGCGCCTGACGCGCGGATCTTCCAGGAAGAAATCTTCGGTCCCGTCGTGGCCATCACGCCCTTCGAGAACGACGACGAAGCCCTCGCCTTGGCCAACAACACCAAGTACGGCCTGGCGGCCTACATCTGGACCCAGAACCTGACCCGGGCCCACAACTTCTCCCAGAACGTGGAGGCCGGCATGGTGTGGCTCAACAGCCACAACGTCCGCGACCTTCGTACCCCGTTCGGCGGCGTCAAGGCGTCCGGCCTGGGCCACGAGGGCGGCTACCGCTCCATCGATTTCTACACGGACCAGCAGGCCGTGCACATCACGCTCGGCTCAGTGCACACGCCCAAATTCGGCGCCTAAAACGTCCCACCTACCCTTTCAACGAAGAGAGAATCCCATGAGCAACTTCACCGGCCCCATCCCCACGCCCACAGTCCCGGCACCGGACATTGTTCGCTGCGCCTACCTGGAACTCGTGGTCACGGACCTCGCCAAGTCCCGCGCGTTCTACGTGGACCTCCTGGGCCTGCATGTCACCGAAGAGGACGAGAACACCATTTACCTGCGCTCCTTCGAGGAGTTCATCCACCACAACCTGGTCCTCCGTAAGGGACCCGTTGCCGCAGCCGCAGCCTTCGCGTACCGGGTGAAGTCCCCGGCCGAGGTGGACGCCGCCGAGGCGTACTACCGCGAGCTCGGTTGCCGCGTGGAGCGCCGCAAGGAAGGCTTCACCAAGGGCGTGGGCGACTCCGTCCGCGTGGAGGACCCGCTGGGCTTCCCCTACGAGTTCTTCTACGACGTGGAGCACGTGGAACGCCTCACCCAGCGCTATGACCTCTACTCCGCCGGTGAGCTGGTCCGCCTGGACCACTTCAACCAGGTCACCCCGGACGTCCCGCGCGGCCGCAAGTACTTGGAAGACCTCGGCTTCCGCGTCTCCGAAGACATCAAAGACTCCGACGGCGTCACGTACGCCGCGTGGATGCACCGCAAGCAGACCGTGCACGATACCGCCCTGACCGGTGGCAACGGCCCCCGCCTGCACCACATCGCGTTCTCCACCCATGAGAAGCACAACATCATCCAGATCTGCGACAAGATGGGTGCCCTGCGCATCTCCGACAGGATCGAACGCGGCCCCGGACGCCACGGCGTATCCAACGCGTTCTACCTCTACATCCTGGACCCGGACGGCCACCGCGTGGAGATCTACACCCAGGACTACTACACCGGCGATCCGGACAACCCCACCGTCACCTGGGACGTCCACGACAACCAGCGCCGCGACTGGTGGGGCAACCCCGTGGTCCCGTCCTGGTACACCGAGGCCTCCCTGGTCCTGGACCTCGACGGCAACCCCCAACCCATCATCGAACGCGAGGACAAGTCCGAAATGGCTGTCACCGTGGGCGCCGACGGCTTCTCCTACACCCGCCCGGAAGGTGCGTCCGGCGAAGCGGCCGAGGGCTTCAAACTGGGAGCGCAGGTCTAACAGATGCTGGACGCGAAGACGATCGAAGCTATTGCCGACGAGCTGCTTGAGGCCGGCAGGAACCGCACGCCGGTTCCTCGGTTGACTGCCCGCTACCCGGAGATGACGGTGGAGGATTCCTACGCCGTGCAGCAGTTGTGGAGGCGGCGGAACGAGGAAGCCGGGCGCACGTTGGTGGGGCGGAAGATCGGCCTGACGTCCAAGGCCATGCAGGCCGCTACGGGCATCACGGAACCGGATTACGGTGCCATTTTTGATGACATGGTCCTGGATACCGGGTGCTCCGTGCAGTGGGACAAGTACACGCACCCACGGGTGGAGGTGGAGCTGGCCTTCGTGCTGCAGTCGGGGCTGAAAGGCCCCGGCTGCACCATCTTCGATGTCCTCAACGCGACCGATTACGTGGTTCCGGCCCTCGAAATCCTGGACTCCAGGATTGAGATGGAGGGCCGGACCATCGTGGACACCATCTCGGACAACGCCGCGATGGGCGCCATGGTGGTGGGTGGCCGCCCGGTGCGGCCCGATGCCGTCGACCTCCGCTGGGTGTCCGCCATCCTGTACAAAAACCAGACAGTGGAGGAGACCGGCGTGGCAGCCGGTGTACTCGACCACCCAGCAAATGGAGTCCACTGGCTGGCCAATAAGATCGCCGCGCACGGGGACTCGATGAAGGCCGGAGATATCATCCTGGCGGGCTCGTTTACCCGCCCGATGTGGGTGTACAAAGGGGATACCGTGCACGCGGATTACGGACCGTTGGGAGTGGTGACATGCCAGTTCGACTAAGCCCCACCTTCTATTCGGCACTCTCCGAGGCAGGAAGGCCGCTGGCCGGCATGTGGGTCTGCTCCGGCAGCCCACTGGTGGCGGAGATCTGCGCTGGGTCCGGTCTGGACTGGGTGCTGATCGACGCCGAGCACAGTCCCAACGGCCTCGAATCCATCCTCGCCCAACTCCATGCCGTGAGCGGTTACCCCGTGCAAGCCATGGTCCGTCCACCGGTCAACGACACCGTGGTCATCAAGCAGTACCTGGACCTCGGTGTGCAGAACCTGATGATCCCCATGGTGAACTCGGCCTTTGACGCCGCAACTGCGGTTGCCGCTGTGCGCTACCCGCCGCACGGTGTTCGCGGCGTCGGATCCGCACTGGCCCGGTCCGCCCGCTGGAACCGCGTCCCGGACTACCTGGCTACCGCCTCGGAGACCATCAGCCTCACGGTCCAGATCGAATCCGAAGCTGCGGCGTCGGCGGTGGAGGAGATCCTGGCCGTCGACGGCGTGGACGGCATTTTCCTGGGCCCCTCGGACCTCGCAGCCTCCATGGGCTTGCTGGGACAGCAGGAAAATCCCTTGGTGAGGGCCGTCGTCGAGCATTGTCTTGAAGCCGCGAAAGCGGCAGGTAAGCCCGCCGGCGTGAACGCCTTCAACGAATCAACCGCCCGTGCCTATCTCGACTCCTGTGCCTCCTTTGTGCTGGTCGGCGCCGATGTTGCGGTGCTGGCCCGTGCGTCCGAGGGCTTCGCGTCAACCTTCATCCCCGTGTCCGAGACCGCGGAGCGTGACAGCTACTGACCCGCCGGGGTGGACTAGGCTCTACGAAACGAGAGCCTGAGGGGGCAGAGCGATGCGTGGTGGTGGGTTAGCTGTAGTTGCCGTTATTGCTGTGCTGGGACTGGCCGGTTGTTCGTCGCCGGCAAGCCCGAAAGTCCTGGCGCGGGAAGCGACGGCGGAGGACCAGCTTCCGGAGTCCGTGAGCCTTGGCGGCGTGGATATGGACATTACGGCCGGGACGGCGCGGTTGCTGGCAACCCACGAGGACGTGAAGTACTTCGCCGCCAAGAGTTCCACTGGCGGGTCCGCATGTTTGATTGTTGTGCCGGTCGGAGTCCCGGAGCAGTGGGTAGCGGGCTGCGCAGCGGCATCAACAGGTGAGGAGATCGTCACCCTGACCGGCGTGGACGGTTCGATGACCAAGCTGATCAACGACCGCGTCGACGCCAGCCAGCCGAAATACCAAGGGTGGACCAAGATCCACGAGAATGTGCTGGTCGGCTCCCGCTGATCCCTGCAACGCCTACTTGCGCGCCATGTACCACTCGGTGAACTCGCGGGCTCGTCCGTCCTCGGCGAAGCGGATGACCCACAGGTTGTCGTAGGTGGGCTCTCCGTTGAGGTAGGTGGTCAGGCCTTGCACGAAAGCGGTGTCACCGTCCTGGCCAAGGAGTGTCCACTCGAACGTCCAGTCCTCCGGCTTGTCGCCGGCGTCCGCCCACGCTTTGACGATCTCTTCGTGGCCGTTCCATTGTTTTTCAGTGTTCGGGCGGTCGTTATAAACGGCGTCCTCCGTGAAGAGGGCCCTGATGTCGTCGGGCTCATTCGACGTCCACGCGCGTTCGTAATTGTCCATCCAGGAGTTCACGTCGTTGGTCATCTACCCGTTCTACCAACCGTGATGGCAGGGTTCAACGGTGAGGGCAAGGGAACTCAGGCCGGCCGGGCAATTCCCCGCGTTGATCGGCGGATGTGGTCCGGAGTGAGTCCGGTCAGCGAGGCAAGCTCCAGGTCATCGCATACCTGGTTGCGGAGGGCCATCACGATCAAGGCCTCGCGGCGTTCAGTGATCCGGTGGCGATGCTGTTCGGCGGCCCTGAGTTCCTCACTCTTCTGCTTTAAAGCCGCCACATGTGCGCTGCGTGGGACTCCGCCCGGATGGAGATCGTCATAAGCCAAAGCGATGGTCCTGACGGATTTCATGTTCTCACCAGTGACCGCCGAAACAGTGGCAATGGTGAGTCCGTCCTCGATCGCCTGGGCAATCAGCTCGTTTCTGGCAGCAGTCAGGGTACGGATGGCACTCTGTGCGTGGGAGAGGAGTTGCCGATGCACTCCCAGGGCGTACGCCAGCTTGGCGTGTTCCGCGTAATCCGATGCCTCCGGCCGGGGTGCTTTCGCCCGGTAGGCATACCGTCCGGTGGCTGCGCGGCCTTGCAATGAAACGGCGGGGGCTGACCCGGTGTGGGGTGGCATTGACTCCCTTTCGGATGCGGAACAGGCACTTCTGACTCTTCGAATCTAGGCAGTGTTCACCGAAGCAAGGAAATACCAATACCGCGTGAACCCATAAGCAAACTACATGGAAGAAACGCCTCAGAGTGCGTTAACGCGGGTTCTGTATGGGGGATGAGCGCTGATAGCGCACAAAGAGATCCGGGTCATAAGACCCTCTTATAGATCCACGCACATTAGGTCTTATCCACAGCGCTCACGGATCCCTAGTCTCGAAAAAGGGGATACGCGAATCCGCGCGTCCCGAGTTCCACATTCCTGGAGGAGACATGCCGCACTACCTGCCGGCGTCGAGGGTCACCCGCATCAAGTCCTCAGCGAGCGTCGCCGCGGCCGCCCGCGTCCGCGAACTCAAAGCCGAAGGCATCCCGATCATCGACCTGACGGTCGGCGAGCCGGACTTCGATACCCCGGACCACATCAAGGCAGCCGCAATAGAGGCGATCAACAACGGAGAGACCAAGTACACCTCGGTGACAGGCACGCCGGAGCTGCAGACCGCCATTCTGCGCAAGGTCGAAAGCCACACCGGTCACCACTATGAGCGGAACCAGCTGACCATTGGCGGCGGGGCCAAGCAGGTCCTGTACGTGGCGCTGATGGCGTCGCTCAACGCGGGCGACGAAGTGATTGTCCCCGCGCCGTACTGGGTTTCCTATCCGGACATGGTCCTGGCCAACGACGGAACTCCTGTGATCGTTGCTTGCGGCGAAGAGACAGGCTTCAAGCTCACCCCTGATGCCCTGGCGAAGGCCATCACCCCCAAGACCAAATGGCTCATCCTCAACGCCCCGTCCAACCCCACGGGCGCCGTGTACACGCGTGAGGAACTGCAGGCACTCGGCGCAGTGCTTGAGGAACACCCGCACGTCTTCGTCCTCACCGACGAGATCTACGACGAAATCCACTTTGGTGACGGGCGTGTGACCAGCCTGGTCACAGCCGTACCGGCGCTGAAGGACCGCATCCTGCTGGTGAACGGCGTCTCCAAGGCCTACGCCATGACGGGTTGGCGGCTCGGCTATGGAGTGGGTCCCGCACCGCTGATTGCGGCCATGAACAAACTGCAGTCCCAGACGTCGTCGTGCCCATCGTCCATCAGTCAAGCCGCCGCGGTGGCGGCGCTGAACGGAGATCAGTCCTTCGTCCGCGACAGCGTGGAGGTGTACCGCAAGCGCCGGGACGCCGCCGTCGAGGGCCTTAACGCCATCAATGGACTCTCCGTCGCGCCAGCGGAAGGGGCGTTTTATGCCTACGTGAACTGCAGCGGCGTGATCGGCAAGACCACCCGGTCCGGGTCCGTCATCGAGAACGACCAGGACTTCACGCTCTACCTGCTGGACGCCGCCCGCGTGGCCGTCATCCAGGGTTCGGCCTACGGCCTGGGCCCGTACTTCCGGATCTCCTTCGCCACCTCGCTGGAGACCATCAACGCCGGCGTGGACTCCATCCGCGATGCCGTCAACGCCCTCACCTAGAAAGATTCAGACCATGATCCACGTCAAGACCAAGTTCCAGCGCCCTGATGCCGACGTCGTCAGCCGCCTCGCCGCCTTTTCTTCCGCCACGATCCACGAGGCACAGGGCCGCCGCGGCGCGTTGAGCTCCAGGATCAAACCGATCGACCGCTCCATGTCCTTCTGCGGCCCGGCCGTGACTGTCGCTTGCGCTCCGCAGGACAACCTCATGCTTCAAGTGGCCATCCACTACGCACAGGCCGGCGACGTGGTCCTGGTGGGTGCGCAGGAAATGGCCGAGGCCGGCACGTTCGGTGACGTCCTGGGCAACGCCATGAAGGCCAAGGGCATCGCTGCGATGGTTACCGATTCCGGTGTGCGCGATACCCAGGACCTGATCGAACTCGGCCTGCCTGTTTTCTCCGGCAGTGTCAGCATCAAGGGCACGGTCAAGGAAACGCTCGGGCCCATCAACCACCCCATCGTCTTTGGCGACGAGATCATTTACCCCGGCGACATCCTCCGCGGCGACGCTGACGGTGTTGTGGTGGTCCGCCGCGAAGAAGCCGAGGAAGTCATCGCACTGTCCCAGGCCCGCGATGACCACGAGCGCGAACTCATCAAGCTTTACCACGACGGCGGCAACACCATTGAGCTCTGTGGCCTCACGGAGAAGCTCAAGGAGAAGGGCCTCCTGGTGGAGGACTAGGAGCATCTGTCAGGGCCGGTCACGCATCGTTGAAAGACGAGGTGGCCGGCCCCTTTGGCGTGTTCTTCAGAGCACAACAAAAGGCGCCTTGCCCGGACTCTTAAGTCTCTACGGGCAGGGCGCCTCAGTGGGTGCAGCTGAGGGGGAGTACGACGGCGGGTGGCCGGGTTGTGTGGCTACGCCCGCCGGGGCTGTTGGCTGGCGGCGTCAGTGGCTGGCTTAGTCCAGTCCGGAGTGCCCTGGCCGGGTATCCACCAAATGCCATTCGATGCTGTTGCCTGCGTGGGTGGGCATCAGGCTGCCTTCAAAGACGAACAACGGCTCGCCGATCCCGCCGAGCGGACGCCAAAAACCATTCCGGGGGCAATGGAATCCGGTCCGTGCGCTGACAGTTCCGCGGGTTGGATTCGACACCCATCCGGCTGTGCTGATCTTTTTCACCGTTGTTTCCTTTGAACTTGCCCGCAGAATCCGTGGGCTGGTTTCGAATTGTTTGCTAATTCGATATTAGGAAATTAAAACGGTCTTGAATAAGACCAAAGCTGTCTGTCCGGATAAGGCTTTGTTATGGATGGGCCGGGAGTTGCACGGGGTCGGTCCCGTACTTGTTGATCAGTTGTTGATGCAGCATCTCTTTGACCACCAGCAGTACGGCAGAAGCAGCCTCGGACAAGGGCTCGTGGTCCGGGGTGCACAGGGCGATCTTGCTCTGCAGGCCAGGTTCCACGATCCGCAACACTTTGAAGTCCTGGTCCGGGAACAGGGCGTCCGCGGCAGACTTGGGCAGAACTGTGCCGCCGAGGTTGGCGCGGATGAGCCGGGTGAGGGAGGGAACGGACTCCACTTCGCCCACCAATTTCAAGGGAAGATCCTGTTCTGCCAGGCCCTTCTCGATGAGCTGGCGCAGGGTGTGGTTCTTTTCCGGGAGGAACAGCCCTACTGTGCTGGCTTCGGCGAGGGTGACGGTGTCCTTGCCGTGATCGATGTCCACATCCGGGTGCACCACCAGATGAAGGTCTTCCACAATCATGGTGGTGAACTGCACGCCCCGAATCTTTCCGGGCTCGTAGATCAAGGCCATGTCCAGGCGGCCGTTCTTGATGGCCTCACTCAGTACGCCGCCAAAGATCTCGGTCAGATGGACCACGATGTCAGGGTACCGCCGGCCAACTTCGCTGATGATCTGGGGCGTCAGGCTACTGGCCATGCTGTAAGGCGCGATCGCAATGGAGACGCGGCCGGAGGGTGCGGCTCCGGAGGAGGCGACGTCCTGCCTGGCCTGTTCCACAAGTCGAAGAATCGACTGCGCGTGCCGGTACAGCGTGTGCCCGGCGGCGGTGGGCTCGACTCCTTGTTTGCTGCGGATCAGCAAACGCTGCTTGAGGTCGTTCTCCAGTGCCGATACCTGCTGGCTCAAGGCCGGCTGGGCCACGTGGAGCGCCGCCGCAGCCTTGGTGATGCTGCCGGAATCAACGATCTGCACGAAGTATGAAAGCTTGCGCGTATCCATGGGTCTGCCTTCCTGGAGGGCCACGTCCCCGGGTGGCATGCGTTAGGGAAATTCTATCCGGGCGACTGTGGGACCCAAGACACAGTACAGGGTGGTGCAGGTCATAACGGAGAGCTATCACGGGATAGCTATTAGGTCTTTGTGCAACGTGGTTGACCGGTGCGAGACTTTTGGAAAGAACTTCAGGCGACGCTTTGGGAATCCACTGGCGTTCGGTATTTACCGGAAATTCAATTCCACTGCAAAACCACGGAAAGAGAAACACGTGAACCCGACAATTGATCTTGTAGCGGATCTTGGAGAGGGATTTGGCGCCTACACCATTGGCGACGATTCCGAACTCCTGGAAATCGTTTCAAGTGCCAATATCGCATGCGGGTTCCATGCCGGTGATCCGGACATCATGGCCGCCACTGTTGCTGAATGCGTTCGCCGCGGAGTAGGCATCGGGGCTCACCCGAGCTTCCCGGATCTGCGGGGGTTCGGACGCCGGGACATGGGCCTCACTGCCACCGAAGTCCAAAACGATGTCTTGTACCAACTGGGTGCCCTGAACGGTTTCGCGTCCTTCCACGGCACCAAGGTCACGCACCTCGCTCCACACGGCCGGCTCGGCAACCTCGTCGCTGTCCGCTCCGACTATGCCCAGGCTGTGGCTGAGACCGCGGCCCGTGTGGACAACGAGCTGATCGTGGTGGCCCAGGAAGGCGAACTGGCCGTTGCTGCACGCAACGCCGGGCTGGACGTTGCGATCGTTGGCATCGTGGACCGGGCTTACCAGGAAGACGGCACGTTGGTTCCCCGCAGCCAGCCCGGTGCTGTGCTGCATGATCCCGCAGAGATCGTGGACCGCACGCTTCGTATGGTGATTGATGGCAAGATCCGCTGCGCCAACGGCGTGGACATGGACATCGACGTCGACACCGTCCTCCTTCACGGAGACAACCCCGGCGCTGTTGAGCTGGCGCGCCGGATCCGCTCCGAGCTCATCTCCGCCGGCGTCAGCATCGCACCGCTGGCCGAGGTCATGGATGCCAAGAGGAAGGCGGCCTGACATGTCCGTTCTTGCAGCGGCCCCCACCGAGATCTACGAATCGGGAGACTCCGCACTGCGTGTTGTCGCGATCTCCGAAGCCAGCGAACTCAACTGGCTGACCGTCCACGGACTGGCCGACTGGCTGGAAAGCTGCGGCGCTGAAGGCCTGCACGGCGCAGTTCCCACCTATGACTCCGTGCTTGTTGAGTTTGATCCCATCCTCGTTTCCGCACGCCAGGTGCGCGCCTTCGTCAAGCTTGGTCTTCTGGAACTCGGACGTTCCGCCGCCTCGGCTGCCGCTCCGCGGGAGTTCGACGTTCCCGTGGTCTACGGAGGCGAGTACGGTCCGGACCTGGAGCGCGTCGCCGATCACCAGGGCATCTCCGTGGAGGAAGTCATCCGCCTCCACACCGGGAAGACCTACACCGTTCGCTGCCTGGGCGCGCCTGCAGGCTCACCCATGATGGACGGCCCGGCATTCCCCAAGCCGGTGCCGCGCCTCAAGGACCCACGGCTCAGCGTTCCAGCTGGTGCAGTGGCCGTAGCCGGGCGACAGGCAGTCATCGCTCCCGCGTCGGCTCCCGGAGGCTGGTGTGTCATTGGACAGACCCCGCTTTCGGTCCTGAACATTCGCCGCGAACCGTTGGTGCCCTACAAGCCGGGTGACATCCTGCGTTTCCGGCAGATCCGAGCCGAAGACTTCAGCGGGTTCGTGGGCATGGAACTCGAGCCCCGCGCAGTGGAACCTCACGCGCTCGAACCCCTCACATCAGGGGCTCAGCCATGAGCGGCGAAATCCTGATCCAGCAGCCCGGTAACGCCGTCGTCACAGACCTCGGCAGGACCCGCGGCCCCCGCTTCGGTCTTCCCGTCAACGGCGCACTGGACCAGTACTCGGCCCGTGCCGCCAACATCCTGGCAGGCAACCTGGACAACCACCCCCTGGTGGAGATCACGGCACTCGACTTCCGGATGAAGGCCACCACCGACATCCTGATCGCCGTCACCGGCGCTCCGCTCACGCTCACTGTTGGTGGCCGCCCGTCCAGCCAGTGGGAACCGGTGTCAGTCCGTGCAGGAGAAACGGTCTCCATCCGCGGAATCCACCGCGGCCTCCGCGCCTACCTGGCCATTCACGGCTCCATCGAAGCTGAGACACTGCTGGGCAGTGTAGCTCCGGACACCGTGGTGGGCTTCGGGCTGCAACTCAAGGAAGGCACCCGCCTCCTGACCCGCAGGAGCGTTGGCCCCGTTCGTCAGCCGTACTTTGATCTTCCGCTCTTCCGGCTGGGCCTTGACCGGCCCCGCATGGACTCAGACTTGTTGGTCGATGTGACCGACGGGCCGGACGTCGCCGAGTTTGGCGAATCCGGTGAACTGCTCTTCACCTCGGAATACGCCGTCAGCGGCCGCAGCAACCACATCGGCCTGCGGCTCGGCGGGGAACTTCCGGAAAGAACCTCAAGCGGCGAAGTCCTTTCCCGCGGAGTGCCAGTGGGCGCCGTCGAGGTTCCTTCACGGGAAGAGCTGCTGGTACTGCACCGGGGACGCGGCGTCACCGCCGGGTATCCCGTCCTGGCAGTAGTCACCAGCACCGGACTGGATGTCCTGGCCCAAGCGAGGCCAGGGGACAAAGTCCGTTTTCGGAAAACCACAGTGGCAGAAGCAACTGCCGCCCATAGGCGCTCGCGGGCCCACCTTGAAACCCTCCGCGAATCCGTCAACACCGTCTTCGGACTCCTCGGCATCGGATGCCGTCCCCAGTGGCAGGACCTACCAGTTGCGGCATGCAGCTAAAACCCTGTCGTCACACCAGTAGGCGTTGCTACGCTCATCTCAGTAAGGAAAAGTCATGACCGCAAGCACCAACGCTGCGCCAGTGCAGCATGAGCGGCTCACCAGCCGCCAAACCCGCAAGGTTGTCACCGCAGGTTGTGTTGGCATCTTCGTGGAACTGTACGACAACGGCATTTTCGCCTTCATGGCGGGAACGCTGGCGCTCGTCTTCCTGGCCCCGGGCAACCCGGACAACGCCCTGCTCTTCGTTTTCGCCGGTTACGCGGTCTCGTTCTTCGTTCGTCCGCTCGGCGCCGTGGTGTGTGGCTACCTCGGAGACCGGATCGGCCGGCAAAAGCTACTGGTCTTCGTCATCCTCCTGATCAGTGTTGCCACCGCCGGTATCGGTTTGCTGCCCCCCTTTGCGGCCATCGGCGTGGCAGCCCCCATTCTGCTGGTCCTCCTGCGCCTCCTGCAGGGCTTCTCCGTCGGTGGCGAGGCTGCCGGCGCCATGACCTTCCTCGCTGAGCACGCCCCTGAAGGCAAGCGCGGCATCATTACCTCCTACGCCCAGATCGCCTCCTTCGCAGCACTGCTCACCGGTACTTTGGTGGCCTACTCCATGTCCCCGTGGCTCACCCAGGCAGCGATCGACGGCGGCGGCTTCGGTTCGTTCGCATGGCGCATCCCGTTCCTGGTGGCCATCCCCATGGGCATCATCGGCTGGTACATCCGCAAGGCCATCAGCGATACCCCCAATTTCGAGAAGCTGAAGGAAGAGGGCGGCCTCTCCAAGAACCCGCTCAAGGAAGCCTTCCAGTCCAAGGAACACCGCCGTGCCATGCTCCTGGCCCTCTTCATCCCGCTGATGAACGGCTCCGGCTACTACGTCCTGTTCTCCTACATGCCCACGTTCCTCAAGGGCAAGCAGCTGAACTTCACCATCGGCGAAGCCCTCCTGGTCACCGCCTGCAGCCTGGTGGTCATCTGCATCGCCATCCCGTTCATGGGCGCCCTGTCCGATCGCGTTGGCCGCAAGAAGGTCATCGCAGGCTCCGCAATCGCCATGGCAGTCCTCGGTATCCCGTCCTACGCCCTGATCGCCACCGGTCAAATGGGCTTGGCCATCCTGGGCGCCTGCATCATGGCCATCGTCTTTGCCGGCCACACCGCAGTCATCCACATCCTGATCGTTGAACTGTTCCCCACCCGTGTCCGCTACTCCGCCTACGGCCTCGGCTACAACATCTCCTCGGCCCTCTTCGGCGGCACCGCCCCGCTGCTCATGACCTGGCTGATCGGCAGCACCGGCAACATCTACATGCCGGCCTTCTACGCAGTCATCACGGCGCTGGGCACCCTCATTGCGGTCAGCACGGTCAAGGACCGCGCCCACGAGCCACTGCGCGACGCCTAGCCTCCACCCACCTCCGGCAAGTGCGCCGGGCTTCCACGTCCGGCGCACTTCGCTCACCGATTCCCCACCTTTTGGAGAACCCCATGTCTTTTTCTGACTACACCACCGCCCTGGTCACCGGAGCATCAACCGGTATGGGTGCAGCCATTGCTGAACGCCTCGCCAAGCGCGGCCTGACCGTTCACGCCGTGGCGCGCAACGAGGAACGCCTTGCCGAGTTGGCCGACCGCACCGGAGCCATCCCGCACGTAGTGGACCTGACCGACACAGCCGCGTTGGCCGCCGTCGTGAGCGACCTCAAGGTGGACGTCCTGGTGAACTGCGCCGGGGTTTCCCGGCCGGGCAACATCCTGGACTCGTCCGAAGAGGACATTGACGAACTGGTGGACGTGAACCTCCGCGGTCTCCTGCAGCTCACCCGACTGGTCCTGCCGGGCATGGTGGAGCGCGACCTCGGCCATGTCATCAACATCAGCTCGATCGCCGGCGTCTACAACTTCTACGGCCACACGGTCTACCACGCCACCAAGGCTGCCGTGCACCAGATCTCCCGCCAGCTCCGTAACGATACCGTCGGCAAGCGCATCCGTGTCACCGAAATCTGCCCGGGCCGCGTGGAGACCGAGATCTTCGGACGCAACATGGGCGGCACTCCCGAGGCCATGGAAGAAGCCTGGCAGACCTACTACGAGGGCTACGAGTCGCTCACCACGGACGACATCGTCAATGCCCTGGACTACGCCATCGAAACGCCGCGCCACGTCAATGTAGGCATGCTCGAACTCATGCCGACGTTCCAGGTGCCTGGTGGCCTGACGTTCGACCGGCGCTGACGTTCCACCGGCGCTGACCCCTCTCGGTCCAGGCGCCCCACAAGTTCCGGTGACACACACTCCCGTCACCGGATATATAGGCTGGCGGCCGCGTTAATCGCGGCCGCCAGCACCCGTATAAGCGCTGTTTACTACTCGAAAGCCACAGCCGATGAGAAGGGCACTGTGCCTCGCTGACCGGAAAGACTGGGATGCCGAGGACTTCGATAACCTCGACGATTACCGGCAGGAACCGCGGCGGCAGCAGCTGGTCTGCCTGGCGTGTGGGGGCAAGGCAATGTTCCGCTCCGCAGGGGTTGGCCGGAAGGCGACCTTCAGTGCACGGCATACCGCCGACTGCTGTCTGAACTCCCGGACGTGGACGGTGTTCCGGTACCTGCAATAGTGCCGTTGCCGCACGGGTAATGCCTGCCCTGAACCAACGCTGCGCGGCACTGAAGCGCCCGACGGCGCGTGGTTCAGTCTTCGTCGAGCGTTTCCGTCAGGTGGTGCGTGGGGATGCGGTCCCGGTCGTAGGTGATTTCTGTGTAGCCATGAGGCTGCGGGCGGCCGTCTGAGCCGAGGTTCACGAAGACGATTTCCTCGATGGTCAGGATGGCCTGACGCGTGATCATGTTGCGGACCTCCGCGCGCATGGTCAGCGAGGTACGGCCGAAGCGTTTCGCCGTCAGCCCCATCTCGATCAGGTCGCCTTGGACCGCCGAGCTCACAAAGTTAATCTCCGAGATGTACTTGGTGACTGCCCTGCCGTTGCCCAGCTGGAGGATGGCGTAGATAGCGGCCTCTTCATCGATCCACTTCAGCAGGCTCCCACCGAAGAGTGTGCCGTTGGCGTTGAGGTCCTCGGGCCGCACCCATTTACGGGTGCGAAAGGTGATGTCTGCTTTTTCCATATTCCGAGATTATCGAACTGCCGCGGCCTCCGCTTGATATTGCGTCCCCATCCCAGGCTCCTCCGCTACGCCATTGCTGTGTGCGAGGCACTGTGCGAATCGAGTCGCTTGGAGTAGCAATACGATTCGTTGACGCCTATGTACGGGCCGAAGTTCGGTACAGGGGCAAAACCGGCACTTTCGTAGAAGCTCCGGCCATCTGACTGTGCTGATCCGGCTTCGGCTGCAATCACGGTGGATCCGTGCGAATGAGCCTGGGCTTCGAGGGCTGCCAGAATGGAGCTCGCCACTCCCGAGCCCCGGGCGTAGGGGACCACATACAGCCTTTTGATTTCGGCCGTGTTCTCGTCCAGCATGCGGAGCCCGCCACATCCCAGTGGCTGTCCCGAGCATTTCTCATAGGCCACCACGAAGACCGCAGTGTCCGCTTCCGACGGTGGGGGTCCGGGCTCATGGTCGGTGCTTCCGAAACGTGAATCCAGTTCTGCCTGCTGCGCGGCTCGGAGGTCAGCGCCCACGGGGTTGGCCCACGTGACCTGCCGAATGTTGAGCCGTGGGTTCGTCTGCATTTGTGCCTCAATTCGCCGGGTTTCGTCGGAGGTGTCTATGCGACTTAAGCCTAGGGAGCTGTGGTTACCGTGGTGTTTCCTGCGCGTAAGCGTCGGGAGAATTGCTGCTGCCCCTGGGTTGGGGCGCAGAGAGGGCCTCGCAACGTCTCTTGCAGTACCTCTTAAAGCGCCTCGCCGGTTGGGTCGTCTACGGTTTGATCGGCCAGGGCCAAGCCGCCCACGGGAATTTGATCCCAGTGCAGTACCTTCCAGCCGTTCTTGGGATTGCCTTCAAGAGCCACGATGCCCGTGTTGGGGAGCTGATGCGTCTCGGCGAACACGGTGTCGATGTCCGTGGCCCGCCGGCCCGCCCAGCAACGAATGGCCGCGCCGTGGCTGACAATCGCGGCCGTCTGGTGTCCTGCGGCCGCAACTTTCTCTACGGAAGCATCGAAGCGGGCGAAGAAGTCGTGCCCGTTGAAAGCTCCGGGCATCCGAACGTCCAAGTCGCCATCCGTCCAGGCGAACACTGTGCTCATGTACCGTACGTGTGATTCGTGATCGGTCTTCTTTTCCAGCGCCCCCGCCTCGATTTCGTGGACTCCGTCCAGAATTTCCGGTTCCAATCCTGTTGCTTTTGCCAAGGGTGCAGCTGTCCGCTGGGTTCGCAGCAACGTCGAGGTGTACAAGGCTTGGATGCCTTCGTCAGCCAGGGCTTCCGGCAGGGCCGCCGCTTGACGCTCGCCCAGTTCGGTCAGTCCCGGTCCAGGGAATGCAGTGTCCAGCTGGCCTGCAACATTGCCGGGTGTTTGTCCGTGCCTGATCAACAGGAGCTTCATGGTTGCTCCGCTCCTCTACGTCGTAGCTGTTCGGCCTCTGGACGCTTTGCGCTCCTGCCCGGTTACACCAGCCAATCAGTCGTCTCAGTCCGGGAACAGCCCGACACGCCGTGTCGCGAACCCTCGGACGGGATGCTGAGGAAAGCAACTGGGAAGGAACGCACCTCTGCCTGCCGAGCTAGGCCTCCACCACGGGTTAAACGCCGACGGCGGGTTAAACACCGACGGCGGGCCGAGGCACCCTGCCCCGGCCCGCCGTCGTCGCGCGTTGTGAATTACTGCAGGTGATCCACCAACTTGTCGGCGATGCCCGTGTACTTACCCGGGGTCAGCGCCAGCAAGCGGGCCTCGGCGTCGGCCGAGAGGCCCAGGCCCTGGACGAATTCCTGCATGCGGGCGCCGTCAACGCGCTGGCCGCGGGTGAGGTCCTTCAGGCGCTCGTACGGGTTTTCCATACCTTCAACGCCGGCGATCGCTTCAGCGCGCATGACCATCTGGATGGCTTCGCCCAGTACTTCCCAGTTGGTGTTGAGGTCTCCGGCGAGGACTTCCTCAGCGACGTCCAGTGCCTTGAGTCCCTTGGCGACGTTGGAGATGGCCAGCAGCGAGTGCCCAAAAGCCACGCCGATGTTGCGCTGGGAGGAGGAGTCGGTGAGGTCGCGCTGCCAGCGGGAGGTGACCAGCGTTGCGCCCAGGGTATCCAGGAGCCCGTTGGAGATCTCCAGGTTGGCTTCGGCGTTCTCGAAGCGGATCGGGTTGACCTTGTGCGGCATGGTGGACGAACCCGTGGCACCGGCAACCGGAATCTGGCGGAAGTAACCGATGGAGATGTAGCTCCAGATGTCCGTGCAGACGTTGTGCAGGATGCGGTTGAAGCGTGCGATGTCGGCGTAGAGCTCGGCCTGCCAGTCGTGGCTTTCGATCTGCGTGGTCAGCGGGTTCCAGGTGAGCCCCAGGCCCTCCACGAAGGACTTTGCGACGGCTTCCCAGTCAGCGGTGGGGACAGACGCGACGTGTGCGGCGTAGGTGCCGGTTGCGCCGTTGATCTTGCCCAGGTATTCGGTCTTGGCGATGCGTGCAAGCTGGCGGTTCAGGCGGTGCGCAATGACAGCGAGTTCCTTGCCCAGCGTGGTGGGGGTGGCGGGCTGGCCGTGGGTGCGCGACAGCATTGGCACCGAGCGGTTGGCTTCTGCCATGTCCTCGATCTGCTTGACCAGGGCGGAGGCGTTGGGCAGCCAAACGTCCTCTACGGCACCCTTGATGCCCACAGCGTAGGAGAGGTTGTTGATGTCCTCGGAGGTGCAGCCGAAGTGCACCATGGCCGTCAGGTTCTCGATGCCGATGGCGGGCAGCCTGCGGCCGATGTAGTACTCAACAGCCTTGACGTCGTGGACGGTCACGGCTTCGATTTCGGCAAGTTCGTTGACCGATGCGGCATCGAACCCCGTGACGATGGCACGCAACTGCGCGTTCTGCTCGTCCGTCAGCGGGCCTGCACCCGGGAGTACGGACTGGCTGGTGAGGTGAATCAGCCACTCGACTTCGACGTGAACACGATCGCGGTTCAGGGCCGCCTCGGACAAGTAGTCGACCAGGGGTGCGACGGCGGCACGGTAGCGGCCGTCAAGGGCGCCAAGGGCGAGGGGTTCGGAAGCGAGGGAGACGCGGGGGGATTCAGCCATAGTGCCTATTCTTTCATGCTCCGCATCGAGGCCGGGAGTTGGTGACGGGGCTATGTGGAAGGTTGGCCAGGTTATCCACATACACGACAGCACCGCTTCCGTCCGATTCCAGCACTCCGTAGCGTCGTAGGGACCGATCACAGAACAATCAATGGAGTACACGGACATGAGCGTCGGCTTGATGCCTGCAGCCAACCCGCCCACCTTCGACCCCCTGGAATGTGCTTCCCGGAGCCATGAAGTCCAGAGGCTCGCCTGGCGTGTAAAGGCTTGCGTAGACCAGGCAGACACGGTTCTTGCTTCGCTGCGGCGGGCTCAGATGGACCACTGGCTCTCTCCCGCTGGACGTGCCTACCGCACCACCATTGCTTTGCACGCGTCAGCGCTGATGCGCGCCCGGGAGTCCTTGGATGCCGCAGTCGCCTCGGTGCTCCGGCACTCCCAAAACGTGTCCGTCTCGGGGGAGAGGGGTCCCTGATGTCTGACTCAGCTCCCGTCGGTGCCGGAGAAGCACCCCGGCCGCTGCCCCCGGCACCGGACGGGATCCTGGCCATCCGGGGAGGGGTGGCGGGGATGTCGTTCCAGCTCGAGGAACTGCTTCGGGGAGCCGGCCAGCTTGATGAAGTGGTCCAACAGCTCATCGGTATCGAAGAGGCAGCACGCCGGGTCCAGGACGAGTTGGAACCGTACCTCTACGACTCCTATGGCACAGGCTGCAGCGCGATCAATGCGGTGGCGGAGAGCCGGAAGGAAGTGGGACGGGTGCGTGAGGAGTTGGTGGAAGTAAGCACGAGCGTGCGGGCAAGCCACCGGGACTACATGCAGGCGGAGGACAAAAACGCCCGGCCCCACGCCCTGCGTCTCGACCAACTTAAGGGATCCGGCGCGCCTGGCCTCCTGGCGCTGGGGCGAGACCTCACTGAGGAGAACTACAACCGGTTCATCCCTGACGACTATATGGCGGCCGACCTCATACGCCCCCTTCTGGATTCGCCACTACTGGCCCAGTACCAACCCCGTCCGGTAAGCATCGAAAAAATGGATGAAACCGCCGAAGACGTGCAGCCGACTATGGCCGAAAGCCTCCGACGTCTCGAGAGGCTCCATGCCCGGAATGACGGTGAAATTGAGGTCATTCAATTCGATAACAACGGGTCGCCGTCATGGATGGTCCTGATTCCGGGAACCCAACCCAAGTCACCCGCCACAAACCCCTTTGATATCCAAGGAATCGGCGAAGCGCTGGGCTACGACTCTGAAGATGTCGTCCCAGCCGTTGGCCAAGCGCTCCGTGAGGCGGGTGCTGCCGCTGGGGACCCAGTAGTGGCAGTGGGGCATAGCCAGGGCGGCGTCCACGCCATGAATCTCAGCCAGAACAAGGCGTTTCTCAGTGAGTTCGACCTCAAGTACGTGCTGACCGCCGGAGCTCCTGTTGGTGGCATCACAGCTGAGCCGGGCATCAGTTCACTCCATCTGGAACACGTTCAGGACTGGGTCCCGGGAGCAGATGGCAGGAGAAACCCCGATACCAAGGACAGAGTGACTGTGACCCTGAAGGATGGGGTCAGGACACCAGCCGGGGAAGATCCGGGTTTGGGCCCGGGGCATGACCAGGAGAATTACGCGGCAGGGGCCGAGTTGGTCGCCGCCAGCCACGACGAGTCACTGGCAACCTCCACTGCTGCGTTCGCGGGTGTCGTGGGCGCCGGCGGGGTAGCCAAGGTGACGCGCTTCAAACTGGAAAGGGCGCCCATGCCAGGACCGTCGTCCGCGGCGCGGCCTGGTCCGCCTCCAACGGTCCGGGACACAAAGGCGGACGCTGGAACCCGGTAGGTGCTTCAGATTGCGGCGGACGTATTCCTGGCGCCGCCGTTAGCGCTTGCGGGCGCCAGGGATGAGTCCAGCCACCATCGAGATGATGCTGATGATGATCGAGGCCAGGATGGCCGTCCAAAAGAAGGAGTCGAGGGTGAGGTGCACCGGTGTGAAGGTGCTCAGCCATGCGGTCAGGTACAGCATGGCTGCATTGATCACGATCGTGAACAGGCCCAGCGTCAGGATGGTCACCGGAAGTGACAATAGCCTGACCAACGGACGGACGAAGGCATTCACGACGCCGAAGATCAGTCCGATGAACAGGTACGCGAGAACGATGCCGGCGGTGTCTGCGCCTTGGGTGAGGCCCGCGTTGGTGGCTGCCTTCTCGGTTGCCGTGGTGGTGATATCCATGCCTTGCAGCAGCCAAGTTGCCACCCACAGGGCAAGCCCGTTAATCAGGACGCGAATGATGAATGAACCCATGACCCCATGGTTTCATACGCACCTGTTAAACGGCTCGGCGGAGGCCGTGGGTTGGCAAGTAGGCTTGAAGCCATGACTACTACTGACAACGCACCGGAGGGCGTACTCCCTCGTCCGGTCGTGGACAGGCTCCCGAAGTACGCCGCAGGCAAACCGCCCGCTGCGATTGAGGGCCTCACCAGCTACAAATTGTCGTCCAACGAGAACCCGCTGCCCCCGATTCCTGCAGTGTTGCAGGCAATTGCGGACCAGTCCGATATCAACCGCTACCCGGACCCGCTCGCAACCAAGCTGCGAACGGCACTTGCCGGCTTCCTTGGTGTCCCGGCTGACGACGTCGTCACCGGTGCCGGCAGCCTCGGGGCGCTGAACCAGATCCTCGCCACGTTCGCCGGGCAGAATGATGACGGCAAGGCGGATGAGGTCATTTACGCTTGGCGTTCCTTCGAGGCGTACCCCATCTGCGTAGGTCTTGCCGGTGCCGTCAGTGTGCAGATCCCGCTGCTGGCTGACGGACGCCACGACCTCGAGACCATGGCGTCGGCCGTCACGGTGCGCACCAAGGTGATTCTCCTGTGCACTCCTAACAACCCCACTGGTCCAATCCTCACCGCAGAGGAAACGGAGCGTTTCATCCAGTCGGTGCCACCCAACGTAGTGGTGGTGATAGATGAGGCGTACCAGGAATTCGTGCGGGACCCGGATGCGGTGGACGGTATCAAGCTTTACCGCGACTATCCCAATGTGGTGGTCCTGAGGACCTTCTCCAAGGCGCACGGTCTGGCCGGGCTCCGTGTCGGATACAGCGTCTCCGGCCCCGCACTGACCCAGCACCTGCGGGTAACGGCAACCCCGTTTGCCGTTTCCCAGATCGCCGAGCGCGCCGCCGTTACCTCCATCGAGAATTTCGACCAGGTTGTGGAAAGGGTACAAAGCCTGGTGGACGAGCGCGACCGCGTCACAGCGGGCCTGCGCGAACTCGGGTGGTTCGTTCCGGAGGCCCAAGGCAACTTCGTTTGGCTCAATCTTGGCGAGCACAGTGCCGGGTTTGCAGCCTTGGCGGCGGAGCAGGCGTTGTCCGTCCGGGCATTCGCAAATGAGGGCGTCCGGGTAAGCATTGGCGAGGTGGAGGCCAACACCCGGTTCTTGAATCTCTGTGCAGGTTATACAAATGCTCCGCAGGGTTCCTAGCGGTTAACAAATGCGCCAACCTTACTTACTGCCGATAAAGTAAGGGACGAAAGCCAAAAGTATGCCCGCTCCGGAATACATTCCGGAGCGGGCATATATCCCAGCGACAGACATTGCCAGGCGCCCCCGCCACGGCAAGCAAGGAGACGGAATGGGCTCGACACAACTGCCCCCCGGGACGGAAGAAACTCTCGCGGCAACCTCCGCGGCAGCAGCCGCGCCAGGCGAACCGGTGGAAATGGTTCAGTTGCTAGGCCCTGACGGAAAATTGGGAAGCGATCCCGTCTTCTCGGATTACGCCAAGCGCATTGATCCGGAGAAACTGCGCGTTTTTTACGCCGATATGGCCCGGATCCGTCGCTTCGACCAAGAGGCTACCGCACTGCAGCGCCAAGGCGAATTGGCGCTTTGGGTGCCGCTCACAGGTCAAGAGGCCGCGCAGATCGGTTCCGGCCACGCAAGCCAGCCCCAGGATTACATCTTCCCCACGTACCGCGAACACGGCGTAGCGCTGGTCCGCAATGTTGACCTGGCTGAACTGCTCAAGCAGTTCCGCGGTGTATCGAACGGCGGCTGGGATCCACGGGAGAACAACTTCCACCTCTATACGCTGGTCCTTGCTGCCCAGACCCTCCACGCAGTGGGCTACGCCATGGGCATCCAGCGGGATCAGAAGCTCGCCGCCGCCACGGACTCCAACGACCCCAAGGCCGCCGTCATCGCCTACTTCGGCGATGGCGCCAGCTCCGAAGGTGACGTCCACGAATCCATGGTGTTTGCTGCCTCCTACGAGGCCCCCGTGGTGTTCTTCTGCCAGAACAACCACTGGGCCATTTCCGTGCCCACCGAGGTCCAGACGAAGGTTCCGCTGGCCAACCGCGCCAAGGGGTACGGTTTCCCGGGAATCCGCGTGGACGGCAACGACGTCATCGCCGTCCATGCCGTCACGGAGTGGGCGCTGGAGCATGCCCGTGAGGGCCGTGGGCCGGTGCTGATTGAGGCTTACACCTACAGGGTTGGTGCACACACTACTGCCGACGACCCCACCAAATACCGGGAGTCCGCCGAGGAAGCGGCATGGCGGGAGAAGGATCCGCTGGACCGCCTCGAGAAGTACCTGCGGGCAGAAGGCCTTGCCGACGAGGCGTTCTTCGAGCAGGTCAAGGCCGACGGCGACGAGTTGGCCACGTATGTCCGCAGTACCACCCATGGCCTCGAGGTCCCGGACATCCGTGAGGCGTTCGCCAATGTCTATGCCGAACAACACCCGCTGATTGCGGAGGAACTGGCTTGGTTCGAGGAGTACTCGGCCGGCTTCGAAAGCGATGAGGAGGCAGCCAACTGATGGCAACAATGACCATTGCCAAGGCCATTAACGAGGGTCTCCGGGCATCGCTGAACAGCAATCCCAAGTCCCTGCTGATGGGCGAGGACATCGGACACCTCGGCGGTGTCTACCGCGTTACCGATGGCCTCATCAAGGAGTTCGGCGACGAACGCGTTGTGGACACCCCCCTGGCCGAGTCCGGCATCGTGGGTACGGCCATCGGACTGGCCCTGCGCGGATACTCGCCGGTTTGCGAGATCCAGTTCGACGGTTTCGTCTTCCCCGCCTTTAACCAGATCACCACGCAGCTGGCCAAGATCCACTCCCGCAGCCTCGGCAAGCTGAGCGTTCCCGTGGTCATCCGCATTCCTTACGGTGGCGGCATCGGCTCCATTGAGCACCACTCCGAGTCGCCGGAAGCGCTGTTCGCCCACACTGCCGGCCTGCGCATCATTTCGCCTTCCAACGCCCATGACGCCTATTGGATGATCCAGAAGGCCATCGAGTGCCAGGACCCGGTGATCTTCTTCGAACCGAAGCGCCGCTACTGGTTGAAGGGCGAGGTGGACGTCCAGAACCCCGGTCTTTCTGAGGACCCCTTCAAGGCACACGTCGTGCGGGAGGGCACGGACGCCACCATCGTGGCTTACGGCCCCTTGGTGCCGGTGGCCCTCGCGGCCGCCAACGCTGCCACCGAGGACGGGCGCAGTATTGAGGTCATCGACCTCCGCTCCATCTCACCCCTGGATTTCGACACCGTGGAAGCCTCCGTCAAAAAGACCGGCCGCTTGATCGTGGCTCACGAGGCCCCCACTTTTGGCGGTATCGGCGGAGAGATCGCTGCACGTATCAGCGAGCGGGCGTTCCTGCACCTGGAAGCCCCGGTGATCCGCGTGGGCGGATTCCACATGCCTTATCCCGTTGCCAAGGTGGAGGAAGACTACTTGCCGGACATCGACAAGATCCTCGAAGCGCTCGACCGCTCCCTGGCCTACTAACCGCCCTGATCCAGCCCGGCTTCACCGCCGGGTAACCGGAAATCGAGGACCACTGTGACTGTTAAGAAATTCAACCTGCCGGACGTTGGCGAAGGCCTGACCGAAGCCGAGGTAGTGGCTTGGAAGGTCAAGCCCGGCGACGTCGTTGCGATCAACGATGTCCTGTGCGAGATCGAAACCGCCAAATCCCTCGTGGAACTCCCGTCACCATTCGCGGGCACCGTCACGGAGCTGCTGGTGGAAGAGGGCATCACAGTGGAGGTCGGCACAGCGATCATTGCTGTCTCCGAAGGCCAGGCCGGTGATGCAGGGCCAGCATCGCAGACCCCCGCCGCTGCGCCGTCTGCCGATGACGTCTTCACGCCCGTCTACGGAAAGCTCCCTGCGGAGGCCGGAGAGCAGCCGGCCGGCGGTCCGCTGGTTGGTTCCGGACCCAAGGCCGACGCCGTCAAGCGCCGTGCGCGTAAGCGCCCCGCTGGCGCAGAGGCGGCCACGGTCGCTGAGAACGCAGAGGGTACAGTGCAGGACAACCAAGCTGTCCTGGAGGCCAAAGCAGCCGAAACTCCGGTGTCCCACCGCACGACGCCGGCCCGCGCCGTCGTCGAACCCGTCACCCAAGCACCTGTTGCCGCAGCGCCGCAAACCGCAGCGCCGCAAACCGCAGCGCCGCAGGCCGCAGCTTCGCGCGGGGCGGCGATCAGTGGAACCATCAGCGGTCT
This sequence comes from Arthrobacter sp. cf158, assembly GCF_900106835.1. Taxonomy (GTDB): domain Bacteria; phylum Actinomycetota; class Actinomycetes; order Actinomycetales; family Micrococcaceae; genus Arthrobacter. The sequence continues at coordinate 72,199 of NZ_FNNR01000009.1, forward strand.
GGTCAACAAGGTCCTGGCCAAGCCGCCGGTGCGCAAGTTTGCCCGCGATCTGGGGATCGACCTCGCAGATGTCGTGGCCACCGGCCAGCGTGGTGAGGTAACCCGCGAGGACCTGGTGAGCTACCAGGCACAACGCGATGCCGAGCACGACCAAGCGGACTCGTTCTGGGGCGCTTCAAAGAAGCCGCAGGACCAGCGCGTTGAGCGCATGCCGGTCAAGGGTGTGCGCAAGGCTACGGCCAAGGCCATGGTGGAATCGGCCTTCTCGGCTCCCCACGTCAGCATTTTCGTGGACGTCGACGCCAGCCGCACCATGGAGTTCGTCAAGAGGCTCAAGGTTTCCCGGGACTTTGAAGGAATCAAGGTCTCGCCGCTTCTCATTCTTGCGAAGGCCGTGATCTGGGCCGCCGCGCGCAACCCCAGCGTGAACGCAACGTGGGTGGATAACGCGGACGGGAACGGGAACGCTGAGATCCAGGTCAAGCACTACATGAATCTGGGCATCGCCGCGGCCACCCCGCGTGGTCTCATGGTCCCCAACATCAAGGACGCACAGGACCTTTCCCTCAAGGAATTGGCGCTGGCGCTTAACGAGCTGGCTACCAAGGCCCGGGCCGGCAAGACGCAGCCTGCTGAGATGCAGGGCGGGAGCCTGACCATCACCAACATCGGCGCGTTGGGCATCGACACAGGAACGCCCATCATCAATCCGGGCGAGGTAGCCATCATCGCGTTTGGAACCATCAAGCAGAAGCCTTGGGTTCTGGACGGCGAAGTCATTCCACGCTGGATCACAACACTTGGCGGTTCTTTCGACCACCGCGTAGTGGACGGCGATTTGTCGGCACGCTTTATGGCTGACGTCGCTGCCATCCTTGAAGAACCGGCGCTCCTGCTTGACTGACCAGAAGGCCGAACGCGGGCCGGGTGCGAACCCTGGAGCCGGAGTATCCACAGAATCCGGCCATGTGCGTCCCCAGACTCTGACAGGTCCGTGGCGGACGGTTGCTCGCGTCTTGACGGAGGTGTTCCAACCGCCGATTGTGGTGCTGGTCCTGCTGTTGATCAGCCCCTCGATCGAACCCGGATTTCCGGGAACCATGTGGTTCGGCTTGATCGCTGCTTTCTTTGTTTGTGTCCTGCCGCTGGCGTACGTGCTGGTGATGGTCAAACTGGGCAGAATCACCGATCACCATGTCAGCGACCGGCGCCAGCGGCCCGCACTGCTCCTCATGGCGTTGGTGTCAGTGGTGGTGGGCCTGCTGGTTCTGCAGCTGCTGAATGGTCCGGTGAGCGTATCGGTGATGATCATCGCCCTGATCGGTGGCATCGCCGTTCTGGCCGTGGTGAGTGCGTTCTGGAAGATGAGCGGGCATGCGTCGGCGTTAGCTGCTGCGGCCGTCATCGTCGTAGCGATGTTTGGACCCGCATTCCTGCCTGTGCTGCTCCTGGTGCCGGCAGTGGGGTGGTCGCGGCTGGTCCTGCGTGCCCACACACTGGGCCAGGTCATTGCGGGATCATTGTTTGGCGGAGTAGTGATCGCCGGACTGTGGTGGCTGCTGCGTGAGCTGATGCTCTAGTCCCTGCACTACAAGGCCAGCGTTCGGCCACCACGAACAACCCGTAGCGGGGAGGGCCTGTCAACCACCAACTCTGGAATGGAGTTTGCGGCAAATTCGAGCCGGTCAGCCGAACAGGTGCCGGAGAAACCGCTCACCACTTCTGCGCCCACAAGTTCCGCCCCTGCCGTGGTGGCAATCCGGAAACAGCGTTCCAGTTCGGTGTCGGTCAGAGCTCCGGTGCGATACCCCAGAAGGTGCGCCCGGTCCATCATGCTGCCCGTACCAAACGGAGTCCACGCATCCCGGACGCCGTCAGACCCGAGGACAACCTTCACCCCATGCCTTTCCATGAGGTCCAGCATGGGTACGGGATCGGCTCCCAGGGCGCAGGTCGCCATCCAGATTCCAGCTTCGGCCATTGCATCCAGGGTGGGTCCAAGCTCAGGTTGGGACACATCGCAGAGAGCAAAACCGTGCCCAATGGTGACGCGACCCTGCATGCCCTCCGCCATGGTGCGCTTCGCGATGACGTGAAGCTGCGCCAGGCCTCCCGGTCCTTCGTCATGCAGGTGGATATCCAGGTCCCTCCCGTGCCTGTTCGCCAGCCCGAAGACAGCATCAAGATGGCCGTGAAGATCGCCGTCCACTGATTCCGGGTCTATGCCGCCCACCAGATCGGCGCCCTCGGACAGGGCGGCTTCCATGAGATCCAGCGTGCCCGGATTGGTCAACAGGCCGAACTGCGGGAACGCGACGATTTGTACGTCCAGGCAGGAAGCCAGCCGTTCAGCGGCTGCCCTGACGCCGTGGATGTTCTTCAATCCGATCTGCGAGCCGACGTCCACGTGCGCCCGCATCGCCATGGTCCCCGTGAGAACGGCGTGCTTCATGAGGGCATACGCACGGTCCTCAACGGCATCCTCGAACGAAAGCTGGGCCTTGAGGTCGTTCCCGATAAGATCCGCCAGATCCTGCGCCGGTGGGCGGGAGAGCCAGCCGGATCCCCACGTCGTTTTGTCCGGATGAATATGCGCGTCTACAAAGCCTGGGGTCACCAAAAGGGACTGAGCGCCGGCAGGATTCTGAGGGTCGCGTGGCGTCGAACAGGCGGTCATGGGGTTCCTATCTTCAGGGCGGGCATTGGTATACCAGATGCAATTCAAGTTGGGCAGAACCCAACCCCAATCAGCGATTCTAGGCCAATATGGCGAGGCCGCAGCCTGTCATGGAGGAATCTGGGATACCAAAAGCTGTACATCGCATCAGTTGCCCCCTAATCTAATGAACATCATTCATTTATGTGATGCGGATCGCATCGAGGAGAACGCCATGTACACCAGCCCCACCAGCGCAGCGGAGGCCCCGGCATCGGGCCCCACGCTTAAGCGCGTCCTTGGCTTGCCGTCACTCATCGCCTTCGGCCTGACCTCCATGGGCATCCTGTCCGTGGTGGCCGTGTATGGCGCAGGAACGGAGATCAGCGATGGGCATTTGCCGGCAGCCTACGTCGCAGCCTTGATTGCCATGCTGTTCACGGCCCACAGCTATGGCCAGATGGCGCGGCATGTTCCAGTGACCGGTGGCGCGTACGCCTACGCCTCCCGAGCCTTCGGCAAGCCTGTGGGATTCCTGGTGGGGTGGGCCATGATGCTGGATTACCTGTTCTTGCCCATGGTGAACTTCCTGCTCTTCGGGCTCTATCTCAACAGCCTGCTGCCCGGTATACCGCCTCAGCTCGCAGTTCTGGTCTGCCTGTTGGTGGTGGGACTGTTCAGCGTGATCGGCGTTGCCTGGATCAAGAAGATGAATTTCGTCGTCGTAACGGCTTCGGTTCTGGTCATTGTTGCCTTCGTGGTGATGGCAATCCTCAATGCGCCGGATCCCACCATCGAAAGCGTCGTCCGCCCGCTGTCACTGGGCGGGGGAGGGATAGCGCCGGTCATGGCTGCTGCCGCCATTCTCGCCTTCGCGTTCCTGGGATTCGACGGCGTCTCCACTCTGTCCGAGGAAACGCGTCACCCCAAGAGGGATGTGCCGCGTGGCATCATTCTCTCCACCCTTTTCGCGGGCCTGGGTTACACGCTGTTTTCGGTGGCGGGAAGCCTCATAGCGCCTGAGTGGCGTTCCATTGTGAACCTTGACGCCGCCGGCACTGAACTGATGCAGCGCGCCGGCGGCGATGTGCTCATGGTGGTCTTCGTGGTGGTGAACCTGGGTGGACTGGTCCTGTGCGGTACTGCAGCCCAGATGAGCGTCAGTCGCGTCATCTATGCCATGGGCAGGGACCGGATCCTGCCCGGGGCCCTCGCCAAGCTGCAGCCGCGATTCCGTACTCCCTACGTAGCAGCTTTGCTGGTGTCGGCAGTCTCTCTGGTTGCCCTGTTCATCACGCTGGAGCAAGCCGTGTACATGATCAACTTCGGGGCCTTGATCGCCTTCGCCGTGGTGAACCTGGCGGCCATCAAGGTGCTGTTCTTCGACCTGCGAAAGCGTGGAAAGGCGGGAACCCTCCGGAATCTGGTGATGCCGGTGCTCGGCTTCGCCTTTATCGCGTGGTTGTGGACGTCGCTCGCGTGGTTCACGTACCTGCTGGGAGCCGCGTGGCTGGCCGTGGGGTTGGCGGTTTTCATCGCACGGCGCCGGAAAGTGGGTGGGCAGTTGGACCTCACCTTCGACGACGGCGCACGCGGTGAGGAGGCCGCGCAGCCGTCCGGGGTGGCTGGCAGCCGCTGGAACGCCGGGTAAGAAGGCCGGGCTAGAACGCCGGGTAGTTGACCAGCAGGGCCTGGAGTTCGGTAGTGGACATGTGATTCGCCATCTCCACGCTGATTCCCATGGCTACAGCGGCAACCGTGATCATGGCGACGCAGGCAACCGACAGGAACCGCCAGTCCTTGCGGAAAACGCTGCCGATGGTCTCCGGCATATCAAGGCTGGGGGAGATCATATTGGGGGCGCTGTCCCAGGAACCGTCGTCCAGCATCGCGATGATGCGGTCGTTGGCGCGGTCGAAGCGCATGGTGCTGATGTTGTTGCCGTGGCGGGCAAGCAGGATGTCATGTCCCACGCGTTGGCGCGGCTGCAAAGTAAGCAAGAAAGGATCCCCTGAAAATCGAGAGTGAAGGTGGCGCACGCCATTGGGGGCATCTCAATTTTATAACGGTTGGATCCTCGGGAAGGCTCAAAAGACGCCGAACGCCGGGTGAGTCTCCCCACCCGGCGTTGTGATTCAGCTCGCTTTACGGCTGGTCTGTCTTGGCAATGTACACGTCGCAGGGGGCGGTGTGGGCAACAGTGTTGGCCACACTGCCCAGCACGCGGCCCAGCCCCTGCATGCGTCGGTTGCCCACGACGATCAGACGGGCATCCTGCACCTCGGCTTCCTTCACCAGGGCTTCTCCCGGCTTGCCGCGGGCGGCCGAGTAGGTCACCTCCAGGCCGTCATGAGCCAGGCGTTCTGCCACTGTGCGGGCTACGGTTTCCGCCTCGGCGGCGTCGGACACGATCCATTTGTCGGTGCCGATTTCCACCACCTCAGTGCGGTTGCTGTCGAACGCGCTGACCACGCGGAGGCCGGCTCCGAGGCCAATGGCCAGCTGTTGGGCAGCCTTTGCCGCCCTCATCGCCGTCTCGCTGCCGTCTACTCCGACAATCACAACTCCGGTCATTGTGCTGCTCCTTCAGTGGTGGCTTTGATGGCTTCCGCGAGGACGGGTGCCAGGCGGCGGACGCCTTCGGCTATCGTATCCGGGGGTACGGCGCTGAAGGCGAGGCGAAGCTTGTTGGACGGACCGTCCGCCGGAGAGAATGCAGCCCCGGGGATAAAGACGACGCCTGCATCGATCGCTTTCGCGAGCAACGGATAGGTGTCGACGCCTTCAGGCAGCGTAACCCAGACGAAGAATCCGCCATCCGGCCGTGTCCAGGTGAGGCCCTGGGGCATGTACTCGTCCAGCGCGGACAGCAGAGCCTTGCATCGCTCCGAGTAGAGCTCGCGGTAGGTGTCGATCTGGCCTTCCCAGTTGTACTCGCGGAGATATGCCGAGACGAGCATCTGGTTCAGCGGCGGCGGGCACAGCGTCACGGCTTCGGAAGCGAGGTAGAAGCGCCGCTGCAAGTGTGCGGGAACCAGCGCCCAGCCGATGCGAAGTCCCGGTGCGAAGATCTTGGAGAACGAGCCGAGGTAAATGACATCGTCCGGGTTGGCAGCCCGCATCGGTTCGATGGGGTGGCCGTCGAACCGCAGCAGCCCGTAGGGGTTGTCCTCAAGCACAATAATATTCGCTTCACGGCATATATTGACGATCCGCTGCCTGCGCTCCGCCGCCAGGGTGATCCCGGAAGGGTTGTTGAAGTTGGGGATCGTGTAGAGGAACTTAATGTTCTTGCCCTCTGACTGGAGAGCAGCGATCCTGGCCTCCAGAAGCTCCGGCACCAGGCCGTCGTCGTCCATTTCGATCGGCTCCACCTGCACCTGGTACGCCTCGAACGTATTCAAGGCCCCCACGTAGGTGGGGTTCTCCACCAGAACCACATCGCCAGGGTTGCAGAAGACCTTGGTGGCCACGTCCTGGGCCGACTGGGATCCGGCAGTGATGACCACGTTTTCGGGGAGGGCGTTGGTGATTCCTTCGGCAGCCATGATGCCGCAGATCTGCTGGCGCAGTTCTTCGGTGCCTTGGCCGCCACCGTACTGGAGGGCGGTCATGCCTTCTTCGGCGATGATCCGGGCGGCCGTCTGGCCGAGCTTTTCCAAGGGCAACGACTGCAGGTACGGGTTGCCGCCGGCGAGGGAGACCAGGCCGGGCCGCATGGAGATGTCGAAGACATCCCGGACGGCAGACTGTTTGATGTTGGCGGCCCGCGCGGAGAACAGTTCCTCGTGCGGGTGGGCGGCCGTGGCGGCCCGCTCAATGGCGTCGATGGCTTCAGCGGGCAGCGTTGCGCCGGCATCCAATGTTTCGTGGGTCACAGTGACAGGATACTCCTCGATGTTGCTAAAGAGGCAACAGTTGTTTTCACAATCCCTCCAGTTTCGCAGGTCACGCTTTACGCCGTGATCGGGAAGGGCTGGAATGTAGCTATGACAGCGCACCGGGGATCCGTGACCAAGGCCGAACAATTCCACAAACTCCACGACGCCGGGCCCACGCCCCTGGTGCTCGTGAACGTCTGGGACGCGGCGTCCGCCCGAGTGGTCCAGGAGGCAGGTGCTACGGCGATTGCCACTTCAAGCTCGGCCGTCTCCTGGAGCCTGGGGTTCCGCGACGGGGACCACGTGCCGTGGGGCCTGGCCATGGCCGCCTTGGGCCGGGTTGTGGGGGCAACCAAACTTCCCGTCACGGCCGATATTGAGACGGGCTACGGACGCACCGACGACGAACTTCGCGTGACGGTCCATGCGGTCCTTGACGCGGGTGCCGTGGGGATCAACATCGAAGACTCCGCCATGGAGCCCCTCACTGACATCGCCGAACAGTCGCGCCGGATCGCCCTTATCCGTGCCGCTGCGGACGATCGCGGCATCCCGCTGTTCATCAATGCCCGCACTGACACGTACCTTTCGGGCCAGTTCCCGGACACGGCCTACGACCAGACGCTGCGGCGTGCCGAGGCCTACCTCACGGCGGGTGCTGACGGAATCTTTGTGCCCGGAGTGGTGGATTTACACGTCCTGCACGAGCTTTCCAGCCGGATTCCGGCGCCACTGAACGCGCTGGCGGGCGTCGGAGCGCCGTCGCCCCTGGAACTGCACGACGCCGGTGTCCGGCGCGTCAGCATCGGTGGCAACGCGGCCAAGGCCGCCTACGCCAAGGTTGCCCGGGTTGCCAAGGAGATCCTTGGCGACGGCAATTGGGCCGGGCTCGCCGGCACGCGCAGTCACGACGAAATGGACGCCCTGTTCGCGCCGGGCCCCAAATACAGTCTGTGACCCAGTACGAGCGGTGAACTGATGCCACGTACGACGGCGGCACCCGGCTTTAATGTCGTACCTCGCCGATAGCTTGGGTTGAGTGGAAGACGGAGGGAGCGTCCATGGCACGGCGAAGTGTTCAGTTCTGGCGAATCGAGCAGTTGAACGGTGATGAGCTCAGCCGCCCGTTTCCTGCGCGACGCGTGGCCGAAGTACTGAAGAAGGCCCAGGATGCCGGGACGGACAGGCGCTTCACCAGCGTGGATGGCACAGTGCTGCTCGCCCAGGCACTGGCTTCTTCGCCGTATCCCGTGGTGCTGCTGGACAGGGTCCGGGATACCAACCTCCCGAGCGTCGGAGACGCACTTGGCCGGCGCAAACCGCTGCCGCTGGCTCCAGGAGATCACCTGCTGGAGACCACATATTTTGCCTTCATGAAACGCAACGTCATCGCCGTGCTGACCAGCGGAAACGGCCCCCGGGCGTCCCGGATGGGGGAGTACCTCGGCGGAATGCTGGGGCTCGAACCAAGCTTGGTGCCCGTGGTCAGGGAAGATATTGAGGAAATCCTCAGGCGGCTTGAGGTGAGCCGCTTCGAGTTCGCGCTGCCCGCTGAACGGCTGTCCGGGAAGCTCATGGAAGGCGAGTGGGCCGATGTTCTGGAGAGTGCCTCGAGGCTCGTGAATGAGGGAACGTTCCGTATTTCCCTGAGCGTGGGAAGGTCCGGGAAGGCCGAGGACAAGCAGCGGATCCGGGACCGGATTCAGCAGCTGATCGATCTTTTCCGCCAGGCTGGCTCCGTAGAGCATTTCGACTATGTGGTGGCGGAGGGCAAAGACTCCCTGACGGGCGACCGCGAAGTGGTGGACCTGTTGAAGGAACGGTTCATTTCCCACATTGAGGTGGATCCGGACGTCTTCAATGATCCCCAAAAGTCTGTGGCGGAGGCGGTCTCCATCCTCACTAAGCAAGCCAGGGACAATGAGGCATTCTTCGCCAGGACTTTGCCGGACATCAAGGGTTCCGCTGATCCGGGCCAAGTGCCGGAGATGGTTGCGGGAGGAATGGCTGCAGCGCGGGAAGCTGTTGCGGGAGCGAGGGGCAAGGCGGAAGCCCACGAAGGAGCGGGTCATGAGCTTGTACGGGGTTGAACTTGTACGGGGTTGAACTCGAACACGCTGGACGCCGCCGGACCCTGTGGCGGTGGTTCCTCTTGCATCCCACTGCCGACTACCTGTGGGCCGTGGCGGCAGTCCTGCTGTGGTTGGGGATCGCAACGCTGGCACGCCAACCGCTGTTGCTTGAGGGGGTGGATACCGGTGCGCGCCGGACACTCTTCCAGACTCTGGCCACCCTGGCAGGCGCGACGGCAGGCCTGACGCTCACCAGTGTCTCCATGCTGATCAATGTCTTGGGCAAGAAGGCCGCGCCGGGCCAGCGGGAACTCCCCCTGGAGAAGCTCACTGCCACGCATCGGCGCCAGATCGGTGAGGTCTTCCTTTTTGCCATTCCCGGGCTGGGCCTGCTGGTGGTTGCCGCCTTGGCGACGATTGTCCTGGAGGGAGGGGCGCCCACTGGGCTGTGGATACCCGAGGCTGTGGTGTTCGTGCTGGCATTTGCCTCGGTGCTGGCTCTGTTGCGGGTAGCGTGGGCTCTCCGGAGAGTCCTGGCGATCGCGACTGCGTAACCGCCCCGGACAGCAGGAATAGGCTCAGCGCACGCTGAGTGCCTCCGTCAGTGTCCTGCCGTTGACGTAGATCTCGGCCCGCGTGGCCCCGCTGGCCGACACTATGGTGTGCGTCAGCTGCGCCTGGATCCGCGGAATATCGCACACGCCACCGGGACGCAGAGATCCGCTGAGATTCACCACCACGGTGGAGCCGTTCATGTATCCGGAGAGGTACCGCAGCGAGGAATTGGCCAGGGCGTCGTACAGTGCGGCGTCGCTGTCCAGTGGCATTCCGGCGCCCAGCAGTCGTCCCAAAGCTACGCTCAGGGGATCTCCGGGAACAGCCACTCCCCGGATCGGAACCAGGCTGTCATTGCAGCCGAACCGCACGCCGCGGGAGCCGCCGTCGTCGATTGCCACGTAGTAGACCGCAGGCCCGGAGGCATCCACCGGGATGAGGTTGGCGGTTATGGAAGGTTCGGGCGCGCTGGTACCGGGCTGCGGTGATGGCTCGACGGCGGGTCCCGGCTCAGCCGCGGACGGCGTCGGAGCGCGGGGAGAAGTTGGCGTCGATGCGGGAACCGGAGAGGGTGATGCGGCCGGGACGGCAACAGACGGAGTGCCCGGCCCTGAGGTACTGGAGCCCAAACTGGGTACCGAAGTGTTGGGCCCCGAAGCGATGGGCGCCGAATCGCCAGGCGATGCACCATCCCGCGCTGGACCACCAGAGACCGGAGCACCAGGTGTCGAGGCCGCCGGAGCCGAAGTGGTCGGCGCGGAAGGAGAAGGCACCGTGACCGTCGGAACGGGTCCGGTTCCCTGGGGAGTGCCTGCTGCGGTGCAGCCGGCCACCCAGAGACTGGCGGCGAGGCAGGCGGCCGCGATCGCCGTCGTACTCCTGGGTCCCCGTCCGGCACGCATGACAGCCCCACGCTCCTGTCCGTCCATCTGTAGTTAAACGTTAGGCCGGTGCGGCGGGGAGCAACATGCCGCTACGGTGACGGTTCGGACAAGAGTTGGTCACGCCGCACTGCCAGTAAAGCGAAAGCCCCCGTCCCGCGAGGTAGCGGAACGGGGGCTCGGCAGCGATGTGGCTAGGCTGCTGCTTCTTCGTCCTGGACGGCGGTGAGGGGCTCAAAGATGCCCTTGATCTGCTCAACGACCTCTGCGTCGTCCTTCGGGTGCAGTTCAGCGAAGCGGATCATGGAACCCGGGACGGCCAACTTGACGTCTTCCAGGACCTTGGCGCCGGCGATGCCTACGGCCTTGCGTGCCTCGTCCTGCGCCCAGACGCCGCCGTACTGGCCAAAAGCCGTACCGACGACGGCGGTCGGCTTGCCGGAGAGGGCGCCGGCGCCGAAGGGACGGGACAGCCAGTCGATGGCGTTCTTCAGCGAAGCCGGAACGGTGCCGTTGTGCTCGGGGGTGACCAGCAGGATGGTATCGGCGTCGGCTGCTGCGGCGCGGAGGGCTGCAGCTTCAGCGGGGACCTGGCCTTCAACGTCGATGTCCTCGTTGTAGAAGGGGATGTTGCCCAGGGAGTCGTGGATCTGGACGTCAACGTTCTCCGGCGCGTTCAGCTGGATGGCTTCGGCGAGCTTCTTGTTGTGGGAATCGGCGCGGAGGCTGCCGACGAGGGTAAGAACGGTGCTCTTGGACATGGTGTCTCCTTGGTGTCTGCCCACGTGCCGTGCGGTACTGGGCCTGCTTTGTCTCTGGGCTTTGGAGCCTTCACTGATACTAAACGGACCACGGTCCGCTTTCTATTCCCGGGTCTAGAATGTTTTTTGTGAGCTCCATCCCCCTCCAGCCGGACGTGCCGCTCGGCCCGCCGCATGAGCGCAGTGACGCCGCGCGGAATCGTGAGCGCCTTCTCTGCGCTGCCCGCGAGCTGGTGGACGAGTTCGGGGCCGAGTCGCTGACCATGGACGCGCTCGCGTGCAAAGCCAACGTGGGCAAGGGGACCGTGTTCCGTCGCTTCGGCAGCCGTGCCGGGCTCATGATGACCCTGTTGAGCGACTCTGAGTCGGAGTTCCAGCGCGGCTTCATGTTCGGACCGCCACCCCTGGGCCCTGGAGCCCCGCCTGCAGAGCGGCTGGTGGCGTTTGGTGAGGGTCGGATCTACTTCGTCCTGGAAAACGGGGAGCTGCTGAAGGCGGCTGGTTCCTCAGCCCACAACCGCTTTGACGTCCCGGCAACCATCCTTGCGCACCGGCACATCGAGCTGCTGCTCCGTGAAGCCGGTGTTGGTGATCCCTGGGTGATGGCCATGTCCCTGATGGCGGCCCTGGACCCCGAGCGGATTGTTAACGACGTCCGCGTTCATGGGATCTCACCCAAGCGACTCACGGATTCCTGGAGCGAGTTGGTCACCCGGCTACTGCGCGCGGTCTAGCAACCCAACGCCGCCCATGGCCTGGCAACCCAACGCCGCCCGCAGGAATCGAACGCTGGAGCAATCGAGCGGGGCAAGTATCGAATGCTGCCGGCTTGGACCCTGTTGTCGCCCCCCTTGGTGCGCTTGTGCGCGTATTAGTGTCGCCGTCGTCGTAAACATGACGCAGTCTGCACATAACAATCTGGCCGCAGGCGCGAAACTGGCCGCCGTGAAGCAAAACGTGAAGCAGTTATTGTGGTAGTTTCCTCTTGAATGTGACGCATGCCATACAGGGCTGGTGATCACTGAAGGGGTGCGGGGGACCCAAGAATCCACTGCACCAATTCGTAGCTGACGCCGGCCACAGCCGGGAACCGCGGAAGGACGAGCATTGAGTTTTGCCACGATTCGGGGCAGCCACCCGACATGCTGAAATATCTGATGAAGCGGTCGGGCATCTACCTGATCATGATCTTCCTGACCACCAGCGCCGGGTACTTCCTGGCAGTCTCATCGCTCAAGCCGGCGGTTCTCGAGCAGGAAAAGATCCCGCGGCCAACTCCTGAACAGGTAGCAGCGTCCTTCCGGGGACTCGGACTGGATCCGGATTTGAACCCATGGGAACGGTACATTCAGTGGCTTGGCGGCATCATCACCCGCTGGGACTGGGGCCGCAGCCCGAATGGCGCCTTCGTCAACGCCGAATTCGCGGACCGCGTGTTGGTGTCCACTCGCCTGTTCATCGCCTCGATCATCCTGACGCTGATCATCGGCGTCGCACTGGGTGTCTATTCCGCCGCACGGCAGTACAAGTTCCAGGACCGCGTCATCACGTCCTACAGCTACCTGGTCCACATCCTTCCCGCACCCATCGCCTACTTTCTGGTGCAGTTGGGCGCCATCGGCATCAACGAGGCCGTGGGGGAGCGCATCTTCTTCGTCACCGGCATTTCGACGCCGGGAATCGACCCCGGTTGGCCGGCTTTCGTTGACATGGTGGCGCACTACGCCGTGCCCACGTTCGCGATGACCATCTTCGGTTGGGCTGGATACCAGATCGCCCAGCGCCAGTACCTTCTGGACAACGTCAACGCCGACTTCGTCAGGACCGCCAGGGCCAAGGGATTGACCCGCAACCAAGCCATCAGGAAACACGCCCTGCGGGTTTCCTTCATCCCCGTGGCCCAGAGCATCGCCTTCACCATCCCGGCGATCTTCACCGGCGGCTTCTTTGCCGAGGCCATCTTCGCCTGGCCGGGCATCGGCCTCTGGAGCATCCAGGCCATCAGCCTGCAGGACGTCAACGTCGCCACTGCCACGCTGGCTTATGGTTCAGTGATCTTCGCGATCGGCGCCATCCTTGCCGACTTCGCCACCACGCTGGTCGATCCACGAGTGAGGGTCCAGTAATGACCAACATCATCGATCCCATTGCGGAAATTGACGAGGCCCGGGTAGCCGACCAAGACGTCGTTATTGGCAAGTCCCGCATCATCTTCCGTCGCTTTATGCGGAACCGGACCGCCGTCGCCGGCCTCTTTATTTTCCTTGCGTTGTTCCTGTTCTCCATCTTTGGCGGCTTCCTCACCTCGTGGGACAAGGACACCATTGATCCCCTGAACATCGGCATGCCGCCATCGCCGGACCATTTGCTGGGTACCACCCAGGCCGGCATTGACCTCATGGCGCTCATCGTCGATGGCACCCGGACATCGATCCTCATCGGCCTGATCGTGGGGGGCGTTTCCGTGCTGATCTCGGCGGTATACGGCTGCACCATGGCGTTCTTCGGCGGCAAAGTGGACGCCACCATGCTGTTCATCCTCGAAGCGCTGATCATGATGCCCGCCATCCTGGTGGTCGCGGTTGCCACCAGCGGCAGCGGCGGGCTCAAGGACCTCCCCAGCTGGCTGCTGCTGATCGTCGTCCTGCTGTTCTTCAGCTGGATGGGCACCGCCCGACTGGTGCGCTCGCTCTCCATGTCCCTCATGCAGCGCGACTACGTCAAGGCAGCCAAGTACATGGGTGTCCCTTCCCGCCGGATCGTGTGGCGCCACCTTGTTCCCAACATTGGCTCGTTGCTGGTGCTCGACTTCACCCGCGGCATCACCGGCGCCATCCTCGCCGAAGTGGCGTTCTCCTTCATTGGCATCGGCATCAAACTCCCGGACATCAGCCTGGGCGTCCTGATCGGCCAAGCGACGGGCCAGGTGTCCTCCTTCCCGTGGATGTTCTGGGTTCCGTTGACCGTCATGTTCCTCCTGACAGGCTCGCTGGCCATGATGAATGACGGCCTCCGTGACGCCTTCGACCCCAGCTCCAGCTCCATCGGCCGGGCGAAGACCAAGATCGCAAAGAAGACCAACAAATGAGCACCAACATCACACCCGCCGAGCGTCTTCGGGACGCAGGACTCTATGCCCCGGGTGACGCCGTCCTCAGCGTCCGCGACCTCAACGTCCGCTTCAACTCGGAGAACGGCGTAGTCCACGCAGTCCGCGGCGTGGACTTTGACCTCATGCCGGGCAAGACCTTGGGCATCGTGGGCGAATCCGGCTCCGGCAAGTCCGTGACGTCCATGGCCATTATGGGACTCCTCCCGGAAACCGCTGACATTTCCGGTTCGGTGCGTTTCAAGGGCAAGGAACTCCTGGGCCTCAGCGACAAAGCCATGTGCAAGCACCGCGGCAACGACATCGCCATGGTTTTCCAGGATCCGCTGTCCTCGCTGACGCCCGTCTACACGGTGGGCAACCAAATCATCGAGGCATTGACGGTCCACAATCCCACCATGAGCAAGCAGGCCAAAGAAGCCCGCGCCGTCGAGCTTTTGCGCATGGTGGGCATCCCCAGCCCCAAGGACCGGCTGAAGGCCTTCCCGCACGAATTTTCCGGCGGCATGCGCCAGCGCGTCATGATCGCCATTGCGATCGCCAACGATCCGCGGATACTCATCGCCGATGAACCCACGACGGCGCTGGACGTCACCATCCAGGCGCAGGTGCTGGAAGTCCTGCACACCGCGCAAGAGGAGACCGGCGCCGCCGTCGTCATGATCACGCACGACCTCGGAGTCGTTGCGGGCATGGCCGACGACATCATGGTGATGTACGCGGGCAAGCCTGTGGAAACCGGCACAGTGGAGGACATCTACTACAACCCCCGGATGCCGTACACCCTGGGCCTCCTCGGTGCCGTACCGCGCGTGGATACCTCGGACAAGCAGTCGCTGGTCCCCATCGAAGGAACCCCGCCCAACCTGGCGCTGCCCGTGCTGGGCTGCTCCTTCGCCGCCCGCTGCCCCATGGTCAGCGACGCCTGCCTGCACGGGGAGCCGGAGTTGATCCCGGTGCCCGGTGTTGAGGCGCAGACCTTGGGGCATAAGGCTGCCTGCATCAAAGCTGAGGAACTCTCCGGCAACGCCGACGCCCACAAGATCTTCCACGCACCTCCCAAGCCTGTTTCAAAGTTCGACGGCGTCGCCCGCGTCGAGCGCCAAAAGGTCCTGGAACTCAAGGACGTGAAAAAGCACTTCCCGTTGCTCAAGGGTGCCTTGATCAAACGGCGGATCGGCACGGTCAAGGCCGTGGACGGGCTGAGCTTCGATATCCGCGAGGGCGAGTGCCTGTCCATTGTGGGCGAGTCCGGTTGTGGCAAAACCACCACCTTGCTGGAAATCATGGAGTTCCACCCGGACCAGGTGGGCGAGGTGGTGATCGGCGGCGTCAGCAACAAGGTTGCCACGGACCACAAGACCACTATGGCCATGCGCAAGGAAATGCAGATGGTCTTCCAGGACCCCACCGGCGCCCTGGATCCGCGTTTCACCGTATACGAGGTCCTTGCCGAACCCCTGGAAAACCTGGGCATGCCCAAAGCTGCCATCAGGAAACGCATCATGGAGCTCATGAAGCTGGTGGGCCTGCAACCGGACCACGTGAACCGCTTCCCTAACCAGTTCTCCGGAGGACAGCGCCAGCGCATCGGCATCGCCCGAGCGCTCGCCGTCAACCCGAAGCTTGTGGTTCTGGATGAGCCCGTGTCTGCGTTGGATGTGTCGGTTCAGGCCGGTGTCATCAACCTGCTGGACCAGCTCCGCGCCGAGCTGGGACTGAGCTACCTGATGGTGGCCCACGACCTCTCGGTGGTCCGGCACATTTCAGACCGTGTGGCCGTGATGTACCTGGGCAAGATCGTG
Organism: Arthrobacter sp. cf158; assembly: GCF_900106835.1. Taxonomy (GTDB): domain Bacteria; phylum Actinomycetota; class Actinomycetes; order Actinomycetales; family Micrococcaceae; genus Arthrobacter. Next base: position 87,919 of record NZ_FNNR01000009.1, read on the forward strand.
GAAACCGGAGACGTGGATGACGTCTTCGACAATCCCCGGCACCCCTACACCCGCGCCCTGCTCTCCGCCATACCGGTGCCGGACCCCAACCTGGAACGCACCCGCGAACGCATCATCCTGCAGGGCGACCTGCCCAGCCCGCTTGATGCGCCCAAGGGATGTAACTTCGCTACACGTTGTCCCGTGTTTGCCGCGCTGCCTGCCGCAAAGCAGGAGAAGTGCCTTACTCTGGAGCCGCCACTGGCTTCGGAGGGAGCGCAGGACTTCGCATGCTTCTTCCCGGACGGAGAGATAGATGCCGACATGCTGGTGGTGCATGCCTGACGACACATGACGCATTGAATAAATCCCTGGTCTCAACTCGCAAAGATATTTCAGTCGTAAAACATGAAGGGCAAACCATGAAGAAGTACACGACGATCGGCGGCGTAGCGCTCGCAGCAACGCTCATGCTGACCGCTTGCGGCGGGGGAACGCCGTCGGGTCCGGCCTCCCAGAAGGCCGAAGAGGCAGGTGGCGATATCAGCAAGCTGATCAGCGTCAATGCCAAAGAAGCGAAGGATCTGGAGCAGGGTGGCACGGTCACGCTTGCTGTAGGCAGCATTGGCCCGGACTTTAATGGCTTCTCCAATGTGGGCAACAGCGCGGACACCTCTGCCGTCATGACTCCCGTCAACACCGCTGCCATCAGTAGCGGCGGCATCGGTGGTTGCTGGAAGCTGGACTTCAACGGTAAGGCCGAGCCCAACAAGGACTTCTGCGAAGAGGTCAAGAGTGAAGTCAAGGATGGCAAGCAGACCATCACCATCAAGGTCAACGACAAGGCGACCTGGAATGACGGCACTCCGATCGACGTCAAGACCTTCGAGAACACGTGGAAGATGCTCCGCGGCGAAGACAAGTCCATCGACATCGTCACCGCCGGCAACTACGCCTACGTTGATTCCGTTAAGGCCGGCGCCAACGACAAAGAAGTCATTGTCACCACCACTCAGCCCGTTTATCCGCTGGACTCCCTCTTCTTCGGCCTGATCCACCCGGCCATCAACACGCCTGACATCTTCAACACCGGATTCGCCGGCGACATGCACCCCGAATGGATGGCTGGCCCGTTCAAGGTTGAGAACTACGACACCACGGCCAAAACGGTCACCATGGTCCCCAACGACAAGTGGTGGGGCCAGAAGCCGGTCCTTGAAAAGGTTGTTTGGCGCCAGATGGAACCGAGCGCAACCATTGCTGCGTTCAAGAACGGCGAAATCGATGCCATTGACGCTCGCACCCTTGGCCGTTACAAGCAGGTTGAAGGAACCAAGGACGCCGATGTCCGCCGTGGTCAGCGTCTGTTTGCCGGTGGCTTGAACATCAATGCCAAGAAGCCCGCGCTGACGGACGTGGCTGTGCGTAAGGCAATCTTCGCAGCGGTCGACCGCAAGGCCATCCGCGACGTCCGCTTCAACGGCCTGAACTGGTCCGAAGAAAGCTCGGGCTCCATGATGCTCATGCCTTTCTCCGAGTACTACCAGGACAACTACCCCGTGAAGGAAACCGGCGCGGACGCTGCCAAGAAGGTCCTCACCGATGCCGGCTACACGGCCAACGACAAGGGCATCATGGCCAAGGACGGCGTTCCTGTCTCCTTCAAGGTCACGTACTTCGGTGACGACCCCACCCAGGCTGCTACGGCCCAGACGCTGCAGAAGCAGCTGCAGGCCGCAGGCATGGACGTTGCCATCGACCAGCGCGGCGACGCCGACTTCGGCAAGGTTGTTGGCACCCGCGACTTCGATCTGACAATCTCCGGCTACACCGTTGGCCCGGATGCGACCGACGCCGTCAAGCAGTTCTACGACTCCGAAACCAACGAAAACGGCTTGGGAGATGCGGAACTGGACGCCGAAATCAAGCGCCTCACCACCATCGCCGATGACGCGGAACGCAACAAGGCCGCCATGGAGGTAGAAAAGAAGCACATGGAGAAGTACTTCTCCATGGGTGTGCTCCTGAACGGCCCGGAGATCCAGTTCGTGCACAAGGGCCTGGCCAACTACGGCCCGTCCCTGTTCAAGAGCCTCTCCAACGTTCCGGACTGGACCACCATCGGCTGGGAAAAGGGCGCCAAGAAGTAGCCTCCCCGCTGTAGTTTCCTGAAGGCCGGGAACCACCCCCAACTTTTCACAAGGTTCGGGGGCGGTTCCCGGCCTTCTCCGTCCGTGACGCTCTCTCACCTTTCGTGTGTTTGGGGGTGATGCTCTCTCACCTTTCGTGTGTTTGGGGGTGATGCTCTCTCACCTTTCGTCTGTTTGGGCGTGACGCTCTCTCACCTTTCGTGTGTTTGGGCCTGACGCTCTCTCGAAAGTCGTAGCGGCCGCCCGCCGGCGCGAGGTCTCCTGATCTAGCCTTGGGTCATGACTTCCAAGCAACCGATCCGTACCGCCGTCGCAGGTTTCGGACTCTCGGGCAGCGTTTTCCACGCGCCGTACATTGCCGGCAACCCGGCCTACCAGCTCGCTGTCATCGCAACATCGGACCCAGCACGCCAAGCGAAAGCACGGGAGAGGTACCCGCAGGCAAAGATCGTAGAAACCCCGCAGGATATTTTGGCCCTCGCTGACGAGCTGGACCTCATCGTCCTGGGCACGCCGCCCGCAACGCACTACCCGCTCACGAAAGCCGCGCTGGAAGCGGGGCTCGACGTCGTCGTCGATAAACCGTTCGTGGTTCACAGCGCCCAAGGCGAGGAACTGATGGACCTGGCAGCGAAGCTGGGCCGCGTCCTCACGGTTTACCAGAACCGCCGCTGGGACGCCGACGCCCTCACCGTGCAGAAACTTCTCGACGCCGGGACGCTGGGTACCGTGACCCGCTTTGAGGTTGGCATGGAGCGTTGGGCGCCGGAGATCGCCAAAGCGTGGAAAGCGGGCGCCACGGCAGAGGAGGGTGGCGGCGTCCTGTTCGACCTCGGAACCCACGTCCTTGACCTCGCGCTCCGGTTCTTCGGCCCGGCAACGGTCACGTACGCAGAAATACAAGCCCGACGCCCCCAGGAAAGCGCCGATGACGATGTCTTCCTGGCATTCCGCCACGAATCGGGCGTGGTCAGCCATGTCACCATCAACCTCAACAGCCACCTTCACGGCCCACGCTTCCGGGTTCTGGGTACCGCAGGAGGATTCGTAAAGTTCGGCACGGACCCGCAGGAACCCTATGTGCTGGGCGGCGGGCTGCCTACGGACGCCGAGTACGGCGTCGAGCCTGCCGAAAACCATGGAACGCTGGAACTGAACGGCCAGCGCACCACCGTCCCCACCGAGCGCGGCGCCTACCCCGAGTTCTACCGGCTGCTGGCAGAAAAGCTCGACGACGGCGGTACGGCTTCTGCGCTTCCGTTGCCTGTAGACCCGGCAGACTCAGTTGCGGTCCTGAAGCTGATCGAGCAGGCTAGGGCGCTGGCGTGACATCGGCGCTGGCAACCACCGAGTAGATGGCCTTGAGGTCGTGGTTACCGTCCACTGGCTGGCAACTGCCCGTCAGCTGGACGATATCCGCGGCGGCATGGTGCTGGACCACCGTGACGGCGGTGAACTGTGCCAAAGATCCGGCCTGCGGGTGCGTGTAGCGCGCCTCCCGCACGTGCCAGTCGCGGCCGTTGATGACCACGGGCTCGGTGCCGAGCAGCACAGCGTCGGGCAAGGCAGCCAGGAACTGGTCCACGGAGGCAGCGATGTCCTGGAGCCCGTAGCCCGGCAGGCGGCGCGAAACCGAGATGACCACATTCGCGGTGTAGCTGCCTTCTGCGGTGGGAGCCATGAGTGCTCCCACGGCGTCGGGAACCACTTGCTGTGTCCACCCCGGCGGCGGGGTGAGCTTGATTGAAGGGTAGGCAGGAAAAGCGTCGGACGGAAAAACCTGGTGCGAAGTCATGTGGGTCCTTTTCGGAGCAGTGTCTGTTCAGGAGGCTATTTGTTGAGGAAATCGACGAATCCGGTCACGGAATCCACGAATCCGGAGGGACTGATAGTGATTTGACCTCCGGCGCCAAGTCCAAGTTCTGCGGTGATTTTCGCGCCTACGCCCAAGGTGAATCCATCCTCATCCATGGACGCGTTGAAGAAGTAGCCCTCGCCCGCGCCGGCGGCGACTGTCTCTGATGTGGACAGCTTCTGGCCGAGCACTTCAATGTACTGGGACGCGGTCAGCTCAGCACCGGCGCCGGCACTGGCTGCCTTACCGGTGACATCATCGTCTTTGACGCTGACTTCCCCTTCTCCAGCGCTGGCCCAGGCTCCTGCACGCAGCTCCGCTCCTTGTCCGACGCTGAACAACCCTCCGGCGAACTCCGTCTCATTGCCAAAGGTGACCTTCTGGCCGGCAAACGCTTCGCCGCCTGCACCGAACAAGAAGGGGGTGTCCGCGCTTGCATGGGCTGATGCCTCGGCCCCCGTCATCCCCCTGACGGTGGACGTGTTGGTTGCCCATCCGTCAAAGAATTCGCTTTTGGTTGTGGTGGTGTTCTCCACGCCTACAAACGCTTCACCTGTGGCTTGGACGCTGGGGAGTCCCAGGCCAAAGGGAACCCGGGCGTCGATCTTTCCATCTCCACGGGCTCCAGAGAATGTTTCATTGGTTGTGGTGGTAGTGACGGGGCCGAAACCGGATGTGGCGGTCCAGGTCATCTCCGCTCCGATCTTGCCGTCAACGGAGGCTTCAAAAGCTGCTCCACCGGGACCGACGGATCCGTTGGCCTCTCCGTTGGCCTCGGCCACCAGGGACCCTTCGCCCTCCACCGTGACCGGACCGTACTGAGTGGGGCCAACGGTGAAACCGGGCATTCCCGCCGGGCTCTTGCCAACCCCCGGGCCCGGTCCGCCCTTGGAACCGCCAGTTCCGCCGGTTCCGCCCGCGCCGCCAGTTCCGCCGGTTCCGCCCGGGCCGCCAGTTCCGCCGGAACCGCCCGCGCCGCCCAGCGAGGCTTGCTCTTGCTGCTCGGCGTTGAGCTTCAAGGCACGGGCATTGGATTTCAGGCACGCAGCAGCCGCTCCCAACCGTCCCTGAAGGTCGCTGTGCCAGGCACTGCGAAACTGGTCAGCATCATTTCCGCGCCAGTAGTGGCCGTTCTGAATCAATCCGTTGAGCTGCCGCTTGAGATCGGTGATCTTCTCCGCCTCAGCGTCCATCACAGCCGAGAGCCGCCGGAGATCTCCGACGTCCGCGCCTACCAATCCTTGTCCCATTACTTAGCCGGCCCCATCACGTATCCCCTGAACGTAGTGACATGCCTGGGGTCCAGGGCGGCGCCAGGCGTTTCCTGAGCATAGTTGGCCGTTGCTGGCACGGCCATGGGGACATCTAGCCACGTGAAGAATGCGGTGGACGCATTGCTTGAAAAGAATTTCAGGCAATGCGTAACCTCGCCGGTGCCCTCAGCGATGTAAGGGGTGTGCGGGCCACGTCCGCACACCGATCATCCGGTGGCCGCCCAACAGCTGCCGGGGCAATCCCAACATCGTTTTTGTCGGAGGGTTTCATGTCCTTTTTCACTGTCCTTGCCACCAGCAAAGTCGCCGCAGGCGTCCTGGCCGCCGGAGCTGTAGCCGCCGGTGGAACCGGTGTCGCCGCCTTTAATGGCGCCCTTCCCACCGAACTCCAGCAGACCGCCCACCAGTTGGTAGGCGCACCGGCCCCGCTCGACGCGAACACCGCTGAAGCAGCCGAGGCCGCCCAAACCGGTGCGGCCAAGGCCACTGACGCCGTCGGGAACGTCCAGTCGAAGGCGACTGACGCTGCTTCAGATGCGAAGGCGAACGCCAACGACGCCGTATCTGCCGCTCAAGCCACGGCCCAGGACGCCACGTCACCGGATGCTTTCGGCCTTTGTGCAGCCTTCCTCAGCGGTGGCCTGAAGCCTGACACCAAGGTCCCGGGCTTCGAGTCCCTGACCATCGCTGCCGGTGGCGAAGCCAAGGTAGAGGCTCACTGCGAGGCCGTGGTCCAGGCCGGTAAGGCTGCGGGCCTGAAGGCGGACGGCTCGGCCAAGGTAAAGGCCGACGGCGATGCCGGCGTCACGCGGGAACTGCCGGCTACGCCTGCGGTTCCGGCAGCCCCGGCCACTCCGGAGGTACCTGCCACCCCCGCCGTTCCCGCGGTGCCGGCGACCCCGGCCGCACCTGCCCTCCCGTCGCAGGTTCCTACGGACGTACCGGCCGTTCCAGGAGCACCGCTCGATTCTGTCCGCTAAGCGGGCAGCAGCTACGGTTTAATGGCGGGGCTCCTTGGCTTAGGACAAGGAGCCCCGCTACGTAACGTGGGATGGAGGCGTCCACGGGTGCTTGACCCTTTGGCGGATGAAGATGTGCAGGTGGATCAGGACGATCCTGGCCTGCTCTTCACGGCTGCCTACAACAGCTTCGCCGGACCGGTCTTTGGTTACCTTAGGGCCCGTGGTGTGGATGACCCCGAGGCCGTCACCCAGGACGTTTTCCTGGCGCTCTACCCCAGGCTGGACTCCCTCCAAGGCGGGCTTCAGGGTGCCAGGACCCTGCTGTTCTCCATTGCCCACGCACGCATGGTGGACCACTACCGGAAGCGCGAAAGAAGGCCCGATTCCACACCCTATGAGTCGGAGCTGGACGCCCGGCGCGCACCGTCGGCGGAGGACCAGGCATTCGGGCGGGCCTCCGGTGTGGGGGTTACGGAACTTCTGGAAGGCCTGGCGGACGACTACCGGGAAGTCCTTGCACTGAGGGTTGTTGCAGACCTTTCCGTGGAAGAAACAGCGGCCATTATGGGCAAGTCCCAGGGTGCCGTGAAGCAATTGCAGCGCAGGGCATTGAGTGCACTGAAGAAGCGGGCACATCGAACGAACGGCACATCATGAGCGAAAACATTCCGGAGCGCGGACGCCACCATCAGGAGGCTATTGACCAGCTGCTGGCCGGTTCCGGCCACGAAGGCGACGCCGCGCTCCGCACCGAACTGCTGGAGCTCCGCTCGCTGGCCAGCACTGTGCCTCTGCCCTCCGACGCCGTCCGGGCACTGATGAGCGGCAGCCCCGCTGACGCAACCCGGCAACTCACGACGACGGATGGCCCCGCCGCGCGGTCGGGGGCACCGGCCGCGGTTCCCGCCACGGTTGAGCCAAGCCATGGCCCAGGCCCTGTAGATGAGCTGGCTGCCCGGCGGCGGAACAAACGTCGCGCGGCAATCGCCGGCCTTGCTGTAGCCGTGACTTTGGCCGGAGGTGCCACAGCAGCTGCTGCGTCCGAAGGCGGAATTCCGGGTGCCTTCCAGCATCTTGGGGCAGCCATCGGATCAGTGGTCTCGCAGCTGGCGCCCGGCTCCGGCACTGCTCCCCAGCAGGGCGGCTCTGGTGGTTCAAACCCGCAGCCACCACTGGATGAAACCCGGACTGTTCCTGCCCCGAATCAACCCGTGCCGGCCAACCCAAGTCCCGGCACCCCTGGGCACGTTCCGCAGCCCCATCCCGGCGGGGAAGGGTCATCGCAAACACCCAAGGCTCCCCAACACGATGTGCCAGGCAAGGGAGTCATTCCCACTCCGCCAGCGGTTCCTGTGACGCCGCCTGCCCTGGATGCTCCGAAGATCGATCCGTCAGAGCTCCGGCCGTCGGACCTCCCCGTGCCTGTTCCCACTCACGTGGTTCCGAAGGTCCCGAACACGCCGTAGGCAGGTCCACCACGGGTTCATGGCACGGTCCCCGGAAAAACATCCCCCCATGTGTAACCATCCGTGGTGTCCCGGACAATACAGGGCATGGAGAACGTTCAGCTGGGGGATGACGTCCTGTGGGCGGAGAGCTTAAAGGGTGATGCCGAGGCGTTTGGCCTTTTGTATGACCGGCACCGCGGTCGCGTCTTTCGGCATGCTTATCGTTTGACTGGCGGAAAGCACGACGCCGAAGATGCTACGGCCGCGGCCTTCTTTGAGTTGTGGCGCCGCAGGGAGCGCGTGAGGGTGGTTGAGGGCTCGATCCTTCCGTGGTTGTTGGTGACAGCGACCAACAGTGCCAGGAATCTTCAGCGGTCAAAGGTCCGGCACCGAAGGCTCCTGGCCGCAATCCCTCGACGCAGCGAGGCCGAGGCGGAACTGGACCCGGCTCATTCGAACCACGACTTTTCGATGACTGACGAGGTAGCGCAAGCCTTGGCTGTTCTCAAGCCATTGGACCTGACGCTGGTCAGCTTTGTGGTGTTCGAAGAGTTGCCATTACCGGCGGCAGCTGAGGCAGTTGGCATTTCACCAGGGGCAGCCAAGGTCCGCATGCACCGTGCTCGCCAAAAGCTCAAGGCTGCGCTGCCACGGTCCTTTCACCATGTACATTCGCCAGCCTTGAAAGGAGATCCGTCATGAACGACGTTCGCATTGATCCGCAGTTCGACCGGGCGCTCCGCGAGGTACTCCTTGCCCAGGTTCGAACCACCGTACAACGCCGGCCCTATAAGCGACGGTGGTTGTTGTTCGCCGGCACCTTGGCCGGAGCAGGCATGCTGGGTGGCGTCGGCGCTGCGGCGGCGGGACTCTTTACCTTGCCCGGCGTGCCGACAACCACTGTCCTGTCTTCCCCATCGACGGCCGTTTACAGCGGCACAGCAACAGCTGACCTTGGACCGGCTCCGGCAGGGGCGACGGGTATTGAGGTGGAGCTGACCTGCCTCACCGCCGGTACGTTCACCTTCCCGGATGGTGCCAACGTCACCTGCTCTTCGACGGATCCGGGAACTAACGGTGCCTGGTCAAAATATGTCCTCGCCCTGAATCCTTCAACACGAGGGGTGACCATCACCACCGAACCAGGAAACAGGTGGCAGATCAGCAGCAGCTACATCTCACAGGTGGCCACCGCGTGGGAAGTCAACGCCAAGGGGGAGACCTATGGTGTTGAGGTACCCGGGCGTGGAGCCCCGGACTTGCTCGCAGTCATAGCCACCAACGGGGCAAAGGGATACGCCTACTCGGTCCAGATGAAAGGGACCGATCCGGCCAGTCCAGAAGAAGCAGCAAAGAACTTGCCTAAACCGCAACGGAAAATTCCGGTTTATCTCAGCGATGGCACCACACAAGTGGGCGTATTCATGGCACCAGGATGAGGCCGGCGACGTGCATTAATTGTGGAAAGCCCGCTGTTCCGATGCTTTGCAGCAACGGAACAGCGGGCCAACGACGTTCAAACGCTAGGCGGAGACCAGGCTGTGCCAGTCGTTGACGAGGGGCAGATTGTGCGCCTCGGAAACGGAGTGGTGTGCCACGTGGCCCGCGGCGATGTTGAGGCCGGCGGCGAGAGCGGGGTCGCGGTCGAAGGCGGCCTTGACGCCCAGGTTGGCCAGTGCCACGGCGTAGCGCAGGGTGACGTTGGTCAGTGCGTACGTGGACGTGTTCGGAACGGCGCCAGGCATGTTGGCAACGCAGTAGAAGATCGAGTTGTGGACCTTGTACGTCGGTTCCTGGTGGGTGGTGGGGTGCGTGTCCTCGAAGCAGCCGCCCTGGTCAACAGCGATGTCCACCAGAACCGAGCCCGGCTTCATGCGGGAGACGAGTTCGTTGGTGACCAGCTTGGGAGCCTTGGCACCCGGGATCAGGACGGAGCCGATCACGAGATCTGCGTCGATGACTGACTTCTCGATCTCGTAGGCGTTGGAGGCGACGGTCTTCAGGCGGCCCTGGTAGAGGGCATCCAGTTCGCGCAGCCGGTTGATGTTGATGTCCATGATGGTGACATCAGCACCGAGTCCCAGCGCCATGGCAGCGGCGTTGGTTCCCGCAACACCGGCACCGAGGACAACAACTTTGGCCGGACGGACGCCCGGTACCCCGCCCAGGAGGACGCCCTTGCCACCGGCCGGAGCCATCAGGGAGGAAGCGCCGACTACCACGGACAGGCGGCCTGCTACCTCTGACATCGGGGCGAGCAGCGGAAGGGTGCGGCCTTCCTGCACGGTTTCGTAAGCGATGGCCGTGACACCGGAGTTGATGAGCTCGGCGGTGAGCTCGGGCTCCGCGGCGAGGTGCAGGTACGTGAAGAGGATGAGGCCCTTGCGGAAGCGGTGGTATTCGGCCGCGATGGGTTCCTTGACCTTCATGACCATGTCCGCACGGCCCCAAACATCGTCTGCTTCGTTGACGATTTCAGCGCCGGCGATCGAGTATTCCTCGTCGGTGATGCCCGAGCCGAGGCCCGCGCCGCGCTCAACCAGAACGGTGTGTCCGTGGGTGCGGAACTCGTGGACACCTGCGGCCGTGATGGCTACGCGGAATTCGTTGTTCTTGATTTCTTTGGGGACGCCGATGATCATCTGTGGGCTCCATCGTTAGCGGCCTCTTCGGCCGAAAATGTGTTGCGGGCTGTGATTCCAGAATAAATCCGGCTGTGAGGCAGGCGACATGGATTCCGGCACCTGCATCTGCGGAAACCCCGGAAATTCAAGGGTCTCCGTGGCTGTGGCTCGACATTTGTCGAGAGCTGGAGCGTCAGGTGTCGCCTGCTGTTGGTACGCTTTCTGGATGCAGCAGGACGTGGAGCAGATCGTTGAACGCGTGGCATTGAAGCTGGGCCGGGGCCTGTCGCTGGAAGACCTCGACGGCGTCCTGCTGGCCTACAGCTCCAACCAGTCGCACGCCGACCGCGTCCGGGTTAATTTCCTGCTCAGCAAGCGCGTCCCCAGCGATGTCAGCGTCTGGCAGCTCTCCCACGGAATCGCCACAGCGGTGCGCCCGGTGGTGGTCCCCGCCAATGAGGAGCTCGGCATGTTGGGCCGCGTGTGCGTTCCCCTGCTGGTGCGTGGTTTCCGCGTGGGCTACTTGTGGGTGCAGCTGGACCTTGAGGAGCAAAGCGCGACGGCGATACTCGCCGAATTGCCTGGCGTGCGCGACGAACTGGACCTGCTGGCGGGCTTGCTCCTTGACTCCAATACCGCAGAATCAGAGTTCCGCCGGAGGCGTGAGCAGGAGTTCCTCTCGGCCTGCGGCGGAGAATCAAACGCCGTGGCTGCCGTTGCCGGGTGGAAGGAAATCCAGGGGCGTGGGCCGTGGCAGCTGGTGACCATCCTCGACGCGGACGGCGCGCGTTCCGACGTCGATCCTATTGCCGCAACCCTCACCCATCGATCGGCGGCGCTGCAATCCACCATCGGGGTAAATGCGGCCTTGTTCAGCGCCGGAACCGAGACGCATTCGGTGGTCCTGTTCCGTGAATCCGGAGGGAGGGCGGACCACGCACAGGTTCTGGTGCACTATCAACTGGAGCTCGCCAAGCGGGCCGGCAGAACTGTGGACCGGATAATCCTGGGTATCAGCGAACCGTTCCAGGTCATCCGGCAGCTCGGAGGCGCGTACCGGCAATCGAAGGTGGCAGCGCAGGCAGCGGCGGTAGACCGCCCGCTCGGGGAGCTTGTGGACAGCCGGTCCGTGGGCGTCTACCAACTTTTCGACCGGCTGCTGGCACCGGGCGGCTGGGACGATACCGGATCTGTGCACTTCCGCACTTTGGAGGGCCAGGACAAGAACGGGGAACTTCTGCCGGTGCTGGAACTGCTGTACGACAACGACAGTTCAGTGCAGGACGTCGCGTCCAAGCTCCACCTTCACAGAAGCAGCATCTACAACCGGCTCGGCCGTATCCGCCAACTCATCGGCGCCGATCCATTGAGTGGCGCCATCCGGCTCGAACTGCACGCGGCCCTGAAAGCACGGCGCTGGGCGGGGCGGCCACGGATCTGACGCATGGACAGAAGGAGACAGGCACCCGCGCTGGGTGCCTGCCTCCTTCTGCACGTTCCTTAAGAGTCTGTAGGGAGCCTACGAGCGCTTCAAGCGTTGGCAACTCCAACGCCCCAGCCGGCGTCGGAACGTGGCTGTCCTGCTACTGCTGCAGTACCGGCTGTGCCACCCTGCGTGAGTGGTGGTGCGGGGCATCCGCGTGCTCACTGGATGGCCTTCTTGGCCGCGTCAAGGAGCTCCTGGAGGGCCGACCCGGTGGGCTGCGGTGTGGTGCTGGCGTTCGGGTTGCCCGTGGGCCGGGGTTTGGACGTTGCCGTCTCCGTCGGTGTGGGAGTTGGAGTCGGCGTCGGCGTGACCGTTGGCGTGGGGGTTGTTGTAGGCGTCGGCGTAGTGGGCGGCGTGGTGATGGTGTCCGACGGCACGTCGCTTGGCGCTGGCGCAGGTACGGTCGGGGCCGGGGTTGCTGCACCCGGGACGGCCGCAACGGCGGACGGTACCGCCGAGGGGACCCACACCGGATCGGCCAATGAGATCCGGGGTGTCGGGACCGACGACGGCGATACTGCTGCGGGTGCCTCAGGTACGGTGGCCGGTTGGCCGGCCTCGGAGGACGCCGACCCCGACGGTGAGGGCGCCGACGCGGTGGAGTAGGAAGCCCGGGGAGCCGGGGACGCCGAAGCCGACTGGCGATCCTCGCCGGCCTTGCTGCCACTGGCTTCCTGGGCAGGAGTTTCCTGGCCGAAGAACGGAAGTTCCAGGGCCTGGCCCACCGTTCCGGCCGTCAGAACCAGCCCGAGGGCACCCGCCACCACGGCCATGCGCTGGCTCATGTGCTTGACGGATGCGGCCTTCAGCAGAACTGTCTTCGGTTCCCGGCCAAACGTGGATCCACCCAGGGCTGACTTGGCAGCAGCGGGCGGGGTCGATTGATTCCGGACGTCCTTACGGCTGGCAAGGGATGCCGAGGCCGTTGCGGCCGCCGCAACCTGCGCCGCGGACTTGCCGCGCGGAGACGGAGGCGTCGTAGGCGCGGGTGACGGAGTGACGGGCGTCTGTTCCTCGCGGGCGGCTACTACCGGAATGGCTGCGGTGGCCGGCTCGGGGGAGGCAGGCGCGGGAGCGGCCTGCACCACTGGGATGGCAGAGGTGGGCGGTCCAGGCGTGGTTGATGTCGGAGCGGCGGCCTGCGCGGACTGAACTGTCTGTGGGGCGTGCACTGTCTGTGGGGCGTGCACTGTGGGTATCGCTGCCGTTGCCGGCTCCGCGGGCTCGATCACGGCTCGTGCCGCCCGCTCCCGCTCGGCCGCGCGAACGGCCGCGCGCGTGGTGGGCGCCGCAACGGTGGGGATGGCCGCAGTGGCGGGTTCCGGCGTCGTGCTTGATTCCGGCCTGGCAGACTCTGTGGGTGCGCTGATGGGGGATCCGCTGGGTTGGGCCCGACGGCGTCCGGTTGGCTTGGTGCGCTCGCGTTCGGTGTGGTCGCGGCGCGGCTGATCCATGGTTGGGGACATGGTGGTTGCCTCTCAACGCCTTCGAGGTTAGCTGTCGGGTTCGGACGAGGCCGTCCGGCCGCACAAGGCGGCTTCACCCCAAGGACTTGTGGAAAACAAGCCCGGGAACTCTGGGTCCCCCGTCTCTGCCGCGGGTCTGGCGGATCCCGGATTGCGGCAGAGCTCGGCGTCAATCCGGAAGCGGCCCAGCGGAGATTCGGGTCGCCCTACGACCGTACATGAGCCGGAAAGTAAAGTCACATTAATGTAACGGGCGGTAGGCCTGCCTCAGTGAGGGGCGCCTATCGCTTAGGCTTCGGGGCCGGAGCTGGAGCCGGGAGCTCGTGCTGGATCTTCTGGATCTGGTGCGCTTGGTGGGTTTCGGGCCGGAAGATCTCATCCGCAATTCCCAGCATGCCGCCCGCCGCGGCGCGCCGAACCCCGCGGCTGTTCTGGCGCGCGATCCAGTACCAGAGGCCGGCCAGAAGGGCCGGGACGCCAAGTACGGCCGCCAACACGGCCAAGATATCCATCGCCTAAGACTAGCTTCGGCGTGCACCGGCAGGTAGACAGGTCCTATGGACCTGCCAGTGATGCCGCCCGTCTCGCCCATGCTCGCCAAATCGGTGCCCGCCATCCCCGACGTTGGGCACTATGAACCCAAATGGGACGGATTCAGGACCATCGTCTTCAAAGACGGCGACGAAATCATCCTGGGCAGCCGCAATGAGAAGCCGATGACCCGATACTTTCCCGAGCTGGTGGAGGCGCTGAGGAAGAATCTTCCGGACAAGTGCGTGATCGACGGCGAGATTGTCCTGATCCAGGAAAACAGGTTGGAATTTGAGGTGCTCCAGCAGCGGATCCATCCCGCGGACAGCCGGGTCAGGATGCTCGCCGAGAAGACCCCTGCTTCCATGGTTGCCTTTGACATCCTTGCGCTGGGCGATGACAACCTCATGGACCGGCCCTTCTCTGAACGCCGCGCCATCTTGGAACGCGCACTCGCCAAGGCAGAGCCGCCCGTCTACGTGACCCCGGCGGTGACTGACCTTGAGCGCGCGCAGGAGTGGTTCGTGCAACTCGAAGGCGCTGGCCTGGACGGGGTGCTGTCAAAGCCGCTGGAGGGGACATACCAGCCGAACAAGCGCGTGATGTTCAAGACCAAGCACGAGCGCACGGCGGACTGCGTGGTGGCCGGCTTCCGCTGGCATAAGACCGCGAAAGTGGTGGGATCCATGCTGCTCGGCCTCCATGACGACGGCGGACGACTGCACCACGTGGGGGTGGTGGCGTCATTCCCCATGGCCAAGCGGGAGGCCTTGGTGGCAGAGCTTGAGCCCTATCAGGTGGACCTCAGTGAGCACCCGTGGGGCGAGTGGGCCAGTCAGGCCGATGGTGCAGGCGGTTCCAGGATGCCCGGTGCCCAAAGCCGGTGGAGCGGGGGCAAGGACTTCTCCTTCGTGCCGCTGCGCCCCGAGCTGGTGATCGAGGTTGCCTACGACTACATGGAGGGCGACCGGTTCCGGCACACCACGCAGTTCCGCAGGTGGCGGCCGGACCGGACGCCGGAGAGTTGCACGTATTCACAGCTGGAGGAACCGGCGGACTATGACCTCGGGGAGATCCTGAGGCTGCCCTAGCCGGTTGGCCACGGGTTTACTCCCCGTGCCCTTGGTCGCTGCTCATGCTGCCCTCGGCCGGAGGAGTTTCTCCCGGAGGTACTCCGCCTCCGGGTTCCAGCCCTGTGACATTTCCGTCGAGGGGATCGGGATTGGCGGACGCGGCGGGGTCCTGGTCCTCATCCTGGCGCAATTCGGGATCGGCGTTGACGCCGCCCGTGCCGGCCGGGGGTGTCGGTGCGGCACCGAACGGCCCGGTAGCGCCGGTCACTCCGAAGCCCTGCTCGTCCTGGGGGTCCTTGGTGGTCATGATCAGCCCTTTCGTAAGCAAACTTACTAATGCGCTTGCTTCGTCAGCCTAGCCGGGACCCGCCAACCCATCAAGGCCGCCTAGCCGTGGAGCGACGTCGCGGTCACGAAGCTCCGGATGGCATCTGCAACTGCGTTCGGACGCATATGCTGTGCCACGTGCCCCACCCCGGGGATCTCCACCAATCGCCCCTGTGGGACTGCCCGGGACAGCCGAAGGGACCACTCCGGGCCCGCCACATTGTCGCGGCTTCCCCGCAAAACCAGCACCGGGACCCTGATTCCAGCCAGGCGTTTTTCCGTGGGGTACGTCATCATCACCGGCAGTTCGGTGAAGTACCAATGAGGTCCGCAGCGGAGGTAGTCGGTGATGACCAACCAATTGGACGAGGGACTCTCGCGGAGCAGCCCGTCCAGCGTCAGGGCAAGCGACTGGCGCATGACGTTCTTGTGCCGTGAATCAACAACCGGGCCCATCAACACCAGTTGCCTGGCCCGTTCCGGCGCATGCAAGGCCGCTTCGATGGCAAACTGCACACCCATGGAGTGGCCCACCAGAACGTAGGAATCGATGCCGCGGGACGCGAGGGCCTCCGCAATGAACGCACCATAGTCCTCGGCAGAGAGCTGGTGGCCAGGCTTGGGAGTGCCCGCGAAGCCCGGAAGGTCCAGGGAATACGTGGGTGCGCTCGCCGCAAGGACTGAATGCAGCCGGGCCAGGTATCGGTGGGAAACCCCGATGCCGTGAATGAGCACATATGCGGGCTCGGTGCCGTGATCAGCCCCAGGGGCAGGAAAAGGCGTCCCCTTGCTCCAAACGATCCGGCCCTTCAAGCCCAATACTTCGACGTCGTCTGACAGCAGCGCAGCCGGTTTCCTCCGCGTTTTCATCAGAGTTTCCGCTGCAGGAACACCGCGGCGCCGGGGCCGCTCAGTTCGCTCTCGAGTACCGGCCGGCCGGACACCGCGAGCAGCAGCGACATGGCGGGGCCTTCAACAGCCGGACCGTCCCCATGGTCGAAGGCAGTATCCGTGGCAATCAGGCGCCAGCCCTCCGCGATCTCCTTGCCCCCACCCATTTTGGTGGTGGTCCGCACCTGGTAGCCGAGGGCGGTGGCTACGTGCTCGGCGGGGTAGTCGCGGCGTATGCCCAAGGGGCGGCGAATGTCCTCGCCATGAACGAACGCTTCAACCAAACGCGTGGCAAGTCCCGCCGGAGGTCCGGACGTCCGGGAAAGAACAGCACGGAATTGCGTCAGGGTCTTCCCCGGGTCCCCGGCTTTTTCGCGCTCCACCCCCAATGCGTTGTCGCGGTCGAAGTCCATCCGGGCCGCGATCATCCGGCGCATGAAACCAAGACGGGTGGTTTTGGCGCTGTCGATCACATGGGCCAGGACATCATGGATGTCCCAGCCCGCACACAGGGATGGTGTTTGCCATTGGGCCGGCTCCAACGGCTCCAGATCCCGGATCAGGGCACGTCGCTCCTCATGAACCACGGGCCAAACGGTAGAGGGGGAAGTTGAAGCCATACCGCTATTGAACAGCATGGCGGCAGTTCCGGGAGGGCTATTCCCTGGTCGCGTCGTCTGATTCCGTGGGGTCCGCTGCCGGGTGTGCAGCATCAGGTGCGGAGGCTGCTTCAGCTGCGTCCCGGCGTCGGGCAATTCTCGATTCCGTCCACATGGCCACAGCCACGAACACCGTGCACGCGAACATGAAGGTTGCCACGAAGTTCAATCCCATGGCAGAGCCCAAGGGTGCGGCAAGGGCCATAGCGGCCAACCCGGCCACGATATGCCACCCTTTGAAATTGCCCACCGATCAAGCGTAACCCCGGCCTTAAGGGGTGCTGGCCCGTTGCGTGGGATCGTTGCTTGATCCTTATCACTCCGAAACTTTTAGCCGGCGTTCCCGTCATCCCTGACGGTTTCTTCGTCCTGTTTCTTCTTCTGCGTTTCCAGCCACGCCATGATGGCGGCCTGCCGGATCCGGCGATGCGTACCGCGGTACTCCACGGGGATTTCACCGCGGTCGGTCATATTGCGCAGGTACGTGTGAGAAATGCCCGCGAGTTCCGCGGCCTGCGACGTAGTGAGCATTTCCTCCACGCTGCTGACCGTCACGGTTTCGCCCCTCCCCAGTCTCGCAAGGAGGTCGACGACGGCGTTCCTCGCCTGATCGGGCAGGCGGTGGACGGTGCCATCCACGAACACGGTGATGTCGTTGCTGTCCGCAAGGGAGCGCGCCAGATTCCGGGCGTCGTCGGCGGGGAGGCCGGCCGTGACGCGGGGAGCTATCAATGCCATGGCAGAAGCCTAGCCTGTGGCTCACCCCGATTCGGGGGTTCCCTGCAGAACATGCCGTGCGCACGGCACCGCTGGCAGGGAACCAGCGAATCGGTGAGGCCGTTACTCCGCGTCCAGGTCCGTCTCCAGGAGCTTCACCAGTGCGTCCAGCGCAGCCTCGGCGCCGTCGCCCTCTGCCCGCAGCACAACGACGTCGCCCTTGGCGGCACCGAGGGTCATGAGCGAGAGGATGCTGGCGGCGTCGAGCGCGTCATCGGCAGGTTCGCCCTGCATGGAAATGGTGACCTCCACGGGCTGCTCGCCGGCTGCCTCGGCGAACAATGCTGCGGGGCGGGCATGCAGGCCGGAGCGGCTGGCGATGGTGGCTGTGCGTTCGGGCATGGATTTCTCCTAAAAGTCGGAAGCGAAAAGTTAGAGGCCGAGTTCTTCGAGCACGGGGAGTTTGGCGCGCACCCAATCGCGGGCCTCAAGGGCGCTGGGGGCCGACAGAGCCAAGCGGGCCAACTCCTGCGCCTGCTCCAGCGTGACGGTTTTCAGCACGGTCCCGACGGCGGCCAAGGAGCGCGCTGTCATGGACAGTGTGGTGACACCCAGTCCGGTCAGGACGACGGCGAGGGCGGGGTCCGCAGCTGCCTCACCACAGACGCCAACGGGCTTGGGGTCGCCTTCGCGGCCGGAGCCCTCCTGTGCCGCGCCTTCCACGGTGAGCTGCACGAGCCGGAGGACGGCGGGCTGCCAGGGTGTGTTGAGTTCGGCGAGGGGGCCCAGCTGGCGGTCTGCGGCCATGGCGTACTGGGTGAGGTCGTTGGTTCCCAACGAAGCGAACCCGACCTCGCGAAGCACCGTGGCGGAGGTCAGGGCAGCGGAAGGAACTTCCACCATGACACCGGGTGTCTCGATACCGGCAGCGGCGCAGAGTGAGGCGAAGCGTCCCGCCTCGGCAGCCGTGGAGATCATGGGTGCCATGACCCACACATCGGCCTCGGATTCTGAGTCTGCCCGTGCAATGGCTTCGAGCTGGCGCTCCAGCACACCTGGAGTGGTGAAGTCGGTGCGGTAGCCGCGAACACCCAGGGCGGGGTTGGGCTCCGTGGCGTCGGTAAGGAAGGGGAGGGGCTTGTCGGCGCCGGCGTCCAGGGTGCGGAGGACAACCTTCTTGCCCGGGAACGCATCAAACACGGCCTTGTAGGCTGCGGCCTGCTCATCCACGGAGGGCTCAGTATCGCGCTCCAGGAAGCAGAACTCGGTGCGGAACAGGCCAACACCCTGGGCTCCCAGGGCAGCAGCTGCCACGGCGTCCTTGGCTCCACCGACGTTGGCGAGGAGCGGCACCAGGTGGCCATCCGCCGTCGTGCCGTTTCCGTCGAATTCCGCGAGTGTCGCGGAGGTTTCGGCCCAGGCTTTGGCGGCTGCGCGCTGCTCGTCGGATGGCGCTACAGCGACGAAACCAGCCGCGCCATCGACGTAAACTTCGGACGCATCGGCAAGGTCATCAACGCCGTGCGCGGCAACCACGGCCGGCAAACCGAGCGAACGGGCGATGATCGCTGTGTGGGACTGCGGGCCGCCACCGGACGTCACCAGGGCCAGCACCACGGCGGGATTCAGCGTTGCAGTATCGGCGGGCGCGAGGTCCTCGGCCACCAGGATGAACGGCGTGTCCGAGGCAGGAATACCAGGGGCAGGGACTCCGCGGAGCTCGGCCACAATGCGTGCCCGTACGTCCAGGACGTCCGTGGCGCGCTCGGCCATGTAGCCGCCCAGGTTGTGCAGCATTTCGGAGACGGAGGCGCCGGCTTCCCAGATGGCCCGCTCAGCAGAGGAACCGGCGTTGATGAGCTTGGCCGCCGATTTCAGGAGCATGGTGTCCTTGGCCATGAGGGCAGTGGCCTCAAGGACGGCCTTACCGTCGCCGGAGGCAGTATCTGCGCGGCCCTTAAGTTCGTCGTGGACGGATTGCGCGGCAGCTTTCAGGCGCGCGACGGCGTCTTCCGGACTGATTCCCTCGGCCAACCGCTCGCCCGACGGCGGTTCGCTCACCGGCTTGGGCATTTGGCGGACAGAACCAATGATGCGGCCAGGGCTTACCCCTACTCCTTGGAAATTCTGCACTGAATCCTCTGTTCCTGCTTGTTGGTTCAGGCCCGCCGGCGACGGCACCGGGAGCCTCGAAAACTAGCCTACAAAATTCCTTTGTGAGCCACTTCATATAGCAACGCTATAGGTGCTAGGGTAGCGGTTATGAGTTTCGATGACCAGCTTCCGCCCAAAATTCGGTTGCTTCGCGCAGCTGCTGAATTGCTGGCGAATTCGGAGGGGTCAGCGGTCTCAACGCGCCAGATCACCAAGCTTGCCGGGGTCACGGCGCCTACGCTCTACCACCACTTTGGCGACAAAGAAGGGCTGTTCGACGCCGTCGTGTCAGCCGGCTTTGAAGAGTATGTGGCGGGTGAGCGTGACTTTGCACCGTCCGGGGAGCCCTTGGAAGATGTCCGGCGGATGTGGGATAACCACGTCCAGTTCGGACTGAGCCAACCCCATCTTTATCTGGTCATGTTCGGCAACATCAGGCCGGAAAGCCGCCCAGCAATCGTGGCCGATGCTGAAGCGCTTCTGGAAGAAATGCTGAACAAGGCCGCCATCGCCGGCCAGATCAACGTGCCTCCCCGTGAGGCGGCACGCAGCATCCTGGCGGCCAACGTGGGCGTCACGCTCATGTTGATCGCCGAACCGGTGGAAGAACGGAACCTCGAGCTCTCAACCATGACCCGGGATTCCATGGTTTTTGCTGTCTCCACGGAAACCGCCCGTGGCGCCGCAGCGGAGGACTCCGGTAAGTCCTCTGTAGTCGTTGCGGCAATCGCCCTGAATGCGGCACTGCAGGCCTCGCATTCGGACCAACTTTCCAGCTCTGAATTGAAGCTCTTCCTTGAATGGCTTCACCGCATTTCCAGCAGCTCCTAAGGCTGTTCTCTCTCGATCTATATCGACTGACCCCGCGCCGCCGCGGGACACACGTTAGGAATTCACATGGCAACAGAGACAGTTGCGAAGCCCCGCACCAGCGCCCGCGTTGGTGTCCAAAAGTTCGGAACATTCCTGTCCGGCATGATCATGCCCAATATTGGCGCCTTCATCGCCTGGGGCCTCATCACAGCCCTGTTCATCGAAAAAGGTTGGATTCCCGTGGCCGCGCTTGGTGGCTTCGGAACTGACGCCGAGGGTGTTCCCAACGTGGGCATCGTTGGCCCCATGGTCACGTACCTGCTTCCGATCCTGATTGCCTACACCGGCGGCAGGATGGTCTATGACGTCCGGGGTGGCGTGGTTGGAGCTATCGCCACCATGGGTGTCATCGCGGGTACGGACTCTCCCATGTTTATCGGCGCCATGATCATGGGCCCCCTGGGCGGCTGGACCATGAAGAAGATCGATGCCATCTGGGACGGCAAGATCCGTCCCGGCTTCGAGATGCTGGTCAACAACTTCTCCGCCGGCATCTGGGGCGCAGCACTGGCTCTTGGTGGCTTCTATGGGCTGTCCTACGTTGTCAAGATCTTCACTGACGGCGCCGGAAACGTGGTCCAGTTCCTGGTCAACAACGGCCTGCTGCCACTGACCAGCATATTCATCGAGCCCGCCAAGGTCCTCTTCCTCAACAACGCCATCAACCACGGCGTACTGACCCCGCTGGGTATCCAGCAGTCCCTGGACCAGGGCAAGTCCATCCTGTTCCTTCTGGAAGCGAACCCCGGCCCGGGCTTCGGCATCCTGCTGGCCTACATGTTCTTCGGGCGCGGCGCTGCCAAGGCGTCAGCTCCGGGCGCGGCCATCATCCACTTCCTCGGTGGCATTCACGAGATCTACTTCCCGTACGTCCTCATGAAGCCCATCCTGATCCTCGCGGCCATTGGCGGCGGCATGACGGGCATCGCAACGCTCGCCATCACCAACTCTGGTCTGGTGGCTCCCGCCGCGCCGGGTTCCATCATCGCCGTGCTGGCCCAGACCGCCCGTGACAGTTATGTTGGCGTGATCCTCGCGGTGGTGCTGGCCACAGCAGTGTCCTTCCTCATTGCCGCCGTCATCCTGCGCACGTCCAAGGACAAGGGCGACGATGATCTCTCCGCAGCCACGTCCCGCATGGAAGCCATGAAAGGCAAGAAGAGCTCCGTTTCCTCGGCACTGGTGGGCGACCGCGCAGGTGCACAGACCGGAACCGTTTTGACCCGCCCCGTCCAGAACATCGTGTTCGCCTGCGACGCCGGCATGGGCTCCAGTGCCATGGGCGCCTCGGTCCTGCGCAACAAGATCAAGGCGGCAGGCTTCCCGGACATCAAGGTCACCAACTCCGCCATCGCCAACCTGAACGACAGCTATGACGTTGTGGTCACCCATGAGGATCTGACTGAACGCGCTCAGCCGCGCACCTCCAGCGCCGTGCACTACTCGGTGGACAACTTCATGAACAGCCCGCGGTACGACGAAATCGTGGAGCTGGTCCGGAGCAGCAACAGCGAAACCGCTGCCGCCGTCGCTCCCGAAGCCGCGGCCCATGGTGCGCACGCCGCTGAACCGGCTGCCGCCGTCGAAGGTAAAGGGGTCCTCCTCCGCGAGAGCGTGATCCTGAACGGCACCTCCCGTGACCGTGACGCAGCGATCGACGAAGCTGGAAAGCTCCTGTTGGACCGTGGCGCCGTCGATGTCAGCTACGTCCACGCCATGCACGAGCGCGAGGAATCGGTGTCCACCTACATGGGCAGCTTCCTGGCGATCCCGCACGGCACCAACGACGCCAAGGAACACATCAACCACTCGGCAGTGTCCATCATCCGCTACCCCGAAGGCATTGACTGGGGCGGCAAGCAAGTGAAGTTCGTGGTGGGCGTGGCCGGCATCAACAACGAACACCTCCACATCCTGTCCTCGATCGCCAAGATCTTCACCAACAAGGCGCAGGTTGCCCAGTTGGAGGAAGCAACCACGGTTGATGAAGTCCTGGAGCTGTTCGGAAAGGTCAACTCATAGTGAAGGCAGTCCATTTTGGGGCAGGCAACATCGGGCGTGGCTTCGTGGGGCTGCTGCTCCACGAAGCCGGTTATGAGGTGGTGTTCGCGGACGTAGCGGACGCCCTCATCAGCCAGCTCGCCGGGGCAAGCAGCTACGACGTGCACGAGGTAGGCGAGAACCCCGCGGTGAAAACCGTGACCGGTTTCCGGGCCTTCAACTCCGCATCGCAGGAAGCCGCCGTAGTTGAGGAAATTTCGACGGCGGATGTGGTCACCACTGCTGTTGGGCCACACATCCTGAAGTTCGTGGCTCCGGTGATAGCCCGTGGTTTGGCAGCGCGCCCCGCATCGTTGCCGCCGCTCCAGGTGATGGCCTGCGAGAACGCCATCAACGCCACGGATCTTCTGCACACCGAGATTCAGGCGGCGTGGGACGACTCAGCAGGCGACCTCGACGCCGTCGCGGTTTTTGCCAACACGGCTGTGGACCGAATTGTGCCCAACCAGGCGCCAGGTCAGGGCCTGGATGTCACGGTGGAGACGTTCTTTGAGTGGGTCATTGACCGCACGCCGTTCGGCGACAACGTGCCGAACATTCCTGGTGCCACCTTTGTGGACGAGCTCGGCCCGTACATCGAACGCAAGCTGTTCACGGTGAACACCGGCCACGCGTCGGCGGCCTATTTCGGTTATCAGGCCGGACTGGAGAAGATCTCCGATGCTATGGCCGATCCCTCCGTGGCGGCGAAGGTCCGGGCTGTGCTGGAGGAAACCAAGGAGCTGTTGGTAGCCAAGCACGGGTTCGTGGAGGCGGAGCAGGAAGCGTATGTGCAGAAGATCCTGCAGCGCTTCACCAACCCGCACCTGCCGGACACCGTGAACCGTGTGGGCCGCGCGCCCTTGCGGAAACTCGGCCGGCACGAGCGTTTCGTCGGTCCCGCAGCTGAACTTGCCGAGCGTGGCATCACTCCCGTGGCGCTTCTTGAGGCAATGTCCGCAGCCCTCCGTTTCGACGACGGTGCCGACGATGAAGCCGTGGAGCTCGCCAGGATGCTGTCTGAGATGGACGCACCTGCCGCCGTCGAACGCATCACGGAACTGACGCCGGCGCACCCGCTGTTCCCGGCGCTGCAGAAGCTCGTG
The DNA here is from genome assembly GCF_900106835.1 of Arthrobacter sp. cf158. GTDB lineage: Bacteria > Actinomycetota > Actinomycetes > Actinomycetales > Micrococcaceae > Arthrobacter. The sequence continues at coordinate 111,534 of NZ_FNNR01000009.1, forward strand.
GAGGACCGGCAAGCCGAAGCCTAGACGCTCTCTCACCGTTCGGCCCGTTTGGTTGGACCCTCTCTCACCGTTCGGCCCGTTTGGCTGGACCCTCTCTCACCGTTCGGCCCGTTGGGCATAACCCTCTCTCACCGTTCGGCGTGTTTGGGTGGATGCTCTCTCACCGTTCGCAGGAAAGCCCGACGTCGGCACTCACCCGGGTGTCGACGTCGGGCTTTTCGCGTCGCTCGACCGCTTCGGCGGACCAGGGTGAGAGAGGGTTGGTGGGATGGGGGCGATAGGTGAGAGAGGGTCGGTGGAAAGGGGGCGATAGGTGAGAGAGGGTTTCGGTCTCCGGCGGGAGAAAAAAGGTGAGTTCGCTCACTTTTGACCACCGGAAGGCCTTTCGGTTTTGAAGTTAGCCTCACCTTACTAATAGAGTCAAAGCGCAATTAGGCAACACATCTATGACTTATTAGTGAGTGGAGTACCGGCGTGAAAAAGAGGCTGTCGAGCTACATTGGGGCACTGGCTGCAGGCGCTGCCTTGCTGACCGTTACGGCGTGTGGAGGCGGCGCCACCGCGTCCTCGCAGCCGGAAGAGGCAAGCACCATCACTATCGAGCACGCACAGGGCTCCACTTCCAACGTTCCCGTGAACCCGGCGAAGGTTGTCACGTTCGACCTCGGTGTTCTGGACACCATGAACGCGCTCGGCGTCGAGCCCACCGGTGTTCCCGAAGCCAGCTACCCGGAGGCGCTGAAGAAGTTCTCCGAAGCCAAGTACGCCAAGGTTGGCTCCCTCAAGGAGCCCGACTTCGAAGCCGTCAGCTCCGCAGCTCCGGACCTCATCATCATCTCCGGCCGCACCTCCGGCGCCTACGAAGAGTTGAGCAAGATCGCTCCCACCATCGACCTCTCCGTGGATGCCGCCAAGCCGATGGAAAGCTTCAAGGCCCAGACGGAGAAGCTCGGCAAGATCTTCAAGAAGGAAGACGAAGTCGCCTCCAAGCTCGCAGAGGTGGACAAGACGGTTGCCGACACCAAGGCCAAGGCAGCTACGGCCGGCAAGGGCTTGATCGTCCTCACCTCCGGTGGCGAAGTCACCGCGTACGGCGCCGGCTCCCGCTTCGGCATCATCCATGACGTCCTGGGCGTTCCGACGGCCGCTGAGGTCAAGTCCGAAGGCGCCCACGGCGAGGCCGTTTCCTTTGAGTACATCAAGGAAACCAACCCGGACATCCTCTACGTCATCAACCGCGACACTGCAATCGGCACTGCCGGCTCCACGGCCAACCCCATCCTGGATAACGAGCTCGTGAAGTCCACCAACGCCGCCAAGAACAACAAGATCGTCAACCTCGATCCCGCTGGCTGGTACATCGTGGGCTACGGTCTGAACAACGTCCAGGCCATGGTCACCGCAGTGGCCGACTCCGTCGCCTGACAGCCCGCATCATCTGAAATCCTGACGTGACAACTACAGCCGTGCGCCCCACGGCCGCAGCAAGCCGCAACCGGACTGGCGAAACCGCCCGCCTGGTTGCGGCTGCTGCCGTTGTGCTGGTGATCGCCGTGGGCAGCATTTTCGTAGGCGTCAGCGATGTCTCGCTGCCGGCGTTGTTGGCGAACGACGCCGGGGCCTGGGAAATCTTTTGGGTCTCCCGGGTGCCGCGCACCTTGGCTGTGGTGCTGGCCGGGATGGCCGTTGCCGTTGCCGGTCTGATCATGCAACTCATGGCCCGCAACCGCTTCGTGGAGCCCTCCACCGTGGGAACAGTGGAATCAGCGACCCTCGGAATCCTGGTAGTGACAGTGCTGGCCCCGGAGTCTCCGATCCTCACCAAGATGCTGGTGGCTTCCGTGTTCGCTGTGCTGGGAACCGCGCTCTTCCTGGCGATCCTGCGCCGCCTCCCTGCCCGCAACACCCTGCTCATCCCGCTGGTGGGCATCATGCTGGGCGGCGTGATCGCTGCCGTCACCACATTCTTTGCCTACCGCTTCGACCTCCTCCAGACGCTCAGTAACTGGATGATCGGCGACTTCTCCGGAGTGCTGCGCGGCCGGTACGAGCTCCTGTGGATCGTGGCCGTCCTGGTTCTTGTGGGCCTTCTTGCCGCGGACCGCTTCACTGTGGCCGGCATGGGACAGGACTTCACCACCAACCTCGGTCTCAATTACGCACGCACCATGCGGCTGGGTCTGATGATCGTCTCCCTGATCTCTGCCGTTGTTGTCACCACTGTGGGTGCCGTTCCGTTCCTGGGGCTGGTGGTCCCCAACATCGTGTCCCTGCTTTTCGGCGACAACCTCCGCCGGGCCGTTCCGTGGACCGCGTTGTTCGGTGCCGCGTTCGTGCTGGTCTGCGACATCATCGGCCGGACCATCCGATTCCCCTACGAGGTGCCGGTCGGCATGGTCATGTCAGTGCTGGGTGCCGTGCTGTTCCTCATCCTGCTCCTGAGGAAGCGCAATGCCTGAAACTCCTGTGACATCAACTCTGGCCTCGTCCGACACCCAGTTAACGCACGACGGCGGCAAGCCCGGCCGGCGGCTATGGTCGCCTTCACGCTGGCGCGATGCCATCCGCAGCACCCCACCGGGACTGGTGATCGGCATCCTGGCGATTGCCGCCGTCGTGCTTGTTGCTGTTTTCCTGACGATCGACCTCAAGGGAAACATCGCCTACATCCTGCCGCGCCGGGCCATCAAGGTGTCCGCCATGCTGTTGGTGGCCGTGGCGGTGGGAGTGTCCACGCTGCTGTTCCAGACCGTGACGGCCAACCGGATCCTGACACCGTCCATCATGGGCTTCGACTCGCTGTACATTCTGGTGCAGACGGCCCTGGCGTTCGTGGCCGGTGCCGCCACGCTGGCCACTGCGCCGTCAACGCTGAAGTTCGGGCTGGAGATCGTGCTGATGGTTGGCTTCAGCGCGTTCCTGTACCGCTGGATGTTCACCGGAGCCACACGCTCGCTGCACCTGCTGGTGCTCGTGGGAATCGTCCTGGGAACCCTGTTCCGTGGCTTTTCCTCTCTCCTGCAGCGGCTGATGGAACCCAGCGAATTCATTATTCTGCAGGACCTGTTCTTCGCCAGCTTCAACAATGTGGACCCGGCGCTCCTGGGTGTTTCCGCCTTGCTGGTGGCCCTGGTATGCGTCGGTGTGTGGCGCACGAGGCACACCCTGGACGTGCTGGCGCTGGGCCGCGAGGTAGCCATCAACGTTGGTGTCGACCACAAGCGCGTCGTGATGCGCGTCCTGTTGGCATGCTCGCTGCTCGTGGCCATTTCCACAGCGCTGGTGGGTCCGGTGACATTCTTCGGGCTTCTGGTGGTCAGCCTTGGCTACCAGTTATGCCGTGGATTCCGGCACGCGTGGCTGCTGCCAATCGTGGTGCTCATCGGTGCGATTGCGCTGGTGGGCGGACAGCTGCTCCTGGAGCGTGTGTTCGGCTTCGCCACCGCGCTGAGCGTCATCATCGAGTTCACCGGCGGCATCCTCTTCCTTTACCTGTTGCTGAAAGGCTCACTGAAATGACCGCTGAAATGAGCGGAGTCCGCCCATGATTACCGTCCGGAACGTCACCAAGCGCTACGGTGGCACCACCGTGCTGGACGACGTCAGCTGCGAGATCCCCCGCGGCGGCATCACGTCCATCATCGGCCCCAACGGCGCCGGCAAGTCCACACTGCTCTCCCTGATCAGCCGCCTGCAGCCCATGGACGCTGGGGGAGTATCCGTTGCCGGCTTGGACGTCACAGCGACGCCCAGCAGGGAACTGGCCAAGACGATGGCCATCCTTCGGCAGGAAAACCACCTGACCATGCGGTTGACCGTTCGCGATCTTGTGGCGTTTGGGCGTTTCCCGCACAGTGGCGGCCGGCCGACGGTTGAGGATCTAGTACATGTGGATCAAGCCATTGGTCAGCTTGATCTCACGTCCATGGCGGACAAGTTCGTGGACGAGCTATCCGGCGGGCAGCGCCAGCGCGCGTACATAGCGATGGTCCTGGCGCAGGACACCGAATACCTGCTACTCGATGAGCCACTCAACAATCTGGACATGAAGCATTCCGTGGAGATGATGCGGCTGCTGCGACGTCTGGCGGACGAGCTTGGCAAGACCATCGTTTTGGTGGTCCACGACATCAATTTTGCGTCCTGCTACTCGGATAACATCCTGGCCATGAAGGACGGCAGGCTCATACATCAGGGCGCACCCGCGGACATCATGCGCGCCGGAATGCTGCACGACGTTTACGACATCGACATCCGCATCGAGGAAATCGACGGCAACCGCATCGGTGTGTATTTCGCCTGACTGTTCACTCACTGTCGGCGCGTTTACCGTGTGCTTGCCTGAACGTCACGTTTCCGGGATCGCGCTCACTACCTAGGGGAAGGAGAGCGAAAGGGCTCTGCCTCAAAACCCCTGAATCGCCTCGTCTTTGAGAATGTCGGACGCAGCGACCCGGGACTGATCCTAGGAGCTTCACATGTTTGCTTTACAGTCATGGGGCCTTTCCGGCCCCGGGGAAAGGAGCCCCAATTCACGAAGGGACTCTCCATACGGGGGCCGCAGAACCCGATTGCGGTTGCCGTCAGCAATGCTTGCCACGGTGGTCGCAGCAGGAACACTCATGCTGGGCGTCTCCCCGGCCATGGCGTCCTCCGGGGATTTCACGATTTCGCTCTCTGCCCCTCAAACGGTCCCGCTGAGCCAAAACTACAATTACACTGCCACCATTGATTTTGACGGCGTTGATTCGTCGCATCCCGCAACTGGCGTGGCAATGACCACGACGCTTCCTGAAGGCACCACCTTCGCCGGACTCCCCACAGGTGACTCCTCGCCGGTGCTCAGCCACAACTACGAGCCCAGTACGCGGGCGCTCACCATGACTCTCAAGGACACTACAAAGGACCTTGTCAGCGTCGTGTACACGGTGTCCCAGGTGGATAACGAGCTTAAATATGAGGGCTATCCGCTTCGCACGGTGATGACTGGTACCGGCGGACCTGCCGGCCAAGTGACATCCGCGCCGGTCACCTCAACAATCACCGGTCCTCATGATTACCGGGCGCAGAAGACGGCCACCACGATCACGGGATCCACCCACCGCGAGGTGACGTACCGCTTCAACGTGTGCTCGGAGGAAAGCTACCTGAGTTTCTCCGCCTATGCCCAGAAACTTTCGGACGTCTTCCCCGCCGGCGCCGAGTTCGCGTCGGCCTCAACGGGCCTGGGCACCTGGGACACGAGCGCCTGGCCCCAAGCCACCTGGACCAATGACGAACGATACGACCACACGGGATATTGCCTGGACCGTACCAACACCGGCATTTGGCTGACCGTCCGGTACCCGGAGGCAGTTGTCGGCTGGGAAGACGGCCAGCGGCCACCGGCCAACACTGTGACGCTGGAGACCACGGACGCCCACGGTGTAGTGAGGGCAGGTACACCCGCAGCTGCACAGGGCCCTGCCTTCACTGATGCCGGTGGCGTGACAATGGCCATTGAGAAATCTTCAGGCGGCCAGACCTCCGCCGGCATGATCGCCAGAAGCACCTACGTGAATGCCTCTTACCTCGGGCCCCGGAACAGCCCCAGGGCCGACGACCTCGTTGTCACCGACAGCGGTGCAGCCGGTGGCCTGTCGGAGCAGTGGTTTCACCACAACGATGTCACCGCAATCAACGTGGCCTTTAGCCCGGTGTTGGCTACGGAAGATCTGCCATACACCATCGAGTACCAGACTGATCATTCCGATGCGTGGCAGACCTTCACAGGCGCAGGGTCCTCCACCGGTATCAATTTGGCGTTGACCGTCCAGAACACGGGTTCAAGTGGCTGGGAGACGTTCAACGGGAACAATACGCTCAACCTGCCGCCAGGCTCCGTTCTGACCGGGTGGCGCATCTCCGTTGCACCCGGCAATGAATCAGTGCCCGTCAGCTCGGAAGTGCGTGTCACTGTGGGAAGCGTGCCGGTCTTCCGCGACATCACCGAAGGTGTGCTGGCAACGAACAGCCCTGCAGGTGTTGCACCGGGACCCGTTAATAACACGGCCACACTCAAGGCAGGTGACCTGACGGGCGAGGCATCTGATGTCTTTACCCCGCTGGATTCCGTATACCTGACCACCAATGTCTCCGCTCCGTCGGTACTGAGCGTGGGTGATTCCGGCACCATCAGGGCCGGCATAGTGAACCAAAACCCATCGGAAACCTACAAGGACGCCACGATGTCTGTGGTGCTTCCCTGCGGCGTCCAGTATGACCCGGCGAAGACCATCACGCCGATCACGGACCTTGCTGTTGGAGTGGAGCCCATCCCAACCATAGGCAACGGAGTGAAGGTGGACTCCACCCAGCGGGTCACTGATGCCAGCGGTTGTGAACTGCAGGTCATCACCTTCGCTTTCGATCAGATCAGTCCAATGCGGGACTCCCTGGAAGCTTCTGACCGACGGGTTGAAAACAGTGGATGGCAGTACGACATTCCGGTCACAGTCCTTGCCAAGGCCTACCACCCTGCCGACTCTGCAATTCAGGTCGAATCCTATGCCTACGCGGGGGACGAACGATTCGTCGGCGTTGCTGACGGGGGCACTGCCGAGCAGACAGTGGCGATGACGGGCTACTACGCCTTCTTCGGCGAAGACATCTACAACTTCGATGCTGCCCGGGAAGCTGTTGCCAAAGCTACGGGCCGCGTATCGATTAATGTCGCCGGCGGTTTGCTGCTGGACAAGCTGTCCAGCTCCTCGGCAGAGGGCCCTTGGTCCCTGGATACCACCGTGGACGATGCTGCTTTCTGGCAGGTGTACGTCAGCAATGTCCTGCCCAACGCCGTGACCAGGACCACCTTCTTCGATCGTTTGCCGTCGGTGGCAACCGGTGACGATTTTGACGTCGTCCTGTCTGGTGCCGTAACCGGCGCACCGGCTGGTACAACCCTGGAATACTCGATCGATGCCACAGACGCCACGTCCGGTACCTGGTCCACGGACCCGGCCAACGCCACCGCTTTCCGTGTTGTTGTGGACACCTTGGCCTCAGGGGCTGACTTCACCCTGATGATTCCCACCCGTGTGGTGGGCGATCCGCGCTTCGGCGAGACGGCAACCAACGTCCTCACGGCGGCGGGAACGTACAACGGGCAAGCAGTACAGTTCGCCACCAACCAGGCCGCTGTGAATGTTGCTGGTTCCCCCTCGTTGGGAATCGTGAAGAAGACCAATGGAACTGCCTACACATCGGCTCCAGGTGCCATCGTCACCAAGGGTTCTGATGTTGCATGGACCTACGAAGTGACCAATACCGGCGACATTGCGCTCGCCAATGTGGCCGTCTCCGATGCGTTCACGGCAGGGGATGGAAGCAAGGGCATCTTGTCACCCACCTCGGGTGATACAGGATCGCTGGCCCCCGGAGATACCCGTATCTTCACAGCTGCTGGCTCTGCTGTTGAAGGTCAATATCACAACACGGCTACGGCAACGGCTACGGCAATTGACGCCGAAGGCACCCCGTTGGCCCAACAGCCCGCACCAGTCTCAGCCGAGTCCTGGTACCTCACCGGCCAAGCTGGGTTGTCTGTTGTAAAGACGACCAATGGTGAGGATGTTGGGTCTGCTCCGGGCCCGCAGTTGGTTCCCGGCAGTGACGTGAAGTGGGCGTACAAGGTGACCAACACCGGCAACCTTGCGTTGAAGGATGTTCTGGTTGTGGATAAGGACAGTGCCGGCAATACCGTGTTCTCCGATTCGATTCTCTCCTTGGCTCCGGGTGCCTCTGTTGAGTTGTCGGCTCAGGGGAAGGCCGTGGAGGGCCAGTACAAGAACACTGTGACGGCCTCGGCAGCGGATCCCAACGGCGGGTCCGATCTGAAGGCGTCTGATGATTCCTTCTACTTCGGTGCCGTTCCGGGATTGACGGTGGCCAAGCTCATCTCCACTACAGGAGACGGGCCGTGGAGTGAGAATGTCACCATCGGTTCCGGTGAATCCGTTTTCTGGAAAATCAGCGTGACCAACACCGGTAACACGGTGCTGACGGACGTTCGCTTCGATGACCCCGCCGTTGGGGCCATAGAGCCGGTTGCCACTCTCGCCCCGGGCGAGACAGCAAGCCGCGTCATCGAGCAGGCCGAGGTCACTGAGTCCTACGTCAACGTAGTGGCTGTCACCGCTATGGGTCCAGGCGGGAAAGCTCCTTCCAGAAGCGATTCGAGCGAGGTCATAGTCAAAGCTGTGGCGGTTTCACCTCCCGCTGCGAGCGCACCTCCGGCCCCAAGCGCACCTCCCGTCCCGAGCACACCTCCGGCCGCGAGCGAAGACTTACCGGAAACAGGGGCCACCGGGCTGATCGTCTCAGTGGTCGTTGCGTTGCTGCTTATGACCGCCGGAGGGTTGGCACTGGTAGCTGGCCGACGGCGCAAGGCGGCCTGACAAAGACCATGTCAGGCATCGCCGCTGACAGTTTCTGAGTAATGACGAAGGCCTGGTCTGCACCAGCTAAGTGCAGGCCAGGCCTTTGTCGCGCCACCAGCAGAGAGCGTGACGTTCCAAAAGCAGGGCCCGACGCCGGCACCCAAAGTGAGTGCCGGCGTCGGGCCTTACTTGCTTGAAGAGTCAGCGCGCTGCCGCGGTTTCCGCTTCCGACATCGCCTTCCATTCGGCCACGCGGGCCTGGTGCAGGGGCGACTTGCGGACAACTGCGTAGGCAATTGCGAGGATCGCGAACCAGATGGGTGTGACCAACAGGGCCGTGAGCGTATCAGGCTGGGTGGTGAGAGCCCAGACGAGGAACGCGAAGAATGCGAACACCACCCACACCATCGGAATACCACCGGGCATCTTGAACGGTGAGGCTGCGTGCTGCTCGGGCCGGCGCTTCCGGTACACCAGATAGCTGGCCAGGATGATGGACCAGACGAACATGAAGCAGACAGCGGACACTGTGGTGACCATGTCGAACGCCACCCCAACGTCTTTGCCCGCGTAGAGAAGGGCGACGCCGGCCAGCAAGAGAACGCATGAGAGGAACAGCGCGTTCTGGGGTACTTTGCGGCTGGAGAGCCTGCCGAAAAGTTTGGGTGCATCGCCGTCGTTGGCCAGGCCGTAGACCATGCGTGACGTCGAGTAGATGCCTGAGTTGGCCGAGGACATGGCCGAGGTGAGCACTACCAGGTTCACTACGGTTGCTGCCATGCCGAGGCCCGCCAAGGAGAACATGGCAATGAACGGGCTTTGCCCGGCCTTGAATTCAGTCCACGGGGTGACCGACATGAGGATGATCAAAGCGCCTACGTAGAAGAGCATCACGCGCAGGGGAATGGCATTGATGGCGCGGGGCAGGTTGTGCTCCGGATTCTTGGTTTCTGCGGCGGCGGTACCCACCAGTTCGATGCCCACGAACGCGAACACGGCAATCTGGAAGCCGGCTACGAAGCCCATGAATTCCTTGGGGAAGAAGCCGCCGTGGCTCCACAGGTTGGTGAAGCTCGCGGTGCCTGCGTTGGACTGGAAACCGGTGAAGATCATCACCAGGCCCACAACGATCAGCGCCACGATGGCGATGATCTTGATGAGGGCGAACCAGAACTCGGTTTCGCCGAAGGCCTTGACCGTGGGGAGGTTCAAGAGCAGAAGGATGATGATGGTGGCCAGGCCCGGGATCCAGAGCTGGATACCCGGCCACAGCTCATTGGCGTAGCCGGCGATCGCGATGACGTCCGCAACGCCGGTGACTACCCAGCAGAACCAGTAGGTCCAGCCGGTGAAGAAGCCAGCCCACGGGCCCAGAAGGTCGCCCGCGAAATCGCTGAAGGACTTGTAGTTCAGGTTGGACAGCAGGAGCTGCCCCATGGCCCTCATGACGAAGAAGAGCATGAAACCGATGATCATGTACACGAAGATGACGGAGGGGCCGGCAACCGAGATGGTCTTGCCGGAGCCCATGAAGAGGCCCGTTCCGATGGCGCCGCCGATGGCCAGGAGTTGGATGTGGCGGTTGCTGAGCGAGCGTGACAGGTGGGGCTCGCTGTCCCTGCTGGAGGCGCGGAGCTGCCCCTGTGTTGTCTGATCGGACATTAGTTCAAGAACCCTTCGGAAGAACCGACACAATAGTGACGGCCGTTACAAATCTGTCCGATAAAGCTATAGCTATTGTCTGACCAATGGCGAATCGGTCTGCATGGCGAAAGCTCCCCCGTGGATAAAGGGGAGCTTAGGCCTGTGTCCTTGGCTGATTGACGCTAGGCAATCTGGCGCTTGTAGGCGGCAGTGGCGAAGGCGTAGGAGACAACGAGGATCCCCAGGCACCAGGCCAGGGCCACCCAGATGTCGCTGCCCACCGGACGTTGAGCGAACAGGTCCTGGACGGTATTGACGATGGACGTGACCGGCTGATTTTCAGCAAACCAGCGAACCGGGCCCGGCATGGTCTCCGTAGGGACGAAGGCCGAGCTGATGAACGGCAGGAAGATCAGCGGGTAGGAGAACCCGCCTGCGCCGTCCACGGATTTTGCGGAGAGGCCGGCGATGATGGCGATCCAAGTGAGCGCCAGGGTGAACAGGGCCAGGATTCCCGCAACGGCGAGCCAGTCCAGCACGCTCGCGGAGGTGCGGAATCCCATCAGGAGTGCCACCAGGACGATGATCACCAAGGAAAGCCCATTGGCCACCAGGGACGTCAGGACGTGTGCCCACAACACCGATGATCGTGCGATGGGCATGGACTGGAACCGCTCGAAGATGCCGCTCTGCATGTCCGTGAACAACCGGACAGCCGTATACGCGATGCCGGAAGCGATGGCGATCAGCATGATGCCTGGGAGCAGATAGTTGACGTAGTTATCGGTATCGGTCCTGATGGCGCCGCCGAACACGTAGACGAACAGCAGCATCAGGGCGATCGGGGTGATCGCTGTGGTGATGATGGTGTCCACGCTGCGGAATATGTGCCGCATGGACCGCCCCAGCAGAACAGAGGTGTCTGCGAAGAAATGCGTGCTCATGACCTGTCCTTTACTGACTCGTTGTTACCTGTGCCAACCATGGCCAGGAAGATGTCCTCCAGGCTCGGTTGTTTCTCGACGTATTCGATCTTGGCTGGCGGCAGCAGTTGCTTGAGCTCTGCAAGAGTGCCATTGGCGATGATGCGGCCCTCATGAAGAATGGCGATGCGGTCCGCGAGTTGCTCGGCTTCGTCGAGGTACTGCGTGGTGAGGAGAACCGTGGTCCCTTCTGTGGCGAGCTTCTTGACGATGTGCCACACTTCCAGGCGGGCTTCGGGGTCCAGGCCAGTGGTGGGCTCGTCCAGGAAGATCACCTTCGGATTGCCAATCAGGCTCATGGCAATGTCCAGCCGGCGTCGCATGCCACCGGAGTAGGTGGCCACTTTTCGGGCGCCGGCATCGGTGAGGCTGAACTGTGCCAGCAACTCATCCGCGATCCGGCCCGGATTCTTGAGGTGGCGCAGCTTCGCCACCAGAATCAGGTTCTCCTTGCCGGTGAGGACCTCGTCCACTGCGGCAAACTGTCCGGTGAGGCTGATGGACTGCCGCACCTGGAGCGACTCCTTGGCAACATCAAAACCCTCGACGACGGCCGAACCGCCGTCCGCCTTGAGTAGCGTGGAGAGGATCTTCACCATGGTGGTTTTGCCAGCTCCATTGGAGCCGAGGAGGGCAAAGATGCTGCCCGATGCTACGTCGAAGTCCACCCCGCGGAGCACATGCAGGTCCTTGTAGGACTTCTCGATGCCCTGAACACGGATTGCGGTTGATGTCATGACTCTGCCTCTTTCGCCTTGTTGACCGCCTTTTCCAGGCGCTCGCGTTCCTTGTCGATCCAGCGCTTTCCGCCGTAGGCCTGTGCGAAGGCCTCGGCGAACTCCACAGGATCTTCGCCGACGATCCCGCTGACGGGTGTGCCGTCCAGGGCGGCGCGTTCCCACAGGTCTGCGAAGTCCGTGAACATCTGGACCATGGTGTCGCCCTCGGTGACGCCGCCGTAGTACATCAGGTACCTGTTGAAGGCGGTTGCCACGCTGAGGTAAGGCTCGGGCAGTGCGTCCAGCCGTGCCTTGGCCTGCTTGTACTGCTTCTTCTGTTCGAGCGATCCGGTGACCAGCTCGATCCATTTTGCTGCCATGTTATTTTCCTTCCGTGCGGAGCTGTTCGAGCCGTTCGGCCAAGAAGCTCCAAGTGGTCCAAAATTCGTCCAGTTCTGTTTTGCCCTGAGCGTTGAGCGTGTACACCTTGCGGGGCGGGCCCTTTTCGGACGGCCGCTTCTCCACGTCCACCAACCCCTTTTGTTCGATCCTGACCAGCAGCGCGTACACGGTGCCTTCAGCGATCTCGGTAAATCCCTGTGCGCGGAGCAGCGTTGTGATCTCGTATCCGTACGCCGCTTTTCCGGTCAGGAGGGCCAGAACGATGCCCTCCAATGTGCCTTTGAGCATCTCCGTCATTTGCTTGCCCATCGGACACCTCCTTCACTACTCGGTATTACTAGCTACCACTACATAGTAGAACTAAGTACCGGTACTTAGCAACACTAGGTTCCAAACAAAATGGCATGCTGGGTTGGTGACTACGGAATCTGGTGCCGCACCCGCGTTGATGACTGCCGCCGTCGAGCCTGGCACCTTCAGCCTTCGGCGCGCCCGCAAGGGTGACCTGCCGCGGATCCTCGCGTTGCTCGCGGACGACCAGTTGGGCGCCGCCCGCGAAAACGCTGACGATCTGGCGCCGTACGAGCGGGCTTTTGACGCGATCGACGGCGACCCGGCGCACCTTCTGGTGGTGGGTGAACTCGACGGCAACGTTGTGGCGACCTTTCAGCTCAGCTACATTCCAGGCTTGTCGCGCAAGGGGTCATGGCGCATGCAGATCGAGGCCGTGCGGGTTTCGAGGGTGCTGCGCGGGCAGGGCGTCGGTGCGCTGATGATCGAGTGGGCCATTGGGCAGGCGCGGGATCGCGGTTGCTCGCTGGTGCAGCTGACCACGGATAAGTCGCGGACTTCTGCGCACCGCTTTTATGAGCGGCTGGGGTTCGTCGCGAGTCACGAGGGTATGAAGCTCGTGTTATAGCGGGCTTTCCGCTGGGCATCTGCTCCAGCGCACCTTGACTATTAGGGTGCCTAACTATTAGGCTACCTAAATATGAACGATACTTTCGATCCCCGCCTCACCGGGCTTGCGCAGGAATTTCGTGAGGCATTGCGTTTGGGTGTCTACATGTTTCGTCGCCTGGACCCGGAGGGTGACCTGACGGCTGCGCAACTGAGCCTGCTCTCCATGGTGTCCGGCGGTGGCCTGCGCGTGGGGGACATCGCCAAAAACCTGGGAATCAAGGTCCCCAGCGCCACCGAGCAGATCATCAAACTCGAGCGCGCTGGCCTTGTGACGCGCCAGGCTGATCCCGACGATTCCCGCGCAGTCCAAGTAGCCATCACCCAAGCCGGGGCCGGCGCTGTCGAGTCCGCCAATCAGCGACGAAACGCCATGGTGGCCGAACTGCTTCAGGGCCTCAGCAACCAGGAGATCGAACACCTCGCCGCGGCGCTCCCCGTGATCGCCAAGCTCAACAGCTCATTCCAGAACTAACCAAGAATCAACGCACCGACAAGGAGCCATTGAATGTCACGCCAGCTGGCTGACGCTTCAGCAAGCGCCGAAACAACCATCGAAACCACCCTTGAAGCGGAGAAAGCTTCGCTGCTCAAACAACCCAAAGCAGTGTGGGCCACGGCTCTCGCAGCCGTTTTCGCCTTCATGGGCATCGGTCTGGTGGATCCGATCCTTCCGGCCATCGCCAAGAACCTGGAGGCGTCCACCAGTGAAGTGTCGCTGCTGTTCACCAGCTACTTCCTGGTGACCGCTGTGGCGATGTTGATCAGCGGTTTCGTGTCCTCAAGGATTGGCGGCAAAAAGACGCTGCTGATCGGCTTGGCGATCATCGTGGTGTTCGCCTCGTTGTCCGGTCTCTCCGGCAGTGTTGAGCAATTGGTGGGCTTCCGTGCAGGGTGGGGGCTTGGCAACGCGCTGTTCGTCGCCACCGCGTTGGCCGTGATTGTGGGTGTGGCCAGCGGTGGAACCGGTACGGCCATCATTCTCTACGAAGCAGCCCTCGGCCTGGGCATCTCTCTGGGCCCGCTGCTCGGCGCCCTGTTGGGTGGCTGGCAGTGGCGTGCGCCGTTCTTCGGAACCGCAGTCCTCATGGCCGCCGCGTTCATCGCGCTGTTGGCACTGCTTCCCAAGACACCAGCCCCGGCCAAAAAGTCCCGGCTCAGGGATCCCCTCCTTGCCCTCGGGCACAAGGGGCTCCGTACCACCGCAGCCAGCGCACTCTTCTATAACTACGGCTTCTTCACCATCCTCGCCTTCACCCCGTTCATCCTCGGCATGGATGCCTACGGAATCGGGGGAGTGTTCTTCGGCTGGGGTGTCGCCGTGGCTGTGTTCTCGGTATTCGTGGCCCCCGTGCTGCAGAAGCGTTTTGGCGCGGTGAAGGTTCTGACAGGCACGCTCGCCGTCCTCATGCTGGACTTGGTAGGGCTGGGACTGGCCGCGGGGCATTCTGTGACGGCCGTCGTCGTGCTTGTCATCGTGGCGGGCGCCCTGCTGGGCATCAACAACACGGTGTACACCGAACTGGCCATGGGCGTCTCTGATTCGCCGCGCCCGGTTGCTTCCGCCGGTTACAACTTCGTCCGGTGGATGGGTGGTGCGCTGGCTCCCTTCGCGGCAGCACAGCTCGGCGAGCACTTCGGCCCGCAGGTGCCGTTCTTCGCCGGTGCAGTGGCCATGGTGATCGCCATCCTCGTAGCCTTCGGTGGCCGCAGCTACCTTGCTTCGCACGAGCCCCACCTGGTCTAAAGCAATAGCCCAGAGAACAAACGAGCCCCGCGGTGATCCGCGGGGCTCGTTGGCGTTACTTGGGTTCGTCGGAGGTGACAGGCAGCGGAGCCACCGGTGCTCCCTTGGGGACGAACAGGGTTTCCGCCTGCTCCAGGGACATGCCGTTGGTCTCCGGAACCTTGAACATCACAAAGAAGAACGACGCCGCAGCGAACGCTGCGTACATGGCGTACGTCAACGGCAGCGAACCAGCCGCCATGATGGGGAAGCTGAGCGTGATGGCAAAGTTGGCGATCCACTGCGCAGCAGCCGCCAGGCCGAGCGCGCGGGCGCGAATGCGGGACGGGAAGATCTCGCCCAGCAGAACCCATACCAGCGGGCCCCAGGAGGCGCCGAAGCTGATGACAAACACGTTTGCTGCAACCAGGGCCACCGGACCCCATGCGCCGGGCAGTGTGATGTCCGAACCCGTTCCTGTGGCCGAGGAGAAGGCCAGTGCCATGGCGCCCAGGGAAACTGCCATGCCAATGGAGCCGGTCAGCAGGATGGGGCGGCGGCCAATGCGATCCACCAGGGCGATGGCCACAAGCGTGACCAGGATGTTGGTGACGGAGGTGGCTACGGAGATCGTCAGGGAGTCTTTTTCCTGGAAGCCGACCGCCTTCCACAATGTGGTGGAGTAGTAGAAGATCACGTTGATGCCGACGAACTGCTGCAGCACGGACAGGATGATGCCGATCCACACCACGGGCAGCAGGCCGAAGCGGTTACCGCGCAAAGAGCCCTTCTTGGTGGAGAGTTTTTCCTGCTGGATGGATTCGCGGATCTCGCGGATATGCCGTTCGATGTCGTCGCCGGGGATGAGCTTGTTGAAGATGGTGCGTGCCTGGTCCTCTTTGCCGTTGAGTACCAGGAAGTGCGGGGACTCGGGCAGGCGGAAGGCGATCCAGCCGTAGACGGCAGCGGGTACGGCGCAGGCGATGAACATCCAACGCCAGGCTTCGATGCCCAGCCACAACGTGCCATCGGCGCCGCCGGCTGAATTAGCCAGCACCGCATCGGAGAGCAGCGCTGCAAAGATACCGGTGGTGATGGCGAGTTGCTGGAGGGATGCCAAGCGGCCACGCACGTGCCTGGGGGAGATCTCGGAAATGTAGGCGGGGGCAATGACGGATGCCAGCCCGATGCCCAGGCCGCCCACCAGGCGCCAGAAGATGAGGTCCCAAACGCTGAACGCAAGGCCCGTTCCAATGGCACTCACCAGGAAGAGCAGCGCACCGATCTTCATGGCGGGGATGCGCCCGTAGCGGTCGGCCACCTTGCCCGCCAGGTAGGCGCCTGCGGCGCAACCCAGCAAGGCGACCGCGACGGCGAACCCGGTGAGGGCCTCGCTCATGACGAATTCGTCCGCCATTGCGTCCACGGCTCCGTTGACCACAGACGAATCGAAACCGAAGAGGAAGCCACCCACTGCCCCGGCAACGGCCAGGCCGATCACCTTCCGGGAGACTTGGGGTGCGCCTTCGGTGCTGGAACTGGACATGGGACTCCCTGGGGGATGGTTGTGTGGGATCGCGGTGCGGGACGTCGTCGGCTGTTCCGACGGGACGCCGGTGCACTCGCGCTACACAGTGTGGCACGTCATATCCGCCAAGTTCCAGTCAAGTGATCGACATGACATGCATTCATGTAATTAACGCAGTAAAGCCTGTCTGGGGGCTGGGAGCTGGCTGGGTGGCCGCTCCGCCAGATGCAGCACCACGAAAATCGGGGCATTTGGCGCAACAAATTGAACGCAACCTTCGACGGCGGCGGCTTGAGCCATGAGCCGTGGCCGAGTTCCGCCGTCGTCACCTTCGACGTAAAACAACGCCAGGCCATTGCCATTTAATGAAACTTGGTTTTTACTGAATGGCAAGAGAGTTGTGATCTGAACCACGGGAAGCGAAGGTGTGTGATGGCTGATTCCTCCACACGGACAGTAGAAAGGGCGCTCGCGCTCTTGGGAGCCGTTTGCGCTGAAGGAGCCATTGCACTGAGCGACGCGGCGAGGGTCGCGGACCTCTCGCCGAGCACCGCCCTTCGCCTTCTCCGCACCCTTGAAGGCAGCGGCTTTGTCTCAAGGGATGACGGTGGAAATTTCCGCCCGGGGGCCAGCATCATCCAGCTGGGTGCACTCGCGCTCGGCAAGGAGTCACTGGTCTCGTTGTGCACGCCGGCCATGAAACGCCTCGTCGCAGCAACGCGCGAATCCTGCTATCTGAGCATTCCCGGGGTTGGGGACACGGGAATCTACATCGCGATCGTTGAAGGCACTCATTCGATCAGGCACTCCAGCTGGGTCGGGCGGAGCATCCCGCTCGAAGGCACAGCTTCCGGCCAAGTACTCAAGGGTGAACAGCCCGAGCGTGGCTTTGCCGTGGTGCGCAGCGGTGTGGAGGACGACGTTACGGCCATTGCTGCACCCGTGGTGATGGGAGGACGGACGGTGGCTTCGCTCAGCGTCGTGGTTCCCAGCTACCGCGTGGATGAGCTGAAGGCCCTCAAGATCGGCCAGCAACTGGTGGAGGAAGCTGACAACATCCTCACCCTGACTACCGACAACCATGAGCTACCCCAGGAAAGCATGGAAGCAAAATGATCAAGTTTGAAAATGTCACCAAGGCCTACCCGGACGGTACTGTCGCCGTCGACGGCCTCAACCTGGAAGCCCCAACCGGAAAATTGACCATCCTGGTTGGGCCCTCGGGCTGCGGTAAGACCACCTCCCTGAGGATGATCAACCGCCTGATCGAGCCCACCAGCGGCACTATCTACCTGGACGATCAGCCCACGTCCGGCATGGACGCAGCGTTGCTCCGCCGCCGGATCGGCTACGTCATCCAGCACGCCGGACTCTTCCCGCACAAGACAATCGTGGACAACGTCTCCACCATGCCTGTTCTCCTCGGGGAAAGCCGCCAAAAGGCCCGCACCAAAGCCCTTGAGCTGATGGAGCGGGTGGGCCTCCCGGCGAGCTTCGCCAAGCGATACCCGTGGCAGCTGTCCGGTGGCCAGCAGCAGCGCGTCGGCGTGGCCCGTGCCCTTGCCTCGGATCCTGCCTTCATGCTGATGGATGAGCCCTTCAGCGCGGTGGATCCCGTGGTCCGGGCGCAGCTCCAGGAGGAATTCCTTCGCTTGCAGCGCGAGATCGGCAAAACCATCATCATGGTCACCCACGACATCGACGAGGCCCTTAAGCTCGGTGACCAAGTGGCCGTAATGCGGGTCGGTGGCAAGCTCGCGCAGATGGCCTCTCCTTCCGAGCTGCTCACGGCGCCGGCGGACGAGTTTGTGGCCGACTTTGTTGGCCGGGACCGCGGGTACCGTTCGCTCGGCTTCACCAAGACAGCAGGCACTGTTGCCATCGGCGAAGAGGCTGTGGTCCAGCTTGGTGCCTCGGTGGATGAGGCCCGCGCCAAGGCGTCGGGTGCTTGGGTGTTGGTGGTGGACGGCGGCAGGAAGCCTCTCGGCTGGGCTCAACCGGATCTTCTGGACGGTGAGGTGAAGCGCGGGAACCTGAACCTCAGCGGCATCCCGGCAGCTGCATCCGGGACCATGCGCCAACTGCTCGATGCCGCGCTTTCCTCGCCCAGCCGCCGCGGTGTGGTGGTCAACGAGCACGGCGAGCTGATCGGCACCGTGACTGCCACGGACGTGGTCAAGGCCATCGAAGCCGAACCTCACCTGGAGACGGCACGATGAACTTCGAGTGGCTCGGCCGCCAATTCGACAATATTGTCTTCCTGCTCGGCTGGCACGTCCTGTTGGCCGTCACCCCGCTGATTCTAGGGCTGCTGATCGCACTGCCCCTGGGCTGGTGGGCACACCGGAGCCGCCGTATCTACCCGCTTCTGGTGGGCGTGGCAGGGTTGCTCTACACAGTCCCGTCCCTGGCGCTCTTCGTTTTGCTGCCGCTGGTCCTGGGTACCAAAATCCTGGACCCGCTCAACATCGTTGCCGCCCTCACCATCTACACCGTTGCCCTGCTGGTCCGTGTGGTGGCGGATGCGCTGGACTCCGTTCCCGAGGACACCGTCCAAGCGGCAAAGGCCATGGGGTACCGCGGCTATCAGAGCCTCCTGAAAGTTGAACTGCCCGTGGGCGTTCCGGTGATTTGCGCCGGCTTGCGCGTTGCCGCCGTCTCCAATGTGAGTCTCGTTTCCGTCGCTGCGCTGCTGGGCATTCCGCAGCTTGGCTCGCTCTTCACGCAGGGCTTCCAGCTCCGTTTCTACACGCCGATTATCGCGGGCATCGTGCTCTGCGTAGTACTGGCCATGATCCTGGACGGGCTGATCATCCTCATCAACCGGTGGCTGACACCGTGGACCCCCAAGGTGGTGGCATCGTGAACTACTTGTTCGACCCCGCACACTGGAGCGGCGCCGACGGCATCCCAACACTGATCGCCGAGCATCTCCTGTACTCGCTCATCGCCTTGGCCGTAGCTGCCGTCATCGCCGTACCTCTGGGTATCTACATCGGAGTGACAGGCAAAGGCGTGTTCATGATCGCAGGGCTCGCCAACGCCCTCCGGGCTCTTCCCAGCGTTGGCCTCCTGATCCTGTTGGTCCTGCTCATCTCGCCGGCGTTCCCGTCACGCATGGGGTACATCCTGCCGAGCCTCATCGTGCTGGTGCTGCTGGCGGTGCCGCCCATCCTGACCAACACCTATGCCGGCGTACGCGCAGTGGATGCTGCCGCCGTCGACGCCGCCAAAGGCATGGGCTTCCGCACCATGAAGATCCTCACCGATGTTCAGCTGCCGTGCTCCCTTCCGCTGGTTTTGTCCGGTATCCGCAGCGCATTGCTGCAAATCATCTCGACGGCGACTATCGCCGCGTACATTTCGCTCGGCGGCTTGGGCCGCCTCCTGATCGACGGCAAAGCCCAGAATGACTACAGCCAAATGGTTGCTGGCGCAGTCCTCGTCGCATTGCTGGCCCTGTTCTTCGACCAGCTCCTTGCCTTCATCACCCGCCGCGTTGTCTCACCCGGACTGACACGGCGCACCATCAAGTCGGCTCCCGCAGCCGAGCCCGTGAAGACCCCCGTCACGGTCTAGTCACCACCCATTTGCACCTCCACCCACCCCCACCTGGCCGCTGCATGCCCTGCAGCGCCCGTTCCAGGAGAGTTGACATGAAGAAGTACCTCACAGGTTTCACCCTCGCGGCCGTTGCCGCCATCACCCTGAGCGCCTGCGGCGGCGGGGACCCCCTGAGCTCCTCCAACACAGCGGCCGGAGCCTCGGGCGACAGCATCATCGTCGGTTCCGCGGACTTCCCCGAAAGCCAGCTGATCGCCAAGATCTACGCCGAAGCCCTCAAAGCGAAGGGCGTCGAGGTCACCGAGAAGCCGAGCATTGGCAGCCGCGAGGTCACCATCCCGGCGCTCAAGGACGGATCGATTGACCTCATGCCTGAGTACGGCGGAGCGCTCCTGCAGTACCTCGACTCCGCCACCAAGGCTGTTTCCTCTCAGGACGTTGCCAAGGAACTGGCCACCAAGATCCCGGCTGGCCTCACGGTCCTCACGGCGTCCGAAGCGGAGGACAAGGATGTCCTGGCCGTCAAGAAGGACATCGCCGATCAGCACAACCTGAAAACCATCGAGGACCTCCAGCCCGTTGCCAAGGATCTTGTCCTCGGCGGCCCGCCGGAGTGGAAGACCCGCCTCAATGGCGTGGCCGGCCTGAAGTCCGTCTACAACCTTGAGTTCAAGGAATTCTCAGCGCTCGACGCCGGTGGGCCGCTCACGCTGAACGCCCTCCTTTCGGGCCAGGTACAGGTAGCTGACCTGTTCAGTACGGATCCAGCACTGGCGGAGAACAACCTCGTAGCGCTCGAAGACAACAAGAACCTCTTCCTGTCCGAGAACATCGTCCCCGTCATCAACCAGAAGAAGTCCACTGACGCCGTCAAGGAAACGCTGGACAAGGTCTCTGCTGCGCTGACTACAGAGGACCTGATCACGATGAACGGCCGGGTGGCCAAATTTGAGGACATCGGCCAGATCGCCAAGGAATGGCTCAAGACCAAGAACCTGGGCTAAGTCCGCTTGTCCGCGGATTCCCTGCTTTATAGGAGTAAAGAATGACTGCCGATTTCACTTCTGGTGCCCGTCCGGTTAAGGCCGCGCGGGGTACTGAGCTTACTGCCAAGTCGTGGCAGACCGAGGCGCCGTTGCGCATGTTGATGAATAACCTGGATCCGGAGGTCGCTGAGCGTCCGGATGATTTGGTGGTTTATGGTGGCACGGGCCGTGCTGTGCGTTCCTGGGCTGCGTTTGATGCGATTACCCGGACGTTGGAGTCCATGGAGAAGGACGAGACCCTGTTGGTTCAGTCGGGCAAGCCGGTGGGTGTGTTCCGCACTCATGAGTGGGCTCCCCGGGTGTTGCTGGCCAACTCGAATCTGGTGGGGGACTGGGCGACGTGGCCTGAGTTCCGCCGGCTCGAGGCTGAGGGTTTGATGATGTATGGGCAGATGACGGCCGGGTCCTGGATCTACATCGGC
Organism: Arthrobacter sp. cf158; assembly: GCF_900106835.1. GTDB lineage: Bacteria > Actinomycetota > Actinomycetes > Actinomycetales > Micrococcaceae > Arthrobacter. Next base: position 132,945 of record NZ_FNNR01000009.1, read on the forward strand.
ACCCAAGGCATCCTGCAGGGCACGTACGAGACCTTCGCCGCGGTGGGGAACAAACTCGCTGCTGAGGGCCGTCACCCGGCACCGGCTGCCGAGGGCTCCGCCGAGGGCCCGCTGGCGGGGACCCTGACGTTGACGGGTGGGTGTGGTGGCATGGGCGGGGCCCAGCCACTGGCGGTGACCCTGAATGATGGTGCGTGCTTGATTGTGGACGTCGATGAGACCCGTCTGCGCCGCCGGGCCGGGAAGCGGTACCTGGACGAGGTCGAAACCGACCTTGACGCCGCGATCGCGAAGGTCCAGAAGGCGAAGGATGAGCGTCGTGGCTGGTCCGTGGGGTATGTGGGCAACGCCGCCGAAGTGTTCCCGGAACTCCTGGCCCGCCATAAGGCTGGGGAGATCACTTTTGATGTGGTCACTGACCAGACCAGTGCGCATGATCCGTTGTCTTACCTGCCGGAGGGCATCACGGTGGCGCAGTGGCATACCGAGGCTGAGGCGGATCCGGAAGGGTTCACCAAGAAGGCCCAGGCCTCGATGGCACGCCACGTGCAGGCCATGGTGGAGTTCCAGGACGCCGGGGCTGAGGTGTTCGATTACGGCAACTCGATCCGTGATGAGGCGCGTAAGGGCGGGTACACCCGGGCGTTTGAGTTCCCCGGTTTCGTTCCGGCGTACATCCGTCCGCTGTTCTGTGAGGGTCTGGGCCCGTTCCGTTGGGTTGCCTTGTCCGGGGATCCGGAAGACATCGCCGTGACCGATGCAGCGATCAAGGAGTTGTTCCCGGAGAACAAGCACCTGCACAAGTGGCTGGACGCTGCGGCGGAGCGGGTGGAGTTCGAGGGCTTGCCGGCGCGTATTTGCTGGCTCGGGTACGGCGAACGGGCCAAGGCCGGGTTGTTGTTCAACCAGCTCGTGAAGGAGGGCAAGGTCAAGGCCCCGATCGTGATCGGTCGTGACCACCTGGATTCGGGTTCGGTCGCGTCCCCGTACCGGGAGACCGAGGCCATGGCGGATGGTTCGGATGCGATTGCTGACTGGCCGTTGCTCAACGCCCTGATTAACACTTCCTCGGGTGCTACCTGGGTGTCCATCCATCACGGCGGCGGGGTGGGTATCGGCCGGTCCCTGCACGCCGGGCAGGTCTCCGTCGCTGACGGCACCGACCTCGCCGCGGAAAAGCTCGAACGGCTGTTGACCAACGACCCCGGCATGGGCGTGATCCGCCACGTCGACGCCGGCTACGACCGCGCCGTCGAAGTCGCCAACGAACGCGGCGTCCGCATCCCCATGAACGAAACCGCAGGTTTGCAGAGGGAAACTCCGTGACTGTGTCCACGAACCCCCAGCCCTGGCACATCTCCAGAGACCCCGAGTCTGAACGGACAGGGCTTGCGCAGGTGGGAAGCGCGCAGGCGGGACGCGTGCCGGCCGGAACTGGTTCACGGGCCGAAACGGCACCGTGCCCAAGGATCCCGGTCCGGCTGCCCCAGAAAACCTGGAACCCTGTCCGCTTCGCTCCGGAAACCGACTAGTTGGCGGGTGTGGTGGTTGTGAGTCTGATGATCCGCAGCCACTACACCTTGCCGCCTGGCAGGGAACATTTAGTCGACGACGGATGAAAGGATCGGTCCATGATCGAGATCGATGGCCGGAACCTGGGCTTGGCAGATATCGCAGCGGTTGCCGACGGCGCTTCCGTCCAGCTGGTCCCCGAGGCATTGAAACGCATTGGTGCCTCGCAGGAGTCAGCGGTTGCCACAGCCTCGCGGCGGCCCGTGTACGGCAGGTCAACCGGGGTGGGCGCCAACAGGGCCGTAGCTTTGGCCGAATCCGAAGGGGCCGACACCCATGGCCTGAAACTGCTGCGGAGCCATGCCGTGGATGCCGGCAGGACGCTGGACCGAAGGACAGTCCGGGCCATGTTGGTGGTCCGCCTTTCACAGTTGGCTGCCGGTGGATCCGGGATCAGCCCAACTATTGCGGTAGCCCTCGCTGAGCTGATCAACTCGGATGTTGTTCCTGAAATCCGGGAGTTCGGCGGCACCGGCACGGCAGATCTACAGGCCCTGGCTGGTACTGCGCTGACGATGCTCGGGGAGCGCGCGCCTTTGGGAGGGGGAAGCCAGGTCCGTCTTTTGCAGAACTGGGCTACCGCCGATGCTTTGCCCTTCATCAGTTCCAGCGCCTTGACCATTGCCCAGGCTGTTCTTGCCCATCAGGATTTAACGAGGCTTCTGGACAACGCTGCGTCTGTTGCCGCGTTGTCCTTCGTGGCGATGTCCGGCAACGCCGAAGCACTCAGCCCGGCAGTGGCCGCGGCGGCGGACACCCCTGCCGTGGCAGAAGCGGCGGACACCCTGCGTGGTTTGGTGGAGGGGAGCGGAGAGCCGGCCCGGATTCAGGATCCATATTGCCTGCGTACGCTCCCACAGAATTTCGGGTCCCAAGTGGAGGAACTCGGGGCCTTGGGTGTTTTGTTGAGCCGCCTGGTGACAGCAGGCAATGAGAACCCCCTGGTCCATGGATCGATGTCCGATGGCTCCAACGACGTTTCCCATCACGGACTCTTCCAGATGACCAACCTTTCCCGCCGCGCGGATACGTTGCAGCTGGCCATTGGCGCTGCGTGCGCAACCCATCTTCGAAGGATTGATCTGCTCTGCGACCCCAATTACACGGGCTTGCATCCCTTCTTGGCTGAAGATGCCACCGGCCAGTCCGGAGTCATGATGCTGGAGTACGTGGCCGCGGCTGCAGCAGCACGAATCCGTGCGAATGGTCAGCCGGCAAGCTTGCAGACCGTCGTGTTGTCATTGGGGGCAGAGGAAGACGCAAGCTTCGCCAGCCTGGCCACCGCCCAGTTGCAGTCCACTGCCGAAGCCTTGGCGACTGTCACCGCCGTCGAACTGGTGTGTGCCTCACGTGCCCTGCGTCTCCAGGGGCGACAGCCCGGGGAGTTCAGCAGCTCTCGATTGCAGGCCATGATGGAGGCTGGATTCAGCTTGCCGTCCGGCCTTGTGGACCGCGATCTGCGTGGCGACGTTGAGCTGGCGCAAGAGCTCGTCAGGACCGCGCACTAATCTCCGCTGCAGGGCAAAAGAAACGGCAGGCAGTCCGCGGACCGCCTGCCGTTCTTGTGGTGTTCTGTTGGAGCGATTCTCTGCCTAGTGTGCCGGCACGGATTCCTTGGCAGCGGCCTTGGGATCCGTCAGCTTCTTGTTGGGCAACGCGAAGCTGATCAGGAATGCAATGATCATCAGCCCTGCAGCGGTAAGCATGACGACGTCGATCGCCTGGGCAAAGCCCTCGGTGATGGGCCTGGTCAGGGTGCTGTTGGCTGAGTGGAGCCAGCTGGTGTCATTCAAGGACTCGTTGTTGGCGCCGTTTTTGAAGAAGTCGAAGAGCTTGGCGTTGGCGGGGTCCGAAGCCACGGCGGGATCCCGCATGACAGCTTGGTAGTCCGGGCTGGCTGCGGCAGTCTTCATGCCGTCGGCGATCTTGTCAGCTGCAGTACTGAACAGCATGGAGATGAACACTGCTGTGCCCACGGCACCACCCATGGAGCGGAAGAATGCCGCCGTGGAGGTTCCCACGCCCATGTCCTTGGGAGGAACGGAAACCTGCATGGCAAGGGTCAAAGGCTGCATGCAGAAGCCCAGGCCGACGCCGAAGAACACGGCAATCAGGCCAGGAACCCACAGCCCGGTGTCGACTCCCAGCACAAGGCCCATGACCGTTGCCGCGGCAGCCAGCACAGCGGTACCCATGATGGGGAAGATCCGGTAGACGCCGGATGAGGAGATGGTGCGTCCTGCCGAGATGGAACCGAAGAGGATGCCCACGGTGAAGGTGATCATCATCAGGCCAGCCTCGGTGGGCGTAAGGCCCTTGACCAGCTGCAGGTACATGGGCAGCATGGCGATGGCGCCGAACATGCCGATGCCAATGATGAAGTTCAGCAGTGACGACAACCCGAACGTCATGTTCTTGAACAGACGCAAAGGAATCAGTGCGTAGTCTCCGGCACGCTTCTCAGCCAGCAGGAAGGCCACAATACCGATGACCCCGAGTCCGTAGCAGAGCCATGACCCGGCGGAAGACCAGCCCCACGTGCGGCCCTGTTCGGCAACCAGCAGCAACGGAACAATGGCCAAGGTGATGGCAGCGGCGCCCCAGTAGTCGATCTTCTGCTTCACGTGCCGGGCCGGAAGATGCAGGTACATAAAGACCACCACAAGGGCGGCGAGCCCGATGGGCAAGTTGATGAAGAAGACCCAGCGCCAGCCGTCGAAGCCGAGAATGTTGGCTGAACCGGCAAATGCGCCGCCAATGACCGGCCCGAGGACGGAGGAGATGCCGAATACGGACATGAAATAGCCCTGGTACTTGGCCCTGTCCTTCAGAGCCACAATGTCACCGATGATGGTGAGCGCCAACGCCAGCAAGCCACCGGCTCCGAGGCCCTGGATGCCGCGGGCAATGGCGAGTTCGGTCATGGAATGGACCGATCCGGCATACAGCGAGCCGGCCAGGAAGATCACGATGGCCACCAAGTACAGCGGGCGTCGTCCGAAGATGTCGCTGAGTTTGCCGTACAGCGGGGTGCTCACGGTCGATGTGATGAGGTAAGCGGTGGTGGCCCAGGCTTGGAGCGAAAGGCCGTCGAGGTCGTTGGCGATGGTGTAGATGGACGTGGACACAATGGTCTGGTCCAGCGAGGACAGGAACATGCCGAGCATGAGTCCCACCATGACGGTGAGGGTCTGACGATGCGTCAGAACCTCACCGGCGGCCCGAACGGGCGTGGTTTTGGACATATCTTCTCCAGAGGTGGCAGAAAAGTGAATTAAGCAGGATAGTTGCTTTCAGTAACTATCTTACTGCCCGGTTGATTCCCGGCGGGAGAATATTTCTTCCACTTTCCCTCTAAGTCGTCTCCGACGGAAGGGTCAGCGCTCCACCAGGATCCCGTCCGGGTCGCAGTAGATCATCACTCCGGGTTGGATGCGGACGCGATCGATCACCAGCTGAACGTCCACTTCGCCGACGCCGGTCTTGGCGCTCTTCTTGGGGTTGCTGCCCAGGGCCTTGACGCCCAGCGGTAGCCGGGCAATGGCCTCACGGTCCCGGATAGCTCCGTTGATCACCACGCCCGACCAGCCATTGGCCACCGCGCTTTCGGCAATCATGTCTCCCATCAGGGCAGTCCGCAGGGATGCCTGCCCGTCAATGACCAGAACGGCTCCCTCGCCGGGAGTGTTCAGGACAGTCTTCACCAGCGCGTTGTCTTCAAAGCACCGTATGGTCCGGACGGGTCCACTGAAGTGCGTAGTGCCGCCCAGGTTCTGGAATTGGACGGCTATGGACTCCAATTCATCGCCGCGTTCGTCGTAGAGATCGGCGGTGTTTATTTGCTCGCTCACAGTGCTTCTCCTCTGTCGGTTTGAGGCCACACTAACGCGTGCGTCAGGGCTACGGCAGCGTGTGCTGAGGCTTATGTGTATAAACGGTCGGACGGCGTTTCAGTGTCGCTCCGCCACGCTAGGCTGAATCCAAACAATGAAAATAGGGGGAACCTGCCATGAGCCTGTCCGACCTGCCGGGTCCGGTGCCGGATCCTGCTGTCGTCCGTGGCGGCACTGCCACGGCACTCGCCGAGCCAGTTACCCGTGTACGGCCGATCTGGGTCACCGGCGTAGTACTGGTCAACCTGGGCATCAACGCAGCTTTCTTTGGTCCCCTGCAAGTGCTGTTGGGCCAGCAGGCAGCTCATTTCGACGAAGGGCAGAAGGAAGCGATCCTGGCTTTGGTCACTGGCTGTGGCGCCGCCGTTTCCATGGTGGCAAACCCCTTGTTCGGCGCCTTCAGTGATCGCACCACCTCCCGGTTTGGACGGCGCGTTCCCTGGGTCCTGATGGGCGCAATCCTTGGAGCTGTTGCCATGGTTGCCCTGGCCGGCGCCCCCAACGTAGCCGTGATGACTGTGCTGTGGTGCCTCGTCCAGGCCGGAGCCAACGCCATGTACGCCGCTATCACGGCGGCAATCCCTGACCGCGTTCCCGTACAACAGAGGGGAACCGTGGGCGGTCTCGCAGCGATGGGCCAGACCGTCGGCATTCTCATCGGCGCAATCATCGCCGCCGTCGTTGCCGGAAATTTCGCAGCGGGTTACTGGCTGTGCGCCGCTGCGCTGCTCGCCGGCGTCGTGCTTTATCTGTTCAAGAACGACGACCAACAGCTGGTTTCCAGCGAACGTCCTCCGTTCAACTTGGCGGAGTTCCTCAAGGGTTTTTGGGTTTCGCCCAAACGGTACCCGGACTTTGCATGGGCTTGGCTGACACGGCTTTTGGTAAGTACGGGCAACCACATGGTCACTCTGTATCTACTTTTCTTCCTCAGCGACGCCGTCCGTCTAAAGGAGACTGAAGGCATCGACCCCTCGTTCGGGGTGCTCATTCTTACCGGGCTGTACGCCGTCACCGTGATCATCACCAGTGTTCTGGGCGGGCGGCTGAGCGACAAAATGGGCAAGCGAAAGCCGCTGGTGATTGCTTCGTCCGTCATCATCGCTGTGGCGTCCTTGATCCTGGCCTTTGCGCCTACGTGGATCGGTGGACTTGCCGGCGCTGTGGTGCTGGGGATCGGGTTCGGGGCCTACCTCGCCGTGGACTTCGCGCTGATCACGCAGGTTCTTCCCACCGGGCTGGATCGGGGCAGGGACTTGGGTGTCATCAATATCGCCAATTCTCTGCCGCAGGTGATCGCACCCCTGATTGCCGCCCCGTTTGTCACACTATGGGGCGGCTACGTCTCCCTGTACGTAGCCGCCGCAGTGATTGGGCTGCTGGGCGCTGTGTTCGTGGTGAAGATCAAGAGCGTCGATTAGGCCTAGAACACGGCTGTGAAGCCACCCCAGCCCCAGCCGACGACGGAGGACCCTCTCCAGCCACCGGCCCCGTTTCCGTAGTACATGTGCATTCGGCCGGAATAGTCGATGCCATAAACGTCCTGGTGACCGTCTGCGTTGAAATCGCCGGCGGCTCCAACTCTGGCCATGACCTGCCACCCAACACCGATGACCTGGCGTTGATCGATCTTGTCACCATTCAGCCGGTAGCTGTAGAGCAGTCCGGAGGGTGTTCGGCCCATCAGGTCCTCGACGCCATCGCCGTTGAAGTCGCCGGCAGGGAAGACTGTGTTGAACATGTTCCAGCCAGTTCCCACCGGGTACCCTCCGTAAGTCAGGCCACCACCGCTGTAACTGGCGAAATGCCAGAGAGTTCCGTTGGCGTCGCGGCCGTAGATGCCGCTGTGACCACCGTCGATGGTCGTGCTGGTGGCCGAGAAAACGGTGTTGAAGACATTCCAGCCAGTGCCGATTTGCCGCTGCTGCAGCCAGCCGCCTTGGCCGTTTCCCGGGTATAGGATTAGGCGGCCCGCGGCGTCCCTGGCCACGACATCGTTCTTGCCATCGCGGTCAAGATCGCCTGCCTTGAATATGGACGTCATCTCAGACCATCCCTGCCCGATCGCCCGCGGCGCCTGCCATCCGCCCTGAACTGATGTGGGGTACAGGCTTAGTATTCCGGACCGGTCGCGGGTCAGGACATCCGTCGTTCCATCGCCATCGAAACCACTGGACCAGTGGGAGTCCTTGATATTTTCCTTCCATTCGCTGGTTACCAGCCGCAAGGTGTCCCAGCCAGAGGAAACGGTGACCTCGGCGGCGACGTAGTGCTCGGAGTAGCCGTGCGCTTGGTCCTGTGGGGTTGGCCGATACGTCGCGCCGCCCGGGCGCTCCGCATACGGAGGTCCTACCCAACGGTGTTTGACAACTGCGGTAGCCCCAGACGGAACAGCAACTTCGGCAAGGCTGAAGTCAGTTCGGAGAATAGAACCAACTGCTCCTTCGCCCAGTACTTTCGGCCTACGTGGCTGAATGATGGGCCCCACCGCTTTTGAAACAATCGCTGTGGGCAGGTAGTCGGATGCATACACCACTGCTCTGAAGGAAATCAGCGAGCCAACGTCAAACGAGGAAAAGTCATAGTCATAGGTCTTTCGTTCGTGGTCCACGCCATCACGTACCCACTGATAATCAGCATGTGATACTCCCCCTTTCCACGAGCCAAGGTTGGCTCTCGCCCAAATACCGGTTTCGGGGGAACCCTCAACGTAAGCGGGGGTTAGGTTAACATTTGGCTGAAGTCTCAGGGCTGGGTTAGTGACGTCAAAAGCAGCTTTAGGAAAGTCATCCGTTGCCGGTGAGCTGGCTCCGAATTTCTTTGGCCGTATCGTGGCGTTTGAACCGTCGGCGAAGTAAACGGTGGCTTCCCGCAGTGTGTACTTTCCTTCTGCGTCGCTTGCCTGGACAGAACGCACCGCAGACCCGGACACCTGTGGTTCTCCGCCAACAGGCTGCTTCCAAGATAGGAATCTTTCAGTCACTTGCGATGCATCGACCAGCACTATTTGCACACGGGTCGCCGGACGAGCAACCGTGAAGTTCATGCGCATCTCGCCTGAGACCGGAATTGTGGCAGTGGTTGCTGCTGCCATGCTCAGGAAAGCCGGATCGGGTGGCCAAACGTAGGATTCCACGGCTAACGATTGAGCCTCTGACGGTAATGCCACAGCCGCCGGGCTGTGCAGAAGAAGGCCTGCCAGCATGGCCGTTAGTACTGCTGCCAGAATACGCAGATGGCGGCCTGGGGATAGGGTTGAATACTTCGTCATGTCCGAGTCTCCTCAAGATAAGCAAATGTTTCCGGCCCGGTAGGATTCGGCCTAGAAGACGGCGGTGAATCCGCCCCAGCCCCAGCCGACCGTTGGGGAACCCTTCCAACGGAAACCGGCGATGCCCCGCTGCCGGAAGCCTGACGTGTCGCCCAAATACATGGTGAGTCGTCCGCTACGGTCGATTCCGTAGACGTCTGAATCTCCGTCTCCGTTGAAGTCACCGGCCATGCCGAAGCGCGCCATGGAATCCCAACCCCAGCCGATGGTTCCGGCGTAGCTTCCGGGGACGCCGTACTCTTCAAAATAGCCATTGCGATTGGAGGTGCGCGCTTGAAGGTCGCCCCAGAATGACTTGGACAACGTAACAACGCTGGAATAGGCGAGGAAATGACCGGCCCCTACGGAGTCCATACCCTGCCATCCCTGGCCTATCCAGCGAGACGAGAGCCATCCGCCGCGACCGTTTCCCGGATAGAGGAACAGGTTGCCTGCGTTGTCTACGGCAAGGATGTCGTTGCTGCCGTCACCGTTGAAATCTCCGGCTGCACTTAGCTCCCTGAAGCCTTGCCACCCCTGGCCTATCTGGAGTGCCTTCTTCCAGCCACCAGAACCGTTTCCTTGGTACAGGAAGAGGCGTCCCTGACCGTCACGGGCCAGAACATCCACCGTGCCGTCGCCGTCGAAGTCACCAGGTGAGACCAACAGGGTGAAGTTGTTCCAACCCCACCCGATCACCTGGGTTGGCTGCCAGTTACCGCGCCCGTCGGTGGGGTACAGCAGGAGTCGGCCCGAGGCGTCGCGCGCAAAGATGTCCAGGGTACCGTCGCCGTTGAATCCGCGGGCGCGGGGAGCTGCCGCGATGCGCAGCGGGTGGGAGGCTTGAACCGTCGTTGTGGAGTCCGCGTCATAGGTGATCGTGACGGAAGCGGCTACGACTCGACCCAAGTCAGCTGACGTTGCGCGGTATGTAGTTCCAATTGCGCCAGGGATTACAGCTCCGTCACGTGTCCAAGCGAATGAAACGGCCGGAGTCCCTCCCTCGGGTGACACGTGGGCAAATGTGTTTGAGATGTCCATTACCAGCAGGCCTCCGACGGTTGCATCGCCGCCCAGTTGGGGTTGGCTGCTGACATAGACCAAGCGCGCAGGCACTCCAATCGCAGGCACAGAGGCCTCCGCAGGCAGCGCCGAGGCGACGAGCAGAGCTGCCACCACGGACGCGGCAAGGACTGAAAACAAGCGCCGTCGCTTGCGCGCAACGGTAGGCAAAGGAGTGCTGGTCTCCAAAGGTTTCCTCCAGGAAAGAGGCTGCCTGATTCGGGCAGCTGTAGATAAATTGGGAAATTCTCCTGCGGGCCCCGCCCGAATGGCTACGGACGAGGCCCAGCCAACAGCCGTGGACGCGGCTAGAAGACAGCGTTGAAGCCGCCCCAGCCCGAACCGACCACTGCCGAGGTCTTCCAACCGCCTGAGCCGTTGCCGTAGTACATCCGCATCTGGCTCGACGTGTCGATGCCCCAGACATCATTGGAGCCATCTCCGTCGAAGTCGCCTGCGCCGCCCAGCTTGGTGATCGCGTTCCAACCTTGGCCGATCACACCGCTGGTAGTCCATCCCCCGTGGCCGTTGCCTCCGTAGAAGCGAAGGTTTCCAGCGGCGTCGCGGGCCAAAACGTCTGGCTTGTGATCGCCGTTGAAGTCCCCGGGAGAGAAGACGGACGTCATGCCGCCCCAACCCCATCCGACTGTCGAGGCCGCCAGGAAGCCGCCATGTCCGTTGCCCGGATAGAGGACGAGCTCACCGGAAGATTTGCGTGCTAGGAGGTCGTTGTTCCCGTCGCCGCTGAAGTCGCCGGCGGCAAAGATGGAGTTGAAGATTCCCCAGCCCCAGCCGATCTGCTGCCTTGCATGCCAGCCACCGCCGCCATTGGATGGATAGAGAAAGAGCGATCCGGCGCTGTCACGGGCGATCACATCATTTTCACCGTCGTTGTTGAAGTCGCCGGCCGAGAACATGGTGTTGAAGATGTTCCAACCCGAGCCGACCTCGTAGGCCTGCTGCCAGGTGCCGTTGCCGCCTGTCGGATACAGGCCGAGCCGGCCGCCGGAGTCCCGGATGAACAAGCTCATGGTGTACGGATCCCAGTACTCGGCACGATAGAAGCCCGACGTGTGCGGACGATCAATGTCCACGGGAGTCACGTAGTTAAAATCCAAGGGCTCCAAGGACACCGCCGCTGTCCCCGACGCGGGGAGGTTGCCCGGGTTGTGGATCAACGAACCGTCACGCCAGTAGCCGATTTCCTGGCCGGCGGCAGTCTGAATCTGCATGTACTGTGCGACGTAGGTGCCGGGAGGTGTGCCCTGCGCGAAGAAGACGTCGAAGGCATACGTCGAATCGGCGGCGCTGAACGAGCCCTGCGTCATCTGCGTGTGGAGTTTTCCGGTGGCTGTGTTCCGGAACAGGACGTAAACGTTAGTGATGGGACCGGAGGCCTGGACGGTAACCCTGGATGTTGCTTGTCCTCCTGCAGCAATCGAATCCGGCGTCGTTGAGACGGCCACCGGAACAGGCGCGAAGGTGTCATCGGCATGAGCTGCCGGGGCGAAACCCAGCCCTCCGACCAAAACGATGCTGCCCACAAAAGCGGACAGCCAGCTGCGCACACGGCGCAGAGGCGTGCTCCCCATGGTTCCCCCAATTCAGGGCCGGTCCCAGATGGCCGGCGGGTGTAAGTGAATTGAGAGTACATTGGCCGAACCGCAGTCCGGGAATTTGCTGGCAAAAATTCGGGATAAAGACAAGTCAAACCCAAAACTCAACCGAAATCGGCTTAGAACACCGCCGTGAATCCGCCCCAGCCCCAGCCAACCACGCCTGCGCCTTTCCAACCGCCGCTGCCGTTGCCGTAGTACAGGTTCAGTTGGCCGGCGGAGTCGATGGCCCAGACGTCGTTGAAGCCGTCGCCGTTGAAATCGCCTGCGCCGCCGATGCGCGACATGACATTCCAACCGGTGCCGATGGCCTTGGCGGTGGTCCACCCACCCTTGCCGTTGCCGCCGTAGAGCCGGAGGTTCCCTGCACCATCGCGGCCCATGACATCGGGGTTGCCGTCGCCGTCGAAATCACCGGGCGAGAAGACCTGGCTCAGGGCATCCCAACCCTGGCCAACGGCGCCGGGGGAGCGGAAGCCGCCGGCCCCGTTGCCGGGATACAGCACCAGGGCGCCTGAGGGTGTCCGGGCCAGGAGGTCGTTGTTGCCGTCTCCTGAGAAGTCACCTGCGGCAAAGACGGAGTCGAAGACGTCCCAGCCCCAGCCGACTTCCTTGCGCGGCAGCCAGCCCCCGGTCCCGTTGCCCGGGTAGAGGAACAGAGTGCCGGCATCGTCGCGCGCCAGAACGTCGTTATAGCCGTCGCCGTTGAAGTCGCCGGCGTTGAAAACGAGATCGAAACCACCCCAGCCGAACCCGATGGTCTTTACTGCTTGCCAGCGTCCGGCGCCGTCAGTGGGGTACAGGAGGAGGTTCGCCGCCGCGTTCCGGGCGAACAAGTCCAAGGAGGTTCCGGCGTCGAACCCTGATGTGTGGGCCTTGTTCCGCACCACCGTTCGGCTGTACACGGTAAACGGCCGCGTTGCCGTGGCAGGATTGCCTGCCTGGACTATCGCACGGAAGCCGACGACGGCGCCACGGTCCGCCGTTGTCAGCGTGTAAGTTTTGGCGGTGGCCCCGTTACTCGGGGTACCGTTCCGCACCCATTCGTACTTGACGCTGACGGCGCCGCCGGCTGTGCCCGTGGCCACGCTGCCCTCGTTGAAGACACCGGTGAGCTTCTCGCCAACAGTCAGCTTGCCTTGGAGGGTGGGGGCCGTGGCTGTGATGGGCGATGTAGGAGTGAGCGGCAGCGACGATGCGGACACAGCCCGGTATCCTGCCTTCGTGGCCGTGACCCTCACAGACAGGGTCTGGTCCAGGTCCGCTTCAGCTACCCGGTAGTTATTGAGGGTGGCGCCGCTGATCGGCTGGCCGTTGCGGAGCCACTGATAGGCGAATCCGGTGGGTGGGGATGTCCACGTGCCGTTGTCCGTGGTCAACATCTGGTCATAGCGCGCCACACCGGACACGACGGGGGCCTTGGTGTTGGGGTTGTCCACCAAAGGGAAATTGGGGTTGTTGACGGCGAAATCCACGCCGTCCAGTGCCCCGGGGCGCTGCGTCGGTGCTTCCAGGCCCGGGCTGAGGAAGAGGATGTTGCCGTCGCGGCCATAGCGCACGGAGCCCTGCCCGGAAACCAGCACTATGCCAACGCTGAGGAGCTTGTACCGGCCCGTCCTTTTGAAGGTGCTGCCGTTGACGGGCACTGTGGCTTGCGCGCTGTACGGTCCGGGCGCTTGGCTGGTGGGCCCGTAGAGCGTGGCCTGCTCCAGGGTGTCCTCGTTGACGTAGGTGAACCCCACTTCTTGGGCGGGACCACTCAGGGTGAATGACAAAGAGATTGTATTGCCCGGCACTACCGTGGCCGGAGAAGTCCGCGTCACTACGGTGGGCAGCGGCACGTCCGGTCCTGCGGCCGTGGCGCGCGGGGGCGGAACTGCGATTGCCAGGGCGGCGCACAAGAGGGTGGCCATCAGGATGCGAAAACCCGTGCCCGCGGACCTCGCGGAAGAAAGCATTGTCAAGATCTCCCCCAAACCCTAGAAAACGGCGTTGAACCCGCCCCAGCCCCAGCCGATGGCACCGGCGCCGTTCCAGCCGCCGTCGCCATCGCCGTAGTACGCCAGCAGTTGGCCGGAGCCGTCCACCGCGTAAACATCAGCATTGCCGTTGCCGTCAATGTCGCCAGCCGCACCAATGGTGGTCATGCCGCCCCAGCCCTGGCCAACTACGGCCATGCCGGCCCAGCCACCTGCCCCGTTGCCGCGGTACAGGCGCAAGGCACCTGCGGTGTCACGGGCCAGGATGTCTACGTTGTTGTCGCCGTTGAAGTCGCCGGGGGTAATGATTTTGTTGACAACATTCCAGCCGCTGCCCACGACGGATCGGGTGAGCCAGCCGCCGTCGCCGTTGCCCGGGTAGAGGTACAGGATGCCGCTGGCGTCCCGGGCGAGGACGTCGTTGTGTCCGTCGCCGTTGAAGTCGCCTGGGGAGACGATGGAATTAAAGGCATTCCAGCCGCTGCCCACCTGGCGTCCTGCGAAGAAACCGCCATCGCCCTTTCCTGCGTAGAGGAAAAGGTTTCCGGCCGCGTCTTTGGCCAGGATGTCATTGGTGCCATCGGAGTTGAAGTCGCCGGGGGAGACCACCGTGCCGAAGCCGTTCCAGCCCGGTCCAACGGTTCTGGCAGATTCCCAGGCGTTGTTGAGCCGTGGATACAACATGAGCGTGCCGTCGGAACGGCGGGCAAGCATTTCGTAGGCGCCGCGGCTGGTGAACCCGTTGGCGCGGTTGGAGGCAGAGATGGGAGCGGTTTCTTCGCTGGAGACTTCCAGCGGCTCGCACCCGTTCTGGCTGGCCACTACGTGGGCAGCAATGGTTTTGTCGCGATCTGATTCATCGAGCGTGTAAGTCCACCAAGCCCAGTGATCGTCGGCACGGACGCCGTCGCGGGTCCAATAGATCTGGTAGTCCGGGCCAGCAGCAGCGCCGCAGCCACTGAACGACGCAGGATCGATTTCAAGCGTGAGCGTGGAGCCAACAAACGGCGCACCATGAACCACCGGATCCGAGGGATCCATGGTTGCCATGGCGGGGGCAGGCGCAAAAGCCACCGCGGCAACCACAGCCGCCGCTATCCCAGCCACCACTCGGCGCACACCTGACGTAGGGCGTGTTGGTGCGTTCATGATGTCCTCCCCAGACTTTATGGGGCCAATTCTACCGCGGCTGGGATTTCTCTAGAAGATCGCTGTGAAATTGCCCCAGCCGTTCCCTGCTGCCTCGGACCCGCGCCACCCCGTGCGGCCGTTGCCGTAGTAGATGACCAGCCGGCCCTGCTGATCTACGCCATACACATCGTTGAAGCCGTCGTTGTCATAGTCGCCGGCTGCGCCAGCGGCTTTCAATGCGTTCCATCCGACGCCGATCAGCCATGACCTCGTCCAGCCGCCGGCCCCGTTGCCCCCGTAGAAGTAGAGGTAGCCGCTGCGGTCCCTGGCCAGGACGTCCACGTTGCCGTCGCCGTTGAAGTCGCCCGGTGTCAGCAGCGCATCCATCACTTGCCAGCCCTGCCCGACGGCGGTCCTCGCCAACCAGCCTCCGGAACCATTGCCCGGGTACAGGTAGAGGGCGCCGCCCGGTTCGCGGGCAAGGACGTCGTTGGTGCCATCGCCATTGAAGTCACCCGGGCTGACGATCTGATCAAAAATGTTCCAGCCTTTGCCGATGGTCTGGGCGGGTTTCCAGCCGCCGGCGCCATCCCCTGCGTAGAGGTACAGGGTCCCCGCGGCATCTCTGGCGATCACGTCGCCTTTGCCGTCGCCGTTGAAATCTCCTGGTGAGAGCACCAGGTTGAAGATGTTCCAGCCCCAGCCAACGGTGCGGGGAGCCTCCCAGGCATTGCCTTTGCGTCCGTACAACTGCAACGCCCCGTCGTTGGCGCGGGTGAGCAATTCGAAGCTGCGTCCGGTGAAGCCCGCTGCGCGGTTGGCTGCTCCGACGGGCTTGGTTTCGTCACTGTGCAGTGATTCGCCACCGCAGGCCGTTTTGCTGGCAGTGACGTGAACGGCCATCCGGGCTCCGGTGTCATCCGGTCCCAGGACATAGCTCTGGGCTGTTTCGCCCGCCACCAGGAAGCCATCCCGGGTCCAGTACACGGTGAAGTCCGGACCCTTCCCGCCGCCGCAGCCGTAGAAGGTGTACGGACCGATGTCCGTTGTCAGCTTCTGGCCGACGAATGCTGCACCGTTGAGTATAGGGTCCGGCCCACTGCTGGTAGCGGCCGACGCCGGCAGGGGGCCAAGTGCCACAGCCGCCACAGCGGCGGCCAACAGCGTTGCTGCCATCCGGCGTCGAAATGTCCCCATGTGTTCCTCCCAAGCAGCGGCTCAAACCTTCATGAAGTGTATGTGGGCCGGGCGACAATAGCCGGGAGCGGCATGCGTCCGTCCACGTGAGGCGAGCTCTCAGGAAACGGTCATTTAGCTCCCGTATCATTGATGCGATCGGCCAGCCACGGGTCCTTGACCCTGCCGGCCGTTTCCTTGTCAGCCTGCCAAGAGATCGCCGGAAATGCCCGTATCAAACTCACTGGAACCGTACTCCCTTGACCTGACCACGGGGTTGCCCCGTATGGCTGCCGCACCCACCACACCGCGGCAGCAGCTGCGCTATGCCCGCATCCTGAAAACGGCGGCAGGATTCGCGCAACGGCAGTTCGATACGTTGAGCCTTTCCGACGTCGCGGCCAGGGCTGACATCCCGCTGGGAACCCTGTACCGCTACTTCCCCTCCACGGCGCACCTCATGTTGGCCGTTTACCGGCAGCAACTGCGGGAGCTCCGGGACGGTGTCCGCCTGCGCGAAGGCAAGGGACATGCGCTTGCGGGCTTGATGATGGAGATCTTCCACCTCCGCGTGATGCAGCCGGGAGTGGAACACTGCCTGATCCGGCCCGCCGGCAAGGATGATGACACGGCGCAGCTCCTGCGTGAGATCGATGCGCTCTCCGAGGAAGTAGTGGGCTCGCTGAGCAAGGACACCGGTAAGGATGCCGTCAGGGCCCGGATTCTGCTGCACCTTGTGAGCGGCCTGGTCCAAGCCGTTCGCTGCCGCCGGTTGTCCTTGTTTGAGGCAGAGAAGGATCTCAAGAGGGCATGCACGCTGCTCACGGGTGAGTGACCAAATGTGCCTGCTGGTCTAGACCGCAGGAGCCAAAGAATGCGGTTTTAGGCATGACGTGGGTCACATTCAGCGGTGGTTGAACGTTTTACTCTCGAATCGTCTCTGTTGGTATTGAATCTTGTACCCTCCACGCTTCCCTAGGCTGGAAACACCGAAGCGGCTAGCAGCCCCCTATCTGCAGAAGCAACGCCGGGCCAGACACCCTTGGCCCGCCACAGCAGTTCTGTTCCTGCCCTATACCGTGCCGTGGGTCCACGGCTAGCCTGAGGAGACAAAGACGTGTCCATCGAGACAATTGCTACAGACAACGACGCCCTGGTACTGACCGAAGAAGAGATCTTCGCAGCCCACGAAGGCGGCAAGCTGACCATTTCCAGCACCGTTCCGTTGAACAACAAACGTGACCTTTCCATTGCTTACACCCCCGGAGTTGCGCAGGTCAGCCGCGCAATCCACGCCAACCCCGGGCTTGCCCGTACGCACACCTGGGCCGAACGCCTGGTTGTTGTGGTCAGCGATGGCACCGCAGTCCTGGGCCTGGGCAACATCGGCCCCAGTGCCTCCTTGCCCGTCATGGAAGGCAAGTCCGCACTTTTCAAGTCCTTCGGCGACCTCGACTCCATCCCGCTGGTGCTCAACACCACCGACGTTGACGAGATCATTGAGACCCTGGTCCGCCTCCGCCCCAGCTTCGGCGCCGTGAACCTCGAGGACATCTCGGCCCCGCGCTGCTTCGAACTCGAAGAGCGCCTCATTGAAGCCCTCGATTGCCCCGTCATGCACGATGACCAGCACGGCACCGCCGTCGTGGTTCTTGCAGCCCTGACCAACGCCGCCAAGGTGACCAAGCGCGAACTCGAAGGCCTCAAGGTTGTGGTTTCGGGTGCCGGTGCCGCAGGCATCGCCATCGCCGAGATCCTCCTGGCCGTTGGCATCAAGGACGTCATCCTGCTCGATTCCAAGGGCGTGGTCAACGCTGACCGTGCCGACCTCGCGGCCGACCCCGGCAGCGTCAAAGCCCGCATGGCCAAGCGCACCAACCCCCGCGGCATTTCCGGCGGCCCCGGTGAAGGCCTGACCGGCGCCGACGTCTTTGTGGGCGTCTCCTCCTCCAAGCTGGACGAAGAGCACCTGAAGCTCATGAACGATCAGTCGATCGTGTTCGCCCTGTCCAACCCGGACCCCGAAGTCCTGCCCGAGGTCGCCCAGCAGTACGCAGCCGTTGTGGCCACCGGCCGCAGCGACTTCCCGAACCAGATCAACAACGTTCTGGCCTTCCCGGGCATCTTCCGCGGCGCACTGGATGCCGGCGCCCGCCGCATCACGCCCGCCATGAAGATCGCCGCCGCCAACGCCATCGCTGAGCTGGCCGCTGAGGACCTCTCCGCCGATTACATCGTGCCGAGCCCGCTGGATGCCCGCGTGGCACCGGCGGTCACCGCCGCCGTTGCGGCTGCCGTCACCGAGTAGCGGTTACCAACGCAAGACCGACGACGGCGACGCCTCCCGTGCTGGGGAGCGTCGCCGTCGTTCTTGATTAAGGAGCTGCGGCTCAGAATCCTGCCAGCCGCTGGATTGCGGAGACCAAGGCTCGCAGCTGACGATTTCGGTCAAGGTCCCCGGTGCGGGTGGCCAGATATACCGTGTTCAGGGGTGCCAACCCGGGAGTGTGCAAGGTGATGAGTGCCCCGTCTGCGAGGTCCACTTCCACCAGATATCTGGGCAGGACGGACATCCCGGCGCCCGCAATGACCGCCGCACGCACGCCGCGAAGATCAGGCACGATGCAGTTGGCCCGGAGGTCGTCGGGGCGCCGTTCAAAGACCGTCCGCCAGTACCGGCGAACAATGGGCAGATTCTCGGCATAAGCCACCACCGGAATGGTGGCCAACTCCACATCGGCGGGTGTTTTGCCGGGAAGGTTTTCCTTCCAGGCCGGAGCGGCCACCAGCACAAATTCCTCATCGATGAGGGGAATCCCGGTGACCCCCTGGACCCGTGGCCGGACAGCACTGACTACGAGGTCCAAGTCGCCGGACCGCAGCTCCTCCAGCAATGCGTCCACCAGCCCAAACCGGATCCGCAGCCCTGCCCCGGTAACCTCCGTCAGCTCCGGAGTGTGGGGCAGGAGCACGGTGGTAATGAACTCCGCGGGACCGCCCACATGGATTGACCCGTTGGCGCCGGACTGCCCGGATAGGACAGCGAGGTCTTCCAGGGCGTCAATGTGCGGGCCGACGTCCCGGGCCAGGCTGTCGGCCTTGGGAGTGGGCGTGACGCCCGTCGGACTACGCTCAAAGAGACGCAGGCCAAGGTTCTGCTCCAGGGAATGAACATGGGTGGATGCTGTGGGCTGCGAAATTCCGAGCATCCTTGCGGCCTCGGTCAGGGACCCCACACGATACGCCGTGAGGAAGGTCCGCAAATGCTCCAGGTTGTGAGTGGCCATCGGTGCAATCCTCGCACGGCGCGGGTCAAGGATTTCCGATGGGGGCCACAGCTTTTTCCATGAGGTCCAAGCGCATCACCGGGGCACCATCGTATGACCACCCCTCGAAAGGAAACCCATGCCCCGCATTCTCATGGTTGTATCAGCAGCCGACTCTCTTGAACTCGCCGACGGCAGCCAGCATCCCACAGGGGTCTGGGCCGAGGAACTGGTGGTGGCCCACCGCGCCCTCAAAGCCTCCGGCGCAGACATGACCATCGCCAGCCCGGGCGGAAAAAAGCCAACAATAGACCCAGGCTCATTGAACCCGGAGATCGTTGGAGATGAGGACAAGGTCCAGGAGTTCAAGCAATACCTTGCGGACATCGCCGCAGAACTGGATGAACCGGAGTCCTTGAATTCCGTGACCATTGCCCACTTTGACGCTGTTGTCCTCCCCGGCGGACACGGCCCTATGGCGGATCTCGCCAAGGACGCCGATCTGGGCGCCCTGCTGATTCAGGCCAATGACTCCGGCAAGATCATCGCTCCCTTCTGCCATGGGCCGGCGGCCCTGCTCAGTGCCACCACCCCCGACGGCAGCTTCGCCTTCGCCGGCCGCCAACTAACGGTGTTCACGGACGAAGAAGAACTCACCGGGGGCACTGGGGAGAACACCCCGTGGCTGGTGGCCACCACCCTTGCCGATCGCGGCGCCATCGTGAAGGCCGGCCCGGCGTGGAGCAGCTACGTAGTCCGCGATGGCAACCTCATCAGCGGCCAGAACCCGCAGTCCAGTGAGGCAGTAGCGGCGGCTGTCGTGTCGGCGCTCGCCGAGTAGGCGTCCCGCTGGGTACATCGACGACGGCGACGCCTCCCGCGCTGGGAAGCGTCGCCGTCGGTCTTTGCTCAGTGTGCGTTACGCGTCAGCGGTCCAGCGTGACCTGATCCACCGTCCAGAACGCGCTGTTGGTCCCGGTGTAGCGGAAGCTGACCTTTGCCTTCTTGGCGCCCTTGGGGACGTCCAGTGCCAGGGATTCGAAGCCATTGAAGTTGGCGGAGTAGGCCTTCACCAGCTGCGGTGCGCCGCCGTCATAGCTGACGAACACCTCGCCGCTCTGCGGTCCGTCGATCCTGTAGTTGGACGCGAAGGAGAGTGTTGCGGTTTTGCCGCCCTTCACCTTGAAGTCGGGGCTGATGAGGGTGGAGTCGAACTGCCCGGGTGCGTGTGCCTTGTCGTCCCATTCGTCGGAGTCCGCTACTGCGAAGACGTTGCGGTTCCGGACGGACGTTTCGCGGCCCTGGTTACGGTCGGTGTTGGTCCAGAACTCGTCAGTGGCGAACGACCAGCCACGCCATTCGGTCATACCACCGGCCGGCATGGCGGAGTTGTCGATTGTCCAGCCAGCTGGCGCAGTGGTGGTCCAACCCTTCACATCGGCCGCAGGTGCGGTTTCGTCGGCGCGGGTCCGCAGGCTCTCGCGGAGAGAGTCGAAGGCGTCAGCTTCGATTTCAGAGAAAGCTTTTCCGTCAAGATTCCAGGCTGCCTCGGCCGTGACGCCCTCATGCTTGAGGACTGCCGGTGCGATGTCCGTGATCTTGATGTCGTTGCGGACAGTTCCGGGCTTGATGCCTTTGCCTTGGGCGATGACGAAGGTCTGGCGTTCAGCGGGGGTGCTGCCGCCGTGGCCGCCGGCGGCGGTGTGGCCGTGGTCGGCGGTGAGGACCACCAGCCAATCCTCGGACTTGTAGCTGGGGCGGTTCTTCACAGCGTTCAGGATCTCGCCCACTTGGCCGTCCACTGAGCGGAGCGCAGCGAGGTATTCCGGCCGCTCCGTACCGTACGAGTGGCCAGCGCCGTCCACTTCATCGAGGTGGACGAACGTGCTGTCCGGATTCCCCGTGGCCAGGTAGTCCACTGCCTTGGCCGTGGTTCCGGCGTCGTTCCCGCCGGCGAGCCTAAGGTCCACCTTTTGGCCGAACACCGTCTGGGGGATGGGCGACCAGGTGCCCACAACCAGCGTGGAGGCCTGAGGCTGGGCCGATTCGAGGCGGCTCAAGTAATCCGGGTACTGGCTGTAGTTGGGTGCCGTGAAGTTGTTGTCCACCACGTTGTGCTTGTCCGGCCACACTCCCGTGGCGATGCTCGACCAGCCAGCGCCGGACACCGTGGGCGCCATGGGGTTGGCGAACAGATTGCTTGTGGCGGTCATCCCGTTGTTCATGAGGCTCTGGACGTTTGGCATGCCCGCAGCTCCAAACTTTGCGATTGCTGCGCCGTCGAGGCCAATCACCAAGGTCTTCTGACGCTTGCTGCCATGGGGGAGGCCCGCGTAGCCGGTGTTCGTGGAGCGTCCGGTGTGGCTCACCTCCTGGGTCTCCTGAGTTGCCTGAGTTGCCTGGGTGTCCTGTGTTGCCTGAGTGTCCGGTGCGGCAGGTGCCGCAATAGCCACGGAAGGAAGCACGACGGCGGCAGCGAGCATTAGTGCGGCGGTTGCCAGGGTGGTGCGAAGGGGACGGGGGTTGTCCAAGGTTCTCTCCATTTTTTGGGTCCGGATAAGCTGCCGGCGCAGTTGTTGCCGACAGGCTGACCCCTCAACCCTGCCGCGCGAAAATAGGGTAATCAAGGAAAATCGCACGTTGTATAGACAAGTTGGATTGCCGTTAATCTCCTGTTTTCCTGGGCATACTCAGCGGCTCCAAACCTGGCTGTAACTATTGGTCAGCAGTTGTGAATACAGCTCTGCGATCAGGCAGGGCCAGCGTGGAGGGCGCGTGCTCCTGGTGGGCCGGACCTAGACTGAGGGGCATGAACGCCGAACTCATCGTGACCATCCTCTGCGGCCTGGCCATTGCAGTTGGCGTGGCCGGAACCATCATTCCCGTACTTCCCGGCAGCATCCTCATCGGCGTGAGCCTGCTGGCATGGGCCATCTGGGGTGGTGCCGGTCCGCTCGGCTGGGTGATCTTCGCCGTCGGAATGCTCTTTGTGGTGGCGGGCATGGCCGCCAGTGCGGTGTTGACGGGGCGCAAGCTGAAGCAGCACGGCATCCCTAACAGGTCCGTGCTGATCGGTGTGGTGCTGGGCGTGGTGGGAATGTTCGTCATCCCCGTGGTGGGGCTCTTTATTGGGTTCGCGCTGGGGCTTCTGCTCAGCGAAGTCCAGCGGACGCGCAACTTCCCCGCTGCCCTGAAGTCCAGTGGTGCCGCGCTCAAGGCGACAGGTATTGGCATTCTGGTGGAATTTGGCCTGGCCTGTGCAGCGGCAAGCACCTGGATCATTGGAGTGTGGATCAACGCCGTGAACGGCTGAACACCCGCGCCGGGACCGCAAAGATGACAAGCGCAGGGCGTGTCATTCTTCGCCATCCCGGCGGAGGGCGATGGGTGGTTAGGGCACGGGGACCCTGGCTGGCATCTGGACTCCGGCCGGGCGGAAGGTTGCGCCGGCGCCGGGGTACAGGGGGACGTCGATTCGTGCGTGGGTGTGGATTTCGTGAACCGTCGACTTGGTGTGCCGGGCGATCTCGGACAGGGTTGCCACCCACATTCCGTCAAGGTCCTTGACTCGCTCGATCAACTGCTCCAAGGCCACAGCGCGGGATGGCCGTCCGGAGATGAACGGGTGGTTGGTGAGGACGAAGCAGCTGCCCTGTGCGTGGTGTGCTTGGGCCTCCAGTGTCCACATTTCCAGGGCCTTCGAGGGACTCTCGATCACTCCGCTGCCCGTGACGCCGGGGTAGAACCCGTATTGCTCCCAATCGTCCAACGCCCAATCGACGGGGATCTCCACGATGTCCCGGGAGTCGCCCTCGGCCACGGCCATGCGGTAGGGGGCATCGCCGTCGAGCAGGCTTGAATCGTAAAGGAAACCGCGGTCCGCGAGCAGAGCCGGCGATTGCCAATTCAACTCCCACCAAGGGGCCCGGTAACCCACCGGGCGGATCCCCGCCACGGTGGCGAGTGCCTCCAGGCCGCGGTCCAGGTAGCTGGCCTCGGTGGCTGCGTCGATTCCCTGCATGGGCTCGTGCAGGTAGCCGTGGTGGGCAATCTCGTGGCCGGCATCCGCGATCCTGCGCACCACATCCGGGTAGCTTTCGGCAGTGAAGCCAGGGATGAAGAAGGTTCCCTTGATGTCCTGGCGGTCCAATATCTGGAGCAGCCGCGGAACGGCGATCTTGGGGCCGTACGACTGGTGGCTCATGAGGGACATGCGCCGCGTGCTGGAAGGATCGTGCGCGATGGTGCAGGACTCGGCGTCGACGTCGAAGGTGAACGATGCTGCGGCTTGGTAACCCTCGGGCCAGGTGATCTGGTGGAGCGAATCGGCGAAAGCGGGCTGGTTCATGCTGTGGTCCTTTCAACAGCCGGGGCAGGCGCTGGCTGCGTGAGTAAGACGTGATGGGAAGCCGCAAGGACGAACTTCTTGTGGGCCCGGGGTCCGAGGATTGCGTAGGCGGCTGCGCTGGTGAGGCCGCCCGCCAGCCAGGAGAGGTCCCAGCCGCCGAGGGCCACTGCGATGGGGCCCTGCATGGCGGGAACCAGCCCGTACATGAACAGCCAGGTGGAGAAGATGCCCACCAGCAGGGACGCAATGCCGGCCCAGTTGATAACGGGCAAACGGTGCGTTCCCACGGGGTCGAAGAGGCGATCCACCTTGGCCGGCCAGCGCTTTTCGAGCCAGAAGTAGTGCACCAGCATGACCCCACCCCAGGCGGCCACCCAAGCGACCAATCCGATCAGCCAGGCATCGAGTACTGCGGCGAAGTCCTCCTGGAAGATGAAGAAGACCACAGCGATCAAGGAGAAGACGCCAACGAACAAGTTCAGCTTGCGGCGGCTGATGTTGATGTCCAAGGCCTGCGTGGCAACGGAGAAGGTGTAGATGTTCAGGATGTTGGTGGCGATGGGGCCGTGCAGCACCATGAGCAGGACGGGCAGGGCGAGGACGCCGAAGTTCTGGACGATCAGTTTGCCGGGGTCGATCTCGCCGCTGTTGGTGGCCAGGCTTGCGCCGAGCACACCCAGCCACACCACGGGGATGAACTGTCCGAGGACTGAAGCGAGGTAGACCTTGCGCTTGGGAACCGAGGTGCTGACGAAGCGGGAGTAGTCGGCGGCGTAGGTGAACCAGGTGATTCCCCAGCCGATGCCGATGGCTGTCATCACTGCGCTCATGGCGGCGATGCGCTCCGAACCTTCAAGGATGTTGCCTGCCGGGCCTGCGTAGCCCCAGTCGATCTTCATGCCGAACCAGGCAACGCAGGACATGACGGCCAGGATGATGATGGTGGGCGGCACGGTCCATTTTTCAAAGGCCGCGATGGCCTTATAGCCGAACCAGGCGATGGCCACCTGTGCCGCCATGATGGCCGTGGCCACACCGATCTTCCACGCGTAGTTCTTGGCATCGGGATCCACCCAGCCGAGAGTTCCGAACAGGGCCATGACCAGGTCCAGGATGATCCATGTGTTGACTGCACACCAGCCGATCACCAGCAGGGCCTGGATGGCTGCGGGGAGGTAGTTGCCGCGGCGACCGAAGGCGGCGCGGGCCAGGACCATGCCAGTGGCACCGGTCTTCTGGCCGAGGAGGACAAAGCAGCCAAACAGCAGCATGCCGATCAGGTTTCCCAGGACCAGCACAATCACGGTGTCAGCGAAACCGAGGCCAAGGTGGATGCCAAGGGCGCCAAGCACCCAGTTGATAGGAGCAAGATTGGCGCCTGCCCAGATCCAGAACTGTCCGGAAACTTTGCGGGTACGGTCTGACTCGGGAATGGGCTGGAGCCAGGCTTCACTGTCGTGGGCCGGCGCCGTTGCCGGAACTGACGAGGGTGTGCCCGGCTGCGGGGAGCCTGACTGCGCTGAATTGGAACGCGAAGGAGAGAGGTTGTCTTGCATGGGGAGAGCCTCCGTGTGTGAAAGGGACTCTCTCAGGTTATGTGCGCCAGATCACAGCAACAAGATACTATGTGTCTAAAGAAAATCGCTTAGACGTTACGGAGTGTCATGTCCATGCTGCTGGGCGAGGCCCTTGAATTCCAGAGTCTCAAATCTGCAGGGCCAAAGCTGCTCAACGACGTACCGGAGGCTCTCTTCCGACCCGTCCGATGGGTGCACTCCAGCGAGGTTCTGGACATCGCGCCCCTTCTCAGCGGTGGCGAACTTCTGCTCAGCGGGGGGCAGGCGCTCGCCGGGGTCACTGCGGAGCGTCAGGCCGAGTACGTCCGTGAACTCGCCGCCCGCGGCATCGCTGCGCTGGCACTGGAGACGGGTCCCGCTTTGCCCTTCGTGCCGGCCGCCATGCTGGACGTCGCCCAGGCCGCCGGCTTGCCGGTGATCGAGCTCAGCCAGGTAGTCCCGTTCGTTGGCGTGATGCAGGAAATCAACTCAATCCTGGTCAGCGAGTCCGTGGAGCATCTCCAGCGCGGTGACCAGGCAAGCCACGCCATGGCTGCTGAACTGGCCCACGGTGGCGGGCTCGATCAACTCCTTGCCGTGTTGGCCGAAAGGACAGGCGCCAGCGTGCGGCTGGTCTCGCCGTCGGGCCTGACGCTAGGGGCCGCCGGCGGCGCGTTCCCCGCGGACGGCACGGCAACGGAGGGCAGTGCCTCGGCGCGCGAACCCGCTTTTACGGCAAACTCCACTCCTACAGCGGACGACGGCGGTAGCGTCACCATGGTGGACGTCCCGGTGCGGGGCGTCCTGGCGGCGCGTCTGGAACTTCACCTGCCCGACGGCGGCGACGGTTCCCTTGCGCGGGTGGCCGGGGAACGGTCCGTGGACATCCTCGGCCTGGCGTTGCTGCAGCGCATGCCGCCGGGGCTTAAGGAACTGGCGGGTATTGAACTCATGCGTGCCATCAATTCGGGAGGCCAGCACTGGCAACTTCATCAGCTGGGACCGGCGTCGGGCTTCCCCGTGGACGGTCACGTGGCCGCGGTGGTGATCCGGTCAACCGGTTCAGGTCACTTGCGACCAGCTGTGGACGCTTTGCTCCGGGAGCATGTGGCGCACAGCGCGAGCTACGCCAACAACGCTGAACTGATTGCCTTGGCTTCCTTGAGCGACGGCGCTGCGCTGAGCGACGGCGCTGCGACCCGTCGCGCATTGATGGAGGCACTGAGGAACCTGGAGGTACCGGCAGGATCCGTGATTGCGGTGGGGCCGCTGGGCCGCGGTATTGCTGAGGCGCCCTGGTCTCTGTCCGAAGCGCGCAGGGCACTTGATCTAACCCCGGCCGGCAAAGGTGTGGTGGATGCAGACACGCTTGCTGTGGAGCTCCTTGCGCAGGAGGCGCTGGACCCGGCCACCCGTGAAGGGTTCGTGCAGCGGCAGCTGGGTGCCGTCGTCGAGCATGATCGCCTGAAGAAGTCAGAACTCATGAGGACGCTGTCCGTCTGGCTGGATACCGGCTGCAACACGGCCCAGGCTGCCCGTGAGCTGCACCTGGAACGGCAGTCCCTGCACCACCGGCTCCAACGCATCTTCGAGCTATGCGGAGGGGATCCGCGGGGGAACGGTCGGCTGGCAGCGCTGCATCTGGCGACGAGGCTGGCCCGGGTGTAACTCCTGTTAAACGCCACTTCGATGGTTCCCTGCACACAGTGCCATTCGCAACAGCGTATGCGCAGGGAACCATCGAAATGGGTGCTTGCAGAGCCCTACTTCAACACGATCGTCCTATTCCCATTCAGGATGATCCGCCCCTCGCAGTGCCAGCGAACGGCGTTGCTGAGGGCCTTGCATTCAGTGTCCCGACCGGCGGCTACGAGATCGTCCGGTCCGAACGTGTGGTCCACTTCCACTACCTGCTGGGCGATGATGGGACCTTCGTCCAACTCGCCGTTCACGTAGTGGGCGGTGGCACCCACAGTTTTCACGCCACGCGCATAGGCCTGGTGGTACGGCTTTGCACCCTTGAAGCTCGGCAGGAACGAGTGGTGGATGTTGATGGCGCGGCCGTCCAGCTTGCGGGCAAGATCGTCGCTGAGCACCTGCATGTAGCGGGCCAGCACAATGAGTTCCACGTCCAGTTCATCAATGATTTCCAGCAGGCGTCCCTCCGCGGCGGGCTTGGTGGCGGCCGTGACAGGGATGTGGAAGAACGGGATCCCGTGCCACTCAGCCAGGCCTTGATGATCGGTGTGGTTGGACACCACGCCCACTACATCAATGGGCAGCTCGCCGATCCTTGCGCGGAACAGGAGGTCGTTCAGGCAGTGCCCAAACTTGGAGACCATGATCAGGACGCGCCGCTTGTAGCCCTGACGCTGCAGTTGCCAGTTCATGCCGTACTTTTCACCCACCGGGGCAAAGGCCTCCCGCAGCGCTTCCACGGTGGATTCATCGCCGTCGGACGCGAAGTGCACCCGCATGAAGAAGTGGCCCTCGGCGCGATCACCGAACTGCTTGTTGTCGATGATGTCGCATCCGTGGTTCAACAGGAATCCGGACACAGCGTGCACAATTCCGGGACCTTCGGGGCAGTCGAGGGTGAGGACATGTTCCACAGTGGTCTCCGTTGTGGAGACGGCAGTGGTTTCGGTTTGGATGGCAGTCATGGCTAGCACTCCACTACGTTGACGGCGAGGCCCCCACGGGAGGTCTCTTTGTACTTGGATTTCATGTCTGCGCCTGTCTCGCGCATGGTTTTGATGGCTTTGTCGAGGGAAACTTTGTGGCTGCCGTCGCCGTGCAGGGCAAGGCGGGCGGCGTTGATGGCTTTGACGCTGGCGATCGCGTTGCGTTCGATGCAGGGGATCTGCACCAGCCCGCCCACGGGATCGCAGGTGAGGCCCAAGTTGTGTTCAATGCCAACTTCGGCGGCATTTTCCACTTGCTCGGGCGTTCCACCCAGGACTTCGCAGAGGCCGGCCGCAGCCATGGAGCAGGCGGAACCTACCTCACCCTGACAGCCCACCTCGGCACCGGAAATGGACGCGTTGATTTTGAACAGGATTCCGACGGCGGCCGCCGCCAGCAGGAAGCGCACGACGCCGTCGTCGTTGGCTCCCGGAACAAACTTGGTGTAATAGTGCAGCACTGCCGGGACAATTCCGGCGGCGCCATTGGTGGGCGCGGTGACGATCCTGCCGCCCGCAGCGTTTTCCTCGTTCACAGCCAAGGCGAAGAGGTTGACCCATTCCATGGCCAGGAGCGGGTCCGCTGAGGCACTACCGTTCAGGTCCGCGTCGGTGTCGGAAAGCTTTTTGAACAACGACGGCGCCCGTCGCCTGACCTTCAGGCCTCCGGGGAGGATTCCCTCGGCAGAGCAGCCGTTGTCCACGCATTCCTGCATGACAGCCCAGATGCCCAACAACTTCTCACGCAGTTCCTCCTCGGAGCGCCACACGAGTTCGTTGGCCAGCATGATGTCCGAGATGGACTTGCCCTCGCGGAGGCAGATGGCAAGGAGTTCGTCCGCAGTGGTGAAGGGGTAGGGGAGAACGGTGTCGTCGGCTACCACTTTGTCTGCGCCGGAGACGTCACCGTCCACCACGAAGCCGCCACCGATGGAGTAGTAGCTGCGTTCCCGGAGCACGCCGCCCGTGTGGTCCAACGCGCGGAACGTCATGCCGTTGGGGTGGGCCGGCAGCGACTTGCGGCGGTGGAGCACCACGTCCTCGTCCCAGTTGAAGTCCACCCGATGGTTGCCGCCCAGACGCAGTTCAGCGTCCAGCGCCGCTGCCGCAACCTGGTCGTCAGCCGTGGTGGTGTCCACGGTTTCGGGGGAGTGGCCTTGCAGCCCCAGCACCACTGCCTTGTCTGAGCCGTGGCCCCGGCCGGTGGCGCCCAGTGAGCCGAAAAGCTCAGCCTGGACGCGCACCGTGGCCGGAAGCTGGCCCGACGATTCAAGACCGTCCGTGAACTGCTTTGCCGCGCGCATGGGACCCACCGTGTGTGAGGACGACGGCCCGATGCCAACAGAAAACAGGTCAAGCACACTCAGTGCCATTAGGGGACCTCAGGGGAGGCGTACTCCCGCATGGCGTCAAGGAGCCAGCGTCCCAGGAAGTCGGCAAACGAGGCCCGGGGAAAGATCCGGTAGCTCTCCTCCGAGGTCTTCCAGAGCATCACGGGGATGTGCGCAAGCTCAGTGGAGACAGCCGTGCCGGCTTTGAAGACGCGCGGGTGAAGGTCCAAGGAGCAGGTCTTCTCCAGCACTGCGCGGGCGTGGCTGCCGGAGAGCTCGAACGTGGTGCGGTTGGCGGACAAGTCCACCACCTGGCCCGCGTCGTTGCCCAGCGCCGTGGTCAGATCTCTGACCAGGGAGCCGCCCAGTGAATCGTGGGCTTCCTCGGGTGCCACCACCATGAACTCGGTGGGGCCGAGCCAGAGGGTGTGAACGGAACCGGTCCCCGTTACTTGACCGCAAGCGGCAGGCAAGCCACCGGTCACGGACGCAACGCGGGCACCGGCGTCGGACGTTCGGTCAACCCGAATCCCCACCATGGCTTGGTACGGAATCTCGGTGATAGTCACCGTTCCCGGCACGGAGCCGGAAGTGAAGGCGTCAGCCAAGTGCTCGGCCGGGCTGCGGCGGGCGCCCCGGACACGGTCGACGTGTGCGGTTTCTGCTGGTGTTGCTGTTTCAG
Source organism: Arthrobacter sp. cf158 (assembly GCF_900106835.1). Classification (GTDB taxonomy): domain Bacteria; phylum Actinomycetota; class Actinomycetes; order Actinomycetales; family Micrococcaceae; genus Arthrobacter. The sequence goes on from NZ_FNNR01000009.1 coordinate 162,551, forward strand.
CCATCTTTGCGGGTCCCTTCAGCATCGAAAAGTACGGTTTCGCCAACAACCACGTCCACCAATTGGTCTCCCAGCGAGGCCACCAAGGTCTCGCCGATGCGGTTGCGGCCGTTTTGAATGAGAGCCAGGGCGAAGGAACGGCCCAGCGCGGCGCTGTGGTAGCTGGAGGTCACGAAGCCCTCCATGGGGACGGGTCCGTTGGCCGGGTTGACCGGGATGCCCTTTTCCACCAGCTGCGTGCCTTCGGGCAAACGGAGCGAGTGATCCACGGGGAGGACGCTCACCAAGTGCTTGCGGTCCTCGCGGCTTGCATCCTGCCGGAGGTAGGAGCGCTTGCCGATGAAGTCCTTGGCCTTGGAAACGATCCAGTCCATGCCGGCGTCCTGCGGGGTGACCGTGCCGTCGGTGTCCTGCCCCACGATCGGGTAGCCCTTTTCGGCGCGGAGCACGTGCATGGTTTCCGTGCCGTATGGGGTGATGTTGAACTCGGCACCCGCGGCAGCAACTGCTTCCCAGGTGTTGAGTCCGTACCAGGACGGGATGTTGATTTCGTAAGCGAGTTCGCCGGAGAAGGAGATGCGGCAAACGCGTGCCTGCACTCCGGAGGCCAGTGTGGTTTCGCGGAACGTCATGAACGGGAAGTTTTCTGCCTCCAGGCCACCGTTTTCGGCGAGCTGGGGTGCAACCTTGGCGATCACTGCACGGGACTTCGGGCCAACTACGGCGATGGTGCTCCACTGTTCCGTGACGGATGTGCAGACCACGTCGAGTTCCGGCCACTCTGTCTGGTGCCACTCTTCCAGCCAGTCCAGCACCTTGGCTGCGCCGCCGGTGGTGGTGGTCATGAAGTAGCGGTCATCGTCCAGGCGCAGGGTCACGCCGTCGTCGAAGATCATGCCGTCCAAGGTGCACATCACGCCGTAGCGGGCGGATCCCGGGGCGAGTTTCTTGAACGCGTTGGTGTACACGCGGTTCAGGAATTCGCCCGCGTCCTTGCCGCGGATCTCGATCTTGCCCAGCGTGGTGGCGTCCATGAAGCCCACGGAATCGCGGACGGCGGCACATTCACGCAGGACGGCCGTGTCCATGTCTTCACCGCCCTGCGGGTAGTACCAGGGGCGCTTCCACTGTCCAACATCTTCGAACAGTGCGCCTTGGGCCACGTGCCACGGGTGAATGGAGGTGACTCGGGCGGGGTCGAACAGTTCCCCGCGCTGGCGGCCTGCCAGGGCTGCGAAGGCAACGGGGGTAAACGGTGCGCGGTACGCCGTGGTGCCGATCTCGCCGACGCCCGGGATGCTCTCGGCGCCGCCGAACTTCAGTGCTGCGGCGATGACGCCAATTGCGTTGACGCCGGACGTCTTGCCCTGATCGTTGGCCGTGCTGATGGAGGTGTACCGCTTGACGTGTTCCACGGACCGCATGCCTGCCCCGGTGGAGCGGAGGACGTCCGCCACGGACTGATCGCGCTGGAAGTCGACGAAGTGGTGGTGCCATTCGCCCGGCTCGCCGCTCTGGCCGGGAACCAGCCACAGCTGACGGCTCGGAGCGCTGGCTACGGGAGCCTGCAGTTCCACGGGGGTAGTTTCGGAATCGAACCCGGCAGCGATGGATGCTGCCGCTCCTGCCGAGATGCCCTCTGCCAGGCAGTCCTGGAGTTCGTAGCTGCCACGTCCTGCGCCAACAACCTGCTGGTCGCGGACCGGTTTGGTGGGGATGAAGGCAGCGAGCTCGTCATCCCAACGCAGCTTGCCCTGGCGCTGGCTGTGGAGGTGGACCACCGGGCTCCAGCCGCCGGAAACTGCGAGCAGATCGGCAGCCAGCTGCTCGACGCCCGAGGTGAGTTCGCCGTCGTCGTTAATGCTGCGGACGGTGACGCCATCCAGGCGGCCATTGTCATCCGCGGAGGTGTCAGCAACAGCACTGCCGATGAGCACCCGGATACCGGACTCGACGGCGGCAGCGGCCTTCGCGCTGATCTGCGGACGGGCATCGACGACGGCGGCAACCGCCACGCCTGCCGCCTTCAGATCCGCGGCAAGAGCGTAAGCGGAATCGTTGGTGGTGCTGATGACCACGCGGGATCCTGCTGCCACTGCATAACGGTTCAGGTAGGTGCGGGCTGCCGAGGCGAGCATGATGCCCGGACGGTCGTTGTTCTCGAAGACCAGCGGACGCTCGTGGGCACCCGGAGCCAGGACAACCTGCTTGGCACGGATGTGCCAAATACGCTGGCGGGAGACACCCGATGCTGCCGGAACACTCAAATGGTCCGTGCGGTTCTGGGCTGCGATGAAGTAGTTGGAGTCGTAGGAGCCGAAAGCGGTGGTGCGGTTCAGCACCGTGCATTCTGCAGCGGAAACCAGTTCGGCCTCCACGTCAGCGACCCATTCCAAGGCCGGCTTGCCTTCGATCTGCTCGGCCAGTTCCGGGGCGGTGGAACCGGAGAGCAAGGAGCCACCAAGTTCGGGCTGATCGTCAATGAGGATGACGCGGGCACCCGTGCGGACAGCTTCGCGGGCCGCTGCAAGGCCTGCGATACCGCCGCCGACCACCAGGACGTCCGTGTGGACGTACTTCTTGTCGTATTCAGCCTTATCCTCGTTGGGATCGAGCTTGCCCAGGCCGGACAGGAGTTCAATGTTCATGCCATCAACCAGCGATACAGCGGTGGCGGGAAGCATGGACTCGGCAACGTGACCACGGAACCGGGGGGCGATCTTGACCAGGGCGTTGGACTCTTCCACGCCGGCGGCCATGATGCCGCGGGGGCGGTCCTCGTAGAGGGAGTTCCCGGCGTTGATGTGGCCATTGGCCAGCAGCGCCGAAGCGATGGTGTCACCCGGGTGGCCGGTGAATTCCTGGCCGTCCACGGTGAAGCGCCAAGAGATGCTGCGATCGATGCGTCCGCCGGTGGCGAGGCGTGCGTTCTTGCTGGTCACTTCTAGACTCCTTCCGAGGAGATGGGGGTGGTGGCCGTGGGTGAGGCGGCGCCTGTTGTTGGAGCTCCGGGGGCGAGGCCTGGTTCGCCGGCCTGTCCGTAGTCACCGGCTTGGCTGAACTCGCCGGGCTGGTCCGGTTCGGTCTTCTGGCTGCTTCCCGTTCCGACGGCGGCGCTCGCCGAGAGGTCCGGCCGGGGCTGGCCCATCGCGTAGATGGAGTGGATGTCGTAGCTCACGGTGTCGCGGAGCATGTTGAACCACTGACGGCAACCGGTGCTGTGGACCCAGCGCTCGGCGAAGGTGCCCTTGGTGTTCTCCCGGTAGAACAGGTATTCAGCCCATTGGCGGTCCGTGAGGTCATTCGGGCTCTCCGGGTAGGCGATGTGTGCCTGGCCGCCGTAGTGGAATTCGGTTTCGTCGCGTGGCCCGCAGTTGGGGCATGAAATGAGGAGCATGTCTTGTCCTGTCCTGGCTAGTGGGCTACGGCTGCGGCGCCGTGTTCGTCGATCAAGGCGCCGGTCTCGAAGCGTTCCAGTGCGAAGGGCTTGTTCAGCTGGTGCGGTGCGCCGGTGGCGATGGTGTGCGCGAAGGTCAGGCCGGCTGCAGGAGTTCCCTTGAATCCGCCGGTTCCCCAACCACAGTTGACGAACATGTTCTCCACCGGGGAGAGGCCAACAATCGGAGATGCATCCAACGTGGTGTCCACAATGCCGCCCCAGGTCCGGAGCACGTGTGCCCGGGCGAAGATCGGGAAGAGTTCCACGGCGGCAGCCATCTGTTCCTCGATCACGTGGAACGAGCCGCGCTGGCCGTAGCCGTTGTAGGAGTCCACGCCTGCGCCCATCACCAGTTCGCCCTTGTGGGCCTGGGAGACATACACATGGACGTGGTTGGACATGACCACAGTGGGGTGGACGGGTTCGTGCAGTTCGGACACCAGTGCCTGCAACGGGTGGGACTGAATCGGCAAGCGGAAGCCAGCCATTTCTGCCAGGACCGAGCTGTGGCCAGCGGCGCAGAGACCAACCTTTTCGGTGTTGATGGTGCCGCGGGTGGTCTGGACGCCGGTCACCCGGTTGCCGTCCTTGATGAAGCCGGTGACTTCGCAATTCTGGATGATGTCCACGCCCAGTTCATCGCACTTGCGGGCGAAGGCCCATGCCACATGGTCGTGCTTGGCGATGCCTGCTCGCGGCTGGTACGTGGCGCCCATGACGGGGTAGCGGATGTTGTCGCTGATGTTCAGGATGGGGCAGAGTTCCTTGACCTGCTGCGGGTCAAGCCATTCAGCGTCCACGCCGTTGAGCCTGTTGGCGCCCACACGGCGAACGCTTTCGCGGACATCGCCCAAGGTGTGGGCGAGGTTCATGACGCCGCGCTGGCTGAAGAGGAAGTCGTACTCAAGTTCCTCGGGCAGGATTTCCCACAGCTTCAGCGCATGCTCGTAGATGGCTGCGCTTTCGTCCCAGAGGTAGTTGGAACGGATGATGGTGGTGTTGCGGGCCATGTTTCCACCGGCCAGCCAGCCCTTTTCCAGGATGGCGATGTTGGTCATGCCGTGGTTCTTGGCCAGGAAGTACGCGGTGGCCAGGCCGTGCCCGCCGCCGCCGACGATCACGGCGTCGTAGCTTTTCTTCGGGTCCGGGTTGCGCCAGAGGAAGTCCGGGTGTTCGGGGAGGTGGTCTGCACTCACTGGGCTGCTCCAATCAGTTCTGCTTCGGTTGCGGTTGCGGCGCCATTGCCGTTATTGGACAGGTTCGGGTAGAGGGGGAACTTGTCCGCCAGTGCGGTGACGCGGCGGCGGAGTTCGACGGCGGTGGCGTCGTCCAGGGTCACGTCATCTTCGGCGCCGGCTTCAGTTCCTGCTGCGGTGCCGCTGTCCTGGGTGCCGCTGTTCACTGCGGCGATCAACGCCGTCGCAATGATGTCCGACACTTCAGTGAAGTCCTCAGCCTTGAAACCGCGTGCGGCGAGGGCGGGGGTACCGATGCGCAGGCCGGAGGAAACCATCGGCGGGCGGGGGTCGAAGGGGACGGCGTTGCGGTTGACCGTGATGCCGATGCGGTGCAGGGTGTCTTCAGCCTGCTGGCCGTTAAGTACTGAGTGGCGGAGGTCGGCGAGCACCAGGTGGACATCGGTCCCACCGCTGACAACGGAGATGCCGGCTGCGGCCACGTCTTCTTGGAGGAGACGCTGGGCGAGGATCTTTGAGCCTTCCAGGACACGGACCTGGCGTTCCTGGAACTCGGGCTCGGCAGCCATCTTGAAGGCAACAGCCTTGGCAGCGATGACGTGTTCCAGCGGTCCACCCTGCTGGCCGGGGAAGACGGCAGAATTCACTTTCTTGGCGATGTCGGCGTCGTTGGTGAGGATCACGCCACCGCGGGGGCCGCCGAGCGTCTTGTGCGTGGTGCTGGTGACAATGTGGGCGTGCGGGACCGGGCTCGGGTGGAGCCCTGCAGCCACAAGACCTGCGAAGTGGGCCATGTCCACCATGAGGTAGGCGCCCACCAGGTCCGCGATGCGGCGGAATTCAGCGAAGTCCAGCTGGCGGGAGTAGGCGGACCAGCCGGCGACGATCAGCTGCGGCTTGCTTTCCAGTGCCAGGCGCTCAACTTCGGCCATGTCCACGGTGTGGGTGTCCTCGCGAACTCCGTAAGGAACAACCTTGTACAGCTTGCCGGAGAAGTTGATGCGCATACCGTGGGTCAGGTGTCCGCCGTGCGCCAGGTTCAAGCCCATGATGGTGTCGCCGGGAGTGATCAGGGCGTGCATCGCCGAGGCGTTTGCCTGGGCTCCGGAGTGTGGCTGAACGTTGGCGAACTCTGCGCCGAACAGGGCCTTCAGGCGGTCAATGGCGAGCTGTTCGATCACATCAACGTGTTCGCAGCCGCCGTAGTAGCGCTTGCCGGGGTAGCCCTCGGCGTACTTGTTGGTCAGTACCGAGCCCTGTGCCTGCATGACGGCAGTGGGAGCGAAGTTCTCAGAGGCGATCATTTCCAGCGTGGACTGCTGGCGGATGAGTTCCTGGGCGATCGCCTGATCGACCTCCGGGTCCGCCTGTGCGAGCGGGCGGATCAGCGGTGCAACCATGGTGTTCTCCTTCTGAAGTACTTGTAGCGGCCGTCTGTTAGGCAACTGATATATTAGAACTATTGCCATAGTATGTTGGAGATCACATAGTCGTCAACAGGTCTTGGGTAACTCATCCAACAGACTGGGATTACGACAACGGGAGAGAGTAATGAGCGCAGCACTGGACGCACTGGAAACAGCTCAGCAGGGCACGTCCCTCGCCGACAATGCATACCTGCTGCTGCGCGACAGGCTCATCATGCTGGATATCAAACCCGGCGATCCCATCAACGACGGCCAGATCGCTGCCGAACTCGGCATCGGCCGCACCCCTGTTCGTGAAGCCATCAAGCGGCTTGAAAGCGACCATCTGGTGGTGTCGTATCCGCGGCGGGGTACCTTCGCTACCGGCGTAGACATCACGCAGCTTGCCGAAGTCTCCGAGATCCGTGAGCTGCTGGAACCGCTCGCCTCCAGGAAAGCTGCCCGGATGGCCAGTCCTGCCATGCGTTCAGAGCTCCGGGCGGTCGCCTCGGCCATCCGCGATCTGGAAGGCCAGGACAATTCGTCCCAAGAACTGATGCGCTACGACATTCAGGTCCACCGGCTCATCTACAAGGCTTCCGCCAATGCGCACCTCCAGGACGTCCTGATCCGGTACGACAACCTCGCCACCCGCATCTGGTGCCACATGTTGGAGAAGATGCCCTCCGTTTCGGGTCACATCTCCGAGCATGCCGAGCTCCTGACTGCCATCGCCGACGGCGACGAAGAACGCGCCGCCGAGCTAGCCCTTCACCACGTGGTCAGCTTCGAAGAGACCATCCGCAAGGTCCTCTGACCCTCTCTCACCTTTCGTCGGTTTTTTCTGGACGCTCTCTCACCTTTCGTCGGGTTTTTTGGGACGCTCTATCACCTTTGGTTGGTTTTTCCGGGACGCTCTCTCACCTTTGGTCGGGTTTTTCGGGACCCTCTATCACCTTTGGTCCATGAGGCTTTTCGACGGAATCATCGCGACTTCGGCCGCGTCTGCCGCGCAGGTGTGCGTGCGCATTTAAGGCAGGGGTCGACGTCGTTGCCGCGTCTAAGTGCCGACGTCGAGTCGTCTTCACCCAAGTGAGAGAGCGTTGGCGAAACGCCGACGAAAGGTGAGAGAGGGTTCCCAAAAGTGGGACGAACGGTGAGAGAGCGTCCCCATGAGGGGACGAAAGGTGAGAGAGGGTTCCCCGGGTGGGGGCGAAAGGTGAGAGAGCGTCCCCAAAAGTGGGACGAAAGGTGAGAGAGCGTTGGCGAAACGCCGACGAAAGGTGAGAGAGCGTCCCCAAAAGTGGGACGAAAGGTGAGAGAGCGTCGAGTCTGCTTGCAACTGAGTTGATGTAGTCGCAACGGAATCGCCTTGCCCGGCCGAACCGTTGCATCGATCCCCACTTAAAGACCGACACAATTCCTCAATGAAATCAAGGACGACGGTATTTTCAAATAGACCCTTGACCGTGATCCACCGCACACATAGTCTGGTGCAACAGCGTTGCGTTGAATGCAACCCCAATGATTTTGGTGGACACATGAGCAATGAATCCTCTGTGGCAGCCGAGCAAGGCACAGCACCTGCCTCCGGCGCCAGCCACAACAACAGCCACACCCCCAGCCCCAACCACACGGTCAGCAAAGACACTCGACGGCGAGTGGTCACTGCCAGCTTCATCGGCAACTTCGTCGAGTGGTTCGATTACGCGGTGTACGGCTACCTCGCCGGCATCATCGCGACGGTTTTCTTCCCGGAGTCAGACCGCCAAACGGCGTTGCTGGCAACCTTCGGCGTCTTTGCGATCTCTTTCTTCGTCAGGCCCCTGGGCGGTTTCATCTGGGGCCACATCGGCGACAGGCTTGGCCGCAAACAGGCGTTGTCCCTTTCGATCGTGCTGATGTCGGTGGCCACATTCTGCATAGCGTTGATCCCCGGGTACGCCACCATCGGCGTCATGGCCCCCATCCTGCTCTTGCTCGTAAGAGTGGTCCAGGGCTTCTCGGCCGCGGGGGAGTACGCCGGCGCTTCGGCCTTCCTGGTGGAGTACGCACCGGCCAATCGCCGCGGACTCTATGCCGCCGTCGTGCCTGCAAGTACAGCAGCGGGACTGTTGCTGGGGTCCTTGCTGGCCGCGCTGCTGAGTTCAGTACTGTCGGCCGAGCAACTCAACGACTGGGGCTGGCGCTTGCCGTTCCTGCTCGCGGCGCCCATGGGCCTCATTGGGCGGTACATCCGGACCAAGCTGGAGGACACCCCGGCGTTCAGGGAACTCACGGCGAAGGACACCGCCGTCAAAGCGCCTGCCTTGGCCATGTTCAAGACGTATCGGAAGCAACTCATCATCGCCACGGGTGCGGTGTTGCTGAACGCAGTGGGCTTCTACGTGATCCTCAGCTACATGCCCACGTACTTATCTGTGGAATTGGGCTTCGGGGCGGCTGAATCCTTCCTGGCCACCACCATCGCCTTGGCCAGCTACATCGGCTTCATCTTCCTGACGGGCATCGCATCGGACAAGTTCGGCCGTAAGCGCATGCTCATCACGGCATCAGTCCTCTTTATACTGCTGACGGTTCCGGCGTTCATGCTCCTGGACACCCGCAACTTCCTGGTGATCGTGCTGGTACAGATCCTCCTCGGCGGAATGCTGACCCTGAACGATGGCACCCTTCCCAGCTTCCTGGCTGAGCTCTTCCCCACGAAGGTCCGGTACACGGGATTCGCTGTCAGCTTCAACCTTTCCAATGCGTTGTTTGGCGGCACTGCGCCGTTCATGGCGACGCTCCTCATTGGCATGACCCACAGCCAGCTGGCTCCCGGCTGGTACCTCGTGGCGGCCTCCCTTGTTTCCCTCATCGCAGTCCTGTTTGCCGCGGAGACTTCCAAGAAGCCCCTGCTGCAGGACTAAGAACAACCAACCCATCGAAAGGAACCACCATGACCATCACCGAGAACGAAGCAATCAACGACGTCGCCAAGCTCGAGCGCCTCAAGGTCCTCAACAACGGGGACAAAGTCTCCCTGACCTTCTCCGACACTGAGTTCGAGCGTCGCCTCGCGGGCCTTCGCCGGATCATGGCCGAGAAGGACCTCGACGCCGTGGTCCTCACCAGCTATCACTCCATCAAGTACTACTCCGACTTCCTCTTCACCTACTTCGGCCGCTCCTACGGCATGGTGGTCACCAAGGATGACACGGTGACCATTACGGCAAACATCGACGCCGGTATGCCTTGGCGCCGCAGCTACGGCGACAACCTGGTGTACACGGACTGGCGCCGGGACAACTACATCCACGCCATCCAGGAAGTCCTGCGGACCCGCGGCATCAACCCGCGCCGCATCGGCGTCGAAGATGACTCGCTGCCCCTGGACAACCGCAACAAGATCCAGGCGGCCTTCTCCGGAGCGACGCTGGTTGACGTCGCGCAGGCGGCTATGCGTCAGCGCATGATCAAGTCGGATGAGGAGATCGCGGTTATCAAGCACGGCGCCAGGATCGGCGACCTCGGCGGTGAGGCTATCCGCAACGCCATCACCGCAGGCATCACCGAGTACGAGGTTGCGTTGATCGGTACCGAAGCCATGGTTCACGAGATCGCCCGCACGTTCCCGGACTCGGAAATCCGCGACACGTGGGTCTGGTTCCAGTCGGGCATTAACACCGACGGCGCCCACAACTGGGCCACCACCCGGAAGATCCAGGAACACGACATCCTGTCCCTGAACTGTTTCCCCATGACCAGCGGCTACTACACCGCCCTGGAGCGCACCCTGTTCTACGGCGAACCCGATGCCCGCTCCTTGGAACTGTGGAACATCAACGTGGAAGTTCACAAACGCGGCCTCGAACTCATCAAACCCGGTGCCGTCTGCAAGGACATTGCCGCCGAGTTGAACGAGATCTACGTCAGCCACGGCCTGCTGGCCAACCGCACGTTCGGCTACGGCCATTCCTTCGGTGTGCTGAGCCACTATTACGGACGCGAAGCTGGCCTGGAACTTCGCGAGGACATCGACACCGTGCTGGAGCCGGGCATGGTGGTCTCCATGGAGCCGATGATCACGGTGCTGGACGGGCAGCCTGGAGCCGGCGGTTACCGCGAGCACGACATCCTGGTGGTCGGTGAAGGCGGCGCGGAGAACATCACCAAGTTCCCGTTCGGTCCCGAGTACAACATCATCGGAGCCTAGGTGACCCGGCCGGTGAACACAGTGCACGGTGTTCACCGGCCTGCGCCCGGGACGTCCAGCGGGCTTCAGCGAAATATAGTGAACCCATGACTCCCACGGAATCCAACGATGCTTCAGGCAACGGTGACAACAAGAGCACCTCGGTGATCGTCAACGCGATAGCAGTGCTGAGGAGCTTCACGGCGGACGAACCACTCCTGGGAGTCACGGAAATCGCGGGCCGAATCGGCTTGCACAAGAGCACCGTCTCCCGCATCCTGGCAACGCTGGAACAAGAAAACCTTGTAGAGCGCGACGTCGATTCGCGCAGGTTCCGCATGGGGCTGGGGATGATCGCCATGGCGGGCCCCCTCCTGGCGGAACTCGAAGAGCGCCGCGTGGCCTACCCCGTGCTGCGCGAACTCACCGAACGCACGGGGGAGACCAGCGCGCTGATGGTGTGGAACGGCAACGAATCCATGTGCGTTGAGCAGATCCCCAGCCGCCACCAGGTCAAGCATCTTGCTCCGCTGGGTGCCAGGTACAACGAGGCACTGAGTTCGTCGGTGCAGGTCTTCCTCGCCACGGAGAACGAGGACCGGGTGCGTCAGCTGCTGCGCAGCGGTTCGATCGTCCTTACCGGTACGGACGAGGACGCTATTGAGGCCTACCTCATGCGGCTGAAGGAATCGAGGGAGCGCGGCTGGGCTGTGAACTTCGGCGAAACGTCCATCGAAGAGGTTGGTGTGGCCTCCCCGGTCTATGACCACCGCGGCGACATCGTGGCCTCCGTCCTGATTCCGGCGCCGAAATTCCGCGTCTCCCAGGACACCCTGACCAGCCTCGGTGAAGCCTGCGCCGCCGCCGCTGCCAAGGTCACTTCGCGGCTGGGTGGACGCGCCCCGCGCTAGGCCGTCGCCGAGGCGCCAACAAACCACAATCCCAGGCTTCGGAGCCGTCATTACCGTCATCCCAGCGGAAACGAAACGGCGGCCGTCCCCTCAAAGGGGACAGTCGCCGTCGTTGTTCTGCACGACGTGCGAAAGGCTACATATTCCTTCGCGCCGACGGTGATTCGTCCATGGCATCCCTGCCCAGCCAGGCTCCCAGGCCGATCATGGCAACGCCGAGGATGAGGTGCAGCCAGTTGTCAGCCGTGTTGAACGGGACAAAGTTGGCGCCTGTTTCCTGGTTGATGACCAGGCCGTAGATCCAAAGAACGATGTACACAGCGCCGCCGCCCAAGAGGAACAGGCGGGCCATGCGGGCGTTCCTTGCCATGGCCAAGCCGGCCACGCCAAACAGCAGATGAACGATGTTGTGGAGTATGGACACTTGGAAGACTCCAAGCAGCATGGCGCCGGATTCATGTCCCGCAAAGGTCATGGCGCCGAAATTGGTGGTGATCCCCGGGATGAAGCCCAGGACGCCTACCAGCAGAAATACAATGCCAACGCCCATGGCGGTGTTGCGAAGTGTCAACCCCATCATGTGGTGGTGTTCGGCGGGGTGCGAAGCGGTGGTCATCAGTCCTCCCTTTCACGCGGTTAACCGGCTCTTCTCATGGAGAGCCGACCTGCGGCAAGGGGTGTGGCAAAACCTTGCCGACGCCGCCATAATACTCCTGAAATGCTCCGGATAGCAGGGGATGTGCCCAGTTCAGCGGCGGTTAGCATGGTTTTATGAGCCAAGATCCGAACGGGCGCGTGCACACGATCTTCCATGACACCCGGGATTTGACGCCTTTCCGCGAAGGCTACGTCCGTACCCCGGTGCGCGGCCTCGCGGACGGCATGAATGACGTGCTGTCAGGGGTGCTGGGGGGTCGGGACCATGCGAGGCTCTCTGTGGTGGGGAATGTCCCGCGTTTGAAGATGCTGTCATCCAAGCCGGCGAAGGGCATGCACGATGCCGTGTTTACGTCCACCGAGCCGGATTCCCTGCTGGCGTTTGGCCGCGTGAATCCCGGGTGGGCAGGCTTGTGCTACGTCATGGCAGGCCTGCTGGCGTACAAGCACGGTGGGTTCCTGCGGGCGTCTGAGTTGCTGCAGCGCGGTTTAACAACAAGGATCGACGACGACGCCAGCCAGTTCTCGGCCATCTACCTTGGGCAGGTGGTCACCCGTGTGGAGGTGGCGGAACGCATCGAGGTTCCCGTCTTGTTCAGTGAGGAATCCGTGTTCCTGGCCTTGGCCCATTGTCTCCGGGAAATGGGCATGACGGAGTCGGCGTTGGAAGCGGTGGTGGGTTTGCCGCCGTCGTTACCTTCTGCCTTGGCACGCTGCACGGCAGCGCATTCCCTGGACCGTCACCGCGATGTGGTGGTTTGGACCGAAGGGTTGCTGAATACTGACGATCTTTCCGCGGCGTTGTTGTTGATCCGTGCGCGGTCCCAGCGGGCCAGGGGTGACTTCGACTCCGCGCAGGTTGCGTTGAAGGAGATCCTCCGCCGTCGGAAAACAAACCTGGCACTGAAGAATGATGCCTTGACGGACCGCGCCCTCCTCGCCTTGGACCAAGGGCGCAGAACTTTGACTCCCCGATCCAAGCGCCCTGCCCCTCCTGCGGAGTTGGAGACCCTGGAAGTGATCCGCAAGGACGCTGAGATGCGGCGTTTATGGGAGAACGATTTCAGGCAGTTGGGCGGGGAATAGACGCTATTGTGCCTTGGTCTCAAGGGGCGTAACGTTGTAATCAACCAAACCATTGATAAAGGATTTGGTTGATTACGAAGGGTATATGCGGCGATGGAACGGGAAGTTCGGGGGCCTGACGCTTTGGACAGGGCCTTCATGGCGTTGGCAGATCCGGTGAGGCGGGCGATAGTCGCCCGGCTGTCCCGGGGTGACGCCACCGTGAACGAGCTCGCGGAACCATTCGCCATCACAAAACAGGCGGTGTCCAAACACATCCAGGTCCTGGAGCATGCCGGATTGGTTACACGCTCCCGTGACGCCCAACGCAGGCCGGTCCACCTGGACGCGGCAGCCCTGGAGCACTTGACGGCCTGGATTGACCAATACCGGCTGATCGCCGAGTCCCGATTCCGGCGACTCGACCAGCTGCTGGGCGCAGACGTCCCGGATGAAGGACCACAGGAAAAACCAGGAAAGAAGAAAGAGGAACTGAAATGAGCAACCCAACAACAATCACCGCTGACAATGGCGTCCCGTTCGTTGACACGGTCCGCGAATTCGATGCCCCGGTCAGCGCAGTCTTCAAGGCCCACGTGGACCCGGACCTCCTGGCCAAGTGGCTTGGCCCGCGGAGTGCGGTGACAAGAGTGACCGAGTACAACGCGAGCACGGGCGGCAGCTGGCACTACGAGAGCGGGGGAGATGGCGGGATGTACGGCTTCCGCGGCATTTTCCACACGGTGGAGCCGGACGCGCTGATCATCATGACCTTCGAATTCGATGGTGCGCCGAACCAGGTAGGCCTGAGTACCACCACCTTCGAGGAAGTGGATGGCCGCACGCGGATCGTTGCCCACGAGGTTTACCCCACGGTGGAAGCGCGGGACATGGCCCTGGCCACGGGGATGAATTACGGAGTGGTGGAAGGGTATGAGCGCCTGGACGAGCTGCTGGCCGCCTAGCTGCTGGCGGCCAGAATTTGCAGCACCAACGGCAGGAGCTGCTCCGACAACAGCACTGTCCCCAGTCCGATCATGACGATCCCGCTCACCAGGGTCACCACCCTCGCGGCACCCGGCCGGGAGGCCAGCAGCTTCCGCGAGGTCAAGGCGACGCCGGTGTAAACCATCCCTGCAAGGATCACGAAGGTCAGGCCGAGTAACCCCGATTGCACAGGGACGGGCAGTGCTGCCTCAGGACTCACAAACTGGGGCACCAGCGCCACAAAGAACAGCAGGCCCTTCGGATTGATACCGCTGGTGCCCATGCCCTGGAAGAACGTGCGGAGTTGATTTCCGGACTGCACGACGCCGCCTTCCGCACTGAAGCTGGCGCCTCGCCAAGAGCGGATGGTTCCGACGCCGAGCCACAGCAGGTACGCCGCTCCGGCGATGGTGAGCCATCCCAGAAGTCCGGGCACTCCAGCCAGTAGGGCCGCCAAGCCAGCCGCCATCAGCAGGGTGTGGACGACGTAGCCGCTGCACAGTCCGGCAACCGCAGGGACGAAGCTACGTTGGCGAAGGCCTGCAGAGATCGAATAAGCCCAGTCCACGCCGGGGGTGCAGGCCAAGGTGACTGCGACAAGCATGAAGGCGATGAACAGCTGCGGATTCACGATCTCTCCAGGGTTAGGTGGTAGGAAAACTCTAGGGAAAAATACCCCATAAGTGTTCCCTGATTTAGCCCTGATATTGCCGAAATGGGTAAGATTATTGCGTGATAGACAAAATCGACAGAAGTATTTTGCGCTACCTCAAAGAAGATGGGCGGATGACGGCCACGGCCCTCGCGTCACAGGTGGGTTTAACGGTGGCTCCATGCCATCGGCGACTCCGCGATCTGGAGTCCTCTGGGGTGATCCGTGGCTACCGTGCGGACATTGATCCTGCAGCGGTGGGGCTTGGTTTCGAAGCGATTGTTTTTGTCACTCTCCGCCAGGTTGAGCGCACCATCATGGCGGAGTTTGAGGATCGTGTGACCGCAAGTCCCAACATTGTGGAGGCTCAGCGGCTCTTCGGTTCCCCGGACTATCTGTTGAAGGTCATTGCCGCGGACCTGCCTGCCTACCAGCGCTTCTACGACGACGAACTTGCAGCCCTTCCAGCTGTCGAGCGCCTGACCTCGACGCTGGTGATGAAGAACCTGAAAACAAACATCGGCCCGCCTGTCTAGGAAGTCTCCACCCCAGGCGACTGCCGCTTCTGGCCGCAGGGCCTCTCCTTGCGGCCGGACAGCCTCTCCTGGCCGCAGGCGGGTTGGTCAGCTTGCTGGGCTCACGTGGACGATGATGACCTGCTGGTCTTTGGAACCGTCAAAGCGGAGGTCGTAGTTAACCTCCAGCCCGGTGCTGGTGCCGGACGTCAGGGAGTAGTCGCTCTTTGAGCCGGTGTCCTTGCTGGTGGACTCAATCCAGCGCTCGGCATCAGAGGAGTCGATCCCGTACTTTTCCACGCCGTCGCGGATGAGGGTGCTGAGGCCCTCGAATGAATCCGCAGTGAGGAAGTAAGTGACCTCAGTGAAGTCGGGCCTCGCATCGGTGGTCTTGAACCGGATGCGGTCTGTCTGAGCGCTGATCTCGCCGCTGGGTGCCGCGATGGTCAGGTTGATCTTGCCCGAGTCCTGTGTGTTGATCTCCGGACCATAGCTGTCCGGGGAGACACGCACTGCCGATTTCTGGAGTGACCCGCTGCTCATGTCCAAACGGGCTTGCTTGTCCGTTCTGATCCGGTCAACGCCAGCAGCGTCCAGCGTGGAGAATTCCGAGGTGATCACTGTGCTCCCTTGTGAAGATGAAGATGAGGATGATGATTGCGGCGCCTGGGATGTTGGGACGGGCGTAGGCAACTGGCATGCGCTGGTGGTCATGACTCCCAGCCCCACCACGGTGGCCACCGCGAGCTTCAGTAAGTATTTTGCCTGCAGCCTCACTGATGCACCTCCGCATCGAAGCCGTCCAGGAAGCGATCCATGATGCCGGGAATGTTGTTGGTGGGCCTGTATTGGTCTACGCGGTCATTGAAGTCCGAGCCGATGATGTCCCGGGCTTGCTGGGGGTCGTTCGCCAGGAGGTCCTGATAGGCCGGAAGGGTGTCCTGTTTGATAAGGGCCCACCGCTGGTCAGCGTCGGCGATATTGCCGTCAGGGAATCCAGTGGTGAAGTCGGTGCGGAACTGCGCGGGGTTATCCCAGTTGGTAAAGGGGATGTTCTCGGGCCCAGGGCTCTCCACGCTGAACTCGTAGGGGAAGACCTCGGGGTAGCTCTTGGCTCCGGGGATGGACGGCTCGCCCGCCAGGGTGACCATGTAGGTTACCGCTTCCCCGCCAGGGTGGTTGCGCATGTTCGTGTAGTCGTCAGCGATGATTTCGTTTTGCTCGCGGTAGAGCAGGGCCGTGTTGCCTTCCTTAACCTGTGCCGGGTCACCGGAATCGATGTGCGCCCAGGCTTCTGCAGTTCCCGGGTCAATTGCACCGGAGTCGCGAAGGCGGTTGATTTCCTCGATGCCGCCGTTCATGTACGCCTGGTGCTGGCGTGCCTGGTCCAGGAAGATCTCTTTGTTCATGTCCAGCATGGACGTTTCATAGAACTTGATCTCGGCATCGGTCATGCCGGCGAGTTGCTCGATCTGGTCCAGCACCGGGATCGGGATGTCCGAGGCAGGGTTGTCGGCTATTTGCTGTGCCAGGTCACGCAGCATGGACATGTCCTTGAATCCACCGGCAAAGGATGGACCGATCATGTTCGCCATGCCGGCCCACTGCAGGTCCGGGTTGGACAGGAAGGCCTGTCCGTAGAAGTCGTAGACCTTCTTGATGGTTTCCCAGTTGTATTCAGTGCCCCTGCTGGTGTCCCACGTTGAGGGGTCGATGCCCATCTCCCGCATGGCCTGCTGGTTCCAGTAATCGCTGAGGAACTGTGAGTACTCCGGCGACTTCTTTTCAATGAGGCCGGAATCGGCGGCCGCATCCATCGCGGCCTTGGCTTCCTCGGGGTGTTCCAGTGCCCACTTCTTGAATTCATCGCTGCGGAGGTATTCGGACCGCTCCTGCGGCGTCATACCGCTGAGCAGGTCCGTTAGCTCCTGGCCGTTCCCGCCTGGCGAGCCGGATCCACCGGGACCACCACCACTGCCTCCGCCCGTGCTGGCAGAATCCTGTTCCTGGGCGTTCTTTAACAAGCTCTGGGAGGCGGCCTTGATTCCGGAAGCCGCACTTTGGAGAGCCCTCAAATGCGAGTTGCTCCATTCATGACGGAACCGGTCGCCGTCGTTGCCCCGCCACGGACTGTTGTTGATTGAACCCGAGAGCTGTTGTCCCAGATCCGTGAGTCGATCCGCATTGCGCGCCAGTTCCTTGGCCAACTGCCGCAGCTGTGCGACGTCTGCGCCGTAGAAGTTGCCCGCCACCATGCCCCCAAAGTTGTTTGCCGTTGATCTGACCCCCATCCTAGGCCGAGGCCAGAGCCCGGCACATGGGCACAACTGCCCTATGTGAATAACGTGAGTCGCTACTCCTGGAGCAGCCCTGTGGTCCGGTACGGAATGACTTCCCGCAGGAACATGCTGGTGGAGGTCCGCACGATTCCGGGGCATAGACGAATTTCCTCGGATACCCGGTACAGATCATCGGGGCTCTTGGCCACCACCCTAATGATGAGGTCCGTGTCTCCGGCAGGCGCGTGGCATTCGAGGACTTCGGGGATTTTCCGGAGGGCTGCGATTGCCTCGTTGAGATGGCTTTGGTCCAGTTCGGCGCTCACTGCGGCAGCAACGCCCCGTCCCAGGGCGGTGGGCAGGACGCGGCTGCTGTTGGGTCGCAGGGCGCCGGATGCCGTCATCCGCTCAAGGCGGGACTGCACCGTTCCGCGTGCGAGGTGCAGTTTCTGCGCCAACACCATGATGGGGACCCGCGGATCGTCGTCCAGTGCGGCGAGGATTCGGCGGTCGGTGGCGTCGAGTTCCTGCAATGTGACCACTTCCTGACCAGGTTTTCGTATGGGACTAGTCAGATCGACCAGTCATCTCAATGTCTGTTGCACCTACTGTATGCCTACTGCTGAAATGGTGACAACGAAGCAGGACGAGGCTACCGCCGGACCCCGCAGGCACCAGGCACCCGGAACACCACCCGGAGCCCTGCATAGGTTTCCCGCAAGGAAGCAGCCGCTGATTGACTCTTGTTCACAGCATTGTCATTCTGCACTCGCCCGTCGTAGGGCAGCACAGTAAGAGCCCCTGAGCCACCGGATCGTTGCGGTGGCTGAGGGGCTCTTGTCGTGCCGGCACTCACGGCGCCGGCGAATAGGCTTGGAGCATGACTCCTGCTGGCCGCTTCGCCCCGAGCCCATCCGGCGAACTGCACGTCGGCAACTTGCGCACAGCCATCCTTGCCTGGCTGTTCGCAAAATCCAGCGGCCGTGATTTCCTGCTGCGGGTAGAGGACCTGGATCGTGCACGGGCCGGCGCCGAGGCGGAGCAGCTCCGCGATCTGGAGGCAATCGGCGTGAGGTGGGATGCCGCCGTCGTACGCCAGACTGAGCGCGCGGCGCTTTACAGCGACGCTATTGCCCGCCTCACCAAGGAAGGCCGTACGTACGAATGCTTCTGTACACGGCGGGAAATCCAGGAGGCCCCGTCCGCTCCGCATGCACCGCAGGGCGCGTATCCGGGGACGTGCAGGCGGTTGTCCCACGCCGAACGTGAGATCCGGCGCGCCTCACGCCCGGCGTCGATCCGCTTGCGGTCGGACGTCATGGAGTGGGCTGTTGAGGACCAGTTGCACGGAACATTCGTGGGCATGGTGGACGACTTCGTGTTGCGCCGAAATGACGGCGTGACGGCCTACAACCTGGCGGTCGTGGTGGACGATGCTGCCCAGGGAATCGACCAGGTGGTGCGGGGCGACGACCTCCTCTCATCCACCCCGCGGCAGGCTTATCTGGCTGCCCTGCTCGGCCTGCCTGTCCCGGAATATGCCCACGTTCCGCTGGTGGTGAATCACGACGGCGTGAGGCTGGCAAAGCGCGACGGTGCCGTGACGCTGGGCGACCTCGCCGCCGCCGGAATTCCCGTGCATCGCGTGCGCGACCTGATCCTTGAATCGCTCCGGCTTCCTGCTGGTTCATTGCAGGACGCGCTCCCGGCATTCAACCCCCAAACGCTGCCAAACGAGCCGTGGGTGTGGATAACGCCCCGGGCCTGAAGGTCCTGACCCCGTAGGCTGTCTGGATGCATTCACAGGTGATCGCCCCAGGTTTTGAACCCGTAGCTGAGCTCTTTGGCCGTTTCCTCGAACAGGATCCGGACTACTCCGCGCAAGTAGCGGCGTACCATCGTGGCGTCAAAGTGCTGGACCTGAGCGGCGGGCCGCACATCCGCCCGGATTCGGTGACGGGTGTCTTTTCCTGTTCCAAAGGCATGGCTGGGCTTGTCATGGCGTTGCTGGTGCAGGACGGCGAGCTGGACCTTGACGCCGAGGTGGTCAAGTATTGGCCCGAATTTGGCGTCGAGGGCAAAGCCTCGATCACTGTCGCGCAGCTCCTGTCCCATCAGGCCGGGCTCTTGGGTGTGGACGGTGGCCTGACCCTTGAGGAGGTCAACAACTCGGAGCTCGCGGCCGTGAAGCTCGCCAAACTGGCGCCGCTGTGGAAGCCGGGTGCGGCGTTTGGCTATCACGCGCTGACCATTGGCATCTTCACGGAAGAGCTGTGCCGCCGCATCACTGGTTCCACGCTGCAGGAGGTCTTCGAGCAGCGGATCCGTGCCGTGACCGGTGCTCACTTCTACCTTGGCCTGCCCGATTCCGAGGAGGCCCGCTTTGAGCCGTTCCGCTGGGCGGCCGATCCCTCGTGGCCATGGGTGGACCCGGCCAGCCACGTCGGCTTGGCCGCCAACGCGGCCGTGGGCGACATCCTGGACTTGCCGAACATTCGTGAAGTCCGCGCGGCAGGCCTGAGCTCGGCCGCAGGCGTGGCGAGTGCGGAAGGAATGGCGAGGATCTATGCGGCGACGCTGACCGGGCTGGCCGGCGACGGTGCTGGATCAGCGGTCGGCGGGCAGGACGCCGTCGGGCCGCTGCTGACCGAGGAGACAATTCGTGCGATGACCAGTGAGCAGGTGTTCGGGATCGACCGCGTTTTCGGGGAGACCGGCTGCTTCGCCACTGTTTTCATGAAGTCGCACAGCCGCATGCCGTTCGGCAGTTACCGCGCGTTCGGGCACGACGGCGCCAGCGCGTCGTTGGGGTTCGCGGACCCCGTGTACGAACTCGGCTTCGGGTACGTGCCGCAGCAGGCGGAGCCCGGGGGAGTGGGCTGCCGCAACTTCCAGCTGAGTTCAGCGGTTCGGGAGGTTATCGCGGGCCTCGCGTCCTAGCTGTGCAAGGCTGCCTGCGAGGCGTGCGTCGCCTGGGCGGCAGGAACCCCTGTGGCCATGCCTGCCCATAGGGTGTCGGTGGTGGCGGCAACCACGGCGTCCACCGTCGTCCCCTCCAAATGGTCTCCAGCCGCAAGCAGTGCTGCTCCGTGAAGGCTTACGAAGCAGACCATGGCCAGGGTCTCGGGGTCACCTGCCGCCAACACGCCCGCGTTCTGGGCTTCGGTGATCATGGCCCGGGCCACGTGAATCCCTTGTTCGCCCGTGCTTCGCAGCTCGGCGCTGGAGTCCGGATGGTGCTTCGTGGAGTACATCACCGTGAGGAGCGCAGGGTGGGCTACGGCGAAATCGACGTACGCCTTCCCGACGCTGAAGAACTTGCCGCGGAGCTCCTCACCTGACTGGGCGGCGTTCGCGATAAGGCTGTTCATTGATTCAAAGCCGGTCAGCGCCAAAGCATCGATCAGGGCTTGCTTGTCGCGGAAGTGTTTGGCGGGTGCGCCATGGCTGACGTTCACGTCGCGGGCGAGCTGCCGCAAAGACAGGCCTTCCACGCCCACTTCTTCGATGGTCTCCATGGCACGCTCCAACAGTGCCTCGCGGAGTTTGCCGTGGTGGTAGGGCTGCTCGGTCATGGGATCAGTCTAAGCCAATGTAGTCATTGACAACAAAGTAGACACTGCCTACCATGTTGTCAGTGACTACATGAGTCTCACCTCCCACCGATTGGATTCGCCATGACGATGACCTACTCAGGCACCACCGCTCTTATCACCGGAGCAAGCTCCGGCCTGGGCGCCGAATTCGCGGGCCAATTCGCTGCACGGGGCTCCAACCTCGTGTTGGTGGCGCGGCGCGTTGATCGCCTGGAAGAGCTGGCCCAGGAACTGCGTTCCAAGCACGGAGTCACGGTGACGGTGGTACCTATGGACCTGGGCCGCCCTGGCGTTGGCAGCGAACTCTTCGAGGAGGTCGCTGGCCTCGGAATCACCGTGGACACGCTCATCAACAACGCTGGCTTCGGCACGCATTCGCCCTTTGTGGAGGAGGACCCGGACACAGTTGCGTCTGAGATTTCCTTGAACGTGGCCGCCCTGGTGGACATCACGCGGGCGTTCCTTCCGGATATGCTTTCCTCCGGCAAGGGTGCGCTGGTGAACGTTGCCAGCACCGCCGCCTTCCAGCCCATCCCCGGAATGGCCGTGTACGGGGCTACCAAGGCTTTCGTCCTGAGCTTCACCGAAGCTGTGGCCCACGAGACCAAAGACTCCGGGCTCAATGTCCTGGCCCTCTGTCCCGGGGCCACCCGCACTGAGTTCTTCGACGTCCTTGGCGGCAACTCCGCAGCCGTGGGCAAGATGCAGACCTCTGGCCAGGTTGTGGGAACGGCGCTCAAGGCGTTGGATCGCAAGGAAACCCCCGGCAGCGTGGTCTCCGGTTGGGTCAACCGCGTCGCTGCAGGCTTCGCGCAGCGCCTGCCCAGAGCCGTCACCGTTGCCATCGCTGCTCGCGCAGTTCAGGACTGGTAGGACTGGCGGACCGGTCAGGACGGGCAGTCCGGTGTTTCGGGTCCCGGAACAGCGGATAGCCTGAAGGTGAGGACCGATCCCCGCCGGTCCCTCTTCAAGCCGGAGGCCAGCATGACCGAACCACGCTTCACCGTAGAGACAGCCCAGGTCCTGGCCGAAGTGGCTCACAACCGCCAGAAGGACAAACTCAAGCGTCCCTACAGGGAGCATGTTCTGGCGGTGGGGGATGCCCTGGCCGATTTTGATGAGGACATCCAGATCGCCGGATACCTTCACGACATCGCCGAGGACACCCCCATCACCCGTCAGGCTCTGCTGGACATGGGGGTTTCAGAGCGGGCAGTGGACATTATTGAGCGCGTCACCCGCCGCTTCCACGACGACCCGGATGATTACGACGCCGGCATCCGTTACGTTGCGGAGGATCACGACGCCACGTTGGTGAAGATCGCGGACAACGCCCACAACTCCCTGCCCGAACGTGTCCGGGCGCTCGCCGAGAAGTGGCCGGACAAGCCTCCGGCCACGCGCTACGCCGATGCCCGCCCGGTGCTGTACACAGCTGTCCCAAGGGAAGAAGTGGAGCTGATCCTGCAGCGGATCAACCCCTATCTGCTCGCTGAGTTGGACGAGATCGTTCCCGAGTAGCCTTTGGTGCCCCCAGCCTGTCTTCAGCCGCCCGTTGTGGGGCCTGTTTTGCGTGTTTGGCGGGGGATTTGGGGCGTAGAGTGGGCCCCGCAACGGGAGTGGGCTGAGTTGTGAGGCCTGCTTTGCGTGCCTCAACCGGCAATGAGGGTGCAGAGTGGGCCCCGCAACGGGAGTGGGCTGAGTTGTGAGGCCTGTTTTGCGTGTTTGGCGGGGGATTTGGGGTGCAGAGTGGGCCCCGCAACGCAGGCGGAGTCAGCCCGCGGCAGCTTCGAGCCGCCGAAGCGCAGCCGCCCGGCCCTTGTGCCCTCGGCGCTCGTCGTACGCGATGGACAAGCCCAGGACCACCATCATTTCCAGCATGCACAGGGGTACCGAAGCGCCCGCCGAAGCCATGGCGATGCTTCCCGCCAGGGCCACAACCACCAGCGTGGTGCTCCAGAGGAGTTCGCGGTCCCTCCCGAGCATGATGCTGTAGAGCGTCGTCAGGGACACTTTGAAAAGGATGATCGGCAAGGCAATCGAGGCCACTGCGGAGGCCGCCGGGATGTGAGCCTCGTGATCGATGAAGTAGGCGGCAACGTGGAGCCCGGCACCCGTCGCCGCGATGGCAGCGAAGATGAAGATGTGTCCGTAGCCAAACACCCACGAGCGGTGCCTCTGGAAGTGGAGAGCGGGTCCTGAAGGCAGGATGAAGTAGATCCACCACATGGCGAAGGCCAACCCTGTGCCGCTGAGCCCAACCAACGCGGCATCCATGGTCCAGCCGTGCAAGGCAACGATCGCGCGCAGGGTCTCAATGGCTCCGATCAAGCACTCGCCCAGGGCAATGATTGCCAGAAGTCCGTACCGTTCGGCGATGTGGTGCGCGTGCCACGGGGTGCGGATTTTCCTTTCCGCGAAGTATGGTGCTGCCATTTCCATGACGAACAGCGGCGTTGCAATGAGGAATGTCGTGAGGACGCTTGCATCGATCAAGAGGACCGCTACCCAGCCGATCTGCACCACGGAAACGTACTTTGCGTAGCGCAGGCACGTCTCACGGCGTTCAGGATCCTGCCGGGCGGCCCGCAGCCATTGGAAGATCAGGGCCACCCGCATCACGATGTAGCCCAGCACCATGGTGACGTTGTCCACGTGCTTGCCCTCGATGATCGAGTGGAACATCGGCTCAATGCCCATGGCCAGAACCAGGACACCCACCATCTGCACCATGGTGACTACCCTGAACACCCAATCGTCGGTGTCGTAGGCGCTGGCGAACCAAGTGAAGTTGATCCAGGCCCAGATCACGGCGAACATGGCGAAAGCGAAGGCGAGGAGCCCGGGCCAGAAGTGGGCTTCTGCCACGGCATGGGCGAACTGGTTACCGGCAACACCGAAGGCTATGACGAAGGTCAGGTCGAAGAACAGCTCAAGCGGCGTGGCAGTGCGGTGCTTCTCGTGGGGGTCGCGACCGCCCATGCGGGAAAGCGCATGGCGAAGTGGATTGGTGGACATGGCTCAAAGATTACCGCTGCCCATGTCTCCTCGCCGAGATCGCCGGAATGCGTCGAGATCGCCGAAGAGTTCCGGCGATCTCGGCAGCGTTCCGGCGAACTCGCGGAGAGGCCGGCCCTACACACGCCCCAAGACGTCGATGTCTTCCAGGAAGTCCTGATGGACCTCGGGACTCACGGTGGTGCGGGTATCCGCGATCGCATCGAGGTAGTCCTGCGTGACCGGCCCCTTGCGCCCGTTGGACCCGGACGCAACGTCGGCCGAACCGCCCGAGCCAGCACCGTCGTCGTACACGGCCTTTTCCAAAGCACGCTGGGAGGCGCTGCGGGCAGCGAACTCTATGTCCGCGGGGGAGAAGCCCTCGGTCCGGTCCACCAGCTGGGCGATGTCCACGTCATCCACCACGGTGGCAGGGATGAACCGCTGCCACATGGCCTCGCGCGCGTGGACATCCGGCAGGCCAATGGGGATCACGTAGTCGAAGCGGCCGTGGCGCAGGAACGCGGTGTCCAGGGCACGGATGAAGTTGGTGGCGCACACCAGCAAGCGCCCGGGCTGCTCACGGAACGCGGGGATGATCTTGAGGAGCTCGTTGGTGACGCCCTGGAGCGGCGACGGCGGATCACCGGCGCGCTGGGACGCGATTTCCTCTACCTCGTCGATGAACACCACGGCGTGCTCCAGTTCGGCGATTTCCAGGAAGGTTTCGCGCAGGGCACCGGCGAGGCCTTTGGGATCGGAGGCCAAACGCGATGGGAACACCTCAACAAAAGGCCATTCCAAGCGCGACGCAATGGCCTTGGCGAAGGTGGTCTTGCCTGTGCCCGGAGGGCCGAAAAGCACCACGGCCCGGGGTGGAACCACACCGTATTCATCAGCGAGGTCAGCCTCGGCCAGCGGCAGTACCAGGCGGCGTTCCAGCAACTCCTTCTCACGGCGCATGCCGGCCACGTTCTCCCAGAGGTCGCGCGCCAGGATGCGTCCGCCGAGCAGTCCCAGCGCGCCAAGCTCCTGGCGTTGCACCGGAATGGTCCGCTCAAAATAGCGCAGGTTTTTCTTCACCACGAAACCGCGGCCCAGGAACGCCTCGACGCGCGTCTCTGTCTCCGGCATCAGCGCGGACAACTTGTTGAGGCCATGAGGCGCCATGCGGTTTTCGACGGCGGACAACAGCGAGGTGCCGATCCCCCGGCCCCGGAACTCTGTCAGCGTGGCCAGGAAAACGATCCAGCCCTGGTCATGTGCCGCACGTCCGACGGCGGCACCC
The DNA here is from genome assembly GCF_900106835.1 of Arthrobacter sp. cf158. Lineage (GTDB taxonomy): Bacteria > Actinomycetota > Actinomycetes > Actinomycetales > Micrococcaceae > Arthrobacter. The sequence continues at coordinate 187,716 of NZ_FNNR01000009.1, forward strand.
ACCACTTGATCGCCCTGCACCGCAACCACCGCGTGGTCCTTTTCGCACGACGCCAGGACCTCTGACAACGCGTAGACAGGCTCCACACCATCGGCCTTGAGTGACTCCCACAAGTGCAGGATGCCGTCGAGGTCGGACGAGTGGAAGTCCCTGATGCGCCAGTTGCTCATGGCTGTGTCTCCTGGTTTTGCTAAGTGGATCGCCGTTGATTCCTTGGAGTTGAGCATAGGCGAACCGCGCGGGCAGGACGTTGCGCCTCCGTTGCGTTACGCAACGGAGGCCGCCTTGGGCAGTACCGCACGACGACGGCCTGTCGCCGCCCGCGTTCGTCCCGCCATGGGGCGGGCCTCCTAGGATGGGCCCACATGGCACTTTTCGAGGGAGAAGCGTGGGCCTGTTACCCGGGAGAAGGATCAATGCGGCGGGAATAATGGCTGCGTTGCTGGTGGGCGCAGGGTTGGCGCCGGCCGCTCAAGCACCGGCCGCTCATGCAGCGGACGCGCAGGATGTGACGGTCTATGGCCACCCGATCGTGGGCGCGGTCCTGTCCGTGGAAGGGGCTCCGGCCTACTTCGCCAACTGCGGCGGGAGCGGCGAGCCCAGCTATTCCATTCAGTGGCTCCGGGACGGCGAACCCGTGGAGACCAGCCCGCCTTACTCCCCATACCTTTACCCCCTGGAAGCTGATGACCTCGGCGGCCGGATCTCTGCGATCGCCACCGGATCGCCCACCAACTGTGCCGGCCAGGAAGTGGTGACCGGCGAGTCGGAGGAGATCCGCAAAGAACCCATGCGGGCAGAAGGCTTTACTGGCCGGGGCGTCTTCGAGCTGATGGCCCGGAAGCATGACGGAACGCTCATGATGTACCTGGGAAGGGACCAGGTTCAAGGCTGGCAGGAAACCCGGCAGGTAGGACCCGGCTGGGACGGGTTCACCAGGATCTTTGCCGCGGGCGACTTCACCACGGATGGCATCAGCGACCTCATGGCCACGGACACGTCGGGCACGCTCTACCGCTTCCAGGGAACGGGCGACGGTGGGTTCTACACCTTCCGCCATGCCGTGGGCTGGGGGTGGGACAGCATCGACAAAGTGGCGGGCCCCGGCGACTTCGACGGTGATGGCCTCAACGATCTCCTGGGCAGCGAGGCGAACGGGGACCTCTACGTCTTCCCCTCCCACCCGTGGGGAGGTTGGAGTCCCCGGATGAAGGTGGGCCACGGCTGGGACGTCATGGATCTCCGGATCGGTCCCGGCGACTTTGACGGCGATGGCAACGTGGACGTCCTGGCCAAGGACAAAGCCGGACGGCTCTATTTCTACGGCGGCGATGGTGCCGGTGGATGGACCAGCTCACGCCAGATTGGCCAGGGCTGGAATGCCCTGACCAACATCGGGAGCGCCGGAGACTTCAACCGCGACGGCGTTAATGACGTTCACGGTGTCAACGCCGCCGGGGAGCTGGTGATGTACTACGGTGACGGGCACGGTGGCTGGAAAGGCGCGGAAACCGTTGGCTGGGGCTGGACCATCTTCAACGGTCTCTACTGAACCCCACCTGCTACTGAACCCCACCGGCTACTGAACAGGCCGCAACCGCAATCCCTGCATGCCGCCATCCACCGCCAGGGAGGTTCCCGACGTCGAGCCCGACAAAGGGCTCGCCAAGTACGCGACGGCGCCGGCCACCTCCACCGGATCCACCATGCGGCCGTGCGGTTGGCGGGCGTTGAGGGCCGCACGCTCGCCGGCAGGATCGGCGGCAGAGTCCAGCAGGCGGCCTACCCACGGAGTGTCCACGGTGCCGGGGTTGACGCAGTTCACACGGATGCCCTCGCGGACGTGATCCGCCGCCATGGCGAGCGTCAGTGACAGGACCGCGCCCTTGGACGCCGAGTAGAGCGCCCGTTGCGGGAGTCCAGCCGTCGCGGCGATGGAACAGGTGTTCACGATCGCGGCGGCGGGGGACTCGCGCAGGTACGGCAGGGCCGCCCGGCTCACCCGGGCGATTCCCACCACGTTGACGTTGAGCACGCGCAGCCATTCGTCATCATCATTGGCGGCAATGTCACCTTGCGCGCCGATGCCGGCGTTGTTGATCACGATGTCCAACCGGCCGAATTGCTTCGCAACGTTTTCGACGGCGGCACGCACCGAGGCGTCATCGGCCACGTTGCATGTCACGCCGAAGTACGGACTGGTTTCAGGTGCGAGGTCGAGGACCGCCACCTGCGCGCCCCCGGCGGCGAGGCGGTCCGCGATGGCAGCCCCGATCCCGGAGGCTCCGCCGGTCACCAGTGCTGCGAGGCCATCGAACTCGTTACCCACCGAGGTTGCCACGGGGCTCAGGCGGTGGTGCCGGCGAAGGAAGCGGCGTGTGCTGCACCAGCGGCGGAGCCGGCCTGTGCGCGGAAGTACTCCTGGCGCTGGCGTCCCAAGCCGTCGATCTCCAGTTCCACAACGTCCCCTGGTTGGATAAACGGGAAACGGCCGGACATTGCCACGCCCTCGGGGGTGCCGGTGATGATCACATCGCCTGGTTCCAGGAGCATGTACTGGCTGAGGTGGTGGACGATCGTGGCGGGGTCGAAGATCATGTCCGAGGTATTGGAATCCTGGCGTGGTTCGCCATTGACCAGGGTCTGGAGGCGCAGGCTGCCGGCGTCGACGTCGGCAGCGGGAACCAGCCACGGGCCCAGGGGAGTGGAGCCGGGGAGGGACTTACCCTTGGTCCACTGTCCGGCCGCGCCGGGGATTTGGTACTCACGCTCGGAGAGGTCGTTGGCCACTGCGTAGCCGGCGATGCATGCTTCGGCCTCGGAGACGGAAGAAAGGTATGACGCTTCCCGGCCGATCACGATGGCCAGTTCCACTTCCCAGTCGTACTTTTCCGACGACGGCGGGATGGGGGCGGCGTCGAACGGACCAGTGATCGTATTGCTTGGCTTCAAGAAGACCACCGGAACCTCGGGCGGCGTTGCCCCGGATTCGGCGGCGTGGGCCGTGTAGTTGAGGCCAATGGCCACCACGGCTCCGGGGCGGGCCACGGGGGCGCCGACGCGAAGTCCCGCGGCGGAGATTTCCGGAAGTTCCCCGTTGTTCAGGGCTTCACGCGTGCGTTCGATGCCGTCCGAGGCGAGAAAACCGCCGTCGATGTCGTTGGTCAGGGCCGTAAGGCTGAAGTACTTCTCGGTGCCGTCGGCGTCCTGGGCAATGACGGCCGGTTGTTCGTTTCCGGCTGTTCCCAGCCTGGCGAATTTCAAGGTCATGGCTTCCTCCGTGCGTTCGGGACTAACATCCGAGCTCTAGTGTGCTGTTTTCACCCATAATACGGAAATGTGACCCATTGACAAGGCAGACATCGGATGTTTAGGCTCGGTGAAGAATCGTGACGCACTTCAGGAGCCCCATGAGCACCATTACCGCAGTGGATACGTTCGATATCCGCTTTCCCACATCCCTTGAACTGGACGGCTCGGATGCCATGAATCCGGACCCCGACTACTCCGCCGCCTACCTGATCATTCGCACCGACGCGGGCGACCACCTTGAGGGCCACGGCTTCGTGTTCACTATCGGGCGGGGCAACGAGGTGGAAGCTGCAGCAATCAATGCCCTCCGGGACCACATCCTGGGGGCCGACGTTGAGGAGCTGCTCAATGACATGGGCGCCACCTGGAAACTGTTGGCCCACGATTCCCAACTTCGCTGGCTCGGACCGGAGAAGGGCGTCATGCACATGGCCATCGGTGCCGTGGTGAATGCCTTATGGGACCTGAAAGCCAAACGCGCGGGACTGCCACTCTGGGAATTGCTGGCTGGAATGAGCCCGGAAGAGCTCGTGGCACTGGTGGACTTCCGCTACCTCACGGACGCGCTCACCCCCGCCGAAGCGTTGGAGATACTCCATGCCGCCGTGCCGGGCAGGGAAGCGCGCAAAGCGGCACTTCGCGCTGAAGGCTACCCCGCATACACCACGACGCCGGGATGGCTGGGTTACAGCGACCAGAAACTGACGCGGCTGGCCAAGGAAGCCGTGGCTGACGGATTCGCCCAGATCAAGCTGAAAGTGGGCGCCTCCCTGGAGGACGACATCCGCCGCGTGCGGGCAGCCCGTGAAGCCGTGGGCCCCGATATCAAAATCGCAGTAGACGCCAACCAGCGCTGGGACGTCCAGGACGCCATCGACTGGATGGCCCACCTGGCCCCCTACGACATTGCCTGGATCGAGGAACCCACCAGCCCGGACGATATTTTGGGTCATGCCGCCATAGCCCGGGGAGTGGCGCCGATTCCGGTGGCAACGGGAGAGCACGTCCAGAACCGGGTGGTGTTCAAGCAAATGCTCCAGGCCGGCTCGCTCGAGGTCCTGCAGATCGACGCAGCCCGCGTGGCCGGAGTGAACGAGAACATTGCCATCCTGCTGCTCGCAGCCAAGTTCGGTGTGAGGGTGTGTCCGCACGCCGGCGGGGTGGGTCTCTGCGAAGCTGTGCAACACCTGTCCATGTTCGACTACCTTGCCGTATCAGGGACCAAGGAAGGCAGGACCATCGAGTTCGTGGACCACCTCCACGAGCACTTCATCACACCCGTAGTTGTCCATAGCGGCGCGTACTGGCCGCCGTCGGCTCCTGGAGCCGGCAACCAAATGCTCCATGAAACACTGACCGCTTACAGCTTTCCGGACGGCCCGGTATGGAAGGAAACCCGTTGATCCAGCACGCACCGTGGTTCGAAGAAGCACGCTTTGGCATGTTCATTCACTGGGGCCTGTACGCTCTCCCGGCACGCCATGAGTGGGTGATGAACATTGAAGAGACCACGGTGGAGGAGTACGCCAAGTATTTTCAGCGCTTCGATCCCGATCTCTACGACCCCCGGGAATGGGCCCGCGCCGCCCGCCAGGCAGGCATGAAGTACGTGGTCCTCACCACCAAGCATCATGACGGCTTCTGCCTGTGGGATTCAGCCCTGACGGAGTACAAGGCCACCAACACGCCCGCCGGCCGGGACCTGATCACGCCGTATGTGGAAGCGCTCAAAGCGGAGGGGCTGAAAGTTGGCTTCTATCACTCGCTCATCGACTGGCACCATCCCCACTTCACCGTTGACGGGGTACACCCTCAACGGAACGCGGCCGACGTCGAAAGCTTGAACAGCGGGCGGGATATGGCCCTCTACCGTGACTACCTGCACGGCCAGGTGCGCGAGCTCCTGAGCAACTACGGCACCATCGACTACCTGTTCTTCGACTTCTCCTACGCAGGAACCAGCATCACGGAATTCTGGGGCGGGAAGGGCCGCGACGACTGGAACTCCAAAGAATTGCTGGCGATGGTGCGGGAGCTCCAGCCCGGGATAGTGGTCAACGATCGCCTGGACATCCCGGGAGACCTGGTGACGCCTGAGCAATACCAACCTACCGAGCCCATGATGCTCGACGGCGTCCCCGTCACCTGGGAGGCCTGCCAGACCCTGAACGGGAGCTGGGGTTATGACAGGGACAATGTGAACTACAAGTCCGTGGACCTGCTCATCCGTATGCTCATTGACGGTGTTTCCAATGGCGGCAACCTGCTGCTCAACGTGGGACCCACCGGCCGTGGCAGCATCGACCCGCGTGCCCTGGCTTCCCTGGAAGGGATCGGCGCCTGGATGAAGCTGCATTCCCGCGCCATTTACGGTGCCGGTGCCTCACGGTTTACGGCACCGGCCGACTGCCGCTACACCCAGCGCGGCGACAGGCTGTATGTGCACCTCTTTGCCTGGCCATTCGAGTACATCCACCTCCCGGACCTGGCCGGGAAGGTTGAGTACGCGCAGCTGCTGAACGATGCATCCGAGGTGTTCCTCAAGGAAGTCGATCCGAACCAACAGGCATTCAACACCGTGCCCGGGGGCCAACCGCCAGGAACCCTGACCATCAAGCTCCCGGTGCAGCGGCCGGACGTCGCCGTACCCGTGCTTGAACTGTTTCTGAAACCGGAGGCCGCGAATGGCTGAAAGCATCGCCCTGCACACCCGGCTCAAACCCGGAACCGAGGAGGAGTACGCTGACGCCCACGCGCACATACCGCCCGAACTGGTGGCGGCGCTCAAGGAAGCCGGCGTGCATAACTGGCGGATCTGGCGCAGCGGACTGGACCTCTTCCACGTGGTGGACGTTGAGGACTACCATGCCATGCGCCACGCGCTCGCAGATCACCCGGCCAACGTGCCGTGGCAGGCCAGAATGGCTGAACTCCTGGAGGTTCAGGACGATTACTCGGGGGAGGACAACGGTATCCGGAAGGTATGGGAACTGCCATGAACTCACTGGACCTCGGCAAACTCGGCTTCGGCGGAGCGGGAATCGGGAACCTGTACAGGGCCATTCCGGACGGCGAAGCCCTCGCGACAGTCCTTGCTGCCTGGGATGCGGGCATACGCTACTTCGACACCGCCCCCCACTACGGACTCGGGCTGTCTGAGCAGAGGCTGGGCGCCGTGCTCCGGGACAAGCCGAGGGATCAGTTCATCATCTCCACCAAAGTGGGCCGGCTGTTGGAACCCAACGATTCCGGTGGCCGGGACCCGGAAGGTTTCGATGTCCCAGCCACCAGCCGACGCGTATGGGACTTTTCCGAGGCAGGCATCCGGCGGAGCATCGAGGACTCCCTGGAACGGTTGGGACTGGATCACGTGGACATCGCCTACCTCCACGATCCAGACGTCCACGATCTCCACGCCGGAATCACCCAAGCCCTGCCGGTCCTTGAAAAGCTCAGGTCCGAAGGTGTGGTCACGGCAATAGGCGTTGGCACCAACTCGGCCGAGGCAGCCCTTGAATGCGTCCAAGCCGCAGACCTGGACCTCGTGATGCTCGCCGGTCGCTACACCCTGCTGGAGCAGCCCGGCGTTCCGCTGCTTGACCGCTGCAGGGCACGCAGCACCGGCGTCGTGAGTGTGGGTGCCTTCAACTCAGGGCTCCTGGCCCTGCCTGATGTCCCCGATGATGCGCACTACAACTACGAACGCGCGCCGCAGGTGTTGGTAGAGCGGGCGCGTCAGCTGGCGGCTGTCTGCCGCGACTTTGGCGTAGAGCTTCCGACGGCGGCCCTCCAGTTTCCGCTGCGGCATCCGGCCGTGGTGAACGTGACAGCCGGGGCAACTTCTCCTGAGCAGGTAGCCATGAACGCGGCCAGAATGGACGCTTCTGTGCCGGATGAACTGTGGGATGCGTTGGAGGCCGCCGGGCGTGATTGATTCGCACCTGCACTTGTGGAGCCTGGACACCTTCGTCCCCGGCGGTGAACGGCCCTATTCGTGGCTTGGCCCTCAGCACGGACCGCTTTTCCGGAGCTTTGGCGCGGATGAAGCGCGTGAGACGTTGGACGCCGCTGGTGTCAGGGGTGCCGTGCTGGTCCAGGCCGACGACACCCTGGCCGATACCCAGAGCATGCTGGCCGTCGCGGCACAGAATCCCTGGGTGCTGGGCGTGGTGGGCTGGATCCGCTTGGACTCACCAGCGGACGCCAGGAAGCAGTTGGCCCGTTTCGCCGCCCATCCCGCGTTCAAGGGCGTCCGGCATCTGGTGCATGACGATCCGCGGGCCGGTTTCCTGGCCCTTCCTGCCGTTCGGGAATCATTGGCTCTGCTGGCGCGGCAGGGCTTCCCCTTCGATGTCCCGGATGCGTTCCCGCGTCACCTCGGCTCCGTGGTCCGGCTGGCGCGGGACCTTCCGGAACTGACCGTGGTCCTTGATCATCTTGGCAAGCCACCGCGTGGCGATGCTGCAGCCATGGAGTCATGGCGAACTGACGTCCGGGCCCTCGGGCGTGAGCCCAACGCGGTGGCCAAGCTCTCCGGACTCCACCTGCCGGGGGTTGAGTACACCGCGGACTCGTTGCGGCCCTTGTTCGAATCAGCGTTGGAAGCTTTTGGACCCCGGCGTTTGATGATCGGCGGCGACTGGCCTGTCAGTACCTTGGGGGCTCCATACGGCCGGACGCTGGATGTGTTGCTTGAACTGCTTTCCTCTTTGGAACCTTCGGAGCAGGATGACGTGCTGGAGGGTACAGCGATCCGCACTTATGGGCTGGCGGCCGCTCCTCTCGCCGAGGGCTAGAGAGCCTGGCGCAGTTTGGAGCGCCCGGCGCAGCCTAGAGAGCCTGGCGCAGCCAGTTCTCGACGCCACTGATGTGCACGGTCACCAAGGCCCGCACCAGCTCGGCATCGCCGCGTTCCAAGGCGTCCGCGATTGCGTGGTGCTCGGCCAAGGTGTGTGCCACGGCCTTTTCCTGGGTTAAGCCCCGCCATATCCGTGCCCGGACGGTGCTGCTGGACAGAGCCTCCAGAAGGCTGCCGAGATAGTCGTTTCCTGCGGCTTCGGTGATGATGCTGTGGAACTCGAGGTCATGGGCCACCAGTTCCTCGACGTCCGTGTTCTCGTCAATGCCATCCATGGTGCTCCGGAGGGCAAGGAGCTCGTCCGGGGTAATTTTTCCTGCGGCCAGATGGGCCGTGGCGGGTTCCAGGATTCGTCGGACCTCAAAGAGTTCCAAAATGGAGCGGTCCTGGTGCAGATCCACCACGAATGCCACAGCCTCATTGAGGAGTTTGGCGTCGAGGCTGGTCACGTACGTTCCATCGCCGCGGCGGACGTCCAGCACGCGGATCAGTTCCAAGGCTTTCACAGCTTCACGCAACGAACTCCGGGAAAGGCCCAGGCGTTCGCTCAGTTCCTTTTCCGGCGGAAGTCGATCGCCGGCCTTGAGTTCCCCGCGGATCAGCATGTCTTTGATCTTGCTGATCGCCTCGTCTGTGACAGCCATGGACCAATAGTAGCCACGAATGATCCGATGTCTGTTTCTGTCGCGTCCCAACCCAATTGAGTCGCAGCTCGGGCCGTTTTCAGCGCTGGGAACGGCCTAACTGCGACTCGGTTGGGGGCGTTAACTTACGACGGCGGCACCTGGGTTCCGCTGTTACGGAACCCGGGTGCCGCCGTCGTAAATCAGCGGTTGTTACTTGTCGCCGCCCGGCAACGGCCGGTTGGCTATGACAGGGGCGCTGCCGGTGTAGCCATCGCGGGTGGCAGCAAGCTCATGGATTTGCTTGCGGCACAGGAACCAGCCCCAGACCATGAGTCCGCAGGCAACCGCGGTAACCAGCATGGTGAGCGGCGATTCGATGAACACCATGATCAGGACGCCTGCGAGGAAGATCAGGGACAACCAACCTGTGTAGGGTGCGCCGAAGAGTCGGAAGGACGGCCGTTTCACCCAGCCCTTGTCCGACCATCGCTTCAGCTGCATCTGGCACAGGACAATGGTGGCCCACGTGACGATGATGCCCACCGAAGCGACGTTCAGGACGATCTCGAAAGCATCGGACGGAACCAGGTAGTTCAGCGGTACGCCGAGCAGGGAGACGCCTGCCGTGATGGCGATGCCGCCATACGGGACACCCGCCTTGTTCATGCGCTGCGCGAACTTGGGGGCGGAACCCGCCACGGACATGGAACGGAGAATGCGGCCGGTGGAGTAGAGGCCGGCGTTCAAGGACGAAAGGGCCGCGGTGAGGACAACCAGGTTCATGATGACGTCTACGCCCTCAACGCCGATGGATCCGAAGAACGTCACGAAGGGGCTGACGCCCTTCTCGTACGAGGTGTAGGGGAGCAGCAGTGCCAGCAGGATAACCGAGCCAACATAGAAGACTGCGATGCGGAAGACCACGGAGTTGATGGCCTTGGGCATGATCTTCTCAGGGTTGGGGGTTTCGCCGGCCGCAGTGCCCACCAGTTCGATCGAGGCGTACGCAAACAGCACGCCTTGCATCAGAATGATCATCGGCAGGATGCCGTTCGGGAAGACGCCGCCGTTGTCCGAGATGAGGCTGAAGCCGACTTCCTGGCCATCAACCGGGGTGCCGAAGATGACGAAGTAGGTGCCAACCAAGAGGAAGGCCACCAGCGCGGCCACCTTGATCAACGCGAACCAGAACTCCATTTCGCCGAAGACCTTCACCGAGACCAGGTTCAGGCTCAGCACCACCACCAGGGCAATAAGGGCCCATGCCCACTGCGGGACTGCGCCCATCCAGGGAATGTATTTGCCGAAGAAGTTCATGTAGAGCGCGGCCGCCGTGATGTCCACAATGGTGGTGGTGGCCCAGTTGATCCAGTAGAACCAGCCCGAGACGAAGGCCGCCTTCTCGCCGTAGAACTCACGGGCATAGGAAACAAACGATCCCGACGACGGACGGTGCAGAACGAGCTCGCCAAGTGCGCGGAGGATCAGGAAGGCAAAAAAGCCACAGACTGCGTAGGCAATCACGAGGGACGGGCCAGCTGCATTGAGCCGACCGCCGGCGCCCAGGAACAAGCCGGTGCCGATTGCGCCACCGATCGCGATCATCTGGATCTGCCGGGGCTTGAGGTCCTTGTGGTAGCCGGCGTCCTCCTTGTGGAGGGCCTTTTCGCTGGCGTGCGCTTGGGCCGGGACCGTGTGGTCCGTGATGGGATTGGTCATTGGAATCCTTAGTGGTGTCCTGTTGGGGGCGTCCTGGTCGAGGCCGGTGGGGGTTCCGGGCTCGCCGAACAGCGCCTCGTGGGGGTATGCCTCATCGGGCGGGGCGGCTGGCTGCAGCCGCGGGGCTTATGGGCCAGTTTCGGCCTATTTGCTCAGATTTGCCAGACGTTCAGGGCTGAGAAGTTCCTCGAGCTGGGCTGCGGTCAGCAGGCCGTGCTCCAGAACAAGTTCTGCCACACCCTTCCCCGTTGCCAGCGCTTCCTGTGCGATAGCGGTGGCGGAGGCGTAACCGATATGGGGGTTCAATGCCGTGACGAGACCGATCGACTGCTCCACGGTAAGCCGTAGCCGTTCGGTGTTTGCGGTGATGCCCCGGACGCAGCGTGCCGTAAGGGTGCGGCACGCTGCTTCCAGGTGGGAGATGCTCTTGTGCAGGCTGTGCACAATGATCGGTTCGAAGGCGTTCAGCTGAAGCTGGCCTGCCTCCGCGGCCATGGTGACGGTGACATCGTTGCCGATGACTTCATACGCCACCTGGCTGACCACTTCCGGGATCACCGGGTTGATCTTGCCGGGCATGATCGACGAACCGGACTGGACGGCCGGAAGGTTGATCTCGCCCAAACCTGCGCGCGGTCCGGAAGACAGCAGACGGAGGTCATTGCAAATTTTGGAGAGCTTCACAGCCACGCGCTTCAGCACACCGGACAGGTGCACGAAGGCGCCAACATCCTGGGTGGCCTCAATGAGGTCGGCGGCAGTGAGCAGGGGAAGGCCGGTGATGTCGGCCAAATGACGGCAAGCAGCATCGGCGTAGCCAACCGGGGCGTTCAGGCCCGTGCCGATTGCCGTGGCGCCGAGGTTGATCTCGTGGATCAGCATGTGCGACTCATCCAGGCGGGCGCGGTCCTCGCCGATAGTGACGGCGTATCCGCCGAACTCCTGTCCCAGCGTCATGGGAACAGCGTCCTGCAACTGGGTCCGGCCCATCTTCACGACGGTCCGGAACTCGCGGCCCTTCTCCGCGAAAGCCACCTCGAGTTCCTCGAGTGCTTCCAAGAGCTCCTTTACGGAGAAGATCGTGGCGAGGTTCACCGCCGTCGGGTAGACGTCGTTGGTGGACTGGCTCAGGTTCACGTGGTCATTCGGGTGCAGCTTGGCGTAGTCGCCCTTGGGGTGGCCCAGGATTTCCAGAGCACGGTTGGCGATGACTTCATTGGCGTTCATGTTGGAGCTGGTGCCGGCACCGCCCTGGATGACATCAACCATGAACTGGTCCTGGAGCATGCCATCCATGACGTCCTGGCATGCCTGCTCGATGGCTCCGGCGCGCTCAGCATCAAGGAGGCCGAGCTCGTGGTTGGTCCGGGCGGCTGCCTGCTTCACGGCGGCCAAACCCCTGACGAGGTGCTTGTTGGTGGAGAGCGGCTGCCCGGTGATGGGGAAGTTCTCGATTGCGCGGAGGGTATGGACGCCCCAGTAGGCATCCGCGGGGACGTCGCGGTCACCCAGGAGGTCGTGTTCGGAACGGAGGGGGATCGCCTGATCGACGGTGGTCATAGCTGTCCTTGGTTTAGTTGCTGAAAAATTTGGGCTGCGCGGAGTTCGCCGACCGGAAGGCCGCCACCCAGCACGGGTGGGCTCTGCAGGGTGTCCAAGCTGCCGCCGTCGACGTCCAGGCTGCGAAGTACCTCAAGCGTGATGGGCATGCGGGCGCGATCCCCGCCGTCGGAAATCTTCACGGCGACGCCCGTGCCGTCCGGTAGCCCCACCAGCTGGAGGCCTTCGAAGCCGTCCTTGGCGAGCAAGCCGGGAACAGCCCGCATCAAGGCGGTGACGTCGCGGCCTTCGCCGGCCACCATCTCCGGATAACGGCGCATAGCGTGGGCAACTTTGCCCTCATCGGTGCTTTCGTCGGCAGCGGCGAGACGGCCATAAGCGCGGGCCATGCCATGCAGCGAATGCGCGAAGAGCGGGGTCCCGCAGCCATCGGTGCTTACTGCGGCGGCTTCCTCGCCGGTCAGTTCCGTGATGGTGTCCCGGACCAGAACCTGCAGCGGGTGCTCAGGGTGCAAATACCCCTCCACAGGCCAGCCGTTGATGACGCAAACGGCGGTCATGGAAGCGTGTTTGCCGGAACAATTCTGCGCGATCTGGGTGGGGCCGTTGCCGGCACGTAGCCATTCTTCGCGTTCCTTCACGCCATAGGGGAGGTCCGTGCTGTTGCCCAAGGCCGCTTCGCTGAGGCCGTGCAGCTTCAGGATTTCGGTGGCGCCGTCACGGTGCATCTGAGCGCCGGAATGGCTGGCGGCCGTGAGGGCGAGGAGGTTTTGGGGGAGGTCCAGGCCCGCCTTGAGCAGGGCTACAGCCTGCAATGGCTTCAGGCTTGAGCGTGGGTACATCGGCGCGTCCGGTGCGCCGGCCTCGACGGCAGTGCTGCCGTCTTTGTGGAGGGCGATCAGCGATCCGTAGTGGATGCTCTCCACCAAACCGTCGCGGGTTACCTCGACGAGCGGGACGTGGTGGGGCGTTGTGGCCTGGGGTGTGGCCGGTGCTTCGGGGGCAGGCATGGTGTCCTTTGGGGGTGTCATTTGTTGAGGATCGTGTCCAGGGCAACGCTGACGGCCTGCAGGTGGGCTGCCATCGCTTTGCTTGCGGCCTCTGAGTCGCCCGCTTCGATCGCGTTGAGCACGGCGACGTGTTCGTCATCCGAGCGGTGCTGCCGGTCCGCGACGAGGTTCAGGGTTTCGGACTGGTGGGCCAGTGCCTCGCGGATATCGGACACGACGCTGGCGAACACGCGGTTTCCACTGGCTCTGGCGACGGCGGAATGGAAGCTTGCGTCAAGGTTCACCCACGCTTCGGGATCGTTCTCGCTGAGCATTTCCTGGACGATGTCCTTGAGGTGTTCCAGCTCCTCATCGGTCCTTCGTTGGGCGGCGAGGCCGGCGGCGGGAATCTCGATGTGTGGACGGGCCTCGTTGAGATCCCGCGCGCTGTACTGGCCCAAGGTAAGGTCATTAGCAACCTTGTTGGCCACAATGAACGTGCCCTTGCCGGTTTTGGTCATGGTGAGGCCCAAGGTGTTGCAGGATCTTAGCGCTTCCCGGATGACGGAGCGGCTCACGCCGTACTGTGCCGCGAGCGTCGCTTCGGAGCTCAGCTTGGTGCCAACGTCGAACTGACCGCCCTCGATGGCTCGCCGAAGTGCCGCAAAGACCGCCTCAGCTGCGGAAATGCGTGCAATGGGCGTATGCGCAGCGGTGTTGCCCGGGAATTCGGGCTGTCCGGCTGTCCGGCTGTCTGACAGGTTCACGCTTTTGAATATGGCACGGGTCACAAGGGGCTGTCAACGCTGAAAGAGTCGCTTCACGGTTTGGTGTCCTGGGCTGTTCACGCACAATGGACCATGCTCTTCACCAAAAAGTCCCTCACCCTGGACGGATTCACCGGTTTCCGTGCGTTGGATGACCTCGATCCCATGCGAATTCCCCAGGGACCCGGCATCTTCGTGGTCCTCCGCCCCGCAGATTTCGAGCCTGTCTTCCTCAACAAGAGCACTGCCGGCACCTTCAAGAAGAAGGACCCCTCCCTCACGCGTGAAGCCCTGCAAGCCGAGTGGGTTGCGGATGCTTCTGTGCTCTACCTCGGCAAGGCCAGCGCCGGCAGCCAAGGCAACCGGGGGCTCCGCAAGCAAATTCAGGAGCTCTTGGACTACGGCCGTGGGCGGCCCACCGTGGTGTGGGATGCCCGGCTCATCTGGCAACTGCGCGATGCCCTGGACTTGGTGATTGCGTGGAAGGAACTGCCGGCCTCCGAGGTCAATGCTGCCGAGGCCGCGTACCACGCAGAGTTCGTTTCAGCCTTCGGGCGCCTTCCGTTCGCCAACCTCGTCCAGGCGCGATCCAAGCGGTAACAAGCGGCGCGCGACGGCGGACGGTGAGTTGGGTCGTCGGCCTGCCGTCCGCCTCGCATCCGGCGCATAATGTCATCCATGACGGCCCGCGACCCCATTGGAAGCAAACCGGACGGACCCCGAATCACTGTGGAGGTGCCCGTACTTCGCGTGGGTGCAGGATCCTCGGACTACGAGGGACTTGGTCGATTTGCCGACTCCCTTCGCAAGCCGCAGGGATTGCACATGACCCTGCTGCATGTGGGCATTCTGGACGACCTCGCCGCAGACATTGCCGCGTGGACAAAAGGACTTTCGACGCCGGAGAAGACACTTCCGGAGATCGCCAGTTGGGTGACGGAGTTGCCGGTATTGCAGGGCTTTTTGGGGAAATCGGACAAACTGATCCCTCTGGGTGGTGGACGCCTGAGGGGACTCCACGTGGAAGTGCCACAGGAAGTGCACGACTACCAGGCGCTCCTTGTTCAGGGGCTCCATGTCCTTCTCGACGAGCTGGGCCTCGACAACATTGACGACTTCATCCTGAGTTCGCCGGCCCTTGGCTACAGGTCGCCGCGATGGCTGCCTCACATCGCCGTCGGCAGAGCACGATCCCGACACGAGCCGGCTATGGAGATCGCCCCCGTGGCTATCGAGTTCGGCGACTCGCGCATCCGGAACCGGGAGGCGTTGCCCTTGCCGTAGTCCTGCGTGGCACCGATAGACGCAAGCTAATTTCTACAGCCGGTAAAATAGGGGGTGTCTCCCGTTTTCTACCTGAGGACTTCCATGCAGCCCCGCACTCTGTTCCGAACCGTTGCTTTCGCTGAGGCCGTGACATGGACCCTGTTGTTGGTCGGGCTGTTCCTTAAGTACGTCACACGCACCACCGACGTCGGTGTGAGCATTGCCGGGGGAATCCACGGCTTCGTGTTCCTTTGCTACGCCGCCACGGCTGCGTTCACGTGGATCAACCAGAAATGGGTCGCGCCCACTGGCCTGCTGGCAATTGCCTCGGCGGTGATTCCGTACGCCACCATCCCCATGGAGAAGTCGCTCGATCGGCGCGGACTTCTCGCAGGCGGGTGGCGCTTGGCAGCTGGTGGAGACTCCCCCAAGGGTGGATTCGAGAAAGCCCAGGCCTGGGTCTTGCGCAATCCGATCCTCGCCGTGGTTGTCACTCTTGTTGCCGTTGGTGCCGTGTTCAGCTTCCTGCTGTTCATGGGCCCTCCAGGTACTTGGTTCTCCTAGTTTCGGCAGGCGAAAAGCATCGGTTCTTCGGAACTGGTGCTTTTCTTCTTTTAAGGCGAAGGTTCCCCTGCTCTGGGGGCCGCTGCCACCTACTTTGCGTCGTGGGTGGCCTCGACGAGCCGCCTGTTTGGGTGTGTCGTTTGGAGGTGGTGATCGAAGTGGGTGGTGGCGGTACGTGGCGCCTTCTGTCTATCTGGTCTCGGCTCCCGGGCAGCCCCAGGAGTTGGGGTTTTGTTCGCAGGTGTCGGCGACGAGCGCTTTTTCTGTTTTCCAGACGTGGATGGTTTTGGCGGGTGTGGTGATGTCCAGGGTGCCGTTGACGGG
This sequence comes from Arthrobacter sp. cf158, assembly GCF_900106835.1. Classification (GTDB taxonomy): domain Bacteria; phylum Actinomycetota; class Actinomycetes; order Actinomycetales; family Micrococcaceae; genus Arthrobacter. The sequence goes on from NZ_FNNR01000009.1 coordinate 203,701, forward strand.
TAGTGGTGGGCCGTTGTTGACCGAGTAAGTGCCGGTGAAACTTGTGGTGACGGCGGCTTGGTAGTTGCCGGTTTCTGTGTAGCTGTGGCTGGTGCGGGTCGCGTTGGTGAGCCATTCGGCTTCGGGGAGGGGGTACCCGGTTATTGGTGTGGGGCCGAGGGTGGCGCCGTCGCCGTAGGTGTAGCTGTGGCTGGTGGGTGTGGCGGTGAGGTGGACGGTTTGGCCGAGGATGGTGAGGTTGAAGGCTTGTTCGGTGGCGGTGGTGTAGAAGTTGGTGGGTCCGCCTTTGAGGGTGTGGGGGAAGGGTTGGGCTTCCAGCGTGCCGGGGTTGACGGGTAGTTGGCGGAAGTCGTTGAGGATCCGGGCGGCGATGTCGGCCAGGACGTTCCCGGGTTCGGGGTCGTAGAGGCAGGTAGGTCCACTGACTGCTGGGTAGTTGCTCCACTCGGGATCAGTAATAGCCTTTGGAGCCTGCTTCCAGATCACAGGGGTGCCTTCCTCTCCGCCGGGGGTCTTCGCTGGACACTCCATGGTCAGGCAGCCCTTGTCCGGAGTGTCCGAGCCACCTGAGCGGCAATGAACGTCGGCCATGTACTGGAAGGGATCTTCAGATGAAGACGAGCCATCCAGCTTGGGCGTCGACTTTCCGGTCCCTGGATCGAAGGACCAGCGGGACCCAACCTCTATGGTTCCAGCTGCCTTATTTGTTGATGCCCAGTTTTCTTCAGCGTGGGCGGGCATTGACGCGGTGACCAGTACTGCGGTTAGGACAAAACCCTGAGCGACGCGACGCGCGTTGTTAGCGGATGACACCAGTGTCCACAACCTTCCACGTCGTTTCGAAGCTGGCGACGACAGCAAACGCGTCATTTGTTGCCGGGTCCGCTGGGCGCCCCTCAGTGCCGTCGGCGTTGTAGTAAGTGATCGCTTCTTGAATCACTTGGACTTTGGCTTGTTGGGTCGTGTGCCCGGCGTTCCAAGCGATCTCAATCCTGGGAGTGCGTACTTTTCCCCCTACGATCCACCGGCCATTCTTGGAGCTGTCCAGGGCTGCGTTTCGGAACTGCGTACATGCTTTGCATTCCAGGGTGCTCAAAGTACTAAGGCCGGAAACGTCTCCTGTCTCGTCCGCGTAGTTCCCAACCGCGTACCAGTACCCAACAAACGCTTCCAGCCCCGCCTTCGAGTTCTCCTTCGCGAGCTCGGGCATCACGGGCACCGGCACGTTCTGGGCTTTGCCCTTCGCATCGGCGGGCTTGTAAACGAGCGACGCGGTGGGGCCTGGAGAAGCAGCAGGGACCGAACCGCTCGAGGTGGGTGACGCCGTCGTCGAGCCTGTAACGGAGGGTGAGTCGGCCGGTGCGGAGCCACCCTGACAAGCGCTCAGAAGGAGCACGAGGGCCGCCGACCAGATCACCGTTCGCGCACGTAAGGACGGAAAAGAGGCAGGCGAATGGCATGGCATGACGGGCTCCCCAGCAGCTGTTTGACGGTGTGGCGGCCAGTCTAAGCAGTTGGCGGGCGTGGAATCATGTCGGAAATTCCTGCCTGTGGACAACCCACGAGGATGCTCATGGATCAAGCAATGAATTCTGCTGGATCATCCAAATCCTGCATCCATGAAAACCCCGGGATTCCGCGGTTGTTCTCGGATGCAGAGGGCGATGATCCAGCAGAAATGCGCGGTACGCCCGAAACCCGGCAGGCAACTACCCCCGCAGCTTCTCCATATCCCTGCGGTCCTTCTTGGTGGGCCGGCCGGCGCCTCGGTCACGTTGTGGAAGCCCCAGCTTGGGGGCGACGGGGCGCGGGGGCGTGTGGTCAGTGAAACAGTGTGAAGCGGCTTCGGCTCCCACACGCTTGGCAATCAGGCGCCGCACCTCGAGGATCCGCTCCCAGCCGGATTCACGCACCCGAATGGTGTCGCCGATGATCACGCTTTGTGAAGCTTTCACGGGGTTGCCGTTGATACGGATGTGCCCTGCCCGGCAGGCAGCCGTAGCGGCGGAACGGGTCTTGTAGGCCCGGATCGCCCACAACCAGGCGTCCACCCTTACATTCGCGGGGGATGACGACGGAATACTCATGATTCGAACGAGTCTAACCGGGGCAGAGCAGGCTGGCGAGAACGCCGGAATGCTTCGAGAACGCGGGGAAGCCGCCGAGATCGTCGGAAAATTCCGGCGATCATGCACCCTTCCGGCGAACTCGGCGAGGCAAGCGAACTCGGCGAGGCAAACTAAAGACCTACCGCACCGTCACCTCAACCACCTGCGCCATGTTGTTCCCGATCCCCTGGTAGTTCCACACCTGTTCAGTGGGCTGGAGCGCGCCGGAGGTATCCATCGCGCGGCACCGGAGAACATGCTCACCGGGGCTCGCCACCCACACCATCGACCATGAGCGCCAGGCAAAGTCGCCCAGAGCGGGCTCGAGGTGCGCCGGCATCCACTCGCCGTCAATCCCCACTTCCACGCGCTCCACGTCGCCGTGCCCTGACCATGCCCGTCCGTGCAGCATCACCGGGCCGGACTCCACGATCCGGCGTCGGGTGAAGAACTCAGGGATCCCCGGCGGCACCATCAGGGAGCGGACGCGGATATGTGTCACGGGCAAGCCGGGACCATCGGGACCCTGCAGGTAGTGGTAGGCAACGGACTGCTGCCATCCCATGAACCGCGACGTCACCGCTTCGATCGAGGTCAGCCATTTCACGCTGGCCATGCCGTACCACCCCGGCACCAGCAGCCGCAGCGGGAACCCATGCTGCAGCGGCAACGGATTGCCGTTCATGGCGTACACCAGCATGACTTCGGGGTGCATCGCCTCAGCGACGGTCAGGCTGCGCGCGTACGGCTCTTCTACGCCGCCCTGGATGCCGTTGTCGGCACCGGTAAAGACAAGTTCGACGGCGTCACTCGCCAAACCGGCTTCCTCCAGAAGAGGCGCCAAGGGGGTTCCGGTCCATTCGGCTGTGCCCACTGCCCCCAGAACCCACGGTTGGCTGAGTGGCCGTGGTTCCAGGAGGGAGCGTCCGTTGCCCGCGCATTCAAGGGTGACGGGCATGGTGACAGCGGGCCGGGCTTTGATGTCTTCAAGGCTCAGTTCCAAGCTGTTCTCAACAGCCCCGCCCAGCCTGAGCCGCCACGAATCAGCGGAAACATGGGGGATGTCGAAGTGGATCAGCAGGTAATGCAGCCCGGCAGGCGTGATGTCGTCGTGCAAGGCTTCCAAGGGCATGGAGTGGTTCCGCCCGGACAGTTGCAGTTCTTCATGGGTCAGGGGACCTTCGGTCGGCTGCCCTGGGGTGGCGGCTTTCGCTGCCCTTTGCTTGACGTGGTGTTTGGACATGGGACGGCGGCGTTCTACTGGAAGCTAAACGCTGCGGAGTGCCGCAGCACTTAGGACAAGGATCACGCCGCGGCCGAACCTGCGTCAATACCTCGTTGTGGGGCCTGCTCTGCGCGCCAAACGAAGCGCGAGGGACGCAGAGGAGGCCTCACAACGCAAGGCAATTACCGGCGTCGCAGTTCCGGGTACTCAAGGTGCGGGGCAACCGTGCCGGCGTCGCGCTCCAGGAAGTTAACCGCGGGGGCAACGATGTCATCGATTTCGTCGAGGATGGCCTCGCTCAGCACCACATCCGCGGACTTCAAATAGTCGGTGAGGTGCTCCTCGGTGCGCGGCCCGATGACCACGCTGGTTACTGCCGGATGGTTCAGCGCAAAGGCGACGGCCAGCTGGATAAGCGTCAGTCCGTGACGTGCCGCCAGCTGCGCAAGGGCGTCGGCGGCGTGCAGTTTGCCTTGGTTGAAGGGCGCGGTAACGTCGAATCGGCCCGGAACAGCTGCCGACCGCGAACTTTCGGGCTGACCGGCGCCGACGCGGTAACCGCCGGCCAGCCAGCCGCCGTCGAGCGGTCCGTAGCTCAAAACCCCGACGCCGTACTGCTGGGTGATGGGGAAAACGTCGCGTTCGTTGGCGCGCACCAGCAGGGAATAGGGAACCTGGTCCACCACGGGCGGCGTGAGGTGGTTGGTGTTGGCGATCCACTGGGCCTCAACAAGCTGGGCCGGGCTGAACACGGAGGTTCCGTAGTAGAGAATCTTGCCCTGCCGGATGAGGTCGTTGAGCGCGGTGATGGTCTCAAGGAGATCGGTGTTGTAGTCCGGACGGTGCGCTTGGTAGAGGTCGATCCTGTCCGTGTTCAGCCGCCGCAAGCTGTCCTCAACAGCCCGGACGATCCACCGGCGTGAGTTGCCTGCGTGTGCAGGGTTGGAGCCCATCTGGCCGTGGAACTTGGTTGCCAGGAAAACGTCGTCGCGCCGGCTGTGGATGGCCTGGCCAACCACGGTCTCAGCTTCGCCCTGGGAGTAGATGTCTGCGGTGTCAACGCTGGTAATCCCGGCGTCGAGGGCGGCCTTGATGATGCGGATGCTCTCGGCCGGGCCCGTGGGTGCGGCGCCGGTGCCGAAATTCAGGGTGCCCAGCGTGAGGGGGCTGATCAGGGCGCCAGTGCGTCCAAGCGTTCGTAGCTCGTTGAGGCTCATGTCGGCTTCCTGTGGTGGGACAGTGCTGATGTCCAGGCCTGAGTCGGTGGCCGTGGATGTTCAATCGAGGCTACACACGGCCGCCGGAGGCATAAACGCAAGCGGTAGAACTTCTTCGTTTTTCGTCTTGCGAAGTAATGGAACAGGCCTTACTTCGCGATATTTCTTGACACGCAGCAACACAAATGTCTTGCGGATCAACAAATATTGCCGTTCCCGGAAGCAGGTGAATCATGGGAAAGGAACTCAAGCAACGCACGAAGGGGACAGCGGAATGACACAGACCACAGTGGAAGAAACGGCGGCCATCAAGGCGGCATTTGCGCAGTTCCCGTCCGGAGTTGCCGCCTTCAGCGCGATGGTGGACTTCACGCCGGAAGCTTTGGTGGCATCTTCCTTCACGGTGGGCGTATCACTGGAGCCACCGCTGGTGATGTTCGCGGTGCAGAACTCCTCCACCACCTGGCCTAAGCTCCGCCAGGCGCGGCGGCTGGGTGTCTCGGTCCTGGCCGAGGGGCAGGAAGGTGCGGCACTTCAGTTGGCATCGAAGACCCGCGATCGCTTTGCCGGACTGGATACCAGCGTCAGCGACTCAGGCGCAGTACTGATCGACGGCGCCGTGCTGGGTTTCGAATGCGAAGTTGTGTCGGAAACGCCCGCAGGGGACCACGCGATTGTGGTGCTGGAGGTCAAAGCGACCAGCATCAACCTCGAGTCCAAGCCGCTGATCTACCATGGCGCGGCCTTCCGGCAACTGGCCGCCTAGGAAGCAGAGGCCGGACCGGCAACTACGAGTTGCGGCTGGCGCTGCTCAGCGAACCTTTACGGATCGGGCTCGGAGCTTTTCCATTCTTGGAATTGCCCGGGCCCGATTTCTTTGCCCCGTTCCCGTTCGAAGAACTCTTGGTTTCGGCGGGTTTTGCCTGGCCGTTGTCCGGCCTTTTGCCCGGGGCATCGGGGTGCTTGGGGTTGGGGGTTTTACCGTTGGGCGATGGTGCGGGATCGTCAAGGTCGCGGACTGTCACCTTGATGGCCGGCGGCTGCCCGGCCTGGGCGCGGGCGGCCGCGCGTTCGTCTGCCTGGGCAACTGCATCCGCCCAGTCTTTTGCGAGAACGGGCGGTTCCTTGGCAGCTGCCACAACAATGGGGTGGTGCGCGGTCTGGTGTTCCACGGCGGACTTGACCTCTGCCGGCTTGGGCAGGTTCCGGGGGTCCACCTTCGCCTTCCACGCACCGTTCCTGACGGCGGCCGACGCACCCGAGAGTCGTCGTCGAACATCACCAATGAGGTCCCGCTGAGGGGCCGCGGGAGCGGAAGGTACGGGCGGCGCAGGCTGCGAAGAGGCAGGCTGCGAAAGGGCAGATTCAGCTGTGCTCGGAAGGGCAGCTGCTGTGGGAGCCTGCACCTGTGCAACGGAATCCGTGTGAGTGAGACCGTCCAGCGGCGATTCAGTAGCTTGTGAAGTCTCGACGCCGCCGGTCACCGGAACAGGTACGCGCGCCGGCCGTGGGGGCAACTGCACAATGGGAGTGGTTTCCTTCTTGGGGAAAATTCCGACCATGGCCAGGAGCACTATGGACAACAGTCGCCCAACTCCGGCCACCACCAGGGTGATGATGATGATCAACCCGAGACCCAGGAACATCAGGACAGCAAGTCCCAGCGTTCCCAAATACGTCAGGTTGATGGCGAGTGTTGTCGGATCCTCCACGTAGCCTCCCCTGGCTGTCGTTTTGTGATGCGCGCATTGCCCACCCAGCTTGCGTATCTAGCCTAAGGTCCAACACCGACGGAATCACGCCCCGGCCCACACTCTGGCGGGGTTGTTTCGAAGCTGTTATATCGCGTGGGAAAATATGTTGCCCAGCTCTCATTTACAGCCTCAGATTGGGACCCCGTGACCCTCCATCCTGACCGACTCCGCAACGGCCTGTGCCCCTGCCTCTCCGGGGAGCAGTACGGCGATTGCTGCGGCCGCTTCCACAGCGGCGAAGCCGATGCCCCCACTGCCGAGCAACTGATGCGCTCCCGCTATTCGGCCTTCGTGGTCCTGGACCCCGGCTACCTCCTGCGCACCTGGCACCCCTCCACCCGGCCGGACTCCATGGAACTGGATCCGGACATGCAGTGGCGCAGGCTGGACATCGTTTCCACCACCAACGGCGGACCTTTGGACACGGCAGGCACCGTTGAATTCGCCGCCCATTACAGGCTCGACGGCGATCGCGGCGTTCAGCGCGAACTCAGCCGCTTTGTGCGGGAAGACAAACGCTGGTTCTACGTGGACGGGGATGTTCGCTGAGCGCGCTCGTTCCCACTTGCCTCCAACTTTCCGGCCGCGATTGAGGAAATTCCGCTGACACACGTGTGGTCCTCACGCTGTTCTCGGGACTAACCGGGAGGGAACGCTGCAGAAGCCCTCACCGATACTTGCGGTGCAGGTTTTCCTTGGTTGACGCGCCAGGGGAGGCGTCGCCGATCCAGGGCCCGGTTCCTTCCGACTGATCCAGGACGCCGGCCTCCAGCCAGGCGTAGTCGCCGGCGAGAACCTTGCGCGAGAGGTCGTGATCGCCGTCGTCAGTATTCCTCCACAGCTGGTCGAAGTATTCATCCACCCGCACGCGCGCCTGCTCGCAGAACGCCTCAGCCAGCTCAAAGGCGGCGGCGCCCTGTTCGGGGTGCTTGCGGAGCAGCATTTCAGCCCGGGAGCAGCAGGCCGCCATGGCAAACAGCTCGGCCCCAATGTCCACGATCCTGCCAAGGAACGCCTGCTTGTGCTCCAGCTTGGCCTGCCACCGCCCCATGCCGTAGAACGTTTGCCGGGCAAGCCGCCGCGACGATCGTTCAACGAACCGCAACTGCTTCGCCAAGCGGCCGAATTCCGCGTAGGAACGCGGGTCCATCCCTGCTCCCGCAACCAGCTTGGGCAACCATCGGGCATAGAAGCCTGAGGCCCCGACGGCGGCCCTCGCCTTGTCCTGCAGGCTCGCGTCCGCTGAGGCGAGGTCGCCCGCGGCGGCAAGGTGTGCGTCAACCGCTTCACGGGCGATCAGGAGTTTCATGATCTCGCTGGAACCTTCGAAGATCCGGTTGATGCGGAGGTCCCGGAGGAGTTGCTCGGCCGGCACTGCGCGTTCGCCCCTGGCTTCCAGTGAGTCGGCGGTCTCGAAGCCCCGGCCACCACGGATCTGCACGAGTTCGTCGGCGATCCGGCAGCTCAGTTCCGTGGACCACAGCTTGGCCAGCGCGGCTTCGATCCGAATGTCCTTCAGCCCGGCGTCGGCCATCTCGGCGGAAAGTTCAAACACTGCCTCCAAGGCAAAGGTGGTTGCTGCGATGAACGCGATCTTCTTGCCAACGGCCTCGTGTTTGCCCACGGGGCGTCCCCACTGGGTGCGGGCGTTGGACCATTCGCGGGAGATCTTCAGGCTCCACTTTCCCGCGGCCACGCAGAGGCCTGGAATGGAGAGCCGCCCCGTGTTCAGGGTGGTGAGGGCAATCTTGAGCCCCTGGCCTTCACGGCCCAGCCGATTGGCGGCAGGCACCCGGACCTGGTGGAAACGGGTCACGCCGTTCTCAATCCCGCGCAGGCCCATGAAGGCGTTACGGTTCTCCACGGTGATGCCGGGGGAGTCCATCTCCACAACGAATGCGGAGATGCCGCCCTTGTGCTCGGTCCCATCGGCATCGGTATGTGCAGGGACCCTGGCCATGACCACCACGAGCTCGGCAATCACGCCGTTGGTAGTCCACAGTTTCACGCCGTCCAAAAGGTAAGAACCGCCGTCGTCGGACAGTACGGCAGTGGCGCCCATGCGCGCGGGGTCGCTGCCGACGTCGGGCTCTGTCAGGAGGAACGCGGTGATGGCGCCTGCGGCGCAGCGCGGGAGGTATTCCCGCTTCTGCTCCGGCGTGCCGAATTCCTTCACAGGTTCCGGGACGCCAATGGATTGGTGGGCGGAAATTAACGCACCGAGGCTCGGGTGGACTGATCCCAGCAGGGCCAGTGCGCGGCCGTAATAGACCAAGGAAAGGCCCAGGCCTCCGTAGTCGCGGGGGATCTTCATGCCGAAAACGCCGAGGTCGGCGAGCCCCTTGAGGTATTCGTCGGGAATTTTGGCATCGCGTTCAATGATGCGGCCGGACATGGTTTTGGCGAAGGCCAGCAGCCGGGCCATGAATTCCTCGCCCCGCTCCACGTCCTCGGTTTTGGCTTGTGGCCAGGGGTGGATCAGGCTCAGGTCAAAGCTGCCCAGGTAGAGGCCCTTGGCGAAGCTGGGCCGGTTCCATTCGGTTTCGCGCGCGGCTTCGGCGACGGCGCGGGCTTCTTCTGCGGTGGCATTGACGCTTGCGGCGGCGAGACTGTTGTCAGTGGCGGACGTCATGGGAGAACTCCTCTAGCCGGTTGTGCCGGATGGAGCCAGGGTCCGCCTCGGGTGGGAACCCTTCAGCTGTCCCTCAATGCTACCCGCGGGTAGCTACCCGTGCCAGAGGAAATCTGCGGCTGGAATTCGGCCGGAATTTCCACTTGTCCAGCGTGGTGAACCAAGCGGTCCCACGCAAAATTAATGCCGTGGACAAGTCCTCCAAGAACACCTTTGACGGCGTACCAGACCATGCCCATGGCGCCAATAAGAATGATGGTTGCCATTGCTGCAGCGGCGATAAAGGCCACCAATAATGCAGCAAAGACCAGTGTTCCAATAACAACGTAAGTGCCTGTTTCCAGCGCAGTAAAATCGAAATCCATGGTTCCCCCCGGAGCGACGGTGCGTGGGTCGGCGCGGCGTGGATGCGTCGATGATCTGACACTAGGGGCGGGGCTTCATTCCGGCCAGTGGAGAAACGCGTCGCGACTGCGTTGATATGGGATCGAAACCATACCGGTTGGTAGGTTACGAAATGGTTTCGACGGGGACGCTTCTGTACGCGCGACGCCGGTACTGCAGAAGCGCGCGACGCCGGTACTTCAGGGCCGTCCGACGCCCCCGCGACGCTCTGCGTTAACCTTGTACGGGGCAGTTTCCGCTGCCAGCCAGGTTTCGCAGCAGCTGAAGGAGAGTAGTTGTCCCGCTCAGCCATGTCCTCCGCGGATGCCATCAGCGCGAGGCTCCGCGACCTCGAACAGCTGACCAAGGGTCCCGCGTGGGCGTTGACCCGCTCGGCGCCGTGGGTGATCGCGGTGCTGCAGGCATCCTTCACCCGCACCCGGCCGCAGCTTCCGCTCGAAGAGTTCCACGCCGACGTCGATGCCTTCCTTGAGCAGCTCCGCCGCCAGGATCCGGCGCTGGGTGGCCAGCAGAACGGCAAGCTTTTTGGCGATGAATGGACCCGGAAGCAGTTCCTGACGCGTCGTAACCAGTCCGGGCAGATCGTCTACGAAGTCACGGAGCCCGCCGCGCGTGTGCTCGCGTTCCTGGACAGCCTTTCCAGCGAGCGTTCCACGCTGAATGGCTCGCGGCTCGGCACGTTGTTGGGCGATGTTGAGAAGCTCGCCAACGAGACCAACCCGGACCAGAGCGCACGCTTGGAAGCCCTTGAGGAGGAGATCCAGGAGCGACAGCAGCTGGTGGAGGACATCAGCTCGGGAGAGTTCGATGGCCTGCTTGACGACGAAGAAGCCGTGGAGGCTGCCGGCAACATTCTGGATCTCGCGGCCAGCCTGCCGGCGGACTACAAGAAAATGCGCGACCGCATCGAGGAACTGGTGGGCGAACTCCGCAACCAGATCATCGAAGAATCGCTGAGCAAGGGTGCCACCATGGCCCAGGTGTTGGAGGCCGACAAGCGGCTTCGTCAAAGCCCGGAGGGACGCACCTTCCGCTCCTTCACCGCATTCCTCGAAGATCCGCAACAGCAGCTCCGCTTCCGCTCTGCCATTGGCGAAGTGCTGAGCCGGCAGTTCGCCGACGACCTTTCCCATGAGGACCGCGAAACCCTGAAGAACCTCGTGGCCGAGTTGCGTTATCAGCACAGCCAGATCCAACGCATTTACGGGAAGCTCTCCGAGAGCTTGAACACGTATATCCAGAGCGATGATGTTCGGCAGTCGGTGAGCCTCCGGAAGGTCCTGGCCGAGGCGGAGCAAGCCATCCGATCCTTGCCCTACGAACGTGACAGGCCTGGCCTGGTGCCAGGGCCTGTGTTGTACAACGCGGGGTTCGAGTCGCTGGCCATGGTCAAACTTTTCGACCCCGACGAATTCGCCACGCCTCCACGTCTGGCGGACCCTATCGCCTTCAGCGACTCCGACCGCGTGCGCTCCGCCCGCACCGGCAAAGCCAAACCCGCTGTTGTGCGGGCGGCCATGGCGGGATCTGCCACCTTGGGGGAGGCCTGGGAAAACCTGCCCACCGAGGAGCGGCACATCAACACGGTCCGGACCCTGCTGTCCATGGCATTGCAGTCAGGCGCTGCCTTTGACCGAGCTGCTTGGGAACACATCGACTTCGAACAAATCGACGGCAGCATCCGCACTGCGTACCTGCCCGTCGTCACGCTGAATGAGGATTCTGATGACTGAGGAAATCACGACGACGGATATCACCGAAGTGGACGAGGTCACCGGTGCGGATGACGCCACCAGCGCGGACGAGTTCACCGCTGCGGATGACGCCACCAGCGCGGAAGATGCCACCGGAGATGGGACTGAGGTCGCGCCCGGGGAAGCGGTTGCTGATCCCTCCCCTGAAGCCAGCCACGCCGATCCGTTCCGGATCACGCCCCGGGACACCTTCGTGGACGGCGCTGCGCTGTTCCCTGGCGATACTGGTGTGCTCCCCATGAAGGTGCGGCACGCCCTGGTGAAGTTGCTCAAAGGGCCCTACATTGACGGGGGCCGCGACGAGAAACTGTGGACCACGCTTCTGGACAACCAACTGATCCTCCGCAGCCGCCTCTCCGAGCTGTTCCTCACCTTGCAGTTGGACCACGACCGCAAAATCGCCGTCCTCCGGCCCGTTGATCCTGAGATTATCGGCGCAAGCTCCCGCTCCAGCATTCTCCGTCAGCAGCGTGCTCTGAGCCGGGTGGAAACCATCGTGTTGCTCCGCCTGCGACTTCTGCTGGACCGACATGTCACGGCGCAGACTGACCCCACCATCACCCGCGAAGAAATCTCGGATCTCGTGGCCAACTACACCCCCGCCGGCCAGCAGGATGCCCTCCGCGATTCCGATGTGGTCACCCGCACCGTCACCAAACTCCTGGCCCGCCAACTCCTCCTCCCCACCCCGCTGGATGACAGCTACACCATCAGCAACGCCCTGCCGCTGGCCCTCCCCTTTGAAAACATCGGCGACATCCCAGCCCAAATAGAGGCCCTGATAGCCGTAGCAGCCGACGAATCAGGAACAGAGCCCCTCCTGGACTTGGACTCCCACTCGAACCAACCGACCCCCACCGGTGACGACCTCGACGACGACCCAGAAGGTGACGGGTCCCCTGAAGTGAGCGCCGACGTCGAGCGTTCTTCAGATGAAATCAGTGATGCCTCTGAAATCGGGAACGGCACGAGCGGCGATGCCGGAGACATGCGGCAGCATCCGTCTAAGCGAGGCACGAGCGAGCATGCAGAGCATGTGTCCGGTACCGCAGCGGACGGAACCAACGCTGAAGGGATCACAAAGTGACCATCGCAAGCATGCTCCCGCTCGGTGAGCTGACCAACCCCGGCCAGATGCGTTTGGCGTTGGTGCAGGTGGTCAACTGGGGCACGTTCCATGGCGCCCACACCATGCACGTGGACCGCAAGGGCACACTCCTTACGGGTAACTCGGGTGTCGGGAAGTCGACGCTCTTTGATGCGATGCTCCGTGTGTTCGATGCCCGCCCACGCTCGAACGAAGCCGCCGCCCAGCGTTCCGGCGGCGCTGTGGAGGACAAGAGGACCACGTTCACCTACATGCGCGGCAAGGTGGGTGATAAGGCGGTAGGGGAAAGCTCGGCGAGTGCCTTCCAGCGCCCGGGTGCCACGTGGTCCGCCGTCGCGCTGACGTTTGATAACGCGGCCGGCACGAAGGTGACGGTCTCGGCGCTGTTCGACCTGCCGAAGAACGGCACGGAGTCCAGTGTTGGGCGTTTCTATGTGATTGACAGCAAACCTTTGGACCTTGAAGCTATCGAGGGCATCGCGCAGAAGCGGTTCACCAAGGGCGCGCTGGAGTCAATCTTCCCGGACGGTCAGGTGTTCGACGTTCATAAGGCGTTCGCGGAGCGTTTCCGTAGGCTTCTTGGCATCAACTCGGACCAGGCGCTCCCGCTGCTTCGCGTGATCCAGGCGGGCAAGGGCTTGGGCGGCAGCGTGAACACGTTCTTCCGCGACCAGGTTCTTGATGCTCCCGCTACGTTGGCTGCCGCGGATGACGTGGTGGAAGAGTTCAGCAACTTGATGTCGATTCGTCAGCGGCTGGAGGATGTGCGGCAGCAGCGCGACCAGTTGGCTCCGGTTCCGGGACTGAACAAGGAATACGCGCAGGCACTGCTGGATGCGAACCGCCTCCGCGAGTTGGCTGGCGAAGAGTTCGAGGCCTACAAGCAGCAGCTCGCGGTCACGGTCCACGCCAAGACGCTGGCCCGGTTCAAGGAGTTGGCTCAGTCCAAAGCCCAGGAGCTGGCCGCCGAGCGCACGGTGCGGGACGGCTTGTCCAAGGAGCTCCGGGACCTTGAACTGGATTACAACAACCGCGGCGGTAACGCGATTTCGGCGATTGAGCAGTCGTTGGAGAACGCAAAGGTTGGCCTGAAGCTGCGTCAGCAGGTGGAGGATTCGGCCAGGAAGGCTTTGGCCGACGCCGGGCTGAACCTTGAATGGTCTGCCGAGGGGTGGGACCAGGCGCATGAGCAGGCAGCTGCCCGTTCGGCTGAGTTGAAGGACGATTCGGAGGCTTTGAAGGAGCTTCGTTTCGAGGCATTCGACGGCCATGCCACCAAGAAGCGAGAGCTTGCCGCGGCTCAGCAGGAGTTGCTTTCGCTCCGTTCGCGCAAGTCCCTGCTGCCGCCGTCGAGCATTGAAAACCGCGCCGCCATCGCAGCCGCAACCGGCGTCCCGGAGGAGCGGATGCCGTTTGGCGGCGAGCTGATCGACCTCGCTGAGGGACAGGATCAGTGGCGCCCAGCTGCCGAACGTGCGTTGCGTAACCTCGCCACCACGTTGCTGGTGCCGGGTGAGCACTTCGCGGCCGTCACCCGGTACCTGAACGACAATACGGTCAGGGGCGCGCTGCGCGCTGTTGATGTTTCCAAGCCGCTGGCCGGTGGCGCACTGGCTGTGGAGGACGTGTCCGACGGCGACCTCTTGACCAAGTTGAGCATCCTCACCTCGAGCGCGAACGCCGACGCCGGGGAATGGATCCGTGAGCGGATCGCCGTGGACTTTGCTTACCCGTGCGTCGAGAATCCGGACGAGCTTTCCTCGATGGACAAGGGCCTGAGCTTGGGCGGTGTAGTCAAACGCAACCGGCACACCGTGGAAAAGGATGACAGGTTCACCGGCCGGCAGGACTACGTCCTCGGCTTTGACAATGCTTCCAAGCTCGAGCTGGTGGCAGCACGCGTGGGTGAGCTGGAAAATGAGTTGGCCAAGGCCGCGGAACTTGCCCAAAGCCGTGAGGATTCGCACCAAGGCATGGCCCGTCAGCTGGAAGCGCTCCGCCGGGTCGCAGAAGATGAGCGGCCATGGGAGCAGGTGTCGGCTACCGTTGCCGCGGACGATGTGGCCCGGATCGAGCAGCGTTTGGTGGACGCGTTGGCAGCCCAGGCCGATCTTGAGCCGCTGCGCGCCAACATCGAAGCCGTCCGTGAAAAGCAGCAGTCCTCCACAGGTACGGCCGCCGTACTGCAAAGCGAATACAAGGCGCTCGACCACAAGATGACCACGGCTGACGGCCTGCTCGATGCCGCAAGGCTGAAGCTCGAGCAAGCACCGCCGTCGGGCTCCACCGTGGCCGCGTTGGAGCCGTACTTTACGGGCGTCGCGGAGATTTCCGAGCTGCACGAGCTGGATAACCTCGCCAACAGTGTCCGCAACAGGCTGCTTGACGAACTGCATGCCGCCGAATCCCGGGGCCAGGCGACCGCCGAGCGCCTGACCCGCATGTTCGAGGCCTTCGTTCGCGACTGGGGCAGCGCCATCAGCGCGGATCACGGTACGTCAATTGGCGCTGCCGGGGACTTCGAATCCCGGTACCACGCGATCGTGAGCGACGGTTTGCCTGCGCAGGAGGCCGAGTTCCGGCTGTTCTTCAACCAGCGCACGCACGAGTCATTCAGCACGCTCCTGCACTTGCTGGACGAGGAACGCCGGAGCATCACCAGCCGCATCCTGCCCCTCAACGGCATCTTGTCCGAGGTGAACTTCCACGAGGGCAGCTTCCTGGAGCTGGACATCAAACAGACGCTTCCAGCCACGGCCAAACAGTTCAAGGATGCGATCCAGAACGCGCTCAAGGCGAAGCACACGCGGCCGTCACGCGGCGCTGCTGCTTCACCCGCAGAAGTCGACGACGACGCCGAACTCACCGCCCGCTACAAATCGCTGGAAACCCTGGTGAAGCGGCTCGGTTCGCAGACGCCGGAGGACCGGCGTTGGCGGGCCGAGGTTCTGGACGTTCGCGGGCACCTGTTTATTCAGTGCAAGGAACACCGCGAGGTTGCTTCCAGGTCAGGCAAAGCCGCAGGCGCCGGCAAGGCGACCAAGAAGAAGACCGAAGTCTTCATGCATGCCGATACCGGCTCCATGTCCGGCGGTGAGCGCCAGCGTTTCACGGCGTTCATCATGGCTGCTGCGCTGAGCTACCAGTTGGGTATAGCCGAGCAGGGGTTCACCACCTACGGCACCGTGATGATGGACGAGGCGTTTGTGTTGGCTTCGGAGGAATTCGCGGGTGCGGGCATCAAGGCACTTCACGAGTTCGGCTTCCAACTGTTGCTGGCAGCCCCGGAAAACGTGATCGATCTGTCACGGCACCTCGGATCCGTCACGGAAATCCTCCGGGACAAGCGGACCAACCGCTCGGGCGTGCTCACGGCTCCTGTCATCGCCGGCCCTGGTGAGCCTGGAGCGTGGCGCTCCGAGGCAAACCCGGTGGACATCGTCCTGCGTTAGGGTCCGTGGCACCCAACTGACTGGCAGTAGTGGTTGTTCTGAGCCCTCATGACAACCACTACTGCCAGCTACATTGGCCTACTTGGCGCGGACGCGGTCCAGGAACTGATCCGTCCGCTGCTCCAGTCCAGCGATCTGTCGAACCACGACGGCGGCGGGGTCCGGGTTGATCTCATTGACGGGCGGCTCCTTGCGCACATTGGCGCTGCAACCGAACTCGGCGCAGATCAGTGTCCCTACGGTGTTGCCGTCTTTGCCCGATTGTCCGGCTTTCTTGGCGACCCACAGGTACACATCGTCCTTGGAGAAAACATCACGGCAGAGTTCGCAGAGGACCACGCGCCTCTTCCCGGATCCACCCTCAGGAGCGCGGAGCAGGATCCCGGTGAGTTTGCCCCGGTGCTGAACAACGAGGTATCCGCGCTGGGGCATTTTCTCGTCCCGCCACCCCAGGAATTCCAGGTTGTCCCAGTCCAGGGCGTCGAAGTCACGGGGGAGGTTGAGCTTGGCAGCCTCGGAGCGGCTGGCGTTGATGAAGGATGAACGGATTTGTTGGGCAGAGATTTTCTGCATGGCAAGGCTTCTTCCGGAAGTGGTCGACGTCCGCGCTGACCCAGTGGGAGCGCGCGGAATGGCAGGGGGCGCCGGTCATCTGAAGAGCCGCAGGGCACAGCAACAAGACCCTTGAATCAGGGTGGCTGGAGAGCTTAGAAAGATTCCGGCGTGTGGGGGAGTGCCAAGCAGGCCAAAGCGGCCACCTCGCCAACCGTGGCAGCGGCAACTGAAACAGTGCGCATGCTCAACCCCTCGTCGTATTCCTTGGAAGCGGTAGTCCGCTGCCGCTATCTTCCCAAAATGACGGGGATGCTGTCCACCGGGAGGTGAGAGAGCGTCTGCCGAAGGGGGCCGGGAGGTGAGAGAGCGTCTGCCGAAAGGGGGCGGGAGGTGAGAGGGCGTGTGATCTGCGTCTCAATTCCGCCGAAACCTGCAGTCTAGGGGGATTAGGTGACGCAAACGTTTCTTAATTATCGGGAGGCTAGGCTAGCCTTACTTAGGTTCGCATCACTTACTTAAGGAGTCCCGTGGCTTCCCTTCTCCCACGCCGCGCCCTGCTGAAAACTGCAGGAACCGCGACGGCCGCAATCGCCGCCGTCGCCCTTTCACTCACTGGCTGCTCCACTGGTCCGGCAACTTCCGCGCCGGCCTCTGAGCAGGCAGCATCCTCAGCTTTCCCCGTGACCATCAAGAACGTCTTTGGTGAGACCACCATCAAGGAACAGCCCAAGCGCGTAGTCACCGTCTCGTGGGTCAATGACGACGTCGCGATCGCCCTGGGTGTTGTCCCCGTGGGTGTCCCGAAGAACGAGTGGGGCAATAACGACAAGGGATCCACCCCTTGGAAGGACGCAGCGCTGGAGAAGCTCGGCGCCGGCTTTGGCACCGACAAGGCTCCGGTCCAGTTCTCCGAGGCAGATGGCATCAACTTCACCGAGATCGCCAAGCTCAGCCCGGACGTTATCCTGGCCGCGTACTCGGGTTTGGAAGAGGCTGACTACAAGAAGCTCAGCGAAATCGCTCCTGTTGTTGCACAGCCGGAGCTCGCCTACGGCACGCCGTGGCAGGAAAGCACCACCCTCATCGGCAAGGCACTGGGCAAGGAAGCCGAAGCCAAGAAGCTGATCGAGGACACCGAAACCACTGTCAAGGACAAGGTTTCCAAGTTCCCGCAGATCAAGGACAAGACCTTCATCTACGGCAACCTTGAACCCGCCAAGGGCGATGGCGCCAACGTCTACACGGCCATCGACAACCGCCCCCGCTTCCTTTCCGAAATCGGCATGAAGCTGGCCCCGGTGGTTACTGAGAACACCAAGAGCAACACGGAATTCTTCATCCCGTGGTCAGCTGAAAAGGCCAACGAGCTCGAATCCGACGTTTTCGTCACCTGGGTTCCGGACGCCACCACCGCTGACGCCATCAAGGCCGACCCGCTGCTTGGCCAGATCCCGGCCATCAAGAAGGGCGCCCTGGTTGCTGATTCGGACCAGACGCTGACGCTCTCCATCTCCGCCTCTTCGCCGCTGAGCCTGCCGTGGGCGCTGGACACGTTCCTGCCGCAGCTGGGTAAGGCCGCGGACGCAGCGGGCAAGTAACTGCAATGAAACTGAGTACGACGACGGCAGTCCAGGGACGGGGCAACGGCACTTTGGTGTCGGCTGGCCCGGGAGGCATCGCCCCTGAAGCTGCTGGAACCGGAGGGGGAACCGTCTCCCGCAGCATGGCAGGCAAGCGCACCGCTTGGCTGCTGGCGGCCGTCGTCGTACTCGCCGCAGTCTGCGCCGCATCCTTGGCGATCGGCGCGCGAGGACTTCCCCTCAACACAGTGTGGGAAGCACTCACCAACTTCAATCCGGAAGACGGTAACCACGCTGTGGTCATCGCCCGGATTCCCCGCACCGTGCTGGGCCTGCTTGCTGGAGCCGCACTTGGCCTGGCCGGTGCAGCCATGCAGGGCGTCGCCCGCAACCCGCTTGCGGATCCGGGCATCCTGGGCCTCAATGCCGGTGCCGCTCTCGCAGTGGTCGTCGGGATCTACGTTTTCGGTATCGGCTCACTCTCCGGCTACATCTGGTTCGCTTTCATCGGCGCCGCAGCGGCCGCCGTCGTGGTTTATGCCATCGCCTCCATAGGCCGGGACGGCGCGACGCCGGTCAAGCTCGCCCTCGCGGGTGCGGCCTTGAGCGCTGGCCTGTTCTCGCTGATGAACGTGATCCTGGTGTCCAGCCAGGACACCTTCGACCGCTTTCGTTTCTGGCAGGTAGGCACCATCGGTGGACGTGACTGGTCCGTCCTCCTTCCCGCGCTGCCGTTCCTCGCAATCGGGGCCGTGATTGTCCTGGCCGGCGGTCGCATTTTGAACAGCCTGGCCTTGGGCGACGACATTGCCCGCGGTCTCGGCCAGAACGTCACCCTGGCCCGCAGCATCACCGGGCTGGGAATCGTCCTGCTTTGTGGATCCGCCACCGCCGTAGCCGGCCCCATTGCCTTCCTGGGCCTCGTGATTCCGCACGCTGTCCGCTCCCTCACCGGCCCGGACTACCGCTGGATCCTGCCGTTCTCCGCAGTTGCGGCCCCCATCCTGCTGATCATCGCCGACATCGTTGGCCGCGTCATCTTGCTTCCCGGTGAAGTCCCCGCAGGCATCATGACCGCGATCATTGGCGCTCCCGTCTTCGTCTGGCTCATCCGCCGCGGCAAGGGGGCCGGACTGTGACAACTGTCCACAAACTCCCCACCGAGTTGGCACTTAACGCCAATAATCCCGGCAAACATGGTCATCAAAAGTCACTTCGGCGCGTGCTGAGCCCCACCTTCTTCCTGGGACTCGCCGTTCTGGTCATGTTTGCGGTGTACGTGCTCCTGGGCAGCTACACCGTCACCATCCCCGACTTCTTCACCATTGTCATCAACCACCTGACCGGCGGCGAGAAAATCCCCGGTGCGAGCTTCATCGTGATGGAGCACAAACTGCCCAGGGCTGTTGTGGGAACCATGATCGGCATCTCCTTCGGCCTGGCCGGTGCCTTGTTCCAGACCATGCTCCGCAACCCGCTGGCCAGCCCGGACATCATCGGCATCAGCTACGGCGCCAGCGCCGCTGCCGTGACGGCAATCGTGATCTTCGGCGCTTCCGGAGCCGTGGTTTCCGGGGCTGCCCTTGGTGGAGCGCTCGGCGTCGCGGCCATCATCTACGCAATCTCCCGCGGTGGTTCCGGCGCGGGCGGAGGCAGCCGCGGCAACGCTGCAGGCAACCGCCTCATCCTTGCCGGCGTTGGCATCGCCGCTGCACTGCACGCAGTGGTCAACTTCCTCATGACCCGCGCGGATATCCGGACTGCCGCTGATGCCCTGATCTGGCTCAACGGCTCCCTGAACTCCGCCACCTGGGACCGCGCAGGCGTCCTCGCGGTGTCTTTGCTGGTCCTGATCCCCGCCGTCATTGCCCTCGCCGGTCCGTTGCGCATCCTCGAACTTGGAGACGACGCAGCTGCTGGCCTCGGCATTAAGGTCAACGCCGCCCGGCTGGGACTGGTGCTGACCGCCGTCGGGCTTGCCGCCGTCGCAACCGCCGCCGCCGGTCCGGTAGCGTTCGTCGCCTTCCTCGCCGGACCCATCGCCCGGCGTATCGTCCGCAAACCCAGCCTCCCGGCGTCGGCCCTCACCGGTGCGTTGATTGTCTTGTTGGCGGACTTCTTTGCCTCCAACATCGCCCCCGTCATCCTCGACGGAACCGTCCTCCCTGTCGGCGTCATCACCGGCGCCCTCGGTGCCCCCTTCCTGCTGTGGCTGCTGGTCACGTCGAACCGAAAGGAAGCCTGACATGGCCATCCTTAATGCCAAGGACCTGACGCTCCAATACGAGCAACGCAAGGTAGTGGAGGGGCTCTCCACTGAAATCCCTGAGGGCAAAGTGACCATGATCGTGGGTGCCAACGCCTGCGGCAAGTCCACCCTCCTGCGCGGCCTGTCCCGCCTGCTTAAGCCGGCCGGCGGTTCCGTGACGCTCGACGGCAAGGACATCCACACCCGGCCCGCCCGTGAACTTGCGCGCACTCTCGGCCTGCTCCCGCAGCACCCCACAGCCCCGGACGGCATCACGGTGCGCGACCTCGTGGGCCGCGGCCGCTACCCGCACCAAGGCTTCTTCCGCAGCTGGTCAGCCGCCGACGACGCCGCGGTGCAGCGCGCGCTCGACGCCACCTCCACGATGGAACTCGCTGAGCGAAGCATTGACGAACTGTCCGGCGGACAGCGCCAGCGTGTCTGGATCGCCATGGCCCTAGCCCAGGAAACCGACGTCCTGCTGCTCGACGAACCCACCACCTACCTTGACCTGGCACACCAGGTGGAAGTCCTGGACCTGATCACGGACCTCAACCGAAGCCGCGGGACCACAGTGGCAATCGTGCTTCACGACCTCAACCTCGCAGCCCGCTACGCGGACCACGTCATTGCCATGAAAGGCGGGTGCATCGTGGCCGAAGGGCCAGCACCCAGAGTGGTCACGGAAGAACTCGTTTTCAACGTCTTCGGCCTGGAATCCCGTGTGGTTCCAGACCCCATCTCAGGCACCCCTCTGATCGTCCCCATCGGACGCCACCACGCACAGCCCGCTTCAACCAACGAACTGGAGATCGCCTCATGAGTGCACAACCGACCCAGGCAAAAGCAAGCGCCGCCGTGGAGCCCATGACCCTCGCCTTCGACGTCACCGTGACGGCCGTGCAGGAGCTCAGCCCCAGCTTCCGGCGCATCACGTTTGGTGGCTACTCCCTGCGTGACTTTGGCGTTGCCGGAGACACCCTGGACCTCCGCGTGAAGCTGATGATCCCGTCCCGCGACGCATCCGGCAACGTCATTCCGCTGCCTGTTTTCAAGATGGAAGAATCCGGGTGGTACCAGGAATGGTTGGCCATGGACCCGTCCGTCCGGGGTGACATGCGCACGTACACCGTCCGCTCCGAGCGCCTCGACGCGGTGTACCCGGAGATCGACATCGACTTCGTCATGCACTTCGACGACGCCGGACACGGCGGACCCGCAGCCAACTGGGCTCTTGCCGCGAAACCTGGAGACGCCCTCACCATCATCGGCCCCAACAACCGCGCAGCCCAGTGCACTACTGCCGGAGCCTACGGCGGCATCGAATGGCGCCCGGGCCTGGCCCAGCGCGTGCTCCTGGCCGGCGACGAAACCGCAGTCCCCGCCATCAGCGCCATCCTCGAAAGCATGCCCGCCGACATGACCGGCCACGCCTTCCTCGAAGTACCCGAAGCCGGCGACTTCCAGGACATCGTCACCCCGGCCGATATCGAAATCACCTGGCTTGCACGCGGTGCCGCGATCGGACGCTCCCGTCCCCACGGCGAACTCCTCAAGGAAGCCGTCGCCAAGGCCGTTCCCGTGCCGGGCTGGGTGGGCATCAAAGGCACGGAGACCGCAGCCGGTCCCGAGCCGGAAGACGTCAACGTGGACCAGGAAATCCTCTGGGAAACCCCGCAGCGCATGGACACTGCAGCCATCGAAGCCAGCAAGAACCCCACGCTGCCGGCCGGTGCCCTGCCGTTCTACGCCTGGATCGCCGGTGAAGCTTTCGTCATCAAGGAAATGCGGCGGTACTTGGTTCGGGACGTTGGCATCGACCGCAAGCAAGTTGCGTTCATGGGCTACTGGCGGCGAGGCAAGGCGGAAGGCTAAGCCTCCTGCTGCCGGATGCGCGCCGCCCTTCCGGACCCTCTCTCACCTTTCGTCGTGTTTGGGTGAACCCTCTCTCACCTTTCGTCGTGTTTGGGTGACCCCTCTCTCGGTTGGTGAGAGAGCGTTCCCGCAAATGGGGCGTTTGGTGAGAGAGCGTTGGTTCACCTGCGGTTGGTTCGGGCTTAACCGGGGCCGGGTAGCGTCGGTTGCGTGCGGGGAGATTTCGGGACCGGAAACAACGTTCGACGGCGGTATGTCGCCATCGGGGATTCCTTCACCGAAGGCGTGGGGGACACCAGCAAGGTCCTGCCCAATGGGGTGCGTGGATGGGCAGACAGGGTGGCGGAGAAGCTGGCCAAGGCACAACCGGGGTGGGAATACGCCAACCTGGCCGTGCGCAGCAAGCGGCTCCGGCACATCATCGACGAACAGCTGGAGCCAGCGCTGGCCATGGAGCCCACGCTCATCACGCTGTACGCCGGCGGCAACGACATCCTGGACTTCGGGACGGACATGGATGCGCTCCTTAACGACTACGAGTTACTCGTTGCGCGACTGAGCGAAACCGGGGCCACCTTGGTGCTGTTCACCGGGTTCGATGTGAAGGTGTCCGCCGTCCTGGAACCCTTCAAGAAGCGCAACACCCTGTACAACCAACGAGTCCGCGATATCGCTGCAAAATACGAGGCCGTTCTGGTGGACTACTGGTGCTTCGAGGCTTACAAGGACTCGCGGATGTGGGCCCCGGACCGGCTCCACATGTCCAAGGCGGGCCACAAGTATTTGGCCGCCCAGGTCCTGGACCATCTCAACGTGCCGCACAAGATCTCGCCCAAGGAGTGGGATCCGCCCCTGCGAATGTCCGTGCGTGAGTGGGAGCGCCGGCAGCGCCGATGGGTCAATGACTGGGTGGTGCCACTGTTCGGCCGCAAACTGCGCGGCGTGACTCTCGGCGACACGCTGAGCCCCCGCTGGCCGAAGCCCGTGAAGGTGCCCCGCAAAGGTGGTTTGAAAAAGCTCATGGAACAGCGGGAGGCAGCGCAGTGAGGGAATCAGCGCGATGAAAGAGTCCATCCGATTTGTTGCGCTTGGCGACTCCTTCACTGAAGGCGTGGGAGACATCGATCTGAGGCTGCCGAACAATTGCCGTGGCTGGGCAGACCGGGTGGCTGAGGAGCTCGCCCGTCACGATGACGGGACGCGCTACGCCAACCTGGCCATTCGCGGCCGGCGACTCCACCGGATTATCGACGAACAAATCGAACCCGCCCTGGCCCTGAAGCCCACGCTGCTGAGCTTCTACGCGGGCGGAAACGATCTCTTGATGGCACGGCTCAATATGGCCAAACTCATGAGGGACTACGAAGACGCGGTCAGGCGCCTCAAAGCCAGCGGAGCCACGGTCCTGTTGTTCACCGGCTACAACGTCCCTCTGTCCCCTTTGCTGGAGCCGTTGAAGATGCGCACGGCAATCTACAACCGGACCATCCGGCGGATTGCGGCCAAGTATGAAACCTTGCTGGTGGACTATTGGTGCTTCGAGAAGTTCCAGGACCCGCGGTTGTGGGCTCCGGACCGTCTGCACATGGCCTCTCCGGGCCACAGCTACATGGCCAAGAAAGTTCTTGAGGTCCTCAAAGCGCCGCACTCGCTCCAATCGCCAATCCTGGCAGCGCCCCGTCCGCGGACCCGCGCCGAAAACATGGCCGACGACGTCGCCTGGCTGAGGCGCGACGTCGGGCCGTGGTTTGCGCGGCGGCTCCGCGGTATCTCAAGTGGGGACCGCCTGGGGGCGCGGTGGCCGGAGCTCATGCCGGTGGTGCTGCCGGAGCGGCTGGGGACTGCGAAAGCGCAGCGTCCTCAGCTGTCCAGCAGGTTTTCGTAACCCTCGGCGACGCTGGTGGCCGTGAATTCGATGATCTCGAACTCGGCTACACCGTTGCTGTAGAACGGGTCCTCGGCCAACGAGGCATCGAGCGTGGCCCTGTCCACTTTGGACAGCAGGACACCTCCCGTGGCTGGGACGCGGCGACCGGACGCAAGGAAGACGCCGCCGTCGAAAGCATCCTTGAGCCAGGCCATATGGCCCGGGCGGTGGAAGTCGACGATTTCGTCGGGAACCTTGTAGGTCAATGAGACGACAAACATGCCGCCAGCCTATCGCCTGGACCCGCCGCGGAAGCTATGGAAGAAGCTAATTCTCCTAAGATGGTTTCATGACTCAACCCCGCTGGCTGAACGCCGACGAACGCCGTGCCTGGCTGGCCCTCCTGAGCATTAACACCTTGCTCCCCTCGGCCTTGGACACCCAGCTCCAATCTGCCGGAAAACTGTCCCTGTTCGACTACAACGTCCTTGCGATGCTCTCCGAAACCGAGGGCCGCTACCTTCCCATGAGTGAGCTTGCTGCGCGCACAAGTGCCTCCTTGTCGCGCCTCTCGCACGTGGTTACCAAGCTGCAGAAACGCGGCTGGGTGGAGCGGCAGGCGCACCCCGGAGACGCCCGTGTCACGGTAGCCCACCTGACCGATGCCGGCATGTCCACCATCGTTTCCCTTGCCCCGGGACACGTGGAATCCGTGCGCGCGCTGATGTTGGATTCGCTGAGCCCGGACGACGTTGCTGACCTCGCACGCATCGGCGAGAAGATCGTGGCCCGTTTGGACAACAACCACTGGATCCTGCGCGACTCCTAAGCCCGGGCTTTGTGGCCTTGAACGTTGAAGTGGCAGACTGACGGCATGGATTTTTCTGCCCGTTACGTTGCGCTGGGTGACTCGTTCACTGAAGGTGTTGGCGACGCCGACCCCACCCGCCCCAATGGTGTGCGGGGCTGGGCCGACATCGTGGCCGGGCAGCTCGCCCACAGCAATGCGGACTTCGGGTACGCCAACCTGGCCATCCGTGGCCGGAAGCTCCGCCAGATCATGGCGGAACAGGTGGACGCCGCCGTCGCCATGAATCCAACCCTGGTGACGCTGTACGCGGGGGCGAACGACATCCTTCGGCCCAAGATCGACATTGACTCGCTTCTTCAGGAGTACGACGCCGGCATTGCCACATTGAGCGCGACAGGCGCCACGGTGGTCCTCTTCACGGGCTTTGACGCCAAGGGCTCCAAAGTCTTCAGCGCCATGCGCGGACGCACCGCCATTTACAACGAACTGGTCCGGGAAATAGCGGAAAACCACGGTGCGTTGTTGGTGGACTACTGGCGCTTTGCTGAATACGACGACTGGCGGCTGTGGGACGAGGACCGGATGCACATGTCCACCGCCGGCCACGTGAACATGGCAAAGCGCGTCCTCGATGTTCTTGAGCACGAGCATGTCATCGAGGTTCCCGAGCTTGCTCCCGTTCGGCTCTTGAACCGGGTTGAAGCGTTGAAGGCCAATGCTCGCTGGCTGAAGGAATCGGCCGCGCCATGGGTAGCCCGGCGTGTGCGGGGGGTTTCTTCCGGCGACGGACTCAGCCCGAAGTACGCAGAGCTGATCAGGCCGCTCTAGGCCGCATTCCGGAATCCCGGAGTGGCAAGCAGCGTTCCATCCCGCCGTACTGCCAGCACGTCCGCGTTCCACTTTTCCACTGCTTGGTCCAACGTCCGGGTACCGCCGGCGACGATAGCTGTGGCCAGGACATCCGCGGTGACGATATCGCCGGCCGCCACTGAAACCTGGGCAAACTCGGGCCTGGTTCCGCCAACGGCCCAGATGTGTTCTCCCCGCTCGGCGGAGCCCGACGTCGCCAGCGCACTCATGGACTGCAGAGGGAACGCGCCCAGTAGGGCTTGGCGATCCAAGGGGTCCACGATGCCGGCCAGCCATGGTTCATGCGCGGCCGCTCCCGGCGAACCGCTCACCAGTACGTCGCCACCCGCGTTCAAACACCAGTTCCGCAGGCCGAGGGCGCTGAGCGACAATGCCGCCTCGCGCGCTGCATGGGCTTTCACGATTCCGGAGAGGTCCAAGGTGCCATCCGGGCGTTCGGCCGTGAAGGCGCCGTCCGTTGCCAACCGCCACTCCGAGGCCTCTGCGTAAAGTTCCTGCATGGTTTCCGAGGCGTACGCGAGCGTCATTTCACCACGGGCAAGCCTGCTCGCTTCGGAGCCGCTCCTGTACAGGCTGAATGTCAGGTCAAGATGCGCAAAGACACCCTCCACAACGTCGACGGCGGACTCGAGTTCATCCACGGCTGTTTGGGCGTAGGTGCTGCTCGCCACCGTCAGGCTCACCACGGTGCCCATGCTGCGGAATGTTCGCGCACGGAGCTGTTGACCGCTAGAAATTGGCTGCATCGAGGGCTGCCTGGAGTGAGCTGAGGTAGGCGTCGCTGGTAACCGTCGCCCCACCGATGGTCTGGACGTTGGCTGACTGGGCTTGGAGGACCTCGGACCGCAGAACGGGAGCTGCGCGGCTGCTGATCTGTGCCGACTTCCGCTCGGCATCCGTGAGCTGGAGGGGAGTGACCTCGGTGATCTTGCCGTCCTGGATTGTCACCTGCACCTGGACAGTCCCGAAGCGGGTCTGGACGGACGCGCCGTCGTACGTGGCCGACGTCGTACTTCCGGACGCCGGGCTGCCGCTGGAACCTGTGCCGCTGGAGCCGGTGCTGTCGGAACCTGTGGTGCCTGAGCCGGCGCCGCCGGAGCCGGTGCTGCCGCTGGTGGCTGATCCGCCGCTGGTGGCGCTGCTGCTCAGGCTGGTGGTGGTTGCCGTGCCGGTTTCGGCGATGTGAGCCCCGGACTGCCAGCCTGCCAGCAGGATGCCCGCGGACGCCAGGGCCGTTGCCATTGCTGCTCTGATCCTCACCAGTCAAACCTTTCGTAGTGGAGTTGTTCTACCGGGACACCCGCGGACCGCACATCCCGGATGACGGAGGCAGCCCAGGGAGTTGGGCCGCACACATAAACATCGGCGTCGGCAATGCCGGGTGCGTAGGAAGTGAGCGTGAACCCGGCCTCCGCCGCCGACTGCGGGAGCCAGGCGTGATTGCCGCGGGATCGTGGACCGGTCAGGTGGAAGAGCGTGACGCCCCGTGCCTGGCACAAAGCCATGATTTCCTGCCCCAGGAAGAGCTCCGACTCGTCGTGACCACGGAGAAGGACGGTGGCCTGGCCGGGTTCGAAGGGAGTGGATTCAAGGAGCGATCGCAGCGGAGTAATGCCGATGCCGGCGCCGATCATCACCACCTTGTTGCGGGATCGTGCGGCCGTGCTGAACATTCCGTAGGGCCCCTCGATGGCTACTTTGGTCCCCGGCTTGATCCTGGCAAGGCGAGCTGAACCGTCGCCGAGGTTCCGGACCGTGATGCGCAGTTTGCCGCGGCCTGCCGTTGCCTGAACTGCCGATTCACGGCCAGCTGATTGTGGGCCCGCCGACTCACGGCCAGCTGATACGGCCGGGGCCGGTTCCGCGGACAAACTGAACGGGTGGGCCTGCCACCAATGTCCTGCAGCGAGGAACCTCCAGAAGAAGAACCGCCCGCCGGATCCGGCCAGTCGTTCAAGGTGTTGGCCCGTCATCTCAATGCTGAACACGTCCGGCGCCACCCGCACCACCCGGCTCACCCTGAGTTGGTGCCGAAAACTCGCGGCCAGTGGCTGGTACACGCGGTAGACCAGCAGCGCTGCGCCCGTCCCTACGCACAGCAGCAGCCAATACCAGCGCTGCCAGGTGCCCTCGGCGAACAGGCCGCCCACGCTGAACTGATGTGGAATCGCCGCCGCCACGGCCGCGTAGGTCAGCAGGTGGATCCCGTACCAGAACTCGTAGGGAAAGCGTCGGCGGACAGCCACCAGGGACGTGACCACAACGGCGATGAACAGTGCCATCGACACGAACGCGAGCCACATGTCAGGCACGTTGACCCACAGGGAGACGGACTCGCTGATGGGGTCCAGCCCCTCCGCTGCGCCGTATCCAATCGCGATGAAAATTCCGTGGGCCACGAGTAAGTAGAGTGCCGGCTTGCCCAGCGTCTTGTGGATTTCCAGGGCCCTGTCATGCCCGATCGTGTTGTCGATGAACGGAATCCTCGCCGCGAGCAGGAGCATCAGCAGCACCAGGTCCATGCCCACCAGACCAGCCACAATTCCGAGTGCCGTCATTGTTCCGGCGAACGAAGAGAATCCCGTCGCACCGCCGTCGGACAGCCACAAGGCAACCGCGGCAATCGGTGACAACCACCCGAGAAAACCCAGGATGTCGCCCCGGGCCAGCCGCCGTCGGGCCTGCGGACGAAAGCGCTCGACGGCGTCCGGCACCTTGCGCTGGACCGGCGCCGGCGTGGTTTCCACCGGGGTATCAGGGGTCAGTAATGAGGTCATGACCTAAGACTCGCCAAGCATCCTTTCGTTCTGCTGTGAAAGAGCTTTAGGGGGCGTATGATGCCTGATTGGTCTTAATTTGGCCTGGCCCGTAGAATAGTTAGGCGCTAGGTAGTGCGGATCGTGTGCAATTGCTCCGGTTGGTGGTGAAGGTCAGTCTGACTGACGTCCCGTTGGCCGGTAGTTAGGGGCTCAAGTTGCGTGCATTCCTGTATTCGCCCGGTATCCCAGGACCTGATCCAGTGTTTCACTGACCATCCTGAGGCCAGCCTTCTTCGCCGCACTTGGTGCGGAAACTACCGAAATGGTCTGGATCCGGCTGCGGACGCTGCCTGTCGCACGGTAACGCAGGAACATCTGCACGCCGTTACATTCAATCTTTGGAGGAGAGTCATGGCAGCACACTGCCAAGTGACCGGAGCCGAGCCGGGCTTTGGACACAGCATTTCGCACTCGCACCGTCGCAACAAGCGCCGGTTCGATCCGAACATTCAGAAGAAGCGCTACTGGGTTCCGTCCCTGCGCCGTAATGTCACGCTGACCCTGTCAGCCCGTGGCATCAAGACCATCGACGTACGCGGCATCGACTCTGTCGTCGCCGACATCCTGGCACGAGGAGTAAAGCTCTAATGGCAAAGGACAAGGACGTACGTCCGATCATCAAGCTGAAGTCCACCGCGGGCACGGGTTACACCTACGTAACCCGCAAGAACCGTCGTAACGATCCTGACCGCCTGGTCTTGAAGAAGTACGACCCCAAGATCCGCCAGCACGTCGAATTCCGAGAGGAGCGCTAAACACATGGCAAAGAAGTCCAAGATTGCTCGCAACGAGCAGCGCAAGGTCATTGTTGAGCGTTACGCTGCCAAGCGTCTCGAACTGAAGAAGACCCTGGTTGACCCCAACGCGACTGACGAAGCACGCGAAGCTGCACGCCTCGGCCTGCAGAAGCTGCCCCGCAACGCCTCCCCGATCCGTCTGCGTAACCGCGACCAGATCGACGGCCGTCCCCGCGGCACGCTCCAGAAGTTCGGTATCTCCCGTGTTCGCTTCCGCGACATGGCTCACCGTGGTGAGCTCCCGGGCATCACCAAGTCTTCCTGGTAATCACGAAGCTCTGAAAGAGCCGGCAACCGTTATGGTTGCCGGCTCTTTCTGCGTTTAAGCGTGGTCGCGGGTGGTCGTCATCCAATGCGGCTAATCACCGCTTTTGATCGACGCTCTCTCACCTATTCGCGGTTTGTGGCCGACGCTCTCTCACCTATTCGCGGTTTGTGGCCGACGCTCTCTCACCTATTCGCGGTTTGTGGCCAACGCTCTCTCACCGGCCGTCGACGGCGGTAGACGTCAGTACGCGTTTGGGCTGTCGCCCCCTCAGATCCCGGCCGGCTACCGCCATCAATCAGGGTGTGACGGGCTTCACGTGAGTTGATTTCGTTCGCTTGAACGTGATTCGACCGGGCTGTGGGGCCGTTCGCCCTGTGTTTGCGGGGGTTTCGGTCGACGGCGGGGTGGATTTGTGCCGGGGGCGGCGGACGTGTAATGTCTTCTGAGTCGCCGCGAGTGAGACAGCCTGGAGCTGAGAACCGCGGAGGCCGACCCCCTTGATAACAGCCTGGAAAATGGCTCGCTTTTGAGCGTGCCATCCACTGGTGGGGCCGAAGATCGGATCAAAAATCGCGGAAACGCTGATTTGCGAAGATCCGGTTGATCGGGTAAGTTTGAAAAGTTGCTCCGGAGCGATCTTGGACCCTTTGGTGGGTGTGGGTGGTGCCGGGTGTGTCTGTTGTTTGAGAACTCAATAGTGTGCCAAGTTTGTTGATACCGATTGTTTTTTGATTGGTTGAAATTATGGCCGGATTGTCGCGCACCCCCGTGTGTGGTGGTCTGGTTTTCAGCTGGTTTCGAATTTTGTGCAGCCGTGTTCGCCGTTATTTCCGGTGGGTGTGGTTGTGTCTGTTTGATTTGTTTTACTTCAACGGAGAGTTTGATCCTGGCTCAGGATGAACGCTGGCGGCGTGCTTAACACATGCAAGTCGA
>NZ_FNNR01000003.1:0-72362 GCF_900106835.1 Arthrobacter sp. cf158
CTGACCGGTAACGCGATCCGTGTTCCTACCCCGGATGTTTCCATGGCCATCCTCAACCTGAACCTTGAGAACGGCACCACCCGGGACGAGGTCAATGACTACCTGCGGGAGATGTCCCTGCACTCGGAGCTGCGCAAGCAGATCGATTACATCGACTCGCCCGATGTTGTTTCCACGGACTTCGTTGGCTCACGCCGGGCAGGCATCGTGGACGGCCTCGCCACCATCTCCAACGACAAGAACCTCGTGCTCTACGTCTGGTACGACAACGAGTTCGGCTACTCCTGCCAGGTTGTCCGCGTCATGGAAGAAATGGCCGGCGTAAACCCGCCATCATTCCCGGCACGCGACGTCGTGGCACCCATCGCTGTGCTGGAAACGGCTGACGCCTAAGCACTCCGAAGTATTCGAGGGTTTCCCGGCTGAGTCACTGGCATCAGCCGGGAAACCTGACCAAAATGGGTTCATGGAAAATGAATCGACTCTGGAGCACGAAACCACCTTGGAACATGCGCTGGATGTTGCCCGGGCAAATCACAAACAAGCCCAGAAACTCCTGGACCAAGCGGTAGCGGGCAACGCTGCTGGTGACGTCACTGACCAGCGGGTTGAGCAACTGCGGGGACTCCTTGTGGTGGCAGCGGAGGATCTGCAACGGGTCATGCGGGAGCAGTAACCAACTAGGCGCTCCTCCGCGGCAGTGTGACTCCTCCTACACACTGTGGATACCGGCTCATACTGTCGGGGCCTTGTTCTACGCTCGTAGGACATTGTCTGCCCCACTGGATGGAGTCCCTTGAGTATCACCTGGTCAGCCTACAAACGCGCCCGCCGCCGGTCCCGTCAGGCCTGGGCCATCATTGCTCTGGTGGCCGCCACCGTCGTAGCGGGGCTGGCCTGGTACTTCACCACAGGCCAATTCAACGCCGCGGATCCTTGGGTAGCCGGGCCAAGCGAAGCTCCGGTCTTCAATCAGGGCTGGATGAAGCCCCTTCGCGGAGCGGCGCCCGTCGCTGCCGAAAATGCCAGCGAGGCTCTGGAACGGATCCCCGTCAAGGGTCGTGCCGCCAAAACTGATTACGACAGGTCCGCCTTCGGGCAAGCGTGGGCGGACGCTGACCGCAATGGCTGCGACACCCGCAACGACATCCTCCGGCGGGACCTTGCGGCAGTAGTGTTTACCGAAGGCTCCTCCTGCAAGGTTGCCGGTGGCACTTTTCACGAACCCTACACCGGCGCGGAAGTAACGTTCCAGAGGGGCCAGGACACCAGTTCGGCAGTTCAAATCGACCATGTGGTGGCTCTTGCGGACGCTTGGCAAAAAGGTGCTCAGCAACTCACGGCCCAACAGCGTCAAACATTCGCCAATGATCCGCTGAACCTGATCGCTGCTGATGGTCCTGCGAACGTCAAGAAGGGCGCTGGTGACGCAGCGACCTGGCTGCCGGGTAACAAGAATTTCCGATGTCACTACGTGGCACGCCAAATCTCGGTGAAGGCAGCGTACAAGCTGTGGGTGACACAAGCCGAAAAGGACGCCATGAAAGGTGTTCTCGCCTCCTGTCCAGGACAGCAGACTATTTACAACGCGAGGTGACCGTGCCCCAGTTGCCAGGTTCCGCCGTCGTCGATCCTCTCCAGGACGACGCGCTGAAGTGACGTATCGCGGGGGAGCTTGTCCAGATCATCCAGCCCCCTTCGGCGGAACGTAAAGTACACGGCATCAGTAGGAGCATCAGTGCAGCGATCCAGGGTGAAGCGGCGGGCGAAAGAAGCGATGTTGCTGGCTGGCAGGCGCTCTGCAAGGTAGGGGTCAAGCATCCACGAGTCGCACGTGGCCACGGTTGCTGGCTTGTCCGCAAAGTGCGTGGAAAAGAAAACCCGCGCCTCAGAGAAACTGTCGTCCACCAAAGCGGGGGAGAGGCCGCCGTCTTCAGGAATGTGGACCCCCAATACCCACGACGAGCTGTGCTCGATGATGCCGCTGACGTCCGAGGCGGGGATTTCATTCGGGGACTGGACCAAGTGGAACTGCAGCCGGCCAAGCCGGAAGAGATTTCCAGCCATGTGCAGGGTCAGCCAGCTCCAGGTATCAAGTCCAAAGTCGCCGTGGACACGCCGGTTGATCCTGAGCTGCAATCCCACGTCAGCCAAGGATGCGGCCGAAACCGCCGGGCTGATGCCGAGCTCCACGTGGTATTCGTGGACCGTGGGAGCAAAGCGGAGCAGGGCTTCGATCCAGTCAGCCTCACGGGCGTCATAGTCCTTGATGCTGACCAGGGGGAACGTTCCGAGCCGTTCCTGCATGGCAGACATCGCCGCAAGGGCAGCCCGCCCGGGAGGGGTTGCCAGGAGGTTGGCGCACTCCGCGGCATCGGGGCCGGTGATACCCAGGAGCTTGAAGAGTTCGGCGTGAGGCTTGGTGGACATGGTTCTAGTGTCCGAACGGATCGGGATCGACGCCGGGCATCCACGTCAGGCCAGGCACTCCCCAGCCCTTCTTCTTGGCCTGCTTCAGCGCCTTCTTTGAATACCTGTCTACCAGACGGTTCACATACAGCTTGCCGTCCAGGTGATCGAACTCGTGCTGCAGGATCCGGGCGAACCAGCCGGTTGCTTCGAAGTCCACCGGGTTTCCGTGGCCATCAAAGCCTTGGACCCGGGTCCATTCAGCGCGCTGCAGGGGGTAGTACTCGCCAGGAAATGACAGGCAGCCTTCTACGTCCTCGTCCGGGTCCGGCAGTGCTCCGGAGACTTTGGAGAGGGTCAGCACTGGATTCACCACTACGCCCTGCTCCGGAACGTCGTCGTCATTGGCGTACTTGTAGACAAAGATCCGCTTGCCCACGCCAATTTGTGGTGCCGCGAGACCAACGCCGTTGGCGGCATCGTTGGTTTCGAACATGTCAGCGATCAAGGTGCGAAGTTCGTCGTCGAAAACCTCGACTTCGCTCGCCCGGCGGTGCAGGACGGGTTCGCCCCAGATGGTGACTGGCAGGACGGTCATGTCAGTTCTTCCTTTGTCTGTCGCAGAGATCCGGAGGAGGCCAGGGGTCGCCTTCGGTTAAAAGCAAAGGCCGCACCGGATAACCGGTGCGGCCTTTGTGGAAACCGGCTCTGGAGCCAATCTCGGTGGGGTGAGCTACGGGGGTTGAACCCGCGACCTCCTGGACCACAACCAGGCGCTCTGCCAACTGAGCTAAGCCCACCATGTGCCTTTTTAGGTCAGTCCGTTTGACCGGCTTTCCTTCGAGGCAACGACAAATAGCTTACCTGCTGTTTTGGGGTGCAAAGTCCACTTTTGCCGGTTTTGGCAAAAAAACCTTCAAAAATGGCGCAGATCACACCGCTTCGCTGGATCCGAGGGTTTCCGCAGTGGCAATGACGTCCTTGGATATGCGCTGGGCAGTGGCCGTGTCCGGACCCGGAGCGGCAACGAAGACGGCCTCGCGGTAATAGCGGAGTTCATCGATGGAATCCTTGATGTCGCCCAGAGCGCGGTGACCACCGTGCTTGGCGGGTGACTGGAAGTAAGCGCGCGGGAACCACCGGCGTGAGAGCTCCTTGATGGTGCTGACATCGATCACGCGGTAGTGGAGGTGCTCCACGATGTTCGGCATGTCCCTGGCGAGGAACATCCGATCTGTACCTACCGAATTTCCACCGAGCGGCGCTTTGCGGGGATCCGGGACCCACTTCTCGATGTACTCGAGGACCTGCGCTTCGGCTTCGGCCATGGTCTTCCCGTGGGGGAGCTCGTCCAGCAACTTCGAACGGGTATGCATGTCCCGCACGAAGTCGTTCATTTGTTCCAGTGCAGCATCGTCCGGCTTAATCACGACGTCGACGCCGTCGCCCAGGATGTTGAGTTCGGAATCGGTCACCAACGCCGCGACTTCGATCAGGGCGTCGTTGTTGAGGTCCAAGCCGGTCATTTCGCAGTCGATCCAGACGATGCGTTCATTAGTAATAGGCACGCGCCTAGCCTATCCTTCGGCCGCTTCCAAGTGCTCCGATGGTACGATTTTTGAGCGCGGCAGTGTCGTTTCTTCCTGCCGCGGAAAGCCCCAAAGACGCTGAATTTAACCCGAACACACCGGGCGAACGATTGGATGACGACCACATGACGGTGCCAGTACCCGCCGCCCAGAAGGCAGGGACAGCAGCGCCGACGCCGGATGCTGCAGCCAGCGAGGTAGATAACGCACGCTCGCCGTTGATCGCCGGTTTCATCGGTTCGATGTTCATGGTGTTCGGTTCGTTGGGAGTGGGCTGGCTCGCTCCAGTATCCGAACTGCGGAGGCTGCCGCTCTTTATCTGGATGCGCACTGAAGGCATTGGCGTCGCGCTCTCCATAGTCCTGCTGGCTGTGGGCGGAATGCTCCTTGTCCGGGCTTGGCTCCGGTTGGGCCAACGCGTAAGGGTCTGGGGGCTGGAGGCACGCAAAGCAACACTGCAGGCCGTGGCTGCCTGGGGCCTGCCCATGATGTTCACCGTGCCCCTGTTCAGCAGGGACGTCTATGCCTACATAGGCCAAGGGCGGTTGATGGTTGAAGGCCTGAACCCATATGAGAATGGGATTTCGGCGCTCCCCAATTACTTCCAGTTGGGCGCGGACAAGATGTGGACCGAAGCGCCGGTACCCTACGGGCAGGTGTTCCTTTGGATCGAACAGTTCGTGGTCTGGGTGACCAACGTCCAGCCTGAAGCCAGCATTATGCTGTTCAGGCTTGTTGCCTTGGTGGGCATCGTCCTCTGCATCATCTATGTGCCAAAGCTTGCGGAACTCCACGGAGTCAATCCGCACCGGGCATTGTGGCTCACGGCAGCCAATCCGCTCTTCCTGACAAACTTCATTGCCAGTGTCCACAACGACGCCCTGATGATCGGTCTCGCACTGGCCGGCCTGTACTACTGCGCCACGCGTCGCGTCATCCTGGGGATCGTGCTGGTAACACTGTCCATCTCCGTCAAGCCCATTACGGTGGTGTTCCTGCCATTCATTGGGCTTCTGTGGGCCGGGAAGGGAGCCTCCTGGCCACGGAAGTTCGTATTCTGGTTCCTGACTGCTGGGCTGAGCTTCGGCCTTCTCTACGCGTTGAGCCTGGTCAACGGGTTTGGTTTCGGGTGGATAAACGGGTTGTCAGCACCGGGCAGTGTGTGGATCTGGTACGCGCCCATCGGGCTGATCGGCTTGGTAGTCGCCTCTATCTTCAACGTCTTCGGACTGGATGGCTGGGGCATGGCCAAGTGGGTGTACGACGCCGGCAAGCTGCTGATGGTGGGAGCCATTGCCTGGCAGGTCTTCCGCGGCGACTACGACCGCTTGATGCGCCGGTTGACGCTCGCGTTTGCCGCGATTGTCCTACTGGCGCCCATGATCCAGTCCTGGTACGTGGTGTGGCTCATACCTCTGTTTGCCGTCACCGGAATCCGGAACGACTGGCAGGTCAAAGCCGTCTACTTCGTGGTCTCCTTCTTCATGGTCTACGCCATCTCGGATCAGTTGGACGTCTTCCCCTACCTTCAGAGTGAAGACCTCGGCCTTGCGTTGACGCTGGCGCGGAATGCGGCCGCCATCATCGCACTTCTCTTCGCCGTGTACTTGATCTTCGTGGACCCTAAGACCAAGAGCTTGTTCCGCAAGCGAGACGAGCCTGGTCTGCGCCCCATCATCTAAGCGGAGTCATCGGGACGGCATCAGCCGCGTCGCCTCTCGGATGGATAGCGGGCTAAGGGCTGACGCGTGATCGGCCACGAAAGTTGTGACCCAAGCAGGCTCGGTTTTGCTGAATTCGCGGAGCGCCCAACCGATCGCTTTGCGGATGAAGAACTCTTTGTCTGCCAAATTTGCTGTGACCACCGCCGCAAGTAACTGAGGATCGGTTTCCGATTTGGCTCCCAACTGGGCAGTAATGGCGGCCCTGCGGATCCACATGTCTTGGTCCTCAGCCCACTGGAGTAACAGCGGAGTCATGGTTGCCCTGTGGGCGAGGAGAAGTGCACAGATGCGGTGAGACACCCCGTCAACCAGGTCCCACCAAGCTCCGGTGCGAATAATCTCCTCATAAACGGGCACCATGTCCAGGTCTTCTTTGACCATGCGCAGGCCCGTCAGGTCGATGGCAGCGTAGCGTTCCTCGCGGGCTTCAGCTTCCCGCCACAATTGCAGGACGGCCCGGCGCAAGTCGACCGGCGCCGACGGAGGAAACTCTTTGGCTACCACTTTGACGATTTTCCGCACCTCGGGAACCCGGACACCCAGCGACGGCATGTCCGACTTCATGTAGGCCTGGGCTCCGCGTGCCCGCTCAACGTCCCCCGCGGAACGGAGTGTTGATCGTATGGACTGCACGAGGTCATTGGTGGTCATGCCACAACTCTAGGGCGGGGGCTTGCTGGATCGGACTCGAACTGTTGCCGAAACGCCCTCGCCCGAGTTCCGTGGCAGCCGTAGAGTGGGCATGTCCGCGGCGTTGTGCCTCGGCATCGCCACTCCGGAAGCAACGAAGGGTTCCCAATGTCAATGCTGAAGTCGCCTGATCAAATCGCGCTGATGCGCGAGGCCGGGCGTGTGGTTGCCAATGCCTTGGTGGCCGTGCGGAAGCATGCTGCCGTGGGTGTGTCGCTCAAGGAGCTCGACGACGTCGCGGCAACAGTGATTGCGGCTGCCGGTGCAAAGCCCGCATTCTTGGACTACCACCCCCGCTGGGCTGCCGTGCCGTTTCCCGGGGTGATCTGTGCCAGCGTCAATGACGCGGTGGTGCATGGAATCCCCAACGGCTATGCACTGAATGACGGTGATCTGCTCAGTGTTGATTGCGGTGCGTTCGTGGAGGGCTGGTGCGGCGATGCGGCCATCAGCTTCATAGTTGGCAACGCGGATCCTGTGGACCAGGAACTGGTCACGGCTACAGAGGCAGCCCTTGCCCGGGGTATTGAGGCGGCGCGTATCGGGAACAAAATGGGTGACCTTGCCTACGCCATTGGCGGCGAGGCCCGGCGTGCCGGCTATGGATTGCTGGCTGATCACGGTGGTCACGGAATCGGCCGGACCATGCACGCGGAGCCTCCCGTTCCCAATATCGGCAGGCCGGGTCGTGGAATGAAGCTTGAAGAGGGCTTGGTCATCGCCATTGAGCCCATGCTGATAATGGGCGGCAAGGACGACTACTACCACGACGACGACGAGTGGACCTTGAGGTCTGCCAATGGACGCAGGGCCGCTCACAGTGAACATACCGTTGCCATCACTGCGGATGGTCCGATGATCCTGACTCTGCCCTAGTCAGCGGTGCTGCCTTTTGAAAGCCTGACGACGGGCCGCCCGGGGACAGACTCGGATACCACGTGGAAGCCGCCGGCAAGGAAAAGCGACAGCGTGCCGTGAAAGAGCTCGGCGGCGGTGGCTTTGGTTCTGAGATCCGTGTCCACTGGGTAAGCTTCGATGACGTCGGCGCCGTTTTTGAAGGCGTGATCCACCGCCGCCGAAAGCAGCGACGCCGATACTCCTGAGCGCCTTTGCTGCGGTGCCACGACAAAACAGGTGACTGCCCAGAGGCTGATCTTGTTGTCCTCACCCTGGAGGGTTCCCTTCAAGACACGGGATCGCTTGAGCCGGGGATAGTTGACCCGGGGTTCCACCGCGCACCAGCCAATGGGACCCCCGTCCCGGAACGCCAGGACGCCTGGGGCCGGACTCCCTTGGAACGCTGACTTCAAGGATTCCCTGCGATCCTCCTGCGATGTAGACGCCCATTCTTTGCTGGAAAGAGCGAACCACCGGCACCAGCACCGGGAGGGCTCGCCCTTGGTTCCGAACAATTCCTCAACGGCCGCCCAGTGGGCAGGGGCAGTCTCAACACTTGAATCTGCATCGTAGTGTGCCATGGACCCAGAATAGGCACGCCCACAAAGCTGGTACCGTAGGCGCCCGGATCCCCGGCTCAGGGTTCAGGCGCTCACCAGTTCTCCCGTTGTGGTGTTGACCATCAACGGGTTGGCGGTGTCAGTATCTTCAACATCGGCTGCCACGGTCTCGTCTTCCGGCGGCGCCTGTTCGTCGTCGTCGGAATCCCATTCCCGGCTGCCAACAGGGGCAGAGACGTCGGTGGAATGTGCCACATCAGCGGGAGCCGAGGTGCCGTTCATGCGGGTGAAGTTGGCAGAACCCCACATAAGATCATGGCCCACGGATTCGGCGTCGATTTCTGCTACGTGGTAAACGCGGCCTTCGTGCTCCCATTGCCGCAGTCGGAGCTTGCCCACGACGAGGACGCGTTGACCCTTTTTCACGCTGCAGCCTACGTGACCGGCGAGGTAGCGGAATGACTGGACCGTGTACCAGTTAGTGTTTCCGTCCACCCACGTGTTGCTTGTACGGTCGTAGCGTCGCTCCGTAGTCCCCAGCCGAAACGTCGCAGTGGCCGTGCCGCGCGTCGTAGTGGAACTCTTGACCTCCGAGGCCACAAAGCCCCGGACGGTGATCATGTCATTCATCAGTGGTCCTTCTTGGTGTAGGAAATGCCGGTCCGGCTCCTTCAGCTTCATCCAGGGAAGGCCGTCGGGGGAGTGCGGAGTTCGGCTATGTGCATAACTTCCTTCAACGCGCGGGTTGTGGAGGAACAGAGGCGCCGGTGTGGAGATGGCAGGCTCCGGGCAGATCGCACTGTAAACTCTTTGTGGCGCCAGCGGCCCTCACGGCTGATGGTGTCAGTGTCCGCCCCAGTAGCTCAGGGGATAGAGCAGCGGCCTTCTAATCCGCCGGTCGGGGGTTCGATTCCCTCCTGGGGCACAACGTCACCCCTCCTGGACAGGTCCAGGAGGGGTGGCCGTTAAGGCCTCGACTCAAGAAATTCCTTGAGGTTCTGCAGTACCAAGCGCCACGTGGCTGCAGACTGTTCCACTTCACCATCACTGGAATTGTTGCCTTGGATGATCGTCACCGTTGTCCCCTCAGCCGCCTCGGCCACCCTGTACTCCACGACGTGATAATTCCCGGGAACGTCAGGGAGCCCGGAGGTCGGGCTGAAGTGGGTCGTTTTCAGCAAACCGGGGGGATCGAAGGCCAGAATTGTGCCCTTATCCTGGTAGGGCTTGCCGTTGTATTCGCCCGAGTACGTTATGGGCTCGCCGACGCGCCACGAGGTGGTGATGTTGGTTCCCAGGAAGTACTGCCGGATCTGTGCAGGATCAGTCAGTGCCGCCCAAACGCTGTCAGGCGAGGCCGCGATCGTTTGCGACGCTACGGCGTCCCCGGAATGTCCACGCATCATGTACGCTCCCATCTCGTCGGTCGTTGCCAACCCGCGTGTGAAAACGCTACCCCGGTAAGCCTCCCGTGTGAATGGCACAATGGCTAGGTGATGAGCAGGATAATGGCACCGGAAAACGGCACGGCAGCGTCGGCAGTGCGGGTTCGTACCGCTGGGACTTTGCTGATGCTCGCCGCGGCATTGGCTCTGACGGCGTGCACGGCATCGCCTGCAGCTCCAGCCAGCCAGGCTGCCTCACCGGCACCTTCAACGAGTCCGGAGGCAACGGCCAGTGTGGATCCCGCCGTTGCCGCAGCAACATCCACAGTGGAAAGCACGCTGAAGAAGCTCGTGGCCAACAATCCCAAACCGGATCGCGAAGCTCTGCGCGCAGCGCTGGTCAGTGCCGGCATTCCAAAGGCCAACGTTGAGGTGTCCGTGAGCCGGACCCCAACCGGCCTCGACGTGGACGCCATGGAGGCGGCTGCCCTGACCGGGGAAAGCTGCGTCGTGGGTCAGATCCGTGATGGTGGCGTAGTGGTGACAGTCCTGCCGGTGCTGACCACCGGAAAATGCTTCGTGGGAGACGCCCGGTAGGGACACCGCGCCGCCCGAATGTGAGTTAAGGACGCCTAGCCATTAGATTTAAGGGCATGGCGGAATTCATTTACACGATGACCAAGGCTCGCAAGGCCGTTGGCGACAAACTTATTCTGGACGATGTCAGCATGTCGTTCTACCCTGGCGCGAAGATTGGCGTCGTGGGACCGAATGGTGCTGGTAAGTCCACCATCCTGAAGATCATGGCCGGGCTGGACACGCCGTCAAACGGCGAAGCCCGCCTCAGCCCCGGCTACACCGTGGGCATCCTCCTGCAGGAACCGCCGCTGAACGAGGAAAAGACTGTCCTGGGCAACGTCCAGGAAGGTGTAGGCGAGATCTACGGCAAGATCCAGCGCTTTAATGAGATTTCCGAAGAAATGGCCAACCCGGATGCGGACTACGACACGCTCCTGGACGAAATGGGCAAGCTGCAGGAAGCCATCGACGCTGCCGATGCCTGGGATATCGATTCCCAGCTCGAGCAGGCCATGGACGCACTGCGCTGCCCGCCAGCTGATTCCGACGTCACCGTGCTCTCCGGTGGCGAGCGTCGCCGCGTGGCGCTGTGCAAGCTTCTCCTCCAGAAGCCCGACCTCCTGCTCCTCGACGAGCCCACCAACCACCTTGACGCTGAGAGCGTACTGTGGCTTGAGCAGCACCTCTCCCAGTACCCCGGCGCTGTCCTTGCAGTGACCCACGACCGGTACTTCCTGGACCACGTTGCTGAGTGGATCGCAGAAGTTGACCGCGGTCACCTTTACCCGTACGAGGGCAACTACTCCACCTACCTGGAGAAGAAGAAAGCCCGTCTCGAGGTGCAGGGCAAGAAGGACGCAAAGCTGTCCAAGCGCCTTACTGAAGAACTTGAGTGGGTGCGCTCCAACGCCAAGGGCCGCCAGACCAAGTCCAAGGCCCGTCTGGCCCGCTATGAGGAAATGGCCGCCGAGGCCGAGCGCACCCGCAAGCTGGACTTCGAAGAGATCCAGATTCCGCCGGGACCGCGCCTGGGTTCCTTGGTCATTGAGGCCAAGAATCTGAAGAAGGGTTTCGATGATCGCGTTCTGATTGAGGATCTCTCCTTCTCGCTGCCCCGTAACGGCATCGTGGGGGTCATCGGCCCGAACGGTGTTGGTAAGTCCACGTTGTTTAAGACGATCGTTGGCATGGAGCCGTTGGACGACGGCGAGCTCAAGATCGGCGAGTCCGTGAAGATCTCCTACGTGGACCAGTCGCGTGGCGGCATTGACCCCAACAAGTCCCTTTGGGAAGTTGTCTCGGAAGGTCATGACTTCATTCAGGTCGGCCAGGTCGAAATGCCTTCGCGGGCCTATGTCTCGGCTTTCGGTTTCAAGGGACCGGATCAGCAGAAGAAGGCCGGTGTCCTCTCCGGTGGTGAGCGTAACCGCCTCAACCTGGCCCTGACGCTCAAGCAGGGTGGCAACCTCCTGCTCCTTGACGAACCCACTAACGACCTCGACGTCGAAACCCTGAGCAGCCTCGAAAATGCCCTGCTCGAATTCCCGGGTTGCGCAGTGGTGGTATCGCACGATCGCTGGTTCCTGGACCGCGTAGCCACGCATATCCTTGCCTACGAAGGTGATGACGAGAACCCCTCCAAGTGGTACTGGTTCGAAGGCAACTTCGACTCCTACGAGGAGAACAAGGTGGAGCGCCTTGGCCCCGATGCTGCCAAGCCGCACCGCGTGACGCACCGCCGCCTGACCCGCGACTAGCACCAAGGCTTGAACATCAAAGAGGCCGGTCCCATCAGGGACCGGCCTCTTTGATGTGCAGCGAAGGTTATGGAATCCGGACCATGCCCTCTTGCGCCACTGTGGCGACGTGAACGCCGTCGCGGTTAAAGATGCGGCCCGTGGCCAGTCCTCGGGCACCTTGGGCGCTGGGGGACTCCTGGACGTAGAGCATCCATTCGTCAACACGTACCGGGCGGTGCCACCACATGGCGTGATCCAGGCTGGCAACGCTCATGCCCGGTGTCATCCAAGCAAGGCCATGCTTGCGCAGAATAGGCTCCAGGAGGGTGTAGTCGCTCGCATAGGCGAGGGCTGCCCGGTGAAGGTTGGGGTCATCCGGCAGCGGGCCCATGGTTTTCATCCAGACCGCGTTGGTGGCCACGTGCTCCTTGGGCGGAGAAACGTAGAGGGCCGGATCAATGTGGCGGACATCAAAAGGCCGCTCCGAGGACATGTGGCGAGCCATGGGGTGGTCAAAGTGGGACAACAGTTCCGCAGTGCTGGGCAGGGACTCCGGATCAGGGATGCCCTCTGGCATGGTGGCCTGATGGTCCAGGCCGCTGTCCTCCACTTGGAATGATGCGATCATCGAGAGAATCGGGACGCCGTCCTGGTAGGCATGGACCCTGCGGGCGGAGAAGGAACGGCCGTCCCGCAGCCTTTCCACGCCGAACGTGATCGGCTTGTTCGCGTCACCTGGGCGCAGGAAATAGCCGTGCATCGAGTGGGCCACCCGGTCCGGCTCAACGGTCCTCATGCCCGCCATCATTGACTGCGCCAAAACCTGTCCACCAAAAACGCGGTGCCGGGGTTGCTTTTGGGATGGCCCCAGAAAGATGTCCTCGTTGGTCCGGGCACCGTCAAAGTCGCCAAGATCCAGCAGGCCGATCAGCACTTCCATGGGGTCCTCTACGGGTGCTTCCACCTCAAGGCCAGCGTTCGTCTCAGTCATGGTTCGACTTTAGACGCCGCCCCGACCCCTCTCAACCGGGGACATGCCGGTAGAGTCGATGATGTGACAGACGTCTTGACCCAGTCCTTCCGCTTCGCCGATCCCCGTGACCTCGC
Organism: Arthrobacter sp. cf158; assembly: GCF_900106835.1. GTDB lineage: Bacteria > Actinomycetota > Actinomycetes > Actinomycetales > Micrococcaceae > Arthrobacter. The sequence continues at coordinate 12,680 of NZ_FNNR01000003.1, forward strand.
TGACTTGCGGACTTTCGTCACCCGGGCAAAGAGCATCGACGACGGCGCCATCAGACTCCAGGCCGCCGGCAACGTGCTGGCCGCTTATGTGTGTGTGCTGAGGCCCCGCATCCTTGGCGAGTCCACCCCGACCATCCTTGGTTTGAGGACCATGGCCCTCGCTGAGCCCGCGCAGGCAGACGTCACCGTCACCCTCGCGTCCGTCCTGGATCGTTTGGCACGCTCTGGCGCCGATGACGTGGAACTGCCTATTCCGCCGTCGACCGTTTCCGAGTCGTGGGCCGGTGTTGGCGCGCCGCGGTCCGGTTGGGAACCCCAGGGAACGGTGCTCGACGCCGATCTCAAGTTAGCGGCAGAGGCCGGCATTGCCGAGGTGGCTGGCGCGATTCCCACCTTGGCGGGGGCCGCAGTGGTCAACAGTGCGAGGGCCGCTGTCTGGGGCCGGGACCTTCCCGGTGCGGGCGAACTGCCTGCCGGAGCGGCGTTCGCCGCGTTTGCCCTGGGTTTCCTGGGCGATGCCGGGCAGCAGGTCTTCCGGAACGGCCGTTGGTTCCGCCTGAGCGGACCCCGCGGCCATGTACTGGTGCGGACTGGCGCTGGCCTGGGGCTGGGTTTCCAGTCTTAAGCGCTGGGGCCCGCAGAAGGACTGTTGACCATGGTCAGCGCCGCCCGCTCCATGTAGTCCCACAGGGTGCCCTCGTGGAGCGGTGACAACTCCAGGGAATCAACAGCGGTCCGCATATGGAACAGCCATCGGTCCTTGGCCTCCGGGGTCACCTGGAACGGCATGTGGCGCATACGCAGTCGAGGGTGGCCCCTTTCCTCGCCGTAGGTGGTGGGACCACCCCAATACTGCTCCAGGAACATGAGGAAGCGGCGTTTTGCCGGACCTAGGTCCTCTTCGGGATACATGGGGCGCAGGAGCGGATCGGTGGCCACGCCGTCGTAAAACACGTCAATCAGCTTCACGAAGGTCTGATGGCCCCCGACAGCCGCGTAGAAACTGTCCGTATAGGCGGGCTGGCTGAACGGATCGTTCTGCATCAGTTGTCGTCGAGGACCGGACTGGGGTGCTTGGGCTTCCCCGCCTGTGGTGCTACTCATTGGACTTCTCCTCGGCTTTGGTGACTCGCGGTGCGCCTGCTGTGACGGGGGCCGCTGCTGCAGCCGCCCCGGGTTCATCATTGGTGTCCGGTGTGTCCAGAGGCACGTAGTCGCCTTGGGACCGGTTTCCCACGCGGAGGATTTCGCCGTTCCGGAGGTACCAGATGGCTCCGTCTTCCGCTCGGACGCGCGTGATGCGCAGGCCCACGGATTCAACGGTACCAATCACTTCGCTGGTGACAATCACATCACCAATGCCGTATTGGTCTTCAATGGTGATGAAGATTCCCGCGAGGAAGTCGCGGATCAATTGCTGGGCGCCGAAACCAATGGCGACACCCAAAATGCCTACGCTGGTCAGCAGCGGAGCAACGTCCACGTTCATGTACTTGAGGACGTAGATGATCACGATGACCACTACCACAACGCTCACCAGGCTGGTCAGCAGTGAGCCGATGGTCTCGGCGCGCTGGGACCTGCGTTCGTGGTCAAGCGCGCGGATGGCTGGTTGTACCCACTTGAAATGCGGCTTCTTGAAGAACGAACTTCCCGCGGACACCCTTCGCGTAATACGCAGGATGATAAACCGTGCCACGATCCACACTGCCAGACCTACGCCCACTGTGATCAGGATGGACATGAGGTCGATTTTTTCGGGTTCGATATTGATGGCTTCCGCCAGGGGGATGGAGGTCAAGGTGGAATAACTCCTTGTCGTCGGCCCGTGTTCGCCGGGCGCGGAACACTCTGTCCACGTACAACCCTAGCGCCGTAGCGTGACGGTATGCGCATCCTGGTCCTGGGCGGTACCGCCTTCCTGTCAGCTGAAATCGCCAGGCAGGCCGTTGCCTCCGGGCATAGCGTCACGTGTTTGGCCCGCGGTACGTCGGCCAGCCCGCCCGACGGCGTCACCTGGGTCAGGGGCGACCGCTCCATGGGTGCCGCGGCCTTCGCGGAGGTTGGTGGCCCCTGGGATTCAGTGATCGATGTGTCCCGCGATCCCGTCCAGGCCCGCGAGGCCTTGGACGTGCTGGGTCATGTTGCAGGGCACTGGACATTCATCTCCAGCTGCTCCGTGTACGCAGACAACACAGTTCCTGGCGCGGATGAGAGTGCTGCGTTGCTGGAGCCATTGCCCGAGGGGCGGCCAGGTACCCCGGAAACGTATGGGGAGTCCAAGTCAGCGATCGAAGACATGACCCTTGCCCTGGTGGGGGAGAAGACGCACATCGTCCGGGCCGGGCTCATAGGCGGCCCAGGGGACGGCTCTGACAGATACGGCTACTGGCCCGCCCGGTTCGCAGTGAACTCTGAGACCGTGCTGGTCCCGGACATTCCTGACGCTGCAACCCAGATCATTGACGTCCGGGACCTCGCTGCATGGATCCTGCGGTCCGCCGAACAAGGGCTGACGGGGACGTACAACGCGTTGGGGGATGTGGTGAAGTTCGATGACTACATCTCCGCATCCCAACGGTTGGTTGGAACTGCGGCAGAGGACACCGTCCGCCCCACCGAAGACTGGCTCGTGGAGCAAGGCGTGGACTACTGGTCCGGGCCGGATTCACTGCCATTGTGGCTTCCCCCGGGCCACGAGGGATTCCAGGCCCGCTCGAACCGGGCGGCCCGGAATGCGGGGATGACCCTGCGTCCGTGGCAGGAAACGCTGGCGGCGACGCTAGCGTATGAGCAACAGAGGGGTTTGGAAAGAGAACGCAAAGCCGGCCTGAGCCGGGATAGAGAACGAAAGCTCGTGGCGCTCTGGCGGGAACAGCAGCGCTAGGCTGCGGCCGTCGTCGTGATGGGTTCGTGGAGTACCGGGAAGTTAACGCTGCGTGCGATGAAGCAGACCTGGTTGGCTTCGTGGTGAAGCTGCGGCACGAGGTGGGCGTGGGCGGGATCGGCGATGGCGACCGTGGGTTTCAGGGTAACGCTCTCGAATTGCCCGCTTCCGTCGCGGTTGAGTTTCATGAGTCCTTCGGCGTTGTCCTCATAAGAGGTCACTACCACCCCATGCTTGACTGCTACATGCAGGAAAGACAGCATGTGGCACTGCGAAAGTGCGGCAAGCAGTAGTTGCTCGGGGTTGTAGCGTGTCCGATCCCCGTGGAAGGTGGGATCTGCGGACCCTTTCAACGTCGGAAGCCCGCTGATCTCAACGTCGTGGTCGCGTGAGTATCCCTTGTAGGCTGCCGTACCCTCGCCAAGGTTTCCGGTCCAGCGCACAGTAAGGGAGTAGTGGTGTTCGTTGAGGCCCATGCGAACAGTCTAATGACGAAGAACCGGCTGTCCGCATGGGCCTGACGACTCAGTCAGCCTGGGAGTCAGCGGCGCGGGCGCGCAAGGCCCGCGCTACGCCGTCACGGTTCTCCAGCATCATGCGGCGCAGGGCCGCGCTCTCTTCGGGGAGTCCTGCGAGGAACTCATCGGTGCGGTCCACAGTGGCCTGGGTGGTGAGTTGGGCGGGGTAGAGTCCCACCACGATCTGCTGGGCCAATGCGTGGGTGCGCTCCTTGACGATTCCGGGGACTGCCTCAAAGTACTTCTCCGCGTAGGGCTCCAGCAGGGAAGTGTCAGGGACCCGCATGAAGCCGGCCACAGCGGAGGACTGCAAGGCGTTGGAGAGTTCACCCTGGACCACGATTGCGTCCCAGGCAGCTGCCTTGGCTTCCGGGGTGGGAATAGCAGCTTTCGCTTGGGCTGCCGCGTTCTGACCGTTGGACGTGTTGTCGCGCGCGAGTTCCGCGTCGATGCGTTCCTGGCCCTGGCGTCCACCAGCCACCAGCGCGGTCAGGAGCTCCCACCGCATGTCCTGATCGATGCTGAGGCCTTCCAGTGTTTCCGTGCCGTCCAGAAGAGCCTGGATGCGGTCCAGCTGGCCGCCGCTGCGCGCGAGCTGCGCGTAGGACTTCGCGAATTGCAGTTGGGCGTCCGAGCCGCCTTCCACGGAGGAGGCGAGTTCCCAGAGCTTGTCGGCTGCTGCGATGGTGGTGTCCAGCTTATGTTCCGCCGCCACGTAGTACGTCAAGGTGGTGGCGAGCTGCCGTAGCTGGACTAGGATGACCGAGGAATCCGTTTCGTGCGCGATGTTGGCCAGGATCAGGTCCACGTAGCCACGGGCCGGGGTTTCGCCGTCGCGTGCTGCGTCCCACGCCGAACCCCACACCAGGGTGCGGGGCAGGCTCGCAGCGAAGTCCTTCAGGTGGGCTGTGGCGGTGGCGAGCGAATGCTCGTCCAGGCGGACCTTGGCGTAGGCGAGGTCGTCATCATTGAGCAGGATCAGGTCCGGACGCGGTTTGCCCACCAGAGCGGGTACCTCGGTGCGGGGACCGTCGACGTCGAGTTCCTCGCGGTGGGTGCGTTCCAGCTTGCCCTCGCCGGAGAGGGTATAGAAGCCAACGGCCAGGCGGTGCGGACGGAGAGTGGGCTGTTCTTCGATGGCGGTCTGGAGAATCGCGAAACCTGTGATGGTGCCGTCATCTGCCACGTCCAATTCGGGAGCCAGCGTGTTCACGCCGGCAGTTTCGAGCCAGAGTTTGCCCCATACGTCCAGGTCACGGCCGGACGCGGCTTCGAGCTCCACCATGAGGTCTGCGAGTTCGGTGTTCTTCCAGGCGTGCTTGGCGAAGTACGTACGGACACCGGCCATGAACTGTTGCGGGCCTACCCAGGCCACCAGCTGGCGGAGCACGGAGGCTCCCTTGGCATAGGTGATGCCGTCGAAATTCACCTCCACGTCTTCGAGATTGTTGATCTCGGCGAAGATCGGGTGGGTCGTGGGCAGCTGGTCCTGCTTGTAAGCCCAGGACTTCTCCACCGAGGCGAACGTGGTCCAGGCGCGGTCGAACTCGGTGTTCTCCACGGCCGCCAGGTGTGACATGTATTCCGCGAAGGACTCGTTGAGCCAGAGGTCGTTCCACCAGCGCATGGTCACCAGGTCCCCGAACCACATGTGTGCCAGTTCGTGCAGGACGGTGATGGCACGGCGCTCGATCTGCGCGCCGGTGACCTTGCCGCGGAAGACGTAGCCTTCCAGGATGGTCACGGCGCCGGCGTTTTCCATGGCTCCGGCGTTGAATTCCGGGACGAAGAGCTGATCGTACTTTTCGAACGGGTAGGGGCAGCCAAACTGGGCCTCGAAGAAGTCGAATCCCTGGCGGGTCAGTTCGAAGATGTTGTCAGCGTCGAGGTACTGCATGAGCGACTTCCGGGCAAAAACGCCCAGCGGGATGACCCGGCCGTCGGAGCTGGTGACCTCCGAGCGAACTGACTGGTACGGTCCTGCGATCAGGGCCGTGACATAGGAGGACAAGCGCGGAGTGGGTGCGAATTCCCACACGGAGCGGGCGCCGCCGTCCTCCCCGGCGGGAGCTTCAACAGGGACAGGAGTGGGGGAGTTGGAGATGACGTCCCAGTGCGACGGCGCCGTGACCGTGAAGGTGAAGGTTGCTTTCAGGTCGGGCTGCTCAAAGACGGCGAACATGCGCCGGGAATCAGGAACCTCGAACTGGGTATACAGGTAGACCTCGCCGTCAACGGGGTCCACGAACCGGTGCAGGCCCTCTCCGGTGTTCATATAGGGCGTGTCAGCCACGACTGTGAGTTCATTCTCAGCCGCCAACTCAGGGAGCCGAATGCGGACACCGTCCGAGACCTCGGCGGGATCCAGCTCTGTGCCGTTGAGGGTCACACTGTGAACGGCATGGGTGATGGCGTCGATAAACGTGGACGATCCCGGCGCGGCCGAGAACTTCACCACGGTGGTTGATCCGAAGACGTCCGGTCCCTTGGTTAGATCCAGGGTGACGTTATAGGACTCGACGTTGAGCAGTGCGGCGCGGTTCGCGGCTTCGTCGCGCGTGAGGTTCAGGCCTGGCAAGTGGTGCCTCCGAAGATTTTTGAATCGCCGGCCGATCACGGCCGGTCGCTGGTGTGAAGCCATTCTTTCACTCCAGCCCGTGAAGGCAAGGAGCGCACACCACAGTGTCGTCCCACGGAGTAGCGTTGGATTATGGGATCCTTCCGGGACACTGTTGATTTCCGCGCGCTGAGGTTTGCGGTTGCCTTTCCGCTGCTCCTCGCCGTCGGCTTTGTGGTGTGCGCCCAGATGCTGCGCAACAGCCTTCCAAACCCTGTTGCCGTCATGTGGAACGCCGACGGCGGCACCTCCTTCGCGCCGTTCGCCGCCTACGTGGCCGGTGGGGCGGCCCTCATCGTCTGCTGTGGCTGGGCAGCGTTTCTCCAGTCAGTGTCGTTGTCCCGGCCCGTCATCATGCGGCGCGTCATGATGGGTTTGGGCCTGATGGTGAGTCTCTTCATGACGACGGTGTTGGCCGCGGGCCTTGTGGGGCAATCCGGGGCGGCGGATGCCCGCGGAACACATGTTGACCCGGTAGTTCTGGCCATGGGCAGCGGGGCAGCCTTGGCGCTGGGGATTGTCATGATGTTCGCCTTCAAGCCCGATCCGCGGTGGACCCGGGAGGATGATGCCGCGCTCCAGGCCGAACTCCGGCTCCTTGAGGATCCTGACCTGGCCAGCGACACGCTCAGGATGTGGGTGCATGCGCGCAGCTCGGTGTTCATCATGATCATCGTGTCCGCTGTGTTCCCGGCCGCGTTAATAGCAGTGGCGGTGCCGTGGCTCGGGGCCTTGGTTGCCGTGGCAGCATTGGTCGGGGCCGGGTTCTTGTTTGCCAGGGTGCGTGCAGACAGGGGCGGGCTGCAGGTGTTCGCCGGCGGCATAGTCCGGGTTCTGACCGTCCCCGCCGTGGAGATCGCCGCGGCCGCCCCCGCGGAAGTGAAGGCCGCCGATTATGGTGGGTGGGGCTGGCGGCACCATGATGACGCCACGGCCATGCTCGTCGGCAGCGGCCCCGCCGTCGTCGTAAGGAAACTTAACGGTGGACGGGTGGCGCTGAGCGCCGGCACGCAGGCATCCGCGGATAAACTCGCCGGAATCCTGAACCGGGCGGCCCATCGGGCTCATGACGACGGGCACTCCCAACAACCCGGGTAGCGGTACCCTAGGTAGCGACTCCCTCATCGCCGCGTCAGGCCATATGGCATACCCGCGCGCCAGAAAGAACGGACTTCCTGTGACTACACCCCGCGTCCATATCGCTACAGATCACGCCGGCATGGAACTGAGTGCCCACTTGGTCAGCCACCTCACCACCAAGGGCTACGAAGTGGTGGATCACGGACCCAAGGAATACGACGCCTTGGATGATTACCCGTCCTTCTGCATCAACGCCGGCGCCGCTGTGGTGGCCGATCAGGAGGCTGGCGTACACGCACTGGGCATCGTGCTGGGTGGTTCGGGGAATGGCGAGCAGATCGCCGCCAATAAGGTCAAGGGAGTCCGCGCTGCGTTGGCCTGGAACCTCTCCACCGCAAAGCTGGCCCGCGAACACAACGATGCCAATGTGGTGGCCGTTGGAGGTCGCCAGCACACCGTGGAGGAAGCCACCGAACTCATCGAGGCCTTCCTCCAGGAACCCTTCAGCAACGACGAACGGCACGTACGCCGCATCGGGAAGATCGCTGTGTACGAAACCACCGGCGAGATCGTCGAATAGTGCCCGAGGGGCATTCGGTCCATAGGCTGGCCCGCCAATTCCAGGATGTTTTTGGCGGCCAGCGCTTGGACGTTTCCAGCCCGCAGGGGCGTTTCGCGGCCGGCGCCGGGCTGCTGACGGGGCACACCATGGTGGATGCCATGGCTCACGGTAAGCAGTTCTTCCTGCGCTTCGATCACGGGCTGTACCTTCACGTCCACCTCGGTTTGTATGGCGCGTGGAGCTTTGGCGGCGATAGCTCTTTTACGGGCGCCTCAAGCATTGGTGCCCCGCGCCGCATTGGCGAGCGGGAAAGCGGCTCCGCTATAGCAAGCGACGAGTACACCGGGCCTCCCGCCCCCGTGGGCGCCGTGCGCGTCAGGCTGGTCTCCGACCATGGCTGGGCCGATCTCCGCGGTGCCACCACATGCGCCGCAATTAGTGCTGCTGAAGCGGCAGTCGTGCTGGCGCGGCTCGGCCCGGATCCGCTGCACAACCGCCCGGGGGACCGGGATGAGTTCATTCGGCGGCTGCGGCGACGCAAGACCGCCGTCGGCCTGCTGTTGATGGACCAGTCCGTGCTGGCGGGTGTGGGGAACATCTACCGGGCCGAGGTGCTGTTCCGGCAAGGAGTGGATCCGTGGACGCCAGGAAGCAGCATTGATGCGGAAACCGCTGCAGGTCTCTGGGAAGACACCGTAAACACCATGTCCGACGGCGTCCGTGACGGACGGATTGTTACGACACCGCCGGCCCTGTGGTCCGGTGACGGCAGAACAGCGCCCGACGCCGATGCCCACTTCGTCTATAAGCGGAACGGCATGCCGTGCCGGGCCTGCGGAACGAAGGTGGGAATGGCCGAAATTGGTGCACGCAAGCTGTACTGGTGTCCAGGCTGCCAGGCGTAACAGCTCCACGTAGAAGCTCTTCCTGGAAACCAAAAAGGGCCCCGATCCTCGGATCGGGGCCCTTCATTCGTGGAGGGGACGACGGGAATCGAACCCGCGTAATCAGTTTGGAAGACTGAGGCTTTACCATTAAGCTACGTCCCCAGGAGGATTATCCCGACTTAGGACAACTTCCCGGCGGCTGTTGAAGCCGGGTACAACTAAACCTAATTCCGGCGGCGGTGTCAAATGTGCATTCCTGGCTCGCTTGCCCGTAGACTGTCCTGTGCATTCGGGGTGTAGCTCAGCTTGGCTAGAGCGCCTGCTTTGGGAGCAGGAAGTCGCAGGTTCAAATCCTGTCACCCCGACTCTGTGTTTGTGTCCGCTTCAGGGACGCGACAGAACCCCATACCCACAAAATCAGGAGTACTTAGACTGTGAAGAGCGCTGTCGAGAACCTCACCGCAACGCGGGTCAAGCTCAACGTTGAGGTTCCCTTTGAGGAACTGAAGCCGAGCATCGATGCCGCGTACAAGACCGTTGCTTCGCAGATCCAGGTTCCCGGATTCCGCAAGGGCAAAGTTCCCTCCAAGCTCATCGACCAGCGCGTTGGCCGTGGCTACGTTCTGGAGACCGCCATCAATGATGGCCTCAACGGCTGGTACCAGGCTGCAGTTCAGGAAACCGGCGTTCGCCCCCTGAGCCGTCCTGAAGTTGAAATCACCGAGGTTCCGGACCCGTCCGCAACCGACGGCGAACTCAAGTTCCAGGTTGAGATTGACGTTCGTCCCGAGATCGAACTGCCGGACTACGCCGGCATCAAGGTTGAGGTTGCAGCTGCGGAATCTTCCGAAGCTGACGTCGATAAGGCCCTTGATGAACTGCGCGGCCGTTTCGGCACGCTGAAGTCCGTTGAGCGTCCTGCGAAGAACGATGACTTCCTGACCATCGACATCACCGCCACGATCGACGGCGAAGAAATCGATTCCGCTGCCGGCCTGTCCTACCAGGTTGGCGCCGGCACCATGCTCGAAGGCTTGGACGAAGCCGTAACGGGCCTGTCTGCCGACGAAGAAGCCATTTTCGACACCACGCTGGTTGGTGGCGACCACGCCGGTGAAGCCGCTCAGGTGAAGGTTGTCGTCAAGGCCGTCAAGGAGCGCGAACTTCCCGAGGCGAACGACGACTTCGCACAGCTCGCTTCCGAGTTCGACACCCTCACCGAGCTCCGCGAGGACCTCGCCAAGCAGGCTGCCGACTCCAAGGTCGTTGAGCAGGGTGTTGAGGCCCGCGACAAGGTCCTGGACAAGCTCGTTGAGCTGGTTGAGGTTCCTGTTCCGGACTCGGTGGTTGAAGAGCAGATCGAAGCCCACTTCAACCCGGAGAACGCACACGGCGAAGGTGACCACGACACCGAGGAACACCGCGCCGAGGTCAAGGCCAACACCGAGCGTGCATTCCAGAACGAAATCATCCTGGACGCCATCGCGGACAAGGAAGAAGTGGACGTCAGCCAGAACGAGCTGATCGACTACATCGTCACCACGGCAAGCCAGTACGGCATGGATCCCAACCAGTTCGCTCAGATCATTGACCAGAGCGGCCAGGTACCCATGATGGTTTCCGAGGTCCGCCGTCGTAAGGCCCTGGCAGTTGTCCTGGGCCAGGCCGAGGTTGTCGACTCCGAGGGCAACAAGGTTGACCTCACCGACTTCGTCCGCCCCGCAGGCGAAGCAGCTGCCGAAGAAGCCGCAGCAGTTGAAGCCACGGATGAAGCGGATGCCGTCGCGAGTGACGACCCCGCAGCAGTGAAGTTCTAGTCAACGACTCCAACCGACCCCGGATCTCCTGATCCGGGGTCGGTTTGCTTTAAGGGTGAACCTGGGTGCTGAACGCAGACGTGCGCCGTCAGCGAACAGCGCGATTCCGGCGAACAAATCGCCCATGAAAACGGTTAGTGTCCAAGTAGTGAAGTTCAGTGAGGTCACTGGCACCAGCGAGAGGTAAGTACTTATGTCACAGCAATCAGAGGCTCCCCGGATGGCAACTGTCGATCCCGCAGCCCAGGACAACTACATCTACAACCGCCTGCTGAAAGAGCGCATTATTTGGCTCGGCTCTGAAGTGCGTGACGAGAACGCCAACGCCATCTGCTCCCAGCTCCTCCTCCTCTCGGCCGAGGACCCGGAGAAGGACATCTACCTGTACATCAACTCGCCGGGGGGGTCCGTGACGGCCGGTATGGCCATTTACGACACCATGCAGTTCATCCCGAACGACGTCGTCACCGTGGCAACCGGCCTGGCCGCGTCCATGGGGCAGTTCCTGCTTTCCTCGGGCACCAAGGGTAAGCGTTACGCGACGCCCAACGCCCGTATCCTGATGCACCAGCCTTCCGGCGGCATTGGCGGCACGGCGTCGGACATCAAGATCCAGGCGGAACTGATCCTGCACATGAAGAAGGTCATGGCGGAACTCACGGCAGAGCAGACTGGCCAGTCCGTGGAAACCATCCTCAAGGACAATGACCGCGACAAGTGGTTCACAGCCGCTGAGGCTTTGGAGTACGGCTTCTTCGACAAGATCTCGGCGCACGCGGGTTCGGTTGCTGGTGGCGGCGGAACAGCCAACCAGTCGAACTCCGACAACTAACCGGCACCAAGAACCACTGAAACCCCAGGAGTAAAGAACATGAACTACAACTTCGGATGGTCTGCCGGTAACCTCCCGTCCAGCCGCTACGTCCTGCCCCAGTTCGAAGAGCGCACGCCCTACGGCTTCAAGCGCCAGGACCCTTACACCAAGCTGTTCGAGGACCGCATCATCTTCCTTGGCGTCCAGGTTGACGACGCATCCGCCGATGACATCATGGCCCAGCTGCTGGTCCTTGAATCAACGGATCCGGACCGCGACATCACCCTTTACATCAACTCGCCCGGCGGTTCCTTCACTGCCATGACGGCAATCTACGACACCATGCAGTACATCCGCCCGGAGATCCAGACGGTGTGCTTGGGTCAGGCGGCCAGTGCCGCGGCAGTCCTGCTCGCAGCCGGTACTCCCGGCAAGCGTCTGGCCTTGCCGAACGCACGCGTCCTGATCCACCAGCCGGCCCTCTCCGGTGGCCAGGGTGGCCAGGCATCCGACCTTGAGATCCAGGCGGCGGAAGTGATGCGCATGCGCACGTGGCTTGAGGACACGCTGGCCCACCACTCGGGCCGTACGTCCGAGCAGGTTAATAACGACATCGAGCGTGACAAGATCCTGACTGCGGCTGATGCCTTGAGCTACGGTCTTATCGACCAGGTTCTGGACTCCCGCAAGATCAAGCCCCAGGCAATCGCCCGGTAACGCACGGAATTCAACGCCGGTGCGGTTCGCGAAATATGGACCGCACCGGCGTTCTGTTTCCACCCAAGCAGCCCATTGTGACCTAGAGTGGATGTTGTCACGGTGGTGCCACCCGCGGCTTGGCCGCACACTTGAGTACGGCGCGGAGCCGCATCACCCGCATGCAACGAAGGGATTCCCACATGGCTCGGATTGGCGAGAGCACCGATCTGCTGAAGTGCTCTTTCTGCGGAAAGAGCCAAAAGCAGGTACGGAAGCTGATTGCCGGGCCCGGTGTGTACATCTGCGATGAGTGCATCGAGCTTTGCAACGAGATCATTGAAGAGGAACTCGCGGAAGTCTCGGATCTGGGGAGTTTCGAGCTGCCCAAGCCCCGTGAGATTTTCGATTTCCTGCAGGAATACGTGATCGGACAAGAGCCGGCCAAGCGCTCACTGGCAGTGGCGGTCTACAACCACTACAAGCGTATACAAGCCGGACACGCCCCCAAGACGGGCAGCCTGGGCGAGGGATCGCACCACGAAGATGTGGAGATCGCCAAGTCCAACATCCTGCTGATTGGCCCCACGGGCTGCGGTAAGACGTATCTGGCCCAAACTCTGGCCCGTCGACTCAACGTGCCATTTGCCGTCGCGGATGCCACGGCGCTGACGGAAGCCGGCTACGTCGGTGAAGACGTCGAAAACATCCTGCTCAAGCTCATCCAGGCAGCTGACTATGACGTCAAGAAGGCCGAGCAAGGGATCATCTACATCGATGAGATCGACAAGATCTCGCGTAAGAGCGAAAACCCGTCCATCACCCGTGATGTATCCGGTGAGGGTGTTCAGCAGGCACTCCTGAAAATCCTTGAGGGCACTGTGGCGTCCGTGCCGCCGCAGGGTGGGCGGAAGCACCCGCACCAGGAATTCATCCAGATCGACACCACCAACGTGCTCTTCATCGTGGCCGGCGCTTTTGCTGGCCTGGAAGACATCATCGGGTCGCGTTCGGGGCGCAAGGGCATCGGCTTCGGCGCACCCCTGAACGAGGCACGCGACAACGTGGATACCTACGGCGAAGTCATGCCTGAGGACTTGCTGAAGTTCGGTCTCATTCCGGAGTTCATTGGTCGCCTCCCTGTCATTACGACGGTATCCAGCCTGGATCGTCCAGCGTTGATCCAAATTCTGTCGACTCCGAAGAACGCACTGGTCAAGCAGTACCAGAAGATGTTCCAGTTGGACGGAGTGGATCTGCAATTCGAAGACGACGCTCTTGATTCGATCGCAGACCAAGCCCTTGAACGCGGCACTGGCGCCCGTGGCCTTCGGGCCATCATGGAGGAAGTGTTGCTCCCTGTCATGTTCGACCTCCCCAGCAGGGATGACATTGCCACAGTGGTGATCACGGCCGACGTCGTGTCAAAGAAGTCCCAGCCCACCATGATCGCCCACGATGTCGTTGCCAAGCGCCGGAATAAGTCGGCCTAGCTTCCTGTTGGCGTAGACAGGACGCGCCTCCGCTGGGGCTGCCCCTCATGCCGCTTTTCCACCTTTCCCGAGGAGTTCCCTGTGCCCGAACAGACCGTTAACAAAGCCGATTTCTGGTTCGATCCCGCCTGCCCGTTTGCGTGGATTACGTCACGTTGGATCGGCGAGGTTGAGCAGGTCCGTGGCATCGAAACGGAATGGCACGTGATGAGCCTTTCCGTCCTGAATGAAGGCCGTGATCTTCCGGAGGAGTACCGGGCGTTGATGGACCAGAGTTGGGGTCCTGTCCGCGTCATCATCGCCGCTCAGGAACTCCACGGCAGTAGTTACGTCAAGCCGCTGTACGACGCCATGGGGGAGCAGATCCACCACGAGGGCAACAAGGACCGCGCTTCGGTGATCCAGAAGGCCCTCGCCGAGACCGGCCTTCCGGCTGATCTGGCCCGTTTTGCCGACTCGGATGAGTACGATGCCCAGTTGCGTTCAAGCCACGAGGCCGGCATCTCGCTGGTGGGCCAGGACGTTGGGACTCCTGTGGTCGCCGTCAACGGCACGGCGTTCTTCGGTCCGGTCCTCACCCGCATTCCGCGTGGAGAAGAAGCCGGGAAGATCTGGGATGCCACCGTGACCCTGGCGGGCTACCCGCACTTCTTCGAGTTGAAGCGCAGCCGTACAGAGCGCCCTGAATTCAACTAGCCGGCCAGAGCTACTTCAGGAACCGTGAGGTCCTCCGGTCGGCCAGGATTTTCCCGTTGGTCTGGCATGTGGCGCAGTACTGGAGTGAGGTGTCCGCAAAGGACACCTCACGGACGGTGTCCCCACACACCGGGCACGGCAGGCCAGTCCTTGCGTGCACCCGGAAGTTGCTTCGTTTGGTGTCCTTGAGCTCACTGGATGGCTTGCCTGCCGCGGCGTTGACGGCGCCCACCAGGATTTCCTGCATGGCTTCGTAGAGCCGCGCCACGGTGGCTTGGTCCAAGGACTTCGCGGTGGCGAACGGGGATATTTTGGCGGCGTGCAGGATTTCGTCGCTGTAGGCGTTGCCAATGCCCGCGATGACTCCTTGGCTCCTGAGGAGTCCCTTAATCTGCTGGGAACTGGAACCGAGGATTTTCGCCAGCGCGCCGAGGTCAAAGTCGGGGCTGAGCGGTTCCGGGCCCAAGGTTGCTATGCCGGGCACATCCATCGGATCCCTGACCACATAGATGGCCAGGCTCTTCTTTGTTCCGGCCTCGGTCAGGTCCACCCCGATGTGGGCGTCGTCGGCGGGCCGGTGAAGCAGTAGCCTGGCCGAGATGTTGCTTTTTCCCATGCGCAACCCGGCCGATGACGGGTGTTCTGTGTACCGGACCCACCCGGCCTTCGCCAGGTGGAACACAAAATAGAGGCCATCAACGTCAACGCAAACGAACTTCCCCAAGCGCTTGGCCCCACGTATGGTCCGGCCCTCCAGGGCTGTGTAGGGAGGATCGGCCGTCTTGAGTGCTGAGAAGGAGTTGATGCGGACCTCGGTCAGCACAGCTCCATGGAGTTGGGTGTCCAAATACATGCACAGGCCGTGCACTTCGGGGAGTTCCGGCATGGACATTACTTTGCCACAGGAAGCTCTTTCCTGGCAGGAAAACTACAGGATTGTAGTTCTTTCGAAGGCCTTGTGCTTCGTTCGCGGCAGGACAACAATGGTTCTTACCCACTTCGAAAGAAGAGGGACACGGAAACCAAAGATTCAGTGATATGCAACCAACGCAGCCTTTGGCAAAGTTGGAAGCAAGCTACCAGTGACGAGGTAGGAAGACCTGAAATTCCAAGGATTCCGCCAGACTGTCAAGACGTCACCAGACAGGCGAAAAGTCGAAGCCCCACCAACGGCAAAACGCTGATGGGGCTTCCCCTTTGCCCAAAAACAAACGGGCACTCTTAGCTGCGGCTTGCTAGGACGCGGGTGTCTCCTCGGCGGGCGCCAGGACAACATCGCTGACCGTCAGATCGCCTTCGCCCGACTGGAGGGTGATCTCCTGGGCGTTTGCGGCAGCCTTCAAGTCGCCCAGGCCGGCCTTCAACTGCGCTACCAATACCTCGGACGCTGTGATGGACGCGGACAGCACTTCGGTCCGTTGCTTGACCTTGGCTTCGGACTTTGCCTTGCGGATACCGCTGAGGGCTACGCCGACAGTGCCGAGCATGGTGGTATCGCCATCAGTGATTTCCAACGCGGCGGGCCACTCTGCACGGTGGACGGATCCGGTGCGCCACCAGCCCCAGACCTCTTCCGTTGCGAAGGGAAGGAACGGTGCAAAGAGGCGCAGCAGGGAGTCAAGCGTTGTGGCCAAGGCGGCCAGGACGGATGCCTGCTCGGTGTCGCCAGCGGCACCGTAGGCACGGTCCTTGATGAGCTCCACGTAGTCGTCCGTGAACTGCCAGAAGAAGGACTCGGTGATCTGGAGTGCACGGGCGTAGTCGTAGTTCTCGAATGCCTTGGTGGACTGGGCAACGACGTCGGACAGTTGTGCGAGCAGCGCACGGTCCAACGGGTTGGTCAGCACCGAGAGGTCGGACGCCACTACAGAGTTTTCCGTGGCGCCGAGGTTCAGGACGAACTTGGACGCGTTGAGCAACTTGATGGCCAGACGGCGGCCGATCTTCATCTGGGCGATCTCGTACGCAGTGTCGGCGCCGAGCTTTGCCGAAGCTGCCCAGTAACGCACAGCATCTGAACCGTACTCGTTCAGTACATCCGTGGGCACCACAACGTTGCCCTTGGACTTGGACATCTTCTTGCGGTCCGGGTCCAGGATCCAGCCCGAGATTGCCGCGTGCTTCCACGGAGCGTTCTTCTGCAGGGCATCCGCCCGGACGGCCGAGGAGAACAGCCAGGTGCGAATGATGTCGTGGCCCTGAGGACGGAGGTCGAAGGGGTAGACCTTGGCGAACAGGTCCTCGTCGCGGCTCCAGCCACCCACAATCTGCGGGGTCAGGGAGGACGTTGCCCACGTGTCCAACACGTCGGCGTCGCCGGTGAAGCCGTTGGCCTGATCGCGCTGCGACTCCTCAAAGCCGGGAGCAGCGTCAGCGGCAGGGTCCACCGGCAGCATCTCGTCCGACGGAAGAATCGGGTGGTCGTAGTCCGGGTTGCCCTGAGCATCCAAGGGATACCAGACGGGAATCGGCACACCGAAGAAGCGCTGGCGGGATACGAGCCAGTCACCGTTAAGGCCGGCGATCCAGTTCTCGTAGCGTGAGCGCATGAAGGCCGGGTGGAAGGTGATTTCCTGGCCTCGGCCGATGAGGCGTTCACGGCGTTCCTCGTCGCGGCCACCGTTACGGATGTACCACTGACGGGACGTAACAACCTCAAGGGGCTTGTCGCCCTTTTCGAAGAAGTTCACCGGGTGGGTGATCTTCTTCGGTTCGCCGTCCAGCAGGTCTGCTGCCTTAAGCAGTTCAACCACGGCTTCCTTGGCGGAAAACGCAGTCTTGCCGGCGATCGCTGCATAGGCTTCCTTGCCGGCCTCGGTGGTGATCCACTCCGGGGTGTCAGCAATGATGCGGCCATCGCGGCCCATGATGGCGCGGGTAGGCAGCTGAAGTTCACGCCACCAGGTGACGTCGGTCAGGTCACCGAACGTACACACCATGGCGATGCCCGAGCCCTTGTCCGCCTTGGCGAGAGGGTGGGCCTTGACCTCGAGCTCCACGTCGAACAGGGGGGACTTGACGGTCTTGCCGAACAGCGGCTGGTATCGCTCGTCGTCGGGGTTTGCCACCAGGGCCGCGCACGCCGCGAGCAGTTCCGGGCGCGTGGTTTCGATGAAGATTTTTTCGCCGTCTTCGGTGAAGAACGGGTAGCGGTAGTAAGCGCCTGCAACTTCGCGGTCCTCAAGCTCGGCCTGTGCCACCGCGGTGCGGAACGTCACATCCCACAGTGTGGGGGCTTCGGCCATGTAGGCGTCACCGGCGGACAGGTTGGCCAGGAAGGCGCGCTGGGACACGGCACGGGAGGTGTCGTCAATGGTGCGGTACGTCAGATCCCAGTCCACCGAAAGGCCGAGGGTCTGGAACAGGTTCTCGAAGACTTTCTCGTCCTCAACGGCGAGTTCCTCACACAGTTCGATGAAGTTCTGACGCGAAACGACGTCGAAATCGCGCTGGTTCTTGGCCGGCTGTGCAGGGGGCGTGTAGTCAGCCTTGTAAGGGATGGCGGGATCGCAACGGACGCCGTAGTAGTTCTGGACGCGGCGCTCGGTAGGCAGACCGTTGTCGTCCCAACCCATGGGGTAGAAGACGTTCTTGCCGGTCATACGCATGTAGCGCGCCTGGACGTCCGTCTGGGTGAAGGAGAACATGTGGCCCACGTGGAGCGAGCCGGATGCCGTGGGCGGGGGAGTGTCGATCGAGTAGACCTGCTCCCGGGTGGTGTCCGGGTTGAACTTGTAGGTTCCTTCTTCAAGCCAGCGCTGCGTCAAGGCAGCCTCAAGGCCTTCAAGGGCCGGCTTGTCGGGAACGTTAATGGGGGCGGTGGCGGGCGTGTCTGTACCCTGCGTTGATTCAGCCATGGATCAATTGTTTCATGGCCTGGCGTTACAGCCTGCCGCGGTAGGAATAGGCACCCCGGATATGGTGGTGGCATGACTTTGGCAGCGCACAGCACCCCTTCAGGACAGAATTCAGGACAGAACAAGACGGCCGTTGTTACCGGGGCCAGTACGGGCATCGGCGAGGCCACCGTCAAGGCTTTGGTCTCCACCGGATGGAAAGTCTTCGCCGTAGCGCGCCGGGCTGACAGGCTGGGGGCCCTGGGCGCCGAAACCGGCGCAGTGCCGTTCCCCGCGGACATCACCAACGACGACGACGTTGCCGCCTTGCTCGCGGCCGTCCTCAAGGCCGGAGGTGCGGACACCCTCATCAACATCGCCGGCGGTGCTCGGGGCGCAGACACCATCGCGAACGCCGACACGGAAGACTGGGACTGGATGTACCAGGTGAACGTATTGGGCACCATGAAGATCACCCGCGCCTTCCTGCCTATGCTCCGGGAGAACGGCGAAGGAACCGTCCTGAACCTCACGTCGACTGCCGGACTGTCTGCCTACGAAGGAGGTGCGGGCTATAACGCAGCAAAGTTTGCCCAGCACGCCATGACAAACGCTTTGCGCTTGGAAGAGGTGGGCAATAACGTCCGCGTCATCGAGGTAGCTCCGGGCCTTGTCCACACTGAGGAGTTCGCGCTTAACCGCCTGGGTGACAAGGACGCGGCTGCGAAAGTTTATGCCGGGGTGGAGAAGCCCCTGACCGCGGAGGATGTGGCGGGGGTGGTGGCGTACTCTGTTTCGCTGCCGCATCACATCAACCTGGACCAGATTGTTGTGCGTCCCGTGGCCCAGGCGGCCAACCACAAACTGGTCCGCAAGGAAGGCTGAACCCGATGCTGACCCGCTGGGCCGTCGCAAGCCAGCGACGGTCCAGCGGAGAAGCAACGTGTTAGCCGGCGGGAATGACCAGCCGGGCCATGACGGCCGCATGATCGCTGCCGGGAATCCGGTGGACCGCGTAGTCGCTGCTGCTGATCAGCGGTGATGTCACGATGTGGTCGATCACAATCCCGGGCAGCGGCAAACCCTCCATTGGCCAGGTGGGGGAGAAACGTCCGCCTGAAGCAGCACCTACATCAACGAGCTTCGAGCCACCCTGCGCTGCGTCCGGCAGCGCTGTGTCCAGGACATCCCTGAACTCGGAGTGATCGAAGGTCGAGTTGTAGTCACCCATGAGCAGGTGGTTGCCCGGGCGTGAGGCCTGGCGGGCTATCTTGACGAGGTCGCTCCGCCACTGGGCGATGCGTTGATCAACTGGCGGAAGTGCATGGACGTTGGTGAGGTTCAAGGTGGCCGTGGAACCAGCAGCGGCGTCCGTGAGGAGTACCCGCGTGACGTCCATCCGGAACGGTGTATCAGGCAACAGGCCCGCGGCTTCCAGTGGAAATACTGAATAGACCGCGCCGCCGGACGCGTCGTCGTTGGGTTCGCTCACGCGGTGGGGCAACGTCTTCTCCAAGCCCTCGGAACGGAGCCGGTCCTCGAGCACTTGCGTATGTTCCTGAAGGGTCAGCAGTTGAATGCCGTTGTCACGCACGAGCCTCACGATGGCGGCCGCGTCCGCCTCCCCATACTCGGTATTGAGGCTCATCACTTTAACGGAAACAGTCGCAGTCCCGGCGGGCAGCGCTTGGTGTCGTCCGGCGTCCAGCGGAAACAGCCAGAACAGCTGGACGGCCAGCAGGGCCGCCGTCGTGATGATCACCCAGAGGCGGCGTCCCGCCACGGCGAGGACCAACGCGACGAGTGCAGGAAGCGCCATCCAGGGTGTGAAGGACAACAGTTGCACCACGATCAGGGGCCACTCCGCAGGGATTGCCCGGAACATCGACGCCCCCGCCACGGGCAATGCCATCAGCAAAGCCGCCACCGACCATGCCAGGGAAGCACGGCGTCCTGCCGGGCGTAATTCCGGAACGGCGGGAGATGGGTGCGTCATGGGGTCGAGTCTATTCACCGCCAAAGCCGCAGCACTCCACCCAGGGGATGAACCCGCAAGTAGAGCAAGCTGGGTACCAGCCGCTAGACTTGAAGAACCAGCTTTGACCCGGCCATCACCGGTGAGCTTCCGGAAGAACAGCATTGACCGTCTGCATGGCGGAAAACGCCCATTAGACCCGGACGGGTAAGCCCGTCACAGCAGTAATGAGAGGCCGGGACCCTGTGTTCCGGTAAGTGAGGTGGTACCGCGGTACCTGCGCAGCCGACAGGCAGCACAGAAGCCGTCCTCGCATCCTGACAGTCAACCAGCTATCACAGGATATGAGATGACCCACTACCCCAAGGCCTCAGCGTCTTCGTCCGGCACGCATGGCGTGTCCGCCTCCGTGAAGTTCCCGGAAATCGAAGAGCGCATCCTCAAATACTGGGATGAAGACGGTACCTTCCAAGCCAGCATCGACCAACGCGATGCGGGCAAAGACGGCAGCAACGAGTTCGTCTTCTACGACGGCCCCCCCTTCGCCAATGGCCTCCCGCACTACGGCCACCTGCTCACCGGCTACGCCAAGGACCTCGTAGGCCGCTACCAGACCCAGCGTGGCAAGCGTGTGGAGCGCCGTTTCGGCTGGGACACGCACGGCCTTCCTGCTGAGCTCGAAGCCATGAAGCAGCTGGGCATGACGGACAAGACCCAGATCGAAGCCATGGGCATCGATAAATTCAACGACGCCTGCCGCGCCTCGGTGATGAAGTACGCCAACGAGTGGAAGGCCTACGTCACCCGCCAGGCCCGCTGGGTGGACTTCGAGAACGACTACAAGACCCTCAACGTCGAGTACATGGAGTCGGTACTCTGGGCCTTCAAACAGCTGCATGAGAAGGGCCTGACGTACAACGGTTACCGCGTTCTGCCGTATTGCTGGAAGGACGAGACCCCTCTGTCCAACCATGAGCTCCGCATGGATGACGACGTCTACAAAAACCGTCAGGACCAAACGGTTACGGTGACATTCCCCATGAAGGCTGGAGACTCCGAACTCTCCAAGGCACTTGAGGGCGTCCAGGCGCTCGCCTGGACCACCACGCCCTGGACGTTGCCCACCAACCTGGCGCTCGCCGTCGGGCCTGAGATCTCCTATGCCGTCCTGCCCGCCGGACCCAACGGCGTCAAGGCTGCGTCCGCTGAGGCGCCGGTAACGGGCAGCTTCCTGCTCGCGGCTGACCTGGTGGGGTCCTACGCCAAGGATTTGGGGTACGACGACGCCGCTGCCGCAACTGCCGCTGTGGTGTCCACCCACACGGGTGCCGAGCTGGCTGGCTTGGAGTACCAACCGCTGTGGAATGACTTTGCCGATGCCGAGAAATACGGCACGGAAAACGCCTGGCGCTTCCTGGTGGCCGACTACGTCACCACCACGGACGGTACGGGCATCGTTCACCAGGCTCCGGCCTATGGTGAGGATGACCAGAAGGTCTGTGAAGACGCAGGCATCCCCGTGGTGTTGTCCGTGGACGAGGGCGCCAAGTTCCTTCCGCTGTTTGCGCACGGCGAGCTCGCCTCGATCGTAGGCCTGCAAGTCTTCGACGCCAACAAGCCCATCACCCAGGTGCTCCGCGCTGATGGCCGCCTGGTCCGCCAGGCCAGCTATGAGCACAGCTACCCGCACTGCTGGCGCTGCCGGAACCCGCTGATTTACCGTGCCGTCTCCTCCTGGTACGTAGAAGTCACCAAGTTCAAGGACCGCATGTCCGAGCTGAACCAGGAAATCAACTGGATCCCGGGCAACGTCAAGGACGGCCAGTTTGGCAAGTGGCTGGACAACGCCCGCGACTGGTCCATCAGCCGCAACCGCTACTGGGGTTCACCCATCCCGGTGTGGCAATCCGATGATCCGGAATACCCGCGCACGGACGTCTACGGTTCCTTGGCCGAGATGGAAGCCGACTTCGGCCGCCTGCCCGTCAACAACGAAGGACAGGTGGACCTGCACCGTCCGTTCATTGATGAGCTGACACGTCCCAACCCGGACGACCCCACAGGCAAGTCCACCATGCGCCGTGTGGAAGACGTGTTGGACGTGTGGTTCGACTCCGGGTCCATGCCATATGGCCAGGTGCACTACCCGTTCCAGAACGAGGAGTGGTTTGACACCCATAACCCGGCGGACTTCATCGTGGAGTACATCGGGCAGACACGCGGCTGGTTCTACATGCTGCACATCCTCTCCACCGCGCTCTTTGACCGACCGGCGTTCCGCAACGTAATCAGCCATGGCATTGTGCTGGGCTCCGACGGCCAGAAGATGTCCAAGAGCCTGCGCAACTACCCTGACGTGTCCGAGGTCCTGGACCGCGACGGTTCCGACGCCATGCGATGGTTCCTCATGTCCAGCCCTATCCTTCGCGGCGGCAACCTGGTGGTGACCGAACAGGGCATCCGCGACGGCGTCCGCCAGGTCATCCTGCCGCTGTGGAACGTCTACAGCTTCTTCACGCTGTACACGAACGCTGCCAACGGAGGCGCGGGATATGAGGCGAAGCTGCGCTACAACGACTACTCCGACACGCTGGACCAGTACCTCCTGGCCAACACAGGTGATCTTGTCCGCAACGTCACTGAAAGCCTGGATAACTACGACATCTCCGGTGCTTGCGATGAACTGCGCAGCTACCTTGACATGCTGACCAATTGGTACGTTCGCCGCAGCCGCCAGCGCTTCTTCGATGAGAACGTTGACGCCTTCGACGCTCTGTACACGGCCCTCGAAGCTGTGTGCCGTGTGTCTGCTTCCTTGCTGCCGCTTGTCTCGGAAGAGATCTGGCGCGGACTGACGGGTGGCCGGTCTGTGCACTTGGCTGACTGGCCGGACGCTGCGCTGTTCCCCTCCAACCCTGAACTGGTTGAAGCGATGGACCGGGTCCAGCAGATCTGCTCCACTGGTTCCAGCCTGCGCAAGGCCGCGAACCTGCGCGTTCGCCTGCCGCTGCAGGAACTGACTGTGGTGGCACCCGGTGCAGATGCGCTGGAAGGCTTTGCCGGCGTCGTCGCTGATGAACTGAACCTGCGGTCAGTCCGTCTGTTGGACGCCGCTACTGCCTCGCCGGAGGAGTTCGGCATCGAGCAGAAGCTGGTAGTGAACGCCCGTGCTGCGGGCCCGCGCCTCGGCAAGAATGTGCAGCAGGCCATCAAGGGCTCAAAGTCCGGCGACTGGTCCGTCAGTGATGCTGGGGTGGTGGTGGCTGGTGGCCTGGAACTGGAGCCACAGGAATACACGCTGGAAACGGTGGTGGCAGGAACGGCCGACGGCGGTGCTGCCGCCAAGAAGGCAGTCGCGGTGCTTCCGGGCGGCGGATTCGTGGTGCTGAACACGGAAGTTACCCCGGAACTCGCTGCGGAGGGTCTGGCGCGCGACATGGTTCGGGCTATCCAGCAGGCACGAAAGGACGCCGGCCTGAACGTCAGCGACCGAATCCATACCTCGGTGGAGGCTGCCCAGGACGTCGTCGACGCCCTGGAAGCCAATGCAGAACTCGTCAAGACGGAAACGCTGACGCTGGAACTTGAGGTTCTGCTGGCCGACGTCGACGAGCCGCAGGTCACCGTTGCAAAGGCAGGAGCCTGAATCATGACTGACGAATTCTCGGTTGAAAGCGTCTACGCCGAACTCCTGGGCCGCGCACCGGAAAACAAGATGGAGCCCCGCTTGGCTCCGCTGTTCCGGGCCATGGACGTGCTGGGGGAGCCCAACAAGGCTTTTCCCATCATCCACATCACGGGGACCAACGGAAAGACCTCCACGGCCCGCATGATCGAGGCCGGGCTGCGCGCCCATGGACTGAGCACGGGCCGGTACACCAGCCCGCACCTCTCCAAGGTGACTGAGCGCATCAGCATCGACGGTGAGCCGGTGCCGGACGCCACCTTCGTCCGGATCTGGGATGAAATCCGCCCGTACCTGGAGATCGTGGATAACGAGCTTGTGGCCGACAACCAGCCGCGCCTGACGTACTTTGAGTGCCTGACCATCCTGGGCTTCGCGGTTTTCGCCGACCAGCCTGTTGACGTTGCTGTGATGGAGGTTGGCCTCGGCGGCATCACTGACGCCACCAACGTCGGCGACGGCCAGGTCTCCGTGATCACGCCCATCTCGCTGGATCACACCGACCTCCTGGGCGATACCACTGAGGACATCGCCTATGAGAAGGCCGGCATCATCAAGCCGGGCGGGTTCCTGGTGAGTGCGGCCCAGCCCGTGGACGCGGCTCAGGTTCTCCTGGAGAAGGCCCGCGAAGTGGAGGTGCCTTTCCGGTTCGAGGGCGTTGAATTCGGAGTGGAGTCGCGGAGCGTAGCCGTGGGTGGCCAGGTTCTGACCATCCAGGGTCTGGCTGGACGCTACGAAGACCTGCTGCTTCCCTTGCATGGCGCCCACCAGGCGGAGAATGCCGCGGTGGCTGTGGCTGCCTTGGAAGCATTCTTCGGTGGGGGAGAGAAAGAACTCGACGCCGAGGTGCTCAAGGAAGCGTTCGGCACGGTCACGTCCCCGGGCCGGCTGGAAGTAGTGCGGACTGCACCCACGGTCGTCGTGGATGCTGCCCACAATCCTGAAGGGATCCGGGTCTCCGCGGAAGCGATCCAGGAGGCCTTCAGCTTCAGCAAGCTCGTGGTGGTTGTCGGGGTGCTGAGGGAAAAGGACGCCGAGGAAATCCTGAAAACCCTCAAGGAGTCGCTGGGCGGCCTCGCCGGGGAATTCTGCTTCACCCAATCCAATTCGGCGCGAGCCGTTCCCGCAGCGGAACTGGCTGAACTCGCCGTCGACCTCGGCTTTGGCGAGGACAACGTTCACATCGCGGAGAAGCTTGATGACGCCCTGGAATGGGCAGTGGAGCGCGCGGAATCCAACGACGACCTCGCTGGGGGCGTCCTGGTGACCGGCTCCATCACCGTAGTGGCCGAGGCCCGAATCCTGCTCGGAAAGGCGAGTGCCTAGTATGGCGAAGATGACCAAGGCCCAGCGCGAATGGCGGCCGGGCATGCCCAAGAAGCGCCGGTCCACCAAAGTGATGTTCGCATCCACCGTGCTCCTGCTGGAGGCATTCGTGGCCTTCTTCGGCACTCTGGCGGTCTTTGGTTTGAGGCGCGGCCAGGTTGATCCGGGCATCATCCTCGGGGTGGGTATTGCACTGAGTGTGGTGCTGGTACTCGCCTGCGCCGTGCTGTCCAAGCCGTGGGGCATCGCTCTTGGCTGGGGTTTGCAGTTGGTGCTGATCCTGACGGGCTTCGTTGAGCCGACGATGTTCATTGTTGGCGTCCTGTTCGCCATCTGCTGGTGGTACGGGATCAGGGCTGGCATAAGGATTGACCGCGAGGTGGCGCAGCGGGACCGTGAACAGGCGGAATGGAACGCTGCCCACGGTGACGAGGCCGGCACTCAAACCCCGTAAACTGGCTGGGAAAACCACCGAACGTAAGTCACTGAACACATCACATTGGAGCATCTGTGAGCATTGAACGGACCCTTGTCCTGGTCAAGCCCGACGGCGTCGCCCGCAACCTGGGCGGAACCATCCTCGCCCGGATCGAAGCCAAGGGCTACACCCTGGCCGAGCTGAAGAAGGTCAACGCAACCCGTGAGCTGCTGGAGCAGCACTACGAAGAACACGTGGGAAAGCCGTTCTACGAGCCGCTGGTTGAGTTCATGCTGAGTGGCCCTGTCATCGCAGCCGTCTTCGAGGGCCACCGCGTGATCGAAGGCTTCCGCTCGCTGGCTGGAACCACAGATCCCACGACGGCGGCTCCGGGCACCATCCGTGGCGACTTCGGCCGCGACTGGGGCCTGAAAGTCCAACAGAACCTGGTGCACGGTTCGGATTCCGTTGATTCGGCCGAGCGCGAGATCAAGATCTGGTTCGCCAGCTAGTTACGCCTCACCGAAATAGCAGAAAAGGCCAATGTTCATGACGAACATTGGCCTTTTCTGTCATCCCGCGGTCTTAGTAGCCGGACGTCCCGGCGAATACGTGAATGAAGGCGAAGAAGATGGTGGCGATGACGGCCACGTAGAGCAGCGCCACGATGATCCAGCCGGAACCGGACACCAGCTTGACCAGTCCGGAGGGCGCTTTGATGACGCCGTGGGTGAGGTTCCGGATGGTCACCCAGACGAAAAGGGGGATCATGACTGCCCAAACCACCATGCAGAAGGGGCAAAGCACATGGATTGAGTAGAGGGCTTGCGACCACAGCCAGACGACGAAGGCAAAGCCGAGCGTCACGCCGGCCTGTAGGCCCCACCAGTAACCCCGTGAGAATTTTGCACCCGCGAGGATACCCATGGCGGTGGTGATGATGATGGCAAAAGCGACAATGCCAATAAACATATTGGGGAAGCCGAACACGGAGCTTTGGGGCGTCTGCATCACAGCACCACACGAAACCCAGGGGTTCACATCGCATACGGTCACATGGTTGGGATCCTTGAGTACTTCAAGTTTCTCCAGCACCAGGGCACCGGAGGCCAGCCACCCGATGACGCCGGTGATCAGCAGGAGCCAGGCAAACGGTTTGTCCCGGACAGCTCCGGGGAGGGGGCCGATCAGCGGCTGGGTGGACGGGTCCTCCACATGGCTGGGGGCTTGGTTGGCCAGGTTTCCCCTGGCGGTGCTCGGCATCGCGGATGTAGTCCTTTTCAACAAGTGGCCCGGCCTGGCCGGAAACGGCTCTTGGGAGGATTGTAACGCCGCAGGCTGGATGGCACCCTCAGCTTCGCGGCAGGACTGATGTTCCTTGGCGCGGCTGCGCTCTGGCATTGCGCGACACAGCGCCCTACCTTGGGAATGTGCAGGGGTGTGAGAGAATGAACATGGCCGGAAGCCGATCCACATTCGGAATCCGGTCCGGTGACTTTGTTCCCAAGACCGCCAGTATGAGCTGGGCATGCCTGGATTACGTGATCCTCGGTAGGCCCGCCATGACAATGGACGGCACCTGGTTGTGGCAGCAGAACAACGGGTTTCAGAATAAGGGCGCCGGCCTTCCAGGGCTGCCGCACCCCAATGATGGTGCGAACCGGAAGGCATACTGCCGACTTCTGTCAACGCCTGCGGGTTTTGACAATATTTGCCCCACTGGGCGCCGGATGTGGCGGGGTCGCTGGGGCAGGAGTGTTGCCACATATGGATAATGACCAGGTTGTAGCCGTTAATGACGAGGCAGCTCCCGCGGAAACTGCGGAAGCGCCAAAGAAAACCACCCGGACCCGGCGCAAGGCCGCGCCGAAGGCAGCCGCTACTGCAGCGGCCGAGGTCGAGTCGTCGGCGCCCGCCGCTGAACAGAACCCCACACCGGAACAGAACCCTGCTGCAGAGGAATCCCCGGCGACGGCCGCAGCTCCAGTTCGCCGCACGCGGTCCCGCAAAAAGGTTGAGCCCGCAGAGCCACTGCCCGGCCTGGGTGATGAGGCCGCTGCTGTTCCGGAAGCCGCAGCAGTGGACTCACAGCCCAAAGCCACTGCCGAACCCGCCCCGGAAAAGCCGGTCCGCCGTCGCCGGACCGCCAAGCCCAAGGTTGAGGCGGCAGAAGCGGTTGAAGAAACCACGACGCCGGAGGCCCCCTCCCAGCCTGAGGCACCTGTCGCTGAGGTAGCTCAAGAAACAGCTGAAGCGCCCACTTCTGAAGAGTCCCCAGCAGAGGACTCTGCTCCGGCGACATCGACGTCCCTGTTCCTGGAGCCCGTCTCCATCACATCCATGATCTTCCAGGCTCCGGACCTCACCACTGTGCCGCGCGTTCCTGTTGCGGAAGAGAAGGACGAGGAAGCCGAGGAAGAAACCGAGACCGGTGCAGACAGTGAGCTGGAGGATGCCGGCAGCCGGCGCCGCCGCCGCAGCCGTGGTCGCCGTGGTCGCCGTGGAACCGAGCGCGAAGAGAACGACGCTGAGGACGGCGCCGAGTCCGAGGACGAGGAAGCCCCCGCGGCAGAAGCCCTTGAGGAGGGCGTGACGTCACGGCGTCGCCGTCGTCGTCGCCGTGGCGACCAGGATCTTGAACTGACCGGCGGCTCGGACGATGATCCCCCCAACACGGTGACCCGTGTTCGCGCGCCCCGCCCGATCACGGAGACAGCGCCCTCAAACAGGGTTGCCAGTGTTAAGGGATCCACGAGGCTTGAGGCCAAGAAGCAGCGTCGGCGCGAATCCCGGGAAACCGGACGTCGCCGCCAGGTGATCACCGAGGCCGAGTTCCTGGCCCGCCGCGAGTCCGTTGACCGCCAGATGATCGTCCGGCAGCGCGATGACAGAATTCAGATCGGCGTGCTGGAAGATGGCGTGCTTGCGGAGCACTTTGTTTCCAAGACCCAGCAGGACTCCCTGATCGGCAACGTCTACCTGGGCAAGGTCCAGAACGTGCTGCCGTCCATGGAGGCTGCCTTCGTTGACATCGGGCGCGGCCGCAACGCCGTGCTGTACGCCGGAGAAGTGAACTGGGACGCCGTCAACCTGGAAGGGCAGCCGCGCCGGATCGAGAATGCGCTGAAGTCCGGCGACTCCGTCCTCGTCCAGGTCACCAAGGATCCCGTGGGTCACAAGGGCGCCCGGCTGACCAGCCAGATTTCCCTGCCTGGCCGCTACCTGGTCTACGTGCCGGGTGGATCCATGACGGGCATCTCCCGCAAGCTGCCCGACGTCGAACGCAACCGCCTCAAGCGCATCCTGAAGGACCGTCTGCCGGAGAACGCCGGCGTCATTGTCCGCACGGCCGCCGAAGGCGCATCCGAGGAAGAGTTGACGCACGACATCAACCGTCTGCGGGCCCAGTGGGAAGGCATCGAAGGTCAGGCATCCTCAACCAAGGTCCTGGCACCGGAACTGCTGTACGGCGAACCTGACCTCACCATCAAGGTGGTCCGTGACGTCTTCAACGAAGACTTCTCCAAACTGATCGTGTCCGGCGACGACGCCTGGGACACCATCGAGGCTTACGTGACCTACGTTGCCCCTGATTTGGTGGGCCGCCTGGAAAAGTGGACCAAGGACCAGGACATCTTCGCTGCATGGCGCATCGACGAGCAGATCCATAAAGCACTGGAGCGTAAGGTCTTCCTGCCGTCCGGTGGTTCGCTGGTCATCGACCGCACCGAAGCCATGACGGTAGTGGACGTCAACACCGGCAAGTTCACCGGCAGTGGCGGCAACCTCGAGGAAACGGTCACCAAGAACAACCTTGAAGCGGCCGAGGAAGTGGTCCGCCAGCTTCGACTTCGCGACATCGGTGGCATCATTGTCATCGACTTCATCGACATGGTGCTGGAATCCAACCGCGACCTCGTCCTGCGCCGCATGGTCGAGTGCCTTGGTCGGGACCGTACCAAGCACCAAGTGGCTGAAGTGACGTCCCTTGGCCTGGTTCAGATGACCCGCAAGCGCATGGGCACTGGACTCCTGGAAGTCTTCGGTGAACAGTGCGAGCACTGCGCCGGCCGCGGCGTAGTGACGCATGACGAGCCCGTGGAGCATCGCCGTGCCAACGTCGTTGCTGCAGAACACCACCGCCCCCACACTGAGACCCAGCAGCCCGCAGCCCGGACGGAACGTAAGCGCCGCCGCGGCAAGGGCGGGGGACAGGCCGTCGCCGAAGCGCCGGCGCCGGTGCACACTCCCGCCTCAGCTCCGGCCGCTACCACGACGACGCACACTGAGCCCCAGGACCCGGCCCGTCAGGCGAAGGCCGAGGCTACCAGGGCCGCTTTGGCCACTATTGCCGCTGCAGCCCACGCCGCGCACCTGCACGACGACGAAATTCACCGCGCAGAAGAACTGGCACGGGCAGCCGGACAGCACGAGCCCGAGCAGCCCGCGGCCACCGCGGAGTCGAGGGAATCAGGTTCCCGGGAAGCGGCAACCCAGGAAGCACGTTCCACCCCGGTCCTGCGCTTCGGCGGCGAAGAAGTTGCTTTGCCGTTCGTTGAACACCACGAGGAACCGCAGGCTGCCAAGCCCGCCATGAGCCTGGATCTGCTGGCCGAAGCATTCTCGCACCTTGGCGCAGCCCCGGAAGGAAAAACGGAGCCCACGGCCGCCCCAGAGGCGGCAGCTGTACAGGAAACCGTCCCGGCGGTGAAGGCCGCAGCCGAGGATCCAGGGACCGCTTCAGCGTCACGGAGTCGTCGTGGCCGCCGCAACCGCAGCGCCAGCAGGGCACAGGGTGCGGCAAACGAAACCAGTGTGGAGCACCGTGAGGCAGCTGCTGCGGCCGCGGGCGGTTCGGCCCACGAGGCCAAGGCGCCGGCGGAACCGGTCAAGAAGGCGGCGTCGGAGGAGCCCATCATCCTCGGTGTGGGCGTACCGGCTTCCGAACTCTAGAGACTGCAGCTCCAGAAGGATCGGCACCATAGGGTCCTGCGGTATCCGTCAATGGCGGGTACTGCAGGACCCTTTGCTGTCTGCGTCCAGTCGCGCAGCCAGGTTCTTTCGCGGTCATATCCAGTGTTTGCCGTTGCGAAGTTGCCTGGCAATGCTGCTTCCCGGCTACGCTAGGGGACTGACACGGGGTGCCGGGCGTTGGGCCAGGCTGAGATCCAGACCCGTTGAACCTGTCCGGTTAGCACCGGCGAAGGGATGTCCTCATGACTGCATCGTCATTCTCTCCTGTGTACCCGCTGGTGGCCTCAAGTACGCAAACCCCGAGGGTGCTGAGTATCGCTGGCTCAGATCCATCCGGAGGGGCGGGTATCCAGGCTGATGTGAAGAGCATTGCAGCCCACGGCGGCTATGCAATGGCAGCCATCACGGCCCTGACAGCGCAAAATACGCTAGGCGTCAGCGCTGTGCATGTACCTCCCGTGGAGTTCCTGAGGCAGCAGCTCGAAGCCATCAGCAGCGACATCACCATTGATGCGGTCAAAATTGGCATGCTGGGGGACGCGGCGGTCATTGATGAAGTCCGCCGATGGCTGGAAGCGGTGCGCCCCGCCGTCGTGGTCCTTGATCCGGTCATGGTGGCCACCAGCGGAGACCGCCTCCTGCAGGGGTCCGCGGAGAAGGCCTTGCGTTCGCTGCTGCCTTTGGCGGACCTCATCACCCCAAACCTCCCTGAACTTGCCATGTTGTTGGGCGAAGCTGAAGCCGACGATTGGGCTTCGGCGCTGGACCAGGGAAAACGGCTTGCCGCCGACTGCGGAAACACGGTGCTGGTGAAGGGCGGGCACCTGGCGGGATCGGAATGTCCAGATGCGTTGGTGAACACCAGTGGTTTGCTGCGTCAGGATGTGGTGGAGGTAGCCGGTCCCCGGGTGGACACGAAGAACAGTCATGGCACGGGATGTTCACTTTCCTCCGCTTTGGCCACCGTTCAGGCCCGCACCGGCGATTGGGAAGCTTCATTGCGGGAAGTGAAGCCCTGGTTGCTTCAAGCCCTGAAGGCCTCCGATGCCCTAGATGTTGGCCAGGGGAGCGGTCCCGTTAACCATTTCCACCACCAACAGGTGCTCAGGCCCGGTAACTTCGCCTCGGAGCTGTGGAAGGAAGCCACCCCGGAACTCGATGCCATCTACAGGCTCTCCTTTATTGAGGGCCTGCAATCAGGCAGCCTGCCGGAGCCGGCCTTCAACTATTACCTGGCACAGGACGCGATCTACCTCAATGGGTATTCCAGGGTCCTGGCGCGTGCCGGCGCACTTGCACCCACGGAGGAAGAGCAATTGTTCTGGGCCAAGGCGTCGCAGCAGTGCCTCGAAGTGGAATCGGAACTCCACCGCAACTGGCTGAGCACGCGTGAGGCCTCCACCGTGACGGGGCCGGTTACCAAGTCGTATGTGGATCATCTGATGGCCGCATCGGCCTCCGGTAGCTACGGCGTTCTCCTGGCGGCAGTTTTGCCCTGCTACTGGTTGTACGCCGAGGTAGGCCAGCAGCTCCACACAGCCTATGTGGACGCAGGGGCGCCCTCCGGGCACCCGTATGCGGACTGGCTGAAGACCTACGCTGATGAGGATTTTGCAGCGGCAACCAGGAATGCGATCAACTTCACTGACGCCGCTGCCTTGGCAGCCTCAGCGGGGGAGCGGGCGGTAATGGTGGAAGCTTTCAGGGACTCCTGCCGTTATGAGACAGCATTCTTCGACGCCCCACGCTTATTCGCTTAGGCCTCGTTTCCGGGCCGATTTCGCACGTTTCGCCGCTTGCCTCCGCGCGCCGCGGGGGAAATCGCGTTAATCGCGCCCAAACCCTGTAGGCTGTATGGGCACGGTGCCGGGAGAGTCCGTTACATCTGGTGACGCAAGTCACGTGGTAGCCTCCGGACCCGGCCTCATTTGCAGCTGAAGGTCAAACTAGCGTAATCTTGATCTTCGGTGCTTACGCCAACACTTGGGTTATGCCCCTTGGAATTGTTCATGGGATGACTCGCGGACTTCGATCAGAAGTCCACGGCGTTGAGGCACAGCGCGAACCAAGCCTGATTCCGGTTCAAGGTTCCGCACGCAAATTTAGTTATAAACGTCGAGAGAAGTGAGTACCCAAGTGGTGTACGCGATTGTCCGCGCAGGCGGCCGCCAAGAAAAAGTTTCCGTTGGAGACTACGTAACGCTTAACCGCGTCCCCGGTGGAGCCGGCAGCAAGCTTGAGCTGCCCGCCTTGCTCCTGGTTGATGGCGACAAGGTCACCTCCGCAGCTGCGGAACTGGCCAACGTCAAGGTCACGGCTGAGATCCTCGAGGACCTCCGTGGTCCCAAGATCGTCATCCAGAAGTTCAAGAACAAGACCGGCTACCGGAAGCGTCAGGGTCACCGTCAGGAACTGACCAAGATCAAGATCACCAGCATCGCGTAACTTTCGTTACCGCTGTTCAGGTTTTTCAGTTTCCCCAGAAATTTAGAGGCAGGCATTTCACATGGCACACAAAAAAGGCGCGAGTTCCACTCGCAACGGTCGTGACTCCAACGCACAGTACCTGGGCGTAAAGCGCTTCGGTGGTCAGGTAGTCTCCGCAGGCGAAATCATCGTTCGCCAGCGTGGAACCCACTTCCACCCCGGTGCAGGCGTCGGTCGCGGTGGCGACGACACCCTGTTCGCTCTCCAGGCAGGTTCGGTTGAGTTTGGTACTCGCCGCGGCCGTCGCGTAGTGAACATCGTTGCTGCTGCAGCTGCAGAGTAACAACAAGTTCTGAACCGGTGGAGCGGGCCAAACGGCCCGCTCCACCGTTCTTTTAACCGCATTACAATCGACTAGGGCGCCCAGGCGCGCTGGTTAATGCAACAGCGCTGGCAACAGCAATAGAGGAGATCCACGTGGCGAGCTTTGTAGACCGGGTAGTCCTGCACGTATCCGGCGGAACCGGCGGCCACGGCTGTGTCTCTGTTAAGCGGGAAAAGTTCAAGCCGCTCGGTGGCCCCGACGGCGGCAACGGCGGCAATGGCGGCGACGTGATCCTGCGTGTGTCGGCCCAAACCACCACGCTGCTTGACTACCACCACGCCCCCCACCGGCACGCCACCAACGGTGGACCCGGAATGGGTGACTGGCGCGGTGGCAAGAATGGTGAAACCCTCATTCTTCCCGTGCCCGATGGCACCGTGGTCAAGACCAAGGACGGCGACGTCCTGGCTGACCTTGTGGGAGAGGGCACAGAATATATTGCTGCGGCCGGCGGCCAGGGCGGGCTCGGCAATTCTTCCCTGTCTTCACAGAAGCGCCGCGCGCCGGGCTTTGCGCTGTTGGGTATCGAAGGCGATTCCAGCGACATTGTCCTGGAACTGAAGTCCATTGCGGACATCGCTTTGGTGGGCTTCCCCTCGGCCGGTAAGTCCAGCCTGATTGCAGCCATGTCGGCAGCCCGGCCCAAGATCGCCGATTACCCGTTCACCACCCTCATTCCCAACCTTGGCGTGGTCCAGGCCGGCGAAGTGCGCTTCACCATCGCCGATGTTCCCGGTTTGATCGAGGGTGCCAGCGAAGGCAAGGGCCTTGGCCATAACTTCCTGCGTCACGTGGAACGTTGTGCCGCACTGGTGCACGTCCTTGACTGTGGAACCCTGGAATCTGACCGCGATCCTCTTTCCGACCTCGCCATCATTGAGGCGGAACTGGAGAAGTACGCCGTTGACATGAGCTACGCCGGTGTAGACGGTGAAGTGGTCCCCCTGAATGAACGCCCCAAGCTTGTGGTCCTGAACAAGGTTGACCTGCCCGACGGAAAGGACATGGCCGAGTTCGTTCGTCCGGATCTTGAAGCCCGCGGCTACCGCGTCTTTGAAGTATCGGCAACCAGCCATGAGGGCTTGCGGCAGCTCGGCTTCGCCATGGCGGAGATCGTCAAGGCAGCACGTGATGCTGTCGCGATTGCACCGCCCAAGGTAGCTCCGCCTGTCCTGCGTCCGCGGGCTGTCAACGAGTCCGGTTTCAAGATCCGCCGTGAGGAAAAGAATCTGGAACCGCTGTTCCGCGTGCTGGGCGACAAGCCCGTGCGCTGGGTCAAGCAGACCGACTTCACCAACGAGGAAGCCATCGGCTACCTCGCCGACCGCCTGGCGAAGCTGGGTGTGGAAACCGAACTGTTCAAGGTTGGCGCCAAGCCCGGCGATACCGTGGTCATTGGCGAGGACGACGGCGTGGTGTTCGACTGGGAGCCCACCATGATGGCGGGTGCTGAACTGCTGGCAACACCCCGTGGCACCGATATCCGTGTTGCCGATATCGGCGACCGTCCCACACGATCGCAGAAGCGTGACGAACAGATTGAACGCCGCGAAGCCAAGGCTGCCGCACGCGCCGAGCTTGAGGCTGAACGCAAGGCGGGCATTTGGACTGAATCCGTCAGCGGCCGCCGTGCCCAGGCCGTGAAGGAAAGCAACCTGGACGCCGGTGATGACGACTAGGACTGTCGAAATTCCGGGGGCAGCAGAAGGACTCGAACGGCAAGCCTTGGCTGACGCCAAACGGATTGTCGTCAAAGTCGGGTCCTCCTCGCTGACCAGCATCAAAGGCGGCATTTCCGAAAAGTCCCTCGCCGGACTTGTGGACGCTTTGGCGGACAAGCGAAATGCCGGCACGGAGATCATCCTGGTGTCCTCCGGTGCCATTGCGGCCGGACTGGCTCCCTTGGGTTTGGCCAAGCGACCCAAGGACCTGGCCACCCAGCAGGCTGCTGCCAGCGTCGGGCAGGGCCTCCTCATGGCCCGTTACACCCAGGCCTTCAGTGCCCACGGCGTCACTGTCAGCCAGGTTTTGCTGACGGCCGATGACCTGATGCGCCGTACGCAGCACACCAATGCGTTCAGGGCATTGGACCGCCTCCTGAATCTTGGCGTTGTGCCCGTTGTCAACGAAAACGACACCGTGGCAACTCACGAGATCCGCTTCGGCGATAACGACCGGTTGGCTGCCCTGGTGGCGCATCTGGTCCGAGCTGACGCACTCGTGCTGCTATCCGACGTCGATGCCCTCTACGATGGCCCGCCGTCGCAGGGTGCCCAGCGCATTCCGCTGGTTCGCGGTCCGCAGGATCTGGAGGACGTGACCATCGGTAAGGCAGGGAAGGCCGGTGTTGGTACCGGGGGCATGATGACCAAAGTGGAGGCAGCCTCCATTGCGGCGGGCTCCGGCATCCACGCACTGGTGACGTCAACCGCGAACGCTGCGTCGGCGTTGGCGGGGGACGACGTTGGAACCTGGTTCGCCGTGAACGGCAGCCGCAAGCCCGTCCGCCTTTTGTGGCTGGCGCACCTTGCGACGGTTCACGGGCGTCTCATGCTCGACGACGGCGCAGTCAAGGCTGTGCGCGACCGGCACAGGTCGTTGCTTCCCGCAGGTATTTCGGACATCAGCGGTGACTTCGAAGCGGGCGATCCCGTGGAGATGGTTGCCCATGATGGAACTGTGGTGGCCCGCGGCCTGGTCAACTACTCATCGGAGGAACTTCCCAGGATGCTGGGCCGCACTACGCAGGAGCTGGGCCAGGCCATGGGCCGCGGCTACGATCGCGAAGTTGTTCATGTTGACGATCTGGTGCTCCTGCGGACTCCGCGCTCATCTAAACTTGGAGCATGACTGAAGCGCTGACCCCCGACGCCCCTGTGATCTCCGACGTTTCCGGTGCTTCCGGCCAGACGCCGGAGAACCCTGCGGCAGGCGGCGTTCCATTGTCGCCGGAGGATGTCCAGGCGGCTGTCCATGCCATCGCCGATCGGTCCCGCAAGGCCGCCCGACGCATGGGCCAAGCCAACCGTGCTTGGAAGGACCGTGCCCTGCGTGCCATTGGCGCCGCCTTGGTGGAGAACCGGAAGCATGTGCTCGACGCGAACGCCAAGGATGTGGCCGTGGGCCGTGCCAACGGCACGTCAGCAGCATTGCTGGACCGCCTGACCTTGACTCCTGCCCGCATCGATGGCCTGGTTGCGGCTTTGGAAAACCTCGCTGGCTTGCCGGATCCCGTGGGCAACGTTGTTCGGGGCCAAACGCTGCCGAACGGACTGCGGCTGCGTCAGGTCAATGTGCCTATGGGCGTGGTGGCCGCCATCTATGAAGCCCGTCCCAACGTCACCGTGGATATCGCAGGCCTCGCCCTGAAGAGTGGCAATGCCGTGATTCTTCGCGGAGGGTCAGCTGCGGCGAACACCAACGAAGCACTGGTGCAGATTCTTCGCGAGGCACTTGACTCCGTGGGCTTGCCTGCCGATGCTGTGCAGACGGTGGACCAGTACGGCCGTGAAGGCGCCAATGTCCTGATGCGCGCCCGCGGACGGGTGGACGTCCTCATTCCCCGGGGTGGACGTGAGCTGATCCAGACTGTCGTGACCAACTCCTCGGTGCCCGTCATTGAAACCGGAGAAGGAAACGTCCACATCTTCATCGACGAGTCTGCCGATGAGGAGATGGCCGTGGAGATCCTGCTCAACGCCAAGACGCAGCGCCCCAGTGTCTGCAACACCGTGGAGACGCTCCTGGTGCATTCCGGCTCAACGGTGCTTTCTGCCGTCGCCGCCGCATTGCGTTCTGCGGGCGTGACCCTGCATGTGGATGAGAGGATCTCGGCCGCCGTAGGCAGTGGCGTGGAAACTGTTCCTGCCGACGACGAGGACTGGGCTACCGAGTACATGGACCTTGATCTCGCAGTGGCCATGGTGGATAGCCTGGATGATGCGGTAAACCACATCCGGAAGTGGACCACCGGTCACACCGAAGCGATCCTCACCAACAACCTGGCCAACGCCGAGAAGTTCATTGCAGAGATCGATTCTGCTGCTGTGATCGTCAATGCTTCCACACGCTTCACTGATGGTGGCGAACTGGGCCTCGGAGCTGAAGTGGGCATTTCCACGCAGAAGCTGCACGCGCGGGGTCCCATGGGACTCACGGAACTGACCACTACCAAGTGGATCGTCCAGGGCGAAGGCCAAGTCCGCAGCTAGCAACGCGGTAACATAGAACAGAAGTCCGGAGCGGCGGGGAGTCCCGCCGTGCAATCCTTTGAGAATCAACTAGGGGAGAAGATGCTGTTTCAGCAGATCGCCACGTCCATTGCCGCCCAAACTGAGGGCGGCCACGAGGAACTCGCGCCACTCTGGGCAGAGCCGTGGGTCTTCGGTGTGGTGATGTTCGCTTTCCTCTTGGTCCTCATGTTTGTCACGCTCTCCTACACCAACCTCGGCAACCGCCACGAGGCCGTTGAGGAGCACTCCGACCCGCACCGCCAGCACCCCAACAAGCACACCCACAACCAGGGCCACTAACATTATCGCCGCAACACCGCGTGGGGAGTCGGAGCGCAGGCTCCGGTTGGGCGTGATGGGTGGAACTTTTGATCCTATCCATCACGGCCACCTTGTGGCTGCAAGCGAAGTCGCAGCCAAGTTCGGCCTCGATGAAGTGGTTTTCGTGCCTACTGGCCAGCCCTGGCAGAAGTCGCACAAATTGGTCAGCGAACCTGAGCATCGCTACCTGATGACTGTGATTGCCACTGCGTCGAATCCCAGGTTTACGGTGAGCAGGGTAGACGTGGACCGCCCGGGTCCCACGTTCACGATTGATACACTCCGCGATCTCCGGGCGCAGCGTCCGGACGCGGACTTGTTCTTCATCACTGGAGCAGATGCTCTGGCCCAGATCCTTTCGTGGAAGGACGTGGACGAACTGTGGTCCTTGGCCCACTTCGTTGGCGTGACACGTCCGGGGCATGAACTGCACAGTATGGGCAGGGACGACGTCAGTTTGCTGGAGGTTCCTGCCATGGCGATTTCGTCCACGGACTGCCGGACCCGTGTGGGAGCGGGCAATCCTGTCTGGTATCTCGTTCCGGACGGAGTGGTGCAGTACATCGCCAAGTATGGACTGTATGCGGCGCAGCCTGTGTCAGGGGAGCTGTCGCCCGCATTGTCCGGATCAGACGACCAAGCACGTACTGAATGAGTTTTGAATGAGCAGCCAGGAACAGCGACCCATCCGCAGCAGGCGTGAGCTTCGGCTCGCCAGGGACGAGCAGCAGCCAGACGCAACCGCGGCCCCGGAGGCGGAGTCCGGTGCGGGTTCCAACCCCCCAAGCAGCCGCAATCGCCGTGCCGCTGATGCGCCGGTGGATGCTGTAGGGTCCGCTGCCCAAGAGCGGTCTTCCCAGATCCGCGCCCGTGATCGTGCCGCATTGCGCACCATCAAGG
Organism: Arthrobacter sp. cf158; assembly: GCF_900106835.1. Classification (GTDB taxonomy): domain Bacteria; phylum Actinomycetota; class Actinomycetes; order Actinomycetales; family Micrococcaceae; genus Arthrobacter. Next base: position 51,226 of record NZ_FNNR01000003.1, read on the forward strand.
AATTGGCAGATAAGGAAGAGCAGCTGTCCGGCGGTGGCCCACCCACCCGTCGCCAACTTCGGCTCCAGCAACTCCAGGCTGAGGTCGCCACGTCAATGAACCCCATCGTTCCGGTGGCAGGTTCCGAGTCGGAGGCCGCCAAGGCTGACGCGGCCAAGGCGGAGGCGGCCCGCGAACCTGCCAAAGAACAGGCCCCGGGCCCTTCGGAATCTTCGTCCGAAGGCGCAGACGACAAGAAAAGTCCGTCCGAATCCGGGATGTCTGTGGAGCAGGCGCTTGCTGTCCGTGAGCTGATCGCTGCCCAGGTTCAGAACCAGACCGCAAAACTGGAGCACATTGCTGAGCAGGATCCGCTGGCCGTTGATCCGGCGGTTCTTGCAGAACAGATTGCCCTTGCAGAGCGCGCAGCTGTCATGAATAAGCGCGCCGCCGCCAAGCAGAAGCTTGCTGAGCAGAACCAGGCGGAGCGAAACAAGGGGGCTGCGGATAAGTCTCCAGGGAATGGCGCGTCGCCGGCTGCCACAGCAGGACCTTCCACGGCCAACAATCTGGCCATGGTGACTCCTTTGGAGTTCGTGAAGGTTCCCGGCGTGGAGCGGCCCGTCATGAAGCGGCCAAGCACCACGTTTGTGCCGCTGGTTACCTCGGCCGGTCCCAAGCTCGATGCCAACCAGTCGCAGGGCAAGAAGTCCGGTGCCCGAGGCCGGTCGGGAGTCCTGGCCCGGGCTGAGGCAGTTGCAAGGTCGGCACGGAAGAAGCCGGCAGCTCCGGTGGAAACCAGCGAAGAGACGCAGCGTCCGCCGATTTCGGCCAGTGCCGCCTATGGTCTCGACCCCTTGGACGTCAACACGGCCGGTTTGGCCAGGGCACAGCGAAACAGGCTGATGCAGTACGGCATCCTGGCGTTGGGCCTTGTTGCGCTCATCGTCGGCATCATCATGATCACCAGCGGCTAGTTCCGCTTACTAACGGCTCACGCCATACATCGGCCCCAGGCCACAACAAGGAGTTCCCGTGTCTGCACATGAACAATCAATAACCCTCGCCCGTCACGCCGCGCGTGCCGCGGCCGACAAGCTCGCAGAGGACATCGTCGCTCTGGACGTCAGCGAACGTTTGGCTCTGACTGACATTTTCCTGATTGCCTCAGCTCCTACAGAGCGCCAGGTCAACGCAATCGTCGATGGCATCGAGGAAGAACTGCTGAAGCAGGACCTTCGTCCGGTGCGTCGCGAGGGCCGCTCTGAAGGCCGCTGGGTCCTGTTGGACTATGCGGACATTGTGATCCACGTTCAGCACGCCGAGGACAGGGTCTTCTACGCCCTGGAGCGCCTGTGGAAGGACTGCCCTGTAGTGGACCTCGAACTGGGTGACGACGCCTCAGCAAAGGCCGCTGCAGTGGAGGACTCCGAGCACTAGGAACTGCCGGCATCCCGAATATGCCCGATTTGGAATTTTCGGAAATGCTGTTCTAAGATATTTGAGTTGCTTCGGCGTGGACGGCCGGAAGGCGGAACGGGAAGCAGCAAGAATATGGGGCTGTGGCGCAGCTGGTAGCGCACCTGCATGGCATGCAGGGGGTCAGGGGTTCGAGTCCCCTCAGCTCCACCAAGGGGTCCTGCTTTCCTTACGGAAGGCAGGACCTTTCACGTATCCCGGGAAACGCTGCTGTATTGCGGCTGTGTTCAGGTGGCAGGGCTGGATATCAGTGCCGGCATCATGAACTCCCACATTTGTTCGATCCTCAGTAGAACGTCCTCGCGGCCCGTCAGGACCTCGGAGACCATCTGAACGCCGGTGAAGGACGCAATCAAGTAGCGGGCAAATGCGGCCGGATCCAGGCTATCCCTGACAGTCCCATCCATCTTGGCCTGTTCCAGCAATTGCTCTGCGGTGTTGATCCAATCCTCGTACGGGCCGGAAACGTCGGCCTGGAAGGCGGATGCTTCAAAGGTGAGCCGGATACCGCCCTGGACGATCGGTTCGTCCAACAGTTGCTGTCCGAACATCCTGCAGAGTCCAATGATTTTCTCCAGCGCGGGATTGTCGGATGCAGCTATCAGCGAGCCGGACTCCTGCACCATGGCATGTTGTTCGTCGATGACCGCCAATGCCAGGTCGCGTTTGGACGTGAAGTGGAAGTACAGTGCGCCCTTGGTCACGCCCGCACGCTTGGTGATGTCAGTGAGGCTGGCGTTCCCGTAGCCGATTTCCGCGAATACCTTGGCGGCACCTTCAATAACGGCCAGCCGGGTGTCTTTCGCGCGTTGCTGCATGGGCGGTGGATGACCTTTCACTAACTCTGGGTTGGGGGCCGTGCGGGCGCCCACAGGACCTCATAACGCTATCATCGGCTTCACTGCCAGGCCGTGACAATAAACCGACTGGACGGTTTTGTTTTCCGGGCGGGAGATTCTAGACTTCAGGGGGAGCTGTGCCCGCCCGGGCGGCACGCTCACAGGCAGCCGGTTTGGGGGGAGGTGCGGTGGATTCGTCCAGCGCGCCTCGGCTGCCGAAGGACGGATTCGACCAGTCGGACCGCGTGATGCACTTCACGTTCCGGCGATTTCTCTTCTTAGCCGAATGTGGTTAGTATTGACGAGTTGCTTCGGCGGGAAGAGAAATACTTCCTCAAGAAAGCAGTAAATCCGGGGCTGTGGCGCAGCTGGTAGCGCACCTGCATGGCATGCAGGGGGTCAGGGGTTCGAGTCCCCTCAGCTCCACTTCGGAAAAAGACCCCGCTCATCTGAGCGGGGTCTTTTTGCTTGGTGTGCCCGGTACTTGGCGTCTAGTCAGGTGGCCGCGCGAACTCGGCGCCGCTGACGAACTCGACTCCTTGGAACGGTTGATCACCGACAACCCAGGCGTTGTGACCCGGCGGAATGGTGTACGAATCGCCGGCCGCAATACTGATCTTGCCGCCGTCGTTTGTTTCTACTTCCAAGGCGCCGGCGACGCAAAAACCGACGTGGCTCAGCTGGCAGGAATCGGTACCGACAACCGGTTTGATGCAGTCGGCCCATGTCCAGCCCGGTTCAAACGTCATGCGGCCGATTGTGTAGTCTCCTACAGTGACGAGGTCCAGCACGGTCTTCTCTGGACGCCGTGTTTCGTCGGGAGAATTGTGGGACTTTACTTCCAGGTTCGTGACAACATTGACACTCATGGTTTCTCGCAGGGGATGGGGGAGCCGGAAGATGATGGTCTCGGTGCCTGGCTCCGACGTTCGCCGTGACCTGTGCCTGCAAGTGTTGGGTTGTGGCATCAACCGAAACGACCAGCAGGTGTTTGCCTGATGCACTCCAGATTCCTCCCAAGCCCCTCTTAAGTCGAGACACTGCAGTCAAGTCGGGACACTGACGCAAGGAAAGCGAGAACCGCATCGTGACGGCTATGGAACGCGAAGCCCTTTTCGCAACGTTGAGCAGGCTTCCTGACGTAGAAGCGGACAACCTGCAGGCATATGACGCGACGGACAGGATTCTCCTGGATACTGCGGCGGACTTCGTCGGCCCGGACTCCAGGGTTGTTGTGATCGGTGACCGATATGGCGCCTTGACGCTCGGCGCGCTGGCGGGTCTCGGCGTCGGGCATGTGCGCGTCAACCAGGATCTCTTCAGCGGTAGGCTCGCGTTGCAGCGCAACGCCGCAGCGGCGGGCCTGGAGAATCGCTTCACCCAGTGCGAACTCGGAGGGGAGTTGTTGGGCGGCGCCGACCTGGTCCTCATCCAGTTGCCGAAGTCGCTGGCAGAATTGGAGGAAATCGCCGACGCCGTTGCGCGGTTTGCGGGGCCGCGGACAGTCCTGTTGGCGGGAGGCCGGGTCAAGCATATGTCCCTTGGCATGAACGCTGTGTTGGAGAAGTTCTTCGCTTCGGTTCAACCTCAGTTGGCCAGGCAGAAGTCCAGGGTGCTCGTGGCGAAGGATCCTCAACCAGTCTCTCCCACCGCGCCATTCCCCGTCACCGATTCCTTGCCTGAACTGGGGATCGCGGTGAGTGCCCATGGTGCAGTGTTCTCGGGTGCCCGCCTGGACATCGGAACGCGGTACCTGCTGACGTTCCTGGACCGCATTCCCGCCGCTGATCGCGTGGTTGACCTGGGCTGCGGGACGGGCATTCTGGCAACAATGTATGCACGACGCAACGAAGGCTCGCGCGTCATCGCTACGGATCAGTCGTGGGCAGCCGTGGCCTCGGCCAAAGGTACGGCACTGGCCAACGGCTCAGGGGATCGGATAACCGTCATCCACGACGACGCCATGTCCACCCTGGACACCGGAAGTATTGATCTGATCTTGTTGAACCCGCCGTTCCACCTCGGGGCCAGCGTCCATGCCGGTGCAGCGCTCAAGATGTTCGAGGCAGCCTCACGTGTCCTGGCGCCCGCGGGAGAGTTGTGGACGGTGTACAACAGTCATCTGCAGTACCGTGCGGCCCTGGAGCGCCTCATCGGGCCCACAACGGAGCAAGGCCGCAACCCGAAGTTTACGGTGATGCGCAGCATAAGATCGTGATGTCCGTCATCAAAAGGCGGTCCGAGGGGCCGTCGCATACAATTCAGTGTCATTGTTACCAACCCCGTACTCCGGTACCAGCGTGTGCTCGTATCCGCGGAGGCGGGGGTGTCGTACGATGCAGACACAGACTAAATTCGACGAAGTTTTTCCGAATGACGAGGGGCATCAGTGACTGAGATCCGGCAGCCGACACCGAGGCGCGGAACGAATCTACCCCGGATGGGGGACTTCAATCTGACCGTCATTCTGGAGGCCATCCGGCGATCATCCGGCGGCCTCAGCAGAGTTGAGCTGGCGCAGATTGTTGGGCTTTCCCCGCAAACGATTTCCAACATTTCCAGGCGGCTCCTGGACCAGCAGCTCATTGTCGAAGCCGGCAAGGAAGGCTCAGGGCCCGGGAAGCCGCGGACCATCCTGCGTCTGAACCCTGCGGGCATGTATGCCGTTGGCGTCCATTTGGATCCGGCCGTTATCACGTTCGTGGTGCTTGACCTGCTGGGGGACGTTGTCCGGCATTCGCGTATGGCGACCCCTGGTGGTGATCCGGCGGGAGTCATCACCAGCATCGCTGAACAGATCACGGTCCTCATCGAAGAGTCCGGTGTGGATGCCTCCAAGATCGCTGGGCTGGGCGTTGCGGTCCCTGGGCCGATCGACCTCGACGAAGGCTCCGTGGTGGAGCCTCCGCTCCTGACGCGTTGGAACAGGGTGCGTATCCGTGAAGCGCTGACCGAGGCAACGGGGCTGGAAACCTTGGTGGACAAGGACGTGACGAGTGCTGCGGTGGCCGAAACATGGGCCGGCGGAGCCAGCGGTGCCGGCAGCTTTGTTTTCATGTACATGGGAACCGGCATCGGTTGTGGCCTGGTGCTCAATGATGAAGTAGTCCGTGGCACGTCCGGAAACGCCGGAGAAATCGGACATATCGTAGTGGACCCTGACGGACCGCTGTGTGACTGCGGACAGCGCGGATGCGTCAAGTCTTCGTGTATCCCGCAGGTTGTTGTAGCCGAGGCGGAAGCAGCGGGAGTGCTTGATGGCCACCGCGAGGGCGCGGACGGTCCCGAAGTCCAGGAACGGTTCGCCGGGTTGTGCGACAAAGCTGATGCCGGAGACCCAAAGGCCATCGCCATCCTGGATAAGTCGGCAACGCTCGTGGCACGCGCCGTATCCGTAGTGACCAACGCCTTGGACGTGGAGCGAGTGGTCTTTGGCGGTCCTTTCTGGGGCAGGATGTCCCCATATTTCCTGGACAGGGTTCCAGGGCTGCTGGACAAGAACAACGCTGCCCGCATGATTCACGACCTCGAAGTCGTAGGGACCGGTGTGGGTGAAGACGTCGGCGCCATTGGTGCCGCGTGCCTGGTTCTGGAGCATATGCTGGCCCCTCGCGCGCAGCGGCTCCTTCTGGAGGGGTAAGCAAACAACACGTAAAACTGATTGGAGCACCATGCGCCGCCCAGTGAAGTTAGCGGGATTGACGTCGGCTGGAGTGAAGACGCTCGCAAGGAAGCTGACCGCCCTTGTTTCCGTCGCTGTGGTGGTAGCCGCTGCGTCTTCCTGTTCGTCGACGCCTGAAGGGGCAGAGAGCAAGACGCTGAAGATCGTCTACCAGAAAACCGACGCGTTCACGGCGCTTGATGCGGTCATGCAGGATGCCAAGAAGGAATTTGAAGCTGCCAACTCCGCCGTGACCGTGGAGCTGCAACCCATCCAGGCCAACGACGACGATTACGGGACCAAGCTGGCCCTGGCCCAGCGTTCCGCGGAAACAGCACCGGACGTTTTCTACGAGGACTCGTTCAAGGTGCGTTCCGACGTCGACGCCGGCTACCTCCTCAAACTGGATGGCTACCTCGAGAAATGGGACGACTGGTCTGTCTTCAACGAGGCAGCCAAGGCGGCCGGTAGGGCTGACGATGGCGGCATCTATGCTGTGCCGTTGGGCACCGATACCAGAGCCATTTGGTACAACAAGGCCGTGTTCCGGAACGCAGGCATTTCCCTGCCGTGGCAGCCGAAATCGTGGGAGGACATCCTGACTGCCGCGCGGGCCATCAAAGCCTCCGATCCCACCGTGATCCCTTTCAACATGTACGCAGGCAAGGGGACCGGTGAGGGAACGGTGATGCAGGGCTTCTATGAACTCCTCTATGGCACCGACAGCACGTTGTACGACGAGGATGAGAAGAAGTGGGTAGTGGGCTCCCAAGGCTTCACAGACTCGCTGGCTTTCCTGAAGACCCTTTACGACGAGAAACTGGCAGTCAGCCCGGCCGAAGCACTGGACCCGAACGTGTGGAAGAAGGTGTTCGGCGAATGGTTCCCCCAGGGAAAACTGGGGGCCACTGTAGAAGGTTCCTACACGCCGTCGTTCTGGCAAAAAGGCGGTGCCTACGAGTGGTCAGGCTATGAGCAGGACATGGCAGTAGCCACGTTCCCCACCCGGAATGGCCAGGACCCTGGTGGCGTCAGCATGTCCGGCGGTTGGACTCTTGCGGTAGGAGCGAAGAGCAAGAATCCTGATCTCGCCTTCAAGTTCCTTGCCACGGCACTGAACAAGAAAAATGCGTTGTCCTACGACATCAACAACTCGCAGATCGCCGTGCGCACGGACGTCGCATCGGAAGCCGATTACCTGGCGGCCAACCCCTTTGTTAAAGATGTTTCGGATTTGGTGGCAGTGACCCATTACCGTCCGGCCACTGCGGACTACCCGCGGATTTCCACTGCTGTCCAAGTGGCCACGGAAGCTGTCATCACGGGGAAGCAAAGCCCGGAGGATGCCGCTGCCGAATACGACGCCACCGTCCGCAAGCTCGTTGGTGAGGACAAGGTTCTGGAGAAATGACGATCCGCCGCTCGCTGCGGCTCCTTCCGGTAGTCCCGTCCATTCTCCTGCTTCTGGTGTTCCTCGTGGCCCCGGTGCTGTGGTCCTTCCATGCGTCCTTTACTGACGCCTCTTTGTCCGGCAAAGCCGCCAAGGACCCGCAGTGGGTTGGCACAGACAATTACGTTCGGATGTTCAGCGACGACTCCTTTCCGGCGGCTGCATGGCTGACCGTATTGTTTGTGGTGGCTTCGGCCGTGTTGGGCCAGAACATCCTGGGCTTGGTGATTGCCCTGTTGATGACGCGATCACGGCGGGCTGTGTCGCAGCTGGTAGGTACGGCAGTTGTTGCCGCATGGGTGCTACCGGAAATCGTCGCGGCGTTCGCCGCCTACGCTTACTTCAACCGAGACGGAACACTGAACCAAATGACGGGTTTTCTGGGAGCCCCGGGCGTGGATTGGTTGTATTCATTTCCGCTCGTTGCGATCATCCTGGCGAACACGTGGCGTGGAACAGCGTTCTCGATGCTGGTTTATCGGGCAGCCTTGGCTGATGTGCCACGGGACATCACTGAGTCTGCGCTCATGGATGGTGCCCGGGGCTGGCAGAGGCTCGTTTTCATCACGTTGCCACTGATCCGCAGCAGTATTGCCACCAACCTGATGCTGATCACGCTCCAAACCTTGGCTGTGTTTACGCTCATCTGGGTAATGACGGCCGGCGGCCCCGCCAATGCCAGTACCACCTTGCCGGTGTTGGCCTACCAGGAGGCGTTCAAGTTCGGCGACATTGGCTACGGCACTGCGGTGGCATCAGTGCTCATTCTGCTGGGGATGGTCTTCGGAGCGATATATGTTCGGCTCCTCCGGGAGCAGCGCGGATGAGGCGTTCCAAAGCCAAGCTGGGCGCGGACATGGCATTGGCTCTGATAGGAATGTGTTTTGTGGCGCCGTTGCTGTGGTTGCTGCTGGCCGCCGTCGATCCCCAAGCCGGATACCAGGCCAAGGTGCCGTCCACGCCGTCGATTGCCAACTTCCGTGCTGTGCTGACCCCTGAACTGCTGCTCCAGCCCTTGGCCAACAGCTTTCTGTTGTCGGCAGGGACAGCGGTGGTGAACCTGCTGGCCGCAGTGTTGGCGGCGTATCCCTTATCCAGATATCAATCGCGCTTCAACAAGCCGTTCATGCACACGGTCCTGTTTGGCACATCGTTGCCCGTTACGGCAATCATGGTGCCCGTCTACGGGTTGTTCGTTCAGCTGCAGTTGCTGGATTCCATGGCAGCAACCGTTTTCTTTATGGCCACAACCACACTGCCGATGGCCATCTGGATGACCAAGAACTTCATGGATTCCGTCCCCCTGGAACTGGAGGAAGCTGCGTGGATGGATGGGGCTTCGGCAATGACGGCCTTGCGGACCATCGTCATGCCGCTCATGAGGCAAGGACTCGGTGTGGTTTTCATCTTCGTCTTCATCCAGGCCTGGGGAAACTTCTTTGTGCCCTTCATCCTGCTTCTGTCTCCGGCCAAACAGCCGGCGGCAGTCTCCATCTTCAGTTTCTTTGGCCAGCACGGCGCGATTGCCTACGGCCAATTGGCCGCTTTCTCCATCCTTTATTCTCTCCCGGTGCTGTTGCTCTACGCGTTGGTGTCCCGGGGCATGGGGAATTCCTTTGCCCTCTCCGGGGCCATCAAGGGATAGCCCGCGCCCGTGGGAGGTGGTGCCGGGTCAGTCGATGTCCTCGATGATTTCCCCGTAGGGAATGGACTCGTCCAGATGGGCCTGGTGCCCGGTTGGTCCCCTGTTGAACGTGATCCGGACTCCGTGACGTTGGTCCGCGGCTGATTGCAGAAGAACGGGTCGGACGGCGTCAACGACGTGCTGGTCCTGGGATGCGAGGTAGCTCTGATAGGCGGCTGGTAGCTGATGCATGGCAAAAGGATAGACCCAGGAAGAGTGCATGGGGAGGGGTCCCCATTGCGGACCTGAACCGGCCCGACTTGGATAGAGTGGCCGATGCAGGCAAAAGCACCCGGTGCCCGGCACCCAGCGCGTTCGGCCTGCCGCGATACGCATACGCCAGCGAGGAGACCACGAGTGCACCAGACCACAGCCACGGCCGGCATCGACGCACCGGACATGGCCCGTGCGCAGCAACTCGTGGGCAGCATTGTCCGCAGTTTCGAGAACAAGGTGGTGGGCCAGGCCAGGTTGCGGGAAACCCTGGTGATCGGTCTTCTGACTGGTGGCCATGTCCTGCTGGAGAGTGTTCCTGGACTGGCCAAAACCACAGCGGCGCAGGCCATAGCGGAGTCCGTCAGTGCCGAGTTCCGCAGGATCCAATGCACGCCGGACCTGCTGCCCAGCGACATCGCCGGAACCCAGATTTTCGACGCAGCCAAAGGTACCTTCGTCACTCAGTTGGGCCCGGTGCACGCCAACATTGTCCTGTTGGACGAGATCAACCGCTCCAGTGCCAAGACGCAGAGCGCCATGCTTGAAGCCATGCAGGAACGGCAGACGTCCATAGGCGGCGAGTCCTACCCCTTGCCAAAACCGTTCCTGGTGCTGGCAACCCAGAATCCCATCGAGCAGGAGGGGACCTATCGCCTGCCCGAAGCGCAGATGGACCGCTTCATGCTTAAAGACGTCTTGGATTATCCGAGCCCGGCTGAGGAGGCAGAAGTCATCCGGCGTATCGATGCCGGTGTATACAGCTCCGAGCAGAAGCCCCCGGCTGCTGCCTCCCTTGACGCTGTGGTCCAGGTCCAGGAATTGGTGCGGCGCGTCTACATCGATCCTGCCATTGTGAGGTACATAGTGGGCCTGGCATACGTCACCCGCAATGCTTCCCAGTACTTGGAGCCCCGCCTCGCCAACCTCGTGGAGTTCGGAGCCAGCCCGCGCGCGAGCATCGCCTTCAGCCAGGCTGCCAGGGCGCTGGCGCTCATCAGCGGGAGGGACCATGTGATTCCCGAGGACGTCAAGAACCTGGCGCATCGCATCCTGCGCCACCGCGTCATTCTTGGGTTCGACGCTGTGGTGGAAGGCATTGCAGTGGAAACAGTCATCGATGCCGTGCTGTCATCCGTGCAGACTCCGTAGCGGAGCTGCACGTGCCCAGTCTTCTCCGACGCATCAAGTCGAAGATGTTCATTTTCGCCCACCGCAGGACTCTTTCCCTCCTTGACGGTGAGTACGGCTCAGTCTTCAAGGGCCGCAGCCTGGACTTTGACGAACTGCGCGCCTATGTCCCCGGCGATGAAGTCAGGGATATCGATTGGAAAGCCACGGCACGTCACGGCTCACCGTTGGTTAAGCGCTATGTAGCGGTTCGCAGGCATTCAGTCCTGCTGATGATGGATACCGGACGGAACCTCGCCGCACGATCGCTGTCCGGGGAGCCCAAGAAGGACGTAGCCGTCCATGCGGCCGGCGTCCTGGGATATCTCGCCAGCCGTCACGGCGACGACATCGGCCTGCTGCATGGAGACGCGGCGGGATCCAAGTACATCCCGCCCCGCAATGGGGAAGAGCATCTGGAGCGGCTGCTCCGGGAAGTGGACGCCAACGCCCCTTGCACCGGTGCCAGCAACATCGCAGAGCAGCTCGATTACGTCCTGAGATACCTGAAGGGGCGGCTCCTCATTGTCGCCGTGGCCGACGAGTTCCTGCCCGATACCCGAACCGTGAGCCTGATGCGTCGACTCAGTGCGCGTCACGAAGTTCTCTGGCTCACCATCCGGGACGCAGATCTTGCTCCGGAGGACGCGGAGAAGGCGCTGGACAGCTTCGACGTCGGGACGGGGCAGGGGATTCCGATGCCACTCGCGATGGACGCCACGGTGCGGGCCGCTTACGCCGCCGCAATGCTGGACAGGGATGAAAGCCGCAGGAACATCTTCCGCACCGTGGGGATTGCCGAGGAACAAACCACCGGCAGCGAAGATGTTCTGACGGCCGTCTTTGCCCTTCTTGAGAAACACCGCTCGGGCGCAATGTCTGCCAGGAGCTCCGGCAAGGATGGTGCCAATGCAGGATGACGCCGGCTTTTACGCGCCACTGCACTATCAACAGCACTGGTTGTGGCTCGGGTTGATGCTCGTGGTGCTTATGGTGGTTTGGTACCTCTGGCTCTTGTGGCCGACCGGAAAGAAAGTGCCAGTCAACCACAGAACAACAGTGCTGGACTTGAACGCACTGCAGACGGCGTGCCTCACCCACATTGAGGCCACCCTTGAGGACGTCGACGCCGGCCGGCTCCCCGGGCGGGCCGCCCACCAGAGACTCAGCTTCCTCGTGCGGAACTTCGCCGCCGCAGCCACCGGCCTGCCGGTCACCTCCATGACGCTGGAGGAACTGCGTCACCACGGTCTTGATCACCTCGCGACGGGAATCGCGACAATCTATCCCAACGAGTTCGCCCCCGTACCCATCCAGTCCGTGCGCCGCTCGGCAGAGACAGCACGCCAGGTGGTGCTGGAATGGAACTGAGCTACTGGTGGATCCTTCCGCTTGCCGCCACAGCAGTGGCGATCGCCGCATGGCTGTCCCGCCGCCGTCGTCCGTCACGGAACAGGGCCATTGCACACGGTGGGCGACTCACGGACCTTCCGGAGTACCAAAGAGCCTTGCGCCGGCACCGGGCACGGCTGGCGCTCGCCGTCGTCCTGGGAGCGGTGTTCCTGGCGGCCACCGCCACCGCAGCAGCCAGGCCCGCCCAGCGCAGCACGGAACAGCCCGAAATCCGTAACAGGGACATCGTGCTGTGTCTGGATGTCTCCGGCTCCATGACCAGCACAGACGCAGCGATCGCCGGTGTGTTCCAGAAACTCGCCAAGGAATTCGACGGCGAAAGAATCGGCATGGTCATTTTCGACAGCAGCAGCGTGCAACTCTTCCCCCTCACCGATGACTACGACTACGCGGCAGAGCAACTCAAGCAAGCCACGGAAGCCCTGGACGACGGAGCCGGATCATTCTTTGACGGGACGTGGAACGGCGATGGCTCTTCCCTCATCGGCGACGGACTGGCCACGTGTGTGCAGAGCTTCCCGGACACCGAAGGTTCGGCCGCTATACCGGGGGACTCCAAGCGCTCCCGCTCCGTGGTCCTGGCCACGGACAACTTCCTGTCCGGGGAACCCATCTTCACCCTGGAGGAGGCAGCCACGCTGGCCGCCGCCAAGAACGTGAAGGTCCACGCCCTCAACCCGGCGGACATGGACTACGGAGACCAGCCCGATCAGCCCGGCACCCAACTCAGAGCCTCCACCGAACACACGGGTGGCACGTATTTCACCCTGGACAGCCCGGACGCCGTGCCGGGCATCGTCCACAAGGTGCAGGAGACGGAGGCCACCAGCTACACCGCAGCGCCCCAGGCAGTGGTAGCCGATGCGCCCGCCTTGCCGCTTGGAATCGCATTCGTGGCAGGCGCCGGACTCCTGGTCCTCGGATGGCGGCTGGAACCGTGACATTCGCACCAATCCTGCCGTGGCCTGTGATTGCCCTCGCCTTCGTGTGCGTGTTGGCGTTTACGGGGTGGGCAGTGGCGACCACACGCGGAACCCCTCACCACCGTCCGGCGCGGAATACCGCGTTCCGGTGTGCCGCCGTCGTACTTCTTCTTCTCGCTGCCCTGCGTCCCGGCTTGCCGGGTGGCCACAGCCAAACCGCGGCCGCCGACATGGACGTGTATTTTGTGGTGGACACCAGTACCAGCATGGCCGCGGAGGATTACAACGGAGCTGAAACCCGGCTGTCCGGCGTTCGGAAGGACGTCATGGCTGTCGCCAAGGAACTTGCCGGAGCGAAGTTCGCCCTGATCACCTTTGACAGCAAAGCAAGCGTTCGCATGCCCCTCACCGGGGACGCCACCGCGCTGCAAACCGCCATGACAACGCTCCAACCACAAAACACCCGGTATGCCAAGGGCAGCAGCGTGACAGGAGCCTCCCAGCTCCTGAAGGAAAAGATCGCCGCCGCCCACAAGGAACACCCGGGACGTCCGGCACTGGTGTTTTATGCAGGAGACGGCGAGAACACCAGTGCGGACGCGCCGGCGCCGATGGATGCATCCAACGTCGCCGGGGGAGCGGTGCTCGGATATGGGACAGCCGAAGGCGGGCGAATGAAGGAAACAACAGACGCCGACGCCGGATACGTCAGGGACAAAACGTCAGACACCACGCGCGACGCTGTCTCCAAGGCTGACGAAGCACAGCTACGCAGCATCGCAGAGCAACTCAAGGTTCCTTATTCCCATAGAACGGGTACCGCGCCCACCTCAGACATGCTTGGCAAGGCGCAACCGGGTGCATTGGTGGCGAACGGGGACGGGCCCGGACGAGTGGAACTCTATTGGCTGCTTGCGCTCGCCGCCTTCCTCGTTGCCCTGAATGAGCCGCTGCGGCACCTCGGCGCGCTCCTGAACCTGCGAAGTGCACAGCAGAAGGAGCCCTACGCATGACCCACAACAAAGCCCGACGGCGGCACCGGCTGGCGCTGTGGTCCGCGCCTGCCGCGCTGATCGCGCTCGCCGTTGCCGCGAAGCTGCTGAGTGTTGGTGTGCTGGGTGGCGCAGCTGCTGAGTCCTTCGCCACCGGTCAGAGTGACGGGGTGGGCCGGGCAGCAGCTTGGCTCGGCGTCGCGAACGTCCTTGAACCCCATAAAGCACTGTTCGCGTCCGGCGACGCGCACGTTCTCGGCGGGGACTTTGCGGCTGCCCGTGAGGACTTCGAAGCTTCCCTGCGGGCAGGAGCCGGAGATGATGAGTGCAAGGTGCGCGTTAACCTGGTGCTGAGCATCGAGAAGCTGGGGGATGCAGCGGCCGATGCAGCTGCTGCCCGGTTGTTCCGGGAAGCCCTCAGCGCAGCGGGAGCAGCTCCGGGCCGCTGCCACGAAGCCGGCCCGGCGAACCAAACGGGGGAGGGTGCTGCCCTTGACTCGGCTGCCAAGCGCCTCGTAGCCAAAATCACCGAAAAGGACAAGCAACAAAGCGATGCGCAGCAGCCTTCTCCGGAGACTCCCTCCGCGCCCCAGCAACAGCAGCTGAAGCAACTGGAGGAGAGCGCTCAGCAGGCCCAGCAGGAACGCAACGAGGGCCAACAGCGGGGAGAGTACCTGCGGACCCCGGACAATGGACCCGGCATTGATAAGCCTTGGTGAACCATTCGGCGAAGAAGCCGCTACGCAAGCCAGGCACAACGACGGCGGCCGGCCATCCGAAAGGTGACCGGCCGCCGTCGGCGTTTAATTGCTATTACGACTCCCAGAGAATCTCGTCATCCACCACGCCGTCCTCGTCAGCAGCCACCACCAGCAGTTCGTCCGTGAAGTGGGAGCCGAGCGTGAAGTCCAGCACAAAGTAACGCTCCGGTTGTCCGGGGTAGATGGCGACATGGCCGAGTTTGAGTGCCTTCAGGAAGACGTCGTTGGTGAGCTGGCCTTTATCGCGGACGCCGAAGACAGATTCAAGCTGCTCTTCCTTGAGCTGGGAACAATGAAAGTGGAGGAACTGCTGAGGGTTGGTGCCGTCCTGGTCCAGCTCGTCGGCGATCATTTCCCTGACCTGGTCCACGAGTTCGGGGAGGAAACGCAAGCGATAATCAACCTTGCGCAGTGCGGCCTCGTCGAAGTGGTCGTGAGCGGCGACGTTGAGGTCCAATTCAAGCTGGTTGCCGCCGAGTTCGTGTCTGGCGACAAAGCAGTGTTCCCGCCCGTGGTTGAGCTCGATCTCCCCAAAATGTTTGCTCGCTACCTTGCCCATGTGATCAATCTAACCCCATCAACCGGCGGGTTCCAGCACTTGCGGATATTTCACCTGCGCCGTTGCGGACCCTTGACAGGCGCGGTTTTCAGGGGATGAAGGCCGCTCTTGCCGGACGTGTCACGGAGGGTGTCAGCGAGCATCTGGGTGAACAGCTGGACCTGTGCGGTGCGCTTCTCATTGATGAGCAGAGCAAACACATTGCGTGCCAGCCGGATATCCGGAACGTCAAGAACCACGACGCCGGGCGGCCGGTTCCGGAGCGCGAGTTCAGGTACCAGCGAGGCGCCAAGGCCGGCGGCAGTCATTTCCAGACTCGCATGGAAGTCATCACTGTAAGCAACAACACGTGGGTGCAGATTGCAGCTGGCGAACAGGCGTTCGATCACCAGGGCGTCACTGGTCCCGGGGTGGTGGACAATCCAGGGCATGTCCGAAAGATGGGCAGCCTCAATCTCGGCATCCTCACGGATCTTCCACGATGCCGGCAGGACAACCCTGAAATCGTCGTCGCCGATCCACTGGCGCTCCAATGAATGAGGCCAGGCCAATCCGGACTGGCCCACCTGGTAAACGAGCGCCACATCCAGTTCACCTCCGCTCCGAAGCCCCTGGATGGTTTGGGCGGGCTCGGCCACTGACACTTTCAGCTCAATACCCAAGCCGTTCCACCGCTCATTCCGGAGGATGTCCGGGAGTACATACGTGGCCAGGCTGGGAAAGATGCCCAGCCGGAGTTCCTGGGCGGGGGAATCGTTCGTCCTGGAGGCCGCGGCCAGCAGGGCCTCGACGTCCGTGAGGACCTTCGATGCGTGCCGTGTCATGGTCAGGGCGGCTTCTGTGGGGACAACGCTGCGCGCTGACCGCTGGAACAGCTCGACGCCGGTATCACGTTCCAGCGCAGCCATCTGTTGGGAGACTGCCGAGGCTGTGTAGCCCAATTGGGTGGCGGCGGCTGCGAAGGAACCCAGCCGGGTTACCTCCAGCAGCGTCCGGAGGTGGAGGAGGTTGACCATCAGCAGATTTTAGCTGTTCGCCACGCCACATTTTCAAAGTGTCACGACACGCCGTATCCGTGCGACACGCTGAAGATTAAATGTGGCTAAGTAGTCCACAGGGTGTGGATGACCTCTCTCAATTTGGCGGAATCACGGACATTTTGAAGGCCCTTGCCTGTGGACGAGCGGTGGATTGAATGACATACTTGTAATACATCATCTTGGGGTTCCAGTTCGACGCTTGCACTACATGTAGTATCGATTTACGGATTGAGCGGGAAACCAGCCCAAGACAAAATCAGAGCGTGTTGGCTGTCACGGCAGCCCGCGGGCCGGTATCGGATTCAGTAGTTAGTTCCGGTTGAGCCCGCCAGATACGAAGAGCGACAGACTTCAACTAAGGGGACAGGGATCATGACCGTAACGGTTTACACGAAGCCGGCCTGTGTTCAGTGCAACGCAACTTACCGGGCACTCGACAAGAAGGGCATTGCCTACCAGAGTGTCGACATCTCCCAGGATGCCGAGGCCCTCGAGCGTCTCAAGGCATTGGGTTACATGCAGGCTCCGGTTGTTGTGACCGAGCAGGACCACTGGTCTGGTTTCCGCCCGGACAAGATCGAGGAACTGGCCCAGGCCGTTTCCTCCGTGGCCTAAGTTTTCACTCAAACTTCGCCACCGCAGCACACCAAGAATTCCTATGTAGTTGAGGTGACTCCCATGGCACCGCTGGCAGCGGCAACCGCACGCGATGTGACGGAAGCTGTCACCACGAGGAGTCACCTCATCTACTTTTCCTCGACATCCGAGAACACTAAACGATTCGTCCAGAAACTGGGCCTGGACGCAGCGCGCATTCCGCTCTATGCCCAGGAAGCCCCGCTTCAGGCCCTTGAACCCTTCGTCCTCGTCCTGCCTACGTATGGCGGAACAAACGGTGAAGGCTCGGTGCCGAAGCAGGTCATCAGGTTTTTGAACAATCCCGGGAACAGGGAACTGATCCGGGGTGTTATCGGGGCAGGGAACACTAATTTCGCGGACAACTACTGCGCGGCGGGGGACATCATTTCCGTTAAGTGCAAGGTGCCGCATCTTTACAAATTTGAACTCATGGGGACGCCAGAAGACGTCCAACGGGTCAACGAAGGGCTGGAAAAGTTTTGGACACAACTGTCGCAGAAACAGAAGTAACCGGGAGCGCTGTGGACACGGCCAAGAAGCCATTGCCTGAGGCTTACAAGGGCTTGGGCTATCACGAACTCAACGCCATGCTGAACCTCTACGGCCCGAACGGTGAAATCCAGTTCGAAGCCGATCGCGAAGCTGCTCACCAGTACTTCCTGCAGCACGTGAACAACAACACCGTGTTCTTCCACGACCTTGAAGAGAAGCTCGACTACCTGGTGAAGAACCAGTACTACGAGCGCGAAACTCTCGACCAGTACACGATGAACTTCATCCGGGACCTCTTCAACCGTGCGTACAAGAAGAAGTTCCGCTTTGAGACCTTCCTCGGTGCGTTCAAGTTCTACACGTCCTACACACTGAAGACGTTCGATGGCAAGCGCTTCCTGGAGCGCTACGAGGACCGCGTGTGCATGGTTGCCCTGCACCTGGCCCGCGGCAACGAGGAACTGGCTAACCGTCTCGTTGATGAAATCATCGATGGCCGCTTCCAGCCGGCCACTCCCACGTTCCTCAACGCCGGCAAAGCCCAGCGCGGCGAGCTCGTCTCCTGCTTCCTGCTTCGCATCGAAGACAACATGGAGTCGATCGCCCGCGCCATCAACTCCGCGCTCCAGCTCTCCAAGCGTGGCGGCGGTGTTGCGCTTTCGCTCACCAACATCCGTGAGCACGGCGCTCCGATCAAGCAGATTGAAAACCAGTCCTCCGGCGTCATCCCCGTGATGAAGCTCCTCGAAGACAGCTTCTCCTACGCAAACCAGCTCGGTGCCCGCCAGGGCGCAGGCGCCGTGTACCTGCACGCCCACCACCCGGACATCCACCGCTTCCTGGACACCAAGCGTGAAAACGCCGACGAGAAGATCCGCATCAAGACCCTTTCCTTGGGCGTTGTGGTTCCGGACATCACGTTCGAGCTCGCCAAGAAGAACGAGGACATGTACCTCTTCTCCCCGTATGACGTCGAGAAGGTCTACGGTGTTCCGTTCTCCGACATTTCGGTGACCGAGAAGTACTACGAGATGGTTGACGATTCCCGGATCAAGAAGACCAAGATCAGTGCCCGCGAGTTCTTCCAGACACTCGCAGAGATCCAGTTCGAGTCCGGCTACCCGTACATCATGTTCGAGGACACCGTGAACCGGGCCAACCCGATCGACGGCAAGATCACCATGAGCAACCTGTGCTCGGAGATCCTCCAGGTTTCCTCGCCGTCCATTTACGCCGAAGACCTCAGCTACGAGACCGTGGGCAAGGACATCTCCTGCAACCTCGGTTCCATGAACATCGCCAAGACCATGGATTCGCCGGACTTCGGTCTCTCGATCGAGACGTCCATTCGTGCCCTTAGCGCTGTGTCCGACATGTCCTACATCAACTCTGTGCCGTCCATCGCCCAGGGCAATGCCCAGAGCCACGCGATCGGCCTTGGCCAGATGAACCTTCACGGCTACCTTGCCCGTGAGCACGTTCACTACGGTTCCGAAGAGGGCCTGGACTTCACCAACATTTACTTCTACACGGTGCTGTTCCACGCTCTGCGCGCTTCCAACCGGTTGGCCATTGAGACCGGCCAAAAGTTCGGCGGCTTCGAGAAGTCCACCTACGCCAGCGGCGAGTTCTTCGATAAGTACACCGAGCAGGAATGGGCTCCGGCAACGGAACGCGTTCAGGAGCTTTTCGCCGGCCACCACATCCCCACCCAGGATGACTGGCGCGAGTTGAAGGCCTCCGTCATGGAGCACGGCATTTACAACCAGAACCTGCAGGCCGTGCCGCCTACCGGTTCCATTAGCTACATCAACAACTCCACCTCGTCGATCCACCCGGTGGCCGCCAAGATCGAAATCCGCAAGGAAGGCAAGATCGGCCGCGTCTACTACCCGGCTCCGTACCTGACCAACGACAACCTGGAGTACTACCAGGATGCCTACGAAATCGGCTACGAGAAGATCATCGACACCTACGCCGCGGCCACGCAGCACGTTGACCAAGGCCTGTCCCTGACACTGTTCTTCAAGGACACCGCCACAACGCGTGACATCAACAAGGCGCAGATCTACGCATGGCGCAAGGGCATCAAGACTCTCTACTACATCCGTCTCCGCCAGCTCGCGCTGGAAGGGACCGAAGTTGAGGGCTGCGTCAGCTGCATGCTCTGATCAACCTTCCCAGGTTGAAAAATTAGCGGCAGCTGCCGCGCTCACAACTGAAAAGCACGACGGCGGGTCACCACTCGCCGTCGTACGCTTACCTTAAGAACCCAACGCTAAAGGGGATGAAATGACCGAAAAGGTCAAGCTGCTTAGCCACGTCGAGGCCATCAACTGGAACAAGATCCAGGACGACAAGGACGTGGAAGTCTGGAACCGACTGGTCAACAACTTCTGGCTTCCGGAGAAGGTGCCGCTGTCCAACGACGTCCAGTCGTGGCACACGCTGACGCCGGATGAGCAGCAGCTCACCATGCGCGTCTTCACCGGCCTCACTCTCTTGGACACGATCCAGGGCACGGTCGGCGCTGTTTCGCTGATCCCGGATGCGATCACCCCGCACGAAGAAGCTGTGTACACCAACATCGCCTTCATGGAGTCCGTGCACGCCAAGTCCTACTCGTCCATCTTCTCCACCCTGTGCTCCACCAAGGAGATTGACGACGCTTTCCGCTGGTCGCTCGAGAACGAGAACCTGCAGAAGAAGGCTCAGATCGTCATGGATTACTACCAGGGTGACGATCCCCTGAAGCGCAAGGTTGCCTCCACGTTGCTGGAGAGCTTCCTGTTCTACTCGGGCTTCTACCTGCCCATGTACTGGTCCTCGCGCGCCAAGCTCACGAACACGGCCGACCTTATCCGCCTGATCATTCGTGACGAGGCCGTGCACGGTTACTACATTGGATACAAGTTCCAGAAGGGCCTGGAGAAGGTTTCCGAGGCCCGCAAGCAGGAAATCAAGGATTACACGTTCGAGCTGCTCTTCGAGCTGTACGAAAACGAAGTCCAGTACACGCACGACCTTTACGACGGAGTCGGCCTGGCCGAGGACGTCAAGAAGTTCCTGCACTACAACGCCAACAAGGCACTCATGAACCTGGGCTACGAGGCCATGTTCCCGGCTTCTGTCACCGACGTGAACCCGGCTATCTTGTCAGCCCTGTCCCCGAACGCTGACGAGAACCACGACTTCTTCTCTGGCTCGGGCTCCTCCTACGTGATTGGCAAGGCTGTCAACACGGAGGACGAGGACTGGGAGTTCTAAACGCGTCTTCTTGAAGGCGGGCAGCGAGCAATCGCTGCCCGCCTTTCTGTTTAAGGGCACGTTCTTAGGCATGAAGGCCAGGCCTCAAGGGCTGTGACTACGTGGCACTCCTTGGCTGAGGGCGGGTGGTGGTTCGGGTATGAGTCGTTCCGCATAGAAGCTGCCCGGCAAAGGTGGGGCTTGGGATAGGTAGCTGTGGCCGGTGGGTGTGCGGATTTCGAGGGTGTGCCTGCCACCGGGCATGGTCTTGGTTTTGGTGGTCCAGCCGGGGTTTTCTTTGCTGTGGTTGCAGGCTTCGCAGAGGCCGGCTCCGTTGGCCAGGGTGGTGGTACCCCCTGCGTGCCAGGAGATGATGTGGTCGATGTGGCGGATGGGCGCGTCGCAGTACGGGGTGTGGCAGGTGTGGTCCCGGGTTTGAATGAAGCGTCTGAGTCGTGGTGGGAAGAGCCGGGCTTTGGAGTCCATGCTTAGCAGCTCGCCTGTTCCGGGTGCTGTGTAGAGCCGACGCAGCCACACGGTGAACTCATCATCCTGTCTGGAACTGGAACTGGAACTGGAACTGGAACTGGAACTGGA
>NZ_FNNR01000003.1:72380-629280 GCF_900106835.1 Arthrobacter sp. cf158
GCTGGAGTCAGGGTCGGGGTGCTGGCGTGGCCCGGGTCGCCGGCCAGCTGCAGCGGCATGCCTGGCCGCGGTTACCTGCCCGGGCCCGGGATCAACCTGCGCACCCGTGGCTTGAAACCCAAGCCTTGGTTCCTGCACTCCCGCAGGCACCTGCCGGTGCGGCGCTTCCTGAAGCCCCGCAGACACCTGCCTGTTTGGGGTCTGGTTGCCGGTGCAGAGGAGTGTTCTGGCCCATTCGGCGGGGACGATTCCGTAGCCTTTGAGGCGGGCTGGTTCACTGTCGCCTTGAAACAAGGTCCGGTCGGTCATGACGAGGTCCAGGTTGATCCCGGCGATCCCGCCGGGTGTACCGATGGCGCGTTCGATGAGGGTGTCGGCCATGACCTGCCCACGGCTGCAGGGATCGCCCGTGGACCGGGCGGTGTCGGCGGCCCGGATGAGCGCAGCATACGCGGCCACGCCGTGGGCGACGGGCAGCAGTGCCGTCAGGTAGGTCATGGTGTCCGGTGCCGGGCGCAGACTGACCGTCCGCTCGCTCGCGGCATGACTCGCCCGCTGCGCGACGGAGCGTGGGTCACGCCGGTACGCGGCAGCCTTCACGGCCGCGATGATGGACCGGTCGCCTTTGCCGTCGAACGTTCCGGTGTCGGGGGCGAGTTCTTCATCCACCGCGCACCGGTCCTCCACAGACAAACACGCCGTCTCTTTCACCAGCAGCGTGGCGCGCCACTCGTTCAACTGGCCCGATTCCAGGGCGGCCAGGGTGCGGGGCATCTCCACCACCAACGCTTTCGCCAATCCCAACAGCCGGAAGCCACGGTGAGGGGATTCCCTCCGCGCCAACGCCACCTGAGCGCCCACCCCCTGGCCGCGCTCAGACACAGGCACACCCGCCGCAGCGTGTTCCTGCCGCTGCGCAAGATCGAAGGCCACAGCTATCCGCGCCTGAAGGCCGGTAATGGCGGACTTCAGATCCTCCAAGGCCCGCAGTTGATTGATCAGATCAGCGCTGACGGTGCGGGGCGAAGGAGGAGCATCAACCACAGGCGCCACGGCTGACACAGTGCCTGAAGCCGTGCTGGAAACGAGGGGTGAGAGTAGCGAAGGAGAAGGCTCACGGACCAGCGCAGCAGCTGGCGCCGCACCCGCTTTGTGTTCCCTCATCTGCTCCATGCTCACACTCTGCCAGCAGGCACCGACATTACTAGCTCTGCGGCTACCCCAAGCTTGCCGGGGTCCGGAAGCCCGTATCCCGTCAAGCAACAAGGGGTGCCCATAGTCCGGGGCACGAGCCATCGGGGTGGGTCGCTGAACCATCCCACCCTTGTCCGCGTCTTCACATCAGGGGAGGATATTCCACATCGTCGGGAGGTTCACCATGGTCCAGCTGGAGAAGTTCGAAAAGTACTTGATCGAAGAGTTCTATGACGATTACCGGTCGGGGGACATGTCGCATAAGACCTTCACCAGGCGGGTAGCGTTCATCATGGGCAGCATGACGGCAGCTGCGGCCGCCATGACGTTGGTGGGCTGCACGCCGGAGGAGGTTCCCCGAACCACGGATCCGATGCCCACGCCGTCGCCCACGTCCTCCGCGGCCTCGCAAGGAACTGCGGCGCCTGGGAATGCCACAACGGCAGTTCCCAATGCGAAGAGCCCATTGTCTGTTCCGGAGGGTGCTGCCGGGCTGACAACTGCCACAGTGACATTCACCTCGGGCGGGACTGAGACCAGTGGCTATCTTGCCCGGCCGGAGGGAACTCAAAAGGGCCCTGCGGTTCTGATCTGCCATGAGAACAGAGGCCTCACTCCACATATCCAGGACGTTGCCAGACGCTTCGCCAAGGAAGGCTACGCGGCGCTGGCATTGGATCTGCTGAGCAGGGAAGGCGGTACGGCGAACATGGACCCGGATGCCGTCCCGGGTGCACTCACACAGGCAGGCGCGCAACGGCACGTTAACGACTTCAAAGCCGCTTTCGGCTACCTCACTAGCCAGGATTTCGTCGAATCAGGCCGCATTGCCATGATCGGGTTCTGCTTCGGTGGCGGCATCACCTGGCAGGCATCCACCGAGATCGCAGGGCTCAAGGCGACATCGGCCTTCTACGGTCCTGCGCCGGATCTGGCCAAGGTGCCCACCATCAAGCCCGCAGTGTTTGGCGTCTACGCAGAGAAGGACGCACGGATCACCGGCGCGATGCCACAGCTGCAGGAAGCCCTGGACGCTTCAACGGTCAAGCATGAGCTCAAGGTCTACCCGGGCGTTGACCACGCGTTCCACAATGACACCGGGGAACGCTACGTCCAGGCACAGGCAACAGCTGCGTGGAACGACACACTGATGTGGTTCAAGGACAACGTTTAACCCAACCAGAGATCATCCCTGCAACCGCGCCGCCTCGCTCGCCAACTCGGCCTCCAACGTCTCGATACTCGGCAGGCTCGCCACCAAATCATCCGGCAGCGAGTCCGCCAGCGAGGTCCGCCACTCAGCGATGCCCACGGGAGCATTGAAACCACGCAGTGCGTACTCAGCCACCACGCTGTTCTTTTCTTTGCAGAGCAACAAACCAATGGTGGGCTTGTCGTCGGGATGCGCCATGAGGTCGTCCACGGCTGCCATGTACATGCCCAACTGCCCTAGGAACCCTGGCTCGAACTTCACTGCCTTGAGTTCGATCACCATGTAGCAGCGCAACTTCAAGTGGTAGAAGAGGAGGTCTGCAAAGAACTCGTCGCCGGCAATTTCCAGCCGAACCTGCTCACCGACGAAAGCAAAGCCCTGCCCCAGCTCCAGCAGGAACTTTTCAACATGCTTGACCAATTGCAGCTCCAAGTCCCGTTCGGTGTGCCGATCAGACATGGCAAGGAAATCAAAGACATACGGATCCTTGGTGGCCCGCTGCGCGAGGTCGGAATCAGTCGGCACCATGGTGGCTTTGAAGTTGGTGATGGCCTGCCCGGAGCGCTCGTGCAAGCGGGTTGAGATCTGGTGGGTCAGCACGTTGCGCGACCAGCCATGTTGGGCAGCTGCCGCTGCGTACCAAAGCCGCGTGGCGGCGTCGTCGAGCTTTTCCAGCAGGGCGATCTGGTGGTACCAAGGCAATGTTGCAAGCGGTTCTTGCAACAGTGGAAAGTCCGGCCACGCCTGCGCGAAGCTCTTCATGTACCGCAGGTTTCTGGGGGAGAAACCTTTCGCTTCAGGGAATCGAGTGCGGATGTCGGCCGACAACCGCGTCACCACTTTGGCCCCCCAGCCCTGCTCGGATTCCCGTTCTGCCAACTGCCTGCCAATGCTCCAGTAAGAGTTCAGGACCTCGCTGTTGGCGGCAGCCATCGCGCGGGTCCTGCCTGCGCGCACCTCCTGCGTCACCGTGTTGAGCAGTGCGGGATACCAGTGGGGCATGGAAGAGGCAGCAGGAACCTCCGGAAACGTGGCCTCGGTGGCGAGCTCTTGGGACGGCATGTGTCTCCTGTCATTTGCTGTTGGCATCACGCTAGGGGGAGGCACTGACAAAATAGTGGGGTGAGTGAAGCCGGTGATTTTGTGGACTACACGCTGCAGCGTGAGTCGTCGTGGGAGAAGGCCGATCAGGCCAGTGCACGCCTCGGTGACGCTTTGAAGGTCTATGGAGCCTCCGTGGGCGCAGTACGTGGAACAATCCGGGACGCACTGAAAAAGTACAAAAACCTCAGCCACGACGACATCACCGCCCTGAGCTCGGAACTATGGGACGAGCCGGTTTATGAACGCCGCCTCGCAGCAGTTGTTTTGCTGCAGACCAAGGTGGGGATTCTGGTCAATACGGACCTGACCCGCATTGAGGGCTTCATCCGGAGTGCCGGGACACGAGAACTCGTGGAACCCCTTGCCAAAGACGTCGTGCGGCCCCTGCTGGCCCGGCTCGAAGGGACCGCGGGAGAGCGTGCGGATCGCGTTCTGGAGCGTTGGGCGACCGACCCGGATGCAGAATTGCGCCGCGCCGCCGCCCTCGCCACGGGCACCCCACCCCTTGATAAGCACCATCCACCGGCCTAGCGTTTCCCTCAACATATGCCAGTGAATTGAGAGGCAGGTTGAATGATGGAATCGCTGTGGCTGGACCGCGAATCCCCCTTCACGTCCGATTCACTTCCCGATGAAAAACACTTTGACACCATAGTGGTGGGTGCCGGCATCACCGGACTCGTGGCGGCATTGCTGTTGTCCCGTGCGGGGCAGCGTGTGGTGGTCTTTGAAGCCCGCACGCTGGGTGCTGTGACCACTGGCAACACCACCGGCAAGCTGAGCCTTCTGCAAGGAGGCGTCCTTTCCGCACTGCGCGGCCAATACGCACTGAGGGTGGTGCAGGCGTACATGGAAGCCAACAAGACGGGCCAAGCCTGGCTGACGCAGTACCTCGAACAACAAGGAGTCCCGTTCCAGCGCCGCACGGCGATCACCTTCGCAACCACCGACGACGGCGGGCAGCGGCTCCGCAAGGAAGCTGCGGTTTCGAGGGACGTCGGTTTGGATGTGCATTTCAGCCGTGACCCCGGCTTGCCTTTCCCCGTGGTGGAGGCATTGGAACTGGAAGGTCAAGCGCAGTTTCACCCGATGGAGGTGTTGGATACCTTGGCCAAGGACGTCCGAAAGCACGGCGGCCTGATCGTTGAGGGCGTCCAGGTCCAGAATGTGGGATCGGATAGGCCCTTGGAAGTGTTCACCCGCAAAGGCACCTTCACAGCTGACACCGTGGTGCTCGCCACGGGAACGCCCATCTTGGACCGCGGCCTGTACTTCACCAAGCTCGAACCAAACCGTTCCTACGCCGCGGCGCTCCGGCCACAGGCCGGAACCAAAATCCCACAGGCCATGTACCTTTCCATTGACGCTCCCACCCGATCCCAGCGCACCCATCCCACCCCGGACGGAGAGTTGCTCCTGGTGGGAGGTTACGGGCACACGGGTGGGCGTGCGACATCACCGAAGAAGCACTTGGATGACCTTCTGGGATGGGCCAGCCACCATTACCCCGGGGCAGAGGTCACCCATACCTGGTCCGCGCAGGACTACCAGGCCACCAACCTCATGCCGTTCTTCGGCAAACTGCCACGTGGCCACGGCCGGATCTTCTTCGGCACGGGCTACAACAAGTGGGGGATGAGTAACGGAGTTGCCGCCGCGCTGTCCATGACCTCAGACATCCTGGGCGGCCAGTCCGATTGGGCAACCACCATTCATCACCGCGTCACGTCACCCCAAGGGGCCTTTCAGGCCGTACGGCTCAATGCCGGCACAGCCAAACGGATGATCGAGGACAAAGCCCGGGTCAGAAGCAATCCTGAGATAACGGATGAAACCCGCCCGCCAGAGGGGACCGGCGTCGTCGGACTCTACAAGGGCGAACCAGCCGCGGTGTCCACTGTTGACGGTAAAGTCTGCTTGGTTTCTGCCAGCTGCGCCCACTTGGGCGGCCTGCTGGGATGGAACGACGCCGATAAATCCTGGGACTGCCCCCTCCACGGGTCGAGGTTTACCCCGGAGGGCAAGTACCTTGAAGGCCCCGCGACGCATCACCTGCAGAAATCGGTGGGCAAGACGAGGGACTAACTCAGCCGGTTGACGCGGCGGAGGGCTTGGTCTGCGGCACGACGTTGCTGGCTGGCGGCCCGCACTGCGAGTTTCTTCTCGGTGTCCGCCGCATCCGCGTCCCTGGTGATGCCGATCAGTTCCGCCTCCAACGATGCCAAACGGTTCCGTGCTTCCTGGATCCCGGCCTTGAGCTTCTCGCGGCGATCGGCCAACTCGTTGACCACGTCCCACGCCTTGGCCGCCGTTTCTTCGGCGTTTTGGGCCTCCTTGTCAGCTGCCTCGAAGTGGCTGCGGGCCTCTTCCAGCGCTGCCTGTTGCTTGGCAGCGCGCCGATCCGCCAGTGAAGTGGCTTCTTCCTTCGGTTCCTTCTTCTTGGCAGCGGGCGGTTCCTTGGCTGAGGACGGCTGTTTCCTGGTTGGCTTGGCCTCACTTTTCGCGGTGACCTGCGAGCCAGTGTGGTCCTCAGGGCCCGCCGCGGCCACCGCACCCGTGAGGTCCACAGACTCGAGGCCGCTGCCACTGAGACCCCGCACCAAGCGGCCGGTTGCCACCGCGGCACCGGCGCCAGCGTCAGCCATCGCCGCCCTCATGGTTTGCTCGACGTCCGCTGCAGCAGCGCCGCTTAAAGGTGCTCCGAGCTCACCGGCCAGGTCCTTGGCAGCATGCACAGCCGATGCCAGCTGGCTTTGGCGCTGCTGTCCAAGATCGCGAAAGGCCGCAGCGTCGGCCGCTTCCTGGGCCGCTCTGAGGGAAACGCCAAAGCGCACGACGCCGTCAATCACCTCGGGCTTGTGCACGGCGAGCATGTTGACGGCCCAGGCGCCGGCGGTTGGCTTGGGGAGGGCGCCAACCTGCTTCGCCAGATCCTTGTCGCCGTCGTCTTTGGCCTTGCGGGCCAGAGCCGTACGCTCGGCCGTGAAATCGCGAGGTAACACGGCGTATAGCTCCTGGGCTGCGTCGCGGAGGTCCATGGAATCATCCTAGGGTTTCATCATGCCGGCTACGCTGACCCGTCCGCAACACCCAGCTGCTTAGGGTAGCCTAAGTCAGTGGACCAGATCATGAGCTTGCCCTTCGGCGTCGCCCTCGCGGCGCTCTTCGCCATCGTCATGATCCGCGTCAACGCCACCTACTGGATAGGGCGGGGAGCCGTGACAGGTTTTTCGCACACCCGATTCGGCAGTTCCCTCCAGGGTCCCAAAGCAGCCCGTGCCCAGGCCCTGATACAGCGCTGGGGACCGTACGCCGTAGTGCTTTCCTTCCTGACCATCGGCCTTCAAACGGCCATTAACCTTGCAGCAGGTGCCGCCCGCATGCCCCTCAGGCGATACCTCCCCGCCGCGATCACTGGTTCGGTAATCTGGGCCCTGCTCTACGCGACTATTGGCCTTGCCGCCCTGGAAGCCTGGCTGGCGGTAGCAGCGGCGTCGCCTATAGGAGCGGGACTGGGCGCCGCCGTGTTGGCGGCCTTGGTTGTCTGGGTGGTCGTAATTCGCCGGCGTCGGGCAGCAGCCAAATCAGCGGATACAGTGGTCTGAGTTCTACTGCTGGATCGGCGAAAGGCTCGGGTTGACTACTGCATTACCGGAACTGGCGGACGGCGGCTTTTACTACCAATCGCTGGGCGAGGGCCGCTACCGGTCCACGATCCACGCCCAGGGTGCGTGGAATCCCCACGAACAACATATGGCTCCGGCCTCGGGCATCATCGCCGATGCCTTGGTACGTCACGAGCCACGGGACGATGTTCGCCTGGCGCGGATCAGCTATGAAATCCTCGGGTTGATCCCCGGCGGCGAGTTCCAGGTCAGCACCTCAACGTTGAGGCCGGGCCGGACCATTGAATTGATCCAGGCGGAACTTTCGGCGAACGGCCGGGTGGCCATTCGCGCCGCCGCGTGGCGCATGATCACCAGCGACACCAGTGCGGTGGCTGCAATTGAAGATGAGGCCATGCCCGCCCCTGACGAATGCAAGCCCTGGGACGGCGCCAGCGTTTGGCCCGGCGGCTACATCCGTTCCTTGGAGATGCGCTTGGCCGAAGGCCACCGTCCTGGATCCGGCAGGGTATGGATCCGGACTTCGCACCCTTTGACGGATCAGGCAGACAGCACGGAGCTGGCACGGTTGATGGGGTTGGTGGACACCGCCAACGGGATTGCGGCCCGCGTTCCTCCGGGCGAGAACAGCTACATCTTCCCGAATGTGGATCTGCAGATCCACATGTACCGTGCTCCGGCCGGAGAATGGTTGGGCCTGGACAACAAGGTTTCCTTTGGGGCCGACGGCATTGGGTTGACGTCCACGGTGCTCCACGACATCAACGGACCGTTCGGCAGGGCAGAGCAGATCCTGACTTTGAGGAAGAGCTGATGGCGGGGGAGCGAACAAGCCTCACGGCATACCGTCAGCACGAATCGATGGGCGCGGCGGAGGACCTTGACTTCGCCCTGGAGCTTTTGAAACGCGCCCGCAGCGGGGAGCTGGGTCCATCGCTTCGCCTTTACCGCCCGAAGCCGACCGTAGCTTTCGGTCAGCGCGATGCCAATCTGCCGGGCTTTGGCGCTGCCGAGCTCGCGTGCAGCGACTTGGGGTTTCAGCCTCTGGTCCGCAAGGCAGGAGGGCGGGCAGCTGCCTACCACCAGGGCTCGCTGGTCATCGACCATGTAGAACCGCATCCCGATGCGATCGTTCGGGCCAAAGCCCGGTTCTCGGAGTTCGGAGAGCTGCTGGCTGGGGCGCTTCGCAGCGTCGGCGTCCACGCTGCAGTTGGTGAGATTCCGGGGGAGTACTGCCCTGGCGAGTTCAGCGTTCATGGCGAGGATCCGGACTTTCCAGCCCACCGGATCAAACTCATTGGCACCGCCCAGCGGGTGGTGTCCGGTGGTTGGCTGTTCAGTTCGGTGATCGTCGTGGAGAACTCCAAGCCCATCCGTGAGGTCCTTACAGCGAGTTATGCAGCCCTGGGCTTGGACTGGGACCCTGCAACTGCCGGCGCGGCAAATGACTTGCTGGCGCATCTTGACGTAAAGACGGTGGAGGATGCCGTGATTGAGGCCTACCGCGGCTACGCAGACGTGCTCGACGGCGACTTCCGCAGTCTTATGGCCTAGTGGCCGCAGCTCCTTTGAGCGGCCAACTTGCTGGGGCTAGTCTGAAGGAGTCAGCTACCTCATCACGCGAATCGCGGTGTCATCATGGGCCGGAAAAGGGATCCAGTGGAGGATTCGGACGTAGACCTCAGTGTCAGTCCGCCAGAAAAATCCGCCGCAGGTCTACCCAGCCTGACTGAAACACTCCCGCATGCCATGGCGTACATGGGTCCTTCGCGGGCGTGGAAAACGCTGAGGGCCGTCAATCAAAAGGACGGCTTCGACTGTATGAGTTGTGCCTGGCCCGACCCACCGGAACGCAAAGTGGCCGAATTTTGCGAGAACGGCGCCAAGGCGATCGGCTGGGAAGCGGAACCCTTAAGGATCCCAACGCGCTTCTGGGCTGAGAACACCCTGGCATCGCTGGAGCACCGGTCTGAGTACTGGCTGGGGCAGCAGGGCAGGCTAGTGGAACCCGTCTACAAAGCAGCAGGTTCGGACAGTTACGAACCTGTCCGTTGGGACCAGGCGTTTGAGATCATCGCTAAGGAATTACACGCACTCGACGCCCCGGACCAAGCAACTTTCTATACCAGCGGCCGGACCAGCAACGAGGCAGCTTTCCTTTATCAGCTCTTTGTGCGGGCCTTCGGGACAAACAATCTTCCCGATTGTTCCAATATGTGCCATGAGTCCACGGGCGTTGCCATGGGTGAGACCATTGGCGTCGGTAAATCGGCTATCTCCTACACTGACTTCGCCGCAGCCGATCTGATCATCATCATGGGCCAGAACCCTGGTACCTGCCATCCACGAATGCTCACAGCCCTTGAAGAGGCCAAGCTGGCAGGGGCGGCGATAGTTGCCGTGAATCCCCTTCCTGAAGCGGGCCTGATCAACTTCAGGAATCCGCAGAAACCGCGAGGTTTGCTTGGCCGGGGCACAGACCTTGCTGACCAGTTCCTTCAGATCCGCCTCGCCGGGGACATGGCACTCCTGCAGGCTCTCTCCAAACGCGTCCTCGACGCCGAAAGTGCGGCGCCGGGAACGGTCCTGGACCGCGAATTTATTGATCAGCATAGCCAGGGATTCGTTGGTTTCGCCGCACACCTGGCCACACTCAACGAGCATGATGTCCTCGAAGCCACGGGCCTGACGAGCCGCGACATCGATGAGCTTGCTGAAAGATATCTCCGTGCTGACAAGGTCATCATCACCTGGGCCATGGGGCTCACACAGCACAAGAAGGCCGTCCCAACCATCAAGGAGATCATCAACTTGCTCCTGCTGCGCGGGAACATTGGTAAGCCTGGGGCTGGTCCGTCACCAATCCGTGGACACAGCAACGTTCAGGGTGACCGGACCATGGGGATCTGGGAAAAGATGCCACCCCGCTTCCTGGACGCAATCCAGCGGGAGTTCGGCTTTGATCCGCCACGCAACCCCGGCCTCGATGCCGTGGACAGTATCCGCGGAATGCGGGATGGCAGGGTCAAAGTGTTGGTGGCTCTGGGTGGCAACCTTGTCCATGCGATTTCGGATACAGCTGTGGCTGAGTCTGCGGTCCGACGGACCCGCCTGTCTGTCCAGATTTCCACCAAATTGAATCGCTCGCACGTGGTGGTGGGTGAGCAGGCGTTGATCTTGCCTGCACTGGGCCGCACCGAGATCGACAGGCAAGACGGGGTGGAGCAGTTTGTCACGGTGGAAGACACCGTCTGCGCCGTGCACCGCTCGGCCGGGCCGTTGGAACCGATCGCCCCGGGGGTCTTGTCCGAGGTGGCCATTGTGACAGGCCTTGCCCAAGCTGTCCTGGGCCGCACCGTGCCCGTGGACTGGGCGGGCCTCCGCTCGGATTACGATGCCATCAGGGAACACATCTCCCACGTGGTGCCCGGTTTCGAGGACTTCAATGTCCGTATCCGCGAAAAGGACGGATTTGTGTTGCCCCACGGACCCAGGGACAGCCGGACCTTCCCCACAGCCACGGGCAAGGCCATGTTCTCTGTCAATGAGCTGGAGACCCTTCGCGTTCCCGAGGGCAGGCTCCTTTTGCAGACCATCCGGTCCCATGATCAGTTCAATACCAGCACGTATTCCATGAACGATCGTTACCGGGGTATCAAGAAGGGGCGAATGGTGTTGTTGGTCAATCCGGCGGACCTGGCGGA
This sequence comes from Arthrobacter sp. cf158, assembly GCF_900106835.1. GTDB lineage: Bacteria > Actinomycetota > Actinomycetes > Actinomycetales > Micrococcaceae > Arthrobacter. The sequence continues at coordinate 83,222 of NZ_FNNR01000003.1, forward strand.
ACTGGGCTGCAAGGACGGGGAGTACGTGGACGTCCACAGTGAGGCCGACGACGGTGTGGGCCGCGTGCTGCCCCAGTTGCGTTTGGTGTCATACCCCACAGCCAAGGGGTGTGCCGCTGCGTACTATCCGGAGGCGAACGTTTTGGTGCCCCTGGATTCGACGGCGGAGGACAGCAACACCCCAGCTTCGAAGTCGATAATTATTCGGCTTGAGCCGGCTGCCGCCCCGAAATTCGAGACGGCAGCCAGCCGACGACAATGACGAGGCCGGCCTAGTGGCCGCGCGCAATCCATTCGTCCAGGTGCGGCTTCTCCGCGCCGATGGTGGTGGAGTCCCCGTGCCCGGTGCGGACCACGGTCGCCTCCGGCAGAGGGAAAAGCCTGGTCCGGATGGAGTCGATGATGGTGGGGAAGTCGCTGTAGGAACGGCCGGTCGCGCCGGGTCCTCCTTGGAAGAGGGTGTCCCCGCTGAACAGCGTCGCTTCGCTGGCCAGGTGGAAGGACACTGAGCCTGGCGAATGCCCGGGGGTGTGGAGGGCCTTCAACGTTGACCCGGCGACTGTGAACTCATCACCATCCATGATGGCAACGTCCGGATCTATCTCGGGAAACACCGTGCGCCACAGCATCCAGTCGTCCTGGTGCAGGTGGATGGGGGCTTTGACGAGTTCCCAGAACGCGCCGGCGGAACTGATGTGGTCGTCATGACCGTGCGTGAGCAGGATGGCTTTGACCGTTCGCTCGCCCACAGCCTGGCGAATTGCTTCGGGGTTGTGGGCGGGGTCTATGACGATGCACTCGGAATCGTCGCCGATGATCCAGACGTTGTTGTCCACGTCCCAGGTTCCGCCGTCGAGGGAGAACGTCCCGGAGGTGACTACGCGATCGATGGTGACGTTGCCGGCGCTCACAGCTCAACCACCGATCGCAGTACGGCACCGTGGTGCATTTTGTCGAACGCTTCTTCCACCTGGTTGATGGTGATGCGCTCCGTCACGAAGGCGTCCAGATCCAGCTTGCCTTGCTTGTACAGGTCCACCAGCATGGGGAAGTCCCGGGAGGGCAGGCAGTCGCCGTACCAGGATGACTTGAGTGATCCGCCACGGCCAAAAACGTCCAGCAGCGGCAGTTCCAGTGTCATTTCCGGTGTGGGGACGCCTACCAGGACCACGGTTCCAGCGAGGTCGCGGGCGTAGAAGGCCTGCTTGTACGTTTCGGGACGTCCGACGGCGTCAATCACCACGTCTGCTCCGAAGCCACCGGTGAGTGCACGGATCGCCTCGACGGGGTCGCCAGAGGACGAGTCCACGGTGTGGGTTGCGCCGAGCTCCTTGGCGCGTTCGAGCTTCTTGGCGTCGATGTCCACAGCGATGATGGTGGTGGCGCCTGCGAGCGCGGCGCCCGCGATGGCTGCCACACCAACGCCACCGCAGCCGATGACGGCTACGGAGTCGCCGCGCTTGACGCCGCCGGTGTTGAGGGCGGCGCCCAAGCCTGCCATGACGCCGCAGCCGAGCAGGCCGACTGCGGCGGCATCGGCGTCGGGGTCTACCTTGGTGCATTGCCCGGCGGCCACCAGAGTCTTCTCGATAAAGGCGCCGATGCCCAGGGCCGGCGAGAGTTCAGTGCCGTCCTCGAGGGTCATTTTCTGGGTGGCGTTGTGGGTGTTGAAGCAGTACTGGGCCTGGCCGCGGTTGCACGCCCGGCAGTTGCCACAGACGGCGCGCCAGTTGAGTACCACGCGGTCTCCGGGTGCGACGTCCGTGACGTCGGGGCCCACTGCGCTGACCACGCCGGTTGCTTCGTGTCCCAGGAGGAACGGGAAGTCGTCGCTGATGCCACCGAGTTTGTAGTGGAGGTCGGTGTGGCAGACGCCGCTGGTGAGGATGTCCACCAGTGCTTCGCCGGGGCCGGGTTCGGGAACCAGGATGGTTTCGAGGGTTGCCGGTGCGCCTTTGGAGCGAACGACGACACCTTTGACTGCGTGGACCATGGAGAGCTTCCCTTCGGGATCGCGGGGAGCGGCCCGATTAAAATGCAACAGGGCCCGCTACGGATTCCATTCTGTCTATCACAGGTGGCAGACAGTGCGTGGATTGTTCCGTGCGGACCCCGGGCATGAAGCCGGCTAACAGGGCCTTATGCGGCGAGGCGGCTTTGGACCTCGGAAGCGGAGGGGTTGGTGGCCGCGGTGCCGTCCGGGAAAAGAACGGTAGGAACGGTGCGGTTGCCTCCGTTGAGCTTCTCGACGAGTTCGGCGGTGCCATCTACTTCTTCGATGTTGATCTCGGTGTAGCCGATGCCCTTGGCGTCCAACTGCTTCTTCAGACGGTTGCAGTAGCCGCACCAGGTGGTCGAGAACATGGTGATGGTGCCGGAGTCGGGAGTGAAATCCACAGAGCTCTCCTCAGTATTGGTCGTTTTCACGGGGTGGTTCGTTCCTATCAACGGTAACCCGGTGCCGAATAATTCCCGTTCGGCTGCGTAGCCGGGTTACGTCACTTCCGCGCTGGTGCGTTGACCTGGGAACGGGCAGACTGTTCGCATGTGTGGACGATATGTAATGGCCCGTGCGGTGGGTGACCTGCTCGCCGACTTCGATGCCGAACTTGAGAACGAGATTGCCCTCGAGAAGTCGTGGAACGTAGCGCCGACCGATGCGGTTCCCATCGTGCTGGAGCGGCTGGTGGATGACGAGGTGAAACGGCAACTCCATGTGGCTAAATGGGGGTTGGTGCCGTCATGGGCCAAGGATCCGAAGGGCGGTGCGCGGCTGATCAATGCCCGCAGCGAGACGCTGTTGGAGAAGCCATCCTTCAAGAAGGCAGCGGTAGCCCGCCGGTGCGCTGTTCCTGCGGATGGGTATTACGAGTGGAAAAAGGGCGAGGGCAAGAGCAAACAACCGTACTACGTGCACCCGGGGGATGGTCACGGATTGGTGTTCGCCGGTTTGTATGAATGGTGGCGGGACCAGGCTGCTTCCCCTGACGATCCAGGACGTTGGCTGCTGTCCATGTCCATCCTCACTGCCGACACGCCAACTGCTGAGTCAGCCCGGACCCGGCGCAGTGCCTCAGTGTTTGACGAACTCACTGCCCTCCACGATCGTGTTCCCTTGCCCATGAGCACAGAGACAATGGAAGCGTGGTTGGATCCGCGGGAGAAGGACGCTGAGGGCCTGGTGGAACTGGTCCGCTCCGGGGCGCACCATGCCGCTGGCGATTGGACACTGGACGCGGTGGGTGCCGCGGTCGGAAATGTCCGGAACAACTCCCCGGAACTCATTGAACCGGTGGAAGGTCTCTTCTAGCTTAGAGAGCCTCGTTCACCGGCACGCCGGACTGGAAGTCGCGGCCGTCCGCCTCACTGAAGGCTGTCATGACGTGGCCTTTGCTCAGCCCGTGGATTGCCGACATCGGGAAGTTGCCGGTGATGACGTTGCCGGAGTGTTCCACGCCTTTGATGTCGTAGTTTTCCTCTGCGCTGAGGGAATGGTTGAAGGAGTAGAACGAGATCGCCTCACCATTCATGAACTCAATACCGAGCCTGCGCTGTGAGGAATAATCTTCGCTGGCAGCAACAAGGCCCACGACGTAAGCGCCGGAGCCTGGGATGTTGCCGTCAATTTCGAAGACTGCCACAAGGTTGTCGTCTGCGGCGGAGATGTTGACCTGCTTCAGGAGTGCGTCATTGGTGCTCATTCCACAATCCTGCTCTGTGGACCCGCTGCCGTCCACCCCTGGGCTGTCATCCTTCCAGGAGACGCTGGATGCTGCGTGCCACGGCTGCGGTGTCGATGCCCTGCCCCTTGCGGGCGGTGAGCAGATGCAGGGCAAGCCCGTCGCTGTAGTCGGACACTGCTTCCGCGCGGGTCCGTGCTTCGGGCATCCCCATGCCTTGGAGAAGTTGCGCCAATGCCGATACCAAGCGCTCGTGCCCTGCGGCGACTACCTCGGGCTGGTCCAGAGCCAAAACGAAGCGTGCCCGGGTCAACTCAGCGTTTTCATGCGCGAGCCCTATGACGGCTCCGGCGAGTTGCTCCGCCAAGGATGCTGCCGACGTCGGAAATTCTAACTGTCCCTGCTGCAGCAGGAGGCGGTCCAGTTCTTCAACGCGATCGACGGCGGCGCTCACCAACGCGGCACGGCTGCGGAAGTAATTGGAGGTAGTTCCGACGGCGACACCGGCCTGGGCATCGACGGCACGATGGGTGAGCCCCTTGAGTCCTTGGGTGGCGACCACCGCGATCGCAGCGTCGGCAAGGTGGGTTCGGCGGTCATGCATGGGGGAAGTCTAGCTTCACCCCCTATCAACACTACAAATGTAGTAGTACAGTGTGGGCATGAAAAAAGTGGAGATCATTGGCGGCGGAATAGCCGGGCTGGCGCTCGCCGCCAGGCTCGATCCCGGCACGTTTGACGTCACGGTGTACGAGCAAAGGCCCCAACTCCCCACGGTGGGAACCACGCTGGCAATGTGGACCAAGGCCCAGGATGCCTTGGCCGAACTTGGGATACTCGGAGCAGCGCGGAGCAGGGGAGCCATTATCAAAACCGGCGCCCTGCGGGCTCCATCGGGAGCCCCCATGCTGTCCATGGAGGGGGAAGGGCTCATGGGGATATCCCGGCCTGAACTGCTGAGGCTTCTGGATTCTGCAGTGCCGGAAACGGTGACCCGGGTGACGCAAAGAGTGGATCACCTCCCCAGCGACACCTGGCTTACGGTGGGTGCAGATGGAGTCAACAGCGTCGTCCGCAGGCGCTGCTGGGGTGAAAGCAGTGCTGCCCGCGCAACTCCCTTTCTTGCGGTCCGCGGAGTAGTTCCGGGAACACCCTCGACTCATGACATCGGCGAATACTGGGGACGGGGAGAGATCTTCGGTTTGGCGCCTGCCGGGGGTGGAAGTAACTGGTACGCATCATTCCGTTCCGATCTTGGTCCGGACAAGGTGGATGTCCCCGAAGCGCTGGACGTGACGCGGGCCCGATACGCGCACTATTCCCCTGCTGTGCGGAAGGTACTCGCTGCGGCCTCCCCGGAAACATCGCTGGCGCAGCGCATCTGGACCACCCCACCGCTGCGCCGCTATGCACGGGGCAATGTGGTGTTGGTAGGAGATGCGGCACATGCCATGACCCCAAATCTTGGACGCGGCGCCTGTGAAGCGCTGGTAGATGCCGTGACCCTGGGTGGACTGCTCAACACGCTGCCCATGGAGGATGCGCTCGCAGCATATGGCAGGAAACGCCTACGCCGCACCCAGCAACTGAGGGTGGCATCATCGCTGATGGGGACCATAGCCCTCGCGCAAGGCATGCAGCCATGGAGGGATGCCTTGCTGACGCAGGCAGGCAAGCGGGTATCGAAGCGCCGGGAGAAAGCCCAGGAGGGTGTTCAACCTTCGAAGTAGGTTTTGCCGGGGCGTCGGCGTAAACTCGAACTATTCGAACATACTTTCGAATAAGGGTTATCCGGCGTGAAGAGGTGTGGAAATGGGGCTGTTCAGCGAGTCCGTGGACGTCGACTGTACTGACCTGGGCCAGCCACGGACAGTCCACTGGAAAGGGCACCCCTGCACAGTCATCAATGAACCTGTCCGATGGTATGAACGCCGCCAATGGTGGATCGAAGAAAGCCGCGCCCCCCTGGGCAGTGGAGCGGGACTGGTAGACCACGAGATCTGGCGGGTACAGCTTGAACCCCAGCAAGAGCAAACACCTGCCACCCATGCCATCACCCTTGACCTCGTCAGGCACGTAGGCAGCGGACGATGGCGCCTCCTTCGCATCCACGCCGCCGCGCCGGCGCATGCCGTAGAACCCGACGAAGCAGCGTGAACCTTGAGCTTCACCCACCTGCACGTTTCCACTGCCTTCAGTGCGCACTACGGCGTCTCCTGGCCCGAGGAACTCGCCCAAACAGCCGCAGCTGACGGCGCCACAGCGCTCGCCTGCACAGACCGGGACGGCCTTTACGGCACCGTCAAACACCTCAAAGCCTGCATGGACGCAGGTATCGACCCCATCGCCGGAGTAGACCTTGCAGTGTTTGACGACGACGGCGACCACCGCACCCAAGTCGCGGGCCGCGTCGTCGTCCTCGCCCACGGAAACAACAACGGAGCCGGCTACAGGGCGCTCTGCCGCCTCGTCTCGGACGCTCACGCACGAACCTCTGGAAAAGCCGGGGGAGCAGTCCCCGTTGCCGTAACCAGAGGAGAGCTCGCCTCAAGAACCCTCGATCCCACAACCCTCAAGCCCGTCCTGACGGTTCTGCTCGGACCGGACTCTGACGTCGGCCGGGCCATGGGAGGCCGCAAATACCTCCGGCCCAGAACCCTCTTCAAACAATGGATAGACGCCATGCCGCCAGGAACCCTCGTGGCCGAAACGGTGACCCACCTCAGCGCACCAGGCGAACCCCTCAGCACCGCCCACGCAGTACGGATGCTCAAGCTCGCCCTTGAATACAACATCCCGGCCATCCTCAGCAACGCAGTCCGCTATTGCGCCCAGGACGGCGCAGCAACCGCAGACGTCCTGGACTCGGCGCGGACACTGAAGTCCCTCCCGGAACTCTCCACAGCACCCATGCTGCAACCAACAGGACAGGGTTGGCTGAAGAACGCCCACCAGATGCTTCAACTCGGCAAAGAAATCATGAACGCAGCAGGCCAAGGGAAAGCCGACCTCAACAAACTCCTCGCCAACACTGAAGCGCTCGCCGACAAATGCCGCATTGATCCAGTCCTGGACATGGGATGGAAAAAACCAGTAGTACCCGAAGCCTCCATCCTTGGCATCGACTGCGACCCCATGATTGAACTTACCCAGCGCTGCGAAGCCGGAATCACCAAACGATTCCCAAGCATCTCCGGGGAAACAGAGAAGCAAATGCGCTCGCGGTTGGTGCATGAGCTTGGGATCATCGGCAGGCTCGGCTTTGCCTCCTACTTTCTGACGGTGGCTGAGGTTTCCCGGATGATCCTGGAAATGGGTGTCAGGGTAGCTGCCCGGGGATCAGGGGCATCCAGCCTGGTCAACTACCTGATCGAGATCAGCCAGGTGGATCCAATCCGCCACGATCTCATCTTTGAACGTTTCCTGTCGGGACGCCGCTCAACCCTTCCTGACATCGACCTTGACGTCGAATCTGCGGAACGGCACAACGTGTACCGTGAGATTTTTGACCGGTTTGGAGCCCAGCGTGTCACCCTGATGAGCATGCAAAACGGGTACAGGGCGCGAGGCGCAGTCCGGGATGCGGGAATGGCCCTGGGCATGGATGAGGGCGAAGTTAGCGATATTGCCAAGCAATTGTGGCGGTTCTCTGCGCGCAAGTTCCGTGAAGCCCTGGTGGAGAAGCCCGAGCTCCGTGATTTTGCCGGACGCGTTGAACGAGGAGGCCTTGAGGAAAACCAGCAACTTGACCTGTTGGTAGACCTTACAGAGAGGCTGGATCGTCTTCCCCGGCACATTTCGATGCACCCCTGTGGCGTGATCCTGGGGGATGCAACGCTCTTGGACCGTACTCCCGTTCAACCGAGCGGGCTGGGGTTGCCCATGAGCCAGTTCGACAAACACGACATGGATCCCATGGGAATGCTCAAACTTGATGTCCTTGGCGTACGGATGCAAAGTGCCATGGCCTTTGCGGTACGTGAAGTCATTCGCCTCCATCCTTCAAAAGCTGAAGTGGTTGCCGCAGGAAAGCACCCGGTTGAGCCGGGTGGAAAGGGGCCGGACTATATAGCTGCTGACGGCAGGATCGATCTTAATGCCGTGCCCTTTGATGACGAACCTACCTATGAGTTGATCCGGAGCACCCATACGCTTGGCTGCTTCCAGATTGAGTCCCCGGGTCAGCGTGAGCTCATCGGGAAGATGGCTCCGCGTGAATTTAATGACCTCATCATCGATATCTCCCTGTTCCGTCCCGGGCCCATGAAGTCGGACATGGTCCGTCCCTTCCTGGAACACAGGCACGGTTTCGCGCCGGAAATCTACCCTCATCCGGATTTGAAGCCGGTTTTGCAGGAAACCCACGGGGTTACGGTTTTCCACGAGCAGATTCTGAAGACATTCCACGTGATGACCGGCTGCGGATTGGCAAGGGCGGATGAGTTTCGCAGGGCATTAGGGGACGAAATCCATGAACCGGGAGTGGAGACCTACTTCCGGCGTGAAGCCATCAAGAAATACTCTCCCGAGGTTGTGGACAAAGTATGGGGGACCTTGAAGGCCTTTGGCAGCTTTGGTTTTTGCAAAGCCCACGGAGCCGCGTTCGCGGTGCCCACCTATCAATCGGCCTGGCTGAAAACCCACCACCCGGAAGCATTTCTCGCCGGACTTTGGGAACACGATCCCGGCATGTATCCCAAACGGCTGTTGGTGGCAGAAGCGCGGCGGTTGGGAATCCCCATCCTGCCGTTGGACATCAACAGGAGCCATGCCCAGTACAGAGTGGAAAGGATCCAGGACGGGTCAGATCGAGGCAAGCTTGGCATCCGGCTGAGCCTCACTGGGATCTATGGGCTTTCGGGGGCAGAACTCAAGAGAATCGTGGCAGGGCAACCCTTCGATTCCTTGGCTGACCTCCGGGCGCGGGGGAGAGTCAGCAAACCGAACATCAAAAGGCTTGCTCAACTGGGCGCCTTTGATTCCCTGCACAAAGATTCCGGGGGGAAAGCGAACCGGGCAGACCTCGTGCAACACCTGCAGGCGCTCCAAAGCAGTCCTGCAAGGAAGCCCACGGATGTCATCGAAGGACAGTTGTCGTTCGCTCTGGGTGATGTGGAGCTGCGGAATCTGGCTCCTGAACTTCCCGAACCATCCATGGTGGAGAACGTCAGGGCCGAGCTTGACCTCATGGCCGTGGATGTCAGCCAGCACCTCATGGACAGCCACCGGCCCCTCCTGGACAAGCTGGGGGTCACCACTGCTGACAAGCTGCTGGGTTTGCGCAACGGGACTGAAGTCCTGGTGGCCGGGGTTCGGATCGCAACCCAAACCCCGCCCATGCGTGGAGGAAGGCGCGTGGTCTTCATCAGCATCGATGACGGTACCGGCTGCGTAGATTCCGTCTTTTTCCATGAAGCCCAGGAAGAGTCAGGTCCTTTGCTGTTCGGTACACGCCTGCTGTTGATTCGTGGCACCACCAGAAGGACGGGCCCCAAGGGAATCAGCCTGAGCGCCAGCAAAGCCTGGGACCTCGGCCAGCCGGAAACGTTGCCATACACAGACCTCCTCCCTGCTGGAGGTGGAATGCCTGCTGAATACACGCACCAAGGACCACTGCATGGCATCTCCAGGAACCTCGCCATCACGGGCCTGGGAAGCTGAACCAGCGGCTCAATCCAGGATCGGCGCGCTGCTTTGGCCGCCCTCGCCGAAGCAGATACGATTGACGGTGGCTGGCTGTGGTCCCCGTACGCCACAAGCTATGAAGCCTTTAACTATGAATAGGAGACACCCGTGTCAGATGCCCAACAGATCACCCTCATCGTCGATGGCGAAGAGACCAAGGTGACGGAAGGGACTACCGGCGCGGAACTCTTCTTCGAGCGCCGCGACGTCGTTGTAGCCCGTGTCAATGGTGTGCTGAAGGACCTGGACCAGGTCCTGCCGGCCGATGCCGACATCGAAGGCGTCACCATCGAATCTCCCGATGGCCTCAACGTGCTCCGCCACTCCACAGCCCACGTCATGGCCCAGGCCGTCCAACAGTTGCGTCCGGACGCAAAGCTTGGCATCGGCCCGTACATCACTGACGGCTTCTACTTCGACTTCGACGTCGCTGAGCCGTTCACCCCGGAAGACCTGCGCCAACTGGAAAAGATGATGCAAAAAATCATCAACCAGAACCAGAAGTTCGTTCGCCGCGTGGTCACCGAAGAAGAAGCCCGCGAAGCCATGGCCAACGAGCCCTACAAGTTGGAACTTCTGGGCAAGAAGAACGAGGCAAGCGACGCCGCGGAAGGTGTGAACGTTGAGGTCGGCGCCGGCGACATCACTATCTACGACAATGTGGACAGGAAGAGCGGCGAGAGCGTCTGGTGCGATCTTTGCCGTGGCCCGCACCTGCCCAACACCAAGATCATCTCCAATGCCTTCGCGTTGACCCGCTCGTCCGCTGCCTACTGGCTGGGGAACCAGAACAACCAGCAGCTCCAGCGCATCTACGGAACGGCGTGGCCCACCAAGGAAGCCCTCAAGGCCTACCAGGAACGCATCGCCGAGGCAGAGCGTCGCGACCACCGCAAGCTGGGCGTCGAGCTTGACCTGTTCTCCTTCCCTGACGAGCTTGGCTCCGGCCTGCCCGTTTTCCATCCCAAGGGCGGCATTATCCGCAAGGCGATGGAAGATTACTCACGCCAACGTCACGTGGATGCCGGGTACGAGTTCGTCTACACCCCCCACATCACCAAGGGCCACCTGTACGAGGTATCCGGACACCTTGACTGGTACAAGGACGGCATGTTCCCTGCGATGCAGGTGGACGCGGAATTCAATGACGACGGCACTGTTCGCAAGCCGGCCCAGGACTACTACCTGAAGCCGATGAACTGCCCCATGCACAACCTGATCTTCCGCTCACGTGGGCGTTCCTACCGTGAACTTCCCCTGCGGTTGTTCGAATTCGGTTCGGTGTACCGCTATGAGAAGTCCGGCGTAGTCCACGGCTTGACCCGTGTGCGTGGAATGACACAGGACGACGCCCACATCTACTGCACGCGCGAGCAGATGAAGGACGAGCTCACCACCACGCTGAACTTCGTCCTGGGCCTTCTCAAGGACTACGGCCTGGACGACTTCTACCTGGAGCTCTCCACCAAGAACGAAGAGAAGTTCGTTGGCGAGGACTCGGCGTGGGAAGAGGCCACGCGCACACTTTCCGAAGTTGCAGCAGCATCCGGCCTGGAACTGGTTCCGGATCCGGGTGGAGCAGCATTCTACGGTCCCAAGATCTCCGTTCAAGCGAAAGACGCACTGGGCAGGACCTGGCAGATGTCCACCATCCAGTTGGACTTCAACCTGCCGGAGCGCTTTGAGCTGGAATACCAGGCGGCAGACGGAACCCGCCAGCGTCCGGTGATGATCCATCGGGCCCTCTTCGGTTCGGTTGAACGCTTCATGGGCGTCCTCACCGAGCACTACGCCGGCGCCTTCCCTGCGTGGCTGGCTCCCGTCCAGGTGGTAGGTATTCCCGTTGCCGAGACGTTCAACGACTACATGTTCGATGTCGTGGACCAGCTCAAGGCCGCAGGAATCCGGGCCGAAGTTGATGTCTCGTCGGATCGCTTCCCCAAAAAGATCCGGACGGCGAGCAAGGACAAGATCCCGTTCGTCCTGATTGCCGGAGGCGAGGACGCCGAGGCCGGTGCAGTGTCGTTCCGGTTCAGGGATGGCAGCCAGGATAACGGCGTGCCCGTGGCAGAGGCGGTTCGCAGGATCGTGGACGCCGTCAAGAACCGCGAGAGCTGACGGAACGGACACACAGACGGTGCAGGAGAACACAGGCGCGGCAGCCGGCATCCCCGGTGACGCCGACGTAACCGATGACTTCGGACTCGCGGGCGTTCCGGACGCTTTTCAGCGCCTGTGGACTCCGCACCGCATGGCTTACATCAAGGGCGGGCAGGATCAATTCAAGAACAAGGATGACTGCCCGTTCTGTGTGGGCCCCACCCGCACCGACGAGGAATCCCTGATCGTCCATCGCGGGAGGACCTGCTACGTGGTCCTCAACTTGTTCCCGTACAACCCAGGGCACCTTTTAATCTGCCCCTACCGCCACGTGCCTGACTACACGGACATCACGGTGGAGGAGACAGCAGAGTTCGCCGAACTCACGCAAACCGCCATGCGGGTCTTGCGGAAGGTGTCCAATCCGAGCGGTTTCAATCTGGGCATGAACCAGGGAGTCACCGGCGGCGCCGGTATCGCCGCGCACCTCCACCAGCATGTAGTACCGCGCTGGGGCGGGGACGGAAATTTTTTCCCCATCATCGCCCAGACCAAGGCCATTACGCAGACTCTTGATGAGGTCCGCAAGCTTGTGGCTGAAGCCTGGCCGGGGGAGTCGAATGCTCAATAGGCATGCGCGCGGCTTCTTCACTTCACTCTTTACCCCTCTGGCGCGTTGGCTCCTCAGGATCGGTGTGTCACCGGACGCCGTGACCATTGCGGGTACGGCCGGCGTGATCCTGGGTGGTTTGCTCCTCTACCCCCTTGGCCAGTTGTGGTGGGGCTCCGTAGTTGTGGCTTTCTTCGCCTTTTCGGACGTGGTTGACGGCATCATGGCACGCCTGCAAGGTCGCAGCGGGGGTTGGGGTAATTTCCTCGACTCCACCTTGGACCGGTTGGCCGATGGGGCGATCTTCGCAGGCCTCACCATCTGGTTCTTCACCAAGGGCGAGGACCCCGCCATAGGTACGGCCGCCGTCGTTTGCCTTGTCCTGGGCATGGTTGTTTCCTACGCACGGGCCAAAGCGGAGTCGCTGGGCTATCAAGCCAGCGTCGGGATTGCAGAACGGGCGGAACGGTTGGCCTCCGTGCTGCTGATCGCAGGGCTCACCGGACTTGGACTTCCGCCCGTGGTGTTGTTGGTAACCCTGATCCTGCTGGCACTGGCCAGCGTGGTGACCATAGTCCAGCGGATGTCCGCCGTGCACAAACAAGCAATGGCCGAAACGGGTGGGGCCGGCACGGCCTAGCCGCCTAAAGGCGGAACTCTTCCCATGTGAAGTGGCATCCGGCCAGAGTCGCGCGCCGGCGGTTGTGCAGCTGTCCTATGACAGGCCCGTTTGTTGCCTGCAAAGGCAGTAATGAATGTACTGCCACCTTGCAACGTGCGACTACTATTACTAGTACTTGGTCACCTTGACCTGAAAATCCGGTGTGCGCTGATTGCGGTCGTGTGGCTGCGCGTGCCTCCGGCAAGAAGGTCGTTTATCTACCCATAGGGGTTTTTGTGTCTACACCAGATGTAAGCAACGAAGCCGGTTCGTCCGCGAACAGCGTTACGGGCAGCAGCCGCGTTAAGCGGGGCATGGCGGAGATGCTCAAGGGCGGCGTCATCATGGACGTCGTTAACGTCGAGCAGGCCCGCATCGCTGAGGACGCCGGTGCCGTCGCCGTCATGGCGCTCGAGCGTGTCCCGGCTGATATCCGCGCCCAGGGTGGCGTGTCCCGCATGTCCGATCCCGACATGATCGATGCGATCATTGCCGCCGTGTCCATCCCGGTGATGGCCAAGGCCCGCATCGGCCACTTCGTCGAGGCCCAGGTTCTGCAGTCCCTCGGTGTTGACTACATCGACGAGTCCGAGGTCCTGACCCCGGCCGACTACATCAACCACATCGACAAGTGGAACTTCACCGTTCCGTTCGTGTGTGGTGCCACCAACCTTGGTGAGGCGCTGCGCCGCATCAACGAGGGCGCGGCGATGATCCGTTCCAAGGGCGAGGCCGGCACCGGTGATGTTTCCAACGCCACCGGTCACATGCGCCAGATCCGTGCCGAGATCGCCAAGCTGTCTGCCCTGCCCGAGGACGAGCTCTACGTTGCGGCCAAGGAACTGCAGGCCCCGTACGAGCTCGTCAAGGAAGTTGCCGCCACGGGCAAGCTCCCCGTGGTCCTGTTCACCGCCGGCGGTATCGCTACCCCGGCTGATGCTGCGATGATGATGCAGCTCGGCGCCGACGGCGTGTTCGTTGGCTCCGGTATCTTCAAGTCCGGCAACCCCGCCCAGCGTGCCGCCGCCGTCGTCAAGGCCACCACGTTCTACGACGATCCCGATGTGATCGCCAAGGTCTCCCGCGGCCTCGGCGAAGCCATGGTCGGTATCAACGTCGACGACATCCCGCAGCCCCACCGCCTCGCAGAGCGCGGCTGGTAAACAGCAAAAGAAGTACGACGCCGGGTCGGTCACCTTGATGAGGTGACCGGCCCGGCGTCGTTGTTACTCCAGTCCGCGACGCTTCAGGAGCGGTTCCAAGTGGGCGTCGCGGCCCCGGAATGCCCGGAATGACTCCAGGGGGTCGCGGCTGTTTCCCCTGGAGAGCAGCTCGGCACGGAACTTGTCTCCGTTGGCCCGTGACAGGCCGCCGTTGTCCTTGAACCACTCCACGGTGTCCGCGTCCAGCACTTCGCTCCAGATGTAGGAGTAGTAGCCCGCGGCGTAACCTGCCCCGGCAAAGATGTGCTGGAAGTATCCCGTGCGGTAGCGCGGCGGAATCAGCGGATGCGCGATGCCTGCCCCGGCAAGTGCCTTGGCCTCGAAGGCCAGGACGTCGTCCGGCACATTGGCTTCGGCCAGAACATGCCAGGCAATGTCCAGCAGTGCCGCCCCCAGATATTCAGTGGTAGCGAATCCTTCACCCCATAGTTGCGAGGCATTGAGCTTGTCCACAATGTCCTGGGGGAGTTGTTCGCCAGTGGAGTGATGGCGTGCGTAATTGGCCAGGACTTCGGGCCACATGATCCACATTTCGTTAACTTGGGAGGGGTACTCAACGAAGTCGCGGGGCACCGATGTTCCTGAGAATCGTGGATACGTCACATCGGAGAAGAGTCCATGGAGCGCGTGGCCGAATTCATGGAACACGGTGCGGAGTTCGTCAAGGGTCAACAGGGTGGGCTCGCCGGGTGCTGGTTTGGTGATGTTGAGGTTGTTGATGACCACCGGCCGCGTGGCCAGAAGGCCGGACTGTTCCACGAGCGAGTTCATCCATGCGCCGCCTCGCTTTGACGACCGGGTGTAATAGTCACCGAGGAACAGGCCTAAGCCACTTCCGTCCTCATTGCGGACCTCCCAGACACGGACATCGGGGTGGTACCCCTTCAAGTCGATGCGCTCGTGAAAAGTGATGCCGTAGAGCTGGGTAGCTGCATGGAACACGCCGTCTGTCAGGACTGTTTCGAGGGCGAAATAGGGTCGCAGCGCTTGTTCGTCAACCTCATACTTCTCTCTGCGGACCCTGGCGGAGTAGTACGCCCAGTCCCAGGGTTCCAGTGCATGGCCTGCGGATTGCGCCAACGCAGTGGCTTCTGCAGTGGCATTCCGCAGGGCGGCTGGGGCCAGTCTGCCCAGCATCTCTTCGACGGCGCTGAAAGTGGGGGCTGTCTGCTGGTCCACCACGAGTTCGGCAAAGTTGCTGAAGCCCAAAAGCGTTGCCTTCTCGGCCCGCAGCCCAACCGTAGCCGTCACGAGCTCGCGCACATCGAGGGAGCTGCCGTCCGTGCCGCGGGCCAAGGACCCCTCGAAGAGTCGACGGCGGACGGACCGGTTGTCCAGGGAGGCCAGGGCGGGCTGGTTGCTGGGCTGGATCAGGGTGAGGAGGTAATGGCCGTCATGTCCAGCGCTTTTCGCGGCTTCGGCGGCGGCAGCGACGTCGTCGGCCGGCAGCCCGGCCAAGTCCCCAACGTCGTTCAGCAGAAGTGCGGAACACTTCATTCCCTCCTTGACGCGCTGGCCGAACTCAGTGCCCAATCGTGAGAGCTCCGCGTTGACTTCGCGCAATCGCAATTGGCCGGCATCATCGAGTTGGATGCCTGACTGCCGGAATTCTTTGAGGTACTCCTGCACCAGGCGAACTGCCTCGGCATCAAGGTTGCCGGCATCGATGGCCGCAAACCGATGGTAGAGGTCACGGTTCATGTACACGGCATCCTGGTGGGCGGAGAACTTGGGTGATAACTCCGTCTCCAACCTCTTTATGGCATCTGACGCGTCTGCCGAGACCAACGTGAAGAATGCAGCTGCTGCCCTGTTCAAGAGCATTCCCGAACGTTCCATGGCCACGGCTGTGTTCTCGAAGGACGCGGGTTCGGGGTTGCCCGCGATCAGTTGGATTTCCTTCAGGTGCTCGGCCAGACCGGCGTCCACGGCCTCGGCGTAGTGCTCGGGGGTGATCCCGGCAAACGGCGGCAGTCCATACGGCAGGGGGCTGGGGCTCAGCAGAGGATTGGTCATGAAGTGACTCTTTCACGTAAGAATCGTGTCCTCAAGGGTGCCGCGCCCGGCTGGGCCGCTCTCCCGCCTTAGGATAAAAATCATGGGGAAGATCACATCTTCAATTGCCAGGTTCGGATCGCCAAAGGCGCTGACCGCGCTGGGAGGGGCGTTCCTGGCCGTGACCTTGGGTGCTTGCGGTGTCATCGCCGAGACTGATGATCAGAACCGCAGCAGCTCGGCCTCGGCTCCCGCCACTGAGTCGCCAACCCCCACCCGCACTCCCGCTCCAAACCCTACTCCCGGCAAGGGCCCGGCTTGTCCGGAGCTGAGGTGCACTTCCGTTACAGTGACCGGCGACATGCTGGTCCACACCCAACTGTGGCAGCAGGCACGGGCGGACGCCGCCGCTGCAGGCATACCCGGTTATACCTTCGTTCCCCTTCTGGAAGGACAGCGGCGCTACATCGCAAACAGCGATCTCGCCATCTGTCACCAGGAAACCCCCGTCGCAACGCCGGAGGGCCCGTTCTCTGCCTATCCATCCTTCAATGTGCCGCCGCAGATCATCAGCGCCTCCAAGAACGTGGGCTACCAAGCCTGCACCACGGCCAGCAACCACACGATTGACCGCGGGACGGAGGGGCTCCTGAGGACGCTGGACGCCCTCGACGCGGCCGGACTCAAGCACACAGGTTCATACCGTACAGAGGCGGCGTCCAAGGAAATATTGATGATTCAGACGGATGCGGCCAAGGTGGCCGTGATCATCGGTACTTACGGCCATAACGGACAAATTCCCGAGTACCCGTGGTTGGTCGACGAGCTGGACCCCGCGGCCATGATTGCCAAGGCAACCCAGGCCAAGGCGTTGGGGGCTGACATTGTGCTGGGCGTCATGCACGCCGGTGACGAGTATGCCAGCGAAGCCAATGCCCAGCAGCAGGACGTGGCGCATGCCCTGGTGGACAGCGGTCAGTTCACCATGATCTACGGGCACCACACCCATTCGGTGCTTCCCATCGAGAATTACAAGGGCACATGGATCGTGTATGGACTGGGCAACGGAGTCACGGAACTATCGCCCTGGTACGTGGTCAACAACGAAGGCTTGCTGGTAAGGGCACAGTTCAGCCAGAACACCGCAGGTGTGTGGACGGCTTCAGACCTGGCCTGGGCACCTTCGGTTATTGTCCGGGACCCTTACCGGTGGTGCTCAGTGGCCAGTGACGCACCGCAGGGAGTCTGCGCAACGCCCGCTGCCGATGCTGAAACCTACCAGCGAACCAAAGCTGTGGTGGAGTCCATGGGTGCGGCGACCGCCGGTGCCCATGAACTCCTGATCACCAAGGAAAAGTAGTCGCTAGCGCGGCCGACGGGCTGCGTGCTCGCGCGCGAGGCGGGCGTAGTCGTCGTCGGGCGCTCCCGGCACGAAGGTGCCGTACTTGCGTTCGGCAGCTGTCCTGATGAGGAAGTCGGCGATCGCCGGGTTCTTCGGCAACAGTGAACCGTGCAGGTAGCTGGCCACAACATTGTTGTACCGGGCACCCTCGTGGCCATCCTTGCTGTTGTTTCCGGCGCCCTTGGTGACAGTTCCGAGAGGTTCGACGCCGGGACCCAACGTGGTCTGTCCGCTGTGATTCTCGTAGCCCATGATGTCCCCGAATTCGGTGGACTTCATGATCACGTTGCCGATCAGCCGCTCGTCCGTACCGTGTGTTTCGACATCCAGGATGCCGATGCCCGGGATGACAGGTCCGGCGCTGGTTTTGAAGAACTTGCCAAAAAGTTGGTAGAGACCGCAAATGACCAGCATGGGTGCGCCGGCATCGGCCATCTCCCTGAGGCGGTCGGCGCGCGACTGGAGGTCATCCTGGATGACCAGCTGGCCGCTGTCCTGCCCCCCGCCCCCGACGATGATGTCGACGTCGTCAGGAAACTCGTCACCCACGTTGTATTCCAGCAACTCGGGCGTGTAACCGTGCCATTTGATGCGTTGCTGAAGGACCAGGGCATTGCCCCAGTCACCGTAGATGTTCATCTCCCGCGGGTAGAGCTGGAGGACGCGGATGGTTCCCTTGGCGGGCTGCGACCCCTGGGCCGTTGGCAGTGCTTCCGAGGTCATGAGACCACCTCAACTATGGTGATTTTGGCCAGTTCACGGCGAATGGCGAGCATGGAGGTGTAGGTGCAGAAGATTCGTTTGGGCTTGCCCCTTGAGCCATTGATGAAGGATCGCAATGCTGCTGTGATGTCGGGTTCCACAAGTCCGAAAGGTACGTCGTCATACTGCAGCCTCAGCGCCATGTCGTAGGCCCGAACACCGGTGAGTACTTCCACGCCATCATCCCTCAGGGATTCGAACTCGACATCCCACAGCCACGACATGTCCCTGCCGTCTGCGTAGTTGTCATTGATGGCGATCATGGTGGCGTAACCGCCGGCGGGGAAGGACTTCAGCCCAAGCCGGAAGCCGCTGGGGTTCTTCACCAACACTAATTCGAGCGGTTGTCCATCTACCGTCAGGCTTTCCCCGCGGCCAAATGCGGGGGCGACGTCGCCCAGGGCCTTCACAAGTTTGGGCGTGTCAACGGGGCCGGTCCCCAAAACGGCACGTGCCAGTGACAGCGCGGCCGCGGCATTGAAGATGTTGTAAACACCGCGCAGCTTCATCGCCGTGGTGACGGTCTCGCCGTCGAACTCAAAGTCAGCATCCTGCGCGCCTACCCGGCGGAGTACGACGTCGGCACCCGGCAGGTCAACTGCCTCACCAGCCGCCGCGGCTACGGAAGTCCCCGACGGGGAAGGGCCGCTGCCGGTACGCATCTCATCATCATTCGGAAAAGTGCTGCGGAGCGATTCGTCCAGGCCGAAGTAGCGCACGTCGGGGTGGTGGACTGCGTCCAGGCTGTTGACGGTGGTAGCTATCCGGGCAACCCGGGGATCTTCACGGTTCAGGACCACGGCGTCCGTGGTCCTGGAGGCGATGTGCTCCAGAAGCCGGGCAGTCTTGTCGATTTCGCCGAAACGGTCCAATTGGTCGCGAAGGACATTGAGCAGCAGGCTGAACCTCGGCTGGACTTTGTTCACGAAATGGACGGCGTGGGCCTCGTCGAGTTCAAGGATGGCGATGTCAGCGTCGAGCCGGCCCCGCCAATCCACGTCGCCCAGGAGCGAGGCAGCAACGCCCCGGGTGAAGTTGCTTCCGGTGCGGTTGGTGAAGACTTTCAATCCTTGGCTTTCAAGGAGTTCCACCACCATCTTTGTGGTGGTGGTTTTTCCGTTGGTTCCACTGACCACGGCCACGCCGTGGGGGAGGGAGGCCAGCGTTCGCTGCATGAAGCCGGGGTCGATTTTCTCGACCACCAGGCCGGGAAAAGCTGATCCTCCACCCCGGAGCCGGGACAGAGTGCGGACCAGCTTGCCGATGGGGACGCTGAAGGAAAGCATGCTCTGTAATATATCCCAGTCAGGGCATGCAACCGGGTCCGCAGGCGCCATGGAGGACCGCCGGTAGGGCGATGGCCACTATGATGGTCCAATGACCAACCCCCTTTCCGACGCTTCATCACGCGTGGGTTCAGGACTCCGGATCGGTGTACTGGCGCTCCAGGGCGACTTCCGCGAGCATATCCGCGCTGTGGAGGCCGCAGGTGCCACGGGCGTGGGTATCCGCAGGCCTGCCGAACTGGACGACATCGACGGCCTGATCATCCCGGGCGGCGAATCCACCACTATTGACAAACTGTCCCGGATTTTCGAACTCCGCGACCCGCTGAAGAAGCGCATCGCTGACGGCCTGCACGTCTACGGTTCCTGTGCCGGCATGATCTTGCTGGCCGATGAAATCGCTGATCCAGCGACCGACCTCGAGGGAAATCCACAGCAGACCTTCGGTGGACTGGACATCACTGTGCGGCGCAACGCTTTTGGGCGGCAGCGCGAGTCCTTTGAAACCGACCTCGATTTCAAGGGCCTGGATTTCAGTGCAGGCGATTCCGGCGTGGACCCTGTCCATGCTGTGTTCATTCGCGGCCCATGGGTTGAGCGCGTGGGTCCCACCGTGGAAGTACTGGCGCAGGTTGATCCGGACCACGCCAGCCACACGGCCACTTTGCATGGAGTGGCTAGAATTGTTGCAGTGCGTTCAGGCCACCTGCTGGCCACCTCCTTCCACCCGGAAGTGACGGGAGAGAAGCGCGTGCATGAACTCTTTATTCGAATGATCAGAGGAGAAGCGTAAAGCATGTCAGGCCACTCCAAATGGGCGACCACCAAGCACAAGAAAGCCATCATTGACGGCAGGCGTGCAAAGTCGTTCGCAAAACTGATCAAGAACATCGAAGTTGCCGCCCGCATGGGTGGCCCGGACCTTGCTGGCAACCCTGGCTTGGAACTCGCGGTTACCAAGGCGAAGAAGACCTCGGTACCCAATGACAACATTGACCGTGCCATCAAGCGTGGTGCAGGCCTCACCGGTGAGGTGGTCGACTACACCGAAATCATGTACGAGGCCCGTGGCCCGCAGGGTTCGGCATTGCTGATCGAATGTCTGACCGACAACAAGAACCGCGCCGCCTCCGAGGTTCGCCTCGCTATTTCGCGCAATGGCGGCACCATCGCCGACCCCGGCTCCGTCAGCTACCTTTTTGCCCGGAAGGGCGTAGTGGTGCTGCCGAAGAACGGCCTGAGCGAAGACGACATCCTGATGGCGGTCCTGGAAGCCGGCGCCGAGGAAGTCAAGGACAGCGGCGAGAACTGGGAAATCCACTCCGAACCGTCCGACCTCCAGGCCATTCGTGACGCACTGAAGGAAGCGGGCATCGATTACGAAACCGACGAAGCCGAATTCGTCCCGTCCATGCAGGTGGACCTTGACGTCGATGGCGCCCGGAAATTCATGAAGCTCGTGGATGCACTGGAAGACCTGGACGACGTCCAGAACGTCTACAGCAATGCGGACCTCAGCGAGGAAGTGCAGGCTGCCCTCGACGCCGACTAGGCGGGGCGGCTTTCAAGGGTGATAACAGACAGGAAGGCCCGGACTTGACTCTTCGCGTATTAGGAGTCGATCCGGGCCTTACCCGTTGCGGCATCGGTGTGGTGGACATCGAAAGAAACCGCCGCGCCACCATGGTTGCTGTGGGGGTTGTGGGAACTTCGGCGGAGTTGACGCTGGATAAGCGCTTGCTGGTCATTGCCGAAGCCATCGATGAATGGCTGGACCGGCATGAGCCGGACGTCGTCGCAGTCGAACGTGTTTTTTCGCAGATGAACGTCAGCACGGTGATGGGCGTTGCCCAGGCATCAGGCGTCGTTATTGCCGCAGCGGCACGCCGTGGCATCCCGGTGGCCTTGCACACCCCTTCCGAGGTCAAGGCCGCGGTGACCGGCAGTGGTACGGCCAACAAAGATGCCGTCACCAAGCTGGTGACAAAAATTTTGCGGCTGGATGCGCCGCCCAAGCCTGCCGATGCGGCCGATGCCCTTGCCTTGGCACTCACGCACGCGTGGCGCGCAGGCAGTGGAATGGGCTCGGCAGGTGGCGCCTCCGGAAAAGGTTCACTCACTCCTGCTCAGAAGGCATGGGCCGAAGCGGAGGCAAAAGCGCGCCGCGCGCGGTGATTGGTGCCCTGCCTTGCTAGGGTATTCGTAGATATGTTCGGATAGTCCGCTTTGGCCGCAATAATTCAGGAGCCGGGTCTTGATCAGTTTTCTCCGTGGAACCGTAGCCCACGTTGGTTTGTCCACCGCCGTCATTGACCTCAACGGCGCCGGCATGAGTGTCTTTGCCACCCCGCAGACCCTCAGCCACCTCAAGGTCGGATCTGAAGCCAAGCTCTTCACCTCCATGATCGTCAGGGAGGACTCCCTGACGCTGTTCGGTTTCGCCGATGACGACGAACGCGAAGTTTTCGATGTCCTGCTCAGCGTCAGCGGCGTGGGACCCAGGCTGGCGTTGGCTGTTCTCGCGGTCCACGAACCCGAAGCTATCCGGGTGGCTGCGCACACTGGTGATGGTAAGGCCTTTACGAAGGTTCCCGGCATTGGGCCCAAGGTCGCAGGGCGCATTGTCCTGGAACTGGCCGGAAAGTTGGTCCCGCATGGAACGGGGACGGCCGCTGCTCCGGAAACTGCCGTCAAGGCCGACTGGAAGCCGCAAGTGGTTGCGGCAATGACCAGCCTGGGATGGTCAGAGAAGGACGCCACGGGCAGCATCGACAAAGCCATGGCCGATTCTCCGGAGCTGGTGGACTCGGGAAATGTCGCCCACATCCTCCGTGCAACGCTGCGGTGGCTGGGCCAGGACGGCGCCCGCGCCGGCAACCGTGTAGGCAGCCGTGGCTGAGCAGTCTTTGGTCAGCGGGGGAGAGGAACCGGAGGAGCGGGTCATTGAGGCGGCCCTCCGGCCCAAGAACCTGCACGATTTCGTTGGCCAGCACCGGGTCCGCAAGCAGCTGGCCTTGGTGTTGGAGGCGTCAAAGATGCGCGGGCGCAGCGCCGACCATGTGTTGATGTCCGGTCCACCGGGGCTGGGCAAGACCACGTTGGCCATGATCATTGCTGCGGAAATGAACGCGCCATTGCGGATCAGCAGTGGTCCGGCCATCCAGCATGCAGGTGACCTCGCTGCCATTCTTTCCTCCTTGTCGGAGGGCGAGGTCTTGTTCCTCGATGAAATTCACCGGATGTCCCGGCCTGCCGAGGAAATGCTGTACATGGCCATGGAGGACTTCCGTGTAGACATCGTGGTGGGCAAGGGCGCCGGTGCCACGGCCATCCCCCTTGAGCTTCCGCCGTTCACCCTGGTAGGGGCCACCACACGTGCCGGCCTGCTGCCTGGGCCACTACGGGATCGTTTCGGATTTACCGGGCATCTTGAGTTTTACTCCGTAGCGGAGCTTGAACTTGTGCTTCGCCGTTCGGCAGGGCTTTTGGACCTCAAGGTGAATTCGGCCGGATTCACGGAGATCGCGGGTCGGTCGCGAGGCACGCCGCGTATTGCCAACCGTCTGCTGCGCCGTGTCCGGGACTGGGCACTGGTCCATGGCATCGATCAGATCGATGCCCGTTCCGCGTCGGCGGCCTTGGATATGTATGAAGTGGACCAGCGGGGCCTTGACCGGCTTGACCGCTCAGTGCTCGAAGCCCTCATTACCAAGTTCAACGGTGGCCCGGTGGGTCTGTCCACCTTGGCGATTGCCGTAGGTGAGGAACCAGAAACTGTAGAGACCGTTGCCGAGCCCTTCCTGGTGCGCGAGGGACTATTGGGGCGGACGCCCAGGGGCCGCATCGCAATGGCGTCTGCCTGGACCCACCTCGGCTACGCGGTGCCGTCCGGCGTCTTCGGCCAAGAGACACTGGCGTTGTTCGATGAAGAGGAAAACCACGCCGAAAGCGTAGATACCATCGGTTAACACGCCGTGTTCAGCTTTTCCCTCTAGACTGGTATGACGCTCGGCACGTTCGAGTCCTTGATCCATGCGCCCGCTTCGCGGATCTGCCAGGGACGTTGCCGTGAACCAAAACGTAAGTACAGAACGGAACTTCCCTGTGGATCCAATGACCATATTGCTGTTCGTCATGCTTGGACTCTTTGTCTTCATGATGTTCCGCCGCAACAAGAAGACCCAGCAGCAGCAGGCTGAGATGCAGTCCAAGTTCGCTCCGGGCGTCGACGTCATGACCAGCTTCGGTCTTTTTGGCCGCATCGTCTCCATCGACGAAGCCGAAAACAAGGTCGTCATCGAACTTTCCCCGGGTAACCAGGCCACGGTTCACCGCCAGGCAGTTACCAAAGTTGTTGAAACGGCTCCGGAAGAGGCGCCGGTTGTTCCGGATGATGCCTCTTCCCTGACCGTTGCGGACACTGAAGCTCCTGCCGCAGTGGAGACGCCGGACGAAACCATTGCGCGCCTCAACAAAGAGGACAAGAAGGACAACTAGCACCGTCAGTCGCGGCAACACCGCGCAAGGCAACTTCTACGGCAGCGGAGAGCCGCCGGCAGACGCTTATCCGCGTACGCCGGCGGCTGTCCGGCGATAACAGGAAGATTGATAATGGCACGGACCGGCCCCAAAAACTCAGCCCGCAGGGTGCTGACTTGGCTTGGAGCAATATTCGTTGTACTCACCGCTGTCCTGGGTGGCGGAGTGATGACTGGCAATGCCAGCTGGGCTCCCAAACTTGCTTTGGACCTTGAAGGCGGAACCCAGATGATCCTCGCACCCAAGGTAGAGGGTGCCAGTGAAATCAATGAAGAGCAGCTCAACCAGGCAGTTGCCATCATCAGGCAGCGCGTGGACGGCTCTGGTGTTGCTGAAGCAGAAATCAGCACCCAGTCAGGTCGCAATGTGGTGGTCAGCCTTCCCGGGACGCCCTCCAAGGAAACCCGCGACTTGATCCAGGCGTCGGCGGATATGAACTTCCGCCCCGTGATTGCCTCGGGCGACCCCGCTGCAGTTCCTGTTGAGTCCAGGACACCTGAAGACCAGCTGCCCAAGCCCACGGCAGAGCCCGCGAATGCCAGTGACAACAACTGGGTGACCGCTGACATCGTCAAGGAATTTGAGGCACTGGACTGCGTCAATCCTTCCACTGAACGGCGAGATCGTTCTGATCCCGCCAAGCCGCTTGTTACCTGCGAGGCAGCCACCGCGCAGACTCCGGCCATCAAGTACATTCTTGGTCCGGTTGAGGTCAAGGGCCAGGACATCGCCTCGTCCTCGTACTCCCAGGTCCAGGGCGCACAGGGATCGGTGACCAACTCCTGGGGCGTCAACATTGTCTTCAATGGCGAAGCCACTGCCAAGTTCAAGGAAGTCACTGAACGGCTCAACCAGTTCTATGTGGCGTCACAGGCGCAGGGCGGTAACGACCCCAAGGCCCAGTTCGCGATCGTGCTGGACGACAAAGTCATCTCTGCACCCCGATCCCTTGCCGTCATCACCGACGGAAAGCCGCAGATCACCGGCAACTTCACCCAGGCGTCCGCCAAAGCCCTGTCGGATCAGCTTCGCTTTGGCGCACTCCCCATCAGCTTCGAAATCCAGTCACAGGAGCAGATCTCTGCCACCCTCGGTGGCGACCAGCTGCGTCTCGGCTTGTTGGCCGGCATGATCGGCTTGCTGCTGGTGGTTGTTTACTCGCTCTTCCAATACCGGGCACTTGGACTCGTCACTATTGCGTCCCTCGTGGTCGCCGGTCTCCTGACCTACTTGGCAATTGCCATCCTGGGCTGGACCGAGAACTATCGTCTGTCGCTTGCTGGTGTTGCCGGCCTGATCGTTGCCATCGGTCAGACCGCGGACTCGTTCATTGTCTACTTTGAACGCATCCGTGATGAGCTGCGCGATGGACGCGGGCTGGTATCCGCCGTCGAGAATGGCTGGAAGCGTGCAAAGCGCACGGTGCTGGCGTCCAAGGCCGTCAACCTCCTGGCCGCGCTGGTCCTCTACTTCGTGGCTGTTGGCAACGTGCGTGGCTTTGCCTTCACCTTGGGCTTGACCGCCCTTGCCGACCTCTTGGTGGTCTTCATGTTCACGCACCCCATGCTGCAGGTCTTGGCCCGCACCAAGTTCTTCGGTGAAGGGCACCGGTTCTCCGGGCTTTCGCCGGACCGTCTTGGGGCGGTTCCCCTGTACCGCGGCGCAGGACGACTTCGGTCTCCCGAGGACAAGCCCACGCCCGTGCGTCCGCGCAACAGCGGGGCAGCAGCTGAAGCGGAACGACGCATGACCATCGCCGAACGGCGCCTCGCCGAGAAGGGCCAGTTGACTGGTTCCTCCAAGGCCACCAAGGAGGAGAAGTAATGACCACGAGCTTCGCAACCTTCGGCCATGAGCTCTACACGGGCAAGCGTTCGTACAACTTCGTCAATTCCAAGAAAATCTGGTTCATTATCGCGGCCGTCGCGGTGGCGCTGTCCATCCTGATTCCCGTCGTCAAGGGCGGGTTCAACCTCGGAATCGAGTTCCGGGGCGGCTCGGAGTTTACCGTCTCCAACGTCAGCAGCACTGATGCAAGCCTGGGCGAGAAGGCCGTCCATGACGTCGTGCCTGACGCCATTCCGCGCGTCGCGAATGTGGCAGGCAACACCATGCGGATCCAGACGGATCAATTGACTGACGACGAGACCAACCGCATCAAGGATGGTCTCACCAGCGCATACGGTGTCACCGAGAACGAGGTAACCTCGAACTTCGTTGGCCCAACCTGGGGCCAGGACGTCACCAGGCAGGCGCTCATTGGCTTGGTGGTCTTCGTTGCTTTGGCGGCGGTCCTCATGGCTCTGTACTTCAGGACTTGGAAGATGTCGCTCTCGGCATTGGTGGGCATGCTCGTCACCATGTTCACCACAGCGGGTGTCTACGCGTTGAGCGATTTCGAAGTGACGCCATCGGCCATTATTGGATTCCTGACGGTCCTTAGCTACTCGCTGTACGACACCGTAGTGGTCTTCGACAAGATCCGGGAAAACACATCTGACATCACCACGTCCACCCGGCGCACCTTCGGCGAGGAGGTCAACCTCGCGGTCAACCAAACCCTGGTCCGCTCCATCAACACCATGATGGTGGCCGTCCTTCCAGTGGCGGCGATTCTGTTCATCGGTGCGGGGCTCCTGGGCGCGGGCACACTGCGGGACCTTTCACTAGCACTGTTCGTGGGTATCCTCATCGGTACGGCAGCGACGATCTTCATCGCTGCACCGTTGTACGCCTGGCTGCGCCAGGGCGAACCTGAGCTGGTGAAGCAAGCCAAGAAGGTGGCGCACCGCCGGGCTGAAGCCACCGTTTAGGATTTCTCCAGTCCCACTGTTTGACCGAGAGCCGGCCCCCGCAGCACCGCGGGGGCCGGCTCTTTGACTTGCCGCTCCGTTCGTCATGTGCTGCCCAGTTGCAGAAGCATTCACTTGCGGGAATAGACTGGGAGAATTAAATCGGTTGTGAGGGGTACTTCTGTGGAAGAACGTGCGACGTCGGCACCACCGGCGGGCGGGGAAGATGGCCGCAATGCTGTGGCCGTCCCGGCAACAAACGTGGCTGGACGGGCTGCTGGTGCGGTTCCGGTGGATACCCCCGGTGTGCGACCTACTTTCCCAGGGCGCAGGGAGCGCACGCGATCCCGCCTTGCACGCCTCACTGGCCGCGGTGTCGCTCCGTACTCGCCGATCCTCGAGCCCCTGCTGCGTACCGTCCGGGCGAACAACCCCAAAGAGGACTTTGACCTGATCCAGCGGGCTTTCGCTATAGCCGAGCGGAGCCACCAAGGACAGAAACGCAAGAGCGGTGATCCCTACATCACCCACCCGGTGGCAGTGGCCACTATTCTTGCCGAGCTCGGCATGACGGGTACTACCTTGGCAGCTGCGCTGCTTCACGACACCGTGGAAGATACCCCTTACACCCTCAACGACCTCACCCGGGACTTTGGCCCGGAGGTTGCCATGCTCGTGGATGGTGTCACCAAACTGGACAAGGTCAGTTTTGGCGAGGCAGCGCAATCGGAAACAGTGCGCAAGATGGTCGTGGCCATGGCCAAGGACATCCGCGTGCTGATGATCAAGCTGGCCGACCGACTCCACAACGCGAGAACATGGCGGTTCGTTTCGGCTGAGTCGTCCTCACGCAAGGCGCGTGAAACCCTGGAGATTTTCGCACCGTTGGCGCACCGCCTCGGTATGAACACCATCAAGTGGGAACTGGAAGATCTCTCCTTCGCCGCACTGTATCCCAAGGTGTACGAGGAAATCGTCCGCATGGTGGGAGATCGCACACCGGAGCGCGAAAAGAGCCTTAGCGTCATTCGCAACCAGATCGCCGATGACCTCCGTACAGCGCGTATCAAAGCCACCATCACGGGCCGCCCGAAGCACTACTACTCGATTTACCAGAAGATGATCGTCCGCGATAAGGATTTTGACGACATCAACGACCTCATGGGCGTGCGTGTCCTGGTTGATTCGGTACGGGACTGTTACGCAGCCCTTGGCACCCTCCACTCGCGGTGGAACCCTCTCCCGGGACGGTTCAAGGACTACATCGCCATGCCCAAGTTCAACATGTACCAGTCCCTCCACACCACGGTGATCGGCCCGGGCGGCAAGCCTGTGGAGATCCAGATCCGCACCCATGAGATGCACCGCCGTGCGGAGTACGGTGTTGCGGCGCACTGGAAGTACAAGGACCAGCCGAACCGGACCGCGCAGGGACCCGGCAGCCCCCGCGACGGCGATATGGGCTGGCTGAGGTCCTTGGTGGACTGGCAGCAGGAAACTTCTGATCCCGGTGAGTTCCTGGACTCGCTGCGGTATGAAATCAATGCCCGCGAAGTTTTTGTCTTCACCCCCAAGGGTGAAGTCATGGCGCTGCCCGCAGGTTCTACCCCTGTTGACTTCGCCTACGCCGTGCATACGGAAGTGGGCCACCGCACGATTGGTGCACGCGTCAACGGCAAGCTGGTCCCGTTGAACAGCGAGTTGAACCACGGCGACTGGGTTGAGATCTTCACGTCGAAGGCAGAAGGAGCCGGACCCAGCCAGGACTGGCAACACTTCGTCAAGTCAGCGCGGGCACGCAACAAAATCCGTCAGTGGTTCACCAAGGAACGCCGCGAAGAAGCTATTGATCGTGGCAAGGACATGTTGACCCGTGCCATGCGGAAGCAGAACCTGCCTCTGCAGCGTCTTATGACCCACGACGCCTTGTCTGCTGTGGCGGAGGACTTCCATTACGTCGACATCTCCGGGCTCTATGCGGGGGTTGGCGATGGTCATACCTCAGCCCAGTCCGTGATGGAAAAGCTCGTAGAGCATCTGGGCGGACACGAAACACCCGACGAAGACCTCGACGAAGTCAGCATTCCCACGCAGGTAGCGAAGTCGAAGTTCTCTGACTCCGGCGTCATCGTCCGTGGTGTTGGCGACGTCTGGGTCAAGCTGGCCCGCTGTTGCACACCAGTTCCCCCGGACCCCATTCTCGGCTTCGTGACACGAGGTTCCGGAGTTTCCGTTCACCGGACTGATTGCACCAATGTCTCTGGGCTTCGGGACCAGCCGGACCGGATTGTTGAAGTGGAGTGGGCGCCCACGCAGTCCAGCGTCTTCCTGGTGGAGATCCAGGTAGAAGCACTGGACCGGAAGTCCCTCCTGTCTGACGTGACACGTATCTTGTCTGAGAACCACGTCAACATCCTCGCTGCTTCCGTTCACACATCCAGCGACCGTGTAGCGATCTCCAAGTTCGCTTTTGAGATGGGTGATCCCAAGTATTTGCACCACGTCTTGAACGCCGTCCGTCGCATTGATGGCGTCTTTGACGTCTACCGCACTACTGGTAACCGCCGGCGAAGCTAGTTCAGGTCCGGTTGGGTCAGCCTGGCCAGCGTTGCCAGTGCGCGCTTCTTGTGGGGCAGCCGTGGCGACGCTTCCACAGCTAATGTCAGCAGGCGCAATCTGATGCCAAGATCAGCCCGGTTCAGCAGCCTTCTGAGGGCGGGCAGAGCACGCTCGGCCTCAACGTGCAGGGCGATATCGGCCGCAGTCCGGAGCGGGCTGCTCACCAGTATTCCTCCCAGGCTGATCGCATCCATCTGGCCCAAGCGGACTTCATGGAGACTGCAGGGCGTGCTCCCACGCAGGCTTGAAATGCGGTGCTTCGCATCCACCAGGAGTGACAAGCGCTCCGGGGGACTGGCGCAGCCATAAATCCAGGCGGCCGTAAGCCTGCCGGCAACTACCTTGGTGCGGATCCGTTCCGGAACGGTCTGAGCCGCTGCGCGTGCCCGCAGGCGGTGGGTGACGGCAACACCCGGTGAGGCATAACTCTTGCCGTAGAGGGGCAGCAGGATGCCGTCTATGGCCATGCACTGCAATTCGTTCCAGGTAAAAATGCGGCTGGGGGAGTAGAGCTCGGAGACAACCGGCTCCGTGATAGGCAGGGCGGTGAGAGTGGGGACCATCCACCGATCATTCCGTGCCGTTGCCCAACGAGTACAGGCTCCGTCCCGGATATGTGGATAACCGGGACGGAGCCTGCAGGAGCCAATATTTCAGGACTGGCTAGGCGAGATCGCTCGCTGAACGCTGGATCTGGTCCAGCCATGCCTGGCGTGCTTCCAACGCTTCACGGGCGGCCTTGATGCGGCGCTGGTCGCCCGCCTTCTCCGCCTTTTCGAGATCGTCCTTGAGGCCGGCAATAGCTGTTTCCAGCTGGGAAAGGGCACTGTTGGTGCGGGCCTTGGTTTCCGGGTTGCTCCGGCGCCACTTCTCTTCCTCGGCGTCGCGGACCGCGTCTTCTACCTTGCGGAGGCCGGCTTCGATGCGGCCCATGTCAGCCCGGGGAACCTTGCCTGCATCTTCCCAGCGGTCCCTGATCGATTGCAGGGCCTTCTTGGCAGCGTTGAGGTCGTTGATGGGCAGGAGAGCCTGTGCTTCGGCTACGAGCTGTTCCTTGACGCCCAGGTTGGCTGTGTACTCCTGGTCGATCTGCTCGTTGGCGGCCTGACGGTTGCTGAAGAAGACATCCTGGGCAGCGCGGAACCGGCCCCAGAGAGCGTCATCATCTTTCCGGCTGGCGCGCGGCGTGGCCTTCCACTGGTCCATCAGCCTCCGGTACTCGCCGGCAGCAAAACCCCAGTCGGTGGAGGAAGAGAGAGCCTCTGCCTCGGCAATCAGGGCTTCCTTGGCGGACTTCGCAGCAGAATTGTTGCTATCCAACTGGGAGAAGTAGGCGCGGCGGTGACGATCGAAGACCGTGCGCGCGGAGCGGAACCGCTTCCAGAGGGCGTCTTCGTTGCTGCGTCCCAACCGGACGCCGCTCTTCTGCGCAGCCTTCCACGTTTCGAACAGTTCATTCATGCGGGCGCTGGAGGTCTTCCACTGGATCTGGGCAGGATCCTGGCCAGCTATTGACTCTGCTTCGGCCACAATGGCTTCGCGGGCGGCAAGTTCGCTGGCGCGTACGGCCTCATGGGCGGCTTTCTCAGACTTCTCCAGTTCCACGACCTGTGTGGAGAGGGCGTCCAAGCGGGCCTCGGCGGAACGGATGTCGCCCACCATGTTGCGCTCGGCGAGCTGCTCGCGAAGGTGCGTGACGGTCTTCTGCATGTCAGTAGCGGGAGCCTTGGACTCTACGCGGTGCTCCAGGAGGACAACCTGCGCGATGATGTCGTCGAACTTTCGGGCGAAGTATCCCAATGCTTCGTCAGGACTGACACCCGGGTACTGGCCCACAGCGATCTCCTCGCCATCCAGCGTGAGGAAGACATGGCCATCACCTTCTGCGCGGCCCCACTTGGCGGCCTCGGCGAGCGACGCCGCGGACACAGCCGGGGCGGCAGGAACGACGGCGGCGGGGGCCTTCGGGCGGGCTGCGAAGGCAGCCGGTGATGGGGCAGCGGATGGAGCCGGACGCGGTGCTGCCGGCGCCTCGGGCTTCTGTTCAGGCGCAGGCTCCGGGGTCTCCGCCCCGTTCGTTTCGGTTGCCTCGACCGCTTCCTGATTGGCCACTGCTGCTGTTTCGTCGGATTTCTGACTGTCTGTCACCGCTAAAAGTCTTTCGCTTGGAGGGACTGCTAAGGTAATGCACCCCGGGCCGGGGCCTGGAGCTGGTTACTTCAGAGAAAACGAGTCTATCGTGACAGGTGCCACAGGGGCGCCGTCGTTGGGGTTTTCGCCGGACTTGAGGCCTGCGGCAGCTATCTTGGTCACCACGTCCAGGCCGCTGGTCACCTTGCCCACCACTGAGTATCCACCCGCAGTGTCTGCGGGGATGGTGGTGTCTTTGTAAACGATGAAGAATTGGTGGCCGTTACCGTATGCGTCGTTCCCGGTGCGTGCCACGGCGATGGTCCCCGCAGGGTATTTGTTGTCCGCAGGCGCGTTTTCCAGTGGACCCCATCGATAGTTGGGGTCGTCCGTCCCCTTTTCGTCGGTGGCGCCGCACTGCAGGAGCCCGAACGTTTCGGACGTCGTCAGGCGGTGGCAGAACTTCCCGTTGTAATAGCCGGCGTCACTCAGGGACTTGAAGACTGCAGCTGCCTGTGGAGCTGCTGTGCCGTTCAACTCAATACCCACGGCACCGCCGTTCAAGGCCAGTTCACCCGTGAATGTCTTTCCTGCCGCGGTGTCCGGGCTGGGGACGTCGGCGCTGTTGGATGCGGCCGGGGAAGCTGACGGCGAACTCAGTCCGGCCTCGGCAGCGGCAAACTCCGCTTCGGTGGGGTTGGAACTGAAGACTGTCAGCTGCAGCACGACGGCGAGGACAACTGCCGCGCCGCCGGCACCAATGGCAATGGTGTTGTCGCGTTTGCGCCGTTTTCCCTGTTCCTGGCGCAGGGCACGCTTGGCTTCCATCTGCCTGATGCGACGTTTTGCTTCGCGGTCATCCCGCGACCTTGTTGCCAAGAGTCCTCCTGATTTGTCCTCAATAGATGGCGGCCGACAGGAACCCGGGCATGCTGCATTAGATGTGCACGCGCGGAAAGCATAAACTGGCTGCCGCACATAGTTTATGCATGTCCGGCTGGACGCCCGCCCTGTAAACGCCGTTCGGGCGTTTTAAAGCTGCGGCGCCGATTCCAGTTCAGCTTTCTTTGAGGAGACAATTCCCCCATGGCACGTACCGCCTCCCTGTCCGGATTCCCCGAGTGGCTTCCCCAGGAGCGGTTGGTGGAGCTTCATGTGCTGGACACTCTCCGAAAGACGTTCGAGCTGCACGGATTTTCCTCCATTGAGACCCGCGCCGTTGAGACCGTGGGGCAGCTGCTCCGCAAGGGTGAGATCGACAAAGAGGTCTACGGCCTGAGCAGGCTCCAGGATGACGAGGGAGACGCTGCAAAGTCGGATAAGGGCGATCCGAACGCGCTGGCCCTGCATTTTGACCTCACCGTTCCATTTGCCCGCTACGTGGTGGAGAACGCCGGTTACCTGGCGTTTCCGTTCCGTCGTTACCAGATCCAGAAGGTCTGGCGTGGCGAGCGTCCCCAGGAGGGCCGCGCACGCGAGTTTACGCAGGCGGACATTGACGTGGTGGGCGACGGCGAATTGCCCTTCCGCTACGACGTAGAGATCGCGCTGGTCATTGCCGAGGCACTGAGTGCGTTGCCGATTCCGGATTTCCGGCTCCGGATCAACAACCGGAAGCTGGCTGAGGGCTTTTATCGCGGCATCGGCCTGACGGACACGGCTGGTGTTCTTCGCAGCATCGACAAACTGGAGAAGATTGGCGCCGGGAAGGTTGCCGAACTGTTGAAGTCGGAGCTGGGTGCGACGGATGAGCAAGCAAGCCTTGCCCTTCAGCTGGCAAGCATCCGCACTGAAGACACGTCGTTTGTCCAGCAGGTCCGCGCCTTGGGCATCACAGATGACCTTCTTGAAGAAGGCCTCAACGAACTCGAACAGGTTATTGAGGCTGCCGTCCAGCGCGCCCCTGGCAAGGTGGTGGCCGACCTCAGCATCGCCCGCGGCCTGGACTACTACACAGGAACCGTGGTGGAGACGGTGCTCGTGGGGCATGAGCAGCTCGGTTCCATTTGTTCGGGCGGACGCTATGACGCTTTGGCGGGCAAGGGCAACCGCAAGTTCCCCGGCGTCGGGCTCTCCATTGGCGTGACGCGACTCGTCTCGCGCATCCTCAGCCAGGAATTGGCCATGGCCTCCCGATCGGTGCCCACAGCGGTGTTGGTTGCCTTGAATTCAGACGACAGCTGGTCCGCGGCGCAGGACATTGCCGCCCAGCTGCGCGGCCGGGGCATCGCCACGGAAGTTGCGGCAAAGGCCGAGAAGTTCGGCAAGCAAATCAAATTCGCTGACCGTCGCGGCATTCCCTTTGTATGGTTCACAGACGATGACGGCAAGCACCAGGTCAAAGATATCCGCTCCGGTGAGCAGGTAGACGCGGACCCGGCAAGCTGGACACCTGCGGATGAGGACCTCCACGTCCGGGTCACCACCGGCTGATAGACAGATAGTTTGTCCCGCCTCTTGGCGGGAGCCGCGGCCGGGGCGGGTAAACTCGGACGGGACCGCTTTGCAGCGGTCCCTCTAAATTTCATGCTGAAAGGAATGCTGTGCTGCGCACACATGACCTCGGATCCCTTCGCTCCGAGCACATTGGACAGACCGTTACCCTGGCCGGCTGGGTGGGCCGCCGCCGTGATCACGGTGGCGTTGCATTCGTTGACCTGCGTGACGCGTCCGGTGTCGCCCAGGTGGTTGTCCGTGAGGAAGAGGTCTTCCACGGCCTGCGGAACGAGTACGTTCTGCAGGTGACGGGTACCGTCAACAAGCGTCCCGAAGGCAACGAGAACCCGGCTTTGGCGACCGGTGAAATCGAGGTTATCGCGGACAAGGTTGTTATCCTCAACACCTCCGAGCCCCTCCCGTTCCAGATTGACGAGCACGTGGAGGTCGGCGAGGAAGCCCGGCTCAAGCACCGTTACCTTGACCTTCGCCGTCCCGGCCCCGCACGCAACATGCGCCTGCGTTCAGAGGCAAACCGTGTGGCACGCGAACTGCTGCACCAGCGCGGATACGTCGAGATCGAGACTCCCACGCTGACGCGTTCGACGCCGGAAGGCGCCCGCGACTTCGTGGTTCCGGCCCGTCTTGCCCCGGGTTCCTGGTACGCCCTGCCGCAGTCGCCGCAGCTTTTCAAGCAGCTCCTCCAAGTGGGCGGCTTCGAGAAGTATTACCAGATTGCCCGTTGCTACCGTGACGAGGACTTCCGTGCCGACCGTCAGCCGGAGTTCACGCAGTTGGACATCGAAGCCAGCTTCGTTGACCAGGACGATGTCATTGAATTGGGCGAGGCAATCGTCAAGGCCTTGTGGCAGTTGATCGACGTCGAGATCCCCACCCCGATCCGCCGCATGACGTATCTGGACGCCATGGCCAAATACGGTTCGGACAAGCCTGACCTGCGTTTTGGTGTGGAGCTGACTGAACTTACCGAGTTCTTCAAAGACACTAACTTCGGCGTCTTCAAGGCACCCTACGTCGGCGCAGTGGTCATGCCCGGTGGCGCTTCCCAACCGCGCCGTACCCTGGACGGCTGGCAGGAATTCGCCAAGCAGCGTGGACACAAGGGCCTGGCCTACGTCCTTTTCAAGGAGGACGGCGAGCTCGCCGGCCCCGTTGCCAAGAACCTCACGGATGAAGAGCGTGCCGGCCTTGCTGACGCCGTTGGCGCCAAGCCCGGCGACTGCATCTTCTTCGCTGCCGGCGAGAAGTCCGCGGCGCGTGCCCTGCTGGGTGCCGCACGTGTTGAGATTGGCCACCGCACCGGCTTGATCGATCCCAAGGATTGGGCGTTCGTTTGGATCGTGGATGCTCCCATGTTCGAGCCTGCTGCCGCTGCTGTTGCCTCTGGCGACGTCGCAGTGGGTGGGGGACAGTGGACGGCCGTTCACCACGCCTTCACCTCGCCCAAGCCGGAGTTCCTTGACACGTTTGACCAAGACCCGGAGTCGGCGCTTTCCTACGCCTACGACATCGTCTGCAACGGCAACGAGATCGGTGGCGGCTCCATCCGTATCCACGAGCGCGAAGTGCAGGAACGCGTCTTCCAGCTCATGGGACTGGACAAGGAAGACGCCGAAACGAAGTTCGGCTTCCTCCTGGAGGGCTTCAAGTACGGAGCTCCTCCGCATGGCGGCATGGCCCTCGGCTGGGACCGCGTGGTGGCTCTGCTCGCCGGCGTGGAATCCATCCGCGACGTCATTGCGTTCCCGAAGTCCGGCAACGGCTACGACCCCCTGACCGCGGCTCCTGCTCCCATCACGGCGCAGCAGCGCAAGGAAGCGGGCGTCGACTTCAAGCCCGAGGCCAAGCCTGCCGCCAAGGCAGAGGCGAAGGCCGAGTAGTACAACTGCCAAAGGCTCTCCACTGCGGTGGGGAGCCTTTGGTGTTCCTTCCAACGAAAGGTGAGGGGCAGTGGTGGATCAAGCCGCCATCGAAAGGCTCATGGACAAAGCGTGGCCCGCCATCGAGCGCGAGGACGCGGGAGGGTGGGTACTGCGGGCTTCGGAGGGAGTAACGCAGCGTGCCAATTCCGTGTGGCCACGGCAAACCTCCGGGGAAGCGGGTCTCTCTCCAGATAACAGCGTCATCGAAGCCGCCGTTCGGGCCGCAGGCGAGTGGTACCGGCGTCGTCGCCTTCCTTTGATCTTCCAGGTTTTCGAGGATGCCGGCAGTGCTGCCCTTAACGCTGTGTTGGATAGGCAGCGCTTCACCAGGCAGTCCGAAACCCGAATCATGGTTCGTGACGTGGAGGGCTTGCCGGCCGGCCAGCCGGGGCTGGAGATCACCCAACAACCCTCCGTGGAATGGCTCAAGGTCTGGTGGTCAGTAGACGGGCGTGGCGGCGAGGCCGAGATGGCCGTTGCCCGGAAGATACTCACCGCTTGCCCGTCGTTGTATGCGTTGATCAGGGACGACGACGGCGTTCCGGCCGCCGTTGGGCGCCTGGCCCTGGTGGATGGCTGGGGTGGCATTTACAGCATGGCGACGTCGGCAACGCACCGCCGGCGCGGATACGGCACACGGGTTTTGGGCGGATTGTTGGAGGCCGGCGCGCATCTGGGCCTTGAAGGATTCTGGCTGCTGGTCACGGCGGCCAATCACGGAGCGCAGTCGCTCTACACACAGGCAGG
The DNA here is from genome assembly GCF_900106835.1 of Arthrobacter sp. cf158. Classification (GTDB taxonomy): domain Bacteria; phylum Actinomycetota; class Actinomycetes; order Actinomycetales; family Micrococcaceae; genus Arthrobacter. The sequence continues at coordinate 119,832 of NZ_FNNR01000003.1, forward strand.
CTTCTCCGCGCACGGCAGCTACCTGTATCGGCAGGCTCCATTGCGGCGTGCCCCAGGCGGCTGCTGAACAGCAGCTTCTGGAGGACAGCTCCTGAGCAGCAGTGCTGGACAACGGCTCCTAGTCCGGGGGATCGGATACTATGACCCGCACGGAGCACGCATCCGCAGCGGCTTTGGCCAGAACGCTGGACTTGGGCTCCTGAATGTCCAGGAAGGCCAGCCGTGTGCGGCCCGCCACCGATCTGAGGGCTGGCTGGGCAAGGACTTGATCCACTGATGCCCGGTCACCGCCGGGGACGATGTACTCGATGCGCTGATCCTTGTAGATCCGGGCGGCGTGTTCGGCTGTTGCCTTGATCTCCACCAGGCGCTTACCGCTCTTCCATGCGAGGATCGTGGATCCGCTGGCAGCGGCTATCGCGTAGCCGCCTCTGCGGACCAACAGCAAGCCCAGCCCGCGTTCTTGGCTGGCCAGCGACGCCAATCGGTCCAGCTCCGTTGCACCGCGGCCCGGACGCCCGTCGGTCGGCCAGGGAGCCCGCAGCAGCGCCTTGGTGCCGTCAGCGGCACGCAGCACCAACCCACCGTCGTCGAGGTCCTCGACAGCCGGGCCATGGCTGGCCGTGAACCGTTCCACCCAACCCAGCAACCTGTCTGCGGGCACCATAGCGGTCCGGCTGCCGGATCGCTGGTGCGGGGCAGATGCTTGGCGGTCCATGGCCGATGTCTCCTTTGCTGGAACTATGAGTAGCCTATCCATGTGGAAGATCTCTTTGGTGCGGGTGCAGGACACGACGACGAGTCGGAGGATCTGCCTGCCACCGGGGGACCGTCCGACGCTCACTGGATGGCATCGCAGCGCAGCCCGCTGGCCGTGCGGATGCGGCCACGCACTCTGGACGACGTTGTAGGCCAGCAGCATTTGCTGGGTCACGGTTCGCCACTGCGCCAGTTGGCTGCAGGGGCTGAAGCGGCCGGCCCGGCTGGCCCGAGCTCAGTCATTCTGTGGGGGCCACCTGGAACCGGCAAGACCACTTTGGCGCATGTGATTGCCCGTGGTCCAGGCAGGAAATTCGTTGAATTGTCGGCCATCACCGCCGGAGTCAAGGATGTCCGGCGCGTCATGGACGAGGCACTGACAGCGCGCGATCTCTACAAGAAGACCACGGTCCTCTTCCTGGATGAGATCCATCGATTCAACAAAGCACAGCAGGATGCATTGCTACCCGGCGTCGAGAACCGCTGGGTGGTGTTGGTGGCCGCCACCACGGAGAATCCGTCGTTCTCCGTGGTCTCGCCCTTGCTGTCCCGGTCCCTTCTGCTGACGCTGAAGCCGCTCACCGACGACGACATTTCCGGTTTGCTGCAGAGGGCAGTGGCCGATGCCCGGGGCCTCGCCGGACGGGTTTCGCTCAGTGATGAGGCTTTGGAGCATCTGGTCCGTTTGTCCGGCGGTGACGCCCGCAGGGCACTCACCGCGCTGGAAGCTGCCGCTGGCGTGGCGTTCGGTGACTCTGCCGCCGTCGGGGATGTCCACTCCGTCGGGGCGGAACAGGGCGGAGCCGGAGCGGAAGAAGACAGGGTCGACGGGGACCATGACGGGAACGACGACGAAGCGGGCCTCGCCAACGACGGCGCCCCTGATGCTCCGGTACTGGTGGAACTCCGCCATACAGAGCGGGCACTTGACGCTGCTGCTGTTCGTTACGACCGTGCTGGCGACCAGCATTATGACGTGGCCAGCGCGTTCATCAAGTCCATCAGGGGCTCGGATGTAGACGCGGCCCTGCATTACCTGGCACGCATGCTGGAAGCCGGCGAGGATCCGAGGTTCGTGGCCCGACGCATCGTGATCTCCGCGGCAGAAGACATTGGAATGGCAGATCCCACGGCACTGCAGACGGCAGTGGCCGCGGCCCAAGCGGTGCAGCTGATCGGCATGCCCGAAGGCCGGATTGTCCTGGCTGAAGCCGTGGTCCACCTGGCCACCGCTCCCAAGTCCAACGCTGCCTATATGGGGTTGAACAAGGCCGTGGCTGATGTCCGGGCCGGGTTCGGTGGCGGCATTCCCATGCACTTGCGTGACGCGCACTATCCAGGCGCGAAACAACTGGGCCATGGCAAGAGCTACAAGTATGCCCACGACGAACCCCACGGAGTAGCCCAGCAGCAGTATCCGCCCGACGACCTTGTGGGTAGGGATTACTACGAGCCCACCAGTAACGGTGCCGAACGTGACATTTCGGCAAGGCTGGAAAAGCTACGCAGGATCGTGCGTGGGGAGTAACCCGCTAGCAGCACCCAGGCGGTGGATGACCACCCCGCACATGGTAGGATAGATCCTTGTCTGGCATGGCCCGACGCACAATCCCTTGAAGATTTTCTCCATAGTGCTGTGCGCCCGGGCTAGTAGCAAGAGGCAGCGGTTGGCCGATGCTCTCCCTGATGGAGGCCAGTAACACAGACACACCGCAGTAATTGGAAGGACACAAGTGGCTAACAACACTCGTGCTCGCCGTACCGCACGCCTCTCGCGTGCACTCGGCATTGCTCTGACCCCCAAGGCCGCCAAGTACATGGAGCGCCGTCCGTACGGCCCCGGCGAGCATGGCCGTGCCCGCAAGAAGCAGGACTCCGACTACGCCGTACGTCTGCGCGAAAAGCAGCGTCTGCGCGCCCAGTACGGCATCCGCGAAGCACAGATGACCCGTGCCTTCGAAGAAGCACGCCGCACCAAGGGCCTCACCGGTGAAAACCTGGTTGAGCTGCTCGAAATGCGTCTGGACGCCCTCGTGCTCCGTGCAGGTTTCGCCCGCACCATCGCGCAGGCACGCCAGCTGGTTGTGCACCGCCACATCATGGTTGACGGCATCCGCGTGGACCGCCCGTCCTTCCGCGTTGGCGAAGGCCAGCTCATCCACGTTCACAGCCGCTCCGAGGTTATGCCCCCGTTCCAGGTGGCAGCAGCCGGCGCACACGTGCTGAACAACGTACCGGCTTACTTGGACGTCAAGATCGACGCCCTGCAGGCACGCCTGGTTCGTCGCCCGAAGCGCTCTGAGGTCCCCGTGATCTGCGAAGAGCAGCTCGTCGTCGAATTCTACGCTCGCTAAATTTACGCAGCGCATACAAAGAAGCCCGTGGCACATGCCGCGGGCTTCTTTGTATGTAAGGTACCGGTGCAAAGTAGGTAAGGTACTGGGGAGGCCTTGTCCAGAGCCGATAGTCGGCTGGTGCAGGGCAGCGCAACGATCCTAGGAGAAGAGTTCTATGTCTGGTGGCGACATCGCCGGCCTCATCGCAGCAGGAGTGTTCGCGCTCCTTGTTTTGCTGTTGGCTGTGCCCATCCTGAAACTGGGCGGCGTCTTTGACGAAGTGCGGACTTCCATCCGTTCCATCAGCGACGGAGCTACGCCCCTGATGGATGAGGTGACCGCCACAGTCTCCACCACCAACCAGCAGTTGAAGAAGGTTGACGGCATCGCCTCCAACGTCTCCGATGCTTCGGCGAACATCTCTGCACTGTCTTCACTTGTAGCTGCCACAGTGGGGTCACCCTTGATCAAGGTAGCCGCCTTCAGCTACGGCGTCCGCTCGGCATTCGCGGCCCGCCGCACGCCTTCCTCCGGCCGCCGCAGCCGCTGAACAAAGCGATCGCTGGACGAGTAACCGCTGAACCAACGGGAGAACATAACCCCATGAAAAGAATTGTTTGGATGGGCATTGGCGTCGCTATCGGCGTCATTGCCTTTCGGAAAATCACCGAAGCCCAGGCCAGCATCGGCCCTGAAGGCTTGAACCGCGCTGTAGGCCGCATGGCAGATGGCTTGTTCGACTTTGCCGATGCAGTGCGTTCGGGCATGCACCAGCGTGAAGAGGACCTGCGCGCGGCGTTGGGGATCGACGAGGCCGGAGCAGGCCGCCGCTAGCCGGAGCGTTTCGCTCCCGCGCCCGCAACAGGGCAGAATGGAAAACTGCGGAACGGCACCAGCCGGTACCGCGCACATCACGTGCAGTGAATTGAGAAGGGTAAGTAATCAGCTAATGAAGTCGCAGGAGATCACCAAACGCTGGGTGGACTTTTTTGTCAGTAAGGGCCACACCGCCGTTCCTTCCGCGTCGCTCGTTTCCAGCGACCCGTCCCTTCTCTTCACTGTGGCCGGGATGGTGCCTTTCATTCCGTACCTGACCGCGCGCGAGGAGCCACCCTACAGCCGCGCCACGAGCGTCCAGAAGTGCATTCGCACCGGTGACATCGAGGAAGTTGGAAAGACGGCCCGCCACGGGACGTTCTTCCAGATGTGCGGAAACTTCTCTTTCGGGGACTACTTCAAGGAAGACGCCATCAAGTTCGCCTTCGAGTTGCTCACCAAGAGCGTTGACGACGGCGGCTATGGTCTTCCGGCTGAACGCCTCTGGGTGACGGTCTACGAAGAAGACGACGAAGCCAAAGAACTGTGGCTCAAGAACACCGGCATCCCGGCCGAACGCATCCAGCGCATGGGGAAGGCCGACAACTACTGGTCCACAGGACAGCCCGGACCTGCGGGGCCTTGCTCGGAGATCTACTATGACCGCGGCCCTGCCTATGGCATTGAGGGCGGCCCTCTCGCTGACGAGACCCGCTACATCGAAATCTGGAACCTCGTGTTCATGCAGTACCAGATCGAGAATGTTCGCTCCAAGGTGGACTTTGACATTGTGGGCGAACTACCGCAGAAGAACATCGACACCGGCCTGGGCATGGAGCGTCTTGCGATGATCCTCCAGGGTGTTGAAAACATGTACGAGACCGATCAGGTCCGTCCTGTGATCGATAAAGCCGCTGAATTGTCCGGCCGCGAGTACACCTCGGCCGAGTCCCCGGAAGACCCGCACCACACGGATGATGTCCGCATGCGCGTTGTCGGCGACCACATTCGTTCTGCCTTGATGCTCATTGCTGATGGCGTTGCGCCGTCCAATGAGGGCCGCGGGTATGTGCTCCGCCGCCTGATCCGCCGTGCCGTCCGCGCCATGCGCCTGCTGGGCGTCGAGAAAGCCTGCCTGCCCGATCTCCTGCCCGCCTCCCGTGATGCCATGAAGGGCGTCTACCCGGTGGTGGAGACTGACTTTGCCCGGATCAGCCGCATTGCTTATGCCGAAGAAAAGGCCTTCCTGCGCACGATTGCCTCCGGCACTGCGCGCTTGGAGGACGCTGTTGCCGAGTCGAAGGCTGCGGGGGTTCCGTTGTCCGGCGCCGATGCCTTCGCGCTGCACGACACCTACGGCTTCCCGATCGACCTGACCTTGGAAATGGCTGAAGAAGCCGGCCTCAAGGTGGACGAGGCCGGGTTCCGTTCACTCATGCTTGAGCAGCGGCAGCGCGCACAGGCTGACGCCAAGGGCAAAAAGGGTGGTCATGCTGACCTCAGCGCCTACCAGGAACTGCTGGGCAAGGGTGAGACCGTCTTCACGGGCTACGACGAGCTTGAAAGCGAAGCGAAGGTCCGTGGCATTGTCAGTGGCGGCCGGGCAGTAGCCCATGCTTCCACCGGTGACGAGATCGAACTCGTCCTGAACGAGACACCGTTCTATGCAGAAGCTGGTGGACAGTCTGCAGACACCGGCCTCATCACAGGCGACGGCTTCGTGGTGGAAGTACTGGACGTTCAGCGTCCCATCAAGGGCCTGAGCGTGCACAAGGCGATTGTTCGTGAGGGCGAAATCGGCTCCGATGCTTTGGTGCGCGCTGCAGTGGACCGTGAACGGCGCCACGCCGCGGAGCAGGCGCACACCGGTACGCACATCGTGCATGCCGCCCTGCACCAGATCCTGGGCCCTGAAGCTACCCAGCGTGGTTCCTACAACAAAGCGGGCTACCTGCGCTTCGACTTTGCCTGGGGCGAAGGCCTGAGCACTGCCACCCGCTCTGAAATCGAAGAGGTTTCCAACATCGCCATCCGGAACAACTTCCGGGTGGACACCAAGGTGATGGGACTGGCTGAGGCAAAGGCGCTGGGCGCTATGGCGCTGTTCGGAGAAAACTACGGCAGCGAAGTACGTGTCGTGGAGATCGACGGCGCATGGTCCCGTGAGTTGTGTGGTGGCACGCATGTGTCCAACACCTCGCTGATTGGCAGCCTATCCCTGCTGGGAGAGCAGTCTGTTGGCTCGGGAAACCGCCGTGTTGAAGCGTTCGTGGGCTTGGATGCCTTCCGCCACCTGGCCGCGGAGCGTGCCTTGGTGACTGAGCTCACCGAGCTCTTGAAGGTTCCGTCCGGACAGTTGGCGGACCGCATCTCCAGCACCCTGAACAAGCTCAAGGCAACGGAGAAGGAACTCGACCGCCTCCGCAAGGAGCAGCTCGCTGCGGCCGCCGCCAACCTGGTGGGCACCGCGAAGGATGCCGCTGGCGTGCGGGTTGTAGCCCACGACGCCGGTCAGGTGGGCGGGGCAGACGATCTGCGCAACCTTGCCCTGGATCTCCGCAGCCGCCTGGGCTCTGAAGCGGCCACCGTGGCAGTAGCCGGCGTCAGCAACGATCGTCCGGTGATCCTGATCGCTACGAACGAGGCCGCCCGTGAAGCCGGAGTCAAGGCCGGAATGTTGGTCCGCCTCGCGGCCGGTATCCTCGGCGGCGGCGGTGGTGGCAAGGACGATGTCGCCCAAGGCGGCGGCACCGACGCTGCGAAGGTCTCGGAGGCCCTCACAGCGGTGGTGGATGCGATAGCCAAGCGCTGACGGTGGCTGCGAGTACTAACAGTGGCGTCTACCCCCACGGAGTCAAGCTGGGGGTAGACGTCGGTACCGTCAGAGTGGGCCTGGCCATGTGTGATCCCGACGGAATCCTTGCCACGCCATTCAAGACCGTGGGCCGGGACGCCAAGAAGAACTCTGATGTCCGTGTTGTGGTCAAACACGCTTCGGAATTGCCGGCGGTCCAGATTTTCGTTGGCCTTCCACGCACCATGAAGGGCGAGGAACGCGCTTCCGCGGAAATGGCCATGACGTACGCCGAACTGCTGGCTGCCGAGCTGGTAAGGGCCGGTTTGGACATCCCCGTGAACCTCGTTGACGAGCGACTTTCAACTGTTACGGCACACCGCAACCTGCACGAAGCTGGCATGAGCAGCAGGAACCACCGTAAAGTGGTTGATCAGGTTGCTGCTGCTGGAATACTTCAGCACGCAATCGACATGCAAAAAGCCAGAGGAACGGACGTTGGCCGCCGAGTGCAGGCACCGGCGCAGTCCGAAAAACCCAGCAGTGCCCCAACGCTGCGGGCTGCCTCCGGCAATGAACCCGATTCTTCTACGAGGGGACTGCAACTGTGAGCCCGGTCAACAACGACCCCTCCAGCGGTACCGCCGGTGGCGGCATGCCGCTGACCCGCAAGGAGCTGCGGGCGCGGGAACGATTCCTCGCCACGCAGAACCACAACGTCGTACCCGTTCCCGAAGCGACTCCTGGGGAGACCGCCCCGCCAGCGGACGTTGAGCCCGAACTGCCCCGTCCCGTCCCCGCGGTTCCGGCGGCCTCGGCAGCTCCTCCGCCACCAGCGGTCCCGCCTGTGCCTGTGTCCCAGCCAACGGCTGCCGACAACCCTGCTGCTGAAGCCCGTCCGGCAGCCACAACTCCACCCGTTCCGGCAGCAGAGCCCGTGAATGCTGCTGAATCAGTTTCCGCGGAATCGAACCAAGACCCAGCCCCTTCCGTTGAACCCCAGGTGGAAGACAGTCAGGATGACTTAGTTAACCTCACTGAATCGCAACAGCAGGACCATGATGTCCGCCAGGACCAGCTCCCCGTTCATGACGCAGACCAGCACGCGGATGATGTTCGTGTACATGCATTCAGCGGTGATCCAGAACATCTGAACCATGGGCAGGCGGACATCCAGCACGCCGACGCGGCCGTCCATGAATACGCAGGGCACGATGCCCACCACGTCTTCGACGCCCATGGTGACCTCCACGCCGAGCATCATCTCGACGATCATCACCACGATCTGCTCCTCCCCGTTGAGCCAACGGTGTCGAAGGCAGCGGCGAAGAAGGCGCGCCGCCGCCGTCGTGTTGTCGCCCTCCTGATCACCCTCGGTGTCTTCGTAGCCGCCATTGCCATCGGAGCCCAATTCCTGAAGCCCCTGCTGGGGATGGACAAGGTGACCGACTACCCGGGCCCGGGCACGGGATCTGTGGTCATTACAGTGGCGGAGGGTTCCGGGCCGAAGATTGTGGCCACCGCCCTGGTGGAGAACAAAGTGGTGGCCGACGCCGATGCCTTCGTGAAAGAGTTCATGAAGGAAGGCGCAGAGTTGTCTCCGGGCGAATTCACGTTCCGCACGGAAATGAAGAACTCAGACGCCGTGGCGGTCCTGGCGAACAAGGACGCATCGAAGGTCATGTACTTTGCCCTGAGCGCGGGCTTACGCATCAATGAGTCGTTGGAAGCTATCTCCAAGGGCTCGGGTATCTCCATGGAGCAACTCAACGCGTTTAACCAGGCGCCTGCACAATTTGGGGTCCCGGCCAAGGCCAAGAACCTGGAAGGCTTCCTGGCTCCCGGAGAGTACCGTTTTGAGCTGGGTACGCCGGCCAAGGACATCATCCAGAAGCTGGTCTCAACCACACTGGACGAGCTCAAGTCCCAGGGCATCACTGATCCCGCCAAGCAGTACGACACCGTGACAATTGCCAGTATTGTCCAGGCAGAGGGTGGGCAGGCGGACTACGGAAACGTGGCCGGTGCCATCTACAACAGGCTGAAGCCCAACAACGTCGAAACCAGTGGCCTTATCCAATCGGATGCCACCGTGACCTACGGTTTGGGCAAGAAATCCTTCCACCTCACGGAGGAAGAAAAGGCTGACAAGTCCAACACGTACAACACGTATGCAAATGTCGGGCTCCCGGCCGGCCCCATTGGTTCACCTGGCAAGACTGCCATCGATGCCGCCGCCAAGCCCACGCAAAATGACTACCTCTACTGGGTGACCATCAACCTGGATACCAAGGAGACCAAGTTCTCCAAGACCCTGGCTGAGCACAACACTTACGTTGAGCAGTACAACGCGTGGTGCCAGGCAAATGCTGGACGGTGTGTGTGAGTCGTCGTGCCGCAGTCCTGGGGCATCCGATCTCGCATTCGAAGTCCCCGGCCTTGCACACAGCCGCCTACGCCAAGCTTGGTGTCGACATTGACTACTCGGCGATTGACGTCACCGTCGAGGCGCTCCCGTCCTTCATGAACTCGCTGCGTGGCGATGACACATGGTGTGGCCTCTCGGTGACCATGCCGCTGAAATCGGCCATGGTCCGTGAAGTGGACGAGGTCCGAGGCGCAGGCGCCCACCTGGGGGTCATCAACACTGTTGTTTTTGAGCACGACGGCGGATTGGTGCGTCGTGTGGGCTACAACACCGACGTCGCCGGGATCGTCGAGTCGGTCAGGTATGCCGGAGTGGTTTCCACGCCCCATGCCGCCATTCTTGGTGGCGGCGGTACCTCGGCAGCCGCCGTGGCTGCCGTGCACGAACTCGGTGCCGGCCACGTCGATGTTTTTGTTCGCGACGCGGGACGGGCCGGCGACGCGGAAGCTGCTGCTGCCGCCGTCGGAATTTCCCTGACCGTCCGGCCGCTCACACAAGCAGCCACGGCCATTGCTGGTACAGACTTGGTGATTTCCACCTTCCCACCGCGCGCAGCGGATGCTGTGGCGGAAGAGCTCGCCGCGCTCCCCGGAACGGGCGCAGGGGTCCTGCTGGATGTCGCTTATGATCCTTGGCCCAGCCGCCTCGCGGACGTGTGGCACGGGCACGGGGGAGCGGTGGTACCTGGGCTTGAGATGCTGATGTACCAAGCGGCGGAGCAGATCAGGCGCTTCAGCGGCTGTGACGTTGATGCCGCCGTCATAGATGTGATGTGCGACTCAGTCGGGCTTCCCCGGCGAGTGTTCTAGAGGCCTTACATGGCAGGATTGGTTATATGTTGCGTTGGTTGACTGCCGGTGAATCCCACGGTCCGGCTCTGATCGGAATTGTTGAAGGCGTGCCTGCCGGTGTTGAACTCACCAGCGGGCAGATTCGCGACGCCCTGGCGCGTCGCCGCCTGGGCTATGGGCGGGGAGCCCGCATGAAGTTTGAGCAGGACGAGGTCACCATTATGGGCGGCGTCCGCCATGGACTGACCCAAGGCGGGCCAGTGGCCATCCAGGTTGGTAACACTGAGTGGCCCAAGTGGGAGCAGATCATGTCTGCGGATCCCGTGGATCCGGAAGTCCTCGCCGATCAAGCGCGCAATGCCCCCTTGACGCGTCCCCGTCCCGGGCACGCCGACTTCACGGGTATGCAGAAGTACGGTTTCGACGAAGCCCGACCGGTTCTTGAGCGTGCCAGTGCCCGCGAGACCGCCACCCGCGTGGCACTTGGTACCGTTGCTGCCCAATTCCTGAAGCAGTTGGGCATCGAGTTGGTAAGCCACACCGTGTCCATTGCCAGCGTGACTGTTCCTGAGGGCCGGCCGCTGCCGCTGCCGCAGGACGTCCTGGCACTGGACGCTGACCCTCTCCGCTGTTTCGACCGCGAAACGTCGGACGCTATGGTGTCCGAGGTTGACGCTGCCCACAAAGAAGGCGAAACCCTCGGTGGAGTTGTTGAGGTCCTCGCCTATGGTCTGCCGCCCGGACTGGGTAGCTACGTGCACTGGGATCGTCGGCTCGACTCACGGTTGGCTGCGGCACTGATGGGCATCCAGGCCATTAAGGGTGTGGAAGTCGGTGACGGTTTCCTGACAGCTGCCCGCCGCGGTTCTGCCGCCCATGATGAGATCGTCAAGGACGGGAATGGCAGGATCGTTCGCCAGACCAACAGGGCCGGTGGCATCGAAGGTGGCATGAGCATCGGTGAAGTTCTGCGGGTTCGCGCTGCCATGAAGCCGATCGCCACCGTTCCGCGTGCTCTGCGCACCATCGACGTGAGCACCGGTGAGCCGGCCAAGGCCCACCACCAGCGTTCAGATGTGTGTGCGGTGCCCGCCGCCGGCGTCGTTGCCGAGGCCATGGTTGCCCTGGTCCTGGCCGAGGCTGTTGCCGAGAAGTTCGGTGGAGACTCCGTCGCCGAGACCCAGCGAAACCTGCAGAGCTACCTCGACAACATCCCTGCCACCCTGGACTCGGTCGGCCGGTAGTGGTCCGCCCTGTTCAGGATGGCTGTCCCGGCCGTCCCGTTGTTCTGGTGGGGCCCATGGCTGTTGGCAAGTCGGCAATTGGCCAGCAGCTGGCACAGCAGCTGGGTCTTCCCTTTGTTGACACCGACGCGGTGGTTGTCGCTGCGCACGGCAGCATCGCGGATATCTTCGCGGGCCGGGGAGAGCATGCGTTCCGCGAGATTGAAGCGCGGGCCGTCGCCAAGTCCATCGAATCTGCCACGTTGAGCCCAGCGATTATTTCGCTGGGCGGAGGCGCGGTCCTTGACTCGGGCACCCAGCAACTGCTGGGGGAGTGCACTGTGGTTTACCTTGAGTGTGACGCGGAGACGGTGGCAGATCGAATAGCCCGCAATACCGGCAGGCCTTTGCTGCAGGGCGACGCCATGACCCGTTGGGAAGCGTTGTTTGCCACCAGGCGTCCTGTCTACGAGCGACTCGCGGATATCGTCATGGACGTCCGTTCAGGATCCGTCGCGGAAATCGGCCTCCAGTTGGAGGAGCGGCTGCGCCAGTATGCAGCCTTGAAAGAGGAAGTTGAAAAGTGAGCAACGAAGCAACTGTCATCAAGGTGACCGGCCAGTCAGTTAACGAAAACTACGACGTCGTGGTGGGCCGTGGCCTTCTGGACACCCTTCCCGCCAAACTTGGTGAACGTGTGCGGCGCGTTTTGGTTATCCACCCCCGTGCCCTGCGTTTGACCGGTGATACCGTCCGCGCCGAGCTCGAGGCCGCTGGTTTTACCGCACTTACGGCTGAGATTCCGGATGCCGAAGAGGGCAAGCACATTCAGGTGGCGGCGTTTTGCTGGCAGGTGCTTGGTCAGAACGACTTCACCCGCTCTGACGCCATTGTGGCCGTTGGAGGCGGTGCGGTGACCGACCTCGCCGGTTTTGTGGCAGCCACGTGGCTCCGTGGCGTCAAGGTCATCCACATGCCCACCAGCCTGCTGGGCATGGTGGATGCCTCTGTTGGCGGTAAGACCGGAATTAATACCGCAGAGGGGAAGAACCTCGTGGGTTCCTTCCACCCGCCTGCTGCCGTGCTGGTAGATCTGGATACCCTCCAGACGTTGCCCAAGAACGAGTTGATTTCCGGCATGGCCGAGGTCATCAAGTGCGGGTTCATTGCCGACCCCGTGATCCTGGAGCTGGTTGAGCAGAACACCCACGCCGTCATGGACGCCGGCTCGGATGTGGTCCGCGAACTGATCGAGCGTGCCATCTCCGTTAAGGCGGAAGTAGTGTCCAAGGACCTCAAGGAGTCCGGTCTTCGCGAGATCCTGAATTACGGCCATACGCTGGGCCACGCCATCGAGTTGGTGGAACGCTACTCCTGGCGCCACGGCGCGGCCGTCTCCGTGGGAATGATGTTTGCTGCTGAGTTGTCCCGCAGTGTTGGGCGGTTGTCCGACGCTGACGCCGATCGCCACCGCACCATCCTGGAGGGCTTGGGACTGCCGGTCACCTACCGTCGTGACCGCTGGCAGGGTTTGCTTGACGGCATGCGCCGGGACAAGAAATCCCGCGGTGACCTTCTTCGCTTCGTTGTCCTTGATGGTGTGGCGAAGCCGGGCATCCTTGACGTGCCTGACACCTCCCTTCTGTTTGCCGCCTATCAGGAGATCGCATCATGACGATCACCCTGCGGGAAGGCGTCAGCGACTGGCCGACAGCAGGCTTTCCCGGAGTTCGAATGAATCCGGACACGTTGCTGCCCGTGGTGGTCAACGAGGACGTCATGGAGACTGCTCTGGCGGCTTCCGAGGACCCTGCTGATCGCATTATGGCGCTCCTGCTGGAAAACCAGCCCAAGGAAGCGGCGGAGCTGTTGGCTGAAGCTCGTTACAAAGATCCTGAGTCGTTCCGTCTCCGGATCTTCGAAGCAGAGGTGCACCGGGCCACAAACCGGTTGGACCGTGCGGTTCAGCTGTTCCGGCACTTGCTCCATGAAGTTCAGGGGAGTTCCAAGGAAGCAATCGTCCGCCAGTATCTGGGCCGTGCCTATTTTGTGAGTGGCAACCCGCTGGCAGCTTCCGAAGAGTTCGCCAGGGCACTGGACTTGCGGGTGGCCATGGCAGCCGATGCGGCGCTGATCTACTCTTCTGCGGTAGCCCTGCAGCGTGCCCGCAACGTGCTTGAAATGGCTTCCTGAACGCCGCTGAAATCACCGTTCGCAAGGCTCCGGGCTATTTACCGGTAGAATGGTTCTTGGATTTTTGATAAATACGAGCTGGCGGGCCGTTTGGCATGCCTGCTTGGCATAGACGAACTGGCAGCTTGAACCAGTGAGAGAAACCTGAGGATACGAGTGGCAACCACAAACGACATCAAGAACGGGACCGTACTGAAGCTCGAGGGCCAGCTCTGGAACATCATCGAGTTCCAGCACGTCAAGCCGGGCAAGGGCGGCGCGTTCGTCCGCACCAAGATGCGCAATGTTATGTCCGGCAAGGTAGTCGATAAGACATTCAACGCCGGCCTCAAGATCGAGACCGCCACGGTTGACCGCCGTGATTACCAGTACCTGTACCAGGACGGTGAAGACTTTGTCTTCATGGACACCCAGGACTACGACCAAATCACCGTCTCCGGCGCCACTGTTGGCGATGCCACCAACTTCATGCTTGAGAACCAGATGGTCAACATCGCCATCCACGAGGGCACCCCGCTGTACATCGAGTTGCCGCCGAGCGTCGTGCTCGAAATCACCTACACCGAGCCGGGCCTCCAGGGTGACCGCTCCTCGGCAGGAACCAAGCCGGCCACCGTTGAAACCGGTTACGAGATCCAGGTTCCGCTGTTCGTTGAGCAGGGCACCAAGGTCAAGGTCGACACCCGTGATGGCAGCTACCTGGGCCGGGTCAACGACTAGTGAGCGCCCGCGGTAAAGCCCGTAGCAGGGCACTGGAAGTACTTTTCGAGGCAGAGCAACGCTCCGTTTCGGCTTTTGACGCGATGACAGCGCGCCGGGAGAAGACCGACCTGGTCATCAACCCCTACACGGTGGAAATCGTGGAAGGCGTTGTTTCCATGCAGGCAACCATTGATGAGTTCCTGCAGACGTACGCCCAGGGCTGGACGTTGGAGCGGATGCCGTCGGTAGACCGCATCATCCTTCGGATTGGTGCTTGGGAGCTTCTTTACAATGATGAAGTTCCGGACGGCGTGGCAGTGAGCGAAGCTGTGGCCCTCGCCAAGACCATGTCCACGGACGAGTCGCCGGCCTTCATCAACGGACTGCTTGGCCGGCTTCAGAAGCTCAAGCCGTCTTTGCTGGCCTAGGCAACTGCCTCCGCCCGGCATGACATCAAAGGACCCGCTGACAGGAAACTGTCACCGCGGGTCCTTTTGTGTTCAAGGCGGGTCCTTTGCGTTAGTGCAGCACAGCTGCCCGTAGTCCTGGAATGGCGCGGAGGGCTTCCAGTTCATCGTGCTGATGAACCTGGACATCCCGGCCACTGAGAATTCGCTGACGCGTGAATGCCAATGTTGTGGCCCCTCTGATGAAGGCCTTCATCTGCTGCCCGCGCGCCCGGGATGAAGCCCAGCGAAGAGCCTGCCGCCGGCCCCTGGATGTGGCCAGCATTTCCACTTCGGCAGGCGTGAACCAACCCGCCCGGGCGTACTCCATGAGCCGCTGGCGCGTGAGCTTGCCTTCAGCGACCCGCAGCAAGATGATGCCCACGGCCGCTACCAGGAAAATCGGCACCTGGACCACAAAGTACGCCGCCAGGAAATCCTGGCCCATGCTGTTCCAGCGATTGTGCAGGAACATGGCGGGCAGCAAACCAATGAAGAATGCCAGCACCGCATATCCCGGGTGCCACTTCCTGGCTGCGAAACCCATGACCAGGCCGGTCGTCCCCGTGAAGATGGCATGCGCGAAAGGCGACATGACGCCGCGGAGGATGAAAATGCGTACCAGGTCCGTGCCGGGATCCGTGGACGATGCGATTTCGCGTCCGAAGTAGAGGATGTTTTCCGTGAACGCGAATCCGGCGGCAATGGTGAACGCGAACACGACCCCATCCACAGGACCGTCAAAATATTTCCGGGCTGCCAGGACCAGCACCAGCAACCCCAGTGACTTGGTGAATTCCTCCACGATGGGGGCCTGGACCGTTGCCATGAAGTAGGTAAATGCTTCTTCGCTGCTTGTAGGCGCAGCGAGTGCGAAGAGTGGCTGGATCAGGAGTGTCCCGGCAATGGACACAGCAGCACCCCAGGTGAAAGCGAACCAGAGGAGCCGTTTGGGCTCGGGTTCCCAGCGATCAATGAGGCGTACCGTCAGCAGCACCACGGACAGGGGGATGAGGGAGGCGATGAAGCCGATCACGAAGCCTGTAATTCCAGTGTTGCCCAGCAGGAACGGGACCACCAGAAGGAGGCTGGCAATGGCCAACACCGCGCCTGTGATGACCAAAGGGAGTGTCCCCATTGACCGGCGTACCGGGACCGGAGGGATGGCCCAGCTTTGCTGGGGGAGCGACGTCGGATTCCCCGGAGCGGGCTGGTAGTTGCCGGGCAGGACGCGGCCAATCCATGTGGGATTGGCTGAGGGTTCCAGATAGGGCCGCGGATAGGGTTGTCCGCCGGGCTGCCCATGAGGGTTCGAGGTCATGGGCAAGAGCCTATTCCACCCGTGGGAATGTGAGCTTAAACTCACGCCAAGGTTGCCGCCGGGCGTGAGGCGGGAAAGTGCTGCTGTGGTAGCTTTGAAAAGCAAATATTCCTTTTTTAATTCCGTCCCGTGAGGCGGGGAAAGGGGAGACGAGCGATGACTGAAGTCACTTCAGCGCACATGCCGTCGCGGGTTGTCCTCAACCAGGCAGACATTGATCGTGCGCTCACTCGTATCGCCCACGAGATCCTCGAAGCCAACAAAGGCTCCCAGGACCTGGTTCTTCTGGGCATTCCCAGCCGTGGCTATCCCTTGGCCGTGCGGCTTGCCAACAAAATCGCAGCAGCTGATCCCACGGTCAACGCCCAGGCGATCGTTGGCCAACTGGATGTCACGATGTTCCGTGACGATCTTTCCCACCAGCCCACCCGGCCGCCGCGTCACACCCGGCTTCCGTTGTCAGGCATCGACAATAAAGTTGTTGTCCTGATCGACGACGTCCTCTACTCGGGGCGCACTATCCGCGCCGCTTTGGACGCGCTGGTGGACCTCGGCCGCCCCAGGATTGTCCGTTTGGCCGTCCTGGTGGACAGGGGCCACCGCGAGCTTCCGATCCGTGCTGACCATGTGGGCAAGAACCTGCCCACCTCGTCCTCTGAGAAGGTCCGTGTCCACCTCGAGGAAATCGACGCCATGGATGGTGTGCCCGTCAACGAGGTAGTTATCGAGGCCGGCAAGTGAAGCACCTCCTTTCTACAGAAAACCTCAGCGCCTTTGACGCCATTCGGGTTCTGGACACCGCTGAAGAGATGTCCGCGGTAGGCGAGCGTGAAGTGAAGAAGCTGCCCGCACTACGGGGTCGGACCGTGGTGAACCTCTTCTTTGAGGATTCCACCCGCACCCGGATCTCCTTCGAAGCCGCAGCCAAGCGCCTCTCAGCCGACGTGATTAACTTCGCAGCCAAGGGCTCCTCGGTTTCCAAGGGTGAGTCGCTCAAGGATACGGCGCAAACACTGGCCGCCATGGGGGCGGATGCAGTGGTCATCCGCCACTGGGCCTCGGGTGCTCCGCACCGCCTGGCCGCCACGGACTGGATCGATGCGGCAGTCATCAACGCCGGCGACGGTACCCACGAACATCCCACGCAGGCACTTCTGGACGCTTTCACCATGCGCCGGCATTGGGCGCAGCTCAGGGGAACTGCTTCCACGGGGGCGGACCTCAAGGGCATGCGGGTAGCGATCGCGGGCGACGTCCTGCACTCACGCGTTGCCCGCTCGAACGTCTGGTTGCTGAAGACCCTCGGGGCAGAGGTCACCTTGGTGGCGCCACCCACATTGCTGCCTATCGGCGTCGAGCACTGGCCCTGCAAGGTCAGCTACAACCTGGACCAGACTCTTGAGGCCGGCATCGATGCCATGATGATGCTGCGTGTCCAGGGTGAGCGCATGAACGCTTCATTCTTCCCCTCAACCCGCGAGTATTCGCGACGCTGGGGATTCGACGACGCCCGGCTCCGTGCGTTGGACGAGCTCGGCATGAAGGACACCATCATCATGCACCCGGGTCCCATGAACAGGGGCCTGGAAATTTCGTCGGCCGCCGCAGATTCGCCGCGTTCCACTGTGCTTGCCCAAGTGCGAAACGGCGTTTCGGTCCGCATGGCCGCCCTCTATCTGCTGCTCTCCGGGGACTCCCGCGAAGCCGCCCCGAATGCAATCCAGTCCAGCAAGGAGACCAACTGATGGCAGAGAACACCTACCTGATTCGTGGGGCAGCCATCCTCGGCGGCGACGCTGAAGACCTGTTGATCCGCGACGGAATCATCGAAGCACGTGGTAAGGACCTCTCCGGCGAGGGCGCCACCGTCATTGACGCCCAGGGCCTGGTTGCCCTTCCCGGAATGGTTGACGTCCACACACACCTGCGCGAACCCGGCCGCGAAGACGCAGAGACCGTGGAGACCGGTACCCGCGCTGCAGCGTTGGGCGGCTTCACCGCTGTCCACGCGATGGCCAACAGCAACCCGGTGGCAGACACCGCAGGCGTCGTTGAGCAGGTCCACAGCCTGGGCCGCGCATCCGGCTGGGTGGATGTACGCCCTGTTGGTGCAGTCACCGTAGGTTTGGCCGGGGAACAACTGGCAGAGCTGGGCGCCATGGCGGATTCCCGCGCCCAGGTCCGGATGTTCTCCGATGACGGCATCTGCGTTCACGATCCCGTCATCATGCGCCGCGCCCTGGAATACGTGAAAGCGTTCGACGGCGTGGTGGCCCAGCACGCGCAGGAACCCCGCCTGACGGCCGGGGCACAGATGAACGAAGGCGCTGTCTCTGCAGTGCTCGGGCTGACAGGATGGCCGGCTGTTGCTGAGGAAAGCATCATTGCCCGCGACGTCCTGCTGGCACAGCATGTTGGTTCCCGCCTGCACGTCTGCCATGTGTCCACGGCCGGATCCGTGGAGATTGTGCGCTGGGCCAAGGCTCGAGGTATCAACGTCACTGCCGAGGTAACCCCACACCACCTGCTCTTGACCGACGAACTGGTCCGCAGCTACGACCCCGTGTACAAGGTCAATCCGCCGCTGCGCACGGACGCCGACGTGCAAGCACTGCGCGCGGGCCTTGCGGATGGCACCATCGATGTTGTTGGCACGGACCACGCCCCGCATCCCAGCGAGCACAAGGAATGCGAATGGGCGCAGGCAGCCATGGGTATGACGGGACTCGAAACCGCCCTCTCCGTGGTCCAGGAGACCATGATCGAGACCGGCCTCATGACGTGGGCCGACTTCGCGAGGGTTACATCCTTCACGCCAGCTGTCATCGGCCGCGTTGCTGACCAGGGCCGCCCGTTGGAGGTTGGCGAACCTGCGAACGTCATCCTGGTGGACCCGGCTGCGCGTTGGACCGTTGACCCGCATAAAATGGCAACCATGGGCCGCAATTCACCGTTCAAGGGCAAGGAGCTGCCCGGATCCGTGGTGGCGACCTTCTTCAAGGGCCACCCCACGGTCCTCAATGGTCAGCTCAACACGCCTTACAGGTACCCGGCAGTCAGCAGCAACTAATGGACAACCAAACACTGACCGTGCTCATCACGGTGCCGTTGATCGTCGTCGTCCTGGCGATGATCTGGTTGGGATGGCGGAACCGGCTGAGGCGACAAGCCGACCTCGGACGCCTCCCCGCGGTTCCGGAGCAGCTGACCCCGGCCACCGTGGTGGCAGATGGCCAGTATGTGGCCACCACCACGGCCGGCGACTGGCTGGACCGGATCGCGGTCCAGGGCCTTGGCATCCGGACAAATGCGGAACTGAGCATCCACGCTGAAGGCGTGCTGTTCGACCGGTCCGGTGCCGCCCCGGTGTTCATCCCCAGCGCAGCCCTGGCCGACAGCCGTGAGTCAAACGGGATGGCTGGGAAGTTCGTCGAGAAAGACGGTCTCCTGGTCATCAGTTGGAAGCTTGGCGCCAGGGAGCTCGACACTGGATTCAGGTCCAGGCACGCAGCCGACAAGCACCTCCTCCTCGAAGCCCTCCAGGAATTGATCTCCGCAGCCCCTCAGGCAGATGCCGATAGTGGAAAGTAATAAAGTGACGGATAGTACAGCAGCCACCACACCCACCCCCTCAGCAGCAGTGCTGGTGCTCGAAGACGGCCGCATGTTCCGCGGCCGCAGCTACGGAGCCCAGGGAACCGCCCTGGGTGAGGCCGTCTTCGCCACCGGCATGACCGGCTACCAGGAGACCATCACGGACCCCTCCTACGCCCGGCAACTGGTAGTCCAGACGGCTCCGCACATCGGCAACACAGGCGTCAACAGCGAGGACGCTGAATCCCGCCGCATCTGGGTGGCCGGGTACATCGTGCGCGACGCTGCCCGACGCCCCTCCAACTGGCGCTCCGAACGCAGCCTCGATGACGAACTGGTGGAGCAGGGAATCGTCGGTATCCAGGGCGTAGACACCCGCGCCATCACCCGCCACCTGCGCGAGCACAAAACCATGCGTGCAGGCATCTTCTCGGGTGACGCCGCGCAGGCTACCGACAAGGAACTGCTGGACACCGTCCTGGCCAGTGCCCCCATGGAAGGTGCAGCCCTCGCCGAGGAAGTCTCCATCGATGAGGCCTACGTCGTGGAACCCAAGGACCACGGCTGGGAGGGCGAACCGCGCTTCTCCATCGCAGCTGTTGACCTGGGCATCAAGGCCATGACACCGGTGCGCTTTGCAGAGCGCGGCGTCCGGGTTCATGTCCTGCCGGCCACGTCCACGCTGGAGGACGTCAACGCCGTCAACCCGGATGGCTTCTTCATGTCCAACGGACCTGGCGACCCCGCCACGGCGGACCACCAAGTGTCGTTGTTGCGTTCAGTTCTGGACGAGAAGCTGCCCTACTTCGGCATCTGCTTCGGCAACCAGATCCTGGGCCGCGCCCTTGGCTTCGGCACGTACAAGCTCCGTTACGGCCACCGTGGCATCAACCAGCCGGTGATGGACCGCCGCACCGGCAAGGTTGAAATCACGTCACAGAACCACGGCTTCGCCGTTGATGCTCCGATGAACGGTGCCACCGTGGCACCGGAGGAGCGTTACGGTCGCGTGGAAGTCAGCCACGTTTCGTTGAATGACGACGTCGTTGAGGGGCTAGCGTGCCTCGACATCCCGGCGTTCTCGGTCCAGTACCACCCTGAGGCCGCGGCAGGTCCACACGATGCCGCCTACCTCTTCGACCGCTTCATCGATCTCATGGCTGAGACGAAGTCCGGCGCTGCCACCACCACCGACTCCAAGACTGAGGACAAGAAGTAATGCCCAAGCGTACAGATCTCAAGAGCGTCCTTGTCATCGGTTCCGGCCCCATCGTCATCGGCCAGGCTGCCGAGTTCGACTACTCCGGTACCCAGGCGCTGCGTGTCCTCAAGGAGGAAGGCCTGCGGGTCATCCTCGTAAACTCCAACCCGGCTACCATCATGACGGACCCTGAGTTCGCCGATGCCACCTACGTTGAGCCCATCACTCCCGAGGTGGTGGAAAAGATCATCGCCAAGGAGCGTCCGGACGCCATCCTGCCCACCCTGGGAGGCCAGACGGCGCTGAACACGGCCATCGCGCTGGACAAGAACGGCGTGCTGGAGAAGTACAACGTGGAACTCATTGGTGCGAACATCGCTGCCATTGAGCTTGGCGAGGACCGCGAAAAGTTCAAGGGCGTCGTTGAGCGTTGCGGTGCTGAATCTGCCCGCAGCCACATCATCCACACCATGGACGAGGCCTTTGCTGCTGCGGAAGACCTCGGCTACCCGATGGTCGTCCGACCGTCCTTCACCATGGGTGGACTGGGCTCCGGCTTGGCCTACAACGAGGACGACCTTCGCCGCATCGTCGGCCAAGGCCTCCAGTACAGCCCCACCACCGAGGTCCTGCTCGAAGAGAGCATCCTCGGCTGGAAGGAATACGAGCTCGAGATGATGCGCGACAAGAACGACAACGTCGTTGTTGTGTGTTCCATCGAGAACTTCGATCCCGTGGGTGTCCACACCGGCGACTCCATCACGGTTGCTCCTGCCCTGACTCTGACCGACCGTGAGTACCAGAAATTGCGCGACGTCTCCATTGCCGTGATCCGTGAAGTTGGCGTGGACACCGGTGGTTGCAACATCCAGTTCGCCATCGACCCCGCCACTGGTCGGGTGGTGGTCATCGAAATGAACCCGCGAGTCTCCCGTTCCTCCGCCCTGGCATCCAAGGCCACCGGCTTCGCCATCGCCAAGATCGCCACCAAGCTCTCACTTGGCTACACGCTGGACGAGATCCCCAACGACATCACGCTGAAGACGCCGGCCTCGTTCGAGCCGACACTCGACTACGTTGTGGTCAAGGTTCCCCGCTTCGCCTTCGAGAAGTTCCCGGCAGCAGACAACACGCTGACCACCACCATGAAATCGGTGGGCGAGGCCATGGCCATGGGCCGCAACTTCACCGAAGCCCTGCAAAAGGCCCTGCGCTCCCTGGAGCAGAAGGGGTCCCAGCTGGACTTCAGCTCCGTGCCCGAATACGAGGTTGCTGAGCTCATCGAGAAGGCCAAGCGTCCCACCACGGACCGCCTGCACCAGGTGCAGCGTGCAATGCTGGGTGGCGCCAGCGTCGAGGACCTCTTCGAAGCCACCAAGATCGATCCCTGGTTCCTGGACCAGCTGCAGCTGCTCAACGAAACCGCGCAGGAGATCCGCAAGGCGGGCGTACTCACTGAGGAAATGCTGCGCAACGCCAAGCGCCACGGCTTCTCCGACGAGCAGATCGGTGCCTTGACGCACAACAACGAGGCTGTGGTTCGTGGCGTCCGCCAGGCCCTGGGTATTCGCCCGGTCTACAAGACGGTGGACACCTGTGCCGCAGAGTTCGCCGCCTACACGCCGTACCACTACTCCTCCTATGACGAGGAAGACGAGGTAGGCCTGCACTCCAAGCCCTCCGTCATCATCCTCGGCTCGGGCCCCAACCGCATTGGCCAGGGCATTGAGTTCGACTACTCCTGCGTGCACGCCTCCATGGCACTGCGCAAAGCCGGCTATGAGACCGTCATGGTCAACTGCAACCCTGAAACCGTCTCCACGGACTACGACGTTTCCACGCGCCTGTACTTCGAGCCGCTGACTCTTGAGGATGTCCTCGAAGTCATCGCCGCTGAAGAGCGTACTGGCGGCGTCATGGGCGTGTTCGTGCAGCTGGGAGGCCAGACTCCGCTGAAGTTGGCCCAGCAGCTCGCCGACGCCGGCGTTCCCATCCTGGGCACGTCCCCCGAAGCGATCGACCTCGCTGAGCACCGTGGCGCGTTTGCCCGCGTGCTGGATGAAGCCGGCCTGACCTCCCCGAAGAACGGCACCGCCGTATCCTTCGAGGACGCCAAGAAGATCGCTGACGAGATCGGCTACCCGGTTCTGGTGCGTCCGTCCTACGTCCTGGGCGGCCGTGGCATGGAGATCGTCTACGACGAAGCCAACCTGTCCCGCTACATTGCCAACGCCACGGAAATCACCCCGGACCACCCGGTGCTGATCGACCGTTTCCTTGAAGACGCCGTCGAAATCGACGTCGACGCGCTCTTCGACGGCACCGACATGTACCTTGGCGGCATCATGGAGCACATTGAGGAGGCCGGTATCCACTCCGGTGACTCCGCGTGTGTCCTTCCCCCCATCACCCTCGGCAACAACGTGATCGAGCGCGTGCGCACCGCAACCCGTGCCATCGCCGAAGGTGTGGGCGTCCGCGGTCTCATCAACATCCAGTTCGCCTTGGCTTCCGACGTCCTGTACGTCCTGGAAGCCAACCCGCGGGCATCCCGCACTGTTCCGTTCGTTTCCAAGGCAACGGGCGTGCAGATGGCGAAGGCTGCCGCGCTGATCGGTACCGGTGTCACCATCAACCAGCTCCGCAGCGCCTACAAGATGTTGCCGGAGACCGGTGACGGTTCCACGCTGCCTTTGGATGCACCGGTTGCCGTAAAGGAAGCCGTCCTGCCGTTCAGCCGGTTCCGCACACCGGAGGGCAAGGTCGTAGACTCCCTGCTCGGTCCGGAAATGCGTTCCACCGGTGAGGTCATGGGTATCGACAAGCACTTCGATACCGCTTTCGCGAAAAGCCAGGCAGCTGCCAACAATGCGCTGCCCACCGAAGGCAAGATCTTCGTCTCCGTGGCGAACCGCGACAAGCGCTCCGTGATCATGGGCGTCAAGCGGCTCTCTGACCTCGGATTCGAAATCGTCTCCACCGGCGGTACTGCAGACGTTCTGCGCCGCAACGGCATCCAGGCGACTCCGGTGCGCAAGGTGGCTGAGGGCAGCAGCGCCGAAGGTGAGGGCACCATTGCGGACCTCGTCATTGCGGGCGAGATCGACATGGTCTTCAACACCCCTTCCGGTGGTGAAGCCCGCAGCGACGGGTACGAGCTCCGCGCTGCAGCAACGTCCATCGGTATTCCCTGCATCACCACGGTTGCCGAGTTCAACGCCGCCGTTCAGGCCATTGAGGCGCTTCGCACCTACGAATGGTCGGTGACAAGCCTGCAGGAGCACGCAGCCAACCTGGCTGCCGCTGTGGAAGCTGCGCATGCCTGAGTCCGCCGCAACGCAACAAGGGCAGCAGCCGGTCCGGGAGTCTTTCGGCTCCCGGCTGGCTGCGGCCATGGCCACCCGCGGCCCGCTGTGCGTCGGCATCGACCCGCACCCGCAGTTGTTGGCGCAGTGGGGATTGAACGACGACGCCGCCGGGCTGGAGCGCTTCTCGTTGACCGTCGTGGAGGCTGTGGCTTCCCTGGCTGCAGCGGTGAAGCCGCAGGTGGCACTGTACGAGCGACACGGATCAGCAGGAATGGCTGTCCTGGAGCGAACGTTGGCTGCGTCCACGGATGCCGGTGTACTCAGCATCGCCGATGCCAAGCGTGGGGACATTGGCTCCACGATGGCTGCCTACGCCGACGCCTGGATGCGTGATGGTTCCTCCTTGGCCGCAGACTCTGTGACGTTGAGCCCATACCTTGGCTTTGAGTCGCTGCGTCCTGCGCTGGACCTCGCGGCCCAGTACGGCAGGGGAGTTTTCGTCCTTGCACTGACGTCCAATCCGGAAGGAAAGTCAGTCCAGCATGTTGGCGGAAGCGATTCGGTTGCCCGCCGGATTGTCGCAGCAGCCGCCGCGGAGAACCAGCGCTACGACGGCGTCCTTGGTTCGGTTGGGCTGGTAGTGGGCGCAACCATCGGTTCTGCGCTTGAGGAGCTGGCGATTGATCTTGGGCCTGTCCGCGGGGCCATCCTGGCTCCGGGCCTTGGCGCCCAGGGTGCTACGCCGGCTGATCTCCGCGCGACCTTTGGAGACGCGTACTCCAGCGTGCTGGCCACGTCCAGCCGCGGGATTTTGGTGGCCGGACCTGACGTTTCCGCGCTGCGCGCCGCAACCGAGGAGACACTGGACGGGCTTCGCGGGGAGTAAGTTGCCAACCCGCATTGCGCAAGCGGACTCCTGCCGGTAGGTTCAGGATCAGTCCGCGTGATCTGGATCACAATCTCGATCTGACAGGGGTTTGGCAGTGGGCCTTAAAGAGCTGACACCGCAGGAACGTTCCGATGCCCTCGAAAAGGCTGCCAAGGCACGGGCCGTGCGTGCCGCAGCCAAGGAAAGGCTCAAGCGCGGTGAGGTGAGCATTGCGGAGTTGATCTCCTCGGGCACCACTGACGAGGCGATCGCGCGCATGCGGGTGGTGGAACTGTTGGAGGCCCTGCCGGGCATTGGACCCGTCAGGGCGGCCGGGATCATGGCAGAGATTGGCATTGCCGGATCCCGGCGGATCCGGGGGCTGGGAATTCACCAGGCCCGGGCGCTGGTAGATTTTATGGATACCCAGCAAAGCATTTGACGCATCTCCCCGAAGGAATCCGTGAGCAAGAATCCTGGACTGACTGTCCTTGCAGGCCCCACTGCCGTTGGCAAGGGAACCGTATCAACGTACATCAGGGACAACTATCCAGAGGTTTGGCTCTCAGTCTCCGCCACCACCCGGGCGGCCCGTCCTGGTGAAGAGGATGGCGTCCACTACTTCTTCAAATCTGCGGAGGAGTTTGACTCGCTGATCGCCCAGGGCGAGCTCCTGGAGTGGGCGGTGGTGCACGGCCACAACCGCTACGGCACGCTCCGCAGTACGGTCAATGCCGCCATCGCCGAGGGCAAGTCCGTTCTTCTGGAGATCGACCTCCAGGGCGCGCGCCAGGTCAAGGCTGCTGTCCCTGACGCAAACTTTGTGTTCCTTGCCCCGCCCAGCTGGGATGAAATGGTCCGCCGCCTGGTGGGGCGTGGCACCGAAACGCCGGAGGAACAGCAGCGCAGGCTGGAAACCGCTAAACTGGAACTTGCTGCTGAACCGGAGTTTGACCACACCGTCATCAATGACGACGTTCGCCGGGCAGCGGACGAGCTTGTTTCACTCATGGGGCTTACCCCGCACGAGCGCTAAAGCGCTTGCAATTGTTGGCCCGCTAGAATTTGGAGAATTCGTGTCCACGAACCTTGAAGGCATCATCAACCCGCCGATCGATTCGCTGCTTGAGGCTGCCGATTCCAAGTACGGCCTGGTCATCTTCGGTGCCAAGCGTGCCCGTCAGATCAACGCCTACTACGCACAGCTGCACGAGGGCCTGTTTGAGTACGTCGGTCCGTTGGTCGACACCAAGCTGAACGAGAAGTCGCTCTCGATCGCCCTCCGCGAGATCAACGAAGGCCTCCTGGTCTCCACGCCGATCGAGCCCGCAGAATAAGCAGACTGCCTGTTGACGGAGGTCACGTGCGCATAGTCCTCGGAGTCGGGGGAGGGATCGCAGCCTATAAGGTTGCATCGCTCCTCCGGCTTTTTACTGAAGCCGGTCACAAGGTGACGGTCATCCCCACAGAAGCGGCAACCCGCTTCGTTGGGGTGGCCACCTGGGAAGCACTCTCGGGGAATCCGGTGAGCAACAGCGTCTTTGACGACGTGGAGAAGGTCAATCATGTCCGCTTGGGGCATGAGGCTGACCTGATCGTGGTTGCCCCGGCCACTGCCGATCTCCTGGCCAAAGCAGCAACCGGGCAAGCGGGCGACCTCCTCACCAACACACTCCTGATGGCCCACGGGCCGGTGCTCTTCGCTCCGGCGATGCACACTGAAATGTGGCAGCACGCCGCCACCCAGGCCAACGTGGAGACGCTGCGCAGCCGAGGCGTGACTGTGCTTGAACCAGCGTCCGGTCGCCTCACCGGTTCTGACTCCGGTCCGGGCCGGCTGCCCGAGCCGGAAGCAATCTATGCCGCCGCCATGGCGCTGGCAGAGGTTGCCGTGGACGGCGAGCCGAAGGCGTCGCCCGCCGCCTACACCCCCTTGGCTGGTCGGAAGGTCACGATTTCCGCCGGTGGGACCCGGGAAGCCCTGGACCCTGTGCGCTTCCTCGGTAACCGTTCTTCGGGCAAGCAAGGTACAGCACTGGCCGCGGCTGCACTGGCCGCCGGAGCAACGGTCCGGTTCCTGGCCGCGCATATGGACGTCGAGCCGCCTGCCGGCGTCGAGCTCATCCGCGTTGAATCAGCTTTGGAACTGCGGGAAGCGGCGCTGAAAGCTGCGGTGGATTCCGACGTCGTCATCATGGCCGCTGCTGTGGCGGACTTCCGCCCGGCAGAGATTTCGGACACGAAGATCAAAAAGGTGGACGGCGAGGATGCGCCGGTGGTGCGGCTGGTCCGGAACCCGGACATCCTTCACGAGTTGGTTGAGCGACGGAACGCCGAAGGCGGTCAGCAGCTGATTGTTGGATTCGCCGCCGAAACGGGCGACGCGCAGGGCGATGTCCTTGAGCACGCCACGGCCAAGCTCAAACGCAAGGGCTGCGATCTGCTGGTGGTTAACCAGGTGGGCGTTGGCCGCGTCTTCGGCCAGGATGAGAACTCTGTGGTCATTCTGTCCGGCCACGGTGCCGAGCCGCAGTCGGCCGCTGGCTCAAAGGCTGACGTTGCTGCTGCCGTGGTGGACCGGGTGGGCGCCGAGCTCGCACGGGTCTTCCCGGCCTTGTAACCGATCCCACACCCGAATTCTTAGCATAGGGACACACGGCAGATGCCGCCGTCCCGCAACCCAGTAAGGTGGTCGAGTGACTTTACCGCTGCACCATGAACCCCATGGCACCCCGTCCAAGCTCCGGCTCTTCACCTCCGAGTCGGTCACCGAAGGGCACCCGGACAAGATCTGTGACCAAATCAGCGACGCCATCCTTGATGCGCTGCTGGCCGCGGACCCTGAATCCCGCGTGGCCGTTGAGACCATGGCCACCACGGGGCTGGTGCACGTGGCTGGTGAGGTCACCACCGACGCCTATGTAGAGATTCCGCAGATTGTTCGCGAGACCATCCTCGGCATCGGCTATGACTCGTCCGCCAATGGCTTCGACGGCGCCCGATGTGGGGTTTCCGTTTCCATCGGGCAGCAGTCCAATGACATTGCCGGGGGAGTGTTCAATTCCTTAGAGGCCCGTGAGGGACGTCAGGAAGATGACTACGACCTCCAGGGCGCAGGTGACCAAGGGATCATGTTCGGCTACGCCAGCGATGAGACGGCGTCATACATGCCCACTCCCATCTGGCTGGCCCACCGCCTGTCTGAACGCCTCACAGAGGTCCGCAAGAACGGCGAGTTGGCATACCTCCGCCCGGACGGCAAGACCCAGGTTACGGTAGGGTACGACGGCGACCGGCCGGTTTCGGTGGAAACGGTGGTCATTTCCAGCCAGCACGCCGAGGAAGCAAGCCTGGAGCAGCTTCGGGCCGACCTCGCCAGTTACGTCATTGATCCCGTTCTGGCGGCGTCAAGCCTCGACCTCTCGCGGACGGCCAACATCCTCAACCCCGCCGGTGCCTTCGTCATCGGCGGCCCGGTAGGCGACGCCGGCCTCACCGGACGCAAGATCATCGTCGACACCTATGGCGGGTTCTCCCGTCACGGCGGCGGCGCGTTTTCCGGCAAGGATCCGTCCAAGGTGGACCGCTCGGCTGCTTACGCCATGCGCTGGGTTGCCAAGAATGTGGTGGCCGCTGGATTGGCCAAGCGCGCCGAGATCCAGATCGCGTATGCCATTGGTCAGGCACGTCCTGTTGGAACCTACGTTGAGACCTTCGGCACAGAAACGGTTGACCCCGCCCGCATCAGCGAGGCGATCGACGAACTCTTCGACCTCCGTCCCCGCGCCATCATCGACGCCTTGGACCTCAAGAGGCCCATCTACGCCAAGACGGCGGCCCACGGTCACTTTGGCCGCGACGAACCTGACTTCACGTGGGAGCGCCTGGACCGGGTTGATGACCTGAAGGAATACTTCAACGCCTGATTCCTTCCCTCCCGCCGGGTCCGCACGGCCGATGTTGTTTTGTCGGTGGTTCGTGGTTGGCTGGAGCCAGAGAGATGCCCGCAGCGGGTCGATCCCGCTGCGGGCTTTCTGCGTTGATGGTGCGCGGTAGTGGCCGCGCGATGAATTGGAGGTGAAGAGCATGGCAGGACACGAGGCCCAGCCGTCGCTGCTCCAACCATCATTGCTGCAAGGTTTTCCGGCGCGGGCACAGGTCAGCGGTCCTCCGCTGGCCGCGGTTAACCCTGTTGCCCGCGTCATCTTGGAGTCATCCCTGCCGCATCTGGACAGGCCCTTTGACTACAGCGTTCCCGCAGAGCTCGCGGAGGCGGCTGCTCCCGGTGTCCGCGTGAAGGTTAAATTCAACGGTCAGGAACTGAACGGCTTTATTGTCGAGCGGCGTGATGACTCGGATGCAGCCCACCCGCTGACGCCCTTGCATAAGGTCGTCTCCCCGGTGGCTGTCCTGGTCCCTGCTGTCTCCAGGTTGGCCGGAACGGTGGCTGCCCGGTACGCCGGGACGCTCAGCGATGTTCTCCGGACGGCTGTTCCGCCCCGGGTTGCCAAAGTGGAGAAGGAACTGTTGGCAGGGGATTTCGACGCCGACGCAGTGGACCTTAAGCCGTTCACGGACGCCCATGCCTGGGCCGCCTACTCCAACGGCGCATCTTTTCTGCAGCACCTTGCCAGTGGCGGTTCTCCCAAGGCTGTGCTCACGGCCCTCCAGGGATTCGGTCCTGAAGGATGGCCGGCCCTCATCGCGTCGGCCGTTGCCACGGTCCGGTCCTCCGGCCGTGGAGCGGTGGTGGTTGTGCCGGACTATCGGGACCTTGAACAATTGGAGGCTGCCCTCACCCAGGTACTGCCGGCATCCGATGTTGCCCGGCTCACCGCGGATGACGGTCAAACGCCTCGCTACAGGAATTTCCTGCGACTACTGAGCGGAAGTGCCGGGGTGGCCATCGGCACCCGTTCAGCGGCCTATGCGCCAGTGCGGGATCTCGGCCTGGTGGTGTGCTGGGATGACGGTGATGACCTCCACATCGAGCAGCGGGCCCCCTACGCGCATACGCGTGAAGTCCTGTTGCTACGCGCCGAGCAGGAGGGGTCAGCCTGCTTGATGGCTGCCCATAGCCGGAGTACCGAACTTCAACGCCTGGTGGAAATGCAGTGGGCGGTGCCCCTTGATGCACCACGCACAGCTGTCCGTTCCACTGTTCCCCGGGTCCTCAACACCGCGGACAGCTTCGAGCAGGAGCGCGACCCCTTGGCGCGCATTGCGCGTTTGCCAGGTGCGGCCTGGCGTGCCGCCAAGGAGGGGCTGGAACGTGGACCCGTCCTGGTGCAGGTTGCACGTGCAGGTTATGCACCATCCTTGGTGTGCGAGACATGCCGTGAGCTTGCCCGCTGCAACGCCTGCCAGGGGCCTCTGGCAGTCTCCAGCAGTTCTGCTGTGCCATCATGCCGCTGGTGCTCAACACCGGCTCCCCAGTGGCGCTGCACGCACTGCAGCGGGACCAGGTTGCGCAGGGGAGCGGCCGGCGTCATGAGGACCGCAGAGGAACTGGGGCGGGCTTTCCCGGGCGCATCAGTTGTGACTTCCTCCGGAGAGCACATCAAGGCAACTGTTCCGGACAGTCCTGCTTTGGTGGTGGCTACTGTGGGGGCAGAGCCCGTGGCACCTCACGGTTATGCGGCTGCATTGCTGCTGGATGGGAATTCACTGCTTCGGCGGGAAAATCTTCGGGCAGGGGAAGACACCGTCCGGCGCTGGTTCAACGCTGCAGCCCTGGTGAAGCCTGCCAGCCAAGGCGGTCTGGTGGTCATCACTGCGGACGACACTACTGCCACAGGAGCCCTCCTGCGGTGGGACGCTCCGGGGTACGCGTCACGGGAACTGGCCCTTCGGAAGGAACTTCAACTGCCCCCGGCGGTCCGGGTAGCATCCGTCACCGGTTCCAGGGCCGACGTCGGGCTTTTTTCTGACGCTTTCGAAGCTAGCGCCGGGGCGGTAACCGGCACCAAACTTCGTAAGGCCGGTCCCGCTCCAGTGCAGTTGTACTCCGGGCCGGGAAGCTCCGGAGAGGCGGAGGCAGACGTGCGTACGCTTTACTTCATTCCCTACACGGACGCCGCGGAAACCACGCGGGCCCTGCGGGCTGTCAAGGTAGCCAGCGCTGCCAAACGTACGTCCGGTCCGGTACAACTCCGCCTGGACGGCGTTGACGTCCTCTAGCAGGCGGCTAAGCCTTTCGCAGACGGAGGGCCACAACTTCCCTGGCTGCGGCAAGAAGTTGCTGTGCTGAAGCGTCCCAGTTGAATTCCGATGCCCGCTCCACGGACTTGCGTGAGCGCTGCTGCCAGAGACCGTCGCTTCCCAGTGCAGTCACAGCATCAGCGAATTCCGTGGGCGATTCGGGGTCAACGTAACTGACGGCGTCGCCGCCAACTTCCCGGAAGATCGGGATGTCGCTGGCGATCACCGGCGTCCCCAAGGCCATCGCTTCCACCAAGGGCAGGCCGTACCCCTCTGCGCGGGAGAGGCTGATGAGGGCGGTGGCCCGGACCAGGAGTTGGTCGTATTGGGCATCGGTCACACCGTTGTGGAACTGTACCTTCGCGCCCTCGGGAACCATGGCCTGCAGTTCTGCCCTGCGCTGGGGCGTGATCCGGCTCAGAAGATGAAGAGTGTAGTCCGGCAGGCCGGCCATCCCCCGGATCATGGTTTCCACGTTCTTGTACGGCATGAACGAACCCATATAGAGCAGGGTCTTGTCGGCGCCGGCGTCGGGGTCGCGGGGTGTCTGGCCGGGTTGGGGAGCGTTGCCCACAATCCGCACCGGCCGCTTGGTCAGCTTGTACTTGGCCATCAAAGCCTCAGTGGTGCGGCTGATGGTGGCCACCACGTCCGCCCGGTTCAGCAGGAGCCGCTGCGGCCAGAAGGCCTTGTGGTACAGCCGCCACAACAAGCGCACGGGCGCTGGGAGGAAGCCCGGGGGAGTTGGGTGTTCGTAGTAGATGAGGTCGTGCAGGGTGAGGACCAGCCCATAACGTCGACCCAGGGTGCCCATGGTCTGCATGGGACACACTACGACGTCGGCACCCAACGGGTTGACTTTCCGGGCCACGAACAACTCCAGCGGAGACAAGGGGCTGTTGACCATTACGTAGGGGACGTCGGGCAGCAGGGTGAGTTGGCGCTTGTCGCTGATCAGCATGGTGACATCGGCGATCTTTGATGTCGCGGCTATGAGGCTAGAACCGTAGCGGCTGATGCCATCGTGGTGGTCCGTTCTGGTAAAGCGGGCATCGATGACAATTTTCACGCGGGATGTTCCTCCAGGAAAGTGCGGATGGCTGCTGCTGCCGGGACCGGCGTCTCATAGTGGATTAAGTGCCCGACGCCGGGGATGACTTCCAGCGCCGCATCGGGAAGGAGCGCCATGAGTTTGTGCTGGTTGGGAAGGGTGGCAATCTCATCTTTTTCGCCGGCGACGAGGAGCACAGGAAGCGTCAATTGACCGGCAACCTCGGCCACATGTCCCGAGACCGAGGCTTTGAAGGATTCCAGCAGGCTTTTCCGGTCCGAGAACGCGCTGAAATAGGCGTCGTGTTGACCGTGGATGAAGCGACGCAGGTTCTTGTCCTTGGTTTTGGCCATAGTGATGCTCATGACGCGGACGATCGCCCGATTGCGGAGGACGGCGAGTCCCAGGCGGCTGGGGAGCTTGGCTGAGACCTGATAGTAGAGCACTGCCAGTTTGGTCATGATTCCCTTGGGACCTTCCAGTGCCGGTGCGGCAATGGGGTTAACCAGGATCAGGGGGTAGACGGCGCCTGGATGCGAGGCCGCAAAATGGCTTGCCACGATCGAACCGAACGAGTGGCCAAGCAGCACAGTTTTGGGCCCCAGACCGAGGGCGGCCATGAAGCCGCTGATGAACTGGCCGTAGCGTTCAACGCTGTGCTCGCCGTCGACGAAAGGTTCAGAGCTTCCGAACGCCGGCAGATCAGGCATGATGATGCGCATCTCCGGGAGCTGGTCCGCAACGCGCAGCAGGCCGTG
This sequence comes from Arthrobacter sp. cf158, assembly GCF_900106835.1. Taxonomy (GTDB): domain Bacteria; phylum Actinomycetota; class Actinomycetes; order Actinomycetales; family Micrococcaceae; genus Arthrobacter. The sequence continues at coordinate 152,622 of NZ_FNNR01000003.1, forward strand.
GTGGTCTCCGCGGAAGCCGTGGATGACCAGGATGGTACGGGTCTTGGGGGTTGTACTGACCGGTTCGTATGTCCAGTACGCCACGGCGCTGCCGTCTACCTCCACGTCTGAGGCGTGTGTGCGCCCCGCCAAGGAGCTGCTGAAGAAATCGCTGGGGGCCTGCGCACCTTGGGGCGAGTGCGCGGTGTCCACGTTATCCATATGGTGTTCCTAGTTCACGTTGTCCGGATGCGAGCCGGTGCGGTGGTGGCGTTCCAGAGTTGCGATGCCATCCATGTCGGTGCCATCCAGATCGAAGTCGAAAATGGCGAAGTTTTCCTTGATGCGTCCCGCAGAGCTTGCCTTGGGGATGACCAGATTGCCCAGCTGAAGATGCCAGCGGAGAATAACCTGCGCCGGGGTCCGGTTGTACTTCTCCGACAAGGCCACGATCGCCGGATCGGCCAGGACCTGTCCGCGGCCAAGGGGACTCCAGGCCTCAGTGGCGATGCCGAGTTGTTCGTGCAACGTCCGGAGCCGGGTCTGCTGCAGCCACGGGTGCAGTTCGATCTGGTTGACGGCCGGAACCACCTCGGCCTTCTGCATGAGTTCTTCCAGGTGTCCCGGCTGGAAATTGGACACACCGATTGCCCGCACTTTGCCTTCCCTGTACAGGGTCTCCATGGCTTTGTAGGTCTCTGCAAACAGGCCCCGCCCGGCGCAAGGCCAGTGGATGAGGTAGAGGTCCACGTAATCGAGGCCCAGGTTGGAGATGGAGGTGTCGAACGCCCGGAGGGTGGCGTCGTAGCCTTGGTCGTCGTTCCAGACCTTTGTGGTGACGAACAGATCCTCGCGTGAAAGGGCGTGGACCGACTCCCCGGAACCTCCAGTGCCGTTGTTGGCAGCCGCAGCATCTCCGATGGCGCCGCCTATGCCCCGGCCGACGCCTACCTCGTTGCCGTACATCGCTGCGGTATCGAAACGCCTGTAGCCCTCGCCCAGGGCGGTGGCCACCAGAGCATCTGCGTCTTTGGGCGGAACCTTATAGAGGCCAAATCCCAGGCGTTCCATCTGTACGCCGTTGTTTAATGTCAGCCGGGCTGGGGATCTCATAGCAACGACTCTACCCATTCCCTGCACGAATGCTTCAGGCATGGCCGTTGAAAGTGACCAGGCGTCGCGCAGAAGCTTCGTCCAGAATGAGGTCTGTTGCCAGGCCGGCGGCCAGTGCCCCCTGGAGCCCATTGATCTTTGAAGCACCTGATACGACGCAGATCCGGCGCCTGACCTGACGGAGTTGTTCGTGGCTGGGCCCGGTGGATCGCTCATTCAGCGTGATCCCGTCCGAAGATCCATCGCTGCGGAAGAAGACGGTTGCTACATCGCCCACCACATCGTCGGCAGCCAGCACGGTGAGATCGTGTTCATCCAGGTAACCGCCGGCGTACACGTGGCTGGGGTAGTCCGAATCCACGGAGCCCACGCCAAAGATGGCGATGCTCATGCGGGCCTGTAAATCCAGGATGCGTTGCACGCTGCGCTCATTCCACATGGCCGTCTTGGTGGATGCGTGGTCAAAAAAGGCAGGAACGGGGAACTGTTCCACCCGTGCGCCGTAGGCACTGCCGAAGCGCCGCATGATGTCGCTGGCGTAGGTGATACCGGTAGTTTGCATGTTTCCCGCCCCGTTGAGCTGTACCACGATGCTGTCGTGGGTCACCTTCCGGGTCAGGTGACGGCTGACCGCGCTGAGCGTCGCGCCCCACGCCACGCCGATGATGGCATTCGAATCCACCAGGGGGCCAATGGTTCGCGCGGCCTGCATGGCCACGCGGTCCAGGGTCTCTGCTTCGTTGAGGGTGTCCAGTACAGGGACAACGTGGACATCTACCCCGTACTGGCTCCGGATCTGGCTCTCCAACTCGGGACCGGTATCAAATGGGCTGCGAATCTGGACCTGCACCAGGCCGGTTTCCCGGGCAGAGGACAGCAGCCGGGACACGGTGGATCGGGACGTCCGCAACTCGCGGGCGATCGCATCCATGGTCAGGTCCTGCAGGTAATACATCTGTGCAGCCCGGAGCGCATCCGAGTGACGTGATCGTGCCATCTCATTTCCTTACTGCACGTTTGTGCAAATAGCTTGACTCCATTTTCCACCTTCGCAAGATTAGTGGTGAACGGTGCAGCAGCGATTGGCGCGGCGCACGAACCAAGCCCAAGGGAGCAGTTTTGGGACACAACAGGATTTCCGGTACCTCACAGCACGCACAGCAGCGCGACTCCGTCGTTGCACTGCAGGAGCGGCCCACGGCAAAGGTACTCATCATCGGCGGTGGCATCAATGGTGTCGGAACGTTCCGCGACCTGGCTCTCCAGGGTGTGGACGTTGCACTTGTTGAGCGCGGTGACTACTGCCAGGGAGCCAGCGGCGCCTCGTCCCACATGATCCACGGCGGTATCCGCTACCTCGAGAACGGCGAGTTCCGCCTCGTCCAGGAATCCGTCGTTGAACGCAATCGACTCCTCCGCATTGCACCGCACTACGTCAAGCCGCTGCAAACAACCATCCCGATCTTTAGCACCTTCTCCGGCATCCTGTCCGCGCCCATGCGATTCCTAACCCACAAACAAGGCAAGCCCAAGGAACGTGGCGCGTTCCTCATCAAGGTGGGCCTGAGCATGTATGACTTCTTCTCCCGCGACGGTGGAAGCGTTCCCCGGCACCAGTTCCGTGGCCGGACCAAGGCCTTGGCGGAGCTTCCCAAGCTCCATTCGGGCATCAAGTACGCGGCAACCTACTTCGATGCCTCCGTCCATAACCCGGAGCGTTTGACCCTCGATGTCCTGCAGGATGGTGAGAAGGCCGGCCGTGGGGGAGGACTTCCGGGAGGCAGCGCCCGCGCCAGCAACTACGTATCGCTCGTCTCCATGGGATCGGACGGAGTCCGGCTCCGCGATGAGCTGACAGGCAAGGAATTCGATTTCCAAGCCGACGTCATCGTCAACACCACGGGTGCGTGGGTGGACCTCACCAACCAAGCCATGGGCGCAGTCAGCAAGTTCATGGGCGGCACCAAGGGTTCCCACATCGTGCTGGACCATCCGGAACTCCTGGCAGCCTGTAACGGCCGGGAGATCTTCTTTGAGCACACCGATGGCCGCATCGTCCTGATCTACCCCATGGGTGACCGTGTGCTGGTGGGTACAACGGACGTTGATGCGGATATGTCCGAAGACGCCGTGTGCACGGATGAAGAAATCGACTACTTCTTCGACCTGGTGGGCCACGTATTCCCCACCATCAAGGTGGAGCGCGAGCAGATCGTCTACAGCTTCGCCGGGGTCCGTCCCTTGCCCCGCCACGACGAAACCCAGCCTGGATTCGTCTCCCGCGACTACCGCATCGAACGCAGCGTCCGTACCGGCAGCGATGCCGTCACGACGCCGGGCGGCAAGGCCGCCGTCGTACTCAGCTTGGTGGGCGGTAAGTGGACCACGTTCCGTGCCTTGGCCGAACACATGACCAATGATGTCCTGCGCGAACTGGGCATGGACCGCAAAGTCTCGACGGCGAAGCTCGCCATCGGGGGTGGCGCCGGCTTCCCCTCCACTGAGCAGGGTGAGCAGGAATGGATCAAGAAGCACATGGGACCGGGCCTCGACGCTGACCGCGTAGCCGTCCTGCTGACGCGCTACGGAACACGCGCCGACGCGGTCATCGACTACTTGAACGCCGGGCACGACGCGCCGCTGCGTTCCACCCGCGAACTGAGTGTCCGGGAGCTGGCCTTCATGGCTGAGCACGAGCAGATCGGGCACCTGGTAGATGTCCTTATCCGCAGGACCTCGCTCGCATTCCGTGGCCTGGTCACCGGCGAATTGCTCAATGAGATCGCCGCAGCGCTGGCAGAGCCGCTCGGTTGGGACGCCGCTGCCCGCGAAGCGGAAATCCGCCACGCACAGGAAGTACTGCAAAGGTTCCACAAGGTTGACGTGCACAGTCTCGTAGCCTGACACCAAGCAGCGGAAAACAGCTTGACCGTCCCGGCGTGCGGCAGGGACGGAATGGGGTAGGTGGGCCCGATAGGGGGACCACCGCACCGGGACGGTTCCGGAGACAACGGAACCGTCCCAAACGGCCTCTTCACCCGCGAGGGGGCTGACAACAGAAAAATGAGGAGTCAAAGATGTCTCTTGGAATTGTTTTCCTTTCCGAAGTATTCGGAACCATGATGCTGACCCTGCTGGGTTGTGGCGTCGTGGCAAACGTTGCGCTCAAAGGCACCAAGGGCAACAACGGTGGATTCTTGATGGTGACGTGGGGCTGGGGTATTGCGGTCTTCGCGGGCGTTTTCGTGGCCGCAAAGTCCGGTGCGCACCTGAACCCGGCCGTCACCTTGGGCCTGCTGGTCAAGGGGAGCAAAGAATACGCCCCGGATGTTGCAGTCACTTTCGGCTCAACCCTGACGTACTTCGGCGGCGAACTGCTGGGCGCCTTCCTGGGCGCCGTTGTCTGCTGGCTCGCTTACAAGCAGCACTTCGATGAGGAACCCTTGGCAGCCAACAAGCTGGGTACTTTCTCCACAGGCCCGGCCATTCGGTCCACGCCGTGGAACCTCATCACGGAAATCATCGGCACGTTCGTCCTGGTGTTCGTCATCCTGACCTTCGGTGGAACCCCCTCCGGCCTCGGTCCGCTGGCAGTTGCGTTGCTGGTTGTCGGTATCGGTGTATCCCTCGGTGGCCCCACGGGCTACGCCATCAACCCTGCACGTGACCTTGGCCCGCGTATCGCGCATGCTGTCCTCCCCATCAAGGGCAAGGGCTCCAGCGACTGGGCCTACTCCTGGATCCCCGTCGTCGGACCCCTGGTTGGCGGTGCCCTCGCAGGCCTGGTGGCCATTTGGGTCCCGGACATCATGCCCGCACTCGCCGGCTAGCCGTGCACGAAACACATCGCTAATCCGCACGCTGTAGATAACCACCTGAGTAGATAACAACTTCAGACAAGGACGTCACCATGAATCAATACGTCATCGCCATTGATCAGGGCACCACCAGCTCCCGCGCCATCGTGTTCGACCACTCGGGCAACATCGTGTCCACGGGTCAGATGGAACACGAGCAGATCTTCCCGCAGGCGGGCTGGGTTGAGCACAACCCCGCCGAAATCTGGAACAACACCCGCGAGGTCATTGCCTCGGCCCTTTCCAAGGCGAACCTGACGCGGCACGACATCGCCGCCGTCGGCATCACCAACCAGCGCGAAACGGCTGTCGTCTGGGACAAGAACACCGGCGAGGCCGTCTACAACGCCATCGTCTGGCAGGACACCCGCACCCAGCCGATTGTCGATGAACTCGCCAAAGACGGAGGGCTCGAGCGCTTCAAACAGAAAGTCGGCCTGCCACTGGCTACCTACTTCTCGGGTACCAAGATCAAGTGGATCCTGGACAACGTCGAAGGAGCCCGTGAGCGTGCGGAAGCCGGCGATCTCTTGTTCGGCAACACCGACGCCTGGGTTCTGTGGAACCTGACCGGCGGTGTTGACGGGGGCGTACACGTCACCGATGTCACCAACGCCTCGCGCACCCTTTTCATGGACCTGGAGACACTGCAGTGGGATCAGGAGATCCTGGACATCTTCGGTGTCCCGGCGTCCATGATGCCCACCATCAAGTCCTCCTCCGAGGTCTACGGCCAGGTTCACACCTCGCAGTTGCTCCGTGAAACTCCTGTAGCCGGCATCCTCGGCGACCAGCAGGCGGCTACGTTCGGCCAGGCTGCATTCCAGGCCGGCGAAGCCAAAAACACCTACGGCACGGGTTGCTTCCTGATCTTCAACACGGGCGAGGAGATCGTTCACTCCAAGAATGGCCTGCTCACCACGCTCGGCTACAAGCTGGGCGATGCCAAGCCGCACTACGCCCTTGAAGGCTCCATCGCCGTCACGGGCTCGTTGATCCAGTGGCTCCGCGACAACCTGGGCATGATCAGCTCCGCCCCGGAGGTCGAGGAACTGGCCGCAGCAGTGGAGGACAACGGTGGCGTGTACATCGTCCCCGCCTTCTCCGGCCTGTTCGCTCCGTACTGGCGGGCAGACGCACGTGGCGCGATCGTTGGCCTCACGCGGTTCGCCAACAAGGGACACATCGCCCGTGCAGCGCTGGAAGCCACAGCCTTCCAGACCCGCGAGGTACTCGACGCCGTCAATGCCGACTCGGGCGTTCCGCTCACCGAGTTGAAGGTCGACGGCGGCATGGTTGCCAACGAGGCTCTCATGCAGTTCCAGGCCGACATTCTGGGCGTACCCGTAGTCCGCCCGAAGGTTGTTGAAACCACGGCCCTCGGTGCTGCCTATGCCGCGGGCCTGGCGGTCGGATTCTGGAAGGATCTCGGAGAACTGAGTGCCAACTGGAACGAGGACAAGCGCTGGGAACCGCAACTGCCGGCAGAGGAGCAGGAGCGCCAGTTGCGTCTCTGGAAGAAGGCAGTAACAAAGTCCATGGACTGGGTCGACGAGGACGTTAAGTAGCCATCTCCCGACGTTGACGGCAGCCGCGCCTGCCCCGCCCGCTTCGCGGTGCCCACCACACCCGGGCGAGGCGCGGCTGCCGTCAACTCATCCATCAGTTCTGTAAGCCGCTCGATGCGACCTGGGAGTTTGATCGTGCGCTATTGTAGATCTATGCGTGCGATCCTTCTGCTTAGCTAGCCGCCCGGCTTTCAACAGCCGTGCGGCCGCCCCTCCATTGTTGAGGGGCTTTTGTGTGTCCGGGGCTTTCCGGGAATGCAGCAGGAGGCAAAACCGCCATCGAAGAACAGAAGAGGGCAGCAGTGAGCGTTAAGCCGGAGACAGAGACCGGAACAGCACAACCAGCCGCAGCCGAAGCGCCAGAAGAAGGCGTCTACAGCTTCGCTGCGATGGAAGCCAAGTGGCCACAGGTGTGGGAAGACCTTAAAGTCTTCACGCCTGCCGACGACGGCTCGCGTGAACGCCGCTACGTGCTGGACATGTTCCCTTACCCTTCCGGCGATCTCCACATGGGGCACGCTGAAGCGTTTGCCATGGGCGATGTCGTAGCGCGCTACCTGCGCCAGAAGGGCTTTGACGTCCTGCACCCCATCGGTTGGGACTCATTCGGACTGCCCGCGGAGAACGCCGCGATCAAGCGGAACGCCCACCCCAGCGAGTGGACGTACGCCAACATCGACACCCAGGCTGCCTCGTTCAAGCGATACGCCATCTCTGCCGACTGGTCCCGCCGCATCCACACCTCAGACCCCGAGTACTACCGGTGGACCCAGTGGCTGTTCAAGCGCTTCTACGAGCGTGGCCTGGCCTACCGCAAGGACTCGCCCGTTAACTGGTGCCCCAAGGACCTCACCGTCCTGGCGAACGAGCAGGTAGTCAACGGTGCTTGTGAGCGCTGTGGCACACCTGTCACCAAGAAGTCCCTGAACCAGTGGTACTTCAAGATCACCGATTACGCCGACCGTCTGCTCCAGGACATGGACCAGCTGCAGGGCCACTGGCCGGAGCGCGTTCTGGCCATGCAGCGCAACTGGATTGGTCGCTCCGAAGGCGCCCACGTACGGTTCGTCATCGAGGAGACCGGGGACCGGGCCGAACGCGAAGTCACCGTCTTCACCACGCGTCCGGACACCCTCTACGGTGCAACGTTCTTCGTTGTCGCTGCTGACGCGCACCTGGCCTTGGATCTGGTGACCCCGGAACAGCATGACGAACTCATGGCCTACCGGGAGAAGGTTAAAGCCCTCTCCGAAATCGAGCGGCAGTCCACCGAACGCGAGAAAACGGGTGTGTTCACCGGCCGCTATGCCATCAACCCGCTCAACGGCGAAAAGCTCCCGGTCTGGGCTGCTGACTATGTGCTCGCTGATTACGGAACCGGCGCCATTATGGCCGTCCCTGCCCACGATCAGCGCGACCTCGATTTCGCCAAGGCCTTTGACCTCCCTGTCCGCGCGGTGTTGGAGACAGGTGACGAGGACCCCGCCGCGACGGGTGTAGCCACCGCCGGTGAAGGCACTCTGAAGAACTCCGGTGAGCTGGACGGCCTGTCCAAGTCCGAAGCAATTCCGGCGGCCATCGAGATTCTGGAAAAGCTGGGAACCGGCGAAAAGTTCGTCAACTTCCGGTTGCGCGATTGGCTCCTGAGCCGTCAGCGTTTCTGGGGCACGCCGATCCCCATCATCCACTGCGGTGAATGCGGCGAAGTTCCTGTACCCGATGACCAGCTGCCCGTCAGGCTCCCGGACAATCTGCGGGGCGAAGCGTTGTCCCCTAAGGGCACTTCCCCTCTGGCCTCAGCCGTCGAGTGGGTCAACGTCGAATGCCCCAACTGCGGCCGTGCTGCGCAGCGCGATACAGACACCATGGACACCTTCGTGGATTCCTCCTGGTACTTCCTGCGCTTCGTGTCGCCCGACTTCACCGATGGCCCGTTCGATCCTGAAAAGATCAACAACTGGATGCCGGTGGGCCAGTATGTGGGCGGCGTAGAGCACGCTATCCTGCACCTGCTCTACGCACGTTTCTTCACCAAGGTCATCAAGGACATCGGCCTGATCGAAGCCAACGAGCCGTTCTCGGCGCTGCTCAACCAAGGGCAGGTGCTCAACGGTGGCAAGGCCATGAGCAAGTCCTTGGGCAACGGTGTGGACCTCGGCGAGCAGCTGGACAAGTTCGGCGTGGACGCCGTCCGCCTCACCATGGTCTTCGCTTCGCCACCGGAGGATGACGTCGACTGGGCGGATGTTTCGCCGTCGGGTTCGGCCAAGTTCCTGGCCCGTGCCTGGCGTCTGGGCCAGGACGTCAGCAGCGAACCGGGCGTTGACCCGGCGAATGGCGACCGGGTCCTGCGCACCGTGACCCACAAGACCATCGCCGATGCCGCGGATCTGTTGGACAACAACAAGTTCAACGTCGTGGTTGCCCGCCTGATGGAACTGGTCAATGCCACGCGTAAGACCATTGACTCGGGCGCCGGCGCCGCTGACCCGGCCGTGCGCGAGGCCGTGGAGGCTGTAGCGGTCATCCTGAGCCTCTTCGCTCCGTACACCGCAGAAGACCTTTGGAACACGTTGGGTCACCCAGCTTCAGTTGCGAATGCAGGCTGGCCGAAGCACGACGACGCACTGCTCGTGCAGGACACTGTCACCGCCGTCGTGCAGGTCCAAGGCAAGGTCCGCGACCGCCTGGAGGTTTCGCCGGACATCACTGAGGACGGCTTGCGTGAACTCGCCTTGGCCTCCGAAAATGTCCAGCGTGCGTTGGACGGCCGCGGCATCCGCACCGTGATCGTGCGGGCACCTAAACTGGTGAACATCGTCCCTGCCTAGCAGGGATGGTGCGGCCGCCGGCACTGTGCCGGCGGCCTGCCATCATCTTTGGAGGTTGCGTGCCTGAGCGAGAACCACCCGCATGGATATGGCTTAAGGAACGAGTTGCCCGCCTCCGACAGCCCACTGCGCCGGTTCCTGTCGCTGACCAGCCGCTGGCCGCCGTCGTCAAGACCGCAGTGGTCACCGATTCTGCGGCTGCACTGCCAACCGACTGGGTGTCCGCCTTTACAGCCGATGGGCGCCTTGCCGTCGTTCCCATGCCTGTCATGGTGGGCAACGAAATCTACGGTGAAGGTGAAGACGACATCACCCAAACCCTGGCGCTGGCTTTGGCCTCGGGCGCGTCGGTGAAAACATCCCGCCCCTCGCCCGGTCAGTTTGAGCAGGCGTATCTTGCTGCCCAACGTCGCGGCTTCGAGTCCGTGGTGTCCATCCACATATCTTCAGAGCTGTCCGGGACCGCTGATGCGGCACGCCTTGCTGCTGCCCGCGTCACCATACCGGTGGAAGTTGTGGACTCACTCACCGTCGGAATGGCGCAGGGCATGGGAGTACAGAGTGCCGTGGTGGCTGCGGCTGATGGTCAGGACGCCGCAGAAGTACGGGGTTTTGCCGAGCGGCGCATGGAACGGACCAAGGTCTACTTCTACGTACCCAGCCTGGAACAGTTGAGGCGTGGCGGACGAATCGGGGCGGCGGCGTCACTTCTGGGGACGGTCCTCGCCATCAAGCCCATTCTGGCAGTCGACGGCGGAAAGATCGTCCCGCTCGAAAAGGTTCGGTCCGCTGCGCGCGCCGTGGCCCGCCTCGAGGAGATCGTTGCAGCGGACGTCGCCTCCAGACCTGCGGGCCAGCAGCGATTGGCGGTTCACCATTTTGGCAACCAGATGGAGGCCGAGGCTTTGGCTGCCCGGCTTAATGAGAAATGTCCGGACTGCCCGGCACCCCAAATCAGCGCGCTCCCGGCTGTCCTGGCGGCGCATGCCGGACTTGGTGTTCTTGCAGTCATCGTAGGGGAGAGCAGTACTCCAACCGGCTGATCCGTCGTTTGCCCTTTTCCACATAGCTCACTTCTTACGCGCCGTAATGGCAGCAGCAACCATAGGCTCGTTCCATGCCACGTCGGAACCGGGACGCTGCCCCAGATGCCGCAGCACAGGCGGTCCGGCAGCGGTTTGCTTCCCGGATGGGCACGGACACCACGGAAACTTCGCTATTACAGTTGCCCGTTGAGCCTGATCAGGCGCCGGATGACTCGTGCTCCGAATCCCAGGCGCGCAGTGCGCGGACGCGGTGGAGAACCCCCTGGCGGGTTGCGGTGGTGGTGGCCATGGTGGGAGCCGGCATCATGGCCTGGCACGTGTGGCACTCAGCCGCGGAACAACCGACGTCGGAACCTCTGAGCCGCTCAACGTCGTCCAGCCCGGGGCCACCGGATCAATCATCATCCCCGCAGCCGGTGGCCACGGACGCTGAAGCGAGTACCAAACTGCTCGTCCACGTAGCGGGCGCCGTGCAGAAACCCGGAGTGGTTTCGTTGCCGCCCGGCAGCCGCGTTTTCCAAGCCATAGATGCTGCCGGGGGTGCCACAACCAACGCCGAGCTCGGCGGCCTGAACCTCGCTGAAGTTGTCCAGGACGGGGCGAAAGTCCGTGTTCCAGCCTTGGGCGAGGCAGAACAGCCCTCCCCGTCTGCGCCTGCCGGCAGTGCTTCCGGCAGCACCGGCAATTCCACTGGAGGTGGCGCAAAGATCAACATCAACACGGCGTCACTGGAAGAGTTAGGCACGTTGCCCCGCGTGGGGCCAGTGACGGCGCAGAGAATTGTGGACTGGCGAAAAGAACACGGGCAGTTTGCTTCCGTGGACGAACTGGATGCCGTTGATGGCATTGGTCCCAAGCTTATGGAGTCCCTCAAGGACCTTGTGACGGTGCAGGGTGGCTGATGCTCCTGACCAAGCGTCTACCTCCAAGCGGGTGGACGGCAGGCTGGTGCCAGCCGTACTGGTGACGTGGTCCGCGGCCTTGGCTGGCGGTTTCCTGGGCGCTGCCTGGTCCTGGACGTTGGCAGGTGTGTTGGCCGTACTGGGAGTTGCGTTGACAGTGCTGGGCCGGCGCCGGCGGCCCGCAGGGGCACGTGCAAGGACCGTCCCGGCCACCCTTGCGTTGGCGTGCGTGCTGGGAGCTTCGGTGGCAGTCCACTGTGCTGTCACGGCAGGCGGGCGTGAGGAGGGTCCATTGGTTGAGGCTGTGGCAGGCGGGGACGGTGTTGTCATCAAGGTCCTGGTCACTGGCACTCCCGTCGCAGTCCTCACACCGGGCCGCTCAAGTGGAACCCGGTGGAGTGTTCCGGCGAACCTGATTGAGCTCACGTCCGGGGGCACGGTGGTGCGCGGCAACGCAGACCTTGTGGTGGTTGGTGGTGAAGGCTGGCAAGGTGTGCTGCCGGGGCAGAGTGTGAGAACCACGGGCACCCTCAAGGAAGTCCGCCAGGGACAGTCCCAGGCGGCTCTTCTGGCTGCGTCTTCCCCGCCGGTCATCACTGCCTCGGATGTCGATATCCGGGGGTCCGCCGCGTCCCAGCGTCAAAGCTTCGTGACCGCTGCCAAATGGTTGCCGCCGGATGCGGCCGGGCTATTGCCGGGCATGGTCACCGGTGACACCAGCGCGCTTCCGGAAAGCCTTGATGCGGATATGAAGACTACAGGCATGACTCACCTGACTGCCGTCAGCGGGGCCAATTGCAGTCTTGTCCTGGGTGCCTTCATTCTTCTGGCGCGGTGCCTAAAGCTGCCACGACCAGTTGCTGCTGCTTTCGCTGCGGCTGGACTGGCCGCATTTGTGGTGCTGGTGGGCCCCGATGCGAGCGTTCTTCGGGCGGCCGTCATGGGAATCGTTGGACTTGCGGCATTGGTTGGAGGCTTGCGGGGACGCTCCCTGACTTTCCTGTGCCTTGCGTCGCTGCTCCTGTTGTTGGTGGACCCGGCCATGGCAGCCAATGTTGGTTTTCTTTTGTCGGTTCTTGCGACGCTGGGGATTGTGCTGCTGGCCAGACGCCTGACATCGTGGATTCCTGCCATCGTGCCGCGATGGCTGGCGGCCGGGGTGGCTGTGCCATTGTCGGCGCAGCTAGTGTGCGGCCCGGTCATTGTGGCACTTCAGCCGCAGTTCACCCCGTACGCCCTGATCGCCAACGTGGTTGCTGGTCCCTTGGTTGCACCTGTGACCATACTTGGGACGATCGCAGTGCCTCTGACCACAGTCCTTCCTTGGCTGGCGGTGGTGGTGATCGCTATAGCAGGGACATGTGCAGGGGCGGTCGCTGGTGTCGCGAGGCTCTTCGCCCACCTGCCCGGCGCGGCGCTGCCGTGGGCAGAAGGCCCGGTGGGAATCGTGTCCATGGCGATCTGTTCAATGGTGACTGCTTGGTTTGTCTGGGCTGCTCTCCACCCCGCAGGTGTGATGAATCACGTCTTGTCCTTGCACGGTGCCATCGTGGTACTCCTGGAGCGCGTGGCCCCGCCCAGGCATGGCAGACTTGAAGCCTCCAAAGAAACGTCCGGAAGGAACCACCTGTGGCTGCTGCCCAAAACACCCGGGCCAAAAGTGTCGCGGCGAACACCGTCAGCTGGCGGGATGCGGCACCGGCCGCCGTAGTCCTGATCATGGGCCCGGAAGAGTACCTTGGAATCCGGGCCATGGATGGCATCCGCACCCAGGTCCGAACAGCTACCCCGGATGTCGAGCTCAGCCGGCTCAACGCCGGCGCTTACGAGGCAGGGTCTCTGGCGATGACCGTCACGCCGTCACTCTTCGGCGAAGGAAAGCTCATTGAGGTGGAGGGCCTCGAGGCGATGAATGATGCCTTCCTGGCCGACTGTTTGGCTTACCTTCAGCATCCGGACCAGGACGTCGTCCTTGTGTTGCGCCATGCAGGGGGAGTGCGTGGCAAGAAGTTGCTCGACGCCGTGAAGTCCGCTGGCTGGCCCGTCATAGATTGCCAGCCGCTGAAGAAGGACTCGGACAAGACGGCATTTGTTGTCTCTGAATTCAGGGCTGGAGGGCGTCGCATTGAGGGCGAAGCCGTCCAAGCCTTGGTCAATGCCGTAGGTGCCAACCTTTCAGAACTCGCGGCAGCTTGCAGCCAACTCATCGCTGATGCCACCACCGCGGTTACGGCGGAGACCGTGGAACGTTACTACGGCGGCCGGGTGGAAGCCACAGCATTCAAGGTGGCTGATGCTGCCATGGCCGGAAATGGGCCGGTGGCACTGTCCACCCTGCGGCATGCCTTGGCTACCGGAGTCGATCCGGTTCCCCTGGTTGCGGCGTTGGCGGCAAAGCTGCGGACCTTGGCCAAAGTTGCAGGAGCCAATGGTTCACCGGCCAGCATCGCCAAGAACCTCGGCATGCAGCCGTGGCTCGTGGAGCAGGCCCAGCGTGATGTCCGCCGCTGGACGCCGGAGGGCCTGATCCGCTCAATCCAGGTCATTGCGGAAGCGGATGCCCAAGTGAAGGGCGAGTCGCGGGACCCTGTCTATGCAGTGGAGCACGCGGTGACAGTGATTGCCACGTCAGCCAGTCGCCGCTGACACCGGCAAGCGCTGACGCCGGAAAGGGGTAACGCCGTCGCCGGTCACACAGCTTATTAAACCCAAAGGCCGGCACCCAATGGGTGCCGGCCTTTTGATCAGCTCAGTCGAACTGGAAAACCTTAGAGTGCGTTGACCTTCTTGGAGATCGCCGACTTGCGGTTTGCAGCGTTGTTCTTGTGAATAACGCCCTTGCTGACAGCCTTGTCCAGCTTGCGGCTGGCAGCAACAAGTGCAGTTCCAGCAGCATCCTTGTCAGCAGACTCAACGGCGGTGTTGACGGCGCGGATGGCCGTCTTCAGCTCGGACTTGACCGCGTTGTTACGCAGGCGAGCCTTCTCGTTGGTGAGGATGCGCTTCTTCTGGGACTTGATATTAGCCACGTATGAACTCTCTTTTTAATGCGGAAATGGTCTAGAGGGTTTTCAGGTTGGCCATCGACTGAGCGGCGTGGGGATGCCTATGGCAGCCAACCATGAGTGGCCGTCGACCTGCACGGACACACAGCTATAAAGGATAGCAGAAAGTCGAGCGTAACGCCGACCCGCGCTCAGTTCGACGTGAGCCGCGCGGCCAAGGCGCGTGAGACTTCCCTGAATTCGGACTTTCCCAGGACAGCGCCTTCACGCCTGATTGCGTTGGAATCCATGCGAATGACACGGCCTAGGTTGACCTCGCTCGGCCTGCCTTGACGGTCCCAGGGTCCAGAGCCGATGTCCACATAATCACCCGAACGTGCCCCGTTGTCGTGATCTTTGGACGTCAGCATCAGGCCAAGCAGCCACTGCTTGTCCCGTCCAACAAGAAGGACAGGACGGTCTTTGCCCCGGGTGTGATCCTCTTCGTAGGGGACCCAACTCCAGACAATCTCTCCCGGGTCGGGTTGGCCGTCCGGTTTGGGGGAGTAATTGACCTTGACGGGCCCTCTGTAGTCGCCGGGGTAGGGGATTGGTTGATGCTCGACGGCGGTTCGCCGGGTTTGCTGCCTCGGAGCGCCGACGGGCGCGCCGGCTTTGGTGGCGTTGCCTCCCAACGCCTTGAATGTTCGCCGGAGAAGTTTGCCCAGGGGGCGGAAGTCGAAAGCCATGTGACAACGCTACAACTACCCGCTGCGGACGCCTCGTACGCGATGTACGGCGAAGCGCTGGTTCATGGGAGACTAGAGGATCAGATGCGCGGCGTGTTCCGGCTGGCCTATGCCCAGTTCCAGGAATTGCCGTGTGAGTGTCGACAGTAAGGATCCTGCGTGTCTCCCATGGCCCGCACCGCACCGGTGCCCGCCGCAACAGATCCGGCCATCATCCGGAACTTCTGCATCATTGCCCACATTGACCACGGTAAGTCCACCTTGGCCGACCGCATGCTGCAGTACACCGGCGTCGTTAAGCAACGCGACATGAAGGCCCAGTATCTGGACCGCATGGATATCGAACGTGAGCGCGGCATCACCATCAAGTCCCAGGCTGTTCGCATGCCCTGGGAACTCGATGGGAACAGCTATGCGCTGAACATGATCGATACTCCTGGCCACGTCGACTTCACTTATGAAGTCTCCCGTTCCCTTGCGGCCTGTGAAGGCGCAGTGCTGCTGGTTGACGCAGCCCAGGGCATCGAGGCGCAGACCCTCGCCAACCTGTATCTGGCGATGGAAAACAACCTCACCATCATTCCTGTGCTGAACAAGATCGACCTCCCGGCCGCCCAGCCCGAGAAGTACGCGGCCGAACTTGCAAACCTCATTGGTGGCGACCCCGAGGACGTCCTCAAGGTATCCGGCAAAACGGGCGTCGGCGTTGAGGCGCTGCTGGACAAGATTGTCCGCGATCTCCCGGCTCCCGTAGGCGATCCGGATGCTCCCGCCCGGGCCATGATTTTCGACTCCGTCTATGACACTTACCGCGGCGTTGTCACCTACGTCCGTGTGGTGGACGGCATGCTCCATCCGCGTGAACGCATCCAGATGATGTCCACCCGGGCAACACACGAGCTCCTGGAGATTGGTGTGAGCTCGCCGGAGCCAACACCGTCCAAAGGCTTGGGCGTGGGTGAGGTGGGATACCTGATCACAGGCGTGAAGGACGTTCGTCAGTCCAAGGTTGGCGATACCGTCACCAACCTGGCCAAGCCGGCGTCGGAGTCGCTCAGCGGTTATGCCGACGCGAAGCCCATGGTCTTCTCCGGTCTCTATCCCCTGGACGGCACGGATTATCCGGTACTCCGCGACGCCCTCGAAAAGCTGATGCTCAACGACGCCGCGCTGGTGTACGAGCCCGAGACATCTGCAGCCCTGGGCTTCGGCTTCCGCGTAGGGTTCCTCGGATTGCTGCACCTGGAAATCACGCGTGAGCGCCTGGAGCGTGAGTACAACCTTGACCTCATCTCGACGGCTCCCAACGTGGAGTATGAGGTGACACTCGAGGACAAGAAGGTCATCCACGTCACCAACCCCAGCGAGTACCCCACCGGCAAGATCTCAGAGGTCCGCGAGCCGATGGTCTCTGCCACCATCCTGGCGCCCAACGATTTTGTGGGTTCCATCATGGAGCTGTGCCAGAGCCGACGTGGGCAAATGCGGGGCATGGACTACTTGTCCGAGGACCGCGTTGAGCTCCGCTACTGGATCCCGCTGGCCGAGATCGTCTTCGACTTCTTCGACCTCCTGAAATCCAAGACCCGCGGCTACGCTTCGCTGGACTGGAAGGCCGACGGCGAACAGGTCGCAGACCTCGTCAAGGTGGACATTCTCCTGCAGGGTGAACAGGTGGATGCTTTCAGTGCCATCACGCACCGTGACAAGGCTTATGCCTACGGTGTGATGATGACCGGCAAGCTTCGCGAACTCATCCCCAGGCAGCAGTTCGAGGTGCCCATCCAGGCTGCCATCGGATCCCGCATTATTGCCCGCGAGAGCATCCGGGCCATCCGCAAGGACGTTCTTGCCAAGTGCTACGGCGGTGACATCACCCGTAAGCGCAAACTGCTTGAGAAGCAGAAGGAAGGCAAGAAGCGCATGAAGATGGTGGGTCGCGTTGAGGTGCCGCAGGAAGCATTCATCGCAGCCCTGACCACTGACGAGTCCAAGGACAAGGCCAAGAAGTAAATGCCCAGCGTCCTACCTTTGGGCGACCCAGCACCTGCGGATGGCGTCTTGCCGCCGCAGGTGCTGGCCGGCGTCGAGCATCGCAAATTCGGGCTCTACGTGCACATCCCCTTTTGTGCCGTGCGGTGCGGCTACTGCGATTTCAACACCTATACAGCCACGGAACTCGGGGGCGGTGCCTCGCAGGATGCCTACGCCTCCACGGCTATTTCCGAGCTGGACTTCGCGGCAGTAGCCCTTGACGCCTCAGGTTTGCCTCGCCGGCCCCTCAGCACCGTCTTTTTCGGTGGTGGCACCCCCACCCTCCTCCCAGCGGAGGATCTGGCACGGATCCTGCGTGCCGCCGTCGAGCAGTGGGGGCTGGAACCCGGCGCCGAGGTGACCACCGAGGCCAACCCCGATTCCGTCACGCCTGAGTCCTTGAAGGTGTTGGCTGACGCTGGCTTCACCAGGGTCTCGTTTGGCATGCAGTCTGCCGTGCCGCACGTCTTGAAGGTGCTGGACCGGACGCATACGCCAAGCCGCGTACCACTGGTTGTGCAGTGGGCACGTGAGGCTGGACTGGCCGTCAGCCTCGACCTCATTTACGGGACACCGGGGGAGTCCATGGCGGACTGGCAGCTGTCCCTTGAAACCGCACTGTCCTACGGCCCGGACCATATCAGTGCCTATGCGCTGATCGTGGAGGATGGTACCAAGCTGGCTGCCCAGATCAGGCGTGGCGAAGTCCCTGGCATCGATGACGACGACCATGCTGCGAAGTACGAGCTTGCTGACCAGATGATCTCCGAAGCTGGTTTGAGCTGGTACGAGGTCAGCAACTGGTCCAGGACACCCGAGCAGGCTTGCCGGCACAACTTGGCCTACTGGCGCGGTGATGACTGGTGGGGCATTGGGCCGGGTGCGCACTCGCACGTGGGAGGCGTCCGTTGGTGGAACGTCAAGCACCCCACAGCGTATGCATCACGGCTTGGGTCCGGTGGTTCGCCGGCTGCCGGAAGGGAAACGCTCGACGCAGATACCCGGGAAGTCGAGCGCATCATGCTGGAAGCGCGGCTTGGGACAGGTCTGGCAGTAGACGCCCTGGATGCCATCGGACGGCATGCGATGGCCGGGCTGATTGCTGATGAGCTGGTTGACCCAGTGCAGGCGTTCAAGGGTCGCCTTGTCCTGACCCTTAAGGGTCGGCTCCTGGCTGACGCCGTCGTCAGGCGCATACTTCCCGATTAGCGGTGGTTGGCTGAGCGCGTTTCGGCACAGCCGTGTTTCGGCAGAGTCCGGCTTCGGCTCGACCGTGCCGCGTGGAGGCTACTTGATCCAGCGCAGGTTGAGCCGGTAGCGGTGCGGCTGACCATGGTTGACCCGAATTCCTGCGGATACGGAGAAGCACGTCAGGGCAACCCAGATGCCGGTGGCAATCACAGCGAAGATATTGCCCACTACCGGCAGCAGCACGAGGATGTTTGCCAGGACAGCGGCAATAGTGGGAGGCAGCGTGAAATTCAGCGCTTCCTTCGATTCCTGTGCCGTAAACGGTCCCCGGTCGCGGAAGATCAGATAGATAAGCAGGGACGGCAGGCATCCCAAAATGCCGCCGAAGTGCGCCAAAGTAGCCCACTGCCTGTCTTCGCTGGCGGTCAGCGGGAGCGCATTGGCAGGCGCACCATGGTACTGGGGCTGGCCTGCGGCGCTGCCCGGTTCTTCAGGAGCGTTCTCTGCCACGTTGTGTTCCCTTTGCTGTAAAGATGCTGCGGTGTTGCTGTCCCAGAATACCGGCCTTGGCGGGCTTCCCGGGACAAGCACCACGATGACACGTCAGTTGCTGCCGCTTTGGGGGCCCCGGTCAGGGGACTGTGAGGAAGTCGATGACTTCCTCGACGCGGCCCAGCAACGATGCCTCAAGGTCGGCGTAGCTTCGAACCGCTCCGAGGAGCCGTTGCCAGCCCAGGCCGATGTCCTCGGCGGTCTCATGGGGCCAGCCGAAGGCACGGAGAATCCCGGTCTTCCAGTCGATCCCCCGGGGCACCGAAGGCCACGCGTCGATCCCCAGCACCTTAGGCCGGATGGCTTGCCACACGTCAATGTAGGGGTGACCGACGATCAGGACATTTCCGGCAGCTCCTGGCACGGTCATGGCCTCGGCCGCAATGCGGGACTCCTTGGAACCGGCGACGAGGTGGTCCACCAGGATGCCGAGGCGGCGGGCGGGACCTGGATTAAAGGCCGCGATCGCAGATTTCAGGTCGTCCACGCCGTGGAGGGGCTCTACGACGATTCCTTCGACCCGCAGATCGTCGCCCCAGACTTTCTCGACCAGTTCGGCGTCGTGCTTTCCTTCTACCCAGATGCGGCTGGCCTTGGCCACCTGGGCGCGCTGGCCTTGCACCCTGACGGAGCCGGAGGCAGTCCGCCCCGCAGCTGCACCGGAAGCGGGTGGGCGCGCGGCGGGCGGCATCAAACGGATTGCCTGCCCTTCAAGCAAGAAGCCGTATCCGAGCTGGAACGACTTCGTCTTCCCGCGCCTGTCCTCAAGGGAAACAATGTGCATGCCGCCGGTCTTTTCTACGCGCGTGACCTCACCCACCCAGCCCGACTGGACGTCCTCAAGGACCATTCCCCGCTGGACTGGTACCTCTGGGAGTTGGCGTTTGGCAGGAGCGGACAGATCCTGCGGACCCCAATTGTCGAAAGCCAAGGAGTTCCTACCTTTGTGCTGGTTTGTGCCGGGCATCAGATCACCGTGGCTGCTGTTGCCGCCCCACCTGGCTGATCCGGGCGTTGGGCGGTTTCAATGCTAGCAACGGGGTGGCTCATACTAGACTTGTTAGCACTTGGGCATGTTGAGTGCTAAATGCGGTGATCCGTTTGCGGTCCCGCGGTGACCGGTCGGAGTGACCACGGAAGTCGTCAGGAGGTGGAGCAATGAGTGAGCCACGCAAATTGGAAGTGCTGCGGGCCATCGTTGAGGATTACGTGCATTCGAGGGAGCCTGTCGGATCGAAGGCACTCGTCGAGCGGCACCATCTTGGTGTTTCCAGCGCCACCATCAGGAACGACATGGCTGTCCTGGAAGAAGAAGGCCTCATTGCGGCGCCACACACCAGCGCCGGCCGCATTCCAACGGACAAGGGTTACCGGTTGTTCGTTGACCGTATCTCCCAGGTCAAGCCGCTGTCTGCGGCAGAACGCCGCGCGATCCATTCATTGCTTGAGGGGCCCGATGATGTCGATGACATCCTGGAGCGCACAGTAAGGCTTCTGTCGCAACTGACCAACCAAGTGGCCGTCGTTCAATACCCGCACTCCAACAGGGCCCTGGTCCGCCACGTTGAGTTCGTCCTGCTGGCACCCAAGCAAGTGCTTGTCGTCCTGATCGCGGACACCGGCAGTGTTGGCCAGAAAGTCATTGAGGCCGGTTCGGACACGAGCAATGAGGCCTTGATGCTTTTGAGGTCGCGGTTCCTCGGCAACATCGCAGGGACGCAGCTGGCACTCTTGCCGCAGGTACTTCCATCTGTGGTTGCCCTGTGTCCGCCGGAGCTTCGCAGTCTGGCCCAAACACTGGCTCACGGGCTGCAGTCGCTGAGCGACACCAGCCGGGAAGAGCGCATCCTGATGGCCGGCACAGCGAACCTCGCCCGATCCAATGTGGACTTCCCGTTGAGCATTGGTCCGGTCCTGGAGGCGCTTGAGGAACAAGTTGTCATGCTCCGGTTGTTGTCCGACATGGGGGATGACCCCCGTGGCGTCACAGTGAGCATTGGCCGTGAGAACCCCTACGACGGTTTGGCCGAGGCGTCTGTGGTTGCCACAGGCTACGGCTCAGGTGCCAAAGTGGGGATTCTCGGTCCTACAAGGATGGACTATCCCACCACCATGGCCGCGGTTCGCGCAGTGGCCCGTTACCTTTCACGCATTCTCGGCGGCTGAACGCCGGCCCGAGGAAACATTCGCAGTACAACAAGGAAGAGATACCGACTTTGAGCAGCCACTATGACGTTTTGGGAGTCTCTCCGGAAGCCACCGGGGAAGAGATCAAAAAGGCGTACCGCAAGTTGGCGAGGAAACTTCACCCGGACGTCAATCCCGGTGAGGACGTCGCAGAGCAGTTCAAGGCCGTGACCCATGCTTACGAGGTGTTGTCAGACCCCCAGAAGCGCCGCGTTTACGATGCCACGGGCAACGAGAACGGCACTGACAACGGCTTCGGCGGTGGATACTCCGGCCAGGGCTTCGCCTTCCAGGACATCTTCGACACCTTCTTTGGCGGTGGTGGAGGGCATGGCGGACCGGCGTCCCGTGTCCGTCGCGGCCAGGATGCACTCATCAGCGTCCGCATTGACCTCAAGGATGCCGTGTTCGGCGTCAACAAGAAACTTGAAGTGGACACGGCCGTTGTCTGCCCCACGTGCGACGGCAGTTGCTGCCGCCCGGGTACCCACCCGGAACGTTGCGATATTTGTGGCGGCAGCGGCCAGGTTCAGCGTGCGGTCCGCTCCATCCTGGGCCAGGTCATGACCACCGCGCCCTGTGGTTCCTGCGAAGGCTTCGGATCTGTCATCAAGGATCCCTGCAACGAGTGCAATGGACAGGGGCGTATTCGCAGCCGCCGGTCCCTGACCATCAAGGTCCCTGCCGGCGTTGCAACCGGTACACGGATCCAGCTGTCCGGACAGGGCGAGGCGGGGCCAGCGGGTGGCCCTGCAGGCGACCTTTACGTGGAGATCCGGGTCAACAACGATTCCATGTTCATGCGCGAAGGCGATGACCTTCACGCCACGCTGAGCGTGCCCATGACTGCCGCGGCCCTTGGCACGGAACTGAAGCTCGAGACCTTCGATGGCGCGCAGGACATTGATGTGAAGTCCGGCACCCAGTCAGGTGAAATCATCACCCTTCGCGGACTCGGCGTCACTCATCTGCGGGGTTACGGCCGCGGGGACCTCAAAGTGCACCTCCACGTTGAGACACCCACCAAGCTCGACCCCGCCCAGGAAGAATTGTTGCAGCAGCTCGCCAAGCTTCGCGGGGAGCAGTTCACCGAGGGAAAGCTTGTTGCCAGCGGCGGCATGTTCGCCAAGCTGCGGGACAAGCTCGGTAACCTGTAGCGGTGAGCAATCCCGTTTTCTTCGCACCAGTCGGCAGCCTCGGCCATGTGAACCCCGGTTCCACGTTTGTCCTGGAAGGGCCTGAGGCCCGGCACGCCGTCACGGTCAAGCGCCTGGCCGTGGGAGAGCCCGTTGACATCGCTGATGGTAAGGGGGCCAGGCTTACAGGGACAGTTGCCGAAGCGGGGCCTGGCACATTGACGGTCACGGCCTCGGATGTTGTGTTCGAGGATCAACCGGACGTGCGTTTGGTGCTTGTCCAAGCCCTGGCCAAGGGTGATCGCGATGAACTTGCCATTGAGACTGCTACGGAACTCGGAATAGATGCCGTGATTCCGTGGCAGTCGGAGCGCTCGATTGTGCGGTGGAAGGGAGATCGCGCGGCAAAGGCCCATGCCAAGTGGCAGTCTGTGGTCACCGCTGCGGCCAAGCAGGCCCGGCGGGCATGGATACCGGAAGTGCGGCAAATCCTGGATACCGGGGCGCTGGCCAAAGCCGTAGAGAACGCGGATCTGGCCATCATCCTTCATGAAGACGCCAAGAATCCCTTGCGTGCGGTCCTCGAGGAATTGGAGGCGTCCCGTGAAGCGCGTCGCGACGCACCTCGGGAAGTTCTCTTGATTGTGGGGCCGGAGGGCGGAATTTCGCCACGTGAGGTGACGCGTCTCAGCGACGCCGGGGCCGTGACGGCACTCCTGGGTCACCACGTCTTGCGGTCGTCGACGGCGGGTCCCGCCGCCGTCGTTCTCGCCAGCGACGTTTTGGGCCGCTGGTAGAACGAATCAGCCGACGCTGAACAGCCGGGTATCCGTAGTGGCTTCAATGGTCTTGCCGGCATCATCGACCTGCGAGACCTGCAACTCGTACTTGCCGGGCTTCAGCGTTGCACTGAAGGTGAAGACGCCGTACTGTCCAGGCTCGCCGGTCGCCTTCACCTGCCCGGTCAGGAGGCTGGCTTTTTCGCCTTTGCCCGTGTCTTGGAGGATCTGCCAGTTCACGGGTTTGGAACCGTCCGTGCTGCGGCCGTTGAACTTGACCGCACCTGCCGGCAGTGACGTATCTTCCTGCGGGTCAATAATCCACAGGGGTGCCACGAGCGATGCATCGCGCGCCATAGGTTGGCCCAGCTGCACTTGGCCGAACGCCATATAGTCCTTGTGTCCGTCAACCAGGATGACCACCTGGATTTGCTGGCCTGAATTGATCAGGCCGGAGGACGAGGCCGCCGCCGTAGCGGTGTACACCAATTGCTGGATGGCCCGCTGCGCCATCCCTGCATCAAGGTTCGAATTGAAGGCATCACGGGAAATATCGACCGTGATCACGTTCTTCCCGGAGATTGAGGTGGCCAGGCTTGCAGGTTCCTGCCAGGGCGTGAAGAAATCGTGGTCCAGGGGCTTTTGGGCCATCATGATCCGCAGCGCAGTTGTCACGGGATTTCCGTCGCCGGAGATGTCCCTGAACTCACGGTAGAGGTAGACCTCTTCCTTGCTCCGCCCGATCCAATACACGGGAATCTTGGTGGAGGCCTGGGTCGTTTCCAGGGGAGCATTGCTTGCAGGTGCGTCCTGGACGGTCAGAGACGGCGGCCCTGACGTAGCTGGAGCGCCCTCGCCATTGGCGATGCATCCGGTGAGGAAGAGGACAGCAAACATCGCAGGCACGGCCATTGCGGATTTTTTCCGTTGGCGCGCGCCTTTAGCGTTGTTGGCTGAATCCTTGATGGAGTTTCCTGTCCTGAAGTTCATGTTCAAACAGCCGTCGGCGGTGGCTGGCTGCGGGGCAGTGGTGGTCCCCGCCTATGCCAGCTTGGCACATGGCCGACGACGGTCGGCCGGGTTTTTGGGGCCGGGCGCCAACTGAAACATGATTGATACCCGCTTGATGCCGAGTTGAGACATAGAGTCCGCTATCAGCGTGGGGGCCGGAATGCGCCCGGCCGGTGAGGTTCACCGTGGGCGGTGCTGGCGTAGGATTGAGTTCATTCCGGCATCAAGGCGGGCGTCTTCAGGCGGCCGCATATGTCGAATCGATGGCGTTAATACGACCCAACCGGAGGAGAACAGGCCTGACGGCCAGCACTATGAGTGAATCTTTGAATGGGCGGCTCAGGACCGGTAACGGCAACCAGTCGCCTACCGAGTTCCCGCACACGTTACCGGGCACGCGCACGGAGATTGTCACGTTCGACAACTCCGACCAGATGGTTCACTCGCTGGGCAGCCACGACGAGGCCCTGCGGTACATCGAGGAGCAGTTCCAGGACGTCAATTTCCATGTCCGGGGCAACGAACTTTCCATGACCGGCCCTTCCACGGTTATCCCGCGAATCATGCGCCTCCTTGAGGAAGTGCGCGGGCTGGTGTCGAAGGGCACCGTGGTCACACCGGACGTCCTTCAGCAGCTCGTCTCCCTGTTGAGCACCCAGTCAGTGCAGAATCCTGCCGATGTCCTGACCCACAACATCCTGTCCAGCAGGGGCAAAACCATCCGGCCTAAGACGCTGAACCAGAAGAACTATGTGGATGCCATCGACGCAAACACGGTGATCTTCGGGATCGGCCCGGCAGGTACGGGCAAGACATACCTGGCCATGGCAAAGGCTGTTCAGGCGCTTCAAATGAAGGAAGTCAGCCGGATCATTTTGACGCGGCCCGCCGTGGAGGCGGGGGAGCGGCTGGGATTCCTTCCCGGAACCCTGAGCGACAAGATCGATCCTTATCTGCGGCCTCTTTATGATGCGTTGCACGACATGATGGACCCCGAATCCATACCGCGGCTTATGGCGGCGGGGACCATTGAAGTCGCGCCACTGGCCTACATGCGCGGACGAACGTTGAACGATGCCTTCATCATCTTGGACGAAGCACAGAACACCACCCCGGAGCAGATGAAGATGTTCCTGACCCGCCTGGGCTTCGGATCAAAAATGGTGGTGACCGGTGACGTCACACAAATCGATCTGCCCTCCGGATCCACCTCCGGCTTGCGAATAGTCCGCGAAATCCTCACCGGCATCGATGACGTCAATTTCTCACTTCTGGAGGCGGCCGACGTCGTCAGGCATCGGCTCGTGGCGGACATCGTCTCCGCATACAGCAAGTGGGATGACGCGCACAGTACTGACGCCGCAGGAACACATTTCAAGCGTGGAGAACGTAAATGAGCATTGAAGTCAATAACGAGTCCGGCGTTGCCGTGGACGAGGCGCAACTGGTGACGTTGTCCCGCTTCATCTTTGAACGGCTCTACATCCACCCCCAGGCCGAGCTTTCCATTCTCCTGGTGGACGAACCGGCCATGGAGAAGCTCCACATCGAGCTCATGGACGAGCCCGGAGCAACTGACGTGCTGTCCGTGCCGATGGATGAGCTCACTCCCGGAACTCCGGACAGGCCAACGCCACAGGGGATGCTGGGAGACATTGCCATCTGTCCACAGGTTGCCGAAGTGCAGGCCCGGAACGCCGGGCACCCTACCCAGGATGAGATGTTGCTGTTGACCACCCACGGCATACTCCACCTGCTCGGGTTCGATCATGCCGAGCCTGAGGAGAAGGAAGAGATGTTCGGCTTGCAGCGGGAACTGCTGTCTGAATTCCTGGGCAAGGATGCCCCCATGGAGACCATGCAGTGACCTGGATCATCCTGGTTGGCATGGCGCTGGTTTTCCTGAGTTTCGTCGCCCTGCTGACTGCAGCCGAGGCTGCGTTCAACTTCCTGCCCCGGCATGAAGCAGAGCAATCGATTCTTAAGAGCAAAGGCAAAGCGCTGGGTGGCATCCTCAAGGCACCCATTGCCCATATGCGCGCTTTGCGTTTCTGGCGCGTCTGGTTTGAAATGGCCGCCGCCGTAGCCGTGGCCGTGATTCTGCACAGCTTGCTGGACAATGTGTGGCTTGCCGGCCTTGCCGCCACTGGCATCATGGCCGTGATCGGATTCGTCCTGGTGGGTGTGTCGCCCAGGCAGTTGGGTCGGGCGCACTCAGGCCCTGTAGTCCGGTTCACGGCTCCATTGATCCGTTTCCTGTGCTGGATCCTTGGCCCCATTCCCGGCTGGCTGGTGGCACTCGGTCAGGCCGTGGCTCCCGGTGCTCCGAGCGGCGATGACGCCTTCGTCAGCGAAGAAGAGTTCCGCGAGTTCGTGGATCGTGCCGCGGAATCGGACATGATCGAAGACAACGAGGCCGAGCTCATTCATTCAGTGTTCGACTTTGGCGACACCCTGGTGCGTTCCGTCATGGTTCCCCGAACGGACATTGTCAGCATTGGGACGGGTTCGGATCTGGAGACGGCCATGGGCCTGTTTCTGCGTTCCGGCTATTCCAGGATCCCCGTCATTGGTGAGAATACGGATCAGATCCGTGGCATTCTCTACCTCAAGGACGTCGCGTCGGCCATGCATCGTGGCGAACCGGGCCTACAAGTCCATGATGTCGATTCACTCGCGCGCGATGTCCGCTACGTCCCGGAATCCAAACCCGTGAGCGATCTCCTCCGGGAGCTGCAGCAAGAGTCCACCCACGTGGCCATCGTCATTGACGAGTACGGCGGTACCGCAGGGCTGGTGACCCTCGAGGACCTCATTGAGGAAATCGTGGGCGAAATCGTTGATGAATACGACGCAGCCGCGGAAGAAGCGGTGGAGCTCGGTGACGGTACCTATCGCGTAAGTGCACGCATGAGCATCGATGACCTTGGCGAATTGTTTGACGTTGACCTCGACGACGACGAGGTAGACACCGTCGGTGGTCTCCTCGCCAAGGCCTTGGGTCAGGTTCCCATTGTCGGAAGCTCCGTTGAAGTGAACGGAATATCACTCAGGGCGGATAGGCTGGAGGGTCGCCGAAACAGGGTCAGCCACATCATTGCGGCAGCCATGCCAAAGGAAGACACTGACTTTGAAGACCTACTCGATGACGCCGACTCAACGCAACAGGGAGTTCCACGTGAGCAAGCAAAATAAGAATTTCGATGCCGATAGTGATTTCGGCGGCTTCCACGCAGGCTTCTCCGTGCTGGTGGGCCGCCCGAATGCCGGCAAGTCAACGCTGACCAATGCCTTGGTTGGCCAGAAGGTGGCCATCACTTCTGCCAAGCCGCAAACAACGCGCCACACCATTCGCGGGATCGTCCATCGAGATGACGCCCAGCTGATCCTGGTGGACACACCGGGACTCCACCGGCCGCGCACCCTGCTGGGAAAGCGCCTTAACGAACTTGTCGCAGACACGCTGGCGGAAGTCGATGCCATCGGATTCTGCTTGCCCGCAAATGAAAAAATCGGCCCCGGCGACAAGTACATCGCCGCGCAATTGGCCGCAGTGGGTCGCAAGCCTATTGTTGCGCTCGTGACCAAAACGGACCTCGTGGACCGCCAGGCACTGACTGAGCAGTTGCTGGCCGTAGCGGCTTTGGGGCGCGAAGTCCTTGGCGAGCAGGGCTGGGCGGACATCGTCCCCGTATCCGCCGCAGATGGTTTCCAGGTCTCTACTGTTGCGGATGTGCTGATCAGCCACATGCCGTCGTCCCCACCGCTCTACCCGGATGGGGAGCTAACGGACGAGCCCGAGGCCGTCATGATCGCCGAACTGATCCGCGAGGCCGCTCTGGAGGGGGTCCGTGATGAACTCCCTCACTCGCTGGCGGTTGTGGTGGAGGAAATCGTTCCCCGTGAAGGTCGTACGGAGGACAATCCGCTGCTGGATGTTCGGGTGAATCTCTATGTAGAGCGTCCTTCGCAGAAGGCAATCATCATCGGCAAGGGCGGAAGCAGGTTGCGTGAAGTGGGTACCAACGCCCGTAAGGGAATCGAGACTCTTCTGGGAACCCGGATTTACCTCGACTTGCACGTCAAGGTGGCCAAAGACTGGCAGCGGGACCCCAAGCAGTTGGTCAAACTCGGGTTCTAAGGGCGTCATACGTCCCGGCGTGGCTTTGGCCCGATAAGGAACTTCCCAGAATCGGCAACTATGATGACGGGAATCCACGTGTTTGAGGAAAGGTAAACCGAATAGTGCGACGTCGTGACGCCCGCCCGCAGGGCACCGGCACCGCTGGCTCCGTTGCGGCCCGCCATGGTGAGGATGCAGAGGGCACTCCCCGCCACATGAAGGAACGCAAAAGCCTGCCGCTCTGGCTGAAGATTGTCACCGGAGTAGTCTCCGTTGCGCTCGTTGCCGGGGTGGCCTTTGCCGCCTTTTGGTTCATCCGCCTGCAGAGCAATATCACCAAGGCGCCGCTGAGCGCCGGGGAGTCCCGCGATTCCGGTGAAGCGTTGGCCAACGACAAGTCTGACCGCCTGCAAATCCTGATACTTGGTTCGGACACCCGTGACGGCAAGAACTCCGGCTACGGAACGTCTGAGGACTCCACGGGCTACGGTCACTCCGATGTGATGATGCTGCTGGATATCTCCGCGGACAACAAACGCGTCAGTGTTATGAGTTTCCCCCGCGACCTCCTGGTGGACGTCCCCCAATGCACGGATCACACCAACAACCAGACGTTCCCCGCCCGCAGCGGCGTGATGATTAACGAGGCCATGGCTGAAGCCGGCATTGGTTGTGCGGTGGATACCGTCAACAAGCTGACAGGCCTGGAGATCGACCACTTCATGATGGCGGACTTCAACGCCGTCAAGGAGCTCTCCCATGCTGTTGGTGGAGTCAACGTTTGCGTCAGCGATCCGGTCTTTGACCCGGACTCCCGCCTGCGCCTGCCCAAGGGTGATTCGCTGGTGGAGGGCGAACAAGCTTTGGCCTTCCTGAGGACCAGGCACGCTTTCGGCGATGGCGGTGACCTCGGCCGTATCAAGGGCCAGCAAGCGTTCTTGTCTTCCCTGACAAGGAAACTCAAGGACGAAGGCACCTTGGGCAACCCGCAGCGGCTCCTCCAGATTGCCGACGTCGTAACGCAGAACCTGACAGTTGATGAGGGGCTGGCATCTGTGCCGTCCTTGTTGACCATTGGTGGCCGGTTGAAGGACATTGATGTTTCCAAGGTGGCGTTCGTCGCAGTTCCCACTCAGGCAGCTGCTGTGGATCCGAACCGATTGGAGCTCGTTGAACCGCAGGCGTCCCAGCTCTTCTCCGCTCTGCGTGCGGACCTTGACCTGACGACGCCAGGAGCAACGTCCAATCCGTCGTCCAGCGCGACTCCCGCGCCCCAGCCCACGGCAATGACTCCGGCGGCGCCTGCGTACGATAAAACAATCCAACCTGTAGCGGTTGCCAACGGCAGCGGTGTTGCCGCGAGGGCACAGGAAATGATGGCCGTCCTGACGGGCAATGGCTTTACCCAGGCGGTTTCGTATCTGGCGAACCCCGTGGATCAGACAGTTGTTTACTACGGAGCCGGATTTGCCGATGTGGCCGCCGACGTTGCCACGCTGTATGGAATTCCGGCGGCGCAGGTTCAGCAGGCTCCCGGCGTGGCAGGTGT
Organism: Arthrobacter sp. cf158; assembly: GCF_900106835.1. Taxonomy (GTDB): domain Bacteria; phylum Actinomycetota; class Actinomycetes; order Actinomycetales; family Micrococcaceae; genus Arthrobacter. The sequence goes on from NZ_FNNR01000003.1 coordinate 182,213, forward strand.
GCAGCTGTATGTTGGAACCGACTTCGCGAGCGGCACGGCCTACGGTGCCACATCTGTTCCCTCCGACGTCGTCAACCAGACGGCCAAGGATGCCGTATGCCAACAAGTGAATCCGCTGTACATCGATCAGTAGAAGCCTTGGCATCAACAAGCCAAAATAAAAGGCCGGACCCGTTCTCATAGAACGGGTCCGGCCTTTCCACTTGTTCTACCAAATACTGACGCGCTCTCCGGATTCCATCCACATGCCATCCTCGGCACTCACGTTGAAGGCCTCGTGGAAGGCGTCGAGGTTCCGGGCGATGGCGTTCGTACGGAATTCATTGGGGGAGTGCGGATCGGTAGCCAGCCTGCGGATCGCTTCCTCCGTGCGGATCACCTGGCGCCATCCGGCAGCCCAAGACATGAAGAACCGCTGTTGTCCGGTAAAGCCGTCGATGACTTCCGGCTCTACTCCGCCCAAACTCAGCAGATAGGCCTTGTAGGCGATGGTGAGTCCGCCGAGGTCGCCGATGTTCTCACCGAGGGTCAGTTTGCCATTCACTTTGTGGTCCGGAGCGGCATAAGGGGACAGGGCATCGTACTGCGCCACCAACCGTGCGGTGAGTGCCTCAAACGCCGTGCGGTCTTCCTCTGTCCACCAATTCCGCAAGGCTCCGCTGCCATCGAACTGCGAGCCTTGGTCGTCGAACCCGTGCCCGATTTCGTGCCCGATCACAGCACCGATCCCGCCGTAATTCACGGCGTCGTCAGCGTCGGCATTGAAGAACGGTGGCTGGAGGATGGCGGCCGGAAACACGATCTCGTTCAGCATTGGGTGGTAGTAGGCGTTTACCGTTTGGGGCGTCATCAGCCATTTGGTGAGATCAACAGGTTTCCCGATTTCATCGAGGTGACGATCGACGTCAGCATTATGGGCGCGCTCAACGTTGCCCAGAAGGTCCGTGGGGTCGATCTCCACGGCGGAGTAGTCTATCCACTTCTCCGGGAAGCCGATCTTGGGGCGGAACGCTTCCAACTTCTTGAGCGCTTCCTTCTTGGTTTCTTCGCCCATCCACTCAAGGGAAGAGATGCTGTCCCGGTACGCCGCGATCAAGTTACCCACCAGGGTCTCCATCCGGGCTTTGTGGCCTGCTGGGAAGTGGCGGTCCACGTAGATCTGGCCGACTGCCTCGCCGAGAGCTGCTTCAACCACAGCAACGCCTCGCTTCCACCGCTCCTTGTTTTGGGGAGTGCCACTAAGGGTGGTTCCGTAGAATTCGAAGTTCGTGGTCACGAATTCCGATGACAGGTAGGGGGCAGCGGAGCTAAGGACCCTGAGCGCCAGCCACTCCTTCCACGTGTCCAGGGGCTCGGACTCCAACAGTGCGGCGGCACCGGCAAAGAAGTCCGGAGTGCTGACCACAAGCTCATTGCGTTTGGCCGCATCCACACGTGCAGCCTCGAACCATGTGTCCAGCAGGGGGAAAAGCGCTGCCGCCTGATCGGCAGTCTTCAGGTTGTAGGTCTTCTGCGGGTCCCGCAGCGTGACGTTGTCCCAGTGATGGGATGCCAGGGCGGTTTCGAGTCCCACGATCCGTTGCGAGGCTCCCTCTGCGTCAGGAAGGCCGGCCAGGGTGAACAGCCTGGCGATGTATTTGCCGTACGCTGACACAATTTCCGCAAATTTTTCATCCCGGTAGTAGGACTCATCCGGCAATCCCAGGCCTCCCTGTCCAATGTAGAGGAGGATCCGCTCAGGATTTCCGGCATCAGGGGCAGGGTAAATGGAGAACAGACCTGAGACGTCGGCGCGGAAGAGGCGGCCGATCAGCGCAGCAAGTTCCGTTGCTGTCCCCGTGGCCTCAACATCTTTGAGGCGGCCGCGGACAGGGTCCAGGCCCTTCGCATCTGCCGTGGCCTCGTCCATGAAGCTGGCATACAGGCCGCCAACTTGTTGTTCGACGCCGGTTGCTGACTCACCCTTGCTGGCAGCTTCCTCAATAATCGCCTTGACCGCCAGCTCGGCGCCGTCCCGCAGCGCGGTGAAGGTACCTTCCAATGGCCGGTCGTCAGGGATCGTTGTGCTGTTGAGCCACGCGCCATTGACGTGTTGGTACAGGTCGTCCTGGGGCCGGACGCTGTGATCGATGTTGGAAAGAGTGATCCCCGACTGTGGCACTGTGGCTCCTTGTGTGGACGCTGCAGGAGGCGTTTCCACCGTCGCGGCGTCTGCATAGTGGACGTTGTATGAGGTGTTGCACTGTCATCATACGCATCGTGTTACTGTGATTTTGTGCGTACGGCAATGCTTCTTCTTAGCTGCCGCGGCGAGGCCTGAAAGCTATCTGACGCTGGGCCATCCTCGCCGCGGAGTTCCGTTGTGTCCGGCTAAGCTTTCACTTAGTTCTTAGAGAAAAGGCCACATCATGCGTAATGCACAAAAGCCCTCCGGTATGCCGATTCACCGCTACCTGCCGTTCCAGGACCAGATCACCGTCGAGGTACCGGACCGCACGTGGCCGGACAAGGTCATCACCAAAGCGCCCCGCTGGTGCGCAGTGGACCTGCGTGACGGCAACCAGGCGCTGATCGATCCCATGAGTCCTGCCCGCAAGCTGAAGATGTTCCAGTTGCTCGTCAAGATGGGCTACAAGGAGATCGAAGTTGGTTTCCCATCGGCATCCCAGACTGACTTCGACTTCGTCCGCCAGCTCATTGAAGGTGGCCATATTCCTGACGATGTCAGCATCCAGGTCCTGACGCAGGCGCGTGAGCACCTGATCGAGCGGACTTACGAGTCCCTGGTTGGCGCCAAGCAGGCCATCGTGCACCTGTATAACTCCACGTCTGTTCTGCAACGCCGCGTCGTGTTCAACCAGGATGAAGACGGCATCCTGGACATTGCCTTGCAGGGCGCCAGGCTGTGCAAGAAGTACGAAGAGACCTTGGAAGACACCCACATCACGTACGAATACTCGCCGGAGTCCTTCACGGGCACCGAGCTCGAGTACGCCGCACGCGTCTGCAATGCGATCGCTGATGTCTTTGAGGCCTCTGCTGACAATCAGGTCATCATCAACCTGCCGGCAACCGTGGAGATGGCAACTCCGAACGTCTACGCGGACTCGATTGAGTGGATGCACCGGAACCTGCACCCCCGCGAGGGCATCATTATCTCCCTGCACCCGCACAATGACCGCGGCACTGGAGTAGCCGCAGCCGAGCTCGGTTACCTGGCAGGCGCCGATCGCATCGAAGGCTGCTTGTTCGGCAACGGTGAGCGGACCGGCAACGTGGACTTGGTGACACTGGGTTTGAACATGTTCGTCCAGGGTGTGGACCCCATGATCGATTTCTCTGATATCGACGAAGTCCGCCGCACGGTGGAGTACTGCAACCAGCTGCCTGTTCCGGAGCGTTCCCCTTACGGCGGCGACCTCGTCTTTACCGCCTTCTCCGGATCGCACCAGGACGCTATCAAGAAGGGCTTTGAAGCGCTGGAGAAGGATGCCGCAGCAGCGGGCAAGCCGGTGGATGACTTCACCTGGCAAGTCCCGTACCTGCCCGTCGATCCGAAGGACCTGGGCCGCAGCTACGAAGCCGTCATCCGGGTTAATTCCCAGTCCGGCAAGGGCGGTGTTGCCTATCTGCTGAAGAATGAGCACAACCTGGACTTGCCCCGCCGTGCACAGATCGAATTCTCCGGGGTCATCCAGCGACGTACCGATGCTGTTGGTGGCGAGGTCAGTGGCGCCCAGCTGTGGAAGATTTTCCAGGATGAGTACTTGCCTTCCGATGAGGAGCAGGCGCAGTGGGGCCGATACGCCTTGGGCAGCATCAGCACCGAGACGGACGAATCCGGTGCCATGACCATGAACGCCATTCTGCGGATTGACGGCGTGGAGGTTCGCAGGACCGGACACGGCAATGGTCCCATCGCTGCCTTGCTGGACATCCTGCACCATGACGGTGTTGACGTCCGTGTCCTCGACTACAGCGAACACGCTTTGTCCGAAGGCGGCAGCGCCAGTGCAGCAGCTTACGTCGAATGTGCCGTCGGCGAACGGGTTTTGTGGGGAGTGGGGATCGACCCCAGCACCACGACGTCTTCCCTCAAGGCGCTGATTTCGGCAGTGAACCGGGCAGTCCGGGACGCCCGAGCTTAATGCCCTCCGTGTGGTGACGGGAAATACCGTCACCACACGGTCCGGCGACCACCGCCGGACGCGGGCGTAATGCGAAGATTAGGTGTGGCCAATCCGTCGTTTGCAGCACGTTCCTATCGGGACGACGCCGTGGTGCTCCGTACCCATAAGCTGGGGGAAGCGGATCGCATCATCACCCTCTTGACCAAGCACCATGGACAGGTTCGTGCGGTTGCCAAAGGGGTTCGTAGAACCAGCAGCCGTTTCGGTGCCCGGTTGGAGCCATTCATGGTGGCGGACCTGCAACTCGTTTCCGGCCGCACGCTGGACATTGTGACGCAAGCCGTCGCGAAGGGTGCCTATGGAAGCAGCATCGCAGCTGACTACGGGCGGTTCACAGTTGCTGCAGCCATGACAGAGACTGCGGAGAAACTGACGGACGCCGATACTGAATCGGGAACTGCCCAGTACAACCTGTTGGTTGGCGCACTGGCTGCGCTCAGCCGTTCCGACCATCCTCCCGAACTCATCCTGGACTCCTACCTGCTCCGGGCACTGGCGACTGGAGGCTGGGCGCCGAGCTTTACCTCATGTGCCCGTTGCGGCCGGCCCGGTCCACATACGGCATTTGCGGCACCGATAGGCGGGATGGTGTGCGGCGACTGCAGGCCTCCCGGTTCACCGGCGCCGGCACCAGAGACGGTGGTGTTGCTCGGCGCGCTGCTGACGGGTGACTGGAGCGTCGCGGATACTTCCGACCCCCGGCATCGACGGGAAGCAGCAGGCCTGGTGGCCAGCTACCTGCAATGGCACCTGGAACGGGCATTGAAATCACTCAAACACGTGGAGCGAAGCTGACAGTGGCACTTGGAAAAAAGAGCAAGTCAACAACGGCAAGAACGGCGCCAGTGGTGGCCCCCTATGCTCATCCATCCGGGGCGGTCCCACCGGCCATTCCAAGTGAACTCATCCCGCAGCATGTGGCGATTGTCATGGACGGCAATGGCCGCTGGGCAAATCAGCGTGGACTGCCTCGCATCGAAGGACATAAGGCCGGTGAGCCTGCTCTCCTCGATGTGATGGCAGGGGCGATCGAGCTCGGAATCAAGTACGTCAGCGTCTACGCTTTTTCCACCGAGAACTGGCGCCGGTCGCCCGAAGAAGTCCGTTTCCTCATGGGATTTAACAAGGATGTACTACGTCGCCAGCGCAACCAGCTGGACGAATGGGGTGTCCGCATCCGTTGGGCGGGCCGTCGCCCACGGTTGTGGGGTTCCGTTATCAAGGAGTTGGAAGAAGCCGAGGACTATACGCGAGGCAACGACACCTGCACGTTGACCATGTGTGTTAATTACGGTGGCCGCGCCGAGATCGCCGATGCTGTTTCGGCAATTGCCCATGATGTCGCAGCGGGGCGGCTCAAGCCGGGGTCGGTATCGGAGAAGACCATCCAGAAGTACCTCGATGAGCCGGACCTCCCCGACGTGGACCTCTTCCTACGCAGCTCTGGGGAGCAGCGACTCTCGAACTTCCTGCTGTGGCAATCTGCCTATGCCGAGTTCGTTTTCATGGACACCCTGTGGCCGGACGTGGACAGGCGGACCCTGTGGGACGCCGTCGAGATCTATGCGAAACGCGACCGCCGTTACGGTGGAGCAGTGGATGCGGCCCCGCCCGCCACGTAGCACGCCTTTGCTACATCAGGGCCCTAAGTGCATCAATACGGATAGGCAGCCAGCCACACCGCGACGTCGCGATAGGCCTGTTGGCGGACGGTGCGCCTGGACAAAAAGACGTCATGGAGGGCTCCCGGGTACCGGAACACCGCGGTACGACGGGCGAGTCCGAGGGCCCGTCGTGAGGTTTCCTCCACGTCAATCACAGCATCCGCCCGCATGAGGTCAGCGGTCCATTCGGCTTGTATTCTGGTCCGCCCGGACAGCAGAACCAGCACGGGTGCGTCGATGTTCAGCTTGCGCTCCACGGCAGCATGTCCTGCCAGAACCGCCTTGGTCCAACCGGCCCGGATGGGGAAGGAAGTGCGCGGTCGCCACACAGGGTCCAGGATCCATTCGCCGTGGGCCTCGTTACTGACGCTCTCCCAGTAGGCCGGCATGTCCGGAAACCGGAAGGGGCGCTTGGGATCCGTGCGGGCAAAAGGTTCCACCAAGTGCATGGCTATGCTGCGGACGAGGCTGCTGCCCTGAAGCTCCAGCCACGGCGAGTTCAGAACCAGGGTGCCCAAACGGCCAGGGTTACGATCCGCCCAGAGCGCGGCAATCACGCCTCCCAGCGAATGGCCCAGCATGTGGATGGTGGGTGGCGTGCTGTTATTGGTCCTCGTAGCCACATCGCGTTCGATTTCCGTCAAAGCCGCCGCAAGATCCTCATCGTAGACGCTGAGGTCCGAGGTGTAGCCGGGCGTCTGTCCCGGCAGCAGGCTTCGGCCGAATTTCCGCAGGTCCACTGCATAGAAATGAAATCCTGACGCCGTCAGATACTCGGCAAGCTCAGTCTGCAGGAAGTAGTCCGCCCATCCGTGGAGGTACAGCACAGCCCTGGGGGCTCCGGAAGGATCAGCCGGAGCAGGGCGGCGCCTGCGTTTGGTAAATGACGCAAGGAAGTCGAGAATTCCATGCGGTGCTGAGTCGGCGACTGGAGGTGCATGCCTGATCAAGGTCGCCTTAGTGGTGCCCTCTTCATCCGGCGTGAGTGGAAGTTCCATGCATTCATAGCCGTGGCCAAGAATGTCGGGTTTCCACTGTGCTGCCGATTCCCCCGCGCTGGTCATATCTCCCCTTCGTGCCGTTCTTCAGGCGCTTCGTACTGCATGAATCCCTTGATCCATCGGGCCAGACGTGCGTATGCGTCCTTGCGCACCGCCGGTGCCGACAGGAAGACGTCGTGGAGGCCGCCGTCGATGCGTTCCAGGGTGACGGTCCGTCCCAATGCCATGGCGCGCAAGGCCATGACACTGACGTCAAGGACAGCATCCGAGCGGCGCATGGATTCCTGCCACACCATGCCGTTGGCGCTGGCTGACGACGCCAGTACCAGGACTGGCATCTCCAGATTCAGGCCCCGGGCAACCTGCGAATGCCCGGCAAAGACTGCATTGAGCCATCCCGCGCGGACCGGGAATGCCAAAGGTGGCCGGTACTTTTCATCAAGGGACCATTCGCCTTCGGCGGAACTGCTGATGCTCCGGAAGTAGAAGCCCCGCTCCGGCAACCTGAGGACGGTCTTGGGACGAAGCTTTGCCACCGGCGCCACCATGGCTTGCGCAGCCCGCCGTACCAAGGAGCTGCCATGCATCTCCAGCCAGGGGCTGTCAAGGATCAGGTATTGGACCTCTGCTGGGTGGCGGCTGGCCCATAAGGCTGCCACGAGTCCTCCCGTGGAATGTCCCATTAGCGTCAAGCTGCCTGCAGGCGATCCGCCGCGGTCATGCCGGATGACCTGAACAGCCTGGTTGATTTCAGCGTCGTAGTCGATCAGATTCGCCACATATCCGCCGGGGTTTCCCGCTTGCAGGCTCCGTCCGTGATTGTGCATGTCCAGCGCGTAGAAGTCGTAGCCTTGCCCGGCCCAGAACCTGGCAAGTTCGGCATTGAAGAAGTAGTCGCTCCAGCCGTGCAGAAAAAGGACGGCGCCGTGTCGCCCGGCCATTGTGTGCCCCTGGCCGGACGGTTGGGTTCTGGGCCCTGTCCTGTGGCGGATCAGCGTGGCGTGCCGGACGACGCCGTCCGGACCTGCAGCGTCAATGTCGCAGGATTGGAAGTCCGTTCCCAGGATGTCAGCGGTCCACTCCATGGCATTAGCTTAGACACTGGCGGCGGCGTCCCGTCCCGCTGCCCTCCCGGTGAAGAGGCAGCCGCCCAGGAAAGTGCCCTCCAATGCACGGTAGCCATGAATGCCACCGCCGCCGAATCCTGCAGCTTCGCCCGCCGCGTAGAGGTCCGGTATGGCCTGCCCGCCGCTGTCCAGGACCCTGGAACGCAGATCCGTTCTGAGCCCACCCAGGCTCTTCCTGGTCAGCACGGAAAGCCGGATGGCGACCAAAGGTCCGTGGGCGGGGTCCGTCAGTCGGTGCGGGGGAGCTACCCGCATCAGTTTGTCCGTAGCAAACCGGCGTGCTGCCCTGATGGCGGCGAGTTGTGGGTCCTTGCCCAGACCGCTGGCCACTTGGCTATCCCGTGCGCGAATCAGTGATTCCAGCGAGGCGGCGTTGATCCGGGGGCTTTCCGTGAGCTGGTTCATCCGGGATGCGAGTTCTGCGGGAGCCGAGGCCTGAATGAAGTCCACTCCCTTATCCAGGAACCGCTGGATGGGAGAATCGCTGCCGGGCTTCAACCGGGATGCAAGAAGCCTGATGTCCTTGCCTGTGAGATCCGGATTCTGCTCGGATCCGGACAAGGCCAGCTCCTTGAGGGCGATGGTTCTGTTGAGGACAAACCATGAATAATCGTGGCCGGTGCCGAGTATGTGGCGCAGTGCTCCCAAGGAATCAAAGCCGGGGAAGAGGGGAGCCGGCAGCTGGTGGCCCCAGGCGTCTAGCCACAGGGACGATGGGCCGGGCAGGATGCGGATGCCGTGCTTGGGCCACACAGGATCGTAGTTATGAATACCCTCCGGGTAGTGCCACATCCTGTCGCCGTTGACCACCGACGCTCCCATGGTTTCCACAGCGGATTGGAATTCTCCGTCAACGGAAGCCGGGACGCCGCTCAGCATGTAGGTGGGTGCGTTTTCTCCGGGCCATTGGCGCCGGACCATGTCATGGTTACCGCCGATACCACCGGATGTCACCACTACAGCACCGGCGCTTGCTTCGAAACCCGCGACGGCGACCCTCGCCGTCGCAGTGCCACGCACCGCCGTCGACGGTTCCAGCACCTCACCGGAAACGCCCGTGACCTTGCCCGCCGTCGTTATCAGGGAAAGGGCACGGTGCCTGAAGTGCAGGCTTACCCGGCCGGCCTCGACGCCTTCCCGCACTTTCCCGAGGAACGGTTTCACCAGCGCTGGTCCGGTGCCCCACGTGACATGGAAGCGTGGGACAGTGTTCCCGTGTCCTTGGGGTCCGTAGCCGCCACGCTCTGCCCACTGCACCAGTGGGAAGATGCCGACGCCAAGGTTCCGGAGCCATGCCCGCTTTTCACCCGCAGCGAACTCCACATAGGCCTCGGCCCACTCCCGCGCGTTGCTATCTCCGGAGCGATCAAAGGCTGCCGACGCAAGCCAATCGGACAAAGCGAGCTCAGCGCTGTCTTTGACGCCCAGGCGCCGCTGCTCAGGAGTGTCCACCATGAAGAGGCCGCCGAAGGACCAATGCGCCTGGCCGCCAATTGATGCCTCGGGCTCCTGGTCCAGCACGGCTACTGACTTGCCGGCTGCGTAGGCGGTGGCGGCGGCAACAAGACCTGACAGCCCCGCTCCCACCACGACGATGTCTGCAACAATCCTTGGGCTCGAATGATCTGCGTCACTATTATCCAGCGGCATGCGTACATGCTAGCCCCAGTGCGGGTCACGGGTTTGGTGAGTTGTCCGTAAAGCGGAAAACTAGGACCATGCGTGTTTACCCCACATTCTTCAAGCTGGCCTTCTCCTGGATGGACGCCGAGAAGGCACACAAGATCGGCTTCCAGGGAATCCGTGCTGCCCACCGTTCGGGCGCCGGCCGGATTCTTGCCAGGATGACAGCCCCGGATGCTTCCCTTCGTACGGAGGCCCTCGGGCTGACATTTCCGTCGCCGTTTGGCCTCGCAGCCGGCTTTGACAAGGAAGGGCACGGGATCGAAGCTTTGTCCGAGCTCGGATTCGGGCACGTGGAAGTGGGCACCATTACCGGCCAGGCGCAGCCCGGCAACGAGAAGCCACGCCTGTTCCGATTGATTGAGGACCGTGCGGTCATCAACCGTATGGGATTCAATAACGACGGCGCTGCTTCCGTAGCGCCGCGGCTCAAGTCCGCACGGGCTGCTTTACAAAGGCAGCACCCGGACGTTCGGCCGATTATCGGGGTTAACATCGGCAAGACCAAGCTGGTTGAACTCGACGACGCCACCGAGGATTACCTGGTCAGCGCACGCAGCTTGGCGCCCGCTGCCGATTATCTGGTGGTCAACGTCAGCTCGCCCAACACGCCGGGACTTCGGCTTCTGCAAAATGTGGAGACATTGCGTCCGCTGTTGCGCGCAGTAGGAGATGCTGCCGATGAGTCCGCTGGGCGGCATGTTCCTCTGTTGGTCAAGATCGCGCCGGACCTCTCTGATGACGACATCGACGACGTCGCGAAGCTTGCGCTGGATCTCAAGCTTGATGGCATCATCGCCACCAACACCACCATTTCCCGTGAAGGGCTGGCGTCGGACAACGTGAAGGTTGCCGCACTGGGTGCCGGGGGCCTCTCGGGAGCTCCCCTTAAGGAGCGTTCCCTCGAAGTCCTTCGGCGACTCAAGTCAGCGGTGGGTGATGAGCTGGTACTCATCGCCGTCGGTGGCGTGGAGACTGCCTCGGATGTCCAGGATCGACTGGATGCAGGGGCAACCTTGGTGCAGGGTTACACAGCTTTCCTCTACGAGGGGCCCTTCTGGGCTTCCCGCATCAACAAGGGTCTCCTGAAAAGTCGTCGACGCTCGCCCCGCCAGTAACTGCTTCCCAACAGAAAACCCCGGACCGATGGTCCGGGGTTTCTCGTTTTTTGAAGGTCTGAAGGCTGTTAGGCGGGGTATTCTCCGCGCTTTACCTGCGGCTTGGGGAGGCGGAGCTTCCGGAACTGAAGGGCACGCATGCATCCGTACCAGACCGAGCCACGTTCAACTTCGCCAAACTTTTCCGTGAGGCGCTTCCGAAGCTTGCGCGACAGGATGAAGACGTCCACGAAGACCGCGAGGAACATGATCCAGAAACCCACCAGGACGTAGCTGATACCTGCGCTGGTGGGCGGGATGATCAGGGAGATCACCACGAACAGCAAAGCGCCAAACATCAGGTATTCGCCCAGGCTGAACCGCGCGTCCACGTAGTCGCGCGTGTATCGCTTCTGGGGACCCTTGTCCCGGAGAGGCAGGAACTTCTCATCACCCGTGTCCAGCGCCTGCCGCATTTTCTGCCGCTGGTCCTGGATGGCTACCCGCTCTGCCGCCTTTGAAGCCTTGCGGTCGTTGGGCACCAAGGGGCGCTTGCGGGCCGCTTCCTGGTCCTTCCGCTTGGGCGTAGGGGTGCCCTTTCCCGCACCCGGCTCCGGGGTGGCGGCGTAGGCCTGGTCTACTACTGATTGAGCGCTGGGCTCTTCCTTTTTGCGTCCGAACACCCCTACAGAATACCCCGCAGCGAGGTGGCGCAGGTTACGTGCCCCATGCCGTGAGTCCGCCTCCGGGCCCTGCCTGCCCCGGCCTCCGGAGACGCGACGGTAAAGTGTGGGCCATGACTTCAGCACATGCGGACAACCCGCAGAACAGGCAACGGCACTCCGGCTCCACCCCCGTCGAGGCGCTGACCCGAGCGGTCAACGATTCCTTTGAGGCCACGATGGCTTCCCTCAAAGACCTGGTCAGTATCCCCGGCATAGCGTGGCCCAGCTTCGACCCCAAGCAACTTGATCTCAGCGCCGAAGCGGTCTCTTCGCTGGCTAAGGCCGCCGGTATGGAGGACGTCCGGATCCTGCGGTGCGACAAAGCCGACGGTACCCCCGGTGGTCCTGCCGTCGTCGCCCGCCGCCCTGCCGCTGAGGGCAAGCCAACCATCCTGCTGTACGCGCACCACGACGTGCAGCCGCCGGGGGATCGTAACCTCTGGAAATCGGAACCTTTTGTCGCCGAAGAGAGGGACGGCAGGCTGTATGGCCGCGGTGCGGCTGACGACAAGGCAGGCATCATGGCCCACCTGGCGGCTTACAGCGCCGTAACCAAGGTGCTGGGAAACGACTTTGGCCTGGGCGTGACGTTCTTCTTCGAGGGAGAAGAGGAGGCCGGATCACCCACCTTCCGGGCGTTCCTTGAGGAGCACCAGGAACTCTTGCGGGCAGATGTGATCGTGGTGGCCGACTCCAGCAACTGGAAGGTAGGGGTGCCCGCCCTGACCACCAGCCTTCGCGGTCTGGTGGACGGTACGTTTGAAGTGCGCGTTCTGGACCACGCCGTACACTCCGGTATGTTTGGCGGCCCGGTGCTCGATGCTCCCACGCTCTTGTCCCGGTTGATAGCTACCCTTCACGATGACGACGGCAACGTGGCCGTTGCCGGCCTGGTGGGCCGCGACGACGTAGCGGTGGACCTCACCGAAGCGGACTACCGGGCCGACGCGTCAGTGCTCGACGGCGTGAAGCTGGCAGGAAGCGGAACCATCGCCTCCCGTCTCTGGACCAAGCCGTCATTGTCCATTATCGGCATGGACGTCCCGGCCGTGGACGTCGCTTCCAACACCCTTATTCCCGCTGCCCGGGCGAAATTCAGCATGCGGCTTGCACCGGGGCAGGATCCGGACGCGGCAATGGATGCCCTCAGGCAGCATGTCGAAGCCAAGGCACCGTTCGGCGCCAAGGTGACGTTCACTCCGGGGGAGCGGGGCAACGCGTTCTCCACCGATACGTCCTCCGCTGCTGCAAGGGTGGCGCTCTGGGCGCTGGGGGAGTCCTGGGGCGTGGAGCCGGTGGAAATGGGCATTGGCGGTTCCATCCCCTTCATTGCAGACCTTCTGGAGATGTACCCCGCCGTCCAGATTCTGGTGACCGGAGTTGAAGACCCCGATTCCCGAGCGCACAGTGCCAACGAATCGTTGCACATCGAAGACTTCCGCCACGCAGTGCTGGCTGAATCCCTAATGCTTGCCCGCCTGAATGCCGAAGGTTTGACGGACTAAGCTGCAACGGCGCGCCGGGAACAACCAAATGCTGTCTGTGGTTACGTCAGGAGTTATAGCTAAGCGTCTGTGCGACGTAGCATTAGCTATAACCCGTACGTAATTGGGTAAGGGCAGGCAGCGTTCCGGCGCGGCCTCCAAGAGCTTCATAAGAAGGTAGGCCAATGAGCACTGCAACCAACGAAAACAGCACCGGAGCACAGGTCGTCTCCAACGACGAACTGCCCACGCACGAGGTCAATCTGACCGATGTCGCCGCAGGCAAGGTCCGCAGCCTCCTGGAACAGGAAGGGCGCACCGACCTTCGGTTGCGCGTTGCAGTCCAGCCTGGGGGATGCTCCGGCCTGATCTACCAGCTTTACTTCGACGAGCGCATGCTTGACGGAGACGCAGTCCGTGACTACGACGGTGTTGAAGTCGTCGTAGACAAGATGAGCGTTCCTTACCTCAGCGGTGCCAGCATCGACTTCGAGGACACCATTTCGAAGCAGGGCTTCACCATCGATAACCCGAACGCCGGCGGGTCTTGCGCCTGCGGTGATTCGTTCCACTGATGTGAGCCATCGCCGCATGTCGGCGCCACTCCGGACGTGTTTAAAACCGATCGGAGCCACGGCGCTGACATGTGCGCGAAAACCGCTTGATAGCGGTAAGCTCTACATCGGGTAGTAAAACTTTTAGTGTGCCCGGTGAGCCTTCGGCCTGCCGGGAGACAGCAACAAGAGGAAGGGCCGTCTGTGAGTTCGCAGAACCGAACCGGCAGCCGACGCATAAAGATCACATCGATCACTGGCTTGGCACTAGCCGGCGCGTTGGTTTTGACCGGATGTTCACCAGAGGTAGAGAAGGGTTGGCTGCCTACAGAGCGCGGCACGACCAACCACACTGACCGGATCATGGACCTCTGGGTCAACTCATGGATCGCCGCCTTGGCAGTCGGTATCATCACGTGGGGCCTTCTGGTCTGGTGCATCATTGCCTACCGTCGCCGCAAGGGCACCACGGGATTCCCCAAGCAGCTCAGCTACAACCTGCCGCTCGAGGTCTTCTACTTGACCATCCCGCTGTTCATGGTTCTGGTGTTCTTCTACTTCACCGATCAGGACCAGCGCGCGATCGATGACCGGTCGCAGCCTGCCGACGTCGTTGTTGACGTCCGCGGCAAGCAGTGGGCCTGGGACTTCAACTACAAAAAGGGTGAGGTCATCAATGAGGACCTCCACGAAGCCGGCGTTCAGGCTCACCTGACCGGCAACGAGGTCAACAAGGAACTCCTCCCCACCCTGTACTTGCCGGTGGGCAAGTCCGTGGACCTGGAGCTGAATTCCCGCGATGTCATCCACTCGTTCTGGGTTCCCGCCTTCCTTCAGAAGCGCGACATGATCCCGGGCAAGACGAACTACATCAGGTTCACCCCCACCAAGGAGGGCACCTTCGATGGCAAGTGTGCCGAACTCTGCGGTGAATATCACTCCGAAATGCTGTTCCGCGTCAAGGTGGTCTCCGAGTCTGAGTTCCAGGCCCACATGGATCAACTCCGCCAGGATGGCAACACGGGCCTGCTCGGTGCGGAATACGACCGCAATCCGAACCTGAACGAAAAGTAAGGGGAGCGACGTGGCTACTTACACTCAATCCGCCGGGACCCTTGAGGCTCCCGTAGTTCCTAAGTCCAAGGGACGCATCGTCGTCAACTGGATCACCTCGACGGACCACAAGACCATCGGGTACATGTACCTGATTGCGTCCTTCGTGTTCTTCTGCCTCGGTGGCGTCATGGCGCTGCTGATCCGCGCCGAATTGTTCGAACCCGGCATGCAGATCCTGCAGACCAAAGAGCAGTACAACCAGATGTTCACGATGCACGGCACCGTGATGCTCCTGATGTTTGCAACTCCTCTGTTCGCCGGCTTTGCCAACGTGATCATGCCGCTGCAGATTGGTGCTCCGGACGTTGCCTTCCCGCGTTTGAACGCCCTGGCATTCTGGTTCTTCCTCTTTGGCTCCACCATCGCCGTCTCCGGGTTCATTACGCCCCAAGGTGCAGCCTCCTTTGGCTGGTTCGCTTACGCGCCGTTGTCCAACACGACGTTCAGTCCGGGTGTCGGTGGTGACCTCTGGGTCTTCGGCCTGGCGCTCTCCGGTTTCGGAACCATCCTTGGCGCGGTCAACTTCATTACCACCATCATTTGCATGCGTGCTCCGGGCATGACCATGTGGCGTATGCCGATCTTCACGTGGAACACGCTGGTTACGGCAATTCTGGTTCTGATGGCCTTCCCGCCGCTGGCAGCTGCACTCTTCGCTCTTGGCGCCGACCGCCGCTTTGGTGCGCACATCTTTGATCCCGAAAACGGCGGCGCCGTTCTCTGGCAGCACCTCTTCTGGTTCTTCGGCCACCCTGAGGTTTACATCATCGCCCTGCCGTTCTTCGGTATTGTTTCCGAGATCTTCCCGGTCTTCAGCCGCAAGCCGATCTTTGGTTACAAGGGCCTTGTTTACGCAACGATCGCCATTGCCGCCCTGTCCGTCACGGTATGGGCTCACCACATGTATGTGACCGGTTCGGTGCTGCTTCCGTTCTTCGCCTTCATGACCATGTTGATCGCGGTTCCCACGGGTGTTAAGTTCTTCAACTGGATCGGTACTCTGTGGCAGGGTTCCATCACTTTCGAGACCCCCATGCTGTGGAGCATCGGCTTCCTGGTGACGTTCCTCTTCGGTGGCCTGACCGGCATCATCCTGGCCTCCCCGCCGCTGGACTTCCACGTCTCGGATTCCTACTTCGTGGTGGCCCACTTCCACTACGTGGTGTTCGGCACCGTGGTGTTCGCCATGTTCGCAGGCTTCTACTTCTGGTGGCCCAAGTGGACCGGAAAGATGCTCAACGAGCGTCTTGGTAAGATCCACTTCTGGCTTCTGTTCCTGGGTTTCCACGGCACGTTCCTCATCCAGCACTGGCTGGGTGTTGAAGGTATGCCGCGCCGCTACGCCGACTACATGCCGCAGGATAACTTCACGTGGATGAACCAGTTCTCCACCATCTCTTCCTTCGTCCTGGGTGCTTCTCTGTTGCCGTTCTTCTGGAACGTCTACATCACCTGGCGGAGCAACAAGAAGGTTGAAGTTGATGACCCGTGGGGCTTCGGTGCTTCGCTGGAATGGGCGACGTCCTGCCCGCCGCCGCGCCACAACTTCACTTCCTTGCCCCGTATCCGCTCCGAGCGCCCGGCGCTGGACCTGCACCACCCTGAGTTGGCCCAGGTTCACACTGCCGAAGCTCCGTCACCCGCAGCAGCCGTTTTGGGTAACGCCGACCAGAGGGACGTCCGCTCATGAAAATCGAATCGTGGCTCTTCGGAGCTGGTGTGTTCTTCTTTGTTCCCGTAGCCATTGCTTATGGCTTCCTGACCGAATGGTCTGAGTGGGTAGGCGTCCTGGGGATTCTTCTGGTTGGCGGCCTCGCCGGCATGATCGGTGCTTACCTTGGTTTCACCGGCAAGCGCATTGGCATGCGCCCAGAGGACCGTCCCGACGCCGAAGTCCACGAGGGCGCAGGCGAACAGGGGCACTTCAGTCCTTGGAGCTGGTGGCCCCTGGTTCTTGGCCTTGCATGTGCCGGCGGTTTCCTCGGCCTGGCTATTGGCTTCTGGGTGACCTACGTCGCCGGCGGGCTGGCCCTTGTTGCCTTGGTTGGCTGGGTCTTCGAATACAGCCGTGGCGACCACGCACACTAGATAATCACTAATACGATCGATGGGCCCCACCTCCAGGTGGGGCCCATCGTCGTTAAGTCACGCCTATGTCATGGCTCTGCTGGAATTGTGCCTCAGCGGGCCTCAGTGGCCTCAAGAACGGCCGATAGGGCATTGAGAGCACTCTTGACCCCGGCGGCGGTCTGATCGTCTCTGAGTGCCTCGGGTGCCACCCCCAGGAAAACTTCGCACCCGTGCCCGAAGTCTTCTGTCATTACTTCCAGCAGCGAACGGGCATCCACAGGCCGGCCATCCTTCTTGCGGATGGTCACTGGCAGGCCCGTGTCGGTGACAGCGCGGACAAACACCGCCGCAGCCCGTGCATGCAATCCGATTTCGGCGCCAACGACGGCCCTCTGCTCCGGCAAGCCAACTCCTTTGTTATGACGGACTCTCCGTCAGAAAATGATCCATACAAGCGTAGCGGGCGCTTGCATTCCTGTTCCACATCGCCGGCGGGTGGTCTAGACCTGCAGTGGCACTGAATTATCCTTGAAGTATGACTCACTTGCTGGACCATCGCTGTGGCTGAGGCATCAAGCATCGCCGGCGATATCGACCGCACCAGCGGTACCCCCATCTACGTCCAGCTGCGGGAGATACTGCGGGCATTCATTGCACAGTCGTGCCCTCCGGGATCTGCCTTGCCGTCTGAACGGGACCTGTCTGACCGATTCGGACTGGCACGCATGACCGTGCGTCAGGCCATCGATGCCCTGGTGGGCGAGGAAGTAATCGAGCGCGTGGTGGGGCTCGGAACATTCGTCCGCAAGCCCAAACTGGATCTCCAAGTGAAGCTGACCTCCTACAGCGAGGAGATGCAGCGCCGTGGCATGGTGCCTGCCGCCAAGGTTCTGAGCTTTGAGCAGATCGCTGCCAGTGCATTCCTTGCCCGTGAACTCCAAATGGAAGAGGGCACGCCGCTGGTTCGGTTCAGACGGTTGCTGCTGGCAGACAACGAGCCCATGAGTGTTGATGAGAACTTCATTCCTGCCCACCGGGTCCCTGGACTCCTCGATGAAGCACCTCCGACGTCCCTCTACAACGTGCTGAGCGAACGGTTCGGCTTGGTCATGGAGTGGGGTGAGGACATGATTGAGGCCACCGCCGCATCACCCTCCACTGCCAGATTGCTGAATGTCGACGTCGGGTCACCCTTGCTCAAGATTCAACGCCATGCCTTTGTTGCCCGTGCAATGGTGGACTATTCCGTCTCCTACTACCGCGCCGATCGCTACAAACTATGGGTTCCACTGCAGCGTCCAGGTGTTCGTCCCACCCGGAACTACTCCTCGGGATATCGCACCCAGTAGGGGCCGTTGGAACCCGCGACGCATAGACGCATAAGGGAGGGGCCCGATCCTATGGATCGGGCCCCTCCCTTATGCTGTGTGCTTGGTGCTAGTGGCTCAGGCTCTTCTGGTCTTCACCAGCTGCGATGGCCTCGTGGTGGCCATGAGCATGTGCGGCCTCAAGTTCCGCCGGCGTTGCCGGGGCAACACGGTCCTCGAAGAACCACTTGGAGAGTGCGGCGCGGCGCTTCTCCTTCCGCGTGACAACGCCGTGTTCGTTCGGTTCGGCCGGCAGGGGAGCCAGAGATTCGAATCCAACGAGCTTGTAGCGCTTGTACTCGTCCAGCGGAGCGTGGACCTCAATGAACTCACCGTGGGGGAGCCGGACAATCCGGCCCGTCTCACGGCCGTGCAGGGCAATTTCACGGTCCTTGCGCTGGAGGGCCAACGCAATGCGCTTGGTCACGATGAAGGCAATGACCGGGCCGATGAAGAACAGCGTCCGCAGCCAGTAAGTGACATCGTTCAGCGACACGTGGAAGTGCGTTGCAATGAGGTCGGAACCTGCAGCTGCCCACATCACGCAGTACCACGTGAAGCCTGCGACGCCGATGGCTGTGCGGGTAGGAGCGTTGCGCGGACGATCAAGAACGTGGTGCTCGCGGTTGTCCTTGGTGATCCAGCGTTCGATCCACGGGTACATGAACAGCACGGTGAAGATGATGCCTGCCGGCACAAGAGCGGGCAGGAGAACGTTCAGCGTCAGCGTGCGCCCAAAGATGATCCATTCGAAGTGGAAGTCATTGATGACACCCGGCATAAGGCGGAGGGCACCATCGACGAAACCGATGTACCAGTCAGGCTGGGTACCAGCGGAGACCGGCGAGGGATCGTATGGACCGTAGTTCCAGATCGGGTTGATTGTGAATGCCGCTGCCATGAGCGCCAGCACGCCGAAGACGATGAAGAAGAATCCACCGGCCTTTGCGGCGTAAACCGGACCAAGGGGGTAGCCAACGACGTTGCCGTCGTTGCGGCCCGGGCCGGGGTACTGGGTGTGCTTGTGGACAACCACCATGAACAGGTGAATGACGATCATCAGGAGGATGAGGGCCGGAACCAGGAGGATGTGCAGGACATACAGTCGGCCGATGATGGCCGTGCCCGGGAATTCTCCACCGAAGAGGAAGAAGGAGGTGTATGTACCGATCACCGGAATCGACTTGATGACGCCGTCGATGATGCGCAGGCCGTTGCCGGACAGCAGGTCATCGGGGAGGGAGTAGCCGGTGAAGCCGGCTGCCATGGCGAGGATGAGCAGTACGCCACCCACAACCCAGTTCATTTCGCGGGGCTTGCGGAAAGCACCCGTGAAGAAAACGCGCAGCATGTGGACACCCAGTGATGCTACGAACAGCAGTGCAGCCCAGTGGTGTACCTGGCGCATGAACAGACCGCCGCGGACATCGAAGGAGATGTTCAGCGACGAGCTGTAGGCAACAGACATTTCGACGTTGTACAGCGGTGTGTACGAACCCTGGTAGTGGGTCTCCGCCATGGACGGATCAAAGAAGAAGGTCAGGAAGGTACCTGACATCAGCAGGATGACGAAGGAGTACAGCGCCACCTCACCGAACATGAACGACCAGTGGTCGGGGAAGACCTTCCGGCCGAACTCGCGCAGGATGCCGGAGCCACCCACACGCTCGTCCACGAAGTTGGTGAAACTACCAACCTTGGTCTTCGGAACGAAGGGGGCTTCAGCTGTTGATGAGGCGCTCATGCTCGTCACGCTCCCAGTAACTCGGTCCTACAGGTTCTCTGAAGTCGCTGGTTGCGACGAGGTAGCCCTCTGCGTCAACTGCAATGGGCAGCTGGGGGAGCGGACGGCTTGCCGGCCCGAAGATGACCTTGCATTCCTGCGTGAGGTCAAACGTGGACTGGTGGCAGGGGCACAGAAGGTGGTGGGTCTGCTGCTCGTAGAGAGCAACAGGGCAACCGACGTGCGTGCAGATCTTGGAGTAAGCAACGATGCCGTTGTAGCTCCAGCTTTCGCGGCCCTCGGAGGGGTTCAACGAGTTCGGGTCCAGGCGCATCAGCAGAACCACGGCCTTGGCCTTCTCGTTCAGCTTGCCTTCGTGGAGTTCGTTGAGGCCCTCAGGGATCACGTGGAAGGCCGAACCAATGGTGACGTCCGAGGCCTTGATGGGGGTGCCATCGGGGTCGCGGGTCAGGCGCTTGAGCTTGCCGCCCTCGGGTGCCCACATGGTGTGCGCCAGAGCCTTGTCCGGACGCGGACCCAAGTCACCAAAGATGGCGAGAGCCGGGAGCGGAGCAAGCGCAACGGCACCAAGAAGGGTGTTGCGGATCAGCGGGCGACGCTTGATGCCGGTTTCCTCGACGATGTCGTCGACGATGCGCACAGCTGCCTGGCGATCTTCTTCTGTGCGGATAGCGTGACGCTCTTCAGACACTTCGTGATCGGGCATCAGGGCCTTGGCCCAGTGCACGATGCCGGTGCCGATACCCAGCATTGCGAACGCCGTGCCGAGTCCCAGAAGAAGGTTCTGGGTGCGGATGGTCGCAATGGTGGTGTCGTCGCCAAGGTCGATGGCAAAGTATGCCACCAGGAAGACCAGCGTACCGATGACGGAGGTGCCAAACAGAATGGCTACCTGACGCTCGGCGCGTTTTGCGGCTACCGGGTCCGTGTCAGCCAGGCGCAAACGATGCGGAGGAAGACCAGGATCCTGGAACTTCTCCACCTCATTCTGACCAGCCGTAGCTACGGTGCCCGAGTGGTTCGGACTGCCGTCACTATGGTTGCCCATAATTCGCCTCATCCTTCTCTCGTTGTCTCGACCGGGGCCGAGTTATTTTCAGTTTCAAACTGCTGACCGTGCAGCAGAAGTTTTCTTGTGTCCGGAACTAGGACGTGCGGGACGTCAGCCAGATCGTGAAAGCGATGATGACTCCCAAGCCGGCAACCCAGACGAAGAGGCCTTCAGAGACCGGGCCGAGGGAGCCCAGGTCAGCGCCACCGGGCGAACCGTTGGCTTCGATGGTCTTCAGGAAGGTGATGATGTCGCGCTTGTCTTCAGGGGTGATGTTGGAGTCATTGAAGACGGGCATGTTCTGCGGACCCGTAGCCATGGCCTCGTAAATGTGCTCTGCGCTCACACCCGCCAACGCCGGGGCGAATTTGCCGCGGGTCAGCGCACCGCCAGCAGCGGCTGCGTTGTGGCACATGGCGCAGTTGACGCGGAAGAGTTCGCCACCGTTGGCTGCATCTCCCTTGCCATCGAGGAGGTGTTCCTCGGGAATGGCGGGGCCGGCGCCGAGGGACGCAACATAGGCAGCGAGCTGCTTGGTCTGCTCCTCGTTGAACTGGGCGGGCTTCTGCTGGGCCTGCGGTCCGCTCATCTGCATGGGCATACGACCGGTACCAACCTGGAAGTCAACCGCAGCAGCGCCCACGCCGACCAGCGAGGGGCCGTCCTGGGTTCCGCTGGCACCCATGCCGTGGCAAGTGGCGCAGTTGGCGGCAAAGAGCTTGCCGCCTTCTTCTACGTCACTGGCGCTGAAGCTTGTGGTGTCGGCCTTGGCCTGGTTGACAGTTGTGGCAACGGCGTAGAGCCCACCAGTGAGGAGGAGGCCCATCAACAGCAGCGCAATGGCTGCCAGTGGGTGACGTCGCTTCTGCGAGAGTGCCTTCACGTGGTGGTTCCTTTATTCGATCCTGCGTCGGCTCCGCGAGCCGCTTCTTGAAATTCTGCCTCTTGTAGAAAAAGAGTCAAAGCCGGGCTTACTTGAGGACGTAGATGACCAGGAAGAGGCCGATCCACACGACGTCAACGAAGTGCCAGTAGTACGAGGTGACGATCGCCGACGTCGCTTCAAAGTGCCCGAACTTCTTGGCTGCGAACGCGCGGCCAATGATGAACAGGAACGCAATCAGACCGCCGATGACGTGGAGGCCGTGGAAGCCCGTTGTCATGTAGAAGGCGGAGCCGTAGGCGTTGGACGACAGGGAAACGTGCTCGGAAACGAGCATTGCGTATTCCGTGGTCTGTCCAGCAACGAAGAAGGCACCCATGATGAAGGTGAGGACAAACCATTCAGTCATGCCCCAGCGGGTGAATTGGAGCGGACCGCCGGTACGGCGGGGTTCGAGCCGCTCGGCGGCAAAGACGCCCATCTGGCAAGTAAACGAACTTGCCACAAGGACGATGGTGTTGACGAGCGCAAACGGGAAGTTGAGCTTGGCCGTCTCCTCGGCCCACATCAGTCCGGATGTGGAGCGCAGGGTGAAGTACATGGCAAAGAGGCCGGCGAAGAACATCAACTCACTGGACAGCCAAACAACGGTTCCAACAGAAACCAGATTGGGGCGGTTCAGCGTCGGGTGCGCCGGGGTACTGGGGGCATGGGTCGCAGATGTCACAAGGACATTATGTCTGTAAAAGTCCAGACTTCCCAATGCAAACCACCGATTCGGGAGACTTTTTCTACAAAGACGCGAAATCGCGCGGAAAAGTTCCCGGCCTCGTTCACATTGGTCATCGGCATGGCTGGCTGGATAGCATCAGTGAGTGACTTCTCCGGCATCGGCTCCTGCAACCAGCAATACCTGGCCAGGACTCATCTCAGCACTGATCAACGGCGACGACCTTGCAGTGGGCAACACAGAGTGGGCAATGAACACCATCATGTCCGGTGAGGCAACGCCGGCTCAGATTGCAGGGTTCCTG
The DNA here is from genome assembly GCF_900106835.1 of Arthrobacter sp. cf158. Lineage (GTDB taxonomy): Bacteria > Actinomycetota > Actinomycetes > Actinomycetales > Micrococcaceae > Arthrobacter. Next base: position 205,003 of record NZ_FNNR01000003.1, read on the forward strand.
GTGGCGCTCCGGGCCAAGGGCGAAACGGTAGAGGAACTGGCCGGTCTGGTAGAGGCGATGGTCCAGCACGCCAATCCCATTGAGATCTCCGGCGAGAAGCTGGACATCGTTGGAACCGGCGGTGACCGACTCAACACAGTGAACATTTCCACCATGGCAGCCCTTGTAGCGGCCGGGGCGGGTGCCAAGGTGGTGAAGCACGGGAACAGAGCTGCATCGTCAACATCGGGTTCCGCTGACGTCCTTGAAGCCCTGGGAGTTCGCCTGGACCTGTCAATAGAGCGGGTAGCCAGGAACGCCGAGGAAGCGGGAATCACCTTCTGTTTTGCGCAGGTCTTCCACCCGTCATTCAGGCATACCGCGGTCCCGCGGCGTGAACTTGCCGTTCCCACGGCGTTCAATTTCCTCGGACCAATGACCAATCCTGCACACGTCCAGGCCTCTGCTGTCGGAGTTGCCAATGCCCGCATGGCACCCTTGGTGGCAGGAGTCCTTGCCCGCCGCGGAAGCCGCGGGCTGGTGTTCCGCGGCGACGACGGACTGGACGAGCTCACCCCGACGGGTCCATCCACCGTCTGGGAGATCAGGAACGGCGGAGTTACCGAGCAGGTGTTCTCTCCCGCTCAGCTGGGAATCACACCGTCCACCGTGGCCGATCTTCGCGGGGGTGACGCTGCCGCGAATGCCCAAGTGGTCCGCGAGATCCTCGCTGGTAAGGGCGGGGCCGTGCGGGATGCCGTACTGCTGAATGCCGCTGCCGGATTGGTGTCTGTTGATCTTCACGCGGACGGAAGCCTTGTGGAACGGATGCGCGCCGCCTTCGATCGGGCAGCCGAATCGATTGACTCCGGAAAAGCTGGCGAAGTCCTCGCCAAGTGGACGGCACTCAGCAGGAGTTAGCCTCCGAAGGTACCGCGTCCAGGCATACGCCCGGGATTACTCGAATCCCAGCGCGAAAGCTGCGTCCAGATCATGCTGTGAGTATGCACGGAAAGCGATGTGCGTGGTGGTGTGGACCACTGAAGCAACCTTTGAAAGCCGGTCGGCAATAACGTCCGCGAGTTCCTCGTGCTTCGTCACCCGGGCTACCGCAATCAGATCCCATTCGCCCGTGACGGAATAGACCTCACTGATGCCTTGGATAGCCGAGATCTGCTCGGCGGTCTCCGGGATGCGTGAGGCATCGGTCTTGATCAGGACGAAAGCGGTGATCACGTGGGGCCTTTCCGGAAAAGCTGCGTTGCGGACTGTTCTCAGCGTAGTGCATCCATGGGACAGCGGACCTGATCACACCCGGCGTTGCCGCTTCCGCGATGCGCGCACCACCAAGGCAACCAGAGCGCGGTATCCGACGAGGAATACTCCCAGGCTGATCAACGCCACAATGATGAAGGGCAGGACCACCGTCTGGCCGGTGGCAGCCCGCAGCAGCATCCCGACCAGCACCGATCCGAGCCAAATGCAGACGCCGGAGGGCCACACCGCCAAGGGTGAGCGCCACGCCCTCACTGCCAACCATGCGATGGCGGCTCCGGCGAGGAATGGCCATGCCGTCATGAAAGCTCCGGAGACGATGTCTCCGCGGGCGTGGGCGTCACGGCCGATGGCGGCGAAGACAAGAATCAACAGGAGGTCGGCTCCGGCCGCAGGAATCCACAATCTGGAGGATGAAAGCATGCTCCTGACACTATCCAACCCGTGACCCCCGCGCGAAGTCAGGTGGGTATACCCGGCCCCTTGCAAGCAGCGGCGGTGGCGTCCACGATGTTTGGCAAGTGGCCAGGCGGGACAAACAGCGTGGAGGAAGCCATGAGATTCATTCAGGTGGCCCAGCGGGCCGAGGACCTCAAGAGGGCAGCTGCTTTTTACTCAGCGCTCCTGGGTGTTGAGCCCAGAGCCCTTTTCGACCCTCCGGGCTTGCTGTTCTTTGAGATCGATGGTGTCCGTCTGCTGCTGGAAAAGGGCGCTCCGTCATCCCTCATTTATTTCGAGGTTGCTGATCTCCACGGAACCGTGGCCTCACTGCGGAATCGGGGCGTCAGGATCATCGCTGATGCACGGATGATCTACGCGCATGAGGACGACACCCTGGGGCCACCGGATTCCGAAGAGTGGATGGCCTTTATTGAGGACAGCGAAGCCAACACTGTGGGGTTGGTCAGCCGGATACGAACTGCGGGGCACTAGCCCGGGGTGCTTCAGCAGCCCGGCGATTGGTGCCGCCATCCGGGCAGGCGGATTCGTCGTCGTCGTGCGTTGTGTCTGTGTTCGTGCGGTACTAGCCTCGGTCAGGGGACATGCGGTCCCCGGCGATCCCGGAGGAATGGCTGATGCAGAAGATTTCCACGTGTTTATGGTTCGACGGGCAGGCGGCCGAGGCCGCGGAGTTCTACACCTCGACGTTCGACAATTCATCCATGGGACAAACGATGCAAGGGCCGGACGGCAAGGCCCTCACTGTCGAGTTCGAGATCGAGGGCCGGCAGTTCATGGGACTCAATGGCGGTCCGGTGTTTACGTTCAACGAGGCTGTCTCACTGGTGGTGAACTGTGACTCCCAGGAGGAAGTGGACAGGTACTGGGACGCTTTGCTGGTGGGGGGAGAAGAGAGCCAGTGCGGTTGGCTTAAGGACAAATTTGGTTTGTCGTGGCAGATCGTCCCCACGGCCATGTCCGGACTCCTGGCTGGACCGGACCCGGCAGGCTCCCAGCGCGCAATGGAAGCCATGCTGAAGATGCGCAAACTGGACATTAACGCCCTCCAAAAGGCCTACGACGGCGACTAGAAATTCGGGGGACAGGCGCCATGTGGCGCTGTTAGCATGGCGGCACGGTGAAGTGCGCATGCACCACACAACCATGAGGAGAATCCACCAATGACAACCCGCCTCAACCCCTACATCTCATTCCGGGACAACGCCCGGGAAGCCATCACCTTCTATGAATCCGTCTTTGGCGGAGAGCTGAACATCAGCACTTTTGGTGACTATCAGGCAAGCCAGGATCCGGCGGAAGCCGACAAGGTGATGCACTCCATGCTGGAAACGCCAGGTGGGTTGACCCTTATGGCCGCGGATACGCCCAACGGCATGGAATACAACCCCGGTGACAACGTGTCCGTGTCGCTGAGCGGCGAATCGGCTGATGAAGCCGAGCTGCGTGGCTACTGGGAGAAACTCGTCGACGGCGGTACGGTCACCGTGCCGCTCGAAGCGGCACCGTGGGGTGACATCTTCGGGATGTGCGTGGACAAGTTTGGAATCGCGTGGCTGGTGAACATCGCTGGTGCACCACAAGAACAGTAGCCACTGTCCAGTGTGATTACCCCGACGAATGCCCTGCCCTGTTTCCCGGGCGGGGCATTCGTTTTCCTTGAATCAGACAATGCGCCGGCCATCCGGCGTCAACCTTTGACCCATATGCTTGGGCGTACGCAACACGAGGGAACGGTCCATTATCTCGGCGAACGGCAACCGTTCACCGAGTTGCCGTTCAAGGACCGTCATGTCTTCTACGCGGCGGAGCCACACATTCATCAGGATGGAGTAGAGCCCTCCCGTCGTAGCGACCAGTCGCATCTCTTCCAGGCCCACCAGCTTCGCAGCAACGTTTTCGACCTCAGTGGCCGGAACCCTGAGAAAGTACCAGACCGCCACGGGCCACGGCGTGTATGTACGCGCTACTTCCAACCTCAGGACGAGGCGTTTGCCGGCCATAACGGTGGCCAGCGCGTTCTTGGCGATGGATGGGGAGACGCCCAGCTCCTCGGATATCCGGGAGAGGGAGGCCCGTGCGTCAATGCGCAGGATATCGACGACTCCTTGTTCCACGGCCGCTGAAACTCCTCTCTGTGGGGCGGCTGCATGGGGAAGGCTCATCTCAAGCTGCTGGATTTCCCGTTCGGGCAGGGAACGTAACCTCCACCGCTGCGCATCGGCCAGAAGCCTGATGCCCCGGTGGGTGCGGGTGCTGGTTATTCCGGACACTGCGGGCAGTCGGTCCAGGACGAACCTTCCAAGATCTGCATCGGTTGAGCACAAGAGTGTCACCACCAGATCCCTGCCTCCTGCGGTCTGGTCGATGGTGAGAACCTCGTCGTCGCGGGCGAGATCTTCGGTCACAGAAGCGATGCTGGACGGTGCACAGGCTATCTCCACGATTGCTCCGGTGTACTTCGCCCCGGGGCCCCTGTAGGACGTAATCCACGCAAGCCCTGACTCCTGGAGAGCGTTCCAGCGTCTTGCGAGTGTGACTGCGTCTGCCCCAACTACAGGCGCCAAGGCCGCCCATGGTGCCCGGGGGCGGAGCTGAAGTGCGTGCAGAAGGCGAAGATCCCGCTCGTCGAGATCATAATCCTGCATTGATCGCCCCCATTTCGCGGAAAGCCTGCACCGTGAGTGTATTCAACCATTTGCTGCCTACGTTTGGCCCGCCCCAGACTCCTTGAAAGGCAGCCATGTCGCCCAAAGCCGCGTCCTTAGATGATCACGCCCACGAAATGCAGGACGACTCGCAGCTGGTTGACTTGGTGCGCTCTGGCCATCTTGCCTCCTTCGAGGAGCTGTACAGGCGGCACTACGCAGTGGCCCGATATGTGGCGCGTGCAGAATCCGACAACTCCGACGAAGCCGAGGATATTGCAGCGGAAGCATTCGCCAGCGTCCTCAAGTCTTTGTGTGCGGGTGGGGGACCCAGGGAATCCTTTCAGGCCTACCTGACTACCACCGTGCGGCGTACGGCTTACCGCAGAAACCTTCAGGGGCGGAGGACTGCAACCTTGGGATACGGCAGCATGATGGACGTCCTGGTATTGGACGAGGACGTGACCATCAAGGCGTTCGAAACAACGATCCTGATGCGTGCTTTCCGTACGCTGCCGTTACGGTGGCGTGCCGTTCTCTGGTGCGTTGACGTGGAGGGCCTGAAGCCTGCTGCGACGGCACGTGTGATGGAACTGAGTCCGAACGGAGTCTCGGCACTGTTGATCAGGGCGCGGGAGGGCCTGCGGCAGGCGTACCTTCAAGAACACGTCGCTGAATCGCCCAATGACTCTTGCACGGACTTCTCGCGGCACTTGGGCAAATTTGTCCGTAACGCCGTACGCAAAGCTGCACGCGATCGTGTGGCGCGCCATGTTGCGGCCTGCCGAAGCTGCGCAGAGGCGTTGAGGCACCTTGAGGACGTCCACTCGGCCATGGAAGGAAGTTCCAGTCGGCAGGATCGCCGGAAGGCATTCGGCTAGCGCGACCTTTGGTTCCTTGTTAGTATGTCAGGACAAACTAATGAAAGGGACTGAAATGCCTCTTGTTCGAATCGACGTCAACGAAGGCAGAAGCCCTGAAGAGCTTGCAAGGCTGAGCCGCTGCATCCACGATGCCATCATTGCCGAGTATGGGATTCCGGAACGTGACTATTTCCATATCGTCACCGAGCATGCCGTTGGCCAGATCGTGGCCCAGGATGCGGGATTGGGATTCGAGCGGACAGATGGTGTGGTGATGATTCAGATCTTCACTCAGGAAGGCCGGGGCCGGGTTGCCAAAGAGGAGCTCTATGCTGCCATCGCAGCGAGCCTGGCCGGCGCTGGCGTCGCTGGCGAAGATGTCTTCCTTGGATACGTTGAAAACAGTGCCAGCGACTGGTCCTTCGGCTTTGGCCGGGCCCAATATCTCACTGGCGAACTGGCCGTACCGGCAAAATAGTCCTGCCCGGCGCGCTCTGCAGGGGCTCTCTTTTGTGATTCTCCGCAGGGACTACGTTTCGTTGTAAATATGTCAGTACAAACCTTTGACAGGACATGAATTGTGGTGCAGAGTAGTGGTTGTGGCCCCGCTCACGTGCGGTCCATCCAGGCACCGGAGCTCTCAATGTCCCGGCAGAGTTCACTACAGAAAGGTCCGCGATCACCGTGACCCACGAACTGCTCACGATCGGGCGCATCAGCGTTGATATCTACCCGAATGACATTGGAGTGGACCTGGAGGACGTGACGTCCTTCGGCAAGTACCTCGGAGGCTCGCCCTCCAACGTGGCCGTCGCCGCTGCGCGCCACGGCCGACGCACGGGTGTCATCACCCGCACTGGTGATGATGCTTTCGGCAGCTACCTTCATCGCGAACTGCACAAGTTTAATGTTGATGATTCGTTCGTGGCCCCGGTCCGGGAATACCCAACTGCTGTAACGTTCTGTGCGATCAAGCCCGCAACCGACGAGTTTCCGCTCTACTTCTACGGGCGGTTCCCTACGGCGCCGGACCTGCAGATCAAAGCCGCTGAATTGGACCTGGATGCCATCAGGAACGCAGGAATCTTTTGGTCAACTGTGACCGGCCTCTGTCAGGAGCCCAGCCGCAGTGCGCATATCGCCGCGCATCAGGCACGTCCCCGGACTGGCCTGAAGGAAGGTCAGTTCACCATCCTGGACCTGGATTACCGCCCCATGTTCTGGGCCTCCGAAGAGGAAGCCCGCGCAGAGGTCGCCAAAATCCTCCCGCATGTCACTGTTGCCATAGGCAATGACAAGGAGTGCGCTGTAGCCGTAGGTGAGGGCACACCCGACGAACAGGCGGATCGTTTACTGGCGGCCGGCGTCGAGATCGCCGTTGTGAAGCTTGGCGCGGAAGGCGTCATGGCCAAAACACGCACCGAGCGGGTCGTGTCTGCGCCCGTCCCGGTGGAGACTGTCAATGGATTGGGCGCCGGTGACTCTTTCGGCGGCGCCTTCTGCCACGGACTCTTGTCCGGCTGGCCGCTATCCGAGGTTCTGGATTACGCCAACGCTTCGGGAGCAATCGTGGCCTCTCGTCTTTCGTGCGCGGATGCGATGCCGACGCCGGATGAGGTCACCTCGCTGCTCGCCGAACGTGGCCGGCCCATCCCCGGCGCAACGCTTGCATCGTCCACCCTTGCAGAAGGAGCAGTGCGTTGAGCCTCAACGATGACCCCCGCCGCTACGAGCACTTGAGCCGGATCAGGCTGGAGGACCCCGAGGCCGTGGCCCGCGCTGCAGCCACCCGCCGCAAGCATCCGGGCCTGAAGCACGGCACCCAGAACTTCATCGTCGCGGCCGACCACCCGGCACGCGGAGCACTGTCCGTCGGCTCGGAACCGATGGCGATGGCAGACCGCCGCGACCTGCTGGACCGGCTGCAGATCGCCTTGGCCAACCCGGCAGTGGACGGCATCCTGGCATCGCCGGACATCATGGACGATCTCCTGCTCCTGGGCGCGTTGGAAGGCAAGCTGGTGTTCGGTTCCATGAACCGGGGAGGACTGGCCGGCCTGGTGAACGAGTTCGATGACCGTTTCACCGGGCACACGGCAGCAGCTTTGCAGGCTCTCGGTGCCGATGGCGGCAAAATGCTGACGCGGATCTGCCTGGGCGACCCGGACACCGTGGCAACACTCGAAGCAACGGCCAAGGCCATCGATTCGCTGGCCGAACGCAAGCTCATCGCCATGGTGGAACCCTTCCTCTCCATTCGTGATTCCCACGGCAAGGTCCGCAACGATCTCCGCGCTGACGCTGTCATCAAGTCCGTTGGCATCGCCGAGGGCCTGGGCTCCACCAGTGCCTACACATGGATGAAACTGCCGGTGGTGGATGAAATGGAACGTGTCATGGCCTCCACCACGCTGCCCACTGTGCTGCTGGGTGGGGACCCCACGGGGACCCAGGATGAAGTTTTCGCCAGCTGGCAAGCGGCCCTGGCCTTGCCAGGCGTTCGCGGCCTGACTGTCGGGCGAACTTTGTTGTACCCGCGTGACGGCGACGTAGCAGGCGCCGTTGCGACGGCCGCTTCGCTGCTGAAGAACACTGCGCCCGAGCAGGACGCTGCTGTTGAGCGCACCTTGTCAGACCGCATCCCCGTGAAAGTATCGGAGTAAAGACCCATGGGAACACCAACCCGTCGGATGACTGTGGCGCAGGCCGTGGTCGAGTTCCTTTCCAAGCAGTACACCGTGGATTCCATCGGTGGCCAGGACTACCGCGAGCGCCTTATTCCAGGGACCTTCGGTATTTTTGGGCACGGCAATGTTGCCGGCGTAGGACAGGCCTTGAAGCAGTACCAGGCTGCCGATCCGACCATCATGCCGTATTACCAGGGCCGCAATGAGCAGGCCCAGGTGCACCAAGCCGTGGGTTACGCCCGGCACACCCGTCGCCGTCAGACGTTCGCCATCAGCACCTCCATCGGTCCGGGTTCATCGAATCTGCTGACCGGTGCGGCGTTGGCCACCACTAACCGCCTGCCGGTGCTGCTGCTGCCCAGTGACACCTTCGCCACGCGCGCTGCCGACCCAGTGCTGCAGCAGCTGGAACTGCCCTACGCGTACGACATCACTGTCAACGATGCTTTCCGGCCGCTGTCCAAGTTCTTTGACCGGGTCTCAAGGCCGGAACAACTGTTTTCCGCGTTCCACCACGGTCTGCGGGTTCTCACGGACCCGGCCGAGACTGGTGCTGTGACAATTTCCCTGCCGCAGGATGTCCAGGCCGAGGCTTTCGACGTCCCGGAAGAGTTTCTGTCCGAGCGTGAATGGCGGATCCGCCGGCCCGAAGCCGATGACGACGATATCCGCCGTGCTGCGCAGGCCATCCGCGCCGCCAAGCGCCCGCTGATCATCGCCGGCGGTGGTGTCCTCTACGCCTACGCCAACCAGGAACTGGCAAAGTTTGCTGAGCTGACCGGCATTCCGGTGGGCAATACGCAGGCAGGCGTCGGTGTGTTGCCATGGGACGACGCGTTCTCCCTCGGTGCCATTGGATCAACGGGAACGACGGCGGCCAACGCCATTGCGGCCGAAGCGGATCTGATCATCGGCATCGGCACGCGCTACGAGGATTTCACCACTGCGTCCCGGACAGCGTTCCAGAACCCGGACGTGAAGTTCGTGAACATCAACGTTGCCCCAATCGACGCCTACAAGCATGGCACCACGTTGCCGATTGTCGCGGACGCCCGGAAGGCCCTGGTGAAGCTGAACCAGGCCTTGGGCGGCTACCGCGTGGGTGCTGACCTTGAACAGAAGGTAGCGGCGGAGAAGAAGCGTTGGGACGGAATCGTGGACGAGGCCTTCGAGACCCGTTACACGCCGCTTCCGGCCCAGAACGAGATCATCGGTGCCACCAACAAGGCCATGGATGACCACGACGTTGTCATCTGTGCCGCCGGCTCCCTGCCTGGTGACCTGCACAAGATGTGGCGCGTCCGTGACCCGTTTGGCTACCACGTGGAATACGCCTACTCCTGCATGGGTTACGAAATTCCCGGTGGCCTGGGGGTCAAGCGCGCAGCCTTGGCCGAAGCCGCTGCCGGTGGCCCTGATCGGGACGTGGTGGTCATGGTGGGGGACGGCTCCTACCTCATGATGCATACCGAGCTGGTCACCGCCGTCGCCGAACGCATCAAACTGATCGTTGTCCTTATTCAGAACCACGGCTACGCCTCCATCGGGTCGTTGTCCGAGTCCCTGGGCTCCCAGCGCTTCGGCACGCAGTACCGCGTCCTGGATAAGGAACGGCACAGTTTCGACGCCGGCGAGAACCTTCCCATCGATCTCGCCACCAACGCGGAATCCCTGGGTGCGAAAGTTATCCGGATCGAACCAGGGGAGCACGTCATTGACGCGCTCGGCGCCGCCATCAAGGAAGCCAAGGCAGCCCCGGAGTCAGGCCCGATCGTCATCCATATCGAGTCTGATCCTCTGCTGGACGCCCCGAGCTCCGAGTCCTGGTGGGACGTTCCCGTTTCGCAGGTCTCAGACCTTGAATCCACCCAACGGGCTTACGAGACCTACACCGACCACAAGAGCCGCCAGCGCAAGCTGCTCGGCTGATTACCGCTCACACTTCAAAGCCACAGACCAAAGGAAGTCCGCACATGTCGACGACGACCATACTGACCACCATCCACCACTTCATCAACGGCGCTGAAACTACCGGCGAAGGGGACCGCACCCAACCGGTCTACAACCCGGCCACCGGCCAGGTTTCCGCTGAACTGCGCCTGGCCAACGAAGCCGATTTGAACGCCACCGTTGCCGCAGCCAAGAAGGCTGCCGGGTCCTGGGGCGACATTTCCCTGGCCAAGCGCACCGGTGTGTTGTTCAAGTTCCGTGAACTCGTCGCCGCGCACGTGGACGAACTGGCCGAGCTGATCACCGCCGAGCACGGCAAGGTCCTCTCCGACGCGAAGGGTGAGATCGGCCGTGGGCTGGAAGTCATCGAGTTCGCTTGCGGCATCCCGCAGCTGCTCAAGGGCGATTACTCGGACCAGGTTTCCACGGGCATCGATGTCTTCTCATTCCGCGAACCCTTGGGCGTCGTGGCCGGCATCACCCCGTTCAACTTCCCGGTGATGGTGCCGTTGTGGATGGCACCGATGGCCATCGCCACCGGCAATGCGTTCATCCTCAAGCCTTCCGAGCGTGACCCGTCTGCCCCGATGCTTCTGGCCAAGCTCTGGAAGCAGGCCGGCCTGCCTGATGGCGTGTTCCAGGTCCTGCACGGCGGCAAGGAAACCGTCGACGGGCTGCTGACCCACCCCGACGTGGACGGCATCTCCTTTGTTGGTTCCACCCCGATCGCCCAATACGTCCACGAAACCGCCACCAAGCACGGCAAGCGCGTCCAAGCACTGGGCGGTGCGAAGAACCACGCGATCGTGATGCCCGACGCCGACCTCGACAACGCCGCGGACCACCTCGCCGCCGCCGCTTTCGGGTCCGCCGGTGAGCGCTGCATGGCGATTTCCGTCGCCGTCGCCGTGGGGGATGCCGCCGACCTGATCGTGAAAAAGGTCGAAGAACGCGCCCTGGCCGTGAAGGTCAAGAACGGCACCGAACCCGACGCCGAGATGGGCCCGGTCATCACCCCGGCTTCCAAGGAACGCATCGTCAAGATCGTCACCGAAGCCGAAACAGCCGGTGCGGCCATGGTGGTGGACGGACGCGACCTGGTGGTCCCCGGCCACGAAGAGGGCTTCTGGGTGGGCCCCACCGTGATAGACCACGTCAGCACCGAAATGACCGCCTACACCGAGGAGATCTTCGGACCTGTCCTGGTGGTGGTCCGTGTCGAAGACCTCGAGGCCGGCATCAAGCTGATCAACTCCAACCCGTACGGCAACGGCACAGCGATCTTTACCTCGTCCGGCGCGAACGCACGGAAGTTCCAGCGTTCGGTGACAGTGGGCATGGTGGGCATCAACGTGCCCCTGCCCGTCCCGGTGGCCTACCACTCCTTCGGTGGCTGGAAGAATTCCCTCTTCGGTGACAAGCACATCTACGGCCCCGAGGGCGTGTCCTTCTACACACGTGGCAAGGTCATCACCTCACGCTGGCCCGAACCCACCCACGCCTCCGGCGCCTCCTACAACTTCCCCTCCAACTAGTCCCTGTCGCCAGAGAAAGACAACGCTGTCATGACTGATGTTGAGAACAAGCTGATAATCGGCACTGCCCCCGATTCCTGGGGTGTGTGGTTTGCCGATGACCCGCGGCAGACTCCTTGGGAACGGTTCCTGGATGAGGTTGCCGAGTCCGGCTACAAGTGGATTGAACTGGGCCCATACGGCTACTTGCCCAACAACCCCACACGTTTGGCCGAGGAACTGAAGCAGCGGGACCTGAAGGTCACTGCAGGAACGGTGTTTACCGCCTTCCACCGCGGAGCGAAGCAGTATGACGAGGCCTGGGAGCCGGCCCGCAAGGTGGCCGAACTGACGGCAGCCATGGGCGGCGAACACATCGTGGTCATTCCAGCGATGTGGCGCGACGACGTGACCGGGGAAGCCGTTGAAAACGGTGAACTGGCCGACGAACAGTGGGCAGATCTCTTCGCGGGCCATAACCGGATGGGCAAAGTCCTGTTGGAGGACTTCGGCCTGCACCAGCAGTTCCACTCACACGCAGACTCGCATGTGGGCGCGCAAAAGGACATTGAAACGCTGCTGGCCGCCACCGATCCGCAGTACCTGAACCTCTGCCTTGACACGGGGCACGCTGAGTATTGCGGCGCTTCCAGCCTTGAGCTCATCAAGAACTACCCGGACCGTATTGGTTACCTGCACCTCAAACAGATCAACCCCGAGGTTCTTGCCGAGGTTAACGAGAAGAACATGACCTGGGCCGCAGCCAACTTGGCAGGAGTCATGACCGAGCCGCCGCACGGTCTTCCGGATTTGCGGGCCGTCATAGAAGCGGTGGAAGCGCTCAACCGGCCCATTTTTGGCATCGTGGAACAGGACATGTATCCCGTAGCGTTCGACGTTCCGATGCCCATCGCCAAGCGAACCCGCAATTACCTGTTGTCCTGCGGCTCCCGCACCAGGGTCCAGTAGCCCTTCCCCGCAACAGCTCCCCAGAAGAACCTCACGAAGGACAAATACAGTGACACAGATTCTCCGCGTTGCCGTTATCGGCGCAGGCCGCATGGGTGCGGACCACATCAAGCGCCTCAGGACCCGCATCCACGGCGCTGAAGTAGCCGCCGTCGTCGACGTTGACCTGGCACGTGCGCAAGCCGCAATTGAAGGTATAGATGGCGCCGTGGCCCTGGCCAGCGCTGATGAGGCGCTGAACAACGGCGACGTGAACGCCGTCCTGATCGCCACCCCGGGTTTCCTCCACGAGGAAATCCTCTACAAAGCACTGGAAAAGGACTTCCCGATTCTGTGCGAGAAGCCGCTGACGCCCGATGCCGACAGCGCCTGGAAAGTGGTCCAGGCCGAGCAGACGCTGGGCCACAAACGCATCCAAGTAGGCTTCATGCGCCGCTTCGACGCTGAGTACTCGGCATTGGGTGCAATCATCCGCAACAGCGAATTGGGGGAGCTGTTGATGTTGCACCACCAGCACCGAAACCCGACCACGCCTGAGGGTTTTACCAACGAGATGCTGATCAACGACTCTGTGGTCCACGAGTTCGACGCGATCCGCTACTTCACCGGTGAGGAAATCACCTCCGTGCAAGTCCGCTTGGGGAAGCCCACGCGCAGCGCCCCGAACGGCCAGCACGACCCCCAGCACGTCCTGCTGGAAACCGAGTCCGGGGTGTTGGCCGACGTCGAAATCTACGTCAACGCCAAGTTCGGCTACCAGGTGGCCACGCAGGCGTCCTTCGAGGACGGCATCGTGAGCATCGGAGGGGACAACGGCCCGTACGTCCAGACCGCGGGCAAATGGGGCGGGAACGTCACCCCAGGCTTTGAAGAACGGTTCGGCGCGGCGTACGACGTCGAGGTGCAGGCTTGGGTGGACGCCGCCCTTCGCGGCGAAATCGGCGGACCCACGGCCTGGGACGGCTACGCCACCGCAGCGTGCTGCGAGGCCGGCGTCGAGGCCCAGAAGTCCGGCGACAAGGTCAAGGTTCAGTTGAACACCAAGCCGGATCTCTACAAGTAGGGGACTGACCATGAAGATCGCACTTGACCCCACACCGTTCCACCACAGTCACAGCCTGCTGGAGTTCCCGCGCGTGGCGGCAGACCTCGGCTACAAGTACCTTCAGATGACCCCCCACGCGGACCTCATCCCCTTCTTCAACCACCCGAAGGCCGACGATGAACTCGTGGCGAAGCTCAAGGGTGCCTGCAAGGATGCCGGAGTGGAAATTGCCTCCGTCCTGCCGGTCCTGCGCTGGTCCGGTCCGGATGAGGATGCCCGTGAAGCAGCCGTCCGTTACTGGAAGCGCGCCATTCAGATCGCGGTGGATCTGGGCGTCCAGACCATGAATACGGAATTCAGTGGCCGACCGGAGAAAGCAGAGGAATCCGAGCGGGCTTTCTATCGCTCCATGGAAGAGCTGCTGCCGATCATCGAACGCGAAGGTATGGACGTCCTGATCGATCCGCACCCGGACGACTTCGTGGAAGACGGACTCGCTGCCTTGCGTGTCATTCGCGGCATCAACTCTCCGAACATTGGCATGGTCTACGTTGCCTCGCATACCTTCCACATGGGCAACTCGCCGTTGGAGATCATGCGGGCCGCGGGCGACAAGCTTCGACTGGTCCATGTCTCCGACACCATGAACCACCACGCCTCGCACGGCCTGCGGTACATCACCAATCCGCCAGGCAATGCTGTCCGCGTCCATCAGCACCTTAAGATCGGCGACGGTGACGTGAACTGGGACGAGTTCTTTGGCGGTTTGCAGGAGATCGGCTTCCTGGACAAGGAGAACACCGTGATGGTGTCATCCGTGTTTGCCGAAGACGACAACGCTGAAGAGGTGTCGCGCTACCAGCTCAAGACGATGACCGACTACGTCGCCCGGACAAAGTAGGGACAGGTAACGAGAAAAGGTACCTATGACCAAGTCTCCGTCCATCGAGACCACAACAGGCCAGCCTGCTGTTCGTCCGCAAGCCTCAGGGAAGACCGGCAAGCAGGCCGACCCCAAGAAATTCCTCCGCAAGGTTGCGTTGTTCTCCACCTTCGGCGGGCTGCTGTTCGGCTATGACACCGGTGTGATCAATGGTGCTTTGCCGTTCATGCAGAAGGACCTTGGCTTGACGCCGTTGACCGAAGGCCTTGTCACGTCGACGCTTCTGTTCGGCGCCGCCTTCGGCGCGATCAGTGCGGGCCGGCTGTCCGACCGCTTCGGTCGTCGCAAGACGATCATGGCCTTGGCCCTGATCTTCGCCGTTGCGACCATTGGCTGTTCCTTGGCGCCGACCACCGGGCTCCTTGTCCTTGCCCGCACTGTCCTGGGCCTAGCCGTCGGCGGTGCCTCGGTGATCGTTCCCGTGTACCTGGCTGAAATGTCGCCCGCCGCCCAGCGCGGCAGGATCGTCACTCAGAACGAACTCATGATCGTCACTGGACAGTTCCTGGCTTTCACCTTCAACGCCGTCCTGGGCAACCTCTTTCCGGAAGAGATGCACGTTTGGCGCTGGATGCTGGTGATTGCCACGGTTCCCGCAGTGATTCTGTGGTTCGGCATGCTGGTGCTGCCCGAGAGTCCTCGCTGGCTGGCGTCAGCCGGACGTTTCGGAGAGGTCCTGGAGGTGCTGCGATCGACCCGTAATGCGGGGGCCGTCGGCGTCGAGTTCGATGAGGTACGTCAGGCGGCCAGGGAGGACTACCAGTCCAAACTCGGAACGTTCAAGGACCTTACTGTGCCATGGATTCGCCGGATCTTTGTGGTGGGTCTCGGCATGGCAGTCATCAACCAGATCAGCGGCGTCAACGCCATCATGTATTACGGCACCACCATCTTGTCGTCCTCAGGCTTTGGGGATCAAGGTGCCCTTGTTGCCAATGTTCTCAACGGCCTCACATCCGTAGCAGCCGTCATAGTGGGCATGTACCTGATGACACGCGTGCCCCGGAAGCCCATGCTCATTGTGGGTTTGATCGGCACGGCGTCTTCCTTGACGGCCATCGCCCTCATTTCGCTGGCCCTGCCGGAAAGCGCGCTGCGGGGGTATCTGGTGTTGGTATTCATGGTGACATTTCTTGCCTCCATGCAAGGATGCATCGGCACTGTCACGTGGCTCACCATGTCCGAGATCTTTCCGATGCACGTTCGTGGGATTGGCATGGGCATCTGCGTCTTCGTTCTGTGGATGATCAACTTCCTTATCGGGTTCTTCTTCCCTCAGATGGTTGCCTGGATGGGAGTGTCAGGGACGTTCTTCATTTTTGTAGCCCTGCAGCTGTGCGCCATTGTTTGGGTGAAGCGAGCTGTCCCTGAGACCAAGGGCAAATCACTCGAAGAGCTGGAATCCTTGTTCAAGCGGGGCGCAGGGGTCCAGCAGCGCACGGGGGCCACCTCCTAAAGGGAACTGCCCCCATAGTGGGCCAGATGAACGCTAAAACGCCCGATGCCGGACGGCATCGGGCGCTTTTGCGCGTGTGATGAGGACTCGTCAGAGCGCCACCACCACGTTCTCCAGCGCGCTTCGGCGGGCGGCGTCCAGAACCTCCAGGGTTCTGATACCTTCCGACGACGGCACCGGCTCTGCGCCCTCGCCACGGACAGCCCGCGCGAACTCGGTGTAGAAGCCTGTGTAGTCCCCTTGGGCCGAGGGTACGGCTTCGCGGTGGTCCTTCCGGGAGAGGGTTCCCCAGTATTCCGGTGCATCAATGCCCCAACTCTCCCGTTCCGCAACCGGCCGCCGCCCTGCCATCAGGGCATTGGCCTGAACGTCGGAACCCGCGGCAATGTAGCTGCCCTCGCTGCCGTAGGCGCGCAGCTCCCTGGTGGTGGAGTGGTTGAGCTTACTGGCAGAAACTGTGGAGACAACGCCGGAAGCGTGGGTCATGGTGACAAAGAATCCACAGTCCGTGCGTTCGCCAAATCGTTCCGTCCAATCCAAGCTCGCATGTACATGTGTCACTGGCCCCAGGAGCCACAGCATCTGGTCAACCAGGTGGGTGCCAAGGTCACGCAAGAGTCCGCCGGCAGCACCAACTTCCAAACTGCCCGCGTCGTCCTGGTCCATGATCGAGTGCACCCGCCAGAGCTCGCCTACCCCTCCCGCGTTCAGCACCTGGGCCAGGGTCAGTATGTCGGCGTCACGGCGGCGGTTGTGGAAGACGTTCAGGACAACGCCGGCCTTGTGGGCGGCCTCCGCCAGCTGGCCTGCGGCAGCTGCCGTTGGTGCAAAAGGCTTGTCAGCCACAACATGCACTCCTGCCGTGATGGCTTCCATCACAAGGTCATACCGTGTGTGGGGCGGGGTGGTGATGGTCACGGCGTCCACCCCTGCTGCAATCAACTCGCCCAGGCTTGGATAGGTGGGCATGCCGGGGAAGTCCGATTCCACCGCTGCTTGTGTCGACTCAGAACGAGCCACGACGCCAACCAGCTCCATGCCTTCGGCTGCTTCAATGAACGGAGCATGGAAGTATCTCCCGCCGGCTCCATATCCAACAATTCCAATGCGCATTCTATGAACCTTCCTGTTGCTCTGTGGGTACAACGATGGGGACGACGCCTGGGCGCCGTCCCCATCCGGATCCGGAAAGTGAAACGTCAGGCCGTTGGGTTCAAAGAGGCGGCCAGTGCCTCATCAGCGTCCAGTAGCACCTGGGCCGCTACCTGCAAACCTTCGATGCGTCCCAAGGAGACGTCCTCATGTTCGATGTTGACCAGCATGCCTGGATCGACGTCGTGAAGCGCACGCAGGAATTCGGTCCAGAATGCGGTATCGTGGCCGCGTCCCAAAGCCACGAAGTCCCATGCAGAGTTCTTCGGCCACTCATTGGCCCATTCATCGCCGCCAAGGTTTGTCCGGTTTTCCTCCGGCGACAAGCGGCGGAAGCTGTTGTCCAACACGCCGTAGAGGGCGGCATTTGCGGTGTTGACGCGGACATCCTTTGCAGCTGCTTGGAACACCAGCGGGCCGAGTTCGCGAACCACAGCTACCGGATCCATTTGCTGCCAGAACAAGTGCGAAGCGTCCAGTTCAACGCCCACATGTGTAGCGCCGGTCAGTTCGATGAGCTTGTGGACGTCGGCTGTGTTGAAGACGATGTTCTGCGGGTGCAGTTCCAAGGCCACCTTGACGTCGTGGTCTGCGGCGAGGCGGTCCGTTTCCTTCCAAAAGTCAGTAGCTATTCCCCATTGGTAGTCGAGCACGTCAAGTGCAGCCGAGTTCCAAGCGTTGACAACCCAGTTGACGGTGGTGGCGCCCGGCTCGCTTCCGGGCAAGCCGGACATCGTGACCACGCGGTTCTGGCCCAGCCTGTGAGCCAGGCGAATGGAGCGGCGAATGTCTTCGGCGTGCTTCTCACCGATTTCGCGTTTGGGGTGCAGGGGGTTGCCGTTGCAGTTCAGGCCGGCAATCGAAACACCTGTGCCTTCGAAGATCGCCAGATAGTCGTCGCGGGCCGCATCGCTTTCCAGAATCTGGTTGAAGGTGGGCACATGCACTGCTGGCAGGAAGCCTCCAGTGTTGATCTCAATTCCTGTCAGGCCCAGATCAGCAATGACCTTCAGTGCCTCCGGCAGTGGCCGGTCATGCAGGATCGCGTTATAGGCGCCAAGTTTCACAGGGTGACCTTCTTTCCGTCGCCCAAGGCCGATTCAGTGACCGCGCCAAGGAGTTCCATGTTCCGGACGCCTTCGTCGAAGGTGGCGCAGCGGGGCAGGGAATCCGCTTCGCTCAAGCCGGCGACCTCTTCGAGGAACGCCCTGGCCTGGTAGCCGAACGCGTCGTTCTGGCCGAAGCCCACCTCCGGTGCATCCATGGCCAATCCGCCAGTGATGTAAGGGTGGCCAGGCCCGAGGATGACTTGTCGGTAGCCGTTTGCCGTCCCTGAGCCGTCATTGAGGAAGAGTTGGATCTCCGAGGGGCGGCGCTGGTCGAACTTGGCCGCCCCGTTTTCGCAGAAGACCTCGAACTGGAGGCTGTTGGCATGCCCGGCTGCAACACGGGAGACCTCGAAACTGCCGGCGCCGTTCTCGAATTCGGCCGAAAAGGCCGCGTAGTCATCGTTCTCGACGGCTTCGAAGGTGTCGCTCACAGCGGCATGGTCATGTCCCATGACGGCTCCGAGTGGCACGGGTCGCTTTCCGATGACTGTGCTCAGCCGCCCACCGTTGATTGACTTGATATCGCCGCAGAGGAACTCGGATACGTAGGCGAGGTGGCTTCCAACGTCGGCCAAAGCCCCGGAGCCCGGCCCGCCCTTATAGCGCCAGCTCATGGGCGCCGACGGGCTGAATCCATAGTCTGTCCAGTAGCGGCCACTGAAATGAAGGACATTGCCCAGGACGCCTGTGCGGATGAGATCGCGAATGTAGGCGATGCCGGGGGTGCGGCGGAAGGTGAAGCCGATGCGCGCGATGGACGCGGCGTTGCGGGCGGCCTCAGCCATGGCACGGGCATCGTCCAAAGAATCACTCAGAGGCTTCTCACACAGGACGTGCTTGCCGGCCGCCAACAGGCCTTCCACTACTTCGCGATGGAGCGAATTCGCAATCACCACGCTGACGACGTCAATATCGTCGGCTTCTGCGATGGCCTGCCACGAGGTGTCGTGGCGCGAGTAGCCAAACCGCCGGGCTGCGAGAGAGCCGAACTCAGCGTTGACGTCACCAATGGAAACCAACCGGATCCCAGGTAGGACCGGACTGTAGAGGGTAGATGCTGTGCGGTAGGCCGCCGCGTGGGCCTTTCCGGCCATACCTGCGCCGATGACCGCGACGCCAAGGCTTTCAGCCATGATTTCTCCTTTGAAAATCTGCCGCGGCGGGAACACTCAGCGGCATTTTGTAGCGCTACAATTTTGTATGCTGGATTTGAGCGTAGTCATGTCTATATGTCCTGTCAATCATTCTCCAAAGGCTGATCGGGCTGATGGGGGGTCTCTTCGGTGAACTCTGGAACCCACCAAGCCCGGCGCCCAACAATCTATGACGTAGCCAAGCTGGCCGGCGTCTCCCCATCGCTTGTCTCGCTGGTGTTGCAAAAGCCGGAACGGGTCAGTGACAAGCGGCGCGAGGCCGTCCGTGCCGCGATCGCGGAGCTGGGGTACCGTCCCAGTCGGGCGGCGACGACGCTCGCGAGCAGTCGGACCAAAAGCATTGGGCTCGTCATTGACGACTACCGGAACCTTTGGTTTGTTGACCTGCTTCGAGGGATGGAATCGGTGCTGACCGAGCAGGGGTACCAGGTCACGCTGGCGGATTCCCGGCCCGGGCAGAACCGCATCAAGGAAGCGGCCGATGGCTTGCTTGCCATGCATGTTGAGGGGTTGGTCATTGCGGCGGAGCCCGGTGATGCGACCGTGTGGGGTGCTGGTGTTCCTGTGATCGTAGCGGGCTGGCGCAACGGCGTTCCTGGCGATGCCGACCTCATTACCAACGACGACGACGCCGGAGGTGCGATGGTCGCGGACCACCTGTTGAGCCTGGGTCACCAAAAGATCGGTCATCTTTCGGGTTCCGGTGGTGCGGCTGCCCATCGCAGGGCAGGTTTTGAGGCCCGGCTCCGTCAAGCGGGGGCCTGCCCGTACATCGTGGGGGAGGAGGGGGGTACTTCGGAGGAAGACGGGTACGCCTCGGCCTCTTGGCTGCTGGATCACCATCCGGACATCACGGCGATTTTCGCGGCCAATGACACGATGGCGCTGGGCGCTTTTGGGGCCCTCAAGGCCCGCGGCCTGGCCGTGCCTGCTGACGTCTCGGTGATCGGCTACGACAATTCATCCTTGGCGAAGTCCCGCTACCTTGAACTCACCTCGGTGGACAATCGAAGTGACGTCGTGGGGGCGGACGTGGCAAGTGCGTTGCTTGCCCGGATCCGGGGCGTCATCAGCGGCTCCCAGCGGATGCTGATTGATCCGGTTGTGGTCGTTCGGGCTACAACGGCGCCTGCTCGTGAGGGGCACCCCGAGATCCTCAAGTAAAAACATACTAATGTCAGGACAAAGTATTGACATTCGTGAGCTGCATCACCATGATCTAGGTAGACGGTGCTCCTGAGGCTGCAAAGTGGCAGCCCGGACCTGGGATCAAAGGAGATTATGGTGGCGGGTTTTTCATGGCGTAAAACGATGGTGGTAGCGGCGGTAGTTCCAATCGTTGCCCTGAGCGCATGTTCGAGCACGGGTGGCAGGGCACCGGAAGCTGCCGCCGGTGGCGGGGGAGGCCAAGTAGCCACGACGGAGCGTATGAAGATCGCGCTGATCGCGCACGCTCCCGCCGGAGACACGTTCTGGGACACTGTGCGGAAAGGGGCTGAGGAGGCTGCGGCCAAGGACAATGTCGAATTGCTGTACACCTCGGATCCGGAGGCGGGCCGGCAGGCTCAGCTGATCGAGCAGGCAGTGGATCAGAAGGTGGATGGCATTGCCGTGACGTTGGCTACGCCGGATGCTCTTAAGGATGCGCTCAAGAAGGCAGCTGACGCAGGCATTCCTATTGTCAGCTTCAATGCCGGCGAAGCGGCTTCCGCCCAGCTTGGCGCCTTTACACACTTCGGTTCCAACGAGAAACTTGCCGGCGAGGCGGTGGGAGCCAGGCTCGCAGAGGGTGGCTACAAACACCCTGTGTGCGTGATCCAGGCCCAAGGGCACGTGGGGCTCGAAGCCCGGTGCGCCGGTGTGAAGGCAAAGGTGCCGGGAACCGAAATCCTCTATGTCAACGGGGCGGACATGACGTCTGTGGAGTCCACGGCAACCGCAAAACTGCAGGCGTCGAAGGACGCTGATGTGATCATCGGCCTGGGCGCCCCCATCACGCTGACACTACTGAAGTCAGTAGCCACCGCGGGGAGTTCGGCCAAGGTCGCCAGCTTTGACCTCAACAAGGAACTTGCCCAGAAGGTTGCCGACGGCAGCGTGCTGTTCACGGTTGACCAGCAGCCTTGGCTCCAAGGCTATGGTGCCGTGGATGCCCTGTGGCAGAACAAGCGGGGCGGATTCAAGGTTGGTGGCGGACAGTCAGTCCTGACAGGCCCGGCCATCGTTGATCAATCGAATGCGGCCGAAGTCCTGAAGTTTGCCGAACAGGGTATCCGCTAACAGCCCGCTGGTCGGGCTGGCGGATGCCAGCCCGACGGCAAGGAGAATCATCATGACCATTATTCAAACCAAGATCACCTCACCTGCTGGAGATGAACGGGTTGCGCGGCGAAGCGCACTGCAGAAGCTCCTTGGCCGTCCCGAGGTAGGAGCCCTCGTCGGCGCAATCGTCCTTTTCATCTTCTTTGCGTTGGTGTCCCCGACGTTTACCCAGCCCAATGCCTTGGCCACCGTTCTGTACGGCAGTTCGACCATCGGGATCATGGCAGTTGGGGTGTCACTGCTGATGATCGGCGGCGAGTTCGACCTCTCCACTGGTGTGGCTGTTATTTCATCAGCGCTCACGGCCTCAATGTTCAGTTGGTACTTCACCACCAACGTCTGGGTTGGAGTCATCCTCGCTTTGCTGGTTTCCTTGGCCATCGGTTTCATCAACGGATGGATCCTCATGAAGACCAAGCTCCCCAGCTTCATTGTCACTCTGGCTACGTTCCTGATGTTGACCGGGCTGAACCTGGGCCTCACCCGGCTTATCGGAGGATCTGTCTCCTCGCCCTCCATCTCCACCATGGATGGTTTCGACACCGCTCGTGGAGTCTTCGCGTCGTCGGTAAACATCGCAGGGATCGACGTCAAGATCACAGTGTTTATCTGGATCGGACTGGTTGCCGTAGCCACGTGGGTGCTCATGCGGACCCGGGTGGGGAACTGGATATTCGCAGTCGGCGGGGACGCGAATGCCGCCCGCGCTGTCGGCGTCCCGGTTAAAGCGACCAAGATCGGGCTGTTCATGGGTGTGGGCTTCTGTGGCTGGATCTTGGGAATGCATAACCTGTTCGCGTTCGACACCGTGCAGTCCGGCGAGGGCGTGGGCAACGAATTCCTCTACATCATCGCCGCTGTTATCGGCGGTTGCCTCCTGACCGGCGGTTACGGGTCGGCGGTGGGCGGTGCCATTGGAGCGTTCATCTTCGGCATGGCGAACAAGGGCATTGTCTACGCGCAGTGGAACCCGGATTGGTTCAAGTTCTTCCTGGGCCTGATGCTGCTGCTGGCCACCATTGTCAATCTCATCGTCAAGCGTCGCGCGGAACTCAAGTAAGGGGCACGGGAAATGAATGCCAAAGCGATCGACCAGGAAACGTTGCTCCAGAATGAACGCGACCCACTCACGCATACTCCCGTCCACCTGCTCTCCTTGGAGGGAGTGGGCAAGCACTACGGCAACATCATCGCGTTGAGCGATGTCACCATGGCCGTGGACAACGGCCGGGTCACGTGTGTGCTGGGCGATAACGGTGCCGGTAAGTCCACCTTGATCAAGATCATTGCCGGCCTGCACCAACACGACGCCGGCGTGCTGAACATTATGGGGGAGGAGCGAAAGTTCGGGTCCCCTCGCGAGGCCTTGGATGCCGGGATTGCCACCGTGTACCAAGACCTTGCAGTGGTGCCCTTGATGCCTATCTGGCGTAACTTCTTCCTTGGCTCGGAGCTCACCAAAGGCTTTGGTCCGTTCAAGAGCATGGACGTCGAAAACATGAAGGCCATCACGCTCAAGGAACTTGCCGATATGGGCATCGACTTGCGGGATGTCGAGCAACCGATTGGCCAGCTGTCCGGCGGCGAGCGCCAGTGCGTGGCCATCGCCCGCGCAGTGTATTTCGGTGCGAAAGTGTTGATCCTGGACGAACCCACGGCTGCCCTCGGCGTGAAGCAATCCGGTGTGGTCCTGCGCTACATTCTGCAGGCACGGGATCGTGGACTGGGGGTCATCTTCATCACTCACAACCCTCACCACGCTTTCCCTGTCGGCGATCGGTTCTTGTTGCTCAAGCGTGGCAAGTCCATTGGCTATTACGACATGAAGGACATCACGCTGGACGAACTCACCGCGCAAATGGCAGGTGGCGCCGAGCTCGCGGAACTTGCCCATGAACTGGAGCAACTGGGTGGTCATGGTGACGTGGTGAAAGAAGTTAAGGCCGAGGTAGCCGATGTCGCGGACGGCGTTCACGCCAGCGGTCCCAAACACAGCTGACGAAGACGTGTGGCGGGGTGCTCCGGATATTCCACTGGAGCACCCTGTCCGTGTGCGCGCAGCATGTGCAAAATTTTACAAGCCTAAAAGGGGACAGATTATGACGATCAGGGTAGGCGTCATCGGCGCCGGCATTATGGGCGCAGACCACATACGGAACCTCTCCACCACCATAGGTGGCGCGGAAGTTACCTATGTGGCGGATCTCGACGTCGATCGTGCCGCCGCGGCAGCTCCGCCGTCCGCGCGTATCACCACCGATCCATCGGAGTTGATCAACTCCAGCGAGGTGGACGCTGTGGTGGTTGCCTCGCACGATTCCACGCACTCAGGCCTGGTCCTCGAATGCTTCGAGGCCATGACCCCTGTACTGTGCGAGAAGCCCTTGGCTCCCACGCTGATGGAAAGCCTGGAGGTGGTAGCGGCTGACGCGGACATTGTGGCTGCGACGGGAGTTTCCCTGCTGTCCCTCGGTTTCATGCGTCGATTCGACCCTGGTTACGTTGCGCTGCGGAACGCCGTACAAAGCAAGGCACAGGGGGATCCGCTGATGGTCCATTGCATCAGCCGGAACGCTTCATCCGCGCCCGGTGCAACCTCGGAGTCTGCCATCACCAATTCGGCAATTCATGAGTTGGACATCATTCCCTGGCTGCTGGATTCTCCCATTACGGAGGTGTCATGGCAGGCCGGGAGAAGTACTCCTCGTGCTGGTACTGCGCTCCAGGACCCCTCTTTCATGACCATGCGGACGGCGGACGGGACGCTGACAACCTTGGAGCTGTTCTTGAACGCCCAGTACGGATACGCGACCCGTTGCGAGGTGGTTTCTGAGCTGGGTACCGCGGCCCTGCAGGATTCCTCGTTGCTGGATGTCGAACAGCAAGGAATCCGCCAATCGTCCATCCCTGCGGACTGGCGTCCGCGTTTCGCCGATGCCTACCGGTTGCAGTTGCAAGCCTGGATTTCAGCACTCGCCATGGGAGAAACGCCTTCGCTGGCCGGCGCGCAGGACGGGCTCCACGCAGCCCTGGTGGCGCAAGCCATGATCCAGTCGTTGCACAGCAGCGGCGCCTACACGAAAGTCAGCTATTCATGACCAGCACGTTCCTTCCTGAATCCCGTGTGCCGGATTCCAGGGATGCCCCCACGCTGCGCTGGGGCATCATGGGTCCGGGCTGGATCGCAGAGCGCTTCACGGAATCCATCCAGGCGCATACCGGGCAGGTGATTGCCGCCGTCGGGTCCCGTTCGTTGAGCCGGTCCAAGACTTTCGCCGAGACTTTCAACGTACCTGCGGCCTATGGCAGCTATGAAGAGCTGGCCGCCGCTCCGGACGTGGACATCGTCTACGTTTGCACACCGCACACCGGCCATCATGCGGCTGCTCTACTGGCCATCAACGCCGGCAAGCATGTGCTGATCGAAAAGCCGATCGGTCTCAATGCTGACCAGGCGCGGGACATTGCCGCACGCGCCGAGGCCTCTGGGGTGTTTGCCGCTGAGGCGATGTGGACGTTTTTCCTGCCCAAGTTTGATGTGATCCGGCAGATCCTTGAAGCCGGATCACTGGGCACCATCACTACTATCTCGGCGGAGTACGGCGAGCACTTTGATGAGACCCACCGCATCTTCAACCCGCTGCTGGCTGGTGGGCCGCTGCTGGACCTCGGCACATACCCGCTCGCCTTGGTGACCGAGGTTCTGGGTAAGCCAAGTCGACTGCATGCCTTGGGGCAGCCCCACGCATCAGGGGTGACTGCGCAATTGTCCGCCGTGATGCAGTTCGACGGCGGCGCCCAGGCCGTGGTGAACACCCACCTGCATAACTTCACGCCTACCGCAGCAACGATCGTGGGCAGCAAGGCTACGTTGTCTATCGATGGGCCCTTCAATATGCCCGGAGGATTCGATGTCACGTTCCCGGATGGCACCCGCCTGCGCCACAGCGAGCCTGTGGGCGGACACTTTGAAGGCCTGCACTACGAGGCAGCGGCCGTGGCCCGGGCTATTGCCGGCGGCAATACGTTCGTCGACCAAAGAACGCTGGCTGCTTCCATCCGCACGCTGGAGGTAGCTGATGAGATCCGGAGCCAGCTGGGCGTGGTGTTTCCCGGCGAAGCTGACCCGTCCGGGCTGCCCGCGCCTGCCTGACCCTCCCTGGCCCTGCCACCATTGAAAGGAACAGCCCATGGCTTATCTCACTTCACACTCCACCCCCCTTCCCGAGTCTGTACGAATCGGTCTGATTGGTTCAGGGTGGATGGGTGCGTTTCACGCCGAGAGCATTGCCCGCCGCGTCCCTGGCGCCGTGCTTGGCGCTATCGCCGACCCCAATCTCGGATCAGCTGAGGACCTGGCGGCATCACTCGGCGTCGCCAAGGTCACCGCCAGCCCTGAGGATGTGATGGCCGACCCCACCATCGATGCCGTAGTCATTGCCAGCCCCGCCCGCTTCCATGCCGCACTCATCACTCAGGCGGCTCTTGCCGGCAAGGATGTTTTCTGCGAAAAACCTGCCGCACAGGATCTCGACGAACTTGATGCGGCCCTGGCGGCGGTGCAGGCCGGCGGCGTCCACTTCCAGATTGGTTTTAATCGTCGATACGCGGAGGACTTCCTGGCTGCGAAGGAGGACGTGGCCGCAGGCATCATCGGCCGTCCCCAGTTGCTTCGATCACTGACCCGCGATCCTGGCAACGGCAGCATCCCGCACGCGGCCAAAGTACCGGCCTGGACCATCTTCCTGGAAACCCTGATCCATGACTTCGACACCCTCAACTGGTTCAATGAAGGGGCCGAGCCCGTGGAGGTTTACGCCGTAGCGGATGCGCTGGTGGAACCCGGGCTGCGAGACCAGGGATTTCTGGACACGGCAGTGGTCACCATCCGGTACAGCAACGGTGCCATTGGCGTTGCCGAAGCCAACTTCAGTGCCTTGTACGGTTATGACGTGCGGGGCGAAGTGTTCGGCTCCCAGGGCATGGTTCAAGCCGGCCGTGCCACGGAGACCGCGGCCCGCCGGTACGGTGCAAACGGGGCCGCGGCCAAAACGCCGCGGCTCAACGTGGAACTTTTCCGCCAGGCCTACACAGCCGAGCTCGCCGACTTCGCTGCTGTGGTGAGCGCCCGCCGCGACGGCGTACCCTCGTTGGCTGCGGCGTTTACGGTCACACCCGGCGCCGCGGACGCCCGCCGGGCGCTTGCCTGTGCCTTGGCGTGTATCGAATCGGTCAAACAAGGCGGCCCGGTGCCGGTGCCTGGTGCTTTGACCCTGCAATCGCTTCCCGCCACCTAGCTCTTCAACCACAAAGGACACTATGAGGAACATCATTCTCGGCCTCGTTGGCGTTGGGCGCATCGGCGTCATGCACGCCAACAACATCAGCGCGCTCAACGGGATTCTTCACCCCAGGGGACTCAATATCCACCTTCGGCTGACAGATGTGGCAACGGACCATGCGCAGAAAACAGCTGCAGGCCTCGGCGCTGAGTACCTGCCGTCAGTGGGGGAGCTGATTGCCTCAGGCGTGGACGGTCTGGTCATCGCCACCGGAACGGCAACCCACCCCGACCTTATCCGGGCGGGGGTGGATGCGGGGATCCCGGTTTTCTGCGAAAAGCCGGTGGCCCTGAACGTCACTGACTCGTTGCCGGTTGTGGATTACATCAAGCAGAACAATGGCGTAGTACAAATCGGCCATCAACGCCGCTTCGACGACGGCTACCTCGAAGCAAAACGCGCCTATCAATCCGGTGAGTTGGGCTGGATTCATTCCCTGCGAGCGGTCACCTGTGACATGACGCCGCCGCCCGTCGAATTCCTGGCTACGTCCGGTGGGCTGTTCCGGGACTGTTCGGTGCATGACTTCGACATACTTCGGTGGCTGACCGGCCGGGAGATCGTGGAGGTCTACGCCAAGGGATCCAACAATGGTGACCAGGCCATCGGGGATGTGGGCGATGTTGACACGGCGCTGGCCGTGGTCACGTTCGACGACGGCACGGTGGGAACGGTTTCGGCCAGCCGTTACAACGGGGCCGGCCATGATGTGCGGCTTGAGATTCAGGGCTCCCGCCGTTCGCTGATGGTGGGCCTGGACGAGCACTCCGCCCTGACATCTGCCGAAGCTGCCACTGACTTTCCTGCCGGTGAGCCGCACAGGACTTTTGCGGAGCGTTTCAACCAGGCCTACCGCTCCGAGATGGCAGCCTTCGTGGAACTGATTCTGGGGGAGCGGGAGAACCCGTGCTCGCCGGAGGACGCCGTGGCGGCATCCCGGGTGGCCGATGCGGCCCAAGAGTCTCTGGTGACGGGTGCGCCGGTGAAGGTGGACCTCGGTTCTTCCCGCTGACCCGGAAATGCCCCCTTCCTGAAACCAGCGGTCAGGAAGGGGGCACTTTTTATGAGTTTTTCCGTCTCTGGTCAGTTGGCCGCAGTGTTACGCGCCGAAGGGAAGCCGGGGGTCGATCTCTTGCTCGTCCCAGCTCTGCCGCACCCACCCGTGGTGGGGATCATCGCTGATCAGCCATTCGCGGACTGGACCGGGACCCGCCATCACGTTGAGGTAGTACAGGTCGTAGCCCGGCGCCGCCATTGCGGGGCCGTGCCAGCCGTAGGGGACCAGCACAACGTCGCCTGTCCTGACCTCCGCCGACACATCGATCGGTCGGTCGTCGGAGGCGTAGACGCGTTGGTAGCCAATGGCATCGGCATCGTCAGGTGCCCCGGAGCCTGCAGCCACCTGTGTCTCGAAGTAATAGATCTCTTCGAGGTGGGTCTCGCCGTCCTTCTCCTCGTCATGCTTGTGTGGCGGGTAGGAGGACCAGTTGCCGGCCGGGGTGATGACTTCGCAGACAATGAAGCGATCCGCCTCCAAGGCTGCGGGTGTCCCGAAATTGTGAACCTGGCGGGAGCAGTTGCCGGCGCCCCGCAGTTCCACAGGCGTCTCAGCGGCCTTGATCAGGCGAGTCGGATACGAAGCCTGCGCTGGTGCCGTGGCGACGGCGACGCGGCCGCCGTCGGCTGAGCCGATGGTGACGGTCTTTCCGGTGCCCGAATACAGAACGTCGCTGGGTCCGTTAAAGACTGACGGCCGCCCCGCGAGCGGATAGTCGACACCTTCCACGGTGGCGACAAAAGCGCCGTTGAGCGGAACCACAATGCGTTCCTCACTCGCGGCTGGAAGCTCGACGACGGCACCTGGCGCCAGTGTGGCGACCTTCAGGCCGGTATGGGCCCATCCATTGACGACGGCGGAGGAATCCGATGTTCCAAGTGAAATGTCCCAGTCGCCGTCTGTGGCGGTGCCCAGGGGGTAGACCCAGTTGGTCATGGTGGGGGAGTCCTTCGTGTTAGCGCTGTACGAGTGTCATTTCAAAGCTGTAGGAGTCGGCACGATAAACGTGGTGACCGGTTTCAACCCTGCGGCCGGTATCGTCCACAGCCGTTCGTTCCATGGTCACCAGTGCAGAATTGACGTCGGTTTCCAGCAACGGCGCTTGATAGTCGTTGGCGATCATCGCGCCGATCCGCTGCGTAGCCAGCCGGAAATTGACGCCACCCCGGCGAAGAATTGCATAGAGTCCCTCGGCTGCCAGCATGGATTCGTCCATGGTGGCGATGTCATCGCGGACCCAGTTTTCCATCAGCGCCAGCGGCTTTCCACCAACTTTGCGCAACCGCGTGAAGTGGTACACCTTGGAACCGGCCGGAAGCTGAAGCGTAGCCAGCGTGGGAGCATCCGCCTCCATGTGGGAGAAGCTCAACACCTCAGTAGTGGGCTTTTTGCCGTTGTTCGTCAGGTCATCGAACAAACTGGAAAGCTCCAGCGGCCGCCTGACCTGACTGGAGACCACCTGGGTGCCTACGCCGCGTTTGCGCACCAAGAGGCCCGAACGGACCAGTTCGTCCATGGCTTTGCGCATGGTGGGCCGGGACAAATTGAGCTGAGCAGCGAGGTCGATCTCGTTATCAAGCCGGCTGCCTGGTTCCAGGACGCCGCTGTGGATTGCCGCCTCGATGCCCTGCACTACCTGGTGGTACAAGGGCACGGGGGAGGAACGATCGATGTTGAGACCAAGTTGATTCGCCACTGAATGCTCCCCGCGTTACAGATCCAACTCAGGCGTTCACTGTCACGACGCCGGAGTATGTCACCATTTGTTCTTTTGATAGGACATGCTTTCTTTTCTCGATAGTAACAGTCGTCCGGCTGGGGTCAAGTGGGCGCGACACAGCTATGGCGTGAGGGAAGCTCGGAAATCATGTCATGACGTCAGGGCAAAACCAGGGGCGAGATCCACGGCATCCAGAAGAAAGAAACGCACTGCGCCGAAGCCGGGCGCCCGGGTCCGGAGGAGGGGCGATCACGCGTCGGATCCGTAATTACTGGTTTACTTTACATAATGTAGATTATCGGCGTTATTGGAGAGTTGCTGGAACCGGCTGTTGTGGTCGCATTGAATCACATCGAGACGACCACAACAGCCCGCTATTTGGAAACGTACGCAGCCAGGTGCTTTCCAGTCAGCGTCGACTTGCCGGCCACAAGATCTGCGGGCGTTCCGGCGAAAACGATCTTGCCGCCGTCGTGACCTGCGCCGGGACCAAGGTCAATGATCCAGTCGGCATGAGCCATGACGGCTTGGTGATGTTCAATCACAATGACTGACTTTCCCGACTCGACTAAACGGTCCAGCATTCCCAGCAGATTCTGGACATCGGCCAGGTGCAGTCCGGTGGTTGGCTCGTCCAGGATGTAAATGTCACCCTTTTCGGACATCTGCGTTGCCAGCTTGAGGCGTTGGCGCTCACCGCCGGACAATGTCGTGAGCGGCTGTCCGAGGGTCAAATAGCCCAGTCCGACGTCGGCAAGGCGGTCAAGGATCTTGTGGGCGGCTGGGGTGCGCGCCTCCCCTTCGCTGAAGAAACCCTCGGCCTCATTGACGGACATTGCAAGCACTTCTGCAATATTTCGGTCCCCCAGCTTGTACTCGAGGACTGAGGCTTGAAAGCGCTTTCCGTCACACTCTTCACATGTGGATTCCACGGTGGCCATGACGCCTAGATCCGTATAGATAACGCCGGCGCCATTACAGGTGGGGCAAGCGCCTTCGGAGTTTGAGCTGAACAGGGCAGGCTTCACACCGTTGGCTTTGGCGAACGCTTTTCGGATCGGCTCCAGCAGCCCTGTGTAGGTGGCAGGGTTGCTCCGACGCGAACCACGGATGGCTCCTTGATCGATCACCAGGACGCCGTCGCGGGCCGCCACTGATCCGTGAATCAACGAACTCTTGCCGGACCCGGCCACGCCTGTGAGAACGCAGAGAACGCCAAGGGGGATATCGACGTCGACGTCTTTGAGGTTATTCGTTGACGCGCCGCGGACCTCCAGCTGGCCATGAGCTGAGCGAACACTGCTCTTGATGGAAGCGCGGTCGTCGAGGTGGCGCCCGGTGATGGTGTCGCTCCCCCGCAGGCCGTCCAGACTTCCCTCAAAGCAGACAGTGCCACCGCCCGTGCCGGCGCCCGGCCCGAGGTCAACAACGTGATCGGCAATGGCGATGGTCTCTGGCTTGTGCTCCACCACCAGCACAGTGTTTCCCTTATCCCGCAACTGCAGCAGGAGTTGGTTCATGCGCTCGATGTCGTGGGGGTGCAGGCCGATGGTGGGTTCGTCGAAGACGTAGGTGACGTCAGTGAGGGAGGATCCCAGGTGCCGGATCATCTTGGTCCGTTGTGCCTCTCCCCCGGACAATGTACCGGCGGGCCGGTCAAGGGAAAGGTACCCCAGTCCGATTTCCGCGAACGAGTCCAGGAGGTGCTGGAGTCCCTTCAAGAGCGGAGCAACTGAAGGCTCGTCCAGATCGCGGATCCACTCTGCAAGGTCGCTGATCTGCATGGTGCATACGTCAGCGATGCTCTTGCCCTTGATCTTGGATGACCTGGCCTCAGGGCTCAACCGTGTACCTTCGCACTCAGGGCATGTGGTGAACGTGATGGCCCGCTCCACGAACGCGCGGATGTGCGGCTGAAGGGCGTCGACGTCCTTGCTCAGCATGGACTTCTGGATCTTGGGGATCACGCCTTCGTAAGTGAGATTGATGCCCTCCACCTTGATTTTGGTGGGCTCACGGTACAGGAGGTCGTGGAGTTCCTTTTTGGTGAACTTGGCGATGGGTTTGTCCATGTTGAAGAATCCGGAACCGCTGAAGATTCGCCCGTACCAGCCATCCATGGTGTAACCGGGGATGGTGAGCGCGCCCTCACTGAGGGACTTGCTGTCGTCATACAGCGCCGTCAGATCGAAGTCGTTGACCGAACCCATGCCCTCGCAGCGCGAGCACATTCCGCCCAACCGGTTGAAGGAAGCCTTCTCAGTCTTGGTCTTGCCCTCGCCCCGCTCCACTGTGATGGCCCCACTGGCTTTCACGGTTGGAACATTGAAGGAGTAGGCGTTGGGTGAGCCGATGTGGGGATGCCCCAGACGGCTGAAGAGGATCCGCAGCATCGCGTTGGCATCGGTGGCCGTGCCTACCGTTGACCGAGGGTTGGACCCCATGCGCTCCTGGTCGACGATGATCGCCGTCGTAAGTCCTTCCAGCATGTCAACATCAGGGCGGGCCAATGACGGCATGAAGCCCTGCACGAACGCGCTGTACGTTTCGTTGATCATCCGCTGCGACTCTGCCGCGATGGTGGCGAAAACCAGGGAGCTCTTACCTGATCCTGAAACGCCCGTGAAAACTGTGAGCCGCCGCTTCGGAATCTCGATGCTGACGTCTTTAAGATTGTTTTCACGCGCACCCTGGACCCGGATCAGATCGTGGGTGTCGGCAACGTGCGACTGGGGAGATTGCGTGTCAGTGCCCGCAGCAATTGTCATCATTTCTCCATCTGTTAGGCGGCGCTGCCCAACAGTCCCCCGTCGGCGTCGCCTGGCTCACACTGACCAGCCTCGATCAGTACGTTTGATTCTGCCATTGTCTTCACAGGTTTACTCACTAAGAATGAAGCATGCCGGTATACGTGAGGTCCCTTGAAACCGCAGTTCCGCCAACCATCCTCGTCCAGCAACAAGCTCGTGAAGTTTTCGCATCCCAGCCAGGCCTGACCCGGCTGGGAACGCGGCTCGTGACCACCTGCTTTGACTCCGCAGCAATTGATACGCGCTACACGGCTGTAGAAGAGCTGAGCCTGGACGCGCATCCCGAGAATCCACGGTTCTTCGATCCCGAAACCAACCGGGTCCTGAGCCCCAGTACCAAGGTCCGCAACGAAATCTTTGCCACAGAAGCAACCAAGCTCTTCGTAGAAGCCGGCAAATCTGCAGTGGCACAGGCGTCGGGCATCGATCTGGACGACATCACCCACGTCATCACTGTGTCCTGCACGGGCTTCTTCAATCCTGGACCCGACTACAAGGTGGTCCGCGCCCTGGGGCTTAACCCCGCCGTGCAGCGGTACCATCTCGGATTCATGGGCTGCTATGCCGCATTTCCCGCGCTGAAGGCGGCAAAGCAGTTCTGCGTGGCCGATCCCAATGCTGTGGTTCTGGTGATCTGTGTTGAGCTTTGCTCCCTTCACGTCAGGACCTCAAATGATCCTGACACGATCATGGGCTCAGCCATTTTCGGCGATGGCGCAGCGGCCGCGATCGTCACTGCCCGTGAACCGGAGGGGCCGGATCCCGTGATCCGGCTGGATCATTTTGAAACTGTGCTCACACCAGTGGGCGAGGAAGCAATGGCCTGGAACATTGGCGATGAAGGATTCGAGATGGTGCTGGGTTCCTACGTCCCCCACATCATAGAAGAACACATCACCGGGGCCCTGGAGCCGCTGCTGGCCAAGGAGCCTCAACTGGCTGGACTCCCCTACCGGGACATCACGCATTGGGCCATCCACCCGGGCGGCCGCAGCATCCTGGATAAGGTCGAGTCAAAGCTCGAACTGACCCAGGAACAGCTGGTCCCGGCGCGGGAAACACTTAGGGAGTACGGCAACATGAGCAGCGCCACCGTACTGTTTGTCCTGAAATACATGCTGGGGCAGAACGCCACCGAACGCGAGGAACGGATCTGCTCCATGGCCTTCGGCCCGGGGCTGACGGTGGAGACTGGCCTCTTCACGCTGGTCTCCCCCGAGCTGTGAGTCCGTGGGGATCCCTCCAACACAGGGATCTGCATTCTGTGGAGGAGATGGACAGAGCTGATTGCGACCCCCAGCGGCTGAACAAAACCTATGCCAGGTTTCCCGTGGTCAACAGGCTGCTCTCGGGGTGGCACGGGACCTACTGCACCTACGTGCGTCCTCTGCTCGCAGAAAAGGGCGCAGCATCCTTGCTGGACATTGGTTGTGGCAGCGGGGACGTGGCCCGGAACCTGGCACTCTGGGCCCAGAGGGATGGCTTCAGGCTTGAAGTGACAGCGATTGACCCGGATGA
The DNA here is from genome assembly GCF_900106835.1 of Arthrobacter sp. cf158. Lineage (GTDB taxonomy): Bacteria > Actinomycetota > Actinomycetes > Actinomycetales > Micrococcaceae > Arthrobacter. The sequence continues at coordinate 238,975 of NZ_FNNR01000003.1, forward strand.
GCGGGCTTACCTGTTTGCGTCCCGGGCCATTCCTGCGGCGGGTGTGACATACCGCCAAGCACACAGCTCCGAGTTGGTAGCCGAGGGGCGGACGTTCGACGTCGTGATGTCCAACCACATCCTTCACCACCTCGACGACGCACAGCTTGCGGGTATTCTGCGTGACTCAGAAGCGCTATGCCGGGGCGTGGCCCTGCACAACGACCTCAATCGCAGCAACGTGTCATACGTGTTGTTCGCCGCAGGTTTCTGGCCGCTGGGGGTGGGCTCCTACATATGTGGTGACGGCTTGGTTTCCATCAAGCGCAGCTACACGGCTAGCGAATTGGAGTCCACGGTTCCGGAGCACTGGTCTGTGGACAGAAACGGCCCGTGGCACAACCTGCTCGTCCACAGGCGCCCTAAGTCAACGGAGCTTCGGGAGGAACGTGCTTGACGTTGTGATTGTCGGCGCAGGCCCGGTGGGCCTCTTCATGGGGCTACTTTTGCTGCAGCGCGGCCACCGGGTCCGCATTCTGGAACGCCGGAGCGACAGAAGCACCCGTTCGCGAGCCATCGGAATCCACCCTCCTGCGTTGGCTGAGCTTTCCCGGGCCGGAGTGGCCGCCCAACTTGTGGCCTCAGGTGTCCACATCCGCCGCGGCATCGCCTACAGCCGTGGACGCAGGGTGGCTGAACTCCCGTTTTCCGGGGATCCCGCCGTGCCGTTCATCCTTGCTGTCCCCCAGGCCGTCACGGAGAAAGTCCTGGAAACCGCAGTCATGGAGGTGGACCCGCAGGCAATCATTCGGGGTACGGACGTCCGCGAAGTACTGGACAACTTCCGGTCGGTGCGCGTCTTGGCCAACTCGGGGTCGAAGCTTCACCAGTTCACCGCCAGATTGGCAATTGCTGCCGACGGAGCGCACTCCAGCATCCGTCAGGGGTTACTGCCCCACTTGGCGCCGAAAAGCTATCCGGACTCGTACATCATGGGCGACTTTGCAGACGACACAGGGCACGGCAGTGACGCAGTGCTCTATTTGGAGCCCGAAGGGATTGTGGAGTCGTTCCCGCTGCCGGGTGGCGTGCGCAGATGGGTGGTGAGGCTGGGCGAACCGGATAGAGGCACGACGGCGGCCGGATTGGCTGAGTTGGTGGGGTCCAGGACGGGTGAGGTGCTTGATGCGGCAAGCAACTCCATGGTGAGCGCCTTTGAGGTGAGTTCACGTCTGGCGAAGCGGATGATTCACGGCCGCGTGATTCTCTTAGGTGACGCTGCCCATGAAATCAGTCCAATCGGCGGGCAAGGCATGAACCTGGGATGGCTGGACGCTGCGGCACTCGCGCCCATCATGGACGCTTCCCTCAAGGGAGACGATGTCGGGCGGCGGCTCCGCGAGTTCGAAAAGTTACGCCGCAGTGCCGCAGTGCGGGCGTCGAGGCAGGCGGGGCTCAACATGGCTCTGGGCAGGCCCCTGCCACCGCAGTTTATGACCACCAGGAACAAGCTCTTTGCCGCTGCGCTTGAGCTTCCCGCAGTGGCAGGATTGGTGGAGCGGCGCTTCACCATGCGCTAGTTATTCCGGCGTGGTGTAGTAGCAGTCGTAGGTGTCCTGGCTGGTGATCAAGCCATCCCGAAGCTCAAAAACAGCAGTGCTTCTGGCTCGGATGGTATCGCCGCGGTCCCAGTGTGGCAGGTCGAGGAGCAGTGTGGCGGACCAATTCATTTCAAGGACCACGCGGTTTTCCTGAGTAGTAGTCCGGACCACGTCGAAGCGCTGATCGACAACAATTTCCTTGCTGTGGTCGGCTCCCGCCAAGGTCTCTGCCAGGGTTCGGGTGGAGCCGGTTTTGGACAATGCATGTGGCCACTCTGTGAGCTTGAAGTCTTCTGCCAGGAAGGGCCGCAATTCGGCAGCTCCGCCGCCGGCTTCAACAGTCCTGACGAAACCCAGTACGTGGTCCAAGGGTGTGGAATCGCTCATTTGTCGAGCCTAGTCCATGGTCCATGGCCCCTGCCGCGCTAGGCTCGAGGCATGACGCATCAACCTCATCACGAGGCACCCAACCCCGCCACCGACTTCAATCCGATGCAGATCAGGGATGCTGTCCGCCGACTTCTTGATTCGGAGGATCTTCCGTCCATTGTCCAGGCGGGCCATCCTGTCCTGCGGCAGGTGGCCGCTCCCTTTGATGGCCAGGTTGACGACGTTGAGCTGATGGCCTTGGTGGACCGGATGCGTGATGTCATGCATGACGCGCCCGGGGTTGGCGTGGCCGCTCCCCAGTTGGGCATACCGTTGCAACTGGCGGTCCTGGAGGACAAGTATGAGGTTGATCCGGCATCGGCGGCGGTGCGTCACCGGGAACATCTGGAATTCCTCGCCATCATCAACCCGCAGTACAAGCCGCTGGGAACGGAGATTGCCTCATTCTACGAAGGCTGCCTCTCGGTTGCCGGCTACCAGGCCGTTGTGACACGGCATCGCAACGTCGAGTTGCGGTACACCACCCCTGCGGGCGAAGCCGTCGAAGAGTGGTTTTCAGGCTGGCAAGCCCGCATCGTGCAACATGAAACGGACCACCTCCATGGAACCCTTTACCTGGACCGCGCCGAAATACGTTCGCTGACCAGCAACGCAGAGCACTCGGCCCGGTGGTCTGCCCCTGGGATCGATGAGGCCCGCAGGTCTCTCGGCTTTCTCCACTGAGGCCGAACGTAGCGGGGCGGCTACACCTCCGGGGTGTTTGACGGCGTGGGAAGGTGTTGTGCCCACCAGTGAAGGATGTGCTCGAAGCGCTGCTTGCGATGATGGGGTGTCCCGGATCTGGAGAGTTCGTGGTCCTCGCCGGGGAAGACCAACAGGGCGGTCTCCACACCTTGGCTCTTCAACTGGGAGTAGTAGCGCTGTCCCTGTTCAACGGGGCAACGAAGATCATTTTCGCTATGGATCACCAGGGTGGGGGTTGTCACGGATCCGGCCACGGCCATAGGGCTCTGGGCGGCCATCTGCTCCGCAGTACCTCCGGTGTATTCGCCCCCAAAGAACCAGCCGATGTCTGATGAGCCCGTGAAGCTGACGGGATCCAGGAAGCCACGTTCCACGATCGCTGCCGTGAACCGGTGATCGTGAGCTATGGTCCAGGCCGTGAGGTATCCGCCGTAAGAACCACCCATGATCCCTACACGATCCTGGTCCAAGGCGTCGAAGGCGGCCAACGCTGAGTCCAGGAAGGCGGTGACGTCCTGCATATCCACTGTGCCCATGCGCTCCTTAAGGGCCCGGCCATGGGACTGGCCGTAGCCGGAGGACCCCCGCGGATTGCACAACACCACCGCGTACCCGGCTGCGGCGTATACCTGCGCTTCGTCGAAGTAGGCGCCGGTGTATTGCGCGAACGGTCCGCCATGGATGTTCAGCAGGACGGGGTGCGGTCCAGGCCCGTCCGGCAGCACGACCCATCCATGGACGCGGTGGCCGTCCTCGGAGGATGCCTCGAAATCCACTGGCTCGCTGACCCGTGAGTTATTTCTCAAGCCTGCTGAAAAGTCTGTCAGCAGGCGCAGTTCACTTCGTTCCAAAGATGCTACGTCGCCCACCGTGGCGGCATCCGAGTAGCTGACCGCTATTTCGCCGTTGGCTGCCACGCTTGCTCCAATGACCACCCGGGCGCCGTGGACCAAGGGCGTAATCTCGCCTTCGGCGGGAACATCCAGTAGTTCGACGCTGCCCAGAGCCGTGTTGAGCACCAGCACGCTGGCGGGACCGCTGGGCTCCAAAGGCCCGGCGACATCCAGATATTCGACGTCGGTCAGCGGCACGGACTCTCCCCCGCCGATGGGCATGACATGGAGGATGCCGTTGCGTGCCACGAAGTCCCGGCCCGTTTGACCCATGTCCTGGGCAATGTAAAAGAGCCATTGGCCATCAGTCGATGTACGGACGTCCGTGACAGTCTGTCGGATTTTGTTTGAAGGTTCGACGGCGGTTGGCTCGCCGCCGGAGGCTGCTACCCGGTAAACGGAGGTGACCAGATCGTCGTCGTGCCCTTGGTGCAGGCCGGCCACGAAATAGATCTGGGACCCGTCAGCGGAGAAGCATGGGGAATCGTGATCGGCATCGCCAAACGTGAGCTGTTTGGCTGCAGGTATCCCGCTGACTTCGCGGGCTGCCTGTTCATGGGCTGCCCGCCCGCGGGGTGCAACTGCGGGTTCGCCGCCCAGTTCCGGTACCTCTACGACGAACACTTGTTGGGGCTGGTCCCCTGTGTATCCCACGCCGTTCATCCGGTACTTATTATTCGTGATCAGGCGGGCATCTTCGCCTCCAGCAGCAACGCCGTCGACTGTTCCGTAGCGGCCCTGCTCCGGCACCCTGGCAAGGAAGGCAATCCGGTGCGAATCGGGAGCCCAGATAAAACTGCTGATGCCGTTGTGCTGATCCGTGATCCGTTGCGGTTCGCCGCCGGTCGCCTCCACCACGAACAGCTGCGGCTTGCCATCGGGATCGCTTCGGAGGAAGGCAAGAACAAGCCCATCCGGTGAAAATGACGGCGAACTGTCCCTGAATCCGCGCGTGATGCGGCGAGGGTGCTTGGTGATGTCCAACGGGACGCTCCACAGCTGTCCAACGTAGCTGTCGGCATCGAAATCCGGTCTGATGACGGAGACCACAGCTTTGGTGCCGTCAGGGTGGATGGCGGGGGCGGACACGGAATTCAGCAGGGGAAGTTGCTCTGGTTTCACGCTGGTGAGCCTAGCCCGGTGTTTTCACCACAGGTACCAGACACTCCGTCCCACCGTAGGATTGGAGCCATGTTGTCCCATGCTGTTGCTGCCCTCCGCTGTCCTGTCTGCCAAGGGGCGTTCCAGCTTAAGGAAGATCAGCCACGGAGCCTGGCCTGCGGTGCGGGGCACACCTTTGACGCCGCGAAACAGGGCTATTTCAACCTGCTGACGGGCAAGGGCACCGTCTTTGAAGCTGATTCGGCTGACATGGTTGCCGCCCGATACCGGTTCTTGGAGGGCGGGCACTACTCCGCTCTGGCCGATGCTGTTGCGGATGTTGCCGAGGGCGTACTCCGGCGACCTGATGCGTTGGTCCTCGACGCCGGGACCGGGACCGGACACTATCTCCGGGCAGTCACCGCAAAGAGCGGGGCCAGCGCCGTGGGCCTGGATATCTCCAAGTTTGCGCTTCGTCGGGCGGCTCGACTCAACCCGGAGGCTGCCAACCTGGTGTGGGACATCTGGCGGCCACTGCCCATGGCGGACCACTCCGCGGACGTGGTCATGGTGGTCTTTGCTCCACGAAACCCCGCAGAATTCGCCCGCGTGCTCCGGCCGGGCGGAACCCTTGTGGTGGTGACGCCGCGGCCCGGGCATCTCGCGGAGATCGCCGCCCGGACAGGGATGCTGGGGATCGAAGATGGCAAAGAGGAACGCCTGGTTGACAGCATGCGGGCGCATTTCGCTTCCGGAGACAGCCACACCCTGGATATCCCCTTGCTTTTGAGTGGCCCGGAGGTAGCAGATCTCGCCTTCATGGGCCCGGCCGGCCATCATCTCCACTCCGGGCAGTTGTCCGGGTTGGCAGAATCCGATGCTTCCACGACCACCACGGCCATGTTCCGGATCAGCGTGTTTACCGTGTCCTGACGTGGGGCGGTACGTCGGGCTAGGATGGGAGAACAGTGACTGTGATCCCCCTCGCGGGATCCGGGACCAAGGGGGAACGGATGTTTGAATGGCTCGGCGAGAATTGGTGGGCCCTCTGGCTCACCGTGTTCCTCGCGTTCGCAGTGGTGGAGATGCTGACTCTCGACCTCTTCTTCATCATGCTGGGCGGCGGTGCCCTTGCCGGCCTGATTGCTGACTTCGCCGGCGCCGAGTTCTGGCTGCAGATTGTTATTTTCTGCGTTGTTTCCCTCTTGATGATTGCCTTCGTGCGGCCCGTGGCGCTCAAGCACCTCCACAAGGGGCCCGAAGAACAGCGCTCCAATATCGACCGCCTTATAGGCCAGTCAGCTCTCGTCATCGAAGCCGTGAGCGGCACAAGTGGACTCGTCAAAATTGGCGGTGACGTATGGAGCGCCCGCAGCACCGCTGGCGTCATCGACGCCGGCGCAACAGTCCAGGTCACCAAAATTGACGGCGCGACGGCGGTAGTCGCCTCGTCTGCCGACAATAGCCCGCGCTGAGGCGCCCACTGATTTAGTCGGTTGCCGGGTGGGCAACCCGCCCGCGCAAAGCCGCATCAAACCACGCAATTGGGGAACGAAGGAGATGTATGGACGGCTTAGGAGGAACAGCAGCAGCAATTGTGCTGATTGTTCTCGTCATTTTTGTCATCATCGTGTTGGTCCGCTCGGTAAGGATCATCCCGCAGGCACGAGCCGGCGTCGTAGAACGACTCGGCAAGTACCAGCGCACGCTTAACCCGGGGCTCACCATACTGATCCCGTTCGTCGACAGGCTCCTGCCGCTGCTCGACCTGCGCGAACAGGTGGTGTCATTCCCGCCGCAGCCGGTCATCACCGAAGACAACCTTGTGGTTTCCATCGACACGGTGGTCTACTTCCAGGTCACCGATCCCAGAGCGGCCACGTACGAGATCGCAAACTACATCCAAGCCGTGGAACAGTTGACCACCACCACGCTCCGTAACGTGGTGGGTGGACTCAACCTCGAAGAGGCGCTGACGTCCCGCGACCAGATCAACGGCCAGCTCCGTGGTGTGCTTGATGAAGCTACGGGCCGCTGGGGAATCCGCGTTTCACGCGTTGAACTGAAAGCGATCGATCCGCCCCACTCCATCCAGGACTCGATGGAAAAGCAGATGCGTGCTGAGCGTGACCGTCGTGCCGCCATCCTGACTGCGGAAGGCACCAAGCAGTCCCAGATCCTCACCGCAGAAGGCCAGCGTCAGGCAGCCATTCTTGCTGCTGAAGGTGACGCGAAGGCAGCTATCCTTCGGGCTGACGGTGAAGCCCAGGCCATCCAGAAGGTCTTCGACGCGATTCATAAGGGAAATCCGGACCAGAAGCTCCTGGCCTACCAGTACTTGCAGACGCTCCCCAAGATCGCCGAAGGGAGTTCCAACAAGCTCTGGATCATTCCGAGCGAAGTAGGCGAGGCACTCAAGGGCATCGGTGGTGCCCTGGGAGGCAGTAACGGTGACTCACCTGCCGCCGGCCTTTTCGGTGATGAATCCGGCAAGGGGGCCCAGCCGGCCCGTACTGCCGAGTAGCCGAAACGCCTCACAAAGCAGCAGTAACCCGTACCGGACGGCCAGCCATTCTGTGGCTGGCCGTCCGGCCTTTAAGGCCCGCTTTGGGTAGAGGGACCTCATCCGCGTATAATGGGATATTTGTCCGGCTGGTTCAGTGTGGATGGAACATAAAAGCTTTGCCAGGCGTTGCAATTAGTGATGCAAGGTGTGCAGAAGTAGTCCGTAAGGAACGTGCAAACGGCTTACGGCTAGCGCGGGGTTCCTGCTCCGCGAACAGACAGAGGGAGTAATCATGAGCGATCGCAGCCTGCGGGGTATGCGTCTTGGCGCCCAAAGCATGGAAACCGAATCCGGCGTTGAACCGGCGCCGCGCCAGCGGGTCGAGTACCGCTGCGAGGATGGCGAGCAGGTCTTCGTAACCTTCTCCTCCGAAGCCGAGATCCCCCCGGTGTGGGTTTCCAAGACGGGCAAGGAAGCGCTTCTGGTTGACGGCGAGCGTCCCGTGGATGCCAACGAAAAAGCTGTACGTACCCACTGGGACATGCTGCTTGAGCGCCGGAGCCTTCCCGAGCTGGAGCAGATCCTCGAGGATCGATTGAACATCCTGCGTGAGCGTCGTGGAGAGCGTCGTTCCGCTTAGTCTGCAGCGACTGAGACAACAAAGGCCGGGTCCGTTTCCTCAAGGAAACCGGACCCGGCCTTTGTTATTGCCCAACTACTTAGCGGCTGCGGGTGACTTTCGAGTGAGCTTCGCCCAACGTGCTGCCAGTCCCCATTTGGTCACGTTGATCATGGCTTCCACCACGATGTTGCCGCTCATCTTGGAGGCGCCGAGCTCTCGCTCCACGAACGTGATGGGGCGTTCCTCGATGCGCAGGCCGAGCTTGGCCACGCGCCAGGCAAGGTCCACCTGGAACCCGTAGCCCACGGACTCGACGGCGTCCAGATTGAGTGCCTCCAGCGTGCTGCGACGGAAGGCCCGGTAGCCACCGGTAACATCCTTGATTTTTACGCCCAACATGATGCGGGCATAGGTGCTGCCAATGCGGGAGATAGCCTGCCGGTAGAGCGGCCAGTTGACCACGCTGCCACCCGGGACCCACCGTGAACCCATGGCGAGGTCGGCGCCGTCCTTGACGGCATCGAGAAGAAGCGGCAACTGCTCCGGCTTGTGGGAGCCGTCCGCGTCCATTTCCACCAGGACGTCATAGCCGGCAGCCAATCCCCACTTGAAACCGGCGATGTACGCAGCGCCGAGGCCTTCTTTGCCCTTGCGATGCAAAACATGCACCTGGCTATCCGCTGCGGCGAACTCGTCAGCCAGCTGTCCCGTACCGTCAGGGCTGTTGTCGTCAACCACCAGAACATCGGACTCGGGTACAGCAGCGCGCAGCCGCCCCAGCGTCTTGGGGAGCGATTCCAGCTCGTTGTAGGTGGGAATGATCGTCAGGACACGCAAGAAGAGGCCTTTCCTTGATGGAGCGGTCAGTGTGCCGGAGCAGCCTGGCGGCTGGCATTCTGGCGCAACTCTCCATTATAGGACGCCGGACGACTCTTCCCGGGCCGCTGTGGCGCCGGACACAACTGCCGGGAAGCTGCGGGCAGGTCCACAAGCCCAGCACCAGTGGCGCCGAACAAGGATATTCCGGACGAACTGTTTTCCGGGTCGCTGTGGACCTGCCCACTCACTTTGCCGCCACCATGAGCCCGCTCCGGCCACGGCCGAACCAGCAAGCTCCGGCAGCTGCCTCTGCAATGATGATCCGTTGAGCCTCAATGCTACGGACTCACCCCACTCTGTCAACCGGCGGTTGACCTGCGGATCCTTGCATCGGTCCAGTTCAGCACCCGATCTCCGTCATGAAATTCGGTGTCTAGGCCCGCAGTGAGTCATGGGCAAACAGTTCATGTCCCTCGCGAACCGTTTGCAGGCAGCGGGGATCGCTGCCGGTGTCGAGGGCAGGAAGCAGCGGAGTGCGGGCACGGGGGTCGGTGCTCCAGGACTGAACGCGGCTGTCCGCCACCTGAACCATCAATTCCTCGACTTCCCACACGGCGAAGCTGGCCGGTGCGCCCGGAACCAGCTGGCCCATCAACGGGTTCCGGTACTTGGCAGCCCGCCACCCTGCCCGGGTATGGCCAAGGAACGCGGCACGCGCCGAGATTCGTTGTTCGGGGTTGCTGTGCTCCAGACACGCGCGAACACTGGACCATGGTCGCAGGGGTGTCACAGGGCTGTCACTGCCAAAGGCAATGGGCACACCGCTGGCGTAAAAGGATGCGAAAGGGTTCATGGCCTGGCTGCGATCGCCGAGTCGTTGCTCGTAGAGACCTCCGGCCCTGCCCCACGCGGCATCGAACCCTGGCTGCACACTGACCGTAATGGAATACTTCGCCAGCCGCTCAATAGCGGACTGGTCAGCCAGCTCCACGTGCTCAAGGCGGTGGCCCGCTGCCCGGATCCGCTGCTCCCCTACCTCGGCAGCGGCTGCATCCAGGGCGTCCAGGACGGCACCCAGTCCGGCATCGCCAATGACGTGGAAACCCGCTTGGACGCCCAGTAAGGACGTGGCCGCAAGGTGTGTGGCGGCATCGTCCACCGAGAGATACAGGCTGCCGCGGTGCCCTGGCGCATCGGCATAGTCGTTCATGAGCGACGCCGTCCGGGAGCCGATGGAACCGTCCATGTTCAGGTCCCCCGCAAGGCCCAGTACCTTTGTTCCCAGACTGTCCAGGATGGTTTGGGCGTGATCCGCGGATCTGGCCAGTTCGCCCCAGTAAGGCAGCACTTCGGGGCTGTTCGTGTGCTCATTCCATGACGCGGCCATCCGAAGATCGTCAGGACCGCAGATGTGGGGTGCCGCCATCTCCGCCATAGCCACGTAACCGTTGGAAGCGGCCTCCTGCAGTGCCTGTGCTTGGTATGCGCGTCGTTCGCCGTCAGGCAAATGCCGCGCCGCCAGCCGGGCCGACGTGTGCGCTTGCCGCACCACATGGGCCGTACCGGAGAATCCGTCCTTCCCTTTCAATCCAGCCGCTGCTGCCAGCGAGGACGACACCAGAGCAGAGTGCACATCGATCCGCGAAAGATACACGTGCCGTCCACCCGCCGCCCGATCCAGTTCCTCAAGAGTGGGCAGTGTGGGGTCACTCCAGCCCGTCTCATCCCAACCATGGCCCAGAACTGAACCTGAGCCGCCAACGGTGGCAACGGCGTCGAGCAGTTCCTTGGCTGACCGCACCGACGCCAGCTGCAGGCCGGACAACGCGAGTCCTGTCTCCGTCAGGTGTGCGTGTGAATCCACGAAGCCAGGTGCCAGGAGTGCACCGCGGAGATCGATGATCTCCATCGATGAATCGGCGATGGAAGCAGCAGCCTGCTCGGAACCCACCCACGCAACGGTGTCGCCGTCCACCACCATGGCCGTGGCAAAGGGATCTGCGGCCGTATAAATCGACCCGTTGCGATACATGGTGACCTTGTGGTCCTTGTGGTCATGGCCGGCTGGCACGCCTGGCTGGTTCATGCGTAATGCTCCTTGAGCTTTGAAAACAGTCAATCAGTGAGACAACAAAAGGCGGTGCGCTAAGCCACTGTTGAATAGGCAACGACGCCGCGTCGAACCAAGTCGATGGATTCCCGGCAGATCCTCGCCAATCGAGGATCCAGTTGCGGGATCTTGGCCAACTGGTCCAAGAGATCCACAACCTGCTTCGCCCAGCGGACAAAGTCTCCGGCCGCCAGATCGGTGCCACTGAGCACCTCCTGCAGGTGGCGGCCCTTTGCCCACTTGTACATGGGCCACATCAGTCCCAATTCCGGCTCACCGGTGAGCGGCAGCCGGTTGTGCTCTTCCGTGTCCTCAAGCTGGGACCATTCGCGGATCACGATGTCCACGGCCGACTCGAGCGACACCGAGGGCATCTTGGGCCGGAGTCCCCGGTCCTCCCGCTTGGCCTGGTACACCAGGCAGCTGGCAAAAGATGCCAGTTCGGCAGCGTCGAGATCATTGATGGCGCCGCGTCGGATCGTCTGGGAAATGAGAAGGTCCTTCTCACCATAGATACGGCGAAGCCGCTGACCGTCTGCGCTGATGGCGACCTGTCCGGCGTCGCTGGTTTCCAAGTAGCCATAAACCGAGAGAACATCGCATACGCGGTCAAAGGTCTTGGCAATCGTATTGGTCCTGCCCTGAATTTGGCGGACCAAGCCGTCAGTTTCCCGGCGCAGCTTCCACCAGCGCTCTGACCACCGTGCATGGTCCTCCCGTTCGCTGCAGCCGTGGCACGGATGTGCCCTCAGCGACCTCCGAAGATCGGCGATCTTCTTTTCCTGGTCCGGCAACCGGGCTCCCAAGCCGAAGTCCTCGTGCCTGCTGTTGCGTCGGCTCTCCGGCGCGTCCTCGCTGATGGCGTGGCGCATTGCGGAGGCCAGGTCACGCCGCGATTTGGGCACCTTGGCGTTGAAGGATTTGGGGATCCGGATACGGGTGAGGGGCGAGACCGGTCCCTCGAGATCGTGCACCCCTATGCGGCGCAGCTGGTTATCCGACGTGAGTACGGAAGGCCTGGGCTCGCGGGCGTTTCGATCCACCTCAAGGACCACTGCGTGTCCGGCCAGTCTTCCGCTGTGGATGCTGATGACGTCGCCAGGGATCAGCCGGGTCAGGGAATCGGCCACATGGGATTTGCGGGCACGCTGGTGGTCGCGGGCCGCGAAATTCTCGGCGTCGCTGAGTTCCCGGCGCAGTTTGGAGTATTCGGTGAAATCCCCGAGGTGGCACTGCATGGATTTGGCATAGCCTGCCAGGGATTCTTCGCGTCCCCGGACCTGCCTGGCCAAGCCAACTACGGAACGGTCTGCCTGGAATTGCGCGAAGGAGGACTCCAGAATTTCGCGTGCCCGAACCCGCCCAAACTGCGCAATCAGGTTGATGCTCATGTTGTAAGTAGGCCTGAAGCTGGAATTCAAGGGGTACGTGCGTCGCGACGCCAGGCCGGCCACCGCGGCGGGATCCGTACCGGGCTGCCACAAGACTACGGCGTGCCCTTCGACGTCGATTCCACGGCGGCCCGCACGCCCGGTGAGCTGTGTGTACTCCCCTGCGGTGATGTTCACGTGCGCTTCGCCATTGAACTTTTCCAGCTTTTCGAGGACCACGCAGCGGGCGGGCATGTTCACGCCAAGGGCCAGGGTTTCGGTAGCGAAGACGGCCTTCACCAAGCCATCGGCAAAGAGCTTTTCCACCACTTCCTTGAACGTGGGCAGCATGCCCGCGTGATGGGCTGCAAAACCCCTGACGAGGCCATCGCGCCAACCCCAGAAACCGAGGACGTCCAAATCGTCAGCGGGAATCTCGTGACTCGCTTCATCCACACGCTGGGCAATAATCTGCTGCTCGTGCTCGGTGGTCAGCCATAGGCCCGAGGCCGCGCATTGCGCTACCGCTGCGTCGCAGCCTGCTCGGGAAAAGATGAACGTAATGGCAGGCAAGAGGTCCTGGCGGCGCAGGCTCTCGATCACCTGCGGACGGCTGGCTTTCCTGACGGGGCTGCGTTGTTCTGACTGCTGGCGATCGTCCCGGTAGCGGTCCTGGCGGCGACGGCTCCGTCCGCCATGGCCAAAGCGTCCGTTCATGTTCATGCGGCTTTCCGAACGGGCCATGGCAAGAAGGTCCGGATTGACCTCAAAGCCGGGTCCGGTGACCGCTTGGCGAACTTGGCTGGCCGCGGAGCGCTTGGGTGATGTTTTGCGGTGCTCTGTGGGCGCTGGCTCGCGGACGATTTCCTCAGCCTCGGAAAGATCCGGCGCTTCGGTTTCCTGCTCCCCGGGTGCCCGGGGAGCGATCTCATCGAACGTGGTATCGCCGGCAAAAAGGTCCACGATGTCCCGGCCCACCATGACGTGCTGCCATAGGGGCACGGGGCGGTGCTCGGACACGATGACGTCGGTGTCACCCCGGACGGTGTCCAGCCATGCGCCGAACTCTTCCGCGTTGGAAACGGTGGCGCTCAGGGACGCTACCTGCACTTCGCTGGGCAGATGGATGATGACTTCTTCCCAGACGGCACCCCGGAAGCGGTCGGCCAGGTAGTGGACCTCGTCCATCACTACAAAGCCAAGATCGCCGAGTGTTTCCGAATCGGCGTAGAGCATGTTCCGCAGGACTTCGGTGGTCATAACCACCACCGGGGCATCGCCGTTGATGGTGGTATCACCGGTCAACAAACCAACGTTGGCTGCGCCGTATTTTGCTGCCAGTTCTGAGAACTTCTGGTTACTCAGGGCCTTAATGGGGGTGGTGTAGAACGCTTTCAGACCGCGTTCCAATGCGAGATAGATGGCAAACTCGCCAACGATTGTTTTGCCTGCACCCGTGGGGGCTGCCACCAGAACGCCGCGCCCTTCCTGGAGTGACCTGCACGCTTCGCGCTGGAAGTCGTCCAGGTCAAAGTCCAGCGAACGGGCGAAGGACCCGAGGTACGTTTTCGACTCAGCGGCGCGCTGGGCAGCCGCCTGGTAACGGTCTGATGGAGATGAAGACCCGGCAATGGAGGACATGCATCAAGCCTAGTGGCCGAATGTCTAGAGATTCTCCAGATCCGAGGCCGGGGTGGCGATGTTCGCCGTGGCCTCGGTCTCGGCCGCCCGCTTGATGGCGCGACGCTCACGGCGGCGGTCGTTCAACACGCAGACACCAATGGCAGCGAAGAACAGGAGAAGCATGGGCGCTGCGAGGTAGAACATGCTCATGGCGTCAGCGCCGGGAGCAGCCATCGCAGCGAACAAGCACACCAGGAAGATGGTAATGCGCCAACTCTTGATGAGTTGCTTGCCCTTGACGATTCCTGCCAGGTTCAGGCCAACCAAAACCACCGGGACAAGGAAAGCGATACCGAAGGCCAGCAGGAGCCGGAGCACAAAGGCCAAGTAGATTTCGGCGCTGATGAAGTTGGATCCACCCACCGGAGTGAAGTCAGTCAGGACCCGCACGGCGTTGGGCAAAACGAGCCACGCGAGGAGGACGCCGCCGATGAAGAGCGGCACCGCTGCTGCCACGAACGACAACGCAAGTCGACGCTCTTTTTTGTGAAGGCCGGGCACGATGAAAGCCCAGAGCTGGTAAATCCACACCGGGCTCGCAAGAATCACGCCTAGGAAGACCGAAACCTGCACCATGAGGTCAAACGAACTGGCGACGCCGTCAAAGTTCAGCGTTGCGGCGCGGCCTTCTTTTTCGTTGAGATCCTTGATCGGCTTAATCAAAGCCTCCAGAAGCGGCTGGTAGACAATGAAGCCCACCACCGTTCCCAGGATGACGCCGATTGCAGCCTTGAAGAGCCGGTTCTTCAGCTCCTTGAGGTGGTCAAGGAGCGCCATCCGGGCTTCGGGGTTGGCCTTGCGCCCCTTCGTCTCAACCACTTCTTACTAGACGCGGGTGGAGGGCGGAACGTCAGTCTCGCCGTTGTTCTTGGCGTTCACGTCCGGGTGACCAACAACCTTGCCTTCGACGGCGTCGGAAGAGTCCTGGGCGTCCTTCGTTTCGGAAGAGCCGTCCTTCTTCATTTCCCGGACTTCAGACTTGAAAATACGCATCGACTGCCCAATGCTGCGCGCCATGGACGGCAGCTTCGGTGCTGCAAAAAGCACCAGAGCCAGGACGATGATGATGATGAGATGCCAGCCTTCGAGCCTCATGTGGGGAGGTCCTTTCCTTTTGGATACATCCTACGTCTATCTGAATTCAATGTCGTGCAGGTTTTGGGGCTGACCCCGCTCTGCTTTGCGCTTGACGCGCTTCTGGCGACGAACTTCCTGGCGGAAGGCTTTGGCCGTCAGGTAATCATGACGCATCTGCTCCGGTGAGGCAAAAATTGCGGAGCCCGGCTCAGGGTGGTCCTCCGTCCGTTCAACATCGGAGGTTTCGACCATAGGCGAAAGGTTGCTGAAACGTTTACCCGCATCGCCCAATTCATGAACAGTTGACATGAATTTCCTGAACAAGCGGTACCCCAGCGCCAGGTGCAGAAGCAATGAAAGGGCTATTAGCGCGATCCACAACAGGATCCAGAACCACCAAGGCATCTGAGTAGTCTAGCCAGCCGGGCTGTCAGAAGCAGAGTCGTACTGGGCCAGGGCCGCATCAAGCCAGGCACGGGCCCCCTTGCGAAGTTGCTCGGGGTGAACGATACGGACGGATCCGCCATGCTGGGAAACGAACATCGGCAGCCACTCTGCGTTCCCGAACCGTACTTCAGCGAGGAGTCCGCCGTCGGGCATTGGCGCCGTGCGTTCGGCGTAGTAATCGTCAGCCAGCCCGGCACCCTGCCGGGTCAGCTGCAGGACCACCAGGACGTCGTCATCGCTGGGAGTGAACAGGCGCGCCGGAAAGTCTTCCGCGGCCGTTGCAGACCCGGTGACATGACGGCCGTTGGGTGCCAACGCCTCCACTCTGTCCAAGCGGAAATTCCGGATGCCCGTCTTACTGTGACAGTAGGCCTCGAAGTACCATGTGTCGTCCAGAGAATAGAGCCGCAAGGGATCGACGTCTCTTTCAGTGACCTCATCCCGCTGCCGGGAGAGATACTTCAGATGGAGCTGTTGTCCATCCCTGATCGCCTGCGTAATCGTGGCAAACGCCTGCGATTGACCCGGCGCGACGGATTGGCCGGCCACGGAACCAGCCAGACGGCCGGCCTGCCCTGCGGCGCCGGTCAATTTGATGGTGACGGATTCCAGAGCACTCCCAGGCTGGTCCTCGGCCATTCCGGCCAACGCCGGCAGGTCGCCCAGCATGGCCAGGCCGGTCAGGAGCGCAGCTGCCTCCTCCTCGCTGAAACGCACCGGACGATTCAGGTCCAAGTGCTCGGAGATGTACACATGGTCGTCTTCCCACTGGATGTCCAGGAGGTCATCGGGGTAGCCCTCTGGAAGACCCGAGCAAATCAGGATCTTCAGGTCGTCAATCAGCGCTTTCCGCGTGATGCCGAAATGATCCGCTACTTCCTGGATGTGCAGCCCCTGATGGTGGACCAGGAAAGGGACCAGCTGGAGCATCCTTGCCAACTGGTCCTCGGACGTCCGCTTCCGCGCCCTGGGCGCGCGTCCAGCGTCGGGGAACTGCAGGGGTACGGACGGGGCAGCATCGACGTCAAGGGCGCCTTGGAGGCGGCGTACGACGGCGGCACACAGCTCCGCCGGGCTCACCACCAGGACGTGGGGGCCGTAGGAGGCTAATTCTTCGGCGAGCTGCTCAGGATCACGGAAGTCCACAACCAGACGGTCACGGTTGGAGCCCGCGGGCAGCGGCGTGACACTGTTCGCCCTCTTTCGCAGGGGAAGGAGGCGGTCCCTGTCCACGTCAAGGGTGGCGTGTTGGACCGGGAGCTCGTTGAGGGAGTCCAGTTCTGCCCGGACGTTGAAGGATTCCGGCGGCTCAAAAGTGCTGCCGGTCAGTACGGTAACGGCGCTGGTCATCCGCGAGAGCCTGAAAAGCCTCTTGGCCGCTCTCTCCCGGTCCAGGCCTACCAGGTACCACTGGCCAAATCGGCTGCCCAGTCCCCATGGCTCGACATCGCGGACCTCTTCGCGTCCCGAACTGACCGCGAGGTAGCCGAAACGGACCGGATGCCTGCCGTGCATGGCCGCCACGACGTCGTCGAACGCTTGTCCGGCCGGCTTGATGCGAGGCTGAACGCCCGCGGGGAGATCCACATCAGTAAAGCCACCAGCAGCCTGCAGTTTGCGGACGGCGTTGGCGGCAGCAGTACCGAGGGCAGCACGTTCCCACAGCTGGGCGGCCAACAGGAGGACGGTGCACTCAGCAGGAGTGAGACTGACTTCAGGGAGCCTGTTGGAGTCCTTGCCAATGCGGTAGCGCGTAGTGGCGGGGTCATCCACTCCAAAATTCTGCGGGTCCGTGAGGGTCTCAATCTCAAAGCCAAATTGCCTAAGATCCACCTTGTCACGCTCGAACATGCGTCCAAAAGCGACGTCATTTTCGGCGGAATCGCGGTAAACCTTTTCGCGCAGGATGGACCGTGGAAGTCCCACCTTGGTATTGAGCAAGGCCAGGAGAAGGTTCAGGAGTCGTTCAGTGCGGGATGCGGACACGGTTGCTACGTTACTAAAGACCGGCAGGAAAGCAGCAAGGCGCGTCACCAACCAGTGAAACCGGAAGGTGACGCGCCTTGCGCAAAGGTGGTGTCCTAGCGGACAGCCACGAGGTCTACCACAAAGATCAGAGCCTCGTTGGGCTTGATCGCTCCGCCGGCACCGCGGGAACCGTAGGCAAGCTCAGACGGAATCTCCAGGCGGCGGCGGCCGCCAACCTTCATGCCCAAGAGACCCTGGTCCCAGCCCTGGATAACCTGGCCAACGCCAACACGGAAGTCGAGCGGAGCGCCGCGGCCCCATGAGGCGTCAAACTCTTCGCCAGTGGACCAGGCCACGCCGACGTAGTGCGTGGAGACGGTGTCCCCGGCTTTGGCTTCCGTGCCGGTGCCCTCGATGAGGTCCGTGATGACGAGGTCCGTGGGGACGTCACCTTCCGGGAAGTCGATTTCCGGCTTGGTGCGGTCGAAGTCACGCTGACCGAATGACATGGGTACTCCTTTGATGTGGGGGACGGATTGATGTCAGGAACCAGCCTAAGCCAGTGCCCGGCAGTCGTGCAGACGACGGCCGTTGGCTACTTGACGCCGAGGATGTCCACGACGAAGACGAGGTCGCCCTTGGCTTCGCCTTGGCCTGCGTCGCCGTAGGCCAGGTCCTTGGGAATGACCAGCAGGACGCGGGAGCCGACAGTCTTCCCCTCAAGGCCCTGGGTCCAGCCCTTGATGACGCCAGTGAGCGGGAAGCTCGTGGACTTTCCGCGGTCATAGCTGGAATCGAACTTGGTGCCACCAACAAGGTTGACGCCCACGTAATTGACAGTGAGGGTGTCAGTTGACTTGACGGCTGCACCGGAACCCTTGATGAGGTCCTGGGCGATGAGTTCCTTGGGAGCGGCTACTCCGTCAACGGAGATCTGGGGAATGCCCTTGTCGTCTTCCTTAACGGTGGGGAGCCCTGCAGGAGGAGTTACTGTCTCACCTTCCGGCTTCTCCAGTACCGGCGCGGCATCCTTGGCTGAGACCAACTTGAAGATGACCAGCTGTGTGGAGGCGGGTGCAGAAGCCGTGGCATTGCCCGGTGCCGCGAAGGCGATCTGGGAACCGATCTTGGCGCCGACGATCGCGTTGTAGATCTGCTCGTTGCCTGCCTTCAGCTCGTCAGTAAGCTCGATCGGCTGAGGGCCGTTGGCGTAAGCGTCTTCCACGGTCTTACCGTCATTGCCGTCGACGGCCAGATACACCAGCTCGGCCGTCTGGCCGGCCTTAATCCGCTCTCCGTCGCCTTCGACAACCATCTTGACAGTGGTCTCGGACACGGTGAGGGGCTTGGAGAACTCAATGCCCGGGGCTTTGTCGTTTCCGTTGTCCGTCACTTTCACGGAGTCAAGCTTGGAGGTATCACCGGCTGACTGGCTGGTGGGCTCGGCTGCCGGAGTGTTTCCTCCGCACGCAGTGATGAGCAGCAGGGCAGGAAGGAGAATTGCTAGGAGTCGGCGCACAAAAAAGACACTTTCGTCGGGGCAAGGGACACTCGGAAAGACGCTAAACGCCTCCAAGCAGGGTGGCTCTTGGAAAGAGACCACTATCCAGAATAGCCCGTGAAGCTGAGAGCCAGCTTATAAAGCCGCTCAGCTCATGGAGTCCAGAAGTGCATCTACCCGCTCATCAACGCTCCGGAAGGGATCCTTGCAGAGGATTGTCTGGTGCGCGCGGTCGTTGAGCTTCAGGTGAACCCAGTCAACGGTGTAGTCACGGCCCAGTTCCTGGGCGCGGCGAACAAAGTCGCCACGCAGCTTGGCCCGCGTTGTCTGAGGCGGTGCATCAACGGCGTCCTTGACGTCTGTTTCCGTCACCAGGCGGCGTGCGGCCCCCCGCGCCTGGAGCAGGAAGAAGATACCGCGTTGCCGGGAAATGTCGTGATAGGTGAGGTCGAGTTGTGCAATACGGGGCGAATCCAGGCTCAGGTCATGTCGCCGCATATACCCGTCCATGAGCTTCTTCTTGATGGCCCAGTCGACCTCGGTGTCGATCGTGCTGGTGTCTCCGCTCTCAATG
Organism: Arthrobacter sp. cf158; assembly: GCF_900106835.1. GTDB lineage: Bacteria > Actinomycetota > Actinomycetes > Actinomycetales > Micrococcaceae > Arthrobacter. The sequence goes on from NZ_FNNR01000003.1 coordinate 258,360, forward strand.
GCGTCCAGAGTCCGCTTCCACAGGTCCAGGATGAGAGGCACGTGGGCGTTGTGTGCGCCGTTGGCAGCCACGAATTCCGTGACCTTGCCCAAGTATTCGCGCTGGATATCAAGTGCGGTCAATTGCCTGCCGTTGGCCAGCCTGACCAAGGCGCGGCCGCTGAGGTCGTGGGAAATCTCACGAATGCTGCGGATGGGGTTTTCCATGCGCATGTCCCGCATGATCACGCCTGCCTCAATCATGCGAAGGATCAGGTCCACCGTTCCAACTTTGAGCAATGCCGAGGTCTCAGACATGTTGGAGTCCCCCACGATGACGTGGAGCCGGCGGTAGAACTCGGCATCAGCGTGTGGTTCGTCGCGGGTATTAATGATGGGCCTTGACCTGGTGGTGGCAGACGACACGCCCTCCCAGATGTGGTCGGCCCGCTGGGAGAACGCAAAGGTGGCGCCATGCGGGGTCTTCAAGACCTTTCCCGCTCCGGCGATCAGCTGACGCGTCACCAGGAACGGAATCAGGATTTCGGCCAGGCGGGAGAACTCCCCGCGCCGCGGAATGAGGTAGTTTTCGTGGCTGCCGTAGGAGTTTCCCGCGGAGTCGGTGTTGTTCTTGAACAGATAGACCGTGCCGTTGAATCCCTCCGCTGCCAGCCTCGATTGGGCTTCATCCACCAGGTCATCCAAGATGAGCTCGCCCGCCCGGTCATGGGCGATGAGCTGGGCGAGATCATCACATTCGGCTGTGGCATACTCCGGGTGTGATCCAACGTCCAGATAAAGCCTTGAGCCGTTGGTCAGGAACACATTGGAGGATCTGCCCCAACTGACTACCTTGCGAAAGAGGTAACGAGCCACTTCCTCAGGAGCCAGCGGACGTGAATCCGGGCTCGAGTAGGAAATCCCAAACTCCGTTTCGATGCCAAAAATTCGCTTATCCATCTCAGCTCTCCTCTGTGAGCAGGCGGGTCATGTCCTCAGGCAGGAGCCGACGGAAGGCCCTTCGGGAACCCCGGTGGCTTTCCGAAGCGCGGTACAGGACTGCGGCTTCAACGGCTGTGGCGGGCAATGCTTCGGCTTCCTTATCGGTGGCCAGGGCGCGCAGTGCCAAACGCATGGCCCCGGCGAGGTTCAACTCAGGCTCCCATGCCGCGCTGACGACGTCGGAAATCTGGTCAGCCAGGCCGCCCATCACCACAAAGCCGTTTTCGTCCGCGATGGAACCATCGAAAGTCAGCCGGTACAGGTGGTCCTGTTCTTGTGCCAGACCCACCTCGGCTACCGCCAGTTCCACCTCGAACGGCTTCTGTTCAGCGGTGAAGACGGCGCCGAGGCTCTGTGCGTACACACTGGCGAGGCCGCGGGCCGTGACGTCCTCACGATCGTAGGAGTAGCCGCGGACGTCGGCGTAGCGGACGCCTGCCTGCCGAAGACTTTCAAACTCGTTGTACTTTCCCACAGCGGCGAACGCGATTTTGTCGTAGATTTCGCCGATTTTATGCAATGAAGGCGACGGATTCTCCGCGATCAAGGCGATGCCGTCAGCGCAGCTGATAACCACTACGGAGCGTCCGCGGGCGATGCCCTTCCGGGCGAAGTCCGCACGGTCCTTCATCAGTTGCTCGGGAGAGACATAGAACTGCTGTGTCATGTCAGGCCTCCCGTCCGGCGATGGCACGCGATTCAACGATGGCCCCCGCGATGGCGGCCAAGTCCCGTTCGGGAACGCGTCGATTGCCCGCCCGATTAACCGTGTACACCACGGGCCACAGCTGGCGGACGGGATCAGGACCGCCCGTTGCCGAGTCGTCATCTGCGGCGTCGTACAGAGCCTCGACGGCGATGGCGACGGCGGCTTCTTCGGAGAGGTTTGGCTTCCACAATTTCTTCAGGGCGCCGCGGGCAAACACCGAACCGGAACCTACCGAGTGGTGTTCCTGCTCCTCGTAGCGGCCGCCCGTCACATCGTAGGAGAACAACCGCCCCACTCCGGACACTTGGTCGAACCCGGCGAACAGGGGAATGACTGCCATTCCCTGCATAGCCATGGGCAGGTTCCCGCGGATCATTGCGCCCAGGCGGTTGGCTTTGCCTACCAGGCTGAGGAGTGTGCCCTCAATTTTCTCGTAATGCTCCAGTTCAACCTGGAACAGCCGTGTGATGTCGATGGCCAGTCCCGCCGTACCGGCAATACCCAGCACGGAGTACTCGTCAGCGGGAAATACCTTCTCTATGTGCCTGCTGGCGATGATGTTGCCCATGGTGGCTCGCCGATCTCCGGCCATCAGCACTCCCCCTGCGTATGTCAGGGCAACGATGGTAGTGGCGTGCGGCGAGGATGGCACCATGCCGGCGGGTAGTGATTGATTGAAGGGAAGGAGTTCAGGACGCGAGCGTTGGAGATGCTCCGTGAAAGAAGACGTTGCCTGGGTGGCCAGGGGGCCGGTTGACGGGTCCTGCATTGCTGCACTCCTTCGACTCTGCGTTCCGATGCCCGGCGGCCTCACGCCGGCCGGGCAGTACATCCTGTGACGGTTCGTTTACTGGCCGCCCTTTTGGACGAAGGCCCTGACGAACTCTTCTGCGTTCGATTCCAGAACGCCGTCAATTTCGTCGAGGAGGTCATCCACGCCCTGTGTCGCGTCCGATGCCTGGGCTTCGGGTGCTGTGGGTGGGGCTTCCGGGACGTCTACTTCAGTTTCGGTTTCCCGGGACTGCGGTTGTTGCTGCTCCTGAGCTGCCATTTTCTTTCTCCCTACTGTCAGTCCCCTGATGCCGGAGACTTCCTACTGCCATATTGCCACGCTGCAGGCTGCTGCGTATGGCTTTGACCAGGCACGAATCTTCCTGTGGCGGGCACGCCTCAGCTCTTTACCGGGGGCGGATTCTGGCCCATCAGTTCGGCCAGGAAGGAGCCGGCGTCCTGGTGCCTCTCAAAGAGTGCACCGGTGAGGGCTTCAGTTCCGCGCAAAGGTTCGCGGGTGGGTACCCGCTGCAGCTTTCCAAGACCTGGGACGTCGAAAATGACCGAGTCCCAGCTTGCACCCACCACGTCTTTTCCAAACCGGGAGACGCACCGGCCCCGGAAGTAGGCACGGGTGTCCGAAGGAGGTTCGCCAACCGCCCGGGCAATGAGGCCGTCGTCGACGATCCGGGTCATGCGATTCCGGGACAGCAACCTGTAATAGAGACCCTTCTCGGGCCGTATATCTGACCACTGCAGGTCCACCAAGCCAAGCCTGGCATCGTTCCACGCCAGGCCATCGCGGTTTCGGTACCCGTCCAGAAGCGATCTCTTGGCTACCCACTCGACGGACGAGGCAGCGGCGCTGATGTCGCTGCCCAGAATCGTCAGCGTGGACTCCCACCGTGCCAGGACATCGTGGGTGTGGCCGTCGCCAGTCAGGGAATCAGCCACGCCTGTCTCTTGGGCGAGTTTTGCGGCCGCCTCGTAGAACATCCACTGGATATCGAGGGCGCTCACCCTTCGACCATCAAGGAGTCTCACTGTGGCGGTCAGCGTGGTGTCGTGGCTGATCGTCTGGAGCGCCTGGACGGGTTCGTGAACCTCGATCTTTGGTGCCTGTCCGGCCTCAATGAGGCTTAGGACCATGGCCGTGGTACCAAATTTGAGGTAGTTGGAGGCCTGGCTCAGGTTGGCGTCGCCGATGATCACGTGCAGGCGCCGGTACTTGTCTGCCGTTGCGTGGGGCTCGTCCCTGGTGTTGATGATGGGACGCCGGATGGTTGTCTCCAGCCCTACTTCTGCCTCGAAGAAGTCTGCCCGTTGGCTGATCTGGTAGCCAGGAGTGGAGCTGTCCTGTCCCAGACCAACACGGCCGGCACCACACACCACTTGGCGGGATACGAAAAACGGCGTCAGGCCACGGATGATGTCTCCGAAGGGTACGGACCGCGGCATGAGGTAGTTCTCGTGGGATCCGTAAGAGACGGACTTGTTGTCCGTGTTGTTCTTGTACAGGTTGATCGAAGGCAGGCTGGTGTCAGCCGCGACTTTCCGGACCGTTGCCAGGGCTACGAGGTCGCCGGCAGCATCCCAGGCCACGGCGTCCCGCGGGTTGGTCACTTCCGGGCTCGAATACTCGGGGTGCGCGTGGTCCACGTACAGGCGTGCGCCGTTGCCGAGGACCATGTTCATCAACAGCGAGCCGGACTCGTCGGCACCATCGAGTTCCAGCTCCTGGCGACCGTACGCCAAGGCGACAGCTTCGGCGTCGAGTACTGGTGGCTGGTCCGTGAGTTGGCTGGGGTCTGCGGCCGCCCGGTCGAGGGTCCAGCCACGGGCATCGTGCAGCGGTTCTTCGTCCGTGTAGTCCCAGCGGGTCTCAGCACCGCCGGCAGCCCGCTGCCGGGTGACGGTGGCGTAGGCCTGGATGATCCTTGCGGACATCATGGTGGCGTTCGCGCCGGGGGCCGACGGTGCGTGGATTCCGTATTCAGTTTCCGAACCCATGACGCGCATGGCGCCCCCGTGGGGCAACTTTTCTGCAGGCGAACCTTCGGGTCTTGCTGTCACAGGTACTGGCCCGTATTGGCAGTGGTTTCAATGGACTTGCCCGGTTCCTGCCCGGCCTTGCCCTGAACGATCGTGCGGATGTAGGTGATCCGTTCACCCTTCTTGCCGGAGATTCGGGCCCAGTCATCCGGATTGGTGGTGTTCGGCATATCCTCGTGTTCGCGGAACTCATCCACCACTGCCCGCAGCAAATGCTCGATCCGCAGGCCCTTTTGATTGTTGGTCAAGAGGTCCTTGATGGCGTATTTCTTTGCACGGTCCACGACGTTCTGCACCACGGCACCGGAGTTGAAGTCCTTGAAGTAGAGCATCTCGGTATCACCATTGGCGTAGGTGACTTCGAGATATTCGTTGGACTTCTCTGTGGAATACATTGCTTCCACGGTGCGCTGGACCATGGCGTCCACGGTCGCCTGAACATCGCCGCCGTACTCGGCCAGATCCTGGTCATGGAAGGGCAGGTCCGTGGTGATGTACTTGGCAAATATGTCCGCGGCTGCCTCGGCGTCCGGGCGTTGGATCTTCACTTTTACATCGAGCCGACCTGGACGAAGAATTGCGGGATCTATCATGTCCTCGCGGTTGGAAGCGCCGATGACGATGACGTTGTCCAACCGCTCGACGCCGTCGATCTCGCTGAGCAATTGCGGCACGATGGTGGTTTCGACGTCGGACGAGACTCCGGTACCGCGGGTGCGGAACAGTGAGTCCATCTCGTCGAAGAAGACAACCACGGGGCTGCCATCGGAGGCCTTTTCACGGGCCCGGGAAAAGATGAGGCGGATGTGCCGCTCGGTTTCTCCCACGTACTTGTCCAAGAGCTCCGGACCCTTGATGTTCAGGAAGTAGCTCTTGAGGTCCGTGTTTCCGGCGCGTTCGGCAGCGCGGGCGGCGAGGGAATTCGCAACAGCCTTGGCAATGAGGGTCTTGCCGCACCCGGGAGGGCCGTACAGCAGGATGCCCTTGGGGGCTTTGAGCCCGTGCTCGCGGTAAAGGTCCGGATGCAGGAAGGGCAACTCCACAGCATCACGGATTTGTTCAATCTGCGGTCCGAGGCCACCAATGTCCTGGTAGGTAATGTCCGGGACTTCCTCCAGGACGAGGTTCTCCACCTCGGCCCGCGGGACCTTCTCCAGCGCGTAGCCAGTACGTGAGTCCAGGGACAGCGCGTCCCCAACTTTCAGGTGGATGTTTTGGAGTGCTCCCGAAAGCCGGACCACGCGTTCTTCATCGGCACGGCCCACCACCAGGGCGCGGTCCTTGCCGAGTAGTTCCTTAAGCGTGACCAGTTCACCGGCACGCTCGTAGCCAAGTCCGGCCACCACCAGCAATGCCTCGTTCAGGAGCACTTCCTGACCGACGGCCAGCTGGTTGATGTTGACCAGTGGGCTCACGCCTACGCGCATTTTGCGGCCTGAATTGAAAATGTCCACGGACTCTTCGGTGGCAGCTTGGCCGGAGTTGCCGGCGGAGGGCTGCTTCCGGGGGTTGATCTGCACAACGGTGCCGAAACTGTAGGGTGGTTGGCCCTCCTGCTCCAAGGCGCCCTTCAAGCGAAGAATCTCGGCCTTGGCTGTCTCCAGCATGCTGACGAGTTTGCCGTTGTTCTGCGTCGCGGCCGCCAACTGGCGGTCAATGTGGCGAAGCTTGTCCCGGAGAATATTGATCTGCCGTTCTGCAACAGTCAGTTCACTCGAAGGGTCTGGCGGTTGAACAGCGGCAAGCCCCCGGCTCGCCGCTTCTTTCGCTGCGTCTGGTTCTTCCGGCGTCGGCCGCCCAAGGTCGTTGTTTGACGTATCCACGATTCATCAGCCCCTTCCTGCGCTTAACAAGACCTTAGTCCCGAAAAGCGCAGGGTGCTTGGTGACATCCGGAATGCGGACTCTATTGTGACCTTTGTCAGTTTGTGACCGGAGGATCGTCCTGGACGTTGGTTCCGGCAATGGCATCACGGGCAGCGCGGCGGAGCTTCTTGTCCGACACTGAGCGCTCCCCCACTGCGCCGGGGGTCCAGGCGTTGAGGTCTTCCTCGCTGAACTCAGTCTTGGAGGGGCGTCGCTTCACGGAGATTCCCGTGACGCCATCGGCAAGCCGGCGTGTCACCAGGAGGAAGCCGGTGTGGGCAACCATGCGGTGATCCGGGCGAACGGCCAGGCCTTCAAGGTGCCACCCGCGAACCATCGATTCCCAAGCGTCAGGCTCGGTGAACCGTCCATCCGCGCGGATGGCTTCAGCGGTGCGGGACAACTGGGTGACGGTGGCCACATAATTGATCCAGACTCCGCCCGGTGCCAGAACTGTGGCTACGGCGTCCAAGCACTCCCAGGGAGCGAGCATATCCAGCACCACGCGGTCCACGGAGCCGGGGGCCTCGGCCTTGACCACCTCTTCCTGGAAGTCGCCCAGCGAGATCTGCCAGGCGGGATGCGGGCCGCCGAAGATGGTCTCGACATTTCCCCGGGCGATGTCTGCAAACTCTTCGCGACGTTCAAAGGAGTGAAGATACCCGCCATCCCCTACAGCACGCAGCAGCGAAATGGACAGGGCGCCGGAGCCGACGCCGGCTTCCACGACGCGTGCGCCGGGGAAAATGTCAGCCATGGTGACAATCTGGCCAGCGTCCTTTGGGTAAACGACTGCTGCACCGCGCGGCATGGACAAGACGAAGTCTGAGAGCAGCGGCCTCAGCGTCTGGTACTGCTGGCCGACGTTGTTGCTGACCACGGAGCCGTCCACTTTGCCGATGATCTCATCATGGTTCAGGAAGCCGCGGTGAGTATGGAAAGCTCCGCCTACCTCCAAGGTAATGGTGTTCATGCGGCCGCGTTCGTCCGTGAGCTGCACCCGCTCGCCCACGCGGAAGGGTCCGCGGCGGCGCGCAGCGCCCGTCGGCTGCACTGCTGTGCCGGTGCCGGGCTGATCAGAACCTGCGCTGGCTTCGGGTGCGGCGGTTTCGCTGCTCATGTACTGTTCCTCGCTCCTGTACGGCTGGGCCGCAACATTTTTGCTGGCTGGTGGGCGCCAAAAAATCTCTGGGGTCGGTGGTGAACCGCCGGCATGCAACTCTACCGGCACAGGAGTCAGGCGCGCCCACTTCTGCGGGCTTCCTTACCTGTTATGGCCGTCACCACGGCCTGCTGGCGGAGAAGACCGGTAACGATGCCGTTGTGGTCCACCACAGCGTATTCGCCTCCCTCAAGCCGCGACAGGTACTGGATGAGTTCCTGCCCCTTGGACCATTCCGGGACATAAGCCCCGGCGGCCAGGGCATGCCCAACGGCAGTGACAGGCGTCGTCGTGATCGCGTGCGCGGGCACAGCGGAAGCTGCACCCAGATCCACGACGCCCTGCGGTTTGCCGTCCGGTCCGCAGATGACGACGGCGGGACTTCCGGCCGGGGAAACGGCCAGGACGTCTGCCACGGAGGCTGAGTTCGGCACGCCTACGGCGGGTTCCGCCAGGCCGGCGGCGCTCACCAAGTAGAGGCGGCTGCGGAGTTTGGCGTGGTGGATTGAGCTGGAAGCGCTCATCCACAGGAAGCCGCAGACGAGGATGGTGACCACCGTGTACATCAGGTCCGGTAACTGGCCCTTGAGGAAAGGCACAACAATGAACCAGATAACCAGGGCCACCACGATGATCCGACCGGACCAACCTGCAGCAATGGTTCCCTTGTCCTGGCTACCGGTGGCTTTCCAGACGGCCGACTCCACGAGGCGCCCACCGTCGAGAGGCATGCCCGGGAGGACATTGAAGATACCGATCACCAGGTTGGCCAGCATCAGGATGTCCGCCAGCATGCGCGGCACGCCAGTGAGCATCCCCGTGACCGTAACAGCCCACATGATGCCCGCAATGACGAAGTTCGAGGCCGGTCCGGCAAGGGCAACGATGACCGAGCGTCCGGGGGAAGCCGTAAAGTTTTCGAATTGCGTATGGCCTCCCCACAGGTTCAACACAATTTTCTCTGTCGGCCAACCGAACGCCCTGGCGCTTAATGCATGGGCCATTTCGTGCACGAGGACTGAAATGGCGAGCAGTAATGCGATCGCGAGCCCAACGAGGTATCCCCAGTAGCCAATGCCCGGGAAGTAATCCATGACGGACGGACCGTAGAAGACCACAGTGATGGCCGCAATAACGAACCAGGAATAGGCGAGGTAAACCGGAACGCCGGCGATCTTACCGAGCGGAATGCCATCCTTCTTGGTGGCAGCATGATGCGGCGCGGGGGAACTGCTCACCTAGTTTGCCCCTTCAAGCAGGTTTGCTGCTGTGAAGCGGTCATCCACAAGCTGGCCGACGTCCGCGGCAGTCCTGCCTACCAGGGTGTCCCACGTGACCATGCGGTGATCCTCTGGTAGCGGTACCTGATGGGGAATGCCGACTGTGACCACACCCGACGCGATGGCTGCTGTAGCTCCAGGCACGGAGTCCTCCAACGCCACGCAGTGGTGGATTGTCAGGGTGGGATCATCCAGTCGGAGACGTTCAACTGCGGTCAGGTAGGCCTCCGGGTGCGGTTTTCCGTTGGTGACGGTATCCCCGGTGACCATGAACTCGAAGTACGGCTTGGGAAGGCTTTCCACGACGACTCCGGCCAAGGGGCCCTCGGACATGGTCACCAGGGCGCAGCGGATTCCTGCCTCGTGGAGCTGATCCAGCAGTTCGCGGGCACCGGGCCGCCACGGGACCTCTTTGCGGACCTGGGCGATGACCTGTGCACTCAAAGTGTCAACGATTTCACGGGCCTCAAGCTTGACGCCTGCGTTCTGGAGGACTGCCGCCGAATGCAGCAAGGATTGCCCGACCAACTGCATGGCCTGCTGGTGGGACCAGGTTCCGCCGTGCGACTCCACCAGCGCGCGCTCGGCCGCGATCCAATAGGGTTCGGTGTCCACGAGTGTGCCATCCATATCCCAGAGCACGGCTTTGAGGAGGGGCTGGCTGGGTGAGGAATGCATGGTTTCAAGTCTACGTGGAACCTGGCGGGCGGCTGTGCGCGGGTTGCGCTGTGGGCGAATCGCGGACACGCTTCGGCGTGAAATGCCATGCATCCATCACGGTCTTGGACGTAGGGTGAGTGAATGAACAGTGTGGACGGGACCCCCGAAGGGCAGGACATCACCGCGGAGCCCGAGCGTTTCCTCAAGGAACCGGCGGACGGCCAGCGTGTCACCGTAATGCTTGCCGCCTTCGAGGGCTGGAATGATGCCGGCGAGGCCGCCAGCGATGCGCTGCACTATCTGAACAAACTCTGGGACGGCAAGAAGGTGGCCACGGTGGACGCCGAGGAGTACTACGACTTCCAGTTCACCAGGCCCACCGTCAGGCGTACCTCATCCGGTGCCAGGAAGGTCAAATGGCCCTCCACCCGCATCTACAAGGCGGCCGTTCCGGACAGCAACGTGGATGTGGTGTTCGTGCTCGGTACTGAACCTTCATACCGTTGGCGTGCGTACACCACCGAATTGTTGGTCCACGCGGAAGCACTCAAAGTGGACTCCGTCATTTTGATCGGTGCCTTGCTGGCCGATGTGCCCCATAGCCGCCCCATTCCGGTCAGCACCACCACGGAGGACAGTTCGCTGCGTGAGCGCCTCAACCTGGAAGCGTCCCAGTATGAGGGACCGGTTGGGATTGTGGGTGTGCTGGCAGAGTTTGCCATGCTGGCAGGGTTGCCGACGGTTTCGTTGTGGGCGGCAGTACCGCACTATGTTGCCCAGCCTCCCTCCCCCAAGGCCCAGCTCGCGATTCTGCACAAGGTGGAGGATCTGCTTCAAGTCCCCCTCGACAATCAGGCACTGGCCGAAGAGTCGGAGGCTTGGGAACGCGGAGTGGACGAACTCGCCACGGAGGACCCCGAAATTGCTGCGTACGTGCGGCAATTGGAGGAAGCCAAGGACACGGCGGATCTCCCGGAAGCCTCGGGTGAATCGATCGCACGCGAGTTTGAGCGATACCTGAAGAGGCGCGGCAAAGAACGGCCCTGAAGCACGGCTGATGCGAGGCGGCCCTGAGGTCCTGTAAAGACTGCGAACAAAAAGCAACGGCCCTGACAAGACGTCAGGGCCGTTGCTGTCTCCCGGGATGAGAAAGCCTAGAGTTCTACACCGAGCAAGGCATTAATGGCATCGGTAATGATTGCCTGGTCCTGTTCCGAGGTGTCACCCTTGGTGCGCAGAGCCTCCGCGGTCCACTGATCGACTGCGTGGATGGCTCCGGGTGCGTTGAGGTCGTTGGACAACTCGTTGCGCATAGCGGTAACCAGCGGTCCTGAAGAGCCCTCCGGAGCGTGAGCGAGGGCAAGGCGCCACTGCGAGAGCCGGTCCTTGGCGGCCTTGAACTCCTCATTCGTCCACGACCAGTCAGAACGGTAGTGGTTGGCAAGGATGGCCAGACGGATGGCTTCAGGTTCCTCTCCGGCCGCGCGGAGTTTGGAAACCAGAACCAGGTTGCCCTTGGACTTGCTCATCTTTTCGCCGTCCAGGCCCACCATGCCGGCGTGTGCGTAGTGCTTTGCCAACGGGACGCCGGAAAGGGAGTACGCGTGGCCTGCGCCCATTTCGTGGTGCGGGAACACCAGGTCTGAGCCGCCGCCCTGGACGGTAAATGGTGCCGGAAGGTACTTCTGAGCGATGACCGTACATTCAATGTGCCAACCGGGCCGGCCGTCGCCTAGCGTTGCGCCCGGCCAGCTGGGTTCGCCGTCGCGGGCTACACGCCAGAGCAGGGGGTCAAGGGCATTGCGTTTGCCCGGCCTCGCGGGGTCTCCACCGCGTTCGGCGAAGAGGGTCAACATCTCCGCCTCGCCAAGACCCGACACGTCGCCCAGGGTCCAGGCATCGGTGGCGTCCGAGCGTTTGCCGGCCATTTCGACGTCGTAATACACATCGCCATCAGGTTCACCGTCCGAACCCTGAACGCGATAGGCGACGCCGTCGGCGACCAGGCGCTCGATGGCGGGCACAATGTCCGGGATTGCCTCAACAGCACCGACGTAATGGTCTGGCGCCAAAACGTTGAGGGCGTCCATGTCGGTCTGGAACAAGTCGATCTGGCTCTGCGCCAGCTCGCGCCAATCCACGCCGGTAGCCGTGGCGCGTTCCAACAGGGGGTCGTCCACATCCGTGACGTTCTGGACGTAGGAAACGCGGATGCCGGCGTCACGCCAGACACGGTTCAGGAGGTCAAAGGCCACATAGCTGGCAGCGTGCCCCATGTGCGTGGCGTCGTAGGGAGTGATGCCGCAAACGTACATGGACTGCTCCGGCTGCCGTTCAACCTCCACCACACGGCCAAGGGCTGTGTCGAACAGGCGTAGTTGCGGCATGCTGCCGGGCAGCTCAGGAACAGGGCGGGAGGTCCACGATTTCACGACTCAACCTTAGTGCTAGGCGCTGATCACATTGAAACCGAGCAGGACATACAACGCCAGGCCAAGGAGGATCCGGTACCAAACGAAGAGCCTGTAGCTGCGCGTGGAGACGAATTTCAGGAACCAGCCGATGATGATGTAGCCCACGACAAAAGCGATGACGGTGGCAAGGGCGGTCTCAGGAAGCCCGTAAGGTCCGGACAATCCTTCGTTGGAAACTGTCTTGTAGAGCTGGTAGAGCCCGCTGCCGAACACTGCTGGAATGGCCAGCAGGAAGGAGTACCTTGCAGCGGCCTCGCGGGTGTAGCCCATCAGCAGGCCGGCGGTGATCGTGCCACCGGACCGGGAGACGCCAGGGATCAAGGCCATTGCCTGCGCAAAACCGTACAGGATGCCGTGCTTGTAGCTCAGCTGCGTGAGATCCCTCTCCTGACGGCCAGTGGCATCGGCAACAGCCAGGATCATGCCAAAGACAATCAGCATGGTGGCAACGATCCACATGCTGCGCAACACGGACTCAATCTGGTCTTGGAACAACAAACCCAGGACGATGATCGGCAGGCTGCCCAGGATGACCAGCCATCCCATGCGGGCATCCGGGTTGCTGCGCTCCACTTTGCCGGTGAGGGACCCAAACCACGCACGGACGATGCGAACGATGTCACGCCAGAAGTACACAATCACAGCGGTTTCGGTACCCAGCTGCGTGATTGCAGTGAAAGCGGCGCCGGGATCTGAGGCCCCCGGAAGGAAGGAGCCGACAATCCGCAGGTGCGCGCTTGAAGAGATCGGGAGGAATTCGGTGAGGCCCTGCACCAGGCCCAGCAAGGCTGCTTCTATCCAGTTCACGTGAATAGACCCTACGTCATGAAGTCTGGGAACTGCCCGTAAGCTAGCAGCTATGCAGCAGCGTTATGTCGGAAACAGCGGGTTCCGTGTGTCCTCTTTGTCCCTCGGAACCATGTCCTGGGCCCAGGAAACAGATGAACAGGACGCTGCAGAAGTGCTAAACGCGTTCGTTGCTGCCGGCGGCACTGTTGTTGACACCGCGGCGTCCTACGCCCAGGGGCAGGCTGAAGCGATGCTGGGGTCCATGTTGGGTGACGTGGTGGCCCGCTCAGAGCTGGTCATCTCCACGAAAGCCGGCGTGTCGTCGTCGGACTCCAGGCGCAGCATCAACGCTTCCCGCGGGGCGATGTTGTCCGCCCTCGACGCCAGCCTGGCCAGACTGGGTACCGACTACATCGACATCTGGTTCGCCCACGAGTGGGACGCCAACGTGCCGTTGGACGAAACACTGTCAGCACTTGAACTGGCCCAGCGCACCGGCCGTGCCCGCTACGTGGGAATTTCCAACTACAACGGATGGCAGACGGCAAAGGCCTCTGCCGTGGCCGGGTTCACCTTGGTGGCGAACCAGTCGGAGTACTCCTTGGTGCAACGCAGGGCGGAGCAGGAACTGATTCCAGCCGTTGAGGATGCGGGCCTGGGCCTCATGGCCTGGGCTCCCTTGGGGCGAGGGGTCTTGAGCGGCAAATACCGCGGGCAGATTCCGGCTGACTCGCGTGCGGCCCAGAGCCGTCTCGCTGCCTACGTTGAGCCCTACCTCGAGCCCAAAGCTTCCCGGGTGGTGGAGGCAGTGGCAATGGCTGCCCGCGGCCTGGGGCGGTCTCCCTTGGACGTTTCCCTGAGCTGGCTGCTCTCCCGTCCCGGCGTTGCGACGGCCATTGTCGGTGCCAGGAATGCCGTCCAACTCAAGGAAGTGCTGGACGCGCAGCTGACGGTTCTGCCAGCTGAAATTGCCCGCGCGCTCGAGGATGTTTCCGCCACGTAATGTGGTGCTATTGGCGGTCCAGGATGTCAAGGAGGTAGCTCCCATAGCCACTCTTGGAGAGTTTGGCAGCCTGCCGGCGAAGCTCATCATCGGTCAGGTAGCCCATCCGCCATGCCACTTCTTCCGGTGAGCCGATCTTCAAACCCTGCCGGTTTTCCGTGGTGCGGACGTAGTTTGATGCGTCGTTCAAGTCGCTGAACGTTCCTGTGTCCAGCCAGGCAGTACCCCGCGGGAATTTCTGTACGTGCAACCGGCCGAGTTCCATGTACTGGCGGTTGATGTCCGTGATCTCCAACTCCCCACGCGGAGAGGGCTTGAGGTCTTTCGCCATGGCAACCACGTTGTTGTCATAAAAGTACAAACCGGGGACGGCATAGTTGCTCTTGGGGACGGCCGGCTTCTCTTCAATGGAAACCGCCAGGCCGTCGTCGTCGAACTCCACCACACCGTAAGCGGACGGGTCCTTGACCCAATAACCAAAGATGGCGCCGCCGTCGACGTCTGCGTAGTGGCGCAATTGGTTGCCCATGCCTGGACCGTTGAAGATGTTGTCGCCGAGGATCAGCGCTACCTTGCCGCTTCCAATGTGGTCCTCCCCCAGGATGAACGCCTGGGCGAGACCATCCGGCGTCGGCTGCTCCGCATAGCTGAGGTTGATGCCGAACTGGGAACCATCACCGAGGAGCCGTTGGAACTGCTCTGCATCCCCTGGCGTGGTGATGACCAGGACATCCCGGATCCCTGCCAGCATCAGCGTGCACAGGGGGTAATAGATCATGGGCTTATCGAACACGGGAACCAGCTGCTTGCTGATTCCGAGCGTAATGGGATGGAGCCGCGAACCCGTTCCACCTGCAAGAACAATTCCTCGCAAACCAGCCGTCCTCACCTGTGCCCAGTCTCGCCGCGGACGGCTACTCTAGGGCCATGCAGAGAATCCTTGTCACCGGCGGGGCCGGATTCATTGGATGCAACTTTGTCCACTACATCATGGAGCACACCGGCCTGCATGTCACGGTCTTGGACAAACTCACCTACGCGGGCAGCATGGAATCACTCGCCGGGCTGCCGCCGGAACGATTCGACTTCGTCCATGGCGACATCTGCGACGCCGGCGTGGTGGAACCGCTGGTGGCTGACACCGACGGCGTGGTTCACTTTGCCGCCGAATCCCACAACGACAACTCCCTGCAGGAACCCCGCCCCTTCGTGGATACCAACCTGATGGGGACCTTCACGCTCATTGAGTCCGCGCGAAAGCATGGCACCCGGTTCCATCACATATCCACAGATGAGGTCTATGGAGACCTGTCCCTTGATGATCCGCACCGCTTTACCGAAGACTCCGTGTACCGGCCAACCAGCCCCTATTCGGCCACGAAAGCCGGCTCGGACCTGCTGGTGCGGGCGTGGGTCCGTTCGTTCGGTCTCCAGGCGACCATCAGCAATTGCTCCAACAATTACGGTCCCTACCAGCACGTGGAAAAGTTCATCCCACGGCAAATCACCAACATCCTGGATGGCAACCGGCCGCGCCTGTACGGCAACGGGCGGAATGTCCGGGACTGGATCCATGTGGAGGACCACTCGTCGGCCGTGTGGGCGATCCTGCAGGGCGGCCGCGTGGGTGAAACGTACCTGATAGGAGCCGACGGCGAGAGGTCCAACCGCGAGGTGGTGGAGTTGCTCCTTTCGCTCGCAGGTCAGCCCGACGATGCCTACGATCTGGTGACCGACAGGCCCGGCCACGACCTTCGCTACGCGATTGACTCCAGCAAACTCCGGAGGGAACTCGGCTGGCGGCCCCGGTATTCAGATTTTGAAGCAGGGCTGGCTGACACAGTGCAGTGGTACAAGGCCAACCACCATTGGTGGAGGCCCCAGAAAGCCGCCACTGAAACAAAATATGCCGGTCAAGGCCACTGACCCGTGGATCCTGCCCAGCAATTGCGCTCACGGAGCACACCCATCCCCGGACTGCTGTTGTTTGGGCTGCCCGTCCACGGGGACCACAGGGGCTGGTTCAAGGAGAATTGGCATCGGGAGAAGATGTTGGCGGCCGGGCTGCCGGACTTCGGCCCGGTGCAGAACAATATTTCCTTCAACGGTGCGCGAGGCACTACTCGAGGTATCCATGCCGAACCGTGGGACAAATTCATTTCGCTCGCCTCCGGACGGGTCTTCGGCGCATGGGTGGACCTTCGCGAAGGTCCCACGTTCGGGACGTTGTTCTGCGCGGAGCTGACGGCCCAGGATGCGATTTATGTTCCCCGCGGGGTTGGCAACGCCTTCCAGACCCTGGAAGACAATACGGCCTACACCTATCTGGTCAACGACCATTGGAGCGCGGAGGCACAGAAGGACTACACGTTCCTCAACCTGGCTGATGAACAAACGGCTGTCCCATGGCCGATTTCCTTGAACAAGGCAATTGTTTCTCCACAGGACAGAACCCATCCACGCCTGCCGGACGTGGTTCCGATGCTGGGCCGGCGCACGCTGGTCCTGGGCGCGGACGGCCAACTTGGTAAGGCCCTGCGAATGGCGTTCCACGGGGACACGACGGTGGAGTTCGCCGGCCGGGCAGATTTCGATATCACGTCCGAAGAGGCCTACACGGCGCGGGACTGGCGGAAGTACTCCACCATAGTGAACGCAGCGGCCTTCACTGGTGTGGACGCCGCAGAGACCGCAGAAGGCCGCGCAGCTGCCTGGCGTGTCAACGCAGGTGCGGTGTCCCGGTTGGCGCGTGCCGCCGTCGAGCATTCACTGACGCTGGTCCATCTCTCCAGCGACTACGTGTTCGATGGAACCGAAGACGTCCACTGGGAGGACGAAAGCCCGTCGCCGCTGGGAGTCTATGGCCAGAGCAAAGCGGCGGGCGATGGTGCTGCGGCAACGGTGCCACGGCACTACATCGTGCGGACCAGCTGGGTGGTGGGCGAAGGCCGCAACTTTGTGCGCACCATGGTTGGGCTGGCGGCTCGGGGAGCCTCGCCCGCCGTGGTGGATGACCAATGGGGCCGGTTGAGCTTCGCCACCGACATCGCCGCGGGCATCCGGCATTTGCTCACCACCAACGCCCCTTACGGCACGTACAACCTCAGCAACAGCGGCGAACGGCAGTCCTGGGCGGACATTGCCCAAGAGGTATATCGCTTGTGCGGGACGGACCCTGGCTTGGTAATGCCGGTCAGTACCGTGGCGTACGCCAAACCGGGCACCTCTCCACGCCCGCGGAGCAGTGTCCTGGATCTCTCGCGTATCCGGGACAGCGGTTTTGATCCACCCGCTGCTGCCCAACGCCTTGCTGACTATGTGATCGGTTTACAGACCTAGCGGAGTGCGCCAAAACGGCCTAAAGTTGCCCTACGGCAGCCCACAATGTGGCCGGGCCGGGAGACAACACAAGTGAACAAGATGGTCGGGCAGCGTCCGCTGTCTGCGGCGGTCCAGGCAGTGCAGCAGCCTTGGATCGCCGGCCCAATTGTTGTGCCTTGAGTTGATCCCGAATCCTGGAGAGCCCGGATGCTGCTGCCGAAGATCGCGCCCCGCAAAGACGTTGCCCCCCACCGTGCCTTGAACGTCAGAGGCACCGCAATGTTCCTGGCTCCCCACGGGCGGCCCGGGCGGCCGCCCGCGGTGCAACCTGCTGATGAGACCACGGCCAAGCCCACAAATCAGCTCATAGATCGGTGGGTGGAGCTCGGCGGAGCGCCGGTCAAACTGATGAACCATGACGACGCGCTGCAGGAGATTCTGGACCATGCAGCAGCCGTTGACGCGCGACCGTTGGGTGTATGCTCGGCCAACCTCGACCACATCCGGCACTTCGGCGCCGGCGGCCGCTGGGAGGGAACCCTGAACCAGAGGGCACCCGTTGAGTGGCTGACTTTGCTGGATGGGTCGCCCCTGGTTGCAGAAGCCCGGAGGCTTACCGACCGTTCCTGGCCGCGCCTGGCGGGCAGCGATTTGGTGGGACCCCTCTTGGACCTGGCCGGGCTACGGGGGCTGCGGGTGGGGTTCCTGGGCGGTTCACAGGAGGCCCAGAAACTCGCCCGTGAACGGTTCGCTGTGGAGCGCCCCGGGCTGGTGGTGTCAGGGTGGTGGGCGCCTGAGCGGCCTGTCCTCAGCGACCCGGAGGCATCCTCCCAACTTGCGGCAGCTATCGCTGCGAGCGGCACGGACATCCTGGTGGTGGGTTTGGGTAAGCCCCGGCAAGAACTCTGGATCGCGGAGTACGGGCCCCTGACGGGTGCAAAGGTGCTGCTTGCCTTTGGTGCTGTGGTGGACTTTCTGGCAGGCCGCATAAGGCGTGCTCCCGTCTGGGTGAGTGCTCATGGGCTGGAGTGGGCGTGGCGGCTGATGCTCGAACCGAAGAGATTGGCCCGGCGTTACCTGGTGGACGGGCCAACGGCTTACGTCACCTTGCGCAGGAGCAGCACAACGGCACCTGAATCGATGGTGCACCCTGCAGCGCCAGCCACCCCATCAGCCGTCCCGGAGCACGAGCCCAGCCGTGCTCCGGGGCAGTTCGTCCCGGTGGGCGTCCGTGCCGACGTCGCTGTGGTGGTGGTGACCTACAACAACGCCGATGACGTGGATCCTTTGCTGGCCAGCCTGCGGACGGAAACTGAAGGACAGACGATCAAGGTGGTGGTTGCGGATAACTCCCCGGACCAGGGCACCCTGGCCGCATTGTCTCAACATCCGGACGTGGTCACCGTTCCTACCGGGGGCAACTTGGGCTATGCCGGCGGCATCAATGCCGCCATGCGGGTAGCAGGCGCCGCTGACGCCTACCTGATCCTGAATCCTGACCTCCGGGTGGAGCCTGGTGCGGTGTTGGCCATGCGCCGGACGATGGCCGAGTCCGGGGCAGGGATGGTGGTGCCCGTCCTGCTGGATGACGACGGAAGTGTGTACCCCTCGCTGCGGCGTGAGCCGGGCATTCTGCGAGCGCTGGGTGACGCGGCGCTGGGTAGCCGGGTGCAGGGACGGCCGGGCTGGTTGTCGGAGATGGACTTTGATCCGGAGAGTTACCGGCATGCGCACCCGGTTGATTGGGCTACGGGTGCTGCGCTGTTGATCAGTGCCGCGGCTGCCGGCGAAGTGGGCGACTGGGATGAGCAGTTCTTCCTGTACTCGGAGGAGACGGATTATTGCCGGCGGGTGCGGGAGTCCGGCCGTCGGATTTGGTTTGAGCCGTCGGCCCGTATGTGGCATGAACGTGGGGGGTCGGGGACCTCAACAGCATTGACGGCGTTGATGGCCGTGAACCGGGTGCGCTATGCGGCGAAGTACTGTGGGCGTGCCCGGTTGCGGGCATTCACCGCGGTGGTGCTGGTTTCGGAACTCGCCCGGGTGCATAGGCCGGGGCATCGTGAGGCGGCGCTTGCGGTGGTTGATCGCCGGAGGTGGGGCAGGCTGCCCAAGGCGACTCGGCAGGTCTTTCCCGTGGGGGGTGGCGGGAATCCCCCTTCTGGAGCGGTGATCATTCCGGCGCATAATGAGGCGGCTGTTATTGCCAGGACCCTCGATTCTCTTCGGGATGCCCTTGCTTGGGGCACAGTTGAGGTCATTGTTGCCTGCAATGGCTGCACGGACAGTACGGCGTCCATTGCGTCGCGTTTCGCCGGGGTGCGTGTCCTTCATGTGGAGGCTGCTTCGAAGACAGCGGCATTGAACGCGGCTGACCAGGTGGCCAGCCTTTGGCCGCGGCTCTACCTCGACGCGGACATAGAGGTCAGTGCGGATGCGTTGGGTGCCGTTTTCGGGGCTCTCCAGGAGGGGCCGTTACTGGCTGCGCGTCCTGCGTTCCGTTACGACACCCGTGGCGCATCACCGCTTGTACGGTCTTATTACAGGGCTCGGAGCCGTGTACCGGCGAATGCCCGGGGGTTGTGGGGGGCGGGGGTTTACGCCCTGAGCAGGGAGGGTCATGACCGTTTGGGTGCTTTTCCTGACCTGACCGGGGATGACTATTACGTTGATCGGCTGTTCAGCGGGGTGGAGAAGTCTGTTCTGGAAACTGAGCCTGTGGTGGTGAGGACCCCACGGACACGGGCGGCCTTGCTTGCCATCCTCCGGCGGACGTACCGCGGGAATGCACAGCAGGATGGTTTTGCCGGCGGGCAGTCAACGTCGCGGACCTTCCGGGAGCTGTTGTGGTCCGTACGGGGGCCTCTGACTGCAGTTGACGCCGTTGTCTACGCTGCCTTCGCCGTTGCCGGACGCCGTCGTGGGTTGCTGGGCCGGAAGCCGGCGCCCGTCTGGGAGCGGGATGAAAGCAGCCGCTAGTCAGAGGCCGCAGCTCCCGCCTCCTTCGATGCGGTAGAGGTGGACGGCGTTGCCGTCGGTGAAGGTGTCGGTGAAGGTGCCATCGACGATCGGCAGGGTCCGGTCTTCGTCAAGAACGACGGCGGTGCTTCCGCCGCACTTGCTGTGAAAGGTCGCCGGCCCGCCTGTCGCCTTGTTGGCACCGGCGAAGATGTAGACCTTGCCTTCGTGGAGTTTTGTGGTGAAGTCCACGGGCCCGGTGGCTGTGGTGGCGCCGTCAAGGAAGGGGCCGTTGAGGACGGGTGCCAGCCCGGTGATTTGTTGGTTGAGTGCAGTTACCGTTGGCCGGACTTGCACTCCGCAATCGCGGAGGACGTGCTGGGAGATGCAGTCTCCCCCGAAGTTGTGGTTGAAGTAGATCACTCCCCTGGCTCCGTGGATCAGGCTGCTCCAGACTGCTGCGCGGATCTGGGGGGCGGTGATGGTGGTGGCGTTGGCTGAGTCTTTGAACGGGTGCCCGGCTTCCACAAAAGCCCAGATGGGGGTGGTGTTTCCGGCTTTTTGGAGGGTTCGAATGCGTTCAATGGTCCAGCCGTAATTTGCGGCCAGCCGGCATTCGTCCGGGGTGAGGTCCCGGGTATAGCCGATGATCGCGCCACCTTCACCTTTGGCGCAGATGCTGGGGTCGGTGAACCAGTAGGTATCCGCTGATACGACGTCCTGGATGCCTTTGAAGAACTCCACGGATTCCTCATCGGACAGCCAGAAGGCCACCCCTTTGCCGTAGTTGGCGTACAGCATTGCTCCCTGGGGTGATACGGCCCGGCGTTCTTTCTGCACGGTGTACCCACATTTGCTCTCTTCAGGGGTGCAGAGAGGACCTTCCCCTGGGTACTTGCCCGTCCAGGGTGTCCTGCCTGGCCCGGCCCACATGTCCACTTCATCGCTGAGTGCGAAGCCGGAGGCATCCGGGGATGCGAAGGTGGGGATGGCGTACATGCCCGATGCGCGCACCAATTGCAGATCGGAGTTGGCCGTCAGCTCCACGTAGGTGTTGAGGCCGGCTGCAGTGTCCAGGGCTATGTTTCCCTGATCCAGGACACTTTCGAACCATACGGCGATGGGGAAGAATCCCGGGTCGGCAGGCAGGCCGTTCTTGAAGGTGCCGTAGTAGTCCGGGCCGCCGTCCACGGGCCTCAGCGTGACTCCGTCATAGGATGCGGTAGGCCCCGTAGTGCCGGTTACTTTGTCGTCCGGCACGTTGGCACCCATGAAAGGCGGAACCCCGCTGGCAGCGGCAACTGCAATCACGATACTGGCCAGGACGGTTCCGCCCAGGATGCCGGCTGTCCTTGGTTTCACGGACTACCTTTCAGGCAGATGTTTCCTTGATGGGCGACTTGCCGCCGTTGCGGGTCCGCAGGGATTCACTCAGGGGTCCGTTGGTGGTGAAGAAAGGGTCCGCGTCGGCTGGCTTGAGGACGTCCTGGATGGTCAGTTCTTCCAGGTCGTGGCCAAGGGGTGGCTGGTCAACGTCGCGGTTCTTTTCCTGCCGTCGCCGGGACTTCGTGTTTGGCTCCCCCGCTGGTGCGGCTGAGCGGGCGCGCGACCTTGAGGACTCCAGGCCCCTTGCAATGGAGACCGCCCCGAAGGTGAGCACTACCCCTGCCACCAGCACAACGATCAGTGACCGGAGCCGGCTGGAGAACTGTTCCGTGGCGTTGTCCGGTGCGGCAACCATCAGCGATGTGTAGAGGAACCGCTCATTGGCTCCGTTGATGGATTGAATGGCAAACAGGTCTTTTTCCAACCGTGTTCCGAGGGCCTTGACGGTTGCTACTGCCTTGTCCTTGCTTTCCGAGGAGGCCGAGATTTCAATCAGGAAGGAGGCTGGCGGACGCTGCACGGTGAAGTCGGTGCTGAGTCCGTCACGAAGGAGCGCGTCTCCGGTGGTGTCGTCGTTCAAGCGCGTGCCTACCACTTGGGCGATCAGGGAGGAATCCGCGGAGCGCAGGTAGGGGTTGTCCGAGTTGAGGGAGTTGAGTTCGGGGTTCTTCTCCAGCTCGGCAGCTGTGGGGATTTTGGGGTTGACGATTGCGTAGGTTGCCTTGGCCTCATAGGACCGGGGCGCGAAGGAGTACACGTAAACGGCTGCCAGTGCCGTGACCAGCAAGACTGGCAGCACGATGAGTTTGTGGTGCCACAACGTTCTGATGACTGCTACCGGGTCCATGTGATCGCCTCGACATTCGGTGTGGAAGGTGTGCGGTTATTTCCGTTCAGGGGCGGCCCGCTGCTGTGGTGTTCTGGAGCGTTGGTTTCCCGCAGCTCGATTTCACGGCGAATCATGATCCATGTACCTCCTCCGAGGCCAACGATGAAGGGGTAGGCCAGCGCAAAGACAGGGAAGGCCATTGAGTCGAACGTCAACGAGCAACCTGCGGCCACTGCCCCGGCCGCTGCCACGGCTCCTGCCAGGCAGCGCAGGGCAGGAAGCCTGGACGCACGCGCGGCGATGAACGATGAAATGGCCGGCAGGGTCAGGTAGGCCACCATGCCGATGAAGCCCACCAGGCCCAGGGTGACCAGTGAGTTGAGGTATTGGTTGTCCAGGATGTGCAGGGCGTTGTCCGGCAAGTAGTTTCCAGGTCCCAGTCCCAGGAAGGGCAGTTCACCGAACATTTCGGCGACGCGGGGGTAGTTGTTGGTCCGCGTTGTGAGCGAAGGGTCGCTGTTGCCTGCGGTGAAGGACGAGGTCAGCGTGCCTACCAATCCGGGAATCCCGACGAACAGCGCTGCCATGGCCGCAGGGGCCGCCACAACAGCCCAACGGCGCGCGGCCTGTGGCATGAAGGGGATGAAGACGGCCAGGCCCAGGAACAGCCCGAGGACCCCGGACCGCGACACGGTGGAAGCGATGGCAACAACCAGCAGCGCGGTACCGGTCCAGTGGAACCACTTATGGCCGGTCCGGTCATACAATCCGCGCCAGATGGACAGCGGCAGCAACATGGCGCACACCACGGCCAGTTCAATGGAATGGAAGGTACTGCCGGCAACCCGTGTCATGAGACCACGTACCTGAAAGGCTGTGTTGCCGCCATTGTCTGTGAACCCGGGCATTGCCTCCTGGATCCACAGCATCGGATTGACCCGGAAGAGGAACTGGATCAGGGCCACCACGCAACAAAAGAAGGCTCCGGCAAGAATGGCACGGACCAGCGACATCGCGTTATCGAGAGTGCGGACAGCCTCACTGGTCACCAAGGCGATGCCACCGCAAGCAAGGATCAGGATCAGCCAGCGGTCCGCCGCAGCCTGGGCTGAGACATTGGTATTCCCGGTGAAACCGGAGAACAACGCCACGTAGGAGGCGCACGTTCCTACCCACAGCAGGCCGAGCCCCAAGCGTCCTGGATTACTGGACTTCAGTGGATTGTGAAGCCCAAAAAGTGCTGAAGACAGCCAGAAAGCCAAGAGCAGAAGTGCCAGCATAATAGGCACCGTTCCAACAGCTCCGATGGGTTTTATGATCATGTTGGAGGGGAAGAAGAACACTCCGAAGGCCGCGAACTTCAGCAGCAAGCCCACGTTTCCGGCGTCGCCCGTGGTCCCCTCAAGGTGGCGAAGCTGGATCTCCCGGGCCGGCGGAAAGACGAGATACCGCTTCATGCGTCTCATGTGCGGCCTCCCTGCAGGGAACCGCTGGGAGCAGCATCGGGCACGGATGCACAAGAGGATTCGACGAAGTCCGCAAACGCCCGGCGGGAGTCAGCCCAATCCAACCGCTGTCTTCCAGCGATGGCTGCTGCGCGCAGTCCGATGTCCGGGGCACTGACCACCTCTGCGAGCGCAGTGGCCAGTCCGGCAGGAGTGGCGGTGGCCCACACCGCGTCGGGGTCCGTGAGCAGCCCCGAGGCGAAGGCGGCCTCGTTGAGGACCGGTACGTTCCCCGCAGCAAGAAGTTCGCCAGGAACCAGGGAGATATTGGTAAAGGAGACAGCCAGGCCGGCGATGGTTTTGTTGTACAGCACATTCAATTGCGCGGGGGTGAGGTTGCCGTGGTTGGTGACCGGTATCTTCCATCCGGTGACGGTGTCGCCGTAGATGTGGATTTCCTGTTCCGGGTGGAGGGCGTGGAAACGTTCCAGGGCGAGCTTGGCCAGGAGGTATCCTCTCCGGTCCACGTTCTTCTTGGCGTAGTACACCACTCCTGAACGGGCACTGCCCGCGGCGGGTTTGAGGAGCCGGTACGTGGCAGTGTCGCAGCCAAAAGGTATGACAGCCTGTGGAGGCTCGCCCAGCTCGGTCCGCATGACCTCGGCGATCATTTCCCCCAGCGCCACGTTGCTCAGTCCCAGTCGGTAGCTGTCTTCGGCCAAGGCGTAAAGAAACCCATGCGGATAGAAGTATGGCTCATAGTCCTGGATGAAATAGAAGAGGTGGGCGCCGTCCGGTGCCCTGTTCGCGGCAACATGTGCCGTGGGCCAGGAACTTGCCACCATGACGTCCACCCCTTCCATCCCATATGTGGCGCTGCGAACCCCGGCACGCAGCGCCGGCCAGTGGCTTCGGATGGTCTCCTCGTGCCGGCGCACGTCGTCATCATTGACGTCGTGGAGGAACAGGGTGCACTGGTGGCCCCGTTCTTCCATTTCTTCCACCATTCGGAAGAAAGTGGTGTGTCCCCCTGATCCGGGTGCCGGTGGCGTGCAGATCCATCCCACCTTGAGGGAGCCGTTGGGAACCGGCAGCGGGGAGGAGAGGATCAGGGACCTGGAATCACAAATGTCCGACTCCGCAAGGGGAAGCGCGGGCTCTGCCAGATGCCAGGTATCGATGGCTGTGGTTGCTGCCCTGGCGGCGATGGTCCGGGCCACTGGCCTCCACCCATCCCGGCGCAATCGTCGGGCAACCAGGCGGGCAGTAACCAGCATCGGCGCTTTCATGGCCGGACCGCGTTTTCAGGACTCGTAGCTTGGGTTGTTGCGGGAACGGTTCCTTTGGTCTTGAGCAACGCCCGGACGTCCGCCAGCAGCTGTTTGCCCTGTCGGAGCGTCAGGAGTCCGTAGAGGGCTGAGCCAAGCAGGACGCCGATGGCAAGGGCCGCGGCAGTATTCTCCATGCCGCGGGTAACCAGCCAGGCGGCCGTGCCGGACAGTGTGGCGGCCAGGAACGGGGCGAGGCTTCCACGAAGAAGCTGCCATGAAGTGGTGTGCAGTACTGAGGTCAGGGACTTCACATAGAGGGGAATCACCACCAGGCACGCCACTGTGGCGTGCGCGATTCCGGCTCCCGCAATCCCCCACCACGTGATGCCGAAGTAGAGGGCGGGTGCGAGGGTGATGAGCCAAGCGACCTGGACCCAGAAAAGCCATCCGGTACGGCCCGCGCCGACGCTGAGGTCAGCGAAGAGTTCCACGAGGATCCGGGTGGCGCCGAACACGCCCAGCGTTGACAATGCGATACCGGCCGTGGCCCACGGACTTCCGTAGGCGGTCACGATCAACGGGTGGGCCAGGGCTACGACCAAGGCAGAAATTGGAAAGGCACAGTAAGAGACCCCGCTGACAAATCTGGGCGCCAGGAGCCCCAGAGTGCCTTCGGCAAAGAGCCTGCCGAACGTTGGAACCGCCGTGGCTCGGATAACGGCCGTGATGACCGAACTTGGCAGCCCGGCCAGGTTGAACGCGAGAAGGTACAAGCCCAGAGCCGTCGGATCCAGCATCCGTCCCACCAGGAGATAGTCCACGTTGAGCGTGACGAAGACCACGAGGTTGGCCATCGCCAGCGGCATGCCCAGACGCAGTATTTCCGTGGCCGCGTGACGGTCGAAACCGGGTGCGTACCGCTTCGGTGTGATGATCCAGTACCCGGCCATCGCCACAAGTTGCCCCCCGACGCGGGACCAGGCAAGAGCCATGGCACCCCATCCGTCCAGGGCCATGGGAACCACGAGCAGAAGTACGGTCATCAGGCCGCAAATGTCGACGACTACCCGCGGCTTTTGCAGGAACTCGCGCCACACCATGGTGGAGGGTACTGCGCCGATGCCCTGCAGGAGGATGGTCAGTGACAGTACCTGAATCACAGGGGTTGCCGCGGGGTCGTCGAAAGCCGCTGCCAGGGCCGGAGCCCAGAGGACAGCTGCCGCAGTCATGATGCCGCTGGTGACCAAGGCAATGGAAAACACAGTCGGGGCGATCTTGTCCGGGTCGCCGTTGCCCCGGGCCAGGGAGGCTGTAGCCCCAAGCTCAGCCATGTTCGTGGCGATGGTTTGGACCACAATGGCTACCGCGAGCGCACCAAAATGCTCAGGGGCAATCATCCGGGCCACGATGATGGTGGTGGCGAACTGCACGATCCTGCCCAGGGCCATGTTGACCCCACCCCAGAGAGTGGCGCTCGCGGCCCGGTTGCCCAGGGAACGGCCCTGTTCGCCGGCGGTCGTCATGATATCCCCGTCATGGCCCACAGGCGCCAACGGACCCGATCCAGCTGCGTATGTACGTACTGCGCAGCCGATCGCCCGGTGCCGGGCTTCTTGCCGCGGGAAGCACGCGCAATCCGGGCCTGCAGGGCATTGGCCCGGTGGATATTGCCCGGGACGTCATGAAGGCACTCAATGAACTTCCGCAGCTCAGTTGCGGCTTCCATCGCTCCGCCGCGTGTGAGCTCTTGACGTCCGAGCCGGGCAGCTTCCTTGCTCAGCGCCCTCTTAGCCCGCTGCAACTGTTGGGCCCGCTTTTCCGGGGAGCAGGGGAACCGGGGGTCCTCAAGGACCCGGAAGGCATCCAGCCGGTGTTGGAGGTCAACCACTGCGGCTGCGAACTCAGTCTGGTGCATGTTCGCACCGTGGACCCGGTAGAAAGCCTGGACCGGGCCGTTGATCCGCCCCACGTCCCAGGAAGCTGCAGCACGCAACCAATACTCCAAGTCCCCGGAATGGGGCAGTGTGGCGCTGTACGCACCAACACTGAGGACGGCCTCAGTGCGCATCACCACTTCGGGCGACAGGATGAAGTTTCGTCCGCGGGCACAAGCCAGCGCGATCCAACTTCTGCCACCCCACACCGTCCAGATAGTGCGCTCGCGTGGAGCAACCCGCGGGGGCTGATCCGTGAAGTCTTTGGGCAGGCCGTACACCATCCCCACATGCGGATGTGCTTCCATCAGCGCTGTCGCCCTGGCCAGGGCGCCCGGAGCGATCAAGTCATCAGCGGACAGCAATGTCACGTAGCGGCCGCTGGCCCGGGAAAGTCCGTCGTTGTAGGTGGCGATGTGCCCCTGGTTCACCTCGTGATGCACCACAGTGACGCGGGGATCTACGGAAGCCAGACGCCAAGCAACAGCTGCGCTGCCGTCCGTGGACGCATCATCAACCACGATCACTTCGACGTCCACGCCCTCCTGGGACAAGGCACTGTGCACAGCCTGGGGCAGGTACCGGCCATAGTTGTAGCAAGGAACCACCACGCTCACGCTGGGCGGCGCCGTAACAGGAACCGGACGCATTACTTTCACTGGACCCCCTCCAGTGCGGGAGCGCTGCCCCGCCTGATAACGCGCGCAGGAACGCCAGCCCACGTCTCGTCGTCGGGAACGTCGCTCAGGACCGCCGCACCCATGCCGATGGTTGCCTTGGCGCCAATGGTCCGGCGCTCGCGGACGCTGGCGTTCATCCCGATGTAGGCGGCCCGGCCGATGTGCACGTTCCCGCCCAGCGATACTCCCGAGGCGAACGTCGCGAAATCACTGATGACGTCGTCATGGGTAAACGTGACCCCGGGCATGGCCACCACGTGGTTGCCGATGGTCACCGAAGCGGTCATGCTCACATGCGCCAGGAGGATACTCCCCCGGCCGATCTCGCAGCCCTCCGGGACGTTGACGGATGGATCAATGGCTGTGGCGTAGCGGTCCTCGTCCAGCCCCAGCGAACGCAGCCTCATCACAACGCTCTCCCTGCCCGATCCGGATCCGATGCAGACCAGCAACAGCGCGTGCGGAAACCGGAGGGCGTCCCGTACAGGGCCCAGCACGTGGGCGCCGTCCACCACCCGCCCAAGCTTGTCCTCGTCGTCATCAAGAATCCCGATGACGTCGAAGGGGCCACTGCTGCGGACCATGGCAAGTACCTCCCGGGCGAGTCCGCTGGCCGCTATGAGGAGTAATTCGCTCATCTTCCCTGTCCTGCCGCGCGAAGTACCGAATCGATGACACGGACCTGGTCGCTCAGGGTGAGCTGGTGGTAAAGGGGAAGGATCAAGGTGTGGTCCGTCAGCCTTTCAGTGACGCTCAGGTCCGCTTGTCCGGTGTCCCTGCCGGCGTAGGCCGGTTGGCGGTGCGCCGCCATGATGCCCCGCCGTGCGGAGATTCCATCCTCGGCCAGGTGGGTCATGAGCGCATCCCTTCCCATGGCGAACCCGGGGCCGACTTCGAGCCAGCACGACTGGAAGTTGCTGATGCCGTAAGCCGGGTCATCGACCAGCCGAAGGCCGTCAATACCTGCAAAGGCGTTCGCGTAGGTGGCGGCGAGTTCCCGACGACGCTGGACGGCAGTGTGGAGGCGGCCCAGTTGAACGATTCCGACGGCGGCCTGAAGGTCTGTCATGCGGTAGTTGAACCCTACTTCGAGGTACTCCTCCGCCGGTGACAGAATGCTGGCATGGCGGTCAGCGGCCGAGACACTCATGGCATGTTCCCGGAGTCGTCGTGCCCTGTCCGCAAAGTCCTGGCGTGAGGTGGAGAGCATCCCGCCTTCACCCGTGGTGAGGATTTTCCGGGGATGGAAAGACCATGCGGCCACCTCCGCGCCGGCCCCGACAGGCATGCCGTGATACCGGGAACCGATGGCGCAGGCAGCGTCTTCCACAACGGCGATGCCCCGTGGGTCGCACAATGCGCGGAGCGGATCAATGTCAACTGGGACGCCTCCTTGATCTACGGCAATGACAGCCGTGGTGGCCGGAGTGAGGGCGGCCTCGATGGTCTGGCGGGTGACACACCCGGTCACTGGGTCCACGTCAGCAAAGACCGGCCGCGCTCCGGTATAAGTAACGGCGTTGGCGGTGGCAATGAAGGAGAAGGACGGCACCACCACGTCATCCCCGGGTCCCACGCCCGCAACCGCGAGGGCAAGATGGAGTGCGGTGGTGCAACTGGACGTCGCCACGGCGAAACCTGCGTGTTGCGCCAGTGCGAAAGCTTCCTCGAACTGGCGGACCTTAGGCCCTTGGGCAACCCACCCTGAAGCTATGACCTCGGCAACTGCGTGTGCTTCCTCTTCGCCAAGCCACGGCTTCATGACATCGATGCGTGCCAGGCGGGTCTCGGACGTCGTCATCGCGCACCCACTACCGGGGCGGAAGGGCTGCCGGATGTCCTCGCTGCAGCGATCTCCTGGCGCAAGGGCCGCCACCAGGACACCAGCGAGCGCAGGCCATCTTCCAAACCTACTGCCGCTTCGAAGCCGAGGTCCTTGCGTGCCGCCGACACGTCCGCCAAGCGCCGGGCAACGCCGTTGACTGCCCGTTCGGGTCCGTGCTCCAGGTGCAGCGGTGATTCCATGACCCTCAGCAGCGTGTGCGCCAGCTCCGCCAAGCTGGTCTCGGTTCCGCTCGCCACGTTGTAGGCCCCTTCCTGCACGCCGCTGACGGCGGCCAGGACATTGGCCCGGGCTACGTCTGCGGTGTGGACAAAGTCCATGGTTTGGTGGCCACTGCCGAAGATCAGCGGAGGCTGGCCATCGACGATTCGTTCCATCCAGCGGACCAGCACCTCGGTGTACAGCCCATGGACGTCCATCCGGGGTCCGTACACGTTGAAGTAGCGAAGGGCCACGTAGTTCAGCCCGGACATGGCACGGAAACTCCTGGCCATTCCTTCGTTGA
Organism: Arthrobacter sp. cf158; assembly: GCF_900106835.1. Taxonomy (GTDB): domain Bacteria; phylum Actinomycetota; class Actinomycetes; order Actinomycetales; family Micrococcaceae; genus Arthrobacter. The sequence goes on from NZ_FNNR01000003.1 coordinate 288,277, forward strand.
AGGACTTCGCCGCACCATAGAAGGTGTCGTTGTTGTGGTGGTGGTGGCGTTCCTTGGTGGGGAACTCCTCGGCCATCCCATAGACGGAGGCGCTGGACGCCGTGACGAGCTTTCCCACGTTGTGTTGCGCTGAGGCCTCGAGGACGTTGAAGGTCCCATCCACCAGTACTTCGAGTGCCAGGCGCGGTTCCTCGGCGCACTGGGTGATGCGGATGGCTGCCTGATGGAAAACCAGGTCCTTGCCGACAGTGACGTCGTGGATCAGGTCCCGGTCCCGCAGATCGCCTTCCACCAGCGTGACGCGTTCACTGGCCAAGGCGCTGTCAAGGTTCGCCCGGCGACCACGGACAAGGTTGTCCAGGACGTCGACGTGGGCTGCGCCGCCGTCGAGCAGGTGGTCAACAAGGGTTGACCCGATGGTTCCGGCACCGCCTGTGACCAGCACGTTGGCGCCGAGCAGCTCTTTCACCGTGCAACCTGGAGATTGACCTCGTTGCCGGCCACCACGGTGGACTGCCCGTCCGTGCTGAGACTTTGGGTTACGGCTTCCAGCACGGACAGAACCCTGAGTCCGGATTCACCGCTGGTGCGCGGCATGGAGTGGTTCCGGATGGACGAGGCGAGTTCAGCCACTACCTGGCCCAAGGGCTCACGTTCCTGCAGGGCGGGCGACCATGTGTCTCCGAGGCGGTAGGAGATGGCGGAGTTCTTCTTGTCGGCCGCGGACCTGGGCTGGTGTTCCAGACTGACACCGCGGTCGTAGACGCTGAGGCGTTGCTGGGGGTTCAGGTCATCCCACACGAGGGTCCTCTTTGACCCTCCGATGATCATCTGCCGGATCTTGGTGGGGCTGAGCCAGTTCACATGGATGTGCACCATGGCATCGTTGGGCAGGCCGAACGTCAGGTGTCCCACGCAGTCCCTTCCTGTTCCCAAGGGATCCGCTCCGTGGGCCGCGATCTCCGTGGGGTGGAGGCCGCCGGGCAGGACGAAGTCAAGAATGGAAAGGTCGTGCGGGGCCAGGTCCCAGAAGACGTTGACGTCGGGCTGGACGAGTCCCAGGTTGATGCGCACGGAATCGACGTACAGGATGTCGCCCAGGGCACCGCTGGCTACAAGTTCCTGAATCTTCAGAACGGCGGGCGTGAAGCAGTAGGTGTGGTCGGCCATCAGGACCAGCCCCCGGGCTTTGGCTTCTTCCACCATTTCCAGGCCCTTGGCGCGGCTGTCCGCGAGCGGCTTTTCCACCAGTACATGCTTACCGGCCCGCAGCGCAGTCATCACCACTCCGTGATGGGTATGCGCCGGTGTGGCCACGGCTACAGCGTCCAGGTTGTAGGTGTCCAACAGTTCGTCCAAGGATTCGACGACGGGGACCCCACCAACAGTTTCGGCGAGCTTCAATCCGCGATCAACGTCCAGATCGCAAATGGCCACCAGTTCCCAATCGGGGCTCGCCTTCAAGTTCCTGGCGAGGTTGGGACCCCAGTAGCCCGCCCCGACCACGGCAATTCGAAGTCTCGGCCGGAGTTCGTGGCCGTTCAGTTGTCCTGATGGAATAGTTCGTATGCTCATTTCCCACTCGACTTCTGTGTTAATAGCGCGGTTCTTATTGAGTACTGCGTGACTTTCGCTAGTAGGCGCCGGATGGTCGGGTCATCGCCCGGAACGTCCGCCACATGATCATCAAGTCCCCCGCTATTGACCAGTTCTCCACGTAATACAGATCCAGCCGAACAGCTTCCTCCCACGGAAGGTCCGAACGGCCGTTGATCTGCCATAAACCGGTAATGCCCGGCTTGATCAGCAGCCGGCGATGCGTGTGCCGCTCGTAACCGCTCACCTCGCGGGAAAGGGGCGGCCTGGGTCCCACCAGGCTCATGTTGCCCACCAGGACGTTCCAGAATTGCGGCAGTTCATCCAGGGAGTATCTCCGCATCCAGCGCCCGCACCGGGTGATGCGTGGGTCGCCGCGGATCTTGAACAGCACCCCCGCGCCTTCATCCTGCTGGCTGAGGGCTTCAAGATGGGACTCAGCATCAACCACCATGGAGCGGAACTTCAGCATCTGGAACGTGGTGCCCTTCTTTCCAATCCGCTCCTGCCGGAACAGTACGGGCCCTGGGCTGTCGGCGCGGACAACGGCCGCCAGAACCAGGAGTAACGGACCCAGGACGAGCAAGGCTGTTGCTGAGACGGTCACATCCATCAGGCGCTTAAGGCTGTGCTTGCCTCCTGAGTAATGCGGAATGTCAACGTGCATCAGCGGGAGTCCCTCAACGGGCCGCCAGTGAATACGGGGACCAGCCACGTTGGTCAGGGTTGCGGCCAGGACAAGCTCGGCCGCATTCTCCTCCAGCCTCCATCCGAGTTCCTGGATGAACTGGTTGCCGCCCGGGACGGGGCCGGCCACGATGACTGCGTTGGCGCCTGTCTGACGCACGGTCCGGGCGACACCGTAAATCGAGGACAATACGGGGACCCTCAGGTGGTCAACGGCAAGGACGGCACCGCGGCGGGCGCCGGGAAGGCAGGCTCCCAGGATGTCGTAGGCGGCCCCGGACTTCCTGTTGATCTGCTTAATGACGTACCGGACGTCCTGGGGCTCTCCCACCACAATCGCCCGGGAGAGACAGCGGCCACGCGACTTCTCGTAGCTCAGCCAGCGCCGGAACCCCCAACGGCTGCCCGTCAGGGCCACTACCCCCAGGGGCAACGAAACCAGGACGAAGGAGCTGACAGCCTCCAAGCGGAAGACCACGGCCACGATGCCCAAGAAACCGAAGACGCGGAAACTGGCCGAAAGTACGCGCTTGTACTCCTCGGGACCCACTCCGAGCACTTTGGGATCCCTTGTCCGGTAGACCTCCAACGCTGCCAGCCAGGCGGTGCCGAGGATTACCCCCAACATCAGATGCGTTGTTTGAGCGGGACTGCCTTCGGCGAACGGCCCGCCGCCGGTATTGAGCACCAATCCGGCAAAGACGGCGGCGGCAACCAGCGCGGAGTCCGCCAGCCGGAGGCTGTTGGTCAACAACTGTGTCCACGTTGCACGGTCCCGGTGTGGAGCTTTTGCCCGTGAGCGGCGGTGGGTGACTGGCGGCACGAGGTCCAGGGTGACATCCGGCCTCAACGCCGCCAGTCCCGCCTTTTCAGTCCGCTGTGCAGCAGTGGACTTGTCAATCCAGGGAGACGCCGGCGGATTGACTTCGGCGACAGCGGGTTCCAAGGGAAGGGCCGACCTCACGGAGGCATGCGCGGCACCTCGCGGTGCCGCTGCCTTGCCCATTCGCAAGACTGGAACTCTTACCATGTCAGCCTTCTTTGCAGACCTGCCGTTGCCTTCCTCTCAGTGAAGCCGGGGCGGTCCGGAGGCGCACCAGTAGTCGATACTCAAGTTTGCGCAGGATTACCTATGCCCCCTACGTAGAAGTACCTAGCTGACGCTGGCATGACTACGTGCTCCACCTGCATAAATCTGCGGAATCACGGGCTGAAAGCGCCCCGGTCAACACGCAAAAGGGCACAAAAAGGCCGGCCACCCAAAGGTGGCCGGCTTTCAGGAGTTTCTAGTCCTCCACGATTTCGAGGTCTTCATCAAGGACTTCATCGTCGTCCTCGTCCTCATCATCGAAGACCTGCAGAGGAGTAACCTCGGAATACGCCTCGTAGAGTGCGTCTTCGTAAACCTCGAAGGCATCGGCGACGGCAAAGAACGCCGCTTCGACGTTGGGGTCACCCTCGCCCCGCCTGGCGGATGCGGCGGCCAAATGTTCTTCCAGGGCAGCAGTCAAAGACTGAAGCGCGACACGCGGATCGATGCTCATGACTTCACGTTAGCCGGAAAAGGACGAAAATGGAGAGGGATGAGAGAACAATTTCCCGGCAGCTCCGTGGAGCGCCAACGAGACTATGCACGTCAGTACGAATACCTCGTCCTGACGGTGGGACCTGAGGATTCGCTGCCTGACGCGCGGCGCCGTCTCGCTGAACATTCGGAGTACGGCAAGTGGGAACTCGAGCGCAGCGTGCTTTACCTCGGGGGCGGCCGGCGGTTCTGGCTGCGCCGGAAGGTCTATTCCGTGCAGCGGACTGTTTAGCCCCTAACAGCAGCCGTGGTCGCCCACACCAGCCGCTAGTCCTCCAAGGGGCCCAGCCACGCGTTGGCTACGGTGCTGTGCGCGGATTCATCGTTGGACGGATGGAAAATGCCCGCGAGCACATCCCGGTACAGTCGCTCCATTTCCGAGCCCCGGAAGTAGCTGGAACCGCCCGTGACCCGTATGGCAAGATCCACCACCAGCCGCGCGTTCTCGGTGGCGCGTGATTTGAGCCCCACCAATTTGGGGAACCACTGCGCTCCGTGATCCATCTGGTTGTCCACGTCCCGGGCAATGGAGGATATTTGCGGGGTTATCCCGTCCATGGCCAAGGCTGCATCGGCTACTTTCCACCTGATGTCAGGGTCCTGCGCGTAGCTTCGGCCACCATGCTTGGCTGATACCCGGCGTTTGACGTTTGCCACGCCCAGGGTGAAAGCGCGCTCGGCCACACCTGTATAGACGGCAGCGAGCAACGTTTCGAAACACGCGAAGATCGCGAAAACCAAGAGGTCCTTATTCGGCCCAACAGGCAGCTTGCGGAAGATGCGCTCAGGCGGGATCACGGCCCCATGCAACAACGTCGTATTCGAGGCACTGGCCCGCATTCCCAGAGTGTCCCAGTCACTGAGGGTCTCGTGCCCGGGCTCGTCACGCCGGAGAAAGCCAAAGACGAGTTCCCCTTCGCCGTCCCGTGCGTCCGCATCCTTGCCGAAGGTCCCCAGCCGGGTCCAGCCCCGTGAGAGGCTGGTGAAGATCTTCCTGCCGGTGAAACGGTAGCTTCCGTCGGGCAATGGCTCAGCGATGGTGCCGGAATCGAACAACATGGAATCGTTTCCGGCTTCGGAAATACCGAAAGCGAAAACTTCACCCTTCCCGGCTTCCTTCAGGACGAAGTCCAGCGAGGTGTCTCCCCTGGCCGACATGACCTGCGCGACGCCGGTCCACACCAAGTGCATATTGACGGCCAACGCTGTGGCCGGGGCTGCCGTGGCGAGCCGCTGCTGCAGCGCAGCTACCGCTTCGAGACCGAGTCCAAAGCCGCCGTCGGATTCCGGAACGAAAAGCTTGAGGTATCCGGCGGCCGCAAGTTCCTCCAGATCCTCGTGGAAGAACTGGTTGTTCTGGTCATAGCCGGCAGCGCGGCCGCGCAGACGTTCAAGAAGAGCGTCAGGCAGGATTTCTTCGGGAGCCATTCCGGGGCCTCCTTAGGGTGATCGCGTCTAGTAGTTGCTCAGCAGGGTATTCAGGACCCGGGCGCCGAATTGCAGGGATTCGGCAGGAACACGCTCATCCACGCCGTGGAACATACCGGTGAAGTCGAGTTCGTCGGGCAGCATGAGTGGCGCGAAGCCGTAGCCGGTGATGCCGATCTTGCTCAAGGACTTGTTATCCGTGCCGCCGGAGAGCGTGTACGGCAGAACCTTGGCCCCAGGGTCCTCGGAGTGCAGGGCATCGATCATGGCGTCCACGAGGTTGCCGGCGAACGGCACCTCGAGGGAGACGTCCTTATTGACATAACTGATGTCAATGCCGTCGCCGGCGAGTTCCTTGATGGTTTCGAACACCAGTTCCTGCTGGCCGGGCAGAGTACGGCAGTCAACAAAAGCCTCCGCCGATTCAGGGATGACGTTGTGCTTGTATCCGGAGCGCAGCAGCGTGGGGTTGGACGTATTTTGCAGAGTCGCGCCCACGAACCGGGCCACAGTACCGAGTTCCTTCAGCAGGATGTCAGGGTTTTCAGCATCAAACTCGACGCCGGTCAGCTCGGTCACGCCGTCCAGGAACTGGCGCGTAGTGGGAGTGAGCTCCACCGGCCACTTGTGCTGGCCGATCCTGGTCACGGCAGCTGCGAGGCGGGTCACAGCGTTGTCGGTGTTGATCTGCGAGCCGTGGCCTGCCCGGCCGTGGGCCACCAACCGCAGCCAGGAAAGCCCTTTTTCCGCTGTTTGCAGCAGGTAGGTCCGCTGGCCGCCGATCGTGGCGGAGAATCCGCCCACCTCCGAAATAGCCTCAGTGGCTCCGTCAAAGAGTTCCCGCCGATGTTCCACGGCGTAACGGGCGCCGTACGTGCCGCCCGCTTCCTCGTCAGCGAAAAAGGCAAAGATGATGTCGCGCTTGGGCTTGCGGCCCGTTCGGGCGAAATCCCGCATGACGGACAAGATCATGGCGTCCATGTCTTTCATGTCCACGGCACCCCGACCCCAGACCAATCCATCCTTCAGTTCGCCACTGAAGGGATCAACGCTCCACTGGTCCTTGAGTGCAGGAACAACATCCAAGTGTCCGTGCACCACCAGCGCGTCGGCTGATGGGTCTTCGCCGGCCAGGCGGGTTACCACGTTGGCCCGTCCTGGGGCGGACTCGAAAATCTCGGCATCAAGGCCCACTTCGGTGATCAGGCCAGCCGTGTACTCGGCAGCTGCGCGCTCCCCCGGACCGGTGTCGTCGCCGAAGTTGGACGAGTCAATGCGGATGAGCTCCTGGCAGATCCGGACAACTTCGTCTTCGGGGCGGATGACAGACATGGAAATTCTCCTTGCGTGGCTGGGCTGCAGGTTCCGGCGACGCGCACTGCGGATTCCGCAGCCCGTCCCGTGTCCCATCAGCCTACTCAGAAGCAGCGACCTCAGTCAGGCATTCGTTGCTCCCGGGGTCGCCGGACGTCTGTGGAAGGCGCCCTGACCAGCGTCGATTTTTCAGCCACCCGAAACCGTGTTAGAGTTTTTCTCGCTGCTTCGGAGGAAAGTAAAGCACCGGAAGGTGCGGAACGGCCCATCTGAACACCACCTGCGCGGGTGGCGGAATGGCAGACGCGCTAGCTTGAGGTGCTAGTCCTCGAAAGGGGGTGGGGGTTCAAGTCCCCCTCCGCGCACCATCACAAGGCCTGGAATCCACGGATTCCGGGCCTTGTTTGTTTTGCCGTGGATTTGCTGCCCCACCTACAATGCGAGTTTGATCACATTGTTTCTTCCCTGCTCACCTAAGGAAAACATGGCCGGTTGCGAAGACATCCTTGGTCCGGAATATGTGGCACGGACTCTTACCCTTGAGCCGGATGCGGAAGGTGCCGTCACAGCTACGCTGGTCTCCAGGAAAACGCCAAAGACCAGCAGGCGGGCAGTCCTCTACGTTCACGGCTTTGTGGACTATTTCTTCCAGACACACCTGGCAGATGAGTGGTCCAATGCCGGATTCGACTTCTACGCGCTGGATCTCCGGAAATACGGACGCTCCCTCCTCGCCCACCAGACTCCCAATTACATTGAGTCCCTTGAGAGCTATGACGAAGAGCTGGATGAGGCTGCCCGCATCATCAAGGAGGAGGACGGGCATGACGTCCTGGTGGTCCTCGGCCACTCCACCGGTGGTTTGGTCACCAGCCTGTGGGCGCATCGTCGCCGCTTCGATGGCCTGGTGGATGCGCTGGTCCTGAACAGCCCGTGGTTCGACCTCAACAAGCCCTTCCTCCAGCGCGCGGTGGGAACCGCCGTCGTCGAACGCCTTGCAAACTACCAGCCGCGGCGCCAGGTGGGCGTGCTGGGTGACTGCTACGGGCGGAACCTGCACGCCTCAACCGGCGGAGCATGGGAATTCAACCTCAGCTGGAAGCCCCTGGAGGGGTTCCCTGTCCTTGCCGGCTGGCTGCGTGCCATAAGGCGCGGACACGCCTTCGGACATCGTCCTTGATGTCCGGCACATTGCTGATCGCAGCACAAAATTGGGTCGCTTGGTCACCTTGGCAAGGATCGACGGCGGCATCCACGACCTCGCGCTCTCGGCCGAACCCGCACGGAGCCTCTTCTTCGAGGAGGTCTTCCGCTGGGCCGGTGCGTACGTGCCGCAAAGTACTGCTGGCTTTCTTCAGATCCCGGAGGATTAACAACGACGACGGCGGGCACCTTCCGGTGCCCGCCGTCGTCTTGCACTGCATCAGGTCAGCACGTTAGATCACCGCTGATACTCTTCCGGTGAAATGGCGCCGCCCGCTGCGCGGATTCCACGCCACGTAGTCCGAACGTTCCCAGCTTCCGGCCCCTGAATGGACCGTCGCGATGTCCAAGGCGACGCGTGCTGGGAGGAATACCGGTGCCTCGAAGGCGACGTCCCAGGTAAAGGACTCAGCCTTGACGGCTCCCACGTCCGCCAGGGCACGTGAGGCCAAATACATTCCATGGGCAATGGACCCGCGTAACCCCAGAGCCTTGGCAGAAAGAACGCTCAGGTGGATCGGGTTGAAATCACCGGAAACAGTGGCGTAATTCCGGCCGGTATCCAGGCCGAGTTGCCACAACGCCGTAGGATCCGGCGGCGAAAAGTCCCCAGCCCCCGTTGCCCCATTGGGGTTGCCGGGCTTATCGATGCCTGGCAGGAAGACACCTTTGGCGAGGTACGTCGAGATGCCTCGCCACAGCAAATCACCACTGGACGCCGAGCGGACCTCAGCCACAACATCCAGTTGCGTCCCCGCCCTGTGACCAGCCAGGTTTGCCGACCAGGACCGGATGTCCAAAGCCTCGGTGAACTGAATGGGCACGCGCTGCTCCACATGGTTCTTCAGATGGATCATTCCAAGGAGCGGCAACGGGAAGTCGTCGCGGTTCATGATGCTCATGGACACGGGGAACGCCAACGCGTGAACGTATCCCGCGGGAAGGATGTCGCTGGCAGTCTCCCCCACGAGGTGTTGGTACGCGGTCAAGTTGCCGACGTCGGCCCGAACGTTTCTGACCTCATGGCTGACCGCCGGCAACTTCCTTCCCGCCGATGTCCCCAGGACCCGGCGACGGGCGGCAGTTGTTGCAGCGTTGACATACAGCTTGGACAGCGATGGCAGCTCCCCAAGGACCACCGGCTGGGGCCCGGTCATGCTCCCACCAGTTGTTGACCGCACACGCGCAGAACGTCGCCGGAAATGCCACCGGCAGCATCACTGGCGAGAAAAGCGATGGCTTCGGCGACGTCCTGGGGCTGGCCGCCCTGCTTCAGCGAATTGAGCCTGCGGGCGGCCTCGCGGATGGCAAAGGGCATTTTGGCTGTCATTTCGGTCTCAATGAAGCCCGGGGCAACAGCGTTGATGGTTCCGCCGAAGGGTTCCATCAAGGCTGCCGTAGACCTCACCATGCCGATCACCCCGCCTTTGGAAGCGCCATAGTTGGTCTGGCCCCTGTTGCCGGCGATGCCGCTGGTGGACGCCACGGACACGATCCGGGACGAGTCCTTGAAGTGCTCCGACGCCAACAGGGCCTCGTTGATCCTCAGCTGCGCTGCGATGTTGACCGCGATGACCGAGTGCCAGCGGCCCTCGTCCATATTCGCAAGAAGCCTGTCGCGCGTGATCCCGGCGTTGTGGACCACGATGTCCAGCCTGCCGTGGCGTTCCACGGCGTGCTCGATGATCCGGTGGCCGGCGTCGTCCCGACTGATATCGAGTTGGAGTGCAGTACCCCGGACGGAGTTCGCAACAGCAGCCAGATGGTCCCCCGCCGCGGGGATGTCCACTGCGACTATCGTGGCACCGTCGCGGTGCAGTGTCCGGGCGATGGCGGCCCCGATGCCCCGGGCTGCCCCGGTTACCACCGCCACCTTGCCCGCCAACGGCCTCTCCGAGTCAGTGGGCAAGCTGCCCGAGGTTGAGGTGACCGTCAGGAACTGACCATCAACATAGGCCGATCGCCCGGAGAGGAAGAACCTGAGTGCACCCAAGGCTGAAGGGCTGGTGGTTGCCAGGTTGTCATGGAGCAGTATGCCATTGGCTGTCGCCCCCGAGCGCAGTTCCTTGGCCATGGACCGCAGGAGGCCATCGATGCCCTGGCGGGCGGCGGCCGAAGCCGGCGTGGGGGCAGATTGGGCTGTCCGGGAGATGGTGACCACCCGTGCGTTGGCTGCCAGGTCCCTGAGCGAGGTCCCCGCCGCCAATACAGTCTTCCCCAGGTCCCCTGGATGCTGGACGGCATCGAGGACGAGGATAATGGCGCCCAGCTTCTCCTTGGGAAGGGCATTGCGCCGTACGTCCAAGCCCCAGCCCAGGAGCGTGGTAGCGATGTCGTCGGCGCCTGCACTGTCGCCGCTGACCAGGACCGGACCGGTAACCAGCGGGGCTCCGGGCTGGTAGCGGCGGAGCTGGACGGGCTGGGGCAGACCGAGCTTCTTCGCCACGTCCCTGCCCAGTCCGCGGCTAACCAGTTGTGTGTACTTGTCTGTCATGGAATTCCCCCTACGCTGCTTCGAGAAGGGCAACGACGCCCTGGCCGCCTGCGGCGCATACGGAGATCAGGCCACGTGCGGGGCGCCCATCTACAGCTCCCTTCTCATGCAGCATCTTGGCAAGGGATGCAACAATCCTGCCACCCGTTGCCGCGAAGGGATGTCCGGCTGCCAATGAGGAGCCGTTGACGTTGAGTTTGGCGCGGTCAACTTTGCCAAGTGCCCCGTCAAGGCCCAGCCGTGTGCGGCCGAACTCCTCGTCTTCCCAGGCGGCCAAGGTGCTCAAAACGGTTCCGGCGAAGGCCTCGTGGATTTCGAAGAAGTCAATATCCTCGAACGTCAGTCCATGGCGGGCCAGCATGCGTGGAACGGCGAAGACCGGTGCCATGAGGAGGCCATCCTTTCCGTGGACGAAGTCCACAGCGGCTGCCTCACCATCAAGGACGGTGGCGAGCTTGGGCAGGCCATGAGCGTCTGCCCATTCTTCGGTTGCCAGGAGGACTGTGGACGCGCCGTCAGTCAGCGGAGTCGAGTTGCCGGCTGTCATGGTGGCCTCGGACCCGAGGCTCTTACCGAAAACGGGCTTCAACGAGGCGAGCTTTTCCAAGGTGGTGTCCGCGCGCAGGTTGGAATCGCGGCTAAGTCCACGGTACGGGGTGATGAGGTCATCAAAGAAGCCGCGTTCATAGGCGGCAGCGAGGTTGCGGTGGCTGTTGTAGGCAAGTTCGTCCTGCGCTTCGCGGGCGATCTTCCACTGGGCCGTGGTGAGCGCTTGGTGCTCTCCCATGGAAAGTCCCGTGCGGGGCTCCCCCGTATTCGGCGCGTCGGGGGCCAGGTCCTTGGGACGGATACGGCCGATGATCTTCAGCTTCTGCACGGCAGTCTTGGCTCGGTTCAGGTCCAGCAGGATCTCCCGGAGTCCTTCGCTGACGGCGATCGGAGCATCGGACGCAGAGTCCACGCCGCCGGCGATCGCTGAATCGATCTGGCCCAGTTTGATCTTGTTGGACAATCCGATCACTGTCTCCAGGCCGGTGGCGCAGGCCTGTTGGAGGTCGTAGGCCGGGGTCTCCGGGGACAACGCAGAGCCGAGAACAGCTTCACGGGTGAGGTTGAAGTCCCTGGAGTGCTTGAGCACGGCTCCTGCCGCTACTTCACCAATGCGCTCATCCTGGAGCCCGAACCTGGCGATCAACCCGTCCAATGCCGCAGTGAGCATGTCCTGGTTGGAGGACTTCACGTAGGCGCCGCCTGTCCGGGCGAACGGGATTCGGTTACCGCCCACGATGACCGCGGAGCGTAGAGGTGAGGGTGTGGGTTCCCGGGTTGCTCCCGTGGACACGTCTGCTGCAGCCATGTTTTGTCTCCTTTGATCATTGCCAGTTACTGATACCCAGCGTACCTGATACGCTGAGTATCGTGAACAGCCGCCATCAAGAATCCGCCAATGTCGCCGACGCCCCTCGGGCCGCCGTCCGTGACGCTCCCGCAGCGGCATCACCGGTTGCGCCTGGCGCGGTAGACGGGCGCGCTGCACGCTGGCAGTCCCACCGTGAAGAACGGCGCCGCGAACTGATCAAAGCCGCACGAAAGGCCGTGCATCGGCTCGGAAGCGACGCATCCATGGAGGACATCGCCGGGGCCGCCGGCACCTCAAAGTCTGTCTACTACCGTTACTTTGGCGACAAAGCCGGTCTTCAGCAGGCAATGGGCGAGGTTGTGCTGGGTCAAATGCAGCGCCGCATGCAGGAAGCAGCCCAACTTGCGCAGACTCCGCGCGAGGGCCTGCTTGCCATGGTTTCCGCCTACCTGCAGATGGCCGAATCCAGTCCCCACGTTTACGCGTTCATTACCCGGCTGAGTCCGGGAGAGGCTTCAGCGCAGGACCCCATCGCCGCATCGGGTGCGCTGGGTAACTTCTTTGAGCAAATCACGGACATGATCGCAACACCCATGCGGGAACACCTTGGCGAGGAGAGGGAGTCGGTGATCACGTACTGGCCCACCGCGGCGATAGGACTCGTGCGGAACGCCGGCGAGATGTGGTTGGGAAGCCCGGCTGGAAGCTCCAAACCCGATCAGGCCACCATGGCCGGCCAGATCACCGATTGGCTGTGCCTTGGCATAGCTCCGGCTCTCAAGACCACCACCTGACACCAGTAATGACTCATCAGTTGTCGGAACCAAAGAAGGAAGCAACATGACTGAAGTAGTGGACCGGGCCTCATCCGCCCATCAATCCTCCGGCCGCGACGATGCCGCCGCTGGGACGGAACCCGTGGTTGATGTCGCCGCCCTTGGCGAGCAGCTCCTTGGCAAGTGGGCCCACATTCGACACCAAGCCCGCGAGGTTGCAGGGAACCCGGCGGTTCAGAAGATCGAAGGGATGCACCACACCGAGCACCGCGCCCGTGTGTTCGAGCAATTGAAGTTCCTGGTGGACAACAACGCTGTCCACCGTGCCTTTCCAACCCGCCTGGGCGGATCCGACGATCACGGCGGCAACATCGCCGGCTTCGAGGAACTGGTCACAGCTGACCCTTCCCTGCAGATCAAGGCCGGCGTGCAGTGGGGTCTCTTCGGCTCGGCAGTGATGCACCTGGGGACTACTGAACATCACGATAAGTGGCTCCCCGGCATCATGAGCCTGGACATTCCCGGCTGCTTTGCCATGACCGAAACCGGCCACGGTTCTGACGTCGCCAGCATCGCGACGACGGCCACCTACGATGACGCCAGCCAGGAATTCGTCATCAACACTCCCTTCCGTGCAGCCTGGAAGGATTACATCGGCAACGCTGCCAACGACGGCCTTGCTGCCGTGGTCTTCGCCCAATTGGTAACGCAAAACGTCAACCGCGGCGTCCATGCCTTCTATGTGGAACTCCGGGATCCCGCCACCAAGGAGTTCCTGCCGGGCATCGGCGGCGAAGACGACGGTATTAAGGGTGGGTTGAACGGCATCGACAACGGCCGCCTTCACTTTACGGATGTACGGATCCCCCGCACCAACTTGCTGAACCGTTATGGTGACGTCGCGGTGGACGGAACGTATTCCTCGTCCATCGAGAGTCCGGGTCGGCGCTTCTTCACGATGTTGGGAACCCTGGTCCAGGGACGTGTTTCCCTGGATGGGGCAGCGGTCGCTGCCAGCAAGGTAGCCCTCAAGACAGCTATCCAGTACGCCACCGAGCGCCGTCAGTTCAACGCCTCGTCGGCCACTGACGAGGAAGTTCTGCTGGATTACCAGCGGCATCAGCGCCGCTTGTTCACCCGGCTGGCCACCACCTATGCGGCCAGCTTCGCGCACGAACAGCTTTTGCAGAAGTTCGACGACGTCTTCTCCGGCGCGCACGACACCGACGCCGATCGTCAGGACCTGGAAACACTGGCGGCTGCGCTCAAGCCGCTCAGCACCTGGCATGCCCTGGACACGCTGCAGGAGTGCCGTGAAGCGTGCGGTGGCGCCGGTTTCCTGATCGAGAATCGCTTTGCTTCACTGCGCGCGGACCTGGACGTGTACGTCACGTTTGAAGGGGACAATACCGTGCTGCTGCAACTCGTGGCCAAACGCCTCCTGGCCGATTACGCCAAGGAATTCCGCAGTGCGGACTTTGGTGTGCTGGCCCGCTATGTAGTGGACCAGGCGGCCGGCGTTGCCCTGCACCGGACAGGCTTGCGGCAGGTAGCCCAGTTCGTGGCCGACACCGGTTCAGTCCAGAAGGCCGCGTTGGCTTTGCGTGATGAGGAAGGCCAGCGAACCTTGCTCGCAGACCGCGTTCAGTCCATGGTGGCCGACGTTGGTGCCGCGCTCAAGGGAGCAAACAAGCTTCCCCAGCATCAAGCTGCAGCCCTGTTCAACCAGCACCAGCATGAACTCATCGAAGCGGCGCAAGCGCATGCCGAACTTCTGCAGTGGGAAGCGTTCACCGAGGCCCTGACTCACGTTACAGACGACGGAACCAAGCGCGTTCTGACCTGGCTGCGTGATCTCTTCGGCTTGTCCCTGATTGAGAAGCACCTCTCCTGGTACCTCATGAACGGACGCCTCTCCATGCAGCGTGGCCGGACAGTGGGCGCCTACATCAACCGCCTACTGGTCAAGATCCGCCCGCACGCGGTGGACCTCGTGGATGCCTTCGGTTACGGCCCGGAGCACCTCCGGGCCTCGATTGCGACGGGCGCAGAAGCCACCCGCCAGGACGCAGCGCGCCAATACTTCCGCGAGCAGCGTGCCAGCGGAAGCGCGCCTGCAGACGAAAAGACGCTCCTTGCGCAGAAGGCCAATAAGTCGCGTTAACACTCCGCCGCTGCCAGGCGGTGAACAGTTGCGGAACTTTGGTAAAGCACGACGGCGCCGTCCCCGGCAAAGGGGGCGGCGCCGTCGTGGTTTGTCCTGCTGCCGGGACGGGTGGGGGTTCCGTTTATCGAAGGACGGAGCGGTAGACCTCAAGGGTAGTTTCCGTGATGGATTCCCAAGAGAAGTGTTCTTCTGCCCGGCGCCGTCCTGCCTTGCCCATTTCACGGGCGCGGGCTGGATCAGCAACCACTTCGTTGAGGGCAGCGGCGAAATCGCTGACGAACTTCTCCGGATCCAGCGGTGTGCCGGTTCCGTCCGTCACCTGTTCCAGCTCAACGAGCAGTCCTGTTTCGCCGTGCTGCACAACTTCCGGGATGCCTCCGGTGGCGCTGGCAACAACAGCTGCGCCGCACGCCATGGCCTCCAGGTTCACTATGCCCAAGGGTTCGTAAATGGAAGGGCAGGCAAAGGCCGTGGCGTGGCTGAGAACCTGGATGAGTTCGCGTCGCGGCAGCATTCGCTCGATAACGACGACGCCCTCACGCTTGGTCTGCAGCTCCTCAATGAGGCGGGCCGTCTCGGCAGCCAGCTCCGGAGTGTCGGCAGCACCGAGGCAGAGGACCAGCTGGACGTCGTCCGGCAGGCTCGAGGCGGCGCGAAGCAGGTACGGAACACCTTTTTGACGGGTGTTGCGGCCCACGAACACCACGCTGGGCTTGGCAGAATCGATGCCCAGTGCGCGGATCGCGTCATCCTCTTCATCGCGTTCCCACAGGGAAACGTCGATGCCGTTGTGGACAACACGAACCTTGTCCGGATCAACGTTGGGGTAACTGCGGAGGATGTCCTGGCGCATGCCGTCGGACACGGCAATGATGGCGGCGGCCGCCTCATAGGCCGTCTTCTCAACCCAGGAGGACAGGGCATAGCCGCCTCCGAGCTGCTCAGCCTTCCACGGGCGCAGAGGCTCCAGGCTGTGGGCGCTGAGAACGTGCGGGATGCCATGCAGGAGTGATGCAAGGTGGCCTGCCATGTTGGCGTACCAGGTGTGCGAGTGGACGAGGTCCGCTCCCGCAATGTCCGGAACGATCCGCAGGTCTACGCCGAGGGTCTGGATGGCAGCGTTGGCCTCGCCGAGGTCTTCCGGCGTGGCGTAGGACGCCACCGAAGCCCCGTGATAGTCGGCATCACGGGGCGCACCGAACGCCCGGACATGAAGGTCAACGTGCTTTGCCAGCACCCGGCTGAGCTCGGCAACGTGGACACCGGCACCGCCATAAATTTCCGGAGGGAATTCTTTAGTCACAATGTCTATTCGCACGCTAACCAACGTAGTCGTTCCGGCGTATGTGTTCTAGTGTGAAAGAGTCCGGAAAATCGGACTTTTGGGGGCTACGAAGACGTACGGGGAGCTGTGACCATGGCGTTGAAGAAAGTTTTGGCAATCGTATTGGCAGGCGGAGAGGGCAACCGACTCATGCCGCTGACGGCGGACCGGGCCAAGCCCGCGGTTCCGTTTGCCGGCGGCTACCGCCTGATTGACTTTGCACTATCCAATCTCGTTAATTCGGGATATTTGAAAATTGTTGTTCTGACGCAGTACAAATCGCACAGCCTTGACCGCCACATCTCGGAAACCTGGCGCATGTCCACGCAGTTGGGCCGTTATGTGGCATCTGTTCCCGCGCAGCAGCGTGTGGGCAAGAGCTGGTTCCTTGGCAGCGCCAATGCCATTTATCAATCGCTGAACCTCATCCACGACGACGCCCCGGACATCGTGGTAGTGGTTGGCGCTGACCACGTGTACCGGATGGACTTCTCCCAGATGGTGGAGCAGCACATTGCAAGTGGGGCGAAGGCTACGGTCGCGGCCGTCCGCCAGCCACTGAACATGGCCAACCAATTCGGCGTGATCGAAGTAGACCAAAACGATCCCCAGAAGATTGCAGCCTTTGTGGAGAAGCCTGCCAGCACCCCCGGGCTGGCCGCGGACCCCACGCAGTTCCTTGCGTCAATGGGCAACTATGTCTTTAACGCAGACGCCTTGGTTGAAGCTTTGCACGTGGATGCGGAACGCCTCGACACCAAGCACGACATGGGTGGCGACATCATTCCGTATTTCGTGGATCAGGGCGAAGCCGGCGTGTACGACTTCACACTCAACGACATCCCCGGTGCTACAGACCGCGACCGGACCTACTGGCGCGACGTTGGCACCATCGATTCGTTCTACGACGCGCACATGGATCTCATTTCCCCCGTGCCGGTCTTTAACCTGTACAACTCCGAGTGGCCCATCTACACCCGCCAGAGCATTTCTCCGCCCGCAAAGTTTGTCCGCGGTGAGAACAACACGGTGGGCACGGCGCTGGATTCCATCGTGGCGAGTGGTGTGGTTATTTCCGGAGGGATCGTGGAGGGTTCCGTCCTGTCCAACGATGCTTACGTGGCAGCCGGCAGCCGTGTACAGGACTCCGTATTGATGGACAAAGTCCGGGTCGGCGAAGGCGCCGTCATCAAGCGGGCCATCCTGGACAAGAACGTCAAGGTTCCGGCAGGCGCCGCCATCGGCCTGGACCCTGCCTTGGACAAAGCCCGCGGTTACAAGGTGACCGAGTCCGGCATCACTGTCCTGGCGAAGGGCCAAGTGGTTCCTGAGCCGGGGGAGGCAGAGTTGGCCTTGTCCGCGCAATACCGCCGGGGTCTTCCCGAGGCCGTTAAAGCTGCAACGCATGACGACCCCGACATTCGCGACTCTGCTGAAAAGGTAGCTGCCGGGATCCAGTCACGCGTGGCAGATGCTGCAACCCAGAGTGCGACGCACTAAGCGGCAGCCACTCCCCTGACGCGAACAGAACCCGAGGCAGGCCACGCGGTCCCAAGGCTGTAAAATCAGGTCAATGAGCTCCACCGATCTGACGCCTGAAGAGATCCAGGCCTGCCTCAAGGTTCTGACCACGATTCACGTCTATGACGAAGAGCACCCGGACTATGTTGCCGTCCGGCGTGCTACCGGCAAGATGTTCAAGGCCGTCAAACGACACCGCCGCGTCACCAAGCGTGACTCCATTGCCGAAGCTGACCGTGCTGTGATTGCCCTGACGGCCACCGCGGCGCCGGACAGGATTGACGACGAAACCCGCGGCAACAAGCTGGCACCCTCCACTACCGGCGAGATCGCGGGACACCTTATCCGTTCCCGTCCCTGCTACATCTGCAAGAAGCACTACACGCAGGTGGATGCTTTCTACCACCAGCTCTGCCCTGAATGCGCGGCTTTCAGCCACAGTAAGCGGGATGCGCGTACCGACCTCACGGGCCGCAGGGCGTTGTTGACCGGTGGACGCGCCAAGATTGGCATGTACATCGCGTTGCGCCTGCTTCGCGACGGTGCGCACACCACCATCACTACTCGCTTTCCCAAGGACGCGGCCCGTCGCTTCGCTGCCATGGAAGACAGCGCAGACTGGCTGCACCGCCTGCGCATCGTTGGCATCGATCTCCGTGATCCGGCGCAGGTCATGGCCCTCACGGACTCGTTGGATGAAGCCGGCCCCCTGGACATCATCATCAACAATGCGGCCCAGACCGTGCGACGCTCCGGGAATGCCTACAAGCCGTTGGTGGACGCAGAGGACGAGCCCTTGCCGGCCGCCTTGGAAGCCGCCAACGGTGGACCTGAGCTGGTGACATTCGGCCATGCGCATGACAAGCACCCACTGGCACTGGCGAGCAGCGTCACCGAACACCCGGTCCTGGCCGGCGATGCCATCACCTCGCTGGCGTTGTCCACCGGATCGGCGTCACTGGAAAGGATCGAGTCAGGGACAGCCATCGATGCCGGTGGCTTGGTTCCGGACCTCGCCTCGATCAACAGCTGGACCCAGGTGGTGGATGAGGTGGACCCCCTGGAAATGCTCGAAGTCCAGTTGTGCAACGTCACGGCACCCTTCCTGCTGGTGAGCCGGCTCCGTGGTGCCATGAAGCGGTCCTCTGCGCACCGGAAATACATCGTCAACGTCTCCGCCATGGAGGGGCAGTTCTCCCGGGCATACAAGGGCCCTGGACACCCCCACACCAACATGGCCAAGGCAGCCCTCAACATGATGACGCGCACCAGCGCCCAGGAGATGCTGGATTCCGATGGGATTCTCATGACTGCGGTGGACACCGGTTGGATCACCGACGAGCGTCCCCATTACACCAAGGTCAGGCTCATGGAAGAAGGGTTCCACGCTCCGTTGGACCTGGTGGACGGCGCTGCCCGCGTTTACGACCCCATTGTGATGGGTGAAAACGGCGAAGACCAATACGGCGTCTTCCTGAAGGATTACAAGCCGTCACCCTGGTAGAAAGACCCCGAGTTTCAGTACTGATGTTTGAGTACGAATAAGGCCCTTAAGAGCGACTCTTGAGGGCCTTATCCGTACAAAAAATCCTAAGCGAGGCGGGTGATCTCCACGGAAACGGAGAGCCCCGACCCGCCGCCACCGGACAGGATGCCCTTCAGGGGAGGAACGTCACGATAATCCCGTCCCCTGGCAACGGTGACGTGGTAGTCGCCGGCCGGCTTGTGGTTGGTGGGGTCCCAACTGCGCCACTCACCGTCCCACCATTCCAGCCACGCGTGGGACTGTCCTGCAACGGTTTCCCCGATGTCCGCCGACGACCGCGGGTGGATGTAGCCGGAAACGTAGCGGGCAGGTATGCCGCTGCATCGCAAGGCCCCAATGGCAAGGTGCGCCAAGTCCTGACAGACACCTTGCCGCTGCGACCACGCCTGCTCCGCATTGGTGGTTACACCAGTGGTGCCCTTCATATAGGTCATTTCGCCGGCCATCCACTCAAAGACCGCCAGTGCAGCCTCGTGTGGATTCTTGCCCTGCACAATACCGGGAACAATCCCCAGGACTTCCTCGCCGGGACCGCTGAGCCTGGATTGTGGTAGCCAATCGCTGAACTCGTCCTGGACCTTATCCGAGGCAATGACATCCCAGCCCACGATGTCGTCGTCAGTGGCAACGCGCTCGGTGCGATGCACTTCCACGGTGGCCGTGGCGAGGACCTCAAGGCTCTCATGGGGCATCTGCATATCAAACGCCGTGACGCGCGTTCCCCAGTAGTCGCGGTACGTGCTGACCGATGCCTGGTTGGGCGAAACCTTCAGCGAGGATTCCAGGACCACTTGCTGCCCATCGGTCAGCGGAGTCATCCGGGCCTCGTTGTAGGACAAGGTCACGCGGCGGTTGTACTTGTAGGCCGTCTTATGGACGATGCTCAGCCGGGTCATGAAACTTCTCCCACCCAGGCGTGCTCATCAGCCTGATTGAAGTACTTACGGGAAATGGCATCCGAAGCCTGCGTCACGGCCTTCTGTACGCGTTCCATGTGTTCCGGCAGCTCGGACATGAGATCGTCCGTGCGGTGGAACTCCAGGAATGTACGGGCCTGGCCCACGATGCGCCGGGCATCGTTGATGAAACCCACGCGCTGCGCTGACGGATCCAGCTTTGCAAGGCACTCGTCGGCGTCGCGCAAAGCGTAAACGATCGATCGCGGGAAGAGGCGGTCCAACAGCAGGAATTCGGCTGCGTGCTGGTCGCCGAACGCTGCCCTGCGGGTACGGATGAAGGACTCATAGGCGCCGGCGCAGCGGAGCATGTTGACCCACGACATTCCAGCGGACTGGACATCCCGCGTCGAGAGCATGCGGGCTGTCATGTCGGCCCGCTCAAGGGAGCGCCCCAGTACCATGAACAGCCAGCTCTCATCGTGGCTGACAGTGGTGTCTGCAAGGCCGCGCACCATGGCGGTCCGTTCCAGGACCCAGTTGCAAAAACGGTAGGTCCCCACAACGTCCTTACGGTGCTGGTTGAGGCCGTAGTACGTGGTGTTCAGGCTCTCCCAGAGGGACTGCGAAACGGTCTCCCGTGCACGGCGGGCATTCTCGCGCGCGGCACCGAGCGAACCGGCAATGGAGGATGCGCTCTGCTTGTCATAGGCCAGCGCGTGCAGCAGTTCAGGGAGGCCGAAATCTTCGCTCTGGGGCTTGGCGCCCATCACCGCGAGGAGTTCGCGGGCGACGCTTCGCTGTTCCTCCAGTGGCAGGTGGTTCAGTCGCTCGAGGTGCACGTCCAGGATCCTGGATGTGCCATCGGCGCGTTCTACGTAGCGTCCGATCCAGAAAAGTGACTCAGCAATGCGGCTCAGCATGGAACTGCCTCCTTCGCGTGGTGCATATCGAAGTTCAAGTGGTGGTGGAGCGCGGTCACTGCTGCTGCTCCGTTTGGCGGTCACGCCAGTTGCTTTCCACGGGCCACACGGAGACTTGTTCCCGCACGGTGACGGACTGCCGTGGGATCAACTCGGCCGGCAGTTGAGGCGAGTCGGCCAAGACCCACGTATCCTTCGAGCCGCCACCCTGGCTGGAGTTCACAATCAAGGAGCCCTCCTTGAGGGCCACACGGGTGAGGCCGCCGGGCAGGACCCAGACGTCGTCGCCGTCGTTAACCGCAAAGGGCCGCAGGTCCACGTGGCGTGGGCCGAACTTGTCTCCGGACAGAGTGGGAACCGTGGAGAGCTGCAGGACGGGCTGTGCGATCCAACCACGGGGATCGGCAATGACGCGCTTCCGCAAGGCGTCCAGTTCGTCCTTGGTGGCGTCCGGTCCAATGACCAATCCCTTGCCGCCTGAACCGTCAACAGGCTTGACCACCAGTTCGTCCAGGCGGTCCAAAACATGCTCCCTGGCTTCCTTTTCCTCGAGCCGGAAAGTGTCGACGTTGGCGATGATCGGCTCTTCGTGCAGGTAGTACCGGATCAGGTCAGGCACGTAACTGTACACGAGCTTGTCATCAGCAACCCCGTTGCCCACCGCGTTGGCGATGGTCACTCCCCCGGCGCGGGCTGCGTTAACCAATCCCGGGCAACCGAGCATGGAATCAGAGCGGAACTGAAGCGGATCCAGGAAGTCGTCATCGATGCGCTTGTAAATGACATCCACCCGCTGTTCACCGGCTGTGGTGCGCATGTAGACGCGGTTACCCCTGCAAATGAGGTCGCGCCCTTCCACCAACTCCACGCCCATGAGCCCTGCAAGGAGGGTGTGCTCAAAATAGGCACTGTTGAAGACGCCAGGTGTCAGGACCACCACGGTGGGATCGTCCACGCCTGCCGGTGCGGTTTTGCGGAGCGCGGACAGGAGCCGGCGGGGGTATTCCTCAACCGGTCGGATGTGTTGTTGGCCGAAAGCCTCAGGGAGGCCTTTGGCCATGGCGCGGCGGTTCTCCAGGACGTAGCTGACGCCGGAAGGTACCCGCACGTTGTCCTCGAGGACCCGGAAGGTGCCGGCGGCATCACGCACCACGTCAATGCCCGAAACATGCACGCGGACGCCGCCCGCCGGCTCGAAGCCATGGACAGCCCGGTGGAAGTGTGCGCTGGTGGTCACGAGTTGCCGTGGGATCACACCGTCGGTAACCACGGCCATGCGTCCGTAGACGTCATTCAGAAACGCTTCGAGCGCTTTGACGCGCTGGGCCACGCCGCGCTCCAGCACATCCCACTCATCGGCGGGAATAACCCGGGGAACAATGTCCAGCGGGAACGGCCGCTCCTCCCCCGCATAATCGAACGTCACTCCACGGTCCAGAAATGTACGCGCCATGGAGTCGGCGCGGGCAGTGACGTCAGCCAGGGAAAGCTCACGCAAAGCGCCGGAAACCTGACCGTAGGATTTTCTGGCAACGTGGCCTGGGGCAAACATCTCGTCGTAGGCGCCACTACGCGCAGCGGCCTCGGAGTAATCCTGGAATAGGTCAGACATGGGAATTAGACAATCACCTTTTTGAGTCGAGCGCATTACGCGCTGATTGTGTCGCGGTTTCCGAGTACTCCCGGTTCGCCTTTCCGTGCCCCCATCCGGCAGGGTTGAGGCATGCCCTTCAACAGTCTTGCGCCCCAGCTGTCCCGGCTGGGGCCCGGGTTGGTCCTGAGCATTGCCGCGACGGGGCTTGCCTTCACCATCCACGCGGTCATTCCAGCCATTCCGGCAATGACGCTCGCTGTCGCCTTGGGCTTGCTCTCAGCAAATATACCGGGCACGTCGGTGTTGACTGCGGGACGCGCCCGCCCAGGCCTGGACTTCGCCGGGAAGCACCTTATGCGTGCCGGGATTGTTCTGCTCGGCCTGAAGGTCAGCATCCAGGACGTGCTCGGCCTTGGCTGGGTATCCTTGCTGCTCATTGCCGGTGTGGTGCTGGTCAGCTTCGTGGGGACCTACGGCCTTGCGCGGCTGCTCCGCCTCCCAGGGGAAACTGCCCTGCTGATCGCTACCGGATTTTCCATTTGCGGTGCCTCGGCCATTGGTGCCATGGCCGCCGTGCGTCGGATCAAGCACCAGGACACCGTTCTGCCCGTGGCATTGGTGACGTTGTGTGGCACCTTGGCCATCGGAGTACTGCCGCTGCTCATGCACCCCCTGAACCTGAACCCGGAACAATTTGGGGCATGGACCGGCGCGTCCGTGCATGATGTGGGCCAAGTGGTGGCCACAGCCCAAACTGCCGGTACAGCGGCGCTGGCGATCGCCGTCGTCGTCAAATTGACGCGGGTGGTCTTACTGGCGCCCATCGCGGCAGCCGCCGGGCTCCACCAGCGATTCGACCATATGAGGCAGCGCGCCAACGGACCTGCCGATGCAGGGGCCGACGGCGATGGAAAGTTCCCCCCGATTGTCCCGCTGTTCGTCCTTGGTTTCATCGCGATGGTGGCCGTCCGATCCTTGGGATGGGCCCCACCTGTGGCTTTGGAAGTTGCTGCGGTGCTGCAGGACATCCTCCTGGCCACGGCGCTCTTTGGCTTGGGATCTGCAGTAAGGGTCCGCACCCTGATCCACACCGGAGGGCGGGCAGCGCTGGTGGCCTTGGGCTCGTGGCTGATCATCGCATCGCTGGGTCTGGGCGCTGCGTGGATCATGATTAGATAGCTGTGTGTCGAATCACAACCTGTCGCGCGATGAAGCCGCCACCCGTTCAGCCCTGATCACCACCCACAGCTACGACGTCACCCTCGATGTCCGCGACGCGGCAGATCCCGCAGTCGCCGGTTACCCGAGTACCAGTACCATCACGTTCTCAGCCACGCCTGGCTCCGCTACTTTCCTGGATTTCATCAGCGGTGGCGTGCAATCGGTGGTGCTGAACGGGCAGGAGCTGGACGTCGCGTCAGTGGTGGACCGGAACAGGATCATCCTGGAAGGCCTCGCGGACCAGAACACGGTGACAGTGGCAGGAACGGCATTGTACAGCCGTTCAGGCGAGGGAATGCACCGCTTCGTGGACCCTGCGGATGGCCAGTGCTACCTCTACACCCAGTACGAACCCGCGGACAGCCGGCGCGTCTTCGCAAATTTCGAACAGCCTGACCTCAAGGCTGAATTTACTTTCCACGTGATCGCTCCAAGTGGCTGGGAGGTCGCATCCAACGGGACGGAGACGGCCCGCACGCCGCTGACAGGTGACCCTGTTGCCGCACAATGGGACTTCGCCACCACCAAGCGCATGTCCACCTACATCACCACCGTGCTGGCGGGCCCTTATTTCAAGGCAACAGATCACTGGGGAGCAACGCTCGACGACGGCACCCGCCTTGACGTCCCGCTGGCCCTTTTCTGCCGCGCCTCCTTGGCGGACTCCTTCGATGCCGACGAGCTGTTCCGTCTGACGAAGAACGGGCTCCAATTCTTCAATGAACTCTTCGACTACCCGTATCCCTGGGGCAAGTACGATCAGGCGTTCGTTCCCGAGTACAACCTCGGGGCCATGGAAAATCCTGGATTGGTGACCTTCACGGAGAAGTACGTCTACGCTTCGCGAGCCACGGATGCCCAATACCAAGCCCGCGCAAACACGCTGATGCACGAGATGGCGCACATGTGGTTTGGAGACCTCGTCACCATGAACTGGTGGGACGACCTCTGGCTCAAGGAGTCGTTCGCCGACTACATGGGGACCCTGGGCGTGGACTGCGCCACCGATTGGGATACGGCGTGGGTGAACTTCGCGAGCAAACGGAAAGCCTGGGCCTACATCCAGGACCAACTGCCAACCACACACCCGATTGTGGCCAACATCCCGGACCTGGAAGCTGCCAAGCAAAACTTCGACGGCATCACCTACGCCAAGGGCGCCTCCGTCTTGAAGCAGCTGGTGGCCTACGTTGGTTTTGAAGCCTTCGTCGCTGGATCCCGGCAGTACTTCCGCGACCACGCCTTCGGCAACACATCCCTCCAGGATCTTCTGAAAGCCCTGAGCGTTGCGTCCGGCAGGGATCTGGCCGCTTGGGCACGCCAATGGCTGCAGACCTCGGGCATCTCCACCATCTCTGCGGACATCGTGGACGACGGCGGCACCCTGGGCGCTGTGACTCTCCGCCAAGACGCCGTCGACCCCATCACAGGCCACCAGGAACTCCGTCCGCACCGCATGCGGCTGGGTTTGTACAACTCCGACTCAACGGGCGCCTTGGTACGGACTGAAAGCATCGATGTGGACGTCACGGGACCCAGTACCTTGGTGGGTGCGTTGAACGGGAAACGGCGTCCGGCGCTGCTGCTGGTCAACGACGACGACCTGAGCTATGCAAAGGTGCGGCTGGATCCCGTTTCTGAGCACACGGTACGGACCACGCTGGACAAAATCCAGGACCCCATGGCGCGCGCCCTGTGCTGGACAGCGTTGTGGGATTCGGCCCGTGACGGCGTTACGCCTGCGGCCCGGTATGTGGCTGCCGTTGAACAGTTCGCGCCCGCAGAAACAGGAATTGGTGTCCTCCTGAACGTATTGGGCAACGCCTCAAGTGCCATCGAGCGATTCGTGCCCCCAGCCGTGCGGGACGGTGTGCGCAAGGTCTTCCTTGCCGTTGCCGCCGCGCAGTTGCGGGCCGCCCGGCCGGGGTCGGATCAGCAACTTGCCTGGGCCAGGACCCTCGCTGATGTCTCCCGGCACGGCGACAGTGAGCTTTCCCTGCTGCGGAGCATCCTGGAAGGTGCCACCGTGATCGACGGACTGGCTGTAGACGCCGAACTGCGCTGGAGCCTCTGGCAGGCACTGGCAGCCCACGGACAGGCTTCGCAAGCTGAGCTGGACAGGGAACTGTCAGCGGATAGAACCGCTTCGGGCAGAGAAGGCCACGCCCTTGCCTCTGCAGCGCGTCCCGACGCCTCGGTGAAGGCGGCAGCATGGGACTCTGCGGTTACCGGCACCGGGCTCTCCAACGAGATCCTGAGCGCTACCATCGCTGGATTCGCCACGGCCCCCAGGGTCATGCTGGAACCTTATGTGGAGCCGTACTTCGAGTGCCTTGAAAAGGTCTGGGCGGAGCGCAGTATTGAAATTGCGGGCAGGATCGTCCGGGGGCTGTTCCCGGCCGCCCAGGATCTTGGGGAGGGCATGCACGCCGCCGAGCACCCGGTCATTGTCCGGACGGACGACTGGCTTGGAGCGCATGCTGACGCACCCAGGGCACTGCGGCGCATCATAGTGGAGCAACGCAGCCACCTCTTCCGCGCACTGACAGCCCAGGGCGCCACGGGCTAGGCGGCGACCCCGGGCCTTCAGGAACAGGGCCTGCATTACCCGCACATTAGGGAACCCGGTTCAACCATTCCGCTGTGCCAAATTTCGCTTCCACGCGGTTCCTGGCCTCACTCAATTCCGCATCGGTGAGCCGGGACTCCACCGCGCCGTAGCGCTCCGTGAAGACCTCCTGCATGGCCTGAAGGATCGCTGCACGGGCGAGCCCGGTCTGTCGTCGCAAGGGATCCACTCGTTTCTTCGCACTGCGGGTTCCCTTATCGCTGAGCTTCTCCTTGCCGATGCGCAGAACCTCCAGCATTTTGTCGGCATCGATGTCGTAGCTCATGGTCACATGGTGGAGCATTCCGCCGTTGGCGAGGCGTTTCTGCGCTGCTCCGCCAATCTTGCCTTGGTCTGTGGCGATGTCATTGAGGGGAACGTAGAACGCCGTGATGCCGAGTTTCTCCAGCGCGGCCATGACCCAGGCATCCAGGAAAGCATAGGAGTCGGCGAAACTGATGCCGTCCACGAGGGTTTGCGGAAGATACAAGGAGTAGGTGATGCAGTTGCCGGCCTCCATGAACATGGCTCCGCCGCCGCTGATCCTGCGCACCACCGTGATGCCGTGACGGGACACGCCCTCTGGATCCACCTCGTTCCGGACGGATTGGAAACTGCCGATCACCACGGAGGGTTCTTCCCAGTCCCAGAAACGAAGCGTCGGGTTTCGCCGTCCAGAGCCGACTTCCTCTGTCAGGACTTCGTCCAAGGCTACGTTGACCTGTGTGGGCAGGACTGAGGGCGGGATAACTTCCCACTGGTGGTCAGCCCAGCCGGTGGCTTTTGACAGTGCACGGCGGACGGTGATGGCCACCGCTTCTGCGGAAAACCCGAACAGTACGGCCCCTTCGGGCAACCCCGCGGTGACGGCTGTGGCTATCTCTGTCGCTGTTGAGCTCTCTGGAAGGCCCGTCAGCGCCCGGTTGATGTCCTGTAGTGATTCATCGGGCTCCAGGAAGAAATCGCCGCTCAGCGAGACATTGGTGAAGCGTCCGTCCATGACGTCCAGGTCAACCACCACGAGTTTCCCGCCGGGTACCTTGTATTCCCCGTGGGGGCGCGTTCCGTCGTCGTGGGTTTGCGGTGAGTGCAGGGGCTGGGAAGTCATGCTGTCCATCTTGCCGGAAAACGCAAAGGCCCGCATTGCCGGAAATCCAGCAATGCGGGCCTTCGAAAGCCTTGGGGTGAAGTGGTTACTTCTTGCCGCCGAAGCCCTTGAAGCGAGCGTTGAAGCGCTCGACGCGGCCAGCAGAGTCCATGATGCGCTGCTTGCCCGTGTAGAACGGGTGGGACTCCGAAGAGATTTCGACGTCGATAACCGGGTAGGTGTTTCCGTCTTCCCACTCGATGGTCTTCGAGGAAGACACGGTGGACTTGGTCAGGAACTGCGTACCGGAGGCCAGGTCGTTGAAGACAACAGCTTCGTACTTCGGGTGAATATCAGACTTCATAATGGGACCTTTTGTTCGCGCAACTGGATTTTGCCAGCTGCCAGGTATGAATGGAGGTGGTCAGATACTGAAAAGTGAATATTTCAGTGCCCGGGCCAACAACCAATCATAGCGGATACCGCCATGCCATACGAAACCGGGATCAGGACTTCGGGCGAAGTTCCCAAAACGCTACCGCGGAGGCAGCTGCTACGTTCAATGAATCAACACCTGCCCGCATCGGGATCTTAACCGCGAGGTCGACGACGGCCAGCGTTTCGGCGCTCATACCTGCACCTTCGGTTCCAAGCACCAGGGCGAGTTTCGGTATTTGCTGCATCGCCAGGTCGTCCACGTCCAGGGCGTCGTCCGTCAATTCCATGGCGGCCACCGTGAAACCTTGGTCCTGTAAGCGGACCAGGTCATCGGGCCAGCTTTCCAGCCGCGCCCACGGCACTTGGAAGACCGTGCCCATGCTGACCCGAACGCTGCGCCTGTACAACGGATCGCCGCACCGGGGCGAGACGAGGACAGCATCGATACCCAGCGCGGCGGCCGAGCGGAAGATCGCACCCACATTGGTGTGGTCCACTATGTCCTCAAGAACGGCCACACGTTGAGCGTTGGCGAGGAGTTCCTCCAGTGGAACGGGAGCCGGCCGGTGCATGGCAGCCATCGCACCGCGGTGAAGGTGGAATCCGGTGATCTCCTCCAGCAGGGAAGCTTTGCCAATGAAGACGGGAACGTCGGGGTACGCCTGAAAAACGTCGTCCAGATCGTCCAGCCACTTTTCCGCCAGAAAAAAGGAACGAGGCTGATGTCCTGCAGCCAGTGCCCTGCGAAGGACCCGGGAGGACTCAGCGATGTACATGCCTTCCTGAGGCTCGCGGAGCTTCCGGAGGTGTACATCGGTGAGCGTGGTGTAGTCCGCGACGCGGGGATCAGCTGCAGACTCGAGATAGTGAAAGGTCACCGGGGGACTATTTCAGCAGGTTGGCGATCATGAAGCCAAGTGCCACGATGCCGAGCGCGAAAATGACGGCCCGCAGGACTTTCGGGGAAAGCTTCCGCCCTACTTTCGAACCGATGAGGCCGCCGATGGTGGAGCTCACGGCAATGAGGAGGACAAAGAACCACTCGATGCGGTCAAAGGCGAAAATCAGGTAGGAAACGGCGGCAACCATGTTGACGCCCAGCACCAGGATGTTCTTCATGGCATTCGCATTTTGCATGGTTCCGGAGAGGAAAACCCCCAGGATTCCCACTAGGAGGATCCCCTGGGCTGCGACGAAGTAGCCTCCATAGACACCGGCAAGGTACACGAGGACCACCAGCAGGATGCCGTGGCTTCGATCGCGGATGGCATGCTCAGGGTTTTCTTCCCGGCTGCGCACCCATGCCTGCAGTCTGGGCTGGAAGACCACCATCAGCAGGGCAACCACCAGCAACACCGGGGCAACGTAGTGGAACACCTTCTCCGGCAGGTGCAGCAGCAGCCAGGCTCCGGTGATACCGCCCAGCAAAGAGGCCGGCAACAGCTTCATCAGCTGCCTGCCGCGACCGGCAAGTTCGCGCCGGTAGCCCCATGCGCCGGCGGCGTTGCCCGCCACAAGGCCCATCGCATTGCTCATGGAGGCAACAACAGGCGTCACGCCAATAGCGATGAGTACGGGGAACGTGACCAGCGTGCCGGAGCCGACAACGGCGTTGATGGTGCCGGCCCACAAGCCCGCGAAAAAGACCAGGATGCTGCTAAGAATCTCCACTTTAAGTTACCGGATCCTTTTAGCGGCGGGCAGTAGCCGTGTAACGGCCACCGTTTTCGGAAACGTCCAGCGCGAGCCCGAAGGTATTGCTGAGGTGCTCGTCAGTGAGGACTTCCTTGATGGGGCCCGCGGCAACCACGCCACCTTCACGAAGCAGCATTGCGTGGGTAAAGCCAGGAGGAACTTCTTCAAGGTGGTGGGTCACCAGGACCATGGCTGGAGCAGCTTCGTCGCTGGCAAGCTCGCCGAGCTTGTGGACCAGTTCTTCACGGCCGCCGAGGTCGAGGCCGGCCGCTGGTTCATCAAGGAGCAGCAGTTCAGGGTCCGTCATGAGGGCACGCGCGATTTGGACACGCTTGCGCTCTCCCTCCGACAACGTGGCAAACGTCCGGTTGAGCAGGGGGCCCATCCCCCAGTCATTCAGGAGGCTGAAGGCGCGGCGTTCGTCGTCGCGCTCGTAACCCTCGCGCCAGCGGCCCGTGACGCCGTAGGCGGCGGTGACCACAACGTTCAAGACGTTCTCGTGCTCGGGAATCTGGGTAGCCAACGCAGCGGAGGAAAGACCGATCCGGGGGCGGAGTTCAAAGACGTCTACGCGGCCCAGGGTCTCATCAAGGATCCCGGCCTGGCCGCTGCTGGGATGCAGTCGGGCTGCAGCGATCTGGAGAAGGGTGGTCTTACCGGCCCCGTTGGGTCCCAGGATGACCCACCGTTCGCCTTCGTTGACCTGCCAGTCAACCTTGTCCAGCAGGGTCTTCTTGCCTCGGACAACGCTGACGGAAGCCAGTTCCAGAACATCACTCATAGCAGTAGACACTAGGACAAAAATCCATATGACTGATAACCGGTCAGCGTGCAGGCTTTGTGTCGCGAAACGAATTCGGGCGCATGCAGCGCCCTCAGTAGGATTGGGGCCATGACTTCGAACTTGGCTGCGGTCAGCTATGGCGTGAATTTGTCCCCTGAATCCCTCGACAATGTGCGAAAAACACTGGCCGAATCCGGCGTCGCAGTGTCGTCGGAATCACACGGTGGGGATGATCGATTTGCTGTCGTCACGGCGAGCCTCACTGCAGGCACAGAGACTGCAGCGGACCTGGCAGTTGTCCGGCGGAAGATAGCAGAAGCGGCCCAAGCGGGAGTGGACACCGCAATCGTTCCCGAAGGATTGCGGCAGGCTTCCCGGAAACTGCTCATCATGGACGTTGACTCAACGCTGATCCAGCAGGAAGTGATTGAGCTACTGGCAGAGCATGCAGGCAAGCGCGAAGAAGTTACGGCCGTCACTGAAGCAGCCATGAGGGGCGAACTCGACTTCGCCCAGAGCCTGCACGCCCGCGTCGCCGTCCTCGCCGGCCTTCCGGCCGCCGTCGTCGATTCCGTCCGGCACGAGGTGCGGCTTAGCCTCGGCGCCGCAGAGCTCGTGGCAGCTTTCAAAGCAGCCGGCCACGTTGTGGCTGTCGTTTCCGGAGGCTTCAATCAGATTCTGGGTCCCATCGCCCAAGAGCTGGACCTTGATTACTGGATTGCCAATGAGCTTGAAATCGTCGACGGCGCGTTGACCGGCAAGGTGCTGGGCGCAGTTATTGATCGCGCAGCCAAGGAAAAGTACTTGCGCGCGTGGGCAGCGGCGGAGGGAATCAACCTGGAGCACACCATCGCGGTGGGCGATGGAGCCAACGACCTCGACATGCTCAATGCTGCCGGCATTGGTGTTGCCTTTAATGCCAAGCCGGCTGTCCGTGCCGCAGCTGACGCCGTGATCAACATTCCTTACCTGGATGCTGTCCGGCACATCGCCAACGTCTAAGACTCAACCGCCCCTCTTTGACTCCTGTCGGCGGCCACGCTGCCCATCGGTGGCTTCCGTGCGCCCAAAATACCTCCGAAACACTAAACCTTATTTCGTGACGCAGAAACGCGTTAAATTTATTGAATTGTCGTGAACTGATAGCTCAAATAGATGCCGTCGGTCGTTAACTTCACGACGGTTTATGAGAATGTCCCATAATGACCAGTCGCTGGGTTATTAATGTGTAAAGTTTAGAACTCGACGACGAAATCCGTGATGCCTTCGGCAGGGCGGGATGACGGAAGAGCAGGGATAGGGAGTGAACCGTACGGAGCGCACGTGGAAGTGGTGGAAACGGCGCGAAGGAGTCGAGCTGGCGCATCATGAGCTGACTTCCCCCGACGTGCTACCAATGCCGCTTCACGATATCTTCCATGAGCTCACGGATTCCGGTGAATACACAACAGAAGAGGATGAATATCTTATGAGCTCACTCGATGAAGCCACCAAGCAACTACTATCCATTGAAGGCGCCACAGGGGCGGCAATCGTGGATTACTCCAGTGGCATGGCCCTGGCCCAAGGTGGCAACCCCGGCTTCGACCTTGGGGTTGCTGCTGCCGGAAACTCCAATGTTGTCAGCTCCAAGCTGAGGACCATGGCTGACCTTGGCCTGAACAGCAATATCGAAGATATCCTCATCACCCTGGACACCCAGTACCACCTGATCAACGTCCTGAACTCGGACGGGTCCAAGGGCCTCTTCGTGTATCTGGTGTTGGACCGTACCTACGCAAACCTCGCTTTGGCACGGCACAAGCTCAAGAACATCGCAAAGGAAATCGCCATCTGATAGCTCACGGAACCACTCAGGGACGGTCGCGGGATTCGCGACCGTCCCTTGTTGTTAACCGGACGGGCGTCTTCAACCGGACAGGCGTCTTCAACCGGACAGGCGCCTACAACCGGACGGGCGCCTTCTGCGGGTCGGACTAGTTTCTTGCGCGCCGGGCTTCGCCGTTTCCAGATTCAAATTTCACGCCAAGCATGTGATGTACCAGGACATCTTCATTGGTGTTGGCATTGGCCTCAATAGTCACGAGTTCCCCGTCCCGCATCACGCCGATGCGCTGACACCAACTGACCATTTCTGACAGGTCTGAAGACAGGAGGATGATCGCAACCCCGGTCCGGCTCAGCTCGTTCAGCATCTTGTAGACGACTTCTTTGGCGCCGATGTCGATTCCGCGGCTGGGATGGCTAAGGATCAGCACATCGCAGTCGGTGGCCATCCACTTGGCGAGCTGCACTTTCTGCCGGTCGCCACCAGACAAGGTGCTGATGGAGCCTTGAATGTTAGTGGTGTTGATGCGCATCCGGCGGACCACGTCCACCACACCACGTAGCTGGGAGATTTCGTCGTTCAGGGTCACGCCGGCCGTGCCGGCATCCGATTGAAGCCCGTCCACGATGCTGGTGCTGGATTCCAGTGAGTCGGAGCTCTCCGACGAATAGCCAATCTTCAACCGCCGGGCATCCTGCCGGCTCCGTATCTGCACCGGCGTTCCGTTCATGAGGATTTTCCCGGCCGTGCTGGGATGAATGCCTGCGATCGCCTCTACGAGTTCGTGGACCCCCGAACGGTGTGTGCCTACCAGGCCGAAGATTTCCCCTTTAGCGACAGTAAAGGTCACATCCCGAACCGTATCCCCCACACCGAGGTTCAGGACGCTCAACGCGTCACCGCTTCCCTCCGGCGCAGTGGGCCGGGAGACTTTCTCCCGTTCCTGCTGAAGCAAGAGGAAAGCGAGTTCGTCTTCGTTAACACCGCCGGCGTCCAGAACCTTGTGCACCCTTCCGTCGCGCATGACCGCGATGCGGTGCGCAATGGATCGGACTTCGTCGAGGCGGTGGGTGATGTAGATGATGGCCCGCCCTTGCCGGATGAGCATCCGCAGGACCTGATGCAGAACAGCAACATCGTGGTCGGGCAGTGAGGCGGCAACCTCATCCATGATCACCAACTGCGCCTCTTCGGCAACCATCCTGAGGACTTCCACGAGGGCTTGCTCGGCACGAATCAGGGTGCCGACTTTGGCGTCCGGATTCATGCTGATGCCGATGTCCCGAATCAACTGACTGGCTTGATCCCGGAGCTGTTCATGGGATTTCCCTGACTGGAAGGTTCCCCGAAAGATGGCTTGGGTGATGGTCAGCTGGGGGTCGATTTTGAAGTTCTGGGGTATGAGTCCAACCCCGCAGGCCTGGGCCTCGTCCATCGAGTCCGGCTTGTATGTTTCGCCGCCCAGGGTGATCCGGCCACCATCGTGCTGATGGGATCCGGCCAACACGCCCATAAGGGTGGTCTTCCCTGCGCCGTTGGTTCCGATCAATCCCAGGATCTCTCCCCGATGCAGGGATAGTTCTACGCCTTTGAGGATTCGCCGCTGGTCATAGGAGGCGTGAATATCGTCAGCATGCAATAACAGGTCCAAAGAAGCTCCTAAGGCCAGGGACAAAGTCCGCCCGTCATCAGCATTCATTTATCCACACTGCTGGGAACTATGGACGAGGGCGCCTTTGAGAGTCAAACAGATGGAATCCCTTAATGCAAAAGACTAAAACTGAAACAGCAAGGAACATGTCGTGACGCGAAATTTCCAATAATTTATAGAATTGTCATCATAGTGTTTCGCTGGTTGAAGGATTCGGAATCACGTGCGCACCGATGGCCAACGATTGGAGGCTTAAATAGATGTGGTCCGGGACAGGTGTCCCGGACCACAACTAATAACGAGTGCTCTATTCGGCTGCCTTGTTGAAGTAATCGGCGCCGCCCACGTATTCGGTGTGGCCGGTTTCGACATCGGCGGTAACCATTCTGGCCACCTCAGCAGCGAACTCCTCTACGGAATACAACTTGCCCGCTTCCGCGCGGCGGGCCTCAATGGCGCCAGGGTTGGAGCGGTCAAGAAGCGTTGCCGTGACGGTGCCCTCGATCATATCGCCGGATACCACCACCAGGGAGATGCCCTTGTCAGCCAGGTTTGGGACGAGGGCGCGCAGCGCGTCTTCCCCGGCGCGCTTGCTCTTTGCCACCGGCTCGTACTCGGGCATGGTGGGCACGGTCTCAACGAAGTGCGCCTGATGGCTGGTGACGAAGACAACGCGCGAGCCTTCAGGCATGAGCGGGACGGCCGCATTGAGCATGTTGATCTGGGCATCGCGGTTCAGCTTGAGCGCATAGCCTTCTTCCATGCCCGATTCCATGCCACCGGAGGCGTTAAGGACCAGGACGTCCAGTGAGCCGAATTCCTCCATGGCAGTGCTGGCAAGTGCGTGCACGCCTTCATCGGTGGTCAGGTCAGCGCCGACAGCCGCTGCGCGTCCGCCTGCGGCCTGAATCCCGGCCACTACCTTGTTGGCGCGCGGCGCCTTCTGGCGGTAATTAACAACGACGGCGGCACCCTCGCCGGCGAGAATCTTGGCAACTTCAGCGCCAATTCCGCGGGAAGAACCCGTGACGATGGCGGTCTTGTTATCCAGCAGTCCCATTCGTGCTCCTTTTGTTCACTTCATCCAAATTCCGTGGGCTCGACATCCATCATGCCAGCGGCAGGGATGAAATCTGTTGTCGACCCCGGACAAAAAACTGCGCTAGCGGCTAGTGGCCCATTCCGAGGCCACCATCCACCGGGATGACCGCACCTGAGATGTACGCGGCTTCGTCACTCGCAACCCAGCGCACGACGTCCGCTACCTCGGAGGCTTCGGCGAAGCGCCCTGCGGGAACGCTGGCCAGATAGGACTTCTGGGTATCCTCCGGCAATTCTGCGGTCATGTCGGTGTTGATAAAGCCCGGTGCCACCACGTTGGCCGTGATACCCCGGCTTCCGAGCTCGCGGGTCAGTGAGCGCGCGATCCCCACCATGCCGGCTTTGGAGGCGGAGTAATTGATCTGGCCGGGTGCACCATAGAGGCCTGACACCGAGGAGATGAGGACCACACGTCCCTTGCGAAGCCGGATCATGCCCTTGGACGCCCGCTTGATGACACGGAAAGCGCCGGTCAGGTTGGTATCCAGCACCGACGTGAAGTCTTCTTCGCTCATGCGGAGCAGGAGCGTGTCCTTGGTGATGCCTGCATTGGCTACCAGGACCTGGACCGGCCCGTGTGCCTCTTCGACAATCTTGAACGCCGCATCAATGGAGGCCTCGTCCGTGACGTCGGCTTTCACGCCCAGGATGCCTTCAGGCAATTCTGTTTCACTTCGGTAGGTGACCGCTACTTTGTCACCATTGGCAAGGAACGATTCCGCAATGGCAAGGCCGATCCCTCGGTTGCCGCCGGTGATGAGGACGCTCCGGCCGGTGGATACTGCTTCAGTCATGCTTTCGCTCCAGGTTCCGCGGCACTTAACGGCCGCTATGAAGAGGGATTTTCCTGTGTCGATCTTATCCGCCACCCGCCACAACCGGCCGGTAACCAGCAACGCGCGTGGTTTGGGCGCATAGAGCGTTGGTGAGAGAATTGACAGAGGCCTTTGGAGCGTGATGATTCAGTTGTGACACGAGAAGACAGTCCCCTGCAGCAAGTGCCCGGGGAACCGGACGCTGTTTCCAGTGATCCCGAAGTCCACAGCATCACTGATGCCGCTGCTGCACATTCAGAAGACATGCGCGACCGCATGATCAAGTACGCCGTGGCCATGGGTATCCGCATGGTCTGCATCATTCTGATCTTTGTTGTGGACGGCTGGTTCAAGATCATTGCCATCGCAGGCGCCGTCTTCCTTCCATGGATCGCCGTGGTCATCGCCAATGGGAACGACAAAGCCGAGGACCACAGTGAATCGCTGCTGGACTATGTGGCCGTTCCGGAGATTGAAGGCTCCACACAGCCCGAGCACGAAGTTTCAGAAGAGCCCACTGTTCTCCAGGGCGAACTCGTGGACGACGAACCAGCAAGCAAAGAAGAGGGCCCGTCCACCGGGCATTCAAGCGAGGCCGGACACACCGGCAACGAACGGGCGGCTTCATGAACATCTTCAACCTTGGCGGAGCGAATGCTGCCGGCCAAGCAGATCAACGCGCCACAGCATCGGCCATGTGCTCCCGCAAGGGCTGCCGGGCCGATGCTGACTGGCAGCTTCTATGGAATAACCCACGCATCCATACTCCTGAGCGGCGGAAAGTCTGGTTGTCCTGCGACGAACACCGGGCTTGGCTGGAGGACTACCTCCAGACGAGGGGCCTTTGGAAAGAAAGCGTGCCGTTTTTGGCCGACGAAGAATCTGCGAACGAGGCCCGCTGAATGTACCGTTTCCTTTTCTCCAGCAAATGGCTGGGGTACTTCGTCTTGGCCGTCATCTTCGCCACAGCCTGCGTGTTTCTGGGACGCTGGCAAATGGACCGCAGGGCTGAGACCTTGGCAGAGATCAACCGCGTGGTCAGCAACTATTCGGCCACTCCTGTCCCCTTCGCAGAGGTCAAGGATCAGTTCAACGCCCTGGACCCTGAGAAGGAGTGGACCCAGGTTGAGCTTCGGGGCAGGTACGACATTGACGGTCAGCGGGTTGTCCGGAACCGGCCGCTGAACGGCCAGCCAGGCTACGACGTCGTGGTTCCTTTTCGCCTCACCACCGGCGAAGCAGTGGTGATTGACCGCGGTTGGCTGCCCATCGGCAACAACACGCCGGGGCGTCCCGACGTCGTTCCCGCACCTCCCACAGGTGAGGTCACCGTGGTTGCCCGCCTCAAGCCGGCAGAGCCCAAGCTTGACCGCGGCGCCGTGGACGGGCAGCTCGCCTCGATCGATCTGGCCAGTTTTGCCACGGAACTCCCCTACCCCCTGGCCACCGGCGCTTACGGCCAATTGGCCAGTGAGGATCCTGCGGTCCAGGAGATGCCCACGCCGTTCCCCAAACCAGCCACGGAAGAGGGCACCCATCTCTCCTACTCCCTGCAGTGGTTCGCCTTTGGCGTTTTGATGTTCATCGGCTTTGGCTACGCGGCCCGCCAACAGGCCCGTAATGCCGCCATCGATGCCGAAGACGAAGAGGACGAGCAGATCATCGCTGCAGGCGGAGCGCCCAAGAAGCGGACCCCTGCTCCACGGAAGAACAAACGCCCATCGTCAGAAGAAGAGGAAGACGCGATCCTTGATGCACAAGGCTACTGATTTGAGCGCCGACCCTGTACAACACGTCCGGGCTTCTTTAACAGCAGCCGGCGCCAAGGACACTGTCCGGACTTTTGGCGAGAAGGTTCCTACCGCGGCGGCCGCTGCTTCAGTCCTGGGGTGCGACGTTGCCGCGATCACCAACAGCCTCATCTTCGAGCTCAACGGTGAACCACTGCTCATCCTTGCCAGCGGCGCGGCCAAGGTAGATACATCGCTGGTGGCAGATCAGCTGGGATCCGGCAGAATCCGCCGTGCAAAACCCGACTTCGTGTTGCAACACACGGGCCAGGAAGTAGGCGGAGTCGCCCCTGTAGGCCACCCTGAGAAACTCCGAACCATCCTGGACACCTCGCTCCAAGAACACCCACTACTCTGGGCGGGTGCCGGAGACCACAACTCGATGTTCTCCATCAGCTATGAGGAACTAAGGACCATCACCAACGCTGAGGAACTTCAAGTCCGTTAGTCGCCGTATGGGCTAACAACCCGCAAGCGAAGCGACGCAACCAGGGCTTACGCCAGCGTAATGAGGTCCAGGTAGTCCTCGTTCCAGTGGTCTTCCACGCCGTCCGGAAGCAGCACTACACGCTCTGGATTCAGCGCTGACACCGCACCTTCGTCGTGGCTGACCATGACGACGGCGCCACTGTAGTTCTTGAGCGCCCCCAGGATTTCCGCGCGGCTGGCCGGATCCAGGTTGTTGGTGGGCTCATCCAGGAGAAGCACGTTGGCGCTGGAAGCCACAATGGTGGCAAGCGCCAGGCGCGTCTTCTCGCCACCGGACAATACGCCTGCAGGCTTTTCAACATCGTCACCGGAGAACAGGAACGAGCCCAGGATGCCGCGTACTTCGGCATCTTTCATGTCCGGCGCTGAGGAGCGCATGTTTTCCAGGACGGTGCGATCGTGGTCCAGCGTTTCGTGCTCCTGGGCGTAGTAGCCCACCTTGAGCCCGTGGCCCGGAATGATATCGCCGGTATCAGGCTTGTCCACACCGGCGAGCATACGGAGCAAGGTGGTCTTGCCTGCGCCGTTCAGGCCGAGGATAACTACCTTGGAGCCACGGTCGATTGCCAGATCCACATCGGTGAAGATTTCGAGTGATCCGTAGGACTTGCTGAGGCCCTCGGCGGTCAAGGGGGTCTTGCCGCAGGGCGAGGGATCCGGGAAGCGCAGGGCTGCCACGCGGTCGTTTTCGCGGACGGCCTCCAAACCGCCCAGGAGACGTTCGGCTCGCTTGGCCATGTTCTGCGCGGCGACGGCCTTGGTGGCCTTGGCGCGCATCTTGTTGGCTTGGTCGATGAGGACCTGGGCCTTCTTTTCAGCGTTCGCACGCTCGCGCTTGCGGGCACGCTCATCTGTTTCGCGTTGCTGGAGGTACCGCTTCCAGCCCATGTTGTAGTAGTCGATCTGGGCCCGGTTGGCGTCCAGGTGGTAGACCTTGTTGACTGTGGCCTCGAGGAGTTCCACATCGTGGC
The DNA here is from genome assembly GCF_900106835.1 of Arthrobacter sp. cf158. Taxonomy (GTDB): domain Bacteria; phylum Actinomycetota; class Actinomycetes; order Actinomycetales; family Micrococcaceae; genus Arthrobacter. The sequence goes on from NZ_FNNR01000003.1 coordinate 327,169, forward strand.
TGATCACGATCAGTCCGCCCTGGTGGTCCTTGAGGAAATCCCGAAGCCACGTGATGGAGTCGGCGTCCAAGTGGTTGGTGGGTTCGTCCAGGAGGAGCGTTTCGGCCGAAGAGTAAAGGATACGGGCCAGCTCCACACGGCGGCGCTGGCCACCTGAAAGGGTCTTCAGCGGCTGATTGAGGATGCGTTCCGGCAAGGCAAGGTTGGAGGAGATGGCGGCCGCCTCGGCTTCTGCCGCGTAACCGCCTCCAGCCAGGAATTCAGCTTCCAAACGGTCGTAACGGTTCATGGCCTTGCGTTGGACGGCTGCGTCCTCGCTGGCCATCTCCATCTGGGCCTTCTTGAGCTTGCCCACCACCACGTCCAGACCACGCGCGGAGAGGATACGGTCCCGGGCGAGCTGTTCCATGTCCGGTGTCCGAGGATCCTGGGGCAGGTAGCCGATCTCGCCGCTGCGGGTTACCTTGCCACCTGCCGGAAGGCCTTCACCTGCCAACACGCGGGTGAGTGTGGTCTTGCCGGCACCGTTGCGCCCCACAAGTCCGATCTTGTCCCCTTTGTCCACCCTGAAGTTGACCTGGTCCATGAGCAGGCGTGCGCCGGCGCGGAGTTCGAGTTCCTGGACGGTAATCAATTCGGGTGATGCCTTTCAATGGGGAACGCTCGCGGGGACCGGTGGGCCCGATAAGTGCGGCGGGGACGGCCGTGAGAACAGCCTGTCCAAGTCTACCGGCACCCCGGGCGCAGGCTGACATCGGCCCAGATAGAGGAAAACTGTGCCACCCGCCAAAGAATTGCCGGGTTGTGTTGTGGAGAGGCTCCAAAAAATGTTGTCAGGGCCGTCCGTATTCTCGTCAACAGGGGAAAACGCACTTTCATCGCATCGCATCACACCTGATTGGACCCACCATGAGCAACACCGACGCTGCCACCGTGCAGCGAACAACAGCCACCCGTAAACACTGGACTGCCACAGACCTTGGCCTTATCGCCGTCTTCGCTGCGCTTGTGGCAGCTTCAGCTATTGTTCCCGGCATTCCGGTGGGAGCTCTTGGTGTCCCCATCACCCTGGTCACCTTGACGGTGATGCTCAGCGGTCTGGTACTGGGGGCTGGGCGGGGCTTTGCCGCCGTCGGGCTTTATGTACTGCTGGGCTTCGCGGGGCTGCCCATCTTCAGCGGTGGCCGCAGCGGCCTGGGTATCCTGGCCACGCCGTCGGCCGGCTACATCATCGCGTTCCCCCTGGCTGCAGCCGCTGCGGGCTACCTGGCAGGCATCGTGATCCGCAGGACGGTCAAGTACCGCGGGCTGTGGCTTTTCGCCGCAGCCATGGCGAGCAGCATCGTGATCATTCACGGCCTGGGCATCCTGGGCATGATGATCAACGGCAAGCTGGACTTCGGCAAGGCGTTCATCGCAGATCTCGCGTTCTACCCCGGTGACATCCTCAAGAACGTGTTGGCGGTTGTCATTGCCTTGGCCATCCACAAGGCCTTCCCGGACGTCCTGGTACGTCGGGTCAAGTAAAGCGGGAACAATCAGTACATGAGCTCCATTAATTTCAGCAGCGTCTCGGTGCGCGTCGCAGTTGACGGCAGCGACGCGCCCAAGACCTTGCTGCGTGACGTCTCCCTGGAATTGTCCGAGCGTCGAATCGGCGTCATCGGGGCCAACGGTTCCGGAAAGTCCACACTCCTCAGGCTCCTGAACGGCCTGGTTGAGCCCAGCGAGGGCACAGTTGTGGTTCACGGGGACAGCACAACTGCTGCCGTCCGTCGGGTGAGGGCCAACGTGGGCTTCGTCTTCACCGATCCTCTATCGCAGCTGGTGATGCCAACCGGCCGCGAGGATGTGGAACTGTCCCTGCGCCGTTCCGTGAGGAATTCAAAAGAACGTGCGTGCCGGGCCGAGTCTGTCCTGGAGCGCTTTGGGCTCTTGCGCCTTGCCGACCAAAGCATCTACGAGCTCTCCGGCGGTGAGCGCCAACTGCTGGCCTTGGCCGCAGTTCTCGCGGTGGACCCAAAGGTTCTGGTCCTGGATGAGCCCTCAACTCTCCTGGATCTCAGGAACCGCGAGCTCCTGCGCCGAACCATCGCCGGGCTGGATCAGCAGGTGGTCATGTCCACCCACGACCTTGACCTTGCCATGGATATGGATCGGGTTTTGGTGGTGGAAGCCGGCCGCATAGTGTTCGACGGCAGCCCGGCCGAAGGCGTCTCCTTCTACCGGGCGCTGTGCGCGGCGACACTGGACGCACCATCACTGGGTCAGGCGCCACAGTGAGGGGCCACGGTTTCCTGATCGGCAACTACGTCCGCGGCAACTCGATCATCCATCGCACTCCCCTGTGGCTTAAGTTCCTGGTGGTGGCAGCCTGCGGCGCTGCCTCCTTCCTGATTGAGGACTGGACGGTTTCCCTGCTTGCCTTCGCTGTGATGAGCGGTTTGTTCCTGTTGAGTGGCGCCGGATACCGACGTCTGGGGCGGGCCATCTGGATGGTGGCTCCGATTCTTTTGATCATCGGCCTTTTCCAGTGGTGGCAGCTGGGTGGACCAACTGCCGCGCGCATTGTGCTGAACGTCCTGGTGTGTGTGGTGGCAGCCTCTGTGCTTACGGCCACGACGCCTGTGCAGGGACTTCTGGATGGAGTGGTTGGCATCGCCAAGCCATTCCGACGTTTCGGTGCGGACCCTGAACGTTTCGCGCTCACCATCGCCGTGATGCTGAGGAGCATCCCCTTCATTGCAGGCGCTTTCTCAGACGTACGGGACTCGGCGCGTGCACGCGGGCTGGAACGCAACCCCCGGGCACTGGTGCTCCCGGTGTTCATCACCACGGTGGCCTACGCGCGGCAGACCGGCGACGCCTTGGCTGCACGCGGTCTGGGGGAACCGGACGACCCGGCGTCCGGGCGCTGGATGTACAGCTAGAGCGCCAGAGTCGACTATTTCACAGCGTCGAATGCTTCACAGATTGGCATACTTAACAAGGGTTGCCGTTCCGAGTCCACCGGCACTGCTGATCATCGCCAAACCCAGAGGCATCTCCAACCCCATGTCGTTGCGCCGTCGAGCTTGAGCCAGAAGACGGGTTATCAGGACAGCACCCGAGGCACCGTAACCGTGCCCCAAAGCCAGAGCCCCACCATCCAGGTTGGCCCTCTCCGGATCAATCCCTACGTGATCCATGCAGGCAATCGTCTGTGAAGCGAAGGCTTCGTTGAACTCGATCAGGTCAACGTCGTCCGATGCCACGCCCAGCGTCGTCAACAACCGGTTGGCCGCATACGCGGCGCCGATACCCAGCAGTTCCGGCTCAACGCCGGTAGTGTCACTGCCGAGCACCAGCAGCCCGTCTGCGGCGCCCAGGGCGCGTGCGCGCTTCAGTGAGGTGACCACGACGGCGGATGCGGCGTCCGCGTCGAAGCAGGAGTTTCCGGCCGTCACCGTTCCGCCGGGCACGAAGGCAGCCGGGAACCGCTCCATGAGGGCCGCCCGGAGCGCAGGCCTGGGGCCGTCGTCGGCGTCCACTCGGGCTCCGTTGCCCGGGAGCGGAACGATCTCCCCTGCGAACCGGCCACCCTTGGCGGCGTCCACTGCGCGACGATGGCTTCGGAGGGCGTACTCATCCTGCCGTTGGCGGGTGACGCCGAACGTCCGGGCAACATTTTCTGCCGCAACCCCCATGTCCGGGTCGCCAAACTGTGGCGGCACAAAGGCAGCCCGGGAGTAGAAGTCCAGTCCGCCGTCGTCGTTCCTGTTGGCGCGGGCAGGTGCGGTACTGATGCTCTCCACTCCGCCTGCGAGATACAGCGGATCGCCGCCCGCCGCCACCAGCCTGGACGCCAAAGCGATGGCGTCCAGGCCCGAGCCGCATTGGCGATCCACCGTCAGCCCAGGCACGCTGGTGGGCATTCCGGCCTGGAGGGCGGCGAACCGGGCCACGTTCCCGCCCCCACCCACGGCGTTTCCCATAATGACATCGTCCACATCAGCGGGCGGCACGTTCAGGGACTCCACCAAGGAGCGCAGGACCGGGGCCAGGAGGTCAGGGGCGCGTAGCTGTTTCAGCTGGCCGTTGGCGCGGCAAACCGGCGTTCTCAGCGCTGCGATGATGACCGGTTGCCGTGATTCGTCGGTGGTGCCGTCCCATGGCGCCGGGCTAAGCAAGGGGCTGCGCCCGCGGGTCATGATTCTTGATCCAATCCAGAAGGACTTTCCTGCTGACCTTGCCACGGTCTGTCATGGGCAGCTCCGACAACAGGAAATACTGCAACGGGCGTTTGTCGCGTGCCAACAACCCGTCCAGACCGCTGCGGAGTTGAGTGGCGGTGACGGCGCCATAAGCAGGCACGACGCCGGCAATCACCTTCTGGCCGCGGATATCGTCGGGCGCTCCGGCGGCTACTGCGAGCTCAATACCGGGAACTGACGCGAGAGCCAGTTCCACCTCGTGCGGGTAGACGTTCTTCCCCGACGTGATGATCATGTCCGAACGACGGCCAAGAATATGCAGCGTCCCCCGATCAAGGTACCCCTGGTCGCCCACCGTGAACCAGCCATCCAGGCACCGCAGGGCCTGGCCGTCGTCGCCCCATAGGTAACCGTTGCTGACCATGCCGCTGCGCACGCTGATGTTGCCATGTTCGCCGTCAGCCAGGGAGCGGCCGGCATCGTCAAGGATGCCTAAGTCCACTCCCGGGAACGGCGAACCGATGCCGGTACCGCTGGCGTCAAGCGGCTGGCCGGCGGCCAGACGGGTGCCGGACACAAAACTCAACTCTGAGGCACCGTAGTACTCATAGATGGCTGCATGGGGTGCCCAGCGTCGTGCGGCCTCCAACGTGCGGGCATCCAGCTTGGAACCGGCACAAATGATGCTGCGGATACCGGACGCGTCAACGTCACCAGCGAGCCCGCGCTCACTGAGCAGCCGGAGAATGGTAGGTGCCAGCACCAGCCTGGTGATGCCGTCATGGCTGATAGCGGCGTGGGCATCTCCGACGTCGAACGTGGGCAGGGTGTGGAAGGCAGCTCCCGCATAGAGGCACTCCGAGAGCGCATACAGGTTCAGGCTGGCGGACAGGGGCCCCGGAGCCAAGGTCCTGTCGTCCTGGGAGAGGCCAAAGAACTCGATGGACGCATCGAATGAAACCTGCCACGAACGCCGCGAACGCGTGAAGGCCTTGGGAACCGACGTGGTGCCAGAGGTGAGCCCGATGAGGAAAGTGCTGGAAGGGTCGCCGTCCACCAGCTCATCTTTGCCGGTGGCAGGAACGGCAGCCGCCCGGATCCGCGCAGTGACGTCTTCGATCATGGGGGCCGGCCATTGCGGGTCCAGCACCGCACAGCGGCGCTCCCCCGCGACAGCGGCCGCATAGCGTTCGATGAACTGGCTCGAGTTGGGTTCGGCGAGGACAGTGGTGTTGGTCGACTGGCCGGGGAGCGCTGCAGCGGCATCGCGAAGTCCGGCCCAGGTGAGCCGGCTGCTGCCCACAACGACGGCGGTGTCGTGGGGGCGCTCATCGGCCCAGAGCTGAATTTTGTCCAGGAAGGGCATCCACGTAATTTTACGGCAGTGTCCGACCCCGGTCACCAAAAGTGACGTCTATTCTGACTGTATGAGTTTCAACGATGGCGCGCAGCTTGACCCTTCCCAGGTGGAAGACCGACGTGGCGGTGGAATGGGCAGGGGAACCAAGATTGGCGGTGGCATCGGAGGCGGCATTGTGGTTCTCCTCCTGGCACTGTTCGGGATCAACCCCAACATTCTCGGCGACTTGACGGGCGGCGGCAGCCAGCCTCCCGCCGTCGAAAGTGGAGGCGCCGGAGGCGTCCAGGAATGCCAAACAGGTGCGGATGCGGACAAGCGTCTCGACTGCCGGATCACGGGCACTGTGAATAGCCTCAACGCTTTCTGGCCGGACTATCTTGCTCAGTACAACGTGAAATACTCCCGCCCAGGAACGGTCATTTTTGATGCCGCCACGAATACCGGATGCGGCCCGGCTACCACAGCAGTGGGACCCTTCTATTGCCCGGCGGACGTTAAGGCGTATTTCGATCCCGGCTTCTTCGATGAACTGGTGACGCGTTTTGGCTCCTCGGGCGGTCCCTTGGCCCAGGAGTATGTGGTGGCCCACGAATTCGGGCACCACGTTCAGAACATCCTGGGCACCCTGGACCAGGCACAGCAGGATCCGCAGGGGCCGCAGTCAGGTGCTGTGCGCGTTGAGTTGCAGGCTGATTGCTATGCAGGCCTATGGGTCCGCCACGCGACCACTCAGACCGATGCCAGCGGAAAACCGTTCCTCGATCCCCTTACTGAGCAGGACTTGCAGGACGCCCTCTCGGCCGCGTCCGCCGTCGGCGATGACCGGATCCAGCAGGCCGCCACCGGAAGAGTATCGCCCGAATCGTGGACGCACGGTTCCAGCGAGCAGCGGCAGAAGTGGTTCTACCAGGGGTACACCACGGGCGACATCAACAAGTGCGACACTTTTGGGGTGGCTTCTCCTTAGGGTTCTCCGCCTCAACGAAGAATGGTTCCGGGCAACCTGCCCGGAACCATTCTTTTACCCGCTGAGAGCAGGAGAAACTTACTGATCAGATGTTGAAGCCGAGGGCCCGCATCTGGTCCTTACCGTCGTCCGTGATCCGTTCAGGACCCCATGGCGGCATCCATACCCAGTTCAGGCGCCAGTCATCGACGACTCCATCGAGTGATTTGCCAACCTGCTCTTCAAGCACGTCAGTCAACGGGCAGGCCGCTGTTGTCAGTGTCATGTCGATCAGGAGGGCGCCGTCCTCATCCGAGTACTTGAGTCCGTAGAGAAGGCCCAAGTCCACCACGTTGACCCCAAGCTCGGGGTCAATGACGTCCTTGAGCGCTTCCTCGACGTCCTCGAGGCTGGTTCGCGCCGTGTTGATTTCGGTCATGGAAAGATCCTAACTAGGCCTGCACAGCAGGAGCAACGGCAACGCCTGCGCCCGGGGCGTAGCGATCGTAGCCTTCGTCTTCAAGACGGTCAGCGAGCTCAGGGCCGCCCTCTTCAACAACCTTGCCGTCTACGAAGACGTGAACGAAGTCCGGCTTGATGTAGCGCAGGATGCGGGTGTAGTGGGTAATGAGCAGGGTGCCCATGTTGCCCTCTTCGTGTGCGCGGTTGACGCCCTCGGAGACAACCTTCAGAGCGTCGACATCCAGGCCGGAGTCGGTCTCGTCAAGGATGGCGAACTTCGGCTTGAAGAGTTCGAGCTGGAGGATTTCAACTCGCTTCTTCTCACCGCCGGAGAAGCCTTCGTTGACGTTGCGCTGTGCAAAGTCGGCGTCGATACGCAGCTGCTGCATGGCAGCCTTGACGTCCTTGGTCCAGGTACGGAGGGCCGGAGCTTCGCCGTCAATGGCGGTCTTGGCAGTGCGAAGGAAGTTGGTCATGGTGACGCCGGGGACCTCTACCGGGTACTGCATGGCCAGGAAGACGCCGGCACGGGCGCGTTCGTCGACGCTCATCTCCAGGACGTCTTCGCCGTCCAGGGTGATGGTGCCGCTGGTGACGTTGTAGCGGGGGTGGCCTGCGATGGTGGAAGCCAGCGTGGACTTGCCGGAGCCGTTGGGGCCCATGATTGCGTGCGTCTCACCGGTCTTGATGGTGAGGCTGACGCCCTTCAGGATCTCCTTGGTGCCCTGCTCCGTCTCAATGCTGACGTGCAGATCCTTGATCTCAAGAGTTGACATGCTCTTCTTTCTTTTCGTTCGTAAGTCTGGCGGTACTGGGCGCTCAGTAGTTATCTACCGAGGCGCCGTTCACAACGTTGGTCACATCCACGTAGACGTCGTCACCATCGATGGTGACGGCGAAAACGGGGACGGGGTCGTAAGCAGGCAGCTGGAGGGGCTGTCCACTGCGGAGGTCGAACTGGGAACCGTGTCCCCAGCATTCGATCGCGCAGCCTTCAACCTCGCCCTCGGACAACGAGATGTCCGCGTGCGAGCAGGTATCGGCGATGGCGTGGATATCGCCCATCGAATCCTTCACGATGGCTACGGGGTAGTCATCGATCAGGACGCGCAGCGCCTGCTTGACCTGGATGTCATTGGCGTTGCATACCAGTTCGCCCTTGGTGTCTTCACTCATTGTTGTCCTGCCTGGCCTGTCTTAGTTGTCGGTCGCGGCGAGTTCGCGCTCAACAGCTGCGGTCAGGCGCTCTTCGATTGCCGGAACCTTGATCTGCTGGATGATCTCGTTGAGGAAGCCTCGGACCACCAGGCGGCGGGCAACCTTTTCGGGAATGCCACGGGCCATGAGGTAGAACAGGTGCTCATCATCGAAACGGCCGGTGGCGCTGGCATGGCCGGCACCCTCAATCAAGCCGGTTTCGATTTCGAGGTTGGGAACTGAGTCCGCGCGGGCACCGTCGGTGAGGACCAGGTTGCGGTTGGCCTCGTAGGTGTCGGTGCCTTCTGCTTCCTTGCGGATAAGGACGTCGCCAACCCACACGCTGTGAGCATTGCGGCCCTGCAGTGCACCCTTGTACAGAACGCGGGACTTGCAGTTGGCCACTGCGTGGTCAACGAACAGGCGCTGCTCAAGGTGCTGTCCTGCATCGGCGAAGTACAGGCCGAACATTTCGACGTCGGCGCCCGGCGCAGTGAAGCGGGTGGACGGGGTGACGCGGACGAGGTCGCCGCCAAGACTGACAACGATGTGCTTGAACTTGGCATCGCGGCCGATCTTTGCCTGCTGCGATGAAGCGTGAACTGCGTTGTCTGCCCACTCCTGCAGCGACACAACGGTCAGTTCAGCGCCGTCTTCAACGATGATCTCCACATTCTCGGAGACAACTGCGGTGCCCTGGTGGTCCAGGACCACAACGGCTTTGGAGAAGCGCTCTGCCACAATCACGATGTGCTGGGCAGAAGGTGCCTCACCGGCGCCGGTAATCAGGACGGAAACCTCAGACTCCGCCTGCAGCTCGGCAGGCACGGTCACAACCGTTGCCTCCGCGAAGTTCTCCCAGGCATTGGCAGACACAAGATCTTCCGGTATGGCCGCTTGGCCGATGCGCTTGTCATCGCGTCCCACAGTTTCAACAACGACGCCGGCAGGTGCGGTGACGCTGACGGCCGGAGCTGCGCCGTTGAGGACTTCGGTGTGAAGGCCACGCAGGCGCTTGAGCGGTGTGAACCGCCAGTCTTCCTCAAGGCCGTTCAGCGGCTTGAAGTCAGCAAGCTTGTACGAGGTGAGGCGGCCGGCCCGCGAGCTGTCCGGAATCCCCACGCCGCCACCGTGCGAGTGGCTCTTGGCCGAAGCACCGGCGAGCGGACCAGCGGAGGGCTGCTCCGACGTCGTGGACGTATTTGTACCTGTGTTGACGGGCGAAAGGTTCTCGCCTTCCTCGGTGAAGCCGTTGATAAACGGCTGGGCCGAGGGCGCGCCGATGCGCGCCTTTTCAGTAGTGATATCAGTCATTGTTAACCGACGGACCCTTCCATCTGCAGTTCAATCAAGCGGTTCAGCTCGAGGGCGTATTCCATGGGCAATTCACGGGCAATCGGCTCGATGAAGCCGCGAACGATCATGGCCATGGCCTCGTCTTCAGGCATGCCGCGGGACATCAGATAGAAGAGCTGCTCTTCGCTGACGCGGGAAACGGTGGCCTCGTGGCCCATGACAACGTCATCCTCGCGGATGTCGATGTACGGGTACGTGTCCGAGCGGGAAATCGTGTCCACCAGGAGAGCGTCGCAACGGACCGTGTTGGCCGAGTGCTTGGCGCCTTCGCGGACCTGGACCAAGCCGCGGTAAGCGGCACGGCCGCCGCCGCGGGCCACGGACTTGGAAATGATGGAGCTCTTGGTGTTCGGCGCGATGTGCACCATCTTGGAGCCGGTGTCCTGGTGCTGGCCCTCGCCTGCGAAGGCGATGGACAGCGTCTCACCCTTGGCGTGCTCGCCAACCAGGTAGACGGCCGGGTACTTCATGGTCACCTTCGAGCCGATGTTGCCATCGATCCACTCCATGGTTGCGCCCTCTTCGCAGATGGCGCGCTTGGTGACCAGGTTGTACACGTTGGTGGACCAGTTCTGGATGGTGGTGTAGCGGACGCGGGCGCCCTTCTTCACGATGATCTCCACAACGGCGGAGTGCAGCGAGTCCGAGGTGTAGATCGGAGCCGTGCAGCCTTCGATGTAGTGAACGTAGGAGTCCTCATCAGCAATGATCAGCGTGCGCTCGAACTGGCCCATGTTCTCCGTGTTGATACGGAAGTAGGCCTGCAGGGGGATGTCCACGTGCACGCCCTTGGGCACGTACACGAACGATCCGCCGGACCATACAGCCGTGTTCAACGAGGCGAACTTGTTGTCGCCCACGGGGATGATGGTTCCGAAGTACTCCTGGAAGATCTCCGGGTGTTCGCGCAAGGCGGTGTCAGTGTCCAGGAAGATAACGCCCTGGGCTTCCAGGTCCTCGCGGATCTGGTGGTAGACAACCTCGGACTCATACTGTGCGGCAACACCCGAGACGAGCCGGCTGCGCTCGGCTTCCGGGATGCCCAGTTTCTCGTACGTGTTGCGGATGTCCTCGGGAAGGTCTTCCCACGTTGCCGCCTGCTTCTCGGTGGAACGCACGAAGTACTTGATGTTGTCGAAGTCGATGCCCGAGAGGTCTGCACCCCAGGTAGGCATGGGCTTGCGGTCGAAGTACTTCAGGCCCTTAAGCCGCAGATCGAGCATCCATTCGGGCTCGTTCTTCTTCGAGGAGATGTCGCGGACAACCTCCTCGTTGAGGCCACGACGGGCATTTGCGCCTACGTCGTTCTTGTCGGCCCAGCCGTACTCGTAGTTTCCGATACCGTGCAGTTCGGGATTCTTCTCCAGAATCTCCGAGATCACAGTGCCTTCGGCTACCGCTTTCTCTGCTATTTGGTCCGTCATCACGGCCTTTCTTGCTGGTTGTTTGATTCCTGGTACGGACTCCCGGACTGCTCTGCGGCATCCGGAGATGCCGTGGCAGCCGGGCGCCCGGTAGGTATGTGGGTGGTGCAAACGTGTCCGCCCTGGGCGAGAGTGGATAGGCGCCGGACATCGACGCCCACCAGGCGGGAGAAAACCTTGGTCTCGGTATCGCAAAACACCGGGAACTCCGCAGCAAGGCGTTGGATGGGGCAATGCCCCTGGCAAAGCTGCACGCTGGACAGCGCTGCCGGCAGGGGCGATTTGGCCTCAATGGAGTGGGCAGAGGCAACAAAACCGTCGCGACTGAGGGCCTTGGACAGTGCCATGGCCCGCGCTGTGATGTCATCCCCGGCAGCTTCGACGTCCGGGGCATAACGGCGCTCCATGTCGGAGAAACGTTCCTCCGCATACTCGCGGACGGCGTCTTCCCCGGCGAGTTCCTGGAGGCGCCTGAGGGCTGAACTGGCAATATTCAGGTAATCGTCGCCGAGTCGGGATTGTCCCTGGGAGCTGAGGACATAGCGGCGGGCGGGTCGCCCTGCGCCGGAACCTGCCTTGGCTACGCGCTTGACCTCGATCTCACCGCTGCGTTCCAAATGGTCAAGATGCCTGCGAACCGCGGCGGGCGTGAATCCGAGGAGGTCGCCGAGTTCGGCGGCGCTCACTGGACCATTTTCGAGCACGGCGCTGAGGACGCGGTCCCGGGTGCGGTCATCCGCGTCCGGCAGCGCAGGCGAGGCGACCAGGGCCTCTGCCGCTGCAGCATGCCGTTGTGAAGGCATGGAAACTGGACTGCTCATGGAATACACAACACAATCATGTCGTAATTTGTTTCATGCATCCAGTAAGGCAAGACTGACCTGGGCTCCCTGCCAAGTGTGACCGTACTACTTCCCGTAGAATACTCTGGTGCGATCCCCTGATTCCCCTGTCCTCACCATAGATGGACTCATTAAGGATGTAGGCCCCCTGGCCTCCCTTGACGGCAAAATGCTCCGGGTGGTCAGTGGACTGTCCATGGTGGCCGAGCGAGGCCAAGTCACCGCGCTGTTGGGAGCGAACGGCGCCGGGAAGACCACCACGCTGGAGTGCGCCCAAGGTCTGCAGAAGCGAACCGGGGGGACCATTTCCCTGCTGGGCGCAGACCCTGATACCGCCGGTGCCGGCCTGCGGTCCCGCGTCGGTGTGATGCTCCAGGACGGTGGCTTGCCGCCGTCGGCCCGTCCTATCCCGCTGTTGCGACACGTTGCCGGCATGTACCGAAACCCGATGAATATCGATGCCCTGGTGGAACGCCTCGGCATCAACCAGTTCAGCCGGACCAATGTGCGCCGCCTGTCGGGCGGCCAGAAACAACGGCTGGCGCTGGCAGCCGCACTGGTGGGAAACCCCGAGATCCTCTTCCTCGACGAGCCCAGTGCAGGGTTGGACCCACAATCCCGCCAGATGGTTTTCGACTTGATCGCCGAACTTCGGGACGCCGGTATGGGCATCGTCCTCACCACGCACCTGATGGACGACGCCGAACGCCTGGCTGACTACGTGTACATCATTGATGGCGGTCACAACGTGGTGGAGGGGACCGTTTCCGAGCTCCTCAAGCATGACCACACGGCCGGGGCCGCCATCACTGATCGCACCCTGTACTTCGACGCCCCGGCCGGACTCGAGTTCGCCGGAGTTCTCAGAGCGGGCCTGCAAGTATCGGAAACGCGCTCCGGTAGTTACTCCATCACAGGCGAACTCACGCCGCGGGATCTGGCAACGCTGACTGCCTGGTGGGCGGAACGGAACATCATGCCTGCCTCACTGCGCCTGGAAGCCCGAAGCCTGGAAGACGTGTTCCTGGATATTTCCGGAAGGGACCTCCGATGAGCAAGCTCCTCTCCCCCAACGCCGGACCGGCGTCACTGCCCCGCCGGATCGTTCAACAGGGGCGGTACGAGACCATCACTATGCTGCGGAACGGCGAGCAACTCATTCTCGCGATCGTCCTGCCCTTGATGGCCTTGGTGGGGCTGGTAGTCACTCCACTGCTTGATGGTCTGGGTGGAACCCGTGTTGACGTGGCCACCCCGGGAATCCTGGCTCTGTGCGCCATGTCCACGGCCTTTACCGGCCAAGGCATTGCTACCGGATTTGATCGTCGCTACGGAGTCCTTCGCTTCCTGTCCACCACGCCCCTGGGCAGGGGCGGGCTCATAGCCGGAAAAATCCTCGCTGTGCTGGTGGTCCTCCTTCTCCAGGTAGTAGTGGTTGGAGTCATCGCCGGCTTCCTGGGCTGGCAGCCGCGGCTCGAGGCGTGGCCCGCGGGAATCGGGTTGCTGGTGCTTGGCGCCGCCGCCTTCACAGCACTTGGCCTGCTGGTTGCGGGCACGGTTCGTCCTGAAGCAACCCTGGCCATCACCAACCTGCTGTGGATCCTGCTGGGCGCGCTTGGTGGGATTGTGGTGCCGTCCGAACGGCTCCCTTCTGCGGTCCAGGGAATCGTCCAGTTCCTGCCTTCAGGAGCGTTGGGCCAAGCCCTCAGAGACGCGTTCTTGCTGGGAGCCGTACCATTTCCCGCTGTCTTGATCCTCTTGCTGTGGACTGTCCTGGCCGGGGCCGCAGCCATCCGCTGGTTCAAGTGGAACTAACCAACCTGGCACCGACAACAATGCAGAACTGAGAAGTGAGAAAACTGTGAGCACGGCATCGCGCCTTCCCAAGACCATCCAGCGGTTCACGTCCAAGTTGCCCACCGAGGTCAACAAAGCCGTACGTAGACTGGCTTTGCTGTCACTCATTGGACAGACAGTACTGGTGGTCACCGGTGGTGCAGTGCGCCTTACGGCCTCCGGCCTTGGTTGCCCTACGTGGCCGCGATGCACCAGCGACTCGCTGGTCAACACCCCTGAGATGGGTGTTCACGGGTTCATTGAATTCGGCAACCGCCTCCTCACGTTCGCCCTCGCAGCTGTCGCAGCCCTGATGTTGGTGTACTTGTGGAACCTGCGCAAGCAGCGCCGAGACCTGTTCATGCTTGCCCTGGGTCTGTTGGCAAGCATCCCCACGCAGGCGGTTATCGGCGGTATCACAGTACTGTCGGGCCTGAACCCTTGGGTGGTGGGCCTGCATTTCCTCGTGTCCATGGCCTTGGTCGTCTTCTCAACCTTGCTGGTCAACCGCGCTTACGGGCGCACGGGGGGCTTCATGAACAGGACATTGCAGTCCCTCCCGGGCATTGCCCGGCCCCTGACCATGGCTGTTGCGGTCTTCGCTGCCATTGCCGTGATGCTGGGTGTAGTGGTGACTGGCGCCGGCCCGCACGCCGGGGATGCGGATGCACCGCGCAACGACCTCGACTGGGACCTCTTCTCCCACATACATGCGGTTCCTGCGTACCTCATCACCGCAGGCACACTTTTCGCCGTGTATCTGGTGGTCCGGCACAAGATCGGTGGTCCTTTCCGTACCGCCACGTATCTCCTGCTCGGCGTGACGTTGCTGCAGGCTGTCATTGGCTTCACGCAGTACTACAACGGCATCCCTGCATTGCTTGTAGGCGCTCACATGCTCGGCGCAGCCCTGCTGATGAGTGCTGCCACCAACGCAGCGGACGTGGCAAAGTCCAGCCCGGTCCACCAACAGGTGTCCTAGGCGCGAATGAGTTGGGCGGGGTTGGACTGCATGGCCAGTACGGCCGGGTAGACGGCGGACAGGATGCCGCTGGCGAGCCCCGCTCCAACACCCCACAACGACGCATACCAAGGGATCGCTGATGCCCAGCCCTGACTTGACGCGTAGGCCTGTACAGCCCCCATGCCCACAGCTGCGCCCGCAGCACCGCCCAAGGCTCCCACCACTGCCCCTTCGGTGACGAACATCGATGCCAGTACTCCGCGTCGCATGCCCAGAGCGAGCCGGAGTGCAATCTCGCTTGATCGCGTCAGCACGCCCAAATACATGGTGGTTCCGGCGCTGAGACTGGCCATGGCGAGCAATACCACTGAAACGATGGCCACCAGCCTGCCGAGGTCCGAATTGATCCCTTGCTTGAGCTCGCGCAGATCCGCCACGGTCTGCACCTTCACGTTGCCGGGATCGCTCGGCTGGAGCGCTTTCGGCAGCGCCTCCGCTATGGCGGCCGGCATCCCTGGAGTGGTTCGAAGGACCAGGCTCGCTGCGACGTTGCTGGCCGAGGGATAGGATCCAATACCCACCAGGACCGCTGCCGGCAGAACTGGGTCCCGGCCCGGGTCGTCAATAATTCCCACCACTGGGACGGGCTGGCCATACAGCCACACCACGACGCCGGGTCCTGGCTTTGCGGCTCCCAGTTGGTCGGCGGCTTCCCGGCCCAGGATGGCAACGGGTCCCCCGAACGACTGGTCGAGCAGGGCGGCGTCGCCGAAAGAGACCGTTGCGCCTTGGAGGCGAAGGTAGGCAGAGTCAATTACCCGTACGGCTCCGTTGAATATCGGTTGTTCGGGAAATGTGGCGGGGCGGAACGTTGATGGCTGCACCACCGACGATGAGAGCTCGGCAATGACGCCGGCATCGTGAACACCGAAAAGTCCCGCGGATGCCTGGAGATCGTTCCTGACGGCCTCCCATGATGCATAACCTCCCTCGCGCGTCACCCGTACTTCGTCTCTTGCGGCTGCGTCGATCCGAGCAGATACCTTGACGGAGGCGCTCTCGCTGAGACCGATGGCCGCTACCAGCCCTCCGCTGCCCAGAAGGAATGCCATGATCAGCAAGAGGGCCTTGGCGGGACGAACCGTGAGCGCGGACAGTGCGTCAGCAATAACATCCGCGGCCTCGTGGCGTCGGCGCCGGACGAAGGTGGGTTTGTCCTTTCCTCGAACGGGAACCGAATCTTTTGGAATGACGAGGCGGTTCCGGTGCTCACCTGTGTCCTTGACGATGGCTCCATCGCGCATGGTGATGATGCGGTCCGCAGCTTTGGCAATGTCCGGATCGTGGGTCACCATGGCCACGGTGGTTCCAGAGTCACTGAGCTCGCGCAGGTGGTGGATGACGATCTCGCCGTTCGCCGTGTCCAGGCTGCCCGTGGGTTCGTCGGCTAGTACTACCCTGGGCGTGCCCATTACTGCCCTGGCAATGGCGAGCCGTTGCCGCTCTCCCCCGGACAAAAGCGCAGCCGGGATCGCGGCCCTGCCCGCAAGGCCAAATCTGGCAAGGGCCGGTATGACCAGTTGTTTCTGAACACCAATCCCAATTCCCCGTGCGCGCAGGCCCAGCACGGCATTCCGGGCTGCTGCGTCCCGCCCCACCATGTGTGATTCCTGAAAGACGAAACCAAAAACGTCTGCCCGCCGTTGCGCTCTCTGCTTCTGGTTAAGTCCTTGGACGTCTGCACCATCGATCAGATACACACCGCGCGTCGGTGTGTCCAGGAGTCCGAGAATGTTGAGCAGGGTCGACTTTCCCGAACCCGAGGGACCGACGATAGCGACGAACTCACCCTCCTGGATGTCCAGAGACACATCGTCCAGGGCCTTCGCTCCGGAAAACAGCCGATCCACTGCACGCAAGCTGAGAATCGGCTGGCGTTGTTCGGGATCAGGCGATCCCGGGGAAGATACGGGAGTGCTCATTGCAGCTTGACCTCGTCCCCAACAGCCAGTCCGTCGACGTCAGCGATGGCCACCCAACCGTCCGCCTGCGCTGTGATGTTAACGTCCAATCGTCGGGACTCGCCGTTCCCCTCAACCAGGAGGTAGGGCTTACCACTCTCTTGTCGAATGGCTATCAGCGGAACGGCCAAGGACTCCATGGCCGCGCTGCCTGCAGTGACGGTGACTGATTGGCCGGCCGCGAATCCCTGTGTCCCCGGTGGCAGAGTCACGGTGATGTCTTTTCCTGGAAATTCGTTCGTACTTGGGTCCCCCTCCCGAAAGCTGCTGACCTGCGCCACGGCTGTCTCCAGGACTGTGGATCCTGCCCTGACCGTTGCAGGCATGCCCACAGGGAATTGTTCCGCTTGGACAACATCGGCCCGGGCCACAATTGAGTCGGCGGCGACATTGATCCGTGCCACGATCCCATCCTCTGCCAGAATGGCACCAGGCCCAGCTATGAACGCGATCGTCCCGGTGTCACCGGGTACCTGCATGAATTCCCGCCAGTGGAACACGACGTCTGACGGGGATGCCTTGGCTGAAGGACCAAACTCCGTGGGTGCCTGAAACCCCGCCGCCTTGTACCAGAAACCCAATGCCTGCTGGGTTGGCAGATCAAAGGTTCCTGTTACGGGACACCCATAACCCAACGAGGCCAAGCCGGTCTGAAGGGCCTCCACATCGGGTCCCGTGTCACCGTGGGTGATGTCCCTGTATAACGGGACACTGGCGGGCAGGATCAGTAAAGGTCTGCCGGACACGACGGCCAGCAATTCTCCTGGGACAACCAGGCTTCCGGCCTCTTTGGCCGCTGATGTCACCACCAGCCTGTCAACACCATCGGCAAGGCTTGCCCTAAGAACGGCCTGTGCTCCCGCGATGACTTTTCCTGCAACGACCGTCTGTTTAACCACCGCCCGACGCTCCACGGTTGCCGACACTGGAACAACGACCGCCAGGGACGGCGTCGGCTCCGCCCCTGCCATGCTGGAACCACCGGCCCAGTACGCGGCGCCCAACCCTGCCAGCACAACAAGAACCGCCACGGGAATCAGCCACCAACGCGGAACACGCCGCATGGCACGGGTAAACTTCAGTGACTCAGAGCCTTGCATCAGCCACGCCGTGATCCCGCAGTATCTGCTTTGCATGCTCCACTGCAGCCGCCTTCTCTTCTGCCAAGGCGTTGAGTTGTGCTTGATGGTCCTTCATCTGTGCTGCCTGATACTGCGCCAGAATGTCATAAGGTTTTCCTGCTCCGCCACTGGCCTCCTTACAATCAAGGTCCAACAAGGCACCACGAATCTCGTCTTCCTTGGAGCCGCTCGACTTTAGGTTCCACGAACCTTCCTCGGCAACCTTGAGGCCCTTGGCGGCGACGCACTCCTCCCAGCCCTGCCGGAAGGCTACGTAGTCCGAATCGCGTTCAGTTAGTGCCACAGCGTTGCGCGTGATCTGGTTTTGCAGAGACGTGTCGCCGGCCAGGCCCTCAAGGAGTTCAGGCAACCCAGCGCGCCCCACCGAACTGGTGCACTTCACTTCCATTGCCTGTTGCTGTGCGCTGAGGGGAGGGCGCTCCGGTTGTTCATCCATCACACCCGGAATCATGCGGATCTCCGGCATGGCACCATTACGCGCGGCCAGGGAACGGGACCACTGACCATATCTATAGTCCTGCAGAGCCTTGCCTCCGCCTCCCCAGGGTGCAACCGTGAAGCCCGCGTCCTCGACGCAGTCGTAAATGAGGAAGGCAACCGCCGTATTGACCATGACGTTCTCGCGGTCTGAGTACCAGTAGGCACTCATGGGGAGAACCACCTCACCGGTTGTTTCGTTGAGGGATGCCCTTGCCCCGGCACCGGCGGAACGATCGACGGACGGCAAGCTGGCGGTGGCAGGTTCGATGGGCGGTGCCGCTGACGGGGCGGAACAGGCCGTGGTGAGACTCACCACAACAGCCAGCGACACGGCAATCTGCACGATGGATCCAAGGGTGGGAGGTCGCAAGGCTAGCCCCAGATGCTGGAGATCTCGTCGTCCCAGTTCACGCCTGAATACATTGACACGCCCCGAAGATCGTTCACTGCGTTGCCACCACGGAAAATGACGGCATGGCCCGAGTAGTTGAGGTCCCGGTACAGATAGACGTAGGGCGATTGAACGTTCGCCGGCGGGCCAATGACGATCGAACTGGCCTTATCGTTTGCTGCGTCACCCACATATGATGCGACCCAGTTATAGGACCGCTGTGTTCCTGTGAACCAGTAGTCGTCATAGAGACATACACGCGCCGTGGAGCATGCCGGTGCGGCTTGGGCGGCAGTCACCCCGGTCAGGACTGACGCTGAAGCCACTGTCATAATTCCGGCTGTACGAAGGATTGCTTTCACTGTTTTCCCCAGTGCTCGAGGTGATTGGAACAGCTTTGTTCCACCACGAACGCTAAGCGCCTACGCCCACCACCTAGACGCAAGAACTCAAACTAGGTGACGTTTAGCGGCAAATTTGAGTGCTCAACAGTCAAATCTAGGTGGTTGCGGGAGGTCTCTAGGTGGCGGCCCGTCCCTTCCTGGAGCATCAGAAGTTCTGTCCTGGAGAACCAGAAAAGGTTCGACGCCGGCACTCAGGTGAGTACCGGCGTCGAACCTTTTTGCTGTGGGGGCTGGCGCTTGGCTTAGCCGCCGATGATCGGTGAGCCGATGAACGGGTCCACGGCCAGCGCGATAAAGAGCAATGTCAGGTAGCTGATGGAACCGTGGAAGACCTTCATGGCGCCCTTGTTGGAAACGTCGCCTCCCTGTGCGCGCTTGTACAAGGCGTGGCTCTCATAGAGGAACCACGCTCCGGCGGCAACGGCAACAACTGTGTAGACCCAGCCGGCCCCGCCGACGGGGATCATCAGGAGGGAGCAGGCAACCATGGCCCAGGCGTAGAGAACTACCTGTACAGAGACCACTTTTGCGCCGGCGATGGCACCGAGCATGGGCACCTTTGCGTTGCGGTAGTCCTCGCCGTAACGCATGGACAGGGGCCAGTAGTGAGGAGGCGTCCAAAGGAAGATGACCATGAAAAGGACGATTGCGGGCCACTCAACGGTGTTGGTGACGGCCGCCCAGGCGATGAGTACCGGGAAGCATCCGGCAGCCCCGCCCCATACGATGTTCTGGGCCGTCCGGCGCTTCAGGATCATGGTGTAAATGACCACATAGAAGACGATCGCGCCGAGGCCCAACCAAGCGGATAGCGGGTTGGCGCCGAACCACAGGATCGCGATGGAGGCAGCCCCCAGAATCCAAGCGAACACCAAGGCCTCGCGTGGAGTAACCTCGCCGGTGACCAGGGGTCGCTTTTCAGTGCGGTGCATCAATTTGTCGATGTCGCGGTCGATGTAGCAGTTGAACACCCCCGCGCTGCCGGCTGCGAACGCACCGCCTACGAGCGTTGCCAGGATCAGGCCAATGGACGGGAAACCGCGCTGCGCAAAGATCATGGTGGGAAGAGTGCTGACCAGGAGCAACTCGATGACACGGGGTTTCGTCAGAGCCAGATACGCCTTCAACTTACGGGAAATTCCGATGCTTCCCCGGGCCGGGGACGCGTTAAGGGGCGTATCAGTTGTGCTCACGGCGGCAGTCACTCTGTTCTATGCTCTGGGGTTCTCACAGCGGCTGCCATCCCGGTTTTCAAAGAGACGCGGGCGCACGAACCGCTGGTGGCCTCCAAATATCATACCGTGGCCGGAAGTGGCCCGTTGTCCGCAAAATGCGTCAATGTTTCCGAATCTTCACACCACCACCGGGCCATTGTGATTCATATAAGGGAATTTCTGTCCAGTTAGTGGGATTCCCTGAGTTACATGACACGTTTAGGGCTAAGCTGTTGAGCAGATCAGCACACGTTGACGATCCGGGAAACCGTATTCTCGGATATCCGTGCGTCTGGATGAGAGATCAACGTTTCAATGGTGAACGGCTGGTAGACACATTGCAGCGGGCGCCATCCTGTGCTTCCTGCGTGCCGTGTCCGTACGCCTGCCGTCAGCACAGAGAGGGGCTCGGTTTTCGTGCCACATTTGGAAGAGCAAGAACTGTCATGGACCGATCTGGACAAAAAGGCAGTTGACACCGTTCGCGTGTTGGCCGCTGACGCCGTGGAGAAGGTCGGCAACGGCCACCCTGGTACGGCGATGAGCTTGGCTCCGGCAGCGTACCTGCTGTTCCAGAAGCTGATGCGTCATGACCCGAAGAACCCGGACTGGATTGGCCGTGACCGGTTCATCCTGTCCCCTGGCCACACCTCCCTGACCCTGTACATCCAGTTGTTCCTCTCCGGATACGGCCTGGAACTGAAGGACCTTGAGGCGCTGCGCACCTGGGGTTCGCTGACGCCGGGCCACCCCGAGTACAAGCACACCGCAGGCGTTGAAATCACCACCGGCCCGCTGGGCCAGGGCCTTGCGTCCGCAGTTGGTTTCGCATACTCCCAGCGCCGCCAACGCGGCCTGTTCGACGCCGATGCTCCCGCTGGCGAGTCGCCGTTCGACCACACCATCTGGGTGATCGCTTCCGACGGCGACCTCCAGGAAGGCGTCACGTCCGAGGCTTCCTCGCTCGCGGGGCACCAGGAGCTGGGCAACCTCGTGGTGATCTACGACGAGAACCACATCTCCATCGAAGACGACACCGACATCGCGTTCACCGAAGACGTCCTGAAGCGTTACGAGGCCTACGGCTGGCACACCCAGCGCGTCGACTGGACCAAGACCGGCGACTACGTCGAAGACGTCCAGGAGCTCTACTCCGCACTGCAGGCAGCCAAGGCAGAGACGAACAAGCCGTCCATCATCTCGCTGCGGACCATCATCGGCTACCCGGCTCCGAAGAAGCAGAACACCGGCAAGATCCACGGTTCCGCCCTGGGTGCCGAGGAAGTCGCAGCACTGAAGACCGTGCTCGGCTTCGATCCCGCCAAGTCCTTCGACGTTGACGAGGAAGTCCTGGCCCACGCCCGCAAGGTCCTGGACCGCGGCGCCGAGTCCCGCGCAGCATGGCAGACCTCTTTCGAGGCATGGCAGTCCGCCAACCCGGATGCTGCTGCCCTGCTGGAGCGCGTTGAAGCGAAGAAGTTGCCCGTGGGCATCGACGCCGCGCTTCCCGTGTTCGAGGCCGGCAAGGACGTTTCCACCCGTGCAGCGTCGGGTAAGGTCCTGAACGCGATCGGCCCGGTTCTTCCCGAGCTGTGGGGCGGTTCGGCTGACCTCGCCGAGTCGAACAACACCACTATTGAAGGTTCGCCGTCGTTCATCCCGACGTCGCGTTCCACGGATGCCTGGAAGGGCAACCCTTACGGCCGGGTGCTGCACTTCGGTATCCGTGAGCACGCCGCGGCATCCATCGTGAACGGCATCTCGCTCCACGGCCGCACCCGCGCGTTCTCCGGCACGTTCCTGATCTTCTCCGACTACCAGCGCCCGGCCATCCGCCTCGGCGCGCTGATGGGTGTCCCGTCCCTCTACGTATGGACGCATGACTCCATCGGCCTGGGCGAGGACGGACCCACCCACCAGCCGGTGGAGCAGCTCGCCTCCCTGCGCGCTATTCCGGGCCTGGATGTGGTCCGCCCCGGCGATGCCAACGAGGTCTCAGCTGCCTGGAAGGCGATGCTGGAGAACCACGAGAACCCGGCAGGCATCGTCCTGACCCGCCAGAACATCCCCACCTACGCCCGCGGCGAAGGTGAAGCCACCGGTGACACCTTCGGTTCCACCGCAGGTGTGGCCAAGGGCGGCTACGTCCTTGCCGAAGCTTCCAAGGACGGCGAAACCGTTGACGCGCAGGTCATCCTGATCGGCACCGGTTCCGAGGTCCAGCTCGCAGTCCAGGCCCGCGAAGCCCTCCAGGCTGAAGGCATCGCAGCACGCGTTGTCTCCATGCCCTGCGTTGAGTGGTTCAACAAGCAGGACGAGGCCTACCGCGAAGCCGTGCTCCCGGCAGCGGTGAAGGCCCGCGTCTCTGTTGAGGCAGGCCTGGCGCTCGGCTGGCGCGAATTCGTTGGCGACGCCGGCCGCTCCATCTCCCTGGAGCACTTCGGCGCCTCGGCTGACTACAAGCGGCTCTTCAACGAATTCGGCATCACCGCCGAAGCCGTCGCAGCCGCAGCCAAAGACTCCCTCGCAGACTCGAACGCATAACAGTCTGTTTCCCTCTCACAGGAGAAAAACACATGTCTAGCACTCCCACGCAGCAACTTTCTGACGCCGGCGTTTCCATCTGGCTCGATGACCTCTCCCGCACCCGCCTTGACACCGGCACCCTGCAGAAGCTCATCGACGAAAAGAACGTCGTTGGTGTAACCACCAACCCGTCCATCTTCCACGCCGCCATCACCGCCGGCACGGATTATGACGCCACCATCGCAGCGCAGGCCGCGGCCGGTGCCAGCGTCGAAGAGACCATCTTCGAAATCACCACCACGGACGTGGCCGACGCCTGCGATCTCTTCGCGCCGATCGCCGCTGCCACCCATGGAGTGGATGGCCGTGTCTCCATCGAGGTGGACCCCCGCCTTGCTTGGGACACCGCCGGTACCATCGCCGAGGCCAAGCACCTTTACGCCAAGGTCAACAAGGACAACGTCCACATCAAGATCCCGGCAACCTTGGAAGGCCTCGAAGCCATCACGGCTACCCTGGCCGAGGGCATCAGCGTCAACGTGACGCTGATCTTCTCCCTGGAGCGCTACCGCGCGGTCATCAACGCTTTCCAGTCCGGCCTTGAGCAGGCCAAGGAAAACGGCCACGACCTCTCCAAGATCCACTCGGTGGCGTCATTCTTCGTCTCCCGCGTTGACTCGGAGATCGACAAGCGCCTTGACGCCATCGGCACCGATGAAGCCAAGGCACTCAAGGGCAAGGCAGGCGTTGCGAACGCACGTCTGGCTTACCAGGTCTACGAAGAGCTCTTCTCCACCGAACGCTGGGCAGTGCTCGCCGAAGCCGGCGCGCTCCCCCAGCGCCCCCTGTGGGCCTCAACCGGTGTGAAGGACCCGGCGTACCCGGACACCCTCTACGTGACCGAGCTCGTTGCAGCCGGCGTAGTGAACACGATGCCGGAAAAGACGCTCGACGCCACCTTCGACCACGGCGTGGTCACCGGTGACACCATCACCGGCACGTACGACGAAGCGAACGAGACCCTCAACGCCCTCGAAGCACTCGGCGTCTCCTACAACGACGTCGTGACCCTTCTCGAGACCGAAGGTCTTGAGAAGTTTGTGGGCTCTTGGAAGGAACTCCTCGCCGACGTTGAAGGCGCACTCGTCACCGCACGGAAGGCTTCCTAAGTAACTATGAGCACAATCAGCTACGACGCCAGCGGCGCCGCCCAGCAGGCAATCGCCCAGCATATTGACGGTTTGGTCGAAGAAAAGATCGCAACCCGGATTTTCGCCAAGGACCACACCTTGTGGGGCCCTGATGCAGAGTCTGAGTCCGCGATCCGCCTTGGCTGGGTAGAGGCCGCCACCGTGTCCCAGGCTCTGGTCGGGGACATCCTGGAGCTTCGTGACGCCCTCCGCGCCGAGGGGGTTACCCGCATTGTTCTTTGTGGCATGGGTGGGTCTTCCTTGGCTCCTGAGGTTATTGCCGGCACCGCCGGCGTCGAGCTGACTGTGCTGGACAGCACTGACCCTGAACAGGTCAGCGCTGCCCTGAATGACCGGTTGGAAGAGACGGCCATTGTCGTCTCTTCCAAGTCGGGCTCCACCGTTGAGACTGATTCCCAGCGACGAGTCTTCGAGAAGGCGTTCAACGACGCCGGTATCGATGCCAAGAGCCGCATCATCATTGTTACGGATCCTGGCTCGCCCCTGGACAAGGCTTCCCGCGAGGCTGGCTACCGTGCCGTGTTCAACGCCGATCCCAACGTCGGTGGACGATTCTCAGCACTCACTGCATTCGGTCTGGTCCCTTGTGGTCTGGCAGGCGTGGACATCCAGGCCTTCCTGGATGAGGCAGAAGAGGCGGCGGAGGTCCTCAACGAGGACTCAGCTGACAACATCGGGCTGGCCCTGGGCATTGCCCTGGGTGGTACCAGTCCGTTGCGCAACAAGATTGTCATCGCGGAAGACGGATCCGGCATTGTCGGTTTCGCCGACTGGGCCGAGCAGCTGATCGCTGAATCCACCGGCAAACTCGGCACTGGTGTACTGCCGGTGGTCGCGGGCCCGGATTCCCCCGAAGCCCTTAACGGGGCCGACGACGTTCTGGTGGTTCGGCTGGTAAGCGCGGACGCCGACGTCGAACTTCGGGACAACGAGGTGGCAATCGCCGGTGGGCTGCCTTCCCAGATGTTCGTTTGGGAATTTGCCACGGCAGTTGCAGGTCGCCTGTTGGGGATCAACCCGTTTGACCAGCCCGACGTCGAGGCTGCGAAGGTGGCTGCACGCGGCCTGCTGGACGCACGCCCCGAACCCACCCCGGCGGCCTTCACCGATGGCGCAGTGGAAGTACGCGGCGGCGATTGGCTTGGCTCCGCGACGACTGCCTCGGAAGCTGTGCAGGCCCTCCTGGGCCAGCTGGGCGCGGATGGCTACTTGAGCGTCCAGGCCTACCTTGACCGGATTTCGCACGCACCGCTGGAAGGCATCCGTGACGAACTCGCAGCTGTCAGCGGCCGTCCGGTGACGTTCGGTTGGGGCCCGCGGTTCCTTCACTCCACCGGCCAGTTCCACAAGGGCGGACCGGCAATCGGCGTCTTCCTTCAGATCACTGCGGCATCGTCCACCGATCTGGAGATCCCGGAGCGACCGTTTACTTTCGGTCAGCTCATTGCCGCCCAGGCTTCGGGCGACGCTCAGGTCCTTGAGGGCCATGGCCGCCCAGTCCTGCGCCTGCACCTCACCGAACGTGCAGCAGGCGTGGCACAACTCCAGGAAGTCGTCGCTGCGCTGGCCGGCCAGGCCAGCGCACTCGAAAGCTAAGGCACAGAACCAAACATGCCAGAAACTGAAAACGGCAGGAAGAATACCGGTCTGCGGAACCCTTTGCGGGATCCGCGGGACCGGCGCCTGAACCGCATCGCCGGGCCATCGTCGTTGGTGTTCTTCGGAGTCACCGGCGACCTCGCCCGTAAGAAACTCATGCCTGCTGTCTACGACCTCGCCAACCGCGGCTTGCTCCCGCCCAGCTTCGCGTTGGTGGGCTTCGGACGCCGCGATTGGGACAACGCCGACTTCGCGGCCGAGGTCAAAGAGAACGTCAAGGCCCATGCCCGGACAAAGTTCGATGAAGCCGTGTGGGAGCAGCTTGCTTCCGGTATCCGCTTTGTCCAAGGCGAGTTCGACGACGACGACGCTTTCGAGCGTCTCGGCGATGTCCTCGACGAGCTCGATGAGACCCGCGGCACCCGCGGCAACCATGGCTTCTACCTGTCCATCCCGCCCAAGGCGTTCGAGCAGGTCTGCCGCCAACTGTCCAAGCACGGCCTGGCGCAGGCCAAGCCGGGCCAGTGGCGTCGTGTGGTGATCGAAAAGCCGTTCGGGCACGACCTCGAGTCCGCCCGACAGCTCAACGACATCGTGGAATCCGTGTTCCCGGCCGATGCCGTGTTCAGGATCGACCATTATCTGGGTAAGGAGACAGTGCAGAACATCCTGGCGCTGCGCTTCGCGAACCAGCTGTTCGAACCGCTCTGGAACGCTAATTACGTGGACCACGTCCAGATCACCATGGCGGAGGACATCGGCACCGGGGGTCGTGCAGGGTACTACGACGGCGTGGGTGCTGCCCGCGACGTCATCCAGAACCACCTGTTGCAGTTGCTTGCCCTCACCGCGATGGAAGAGCCCATCTCCTTCAACGCCGATGACCTGCGGGCAGAGAAGGAAAAGGTCCTCGCTGCCGTCAAGCTCCCTGACGACCTTTCCACTCACTCAGCGCGGGGTCAGTTCACCGGTGGCTGGCAGGGCGGCGAAGAAGTCCTCGGCTACCTGGACGAGGACGGCATCCCAGCCGATTCCAAGACAGAGACTTATGCGGCGATCCGGGTGGACATTAATACCCGCCGTTGGCACGGAGTGCCGTTCTACCTGCGCGCCGGCAAGCGCCTTGGGCGCCGTGTCACGGAAATCGCCGTGGTGTTCAAGCGCGCACCAAACCTGTTGTTCCGCGATCATGGTGAGGACGACTTCGGTCAGAATGCCGTGGTGATCCGTGTCCAGCCCGATGAAGGCGCCACGATCCGGTTCGGGTCAAAGGTTCCGGGCACGCAGATGGAAGTCCGCGACGTCACCATGGACTTCGGCTACGGCCACTCCTTCACCGAGTCCAGCCCCGAGGCCTACGAACGCCTCATCCTCGATGTGCTCCTGGGCGAACCGCCGCTCTTCCCGCGTCACCAGGAAGTGGAGCTGTCCTGGAAGATCCTTGATCCCTTTGAGGAATACTGGGCCGGGCTGGATGAACAACCGCAACCTTACGCACCCGGCAGTTGGGGACCGGCCTCGGCTGATGCCCTGCTGGCCCGCGACGGACGAACCTGGAGAAGGCCATGATCGTAGATCTTCCCGACACAACCACCTCCAAGATCTCCAAGAAGATCATGTCGCTGCGCGAACAAGGAGGTGTGATCGCCCTGGGCCGTGTCCTGACCTTGGTGGTTGTCACCAAGTCCGGGCAGGAAGAAGAAGCCATCGAGGCAGCCAACGAGGCCAGCAGGGAACACCCCTGCCGGATCATCGTCCTTGCCGACGCAGGTGTTGAAGGTCCGGACCGCCTCGACGCGCAGATCCGTGTGGGTGGCGACGCCGGAGCCTCCGAGGTTATCGTCTTGCGCGGGCACGGACACATGGCCCACGAAAGCGAATCCCTGGTGGCGGCCCTGTTGCTGCCGGACGCGCCGATCGTGGCTTGGTGGCCGCACGGCGCCCCGGAGAGTGCTTGCGAAACCTCCATCGGCCGCATCGCGCACCGTCGCATCACAGACTCCGCCAACGAGCCGGATCCGCGGCGCGCCTTGGAAAACATCCGTGCAACGTACAAGGCCGGAGATACCGACCTCGCCTGGACCCGCCTGACCAACTGGCGCATGCAGCTCGCGGCTGTCTTCGACCAAGTGGACGGCGATCCAGTGTCGGCCGTTGCCGTTGAAGGTGCCTCGGACTCCCCCAGCACACTGTTGCTGGCGGCCTGGCTGAGCCTGGCCCTGCAGGCCCCGGTCACGATCGTGGCTGACCCTGCCGGTACCGGCATCCGCCGGGTCCGCTTGACCCGCGCCAGCGGCGATGTGCAGCTGTTCCGCCCCGGCTTGTCGGTGGCAGAACTGACTCAGCCCGGTCAGCCGGCGCAGCGTATCACGCTTCCCCGTCGAAGCCTCAAGGATTGCCTCGCGGAGGAACTGCGGCGCCTCGATCCGGACGAAGTCTTCGGAGAAGTGATTACGATGGGACTGCCACTTACCAGCCAGAGGAGAGTCCAGACCAGTGCACGCTGAGCCAAGAGTAAGCATTCACCCCGATTCCAAGGTGTTGATGGCCGCTATTGCGGCCCGTCTCATCACCAAGCTCGTGGATGTCCAGGACAAGCACGGTGAGGCGACGGTGGTGCTTACCGGCGGAACCGTCGGCATTGGTACATTGAAGGCGGTTGCTGATTCTGCCGCAGCTCCCGCGGTCGACTGGTCAAAGGTCAACTTCTGGTGGGGAGACGAACGTTTTGTTGCCTCCGACAGCGAAGACAGAAACACCCGCCAAGCCCACCAGGCCTTGTTGTCCCACTTGGCTGTTGACCCGGCCCGGGTTCACCAGCCCGGCTCAACAGACGAGTTCGCCACTGCCGAGGAAGCTGCTGAAGCCTACGCTGAAGAACTCAAGGCGGCGGCCCAAGCCGAGCACGCTGCGGACACCTCTGATGACCGTGCTGATCACGCGGGGATCCTCCCCCGATTCGACATCCTTCTCCTCGGCGTAGGCCCGGACGCCCACGTTGCCTCACTGTTCCCCGAGCAGGCAGGCATTCGCGAGAAAGAGCGCACTGTGGTGGGCGTGGAAAACTCTCCCAAGCCGCCGTCGTCGCGTATTTCACTGACGCTGCCGGCTATCAACACCGCCCAGGAAATCTGGATGGTGGTGGCCGGCGAAGACAAGGCGGGGGCCGTCGGCCTGGCGTTGGCGGGCGCCAACCCGGTCCAGGTCCCGGCAGCGGGTCCGATCGGGCGTGCGCGGACCCTGTGGCTTATCGACGAGAACGCAGCTTCACGCGTCCCCCAGCAGTTGGTCCGGAAGGACCCCGCGGGCGCGTAACCGCTCCAACGCTCCAGCCAGGACAACTTCTGCGTCTTGGCTGGAGCGTCGCTCTTTAACGTAATCCAGGTGTGATTTGAAGATTTCGTCGTCGGGCCTGGCTGAAGAGGCAATGCCAGGCTCGCGTGAGGCGGGCTGTCCACACTTGGGGCAATCCCAGGTTTTGGGAATCTGTTCATCGGGCAACTTAAGAAAAACAAGCCGCGTTTCGTGTCCCTTGGCGCACCAGTAGGGAACTCGAATCCGCGGCAGTTGTTCGCCCTCGCCGTGATCGCTTTGATGTCGAGGAGCCGAACCTTGGGCCACACCCACACGGGTGCCTCGATAACCAGGCGTGCCATGAACCATTTTTCGAACCCCTAGCGACTCGGTGGTCGGCCGTCACGGCCCGTAGGCCTTTCAGCCAACAGTGCAAGTCTAATGCGAGGGGCTCGGCGACGGCACTAGTGTGGGGAGCCGTCGGCCAGAAAAAAGGGGAGACTCCCGTTAAGGAG
Organism: Arthrobacter sp. cf158; assembly: GCF_900106835.1. Lineage (GTDB taxonomy): Bacteria > Actinomycetota > Actinomycetes > Actinomycetales > Micrococcaceae > Arthrobacter. Next base: position 356,546 of record NZ_FNNR01000003.1, read on the forward strand.
CCTCCCCTTTTTTAGGGCGACTAGGAGTCGCCACCCGACGTAAAGCGCATGATCAGGCCCAAGCCGATGATCACAGCACCCCACGTAATTCCAAGAATGATGGTAAAGCGGTTGAGGTTGCGCTCGGCCACACCGGACGAACTCAATCCGGAGCTCATTCCGCCACCGAACATGTCGGACAAGCCGCCTCCACGTCCCTTGTGAAGGAGGATGAGCAGCGTCAGCAGAAGGCTGGTAATACCCAGCAGGATCTGCAGAATGACTTGAAGAACGTCCACGACGGCCTTTCGAAGAAGCGGAAAACGGGAGCCGGACTAGTCCGTGACGAGGTGGCTCTCGAACCTGACAATGTTAGCAAACTCAGCGGGGTCCAAGCTGGCGCCACCCACAAGCAATCCATCAACATCCGTTTCAGACATGATGGCCGCAGCATTGTTGGCCTTGACCGAGCCGCCGTAGAGGAGGCGTGTCTTCGACGCGACGTCCTCATCAAAGAGATCCGCAAGTTCGGCGCGGATGGCGGCGCACATCTCCTGTGCATCCTCCGGGCCTGCCACCTCTCCGGTACCGATGGCCCACACGGGTTCGTAAGCGACCACGAGTTCGGCGGCCTGCTCGGCGGTGAGTCCTTCGACGCCTGCGCGCAACTGCGCCAACGTGTGGTCCACATGGGTGCCGGCCTGTCGGATTTCCAAGCCCTCGCCAACGCACAGCACAGGAGTTACTCCATGACGGAAGCCTGCCTTGACCTTGGCGTTCAAGACCTCGTCCGACTCGTTGTGGATGGTGCGGCGCTCACTGTGCCCCACCAGGACGTATGCGCAGCCCAGCTTGTTGAGGAACTGGCCTGAGATGTCGCCGGTGTAGGCGCCGGAGTCGAATTGGGAAAGGTCCTGGCCGCCATAAACAACGTCCAGGTCATCGCCCTGCACCAACGTCTGCACGCCGCGGAGATCCGTGAACGGCGGGAACACGGCCACCTCAACCCGCTTGTAATCGTGCTTGGCGTCGGACAAGGTCCACGCGAGCTTCTGCAGCAAGGTGATGCCCTGGACGTGATCCATGTTCATCTTCCAGTTGCCGGCGATGAAGGGCTTGCGGACAAAGTTGCCGTTGGCAGAGGTAGTCACATGAACTCCAAAGAATGCGTTGAGATATGGAACGGCCGGCAGGACGCCGTTGCGTCCTGCCGGCCGGTTTGGTGCTTAGCGGTCCAGGACGCTCAGGCCGGGAAGTTCCTTGCCTTCAAGGTATTCCAAGCTGGCGCCGCCACCGGTGGAGATGTGGCCGAATTGTGAATCCTCGAAGCCGAGAGTCCGGACGGCAGCGGCAGAGTCGCCACCGCCCACCACCGTGAAGGCCACGGTGTCCGTCAGGGCCTGGGCGATGGCACGTGTGCCACTTGCGAAGGCCTCGAATTCAAAGACGCCCATGGGTCCGTTCCAGAAAACGGTCTTGGCCCCTTCGATCTGTGCTGCGAAGGCCGAGGCGGACTCCGGGCCGATATCAAGGCCAATGCCGGAAGCGCCGAAAGCACTCTCTTCAATGGCGTCAGCCTTGACGACTTCGTGTTCGGCATCCGCTGCGAAGCGGCTGGCCACCACAACATCCGTGGGGATGACGAAGGACGTACCGGCGTCAGCGGCCCGTTTGAGATAATCCTGGACAACCGGGATCTGGTCCTCCTCAAGGAGGCTGCCGGCTACCTTGTGGCCCGCTGCCGCCAGGAAAGTGAACAGCATGCCACCACCCACCAGGATGGTGTCTGCTTTGCCCAGCAGGTTGTCAATCACGGCCAGCTTGTCGGAGACCTTGGAACCGCCAAGGACCACAACATACGGACGCTGCGTGTCGGTGGTGAGCTTCCTGAGAACTTCTACCTCGGTGTGGACAAGGTCGCCCAGGTACGACGGGAGCCGGGTGGCGACGTCGTAAACACTGGCGTGTTTACGGTGGACCGCGCCGAAAGCATCATCCACGAACGCGCCGTTGCTTCCCGTAAGGGCTACCAATTCGTCAGCGAAGGCACCACGCTGCGCGTCGTCCGTGCTTGTTTCGCGGGCATCGAAGCGCACGTTCTCCAGGACGAGTACTTGACCGTCCTGCAGGCCGGCCGCGAGCTCCTTGGCGGAGTCGCCGACAGTATCTGCGGCGAGTTCCACTGGGAAGTCAGCCAATTCAGCAAGGCGCGCAGCAGCAGGCTTCAGGGAGTACTTGTCTTCAGGAGCGCCCTTGGGGCGTCCGAGGTGTGCGGTAACGAGCACACGGGCACCGGCGTCCGAGAGCTTCTTGAGGACCGGGAGTGAGGCCTTAATGCGGCCGTCATCGGTCACTGTAGAGCCGTCGAGCGGCACATTCAGGTCACTTCTGACCAGAATGTACCGCCCGCGGACACCTTCAGCGATGAGTTCGTTGAGGGTGTGAGATGTCATGTGTCTACCCTAGCCCAGCTTGGATGCGACGAGCTCCGTGAGGTCTACGAGGCGGTTGGAGTAACCCCACTCGTTGTCATACCAGGAAACAACCTTGACCTGGTTGCCGATGACCTTGGTCAGGCCGGAGTCAAAGATGGAGGACGCAGGGTCTCCTACAATGTCCGAGGAAACGATGGGGGCATCGGTGTAGCTGAGGATGCCTGCGAATTGCTCGGACTCAGCGGCAGCCTTGACGGCCGCGTTGACTTCCTCAACCGTTACTTCGCGGGAAACCGTGACCGTGAGGTCGGTAGCTGAGCCGGTGGGGACGGGGACGCGGATGGCGTAGCCGTCCAGCTTGCCCTTGAGCTCCGGCAGGACCAGGCCGATGGCCTTGGCGGCACCGGTGGACGTGGGGACCATGTTGATGGCTGCAGCGCGGGCGCGGCGGAGATCGCCATGCGGGCCGTCCTGCAGGTTCTGGTCGGCAGTGTAGGCGTGCACCGTCGTCATGAGGCCACGCTCGATGCCGAAGGCGTCGTTGACCACCTTGGCCAGCGGGCCGAGGCAGTTGGTGGTGCAGGAAGCGTTGGAGATGATGTTGTGTGCTGCGGGGTCGTAGAGCTCGTGGTTGACGCCCATGACGATGGTGATGTCCTCGTCACTTGCAGGGGCCGAGATGAGGACCTTCTTTGCGCCGGCGTCAATGTGCTTCTGGGCAGCTGCTGCCTTGGTGAAGAAACCGGTGGATTCGATGACGATGTCCACGCCCAGTTCGCCCCAGGGAAGGTTGGCGGGATCGCGCTCGGCGAGAACCTTGATGGACTTGCCGTCGACTACCAGGTTTCCATCGACAACTTCCACAGTCTGGGCGAGACGTCCACCGACGGAGTCGTACTTCAGGAGGTGGGCGAGGGTCTCAGGGCTGGTGAGGTCGTTGACTGCGACGATCTCCAGGTCAGCGCCCTGGGCCAGTGCTGCGCGGAAGTAGTTACGGCCGATGCGGCCGAAGCCGTTGATACCAATACGGGTGGTCACTATGTGTCAATCTCCTTGGTGCTCTTGCAAGCACGCCTAGTGAGTCGGATTTAGATATTTCCAACTAACAGACCCCGCACGTCTTTGGGCAGAGGTGATTATCAGATCGGAGGGCGACCAGCCACGTTGCTGAAGGCTAACCGCCTTCCGTGATCCATCTTACGTTTAACTAAGCCTGCCCCCGCAACTGCGGAGGCAGGCTTTCCAGCATTTGGCCCCAATTCACGCAAAAAGTGACTTTTGTTACATCGGCGTGAACCGGTGCTCACCACCTAGAGGACGATGAGGCCCGTGGCGTTGGCGCGAGCGGCTTCAAAGCGCTTGGCGACATCGGCCCAGTTGGCGATGTTCCAGAATGCCTTGACGTAGTCAGCCTTGACGTTGACGTAGTCCAGGTAGAAGGCGTGCTCCCACATGTCCAACATCAGCAGAGGGGTGGTGCCGACTGCAACGTTGCCCTGCTGATCGTAGAGCTGTTCGATGAGGAGATTGCCGCCGATGGGCTCGTAGGCAAGGAAGGCCCAGCCGGAACCCTGGAGGCCCAGCGCTGCTGCGCTGAACTGGGCGCGGAAGGCATCGAACGAACCGAAAGCGTCATCGATCGCAGCTGCGAGCTCGCCTTCGGGCTTGTCGCCACCATCCGGGGAAATGTTGTTCCAGAAGACGGAGTGGTTGATGTGACCACCGGTGTGGAACGCAAGGTCCTTGGAGAGGCGGTTGATGTTGGCGAAATCACCCTGGTCGCGAGCTTCGGCCAGCTGCTTGAGCGCGTTGTTGGCGCCGGCAACGTAGGCCGCATGGTGCTTGCTGTGGTGCAGCTCCATGATCTTTGCCGAAATGTGCGGCTCGAGTGCTGCATAGTCGTAGCCGAGCTCGGGCAGAACGTACTCTGTCACGAAATCCTCCAATGTAATGGACTGAAGTCCGGTTTGGTAACTCTCGTTATTTCATCCGACCAGCGGGCCAGCCGGAAATCCTTGGCGAAGAAACCTGCTCTTGCCGCCACCGGGAATAACCCGCGGTGGCCTCAGAGTATTTCCTCCGCACTTTTTCGATTCTATGGGTGCGGACTACTCGTCCATCATTTCCGGAGTCACATTTGCCTCGGTGCCCGGGATGCCCAAATCCAAGGCCCGTTTGTCCGCCATTGCCAGCAGGCGGCGAATACGGCCCGCGATGGCGTCCTTGGTCATGGGTGGATCGGCAAGCCGGCCCAACTCGTCCAGGCTTGCCTGCTTGTGGGCTACGCGCAACGCACCTGCGTATTTGAGGTGGTCCGGTACGTCGTCGCCCAGGATCTCCAAAGCCCGGTCAACCCTTGCCCCCGCTGCCACCGCGGCTTGGGCTGAGCGGCGCAGATTGGCGTCATCGAAGTTTGCGAGCCTGTTGGCGGTGGCCCGGACTTCCTTTCGCATGCGACGTTCCTCCCAGACCATCAGAGCGTCATGGGCGCCCATGCGCGTCAACAGGGCGGCGATGGTGTCACCGTCCCGGATGACCACGCGGTCCACACCACGGACCTCGCGCGCCTTTGCCTGGATGCCGAGGCGACGGGCAGCTCCCACCAGCGCCAAGGCCGATTCAGGGCCGGGGCAGGTGACTTCGAGCGAGGACGAACGTCCAGGCTCGGTCAGGGAACCGTGGGCGAGGAACGCCCCGCGCCAGACTGCCTCTGCGTCTGCTGCCGAACCATTGACCACCACCGAAGGCAAGCCCCGGACAGGGCGCCCGCGTCCGTCCAGCAATCCCGTCTGGCGGGCCAGGGCCTCGCCATCCCGCACCACCCGGACTACGTAGCGGCTCCCCCGACGCAAGCCGCCGCCGGAAACCACAATGATCTCGCTCTGGTGTCCGTAGACTTCTGCGATTGCTGCTCGAAGACGACGTGCCGTGGAGGCAAGATCGACTTCGGCTTCAATGACGATTCGTCCTGAAATAATGTGCAAGCCGCCCGCAAAGCGCAGCATTGCTGAAACCTCAGCCTTGCGGACTGAGGATTTCTTGATGTCCAGCCGGGACAGTTCGTCCTTGACCGACGCAGTAAGTGCCATCGCGTGTTCCTAACTGTTCCCGAAAATATCGTGGTACGCCGCTGCCAGCAGCAGGGGATCATGGACGGGGCGGCGCCTCGACGCCCCTACTCTACCCAACACCACTTCAGCACCGATCATCCCCGCAGCCTTCTCGAAAGCCCTGAGATCCTGGATCGCAGCGGGATCGGCAAGGACCACGTCCACACTGAACTCAGGCGCGTAGCGGCGCAGGACATCCAGATGGTCGGCCGCCGACATGCCTGAGGTTTCCTTGGTTTCCACATCAAGGTTCATGGTGAGGCACCGCTTGGCAGCGGTGTCACCCAGGGCTTGCCGCAGCTCGGGAAGAAGTAAATGTGGCAGCACGGACGTGTACCAGGATCCGGGCCCCAGGATGACCCAATCGGCCAATTCGATGGCTGTCAACGCTTCAGTGCAGGCAGGGGCGTCTTCGGGCAGGAGCCGGACATCCTCCAGCTTCCCCGCCACTGCGCACTTTGCCTGCCCCCGGACGGTCTGCAACTGCTGGCCGCCGCCAGGCAACTCGACGTGCGCCTGACCTTCGATGGTGAGAGGAACGCTGGACATGGGCAGCACCTGACCCCGTGCGCCCAACAACGCGCCGGCCCATTTCAGGCCGGCGACGGTGTCGCCCAGGAGCTCCCACAGCGTAACGATCAGCAAGTTGCCCATGGCGTGGTGGTCCAGGGATCCACCTTTGGCCGTCCCGGCGTCGAAGCGGTGCTGCATCACATCACGCCAGGTCCGGCCCCAGTCGGTGTCGTCACACAGGGCACTCAACGCCATCCGCAGGTCTCCTGGCGGGAGGACGCCGTACTCGTCCCTGAGACGCCCGGAAGAACCGCCGTCGTCCGCTACTGTGACGATTGCCGTCAGCTCCGAAGTGAGCAGCCGCAGGGCAGAAAGCGAAGCTGCCAGCCCGTGCCCGCCGCCCAGGGCAACCACCGAGGGGCTCTTCTCTTGCTGACTGCCAGGGACGCCCTTGGGCGGGATCAGCGGCAACGGTCCCGTGAGGACGCCCACTACTCGCGTCCCAGGTCTCGGTGGGTGGTGGTCACGGTGACACGCGGGTACTGCGCCAGGCGCTTGGAGAGTTCGACGGCGACAGCCACCGATCGGTGTTTTCCGCCAGTGCAGCCAACAGCCAGTGTTGCGTAGTGCTTGTTTTCCTGGCGGTAGCCGTCCAGTACGGGCTCCAGAGCCCGGACATACCGGTCCACGAATTCGTGCACGCCGTTGGCGCCGAGCACGTAGTCACTGACGTCTTCGTCCAGCCCCGTATGCGGCCGTAGTTTGGGGACCCAGTGCGGGTTGGGAATGAAGCGGGCGTCGGCCACGAAGTTGGCATCCACCGGTAGTCCGTATTTGAACCCAAAGCTCATCACGTTGAGGCGGAGCGTTACAGGACCTGTGTCGCTGAACAGTTCAGTGATGGCCGTGGCAAGGCCGTGGACGTTGAAGTCCGAGGTGTCCAGGACGACGTCGGCGTGTTCGCGCAGCTCCCGCAGGACCTCACGCTCGATCCCAATGCCATCAAGGATCCTGCCCCCACCCTGCAACGGGTGTGGGCGGCGACCCTGCTCGAACCGGCGAACCAGGACGTCGTCGTTGGCGTCCAGGAAAAGCACCCGGAAGGTGATTCCGCTGGCGCTGAGGGCTCCCAGGGCCGTCTGGATATCGGTGAAGAGGTCCTTGCTGCGGACGTCCACCACCACGGCAAGTTTGGGGATTGATTTCGGAGCATGCGACACGATTTCAGCCAGGGTGCCCAGCATTTGCGGCGGGAGGTTATCCACGACGTACCAGCCGTGGTCCTCCAGTGCATCAGAGGCCGTGCTGCGCCCTGCCCCCGACATGCCGGTCACGACCAGCAGTTCCGCCTCCGGTGGCTTGACGGGCGTGAGGCCGTCCTGCTCCGTGCCGGACCCTGCCGTTGCCTCTTCCATCAAGTGTCCCCGTTTCGTTCGGAATGGTCATTACAGCAAGTTCTTACCCTAGCTAAGATTCAAGGATTTCGCCGGTGGTCATATTGACAGCGGGAACCGTTTCTCCAGCGTCATCCGTGGTACCGAGGTGCTGGACCACGGCAGCGGCCAACGCTGGCCCGATTCCCTTGGCGGACGTGAGTTCTTCCACAGACGCTGCCTTGATCTTCTTCAGCGAACCAAAGTGCGCCACCAGGGCCTTGCGCTTGGCTTCCCCCAAACCCGGTACACCGTCCAAGGCCGAGACCGTCATGGCCTTTCCGCGCTTCTGCCGGTGGAACGTGATGGCGAAGCGGTGGGCTTCGTCGCGAATCCGCTGCAGGAGATACAGGCCTTGCGATGTCCTGGGCAAAATGACGGGGAAATCGCTGTCGGGAAGCCAGACCTCCTCCAGCCGTTTGGCGAGGCCCACGACATAAACGTCGTCGATTCCCAGCGCCGCCAGGGCGCGGGCAGCAGCATTGACCTGCGGTTGGCCACCGTCCACCACCACCAGGTTTGGCGGATAGGCGAACTTCGCCTTGGGTGCCGGCATGGAAGGGTCCGACGTCGGCGCGTCACCCGCGCTCCGGGCCCCGGCTCGCGTCGGATTGACGATCTCGCCCGAGACGACGGGGACCTGGGCGGCCTTGTCTGTGAGGTAGTGCCGGAACCTACGCGTCAGGACGTCGTGCATGGCCGCGGTGTCATCGGCCGCAGCCGGGCCCGTAATGGAGAACTTGCGGTAATCGGACTTCTTCGGGAGTCCGTCTTCCACCACCACCATGGATGCCACCACGTTGGTGCCTTGGACGTGGGAAATATCAAAGCATTCGATGCGAAGCAGCGGCACCGGAATTTCCAAAGCTTCCTGTAGCTCCTGGAGTGCCACGGAACGGACGGTGATGTCTCCGGCGCGGCGCGTCTTGTGCAGTTTGAGGGCTTGCTCGGCGTTTTCGCGGACAGTGGACATGAGCGCTGCCTTGTCACCGCGCTGCGGTACGCGGATATCCACCTTGGCGCCGCGGAGTCCCCCTAACCACTCGCTGAGTTCGGCGTGGTTGCTCGGGTTTTCCGGTACCAGGACTTCCCGTGGGATCCGGCCCTGGACTTCGCTGTCTTCACCGTAGACCTGTTGCAGCAAGTGTTCGATGAGTTCCGGCGTGGTGGCGTCCTCCACCTTTTCCACAACCCAGCCACGCTGGCCCCGGACGCGGCCACCGCGTACATGGAAGACCTGCACGGAGGCTTCCAATTCGTCGTCATGCAGGGCGAAGACGTCTGCATCGGTGTCCTCGGCGAGGACCACGGCGTTGCGTTCAAAGACCTTCCGCAAAGCAATGATGTCGTCCCTGAGGCCGGCTGCGCGTTCATAATCGAGATCGGCTACCGCTGCCGCCATGTCCTTTTCAAGCCGGCTGATGAACCGTTTGGCTTCGCCACCCATGAAGGAACAGAAATCCTCCGCAAGGTCCCGGTGTTCATCCGGAGTGACACGGCCAACGCAAGGGGCCGAGCATTTGTCGATGTATCCCAGGAGGCAGGGCCGTCCGCTGGATTCCGCGCGCTTGAAAACGCCCGCACTGCAACTCCGTACCGGGAAAACCCGCAGCAGGGTATCCATCGTCTCGCGGATGGCGCCAGCTGTGTACGGGCCGAAGTACCGCGTGCCCTTCCTGCGTTCGCCGCGCATGACCTGAACGCGGGGAAATTTCTCCGCCATGGTGACAGCGAGGTAGGGGTAGGTCTTGTCGTCGCGAAACACAACATTGAATCGCGGTTTGAATTCCTTGATCCACGTGTATTCCAACTGCAGCGATTCCAGCTCGCTGCCCACCATGGTCCACTCGACACTGCTGGCTGCGTGGACCATTGCGTGCGTTTTGGGAAGCAGCCCAGCCGGGTTGGCGAAATATGAGTTCAGCCTGGAGCGAAGGTTTTTTGCCTTGCCCACATAGATGACCCGGCCATGGGGGTCGCGGAAACGATAGACGCCCGGGGTGGTGGGAATTTCACCCGTTTGGGGCCGGTAACTTGCTGGATCTGCCACGTTCCCAGTCTAGTGAACCGGACAGACACCCAACGCCACACCACTGCAGACGACGCTGAACGCCTAGTCCACCGACTTGCTCTGGTTGTAGCTGCTGGACCGTTCCTGACCACTGAGCACTGCAATGGCGTCCATGATCTTGTCTGTGACCTCACGGCGCGCGGGCAATGAATGATCCGGCCCGGTCTTATCAAAGTAAAGCGGCTCGCCGACCTTCATGGTGAAGTGCTGGGGGCGTACGGCATTCTTGTCCGCTGGCTGCAGCTTCTCGGTGCCGATCAGTCCCACGGGGATCACGGGCGCACCAGTGGTCAGGGCAAGCCACCCCACGCCGGTGCGTCCACGGTAGAGGATCCCGTCCCGTGAGCGGGTGCCCTCAGGGTAGATACCGATGCCCTTGCCCGCTTCGAGGATGTCCAGCAGGGTCTTGAGCGCCTGCACACTGGCTGCCTGCTCCCCACGCTCCACAGGAATGGAGCCCACTGCCTCAAAGAAGGACTTCATCACGGCGCCCTTGACGCCCTTGGTGGTGAAGTACTCGGCCTTGGCGAAGAAAGCCACCGGGCGGGGCATCAATGCCTGAACAATCACGCTGTCCAAAAAGGACAGGTGGTTGGGGGCAACAATGAAAGGCCCGTCCTTGGGGACGTTCTCCAGGCCAATGACGGTGGGACGGCATGTGGAGGAGATCAGGCCTCGGGTAGTCCATCGGATCGCATCAAAGACTGCCATCGTTTTGTACCTCGCTCAGGGCTGCCGTGCGGACAGCGTCAAGTTCTTCAATTTTGGTGCGCAGCTCACCTGTGGTTGACACAACGGCGACTGCTCCGGCTTCTTCGAGTTCACCATCCGGCGCGAACCCCCAGGTGACGCCGATGCAGTCCAGCCCGTTCGCCATGGCGCCCGCGACGTCCTGGTGCCGGTCCCCCACCATCACGGCCGGTTGGGAATGGAGGTCTGCGAGTGCAGCACCCACGATCTCTACTTTCCCCGACGCAGTATTGGCCCCCAGGGATTCGTCATCAGCCGCTCCACGGATGGAGACAAAGAAATCGGCGATCCCATGGTGCTCCAGGACCAGGCACGCTATGGACTGGGGCTTCTGGGTAGCAACTGCCACAGGCCGGCCGGATTCAGCAAAGAATTCCAGGAGCTCGTAGATTCCCGGATACAACGTGCTTTGGCCGATACCCGTTTCCTTGTAATGGCACCGATACCGCTCAATGGTTTCATCCACCAATTCGCTGGGGACGTTCGCCAAATGCAGCAGCGAATCACTGAGCTTGGGACCCACCATGGAATTCAGGACGGATTGTTCCGGGACCGGGAGATCCATTTCCCGGAGAGCCGCGGAAATGCCTCCCGTGATACCGCCTGCTGGATCGACAAGGGTGCCGTCCAGATCGAATATTACGGGCACCGTTGTTTGAGTCACCGGGTTAGTTTCTCACGAGTAGCGGCATGCCTGAAACTCGCATGCCGCTACTGGAATACTTCCAGGGTCTCGGAGATATTCCCTCGACGGTCTTTTGGCTGCCTTGCGGCAGCTAACCCAGAATCTCAGCCAGGAACGTCGCCGTATGGCTGTCAGTGGATTTAGCCACCTGTTCCGGAGTTCCTGTGGCTACGATCTTTCCGCCACCCGAACCGCCGTTGGGACCCAGGTCCACGATCCAGTCCGCTGACTTGATGACGTCCAGGTTGTGCTCAATGGTGATGACGGTATTGCCCTTGTCCACCAGGCCCTGGAGAACCATGAGCAACTTCCTGATGTCCTCAAAGTGCAGTCCGGTGGTGGGCTCGTCCAGGACGTAGATGCTGCGCCCGTTGGAGCGCTTCTGAAGTTCGGCTGCGAGCTTCACCCTTTGTGCCTCACCACCAGAGAGCGTGGTGGCCGGCTGGCCCAGCCGGACATAGCCAAGACCGACGTCCACCAAGGTGTTAAGGTGCCTGGCGATCGGTGTGAAAGCGGCAAAGAACTCTGCGCCTTCCTCGATCGGCATATTGAGCACATCCGCGATGGTTTTGCCCTTGTAATGAACTTCAAGGGTCTCCCGGTTGTACCGGGCCCCGTGGCACACCTCGCACGGAACATAGACGTCCGGCAGGAAGTTCATTTCAATCTTCAGCGTGCCGTCGCCCGAACATGCTTCGCAACGACCACCCTTGACGTTGAAGGAGAACCGACCGGGCTGATAGCCACGGACCTTGGCCTCGGTTGTCTCCGCGAAGAGCTTGCGGATGTTGTCAAACACGCCGGTATAAGTTGCCGGGTTGGAACGCGGCGTGCGGCCAATAGGACTTTGGTCAACGTGGACCACCTTGTCCAGATGCTCCAAACCCGCAACTGTCCGGTGCCGGCCAGCCACTTGCTTGGCACCATTGAGCTTGTTGGCAAGGACCTTGTAAAGGATCTCATTGACCAGGGTGGACTTGCCTGACCCGCTCACGCCGGTGACGGCGGTGAAGAGTCCCAGGGGGAAGGTAGCGTCAACGTTGTTAAGGTTGTTCTCCCGGGCACCAACAACCTTGAGCTCGCGCTTTTTGTCGTACTTGCGCCGCTTGGTGGGGATGTCGATCTTCCGGCGTCCGGAGAGGTAGTCCCCCGTCAGTGACTCTGTGTTTTCCAAGAGCTCCTTATAGGTTCCGGAGTGCACCACCTGGCCGCCGTGCTCTCCGGCGCCCGGTCCGATGTCCACCACCCAGTCGGCCTCATGGATGGTGTCTTCGTCATGCTCCACCACGATGAGGGTGTTGCCGAGGTCCCGGAGGCGGGTAAGGGTTTCAATGAGCCGGCGGTTGTCCCTCTGGTGCAGTCCGATGGACGGCTCGTCAAGGACGTACAGCACTCCCACCAGGCCCGAGCCGATCTGGGTGGCCAGTCGGATCCGCTGGGCTTCACCACCCGACAAAGTGCCGGAGGGACGCTCAAGATTCAGGTACTCCAAGCCGACATCCAAGAGGAAGGTCAGGCGGGCCTGGATCTCCTTCAGGACCTGGTTGGCGATCTGGGCTTCCCGGTTTGTCAGGGTCAGACTCCCCAGGAACTCTGCGCACTCCCGCATGGGCAAGGCCGCAACCTCGGCGATCGACTTTCCGTTGATGAGCACTGACAACGACGCCGGGTTGAGGCGCGCACCGTTGCACTCAGGGCAGGGAATCTGGCGCATGTACTCTTCGTACCGGTCCCGGGCCCACTCAGAGTCGGTTTCACCGTGCTTCCGGTGGACGTACTGGATGGCACCTTCGAAGCCGGTGCTGTACTTGCGCTCACGGCCAAATCGGTTCTTGTACTGGACAACAACCTTATGGTCCTTGCCATGAAGCACAGTATTGCGGACTTCCTTGGGGAGTTTCTCCCAGGAGGTCTTCATGGAGAAGCCGAGTTCGTGGGCCAGGCCCTCAAGGAGGCGGTTCCAGTACTCGGTGGTCGCGGTGCCCAGCGACCACGGGGCAATGGCACCCTCACCCAGTGAAAGCTCAGGGTTGGGAATGATGAGTTCTTCATCAACTTCAAGCTTGGTACCGATGCCACTGCAGGCAGAGCAGGCGCCGAAGGGGTTGTTGAAGGAAAATGAGCGGGGCTCGATCTCGTCGATCGCCAAGGGGTGCTCATTGGGGCACGCGAGATTCTCAGAGAAAGCCCTGATTCGTTCCGGGTCTCCGGCCTCGAGATCGACGAACTCGACCAATACGCGGCCTTCAGCCAAACCGAGCGCTGTCTCCACAGAATCGGTTAGCCTCTGGCTGATGTCTTCCTTCACCACCAGGCGGTCGACCACAACTTCAATGGTGTGCTTGAACTGTTTGCCCAGCTTGGGAGGCTGGCTCAGCTGAACCAGTTCGCCATCGACGCGTGCCCGGGAGTAACCCTTGGCTGTGAGTTCCTTGAACAGGTCCACAAACTCGCCTTTGCGCCCACGGACAACAGGGGCCAGGACCTGGAAGCGGGTGCCCGTCTCCAGTTCCAGGAGCTGATCCACGATCTGCTGGGGCGTCTGGCGGGCGATTGGCTCACCACAGACGGGGCAGTGTGGACGACCAACGCGGGCCCACAACAACCGCATGTAGTCGTAGATCTCGGTGATAGTGCCCACGGTTGACCGTGGGTTCTTACTGGTTGACTTCTGGTCGATGGAGACAGCCGGGGACAAGCCCTCGATGAAGTCCACGTCCGGTTTATCCACCTGGCCGAGGAACTGGCGCGCGTAGGCGGACAGCGACTCCACGTACCGACGCTGGCCTTCGGCGAAGATGGTGTCGAAAGCCAGGGAGGACTTTCCGGAACCAGAGAGTCCCGTAAACACGATCATGGCGTCGCGGGGAAGGTCCAGGTCCACATTGCGAAGGTTGTGTTCCCGGGCGCCCTTGACCACAAGCCGCGACAGGTCCGGCCTCGCGGGTTTGGTCTCAGGAACTGCAGGGACGCGGTTGGACGATTCGATGGCGGTATCTTCAGCTAAGGCTTTGGGCACTTACCAATGCTAATCGAAAACTTCTTCGAATTTCCATGTCGTGCCTCACACGCTACTGATCGGTATCAATCGGCGTCGTAGGCTGCCGCAAGAAGCTGCACCGCTTCAGCGAATGAAGCACCCTGGGCCTTCGCAGCGGCCGCATACTGTGCAGCGACATCCGCCAGGGCCCCCCAGCGGTCGTCCCTCGCACACACCACCGTGCCGTTGCGGCCGCGGGTAGCCACAACACCCGCTGCTTCCAGTTCCTTGTATGCCCGCGCCACCGTGTGGGGCGCGACATCCAGGACACCTGCCAGATTGCGTACCGGCGGAAGCTTTGCTCCTACAGCCAGGACACCGGAGTCGGCGAGTTCTATGATCCGCAGCCTCAGTTGCTCGAACAGCGCCACCGCGCTGCCGGTATTGGGGCGCCATGTGCCTGGGAATTCTCCTGCGGGGGTCATGATTCGCCCCGACGGAGTGCCGCCACATGAGGCGTTTGTTGTTCGAAGCGTCCTTGGTCCATGCCGAGAATTAGACCAGCGACTCCGCTACGGAACAAGCCATCCCGGCGCACCAAAGCCCTCGCTGCGGGAAGAGAAGCTGCGGCGTCGCTCATGCGTTCTTTCGTGCCACGGCAAAAATCCGCCGGAAGGAAAAGACCGTTCCGTGGGCTGTGGCCGGATAGGCCTCACGCAGCATCGCCGAGTACTCCTGTTCGAAGTCGGCTGACTCCTCCCGGGACAGGGCCGCCAGGACCGGTCGAAGCCCCGTACCGCGGACCCACTGCAGGACCGGGTCCTCGCCCGGCAGTACCTGCTGATAGGTGGTCTCCCACGCGTCAGCCGAGCAGCCGGCGTCGAGCATGATGCCCAAGTAGTCCGCAGGACTGCCTACTGCATCGTCATGCCGCAGCACGCCGTTCAACCGTGACGCCCATTGGGGTGACTCGGCCAGTTGGCGCATGAGTGTGTGGGACGGCGACGTGAAATTCCCGGGGACCTGCAGGGCAAACCATGCACCAGGTTTAAGCGAGCGCAACCATCCCCCCAACATCTCCTGGTGGCCCGGCACCCACTGAAGCGCGGCATTGGTGACAACAACATCGGTATCGGCATCCGGTGCCCACGTTGCAATGTCGCCTTGCGCGAACTCCAGTCTGCCGGACTGCTCCCCGCTAGTGGTCGCTTTGACCAGCGACTCAGCCTGGAGCAGCATCTCCTCCGACGAATCAATGCCCATCACGCGGGCATCCGGCCAGCGCTCTGTCAACGTGGCGGTCAGGTTTCCGGGACCACAACCGAGATCCACCACCTTCCTGGGCCCGCTGGACTGGACCCTTCCGAGGAGGTCATGGAATGGCCGGTCACGATGATTGCCGAACTCCACATATTTGTTCGGATCCCACTTCATTAGAGCCTCCTCGGATCTGGCTTCGCTGCTGGGCCGAGCCTAAACCGTGCGGGCACTAAGCTGGAAACCAATGAAACTTCTTGAGCAGCTCCCCGGTTCCACCGCCACCGGCCCGTTGGACCCGGACGAAATCTACACACGGTTCGTGCAGTGGACGGAGAGCCGCGGGCTGCAGCTGTATCCAGCGCAGGACGAAGCGATCATGGAACTCGCTTCCGGTGCCAACGTCATCCTCGCCACCCCCACAGGTTCCGGAAAATCGCTGGTGGCCATTGCAGCCCATTTTGAGGCGATGGCACGCGGTCAGCGGAGCTATTACACGGCCCCCATCAAGGCTTTGGTGTCGGAAAAGTTCTTTGCGCTCTGCGACATCTTCGGCGCCGAGAACGTAGGCATGATCACGGGTGATTCCGGGGTAAACCAGGACGCCCCCATTATTTGCTGTACGGCGGAGATCCTCGCCAACATTGCCCTCCGCGAAGGCGCATCGGCTGAACTCGGTTCCGTCATCATGGATGAGTTCCATTTCTACTCAGACCCTCAGCGCGGTTGGGCCTGGCAGGTTCCCTTGTTGGAACTCCCCCAAGCGCAGTTTCTCCTGATGTCAGCCACCTTGGGAGATGTGAGCCGTTTCGAAACAGGACTGACTGAGTTGACGGGCCGGACCACCACGACTGTGAGCTCCGCCGAACGTCCCATTCCGCTGCACCACTACTACCACCTGACCCCTGTGCACGAGACACTTGAGGAACTGCTTTCCACCAAGCAGGTTCCCGTCTATGTGGTGCACTTCAGCCAGGCAGAAGCCATTGAGCGTGCGCAGAATCTCATGAGCATCAACATGTGCAGCCGCGCGGAGAAGGACCGCATCGCGGAACTGATCGCAGGGTTCAGGTTTGCCGCTGGATTCGGGAAAACCCTCAACAGGTTGGTCCGCCACGGAATTGGCGTCCATCACGCAGGAATGCTGCCCAAGTACCGCCGTCTGGTGGAGCAGCTTGCCCAAGCCGGGCTCCTGAAGGTCATCTGCGGTACAGACACTCTGGGGGTGGGCATCAATGTGCCCATCCGGACAGTGCTGCTGACCGCTTTGAGCAAGTACGACGGCGTACGCACCAGGTCTCTTAACTCCCGCGAGTTTCACCAGATTGCCGGACGTGCCGGCCGTGCCGGCTACGATACCGCGGGCACCGTGGTTGTCCAGGCGCCCGATCACGTGGTGGAAAATACCAAGGCCATGGCGAAGGCAACCGCCAAGTTTGGCGATGACCAGAAGAAGTTGCGCCAAGTGGTGAAGAAGAAGCCTCCAGAGGGTTTCGTGTCGTGGGGCGAACCCACCTTCAAGCGTCTGGTTGAATCCGTACCAGAGCCCTTGACCTCCAGCTTCACGGTCACGCACGCTATGTTGCTCAACCTGATGGAGCGTCCGGGAGACCCCTTCCAGGCAACCCGCCGCCTTCTTAGCGAGAACCACGAGAGCCGCCCCGCACAGCTTCGGCTCATGAAGAAGGCGCTGGGGATCTACCGCGAACTGCTGGCCGCTGGTGTGGTGGAACGCATTCCGGAGGAGGAACAGGAGGCGGAGGGCCGGTCCGTACGCCTGACGGTCCATCTGCAGGCCAACTTCGCCCTGAACCAACCGCTTTCGCCCTTTGCACTGGCTGCGCTGGAATTGCTCGATCCGGAATCGCCGTCGTACGCCTTGGACGTCGTCTCAGTCATCGAATCGACGCTGGAGAAGCCGCGCCAGATTCTTTCGGCTCAACAGAAGAAAGCCCGCGGTGAGGCAGTTGCCGCCATGAAGGCCGATGGCATCGAATACGAGCAGCGCATGGCCATGCTGGATGAAGTCACCTACCCCATGCCTTTGGCGGAGATCCTCGGCGAAGCATTTGAGGTGTACCGTAAGGCCGCACCGTGGGTAGGCGACTTCGAGCTCGCGCCCAAATCGATCATCCGTGACATGTACGAGCGCGCCATGAACTTTGGTGAGTTCGTTCAGTTCTACGGCTTGGCCCGCTCGGAGGGCATCGTCCTGAGGTATCTGGCGGACGGCTTCCGGGCCCTTCGGCAGACCGTACCCCAGGACTCGCTCCGTGAGGATCTTGAGGACCTCATCGCGTGGCTGGGTGAGTTGGTCCGCCAAGTGGATTCGAGCTTGCTGGATGAGTGGGAAGAGCTCACATCCGGGCTGGCACCCACGCCGCATGACGCTCCCCCGCCCCCGCCACCACTCTTGACCGCCAACATCAGGGCCTTCCGTGTGATGGTGCGCAACGAGATGTTCCGCAGGGTTGAACTCTTTGCGGACGAGGACTCCGCTGCCCTGGGCGAACTCGACGCCGATGCGGGCTGGGACGCCGAACGGTGGGAAGAGGTCCTGGACGACTACTTCGACGAACACGACGACATTGGGACCGGTCCCGACGCCCGCGGTCCCGGACTCCTGATTATCACCGAGGGTCCCGGCATGTGGAAGGTCCGGCAGATCTTCGATGACCCGGCGCGCCATCACGACTGGGGTATCTCGGCCGATGTGGACTTGGCGGCATCTGATGAGAGCGGCACCGCAGTGGTCCGCGTCACGGACGTCAACAGGTTGTAGGCCCGGTCGCCGTGGAAGCCGTACCGGACGTGGCAGCCGGCCTGCAGGAGTTGCAAGCTTTCCGCAGGGAGCAGCCGGCTCCCTGCACAGGTCCACGTACATGGTGGGGCGGCCCCTTGGACGTCGAAGGACTGGCTCTGGGATCGGTTCAACTGGCAGCCACGGCGCTTAACGCACTCACGGGTTCGTCCGGCAGGTACTCAGTGGCCGCTGGGCCGACGGCGGCATCTTTCGACTCGCTGGGCCATCTCCTGATCTCAGACCGCAAGGCGCAGGGTTTCGCCCCGTTGTCCGGCTTCCGGGCCACCGCGGACGGCTGGATCCGCCTTCACGCGAACTACCCGCACCACGCTTCCCGGCTGATGAAGGCTCTCAAGGCAACCGGCCCGCAGGATGTGGACCGTACCCTTGGCTCCATGACGTCCCAGGAAGCCGAGGACATCATCGTTGCGCACAAGGGTGTGGCAGCGGCCGTGCGCTCGAGGGCGGAGTGGAAGGCGACGCCCATGTTCCGTGCCGCCACTGAAGGTTCTTGGGTGGTCGTGTCCCGTCCCGCCGGGCTGCGAGAGAGCCAGCGCCCGTCGTCATGGGTGCCTTCGAACGATCCGCACCGCCCCCTGGCTGGCTTGCGGGTACTGGACCTGACCCGGGTCATCGCCGGACCTGCGGCCACCCGGTTGCTCGGCGCCTTGGGCGCCGACGTTCTGCGCATAGATCCACCGGCACTTCCAGAGTTGACCGATGCCTTCATAGACATGGGGTTCGACAAGCGCAGTGCTGAGATTAGCCTGGAAGATCCCGATGCGTTGGCTGCAGTTCTGAGGCTGGCCCGCACGGCGGACGTCATCGTGACGGGGTACCGCAACGGCGGTCTGGACAGATTCGGCTTGGGCTCCGAGGCCCTGCTGGCAGAAAGGCCGGATGCCGTGGTGGTCGCCTTGACGGCGTGGGGAAGCACCGGGCCATGGAGCAGGCGCCGGGGCTTCGACAGCCTGGTTCAGGCGGCCTCCGGTATTGCCCACCACTACGGTCAGGATCACGACGGCGGTTGGAGACCAGGCGCGCTGCCCGTCCAGGCCCTGGACCATGCCACTGGGTACGGGCTTGCTGCCGCAGCCTTGGCCTTGCTGGCTGAGCGGCTGAGCACCGGGAGTGGTGGGTCCGCGAAACTCTCGCTGGCACGCACAGCAGAAGAGCTCTTCCAGTTAACTCCTGCCCCGGTATCCGCCCCATCCATTCAGCCGCCCCGGCCGGAGTATTTTGAGGTGGCGAGCCCCTACGGGCCGCTCCGCCATGTGGGGCCGCCGTTGATGGTGGACGGTAAGCCCCTGCTGTACGGCAAAGCCCCCGTGCGGTACGGAACGTCTGCTTTGGGGTGGCAATAGCAGGCAGGGGCGGGAGGAAGCGCGGCGGTCCTAGTAAGCTCGAATGCATGAGTGTAATCCGCCCGGCCACTGTCGAAGACGTTCCTGCAATCCTGCGCATGATTCATGATCTTGCGATCTATGAGAAGGAGCCGGACGCAGTCAGGAACACTCCGGAGATGCTCACTGACGTCCTCTTTGGCGGGAACCCCCGCGTGTACGCCACGATTGCGGAAAACAGTGCCGGGACGGTGCAGGGCTTCGCGCTCTGGTTCCTGAACTACTCCACGTGGGAGGGCGTCCACGGCATTTACCTTGAGGACCTCTACGTAGTCCCCGAGGCCCGTGGCGAGGGCCACGGCAAGGCCCTGTTGCAGCATTTGGCTGCGACCGCCGTCGAACGCGGTTACGCTCGGGTGGAATGGAGTGTCCTTAACTGGAACGAGCCCTCCATCAATTTCTACAAGAACCTCGGTGCCTTCCCGATGGAGGAATGGTCCACGTTCCGCCTGACGGGCGGTGCACTTGAAGCATTCGGCGGTGCCACTGCCCAGGGCAGCCACGAGCAGGCCGGCGGGACCCAGCCCAGCGAGGCAATGGCCCGTGGCTGAGCCGCACGTCTCCCCCGCTGTTCATGACGTCCGTGCCCGCCACGAGTTCCGTGGACTCCGAACGGCGGAACACTTCTTCACTGTTCCTTTGGTCCATCCGCCCGCGGAAGGTCAGGGTACCAGCGAAACCATCAAGGTCTTCGCCCGCGAGTACTCTTCAACGGAGCATTCTGCCGAAGCGGCTGCGAGGCTTCCGTGGCTTCTGTTCCTCCAGGGCGGACCTGGTGGGCGGGGTAACCGGGTCACCTCGTTGTCCGGGTGGATGAAGGCCGCCGCAAAGGACTTCCGCATCCTGATGCTCGACCAACGGGGTACAGGCTTGTCCACACCCATTGAGCGGCAGTCCCTGGAACTGCAGGGAGACGCCGCGGCCCAGGCAGAGTACCTGACCCATTTCCGGGCAGATTCAATCGTGGCCGACGCCGAGTACATCCGGCAGGTTCTGGGCTCCCCGCCGTGGTCGGTCCTGGGTCAGAGCTTTGGCGGATTCTGCGCTTTGACGTATCTGTCGTTCGCGCCGGAGGGACTGCGCGAGGTGCTGATCACCGGTGGGCTGGCGCCACTCCATGGCCCAGCGGACCGTGTGTACCAGGCCACCTTCCGACGCGTGGCAGCACGGAATGCCGAGTATTTCTCGTGGTATCCCGAGGACCGGGAGAAACTCACGCGGATCATTCGCCATCTGGAACAGCAACCCGAATTCCTTGCCAGCGGCGAGCGACTGACACCGGAACGGTTCCAGATGGTGGGATCTTACCTGGGCGGCAACACCCGGGTGGACGCACTGCACTACCTCCTGGAGGACGCATTCATCACCACGGCGTCCGGTGAGCGGCTGTCCGAAGCGTTTCTTGAGCAGGTGCGGGGACTCGTCAGCCGGGCCAGCAACCCGCTGTATGCGGTTCTGCACGAATCGATTTATGGCCAGGATGAGGCAACAAACTGGGCAGCATGGCGTGTGCTGGAGGACTTTCCCGAGTTCACGCCGGAGGCTGAGGAGCCCTTGCTGACGGGCGAAATGGTCTATCCGTGGTACTTCGAGCAGGATCCTTCGCTTTCACCTCTGCGCGAGGTGGCCGAACGGCTGGCGGCCAAGAAGGACTGGAAGCCGTTGTATGACATCGAGCGGCTGGCTGCGAACACGGTTCCCACTGCTGCGGCCGTGTACAAAGACGACATTTACGTGGACCACGATCTCTCCTTGGAGACCGCTGCCGCTGTGCGGGGACTGCAACCCTGGGTGACCTCCGAATTCCACCATGACGGGATCGGCGAAGATGGCGAAGGCATCTTCGGGCGCCTCTTCGGTATGGTGCGGGCCACGCGCTAGCCGGTGGTCCGGCGCGCTCCCATGACGGCCGCCAGAGCAAGCACCGCAGCGGCGATCACGCTGGAAGCGATGTTCAGTCCTTGGTAGCCGATCCAGGCCAGAAGCAGGCCCGAGGTGGCGCCGCCGACTGCACCGGCGGCGCCCATCAGCGTATCCGATACGCCCTGCACGGTGACCCGTTGGTCGGGTGCCACGCTCTCCGCCAACAAGGTTGAGCCGGCAATAGTCGCAGCGGACCAGCCCAACCCGAGCAGAATCAGCCCGGCAGTCACCAGTACGGGCTCGTGCTGGCCGAAGCCGGCGACGAACACCGCCAGCAGCAGGAGACCGTGCCCCATGGCGATGGTCTGCAGGCGCCCGGCCTTATCCGTCAGCCACCCCCACAGCGGCGACAAAGCGAACATCCCGGCAATGTGCAGCGAAATGGTCACTCCTATGATCACCAGGGCGTCCGTGCTGTCGCTGGTACCGCCGTGGTGTCCTTGGTGGGTTCCTCCCACAAGCTGCTGCAAGTGAAGAGGTGTCATGGACATGACGGCCACCATGACACCGTGGGCGGCAACTACGGCAGCCAGGGCCAGCAATGCCTGCGGCGATGACCGGACTGCTCGCAGGCCGGATCGGATGGTGCCCCTGATGGGGGGATTTCCCAGGTCCCCGCCCTTGAGGGCGTCCGAGGCCAAGCGCCGGGACAACAGCAGCGGATCCGGCCTCAGACCAGCAAAAAGGACTACGGCCGCCAAGAGCAGCCCTGCTGCAGAAAAGACAAACGGACCAGCGATGGGCGGCAGGCCAAGTGCCGCCCCCACGGCTGCCCCCGGTTGGATCAGGTTGGGCCCGGCCACAGCTCCTATGGTGATGGCCCAGACGACTGTGGACAGTGACCGTCCGCGGCGCTCCGGTTCGGCGAGGTCGACGGCGGCAAACCTCGCCTGGAGGTTCGCCGCAGTCCCCAGGCCCAGGAACGCTGCGCCCAGCAACAGCAAGGGGAATGCTTGGGCCGTGACAGAGCCGATGACCAGCAGTGCACCCATCATTGCGGCCAGCAACCCGGTGACCAGCCCCACGCGCCGTCCACGTGCCTCGGCCAACCTCGCCAGTGGCAAAGCCGTAACAGCTGCTGCCAAGGTCAGCACCGTTGTGATGGAACCCGCCCAGGCTTCGGAACCCGACAGATCCACGGCCAGCAACGAGCCTATGGAGAGGGTGGCTCCATTTCCAATACCGCTGAGCAGCTGGGCCGAACCAAGAAGGAAAACAGTACGGCGCTGAACCCGTTGAGGGTCCAGCGCCGTAGAAGAGGTGGTAGTCACTTCACGAGACTACAACGTCCAGGAGTCAGTTACTCGGCTTCGCTCATGCTCTTTTGTGCGTCCTTTTCCAGACGGGCGTCGAGCTTGGCCTGGCGGGCTGCCGGACTCAGGAGGCTGGCAACAACCGCCACGATGATGGTGCCAACAATGACCGCCAGGGAAACGTAGGTGGGGATCTCCGGAGCCCACTCGATGTGGTGGCCGCCGTTGATGAACGGGAGCTCATTGACGTGCATGGCATGAAAGACCAGCTTGACGCCGATGAACGCCAGGATGACGGATAGTGCGTGCTTCAAGTACACCAAACGGGTCATCAGGCCACCAAGAAGGAAGTACAGCTGGCGCAGGCCCATCAGCGCGAAGATGTTGGCCGTGAACACAATGAACGCGCTCTGGGTAAGCCCGAAGATCGCGGGGATGGAGTCAACCGCGAACAGGAGGTCGGTCAGGCCGATGGTGATGAAGACGATCAGCATCGGGGTGAAGACCTTCTTGCCCTCCACCACGGTACGGATCTTGTTGCCATCGAACTTCTCGGACATCGGAAGGACTTTACGAAGACGGGCGATCAGCGGGTTCTCGGCACCCTCTTCTTCGTCCTCGCCGGAATCCTTGGCCTGCTTCCATGCAGTCCACAAGAGGAACGCACCGAAGATGTAGAACACCCAGCTGAACTGTTCGATCACCACAGCGCCAAGGGCGATGAAGATACCGCGGAGGATCAGCGCGATGATGATGCCCACCATCAGCACTTCCTGCTGGTACTTACGGGGCACAGAGAAGCGGGCCATGATGATGATGAAGACAAACAGGTTGTCGATACTGAGGCTGTACTCAGTGACCCAGCCGGCGATGAACTGGCCGCCGTATTCATGGCCGGCAAAGAAGAACATGGCAACTGCAAAGATCAGTGCCAAGGCGACATAGAAGCCGACCCAGAGGCCCGCTTCCTTCATGGAAGGTTCATGGGGACGCTTGACGACCAACAGGAGGTCGATCAGCAGGATGATTCCGAGGACGACAAAGGAGCCGACCTCAAACCAGACGGGAAGCTGCATTAAAGGTGCCTTTCGCAGGGTACGGGAAAGCGGTGTAAGTCTCTCCGGCCTGCCAGGGTGCGGTGAATGCAAATGTTGGCGGCCCGCTAGATCCGGCGAGGCATCTGTGCCTTGCGTGCTGACGGACGTAGCGCTTGGGATACTCCCCTACGTGACCTCAACCTTACCTTAGGCGTGCCCTGCGGACTGCATCTGCCGCAATTCGCGCTTCAACTCCTTGACTTCATCACGGATCCTTGCGGCAACTTCGAACTGAAGTTCGGCAGCAGCGCCATGCATCTGTTCGGTCAGTTGCTCAATGAGGCCCACCAGATCCTCCGCCGGCGCTGCGGCAAGTCCGTCCTGCCGAACAGTCGCTGCACCCTTTGCGGCCGACTTTCCACGCTTCCCACCCTTGGCGAGCCGGTTATTGTTGAGCAGCTCCTGGGTGTCGGCGTCTTCCTTGGCCAACTGATCGGTGATGTCGGCGATCTTTTTCCGCAGCGGCTGGGGGTCGATCCCATGGTCAGCATTGTACTGAACCTGGATGGCCCGGCGGCGATTGGTTTCTTCGATGGCGTGGGCCATGGAGTCGGTGATCCGGTCCGCATACATGTGGACCTGGCCCGAGACGTTACGCGCGGCACGGCCGATGGTCTGAATCAGTGACGTTGAGGAGCGGAGGAATCCTTCCTTGTCCGCGTCGAGGATGCTCACGAGGGATACCTCGGGCAAATCCAGACCTTCGCGGAGCAGGTTGATGCCCACCAGGACATCGAAGACGCCCATCCGGAGTTCCCGGAGGAGTTCCACTCGCCGGAGAGTATCGACGTCGGAGTGCAGGTACTCCACCTTGACGCCGTGCCCCACAAGGTAGTCGGTGAGGTCCTCGGCCATTCGCTTGGTCAACGTCGTGACCAGGACGCGCTCGTTCTTTTCGGTGCGGGTCCTGATCTCACCCAGCAGGTCATCGATCTGGCCCTTGGTGGGTTTGACCACAACCTCGGGGTCGATGAGACCGGTGGGGCGAATGATCTGCTGGACGTAGCCATCGGCCTTGCCGAGCTCGTATTTTCCAGGTGTTGCGGACAGGTACACCGTCTGGCCGATGCGTTCCAGGAATTCGTCCCATTTAAGGGGCCGGTTATCCATGGCCGAGGGCAGTCGGAAGCCGAAGTCCACAAGGTTCCGTTTGCGGGACATGTCGCCTTCATACATGGCGCCGATCTGCGGAATGGTCACGTGCGATTCATCGACCACCAGCAGGAAGTCGTCCGGGAAGTAATCAATGAGGCAGTGCGGTGCGGTCCCCGGATTACGTCCGTCAATGTGAACCGAGTAGTTCTCGATGCCATTGCAGAAGCCCATCTGCTGCATCATTTCCAGATCGTAGGTGGTGCGCATCCTGAGCCTTTGCGCCTCCACCAGCTTGTTCTGGCCTTCGAGGACCTTCAAACGATCGGCCAGCTCGTCCTCGATGCGCTTGATCGCACGGGCCATCCGTTCCGGACCGGCCACGTAGTGCGACGCCGGGAACACGTACATCTCCTCTTCATCCCTGAGCACCTCGCCAGTCAGGGGGTGCAGCGTCTGGATGTTCTCAATCTCATCGCCGAAGAATTCGATCCTGATGGCGAGTTCCTCGTACATCGGGATGATCTCCACAGTGTCCCCCCGAACGCGGAAGGTGCCCCGGTGAAAGTCCATGTCATTGCGGGCGTACTGCATGGAGACGAACTTCCGGAGGAGGTGGTCGCGGTTCATCTCGGCACCCTTGCGCAAGGTCACCATTCCGGCGATGTATTCTTCCGGTGTGCCCAAACCGTAGATGCAGGAAACAGTAGCCACCACAATCACATCGCGACGAGTGAGCAACGCATTGGTGGCAGAGTGGCGCAGCCGTTCGACTTCCTCGTTGATGGAGGAGTCCTTTTCGATGAAGGTATCGGTCTGTGCGACGTACGCCTCAGGCTGGTAGTAGTCGTAATAGGAGACGAAGTACTCCACCGCATTGTTGGGCAGGAGTTCACGGAACTCATTAGCCAGCTGCGCGGCGAGGGTTTTGTTCTGGACCATCACCAGGGTGGGGCGCTGCACCTGTTCGATCAGCCACGCGGTGGTGGCGCTCTTACCGGTACCAGTAGCGCCGAGGAGGACCACGTCCTTTTCACCGTTGTTGATTCGTTCCGTCAGTTCTGCAATGGCGGTGGGCTGATCACCGGCGGGCTTGAACTCGCTGATCACTTCGAAAGGCGCGACGACGCGGTTGATTTCCTGGGCAAGGCTCATAAAACCAATCTACCCCCGCCCCAGGACAGCTACTGTCCGCGTTTGCCTTCAGCAGAAGACATATAAGACGGCGGACGCCAGTCGGTGCGATTGGCCCACTCATCCATGAGCGGCCAGGCAACCTCGGTGAACCAGGGCTCTTTCGCCTCCGCGTAGGCAGCCGTACCCTCACCCCCCGCATGCTGGGCAGTGAGTTCGCGTTTGTGGGCCTCATACGCAGCGTGCGCCTGCGGTTCTGCCCGCAACCAATCGCGGAAGAGCAGTGCATAGTGCCAGCCGCGGGACCCCACAGCACGGACGTGCAGGTTCACCGCCCTCCCCGGATCCGCATTCGCATGAAACCTCTTCTGCCACTGTTCAGGGTTGGGTTCGTTTGGCATTGGCGTGTCCCCTGTAATTCCCGGCACGGCCGGAAATCCCACCTCGGCGAGCAGTGGAGCTATGCGGTCAGCCGATTCAAGATCAGTCACAGCAACTTGGAGATCAATCACGTCCTTGGCGGCCAGGCCCGGCACCGATGTTGACCCAATGTGATCAACGGCCACAATGTCATCGGGTGCGGCCGCAGTTACCCGGGCTGCAAGTCGATTGGCCTGCGCGGCCCACTCACTGTTCGATGCGGCCAACACGGGGCCTGCGTGGCGGGCGGCCCTGACACCGCGGCCCAGGTTCTCCGCGAAAGGCAGCAGGCGCTGCTCCCATAGCGCATCAACTCTGGCCAGCAACTCTTCAGGACTCCCCACGTTGTCCAGCAAGACGTCGGCAGCGGCGTTGCGCTCTGGGCGTGTGGCCTGCGATGCGATCCTGGAACGGGCGTCTTCCGGTGTCATGCCCCGCATTTTCACCATGCGTTCGACGCGAACGTCCTCCGGTGCATCCACCACAAGGACCAGATGGAAATTGCTGCCTTGCCCGGTTTCTACCAATAGTGGGATGTCCTGGACCACGATGTCACCGGCAGAAGCTCCAGCAACGAGTGCGGCCGCGGTTTCCCGGACCAACGGATGGATGATGCTGTTGAGAACCTCGCGCTGCGACGGGTCGTGGAAAACGATGGAGCCAAGCTTGGGCCGGTCCAGCCGGCCGTCACGGTCCAGGACGCCTGGCCCGAATGCCTCCACAACACGCGCCAGCCCAGGAGTTCCTGGTTCGACCACTTGCCGGGCAATGAGGTCCGCGTCGATGAGGAGCGCACCCAATTCCTGCAA
This sequence comes from Arthrobacter sp. cf158, assembly GCF_900106835.1. Lineage (GTDB taxonomy): Bacteria > Actinomycetota > Actinomycetes > Actinomycetales > Micrococcaceae > Arthrobacter. The sequence continues at coordinate 383,693 of NZ_FNNR01000003.1, forward strand.
CCTGGATGCCACCAGTGATTTCCCTGAGGCGATGCCGCCCGTCAGCCCGATCTTCAGCACTCCTCAACACTAGACTGAAGCGGTGGAAAATGAGGAAGACAGCCGTGCGACCACCTACACGACTCTGTCGGCAGGCCAAGACTTCCGCCACGAGCTGGAAATACGCCGGTCGCGCTTCATCACTGTTCTCCGGCGGTCCCCGGATGAGGAAACTGCCCGCTCCCTGGTATCGGAACTCCGACGTGAATTCCACGACGCCCGCCATCACTGCTCGGCCTTCGTCATTGGCCCGGACCGGATGGTTCAACGATCCAGTGATGATGGCGAGCCTTCGGGCACGGCCGGCATCCCCATGCTCGAAGCTCTTATCAAACGCGAGGCAGCACCGGGGGTCACCGACCTCAGTGACGTGAGTGCCGTCGTCGTGCGCTATTTCGGTGGGATTCTCCTAGGTGCCGGTGGGCTGGTTCGGGCCTACTCCGAATCCGTGTCGGCAGCCTTGGATGGTGCGCCGTTGGTGCAGCGACGCCGGTTGCGGCTGTGTGCCGTGGATGTTCCCCACGCCGAGGCGGGGCGCCTGGAAAATGAGCTTCGCAATGCCGGGTACGTCATGGCGGAGACCGGTTATGAGGCAGCGCATGCCGTTCTGCGAATAGCCCTGCCCGACGAAGCGGCAGCCGTTGCAGAAGCCCACTCGCGGGTGGCATCCCTGACCGCGGGAACGGCGGTACTCACGCCCCAGGGCACGGAATGGATAGATGTCCCCCACTGAACAAGAAACCGTTTTTGGGCCTAACTGGTGGACTTAATACAGAAGGACCCCTGCCCGGAGGCAGGGGTCCTTCTTTGGCTATTCAGCACATCCCCGGAGGGGAGGCAGAATTAGTTGCCGGTCAGCTTCTCACGCAGTGCAGCGAGGGCTTCGTCAGACGCCAGGGTGCCAGCGTTGGACTCAGCAGCAGCCGGCTCCGAGGAGTAGCTCGTGGTGCCGGAATCGCTCTCACCGGACGTTGCAGCAGCAGCGTCGTCAGCAGCGTGCTGGGCAACCTGCTTCTTGTGGGCTTCCCAGCGGGTCTGGGCGTCAGCGTACTGCTGCTCCCAAGCTGCACGCTGGTTCTCGTAGCCCTCGAGCCATTCGTTCGACTCGGGGTCGAAACCCTCGGGGTACTTGTAGTTGCCCTCTTCGTCGTACTCGGCGGCCATGCCGTACAGAGCGGGATCGAACTCGGTGCTGTCAGCGTCAACGCCCTCGTTAGCCTGCTTGAGGGAGAGGGAGATGCGGCGACGCTCGAGGTCGATGTCGATGACCTTGACGAACAGTTCGTCGCCAACGGAGACAACCTGCTCTGCGAGCTCCACGTGGCGGACAGCCAGCTCGGAGATGTGCACGAGGCCTTCGATGCCGTCTTCGACGCGAACGAACGCACCGAACGGAACCAGCTTGGTGACCTTACCCGGAACAACCTGGCCGAGGGCGTGGGTGCGGGCGAAGGTCTGCCACGGATCTTCCTGCGTAGCCTTGAGCGACAGGGAGACACGCTCGCGGTCCAGATCCACTTCGAGGACCTCGACGGTGACTTCCTGGCCAACCTCGACAACCTCGGACGGGTGGTCGATGTGCTTCCAGGACAGCTCGGAAACGTGAACGAGGCCGTCTACGCCGCCCAGGTCCACGAAGGCACCGAAGTTGACGATGGAGGAAACGACGCCGGGACGAACCTGGCCCTTTTCCAGCTTGTTGAGGAACGTGGAGCGAACCTCGGACTGGGTCTGCTCGAGCCATGCACGGCGGGACAGAACAACGTTGTTGCGGTTCTTGTCCAGCTCGATGATCTTGGCTTCGATCTGCTGACCGATGTACGGAGCCAGGTCGCGGACGCGACGCATCTCGACGAGGGATGCGGGCAGGAAGCCGCGCAGGCCGATGTCCAGGATGAGGCCACCCTTGACAACCTCGATGACGGTACCGGTAACGACGCCGTCTTCTTCCTTGACCTTCTCGATGTCGCCCCAGGCGCGCTCGTACTGAGCACGCTTCTTGGAGAGGATCAGACGGCCTTCTTTGTCTTCCTTGGTGAGAACCAAAGCTTCGACCTGATCGCCAACGGCGACGACGTCACCGGGATCAACATCGTGCTTGATGGAAAGCTCGCGGGAAGGGATGACACCTTCGGTCTTGTAACCGATGTCGAGCAGAACTTCGTCGCGGTCGACCTTGACGACGGTACCTTCGACGAGGTCTCCGTCGTTGAAGTACTTGATGGTGGCGTCGACAGCTGCGAGGAAGTCCTCAGCGGTACCGATGTCGTTAATGGCGACTACGGGGGTACCGGGCTTCTCGGTGGAGGTGATGGTCATGTAGTAGGGGCTCCGTTGTGGATAGATAGTCGGTCAGGCAAACCGCTGCCGCCCGGGTCCGGACGGCAGAACACGGCAAATCGCCGGGTCATCCTGATTTGTGGATTAATACAAAATGGATGCATGCACGTAGTACACGCCCGTTTATTCTAGTCGCATTGCCAAAGCGGGGTCAAAAGGAGTGTTACGGCGACAGGACGTCTCCGAGGCGCCCGAAGGAAACTCCCCGGTCAAGCAGCCGCGGCAATGCCCGCGCGTAACCTGCTGCCGTGCCGGCAGCGGGCCGGTTGAAGTGTGAAATAACGATGTCGCCCGGCACCACCTTGCCCACTTCGGTGGCTACGGTGGCCGCTGCGTACGTGGCACCCCCATCGCCGTTGACTGTGAAGTTGACCGGCAGCAAGCCCAGGCGTCGCGTCATTTCCACCGCAACCTCGTCATAGTAAGCAGTCCCGGGCCGGAAGAACCGTGGGGTTTTGCCGCTGAGCTCCTGCATGACGGCCTGGTTGCCCATGAGTTCGTCGTAGGCTGCCGCCGCTGTGGGCGTCCCAGCGATTCCGTACGCGGATTTGCCGTTCACGGAGAGCGGGAGATGCGAGGTGCCATGGTTGGCGAGCTCGAACAACGGGTCCGCCGCCAGCTCCGCCGACAGGGTGGGGTTTGCTTGGATCCAGCGGCTGTTGAGGAAGAGTGTTGCTGGAACCTTGAGCCGCCGAAGGGTTTGCAACAAGACCTCGTCACATCCGGAGCCTCCGGGTCCTCCGCACGCATCGAACGTGAGCACCACCTGCCGGGACTGGGAGTTGTTCACCACGCCCGTCACATGCAGCCCCCATTCCCTGGGCCGCCGCCCCGCGAATTCGGCCAGGATCCCGGCTTTCTCCGGCGCTGCCGCCAGCGTGGACTGTCCTGCTGACTTGGACGGTGCTGCCGGCGCCAAGGCAGCAGCGGCCTGCTCACTGGATTTTGCCGCGATGGACGGGGGCGGCGTGGCTGGCCCCGTGTTCGGGGAACTTCCCGAAGTCTGGTCCGGGGAAGGAACGGCCCGCCCCGGTTCGCTGCCAACGTCCGCGCACGCTGCCAGCGCGGCAGACGCTAAGCCCGCCATTCCAAGCAGCACTGATCGCCGGCCGGCCAACGGCCGCCGCCTGGAATCCCCCATGGATGTCCTTATCTGGTTGTGACTATGTGGTTGTGTTTATTCGGCGCCCTAGAGGCGTGGGTCTAGAAATGGGTAAGGCAATGCGCGGAACGCTCGACGGCAAAAATCTGCTGGGCCTGGAGCGCTGCACCCGGCGTCTTCTCCTGGATCCGCGCAGCGGCGGCCAAGGTCACTGGCGACACCGCACCGAGGTAGATGGATGCGAGGTCTGCGATGTCCATGCTGAGGTGGGGCGCCTCACCTGAGGCATCAGTGACGACGGCGGCAGCACCGGCGTCGGACGTCAGAACAAATGTCCCACCCGCCAAACCCAACGGATCCGTCACTTCCAGCACCAGCCGGCCGGAGGCAGGAAAGCTGCGTGCCTGCAAGGCAGCCGGCGTATCCAGGATCCTCAGCCAGAGCATGTCGCGGATTTCAGAAGCATCAATGCACCGGGGATCCTCGAGCGCCCACGTCAGCGGGTCATCCACAGGTGCCTCGGCCCACGTCACCTCATCAATGAGGTCGATGCTGCCCAGAAAGCGCCAGAGGTCAAGGTAAGCGGCATTGGTGGCCGCAACGATGTCCACGATCTCCATGGTGTATGGCTTGTGGTCCCAGCCCTTGAAGCGATAGGACACGAATCCATCCAGGGTTCCTGAAGGGTCGTAATGCAGGGCGCAACGAACACTGGTATCCGGTTTGCCGTCATGGCCGATCGAACCGGATGCAACCAGACGGTAATACTCCTGGCGGTCAACGGAACCCGGAGAGACCCGCTGGACACGCTCAAATACCTGCGGCGCCACGTCCAGCAGCACTGCAGGATCGGCCACTTCCACGGTGCCGTCCGGCTGTCCCTTGAGCCGGAAGCGCGGGCCCGTATCCACCTTGATGCTCCGCTCAAAAGTGGCAACACCAAAGCCGAAGCGGCCGTAGATGGTGCCTTCGGAAGCCGTGAGGGCAGCCATGGCCAGTCCGTCGTCCTTGGCTGCTTCCAAGTCGGCAGTGATCATCCCACGAAGTATGCCGTTTCGACGATGCGTACCGCGGACTGTCACAGCCGTGACCAGATTGGCTTCCAGTTGGCGGCCGAAGCCTATGTTGAGGGACTTGCGCATGGTGGCGTAGGTGGCCACCGGAACGTCCCTGCCCAAAGAGTGATCCGGCACGCCGCCATTGACGTAGACGCCGGTGAACTCCCGCTTGTCCGTTTGGTACGCCGACAGGGTTTTGGCCAGGTACTCGGCATCGCGCCGTTGCTGGTGGAAGCCGTGCGAAACCGCCTGCACCCAGGTGGTGCAGCGGCTGTAGTCCGCGTCCCCCGGATCGGCTACGGCAGGAAAACGCCGGACGGAGTATTTTTCAAGGTTTGTTTCATTGGGATCAGCCACGTCCTCGAGCCTAGCCAGACGCCGGAGGGCACGCCACCATCTGGGCGGCGCGCCCTCCGGCGATCCATCGAATGCCCGTCCGGACTAGTGACCGGCCTCGTACCAACTCGAACCAACACCGATCTGGACGTCGAGCGGGACGGACAGCTCAGCTGCGGAACCCATCTGCTCGATGACCAGCTTCTCCACGGCCTCGCGTTCCCCTGGGGCAACTTCGAGGACGAGTTCGTCGTGGACCTGGAGCAGCAATCGCGACTTGAGGCCCTGGCTGGCGAGTTCTGCCGCGACACCCAGCATGGCGCGCTTAATGAGGTCCGCCGCGGAACCCTGGATGGGTGAGTTCAGTGCGATGCGCTCGGCGGCCTCGCGCGCCTGGCGGTTGGTGCTGGTCAGGTCCGGCAGGTAGCGACGGCGGCCCTCAATGGTAGCCGTGAATCCCTCTGTCCTGGCCTGGTCCACGACGCCACGGAGGTAATCGCGAACTCCGCCGAAGCGGTCGAAGTAGTCCTTCATCAGCGTCCGGGCCTCGTCCACGGAGATCTCCAGCTGTTTGGACAGCCCAAAGGACGTGAGGCCGTAGGCCAGGCCATAGGACATCGCCTTCACCTTGGAGCGCATGGCGCTGGTGACGTCGGCCGGCTCGACGTTGAAGATCCGTGATCCGACGAAACGGTGCAGGTCCTCGCCATCACGGTAGGCCTGGATCAGAGCTTCGTCGCCGGACAGGTGCGCCATGATGCGCATTTCGATCTGGGAGTAGTCGGCGGACAACAGGCACTCGTAGCCTTCACTGACCACGAAGATGCCGCGGACACGACGTCCTTCCTCACTGCGGACCGGGATGTTCTGCAGGTTGGGGTTGTTGGACGAGATACGGCCGGTAGCTGCGATGTTCTGCGCGTACGTGGTGTGGATGCGCGCGTCATCTGCCACGGACTTCTTCAGCGTCTCCACCATTTGAGCCAGCTTGGAGGATTCGCGGTGCGCCATGAGCTGGACCAGGAACTCGTGGCCGGTCTTCTCCAGCAGGCCTTTCAAGGACGCAGCATCCGTGGTGTAGCCGGACTTGATCTTCTTGGTCTTGGGAAGTCCCAGTTCATCAAAAAGAACTGTCTGCAACTGCTTGGGCGAGCCAAGGTTGACCTCGTGCCCAATTGCCGCGAATGCCTGCTCCTGGGCATTCTCGATCACCTTGGTGAGGTCCGCGAGTTGCTCATCCATGCGGTCCGTAGACACATAGATGCCTGTCAGTTCCATCTGGGCCAGCACGCGTGCCACCGGAAGTTCCAGGGTGGTCAACAAGGCATCAGCCTTGATCTCGGCAAGTTCCGTTTCGAAGTGTTTGCTGAGCGCATGCACGACGGCGGCATGCTGGACGAGTGCTGTTGAGGCAACCTCATCAGTGTCGCCGGACAGGTCCAATTCCAACTGGCCTGACTGGGCTGCAGCAGCTGCCAACGTGATCTTCAAGTGAACCTGGGCCAGCTCGGCGAGGTCATAGCTGCGACGGTCAGGTTGGATCAGGTAGCCGGAGATGGACGTGTCATCCACCACGCCTTCCAGGCCAAGGCCGCGGTTGTGCAGAGCCTTGAGAGCCGACTTGAACTCGTGAAGGACTTTGGCTTCCTCGGGATCCTGGAGCCAACGGGCCAGGACAGACTCTGCGTCCGCGTCCAGCCCCGCAAGGTCAATGAAGGCTGCTCCGTTGTTCCGCACGATGGCCAGCGCGCTGGCGTCGTCGCCAATACGTCCCGGCACCAACTGAACAGCAACGGCTGAACGAACACCCGATCCGGCAGCGAAGAACGCCTCAAGTGCTGCCGCGTCAGTGAGTCTGGCAAATTCCGGTGCTTCTATGGTGTCCGGCGCAGCTCCGGCAGTGTCGTCGCCGTAAAGATCGAAAAGTCTGGTGCGGAGGGTCCGGAATTCGAGCTCTTCAAAGAGTTCCTCGATGGCCTGGCGGTCCGGCCGGGGCTCGTGCAGATCGGCCAACGTGACCGGCAAGTCCAGATCGGTCAGAAGTTGGTTGAGCCGGCGGTTTCGCTTGACGTTTTCAAGGTTCTCCTTGAGCGCTCCACCCACCTTGCCGCCGATCGCATCAAGGTTCTCCAGGATGCCCTCAAGGCCTCCATAGAGGTTGATCCACTTGGCGGCGGTCTTGGGGCCAACGCCCGGAACTCCGGGAAGGTTGTCCGCAGTCTCACCCACCAGGGCCGCCAGGTCCGAGTACAAGCCTGGCTTGACGAAGTACTTCTCCTCGATGGCCGCAGCGTCCATCTTGGGGATGTTGCTGACACCCTGCTTGGGATAAAGCACAAAGACATTGTCATTGATGAGTTGGAACGCGTCCCTGTCACCGGAAACGAGAAGGACTTCAAAGCCTGCGGCGTCGCCTTGTGCCGCCAGGGTGGCCAGGACGTCGTCTGCCTCGTATCCGGGCATGGCGATGGTCCTGATGCCCCAGGCTTCCATCACCTTGGCGATCAGGCCGATCTGGCCGGCGAACTCGGCTGGGGTGGCGTTGCGGCCGCCCTTGTATTCGCTGTACTCAGCCTTACGGAACGTGGTGTCGTCGGAAACATCGAAGGCTACGGCGACGTGGGTGGGCTTCTGATCCTTGATCAGGTTGATCAGCATGGAGGTGAACCCGTGCACGGCATTGGTGTACTGACCCCTGGCCGTCGAGAAATTCTCCGCAGGAAGGGCGTAGAAAGCCCGGAATGCCATGGAGTGGCCGTCCAGGACCAAGAGCCTGGGCCGGCCCTCCCCCGTGATGCTGGTGGATGGTGTTGCAGAGGGGGCGGGTGCTGTAGCGATGGCAGCAGCTTGGGCCGTTGGAACCTGGTCCGGTTTGGTTGTTTCACTCACAGGTGCCAGCCTAGTTGGCATGATGGACAATTTCACGCCGAACCGGTTTGTCGACGAGCTCAACGAGGCAGGTGTGCCGGAAGAATTCCACGATTGGCTCTCGGCGCACGGGGTGGGCGCCCTGGTGGTGAAACTCGGCATCAAGTTCACCGAAATGAGTGCCGAGCGCACAGTGGCCACCATGCCGGTGGAAGGAAACACGCAGGTTGCCGGCATTCTCCATGGCGGAGCGCACGTGGTCCTGGCCGAGACCCTGGGATCGTTTGCTGCTTCCCTGCACGCAGGCAGGGGCCGGCATGCAGTCGGCATCGAAGTGGGTGCAACCCATCACCGTTCCGTTGCCACCGGCCTGGTGACAGGCACGTGCACCGCCATTCACCTGGGCGGCACCCTTGCCACGCACGAGATCGTCATCACTGACGAGAAGGGCCGCCGCCTCTCCACGGCACGCATCACCAACATGATCCGCGACAACCGCCACTGAGACCGGCTGACGCTCAGCCGGTGCTCTGCGGAAGCCGGTAATGCAGCTCAGCCGCGGCCCCACCGAGGATCCTGGACGAGAGCAACTCCAGTGGCGCCGTCGGGCCGTTCAACGGCAACAGCCGCTTTCCGGCGCCCAGCACCACAGGAATAATGGTGACAATTATCTCGTGGAGCAGTCCTGCATTGGCGAATTGCGCCACGAGGTCCCCGCCACCCACCAACCAGACGTTCTTGTCGCCGGCATCCCTCAGGAGATCCGGAGCGAACTCGTGGACGTCACCGCGGACGAAAGTAATATCAGAGCCTGCGGGTGCGGAGTACTCATGGTGCGTGAAGACCCAGCATGGGGTTTCCGGATACGGCCACTTGCCGGGCTCGTGCTCCATCAACCAGCGGTAGGTGTCTCCGCCCATGGCAATGCAGCCAACTCCCGCCATGAACGCCTCGATGCTCTCATTGACGCCGTCCACCTTGTCGAACTGCAGGAGCCAGCCAAGGTCGTCATCCGGGGAAGCGATAAATCCGTCAATGGTTGAAGCTACGTAGTACTGGAAAATCGACATGGCCCCAGACTAATCAGTCGGCAGAGGCGTTCCCATACTCCACGCGGACGCTCCCGTCATCGGGCAAAACCACTACCCTCCCCTGGGCCAGGTTCCACCCCTCATTCAGCAGGAAGATCCGGCCGCCGCTGACCACCAGAAGCCGGAGGCCGGTGTAGCGGAACAGCGGCGCAGTTTCTGTGCCGACTGAATCCTCACGGACGTTTGGAACGGTTACTGCCAATCGCTCTTTGCTGTAGACCACAGCCGTGGGCAGCAGCCCCGAGCGCTCCTGGTAGTCAACGGCAGCCCCGCGACCCAGCGCCTGTGCGTAATCGGAGGTGCCCCAAAACAGCAGCAGCGTGACAAGGGTGAACACCAACGCCCTTTCAAGTGCACGCGGAGTGATGCGCAACGCCCGGCCCGCAGGCTCCACGGCGCGGCGCCGAACGCTGAGTCCCCAAGCTCCCACGACGAGGCCGGCCGCGATGAGAAAGGGCGCATAAAGAACGATCTGGCCCGGCCGTGCCACGATTACTGTCCACATCACGGCTGCATAGGCGAAGCCCAGTACCGTCACCACCGTCGCAGTTCTGCGGATGAGCGTCCGGTGGTCTGCCGAGTCAAGGAGCCGCGACACCGCCCGGTCCAGGATGAGCCACAGCAGTCCAATCACCACGAGCCACGCCAGCGGCTGGAAGAGCGATTGGATGCTCCTGAGGATGAAATCCTGCACCGTGTATCCGAACAGGCTGACATCCAAGCCCATGGCCTTGGCCTGCGCATCCGTCCGGGCCCAGCCGAAATAGACCAGCAAGGCCGTGGCAACTGTCAGAGGGGGTCCAATGACAGAGAGGACCTCCAGGGTCCTTTGCCATCGGGTGTTGATGAGGCTGCGTTCTTCGGACTCCTGCGGTTCACTCACGGCGCGGCCGTCGAGGATGCTGCATTTGGCGTTGGGGCGGGCGTGGTGGTGCTGCCTGGAGGACTCGTTGGCGGAACGGTCCCGGCAGTTTCCGACGCCCCGGGGCTGCTGCTGGAGGTGCTGGAATCCTCGTAGAAAAACGTGACTGTCCCAGCGACGTCCACCGTGTCAGTGATGCTGATCCGAACTGAGTCCCGGCCGTTCGCCGGCGGCATGCGCAGGTAAACAATGCCGTAGTCATCCCTGTCGCCAACGAATTCAACGTCTGCTACGGCGCCGTCGAAGAGGACGTCCCCCACGCGAACGTAGTAACCGTCAAGGCGCACAACAGTGCCGCCTGTACGAGGACCCGAGGCCCTGGATGTTCCCGGAACCGGCTTCAGGTCCTGGTCCACCACTGTCAACCCGACCAACTGGCGGGGGCACGCCTCGCCCTGGCCTGGCTCCACCTTGAAGGCAACGCCGGGATTGCTGCGATGTTGGGCCACCAAGGACGCCGAGGTGGCCGCCACCCTGGACTCCAGGCATTGTGTCTGTGGAATCCGTGGTGTCGCGGCCACAGCATTGGAAGCTTGTTGCCAGTCCTGCTCGCTGCCGCTCTGCAAGGCCCGGCATACAGCGGCGCCCGCTAACCAGACAGCGGCATCCTCGGCGCCTTCCACACTCTGCGCCAGGGCGTCGCACTGGAATTGCTGGAGCAGGAGATAACGCTGCCCTGACGTGGGGTCATTCGGACCGACCGGCCCAATGGGGACCCACCGCACCACCGGCGCCTCTGCCTGTGGTGCCCCGGGACCGGCGGGACCTGCCGGCTGCCCGGCGGTGGGTACGGCGACGGTTGAGGCGGGCTGTGGCATGGTTCCTGACCGCGACGAACTGGCGCTGGTATCCGGGGACAGTCCGTCAGAGGAGGGCGGGAGGCAAGCAGACAGACCCAGCACCAGGACCGGAAGCAGCGCCAGTCCGATGATGTGGCTTCGGGAATGGCACTTCATGACAGCCCCACATCTGCCGGATCACAACCACGCAGTTATGTGCATAACTACACTGCTGATTATTCTCCCGAATGGACGTGACTGCCAGAGAGGGAGCTACTTTCCGAAGTACGGAACGATCAGATAAATGCCAAACAGCACGGCAGCTCCACAAATGGCAAAGCACACGTAGGCAAGGGAGCGCATGAGGCCGGGCGACTTCTGCTGCGCATCACCGGCGATGGCCGTAAGGCGGACACCCAATGAGTACAGGACCACCAACGTGACGGCGGAGAAGAGCGTGACTCCGGCTACCTGCAGCAATTCCAACCATTTCATCGCTGCACATCCTCACTGGGGGTGGTCTTTCGGGACTTCTTTTTCTTGCGGAACCGCACTGCGTGGCCGGCTTCCTCAACCTCGACGGCGTTGTGGTGGCCAACGTGCGACTTGCGGGAGGCCACGAACATGAACAGCACGGCGGCCGTGCCTGCAACGGCGGCAATGATGACGCCCACAACGCCAGTGCCCACCAGCAGGGCCGTCAAGGCACCGACAATCGCCGAGGCCGGCAGCGTAAAGAGCCACCCCAGGGCGATCTTGCCGGCGGTGCCCCAGCGAACCGAGGTGCCTTTGCGGCCCAGGCCCGAGCCGATGACGGATCCGGAGGCGACTTGCGTGGTGGAGAGGGCAAAACCCAAATGGGACGAAGCAAGGATTGCCGAGGCCGTGCTGGTCTCAGCGGAGAAGCCCTGGGCGGGCTTCACTTCCGTGAGTCCCGAACCCATGGTGCGGATGATCCGCCAGCCACCTGCGTAGGTACCAATGGCGATGGCGAAGGCACAAGCTGCAATGACCCAGAACTGGGGGCCGGAGCCCGGCGTCTGCGTGCCTGCGGCAATCAGGACCAGGGTGATGATGCCCATGGTCTTCTGGGCGTCGTTGGTGCCATGGGCGAGGGCTACCAGGCTTGAGGTGAAGATCTGGCCGGTACGGAAACCGCCGCGCTTCTGCGTGAGCTTGTCACCGGTTTCCGGGTCATGCCTCGAGGTCAGCGCATACGCAAGACGGGTACAGATATAGGCCACGAGGCCTGCGATGAGCGGCGCGAAGATCGCGGGCAGGATCACCTTTTGAAGGACGGTTTCAAAGTTGATGGAGTGGAACCCGATGCCCACAACGGCGGCGCCGATGAGGCCACCGAACAGGGCATGGGAGGAACTCGATGGAAGGCCCTTGAGCCACGTCACCATGTTCCAGAGGACCGCCCCCATGAGACCGGCAAAAATGATGTCCGGTGTGATGTGGATGCCGTCCGTGCCTTCCCGGATCAGACCGCCGGAGATGGTCTTTGCCACTTCCGTGGAGAGGAACGCCCCTACGAGGTTGAGGACAGCGGCCAGGGCGACGGCCGTCTTGGGCTTGATCGCCCCCGTAGCGATAGGCGTAGCCATCGCATTGGCTGTGTCGTGAAACCCGTTGGTGAAGTCAAAGAATAGGGCCAACGCTATTACCAGCGCGACCATGAAGGTGATATCCACCTGTTGCCCAATCTGCAGAGTCGACGTTCAGCAGTTTCACTTCCCCATACCTGCCATCCACAGCATAGTTCAGCAAATGTTCAACTGACTCGACTTGCGGGATTCTCTCTGGCGGGCTTGAAACCTTAAGAATCCTACGTGCCATACCCTGAGTGGACAAACGTGCCGGGGCTCCGGTTCAGCCCAGAAAGGCCTTCACGGCCGCGAGCTCGCGACGCGACAGACCCTTGCGGGGATTCGGTGAGATGCAAAGCACACGGTCCTGCTGGTACTCAGCCCAGGATCTGGCATCGGACTCCTGGCTGAGTTGATCGTCGAGCCAGATGATCCGCTCGCTTCCAGCGGCGGCCAGGTCCTTTTGGAGTGCCACGAGTTTCCACCATTCGGGCCCTTCGTCCCAACCCTGGCTGGACAGTACCGGCCAGTCCTGCCCGTTCAGTCCGATCGCAGGGCACAGGAACTCCGGGGCGAGGCGTTCCCACGTGGTCAGCCAAACAAAACGGGCGGCAGGGTGGGTGGCAAGAGCGTTGAGCTCAGCGACCACCTCCGGGGCGAAAGCGACCTCAAGGATCCCGGCGTCGGCAATGCTCCATTCGGTGCCCCAGTCCGTGGTTCCGGCCGGACTAAAGGGATTCACCACGCCGTCGACATCCAAATAGATGGACACCGGCACTACGGCTTCTTCCTCGGATCCCATGGACGATCCCCCTTCCCCAATGACTGAGCCTCAGCCTACGGGACGACTGTCCAGTACGAGTCAAATCAATCCCTTGACGTTCGTCATGGAAGTGATAATCTCAAACCATGGAAAAGCCCGCAGTCCATTCCCCCCAAAGCGTCCGCCAGATCGAGGACACCGTCCGCACTGATTTCCGGCATGCGATGTCCTATGGCGGATACCTGGACCTTGACAGCCTGCTGAGTTCCCAGCACCCGCTCAGCCAACCGGAGCACCACGATGAGTTGCTGTTCATCATCCAGCACCAGACCAGTGAACTCTGGCTCAAGCTGGTGCTCCATGAACTGCTGGAAGCCCGCAGGCTTTTTGACGCCGACAACCTGGGCAAAGCCCTCAAATGCATTGCCCGCGTGAAGGCCATCCAGCGCACCATGACGGAGCAGTGGTCCGTGCTGGGAACCCTTACGCCCCGTGAGTACGCACAGTTCCGCGGCTTCCTGGGCAGCTCGTCCGGTTTCCAGTCGTATCAATACCGGGGTGTTGAGTTCCTGCTGGGCAACAAGAACCGTGGCATGCTGCGTGTTTTCGAAAGCGAGCCGGAAGCCCACGCGCTGCTCAGCACGCTCCTGGAGGAACCCACGCTGTACGATGCCTTCCTGGCGGTGCTCGCCCGTGCCGGATACGACATCCCTGCCGTGATCCTTGAGCGCGACAAGAGTGAACCGTGGACGTTCCATCAGGACCTTGTGCCCATCTTCCAGCAGATCTACGAATCCGACGACACTCCTTGGGGCCTCTACGAGGCCTGCGAGGACCTGGTGGATATCGAGGACAATTTCCAGGCCTGGCGTTTCCGCCATCTGCGGACAGTCCAGCGCACCATCGGTTTCAAGGTAGGCACCGGTGGATCGTCCGGAGTGGACTTCCTCAAGCGCGCCCTGGACCTGACCTTCTTCCCAGAGCTCTACGCCGTCCGCACCGAGATCGGCAACTAAGCACAACATCGGGGCAACGCCGCCCACTACTTCCGCAGGAGGAACCATGACCACCGCACAGCAGACCCAACGGCCAACCTCTGCCGAGTTGGACGCCGCCGATCCTCTCGCCTCCCAGCGTGATGCCTTCTACACGCCCGACGCCGATCAACTGGCCTCGTACCTCGACGGGAACTCATTGGGACGCCCGTTGAAGGTTACGGCAGCGAACCTTGCCTCCTTCGTCCACGACGCCTGGGGCAGCCGGCTGATCCGCGGCTGGGATGAGCAGTGGATGGATGAGCCTACCGCTGTGGGTGACCGCATTGGCGAAGTGGTACTCGGCGCTGCCCCCGGGCAGACCACTGTTGGCGACTCCACGTCCGTCATGCTGTACAAGATGATTCGTGCCGCCGTGGACGCCCAACCTGGTCGGGATGAAATCATCATTGACCGCGACAACTTCCCCACCGACCGGTTCATCATCGAAGGCATCGCCAAGGAACGCGGAGCAACCATCAGGTGGATCGCCGCCAATCCCGCCAGCGGTGTCCGGGTTGAAGACCTGGACGGGCTGCTTGGCGAGCGGACTGCCGTGGTGGTCCTCAGCCATGTGGCCTACCGCTCGGGATTCCTGGCAGATGCCAAGGGGATCACCGCCAAGGTGCGTCAAGCCGGGGCCCTCATGCTGTGGGACCTCTGCCACTCCGTTGGCTCGGTGCCCCTGGAGCTGGACGAATGGGGAGTTGACCTCGCCGTGGGCTGCACCTACAAGTATCTCAACGGCGGGCCGGGCTCGCCCGCCTTCGCCTACGTGAACTCGTCGCAGCAAGACCGTTTGCAGCAGCCGATCTGGGGTTGGATGGGTGCCGATAATCCGTTTGGGATGACGGACGCCTACCGGCCGGCTCAGGGCATGCGCCGTTTCATCACAGGAACCCCGCCGGTCCTGGCCATGCAGCCACTCAAGGACATGGTGGAACTGATCGCCTCTGTGGGCATGGACGCCGTTCGTGGGAAGTCCATCAAGCTCACCGAGTACGCCATTGCTCTGTCCGAAGAACTCCTGGTACCGCTGGGCGCCCAAATCGTCAGTCCCCGGGATCCGGCTGAGCGTGGCTCGCACATCACTGTGGACCACCCCCTCTTCGCGGATGTCACTGCCAAACTGTGGGAGAAGGGCGTCATTCCCGACTTCCGCCCCCCGCACGGCTTGCGTATTGGCTTGTCGCCCTTGAGCACCAGTTACGCCGAGGTTGAGCTGGGAGTGGCTGCCATCCGCGACGCGCTCTCCGAGCTGCTGTGAGCCGGGGATGAGTTCCGTTCTTGACGACATGGACTCCCGGCCCGGGAGTACTACGTCATTGCTGCGTACCGTCGTAGGCCTGTATCTGCGCGACGCCGGTGGTTGGATGTCCGCCAAGGACATTGTGACGCTGATGGAGGCCCTGGGCACGTCCGGGACAGTCACCCGGACGGCCCTGGGCCGCCTGCGCAAAAAGGATGTGGTGTTGCAGGAGGCCCGTGACGGCGTCCCCGGATTTACCCTGACTGATGGTGCCGCCGGCATGCTGGCCCGGGGCGACCGCCGGATTTACAACCCCCGGAGCATGTCTGCACAGGATCCCTGGTGCTTGATCTCTTTCTCCATCCCTGAAACGGAACGGGAAAAGAGGCACCAGCTGCGGCGCAGGCTCCATTGGATCGGTTGCGGGACGGTGGCGGCAGGGCTGTGGATCTGCCCCGATTCCTTGCGCGGGGAAGTGGAGGAAATCCTGGCCGACCTTGGCCTGCGGGACTTGACCACCATCTTCGTGACGGAAGCACCGCTGGTAGGTGGCAGCCTCCAGGACGCCGCGTCCAAGTGGTGGGACCTGGAAGCCGTGGCCACTCTGCACAGGGACTTTATCGACGAGCACAGCGCGGCCGTTCCCCTGCAAGGGGCTGCTGCCGTGGAACCTGACTCCGGGGCCTTTGCCACGTATGTCCAGTGCATTGACCGATGGCGGATCATTCCCTACCTCGACCCCGGGCTGCCGGCAGCATTCCTGCCTGCGGATTGGCCCGGGGCCGAGGGAACACGGTTGTTCAACAGGATCGTGGCTGCCTACGCCGAACCAAGTGCGGAGTTCGTGCGCAGTACGTTGGGTGAAAGCGCCGTGGTTACGGTCTCCTGATTCCCACCCCGCGCCAGTAGGACTCGCCGAGCTCTTCGAGAGGGGTCTTGGCCGTCTCCCTCGAGAAGAAGGCGGCCACACCCGCAATCACCATGCACAGGACCGCGAAACTGGCTACGGGCAACCAGCCGTCATGGCCTTTGCCCAGCAGCAGCCCGGCGATCAAGGGGGCAAAGCCAGCCACCACCAAGCCCAACTGGTTGCCCAGGGCCATGCCGGAGTACCGCACCGGCGCCGCAAAGAGTTCCGCAAAGTACGCAGGCCAGATTCCGTTGAAGCAGGAATAGAGCAACGTCATATTGACGAATGCCGCAACAAACACCAGCAGGATGTTGCCAGTAGACAGTGTCCAGAAGTAGGCGAAGATCGTCACCGAGCAACCGATGGCAGCCGTCAGGAGGAGTGGCCGCCTCCCCACCTTGTCCGAGAGTTTGGCTGTCAGTGGCATCACGAACATCGACAACCCGATGGCCACCGCGTTGACGGTCAGGATCGAGGCCTTGTCGAAACCAGCCGAATTGGTGGCATAGGACAAGCCGAACACCGTAAAGATGGTCTGCATGACGGACATGATGGACATCCCGGCTACGCGTGCCACGTCCGCCGATTGGAAACGCAGCACCTCCCGAAGCGGCATGGGAGCAACGGCCCGGCGGTCCTTCGCTTCCTCGAACACCGGCGTCTCATCCAAATGGGTCCGCACCCAGTAGGCGATGGCCAGAACCACGATGGACAACCAGAACGGCACACGCCAACCCCAGGTCATCAGGGCTTCGGTGGGCAGCGCTGCTACGGGGATGAAGACGAGGGTGGCCAGGACCATCCCGGAGGCGTAGCCGGTCATGACGAAACTGGTGAAGAAGCCGCGGCGGCCTTCAGGAGAGTGCTCCAACGTAAGAGTTGAAGCACCTGCCGACTCCGCACCGGCAGAGAAGCCCTGTGCCAGGCGTCCGATCACCAACAGGATGGGGGCCCATACGCCGATCTGGCTGTAGCTGGGCAGGAATCCGATGCCCAGGGAAGCCAACCCCATGACGCCCAGGGTGATGAGCAGTATTTTCTTCCGGCCCAGTTTGTCGCCGAAATGGCCCATGACCAGGCCACCCACGGGACGTGCCACGTAGGCCACCCCAAAGGTCGCAAAAGCGCCAATCAGGCCTACCGAGGGGTCTTCAGACGGGAAGAACAGCGGACCGAAGACCAGCGCTGCAGCTGAGCCATAGATGCTGAGCCATAGATAAAGAAGTCGTAGTACTCCAGGGTGCTACCCAGAAAAGAAGCAAGAGCCGCTTTTCCAGGAGTTTTGCGCAGCGTTGTTGACTGCCGGGTTGTGATTGACATGGCTATTCTCCTTCGAATGGCACAGTTCGCTGATCGCAGCTAGAGCGGAAAATCAACGGCAATGATCTGCTCGCTGTTGGGAAACGAGTACACCTTGAGGGGTTCATGCAGTGGGTGGGTGTTGTACACCTCGATGTCCTCTGCCGAGGCGAAGTCAGCCACAATCGCATAGTCGAAGGAACGGCGATGCTGGAGGACGTCGGCTCCGTGCGTGAGCTTCAAGAGCCCCGGAATGTTGCCGTCCATCCGATTCAGGCCCGCAATCCACGCGGCCTTGTCCGCCGGAGGGAAGTCCGGTTTGAATTTGAAGAGCACGGCGTGGCGGATCATGCTCCAACTCCGGCGGTAGCGGGTACAGGCACATACTCGGCTGGCTGGCCGGCAACGGTCCGGCCCGCAAGGTATCCCATGGTCATGATGGGCCCCAAGGTAGCGCCGGCACCGGGGTAACCGGCGGCGTAGGCGTTCTCGGTAGTGTTGCCGGCAGCGAAGAGTCCGGGGATCGGCTCCCCGTCCACGTCCAGAACCCGGGCGAGGCCGTCAGTGGCTACTCCCCCGTTGCTGCCAAATGCCCCGTTGACTACTTCCATGGCATAGAACGGACCTGTGTGCAGAGGACCCAGCGACGGGTTGGGCCAAGGGCACTCGTCATCGCCCCAGTACTGGTCGTAAGCGCTCTCTCCGCGGCCGAAGTCAGGGTCTTCGCCCTTCACCGCGTACTCGTTGAAACGGCCTACGGTTGCTTCGAGATTCGCTGCGGGAACACCCATCCGGGCAGCGAGTTGGTGCAGGGTGGGAGCCTCGATCAGGTAGTCGGGTGTTGGCTGGCCGGCCCGGTGCGCCAGGACGCCGTACCGCTCCAGATAGCTGTGATCGAACACTACGTGTGCAGGCGTGTTCAGTGTCTGGTTGTTGGGCGAATCCCAGGACTGCAGGCAGCGGGCGAGGTCGTTGTAATTCTGTGACTCGTTGGCGAAGCGGCGTCCGTGGCGGTTGACCATCAGCGAGCCCGGCCCTTGGCGTTCGAAGCGGAGCAGCGTGCCTACGGGGGCGCCGTCCCTGGTGTCCCCCGTGACGGCCATGGGCGCCCACCAGGCTTCACGCGTACCACGGGTTTGCGCCCCAACCCGCTGGGCCATCTTGAGGCCGTCCCCGGTATTCGATGGGGGTGAACACATGATGTAGAGGCGTGAGGCCAGGAGTGAATCGGCCAAGGCCTTGTCCCATTCGAATCCTCCGGTGGCCAGGACCACACCGTCGTTGGCGTGGAAAGTTTCACCCGACTCGAGTTGGACGCCCACTACCCTACCGGCGTCGAGCATTAACCGGTGCCCGCGGGCACCGGCCACCAGCGCAACGCCGTCGCGGACCAGGCTGGCCAACAGCATGGCCACCAGCGCCTGACCTTTGGCAACAAGTCCCTGCTCCTGCCGCTGGTTCAACTCCTCCCAGGGAAACTTGGTGAACGCTCCCCAAGTCTCGTATTCCTGCATGGTGAATGGCGCACGCCCGTCAGAGCGCACGTGGACCGCCAGGTCACCGAGAGCTTCACGGATGCTGAACAGTTCGGGTTCAACAGTCCGTCCGCCTTCCACGGAACCTGGCAAGTCCTGGCGGTAGTCCGGAAAGTTGTCGAGGAAAATGAAGCGGACGCCGCATTCATCCTCGGTGAAACTGAGCATGGTATCTCCGTAGTTCAGCGCAGCGTCCAGGAGCTCTTCACGGCTGCGGCCGCGGGCCACGGCCCGGACGTACTGCGCCGCGGCCTCCTTGGAGTCACGCAGCCCCGCCTCGCGGGCATGGTGGTTGTCTGCCACCCAGAGCATGCCGCCTGAAACGGCTGACGTGCCGCCCAGCAATTCGGTTTTTTCAAGCACGACGACGGACTTGCCGCCCCGTGCGGCTGTCGCCGCTGCGGTCAGCGCGCCTGCGCCGGAACCGACAACAACGACGTCGTAGGTCCCGGAAGGTGTTCCGTTCAGGAACTTCATGGTGTTGCCTCTCATGGGAAAGATGTGGGTTTGTTATGGAAAGGAATGAGGTGCTCAGACGGCCGTGTAGCCGCCGTCGATGACCAGCTCGGAGCCGGTGGTGAACCGGGATTCGTCGGAGGCCAGATAGAGGACTCCGTAGGCGATTTCATCGGGCTCGCCCTGGCGTGGGAGCGGATTTCCACCAACAAGCTGCTGGTAGTAGGCCTCAGCTCCGATGTCCGATTGCTCTGCCGAGTGGCGGCTCATCCTGGTGTTCATCGAACCGGGGTGGATGGAGTTCACCCGTATGCCATACGTGCCGTAGGCTGCGGCATCTGACTTGCTCAAGAGCCGGACCGCCCCTTTGGTGGCGTGATACAGCGGCACGTTGCGTCCGCCGGTCAAACCGTGAATGGACGAAAAATTGATGATGCTGCCGGCCTGCTTTTCGATCATGGCCGGAATAATGTGTTTGGTCAGGAGCCAGACTCCTTTGACGTTGACATCAAAGATGGCGTTGAAATCATCCGTGGTGGCGGTGTGGCTGGCTCCTGCGGGGCCAATAATTCCGGCCGCATTGACCAGGACATCCGGCACGCCGAGTTCGGCAGTGAGCTGCCGGACAACCTCGGCCACGCTGGCTTCGTTGGTGACGTCCACGGCGTACTCTGTGATCCCGGGGTAGCTGGCCGGGGAGTGGGTTTCAGCCCGGTCCAGGCTGGCGACAGTTGCTCCGTGATCGGCCAGCAGGCGGGCAGTTGCTCCGCCGAGGTCTCCCCTGCCGCCGGTGACCACGGCCACCTTGCCAGCCACCCGCGCGGCGCCTGCTTGTCTACCAGCCAACGTTGTTGTGTCCATGACGAACTCCTCCTGCCGCGGCATTGCGGCTGCTGAACTCTGAGTAAGGCGCAGGGCAGCACGGAACAGGGCCTATGGGCCGCAAAGTGTGGTTACCGGGCGAACTGCCCTGCTGGATTCCACTCTGCCAGCGGACTTGTGAGTGGCACCACAGGGTTACCGATGAACGGGAATTAGAAGTTGCCGTTGCTTTGGCGGAGGGCACCTTTGAGTTCGTCGCGCCAACCCAAGGCACGGGAGATGCCGCGTGCAGCGGTCATCAGGACCGGCACACGCGCCGCAGCGTTTTCCTCGTTCCGGGGCACAACAACGCTCAGTGCGGCCACCACGGTGTTGGTCCTGTCAAAAACGGGGACTGCAATTCCACTGGACTCCGGGACGATAATTCCGGGCATGGAAGCAAAACCGCGCTGCCGTATATTGGCCAAATGGCGTCGGAGTTCGGTGGGGCTGGTCAACGTCGCATCCGTGAATTTCTCCAGCGTCCGCGACAGGAAAAGGTCCTGGTACGCCGGCGATGAATGGGCCAGCAGCACCAACCCGGAGGACGTTCCGTGGACCGGTAGCCGGCCCGCCACCTTGGTGATATCCACCATCGAGTCGCGGGAACCGATCCGCTCGATGTAAAGCACCTCGTCCGAATCCAGGATCCCCAGCGTGGTGGAGTGCTGGACCACCGACTGAACGTCCTCCATGAACGGCAGGGCAGCTTCGCGAAGGCCCACCATGCGTGAACTCCGGGAGACCAGTTCCCAGAGCCGCGTGCCAATTCGAACCTCGGCGTTGGGTTCGCGTTCCAACAGCCCTTCGGCAAGGAGTTCGTCCACCAGCCGGTACGTGGTGGTGACCGGAAGTCCTGACCGTCGGGCCAAGGTAGCAACACTCATGGTGCGGTGACCGTCGTCGAACGCTCCCACCAGCCGGACGACGCGGCGGATGACCGACTCACCCGACGACGAGTTGGCCACCTCAGCCTCCGGACTTCACGCGGGAGACGAACCGGAACCTGTCTCCCCGAAACGAGCTGCGTGTCCATTCCACTGGAACACCTGCCGCGTCACGGGCCAGGCGGTGAACCAACAGCAGGGGTGCCCCCATCTCGATGCCCAGCAGCCGCACATCCTCCGGCCCGGCAAGTGCCGTCTCCACGGTGTCCTCGACGTCGGCGATTCGAACCCCGTAGACATCGGCCAGCACGGCATAGAGCGAGCCGGCCTTGGCCAGACTGGACTTAAACCTCGGGAGCCTGCCTGGCAGCCAGGCGATCTCGTGGGCCAAGGGCTCCCCGTCGATCAGGCGGATGCGTTCCAGCCTGGTGACCGGATCGCCTTGGTCAAGGCCCAAATGGGCTGCAACCCCGGCATCGGATTTGACCACTTCCAAGGCAATGAGCCTGGAGTCCGGCCTCAGGCCCTGCGTACGGGCGTCGTCGGAAAATGACGTCAACTGCCGGACGTGTGTCACTTTTGGAGGTGCCACAAACGTTCCATGCCCCTGGATGCGGCCCAGCTTTCCCTCCGCCACGAGCTCGCTGATGGCCTGCCGGACTGTGGTGCGGGATGTCGCGTACTTTTCTGCGAGTGCCCGCTCCGTGGGGATGAGAGTTCCCGGCTGGAGTCCTGCAATCAGCCCCAGCACCTCGGTCTTGAGGAGGTAATACTTGGGGGTCGCCGGCGCGACATCTGTGGACATATTGGACATCCTACTTGTAGACAACATCATTGGTCTATGCCAATCTTGGCAGGTTGGTCTAAACCAGTTCCGGAAGCATTCCGGCAAGACCCTACTTTTCCACAGATCCAAGGGACAAAGATGTCGATCCTGCATGACCTCCGGCAAACACCCCGACTCGGGCTTCTGGTGGGCGGCGCTGCTGCCACCATCGGCGTAATTTACGGGTACGACATGTCAAACATCGCCGGCGCCCTGCTGTTCATCACCAAGCAGTTCAACCTCACCACTTCCCAACAAGAGCTGGTGACCACCGCGGTGGTTGCAGGAGAAGTGCTGGGCGCCCTGGTGGGCGGCTGGCTGTCCAACCGACTGGGCCGGAAGACGTGCATGGTGGGCCTGGCCGTAGGGTATGCGCTCTTCGCCGTTTTGAGCGCGATGTCGAACGACGTGCCCACCTTGCTCCTTGCCCGTCTCCTTCTTGGCCTGACCATCGGAGTCTCGGTGGTGGTTGTCCCGGTCTTCGTCGCAGAATCGGCCCCGGCGAAAGTTCGTGGCGCCCTGCTGGTGGCCTACCAGGTGGCCACGGTCATCGGCATCATCGTGGGCTATGTTGCCGCCTATGTCCTGGCCGGAACCGGATCCTGGCGTTGGATGCTGGGACTCGCCGCCGTTCCGGCTGTGATTGTGCTGGCCATCGTCATCAAACTCCCCGATACAGCCCGCTGGTACATGATGCGGGGCCGGACAGCGGATGCCCGGCGAACCCTCTCCGCTATCGAACCGGATGCTGACGTGGAAGCTGAACTTTCCCGAATGCAGCGTGCCATCAGCGAAGAACGCGGCGGAGGGCTCCGGGAGATGCTCCGCGTCCCGTACTTGCGGGCCACAGTATTTGTTGTGGGTCTGGGCTTCTTCATCCAGATCACCGGCATCAACGCGGTGGTCTACTACAGTCCCAGGATCTTCGAGGCCATGGGGTTCAGCGGCAATGCGGCTCTTCTGCTCCTTCCGGCGGCCGTTCAGGTAGCTGCCCTCTTTGCCGTTTTTGTGTCGTTGTCCCTGGTGGACCGGCTGGGACGCCGTCCAGTGCTGTTGACGGGTATTGGGATGATGGTGCTGGCGAACATCCTGCTGGTGTGCGTCTTCATGGCGGGACAGAACTTCGGTGGGCTCCTGACCGTTCTGGGATTCCTGGGAGTTCTCCTGTTCACCGTCGGATTCACCTTTGGCTTCGGCGCCCTGGTGTGGGTCTACGCCGGCGAGAGTTTCCCATCGCGTCTGCGTTCCCTCGGTGCGAGTGCCATGCTGACCTCCGATCTGGTGGCCAATGTCCTGGTTGCGGCCTTCTTCCTCACGATGCTCCAGCGACTCGGCGGGGCAGGAACCTTCGCCGTTTTCGGTGTACTGGCTATCCTCGGGTTTATGTTTGTCCGAAAGTTCGCACCTGAAACGAAGGGACGTCAGTTGGAGGAAATACAGCAGTTCTGGGAAAACGGTGGCGAGTGGCCCGACGTCGAAGGCGGGACGAACAGCGGCATGAACCCCGCGGAAACCACCACAGAACCGGCGGCAGTCCGGTGACGCCCGCAGTTCTGGGCCTCCACATCGGCGGCTCAAAGACGCACGCTGTGCGGTCGGATGACTCCGGCGAGGGTACCGGCGTCGAGATCACCGAAGCGAGCGCCAACCTCTCATCCGTGGGCCACCAGGGCGCTGACGCCGTGCTGCGCCGGATCGCGTCGAGCGTCGGGACGGGAGTCGAAGCCGTGTGCGCAGGAGCGGCAGGCGCTGACACCCCCGCAAGCCGTGCGGTCCTGTCTGCCTTGCTGACCGAACACTTCCCCGGCGCAAAAATCGACGTGGTCCACGACACTCGCATTGTGCTCGCAGCAGCCGGACTGGACGCAGGCGCTGTGGTGGTTGCCGGTACAGGCTCGGTGGCCTGGGGCCGGAACGCTGACGGACGGGAAGCCCGCAGTGGAGGGTATGGTTACCTGCTGGGCGACGAAGGTGGAGCCTACTCTGTGGTGCGCGACGCCGTGCGGGAGTCCCTACGCGAATACTATGCAGGCCTGGAACCCGGCACGCTTGTTCAGTCCCTGATGGCTGCTACGGCCAGTGCCGATGCCCTCCAACTCATGGATTCCTTCTACGCCAAGCCCGAGCCCGACCACTGGGCAGGGCTTGCTCCCCTTGTCCTTGAATTGGCTGCCGAAGGCGACCCCGCGGCTTTGCGGATCCAAGCCGAGGCAGCCCACCATCTGGCCGCCCTGGCCAGGCAGGTGCTGGGTGAGCTCGGTTTGGAACTGCCGCTTGTCATGGCCGGCAGTTTGTTAGTGAACCACAACGGCCTGTCCAGCGCAGTTGCACGGAAGGTTGCCTTGGAAGATCCATCGTCCATCAGGATCCTGACGCAGCCCCCCGTCCACGGCGCCGTGGAATTGGCGCGGCAACTGATCCTGCCCTGACCTGATGGCGCGTGATCCCCACAGGTAACCGGAGTAGTCTGGATCCATGCCTTTCACATGCGGTGGTTGGTAGCGATGACACGGGCTCAACAGCGATGGCTGCCTGCTCTCCTCATCCCCGTTGCCTTGGTTATGGCGGTTCTGTTTGGTTCGGTCCAGGCAGGCGCGGCCGTATCTTTGCCGTCCAAGACTGCTGACGAGATCCTGGCCATGATCGCACGCACCGACGTGCGGGCGTTGTCCGGTACGGTGGAGCAGTCCGCAGGGTTGGGGCTGCCTGAGGTTCCGACCACCGGCCCTGGCATTGCGCCAGGAGCGGCCTCGGCCCTGGAACTGTTGACCGGCACGCACACGGCCAGGATCTTTGTGGACGGCCCGTCAAAGGCCCGGTTGCAGGTTCTTGACCAGTTGGCCGAGCGTGACGTGGTGATCAACGGCGGCAACGCCTGGTTCTATAACTCTGCGGACAACAGCGCCACCCATCTCAGCGCCCCGGCATCGCCCGCTTCCCACGGCCATGAGTCGATGCCTTACCGTTCCACCATGCCCACACCCGAGGCAGTGGCAAGAAGCTTCCTGGCGGCCATTGACAGCTCCACCGAAGTCAGCGTTGGAGACGCCCGGTCTGTTGCCGGCCGCAGCGCCTACCGGCTGACCCTGAACCCACGCAGCCAAGAGACTTTGGTTGACTCGGTGTCCATCGACGTTGATTCCCAGACTGGACTTCCGCTGGGAATAGAGGTGCGCGCCAAGGATCAGGAAGAGCCCGCCTACTCACTCGCCTTCACGGAGCTGAATCTGTCCACTCCGGACGCTGGACTGTTTGAGTTCACTCCTCCTTCCGGCGCCTCAATCACGGAAGAAGTCCTACCGCCGAAACCCGTACCAGCGTTGGCGGCGCCGCCGGACGCCGGACAGCTCCGCCACAGTGGTCCAGCACCCACCGGTGAAGGCTGGGACACGGTGCTCGCGTTCCCCGCAGGATCCTTTCCACCCGGGTTCTTGTCCAATCCGCAGCTGTCCCAGGCCCTGCAGCCGGTTGCTGGTGGCCGGGCGTTGACGACGTCCCTGCTGAGCGTCCTGGTGCTCGACGACGGCCGCGTCTATGCGGGCATGGTGCCTATTGACCGGCTTCAGTCAGCCGCTGCCGCCCAGTGAAGGAACCTGCCGGGCTTGCCATAGAGACCCAGGGTCTGGTGAAGCGTTTCGGCCGCCGCGCCGCCGTAGACGGCATTAACCTCGCCGTTCCCCGCGGCTCGATATTTGGCTTCCTCGGCCCCAACGGCTCCGGGAAGACCACCACCATCCGCGTGCTGCTGGGACTGGCATCAGCGAACAGCGGGAACGTGCGCGTCCTGGGCAAGGAGATGCCCGGAGCTTTGGCCTCCGTACTGCCGGACGTGGGAGCCCTGGTGGAAGGTCCCGGGTTCTATCCCTTTCTGTCCGGCACAGGAAACCTCCTGCGTCTGGATGCCGCTGACCGACACGCTTCGTCGGCCACCAGGCGGGAGCGGGTCCATGACGCGCTGGACCGGGTGGGGCTCAGCCACGCCGCCGGCAAGAAGGTCCGCGCGTACTCCTTGGGCATGAAGCAGCGCCTTGGCCTGGCCAACGCAATGCTCAGGCCGCGGGAGTTGCTGGTTTTGGACGAACCCACCAACGGACTCGATCCCCAGGGGACGCGTGAAGTACGGGCCTTGGTTCGTTCACTCGCTGCCGGAGGAACCACCGTGTTCGTCTCCAGCCATCTCTTGGCTGAGGTGGAGCAGATGTGTACCCATGTGGGCGTCATGAGTGCGGGGCGGCTGGTGGCCCAGGGGCCGCTGGATGAGCTGCGCTCTTCCGGTGAGGCGCACGTTGTGGTCCACACGCCCGACGTCGAACGTGCCGCCGGTGTTTTGACGCGCCTGGGGCTGGTTCCCGGCCAAGGCGCAGGCACCGGTTCCTCGTGGGATTCCAGGGCGCTGCAGGCAAGCACCGCGCTGCACCCTAGCATCGCACTGCACCCAAGCATGGCACTGCACCCAAGCATCGCACTGCCAGAGGCCAAGGCGCTGGTGGCTACAGGGCTCAACGGACTGGCGCCTGAAGCGATCGTGGCCGCACTGGTGGCCGATGGTGTGCGGGTCCGCGGGTTCACTGTTGAGAGTGCGAGCCTTGAGGAACGCTTCGTCTCGCTCACCGGGGAGGGGTTCGACGTTGTCGGCTGAAACTGGCGCGGCCCAGGCGGGGTCCAGCGTGGGGTCCAGCGCGGGGTGGGCGCTGCTGGGCTCGGAGTTGTCTGTGCTGTTCCGTCGCCTCCGTACATGGGCCATGCTGATAGCCCTCGCGGCTGTACCCATACTCATTGCCGTCGCCGTTAAGTTGTCGTCACGGCCGGCGACTCCTGGCCGTGGTCCGTTGTTCCTGGACCGCATCACCCAAAACGGACTCTTCGTTGCAGTCACGGCCTTGGTGGTGTGCGTGCCACTGTTCCTCCCGCTGACCGTGGGCGTCGTTGCCGGAGACACGATTGCCGGGGAAGCGAATCTGGGTACCTTGCGATACCTCCTGCTGGCACCGGCGGGGCGGATACGCCTGCTCCTGGTGAAATACGCCGGGGCCGTCGCTTTCTGCTTCGCCGCAACGGCTACCGTGGCAGCGTCAGGTGCCCTGGCCGGCGTCGTACTTTTTCCAGTGGGTCCTGTGACCCTGCTGTCCGGGGACACCATCAGTGTGGGTGAGTCAGCGCTCCGATCCCTGTTGATCGCCGCCTACATCACGGTTTCCCTGCTGGGCCTGTCCGCGATCGGCTTGCTGATTTCCACCTTCACGGACGTACCGGTGGGCGCAATGGCCGCCACGATTGTCCTTTCGGTGGTCTCGCAGGTGCTGGACAATCTGCCACAACTGGAGTGGCTGCATCCGTGGCTGTTCAGCCACCATTGGTTGGGCTTCGCGGACCTGCTCCGGGAGCCGGTCTCGTGGACCTCGTTCGGCGAAAACGCCGTGCTGCAGGCCGCGTACATTGCCGTATGCGGCGCGTTGGCCTACGCCAGGTTCTCCAACAAGGATGTGTTGTCCTAGCTTTGTCGTAGGCTCTTCCCATGGCCAGATTCTTTGATGTTCACCCGGAAGATCCTCAACCACGCGCCATTGGCCAAGTGGTTAAGATGCTGCAGGACGGTGGCTTGATCGCCTACCCCACCGACTCCTGCTACGCCCTGGGGGCCCAGATCGGCAACAGGGATGCACTGGACCGGATCCGGACCATCAGGCAGCTTGACGACAAACACCACTTCACGCTGGTGTGTAAGGATTTCGCCCAAATGGGGCAATTCGTCATGCTGGACAACGACGTCTTCCGCAGCATCAAGGCCGTTACGCCCGGCAGCTACACCTTCATCCTTCCCGCCACACGGGAGGTTCCCAAGCGGCTCCTGCACCCCAAGAAGAAGACCGTGGGCGTGCGCATCCCGGACCACAGGGTTGTCCAGGCCCTCCTGGCCGAGTTGGGCGAACCTCTGCTGTCCAGTACGCTCCTGCTTCCGGATGCGGAGGAACCGTTGACCCAAGGCTGGGAAATCAAGGAAAGACTGGATCACCAGGTGGACGGCGTGATCGACGCCGGCGACACCGGTTCCGAACCCACCACCGTGATCGACTTCTCCAGCGGTGTGGCCGAAGTGGTTCGGCGAGGAACCGGAGATCCTTCGCGCTTCGAGTAGGCCTACGCGCCGGCGTCAGTGGAAATGTCAACGGAACTGAAAGCGGCAGCCCGAGTTCAGGGCTACCTGCGCGACGCCCGTCATTTCCAAGGCCAGTGCTGACGGCTTCTCCGAGAGGGGCTGCGGTGGATACGCCATCAAGATGGCCAGTTGGCGGTTTCCGTCGGCGCTGCTGATGGCAATGCTTCCGTACCCGGGCACATCTCCCACATGGCCGTAGTAGTAGCCGTTGGTGCAACGGTCATTCCAGTGGTCCAAGCCGAGTCCGTAATCGGCGAACACAGTGCCTTTCATGGCATCGAGACCTTCAGGCGACAGCAACTCTCCGCCGAGCAGGGCAAACTGAAACGCCGTGATCTCCTGGACCGTGGATAAGAGGGCAGGTGAAGCCGTCCCGCTGGCCGGTCCGAGGCCTACGACGTCCACAACTGCACCGCCCACCTGGACATAGCCGTGGACAAGGTCCCCGGGCCAGGCGTTGGACTGCTCTTGAAGGACCGTGGAACGAAGGTCGAGGGGCGTCAGGATGTCTGTTCGCAACACAGCCTCGAGGGGCTGCCCGCGAAGCTGCGTGACGAGTTGGCCCAGCAGGGAATCTGCCCGCGAGGCAAGCCCGGCAGGCAGCTCGCTCAGGTCCCCAAGGAGCTGGCGGACGGTCACAGTGCTTTTGCCTGCAAGCGAACCGGGGAGGTGGGTGATGATGGCGTCGTCCAACCGCACCTGAGCTTCTTCCACAAGCTTCATGACGGAGACCCCCAGCATTGTGCGTAACTGGCCCCCAACGTTGAAACGGTCACTGGTCTGAACAGCAATCTGCCCGTCACGGCTCCTCACCCCTGCCGCATGCGTCCACTCTTGTTGGCCGGCCTTCGCCCTGATGATCACCGCAGACGCGCCCTCCTGCAGCTTCTCCCTGCTGAAGAGCTCCAGGGCGGCACGAAGTTCCTGGAAAGAGGGGGTAACTGCCGCCGTGTCCGAAGGCGACGGAGCCCCCTCGCCCGTGGGGGCCGGCACGGCTGGCGGGCCCGTCGTCGACGGCTGCGTCGTAGCTGTTACCGGCGGCGGCAACGGGGCGGTTGGCTGGAGCGGGGGTGGCTCCGGCGTGCCGGTGCAGCCGGCCAGGAACACACCGCAGACGAGTGCGGCGGTCAGAATTCCGCTGGCTGGACGTCCCGGCACATGGTCCCCCGGGTTTATTCCTCCGGCTTGCGGGCCCGGCTCGGTTGGACACGCATGGGCTCACCCGGCATCTTGGGGAATTCCGGCGGGAAGGGCATCTCGCCCTGACCCTTCTTGACATCCCGTTCCCACCACTTGAGCAAGATGTCTATGTCCCCGGGTTCCTGGTGCATGGCTGCCCAGGGATCGCCGCTCTCCTTCAAACGGCCCGGCACGGTGGCAATGGTGTACTTGGCGGGATCTGCGTTTCCCAGTTCGTCCCATGTCAAGGGACAGGAAACCTGCGCGCTGGGCACAGCGCGGGGACTGTAGGCACCGGCAATGGTCCTGTCCCGGTTGGCTTGGTTGAAGTCCACAAAAATCCTGGTGCCGCGTTCCTCTTTCCACCAGGCAGTGGTGACTTTCTCCGGCATGCGGCGTTCCAGTTCACGGCCGGCGGCGATGACGGCGTGCCGGACGTCCAGGAACTCATGCTTGGGATGGATGGGGGCGTACACGTGGAGTCCACGGTTGCCGGACGTCTTGATGAAAGCAGTCAGGCCCGCCTCCTCAAGGACGGAACGAAGTTCCAGCGCGGCCGGAATCGCATCGTTGAAGTCCGTGCCCGGCTGGGGATCCAGGTCAATCCGCAGTTGGTCTGGATTGTCTGGGTCATTGGCCCGGGAGGCCCAAGGATGAAACACCACCGTATTCATTTGCGCCGCCCACACCGCAGCCGCCGGTTCGTCGATCACCAACTGTGGATGGGACCGTGCGCTGGGGTAGGTCACCGGAACCGAACGAACGTAGTCGGGGGCACCTTTGGGTGGATTCTTCGAGAAGAACATCTCCCCCTCGATGTTTCCCGAGTAGCGCTGGAGACTGATGGGCCGGTTTCCGTTCGCAGTCACAAAGGCCTCACCGACGTCGATGAGGTAGTTGGCGAGGTCAAGCTTGGTCAGGCCTGCCTCTGGCCACATGACGCGGCTGGGACTGGAAATGCGGACCTCGCGCGGCCCGTCAGGCCCGGGCACGGTAACTGTGGTTGCTTCGCTCGCCATGGGCACAAGCTACCCCGTTAAGGCATGGCACGTCAGCACCCTTGGCGTATTTCGGTGGCGTCTCTTCTGATTTCAGCACCTGCGCCCTGGCCCGGATGGGCCATGATGGAGGCATGCCAAGCACAGAGACGCCCTTGTCCATCACCGTGGAGAACAGCGAAGTATCCGCCCTCCACATCCGGCCCGCTGAGCCTTTCGCCACCCTGGTGGTGGCCCACGGTGCCGGTGCCGGCATGGAACATCCCTTCCTGCAGGGTTTCGCAGAAGCGATGGCTGACCAGGGCGTCGCCACGTTGAGATTCAACTTTCCCTACCGCGAGGCCGGCCGCCGCTTTCCTGACCGGCCACCGTTGGCCATTGCCACGTGGAAGGTGCTCATGGACAGGGCTGCTGAACTCAGCGACGGCGAACCGCTGTGGGCCTCTGGCAAGTCGTTCGGCGGCCGGATGGCGTCCATGGCAGTAGCTGAAGGAATGCCGGCCCGGGGACTGGTGTACCTCGGGTATCCACTGCATGCCCCGGGCAAGCCGGAGAAGCTGCGCGATGAGCATCTCTACGGCGTCACCGTGCCCATGCTCTTCCTGCAAGGGACCCGCGATACTTTTGCTACCCCGGACCTGCTGGAGGGTGTGGTGGACAGGATAGGTCCGACGGCGACGCTCCAGTGGATCGAGGGCGGTGACCATTCGTTCGTGGTCAAGGGCGTGAAGCGCAGTACGGCCGATGTGGGGGCGTCGCTTGCTCCCGCCGTGGCCTCCTTCATCAAGGCCAACCCATAGGGTTACTTCGGAAGTGGTTCGTGGCGAAGGTAGGAGCGCCTGAAACGGCCGGTTCCTGCAGTTAGTGCGCGCAGTTCGATCGCATAGCGAAGAAGTTCCTGGTCCGGAACTTCTGCACTGATTTCCGTGCCGCCGGTGTCCTCGGCGATGGTACCTGTGACGCGTCCCCGCCGGCCGGACAGATCACTCATCACCGACCCCACATAGTGGTCAGGAACGCTGACCACCACCGTTGAGACCGGCTCCAGCAGTTGGATCCTGGCACCGGCCGCCGCCTCCCGCAGCGCCAGGGCACCGGCTGCTTGGAAGGCCGCGTCCGAGGAATCCACGCTGTGGGTCTTTCCGCCTACCAGGGTCACCTTGATGTCCACCACGGGGAATCCAGCTGAGACACCCTTGAGCATCTGTGAGCGGACGCCCTTCTCCACGGAACCCACGAACGTCCCTGGGATCACACCCCCCACGATTTTGTCCGCGAAAGAGAATCCTTCGCCCCGGGCCAAGGGCTCCACTTCAATATCGCAGATGGCAAACTGACCGTGGCCTCCTGATTGCTTGACGTGCCGGCCGTGTCCAGTGGCCTTGGTAGCGAAAGTTTCGCGAAGCGGGGTGATCACTTCAACGGTCTGGAGCTTGACGCCCTGGTTGCGCAGCCTGTCCAGGACCACTTCGGCATGCGCTTCTCCCATGCACCAGAGGATCAGTTGGTGCGTGTCCTGGTTGCGTTCCAGACGAAGGGTGGGATCGGCAGCGGCCACTTTGCCGATGCTCTTGGCCAGGGCGTCTTCGTCGCTCCGTGAGGCGCCTTCAATCGCGATCGGCATCAAGGGCTCGGGCATGTTCCAGGTCTCGATCAGGAGCGGCGCTTCCCGATCAGATATGGAGTCTCCCGTCTCCGCGTTGGCAAGCTTGCTGATGGCACAGATGTCACCGGCAATGCACTGCGGTACCGCTTTCAAGCTGGACCCGACTGGCGAATAGAGATGGGTAACGCGTTCATCGGCGTCGTGATCCTCGTGGCCCCTGTCCGCAAGTCCCCTGCCACCTATGTGGATCGACGAATCTTCCCTCAAGGTCCCCGAGAAGACGCGAACCAAGCACACCCGGCCAAGGAAAGGGTCTACCGTGGTCCGGACCACCTCGGCAGCGAGGCGGGCAGTGGGATCACACTCAAGGGGCTTTAGCGAGGATCCGTCCAGCCTCATGGCGGCCGGAGGAATGCGTTCCAAGGGGGACGGCAAGGCATCGGTGATCAGGGACATGAGCTCCGCGAGACCCAGGCCTGTTTCGGCCGATGCAGGCAGAACCGGGAAAAAACTCCCGCGGGCAACTGCCGTCTCCAGATCCCTGACGAGGTCCGCGAGTGGCAGTTCTTCACCCTCCAGGTACCGGTCCATCAGCGTCTCATCTTCGCTTTCGGCAATAATGCCTTCGATCAACGGACCCCGGGCCTCCTCCACCGACTCCTCATCACTGGTGCCGTGGATGATCCCGATCAGGCCCGCATTGCCTTCAGCCGGGAGGTATAGCGGTAAGACGGAGTCACCGAACGCTTCCCGGCAGCGAACGACGGCGGCACTGAAGTCGGCCCGCGGATGGTCCAGCTTGCTGAGCACCACCGCCCGCGGCATGCGGATGCTCTGGCACTCGCCCCATAAGGCAACGGTGGCACCATCAATGGCTTCCACAGCCGACACAACAAAAAGGGCCGCATCTGCGGCCCTCAAACCAGCGCGAAGTTCGCCGGTGAAATCGGTGTAGCCCGGGGTGTCAATCAGGTTGATTTTGATATCCCCCACCATGATGGGTGCCACTGACATGGTCACGGAGCGTTGCTGATGGATGGCCGAGGGATCAGAATCACTGACCGTGGTCCCATCGCTGATGGAACCCATCCGGGGAATGGCTCCGGTGGCCGCGAGCAGGGCCTCCACAAGCAGTGACTTGCCGGCACCCGAGTGCCCCACCAGGGCCACGTTCCGGATTCCCGCAGGGTGGTTGGCGGCCAAGGCCGCTCCGTTCTCCCCACGCCTGGGATCAGGCGCGCCCGGTCCGGTTCCCTTGGCTGATTCGCGCGTCCCCTTCGTGGACATGGGCACCTCCTGGTGTTGTATCCCGGCACGGAGTCCAAACGTCATGAAGATCAAACGTTAAAGAGGATTTGACACCCTGAGGCGACCACAGGGCAAGGGGTGGCGCCGAGGAAACCCAGCCCGCCGCCGTCGGGCCCGTTGAACTCCTGCCGAACCTCGGACTAAACGGCCAGCATCCCCCATAACAGCCAGGCAGACGTCAGCGCTGATCCGGCGATAACCACGGTAAAGCCGGCCAACCAGAGGGAAGCCGGGACTCCTGTGGTGCGACCCAGAATGAACGCATCCGACGCAGCCAAGCGGTCACGCCGACGGGTGTGCACCCCAACGAGTTTGAACAGATCACGGACACCGCCCACGGAAAGGGCAACGCCGAGGGCCAACACCACATAGTTCACGAGGGTGGGCGTCGCGAACAGGATCAGGATTTGGGCAATGGCCGCGCTGCATACGGCTACGAGAATCCCGGTGAGGTTGCGAAGGAAGATCAATGACACCAACAGGATTAATGCCCCCACGGACATGGCTGCGCCCGAACGCCCTGCAGCAAACGCCCCGATCAGGCAAAGTCCCACGACAGACGGTGCCGGATAGCCCCAGAAGCCCGACCACGCCGCACCGAAGGCTCCCCGTCCGCTGCTGACCAGCCGGCCTGAATGGTCCAGCCCGATGCGGAGGCCATGCACAAATCGCCCCGTCATCAGTGCGGCGTAGGCGTGGCCGAGTTCATGGATGAACGTGACGTACAGTCCGAACCACCGCCACGTGACCCGCGGAATGCTGAGGATAACGGAGCAGGCAAGAATGCCAAGGAGCGCAGGCAACGGCACCGCAGTGGTATGCGTGTCCGTGAATCCGCGAACCACTGCGTCCCACCAGGTTTGGGCCACATTTCCGGCACCGTCCATGGTCACAGCACCGTCGACTGAAGGCGCGACTGCAGTCCGGCGATGAGGATTTCCAAACCAAAATCAAAAGCAGCTTCGCCGCGCTCGGCAGACGGTCCGGCGTGAGCCAGGGCGCTGGTGAGGGTGGGATATCCTTGCGCCGGCGGAGCCCAGACGACGTCGGGCGCCGCCAGGTCCAAGGCGAATCCCAAGGCGAAACTGTCAATGGTGGAGATTGCCGACACCACATCCCTGCCCTGGAAGCCCGCTGCGCGGAGCGCGACCGCCAGGTTCTCGTAAAGGGCAAGGACCTGGTCATCCTGAACTGTTTGCAGGACCAGCAGAGGCGCCAGCCGGGGGTGCCGGGCAAATGCGTCCCTGTAGCTGCGGACAATTGCCCGGAGCGCGGCTTCCCAATCCTGCTGGTCTTCAAGGACGTACGGAGATTCCGCGATGATCCGGCCACGCATGAGCTCAAGGATTTCCTCGCGCCCGCTGACGTGGTTGTAGATGGAAGACTGGCTGACCCCGATCCGCTTGGCCAGTTTGGGCAGGCTGAAGTCCCCGGCCTCATCCACCAGCTCAAGGGCGGCGGTGACGAGTGCGTCGATGGATATCAGGGGGACCAGCGGGCGTGCCATACGGATGTCTCCATTCGGGGTTGTTGTTACGACTCTAGCCAGAACTTTGCGTCGAAGTATTGTGCCGCCAGTCACAACCCCCTACGATAAACGAAAGCCTTTCGCTTTACGATCCACACCCCACCACATACTTCCCTCCCCCATCACCACAGAGGACCCCCATGTCTGACCTCGAAACCCGACCTCCAGCAGCGGATGCTGGAAATGGGCTCAAACGGAATGCCATTGGCACCGGCGGCATAGCCTTCCTGGTAATTTCCGCCGCAGCCCCTTTGACCGTCATGGCCGGCGTGGCTCCTGTAGCCATAGGCATCGGGGGCATCGGCGCCCCCGTGGGCTACGTCATTGCCGGTGCCGTCCTGCTGGTCTTCGCAATCTCCTTCATGGCCATGACCAAACACGTCAAGGCGGCAGGCGGTTTCTACACCTACATCACCCTGGCCATGGGCAAAACGGCGGGACTGGCCTCAGCCATCCTGGCGATCGTGTCCTACAACTGCCTCCAAATCGGTGTCTATGGACTCTTTGCTGTCCAGACCCAGGCGATGCTCCGCACCCTGTTCGGCCTGGACGTTCCATGGCCTGCTGTCGCCCTGGCGGCCATTGCCGCTGTGTGGTTCCTCGGTTACCGCGGGATCGACGTGGGCGCGAAGGTCCTTGGGGTCCTGCTGATCGCAGAGACAGCGATCCTGGCCATCATGGGCGCCGGAATTCTGGTGCACGGCGGAGCC
Source organism: Arthrobacter sp. cf158 (assembly GCF_900106835.1). Classification (GTDB taxonomy): domain Bacteria; phylum Actinomycetota; class Actinomycetes; order Actinomycetales; family Micrococcaceae; genus Arthrobacter. Next base: position 419,126 of record NZ_FNNR01000003.1, read on the forward strand.
GAAGGCATCAGTTTGGCGTCCTTCTCCCCCGAGCATGCCTTCACGCCGGGCGTCCTGGCGATCCTGGCCATCTGCTTTGCGGCGTTCATGGGTTTTGAATCAACCGTGCTGTACCGGCGCGAAGCCCGCAATCCGGACAAGTCAGTCCCCCGCGCCACCTACATCGCCGTAGGTTTCATGTCCGTGTTCTACGCCTTCATCGTCTGGACGGTCATCCAGGCCTATGGCGACGGGAACGTGATGGCTGCTGCCGGCGAACTCGCCGACGGGATGTTCTTCGCCACCATCAACCAGTACGTGGGGCCCTGGGCCGAGGTTGTCATGTACGTCCTCATCGTCACCAGTGTCTACGCATCCCAGTTGGCGTTCCACAACGCCATCAACCGCTACGTCTACATGCTCGCCAAGGACGGCGTCCTCCCCGCGTTCCTCGGCAAAACCCACCCCAAATACAAGTCGCCGCATCGTGCGGGGCAGATTCAAACCGTCTTGGCCGCCGTAGCCATCATCATCTGCGCCATCGCCGGTGCCGATCCGTACAAGCAGCTGCTGATCTGGGTCAACACGCCAGGAATCTTTGGAATTGTTGCCCTGCAGGGATTGGTCTCCGTGGCAGCGTTCCTTTATCTGCGCCGCAACCCGGCCGCGGTCACCAACCGCTGGCTCATCCCCCTCAGCGTGGCCTCGGCCATCCTGCTGTTCGGGGTGGTGGCGTTGATCGCGATCAACATCGAACTGCTCACTTTCGCCGATGCCCTCACCAACACCATCCTGCTCCTGGTGGCGCCCATCGTTTTCCTGGCAGGCCTGCTGATTGCCCGCAGCCTGCGTACCACCCGCCCTGACGTCTTCGCCCGGATTGGAAGCTTCGAAACCCATGACTCCTGACCTCATCATTCTGTCCGACACCATTCACACCATGGACCCCCGCACTCCCGGTCCTGTTCAAGCCGTAGCCGTCAGCGGCGGGGTGATTGCCGCCGTCGGGAGCCGCGAGGACGCCCAAACGTGGCGCCAGCCCGGCACGCGCGTGGTGGACCTCGGCAGCGCCACCCTGACACCGGGGCTGGTGGACTGCCATATTCATCCCGTGTTCGGCCTGGACCTCACCATCGGCGTCGATCTGTCCGGCGCCACCTCGCTGGAGGACGTCCGCTCTCTGCTGCGGGCTGAAGCCACGCACGACGACGGCTGGTTGCGTGGCTGGGGGCTGAATCCCAACGCCTTCGGTACAGTGCCGTTGCACCGCAGCGTGCTGGACGACGTCAGCAACGGCAAGCCGGCCCTGATCCGATTGTTCGACGGGCATTCAGCGTTGGCCAACAGCCGGGCCCTGGAAGTGGCCGGTATCCATGGCCGGCACGAATTCGAGCAAACCGCTGAGGTGGTGTGTGATGCCAGCGGCGTTCCCACCGGCTTCCTGGTGGAAGCTGCGGCCATGGAATTGGTGCAGCGCCACGTCCCGCAGGAGTCTTTTGCAGAACGCAAAACGCGGCTAGCAGAACTCCTCCGGGACTTCGCCCGCTCGGGGCTGACCGGCGGCCACGTGATGGACCACAGCGACGAATCCACGGCGCTGCTTCAGGCATTGGAGGCCGACGGCGACCTCCCGCTGAGGCTACGGACAGCCCCATGGTGCATGCCCGGCAGCGGCGAAGCAGAGTGGAAGGAACTGGCCCGCAGCATTGGCAAAGGTGGCCGCCGATGGTCCATTGAAGCCATCAAGCTCTTCGTTGACGGGACCGTTGACAACGGTACCGCGTGGCTGTTCGAACCTGACGTTCACGGCCAATCAACGGCTCCGTTCTGGCCACGACCCGAAGAGTATTCCGCCGCCGTCCGTTACTTCGCTTCCCGTGGAATCCCGACCGCGACGCACGCCATTGGCGATGCAGGAGTGGAACACGTGTTGGACGCTGTCGAGTCATTCCGCGATGCTGTGCCTGCGGACATCCTGCGGCGGACCGTCCACAGGATAGAGCACATTGAAACTGTTCCGGACCAACTCGTCGCCCGGTTGAAGGCGGCTGACGTGGTGGCCAGCATGCAGCCAACCCACTGCACCCACTACTCCCTCGCAGACCACAGCGACAACTGGTCCACGCGTCTTGGGGACGAGCGTGCAGACCGCGCCTGGCGGTGCCGGGACCTGCGGGAGGCCGGGGTGACTCTTGGCATCGGATCCGACTGGCCCATTGCCCCCTACGAACCCCTGCCGATTATGGCCGATGCCCGGTTGCGCCGGCGCTCCGGCCACCCGGACCAGGAACCCATCGCCCCAGCCCAGGCACTCACCGCACTCCAGGCGCTGGAAGGGTATACCTCGCACGCAGCGAAAGCTGCCGGGCTGTGGGAAGTTTCGGGCTCCATCACCGTTGGTAAGCGGGCAGACTTCACGGTATTCGAACTGGATCCCTTGACCACCACCCCGGACGAGTTCGCCGCCAGCGAGGTGCTGGGGACCTTCGTGGACGGCGAGGTCCAGTTCATGCTGGAGCGGCTGGCGTAGCTGGGCTGGCCTACATCCGGTTCTTGGTCTTGGCAGTGGCGGGCGCAGTCCATGGGTCCTCGGGCCAGGGATGCCTGGGGTAGCGCCCACGCATCTCTGCCCGGACCTGCGCGTAAGGGCCGGACCAGAACGAGGTGAGATCGTCCGTGACAGCCAGCGGCCTTCCGGCAGGAGAGAGCAGGTGGAACAACACTGGCACCCTGCCGTCCACCAGGCGCGGTGTACGGTCCCAGCCAAAGCATTCCTGGAGCTTGACCGCCACCACCGGCCTGCCGCCGTCGTTATCCTTGCTCCCTTCGGAAACCTCCGGATAGTCAATCCGTACCCGCGAACCGCTGGGTACCTCCAAGCGCTCAGGAACCAGACTCTCCATACGCGAAGCTTCCGGCCAGGGAAACAGTCGCCGCAGAGGCTCTGTGAGGTTGATCGAACTTACTGGAGTTCCGCTGGCGATGGCTTCGAGTTCAGGGGCAAGCCACTCATCCAGCCGGGCCAGCAGGCTTGAGTCGCGGACATCGGGCCACGGCCCGCCAAGCTCGCGATGCAGCAGGGCCAGACGTCTGCGGAGAGTATCCGCGGAGGTCGACCAGCCAATCAGGGAGAAGCCGGCCTTGTGCAGCGCTTCTGCCACAGCTACCCGTCCTGACTCGGCCGAAGGCCGGACAGGTGTGGAGGACAAGACGATGGCGCCGAGTCGTCGCTCCAGCCTGCCTGTCACCCGCCCTTGGCCAAACTTTGCCTTCGTCTCTTCGATGAGGAGCCCGGGTGCGGCTGCTTCTGCCAGCTCCGCGGACAACGGTGCAGCCGCGCGGATGACGGCACCTGTTCCGGCGGCGTCGCGACCCTGGGCACGGGACACTTCGGACACTGCAAGCCAGTCGTGCCCGGACAGTGGACTTCCGGCGGGGAGTCCGGCGCGTGTTCCTGAGGACAGCAGATAGGTGGTTGACCCTTCGCCCGGAACGCGTTTGGCTATCCGGTCCGGGAAGGCCAACGCCACCACAAACCCCGGCGCTTCCCTCGCCGTTACCTCCGTGGCGGAGGCCCTACGCACGACGACGGCCGCCTCCTGCCGCGCGATGGACTCCATCCTTTTGACGTCCTCTGCGAAGCGCCTGCTGTTCGGATCTGATCCTGAGCGGAGCGCGACGAGCAGCCTGGTGATGTCAGCCCCGGGTGCGCGCTGGTCGCCGGCCACCAAGGCAACCGTTTCGGCAGCTGCGCGCGCGCCCACCACCGCTGAACCATCGAGCAAAGCGCGGGCCAGACGGGGATCGGCCGGGACCCGGGCCAGTGTCTTCCCCAAAGCGGTGACACCTCCGGCCCCGGTGACCGCACCCAACTCCCGGAGCACCTCCATCGCATCCGCCATGGCGCCTGGCGGCGGCGCGTCCGGCAGCAACAGGCCTTGGCCGCCGGGCGCACCCCAGCAGGCAAGAATCAGTGCCGGTCCCGTCAGGTCTGCAACGGCAATTTCGGGGGTTTGGTGTGCCGGAGCTGCGGCGAAAGCCTGTTGGTCATAGCAGCGAATCACCGTACCGGGCCCTTGCCGTGCAGCGCGGCCGGCCCGCTGGTCCGCCGATGCCCTGGAGCAGGACACCGTGACCAGGCCGGACATAGCCCGGCCGGCGTCCCGGCGCGGCTCCCGGGACAGACCGGAGTCGATGACCAACCGAACGCCCGGAACCGTAAGGGACGATTCCGCCAATGATGTGGAGACGATGATCCGGGGAGGGCCGCCGGGCTCACGCCCTGAGACCGCCCGATCCTGTGCATCCGGTCCTGTCTGGCCGTGCAATTCCAGCACCTCAATCCCTGGGGACAGCTGTACGCGAAGACGGGTGGCGACGTCGGACACTTCCCTCGCTCCCGGAAGGAACACCAAGGCGTCCACCTCCGGGTTGGTTGCCAGGCCAGCCAGATACGAGGCCGCGGCGATGCCGGCCACGTGATCCAGGAAGCTGCGGGCCACACCCCGCTGGTCCAGGCGGTGCTCCTTGGCCGGCGTCCATTCGACCTTCAAAGCGTGCAGTGCGGACGGGCAATCAACCACGGGTGCCGGCGCGGCGCCGTCGGGCCCTGCCTGCCCAAGCAGCCCGGCGAAACGGGCAGCGTCGAGGGTTGCCGACATCGCGACCAACGTCAGGTCGCCGCGGAGCTCCCTCACTTCCGCGAGCATGCCGAGCAAGAGGTCCGTTTCCAGGCCACGCTCGTGGACTTCGTCAAGGACTACCGCGTGTACGTTCTCAAGGCCGGGGTCCGAGAGTAGCCGTCGGAGCAGAATTCCGGGGGTGACGAACTCTACGACGGTGTCCCGGCTGACCTTGCTTTCCCCGCGGACCGTGTAGCCAACCTTGCCTCCCAGGCGCGTGCCGTCCAACGACGCCAGGCGGCGGGCGGCGGACCTGGCGGCGACGCGCCGGGGTTGGGTGACCACCACGCGGGGTTGGTCCGGGTACCGTTCAGACACAAGATTGGCCAGCAGTGGCGGTACCAGAGTGGTCTTGCCCGTACCGGGCGGGGCCTGCACCACCGCCGTACCGCCGTCGCCTTGGTTTTTCAGGACGGCGGCCAGGTTCTCGAGGGAACCAGCAAAGACCAGCCCGTTGCCAATGGTTTCCAGTCTGAAAGTCACCAGTCCATTGTCCCTGCCGGGGGGACAAGACAAAGGCCACGCCCCCTTGGACGGGAGCGTGGCCGTATCGGTGGTGCCCTGGCCTAGCTGATGGTGGACGCGTCGATGACGAAGCGGTACCGGACGTCAGAGGCGAGAACGCGCTCATAAGCGTCGTTGATCTTGCTGGCCGGAATAACTTCGATTTCGGCGCCCAGGCCGTGCTCGGCGCAGAAATTCAGCATTTCCTGGGTTTCGCGGATCCCACCAATCGCCGAGCCCGCAAAACGGCGGCGGCCCGTGATGAGCGAGAACACATTGACGGGCAGGGGCTCAGCCGGCGCTCCAACGTTGACCAGCGTGCCGTCGAGTGTCAGCAACTGCAGGTAGGCGCTGATGTCGATGGAGGCACTGACGGTGTTGACGATGAGGTCAAAGGTGCCCGCGAGTTGTTCGAAGGTGGACGGATCGCTGGTGGCGAAGTAGTGGTCGGCCCCGAGCTTGAGGCCGTCTTCCATCTTCTTCAGCGACTGCGAAAGGACGGTCACCTCGGCACCCATGGCGTGGGCTATCTTCACGGCCATGTGGCCCAGTCCGCCGAGACCGACGACAGCAACCTTCTTGCCCGGACCGGCACCCCAGTGGTGCAGCGGAGAGTAGGTGGTGATGCCGGCGCACAGGAGCGGGGCAGCGACGTCGAGGTCCAAACCCTCCGGAATGGTGACCACGAAGTCTTCGTTCACCACAACGTTGCTGGAGTAACCGCCCTGGGTGATGGTCCCATCGCGGTCAACTGAACCGTAGGTACCAACGTTGCCCTTAAGGCAGTACTGTTCTTCTCCCGCCAGGCAGTTCCTGCACTCTTTACAGGAGTTGACCATGCAGCCCACTCCGACGCGGTCGCCCACCTTGTGCTTGGTGACATCAGCGCCAATGGCGGTGACAATGCCGGCGATCTCGTGTCCCGGGGCCAGGGGGTACTGCTGCGGGCCCCAGTCGCCGCGAACCGTGTGGATGTCCGAGTGGCAGATGCCCGCAAACTTGATGTCGATCTGGACATCGTTGGGGCCAACTTCGCGGCGTTCGATGGTGGTCAGGGTCAGCTCGCCCGTGGCCGAGGGGGCAGCGTAAGCGTTAGCGGTAGGCATGTTTCTCCTGCGTTCATAACCGGTTGGGATGTTTCCATCTAACCCTGTTTCACACCGTGGGAGGGAGTCACTGCTGTGAGGGGTACTGGCAGGGACTCCCTTGGCAACCGAAAAGCCCTACGGTTGGAACCATGGACAACCGGACCGAGACGCGCGATTTCCTCTCCACGCGAAGGGCGAAAATCACGCCTGAGCAAGCGGGGTTGGCGGCGTACGGCGGCAACCGCCGTGTGCCGGGCCTCCGACGCGGCGAAGTAGCCATGCTTGCGGGAATGAGTGTGGAGTATTACACCCGCCTTGAGCGGGGAAACCTCTCCGGCGCCTCCGAAAGCGTGTTGGAGTCCCTGGCCAACGCCCTGCAACTCGACGACGCCGAACGGGCCCACTTGTATGACCTTGCCCGCGCTGCAAGCGAAGGTGGCAGGCCTCGGCGGCGCCCGGCACGGAAGCAAACCATCCGCCCTGGCGTACAACTCACCCTGGACGCCATCACCAATTCACCAGCGATCGTGCGCAATGGTCGTTTGGACATCCTTGCGAGCAATGCCTTGGGCCGGGCACTCTACTCCGACATTTACTCAACCCGCGGGACTAATTCTTCGGAGCCTCCCAACCTTGCCCGCTACCTCTTCTTCGACGAACGCAGCCATGCCTTCTACCCGGACTGGGAACGCGCTGCGAATGACACCGTGGCCATTATGCGCACCGAAGCCGGCAAGGATCCGTACGACCGTGGTTTGACCGATCTGGTAGGCGAACTGTCCACTCGGAGCGAGGAATTCCGGGTGAGGTGGGCGGCCCACAACGTCCGCCAGCATTACACGGGGCAGAAGTACTTCAGACACCCAATTGTTGGTGATCTGCACATGCTCTATGAGGCAATGGAGTTCTCGGCCGATTCCGGCCTCACGTTGACTGTCTACAACGGGGAACCCAACACCCCAACAGCGGATGCTTTCCGCTTGCTGGCCAGTTGGGCGGCGACGATGCCGGATCCGGATCACGTGGCCGGTGAAGCACAGCCCATCATTCACAAGCATGAGTCCAGCACGTAGTCTCGCCTGAACGAACCTGATCGTTTCGCGCTGCTCCATTGACGGGGTGTTAGCTGCGCAGGAATACTGGGGGAAGCGCTTTCCAGCCTCTTATCGACGCGGAGACAACGACGTGAATTCCCAGCACGACCTCAGCTATGACTTCTCACCGTGGACATTTTGGGGCGCCGCGCCCGAATCCGACCGTGAAGCCCAGCACGAGTACCAAAAACGTTTGGCTGAGCGGGATGGGGTCAGCGTGGGCGAACGGGCTTTCCTCTCCCCTTTGGCCTGTATCTCACCAGACACGCTCTCGATAGGCGCGGATTCCTTCATTGCCGCGCATGCCTACGTCACGGGCACCATCGACATCGGGGACGACTGCACTGTCAATGCCTTCAGCGTGGTCCGTGGCACCGTCACCATGGGCGACGGGGTACGGATTGGAGCCCACACCTCCATCCTGGGCTTCAACCACTCGATGGACCCGGCGGAACCCGTGTTCAAGCAGCCACTCACCAGCAAAGGCATCACAGTTGGCGACGACGTCTGGATAGGTTCCAACGTAGTTGTCCTTGATGGCGTCACTGTAGGCTCGCACGCCGTCCTGGCGGCCGGCGCTGTGGTCACCAAGGATGTTCCGGACTGGTCCGTTGTTGGCGGCAATCCTGCGCGCCGGATCCGGGACAGGCGGGATGGGTCCGCCGCAGCGGCGGCGGGCCACAAAACCGGGCCCGACGGCGGGTTGCGGGCTGCGCTGGCGACCTTCGCCGATGCAGCCCGCGCCGACGCTCCGGGGATCCTCGCACGGAGTTGGATGCCCGGCGACGGTGGCCGCTACGTAGATCGGCCCGGCGTAAAACCGACAGTCAGGGCGCACTGCGATGCGATTGAAGTGTCAGACCTCCTCCTGGGCTCTGTTCCTCCCCAGCTGTCCTCCGACCAGCACAGGCTGCGGCTGGAAGCCCTTCAAGATCCAGCAACGGGATTGGTGCCGGAGTTGGACGGTCCCGGCGCACTGGCCGGGCTCAGGTTCGGGGTTGGCGCGGCCACCTATCACGTACTCTCTGTTGGCTATGCCCTCGATCTCCTGGGCAGCCGATTCCAGCATCCGATCCACGCCGTGGCCACGATGGGCCCGGCAGGGGTGGTGGACTCGCTAAAGTCCCTCCCTTGGCGAAAGGAACCGTGGGAATCCGGCGCCTGGGTTGACGCCTGGGGTACGGCTGCGTACTGGAACCTTGCACGGGAGCACACCGGCTCCCCCGGTTCCCTGGAGGCGTTGTTCGGATGGCTGCTGACACAGGTGAATCCCGCAGCGGGTACCTGGGGAGCGCCGAACGATGACACCCGCCTCAAGGTAGTCAACGGGTACTACCGGCTCACTCGCGGCACGTTTGCGCAGTTCGGTTTGCCGCTGCCACACGTTGAACGGTTGGTAGACACGGTGTTGGAGCACTCTGCCGATGCGCGCTACTTCGGTCCGGACAGGCAGAACGCTTGCAACGTATTGGACGTAGTGCACCCCCTGTGGCTTGCGTCCAAGCAAACCGTCCACCGCAGGCACGATATGAACGCGTGGGCCTTGACGCAGCTCACGCAGGCACTTGGCCGATGGCGCGCCGGCGAAGGCATGGGCTTCAGCGCAGCACCGGAGAGTGGGTCGCAGCACGTCCCCTCGCTGCAGGGTACGGAGATGTGGTTGGCCATCATCTGGTACCTCGCGGACCTCCTTGGCTGCGCTGAGGCCTTGGGTTACCGCCCGCGCGGCGTGCATCGGCCCGAACCCGCGTTCCAGCTGCCGACGCTATAGCTCGCGGCCCGGGGAGCGCCGCGAAAGACTGCCCCGGCCTGGCGACTACTGGCCCGGCAACTCAGAGATCTTCCGCTCCAGCGCAGTGCGTTCGGCGGCATTGGAGCACAGGCGGAGTGCCTCAAGGAGCGCGCCCTTCGCCTCCCTGACCCGGCCAAGCCTGGTGAGCAACTCGCCGCGCACAGTGGGAAGCAGGTGCGAGCCGTTGAGCACTCCGCTGTCCGCCAAGGAATCCACCATGGCCAGCCCGGCGGAGGGTCCCGAAGCCATGGCCACCGCAACTGCACGGTTGAGTTCAACAACCGGCGAAGGTGTCAATTGGCCGAGCGCTTCGTAGAGGATGACTATTCGCTGCCAATCCGTCTCCGCTGCGGAGCGTGCCATGGCATGGCATTCAGCAATGGATGCCTGCAGTCCATAGGCGCCGAGGCCACGGCCCGCACCAACCGCCGTCTTCAGCGCCGCCCTGCCCCGCCGAACGGCGGACTGGTCCCACCGGCGTCGATCCTGGTCTTCAAGGAGGACAGGGTTACCTGCAGGGTCGAGTCTTGCGGGGAAGCGGGCTGCCGTTAGTTCCATCAGGGCGAGCAGTCCAAAGACTTCGGGTTCCGGTGCCAACCGGGCCAGAACCCTTGCAAGCCGGCGCGCTTCGCTGGCCAACTCCGTCCGCATCCACGAGTCGCCTCCGGACGCAAAGGCGCCTTCCGAGAAGATGAGGTAGACCACCTGAAGTACGGACCCCAATCGCTCCGGGATGTCAGGCAATTCAGGTGCGACAAAAGGAATGTGGGCCGCAGCGAGCGTCTTTTTGGCACGTGTGATGCGGGCTTGAATGGTGGGGACAGGCACCAGGAACGCCCTGGCGATCTCTTCAGTGCCCATGCCGCCCACCACCCGCAGCGTCAGGGCCACCCGCGCCTCCCGGGATAGCACCGGATGGCAGGCTATGAACATCAACGTGAGGACGTCGTCGTCGATCGCTTCCGGGTTGAACAGTGCATCCACGCCTGGTTCCTCCCCGGAGAGCCCGCTGGCCAGCAGCGCGTATTTCTCCTCTTGGGCAGCACGGCGCCGGAACATGTCGATCGCCCGTCGCTGGCCCGCAGTCAGGAGCCATCCCACCGGCTCGGCCGGCAACCCGTTGACAGACCACGCCACCAGAGCCTCAGCGACGGCTTCCTGCGCCAGGTCCTCGGCCAAGGTGAAATCCCCTGTATAGCGGGCCAGGGCGCCGACGATCCGGGCAGACTCACTGCGCCACACGGCGTCGACGGCGGCCCTGGCCGCACTGCTGCTCATGTCAGTTGCAACTCACGTGGTAGCCCGGTCCTCCTACAGTTGGCCTGTCTGCTCCCGCCAAGCGCGTTCCTTCTGGATCCATTCGTTGTCCTGCGGGAACTCGTCGATGCTGGTAACGCGGCGGATTTCGGTCTTGGTCCCGGCAGTCATAGGCGCCCGACGCGCCCACTCCACAGCTTCCTGTTTGGAAGCAACGTCCAGGATGTAAAAGCCTCCGAAAAGCTCCTTCGTTTCCCCGTAGGGGCCGTCGGTGACGACGGGTGTTTCGCCGGTGAAGTCAACCACCACGGTTTCCTTGGGATCCTCCAGGCCTTCGGCGGCCAGCAACACCCCCGCACGAATCAGTTCATCGTTGAATTTCCCCATGGCTTCGAGGATGTCGTTGAAGTCGATGTTTTGGAACTTCGCATAGGAATCATCATCTGCCCGCATGATCAACATGTACTTGGCCATTTCACTCAATCTCCTGTGTCGTGGAAAGCCCCTTTCGACTTTCTCATCCATAGGTCGAACGGGTCGAGGAAAAATCGACAGCCTGCCCGGATCAATTTCCGGTGGGGCTTTGTGCGCGGCGGGGGCGTAGTCTGAAGAGACGGTGGAAAACGATGTGTTAAGTCCGCCGGTCAGTGGCTCGAGGCATCATGGCACCAGAACGTTCGTCCCAGAAATTTGGTCCGGAGCGAGATGCCACCGCCCGGGCGGTCAACTCTTACTCCACGCTCCTGAAGTCCGTGCGCGACGCCGGCCTGCTCAAGCGTCGCCGTGGATTCTATATCTCCATCTTCGTCATCCTGATGATCGCCTGGGCCGGAACGTGGAGCGGGTTCCTCCTGCTCCGCGACACCTGGTTCCAGCTCCTGATCGCGGCCGTCATGGGCGTGGTTCTGACACAGTTCGCTTTCCTTGCCCACGAGGCCGCGCACCGGCAGGTCTTCAAATCCAAGGGAATGAATGAGTGGTCCGCGCGGCTCATCGGCACAGGCTTGGTGGGGATCAGTTACTCCATGTGGGCACAGAAGCACACTCGGCATCACAATTTCCCCAACGTCATTGACAAGGACCCGGACATTCACACCGGCGCCATCGCGTTCCACCCCGAAGCCGCCAGTGGTAGACGGGGTGTCATGGTGCATGTGACGCACAAGCAAGGCTGGTTGTTGTTCCCCCTGCTGTTTTTCCTCGGGGTGAGCCTTCACCTTGATTCCTTGAAGTACCTGCTGCACCAACGGAAAGTGGAACACCGGTGGGTGGAGATCCCCGTCATCATGCTGCGCTTGCTGATTGTGCCGGTCCTGGTGTTCTCGCTGCTGCCGCTGGGGATGGCTTTCGCATTCCTGGGGGTACAGCTGGGTGTCTTCGGCTTCTACATGGGCGCGTCCTTTGCGCCGAACCATAAAGGCATGCCCATCCTGCCGACATCCACCAGAACCGATTTTCTGAACCGCCAGGTCCTCACTGCCAGGAACATCACCGGCGGCCGTTTCATGGACGCCCTGATGGGAGGACTGAACCGCCAGATAGAACACCACCTCTTCCCGGACATGCCGCGGCCCTATCTCCACCGCGCTTCCGGAATCGTCAAGGCCTGCTGCGACGAGCTGGGAATTCCGTATACCCAAACCAGCTTGATGTCCTCCTACGCAATCGTGGTCAAGTACTTGGACGACGTGGGCCTGTTCGCCGGCGAGCCTTTTGAATGCCCCGTCGTGGACCAGTTCAGGCCTCACTGACGCCTGGAAGACGCCCGCAAACCCACGGCACCAAGAGAAATCCCCCGGGACTGATGCCCGGGGGATTTTCTGTCAGACGGCTCTCGGCCTCAACGGATCAGCTCAGCGACCGCCTCCTCCGATGACCCCTGCTTCAACAGCCTTGGTGACAGCGTCAGCCTCGGCCTGGGTGAGCTTGCCGTCGGTGACCGCCTTATCCAGCCTGGTCTTCAACGCAGCCGCACGTTCCGCTTGGCCCGCGGCGCGGATCTCCTCCAGGGCGGTGGTGACCTTGGCTTCATCAACGCCCAACGCGGCAGCCAGGGACTTCGCCAGGGCGGCGTCCTGTGCCGTACGGTCGGGCTTGGTTCCTTCCGTACCCTCGGCCGGTGGCGTGGTGGGCTTGTTGGCGTCACGGAAGGCCTTGAGTGCTTCGGTTACCTTGGCCTCGTCAACGCCAAGTTTGGTGGCCAGCTCAGCGGCAATCTGGCCGCCATCGCGACCATGTCCATGGCCGCCGGGCTTACCCCCGCGGTCGGTCGGTGCGGTGGACGCGTCTGCGGATGACGTGGCACTCGGCGTCGGGGTTGTGGCTGCTGTCGCGATGCTCGTCACGCCCATCCCTGCGCCCAATGCCAGCGCCCCGGCAGTGACGCCCAGCGTAATTCTTTTGGTTTTCGACATGTACCTCTCCTCAATGAGCCGTAGGTAGTACGGCTGGTGTCTGAGGGACGGTGAGTAGTGCCGTCCTCTTAACACCATGAGAGGGGAACCCCAGTTCAGGCTGTTCCCAACCTGTCATTCTTCTGTGAATCCAGGTGACAGGCTGTGCGCACTGTGCTTTCAGCCAAGCTTGTCCAAGGCGTCCAGCAGCCGCTTGACCGATCCGCCGAGGTTCCACTCACCGGCCAACTGCTCCAGCTCCGCCCGTGCCTCGCCAGTGACAGGCCGCAGTTCGGCACCCGCCTTTTCCAGGGTGGGCACCTTCAGGTCGCGCACCACATTGACGACGGCGGGTGCCACCTTCAGGTAGTCCGCCGCGGCCGACAGTTTGGCCCGGATGCCGGCGGACAGGCCGCCGTCGGGCGCTTCCGCTGCTGCCAGCAGCCCCTCCAGCGAGCCGTGGGCGCCAAGCAAGGACGCGGCTGTCTTTTCGCCGATCCCGGCAACACCCGGCAGTCCGTCGGAAGCGTCTCCGCGAAGGGTGGCGAAATCGGCGTATTGCTGGGGCAGCACACGGTATTTGCCCACCACAACAACGTCCGTAAGTATCTCCAGGTTCTTCATCCCGCGGGCGGTGTAAATGACCCGGACCCCGCGGTTGTCATCAACCAACTGGAAAAGGTCACGGTCGCCGGTGACTACGTCCGTGGGGAACTCTGCCTGGCTGGCATAGGTTCCGATGACATCGTCAGCCTCATGCTCGTCCACACCCACCACTGCTATACCCGCGAGACCCAGCACGCGGCGGATCATGGGAATTTGCGCTTCCAGCGGGTCCGGGACCACCTCGACGTCGGGCCCATCGGCAATAATCTCGGCAACCCTGTGGGATTTGTAGCTTGGGATCAGGTCCACACGCCACTGTGGGCGCCAATCATTGTCCCAGCAGGCCACCAGATGTGTCGCCTCATAGTCAGTAGTGAGCCGGGCAATCATGTCCATCAGTCCGCGGACAGCATTGACGGGCGTTCCGTCATCGCGTCGGATCGAATCCGGTACGCCGTAGAAGGCACGGAAGTACAACGAGGCAGTGTCCAAAAGCATCAATCGCGGCATACCTGATCCTGACATGCTGCAGCCCATTCAGGGAGAACCGACGCCGAATCCACCAAGGGAAGCCCAAATGCTTGAACAGTACTGTGAGCCGCATTACGATTGTGTGAGCGATAATAGAACAAGGTGTTCTATTATCGAACAACCTACAGATGCCCACAAAGAAGTGAGGAAAGCCCGTGCAGTTCCACCACCACGGTTACGTATCCGGTGACCCCAGAGTTGAGCCGGCGTCCGGCGTCGGAATCAATCGACCAGCCGGGCTTCCCGATGAAGTTGATGTCCTCATCGTGGGCAGTGGCCCCGCTGGCATGCTGACCGCAGCGCAGCTCTCACAGTTCCCCGACGTCACAACGCGCATCGTGGAGCGCCGCGCCGGCAGGCTGGCCATTGGCCAGGCCGATGGCATCCAGGCCCGGAGCGTGGAAACCTTCCAGGCCTTTGGCTTTGCCGAACGCATCATCGCCGAGGCGTACCGCATTACCGAGATGGCATTCTGGAAGCCGGATCCAGCCGACCACTCGCGCATCGTGCGTGCTGCCCGCGCAGTGGACGACCCCGCCGGCATCAGCGAATTCCCGCACCTGATCGTGAATCAGGCACGCGTCCTGGACTACTTTGCCGAGTTCATGGCCAACTCCCCCGCACGGATGACGCCGGACTACGGCTATGAATTCCACGGCCTTGAGGTCACGGGTGAGGGCGACTACCCGGTGTCCGTCACGCTGGGTTACACCTCCGGCCCCAACGAGGGCCAAGAGCGCATCATCCGGGCCAAGTACGTGGTTGGCGCCGACGGCGCGCGCAGCAAGGTCCGTGAGTCGATTGGCTGCCACCTGGCCGGCGATCAGGCCAATCACGCCTGGGGCGTCATGGACGTCCTCGCCGTGACCGACTTCCCCGATATCCGCACCAAGTGCGCCATCCAATCCGGCGCCGGCGGAAGCATCCTGCTGATCCCCCGCGAAGGCGGCCACCTCTTCCGCATGTACGTGGACCTGGGCGAAGTTGCCGCCGATGATCGCGGGGCCGTCAGGAAGACCACCATTGAGCAGATCATCCAGAAGGCCAACGACATTCTCCACCCCTATACCCTGGACGTCCGCAATGTCGCGTGGCACAGCGTTTATGAGGTAGGCCACCGCCTCACAGACAGGTTCGACGACGTCCTGCCGGAGGAGCGCGGCACACGGACCCCACGGGTCTTCATCACCGGGGATGCCTGCCACACCCACAGCGCCAAAGCTGGCCAGGGGATGAACGTCTCCATGCAGGACGGTTTCAACATCGGCTGGAAACTGGGGCACGTCCTGGAGGGCCGAAGCCCGGAAAGCCTGCTGGACACCTACTCGGCAGAGCGCCAGGTGGTGGCGAAGAACCTGATCGACTTCGACAAGCAGTGGTCAACCCTGATGGCCAAGAAGCCCGAAGAGTTCGAAGACCCTGCGGAGCTGGAAACGTTCTACACCAGCACCGCCGAATTTCCCGCAGGCTTCATGACGCAGTACGCGCCGTCCCTGCTGGTTGCCGAACCCCGGCACCAGGAGCTTGCCACGGGCTTCCCCCTGGGGAAGCGCTTCAAGTCCGCGCCCGTGCTGAGGGTCTGCGACACCAATCCGATGCACCTGGGCCATCACGCCAAGGCCGACGGCCGCTGGCGGATCTACGTGTTCGCCGACGCCGCACGGGCAGGCGCCCCGGGCCCGGTAGCGGACTTTGCCGAGTGGATCGCGAACTCGCCCGATTCGCCGCTGGCCGCCACGCCGTCGCACTCTGACAGGGACGCCTGGTTCGATGTGAAGGTGATCTACCAGCAGGACCATACGGCGATCGACATCAACGCCGTCCCGGGGGCATTCAAGCCGACCGTTGGGCCCTTCGAGCTCACATATCTTGAGAAGGTGTTCGGCACTGATCCAGCGTCGGACATCTTTGAACTGCGCGGACTCAGCCGCGATGGCGTGGTGGTGGTGGTTCGCCCCGACCAATACGTGGCGAACGTCCTGCCGTTGACGGCCACAGCCGAGCTCGGCGCCTTCTTCGGGGCTGTGCACTCGGGAGCGGCTGTGCACTCGGGTGTGGCTGTGCACTCGGACGGAACGGCAGAGTCCACGCCAGCAGCAGACAAGAACGCAGCCGCGGGCCTGGTGAGCAACCAAGCTTAAGGAACCTGGGCAACCAGGACCAAGTAATGGCAGAGGTGCCGGGGACCCTCAAGGTCCCCGGCACTTGGCGTTTAAAGACTTTGGGGAAAGGCAGAGTGCTGTACGGGCTGATGGAAGGTTTACATGCCTGTAACGCAAACCACTAGTCGCAAACCAAATTGCAGAGTATGTTAAATGCAATGCAGTTTGCAGAGTGATGTGCGTTACAAGGAGTAGAGACCGTGACAACCAGGCAAGACGAGGCCGGAGCCGCCCCTGCGGGACGGGAGTCCGTGGATCATGCGTGGCTGGGTGACGCACTGCCGGAGGTGGCGCTGTCCAAGTCGCAGGCCCGGGTAGTGGAGGTCATCGCCCGCAACCCACAGCTTTCGTCGTACGCGGACATTGCAGAGATCGCCCAACGCTCGGACGTCAACAACTCCACGGTGGTCCGCACGGCCCAGCGCCTGGGATACCGTGGCTGGCCGGACCTCCAGCGCGAGCTGCGCTCCCGGTACCTGGTGATGATCTCCACCGAAGACACACTGCTTGAACACGGCGAACACCGCAGCCCCCTCCATGACGCACTGAACCACGACATTGAGAATTTGAGGCTGACCCTCGACTCGAACACTGCCGAAGACGTCGAAGCGGCCATCGCCGCCCTGGCGTCGGCGAAATCCATCACGGCCATCGGCATCGGATCCTTCGCCGGTCCGGCCAGCGTCATGGCACACCTCGGTTCCACCATGGGATACCCCATCTCCCTAGAAAACAGGGGCGGCGTCCACCTCGCCTCGGCAGCCAACAGCCTGGGACCCGGGGACGTGCTGGTAGTGGTCAACATGTGGCGTTCCGTCCAGCAAATCATCATCACAGCCGAAGCGGCCAAACAGGCAGGTGCCACTGTGATCGCCATCAGCGATATGCGGCGGGGACGCCTCGCCGCGGCCGCCGATCACTTGTTGATTGTGGCTTCGGAAGGGATCTCCTTCTTCCAATCCGTGACTGCAGCAAATTCCATGATCTATGGACTTCTGGCGGGTATGGAAGCGGCCCACCCAGAACGTAGCCGCACTGCCATCCGGCGCACCCAGCAACTGTGGAAAGACCTGGATATCTACCTGGACTGACACATGGTTCTGCCGCCGAATCTTCTTTCCCATCCAGACCCCCACTGAGGAGTACTTTATGAGCAACAATCGCCGCGTCGCCGTCATCGGCCTTGGATCCATGGGAGGCGCGATGGCCTCCACCCTGCACAACGCGGGCTGGAATGTCATTGGCTTTGATCCCTCGGAGGCCGCGCGTACTGCAGCTGCGGGGATTGGAGTGTCCACCACGGCCGAACTCCAGGATCTTGCCGGCACGCCCTACGCAGTGCTGTCGCTGCCGTCAGCCACCATTGTGGAGGCCACGGTTCCGGTGCTGCTCTCGGCACCCGGGACCATCGCAATCATTGACACCACCACGTCCGAACCGGGCACCAGTACAGCGATGAGCACTCTGGCGGAATCCAGCGGAGCTGCGTTTGTGGATGCCCCCGTTTCCGGCGGGCGTGAAGGAGCCGCAACCGGCAGCCTGAGTGCCTTTGTGGGTGCAACGGATCCTGCCCTGAAGGCCGCGCAGCCCATCCTTGAAGCACTCACCGGTGGCAAGTACGCCCACATTGGCGGACCTGGAAGCGGAAACGTGGTCAAGCTGCTGAACAACGTCCTTGCCGCAGCCAACCTCGTTGCTGTTGGCGAAGCCCTCGGCGTAGCGAAGGCCTACGGCATTGACCCGGCAGTGGCGGCCCGGAGCATCAGCGACGCATCCGGTGGAAGTAAAGTCTCGGCGGCCATGTACCCCAACTGGGTGTTGTCCGGCACCCACGATTCCGGCTTCTCCCTCGGCCTGATGGCTCGGGACGCCGCACTGGCCATTGAGGTGGCCCGGCAGATCGGCGAGCGACCAGAGCTTCTTGCGGCGGCGGCCGGCCAGTGGCAGGAAGCTCTGGCAGCCCTTGGCCCGGCGGCCGATTTCACCGAGATCGCCAGAACCGTAGCGCCCGCAGTAACTCCCGCCGGCGCCCCCAACACCACCCACGCAGCGTAGCCAGCCGCCCCAGCACTTGAAGGACACTACTTTGAGCATCACCATTGCCCCCGCAGCTACTTCCACGGCCACGGCCCGCGACGTCCTGGACGCTGCCTTCCCGGCAGGACTGGGCGCTTACCTGGACGGCGCGGTTGTCCCGGGATCGGGCCACTCCATCACCCTTACCTCGGCAGCCACTGGCGAAGCCTTCGCTACGTATGCCGATCCGGGCGCCGACGGTGCCAATGCCATCCTGGAGAGTTCCGTCCGTGGCGCTGCAACATGGGGCGCCTTGAACGGATTCGAACGCGCTGCCATCCTCCGCAACATCAGCACGGTGGTGGAAGCCCACAGTGAAGAACTGGCGATCCTTGAATCCGCCACCACCGGAAAGCCCATTCGTGACGCCCGCGTTGAAGCATCCAAAGTGGCCGAAATGTTCGGGTATTACGCCGGATGGGCAGACAAGCTGACCGGTCAGACCATCCCCGTGCCGGGACCGTGGCACACCTACACCGAGCGCGTGCCGTGGGGCGTCGTGGTGGCCATAACGCCGTGGAACGCCCCGCTCTTCACTGCGGGCTGGAACTCCGCCGCACCGCTGGCAGCCGGCAACGCCGTCATCATCAAGCCCAGCGAATTCACTCCCGCCACTACGGTCCGGCTGGCGCAGCTGGCACACCAGGCCGGCCTCCCGGACGGCGTCTTCAACGTGGCCACCGGCTTGGGACAGACCGTTGGTGCCAAGCTCACCTCGGATCGACGGGTTGGGAAGATCAGCTTCATCGGGTCCGTCCCTACCGGTCGCCGAGTGGCCGTGGCTGCTGCTGAATCGGGCATCCCGGCGCTGCTGGAACTTGGCGGCAAGAGCGCCAACATTGTCTTCGCCGACGCCGATTTGGAACGCGCGGCCGACGGCGCCGTATCGGCGATCTTCTCCGGTGCGGGCCAGTCCTGCGTGGCCGGTTCGCGCCTCCTCGTGGAGCGCAGCGTACATGCCCGGTTCGTGGAAATGGTGGCTGAACGTGCTGCCCGCCTCCGGGTCGGAGATCCGTTGGACGCGGCAACAGAGGTGGGCCCGATCATTACGGCCCCTCAATTCGCTACGGTCACCTCGCTGATTGAAGCAGGAATGCACGACGGCGGCCGCCGTCTCACGGGGGCGATGTTGCCCGAGTCGTTGGCCGGCTCCCCTTTGGCCGGCGGCCACTGGGTCATGCCGACGCTCTTGGATGGCGTGACCCCCGCAAACCGCTTGGAGACCACCGAAGTCTTTGGTCCTGTGGTGGGTGCCGACGCCTTTGACACCGAAGCTGAGGCCATCGCCCGGGCCAACAACACCACCTTCGGCTTGGCCGGCGCAGTGTGGACGTCAGATATTTCCCGCGCGCACCACATCGCCCGTGAGGTGAAGGCCGGGACGTTCTGGATCAACTCCTACAAGACCATCCACGTTGCTGTTCCTTTCGGCGGTTTCGGCGATTCCGGGCATGGCCGTTCGTCCGGGCCGGGAGTGCTTGACGAGTACACACAGACGAAGGCTGTCTGGGTGCCCACGCGAGCGGCCGGCTCCCCCTTCCCGTCACTGTCCTACTAACAGGAGGAACCCATGGAAATCGTCACATCAACCTCCTCGGGTGAAGGTCTTCGCCAAGCGCTGGCCGGTGGAGTCGCCACGTGGAAACCTCGCGTGCAGGCGTTGTCGGAGGATCTGCATGCAAACCCGGAAATCTCCTTCGAGGAAGTACGTGCGGCTGAGGCCATTACCTCGCTGTTGTCAGAAGGTGGATTCCATGTCACGCAGGGAACAGCAGATTTGCCCACTGCGTTTACGGCGAGCGCCGGAACAGGTGATCTGGTTGTTGCCTTGTGCGTGGAATATGATGCCCTGCCCTCGGTGGGCCATGCCTGCGGACACAACCTCATCGCGGGCGCTTCCGTGGCGGCGGCCTTGGCGCTCCTTCCCCATGTGGACGAGCTCGGTATTACGTTGAAGGCGATCGGCACCCCGGCGGAGGAGCATGGCGGGGGCAAGGTGCTGATGCTTGAGCGGGGCGCCTTTGACGGCGTCGGGCTGGCTTTGATGGTCCATCCCGTCCAGGACGGCGTGACCTACAACCCGGCGGGGACCACGGCGCAAGCTGTGGGCCGCTATGAGGCGGTGTTTACCGGTAAGGCCGCCCATGCTGCCGCTGCCCCGCATTTGGGTGTCAATGCCGGGGACGCTGCCGTGCTCAGCCAAGTGGCCATTGGTTTGCTCCGTCAGCAAATTCCCGGAGATCACCGGGTGGCCTGCTACGTGGCGGAGGCTGGCCACGTCACCAATATCATTCCGGATCACGCGGTGGTTCCGTTTGAGTGCCGCGCGTTCACGCTCCCGGAATACGAGGCCTTGCTTGAGCGGGTGAGGCGGTGTTTTGAAGGAGCTGCCCTGGCCACCGGAACCACACTGGACATCACCGCTGCGGAGCCGCTCTATGAGCCGTTGGTCCAGGACGGAGAACTTGCCGCCCACTGGACTGAAGCCATGGATGCGTTCGGCAAAGACACGTCTCCGGCAGCGGGCATGGGTGGCGGTTCCACGGATATGGGGAACATCTCCCAGGTGATCCCGTCGCTGCATCCGTGGCTCAGCATCCCGGGTGCAAACGTACCCATCCACTCGCATGGCTTTGCGGCCCTTGCGAACACCCCTGAGGCATACGCCGTGATGTTCGAGGCAGCCACTGCGCTGGCCTGGACAGTGGCGGGTGCTGCAATAAATCCCCAACAGAGAGAACGCTTCGTCAAGGCGGCTTACCGCCGCGAAGCCCTGATTCAGGAAGCATCATCATGAGCACCAGCACCGAAACCGCGCGGACGGATAAGGCCGGCACACGGCTGACACTTCCCATTGCCGCGCTGGCGTTTGCCATTGCCCTTGCGGTCCAGTTCATCGGCCAGGCCAAGATTGATCTTGGCATTGGTGCGATCATCATCTTCCCCATGGTGTGGGGGCTAATTCTGGGCTTGTTGGTCTCAATCCAGAAATTCAAGCCGCTTGGCCTGGATCTGCAGCGGGTGGCGGCTGCCCTTGTTGGCGTCGCCGTTCTGCTCCTGGTGGCCAGGCTCGCCTTCAACATTGGGCCGAGCCTGCCGAGCCTCATCAAAGCCGGCCCGGCTCTTCTCCTGCAGGAAGTGGGCCACCTGCTGGGAACCATTGTGCTGGCGCTACCGCTCGCTGTGCTCCTGCGCATGGGCAAGGCGACGGTGGGCGCAACGTTCTCCCTTGACCGCGAACCGTCGTTCGCCATGGTCTCCGAGAAGTACGGTCCGGATTCCGACCAGTACCGGGGCGTTCTGGCCATGTACGTTTTTGGCACCCTGTTTGGCGCCATCTTCATTACGTTGCTGACTTCCCTGGTTGCCAACTGGAAGATCTTCGATCCACTGGCCCTCGCGATGGGAGCCGGCGTTGGCTCGGGCTCCATGATGGCTGCCTCAGCGGCGAGCATCATTGCTGCCTACCCGGGAGATCAGGAAGCCATTCTGGGCATGGCTGCCGTCTCCAACCTGATCACCACCATCCTGGGCGTCTACGTGGGCATTTACATCGCACTGCCTGTGGCTGACAAGTTCTACAAGGTGCTCACCCGCAACAAGGACTCGCAGAACGTCGCTGCCGGTACGGCTCCCCAGGCCCGCACAGCCGTTGAACTGGAGCAGGAAGAGGTCCAGGCCGAAGAGAACCGCCGCTTCCGTGAAGAGGTGGCAAAGTCCTCTGCGGCTATGAAGCTGCCGCTCTGGCTTTCCTTGTCCGTTCTGACGGTGCTGGGTGTTGGCACGGCGGCGGTGGCTGCAAAGGGCTTGAGCCTGTCCATCCTTGCCGGGTACGGCATCATGTTGGTGCTGGTTCTGGTCAGTCTGTTGCTCGCCAAGATCACCCGGAAGATCTCCGCCATTGTTTTCATCACCACCATCGGTGCGTATGTTTCGAGCCCGTGGTTCTTCGGATCCGGGGTACTGAATGAGGCCGTCAAGACGGTGGACTTCCTTTCCATTGCCACTGTGATGCTGACCCTGGCCGGGCTCTCGCTGGGCAAGGACATCCCGCTGCTGCGGAACATCGGGTGGAAAATCATTCCCGTGGGACTCGTGGCAATCACTGCGTCCTTCCTGCTCTCCACCGTCATCGCGGAGTTCGCTCTGGGCCTCTGGCACTAGCTGGATCCCCGCCAGGTTTCCTGGCGGCTTGTTGCAGGAAGGCCGACTGGCCCGGATGCCCGCTGCCTGTGGGGATCCGGGCCTTTTTGCTCCTGTTCGGCATCCGGGGTTGCTAGATTGGTGGAATGTTCAGGCGAAGCGCTGGGGGCGCAGTCATCGTTTCTGTTGGCTTGGCTGTGGCCGGTTGCGGTGCACCGCAACCGGCAGCCGCTCCGGAGTGCCGGCTCGTCACCGATCTGGCGCCGGAAAGCGGCATTCTCGCGGGGGTAAACCTCGATTGGGAACGCGAGACGCTCGCAGAGTATGCGTCGAGCCTGGGTCGGCGACCCGCCGTCGTCGTCAGTTTTTCGCCATTTCCGATGTCGGATAAGGACAAAATCAACGTCGATGCCGCTTTTGAACAGGTCAAGGGAAATGGCGGTACCCTGCTTCTGACTCTGGAGCCCCACAATGGACTCGCCGATGTAACCAAGGAGCGGGCTGAGGCTCTGGCCGGGCAGCTGGCGGGCTACAACAAGGCGGGCGTCCCCGTCATAGTGAGGTTCGCTCACGAGATGAACGGCTCTTGGTATGAGTGGGGCCAAAAGCCAGCCGAGTACATTGCCGCTTACAGGAGAGTTGCCGACGCCGTCCATCAGCAGGCACCGGGCAGCGACATGATGTGGGCGCCAAACTACGGCGGCGGCTATCCCTTCAGCGGTGGCCAGCACCAGGCTGCCGCAGGGTCGGTGGACGCCGCAGCGCTGGATACCGACGGCGATGGTTCAGTGAGCGCGGCCGATGACCCCTACCAGCCGTACTATCCGGGCGACGACGCAGTGGACTGGGTGGGCATGTCCCTCTACCACTGGGGCAGTAGCTACCCCTGGGGTGCGAATGTGCTGCCCGAAGAGGGGAAGTTCCTGCAGCAGCTCACCGGTACCTACAACGGGGCCGGCGGCAACGACCTCACGGTGCCGGACTTCTACAAGGACTACGGCGAAGCCAGGAACAAACCGGTGGCCATCCCGGAGACAGCCGCACTCAGTATCCCGTCGCGCGAAGGCGCCAGCCCCTTGGCCATCAAGCAGGCATGGTGGCAGCAGTTGTTCGACCCCGCAATCCCCCGTGACTACCCTGAACTGAAAATGATCAATTGGTTCGAGTGGGACAAGCTGGAGGTTGAGGTCAAGGACAACGTCGACTGGACGGTTGCGCAGGACCCCACGGTCCGTGACGCGTATATTGCGGATCTGCCATCGTGGTTTGTCAGTGCCGGGGAACCAAAGGAGTGCACCCCGCAGGCGTCATAGCAACCGCACGGCTGGGCCGTCACTCCCGGAAGCCGCTACCCATGGAATACCCAGCCAAACAGGACGACAATGAACTGTGGTCCATCCTCGCAGCGGCGGGGGCGGCGACACCCTCAACGACGCCGCCCGAAAAATACAACGCGTCTACCTCACCCTGACGCTGGGCAATACCATTGCGGCATCCTTCATCTGGGGCATCAATACGCTCTTCCTGCTGGACGCAGGGCTGAGCAACCTCGAGGCCTTCGCGGCCAACGCCTTCTTTACGGCCGGCATGGTTCTTTTCGAGGTACCCACCGGCGTGATCGCCGATGGCTGGGGCCGGCGGGTGTCGTTCCTGCTCGGCACCGTGACGTTGGCGGCGTCAACCTACCTGTATTTCGTGCTGTGGCAGATCTCCGCGCCCTTCTGGATGTGGGCTGTGGTCTCAGTACTGCTTGGCCTCGGCTTCACCTTCTTCTCCGGTGCAGTGGAGGCATGGCTGGTGGATGCTTTGCGCTACTCCGGATATGAGGGCGGCCTGGAGGTTGTTCTCGGGCGGGGGCAGATGGTGCAGGGCGTCGCGATGCTGTTGGGGTCCGTTGCCGGTGGCGTCATTGCCCAAGCCACCAACCTGGGCGTGCCGTTCCTCCTGCGAGTCGCGGTGCTGGTGGCCATGTTTGCGGTCGCCTTTGGATTAATGCACGACGTCGGCTTCTCACCGGAGCGTTCAACGCACCCCCTGAGGGCCACCCGGGCCGTCCTCACGGCGTCAATCGACAACGGTTTGAAAAACCCGCCCGTCCGGTACGTCATGCTCGCCGCCCCCTTCAGTGCCGGCGTCGGGATCTATGTCTTTTATGCCCTGCAGCCGTACCTGCTGGATCTCTTCGGCGACCCCAAGGCCTACTCCGTGGCAGGCTTGGCTGCGGCGATTGTGGCAGGTTCACAGGTCCTGGGCGGCTGGCTGGCACCCCATGCACGGGAGCTGTTCCACAAACGTACGTCAGTGCTGATTCTAAGTGGCGTGGTGGGAGCCTTGATTCTCCTGGTTCTCGGCTTTACCCGGATCTTTTGGGTGGCCCTGGTGTTGCTGGCCCTCTGGGCTGTGGTGGGCTCAGCGGCTACTCCCATCCGGCAGGCCTACGTCAACGACATGATTCCGTCCAAGCAGCGGGCAACGGTCCTCAGCTTCGATTCCCTCATGGGCTCCAGCGGTGGTGTGGTGGTCCAGCCGCTCCTGGGCCGGAGCGCAGACCTCTACGGGTATCCAACGTCGCTGGCCTTGGCAGGTGTGATCGAACTCATCGCCGTGCCATTCCTGCTGGCCAGCCGGAAGCAGCACCCCACTGCGGACCGGTCCAGCACGTCACCGTCGCCCGCCTAGCCGCGTGACTGCCCGACGACGGCTCACCCACCCGCCTGGGGTGGGGCTGACAAGAGGGCGTCCTGGAGTTCCGGACTCACCCCCGGCGGAACGTCGAGCTCAACCGCCAACGCCAGCAGCGCCCTGCTGAAGTAGTTCCTGGCAGCGGCAGCCAGGGTGATGTCCGCTATCTCCCGGTCACTGAACCCAGCTTCACGCAACTGCCGGGAGTCGTCGTCGTTCATGGAGGCCGCATCGGTACTCAGCTTCACCGCGTAGTCCATCATGGCCACTTCCTCCGGCGGGAGACCGGCGTGATGAAAGTCGCGGGCAATCGCGATGAGTTGTTCCTCATCGATGATGGTGAGTGTCTTCTTCCCATGGGCCAGTCTGCAGTGGGATGACCCGATTGCTTGGGCAGCCGCGAGGGTCACCAACTCGTAGCGGCGCAGGCCCAGCGATGAACTGATGGCCTGTGTCAGGGCTTCCCACACCACATGCGCCTCTGGATTCAGGCTCATTGCCTTGGTGTGGCTGGGAACGTACCCCATGGATTTGACGTCTGCGGCGTAGATTTCAGCGGTCAGGCCGGTAGCTTCGCCTTCGGAGGGCGCTGTGAGGATGGACATGCCGGCTATTTTGGCCCTGCCTTCGACTTTTGTAAATGAGCAGGCCCTAGAAGGAGGGAACCGTGAACCCGAGCCCCAACAGGCCCCTGCCTGACTGCTCAATAATCGGATCGATGCTCAGCGTTGGATGATTCAGCAGAACGTTCACATCCCGCTGGATGCGCTGCAGGGGGTGGGACAACCTGTGGGCACTGCCACCCGATGCCGAAGCGATGAGGCGGACCGCTTCCTCCGATGCTTGACCGCTGAGGGCCAAGGACAAGCGGTAACTGGCTCGTTCGTGGTCGGTAGGCTCCCCACCGGGCCGATCCTGTGCAGACACAAGGATCTGAACGGCTTCCTGCCAGTGCAGGCGTGCCGTGGTGACCACGCCGAATGCTTGGGAGAAACGAGCTTGGGCAAGCACGGAATCTGCCTGACGCGATTCGGTAGTGTTTTTCACCTTCAGGACCATGAGCTGATCCCGGAAGAGCTCGATCGCATACTCAGCGCTCCCCAACGCCGTGGAGGGTGCCACCATGTTCAGCAATGCCGCCATGGGCGTGCGCAGTAAGGGGTCCGGATGGATCAGGCTGCCAGGGTTGCTGGCCGCGCTTAACAACTGCCAGTCCACCACCCGATGCTCCGGGACAAACAGTCCGTCGGCCCGGAGGTCGTTACTGCCGGTCCCCCGCAGCCCGGCCGTATGCCAGGCGTCCAGCAACTCCAGCGCGCCGACCGGCACCAGGGCCTGCAGGCGCACACCGTCGCATTGAACTGCCAGCAGCGCCCATTCCGAATGCATCACCCCGGACGCAAAGCTCCAATGTCCCGAGATGGAGAAGCCGCCCGGAACTCTCGTTGCCTCGCCGACGGGAGCTCCGGTGGCAGCCGCCAGGGGCACAGCACCCTGGCCGAAGACTTCATTTTGCACCCGACGTGGCCAGCGCGCCAGCATCCAGACGTGCTCCATCAGGTGTCCGGTTGTCCATGCAGTGGATGCGCATCCACGGGCCAAGCGCCGAATCACCTCAACGTACGTCTCCACGCCCATGCCGTAGCCACCGTGTGCTTGAGGGGCCAGGACGCGAAAGACCCCTGCCGACGTCAACTCTTCCACCGTGGACTCCGGCAAACGGCGAAGATGCTCCGTCTCCTCAGCGCGTTGGCGTAGGCGCGGGATCAACGTATCCACGAGGTTGATCACGTGATCGTGGCCTGGACCAGCACTGTGAGTCTCTGCAGGAAACTCCACGGTGTGTCCGGTTCGGCCTCCATCATGTTCCCTGCCATACGTGAGGCCATGTAAGGTCATGGCCTCCGCCGTTGCGGTGAACCCCTCCGCACATCGCTGCGGTGTTGACACATTGCTCCGGACGATAGCCTTGGGCGCGGAGCCGGGCTGCTGTGGGATCTCAAGGCAGGCGGTCATCAGGGGGTCCTCGACATTCGACGAAAAAGGCATTGGTTGAAGCTTCAAGTTACGCTACATCGCATTGCTTGAGCCTGCAACTAAATGACACCGAAAGTAGTCACATGGGCCAGACTGAACACACCCCCAAAGAAAGCGCGGACTCGCCATGATCCCCCTGCAGCAGGACCCCCAAGGATTTATCCGCATGAACAGGCATTTCCCGGCAACCGCCGCAGTGGCCGTCAACTTTGCCGACGGTACCCAGGAAGTCTTCACAGGGCGCCGACTCAACGAAATCTACGACGAAGCGCTTGCGGCCTACCGCGCGGGCAACAACCTGGACGCGAAAGGATTCTCCCGTGGCCCGCAGAAGAAGGTCCAGCAGGGCATAGAGTTCGTTCCCGTGTCTCCAGGAATGGCCAGCTGAATCAAGCCCTGCCGGCCGCGTGGGCCACGCAGAAGGGCGTCCATGGCCGGGCTTCAAGCCGCCCTTCCGGGATGGCACGGCCACAGACGGCACAGTAACCGTACCTTCCGTCTGCAATGCGGCCCAGCGCCTCCTCAATCTGCCCCAGGCCTGCTTTGCTTTGGGACAGAAGCGCCGAGGCCTGCGACAACTCAAAGGCGATGGTGCTGCCTTCCGGATCATGCTCATCATCCACATTGGAGTCCACCCGGGCGGCAGCCACCGAGCTGATGTCGCTCCTCAAAGCCGCAAGCAGGGCGAGTTTCCGCTCGCGCTCCGCCTCCAGGAGTTCCCGGAAACGGGCTACGTCAACCATCGGCGCTCGACGCTAAATGCAATTCACAGTTCCACCGTGCCACTTTCACCGACGCTCATCCGGGAGTCGGTGACCTTGGACTTGACCCACTGAATCACTGTTGCCATGGTGCCTCCCGGGCTGGTCCAATACTCCGCAGACTCGGAGTCGACCCGGATCAGGCAAACCTCGGGTGATTCAGGGCCGTCCGGGTACCAGGCCTCTACTACCTGATTCCACATCCCGCGGATCTTGGCACGGTCTGTCACCACGTGGGCAGTTCCGGCAACGGAAACCCATTCCGTGCTTTTGCCGAAGGATACATTGACCCTGGAATCGGCACGCAGCTGCGCCACCTGGGATGTGCCGAGCCCGGTGAAGAACCACAGATCGCCGTCCTCCTGGACTTCCTGGACAGCGAGGGGCCGGCTGACAAGTGCGCCTTCCGCATTAATGGTGGTCAGCATGCCAATCCTGGAATTATTGATGATATCCGTGACTTTCTTGATGCCCTGCTCTTCAGCCATTCCGGGCCCCTTTCGTCCGCAGCGGGGTCGATCCCCGCTCGTCAGCCTATTAGTAAGTCTCCTTATTTACTAGTTTTCCTTCCAACCGTCCCCGTCGCGCACCGAGGATGCAAGGCGTTGCATGGACGGGGAAACCTGCGGCTCATTGGGAATCATGGCGGCTCCCCGCCCGTTTCTTTCAGCAGAAGACCCGCCTCCTGCGGGCACCTGAAACGACAGGAAGTTTGGGGACTGACCATGACGTTGAACGAGACGATAGCCCGCCTCCGCGCCGGACACCTGATGGTCCGCGACGCCGGAGAGTGGGACGCGCTGTCCACGGAACTCGGCGCCGCCTACATCACCAACGACGACGAACTGGTGGAACAGCTGCGTCCACCGTTCCTCCAGTCCTGGAGGACCGTCACAAGGTACGTCCTCCGTGACATGTTCGAGTCTGCGGAAATTGACGTCACCGAACCCGGCCATCCCTGGGGAATCGCAACGCTCACCGGAAACGGAACCACGGCGGAACCGCTTCTCTGCTTTCCAGGCTCAACACACGGCGGCTCAGTTGAGGCTGCCGGGGTCCACGGTATCCGCCTCATGACCTTTGAAGAGACCATGGCCCACTACACCAACTGCCTGGAACACCTCCTTGCCCGTGAGAACGCGCAGGCTGAACTGCCCCGCTAATCCCGGCTCAGGGGTGAATCGATAACGCGGGGAACGTACTCCAGCAACTGGAGACGCCCGTCAAACGTCCGGCTCTGGATCATGTCCAGGGCTACATCCGGGTACCCGTCGTAGATCCGTTCGCGGCCCGTCTTCCCCGTGATCACGGGAAAGACAACCAGACGGTACCTGTCCACGAGGCCTGCCTTGAGCAGCGAACGGCAAAGGCTCAGGCTGCCGAGTGTACTGAACGTGCCCGCCCGGCTCCGCTTCAATTCCCTTACGGCCTCCACGGCGTCCCCTGAAATCAGCTCGGAGTTGGGCCACACCAGGGGTTCGGTGAGTGTGGAGGAGAAAATGATCTTGGGCATGGCCGCCAAGCCCGTCAAACTCGCACCCTCTTCCTCCGAAAACCCGGAGCTGTCTTCCGAGGCTTCCTGGGACATGCCGGCCATCACCCGATAGGTATTGGCGCCCATGAGGGTGGTGAAATCCTGCTTTCCTTCTTCCTCGAGCCAGGCCAGGTACTCCGGCCCCTCCAGTCCCCACCAGCCGGGCCAACCTTCGGCTGAGGCGTAGCCGTCAAGGGAAATGATCAGGTCCACCATCAGGGTTGCGGTCGTCTCACTCATAGCAGTCTCCTCAATTGAGCAATGCGCGTTGACCGTGCGCGGAAATGCTAGCCCCGGAGGGATCGGGCGTTCAAGAGGTCCACGCTAGAGGAGGAGAAGGACGAAGCCGCCCAGGGTACTCACGATCCCGACGCCAGTGAGTATCCAGCCCAGAATCAGAATGGTGTGGTCGTGGCGTGGCGGCTGGAGGGAACATCGCGAGGGGTGGCAAACGTCATAATGGACCAGCACAGCAGACGAAGCGATACTGCCGTCCTTGGCCGCAACGTCCAACAGGACCTTTTGTTCCTCGTTGGCTTGGTCCACCCATTGCAGGCCCAGGAAGCCCCCGGCGGCAAACTGCTCCCCTTGGGCGGTGACCCATTGGCACCGGCGTCTGGCGATAACCCACGCGATGATCAAGAGGGGCACGCCGGGGACGAACCCCACCCACGTCATCATTTCCAGGATGGGGCCAAGGACATCCAGGGAACCGGCCATGAGTTGATCCTAAGCGCAACTGATGAACCGGCTGCATCCGGTCCATTAAGAGTGGTCAGACGGTCCTGTCCGCCCTGGAACGCCACAGCAGGTAGACGAAGTACGGTGCACCCACCAGCGCCGTCATGATGCCCGCGGGGATCTGCGCCGGGGCGATGACCGTTCTGCCGATCACGTCCGCGAACAACACCGTGCAGGCGCCAATAAGCGCTGCAACCGGGAGGACCCGTGCGTGCCGGGCGCCCACCAGTGTCCGGGCCGCATGGGGTGCCACAAGCCCAACGAAGGCAATAACGCCTACCGAAGAGACGGCGCCGGCAGTCAAAAGAACCGCCACGGAAAGGAGGAGCAACCGGGACCCGGACAAACCGATTCCCAGCACGCGGGGAGAGTCGTCATCAACCGCTATCAGGTCCAGATCACGGCGCATGCCCGCGAGAACGGGCAGGGCAAGCACCAGGGCCAGCAGCGGGGGCAGAACTGAGGCAAAGTTACGGCCGTAGGTAGAACCAGACAGCCATGTCAGTGCCTTCGTCTGGTTGAACGGGTCAGTGGTCACCAGGAGAACAGTGATGGCGGCTGCCAGCCCTGCGGAAATGCCAATGCCGATCAAGACCAGCTTGTTTTGTTGAAGCCCGCCCCGGAAAGCCAGCCCGAAGACCAGCATCGCGGACAGTGCCGCTCCCCCGAGCGCGGAGCCGGTAATCACCCAGGCACCTGCAGTGGGGACAGTGGTGATGACGATGATTGCTGCGAGGCCGCCACCGCCGGAGACGCCAAGAATTCCGGGCTCGGCCAGGGAATTGCGGGACACCGCTTGAATCAAGGCGCCGGCCAGAGCCAGCGCAGCTCCGGCGAGTACAGCGGCAAGGACACGCGGCATCCGGGTTCCCAGTACAGCGCTGACGCGGTTTCCTGACTGACCGGTGAGCCAATTGACCAGGTCCCCCAGGAGTAGCTTCGCGTCGCCCAGCAGTGCGCCGGCCACCAGCAAACCGGTGAGCAAAACCAAGAGCCCGATCAACACGCCAAGGAAGAACCTGCGGGATCGAAGCTTTGCCAAGGCGTCACCGGCAACACTCAACCCGGCGTCGGACATCCGCATGGCCAGGATGGCAAGGAATACGGCACCGAAGACTGTTGTAACGGCGCCGGTGGGCACTTCAACACCTGCCTGAGCGCCGAAGAGTCCACGAACCAGGACGTCCGCTCCGATGACAACCACCGCACCGGCCAAGCCGGAGATGGGCAGCAGCGCCCTGTGTCGTCCCAGTCCTCCAAGACGCGAGGCCAGCAACCGCACGATGGCAGGCGCGCACAGGCCCACAAAACCGATCGGACCGGCGATGGTCACAGCAGCAGCGGACAGAACTACTGCAAGCACAACGGCGCCGACCCGGGCCAGGCGTGGATCCGCACCGGCCAGCCTTGAGGCATCATCGCCCAGACCCAAAAGATCCATCCGTCGGGCGAGGAGGAACAGGCCGGTTATGGCCAGAAGGACCACTGGCGTGAACTGGATCAGCTCATCGGTGCGTGACTGCGCAAGGCTGCCTTGGCCCCAGGCGTAAAGGCCAGTGGTCTCCTGGCTGAACAAAAGAAGGAATGCGCTGGTGGCCGAATGCAAGCCCAGGGCAAGTGCCGTACCGGCCAGCACCAAACGGATCGGGCCGCCATTTCCGTTCGCACCACCGCCGGACAAGGCAAGTACCAGCACTGCCGCGGCGAGGCCGCCGATGAAAGCGATGCCACCGGACAAGAGGGCCGGAAGAGTCAGGCCGAACGCGGCCACAGCAACAATCGCGAAGTGTGCGCCGGCGTTGACAGCGAGCGTATCAGGGGAAGCAAGGACGTTGCGGGTGGCCGACTGCAAAGCTGCGCCGGCCACCCCCAACGCGATACCGACCAACAGGCCGGCGAAAAGGCGCGGCACCCGCGAAGCAAGCAACACTGCGGTTTCCTGGTCTGTTCCGTCTCCGGTGAGAAGCCCCAACAACTGGAAAGGGCCGACGTCGGCCGTTCCTTGAGTCAGGTGAATCATGGAAAACAGGGCCAGAATAACTACTCCAACGCCAGCCACCAGGGCTGGACCGGAACGAAAGCGGCCGTCTCGTCCGGATGGCGCGGCTGGTACGGGAGCACCCGCCACGGCCGTGGGTACGGTCATGGCGGGCCTCTTCACAGTGTCGGTCATGCGGGTGGGACTACTTGGTCAGCGTCGCGACGATTGCGTCGACGTACTGCGTCATCGAAGCAGGTCCACCGAACATCCAGATGCCGTCGGCGAGGCGGTGAACCTTGCCCGAGGCGACGAACGGAAGCGACTTCCACACGGCGTTGTCAGTCAGCTGCTCGGTGAAATCGCCATCGGCACTGTTGGTGATGTAGACGAAGTGGTCAGCGTTGATTGCGGTGAGGCCTTCGACGTCGGTGGAACCCAGGCCATACGCGGGGTCACCTTCAACCGTCCAAGGGTTGACGAGCCCCAGCTCGGTGTTGATATCCGCCAGCAGGGAACCCTTGGTGAACGGACGGACGGAAACCTTGCCATCCGCCACCCAGCCGTCGGCGAACGCTACGCGGGATCCACCCAGGCCGGCTTTCTCGAGATCTGCCTTGCCCTTGGCGACAGCGGCATCAAAGGCCGCGATGGCTTCGTCGGCTTTCTTCTCTGTACCGGTTGCCTTGGCGACCAGCTTGAGGTTGTCCTCGGCCTGCGCGATCTGGCGGCTGCCGTCTGCGGACTTCACCACAACCACCGGAGCCAATTCTTCGAGCTGCTTGATGACGGGTTCGGCGAGGTCGGTGGTGGCGACGATGAGGTCAGGATCCAGCGACGCGATGGTGTCGAAGCTGGGC
Source organism: Arthrobacter sp. cf158 (assembly GCF_900106835.1). GTDB lineage: Bacteria > Actinomycetota > Actinomycetes > Actinomycetales > Micrococcaceae > Arthrobacter. Next base: position 452,026 of record NZ_FNNR01000003.1, read on the forward strand.
TCGTTGCGGGTTCCGATGTCCGTTGGGGTGCTGTCCAGCTTGCCGGCCGTAACCCAGGCGTTGTAGCCCTTGACGTCCGCGACGCCCACCGGCATGACGCCCAGTGTGGTCAGGTTTTCCACCACGTTCCATTCGGTGCCGATCACGCGTTTGGCGGGCGCGTCGAGTTTGACTTCGGTGCCGCGGGCATCAGTCACCGTGACGGGTTCTCCGGCAGCGGCAGTATTCGATGCCGAGCTTGCCGGGCCTTCGGTGGTGCCGCAACCGGTGAGCAGGATTGCCAGGGCGGCAGTTGCAGCCAGGGCCTTGTGGATCTTCATGGACACAGGGGTCCCTTTCATATGTGAGGGTTGACTCGTTGGGGTGATGCTGTGGTTACTGGTTATTGCTGTGCCGTCCGACGGCGCGGGTGCGCAGCCTGCCGGTCAGGGGGTCGGTGTGGGTGACGATGGGGATTGAGTAAACCTCAGTCAGGAGCTCAGCATCGAGGGCCTCGTGCGCTGGCCCTGCGGCAGCGATACGGCCTGCGGACAGGACCACCACGTGATCGGCCAGAGCGGCTGCCTCATCGAGGTCGTGCAGTACAACGCCGATGGCCACACCGTGAACACGCGCGAGATCGTGCACAAGATCGAAGATCTCCACCTTGTAGCGCAGATCCAGGTGGTTGGTTGGCTCATCGAGCAGGAGCACCGAAGTGTCTTGGGCGAGGCAGCTTGCCAACCACACGCGTTGCAGTTGGCCGCCCGACAGTTCGTGAACGCCGCGGCTTCCCAACTCAGCAACGCCCGTCAGCTGCATGGCGCGATCGACGGCGGCAGGACCCTCGGGATCGGCAGCCCGCCACCGTCCACGGTAAGGATGGCGGCCGAACTCGACCACGTCACGAACGCTCAGGCCATGAGGTACTGGCCGGCTCTGCGAGAGCAAAGTCACGTGACGCGCAAAGTCGCTTCGCTTCATCATGAGGGCATCGCTTGCTTCGCCGTCTGCAGGGCGGACGGTCACGGTACCGGAGGTTGCCTCGTGCAGCCGGGCCAGAGCCCGCAACAGTGTGGACTTGCCGCTGCCGTTCGGACCCACCAGGGCTACGATGCGGCCCGGTTCGAGGCGAAGCCCGGCACCGTGCACCACGTCCTTGTCCCCATAACGGAGGACGAGGTCGGTGGCTTCAAGCCCGGAGAGTTCGTTCAGTTCAATCACAAAATGAAAGATTAGCTTAGCCTTACCTAATTCATAAAAACGTGTCTGAGAATGTCGGCGCCGGGGTGCTCCACCGTGGGTCAGGCACGTGCAAGGCTTGTTCCATGGACCTTGAAATCCCGCCTTCGCTGACGATTCCTGCGTCGGAACTTGGCTGGCGGTTTTCGCGCTCGTCGGGTCCGGGCGGACAGCACGTCAACACCACGGACAGCCGCGCAGAGTTGTTGTGGAATGTCGCCGGTTCTTCCGCAGTGACGGAGGAACAGCGGTTGCTGCTGCTGAGGCGCCTGGGACCAAAACTCGTGGCCGGAGTCATCACAGTCACAGCCTCGGAGGAGAGGTCCCAACTACGTAATCGGGAGCTTGCCTTGGCCAAGCTGGCCAAGCTCATCACCCATGCACTGGTCCCGGAAAGTGTCCGCCGCCCGTCCAAGCCGACCCGGGGCTCCGCCCGGCGCCACCGGGTGGCGAAGGAACACAGATCGGTAACCAAACAACAACGACGCCGGCCCTCGGCCGAGTAGCCGGCTCCCCTGTTGGCAGCGGCAGGTCAGTGGGACCATACAGTCATGGCACCCATACAGCGCATCCGCCCGAAAGGGCTGGTTTCCAGCCCTGCTTTCAGTCATGTCGCCGTTGTCCCGCCCGGCGCCACTACCATCTACGTTGGCGGCCAAAACGCTGTCGATGCCAGCGGGGTACTGGTGGGCGAGGGCGACGCGGCCGCCCAATCTGCCCGGGCACTCGACAACGCGAAGACCGCGCTGGAAGCCGCAGGTGCCGCATTAGGCGATGTGGTCCAGTGGAATGTGCTCTTCGTCCAGGGCGCCGACCTCGCTGCCGGATACGGGGCGATTGCCTCCAAGCTGGCATCAGAGGAGCCACCCCTGGTGACCGCCGCCTTCGTGGCAGGGCTGGGGGTGCCGGGCGCGCTGGTGGAAATCAGCGCGATAGCCGCAGTCGAACGGGACTAGCTGCCGCTGATCTCCACCCACTCGGCGCGCCACTCCGGAGCTTGGAAGGATTCGCTCCAGTACGCCGTCTCCTTGGCAATCCTGCCGTCCCGGAACTCGAAGATGAAGACCGTCTGGTACTGAGGGCCGTCGTAGTCCAGCAGCGCCTCTGCCACCACAAGATCCCCGCCGCTGAGCAGTCGGTGCGGCGTGATGGTGGGCAACTGCGGAAAAGCGTTGTAAATACCCCGGCGATTCCCAGCGCCGCGCACAACTTCCCCGGACTGCGGCCAGTGCATCACCGCGTCATCATGGAACAGCTCATCCATGACGTCAATACGGCGCTCGTTGATGCAGTCGATCAGCCGCTTGACCACGTTTTCATTGCCAATTTGATCTGCCATGAACCGCATTGTCCTCCTGGGTAGAGGCCTGCGCTACGGAAGGTGGACCCGCTGTCAGGGGTTTTTTATCAGATCCATGAAGCCTTGGAGATGTTCGGCCATGTCCACCGATTCGTCATAGAGCCAGCTCAATTGGATTCCATCCACCAGCGCGGTGATCTGGCGGGCTACAACGCGTGGCGAGAGGCCTTCGCGCAGCCGGCCCGCCGCAAGTTCACGTTCGAGTTCGGCCTCCACTGAGGCCACGAAGTCCTGGTTCCGCCGGAGCTGGAAGGCATGGGCGGGGTGATCGGGGCTGATGGCTTCCGCGCGCAGCGTTGCGTCGAGGTGGATCACGCCACGGATCCCGGCATTGTGCCGCATGACTGCGGGCACGGTTTCCAGGAGGCCACGTTCGCTGATGAGTTCGGTGCGCCATGGCCCTTCCCGCTCTTCGCGCAAGACCAACACGGCCTCGAGCAGCGCTTCCTTGCTCCCGAAGTGATGGAGGAGAGCGGTGTGACTGGTTCCTACGGCTTCGGCAATCTGCCGGATGGACAGGCCGAGGTACCCCTTTTCGGCGAACACCTGAAAAGCAGCTTCCACCAGCTCAGCCCGCTTTTTTGCCCCGTTCGCGTAGGGAGCACGCTTGCCCGTCCGGCCCGGTGTGCGACTGGGCTGAGTGCTGGTTTCCTGATCCATGTGAGACCTCCTTCGGACGAGGCTATCAAGTTTCTTTTCCACTCCGGTAAAGAAATCTTTGTGAAAGTGTTCCAATGTGGTCAAAGTTTGGATACCTTTGCAGGAGACATCAAGGGCCGGGACTTCACCACGGCCCGCATCACCTGTCATTAAGAGCCAACGGTGGCTCTGGTCCAAAGGAGGATTCCCATGGGTGACCCAACAACGCAGGCACAGGTCCTGGAACCTGCCGGGCGAGCAACACTGGACGCCGGCGCCGGCACGGAAGCCGCCACACCGCCGTCGAGCGCAGTGCCTTCAGGTGCGGCACCGCAGCAGCCGTCCACCAAAAAGACCATGGCCCTGGTACTCATCGCCGCTTTGGGCATGTACATCATGAGCCTGACTCTGGGTACGGCTATCTCGCTGCGCCTGGCCGCAGTTGATCCGGCCGCCAAGGAGACGAGCTACGGCATGGCGGTCTCCATCAGTTCACTGCTCTTGCTCGTCACCATCCCGCTGACTGGCGCCCTGTCCGACCGTACGGCAGGCCGCTTCGGCCGGCGTCGCCCGTGGATCATCGGCGGGCTGGTCCCTGCACTGCTTGCCGCTGCCGTCATTGGCACAGTGCCCTCCACACCCGTGATTGTCGCGGCGTACGTGGTTGCACTGGTGTCTGCCCAGGCTGCGTTCAACGCTTACGCGGTCATTCCCATCGAGGCGCTGCCGGACAACAAGAGGGCGCGTGTCATGGGAGCCATGGGCATGGCCGGTGCACTGGCAATGTCCGCTGGTTCGTACATCGCCGCGTGGCTGGTGGCCGCCCCGCTGCTCATGATGTGCGTCCCGGTCCTGCTGGCACTCATCTGCAGCATCCCGCTCCTGGTGATGTACAAGGACCCCGCAAAGACACGCGCCGAACTCCCGCCCCTGGACCTCAAGGGCTTGGCGAAAACGTTCCTGGTTGACCCCCGAAAACACCCCAACTTCGCCTGGGCATGGGCCTCACGATTCCTGGCAGGCATTGCCATGACGGCCCTGTTCGCCTACTTCATCTTCTTCCTCATGGACGGGCTGGGTATGCCGATTGCCGAGGCCGGGAAGAGCGCGGGTCTGCTGACCCTCATCTCGGCACCTGTCAGCATCCTCTTCTTCACCGTATCGGGTTGGCTTTCTGACAAGATCGGCCGCCGCAAACCGTTCGTCATCGCCGCCGCGTTGCTGATGGCCAGTGCCCTGGTCATCGGCGCAACGGCAACCTCGTTCGAACAGTTCGTGGTGGCGTGGATCGTGTTCGCCATGGGCCAGGCCATGTACCTCACCGTGGATCTTGCCTTGTGCGCCGCGGTCCTCCCTGACGCCAAGGACACCGGTAAGGACATGGCGGTCTTCAGCCTCGCCCTCAGCATCCCCAACATCATCGTTCCCGCAGCCGCCCCCGCGATCCTCGCCATCGGCAGCGGCCACAACTATGGCTTCCTCTGGTTCGCAGCCGCCGCGCTGTGCGCCCTGGGAAGCGTCACCGTCACATTCATCAAGGGTGTCCGCTAGCAAGCGGGCATGGAAAAGGAAACAACAATGACCACCTCCCAGTCCTTCCCCGACGACTTCCTCTGGGGAGTCGCAACCGCCGCACACCAAGTGGAAGGGAACAACGTCAACAGCGACACCTGGCTGCTGGAGCAGCTGCCCGGCACCATCTTCGCCGAACCCTCCGGTGACGCCATTGACCACTATCACCGGTATCGCGAGGACATCGCGCTCATCGCCAGCCTGGGGTTTACCACGTACCGCTTCTCCTTGGAGTGGGCACGGATTGAGCCGGTTGAAGGTCAGTTCTCGACGGCAGCACTCAACCATTACCGCCGCGTCCTGGAAACTTGCCACGAGCACGGATTAACACCGGTGGTCACCTTCCACCACTTCACCTCCCCGCTGTGGCTGCTGGCCGCCGGTGGCTGGGAAGATTCAGCGACCCCTGAACGTTTCGCCCGTTTCTGCGATCACGCCACTGAACACCTTGGCGACCTCATCGGCGTCGCGTGCACGCTCAATGAGCCCAACCTTCCGTGGCTGCTCAAGGAAATCGGCATCGGCGGCGGACCTGCCGAAAGCCGCGGCGAGGTGCCCATCTGGGCGGCGGCCGCAGAGCGCCTCAACATTGAGGCGGCCCGGGTGGCCCCGTTCCAGTTCACCGTCTCCAAGGCGGGCTTCGATGTGAAGCTCGCAGCGCACCAGGCCGGGCGCGATGCCATCAAGGCCCGCTATCCGGACCTGATGGTCGGCTGGACCCTGGCCAACACGGACATTCATGCCGCCTCCGGCGGAGAAGCCAACGCAGACCGCATTCGCCGCGAGGTTAACGAGCGCTTCCTTGAAGCCTCCCGGGGAGACGACTTTGTGGGAATCCAGACGTACGGCCGGACGGTGTTCGGCGCAGATGGACTTGTCCACGCTGAAGATGGCGTTCCCACCAACCAAATGGGAGAGGAAATCTACCCTGAGGGACTGGAAGCGACCATCCGCGAGGCTGCCCGTATTGCGCAGATCCCGGTCATCGTCACCGAGAATGGCCTCGCCACCGAGGATGACACCCAGCGCCTGGACTACCTTCGCACCGCAGTGACCGGCGTGGCTTCCTGCCTGGCTGACGGAATTGACGTCCGCGGCTATATCGCCTGGACAGCCTTCGACAACTTTGAGTGGGTGTTCGGCTACGTCCCCAAGTTCGGACTGATCGCCGTGGACCGTCAGACCCAGGAACGCACTCCCAAACCCAGCGCATACTGGCTGGGAGGCGTAGCGCAGGTCAACGGCGCGGCACTGGACCTCGTCAACCAACCTGCCTGACCCGGACTCCCCCACTACCGATACTGGAGATCACACATGACCACTTGGCACGCCCGCATGATCGCTTCGGACAAGGACTTCGACGACGCACCACTGCTCCGCGGCGAGTTCCAGCTGGACGAAGGCCACGGCGACGTGGAGTCCGCCACCCTCTTCCTGTCCGCGCTGGGGGTGGTGGAGGCTTGGGTCAACGGTCAGCGGACGTCCGAGGACCTCCTTACTCCGGGCTGGTCCAGCTATGAATGGCGTGTCCGGTACAGCGAACTCGACGTCACCGAACTGGTCAGTACGACGACGGTGGTTGGGCTTGCGCTCGGAAACGGCTGGTACCGGGGGCGGCTGGCGTGGTCGGGGGGTTCCAAGTACTACGGTGAGGAACTCGGCGGGTTCGCTGAACTCCGGATCCGTTTCGCGGATGGTCATGAGCAAGTCGTCGGAACGGATGCCTCGTGGACGGCCGGCCCGTCGGCCACCACCGCCAATGATCTCTATGATGGCCAGTCCATTGATGCCCGGCGTTTCGACGACGCGTGGCTGTCCCCCGGCTTCGCCTCCTCCGAATGGTCTGCCGCCAGAGTGCTCGACGACGACCTCAGCCGCCTTGAGCCTTACATCGGACCTCCCGTCCGCCGCCAGATGGAACTGCAACCAGTGAAGGTATGGACGTCGCCGGCAGGAAAGGTTTTGGTGGACTTCGGCCAGAACCTGGTGGGCTGGGTACGGGCCACGCTGACCGGGACATCCGGTCAGGTAGTAACGGTCCGCCACGCCGAAGTGCTGGAAGAGAACGAGCTGGGTACCCGCCCGCTGCGCTCGGCAGAAGCGACAGACCGGTTCACCCTCTCCGGAGGAAGCGACACCTTCGAGCCGACACTCACATTCCACGGCTTCCGCTACGCCGAAGTTGACGGGTGGCCCGGCGGCCCCGATGCCCTTCGCGAGCATGGCGGCCTGACCGCCGTCGCGATCAGTTCGGACATGAAGCGGATCGGAACCTTCCAGACGTCAAACCCGTTGCTGAACCGCCTGCACGAAAACGCAGTGTGGGGTATGCGCGGCAACTTCGTGGACGTCCCTACGGACTGCCCTCAGCGGGACGAACGCCTCGGCTGGACCGGTGACCTTTCGGCGTTCGCGCCCAGTGCCGCGTTCCTGTTCGACAGCCGGGACTTCCTCCGCGACTGGCTGCGTGACCTTGCCCTGGAGCAGAACCATAATGACGAGCTGGTGCCGTTTGTGGTGCCCAACGTCCTCAAGTACATCGAGCAGCCAGCCGAGTTCGGCGCTCCGGACACTGCGGCGGTATGGAGCGACGCAGCGGTCTGGGTTCCCTGGGCTTTGTGGCGGGCCTACGGTGATCGGCGGGTGCTCGAAGAGCAATTCGAATCAATGACCGGCCACGCCCGGCGCCTTCGCAGCAAGCTTTCACCCAACGGCCTGTGGGATACGGGGTTCCAGTTTGGGGACTGGCTCGACCCCGACGCCGCGCCGGACCAGCCATGGGCGGCCAAGGCCGACAAGCATGTGGTGGCGACACTGTGTGCGTTCCGTACAGCGTCCTTGGTGGCGGCTGCCGCTGACGTCCTGGGAGATGCGGGGGCATCGGCCGAGTTCGGAACCATGGCACACGAGCTGCAGGCAGCGTTCACCGAACACTACGTTTCCGAAAGCGTGATTACCAGCGACTGCACTACCGTCTACGCCTTGGCGATCGTCTTCGGAATCCTCAAAGAGGCCGACCGCGAGTTTGCCGGTCACCGGCTGGCCGAACTGGTGGAAAAATCGGGTTACCGCATCTCCACCGGCTTTGCCGGCACACCGTTCGTCACGGATGCACTCACGGAGACAGGACACCTGGACGCGGCGTACCGCTTGCTGCTCCAAACCGAAAACCCATCCTGGCTGTATTCCGTGTCAATGGGAGCCACCACCATCTGGGAACGTTGGGATTCCATGCTTCCGGACGGCACCATCAACCCTGGTGAAATGACCAGCTTCAACCACTACGCGCTGGGCGCCGTGGTGGACTGGATGCACCGGACCATTGGCGGACTGGCCCCACTGGATCCCGGTTACAGCCGCATCCTGATGGCACCGCAGCCCGGTGGCGGACTCGACTGGGCAGAAACCACACTGGAAACACCGCTGGGATTGGCTTCGGTGCGCTGGGACATGGTTGAGGGCCGGGTGGAGGTCACAGCCACAGTGCCTGACGGCAGCGAAGCCGTCCTCCGGATTCCCGGATCGGACGACGAAGTGGTGGGCCCAGGTCACTACATCAGAAAAAGCTCGCCCGCAGAGCTCAGCTTTCATTGAGTGAAATCACCCGCCACGGCCCTCAGCCGATGAGCAAAGCTTGTACAAGGTACTTATGCCGACGAAGGAAAGAAGGAAGCACATGTCCCTCAGCGTCGAGGAAATTAACAAAACACTCCCCCTGGCCAACACGTTGCCGGGCGAAGCCGTCCCCTACTACATGGCCTCCGGCGAAGGTGCCCGGTATGAGCTCAATGGACAGCTGATCACCGTCATCGCCCGGGCTGCCGACACGGGCGGAATTTTCAGCGCCGCCTACATCTCAGGAGGCATGGGAGCTGAATCTCCCTTCGTAACCCACGCGATCGAACACAAAACGCTGTACGTTTTTGACGGCATCCTCCATGTCTGGTTGCCCGGAGAAAGCCGCATCCTGACCCCGGGCGACTCTGTTGTCATTCCTCCGGGGACCCCGCACGCATACCGCATGGCCAGCCACTACACCCGCTTCCTGAATTGGATGACTCCCGGCGGGGCGAAGGCTTACTACGAGCGCGTTGGCACACCCATCGACTCCCACGTTCCTCCGGTGCGTCCGGGCCATCAGCCCAGTGCCCGGGAGCTCGCGGAGGTGGGCGCAGAATTCGGCATCACGTTCCCTGACGTGGAGCGTGTGGCCCCGAAGTTGCAGCAAAACGCAGGATTGCCGGCGTCGCTTAGTCCCTACTTCCTCAGTGCCGGGGAAGGCGAACGACTGGTCAGCTACCAGACCATGTTTTCCTACCTCTCACGGCCGCAGAATACGGGTGAGAACTACTTCGCGGTGCACACCAAGGGCGCCAAGTCACCGTACATTCCGCTGCACTTCCACTCGGAGCACACAGAGAACTTCCTCTGCACGGAGGGGCGCATGTGGCTGTACGCCAACGGGCGCGAAATGCTGCTGACCAAGGGCGACTTTGTCCACGCCCCGGCCGGCACCGTCCACTCGTTTGCGTTCGATGCCCACAACACCCAAATGGTGGGGTTCCTGACACCGTCGGTGTTCAACGGCTTCTTCGAGTACTTCAACAAGCCCACTGAGGACTACATCTATACCGAGGGTGGCGAGCCCTACATGGACATGGAAGGCTTTGGCCGCGCCCAGGCGGAAATGGACCTGACCGTGGTTGGTCCTCCTCCGCAGCGTCGTATTGCGCTTGATATCTAAGTTCGACCGCTGAAAGGCCCGGATCCCCTGCAGGGATCCGGGCCTTCTTCAGTGTGGCCGACCGCGTTACATAGCCGGGCCTGAAATCAATCCACGCGGGATGCGGCCTGCCGGACCAGCGCCCGGCCGTAGTCGTTGCCGTTGGGGGTACGGACCACGGTGTGCATGTGGAACGGTGCGGGGTGATGGTTGTCGAGGAAGACACCGGTGTGGTGGTCCAGTTCCAGGATCACCACGGGGCTCTGGACGCGGAAGTAGAACGCCTCGTCACCTTCCCAGCCCCCGATCCATGAGAAGAACGTCTCAGAATACAGTTCCCGGATTTCCCTGAGGCGTGCCGCACGTGGGCCGGCCGGGAGGTAGGCAATGGAGTCTTCCACCATCCGGTCCAGCAGGGCTGTGGCCGCGGCGGGCATCGACGTCACCGGGATGCCCTCGTAGGGAATGACGCGGTTGTCCTGGAAACAGCCCGCAAGGTGCCGTTCGTCTCCTGGGTGCAGCCGGCCCTCAGGCATGGCGGGGTCCTGCATCTGTTCAAAGACCACGGCATCGGCGCGCAGGTCCACCGGCAGCGCGGCCATGAGCTCACGGGCCCACTGGATGCGCTCCTTGAAGACCTTGACGCCCCGGTGCGGGCCGTCGTCGATCACGTCCGGCTCCGCCCCCAGGAAGACCGGTGAGATGACCAGCTGACTTCCAGCCACCAGGCAGTTCAAGGCGACGTGATGGCCGAACAGCTGCCAGCCCCACGGCTCCGTCTCTGAGGGGGTGCCAAAGAGCGCCACGTTGTAGCTGAACTCGTTCATAAGCAGCGGCAACTCCACCAGTTCACCCAGGAAGCCGTTGATCCGCATGAGGCTTCGCGCCAACGCATACCCCTCGGGACTGAGGCTGGCCTCCACAACGGCCAGCATGGCGTCCCGCACGGCGGGATCCACCTCGTCCAGGCGCAGCCCGGTGTCGTGCTGCATGAATTCGGGATTGGCCCAGCTTTGCCATTGGATGGCGTCCACGGCGTAGCTGAGGCGTTCGCGCTGATCAGTGGTCAGCAGGGCCAGCAACTTTTCAGCTGCGGTGACCATGTCCGACGTCGGCGCTTCCTCGCCCGGCGAAGCGTGGCTCAGCGGATACAGGCCTTCACGGATGGTTCCGTCACTGGTGACACCCACAAAAGGCTTCGGGTAGAGCTTTTTCCACCCCTCGATCATGGGTCCGGCAAAAGAGTCGTCCTTGGCTGCTTCCGCGTAGGAGCGCGCGTCCAGGCCACGTAGTTTTGCTACGCGCGGGTCTTCCGGGGCAAAGAGGTAGTCACGAAATGACGGCGTCGGCATGTGCAATCTCCTTGGTGTTGTGCGAATCGTTGTGATGGACCCACCCTGCGGCCACGCTGAGGGCGCCGGCTGCGGCTTCAGCGGAGGAACCCCGCCATGCCACGTGCTGATCGGGGCGGACCAGGACGGCGTCGGCGGCCCAGTGTTCTGCCATCGGGATTCCCCGACGGTCTGGACCGACGGCGGTCACGGTCACCGGAACGCCCCGGTCGTCCGCTGCGGCCAGCACGGGTGCGTAAACATCTTCGACGGCGGATCCCACCACGGATAGCGCGTCGACGAGCAGCGTGAAACCTTGCCCCAGGACGTCGTAGAGCGAGGTGGAGTCGTCCAGCCACGCGTGCGGAAGGACGGCGCCAGGGCTGGCTGATGGAGTGTAACGAATGGGATCCTCCACCGGTATTGGAGATCCATCCGGGACAACCAACGGCGTCCCGGCGTAGCTGTAGCCGAGCACCAAGCCCAATGAGTCGAATTCGCTCTGCTTCACTCCGAGGGCTTCCTTGGCACTGGCCCTGGCGGCGTCGCCGTCGGACCCTTGGGCTTCCAGTGCTGGCTCGGCAAAGTGGTAGGCGAGTGCCTTGCCGTTGGCTGCGGCATCGTTGATGGTTCGTTCGGCGACGGGGCGCCGCTCAAGGCCATAGCTCGCCAAGAGTTCCGGGCCGGCCCACCCCTCAAGGGCAGCTGCGATCTTCCACGCCAGATTCGCGGCGTCGCCGATGCACGTATTGAAGCCGTGCCCACCCCAGGGCGGATTCTGATGGGCAGCGTCGCCCACCAGGAACACCCCGTCTTCACCATAGGAAGGCGCAAGGAGCATGCGGGCCGTCCATGGATCTGTTGCGATCACGTCAACGTCAATGTCCGCACCTACTAAAGACCGAACCATGGCCACCGGGTCCAGACCTTCAGCGTTGGCGTCAACACCTTGAACGATGGCCCACCAGGTCTGATCCAGGTTCATCCGCCCCACCATGCCGGCCGTTCCGGGGCCAAGGACCCAGTACTGAACAGCAGGATCCAAAGTGATGGTGCTGGCGAGCTCGGTGGACCGGAACAGGATGCTGATGTTGGATAACGCTGCAGATCCACCCTCCAGCCGGATACCCAGGCCACGGCGGACGGTAGACGAACCGCCGTCGGCCCCCGCCAGGAAGCTGCTGCGAACGGTGCGGGACTGGCCGGCGGCGTCAACCACGGTGACCTGCTGGCCGCCCGCTACGTTCGAAGAGGACTTCACCCGCAGCCCCGTCATCAACGTGGCGTGCGTGGATGCCTCCACCGCGTCCCTGAGCACGGACTCCAGCACAGGCTGCGGTACCTGCTGCCCGCACTCGGGCTGGGGCTGGTACCTGCCGGTTTCCAGTTGAAAGGCGTTGGGGAATCGCCTGATCTCGCGGCCCGTCAGGGAAGAGCAGAAAATGACGTCCTGTGCGAAGTCCACTGGGAGCGGCGCTGCACTCCGCAGTGCGGACGCCAGGCCAATCCGGCGCAGATGGGTCATGGTGCGGGCATTGGTGGTCTTGGCGCGGGGACGGTCCACGTCTATGGAAATACGCGGCTCGATCACCAGGCTCCGTATCCCCCGTTGGGCGAGGTCGAGCGCCAGGAACAGGCCGCTGGGTCCACCACCGGAGATCAGTACAGGAACCTCGCCCGGCAGGTCATCGAGTCCGGCCGTGTGAAGCGTACCCATCACGCCCTCGCTCGAAGAATCGGTTCACCAACAGGAGTGACCAGGGTGCCAAGTTTGTCGATCTCGACCTCCACCGTGTCACCTGACTGCAGGAGCCATGGGGGCGTCCGGGCATATCCCACACCCTCGGGCGTGCCGGAGGCGATCACGTCTCCGGGGTGGAGGGTGAACGTCTGGCTGATCAGGGAGATGATGGACGGTACTGAGAAAATCATGTCCCGCGTATTCCCATTCTGAACCTCGGTGCCGTTCACGCGGGTGCGGACCTGAAGCCCATCGCGGAGATCGCCCACCTCGTCACGGCTGACCAGCGGGCCGAGCGGTCCGCTGAAATCACCGTTCTTGCCCAGCGTCCACTGGGACGTGAGCTTCTGGGCGCGGCGGGCAGTGAGGTCGTTGAACGTGGAATAGCCGAACACGGCATTCTCCGCGCTCGCCTCGTCAGCAGACTCCACGCGTTTGCCGATGTAGGCCGCCACCTCGCCTTCCCAGTCCAGCCCGGCTTCGCCACCGGGCACGGGCACAGGCACGTTGCCAACGGACAGCGACGCCGTCCAACGACCAAACAAGGTGGGGTACGGCGGCAACTCCTGGTCCTTGTAACTTCCTTCAGCTGCGTGCGCTTTGTAGTTGAGGCCCACGCAGATCACCCGGGCCGACGCTGGAACCAACGGGACCTCAGTGACTTCTGTCCGCTCCTTGCCGGCTGCACCGTCAGCAATGATGGCCGGGGCCTTCTCCTGCCAACGGGCTGCATCGGCCCAGAAGTCCGTGACGGACGCCAGCGGGAAAACTTTGGTTCCGCCGAGGGCCGCCACCCAAGTGTCGTCGTCGTGGTTAATGCCTATGTACTGCATGATGGGCCTTTCAGCTTCGCCCGAAGGCGGTAATCGATAGGAGGGCGCGGCAAGGAAACCCCTGGTTGGTCTTGCCGAAATCTGGAAAAGGTTATGCGAGCGCGGCTTGCGTGCGGAAGAACGAGACAGTGGCAGCGAGGGCCTTCTCAGCAGCTGCCGAACCACCGTCCGCGGTGGACCACATGTGGTCAGCGCCGTCGATGAGGAGAAGTTCGACGTCGGCACCCGCCTTGGCCAGTTCACTCGCCAACGATTCTGACTGGGCCGCCGGAACAAAGCGATCGGCCGTTCCGTGGATCAGCAGGAAGGGCGGGGCGTCCGGGCCAACGTAACTGATGGGGCTTGCAGCGGCGGCAAGGTCCGGGTTGTCCGCCAGTACTGCACCCACCAACAACTCCTCGCGGGATCCGGGATCGCTGGCACGGGCCACCGCATGGGGCAGCGCCTGCTCCCCCATGTGGAGCAAGTCCGTTGGCGGGTACCAGGCTACGACGCCTGCTACAGCTTCTCCGTCCACGGCCGTGAGTCCAACCAGGCTGGCCAGGTGCCCGCCGGCAGAGTCACCCCATACGTAGATGCGCGCCGGGTCTATTCCGTACTCCCCGGCATTGTTGCGCAGCCACTGCACTGCAGCCTGGGCGTCGTGAAGTTGTGCCGGGTAATGCGCCTCGGAGCTGAGCCTGTAGTCGGCAGAAGCCACCACGAATCCGGCTTCTGCGAGTACGTCAAACGGATCTAGGCCGAATTTGTCGCAGACCGGGCCCAAAGAGGAACGCTCACCCACGCGCCAACCGCCACCATGAAAATGAACGACGGCGGGAAGGCGTTGGTCACTGGCGTGGTCCCACCCGCCCGGCAGGTAGAGATCCAATAACAGGGGGCGCGAACCTTCATGGCCACTGCGGGCGAATTCAATGCCTTTCAACGCTTCGCCATCTGTCATCGTCGACTCCCTCTGGTGCTTAGGTCTGTTGCTTGGGCCGGGGTCCACAATGTCCCCGCCTCTTCATCCAAGAATGTCGGACGTGACCCCGGAGCTGAACTGGCGATTCCAATCATTGAAACCGCTTGGCTGACTCAAGCTCCTCTGCCAGGAAGGACAGCCCACGCTGCACCACTGCCATCCCCGCTGAGTGGTTGAGGTACCCGTGCGTTGCCCCGGCCTCGATGTGGAAGTTCACGGGGACTCCGGCTTCCCGAAGGCACAACACATAGCGCTCCGCGGATGCACGCAGGTCATCATATTCGGCGGCAAGGACGGACGTAGGTGGCATGCCGCGGGGGTCGGCGTCCCCGGGCACAGCGTAGGAGGACGCCGTGCCCACAGGACCGCCGATGTAGTTCTCCACCATTGCCCTGCAATCGTCGGCGGTGAAGCGCAGTAGTCGCGGCAGGGCATGTAAGGCCGCATCCGAAAAGTTCAGGGCAGGCAGCCCGGAGTGGAGGAACGGATATGCCAGGAGCATCCTGGCCGGCAGAGGCTCGCCGATATCGTTCAAATACATGGCAGCCCCCACTGCCAGGTTTGCCCCGGCGCTTGCTCCCCCAAGGCACAGCATTGCGGGATCTACGCCGTAGTGCCCTGCGTTGTCGGTGGCCCACAGCCAGGCGGCCAAGACGTCGTGATGTGGCACCGGGAAGTGAACACCCTTACGCGCCAAACGGTAGTCCACGGAGAAAACCATCCCGCCCGTGCGGTGGACCAGCTCGCGGGCCAGTTGATCGGCCTCCCGCATGTCCAGGCTGCCCCCTGCAAATCCGCCGCCGTGCAGCCACACAAGGCCCGGAACTCCGGGACCCGAATAAACCGACCCCGCCTTGGCCCCGCCACCGTAAACACGCACACCCACTGGACCGTTTGGCCCGGGTGCTTTGACGTTGTGGACGGGCACGTTGGGAGGCGAGTAGGCAAGCCGGCCACTGCCGAAGGCTTCCAAGCGGAGGAGTCCGGATGGATCAGAGAGGAGATCGGCGAAGGACTTAGCCCCGGCCACATGCTCCATGACCCCTGCCAGTTCCGGATCCAGGCTCATGTGTGGAGGGAATCAGGAGCCCCCGGGGCGTGGCCCGATGTGGCGGGTACGCCCAGGCCAAATTCGCTCCGGAAGTATTCGATGGAGAGCGCCAGGATGCGGTCCAGCTGGTCCTCGGCAAAAAAGAAGCAGTGGTCCGCGCCTGCAATGGTGACCAGCTCGTGCTTGACGTCCGACTCCCTGAGCAAGTCCGCCAGGAGTTCGCTCTGCGCCAAAGGCACCAAACCGTCGGAGTCACCGTGGACCAGCAGGAAACTGGCTGCATCCGGTGTCACGTAGTTGGACGGGCTGGCTGCGTCCAGGACAAGAGGGTCCGTGGAGCCACCTACCAGCATGGTTTCCGGGTGCACCGACACCCCCTCTGGCACGGCAGCCAGCAGTGCCGGGCCCATGAAGTCGTTGGCGGCCGTCATCGGCGGCATGTCGTTCAGGGAGGACACCCCGTAGAAGTCAACCACTGCGCCCACGGAACTGGGCTGCCCCTGCACGCCAAGGCCACCTTCAAGGTCTTCGCGCTCTCCGGTGAGTCCCAGCAGCGCCGCCAGGTGTCCGCCCGCCGATTCGCCCCAGGCTCCGATTCTGGCAGGGTCGATGCCCAGGACCTCTGCATGATGCCGGAGGTACCGGACGGCTGCCTTGATGTCGTGCAGCTGGGCAGGGAACGGCGCCTCCAGGGAATGCCGGTAGTCCACGGTTGCGCACGCAATGCCCGCTTGGTTCAGGAGGTAGAACACTGAGTCCGGCGCGAACGTCGGCGGAAGCTCGCGGCGATCCCCCAATTGGAAAGCACCGCCGTGGATCCACACCACCACCGGAACAGGGATATCGGCCGCCCTGCGGGGAAGCCAAATGTCCATGGAGAGCCGACGGAACCCAACGGCAATCGCATAACTGAGCTCCCGATGCACCATCGAGTCTTCGGACACCACCTCGGCTTGCCCGGGCGCGTGAAAGGCCGGGAACGGCGGCGGGGTGGGAGCCCGGTGTTCAGCGGTCTCGAGTGTCATGTATTTCCTCCTGGAAGCGATATTGGTCAGGAAAGCCGATGGATTGGTTCAGGCGTAATGGCAGGCGACGTCCGCCTCGCCCACCCGACGCACAGCAGGGCGTTCGGTAGAGCAGAGCTCCGTGGCCAGCGGGCAGCGTTGGCGGAAGGGACACCCGCCCGCCGTGGCTGCCGCGGCAGAGGCCGTACGGACTCCCAAAGACTCACGGACCGCACGGCGCTGGGCCTGTTCAGCGGGCCTGGGAACGGGGGATGCCGCCACCAGGGCCTGGGTGAACGGGTGCTTCGGGGACTCAGTGACCGCTGCTGCCGGCCCCGATTCCATGACCTGGCCTCGATAGAGCACCACCACGCGCTGCGCCAGGAACTGGACAACTGAGATGTCGTGCGCAATGAACAGGTAGCTCAAGCCACGCTCGTCCCGCAGGTCCGCGAGCAGGTTGAGTACTTGCGCCTGCGTGGAAAGGTCCAAAGCACTGACTGCTTCGTCACACACCACCAGTTGTGGTTCACAGATGAGTGCACGGGCAACCGAAATGCGTTGCCGCTGTCCTCCGGAGAACTGGCTGGGGTAACGGTCCACGGCTTCCCTTGGCAGACCAACGCGTTCCAGCATGTCCTCTGCCTTGGCCCGCGCAACGCCACTGGAAACACCGCGGATGCGCAGCGGTTCTGCCAGTGAGGCGCCGATTGTCTTGCGGGGGTTGAGGGACGAGTTGGGATCCTGGAAGACGGCCCTGAGCTCACTGCCGATGGCACGGCGTTTGCCGGACTTGGCGTGTGTGATGTCCTCGCCTTGAAAAGCCACGGAACCCCCGGAGACCCTCTGGAGACCCAGGATCGCCTTCCCGATGGTGGACTTTCCGGACCCTGACTCCCCTACCAGCCCCACCGTTTCACCGGGTTGGATGGCGAAACTGACGCCGTCAACGGCCGGAGGTGCGCTGGCTGCTTTCCTTCCGTGGCCGTAGCGAACCACCAGGTCCTTCACCTCAAGCATCGGCATGCGGTGGACGGTGGAAGCACTTTCTGGCCGCAGGGGGGTGTCGATACTCATGCCATGTCCTTTTCTGTGATGTCGAGTCGATGCCGGGCCGGAACTTCTGCGGGGACATGCTGGTGGACAGCGGAATCGGTGGCCACCCAGGCCATTCCTTCCACGGCAAGTTCGTCGGCCTTGACGCAGCGCACCAGTCCCGTCTCCGTTCCGGAAGGAAGGAGCGGCACGGGTACCACACACGCAGATCCAGCGAACTGGCAGCGCGCTGCAAACCGGCAACCTGCGGGCCAGTCCTTGGGCTGCGGAACCTGGCCTTTGATGGTGGCGAGGCGGTGGGGCATATCGTGGGCGGAATTGGCGTGTGGATCCGCCGCGAGGAGGGCAAGGGTGTAAGGATGGCGCGGCTGGTCCAGAATGCTGCCGGTGCGGCCATTTTCCACTACCTGGCCGGCGTACATGACGGCAACCTGATCGCAGATATCTGCCACAACGCCGAGGTCGTGGGTCACCATGACAACTGACATTCCGGTGTCCTTCACCAGCGATCTCAGCAGGGACAGGATCTCGGCCTGGACCGTCACGTCCAGGGCGGTAGTTGGTTCGTCAGCCACCAGCAGGCGTGGCTTTCCGGACAGGGCCAGTGCAATGGCAACACGTTGGGCCATGCCACCGGAAATCTGGTGCGGGTAGCTCTTCAGGATGCGCCTGGCATCCACGATCCCCACCTTCTCCAGCAAGCCAAGTGCCTCGGCTCCCGCCTCCGCCCGGCCCATGGACTGCAGTCGCCGGATCGCGGAGGTCAACTGGTAGCCCACGGTGAACATGGGATCAAGGGCCCTCATGGGTTCCTGGGAAATCAGGGCGATCTCACGTCCGCGGATGCCTTCCATGTCCCTGTCCGTGGCCGCGGCAAGGTTCTTGCCGTTCCACAGGATCTGCCCGTCCGTCACGGCCACTCCGGACGGCAGCAGCCCCATCAAGGACAAAGCCGTCATCGTCTTGCCGCAGCCAGACTCGCCTACCAGCCCCAGGACCGTGCCGGGCTCGACGTCGAAGGAGACGTCCGTGACCAGTGGAGTTCCGCCGTCGACCCCTACCGAAAGTCCGCGGACGCTGAGCTTGCCTGCCGCGGGAGGATTCCGGACGGCTGGAGTTGCTGCCGCCGCCGCGGCCGCCTGGCCGGCCCTCTTCCTGCGGATGGCTGCTGAAGGAAGGTGCGAAGCCCCAGCGTTCGGGGCCTTGCCCAGGGCGTTGCCGATGGCATTGGCGGACAGTACGGTCAGAGCCAGGACCACCCCCGTGGGAACCATCAGCCAGGGAGCGTCATAGACGTGCTGCGAAGCGCTCTGGATCATGCCGCCCCAGCTGGGCTGCGGGAGGGGTGGTCCAAAGCCGATGAACGCCAGGCCGGCCTGGATGAGGAGGCCTACGGCGAAGATCAAGGCGGACTGCACCACGATGGTGGTGGCCAGGCCCGGCAGCACGTGGCGGACGCTGATGGCAAGGGGACTGAGTCCGTCAACGGTGGCAGCATCCACATACAGCTGGTTCTGCAGGGACTTGGCCTGGCCGAGCATCACGCGGTAGATTCCCGCGGAGATCAGCACGCCAAGGATGGCCATGATCAACGGGATGTTGGTCCCCACTGCACCGATGACGGCAAGGATGATCACCGTGCCCGGCAACGACATCATGATTTCGGTGACGCGGCTGATGACGCCCTCGGCGCGCTGGCTGTTCGCTGCCGCAAGGGCCAGCAAGGTTCCCAGCCCGACGCCGACAATCACCGTGATGAACGACGTCCCCAGGGTTTCGGCTGCTGAAGCGAAGATGCGGCTAAGGATGTCACGGCCCAGTTCGTCCGTGCCCAACCAGTGGGCTGCTGTAGGGCCGGACAGGACGGCAGTAAAGTCCTGGTCTTCGGTCTTGAAGGGCAACCACCAGGGTGCTGTCAGTGATGCCGTGACCATGACCGCCAACCACAAGGTACCGGCGAGGCCGGTCGGGGACGCGAGGAGGCGATGCCCGGAGAGTTTGGTCAGGGCAGTTTTGCGCGGGGTGGCTGGAAGTGTGGGGATCATGAGGCACGCAACTTCGGGTCAAGGAATTTGGTAGCGAGTTCGAGCACGAGGTTCACGGCAACCACCACCACGGTGGCGATCACTACGACGCCTTGGACGGCAGGGGCGTCGTGGGTGCTGACGGACGTCTGGACGGCCTGGCCGAGGCCCGGCATGGCGAACAATTGCTCGGCGATGACAGAGCCTCCGAACAGGCCGATGAACTGCAGGGCAATGCCGGCCACAATCGGCAGGCTCGCATAGCGCAGGGCGTGGACGTAGAGAATCTTCCAGGTGGGTGTGGCTGTGGCCCGGAGCGTCCGGATGTGTTCTTGTTGGAGCGCCTCAAGCATCGAAGCCCTTGTCTGCCGGGCTATGAAGGCTGCGCCGCCAACGGCCAGCGTGATCACCGGGAGGGCCAGTGACATGGCCCAATCCTGCGGGGAAACGTCAAAGGGAACGTATCCGGTGGCAGGAAAAACCGATGACTGGACGGCGAACAGGTAGACAAAGATGACGCCGATCCAGAAGGCAGGGAGAGCCACCAGCAGTCCCACGAATCCGCCGATCAACTGATCGAGGAACCCCCCGCGGACAGCTGCGGTAACGCCCAGGATGATGCCGAAGATGGCGCTCAGGATGGTGGCTCCGGCTGCCAGGGATGCCGTGACCGGAAGCCTCGTGGCGAGGTCTGCGCTCACGGAACGGCCGTCTATGAGCGAGCTCCCAAGGTTGCCTTGGATGGCGTCGCCAAGCCAGCGGAAGAACTGGACCACCAACGGGTCATTCCACCCCAGGCTTTGGTTCAGCTGATCGATGGCGTCCTGCGAAGCGCCGGCGCCCAAAGAGACGGCACCCGGACTGCCGGGCATGGCGTGGACCAGCAGGAATGCCAGCACCGCCACCACCAGCACTGTGGCAAGCGCCATCAGCAGGCGTTTGGTGACAAACATTGCCATGGTGACCTCCATTGGTCGGGCCGGACGCCAACGCCCTGCGGGCGTGGCGTCCGGCCTGTCGGTTGGATCAGTTGGTGGGTGCGTAGGACGAGAGCAGCGGGTAAACGTTGCTGCCGGCGAACTTCACTTGCTGGACCTTCTTGGTGTTGTAGCCCTGGTTGGTGAGGGACTCATACAGCGGGATCATCCAGCCGGACTCCACCAGACGTGTGTTGAGTTTGGTCAACGCGGCCTTCTTGGCGGCATCGTCCTTGGCTGCTGCGGCTTCTGCGGTTGCGGCATTCAGCTGCTCATCTGTGGCTTTCTGGACGTTGGTGAAGCCGCTCAGGACCGCTCCGTACATCAATCCCACCGGGTTGTCCCAGCCCAACGGGGCGTACCCGAGTGGAGTGGTGGCCACTGCGGCGAATGCTTCATCGGTGGAGGCCGCCAGCTTGACGTTCATGGTGATGCCGACCGCGGCCAGATCCTTCTGGACTGCCTGCAGGTCCGTTTGGGTCTGGGTGCTTGCGATGATGGTGAATTCAAAGCCGTCGGCGTATCCAGCCTCGGCCAGCAGGCTCTTTGCCTTGGCGGGGTCGTAAGCGTAGGTGGAGTTCAGTTCTTCAGTAAAGCCTGCCGAATCCTTGGGCAAGGCGTTCCATGCCGGGATGTCGCCCTTGTGGAGGGCATCCACCAGTGCCTGACGGTTGATGGCGTACTGGAATGCCTGACGGACCTTCTCACTGGCAAACGCCGGCGCTGTTTTGCCGATCTTGTCGAACGAGATCATCGTCTGGACGGTGCCACCGATTTGGGAGACGCCAACGCCTTTGGATTTGGCGAAGTCAACGGTGGGCGAGGTCAGCGAGGCAACGTCAGCCTGGCCGGAGACCAGCGCGTTGGCACGGGCCTGCGGGTCCATGATGACGCTGAACGTGATCTTGCTGTACGGGTACTTGGAAGCGTCCGCGTTCTTGTCGTTCTTGGTGAGGACGTACTTGTTGCCTTTGACCGTGGTTGCGCTGTCCAGGGTGTAAGGCCCCGAGCCGTCCGGGGTGGTGGCAAGGCTGGCGCTGTCCGTCACTGCGTTCTTGCCAACGATCATCCCCAAGGTGGAGGTGAGGTTCTTCTCGAAGCCCGGCTGGGCTTTGGCGAAAGTGATTGATACCTGGGTGGGACTCACGACGTCAACCGAGGCAATTTCCTGCGCTCCGCCCTTTGCGATGGCGGAGTACGCGCTGAGTGCAGAGTCGCTGCGACGATCAAGGTTTGCTTTGACCAGCGCGGCATCCAGCGTGGAGCCGTCAGTGAAGGTGACACCTTCTTTGAGGGTCAGCGTCAGCACGGTGTTATCTGCGTTGTAGCTGAATTCCTTGGCAAGGCCCGGGCCCACGCTGCCATCTGGCTGGAGGGTCATCAGGTTTTCATACAGGCCTTCGAAGAACTGCCGTTGGGCGTCCGAGACACGCAAGGGGTCATAGCCGAAGGACGCGCTGTCGCTATCCGTCGCAATGGTCAGCGTGCTCTTGTCCACGGTGGAGGTGGCGGATGACCCACCGCCGCATGCTGTCAGGGATCCCAGAAGGAGCGCGCCGGCCAGGACGGCCGCGCTCCGACGTGCAGGTGAGGTGAGGAGATTCATGTGCTGCGCCTTCGCATTCGTGATGGAATCGTGAGTCGGGATGTGGCACCGGAGGCCTGAACGTGGTCGGCAATGACCTGTTCCGGCCGATCCGTCGGCGCCCTCTCGTCAGATGGCTTCCGGTAACCGGCTTCTTCAAGAGTCGTAGGCGGGGGCCATGGAGCCCCATGTGAATTTCATTGGTTGAAACAGTATTGTGGTGAAGATCACTCACTGGGTTGAAAGGATTCAGATACATGCCGGCAGAAGACGGGACGGCCGCCGATAAACCGCAGCGCGGCAAGCGACCCAAGCAGGGCGAACCCGTCATTGACCGCGCCCTAAGCCTGCTTGCCGTCTTCAGCGACCGCCGTCGGGCGTTGACCCTGTCCGAAATGGCGCGGCTGGCGGACATACCCGCCCCCACAGCCCTGCGGCTGATTGCCCGGCTGGTGGCCTGGGGTGCCCTTGAACGCCTGGAGGATGGCCGTTATGTGGTGGGCGTCAGGCTATGGGAGGTGGCCTCGCTATCGCCGCGCGGCCATGGAGTCCGCGAAATCGCGCTGCCCTACCTTGAGGATCTTTTTGCCGTGACCCGCCATCACGTCCTGTTGGCAGTGCGCGACAAGAATGAGGCGGTGTTGATCGAACGGTTGTCGTCAAAGGAAGCAACCGAGGTGGCCTACCGCGTGGGTGGACGCGCGCCCCTGAGGTCGACGGCGGTGGGCCTGGTTCTGCTGTCCGGCGCAGATGCCGCCTTCCAGGAGTCCGTCATCAACCAACCGCCCGACGTCGAAGTCGGCGTGGATTCCATGCCGGAAGGTCAGCTAAGGCGCACCTTGTCCGATGTGCGCCGTACGGGCCTGGCCATGATCCGGCGATCGGCGCCGTCGCGGACGGTCTCCGTTGCATCGCCCATCTTCGGCGCGGAGGGGACAGTGGTGGCCGCCTTGTCCATCGTGGTTCCCGACGGCGCAACACCGCCCAATGTGCTGGCCCCTGCCGTGCAGGCAACCGCCAGGGCTGTCTCGCGCAACCTGGGTTACAACCCGGGGCCCAGCGAAAGTGTCCGGATGCGCTAAAGGGAGTCGGCCGCGCTGGCGTACCCGGGCGTCAGGAGTGAGCGCGCCAGCCGGCGGGAGTAGTCGCGGATGGCTTCCACGAGGTCCAGCTTCCCGTCTGAGAGCACCCACTGCAGTTGCAGCCCGTCGCTGACGGCAATGATCTCGCGGGCACAGCCGCCCACGTTTGTGTCGGGTTGAAGGTAACCGCGTTCGACGGCGTCGCGGAGTCGCTGGGCGGTCTCGTCCACTGCCCGCTGGTACCACGAGGCATACAACTGGTGCGCAGGCGTGGTGGCATCCGCAGCTTCAGCCGATATCAGCACGAACAGCTCAATAAGCCCCGGCTCCCTGGCCAACTCACGCGTGGAGTCCACCATGGTCCGGAATACTTCCATGGGGTCCTCGGTGTTTTGTGTGGGCCGCGATCCCCACCACGTGGCCGTCTGCTCCAGTCGGCGCTCCGCTACCGCCAGCAGCAGATGCTTCTTGGAGCGGAAGTGGTGCAGCAGGCCACTTTCGCTAAGCCCCACGTCCGCTGCCACCTGCGCGAGCGGCACTTTGTGGTATCCGGACATGCCGAAGAGCCGTGTTGCCGCATCCAGAATTTCTGCGCGCTTGGCACGCCCTACTTCATAGCTTCCAGTTTTCCGCCGCGTACGCACCTTCTCAGGGTAGTCATCCACATCCAAATTAAAAACAGTGCAAGCACGGTTTTTATGGTCTAGCATGGGCAAAGGCCACCAAGCTGCCTGATTTCCCCGGAGGAGTTCCCTTGACAGACCATCATTCCCAGCCTTCTTTGAAAGCGGCCCTGCGTGATGCTTCCTGGATCTCACCCGTTGAAACGCAGCCTTCCGAACCCGGCAGGCGGCCCGCCTATTGGCTCCGCAGCACATTCGAGTGGGTGCCGGGCCGCGGCAGGGCGACCATCCACGCCACGGCTCATGGACTCTACGAACTGTTCATCAACGGCAGCCGTGTGGGCGATGAGGAACTGACGCCCGGATTTACCGCCTACCGCAAGCGCCTGCAGGTCCACGCATGGGACATCACTGGGCTGCTGTTGGACGGCGCGAACGTCATCTCGGTGCTTCTCTCCGACGGCTGGTTCCGCGGCCGCCACGGCTTCGAGCGCAGGGCCGACGGCTTCGGGCGCGAAACTGCCTTCATCGCTTCCATCACCTCGCCGTCGGGAACCCTCGCAGTCACGGATAAGCTCTGGACCTCACGGGAAAGCCACATCACCCACGCTGACCTGATGGATGGTCAAACAATCGACTTCCGCCGGTGTTCCGAGCCGGAGGACGGCACGACGACGGATGGTTGGCTTCCGGTGGCCACCCGGCACGGCGGGCTTTACGGCAACAGCGAACGATACGTCCGGCCGGTTGCCCCGGCGGTGCGACGCATCGAGGAGCTCCAGCCCGTGAGCATCACCCATTCCGCGCCCGGAGTGACGGTGGTGGACTTCGGACAGAACATCAATGGCTGGGTCCGCCTGACGGAACTCGGCCCCGAGGGCACCCGAACCACGCTGCGACACGGGGAGGTACTTGATCCGGCCGGGCTGGTGTCCACCGAAAACATCCGCGCTTTCGATTTCGCCACCAAGACTCCCCTTCCCGCAGGGCAGGTGGACGAAGTGATCTCCGCCGGACACCCTGGCGATGTCTTTGAGCCGCGGCACACCACCCACGGCTTCAGGTACGTGCAGATCGAAGGCCTCACCAGCCAACTGTCCGCGCAGGACATCACCGCGGTGGTGGTCCATACCGACCTGACGCGCACAGGAACGTTCCGTTGCAGCGATCCACGCATCAACGCCCTGCACGATGCTGTGCTGTGGAGCTTCCGTGGGAACGCCTGCGATGTCCCCACGGACTGCCCCCAGCGCGAGAGGTCCGGGTTCACTGGTGACTGGCAGGTCTTTGTAGACACGGCTGCCCTGATGTTCGATGTGTCAGGTTTCAGCACCAAGTGGCTGAAGGATCTTGCCGCCGACCAATGGACTGACGGCAGGGTGCCCACGGTGGTTCCCAATCCTGCCGGCGCCGGGCCCTCCGGCAACTTCTTTGAAGATCTCGCCACTGGCTCGGCCGGATGGGGTGACGCCGCAGTATTCGTACCATGGTCCCTCTGGCGTGCCTACGGGGATAAAGAAGCCTTGGCGGAAGCCTTCCCCTCCATGCGTTCATGGGTGGACTTTGCTGCCGGAGCCGCGGCCGCCGGCCGGCACCCTTTACGCGCGGCGGCACGGCTCGCTCCCCTGCCCCACGAGACGTTTCTGTGGGACACCGGATTCCACTTTGGCGAATGGCTGGAGCCGGACACTCCGCCGAATCCTGACCCCTCCCGCGACCACGGCATAGTGGCCACGGGGTACCTGTACCGCTCCGCCGAGCTCCTGGCCAGAACTGCCGGAGTGCTCGGCGAGATCACAGCCGCAGCCCACTACGCCTCATTGGCGGCCGCGGTCCTCGACGCCTGGCAAGCCGAGTACCTGGACCAGGACGGCCGGTTGGGCGAAGAGTCCCAAGGACACTACGTCCGCGCCCTGGCTTTCGGGTTGGTCCCGGAGAAACTCGCCCCGCTGACGGCGTCCCGGCTGGTTGAACTCGTCCGCCTCAACGGAAACCGACTGGGCACGGGCTTTCTTTCCACCGGCCTCCTGCTTCCGGTACTGGCTGATCATGGCTACCTCGACGTCGCCTACCAACTGCTGCTCTCCACCGGCACACCATCCTGGCTCGGCATGCTGGACGCCGGTGCCACCACCATGTGGGAATGGTGGGACGGCGTGACCGCCACCGGAGCGAGGGGATCCCTCAACCACTACAGCAAAGGCGCCGCGGGTTCATTCCTCTACACCCATGTGGCCGGAATTCGCTTGCCGGAGAACCCGGACAGCGGGCAAACCGCTTACCGTACCGTGACCATCGCCCCGCAGCCCGGAGGCGGCCTCACCTCGGCACGTGCAACCGTCGAGACCGTCCACGGCCGAATCACCAGCGCTTGGACCGTGGAACACGGGGCGTTCGCCCTGCGCATCGAGATCCCGGAAGGAGTCACAGCAGTCGTCAGCATGCCGGATGGAACCAGTCACAACGCCCCGGCAGGCGAACACGAATTCCACACTGTGTGAAACCTCCGCACAGGCCTCCTCAATGCGCGCCGGCCCCGGACGCCGATAGAGTCGTAGCAATGGACAGTAAACTGAGAAATTCCCAACGGCCCGCTCCGCACCGGCCCACGCCGCAGTTTGCCGATCCCGAAGATGGCTTTGTCAGAGTCCGCGGAGCACGCGAGAACAACCTGCGCACCGTGGACGTAGACGTCCCCCGGGACGCGATCGTCGCCTTCACGGGCGTTTCCGGCTCGGGAAAATCCTCGCTGGCCTTCGGAACCATCTTCGCCGAAGCCCAACGACGCTACTTCGAATCCGTCGCTCCCTACGCCCGCCGCCTCATCCAACAGGGCCACAACCCCAAAGTAGAGACCATCACCGGACTGCCCCCCGCCGTCGCGCTTCAACAACGCCGCGGCACAGCGACAGCCCGCTCCAGCGTCGGAACAGTAACAACGCTCTCCAACTCCCTGCGAATGCTCTTCTCCCGTGCCGGCAGCTATCCGGCCGGCGCCAGCCAACTGGACTCTGACGCGTTCTCCCCCAACACAGCAGCCGGCGCCTGCCCGGAGTGCCACGGTTTGGGTGTTGCGCACACGGTCAGCGAAGCATCCCTGGTACCGGACCCCTCCCTGAGCATTCGGGACGGCGCTATTGCCGCATGGCCCGGCGCATGGCAAGGCAAGAACCTCCGTGACATCCTCACCCACCTGGGCTACGACGTAGACACGCCCTGGAAGAAGCTGCCCAAGAAGGATCGCGACTGGATCCTTTTCACCGAAGAGCAACCTGTAGTGGAAGTAACACCACAACGCGACCGCGTCGCCAAGCCATACAAGGGCCGCTTCTGGAGTGCCAAAAGCTACGTCCTCCACACCCTTGCGGACTCCAAGAGCACCACCATGCGGGACCGGGTGCTGCGCTTCATGGAGACCGGACGATGCCCGCAATGCAACGGCAGCGGCCTCAGGCCCGACGCGCTCGCCGTAACATTCGCCGGCAAGACCATCGCTGAACTCAACGCCCTGCCCCTGACCGAACTGGCCGCGGTGATCCGGCCAACAACTGAGGTGAAGGGAGCCGGGACTGCGTCCCGCAAGCAGGCCTCCGGAGAAGGGAACGAGGTAGCAGTCGCCATCACCCGGGACCTGCTCAACAGGGTTACCGTGCTGCTGGAATTGGGTTTGGGATACTTGGCATTGGGGCGCGCTACGCCCACGCTGTCCCCTGGCGAGATGCAGCGGCTCCGGATCGCCACCCAGCTGCGTTCCGGCCTTTTCGGAGTCATCTATGTACTCGATGAACCCTCCGCCGGGCTTCATCCCGCCGACGCCGAGCCCCTGCTTGATGTGCTGAATCAGCTGAAGACGTCCGGCAACTCGGTGTTCGTGGTGGAGCACAACATGGACTTTGTCCGGGCCGCCGACTGGCTGGTGGATGTGGGACCACACGCCGGCGAAGGCGGCGGAAAAATCCTCTACAGCGGCCCCGTGGACGGTCTGGAACATGTGAAGGATTCCGTGACCCGACCCTTCCTGTTCCCGGACGGCCGCAGCACGTCCGGCGGGACTAACAGGCAGCACAACGCCGGTCCGGTCGCCGCCGGGTTGGCTCCCAGCGCGCCACGCACCACGGAAGAGTGGCTGGAACTTCGCGGGATCACCAGGCACAACCTCCGCAATCTGGGGGTTGCGTTTCCGCTGGGAGTGTTGACCGCCGTCACCGGCGTATCAGGCTCCGGCAAGTCCACCTTGGTGAGCCACGTCCTGGCCGACATGGTGGGAGCCCGGCTGCACCCGGAGACCGCAGACAACGATGCTCCGCCCAGGGTCCATGCCGCCGGGTCCGTGTCCGGGCTGCACCAGCTGGACCGACTGGTGAAAGTCGACCAGAAACCCATCGGGCGCACACCGCGTTCCAACCTGGCAACGTATACGGGCCTTTTCGACGGTGTGCGGAAGGAGTTCGCGGCCACCGATAGTGCCCGTGAGCGTGGCTTCGGAGCCGGCAGGTTTTCCTTCAACGTGGCGGGAGGCCGCTGCGAAACGTGCCAGGGAGAGGGATTCGTGGCGGTGGAATTGCTGTTCCTGCCAGGAAGCTACGGCCCATGCCCCGAGTGCAACGGTTCCCGGTTCAACCCGGAGACACTGGAGGTCACCTACCGTGGCCGCAACATTGCCGAAGTACTGGGCATGACGGTCAACACGGCGTCTGAATTCCTCGCCGATCTCCCCTCCGTCTCACGCAGCCTCCAAACCTTGCAGGAGGTGGGCCTGGGCTACCTCAGGCTGGGGCAGCCGGCCACAGAACTTTCCGGCGGCGAAGCCCAACGCATCAAACTCGCCACGGAATTGCAGCGGGTCCAGCGCGGCCACACCCTCTACCTGCTGGACGAACCCACCACCGGATTGCACCCCGCAGACGTTCAGCTCCTGATGAAGCAACTCCACAGGCTCGTCGATGCCGGCAACACCGTGATCGTGGTTGAACACGAGATGGATGTGGTGGCGGGTGCGGACTGGGTGATCGACCTGGGACCCGGCGGTGGCGACGCCGGCGGCGAGGTGATCGCCGCAGGGCCGCCCGCCGTCGTCGCGCGCTCCAAGGAGAGCCGCACTGCGCCGTACCTCGCCGCCGTGCTGGGCCGGTGACCTAGCGGCGGGGGATATTGCGCAGGTTGCTGCGTGCCATGCTGACAGCTTCGCCGGCCCCCCGGTTCAGGACCACTTTTGACATGGCAGTGGCAAAACCGATCACCTGCGACCCGGAGATTTTTGGCGGAATGGACAGTGCATTGGGGTCCGTTATGAGTTCCACCAACGACGGACCGGGGTGTGCAAATGCTTCCCTGTACGCGGCCTCAATGTCCGCAGGATCGGTGACCCGCACGGCATGGAAGCCAAGCGCCTTGGCCACCGCGGCATAGTTGGCATCCGGCACGTCAACTCCGAAGTCCGGGAGCCCGTCCACCAACATTTCGAGCTTGACCATGCCCAGCGTGGAGTTGTTGAACACCACCACATTCACCGGCAGCTTATGTGCGGCGACTGTGACGAGCTCACCGAGCAGCATGGACAGGCCACCGTCCCCGGAAACGGACACCACTTGGCGCCCCGGGTAGGCCACCTGCGCGCCGATCGCGTGGGGCAAGGCGTTGGCCATGGAGCCGTGCAGGAAGGATCCGATCAGCCGACGGGTGCCCAGCGGGTTGATGTAGCGTGCGGTCCAGACGTTGCACATGCCGGTGTCCGCGGTGAAGATGGCATCCTCGGCCGCCACTTGGTCCAGCAGCGAGGCAGCATACTCCGGGTGGATCGGCTGCTTCTTCTCCACCTTGCGCGTATAGGCACCTACGGCTTTGTTCATCAAGCGATCATGCTTTTTGAGCATTTGATCCAGGAACCGGCGGCTTTTCTTTGCTTGCACCAGGGGCAGGAGAGCCTTCAGGGTAGGCAGGACGTCCCCATGAACGGCAATGTCGACGTCGGTGCGGCGCCCCAGCCGCTGGGCAGCCCGGTCCACCTGGGCCGTCCGGGTGTCCGGGAGGAACTGGTCATACGGGAAATCGGTGCCCAGCAGAATCAGCAAATCCGCGTCTTCGATGCCTTCGGCCGCAGCGCCATAGCCGAGCAGCCCCGTCATGCCGATGTCGAAGGGATTGTTGTACTGGACGAAGTCCTTGCCGCGCAGGGAGTGACCAATGGGGGCGTTGACCAGTTCGGCCAGCGCCATCAGTTCAGCGTGCGCGCCCTCAACTCCGGCGCCAGCAAAGATGGCAACCTTGCCGGCGTCGTTAATCGCTCCGGCAAGTTCCTGGACGCTGACCGGGTCCGGTACCAGGCTCGCGGGCCGGAATGTGGCGGGGAGGGGCGTGGGCGCCGTGGCCTCGAGGCCTGCGATATCGCCGGGCAGGGTCACCACTGCTACTCCCCGCAGGCCCACAGCGTTCTGAATGGCACTGTGCATCACGCGGGGCGCTTGCTCGGCGGTGCTGACCAGCTCCGAGTAAACGGAGCATTCATTGAACAGCCGGTCCGGATGCGTCTCCTGAAAGAAGCCACTCCCAATCTGCTTGCTGGGGATGTGCGAGGCGATGGCAAGCACCGGGGCGCCAGTACGGTTGGCGTCGTACAGCCCGTTGATCAGGTGCAGGTTGCCGGGGCCGCACGACCCGGCGCAGACCGCCAGCCTGCCGGTCAATTGCGCCTCCGCAGCCGCAGCAAAAGCTGCCGCTTCCTCATGGCGGACGTGGATCCAGTCGATGCCGCCCTTGCTGGAACCTCCTGTTTGACGGACGGCGTCCACGATTGGGTTAAGGCTGTCGCCTACGATTCCGTAAATCCGCTGCACGCCGGCAGCCTGGAGTTGTTCAATGAGCTGGGTGGCAAGTTCTTTGGCCATAGTGTGCAGACTCCCTCAGTTGTGGCGGTGGGCTGACATGGCCAAATATAGTCCGCCCGGCTTTGCTCCAGCTGGGTGGCCTGAGAGCTGTGGCGAATCAACACCTTGCTTGCTAGCGTGGCCCGCATGAGCCCCTCCAAGACCCCGGCGGAGATTCTGGACATCGGCGGTGCCGAAGTTCGCATTTCCAATCCTGACAAGGTGGTATTCCCCGAGCCCGGGCTGACAAAGCTCGATGTTGTTCGCTATTACCTGGCAGTCGCCGACGGCGCCCTACGCGGGGCAGGCGGCCGGCCCATGGTGCTCAAACGCTTTCCCAAAGGCATCGACGCGGAGCCGTTCTTTCAAAAACGCGTGCCGGAAAACCATCCGGAGTTCATCGATACGGCAACATTGCACTACTCCTCCGGGACCTCCGCAGAAGAGACAGTCATCCGCGATGCTGCGGGCTTGGCGTGGGTAGTGAATCTTGGTTGCCTGGACCTGAATCCGCATCCTGTTCGCGCCGAAGACCTCGACCATCCGGACGAACTCCGGGTGGACCTGGACCCCATGCCCGGTGTCGACTGGTCGCAAATCGTCGATACGGCGTACGTGGCACAAGAAGTACTGGACGACGTCGGCCTGGTGGGGTGGGCCAAAACCTCGGGCTCGCGGGGCCTCCATATCCTGGTGCGAATTGCGCCACGATGGTCCTACCGCGACGTCCGGCTTGCCGCTGAAACCCTGGCCCGCGAAGTTGAGAACCGGGCCCCGGGCCTCGCCACCGCCCGGTGGTGGAAGGAGGAGCGGGGCGAAAGCGTCTTTGTCGATTTCAACCAGAACGCCAAGGACCGTACCGTGGCCTCGGCCTACTCCGTTCGGTCCAGGCCCGACGCCAGGGTCTCAACCCCGCTCACGTGGGACGAAGTGCGCTCCGCCCGACCGGAGCAGTTCACGGTACTCAGCGTGCCCCAAAGGTTCGCAGAGAAGGGCGATCCCCACGCAGGCATCGACGACACAGCGGGTTCCCTCGAGGGCTTGCTCGCCTTGGCTGCCCAGCTGGGACCCGCAGAGAAGGCTCCGCGGTCAGGGGACGGATCCGGACGACGTGTGTCCACGATGCCGTTGATCGAGGTGGCCCGGACCAAGACCAAACCCGAAGCCCTCGCAGCCTTTGATGAATGGAAGGCGCAGCACGCGGAGCTGGTGTCAGCCTTGCACCCGGCCGACGTACTGGTTGACGGCATGCGCGGGTCCAGTTCGCTCTGGTACAGGGTTCGGGTGAACCTCCAGCATATTCCCGACGATCAGCGCCCGCCGCAAGAAGACCTCATTGCCAACTACGACCCCTGGGCGGGCAAGGAATGGCCGGGACGGCCCAGCGCCTGAGAACGCACCTCCACCGGCAGGTTTTGCACGTGGGGCCTCATCTGGCGCACTGCAAGGCGTGGCGGTAGCTTGGGATTACTTTTCCACAAGCAGCCGAGGTTCCGGAGGCACTGCCGATGCAAGGCTTGTCCACGTCACTGGTACTGATCGCAGCCTTGGCCGTTGTGGCACCCATCATCACCCGGCTCCTTGACCCCTTGGTCAAAGTGCCGATAGTGGTCTTCGAGATTGTCCTGGGGATCCTGCTCGGCCCCAGCCTGTTGGGGTGGATCCAATCCACCCCGTTCACGGATACCCTGGCCGACTTCGGCTTGGCCATGCTGTTCTTCGTAGCAGGCAACGAGATCGACTTTGCCGCAATCCGGGGCCGTCCCATTAGCCGCGCCTCTGCCGGCTGGATTATCTCGCTGGCAGCGGGCATCGGCGCTGGCTTCGTCCTGGCGCCTGCACCTGAGGCCGCAGTGATCATCGGCGTCGCCTTGTGCTCCACCGCACTGGGCACATTGCTCCCCATCATCCGCGACGCCGGCGAGATAAAGTCACCCATCGGCATCACGGTGGCGGCCTTGGGGGCGGTGGGCGAGTTCGGGCCGCTCATCGCCATCTCACTCTTCCTCAGCGGCAAGCAATTGGGGGTGGCGTCGGCAGTGCTCCTGGGATTCGTCCTGTTGACCGGAGTTGCCATCTTCCTGGCCTCACGCTCCCGGCACACCCTGTTTCATGCGCAGGTCACCAGGACGCTCCACACCAGCAGCCAATTCGCCATGCGGTCCATCATGTTGATCCTGAGCACACTGGTTGTCCTGAGCATGGTGCTGGGGTTGGACATGCTTCTGGGCGCTTTCGCGGCCGGTGTGCTGTGGAAAGTCACCATCGCCCGCGCGCCCCAGGAAGATCGGAGGGTCATTGAGACCAAGATCGACGCCGTCGCTTTCGGTTTCTTGGTGCCGGTGTTCTTCATCGATACCGGCATCGACTTCCATTTGGGCGCCCTCACGTCCAACCCGGCAACCCTCGCCTTGCTCCCCCTGTTCCTTGTGATGCTGCTGGTCATCCGCGGCCTGCCGTCGCTGTTGGCGGCCCCTTCCGGCTCCACCCGGTCCGATAAGCGCGCCCTGTTGCTCTTCGGCGCGACCGGGCTGCCAATCATCGTCGCGGTGACGGCCATTGGCCAGGACCACGGCTTCATCACCAGCGGCATCGCCTCCGCCTTGGTTGGGGCCGGAATGCTCTCGGTGCTGCTGTTTCCGCTGCTGGCGCTTCGCCAATTGCAGCGCAACGGGAGGCCCGCAACAAGCAATGACTTCCCCGCGGGCAGCAGTCCACACCGAACGGAACAAGCGTCCGACGGCGGCCTCCCGCCGTCGGACCCTTCTCCCACCGGTGCGTAGCGCCAGGTTGGTCCCGCTTTGCAGACGGGTCACCGCATGCTTAGGGTGGAAACCATAAGCTTCCTTAGCTTTTATGGCCACACCTCGACACCAGGAG
Source organism: Arthrobacter sp. cf158 (assembly GCF_900106835.1). GTDB lineage: Bacteria > Actinomycetota > Actinomycetes > Actinomycetales > Micrococcaceae > Arthrobacter. Next base: position 485,555 of record NZ_FNNR01000003.1, read on the forward strand.
GACCACCATGACCGATCAGTACACGTTCAGAAACCCCGTCACCGCCTACGAGCAGATCTCGCCTCCGAAGCAACACCAACCCGAGCCCGGGCTCGACGCGGATCTGACACCCACGGCAGACCTCGGCGAAGACAGCTACCGCGGTACCGGGCGCCTCGAAGGACGAAAGGCGATCGTCACCGGAGCGGACTCGGGAATCGGCGCAGCCACGGCAATCGCCTTCGCCCGCGAAGGGGCGGACGTGGTCCTTTCCTACCTTCCGGAAGAGGAAGAGGACGCAGACCGCATAGCCGGCATCATCGAAGCCGCAGGCCGCAAAGCCGTCAGGGTCCCGGGCGACCTTAAAGACTCCGCCATGTGCCGGAAAGTGGTGGACACCGCCGTCGAAATCCTGGGCGGTGTGGACATTCTGGTCAACAACGCCGGGAAGCAGGTGGCGCAGGAAAACCTTGCCGACATCACCGACGAACAGTTCGACCACACGCAGAAGACCAACGTGTATGCGATGTTCTGGCTGACCAAGGCCGCCCTCCCCCATCTGCCGGCCGGATCCACCATCATCAACACCACGTCCATTCAGGCTTACAACCCATCACCAACACTGGTGGATTACGCCACCACCAAGGCCAGCATCAACAACTTCACCAAAGGTTTGGCCCAGCAGTTGGCGCCCCAGGGCATCAGGGTGAACGCAGTCGCGCCCGGGCCGATCTGGACCCCACTGCAGGTCAGCAGCGGGCAGCCCAAGGAGGCGTTGCCGGAGTTCGGGCACTCCACTCCCCTTGGCCGGGCCGGTCAGCCTGCCGAGTTGGCGCCGGCATATGTATTCCTTGCCTCGCCGGAATCCAGCTATGTGGTGGGAGAAACCTTGAACGTGAACGGCGGCAGCCCCACGCCGTAGCCAGCGCGGTTTGCCTGGGCGCCAGTGGCACAGCGGACCACTGGCGCCCAGGGCTCTGCGGCTAGGACCAGCCCCTGCCGGCTAGGCCCGGCCGCGGAGGATCATGCGCCAATAAACCTGCGGGAACATCCACCGGTCCACCCACCAGGAAAGCCGGCTTTCCTTCCACGTCTGCACCTTGGGAACGGTTGGCATGAGCCTGTATGTGTCGTCGAACTCAGCAAAAACCACGGTGTTGCGCGAAACAGTGAAGGGGCACACAGAGTAACCGTCATACGCCTGCGTGAGCTGCCCACCCTTGCGGGCCGCCACCAGGTTTTTGGCGAGGACCTTGGTCTGCTTGCGCAGCGCCCCGCCGGACTTGGAGTTGTTGGTGCCCGCAGCGTCACCAAGGGACCAGACATTGGGAAGCCGGACGTGCCGGAGTGTCTGCGAGTCAACCTCCACGAAACCGCCATCATCTCCGACGGCAGCCAGATCCGTGTCTTTGAGCCAGTCCGGCGCACTCTGGGGCGGGACGGCATTGAGAACGTCGTAGCCAAGGTTCTCTGTGGTGTTCGCCGCGTGGTCACGGATGGTCGCCACACGGTTGACGGGATCGACTCCCACCAGTTCGCTGTTGGTTCGAAGCTCGATGCCATACTCCGCAATCTTGCGTTCAAGCTCCCGATCAATCACGGGAATGCCGAACACGGTGGGATATGGCTGGACCATCACCACCCTGATCCGGTCAAGAACTCCCTGTTCTTTCCAGTAGTCGCACGCCAAGTACATCGGCTTCTGGGCGGCACCCCCGCACTTGATGGGCCCGGCAGGCATCGTAAAGATCACCGTTCCGGACTGCAGACTGCTCAGGAGGGTCCAGGCTTTCGGGGCAAGCTCAAACTCGTAGTGCGAGGCGCCGTAGGGCGAATGCACCGCCTCAGCCAGCCCGGGTATGGCATCCCAGTTGTATTGCAGCCCCGGACACAGCACCAGATGGTCATAGGACACGGTGGCGCCGGAGCTGAGGCTGACGGTGTTGGCGCTTGCCTTCACGCCATCCACCGCATCCTTGATCAGGGCAACGCCCTTGGGCATGACCGACCGCTGGCTGCGGACGGCTTCTTTGACCTCAGCCCGGCCGCCTGCAATATGGGAAAACAACGGCTGGTAGAGATGGTACTCCTTGGGTTCAATGACGGCGATGCCTTTAACCCCGTAACGTGTCAAACGCGCCGCCAGCGACACTCCTGCATTGCCGCCGCCGACGATCACAACCTCAAAGTACCCGGCCACGGCGTTATTTCTTCTCAGTCAGCGCAGAGCCCTTGTGCGCCGCCTTGGCACCTGTTTTCTCCGATTCCACAACATATTGCGGCTCGGCCTCGCTGGCTCGATGCAGGGCGCCATCCAACTCGAAGTCGCTGGTCTTCCTCTCCACAATCTTTCCGTGGGTCTTGCCCTGGGAGGTATTCCACTCCACCCGTGTTCCCTTGCTCAGTGCCATGCCCGCTCCTGGTGTGGTGTGGTGTAGGCGCCCGTCGTTGGCGTCCTCGACAATAGTAAGCATCATGATCATTTTCGCGGTACCCCTCGCAATCGATGCCAGGAGCCCCTTCCTGCGAGTGTTCCACGTGCCATAGTCTGGGCGGGCCAGGACCGAGGTACGTGGAAGGGACCACCCCATGCTGATCTGTGCAACCTGCGCTGTTGAGCGGGAGGAACCAGTCCCCAGGCTCTGCCCCATCTGCACTGACGAGCGGCAATACGTACCCGACGACGGCCAGAAATGGCTGACCTTGGACGAACTCCAGCAGGCCGGCCAGCAGCTCGCGTTCAAGGAGAACGAGCCGGGACTTTTCGGGATAAGAAGCGAGCCGAAGGTCGGAATTGGCCAGACAACCCAGTTGGTGGTGACACCACAAGGATCCTTGCTGTGGGATCCGCTGGGCTACGTCGATGACCAGGCTGTGAAGACGGTACTCGGGCATGGTCCGGTCCTGGCGATCGCAGCGAGCCATCCCCATATGTTTGGAGTACAGGTGGAGTGGTCACATCGGCTCGGAGGCATCCCCGTATTTGTTGCGGGTGCAGACCGCGTGTGGCTGGGCCGCGATGACACGCACATCACCTACTGGTCCCACAAGGTGGCCCTCACCGAAGGCCTAACACTGCATCAGACCGGCGGCCACTTCCCCGGCAGCGCGGTGGTGCATTGGTCTGCCGGCGCCGAAGGCAAAGGCGTGCTGCTGACCGGTGACACCGTATTTCCCAATCCTGACCGCCGCTCCGTCGCCTTCATGCGCAGCTATCCGAATCACCTCCCGTTGTCCGGGGCGGTGGCTTTGCGGGTGGCGGCCCACCTGGGAGATCTCCAGTTTGACCGGATCTACGGCAACTTCAACAATGTCATCTACTCCGACGCCAAGACTGTCCTGAACGATTCCGCCCAGAGGCACGCCGCGTGGGCACGCGGGGACTTCGACCACTTGACCTGAGCGAAAACGGGAACCCGGCCACTCGGGACCTCAATTGCGTACCGACCTCATCCTTTTCAGGTGCAACCCCCGGCACGGGATGGCGGCAGCAACAAGATCTTTGCTGTGCTGATGTTGTGGATCGGCAAAGAACGCAGCGGTGCCGGTAAGTTCCACCAGGCGGCCCTGGAAGAGAACGGCAACCCGCTGGCACATGTGCCGTACCACGTCCATATCGTGGGTGATGATCATCAGCGTCAGTCCCCTGTCCCGGTGCAGTCGCTGAAGGAGCTCCAGAACGGTGCGTTGCGTCAGGGCATCCAGGGCTGACGTTGCCTCGTCACAGATGAGCACCGTGGGTTCAAGAAGCAATGCCCGCGCGATGGTGACGCGCTGCAGTTGTCCGCCTGAGCACTGATTCGGAAGCCGGTCCAAAAGTGCGGGATCCAGCTCCACTTCTTCCATTGCCTCGTTGAGCCGGCTGGACCGCTGGGCAACGGTGAGTCCCCGGAGCGGCGCTTCGAGGCTGGCGCGGAGCGTCATGCGCGGATCGAAGGAATCGTGGGGTTCCTGAAAGACCAACTGAACAGCGGTTGGGGAGCTGGGTCGCCCCGGAGTCGGCGTCCTGGTGATACTCCCGTCGCTGATCCCTTCCAGTCCAACGATTGCTCTGGCCAGCGTGCTCTTTCCGGAGCCGGATTGGCCCAGGACGCCAAGAATCTCGCCCTGCTTCAGATCCAAGCAGACGGAATCCAACGCTGTCCGACGACGGCTTCCGGCCCCAAAGTGCTTGGTCACGTTGCTCAAGGCCAGGGCGGTTCGGCCTTCCGTCCGGCTTTCCGATATGCCTGACGGCGCCAGGTTGGACGCTTCCAGCAGCATCCTCGTGTAGGGGTGCTGCGGGTTGCCCAGAACGGCGTCGGTGGTGCCGGACTCCACAATTTGCCCTGCGTCCATCACCAGGACACGGTCCGCGAAGGCCGCTACGGAGGCCAGGTTGTGGGTGATGTAGAGAATACCCAAGCCACGTTGGCTTCTTTCACGGTCCAGCAACTCGAGGATTTGCTGTTCCAGCACTTTATCCAAAGCGGAAGTCGGCTCGTCGGCCAAAAGAATACCGGGCTTCCCGGCCAAAGCCATGGCCGTCATGGCACGCTGCGCCATGCCGCCGGAGAGTTGGTGCGGGTAGGCCCGGGCACCCCATACCGGATCCGCGAAGCCCACCTCGGCCAACAACCCGTGGACCTTGGATCGGGCCTCTCCACCCCGTAGACCAGCGTGCAGTTTCAGCGGTTCGCGGAGGTGCTTGCCAATGGTCCTGTTCGGGTTGAACATCTTTTTGGGTTGTTGGAACAACATCCCCAATCGACCGCCACGTACGCGGTTCAACTCTGTTTCCGGAGCGCCGATGAGCTCCAAGGAATCCAGGCTGATGGAGCCGGCCCCAACCTCCAGCTGCTGGGGCAACAGTTGCAGAATGGCCTTGGCCGTCATGGTCTTGCCGGAGCCCGAACCGCCCACCAGTGCCACAAACTCTCCGGACCGGACAGAAAGACTTACTCCGGACAGGATCGGACGCTGGGTGGTGGTGTTGCGCACCGTCAAGCCATCGATGATCAACTCAGGCATGTTGCCCCTCCACCACCAGGACGTCCACCGGTTCCGCTGCCCTGCGGGTGGCCTGCTGGCCGATGAGCGTCATGCAGAGGGCTATAAGGAAAATTGCGAGGCCGGGAGCGATGATCCCCCACGGTGCCCTTTCTGCGTATGGTTGGGCTGCAGCAAGCATGGATCCCCAGTCAGATTGCGGCGGTTGCACGCCCAGCCCCAGATACGACAATGCGCCAACGCTGATCAGAAGCTGTCCGAATCGGAGCGTTGCCTGGCCCATGATGGGCGCAGCGAGATGGGGCAGGATGTGGCGGAAAACGATGAACGACGGCGAGCAACCCACCACCCGCGCAGCCTCGACAAAACCGCGGGCAGAGACATCGTAGGCCAAGGTTCGGGCCAGCCTGGCAAACGGCGTCCATCCCGTCACAGTGAGTGCCACCAACAAAGATGTGAAGCCAGTGCCCATCGCCGCCACGATGAAGAGTGCCACCACCATCTCCGGGAGTGCGAGCAGGACGTCGTTGGTGCGGGTGAAGAACTCATCCAGCCAGCCTTTGCGACGGGCACTGAGCACACCGATCGCCACCCCGATGACTCCGGTGAGCACGGTGGCAAGTGCGGCAACCGCTAAAGAGAACCGGCCGCCGTCGAGCAGCCGGCTGAGCGTGTCCCGGCCCAAATGATCTGTTCCCAGCCAGTGCGCAGCGCCAGGGGCTTCAAGGCGGTCGGCGAGGCTCTGCTGGTCAGGTGGATAGGGTGCCAGCCAAGGCGCGGCCGCTATGGCGGCCACCGTCAGGACCAGAATCACGACGGCGGCATGGTGGATTGTTGGCCTGCTATGCAAGAGTGCCACTCACCTTAGGGCTGAGAATCCGATGGAGGAAGTCCGCCAGCGTAGTGATAGCAACCGCGAGGGCCACCACCACCACAACCCCGCCCTGCGCCAGGGGGATGTCGCTGTTGATCACGGCGTCGTACAGGAGCCGGCCCATGCCCGGAATGGCAAAAATAACTTCCACAATCACAGAACCTCCCAGGAGTCCGGCGAACCACACGGCAAAAAGGGTGGACAAGGGAACCAGCCCATTGGGAATGACGTGCCGCCAGACCGTCTGCGCACGGCTGAGTCCGCGAGCCCTGGCGGCGGGGATGTGCTCTGCTTCGAGGGCGTCGATCATGCCCGCACGGACGGCCGAGGTGAAGAAGCTGATGGGCCTCAACGCCAGAGTGGCCGCCGGCAGGACAATAGACGAGGCTGTGTTCCACCCGGCAGATGGAAGCAAAGACAGCCTGAGCGCGAAGACCAGGACCAACAGTGGGGCCAGCCAATACTCCGGCATCGCAATGAAGGACTGGGTGACGGTGGTGATGAGCTTGTCCGCTTTCCCGCCTTGCTTCAGCGCTGCCACTGTCCCCAATGGCAGCGAGACCACCACGGCAATACCCAAGGCAACCACCACCAAGCTGAGGGTGATGCCCAGGGCCGGCAGCACCTGGTCCACCACAGGTGTTCGGCTGATGTGAGAGAGCCCCATGTCACCGGTGAAAAAGTCCCCCAGCCACCGCAGATACTGAACGGGAAGAGGATCGCCCAGCCCCAGGCTGTCACTCAAGGCCCGGACTGTGGAGTCGTCCACGACGTCCCCGGCAACACGGGACCTGATGATCTTCCGGACAGGATCGCCCGGCGTCACGTAGGGAATGAGGAAAACGGCGAAGGACGACAGCAGGACGGCGGCCACCAGGGTCGCCGTCCGCTTGGCAAGGAACGTGATCATGCGCTGCTGTTCGAGGGTGTCAGATCGTTGCTACGAACCGGACTTTGCTGTTTGCGCCGTCAGCACGTACCGGGACAAAGGGTCCTGGACGTAGGAAAGAACATTGCTGCGGATGGCATCCGTTGCCTGTTCGTTGACCAGCCAGAGGTTTACTGCCTGGTTGTCCAGGATCCCGCCCGCACGGGCATACAGTTTGTACCGTTCCTCGGTGTTGGACGTCTGGGCTGCTTGGGCGATGATCTTGTCAAACTCTTCGTTGCAGAAGTGGCTGAGGTTATAGGTGCCCTTGCAGGTGTAATCGGCGGTGAGGAATCCAATGGGATCGGCAATGTCGATCAGCCTGTTTCGCTGGCTCAGGATCATGTCGTACTTGCCGGCGAGCACGTCCGGCTCAGCCGCAGCATATTCCTTGGCCTGGATGGTCACAGGGACACCGATGCTCTTCAGGTTGTCCTGGATGACGGTGGCCACATCAGCGAATTCAGCGCGCTCCACAATGGCGATGATTTCCAATGGCCTGTCCGCTGCGTATCCCGCAGCATTGAGGAGCTTCTTGGCCTCGTCAAGATTCTGCTGGGGAGCGCTTTGGCTTGGTGATGCCCATGGCTCGGAGAGCGCGAAGGGTCCTGCTGCAGGCAGCGCAGCACCCTCATAAACACTGGCCGCCAGTGATTCGAGGTCCAGGGAGGACCTCAGGGCTTTTCGGAAGTCCACGTTGTTGAAGGGCGCCTTCGCGTTGTTCATATACAACGTCGCCGTTCGCGGCGAGTCTGCCTTGAGCACTGAGACCCCGGGAGCGCTTTGCAAGGAAGCCAGTGCAGAGGCAGGAATAGAGAGCGAGATGTCCGCTTCACCCGTTTGCACCTGTGCGGCGCGGGTGGCGCCATTGGTGATGAAGCGAACCTCAGCTCCGGCAAGTTTCACCTCGCCGCCCCAGTAGTTCGGGTTGCGGTCCAGCGTCAACGATTGCTTGGCCTTCTCTGAGACCGGCACGAACGGGCCCGTGCAGTGGCCGAAGGGGTCCACTGTTTCGCCCTGATAGGCAGCCGGCGCAAGGATACCGGTGTTGACGCTGGCAAGGCGGAAAGGAACCAACGGACTCTCCACGGGAGTGGTCACTCGGACTGTCCGGGCATCCTTGGCCTGGACACCACTCACCATGCCCGGGTTGAACGCCCTGGCCGGCACTCTGGCTTTGAGCACGGAGTTCAGGGACGCCGCAACCGATTCGGCGGTGAGATCGGTTCCGTCCTGGAACTTGACGCCTTCCCGGATGGTGAAGTCCCACTCAAGCGGAGACACCTGCTTCCACTCCGTGGCCAGGAACGGGACCACCTTGCCCTGCGCGGAATCGTACTTGGTCAACGTCTCAAGGCAGCCGGACAACGACAGGATGTACGCGGCGTCGGACTCCAACGCCCAGTTGGCCACAGGCGCACGGAAGTTGTCCACCACGATGCGCTGGTTGGGGTCGGCCACTTTATCGGTGACATTGGTAGACCCTCCGCTGAGGCCGCAACCGGTCAGCGTGAGGAGGGCAGCAAGCCCGATGACTGGGAATCGGGTGAATTTGCGCAATGGAACCGCCTGCCAGGAATGCCCGAACGGGAGGGCATGGGGAAATAAAGACGATTTAGGTTAGCCTTACCTTTTCCATTCCAGGAAACTGTCCATGGCGGGGCGGCGTAACAATGTGCTCTCCGCCACCACAAAGCAGCGCCACAGCCGCATGAGAAAGAGCCGCGGAGAGGTCCGGCAGTTGGACCCGGCACTGCGGTTAGACCTGATCCTTGAGCGCCGCGGTCCTCTCCTGGATAAAAGTTCTGAGCGTCGCGGCCTGCCCGGCGAGCACTGACGCCGTCAGGTTGTCGCTGGCAGGCACCGTAGCCGTGATGTCCTGCAGGAGGGCCTCTGCGGTTCCGCTGCCATACAGCTGCTGGTAGAGCTCAGCGTAGGCCTTGGTATACAAGGGCTTGAAGGTGGCCGAGGCCAGGAATCTCTCCTTAAGGGCGTTTCCTCCCTTGCCACCAGCAGCCTTCGTGCCCGTTCCGGCTCCAGGATCGGTTGCCGCATCGGCGCCCGGAGGATCTGCCATGGCGGGACCTCCACCATCGCCGTCCGCGGCTGGAGCCTGCATACCGCCGCGCCCGGCGCCGCCTCCACCTCCACCGATGGACACCTGCTCGTCCGGGGACGCCGTGGCGTTGCCCGTCATGGCCAAATTCAGGTCCCACGAAATAATGGAGATCTTTTTGGTCTCCAGGTCATACCAGAGGTAGTAATTCTGGCCGGGCCCCGCCATGTCGTCGCCATTAACCAGAAGGTTCATCGTGGCGGCATACCGTGCGAACGAGTCCACATCCACCCAGTTGGCCAGCTCGGCGTCGAACTGCTCATCACTCGCCTCGGACAACCACTTAAGGAAATCAACGATCGGCTGAACGTCTGCGGTGTCCTTCTTGTTGAGTTGCTTGAATTGCTCCTCATACGTTGCCAAATCATCGCCCTGATAGGTGAAGCTGGACCCGGCGTCAGACTTGTAAAGCACACCCGCAGAGTCAAAGAGCGAGTCCGCGTATCCTTCATCAGGGTTTTCAACCAGCAACCGGGTCTGCGTAGGACCGCCGTTCACGGAGTACGTGGTGTAGGCATATCGCTGCGTAGCCTGGCCGCTCGCTTCGGTCAGGGCCAAAGCCAAAGCTTCATTCAGGACCGGCGAACCCGGACGCAAGGACAACTGCGTCAGACCCTCATACGTCTGGCCATCAACGTATTTGTCGAAGTCGATGAGCAAGGGAAGCGACTCGGGCACGTCCGAGGAAATCCCGGCCGAAGTTCCTCCGGCGCCACCTGGTCCCCCGGCATCGCCCCCGCTCAGGCTCCGCAACGTCGAGTTGCCCTTGAGCCGCACGCCAATGTCGGCTATCAACGTCCCGTCAATGGTGATGTCGGCCTTGATCCATTCCTTGGAACCGTCCTTTTCGTAAGCGGCAATCATGTCTGCGTAAGCAGTCTCGTCCCAATCGATGCCAACCACATGGGTGGCGCCGTCAGCGAAAAAGGCGTTGGCCGCCGTCGTGCTTTGATCGTCCGCCGCCGCTGCCTCCGAAACGTGGGCAGCACTGCTGCTGGTGCCATCCGGGCCGGCCGCCGGAGTCACTGCACAGCCGCTGAGGCCAAGGGTGATGGCGAGGAACGACGAGGAAAGGATGGTGGACGCGGAGCGCTGCATGAACCTGCTGCTTTCAAGCTCGGGGATGATTCATTCAACGATTCCCGCGGGAGCTGTGCAGTTGCTGTGCCTCATCCATGTTGTGCGTGTGCAGTTCCTTGACTTATGGCTTCTTGGTGCCCGGGGATGCCTCCGATCTACCGGCCCCACCTTGGGAAAGGAGAGCACCAGCCAAAATGTCCTCTGCCGAACCCGGTTCCCATCCACGTGGCGCGCAGCTCCGAATAGCTGATGGCGCGTCACCCGTGGCGCGCGGACAACGTCAGCTATGTACTGGAGAAGATCCCGTGAACAAGTCCACCAAGAACACCGCACGTTTCGCAGTCGGAACCGTCCTTGCAGCCTCCGCCTTCACCCTTGCCTCCTTCCCCGCACAAGCAGCGGCAACAACTTCCGACACACCTGCAGCCACTACCGCTGCTCCCACCAGCACCAGCGCGCTCAACGGCGGGGTCCTCAACGGCCTCCTGGGCGACGGCGTACTCAGCGGCGGCATCCTGAACGGCGGCCTCATCAACGGACCGCTCATCAACGGACCCCTGATTGATGGAGATGTACTGGGCCCCCTCCAGCTCGGCCAGTTCCAGTAACCCCACCTTCATGACGCGGCAGTCCTGATTCCCAGGGCTGCCGCTGCTTTTCCACGCCTCCCACTGCAGAGAAGGATTATGAACTCCCCTATCCCCGCCTCCCCTGACCAGCCCGGCATCCCGGCGAACCAGGCACCAGCCCGGATGGGTTTATCTGCCGCACAACGGGGAATTTGGTACGCGCAGAAGTTGGCGCACAGCAGCCCCATGTACCAGATCGGGCAGTTCATCGAAATTTCCGGCCCCTTGGATGTTTCCCGGCTGGAAGCGGCCGTGGCCCGAGCAGTCTCAGAGACTCCGGCACTGAACCTGGCGTTCGGTGAGGACGACGAAGGTCCGTTTCAGTACGCCAAGGCCATGGAAGCCGCGGTGCAGTTCACCGATCTCAGTGGTTGCGGCGGCGAAGCAACGCGAGAAGAGACCGCACGCGGGCTGATGGACACGGACATGGCGCAGGCACGCAGCGCGGAAGACGGCGGACTGCTCCACACAGAGGTCATCAGGCTCTCCGAGAACCGGCATTTCTTTTACCAGCGCGTCCATCATCTGCTTCTGGACGGCTACTCCGCGGTGCTGGTATTGCGCCGCGTCGCCGCGGTCTACGAGGCTCTGGGCACCGCCAAGGAAGCCGGCGAAAACACAACCCCGGATTTTGCTGCTCTGGATGAACTGATTGAGGACGATCACGACTATCAGGACTCGGCAGCGGCTTCAGCCGACGCAGCCTATTGGGCTGCAGAACTGGACGGACAACCAACCCCGGCCGGGCTGGCGGGCCGCCCCACGGGAACGGCAGAGGCTTTGCTGCGATCAACCCGGACGCTGCCCCCGTCCGCGGTGGACGCACTCCAGACGGCACCCGGAAGTGCGCCGGCGTTAATCCTTACGGCAGTGTCCTTGTATCTGCACCGGATGACCGGTGAACAGCACGTGTCGCTGGCGCTCCCCGTGACAGCACGTCGCGGGAAGCTGGCCAAGACCACACCGTCCATGCTGTCCAACATTGTCCCCATCCGGCTGGACATCAGTCCCGGAGCCACCGTCCAGGACATGGTGGCCGCTACGGGCGGCAAGCTGCGCGGAGCCCTGATCCACCAGCGGACCCGCTACGAAACCATGACCGGACAGGGCAGCTACCTGGGTCCATCGGTGAATATCCTTCCGGTTCTGGACGACATCGCTTTCGGCGAAGCCACCGGCACCATGCACATCCTCTCCACGGGCCCCATTGATGACCTGTCCGTCATTGTCCATGGGCTCGGGAACAACGCCTCCGACGGCGTAACAGTGCAGTTCGCCGCCAATGCCGGCCTCTACACCCAAGCCGGCTTGGATAAGCACCTGACGCGCTTTGTCCGGCTTCTTGGTGAGCTTCTGTCCAACCCGGAAGATCCGACGGCGGCACTGTCAGTAACGTCGACGTCGGAGGAGCAGTCCCTGCTCGCTGAGGGAGACGCCGCATCAATGGACCTCCCTGGCCACACCGTTGTTGAGGAGCTCCAAACCGCAGCCTCAGCCGCACCTGAAAGAACTGCCGTTGTGGCCGCCGACGGTCGCCTGAGCTTTGCCGAGCTGGAAAAGCGCTCCAACCAACTCTCACGTTTCCTCCGCGAGCGCGGCGCCAAGCCTGGGGCCACTATTGCCGTCCGGCTGGACCGGAGCGTTCTGCTGCCGGTTGCTATCCTGGCCATCCTGAAAGCAGGTGCAGCTTATGTTCCCCTGGATCCGGACTATCCGGCGGGGCGCGTGGAAGGCATGCTGGAAGACGCAGCACCGGTCCTTCTTCTGACAGAGACAGCCTTGAATGAGGACAGTGACCAAGGACGGCCGCGGACCAGTGTGCCTGTGACGGTACTGGATTCCAGTGTGGTCGCGGCTGAGTTGGACAGCAAGGACCCGGCCCCGCCGGCACCCGTGGCCGGCCAGCATGATCTTGCGTACGTGATTTTCACGTCCGGCTCCACCGGCCGCCCCAAAGGCGTGGGTGTGGAACACCTGGCCCTCTTGAACCTGCTGACCTCGCATCGGGACAGGATTTTTGATCCTGCCGCGTCACGGCTGGGCCGCCGCCTCCGGGTAGCCCACACCGCGGGACTGTCATTCGACGCCTCCTGGGATCCCATCCTGTGGCTCCTCGCTGGACATGAATTGCACATGGTGGACAACCAAACGCGGCGCGATCCCGAAGCACTGAGCTCATTCCTGGCCAGGGAACGCATCGATTCGATCGAAACCACGCCGTCGTTTGCCAAGGCCCTGCTGGCCGGCGGTCTCTTCGACCAGGACGCCCACCCCTCCGTGGTGGCTCTGGGAGGAGAAGCCGTGGACCCTGCAACGTGGCGCGAGTTGGCCACGCATGAGGGCGTAGTGGCCTACAACTTCTACGGTCCCACCGAAACCACCGTGGACTCACTGACCGCTGTGATGGAACCCGGCACGGATGTCACTCTGGGAGGATCCGTGGCCAACAGCCGGCACTACATCCTTGACTCGGGGCTTAATCCGGTCCCCAACAATGCCATCGGGGAGCTGTACGTGGCGGGGCCCAACCTCGCGCGCGGGTACCTCGACCAGCCCGGGCTCAGCGCCGGTAAGTTCGTGGCCGATCCCTTTGCGCTGGACGGCTCGCGCATGTACCGCACGGGAGATGTGGTGCGTCGCTTGGACGACGGGACCCTGCAATTCCTTGGCCGGATGGACCAGCAAGTGAAGATCCGGGGATTCCGGATTGAGCTGGCTGAGATCGAAGAGGTCCTCCGCGGTATGGAAGGGGTAGCCCAGGCAGCCGTGACCGTGAGCAAGAACAAGGCCGGCTATGACCAGCTGCTCGCCTACGTCACCCCTTCGCATCCTGGGCAAGGATTCGACGGCGGCGCCTTGGACTCCGCCGCTATCCGCAAAGAGGCCCGACGGACCCTGCCTGACTACATGGTGCCCGCCGCAGTCATTGCCATCGATTCCATACCCCTGACAGCAAACGGCAAGCTGGACACCCGCGCCCTGCCCACGCCGGAACCGGAGGCTGAGACCACGGCACCGCGCACACCGGCCGAACGCGTGGTGGCTGACGCTTTCCGCGAGATTCTGGGCCTGGAAGCCGTTGGCCTGGAGGACGACTTCTTTGAGCTGGGCGGCCACTCGCTGCTGGCCACACGGCTCGCGGCGCACCTTAGGGACGCCACGGGTTCAGCCCCCGCCCTCCGAACCATCTTCGAAGAGCCCACTGTAGCGGGGCTCGCGGCGGCATTGGAAAGCGACGGAGCAGCTACTCCTGTACTGGGTCCCAGGGTGCGCCCAGCCAACATCCCGCTGTCCTTCGCCCAGCGCCGGCTTTGGTTCCTGAACCGTCTGGACCACCAGTCGGGTGCCTACAACATCCCCATCGTGCTGACATTGAAGGGCCCCTTGGAAGTGGGTGCCCTGGAAGGTGCGCTCGCGGACATCGTGGACCGGCACGAAGCGCTGCGCACCGTTCTCCCCTTGTCCGACGGTGAACCGCGCCAGGAAATCCTGCCGCCGGGGATCATGCCCGCCAAACTCCTGGCTGTACAGTGCGAGGCGGGGAACCTGGACCGGGCCGTGCAGGCAGAGACCCAGCGCGGCTTCGACATCACCCGGGAGCTCCCGCTGCGGACGGTTTTGTTCCAACTGGCGCCGGACCACCACGTCCTCGCCATCACGTTGCACCATGTGGCCGCCGATGGCTGGTCCCTGGCACCGTTGGCCCGTGACCTCTCCGAGGCCTACACGGCGCGGCTGAACGGAACGGCAGCCCCTTCCAACGGGCTGCCCGTCCAATACGCCGATTACACCCTGTGGCAGCGTGAAGCCCTGGGACAGGAAGAGGACCCTTCCAGTCCCATTTCACGGCAACTGGAATTCTGGTCCCGCGAGCTAAAGGGATCCCCGGAGGAGCTCCAACTGCCCTACGACTTCCCGCGCGGAACCCGCGAAGGCGAGCTCCCGGCGTCGTCGATTCCTCTGAATCTGGACGCACGCACCACTGCGGGCCTGCACTCTCTGGCGAGGAAGCAGAATGCGAGCCTTTTCATGGTGCTGCAGGCGGCGCTTGCCGCGCTGCTGACTAAGTCGGGCGCCGGAGAAGACATCCCGCTGGGCACACCGGTGGCGGGCCGGACCGACACACAGCTCAACGAACTGGTGGGCTTCTTCGTCAACACCCTGGTGCTGCGGACCAACACGTCCGGCAACCCCACCGCATCCGAGCTGGTGGAAAGCGTCCGGTACACCAACCTGCACGCTTACGGGAACCAGGACGCCCCTTTCGAGCGCGTTGTGGAAGAACTCAACCCGACACGTTCGCGCCACCGCCATCCCCTGTTCCAGGTGGTACTGACGCTGCAAAATACCACCGACCCCTCGCTGTCCATGGAAGGCCTGGAAGCCACTGCGGACATGGGGAGGGAACCGGGCGGGGCAAAGTTCGACCTCCTCCTGGATCTTGCCGAAACAGCCAACGCCGGCATTTCCGGCTCACTCGCCTATGACCCGGCACTGTTTAGCCGGAATACCGTGGAGCGGCTGGCTGAAGGGTTCGCACTGGTTGCCGGGCAGTTTGCCGACCACCCGGGCGTGACGCTGGACCGGTTGCGCATTCAGAACCCACGCCAGCATGCAGAAGTCCTGGCACACAGCGCCGCCACATTACTCGACGTTCCGTGGCCCACCATTCTGGACGCCTTCGCGCAGACTGCAGCTAAACATGCATCCCGCACTGCAGTGGTGGCTGAAGGAACGTCCTGGAGCTTCGATCAGCTCCGGGGCCGGGTTGAAATGATCGCCAAGGGGCTCGCGGCCTGCGGTGTACGCACGGGTGACCGCGTGGCCGTGGCCATCCCACGATCAGCGGACGTAGTCGCCGCTGCCCTCGGCGTGCTTGCTGCCGGTGCCGTGTACATACCGATCGATCTCGCCTACCCCTCGGAACGGATCAGGATGATCCTGGAGGACAGCAGCCCGGCGGTAGTGATCGTTCATGGCCAGGCGGGTACCGGCGTCGAACCTTCCAAGGCGGTGACTCTTGCCAGCCTGCTGGCGGCCGGCGCAACTGGCCCCGGGACCGGTTCGGCGGAGTGCGCCCCCGGCGACCTCGCCTACGTGCTGTACACCTCGGGTTCCACCGGACGGCCCAAGGGCGTTGCCGTGACTCACGGAGCCCTGGCCAATCTTTACGCACACCATCACCGCGCCCTGTTTGCTCCGCGCTTCGCAGCGGACCAGGAGAAACCTGTTGCCGTGGCACACATCGCCGGGTTGGGTTTCGATGCGGCTTGGGATCCCATGCTCTGGATGGTGGCGGGCGGCGAGCTGCACATGGTGTCCGATGCGGAGCGCGGCGACGCCGAAGACCTCAGCCGCTACTGCCTCCAGCACGGCATAGGCGTCTTGGAAACAACCCCCTCGTTTGCAGCGCACTTGCTGCAGTTCGGCCTCCTTGCCCAGCACCGCGATCAGCCTTTGATCCTTGCCCTGGGCGGCGAGCCCGTATCCGGTGCCCTCTGGGAACGCCTGGCTTCCGATCCTTCCGTGCAAGCGTTGAACTTCTACGGCCCCACCGAGTTCACTGTTGATTCGGTGATGGCGGACATCGTCGGAGCCAAGCCAGTGATTGGCAGACCCGCCGGAAACACGTCTGCGTGGGTGCTGGATGCTTACCTGCAACCGGTTCCCGCAGGGGTTCCCGGAGAGCTGTACCTGGCAGGCGACGGGATGGCGCAGGGATACGACCAGCGTCCTGACGAGACAGCTTCGCGTTTTGTGGCCAATCCCTTCACTGAGGATGGAAGCCGCATGTACCGCACTGGCGATCTGGTGAGGCGTGACGCCACAGGTGTGCTGGAATTCCTTTCCCGGACCGACGACCAGGTCAAGGTCCGCGGATTCCGGATCGAACTGGGTGAGGTGGAGTCTGCCCTGTCCAGCCATCCGGATGTGCAGCACGTTGTTGCTGTCACCGATGGCGATCCGGCCCAGAGAATCGTCGCCTATGTGGTGGGTGATGTGGACCCCGCTGAACTACGGACGCACGCGGCCAACAAGCTGCCCGGCTACATGGTGCCCGCCCTGATCATGCCCATTCCGGTTATTCCGTTGACCTCCCACGGAAAGCTGGACCGCAAAGCGCTTCCGACGCCCGCGGCATTGGGTGCAGGTGAAGGAACGGCCCCGTCCACTCCCGAAGAGCACGTCATGGCCGGCATATTCGGTGAGGTTCTCGGGCTGGCGACGGTCGCCATGGATGATGACTTCTTCCTGCTGGGGGGACACTCTCTCTTGGCGATCACCATCATGGGAAAGATCCGGGAAGCCTTTGGCGCTGCCCTTCCGCTGCGTACACTCTTCGATCGACCAACTCCCGGGGCGCTGTTGGGAGCGATCTCCTCCGGACGGTCGGCAGGTTTTACGCCCGACGACGGCCGGGCGGCTCCCGCTGGCCCCGGCCAGGTAACCGGCCCCACCCTCGTGGAGTGGCTGGCAACCGGCACGGCAAGCCGCCATGAGAGCCCTGCCCTGTCCTTCGCCCAGCAACGCATGTGGTTCCTCAACCAGCTGGATCCAGGCTCCGCCGACTACAACATCTCACTGGCCGCCCAGCTGGAAGGCGAAGTGGATGAGCAGGCCCTGTCCACCGCCGTCGACGCTCTGGTGGCCAGGCACGAGGTCCTGCGGACCAGCTACCCGGCAACTGCCGGCACCCCCCACCAACTGGTCCACCCTGCGGGGGAAGCGCGGGGACTGCTGCGGATCATCCCGGTGGGCAGCGAGGAAATGCAAGCCTCCATCCTGGCCGGGGAAGCCCGCAAGGGCTTCGACGTCACCACCGATCTTCCCCTGCGCGCGATGCTGCTGCGCCGCGGTGACGGCCACCAGCCTGTATGGATCCTTCAGCTGGTGATCCACCACATTGCCAGCGACGGCGCGTCCCTCGCTCCCCTTGCCCGGGACTTGTCCGAGGCTTATTCGGCAGCTGTGACCGGCAGCGGGGGCAGCCTTGCTCCGCTCAGCCTTCAGTACGCAGACTTCAGCTCGTGGCAGCAGGAAGTTCTGGGGGCCGCCGGGGTTGCAGACAGCAAGGTCCGGTTCTGGGAGGAATCCTTGGCAGGCATTCCCACTGAGCTCACACTTCCAGCCGATCAGCGCCGTCCACGCGAGGCCCGTCAACCCGGCAAACAGCGTGCCTTCGAGCTCAGCGGGGAAACTTTGGAGTCCTTGAACTCCTTGGCAGCCACCTCCAACGCAAGCCTGTTCATGACGTTCCACGGCGTCCTGGCCGGATTCCTGAACCGCCTGGGGGCCGGCGATGACATAGTCATCGGCTCACCCACGGCAGGGCGCACGGACCCGGCCTTGAAGGACCTGGTGGGATTCTTCGTCAACACCCTGCCGCTGCGGATCAGTGCCGCTGGTTCTCCCTCTGTGCGTACCATGGTTGACCGCGCCCGAACCAGCGTGCTGGCGGCTTTCGATCATGACGACGTCCCTTTTGAACGGCTGGTGGAGGTACTGAACCCCGAGCGGGAGCTGGGACGGCACCCGCTGTTCCAAACCATGCTGACGGTGGACAGCTCCCCCGCATCCCTTCCGGACTTACCCGGTGCTACCGTCACTGCGCTGCCGGAAAACGGCTCGGGCGAGGCGAAGTTTGATCTCTCCTTCACGTTCCGTCCCGGCGCCTCCGGTCTTTCAGCCACGCTGGAGTACAACGCGGCAATGTTCCAGGACGCCACCATCGAACGCCTCGTGAGGACCCTGATACGTTTCGTGGAGCGGGCTGCCGCTGATCCGGAGACTCCTGTTGCGGAGGTGCCGCTGCTTGAATCTGAGGAAGCCGCCGCGTTGACGGGGCTGACAGCGGGACGGCGATCCGCCGTCGGGAATCATCCGGAAGAGCCCGACGGCGTCCTGGCCGTCTTCGCTGCCAGCGTCCAGTCCGCCCCGGACTCCGTAGCGCTGGTCAGTGGTGACAGCAAGGTCACTTTTGCTGAGCTGGCCGACTCTGTGCGCCGTGTGGCGGCAGGACTCCAGACGCAGGGAGCGGCCACGGGCGATGTTGTCTCCGTGTTCCTTCCCAGGTCCACCGGAACCATCCAGGTTTTGCTGGGCGTCGTTGCGGCCAGTGCGGTGTACAACCCGATCGATACGGAATACCCGGACGACCGGGTGGTAGCCATCCTGGAGGACGCCGTGCCCTCGGTGGTGGTCAGCATCGGGCGGGAAGCAGACCGCATGGCTGCGCTGCTGTCCACGGTGGCTGCCCGGAACCCGGATCGTGCGGTTCCGCGCCTGGTTTTGCTGCCCGAACTCCTTGGGACAGCTGCGGGCAACGGGCCTGGCTCCGTCCCGGAACTCAGCGAGCGCCAGCCTGCAGGACGCGATCTGGCCTACGTCATGTTTACCTCTGGCTCCACGGGGAGGCCCAAGGGGGTGGAGGTAAGCCATGGCGCCCTGGCAGCCCTGCTGGAATCGCATAGTGAGACCCTCTTCGCGGGACTGGAGCCCCACACCACGGGAGTCCAGCAAAGGGTGGCCCACACCACCGGAGTCGGATTTGATGCATCCTGGGATCCCATCCTGTGGATGGTTGCCGGGCATCAGCTTCACATGGTGGGCGAGGATATGCGGCGGGACCCTGCCGCACTGGCAGGCTACTTCGAAGAACACCGGATCAGCGTCTGGGAAACTACGCCCGGGTACGCGAGGCATTTGTTGAGCGAGCCGGCGTTCACCCGGGTGCTGGACGGAAGCGGCCCGGATTCCACCTTCAGCCTTGCTCTGGGTGGCGAAGCCTTCGATCCCGCCCTGTGGGACGCACTTTCCGCCAAGGACAACATCACTGCCTGGAACCTTTACGGTCCTACGGAAGCCGCGGTGGACACAGTGATGGCACGGGTTAAGGATTACACCGCCCCGGTGCTGGGAGCTGCCACCTCCCGGACCGCACTGTATGTTCTTGACCCCTTGCTGCAGCCAGCGTTGCCAGGTGTTTCCGGCGAGCTCTACATCGCAGGCGGGCAGCTGGCCAACGGCTACAGGGGCCAGCCGGGGCTGACGGCTGAACGCTTTGTGGCCGACCCCTTCAGCGCCGACGGCGGGCGCATGTACCGCACCGGTGACGTGGTGGTGCGGCACGCGGACGGGAGCATCGTCTTCTCCGGACGCAACGACGATCAACTTAAGATCCGTGGCTTCCGCGTGGAACCCGGTGAAGTGGAACAGGCAGCCATTTCAGCTGCGGACGTCCAAGCGGCCGTGGTGCGGGCAGTGCCGTCCGGAGACACAGTGCGGCTGGTGGCGTGGGTGGTTCCCAAGGGTCGCGCAGGCATCGGAGGTTCTGATGCCATGGCGGCACTTACCGAAGGCGTCCGCGCTCATCTGCGGATGCTGCTGCCCGATTACATGGTGCCCGCAGTTGTGGTGGCGGTCGAGGAGATCCCCCTGACGCACCACGGCAAGGTGGACTTTGCTGCCTTGCCGGAACCGGACAGCGCGCCGCGCACGTCCGGCAAGGTTCCACGGACTCCCCGGGAGCAGACGGCGGCCGCAATCTTCGCGGACGTGTTGTCCCTGGACAAGGCGGGGGTGGATGAGTCGTTCTTCGAACTGGGCGGGCATTCATTCCTGGCGCAACCGTTGATTGCCCGAATCAATGCAGCGTTGGGTGTATCGCTGCAGGTGCAGGCCTTGTTCCGCGCTCCCACAGTGGAGGGGCTTCTGGCTGAGGCCGATCGTGGCGTGGAGGACGGCGCAGCGGAAAGCCTGCGCCAGGTTCTTCCCCTGCGCACCAGCGGCACCAAAGCGCCGCTGTTCGCTGTCCATCCGGCGTCGGGTATCGCGTGGGGCTACGCCTCAATGCTGGGTTTGCTGGATCCGGAGCGGCCCCTGATCGGCCTGCAGATGCCAGGCATGGAGCCGGGCGCCACCCACGCAGTCACTGCGCTGGACCTTACGGAACTCGCGGACAGTTACATTGACCGCATCAAGTCCGTTCAACCGGCCGGCCCCTATCATCTTCTTGGCTGGTCCTTTGGCGGGCATTTGGTCCACCGCCTGGCTACCCGGCTCCAGGACCTCGGCGATGAGGTTGCGTCACTGGCCATCCTCGACGCGTTCCCCGGAAACCAGGAGAACAATGATGACGTAGGTGCGGGAGCCGGAATTTGGGCTGCCTACCTCGAGGCGCAGGGCTATGACCTGGACGAGTCCGATCACGAGTATCTTGACGGCGCCAAGGCCCAGGAGATCCTCCGCAGGAACCACAACCCGCTGGGCACCGTTCCGCTGGACGCTGTGCAAGCCATGGTGGAGAACTTCCCCGTGCTGGCGCGGCTGATCAGGGAACAGGAACCGGCAGTTTTCGACGGCGACCTGCTGCTTTTCCGCGCCACTGCTGACGTTCCTGAGGGGACACCGGGAGCCGAGGCCTGGGCGCCCTACGTCACCGGGAGCATTACAGACATTGAGGTGCCGGACAGGCATTCCCGGATATTAAGTGACGCAGCTCTCCCCGTAATCATGCCTGCCTTGGCCATCCAGCTTGGGGGCTGAGTCCGAATGACTTACAACGCTCCGGAACCCGGGGCACTGTTAGCGCCGGAACAACCCGAAAGGTCAATCCTCGTGACAAACCCGTTCGATGACACTTCAGCAACCTTCTCCGTCCTGGTCAACGAATTCCAACAACACTCCCTGTGGCCTTCATTCGCGGCCACCCCCAAAGGATGGGTAGCCATGTTCGGCCCTGACAGCCGCGAGGCCTGCCTGGAATACGTGTCCCAAACGTGGACAGACATGGCTCCGCGCAAGGTTGCCGAGCTTGCCGCCAGCCAGTGATCCGGGTAGAAGATGTGCGCAAGTCCTACGGCGCCTTCACAGCGCTCGATGGCCTGACGCTCAACGCGGCAGAAGGCACAGTGTTGGGTTTACTGGGACCCAACGGCTCCGGCAAAACCACCACTGTGAAGCTTCTCACCACCTTGTTGACACCGGATTCCGGGGATGCCTGGGTGGCCGGCCACTCCGTCCGCAAAGACCCTGAAAGCGTACGACGCAACCTGGGCCTCTCAGGGCAATATGCGGCCGTGGATGAAAAGCTCACTGCTTTTGAGAACCTCCACATGGTGGGTCGCCTCTACGGAATGAACCGCAGGAATGCCACCGCCCGTGCCCACGAGTTATTGGCGGACTTCCGGCTCACAGAGGTTGCGGGCAAGCGGGCCGGGGCTTTCTCGGGCGGTATGAGACGCCGCCTGGACCTTGCGGGTGCCGTGGTGGCACGGCCCAAGGTGGTGGTGCTGGACGAACCCACCACCGGCTTGGACCCGCGCGGCCGGTTGGATACGTGGGACGTGGTGGCCGGCTTGGTGTCTGGGGGAACAACCGTCCTCCTGACCACCCAATACCTTGAAGAAGCTGACAGGTTGGCGGACCACATTGCCGTCATCAACCATGGCAGTGTCATCGCTGAAGGCACTCCCACAGCGCTCAAGAACCGCGCCGGTTCAGGGCGTGTGGACGTTACCGTGCGGGATGCGGCAGATCTGCAAGGGGCCACTTCCGTGCTGACGGAGGCCACCGGCGGGTTGGCAATCCCCGAGGTGGACCACGCCGCGTTAAGGGTTTCCGTAGCAGCACCCGGCGGCCACAGCGTGCTGGTTCGCGTCTTGGCCGAATTGGATGCCAGGTCCCTCGCAGTCACCGAAGCCTCCCTTCGCCGGCCCACCCTGGACGACGTTTTCCTCCAGCTCACAGGAGGAAACACGCAGCCCGAAAACCACATCAGCAAGGAAGGGGTACCCGCTTGAGCGTCATCTCTGCCGCTGTCAGGGACAGCTCCGTCATTGCCCACCGCAACCTGCTCAACGTTCTCCGCACCCCGGGAGCGCTGGTCACCGGCGTCGTGCAGCCCGTGATGTTCGTCTTGCTTTTGGGCTTCGTCTTCGGCGGTTCCCTGGGTGGCGACCAGTACCGCAGCTTCCTCATTGGCGGCATCCTGGCCCAGACCCTGACGTTCAACGCATCCTTTACGGCCGTCTATCTGGCCAAGGATCTTCAACTCGGATTGATTGACCGCTTTCGTTCCTTGCCCATGTCCCGCGTCGCGGTGATTCTGGGACGCACCACCTCTGACCTTTACACCAGCGTCATATCCATCGCAGTGACCCTCCTCTGCGGGGTTGCAGTCGGTTGGCGTATGAACACCGGCGCCCTGGAGATGCTCGCAGCGCTGGGCGTGTTGTTGCTCTTCGCGTTCGCGGTGTCCTGGATTGGTGCGCTGATAGCCCTCACGGCGCGCAGCGTCGAAGTAGCGCAAAGCCTTGGCCTGGTGTGGCTCTTCCCTGTCACCTTCGTGTCGGGCGCCTTTGTGTCGACGGCTTCGCTTCCGGGCCCCCTTCGCGCCATCGCCGAATGGAACCCCGTCACCTCCGTGGCCACGGCCGTGCGTGAGCTCTTCGGAAACACCGCACCCTCGGGGTTCATCGCTCCAGGTGGCTGGCCCGCGGATAACGCGTTGTTGTATGCCGTCGCATGCAGCATTGCCATCATCGCGGTGTTCGCACCCTTGGCGATCGCCAAGTACCGCCGCATCAGCAAGCTGTGACCGCCCAAGCCGGGACTCCCGGCGTCGGATATCTCATTCTGCCGTCCGCCAGCGTCGAGGCGGCGTGTTCCAGCGTCGGCGGCCTGGACCGGTTCCTGGGCCCTGACGAAAGGATCGCAGGACGTCGGTTCCGCACCGTTGAGGACAGCCGCGACTACGCGGCATCGCATGTACTGCTGCGCCTGCTCGCCGCGCATCGCCTGGGGCTGGATGCTCTCGCAGCCCCAGGCTTGAACATCACACGATACTGCCCTGGGTGCGGCAGTTCAGGCCACGGACGGACGGTCCTGCCGGGAATGTCATTGAGCCTTTCCCGGAGTCATGGACTGGTGATGGCAGTAGCTGGACCGGCTGCCGCCAGCGTCGGCGCCGATGTGGAACGCGTCCCGTCGGCGCTCTTTGAGGGGTTTGACGAGTATGTTCTTAGTCCCGCGGCGGCCTCGGTGATCGCCAAGACCGGGGTAAGGGAAAGAATGCGTCAGTGGGTTGCCAAAGAAGCTGTGCTCAAGGCCGCCGGAGTGGGGCTCAGCGTCCCGCCATCCGCCGTCTCGCTGGTTTCCGATGGTAATGGTGCCGAGGCTCTTCGGGCCGATTGTCCGGAACAGCCGCTGGTGCACGGATTTGACGTTTATCCGGTCCCGGCCATCTCAACCCACGTGGCGGCCGTCTCAGCCATTGCCTGCGGCCCACCGGCGCCAAGGGACGCCAATAAGGTACTTCCCCAGGCGAGGCGTGGCAGCCTCAGGGCACCTTCCAAAGGCCTGAATTTGAGTGGGGCGTAGTGTGGAAGATGGACGAAAGGAGCACTTCATGAAGAAAATCCTCATGGTACTGACCAGCGTTTCCGAGATCGGCGATACCGGAGAGAAGACCGGCTACAACGTGGCCGAGGCCGCACACCCTTGGAAGGTCTTCAAAGATTCCGGACATTTCGTCGACTTCGCGTCCATCAAGGGCGGCCAGCCTCCACGTGACGAGGTGGACTCGGATGATCCCATTCAGGTTGCCTTCACCCAGGATGAGACCACACGTGCCGGGCTCTACAACACAGCCCGGGTGGATGTGGTTGATCCCGGGCAATATGACGCCGTCTACCTGGTAGGAGGCCATGGCACCATGTGGGACTTCCCGGACAGCGAAGGCCTGCAGAACCTTGTGGCCAGCGTTTATGACGCCGGCGGTTTGGTAGGCGCGGTATGCCATGGACCAGCAGGCCTGTTGAACGTTGAATTGGATAACGGCTTCCGCCTTGTCCAGGGCCGCGATGTGGCCGCCTTTACCAATGACGAGGAAGTAGCCGCCGGCAAGGACAAGGTCATCCCGTTTTTCCTGGCAGACCGCTTGGAGGAACAGGGCGCCCGCCACGTGTCCGCAGGAGTCTTCGAAGAGAAGGTAGTGGTGGACGAACGGCTGGTAACCGGGCAGAACCCGGCCTCAGCTGCTGGCGTGGCCAAGGAAATGGAAAAGCTGTTTGCGGAGGTCATTCATCAGGAAAAGGCTGAGGAGCAGCACGAGGCAGAGGCTTTGCGCGCCGAAAAGGACGCCGAGAAAACTGCCAGGAAGCAGGCCTCGGCAGACGCCGAACATTAGTCCGCACGGCATGTTGGCTGATGGCCGCCCTGAGTTGGGCGGCCATCAGCTGCGGGCATCAGCTGCGGGCCGAAAGGAGCAGGAAAAATGTCCACCATCACTGCTTTTGAGCACATCACGCTCGACGGTGTTATGCAGGGACCTGGCCGGGCCGATGAAGATACCAGGGCCGGCTTCACCCATGGAGGCTGGGCCAACGGCTACCAGGACGACATTTCGATGAAGTACGCCGGTGAGGGCATGCGGGCCACAAGGGGTCTCCTGTTCGGTCGCCGCAGTTACGAGGATGTGCTCGGTTACTGGACCTCCAGCGGCCCCAATCCTTTTGTTGATGCTCTGGTGGGCTCTGACAAGTTCGTCGTCTCACGTGGCGCAGACACACCGCTGGCCTATGCGAACAGTGAACTCCTGGCCGGTGAGGCGGTGACCACCGTGGCCGCTCTCAAGGACCAGTACCCCCACGATCTCCTGATCATGGGCAGCGGCGAACTGGTCCGCAGCTTGCACGCCGCAGGACTCATCGACCGTTACACGTTGTTGATTCACCCCCTGGTGCTGGGCTCCGGAACCCGGCTCTTTGCAAACGGAGACCGCGTGGACCTGAAACTGGAACGCAGCCTCACCACCTCTACCGGTGTTGTTATCGCCGAATTCGTTGCCGCCCTTTGATCGTTGCGGCCCGTTCAAGGTGGCCTCTTTAAAAGGCACTGATTCCCATGGCCATCAGCCTCAAGACCACCTCCGGCAAAATCCTTGCCTCCGGATCAGGCGTCGCTGGGTCCGGTTCATGGAGAATGCTTGAACTGGACGTCGGCGGCGTAGCGGAGCTCCGTGATGCCGCGGGTGGCGAGGTACGCGTCGTCCTCTGCTTTGCCGGCCAACACCACCGTGGGGCGTTGACCGGACATGGCGAGCGACATCCAGGACTCGAAGAATGCACCCCCTGGCGCGCATTGTTGACGATTCGAACCTGTAGTCCCGCCCGGATCGAGCACCAATGCAGTGGTGCGCTGTCCGGCCAATGACGGGTTCTCCCGATATTTACGGCCAACCTCTGACACTGCTGTCCCTTGCGGCTTGACGGCCTGGTGGGTGGTCAACAGGCCAAGCGAATATTCGAGCTCCGGGAAGTCCATCAAGGTTCTGTCCACATCATGGGAGCACCACCATGTGACGCCCCAGAGGTTCTCGCAGTCCAAGGCGTACTCAAGAGTGCGCCGGGCGAACTCGGCGGCATCGGAAGATGCAACATGCGGGCTGGGGGCTCCCACTTCCTGAAGCCAAAGGGGGGCAAAGGGATCCGGTGACCAGCCGCGGGCAAGTTCAATCAGGTATTCGGCCAGCCGGAGGCTCTGCTCACTCATGCCGCCATACATCTGGGCTGTGTTGTTAAAGACCCACGAGTGGACTGTTGGCATGGAGCCGAATGGCACCCCCGTACTGGGAGTAAAGGGGTGCCGGCCATCGAAGAATGCGGCGTCATACTCTGAGTGGTGATGCCAGGCGTTCGGAGCTCCGGCAGCGCACGCCGCCAGCATGGTGGCTACCCAGTGCCGGGCTTCCTCGGGCGTGGCTTGGCTTTGCTGCGGGTGGGCAGCGGACCCGAATTGGCTGAATTCGTTGCCGATGCTCATGCCAAGGAAATTTGGGCAGTCCGCCACAGCACGGGCCAACGCCGTCAGGTATGCGGATTGGCCTTCCAGGACCTCCGGGTCAGTGAACAGATTTTTCTGGCGCCATGTCTGGGTCCACGCAGGGAGAAAATCGAAGCTGGACAAGTGCCCCTGCAATCCGTCCACGGAGACTTGCAGTCCACGTTCCCCGGCCGCGTCCACCATGGCCCTCAAATCTTCCAGCGAACGTTCCCGGATCAGCGATCGATTCGGCTGAAAGTGCGGCCACAAGGCAAACACCCGGACGTGGTCCAGCCCCAAACCGGCGATCGAGTCAAGGTCACGTCTGACATCGTCCACATCGAAATCCAGCCAGTGATGGAACCATCCGCGCGATGGCGTGTAATTGGCACCGAACCTTGTCCGTAGCTGTGTCATTCGTCCTGCTCCGTTGGCTGAGTCGACTGGATGGTGATCAACAGGGAGTCTATGCCCCAGGTCCCGCCCAGGGGCGGGATCAGGCCTCAAGCGTGGCGGTGGTGGCGCCAGGACGCCGTGCTTCCTGGAGTTCCAGCAGCTCGGCGCGCAGCCCGGTGTCCAGAGCGGCGTCAAGAATGGTCCAGGCCAGGACTGTGGCGCCATCAAGGACCGCCTGGTCCGCCTCAGGGGTGATGGCGTCTGCGGTGAAGTCCGGGTGGTGAGGGACAGCCGTACTGTTGCGGACCACCACCATCCCGTGCACGGAAGGTACTACTTGCGAGACGTTGCCCATGTCCGAGGAACCGCCGCCGAAAATGGGCGTCGTGTCCACTGGCCTCCCAACCGCTTCCATGTTCTGATCCCAGACTTTGCCCAACCCGGCGTGGGTGTCGATAGGCGCATAAGGGTGTTCGGTCTGCCGGTGCGTCCACGTGCAGCCGGTCGCGATAGCCGCGCCTTCAAAGCATGCCAGTACCCTGCGCTTGAGGTTTCGCCACACTTCGACATCCCCGGCACGCACTTCCACCTGGACAGTAGAGTCGCCGGCGATGACGTTGGTGGCGCCGCCACCATGGGAAATGAACGCGTTGGTGTTGGCATTTTCCGGCAGGTGCTGCCTCAGGACCGCCATGTTCATCAGGGCCAAACTTGCCGCAGCTCCAGCGTTGATGGCTTTGTCCGGTGCGCCGGCGGCGTGGGCTTCACTGCCCTTGAACTGAACTTCGAAGCGCTCCACCGCGGCCATGCTGAAGGCAGTTGCGCTGCGTTCGGTTCCGGTCATTCCGTGGACCATGAGGGAGAAAGCGGCGTCCTCCCACGCCCCCGCCTGCAGCAGCGAAACCTTACCGCCACCGTGTTCCTCGGCCGGCGTTCCGAGGAGTTTGATGCGAAGCCCGGCAGCGTCGGCAACATCTTTGAGTGCCAAAGCGGCACCAACCCCGGCGGCAGCGATCATGTTGTGCCCACACGCGTGGCCCACCTCGGGGAGTGCATCGTATTCGGCGCAGAGGACCACAGTCAGCTCGCCGCGGCCATAGACGGCTTCGATCGCCGTCGGGACTCCATAGGCGTTTTCGGTGACGTCGAAGCCGCCCTCACGCAGCACTGCGGCCACAGCCGCAGCCGATTGGCGCTCCTCCCAGGAAATTTCTGCCAGCGCATGGACCGTGTGGCTGAGTTCCAGGATGGAAGGCCCGACGGCGGTCACGGACTCGCGTACAGCCTCGCGCAGGATGTCCTTGGACGTGATGTCGATGGAAACAGTCATTGTTATTCCTTCGTGTAGTGGTGGTGTCAGTTGACGGGTTCGAGAGCGTCGGGGGCACCGTGGGTTGCCTCCGGGGCGGGAGCAGTTGGGTCGGTGAGTACGGTTGGCTTGGCTGGCCGAATGAAGAGAACTGCAACGGCAAACAGCACGGACAGGCCAGCGCAGATCCACCAGACGGCATGGAAGGACAGCTCCGTGGCCGCCGGGGTTCCTGCAGCAGTGGGAGTGGTGAGCGCCGCCATCAGCAGAGCAAAGAGCGCGCCCGCCACTCCACCGGCAGCGGTGCGTGCTGTGTTGTAGAGACCGGAAGCAATGCCCACCGAATCGGCCGCTGCACGCTGGACCACCAGCGTGGGAAGGGTGCCGCTGACCAATCCGGAGCCCAGACCGGCTACGACGAGCCACACTGAGAAGGTGACCAAACTGCCGGGTGCCAGGATCATGAAAACGTAGGCAACGGCGCTTAGCCCACCGCCCACGGCAACGCTCCGGGGGCCACCTATAACACGGGATACGCGGTCGCTGAAGGATGCCCCCAGGAATGCTGCCAACGCCATGATGCTGAGCATGGTTCCGGCCGCTGAGGCTGCCGCCCCGAAGCCGAAGCCCACAGTGGCCGGATCCGAGCGCAGGTAGACCGAGATGGGCGCCTGCGCACCGAAGAGTTGGGCGCCGTAGAGGAACGCCACAATGATGGGTAGGCCAATCCCACCACGCAGGAGCATGGTGAGGTCCACCAACGGGTGTTCGGTCCGGCGGGCGGACAGCACCCAGGCGACCAGGAGTGCCACCCCAGCCAGCATGGCGATGGCCGTGGTCATCGGGGGCCACGTTGAGAGGTTTGAGGCACCGCCAAGAAGTGCGGCCAACCCACCACCCAGCAGGGCAGCACCCAGATAATCCACCCGGCCTTTGCTGCGCAACGGTGTCTCCTTGACGAAGAATGCGATCCCGGGAAGGCACAGTGCCATGAAGATCGCAGGCATAAGCAGCGTGATGGACAGGCTGCCGACGGCGTCCAGAACGATTCCGGAGAGCAGTCCGCCAATGGTGGCGCCCAGGGTCAGGGCCGCAACCAGCCGGCCGATACTGCGACCTGAGCGCTCCGAATCGCGTTGGTGCACTATAGCGAATTCCAAGGGAAGGAACACGGCCAGAGGTGCCTGGATGGCCCTGCCCAGCAGGAACAACCCGTAGTTGGGTGCGAAGGCCACCAGGACCGATGCGGCGGCCACGATGGCCGTGGCGATCATCAGGATCCGTTTGTGGCCGTGGATATCGCCGAGCTTGGAAAGGAGGGGAACAACCAGGACTGTAGCCAGGAGATACGCGGCACTGATCCAGTTCAGGGATGCAGCCGGGACTCCATAGTGTTCACCAATGGAAGAGAACAAAGGATTCAGCCACCCCTGAAGGATGCCGCTGCCAAGCTCCATGACCACCAGGAATCCGACGGCTCCTGCCGCGGTGGTGGATTTCTGCGCAGTTGTACGCATGTGCGCTCCGATGTGATGAGAAGTGAACGGGATCACAACATCATGGAAGTGCCGTGTTTCCGATTGATGAAATTGCAGCTTTCCGTGGTTATTCTTCTTCCCATGCCGAAAAACATGCTTGATCCCCTGGAAGAGCGCATCATCCATGCCCTTCAGATAGAAGGCCGGGCACCGTGGAGTGAACTGGCACCTGTGATCGGCGTCGATGCCGTCACACTGGCCCGGCGCTGGGAATCGTTGCGCGAACGCGGACTCGCCTGGGTCACCGGAATCTTCCCCAGCGGAGCGTCCGCCCTGATCGACATCACGTGCAAACCCCAGCAAATCAGCGAGGTGGCGCGCCACCTCGCACAAATCCCGGAAGTACTGACCCTGGACCACACCTCCGGAGGGCGCGATCTGTTGGCCACCATGCTTGCCGATACCCCGCTGTCCATCTGGGACATCGTCACCAACCGCATTGGTGCCCTGGAAGGAGTCAAAAATACCCAAACCCACCTCGTTACAGAAGTAGTCATGGAGGCATCCGACTGGAGGCTGCGCGCACTGGCTCCCACAGAAGCCAGCAAAATCCCCCGCCCCCGACCGCCCCGGGCCAGGGCACCCCGGACGGTGCACCCGGATGTCGAAGCGGCCCTCCGCCACTGCCTGGTTGAAGATGGCCGGCGCCCCGTCAGCAGGATTGCCGCCGAGCACGGGTTGAGCGAGCAACGCGTCGCCGACGGGCTTGCGCGAATGCGCGCCGAAGGCATGCTCCGGATCCGAACCGACGTGGCGCGGACTGTCACCGGGTGGCCCGTTTACGCCTGGTACTTCATGCGCACGGCCGCCAAACACATCCAGCAGATGCACGGGCTCATGGCGCAGATACCCGAAGCCAGAACCGCACTCGCTGTCGCCAGCCAATACAACTTGGTGGTGGCCGTGTGGCTGCGGGAAATGTCGGACGTGATGCGCTTCGAGGCTGCCTTGGAAGCTGCCGTGCCCAGTGCCAGGATCGTTGATCGCAGCGTGGTGTTCAGGATGAGCAAACATCTGGGCCGACTCATCGACGGACAAGGTGCCGCGACGCTGGGATTCATCCACCCGTCGTCGGAAAGTAGCTGGAGTCGCGATACTGAGGTTAAGTAGACCTAAACTGTAGGAGGCCCCGTGCTCGATATCCGCCGATTGCACATCCTCAAGACCCTGGAGCTTGAGGGAACCATGACGGCCGCAGCAGCCACGCTGCATATGACAACCTCGGCGGTCAGCCAGCAATTGGCCGTGCTCGAACGGGAAGCCGGCCTTGCCCTCCTGGTCCGCGCCGGCCGGAAGGTGCGGCTGACGGAAGCCGGCGTCATGCTGGTGGAGCACTTCGGCAGGATCGCCTCCGAGGTTGAGGCGGCCGAGGCGAGCCTCAAGAAGCTCCAAACAGACGTCCGCGGGCGCCTGGCCATCAGCGCTTTCCCGAGCTTTTGCAGCACGGTACTGCCAGCTGCCGTCATGTCCCTGCGCGCCAGCTACCCGCGCCTGGACGTCACGGTTTCAGACCTGGAGCCGTTTGAAAGCGTTGCCAGGTTGAAGTCAGGGCACATCGACGTGGCTGTGGTGGACGATCTGCATGAAATCCAGGATGACGGGCTGGTGAAGACCGTCCTGGCCCGCGATGAGATCATCCTCTGCCTCCCCCAGGACCGGCAGGTCGCCGCGACTGCCACGCTCGCCGACTACGCCCACGAACGCTGGATCCTGGACCAGGAAGGCAGCGTCTTTGAGCAGTTCGTTCGCCAAACCTGCCGTGAGGCTGGATTCGAGCCGAGCGTCATTGCAAACTGCCGGAATCTGATGGCCACGCTGGGGTTGGTCCGTGCCGGCCTGGGCGTGGCACTGATGAGCGAGTTGAACCTCGGGCGGGAAACGGAGGACCTGGTGGTGCGTCGCGTCGAACCGGATTGCGGCCGCAACATCATCGTCCTGAACCGCGCCGCGAGCAGGGAGTCACCGGCGATTGCCGCCGTCGTCGATGAATTGCGGAAGGCCACCGACGCACGCCCCAAGGCTTAACGAGGAGGCTCCCATGAGCCAATCGTTAAGTCTTGCTTAAAGTTTTGTTCAAAAGATCCCGATGGACGCCGCTGCCATACACCTCCAAGCTGGTGAGAGAACCCACCCCACCAGTCCTCCCGGAGGTATGCCATGGCTTTAAGCGCACTCGACCTGTTCTCGATCGGAATCGGCCCGTCGTCGTCCCACACTGTGGGACCGATGCGCGCCGCCCGCACCTTCATTGAATCCCTTGAAACGGAAGGAAAGTTCGACGCCGTTGATCGCCTTTACGCGGGGCTGTTCGGTTCGTTGGGGGCTACGGGCCGAGGGCACGGCTCGGATAAGGCGGTCATTCTGGGTTTCATGGGCGAGGCGCCTGAAACCGTGGATACGCTCACAGCGGACCGTGTTGTGGACGATGCCACCGCGTCGAAGAAGATCCTCGTGGGCGGCCGTCGAGTCATCCCGTTTAACCGGGCCAGGGATGTGGTGCTCCATTTGCGCCAGTCACTGCCCGCCCACCCCAATGGCATGCGGTTCCAGGCGTTTGATGTTGAGGGAAACGTGCTGAGCGAACGCGTCTTCTATTCAGTGGGCGGAGGCTTTGTGGTGGACGAGGATGCCGTGGGCAGGGACCAGCCGGACGCAGTAACGGTCCGCTACCCATTTTCCAGTGCCGAGGAATTGTTGGCCCACTGTGACCGTGAAGGCCTGTCCATCAGTGATCTCATGCTGGCCAACGAAGGCGCATGGCGCAGCGAACAGGAAACCCGCGCGGAACTGCTGCGTATCTGGCAAACCATGAAGGAATGCGTTTCACGCGGCTGCAGCCGCACGGAAGAACACCTGCCCGGGAACCTGATGGTTCGCCGTCGGGCGCCCCGACTACTGGCGGACCTGCAAGCGACAGATGACACCAGCGATCCTTTGCGCGCCGTTGACTGGGTGAACCTTTTTGCTTTGGCAGTCAATGAGGAAAACGCCACAGGCGGCCGCGTGGTTACAGCACCCACCAATGGGGCGGCCGGGATCATTCCTGCCGTGCTGCACTATTACATGATGTTCACGCCAGGGGCCAACGACGAGTCCGTGGTCCGCTTCCTCCTCACGGCAGCAGCAATTGGCGTGCTGTTCAAGGAGAACGCCTCAATTTCCGGTGCCGAAGTTGGGTGCCAGGGGGAAGTCGGCTCGGCCTGTTCCATGGCCGCGGGCGCGCTGTGCGAAATTCTGGGTGGCACACCCCGGCAAGTGGAGAACGCGGCCGAGATCGGGATCGAGCACAACCTTGGCTTGACCTGCGATCCCGTTGGCGGCCTGGTCCAGATCCCCTGCATCGAACGCAACGCGATGGCCAGCAACAAAGCCATCAACGCCGCGCGGATCAGTCTTCGCGGGGACGGCATCCACCACGTCCCACTGGACACCGCCATCAAGACCATGCGGGAGACCGGCGCGGACATGAAGAGCAAATACAAAGAGACCTCCCGAGGAGGCCTCGCCGTTAACGTCATTGCCTGCTGACTTCCCTCGCATTACCGGCTCCACTGCTGCTCCGGCCGCGCCACGACACGGACGGCGGGTCCGGATGTCGCAGAGATTCTGTGGCTAGGTTTGGACCTATGGGCCCGTTACGGGTCTGCTGCCGCCACCGGATTGTGGGCCAACCCAGGGATGAGGCTATCTGATGTCTTTGTTGTTTCGCTCAATTGCTCGTGGCCCCCTGCGTGGAACATCGCCACAACGACTCTGGGCAACGGCTGTACTGCTGGTGGCTGGATTGGTGGGATCCGGGGCGGCCCCCGCGTCTGCAACCACAGCAGGGGCCCAGCCCCTGCACCACATTGACATGGACGGGATCGTGTCCATGATCGGCATGCCGTACGTCGGGTCAGAGTTGCGCATGGGAGCTCCAGCAGAATTTTCGGGCTGCGACAAGACCCAGGCCGCCCCTGATGGGTACACGATCGAATGGCTCAGCAACGGCACGCCTCTTCCTCCTGAACGGCAGGTGGAACCGCTCAAGATTCTGCCCTCGGACCGGGGAAATCGACTTTCGTTCAACGTTTACGCCACGACTCCGGAGAAGAAGCAGTGCGGCGACTCCCTACGGGGTGACCAGAACACGCTGCTGCACAGCGAGGAGACAGCGCCCATTGCGGCGTCGAACCGCGCCATGGGCTGGACCGGGCGCGGAAACTTCGAGCTGATGGGCCGCACGGACGACGGCCGGCTGGTCCTGTATCCGCGGACGTACACTTACGGCCTTGGCTCTTGCGACCAAGGATTGTGCCCCAGCTACGAGTCGGCGAAGTGGGATGAACCCCGGCTGGTGGGCACCGGATGGGACGTTTTCAACATCGTGTTCTCCCCCGGTGACTTTGACGGCGACGGAAACAACGACGTCCTCGCCCGGGATGCTGAGGGAGACCTCTACCTGTACCCAGGCGACGGCCACGGGGGCTGGAGGGACAGGTCAATCGTGGGTACAGGCTGGAATGTTTTCGACTCGATCGTGGGCCCGGGCGATTTCGATGGGGATACCGTCAACGACGTTCTTGGCCGCGACGCCGAGGGCGATCTTCACCTGTACCCGGGTGACGGTGACGGCGGCTGGAAAGAACCAGAGGTGGTGGGCACCGGCTGGCAGGTCTTTGACAAGATCATCGCCTCCGGCGACCTCAGCGGCGACGGAAATGTGGACATCCTTGGGCGTGATCACGCCGGCTACATGCACCATTACCGCTCCGATGGACAAGGCGGCTGGGAAGGTGCGGGTACCTGGGGGCCCGGCTGGGGAGTCATGATTGATGTCATCGGCGCCGGCAGCTATTCCCACAACCTGGGTGAGGCGATCCATTGGGGTCACACTGTGACCCGCAACGACAATATCGCCATCAACCCTCATGGAGACTTGCTCAAGTACTCAGGATTCGTCCCCACAGACCAAACCATTGGCACAGGCTGGGACATCTTCCGCTCGCTTATCTAGCCGGCTGAAAGGCTTACCACCCAGCAGTGCCCGGACCCCCCTTAAACGGACCGACGATCTTCCGGGTGATCCAGCCGCCGTAGAAGTTGCCTTCTTGGAAGGTCACCTGCTCGCCGTTGACCTGGCAGGCATCCATACCCTCCGGATACAGTGCCACCCGGTCCTTGAGGGCCTCGAAACCCGGGCCGGGTTCCGGGTACCTCCACCCCGCGCGCGTGACCCTGATTCCGCCTGCCACCACGTCGAAGTAGTGGGCCCTTCCCTTGAACTCGCAAAAACTGAAGCCCTCGGCCCCTACAAGTGCACCCGACGGAAACGCATCCATGGGCAGGTAGTAGACGGGCGGATGGCTGGTTTCCAGTACTCGCACGGCATCCGTGGTGTCCACAATGACCTGTCCGGCAAGCCGCACAACGATCCGATCAGTCCGAACCTCCACCCGCGGGGGCCGCGGATAGTCCCAGACAGACTCCTGACCGGGACGGGGCTTGATGGGGTGCGGACGCTTAATGCCGCCGAAAAAGCCGTGAGCTTGAGCCATGAGTCCATGGTGCCACCAGGGCGGCCGGTTGAGCACGGCGATTATTACCGTCGTCGGGTCCCAGGCGTGAAGAAGACCTTTTGGTCGATTCCAGCGTGACGGCCTTTGTGCCGAATAAGAACCGCCACGTTCCGCCCGCTGCGAAGGAAGGCTGCCGGCGGCGTGGCGAACCACGGGCATAATGGCGTCATGGGGGACCCACTCAACGCAGACCGGAGACGTACCGAGCAGCTACCCAGCGCAGCCTGGAACCAGGACGACGTGTCCAGACCCCAAGGACCAGCGGTGACGTTGGGCGATATCCCAGCGGTTCGCTACGGAGCCACAGGCTTGGCAAAGCCCAGCCAACTGGCATTGGCTTTCGCGCTCCTGGTGCCCTCCTGGATCGTGTTCACCATGGCGGCAACATCGCGGGAATATGACGGCGTGGGGAGCTTCATCGGCTGGATACTCGGAGGAATTATTGCTCCCCCGTTCGCCATCCTGATCGCTGTGGTGCTCGGACTGCCGCTGCGCCTGGTGCCGTGGATCAATCGCTGGTGGGCCGGCAACGGGCGGATCTACCTGCTCACTGCCGCAGCAGGACTCGCGCTGATCGTGGCCGGTTACGTCAAGCCGGTTCAGGAATCCGTGACGGCCGGCGGCACGACCAGCACCGCGGAAATCCCCGACGGCGGCCTCCTCTTTGCCGGCTGGTTCGTGATCGCGGTGCTGCTCGTCAACGCCTCACTCCCCCTCCGGTGGGTTTTGGGGGAACACCGGCGCTGAGACGGTCCGGTGTTACGGCACCGCTTTCGGCTGCCTTGCTCACGGGACGGACGAGCGGAGGGGGTCAGTGACTCACGCGTCGATCGCCATGGTGGAGGAGAGTTCGCGATGCGCGTCGACCTGGGCGAGGAGCAGGCTGGCTTTTTGCTCGACGCCGGCAACGACGTCCGCGCCGGCGACGAACCGCAGCGGAGGGGTTTCCAGGTCGGCGATGGTGACCAACGCCGCGCCGAGTTTGGCGGGGTCTCCGCCCTGCAGACCGTTCATGCTCTTCCACACTGCGATGGTCTGGGTGGTGCGCTCGGCGTAGTCATCGATGGAGAGCTCGGGCCAGATCGAGGAGGCGCCTTCGACGAGGAGTTCTGTGCGGAAGAAGCCGGGCTCGACAATGGTGGTGTGAATGCCGAAGGGTTGGACGTCGTAGTGGAGGGACTCCATCCAGCCTTCGAGGGCGAACTTCGATGCGGCGTAGGCGGCGCAGAACTCCTGGCCGATGATGCCGGCGGCGGACGTGATGGTGATGACGTGGCCACGTCGCTGCTTGCGCATGACCGGGAGGGCAGCCCTTGTGACGTTCAGAGGGCCGAAGAAGTTTGTCTCCATCTGCGCTCGGAACTGTGCATCGCTGATTTCCTCGAAGTACCCGGCGTAAAAGTTGCCCGCGTTGTTGACCAGGACGTCGACGCTTCCAAAGCGTCCAACTGCAGCTTTGATGGCCGCCGTGGCCGCATCGGCGTCGGTCACATCCAAGGACAAAGCCAGAAGGTTTTCGTGTTCGCCGAGGGCGGCGGTTACCTTGGCAGCGTCCCGCGCCGTGCCAACCACCCGGTGGCCGGCATTCAGCGCTGCCTCGGCCAGATCTACGCCCATGCCGCGGGCGGCTCCAGTGATGAACCATACGTTAGTCAAGATGATGCCTTTTCTGTCTTCGTTGTCCGTTGCGGTTTCGCAGCGGCCCATGAACACAAGTCAACGGGCTGGCGCGAAGGCTAGCGAGACCCTACCTATGGGTTCCCCAACAGGGCCCCTATAGGTCGCCCCGAGTGGAGTACCCTCGATTCCATGAGCACCCAGGACGATCTCACCCAGTTCCTCATGTCGCGCCGAGCCAAGCTCGACCTCGAGCAAACGGGATTACCGGACTTTGGTGGACGCAGGCGGGTACCTGGCCTGAGGCGTGAAGAAGTGGCTTTGCTGGCGGGAATGAGCGTCGAGTACTACAAGCGACTGGAACGCGGTAACGCCAAAGGAGTCTCGGAGGCTGTCGTTGACGGGGTCAGCAGGGCCCTCCAACTCGACGATGCCGAGCACACACATCTCAACGAACTCATCCGATCAGCCAATACCGGAACACGTCCGTATCGCAGGCGCCCCGCCCGGTCCTTGAGGACCAACCCGGTCCTGCAGCAAACCCTTGACGCGATGTCCACCGTGCCCGTCTTCGTGCAAAACGGCAGGCTCGACGCCGTCGCCGCTAATCGGCTCGGCAAAGCCCTGTTTCTCGAGATGTTCAGTGACTCCCCGCAACCGGTGAACGCGGCGCGCTTCGTGTTTCTTGATCCCAAAGCCCAGCTGTTCTATCAGGACTGGGAATCCAATGCGCGCCAGATCGTCGCCCTCCTTCGGGTCGAAGCGGGCCGCTCCCCCTACGACCGCAGGCTCAGCGACCTTGTAGGCGAACTCTCCACCCGCAGCGACTTCTTCCGGAGGCTCTGGGGAGCGCACGATGTCCGCGAACACCGAACCGGAGTCAAGAGCATCCATCATCCGATCGTCGGGGACCTTGACCTCAACTACATCGGCCTCGAACTGGCCACCGACAAGAGCCTTCACATGCTCGTATTTTCAGCCCAACCAGGGAGCCCGTCCCACGACGGGCTCCAACTACTGGCGAACTGGGCAAACACCCACACCGTCGAACCCGCCACAGTCTCCCCATCGGCGTCAGACATCGATACCAGGAAGTGACATTTCACCAGTTGACGGCGCCAGAGCCTCCACCGCCCGGTCGATCGTGGCGACACAAACAACCAGCGGGTGGATAGGCTGGGCGGATGGCAACTCTCATTCTCGTGCGGCACGGCCGCACTACAGCCAATGCCAGTGGACTGCTGGCTGGTCGGGCCGACGGCGTCAGCTTGGACCAGGTCGGGCGGAACCAAGCGGCCCTGACCGGAGAGCGGCTCGCAAGCGTTCCGGTCGTCGGGGTGGTGTCGAGCCCGCTTGAGCGTTGCCGGCAGACCGCACAGCTCATCATCGATCGCCAGGCCGGCGCCCCCTCTGCGCCTGTCGACCTCGACCTCGACCTCACCGAATGCGATTACGGCCAGTGGCAGGGACGCAAGCTCAGCGATCTGGCAACCGAGGATTTGTGGCCCCTGGTGCAGTCGCAACCATCCGCCGTCGTCTTCCCAGGGGGTGAGTCCATGGCAGCGATGCAGTACCGTTCGGTGGCAGCGATCAGACGCCACGATGCAGCCTTCGAAGCTGAGCATGGTCCAGGGGCCGTATGGGTGGCGGTAAGCCACGGCGATGTCATCAAGTCAATCCTCGCCGACGCGCTCGGCATGCACCTTGACCTGTTCCAGCGGATAAACGTCAGCCCTGCCTCCGTATCAATCGTCAACTTCAGCGCTGGCCGGCCGAGCGTCTACGCCACCAACACCGAGGCCGGCGATCTGTCGTGGCTGTCGAACGGCATCCGTTCTGGCGACGCACCGGTGGGCGGCGGCTCAGGGCAGAAGACGCCATAAACCTCATGTGCCTAAGATACTGACATGCCTACACGCGTTCACGAGTTTGCCTGGCCTGATCGGGTTGTCATTGGCACCATTGGCCTTCCAGGAGCACGCACGTTTTACCTGCAGGTGCGCACAGGGGCACAAATGGTGAGCATCGCCCTCGAGAAGGAACAGTCGGCTGTTCTCGCGGAAAAGATCGACGAAGTCCTCGATCAGCTCATCACCATCGACGGCAACCCCTTCAGCGTTCCCACAAGTACGCCCATTGAACTCGTGGACAATGAACCGCTTGAGACCCCTCACGAACAGTTTCGCACCGGTGCCATGACTCTGGACTGGGATCCAACCACGGCTCAGATCGTCCTTGAGGCCTACTCCCTCGCCGATGTCCAGGCTGATGACATTGACGAGCCACTCACGGAGAACAGCACTGACGAAAGCGAAATGATGCTGGTCCGCATGCCGGTGGGCACTGCCCGAGCCTTCGCCAAGCGCACCCGCGAGGTCGTAGGCGCAGGGCGTCCGGCATGCCCGCTCTGCGGTTACCCCATGGACGCCGACGGGCACGAGTGCACTCTGCCCGAAGTCTAATGCCGTCGCTGGACCTGGTGACCGCCGAGCTAACCCTTACCGGCCGTATCACCACCGCCTCAAACGCGACATTTCTGGGCAGCATCGGCAAGGTGCCTGTGGTCTATAAACCGATAGCTGGCGAAAGTCCGCTCTGGGATTTTCCCGATGGCACGCTCGCCCACCGTGAGGTGGCCGCATATCTGGTCTCGCAAGTCCTCGGCTGGGACATCGTGCCGCGCACGTGGCTGCGTGAAGGTCCCTTGGGTGAAGGTATGGTCCAGCTCTGGCAGGAGCAGGACCCAGACCAGAGCGCCGTGAACCTGGTGGCTGCTGAGGATATGCCGGAGACGGGCTGGAAACAGGTTCTTGAGGGACAGGATGAGAACGGAAATATTGTGGCCCTCGTTCACGAAGACTCGCCTGCCCTCAGGCGCATGGCGGTGTTTGACGTAGTGGTCAACAACGCCGACCGCAAAGGCAACCACATTCTTGCCATGACTGATGGACCCAGGCACGGCGTGGACCACGGGCTTACCTTTCACACTGACCACAAGCTGCGCACCGTGCTCTGGGGATGGCTGGGCGACGATCTTGATGCCGAGGAACTCGTAGGCCTCGATCGGGTGTCCGAGGCACTGAACGCTGGGCTGGGCCGTGACTTGGCCGGGTTGATCAGCACCGAAGAAATCGCATCACTCGCTGCCCGCTGCTCCCGTCTGCGTTTGGACGGCCGTTTTCCGGCTCCGAGTGGTGGGATGCCCGCGGTGCCCTGGCCGCTGTTCTAGACGAGTGACCTCCGTCGCGCATCGGCCCAGGGCATCTGCGACCCACCAAAAGCGGGTCCGTGTCAGGCAGCCGCTTTCTCGACGAGTGCCCGGATCCTGGCCTCCGTCGCAGCATCCAGCGAGGTGAAGGTCCACGCAACCGGGTGCATGTGCTCCCCCTCCTGACGCGCAGGGTTCACCACTTCACCAAACCCAAACACAATGTATTCCTTGTCCGGCTTGATATAGCAAATGTCTTTGCCGTCCTTCACATAGAAAGGTAAACCCCATCGCACAATCGGCTCCAAGGACGGCGCACTCTCCCGGATAATGCTGTGGAGGCGCACCCCAATCTCCCCAAATGGGGCCGGCGCATCGCGGAGTTTGGCGAGAGCAGCATCGTCGCCCTTCTTCGTAAACATTGTTTTCGAGCCTCCTTCTAGTTCTCATCCAGTGATGCCCGGCCGTGCACGTCCGGATCATCGACGTCATGTGCCATGAGCGACGCGGCAAGCTTACGTCGCGTGCGTGAGGTAGTCGAGGCAGCGCCACTTCTGCCGAGCCCAGGTTCTGCCGCGAACCCACCTGGCGGAAGCGCCGCCCGCTTGCCCTCTCTGGCCGCAATCGACGGGGCAGATCTCCCCATGGCACGGCCTTGGGCCGACGCCTACGATGACAGAGGACCACTCGGTCCCTTCAGTCACTTTCGTGGGGAAAGGGACCTTTCCCATGCCGTTGCCACGGCCCAGACGTACAAATTGGTCGCCGCGGACAAGGGAATCGCCATCAAAGTACGTGTGACAGGGACCAAATCCGGATACACGACTATGGCCCGCTACTCCGTGGCCACCGCCCTGATCGGCTGATCTGCGCTTTTCTGTGTGATGGCGGCGGTCCGGTTCGGCTCGTGTTCAGTAGGGTTGAGGAGACCCCGGACTAAGGACTACCACTATGCACACTGGCGCCAGCGACATCCCCGTAGATAGGCACTACGACTTGGTCATCATCGGCTCCGGGTCCGGGAACTCCATTCCCGGACCCGGGTTCGATGACCGGTCCATCGCGATCATCGAGGAAGGTACGTTCGGCGGAACCTGCCTGAATGTCGGCTGCATCCCGTCGAAAATGTATGTTCACACCGCTGACACCGCGCTGGACATTCTTGAGGCCGGGCGGTTGGGCCTCCACGCAACAATCGATTCCGTGGATTGGCCGGACATCGTCACACGGATCTTCGAGGACCGTGTTGATCCGATCGCCGCCGCCGGTGAGGAGTATCGCCGTGGCCCCCGGACCCCGAACATTGATGTCTACGACCAGCATGCCGTCTTTATCGGAGAACGCACTCTGCGAACCGGCCAGGGCGATCAGCAGAAAACCATCTCCGGCGACCACGTGGTCATTGCCGCGGGCTCCAGGCCCATGATCCCCGAGGCCATCGCCACTTCGGGCGTGCGGTACCACACCAACGAAGACATCATGCGCCTGCCGGAACTGCCCAAATCCTTGGTGATCATTGGCGGAGGTTACATTGCCATGGAGTTCGCCCACGTCTTCGACGCCCTCGGAACCGACGTCACGATCATCCCCCGCTCGACGCTCCTGCGGAACCTCGACACCGACCTCCACGACCGATTCAACACCCTGGCCGCAGAACGCTTCGACATCCGGTTCGGCCGGACCCCCACCGGCGCCGAGCAAACGGACCGGGGCATCACCGTCAAGCTCGACGACGGCACCTCCGCCACCGGGGAGGTACTGCTGGTAGCCACCGGACGCGTCCCTAACGGAGACTTGCTGGACCTGCCCTCCGCCGGGATCGACATGACAGACGACGGTCGGATCAAGGTGGACGAATACGGCCGGTCGACGTCCGCCGCAGGTGTCTGGGCCTTGGGTGACGTCTCCTCGCCTTACATGCTCAAGCACGTCGCGAACGCCGAGATGCGCGCAGTGCGCCACAACCTGCTGAACCCGGGCAGCCTGCAGAAAATGCCGCACGATCACGTCCCCGCCGCCACGTTTACCCATCCCCAGATCGCCACCGTCGGCATGACCGAAGACCAAGCCCTCAACCACGGCCACAACGTGACCACCAAAATCCAGGACTACGGGGACGTTGCCTACGGCTGGGCCTTGGAAGACACCAC
Source organism: Arthrobacter sp. cf158 (assembly GCF_900106835.1). Lineage (GTDB taxonomy): Bacteria > Actinomycetota > Actinomycetes > Actinomycetales > Micrococcaceae > Arthrobacter. Next base: position 527,748 of record NZ_FNNR01000003.1, read on the forward strand.
GGGAATCTGCAAACTTATCGCAGACCAGGACACCGGCAAACTCCTGGGCGCCCACTACATGGGCCCGCACGCATCAACCCTGATCCAGCAAATGATCACCGTCCTCGCCTTCGATCTGGACGTCCGCGAATTCGCCGCCAAACAATACTGGATCCACCCCGCACTGCCCGAAGTCACCGAAAACGCGCTCCTCGGCCTCACCTTCAGCCAAAAAGACCAGGCCAATAAGTCCTGGGAACGCACCGCCGGCATAAGCCACGCATAACAAACTCTTCCGGTATGGCGAGACGCTCGCGGTCCGCCGCCATCGCTTCTGGGCACCCTCGCATCTCTGACGTAGGATGTGCACTGTTGCTGCTCTCCTACGCGTGAGGATGAAGCCATGTCCGGCGAGATTACGGTTCCCCTGCTGCCCTGCAGATCCATCGACGAGATCGCGGACTTCTACCAGATGCTTGGTTTTGAGCGCACCTACTGGCAAACCAAGCCCTACCCCTGCGTCGGCCTCCGCCGCGAAGACTTCCAGCTTCAGTTCTTCGGCCTGGACGGCTTTGACCCGGAGGCCTCGTACGGATCGTGCGTGGTCCTGGTGGAGGACACCATGGCGCTCTATGAAGCTTTCGCCGCTGGCATGCGTGCAGTGCACGGCAAGGTTCTGGTCTCCGGCATCCCGCGAATGACCAGGCCACGCAAGCGGAAAAACACCGGCAACGCGGCCGGCTTCTCGGTAGTAGACCCCGGCGGCAACTGGATCCGGATCTTTCACAACACCGGATCGGCGGACGACAACACCGAGGAACCCTCCAGCCAGCTCGCGAAGGCCCTTCAGAACGCGGTCGTACTGGGCGACTCCAAGGGCGACACACAGCAGGCAGCCCGGATCCTGGGCAGCGCGCTGAACCGGCACCGCGCGTCGGCCCCGGTCACCGACCTGGTCGAAGCGCTGGTCTACGGCGCCGAGCTCGCGATGCGGCTTGGTGACACGGCAGGGGCTGGCGTACTGCTGACTGAGGTCGCAGCCGTGGAGCTCACCAGCGAGCAGCGGGAGAAGTTGGGCGAAGCGCTGGCCAACGCGACGGATCTGGAGCAGGCACGCAGCGCCGGAGGCTGACCACGTCCGTCAGGCCAGCCATCGCCACCAGCGGGACCGTTCCGGTTCCGGGCTCGGTTCTGGCTCCGGCTCTTCGCCCAAAGCCAGAGCGGCTTTGACAAGGTCATCTGTGGTGAGAGTCATGACGGCTTCACGATCGAGCGCGTCGAGACTCTGTTCGTCGTCGAGCGACAGCCTCAACGCCTGGCGGTTGAGCGCCTGCTCGAACAGTGTCCTGGCGAACCGTGCGTTGCCGGAATCCTCGCCCGGATGGAGCCCGGCGAGGATGCGGCGCAGCATCTGTTCAGCACCGGGCTCCAGCGTGTACTCATGCTGGACCAGCATCCTATGGAAGATCGTCTGAAGCTCGTCCACCGAGTAGTCAGGAAACGTGATCTCGCGAGCAAACCGGGAGCGCAGCCCGGGATTGGAGAGCAAGAATGACTCCATCAGCCGCGGATACCCCGCCACGATCACCACCAAACGGTGCCGGTGGTCCTCCATCCGCTTGAGCAGAACCTCGATCGCCTCGGGTCCGAAGTCCATCCGTCCGTCCTCCGGGGCCAGCGCGTAGGCTTCGTCGATGAACAGGACACCGTCCAGTGCGCGCCGGATCACGCGGTCCGTCTTGATGGCGGTTGCCCCGACGTACTGCCCCACCAGGCCCGAACGGTCGACTTCCACCAGGTGACCTTTCTGCAACAGCCCGACTGCCCGGTACATTTCGGCCAGAAGCCGCGCCACAGTCGTTTTGCCCGTGCCCGGGTTTCCAAGGAACACCAAATGCTGTGACGTTGCCACCTCCGGCAGGCCATGACTTTTACGGCGGGCCTGGACCTGGAGTAATGCGACAAGGCCGCGCACCTGCTCCTTCACAGTCTCCAGCCCGATCAACTCATCGAGTTCGGCTTGCACCTCGGACAACGGCCGGCCCGGACCGGGCCTCGGACCAAGGACATCGCCCACCAGTTCGTCCACGCGCTCCGAACCGGGCAGCTTGAGCTGATTGGCCAAATGGCCGATGGTTTCGCGCAGGTCATCGAGCGGATTTCGGCTGGCAGCCATACACCCACTGTAGTCCTCGAACTCCGGCTGCAGTGGGTCCTCGATCCTCTTTGGTCCCCCAGTGATAGCCCACCTTCCCGCACCTGTGTTTGAGCGCTGCAAATGCCGTCCCGGACGCCATTGCCGCTACTCTGCCCTGCGCAGTCGATCTTCTGCGTTGATGATGGCGAGGCCATCGCGGTAAGAGGTGATCGCGAACTCCGGGAAGCGGGCGGTGAACTTCGTGGAGTCGAAGCGGTTGTGGTGTTCGTAGCGCGGCAGGAGTTCCCTTAGTTCCCGTACCTGCGCAGAGAATAGCCCGGCTGCGCTGAGGAGCCGTCTGGGAACAACCGTGTAGCCGGGCTCCTGGCCAAACACTTCGCTGGCCATGGTGGCGAATTCCCGGTAGCTCGGCCGTTCTTCAGCTACCGGAAGGTGCCACGTCTGCCCATAGGCGTCCGGTGTGTTGCCCAGGAGTGCAAGTGCACGGCTGGCGTCCGGGGTCCAGATGAGTGTGCGGAGCCGGTCATCCCGCACTGGGATGCGGGGCTTTCTACCGGCCTTGAGAGGATCGATGATCAGGGTGTTGGTGAAGCTCTGCGTCCTCCCCGGCCCGTAAAACTCGGGAGCGCGGGCGATGAGGACGGCAATGTCGCCGCGGGCCATCTCCTCAAGCACCATCGACGCCATTGCCGCGCGGACCGTGCCTTTTCTTCCGTTGGGAGCGAACGGCGTCTCTTCGGTCTGGACGCGATCGTCCTGGGGATACATGTACGTGTTGTCGAAGTAGACGAACTTCGCCCGGGCCTCACGCGTCGCATCCAGCGCGTTCCGGAGCATCGTAGGGAACTGCGCCTCCCATAGTTCAGTCTTCGCCGGCAGCCCCGCGGTGAAATACACGACGTCGCTGCCCTCAACAGCGGCAGCCGTCTGCCCGGCGTCGAGCAGGTCCGCACTTATCACGACATCGGACTCGCTCACCTTGCGTGGGTTGCGGCTCACCAGCCGCAAGTCGGGCGTGTAGGCGCGGGTTAGCTCGCGGGCTAGTTCCACGGCGATCTGGCCATTGGCACCCAGTATGGTCTGCATTTGAACCTCTGCTGATTCGGATGACATCGGATTCGCAATGCGATATGTTTGCACTGCTTACATCAGCGTAGGAGGCGAAGTTAGCAGTGTCAACATCGGTAAAGCCGTATCACCACGGTGATCTACGGGCAGCCCTGCTCGCTGCGGCGATTGAGAGCCTGGAAGCGGGCGAGCCATTCTCGTTGCGGGCCGTCGCTCGACGCGCAGGCGTGTCACCCACAGCGCCGTACCGGCACTTCGCGGACAGGGAAGCACTGGACAGTGCGGTTGCGATCGAGGGATTCAGAGACCTGCGAGCGGACCTCGAGGCTGCATTGGCGGGCCCGACGGAGCCCGCGGCGGCCGCGGCGCCCGAAGAGGTGATCACGGCACTCGGAGTGGCCTACGTTGCGTTCGCCTTGAGACGGCCGGCCGTATTCCGGTTGATGTTCGGCAACGAATGCGACCAGGAGGACAGCGAACGCGTGCACGCCTCGGAGCATCTTCACCAGATGTTGAACCAATCAATAGCGAGCCTTTTCCCTGGCGCCAACAACTCCAACTTGTCCATCGCATTGTGGAGCGTGGCGCACGGGCTGGCGTTCCTTCACCTCGACGGCAAGTTGCGGCCTCAAACCAGCGACGACGTTGCAGCCCGCGTGAAGTCGGCGGTTGGGGCGCTCTTCGCGCTGAACAACAACACCTCGGGCGGCTAGTCCCGATCCCGCCACCTCCCTCAGGAGAACGAGCATGACACAACGCATCCTTCACGTCGTCACCAATGTGAGCCACTATCAGGATCCTTCGCACCAGACCGGCCTCTGGCTGTCCGAGCTGGTTCACGCCTGGGAAGTGTTCCAGGAGCGCGGTTTCGAACAGGACATTGTCAGCCCACAAGGTGGGCGGGCCGCGTTGGAACCGCGCTCACTGAAGTTCCCCAGCTACGACAAAGCAGCTAAATCGTGGCACAACAACCCAGCACGGATGGCCCTCCTCGAAAACACCGCCGCCCCTGAGAACATCAACCCGGCCGACTACGATGCCATTTACTTCACCGGCGGTCATGCGGTGATGTACGACTTCCCTGACAGCGAAGGATTACAGAGGATCACCCGTGAAATCTGGGAACGGGGCGGCATCGTGTCCTCGGTCTGCCATGGGTACTGCGGTTTGCTCAACATCAGGCTTTCGGATGGCACCTTCCTGGTTCAGGGCCGCAAGGTGACCGGTTTCGCGTGGCAGGAAGAGGTACTCGCTCGTGTGGACAAGCTGGTGCCGTACAACGCGGAGCAGGAGATGAAGAACCGCGGAGCACTCTATGAGAAAGCCCTGCTCCCGTTCGTCTCCTATGCCATCGCGGACGGCAACCTCGTCACAGGCCAGAACCCGGGATCGGCCACAGCGACTGCTCAAAAGGTCGCCGCACTCCTCTAGAAATCTGCTGATAAGCAAGCAAAGGTGCTGGTCTTCCAGTGCGGCCTGGCGGTCCCAACTGATAAGCCTGGGACCGCCCTTGGAGGTTGGCCGTGGACAATGCCCTCTAGTTGGAAGGGAAGTTGTACGAGGCACCCGACGCGTGGTTGGTTTCCGGCCAGCGGGAGGTGATGACCTTGCCGCGGGTGTAGAAGGAGACGCCTTCGGGACCGTAGATGTGTTTGTCGCCGAAAAGCGATGCCTTCCATCCACCGAACGAGTAGTAAGCCACCGGCACAGGCAACGGTACGTTGATGCCGATCATTCCCACGTCCACGGAGCGTTGAAACTTCCGCGCAGCGGCACCGGAAGACGTGAAGATCGCGGTTCCGTTGCCGTACGGGTTGGAGTTGATCAGTCGGATGCCTTCCTCGAGGTCGTTCACGCGGACCACCACGAGCACAGGTCCGAAGATCTCCTCCTGGTAGGCGCTCATTTCGGTTTTCACGTGGTCGATCACCGTGGGACCTACCCAGAAGCCTTCCTCATGGCCGGGAACCACGAGGTCGCGTCCGTCCACCACCATTGCGGCACCAGCGGCCTCGGCTTCAGAGACTGTCTTGACGATGAAGTCCCGGGATTCGGGGCTGATTACGGGTCCCATGTCAGCATCGGCTTCTGTCCCGTTCTTGACCTTGACGTCGAGGGCGCGCTCTTGGACCTTCTTGACCAGCAGGTCAGCGGCATCACCGACCGCGACTGCAACCGAGATGGCCATGCAGCGCTGCCCGGCGGAACCGAAAGCCGCAGCGGCCAGATGGTCGGCAGCGTTGTCCAGGTCGGCGTCGGGCATCACGATCGCATGGTTCTTCGCCCCTCCCAACGCCTGGACCCGCTTTCCGTGCGCGGTGGCAACTTCGGTGATGTGCCGGGCCACAGGCGTGGATCCAACGAAGGAGATAGCGTCCACGTCCGGGTGGGTGAGCAGTCCGGAGACGACGTCGCGGTCACCATGCAGGACCTGGAAGACGCCGTCGGGGAGGCCTGCTTCCTTCCACAATTCGGCCATCAGCATGGCTGTGGACGGCACTCGATGCGAGGGCTTGAGGATAAACGCGTTACCGGTGGCAATGGCCATCGGAGCCATCCAGAGGGGCACCATAACGGGGAAGTTGAACGGGGTGATGCCGGCAACGACGCCCACCGGCTCCCGGAAGGAGAAGACGTCGATGCCCGTGGAAACCTGGTCGGAATATTCGCCTTTGAGCAACTGTGGGATGCCACAGGCAAACTCAATGACGTCGAGGCCGCGGCCGATCTCGCCCTTGGCATCGTTGAGGACCTTGCCGTGCTCGGACGTGATCAGTTGGGCGAGCTCTTCGACGTGGGACGCCACCAGCTCACGGAATTTGAAGAGCACGGCGGTGCGCTTGGCCAGGGAGATGTCGCCCCAGGACTCGGCTGCCTTTTTTGCTGCTGCCACCGTGGTGTCAAGATCGGCGGCGCTGGCCAGTCGCAGTTCGGCCGTCACGGCTCCGGTGGCCGGGTTGAAGACAGGCTTGGTGGCGGTGCCGCTGCCGGCTGCCTCAGCGCCGCTGATGAAATGGTTGATGATGGTCATTACTGCTCCTGAAGTAGGTGGTGCTGCCCGGCATGGACGTCGTTGACTGTGCGGGGCAGGCCGGTGGCGAGTGATTCCTGGAGGGCCAGGCGGACGGCAAGGTTCTGTTCTGTCAGTTCCCGGTGGATGACTTCGGGGCCGGAGTTGCGCACCCAGGCACTGAACCGTTCGATTTCGGTTCTGAATTGGTCTTCGCCGATGTCAAACGATTCCGTTCGCCCGTCGCGCAAGGAAACGGTGACGCGTGCTATTTCGCCGGGGTCGGGGTCGAAGGCCTTATCGAGAGTGATCTGCCCTTTGGTTCCAACGACTTGGAAGGTGTGGGTTCGTGGCCCTTCGAACCCGCAGTCCAGCGTGCCCAGGACGTCACCGTAATCAAGGATCGCCGCCACAGTGGTTTCCACGGCGTCGGTTCGGCTGGTGCCCTTTCCATAGACGGACTCCGGGGCGCGGCCCATGACCATGTTCATGATGTCGACGGCGTAACAGCCGACGTCGTTAAGCGCACCCCCGTCCATGCCAGGCTGGAGCCGGACCTCACTGTTGGTTCGGTCCATGGCGAAGTGGAAACGCGCGTGCAGGGAGACCAGCTCGCCGATCCTGCCCGAATCGATGAACTCTCGTACTTTCTGGTGCTGCGGATGGAAGCGGTACATGAACGCTTCCATGAGGTTCACGCCATTGCGTTCACACGCTTCGATGACCCTGCGGTAGTCGTGGGTGGTGGCGACCAGCGGTTTCTCGCAGAGAATGTCCTTCCCTGCTTCGGCGGCCGCAACAATCCAGTCAGCGTGCAGCGAGTTCGGGAACGGCAGGTAGACGGCTTCGATGTTTGGATCAGCCAGAAGCTCCTCGTGGGATCCATACGACGATGGAATGTCGAACTGTGCAGCAACCTCCGCAGCTTTGCCGTTGGGGCTGCTGATGGCAGATGCCACGGCATTCCGCGCCCTGCTCATGGATGGCAGGAAACGTCCTTGTGCGATCCGTGCCGTCGTCAGCACTCCCCAGCGGACCGCGCTCACCCTCCGATCTCCGCATCAAGGTGACGCAGGAACTCAACGGACTGGCGGACGTCCCGGACCGGCCCTTCGTCCGTGGGTTCTGAAGTGAGGATGGTGTCCTGTTCCATGGTGAACCAGCCCTGGTAGCCGGCGTCCAGCAGGTCCCGGACGATCCCTGCGATGCCGACGTCACCTTGCCCGAGAGGCACATACATGCCTTCCTTGACTGCGTCCGTGTAAGAGATTTCGCCGGCCTGGACGCGCCGCGCTACCTTCGTCCGCACGTCCTTGAGGTGGGTGTGGCCGATGCGTGCCGCGTAGTCGCGGACCAGCAGTCCGGGATCGGTGCCGCCGATGAGCAGGTGGCCTGTGTCCAGGCAAAGGTTGGCTGCCGTGTCGTTGAGGACGCGGTCCACATCCGAGGTGGTCTCAATCATGGTGCCTACATGCGGGTGGACCACCGCTTGGATTCCCTTGTCCGCAGCGGCCTTGACCACGGCGTCAAGGTTCCGGCCGAACAATTCCCACCCTTCGGCGTCGAGCACGTGGCGCTGATCGTAACCGGCAACACCGGTCTCAGCTGCCAGGACCATGATGCTGGCTCCTGCGGCCTCGTAGGCATCCAGTTCAGCAGCGACCACTTCCAAGGGATTCCTGGACGGATCATGAAGAATGACCGGGAAGAAGCCTCCGATGGCCTGCAGCTTGTGCTGTTTCAAGACCTCGGCGCGCCGGGCTGCTTGTTCGGGCAGGAAGCCGGCTGGCCCAAACTCGGTGGCGCTGATGCCCAGTGTGGTCATTTCGGACAGGACCTTATCCGCGTCGAGTTGGTGGCCCCATCCGGGGACTTCACAGACTCCCCACGAAATGGGTGCTGCGGCGAGGCGGCTGGTGATGGTGCTCAATCTGATCCTCCAAGTACGTTCTGGTCCCAGTCGATGACTGAGCCTGTGACTACACCGCTCCTGTCGGAGAGGAGAAAAACAATGAATTCGGCGATCTCGTCCACTTGTCCGAGCTTTCCCATGGGGACGGATGCGTTGGCCTTCTCCAGCCAGTCATCCCCCGCGCCGTGGAACTTCTTTTGTGTTTCGGCTTCGCCATCTGTGGCGGTCCACCCGATGTCCAGGCCGTTGATGCGGATCTTGTCCCAACGGTGTGCGTGGGCGGCATTTCTGGTAACGCCAGCCAGGCCCGCCTTCGCCGCTACGTACGGCGCCAGATACGGCTGCCCGCCGAGTTCCGCGATGGAAATGACGTTCAGGATGCTTCCTGGAACACCCCTGCTGCGAAGATGCTTGATGGTCTCGGCCATGACGAAAAACGGAGACTTCAGGTTCACCGCCATGTGGGCATCAAACAGCTCTGGCGTGGTGTCCAGCATGGTGCCTCGGGTAGTCAGGCCGGCCGCATTGACGGCGCAGTCGAGCTGCCCGAACGCCGCTACCGTTTCCAGGACAGAGTTCCGGGCTTGTTCAACATCAGCGAGGTCTGTCTTGATGAACCGGGTTTCAACCCCGGTAGCGGTGATTCCGGCAGCGAGCTGCTCGCCCGAGTCGGCGTTCCGTCCGGTGATGGCAATGCCGGCGGCTCCTTCCTCAGCAGCACGTCGTGCGACACCAGCTCCCAGTCCCTGGGTGCCTCCGCTGATGAGGATCACTTTGTCCTTGAGGAGTGCCATTGTTATGCCTGCCCGATTTTCACAACACGCCCGGAGCGCGCCGACTCTTCTGCCGCGTTCGCCAGCAGGAGTGCTTGGAGTCCGTCGTCGAATCCTGGACTGCAGGCCGTGCCGGAACGGACAGCCGATGCGAAGCTGTCCAGCTCGCTGCGGTAGGCCTCGGCGTAGCGCTCCAGGAAGAAGTTCAGGTAGGGGTCGGCTTCTTCCGCGCCGGCCGCGGTGAACTTCCGCACGCTGGTGGGGGTGAGGTTGCCGGCGGTAAGCATGCCTTCGCTGCCGAAGGCTTCGAGGCGCTGGTCATGGCCGAAGGCGCTGTGGCGGGAGTTAATGATGGTGATCTGTTCCCCGTTGCGGCCACGCAAGGTGATGACCACGGAGTCAAAGTCCCCGGCTTCCTCGATGTAGTCGCAGAACAAGTTGGAACCGGTCGCTGAAACTTCGATGATCTCCGGAACGAAGAACCGGGCCATGTCCAGGTCATGGATGCTTTGATCCCGGAAGATACCTCCGGAACTGGCGATATAGGCGGCCGGGGCGGGTGCAGGATCGCGGCTGATGATGGTCAGTTGCTCCAGCTTGCCGATTTCTCCGGCTGCCACGCGGGACTGGACGGCGGCGAAGTTGGGGTCAAAGCGGCGGTTGAAGCCGAGCATGAGCGGCGTTTCGCTGCCGCGAAGGCTGTCCCGGCAGGCCAGGACGCGGTCCAGGTCCAGGTCGATCGGCTTCTCACAGAGTGCTGCCACCCCGTGTGCTGCCGCCCGTGAAATGAGGTCGACGTGGGTGCTGGTGGGCGAGCCGATGATCACAGCATCCAGGCCATCGATGGCGAAGACCTCGTCAGCAGTTGCGACGGCCGCGGCGTTGGTTCCAGCGGCAAGAGCCTGCGCACCGTCGATAAACGGGTCCGCGATGGCAACCAGTTCAAGCCCGGGATTGGCCAGGATGTTGCGGGCATGGACTTGGCCAATGCGGCCTGAACCGAACAGCGCTACCTTGAGGGGACGGTCAGCAGACATTGATGGGGTCCTTTCCAGAGGGGTGCCCGGCGTTGAGCGGGCGTGGTTTATGTTTTTGAGAACTGTCATGGCGTCGCCACAGCTGCTGGTTTCCGGCCGGCGAGGACATCCACTGCGCCCTGGGCGGCGTCCCTGACGGTGTGCGCCATGCCTTGGCGGGTGAAGCCCATCAAGTGCGGGGTAAGCACTGCATTGGGATGGTCAAACAGCGGATGATGCGTGGGTGGTTCGGGGTCGAAGACGTCCAGGCCGAGCCCGGACAACTGCCCGGACTTCAGCGCCTCGTACGCGGCATCGAGATCGATCAAGCCGCCCCTGCTGCAGTTGATAAGGACCGCCCCAGTCTTCATGGCCTTCAGCCGCGAAGCATCCATGAGGTTCTGGTTCTCGGCTGTCAGCGGTACGTGCAGGGTGGTGAAGTCACTGCCGGCCAGCAGTTCCTCCACGCTGTCACAGCGGATCGCGGCCGGGATCTCGGCGTAGGGATCGTAAGCCAGCACTTTCAGGTCAAATGCTTCGGCAATGCGGGCAACACGGCGGCCGATACGGCCATACCCGATGATTCCCAGCGTGAATCCCTCCAGATCACCAACCACGACGTCGGCGCGATGCTCCCAGCGACCCTCGCGAACCAGCGCAGTCAGCGGAGACAGCTTCTTGACCAGGGACAGCAAGTGGGCGAAGACGCCTTCAGCCACTGAGGCCGTATTGCTTCCGGGCGTGATAACTACCGGGATGCCGCGGCGGTGGGCCTCGGCGAGGTCAACGAGATCAGTGCCCACGCCCGTTCTCGCAATGACTTTGAGAGCGGGCATACGGTCCAGCATGTCCCGGTCCACGCGAAAGGCGGCCCGTACGATTGCTGCCTCAGCAGTGGCAAGATCCTCTGCCGTGGGGTGTTGGACGAGTCGCTGGTTTTCCGAGAGCAGCGGTTCAACCAGATCGGGTTGGACGCTGCCAAGAGCGACAAAGATTTGGGGTGTGGTTAAAGGAGCCATCGTCATCCTTGAAGATGTGGGTGTGGGAGCGCTGCTGGATGTAGCCCAGCAGCAGGGAGAGGTGTGGTTAGAGCCCGAGCAGGCTGGACGTGCGGACCACCAGATGTGGCGTTACGGGGTGGTGCGCAAAGCCGTTGCCCTCGCCGTGGATACGTTCCAGGAGGGTTTTGGCCCCGGTGACGCCAATAGTTGAGCTATCCGGGTCCACCGTGGTCAGGCCGAGACGGGGCATGGCGCCCAAGGCAATGTTGTCGTAGCCGGTGATGGCCACGTCAACTCCCAGCTCATCGGCGGCTGTCATGGCGCCGAAAGCGGCGAGGTCGTTGATGCAGGCAAGGGCCGTGGGGCGTTCGTGCTTGGACCGGGTGGAGCCCAGTGCCCGCTGGGCGGCGACGTAGCCGGATTCCTGGAAGAAATCAGTGTCCACCACGGTGATGTGGCGGGACAGGCCGTGTTCTTCCATGGCTGCCGAGTAGCCGTCCACGCGGGCACGGCCCACCGAGCCGCCCAGTCCGCCCAGATGCACAATGTTTTCGTGACCTTGAGCGATCAGGTGCTCAACGACCATCGCCATGCCTTGGGTGTCATCACTGCGGACCACATCAGCGGTGTCGATGTAGTCCGGTCCGCCACCGGCAAACACCACGGCTCCGCCCGATACTGCGCGGTTGAACGGTGCCTTGTCCGGCACCGTTCCCACCACCAGCAACCCTGCCACGCGCAGGTCCCGGAACGCCTGGAGAATGGATTGGTCCACTCCCCTGTCGGCCGCGGTGACAGCACTGAAGAGGACGGTGTGACCAGCCTCTTCCAGCACTGTCCTGGCGGCGTCGGCAACATCGAAAGCCCAGGGGTTGTGCATGTCACTGACCAGAACGCCGATGGTTCCGCTGTCCCGGGTTGCCAGGGAACGGGCGGCGAGGTTCAGCTCGTAGCCCATCTCCTCCACAACCTTCAGCACCCGCTGGCGGCGCTCGTCACTGACACGGGGTGAATCGCGCAGGACGAGCGAGACCAAGGACTTTGAAACACCGGCACGTTCTGCCACGTCCATGATCGTTGGCCGCCGGGCGGATGAAGAGGCCATGGTTATGCCCGCGCTGCCGTTGTGCCGTGGATTTCCTCGATCTTCTGCCACTGACCGGACAGCGACGACGTTTCGGCGGCACTGACAATCGCTGCAGCCGACGCGGCATCGTGGATATTGGAGTTTTCCTGCGCTCCGCCGGCGACGGCTACCAGGAACTTCTTGGCTTCAATGACTTTGAGGTCGTCAAAGCCCATGCTGTTGCCGGGGCCGGGCTGGAAGTAGGAGTAGTCACCGTGGCGGGGGCTCGCGTTAACGGTGGTGTAGCCCTGTTCCTCGTTATTGCGGCCCAGGCAGACTTTGAGTTCGTTCATGCGTTCGAAGTCCCACTTGAGTGAACCTTCGGTTCCGTAGACCTCGATCTGGTAGCCGCACTCGGGTCCGACGGCGACACGGGAGGACTCGATGGTGCCGACGGCTCCAGCGCCGACTGCGGACGGGCCGAATCGGACCAGCGCGGCGGCATAGTCCTCATTTTCGACCTCTCCCATTTCACCGTTCTCTATCACTGCGAAGTGCGTCCCGGATCCCATTGCCAGCTTGGGGCGCTGAGTGTAGACCGTGCTGGTCAGCGCGGTCACCTCGGCGATGGGTCCAACTACATATTGGCACAAGTCCGTTGCGTGGCTGAACAAGTCTGCCAGTACGCCTGTTCCGGCGAGTTTTCGGTCGAATCGCCAGGACAAGGCACCATTGGGTTCGGAGGCGTAGCCCGAGAAGAACACGGCGCGGACATTGGTGATCCGGCCGAGCTTACCTTCAGCTACCAGCTTCCGTGCGTGCTCAACGGCCGGAGCGTGGCGATAGTTGTAGCCGATGGATGTCACGACGCCGGCCTCCAGCGCCGCTTCCTGCACGGCTGCCGTTTCGTCGTAGCCGCGTCCAACGGGCTTTTCGATCCAGAAGTGCTTTCCGGCCTTGGCCGCTGCGATCCCGATTTCGGCATGCAGGAAGTTGGGGGCACAAATGGAGACAACGTCCACATCCGGGTGGTTCAGGACATCGTTGTAGTCCGTGGTGCCTTCGGCGAATCCGAGGACGTCGCGGGCGTAGTCCACCCGGTTCGGGGCCGTATCCGCCGCGATGACGAGCTTGGTTGTCAGGCCAAGGTCTGGGTATGCGTAAGGGACGGTCTGGTAGGCGCGCGAGTGGAGCTTACCCATCCATCCGACGCTGATGAGGCCGACACCGATGGTGCGCGATTCTGGGCTCACGTTCATGCCTTTCTTGTTTGACATCTGTTTGGTTAGTTGCGTGCGGTGTCGAAGGCGTCACGGAACGCCGCCGCCATGATGGTGGAGTCAGAGCCGATGGCTACGAACCGGAAGCCTTGCCGGACGTATTTCGCTGCCCCGTGTCCGTCCACGGCGAGGATGCCTGCCGCTTTGCCATGTGCTTCGGCTGCGGCCACGACCCGTTGCAGCGCCTCCTGGAAGGGATTGCTGTCCAGTTGCAGCGGGACCCCCAAGGCGTAGGACAAGTCCAGCGGACCAACGAACAGGACGTCCACACCGTCCTGGGCTGCGATCTCTTCCACGGTGTCCAGTGACTCCAGGGTTTCGATCTGGATGATCCCCACAGTGCTCTGCTGGGCTGAGCTCAAAGGAGCCCGGTCCATCCCCCAACGGCAAGAACGGTTATAGGTTGCCACGCCACGATCGCCGTGCGGCGGGTACAGCATGTGCCGCACGGCGGCTCCCGCTTCCACCACACTGTTCAGACGCGGCACCATGATCCCGGCCGCACCTTGGTCCAGGACACGTCCGATGCGGATCCGCTCGCCGCTCTCCACCCGAACGATGGTGGGCACTCCGTAGCTTCCGGCGGCCAGGACACCGTCCCGAACGGAGTCTTCGCCGCCCGAGCCGTGTTCAAGGTCCACCAGCACCCAGTCGGCGCCGGAAGCTGCGCAAACCTCAGTGGCAATGGTGGAGGACATTCCGACGAACGTCCCCACGGTGACTTCTCCAGCTGCCAAGCGGCGCCGCAGCTTCCCGCCGTCCAGAGGGCCGCCGTCGAACAGTTCCGCGCTCATCCGAACCACCGTTGGCTGCTGCGTGCTGTCTCGTAATCCGAGCGCAAGGATTGAACCCATTCTTGGTCCGAGACTTCCGCCGGGGCCACGTCCCACCAGACGTCGCCGCCGGGCAGGTCCACGTGGGGAACGGTGGGAACCACAATCACCACGGGGCCCGCGGTGTTGCGGGTGGAGGACAGTGCTTCCCGCACCTCGGCGGCGGTGGTGGCGCGGATGGCCAAGGCGCCGAGTCCTTCGGCGATCTGGCGCAGGTCCACCTTGAGGTAATCGCCGTCCAGCCGGGCCTTTGGGGCGTCGTCGACGGCGACAATTCCGCCGGTGGTGCGGTAGCGGAATTCGTTGCCGAATTCGCGTCCCATGCGGTTCATTTGGAGGCGGTGGATGACTTGGTAACCATGGTTTTCGGAGACAACGATGGTGACGTTGAGTCCTTCCTGGGCCGCGGTGAGGATCTCGGTGGGCGCCATGAGGAACGTGCCGTCGCCGATGAAGGTGACCACACGGTTCTCGTTATTGCCTTCGGCCAGGCGCACGCCCATGCCTGCCGCGATCTCGTAACCCATGCAGGAGAATCCGAATTCCAGGTGGCAGTTACGGTTTCCCGTGGCGTCCCAGACCTTCTGCAAGTCACCGGGCGGGCCTCCGGCTGCCGCGATGATCGTGTCGCCGGAGCGGGCGTGTTCCTGCATGAGGCCAATGAGCTGCGGCTGGGTCAGCACCGCTCCCGTGACCGGAGCGTCCGGGTGATCTTCCGGACGGTAGGCGGTGTCGGCGTCGAGCCACTTGGCACGGATGGGTTCCCATGAGGCCTTTTCGGCGTGGACTGTCTCCTGCCAGGCTTCGCTGGTGGAGTGGCCTTCCAAGGCCTCGGCAAGCGCTTCCAGGCCCAGGCGGGCATCGGCCAGGATGCCTGTGGCGCCTTGTTTACGGGTATCGGCGTCCACGATGTTCAACGCAGCGAACCGGACGTTCGGATCCTGGAAGATCGACTGCGATCCGGTGGCGAAGTCCGTCAACCGTGTACCGACGCTGAGCACGAGGTCCGCCTGCTTCACCAGGGTGTTGGAGGCGAAGTTGCCTTCAAGCCCGACACCACCCACCTGCCACCATTCGTTTTTGGTCACGGCCCCCTTGCCACCGAAGGTTTCCACCACTGGAACGCCAATTTGTCCGGCCAGTGCTTCCAGGGCAGCGTGGGCGTCGGAGTAGTGGATGCCGCCGCCGGCGATGATCACCGGACGCTCGGCGTTGCGGATGAGGCGGGCGACGTCGTCGATCTCTTCCAGGTCCGGCAACGGCCGGCGGATCTTCCAGTCGCGGGGTTCGAAGAATTCCGCCGGGAAATCATAGGCGTGGGACTGGACGTCCTGGGGCAGCGAGATGACCACTGCTCCCGTGTCGGTGGGGCTGGTCAGCACGCGCATGGCCTGCGGGAGTGCAGTCAGGAGCTGTTCCGGACGGTTGATCCGATCAAAGAAGCGCGAGACCGGACGGAAGGCATCGTTGACCGTGGCATCGGCTTCCGTGGGGTGCTCCAACTGCTGGAGCACCGGACCCTGATGGCGCGTGGCATAAGTATCGCCCGGCAGGAGCAGCAGTGGGATCCTGTTGACGGTTGCCAAGCCTGCGGCGGTGACCAGATTCAATGCGCCCGGGCCAATGGAGGCCGTAACGGCGAGTACGGCCTGGCGGCGGCTTGCCTTGGCGTACGCAGTGGAGATGTGGGCCAAGTACTGCTCATGGCGGCCTTGGATGAACGGCATGTCATCGGCGAGTTGGTCCAGTGCCTGGCCCAGCCCGGCCACGTTGCCATGGCCGAAAATCCCCAGCGCGGCGGGAACCAAGCGACGGCGGACACCGTCGGCCAGAGAATACTGCACGGAGAGATACTTGACGACCGCCTGGGCGGTGGTGAGCCTGATGGTTTGAGATGGTGTGGTCATTGCCTTATTTCCGATTCGGGGTTGGTTTACCAGGAGCGTCCGTGCAGGATGATCGTCTTCTCTTCGGTCATCTCCTCGACGGCCGAGCGGACGCCTTCCTTGCCGATGCCGCTGCCTTTCAGGCCGCCGTAGGGCATGAGGTCCGCGCGCCACAGCGGGGTCCAGTTGACGTGGATGTTGCCGGCGTCGATCTGCCGCATGGCCTGCACCGTGGTGGCGACATCCCTTGTGAAGATGCCGGCGCCGAGGCCGTACTCGTTGTCATTGGCCATGGCGATGGCCGATTCCATGTCCTGGGCTGAGGAAACGGCCACGGCGGGGCCGAACAGTTCGTTCCGGCTCAGCTTTGACCGTGGGTCGACTCCGGCCACGACGGCGGGAGTCACCACGGCGCCGTCGCGCTCGCCTCCTGTCAGGACCCGGGCTCCGGAGTGGCGGGCCTCGTTGATGGAGGCGTGAACCCGTGCCGCTTCTTCCTCGGAGATCAACGAACCGATCCGGGTGTCGTCTTCCTTGGGGTTGCCCACGGAGATGGCTTCCACTTTGGGAACCAGCGCGTCCAGGAAATCTGCTTCAACACGGCGATCCACGATGACCCGCTGCACGGAAATACAGACCTGCCCGGAATTGATGAAACCGCCTGCCGCCACAGCGCTGGACGCCAACTCGAGGTCGGCATCGGGCAGGATAATCACCGGGCAGGAAGCACCGAGTTCGAGCGAGAGCTTCTTCACGCCGGCGATGTTGCTGATGCGGGTTCCGGTGGCGGTGGAGCCCGTGAAGGACACCTTGCGCACTCGGGGATCCGTGACAAGAACATCGCCCAGGGTGCTGCCAGGCCCGGTGATGACGGACAGCGCCTCCGGGGGCAGGCCGGCGTCGACGAAGCACTGTGCCAGCTTCAGCGCCGTCAGCGGCGTCGCCCGGGCAGGCTTAAGGACGACGGCGTTTCCGGCTGCCAGCGCGGGTGCAATTTTGTGCAACACCAGCAAGGCGGGGTAGTTGAAGGGGGTAATCGCGACGACGATCCCCACCGGTTGCCGCAGGGTGAAGCCAACTTTGTCCAGCCCCGTTCCTGCGTTGGCGTCCAAGGGGAGCGTGGAACCGTAGAGCTGGCTTCCCTCGTAGGCGGCCAAGCGGATGATGTTGCCTGAACGTGACGCCTCTCCCCTGGCTTCCGTGATGGGTTTTCCGGTTTCAGCGCTAATAGTCTGGGCGATGTCCTCAGCCCGTTCATCGGCCAATGCCGCGGCGCGGAGCAGGATGTCGACCCGAACGTGCGCAGGAGTGGTCCTTTGCAGGTGGGCGCCGATCTCTGCCCGGTCAAGGGCATCTTGGGCGTCTTTGACCGTGGCGACCGGGACGGTGTCGATCGTCCTGCCGTCAAACGGTGAGCGGACCTCCTCCGACCTGCCGTCAGCTGCCTTGCGCCAGTTTCCGGCTATTAGCATTTCCATGGTTGCTCCATCCAGGGGTTGTAAACGTTCGCTGTTACGTCTGCGCTCAGTGGCGCTTGGTGTTGCTTTCCGGTGCGGCGTCGGCCACTCCGGCTACTTCGGCTTTGACTTCGTTGAGTGCCTCGGCGTGACCCCCGAGTTGCTCCAGCTCGTGGGCCAATTCGGCCAGTTCGGCTCCGCCGGCCATCTGGGCCGTCAGTTCTTCCAACGTGATGTCCTTCTTCTCGTAGTAACCGATGGACTTGCCACGTTTAAGCAGCAGGAACCGATCGCCCACGGGGAAGGCGTGATGCGGATTGTGGGTAATGAAGATGACGCCGAGTCCGCGGTCGCGCGCCTGCAGAATGTAGCGGAGCACCACACCGGACTGCTTGACGCCCAGAGCTGCAGTGGGCTCGTCCAGGATCAGCACCTTCGCGCCGAAGTACACCGCCCGGGCGATGGCGACGCATTGGCGTTCACCACCGGAAAGCTGGCCGATTGGCTGTTCCACATCGCGGAGGTCAATGCCCATCTCGGCAAGTTCCTTGAGCGTGATGTCCTTCATCTTCTGGACATCCAGGCGTCGGAAAGGACCCGCGCCGGTGGTCAATTCGGAGCCGAGGAAGAAGTTCCGCCAAATCGGCATGAGTGAAACGACGGCGAGGTCCTGGTACACAGCTGCAATACCGGCGTCGAGCGCTTCGCGCGGCGAGCCGAGCTTGCGGTCCTCGCCCATGATCCTGAAAGAGCCTTCGTCGTGCTGGTGCAGGCCGGCAATGATCTTGATCAGGGTGGACTTGCCGGCACCGTTGTCACCCAGGACGCAGGTGACGCGGCCGTTGTCCACGGCCATGGTCACGTCCCGGAGAGCGATGACATTGCCGTAGTGCTTGCCCACGTTCTCCAGCGAAAGCAGGTGCACCGGTGTGTGCGTCAGCGGGTCCTTTTCATCCTTCAGCAGGGTCTGCTGGTCAATTTGCTGTGAGTTCATGATGGCTACTTGCTTTCGGCTCGACGCTTGACGATGAGGTTCACGATGGTGGCCAGCAGAAGCATCAGGCCAAGGAAGAACTTGAACCAGTCCGGGTTCCACTGCGCGTAAACAATGCCCTTGTTGGCCATGCCGAAGATGAACGCACCGATGGCGCCACCCACTGCTGAGCCGTAGCCGCCGGTCAGGAGGCAGCCGCCGATGACTGCGGCGATGATGTAGAGGAACTCGTTGCCTACGCCTTCGCCGGATTGCACTGTGTTGAAAGCGAAGAGGTTGTGCATTCCCAGGATCCAGCCGCAGAAACCGACAGCCATGAACAGGCCGATTTTGGTCTTGGTCACCGGAACACCCACAGCGCGGGCAGCGTTGGCGTCGCCGCCCACCGCGAAGATCCAGTTGCCCACCCGGGTGCGGAGCAGGACCCAGGAAGCCACTATCACCAGGGCAATCCAGATAAACACCGTGACGTTGACGTCGACTCCGCCGATCTTGACGCTGGACGCGAAGATTGCCCGTGCGGCGTCGAACCCGTCGATGTCCGAGATGGACGGCGTAGCAACGGCGCCGCCGATCAGGCGGGTCAGGCCGAGGTTCAGGCCCGCGAGCATGAGGAAGGTTGCCAGAGTAACGATGAAGCTGGGCAGCTTGGTCTTGACCAGGATCCAGCCATTGATGAACCCGATGCCCAGCGAGACAACCAGGGCAAACAGGACTCCCACCCAGATATTCATGCTGAAGTACCAGCTGAACATGGAGGCGGACAGTGCAGAGGTGATGACGGCGACGCCGGTGGAGAGATCGAACTCGCCGCCGATCATGAGCAGGGCAACGCCCACGGCCATGATGCCGATCGTGGAACTTCCGTAGAGAACGGTTGCCAGTGAACTGGGCTGGAGGAAGACGGGTGCGATTGCGGAAAAGAAGATGAACAGGACGACGGCCCCAACGAGGGCACCGATTTCCGGGCGGACCAACAATTTCTGAAAGGTGTTCCGGGTGCTGACGCGCTCATCCGAAGGGGCGGTTAGGACAGCATTGGCCATGATTTACTTACTCCTTTGGCGTGGGATGCCGGGCAGTTGGGGCCCGGCATCCCGACGGTTTCTTCGTGGTTAGCGGATACCGGCCTGGGCGAATGCGGTGACGTCCCCGGCGTTGCTCTTGTCCACCACGGCAGGGCCGGTGTAAACCTGCTGGCCGCCGCCCACTTTGAAGCCACCAACCTTGCTCAGCCAGATGGCGTCAACGCTGCCGTAACCCTGTAGGTACGGCTGCTGGTCCACCGTGAATTCAACGCTTTCGTCTTCGATTGCCTTAGCCAGTTCGGCGTTGAGGTCGAAGGAAGCAACCTTGATCTTGCTTCCGGTTTCCTTGACAGACTTCACAATGGTGAGCGTGAAGGGAGCTCCGAGGCCGACGATGGCGTCGGCGTCGGGTGTTGATTGGAGCTTGGCAGACACGGTGGACGAAACCGAGGTCATGTCGGCGCCGTTGACGTTGAGGATTTCGGTGCCCGGAACGTTTTCCTTGATACCGGCGCAGCGGTTCTCGAGGCCTACGTGGCCCTGCTCCTGGATGACACAGATCGGGTGCTTGATGCCTTCCTCGGCCAGTCGCTTTCCGACCGTCACACCAGCGAGTTTGTCGCTCTGTCCGAAGTGGGTGAAAGCACCCAAGGCCTTGGATTGGTCCTCTCCGGCGTTCATGCTGACCACTGGAATGCCGGCGTCGACAGCCTTCTTGACGACGTCCTTCAGCGCATCCGGCTTGGCCAAAGTGACCACAATGCCATCCACTTTCTGGTCAATGGCCTGCTGCACAAGCTGCGCCTGGCGGCCGCCCTCTGCGTCCCCGCTGTAGAGAAGTTCCACGTTGTCCTTCTTAGCCGCGGTTTCGGCGCCTTTGCGGACGATGTCCCAGAAAGTGTCTCCTGCCGCAGCGTGGGTGATCATAGCTACCTTGATGCGCGCTGTGTCTACTGCTTGGCCTGCGGATCCGCTGTCCGCCCCGGCTGCCTCAGTCTTGCCCCCGCCTGCAGAACATGCCCCCAACGCCAGGAGCGGTACAACGGCCAGCGCCAGTGCGCCCTTCCGCAAATTGAACTTCGCCACGTGAAATCTCCTTTGATTCGCGTATTTTCACCGTTACCCGCACTGCTGCGCCTTGCGAAGGCATGGTGGGAGAACGGAACAACGTCGATGTGAACGGATGTGATCCACCTCGCTTTGTGGAACGCTCCAACGCTAAATCAAGGCTTGACCAAATGTCAATGGAGCGTTCCAATTGAGTTATGACCTCGCCCAACACACCACAATTGATTGCCTCCTGCTGGACCAGCGCAGGCAATGTTGCCCCGCTCAGCAAGCCCGAGAACAGCCCGGTTCCCATCGAGGAGCGCGTTGACGCCATTGCCACAACAGGATGGGCAGGGCTTGGCCTTGCCCACGACGATCTTTTGACCATCAGGGACACCACAGGCTTCCCGGAACTACGGAGAATCTCAGACCAAGCCGGCCTCGGCCACGTGGAAGTGGAACTGCTGAGCAGCTGGTGGGACGATTCCCGCTCCCATGAATGGAGGCCTCAGTTCGACCTCCTGCTCGACGCCGCCGAAGCCCTGGATGCCAGCTTTATCAAGGTGGGAACCGCCATGGGTGAAGGCCTCGAGGACTACACCCGGTTCGTGGCGCCATTGCAGCAAATCACCAAGGAAGCCGCCAACCGTGGGACCCGCATTGCGTTGGAACCCATGGCCTTTTCCATGGTGGATTCGATCCCCCACGCAGCAGATCTCATGCGCTCCGTGGACATGCCCGAGTGTGGGCTGGTGGTGGACTACTGGCACGTGTTCCGGCACGGGACAACGCACGAAGAACTCGCACAGAAGCTCACGGTGGACCAGATTTTCGGAGTCGAGTTGAACGATGCCGACGCCGAAGTCCGCGGCACACTATTCGAAGACACCAGGGACCACCGTCGGCTTTGCGGCCAAGGCGATCAGGACGTCACGGGGTTTATTACTACTCTGCTGGACATCGGTTTCCATGGTCCGTGGGGCGTGGAAATACTTTCCAATGCCCACCGCGCCCTCCCTGTCCGCGAGGCTCTCGCCGTCGCGCACTCAACGGCGTTATCTTGCTTTCCGAACTGACACGTCCTTCACCTGAAACCGGCAGGCAGGCGCACCTCCACGACGATTGGGGTCAAAGGGTCAGTCACGTGGCGCTGCCGTAACAAGGCGCGACAACTCAGAACCCGGTGCCGCGAGACGGTCCACAGCGTAGAAGACGAACTGCTGCATCGCGGCGGCAGCCGCCGAAGGTCCGACGTCGTTGCGTCGGGCAAGGTTGACGGTGCGCGTCAGTGAGGGACGCACCAAACGTGCGCTACGGAGCCCGGGGCGGTCGATGACCACCATCGCGGGCACCACCGCCACGCCCAGCCCGCGTTCCACGAACCGAAGTACGGCGTCCATTTCCCCACCCTCGACGGCGATCACGGGCTCAAACCCGGCCGCGGAGAACGCAGCATCGGTTGCCCTACGCAGCTCATAACTGCGGTTGAACGCCACCTGCGGCTCGCGGGAGAGTTCCTCGAGAGTGAATTCTTCCGGCGACCCTGATGTGGCAGCTGAAATGACCACCAGTTCTTCGGATAACAGTGGGACCAACTCGGTGCCCGAAACGGAGGGATCTGTTCCCCGCGTGACCACCAGGGCCAAATCCAACGCGCTTTCGTTGAGGGCCTCCACCAGAAAACGCGAACCGCCTTCTGTGATGTGCAATTCCACTCCCGGATGAGCGCTGCGGAAGGCGGCCAGCACATCGGCCACCAGCGAGACGCACAACGTTGGTGGGGCGCCGAGGCGAACGCGGCCGCGGCGCAATCCTGCCAGTTCCTGGATCTGGTCCTCGGCTGCTTTCGCATCGCCGAGCATGCGGCGGGCAATGGGCAGGAGTAGCTCGCCCGCGTTTGTCAGTGTCACCCCTGCGGGCCGACGGTGAAAGAGCGCCGTACCAAGATGGGCCTCAAGTGTGGCGATCTGTCGGCTTAGAGAGGGTTGTGCGAGGTACAGCTCCTCGGCCGCGCGTGAAATGCCCGACGCGGGCAACCATCTCGAAGGAGCGCAACTGTTCCAGCTTCATGATCATAGCATAAACGCATCAGGCCAAGCAGGATAATTCATTGGAGACATCGGGCCTGCCCTCCTACCGTGGTGGGTATGAACTTTTCATCTTCTCCAGAACGTCTCATGTCC
Organism: Arthrobacter sp. cf158; assembly: GCF_900106835.1. Lineage (GTDB taxonomy): Bacteria > Actinomycetota > Actinomycetes > Actinomycetales > Micrococcaceae > Arthrobacter. The sequence goes on from NZ_FNNR01000003.1 coordinate 550,442, forward strand.
ACCTCAGTGCTTGTCATCGGCACCGGCGGCGCCGGCCTGCGCGCCTCGATTGAACTCGCCCAGAGAGGGGTTGAGGTGCTGGCCGTGGGTAAGCGGAGAAAGCACGATGCGCACACGAGCCTGGCGGCCGGCGGCATCAACGCCGCTTTGGGCACCATGGACCCGGAAGACAGCTGGGAGCAGCACGCCGCCGACACTTTGCGTGAGTCGTACTTCCTGGCCGACCCGACCATCGTCGAAACTGTCGCTCGGCACGCTGCCCGCGGTATTGAGGACCTCGAGCAATGGGGGATGCCTTTTGCACGCGAAGAGGATGGCCGCATCTCCCAGCGCTTCTTCGGCGCGCACAAATACCGCCGCACTGCCTATGCCGGGGATTACACCGGACTGGAGATCCAGCGCACACTCATGCGCCGGGCGGCAGAGTTGAGGGTTCCCATCATCGACACCGTGTACATCACCCGGCTATTGGTCGCCGACGGGACCATTTTTGGGGCCTATGGATTCGACATCATTGATGGCACGCCAATAGAGATCCACGCCGATGCCGTCGTCCTCGCCGCAGGCGGCCACACGCGCATCTGGCGCCACACCTCCTCACGACGCGACGAGAACACCGGCGACTCCTTCAGGCTGGCGGCGCTGGCGGGTGCCCGGATACGCGACGCCGAACTGGTCCAATTCCACCCCTCGGGCCTGCTTGAGCCGGACGACGCCGCTGGGACATTGGTCTCCGAGGCGGCCCGCGGAGAAGGTGGAATCCTCACGAACGCACTCGGTGAGCGCTTCATGGAACGTTACGACGCCGAGCGAATGGAGCTCTCCACCCGTGACCGGGTTGCACTTGCCGGATTCACCGAGGTCGCCGAAGGCCGTGGGACTGAAAAAGGCGGGGTTTACCTGGACGTCTCCCACCTGCCGCGGGAGACCATCATGGAAAAACTGCCCCGGGTCTACCGCACCCTGATCGACCTTCAAATGCTGGACATCACCACTACCAAGATCGAGATCGCGCCAACCGCCCACTACTCCATGGGCGGGGTATGGGTTGCACCGGAGGACCACGGGACAGGAGTAAAAGGACTGTACGCCATCGGAGAGGCATCCTCGGGCCTGCATGGAGCCAACCGCCTCGGGGGAAACTCGCTGATTGAACTACTCGTCTATGGGCGAATTACCGGTGAGCATGTGGCCGAATATGTACGTTCCCGCACCGACGTCCGTCGGGATCCAACAGCTGTGGGGCTGGCCCGCAACGAAATGCGCGGCCTGCTGAACGGGGAAGGTACAGAGTCAGCGCGCCGTCTGCAGCGTGAACTGCGCAATCTCATGACCGAACACGCCGGTGTGGTCCGCACCGAGCAGGGGCTGCAGGAGGGACTCAGGAAGCTGGCCGATGTGGAGGAACGCGCCCGCTTCGTTACGGCGCACCCGGACATCGCGGGGTTCGACGACCTGGCCCACGCCTACGACCTACTGGGCTCCCTCCTCGCCGCACGAGCTACCCTGGAGTGCGCGCTGGAACGCCGCGAAACACGGGGAGCGCATAACCGGGCAGACTTCCCAGCGCTGGATCCGTCACTGCAGGGCAACTTTGTCTGGTCCCCCGGCGGAGGCGTCACCTTCGAGCCCTTGGCCCCGGCTCCAGACTCCTTCCGGGCCTTGGCCGAGGCCCATGCGGAGGACTCCGTCGCTGGCAAGCTTGTCGAGTGAAGCGCACCCGCCAGGTTCCGTTCCGGGCAGCGACGCCGATTTGCCTTTAGGCTGACTTTTGCGAGTGATCCCAACCATGACGACGGAGGACGACCATGACCGAATCAAATACCCATGCCCGGGCTGAGAAGTTGAAGGCTCTGCATGAGGCACCGGAAATCCTGAGTGTGGTCAACGTGTGGGACGCCATCAGCGCCTCGACCGTTGCAGCCCTTCCCGAGACGAAAGCCATTGCCACCGCCGGGCACTCGATTGCGGCCGCGTATGGCTACGCCGATGGGACCATGCCCCTTGATGTCGCGCTGGATGGCGTGAAGAGGATCGTCAACGCGGTGGACCTTCCGGTCACAGCAGACCTCGACGACGGCTATGAAGACCCAGCCGAAACAATCCGTCGCGCAATTGGCATCGGCGTCGTGGGCGCCAACGTCGAAGACCGCCTGCGTCCCTTCGACGAAGCCGTCGCCCGAGTGAAGGCGATCGTCGACGCCGCCAACGGCGAAGGCATCGCGTTCCAGCTGAACGCACGCACCGACGCCATCGCGAAAGGCGGTGACCGACCAATCAAGGACAGCATTGAAGACGCCATTGCCCGTGGTCGCGCCTTCCTGGATGCAGGCGCAGCACTGGTATTCGTGCCTGGCGCCCTGACACGCGACGTCATCGAGCCGCTCGTCGCAGGCCTGGGACACGGCAAGTTGTCTGTGATCGGCGCCCCCGGAGCGCTTCCCGCAGCCGAGCTCCAGGAACTGGGCGTCGCGCGGGTTTCCTATGGTCCTTTTACCCAGCGGGTCGCCTTGCGTGCGCTCCAGGATCTCGCCGCCGATCTGTATGGTTCCGGCGTCATCCCCAAGGACACTCCGGCCCTGAACTAGAACATGGAAACCGGTCCGGCATCACCCACCGGACCGGTCACGGGCCAGATCGCGTGCCGATCACCGCGGCCGACACAGGAACCGGGTTCGGCGTCGCCGCTCAGTGGTGCAGCCGCATGCGTTGGAGCACGGTGGCCGATATTTCTTCCACGGACATGGACGCGGAGTTGACGTAAGGGATGTTGTTGGCCCGGTACATGTCCTCGGCGTTGCGCAGCTCAAAGGTGCACTGGTTCAGCGAGGCGTAGTTGCTTCCCGGCCGGCGTTCCTGCCGGATTTGGCTGAGGCGGACGGGCTGGGAGGTCAGCCCGAAACATTTGTTCGCGAAGGGCAGCAAGGGTTTCGGGAGGGTCATGGTGTCAAAGTCTTCCTCTACCAGGGGGAAGTTGGCGGCGAGGATGCCGTGCTGCAGGGCCAGGTACATGGTGGTGGGCGTTTTCCCGCACCGCGACGGGGCGATGAGTATCAATTCGGCCCGTTCGAGCGCCCGAAGTGACTGACCGTCGTCGTGCTCTATGGCGTATTCGACGGCGGCCATGCGGGATTGGTAGCGGACGGCGTCGCCCACGCCGTGGGCCTGGCCGGGTTTGCCGTTGGCCTGCGCACCAAGGGTTTGTTCGAGTTGTCCGATGTGGGCTCCGAACAAGTCGAAGAACTGCCCGCGGCTCCGGGAAAGGATCGCCCGGATGTCCTGCCCTACAGCAGTGGAAAAGATGACCGGCAGGGATCCGCTGTCCGCGACCCGATCGATCAGTGCCACTACCTCGCGCGCTTGCTCGACGGTGGTGATGAACGGGATGGTGCGCCGTTCCAGCCGCTGGCCCGGGAACTGCGTCAGCAGCGTATTGCCGAGCGTTTCAGCCGTGATCCCCGTGCTGTCGGAAAGGAAGAACACCGTGGGGGCAGGCGCGGAGCCTGCCCCCACGGTAATGTGGTCTGCCATTTAGGCGGTGGTGCTGGTGGTACGTGTGGTGCGGGCCAGGCGCAGCCAGGTCTCGGTCACGGCATCGGGATTCAGCGAAATCGAACTGATGCCCTGTCCGAGCAGCCACTCAGCGAAGTCCGGGTGGTCGCTGGGACCCTGGCCGCAGATCCCCACATAGCGGCCCTTGGCGCGGCACGCCGTGATCGCCATCTCCAGCAGCTTGGTCACAGCCGGATTCCGCTCATCGAAGCCTTCAGCAACCAGGGCAGAGTCGCGGTCCAGTCCCAGGGTGAGCTGGGTGAGGTCGTTGGAGCCGATGGAGAACCCATCGAAATACTCCAGGAACTCATCGGCCAGAAGTGCGTTGGCCGGAAGTTCGCACATCATCACTATCTCCAGCCCGTCCTCTCCGCGGCGGAGCCCGTTGGCGGCGAGGAGTTCGGTCACGCCGCGGGCCTCGTCCAAGGTCCGTACGAACGGGACCATGAGTTTGATGTTGCTCAGGCCCATCTCGTTGCGGACGTACTTCAAGGCTTCGCATTCGAGTTCGAACGCCTGACGGAACGAGGATGACAGGTACCGGGACGCGCCACGGTACCCGATCATCGGGTTCTCCTCCTCCGGTTCGAAAGCCGGACCACCGATGAGGTTTGCGTACTCATTGGACTTGAAGTCCGAGAGCCGGATGATGACCGGTTCCGGTGCGAACGCCGCGGCAATGGTGGCGATGCCTTCGGCCAGGCGGCGGACATAATAATCGCGGGGACCGTCATAGGCGGCGGTCTTTTCCTGGATCTGCCGGACAGTGTAGTCATCCAAGGCAGCCGGACGCTCGATCTCACCTGCCACCGCCAACAAGGCGTTGGGGTGTACGCCGATCTGCCGGTTGATGATGAACTCCAGGCGGGCCAGGCCCACGCCATGGTTGGGGAGCTTGGAGAAGCTGAACGCCTGTTCCGGGGTTCCCACGTTCATCATGATCTTCACCGGAGCTTCCGGCATGGTCTCCACACTGGTCTCGTGCAAGGAGTACTCGAGCAAACCCTCATAGACCAGCCCGGCCTCGCCCTCCGCGCAGGACACCGTGACCGGGGCCCCGTCTTTGAGGATCTGGGACGCGTACCCGGTACCGACAACGGCGGGGATTCCCAACTCCCGGGCAATGATGGCTGCGTGGCAGGTCCGTCCGCCACGGTCAGTGACAATAGCGGCGGCCTTCTTCATGATCGGTTCCCAGTCCGGATCCGTCATGTTCGCCACCAGGACATCGCCCTCCTGGAAGGATGCCATCTGATCGATCGAGGACAGCACCCGGACCTGTCCGGCACCGATCCGCTGACCGATCGCCCGGCCTTCCACCAGCACCGTGGAACGTTCCGCGAGGGTGTACCGGGACGTGGTACCCGCAGCTTTACGGGACTCGACGGTTTCCGGGCGGGCCTGAAGAATGTACAGCTCACCATCCACACCGTCCTTGCCCCACTCAATATCCATCGGACGGCCATAATGTGCCTCGATGGCTACTGCGTGCCGGGCGAGCTCCTGGACTTCGGCATCGTTCAGGCTGAAACGGCTCCGCAACTCCTGCGCCACCGGAACGAAGTCAACGGTCCGGCCAACTTCCACCGAATCCGTGTAGACCATCTGCACGGCCTTCTCCCCCAGACCGCGCTTGAGCACGGCCGGCCGCCCTGCTGCCAGTGCTGGCTTGTAGACATAGAACTCATCAGGGTTCACAGCACCCTGCACCACGGCCTCCCCCAGCCCATACGAGGACGTGATGAACACAGCGTCAGTGAAGCCAGTTTCGGTGTCCATGGTGAACATCACCCCGGAAGCGCCGACGTCGGAACGCACCATGCGCTGAATACCGGCCGAAAGCGCCACTTCAGAATGGGTGAAGCCGTGATGTACCCGGTAGGCAATGGCCCGGTCGTTATACAAGGAAGCGAAGACGTCCTTGATGGCGAGCAAGATGTTGTCGATGCCGCGGATGTTCAGGAACGTCTCCTGCTGACCGGCGAATGAGGCGTCCGGAAGGTCCTCGGCCGTGGCGCTGGAACGCACGGCCCACGACACGTCCCCGCCGTGCTCCCGCGTGAGGCGCTCATAAGCGGTCCGGATGTCTTCTTCGAATCCGGCCGGGAACGGTGTGTCGCGGATCAGGTGACGGATTTCCTGGCCCACCTTGGCCAAAGCGGTGACATCGCTGCTGTCCAGGCCTTCCAGGATGCCTTCGATCCGGGCATCCAACCCGGACTCCGCCAGAAAGCGCCGGTAAGCGTCCGCCGTCGTCGCGAATCCGCCAGGAACTTTCACACCGGCAGAGGCGAGATTCCGGACCATTTCGCCGAGTGATGCATTTTTGCCGCCAACCTGGTCAAGGTCGGACAAGCCAAGCTCAGAAAACCAAAGAACGTTAGTCATAAATTGTGTCCTCCATTGGGCACGCTCTGACAAGCGCTAAAAAACTAGGTCATGCAAGGATCAAGGCTCAAGCTCAGTGGAAGCAAATAGATGTGACTGGCGCAACATATGCGCGATGTAACGAAAGGTCATCAAGGGCATGGAGCGCAGACCGGGGGTGTATGAGGGGTCAGGGTGGTTCCCCAATATCAGGTTTGCCTGCAGCAGCACTCGGTCCTAGAGGTAGTCTCCGCCATGTTCGCGGGCAATCTCCAGAAGGGTTGAATGGAAGGCTACCTCTGCGGGCGCATACACCTTGTCCTGGCGCTGGGCCAGAAGAACCCGTCGCCGGGGTGCGTCAGCGCCGAGGCTTAGGGTCCTTACATCCGGGTGCTGCAGGGCCACTGCTGTCTTGGGGACCATCGCCACACCCATCCCGACGCTGACCATGGCTTGGGCCTCTTGGTAATCGTTGGCCAGGAAACCTATGTTCGGTTCGAAGCCGGCGTCGTGAGCGGATCGTTGAAGTACCTCAACCACTGGGTGGGCCTCCGCACGGACTATCCATGACTCCTTTCGGAGGTCTTTCATGGAGACTTCATCACGATCTGCCAAGGGGTGCCCCTTGGCCACGAGGATCACCGTGCTCTCCTGGAAGACTTCAGTGATGCGAATGGATTCGTCGTTGAACCGGTTCCACGGGTAGTCCCAGAGCAAGCACAGCCCGGTCACTCCGGATTCCAGGTCCGAGACGAGTTCGTCAAAGCGGGCGCTGCGCACTGACAAGGCAATAGCGGGGTAGCGCTTCTTGAACGCGCGGATCACCAGCGGCAAAAAGGAACCGGCCAGCGTGGGGAACGTCCCCACGGTCAACGAGCCGCGGTTCAAACCGGCGATCTGACCCAGGTCGGACCGGGCCGCACGCATCTGCCCGACGATCTTTCGCGCGTGTCCTGCCAAGACCTGACCGGCCTCAGTGGGAACCACACCGCGGGACCGGCGATTGAGGAGAGGTTGCCCTACCTCCTGCTCCAGCTTTCGGAGCTGCTGGGAGACGGCGGAGGGTGAGTACATCATGATGTCGGCCGCGGCCGTGATGGATCCTTGCTCAACCACCTCCACCAGAAGGGCGAGCCGCCGAATATCAAAAAGATTCAGATTCTCATCGTTAAGCACTGCTACACCCTTCCCTATATTTGGTTCATTCTACGCATCCTCACCACCTTTAGAGCGCTCTGGGGCGTCGCTACCATCAGTTCAGCAATCTGCAACCATATTCCCACCCGCTTTTGGCAATGAATGAAGTATCCCTAAACTCCCCCTCATATTTTGAACATTGTCTTCATATGTGATCCGCATCATCCTCGTAACAGGCACAAGAAATTTGCACGATGCCACGAGAGGCAAGGAAGCACAATGAAGATCGAAGCTGAATGGATGCGCGGAGGCACCAGCAAATGCTGGGTCTTTGAAACTGAAGACCTGAACAGGGCCAGCGTCAATCTGGACGACCTCCTGCCCCGGCTCTTCGGAAGTCCCGATTCCCGGCAGATCGATGGCGTAGGCGGCGCTACTTCAACCACCAGCAAGGCAATGATCCTTCGCCGCCCGGAGGACCATGGCGTGGATGTCGAGTTCACTTTCGCCCAGGTGGGCATCGAAGAAGCCGCGGTTGACTGGGGCAGCAACTGCGGGAACTGCTCTGCGGTTGTGGGTCTCTACGCCATCGAGAAAGGGTGGGTAGTTCCTGACGGCGATTCCACCCGGATCGTCACGCGGAACACCAACACCGGTCAGATCATCATTCAACGGGTTGCAACTCCCGCAGGCGCCCTGCCGATCGCACCGAACGCGCAGATGCCCGGCGTCGTTTTTCCCGGCTATAAAGTGGGGCTCGGCTTCCAGAATCCGGCAGGCAAGACCACCGGGCAGTTGCTGCCCACGGGCGCAGCAACCGACACGATGGTGGCCGGAGGAACACGCTGGACTGTTTCGATGGTGGACGCCGGCGCGCCAGTTGTCATGGTGCGGGCTGAGGAACTTGGACTGGACACTGCCCGCTACGAGACGTGGAAAGCCGGAGTTGAACTGCAACTGGACACCCTGGACGTCATTCGCCGCCAGGCAGCAGTCCGAATGGGTATGGCTGCAACTCCCGCTCAAGCCGCGCGGGCCGTTCCCAAGCTTGCAATCGTCGGCCCGCCCGAAGGGCCCGACGCCGAGGCCGACGTCAACGTCATGATGCTCTCCATGGGTAAACCGCATCCCGCCCTGGCGATCACCGGCAGCATCGCGCTGACGCTGGCTGCCCGCACGCCCGGCACGGTGCTGAACACCATCACTGGCAACACATCCGAAGCAGTCCTGAAGCTCAGGACCCCTGCCGGTGTCATCGAAACCTGGAGCGAAGGACATGAAGGATCCCTACTGGTGGGGGTCGACCGAACAGCGCGCACCATCGCTTCAAGCATCATTCACCTCCCGGAGACTCTCGGCAACGTCGTCGAAGCCTCACTAGCAACAGCCACTCGATGAGGAGAAAACACCATGGCTAAGACTATTTTCAAACCAGCTCCCGAGGCCGAGAGCGAGATCCGGGAACAGGGTTCCCAGCGCACCAACAACCGCCGCCGTATCCTGCTGATAACGGTTGCCGCTTCTGTCATTCTGGGTCTGGTCGCCATCCTGTTCGGGGGTGCCATCTTCAACCCGGCGGCTACCCCGGAATCGGAGCCGACCATGACCGCCACCCAAATCATCCCGCTGGTAATCCTCGTGGTGATGTTCGTCGTCGCCACCAAATGGCCACTGAACATCGGTGTTATGGGACTCGTGGCTTCCTTCGGCGTCGGCTACTTCATGCTCGGCATGACCGATAAGGAAATCCTGGCCGACTTCCCCGCCAACATCGTGATCACGATCATCGGCGTCACCTACTTCTTCAGCATGGCCCAGCGCAACGGGACCATCGACATCATCGTCCAGAACTGTGTCCGGCTGGTGCGGGGCAAGACCCTGCTTCTGCCGTGGGTCTTCTTCCTTCTGGCAGCGTCCCTCACAGCATTGGGCACCTTCTCACCCGCCGCCGTCGCACTGCTGGCACCTGCCGCTATAGGCCTGGCCTACGAATCACGGATCCACCCCGTCCTGATGGGCGCCTTCATCATCAACGGCGCCCACGCCGGAGGCTTCTCCCCGCTCTCCGTGGCTGGAGTCCTGGTACATGACATCGCGGTGAAGAACGGCTTTCCGATCTCCCAGGGCGCACTTTTCGCGGCGAGCTTTGCCCTCAATCTGATCCTGTCGGTGCTCACAGTGGTGCTGTTCGCTCTCCTGGGTAAGCTTCGCGACGGCGCTGGCGGCCAGCACGCCGACCTCGAGACGCGCACCACCCGGCCGCATGGCCAGCAGATCCTCACCCTTGCGCTGATCGTTGCCATGCTGGTTTGCGCCCTGGGATTCCACATGCCCATCGGTTTCGTAGCCCTCTCTGCCGGACTTTTGCTGGCGCTGGTCAACATCAAGGAACACCGGACCTTCATCGGCGGTGTCTCCTGGTCCACCGTGCTGCTTGTGGCCGGCATGATCACGTACGTTTCCCTGCTCCAGCACGTGGGGGTCATCGATACCCTCGCTGAGCAGGCATTGGCACTTGGAGCACCGCTCCTCATCGCCCTTGTGCTCTGCTACGTCATCGGCGTCGGCTCAGCCTTCGCCTCCTCCACCGCACTGCTGACGGCCTTCATCCCGTTGGCCGGTCCTCTCCTGGCAACGAGCTCGCTGAGTGCATCGGGAACAGTGGCTGCCCTCGCCATCGCCGCAACCGTTGTGGATGTATCCCCCTTCTCCACAGACGGTGCCTTGGTGGTAGCCAACGCCCGCGAGGACGACCGGCAGCGTGTCTACAAGCAGTTGATGATGTACGCGGGCGGAGTAGTCCTGGTGGCACCCGCACTCGCCTGGGCCTTGTTGGTACCAACCGGCGTCATGTAAGCCTCACGGCCAAAAAAAACTGCCGGCATCATTGATCGGCCGGCGCGGGGAATGCGCCTTGCACACCTATCGCAACAGGTAGCCCGAGAGACGGGCGCAAAAGCGCAAATCCCACATACCTCCTGCAGGGCAGCCACGCCGGCGGCCCTGCAGGGGGTATTTTCTGGCGGGGGTACGCGTCCTCCGGCCGCGGAGGAGCACTGGCGATTTCGGGAAGCCATGACGCTGACGACGTCGGCTTCCGCCCTTACACCCCGACGGAGCCTTCTTCGAGCAGCTGTGATAAGTGGTTCATTAATCGCCGACCATGCGGGCTGTGGCTTGAGATTATTCGCGAAGAGAATCCCTTGCAGGAATTCAAGACGGCGATGCAAGACCTCAAGGATCAAGGCTGGGAACTGGGAAACTAGGCGGACGCCCGGGATCACAGCAGTTCAGTCGAAATCTGTAAGAAGAGTGTGAAATAGGTCGCGTACTCCGCGTTTCACAACGCAATGGGCGTTCCAGAGTGAGCCGGAAGATTCCCGAAGTGACCGCTTTAAAAGGAGTCCAGAGGCGGCTCTCGCCCGGGGCGAACACCCCCGGATGGCAGTGGCCGGGCACGACACGAACGGCAACCAAGAGCAAGTAGTGCGTTCAATCGAGTCAATGGGCGGCACCGCTATCTCCTTGGCGGGAGACCTCGGCGACCCGGAGGTGCCCGGCAAATTGGTCGACGCCGCGGTGGCTGAGTTCGGGGGGCTGGACGCACTGATCGCCAATGCGGGTATTGCCAATCCTGGAGCGATCTGCGATGTGTCCATCGAGGACTGGGACCACATGTTTTCCGTCAATCTTCGCGGCGCGTGGCTCCTTGCCAAAGCCAGCCACCCGCACCTGCGGCCGAGCCGGGGTGCCGCCTGCTTCACCTCGTCAATGTCAGGTCAGATCCCCCACGCCGGATCAGGCGCCTACAGCCCCAGCAAAGCTGCGTTGACAATGCTTGCCCAAACACTCGCCCTGGAATGGGCGCCTGAAGGAATTCGCGTCAACGTTGTCTCCCCCGGCATGACTCACACCCGAATGACCGAAAAGATGTACGCGGATCCCCACATCAAGAAGGCAAGGGAAAACATTATCCCCTTGGGACGAATTGGAGATCCCATGGACATTGCGAATGTCATTGAGTTCCTTGTAAGCCCGCTGGCCGGCTACGTCACCGGGCAAGACATTTGTGTTGATGGCGGCTTCACAAAGTCCATCCTGAGCCATATTCCGGGACGGCCAAGCTCCAGGTCCTGAGGCATTGGGGCGCCGAGGAGCAGAAGGCTTGCCGATCAAAATCCACTCATCCCCACACAAATGCACTTAAAGGAGGCGCCGTGTAAAGGAGGCGCCGTGTTCATGGCATAGAACATCGTGGATGGCACGGAATGGACCGCCGCTGAGTTTGCGGTTCTTCTTCCACCAGAACAAAAACTGGCCCGGCAGGAACTAGCCTGCCTGTCTTGTGACGGCCCCGCCGTTTTTCGGGCAGGACCGAAGCGTCGGCCGTCGTTCGCCGCGCAGCACCAGCATGGATGCCAATTAAATGCGCCAGCGTGGAGCGCTTTCAAATACTTGGCCGGCCAGGGATACGCCCCAGCCTGAATGCCGGACAGCAATAGATCGAACGTCACCATCGAGTGCAGGAGTTGAGGCAAGGCGCCCTGACGCAGCCGCGTTGACGTGGAACATGCGATCAACGCGGCTGCCGGTGCGATTAGCGCTTCATGAGCTCACGTAGCGCCGTTGTGACGGACTCGGGATCCTCCTCTGCCATGAAATGCCCGGCATCTAGCGTCCGGTGTTCAAGGTCAGACGCCCACTTGCTCCAGAGCGCGGCGGCGTCGTACCCGAGGACTGCGCCCCAGTCTTGTTGTATGACGGTGACGGGCATGCCCAAAGTATGGCCTGATTCCCTGTCTGCGCGGTCGTGCTCGACGTCAATGCCGGCTGATGCCCGGTAGTCGGCAACGATGGAAGGCACGGCATTCGCTGATGCTGACAGGTAGTGGTGCCGGTAGTCGGCGGGAATGGCTTCGGGATTGGAGGTCCATCCGTCCAGGAAGGACGCGAAGAATGTATCGGCGGTCGCTTCAATCATGGGCTCCGCGACGCCGGCCGGCTGGGCCATCAGGTACAGATGCCACGCGACTTTTGCGTCTGCCCCGTGAAGAATGTCCCACATATCCAGCGTCGGCAGGACATCCAATGTCAACAGATGGCTCACATTGTCGGGGTGATCAAGGCCCGCCCGGATTGCGACCAAGGCGCCGCGATCGTGGCCTGCCAAGGCAAATCGTTCGTGGCCGAGTGCTCGGGCAACGGCGACCACATCCGCTGCCATGGTCCTCTTTGAGTAGGTGTGCTCGTTGGATTCTTTCGGTTTGTCACTATCGCCGTAACCGCGCAGGTCGGGAACAATCACCGTGTGGTCTGCTGCCAGCTTCGCGGCAACATGGCGCCACATGTGATGTGTCTGCGGGAAGCCGTGCAGGAGCACTACAGCAGGTCCGCTTCCGACGACGGCGACGTTGAGTTCTACGTGCGGCGCTGCAGGGACGCGGTAGTAGCTTGCTTCAGGGAGCAATTTCAGGGACATGATGTCTCCGTTCCTTGTTGGTGTCTCCACTTTCCCGTGGGCGAATCAGTGCTGAATCAGTGGGGCGCCGCTTCCGCCCGACATGAGGCACGGCGCGCACTTTGATTACGATGAATTCGTGAGCTGCCCTCAATTCCGCGTCCTCGGTCCTATCCAGGTAACTGTTGACGGTGTAGTGCGGCAGTTGTCCAAGCGACGGCACCGGGAGATCGTTGGGATACTTCTTTCTCTCCGGGGCGGGGTAATCTCCACCCAAGACCTCATCGCGGAACTCTGGGATGACGCACCCCCGGCTGGTGCGGTGGGAGCCGTCCGAACGTTTGTCGGTGAGCTTCGCCAAATCATTGAACCGAATCGTCTGCCGCGGACTCCGGCCAAAGTCGTGGTAACTGTCGGCGATGGCTACTCATTGAGGTTGAGTGCCGACGCCGTTGATGCATGGCGCTTCGAAGCTGCCGTGGAATCAGCGGTAACGGCCCCGCCGGAGAAAGCCGATTCGTTGCTTTCGGCCGCGTTGGCTGAATGGCGAGGGGAGGCTTTCGAAGAGTTCGCTGAGCGGCCGTGGTCGCATTCCGTGAGAACAAGATTGGGCGACCTGCGGTGCTCTGCCGTTGAGCGCTGCGCAAACGCACGGCTCGCCGCTGGACGGGCGCACGAGGCCGTGCCACTGCTCGAAGGGCAGGTAACGGCCGCGCCGTGGCGTGAAGAAGGGTGGGCGTTGTTGGCCTTGGCTCTCTACCGCAGCCAGCGGCAAGGGGACGCCTTGGCGGTACTGCGCACTGCGAGGAAGCGCCTCAGACGTGATCTGGGGGTCGATCCCGGCCCGGCGCTTTCAGCTCTGGAGATTCAGATCCTGCGGCGGGACCCGAGCCTGGAGTTGCCCGAACCGACGGGGTTGGGCATGACGGCAGCCGCCTATTCCCGGAGTGGCACCCGGGCTCAACTCGAGGCTTCGAACGCGGTGCTGGGCAGCCTTGCGGTCACGGGTGACGTGGAGACTGCCCAGACACAGCGAATCGCCACGATTCGCGCGGCACAGTCGGCCGACGATGCCGAACTTACTGCCCGGATCATTGGCGGTTATGACATTCCGGGAATATGGACGCGCTCCGACAACCGGGAGGCCGCAGAAGTCGTTGTTGCAGCTGCTGAACATGCACTCGCTTCAGCCGCGCGAATCTCTGACAGGACACGCGCCCGCCTGCTGGCCACCATCGCCATGGAATCACGCGGCACAGCCCACCGGCAGGCCGAAGCCCAAGAAGCAGAATCAATTGCCACGCGCCTCGGCGACGAACAACTTCATTGCTTCGCCCTCAGCGCCCGATTCATGCAGGAGTTCCACAGGACAGGCTTGGCAAAGGAGCGCGCTGACATCGGCGCCCAGCTGACAGCTCTAGCCATAAGCGCCGACTCACCCACCTTCGAAATCAATGGCCGCCTCATCCGCATGCAGGCCCTCTGCGCTCTGGACGACATCCCTGCGGCCAACGCCGAAGCCGACGCCGTGGACGAACTCGCCGCACGACACGAAAGACCGCTCGCAGCAGTATTTACCGGCCGGTTTAGGTCGGCTTTCATCGAAGACACCGACCCTCCACTGCCAGATGCAATGCCCGGCTTCACTCATGGCCTGGCGGCTTTGACCAGATTCACCCGAGAGATGCACCAGGGATCGCACCTAAGTGACGGCGACTTCGGGCCCTATGAGCCATGGGTCCGGCCACTACTCATGCTGCGGGCAAACCGACGTCAGGACGCCATCCAGGCCCTCCGGACTTTGCCCCTTCCTCCCAACGACCTCTTGCTCGAGGTCATGTGGTGCGTTATTGCTCAAACCGCCGTAGAGCTTGGCGACACCGCGACCATTCAGCGGACTTTTTCCGCCCTTGCTCCGGCCGGTGGAGAACGAGCCGCGGGTAGCGGTGTTGTAGACCTCGGCAGCGTAAAGAGGTTCCTGGAACTGCTCGAGGCTGCTCAAACAGACTAGGAGTCCAGCACCTTCCGCGAACCGCTGCTTTACAGAAGGGCTCCGCCGGAGACTTCGATGCGTTCGGCAGTAATCCAACGCATGTCATCGCTGACGAGTGAGGCGATGGCATCCCCGATTTCTTCCGGGTGGCCCACCCGTCCGAGTGCTGTCTGGGAGGCGAGCACCTTCCGAAGCTCGTTGTTGTCCCGCATGGCTCCTCCGTTGAAGTCAGTAGCGCTAGGGCCCGGGGCAACCGCGTTGATGCGGATCTTCCGTGGCCCTAATTCCAGGGCGAGACTCCTAGACAGAGCTTCCACCGCCGCTTTCGAGGCGGAGTAGGCCGACGTTCCCGGGCTGGCATGGCGGGTCAGTGACGTTGAGACGTTGATGATCCGGCCTCCGTCGGACATGAGGGGCACGAGTGTTTTGATCAGGAAGAACGTTCCTTTGAAATTGGTCCCGACAACTGCGTCAAAGCTTTCTTCTGTGGTCTCTTCAAGAGTGCCGAACATTCCGACTCCGGCATTGTTGACGAGTACATCCAACGATTCCCGGTCCCAGCGTGACCGCAGAGTTTCCTGCAACCCATCGGAGAAGCCTGGTAACGTCCCGATGTCCGTTATGTCCAGCGGTACTGCTATGGCGTCGCTTCCCGCGGACCGAATCTCATCGACGACGGCAGCTGCGGCTTCTGACCCGCTACGGTAAGTCACTACGATTTTCGCGCCCTTGGACGCTAGAGCCAGCGCGGTACTGCGGCCCAGTCCCCTGTTTCCACCCGTCACCAGCGCAACAGTGTTCTTCATTGTCTTCATTGTCTTCCTCATTTCAGCTAGACCTCATGCAATAAGTAAGTAAGTAAGTATTTACTTTTATAGTAGAGATGAGATCGTAAGTAGGCAAGCAACAGGAAGGAAAGTCCATGGCACAACGCGACGCGGGGGCAACGAAAGCCCGGATCCTTGAAGCGGCCGTGGAGGAATTTGCCAAGCATGGCCACGCCGGAGGGCGAATTGAGCGAATCTCCGCAAGCTCCGGCACTAACGTCCGCATGATTTACGCATACTTTGGCGGCAAGAGCGGACTGTTTGATGAGGCGTTAGCCGCCTCTCTTGGCGCCATGGCAGCGGCGGTCCCTCCTCGCCCCGAAGACCTTCCCGGGTGGGCCGGCGACCTCTTCGACTATCACCAGCGTGACCCCTCTGCACTTCGCATCAGCTTGTGGGCTCAGCTGGAGCGTCCCGAGGCGGCATCCGAACCCCTGCAGAGTTACTTGGACAAGACCTCGATGCTTTCCGGGACGCCCGTGGGGTCGTTGAATGCCGTCGACCTGCTAGTGGTGATATATGCGGTCGCGCAGGCGTGGCAGCTGGCCCCGGCCGGTCTGCTGAAAGCGATTTACGCAGATCCCAGCAGCGCAGAAGCCGTAGCCTCCCAGCGGCAGGCAGTCATAGACACAGTCAGGCGCATCACCACTCCAGAGTCTGCCGCGCCCGGAAATTCGTCCGGGTAGAGACTTCCACGGCCTCGACGCAGGACGGCCCCCCGCATCTGGGAGGACCGTCCATCGGTTGGCTAAGCCTTAGCTCAGCTACGGCGATACGCATGAGCGAGAGTGCGCCTAGGAGCCCCTCGACATTGTGCCGAGCGTAATCCTGCTCGGAGTTTCCGCCCCGAATATGATGCGCTGGTGGGCTGTTACCGTTTCGGACGAGTCCGCGGCCCGGAGGCCGGTGTTCAGGTTCCTGTCCCAGCGAGGGTGGCAACTCGACGTGACTTGAATCCTGATCCTGTCTCCTGCGTTGAACGTGCAGGCTGTTGACCAGAGGTTGATAACGAACTCTTCAGTCTGGCCCGGGACCAGCGGCTTCCGGCCCGGCCCCGCACGGAAGACTCCGTCGCCGCTGCAAGCGTCCCGCCACGATGCACGGACGATTCCGTCGGACAGTCCAATGGAGAGGCCGTCCGGGGTGACCCGGCATAGGCGGACAACGAAGTCAGTATCCACGGCACTTGAGCTCGCAAACAACGTGGCTGATACTTCCCCGAAAACCGTCACTGGTTCTTCCAGTGGCGACGTCGTAAAGGTCAGCACATCATCGCGGCTCTCCACCGCGGCTTGATCCGCAGGCCCGGCCAGGTCAGCCCCAAGGTGCATGGTCGCTCCCCCGGTGGTCGGAACGGGATCGAGCGGGTCATAGTGGTATGACACTGCTCCAGTCGCTCCTGGCGTCTCCCCAAGCGAACCTTCAGGACCCAGGAACAGGTCAAGCTGAGTGTCGGGTTCAGGCAGTTCATCGAATGCACGCCATCGGTTCTCGCCCATGACGTAGACAAGGACGCCGGGCAGGTGTGGGTCCGGCGCGTCGTTGAGAACGTGGTCGAACCAACGGGCATGAATCGACGACAGGTCTCCCAGTCCATTGACGGCCATTGATGAGGCAAGGGCGCCGAACGCCACGTCGGGGTAGGTGGCCGTGAAGTTGGTGTGACTCCATGGACCCACAATGAGCTGGGGACGCAGAGCCTGTCCTTCACGGGACGCATCCAGTTGCAGCCGGTACTGCTCCAAGGTGTTCGGCAGGAAGATATCGAACCATCCGCCGATGTGGAGCGTTGGCAGCGGGACAGGCCCGGCCGCTGGACTGTCCCAGGCAAGCGAGAGTTCCCCTCCGGGTTCCTCACTTGCCGAGGGAAGGATCACGGACTGCAAGAACCCGTTGGCCCGGGACTTCACATCGTTGATCGGGAGGGCTGCGTATGCCGAGCCGTCCGCGAAACCGGCATCCAACTCCGCCCAAATCTCGAGCTCGCGAGCCAGACGGGCAGGGTCCCCTGCACATTCACGGCGTATCTCCTCGAGGGCGATCGATCCGTGTCCCCACGCTAGCCGGCTCCCTAATTCAAAAGCGCCGCCACGGAAGAGTGCCCCGTTGTCCGCGTTTCCAGCAGCACAGATTCCCGGCGCCAGAGCCGCAAGGCCCCGAGGTCGACGGCGGGCGGCCCGCCACTGCGTTTCGGCGAAATAAGAGCGTCCCCACATCCCCACGCGCCCGGAGGAATATGGCAGGTCCGCGGCCCACTCAACTGTTTGGGCGCCGTCGTCCGCTTCATGCTCTCCCGGCACGAAGGTGCCATCAGAACCATGGCGTCCCCGTACGTCCTGCAGGATGACTGCGAAACCATGGGCTGCGACAGTGGCCGGATTGAAGTATGCGGAGTTCACTGCGAGGTCCCGGCCGTAAGGCGTTCGGGTGAGCAGGACCGGAAACCGGCCCGGGGTGTCCGGGCGGTACACGGTGGAACGGAGAATGACGCCGTCACTTAGTTGGGTCTGGACATCGTTTTCGATAATGACTTGGTGCTTCATGGTTTCAGTCCGCCTTCTTGCCAAGGTCCTCAGTGGCCGTCCGGTAGGTTTCGCGAACAAACACCAGAGCCACTAACGCCGAGACGAGACAGCACGCCGCGGTGAAAACTGCCACGGGGAGCCACCCATCGGGACCGGGCCGGACAATGGCTGCGGCGATAGCCGGGGCAAACCCGGTCAGGATGAGGCCCAACTGGGATGAGATGGCGGCTCCGGAATAGCGGATACGGGTTTCAAACATCTCCGCCACCATGGCGGGCCCCAGCGGGTTGACCATCCCGTAGCCAACTGACATGAGAACGACCCCGCTGACGAAGACCATCGCAATGTTTGAACTGGAGATGGCCCAGAAATAGGCAAAGACAGCTGCTGCGCAGGTAATATTGCCGGCGATGAACACGGGTTTACGGCCAATGCGATCGGCAAGGATGCCGAAGAGCGGCTGGACGCCCACGCTCAACGCAGCGGTGACGATCGTAACAGCGAGCATGACGCTGGATGGCACCAGCTGTTCTTTCGCTGCATAGGAGAGGCTGAAGGCAGAGAAGATCGACGAGACCACTGCCCACACGCCGAAGGCCATGACCTTCAGAACAGTCCGCCAGTGGTCACGAAGGACAACCTTGGCGGGAAGCTCCAAGGCTTTCGAGTTCTCCACTTCGTGTTTGAACACCTCCGCCTCGGGCAGCTTGCGGCGAATAATGAAGCCGGTCACGGCCACGATGATGCTTGCCAGGAACGGGATGCGCCAGCCCCAGGCAAGCAGATCTTCTTCGGGCATCAAGGAGACGAGAAGGAACGCGAGCGAAGCGAGAGTGATTCCTGCCGCTGCTCCGGTGTTGACCCAGCTGGCGAAGAAGGCGCGCCTGTTTGCCGGTGCGTGCTCGAGGGAGATCGTCACCGCGCCCACTGATTCGCCGGCTGCTGAGATTCCCTGCACCACCCGCAGCAATACCAGGAGAACCGGCGCGAGGGCGCCAATTGCCGCCGTCGGTGGAAGGCAGCCAATCAGAAAGGTTGCGATGCCCATGCTGACCAGCGTGAAAACGAGCATTTGTTTACGGCCAACGCGGTCTCCAAAATGGCCGATGACGCCGGCAGCCAGTGGCCGCACTACGTAGCCAATGCCGATGGTCGCCATGGACAGCAACTGACCCAACGCTGGATCGATGCCTGGGAAGAAAATCTTGTTGAAAACAAGCGCGGACGCTGCGCCGTAGATAAAGAAGTCGTAGTACTCAAGCGTGCTGCCAACAAAGCTGGCGACGGCGGCCTTACGGGCATGCTGCCCCGTGGGCGCCGCAACAGTGGCGGCAGTGCTGATGGGACCTGCGGTCATTGCGGATCTCCTCATAGTTGCTCTGGGAAGGGGTGGAGTGCATGTCTGACCGGTGGCGACGTCGATGTCGGCAGCCATTTTAGTGGCGTGCATCACTCCTGAACTATGGTTGCGTTAAAAATCACGTCCGTCAATAAACATGCAAAGTTATGCCGAATGGGTGAGACTGGAGTGTGCGAACTACGGGTGAGAAACCAGGACCAGCGGCGGTGGATTTTCCGCGTCCCCAAAGAGGAAACGCCAGCCAACACGTCCTCGTCACTCTGCTGGCCGAGTTCTGGAGGAAAACGGACCTATGGCTTCCCGCCCGCGTGGTGGTCAGGCTGGCCGAGGATGTGGGCCTGTCCCGGTCGGCGGTGACGACCGCACTCAGCCGCCTCGCCGCGCGCGGGGTCCTTGAAAATGATGGTGGCGGCCGCGCATCGCGTTACCGGTTTACTTCCGCGGCCCGGGAACGGCTGGTGGTTGGGAACCAGCAGGTCACCGAATTTGGGGACCCGTCCGCTGGCTGGGACCACCGCTGGACCGCCGTGGCGTTCACAGTGCCTGAAACCGACCGGGATATCAGGGAAGCGTTCCGGGCAAGGCTGCGGTGGCTGGGTTTCGCCCCGATCTATGGTGCGTTATGGTTTTCGCCCAGGGATCTGGTAGCGCGAGTAACCGAGACCGCTGAAGGGTACAACGTGGACGACTTCATGGCTTTCCGGGTTGAGGACGCCGACCTGGAGGGTCGCCGCCCCACACTCGTCAACAGCGAAGAACTGCCGGCGCGCTATGCCGCCTTCGCCCACACAAACGAACAGCGCTTGAACGCCCTTCGCAAACAGGATGGGGACTCCAAAGAGGTATTCCGCATGCGCATCGAAACCATGGACGAATGGCGCGCCTTCCCATGGGACGACCCCGGCATGCCATACGAACTGCTCCCGCCGGAATGGCCCCTTCGACAGGCCCGCTCCACATTCATAGAGGTCTACAACGGCACCACCGAACGCTCGGAACAGTACCTGCGCCGCGTCCTCACCGAACTGGCACCAGAGGCCGTACCGGGAATCAGCATGTCCGGGATCGCCTGAAGAGCTCGTCCCTGCCCGGATAGAGCCAGTGGAGGTCCACATCGCTGGCCTTAACGACGCCGCTGGCCGAAACGAACTTCTCGACCCGCGCCCGGGCCGAGGCG
Organism: Arthrobacter sp. cf158; assembly: GCF_900106835.1. GTDB lineage: Bacteria > Actinomycetota > Actinomycetes > Actinomycetales > Micrococcaceae > Arthrobacter. The sequence continues at coordinate 570,838 of NZ_FNNR01000003.1, forward strand.
ACGTCGGCAGTTCAGGCAGCGCTCGCGATCGTCGCCAACTCCACGAAGCCGGACCCTTCTCCAGGCGAACGCAGAGCACAACGATCTTGCTCGGAGTCAGCCGGGCAGTTATCGCTCGATCTTTGCCCACTTAACTTTCGTGGGAATATTTCTTGAGCGCGCTCAGTTATGAGCGTAGTCACCAAAGCCAGTCGACCCATCGGCCGGGTGCGGTGATGCCCTGATACACCGAACGCCAAAGGACCAACCCATGACCCTTTCATCTCTGTGGCAACCCCTGACTCTTGGTCGCGTGGACCTCTCCCATCGGCTGGCACTGGCACCCATGACCCGAAACCGTTCCAACCCGGATGGCACGCCGGGCGACCTCGTGGCCGAGTACTACAGGCAGCGCGCTTCCTTGGGATTGATCATTACCGAAGGAACACAGCCCTCACCGGACGGCCAAGGCTACGCCAACACGCCGGGGATTTACTCTCCCGAGCATGTGATGGGCTGGCGTAACGTCACCGAAGCAGTTCATGCCGAGGGCGGAGCCGTGTTTATCCAGCTCATGCATGCGGGTCGGATGTCCCACCCGGACAACACCCCGCACCACCGCCAGCCCGTGGCGCCGTCAGCCATTTCAGCCGGGCAGGACATTTTCACGCCGGCCGGCCCCCAGAAGACGCCGACACCCAGGGCGCTGAGCGCAGAGGACATCCAGGCCACCATTGATGACTTCCGTCACGCGGCGGCCTCGGCCATCGCAGCCGGTGCCGACGGAGTGGAAATCCATGGGGCCAACGGATACCTCCTCCATCAATTCCTATCGCCCAACTCAAACCACCGCACGGACCACTACGGCGGATCAGTGGAAAACAGGTCAAGGTTCGTCATCGACGTGGCACAGGCCCTCTCCGATGAAATCGGGCCAGACAGGGTGGGCATCCGCCTCTCCCCCGCCATGCCATTAGGTGGAATCGACGAAGGTGACACGGACAGCGTGCGGACCCAGTACCGGCACCTGGTCGGCGAGCTCGCATCCCTGAACCTGGCGTACCTGCACCTTCACCATGTTGGAGATGACGAACTGCTCCGCAGCCTCCGGGATATGTGGCCGACGGCGGTGCTCGTGGTCCGCTATGGACGTAACCGCGAGCAGATTGCCGACGACGTCGCGGCCGGCTTGGCGGACATCGCGCCGCTGGGCCGTTTCGCACTGGCCAATCCAGACATCGTTGAACGTCTGCGCTTGAATGCCCCCTTGAATGAGGTAGATCCCAGCACCCTCTACGGCGGCGGCACCAGCGGATACACCGACTACCCAACCCTTGCCCACGCCTGATCCCACACCACCCAAAGACCATCCAGGCCAACCGGCGTGGACGGAAATCCACACAAGGAAGTTCGTGAAATGCAATCACTCAATGGCGCAGTCGTCCTCGTTACCGGAGCAAACGGCGGCATCGGAACCCACTTCGTCCACGCCGCCCTGGCACGCGGCGCCAGTAAGGTATACGCCTCCGCGCGCACCCCCCGCACTTGGGCGGACGAACGGATCGTCCCACTGACCCTCGACATCACGGATCCGGTGTCAATCCAGGCCGCAGTCGCGGCAGCAGGCGACGTCACAGTCCTGATTAACAACGCCGGAGCCTCCGTGGCAACCCTGGGCATCCTTAGCCACACCGACGAGGAAATCCGCACCAACGTAGAGACGAACTTCCTCGGCCCGCTCTTCCTCGCCAGGGCGTTCGCTCCGATCCTGTCCGCCAAGGAACATTCCGCGATCATCGATATCCACTCCGCCATGAGCTGGTACGCCGTCGGCGGCATCTACAGTGCCACGAAGGCCGCCCTCTGGTCAGCCACCAATTCACTGCGCCTGGAGCTCGCCCCCGACGGCGTCCACGTGGTGGGCGTCCATGTGGGCTACGTCGACACAGCGATGGCTGCGCACACCTCCGACCCTAAGATGGACCCGGCCGAGCTGGTTAGCAAGGTGCTGGATGCCGTGGAAGCCGGTGATTACGAGGTTCTCGCCGACGCGACGTCCGTGCAGCTCAAGGCCGGACTCAGCGCCCCCATCGAGGCACTCTACCCCCAACTCGTGTCCAGCAAATCCTAGTATTTACAACCGCGCCGTAGTGATGGCTCAAACCCATCACCACGGCACGTTGTCTTTGCCCTTGATTTTTAAGTTGAGTGCACTCATAATTGAGTGAAGTCAATTTTATTCAAAAGGAGCATCGTCGCATGCGGGCATTCGTTATCACCAAGTACAAGGAACCGCTGCGCGAAGCCGAGGTGGCAGAGCCTACCGTCGGTGAACGGGACGTGCTGGTACAGGTTCACGCCGCCGGCCTGAACCAGCTGGACGAAAAGATCCGCTTGGGCGAGTTCAAGCAGATCCTTCCCTACAAGCTTCAGCTGGTCCTCGGCAACGACGTAGCCGGCACCGTGCTGAGCGTCGGGGAAAAAGTGACGGGGTTCAAGCCCGGTGATGAGGTCTACTCACGTCCCCATCAGGACCGCATGGGAACATTCGCTGAACGCATCGCCATTGCGGAAGAAGACCTCGCGCTCAAGCCTAGATCGGCCAGCATGGAAGAGGCCGGCTCACTGCCCCTCGTGGCTCTTACAGCATGGCAAGCCCTCGTGGAGCAGGGCAAAGTGCGCCAGGGACAGAAAGTTCTCATTCATGCCGGCGCCGGCGGGGTCGGCTCCATCGCCATCCAGCTCGCCAAACATCTCGGCGCAACCGTTGCAACCACCGCCAGCAGCTCCAATGCCGGATTCGTACGCGGCCTGGGCGCCGACGTCGTTATCGACTACGTCACCCAGGACTTCGAACAGCTCCTGAGTGGATACGACCTGGTGCTGGACAGTCTCGGAGGGGACAACCTGCACAAATCACTGCGAATCCTCAAGCCTGGTGGCAAGGTGATTGGCATCGCAGGGCCGCCCGATCCGGCCTTCGCCCGCGCCGCCGGGCTCAACCCCATACTGCGCCTGGCAATCACCGGGCTCAGCAGCAAGGTTAGGAAGCAAGCCAGGAAACTCGGCGTTAGTTATGAGTTCCTCTTCATGCGCGCCAGCGGCGACCAATTGCGCCAGATCAGCGCACTGGTGGACGCCGGCATACTGCGTCCCATTGTGGGGAAAGTTTTCACCTTCGTCGAGGCTCCAGAAGCCTTGCAATCCCTGGCCGCAGGCGGATACCGGGGCAAAGCCGTACTCACTGTCACCAACTGACCGGGCGGCGGCCACATTCACCCAGAGAATCCAGGAGAACCACCATCATGGGCACCACCGACACCCCAGAAGAAGCAGTAGTCACCTCGTACTCAAAGGCACCTGCTAAAACCGTCACCTCCGAAGGTGTCAGATACTCATATCGAGAGCTTGGCCCGAGAGGTGGCATCCCCGTCGTGTTCTTCGTGCACCTCGCTGCCACCCTGGATAACTGGGACCCCCGCATCGTCGACCCCATCGCCAAGAACCGACGCGTGATCGCATTCGATCAGCCGGGAATAGGCGCTTCCACGGGAAAAGTGCCCAACAGCATCGACGCAATGGCCGACGATGCCTACACCTTCATCAACGCTCTGGGGTTCGAAAAGGTAGATGTGTTCTCCTTCTCGCTGGGCGGCATGATCGCACAGGATCTGGCCCTCAAACATCCCGAACTCGTCCGAAAGCTCGTGCTGACGGGAACCGGACCACGAGGAGGCAAAGACATCGACAAAGTGGTCGGCACCACCTATTGGGACATCTTCCGGGCAACGCTCACGAGGTCAGACCCCAAGGAGTTCCTGTTTTTCAACCGCAACACCACCGGCAAACTCGCCGCGAAAGAGTTCATCAAACGCCTTCACGAGCGGACCGGGAACCGTGACAACCCAATCAGAACCCGCGCCTTCCGGACGCAACTTAAGGCAATCCAGAAGTACGGCCGATCGGCCCCGTCCAACCTCTCCGCCCTGACGCAACCCACCCTGATCGCCAACGGCGACAACGACCGCATGGTTCCATCATCCCTCTCCGAGGACCTGCACCAACGCATCAAAGGATCCGAATTGATCATCTACCCTGACTCCGGCCACGGTGGCATCTTCCAATACCACGCAAGGTTCGCACCCGCCGTCGTCGACTTTCTCGGCCCCTGACCACAACGCCGCGACAACTGGAAGGTCCGCTGTACCCTTGTCCACGCTGGCCCACCCAACCCCTCAGGCTCTATAACGCAGCCTCCCCGGCAGAGACCGTCGGGGCAAGAAGGACCATCTACCTCCCCACAGGTTCGATATACAATATTGAGTCCAGTCAGTTTAATTCCGGAGGAATCTATGCCTGTCACGTCCAAGCCCCCAGGGCGGCGGGAGCGGAACAAACAGGAAAAGCTGGACCGCATCACCGCCGCAGCCGCCGAACTCTTCGCCAAATACGGGGTCGAAGACGTCACCACCCAGCAAATCGCCGACAAAGCAGACATCGGCACCGGAACCCTTTTCCTCTATGCCAAAACCAAAGGCGAACTCCTCCTCCTGGTCCAGAACACCAACTATGCCGAAGCCCTCGAACGCGGCCGAGCACATGCAGAAACCATCAAGGATCCCCTGGACGCAGTGATGTCCATCGTGAGACCGATCGTGGAGTGCAACCGAACCCAGATCGACAACGGACGCTACTACTTGCGCGAGATGGTCTTCGGGGACCCCACTGAACCGCACCACAACGCGGCCCTATCTATCGTGGGGCAAACCGAGGAAGCCGTCGCCGCCATACTGGACCGCGAACGACCGCCCGGTACGGGTGACCCCGCCACCACAGCGCGCATTGTCTCGGCGATAATGTTCGTCAGCATGGCGGCAAGTGGGAACGCCGGATTGGACCTCGAAGCGCTGGTGCAGAACATCAGGAAACAAATCAGCCTCCTGATACGCCGCTGAAAGTCCGGTACTAATCCGCTTCAAGGTATCCGCCATGACGTTGACAGCGCGGAGTCTGCAGTGGTGGGTTCCTTGCTCGAAAAATGCGCGCCCCTCACCATGTCCCTTGCAAACTAGTGCCTGGGTGTACCGCTGGATTGACGTGGAATGAGGGTCGGCATGGAGCGCCGGATGAGTGGTTCCTTCCCGGGGTTGACGATGAGGTCGACGGCGGTGGCGGCGATTTGGTCCAGGGGAACGTGGACCGAGCTTAGGGGTGTGGGCAGCCGCGCTGAAAGGGGTGTGTCGTTATACCCGACCAGGGCGAGATCCTCCGGGATGGCGATGCCGTTGCGATGGGCTGCAGCCATGACACCCATGGCAATGTTGTCGTTGGCCGCGAAGATCGCTGTAGGCCGGTGGCTGGCGCCGAGGAGTTCATCACCGGCGGCATAGCCGTTTTCGATGCCGTAACCCGCTGCAATCAGCCAGTTGGCGGGTGCGTTGATGCCGGCTTCTTCCATGGCCCTGCGGGCCCCCGTGAGACGGGCCTTACCGGAAGATGTGAAGTCAGGGCCGGTGACCACTGCTATGTCACGGTGGCCAAGGTCGATGAGGTGGCGCACGGCCAGGTAACCGCCCACTTCGTCGTCTCCGAGCGCTGATGGGCTGATGCCGTCGGTACGCAGTACCAGGGCATGTGCTACCCGGCGTTCACGCAGAAGGAGGGGAAGTTTGTCATCGAGCCGGGCCGTTGCCAGTATCAATCCGTCCACATTGCGGCCCAGCAGGGTTTCCGCTGCGCGGCGTTCCTCGTCAGGGTCATCACCGCTGGTGGCAACCATGGCGAAGTAGCCACGGGAGGCGGCAGCTTTTTCGAGTTCTTCGAACATCAGGGCCATGACGGTGTCGCTCAGGCGAGGGACCAGAACCCCCAAGGTCCGGGTCTCGCCGCGGCGGAGGCTGGACGCGAAAGAGTTCCTGCGGTACCCGAGCTCCTCAGCTACCTTCCGGACGTTCGCCGCGGCCGCGGACCGGGAGGTGGTCCGCTCATCGAGGGCGCGACTGGCCGTGGAGATGCTTACACCACTGGCCGCTGCGACGTCCTTCAGTGTGACAACGTTGCCGGGGGCGTCCGGTTCCATGGCGTTTCTCCTAGTCGGCAAAGGTGTTACAGACACTCTAATCCTCCTGACTTGCAAACGTTCCCTTGACAGTGAGCTGCGACACGTGCAAACTTGAAAACGTTCCCGCAAACGTTCCCACAAATGCGGAACTGCCAACATCAATGAAGACAAGAGGTAGCTGTAATGACACTCGATCTCCGCGGACTCAGCCCCGCACCTGTAACCCCTTTCACCGAAGATGGCGCTGTCGACTTCGCTGCGATCCAGCGTCTGGGTTCGTGGCTGGGATCGATTGAGGGCGTGAAAAGCCTGGTGGTCCTGGGACATGCCGGCGAAGGCACGTTCCTTACCGAAGAGGAACAGCTGGACGTCATCCGAGCCTTCGTGGCATCCACAGACGGCCGCGTGCCGGTGGTAGCCGGTATTACCAAGGAGGGCAATAAGACCGCAGCCCTCGAAGCAAAGAAGGCGGTGGAAGCCGGCGCGTCAGCGGGCCTGGTCTATCCCTCGCATGGGTGGCTGCGTTTCGGATACCAGAACGGTGCGCCGCAATCGCGCTACAAGGAAATCTACGAAGAGTCCGGCCTGCCGCTGATCCTCTTCCAATACCCGGACAACACCAAGGCCACCTACGATCTGGACACCCAATTGGACATCGCGGGCCAGGAAGGCGTCTTCGCCACGAAGAACGGCGTCCGCAACATGCGCCGCTGGTACACCGAAATCCCGGCATTGCGCGCCGCGTACCCCGAGTTGCAGGTGCTCTCCTGCCATGACGAATACCTGCTGCCGACGATGTTCGACGTCGACGGTCTGCTCGTCGGCTACGGCAACATCGCTCCCGAGCTGCTCGTCGAACTGATCGAGGCAGGCAAGGCACAGGACTACCCGCGCGCCCACGCCATCCACGAGCGGCTCCTTCCGGTGACCAGGAACGTCTACCACCGTGGGTCCCACATGGAGGGCACCGTCGCCTTGAAGTGGGGTTTGGTAAACCGGGGCATCCTGGATCACGCCACCGTACGCACCCCGCTGCTGCCCCTGCCTGAAGGCGCCGATGCAGAAATCGCGGAAGCCTTCGCCGCTGCAAACATCAGCAAGGTCACAGCCAACGTCTGAGGACCGCAGGGTGCGTGCAGGGAAAGGTGAAATGCACGCACCCTGGTTCGACTACCGCCCGTGTTGATACGTGGGCAATCGGCCACTTCGGTGGGCCGCCCACCCGACATTGAGGTCGGGATTAATGAAGTCAAAGAAGACTGAGCGGGAGAATAGTCCCGTGGAAGGAGGGCGCGCCGTGATTGAGCATACGAAGACGCCTAGCACCTCGCGTACCCCGGGCGCCGAATTCGGGCATCTACCCCCCAGCAGTGTCCGGACCAGTGCCGAGACCCGAAAGACCCGCCGATCCTTCTGGGGCCAACTTGCCCTGATCGGCCCAGCCTTCGTCGCCGGCGCCTGGCAATTCGGACCCGGCAACCTTGCCACCGCCGTCCAGGCTGGCAGCGGATACCAATACACCCTGATCTGGGTGATCGTCGTGTCCACCATCCTGATGATTTTCCTGACCGACATGAGCGTGCGCCTGGGTATCAAGTCTCCGGTGTCATTGATCCAGTCAATCAAAGACCACCTCGGCAAGAAGGTCGGGGTGATCGCCGGTATCGGTGTCTTCCTGGTCACCCTGTGCTTCTCGGTCGGCAATGCCGTCGGCCTCGGCCTCGGCGCGTCAATGCTCCTTGGCGGATCACCGGTGATGTGGACCATCATCGGCACCGCCATGGTGGCAACCATCCTCCTCTTCCGCAACGTCTACCGGGTCATAGAGAAGGTTCTGGTCTTGATGGTCGGCGTCATGGCGATTGCTTTCGTCACATCGGCCTTCATCGCGAACCCTGACTGGGCCGCGGCAGCATCCGGCTTAATTCCCCGCGTTCCCGGCGATGCCTGGTTGCTGGTCATCGCCCTTGTCGGCACCAACTTCTCCGTGAACGCCGCCTTCTACACCTCCTACGGCACCAAGGAGCGCGCACGCAGCGAGGCAGACTACCGCGACATCACCATGGTGGATACGATTCCGGGAATCGTTGCCCCCGGCATCATGACCTCCCTCGTGATCGTCGTCGCTGCATCCGTACTCGGCGCCACTGGCCAGGCAGCCGCAACCATGGGCCAACTCGGCAGCATCTTCGAACCCCTTGCCGGCCCAATCGGCACCGCGATCTTCGCCATCGGGTTCACCGGCGCCGCCTTCTCCGCCATGACCGCCAACTGCACCGCCGGGGGCACCATGCTCTCCGACGCACTCAACCGGCGCGGCACCAAAGGCATCACTTCCGGCACACAGAAACTGATCAGCGCCATCATCCTCGCGTTCGGCCTCACCATCACCGTCATCTTCCAGACCTCACCGGTGCAGGTCATCGTCATTGCCCAAGCACTGACAATCCTGGTCGCACCCCTGCTGGCCACACTGATCGTGGTCATGGCGAACCGCCGCGAACTGATGGGAGCGCTACGCAACAAGTGGTGGCAGAACCTGCTGGGCGTGTTGGGCCTCCTCGCAGTACTTGCCCTGTCCATCCGGCTGATCCTCAACTTCGTGGCAGGCTAACTCCGGCCAAGCGCGGCAACAACCGGTGCCCCCACCTAAAAGGTGGGGGCACCGTGGCGCTTCAGACCCTCAGTCCACCGACTGCAACCCTGCGTTCGCCAATATCGAATCCCGGCCCACCCGGAACTGAATCAATCAGCCGACGCGTGTAGGGATGCTGGGGGTTCCCGTACACCGAATCAACATCGCCTTGCTCCACCACTTCGCCGTGGAACAGGACCAGTATTTCGTCGCTGACGTGGTGCACAACGTCCAGGTCGTGCGAGATGAAGGCCATGGTGAGGTCCAGTTCCTTACGGAGCCTGCCAATGAGGTTCAAGATCTCAGCTTGTACCGAGAGATCCAAAGCGGAGGTGATCTCGTCCGCGATGATCAGTTTCGGCTGCACAGCCAAAGCACGGGCAATAGCGATGCGTTGGCGCTGACCGCCGGAAAACTCGTGTGGATAGCGTTCGGCCACTTCGGGATCCAGGCGGATGGTTGAGAGCCAGTAGGAGATCTTCTCGCTGTGTTCCTTGGGGTTGGCCCGGAGGGGATCGATTGCCTCCGCGAGGGTTTGCCCAATGGTCCGCCGGGGGTTGAGCGAGGAATACGGATCTTGGGGAACCATCTGCACGGCCCGCCTCATGCGGCGTCGCTCGACTCCGGACATTTTGGTCACGTCGCGCCCGGAGAAAGAGATCACTCCATCACTCGGCTTCACCAGGCCCACAATCGCTTTGGCCATAGTGGACTTTCCCGAGCCCGATTCCCCCACGATGCCCAGCGTCTTGCCTGATTGGATACTGGCGTTCACGCCTTTGAGGACAGTGGCGGCGGAACGTCCGGAACCGAACGTGACCTTGACGTCCTTCAGTTCCAGAACCGGCTGATTCTGAGTTGTAACAGCGCTCATTTGGCGGTCTCCTCGACAGTCCGGCTGGTGGTGACGTGGCCGCCCGTAGCGGGGTCGTCGTCGAAAACTTCATCCAGGGCGAAGTCCTTGGCTGAAACGGTGACGAGCTCGGCCTTACGTTCAGCGATGGATGGTGTCGCGGCAAGAAGTGCTTTGGTGTACGGGTGCTTGACCTTGCCGGCTGCGAGTTCTTCGCCTGTGAGCCGCTCGAGGATCTTGCCGCCGTTCATCACGATGACCTTGTCGCACAGCGCCTGCACCACACCGATGTCGTGGGAAATGAACAGCATTGCCGTGCCCATTTCGCGATTGATGGTCCGGAATTGCCGGAGCACATCGGCTTGGACTGTCACGTCGAGGGCTGTGGTGGGCTCATCGGCGATGATCAGGCGAGGGTCCGTGACCAGGGTCGACGCGATCATGGCTCGTTGCAGCATCCCGCCGGAGAGTTCGTGGGGGTGTTGCTTCATGCGCTTCTCCGGTTGGGTGATCCGAATGTCCGCCAGAGCCTTGATCATCCGTCCGAACGCTGTGCCCCTCGACTGGCCGAGATGTACCCGGCTCACTTCGGTTAGCTGCGATCCAATGCGCAGGGCCGGATTGAAGCTGGTTCCCGGGTCTTGATACACAAGGCCAATCGACGTGGCGAGCTCGCGTGGGTTGTTCTTTTTCAGCAGGTTGAGCTCGCCGAGGCGCATTGTCTTGGCACTGACGCCGAGTTCCTCCGGCAGCAGCCCGGCGATGGACATGGCGGTGAGCGACTTCCCGGAACCGGACTCTCCCACCAGACCCACCACTTCCCCGGCGTGGATGCTCAGGGACACGCCCTTGACCAACGGAAGTCCCGACGGCGTGGTGACGGTCAGATTGTCCACCTCCACCAGCGCTTCGGCATCAGCGCGCAACGAAGCGGGCACTTCGGATGCCTTGCGGAGGCTGCCGAACTTTCGCCCACCGCGGGGATCGGTGGCAGCTGCGAGGCCGTCACCGATCAGCATGGCGCTAAGACCCGTGATGGTGATCATGATCGAAGGCATCACGGCCTGAAGCGGCTGGGAATAGATGTTGACGAGCCCCTCGTTCAAGAGGCGGCCGAAGTCATACTCAGGGTTCTGCACGCCGAGTCCGATGAAGGACAGGCTGGAGAGGTCGATCAACGTGGTGGCGAAGACCGTGGCGGTCAGTACCAAGAGCGGCTCTGCCATATTCGGTAGCAGGTGCCGAGTGATGATGTGGGGTCCGGAGACGCCAAGCAATCGGGCTGTGGACACGTAGTTTCGCTGCGAGATCGAGGCCGCCATGTTGGCAGTGAGCCGGGCGAAGGCCGGAATGCTGGCGATGGAGATGGCCAGCACCGCAGACCAAGTGCCCTGGCCGAGGATGGCGGCGATCAGCAACGAGAAGATGAGACTCGGGTAGGCAACGGCAGCTTCGATGACACGGAGCACGGCGGCGCGGATTCGACGCGGTGCCAGCCATACGGCGGTGCCGATTGCAATGCCTGCGACGACGGCAATTGCCGTGGTCGCCGCCGTCATGAGGAGTGTCAGGCGGGTGGCGACCAAGGACCTGGCCAGGACGTCGCGGCCGAAATCGTCGGTTCCGAGCCAGTGCTCGGGACTTGGTCCTTGCGAGGCCTGCGGGGTGAGTTTTTCCGCAGCTTCTGTGAGGAACATCGGCGCGAGGATGGCGGTGAGGACCATGATGGACATCATCACGATGCCGACAATGAGGCCGGTGGTCCAGCGGAACCTACGGCGTGGACGGGCTATCTCAGCCATTGGACTTTCCTCCGAGCGTACGGGGGTCGATGAGGCCGAGGATGACGTCGACCAAGAGGTTCAGCACGATGGCCAGGAACCCAAGGACCAGGATGATCCCCTGAATGACGGGGTAGTCCTTGTTCACGATTGCTGTGACGATTTCGCGGCCCAGCCCCGGCCAGTTGAAGACGTTCTCCACGATGATTGCGCCACCGAGCATGCCGGCCAAGATGAGCCCGGCCAGGGTGAGGGCCGTCGTCAGCAGATTGGGCAAGGCGTGCCGGGCGTAGAGGCGCACCGATGGCAACCGCCACCCGCGGGCAGTCCTCAAGTAGTCCTGCTCCAACACAGTTGACGTCTCGCGGCGTACTACGCGGGCGATGGAGCAGATGGGAGCAATCGACAGCCCGATTACGGGAAGGATGAGGGCACTCAAGGAAGCCGCACCAGCTGCCGGGAGGACTTTGAGAATGATCGCAAAGACCACCACCAGCATGGTGGAAACCACATACTGCGGAACTGCCTGGAAGAATCCGGTCAGCATGCCGAAGGACACGTCGAGCCACTTCTTACGGCCTCCACGGGTCAGGATGCCCACGAGCATGCCCGCAGGAACAGAGACAAGGAGCACCAGGATGATGCCGAGGACGGCGAGTTCCGCGGTGAAGGGAAGCTTGGTGGCGATGATCTGCGATACCGAGGTGCTGTAGGCAAAGGACTCCCCCAGATCTCCGGTGAAGAGACCGCCCACGTAGCTGATGAACTGCACATAGAGGGGATCATTCAGGCCCAGGCTGTTGCGGATGGCCTCGATTTGTTCCGTCGTGGCGTCCGCTCCGGCCACTGCAACGGCAGGGTCGCCCGGGATGAGCGGAACCATGAAGAAGGTCACGACGACGAGCAGGACGACGGAGAGGAGGACACCGCCGGCGCGGCGAAAAGCGTAGTCGGCCCACGGGGAAAGACTCAGGGCACCGCCCCGGGGGCGCTTGGTGGCCCCCGGGGCTGTGCTCTCAAGGATCTGTACTTCCTTGGAGAGCATGGTTGGTTCAGTCATCGTGAAACCTCTGCTTACTTGGTGATGCGCATGGTGGCGTAGTCGACAATCCCCGACGGCGCCTGGATGGAGAACCCGGAGCGCTGCGCGACGATCTGCGGCTCGCCGACGAACGGAACGATGTCGTTGTCGCTCAGGATGCTCTTCTGCGCTTTGGTGTATGCGTCGCAACGGGCCGATTCGTCGGTGGCGGACTGGGCCGTGGCGATGTCCGCGAGTATGTCCGCGTTCTCCCCGCCGCCAATATTGCGGCCGCCCTTTTCGGTGGGGACGCCGGCGATGCGGGTCAGCGATGCTGCCACGGTACCGACGAAGTTGGCGTCACCTTGGACGGTAAGGTCCCAGGTTTCTGGCTTGGTCTGGGTCATGGTGGCCCAGGTTCCGTTGTCCACGAGCTGTAGTTCCACGGTGGCACCTGCCGCGCGCAGGGCTTCCTGGACGTAGGTGCTGCCTGCGCCGTTCGGCCCGATGCTTGTGGTGCCAACCATCTTGAACGTCTTGCCTGCGAGAACTGCCTTGGCTGCTGCTGCGTCCTCCGGGGTCAGGCTTGAGTTATCCGGGAGCGCACACGGAACGGTAGGGGCGACGATCGAGTTGTAGGTAATGCCCTTGCCTGCGTAAGCAGCGGAGTTGAAGGCCTGCTGGTTCATCAGCTGTGCCACGGCCTTACGCAGAGCGGGATCTGTGAAGGGGCTGCCTTCGCGCTGGTTGAAGAGCAGGAAGATGCCGGCAAACGGGACTGTGGTGACGGCATAGCCCTTGTTGCTTTCGAAGCGCTGGACGTCCGCGGGCGCGATGTCAGAGACGTCCATCTCGCCTGTCAGGAGCTGGTTGGCCACCGTCGTCTTATTGACGCCGGGGAAGAACCGAACGGTCTTGGCTGGAGTTCCCTCCAACGGTTTGGACCATTGGGGCCAGGCCTTGTAGTCCTCACGCAAGGTCATGTCGTAACTGACTCCGTGACTGGACTTCGTCAGTGTGTACGGGCCGGAGAAGGCTCCTTTGACGCTGCCTTTGGCCAGGCCCTCCAGATCAGCGAGTCCTGCCGGGCAGATGATGCCGGTCTGCGCCAAGGTCAATCCGCCGATGAGTTCGGACCACGGCTGCGCAAGCTTGATATCCACGGTGCCAGCGGCGTCATCACCGGTAATGGTGGGCTGGCCGGGACCGAAGACGAGCTTGCCGAAGTTGTTTTTGGTGGCTGGATCGGCGAAGTAGCTCAGTGACCTGGCCACGATACTGGGGGTAATGGCTGTGCCGTCCGCACAGGTGGCATCCTTGCGGATGGTCAGCGTGGCTTCAGAGGCGGTGGACTTCCAATCGGTGGCCAAGCCGCCAATGAACTTCCCGTCGGCGTCCCGGCGAACCACAGTGTCGAACAGGAATCGCGCTACCTCGTAATCGTCCTTCGCGTTGGCCTTGGCTGCATTGAAGGTGGTGGGGTCGGCGTTGAGGGCCGTCCTGATGGTGTCGGTGGACATTGCTCCGCCGGTGCCGCCGGAGGAAGCCTGACCGCCCGTGGTGCAACCGGTCAAAAGGAACGCGGCGGCGGTAACGGTCGCCGCCGCTGCCATAAAAGTGGAACGTCCTTGCATAGGGATGAGCCTCCTGGTCGCCTTCGAGTGCCTGGCCATTGCGGATGCGAGCGCATCTGGCGGGGAAACCGAAAGGATTTTGATCTGCGATAACTTTCGCGAATGAGAAGAGTTTCTCTAATTGGGTGATGGAAGTCAACGGTTTTTTGTGAGTTCACCCACAGGTGACCCCTGCCACGCCGATGTTTTACACACTGGAAACAGAAGGGCCTTGACGCGGTGATGAAAAAACGCGAAACTTTTCTCATATGTGATTGACGTCTCAAGGCGTCCAACTCATCCGGAACCCGGACCAACCAAAGGTGGAAGACATGGCAACGACCCTCGAGCTCACAGTCCGCAAGGCACAGTGGACCCGGCCGCCGCGGGAACTGGTCCGCGCATTTGAGGAATTCCCGGTAGCCAACATCGGCGATGCCATGGAACGCCTCGGTCTGGTGGATGGAAACATCAACCCGGTCTGGGCCGGCGCCAAGTGCGTGGGCTCCGCCCTGACGGTGTTGGGCGCGGCGGGCGACAACGCCGCCGTCATCGAGTCCCTTAACTACATTGAGCCCGGCGACATCCTCGTGATCAACGGCTTCGGCCACGAACACCGCGCATTGGTCGGCGAACAGCTCTCCCAACGGTTTGAGGCCGCAGGCGCAACGGGCGCCGTCATCGACGGCTACATCCGTGACCGCGCAACCATTACCGAGATCAAGTTCCCCGTCTTCGCCCGTGGCACCACCCCCGCAGGACCCTTCAAGAACGGCCCCGGCGTGATCGGCGAACCCGTCGCCATCGGCGGCATTGTTTGCTCCCCCGGTGACATCGTCGCCGCCGACGATGACGGAGTCGTCGTCATCCCCCAGGCCCGCGCTGCCGAAATCCTCGAACTCGTCAGAGCAGTTGCAGTCCACGAGGCAGAAATGACAGCCGAGATCACCCGCGAATACAGCTAGTCCTCCCCTACTCCCCCAACGGGACCCCGCTTAGACTGAGAGAACCCGCAATGACTAACACATCGACGGAATCAGTGACACTGAACACCGCTCAAATCAAGGTCGTCACCGCTGACGGCAAGGTGGTGCGCAAGGCAACCCTGGCCGGCACCATGGGCTCCTTCGTGGAATGGTATGACTACGGAATCTACGGTCTGCTCACCACGTATCTGGCCATCAACATCATGGGTTCCAAGGACCTCGGTTCGCTGCTGCTGACCAACGTCGGCTTCCTGGTGAGCTTCCTGGCCCGCCCCTTTGGCAGCGTCATCGCCGGTTACCTCGGCGACAAGCTGGGACGCAAGAACCTGCTTGCAGTGCTCCTGCTCCTCATCTCCGGCGCCACGGCTTGCATCGGCCTCATCCCGTCGTCCTCAGTGATCGGCTGGGCTGCCCCGGCTCTGCTGATCCTCTTCCGCATCCTCCAGGGTTTCTCGGCGGGCGGTGAAGTGGCAGGCGCCATGGCTTTCGTCGGCGAGTACGCCCACGACAAGCACCGCAACTTCTCCATGAGCTTCATCGCGGTGGGCTCCTTCTGCGCGCTCCTCTTCGGCAGCGGCTTCTCGGCCATGCTCATCACCACGCTGGGCGATGCCACCATGGAGGCCTGGGCTTGGCGCATCCCGTTCCTGTTCGCCCTCCCGCTTGGTTACGTTGGCTTCTATATCCGTTCCAAGATGGAAGACACCCCGCACTTCGCGGCACTGCGTGAACGCAACGTTGTGGAGCACAACCCCTTGCGGGCCGTGTTCACCTCCAAGCGCCACCTCAAGGCCATCGCCCTGACCATCTTCCTGCCCGCAGTGAACGGTCCCGGCTACTACCTGCTCTTCGCCTACATGCCCACGTATTTGAAAACACAGCTAGGCAGCGGCAACAACTTCAGCATGCTGCAGGCCCTCATGGTCACGGCCGTCAGCCTGGTTGCCATCATCATCGCCATCCCCCTCATGGCCCGTTTGTCCGACCGCATCGGCCGCAAGCCCGTCCTGATGCTTTCGGCAGTGCTCATGGCCGTGGTTTCCTACCCGATGTTCGCCATGATCACCACCGGAAACATGGCACTGGCCTGCGTGGCCACCGTCATCATGGCCATCGCTTTCTCCGGCCACGCCGCCGTGGTACACACCGTCCTGACCGAAATGTTCCCCACCACTGTCCGCTACAGCGCCTACAGCATTGGCTTCAGCATCAGCACCATCATCTTTGGCGGCAGCGCTCCACTGGTGATGACCGAGCTGATCAAGAGCACCGGCAACAGCATGGTCCCGGCCTACGCCGCGATCGGAACGGCCGTCATCACTTTG
The DNA here is from genome assembly GCF_900106835.1 of Arthrobacter sp. cf158. Lineage (GTDB taxonomy): Bacteria > Actinomycetota > Actinomycetes > Actinomycetales > Micrococcaceae > Arthrobacter. Next base: position 587,092 of record NZ_FNNR01000003.1, read on the forward strand.
GTCTCCATCTTCTTCCTCAAGGAGACCAAGGGACAGCCGCTGGCCACCCACTAACGAGACACGCACGACGGCGGCCTGCCGCCATTGCCGACCGGCCGCCGTCGTTGGACCATAAAGCACCACAACGAAACCATTGGGAGTCACCTTGGGCATCAACTCAGTCGCTGTCGTCGCAGACCTCGGCGAAAGCTATGGCAACTACACCATCGGAGACGACGACGCCCTGCTGGGCCTGGTCACCGCCTCCAACATCGCCTGCGGCTTCCACGCCGGAGACCCGCGCGTTATGGACACCACCGTCAAGGCCTGCGTCGAGCGCGGAATCGAACTTGGCGCGCACCCCGGCTACCCGGACCTGGTGGGATTCGGACGCCGCCTCATCGAGGCCAGTGAAGAGGAAATCCGCACGGATGTCCTCTACCAGATCGGCGCTCTGGACGCCTTTGCCCGCATCCACGGCGGCAAGATCAGCCACGTCGCCCCGCACGGCCGGATGGGCAGCATCGCCCAGACCGATGCGAAGCACGCCCGCGCTATCACGGACGCCATCAAGGCTTACGACCCGTCGTACATTGTGATCTGCCAAAACGGCCTACTCGCCGACGAATCCCGCAAGCGCGGGCTCGAAGTGGGCTACGTCTTCTTGGCCGACCGCGGCTACGGCGAAGACGGCATGCCTGTTTCCCGCAATACCGAGGGCGCTCTCCTCCACGATCCTGAGGAGATCGGGCGTCGTGTGGTCCAGGTTGTCACCGAAGGAACGGTTCGCGCCGTCACCGGCAAGGTGGTCCCGCTGGGCCACGACGCCGACGTCGTCCTCCTGCACGGTGACCACCCGCAGGTCCTGGAAAACGGCACCGCCCTCCGCGCCGCGCTGGAGAAGGCCGGCGTCAAAGCCACCGGTCTGCAGGAAGTCCTGGCCGAAAAAGCCCGCCTGGCAACGGTCTGATTCAGCCGCGCACCTACTACCGAGCACCCAAGGACACATGAGCACGTACCCAGCTCCCGGACAGCTGATTCCGGCATCGGCCATCCCAGACATCAAAGCAGTTCCGTTCGGGGACTCCGCATTGATGGTCAGCATCGCCTCCGGGACAGTTGAGGAACGCCAGACGGGAAGCCGGAAGCTGCGCGAAATCCTGCTGGAGGTCCGTCCCCATGGCCTGCTCGACGTCGTGGCCGGCATTGATTCCGTCCTCGTGGAATTTGACTGCCTCGCCGTCAGCCACGGCCAGCTGGCACAAACCATCCGGTTGGCCGCGGCAAGCAGGAGCTTCGAGGGCACCGGCCCATCACAAACGGGAAAGCATTTCGTCATCCCCATCGTGATCAACGAAGCCTTTGCCCCGGATCTCAGGGACGTGGCGGAAGAACTAGGCATCAGTAAGGAAGCCGTCCTGCGGCATCTTGAAGCTTCCGAGCTGACCATAAACCTCCTGGCCTCGGCCATGGCCCCCATGATGGGGCGGGTGGAGTTCCCGGGACAAGTCAGCCGATGCAAGGAACCCCGCACCAACGTGGACCCGGGATCCGTAATGGTGGCCGGCACCAACGCCATCATCCAGCCGTTCCCGGGGCCCACTGGCTGGAAGGTCATCGGACGTACTCCCCTGACCATCTGCGACATTCGGGAAGACCCGCCCACCTCCTTTAAGCCCGGCGACACCGTGCAGTTCAAGGTGGTCCCGGAAAGTGAATGGAAACGGCTCGAAGGACGGTTCCTGCGTACCGATTCGTACACCACCAAGGAGGTTCACTGATGCCGGCGTCCGAGCGAAGCGTCACCATCAAAATCCGTGAAGCGGCCTGGCTGGCAACCTTCCAGGATTTGGGCAGGGAACAGTCCGAGGCATTGGGTGTTCCCTGTGGCGGGGCGGCAGACCAGCACTCCGCGTCCGTGGCCAACATCCTGGTGGGCAATCCCCGGAATGCCACCGGCATCGAAATCATGGGTGGCCGGTTTTCCTTCACCACGGCCAGGCCCCTCTTGATCTCGGTCACCGGAGCGCCGGCCGATGTCACCGTCAACGGGAGCAAAGTACAGATGTGGGAACCTGTGTGCGTCCCTGCCAAGGGAAGGGTGGTTATCGCCAACGCCCACGGCGGCATGCGCAACTATCTCGCTATCAGCGGCACGCTGGTCACCGAACACTTCATGGGCAGCGCCGCACCCGAAGCACGGATGGGCTTTCCCCAGCAGATCTCTGTTGGGCAGCACCTGGACCTCGTTACGGCCTACGCCGGCTTCGAGCACCCTTACCTGACACAGCCGTTGTTCCGCCTCCCAGTACCTGTTCCTTCGTTCGATCACCCGGTGTGGAGCATCGACATCGTTGAAGGCCCCCACACTGATGCGGCACACGGAATCAGGGAGTTGCTCGCCGCCCGGGAGTACACGGTGACGGCGAAATCCAACCACGTAGGGCTGCGTCTTGATGGGCCGGTAGTGCATCCGGAAGGGCTCGGTGAGATCGTGTCCCACGGTGTGCCCATCGGCGCCTTCGAAATTCCGCACGGAGACGAACTCATCATCTTGGGCCGTTACCGAACCCTCACCGCCGGCTATCCCATTGTCGCCTTCGCCACCAAGGCCTCGCTTCCCATGTTGGGACAAGCCCGGCCCGGCCAGCGCATGAGATTCCGCTGGGTGGGCCAAGAAGAGGCTGTCGAAAGCCAGCACGAGTCCCAGCGCCGGCTGAGCCTCTTGGAATCGCGAGTGCAGAGCCTTTTCGGCGCCATCGACCTGCCACATCATTCGCGACCGGTCGCGGCGCAGGAAGCGGCCTGAAGCACTTCACGCCCGAGGCACTTGACGCTCACGTAGACTAAATGAGAAACTTTTCGCATATGTGATTCGAATCTCACAACCAACCAGACCCGAGGAACGTAAATCATGGGACTTCTTGAAGGCAAGGTCGCCGTTATCACTGGCGCAGGTACGGGCATGGGCCGCTCCACCGCGGAACTGCTTGCAGCCGAAGGAGCGCACGTGGTGCTTGTGGGGCGCAGGCTGTCGGTCCTGGAAGAAGTCGCCGCAGGAATCAAGGCCGACGGCGGCAACGTCCACGCCCGCGCTGCGGACATCGCATCCAAGGACGACGTTGACACCCTGGTGGCCTGGGTCAGCGAAAACGCTGGTCCGGTAGACATCCTGGTCAACAACGCCGGCAGCGCCAGCAAGGTCCTCAATGTCCGCTGGATCAGCCAGGAAGAATGGAACGAGGTCCTGGACGTCAACCTCAACGCCGTCTACCTCCTCACTCAGGCAGTACTCCCGGGCATGCTCGCCCGGAACACCGGCACCATCATCACAGTTTCGTCCTTGGCTGCAGTCAATCCCAACCTGCTGGGGGGTGCCGCCTATGGCGCTGCCAAGGCAGCGGTCCGCAACTTCATGACGTACCTGCACAACACCTTCCGCAATGAAGGGCTGCGCGCCATCACCATTCTTCCGGGCGAGACAGCCACTCCGATTCTCGACAACCGGGCCCGTCCACCCAAAACTGAAGAGCGCGACGCCATGGTCCAGCCGGAGGACGTGGCCCGCGCCATCCACCTCGTGGCCACGCTGCCGCAGCGCACTGTGGTTCAAGAGCTCGTCATTGCGCCTACGGTGCAACGCGACACCTCCGGGGACATCGAAATCAGCCGCTGGACGGGCGCGCCCGCAGAAGACCTCCCCCGTCCGTGAAACCCCGGCACCTCTACACACCCGGCAAAGCCGCCACCCTCCCGACGACTCGAAGCAGGACTGTCATGACCCTTGAACCAACCACCGCCATCGCAGCGTTCCAGCCTTCCGAGGCCGTGCTGCGGGTCCAGCGCACGTCCTTGCGCGTCCAGCAGCCCCAGTCCAAAGGCGACCTTGTGTCCCTGGCCATGGGCGAGCCGGACTTCGACACCCCCGAACAGGTCCGCGCCGCAGCTGCCCGCGCCCTGGAAGAAGGGCACACCCATTACTCGCCATTGCTCGGCGAGCTGGTGCTTCGCGAGGAGCTGGCTGCCCGTATCGGCCAGCTCCTCGGCGAAGTGGCCAGCCCCAGCGACGTCCTGATCACCCAGGGCGGAACCGCAGGCCTTTCCGCCGCGATCCTCGGCATCGTGAACCCGGGAGACAAGGTGGTCATCCCGGACCCCACCTACTCCCTGTACGCGGACTTGGTCAGCATGGCCGGCGGAACCGTCGTGCCTGTTCCACTCGCTGAGGACCTTCACTGGGACCTTGAAGCCCTGGCCGCAGCACTTGAAGGGGCCAAGATGTTCGTCTTCTGCAACCCTTCCAACCCCACCGGCATCGTCCACTCCCGCCAGGAGCTGGAAGTTTTGGCGGACATGGTGGCCCGTACGGACACCCTGGTTCTGTCCGACGAGGCCTACAGCGATCTCGTTTACACGCCTGAACCCTTTACTTCCGCTTTGGAAATACCGGGCCTGGTGGGCAGGACCATCTACTGCCAGACATTCTCCAAGAGCTATGCCATGACGGGCTGGCGAGTCGGCTACCTCTGGGGCCCCTCGGATGTCATCGCATCTGCCGCGCGCGTCCACAACACCTTCAACGGTTCAATGAACACCGCCGTCCAGCTGGCTGCCCTGACGGCGCTCAAAACCTGCGGCCCCGACATCGAGCGCATGCATGCTTCTTACGCGGTGCGCCGCGAACTGATGTTTGAGGGCCTCAGCAGGATTCCGGGACTCACGGTCAGCTCCCCTGAAGGGGCGTTCTACCTCTTCCCGAAGTACGACGTCGACATGCCGGCAGCGCAGATGGTGACGCACCTGCGCGAGTTCGGCGTAGCAGTGCGCCCGGGCAGCGAGTTTGGTCGGAACGGTGAGCATCACCTGCGTCTGTCCTACGCTGCCAGTGCGGAGGCGATTTCGCTCGGCGTCGAGCGCATCGCCACGGGACTTGCGGCACTCAAGTAGGCACCATGACTGTTCTCGACCCACCGGCCGGGCTGCGCATCGACATGCAGCGGAACCGGAAGCTTTTGGTGGACGCGGCCGGCCGGCTCTTCGGAGCCGGCCGTTCGGCTACCATGTCCGAAATCGCTGCTGAAGCCGGCATCTCGACAGCTACCGCCTACCGCCACTTCGCCTCTGTTGACGACGTGCTTGCCGCCTACCGCTTTGAAGTGGGCCGGGAGCTCTTGGAGTTCAGCCGCGCTGCAGAGGCGGAAGGGCTGGAGCTGTTGAAGGCTGTCTGCCACAAATGGGTTCGTTTGGTGGTCCAGCACGGGGCATCCATGGTCCACACGCGCTCAGCGGAAGGCTACCTCGCGCGGGTCAGGGCAGGCGCCTACTACCTGACAGTACAAGCTGAAGCATTGGAACGTCCTTTGGAGGAGGCCTCCCGGGCCTTGGAAATCCAGCATCCGGGCGATGAAGCACTTTTCCTTTGGAACGGCTTCTTCGACCCCCGGGAAATCTACGATCTCATCGGGAGCCTGGAACTCACTACGGAGCAAGTGTCCGCGCGACTGGTCAGGACTTTCACCGCCGCCCTCACGGGTTGGTCGGCTTCCAGGACCTAAGCTATGAGTTGACGAAAGGGCACCCAATCAATGCGTAGTGACACACAGCGCAACCGCAGGCAACTGGTCAAGGCAGCAGGACAGCTTTTCGCGTCCCGTCGCGGAACCATCAGCATGACCGATGTTGCCAAGCACGCGGAAATCTCAACTGCCACCGCCTACCGGCATTTCGCTTCAGTCGAGGACATCCTGGCAGAATACCGGTTTGGCGTCGGCGAGAAGCTGCGCGACTACAGCCTGAAGCAGCAGGAGATGTCCGGCGTCGAGCTGCTGACGGCGGTCAGCCGCAAGTGGGTTGACCTGGTCACCCGTCATGGCGGAGCCATGCTCTACACCCGTTCCGGCGAGGGATACCTTGCCAGGCTCCGTACTGGCGCCTATTACCTGACGGTTCAGGCGGATGCTTTGGAGCGACCCCTGCGCGAGGCTGTTGAGGAATTGGGGCTGCCGCCCATCGGAGACGAAGCAATGTTCCTCTGGAACATCCTCTTTGATCCACGCGAAATTTTGGACCTCATCAACACTGTCGGCCTGACCAAGGACCACGTCACCGCCAGGCTCATCTCCGCCCTCAAGGGCGCACTGAGAGGCTGGAGCGAGGACCGCGAGCACGCCTAGTCCGGCGCTTTATTGAACGGCCCCCGGCCGCATGAGTTCACGGATCCGCTCGGCCGGGAGTGCAGTCAGGGCTGCGATCCGGAAGATGTCCATCCGGCCTGATTCCAGCCCCTCCAGGATGTCGCACCGGAGTTTCTGCGCAGTCTGCTCTTTGTCTTCCAACGCAGCATCCAGTTGGCGGACCACCGTGAACAACCGCGTGAGGTGCCAATCACGCCGAACTCCCGAAAAGTGCAGGTCCTGGTAGGCGCCAGCGAGCCGCTTTACATCCGCCGCCCTGATCCCCACCACAGTGGAAATCGCAGATAAGGACACTTTGTCCGCCAACGCAGCCGCAATTGCCTCATTCCGCTGGCTCAGCAGTGTACGTACATGGCTATCGATGCGCGCCCGCGTCACCCGGGACTCCGAAAGGCGCAATTCCACGCGGTTCAAACGGGGCGTGGCAGGCGTTGCGCGGCGACGCGGCCGCGCTTCAGCTATGTAGGTCACGACGGGTAAGGCCTTGGACCAGTTGCCAGTCGACGGCCAAGTCGCCGCGCGCGGGCATAATGCTGCCTTCCAGGAGCTGCATGCTTTTCCCTACATCCCCCTCAGGGGCCCACATTCCACTGATCGGGCAATGGCTTCCCGTGCCGGCCGTGAGTCGGTTTCGACCGGAACGGTCTGATTCTGGCTGTCCAACGATGCGCAACATTACTTGCCTCCGGCGTTGTTCTGGTTCTTGCCTTAAGCCTATGGTCCAGCTCACTTAAAAGCAAGAAAAGTTTCTCATTTGATTAAGTAATCTCAGCATCATTGGAGATATCTGAAGACGCCCCACGCTTCCTTCAGAAGCTCGCAGCCATCCTTGTGCTTGGCCCCAAATGCCGGCGTCTTCTTTCGTGACGGAGCGCGGAAGAACGCCGGCGAGCCGCAGCCCAGGCACACGAGCCCCCGCTGGCTGCTCTTGCGCCAGGAGGGGTCACGCTCACTGAACTCACGGGCGTGCCAGTCCCGCCCATCCGTTGTGCTCAGCGCCCATTTCACGCCTGGGCGGCCTTTCTTAGGGTGCCCAGATAGGCAGAAAGTGCTTCAAAGCTGCCCGACGGCGCCGAGTCAACCAACCGCTCCGATTCGTCAAGACGGGCGTGGTGCAGTTGCTCCCACGCGGCAACGCGATCGGCGCCGGGCGTTTCGTCGCCGAGGCCCAGGACGGCGACCGTCAGTTCAGGCACGACGGCGGACGCATCGTCCCGTAGCGACGCCCGGGCCATGGCCTGCCACTTGGTGGACCGTGGCAGGTCATCCACCTTGGCCAGGAGGGATTCAATGCCGAAGCGGTCCCGCACCGCAAAATAGGTAGGCGCTATGTCCTCCAGGCGTCTTCCGGTCAGCTGTTGCACCCGGGCTATGTCCAACAGGGTGAATGCCTCACGAAGCTCCGCCCACGTACGCGCCACGTCGTCCGGCAAACCCCACTCAAGGGCCGACGACAGGAGAGCCGCGACGTCATTCCTGTCCGATCCAACAAGCATCTCCGGCACGCGACTCCGGAGCTTCTGCACCACCGGGCGGTACAGCTTCAGGCAATCCTCAATGGGCAGTTGGTGGTCGTACTGGATGAACCAGCGCATGGCCCGGTCCAGGACGCGCCTGACGTCCAGGTAGATCCGGCTCCACTTCTCGGCCGGCAGGTCCGCGCAGGCATGCACCAGCCCAAGGGACAGATCGCTCAGGCCAAAGAGCTCACTGGCGATGACGAACGACTTGACTGCCAATGCCTCGTCCGCGGACGTTTCCTCCATGAGTCTGAAGATCGAGGTCACGCCACCAATGTTGATGGCATCGTTGGCGAGCACTGTGGCGATGATGTCATCACGCAGGGGATGACGCTCAACCCCCTGCCCCAGCTTGGCCACGACGGGGCTGGGGAAATATCCCTTCAGGAACTTGGCGAGGAAAGGGTCCTTGAGCAGTGGAGCGCTCCGAATGCTGCTCGCCAAGGTGTTCTTGGCGTAAGCGGCCAGGACGGACAATTCCGGCGAAGTGAGTCCCTTGCCACGGGAGATCCGTTCTTCCAAGGTCCGCGTGCTGGGCAGGAATTCCAGCTCGCGGTCCAGTTCACCGCGCCCCTCAAGGAACTGCATCAGCCGTTCATAGTTGGGGAACGACGCCGGCGGGAACCTTCTGTCGGTCAGGAGCAGCACGTTCTGGGCTACGTTGTCGGTCAGCACCAATTCTGCGATCTCGTCCGTGAGACCTGCCAGGAATGCGGTGCGCTCAGCAGCGGGAAGTATCCCTGCCCTGATGGACTGATCCACCAGGATTTTGATATTGACCTCGTGGTCGGAGCAGTCCACGCCCGCCGAGTTGTCGATTGCGTCCGTATTGATCAGAACACCTGACAACGCTGCTTCAACGCGACCCGCCTGGGTGAGACCAAGGTTGCCGCCTTCCACCACCACGCGGGCGCGGAGTTGGCTACCGTTGACCCGGATGGAGTCGTTGGCCCGGTCCCCGGCGTCGGCATGGCTTTCCGTGCTGGACTTGATGTAGGTTCCGATGCCGCCGTTGTAGAGCAGGTCGACCGGAGCTTTCAGGATTGCCTGCAGGAGGGCCGGCGGGCTCATTGATTTGATGGCCGGATCCAGGCCAAGTGCAGCGCGGGCCGCCGGATGGATTGGAATGGCGCGGGCTGTCCGCGGCCACACCCCGCCGCCGTCGCTGATTAATGAGGGGTTGTAGTCTGCCCAGCTGGAGCGCGGCAGCGCATAGAGCCTTTGACGTTCGGCGAAGGACGACGCCGCGTCCGGATCCGGGTCCAGGAAGATGTGCCGGTGGTCGAAGGCAGCGAGCAACTGCACGTGGCGCGACAACAGCATGCCATTGCCGAAGACATCACCGCTCATGTCGCCGATACCAGCAACCGTGAAGTCCGTGGCGCGGGGGTCGATTCCCAGCTCGCTGAAGTGAATCTTCGCCGACTCCCACGCACCGCGCGCCGTGATGCCCATCCGCTTGTGGTCATATCCAACGGAGCCTCCTGAAGCGAACGCATCTCCCAGCCAGTAGCCATAACTACCCGCCAACTCATTGGCAATGTCCGAGAAGGAGGCCGTCCCCTTGTCCGCCGCCACCACAAGGTAGGAATCGTCGCCGTCGTACCTCACCACGCGGGGCGGAGCGACAACCTGCGTCTGTCCGCCCACGAAGTGAATGTTGTCGGTGAGGTCGAGCAGGCCGCGGATGAAGGTCCGGTAGCACTCCTGCCCCTCGGCCAACTGCGCCGCACGGTCCCCCATGTCTGCCGCGAACTTGGCGAAGAAGCCGCCCTTGGCGCCGTCCGGAACAATCACGGCGTTCTTGACCGACTGCGCTTTGACCAGCCCCAGGACTTCGGTGCGGAAATCCTCCTGCCGGTCCGACCAGCGCAGTCCGCCGCGGGCCCTCAGCCCAAAACGAAGGTGGACGCCTTCCACTCGCGGGGAGTAGACCCAGATCTCATGTGCCGGTCGCGGGCTGGGCAGCGTGGCGATACTTGTGGGATCGAATTTGAGACTGATGTGCGCTTTGCCCTGGTAGAAGTTGGTGCGGACCGTCGACTTGACCAGTGAGGCCAGAGCCTCGAGTACGAACGCCGCATCCAGGGTGGCCACGTTGTCCATGGCTTCGGCGACGGCTGCTTGGGCTGCAACCACGGCGTCTGCACGGTCGCCCACATGATCGGGGTCGAACTTCGTGGCGAAGAAACCAACCAGCGACTTCGCCGCCTCCGGGTGCGACTGCAACGTCGAAGCCACAAACTCAAAGGAATGCGACGTCCCGAGCTGCCGGAGGTATTTCACATAACTGCGCAACAACGCCACGGTGCGCCACTGGAATCCCTGCTGCAGGACCAAGGTGTTGAGCTGGTCCGATTCGGTTTCCCCGCCCAGCACGGCGCGGAACGTTCCCGGCACCAGATCCCACGCTTCGGACGAATAAACATCCGCGGGCCTGGCCACCAGGAGGTCATACAGGTAGAAAACCAGGCCGTCGGAATCAACGATTTCGTGTGGACGTTCTTCCAGCACCTCCAGACCCAGATGCTCGAAGTACGGCAGGATGCGGCTGAGGCTCTCAGGACGGCGAAGATAGAGGCGAATGCGTCCAGGCGAGCCTGTCGATGCGTCAGTGACGGGGTCAACATAAAGTCGTGCCGCCGTCGTGCTTTCATCCACGCCGAGTTCATGGAACCGTTCAATGTCCTGACTGGCCTCTTCCACGCTGTACCGGACCTGGTATTCCGGCGGGAACGCCTCGCCCCATCGCTTGGCGAGGACTTCCGCTTCGGCTGCGGAACGACTTGACCTCAGGGCATCTTGGACGCCTTCCGCCCATGACCTCACCGCCCTGTTGACCCGTCCCGCGATCACGGCTTCATCAATCCCGTTTGTGCCGTCCGACGACGTCCACACCGTAAAGAAGATGCGTGCCAGGGCCGACGAACTGACGCGGGCCTCGTGCTCGACGTCAACGGCGCCGAAGGCTGCGCGCAGTTCATGCTCAATCCGAACGCGAACCGACGTGTTGTATCGGTCCCGCGGCAAGTAGACGAGTACCGTCACGAACCTGCCGTAGTTATCACGGCGCAGGAACACTCGTGAATGCCGGCGCTCTTGCATCCGCATAATGCTGCCCGCAATATTGAACAGCTCTTCAACGCCGATCTGGAACAGTTCGTCGCGTGGATAAGTTTCCAGGATGGCCATGAGCTGTCGCCCCGAATGGCTGGACGGGTTCAGGCCACTGCGAGTCATGACCCCGCTGATGGTTTCCGCAACTACGGGGATATTGTCCAGAGGACCGTTGTAGACGCTGGAGGTGAAGAGACCGAGGAAGCGGTGCTCGCCAATCACCTCGCCCGCGACGTTGAACTTCTTGACGCCGATGTAGTCCAAGTGTGAGTCGCGATGGACCGTAGAACGGGAGCGGGCCTTGGTGACGACGGCGGCACTCGGCTCCCGAGCCGAGTCACGGGCGGCGCCGGTCAGGACGCGCGGGAGCTCAGCACCAGCGACGCCGGGGTTCTGGAGGATACCGAGCCCTGTTCCCGCAATGGCCACCAAGCGATCCTCCGATTCACCTCTTTCCAAGGCGTACTCCCTGTAGCCGATAAAGACGAAATGATTGCTGCTGAGCCAGTCCAGGAGGTTGCGGGTCTTGTCGTGGCTGGGGAGCCCGTTGGCTACCTCCCCCAGCTTGTTGCGCATGGAAACCCAGTCACCGATGGCTGCTTTAACATTTGCGAGGACGCGCCGGAGGGATTCCAGCAGGCTGGCTGATTCTTCCTCGGAGAGGAGGTCGCGCAGTTCCACGGCGATCCACGATTCAGCCCGGCTCCCCGGCCTGGCTGAATCGGGGTGGATGTCCGTGATTGCACCGCCTGCGTTCCGAAGCACTGTAAACAGGGGATGCACGACGAGTCGAATGCCCAAACGGCGTCGCGTCAGCTCAGCCAGGACAGAGTCCACTACGAAAGGGGAGTCGTCGCAAACGATACCCAGCACGGTGCTCGTCGAGTCCGGCAGCAGGCCTATCCACGCCTCCTGGCCCGCGCTCCTGACGGCGTTCAGGTGGGCAGCTGCGCGGGCCTCAAGCCGTCCAACGGCGTATGGTTCCGCTTCCTCCGGCGTCAGTTCTGCGTAGTAGTGCGCCAGGAAGTATTCAGGCAGCGCGTGGATTTCCATGTCTTGTTCCGTGGACACGTCTTGCTCCCTTGTGGGTTCGTCTTGGGGTCGGCACTTCGAAAGATATGAGAATCTTTTCTCATATCAAACGCACCGTCAAGGCTTTTTCGAAGCCTTGACGGTGTCGCAGCAATTTGTGAAACTATTCTCACTTGTGAAGATAATCTCACGTCTGTATAAGGCAGTGACGCCAGCCCGGCAGACCCCGAAAGGACCCTCAACATGGGACATGAACCCCTCCCGCCGCTTGTTGTCATGGGAGTCTCCGGCTGTGGCAAATCGACCATGGGCACATTGCTGAGCGATCGCCTGGGTCTGCCTTTCCAGGATGGTGATGACCTTCACCCTGCCGCCAACAAGACGAAAATGGGCGCAGGAATTCCGCTGGATGACAATGACCGGAGGCCTTGGCTTGAGGAAATCGGCCGCTCACTACGCCAGTCACAGGACGCCGGAGAGCCCCTGATCATCGCCTGTTCGGCGCTGAAGCGCAGCTATCGGGACTTGTTGCGGCAGCATGCGCCCGACGTCGTATTCGTCCACCTCACGGGTGACCGCGAAACCCTTCTGGCCCGCATGAACGCCCGCGACCACGAATTTATGCCGAGCAGCCTCCTCGACTCACAACTCGGCACCTTGGAGCCACTGGCGTCGGATGAAAAGCATGTGCTGGCTGATTTCAGTCTCGCCCCTCCCCTGCTGGTGGATGCCATCTGCGGGCAGCTTCAGCATTAGGGCATGTGCCAACTTGGTATGAGGACCGAGGAACCCTCCCGGGTGTCACAGTGGCAACGGCCGGTTATCCACGACATTCTTCATGATCAGAGTAGAACTCAACCGCTGAACGCCAGGCAGGGCTGAGAGTTGCTCGTCGTAGATTCTCTGGAATTCCCGCACGTCTTTAGCGACGACTTGGAGCAAATAGTCGGGGTCCCCAAAGAGACGCTGCGCCCTCAGTACGTTGCGGATCTCAGCGGCAGCTTCTTCGAAGGCCGCCACCGCGGCCCTGTCCCCGTCACGCATGGTCACGAACACCAATGCTTCAAACGTCAGGCCCAGGGCCTCCGCATCCAGCTGTGCACGGTATCCGCTGATGGCATGCGAGTCTTCCAGGGCACGCAATCTACGGTGGCAAGGCGACAGGCTCAAACCCACACGCTCAGCCAAATCCGTCAGGGACAGCCGCCCATCCAGTTGCAGCTCAGCAAGAATCTTCCTGTCAACCTTGTCCATAGGGAAGATTATCCCTGTTTTTGCCTATTGAGCCAAAGAACTTGGAAGCACATTCCAGTCCTCCTTCCGTAAGCTTCTTCGTGGGTCCCGGACACTCGGGATTTTTACACCAAAGGAGTACGGATGCCGCTAGGGACCATGGCCGCTTTTTGGGCGGTGTCTTTCCTGTTCGTGGTGACACCCGGAGCGGATTGGGCCTACGCGATTTCAGCAGGCCTCCGTCACCGGACCGTCATTCCCGCCGTTGCGGGACTGCTCACCGGGCACCTCGCTGCCACCCTGATTGTGGCAGCGGGGGTAGGGGCGCTGCTTGCAGGGTCTCCCGTGGTGTTAAGCGTCCTCACCGTAGCCGGTTCTGCGTACCTGGTGTGGCTTGGACTGGCTATGCTCAGGAACCCATCCGTCCCCCAAGCCGGCGAAAGCATCGATGGCAGCTGGGCCCGCCAGGCCATCAAAGGCGCCGGGATCAGCGGCCTGAACCCCAAGGTCTTCCTCCTGTTCCTGGCCCTCCTCCCCCAGTTCACCAACACCAACAACCCCTGGCCGATGTGGGCCCAAATCATTGTCCTTGGACTGATCCACGTCGCCAGTTGCGCAGTCATCTACATCTGCGTGGGAACCGGAGCACGCGCCGTGCTCAGGACCCGACCCAGCGCAGCCCGTCGGGTCACCCGCATATCGGGGGCCGCGATGATCCTGATCGGAATGTTCCTGCTCATCGAACAAGTCCTCCACTGGAGCCCCTAAACCCTTCGGACAATCACCCACCATGACGAGAAAGCGGAGACCATAGCCTTGGAACCGGAACAGCTTCACCGCACCTATCTGGACCTCACCACCCCGCACGTGGCCGACGCCTGCATGCGCCTCGGAATCGACGTCCGCTGCGCACCAACCGGCACCACCCCGCTCTGGACCGGAACCCACCTTCTGGGCCGCGTCGCGCCCGCCCGCCACACCGGCAGCGTAGACGTCTTCCTGGAGGCCATCGATCGAGCCTCGGCGGGCGATGTCCTGGTAGTGGACAACGAAGGCAGGCAGGATGAGGCGTGTGTCGGCGACCTTGTCACCCTCGAAGCAAGCCGCGCCGGTATGGCCGGCATCGTCATCTGGGGATTGCACCGCGACACCTCCGAACTCAGGACCATCCGGCTCCCCGTCTTCAGCCAAGGGGCCCTCCCCGTCGGGCCTCAACGCCTTGACCCCCGTGATCCCGCGGCCCTCCGCACGGCAAGAAGCGGTCCATACACCGTCTCCCCCGATGACTTCGTACTCGGCGACGACGACGGCGTCCTTTTCATCCCCCTCAACCGCGCCCAAGAGATCGCCGACACAGCCACAACCATCCGCGACACGGAACGAACTCAAGCGGCCCGCATGCTCATGGGCACAACCTTCAGGAACCAAGCCCGGCTCACCGAATACCAGGACACCCGTAACAGCGACCCCACCATAACGTTCCGGCAACACCTGCGTACCTTCGGCGGCGAAATCGAGGAGTAGGCAACCGCTCAGGATAAATGGTCGACACCCCGCCGTCGTGCCTGCCTCGCAAACCCCCGTGCACAACAGAGCCCGATGTTCAGCCCGTCGTGCGACCCAATGCAAGGAATCGGGATTCAGCACGGCGGAGTTCAGACTTTTTTGGGGGCTAACTCAGTTGAGATGGAGGCGAACCCGGCGAAAGCGGACGCGAACTCCAGCAAATGGGCGGGCCATTCCCCTCGATCAACTTCGTGGCTACGGGCGGGATGAACCTGAAAAACGCCGAGGAATTCAAGGCCGCCGGCGCCCGAGGTATAGCGATCGGTAGCGCCGTCGAAGAGCTGTCCCGCCTCACGAACAAATAGACCGAATTATCCGAAGTGGACTGAGGCTCCACGATCAGTCGATTCACTGCAGGAAGACGACCCCGGCAAACACCGTGCCGGGGTCGAGCTGTCGTCTGATGATTTTAGGTCGCGGAGTCGATGACTTCGCTGGCGGCATGTGGCGGTGAAGCCGCTGTCTTCGGCCGGCTTCGCATGTAGACCCAGATCGCTACTGACATCACCGCGCACCCAACGGCACCGATCATCAGCGTTGCCGTGACGCCAAGCACTTCGCAGAGCCACCCCAGCAGGGGCGCGCTCACGGGTGAGGTGCCCCCTATCGCGATGACGAACAAGGCCATGGTGCGGCCACGCATGATCGGGTCTGCTTCAAGTTGTGCCATCGAGGTGGTGATCACCCGGTAGGCCACGCCGGCGGCGCCCAGTAGAAACAACAAGATGAGGGCCGGAATCAGGGTCGGAACAAGGGAGATCGCGAACAACAGGGCGGCGAAGATGAGGCTGGCGAGAATCAGCCTGCCCGGTGTGGCTTGCAGTATCCCGGCAATGGCGAGTACTCCAATGATGGCGCCTGCGCCCATCGCGATAAAGAGTGCACTGACCACTTGCGCGTCGCCGTGAAGGACTTCGCGGGCATATAAAGGTAATGTGACCGTCCACTCCCAAGCTATGAGTCCGGTAACGGTGAGGAGCAGCAGCGGGCCGAGAAGCCTTGGCTGGTTGACCACGTAGATCAGCCCCTCGCGTAACTGGCCCTTCGATCGATCAATGCGGGTCACCTGGTGTAGTTGGTCCGTTCGGACAAGGAAAAGGGCGAGCAACACAACGCAGAATGATGCGGCATTGACGAAGAAGCTGGCGGCCATGCCAACGCCGGTGATCAGCACTCCGGCAATGGCCGGTCCAATAAGTTTCCCTGAGTTGATCGTGATGTTATTCAGTGTGAGTGCGTTGGTGAGCGTCTCACGTGGGACCACTTCAGCGATGAATGTCTGACGGGCAGGTTTGTCGAGCGCCTCGATGATGCCAATGATCACTGCCATAACGAATACTATCCATAGGGTTGCGGTCCCAGTGGCAGTGAGGATCCCCAACGCTGTTGCCGGCGCAATCGAGGCGGCCTGGGTGCAGAGCAGGAGCCGCCGTTTGTCCAGACGGTCAGCTAAGAGTCCGCCCCAAGCGGTGAACAGCAGCGTGGGAAGGGCTTGAAGTGCGAGTGTGATCCCGAGTAGCGTTCCCGAGTCGGTGAGTTCCAACACGAGCCACGCTTGCGTGATCTTTTGGGTCCAGGTGCCGATTTGGGACATTGACTGGCCGAAGAAGTACAGGCGGTAGTTTCGTCCGCCTAGGGAAGCGAACGTCGCGCGGAGATAGCGCTTCATGCCTTGGTCTCCAACAGTTGAACGAGAGCCGGCAGAGCCTCCAATAAAGCGTGTTGGTCCTTCGAGGGCAATGATGAAAATTTGGCTGACAGGTACTGACCGGCCCGCCCGCTCGCCTCAGTCATGAGGCGTTCGCCCATGGGGGTTAGCCTCACCTTCCAGCTTCGTGCATCGGTATCATCGCGTGTCCTGTCCACGAGCCGCATCTGCTGAAGCTTTCCGGTGAGTCTAGTTGCTGTCGGGTTGCTGATCCCCTCGATCTCAGCGAATCTGCCCACCCTCATGGGACCCTCGCACCCGAGGATGTTCAGGGCCGATATCTGCGAAGTCGTCAATCCTGTTCCAGCGTGCCTCCGCAGCTGTCGGGCTAACCGGGTCACGGTGAGCGCCAGTGGATCGAGGTGCGGGTCAACGTCCTGCTGGGTTGTATTCTTGGTTGCGCGGTCTGAAGTACTTGGTGCTGGCATAGTCTCTCCCCAGGCAAATCAGCATGGGCCAGGGCAGCGCCGCATGGAGCTGCCCTGGCCCGTCTGTTGCCTCTGTCGGCACGCCCGTGAGCGTTTCGTGCCCATACCCGGCCCTACGAAGGCCGGTCCAGAATGGTCAGGCTGCCAGATACCTGGCGTGGACCGGATGCACCCTTACAACGACACTGTCACCAGGCCTGGCTGCCAGAACGGCCGACGTAGAGGCCGTGAGTTTCGTTCCGTCTAGGTCGACAACCAGTTCCAGACGGTCTCCCAGGAACTCGGCCCCAATGACGCGCCCGAACATTTCGTTTTGGTCGGCGAGGCCGATTCGGGACGAGGTGGCAGTGTGCACTTCAACGTTCTCTGGCCTGATGCAAACATTGCCGGTTGAAGCTGATGACGGGGTTTCCTGGCCTTGGCTGCCGCAGAGAAACGAACCGATATCGGTCCTGACGAGCAGCCCGTCGGACAGGCGGGTGGTGTTGCGGGCAGGGACGAGGTTGGCGCTGCCAATGAAGTCTGCAACAAATGCGGACTTTGGCTGCTGGTAAAGCCGTTCGGGCGGGTCGATCTGTTCAATCCGTCCGTTGCTCATGACCACGACGATATCGGACAGTGCCAGCGCCTCGGCCTGGTCGTGGGTCACGTAAACAGACGTCACGCCAAATCTTTCCTGGAATTCGCGCAGCTCGACGCGGAGCTTGGATCGAAGTTTTGCGTCCAGGTTCGACAATGGCTCGTCCAACAGAAGCACTTCAGGTTCGGAGAGAAGTGCCCGTGCCAGGGCAAGGCGCTGTTGCTGGCCACCGCTGAGCTGCGTGGACCACCTGTCTGCGAACGGTGCCAGACCTACCTGATCCAGAATTTCCATAGTCCGTTGCTTGATGTTCTGCTGTCCTTTCCTATGGCGGCCGTGCCGGAGCGGGAACGCTGCATTGTCCAGCACAGTCATGTGTGGCCAGATGCCGTAGGACTGGGGCACCATCGCGATGGGGCGGTCTTCGGTGCGTATGTTCTGGGACTTTCCGCCGTCGAAAACCGTTGACCCAGCCATCACAATTTGGCCGCTATCGGGGGTTTCCAGGCCGGCGATGCACCGCAAGGTGGTGGTTTTACCGCAGCCGCTGGGCCCAAGGAGAGTGACGAACTGTCCTTGCGGCACCTCAAAGGAGACGCCATCAATGGCGAACTGCTGGTTGGCTCCGCGGGTGCGGCCGTAGCTCTTGCGCAGCTCGCGGATGCTGATCGAGCTTTCTGTTTCTGTTCGTATCATGTTGCTCACGCTTCCTTCTCTGAGGCCCCGCGTCGGTTCACCAACAGGACCGCAATCATTGAAATCACCAGGATGATTACCGCCAGCGCACTCGCTTGCGGGTAGTTGACGCTCGAAGTGAAGGTGTCCCACACTTCGATGACCAGCGTCCGGTTGTCCGCACTCGTCAGCAGCAGGGCGATGGGCAGTTCACCCAGGGCCTGAGCGAAAACCCACAGCCAGCACTTCCACAAGGCCTGCCGCAAAAGGGGAAGCAGGATCTTGATGGTCACAGTCGCCGGTGATGCCCCTGTGACCCGGGCGGCTTCTATCAAGCCCTCGTCAAGTTGCAACAGCGCGGTCTGGATCATCCGTGATCCACGAGGAAGAAACCGGGTCACCAGCGCAACGATGATGATCCACACTGTGCCGTAGATCGGGATAGGAACATACAGGTAGAGGAACAGCACGGCGGCGCCGAGCACGACGCTCGGGATTCCAAACACCAGGTACGTGGACTCGAACAAAAGGTTGGCACCGCGGAAGGACTTGCGGTGGGCGGCCACTGCGATCCACACCGACATCGCTGTTGCGACCGTAGCGGTCACTAACACCACAATGGCGGTGTTCAGCATGACCACGCCCAACCCTGGATCCGTCAGGATCTTGGCGAAGTGACCGAAAGTGAGGTCGGTCAGACCCTCCCAACTGATCGGTCGGGAATACGGCGACAGGCTGGTCCAGAGGAGGGCGAGGATCGGCAGGATGATGCCAATGACCATGTACAGGGCGACGATGATGAAGATCGGAATCCGCCACTTGCCAAGAGGCGTTCGGTTTTGCCGGTAGGCCTTTCCGACGACTACCTTGAATCGGTTTGCGTCACGGATCCGGCGACGGTAGATCAGCAGCAGGACGAGGGACACCAGGAGCATCAGGACCCCGTAGGTGGTCGCCTGGCCATAGTTGGGGGCGCCTGTCGGCGGTTCCAGCGAGTGCTGAATCAGGCTGCTGAAGACGAAGATCTGGTCGGGCAGGCCGAGGAGGGCCGGGATAGAGAACCCTTCGAGAACTACGACGATCAGCAGCATTGATGCTGCCGAGACTGCAGGGCCGATCAGGGGGAAGACGATGAGTCGAAGTCGGCGCATCAACGGGGCACCTGCGGCGGCGGCGGCCTCTTCCAGTTCCGGGTTGAGCCTGGCAAATGCCGGGGCGATCATCAGATACATGCTCGGGACACCGAAGATACCCATGACGACGATCATTCCGGGCAGGGAGTAAATGTCGATCTGCAGGCCCAGAGTCTGCCGGACCAAGATGGCCAAGGGCCCGTTGGCGGGGTTAGCCACCAATGCCCACGCAATCGCCATGACCACCACGGGAACAGCCATGGGGGCCAGTGTCAGCGGTGCAAGCACCCTGCGGAAGGGGATGTCTGTGCGTTCCAACAGATATGCCAGCGAAACGCTCAGTATCAACGCGACGGTCAGCGAACCTATGACGTAGATGGTGGTGTTGACTGTGACCTCAACGAGCCGGCTTGATCCGAAGACGTGTGCATAGTTGTCCAGGGAGAAGCCCTCGACGTTGAAGGGCAGTTCCGTCGTGGAGGCCTTGAGGCTGCTGTAAAACAGGACTACCAGCGGAACCAAAATCAGGTAACTGACGAGCACGATCATTGCCGCATTCAGTGCTCGGCTACCCAGCCCCCGCCGGTTCCTTAGACTCTTCCGGGGCGGCTCGGACCGCGGGGGCGTTCCCACTTCGGGCGCATCCGTTATTTCAATCGACATTGCAATCCCCTAGCCCAAGTCCGTTCCCAAAGCCTTCTGGGCCTTGGGGAAGAAATCGGCAAGCTCGTTGTACCGCTCGATGGTCGATGTAGAGCGCCATTCGATGTTGGCTGCGCACAGCGATGTGAGTACGGGAATTGCCCCGGCGTTGGAACAGTCGGTTTCCTGGGGGATCCGGGAATTGTACGTTTCGGCGAGGGCCGCCTGTGCGTCATCGGAATTCAGGAACGTGGATAGTAGGACGGCGGCCGCGGGGTGCGGTGCGCCTTTTGGCACGTACAGGAATGTTTCGTTGGTGTTCGTTGGCGATACCGGGGCGACCTCGACTGGGGAGCCCGACGACTTGGCCTGCAGGACCAGGTTGATCAGGCTGGTGCCAGCGGCGACCTGTCCGGTCTCGACCAGGGCTTGGGACTGAGTGGTGTTTGGCGTGTAGTGCGGCTGCTGTCCGGTGAGCTGTTGGGCCCAGGCAAGGGCCTTGTCGTCGCCCAAGGCGGGGTCAAGATGCCAGGCCGTTAGGAAGGACGCCCGTGATTCGACTGCAAGTTGGCCGTTGTCCCACTGCGGTTTCAGGAGATCCTCCCAGGAGCGAGGGAGGTCCGCGGGGCTCACTGTTCCCGTGTT
This sequence comes from Arthrobacter sp. cf158, assembly GCF_900106835.1. Taxonomy (GTDB): domain Bacteria; phylum Actinomycetota; class Actinomycetes; order Actinomycetales; family Micrococcaceae; genus Arthrobacter. The sequence goes on from NZ_FNNR01000003.1 coordinate 607,544, forward strand.
GTACGCCCAGACTTTTGGGGCCGCCCAGATGTAGACAAACTTGTCCTCGAAATAGATGTTCTCGTCAGCGATCCCATACGCCGACCAGTCCACTGTTTCGGCCAGTGGCAGTGACGGCGGAACAGTCAATTCGCCCGCGGCGGCGACGTCAACCGAAACCTTCCTGGCGGCCTGCTCCATTTTGAGTTGGCTGACCTGATCAGGGGCTTTGGTGTTGGTGTAGTTCACCTTGATCCCGGGGTACTTCTTTTCGAACAGGTCGATGGCTGGCTGCATCTGCTCCAGCGGTTTGGGCGCTGACCATGCGACTGTGCCCTCGCTTTCGGCCTGTTTGACGAGTTCCTCCATCGAAGTGGGGAGGGCTTGGACGCCGGTGCCGGCGCTGGCGCCGCATCCGGCAACCGTGCCAGCCAAGACCGCAAGTACGGCCAGTGCCAAGACTTTGCGTTTCAGCCCGCTCGGGCCAGCCGTGACAGCGACGCTGCTGTCAGTTCGATTCTTCATGATTCCTCCTGGGTATTGAGCTGTATCGCTGCAGTGTGCAGGCGGGGCTTATCGCGCGATCACTGCCGCGCTGTAGATACGGACTGCGTTGCCGCCAAGGATTGCAGCTCGTTGTGTGTCGTCCAGTTGAGGCAGGTGAGCTTCAATTGACTCACGCAATTCTGTGAGGGTTCCAGCCGAAGCTGGGAAGTTCGATCCCCACATCAGCCGTTCCGCACCGAAGGTCTTCACGAGTCGGCCGAGAACGGCGGTCGTGTCGACATCCGGTTCTTCATTGAGGCGCTTCAAGGCCGGAGGTGTGATCTTCAGATGCACTCCGGTGAACCGGGACAAGTGGCCGAGCTCAGTTAGGTGCGGGTAGTCAGGTCCGCCGGTGGCGTTGGGGCGGCCCGCATGGTCGAGCAGCACGGTCATGCCGGGGCGGGACTCAAGGACCTGGGCGAGTTTCGGGGCGTCTTTGGAGTGCATCTGGATGCACACCGGAATGTCATTGGCTGCGATGTAGTCCCAAACCGCTTCCATCCTTTCGTCCGAGACGCCGGAGCCGGGCGTCGGCACCTTGGTAGTTCCGTCGGAGACCCTGATACGGACCCCGCTGAAGCCCTGCTCCTCAATCAGCTGCTGCAGGTCATTGACCGCAGAGTCGGCGAGGAAGTTCACCGCGCCCACGGCGACGAGACGGTCGGGGTACCTCGCCAAAGCGGCGGCGGCGTAGCTGTTGTCGAAACCGTAGACGGTGGATGCGTGGACCAAGGCTGCCCTCTCAACCCCGGCTTCGTCGAGGCTCCGGACCAATTCGTCGACGTCGACAGGGCGGGTCTGGGACCATTCCGAGCGGGTTCCGCCCAACGGCTTCGCGGGGTAGGTCTCTGAATCCGCCGAGATGGCGTGGGTGTGGGTATCGAAGTATTGCATCAGTCCTCCTCGGGACGCTGGTGCCGGGTGCGGGGGTGCGGGGCCAAGTCTTGTCCGATCACGACTCCCCCACGTATTTCTCGAAGTCGGCGAAGATTTTTTTGGCAGTTAGGTCGCCCCTGATAACTTCTTGCTCACGGGCGTAGCGGATGGCGGTGTCAAGGGTTGCGAGCAGGCTGTCTGTAACGCCGTACTGGATGACCATCTCCCGGGTCGTACCCCCGGGAATCTCAGGACGGGCGGCGTCAATGCTTTGCTGCAATGCCCGATACACTGCACGGACCCCGTCGGGATTGGTCTCGACGAGTTCGCGTCGAACAACAATCAGGTGGTTGATCGGCACCCAGCCGTGCTCGGCATGGTACTGCGTCTGGCGTTCCTTCCAGTCAGGAAGCAATGGTTCCAGGCCTGGGACGTGATCGGCGGACCGGGATCCCATCACCACGGCGGACAGCTCGCCTGCGGTAAGCAGGTCCACCAGCTTCGCCTCCGTGCGTTCGACGTTGACCGGTTCCCCTGCAGTGGCCACATGGGGGCCTTCGGCGGTGACCCAGGTGACGTCCTGGGAGCGTAGCCCATATGTATCCGAAAGCATTCCGCGGACCCACAGGCCGGTGGTCTGGCTGTGGGCGCGGACACCGATCCTGCGTCCGGCAAGGTCTTCGGGACGAACCTTGGTGTCACCATTCCATACGGAGATCGACCGGTGGTGGAAGTTTCCGTGCAAAACGACCGGCAAGGCCACAACAGGTACGTCGGCTTCGATGGCCTGGAACAGGGTGGCTATCGCCAACTCGCAGAAGTCGTAGCGTCCTTCGCGAACCATGGGAGCGAACGTCCGGTGGATTGGTTCAACCTCGACGAACTCAAGGTCAACGCCCTCCGGGACAACCGTGCCGTCCTTGAGGGGACGGGTATGGTCGTAGTCCCGCAGCGCCACAGTCCAGGGGGCGGTCATCGAAGCTCCTTTGCTAAACCACACTTTGTTGTACAATCCAAAATCAAGCTAACAGTGATTTCTGTCACTTTCAAGGGATATCGGGCTGTCCGTGAGAATTTCTTACTCATTTCGTACAACAATCCCTTGTCCTAGCCGCCCAGTCGCGACGCCGGAACGGCCAGTGCCGCGCAGGTGCGTGCCACGAGCTCGTCGTAGTACACGGGCCGGGGCAGCAGATCTTGCTCCCACGCGTATTGTGCCGCGGCCGTCACGGCCGGGCGGAGGGCCGCGAAGCCGTAGGGTTCCAGAGGCACACCCGTAGCCAGCTCCTTCCGGCTCTCCAGCCGCTCCGCGATTGCGTCGTACATGTCGCACACCGCGCCGCTAAGTTCGCGGGCGGAGCTTTCGCGCACGGCGAAGATGTGGTTGACCGGAACATAGCCAACCCTTTGCGCCCATTCCTCGGACGCTGTCGCAGGGTTGGCAATGACGCTTCTCACGCGAGGGTCGTCAGGGCGGTCGTTGCCCATCACGGCGAAGTCGACGCGACCTTCGAGCAGGTCGTTCGCCAGGCTGGCGCCTTCTTCGGCGCGTTCGACCCAGGAAGGTTCAGCTTGTTCGGGGATGTGGCCGCCTTCGTAGGTGCGCCAGCGTACCGAGCGCAGGTCCATAGTGTATTGGTGGGCCAGGAAGCCGCGCACCCACATACCGGTGGTCTGGCTCCAGGCCCTCACTCCGACGGTTCGACCAGGAAGGTCCTCGACGGCAAGTTGCTGTGTGCTGATCAGCGTCTGGTGCTGGTGCCTGCCCAGGGCTGTGAGGGGTAGGAACAGTACGGGCCGGTCGTGTGCCACTGCCTGGAGCATGGTGACGATGGCGATTTCGCTGACTTCGTAACTTTGGCCGGCGACGAAGGGTTTGAAACCGTTGTGGACCGGGCGCAGCGGTGAGGCGGTCACGCCTGCGATGGAAGAGTGCGACTCCAGGGCGGCAAGGGCGGCTCCTGCGAGCTCCTTGTCGTTGATCAAGAACTCAATTTCGGCGGTCGTCATCGACGTGCCTTCCTTTCTAGTGTGCTAACACGGCACTGCCGTGATTGGTTGGTCCGGGACCGGATGCCGGAAGGAGTCTCATACGTCCTCGGCGTGCCAGAGCCTGCGGTAAGGAACGCTGAGCACCTTGCGGGTGATGCGAACATCGACGACTGTGGGCGAGGGATTGGCCACGAACTCCTGCACAGCGGTCCCGAGTTCGGCGATGGTACGGACCATGGCGCCCTTTCCGCCGAGTGCGATGGCCGCGGCGCCAAGGTCCGGCGAGGGTATGGCCGTCAGTTTGGGGTTTAGCCCGTGCGCTCCGGATTTGTGGAACTCCGCGCCGAGGGCTTCGTCGTTCATGACGATGACCAAGACAGGCCATTGGTAGCGGCACGCTGTGTCGAATTCGGCCAAATGCATGATGAAGCTTGCATCGCCTTCTACGACAAAGGTCGGTTGGGCACGTGCGGCGCTCCAGCCCATGGTCAGGAGCGGCGCCTGTCCGATCGCCCCGAAGAGGCCGTAGTTGGATACGATCTCACGGGGCCTGGTGAAGAGCATGGTGCCGAAATCGGTCTGGTGCCCGCTGCCCATGACGAGCGGCAGCTCAGCAGGGGCCAGCCGGTCAAGGGCGAGGATCACCTCGCGCGGGTCGAGCTTGCCCTCGTCTTGTACGAACGGTTCCGTCAACGTGTCGGCGTCGCGCAGCTGGTCGGCGATTTCGGCGGTGTGATATCCGTTGTGTTCGGCGGTGTCCGGGAGGGCTTTCACCAATGCTTCAAGGGATGGCCGTGCATCTCCGCGGATGTAGCAGTCAGCTGGCTGACCTGTGCCGTTGATGATCTGATTGGCATGATCCAGGTGGATGATCCGGGCCTCAGGGTAGAGATAGCCGTGCTCCGTGGTGTAGTGGTTGAGGCTGGCGCCAACGGCTACCAGGCAATCCGCTTCCTGCAGGAGACCGTGGGCCGTCGATGTGCCGTACAGGCCGGAGATGCCGGCGAAATAGGGTGTCCGGTCGCGCAGCCAGTTCTTCGTTTGGAGCGTGGTGGTGATCAGGGCGTTGGTCTTGCTTTGCAGGGCAAGTACGAGGTCCGAGACGTCGGCGGCCCGTGCGCCCTTACCGACGAGGACCACGACCCGCTCGCTCTCGGCGAGAATCTTGACGGCCTCGTCGATGCGCTGGGGATCCGGCTGTGCGAGGGCGGTGTCGATCAGGTCGGTGGAGGGAACGTAGACGGGTGCTCCGTCGAACTCGGCCTGTTGGATGTTTGTGGGTGCGCTGATCATCACTGGCCGTGAGGTCGTCCGGGCCAGCCAAAAGGCCCGCTGGACGGCCTGCTGGGCGCGGGCGGGTGAGGAGACCTGGATAAAGCCGCATTCGACGCCTTCGGCGAACTTTGCCTGGTCAAGGTACTGCGTTGCGCCCAGATCGCCCAGGGCCACTTCGCCGCTGAAAATGACGAGAGGGGTTCTTGCCCGGCTGGCGCAGACAAGGCTGGTGGCAAGTTGGGTCACGCCAGGGCCGCTGGTGGTCGATGCCACTCCGGGTTGCCCCGCGCCGCGGGCCCAACCATCGGCCATGGCGAGGCCTGATCCCTCATGGCGGGCCTCGAACAGGGTTGCCCCGCGCTCTGCCATGGCGTGCATCCAGTGCATGTTGGCGTCCCCTGTCATGCCGAAGACATGCGATGTGCCCTCGGCGATGAAGGCTTCAGCCAGTGCTTCATAAACTTTTGTCATGGTTCCTCCTGGTCAGTTCGCTGTAGTAGCAATGGCACCCACAGAGGTGCCGGCTACGATTTGGCCGCGTTCCTCAAGCCGCTGACGCAGACGCGGGAACACGTTCAACGCGTTCGTGGCGGCGATCGAATCGCGCTGCGCCGGGTCGGCGAAGTCGAGCGAGTCGAGCAGGAAGCGGGTGTCGTCGTATCGGTGGCCGGAGTCCGGGTCCACACCACGTACGGCGCCGAGCATTTCCGAGGCAAACAGGATGTTCTTGGTGGGCACGGTGTCAACCAGGAGTTGGAGGCCGCGGGCGCCGTACACGCAGGTATCGAAGTACAGGTTCTCGCCGATGATGTCGATCAGATCGCCGCGGCCCTGGTCCTGCATGACGCCTTGGTAGCGTCCCCAGTGGTAGGGCGCTGCCCCGCCTCCGTGCGGCAGGATCAACTTAAGGTCCGGGAAGTCCCGGAAAAGGTCCGACTGGATCAGCTGCATGAAGGCGGTGGTGTCGCCGTTGAGGTAGTGCGCGCAAGTTCCGTGGACGGCAGGGTTGGCTGACATCGAGGAATGCACCATGGCCGGCACTCCAAGCTCCACCATCGCTTCGTACAGCGGGTAGTAGTAGCGGTCAGTGATCGGCGGCGCCCGCCAGTAGCCGTCGGAATGGTCCGGGTTCAGGTTGCAGCCGACGAAGCCAAGCTCCTCGACGCAACGGCGCAGCTCCTCCACGCAGACGTCGATCTCGCCCAGGGGTGACTGCGGTAGCTGGCAGACGTTGGCGAAGCTGTCCGGGAACAGCACCGAGGCACGGTGCACGGTGTCGTTGCTCAACCGGCTCCAGGTCAGGCTGGTCTCCTGGTCACCGTAGTGGTGCGCCATCTTGCCGGCGATAGGGGAAAGCAAGGCAAGGTCGATTCCGTGCTGGGCCTGCAGCGCCAGCTGTCCCTGAGTCAGGGCCTCGGCGATGTCGTCGTCGGAGATTTCCAGGTCGTCGGCGGAAAGATGCCGGCCGTGCTGCTCGATCTCCACAATCTGGAGGTCGCGCCAGGTCTTGAGGGCATCGGGAACGGTGGTGAAGTGTGCGTGAATGTCGATGTACATGATGTTTATTGATCTCCTGGTTATCGGCTGGAGTTGGCTGGAACAGCGGCGGTGAGGTTCCGTCCGCGGACCAGACCCGGGTAGGTCACCACCGGGGCGGTCATCAGGAACTGGTATCCCTTCTCCAACACCTCGTCGATGTTTCGCTCCGTGACGTGCGGGTGGCCGACGGCTACTCCTTTTGCCTCGCAGATTTCCACGACCCGGTCGCGGTGGGCCTGCACGGTGGGGTGCTCGAACTGGCGCGGTACGCCCAGTTCCTGGCTGAGGTCGCCTTCGCCTACGAGGATCAGTCCGACTCCAGGTACTTGGTCGAGGATTGACTCGAGGTTTTCGACGGCCCGGACACTTTCGATCATGAGGCCGACCAGAATTTCCCCTTGGGGAGCCAAAGGCCAGACGTCCGCGCGTTTGTAGTATTCATCCACCGGCACGCCCCAGTAGCGGGCAGCCCAGGCGGGACTGTCGCCGCGCAGGCCGAAAGGTTCGCGGCTCTCGTCCTGATTGATGCTGGGATAGCGGCACGCCGCCACGGCATTGCGGGCATCATCCACAGTGTCGACATGCGGCCACACGATGCCGTACGCGCCGAGATCAAGCGCTTGTTTGGCGTGCCACTGCGAGCGTTCCCCACCGTTGGGCGGAATCCTCACCAGAGGGGTTGTCCGCGCGGCAAGGGTGTCGGCTTCGAACACCTGTCGACGGTCCAGAAGGTATTGCATGGAGTCTTTGAGTTGGGGAACGTCCCAGGGTTTGTGCTCTGCCTCGAATAGGAGTGCGTCGTAGCCGGCGTCCCGGACCGCGACCGCTCCGGCGGGATCAGGTGAGGCAAAGGTAGCGAAGACTCGTTCGCCCTTTTCAAATTTGTCGATGATGCGGTTCAGCCTCATTAGTTGCCCACTCCTTCCGCGGAGCTCTGTGTCCGGGCGCCGGCACCCCTGAAAAGGCCAGCCAGGCGCGGCTTTTTGTCCGACGCGGATCCGGGAGTGTTCTGGCTGTTCGGATCAAGCTGAGCGCAGGTGCTGGTCAGGCTGTCAGTGAACGATTTGGTCATCCGGTCGACGACAATCGACGCTCCGGTAGTGATCAGCGAAGCCAGGGCTCCCCCGATTTCGACGCGCCCTTCAAGGACGACAACTGAACCGTTGGCATCCGGCTCCACGCTGTAGTTCGCGTGGCCCTGGACCCGGGTGGAACCGCGGTTGTCACTGCCTTTCGCTTCAAGACGGCCGGTCCGGGCGTCTTCGTCCAGGACCAGGTTTGCGCGGGCCTTGAAGGAAACCTTGATGGCTGCGAAGCGGACGGCCATGATCGCGTCGAAGCTGCCATCGTCATGGAACTCGCCCAAACGGGATCCATCGATGCAGCCCACCACTTTGTGGGGATCGGACAGGATGCTCCAGACGATGTCTGGCGGGTGGGGAACAGATACGCGCTGGGCGATAGTGATCACGGGAAGCTCCGGTTCATCGGTGGTCATTGTTGGCTGGTAGGCCCGCCGACGTCGGCGGAACCTCAAGCGAAGTGAGGACCTGTAAACATTTTGTACAACAATCCGAAGGTAGCACCGGTTTGACCCAGTTGTGAAGAGGGCCACAAATCTTGGCAGCAAATGACGAAAGACCGGCCACAATGCGGGAATTTCATCGGCTTGGATTGAATAATCCTCAAAGCTTGCACTTGTTCACCCGCGTGCTAACCTGAATGTATTGTCCAACAATCTGAGCATGGAGGTCTCGATGGAGCACCTAACCGTCGCCTTGGGCGACTACCCCCATTCCGCGGCAATCAACGACGGCCGGGCCACTGTGGAGGGTTACGCAGTCAAGCCGGTCGAAGTAAAGCCGATCATCGCCGCCTACCGCAGAATGATCCGGGATCTGGAGTTCGACGTTTGCGAACTGGCCCCGGTTTCCTACCTCATGGCAAGGGAAGCCGGAGTTCCCATTACCGCGATCCCGGTCTTCCTCAACCGACGCTTCCACCACGGCGACCTTCAATGCGCGCCGGGTTCAGGAATCGTACTTCCCACAGACCTGAACGGACGGCACGTGGGCGTTCGCGCCTATTCGGTAAGCACTGGCGTGTGGGGTCGGGGCATTCTTGACGAGGACTACGGTGTGGACCTGAAGTCGATCACGTGGGTCATCGACGATGATGACCACGTAGAAGGAAAGGTACCCGCCAACGCCCACCGGGTCATCGATGGCCGGTCGCTCGGGTCGCTGCTTCTGGCTGGTGAGATCGACGCCGCCTTCACCGGCAACGCAGGCACAGGACGTGCAGGCGCACCGACCGCCGGCTGGGAATCGGCCACACCTGTTACCGACACCGGTGAGACCTACCCCCTGTTCCCTGACAGCGACATCATTGAACGGGATTCATACCTCCGCACCGGGATTTATCCGCTTCACTCCGTAATCGTTGTCCGCAATGAGCTCGTAGAGAAGGATCCGTCCCTGCCCACAAAGCTCTACGACGCGTTCGTACAGAGCAAACAACTGCACCTGGATGAAGACCCCACTTGGTCGTCCCTCCCCCGGCTTGCAAAGCAAAGCCGCATGATCGGCGGAGACCCCATCCCCTACGGACTCGAAAGCAACAAATCCAGCATCGAAGCGCTGCAGCGCTTCAGCCGCGACCAGGGCCTCACAGACGGAATCCCCGGCGACTCCATCTTTGCTGCCGGCACCTACGCAGATCACTAGAAACCCAAAGACAAGGAAAGACATGGACATCGTCGACAGCCACTGCCACATCCTTGCGGCAGACACGGACAAGTACCCAAAAGCGCCGCTGGGCGGCCACCAATCAGTATGGGCAAGCGAACGACCCGTAACCGCCGAACAGCTCCTCCAGCGCATGGACGAGGCCGGCATTGCACAGGCCGTTCTCGTGCAGGCAACCACCGCGTACGGATATGACAACAGCTACGTGCTCGATTCAGCAGCCCGCTGGCCGGACAGGTTCGTAGCCGTCGGTACCTTCGACCCGATGGCCACCGATGCAAGCCGACGCCTACGCGCAGGCATTGAGCGCGGTCTGGCCGGCGTACGCCTCTTCACCACAGGCAGCACCGTCTCCGAGCAGGGCATGTGGTTCGCCGACGAAGCCACCGACGAATTCTGGGCCGCTGCAAGCCACGAGAACATCCCTGTTTGCCTGCAGCTGCGCCTAGGCGACGATACTGCCCCGGTGTTAAAGGACCTCTTGTCTCGACACCCTGACGCCACGATTCTCCTGGACCATTGTGGATACCCGGACGTACGCACTTCCCCCACGAAAGCTGCCGACGACCTCACCGCATTAGCCGGCCACCCCGGACTGCACCTGAAGTTGACCCACCGCACCCTGGAGGGCCTGGATGACATTGGAGAACGGGCCCGCGATTTCCTTGACCCACTGATCGAGGCGTTTGGGGCCGACCGGATCTCCTGGGGTTCCAATTGCCCTGCCGCCGAGCAGACCCTTGAGGAACTTCGTTCCCTTGCAGAGCGGGTACTCAGCGTAATACCCCACAAGACCCGCGAGAGTATCTTCAACGAGACCACACGACGGCTTTACCCCGCCTTGGGAACTACCTGATACATTCACCACGTGTACCACGGAAAGGGGCACAGCACATGAGTGAGCTAACATCGGTCACCGGCGACCTCTCCTCCACCCGTACCATCCAGGCCTACGAGGATCTTCGCAACCTAATAATCTCAGGACGATTCCAACCCAACGTTCGCCTCACAGAGGCGGAATTGACGGGCCTGCTGGATGTCTCTCGCGGAACCGTCCGGTCGGTCACGGCCCGGCTGGTCCAGGAGGGCTACCTCACCAGCGAACCCCACCGTGGCGTGCGGACGCGAATTTTCACCATTGAAGAAGCCGTGGAAATTCTTGAGGCGCGCGAGATCCTCGAATCGGCTTTGGCAGCCAAGGCCGCTGAACGGGCCACCGATGAGGAGCTCGAGGAACTTGCCGTGATCTGCGAGCAGATGGCCACTGCCGAATACGACCGACAAGAGGCGGAATACTCAAGGCTGAACCGCGGCTTCCACAAGCTGGTTCGCGACTCGGCACGACAGCCCACGCTGTCCGGATTCGTGGATCAGCTGTTGTACGCGCTCGTCATGCGGCAATACCGGAGCCTGACCCGGAAGCACCCGCGTCGGGACGCGCTCAGCGAACACCGGGCCATTCTCTACGCGCTCCAGACCCGGAACGCGGAAGCCGCCAGTGCAACCATGCGTCATCACGTCGCATCTGCACGCCGGGCACTGCTCACCAGCACCACAGCGGCGCCGGAGGCTGAGGGACTGACCGCAGTGGACCTCGAAACCGATGCCGAGGTATCGGCCTGACCTGAACAGGCAGATACCTCCTGCGGTTCTGTGGAGGAATAAGTGTAATTCCTTGGGACGGCCTCTCCTCATCACCCTACGATGAGGGAGGCCATCCTTGTGCTCAGTAACCCATTCGGTGGGGTATCCGTGATGGCTCAGGTACCTAGGCCATTCGGCGAGGGACATCTACAGTTGATTCATAAAAAGGGGGCGCCATGCAGTTGCTCGGTGTAGTCATTGCAGCAGGATTATTGATCGTTGCGACGATCGCTCTTTATCTGTTGAAGTGGAAGAAACAGCGGCCAGTCGATTCGGATCCGGAGTCGGAACGTGCACTCCGGGATTTCCGCCATGGAAAGACCCTTGGTCAATCCCACTACGTCGGGCTGGACAACACTGGCCAATGGAGGTAGCGAGCTAAAAACGGCGAACATCACCAAAAGAGCCGGCACTCGAGATTGGGCCGGCTCTTTCATGTTCCTCGGGAAAATATGATCTGAGGTGCAGCGTCGTTGCTGCAGTGTTTTGGATGCTACGGGATTCCTGATCCCAGGAGCTGATGGGCCCGTGCATATGTGGGAATTGAGCAGCGTCAACGGGAGGCGCGACTGATCGGCAAATTGGCCCTTCCGCAATCGCCCATCAGCACTTTCTGGGCGGTCCTTCACTGTTCCGGGGAGCCCGTCAGACATCCACCTGAGATCAGGCGCTCGGCTAAGCGAGCATCATGGTAGCGTCCACCGACGTCGCCGGTTGGTCATCGCGTTCGGATAGTTGCAACCTCAGCCCCAACTTTCAAATGCCGCAGCGACGGCCCGCCATTTTGGTGCGTCCAAAGTTCAGTCCACAAGAGCGGCGGGCATGCAACTCAAAATAGTTCCAACCGCGCCCAAGACCTTCTCCTGCCAACAGACGACGAAGATCCTTACTTCCAGTCCAGGGGTCACCGAGCTGGGACTAGGACGGAATTCCCCGGCTTGGTCGCACTGGGAACTGGCGGAAAAATGCGGAATCCGGGCCACTCCGACGGATTTAAAAAAAGGCGGTCCGAGGCGGAAAGTGCGGACATTGTCCACATCTTGTTCCTGCTTCTACGGCTACCCTGCAGTGCGAATTCCCGGGACCCATTAAGAATGTCGGGTGGGCACTTCTTGCACAGGACCTCGGTCAGCACCGTATCCGGGCTGATCACACAGTACGGTGTCTGCCTAGCATCTCTGACGTGGAGTTCCAGAAAGCCCGGCGTGATGTCCCTTGGCTGGATCGTCATCACCTGCACCAGGCCGGGTAGCGCCACGCCGAACTCAGCGACGACGGCAGCAGTCAGTCGAGCAGCGCCACGCCGAACTCAGCGACGACGGCAGCAGTCAGTCGAGCAGCGCCACGCCGAACTCAGCGACGACGGCCCGCAATTCCCCGAGGTAGCGCTGCGCTTGGTCGGTGAGCGGGATCGAGGCGTGGCCGATCCAGCCGATCTCGATGCGTTCGTCAACTTCGAGCGGGATGGCGACGATCTCAGGGTCGAGCTGACCGCTGATGATGCCCGTCGAGATCGTGTAGCCGTGGAGCCCGATCATGAGGTTGAAGATCGTGGCACGGTCAGAGACCCGGATCTCCTGCTTGCTGGACAAGGTGGAGAGAATCTCCTCGGCGAAGTAAAACGAGTTGTTCGCACCTTGATCGAAGGTTAGCCTCGGCAAGCCGGCGAGATCATCGAGAGTCGCACGCTCTTTTGAGGCGAGCGGGTTCTTCCGTGAAATGAAGATGTGCGGATCGGCGAGGAAGAGTGGAGTGAACGCGAGCCCGGATTCCCGGAGCAGCTTGTCGATGACCTTCCGGTTGAAATCGTTCCGATAGAGGATGCCCAACTCGCTGCGGAGCGTCCGGACATCCTCGATGATGTCCCAGGTACGGGACTCCCGCAGCGAGAACTCGTATTCGGCCACATCAGTGGCCTTGACCATCCGGACGAAGGCGTCCACCGCGAACGAGTAGTGCTGCGTTGACACCCCGAGCAGACGTCGCCGCGGCGGCCTACCAAGATAGCGCTGCTCGAGGAGGGCGAACTGCTCCACGACCTGCCTCGCGTAGCCAAGGAACTCTACCCCGTCGGCGGTGAGCGTGACTCCGCGGGCGGAGCGAAGCAGGAGTGCCCGGCCAACCCGGGCCTCAAGGTCCTTCATCGAGGCGGACATTGTCGGCTGCGCTACGTAGAGAAGATCGGCGGCTGCGGAGATCGACCCCTCAGCTGCAACTTCTATGAAGTAACGGAGCTGCTGCAGGGTCAATCCGCTCGAGATCTGGGGCATAGGGCAATTCTATATGAATGCATAGTAACCACTAGTTACCTGATACCCATGGGAAAGCTGCACCATGGATACATCACCTTCTGAAAGGCCGTCTCCGGCCCATCAACGGATTGGCAGCACATGGCAGACGACTTCACCTTCAGCATCACCACCACCCCCTTCGACGAGGACTACTCCCCGTCAGAAGGCTCCCGGATCACCACGAATTTCGCCAACCTGGCACGGGGCGAGCACCGCCAGGAGAACCTCCGCAACGCCTTGACCATGATTCGGCGCCGCTTCAACGATCTCGCAAGCTGGGACAACCCGGACCGGGACCGTTACACGCTCGAGCTTGAGATTGTCTCCGTGCAGATTGAGTTCACTGCGGAAGGTACGGATCGGCAGTTCCCCCTGTTCGAAGTTCTCGACATCCAGATCGTCGACCAGCTCAACGGGGTCCGCCACCAGGGGATCGTGGGGAACAACTTCTCCTCCTACGTCCGCGACTTCGACTTCAGCGTGGTTCTGCCAGCGGCAGCAGCGGAGTCAGGCAAGCCCACCGTTCCAGAAGACTTCGGCGATCTGCACGGCAAACTGTTCCAGCAATTCCTCGATTCCTCCGCCTGCCAGGAACGCTTCCCGCAGCCGCCAGTGGTGTGCATCAGCGTCTCCACGAGCAAAACGTACCGGCGAACGGAGAACCATCACCCGGTCCTGGGCGTCGAGTACCAACAGGACGACTTCTCGCTGACGGACGCGTACTTCGCCAAGATGGGGCTACAGGTCCGCTACTTCATGCCACGCGGCAGCGTAGCGCCGCTCGCCTTCTATTTCCGCGGCGACCTGCTCAACGACTACTCCAACCTGCAGCTCATCGGCACCATCAGCACCATGGAGACGTTCCAGAAGATCTACCGCCCGGAGGTCTACAACGCGAACTCCGCCGCCGCCGTCGTCTACCAGCCGAGCCTGGGAGAGCAGGATTACTCGCGGACCCAGATCGCTTACGACCGCGTCGAGCGCAGTCAACTCGCGATCACGCAGGCGAAGTACACGGAGGAACACTTCATCACGCCCCACAAGGACCTGCTGGACCAGTGGACCGCCAAATACCCCGCTCTCGTCAACTGACCCACGGAGAATCGTCAATCATGAACACACTTTTGCCCACCACCGTTGTCGGTAGCCTGCCGAAACCATCGTGGCTCGCAGAGCCGGAGACTCTGTGGTCCCCGTGGAAACTGGAGGGAGATGCGCTGCTCGAGGCCAAGCAGGATGCGCTGCGCATCGCCATCCACGAACAGAGCCGACGCGGCATCGACATCGTCAGCGACGGCGAACAAACCCGCCAGCACTTCGTCACCACCTTCATCGAGCACCTCAGCGGGGTGGACTTTGAACAGCGCAAGACCGTGCGCATCCGCGATCGCTACGACGCCAGCGTGCCCACCGTCGTCGGAGCGGTGCGCCGCGAGCAGTCGGTATTCGTCGAAGACGCAAAGTTCCTCCGCGCAACTACCGACCAGCCGATCAAATGGACTCTTCCCGGCCCCATGACCATGGTGGACACCCTCTACGATGACCACTACAAGAGTCGCGAGAAGCTGGCCTGGGAGTTCGCCACCATCTTGAACCAGGAGGCGAAGGAACTCGAGGCGGCCGGCGTGGACATCATCCAGTTCGACGAGCCCGCGTTCAACGTCTTCCTCGACGAGGTCAAGGACTGGGGCGTGGCTGCGCTTGAGCGAGCGGCAGAAGGGCTGCGTGCGGAGACTGCTGTGCATATCTGCTACGGCTACGGGATCAAGGCGAACAATGACTGGAAGGCGACGCTCGGCTCACAGTGGCGGCAGTACGAGGAAACGTTCCCGCTGCTGCAGAGCTCCAGCATCGACATCATCTCGCTGGAATCCCAGAACTCCCACGTGCCCATGGACCTGATCGAGCTCCTCCGAGGCAAGAAAGTCATGCTCGGTGCAATCGACGTCGCAAGCGAGACCATCGAGACCCCGGAGGAGGTAGCGGACACCCTCCGCAAGGCCCTTCAGTTCGTCGATGCGGACAAGCTCATCGCCAGCTCCAACTGCGGCATGGCACCGTTCCCCCGGGACGTCGCCCTGGCCAAGCTGAGTGCTCTCAGTGCAGGGACGGGAATCGTTCGCGAGGAACTTGAACGCTCCGCCCCCAAGGTGTAGCGATGTTTCACGCCTATCCCACAGACACTTGGCTCGGGGCTCCGAAGAAATCTTTCACTCAGTCCCTCCCGGCCGACGACTTCAAAGCACTGTTCCGTGGCCACCCCGGAGGTGTCGCCGTCATCACGGCCGACGCCGGCGAAGGGCCAGTGGCGCTGACGGTATCGTCGGTGGTGTCAGTGAGTGCGGAACCTCCATTGCTGATCTTCTCGGTCTCGGCACTGTCCTCCTCGTCCGAGGTTCTCTCGCGCGCCGAAACCGTCGTGGTGCACCTGCTGGACGCGCACGACGTCGACTTGGCAAAGTTTGGAGCGACCCCCGGCGCCGACCGCTTTGACCAGACGCACCGCTGGTCCGCCCTTGCAACCGGCGAAGCGGTCTATGAAGATGTCCGCGCCTGGGTCCGGTGCGCCGTCATCAATCGCATGGAGGTGGGGACCTCCACCATTATCGCCGTTCACGCCCTGGAGTCGCGCGTGATGCGTGACGTCCAAGCGGGCGAACCCGGCGACGCTCTGGTCTACCACAACCGGTCCTGGCACCGCCTGGGCGAGCATTCCAAGCTTGAGGGCTGAGCGCCGCGCCAACAATGCGAGGCGGCAAGCCGAACGGCTCACGACGGCGGGAGGTAACTTCCGCCGTCGTCCTCGTTTAACATCGGCATCCAGCGACTCCCTGGATGGCTCGGATGCAACCCTGGTCTGCACGCATGCGACCCTGAACCCGCTCCCCCACCACTGAACAGGCCAACCGGGGCCAGGCACATGTGGCGTCATTCTCTCGCGTGAACAAGCAAACAACAGTTATGCTAGTCGTTGGATTTATTGCTTGGTATGGGGGCAGGTATGGGGATTACTTTTGATGACGGCGCGGCCGATGCGCTGATCCGTGCCGCGAACTCCGCCGACGAGGTTATGCGCGCCGAGGGAGGCTTCCTGACCGGCTCTGTGGACCAAGCGCTGCAGCACTTCAAGGGTGGCTACGCGCGCTTGTTCGAGGAGGCATGTGGCATCAGGTCCGATGATCGCGGCAGGCTTGCGGGTGTTCTTACCGCTCTGGCTGATGACGTTCGGGAGGCCAGGCTCCGAGCTCAGCAGGAGAAGGCCCGGCAAAAGGAACTGGCCGCTTGGCGGCAACGCGATGATGTCCGTAAACAGGTGCTGAACCGACGAAGAATCACGGCAACCGTTTTCGCCGCCTGCTCGGTCTTTCTGCTCGTATCCGGATGCTTCCCCACAACACCGGGCAATAGTGACACGGCAAACCCCTCATCTTCACAGTCGAATTCAACAAGCGATCTTCCCATCAGCGGAGAAGGAACGACGATGACGCCAGAAGCAGCCGGCAGCGAATTATTTGGACTCCTAGATGAGATCCAGGCGATGGCGCCGGGTGAATGGACCAATAAGGATGTTCCGGCAGGTGGCTACTGCAACTTCCAGGGAACCGGAGGCGGCAAAGAATTCGGCGGATCCAGGACCAGGGGCCCCCTTGGCGACACCGAGCGCGAGACACTAGGGCAAAAGGTCGAGGAGTTCTATAAGTCCAGCGGGTACGACGTGAAGGTTTTTGATCAGTCGACGGCCACGAACAAGCTCATCATAACCAACGGCTTCGGGCCGGATGGATTGGTTCTTCAGGTGTATACCGGCGATCTCGGCACAACTGTCGCTGGCAATAGCCGTTGCGTTGCTGACCCGCAGGGCAAGTGATAGTCGGGCTGACCACGACGTGCGGGGCCACAGGACGGTGTCGAGCAGCTACTCGGACTATATAGGCCTTCTGCACTCAATTTTCGAATCCTATGGTGGTCCTGTCACCCGGCATAAACCCGACATCGACACTACGTGGGTGCGGACTGCCCCACAGAGGAACCTGGCTGGCTGGGGAAGTCAAGGGGCGGCATAGCTGCGCCCGAGCCACTGCGCCAGCTTTGCGACGCAGGCATCCCTCTTGGTCGGTAACGTCAGGAACAAGAGCATGCTGTTGCTGGTCTGCCAAGGGCAGTTTTGGTCGTCCAATGGCAGGTCATCGCTGGCTGCAGGGTAGACCAGCGCCGAGAGCGGCGCGTCGTGAACAGCAGGTCGCCACCAAGGCGGCCAGCCACCAACGGAATGAGTAGATCAACCAGCCCCGGATTCAGCCCGATGGTCCGCTTGCCAGCACCCGTCTTCGTGGGGCCGATGTAGAACTGGTTTTGCCCATCCAGCTTAAATGCCTTGTTGATCCTGGCGGTGGCCGGCTTTCTCAGCAGGTCGATGTCGGCGACGGTCAGCGCCGTGGCCTCACCGAAACGGGTGCCAGTCATCACCAGGAAGTTGGTGAAGTCGCGGTACCGCACCCCCATGCCATCCATGATCAACCCGAACTCTGCATGAGTGAGGAACATCAATTCGTCCTCGGCCTTCTCAGCGCTGGGCAATTGCACACCCCTGCACGGATTGCGAGTGATGTAACCCAACATCTCCGCGGTGTTCATCGACGCGGAAATCAGGCCGTGCACGTTCTTGATCGTCTGCGGTGAGCATCCCTTGGCCATCATCGACTTCACCCAATACGCGATTATCCGGTAGTCCAGCCTGTCGACGGGGACGTGGCCAATGACCTTCTTCACATGGAGATCAAGCATCGTCTGATACGTCTTCACGGTCCCGCTCGAAGGTCGAATCAGGAGGTCGATGTGCTCCTGAATGACCTCACCCACCGTGGGTATCTTCGCCCTGTTGTCCATCAGTGCCTGCTGGGCGATCTCAAAGGATTGACCGTTTGCATCGAGCAACCGCTTGAGCGTTTCAGCCTCATGCGCGGAGTCGACAGTGAGACCCTGCTGCTTCCGGATCTTGGGGCCACGCCAGACCACCATGAAGGACAAGGAGCCGTCCTTTTTGAAGCGTTTCCGGATACTAGCCACATAAAAATGCTAGTTCCATATCAGACTTGGGGTTTTGTCAACATTCAGGGGCCATATAGGCCCCTGACCTGCAACAACATCGTGCCCGAGGTGGGACTCGAAGGCGATTCTGGGTATTGGAAACACTGGGAAGTGGCGGAAACATGCGGAATCCGGGCCAGTTCGATGGGTGTACGTGGTAGTCCGAGGCGGAGGGTGTGGACATTGTCCACACCGTTTTCTCTCTTCGTAGCGATGGCAGATCGCTCATGTTCTTGGGCGGAAGCGGTGCCACGGAAATAATGGACGACGACGAACTGAACGCATGGCGGAGCCTGAATAGCATGATTTGCCTCGCCGGGACTCCGCCACATGGACCGACAAGCGGGCCCAAATGTTCAGCGGGTCAGTGGTTGCCTGTTGTAGTGCCGTCTTGCACGCCGGTCTCACAGGGACAAGCCCGGACAAGGCTAAGGCTGGACACGAATAGCCCTACGCGGATACCCCCTCATATAACCCACGCACCCGCGGAAGCGAGGACCTTGGACCGTCTACTGTCTGGAAAGTTGTGTGGTGCACGCCCTGATTACGAACCTCCCCTTAGCTTGCATCAACGGTGATCCGGCGCCGGCCCCGGCTGTCGGGTTGCGTGTTGCGATTCCGCGTGCCGGCGCCGGAAAGCTAATTGGGTCCTAAGAGTGGAGAGCAGCGGCAGCGCCGTACTACAAACCAGGCGAGCGTCAGCCTGCCGTCTTGGCAATGTAGACGTCGCAAGGAGCATTGTGGGCCACGCTGCTAGCGACGCTGCCAAGTACACGGCCGAGCCCGTGCATACCCTTGTTGCCGACAACGATCATTCTGGCTTCGACCCTCCTTGCTTCGTCGAGCAGTACCTGAGTCGCGGTTCCGCGGACAGCCGCGTAGGTGACTTTGAGATTGGCCGAGCTCAGTTCGGCAGCAGCCTTCTGCACCGTCTTCTCCGCATTCGCTTCATGGCTGGCCACTCGATGGTCACTTCCGGTACCAAACACTATGGTGCCGTCGTCGTCGTAGGCCGTGACAACATGGAGCGCCGCACCAAGCGATAGGGCCAGGTCCCTGGCGGCATCAGCGGCACTCTTAGCTGTGACGCTGCCGTCTACCCCTACAATGATGGCTCCGGTCATGACTGAATCTCCTTCGTATTTTATGAAACGGCGTGAAAGGTTGGCTGCTATTCGGAGTCGTACCATTTGGATTCGAGGTGATCGGCAACGACCCTGCGAATGGTGCCTGAGTGGGAGCGCAGGACGATGCTGGTGGTTCGAACAAATCCAGGCATACGCCGGACTCCGTCCACGAGTGCGCCGTCGGTGACACCAGTGGCCACAAAATAGCAATTGTCTCCCCGAACCAGATCGTCCTGGTCAAACACGCGATCCAGGTCATGGCCGGCTTCGAGGGCCTTCGCTTGCTCAGAGGCGTCAATAGGCGCCAAACGCGCCTGGATGAGCCCACCCAGCGCCTTCACCGCACAGGCAGTAATTATGCCCTCGGGAGTTCCGCCGACCCCCACACACATATCTATGCGTGAATCGGGCCGAGCGGCATTGATCCCCCCTGCCACATCACCGTCCAGCAGCAGCCTGGTGGAGGCTCCGGTCGCCCGGATATCAGCAATCAACTGCGAGTGCCGTGGGCGATCGAGGACCGCAATCTGCAGGTCGTCAACTGCCACACTCTTGGCTCTGGCGAGGGCACGGATGTTTTCACCGACCGGTCGCCTGAGGTCGATGACCCCGCGGCCTTCCGGGCCGGTGACAATCTTGTCCATGTAGAAGACAGCACTGGCGTCAAACATTGATCCGCGCTCTGAGACGGCGATGACCGAAAGTGCGTTTTGACGTCCGGCGGCCGTGAGGCTGGTGCCATCGATCGGGTCGACAGCAACGTCCCACGAAGGCCCTGTGCCGTTGCCGACGTGCTCTCCGTTGTACAGCATGGGCGCGGCGTCTTTCTCACCTTCACCGATCACCACCACGCCATCAAAGGCGACGGAACCGAGGAAATGCCGCATTGCGTCCACGGCCGCACCGTCGGCGGCGTTCTTGTCACCCTTGCCGATGAAGGGGGCGGCCCGGATCGCCGCGGCTTCGGTGGCTCGCACCAGCTCCATCCCCAGATTGCGGTCAGGAGCATCGAGCGAGGTGATGGATTTTCTGTTCACGTGGTTGATGATACCGAAAATTCGATTAGTGGTCGACCACTCGACCACTTACTTGACTGGTCGACCACTTTAGGTTTACCGTCGAAAGCGTGCCCGACCCAAGAGGTTGAGGGACCGGGTTACCGGCAAGGGACCCAGCACGTCAGAGTTGCCGTCAGGGAGTCAGTCCCTCAACATCAAGGAGTAACGATGCTCGCCGTCGTCGGATTCGCTACGCTCGGATCATTTATGATCGCAGTCATGCGCAGATGGGCCACCGCGTTTGTGGCCATCATTTGCGCTCCAGTCCTGTTCGCTGTAATCGCAGGTTTCGGCCCGGACCTGGGAGACATGGTCATGTCTGGCCTGAAGACGGTCGCTCCGACCGCCGTTCTGCTCCTCTTCGCAGTTCTCTACTTCGGCGTCATGATGGACGCCAAGCTCTTCGATCCCATATCGAAGCTCATTCTTCGACTCTCCAAGGGAGATCCGGTTCGGATTTGCGTCGGCACTGCTGTGCTGTCCATGGCCGTGGCCCTGGATGGTGATGGCACCACGAGCTACATGATCATCTGCTCGGCCTTCCTGCCCATCTACAAGAAGCTCAAGATCAACCCCCTCATCATTGCAACGGTCGCTGCCATGTCACTGGGACTCATCTCCGGGTCCACTCCTTGGGGAGGCGCCGCCACCCGGGCCATCAGCGTGCTGCAGCTGGATGCAACTGAATACTTCGTCAGCCTGATCCCCTCTTTGGCCCTTACCTGTGCGTTCATTCTCGCGGTCGCCTACATCCTTGGCCGGTCGCAGAGGAAGCACGTCGATGCAGCCGCCGTTGCTGAACTGGCGGCGGAGATCAAGAACGGCACTCACCACATCGGCGAACGTCCTACCTGGCGAACCTGGGTAAACGCCGGCCTGACCATCCTGCTGCTGGTTCTCCTGATTGCCGGAGTCGCACCGTTGGTGGTCCTCTTCATTGGCGCCTTCGTTATCGCCTTGCTCGTCAACCACCCGAAGCTGCATGACCAAGGCGAATCCATCAAGCGACACGCAGTGAGCGCCGTACCCGTTGTCATGCTCGTCCTTGCCGCCGGCGTCTTCACTGGGATCCTGTCTGATTCCGGCATGATCCAGGCCATGGCTGATGCGCTGCTAAGCATCGTCCCGACGTCGATGGGTGCTCTGCTTCCGCTCTTTACGGCCGTCATTGCCATCCCGCTCGGATTCTTCATGTCCAATGACGCCTTCTTCTTCGGCATCCTCCCGGTACTCTCCGAGTCCGCGTCGCAGTACGGCATCCACGCCAATGAAATCGCCCGTGCAGGTGTCGTAGGCCAAATTTCCCACATGATCGGACCTGCGTCTGCTCCCCTGTGGGTACTCCTCGGGCTTTTGAAGAAGGACCTCGGAGAGTTCCAGAAGTTCTCGATTCTTTGGGTTGCTGGTGCCTGCCTCGCCTTCATCGGCTTCCAAATCCTCACCGGCGCCATCAGCGTTACCGGCTGATCGCCCCCACTGATTCCTGGTCCGTCAACGAGACCTGGTTATAAAGAAAAGGAAATACCGTGACTACATCCAAGCAGTACCGATTGGCCGTTCTGAACGGCGATGGCA
>NZ_FNNR01000013.1 GCF_900106835.1 Arthrobacter sp. cf158
CGGCCCATGAGGGGCAGCAGATTGGCGGTTGCCTCGGCGGACTGTTCGGCGATGGTGGTGGCGGCACCCCACGCCTCCCTGAGGCTTGCTCCGCCCTGAACAGCGGCGGTGAGGGCTTCGCTGAACGGGGCCAGCACGTCCACCAGGGTTTTGTCGCCTACCTTGGCCTTGCCGAAGTCCATGATGGAACGCTTCGCCTCGGCCACCCCTGCGGCAACGGCTGCCGCGTTCGGGCGTTCACTGTCACCCATGGATTGGCCGACGGCGCGAAGGGCCATGCCCCACAGCGCACCCGAAGTGCCACCTGCTTTGTCCGCCCAGGCATCGGCAGCAAGATTAAGGACGGTCCCAGCTCCGGCACCGCGTTCGACGGCGTCTGCCGCAGCAGCGACGGCGGCGTGGATTCCGCGTTCCATGCCGATCCCGTGGTCACCGTCGCCGGCGATCGCGTCGATCCGGCCCAGTTCTTCCACGTTGGCATCCACCACGGCTTTGGCGGCGTCGAGGGCCGCGAGGATGGTGGGCGCTGCGGTTTTGGATTCTTCGCTGGCGTCCGGGATCACGGATTGCTGTTCGGCGCCCATGGTGAGTTGCCCGGCGTCGAGCGCTTGGGCGCTTACCGCGCCGCGTCGGAAAGCCGGGGCGTCCGCGGGGGCAAGCCAGAATTCTTCGAGCTCGGAGTCCAGCCAGAACAGCGTCAGGGAGGTGCCGGCCATGTCGAAGCTGGTCACGAGCTCGCCGACTTGTGGGTCAACGGCCTCGATGCCGGCTTCGGCCAGGAGTTGGGCCACGCGGCGGTAGACCACAAACAGTTCCTCGTACTTGACGCTGCCCAGACCGTTGAGGATCGGGACCACCCGTGCGCCGTGGGCGGACAGGCCGTCCGGGACCTCGGCGAGGAGGTCCTTGACCAGCAGCTCGGCGAGTTCATCCGCGGTCGGAATGTCAGTTTCGCCAATGCCGGGTTCGCCATGGATGC
Source organism: Arthrobacter sp. cf158 (assembly GCF_900106835.1). Classification (GTDB taxonomy): domain Bacteria; phylum Actinomycetota; class Actinomycetes; order Actinomycetales; family Micrococcaceae; genus Arthrobacter. Next base: position 980 of record NZ_FNNR01000013.1, read on the forward strand.
CCATGCCCACGGCCATGCGCCCCTCGGGAACGGAGAAGAGTGGGTGGTCCGCGCCCGGCAGGGTGCAGCCGGTGAACGCCACTCCGAAGGAACGCGTACGCTCGTTGGCGCGTTCGGCGATCTCCACCACGGTATCCATGGGGTAGCCGGCCTCGGCGGCAGCAGCGGCAACTTTGAAGACGGTCAGGTCCCCGGCGATGCCGCGGCGCTTGTGCTTCTCGGCCAAGGGAGCGGAGGAGATGTCGTCCGTGACGGCGATGCTGCGGCAGTCGATGCCCTCGGCGCGGAGCTTGTCCTGTGCCTGGGTGAAGTGCAGGACGTCGCCGGCGTAGTTACCGTAACCCAGGAGCACACCGCCGCCGTTGTCCGCAGCTTTGGCCACGTTATAGACCTGCTGTGCCGAGGGTGAAGCGAACAGATTGCCCATCGCTGCGCCGTGCGCCAGGCCCTGGCCCACCAGACCGGCGAAGGCGGGGTAGTGGCCGGAGCCGCCACCGATCACCAAGGCGACCGAGTCCGGCGTCGAACGCGTGCTGCGGGCAACACCGCCGGAGACGCGCCGGACCCACCGGCCGTGCGATGCGACGAAGCCTTCGATCATTTCATCAGCGAAGGCTGAGGGCTCGTTGTAGAGGCGGGTCATGGGGTATCTCCTGGGCTGTACTGAAAAGTGTGAAGTGGTGGTTGTGCCCTCCCTGCTGGAAGGGCACAACCTGCTTGTGGTGTTACGGCTCCGCGTGCTGCCCGGCCCCTTGGGGGTCCAACGCCTCGGCAGGCGTACCAGCAGATGACTTGCCCTGCTTGCTGAGAGTCACCATGAGGATCGAGGAGAGCAACATGAAGCCGCCCACCACGAACATGGGGACCGTGTAGCCGCCCGTCAGGTCCTTGAGCCAACCGGTGATGTAGCCGGCGCTGAAGCCGGCCAGGTTGCCCACCGTGTTGATCAGTGCGATGCCTGCTGCTGCGGCTGCGCCGGTGAGGAACTGGGTAGGGACGGTCCAGAAGTTCGGCAGGGCCGCGAAGATGGACATGGCCGTGATGGTGATGACAGCGATGGTTGCTGCGGGAGATCCGGCGAACAGTGCCAGCGGGATGCTGATGCCGCCGATGAGGGCCGGGAGGGCGATGTGCCAGGTCTTCACGCCGCGCTTGGTGGCGTCCTTGGACCAGAAGTACAGGGCAAATGCTGCCGGAAGGTACGGAATGGCCGTGATGAGGCCCTTCTGGAACACATCGAACTTGGTGCCGTAGAGGCCTTCAAAGCCCGCGATGATGGTCGGCAGGAAGAAACCCAGTGCGTAGAGGCCGTAGATGAAGCCGAAGTAGATCATGGAGAGCATCCAGACGCGGCCGTTGCCGAAGACAGTGCGAACGCTGACGTGCTTGTTGCTGGCGGCTGTTTCCTTCTTTTCCTTCTCCAGGGCGCCGGTCAGCCAGGTCTTTTCCTCGGTGGTGAGCCACTTGGCCTTGGAGGGGCTGTCCGCCAGGTAGAACCAGGCGACGATGCCCACGATGATCGCGGGGATGGCGACGCCGAAGAACATGAACCGCCAGCCTTCAAGCCCGAAGAATACGCCGTGCTGCTGGATCAAAGCGCCGGCGAGGGGAGCACCGATCACCGTGGTGAGGGGCTGTGCCAAGTAGAAGAGGGCCAGGATCTTGCTGCGGTGCTTGGACGGCACCCACAGGCTCAGGAAGAGGATGGCGCCGGGGAAGAAGCCGGCCTCTGCCACACCCAGGATGAAGCGGAGGATGTAGAGCTGCTCAACGTTGCCCACCCAGGTGAAGAGCAAGGACACGATGCCCCAGCTGACCATGATGCGGGCCAGCCAGCGGCGGGCGCCGAACTTGTGGAGCGCCAGGTTGCTGGGGATTTCGAGCAGGATGTAGCCGATGAAAAAGACGCCGGAGGCGAAGCCGAACTGCGCTGCGGACAGGGCGAGATCGTTGTTCATGCCGTTGGGACCGGCGAACGAGATGGCGGTGCGGTCCAGATAGTTGATGAAGAACATCAGGGCGACGAACGGCACCAGCCGGATTGCCACCTTCTTAATTGCGGATTTTTCGACCACCGATTGTGTGGTGTCCACATTGACTCCTAGATGTTGGTGTCCCTGCGGATCCTGCACTGGATGCGCCGGGCTGGTTCGTGGCATTGCCGGCGGGGATCCGGCGATGGCGAAGCTTGTGATTTAAACCATAGGACTGGATTCTAAATTGGTCAACCGGTTGACTAGTTTAAGTTTTGCCCCTGCAACTGGAGGCAGCTGAGATTGGTCATCCGGTTGCTACGCTGTGAGGGTGTCAGCGAACTCAGCCGCAGCAGCGGCCCACATGACGGCAGCGCTTGTTCCCATGGAGCAAGGCTCTGTTGTGTCCGAAGTAGCCGAGCGTCTCCTTGCCTACTTCACCAGCGGCGACATTGCCCCCGGCACCCGTCTTCCGGCAGAGCGGCAGCTGGCGGCTTCTCTCGGTGTTGGGCGCTCAGCCATCCGCGAGGCTCTGGCCGCCTTGGAAATCCTGGGCATCGTTATTGTTCGGCCGGGTTCGGGAACATACCTGCGCGACGGCGTCTCCGAACTCTTGCCTCGAACACTCAGCTGGGGACTCATGCTGGGGGAGCCGCGGACCCGCGAACTGGTTGAACTGCGCAGCGGGCTGGAAGTTCAGGCTGTGGAGTTGGCCGCGCTCAGGGTCACGGACGAGGCCCTGGAGCGAATGAGGGCCGACTTGGATGTCATGGAGAAGAACCTCGACGACCTCGCAGCCTTCGTGGAAGCCGATGCAGCCTTCCACCGTGAGATCGCGGCTGCTTCAGGCAACATGGTGCTGGAGGAACTTCTCCAGAGCATCCGCTCGCTGTTGCGGATTTGGGTGGACCGTGCGTTGACCGATGAAGGCCACGCAGAAGCCGCCTTGCGTGAACACACCGCTATTTACCAGGCCCTCGTGGCCCGGGACGCATCCGCCGTCGCGCAGAGCATGCGCTCGCATATGGCCACTGCATCACGGCGCTTGCTGGCAGGCTTCGACGCCGCTCAATAGACGCAGCTCAATACCGGGTTCCTTGGACGTGGTGGCGGGATTCGAACCCGCGTGCGCTGCTTTGCAGGCAGCTCCCTGGCCTCTCGGGTACACCACGCTTTAACGACAGTAGGGGCCCGGCACGGACAGGTTCAACGTTCATTGCCCCCTCTTTCGCAGGGCTACGAAGCGTTGCCGCAGGTTGCTGTCCATGACCTGGACGAAGCCCTAATGCGACTCAATGCGAAGCAGGGTGGTGCGCTCGTTGGGGGTGTCGTTGGGGGAGTGAAACACGAGGAAATCGTTGCCGTTGGACGCATTGAGGATCATGCCATGGCCACCGTTGCGCGCCCAGAGCGGCTCGCTTTCCTGGGTCCACGGTCCAAGGATGGTGCCGGACGCGGAGCGTGCTATCCCCATGGCGTAGCCTTCGTCACCGAAGCTGGACCACAGCATGTCAAGGCCGCCTGTGGACCTCCGGCGCAGGAATGGCCCGTCCGTGAAGAGGGGATCCTTGGCGAGCCTTAGTTCAGCTGGTGGGGCAACACCTTCGGGGAACCGGAGCGGCCTGCTCCACGGGGCAGAGGAGGCGCGGAAAAGGAGCTGCGGCTCTCCCACGGCGCTTTTCAGGTCGTCGGAGAGCCGCATCGCGTACATTTCTCCGTCTGCCAGCGGTGGTTTACCCGCTGCCGTGCCCTCCGCGCCGCGACTGTAGACCAGCCACGGCGTCGAGTCGTCGTCCACGAAGAAGGTGCCGTCCAGGCACGGGATTCCTGCAGGCGTGATGGGGCCGTCGCTCCATGGTCGGAATGGTCCGGTGGGCGCTTCGGCCGCGAGGATCGCGACACCGCGGACGTGGGTGCGGTCCGAAAGGAAGGTCGCAAACAGGTAGAAACGCCCTTGGTACGCGTGGACTTCGGGCGCCCAGAACTGCGAGGTGGACCAGAAGCCCTCCGGCGGCCGGAACGCGGCAATCGGGCCGTTCCAGCTCTCCAGATCGTCACTGGTGTAGCAGTCGAATCCAGTTGCCGGGCCACCCCACACATTGTGGTCGGTGGTACCGAACAACACATAGCTGCCGCTGGTGGGCTCAAGGATGAACGGGTCCCGGATCCTGATATCTGAGAGTTTCTTCAGCGGGAGGGTGTTCATGGCAGTGTCCTTCGTTGGCAACAGCGGGGTGAGCCAAACAGTACAAAGGACGGCTCCCCGGGCCGAGGCCGCATGCCATTGACTGAAAACATTCCTGCCTTGCTGCCGTATCCAGCCCAACAACGTTGCGTATTCAGAGACTTTGCTTTGCCCGTCGACGCGACTCTTCACGGCCCGGTGCCGACACCTTTGAAACTCCCGCAGCAAGCAGCAGCGTCAGGATGGCGGCAGCCATGTGGGTGTACAGCAGGAGGTGTATGTCGCCGCCGCTGGATGACGTCCCGGCGGGCAACTCTCCCAGGGCCTGGTCCCCGTGCAAGTGGTCCAGCAAGCCATTGCCCGGAAAGTAGCCCCCGAATGCGGCCAAGCCGAGGTGCAGCAACTGCTGCGCCACCCCGGACACCAGCAGCAGGAGCAGAGGCCCGTGGATCCAGCGGGCGATCACCTGGGCCGCCAATGCGCCGAAGGCGGCGAAGGCTAAAAGGACAGGGACGGCCGGAGTGCTGCCGCCAGCCACCATGTGCGCTGCCAGTCCCAGAATCACAGCCACCGGCCCGGCCACCCAGGCCCACTTGTCCTGCACAGGAGTTGCGCTCATCGCCGTCCTTCCCTCCCCACAGGCTAAGTGGAAGTGGGGGACTGGAAAAGAGGCTCGGGAAATCTAGGCGAGGAGCGTATTCACCAAGCGTGCCGCAACCTTGGCGGTCCGCGAGTCAATGTCGAACTCCGGGTTCAGCTCGGCTACGTCCACGTGGAGGAGCTTCCCGCTAGCAGCCACTTGGCGGCAGATCGCGCTGATCACCGGCAAGGGCACGCCATAGGCGGCGGGCGCGCTCACCCCGGGAGCCACCGAGGCCGGCATCACGTCAAGATCGATCGTCAGATACAGCACATCCATGCCCGCCAGGAAGTCGGCAACGAATACCTCTGCGGCCTCGGGCGAGCACTGCTCATCAAGGAGGTACTTCACGCCCAGCCGGTTGGCGGTGTCGAAGAGCGCCCGCGTGTTGTTCGGCTCCGAAATGCCGACGACGGCGTACTGCAGTTCGCGCCCGGCGGCAGCTTCCGCGCGGGCCATCTGAAGGAACGGCGTACCCGAGCTCGGCGTTGGCTCGTCACGGAGGTCAAAGTGGGCGTCCAGGTTCAGCACACCCAGCCGCTTGCCACGAAGGGTTTCAGAACCGGCGACGCCAAGGTAGCTGGCAAACGCAGTCTCGTGGCCGCCGCCCAGCACCACGGTGAGGTTTCCGGCGTCGAGCAGTCCCGAAATGGCGCGGCCGGCTCGCTCTTGGCCCGCCTCAAGTGAGTCGTCCTCCACCACCACATCACCGGCGTCGAACACGTCACGGTCAAGGTGGAACGCCAGCGGACCCAGCGCCGATCGGATTGCGGCCGGAGCTTTGGCCGCGCCTACGCGACCCTTGTTGCGGAGGACGCCGGCGTCGCTGCAGAAACCCAGCACGACGGCGGGACGCGAGGCCGCTGCCGCCGCTGCGGACGTGTGCGGGGTGATGGCCTGCCACCAGCGGCGGTGCCCGGCGCCGTCGCCGTCAAAGCGGCCGGTCCACGGGGTGGGGCTGACATCTACTGTGGGGACGCTGGTTTCCATGCTTCAAGCACACCCGAACAGGCACACGAAAACCAGCGATCCCGCCAGGAGAGTGTCTGAAACCCCGGACATACCCCGCCAGGTGAGTTACTTGACGCCCAGCAGCTCTTCCACCGTTCCGATGCCGAAGAACAGCAGGAACGCGCCAGCCACTGCCCACATGAGCGGGTGGACCTCGCGGGCGCGGCCCTGGAAGGTGCGGATCAGGACGAAGGAGATGAAACCTGCGCCGAGGCCGTTGGCGATGGAGTAGGTGAACGGCATCAGGGCGATGGTCAGGAACGCAGGGATGCCCACGCCCCAGTCCTGCCAGTCGATCTTGCCCACCTGGGAGACCATCATGAAGCCCACCACCACCAGGGCGGGGGCAACGGCTTCGAACGGGACGAGGTTGATCAGTGGCGTGAAGAACATGGCCACCAGGAACAGCACGCCGGTAACGATCGAGGCAAGGCCCGTTCGGGCACCTTCGCCGATGCCCGCGCCGGACTCCACGAAGATCTGGTTGGACGAAACGGACGCGCCGCCACCCACGATTGCGCCGAGGGCGTCCACCTGCAGAACACGGTCCACGTTGGGGATGTTGCCGTCTTTATCCACCGTTCCGGCCTCGTTGGCCAGGCCCACCATGGTGCCCATGGCGTCGAAGAAGATGCTGAGGAGGATGACGAAGGCCAGCAAGGCGGCTGCGATGAAACCGAGGTGCTCAAACGCGCCGAACGGGTTCGCCTTGCCGATCAGGGACAGGTCCGGAGCGCCCCATTCCGAGAGGGTGGGTGCCACCAGCGACCAGCCGCGGGGGTTGACGTTCTTGCCGTCAAAGCTGGGGCCGATGTGGAGGGTGAACTCGAGGATAGCGGCCAGTGCGGTGGAGACCACGATGCCGATCAGGATGGCGCCACGGACCTTGCGGACCACCAGGGCGATCGTCAGGATCAGGCCGACCGCGAAAACCAGCGTGGGCCAGCCCATGAGCTTGCCATCCACGCCCAGTCCCAGGGGAACTGTGGTGCCGGCGGCATCAGGGATGCGGCGGACGAATCCTGCGTTGACCAAGCCAATCAGTGCGATGAAGAGGCCAATGCCCACCACAATCGCCGTCTTGAGGGCTTCGGGGACGGCCTTGAAGACGGCGGTGCGGAAACCGGTGAGCACCAGGATGAGCATGGTGACGCCGGAGAGCACCACGAGGCCCATCATGTCCGGCCAGGTCAGCCCGGGATGCGAGGCTACGGTGACGGCTACGAAGGCGTTGACGCCCAGGCCCGTTGCCACCGCGAAGGGGTGTTTAGCCCACGCACCCATGAGGATGGTCAGGATGCCCGCCACGAAGGCGGTGGTTGCCGCGACGGCCGTGAAGCCGAGGGACGCTCCGCTCGAATCGGGTCCGGAGAGGATCAGCGGGTTCAGCACCACGATGTAGCTCATGGCGAAGAATGTCGCGAAGCCGCCACGGATTTCCCGTGAGTACGTGGATCCACGTTCGGAGATCTTGAAGTAGCGGTCGACTGCAGAACCTTGTTTAAGCATGAAGGACTCCGGGGATCGAGGGGAGTGTGCTCTCAAATCCTAAGCCGTCGGATATGGGCGGCCCGGACGATTCGCCTAGTCTGTAACTAAGCCAACACTAGGAGAAACCGCCCCATGCGCACCATCCGCCCGCTTCTGGCCGCCGTCGTCGCTGCTCTTGCCTTCGCGTCCGCCCTGCTGTTTTCAGCGGCTCCGGCGTCCGCCCATGACGTCGCCGAGTCCACAGCGCCAGCCAACGGTGCCAGCGTGGCTGTGGTCCCGGCGTCGGTCTCCATCACCTTCAACAACCGGCCCCTGGCCATCGGATCCGGCGTCACCGTGACGGCTGGCGGCGAGAACTGGGCCGACGGCCCCGTTGAAATCATCGACAACCAGGCGGTTCAGAAGCTGCGCGAAGGCGCGCCTGCCGGCGAATACACGGTGGTTTGGCGTGTGGTCAGCTCAGATTCGCACCCCATTGAGGGCACCTTCACGTTCACGGCCGCCGCTGGAAGTACGACGACGGCCAGTGGTTCCGCGGCTGCCTCACCGTCGGCTTCGGCTTCGTCAGCCGCGGTACCGTCCGCCGGCACAGCGGCTCCGGGGACTGGCACCAGTGAGCCTGCTGCAGATGCTTCGCAGCCCTTCCCATGGAGCATCGTGGGCCTGGCAGTCGTTGCCATTGGCCTTGTTATTTACCTTGCCGTTACCGCGCGGAAGAAACTTGCCGCTTCCAACGACTCTGAGGGCGAAACTCCCGCGGAATAGCAGGGTTTTCTACGTACCTGCGAAGATCTCGAAACGATCACCGCGACACGCCAAAACGGGAGTTCTCGTTACTTAAATGTGACTTCCGGGTGATCATCGCGTACGGTGGTACCTGTGCCTGTTCCACGTAGCGGGCACTTCCGGCCTGATTGCCTAGCTCTGCCGCAGTCCGGAATCCGTTCGCAGACAAACCTTACGGCAGAGACGGGGAACCCATTTTAGGTCGCTTTCGAGCGTGCCTTGGGGTGAAGTCACGAAGCTTCCGCCGAACAGCGGGAGATAGTGGCCGGGTGACTCCCATCCGAATCCGACAGCTAACCTCGCAGGCATCGGGAGAGGCTCTTTCATGTCTTCACGCATTCTTCGCGGCCGTCGTAAGGCGGACAGCGTACGTCCTAATCCGTTCATCTCCATCTCCAAGGCAGTGGCCAGCAACGCTTCCGGCGCTGGCCGCCAGGCAGCTGTCATCGCAGCAGCCTCGGGCCTTGTCCTGACTGGTTCCATTGCTGCCCACGCAGCCGAAGCTCCGGTTCAGCGGGACTCAAGCCCCGCCACGGTCGCAGAGACCACTTCCGAAGCCCCCACCCAGGTTGTTACCGCCGCATCCACGGCTACCATCAACTTCGAGCGCCCTGCTGTTGCTTCGGTAGCAGCTCCGGTCATCGAGAAGCCGGCTCCGGTTGTTGAGGCTCCTGTCGCCAAGAAGGCAGCAGTCACCACTGCCGCTGCTGCGGCTCCTGCCAAGGCTGCGGCTGCTGCTGCTCCGGTTGCTGCTGCTCCCGCAGCCGCTGCGCCCGCCGTCGGTGGCGTCAACGCTGCCATGGTTGCCTCGGCCTACGCCCAGATCGGCATCATGCAGGACTGCACCGCCATGGTGGAAAAGGCCCTCGGCTCCGCAGGCATCCCCGTTGGTGACCTCGCCCCCATGCAGTTCATGAACTACGGCAAAGTGGTCAGCGACCCCCAGCCCGGTGACATGATCGTCCAGTCCGGCCACGTCGCCATCTTCATCGGCAACGGCCAGGCCATCAGTGGTGGCATCAACGGCAACCAGACGGGCATCCACCCGATCAGCTGGTTGACCGCAACGGGCCCCATCACGTACGTACGCGCTGGCGCATAAGCCTCACGCTTCAGTTCAAAGGCCGGTGCCTCCGAAGACTTGATCTTCGGAGGCACCGGCCTTTGGCGTTAAGTTCTGTGCGGAAAAGTGAATCTGTGCGTAAAGTCAGGGCGCCTACGCGGTAGCGACGCCCGGTCCTGCCGGCAGGGCTACCTTGGCGGAGATCGCCTGGCCCACTGCCTTGGCTTGCCGCAGGACCTCCTTGGGCGTGGGCGTGATGAGTTCGCCAACGCCCACCAGGTGCATCCCGACTGCCCGCATCGCGGCGGCAAGGTTCTGTCCGATGGCAATTCCCAGTTCGGCCAGCATCCTCCGCAACTGGCTCTGTGCGCAGCGTGTCACCACGATGTGGTCGGCCAGCAAGACTCCGTTGGCGGTGTGGACGGCCCACTGGCGTGGAATGGATTCGAGCGGTCCGGAGACGTGGAGCCCGGTCCTGAGCCCGCTCGTGGTCATGCTGGCAACCTGTCCGTAGCCAAGCTGCTGTGAGGGATCCGAGCCCAGGAAGTCCAGGCGGACGGCGCGGGTGGTGCTGCGGACGTCCAGGTGATGGCTCGCGGCGTAGTTCCGCAGATGACGGAGGATCTCGTTGCGTTCCTGCATGGCTGCGGGATCGGCTGCATCGCAGCGTTGGAGCATTCCAGTGTGGACTGAGGGGCCTGTGGCAGACAAGGCGCCAAAGCCGTCCACGACGATGGAGCCCACGCCATAGCGGCTGAGCTCACTGGCAACTGCCAAACCGGACAGACCGGCTCCGATGACCACGGTAGTGGTGCGTTCCGTGGCGGAATCAGGCGTGAGTGACACTGCTTGGTTCCTCCTTGACGTGTGTGCCCTTCGGCAGCGCGTGGGATCGCGTCCGAGTTCCCCAAGCGGCCGCAAATAAATGGCCGGAGTGTGTGGTGAAACACGTTTGCCGGCCATTCGGTGACTCGAACACTACCGAACTTTTTCGGCCATGGATAGCCTCCCGCATCCGCGTGTTTGTCGTGTTCATCCGCAGCGCAAAAAGGGTGCCTTGGAACCGAGCCCGGACCGTTACACACATAGCCCGGAGTCGCCTTGATTCGTCATTGCCGACCGAGAATAGTTGGCATTGGAAGGGGAGATTCCAGGTTTCCCCGGCCCCGGCCATTGACAAGGGAGCCATGAGGGAATCCGATGCGGAAAACCTCTGGCAGAATAGCCGGAACATCAAGCAGTAGGTGGAGAGGCGGGCCCCATGGACCAGCACGGCAGGCACAGTGAAGAGCCACAGCAAGGCGAGGACCAGGCTGTTGCACCCGGCGGCATTGTCGTGGGAGTGGACGGTTCAGAGCACGGTCAATGTGCGTTGGTGTGGGCAGCGCGGGAAGCCGAACGCCGGCAGCTACCCTTACACATCGTTACGGCATACTCAGTGCCCATTTTTGCCGCTTCCGGGCTGGACGGCGGCTATGCAACGGTGGACGATTCGGTCATCCGCGAGGGCGCTGACGCCATCGTCAAGCAGGCCATGGACAAGATCTCCGGTTATGCCATCGACGTCGATGCTTCGGTGGAGAACGGCGACGCCGCGGGTGTCCTGCTGGACCTCTCGGAGGACGCAGCCCTTCTGGTGTTCGGCAGCCGGGGTCGCGGCGGCTTCGTTGGACGTCTTCTGGGCTCGGTCAGCAGCGCCTTGCCCGCCCACGCCAAGTGCCCCACCGTCACGGTCCCGCTGTACTGCGCGGACCGGCTCGGGGAGAACACTGAGGACAAACACATCAAGGCCGAGCATGCCAAAGCTGGTCCGCGCACAGTGGAGAACGTGGTGGCAGTAGGCGTGGATGGTTCCGAGCAAGCCCGGATCGCCGTGCTCGAAGCTGCCGAGCAAGCCCAACGCATGGGCGCAAAGCTCCGCGTCATCTGCGCGGTACCGCAATACAGCGGATCCCTTGCGTGGGTGCCGGCCCCTTTGGACCGCGACGCTCTCTTTGCGGATATCAGGGTCCAGCTGGACGCAGGCGTAGCCTGGCTCAAGAGCCACTTCCCCCAGCTGGCCATTGAGACGGACCTCCGGGACGGCTCGCCGGTGGACGTGCTGGTGGAAGCAAGCCGGGGCGTTGAGCTGGTGGTCCTGGGCACGCGTGGCCGTGGCGGTTTCGCAGGAATGCTTCTCGGCTCCACCTCCGACGGCGTGCTCCACCACGCCAAGGGACCCGTGCTGGTTGTTCCGGACCGTGAGGACCCGCGGTTGGCAGACCGTTCCAAATTCGGCCCGATGCTCGGCGCAGCCTAAGCCGGGGCCTGCGCCGTGCTCATCCTGGACATCGCTGACATCCGCGGACCGATGCTCCCGGAGGTGGGCGGCAAGGCTGCCAATCTGGGTGAGCTCGCCGGCGCCGGGTTGCCGGTGCCGCCTGGCTTCTGCCTCACCACGGCCGCGTACGTGCACGCTCTCTCCGCGATCGGCATGGAGAGCGTGTTCGCGGCCCTGCAGAATGTCGGGGCGGCTGATCTGGACGAGCTGATCGGGCTTGCCGAACACGCCCGTTCCTTGGTGCTGGACGTCGGCGTGCCGGATGACATCTCGCAGGCCATCCGCGTTGCCTATGGTGAGCTGGGGGAGAACGTTCCCGTCGCCGTCAGGTCGTCGGCCACCGCGGAGGACCTGCCCTTCGCCAGTTTTGCCGGGCAACAGGACACCTTCCTGAATGTGGTTGGCATCGACGCCGTTTTGGACGCCGTGAGCCGTTGCTGGGCATCGCTGTGGACGGATCGTGCGGTGAGCTACCGGACCATCAATGGGATCGACCATGCGTCAGTGGCCCTGGCCGTCGTCGTGCAGGAAATGGTGGATTCCGCTACCGCCGGCGTCATGTTCACCGCCAACCCGGTGACGGGAAAACGGCACCAGACGGTGATTGACGCCAGCCCCGGCTTGGGGGAGGCCGTGGTCTCCGGGGCCGTGAATCCGGACCAATATGTTGTGGAGGTTCCCAGCGGCACCATCGTGCAGCGGACAGTGGGGGACAGGCAAGTGGAGATCCGCTCCGTACCGGGCGGTGGCACGGAACGCGTCCCTGGTTCCCAGCCCGGCGGCGGCGGAGTTCCCCAACAGTGCCTCAGCGACCAACAAGTACGCGCACTGGCTGAGTTGGGACGCAGTGTGGAGAAGCATTACGGTGCGCCGCAGGACACCGAGTGGGCCATCGATGACGCGGGAAAGCTGTGGCTCACCCAAGCGCGGCCCATCACCACCCTCTACCCGCAGCCGACTCGAACCCCTCCTGGCCCCGGCCAGCACGCCTTCCTGAACTTCAGCCTTGCCCAGGGCCTCACTCGACCTTTGACTCCCATGGGCTTGGCCGGTATCCGTCTCCTTGCCTCCTGTGTGGCAAGAACGGCGGCATTCGATGTTCCGGATCCACGGTCCGGACCTCCGCCGTACTACGAGGCAGGCCAGCGGATCTTCTTTGACTTCACGGCCGTCCTGCGGAGCCGGGTGGGCCTGGCCATCGTGCCACGGGTGTTCGACGTCATGGAGGCGCGCTCAGCAACAGTGATGCGTGGACTCTTTGACGACCCACGCTTTTCGGTGACAAACAAGACCCCCTTGAAGCTGATTCGCCACGTCGCTCCGGTCGCGGCCAAGTATCGCGTTCCTGAAACCCTTCTCCGAGGACTGTTCCGGCCCGCTGCGGCCATGCAGAAGGTGGAGCGCCTCAATGCTGAGCTGCGCACCCTGTTCACCGTTCCATCGGAAGCCACAGCCCACCAGCGTTTGGCTCACGTGCAGAGAATCCTGGGCCAGGATGTGTTTGCCACCGTGCCGCAGGTGCTTCCCCTTCCTGCGCTGGGTTTCGGGATGGTGGCGCTCGTGAGGCGGTTGCTGGGCGCGCAGGCTCCGTACGAAGAGCTCCAGACCGTCATCCGCGGGCTTCCCAACAACGTCACCACGGAGATGGACCTGGCCCTCTGGCGGCTTGTCTCGGAGATCAGAAAACACCCCGACGCCGCAGCCTCCATGGGCGGTAAAACGGCGGCAGAGCTGGCGGACCGGTATCGGGACGGAACGCTTCCACCCGTCGCGCAATCCGGGTTGGCGTCGTTTTTGCGCACCTTCGGGCATCGTGCCGTGGCTGAAATTGATCTGGGCATGCCTCGCTGGTCGGATGATCCCACCCACATCCTGGGAGTCGTTGCCAACTATTTGAGGCTTGGGGACGGCGCAGACGCTCCGGATCAGCAGTTCGGGAAGGCAGTCCGGGAAGCCGACGATCAGGTGGCGCGTTTCATAGCGCGTGCCCGGGCCAAGAGCCCACTGCACGCGGCCATCGTGAAAATGGCTTTGGACCGGACAAGGAGGTTTGCGGGCCTGCGCGAGTTGCCCAAGTACAACCTTGTCCTGGGGTTGGCGTCCGTCAGGGAGCAACTGCTCCTGGTCGGAAACCAACTGGCCGCATCCCAGCGGATCGAACGTCCGGAGGACATCTTCTTCCTGGACCTGGATGACGTGGAGGTGGCATTGGCCGGCGATGATCTCCACCACCTGGTGGCGGAACGCCGTGCAGCGTACCAGCAGGAACTCCGGCGCAGGCACATCCCCCGGGTGTTGTTGTCTGACGGGACTGAACCCGAGGCCACTGCAGCTGCGTCCACTGCAGCTGCGTCCGGCGAAAATCTGCGCCCTGGCACTCTGTCCGGCAGCCCGGCGTCGGCCGGTCAGGTAACGGCGCCGGCCCGGGTCATTCTGGACCCGGTTGGTGCGCACCTGGAACCAGGCGAAATCCTTGTGGCACCGTCAACGGATCCTGGCTGGACGCCGCTGTTCCTCACAGCTGGTGGGCTGGTCATGGAGATGGGCGGACCCAACTCGCACGGGGCCGTGGTGGCCCGTGAGTACGGTATCCCCGCTGTTGTCGGCGTCCCCGATGCCACAACGCGCATCAGTACCGGCCAACACATCACGGTTGACGGCGCCGCCGGGACCGTCAGCACCGAGGGCGGAGGCGGGGAATCCTAGGCGTGCTGGTGTGATTCGTGCTCGGAGTGGCTCACAGGCTCCAACTGGAAAGTGCAGTGTTCGGTATCGAAATGCCGGCCCAGGCAGGACCCCAACTGATCCAGGATGCTGTCCGCGCCGCTGGCGTTGAGGACTTCGTCTTCCACCACAACGTGCGCTGAGAACACGGGGACGCCGGAGGTTATGGTCCAAATGTGGATGTCGTGGGCCTCCACCACCCCGTCCACGGCGATGATGTGCTCACGGATCATGTTCACGTCCACGCCCTTGGGAGTAGCTTCCAGCAGAACATCCACCACATCGCGGAGCAGATGCCAGGCCCTGGGAATGATCATCAGCGCAATCAGTACCGAGGCGATGGGGTCTGCGGCGCTGAAGCCTGTGGTCATGATGACGATTGCCGCGACGATGACCGCGATGGAACCCAGGAGGTCGCCGAGGACCTCAAGGTAGGCGCCCCGGACATTGAGGCTTTCCTTCTGCGCCCCCTGCAGGATCAGGAGTGAGACCAGGTTTGCCACGGCACCCAGGATGGCGGCCCACAGCATGACGTCCGTATGGATTTCGGTGGTTTCTCCGAAGCGGCGGATGGCTTCGATCATGATCACCACGGCGATGACAATGAGGATCAGGGCGTTGGCCAAGGCAGCCAGGACTTCGGCCCGCTGGTATCCATAGGTCCGCTGGTCACTCGCGGGGCGGGTGGCAATCCACGCCGCCATGAGGGCAATGAACACGCCTGCGGCGTCGGAGAGCATGTGGCCGGCATCAGCCAGCAGGGCCAGCGATCCGGACACGACGGCGCCGATCACCTGGATGCCAACCACCCCTAAAGTGATGGCCAGGACGGCAATGAGCCTCTTCCGATGCTTGCCGGTTGCTGTAACTCCGTGGGAGTGGTTGTGGTCGTGCCCCATGGTTACAAGGCTAGCCCCAGCCGAGCTCGTGCAGGCGGTCGTCGTCTATCCCAAAATGGTGAGCTATCTCATGGACCACGGTGATGGCCACCTCATCGATCACTTCCTGGCGGGTACTGCAGATGTTCAGGATGGGCTGGCGGAAGATGGTGATCCGGTCCGGCAGGGATCCGGCGTCCCACCACGAATCGCGCTCCGTCAGGGGAACGCCCTCGTAAAGTCCCAAAAGCACTGTGCCCGGGTCCTCGCCGGGTTGCGGCGTGTAGTCGTCCTCGATGAAGATCGCCACGTTGTCCATGGCGCCGGCGGCCTTGGGCGGGATCAGCTGCAGGGCGTCACTGACCGCTTCCTCAAAGTCCTCGGGGGACATCTCGAAAGGGCCCGCAAAGCCGGCCGTTTCAACGGGGTCACCCGGAGCCTGCTCAACGGGGCTGTGCACCGCATTCCGTTCCCGGAGCGGGGACGAAGGAAGGTCGCCGTCGGGAACGATGGGGAGGCCGGGAGGAAGATTCGCGGGCATGACTCGACTTTAGTCTGCGGCGGCAGTATTGGCTCTGTGTGTGATGAGGGATACTGAACACAATCCCTTTTCGACAGACACAGGAACCGCATGACTTCCTCCCCTTCCCTGATGCCTGAGCCGCTCGACGTCGTCGTGGTGGGTGAGGCGCTGATCGACATTGTGCAGTCGCCCGCCGGCCAGGCCGAATATCCGGGCGGATCGCCCGCCAATGTTGCCTACGGCCTTGGCCGCCTGGACGTCAAAGCCGGCCTGTTGACGGCCATCGGAAAGGACCAGCGGGGCGACGCCATCGCAGCGCACCTTCACAGCGCGGGTGTAGTGCTGCTGCCGGGATCGAAGTCGATGGGAAAGACGGCGACGGCGACAGCCAGGATCGCTGCCGACGGTTCGGCCGACTACACCTTTGACATCGAGTGGGCGCTGGCCCCGCTGGTCCTGCCCTATGCGCCGCGGATCCTGCATACGGGATCCATCGCCACGTTCCTGGAGCCAGGGGCCGGGGTTGTCAGGAGCCTGTTGGAACAGGCGCAGGGTGGGTGCATGGTCACCTACGATCCCAATATCCGCACCGATCTGCTGGGCAGCCACCACGAGGCGCTCTCGCTGTTCGAAGAGATAGTGCCACTCACCGACGTCGTCAGGATGAGTGCCTCGGACGCCCACTGGCTGTACCCGGGCAAGGCGCTGGAGGATATCTCAAGCCACCTTTTGTCGCTTGGTACCACTCTGGCCGTAATGACCCAGGGTGCCATGGGCTCCTTGATGGCCACTCGCCACATACAGCTCAGGGTTCCCGCCGTCCCGTCGACCGTTGCGGACACCATCGGCGCAGGTGATTCCTACATGTCGGCGCTGATCATGGGGCTGCTGCTCCGTGGCAGCGATGGCCTGGCGCCCACAGTATTGGAACGGATCGGCACCATTGCCTCCATGGCCGCTTCCATCACTGTTGGCCGCCCGGGCGCCAACCCGCCCACGCACCGCGAACTCCTGGCGGGAATGGCCCGCTAGCGGCTGCGGCGCCGGGTCAAGCCGACACCGATCAGGCACACCACGCCACCGATCAGTCCCCAAATGGTGGGGACCTCCTGGAGGACAGCCCAGGAAATCAGGATGGTGGTGCCGGGCACCAGGTACGTCGTGGCGGCCAGCTTGCCAGCCGAAATCAGGGACAGTGCGTATGCCCATGTGGTGAAGGCGATGGCGGTGGGGAAGATGCCCAGATAGACCAAGCCCAGCGTTGCGGGGAGCGGTGCTGCCTGGACTTCGGAGACCAGCTGGCCTGTCCACGGCAGGCAGCAGACCGCGCCAACCATGATGCCGAACCACGTCGCCTGCCCGGCCGTGAACTTCCGCAGCACGGGTTTCTGCAGGATCGCGCTCACTGAGGCGAGCACAGCGGCAAGCAAGCACAGCAGCACCCCGGCGACATCCGCCGTCGAGCGCTGCCCGGAACCCAGGGCGATCATCGCTACGCCGCAGAACGCCACCGCACTGCCAATCAGCAGCCACTTAGGGAAGCCCTCCTTGAGGAAGATTCCGGCCAGAATCGCGATCAAGATGGGCGAGACGTTGATCAGCATGGCGCTGGTACCCGCGTCGAGCATGTGCTCCGCGGCGTTCAACGCAACGTTGTAACCGCCGAACCACATCACCCCGTAGGCCACGATCGGTAGCCATTCCCGGCCCTTCGGCCAGACCTTCAGGGTCGGCAGCACTACGATGCCAAGCACGACGGCGGCCACCGCCAGCCGCCCGAGCGTCAAGGAGCCGGGGGAGAAACTGGGTCCCACCGCGCGGATGCCCACAAACGCCGAAGCCCAAAGCACGACGGTGACAATGACGGCGGCGATGCCGAGTTTGCTGATGGCTGCCGCCGGCGCGGGGGTGATGCGCGGAGGCAGGTCCGGGGAAGGCTGGCCGGGTTCGGCCGGGGTGGTGGTTGTCATAGACACAATCTAGCCGTGGCGGTGCAGGCGCGGCTGGCGGTTTTCGGACGCGTCAGGGCAAGATCCTGCCAATGTTGAGCGGGCCGCCGTTTCCGGACCCTTTTTGGAGTGGGATGCCGGGGTGGGATGTCGCCCCTCGGTGCGCGTTGGGCGGGGTGTGGAAGGGCTCATAGACCTCGATTTGGGAATATCGCCATCTATGCTCTAAAGTTTTAGAGTCCAGTTCGGACGAGCGAGACACGGAAAGAACGCGTAAAGCGTCGCTTTTCCTTGCAAAATCCGAATTGAGTTCAGGCCCCCATCGTCTAGCGGCCTAGGACACCGCCCTTTCACGGCGGCGGCACGGGTTCGAATCCCGTTGGGGGTACGCAAGGAAGTGGTAAATCGGATGAAAAAAGTCTGGTAAGCTAGAAGCCTTGAAAAAAACGCGGTAGAGATACTGCAAACGCAAGGCCCTGTAGCGCAGTTGGTTAGCGCGCCGCCCTGTCACGGCGGAGGTCGCGGGTTCAAGTCCCGTCAGGGTCGCTCTGAGCGCCGAAGAAATTCGGTTCTCAAGGTGACATGTCACCTAGGCTCTGTAGCTCAGTTGGTAGAGCGTTCGACTGAAAATCGAAAGGTCACCGGATCGACGCCGGTCGGAGCCACCACTGGGAAGCATCAGTTCTTCGGAACTGGTGCTTTTCTTCTTTAACCCGTGCTTCCTGGCTCTTCTCCAACCCGAGCTCTTTGGCGGGTTGTTGGCCGCCGCGGTTGTCTGGCGGATTCCCGTCGGTGCCGCGCTCACGAGCTATTTTGCGTTCACGAATCCCCTGGACGCGCCGCCTCTTTTGGTGTGTCGACGGTACAGGTCCCTACCGCTTCTGTCTTTTCCGGTTCTCCTGCGGTCTTGCGCACGTGGTGGATGGGCCGTTGCCACCTACTTTGCGTCGTGGGTGGTCTCGACGCGCCGCCTGTTTGGGTGTGTCGATGGGATGTGGTGATCGAAGTGGGTGGTGGCGGTACGTGGCGCCTTCTGTCTATCTGGTCTCGGCTCCCGGGCAGCCCCAGGAGTTGGGGTTTTGTTCGCAGGTGTCGGCGACGAGTGCTTTTTCTGTTTTCCAGACGTGGATGGTTTTGGCGGGTGTGGTGATGTCCAGGGTGCCGTTGATGGGTAGTGGTGGGCCGTTGTTGACCGAGTAAGTGCCGGTGAAGCTTGTGGTGACGGCGGCTTGGTAGTTGCCGGTTTCTGTGTAGCTGTGGCTGGTGCGGGTCGCGTTGGTGAGCCATTCGGCTTCGGGGAGGGGGTACCCGGTTATTGGTGTGGGGCCAAGGGTAGCGCCGTCGCCGAAAGCGTAGCTGTGGCTGGTGGGTGTTGCGGTGAGGTGGACGGTTTGGCCGAGGATGGTGAGGTTGAAGGCTTGTTCGGTGGCGGTGGTGTAGAAGTTGGTGGGTCCGCCTTTGAGGGTGTGGGGGAAGGGTTGGGCTTCCAACGTGCCGGGGTTGACGGGTAGTTGGCGGAAGTCGTTGAGGATCCGGGCGGCGATGTCGGCCAGGACGTTCCCGGGTTCGGGGTCGTAGAGGCAGGTAGGTCCGCTGACGGGGATCCAATCGGTCCAGCCGGGGTTGGTGATCGCTTTGGGTGCCTCTTTCCAGATCACCGGGGTACCTTCTTCACCGCCGGCTGTGTTCGGGGGACACTGGAGGGCGTCACAGCCAGGGTCCTTGGTATCGGGTCCGTCCGCGCGGCAGTGCGTGTCTGCCTTGTACTGATTCGGGTCAACGACGGTGGGCGAATCTGTTGATCCGCCGACGCTAGAGGTTAGCTGGCCACTTATAGCGTCGATGCGGAATCGCGCACCGATCTCGATTCCTTGATCTCCGGCATTGTTAGCAGCCCACGCTTCATCGGCCGCCACGGAGGGCGACGTCGCAGCTAAGGAGGCGAACAACCAACTCACGACGCCAATGGTCATCAAGGAAAGTCTGCGGATTCTAAGCAACGATGCCAAGGTCCACCACGATCCATGCACCGTCAACGTACTTGGCGAAAAACGCGAAGGCGTCATTCGAAGCCTCTGATTTCGGACGCCCGACGCTGCCGTCGGCGTTGAAATAGTCGATTTGCTCTTGGACTACCTGTACTTTCGCCGACTGAACAGCCTCGCGTGTCCATTGCACGTCCATGGTGGGGACAGAAATCCTGCCACCAGAGAGCCACCGCCCGTTAACGTAACCATCCTCGCCGGACTCCTTCAGGCTGAGGCAGAGTTGGCATTCCTGGGCGATCATGGCGGTCCAAGCTGACATGTCGCCTGTCTCGCCAACGTAAGAGAGCTGCGCGTACCAATACCCAATAAATTCCTCCAGCCCCGCCTTCGAGTTCTCCTTCGCCAGCTCGGGCATCACGGGAACGGGCACGTTCTGGGCTTTCCCGGTCGCGTCCGCGGGTTTGTATGCGGGCGACGCGCTGGGGCTGGGAGCAGCAGCAGGGACCGAAACGCTTGAGGTGGGTGACGTCGTCGTCGAGTTCGTGGCGGAGGGTGATCCGCCTGGAGCGGAGCCGCCCTGGCAACCTGCCAGCAGCAAGGCTGCGCCGGCGAAAGCCGCTGCAGTACGGGCGCGGGCACGTGGGTAGAGGGCAAAAGTGGCGCTTGGCATGACAGGCTCCCCAGCAGCTGTTGTGGCGGTGTGTCGGCCAGTCTAGGTGGGGCAAAGGAGGGCAACCCAGTCAGGAATTGGGCCTTGTGGATAACCCACCTCTGTTCAGGGCACGGGGCTGGGCGTATTCTTGCCTCGCCGGCTCGTCATCGTACGCATCCATCGGGGGAACCATGATCACGAAAACACGAACTCGCACGCCCGGGCGGCTCCTGCCCCTGGCCCTTCTGGTCGCTGCCCTCACGCTGAGCGCCTGTTCCCTTCCGACGCCCGTCGCCCAGTCCACGCCCAGTGCGTCGGCGGAGGCGCCCGCGGCGGAAGTGGGGACAAGCTCAACTACTCCCAGTGCAGCAAGCCCGGAGGCAACCACGGGAACCGGGGGAGTCTACGGCGAATTCACGTCGATGTCGGAAGCCTGCTTGTCCGTGAGCGCCACCATGCTGAGCCTCACTATCCTCCCGTTGGCGGGACTGGTGGGCGGCAATCCTGATGACATCGAAAAAGCCAAGCAGGAATTGTCCCAAATGCAGGGCAAAGTACCTGACGAATTGAAGCCTGCGTTCGAGAAGCTGCGGGCGTTTACGGAGTCCGCGGGCTCGGACTTCAGTAAGTACGGCGATGGAAAGTTCGAGGAGCTCATGAAGCCCATCCAGGACTGGATGGATAAGAACTGCAAGTAGCCGCCGCGCGCACTCCCCTCTGGCCGGACGCTTCTCCCAAAGCGTCGGAGCTAGACGCTAGGGTGGTACTCAAGAGAAGGGGAGTGCTCCATGGAAGACCAGAACGTGCAGCTTGATCCCGTGCCTGGGGACGAGATCCTGGGTACTGGACGCACCATCATCTCCGAGGCGGCCGTGGCCAAAGTAGCGGGGATCGCTGCGCGCACCGTGCCGGGTGTCTATTCCTTGGGGTCGGGTCCGTCCCGTGCGCTGGGCGCGATTCGCGACGCCGTCGGCAGCTCGGACCACGCGGCAGGTGTCCGCGCCGAAGTCGGCGAAACCCAAGTGGCTGTGGACATCAACCTGGTTGCCCTCTACGGACATCCCTTGCATCACGTTGCCAACCAGGTCCGCGCGGCTGTTTACCGGGCGGTTGAAGAGCTCGTAGGGCTGCAGGTTATCGAAGTCAACATCGAGATCAACGACGTCTATGTTGCCCCGCCCGCCAAACCGGTGGGCAGCAAGTCTGTCCTCGTAGAAAGGGAGGCTCTCCAGTGAGCATGACCGTGGTGGGAATCGCGATTGGCGCCTTTGTGGCGTTCATGTCCTTCTCGTTCGGGCTGTGGGGTTTCCTTATTTCGCTGCTGTTCATGGGCATAGGTGCGCTGCTGGGCCGGGCGGCTGATGGAAAACTGGACCTCCGCAGCGTCCTGGACGCCATTACGGGCCGGCGCTCTTCGTCATGAGCGTGGCTGAGGCTGTGGAATCCACCACCAGCCTGGCCGGCCACAACCGGATCAGTACCCAGGCTTTGACATCGTTGGCCCGCGCGGCTGCCGCCGAAGCTCTCGGCGTTGCGGCCAGCGACATCCGCGCTGATTGGGCGGACGACGACGGCCTGCTGGCTTTGTCGATCGTGGCACCCATCAGCATCCCGGCTTTGACGGAAGTCCTCCGCGATCCGCAACGGGTCCAGGGCTTCGGTGGATCGATCTGGGATCGCGCAGTAGCTGCCAAGGCCACCGTGCTGGAGACGGTCACCCGGCTCAGCGGATCGCAACTCAGCCGGGTGGACATCAGGATCAGCGGAGCGCACGTCACGGAGGGAGGCCGCGTTCAGTGACACAAGATCAGGAAACGCAACAAATGGATGTTCCGGACACCACCTCAGGCGACAGCCCGGTGGCCGGTGAAGACCCTGGAATGAGCCGCATTCTCCGCCGTGAGACGCATTCGTCCCGGGCCGGTGCTGCCGTGATCGCCGCCGTCCTGGTGATTGTTCTATGCGTTTACGCTCTGCTGGAGGCGGGCGTGCGGGCTATTGGACAGCCACCCTGGCTCATCGATCCCACCACCGCCGCTCCGCGCATCATTGCCCTGCCGGAGGGGATTTCTCCTCTGCTGCTGGGCGCGAGCGGCGCGGTCATTGCCATGGTGGGACTGTTTTTCCTCCTCCACGCCGTGCTTCCGGGCAGGCGTGCCCGCCACCTGCTCCGGGACGCACGAACCGCCGTCGTGGTTGATGACGAGGTACTTGCCTCCGCACTGGCGCGTCGTGCGCGAACTGCCGCGAACGTTACTCAGGAACAGGTGATGGTGGTTGTTTCGCGGCAACTTGTGGTGGTCAACGTGCGGCCCACGTCCGGCAGCCGCGTCAGCGAAGAAGCCGTGCTGGCTGCGGTTCAGGCTGAACTGGAGGAAATGTCCCCGGTTCCGATGCCTGCTGTTCGGGTCAATCTGGCGTCGTCAGGGGTGATCGGGGCATGAACGGAACACCGCGTGCCGTCAACCGTGTGCTGCTGTTCATTATTGGTGTGAAGCTTCTGGCTGTTGGTCTCCTGCTGGTGCTGTTGGCCACTGTGCCTGCAGTGGCGGCGTGGTGGCATGGCTGGTCCGCAGCCGTCTGGGCGGGGGCGGAAAATGCCTTCCGACAAACCCGTTTCCCCGGCCGCGAAGAGAGTTGGCTGTGGATTGTGGCCGGATTGATCCTGGTGGCCATCATCATCGCGATGATCGCGTGGCTGTCGCAGCAGGGCAAGGGCCGCGCCAACCTCCTGGTGGCCAGCGATGACGACAGTGACATTGATGGCGAGGTGCGCATCGGCGGTGGCGTCGCAGAACAGGCGCTCCGGGCAGCCCTGGCCGAGCGCACCGACCTCGCCGGCGCCTCCGTGGCAACGTATGAAGTCAAAGGAAGGCCGGGCCTGCGTATACGCATTCAGCCGAGGCAGGGTGTAGCTCCACACCTTCTTGCGGCCGAGGTGTCACAGCTTGTTGAAGCCATGGATTTAGTGATTGGTCAGAAGACGCCAGTGCTGGTGCACATGGTTTCCGGGGCACGGTCCCGCTTCACTAAGGCGGAACGTGTCCGGTGATATTGCAGAATCCGAACCCAAGACCATAAGTTGAATCCAAAGGGGGATAACTTCCTTTGGCACGAACTGTCACAGATCCAACCGTCACAAAGGAGAGCACCATGAGCGAAGAGACCACGGGAGCCGAAGCGGTCAACGGCGCGGCGGAAAATGCCAAAGATGCCGCTGGCGAAGCCTTGGAGAACGTCAAGGAATTTGCTGGCGACGCAGTGGAAAACGTCAAGGAATTTGCGGGCGATGCTGCAGAGAATGTCAAAGAGTTTGCCGGTGACGCCGCTGAGAACGTCAAGGAATTCTTCTCCGGCGATGTTGGAGAGAATGCCAAGGAATTGGCCGGTGACGTTGCGGAAAAGTCAAAGGAAATTGCCGGCGACGTGGCCGAAAACGTCAAGGGCTTGGGATCGAAGATCGCCGGTCTGTTCAAGGGTGAGAAGTAGTTTTCACGCACCACTGAAAGAGCAGACAGAGGGGCGGCAGTTCGCAGCAGCGGGCTGCCGTTCTGTTGCCCTGAGCGGGTAGCCTGACTTCAGAACAGGCGATGGACAGGAGACCCCAGTGGCTGGAACAACGGTGCTCGAAACAACGGTGGCCGACATCATGGCGGAACTGGCCACCTTGGAGGAACCCCGGGCACGCGAAGTGAACGAAAAGCACGGTGACGACCATGGAGTGAATCTCAGCAAAGTCCGTGCTGTCGCCAAGAGGCTGAAGATCCAGCAGGATCTTTCACGCGAGCTCTGGGACACGGGTGACACCGCCGCCAAGTTGCTGTCACTCCTGATCTGCCGTCCCAAGGAGTTTGAACGCGACGAATTGGACACCATGCTGCGGGAAGCACGAACTCCCAAAGTGCATGACTGGCTGGTGAACTATGTAGTGAAGAAGAGTCCCCACTCGGAGGAACTCCGGGTGGCGTGGTTCACTGATCCTGATCCGGTGGTGGCAAGCGCAGGCTGGGCCCTGACGTCTGAGCGTGTGGTCAAGAAGCCTGAAGGTTTGCACCTGGATCAGCTGCTGGACATCATCGAAGCCAGCATGAAAGACGCTCCGGAACGCCTCCAATGGGCCATGAACCATTGCCTGGCGCAGATTGGGATCGAATTCCCGGAGCATCGGGCCAGGGCACTGGACATTGGCGAGCGGTTGGAAGTCCTTAAGGATTACCCCACGCCGCCCAACTGCACGTCGCCTTTCGCGCCAAGCTGGATCAACGAGATGGTGCGACGCAAGGGCTGACTCCCAGCGCGGCCTAGCCCCGGTTGCGGTGCATCATCCGGTACGTGAGCTCGGCGAGGAGTTCTTCGTCGGAGAGGTGCGATGCCCGGGCAATGGGCGCAGCGGGAACGGTGACACGGGGCGGCCCTTGCCGCGCTTCGTCGCTGGAGCGCATGTCATCGGGGGTGATCATGTCCGGCGCGAAGGTGGACTTGCCCTTAAGGACTTCAGAGACCGAACCGGACCGCCAGCCCAGGGCGTGCTCAAGTTTGCGCTGGTTGATTTCCTGCGTGCGCCGCGTCCCTGATTCCAGCGTCCGGACTGTCTTGATGGCGGTCCCTGCCTGCTTGGCCAACTGCACCTGGCTCAGACCTTGGGCCAAGCGTTCCTCTTTGATCAGGCGGCCGATGGTCTGTAGTGCTTCAAGTTCATCCACGCTTCCTACTTTTCCATAGGCAACACTGGGTAAACAAATCGGGAAGCGCTGATCCGCACTGAATGGCCGGGGCAAAATGTCGCCCGTGCAGTCGAGCGGACGACCCTTCATGAAAACAGACAGGCTACTTGGTATCGTTGTGGTCACGGTGCGTGTAAGCGCTTGCATTTCTGCCCTCCCCGTGACTAATGTGAGGCTCACCACATAACCGCACCGCGGAAAAACCTGGTCCACTCACCGAGGAGTTCCCAGCATGAAATCCAAAAAATTCCTGCTTCCGGCGGCCATTGCCGGAGTCCTGGCTATGTCCCTGACTGCCTGTGGTGGCGGCGGGGGAGGTGGAAGCACCAGCTCCGGCGGTGCCTCCGGCGACGCAGCCAACAACCTTGACGGCCGCGGGCCGATCACCTATGTCCAAGGCAAGGACAACAGCAACGTTGTCAGGCCGCTCATCGAGAAGTGGAACGCCGCGCACCCGGATGAGAAGGTGACGTTCAAGGAGCAGTCGGACCAAGCTGACCAGCAGCACGATGACCTTGTTCAGAACTTCCAGGCCAAGAACACCAACTACGACGTCATGAGCGTGGACCTCATTTGGGTTGCGGAGTTCGCAGCCAAGGGATGGCTCCAGCCCCTCAAGGACAAGACCGCAATTTCCACGGATGGCATGCTTGAGTCCACCGTGAAGAGCGCCACGTACAACAACACGCTGTACGCCGCACCGCAGAGCTCTGACGGCGGCATCCTCTACTACCGTGGTGACCTCGTGCCCAACCCGCCCAAGACCTGGGACGAGATGATGGGCATGTGCGAGATCGCCAAGCAGAACAACATCGGCTGCTACGCAGGCCAGTTCCAGAAGTACGAGGGCCTGACTGTTAACGCTGCGGAGGCCATCAACTCAGCCGGCGGCAAGATTGTTGACGACTCCGGCAAGGCGGCCGTGAATTCCGATGAGGCGAAGGCCGGCCTGACCAACCTGGTCAACGCTTACAAGGACGGCAACATCCCCACGGAGGCCATCACCTTCCAGGAGGAACAAGGCCGCCAGGCGTTTGAAGCCGGCAAACTGCTGTTCCACCGCAACTGGCCCTACGTCTACAACCTGGCCAAGACTGACGGCTCCTCCACAGTGAAGGACACGTTCAAGATGGCCCCGCTTCCGGGCAAGGACGGCCCCGGCGCCTCCTCGCTGGGCGGTCACAACATCGCCATGAGCGTCTACTCCAAGAACAAGGCCACGGTGACGGACTTCATCAAGTACATCGCCAGTGAAGAGACCCAGCGGTTCTACGCAACCCAAGGTTCGCTGGCTCCGGTGCTGACCAAGCTGTATGACGATCAGGAACTCGTAGCCAAGCTGCCGTACCTGCCGGTCCTGAAGACGTCCATCGAGAACGCGGTTCCGCGTCCCGTGACGCCGTTCTACCCGGCAGTGACCAAGGCTGTCCAGGACAACGCCTATGCAGCCCTCAAGGGAGAGAAGACCGTAGATACGGCAATCTCCGACATGCAGAAGGCAATTGAGTCGGCCGGAGCAAAGTAACCATCCGTGCCGTGGTCCGGTCGCCCGTAGCTGACGGGCGGCCGGACTGTCGGCGACGGCCTTCTCCCTGACAGGAGTCTTGACATGTCAACAGAACTTGAAAAACCGCAGACCACGACGGCGGCTGCCGGGCACAGGCTGCCCGGTCGCGAAAGTGCCGACCGGAAGCAAGTCACCCAAGGGCGGTGGGCGTACACGCTTCTGGCGCCGTCACTGATCCTGTTGGCGATCGTGATCATCTACCCGGTGATCAACGCGATCGTCATGTCCTTCCAAAAGGACTCCGGCCTGGATCCGGCCACGGGCTTTTTCTCCGAAGGCGGACCGGCCGGCTTTGATAACTACATCCACTGGCTTTTGCAGCAGTGCACGGCGCCGGGCGGCGGCACGGTGGCCTGTCCTCCCGGTACCTTGGGAGCCCAGTTCTGGGACTCCATGGGTACAACGTTCTTCTTCACCGTGGTCACGGTGGCATTTGAGACTGTCCTGGGCTTCTGGATGGCGATCATCATGGCGCGCGCTTTCCGCGGACGTAGCCTGATCCGCGCGGCCGTCCTGGTGCCATGGGCCATCCCGACGGCTGTCACCGCCAAGCTCTGGTTCTTCATCTTCGCTTTCGAAGGCATTGCCAACAAACTCTTTGGCACGCAGATTCTCTGGACGGGTTCTGAATGGCCCGCCAAGTGGGCCATCATCATTGCCGATGTCTGGAAGACCACTCCTTTCATGGCCTTGCTGATCCTTGCAGGCCTGCAGCTGATTCCGGACGAAGTCTATGAGGCAGCAAAGGTGGACGGCGCTTCCACGTGGCAGCGATTCCGTCTGATCACGCTGCCTTTGGTAAAGCCGGCCCTTATGGTGGCTATCCTGTTCCGCGTGCTGGACGCCCTGCGCATGTACGACCTCCCGGCCATCATGACCCAGGGTGCCAACGGCACCACCACGCTCTCCATTTTGGTGGTGCAGCAGATCCGGCAAGGATTCAATACCGCTGCGGCGCTATCCACTATTACGTTCATAGTGATCTTCCTGGTGGCCTTCATCTTTGTCCGGTTCCTCGGGGCAAATGCAGTCGATGCCGCCACAACGTCCGGAAAGGCCAAGTGAGATGAGCACAGCCACAGCTTCGAGGACTTCAACCGAACGGACGGAGCGTCCGAAACGCCCGTTCAACTGGGGATCATTCCGCACCTACATCAGCGCAGTCATCATCCTGGTCTGGTGCTTGGCCCCGTTCTACTGGATGGTTGTCACGGCCTTCAGGGAAGTCGGGTACACCTTCGACACCACCCCGTTCTTCACCCACGTGACCTGGGATAATTTCACCACCGTGTTCGATGAGAGCCTGGGCAACCACTTCGGCAAGAACCTGTTGAACAGCCTGATCGTGGGCGCGGTGACTACTGTTGTCGCGTTGGTAGTGGGCGTGTTCGCCGCCTACGCACTGGCCAGGCTGAACTTCCGGTTCAAGTTCGTTGTCCTGGGCTTCATCCTGGGAGCTTCCATGTTCCCCGGCGTTGCCTTGGTAACCCCGCTGTTCCAGTTGTTTACCAACATCGGCTGGTTCGGTACTTATCAGGCCCTGATCATCCCGAATATCTCCTTCGTGCTTCCGCTGACTGTGTATACGTTGACCTCGTTCTTCCGCGAAATGCCGTGGGAACTTGAAGAAGCGGCTCGCATCGACGGCTGCACGCAAGGGCAGGCATTCCGCAAGGTCATCCTGCCCCTGGCAGCTCCCGCCACCTTCACCACAGCAATTCTCGCGTTCATCGCATCATGGAACGAGTTCTTGATCGCAAGCCAGCTGTCCAACGACGCGACGAAGACCGTCACGGTGGCCATCGCGTACTTCGCCGGTGCCCAACCGCACCAGGAACCCTACACAGCTGTCATGGCTGCAGGTACGGTGGTCACCATTCCCTTGGTGATCCTGGTTCTTGTGTTCCAACGGAAGATCGTTGCCGGCCTGACGGCGGGTGCTGTCAAGTGAGTGGTTCGGCTGGCGGAAGACGGGACGCCTCCACCAGGAAAGCGGATCCGGACACCAAGCGTGTCCGGTCCGCCGAGGACTTCGACATCATCATCGGTTTCCTGGGTTTCTGGGCGCTGGTCCTGTTGGTGACAACCATCGTCATGGAAGTCACGGGCCAACCGGCCGTCGGATGGGCTTTGGGTCTTCTGGCCATTGTCCTGGCGCTCTGGGGAATGCTGCGTCTGCGTAAAAAGCTGCCCAGGAGGACTTCACGGCGCCTCAGTTGAACCACAGGGGAGTTGGGTGACGCAATAACCTGCGCGAAGTCGGCGAAGGGGACACACGCGGATTAGGCTGGGACGTGCCGTCCGGGAACGAGCCCTCGGCTTCGGCATGCATTATTGAGGGGGCTTGAGTGGCAAGAACAAACGAACGGTCCCAACGCGGCGGCCACGCTGGCGTCAGCATTGAAGATGTTGCCGCAGCGGCGGGCGTCTCGACGGCGACCGTCTCCCGAGCAGTCAGGGGATTGCCCAGGGTTTCCCCGGCAACCCGCGAGAAGATCCTCGAGGTAGCCAGCTCCCTGGGGTATGTAGCGTCGTCGTCGGCTTCCGGCCTGGCGACGGGCCGCACGCGGACCATCGGCGTCCTGGCGCCGTTCGTCAGCCGGTGGTTCTTCTCCAAGGCTATTGAGGGCGCGGACCGGGAACTGCATTCCAGGAAGTACAACCTTTCGCTGTTCAACCTCGGCGGCCACGGCAGCAACCGTGAGCGGCTCTTCAGTTCCACCATGGTCTACAAGCAGATCGATGCCCTGCTGGTGCTCTGCATGTCCTTGACCGAGGAGGAACTCGAGCATCTCCACAAGATCGACATTCCGCTGGTGGTGGTGGGCGGCCACGTTGAGGATTGCGCCTACATTGGCATCAACGACTACGACGCCGCGTCCACGGCGGTGCGGCACCTATTGGACTTGGGGCACACGGATATTGCGTTGCTCCACGGCGACGACGAAACGGACCTTAACTTCGACGTTCCCCGCGTGCGGATCCGGGCTTTCCAGGAGGTAATGACCGACGCCGGCCTGGAAGTCCGCCCGGAATGGGACCAGTGGGGCGATTTCACTGTTCCCAGCGGTCAGCAGGCGTTCAACCGGCTCTGGAGCCAGCCCGGCCGCAAACCCACTGCGATTTTCTGCTCGTCTGACGAGATGGCCATGGGCGTGATTTTCGAGGCCGGACGCAACGGCGTCAGGGTGCCGGAGGACCTGTCAGTGATCGGTATCGATGATCATGACTTCTCCGCATCGCTGGGTCTGACGACTGTGGGTCAACGGCCTGATGACCAGGCCGAGCTGGGCACCAAGATGCTGCTGGACGAGCTGGATGGGATCTCCGGGGCTGTCCGCTCACAGGTTGCACCCCACAAGCTGATAGTTCGCGAGACAACGGCGCCGCCATCCCGGCGGTAAGCCGCCGTCGCGCCGATTAATTGTTAGCGCTCAGCCGTGCCCGACACCGTGCCCTCAGCTAGCGCGCACCGATGCGGGTGCCGGAACAATGCAGTCTAGGAACCGCACCCCAGTCTAGGAAGCGCGGGCCAGTTGCCGGATGGGGATCCAGCGCGAGGCAAGGCGTCGGTACGCCGCTGCCGCGCCGGTCATGTCGCCCTCGGCCAGGCACTCGATGCCAAGGCGCACATCCATGGGGGACTCGTCCGGGTAGACCTTGTCAGCCACAGCCCCGTAGTCCAGCTCCACCATGGACTGGACATGGAACAATTCCAGCCACTCCGTAAGCTGCGTCAGGTCGTCGAGCATGTCCAGGTCTGGTGCTGCCAGCGCCAAATGGGCCACCGCGAAGCGCGCCCGGTCCAGTGCCTCTGTTAAAGGCGTCCACACCCGCACGGTCAGAATGCGACCCTCGGATTCCACAACGTCCTTGCGGTCCGACTCGGCGAAGAGCGAGAACCAACTGAACGGGATTCCCCATGTGGAGGCACGGGTATGCACACGCTTGGCGCCTTCCCCGGCATTGATGCGGTCAATCCGGACCTGATGCTTATCCCGTTGCGAAACGGGGATGAGGAGGTCGGCCAGGGGACTGTGCACGCCATCCATGAGCGCGTTGGCTGCCAAACCGGCCCGAATCACCAGTTGGCTGGGGCAGTAAAGCAGCCGCCCGGCGTCGTCCGCTTCTTTGCCGCCGGCGGCTCCGCTGGCGGCGTTGCCGGGCGCAGCGTGCCGTCCGGGAGGAACCCGCGTCATGCGCACCAGGTCAGTGCGGCCGGTGGGGAAGGGGTCGCCGCCTGAGCGGGTGATGCGACCCAGCGACGCTTGCAGCTCCGCATTTTCGACGGCGGCCCGGGAACCAATCCTGCCGCTCTCCGCCACGAGCTGGCGCTGCTGCTCAGGCGGAAAGGCTTCAAGGGGCTCGTATATGCGCAGCGACGAAGAGAACGGCAGTCCCGCCTGGCCCCGGTACAGGTTTCCAGTCATGTCCAGCCGGCCCCTTTCGTCGGTGAGCGTTTACTTAGTCTGCGAGCTCCACAATGACGGGAGCATGGTCCGAGGCGCCCTTGCCCTTGCGCTCCTCGCGGTCAATCGAGGCACCCGTGACCCGTGCGGCCAGCTCCGGGGATGCCAGGCAGAAGTCGATGCGCATGCCTTCTTTCTTGGGGAAGCGCAGCTGCGTGTAGTCCCAGTAGGTGTAGACGCCGGGGCCAGGTGTGTAGGGACGGACGACGTCGGTGAAACCGGCAGCCTCGAACGCATGGAAGGCCGCGCGTTCGGGTTCGCTGACGTGCGTGTAGTTATTGGTGCGGAAGAGCTCGATGTCCCAGACGTCGTCGTCGAACGGGGCGATGTTCCAGTCACCCATGAGGGCGATCTGGGCCTTGGGATCCGACTTTACCCATTCGGCGGCGTGGCCCTGAAGGACGTCCAGCCACTTGATCTTGTACGGCATGTGTTCGTCGTCCAGGGAACGGCCGTTGGGAACATAGAGGCTCCAGATCCGGATGCCGCCGCAGGTGGCGGCAATGGCGCGGGCTTCCTGGGCAGGGTCCTTGCCGGCCTTGCCGAACGCCGGCTGGTCCAGGAAGGTACGCTCCACGTCGTCCAAACCAACGCGGGAGGCAATGGCAACACCGTTCCACTGGTTCACACCGAAGTGCGCAACCTCGTAGCCCATGCGCTCAAAGAGCTCCCACGGGAAGTTCTCGTCCTTGCACTTGGTCTCCTGGATGGCCAGGACATCGCAGTCGCTGCGCTCAAGCCACGCTTCAACGCGGTCGGCACGGGCACGGAGGGAGTTCACATTCCAGGTAGCTATCTTCACAGCCACTAACTTACCGAACTTGGCGCTGAGCGCATCCCCCCAACGGAGGATTACTGCCGGGCGGAGTCCAAAGATCAGTGACCGTAAAGGGGCTGCGAATGGGCAAGTTTGCGCAGGCCGATGCCCGAGGCGATCAGCAACAAGCCCGTCACGATGGCAAAGGCCGCCAGCATTCCCACCAGGCCCAGGAATCCCAGGCCAGGATTGACCAGGACAATAATGCCGAACACGGTGGTGAGGAGGCCCGTCAGGAACCAGATGCCCCAGCCCCGGACAAACTCCCGGGCAGCGAGGGACAGGATGATCTGAGAGAGACCCAGCACCAAAGCCCACAAACCGATGAGGACGCCGATTGCTGCGGCCGTGATCCCGGGCCAGGCAATGGCGAGGATGCCGGCGGCGATGGAGATAAAACCGCCCGCCACAGTCCAACGGGAACGGCCCGCCGGATCATAGAAGTAGTGGGCCACGCTGGTGATGCCGTCAATGATCGCGAAAACTCCGAACATGACCACCACCACGAATACCGTGGCGCTTGGCAAAGCAACGATTAACAGGCCAAAAACGATGGCGAGGACTCCCCGGACCAGCAAAGCAGTTCCGGGGGTTTTGAACATTTTGCGATCCGCTGCGTCCGACATAGGGTCAGCGTAACCAACCACCCGTCCTTACCGCATCCCCTCGCGCCGGATGGCTGTTGCAATGGCCGCCGCACGTGTTTCCACCCCGAGCTTGGCGTAGATGTGGGCGAGGTGGGTTTTGACGGTTGCCTCCGAAATGAACAGGCGTTTCCCGAGGTCACGGTTGCTGAGGCCTTGCGTCAGCAGGCTGAGCAACTCGGCTTCGCGCGGGGTGAGGATCTCCTCCGGGTTCCGCAATTGTTGGAACAACCGCGAGGCCACCGGTGCGCTCATCACGCTCTTCCCCTGCACTGCCCCGCGGACGGCCGCGAAGATCTCCCCTGGGGCGGCGTCCTTGAGCAAATAGCCCATCGCACCGGCGTCCACGGCGCGGACGATGTCCGCATCGGAGTCATACGTGGTGAACACGATGATTGCTTGCTGGGGGGTGCGCTGGCGCAGCTTCTGGATCGCCTCGATGCCATCCATCCCCGCGCCCATCGCCAAGTCCATCAGGATGACCGCTGGCTGATGCTCTTGGGCCGCCTCCAGCGCTTCCTCGCCGGATGCGGCTTCACCGACGACGGCGATATCGGCTTGGGTGCCCAGCAGCGCCTTGAGTCCGCTCCGCACCACAGTGTGGTCATCGACGAGCAGCACGGAAATGGTGGTCACAGGCCCTCCTTGGATGGATCCACGGGCAGCGGGAGCTGGGCCGCGATGATGGTGCCCTCGCCGGGTGAGCTCTCTACCGACAATTCTCCGCCTAACTGCTCCACGCGCTGCCGCATGGCCCGCAGCCCGTAACCCCCGGCCTCCGACGGCGGAGGTACCGCTCCGGGATCAAAGCCGCGGCCGTCGTCGAACACGTCCAAGGTGACGGCGTCCGGAAGGTACCCCAAGGTCACGCTGGCATGGTCTGCGTGGGCGTGGAGGTTGATGTTGGCCGCGGCGCTCTGGGTGACGCGGAGCAGGGTGTGCCGGACCTCGGGCGGGAGTTGGCGTGCCTCGCCAGTGACCTGGACACGGATGCTGTCCACGTGCTGGCGTGCTGCGTGTTCCAAGGCTTCAGGAAGGGGTCCGGACTCGAGCCCTGGTGCCGAGAGCTCATGCACCAGGCTGCGGGTGTCGGCCAGGTTTCGACGCAAGAGGTGGGTGGCATGCCGAACATCGTCCTGCGCGGCCTTGGCGGGCCAGGATCGCTGGGCGGCTTCCAGGAGGAGCAGGCTGCTGGCGAGGCCTTGCGTGACGGTGTCGTGGATTTCACGGGAAACGCGCTCGCGTTCCGTGGCGATCCCGGCCGCCCGTTCGCTGGCGGCGAGCCGCTCCTGGTCGCGCTCGATTTTGTCGTAGATGAGGGTAAGCAGGGCGCCCGCCGCAAGCGGTCCGAGCAGCATGGCCACGTCCGTCCAGTCACTCATGCGGAAGAGCCCGACGGCGGTTGCGGCCGCCGTCGCGCCCCCGGCAACGTAGCCGGCCCATCCGCGGAAGGCTGTGCGCGTCAGGAAGAAAATGGCGAAGGAACACCACGCGAAGCTCGGGGCGACGATCACCAGTGCGGCCCACGCAACCACCAGGGCGGCCATCCAGGGGATCCACAGGGGACGCCGTTGGGCTGCGCGTCGATGCGCCAAGACAGCGGTGACGGCGTACAGCGCACACACTGCGGCTGCCAGGGCCACCGTCCACAGGTTGTCTGCGGGGGAGTGGCGCATGACGTACCGGACGGCCGATGCCACCATGAGCACGGCGAAACCAAGGTGCACCACGGCGTCGATCCGGCCATCGATCCGGCCGCTGGGCGCAGTCCGTGGAAGGGCAAGGGGCATCTCTCCATGCTAGATGCCGCACGGTTGCTGGTCTCTCCACCTTTTGGCTGATACAGCCGGCGGAAGGGATGAGGCCGTGGTCTGCTTCAGGCCGATGTGGCCATGGGCGGCTTTTCGGAAGCATGGAGATGTACCCGATGCTTACTACGAGGAGAACTCCGTGAAGAAGTCCAACAAAATGATTGCCGCCGCCGCTACCGGAGCACTGTTGCTCACCGGCGGAATCACGGCCGTGGCCAACGCCGTGGCACCTGCAGCACCGGTTGCCGCCCCCGCCAAGGCTCCCGCAGACGTCCAGCCCGCCCCGGAAAACGTGGTGGCACAGAACCGCATCACCGTGGGTGCTTCCAGCAAGGCCGTCAACGCTGCGCTCGCAAAGTGCCAGGCTGACAAGCTGCCGTTTGTCACCGTTGCCCTGGTGGATCGTTTCGGCACTGTCCAGGCCCTCCTCCGTGGTGACAACGCCGCCGAGCACACCATCGAGGCCGCCAAGCAGAAGGCCTATACGGCAGCTGCATTCGGCGCCCCCACCAGCGAGCTCGCCAAGCGCATCAACGGCAACGGCCCGTCCATCGCCGACCTCCCCGGCACCCTCTTCCTGGCTGGCGGTGTCCCGCTGAAGGTCAACGGTGTATCGGTGGCGGGCATCGGCGTCGGCGGCGCTCCAGACGGTGCCCTGGACGAGGCCTGCGCCACCGCCGGCGCGGATGCCTTGGCTGCGGCTGCGAAGTAGCCTGTGAACATGCGGAACGCGCGCGGCTTGGCCTTGGGAGCGGCGATTCTGGTCGCCGGGTTCGTGGCCGGCTGCGCGCCGGCCGCGGCTCCAAGGCAGAACGGCACGACGGCGGCTTCCCCACTTTCCAGCCCGGCTGCGCCGTCGAGCGTAAGTCCCGTCCCGTCGTCGTCCGCTGTGCCGCCCCAAATCTCAGCGCCGTCCCAAGTCTCAGCGCCGCCCAAACTCTCACCGGAGGCCCAGATGGAAACCGACCGACTCCTGATCCTCGCCGCCAAAGCCAACGATGTTGCGAAGGTGCGCGAACTGATCGTGGCCGGCGGCAACGTCAACGCCAAGGACGATATCCAGGACTCCGCTTTCCTGTACGCGGGGGCTGAGGGCTTCAACGAGGTTCTTCAATTGACCCTGGACGCCGGGGCGGACGTACGCAGCATCAACCGGTACGGCGGCACGGCCCTGATCCCGGCGAGCGAACACGGGCACACAGACACCGTGCGGATCCTGATTTCCGCGGGTGTGCCCGTGGACCATGTGAACAACCTGGGCTGGACCGCCATGCAGGAAGCCATCCTGCTCAACAATGGCGGGCCGAATCAGCAGGACGTGGTCCGGCAGCTTCTCGCAGCGGGAGCCAACCCGGATATCCGCGACCCCCAAGGCCGAACCGCCCTGCAGAACGCAGAGCGGCTCGGGTTTACGGAGATCGCGGCCCTGATCCGGTCCCGTTAGCTACAGCGCTTCCAGCACGCTCACGTAGTTGGCGATGCCCACGCCGCCCATGTTTTGGACGGCGCCGCGGCGGGCATGGGGCAACTGCATGTCCCCGGCCGTGCCGCTGAGCTGCATCGCGGCGATGACGTGCTGCGACACACCCGTGGCGCCCACCGGATGGCCCTTCGCCTTCAGGCCGCCGGAGACATTGATGGGCAGCTTGCCATCCTTGAAGACCCACCCTTCCTGGATGGCGCGCGAGCCTTCGCCGCGGGGTGTCAGGCCCATGGCCTCATACATGATGAGTTCTGCGATGGTGAAGCAGTCGTGCACCTCGGCGAAGTCCAAGCTTTCAATGCCGACGCCCGCCATGGCGAAGGCGCGCTCCCAGGACGCTCTGGTGGCGGCGAACTCGGTGGGATCGCGCTTCTCTGCCGGGAAGAAATCGTTGGCGTGGCCAAAGCCGGCGAGACGCACTGGTGCTGTTGCGCCCCCGGTAGCCGAGGTTGAGAGCACGACGGCGGCCGCACCGTCCGAGACCGGCGAACAGTCTGTGCGGCGCAGGGGTTCGGCCACCATGGGGTTCTTGTCCGAAATGGTCCGGCAGAACTCAACACCGAAGTCCCGGTGCATCTGGGCGTACGGATTGTCCATGCCGTTGCGGTGGTTCTTGGCGGCGATGGAACCGAGGACGTCACCCAGGCCGGCCTCGAAGCCTGGCCCGGCGATGTGGGCGCCGTAACGCTTGCCGTAATGCTTTGCCACCTCTGCGAACAGGCCCGTGAATCCGGTGGAAGACGCCTTGCCGGCCATCTCGTAGGAAGCGCCGAGCAGGGCTGCCCCCACAACGTCAGCACCGGCGTCGGTCATCTTCTCAGCGCCGATCACCAAGACGTTCCGGGCCGTGCCGGCGAGCACTGCTTTGACTCCCTGTTGAAACGCGGCTGAACCCGAGGCGCAGGCGTTCTCCGTGCGGGTGGCAGGAACGTTGGCCAAATCTGCCGAGAGCTGGAGGGCCAAGGACGACGTGAAGCCCAGAGGCTGCATGCCGGAGTTGAACTGGCCCAGGTAGATCTCGTCGATGTCCTTGGGGTCCAGCCCGGAGTTGCTGATGGCCTCCCCGGCAACCTGGACGATCAAGGACTCCAGTGTGTCATCGGTCAGTTTGCCGAACTTGCTGTGGCCCCATCCAGTGAGCAGGATGTCTTTGCCGAACTGGTCTTTCAGGCTCATGCGTGTGCTCCTTCGAGGGTGTGT
Source organism: Arthrobacter sp. cf158 (assembly GCF_900106835.1). Taxonomy (GTDB): domain Bacteria; phylum Actinomycetota; class Actinomycetes; order Actinomycetales; family Micrococcaceae; genus Arthrobacter. The sequence continues at coordinate 37,878 of NZ_FNNR01000013.1, forward strand.
ACATCGGCTTCCGGTGAGCGGGCGTCGAGCGCGACCGTGAACTCCGCCTCCGTCTTTTCGCGGATCTCTTCCAGCGTGACGTCCGGGGCGAGACGGGTCAGCACCAGGCGGGTGCCGTCGTCGTGGTCTTCCGTTTCCGGAACGATGTCGAAAACGGCCAGGTCAGTGATGATCCGGTCAACGCACTTGAGCCCCGTGAGCGGGAGCGTGCATTCGGTGACGATCTTGGCCGAACCATCCTTGGCGTTGTGCTCGGTGAGGACCACCACCCGCGGTGTCCCGGCCACCAAATCCATGGCCCCGCCCATGCCTTTGACCATCTTGCCGGGGATGGTCCAGTTGGCCAGGTCCCCGGAGCCGGACACCTGCATGGCACCCAGGATGGCCACCTTCACGTGCCCGCCGCGGATCATGCCGAACGAGGTAGCGGAGTCGAAAATGCTCCCGCCGGGAGTGATGGTAACGGTCTGCTTGCCCGCGTTGATAAGGTCCGCGTCTTCTTCGCCCTCATAAGGGAAGGGCCCCATTCCGAGCAGGCCGTTCTCGCTCTGGAGGACCACCCGCACGCCGTCGGGCAGGTTGTTGGCCACCAGCGTGGGGATGCCGATGCCGAGGTTGACGTAGTCGCCGTCGTTGAGTTCTTCGGCCGCGATGGCGGCCATGGTGTCACGTGTCCATGCCATGGTGATGTGCTCCTTTGCTTCAGACCGTGAGTGCTTCAGTGCGCTGCCGGACGGTGCGCTGTTCAATGTCCTTGACCCGGGCGGTCGCCTGCACCAGCCGCTGCACGTACACGCCCGGGGTGACGATGTGGTTGGGGTCCAGCTCGCCCGGCTGCACAATGACCTCGGCCTCGGCGATGGTCACTGCGCCTGCAGTAGCCACCACGGGGTTGAAGTTCCGTGCGGTGTAGCGGTAGATCAGGTTGCCGTCGGTATCGGCGGTGTGGGCATGGACCAGGGCGACGTCGGCGGTGATGGCGCGCTCGCGGACGTACGTCACGCCGTCGAACTCTTCCAGCGGCTTGCCTTCGGCAACCAAAGTGCCCACACCCGTCCGCGTGTAGAAGGCAGGGATGCCGGCGCCGCCTGCGCGGAGGCGTTCGGCCAGCGTGCCCTGCGGAGTGAACTCCACCTCCAGCAGACCGGCCAGGTACTGCTCGGCGAAGAGCTTGTTCTCGCCAACGTAGGACGCGATGACCTTCCGGACCTGGCCTGCCTCGATCAGCACGCCCAGGCCCTTGCCGTCCACGCCCATGTTGTTCGAGACGATGGTGAGGTCCTTGGCGCCCGAATCCCGGACTGCGTCGATCAGATCTGCGGGGATGCCGCTGAGGCCAAAGCCCCCGACGGCGATGGTCAAGCCGTCTGCCATGAGGCCGTGGAGCGCTTGGGTTGCGCTCGCGTGGATGATGGACATTCTGGACTCCTCTTTGAGTTTGCCGTGTATCCACTTTGTGGACTTTTTAACTCTGTGTTGGAGCCTAGGATTCTGGCGGGGAGTGGTCAATGCCCGTACCTCTTGGCGACTCACTGTGTGGACGATAGGCTGAATGCTGTCCATATTGTGGATGAAATTTCCAGGGAGGCATGGTGGCGGTACAGGGAGCCCAGGTGGTGGGCCGTGTTGCCCTGCTGTTGCGGCTGGTGGGTCGGAAGCCCGAAGGGACGTCTCTGGCGGGGTTGGTGCGTGAATCCGGACTGACCAGGCCCACCGTGCACCGACTGCTGACATCGTTGGCTGCTGAAGGACTGCTGGAACATGACTCGGGCTCCGGCAAATGGGTGCTGGGCCCGGAGATTTTCCTGCTGGGATCGGTGGCGGCGGCCCGCTTTCCCATGGAAGACATTGCCCGCCCGTCCCTGCGGCGGCTGGCCGCCGAGACAGGGGAGAGCGCGTTCTTCTCGATCCGGCGGGGAAATGAAACCGTGTGTGTCCTGCGCGAAGAAGGCTCATTCCCGGTGCGGTCCTTCGTGCTGCACGAGGGTGTGCGCTTCCCGCTGGGCGTGGCTTCGGCAGGAACAGCCATCATGGCTTTCCTGCCTCCCGAAGAACAGGAATTCCTGTTGGGGGACTGGCCTGCGCATGCCGGAGAGTTCGCCGTGGGACATCCTGCAGAGGTGGTGCGGGGAAATCTGGAGCAGACCCGGCTCACTGGTTACTCCGTCAATCCCGGGCTGATCCTTGAGGGAAGCTGGGGGATGGGCGCCGCCGTCTTCGACCAGCAGGGACGGCCCGCGTGGGCTCTCTCCCTGACAGGAATTGAACCCAGATTCCGCCCGGACCGTCAGGAATTCCTGGGCAGGCTGTTGCTGGAGGAAGCGCACCGGATGACGGCGAGGCTGCAGGGAGCTAGCTGAGGTCCAGACGCATCAGCACCCTTGGGAAGCCGTTGAGGACGGACGTCGTTTGGGCCACTTTCTTGAAACCGGCCTTCTCAAAGAGCCTTCGCGTCCCGACGTAGGCCATGGTCAGGTCCACTTTGCCGCCCTTGTTGTCCACCGGGTAACCCTCAATGGCCGGTGCTCCATTGCTCTTGGCGAAGTCGATGGCCCCCCGCAGCAGTTCATGGGAAATGCCCTTGCCCCGATGCCCCGGTCGCACCCGAATGCACCACACGGACCAAACATTGACTTCATCCACGTGCGGGATCTTACGATTCTTCGCAAAAGTGGTGTCCGCGCGCGGGTGGACCGCCGCCCAGCCCACCACTTCATCGCCGTCGTAGGCCACAACACCTGGCGGAGGGTCCTCTGCCACCAGCTTCTTCACGAACTTTCCGCGTTCCTGCTTCTGGAGTTCCTGGTTCAACTTGGACGGAATCCGGTAACTCAGGCACCAGCACACATTCGAGTCCGGGTTCTTGGGGCCCACCATGGTTTTCACATCATCGAACACCGTCGCGGGGCGAACCTCGATAGCCATCCGCCCATCCTGCCATCGGCCTCCACCAGTCCGCCAGACCTGCGGACGTGATGACCGGGTCGGGCTTCGGCCCCGCACGGATCGGCTACCCATCCAGATGCAGCATTACGCGTTCCTGGTTGACGAACATCACTTTGACCGCGCCTATGAGCGTCTGGTGAGTGCCGGCGTCGAAGGTTTAAAAAAACTTTTTCAATCCGCACCCATCCACCCCGTCCCATCCTCCGAATAGCTGGTGAGACACAAACCGCTGGTGAAGCAAAAGCCGCACTTGCAGACCGTGTCCCACCACCCAATGGATCCAACGCCCTGGTTCCAAAAACAAGGAGAATGACATGTTGTCCACAAAGCGCCCCGCCCTCGCCTTCGTTGGCCTCACTGCAGCCGCCCTTCTCGGACTCACGGCTTGTGGTGGCTCAAGCACACCCTCATCTTCGTCTGCCGCACCCTCCTCCGCGGCACCGTCGTCTGCGGCACCGTCGCCGTCCTCCTCCGCCATGAGCAGCGCCGCCATGGATCCGGCCGCCAACCTCGTGGGCCCCGGCTGCGCCGGTTACGCCGCACAGGTTCCGGACGGTGCCGGTTCGGTAGCCGGCATGGCCCTGGATCCGGTAGCCGTAGCAGCATCGAACAACCCGCTGCTCAAGACCCTGACCGCCGCTGTTTCGGGAAAGCTCAACCCCAAGGTTGACCTTGTTTCCACCCTGAACGGCAGCGAATTCACGGTGTTCGCACCGGTTGACGATGCCTTCGCCAAGATCGACCCCGCAACAATCGAGACGCTCAAGACGGACGATGCCCTGCTGAGCAAGATTCTCACCTACCACGTAGTCCCCGGCCAGCTGACCCCGGACCAGATCGTCGGCACCCACAAGACTGTTCAGGGTGGCGAAGTGACCGTTGGTGGCACCAAGGATGCCCTCACGGTTGACGGAGCTTCCAACGTGATCTGCGGTGGCGTCAAGACCGCCAACGCCACGGTTTACCTGATCGACTCGGTGCTGATGCCCAAATAGGCCTTAGCCTTCAGCGGTACCAACAACAAAGCAGCAATAACAAAGCAGGCACCGGAATCCGGCGCCTGCTTTGTTGTGTTGTGGGTGCTCCCGTTAGCGGCTGAAGTCGCTGTCGACGTAGGAACCAGTCCGGTGGTCAGAGCCGCAGGGGCAACGGTCCACTTCGATCCGGAGAGTCACGGGCTTGGATGCTTCCAAGGTGAGCGTGGCGTCCTCGGTGGCTTGGGTGGTGACACGGAGCGTGTCCTGGTCAGAGAAGTTGGGCATGGTGAAACTTTCTGTGTGGGGGAATCGGCCGACAGCCGGGTTACTTGTCCCGGGACTCCGGCTGGGGGTTTCCCACCAACGGAATGGTCCCGGTGTGTGTACCGCCAGGACAGTCCGAGTCCTGGCATTTCTCAGCGCAGTCGTGCTTGGTGACCAGATCGAACTGAACGCCGCCGTGTTGCTCGACGCCTGTGCGAATGGCCCGTTCCACCACTGAGGTGGCCAGTCGTTTATGCAATTGCAGGGGATCGCGGCGAAGGTCCTTGACCAAGGCGAAACAGAGCAACAGCATGACGATCACAAAGGGCAGGGCAGCCACGATTGTCACTCGTTGCAGGCCGGACAAGGCTTCCGAAGGTTTATCGCCGCCGGCAAGCAGCATGACAGCTGCTACTGCGCCGGTGAGGCTTCCCCAGAAAATGACCACACCTCGACGCGGGTGCTCGGCACCGTTGGAGCTGAGGGATCCCATCACGATGGAGGCTGCGTCGGCACCGGTGACGAAGAAGATCGCCACCAGGACCATGGCAAGCACAATGACGGCCGCTGTAGCCCAGCCAGGCATGCCCAGGTTCTTGATCAGGTCGAAGAGGGCGCCATCGAAGTTGATGGAGGGTGCACCGTCCACCATGGTCACGAGTCCTGGAGTTCCGGCCTTGTCTGCTTCTTGCTGAACGTGGAAGGCGGCTCCGCCGAAGATGCCGAACCAGATGACACTGACCACGCTGGGCACCAGCAGGACGCCGGTGACGAACTGGCGGATGGTGCGGCCACGGCTGATACGGGCGATGAACATTCCTACGAAGGGCGTCCAGGAGATCCACCAGGCCCAGTAGAAGATGGTCCAGCTGGTCATCCAGCTGCGCAGTGAGTCATCTCCCACGGCTTCGGTCCGTGAGGACATTTCAGCCAAGTCACGGGCGTAGTCACCCACAGCCGAGGGGATCAGATTGAGGATGAACAGGGTGGGCCCGGCTACGAACACAATGAGGGCCAGGACAACGGCCAACACCATGTTGATGTTGGACAGCCACTGGATGCCGCGGCTGATGCCGGAAACAGCTGATGCCACGAAGCAGAAGGTCAGGATCGCTACGATGACCACCAGCACGGGGGTGCCGATCTCACCCAGCCAGCCGTTGGACGTCATGCCGCTGCCGATCTGGAGGGCGCCGAGGCCCAACGAGGCGGCAGTTCCGAAGAGCGTGGCGAAGATGGCCAGGATATTGATGAACTTACCCAGCGGCCCTTCCACCATGCGGATGCCAAAGAGCGAGGTGAAGGCCGCGGAAACCAGCTGCTTGCGGCCCAGGCGGTAGGTGCCATACGCCATGGCAATGCCCACCACTGCGTACATGGCCCAGGGGTGAAGGGTCCAGTGGAAGATGGAGGTGGCCATGGCCGTCTGGATGGCAGCGGGGGTGCGGCCGTCCACCGTGCCCGGGGGAGGCGAGATGTAGTGATACAGCGGTTCGGCGACGCCGTAGAACATGAGCCCGATGCCCATGCCCGCGGCGAACATCATGGCCACCCAGGAGACGGTGCGGAACTCGGGCTTCTCGCCGTCCTTGCCCAGCGGGATGTTGCCGAACTTGCCAAGGGCAAGCCACAGAACAAAGACCACGAACAATGAGGCGAGGACCATGAACAGCCAGCCTGTGTATTCCATGACCCAGTTCAGGGCGCCCTTGGACGTTTCAGAAAGGCTGTCCCTTCCGACGAAGCCCCAGACCACAAAGGCGACGGCGATGGCGCCTGTGATCCCGAAGGTAACTTTGTCCAGGGTAAGTTTGCGGTTCCGGCGGGCCGAAACGGCCTGCTCGGTCTTGGCGTGGCGCAACTCTTCCATGATCTCTGCATATTCTTCAGAATCGGGAAGGGTCTCGGCGCCTCCATCCTCAGCGTTGAGGGCTGCCAGATTGACTTCGTCGGGGGAGACGCTGATGACTTCTTCAGACGTTTCCCTGCGGGCGGGGCTGGCTGCAGCCGGGGAATCTGCCACGTGATCGTTGGCAGGTAACTCCTCAGGTGTCAGCGGTTTTGTTTCACTGTTTATAGCCATGAGCGGGTCCTTTGCTCGGCGTGTCATGAGCCTGCATTTCTACGAGGCTTTGGTGAATGGATTGGGTGGGAAGGTTGGGTCTTCCTCCGATCCGATGGTCATGGCGGGCCGTGGTGCCTCCCCGAGTACGCGGTCACGGAACGGGCAGGCGATAGCGATGATGTACCTCTTCTGGTTCGTTGGACGGGGGCGGTTGGATCGACGGTCCATGCTCTCAAGGCGTGTTCCGCAGGAATCAACAACATCCGCGCTATGCAACAGAGTGCTCTCCGTCACACCCAAAGTCAAGGGATTTGCGCTCTTTAACAGCAGATTGATATATCAATTGGCTGGAAGAGAAATGTTGCGTATCATGGCGTACGTTGCGAATGGCGCATCAATTTGGCTGCCTAGAGGCAGCGAGGTCACACTGGCGAGTGTCGCCCGGCAAGTGATGAGGTATGGCTGACGCGCGGTGACGCTACCGGCGCCTGTAGCCCATCCTCGCACTGATGGTCAGGCCGGCCTCGCGGAGGCCGTCGATGAGTTTTGGCTGGTCCTCGGGCGCAAAGCGGAACGCGGGGCCGGAAATACTCACGGCGGCAATGACGCTTCCCTCGTGGTTGAAGATGGGCACGGCAACGGCGGTGAGCCCGATTTCAAACTCTTCGTGGACTGTGGCGTACCCGTTGCGGGCAACGTCCAACAACTGCTTTTCCAATTCTCCGCGGTTGGTCACGGTCCGTGGCGTTCGCGCGGGCAGGCCCACTGCCTTGAAGACCTGGCTTCTTTCGTCAGCGGTCAGTGCTGCAAGAAGAACCTTGCCGCTGGAGGTTGCATGCAGCGGCGTCAGGCTACCCACCCAGTCGTAAGTGGCCAGTGTTGAAGGTCCCATGGCCTGGTCCACGTTGACTGCATAGTTGGACCGCAGCACGGCAAGGTTCACTGTTTCCTTGTACTCGGCGGCCAGCGCCTCCAGGACTTCCCGTGCCTCATGGACAACGCTCAACCTGCCGGGGATGGATGAGGCCAAGCGGAGGATCCCAAAGCCCAGCTGGTACTTGCCCCGTTCACTGTTCTGCCGGACCAGTTCACGGTTGACCAAGGATCCCACCAACCGGGACACGGTGGATTTGTGGACGCCCATCTCCTCGGCGATGTCGCTCACGCCGGCATCGCCTTCCCGGGCCAGGATTTCCAGGATCTGGAGGGCACGGTCCACTGACTGGACGCCTCCGCCTTGGGCGTCTGCGTCCTTGTCGATGTCGGGGTTGTTGCGTGCGGCCATGGTGCCTCGTGTCCGTTGTCCAGGCAGGCGGCCCCGGGCTGGTAGCCCTGCCCGGCCTGCACCTTCGTCTTTCCACATCCTAGACGGAGTTTTGCACGGACCCTTTCACACCATGGGAAACCACCTGATTCAGGCGCTGATGGCGGCTCCTCCTGCTGTCCACGGCAGCGGCAGCACAGCCACAGACGCGCCGGCTGCTACACCTTCCGGGGGAACAGCCATGTACCCGTCTGCCCCGGCAAGACCCCGCATCATCCCCGGACCCGTGCGGGTGGCAGGGAGGGCCAGGTGGTGGATGACCACGCAGGGCACAAGCCGTGTGCGGCCTGGGTCCGGATCAATGTCCGCCCCGCAGGTCATCATGCCGGCTTTCCGGAGCGGCCGGTTTCCCAATGCCGTCAGCAGTGGTTCGCCCAGGGTCATGAGGGCCATCATGGCGGCCAGTGGATTTCCCGGCAGTCCGATGATGAAGTGTCCGTCCGGGAGTTCGGCCAGGACAGCGGGGTGGCCCGGACGCATGGCGATCCCGTCCACCAGGAGCCGGCCGCCGAGTGCGGCAACGGCGTCGCGGAAGTGGTCGGTCCCGGATTTACCTGTCCCACCAGTGGTGATGGTGACGTCGGGGCGTTGGCCGTGATCGACATGTGTGAGCGCGGACAGCCACTCAGTGTATGAATCGCCAATCCGGAGCTGGCCGGCGGGTTCGCCGCCCAATTGCGAAATGACGGCGTCCAATTGCGGCCCGAACGCGTCGCGGACCTTTCCCGCCGCAGGCTCGCCGGAGGTCACCACTTCCGATCCGGTCAGTACGACGCCGACACGTGGCTTGCGCTGTACCAGCAGGTGGTCGTGCCCCGCCACGGCGGCGAGCGCAATATGGGCAGGATTGAGGACCGTTCCGGCGGGAACCAGCAGTTCGCCGGCGGATGCTTCCTCTCCGGCGGGGCGGATATGCCGGCCAGGGGACAACTCGCCGGGCCTTGAATCGGGCCCAAGCGAAAGATACCCGTCCCCGGAGACGAACCCACTTTCCTTGCGCAGGACTGCCGTGGCGCCACGTGGGACGAGCCCTCCGGTGGCGATCACGCTCGCTTGACCCGCAGCGAGCGGCATGCCGGATGCCGCCAGGATCCAGGGTCCGGTGCTGTTGCCAGTACCGTTAACAGCCCAGCCGTCCATGGCTGAGGATGCGTAATGCGGCAGGTCCTGATGGGCGGTGACCGGGCCGGTCAAGGTGCGCCCGATCGCGTCGCGGAGGCTAACCGACAAGGACGGGAGCGGCGTGGCACAGCGGTAAGCCAATTGCCGCGCATCGGCCCAGGTGAGAGCCTCGGTGCACGTTGCTTGTGCAAGCATTGATGCCCGCTTCCTGAAGTGAGGTGTGATGCAGATACCGGGAACTGCACGGCCTTCCCGTAATTCTTGCCGCGCAGTCCCCGGTATCAGTTATGTGTAATGAACTAGGCCTTCACGTAGCCGTTGGGGTTCAGTACGAACTTTGTTGCGGCGCCGGCGTCGAATTCGGCGTAGCCGCGCGGAGCGTCCTCGAGGGGGATGGCCTTGGCGTTGACGGCCTTGGCGATCTGTACCTTGTCGTGGAGTATGGCCATCATTAGCTGACGGTTGTACTTCATCACAGGGCACTGCCCCGTGGTGAAGGACAGGGACTTGGCCCAACCGGTGCCGAGGGACAGCGAGAGGGAGCCGTGCTTGGCTGCCTCGTCGATTCCACCCGGATCGCCGGTGACGTAGAGACCCGGGATGCCCAGGGACCCGCCGGCGGCAGTGATGTCCATGAGGGAGTTCAGCACGGTGGCAGGTGCTTCGTGGGAGGCATCCTTGCCATGACCGCGGGCTTCGAAGCCAACAGCGTCCACGCCGCAATCCACTTCCGGAACCCCCAGGATCTGTGCGATCTGCTCCTTGGGATCACCGTTGGACACGTTGACGGTTTCGCAGCCGAAGGAACGCGCCTGCGCCAGCCGGTCCTCGTTCATGTCGCCCACAATCACGACGGCGGCGCCAAGCAGCTGTGCGCCCACGGCGGCAGCGAGACCCACGGGCCCGGCACCTGCGACGTAAACCGTGGAGCCCACGCCCACGCCGGCAGTGACGGCGCCGTGGAAACCGGTGGGGAAAATGTCCGAGAGCATGGTCAAGTCCATGATCTTTTCCAGTGCCTGATCGCGGTCCGGGAAGCGCAGCAGGTTCCAGTCGGCATAGGGGACCAGCACGAACTCGGCCTGGCCGCCCACCCAGCCTCCCATGTCAACGTAACCGTAGGCGCTGCCGGGGCGGTCAGGGTTGACGTTGAGGCAAATGCCCGTCTTCTGCTCTTTACAGTTCCGGCAGCGGCCACAGGAGATGTTGAAGGGGACCGAGACAATGTCACCTACCTTGATGAACTCGACGTCGGGTCCCACCTCCACCACTTCGCCAGTGATTTCGTGGCCGAGGACCAGGTCCTTCGGAGCTGTGGTGCGGCCGCGGACCATGTGCTGGTCCGAACCGCAGATGTTGGTGGTCACTGTGCGGAGGATCGCGCCATGCGGCACCTTCCGTCCGACATTGGCAGGGTTGACGCCCGGTCCGTCTTTGAGCTCAAACGTTGGGTAGTCAGTGTCGATGATCTCAACGACACCGGGTTCCTTGTAGGCGACTGCTCTGTTTCCTGACATGGTCACTCCCTATTCTTTGGCTGTTACTGAAAATGCTGCCCAATGATCCGAAAGCGGTGCTTCGATGAGGAAATACCTCCCCAGGTTTCAGGCACCGAAGCACCAATTACGGCCCACTGGACGGGTAAAAAACTGACGGGTAAATAACTGACGGGTGGAAAAACGGGACAAATGGAATTCTGTTGTTTGGCCTAGGCTTTCTCCAGCCGGATGATCACCGACTTCGAGGTAGGCGTTCCACTGGTATCGGCCACGGAGTCCAACGGCACCAGGACGTTGGTTTCCGGGTAGTACGCGGCGGCGCACCCCTTGGGCGTCGAGTACGAGACGATGCGGAAGTCCTCAGCCTTGCGATCAACGCCGTGGAACTCGGAAATCAGGTGGACCATGTCGCCGTCGGAAAATCCCAGCTCGGTGATGTCGTCAGCGTTGATGAGCACCACGCGCCGGCCACCATGGATGCCGCGGTAGCGGTCGTCTTTGCCGTAGATGGTGGTGTTGTACTGGTCATGTGAGCGCAGGGTTTGCAGGACCAAGCGGCCCGGCGGGATCTTGATGAATTCCAGTTCGTTGCCCGTGAAGTGTGCTTTCCCGGAGGCGGTGTGGAACTTCCTGGCGTCGCGCGGCGGGTGGGGCAGCACAAAGCCGCCCGGATGCTGGATGCGTGCTTCAAAGTCCTCAAAACCATCGAAGACGGCCTCAATATGCTTCCGGATCAGGGTGTAGTCGTCCCTCATGGCCAGCCAGGCAGCCTGGGGCGTGTTGGGCAGGCGGCTGTGGCCATCGGTGAACAGGCGGTGTGCAAGGTTGCAGACGATCGCCACTTCGGAGTGGAGGTGTTCGCTTGCGGGTTTGAGGCGTCCCCGTGATGCGTGGACGGCGCTCATGGAGTCTTCCACGGTGACCCGCTGATCGCCTGTGCGCTGGGTGTCCTTCTCGGTGCGTCCGAGGGTGGGCAGGATCAGCGCCCGGCGACCCGTGGACAGGTGAGAGTGGTTCAGTTTGGTGGAGATCTGGACGCTCAACCGGGTGTTGGCCAGGGCCAGTTCGGTCACGTCGGAGTCAGGAGCGGCCCGGACGAAGTTGCCGCCCATGCCCATGAAGAAACGGACTTTCCCGTCCCGCATGGCGCGGATGGCCGCCACGGTGTCAAAGCCGTGCTCACGGGGAGAGCGGAACTCGAATTCCTGGTCCAACCGGTCATGGAACGTCTCCGGCATCTTTTCGAAGATGCCCATGGTGCGGTCGCCCTGGACATTGGAGTGACCGCGCACAGGGCAGACGCCGGCGCCGGGCTTGCCGATGTTGCCTTGTAGCAGCAGAACATTGACCACATCGCGGAGGGTGGGTACGGAATGCTTGTGCTGGGTCAGTCCCATGGCCCAGCACACGATGGTGGCACTGGAGGCGAGCAGACGCTCACCCGTCGAGTGGAGCTGCTCCAGGGTCAGGCCGGTTGCCTCCACGATGTCATCCCACTCCACCTTCTCCAGGTAGCGCAGGTAGTCATCAATACCTACCGTGTGGTTGTTGATGAAGTCATGGTCCAAGACAGTTTTCAGGCCTGGCGTGTTCCGGCCATCAGCTTCGGCCTCAAGAAGGTACTTGCCCAGGCCTTGGAAGAGAGCCTGGTCCCCGCCGGCACGGATCTGCAGGAAGTCGTCCGTCAGTTGGGTCCCCTGGATCATGCCCGCCACATGCTGTGGGTTTTCAAAGTGCAGGAGCCCGGCTTCAGGAAGAGGATTGACGGACACGATGATCGCGCCGTTCTTCTTCGCCTTTTCCAAGGCGCTGAGCATGCGCGGGTGGTTGGTGCCGGGGTTCTGGCCGGCCACGAAAATCAGCGATGCCGTTTCCAGGTCGGTCAGGCTAACGGACCCTTTGCCGATGCCGATGCTTTCCACCAGGGCTGAGCCGGAGGACTCGTGGCACATGTTGGAACAGTCCGGGAGGTTGTTGGTACCCAGGCCGCGAACCAACAGCTGGTAGACGAACGCTGCTTCATTGGAGGTCCGGCCGGAAGTGTAGAAAACTGCTTGATCGGGGTTTTCCAGGCCCCGCAGTTCCTCGGCCATAAGGTCATAGGCCTCGTCCCAGTCAATAGCCCTGTAGTGGGAAGCGCCTTCGTCCAGGAACATCGGGTGGGTGAGCCGGCCTTGCTGGCCGAGCCAGAAGTCATCGCGGGTTTTGAGCTCGTCAATGGAATGCTGGGCGAAGAATTCCGGCGTGACGCGGCGGCGGGTAGCCTCCTCGGCCACTGCCTTGGCGCCGTTCTCGCAGAACTCTGCCGCGTTGCGCTTTTCATGCTCGGGCCAGGCGCATCCCATGCAGTCGAACCCGTCCAGCTGATTCACGGCCAAAAGGGTTTGGACGCTTCGCAGCGGTCCCATCTGTTCCAGCGAAATTTTCAGGGCGTTGGCAACAGCGGGGATGCCTACGGCCTTGGTTTTGGGTTTGGTGACGGTCAGCTTTGACTCGTCAATGTTCTCGCGTGGAGCTTTGGAATGCATGGGAACCCCTTCAGATCCGGGACGTGGAAGCTGTGATCAGCGTGGTTCGGGATTGCTGCCGGGCGGCTTCCACGGTGTGCAGCAGCAGGAGCGCAGTGGTGACTGATCCTACGCCTCCCGGGACAGGACTCAACCCGGCCGCAACGCCCGTGACGCTGGCGTCGTCAACGTCCCCCACCAAGGTGCCGTCGGGCAGCACGTTCGTTCCGACGTCGATCACTACCGCCTCCGGTGAGACGTGGCTGCCTTTCAGCAGCCCGGTCCGCCCGGCTGCGACAACCACGACGTCGGCCGGCCGGGTGTAGCGTTCCAGCCGTCCGGATTTGGAATGGCAGACAGTAACAGTGGCATCCCTCGCGAGGAGCAGCAGGGACAGCGGCTTGCCCACCACAGCGGAACGCCCGACGACGGCCACGTTGCGTCCTGCGACCGGGACCTGGAAGTGGTCCAACAGTTCCACCACAGCCTGCGCAGTGGCGGGGGCGAAGGCGGGCTGCCCCACAGCCAAGCGGCCCAGGCTGAGGGGATTTGCGCCGTCGATGTCCTTTTCCGGAGCGATGAGGCCCACCAACCTGTCAGCGGCAACGGCGGCGGGCAGGGGAGTCTGGAGGATGATGCCGTGGACGGATGGCTCCGCACTGAGGTCTTCCAGGACATTGGCCAGCACTTGTTCGGTGGCGTCGTGGCCAAGATCGATGATCCTGCAGCCGATGCCTGCGCGCCCGGCGGCACGCTCAATGGACCGGACATACCAGTGAGTGGATTCATCGTCCGTTGCCACAACAACAGCCAGGACCGGCCGGACGCCCTCATCATCCAAGAGAGCCGTTTCCTCGTGGGCGCGCTGCTGGATGATGGCAGCGAGCGGCTTGCCGGAAAGGACTTCGGTGTTCACGCGCACTGCAGCGGTCATGCGAGGATCCTTTCGCGGACGAGTTTCACCAGGGAATCAGCCGCCAGGACCACCTTGTGCTCAAGGCCGTCCGTCTGTTCCGCCAGACGGGTACGGGCTTCGCCGTGTTTAATGGCGACCACGTTGATGTCGATGTTGACCCGCGCCGTGGTTGCTGCTGCCCGCGCGGCGTCGGCGGCAGCTGCGACGTCGCTGATGACGTTGGGGTTGGCCACATCAAAAAGTTCGGTGGCAAGGTCCACCACCTCACCGGCAACCTTGATCAGCTGCGCTGGAGTATGGGCCGCCTGGACCAGGGCTTCCTGGATGGCTGCTGTTTTTGCGGCTTTGAGTTCGTCGGTTTCCGAGGGGAGCTTGTAGGAATCGATGACGGACTGGAAGGCGTGTTCGTCGGCATCCGCGAGACGCAGTGCCTCGACGATCAAGTGGTCGGCGGCGCTGGTGATCCGGGTGACCAGGGCGGCGTGCTCCTCGTATTTTGCGCCGGTGGTGTACCTGGCCACCATGCCGACCAAGGCAGCACCTTGGGCGGCATGCAGTGCCGCTGCCGCGCCACCGCCGGGGGTGGGCTGACGTGAAGCAAGCCTGGAGAGGTAATCACTGATGGTTTCTGAACTGATCATGGGTTAGCCCCGGAGTCGGCTCATGGTGGGGTCGTACAGCGGATCTTCGGTGACGGTCGCCTGGATGCGGCGTCCGAAGTACTCGATTTCCACGGAGTCGCCCAGTGATACTGCGGAGGGCAGGTAAGCGTAGGCGATCGGTTTGCGGACCGAGTAGCCGTAGGCGGCGCTGGTGACATAACCAACCGCCTGGTCCTTGTAGAACACCGGTTCCTTGCCCAGCACGAGGCTCCTGCCGTCGTCCACCGTCAAGCAGCGCAGGCGACGCGCGGAGCCTTCTTCGGTGCGGCCTTCCAAAGCGGCCTTACCGACGAAGTTCTCCTTGGTCATCTTCACGGCAAACCCGACGCCGGCTTCGTACGGATCGTGCTCGGTGGTCATGTCCGTGCCCCAGGAACGGTAGCCCTTCTCCAGACGCAGCGAGCTGAACGCAGCGCGGCCTGCGGCGATGACGCCGAACGGCTGGCCGGCCTTCCACAGGGCGTCCCAGAGTCGCTGCCCGTTGTCAGCGCTGGTGTAGAGCTCCCAGCCGAGTTCGCCCACGTAGGACAGGCGCATGGCCGTGACGGTAACGCCGCCGATGGTGACCTTCTTGGAACGGAAGTACTTCAGGCCGTCATTGCTGAAGTCATCGCTGCTGACCGTGCTGATGAGGTCGCGGGCCAGGGGACCCCACAAACCGATGCAGCAGGTGCCGCCGGTGGTGTCACGGACCTGCACCCAGTCGCCGGCGTCGCCATTGGCGGTTTGCTGCCGGGCGGCACGTTCAAAGTAGGCAGTATCAATGTTGCCGTTGGCTCCGAGCTGGAAGGTGTCTTCGCTGAGGCGGGCCACGGTGATGTCGCTTCGGATGCCACCGGCCTCGTCCAGGAGGAGCGTGTAGGTCACAGCGCCGGGCTTCTTGGACATATCACCGGTGGTCAGTTCCTGCAGCAACTTCAGTGCCCCCGGGCCGGAAACCTCCAGGCGCTTCAGCGGAGTCATGTCGTACATCGCAACAGCTGTGCGGGTCTTCCACGCCTCGGCTGCCGCGATGGGGGAGCTGAACATTCCGGACCAGGCATCACGGGCCGGCGGCTGCCAGTCGTCCGGCATTTCCTTGAGGAGTTCAGCGTTGGCTTCAAACCAGTACGGGCGTTCCCAGCCGGCGCCTTCCAGAAAGTAGCCGCCCAACTGCTTGTGACGTGCGTGGAAGGGGCTGACGCGGAGGTTGCGGGGAGAGAGCTTGGGCTGGAGCGGGTGCATCACATCGTAGATTTCCACGAAGTTCTGCTGGGAGGTTTCGCTGACATATTCGGGGGTCAGCTGGACCTCTTCGAAGCGGTGGATGTCGCAGTCGCCAAGATCGATCTGTGACTTGCCGGTGGTCAGCAGCTCGGCAACGGCGCGGGCAATGCCGGCGGAGTGGGTGACCCACACGGCCTCGGCCACGAAGAAGCCGTCCACTTCCTTGGATTCGCCCACCAGCGAGCCGCCGTCCGGGGTGAAGGAGAAGATGCCGTTGAAGCCATCCTCGATTTCGCTTTCGCGGAGTGCCGGCAGGATCTGCTTGGTCGCTTCCCATGCGGGAAGGAAATCTTCCAACGTGAAGTCCAGGCGCGAGGGCATATTGTGTTCGGTGATGCTGCTGGGCTCGTAGCTCCCCAGCTCATCAAGGTCCACGGGCATGGGGCGGTGCGCGTAGGAACCAATGCCGTAGCGCTCGCCATGTTCGCGGTAGTAGAGGTCCTGGTCCTGGTGGCGCAGGATGGGCAGCTGGGCGCCGTTGGGAAGCTCGTTCTTGCCTTTCTGTGCCGGCACGGGAGTGGTCTTGACGTACTGGTGGGCCAGCGGGAGCAGCGGAACGGACATTCCGATCAACTCGCCTACCTTTGCACCCCAGAATCCGGCGCAGGAAACCACGATGTCCGCGGGGATCACGCCGTCGGCGGTTTCGACGCCGGTCACGCGGCGGTTTGACTGCTCAATTCCGGTCACTTCGGTGTTGCCGATGTACTTCACTCCGGCGGCTTCGGTCCGCTTGATCAACAGCTGGACGGCACGGGCTGCAAGCGCCAGGCCATCGGTGGGGACGTGCAGGCCACCCAGGATGTCTTCCTCATTGATCAGGGGGTAGAGCTCCTTGCATTCCTCGCGGGAGAGGATCTTGCCGTCGATGCCCCAGGCCTGCGCGTAGCCGAGCTTGCGCTTCAAGTCAGCCAGTCGGGTTTCCGTGGTGGCAACTTCCAGTCCGCCCACCTGGTTGAAGCAGCTCTGGCCGTCCTCTGTCAGGGACAGCAGCTTTTCCACGGTGTACTTGGCGAAGAGCGCCATGGACTTGGAAGGGTTGGTTTGGAAAACCAGGCCCGGCGCGTGGGACGTTGAGCCACCGGGCATGTTCAGGGGTCCTTGGTCCAGGACGGTGATGTTGTTCCAACCGCGGGTGACCAGTTCGTCGGCGAGGTTAGTGCCAACAATCCCAGCTCCGATGATGACAATGCGAGGCGTGGATGCCATGGGGAATTCTCCTGCTGAAGTTAGGGGGTGAGTCTGCTGGTGTTCTGGTGCTGCTTTTAGCGGAAAACCACTGTGCTGGTCTGGTCCAGCAGCACACGGTGCTCGCAGTGCCACCTGACAGCGCGGGACAACGCCAGGGCTTCGGCATCCTGGCCCACGGTTGAGAGGGTGGTGGGGCCGTAGCTGTGATCCACGCGGATGACTTCCTGCTCAATGATCGGGCCCTCGTCCAGGTCCGCGGTGACGTAATGGGCGGTTGCGCCAACCAGCTTCACACCGCGGTCATAGGCCTGGTGGTAGGGGCGGGCGCCCTTGAACCCCGGGAGGAAGGAGTGGTGGATGTTGATGGCGCGTCCTTCAAGGGAACGGCAGAGGTCGTCCGAGAGCACCTGCATGTAGCGAGCGAGCACTACGAGGTCCACGTTGTATTCCTCCACCAGATCCAACAAACGCTGCTCAGCCTCTGCCTTGGTGTCAGGGGTGACAGGAATGTAGACGAAGGGGAGGCCGGCGGCTTCCGCCATGGCGCGGTGTGTTTCGTGATTGGAGGCAACCACCACGAGGTCGCCGCCCAGGCTGCCGCCCCGCCAGCGGAAGATGAGGTCGTTGAGGCAGTGCCCGAACTTGGACACCATCACCAGGACCCGCTTCTTGGTTTGGTCGTGAAAGCTGAATTTCATCTCGAAGCGGTCTGCGATTGCGCTGAACTCCTCTTCGAGCCGCTCCGGTGAGTAGGACAGCGGCCCGGAGAAAGCGGTCCGCAGGTGCAGCGTCTGGCGGAGGCCGTCGTCGAACTGCTGGTGTTCTTCGATGTTGAAACCGCGCTCGAACAGGAAGGTGGTGACTGCCTGAACAATTCCGGCCCGTTCGACGCACGACAATGTGAGTACGAACTTCTGTGCTTGCTCGTCATTGAGCGTTTCCGGCTTGGGCAGTGTGCTTACCGGTGAGTCTGTCGCCATGAGGGTCATGTCGCCTCCTTTAGATATATTCCTGGGTCCTGAACTGATATATTAGGATTGAATTCAGCGTATACTGGTGGCTGAGGCAGGTCAATAGATTTTTTGGATGTGAAGAAGGGGCTGGCACTGTGGCTTTTGGAACTCTGGCAACCATCGGCGATGCCGCGAAGAAATCCCTGGCTGACATTGCCTATGAGCGCCTTCGCGACCGGCTGCTGATGCTGGAGATCAAGCCCGGCGATCTTCTCAATGACGATCAGCTGGCCAAGGAGCTGGAGATCGGGCGAACCCCGGTGCGGGAAGCCCTGAAGAGGCTTGAGCTGGACCGCCTGGTGATCACCTACCCGCGGCGCGGGACGTTTGCCACGCGGGTTGAAGTTACGGATCTGGCGTTTATTTCAGAGATTCGCGCCCAGCTGGAACCCCTGGCTGCCGCACGCGCGGCGCGGGTTGCTTCCGCCTCTACCAAGGAACACCTGCGGGAAGTGATGCGCGCGGTGGAGGACTTTGATGTCAGCGCGGCCTCTGTGGTTGAAACCTTGCGGCTCGACGCCAGTGTTCATCAGGGCATCTATGCAGCGGCGGCGAACCCGCACCTCGAAGACGTCCTGATCCGCTACGACAACCTGGCGACACGCATCTGGTGCATGGTCCTGGACCGGCTGCCCGATCTTGAGCACCACGTGCGCGAGCACCTCGACTTGCTGCGGGCCGTCATTGACGGAGACGAAGAAAAGGCTGCCGATCTTGCGCGCACACATGTCAGTGGCTTTGAGCACGCTGTCCGGCAGGCACTGTTCGCGGCGTAGTGCACTGCGCCGTTGACTGGATGCTTCGGCGGCTGCATACTGATGATTCCATCTAATATATCACCCGGATATCAGGCATGGCTCCTTCCGCGGACGCCTCTGCATCCGGGAGGTTGGGATGCCATCACAGCCTTCAGCCCTTGGAGTATCACGTGCCTAAAAGACCCCTCCTTTTTGAACACATCCCACTGACGGGCAGCAGCCGCGTTAAGCGGGGCATGGCGGAGATGCTCAAGGGCGGCGTCATCATGGACGTCGTTAACGTCGAGCAGGCCCGCATCGCTGAGGACGCCGGTGCCGTCGCCGTCATGGCGCTCGAGCGTGTCCCGGCTGATATCCGCGCCCAGGGTGGCGTGTCCCGCATGTCAGATCCCGACATGATCGATGCGATCATTGCCGCCGTGTCCATCCCGGTGATGGCCAAGGCCCGCATCGGCCACTTCGTCGAGGCCCAGGTTCTGCAGTCCCTCGGTGTTGACTACATCGACGAGTCCGAGGTCCTGACCCCGGCCGACTACATCAACCACATCGACAAGTGGAACTTCACCGTTCCGTTCGTGTGTGGTGCCACCAACCTTGGTGAGGCGCTGCGCCGCATCAACGAGGGCGCGGCGATGATCCGTTCCAAGGGCGAGGCCGGCACCGGTGATGTTTCCAACGCCACCGGTCACATGCGCCAGATCCGTGCCGAGATCGCCAAGCTGTCTGCCCTGCCCGAGGACGAGCTGTATGTTGCGGCCAAGGAACTGCAGGCCCCGTACGAGCTGGTCAAGGAAGTTGCCGCCACGGGCAAGCTCCCCGTGGTCCTGTTCACCGCCGGCGGTATTGCTACCCCGGCTGATGCTGCGATGATGATGCAGCTCGGCGCCGACGGCGTGTTCGTTGGCTCCGGTATCTTCAAGTCCGGCAACCCCGCCCAGCGCGCGGCCGCCGTCGTGAACGCTACTGCTTACTATGACGATCCCGATGTGATCGCCAAGGTCTCCCGCGGCCTCGGCGAAGCCATGGTGGGCATCAGCCAATGACGGATCTCGCTCTCGTCAAAACCGTTAACGGCCGTGGCCTGCGGAACGATTGGGCCCAGCTGATCGGGCGCACGGTAGAAGTGTGGCACTTGGGCGCACACGTCACCACCGGAGTGGTGGAGCAGGCCGCCGACGATAACTCCGTGTTGTGGATTGCGGCCTCAGGCCCCTTCACGCGAAGGCTTTTTGACAGGTCCACGGGCTACCAGATCTGGGCGTGAGCGACGCCTGCTCAGCGCTCGTCCTCGGGCCGGGCCGTAAGGATCCTCTGGGCGCTGCTCTGAAGGATGCCAAGCGACTCCTGGACCAACGGTGAAGCGATGCTGCCCCTCCGCACCGCAGCAACAATGCGGCGCGAAGGCCTCCCTTTGCCCGTAATGCGGAGCCGAACCACGTTTTCGGCACTATGCAGGGGCGCCAGTCGCGGCAGCAGGCCCACGCCAAGCCCAGCGCCCACAAAGGCGATTTGGGTCTCCCATTCCACGGCCTCGTGCGCAATGCGCGGGGTCACACCCACCGCCGTGAATGCCGCAGTGAAGAGCGAGTGGTAAGTGGAGCCGGCCGCCTCCGTGATCCATGGTTCTCCAGCGAGCTCTTCGAGTGTCACCGATTCCCGGGATGCCAGCGGATGGTCACCGGGAATGATCACATCCAGGGGATCGTCCAGCAGAACCATCTGTTCAAAGCGGGGATCGTCCTCAACGTAGGTATCGGACTGCATGGCAACAATCACCGCAAGGTCGATGCGCTCGGCAACCAGCAGGTCAAAGCAGCGGGCCGGGTTGGCCTCCAGTACCTGCACCTCCAGCAGGGGTCGGGTTGACCGCAGGGCGGCGGCAAGCGGCGCGAGCAACTGGGCGGCCGCCGTCGAGAATCCGCCGAGACCAAAACGCGATTGCACCTGGTCGCCGGCCTCCATGGCAGCCGCGCGCAGTCGCTCCCATTCGGCAATCAGTGCGTCTGAGCCGGACACCAGAAACCTCCCGGTGGCGGTGAGCCGGACGCCCCGCCCGTCCTTGGTCAGCAGCTGCATTCCCAGCATGCGCTGGAGTTCGCGCAGCTGAGCGGAGACGGCGGAAGGGGAGTAGCCCGTTAGCTCGGCGGTTGCTCCGACGGTGCCGCAGCGGGCAAATACCCGAAGCGTAATGAGCCTTGGATCGATCATGCACCCATCATGCACCGAATGTGCACGGTTATCTCCAAAATATTGCGCTTTTGTTGCAGGGCATTGATCCCTAATCTCGTACTACGAAGACTTCGATAACGCCGGTTGCGATGATGCACCGCGCTCCCCAATGAACCACACACTTACACCCACGCCTCCTGGGAGGAAATACATGTCTGTTCCGGTCTTGCCCCTCAACTCACGCGGAAAACTCGCTTCATCCTTGCCTGCAGAGCAGCTGGAAGAAATCAGCAGCTTGTTCGAGTTCCGGCGCAAGGGATACTCCCTCGATGCGCCCTTTTACACCGACGCCACAATCTTCAGCGTCGACATGCAGGCCATCTTTGGCCAGCACTGGATCTTTGCCGGCAGCATCGCCGAGCTGCCGGAGCCGGGGGACTACATCACCGTCGATTACGGTCCTTACTCCCTGATCGTGCTGCGCAACGACGACGGCGGCGTGAACGTCCTGCACAACGTCTGCCGCCACCGCGGCGCCCGGGTCCTGACCGAATCCACGGGGTCAACCGGAAACCTGGTGTGCGGCTACCACTCCTGGACCTACTCCCCGGAAGGCAACCTGATCCACGCCTCGGCACCGGGAGAGACAAAGTTCGACAAGGGCTGCTTCGGCCTCAAGCGGGCGCACAGCCGTGAAGTGGCTGGACTCATCTTTGTCTGCATTGCTGACGAACCGCCGGCGGATTTCGACGAAACCGCCAAGATCTTCGAGCCGTACCTCGCGCCCCACGATCTGGCGAAGACGAAGATCGCGTACCAGCAGAACATCGTGGAGGAGGGCAACTGGAAGCTCGTCATGGAGAACAACCGTGAGTGCTACCACTGCGACGGCCACCCTGAGCTTGCCTGTTCTCTTTTCCCCACCTGGGGACTGACGGAGGGCCTGATTCCGGCGCACCTGGAAGAAGTGTGGGACCGCAACAAGGAAGCACAGGCCTCGCTGGAGGAGCGCTGCCGCCGCTACGGCCTTCCCTATGAGGTGGTGGAAGAGCTTGATACCCGCATTGCGGGGATTCGCATCTCACGTGAATCGCTCGACGGCGAGGGCGAGTCGTTCTCGGCCGATGGTCGCAGGCTTTCCAAGAAGTTGCTGGGCGATCTGCGCGACTTCCGCTTGGGCCGCTGCTCGATGCACCTGCAGCCCAACAGCTGGTTCCATTTCCAGAGCGACCACGTCATCACGTTTGGCGTCTTCCCCATCAACGAACACCAGACATTGGTACGCACCACGTGGTTGGTTGCTGACGACGCCGTGGAAGGCGTGGATTACGATCTCGCCAAACTCACCTACACCTGGGAGCAGACCAACCTGCAGGACAAGGCGTTTGTGGAGCTGTGCCAGAAGGGCGCCGGCAGCCCCGCTTACGAGCCCGGCCCCTACATGAAGAGTGAATACCAGGTGGAGGCGTTCATCAACTGGTACGTGCAGCGGGTGCAGGAGCACTTGGCATGACGGAACTCCTCATTGAGACGGTAGTCCAGGAACCACATCGCATCCGCGGCCTTGAAATGCCGTGGAACAGGGTGATGGGCAGCACCGAAGGGCCAGCCAGTGCAGCCCGTGCCTTGGGTCCGTGGCATCCGCAGGAGTTCATGGCCGAATGTGTGGAGATCGTTCCCGAAGTGGGCGGCATGATGACCTTCGTGTTCCGTCGCTCCGATGGCGCGCCGCTGGCGTTCCGTGCCGGCCAGTACGTGAATGTTGCCTTCCCTGTGAACGGCGAGGACCAGGATCCGGCCGACCGCAGTTATTCGCTGTCCAGCGCACCCACCAAACCGTGGACCTTCGACATCACTGTTAAGCGCGATCCGACGGGCCTGGTGTCACCGTGGGTGCATGAGAACATCAAGCCCGGCACCGTTTTGGAGATGCTCGGGCCGGTGGGGGCATTCCACCTGCCCGATGCCGACCGCCGGGCACGGTACCTCCTGCTGGCCGCCGGTGCAGGGATCACCCCCATCATGTCAATGGTGCGGACCATCCACTCCCTGCCCGGACAGGCCGATGTGGTGGTGCTGTACCACGGAGCGGCGGACGCGGGCTTTGCCTTTAACAAAGAGCTCGCCTACATAGCTTCCGTGGACTCGCGGATCAAGGTGTTCTATTCCCTGGGTGACCGCGGCAAACCTGAGGACTGGGAAGGTCTCAGTGGGAGGCTGACGGCGGCCATGTTGGAGGAAGTGGCCCCTGATGCCAACGGCCGGCAGGTCTATGCCTGTGGCCCCGAAGGCTATCTGAATACCGCCACCGAGCTCTTGGGGAAGGTGGGCGTCGATGACACCTCCATCCACATGGAGTTCTTTACGGGCGACCGCCAGACGATCCTTGAATATCAGGCGGAGCTTGCGCATGCAGCGGACATCGCGGAGGAGATCGCCGAGGAAATAGCGGAGTCAGCCGAGGACTACTACGAAAGCCAGCCCGCGGCGTTCGGGCTCTACGAGCCCGGTTACGACGCCGAGGGAACCCTGAAGGCGACCGGTCTGGAGCTGGAATCCGCCGAGCCGGACGTGTCGGATCCCGAAGCGTCCGGTGCAGGTGCGGACGTGGAACAGGAAGCTGCCACACCTGACGCGTCAAGCTTCGAAACAGTGGGAACGGGAAGCCTCACCCTGTCCTTCCTGCGTACCGGCATCAATGTGCGCATCGACCCCGACGAACATATCCTCGGGCCAGCGCAGCGTGCGGGCGTCCGGATCGGCGCCAACTGCAAGGAAGGCATGTGCGGTTCCTGCAAGGTGGTCAAACTTGCAGGGGAGGTGGACATGAACCATCAGGGCGGCATCCGGGCCCGTGAAATCGATGCAGGCAAGTTCCTTCCCTGCTGCTCTACGGCGAAGACCGACATGGTGATCGACGCTTAGGAACTAACAGCCGTCGTCCAATAACGGCCGTAGTCCTCGGGCGTTTGGTGGTGCGCGCGTTCTACAAGCTCGGACATCCATGGCCGTTGCCCGCGATGGACAGTGAGGCCTTCGGGTATGCCACGGACACTGGATTCCCCTCCGGACGCGTCGATGGTGATCCGGGCGTCGCCCATGGGGGCGTTGCTGATGTGCAGGGCACCGAAGGATGCCGGGAGCACCGGGTCCAGCCAGATTCCGCCCAGGGAGATGTGTGTGTCGTAGCGCATCAGGCTGGTGACCACGTGGATGGGAGTAGTGGCAGCCCACGCTTGCGGGGAGCAGGCAGTGGGGTAGGGAACGGGCTCCCTGAACTGTTCGCGGTCGAAGCCGCAGAAGAGTTCGGGGAGCCGTCCGCCGGAGTGCTCGGCCGCCTCGAGCAGCGCCGTGCCAATGCGCTGGGCTTCTTCAACAAATCCATAGCGCAGGAGCCCTGACATGATCAGGGCGTTGTCATGTGGCCACACCGATCCGTTGTGGTAGCTGGCCGGGTTGTAGGCGCCCATGGTGCTGGCCAGCGTCCTGACTCCCCAGCCGCTGAACATTTCCGGAGACATGAGGTGCTCCACCACGGACGGGGCTTTATCTTCATCAATCAGGCCGAACCATAGGCAGTGGCCCATATTGGACGCGCAGGCATCCACGGGCCGTTTGTCGCGGTCCAAAGCGATGGCGTAGTAGCCCTTGTCCGGGAGCCAAAACTCTTCGTTGAACTTTTGCTTGAGGCGATCCGCGCGCTCCCGGAGCTCGGACGCCAAGGCGAGGTCGCCGTCGTCGTAAGCCATCCACGCCCGTGCCACGTAGGCGCCATGCACGTAGGCCTGGACTTCGCACAGCGCCAACGGCGGTTGCGCGAGGGTGCCATCGGCAAAATTGATGCCGTCCCACGAGTCTTTCCACCCTTGGTTGATGAGCCCGTGCTGGTTGGGGCGGCCGTATTCCACGAAGCCGTCTCCGTCACGGTCTCCGTAGTCGCGGATCCAGGCAAGCGCGCGGTCGGCATTGGGCAGGAGCGCTGCAATGGTGTCCTTGCCGAAACCCCAGCGACTCACCGAGCCGAGGACCACAACAAACAACGGCGTGGCATCCACACTGCCGTAGTAGGCGGACTTGCCGCCCAAAGCCTGGCCGGAGCCGACATCGAGCCTCACCTCGTGCAGGATTTTTCCGGGTTCTTCCTCCGTAGCTGTGTTCACCACGCTGCCCTGGCGTTCGGCCAGGGTGCGCAGCGTGCCCAACGCCAAGGAGGGATCAACGGGAAGCGCCATCTCTGAGGCCCACAAGGAGTCGCGGCCGAACAGGGTCATGAACCACGGCGCTCCGGCGGCCACAACCACGCGCTCCGGGTGGTCCGGGTCCTGGATGCGGAGTGCGCCCAAGTCCTCATAGCTCCGGCGCAGTGTCTTTTCAATGGCCCGATTGGCGATTTGCAGAACCGGGATCTTGGCCACCCACTCCTGCCTCCGCCTGTCGCTGGGTGACATTTCTCCCCGCCCGGGATGCGTGAAAGGAGCAGTCGTCCCGCCGAGGGAGGGCATCACGCTGATACGCGTACTCCACTGCCCGAAAGCAGGAATACTCGTCCTGAATCCCAGGGCCTTGGCTCCTGCGCCGGCTCCTTCTGCCCGGATCACCACGCCCTTCTTCAGCCCTTCCCACTGGCCGCGGATTTCCAACGAGTCACCTTCCAAGCGACGCGTTTCCATCCACTCCCTGGTGATCCGGGCGTCCTTCACTTCAAAAAGATCGGCAAAGTCAGCCTCCGCGGCCAGCGTGATACTGCACTCGACCGGCTGTTTGGAGTAATTCCGGATGGTGATGTCCTCAAGGATGCCGGCTCCGACCTCGCGGAGCCGCTCCACCAGAAGCGGGCTGTCGGCATAACCGCTGGAGCCCGGCACGCGGCCTGCGAACAAGGCCCGGTACGGTTCCCGGGTCTCTGCCGCCAGCGGTTCCACCGGCTGGCCGTTGACGGTCAATTCCCAACGGGACAGGATGCGGGTATCCAGGTGGAATACCCCTTGCGGAAGGTCCGGCCTGATGTCCCCATTGGCCGCAGAAATGCAGAACGTGGAGCCTTCCACGAGGGTTACAGTGCCGGAGCCGAGTGGTCCCGCGGCGGTGTCTGCGTTCCATCCAGCCACTTGGTGCCTCCAATCATCACGCCGGAACTGTTCGTCCCGCTCGGGGTTCCGGGGTGTGTGGCTTTATCTGAAGCTACGCCCAACTGTGGGATGTCACCAGAGCCTCGGGGCGGTTCCGCGCGGAGTCCGTCTGCCCGCCTTGGCACGGGCGGCATCACGGTTCAGCAACCCAAAGTTAACCTACTTCCGGGTACGGTCAGCCCGGCAGGGGTCTATAGTGAGGAGATAGGACATTCGCTGATGCAGCCCGGCGGCCCGCTTTTCTCTTCCGACGCCGGAGGCCCCGTAATGACCGACACCCAAATCAGCAGCTTTCTACGCGAGTGCGTGGTGTTCGAGGACGACACTGAAAAGGGCCTGGATTTTGACACCTTCTACGGCCTGTACATCAGTTGGTGCGTTCTCGGCCGCAAAATCCCTATCCCCGACTCCGCTTTCAAGACGGCACTCGCCGTTGAAGGCCTCAAGCCCATCAAAGACAAGGGCCGGCGTATCTATCCCGGCATGGGCATGGTGGGACCGGCCGCCAGGGACTACGTCATGAACAGCGTTCCCATCTGGACCGAGACTGCTACGGACATCCCCGTGGTGGAGATACGCCAGGAAGCTGTTCCGTCCATCGCCTGACCCCACGGACAGCATTCGTGCAGCCCATGCCCCTAGGATTTCTTATGGGGCATGGGCTGTTCCCATTTCCTGCTGGCCGTCGAGAGGAAATAAGTGAAACCGTCCATCGTGTGGTTCCGTGATGACCTGCGGGTCGCTGACAATCCGGCCCTGCGTGCCGCGGTGGACGACGGTGCGGCGGTGGCCCTCTACGTCCTCGACGAAGAGTCACCGGGCATCCGTCCGCACGGCGGCGCCGCCAAGTGGTGGCTCCATCATTCGCTGACGGCGCTCCGTGATGATCTGAAAAAGCTCGGCATCGCGTTGTTGCTTCGCCGCGGTCCCGCCTCGGACATCGTCCAGAAGACTGCGACGGCGTTAGGTGCCGGCGCGCTGTACTGGAACCGACGGTACGGTTCGGCCGAGCGAACGGTCGACGCCGGAATCAAGGCGTGGGCGGGCGGGGCCGGAATGCACGTGGCCAGCTTTCAGGCGTCGCTCCTCCATGAGCCGTGGGAAGTTACCACCAAAACGGGCGGCCAGTACAAGGTCTTCACACCGTTCTGGCGGACGGTATCCGCGCAGGACTTCCGCGAGCCTTTGGCTGTGCCCGCAACAGGCCATGGTTACACGGGTGAGTTGCCGGCCTATGACCGCCTGGATTCCTGGAAGCTCCTGCCGAGCAAGCCTGACTGGTCCGGGGGATTGGCGGAGATGTGGACGCCGGGGTCAGCGGCCGGACATCAGCGCCTCACCGGGTTCGTGAACAACGGGCTCTCCCAGTACAGCGAGGGCCGCAACCGTCCTGATACCGATGGCAGCAGTTGCCTGTCGCCTTATCTGCGCTGGGGTGAGCTGAGCCCGTTCGAGGTGTGGCACGCCCTGGGGTCCAAACGCTCCGAAAGCGCCAGCATTTACGCCTCCGAGCTGGGATGGCGTGAGTTCTGCTGGCACCAGTACTTCCACAACCCGCATTTGGCCACCGCTAACCTGCGCGCGGAATTTGACCGCTTCCCGTGGGCTTGGCCAGGCAGTGACGGCAGTAATGGCCGGCACCCTGGCCACGAGAGCGCCCCTGAGGAGTTCCGCGCCTGGCAGAAGGGGCGCACCGGCTTCCCGATGGTTGACGCCGGGCAGCGGCAGCTCTGGCACACGGGGTGGATGCACAACCGCGTCCGCATGGTTGCCGCCAGCTTCCTGGTGAAGAACCTCGGGATCCATTGGCAGCTGGGTGAACAGTGGTTCTGGGACACCCTGGTTGATGCCGATCCTGCGTCCAACCCGGCCAACTGGCAGTGGGTGGCAGGCTCCGGGGCGGATGCTTCGCCGTTCTTCCGGATCTTCAACCCGGAGGCCCAGCGGGTGAAGTTTGATCCCCAGGGGAAGTACATTGCCCACTGGATACCTGAGTTTGGGACTCCCGACTACCCGGAAGAGATTGTGGACCTCAAGACCACCCGGGCCGAGGCGCTGGAGGCGTACAAGGGAATGAAGGAAGTCCACTAGCTCCGGCCACGTCCGCGGAAACAGCCTCTGGAAATTAGTAGGAAGTCCGAGTATATTCGGGTTCAGAGATGACCTGGATCACAGTTGGTCACGTGTCCCCGCAGCGGTCCCAGCACCCGGCGGCACGGCAGTCATTCACGATGCAAAGGAGCATTCCACCATGGTGCGCGAGCTTTCCCACTACGTAGACGGCCAGAGGATCGACGGCACCTCCGGCCGGTTCAGCGATGTCTACGATCCCTGCACGGGCGAAGTGCAGGCCCGGCTTCCGCTGGCCAGCGCGGACGAGGTCCGCAACGCCGTCGCAAATGCAGAAAAGGGCCAGCTCGAATGGGCGGCCATGAACCCGCAGCGCCGGGGACGCATCCTCCTGAAGTTCGTGGATCTGGTCAACGAGAACATGGATGAACTCGCCACGCTCCTGTCCTCCGAGCATGGCAAGACCTTCGCCGACGCCAAAGGCGACATCCAGCGCGGCATCGAGGTTGTCGAGTTCTCCGCAGGGGCACCGCACCTGCTCAAGGGCGAGTTCTCGGACAACGCCGGCCAGGGCATCGATGTCCACTCGCTGCGCCAGCCACTGGGCGTCGTCGCAGGAATCACGCCGTTCAACTTCCCGGCCATGATCCCGCTGTGGAAGTCCGGACCGGCCCTCGCGGCAGGTAACGCGTTCATCCTGAAGCCCTCGGAGCGGGATCCTTCCGTTCCGCTGCGCCTGGCGGAGCTGTACAGCGAAGCCGGCGTGCCCAACGGCGTGTTCAACGTGATCAACGGGGACAAGGAAGCCGTGGATGCGCTGCTCGAAGATCCGCGGGTGAAGGCCATCGGCTTTGTGGGCTCCACGCCCATCGCCCAGTACATCTACGCAACGGCCGCGGCGCACGGCAAGCGCGCGCAGTGCTTCGGCGGCGCGAAGAACCACATGGTGATCATGCCCGACGCCGATCTGGACATGGCAGCCGACGCCCTGATGGGTGCCGGGTACGGTTCCGCCGGCGAACGCTGCATGGCGATTTCCGTTGCCGTGCCGGTGGGACAGGAAACTGCTGACGCCCTGGTGGCCAAACTGACCGAACGCGTCAAGGACCTCAAAGTAGGCCACAGCCTGGACAAGGACTCGGACTTCGGCCCCGTGGTGGCCGCTTCTGCCAAGGAGAGGATCGAGGGTTACATCCAGTCCGGCGTGGACGAGGGCGCAACCCTGGTCACGGATGGCCGTGGCCTCACCGTGGACGGGTACGACGGCGGCTTCTGGGTTGGCCCCACGCTCTTCGACAACGTCACCAAGGACATGAAGATCTATAAGGAAGAGATCTTCGGGCCGGTCCTCAGCGTGCTGCGCGCGGCTGACTATGACGAAGCGCTCAGGCTCTGCAGCGAGCACGAGTTCGGCAACGGCGTCGCAATTTTCACCCGCGACGGCGACTCCGCACGCGACTTCGCCAGCCGCGTCGAAGTGGGCATGGTGGGCATCAACGTGCCCATTCCCGTGCCGATCGCGTACTACACCTTCGGCGGCTGGAAGGCCTCCGGCTTTGGCGACCTCAACCAGCACGGCGCCGACGCCTTCCGCTTCTACACCAAGACCAAGACCGTGACGTCGCGGTGGCCCTCCGGTATTCGCCAGGGCGCCAGCTTCATCATGCCGGCAGGCAGCTGATGGGGGCTCCTGAGACAGAAGACGAAGTTCTCTTTGAGCGTCGAGGCCACCTCGGAATCGTGACGCTCAACCGGCCGAAAGCAGTCAACGCGCTGAACGCGGGGATGGTGAAAGCCATGCTCCGGCAGCTGACGGCTTGGGCCGACGACGACGCCGTTGCCACCGTGTTGGTGCGCGGTGCGGGCGACCGTGGGCTGTGTGCCGGTGGCGACATCGTGGCCATCTACAAAGACATGCTTCACGGTGGCACTGAGACAGCCGAGTTCTGGGCTGACGAATACCGGCTCAACGCGCTGATCTCGCACTATCCCAAGCCCTACGTCGCATTCATGGACGGACTGGTCCTGGGTGGTGGCGTGGGCGTTTCGGCGCACGGTTCCGTCCGCATAGTGACTGAGCGGACGCGGACCGGCATGCCGGAAACCACCATCGGCTTCGTGCCCGACGTCGGTGGCACGCTCCTTCTTTCACGCTCACCGGGGGAGGCAGGCACGCACGCAGCCCTGACCGGGGCGCACTTATCCGGCGCGGACGCCCTGTTCCTGGGGCTCGCGGACCACTTCGTTCCGTCCGCAAGCCTCCCCGCGCTGGCGGAAGCGCTGGAAAGTTCGACGGCGGAGGCCGCCGTCGAACGCTTCGTCCACACCGCGCCGGACTCGGCCCTGGCGGCGCAACTCGAGTGGATCGATGCCGCGTATGCGCGGGAGGACGCGGAGGAGATCGTCCGGAGCCTTCGCACCTTGGGCGACGAGGCAGCAGCTGCTGCTGACACCATCGAGGCCAAATCACCGACGTCGGTCAAGGTCACGTTGGAATCGCTGCGACGCGTCCGCGGTCTCTCCTTGGAGGAGGCGCTGGACCAGGAGTACCGCGTGGGCCTGCGATGCCTGGCCGGCCCCGATTTCCGTGAGGGCATCCGCGCGCAAGTGGTGGACAAGGACCGCAACCCGCAATGGAAGCCGCCGAGCCTCGCCGAAGTCCGGGAGTCCGACGTCGAGGGCTACTTTGCGCCGCTCGGCGAACGCGAGCTGGGACTTTCAGCCACTCCAGTCCAGTCGAACTAAAGGAGACGATCATGACAGAGAACGCAGCGGCAACCGGCCTCATCGCTTTCCTTGGCCTGGGCCATATGGGTGGGCCGATGGCGGCCAACCTGATCAAGGCCGGCCACGACGTTATTGGATATGACCCCGTTCCAGCGGCTGTTGAGGCAGCGCTGGCCCACGGTATTCCCATGGCTTCCACTGCTCACGAGGCGGCAGCGGAGGCGGCCGTGGTGTTGACCATGCTGCCCAGCGGCAAGCATGTTCTGGACGCTTACCGGGGTGTGGATGGGCCGGGCCTGCTGTCCATTGCCAATCCGGACACGCTGTTCCTGGACTGTTCCACCATCAACGTGGACGAGGCCCGTGAGGCTGCAGCTCTGGCTGTGGCGGCGGGTCACCGATCCGTGGACGCTCCTGTGTCCGGTGGCGTGGTGGGAGCTGAAGCGGGCACCTTGACCTTCATGGTGGGTGCTTTGCCGGAGGACTTCGAGACGGTGAAGCCTGTTCTGGAGCTCATGGGCAAAAGGATTGTCCACTGCGGTGACCACGGTGCAGGGCAAGCCGCGAAGGTCTGCAACAACATGATCCTGGGTGTGTCCATGATTGCCGTTGCCGAAGCCTTTGTGCTCGGCGAGAAACTGGGCCTCACGCACCAGGCCCTGTTCGATGTCGCCTCCAATGCCTCCGGCCAGTGCTGGGCGCTGACCACCAACTGTCCGGTACCGGGACCGGTGCCCACCAGCCCCGCTAACCGCGACTATCAGCCGGGCTTTGCTGGTGCGTTGATGGCCAAGGATCTGCGTCTGGCCCTGAACGCGCTGGAAAGCACGGGGGTTGCTGCGGAAATGGGTCCCCTGGCTTCACGTATCTACGACGCCTTTGCCGCCGGGGATGGGGCCGGAAGGGACTTCTCGGGGATCATCACGGAGATCCGCGATAAGTCTGTGTGAGAGTTTGAGCTGTGTACATGAGGGTTTTTGACGAGAGGGAGAGCATGACGGAGCAGTACCAGAACATTGTGGTTGAACGTCGGGGCCGCGTTGGCCTGGTGACATTGAACCGGCCCGCTGCCTTGAATGCGCTCAACACTGCACTCATGAATGAACTCGTGGACGCTGTTTCTGCGATGGACACTGACCCGGACGTTGGAGCGGTAGTGATCACGGGATCGGCCAAGGCGTTTGCTGCCGGCGCTGACATCAAGGAAATGTCATCCAACAGCTATATGGAGATGTACGCCGCGGATTGGTTCCGGCGCTGGGAGGACCTCACGCGCCTGCGCATCCCTGTTGTTGCTGCCGTGTCCGGGTTCGCTCTGGGCGGTGGCTGCGAGCTGGCCATGATGGCGGACTTCATCATCGCGGGGGACAACGCCAAGTTTGGCCAGCCCGAGATCAACCTGGGAGTGATCCCCGGTATGGGCGGTTCCCAACGGCTCACGCGCGCCGTGGGCAAGGCCAAGGCGATGGACATGGTGCTGACGGGCCGTTTCATGGATGCTGAGGAAGCCGAGCGCTCGGGACTGGTGTCCCGCGTGGTTCCTGCGGCCGAGGTGATCGAGGAGGCTGTCAAGGCCGCCGAAGTCATCGCCTCCAAGTCCAAACCCACAGCCATGGTGGCCAAGGAAGCCGTCAACGCCGCCTTCGAGATGGGCCTGGCGCAGGGAGTGCTGTTCGAGCGGCGGGTGTTCCACTCGCTCTTCGCCACCGAGGACCAGAAGGAAGGCATGGCCGCGTTCAGCGAGAAGCGCCAACCCGAGTTCAAACACCGGTAATTCGCAGGAAGGACGCCACAGGCGGGGCAGCCGGGGTTTTGAGTGCTGCGTAGATAGACTCGGGGCACTGACGAATGGGGAGAGAACATGTCAACGGAGATCGTTCACACCGGGCAAACTGATACGTCTTTGCAGCCGGTCAACCGTCAAGCCATCGTGGCCGCCGCGATGGCGGTTCTGGCGGTGGTTGGCCTCTTCTTTGCCGGCATGGCTGTCATCGCGGTTTTCGTGGTCGGTGCAGGACACGTTGCCTTGAACCAGATACAGCAGCGCGGCGAACGCGGACGCGGTTTTGCCATCGCAGCCTTGGCGGTTGGCTACGGAATCGGCATCCTGTCCCTCGGCTCGGCGCTGATCTTCGCCATCACCTCGGCTACCCAATAGGTCATAGCGCTAAACGGCCGCGGCCGGGACAAGCGCAGCGTCGAAGAAGGCGCGTTCCAGCCGCACGGCGTCGGCGAACGTAACAGCCACCCGTTGCCGCTGCTGCGGCGAGGAAGGCTCGACGGCGTCAAACTCGTCGCGCAGCCATGCCACCCACCCGTTGTACTCGGGGTTGTTGTGGAGACGGATCCACTCGGCATGCTTCGCCTGGGCCGGCCATGCGGCAGGATCGCCGGCACGGGCAGCCCAGTCGCCGTACAGCCACTCGGCAACCAGGAGAACTGCCAGCACCTCCGGGTAGGAACGGGTGGCGAGGGCAGACCGCATGAGGGCGTCGAAATCGCTCGTGGCTGCGCCGAGAGCGGGCGCTGTCCTGTCTGCTTCCGGCACCCCCAGTTCCTCGAAGCAATCCTGGAAGTATGTATTCTCATCAGACGCGAAAGCCCCGAGTACCCTGGCGAACACCAAGCGGGAAGGCAGCGTCGGTGCGGAGGCAACGGCCTGGCCCAGGAGGGCTGTGAAAGCATCGCAGAATTGGTAGTCCTGCACGAGGTAGCCGCGCAGGTGGTCATCGCCCAGGGAGCCGTCCAGGAGTTGGTCCACGAACGGATGGTTGACGGCGGCATCCCAATCCTGGGCGCAGTTATTCCTGAGTTCTTCGGCAAAGCCCACGGTATTTCCTCCTGAGGTATCAGCTTCGGAGCCTAGCAGTGTGTTGCGCAGGAAGCCCGGGGATGACGCTCTGGTGCCGCCCCGGGCGCCGGCGTAGGCTCTGGCCATGACGAACCAGCGCACCATCGTGGTTGGCTTTGACGGATCAGAGGAAGCAAAGCGCGCCGTCCAATGGGCTGCCAAATATGCCGTGGTCAGGGAGTGTTCGCTCCACGTAGTCCACTGTTCCCTGTGGGTCCTGCTGTCCAACAACAGGGGTCCTGTGCCTGGTGTTGCCGATAGCGGCTTGGAACGTGCCGCCCAGAAAGTACTGGAGGAAGGTTTGGCGCTCGCCCAGGAGACCGTCCCCGATCTGGAAGTCCGCACCACGTTGCTGCATGGGACGCCCCGCGACCACCTTGCCCGGGTGTCCCTTGGAGCGGAGATGCTGGTGCTGGGAAGCCGGGGCCTGGGAGGGTTCATGGGCCTGCTGGTTGGCTCTGTGAGCCTGGAGATGGCCGCCACCGCAGAATGCCCTGTTGCAGTGATCCGCTCAGATGACCATCCGGAGGGGCCGGTGCTGCTGGCCGTTGATGACTCGGGATCACCGGCAGCCCTTGACGATGCGTGCCGCTTTGCTGCGGCAACGGGTGCGGACCTCATGATCGTCCACGTGCTGCACGAACCAGCGGGGTACCGCTTGTTGCGTGAGCCCGTGGAAGCCTATCCGGATGCCGAAGCCCTCCTTGATTCAGTTCTGAGCCAAGCGCGCCACAAAGCGCCCGGGGTAACAGTTGCCGGGGAGCTGCTGTTCGATGCTTCCTTTTCCAAGGCCGTGGTCAGAGCCTCCCAGGGTGCGCGCATCACGGTGGTGGGGACCAAAGGGCACGGAGTCATCAAGGGCACCATTGGCTCCACCGCGCACGCCGTCCTTCACCACGCCCACAGTCCTGTGCTGGTCTCACGCCGCCGCGTCACAACCGAGGTGGCGTAGGGCTCACTTGACCACTGACCTCAAGGAGCACTGACCTTAAGGAGCACTGACCTTATATTGTCGGTGCCTGCTGACATGGTTGGTTCATGGAGCAGATTGGGGAAAATCGAGTGGCGGCAGGGATGTCTCGTGTCCTTGTTCCGGTCTCCCCTGCAAACGTTCTGCTCGCTGCTCCGTCCAGCACCGTCAGTGGTGAGTTGATCGAGCAGCTGCGGGTGTTGGAGGAGATGAAATCGGCTATCACTGCGTTGCAGGCGCGGGTTGCTGTGGCTTTCGATCTTGCCCAGCGCGCTGAGCAGGCCGAAGCCGGTGTTCCTGCGTCCGAGCGCGGCCAGGGGGTGGGTGCTCAGGTGGCGTTGGCCCGTCGGGAGTCCCCGAACCGTGGGTCCAGATTGCTGGGCTTGGCGAAGGCTCTTGTGATGGAGATGCCGCGGACGTTGGCTGCGTTGCAGTCAGGGCTTTTGAATGAGTGGCGCGCCACGCTGCTGGTGAAGGAGACCGCGTGCTTGTCCGTTGAGGACCGTGCTGCGGTGGACGAGGAACTCGCACCCGATGCCGGGACGTTTGAGGGGAAGGGCGATAGGGCGATTGTTGCTGCGGTGAAGGCTGCTGCGTATCGTCGTGATCCACGCTCGGTGGCGGGTCGTGCCAGCCGTGCTGCCGCGGAACGGACCGTGAGCCTGCGACCGGCGCCAGACACCATGACGTACCTGACCACGCTATTGCCGCTGACTCGGCCCGCTCCAGCGGTGACGCCGGTTCAGGTGATGCTTCCGGTTCTGGTGGTGTTGTCCCGACGCGTGGCCAGATCATGGCCGACACTTTGGTGGAACGGGTTACGGAATCGTCCCAGCCGAATGGGGAAGGGAACTCCTGGGGTTGGGGCACTCCAGGGGCTCAGGGCCAATGAACCCGGATCCGGAGCTCACCGTCTGGCTTCGCCGGCTCTACACAGCGCCGGGCACGGGAGAACTCCTCGGCACGGACTCCAAGGCCCGGCTTTTTAGCGGCCGGCTGCGGCGTTTCATTGAGACCCGTGACGACACTTGCCGCACGCCGTATTGCGACGCGCCATCCGGCATATCGACCACGTGGTTTCCTGGCAGTCCGGCGGAAAAACGAACCTCACCAACGGCGCAGGACTGTGCGAAGCCTGCAACCACACCAAAGAACACCCCGGCTGGACCACCCGGGCCCTGCACGGCGGCACGCGCGACGTGCACACCCTGGAAATCAGCACTCCCACAGGGCACACCTACCAATCCAAAGCCCCACCCCTGCCAGGACACAGCCCCTCCAGAACGTAGGGAGCTTATTCCTCCGTGAAGTCTCCGGCATCCCTGCGGAAGGTTCCCAGTACGCGGATGAGGTGATCGACGTCGTCGTCTCCGAAACCGGACTTGCCGAATACCTCGGCGTTGAGCGCCGCCGTCGCCTTCTTGGCCAAGGTGCGGCCATCGGCGGTGAGCTCGATCAGGGTGGTGCGGCCATCCGTCGGGTGCGGTGAACGGACCACCAACGCGGCCTTTTCAAGACGGTCGACGGCGTTGGTCACCGATGTTGGATGCACCTGCAGGAGCGCGCTGGCTTTGTTCATGGGAAGTGCGCCGCTGCGGGCGAAACTCAGCAATGCCAGCAGTTCGTAGCGTGCGAAAGTCAGCCCGAAAGGTTTGAGGACGGTTTCGATGCGCGCCAACAGGATCTGCTGGGTGCGCATGATCGCGGTGATGGCAGCCATGGGCGCGGCGACATCACCCCAGCCATGCCGTTCCCAGTTGCGCTGGGCGTCGGCAATGGGGTCTCGGGGGAGTGGGGTGCCCATGAGCCTCCTTTGGTTCCGTGGTTGGCCTGTTGCCTTGGTTGGCTAGTCTTTCAGATTCGGGAACTCTTCCTCGGTGTATTCGACGCCTAATCCTGCTGGCAACGGACCGTCGCCATGCCGGGCGACTTCTGTCCCGCGCAGTTCGACGCGCCGGATCTTGCCGGAAATCGTCTTGGGGAGTTCGCCAAATTCGAGCCGGCGGATGCGCTTGAACGGCGCGAGGTGCTCCCGGCAGTAGCGAAGGATGTCCTCGGCCACCGCCGGTCCGGCTTCATAGCCCGCAGCCAACACCACGAACGCCTTGGGTACCGACAGCTTCACGGCATCAGGCGAAGGAACGACGGCGGCCTCCGCCACTGCGGGGTGTTCGATCAGCACGCTTTCAAGCTCGAAGGGAGACAACCGGTAGTCGGAGGATTTGAAGACGTCGTCGTCCCGGCCAACATAGGTGATGACACCGTCGGAGTCCCGGCTCGCCATGTCGCCGGTGTGATAGTAGCCATCGCGGAAAGCCTCGGCCGTCTTGGCTTCGTCGCCGAAGTAGCTCTTCATGAGCCCCACGGGCCGGGGGTCCAAGCGCAGGCAGAGTTCGCCGTCGTCGGCTTCCTGCCCGGTGACGGGATCCACCAGAACGACGTCGTACCCGGGCAGCGGCCGTCCCATGGAGCCGATCTTCACTGCCTGGGTAGGTGTGTTGGCGATCTGGACCGTAGATTCGGTCTGGCCGAAACCATCGCGGATGGTGACGCCCCAGGCTTTCTCCACCTGGCCGATCACCTCCGCGTTCAGGGGTTCACCGGCCGAGACCACCTTGCGGGGTGGGCTGCTGAGCTGCGTGAGATCAGCCTGGATGAGCATCCTCCATACCGTTGGGGGAGCACAGAAACTCGTGACGCCTTCGCGGCCCATCTGGTCCATCAGCGCGGAGGCGTCGAAGCGTTCGTAGTTGTAGATGAAGACGCAGGCCTCGGCGATCCAGGGAGTGAAAACGTTGGACCACGCATGCTTGGCCCAGCCCGGGGAGGCGACGTTGAGGTGGACATCGCCGGGTTCCAGTCCGATCCAATACATGGTGGACAAGTGGCCCACCGGGTACGAGGTATGGGTGTGCTCCACCAGCTTGGCTCGCGAGGTGGTGCCGGACGTGAAGTACAGCAGAAGAGTTTCGTCCGCTGTGGTGGCGGCGTCCGGCGTGAAGTCTGCGCCGGCGTCGTAAGAATCTGCGTACTGTTTTGCCTCCGCGTCGGTGCGTTCCGCGCCTACCTCAACCAGCGTGTAGTCGCCCTCCACCGCCGCGAACTTGCCGATGTTGGCACTTCCTACGGCCACCCAGCCTGCCCCGCCCCGCTCCACTCTGTCCTGAAGATCGCGGGCGCCCATCAGCGTGGTGGTGGGGATCATGACAATGCCGAGTTTGATGCCGGCCAACATGAGCTCCCACAGCTCCACTTGGTTGCCGAGCATGATGATCATATGGTCGCCGCGTTTGACGCCCTGGTTGCGGAGCCAATTGGCCACCTGCGACGAACGCTCCGACAAGTCCCTGTAGCTGCGGCGGGTTGAGCTGCCGTCCTGTTCCACGATCACCAGCGCGGGCTTGGCGCCCCTGTCCTCATCCGCCGCGATCTGGTCGAACCAGTCCAAGGCGAAGTTGAAGTGCTCAAAGCGAGGCCACTCGAATTCGGCGTGCGCCAGTTTGTAGTCTTCGCGCAGTTCCAGCAGCCGGTCGCGGGCCGCACGGAAGTCTTCTGTGACTGTCATAGTCCGCCTTTCGTTGGGTTGCCGGGCGTCATCGCCGCAACATCCCGCCTAGTGATCCACATCACCTTGCAATATACTAGGACATCCAAGGGTTTGGAAGAGCCCGCGCGGGACATGACGAAGGGGTCTAATGCTCGACGAAAAAGCTGCCGGCACCGTTACCAACGGTTCGGCACCAGAACGCGTCCTCCCTCCTTATCCGGAGGCGGACCTGATGCACGTCATTGACCTGCTGCCCGACGGAGAGCGTGCCCGGTACCTGGAGATCCGGGAATTCCTGCAGACACGCATCCGGGCCGCCAGCATCGAGTATTGGAACCGGGAGGAATTCCCGTTCGGGCTGCTGGCAGACATGGCCAAATTCGGGCTTGGCGGCCTTCAGACTGACGGGTCCACCAAGCTCTTCAAGGGCCTGATGTACACGGAGATCGCCCGGGCAGACGTATCGCTTTCTGCCTTGGTGGGCATCCATAACGAGCTCATCGTGGGCATGATTGATGAGCTCGGCTCCCCGGAGCAGAAGCGCACATGGCTGCCCGGGTTGGAGGCTTTTACCCAGCTGGGAGCCTTTGCGCTCACCGAACCGGACCACGGTTCCGACATCGCCGGAGGACTCTCGACGACGGCGCGACGCGACGGCGGCGAATGGGTCATCAACGGTGCCAAGCGGTGGATCGGGGCCGGCACGATTGCCGATTTCGCCCTGGTATGGGCCCGCGATGAGTCAGACGGTCAGATCAAGGGCTTCATTGTGGAGACGGACCGCCCCGGGTACTCGGCGACAAAAATTGCCAACAAGATCGGCCTCCGCATCATGCAGAATGCGGACATCGTCTTGGACGAGGTCCGCATTCCCCTTGAGAACCTGCTGCCCGGTGCCACGGAGTTTTCCCGTGCCAATGACCTGCTGCGCGATTCCCGGGCCTGGGTGGGGTGGCAGGCCGCGGGGATTCAGTTGGCGGCCTTCGATATTGCCCGGGCCTACGCCTTGGAACGCAAGCAGTTTGGCAAGGAACTGGCACGCTTCCAGCTCGTCCAGCAGCAGCTCGCGGATATTCTGGGCAATGCCAACGCTTCACTGTCCATGATGGTGGAGCTTGCCCGCATCCAGCAGGCCGGGAAACTCGAAATGGTCCAGGCTGCCATGTGCAAAGCCACCACCACCCGGCTCGCCCGTTCGTCCGTGGCGATGGGCCGTTCCTTGTTGGGCGGGAACGGAATCACCACGGACTACGAGATGGGCAAGCTCTTTGGGGATGCTGAGATCCTCTACACCTACGAGGGCAGCTACGAGATCAACTCCATGATCGTGGCCCGTGCGGTGACACGGAAATCCGCGTTTGTTTAGGCCTTGACTGTTAGGGCGGGGTCTTCTTGGGCAGGGTCCGGTGACGGTGCAAGGGCCGCGTGCTCGGCCAGGACTCCTGTGCGGTGCCTGATGCGGAGACGGTAGAGGAGCGTTCCGCCAACGACTACTGCCGCAACGAACATGACGCCGCCCCATTGCAGGTACCACTCGAAGGGCGGTACTGAGTTGTAAATCTCCGGTCGAGGCCACACAAGGTTCAATGTCATGGCTCCGCCCCAGAGCACTGCCACGATGTTGACGGGCAGCCCCCACTTGCCGAGGCTGAATCCGGGTTCTGATCCATCGTCCTTCAGGGGCCACTTCTTCAGGAACCGGCGCCGCAGCATGGGCACGGTCACCAGCAGGTAGGACAGGTAGATCAGGACGATGCTGATGCTGGAGAGGATGGTGAAGATGGCCGGCTGGGAGATGTTGACGATCAACGGAATCACAGCCACAACACCGATGACGATCGCAGCAACCGTGGGGGTTTTGCGGGTGGGGTGCACTTTGCTGAGCTGACGGCTGAAGGGAAGGTTGTTGTCCCTGGCCATGGCGAACATCATCCGGATGGCTGCTGCGTGGACGGCCAGAGTACAGACCACAACGGCCACGACGATGCAGGCCAGGAACGCTTTGCCGAACGGGCCACCCAACACCGACAGCACAATGTACTGCAGCCCGCCATCAGCGGCTCCGAGCTTGGGATCGGAAAGGTCGGGTGCGGCCAGGATTCCGCCCAGCAGGAGCAGCCCTCCCAGAAGGAAGGATGCCGTGACAGCGCGCAGGATTGCCCTGGGAGCCGTTTTCTTGGGGTCCTTGGTTTCTTCACCCAAGGAACTGGCGGTATCGAATCCGTACATGACGTAACCGGAAGCCATGGCGGCAATGAGGAACACTCCAAAGAAGCCCAGCGGATGCTCTTCGCCGAAGCCAGCGGTATCCAGGAGGACTTCGGGTCCGCGCACGGAATGCCAAATGAGCGCAGCAATGAGCAGGACAGCAGCAACCAGTTCCACGAACACGCCAACGCTATTGATCATGGTCATGAGTTTCACGCCGAACGCGTTAATGAGGGTGGAAATGCCGATCATGATGCTGGCCAGGATGACCCCGTTGACCGCAAAGTCGTAAGGGCCGGTTCCATCGCCCACCAGCTGGAAACCACTCCAGATCTGCGGCAGGGTGATTTGGAGAGCCAAGGCAACGGAACCCAGGGCCATGATGGAAGAGAGCAGCAACAACCAGCCGGCCAGCCAGGCCCACGTTCCGGTTGAAAGCCTCTTGGCCCAGTTATAGACCGAGCCGGCCACCGGGTAGCGGCCGGCGAGTTCTGCAAAGCACAGAGCGACCATAAGTTGGCCGACGAAGACGATGGGCCACGACCACGCATAGGCCGGTCCCGCCGTCGAAAATCCGAAGTAAAACAGTTGAAAAACGCCGGTGAGGATGGAGATGTAGCTGACGCCGGCGGCGAAGCTGGCGAACTTACCGATGCTGCGGTCAAGGGTTTGGGCATAGCCAAACTCGTCCATTCCGCTTGCATCGCTCTTGCAGGGTCCTAATTTGCTGGGTTCTGACATTCGAACTCCTCATTCAGACATGCACGGTTGGTGATAACCTGCGGCCGCCTTTGGACGCAGTGGATATCAAAGTCCGGGCACCACGGTGTGCCTCGGGCTGTTCCCCCATTGGTGTTGCGTTGGTCTAAAGTAAGTTTCCTGATCAGGCGAGAGACAGGCTGAAGTCGGCCTCCGCCGTCGTTGTATCGTCCGTCCGGCCGGCAGCCAGGTTGGCCTTGATGAGATCGGCACAGCGCTCGCCGATCATCATGACGGTGATGTTGGGGTTCACCGTGACGTGTTCCGGCATGACGGAGGCATCGGCCACGCGCAGCCCGGTAACGCCCTTGACCCTTAGCTCAGGATCCAGGGGTGACATGGGGTCCTCCACGGGTCCCATCCGGACTGTGCCGACGGGGTGGTAGACGGTGTTGTGTGTTTTACGGATGTAGTCCTGCAGCTCCTCGTCGCTTTGTGCCTCGATGCCGGGGGAGAGTTCCCGCCCGGTCCATTCGGCCATGGCCGGCTGCGCAGCGATTTCCCGGGCCTTGCGGATACCGGCCACCATGACGCGCATGTCGTGCCCCTCCGGATCGGTGAAATAGCGGGGGTCCACCATGGGCTTGTCGCGGAAGTCCCGGCTACGCAGTCGAACAGTCCCGCGGGAGCGCGCGTGCGTGACGTTCGGAGTCAGGCTAAAGCCGTTCTCCGTGGTGGGGTACCCGTAGCGCAGGGTGTTCATGTCGAAGGGCACAGAGCCGTAGTGCATCATCAGATCCGGGCGGTCCAGGCTCTCCTCGGTGGGAGTGAAGATGCCGATTTCCCACCACTGGGTGGACGTCTGCACCATGGGCTGCTTGGCTTCGAACTGCACCACGCCTTCCGGGTGGTCCTGCAGGTGCTCTCCGACGCCGGGGGAGTCCACCAGAACGTCGATGCCGTGCTGCTCAAGGTGCGCCGCCGGGCCGATGCCGGAGAGCATGAGCAGCTTGGGGGAATCGATGGCGCCCGTGGACAGGATGACCTCACGATGCGCGTTCAACCTGTGCGTCCGGCCGAAAGCCGAGTCAACAACGTCGACGCCGGTGCAGCGCTTGTCCGCGTCGAACACCAGTTGGCGGGCCCGCAGGCCGGTCAGCAGCGTGAAGTTTTCACGGTCGATGATGGGGTGGATATAGGAGACCGAACTGGACGAACGCGTCCCGTCCGAGCGGCGGTTGATCTGGAAAAAGTTGGCGCCGTTGATCACGGTGGTGCCGTCATTGAACTTTGCCCGGGGGATCCCGGTCTGCTCACAGGCATCAAGGAGTGCAACCCCGGCGGGATCGTTCGGGGGTACGTTCATCAGGTGCACCGGACCATCATGGCCGTGATGCGGAGCGTCCGCTCCGGCGTCCTCGTTGCTTTCCAGCCGCTGATACAAGGGCCAGGCGGCGGCAGCGTTCCAGCCGGTGGCGCCGTACTTTGACTCCCACTCGTCCAGGTCTTCGCGGGGAGCCCAGAACGCGATACAGGAGTTGTGGCTGGAGCAGCCACCCATGACTTTGGCACGGGCGTGGCGCATGAACGAGTTCCCGTTTTCCTGCGGTTCCACCGGGTAGTCCCAGTCGTAGCCGGATTCCAGCAGTTCCATCCAGCGGTCCAACTGCAGGATTTCGGGCAGGTTGCGGTCATCCGGGCCGGCTTCCACCAGCGCCACCGTGACGTCAGGGTCCTCGCTTAGCCTGGCGGCGACGGCAGCGCCGGCAGACCCGCCG
Source organism: Arthrobacter sp. cf158 (assembly GCF_900106835.1). Lineage (GTDB taxonomy): Bacteria > Actinomycetota > Actinomycetes > Actinomycetales > Micrococcaceae > Arthrobacter. Next base: position 80,536 of record NZ_FNNR01000013.1, read on the forward strand.
CCAATGACGACGTAATCGAACCCGCGTTCGCTGAGGTTCTCAATATTGTCGACGTGCATCTAGTTCTCCTTGCCGTGGTCTGCGAACCAGCCTGTCACCTGGGGGCTGGTGTTCTGGTAGATGTGCTTGGCTTCCTGGTATTCCCCGAGGCCGGTGGGGCCGAGCTCGCGGCCGACGCCGGACTGGCCAAAGCCGCCCCACTCGGCCTGCGGAAGATAGGGGTGGTAGTCGTTGATCCATACCGTGCCGTGGCGCAAACGGCCCGCAACCCGCTGGGCCTTGCCGGCATCCTGCGTCCAGACCGCGCCCGCGAGTCCGTAGATGGTGTCGTTGGCAGTGGCTACGGCTTCGTCCTCCGTGCGGAACGTTTCCACTGTTACTACCGGGCCAAAGGCTTCGTCGATCACTACCGACATTCCCCGGGTCACGCGGTCCAGGACGGTGGGCTGGTAGTAGAAGCCGGCGTCGAACTTTTCACCTTCAGGGGCCGCGCCGCCACACCGCAGCCGCGCGCCTTCGGCCACGCCACGCTGAACGTAAGCGTCCACCTTGTTGCGGTGTTCGGCGGAGATGAGCGGGCCGGTTTCGGCGTCCTCGTCGAACGGGCCGCCGATGCGGATGTTCTTTGCCTTCCGGACCAACTCGTCCACAAAGCGTTCGGCGATGGATTCCTCCACCACCAGCCGCGCACCGGCTGAGCAGACCTGACCTGAGTGCACAAAGGCGCCGTTCAGCGCATTGTCGACGGCGGCGTCAAAGTCAGCGTCAGCGAACACGACATTGGGGTTCTTGCCGCCCAGCTCCAGCGCCACCTTTTTCACGGTGCCGGCTGCGGCTGCGGCAATGCGCTTGCCGGTTTCCAAGCCCCCAGTGAAGGAAACCAGGTCCACGTCGGGGTGCTCCGAAAGTGGTGCGCCCGCTTTGACTCCGGGACCGGTGACCAGGTTGGCGACGCCGTCCGGCAGACCCAGGTCCTTCAGCAACTGCGTGGTGAGGATTGCGGTGGACGGGGTCAGTTCGGCCGGCTTGAGGACGAAGGTGCAACCGGCGGCAAGCGCCGGCGCGATCTTCCACGCAGCCTGCAGCAGCGGGTAGTTCCACGGCGTGATCAAGCCGCAGACGCCCACGGGCTCGTAGACGATTTTGCTCACGACGGCGGGGTCCCCGGCGTCCACTACGCGGCCCGCCGACTGTCCGGCGAGCCTTCCGAAGTATTCGAAGCAGGCGGCGATGTCATCGATGTCGATGCGGCTTTCGATGATTCTTTTGCCGGTGTCCAGGGATTCGGCGCGGGCGAACTTTTCCCGGCGTTCGCGCAGTTCCGCCGCGACCTTGAGCAGGAAGGCGCCGCGCTCGGGAGCGGGGACGTTTGCCCAAACGCCGGAATCGAAGGCTGCGCGGGCTGCGGAAATGGCTCGCTCGGCGTCCTCGCGGCCGGCTTCGGACACCGTGGCGACAGGCTCGCCGTCGGCCGGGTTGTGGATTTTTCTTACAGCACCGGACGCAGCCGGCTCCCACGAGCCGTTGATGAAAAGCGTGGAGGCAGAATCGGAAAATGTGGCTTGGGTCATACGAAGCAGGCTAGTGCATCTTGAACATCCGTTCAAGGAAAATTATGAACAGATGTTCAAATAACCTTAGTGTGCGTTAATACTGATGTTGTCGCGCATCTCCGCGATGGTGGTTTTGAGTGTCTCGACATTAGGGCAGAGCGCCTCCACCTTGACTGTGACTGCCGGCTTGCTGAAGGTTCTCACCGCGGTGTACCCGTAGGAGTCGCCCGATGTGTAGGTGAGAGACAACATGTCCACTCCGCGATTACCGGCCATGCCGTAGCCCAGGGTTGTCTCCTTGACGTTGGCGGCGAGGTCCGGCTTGCCGGGGATGAGGATGGCGAGGACCTTCAACGTTGATGCGTGGTCGTCACCGGCCACCAACTCGGAGGGTTGGTTGCGCACCTGGATGGTTCGGACCTTGCATTGCGTGGTATCCGAGCTGAAGGTCATCATCCCGTCCGTCGCCATGCGGCTGTAGTCGGCCTGCCATCCGGCGCTGGGATCTGTTAAAGAGCTGGCAATGTCAGGGGTGTGTCCACCATTTTCATCACCCAGGATTCTGTTGCCGTTCTCCCACGTGAGAGATTCAGTGGCGGGGTCGAGCTTTCCGGCGCCGGCAGTTCCGGCGGTTGACTCAGCCTGAGGTGGGGGCGTGGAGCTTGTAGCGGCCGTGCCGGGATTCCCGGCAGGGGCTGCTGCGCCGGTGGCGCAGCCTCCCAGGGCTGTGATGACAAGAATGGACGCGGTGGCCGCAACCAACGGCCTGCCCAACAATTCAGTTCACGCCCACAGCTCATCTGTCATGCCCACCATCCTTCAATCGGGGTGAGGCATTGGCGTTTGTCTTTAGACGGTTGCCGCTGTGAGGAGTTCGTCCGTTTCCGGACTCGGACGCTCTGGGAGGATGGGGGCGTTGATCAGGGACCGGTCGTAGACAACGAGGGCGTTGTTCTCGATGATTTGCGCTTTGGACGTTACGAGTCCCGTCCGCTTGTCGCGAGTATGGCGAACCACCTTGTTGTGGCGGTAGACGTTGCCGTCTGCTTCGTGGAAGTAGGCGTCTTCTTCGCGGATGTGAAACTTCACTGTGGGAACGCGTTCGGCGCGCAGTTCACCACACAAGTGCTCTTCGGTGGTGGTGACAAGGAATTGGTAGGCCTGGTCCGTATCGTTGCGCACCCTGTAGTCCAGGTAGTTGTAAATGATCGAGGTCCCCGACCCGAACGGGATCTGTCGGTTGAAGTCCGGGAACAAGTCCAGATCCCCGTGGTGGTGGTGTTCGACCACTGTCAGTTCGCTATGTAGGACCATCCAATGCAGCAGGTTGGTGAACTGGCACAGCCCTCCGCCGATGCCCGAGTCCGCCCGGCCGTGGTTGATGACCAGTCCCTCACGGTAGCCCTTGGCTTCCGTGCAGCTGCCCACCAGTTTCCAGAATGAAAAAGTCTCTCCCGGCCGGATGACCACGGAGTTGACCAGAGGTGCCGCGATCCCAAGGCTGACGGCTTTGTTTTCCTGCAGGTGCAGGTCGACATTGCCCAGCTTCCGTCTGATCAGTGAATTGTGGCGATAAACCACCTCCGGCAACACCTCGTGAGGGCGTTGCCTGGCAAAGGCGGTGGAAGAGAAGAAGTCCTTGGCCTTGCGCGTGATGATCATGCGCTGAACCGAGAGACGGTAGGTCAAAGGCGATATTTCGCAGAACAGCTTTCGTGCCAAGGCTTCCCCAATAACAAGCCCTGAACAGGGCAGCCCGACGCCCGGAAATCTCGGGGTCAAGCGTATTTTTTCAGACGTTGGAGAAAACCCCAAAACCGTGACGATCCCGGCTATGACGAATCATGCAAAAGCCTGACCGAATGGCTCACTCATGCATGGGTTAGACCTCATGCACCGAGTTCGGTGAGGAACGTCCGGTAAGGGATCTTTTACCGGGCACCGCCGATGACTATTCGGAGAGGCGCTTGGTCAGGATGCGGTGGGTGAGGTTCGGGATGACCTGTTTCCGGCAAGGAACCAGACAAGCGGGCCGAGAACAGGGACTGCCAACACGACTAGGATCCACCGCGCGGTGCCGACCGGGGTCTGATGTTTGTTCCGTATGATGCTGATTAGCGCAGCGATGAAGAGTATCGCAATTGCCAGGCCCGCCAGCAGGGTTGTGGCTTCCCACACCGGCGGAATGATCGGATTGGCATTTTCGGATCCGGATTGCATCAATAACATGTCGTCCCCAATGTGTCTTAGTTCCTCATCCGGTGGCTGCCGCACTCGGTTGCGGAAACCCTACCGCTAACCGCTTCTTCCAGGACAGTCAACCGCCTGCATCCCCGTGCCTTGCCACCTGAGCATTCGGCAGGCACTCCTGGATAAAAGCGCTCGAATATCCGCAAGGGGATCCCCCTAAGGACAGCTCCGCGGCATCGAACGCCTGCTGGCCAACTTCAAGGTCACTCTGGGAGAGTCGATCTTGCCAGGCATGCTGCCGATCGCCCCACGGCTGAATGCCGACGACGGCGGGTGCTGCCGCCGTCGTCGGCTTTCTAATCCCGTCAGTGAGGGGCGTTAGCCGAACACCCGGGTGCCTTCAGGCATCGCGGGCATGGAGGAAGCTCCGCCGCCGAGGTCCTTGTCATTGGCGGTCAATCCGGTGGGGTCGTAGTAGGCGGCGACCAAGCGCTGCTTGATGTAGCCCAGCACTATCTGCCCTTTGCTATCGCAGTTCCTGGCGGTGATGGCCGTGAAGTTCTGCCAACCATTCCCCGCAGCCGGTCGGATGGTCTTGGAGCTCCACTGGGTGGGTGTGGCATCCGGGATGATGTACTGGCGCAGTTCGCCGGTGGTGAGTGTGGCCATCAACACGGCGACAGGCTTGCCGTTGATGGCGATTGAAGGCGCCGAGCCGATGGCTGTAATGGAGGCGCCTCCGCCGAACACCTTGACCGTGCCGGTGATGGTCCGGGCGTTGGTGTCCAAGGTGTAGCGGTAGAGTTCGCCGCCGTTGGTGAGCCGGAAGATGAACTGCTGGCCCCGGACGTCCGCTGTGCCGCTGTAAGCAGTGGTGATGGACTTCTGGAACCACCCGTTACCAATGGTGGTGATCGGTCCGTCGATGGAGTGCTTCCAGGTGCCGTCCGCCTGGAGGTCCTGCCGCTGGTTGTAGAACTTCGCTTTGCCGTCCGAGGAAGTGCCGAAGTAGGAGAACTTGCCGAAGGTCTCGTCCCCTAATCCGCCGGTCTGCGTCAGGTACGTCGCATCGAACGGTACAGGCGAAGACCAGCTGCTGTTCTCCCAGCGGAGCTTGCCGCCGCTGAGGAAGACGGCACCGAGATTCCCGTTCGGTTCCATGCTCAGCAAGCCACCGAAACAGTCGGCGGGCGTCGGCGTCGGGGTGGGGTAGGCCGTGGCGGCGCTCGCCGGTGCGGCCCCGGAGAGTGCCATCGCGCACGCGGCGAGGCCGCCGAACAGTTTGGTGGTGAGCTTCATGAATATCCCCCGAGTCTGATGAGTGGTCATTTGATATTCGGCCACATCCAGCCCTTGGCGCTATGGGGTGAACTACCCACGTGTAGTGCTCAGCGAGGGGCGAAGGCGATCTCTTCCGTGCGGGCGATGCCGCGCTGGATGGCCGCATTGTCGATTCCCAGAAGTGTGGTGAGCCACATGCCGTTCTGCACCACCACAACGTCGGCGGCCCGATCCCGGCATTCCTCAGGTGACAGCCCGGGAACGGCGTTGCCGATCAAGGCCGCAAGCCCCTGGAGATATCGATCAAAGGCTGCGGCGTTGATCTGTGCAAATTCCTCGTCCGCCTGGGCGAGGGCCCACAAATGCAGGCGGAGCGATAGATATGGTGTGGTCAGGAGTCCCGGATCCGCAACGCGCCGCAGGGACTCCCGGAGTTGTTCGTCCGGGGTTGACGTGGCCCTCAGCTCCACCAGCAGGAGGTCGTGTTCTTCAATCTGGTGAAGCACCGCGCGGATCAGGCTCGATTTGTCTTCGAAGTAGTAGTTCACAAGCCCCAGCGCGACGCCGGCTTCACGCGCCACAGCCCGCATGTTGATACCTGAAATGCCGTGGCGGGACAGCAGTTCCAGGGCCGCGTCGAGAATACGTTTCTGCCTGTCAACCTGTTCGCCGGATTTCACGGTGCTTGTACCCATCCGGCCAGACTATTGCCTAACCCTGATCGGCGCATCCTGGGCTGCTACAGGTGCTTCTCCGCGTAAACCCGCAGGGCATCGCGGACGAACGTAGCCCCTGATTCGCCGCCGTAGTTGGCCGCGAACCTCGGATCAGCAACGTACATTTCGCCGAGTCCCGTGACGTAACCCTTGACGTCTCCGCCAGGTGCCGCCGTCGGGGTTCCCGGGATGCCGCGGAGCCATGCGACGTGACGTTGCGCCAGATCCTGCGCCTCGGCACTGTCGGGCGAAACCCCGGATGCGGCGGCGGTAATCCAGTCCGCGCCCAATTTTTGGGAACGGTCCTTCCATTGCTGTTTCTCTTCGGCGCTCATGCCGCGCCACCAGGAATCACTGGCGGCGTAGGCGTCTTTACCCCAGCGCTCCTCCACCTCGTCCTTGTACTGAGTGTGGTCGAAGCCGTCAAACATGTCCTGTGCCATGTACTTCCCATCCCCTTTCATCGTGTCGATGGTTTGCCGAACGGAGGCGATCTGCCGGGCCAGTCTGTCCTGCTCCCGGGCCAGCCATTCCAGATGGCTGCTCAACGCTTTGACGGTGTCCGTCTCACGGTTGAGCACCTCGGCGATGGCCGGCAAGCCAAGCCCAAGTTCCCGTAACAGCAGGATGCGCTGGAGCTGCACCAGCGCCGGACCGTCATAGTAGCGGTAGCCGTTATGACGGGTCCGGCTTGGTTTCAGCAGCCCGACGTCGTCATAGTGACGCAGCGTGCGGCTGGTGGTGCCTGCGATCTTGGCGATTTCCTGGATTGACCAGTCCATCCGTCCTCCGTCCTTGCCCTGTTCTTCGACTGTAGAGGTTGACGCTACGTCAAGGTCAAGGGGACTTCGGTGACCACTAGTCAGCCAGGATGAGGTAGAGCGCCCGGCGGGTTTCGTCGAGCTTCTCAATGGCAGCCTGACGTTGTTCGTCAGTGGCTGCTGAGCGGAACTGGTGGATGACGCCCATGAGCTTGCCCACGCTTTGGTGGAATGCGGCTCCAGTGCCATCAGCCTCGGTGTTCCAGGCGTTGGCCAGTTCTTCTTCATGCTCGGCGATGTAGGCCTTGCCATCATCAGTGAGCGTGAACTCGGTCCGGCGGCCTTCGCCGACGGCGACGATCAGCTCTTCGTCGACCAATTGCTGCAGTGTTGGGTACACCGAGCCAGGGCTGGGGCGCCATGCGCCGGAGGTCTTCTCTGCGATGGTCTTGATCAGGCCATAGCCATTGGATGGCGCCTCGGCCAACAGCGAGAGAATCGCTGCGCGGACGTCGCCGCGGTTGGCTCGGCGTGAGCCGCCGGGGCCAAAGCCGCGCGGACCGAAGCCTGGGCCAAAGCCGCCGGGACCAAAGCCTGGGCCGAAGCCGCCAGGGCCAAATCCGCCTCCGCCGTGGCCGCCGGGGCCGCGGCGACCCTTGCCTCGGTTGAAGCGTCCCCGGCCGTGTCCGTGCTCGGGGTGCTCGTGGCCGTGTTCCGGGAAATTGTTGTCGTGTTCGTTGATGCCTTTCATAACAGCATCGTCCTTTCGGCTGGTGTTACGCCGAAGGAGTATCGGCGATAGTTAACGTTATATCGGTAACTATCGCAACGTCAAGACCGACACTCTCTCACCTTTAGGCCGCTTTTCCCGAACGCTCTCTCACCTCAGCGCAGGAGGTGAGAGAGGGTTGGTGGGAACCGGGCGTTAGGTGAGAGAGGGTTGGTGGGGAACGGGCGTTAGGTGAGAGAGGGTTAAAGCACGACGGCGGGTGCGGACTTATCAAAAGTCCGCACCCGCCGTCGAGGTTCTTTACGCTAGCTCAGGCTATTTCCACCAGGTATCAAAGATGGTGACCGGAACGGTGCGCTTGTGCCGTGTGCGCAGGTACTTCTGTTCCAGGAGCTCTGCAACGTCGTCGGCAACGTCGCGGCCCTCGAGGTAATCGTCGATCTGGTCGTAGGTGATGCCGAGCTCGTCTTCGTCGGTGCGGCCCGGCTTGTCATCCAGGAGGTCGGCGGTGGGAACCTTTTCCCAGACCCGTGAAGGGGCCCCAAGTTCGCCAAGAAGTGCCCGGTTCTGGCGCTTGTTCAGGCCGAACAGCGGCAGGATGTCCGCGCCGCCGTCGCCGAACTTCGTGAAGAAGCCCGTCACGGACTCGGCGCCGTGGTCCGTGCCGATCACCAGGTAGTTGTGTTCGCCGGCCAGTGCGTACTGGGCGATCATGCGTGCGCGTGCTTTGGTATTGCCCTTGTGGAAGTCGGAGATCGGGGCGCCGGTGGTCTTCTCAAACTCGTCCTCGAAGCCGTCCACGGCTTGGGAAATGTTGTAGGTCCACTCGGTCTTGGCCTTGATGAAGTCGAGGGCTGCCTGGGCATCGTCTTCGTCGTGCTGGATGCCGTAGGGGAGGCGCACGGCAACAAAGTTCGCGTCCACGCCCTCGGCTTCCAATTCCTCAACGGCCAACTGGGCGAGGCGGCCGGCCAGCGAGGAATCTATGCCGCCGGAGATGCCAAGAACGAATCCCTTGGTGTGCGTCGCCTTCAGGTAATCCTTCAGGAATGAAACGCGTTTGCGGACCTCCTCTGCAGGGTTGATCCGGGGCTGTACGCCCATTTCCTCAATGATCTTGGCCTGGAGTTCGCGCATGTGTTCCACACTAGTCAGCACGGTCGCAAAGCCTCAACCATGTTGCGCCGTTAGTTGGGGGACGCGGGTCCCGTTGAGCCGCGGACGGTGAGGTGGGTGGGCATGACGGACCGGCTGCGGTTTCCGCCGCCGGCCAATGGGTTCAGCTGGGCCAGAAGCATGGAGACGGCCACGCGACCAGCCTGTTCGATGGGGGAGCTCATGGTGGTCAAGGGTGGGTTGCAGAAGTCGGCGCCGAAGATGTCGTCGCAGCCCACAATGCTCATGTCCTCCGGCACGCGCAGACCCCGTTCCCGGAGCCTCTGCAACATGCCGATCGCGATGAGGTCGTTGAACACGATGCATGCGGTGACGCCACTGTGGACTGCGGCATCAGCGGCTGCGGCGCCGGATTGGGTTTTCGGCGCAAACGGACCCAGGCTGCAAACCTCGACGCCCCGGCTTTCGGCAGCCGCAGACAAGGCGCCCCAGCGTCTCGCGCTGGACTGCGAAACGGCAGGGCCGGAAACATAGGCAACGGACGTGTGACCCAGGGAAATGAGGTGGTCCAGTGCTTGCGGCATTGCCGAGGGGGTGTCGATGATGACTGCCGGGACGCCGTCGACGTCGCGGTTGACGGTAACCATGGGCATCCGTGCGGCAGCAGCGGCGAGGGCGTCGTCGTTGAGTCGCGACGCAGCGACGATCACGCCGTCGGCACTCTTGCGCAATTGCTCCAGAGTGCTCGCTTCCACTTCATCTGATTCTTCGGTGTCCACCAGCAGCTGCGTATAGCCGGCCGCTTTCAGCTGGAGTTGCGTACCCCGGATGAGGTCGAAGTAGAACGGGTTGGTGATATCCGGCACCAGCACGCCCACGGCTCCGGTCCGGCCCGAACTCAGGGCCTTCGCCTGGGAGTTGGGGGTGTAATTGAGTTCGACGGCGGCGGCCTGGATCCGCTCGCGGGTGCGGATATTGACGCGGTCCGGATTGGCAAGGGCCCTGGACACTGTGGAAGCCGCGACGCCGCATAGGGCGGCAATGTCATGGATGGTTGCAGGCCTGCCTGCAGCCACAGGCTGCGTCGCCATGGGCGTTCCTCTCTGAACGTCAGATCATCCGGCTGTGACCACTGCCACACCGTTGATCAAGAGTGCCACACGTTGGCGGACTATGGCAATCGGTTGTCAATTACGTGCCAAGCTGGCTAAACTCATGGGGAACAAGACGTGCCTGTGAACTGCGTCACCGGGCCCCGGTCGGTGCCGTACCAGGACTACCTAGGAGATTTTGTGACTCAACCCCATGCTGTGTGGAACCTGTCCGGATTCGGCGACGAAGTAGATCCGGATCCCGCCGTGCAGGCTGCCGTACTGCTGGCCCTCGGTGCCAGCCACATTGAAGTCCGCAGCGCCTGGGGCACCAATGTTTCCGAATTGGAGCCGGATGCAGTGGAACGGCTCAAGTCCATCCTGGAGGAGAAAGGCCTCAAGGTTTCCGCCGTTGCCAGCCCCATCGGAAAGGTGGATGTCAGTCTGCCGGTAGAGCGCGAGGTGGCCCGGCTTCGCCGGATCATGTCGGTTGCCAAGGCGCTGGACACCAAGTATGTCCGCATCTTCTCCTTCTACAGGGCTGAAGGGCAGGGCCAGGAAGAAGTCCGCGGGGCGGTCATGGAACGCATGGCTGCGCTGGCTGGAGAAGCCGCAGCAAACGGCATTGTCCTGTTGCATGAAAACGAGAAGGGCATCTACGGCGACACCCCGGAGCGCGTTCTGGACATCATGGAGACGGTCAACTCGCCGGCACTTCGGGTCGCCTGGGACAACGCCAACTTTGTCCAGGTAGGCGTCAAGCCCTACACCGAGGGATACGCCATTCTTCGCCCCTACCTCGAATACCTGCAGGTCAAGGATGCCATCGCCACCACGGGTGAGGTGGTCCCTTCCGGCGAAGGCGATGGAGAACTGGAAGCAACCATCGCTGCCCTCGCGGCTGATGGATACGCGGGCTTCGCCTCGCTCGAGCCGCACCTGGCCAGCGCCCACGAGCTGGGCGGCTACTCAGGGCCGGTAGCTTTCGGCATCGCTGCCCGCGCGTTCGCCGGCCTGGCCCACAAGAGTGGCGTCACCCTGGCCTGAACTGTGCTGGCTTGAACTGTGCTGGCTTGAACCGCATCCCGGACGGCAGCAGTATCACCGGAACAGCACTATCACCAGACGGCATCATCCTTCGAAGGAGCAGGAATGACTAGAGCGGCAATCATCGGTTGCGGTGACATCTCCACCGTCCATTTTTCGGCGATCGCCACGTTGGGCGACGTCGAGCTGGTGGCGGTTTGCGATACCGACCCAGGCCGGTTGGGGGCGGCAGCAGCCGCCCACTGCGTCCCGGGGTACGCGGATTACCTGGACATGCTCAGGGAGGTGAGTCCCGACGTCGTGCACGTCTGTACGCCGCACCACCTCCACGCCTCCGTGGCCGCCGATTGCCTTGAACGCGGTGTCAACGTCATTGTGGAGAAGCCCCTGGCGCACACCCTGGCCGAGGGTAAGCGGCTCATTGAGGTGGCTGAGCGGAGCCCGGCCAAGATCGCCGTCTGCTTCCAGAACCGCTACAACGCGACGTCGCAGGCCATGCGGAAAATGCTCGACGACGGCGGGCTGGGCCAGGTGATTGGCGCGTCGGCCACGGTCATGTGGCACCGGGACGGCGACTACTATCGGAGCCGGCCGTGGCGCGGCACCTGGGCTGAAGGTGGCGGGGGCCTGATGATGAACCAGGCCATCCACACCGTGGACCTGCTGCAGTGGTTGGTGGGCGATGTTGCCAAGGTGGAGGGCCGGGCGTCGACGCGTTCCCTGGCTGGCGTGATTGAGGTGGAGGACACCGCGGAGTTCGTGGCCGAGCATGTAGGCGGTGCGCGGAGCGTTTTCTATGCCACCTTGGCCAACGCGGTGAACGCTCCCGTCACTCTGGACATCGTCACGGAAAAGGCGACGCTGAGCCTCCGGGGGGACCTCACCATCACCTATGCCGATGGCTCTGTGGAAGTGGTTCCGGAACGGGTGGCGGAATCTGGCGGCAGATCCTACTGGGGTGTTTCCCATGAGCTGCTCATCGCGGACTTCCATGCAAGCCTGGGCGAGCCTGGACCGTTCTGGATCAACCCTGCCGAGGCGGGGAAGTCGCTGGCCATCGTCAAGGATATCTACGCGCAGAGCTACCCGGACATGGTGGGCCGCGTGGGCTGAACGCGTTGTGCAACCGCTTGACGACGGGGCCGGAAACCAGGGGGTGTTTCCGGCCATTTTCGTGTTCAGTCCGCAGGATCTGCCCGCTCTACGCGGCAACTTGGCAACAACATGAGAAACTTTTGACAATCGGTTGCCAAGCGTCTCCAAAGTCCGTACTGTAAATCCCACACCCGGAAATATGTGGTCCAGGCCACACCCCTTCGTTCTGACTCGCATCAGGCAAAAGACTCAGTAGGAGCCGACAATGAAGTTAGGTCCCAAGGCGGCAGCAGCCGCCATCGTACTTAGCGCCTCCCTGGCGCTCACCGCATGTGGTGGCGGCGCCGGAGCAGGCTCCAACGCCGGCGGCGGAACAGCCGTCACGGCCCTGACGCTGGGCACCCTCCGGGACATCACGTCCTGGGATCCCGCCCAAGCCCACGTCGGCCACGCGCTCCAGCCCTACCAGGCGGCCTATGATTCCCTGATCCTGCGGGAGCCGGATGGCAAGCTCAGCCCCATGCTGGCCACCGCGTGGAAGTACAACGAGACCAACACCAAGCTCACGGTGGACCTCCGGACCGACGTCACGTTCAGCGATGGCGCCAAGTTCGACGCCACGGCGGCCAAGGCCAACCTGGACCACTTCAAGAAGGCGAACGGTCCGCAGATGGCCCAGCTGAGCTCGGTATCGGACATTGCAGTGGTGGATGAGGACACTATCGACATCAACCTCAGCGCCGCTGAGCCTGCCCTGGAGTACTTCCTGAGCCAGGCGGCCGGCCTGATGGGTAGCCCGGCAGCTTTGGGCACAGACGGAATCAAGACTGTACCCGTGGGTTCGGGGCCGTACGTCATGGATAAGGCTGCCTCAGTGAAGGATTCGCAGACGGTTTTCACCGCCCGCGAAGGCTACTGGAACAAGGACCTCCAGAAGTACAAGAAGCTGACCCTCAAGATTCTCATCGACCCCACAGCGCGCACCAACGCCTTGGTTTCCGGGCAGATCGACGCCACGCTCCTTGATCCCAAGAATGGCAAGCAGGCCGAAGGCGCCAAGATGAAGCTTGAAACCAACCAGGTTGACTGGTCCGGTTTACTCCTGCTGGACCGCGACGGTGCCAAGAACCCGGCGTTGGCCAACGTCAAGGTCCGCCAGGCCATCAACTACGCCTTCGACCGCAAGACCATCCTGGAACAGGTCATGCTCGGCCAAGGCACCCCCACTTCGCAGCCTTTCGGCAAGGACAGCGGTGCATGGACCGAAGAGCTGGAGAACTACTACAGCTACGATCCCACCAAGGCCAAGCAGCTCCTGAAGGAATCCGGTTTCGAAGGCAAAGTGACCATTGACGTTCCCACCCTTCCGGGAGCCGAAACACTCATTTCGGTGCTCCAGCAGCAACTGGCCGACGTCGGAATCACGCTGAAGCCCGGCGCAGCGATCACCAACACCTTCACCGCCGATGTTGCGGCGCAGAAGTATCACGCACTGTTCTTCAATCTCTTCCAAGGTGAGCCCACGGTTGCGATCGATCAGATCGTTTCAACCAAGGCGCTGTACAACCCGTTCAAAAACACCACTCCTGAGCTCGAAGCCAAGATTGCGGCCGTACGCGCCGGTGGCCAGGACGCTGGCACCCTGGCCCAGGAAGTCAACAAATATGTGGTGGAACAGGCATGGTTCGCCCCGTTGTTCCGCGTGAACCAGATGTATTACCACAACGACAAAGTGAACGTCACCCCGCAGGCACAGCAGGCCGTTCCGTCCATCTACAACTACTCGCCCGCCAAGTAGGAACCTATGATCAAGTTCATTGCGAAAAGGCTGGGCAGCGGGTTGGTGGTGCTGTTCGTCGTCTCAGCGCTCACCTTCACCCTGCTGTACACCTCCAGCGGCAGCATTGCCCGGAACATCCTGGGAGACCAGGCCACTCCTGAGCAGGTTGCGTTGAAGGAACAGGAGCTGGGCCTGGACCAGCCCTTGGTGACCCGTTACTTCGCCTGGCTGGGCGATGCCGTCAGCGGAAACCTCGGTGCTTCCTGGTTCACCTCGGAGCCGGTGGCCAACTCCCTGGCCACCCGTATCCCCGTCACCATGACCATGGTGTTCACCGCAATGATCCTGATCGCCATCTGCGCAGCACTGATCGGTGTCGCCGCGGCCGTCAAGCGCGGCTGGGTGGACAGGGTGGTCCAGATTGGCGCGATCGTTGGGGACTCCATCCCCGGGTATGTGATCGGCGTGTTCCTGGTAACCATCCTGGCCATCCAGCTGGGCCTCTTCCCGGCCACCAGCACCATCTCTCCCGAGGTGGGGCCGGAGGCCTGGGTCTACTCCATGACCCTCCCCGTGATCGCACTGCTCATCAACGGCGTGACCGGCGGGGCCCAGCAGATCCGCAGCGCAGTGATCAAGCAGCTGGAGCGTGACTACGTCCGGACGCTGCGCAGCCGCGGCATTGGGGAGCGCGAAATCCTCTTCAAGCACGTGTTGCGCAGCGCCGCTCCCGCAGGCTTGACGGTGTTGAGCCTGCAGTTGATCGGCATGCTGGGCGGCGTGGTGATCATCGAGCAGATCTTCGCCCTGCCGGGAATGGGACCCCTCGCGGTTACCGCCACCGGCCAGTCCGACCTTCCCGTGGTGATGGGAGTGGTCATGTACACCGTGGTGGTGGTCATCGTGGTGAACCTCCTGGTGGACATCCTCAATGGTTGGCTCAACCCGAAAGTGCGTGTCTCATGAGTGACTCCATAGATACAGCGGCTGTCGCCGCCCCCGTCCCTACAGGCCAAAGCGGCACCGTGGTCCGTTCCACCGTGATGCGTCGACTCCTCAGGAACCCGTTGGGTATCGCCTCCTTGGTGATCCTGGGATCCATCGCCCTGCTGGCCATCTTCGCCCCTGTCCTGGCGCCGTTCGAGGAAAACTTCGCGAACATCACCAAGACCCTGGCACCGGCAGATTCCGTGAACATCCTTGGCACCGACAGCGCAGGCCGCGACACCTGGAGCCGCCTGCTCTTCGGTGCGCAGCTCACACTGTTGTCCGCCCTGCTCTGTGCAGGGGTTGCCATCGCAATCGGCCTTCCCGCGGGCCTGATTGCGGGATACTACGCCGGGAAGTTCGAGGCCGTCTCCAACTGGGTGGTCAGCATCCTCATGAGCCTGCCCGGCCTGATCGTGCTCCTCACCATCCGCGCGGCTTTTGGGCCCTCAGTCTGGATCTCGATGATTGCTTTCGGCGTCCTGATCAGCCCGTCCTACTTCCGCCTGACCCGGACCGCCGTCCAGTCGGTCCGCAACGAGCTCTACGTCGACGCAGCGCGCGTCTCAGGCCTGTCTGACCTGAGCATCATCGCCCGCCACATCTTCTCCGTGGTCCGCGCACCCATCATCATCCAGACCGCGGCCATCGCGGGAGTTGCCATCGCCATCCAGTCGGGGCTTGAGTTCCTGGGCCTGGGCGATCCCACCAAGGCAACATGGGGCGTCATGCTCTCCGAAGGTTTCAAGAACGTCTACATGACGCCAACGTTGCTGCTGTGGCCGGCATTGGCCATGGCGCTCACCATCGGCGGCCTGGTCCTGCTGGGCAACGCCATCCGCGATGCCTTGGAAGACGGCGAGAAGATCAAGCACCGTAAAAAGAAGACCGTTCCGGCGGAAAGCACGACGGCGGACCCCGCCAAGGCGGGTCAGTCACGGAAGTCCGTGGCCGCCGTCGAGGTTGGAACCGAGCACCACCTCATCAAGGTGACCAACCTGGGCGTTGGATATCCGCAGGCTGACGGTTCCGTCAAGAAGGTGGTGGACGACGTCTCGTTCCATGTGGACCGCGGCGAGATCCTGGGGATCGTGGGCGAATCGGGTTCGGGCAAGTCCCAGACCGCATTCTCCATTCTTGGCCTGCTGCCGGACAACGCCAGGATCGTGGGCGGTTCCATCCAGTTCGACGGCAACTACACCGTTGCCCCCGGTGATGACCGCGTCAGCCAGGAGCGGTTGTCCAAGCTGCGCGGCAAACGGATCTCCTACATTCCGCAGGAACCCATGAGCAACCTGGACCCGGCCTTCACCATCGGATACCAACTGGTGACCCCCATGGTGCGTGTCCTTGGAATTTCCAAGGCAGAAGCCCGGAAGCGGGCACTCAAGCTGCTCACCGACGTCGGAATCGTCAACCCGGAACGCACGTTCGAGGCTTACCCGCACGAGGTTTCCGGTGGCATGGCACAGCGCGTGCTGATCGCGGGCGCCATCAGCTGCGAACCTGACCTGGTGATCGCTGACGAACCTACCACCGCCCTGGATGTCACCGTCCAAGCGGATGTGCTGGACCTGCTGCGCGAGCTCCAGCAGCGCCTGAACATCGGCGTCATCCTGGTGACCCACAACTTCGGCGTCGTTGCCGACCTGTGCGACCGCGTGGCCGTCATGCAGAACGGCAGGCTCGTGGAAGAAGGCACCGTCCGGGATATTCTCCGGAACCCGAAAGAGCAGTACACGCAGACCCTGCTGGGGTCCATGCTTGAAGGAAAGACTCCTATGACCATGCTTGTATCGAGGCCTGGATCAGCAGCACAGAAAGAGCCGGTGGCATGAGCGTCTCTCTTGACTCATCGCAGAAGTCCCCGCTCCTGGCGGTGGAGAACCTGGTGGTGGAGTACCCGAGCAAGCGGTTCCGGGCCAAGCCGTTCCGAGCGCTGACTGATATCAACATCACTATTGGCCAAGGAGAAACCCTGGGGCTGGTGGGGGAGTCCGGCTCGGGCAAAACCACCCTGGGCCGCGCCGTGTTGGGACTCGCCCCGGTCACCGCAGGGAAGGTCATCTTCGAGGGCAACGACATCAGCAACGCTTCCCGCAAGGAGCGGCGGACACTGAGCCGGGACCTGCAAGTGGTCTTCCAGGACCCCTACACTTCACTGAATCCGGCCCTTGAAATCGGCGACATCCTTGCAGAACCGCTGGGTGTCCAGGGCATGGAACCCACTGCAGCCAAGAAGCGGGTCCAGGAGTTGCTGGACCAGGTTGGACTTCCCTCGGACGCGATCCACCGCCTGCCCCGCGAGTTCAGCGGCGGACAACGCCAGCGCGTGGCCATTGCCCGGGCCCTGGCGTTGTCCCCCAAGCTGATCGTGTGCGACGAACCCGTCAGCGCCCTGGACCTTTCCACCCAGGCGCGCGTGCTGGACCTGTTCCTGCAGATCCAGAAGGACACCGGTGTTTCCTACCTTTTCGTGTCCCACGACCTCGACGTCGTGCGGCACATCAGCCACCGCGTCGCCGTCATGTATCACGGCGAAATCGTGGAGCAGGGCCCTGCGGAGATCGTCACCCGCGATCCCGAGCACCCCTACACGCAGCGGCTTCTTCTCGCCTCACCCGTGCCCGATCCTGACCGGCAGGAACAACGCCGGGCGGACAGGCACCGGCTGTTGGCCAACCAACGCAACCAGATTGAACAAGCGGGTGCCGTTGCCTGACGGCCGGCGGCACCCAGCAGAACCCATGCGGCCCCTTAATTGTGGCCGGAACTTTCGGAGGAAAAAGTGGCCACAATAGGCGTACAGGCGATGATGTTGAAGGACAGCTTCGCCGAAGTTGGAGCGTTTGAAACCCTGCGGAAAGTCAACGCAATCGGGTACAACGCGGTGGAGATTTCCCAGATCCCCATGACACCGGAAAACGTTGACGAGCTGGATCGCTCCCGCTCCGAGTTGGGCATGGATATTGCGGCTCTCTCCGTCAATGTGGAAGGCCGCAAGGGAATGCCCGTGGAATCACTCGCGGACAATTTCGACAAGATTGTTGATGATGCCAAGCGCCTCGATGCTTCTCTGCTGCGCATCGGTATGCTGCCGTTCCCGGCCATGAAGTCGCTGGACGCCGTGGTGGAGTTTGCCAAGCAGGCCAACGGCTACGCCGAGCGGCTCCAGGAGCACGGCATTGGACTTTACTATCACAACCACCACATCGAGTTCGCCAAGTTCGATGGCAAGTACATGCTGGACATCATCGCGGACAACTCCCCGGCAATGGGCATGGAAATAGACGTGCACTGGGTACAGCGCGGCGGACTGGATCCTGTGCGCATCTTGGAAAAATACGCGGGCAGGACCGCCATGGTGCATCTGAAGGACTACAGGATCGGACAGATGCCGGAAGCATCCTTCGGGCTCCTGGAGAAGGGCGACTTCCCGGGGTTCATGGCCGAGTTCAAGAATGTTGTCCAGTTCGCCGAGGTGGGCGAGGGAAACCTGGACTTCCCATCAATCGTGCCCGCAGCTGTGGCCGCCGGAGCCCAGTACCTGCTGGTGGAACAGGACGAGCTCTACGGCCGAACTGTTTGGGATGCGCTGCAGACCTCATACGACAACCTGATGGCCATGGGCCACGGCGACCTTTTCTAGAGTTTTCGACAGGAGATCACATTCATGAGCAACAAAGTACGCCTCGGCATCATCGGCCTGGGCCAGCAGGGCGGCGCCTATGCCAAGTTCATCAAGGACGGGCTGGTCCCGAACATGGAGATCGGAGCTATCTGCGACGTCGATCCCACCAAGAAGGAGCTCGCCAGCTCCCTGTACCCCGGTGTCCCGTTCCATGACAATTACATCGCCATGCTGGAGAGCGGCTCCGTGGACGCGATCGTTACTTGCGTTCCGCACTTCCTGCACCCGGAAATGGGCATCGAATCCCTCAAACGGAACATCCACGCGCTGGTGGAGAAGCCGGCCGGCGTTTACACCAAGCAGGTCAAGGAACTCAATGAGTTTGCGGCCTCCAAGCCTGAGCTCTCCTTCGGCATCATGTTCAACCAGCGCAACAACCCCCTGTACAAGAAGCTCAAGGAAATCGTAGACAACGGGGACATTGGCAGCATCCGACGCACCAACTGGATCATCACCAACTGGTGGCGTCCGCAGGGTTACTACAATTCCAGCGAATGGCGCGCCACGTGGGGCGGTGAAGGCGGCGGCGTCCTGGTGAACCAGGCACCGCACCAGTTGGACCTGTGGCAGTGGATCTGTGGCGCACCCGAGTCCGTGTATTCGAAGGTGGCCTACGGCTTCCGCCGCGATATCGCCGTCGAGGATGAGGTCACGGCAGTGGTGGATTATGGCGACGGCGCCACTGGCGTTTTCGTGACGGCCACCCACGACATCGTGGGAACCGACAGGTTCGAAATCCTGGGCGACCAAGGCAAGATCGTGGTGGAGGACAGCAAGGTTGCAACCGTCACCCGCCTGGTTAAACCCGAGCGTGAGCTCAGCGATTCCATGGACATGGACGATGTCCGCAAGCTTTTCATGGGCCAGCTGAACCGGGACGAGTTCTACTCCACCGAGGTCATCGAGTTCGAGTCCGTCTGGGGAGGTCAGCACGCGGGTGTCCTGGAAAACTTTGCCGCCAACATCCTGGATGGGACGCCGCTGCTTGCCCCCGGCTCCGACGGAATCAACGGCGTCCGCCTGGCCAACGCGATCCACCTCTCCAGCTGGACGGGCAAGGAAGTCTCCCTGGACTTTGATGAAGACGAATTCCTGCAGGAGTTGAACAAACGCATCGCAGGGGAAGGGAAGTTCCCCGAGCGCTCTTAGCCCTTTCGGAACAGGCCGGTTGTCACCATTCTTTGGCAACCGGCTTGTTTTGTTGCCATGAGGTCTACGATGGAGCGGTGACTGACGTGACGAGCCCCGGAGCAGCAACCGCCCCCAGCAAGCGTGGCCGGGGGGAGAAGTCCTCTGCCACCATCTACGACATCGCCAAGCTCGCCGGCGTGAACCCATCCACGGTTTCACGCGCCCTGAGCAAGCCGGGCAGGGTCAGCGCCAAGACGCAGAAAATTATCGAGGACGCGGCGGAGCAACTGAACTACCAGGTGAACCCGTTCGCCCGCGCGCTCCCCACCGGACGCACGCAAACCATCGGATTGATCGTCGCGGACATCACCAACCCCACCTTCTTCGACATCATCCGCGGCGCGGAAACCACGGGCTCAGCCCGTGACTACACTCTGGTCCTGGCTGAATCCGCCGAGTCACCGGAGACTGAGGTCACGGCCGCGCGACGCCTGCTGAGCACTGTTGATGGCCTCATTCTGGCCAGTCCCCGTATGGATGACGACCATATCCGCGCTCTTTCAGCAGACAAGCCAGTGGTGGTCATCAACCGGCAAATCGATGGCGTGCCGTGCGTTGTGCCCGACGTCAACAAGGGCATCAGTGAGGCTGTCCGCAGCTTGGCTGCCAACGGCCACACCAATCTCGCGTATGTCGCCGGACCTGCGCAGTCGTGGATGACAGGCCGCCGTTGGGAAGGTGTCAAAGCTGCTTGTGAGTGGTCCAAGTTGGGCGCCGTCCGGCTGGAATCGTCCAAGCCAACGGTCGACGGCGGCAGGCAGGTAGCGCGCGATGTCCTGGACAGCGGGGCGACGGCCGTCATCACCTACAACGACCTCCTGGCCATCGGCTTGATGCAGGAATTGCAGGCCGGCGGGATGCGCGTTCCGGACCAGATCAGCATTGTTGGTTTCGACGACATCTTCGGGGCAGACTTCACCACTCCAGCCCTGACCACCGTGCGTTCACCCTTGGGGGAGTGCGGAACCCGCGCCGTGACCATCCTGTTGGACGTGCTGCAGGGCCACGATGCTCCGGATGAAGCCGTGAGCGTGGAAACCGAACTCGTGGTGCGCGGCTCCAGTGGCAGGCTTCTGGCCTAGCCTGGAGCTCCAGGAAGTACTGGCAGCAACTAGTTGGCAATTTTTGGCAACCGGTTGACAAGGGTGGCAAGTGGGCCGCAAGATTGACCTATGTCACAGTCCATTGCCGCACACCCTGACAGGCTCCTGCCCGCAGATCCCGGGACGCGCAGCATCGCGCGGTCCTTGCTGGAGCGCGTCCAGGACCTGCCCATCATTTCTCCGCACGGTCACGTTGACGCAGCCGTCATTGAGCAGAACACTCCGTTCCCCGATCCCGCGGCCCTCCTGGTCAGTCCGGACCACTACGTCACCCGCCTGATCCACGCCAATGGTGTTCCGATGGACCAGTTGCTGGCCGGCGCAGCCTCCGCGCCCGAATCCCGGGAGATCTGGCGGCAATTCGTTGAAGCCTGGCCGCTGTTCGAGGGCACAGCCTCCGGGTATTGGCTGCGCACCCAGTTTGATGACGTCTTCAAACTTGGCGCTGACCTCAGCGAGATGGCTTCCGATGCCAGCTATGACGCGATCGCCGCAAAGTTGGTGGAGCCGGACTTCCGTCCCCGGCAGCTCTTCAAGGACTTCAATATCGAAGTTCTGGCCACCACGGACGATCCTCTGGACAACCTGGCCAGCCACAAGGCCCTGACCGAAGACCCGAGCTTCAACGGCCGTGTCCTTCCAACATTCCGTCCCGACGCCTACCTGAACGTGGCGCATCCGCAGTGGAGCAACAATGTTGACCGCTTGGTGGAGACGGCTGCTGACGGTGCCACAGGCTACGCGGGCTATATTACGGCGCTTGAGAACCGCCGTCGTTATTTTGTGGAGCATGGTGCGGTATCGGCGGACCATGGCGTTCGCACTCCTGCCACGCTCAAACTGGATAGCGCGGAGGCCGCAGCGCTGTTCGAAAAGGCCCGGGCAGGCAGAGCCACAGCTGCCGACCGCGACGCGTTCGAGGCCCACATGATGTACCAGATGGCGCGCATGTCAGTGGCCGACGGATTGGTCATGACCATCCATCCAGGCTCCTACCGCAACCACCACGGCCCCACGTTCGAGTCCTTTGGTGCCGACACTGGTCACGACATTCCCTTCGCGGTGAACTACACGGAGGCCATCCGCCCGCTGCTGCAGGATTTCGGTACGGCCAAGGACTTCCACCTGGTGCTTTTCACGCTGGACGAGACAGTCTTCTCCCGCGAACTGGCGCCGCTTGCAGGCTTCTACCCGTCCGTGTACATCGGCGCACCCTGGTGGTTCCTCGATGCGCCGGATGCCATGCTGCGCTTCCGCTCCGCAGTCACGGAAACCGCCGGTTTCTCGCGGTCCTCCGGCTTCATTGACGACACCCGCGCGTTCTGCTCCATCCCCGCACGGCACGACGCCTCGCGAAGGATCGAAGCGTCCTTCCTCGCGCGTCTTGTTGCCGAGCACCGGGTCACGGAAGACCGCGCGCACGAGCTGATCCTCGACGTCGTCGATTCCTCGCCCCGCAGGGTGTTCAAGCTGTGACCGCCGGGAATCTTCCGCGTCTGGGCCGTTCGGTTGCGCCCGCGGCCAAAGCGCCCATCCGCATGGTGCACCTTGGCCTGGGCGCCTTCCACCGTTCTCATCAGGCCTGGTACACGCAGCACGCCGGCGACGCGGGGGAGTGGGGCATCGCCTCGTTCACCGGTCGTCGCCCGGACGCCGCCGTGGTTCTCGCCGCGCAGGACGGTCTGTTCACTGTGGTGGAGCGCTCGGATGCGGGCGACTCCTTTGAAGTTGTGGGCAGCATTGTGGAAGCCGCGGACGGCGCCGATGTGCAGCGTTTGGTTGAACTGGTAGCGGCGCCCCAAACCGTTGTGGTTACCCTGACCATCACCGAAGCGGCCTACGGATTCGGCGCAGACGACGTACCGCTGCTGGCTTCCGGCGGGACGCCCACGACGCCGTTGGGCCGCTTGGTCCTTGGACTCGCCGCACGCAGGGACGCCGACGGCGGTCCACTCGCCGTCGTCTCCTGTGACAATCTTTCGGACAACGGGAACGTCGCCCGCAACGCCGTGCTGGGTATCGCCGGCGCATACGACGCTGGGCTTGCAGCCTGGATTGAGGCGAACGTCAGTTTCGTCAGTACCTCCGTGGACCGGATTACGCCCCGCACTACGGACGCTGACCTCGACGCCGTTGCGGCCTCGTGCGGATACCGGGATCTTGCGCCGGTGGTCACCGAGCCTTTCCGCAATTGGGTCCTCAGTGGCGATTTCCCCGCAGGCCGTCCGCGCTGGGAGGACGCAGGTGCGGTCTTTGTGGACCACATCGAGCCCTACGAGAACCGCAAGCTGTGGCTCCTGAACGGCGCGCACTCGATTCTGGCCTATGCCGGCCAGTTGCGGGGGCACGCAACTGTTGCGGAGGCGCTCTCGGATCCCGTGTGCCGGGGTGCTGTGGAGGAGTTCTGGGATGAAGCGTCCCGCCACCTCCCGGGCAAGGAACTGGAGATTCCCGAATACCGGGCTGCGTTGCTGGAGCGTTTTGGCAACTCACGGATCGCACACCACTTGGCCCAGATCGCCATGGACGCCAGCACCAAACTGAGGATGCGGGCCATACCTGTCCTCCGGGCTGAGCGTGCGGAAGGGCGGCAAGGCCACGGGGCAGCGCGGATGATTGCGGCGTGGTCCGCCTTCGTGGCATCGAATCCCGGCCTGCAGGATCCTCAGTCCAGGGCCGTGGGCGAGGCAAACCAACTTTCCGGGCTGGAGCGAACTGCTGCGCTTATGGCGTTGCTTGACTCGGAACTTGCCGGAGAGCCGGCAGCGGTGGAGCTTGTCCATGAGCTCAGCTCGGACTTTGTTCCCGCGGTTCCGGCGAACTCAGGTACTGCCGCGTAGGGCTCCTTCCTGATTCAGCGCCCCGTTTGCTGGCCCAGGCTGCCCGGATTGGCAGGCAACCTGGGCCGCCGGCGTTTAAGGCGGGGTTCCCCTGCGTTGTGGGGCCCGGTGTGCGTGCCCTGGCGTGATTTTAGGGCGCAAACCGGGCCTCACAACGTGGAAACACTTGGACAAACTTTCAAGGAAATCTTTCGGCAACCGATTGCCAAACGTTTGCCAAAGTGACTAGAATTACAACAGCTGCACAGCCGGTACCGGATTCCAGTGATCCACACACTGTCGAGCCGGACCGGACCGCAATGACGCGAAGGGTAAAGGAGCCCGCATTGAAAAAGCTCAGCAAACTCAGCATCGCCGGCTATGGTGCCGGCGACGCCGCCAACAATTTGGCCTTCACAACAGCCACCATGTTCCTGTTGGTCTACTACACGGATGTCGCAGGAATCTCAGCCGCCGCGGCCGGCACCTTGCTCTTGGTGGTCAGGATCTTCGATGCCTTTGCCGACGTTTTTGCCGGACGCCTGGTGGACCGCACGTACAGCAAGCGCTTCGGCAAGTTCCGGCCCTTCATCATGTTCGGCTCCATCCCGTTGTTGCTCCTCAGCGTGGCCACGTTCTCCGTGCCGCAACTGGGCGAAACCGGGACTCTGCTCTACGCCTACGTGACCTACGCGGCCTTGGGTTTGGCCTACTCTTTGGTCAACATTCCCTATGGTTCCCTGGCTGGAGCGATGACCCAGGATCCGGGGGACCGTGCCAAGCTTGGCTCGGCCCGCATGGTGGGAGCGTTGCTGGTTGGTTCTGCCTTGGGGATCTTCGTGGCTCCCCTGATCAAGCCGGGTGCGGACCTCCAGTCCACCTTCACCACCATCACTTTGGCCTTTGTGGTGATCGGCGCGGCGCTGTACTTCTTTACGGTGCTGACCGCGAAGGAGCGCGTTCACCGATCGGTGCCCAATGTTTCCTTCAAGCAGAGCATGGATACGCTGAAAACCAACCGCCCTTTGCTCATGCTGTGCTTGAGCAGCTTCCTCTTCCTGACCGGCTACATGGCATTGTCCTCCGTGCAGCTGTACTACCTGCGCGACGTATTGGGCCGCTTGGATCTCTATCCCGTGCTGGCAATCGTCCAGCTGGTCATGACGTTGGCCTTGGCGCCCCTGATGCCGCGGTTGGTCCGCAAGCTGGGTAAAAAGAACGTCTATATCGTGGCGGGAGCCCTGTCCATGGTGGGCGGAATCATCGTTTTCCTGGCGCCTTCCTCCATGGTCTGGGTTGGATTCTCCGGTCTTGTTGTCAGCCTGATGGGCGTCATGGCCGTGAACATCGTGGTGTGGGCCCTGGAGGCTGACACGGTGGAGTATGGCGAATGGAAGACGGGCGTGCGGACCGAAGGAATCACGTACGCGTTGTTCTCCTTCACCCGGAAGACCGGCCAGGCCGTTGGTGGCGCACTGGCCGCTTATTGCCTGGCCGTCGGCGGGTACAAGTCCGGCGTCGCCCAGAGTGCCGATGCTTTGCAGGGCATTCAATTTGCCGCCGGAGCGCTGCCGGCCATCATGACCATCCTGGCCATCGGGGTGATGGCCAAGTACAAGCTCACGGATGTCTTGCACGCGCAGATTGTGGGCGAGATCAAGGCCCGCCGCTCTGCGGGGGACTCCGGCACACAGAACCCGACCGGCGTATCCACACTGCGGCAACCGGTTGCCAAGCATGGCAATCCAACCTAAAATCAAATCTATCCACTTGTGGTGCCCATCGCATCGAAGCGAGTGCACATGCCCCAACCAGCAGAATCCCGAAAGGAAAAGCTGTGAAAATCATTGCCGCTGAAGTCTTCGTGACCAGCCCGTCCCGTAACTTCGTCACCCTGCGCATCACCACGGAGGATGGTGTGACGGGTATTGGTGACGCGACGCTCAACGGCCGTGAACTCGCCGTGGCTGCGTACCTGAAGGAACACGTCGCCCAGTTGCTCATCGGCAAGGATCCGCACCGGATTGAGGACACGTGGCAGTTCCTTTACCGCAGCTCCTACTGGCGCCGCGGCCCCGTGACCATGGCCGCGATTGCCGCCGTCGACATGGCGTTGTGGGACATCAAGGGCAAGATCGCCGGGATGCCGGTGTACCAACTGCTGGGCGGTGCCTCGCGCAACGGTTTGCGGGCTTACGGCCACGCCTCGGGTGCGGACATTCCGTCCTTGTTCGACTCCGTCCGTGAGCACCTGGAACTGGGCTACAAGTCCATCCGCATCCAGACCGCCATCCCCGGCATCAAAGCCGTGTACGGTGTGGCCGCGCAGGCACAGGCCTCCGGCGAGCGTTATGACTACGAACCCGCCGGCCGTGGCGCGTTCCCGCAGGAAGAGGACTGGGACACCCGCGCCTACCTGCGCCACCTGCCCACCGTGTTTGAGGCCGTGCGGAACGAATTCGGCCCGGAAATCCCGCTGCTGCACGACGGCCACCACCGCATGACGCCCATCCAGGCCGCCAAGCTCGGCAAGGCCCTGGAGCCGTACGACCTCTTCTGGCTGGAGGACTGCACCCCGGCCGAGAACCAGGAGGGCCTGCGCCTGGTCCGCCAGCACACCACCACCCCGCTGGCCATCGGCGAAATCTTCAACACGGTGTTCGACTTCCAGACCCTCATCAAGGAGCAGTTGATCGACTACGTCCGTGCTGCATCCACCCACTTCGGGGGCATTTCGCCGCTGAAAAAGGTCATGGATTTCGCCGCCCAGTACCAGATCAAGTCCGGCTTCCACGGTCCCACGGACATCTCCCCGGTGGGCTTCGCCGCCCAGCTCCACGTGGGTCTTGCGATCCACAACTACGGCATCCAGGAGTACATGCAGCACTCGGACAAGACCAACGAGGTCTTCCAGCAGTCCATGACCTTCAAGGACGGCTACCTGCACCCCGGCGACAACCCCGGCATTGGCGTCGAATTCAACGAGGAAGCCGCTGCGGCGTTCCCGTATCAGCAGGCGTACCTGCCGTACAACCGCCTCGTGGACGGCACTGTTCATGATTGGTAAACCTCTGTCCCTTGCAAGCGGCCACCACATCGTGGTCATGGGGGTGGCCGGCTGCGGCAAAAGCACCATAGGTGCCGCCCTCGCCGAGCGTCTCGGCGCTGAATTTCTCGACGGCGATTCGCTGCACCCCCAGGCGAACATCGACAAGATGGCCTCGGGTACTCCGCTGAACGACGACGACCGCGCACCGTGGCTGGCCGAAATCGGCAGGCGATTCACGGCGTCGAACACTGCTCTTGTCATCGCGTGCAGCGCGCTCAAGCGCAGCTACCGGGACATGATCCGCAGCGGGAATTCCTCGGTGGTGTTCGTGCACCTGCACGGTACGCGGGAACTGCTGAACGAGCGCATGAACGCGCGGCCGGGACACTTCATGCCGGCATCGTTGCTGGACTCGCAACTGGCAACACTGGAACCATTGCAGGCCGACGAAGCCGGGGTGGTTGTGGACATTGCCCACTCCGTGGAGGACATTGTGGACGAGGCACATGACGAGCTGACGGGCCTTTCCGCGGCTGCCACCGGGCCGTTCCTGGTGGACCTGAAGGCGGCTCCGTTCACCCTGGACGATGCTGCTGTGGAATGGGTTGAGTCCACCATCAGCTCCATGACGCTCGAAGAGAAGATCGGTCAGCTGTTCATCAACCACAACAACGACTACTCGCCGGAGTACCTCGATGGTGTGCTGGAGAACTTCCACGTGGGTGGCATGCGCTACCGGCCCGGTCCGTCCGCGGCGGTTCAGGAGCACATCCGGTACGCGCAGTCCAAGACCCGGATTCCGCTGCTCATAGCCTCCAACCCGGAAATGGGCGGCGCCGGCAGCTGCGATGACGGCACGTTCGTGTCCACGCACCTGCAGGCGGGCTCGCATCCCGACAAGAACATCGCCCGGCAGATGGGCCAGGTGGCCGGCGTCGAAACCGCAGCCCTTGGCTGTAACTGGGCCTTCGCTCCGATCGTGGACATCCACTACAACTGGCGGAACACGGTCATCTCCACGCGGTCCTTCGGCAACACGCCGGAGATCGTGGTGGAACGGGCCAAGGAGTACTTCGACGGCATCAGCGAATCACCCACTGTCTGCGCCATGAAGCACTTCCCCGGAGACGGCATTGATGAACGCGACCAGCATGTGGTCACGTCCTACAACACGCTGGGGTATGACGAGTGGAACAAGAGCTACGGGCACGTGTACCGGGAAATGATCGGGCACGGAGTGCAGTCGATCATGGTGGGGCACATCGGTGCGCCGGAGGTGTCCCGGCATTTCCGTCCCGGTCTGGCGGATTTCGAGGTGCTCCCGGCGACGCTGGCTCCGGAGCTGCTGCAGGACCTGTTGCGCGGTGAGCTTGGCTTCAACGGGTTGGTTCTTACGGATGCTTCTTTGATGTTGGGCCTGACACAGGCCATGAAGCGCCGCGATCTGGTGCCTGCCACCATCGCAGCCGGCTGTGACATGTTCCTGTTCTTCCGAAACCCCGGGGAGGACTTCCAGTACATGCTGGACGGCTACAAGTCCGGCGTCATCACCGAAACCCGGCTTCATGATGCCCTGCGCCGGATCCTGGGGCTGAAGGCAAGCCTGGGGCTGCACCTCGCCTCCCGGGAGTCGTTGGTTCCGGCGGCCGAGGCCTTGGCGGTCATCGGCAGCGAAGCCCACCGTGCAATCGCCGCCGAGGTGGCTGACAAGACCGTCACCCTGGTGAAGGACACTGCTGGCAACTTGCCCATCTCACCTCAAACGCATCCGCGGATCCGTCTCTACGGCATCTCCGGCGGAGCCGACTTCACCCGTGCCGATCCGCTGGCCTACCTGGACACTGTGCGGGAAGAGCTCGAGGCCGCCGGCTTTGTGGTGGATGTGTTCAAAACCGCCGAGCAACGCGAAGCCGCGGGGGAGGCCGGCATGAACTTCATGCGCGTCCTTTCGGAGGAAGCTACCGGTGATTACGCGGAGCGCTACGACGCTGCCTTGGTGTTCGCCAATGTGAAGGGATTCGCCCAGGAAGCGGCCATCCGGATCAAATGGTCCTCACCGATGGCCGCTGAAATACCTTGGTACGCCACGGAAGTTCCCACCGTGTTCGTTTCCCTGAACCAGCCCAACCACCTGATCGACGTGCCCATGATCAAGACGGCCATCCACGCCCACGCGGGATCGCGCGAGGCCATTCACGCCACCGTTGAGAAGATCCAGGGCAAGTCCGAATTCCAGGGGACGTTCAACCAGAACGTGTTCTGCGATTCGTTCGACACCCGCCTCTGATTCTCCGTTTCCCACGGGGAAAGAGTTCCTCCCCGCCATCAGGGAGGAACCACTGGAACCCGGCATCGCCCACAAGGCGGTGCCGGGTTTTTCTTGCTCCGTGGGCAGCGTGCCGCGGGGTCGAGGGGCATGGCGCAAATTGTGAACGCTAACAACGTTTCAAGTCAAGGGGTTTCGCGGCGCTTCCCAGCCGCAACCCTTTCGTGATCCACGGCACTTGACCGGCGGTATTGTTAGCGTTCACAATGGCATTCGCACCACCTTGACGTTGGCATGTGCCGCCCCTAAGCCCACAGGCCCGCAAAGCGTTACCGTGCCGGACGCGCAGATGCTCCGGCTGCATCAGAGTTCGCGGCAATGCTGCCGCGGAAGGAGAGCAACGTGAGATTGAAGAAACTCCTGGGCGCCGTAGCGGTTGTCCTAACCTTGACCGTCGGAGCAACAGGCTGCGGCAGTCGCGGTGGAGCTGCCGAATCCAGCAGCACTGCGAACCCCAGCGATTCACTGGTAGGCATTTCCATGCCCACCCAGACTTCCGAACGTTGGATCGCCGATGGCGCCAACGTTGAGAAGTCCCTGAAGGACCTTGGCTACAAGACAGACCTTCAATTCGCCAACGATGACATCCCCACGCAGGTCTCCCAGATTGAGAACATGCTGACGAAGGGTGCCAAGGCACTGATCATCGCCGCTATCGATGGCACTACTTTGACCGATGTCCTGGCCAAAGCCAAGGAACAAAACGTCAAGGTCATCGCCTACGACCGCCTCATCAACGGAACCCCCAACGTGGACTACTACACCACGTTCGACAACTACACCGTGGGCGTCCAGCAGGCCACCTCGCTGCTGACCGGCCTGGGCCTGGTGGACGCAAGCGGCAAGAAGGTTGAGGGCAAGGGCCCCTTCAACGTTGAGCTGTTCGCGGGCAGCCCGGACGACAACAACGCCAACTTCTTCTGGACCGGCGCCATGGACACCCTCAAGCCGTACATGGACGCGGGCACCCTGAAGGTCCCCAGCGGCCAGACCAAGTTTGAGCAGGCAGCCATCCTGCGCTGGCAGGCGCCTGTAGCCCAGAAGCGCATGGAAGATATCCTCACCTCGGCCTACAGCTCCGGCACCAAGCTGGACGGCGTACTTTCCCCGTATGACGGCCTCTCCATCGGCATCATCTCCGCACTGACCAGCACCGGCGGCTACTCCACCGGAAGCCTGCCCGTTGTCACCGGCCAGGACGCAGAGAAGGGCTCCGTGAAGTCGATCGTGGCCGGCGAGCAGTACTCCACCATCTTCAAGGACACCCGCCAGCTGGGCGCGCAGGCCGTGAAGATGGTGGACGCCGTCCTCAAGGGCACTGAGCCCGAAACCAACGACACCAAGACCTACAACAACAAGGTCAAGGTTGTCCCGGCCTTCCTCCTGAAGTCCGTCATCATCACCAAGGACAACTTCCAGAAGGAACTCATCGATTCGGGTTACTACAAGGAATCCGACGTCAAGTAGCACCCCCTGTGGCCCCACCGCACTGTTCTTTACCGCAGTGCGGTGGGCCCACAGCCTCCCCTCATAGCCCCCGAGTCCTCGGTCCGGCGAAGTTCCAACCAGTCAGCGGGAATTGACGATGAACGTACCCATTCTTCAAATGCGAGGAATCACCAAGACCTTCCCCGGGGTTAAAGCCCTTCAGGACGTCACCCTGGACGTCAACCGTGGTGAGGTCCACGCCATTTGCGGTGAGAACGGAGCCGGCAAATCCACCCTCATGAAGGTTCTCTCCGGCGTCTACGCGCACAACACCTTCGACGGCGACATTCTCTTCGAGAACGAACCCTGCGAATTCTCCAGCATCACGGACAGCGAGAAGCGTGGCATCGTGATCATCCACCAGGAACTGGCCCTCAGCCCGTACCTGTCCATCGCTGAGAACATCTACCTCGGCAACGAGCTGGCCAATAAAGGTTGGGTGGACTGGCGCAAGACCAACCTGGAAGCTGCCAAGCTGCTGGCCCGCGTGGGACTCAGCGAAAACCCTGTTACGCCCATCCAGCACATCAGTGTTGGCAAGCAGCAGCTGGTGGAGATTGCCAAGGCCCTGTCCAAAGAGGTGAAACTCCTGATCCTGGACGAACCTACCGCGGCGCTGAATGATGAAGATTCAGACCACTTGCTGGACCTCATCCTGCACCTCAAGGGCCAAGGCGTCACCAGCATCATCATCAGCCACAAGCTCAACGAGATCCGTAAAGTGGCCGATGCTGTCACCATCATCCGCGACGGAAAGTCCATTGAAACCCTGCGGCTTGATCAAGGCCAGATCACCCAGGAACGCATCATCCGAGGCATGGTGGGACGCGACCTTGAAAGCCTCTACCCGGACCGCACACCCAACATCGGCGAAGAAGTCCTCCGCATCGAGGACTGGACCGTGCAGCATCCGCAGGACCATGCACGGACGGTGGTTAACAATGCCAGCCTCAACGTGCGCAAGGGCGAGGTAGTGGGCCTGGCCGGGCTGATGGGCGCTGGCCGGACAGAACTGGCCATGAGTGTCTTCGGCCGGACGTATGGCCGTGCCGTATCAGGCAAGGTCTACAAATACGGCCAGGAGATCAACACTTCCACTGTCTCCGATGCAATCGAGCACGGAATCGCCTATGCCACCGAAGACCGGAAGCACTACGGCCTGAACCTGATCGAAGACATCAAGCGGAACATTTCCATGGCAGCTCTGAACAAGCTGGCCAAACGCGGCTGGGTGGACGGCAACAAAGAGACCACCGTAGCCAACCAGTACCGCAAGAGCATGAATATCAAGGCACCGTCGGTAGCGGCCATTACGGGCAAGCTCTCGGGCGGAAACCAGCAAAAGGTGGTGCTGAGTAAATGGATGTTCTCAGATCCCGACGTCCTGATCCTGGACGAACCCACCCGCGGAATCGACGTCGGTGCCAAGTTTGAGATCTATACGATCATCGCTGAGCTCGCTGCTGCCGGGAAAGCCGTCATTGTGATCTCCTCTGAGCTCCCGGAACTCCTGGGCATTTGCGACAGGATCTACACGCTGTCAGCAGGCCACATCACCGGCGAGGTTCCCATCGCCGAAGCCACCCAGGAAACCCTCATGCACTTCATGACCCAAGAGAAGGAATAACCACCATGTCCGCCCTACGAGAATCCCTTGGCTTCCTCACAAGCCGCCTCCGGCAGGTTGGCATCTTTGTTGCCCTGATCCTGATCGTCATCCTCTTCCAGGTCCTGACAGACGGCATCCTGCTGGAGCCGCAGAACGTCACCAACCTGGTGGTCCAAAACAGCTACATCCTGATCCTGGCCATCGGCATGGTGATGGTGATCATCGCCGGACACATTGACCTATCCGTGGGCTCCATTGCGGGCTTCATCGGCGCGGTGGCCGGCGTGATGATTGTGCACTGGGGCTGGGCGTGGTGGCTCGCCATCCCCGCCTGCCTCCTGGTTGGCGCGTTGGTGGGAGCGTGGCAAGGCTACTGGATCGCCTATGTAGGCATCCCGGCCTTCATCGTCACCCTTGCAGGCATGTTGATCTTCCGCGGGCTGACCCTCATCACCCTCAAGAATCAGCAGATCACCCCGTTCCCGAACGAACTGCGCGCCCTGGGTGGCGGCTTCCTGCCGGATATTTCCGGTGGCACCTCCGTCCTTGAGTGGCTGACGGTCATCCTGGGCGTCGGCGGTACGGCGGCCATCCTCTTCCAGGCCCTGAAGGAACGCCGGGTCCGCCGCAAGTTCAACCTGGAGAACGAACCGATGGCATGGTTTGCCGTCAAGAACGGGTTCATCGCTGTCCTGATGCTCATCATCACCTTCCTGCTGGCCAGCTACCGCGGAACTCCGATCGTCCTGATTGTGCTGGCTGTCCTGGTGATCGTTTATTCGGCACTGATGAACAACAGCATCTTCGGCCGGCACACGTACGCAATCGGTGGCAACCTCCACGCGGCCGAGCTCTCCGGCATCAAGACCAAGAAGGTCACCTTCCGGCTCTTCGTCAACATGGGCGTTCTCGCCGCGTTGGCCGGCCTCGTGTTCACCGCTCGTCTTAACTCCGCCCAACCCGCCGGTGGTACAGGCTTTGAACTCGACTCCATTGCCGCGGCCTTCATCGGAGGCGCGGCGGTCCAAGGTGGCATTGGCACCGTGGCTGGAGCCATGATCGGTGGCCTGATCATGGGCGTCCTGAACAACGGCATGTCCATCCTTGGCCTGGGTACGGACTATCAGCAGCTCATCAAGGGCCTGGTACTCCTCCTTGCCGTTGGCTTCGACATCTTCAACAAAAACCGGACG
Organism: Arthrobacter sp. cf158; assembly: GCF_900106835.1. Taxonomy (GTDB): domain Bacteria; phylum Actinomycetota; class Actinomycetes; order Actinomycetales; family Micrococcaceae; genus Arthrobacter. The sequence continues at coordinate 113,352 of NZ_FNNR01000013.1, forward strand.
GGCGCAGGTGGAGGTTCTTCCATGGGACGCCGCTTCAAGTGGAAGACCACGCCTCCGGCCACTGAGGCGGCTCCGGCAGTCAAGGCTGAGCCCGTCGGCGTCGACGCGAAATAGTTGCTGATGTCACCCGGGGGAGCGGCCCGGTCCCAGGAAAGGCCTGGGGCCGGGTCGGACACAGCAGCCAGGACTGACACAGCGTTCAGACCACCGGTGATGGGAGACGTGGCCAAGTTGGCCGGCGTCTCGCATCAAACCGTCTCGCGCGTCCTGAACAACCATCCGAACGTCAGCGGCAAGACCAAGGAGCGCGTGGAAGAGGCCATTGCATCCCTGGGGTACCGGCGCAATACCGCCGCCCGCAGCCTGGTCACCCGGCGGTCCCGGACCATCGGTGTCCTGGCGTGCGAGACCGGGCAGTTCGGGCCTGCAAACACCCTCTTGGGCGTTGAGCAGGCGGGCCGGGAGGCAGGCTACTTTGTCAGCATCGCCAATCTCCGTGAGGTGACCAGCGCGAGCGTCAATGATGCCATTGCGCATTTCCGGAACCAGTCCGTGGACGGCATCGTGATCTTGGTTCCGCATCCGGATGTCCTTGCTGCGCTCCGCGACGTTGAGGTTCCTGTGCCGATCGTGGCAGTCGGTGCGGGCGCGGGAAACCAGTTGAAGGGTGCCTCCCTGGATCAAAGGCTGGGTGCCCGCCTGGCGGTGGAGCATCTGATCGCCCTGGGGCATCGTCACATTGCCCATATTTCCGGACCGACGCATTGGATTGATGCCGCAGAGCGCATCAAGGGATGGCAGGAAGCGCTGGGCAGCGCCGGCCTTGAACCTGACGTCCTGCTCCAAGGTGCCTGGGACGCGGCATCGGGCTACCGGGCAGGCCTGGAACTCCTCAAACACCGCGGCGTTACGGCGGTGTTCGTCGCGAACGACCAAATGGCAGTCGGCGTGCTCCGGGCAGTCCAGGAGGCAGGACTTCGCGTGCCGGGCGAGATCAGCGTGGTGGGATATGACGATCAACCCGAAGCGGAATTCTTCATGCCACCGCTGACCACCGTCAGGCAGGACTTCGAAGAGCTCGGCCGCCGGTGCATGGAGGCAGTGCTGCAGCAGCTTGACGGTGACGGCGGAACCGGGGACCAGATTGTCAGCCCCCGCCTGGTGGTCCGCTCCACCACGGCGGCCCCTGCCCTTCACAAAGCTCCGCTCCCACTAAACTAGGAGCCATGACTTCCACGCCTGACACTGCTGCTGCCCGCGCCCGCCTTCTTGAACTCATCAAAGAACTGGCGGTGGTCCGCGGCAAGGTGATCCTCTCCAGCGGCAAGGAAGCGGACTACTACATCGACCTCCGCCGCATCACCTTGCACCACGAGGCCTCCAAGCTGGTGGGTCAGGTCATGTTGGCAATGATCGACGACGCCGGTGTGTCAGTTGAGTGCGCCGGCGGACTCACCATGGGCGCCGATCCCGTGGGCACCGCCGTGATGCACGCTGCTGCCGACGCCGGCCGCCCCGTTGACGCTTTTGTGGTGCGCAAGGCCCAGAAGTCCTACGGCATGGGCCGCCAGGTTGAAGGCCCCTCGGTTGAAGGCCGCAACGTGGTGGTTCTGGAGGACACGTCCACTACCGGCGGATCCGCACTGACCGCCGTCGAGGGTGTCCGCAAGGCCGGCGGCAATGTGGTGGCTGTGGCCGTGATCGTTGACCGCAACACTGGTGCAAAAGAGAAGATCGAAGCCGAAACCGGCGTGCCGTACCTCTTCGCTTTCGGTAAGGATGAGCTGGGCCTCGACTAAGAACCACCGGGGCTGTAAGGCAGTGCCCGGCGAGCCTATGCTTGCTGCGTGGACGTTCAAGTAGGGAAGCTCCCGGCGCCGCCGGAGGTGAACGAAAACCTCCCCGCGCCGGTGACTCCGGAAACGGAGAAGGCCGAGGATCCGGGCTCGTGGGCCCGGATCCTGCCTTACGCTGCCCGGCTCAAAAAGACGTCCCGCCGCAACTTCCTCATCACCGCTGGCGCATCCGCGGCGCTGGCCGGGGACATGCTCTTCACCCGGCGGGTGCAGGCCGAGCGTCGGGCCACCAAGATACTTCGCGTCCCCGATCCCTACTCGGACTTGTACTTCCCCAAAGCCAGCTGGATTCTCTTTCCCGGGTACAAGACCAGTTGGGAAGAGGGGCAGTGGATTCTCAACTCACTGCGTCCCGCCCTGCACCAGCGCGGCCGCCTTGCCGCCGTCGGATATTCCAATCTGGGGCTGGACGTGGACGAGATCGTCCGCGAAATCATCCTGCACGTGCGCGAACTGGAACTTGAGAAGTTGTACTTCTACGGCCACAGTTTCGGCGGGATGCTCGCCACACAGGTCGCTGCCCGCCTGCTGGAGCTGCACGGCGTTGAAACGCAGTTGATCGTCCTGGACTCGAGCCCCTTCAGCCGCGCCGACGTCCTTGACCAAAGTTGGTTCGACGGCGTGGTGTTCCTCTACGAGAATGGGTTCCGCATCCCTTCGGTGCTCCGCGGAAGCTATGAGCTGGGGGAGCGCGTGGTGCACAAGGACGAGCGGACGTGGCGGCAGATCCTTGACCAGAGCCTGGAGCAACTCTCGCCGATCGCCCCGTCCAGTGTGCTGATCCAGACGGAGTCGGCCTACATCTATCACTTTGATGGCCTGCGCTTTGCCGGCAAGATCGGTGGGGCCAAGATGGCGTTCCTGGGCAATTCCAAGGACGGTACCGTCAATTACGAGTCGGCTCGTGCCGGTTGGAGCAAAGTGTTCGGAGCCAACATGGCGCTGCCCACGCTCAGTACCGACGGCGCCCGCCCCGCGCATGCCAGCCCCCAATGGAACGGTGGCGTGTACAGGCCGCTGCTGGAGCGGGTCCAGGATGAACTGCAGCCGCTGCCGCCAGAGCCCGTAGAGCCGTCGTATCAAGAGCCCAACGGCAAGGTCATCCGGCCGGCGTAGCTCTCAGGTACCGTTCCCCAGCGATTCAACCTCGACGGCGGTGAGGCCTGCCTCGCGCAGGAAGGCACGTACGTCCCCGAACTCCTGTGCGAAACCAGCAAGGAAATGCCGGATCGCGGCCTCGGGGCTTTGCAGGATCATGAGGTCCGGGCTGAAATACTCTGCCGGCGTTGAGGGAACGCTGAGGCGCCACGTCTCGGCCATCACCTTCAGGACGTCCGGCAGGTTTTCTGTGGTTGCAACGTAATCCGACACCACTTGGTCCTCGGTCCCGCCGGCTGCCAGCAGCCCAACAGCCGACACCACGCCTGTCCGGTCCTTACCCAACGAACAATGAATCAACGTGCGCTTGCCGCTCGCCACGGGACGCAGTGCATCCGCCACCCACTCGGGCCGGATCCGGATCCAGCCAAGGTACAGCTCCCCGAGGTCCTCAGCCGTTTCGACTGCTTGGAGCGACCCCGCCACCGCGTTGGGGTCCAGGGGATTGTTGATGAGTTCGACGGCGGGCGGGACCACGGCGGCAGGTGCGTCGGCGTCGTGAACCAACCACGGAACCAAGGAGCGCTCCAGTTCACTCCGTAAATCCACGATCGCCTGGATGCCGTGCTCTGCCAGGAAACCCGACGTTGCAGCGGCATCCAAACCGAACGGCTGGCTCCCCCTGAGTATCCGGCCGCCGGCCAAAGCACGCAGATTGAGCACAGCCATGGTGCGTCCCCTAGATCTGGCTCTTGAGGTCGGCCACGGAGTTCAGGATCTGGTTGGGCCGGAACGGGAAGGACACGATTTCCTCACGCTGTGTGATGCCGCTGAGCACCAGGACCGTGTGCAGGCCCGCTTCCATACCGGCCACGATGTCCGTGTCCATGCGGTCCCCGATCATGGCAGTGGTCTCGGAGTGGGCATCGATCTGGTTCATCGCCGAGCGGAACATCATGGGGTTCGGCTTGCCCACAATATAGGGCTCGCGGCCGGTTGCCTTGGTGATCATGGCCGCGATGGCGCCGGTAGCCGGCATGGGGCCGTCCTTGGAGGGGCCGGTGGCGTCAGGGTTGGTGGCGATGAAGCGGGCGCCTGCCAGGATGTGGCGGACGGCCATGGTGATCGCTTCGAAAGAGTAAGTGCGGGTTTCGCCGAGGACCACGAAATCGGGGTCCGTGTCCGTGAGAATAAAACCGGCCTCGTGCAGCGCGGTGGTGAGGCCGGCCTCGCCGATGGTGTACGCGCGGTTGCCTGAGTCTGAGGACTGCACCTGGTCCTTGAGGAACTGTGCCGTTGCCAGCGCCGACGTCCAGATGTTCTCTTCCGGTACTTCCAGGCCGGATGCACGCAGGCGGGCGGCGAGGTCCCGCGGGGTGAAGATGGAGTTGTTGGTCAGCACCAGGAAGCGTTTGGAGGTATCCACCCAGCGCTGGATCAGTTCAGCTGCGCCGGGAATCGCCTGGTTTTCGTGGACCAGGACGCCGTCCATGTCCGTGAGCCAGCATTCGATTTCGTGGCCATTGCGGTAAACCGAGGTGGACGTGTGGGGCGTGGATTCTTCTGCCATATTTGCCTCCGGCGTGGGTTGTTCATGCACTGCCACCCAGTCTTCCATCAATCTGTTGCCTAAACATCCTGAGTCCGCGCTTATGTGGGTAGTTCTACCCATGCGAATAGCCCTTATGACTTGTGCGATGCACGGTGGCCTGAACTACGCTGGTGGCTGCGCGGAACAGGCCACGCCGTGGGTCGGGGGATCTTCACGGTGAACACTCAGTGCCTGCCACGCTTCAGCAGGTCCCCTTTTCCGGATTGTCCACCAGTGTCCCCAGAGGCACGGTGCCAGCACTGCACTCGAAAGGGCCTGTCATGAGCAATAACAATGGAGCACCGCAACCTCCCTACAACCCGGACGGCGTGCCACAGCCGCGGTATGACACCGGCAAGGAACAGTACCGTCAGTACCAGCCGGGGCAGACCCAACCCATGTACCAGCCGGAGGCCCAACAGCCGGCCCAGCCGCCGGCCCAGCCGCAGGAGGGCCGTACCGAGGCTTTCCCCACGCAACAACCGCCCACTCAGGCATTTCCTGCACAGGGGAACCAGTCACCGCACGGACACCCCGACGGCGTGTACGCCGAGACTGTTCACCGCTACCCGCAGGCGGACCCCAACCAGCCCGGCTACCCTGGCGGCCCCAACCAGAACCCTGGCGACCACAACAGGAAGTCGCTGTTCTTCATCCTGGGTGGAGTGGCCGTCGTCGTGATTATTGCCCTGGTGGTGGCATTCACGTGGCTCATTCCCGCGATGACTAAGCCTGTGGCCGTTGAAACGCCGTCGGTGACGTCCTCCGAAGAAGCATCGGATGCAGCCGCCGAGCCTTCTGCCGAGCCGTCGGGAGATGCATCGGCATCCACTGACCTTCCCGCCGGCGCCATCCCGCTGCCCGCCGTATGGGAAGGTTTCGCCGGCCCCACCAACGTCCCGGCCGACGGTGATCCCCTGTTCAGCAAATGGGTCACGGGCGAATCGTCCTTCCAGTACCTTGCCGAGTGGACCCACGACGAATCGTTCGGCATCACCAAGGATCCGAGCACGGGCGAAGAAATCCAAAAGAAAGCCCAAGGGACCGTGGAGACCGACGGCGACGGGATCGCGCTCGCCTACGCCTTCTTCGCTGAGTCCGAGGAAGGCAAGTTTGGCAAGGACCCCGCCGAGGTCAAGGCCGCCATCCAGGACATTGAGGCGCGCTATAAGGAAATGACCGCCACTGAGCTTCCGCAGAACCTGGTGGGCCACAAGTGCACGTCCGACTTCAAGACCAGCATGCCGGAAGTACGCGAGTTCCGTCGCGGCGCGGCCGTGGTGGTCAGCTTCACCTGCAACAACGCCCGCGGCGAAGCGATTCAGGCCGTGAACCTGTTTTCCGTGACCCCGTGGGGCACGCCGCAGATGCTGGGCGTCAGCGGACACAAGGAATACTGGGATGCCCACCCCGGGCTTTTTGAGCAACTGGGCAACTCGTACCGCATCAACAAGTGGAAGATGGGCTGATCCAAGGCAGCTCAAACGGGCAACAGGGCAGGGCTAAAGTTGAGGGGTGACTGACCTTCCCCCCTCCACAGCCCTGCCCGCCCCTGCCGAAACCACAGCGGAGGGCGAGGCAGAAGCGAAACCCGAGGTCGGCGTCGGGCCTTGGGAAGGTGACTTGCCGCTGGGTGACCATTGGGATCCGGACCTGTTGAGGGATGGTGACCGCCGCAACGTGGTGGACCAGTACCGGTACTGGAAGCACGAGGCCATTGTGGCGGACCTGGATTCCAAGCGGCACGATTTCCACATTGCCATTGAGAACTGGCAGCACGACCTCAACATCGGCACCGTGGTGCGCACCGCCAACGCGTTCCTCGCCAAAGAGGTCCACATTATTGGTCGACGCCGGTGGAATCGCCGCGGGGCAATGGTCACCGACCGCTACCAACACGTCCGCCACCACCCCACAGTTGAGGACTTTGTCCAATGGGCTGAGGGGGAGGGGCTGGCGGTGATCGGCATCGACATCTTCCCGGATTCCGTGCCACTGGAGACTTACGATCTCCCGAAGAACTGCGTGCTGGTGTTTGGCCAGGAAGGTCCGGGACTCACACCGGAAGTACACGATGCCGCGGTCGCAACGCTGTCCATCGAGCAGTTCGGCTCCACACGGTCCATGAACGCAGCGTCTGCCGCGGCCATTGCCATGCACGCGTGGGTCCGCCGCCACGTGTTCCAGCAGCCGATTCCGTAGCCCTTCCCGGCGGAAGTGTTAAGAACCCCCAGTGACCCGAAACACGGCGTCCCGGCGGATATCGCTAGGATGGTGCTAGCCGTAAGCGGTCTACTCCAGGGTTACCAACCCACAGACGAATTCAGCATAGGAGTCACCATGCCCATTGCAACCCCAGAGATTTACTCCGAGATGATCGACCGTGCGAAGGCTGGCGGTTTCGCTTTCCCTGCGGTCAACGTGACGTCGTCGCAGACTCTGAATGCTGCGATCCGCGGTTTCGCCGAGGCAGAATCCGATGGCATCATCCAGGTTTCCACCGGTGGTGCTGCGTACTGGTCCGGTGCTTCGGTCAAGGACATGGTGGCCGGTTCCCTCGGCTTCGCCGCGTTCGCCCGTGAAGTTGCCAGGAATTACAACGTCAACATCGCCCTGCACACGGACCACTGCCCGCAGGACAAGCTGGCGGACTTCGTCCTGCCGTTGCTGGCCGCTTCCGAGGAAGCCGTGAAAGCCGGCAAGGACCCGATCTTTAACTCGCACATGTGGGACGGCTCGCACGAGACCCTGTCGGAGAACCTGCGGATCGGCCGTGAACTGCTGGAGCGTGCTGCTGCTGCGAAGATCATCCTGGA
>NZ_FNNR01000016.1 GCF_900106835.1 Arthrobacter sp. cf158
GCCGTCGGGGTCAAGACCCAGCCCGCCGCCGTCGAAACCCCCGCTGAAGCAGCCCCCACAGCCGGCGCCTTCCGCCGGATAGCCGGCAAAACCGCCAAGGGCATCGGCGCCGGCATGCTGATCCTGGCCGCCCTGGTGTTCCTCTTCCTGGCCATCGGCCCCCGCATCCTCGGCTACCAAACCTCCACCATGCTCACCGGCTCCATGGCCCCACTGATCAACCCAGGCGACGTCGTCGTCACCGTCCCCACCCCCATCACCGACGTCAAAGTAGGCGACATCATCACCTACCACATCCCCGTCGAAGACCAACGCGTCGAAACCCACCGCATCACCAACATCACCACCACCGCCGACGGCGGCATCGCCGTCCAAACCAAAGGCGACGCCAACAACGGCATCGACCCCTGGATCGCCACCCTCCAAGGCAAAACCGTGGACAAGCAAATCGCCACCATCCCCTACGTCGGCAACGCCATCCGCGCCCTCCGCGAACCCCTGGTCATGAACACCCTCATGTACGGCGCACCCGCCATCCTGGTCATCGGAATGCTCACCTCCATCTGGACCAAAAACCCCAACAAGACAGCCCCGGAAGGCGCCATGGAGGCTGGCGATGAAGTCAAAGCGTAACTCCGGCGAGCTGGACCTTGGCAGGCTTCAGTCCCTTGCCGAGGAACTGGGAAACCCTGCACCTGCGCTGCGTTTCTTGTCCAAGTACATCGCCATGCTCCCCCAACGGGTCGACCGGATCGTTCATGCCTTGGATGAACACGACGCTGAAGAGACGACGACGGCCCTCCTGAGTCTGAGGATCAGCTCCGCCATGGTGGGCGCCGTGGAAACAGAGCACCAGTGCCGGGCCATGGAATCAATGATTCGGGAAGACCATTTTGACGATGCTGCCCATGCCCTTCCCACCCTGCGGCAGACCACCGACCGCTGCGTGGCATCCCGGACCGATCTCATCAGGGCGGCACACACCCGGCTTACCCGTCGTCGTGGTTTCTTCCACTCTTGAGCGGACCTTGATTGTTCACCAAGGTCTTTCCTGAGGCCGGTTGGGGACACTGGGAAGCGGAACAACCACTCAACCGGGACGGAACGCGCAATGCAGGGCAAGGGCATCATCTGGCAGGCACCGGTCATCATCCTGGCCGCAGTGCTCCTGTTGATGGGGGTCCAGGTTTCACCCGCTCACGCCAGGTTCAACGACACCGAAACTGGTGCGATGGCCGTCGCTGCGGCCCGGATCCCGGCCCCTGCAGCCAACACTGTCACCGTCACCAAGTCCTGTGATTCGTTCCTGTGGTTCGGCCAGGCAAAGATCAGCGTCGGCGCCTTCACTGCTGTCCCCTACGCGAATTACCACGAGCTGAAGATCATCGACCCCGACGGCGTCGTACAGTTCACCGGCGACATGAGCAAGGCGTCCGGAAAGTCCTACAGCTCGGGAGTCCAAAGCGTGAGCAGCCTGTCCGGGACGTGGACGTACCAAATCCGCGGCTACTACAAGGTTCCCAACTCCATCAACGCCTGGACCGGTCAGGCTCTCACAGGAACGCTGAGCTGCCCCTGATCCCGTGCAGAATGGACTGCCGCAGCAGCCGGATAGTCGCCATCCCACTCGCTAGGCTGGCCATATGCCTTCGCCGTGGACCTTCCTTATCGCTCTGCATGCCATCGCAGCGGGTTACGCCCTGATCTTCGGCGCCGTGAACCTGCTCCGCCGCAACAAGGGCAACGCAGCGCACAAAATCCTGGGGCGCATCTGGGCGGTGGCCATGTACATCGTGGTCCTCACCTCCTTCGGGATCCGAACCATCGACGGCGGCTTCAATTGGCTCCATGCCTTGTCCGTGCTGACGTTCTGCACCCTGACGATGGGCCTTGTGACCGTCCGCCGCGGCAATATCCGGGCGCATCAGCGCTTTATGACCGGCAGCTACTTCGGCCTGGTTGGCGCGTTCATCGGCGTCGTTGCTGTGCCGGATCGACGACTCCCCCAGATGGCCATCCACGACCTGGCCGGCCTCACGCTGTGGGTGGCCACCCTTGTACTCACCGCCGGACTCACCATCGCCGGTCTGATGCAACTACGGCAGAAAGCGAGCGCGCCTGCCCGCGGGCTGTGACGGCCCTGCTGCCGTACATCTGGGTGCCACGAACGCCTCACAGAATGCGGTAGCCGGACTCCGTGGCTGGCTATCATAAGGTCCATGCCAGGCCGCTGACCATCAGGAACGCCCCTACGACGGCAAATCCAAGCGTCATGGTCCCCCTTCAGGCCGTGGTCGTCACACCATCCTACGAGCCCCTGCTTCTGACCGCGCGGCACGTGCTGACACTGCAGGCCTCTGCCCAACCGACTCAGGTAGGCTCCATCCGATGGGGATAAAACTATCCGTTGGCACCGATCCGGCATGGGCTCAAGAATGACTGAACACGTTCGTATACGAGTCGACGGGGTGGTGGTTCCAGATGACACTCTGGCACAGCTCGCTATGGTGAACTACGGCCATTTCACCGCTATGCAGATCCGCAGCGGACAAGTCCGCGGTTTGACCAAGCACATCAATAGGTTGCAGCTATCGCACACCGAACTGTTCGGAACAACCATTGACCCGGCCACCATCGTGAACCATATCCAGCAAGCCACGCTCGGGACGCCGGACTCGTACCTTCGAGTGACACTGTTCGAGACCGATCCGGGGGTAGTCCGCATCATGACGGTACTACGCGACCCGGTCGACCCGCCGTCGGCAGCGGTCAGCGTCGTTCCTGTTGTCTACCAGCGCCCCGTCGCACACATCAAGCATGTCGGCAGCTTCGGCCAGCTCTACTGCGGCCGGCTGGCAAGGAACCAAGGCTTCGATGATGCGCTGCTGACCACACCGGACGGCGAGATCTCCGAGACCAGCATCGCGAACATTGGTTTCATCGACAGCAACGAGCGGATCATCTGGCCATCGGCTCCGTCCTTGCACGGAATCACGTGGCAGCTCCTGGACGAGGCCCTCGAAGGTACGGCGACGAAAGTCCGCCGACGGCCCGTGATGCTGGATGAGGTGTCCGGATTCGTCGGAGCTTTTGTCGCCAATTCTGTTGGCGTTGCACCTGTCCGCAAAATCGGTGGGCTTGCCTCCTATGATGCGACAGCAGCACGCGATGTGGTCAAACTGTATGAAGCAATCAGTTGGGACAACATCTAGTCCCGGACAATAGCAACAACGCCCCCCTGCCTGACGCCAGCTACATCGACACCTTTGGATGCTTTCGCCGACCGGGCACGACGCCGGAAAACTCACGCTAGGTGCCCATAATCCGCCCATTCCGAGAGATGCCTCGGGACTTCGCAGAAATGCCCGACGTCGACCTGTCGTCCCTGACGTTCGAACCGGGCCCGCTCATCATCGCCAAGACCCTCCGCCACCGGCCAGCCGAACTCGCCGGAAAGTAGCGCGGAGGCCATCACCGCGGTAGTTCTTGCGTAGGCTCGTTGCTTCGTAGTGATTCACCTGATGCACCTGGGGGTATGAGGATCCGTGGAGAAAATTCTTGTTGTTGTAGCCGGGGGCATCGGAGTGATCATTGGGGTCCTCATGATCACTCACCGTGCCTCCCTGGCCAAGCTCATGTCCGGAGCGCAGCGATCCACATTCGGCACGGTAGGAGACAGAGTTGCGGCCCGACCGAGCCAAGGAATGCTGGCGGTAGTTGGCGCCGGCGCCATCCTGATCGGTGCCGCCATCATCGTGCTGGTTTTAACCCGTGCTTAGGTGCCCTGGACGGCCTGCCTCGGACGCGGAACCGCTCCCCGTCATCGAGAACAACACCCTGGACTTCAGCCTCCAAGAGCCCTTGAAGATCATGACATGGCCTTCGTCAGTCCCGCTGGGGCCCGCCATCCCGAAGGTCCATCGAGAGTCCGGTGCCTATACCTTGCTCGCGACCACCATGTAGTTCTCGGCCTCAAGATCGAACGTGCTCATTTCCGTCCGGAGTCCGGCTCGGTGCAGCTCGACTTCGAGTTCCTCGTACCGGTAGGGCCAGCAGGACAGCCGCTCCGAGCGGACAAGAACCAGCCCCGTCGCATCAACTTGGGCGATCGCAATCTCGATGTGGTGCTCATCCTCCCAATCCGGCGCGATCTCCCAGCGGTAGACCACGACGGCATCGCGGCCGTCCCGGCGGACGAGTCGGTCCCAGATGTCCAGCCGGGAACCTCTTGCCCTCACGCGTTCCCAAGTGCGGGATGTGAGCACCAAGCGCCCGCCCGGGCGCAGAAGCCGTGACATCGACTCCAGAGCAGCACCCCTGCCTTTCGCGCCCACGGCATGGTGAAGCGAGTTGCCAACGCAGAACACCATGTCGAAGGTGTCGTCCTCGAAGTGGTCGGGCAACTCTTCCCAGTTCGCCCGCACGGCCCGGACGGATGCCCCGAACTCCCCAGACAACTCAGAAGTCCGGCGAACCATCGCTTCGCTGGCGTCAGTTGCGTCAACCTGCATGCCACGGCCGGCGAGTCCAACCGCCAACTGTCCTGTTCCGCACGAACAGTCGAGGACGTGAGCGTTCGACGGCAGGAGGCTGAGGACGTCATCGAACGACGCAGCGAACTCGGCGGGAGGCAACTTTGCATCCGAGATGAGCCATTCGTAAACCTCGGCAAGCACATCGTAGTCCGTCACAACCACTACCTCCTTCACGGAGCAGACCCACGGCGGGATGTCAGTCCATCAATGGAGCGAGCCGGGCACCAACAGTTTTGGCAAGGATAACCGTTCGAGCCTGCCCCGGATAGCGCGGCATCCGGGCTCGACTGGCAGTCTTCTTCACTGAGCCAATTGTTCGTCTGACAGTTCCCGCATCGCATGCGGAACCCATGGGCGAAGTCAACGGGGCGCTCGATAAGCGAGCTATGAGTTCCCATGAAGGAGTTGGTCAGGCTGCGCCGGCACATTGGATCTCTCACTCTGGGGCTGTTCGAAAGCCGCGTACGCGTCCACTCTGCTGGCATGCTGCCGGCCCGGTGACGCCATTCCGGCTCGGCGGCCGTTGTTCATTCAGACGTTCCGATTCTTTACCCGCCGGATCGGGCGTGGGCATAGCATTGCTGGAATTGATCAGTGGAGGGCGGGCAAATGGGTTGGAAAGTGCGCGCCTGGATGTGGGGCATACTAGTGAGTTGCTTTGCACTGTCTGCTTGCGGGCAGACAGTGAATCCTTCCCCTGGAACCTCAGCACTTAGTCAAGCACCGGAGAGCCCGCAGACCACTTCATCATTGGTTCCAACTGCAACCGCCCTGCCGGGGCCAGAATGTACGTCACCCTCGGAGAGCACCCTTGCCTGTGGCACATTCAAGAGCGTTGAGGGCACGGGAACAATGGCCTGGGTTACAGCTGAGCCGGCCACGCTAACACTGGAGCGCCAGGCCGGTTCGATGCTGATGTCGATGACGACTCCCTGCAACGGGTTCTCTTCACCGGCTACGGTTACTGCCACCCATCTGCATCTTGAGCAATCCAAAATGGTCGTGGGTGCAATGGCCTGCCCGGAAGCCATAGCAGTCAAGGAACGAGCCGCATCGGATTTCCTTCTCGCCTCCCCTGCGTACTGGCTCGCTAACGAAACGCTCTTGCTGACGACACCGGGCGGTAGCGTAAAGTTCGTCCGCGTTGGCGGTCCTTGAGTTCCGCACCAATTTACTCTCTGTTATCTCGCCCCCCCCTGCACCAAGTCAAGGACTTGGCCTCCCAGCTGGCAGATGGTGTCCCTGATTCGCTTCTTCGAATCATGAGTCCACTTCACTGGCCTGTTGACCCTCTCCTCACCCGTGTAGCGAGCTGTGTCTGTTCTGCGCCACCGGTGGAGGGCCTGGTGGGTGAACGAGAGGGCCGTTACCCATGAGTCGAGGCTGGGCTAGATCCGGTGTCGGCCTCATTGGCTTTATGAGCGGCTGGTCGGACCGTGCTCAGGATCTGTCTTGGGACGTGTTAGTTTCATGCTGACGCCCAGTGCTGCGACACCAATAAGCAGTCCAGCAAGGAAGAAGCGCAGGAACGTCAATTCTGGGACAGTCAAGACCGTCCCTGCGATAACCAAGACCAATATGATTTGCGGCCAGGAAAGGCTAAAAATCTTGCGCATGTGTACCTCTCATGTCATTCCGTCTCTCAGGTAGTCCTTTGATGAGGCACCCTATTACAGCTGACACACCCCCTACTGCGGCAACCCGCCCGGTCCCGGCAACATCGGACCTACACCCGCCATAAACAAGCCGAAGGCGCAGGAGTTTGAACCCGTGTTCTGCGGATACGGCACGTCGTCGACACCTGCACAGCCGGGGGTGCTGAAGGGGTCGCACCCATTACTCTCGCCTCCATCGCCGTATTTAAGGCCAGATGGTTCTGTATTGAAGGTCGGATTGACTCCGGCATACAAATGCAAAATCCGCGGCACCCGCGTCTGGGTGGCTCCCGACATCATCGCAGCCCTGGACGCCTTCGCTGACCGGCCAGGACGCCGGAACACGCACCGCAGAGGACGTAAAGCTGTCTCAGGGTGCTCGAGGCTCCTTGGCCTCACACCAAAGCAATTGTGTCCCTCATGCCGGCCCGAATGCTCAGGCTTTGAGCTCTTGGTCTACGGCTCTTCTGGCCTGGAGCTTGGCCGATGAACTCCCCCAGAACAAGCCAGGCAATCGTCACTACAAACGCGAAATTCCCAAGGGTTGGGTCACCACCGGTGACGCCGTTGATCAGCAGGAACCACACGACGAGATCTGCCACGACGATGGCCAAAGTAACCGGCCACAAAGGCCGCCGCCACGCATGCATTCTATGTCCCAGCATTTCCGCTCCCCCAAAGCTAGACACTCAACGGGCCTCGGCCCGTACTCGGCTCCCAGTCTTCAGAGAAGCCACCGGCGCCGCAAGTCACAGACCTGACGCCGGGAACGCCCTGTGGATCGGACGAGCTACTGGAACAGCAACCTGCTCTCCCGTGCTGTAAACGTGTAGTGCCCTGCCTTTCAGACACAAAAAACCCCTCCATCCCCGGCAAAATCGCCGGTATGGAGGGGTTCGTGGAGCCCCCTGTCGGATTCGAACCGACGACCCCCGCTTTACAAGAGCGGTGCTCTGGCCAACTGAGCTAAGGAGGCACGCGCGAAAACGCGCAGGGCCATACGCGAAAAACGCGCTGGACCGCGCTGCCAAAACAGCGCTAGATAAGGGTAGCCCAGACCATCCCCGTCACGGAAATTCACCCCAGCCCCGAGCCCCTTCTGCCAAACCAGCCCCGCCGGCCAAACCAGCCAAGCCCCATCCCCAACAACAGCGGCCGGCCACCTCATCGAAAAGGTGACCGGCCGCCGTCGTACGTTCTTTCGCGTTAGCCCTTGGCGGTGATCGCCGTCTGGATCTCAGCGTTCAGGTCGGTGCTGCCATCCCACTGCTTGCCATCGATGAACACAGTCGGGGTGCCTGTGATGCCGATGGCCGCAGCTTCCTGCGTGGCCACCTTCACCCAGGGGCGGAACTGTTTGCTGTCGACGCAGCTGTCAATGTTGGCCGCACCGACCTCGGTGGCCATGGCCTTCAGGTCCTTATCGGAGATACCGGCGCTGCCTTCGGCCGGCTGACGCTCAAAGAGCAGGTTGAAGAATTCGGCGTACTTCTCGGGCGAGGTGTTCACAACGCAAGCAGCTGCGTTGGCTGCCCGGGAAGAGTAGTTGGTGGTGGACTGCTGGTCCAGGAATCCCAGCGGCCGGTATTCCAGCGAGATTTTTCCTTCGTTACGGAGGTTAGTGAGGGACTCTCCGTAGGTGGTCTCGAATCGCTCGCAGACCGGGCAGATGAAGTCGATGTAGGCAACAACCTTGACCGGCTTGCCGGCTTCGGCTTCGCCACCGGGAACCGTGACGGTTGCCGGCTTGGTGGCTGCCGGCGAGGGAACGTCTGCCACGTTGACGGTGGCGGGCTCAGACTTCACCACTTCGGTGTTGGCCAGCAGCGTCACGCCGCCGTGGACGTTGCCGTTGGCCGGCGTGGGGCCCTGATCGGCCACGGGCGCGTTGTTCTGAATATTGCCCACAACCACAAACGCCACCACAGCGATGATGAGCACCACGGCCACCACAATGCCCCAGCCAACCAGAAGCTTGTTGCGCTTATCCTTCTTCAGCTGGGCTTCGCGGATTTCGCGCGCTTTCTCCCGTGCCTGGGCGGTGCGTTCAGCCTTGGACAGGCGTGGTTCGTTTGCGGGGCTCATCAGTTCCTCGGGGTACTCGACGTCATAGTGCATAGCTAGGGCAACGGGGTCAGTTTACGGGAGCAAACTTGAAGATCTGCCGCAGACCCTCTTGCCCGGTTGTTGAACGATCAACTGCACGTGAAGATTCCGCCGGTAGGCTGGGAGTTGAGTCACAGCAACCCCAGGGAGCATTAATGCAGGATTTGGCAAGCGAAAAACTCAAGACCGAAGACGGCGTCCGGGCTTCTCCCGTCAAGAAGCCCACGGCAACCAAGTTCGACTTCATGGTGGTCTCCAACAGGTTGCCCGTTGACCGCATCAGCGATGACAACGAAGAAAGCGGATGGCGTCGCTCGCCCGGCGGACTGGTCACGGCGCTTGCGCCGATGATGACAAAGTCCGACGGCGCATGGGTGGGTTGGCATGGCGCCCCGGACGAGACTGTGCGCCCATTCAGCCACGAGGGCATGGACCTTATCCCGGTCCAGTTGAGCAGCGATGACGTGGAGCTGTTCTACGAGGGCTTCTCCAACGCGACCATTTGGCCGCTCTACCATGACGTCATTGCCCCGCCGGAGTTCCACCGCACGTGGTGGGATTCGTACCGGAAGGTCAACCGGAAGTTCGCCGACGCCGTCGCCCGCCACGCAGCGGACGGCGCCACGGTCTGGGTCCAGGACTACCAGCTCCAACTGGTTCCGAGACTGCTGCGCGAAGCAAGGCCGGACCTCAAGATTGGCTTCTTCAACCACATCCCGTTCCCTCCCCCGGAGATCTTCGCCCAGCTGCCCTGGCGCCGGGAGATCATCGATGGCCTGCTCGGCGCGGACCTCCTGGGCTTCCAGCGCCCCAGCGATGCCGGCAACTTCATGCGTTCCGCGCGCCGCTTCCTGGGCGCCAGCGTCAAGCAGCAGCAAGTCCATGTCAAGGGTCCGGACGGGGAGGTGACGCACATCGCGAGGGCGCAGGCGTTCCCTATTTCCATTGACGTCGCGCAGATCCGTGAGCTCGCCGCGAGGCCGGACATCATTGAGCGGGCCCAGCAAATCCGCAAGGATCTGGGCAACCCCAAGACCATCCTCCTGGGCGTGGACCGGCTGGATTACACCAAGGGCATCCGGCACCGGCTGAAGGCGTTCGAGGAACTCCTGGCAGACGGGCACATCAAGGTAGAGGATGCCACGCTCATCCAGGTGGCAAGCCCCAGCCGCGAGCGCGTGGAGCAGTACCGGCTGTTACGTGAGGAAATCGAAGGCACCGTAGGCCACATCAACGGCACCTACGACACCATCCAGAACACGGCCGTCCGTTACCTGCACCACAGCTACCCGGTGGAGGAAATGGTGGCGATGTACCTTGCGGCGGACGTCATGTTGGTGACGGCGCTGCGCGATGGCATGAACCTGGTGGCCAAGGAATACGTCACAGCCCGGTCGGAGGACGACGGCGCACTGGTCCTGAGCGAGTTCGCCGGCGCTGCCGATCAGCTTAAGCAGGCGCTTCTGATTAACCCGCACGACATCGACGGCCTCAAGTCCACCATCCTGCGCGCCATCAACCTCTCCCCCAAGGAAGCACGCCGCCGAATGAAGCTGATGCGCAAGCAGATCCTGGATCACGACGTCGATCATTGGTCGGCTGAGTTCCTGGCCGCCCTGGAGGAAAAGGTGGTGCGCGATGACAGCTGAGAATCTGTCACTTTCGCCGGAACTACTGGAGGCCGTTCGGCGCATCGCCGGCACGGAACACCTTTTGGTGGCCCTCGATTTCGACGGCACCCTCTCTCCGATCGTGGACCGCGCCGAGGACGCCCGTCCCCTTCCTCGCTCCGCCGAGGCTTTGGAGGCCCTCGCCGAACTGCCACGCACGACGACGGCGCTTATCTCGGGCAGGGCATTGGACAGTCTGCGGCTGGTCGCCTCGCCTCCCAAGGACACGCTGCTAATTGGCAGTCACGGGGCCGAAGTCTGGCTCGGGGAGGGATCTGTGGGCCTGGAACTGGACCAGGAACAGCGCGAAAAGCTGGCCGCCGTCCGCGAGGTCCTGATGGAAATCGTGAACATCGCTCCGGGGACCTTGCTCGAAGACAAACCGGCCGGCGTCGTCCTTCACACCAGGTTGGCCGATGACGACGTCGCGGAAGACGCCGTCGAGGCCGCCACTCGGGTGTTGCGCGAGCATCCTGGTGTCTACCTGAAGACGGGCAAGCGCGTACTGGAGACCTCGGTGGTCCACGCATCCAAGGGTGAAGCCGTGGAGTTCCTTCGGCAGGCTACCGGCGCCACAGCAATCCTGTTCGCGGGTGATGACGTGACTGACGAGGACGCGCTGGGGCGGCTGATGGGCGACGATGTTGGCATCAAAGTGGGCCTGGACTTCACACAAGCGCCGTATCGGGTGGAGGCGCCCGTTCACGTGGCAGAGCTGCTGGAAGCGTTGCTGCGGGAGCGCCGGCGGGTCACCGCACAGACTTAGCGGGTGACAGACGCAACATGTGACGTTCGTAACATTTAGGTGGTTAGTCAAAAAGTCTGACATACTCTTGGATGTGATGTGACGCACAGTACCGTGCGACGTCACACGATCCTCCCCGGCCACTGGCCGGGGAGTTCAACTGAAGAAAATGAACCATTCACAACGGATCGTCCGGCACGTACCTGCCGGTGAAGGGATTGATAACTGTGGCTACAGTTACTTTTGATAACGCTACGCGTCTGTACCCGGGCACAGATAAGCCCGCCGTCGATAAACTCAACATCGACATCGCCGATGGCGAATTCCTGGTCCTCGTTGGACCCTCCGGTTGCGGTAAGTCCACCTCGCTGCGCATGCTCGCAGGTCTTGAGGACGTGAACGCCGGCCGCATTCTGATTGGTGACCGCGACGTCACGGACGTTCCGCCGAAGGACCGCGACATCGCCATGGTGTTCCAGAACTACGCTCTTTACCCGCACATGACTGTTGCGGACAACATGGGCTTCGCCCTGAAGATCGCCGGCGTTTCCAAGGAAGAGCGCGCCGAGCGTGTTCGCGAAGCTGCCAAGCTCCTTGACCTTGAGCAGTACCTGGACCGCAAGCCGAAGGCACTCTCCGGTGGTCAGCGCCAGCGTGTTGCCATGGGCCGTGCAATCGTCCGTAACCCCCAGGTCTTCCTCATGGATGAGCCGCTCTCCAACCTTGACGCCAAGCTCCGCGTCCAGACCCGTACGCAGATCGCATCCCTGACCCGCCGCCTGGGCGTCACCACGGTTTACGTGACGCACGACCAGGTCGAGGCCATGACCATGGGTGACCGCGTGGCTGTGCTGAAGGACGGCCTGCTGCAGCAGGTTGACACCCCGCGCAACCTCTACGACCGCCCGCAGAACGTCTTCGTTGCAGGCTTCATCGGCTCCCCGGCCATGAACCTGCTTGAACTGCCGGTCGTCGACGGCGGCGTCCAGTTCGGCGGAACGGTTTACCCCGTGCCGCGCGACGTCCTCGAAGAGGCTCACGGCCAGACCGTCACCGTTGGTTCCCGTCCGGAAGACCTCGAGACCGTCGGCAACGGCGAAGGCCTCCAGGTTGAGGTTGATGTGGTGGAAGAACTCGGCGCCGACGCCTACGTCTACGGCCACACCATCCTTGATGGCAAGAGCCACGACATCGTTGCACGCGTCGACGGTCGCCGCCCTCCGATGAAGGGTGAGTCCATCTTCGTTCGTCCGCAGTCCGGCCACGTGCACCTGTTCGACACGAAGACGGGCCTGCGCCTGGGCGACTAGTCCCCGGCGCTGACGCGTCTGTACGTTCCGCAGTTTGATAGCGGCCCGACCCTTCCCGGTCGGGCCGCTCTCACGTTAACCTAACTCCGGCGAAAGAACGGCATGAACACCACAGATAACCTGATCCCCCGTCCGTCCCACGTCGCACTCGTGGACGGACCCGCTTTCACGCTTGCACCTGACGCGCGGATCGCCGCCGGTGACGCAGCAGCTCCCGTCGCAGAACAGCTCGCAGCGCTCCTGCGCCGTGGCACCGGTTTTGATCTGCCCATCGTTGAGGACGCACGCCCCGGCGATATTTCCCTTGCGTTGGTGGACACGTTCGACGGCGGCCCGGAAGCGTACGCGCTCGGCGTCACCGAGGATGGGGTTGGGCTCACAGCCTCCACCGGGGCGGGACTCTTCAACGGAGTGCAGACGCTCCGGCAGCTGTTCCCTGCGGCCATTGAGGGCACCGGCACGCCAGGCACATGGGTGATTCCCGCCGTCGACATTGCGGACGCCCCGCGCTTCGCGTACCGGGGCCTCATGCTGGACGTTGCCCGCAACTTCTTCACAGTGGAAGAGGTGAAGGAGCAGATCGACGTCATGACGCAGTTCAAGCTGAATGCCCTGCACCTGCACCTCACGGATGACCAATCGTGGCGCATCGAAATCCACCAGCCGGAAGACAACCCGTCCGGCTTGGCCTACGGCAAGCTGACGGAGATCGGCGGGGAGGGCGCCGTGGAGGTGCCCACCGCGGTCCCCGCGCGCGGACGGCATGGCTTCTACACCCAGCAGGACTTCCTGGACATCCAGGCCTACGCCGCCACCAAGAACGTTCTGGTGATTCCGGAAATCGACCTCCCCGGTCATGTCAACGCCGCCCTCGCCGCTATTCCACAGCTCAATCCCGATGGCCAGGCGAAGCCCATGAGCACCACCTCGGAGGTGGGCTGGTCAACCCTGACCGCTGACCTGCCGGCCACCTACGAGTTCGTCCGTGAAGTCCTGGGGCAGCTTGCCGCCATCACGGTGGGACCGTATCTCCACATTGGCGGCGACGAAGCCCATGTCACCGGGCACGATGACTACGTGACCATGGTCCAGCAGTTCGTCCGGATCGGCGCTGAAACCGGCAAGGCCGTGGTGGGCTGGAACGAGTTCGCCGCCGTCGAGCTTCCTGAAGGGGCCGTGATCCAGTACTGGCACGGCGATTTCGCCCCCGTGGTGAAGCAGGCAGAACAGGCAGGTTCACAGGTGATCATGTCCCCCGCGGCCAACACCTACCTGGACCAGAAGTACGCATCGGACAGCCCCGTCGGGCTCGAATGGGTGGAAGGCGGGCCCTTCACGTGGTCCGAGTACTACAACTGGGACCCGGCCCAGGGCGGCCTTGAAGACCACCAGATCCTGGGCATCGAAGGCGCACTGTGGTCCGAGACCATCCGCGACAACCACCAGGCCCAATGGCTCCTGTACCCTCGTGCTGTTTCCTTGGCCGAAGTCGCTTGGTCCGGCCCGGAAGTCCGCAACACCGGCGACTTCCGACGTCGGCTGGGCGCCTTGGGTGAGCGGCTCGCCAAGCAGGGTGTCGTCTTCCAGGAAGCGCCCGATGTGGAATGGTCAGCGAAGCCGGAGTACCCCTTTGCTGGCGCGATAGGTGCCCCGGACTCCAAGTACGGAACAATTGAGGCATGAGCGAGCAAAACGAAGCCCAGTGGCACGACGAACCCACCGACTACGGGCAGATCGGCAAGCTCCCCCGCACTGAAGCCGCCAGCGCGCAGGACACTGCGCCGCCGGCCAGCGTCATCGGGTCCCTTAACATTACGGCCGCCGCGGCCGATCCGGAGCTGCTGGATTTGCCGTGGCACATTGCCTTGGAGGACTGGCCTGCTGAGAACCTTGCCGCGCTCCCCCGCGGTATTTCCCGGCACATCGTGCGTTTTGCGCACCTTGGCGGTTCGGTGATTGCCATCAAGGAAACCTCCGAGCACGTGGCACGCCATGAGTACCACATGCTCCGGAAGCTGGCGCGGCTGGACGTGCCCTGCGTGGAGCCGGTGGCCGTCATCACCGGGCGCACCACCGCGGACGGCAGGCCCCTCAATCCGGTGCTGGTCACCCGGCACCTGAAATTCTCCATGCCATACCGCGCATTGTTCTCCCAGATGCTCCGCAAGGACACCCTGACGCGCCTGATCGACGCCCAGGCGTTGCTTCTTGTCCGGTTGCACCTGGTTGGTTTCTACTGGGGCGATGTCTCCCTGTCCAACACCCTGTTCCGTCGCGACGCCGGCGCCTTCGCCGCCTATCTGGTGGACGCTGAAACCGGTGAGCTCTACCCGGACCTGTCCATGGGCCAGCGCGAATACGATCTTGAGATCGCCCGTGTGAACATCGCCGGCGAACTCATGGATCTGCTGGACGGCGGGCTCATCGAGGAGAAGGTGGACCCTGTTGCCACCAGCGAGCTGATCATGGACAGCTACCGCAGGCTCTGGACCGAACTCACGGAAAAGGAATCCTTCGAACTCGGCGAACGCTGGCGCGTGGGGGCGCGCATCCGCCGCCTGAACGAGTTGGGCTTCGACGTGGAGGAATACGCCATCAAGACCACGGCGGACGGCTCCACCATCCAGCTCCAGCCAAAAGTGGTGGACGCCGGCCATCACCAGCGCCGTCTGCTGCGCCTTACCGGCCTGGACGCCCAGGAAAACCAAGCGCGCAGGCTCCTTAACGACATGGACCAGTTCCGGGCTGACAACAACCCGGACCTGGATGAGGAAATCAGCGCGCACATTTGGGTCAGCCAGATCTTCGAGCCTATTGTGCGTTCCATTCCGCGTCATTTGGCCGGGAAGCTGGAGCCGGCAGAAGTGGTCCACGAAGTCCTGGAGCACCGCTGGTACATGAGCCAGAAGCAGGACAGGTACGTCCCGTTGGCAGAGACCGTGCAGTCCTACCTGGACACCGTGCTGCAGCACCGCCGCGACGAGGCAGCCATCATGCTGAATCCGGATACGGAGCTGCTCAAGATCCTCGAGGTGGAAGTAGAAGAATCCGGCCGGTACGACGACGAGGACGAGTACCCGGACGCGGACGACTGACGCACGTTGAAACGAACTCGACGTCGGCACTCAGGCGAGTGCCGACGTCGAGCCTTTGAGCGTCAAGCCTTTTAACCTAGGGTTCGAGGGTCTCGGCGAGGCCGGACAGGACAGGTTCGCGGCCCAGCTCGATGTGTGAGTATGCCAACGAGTACGCCAGATCCGGCTTACCCTTCAGAATGGCGTTGCACAGCTCTGTGTGCTCGTCGCGCTGGAGCTCATTGCTGCGATTGTGTGCCAGTCCGAAAATCCACCGCATCCGGCCGAACAGTGGCTTCACGGATTCGATCAGCAGCCGGTTACCTGAAAGCCGAACGATCTCTGCGTGCAACTCGGCGCTGATCACGGCAACGTCTTCGCTCCGGGACTCGTCGATGGCCGCCGTGGAGGCCTCCATGAGTTCCTCGAGCCGGCCGCCGTCGCTGCCCTCAGCCACTCGGGTGGCAGCCATCCTGGCGGCGAAGGTTTCCAGGCACAGCCGGATGTCGAAAAGTTCGTTGACGTCGGTGAGTGTCAGTTGCCGGACCACCGCACCGCGGCGCGGGAAGGTCTCAACAAAGCCGTCCTGCTCCAGGCGCTGGATGGCCTCGCGCACAGGAATACGGGAGACGTTGTAGATCTCCGAGAGCTCGCGTTCACGCAACCGCACGCCCTGGGCGTACTTGCCCGTGACGATGCCTTCCAGCACCAGTTGGTAGACATTCTCCGCGCGGGCCTCTTCATCGCGGCCATTTCCCGTGTCCGGCATCGCCTCAGCCACTGTCAAACTTCCCTTCATGCCAGCGTCCGCTCCCTGTGCCGGACGGCGCCGGTCAGCGTTCCAACCGAGCATACACGGGAGGAAACAGCTCATCCGCAGGGCGGTTCCTGATGTCACGGGCGCTGTAGGCTCCGCGCATCTTGTGGAAGAGTTCCTGGCCCCTGGACCGCCAGAGTTCCAGGTCCACTCCGTCGATTTCGCCGTCGGCCATGATGGTCCGGCCTGCCACCACGGACAGCACGGCCTGGCGGGCTGTTCCGTTCAGGAGAAGGGTCCTCAACGGGTCATCGTGGACGCCGTCACGGAAGTCGCCAAGGGAGAACGCCACCATGTCAGCCTGGGCGCCTGGCTGAAGCCGGCCAAGGTCCGGGCGCCTCAAAGCATGAGCACCGCCCAAGGTAGCGGCGTCGACGTATCCGGCGACGTCACCGGCGTCGTTGGTGCCGGCGAGGATCTTGGCGAGCTGCACGCCGGCATCGATACCCCGGATGAGGTCCGGCGGGAACGAGTCGGTTCCCAGCGAAATGTTGATTCCTGCTTCCTTGTAGGCGCCGAACGAGTCCAGTGTGCTGCCGTACCGCATGGACGTCAGGGGGCAGTGAATGATGCTGGCACCGCTGTCCGCCAGCATGGCCAGGTCACCGCGGTCTTCGCCATACACCGCAGGGTTCCTGTCCGTATAAGTGGCGTGCGGGATCAGGAGGCGCTCGTTGAGCAGACCCACCTGGTCAAGGAGTTCCAGGGGCGTGACTCCATGCCGGCCCAGGATGAGCTCGCGTTCCACGAGGCCTTGGAGGGAGTGCAGGCGGACCAGCACATCCCGGTCGCTGGAGGCCGCTGCTGTTGCCTTGAGCAGCTCGATGTCCAACGTCTCGATCCGGCACGGGAGCAGAACACCGTTCACCAGCGGATCATTCAGCTCCGTCGCGTGGTCAATGAAGCGCAAGGCATCAGCGAGTCCCTCACGGCCCCTGCCGTCGTCGAACATCACTGAACGTTCGCCGTTCTCCAACACGACGTTCACACCGGAACGGTAGGCCGGCCCAAGGTAGCCACGCAGGCCCAAGCGCCGGCTGGTATCGGCCATGCCCACCAATTCCTCGAAAGGCTCGGCCCACTCGGAATGCACTTCCGAGGCGATGGGCATGTAGGTGGTGATGCCGTGCAAGATGAGTTGGATCAGGGCGTACTCGCGGATCTGCTGGCGCTCCCCGGCACTGAAGACGTCGGCCCGGCGATTCAGGAAGTAGTCCTCTGACCATTGGTGCCCCTTGGCCTGCTCCGGGCCGGCCCAGCTATCCAGGATGAGGTGGTCAATGTCGGTGAGCGCGTCGAGGTCGATCAGGCCGGGCATCAGCAGGGCTTCGCCTACGTGGACTTCCTCGTCCACCGGCCCGGTGTACTCGTGTCCTACGTAGTCGATGGTGTGGCCGCTGTAGACCACGCACGCATTTTCGAGCAGAACGTGGCGGCCGTTCTGATGCCCCAGCACGTAGCGGGCGGTGACCTTGGTAGGCACGGCGACTCCTGTTTCCTGTCCGCGAGGGACAGCTCGTATTACTCTCTGGTATTCCAAACAGTACATTATTTGTGATTTACATCGCATCAATCCTGCTCTAGTCTATTTTGGTATACAAGAACTCCGGAGCCAGCTCCTGATCATGAAACGAGCAGAACCGTTGACCCAGTTACAGTCCATCGAACCGAATACCGGCAGCCCGCCGCTCCCACCGGCAGCGTCGCCGGAGGGCGCAGCAGCGGCACCTGCCGAGGCCCGCTCACTGCTCGCCACAGCATGGATGAGGATCCGCCGCAGCAAGATCGCGCTCCTCAGCTTGTGCGTGGTGGTGGCCATCATGTTGTTTGCCATCCTTGCGCCGGTACTAAGCGCCATGTCGGGCAACGATCCCTTCACGTCCAACACCAGCCCGGACGTGCTGGATGACTTCCAAACACCCGGGCTGCCGCTCCCCGGCTACATGTATCCGTCAGCCCAGCACTGGTTGGGGGTGGAGCCTGGCCTGGGCCGCGATCTCTTCGCCCGGCTGGCCTACGGCGGACAGGTGTCCCTCACCATCGCTTTGCTGTCCACAGCCGTTTCTGTGGTCCTGGGAACAGTGCTGGGCGCCGCCGCCGGCTACTTTGGCGGCAAGACCGACGCCATCATCAGCCGCATCATGGACCTCTTCCTCGCGTTTCCGCATCTCCTGCTGGTGCTATCCCTGACGCCCATCCTGCAGTCGCGGCTCCGTGATACCCCGCTGGGCGAGGGGAGCTTCCTGCCCATGGCCTCGCTGGTAATCATCCTGGGCTTCTTTGGCTGGGCCTACCTCGCCCGCATTGTGCGGGGCCAGGTGCTGAGCCTCCGCGAGCGCGAGTTCGTGGAAGCCGCCCGGTCCTTCGGTGCCTCGCACCTCAGTGTCCTGTTCCGCCAGATCATCCCCAACGTCATGGGAGTCGTCCTGGTGTACGCCACCATGTTGATCCCCACCAACATCTCCGCCGAAGCTGCTTTGTCCTTCCTGGGCGTCGGAGTCAAGGACCCCACACCGTCGTGGGGCCAGATGCTGAACGCCGCCCAGTCCGGCAACTGGTACCTCAGCGATCCGTGGTTCCTGGCCGTTCCGGGCATCATGCTGATCGTCACCGTCCTGGCCTTCAACCTGCTGGGCGACGCCGTCCGGGACGCCTTGGATCCCAAAGCATCCCGTCACTAAGTTCTCCATTCATCCCCGCATCGCCTTCCACCCCTCTCAAGGAGCATCATGAAAACCCCTGCAAGAGCCCTGGCTCTTTCCGTGCTGATTGCCATGGCCGCCACCGGCTGCGGCGCCGGCCAGAACCAGCCCAGCAGTTCCAAGCCCGCCGAATCGGTCACGGAACTGGCCCCCAACGTGGTCAAGTCCGGCTTCAACGGCAAGGGCGGAAACATCAACGTCCTGATGTCTTCCGACTTCCAGACTCTGGATCCCGGCAACAGCAATTACGTCCAGACGGCCAACGTCGGCCAGCTGTACTACCGCACGCTGACCATGGCCAAGGAAACAGCCGGCCAACCGCCAACAGTGGTCCCGGACCTCGCCACCGACACCGGCAAGGTGTCCGACGACGGCCTCAGCTGGACCTTCACCCTCAAGGAAGGCGTGAAGTTTGAGGACGGTACACCCATCACCTCGGCCGACATCAAGTACGGCGTAGAGCGAACCTTCGCGCAGGATGTCTTCACCCAGGCTCCGCAGGAGCTGAACGCAGCGCTCGACGCCGGTGGGTACAAGGGGCCGTATAAGGATCCTTCCGCTGTACTCAAGGCAGTTGAAACACCCGATGAGCGCACCGTGGTCTTCCACCTGAAGAAGCCTTTTGCGGAATTCCCGGCCCTGGCATCCCGTTCCAACACGGCACCGGTCCCGAAGGCCAAGGACACCAAGCTGGACTACACCAACCACCCCGTATCCTCGGGCCCCTACATGGTGGAGTCCTACAACCGCGGCAAATCCCTGAAGCTGGTCCGGAATCCGCACTGGGATCCCGCCACGGACCCCAACCGCTCCGCGCTGCCGGACACGTTCAGCTTCTCGCTGTCCACCTCCCAGGCCACCATCAGCCAGCAGTTGCTCGCCGACTCGGACCCCAACGCCATCACGCTCGATTCCAATGGCGCCCTGCAGACCTCGGACTCCGCCAAACTGGCCGATGCCAAGGTAAAGGACCGGGTGGCGTCCGGACTCCTGGGCTGCAATGACGTCCTGAGCCTGAACACCCAGAAGATCACGGATCCGGATGTCCGCAAGGCCATCGCATTGGCTCTGGACCGCCAGTCCATCCTGGTTCAGTACGGTGGACGACGCTTCGGTGAGATCACCCAGAGCCCGCTCAATGCCAAGATGCGCGGTTACGTGGAAACCGAACTGGAGCTGGACCCCGCCGGCAAGCCCAAGCTGGAGGAAGCCAAAAAACTCCTTGAGGGCAAGGACTTCCCCAAGACCCTGACGTACGGCTACGCCAACAATCGCGACGCCTTCAAGAACACCGGCACCGTTGTCCAGCAGAACCTCAAGGCCCTGGGAATCGACGTGGAACTCGTGCCGATCCCGGCACCAAACTACTACTCGGTCCTGGCCAGCGAACAACTCCCGGACATGGGCCGCTCCGGCTGGTGCGGCGGTGCCGATCCGGCATCAGTCCGTACCTCCGCTGATCCCCTGCTGGGACCGAACAATGAGGGCACCAGCTACGGCTTCTCCAACACCTCCCGGTACTTCGACCCCGTAGTGTCCAAGGCCATGTTCGATCTGCGCAACACGGACGGAACTTCAGAGGAACTGGGCAAGAAGTGGTCCGAGGCGTTCGGCTCAGCGTTGAAGACCTACCCGATCGTTCCGCTTATCCGCAGCCACACCAACAGCGTGGTGGGTTCCAACGTCCGCAATGCCCAGGTGGGCTACTTCTTCGGCGGCATCGACCTCTCGATCGTCGGCGTCGAGCAATAACCGCGCCCCGAAAACAATCGAGCATAGTCCAGAAGGAGAAGCGGGCCGCCTGCAACCAGCGGGCGGCCCGCAACCACCACCATGATGACTTTCATTCTTCGCCGGACCGGATCGCTGGTACTGCTTCTCGCCGCGGTCAGTTTCATCACCTTCACCCTCTTCCAGCTTGGCCCGTCCGATCCCGCAGCTGCTGCCTGCGGACAGGAATGCACCCCCGAACGCGTAGCGGAAGCCCGCGTGGCCCTGGGCATGGACCAGCCGTTCTTTGTCCAGTACTTCGACTACATCCGGGGCCTTTTCTCGTCGCGGATGATCGGCGCCCCGGGTGCGCAGACGCTGTGCGAATGGCCGTGCCTGGGGAAGTCCTTCCAAACCAATGAGAACGTAGCGGACATCATCGGCCGCTCACTCCCCTACACCTTCTCCATGGCCATCGGCGCCCTCATCCTGTGGACCATCACCGGCGTCGGGCTTGGTCTGCTTGCCGCGCTCCGCAAGGGTTCCCCGGTGGACAAGTTCATTGTGGGCGCCGCCTCCGTTGGCGTTTCACTGCCCATCCCCGTTACCGGCCTGTTCCTGCTGCTCCTGTTCGTCAACCAGCTGCACCTGCTGCCGTTCACCACCAACGAGATCAACAGCCCCTTTGGCCCGCAAGGACCCGGGGCTTGGGTGGCCAACTATCTGCTTCCCTGGATCGCCTTGGCTGTCCTGTTCAGCGCGTCCTATATCCGGGTGACCCGTACCAATATGATCGAGACGTTCGGTGAAGACTTCATCCGGACCGCCCGCGCCAAAGGTCTTGCGCCCCGAACTGTCACTTTCAAGCACGGCGTGCGTGCAGGCATCACTCCCGTGGTCACCATGCTGGGCATGGACATTGGCCTGTTGCTCGGTGGCGCAGTCCTCACCGAGCAGATCTTCTCCGTCCCTGGCCTGGGCTTCACGGCAGTTCACGCCGCTATTTCCGGCGATCTTCCAGTGACCATGGCCATCACCATGCTGGCCGCGTTCTTCGTCATCGTTGCCAACGTTGCTGTGGACCTCGCCTACGCCGCCATCGACCCCCGAGTGAGGCTCCAATGACCCAGTTGAATATCACCGCCAAGAAGGCGAGCGCCCCGGCCGGCGGTACGGCAGGCGCCACGGCCACCGCACCGTTCCTTGAAGTCCGCGACCTCACCGTGAAGTTCCCTACGGATGACGGCGTTGTCTCCGCAGTAAACGGCATGGACTTCGCCCTGGAACGCGGGCAGACCCTGGGCATCGTGGGCGAATCCGGCTCAGGTAAATCCGTCACCAGCCAAGCGCTCATGGGCCTGCTCAAGGGCACGTCCGCGCAGGTCACCGGGGAGGCGATGTTCCAAGGCAAGGACCTGGTCACGCTCCCCGAGTCCGCCATGCGCCAGCTTCGTGGCCGCAACATCGGCATGATCTTCCAGGATCCCCTTTCTGCCCTGCACCCCTTCTATACCGTGGGCCACCAGATCGCCGAGGCATACCTGGTCCACAACAAGGCGAGCAAGAAGCAGGCCCGGGCTGCCGCCGTCGACATGCTGGGTAGGGTGGGCATCCCCAGCCCGGAACAGCGCTACGACGAGTACCCCCACCACTTCTCCGGCGGCATGCGCCAGCGTGCCATGATCGCCATGGCACTGATTTGCGAGCCTGAACTGCTGATTGCCGATGAACCAACCACTGCACTGGATGTGACGGTCCAGGCCCAGATCCTGGATCTGATGTCGGAGCTTCAGGAGGAAACCAACTCGGCGCTCATCCTCATCACGCACGATCTCGGTGTGGTGGCTGAGGTCTGCGACAACGTGCTGGTCATGTACGGAGGCCAGTGCGTCGAGTCCGGGCCGGTGGACGATATCTTCTACGACACCCAACACCCCTACACTTTGGGCCTGCTCAACTCGATGCCCACGCTCAACAGCGCGGCAAGCCGGCTGAACCCCATACCCGGCCAGCCGCCGTCGCTCCTTGACCTGCCCAAGGGCTGCATCTTCAGCGCGAGGTGCCAATATGCCGAACTCGCCGGCGACGGCGTCTGCGCCAGCCAGCGACCCGAGCTGCGGGTCGAAGACGGGCACGGCAAGCGCTGCCACTTGAGCGGCCCGCAGATCATCACCATCCGGAATTCGCGTTAGGACCCGCCATGGAACATCAGCCAATCCTGCAGGTGGAGAGCCTGCAGAAACACTTCCCGCTGAAGGGCGGGCTGCTGCCGGGCTCCGCCAAGGGCTCCGTCAAAGCGGTCGACGGCGTGTCGTTCAGTCTTGCTCGAGGCCAGACGCTGGGGCTGGTGGGTGAGTCCGGATGCGGTAAGTCCACCACGGGACGCATGGTGGCACGGCTCATGGACCCGACCGGTGGACGGATCATGATCGACGGCGTCGACATCAGCCAGCTGCGTGGCCGGGAGCTGTACAACTTCCGGCGCAAGGTCCAGATGATCTTCCAGGACCCGTTCGCCTCTCTGAACCCACGCCAGACGGTGGGTACCGCCATCGCCGCTCCCATGGTGGCTCAGAAAATCAATCCCCCGGGCGGGCTCAAGAACAGGGTCAAGGAACTCCTGGACCAGGTGGGGCTGAAGCCGGAACACTACAACCGCTTCCCGCATGAGTTCTCCGGCGGGCAGCGGCAGCGTGTGGGCATTGCCCGGGCGATTTCCCTGAACCCCTCGGTGATCGTGTGCGACGAGCCGGTCTCAGCGTTGGATGTTTCCGTGCAGGCACAGGTAGTGAACCTCCTGCAGCAGATCCAGCGGGACACTGGCGTTTCCTACATCTTTATTGCCCACGATCTTTCTGTGGTCCGGCACATTTCCCACGAGGTTGCTGTGATGTATCTGGGCAAGATCGTGGAACAGGGCCCGCGCGACGAGCTCTTCCAGAACCCTTTGCACCCTTACACCAAGGCATTGCTCTCGGCGGTGCCACTGCCGGATCCCCGGGCCGCCCGTGAGCAGGTAAAGATCCGGCTTCGAGGCGATCTGCCGTCTCCAGCCAATCCTCCCAGCGGCTGCGTCTTCCGGACCCGTTGCCCACTGATCGGCACGCTCCCGGAGGAACAGCGGCAACGCTGCATGGACCAGATTCCGACGCCGGCCACGCCCGCCGCGCCTGCCTGCCACCATACGGGTATGGCGGCGACCGTCCTGGCCGGCGTGCAATAGAGGCAGGCAATGGATTCACTATCAAAGGAGCAAACATTGAACACCCTGATCCGCGCCGTCCGCCCCTGGGGGCAAGCGCTCAGCGACGTCACCGTCTCTGCGGGCGAAACCGGTGGCAAGATCACCAGCGTCGAGGCTCATGACCCCGCCCGGGCGGTTCCGGCCAACGTGACCGTAGTAGAAGGCCGCGGACGCTTGCTGCTGCCATCGTTCTCCGACGTCCATGTGCATTTGGATTCCACCAGGATCGGTTTGCCCTTCCGCGAGCACACCGGCGGTCCCGGCGTGTGGACCATGATGATGAACGACCGGCAGAACTGGCGCAACGCCGAAGTTCCCCTGCAGGATCGCGTGAACGACACCCTGGGACGGATGATCGCGCGGGGCACCACCCGCGTTCGCTCCTACGCCCAGGTGGACGTGGACTGCAAGCTGGAGCGTTTCGACGCCGTTGCTGCTGCCAAGGAGAAGTTCTCCGGCCAGGCGTCCGTGGACATCATCGCCTTCCCTCAGGCCGGACTGTTGCTGGAGGAGGGCACGGTGGAGCTCATGGAAGAGGCACTGAAAGCCGGTGCCAACGTGATGGGCGGGATCGATCCTTGCACGCTGGACCGGGACCCGGCGAAGCATCTGGACATTGTGTTCGGCCTGGCCGAAAAGTACCAGGTTCCCATCGATATCCACCTCCACGAACCCGGCGAATTGGGGGTCTTCAGTACCGACCTGGTGCTGGAGCGCACCCGTGCGCTGGGCATGCAGGGCGAAGTCACCATGTCCCATGCGTACCAACTGGGCAGCGTCAACGAGGCCACCACGCGCAGGCTCATCGACGCCTTCGCGGAGCTCGATGTCTCCCTGGCGTCGGTTGCTCCCTCTGCTGCGGGTCAGCTGCCCATCCCGCTGCTCACCGAAGCCGGGGTTCGCTTGGGGCTCGGCGAGGACGGCCAGCGCGACTACTGGTCGCCTTATGGCAACACGGACATGCTGGACCGGACCTGGCAGCTCGCCTTCACCCATGGCTTCCGCAAGGACGAGCTGATCGAGCACAGCCTGGCCATCGCCACGATCGGTGGCGCCAGCATCCTTGACCCCGGCGCAACCAGACTCAAGGACACCGCCCACCGTCCCGGCGTCGAGGTTGGCGATCCTGCTGAGCTGCTCCTGGTGGACGGCGAAACAGTGGCGTCCACGGTGATGGACCGCGGCAAGGACCGCACCGTGATCCACGCCGGCCGGGTTGTGGCTGATCAGCTGAAACTCGTCTAGCGCCCACATAAAACCCGCTCTTGTTTGTGGTCCTCGCCTTACAGGGTGAGGAATCCCGAACAGGGGCGGGTTTTCGCGTTAGGTGCTACTCGCCCCGGGCCGTGGGCGCGTCATCCAGCGGCGTCCACCACGTCACAGCGGGAGTGACCGTGAACCGGCGGCCCGTCACCTTGGTGGGAGTGATCCGGATGAACTGGTCCTTCTGCCCGGCCTCCCAGGGGAACAGCAGAAGGCCAATGGTGTCCAGCACGTCCTGGGTCAGCTTCACAGCGGACGCCTGGCCCTTGACCACTACGCTCCACGCCACGCCTGTTTCTGCGTTGACGCCATCAGCCTCGATCGCCACGGGCGCATCGCCCAGCGCCGCGTGGAGTTTGGTCCCCTCACCCGTCCGGAACACCATGGTTCCGTGGTCAACCTTGTAATTCACGGGGAAGATGTCCGGGTGGTCATCCACAACGACGGCAAGCCTGCCCACTGAGACACTCCGGAGGAGCTCCCAGCACTGATTGGTTTCAAGGATTTCCGTGGCGGGGGTGCCAGGCTGATTGGTCCCCGTTGGTGAGTTGGTCATATCGCCGAGGATACGCCGGAGAGTTGCGCCCCAACAGGCCTGCCGACGGCTGAGGAAGTCAAACCCGCCGGTGCCCTTTTCTCCCGGCCTTAAACGGGGCGGGTCAGCGAACAGGTGAAGGTTTCACCGCGTCCTGCTGGGAAATTTCGGCTGATTCCACGCTGACCAGTGGTCCCCGGATGGCAAGGAATCCCGCACCAGCCAGCACCACGGCTTCGGCGGCGAGCACCCAGAACGTCACTTCCCAGCCACCGGTCATCGCGTGCAACATCCCTGCGAGCAGCGGGCCCAGGGAGGCCAGAGCGAATCCCAATCCCTGGCTCATGGCAGAGAGCCTTCCGGCAGATTGGGGTCCAGCGGACCGGATGACCACCAATGCCATGGCCAGTCCGAACCCGGCACTCTGCACCACTCCAAGAATCCCGACGGCGGTGAACTGCAGCTCAGCCGGTGCCGCCAGGACGCCCAGCAGCGCGAGCGCCACCGTCATTCCAAGGCCGGGCGCCAGGATCCGAAGAATGGCTGGACGGCTGGCCAACACGGGCGCCAGCAAACTGGCCGGAAGGCCCGCAAGGCTGAACCAGGCCAGCAAGGCGGCGGAGTCGGCAGGCGAAAGCCCCCGGGATACCAAGTACACGGCCAACCAGGACGTGATGGCGAAGTACAGCATGGCCTGCAGGCCAAAGAAGGCAGTGACGGCCCACGCGGTGCGTTGCTTCCGGAGCGGCGTGACTTCCTCTGCGGTGGCGGAGCCCGCGGTGGTGGAGCCTGGGGTGATGGTGCCTGGGGTGATGGTGCCCGCCGTGGTGGGTGCCGTCGTCGGACGTCCTCCCGAGCGGTGAATCAGGAACGCACCCATCAAGGCTGGGACCGCCCACACGGCAAGCGCTGAGGGGAGGTTGCCGCCGAATGCCTGCTCCAGAGGCTGGACCAGGCCCGCCCCGAGCGCGGCCCCGAGCCCAAATCCCATGGTGCACAGGCCCGTCCACCACCCGGTGCCGCGGTTTGCTTTCACGATCTGGGGCACCAGCACGCTGGCGGTCATGATCGCGCTGCCGGCAAGGAACGTTCCGGGCAACAGGAGTGCCGGCACCGTCGCCCGGACCACCAAAGCTGCTGCGAGCACCAGCAGCGCTACCGCAACAGCCCGCCCGGTCCCGAATCGCCTGGCCAGCCACGGCCCCATCGGCCCCGATACGCCAAACGCCAGCACGGGCAAAGTACCCAGGAGCGGAAGCAGCGTGGGATCCACACCAAACACACCCGGCACCTGGCCCATCACGCCAGCGACCGTAGTAATAGCCGGCCGAAGATTGACGGAAACCATCACAAGCGCGAGCAACACCAGCCCCGTCCTCAGCCTAGGACCCAGTACCGCTCCAGCCTGCCGCTTCTCCAGCACGTCATTCCCCTCATAGCAACTTTGGTATACCAAGCAAGACTATGAGGAGAATGACGGAAAGTAAATGCGGATAAACAAGCAGACTTGATGTGACGCTTCGACAGTCTTCAATGAGTTTGGAATACCAAGGAATGTACCGAGGACGCGCTACGGCCCCGCAGGACCGGAACGCGGCAGCGCGCGTCCAAGGGAGGAACGACCGAGCGCGCCGAGCGTTTCGGACCTGCGGGCTACCCAGCGTTTCGGCCTGCGGGCTACCCAGCGTTTCGGCCCTGCGGGCGGGCTCCAGATCAGATAGCCTTCCCCGGGTTCAGAATTCCCTGCGGGTCGAACAGCTCCTTGATCCGCCGCTGCAGCTCCCGCACCGGCTCGGGCTGCTCAAGGCCGAGCCACCGCAGCTTGTATTGCCCCACGCCGTGTTCACCCGTGATGGTTCCCCCCATCTCCAGGCCTACCCGGATGGACTCATCCAGGGCGGCGTTGAGGCGTTGCAGTGCATCGGCGTCCGTGGCTGGGTCCACGCGGTCCATCCAGAATGTTGGGTGCAGGTTGCCGTCGCCGGCGTGGGCCACCACCTTGAGCCGGACGTTGTAGCGTTCGGCCATGGCTTCAAGCGCGGCGACGAAGTCCACCAGCCGCGAGCGCGGGACCGCTATGTCCTCGCCCACCCTGAACTCGTCGTCCACTTCGACGCCGCGGCTGTTGCGGCGCAGCTCCACCAGCATTTCGGCTTCCGCGCTGGCTTCGGTGGTCACGGTGGCACCGCCCTCGGCAAGTACTTGCCGGACGACGTCGGCTTCCGCAGCAGCGCCGAAGCCGTCGGTCTGGATGAGGAGCAGGGACTTGCCGCGCTTTTGCAGGTCGCCGCCGTGGAGTTCGTCCAGCTGCACCAAGGTGCCGTTGTCCAGGAGTTCCATGATGGCGGGCTGCACCCGGGCCTTACCTACGGCCAATACACCTGCGGCCGCGCTGCTGAAGTCCCGGTAGAACGCCGCAATGGTGTGCACTTCGCGCGGAAGGTATTTCAGCCGGACGGTCACGCCCACCACGATGCCCAGTGTTCCTTCCGAACCCACCAGCAGGGCCGTGAGGTCGTAGCCCGCCACGCCTTTGAATGTCTGGTGGCCGGTGTGCATCAACGAACCGTCTGCCATGACCACGTCCAGGGCCAACACGGAATCGCGGGTCACCCCGTACTTGGCGCACCGCAGTCCCCCGGCATTGGTGGCCACATTGCCGCCGATGGTGGACATTTTGTAGCTGGCGGGGTCCGGCGCGTACATGAGTCCGTGCTCAGCGGCCGCCGTATTCAGGTGGGCGTTGATGACGCCGGGTTCGACGACGGCGGTCTCGTCGTCGGGGTTGAGGTCCAGGATGCGGTTCATCCGTTCAAGGCTCAGGACGATGCAGCCATGGGTGGCGTGCGCTCCCCCGGAGACGCCGGTGCCGGCACCGCGGGCGACGATCGGCACCTGATGCGCGGAGCAGGTGCGGACGATGTGTTGCACG
The DNA here is from genome assembly GCF_900106835.1 of Arthrobacter sp. cf158. GTDB lineage: Bacteria > Actinomycetota > Actinomycetes > Actinomycetales > Micrococcaceae > Arthrobacter. The sequence goes on from NZ_FNNR01000016.1 coordinate 28,299, forward strand.
TCCTCCACGGACTCGGCCCACACCACAGCCAGGGGCAGGTGCCTCTCCAACAGCGGCCCTTGGTCCGCGGAGTAGACAGTGAGGGTTTCTTCGTCCTCTGCGAGTTGGCTGGCACCAAGTCCGTGTGCCAGCTCTTGCAGGAAGGCTCCCTGCCCGGCTGATTGCCGGGTTGCTTCCGCGTGGCCGAGCGTGCGGTCCTTGATGCGTTCCTCTGATGTACCGGCCATGGCCGTTTCGTCCGACAAGGCATTTCCTCCACATGAGCACCGCGGACACGCCAAACCGGCAGTCTTCGCAGTGTTTTCTGTGGTCACAGTCTAGCCAGCACCGCAGGCGCAGCACTGCAAACAGGGCCTGCTACCTCACAGGAACCGCCGTCCCGGGCAGCGCCCACATCGCTGCGGAGATGCCCTCGGCCCGGAGGCGGACACGCTCGACGCCGGACGCCCCGGCGGGTGCCGACGTCACCGTTCCGCACTGGTGCAGTGGCTTTGCGAGGAGCGATGTGAGTTGCGCTTCGGTGAGAACGGGGCTGTTCAGGACGACGTCGGCGTTGTCTCTCGCGACGAACACCAGCACTGAGGACTGTGCCGTCTCCCGGACGAAGGCCAAGGCGTTGCCCTCGGCATGGAGCCAGCGAACCCCTCCGTCGGTCAGGGCCGGCAGTTCCTTCCGTAACCTTCCCAGGGCCGCATGGACGGAACGAAGGTCCCTGCGAACACGATGAAGGTCACCCCACGGCATGGGAGTCCTGGAATCCTCGCCGTTGAACCCTTCCAGTCCGAACTCATCCCCGGCGAACATCACGGGCACACCCGGCAGGCAGTAGGTGAGGAAGGCTCCCACGTCCGGCCCGCCGTCGACCATCACCGTGGCCGCACGTGCGGTGTCGTGCGTGTTAAGGGCGTTCATGTTGTTTTGTCGCACGCCCCAGCTAAATCCCGCAGCCAGATCCTGGTGCGTCGCCAGGAAGTCCTCGGCGTCGATCTTGTGGGGCCCGGACTGCGGCGAACCGAAGAAGTTCACGTTGGGAGCATCCTTGGCCAGCCAGGACCACAGCGGTCTGGTGAGGTTGGAGTACGTCATGGCACCCTGCCAGTGCTCTCCTGTGACGTCCGCGGCGGCGTCGGATGTGGATTCGGCCAGCAGGGCCGCGTTCGGGTTGATCTCACGCACGCGGTCCGCGATGAGCCGCGCTACCTCGTGATTGAGGTCCACCGCTCCCAGCCGCCCGGTCATGTTGCCGACGTCGATCCTCCAACCGTCCAGGCTGAAGGGAGGCTTGAGCCAGCGGGCCACCACGGAATCATCGTCGGTCACGAAGCGCCGGCGGAGCGCATCAGAGGACCAGTTGAACTTGGGCAGCGACGCCACACCCCACCAGGACTCGTAGCTCGAATGGTCAGCGCTGAAGTAGTAGTAACCCGCTTCCTCGGAGCCGGGATCGGCGAGCGCCTTGATGAACCATTCATGCGCGGCGCCGGAGTGGTTGGCGGTGAGGTCTCCCATCACCCTGATCCCGCGGGCGTGCGCGGCTTCCACCAGGTCCACCAACGCTTGGTCTCCACCCAGGAGCGGGTCCACGGAATCGAACGTGGACGCATCGTACCGGTGGTTGGAGCGGGCGGGGAAAAACGGCGTCAGGTAGAGGATGTCAACGCCCAGTTCCTGCAGATGATCCAGTTTGCCGGTGATCCCTGGCAGGTCTCCCCCGTAGAACTGCGTGGATGCCTGCCCGCCCGTCCCCACCACGGGAGTTTCCCAGGAACAAGCGGTGGCCCATTCAGGGACAGGGTGCCCATCAGCCTGTTCAGAGCGGGCGAACCTGTCCGGAAACACTTGGTACATGGTGCCCTTGCGGAGCCATTCCGGAGCCGGGGCAAAGGACGTCAGCCTGAAGTCCGCGGCGTCGGACACGTCGCGTCGGAACAGGCCTTGGGCGTTGAGGTTCCAGTAGCTCCGCTCCGCTGTACTGCCAGTCGCAACGCTGGCGGCAGCGCCGTCGTCGTGCGTTGGGGAGACTTCCAGCAGGAAGCGGTACCTGGCCACAGGGTTGGCCACCAGCATCGCCGCTTCCCACCAGTCCCAGCCATCGGCCGTGCCCAGCCGAAGGGCGGCGTCGTAGCGCGGCTCGCCGTCCTGGACGGACCGGACCCACACCTTCGACGCCGGACCCCACCCCTGCGGGACCCGCACCCGGAGCCGGACGGTATCGCCAAGGGATACGTCCCCGGGTGCAGTTGTGGTGACGAAGAGACCGGAGCCGTCGTGGTGTGGAAGGGCGATGGGCATGGTCAGCCTTTCACGGAGCCAGCGGTGAGCCCGCTGACGATGTATTTCTGCAGGAAGAGGAACAGGGCCATGACCGGGATGGCGGCGATCACGGCACCTGCAGCGAAGACACCCCAGTTTTCGGAGCGCTGCTGGGCCACATAGGAGTACAGCCCCACGGCGAGTGTCTGGCTGTCCGGATCGGTCAACACCACGCTGGCAATAACGAACTCGCTGGAGATCCCGATGAACGCCAGCAGCCCCACTACGGCCAGGATCGGAGTGACCAGGCGGAGGATGATGCCGAAGAAGATCTGCACGTGACTGGCCCCATCAATCTTGGCGGCCTCGTCCAAGGACTGCGGGACAGTGTTGAAGAACCCGTACATGAGGTACGTGTTCACGCCCAGGGCGCCGCCGAGGTACACCATGATCAGGCCAAGCTGACTGCCGAGTCCCAAGGCCGGGATGACCTGCGAAATGCCGCTGAGGAGCAGGAAGATCGCCACCACGGCCAACAGTTGCGGAAACATTTGCAGCAGGAGCAGGGTCAGGAGTCCCATGCGGCGGCCTTTGAAGCGCATGCGGGAGAAGGCGTACGCTGCCATGGCGCCGAGGAACACGGTGGCGGCCGATGTCACCAGGCCCACTACCAGGGTGTTCACGAACCAACGGCCGAAGGGGCGGCTTGGATCGCTGAAGAGGGCCACGAAGTTGCCGGCATCGAACCGGGAGAAGAGTCCGTTGGAACCCACCAGGGTGCCGTTGGAGTCCAGGGCCGCGGACAACACGTACAGGAGCGGGAAGACGGCGAAGATCGTGGTGAGGATGCCCACCACATGCCGCCAGCCTTTGTCTCTGAACCAGACCCCGAACGGCCGGCGCTTGGGCGCGAGCGGCGGGTGGACGCCGTCGGACGCTGTTTCCTTGCCGCGGGTGAGTGTGCGTACGCTCATCAGTTCACGTCCTCGAGTGCTTTGGTCTGCTTGAAACTGATGGCCGAAATGGTGGCCACGATGATGAAGATGATGATCGCGAGCGCGCTGGCGAGGCCGTAGTCGCGGCCCGTTCCCTGGCCGAACGCCACCTTGTAGACCAGCGTGATCAGGATGTCCGTGGATCCGATATCGCGGTCGGTATCGGCGAAGCGTGGCCCGCCACCGGTGAGCATATAGATGACGTTGAAATTGTTGAAGTTGAAGGCGAAGGAGGAGATCAGCAGTGGTGCTACGGACACCAACAGGAGAGGCAGCTTGATGGAGCGGAACACACGCCAGGCCGAGGCCCCATCCATGCGTGCGGCCTCGTCAATTTCCGAGGGCAAGGACTGCAGCGCACCGGTGCAGACCAGAAACATGTACGGGAAGCCGAGCCACACGTTGACCACCAGCACGCTGATCTTTGCCAGGACAGGGTCCGTGAGCCACCCGATATTCGCGCCGCCCAACAGGGTCTGGTTGAGCCAGCCGAACTCGGGGTTCAGGATGCCGGACCACACCAGGCCGGACAGGAAGGCCGGGAAAGCATAGGGCAGGATCATGAGGATCCGGTACGCCTTCTTGCCGCGCAGGTCTTCACGGTTGAACGTGATGGCAAGGAAGAGCCCCATGACGAAGGTCAGTGCCACCGATGCGATGGAGAACGTGAAAGTCCAGATGATCACGCCCAGGAGTGGTCCGCGGAGGCTTGGATCCGTGAAGGCACGGGTGAAGTTGTCCATGCCCACATCGATCTTCCAGCCCGTTGCCAAGGTCTCGCCGTTGGCGTCGGCAAAGGCACCCTTGCCGTTGTCCCGATACTCCGTCCCTGTCTCTGTGTCCTTGAACGTGTCCGTTGCGGCGTCGTAGTCGAGCGCGGGTTTGAACTGGTAGGCGGTGCTGCCGTCCGCCGTGCGCAGCGTTCCATCCGCAGGATCGCCTGAAACCGGGACTGTAATCTTCAGGATCTCCTGTTGGTTGGCCACGATCTCCTGGAACTTCAAGGTCTGGTAGCCCGGGAGGGAGGTGGCCTTGCCCGTGGAATCCTTGCCGGCGGCCGTTGCCTCGCTGAGTGGCTGTTCCGTGCTGCCTATCTGCGCCTTCCCGGACGGATCCGTGAACAGCAGATAAAAATCGTTGCCCTTGGTGAGGACTGAGGCCTTGTAGGCAAGCGAATCCGGGACACGCTTCTGGGCGGTCAACTGTATGGCCGAAATGGCGTCTTCCTTGGTGCTGTTGTGCCCGTCGCCGTAGTTAGTGAACGCGATGTAGCCGCTGAAGACCACCACCAGAACCTGGAAAACCAGCAGGAAGAGCACGCCGGGGGCGAGGTACTTGGCGGGTAGCCCACCCTTGCGGAGGTAGATCCAGTTGATCGCCAGGACCACCACAGCAGAAACTGCCAGTGCAGCCCAGGATTGGCTAAGGAACAGCATCATCAGGACGTACACAGCGAAGGCGTCCACCAGTCCCAGCAGCACAACTTTAAGAAGAGTGCCCTTGAGGGAATCCGGATGGCGCTTGCCGGGTGCCCGGCGGGTGGTATCGCGGGGCGTGGGCGCCGGGCTGGCTGCGGTGGACGGCAGTTCTTGGAGATCTGGCTTTGGCATTGTGGATCCTTGGGTCAAGCGGTTGGCAGCAGGCACGGGCCGGGCGGAGGGTTGCCGCCCGGCCCAGGGCAGACCGGTGGAATCACCGGTGCGGGACTAGCCGCCGATCTTGGACTTGATGCTGGCGGCCATTTTGGTCCAGGCCTCGGCGGGGTCGCCCTGGCCCTTGATGATGGCCAGTTCCGTGGCTCCCCAATCTGCCCAGACCGCGCTCATTTCCGGGATGGCCGGCATGGGGACGCCGGTGGCGCCGATCTTGCCGAAGGCCTCCACCACGGGATCGCTCGCGGCCTTTTCGAAGGAGGCCTTCAGGGCGGGCGGACGGCCACCTGCCGCATACATGGAGTCCTGGGCGGACTCGGAGGTGAGGTAGTTGGTGACGAACTCATTGGTGGCGAGGGCGTTGGCGCTCTTGGCGCTGATGAAGAAGCCGTTGACGCCAATGAACGGCTGCGCAGGCTCGCCACCGGCGGTGGGGAGCTCATCCACGGCGAACTTGATGCCCTTCTTCTGGACGTCCGGAACGTTCCATGGCCCCGTCAGGAAGTAGGGGGATTCGCCGGCCAGGAACTTCTCCTTGGCGATGTCACCAGTGATGTTGGAGTTGATGATCTTCTCACCGGCGTCGCCCCAGGCGGCCAGCTTCTTGGCAAATTCGACGCCGGCGGTGTCGCCAATGAGGAGCTGCTTGGCGTCGTAGCCGCCGTCGGCGTTCTTGCCGAACACCTGGGAACCCATGGAGGACTGCAGCGGGTACAGGTGGTACGGGTCGCCCTGTTTCGGGTCCATGCCCACCAGGAACGGGAAGGTGGCCTTGCCGTCAGCTACGGCCTGCTTGCCGTTGGCCACCACTTCGTCCAGGGTTGCGGCCTTGCTCTCCACGATGCTGGTGTTACGCAGCAGGGCAATGTTCTCAATGGCGTAGGGAACACCGTAGACGGCACCGTTGTAGGTCATGGCCTTGATGGAGGATTCCTGGAACTCCGTGGCTTTGTCGCCCAGCTCCACCGGTGCGATCACGCCGTTCTGGACGAACTTACCGATCCAGTCATGGGGTCCAACAATGAGGTCCGGTCCCTGGCCGGTGGGAACCTGGGTGATGAAGTCATCGCGCACGGCGGCAAAGTCCTTGACCACCAGCTTTACCTCGATGCCGGTATCAGACCTGAACTTCTCCGTGATGTCCTTCAGGGCCGGGGAGCGCTCGGCGTCCACCCACATGGTGATGACACCGGCTCCAGCCGCTTTGAGATCCTGTTTTGCAGCTTCAGAGCTCGGAGCGGTGGAGGCGCTTCCACCACAGGCGCTCAGGGCCAGTGCCGCTGCTACGGAGATTGCCCCGGTGGCGAAAACCCGCCGGGTGGTTTGAGTCGCTAGGGCATTGTGCACCTTCATTGGTGTCCCTTTCGTTCTTCTTTGCTTCGGCGGCAGGGTCTCAGATCCCGTCATATCGCCGGTGACATGGCTCACAACTGCAAGCGCTTCCACACACTACATGGCTGCGCGCTGGTTTGAAAAGCCAGCAGTGTGAGAAGCCTGCAAAGACAGCACCCTTAGGACTGGAAGCGTTTACAATTTGCCGAATTCTCTTCTACGATGTGTTCATGTCCGTTGATTCATTGCTCTCGGTTGCGGCCCACGAGCCCACTGCAGCTTTCACGCAGCTCACCCCGGTCCACCAGGCCTCCACGGCGCACGGATGGTGGCGTTCCGCTGTGATCTACCAGATCTACCCGCGATCCTTCCGGGACCTCAACGGGGACGGTGTAGGGGACCTGGCAGGCATTACGGCCGAACTCACGCAGCTTGCCGGACTAGGCATCGACGCCGTGTGGTTGTCACCGTTCTACCGCTCACCCCAGCGGGATGCGGGCTACGACGTCAGCGACTACTGCGACGTTGATCCGTTGTTCGGCACCTTGGCCGATTTCGATGCCCTCATCGCCGAGGCCAACCGGCTCAACCTGCGCGTTATCGCCGACCTCGTCCCGAACCACTGTTCAGACCAACATGTCGCGTTCCAAGCGGCACTCATGGCCGGCGCCAACAGCCCGGAGCGGGATATGTTCATCTTCCGGGACGGCCTCGGAACTGATGGGAACCAGCCGCCCAACAACTGGCAATCGCACTTCGGCGGCCCGGCATGGACGCGCATTGTCGAGCCGAACGGCCAACCTGGCCAGTGGTTCCTGCACCTCTTCGACTCCTCGCAGCCGGACTTCAACTGGGACAACCCAGCTGTCCACGCCGAATTCGAACGCGTGCTCCGCTTCTGGCTGGACCGCGGCATCTCCGGATTCCGGGTGGACGTAGCCCACGCGTTGGTCAAGGCAGCAGGCCTGCCCAACTGGGGCGGGCGTGCCGACGGCAACAGCTCAGAGGGTTTTCCTGGCCAGGATGCGCCCATGTTTGGCCAGCCCGCACTGCACGACATCTATCGCCGCTGGCGTTCCATCCTGGAAGAATACGGTCCGGACCGCATCTTGTGCGCCGAAGCCAACGTGGATCCGCTCCCCCGGCTGGCACAGTGGGTCCGCCCGGACGAGATGCACCAGGCCTTCAATTTCCCGTACCTGCACGCCGGACTGGACGTGAACCGCCTGCGCCATATCATCACCGACTCCTTGGTCTCGCTGGACGCAGTGGGGGCACCGAGCACCTGGGTGCTGTCCAACCACGATGTTGTGCGGCACGTCTCGCGGTTCGGCTACGACGGCCAGGGACCGCGCGACGGCGACGGCATCGGCCCCGACGACGTACAGCCCAACCTGGACCTCGGACGACGACGGGCTGCCGCGGCCACCCTGTTCATGCTCGGGCTCCCGGGCGGCGCCTACCTCTACCAGGGTGAAGAGCTGGGCCTTCCCGATTCAACCAGCATTCCCGGCAGCATGCGCCAGGATCCAACCTTTGCCCGCACCGGCGGAGCCAGGATCGGCCGTGACGGCTGCAGGGTGCCGCTCCCCTGGCGCTCCGCCGAGCCGCACTCCGGCTTCGGCGCCGGCCTGGATCCCTGGCTGCCACAACCCGAGTCCTGGCCCGCGCTGGCGAGGGATCATCAGGAGGCCGATCCGGCGTCGCACCTTAATCTGTACAGGGAGATGCTCGCTGTCCGGGCCGCGCGCGGTCTCGGCCAGGGCTCGCTCGCCTGGGTGGAGGACTACTGCACAGGCTCCGCGCTGGCCTACCTCAACGGCACCACCCTGGTGATCATGAACGCCGGCGCTGACGCCATGCCGCTCCCGGCAGGCGAGACGATCCTCCGCAGCTCCGCGGCGGAGGCGGGCGCTGATCTACTAGGCTCGGGGGAGACAATCTGGCTCACAGCCAGCTAATTTCCCCACCGAGGAGCAGCATGACCGGCATCAAGGACGTAGCCGAGCGCGCAGGGCTGTCCGTTGCCACTGTTTCGAGGGCGCTGAGCGGCAAGGGACATGTGTCCCCCACCAGCCGGGAACGTGCCCGCGCCGCAGCCGCCGAGTTGGGCTTCGTGCTGTCCTACCACGCGTCCAGCCTGGCCTCCGGGCGTACGCACAACGTCGGCCTGGTGGTTCCCTCGGTCCACCGCTGGTTCTTTTCAGCGGTGATCGAGGGCGCCTCCGCCGCGCTGCTGGAAGCCGGCTACGACCTCACGCTGTACAACATCGGGGAGAACCCGGAGCATCGGCACAGCGTCTTCAGCGACTTCCTGCTGCGCAAACGCGTGGACGCGGTCATAGCGGTGTCCCTGGAGCTCAGCGAAAGCGAAATCCAGCAGCTCCACGCCATGCACCGTCCCATCGTGGGCATTGGCGGCCCTCTGCCCGGAGCATCAACCATCAGGATCGACGACGCCGCGATTGCCAGGAAGGCAACCAACCACCTCCTGGGCTTGGGCCACAGCAAGATCGCCCACATCACCGGCAACGAAGCCTACGATCAAGACTTCCAGCTGCCGGGGACCCGCCGCAGCGGATTCGAACAAGCAATGAACGACGCCGGCTGTCCGGTCAGGCCCGAATGGATCGTTTCGGCAGACTTCACCATAGAAGGCGCATACGCAGCTGCCCGTCAGTTGCTCGCCAGCGCCCCCGAACGGCCCACTGCCGTCTTCGCAGCTTCCGACGAGATGGCAATCGGCACCATCCTGGCGGCCCGGGACTTCGGCCTGCGGATCCCGGAAGACCTCTCCGTCATGGGCATTGATGGGCACGACCTTGGGAACGTCATGGGACTGACCACCATCGATCAGGACGCCAAGGGCCAGGGGGCATTGGCGGTTCGCACCCTGCTGGGTGCCATCACCAAAGACGTGGCCCTTGAACCCGCCGACACCGAGCACCCCACAAAGCTGGTTGTGCGCACCAGCACGGCGGTTCCCAAAGTCAGCGCCTCCTAGCTTCCCCTCTTCCAGTGGTTATGGCAGGGAACGCTCCATGACAAGCTCCAGCTTGGACGTGTCCTGCGGATAAGGCCTGCTGGCACCGGTGGTTTCGAATCCGTGACGCCGGTAAAAGGCCAACGCCCGTGTATTGTCCTCATGGACCCCAAGCTCCATCAGCCCGGCGCCGAGCTGTCCCGCAGCGGCTGCGCATGCCTCGTCGAGGAGCTGATCCGCCAGCCCCAATCCCCTGTGCTCCGGAGCGACGTACACGCTGAGGAGCATCGCCTGCACCGGCTTCTGTGGGTCCTGGGGGTGTTTGAGGACCACCCGCATCAGGCCACAGAACCTGGAGCCGTCATGACCTGCATCGGCTACCAACGTCATGCTTCCGTCTCCGGACATCGCGACAGCGCGCTCCTGCCACTGGGCGTCCGTCTGCCGGCGTGCAGCATCCAGGCTCTCCACATAGGCCATGGGAGTGTCGGTGAGCATCTCCAGCCTGACGTTCTTCAGCAACTGCCAGTCGTCTGCGTGGAGTCGACGGACCCTAGGCAACTGCTCCGCCCATGAACCTCACATAGCGCTCCAGGACGCGGGGCCAGCCTTCTGCATATGACTCCCTGGAGGCAGCCGGGTCTTCAGCGCCCTCCCATCCGTCGTGGATCAATCGAACTTCCGTGCCTCCGTCCACAGCCCGGAACGCAACCCGAATCTCCGTGGACCACAGAGGCGTACTGGCCGGGTACCAGCTGGCGTGGAAAGACAGTGGGGGCTGCCAGTCGTCGATGGTTCCCCACACGGACGTACGGCCATCCTCGGCCGTCTCCAGGATCAGGTTCTCTTCGAACTCAACGTGGGATCCGGCGCCGAAGACGCTTTCCTGTTCCAACGGCCACCACAGGTGAGGATGGTCCGTGAAGCCTTGAAAGGCATGTGAAACGTTCGTGGGCACAACAACCGCAATGATGAGGGGCTCCAGGTCATTGCTGCCTTGCTGGGTGGACTCGGGCTCCGACTCGGGGTGGCTGAAGAGGCTTTCCATGAGCACCAACTCTACCGGGGGTCAATGGCGCATGGGTGGGTTAAAGACGAAGGGCCCCAGCTATTGGCTGGGGCCCTTCTCAATTTATGTCCGGCGGTGTCCTACTCTCCCACACCCTCCCGGGTGCAGTACCATCGGCGCTGTGGGTCTTAGCTTCCGGGTTCGGAATGGGACCGGGCGTTTCCCCCACGCTATGACCGCCGTAACTCTGTTACCCGTCCCGGTCCCCCGTGTGGGGGTTGGGTGGGAAATCTTTGGGTTACAACTGTGGTGCTTGGTTGTTATTTAGTTGTTGGTTCCGGCAACCCGTGGTGGGTTGTTGTTCGGGAACCACATAGTGGACGCGTGCAGTGTGTTGTGTGGTGTAAGTTGTTGGCCTATTAGTACCGGTCAGCTTCACGAGTCTTTAGTCCTCGCTTCCACATCCGGCCTATCAACCCAGTGGTCTGGCTGGGGGCCTCTCACACATTATGTGTATGGAAATCTCATCTTGAAGCGAGCTTCCCGCTTAGATGCTTTCAGCGGTTATCCCATCCGAACGTAGCTAATCAGC
>NZ_FNNR01000017.1 GCF_900106835.1 Arthrobacter sp. cf158
AATCAGTGTCCTTTCGGTGGGCCACCGTGAGACCGGCCGGCCGTTTCTTCAGCCTCTCTGGCTGATGAGAACTACTGTGCCGGGCCAGAATCAAGAACCCATCCTGCAAACCCGCAACAGTTCCTCAGGAAAACCTCAAGACTCCCGCACAGGCAAAACCAGGCGTGATTCCGGGCGGTTGTCCGGGCGTCTCGTTAGTCCAACCAATCGGCAGTGGTTGGTGGATAGCGCCAGCAGTGGGGGACATATTGAGAAATATTTGCTGGTTAGCGTCACGAAATCAAACCCTGCGCCACTTATACGGATTTGCTCAATAAGATCCCAAAATATGAAAATTCAGTCAGATGAATAGTTGCTGCACGATATGTCTGGATTCTTCGAATACGTTGCATTTATGCTGACTCCAGGCGTTGGGGACGACTGAGGGCGGAGTGTGGAATTACGGCGTCGCTGGTGGTGTTCACCTGTATTCTGACTATTTCCAGCAAAACCTGTGCCATAGTTCGTCGACACAGAACGATTGGGGTTATTCCTCATCACCCAACGCTCTTGCGGGAACTTGGTCAAACAACGCCCAGCCGACCACGAGCTTCCAGAACAACCGCGCGTACTACGGTATCAACGGCTGCTAGAAGAAGGGCAGGCACTGCACTGCGTGTATCTGCGGTGCAGTGCCGGACGGAGGGTGAGCCGATGTTGAAAGTTTTGGTCCGTTGTGCAGCCGTCGCTATTACTGCGTTGATTGCCTTGGTTGTGGGAATCTATTCGGCTGCTGCGGACCTTGATGGATTGCCGGATTCCGATTACGTTGCTTCTGTTCGTTTCGACGGAAGCCCGCTTTCCAGAGGCCAAATAATCAACAAGCTGGACACCTACGCGGATGCCACAGGAATGGGAATCGTCCGTGTTGCGAGTGCACCTGATGATTTCCTCAACAAACGCGTGGCCTTTTTCTTCGGAAGCGAAGAAATCAAGAACGCTGAGATTGATTGGTTCTCACCCACTATGAGTGGTTCCATGAGCAAGTCCGGCGATCTCGGTATCACGTCGTTAAATGGCGTTTATGGTCTTTCCGGAAGCGAGATGCAGGCGGCGTCCTTCCGGGATTGGCTGAGCAGTGAACTGAAAGCCGACGCAGTACTTACCAAGAAGACAGCAGTTGGGCTCTTGTCTTATGCCCTGCTCACTGTCGGGGCCTGGGTGCCGGTGTCCGCCGCCATTCTATTGTTGGGAGGCACGATACTGTCGTGGTACGTACTTCGCGCCCGCGGCCGAGAGCTGCGAATCATGGCCGGCATGCGGTTATCACACGTAGTATTCGCAGACCTACGCTCCTTGTTTGCTGCGTTGGCAGTGCCAGTATTGGGCACCTATGCGGCTGCCGTGGCGGTGGTGGTGACGGCGGGCTTTGGGCGACTCGGGTACTTCATTTTCACTTTGTTGCTGTTTATCGGTGTTCTGACAATATTCACCGTCCTTGCGGCTTTGCTCCTGGGACTGCTCACTCTCCCTGCGGTCAGGGATATCGCGGCTCGGCGACCGTCCGAGCGGGGTTCATGGGCCATCAGTGAGTTGCTCAAGGTAGCGGCAGTGATGATCGTGGCTGCGATACTGCCGACTGTTTCGGGCATTGTGTCAAATGCATCAGCCGCCAGTTCGCAAGGAGGCATTTGGGGTTCCATGGGCGACGGCGTTGCCCTTCGTATCGCGAACCGGCTTGGGCAGGCCGAAGAAGCAGCGCTGGCAGGGCTGACCAGGGACATGGTGGGCAACGATGCGGCCATGTTTTCGATGTCCTTGAGTTCCACCACGGTCGATCTTGTGGATGAGGCGGCCGACGCGGATTTGAAGGCCATGGGCTATGACGGTGTTGTGCTTGCGGATCTTCGATACCTCGACACTGTCAATGGGACTAGTGGTGCATCATGGGGTCCAATCACCGCTGTTCAATCGATCGACGACTTGCCGGAATCCGTCCAGAGCAAATTGGTCCCAACTCTGAGGCTTTGGACGACCAACCGACAGGGACCAGACGTTCACGTCTACGAAAACACCAGCGATGTGGACATTGTGGTGTCGGGAAGCATGGCGGGGACCCTCGATAAGAGTCGGCATCCGCTTATTCTGGCCGTGAAAGACGTTTCCCAGTTCGACAACTTCTTCCTGGCGTCGGCTGTGAGCCGAGGAAATGTGGTGTTCACAGATCCTGATCGAGTTGCTCAGCTGGTGAACGAGCGGGATATGGCGGCTGGAATTCTTTCGATAGACCGAATAGCCGACTTGGGTCTGTACGACGCACAATCCAAGCAACGGAACGCCCAGTTGGGAGCATCAGCGATAGCCTTGGCTGTTTTGGCGCTCGTGATGTGCGTTGCTGTCACCGCCTGGATCTTCGCGCTCCTACGTCGACGCCGCTGGTTCGTCCAGCGCACGGCGGGGAAATCGTGGAACGCCATTCTGCTGCCACGCCTTCTTTGGGAGTCGATCGCAGCGACGTTGTTTGGTGTCGTCATGGCCCTGGCGTTTGTGGCATTGGATCCATCAAGCATCTGGATCTCCGGATTTGCACCGGTCTTCTATTTCGCCATCACTTGGTGCATTCATCATTGGGCAGCCACGACTGCGTTCCGTACGGCTCTCGCACGAAGGGGATAGAACTGATGCAGTTGCGCGCTGACAATGTTTCGGTGGTTATTGATGGGAAGCCCGTCTTACACTCGGTTTCTGTGGAAGCCAAACCAGGCCGCCTGCTTGTTCTGGCCGGCAGCAGCGGCAGCGGCAAGACGACGCTGTTGAACGTACTCGGGCTTTTAGCCCGGGTGGAAAGCGGCCATGTGACTGTGGGAGGCCAGGAAGCTACAAAGTGGAGCGATTCCAAACGCCGCCGGTTCTGGAGGAACCATGTGGCCTTTGTATTCCAGGATTATGGGCTCATTGAAGAAGCGAGTGTTGGCTATAACGTGACAGTTGGGCGCCGGGGTCTGTTCGGAATACCTCAGTCCGACCGTGAACGATTGGACCACGTCCTCGGGCACGTTCTATTGTCCGGACGGGACAAGGAACAAACCGCGCGGCTGAGTGGGGGTGAGAAGCAGCGCGTTGGGTTGGCGCGGGCTATGTTCCGTGCGGCTGACATCGTTCTTGCCGATGAGCCAACCGCCTCGTTGGATCGCCGGAATCGTGAACTGGTGATTAGTTTCCTCAAGGAAGAGGCCCGGCGTGGCGCCACTGTTGTCGTGGCTACCCACGATGAAGATCTCATGGCCGCCGGCGATGACTTGCTGAGGTTGGGTGATCAGGGCGATGCAGCGTCCCTGAACCGCTGAGAAGTCAGCTCCATATCTGAGCGAAACGTAGATCCGGTGCCGTTACGCCAAGATTCCCTTGCGGCTTGTTCCCTTTGCCCGTTACGGCTGCCCCTTCTGTCGATGCGAGCTGTCTACTGTCGAGTTAGGCTTTGGCTGTGAGTCAACCGCTGGACCAGGGTCCGTTTTTTCACGGTACTAAAGCCAACCTGATTGAAGGAGACCTGCTGAAGGCGGGTTTCAGATCGAACTATCGTCCCGAGGTGGTGATGAACCACATCTACTTCACGGCTCTTCCGGACGGTGCCGGGCTCGCTGCCGAGCTCGCGGCCGGTGACGGCGAACCGCGCGTCTATGCCGTTGAACCGACAGGGGAGTTTGAGAACGACCCCAACGTCACCGACAAGAAGTTCCCCGGCAACCCCACACGGTCATACCGCAGCACTGCCCCTCTGAGGGTCATCGGCGAAGTCACCGACTGGACACGCCTTGCGCCCGAAGCGTTGAAAGCCTGGAGGGAACGCTTGTCAGCACTGCTTGCGGATGAGCGAGGCGAAATCATCAACTGAGCGGCACCCATCTACCTTCAGGGGATGGCAACGTCGCACGTTAAGACACCGACGACGTACTGCGCTCTTCATTCCTGCTTTCCTAGTACATTGTTCTCGATGGGGGCGCACCGGGTACTCCCTGCACTCTCAAGAGGACCGCACATGAGTATTCCGATTCCGTCTCCAAGCGACTTGCCCACTGCAGAACCAACGGTCGACGACGGCAAAAGGTCACGTAAGGGGCGGACCAGCATTGGCGTCGGGCTCTTGGTGATCGGGGCGCTGGCCGCTGTCGGAATGGCGTGGTCCTACTGGCAATACGGCCCTATGAGCGGGACCCTCAGCGCGAGCGATCTCAACGACGCCGTGATAGCTGACGCCCTGCGCATTCTCTTTATTTTGGCCCTCCTGGCTGGCGGAATCTGGAACGTCGTGACCCGGCGCAGCCAGTCCAAAGTTCCAGTGGTGGTGGCGTTGGTGCTGTCCATCCTGGGGCTTGGGTTCGCCGTGATCAACGTTATTGACTTGTTGATGACCTTTGGCAAAATGCCGAACCTTTTTGGCCTGCTCATCTACGTCGGTCTCACCATTGAAACTGTGCGGGTTCTCAGGCTCAAGCAAGCTCCTGCCCCGTTGACCCTGACTCAGCCGGGCCAGCTCCACTAGCTGGCCTCACTGGCCAGCTGCCCTGGCAACGCCCCTATCCGGGTACGGTGACGTGCTCCGGAAGCTCTGCATGGAGTTCCTGGGACGTTGGAGGGTTTGCTCCAGGGCGGCGCACCGTGATGGCCGCCGCCGTCGCCGCCAAACAACCAAGCGACTCCAGGACCGGTGGAGCAAATCCCTCTGTTCCGCGGCCAAGAATCCCATATATGAGGGCCGCCATATAGGAGTCCCCGGCGCCAATGGTATCGGCCACTGTGGATGTCACCGCAGGAACGGTGATGAGGGTGTCGGACGTCGCTAGAAGAGACCCTTCTGCCCCCTGGGTGACGGCCACCAAGGTGGAACCCAGCTCAAGGATGTGCCGGGCCGCCTGGTCGGGAGAAAGCCTGGGATAAAGCCATCCTGCGTCTTCGTCGCTGAGTTTTACTACGTCTGTGAGGGGAACCAAATCCTCAAAAATGGCCCTCGCCTCGGAGTGGCTTCCCAGCAGGGCTGGGCGGATGTTGGGGTCGTAGGTGACAACACAACGTTCATGCGACTGTTCAAGAAGGTTCCTTACCGCCGTAGCCCCAGGTGCCAGGAACGTTGCTATGGAGCCGGTGTGAAGGACTCTGGGAAGCACCAGGGGAGCTACCGGCGGGAGGTTCCAGTCGACGTCGAACTCGTATCTGGCGGAACCGTCAGCTGCCAGAACGGCAGTTGCCGTGGCCGTCCGGCCGGGAACTCTCGAACCCGGCAGGAGGCTGACATTGACGCTGAGCAGATGCTTCTCGATGACCTCTGCCCGATCGTCGTCGCCGATGGAGGTCAGCAGCGCGGTGTTCACCCCGAGCCGGCCGAGCCCGTACGCAACGTTCGCGGGGGAGCCGCCGGGATGTTCCACGGTGACGCCGGCAGAACTGACCACGTCAACGAGGGCTTCTCCGATGACAACGACGCTGGGGTGGGAGGGAGTCCGATCATGGACAGAGGACATGGGAAGGCCTTTCGTGGAGCTGTCCGGGCACAGGGCACAGGGCACAGGTCACAGGGCAGCTGGGCGTTGGCAAAGAATGTGGTGTGGGTGGGCTACGCGGCTGAGTGCACAGCCACGGAGGCGCGTTCAACAGCAGGGCACGCGATTTTTACAGGAGCGCCGGCCGGAGCTTCTTCCAGGCCCAGCAGCATGCGGACACCGGCGGCGCCGAGTTCGTAGTGGGGCAATGACACGGTGGAGAGCGGCGGGCGGAGGTGGGCTGCGATGACTTCCTGGTTGTCGAAACCCACTACGGCGATGTCGTCCGGGATGGAGAGCCCGTTCTCCCGCAGCCCGTCATAGAGGCCCATGGCCATGCGGTCGTTGTAGCAATATACGGCGGAAACGTTGCATTGGAGGAGTTCGTCGGTGGCTCCGTAGCCACCTTCCTGGTCCGGGTAGGCTTCCAAAACCAGCGAGGGGTCGAACGGAATTCCGGCAGCCTCCAGTGCTTCCCTGTAACCCTTGAGTCGTCCGTCCTTGGCCGGAGCCGGGGTGGTGGTGTTGATGAACGCGATGCGGCGATGGCCACTGCGGAGCAGGATTTCGGTTGCGGACTGCCCGCCCTGTGCTTCGTCGGGCACCACGGCGCGGGAGGTGAGCGAGTCCGGTGAGAAGCAGTTGACCAGGACAAAGTCCGACTCGCGCAACGTTTCAGGAACATCGGTGGGCCGGTGGAACCACGTGGAGTAGAGGATGCCGCGGACCTTGTACTCCAGCATCATGGCGATGGCATCTTTTTCAAGGTCGAGGTTGCCCTCTGTATTGGCGATCAGCAAGGCGTAGCCGTGTTTCCACGCTTCGTCCTGAGCACCGTGAATTATCTGGCCTGCGAAAGGGGTGGTGGCAACTCCGTCCGCCACCAGCCCGATGAATTTTGAGGTTCCGCTGACCAGATTTTTGGCCATGGCGTTGGGACGATAGCCCAGCTGCCGGATCGCATCCTGTACGCGTTGACGGGTGTCGTCGGCAATACGGGCGTTCTTCTTCTTGTTGATGACCAGGGAAACCGTGGCGGTGGATACACCGGCTGCTTCGGCGACTTCGCGGAGGGTGACCGGATGAGCGCGGTCGATTGAGACAGGAACGGCGGGCGCGGCCGCGTTGCCTGAGTTTTTCTCCTGCGAAATCATCTGTCCTCCTTCAGGAGTATATCCGTCTGCTTTGGCCGTCATCCCTTGTTCGCCCCGCTTTCCAGGCCTTGAATCATGGCCTTGTTCAGTACAAGGAATACCAACAGCAACGGCGTGATGGTGACGCACACAGCGGCAAATGTTGCCGTCCAGTCCACCTTGCCCATGGCGCCGATGTAGTTTTGCAGACCCAACGGGATTGTTTTCAGTTCTTCGGAGAGGACAAAGGTGTTGGCGAAAATGAAGTCATTCCAGATGAAGATGCTATTGACCAGAATTACGGTGACCACGGTGTTCAAAGACAACGGCAGCGTAATCAGTCCGAAGATCCGGTAGGGACCGGCACCGTCAAGGGAAGCGGCCTCGTAGGTTTCCCTGGGGATGTACTCGAAGAATGACGAGAAGAGGTAAATGGACATGGGCAGGGCGAACCCGGCCAAGGGGATGATCATCGACTGGTAAGTGTCCAGCAGATTCACCGTTGAGTAATCGATGAACAACGGCACCAGCGCGATTTGGACAGGAACGATGATCCCCACCAGGAACAGGCCACGAACGAACTTGCTGAAGCGGAAGCCCAGCACCTGAATGGCGTACGCGGCCATCATCCCCAACAGAACGATGAGAACGTTGGCGCCCATGGTGACGATGAAACTGTTGAGGATATTCCGGCCGAGGTCGCCGGTTTCGAATGCCCGGGCGTAGTTCTCCCAGGTCAGCGAGCTGGGCAGGGCAAACGGGTCGCCTGTAGCGAAGTCCTGTTCGGTACGTAGGCTGGTGAGGAACAGCCACGCGAGCGGGTACACCTGAACAATCACGATCAGCATGATCAGGACCCGGGATAACGTCCGGTACAGGCTGGGCTTGCGCCGCCGCCTCTTGGGTACGGGCGCGGGAGGCCTGGTGGTGGGGGTGGCGTGGACCGGGGCTGTTTGGGCAATCATGAGTCTGCCTTCCGCTTGAGCATGAACAGGATGAGGCCGACGGCGACGAGGCACTCGATCACGATGAAGACGGAGATGGTGCTGGCGTACCCAAAGTCCGTACTGGTGAAGGCTGTCTTGTACATATAGGTGGTGAGCAGCTCGGAGGATTGTCCCGGGCCGCCGTTGGTCATGAGGTAGGGAATATCGAACCCGCGCAGGCCATAGGTGGTGGCCATGATGGTGGTGGTGATCCAGACGGGACGGATATAGGGGAAACGGATCTTGGTGAAGAGCGTCCACTTGGAGGCGCCGTCCAGGACTGCGGCTTCTTCAAGTTCTTTGGGAACGGCGATCAGGGCAGCGTAGATGATGAGCATGTAGAGCCCGGTGAACCGCCAGCCTTCGGGGGCGGAGACGGCCGCAAGCACAGTGTTCACATCGGAGAGCCATGCGCGCTCGAAGGAACCGAGTCCCACCCAGTGCAGCAACTGGTTGAGCAAGCCCACGGGGTCGATCGAGTAGATGCGCACAAAGAGGAACGCGATGGCTACCGTGGAGATGACGGCGGGAAGCAGGTAGAGGGTTTTGATGAGTTCCCGGCCGCGGCGCAGGGAGGTCAACAGGCTTGCGACCACCAGTGCGCCGCCAAGTTGCAGGACCAGGCAGATGGCCAGGTAGATCAGGGCATTGAAGAATGAGCGCCAAAAAATGTCATCGGCTGTGAGCATCCGGACGTAGTTGGCGAGCCCCACGAACTCCATGTCGCTGATGCCGTTCCAGGAGAAGAAGCTCAGGAACAACGACTGGAGGATGGGGAAGAGGACGGCTGCGCAGTAGAGCAGCAGCGGTGGGAGCAGGAAGACCAGGACGGACGTCCTTGACCTGTTGGGAAGCATGGCAGGGCCTTTCGGGCGGGGGGCCTCGCGGCCCCCCGCTGCTACGTTTACTTGAAGAACTTGGGGGCGTTCTGCTTGATGGCGTCGTCCATCGTCTTGGTGAACTGTTCCGGGGTGATGTTTCCCTGGACGAGGAGGACGAGTTCCTGTTGCAGCCTGCCGTTGGTGGTGGGGTCCAGCTGGGTATCCCACGGCATGGCCTGCTTGTCCCCAAGGCCGTTGGCTGCTTCAAGGGCCTTGCTGTACAGCGGGGTGGCGTTCGCCGGGATGGTGGTCTGCACGTTGGTGGTGGGGGACAAGGCGCCGGTGGCGGCATATTCAGCCGGGTACTTCTCCAAGGCGAACCTCAGGAAGTCGCTCACCAGGGGATCGTAGGTCTTGGAGTTCACTGCCATGCCAATGCCGGACGGCGAGACGTACTCGTTGGCTGCAGTTACCGAACCATTGGTGGTGGGGAGGGTGAAGAAATCAATGTCGTCGCGGGTGGCAGCATTCAATTTGTCGGTGGCGAGGCTGGGAAGTTCCCAGGTACCGATGTTGTACATCGCGGCTTCTCCGGACGTGAAGAGGTTCTGCGCATCCGAGTACCCCTGGGCGGAGAAGCCTTCTTGGAAGCACTTGGAGTTGCCCAGTTCTGCCATCCACTTGACGGTCTTCTGCCCCGCCTCATCCGTGAATGATGCTTCACCCTTCTTCAGCTTCTGAACGAAGTCCGGGCCCGCCGCACGGAAGGGCTGATAGGCGACGTAGCGTTCCAAGGGCCACTGATCCTGACCATCAATGGCGATGGGCGTGATCCCGGCAGTCCTCAGAGCCGTGCACATGGCGGGGATGTCATCAAGTGACTTCGGCACGGATACGCCGGCCTTCTCCAACAGTGCCTTGTTGTACCAGATGAATTCGAGTTCGAACTGGAACGGAATCATGTACAGGGAGCCGTCGTCGAAACGTTGGTAGTCCAGGGCTCCGGGCCGGTAATCGTCGTAGAGGCCCAAAGATTTCAGCAGCTTGTCTGCGTCCATCATCTTGCCCTGCTTCGCCAGTTGTTGAGCGAACGGGGTGGCGTCGGTGTCGAACAACTCCGGGAGCTTGTTTGCTGCAGCCAAAGTCTCGAGCTTCTGAATATAGGAGGGGCGGTCCGGGGTGGTGATGAGGTTCAGCGCAAAGCCGGGGTGCTCCTTGGCGTAGTCATCGGCGAGTTTCTTCATGATGTTGATGACGGCTCCGTCGGCCGGCCTGGAGAGCAACCAGGAAATTTCCCGGGGCTTGATCTCTCCAGTGGGGCTGACGTTGGCGGGGTCGCTGGCGCCTCCTCCGCCGCCGCAGGCTGTCAAAGCCAACGCAGCGACGGCTGCGACGGTGGCAGCGCGAAGTAGTTTTTTCATTGCGGCAATCTCCCTTGATTGGAACAGAGGTTGGGTTGGGGGTGGCGTTTTCAGTTGTCGGTGCGCTGGCGTATTTCAAGTTCGGTGACCTTGACGGATCCTTCGCCGGCGAAGACGCCGATCCGCCCCGCTGTCAGGTCGTAAATCCTGGCGCTGAGCGCAACCTGACGGTCGACGACGGCGACGCACGTGTCGCCGTCGACGATTACCTCAAGCGTGTGCTCGCCAGGGGCGAGGTGGCAGGGGCGCTCCAGCTCAATGTCGAAGGGGACGTCGCCGGAAACGTGCCACTGTGCATCGCCCGTGATGGTGCGGGGCCATCGGTCAAAAACGAGCCGTCCGCGCTTGGGCTCCAACCGCAGAACGTAAGAATGGTCGCCGTCGGCACTGGAGCGCAGGAGCAGCCCGCATTCGGTGGTGCCGGGGGCGATTTCCAGCACCGCCTTGGCGTAGAACTGGCCGGGCACCTCCTCTGCCGACAGGATCGCGGTGTAGCTGTCAGGAACGTCCAACTGTGCGGGCAGCGCTACCGGAAACGTTGCAGGGACGTCGTCCCAGAAGCTGTCCACCAATTCCTCGGCGAGGGAGAATCCCAGGGTGCCGTCCGCATTCTGACGGGCCTCCAGAACAGACATGGTGCCGGCCCACTGCCACGGTGCCTGGTCCCTGTTGCCTTCCTTGCTGGCGATCCAGCCGAAGAAGAAGCGGCGCCCGTCGCGCTCTGCTGACTTGGAGGCGTAGAACGCGCGGCCGTCGATGCTGTCCAGATTTGGTACCGTCCACGGACCGTCGGGGCTCTTGGCCATCCGATACCTCGTGGTGAATGATTCCGAGAACTCGGAGTACACCATGTACCACCAGTCGCCCCACTGGAAGACGTCCGGGCATTCATGCGTGATGTAGCGGCGCGGATCCCAGAAAGGTTCGGTGTGCTCCCAGGTCATCAGGTCCGTGGAAACGCACTGGGCGATGACGCCACGGCGCCGCTCCGGTCCTTCCGAATGCCGTGCCGCGAGCAGCATCCGCCACCGGCCTTGGGCTTGGTCGCGGAACACGAAGGGATCCCGCCAATCCCCGGATTCGTAGCCATCGGGAGCTCCGAAGGTGAGCTCGGGGTGCTTGGTCCAGCTCTGCATGCCGTCCGTGCTGGTGGCGTGCATGACCAATTGGAGTGGGGCGCCGTCGGCTCCCAGGTTGCGGGGGTTTTGGCCTGTGTAGAACAGGTGGTGGACGCCCGCTTCATCGACGACGACGCTACCCGTGTAGGCGTTGAAGTCCAGTTGGTCCTCGGTGCCGTGGGCGAGGGCGACACCATGATCCTGGAATTGCGTGAGGTCCTTGGTGGTGACGAGGTTCCACGACGTGCCCGGTTTCGGGTCCGAACGGTCTTCGTGGAGGTAGAAGAGCCAGAACTCGCCGTCCTTTTCGAAGGGGATAAGATCTCCAACCCAGCCATCGGTGGGTTGGAAGAAGACTGAGCGTTTCATCTGCGCTGATGTCCATTCTGCTAAAGCGTTTGATCACTGAAAAGCTAGCGCGGAACATCGAGTTGATCAAGCGTTTTAGCAAAATTAATCTGTAGGAAATTTTTCATCGCTAAAACGCTTGACCAACAGGGCGGAGGCCACTAACGTCCTGCGTAGCCGATGAGCCACCGGCCCTCTGAGGGCGCGGCATTCATCACCGGCTTCTCCACCTCACATTGGCCAGCCGGCTGCTGGGTACGTCGACGTCCCCAGCCCTGCCGCTGCGCCCACCACATGACGTTCCGCGGTCAACTGCGCCCGCGGGACTTGAGAGGAAACCCCTTCATGTCCCACCACATTTCACGACGCACTGTCCTGCAAGGTGCAGGCGCAGGGGCTCTTGCCCTGTCTCTCGGCGGCCTACAGCCCGTTGCGGCACACGCCCTGACATCCCTCCGGGCCGTCTACCACATGACTCCACCCTCAGGCTGGCTGTGCGATCCCCAAAGACCAGTCCATACCAACGGCGCGTATCAGCTGTACTACCTTCACTCGGGACAGAACAATGGCCCTGGTGGGTGGGATCACGCGACCACCAGCGACGGCGTGTCGTACACCCATCACGGTGTGGTGATGCCCCTGCAACCTGACTTCCCGGTGTGGTCCGGATCGGCGGTCATTGATACAGCCAACACGGCGGGCTTCGGAGCCGGGGCAGTCATCGCACTCGCAACACAGCCCACTGACGGGATTCGGAAGTATCAGGAGCAGTATCTCTACTGGTCCACGGATGGTGGCTTTACCTTCACCGCGCTTCCGGATCCGGTCATTGTCAACACCGACGGGCGGACCGCCAGCACACCCGCCGAGATCGACAATGCAGAGTGGTTCCGTGACCCCAAGATTCACTGGGATGCGGTCCGCGGTGAGTGGGTGTGTGTCATTGGCCGGGCACGTTACGCGGCCTTTTACACCTCCCCGAACCTGCGGGATTGGCAATGGACCTCCAACTTCGACTATCCAAACCACGCGCTCGGCGGGATTGAGTGCCCCGATCTGTTCGAGATGACCGCCGGTGACGGCACCCGCCATTGGGTGTTCGCGGCGAGCATGGACGCCTACAGCATCGGCCTGCCCATGACCTATGCGTACTGGACGGGGACGTGGAACGGCACCTCCTTCATCGCCGACAACCTCACGCCGCAATGGCTCGATTGGGGTTGGGACTGGTACGCCGCCGTGACCTGGCCGTCACTGGAAGCGCCGGAGACGAAACGCCTTGCCACTGCATGGATGAACAACTGGAAGTACGCCGCGCGGGACGTTCCAACCGACGCGTCGGATGGCTACAACGGGCAGAACTCCATCACGCGTGAGCTCAGGCTGGAGCGCCAATCCGGCGGCTGGTACACCTTGCTCAGTTCCCCGGTGGCCGCGCTCGCGGGGTACGCAACGGCCACCACCACCCTCCCTGACCGCACGGTCAATGGCAGCACGGTCCTGCCGTGGAACGGCCGCGCCTACGAGCTGGAGCTCCATATCTCATGGGACGCCGCCACAAACGTGGGCGTCTCCGTAGGCCGCTCCGCTGATGGATCGCGCCACACGAACGTGGGTAAGTACGGTGGCGAACTGTACGTCGATCGTGCGCCATCAGACCAAAGTGGCTTCGCCCTGGCGCCCTACACCCGCGCTGCCGCGCCCATCGATGCCAACGCGCGGTCGGTGCATCTGCGCATCTTCGTGGACACCCAGAGCGTAGAGGTTTTTGTGAACTCCGGCCACACGGTGGTGTCGCAGCAAGTGCACTTCTCCGAGGGCGACACCGGTATTTCGTTCTACTCCGATGGCGGACCGGCCAACTTCACCGGAATCACCATCCGCGAGTTCGGGAACCCCATCTAGGCGCTGTCCGCGAAGGACGGAAGGAACGACGGCGACGCTACAGCGGGCGGACGCGTCGCCGTCGTTCTTCACCTTCGGTGGGTGGAGAAACGCACGACGGCGGCCGGGAACCTCTGTCGCCCGGACCTTCGGTGAAGTAAGTTGCTCGCATGGAGGACTCATACCAGGTGGTCATTGTGGGTGCCGGTTTTGCGGGTGTTGCAGCAGCCAAGGAACTTGGCCGCAAGGGCGTTCGCGTCCTGCTGATAGACGCAAACAACTATCACCAGTTCCAGCCGCTTCTTTATCAGGTGGCTACGTCCCAGATTGGGGTCTCGGCGATTGCCCGGCCACTCCGATCCGTGTTCCGACGGTTAAAGACCGTCAAGGTGCTGACCGCGAAAGTGGAATCCGTGGATGCAGCACAGCGCTCCATCACTACGGAAAGCGGCCAGAGACTGCAAGCGGAAATCCTGGTCATCGCAGTCGGTGCGGTCCCGAACTTCTTCAATACCCCCGGCGCGGAAGAATTGGCTTTCCCGCTGTACTCGGTCACCGATGCCACCAGGCTTGGGAGTGGTCTCACCCGGTTACTCGACCAGGCAGATAACAGCCCGGACGGATTTGTGGATGTTGTGGTGGTGGGAGGGGGACCTACAGGCGTTGAGACCGCGGGAGCGATGGCGGAGAACATCAAATACGTGGTGCGCAAGTACTTTTCGCCGGCGCTCGCAGCACGCTGCCGTGTGCACTTGGTGGACATGGTTCCCAGTGTTTTGAACATGTTCTCTTCCAAATCACAGAGCTATGCAACGGAACACCTGAAGAAGGTGGGCGTTCAGCTTCACATGGGCCAGGGCGTTACCGAGGTACGGAAAGACGGCGTGACCCTGGCTGACGGAAGCTCCGTGCCCGGGCAGATTGTTGTGTGGGCCGGTGGCTTGAAAGCAGGGGACCTTGTTGCAGGCTCGGGTTTGGCCCAGGGGAGAGGGGGTCGCATTGACGTTGACACGGACCTGACTGCCCCGGGCGTTGAGGGCGTGTATGTTCTTGGCGATTGCGCCAACATCACCGATTCCACGGGTGCAAAATTGCCGCAGCTTGGGTCGGTGGCCCAGCAGGCAGGGAAGTGGGCAGCCTCAAACATCATTGCGGATCTCAAGGGCGGGACCCGCACTCCGTTCCGTTACGTGGACAAGGGCTACATGGCGATGGTGGGACGTGGTGCTGCTGTGGCTGAGCTTGGCCGCAAACGCATTCAGCTGCAGGGAGTTTTCGCTTTCCTTTCGTGGCTGTTGGTTCATCTGGCACTGTTGTCGGGACTTCAACAAAAAATCCGTGCGCTGTTCTCGTGGCTTAACGGATACATCCTTCACAGCCCTGCGCAGGTGGTGGTCAGCGGGCCTGTCGAGAAGGAACCACGCGAGCAGGCGCCTCCCGGCCCGTGAGCCCCGCCGGAAGGGTTGCTCGGAGCGTCGCGTCTAGTGAGATCCCTGGCTGGCAGAAACCGCCAGTCGACTTTGCTTATAGGCCGAAGAGGCCCAGTGCAGGTGAATACATGCTGCGACGATCAGCAAGACGCCTGCCACCGCCGACGGCCAAGGAGTCCAACTACTGCCGTCATGACCTACAACCCGTAGGTGCTGATGTGGGTCGTCCGGGTAGACGCTCAGAGTTACGGAGGAGCCAGGTCCCGGAACCGCCACGCACGTTGAATGAGTATCGAACGTTTCGTTGTATATCCGTCCTTGGAATTCGAAGCTCAATCCCAACACACAGTGTTCACCACGCTGTGTGAAGCCTTCCTGGCCGGTAACAACTCCCTGAACGTGGACACTGCTGGCGGCCACCTGAATCTGGGACGCCACCAGAATGAAGGAACCGACTACGGCGGCAACGAGCACTAGTACGGCGAGGGCCCGCCACAGGAACAGCCTGGCCACGCGCGGCTTGACTCCGCGAAACATCCCCCATGCACTCATTCTGGGAAGATAGCAAGAGAACCCCGAACAAGGAGCATCATGACACTCAAAGAACGCCTTAAAGCGGATGTCGTTGACCATATGAAGGCTGGCAACAAGGTCGCCTTGACCACAGTGCGGAACGTGTTGGGCGAGATCACCACCCGTGAGAAGTCGGGCAAGACGCCGGTGGAGCTCGACGACGCACAGGTCACCTCGCTGCTTCAGAAAGAAGCCGCAAAGCGTCGGGACACAGCCCGCATTTACACCGAGGCCGGCGAAGCAGAACGTGCAGCCGCCGAAGTCGCCGAGGCTGAAATCATCGAGGCCTACCTGCCGAAGGCGCTCACCCGGGAAGAAGTGGAGGCAATTGTTGAGGACGCCATCGAGGCACTGAAGGCTGATGGCCAGGAGCTTTCCATGCGTTCCATCGGAGCCGTCATGAAGCCGGTCACCGCCAAGGTTGCAGGGCGCTTTGACGGTAAGACTGTCAGCGAGATCGTCCGGGGTCGCCTGGCGTAGAGAGTCAACCGACCCCAAGCAGCCACCGCAGAGTGTCAGCGTTGCGCAGAGTACGAGCCGCCGTAAAGGTCAGGTGGTAACTGGACCAGTAGGACAGCCCTTTTGTCGCCGAACTCGCGCCAGCAGCGCACAATCCTGTCCACCAAACCGGCCGGGAGCCGCTCCCTCCAACTCGCGAAGGAAGTGTCGCGAGGCCACGTGTAGAAACCCGCATTCAGCTCAACCGTGTTAAATCGCGACATGAGTGGGTCAGACGCTTGGCCGCAGGAAGACCCGGTCCTGTCCAGCGACTTTCCTAGTGCCGCCCGCTGGTCCGCGCCATCAAAGCCTGGAGGTCTTCGGCAACCTTGGCTACCTCGCGCTGGCGGGAGGTGCGTGCAGGCTTGGATCCATGTGTTGCCTGCCGGGCCGGCCGGTTGGAGGTGCGGGGCTGCCGGTGGATTTGGGGATCACGCACGGGCGCGTCGACAGTGACGGCGCCCTGCAGGGGATCGTGAAAGAGCGGGAGGTTCATGATTCCCGATCCTGACATAACGTCAGGGCAAGCGAAATGGACATTTGCATACCGTCTTCGGAGAGGGCTGTGCAGGTGTCCATGCGGTTTATCTGCGCGGCGGGGCTGACGTCTTTCGAACGATGAGGCGCGGCGGCACCAGGAGATGCTCCGATGCCGTCCGTCCCTCGATCCGCGAAAGGAGTAGTTCCGCGGCTTGCCGACCCATCTGAACGCCGGATTGATCCACGGTGGTGAGGCCGATGGGTGGGAGTCCAGCTGCGGGAATATTGTCGTAGCCCACAATCGACATGTCGTCCGGGATGTGGATCCCAGCTTCGAACAGCGTGGTGTACGCGCCCAGTGCGGCCACATCAGCACCGCCATGCAGGGCGGTAGGGCGCTGGGCGGGAGTCCTGGCTGCGAGGGACCGCCCGGCTTCCAAGCCGCTCTCCGTCCCCCATCGTCCTGGTACATGATCGATCCACTGGGACAGTCCATGCTTTTCCATCGCAAGGTCATAGCCATGCCGGCGCACCGTCTGGGGCATCCCGGGCTCGCTGGCCGGCTGAGTGTTGGCCAGCATCGAAATCCGCTCATGACCAAGGGACACCAAGTGGTCCACGATGAGTGCGCTGCCTGCGATGTCGTCACTGGCTACAGTGTCGAAGTACTGCGCCGGTCCGTGGCGGCCCAGGACAACTACGGGGATGGTTCGGCCAAGCTTTTCGAGTTCTTCATTGGGCCCGAACGGTGCGATCAGGACCAACCCGTCCATGCGCCGGTCAACCATGGCCTCGATGAGTTTCTTTTGTGCGTCGAGGCCTTGCCGTGCTTGCCCAATGAGCACCTGATAACCGAGCTCCTCGGCGACATCGCGGATGCCTTCGGCCAGAACCGAGAAGAAGGTGTTGGAGAGGTCCACGAGGAATACGCCCAACGTGTAGCTGTTGCCTCGCATGCCCCGGGCCAAGGCCAGCGGGCGATAGTTCAGGAGGGTCATGGACTCTTCCACTTTGCTCCGCATGGCTGGGCTGACCCCGTAGGCGTTGCGCAAAACCTTGGACACCGCGGCGCGGGACACGCCGGCGTGTTCAGCTACATCGCTGATGGTGGCGCGTTTCAGCTGCTCCGTCATGGCTTTTTCCTCTCGGCACTGCCTTCATTCGTAATTGTAGATTGATCTACGAAAAACTCTTGGCAAGGAGTGTGACATGACTTACAGTAGAAAAACGTAGACCGATCTACACAAAGACACAGCGGGGCTGACCGAGTGGTCCAAGAGTCCTTTTGAAACGTTCCACGAACTATGGAGTCCGTGGCTTTACGAGGAGGTAAAGATGGCCGCAAAGAGCAAGCAGCGCTGGGCCGCCCTGGCCGGGGGAGTGACAGTCTTGGCGCTGGCTCTTACCGGTTGCAGCGGGGGCAACAGCAACAGTGGCGGAGACGCGAAGACGATCACGTGGCTGGTGGACAATGCCGAGAACACGGTGGCGGCTGCCGAGAAGGTTGCCGAGGAATTCACAGCAGCGAATCCGGGCATCAAGGTGGAGGTGGAGACCCGCCCCCAGGGCGGCGATGGTGACAATATCGTGAAGACCCGGCTGTCCACCGGTGACATGGCCGATGTCTTCAACTACAACACCGGCTCGCTGCTGCAGCAGATCAATCCCGAAGAGAACCTGCAGCCCATCACTAACGAGACATACCTCTCCAACGTCACGGACTCGTTCAAGCCCGTGGTGACCTCCGGCAGCGAAGTGTATGGCGTTCCCTTCAGCACCGGCATGGCCGGGGCAGTCCTGTACAACAAGAAGGTCTATGAAAAGCTGGGCCTGTCCGTCCCCAAGACCTGGGACGAGTTCATGGACAACAGCCGCAAGATCAAGGACGCGGGTATCGCTCCGATCATCCAGTCCTACCAAACCACCTGGACGTCGCAGCTCTTTGTCCTGGGCGACTTCGCCAACGTGGTCACCGCGGACCCCAGCTTCCCGGCCGACTACACGGCCAATAAAGCCAAATACGCCACGAATGCTGCCGCGGTCAAGGGATTTGAACACCTCGAAGAGGCAGGGAAGGCCGGCCTGTTCAATGAGGACTTCGCGTCCACCACGTACCAGCAGGCACAGGACATGCTGGTCAACGGTGAAGGCGCGCAGTACCCGATTTTGAGCTTCGCCCTGAACAACATCAAGGTGACCTACCCTGACAAGCTTAACGATCTTGGGTTGTTCCCGCTTCCCGGCGATGACGCGTCCAAGAACAAGTTGACCGTGTGGATGCCGGGCGGGACGTACATTCCCAAGTCGTCCAAGAACATGGAAGAAGCCAAGAAACTTCAAGCCTTCATCGCCAGCAAGGCCGGCTGCGACGCGCAGACGGCAGCGGTTGGCGCGGCTGGACCATACCTCGTGAAGGATTGCGAGCTACCCTCCGATGTCCCGGACGCAGTGAAGGACATGCTCCCGTACTTCGAAGACCAGGCTAAGAACAGCCCCGCGTTGGAATTCCTGTCCCCGGTCAAGGGCCCGGCCCTTGAGCAGATCACCGTCGAGGTCGGTTCGGGCATCCGTTCGGCCAAGGACGGCGCCGCCCTCTACGACGAGGACGTCAAGAAGCAGGCCAAGCAACTCAACCTGCCCGGCTGGAACTAACCTCCGAAACCTACAAGCCGTCCGGGCCTTCCGGGCCCGGACGGCCCTTGGAGAGATTCACATGACACTCAACACCGCACCAACGCCGACGGCGGTCCGACCAGTACCGCAGGCTGCTCACCCCAAGCGCCGCAAGGGCAAGTCGCCTTACCCCTACTGGTTCTATCTTCCCGCAGCGGTCATTTACACCGCGCTGTTCCTCGTCCCCACCGTCGTCTCCTTCTTCTTCAGCCTGACACGCTGGAACCTGAGCGAGTTCACCTTCATCGGACTGGACAACTTCGTTCAGTTATTCCAGGAACCGGCCCTGATCAAGGGCCTTACCAATACGTTCATCTACGGCCTGGTGACCTCCGTCCTCAAGGTGGTCCTGGGGATGCTTCTGGCAGTCCTGCTGACGTCCCAGATCATTGCCCGCGGGTACCTGAGGTCAGTGATGTTCTTCCCCGTGTTGCTGAGCAGCATCGGCGTTGGCATCGTCTTCACGGCCTTGATGGACCCCCGCAACGGCATGATCAACGAGGGGCTCGCCGCGATCGGCATCCAAGGCCCCGCGTGGCTGACCGACCCAGCGTGGGCGCTGATTTCAGTCGCCTTGGTGGACGTGTGGAAAGGGGTCGGCCTGGCCACAGTGATCTACATTGCGGGCATAGTGTCCATCCCGCAGGAGTACTTTGAAGCGGCCAAAATGGACGGCGCCAGCTCCTTCAAGAGCTTCTTCAACATCACCCTGCCATTGGCCCGGCCAGCAACGGCCACGGTCATCATCCTGTCCCTCATCGGCGGGCTGCGTTCCTTCGACCTGATCTGGGCCATGACCAAAGGCGGGCCCGGATTCACGTCGGACGTCATCGCTTCGGTTATCTACAAGCAATATCAAGCAGGCTTCTACGGCCTCTCCACGGCGGGGAACGTGGTCCTGTTCGTGATCGTCACGGCCATCATCCTGCCCCTGTCCATGTTCCTGAACCGCAAGGAGGTTGAACAGTGAGCACCGCCCTCAAGCGCTACGGACTCGGTGTCCTGGCCATCGCCGTCAGCGTCGTCGTCTTCATCATTCCGCTGCTCTTCATGGTCCTCACAGCCGTGAAGGACCGGAAGGAAGCAGCAAAGCTGGATTTCGCGTGGCCCACCAACTTCCAGTTCGTGGAGAACTTCACCGCAGTCCTCTCAGCCCGGAAGTTCATGTTGGTCACTGCCTTCATCAACAGCACCATCCTGACGGTGGCCAGCGTGACAATTTTGGTGATCCTGGCGGCTATGGTGGCCTGGGTCCTTCAGCGCCGCAAGTCCCGGTGGAACGGCGTGGCCAACTTCCTGATCCTCTCCGGCCTGATCATCCCGCCCGCCATTGTTCCTACCATCTGGGTGCTGCAAAGCATGGGACTCTTCAAGACCCTGCCGGGCCTGATCCTCATTGAGGTGGCCTTCGGCCTGTCCTTCTGCGTCATGCTGTTCCGGGCGTTCATCGCCTCCATCCCCAAAGAACTGGACGAAGCCGCGGTGATTGATGGCTGCGGTCCGGTGAGGTTGTTCTTCCGGGTCATCTTCCCCCTCCTGCGCTCCGTCATCATCACCGTGATCGTGGTCCAGTCGGTTCATATCTTCAATGATTTCCAGAACCCCTTGTACTTCCTCCCGGGAGACGCGAACGCCACCGTCCAGCTCACTTTGTTCAACTTCCAGAGCCAGTTCACCACCAACTACAACCTGCTCTTCATGAACATCCTGCTCATCACCGTGCCGCCCTTCATCATGTACCTGTTCTTCAACCGCCAGATCGTCGCGGGCATGACTGCCGGCGCCGTCAAGGGCTGAACCCCACACCACCAAGGAGACTTTCCCTATGCCCGTCACAGTGCATCCGGCGACCTTTGAACACCTGCCCCCTACGCCTGGAACCGGCACCCTCGGCATTGGCCTGGCCACGCCGCGCATTTCCTGGAAAACCAGTGCCCAACCCGGCTGGGTCCAGGCGGCATACCAGGTTTCAGTGACCACCGCTGATGGACAGTGGACGGGTGAACGGATCGAGTCCGCAGAGTCCGTCCTGGTTCCGTGGGAAGCCACACCACTGACGTCGGCCCAGCGTGCAGAGGTCAGCGTCCGCGTCTGGGGTGCCGAGGACCAGGCACCCAGCGCGTGGAGCCAGCCATCCGCCGTCGAAAGCGGTTTGTTGAAGCCGGGCGACTGGACGGCCACCGCCATCACCCCGGCGTGGAACGAAGACCCCGACGCCGACCGGCGGCCACCGTTGCTGCGGCGCAGTTTCACCGTGGACAGGCCCGTTTCATCTGCGCGCCTGTACGTCACGGCGCACGGCTTGTACGAGGTAGAGATCAATGGCGTCCGCGTGGGGGAGGATGCTCTTTCGCCCGGTTGGACGGTCTACGGCGAGCGTCTGCGCTACTACACCTACGACGTCACAGGGCACCTGTCCGACGGCGGGAACGCCATCGGCGCGCTGCTCGCGGACGGTTGGTACCGCGGCCGGATCGGTTTCAAGGGCGGCTACGCAAACCTCTACGGTGAGAAGATCGCGCTGCTGGCGCAGCTTCACATCACGCACGACGACGGCTCGGTCACCGTGGTGGGTACGGACGGGACCTGGAAAGCATCCTTCGGGCCCATCCTCGTCTCCAGCCTGTACAAGGGCGAAAGCTACGACGCCCGGGAACTCCCGCCCGGCTGGAGCAGCCCCGGCTTCGACGACTCACGCTGGGAGGCGGTGTCCGGCGTCGAACGCGATCCCAAGACGCTGGTGGCACCGGAAGGTCCGCCCGTCCGCTGCACCGATGAGCTCCGCCCGGTGAGTGTGTGGACGTCCCCCTTGGGCAAAACGCTGATCGATTTCGGCCAGAACCTGGTGGGCCGCCTTCGGATTTCTGTCCACGGTGATGCTGGTTCCACTGTCACGCTCCGTCACGCCGAGGTCCTGCAGGACGGGGAGCTGTATACGCGCCCGCTGCGTGGCGCGGATTCCACGGACCACTACACCCTGGCGGGGAGCGGTGAGGAGACATGGGAGCCGCGGTTCACTATCCACGGTTTCCGCTACGCCGAGATCACGGGCTGGGCCGGCGGGGACATCGCAGAGAATGTTGTGGCGCGGGTGTACCACACAGACATGGAACGCACGGGCTGGTTCGAGTCCTCCAATCCGGACCTGAACCGGCTCCACGATAATGTGCTGTGGAGCATGAAGGGCAACTTTGTGGACATTCCCACGGACTGCCCCCAGCGCGATGAGCGCCTCGGGTGGACCGGAGACATTCAGGTGTTCGCCCCGACTGCCGGCTTCCTCTACGACTGCTCAGGAATGCTGTCCTCGTGGCTCAAGGACGTGGCGGCGGAGCAGCTGCCGGACGGTACCGTGCCTTGGTACGTACCGGTCATTCCGGGCGGCAACTACTGGACCCCCATCCGTCCAGGCGCCGTGTGGGGAGACGTGGCGGTGTTGACCCCCTGGACACTTCACGAGAGGTTCAACGACCCCGGAATCCTTTCAACCCAGTACGAAAGTGCCAAGGGGTGGGTGGACTTGGTGGACCGTCTGGCCGGCGGGGACCACCTCTGGAACGGGAGCTTCCAACTGGGCGACTGGCTCGATCCGACGGCCCCGCCGGAAGACCCCACCAAGGCCATGACTGATAAACATCTTGTGGCAACGGCGTACTTCGCCTGGTCCGCACGGCATCTCGCCAAGTCGGCAGCTGTGCTCGGCAAGTCCGATGATGAGTTGCACTACCTCACGTTGTCCCGCGCAATTGCGGACGCCTTCGCCCGCGAGTACATCCAACCTGACGGCACCATGACCAGCGATGCCCAGACGGCTTACGCGCTGGCGATTGTGTTCGACCTCTTCCCGGATGCCGGCTCCAAAGCACGCGCGGGTTCCCGGCTGGCCGAGCTGGTGCGGGCCAACGGCAACCGTATTGGCACCGGGTTCGCCGGCACGCCGGTGGTCTCAGATGCCCTCACGATCGCCGGCGAGATCGAGGCCGCCTACGACCTCCTGCTGGAAAAGGAGTGCCCGTCATGGCTATACGCCGTAGGCCAGGGCGGAACCACCATCTGGGAGCGCTGGGATTCCATGCTGCCGGATGGCTCCATCAACCCCGGGGAGATGACCTCCTTCAACCACTACGCACTGGGGGCTGTGGCTGACTGGATGCACCGTGTGGTTGCCGGCCTCGCTCCGCTGGAGCCCGGATACCGCAGGATCCTCGTCAAGCCGCAGCCAGGAGGCAGCCTCACCTGGGCATCGGCCCGCCACGAGACGCCGTACGGAACCGCTTCGGTGCTGTGGAAGATCGACGACGGCAACCTTAGTGTCGTCGTCGAAATTCCCACAGGAACCACGGCACGGATTGAGCTGCCCGGGCAGGAGCCGCTTGAGGCGGGTTCGGGCCGTCACGAATTTGCGGTGCAGCTGGTTTCCTAAGCGGCGCTACTGTTCTCCGGGCGTTTGACGCGAAGAGCCGGGCAGGGGACTTCCCTTGCCCGGCTCTTTGCTGTTTGTTTGACGGTGATCTAACCCCACAGCGCCTTCTTGAGCAGCGCCCTCAGCTGCAGGTTTTCATCCTCGCTCAGGGCCGCCAATTGGGTCTGCTCGCAGACTTCCAGCCCGGCCCGCGCTTTGGTGTGGATCCGGCGCCCTTCGGCGGTGGAAACGATGATCTTGGCGCGCCGGTCCTGCTTGCCTTGGGCTCTCTTGACCAGGCCGCGGTGTTCGAGGTCATCCACCAGGCTGACCACTTGGCTGGGGTCCAGGCTGAGGAAATCAGCCAGCTCGCGCTGCGTGGGCTCCAGTCCGCTGCAGGCGAGCGTCAGCACGGAAAAGGACCGTTCCCGGAGTCCATAGTCTGCCAGCGCCTTGTTGTTCAAAAGGGAGCCCGTGGCGTGCAGCTTGGCCAGCAGCAAGCCCACATCGTTGCCGATTTTGGCCGCGGCCAGGCGCGGGATTTCCACTTCGGTGCTTTGCGGGCCCATGACAACTCCAATAGTAATGAAAAACAATCGTTGACTTTTTCAATGATCCGTATTCTCATTGATCATGACAAGGATCTCACGATGCAGTGGGATCGGCCTCACCGGCTCAGCCCGGTTACTGCATGCGAAGGAGCACGCCATGAGCTTGAACGGCAAGGTTGCAATCGTCACCGGGAGTGGCCAGGGTCTTGGACTCGCTTACGCGAGGGAGCTGGCCCGCCAGGGTGCCGCCGTCGTTATTAACGACGTGAACGCCCAGACCGCTGCGGACGCTGTTGCGCAGATCGAGGCCGACGGCGGCCGGGCCACCGCTGTGGTGGTTCCGGTGGGCACCACTGACGCTGCGAAGGCGCTGGTTGCCGGTGCTGTTGAGGTTTTCGGCCGGCTGGACATCCTGGTCACGAACGCCGGCATCCTGCGGGACAAGAGCTTGCTGAAGATGACCGACGAGGACTTTGACCTGGTCATCAACGTGCACCTCCGGGGCACGTTCACCTGCGTCCGCGAGGCCTTCGCTTACTTCAAGGAAAACGGCGTTCCCGGGCGCATCATCACCATCGGATCGCCGACGGGCCAGCGCGGCAACTTCGGCCAGACCAATTACGCGGCGGCCAAGGCCGGAATCGTCGGTATGGTCCGCACCTGGGCACTGGAAATGAAGAAGGCCGGTGTGACCGTCAATTCGGTGATTCCGGTGGCCGCCACGGCTATGACCAAAACCGTCCCGTACTTCCAGAAGGCAGTAGAGGCTGATGAACGTGGCGAGTCCATGCCGTCGTTCTTCCGCCACGACCTCGGCTTTGGAACGGCCGACGACGTCGCCGGGCTGATTGCGTTTCTCGCCTCTGATGCGGCTGCTGAAATTACCGGCCAAGCGATCGGCGCCGGTGGTGACCGGTTGCAGGTTTGGACACACCCGGAGGCTGCGAGCACCGAGTACCGCGAGGGCGGCTGGAGCTACGAGGCGCTGCAGGAGAACGCTGGCGTGCTCTTTGGCCCCGAAGTCTTGCAGAGCGTCGGTGAAGAATTCCTGCCGCTGCCCGAGGAACTCCAGCCGGAGCAGGCTAAACCTGAAGCCGTACAGGCCCGCTGATCATGGCCACCCGCTACGAACTGGGCATCGACCCCGCAGCCCTGGACGGCATCGACATGCACGTCCACCTCGAAGTGGACAGCTGCGGCCACGGCTCGCTTCCCGAAGCTTTGACAGAGGCCTCGGCGAAGTACTTCAAGTCCGAGGACCGCACGCCATCGCTGGACCGGATCGCCGAGGTGTACCGCGAACTGAACATGGCCGCCGTCGTGTTCACTGTTGACGCCCGCACCCAGCTCAAGCACGAACCGAACAGCATCCCGGAACTGATCGAGGGCGCTGCCCGAAACAATGATGTTCTGATTCCGTTCGGCAGTGTGGACCCACGGACGGGGGAGGACGCGATCGCGGGAGCCAAGTACCAGGCTGTTGAGCTCGGCGCACGGGGTTTCAAGTTCCACCCGTCGCTGCAGGGCTTTGATCCGTCCAACGAGACGTTCTATCCCCTGTGGGAAACCCTCCAGGAACTGGGGCTTCCCTGCATCTTCCACACCGGTCAGAACGGCATGGGCGCTGGCCTTCCCGGCGGGTACGGGATCAAGCTGGCGTACTCCAATCCTCTGCTGCTGGATGCCGTTGCGGCTGACTTTCCGGGCCTGCAGATCATCATGGCCCACCCCTCGGTGCCGTGGCAGGACGAGGCGAACTCCATCGCGACGCACAAATCCAACGTGTTCATTGACCTCTCCGGGTGGTCACCGAAGTACTTCCCGGAATCCTTGGTTCGATTGTCCAATTCAGTGCTGCAGGACAAAGTGTTGTTCGGCACCGACTTCCCGCTGATCACCCCGCAGAAGTGGTTGGGTGCGTTCGCGGACCTGCCGTTGAAGGACGAGGTCCGGCCGAAGATCCTCAAAGACAACGCTGTGCGGCTGCTTGGGTTGGGTGGCTGAGATGACCGCAACGGCTACCACTAAGACCAGCCAGGAACAGCGGCTCTATTCTGTGGCGGACTGGTACGACGCCGAAGCTCTCCTGAGCACCGCGGAACGCCAAGTACTTGGCCGGCTGCGGGATTTCCTTGACGCCGAAGCCAAGCCCTTGTTGGCCGAGTACTGGGAGAAGGCGGAGTTCCCCGAGCAACTGGCCCGGCCGTTGATCGACCTGGACCTGATGGAACCGGCCGACCTCACTGTTGAGGCCCCTGCGAGGGGGATTTACCACGGCTTCCGGATCTTCGAACTGGCCCGCACGGATGCATCTTTGGCCACTTGGTACACCGCCCAGGCGGGGTTGTTCCGGACAGCCATCCGGGTGGGCGCGTCCGAAGAGCAGCAGAAGGAGTGGATGCCCAAGGTCATCGACTTCTCCCTCAAAGGCGTCTTCTCCTTGACCGAACCCGAGCACGGCTCGGACATCGCCGGCGGTTTGTCCACCACCGCCCGTTACGAAGAAGATCCCGACGGCGGCACGGGCTCCGGTGCTTGGGTTCTGGACGGTGCCAAACGGTGGATCGGAGGCGCGTCCACAGCCGACGTCCTGTGCGTATTCGCCCGCGATGTCGCCGACGGGCAGGTCAAAGCGTTCCTCGTTGACCGCACCGCTCCCGGGGTGTCCCTGGAGAAGATCCAGGGTAAAACTTCACTGCGGATGATGCAGAACGCCCACATCACCCTGAACAATGTCAGGGTTCCCGAAGCCATGCGCCTGCACAATGTGAACTCCTTCAAGGACGTGGCCGCTATGCTCCGGGCGATGCGCTCGGACGTTGCCTGGATCGCCGCCGGAATCCAGGCCGGGGCGTTCGAAGCTGCGCTTGCCTATGTGAAGGAGCGTCAGCAGTTCGGCAGGTCCTTGGGCTCCTTCCAGCTGGTCCAGGAGAAGCTGGCCCGCATGCTCGGCAACGTCACCGCTTCGCTTTCACTCATTGTCCGGCTGACCGAGCAGCAGGGCTGGGGAATCTACCGGGATCAGGACTCGGCCCTGGCCAAGATGCAGACGTCCCTGATGATGCGCGAAACCGTTGCCCTCGCCCGCGAAGTGGTGGGCGGCAACGGCATCACCCTCGACGCCGACGTCGCGCGTTTCCATGCCGACGCGGAAGCCGTCTACTCCTACGAAGGCACCCACGAGATCAACGCCCTGATCGTGGGCCGCGCCCTCACCGGCGCCAGTGCTTTCACCAACTAAATCTCTTCAAACAACAACACAGGAGGCAAAGATGCCCAATCTCGTCGTCGATTTCGACACCCTGCTCACCATGTCCGGCAAGGACCTCGGCACCACCGACTACCGCGAAATCACCCAGCAGCAGATCAACCTGTTTGCCGATGCCACGGACGACCAGCAGTGGATCCACACCGACCCCGAACGCGCCAAGGACGGTCCTTTCGGCGCTCCGATCGCGCACGGTTTCCTCACCCTGTCCCTGATCATCCCGTTCTGGGGCGAACTCTTCGACGTGGAAGGCGTGACCACCAAGGTTAACTACGGCCTGGACAAAGTCCGCTTCACCTCACCGGTCAAGGTCGGCTCCAAAGTCCGGATGAACGGCAGCATCGCCGAAGTCACCGAGGTCAAGGGCGGCGCCCAGATCAAGGTCAACGCCACCATCGAAATCGAAGGCCAGGAACGCCCCGCCGTCGTGGCCGAGTTCCTCGCCCGCTTTTACAAGTAAGCGATCCTCAAACCCACCTCCTTTCCCTCCTCTCCCAAGGAACAGCCATGTCAGGACGCACTGCGCTCGCACCAACGAGCACGGCCGCAAAGCGCAAAGAGGCGCGTACGGTCATCTTGTCCAGCTATCTGGGCAGCACCATCGAGTTCTACGACTTCCTGCTGTACGCAACGGCCGCCGCGGTTGCCTTCCCCAAAGTGTTCTTCGCCGGTACTGACGAGTGGGTGGGCGTAGTCGCCGCGTATGCCACGTTCGCCGCCGGCTATGTTGCCCGGCCTTTGGGCGGCATCATCTTCGGGCACTTCGGTGACCGGATCGGCCGCAAGGGCATGCTCATTGTCTCGATGGCCATGATGGGTATCGCCTCCACCCTGATCGGACTGATCCCGGGAGCCAGCGTCATCGGACCTTGGGGCGCTGTGATTCTGGTGATCCTCCGCGTTTGCCAGGGCATCGCCGTCGGTGGTGAATGGGGCGGGGCAGCACTCATGGCCTTGGAGCATTCGGATCCCAAGCGTCGCGGCTTTGCAGCGTCGTTCGTCAACGCCGGCGCCCCGACGGGTGCCGTTCTGGGCACGGTGGTGATGGGCATCTTCTCCGCCCTTCCACAGGATGCGTTCCTTGCCTGGGGTTGGCGGGTGCCGTTCCTGTTGTCCTTCGTGCTGTTGATCGTGGGCATGTTCGTGAGGTTGCGGGTTTCGGAGAGCCCAATCTTCGCCGAAGCCGTGGCCAAGGAGAGCGCCCAGGGCACCAAACGCAAGATCCCGCTGCTGGAAGTGCTGAAGCGTCCCAAGGCGCTGATCATGATCATGTTCGCCGGTGCCGCGGGCTTCGGCCTCCAGGTGGTGCTGCCCACGTTCTCCGTCACCTACGCAGTATCCAAGGGTGCACCACAACAAGGCGTGCTCTATGCCTTCGCGGGAGCCTCGGCCATCTCCATCCTTTTTGTCCTACTGGGCGGAAGGCTGTCCGATCGCTTCGGCCGCAGGCCTGTGATGGTCACCGGTCTGGCCCTGTTCATCCTGTACCTGTTCCCCATGTTCGGCATGCTCAGCTCAGGCAACATAGGGCTGGTCTTCCTGGCCTTCACCGTGGCCTTGGTCCTGCATTCATCCCTTTACGGACCTTTGGCCGCGTTCGTCTCCGAGCAGTTCGGCACCACCAACCGCTACACCGGTGCTGCCGTTGGCTACCAGTTGGCCACCTTGATCGGCGCCGGCTTCACACCTGGGATCGTCGCCGGGCTGTACAAGGACGCCGGTCAGAGCATCGTCCCCGTGGTGGTGTTCCTGTCCGTCATGTCGCTGGTATCGATTGTCTTCATCCTGCTGACGCGGGAGTCTAAGAACAACGACCTCTCTACGGTCAGTTAGGAGCACTGCACCATGGACAACAACGGAGTTGGATCCTGGCTGCACCGCCGCCGCGCCAAGTCGGGGCCCAAGACAGCACTCATTTCCGGCAGCCGAACCCTGAGCTACGCGGAACTGGCCGAGCGGACCGATCGCTTGGCCAACGCCCTCAAGGACAGGGGAGTGGCCAAGGGGGACCGGGTGGCATACCTCGGCGAGAACCATCCCTCCTTTGTGGAGACATTCTTCGCGTGCGGGCTGCTGGGAGCGATCTTCGTTCCGCTCAATACGCGTCTTGCCGCTCCCGAACTTCAGTTCCAGCTGCAGGACTCCGGAGCGCGCCTGCTCATCAGCGCCGCATCGTTGGAGGTCGTCGCCTCCGCATCCTGCGCGGACACCGGCGTGACCCATCGTCTTGTGGTGGCTCCCGACGGCGGCACTGACGGTTCCGCAGTAAAGCTGCCATCCGGCGTCGAGCACTATGGCGAGGCGATTGCCGCGGCGGCCACGACGCCGCTGGATGAGCCGGTGACCCTGGACGATGCCGCCATGATCCTCTACACCTCCGGCACCACCGGCAAGCCGAAGGGGGCGCTGCTGACCCACGGCAACATCACCTGGAACTGCATCAACACGGTGGTGGACATGGACGTGAACCGCAACGACGTGGCGCTGATGATCTCACCACTGTTCCACGTGGCGTCATTGGACATGGGCCTGCTTCCCATGCTGCTGAAGGGTGCCACCGTGGTGCTCGAGGCCAAGTTCGACGCCGGCCGGGTACTGGAATTGGTGGGCCAACACAGGGTCACCACCCTCAACGGCGTCCCCACCACGTTCCAGATGCTCTGTGACCATCCGGAATGGTCGACGGCGGATCTCAGCTCCCTGGACAAGCTCACCTGCGGCGGTTCCGCGGTTCCTGGCAGGGTTTTGGAGGCCTATGAAGCGCGCGGCATCGGATTTACCAGCTGTTACGGCATGACCGAAACTGCGCCCGGCGCCACCATGCTGCCCGTATCCAGGTCAAAGGAAAAGGCTGGCTCGGCAGGCCTGCCGCACTTCTTCACGGACGTTCGGATCGCCGATCCGTTGGGCGGCCTTGCTTCACCTGGTGCCGTGGGCGAAATCCAGATCTCCGGCCCCAACGTCATCAAGGAGTACTGGAACCGGCCGGAGGCCACGGCTGACAGTTATGCGGACTCATCCTGGTTCCGTTCCGGGGACATGGGCCACCAGGACGACGAGGGTTTCCTCTTCGTGTCGGACCGCATCAAGGACATGATCATTTCCGGCGGGGAAAATATCTACCCGGCAGAAGTGGAAGCCGCTATCGCCGAGCTGCCCGCGGTGGGGAGCGTGGCCGTCATCGGTGTTGCGGACGAAACCTGGGGAGAGGTTCCACGGGCCATCGTCACCCTGCGTGATGGCACCACCCTCACTGAGGAGCAGCTGCGCTCGCATCTGAGCGGCAGGCTGGCCAGGTACAAGATCCCCAAATCCGTGGTGTTCGTTGAGGAGATGCCGCGAACCGCCAGCGGGAAGATCCGGAAGATGGACCTCCGGAAGCAATTCGCGCAGTGACCACTTTTCCGGAGCCGCCCACGTTGACGTTCCTGGCATCCTTGAGCGTCGACGTGGGCGCGCCGATTGACGTGGGAGTCACGCCCGAGGGGCACCGCCGGATCATTCCCATTATTGGGGGAACAGTATCCGGTCCGGGGCTCAGCGGCCGGGTTCTTCCTGCGGGCGCTGACTTCCAGATTCTTCGCAGTGCCGAGCTGACTGAGTTGGATGCCAGGTACGCGCTGGAGCTGGACGACGGGTCTGTGGTGTTCGTGCATAACGTTGCGCTCCGGTTCGGGTCCGCGGAGGATATCGCCCGGCTCAACCGTGGGGAGGACGTGGATCCCGCGCTGATCTACTTCCGTTGCACGCCACGGTTCTCCACATCAGCCCCCGGGGTTGACTGGCTGAATCACGTGATCACGGTCGGAACAGGGCGCCGCAGGCCAGGTTCGGTGGAAATCGACGTCTTTACGGTCACCTGACGAAACGCGGAACTGCAAATAAAGAATGTTCCAGAGGGTTTTGGGCGACATATTCCGTTACTGGGCTAAATCAGGGTTAATTTCATCCAACGAACTGCCTAATTGGCCCCCGGGGCATTACGATAAGCACGACTCATCACTGAGTACGACTCATCTCCATGACTCACACCTACCCCGGGGGAAATACCAATGACCAGTTACCCGCAACAACCTCAACAGACCCAGCCGTACGCCGCGCAGGCCGGCGAGCCGCCGCTGTGGGCTCCGTATTACGGCGCTCCGATCGGCGCTGCAGTTCAGCGTTTCTTCAAGAAGTACACCGCATTCTCAGGCCGCGCCAGCCGCAGTGAATACTGGTGGGTCGCCCTTGTACTGGGCGTCATCGGCTTCGCCATTCAGATCCTCACCTTGGTTCTGGGCAGTGCCGGAGCCACCGTCTCTGCAAGCGGAACCACCACGCCGGGGCCCGGAGCCGTCGTAGGCCTTATTCTGGCCATCGTCTTCTATCTGGCAATCCTCATCCCGTCCATCGCCCTGCTGGTGCGTCGCCTCCACGACGGCAACTTCAGCGGATGGATCGTACTGATCGGCCTGATTCCCGGCTTGGGCGGACTTGCACTCTTCGTGTTCTCGCTCCTGCCGTCCAACCCGGCCGGCCAGCGTTTCGACCAGCCGACTGCATAGCCACATACGCAGCACGTCATCAGCACCACGCAAAAGGGGCGGCACGCCATGTGCCGCCCCTTTTGCGTGTGCGTGCCCTTTGCATGTGCGCTTTTGCGTGTCCGTCCCCTTGTGCGCACCCACAGCATGCAACCCGGCGAACCACTCCATGAAATGCTGTGAAGTGACGCGACCCCAACGACGAGGAGTGCCATGTCCAACCCTCCGGGCACCAGAACCATCAAGCGCTGCGCCGTGGTTGGCGGCGGGATCATAGGCATAGCCGTGGCCAGGGAACTCGCCAGCAAGCTTCCGGGCGCCCAGGTCACTGTTTACGAGAAGGAAGACAGGCTCGCCGCCCATCAGACCGGCCACAACTCCGGGGTGGTCCACGCAGGCCTTTATTACGAGCCCGGGGGCCTGAAGGCGCGGTTGTGCCGCAGGGGAGTGGAGCTGCTGCAGGAATTCTGTGCCACCAAGGACCTTCCCTACGAGGCCTGCGGGAAGCTGGTGATCGCCCAGACGCCGGAAGAGTCGAAGCGTCTCGACACTATTTTTGCCCGGGCTACGGCCAACGGAGTGCCCGGAGTGCGGATGCTGCGTGCCGGGCAAATACCCGAGGTGGAGCCGAACGCCGTCGGGCTTTCTGCTTTGCACTCGCCGGAAACGGCGATCGTTGATTACGCGGCCATCACCGAAGCTCTGGCCGACGACGTTCGGGCGTCGGGCGGGACTATCCGCCTTGGGCAGGAAGTGACATCGCTTGAGCAACAGGGCCGGGGCGTGGTGGTGTCAACGCAGGACGGCAGGGAACATTATGACCTGGTGGTGGCGTGCGCGGGGCTGCAATCGGACCGCCTGGCAAAGGCAGCCGGAGAGCCTGCCACGCCGCGGATCGTGCCGTTTTTTGGTCAGTACTTCCTGTTGGGCCACGAGGCACGTGACCAGGTAAGGGGCCTGATCTACCCTGTGCCGGATCCCAAACATCCATTCCTGGGAGTGCACCTCACCAAACGCATCGACGGCGAAATGATGCTCGGCCCGAATGCGTTCATCTCCTTCGGCCGTGAGTCCTACGCCTGGAAGGACGTGAAGGTGCGCGACATCCTGAATTACGCACTCTTCCCAGGATTCTGGAATTTTGCCCGGCAGAATGTGCCGTCCGCCGTCCGTGAATTCCAGACCGTCGTGAGCAAGCAGAAGTTCATCCGGGAAGCGGTGCGTTTTGTACCCTCGCTGGAGGGCGCCAGCATCATCCCAGGTACGCGTGGGGTCCGGGCCCAGGCCATGAACGGTGACGGTTCGCTGGTGGACGACTTTGTGATCGCACGACGCCGGGACGCAGTTTTGGTGCGCAACGCGCCGTCGCCGGGGGCTACCTCGTCCATGGCGATCGCGGAGTACATCGTGGAGCAGGCTTTGCAGGACTGATGCGCGGCCGCGAATTCAACGGCGCGATAGTTAACAAACCCGTGACGAAGCGGAAACGGCGTGCAAATCCGTGCCGGATAGCGTTGCCGCATGATCGCATCAGTAGCCTCGCTTGCAACCCGCATTGGCACCACCCTGGCGGCATGGATCGAGGCCGCCTACATTGTGGATTGCACTGGCCCGGAAGATTCAGTTGCCGGACAGGAAACCATCGATTTGACCTGGCTCCCGGCCCTGAGTGGAGTGACGGTGGCCGGTGCGCGGGCCATCCAATCACACGCGGAAAGGCCCCGTATTTAGCGGGGGGAACCGCTCGAAAAGCTGCAGAATGTCGCGTTGGGCACACTATTCGTTTATCGCGGGTACTATGCCCTAAACTGCTTCACTGAGGTGCCGGTATAGGCACTATGCAGCAACGAAAGCGAACCCTCAATGGCTACTGATTACGACGCCCCGCGCAAGACAGAAGAAGAGTCTCCCGCTGAATCGCTTGAGGCCCTTCAGGCATCCCGTGGGAACAGTGCGCAGACTGCAGTTATTGACGTCGAGGAGAACGATACCGCCGAAGGAATCGACCTTCCCGGTGCCGATCTTTCCGGTGAAGAGCTGACGGTCATTGTGGTCCCGGAGCAGTCCGACGAATTCACCTGTGGTTCCTGCTTCCTGGTCCGGCACCGGTCCCAGATTGCGTTGGAAAAGAACGGCCTCAAGTTCTGCAAGGACTGCGAAGGCTAAATAACGCCCGGGTCACGTTATCTTCGGTCACAAACATGGGCGCGAAGAGCTCGGAAGCAGCCTGAAAACGGGGCTGTTTCCGGCTTTCGATAACCCTCCTGTGATCACGCGGCAGCACCCTTAACGGTTGCGTGCCGAAGCGGCCACAACTCCTCCAAACCCTCGCTGGCGCTCCTAATGTTGAAGTATCAACTTCGCCTGAAGGGGGCACAAAAATGAGGAAATTTGGAGCGGGTTTGGCGGTGGTCCTGGCGGCCGCCGGGCTCGGTCTGGTGGCGCCGGGGCCAGCCTCGGCAGCAACATATTGCGGTATC
This sequence comes from Arthrobacter sp. cf158, assembly GCF_900106835.1. GTDB lineage: Bacteria > Actinomycetota > Actinomycetes > Actinomycetales > Micrococcaceae > Arthrobacter. Next base: position 34,109 of record NZ_FNNR01000017.1, read on the forward strand.
ACCTGGGGTTCATTGGCCAAAGCCGACCTGGATATGAGTTCCGCCAACGTCACCAACGTCCGCACGGGCCAACAGCCCTGCTACGACCGCTTGGTGATCGACATGACCGGCAAAGTGGCCGGCTATTCCGTTCGGTACGTTCCGGTGGTGACCCAGGATGCCACTGGCTATCCCATCCCGGTGCTCGGGGACGCTGACCTGCAAGTGATGGTGACGGCGCCGTCGTACAACCAGTATGGCCAGCCCACTTACGTTCCCGCAGCCAAGGCGGATCTCTCCAATGTGTCCGGCTACCAGACGTTCCGTCAGGTGGTTTTTGCCGGCAGTTTTGAGGGCACCACCAGCATCGGCCTGGGTGTCCGTGCCCGGCTTCCGTTCAGGGTGTTCACTTTGGACGGGCCCGACGGCGGGTCCCGGTTGGTGGTGGACGTGGCGCATCGCTGGTGACTGACGGGGCGCTGAAGTGCCCAGAACGCGGGAAAGCTGCCAATTCGCCCGGAGATATCCGGCGAACTGGCAGCTTTCCCACGACTTCGAGGGGTTACAGCGGCGTCTTACTCCGGTACAACCAGGGCCGGGGTGTCCTTGCGAATGGTCTCGCCGCGGAAGAACCCGGGCCGGACGCGGGACATGATCAGCATGACCACGGCACCCAAGGCCAGGATGCCAATGCCGAGTACGAACACCAGTCCAACTCCGAAAATCTCCGATCCACTGCCGAACTCAGGAGCCCAGCTGTCCACGGCGGTTTGCAGGAATACTACGAACAGTCCCACGCCACCCAGCAGCGGGCAGACGAGCCGCAGGAAGAAGTTCCTCACGCTGGAGAAGACACTGTTGCGGAAGTACCAGACGCAGGCGATGGCTGTCAGACCGTAGTAGAAGCAGATCATCAAGCCCAGGGCCAGGATGGTGTCGTTCAGGACGTTTTCGCTGATCACGTGCATCACCGCGTAGAAGCCCGCGGACAGGACGCCGGCCGCAATGGTGGCGAAGCCCGGCGTCGAGAACTTCTTGCTCATGTGGCTGAAACGCTCGGGCAGGGCGCCGTAGTGCGCCATGGCCAGCAGGCTGCGCGACGGTGACGTGAACGTGGACTGCAATGACGCTGCAGAGCTGGAAAGCACTGCGAGGGACATGAGGATGGCGAACGGACCCATGACCGGTGATGCCAATGCGGTGAAGACGTTGGCGTGGTTCTCGGCATTGTTCAGGCCAATTCCGGTATCTCCGACGCCGGCAAACATCATGGTGGCGATGGTGACCAGCAGGTAGATGCCCAGGACGATCACCGCGGTCAGTGTGCCTGCGAGGCCGGCGGTCTTCTTGCCGTTGGCGGTTTCCTCGTTCACGGTAAGGCACACATCCCAGCCCCAGTAGACGAAGATGGACAAGGAAATGCCTGCTGCGATTTGGCCGAAGGTTTCGATCTTGGTGACGTCGAACCAGTCCCAGCTGAAGGGGACAGCGGTCTCGGACGTGGACCAGTTGGCGAACGCCATGGCAACGAAAAGCCCCAGGACCAGCAGCTGGAATCCCACCAAACCGTACTGGACAATTTTGGTGGTGTGCAGGCCCCGGTAGCTGATCCACACCGCCAGTGCCACGAAGACGAAGCAGGTTGCCACGTTCAGGAGCTTGTCAGAGGCGAGATCGGCGAGTTCGGGCGAGCCCGTGGCTTGGGCCAGGAACAGGTAGAAGAAGTCCACGGCCACGCCGGCCAGGTTGGACAGGACAATGATGTTGGCTGCAAGCAGGCCCCAGCCGCCCATCCAGCCAACCCAGGGGCCGAACGCCTTCGTGACCCAGGTGAAGGTGGTGCCGCTGTCCGGGGAGTCCGCGTTGAGTTCCCGGTAGGCGAGCGAGACGAGGATCATCGGGATGAACCCGATCAGGAAAATGACGGGCAGTTGGAGCCCGACTTCGTTGACGGTCGGACCCAGCGCGCCGGTAAGCGTGTACGCGGGTGCGATAGTCGAAATGCCAAGAACGACGACGGCGAGGAGCCCCAACTGCCCCGTCTTCAGTCCCTTGCCGCTAATGTCGTGCGACTCTGCAGCTTCACTGCCGCTGCGTCGGATTGTCTGGCTCATGTGAGGCCCTTTCTAGATGGCCGAAGGCGTCTGCTGCGTGATGCAGCGGGTACTGCCGCCCCTGGAGAACTGTTGGTGCGCGTCAACAATGACCACACGGCGGAGGGGGTGGGCAGTGGCGGGAATGCGGAGGTTTTTCTCTTCCGTTTCCGGAGCGGGAACGTCGATGTTGTTCCGGTCCCGACCCGGCGGAGCCGTTGTTGACGGCTTCCGCCAAATACTCACGAGCAAACTGCCGGGATTGGGGCCGCGTGGATGATGCCGATCGAGGCGCTGATAGCCACCGCTTCGGCGAGACCGACGGCGGTCGTCGGGCGACTTGCGGCGGTGCGGGCCGAGGAGGCCGTGGCATCCGGGCGCGTCAATTCAATCATGGTGGTAAGTACTCCGGTGAGACGACAGTCACTAAATGAATAGTGTTCATTTAGTATGTCGGGAGTCACGCTTGAGCGCAAGAGCTGAAACGAACGCCGTTCATTTGTGACCAGCGGGAAGGGTCCCTGTGGGTGCTCAGTGGCGCCCTGGGACGACATGGCTCGGGGCTGCAGCGCGCACCGCCATGCCCGCTCCGCTGTGCAGCGGCGCGAGCGAGGGTGCCGGGTGGAGCGAGGGCGGTGCGGTGCGGGGCCGGTGGTGGGCGGCGCACTGAGTGGACGAAACCGCGTGGGGCTGCGGCCCGCTCTGCTGTCCAGTGGCGCGAGCGAGGTGCCGGGTGGAGCGGGGGCGGCGCGGTGCGAGGGCGGCGCGGTGCGGTGCGCTGCCTTCGGAGGGCGGTGCGCTGGTTGGGGACTGCGCGGCCGCCGAGGGGCCGCTCTCGGCACGTTGCCGACAGTTCAGAAGCTTGGCGGACTGGGCCCTCTTCTCTCGTGGGGTTGGTTGTCCACTTTGAGCCTGTTTTCCACATAGTGATGTTTGGGGCTGATAGTGCGGCGTGCCGGCTGGAAGAGTTGGGGCATGGAGCAAATTCGAGCCACGCAGACGCCGTCAGGCACGGCGCTCGCTCATGCCCCAAGGGCGTCGCCGGACGACTCCGGACCCCGGGTTTCTGATCTCATTGCCCTCTTGGGTGCCGTCCGTCTCGGTACCGTCAGCGGGGAGCTGATCGATCAGCTCCGAGGGTTGGAGGATCTGAAGTCAGCTATTACGGGTTTGCAGGCGCGGATAGCTGTTGCCTTTGATCTTGCGCAGCGGCAGGAACACGCTGCGGCGGGTGTGCCTGTGTCTGAGCGCGGCCAGGGGGTGGGCGCTCAGCTGGCGTTGGCGCGGAGGGAGTCCCCTCACCGTGGCTCCCGGCTGTTGGGATTGGCGAAAGCGTTGGTGGTGGAGATGCCCCGCACCCTGGCCGCCCTGGAATCAGGCCAGCTCAACGAGTGGCGCGCCACGCTGCTCGTGAAAGAGACGGCGTGCCTGTCTATGGAGGACCGGTGCGCGGTGGATGAAGAACTCGCCCCCGACACCGGAACATTCGAAGGCAAAGGCGACCGGTCCATCATCGCGGCCGTGAAAGCCGCCGCGTACCGGCGTGACCCACGCTCCGTCGCGCAGCGGGCGAGCCATGCCGCGAACGAACGCACGGTCAGTCTGCGCCCGGCACCGGACACCATGACCTACCTGACCGCGCTGCTGCCCGTCGCCCAAGGCGTGGCCGCGTATGCTGCGCTCACCCGGGCCGCCGACACCGCCCGCTCCACCGGCGATCCCCGAACCCGTGGGCAGGTCATGGCCGACACCCTCATCGAACGCACCACCGGCACACCCGGCGGGATCGCCGGGATCAACCTGGACCTCGTCATGACCGACCGAACCTTGTTTCAAGGCGACAGTGAACCAGCCCGCCTCAAAGGCTACGGAATCGTCCCCGCCGAATGGGCCAGAACACTCATCTGCACCACCAACCAGACCCCAAACAGGCAGGAGCGTGCGGGAGTGCAGGAACCAAGGCTTGGGTTTCAAGCCACGGGTGCGCAGGAACCAAGGCTGGGGCTTCAAGCCACGGG
>NZ_FNNR01000026.1 GCF_900106835.1 Arthrobacter sp. cf158
ACCCGTGGTGGGTTGTTGTTCGGGAACCACATAGTGGACGCGTGCAGTGTGTTGTGTGGTGTAAGTTGTTGGCCTATTAGTACCGGTCAGCTTCACGAGTCTTTAGTCCTCGCTTCCACATCCGGCCTATCAACCCAGTGGTCTGGCTGGGGGCCTCTCACACATTATGTGTATGGAAATCTCATCTTGAAGCGAGCTTCCCGCTTAGATGCTTTCAGCGGTTATCCCATCCGAACGTAGCTAATCAGCGATGCACTTGGCAGTACAACTGACACACCAGAGGTTCGTCCGTCCCGGTCCTCTCGTACTAAGGACAGCCCTTCTCAAATTTCCTGCGCGCGCAGCGGATAGGGACCGAACTGTCTCACGACGTTCTAAACCCAGCTCGCGTACCGCTTTAATGGGCGAACAGCCCAACCCTTGGGACCTACTCCAGCCCCAGGATGCGACGAGCCGACATCGAGGTGCCAAACCATGCCGTCGATATGGACTCTTGGGCAAGATCAGCCTGTTATCCCCGAGGTACCTTTTATCCGTTGAGCGACGGCCATTCCACAATGTACCGCCGGATCACTAGTCCCGACTTTCGTCCCTGCTTGAGATGTCTCTCTCACAGTCAAGCTCCCTTGTGCACTTACACTCGACACCTGATTGCCAACCAGGCTGAGGGAACCTTTGGGCGCCTCCGTTACTTTTTAGGAGGCAACCGCCCCAGTTAAACTACCCATCAGGCACTGTCCCTGACCCGGATCACGGGCCGAAGTTAGATGTCCAAAGTGACCAGAGTGGTATTTCAACGATGACTCCACCCGAACTGGCGTCCGGGTTTCAACGTCTCCCACCTATCCTACACAAGCCACTCCGAACACCAATACCAAACTATAGTAAAGGTCTCGGGGTCTTTCCGTCCTGCTGCGCGTAACGAGCATCTTTACTCGTACTGCAATTTCGCCGAGTTTATGGTTGAGACAGCGGGGAAGTCGTTACTCCATTCGTGCAGGTCGGAACTTACCCGACAAGGAATTTCGCTACCTTAGGATGGTTATAGTTACCACCGCCGTTTACTGGGGCTTAAATTCTCAGCTTCGCCACACAAGGTGGCTAACCGGTCCTCTTAACCTTCCAGCACCGGGCAGGAGTCAGTCCGTATACATCGTCTTGCGACTTCGCACGGACCTGTGTTTTTAGTAAACAGTCGCTTCCCCCTGGTCTCTGCGGCCCACACCCGCTCACGGAGAGCAAGTCTCCATCACGGGGCAGGCCCCCCTTCTCCCGAAGTTACGGGGGCATTTTGCCGAGTTCCTTAACCATAATTCTCTCGATCGCCTTGGTATTCTCTACCTGATCACCTGTGTCGGTTTGGGGTACGGGCGGCTAAAACCTCGCGTCGATGCTTTTCTTGGCAGCATAGGATCACCGGATCCCCCCAAACGGGAGTCCCATCAGATCTCAGGATCGTGATTCAACACACAGGAACGGATTTGCCTATCCCTGACCCTACATCCTTAGACCGGGGCAACCATCGCCCGGCCCGGCTACCTTCCTGCGTCACACCTGTTAATACGCTTACCTCCCGGGATCAGGTCCCGCGCTCGGCCAAAACCCACACACCACAAGGGTGATAGGGCAGGCTCCGGGCGGTTAGTATCCCCCGCTTGGCATGGGCGGTTTTTCGCCGG
>NZ_FNNR01000006.1 GCF_900106835.1 Arthrobacter sp. cf158
CACCCAGCAAGCTGGGCATCATCGTTCGACTTGCATGTGTTAAGCACGCCGCCAGCGTTCATCCTGAGCCAGGATCAAACTCTCCGTTGAAAAAAACAAATCAAACAGACACAACCACACCCACCGGAAATAACGGCGAACACGGCTGCACAAAATTCGAAACCAGCTGAAAACCAGACCACCACACACGGGGGTGCGCGACAATCCGGCCATAATTTCAACCAATCAAAAAACAATCGGTATCAACAAACTTGGCACACTATTGAGTTCTCAAACAACAGACACACCCGGCACCACCCACACCCACCAAAGGGTCCAAGATCGCTCCGGAGCAACTTTTCAAACTTACCCGAACCAGCCGCACAAAGCAAACCAGCACCAGGCCTCCCACACCACAACCGCAGCACACAAAAGCACTACCGAAACCGGCGATTTGAAGGGAGATTGTCGCTAACTTTCCGCATCAGCGGCGGCGACTCGAATAACTTTACACGCGCCCCACCCCCACACCAAATCCACCCCAACACCACCCAAAAACCCCGCAAACACACGCCAAACAAAGCAAACAACCCCCCAAAACAACCCCAAAACCACCAACACCAACCCCGTGAACCCCATCACACCACCCAAACCCCCACCCAACCCGCCCCCTCACACCAAACCCACCAACCGCCATCGAACACCAACCCGCCACCTCCGCCAACCCCACCAACCGCCGTCGAACACCAACCCCGGAAACCAACAACGCTCCCCCACCACAGTGAGAGAGCGTTGCCCAAAAAAGACCAAAACGTGAGAGAGGATCCCCCGAAAACCCCAAAAAGGTGAGAGAGCGTCGGAAGGGTGGGAAGGTGCGGGGGAGGTGCGAGGCGAGGGTCAGTGACCTCCGTGGCCTCCGGCACCTTCGGTCTTGCGCATCATGGCACCGAGGATGACGGCAGCAACGGCAATGATGGTGGCTGCCAGGAACGCTGCCTGCATGCCGGCAACGAGGCCGGACGAAGCAGAAACCACGGCGTAGATGGACACGAGCAATGCGGTACCAGCTGCACCGGAAACCTGCTGGGCGGTGCTGATGATCGCCGAACCGTGTGAATAGAGGTGCGGCGGCAGTGGGTTCAGGCCGGTGGTGAAGGCCGGGGTGAACAACAATGCCAGGCCGAGGCTCAACGTAACGTGCAGCGCAATCACCCATCCCAGCGCGCTTCCCTCATCAAGCCGGGAGAACTGCCACAGAGTCAGGACCATGAGGACTGAGCCGGAAACGGTGAGCGGCAGCGGACCCACTTTGTCGAAGATGCGGCCAATGACCGGACCCAGCAAACCCATGGCCAAACCGCCCGGCAGCAACGCCAACCCGGTCTCCAACGGCTGCAGGTGCAGGGTGTTCTGCAGGTACAGCGGCAGCAGGATCACACCACCGAACAGCGCCATCATGGCGACGACCATCAGCAGCGTGGAAACCGTGAACATCCGGAATTTGAAGGCGCGGAGGTCCAGCAGCGGCGCGTCCGATTTCTGGAGCTTCAACTGCCGGAAGACAAACAGCGCCAGGCAGAGGAGACCCACCACCAGGGCGATGACCGGAACAATCCCGGCGTTGGCGCCACCAATCTGGCTCAGGCCGTACACCAGGCCACCGAAGGCAGGAACAGTGAGGATCACCGAAGCAACATCCAAAGTGGTCTTCTCGCGCTCACCCACGTTGGTGAGGTATTTGGCGCCAATCGCAAAGGCTGCCAAGGCAACGGGCAGCACGAACACGAACATGAAGCGCCACGAGAAGTGGTCCAGGATGATGCCGGAAACGGTGGGCCCCATGGCAGGAGCAACCGAGATAGCAATGCTGACGTTGCCCATGACGGCACCGCGCTTTGCCATGGGTACCAGCGTGAGGATGGTGGTCATCAGCAATGGCAGCATGATGGCCGTTCCGCCGGCCTGGACAATGCGCGCCAGCAGCAGCACCAGGAATCCCGGTGCCAAGGCGGCCAACAATGTGCCGCCGCTGAAGAGTCCCATAGCCAGCATGAACGCCCCGCGCGTGCTCATCCGTTGCAGGATGAACCCGGTGGTGGGGATGACGACTGCCATGGTCAGCATGAACCCGGTGGCCAACCACTGGACTGTGGAAGCGCTGACCTGCAGGTCCGTCATGAGCCGCTGCAGGGCGACGTTCATGATGGTCTCGTTGAGGATCACCACGAAGGTGGCAACCAGCAACGTGACGATGACCGTCACCGATTCGCGGGACATCTTGCCCGACACAGGCGCCTGTGACACCGGAGCCTGCGGGGCGGCTGCCTCCGCAGAGGCGACGGTACCGGAAGCGCCGGATTCAGGCTTGCCGTTGGCGTCGGACGTGACGTCGGTAGACATGAGGGTTCCCCAAGGTTTGGATTTGGTGTCCGGCGATCTGTGCCGGTGAAGACTAAAACAGTCTAAACGCCCATCCAATTCCCGTCAGCAGGAAAATTCCAAACGTTAGGAAAACAACGGGGCGTTATCGATGAGCCGCACCGGGCCAACCTTGGCTGCAATGATCGCCAGTCCTTCACCGCGGAAGGGCGTCTCCTTGCAGTTCTCTGCCAGCGGCTCCAGCGTGGCAGGATCCACGACGTCGAAATAGTCCAGTTCCACCAGTGGCTGGGATTCAACAAGCGCGACGGCGGAATCCAGGTCCAGCGGTTGGTGTGCGGTGGCGCGCGACTCAATGAGGCGCAAAGCCCGCGACAACACCAGCGCGGCCTCCCGCTCCTCCTCAGAGAGAAAACGATTGCGGCTGGACAACGCCAAACCGTCCTCACTCCGCACGATCGGCACGGGAACAATTTCCACCGGGAAGTTCAAGTCAGAAACCATGCGCTTCACCAGAGCCAACTGTTGCGCGTCCTTCTGGCCAAAGTAAGCCCGGTAGGCCGCCGTCGTGCCGTCCGTGGCAGCACCTCCGGGCAGTCCGTAGTGAAGCAGCTTGGCCACCACAGTCAGGGCGCCGTCGAAGTGCCCCGGGCGCGAGGCACCTTCCCACTTTTCGCCCAACGGGCCGGATGTGACCCGCACCAAGGGCTGGCCGCCGGGATACACCTCGTCCACGGACGGTGCGAAGACGAGGTCCACGCCTTCGGCATCAAGCAGGGCCATATCTGCCTGGAGGGTCCGTGGGTAGCGGTCAAGATCCACAGCATCACCGAACTGCAGCGGGTTCACGAAGATGGTGGCCACCACGACGTCGTTCTCAGCCACTGCGGTCCGCGCCAACGCCGCGTGGCCCGCGTGCAAAGCCCCCATTGTGGGCACCAGGCCCTGCGAGTTTCCACCTTTGGCAGCCAGGAGCCTGGCACTCTCGGCGCGCAGTTCCGCCGCGGTAGTCACGAGTTTGATGGCCATGCTGTTCAGTTTCCTTCCGGCGCGTTGGGTTCAGCGCCCAACGCCTGGTCAATGTCATTCAGTTGTTCCGGGCGCAGCAACCCGCGGTTTACCGCCCGGCGGGCAGTAGCCTGCGCCATGGCTTGGTAGGCCGCGAGGACACCGCCGCCCGCACCGCCGTCGTATTCCCTCAGTGCCTGCGCGTGCGCCGCGACAGTACCCACATCCCCGCGCGCCACGGGACCTGTCAGTGCCGATTCGCCGGAGGCAAGGGCGTTCTCCAGCGTGGCCCGCAGCAGCGGACCGAGCATGGATTCAGGGGATTCGACCCCGATCTCCCGGAGCATCTGCGACGCCTGCGCCACCAGCGTGACCATGTGGTTGGAGCTGTGCGCGAGGGACGCGTGATAGAGCGTGCGGTCCCCTTCGGCAATGACCACTGGCTCAGCACCCATCTCAACTACCAATGCCTGGGCGATCGGAAGCATGGCGGCGTCGGCGGTCACTCCGAAAGTGCAGTCCATGACCCGGGTCAGGTCCAGGCTCATACCGGTGAAGGTCATGGCCGGGTGCAGTGCCAGTGGGATGGCGCCGGCTGGGCGGACCGGACTGAGGATTCCGACGCCGAATCGGCCGGACGTATGCGCCACCAGTTGGCCAGGCTGCCAGGCGCCGAGCTTTGCCAGTCCGGCGACCAACTCCCCCAAGGCATCGTCCGGAACAGCCAACAGCACGAGTTCCGAGCGTTCCACGATGTCCTGGATCTCCAGGATCGGAACGCCGGGAAGCAGGGTCCCGGCCCGCTCCCGGCTCGCCTCGGACACAGCAGAAACCCCGACGACGGCGTGTTCGGCCGCGCGCAAAGCGGCACCGAGGACGGCACCCACCTTGCCGGCGCCGATGATGCCAACTCCGAGTCGTCCTGGCCTAGCCATTGTGTCGGTCCTCCTGGGGTGAAGTCTGGGGTTGAACGGGTTGTACAGGTTGTACAGGTTGTACGGGTTGTACAGGCTGCGCTGGCCGTTGGGGCTGTTCGGCTTCCACCGTGGCCGCAACCTCGGGCGCCTGCGGTGCTACCTGAGCCAGCCACTGTTCGCTGGTTTGCCGCTTCCGAGCTTCACGTGCCCGGGCGGACTGCTGGTCGAAGAGCTCCACGGCCTGCTCCACTCCAGCTTGGAACACGCGGGGAGAAACGGGTCCAGCGGTGGTGTGGAGAACCAGATCGGCCACCCCGAAGCGCCGCGCCAACGGTCCCTGCTGCAGCGCCATGGATTGCGTCCGCTGATGAGGCACAAGGACCAAGGTGCGCCACCAACGGCCGGAACGGATCACCAAGGCAGTCCGGGTGGCAAAGAATCCGTTGCGCCGCCAACCCAAAGGGGCCAGCAAGCGGGCACGGCGGGGCGTGGTGACGAACCCGTCCCCTGCGCTGGACTGAGGCCCGGCCGGTGCCAAACCCTCCAGCCCGGCAGTGAAGACCCGTTCCGGATCCCCCACACCAGGATCCGGCAGTACCAACGACATCATCCGCATGACATCAGACTTCAAGCCAACAGGAAGCAACATGGTGCGTGCAGCACCCTCACTGCTGGCCGAAACACCGTAGCCGGCAACGTTGACGTGCATCCGGTACCAGCCGAAGACCCTCCAAAGGGGTGGCTGAGTGACCATCAGCGCCTGGATGCGTCCGGGCGGTACGGTCTGCGCCTGCGTATCCAACAAGCCGTAGCGAAGGCGGATGCCGTCCGGGGAGATGGCCGCGGTGAAGTTGTAGCCCTTGTTGAACGAACTCCAATACGCGGCACCGATACCCAAAATGCCAGGGATGAGCGCCAGGAAAATGGCGTTGTTCTCCAGGAGAACCGAGGTGGTGACAACAACAGCGGCGCCGAGCAGAATACCGACGGTTTGCTCGCTTAACAGCAGGGCACCGATGAGCCTGCCCGGCGGCACGGCCAGCACCACGTGCTCCGGCGCTTCGGGAATCTCCTCGATTGTCTCGGGACCGCTGACCACGCCCGCTGCCCGCGCAAGGATGGTGGCGCGGAGCTGCTTGGCCTGGTGGAGCGGAAGGTAAGCCAGCCGCACTGCCGACTCGCCGGCGTCGGCCACTTCAAACTTGAGTTCGGCGAGACCAAAAATCCGTGCCAGGAGCGGCTGCACAATGTCGATGGCCTGCACACGGTCCAGGCGTGCCTGCCGCTGCTGCTTAAACAGGAAGCCGGTGTTCACCCGCACATAGCCTTCGGCCACCTGGTAGCGCGTGAAATACCAGCTGAGGATGAAGCCGCCAACTGTCAGGAGCAAAACGACGGCGCCGCCGGCCAGGAGCCATGGAACACGGCCGTTCAGGTTGGGATCCAGGAAATCCCGGCCCTGCAGCATCCGCTCAAAAGCGTCGCGGCCGAAGAAGAATCCGACGGCGGCCAGCGCCACCCAGCCGCGAACGAATGGTGACGCCGGGTGGACACGCTTCCAGTCGCCGTCGACCGTTGCAGCCGGCGGGCTCACAGCCGCACTGTCCGCAGGGCTCACAGCCCAGCCAGCCTGGCTTCTCCGCGGGCAGAAAGTTGCTCGCGCAGACGCGCGCCTTCCTCAGCGGGGAGTCCTGGCAGATGTGCGTTTGTTCCAGCCGAGGCCGTGTGAAGTTTCAGGGTGCACAGCCCCAGGCCGCGCTCGACGGGCCCCACTGCCACGTCCACATACTGCATCCGGCCGTAGGGAACCACCATGGTGCGCTGGAAGAAGATGCCGCGGCGGATGAGGAGATCGTCATCGCGTTCTGCGTAGCCGATGGCACGCACTTGGCGCGGTATCAGCAGGAGCCGCCACAGTGCCAGAACCAGCATTACCGCCGGAACCGTGATGGCGAGCCATAAGGGTGGCCAGAGCCACCAACCCAACAGCACGAAAATGAGCGGCAAGCTGAGAATGGCCACCATGAAGACATTGCCGATGGCCCACTCCACCAAGCGAACGGTGACGTACTTCGGGGACACCCGAAGCCACTGAACGCCAGGAGGGTCAATCGCCTCGGTATGCATACTCGCCTTCACCTTTGGTTTCGCCGCGACGGGGTTCCGGTCCGGCGGTACCGCCCTCAAAGTCCTCCGGGGGTATCCGGCAGAACCGTTCAACAACAAGTCCAACCACTACCATCACCACGCCTCCACCGCCCATCAGCACGGCGTTCCAGAGGATGCCTTCACCGCTGCGCAAGCCGCCGACTCGGAGAAGGTCAACCGAGATTCCCGCATGCCAGCCGAGGAGCAACGTTCCGGCGTAGGCGCAGGCCTGGGCCAAAATCAGGGTCCGGGCCGCCAGGATCGGGTTGAGCATGTTCTTCTTTTTGCCATTCCGCCACCGCAGAACCCGGATCCCCATGACAAGCGTGAGGCCGACAATGACGCCCATGGTGATCAGCGCAGAGACTGGCAGGACCGGGGTGGGCATGCTGAAGCGGTTGGTAGTTGCAGTGGCCAACCAGCCGATGACGGCAGCGATGACGGCAATGAGCACCAGAACCACGGGGCGCATGGCTTTCATGGCTACTCCACCGCTCCCGTCGCTGGCACTCCGGCGACGTCACCGTAGCCGTCAAACCGACGAATGTCCGGCATGTCAGCTGCGACGGCGGCAAGATCGGCAACGCTCTGACCGTTGAGTTTCGCGTGTGGTTCCAGCAGGGACCACGGATAGAGAACAAAAGCGCGCTCCCCCGCCCGGGGGTGCGGGAGGGTGAGGATGGGGTCGTCACTGACGAGGTCGCCGAACACGACAATGTCGACGTCCAGCGTCCGGGGACCCCAGCGCACCTCACGGGTACGGTGGTGCTTCTCCTCCACCTCGTTGCAGTGCTTCAAAAGCTCCAACGGCGTAAGCGTGGTCTCCACAGCCATGACCATGTTCAGAAAGTCGGGTTGGCCCTCGGGACCGCCAACTGCCTTGGTCTGCACCACCGGAGAAACGCCCAGGAGACGAACCTCCGGAGGGTCCACCAGATCGGCCACGGCGGTGGACAGAGTGTCGTTACGTTCCCCCAGGTTGCTGCCAAGGGCCAGGATGGCCTTGGTATAGCCGGACGTCATGATCGCTCCCGGTGGACGCTGACAGTGACGTCGCCGAACGGCACCTCGATGGGAGCTTTGGGCTTGTGGATGGTGACGTCGACCGCGGCCACGGTGTAATTCGCCAGAATGGCCTCGGCAATCCTGACGGCCAGGGCCTCGATCAGGTTCAAGGGCTCGCCCTCGATGTGTTGGGTGATCAGTTCAGCAACTTCGCCGTAATGGGCTGTGTACTGCAGGTCATCCGTCTGGGCAGCCTTGGTGAAATCCGTGTGCAGCACGGCATCCACCACGAACGGCTGGCCATCACGGCGCTCGAAATCGAAGACTCCGTGATAACCGACGGCGGTGACGCCGGTCAGCGTGATCCTGTCCACAGCGTTTTCCAATCAGCGGGCTATACGGGCGGCGACCTTGACGGCGTCAAGGTTGGGGCCGACGTCGTGGACGCGGACAGCCCAAGCGCCCTTGGTGGCGCTCAAAGCGGTAATGGCAGCGGTGGCGGCGTCGCGTTCCAAGGGAGCAGCCGACTTACCGGACACGGTGAGAAGCGAACCGAGGAACCGCTTGCGGGAAGCAGCCACCATCACTTTGTGGCCAAGCGTGAAGAGCTGGTCCAGGTTCTTGAGGATCTCCCAGTTCTGGTCCTCGTTCTTGGAGAAACCTACGCCGGGATCGATGATGATCTGCTCCGGAGCCACGCCCGCTGCGTACAGCTTGTCGCGGACGCCGCTGAGCTCAGCCACCACGTCCTCAGTCACGTTGTTGTAGTCCGTGAGGCTGTCCATGGTCAGGGCGTCGCCGCGGCGGTGCGTGAGGATGTAGGGAACCTTGGTGCGCGCCACGAGCTCGGGCATGTCCGGCTCAATGGTCAGGCCGGACACATCGTTGATGATGGCCGCTCCGGCGTCCACTGCTGCCGCTGCCGTGGACGTGTGCATCGTGTCGATGCTGACCAGCGCACCGGCCTTGACCAGGGCCTGAATCACCGGGATGACGCGGCGCTGTTCTTCCTCAGGGGAAACCGGCTCGGCGCCCGAGCGCGTGGATTCGCCCCCGACGTCGATGATGTCCGCCCCTGCGTAGAACATGCGCAGCCCCAGCGCGATGGCAGTATCCGGCGTGCGGTGGGTGCCGCCGTCGCTGAAGGAATCCGGGGTGACATTGAGGATTCCCATGACCAGCGTGCGGTCCGTTGGCAGGTCCTCGAACCTTGCCGCGGGGCGCGGCTTGCGGAGAACCGGCAGCGGGCTTGTAGCCGGGCCGGTTCCGGGTGCTGCAGCGAGGGAGTCCATAGTGCTTACCTTCCGAGTATGAGGCTCATGGCCTCGGCGCGGGTGGCCGGGTCATGGAGTTGACCGCGCACCGCGCTGGTGACGGTCTTCGCGCCGGGCTTGCGGATGCCGCGCATTGACATACACATGTGTTCACATTCGACGACGACTATCGCCCCGCGTGGGTTGAGGTGCTTCACGAGCGCCTCCACGATCTGGGTGGTGAGGCGTTCCTGCACCTGAGGGCGTCGCGCATAGATGTCCACCAGCCTGGCAAGCTTGCTTAGGCCGGTCACCTTGCCGTCATGCGACGGAATATAACCAACATGCGCGACGCCGTGGAACGGCACCAAGTGATGCTCGCACGTGGAGTAGAAGGGGATGTCCTTCACCAGGACAAGCTCTTCATGGTCAAGGTCGAACGTGGTGGACAGGACATCCGCAGGGTGCTGGTGCAGCCCTGCAAACACCTCGGCATAAGCCTTGGCTACGCGCTTGGGCGTGTCCTGGAGCCCACCACGGTCGGGATCTTCACCTATTGCCAGGAGAATCTCGCGGACAGCCGCTTCAATACGCGGGCGGTCAACTTTGTGGCCGTGCTTGGAGCCCGCGGCGGAACCGTGGGCGGCGGCGAGGTCGTCGTCGTCGTCGAAATGAGTCACAGCAGAAAGCTTAGCCGTGATGCGGGTGGTCGTTGCCGCCGTCGGGATGCGGGGCCTGGAACGAATCCTGGCTGCTGACTCCTTGGGCATGCGGTGCGACGACGTCCAGCGGCTCGTCCAGACGCGCCTTCTTGGCTTCTTCCTGGGCTTCGCGTTCAGCCTTCTCAGCGCGGCTTTCCACCGGTGGAATCGACTGGACCGGACGGGACTCCTTGGACAGCCAGATTTCGCGGAAATCGCGCTTCCGGATGTCGTGGAAGATCTCGGCGATCTCGGCCTGGTTCAGGGTTTCCCGCTCAAGCAGTTCCAATGCCAAGCGGTCCAGGACATCGCGGTTCTCCGTGAGGATGGCATAAGCCTCATCGTGCGCCTGATCGATCAGGCGACGAACTTCCTCGTCCACGACGTACGCGATCTGGTCCGAGAAGTTGCGCTCCTGTGCAGCGTCGCGGCCGAGGAACGGTTCGCCGCCACCCTGGCCCAGCTTCACGGCGCCAACGCGTTCGCTCATGCCGTACTGCGTAACCATCTTCCGGGCCGTGGAGGTGGCCTTTTCGATGTCATTTGAGGCACCGGTGGAGGGGTCGTGGAAAACGATCTCCTCGGCAACACGGCCACCCATGGCGTAGGCCATCTGGTCCAGGAGTTCGTTGCGGGTCACCGAGTACTTGTCGTCCTCGGGAATCACCATGGTGTAGCCAAGGGCACGGCCACGGGGAAGGATGGTGATCTTGGTGACCGGAGCGGAGTTGCGCAAGGCAGCGGCAACCAGCGCGTGGCCGCCTTCGTGGTACGCGGTGATCTTGCGTTCAAGTTCCTTCATCACGCGGCTGCGCTTCTGCGGGCCGGCCATGACGCGGTCGATTGCCTCGTCCAGCGCGCGATCGTCAATCAGGTTGGCGTTGGAACGCGCCGTCAGCAATGCGGCTTCGTTGAGCACGTTGGCCAGGTCAGCACCGGTGTAACCGGGAGTCTTCTTGGCCACGGCTTTAAGGTCGATGCCTTGCGCCATGGGCTTGCCCTTGGCGTGAACGTTAAGGATCTGTTCGCGGCCGATCATGTCCGGGGCTTCCACGGTGATCTGGCGGTCGAAGCGGCCCGGGCGCAGCAAAGCGGGGTCCAGGACGTCCGGACGGTTGGTAGCCGCGATGAGGATGACGTTGGTCTTGACGTCGAAGCCGTCCATCTCCACGAGGAGCTGGTTCAGGGTCTGCTCACGCTCGTCATTACCGCCACCGATGCCGGCGCCACGGTGACGACCGACAGCGTCGATTTCATCAACGAAGATGATGGCGGGGGAACTTGCCTTGGCCTGCTCGAAGAGGTCGCGGACACGGGAAGCACCAACACCGACGAACATCTCAACGAAGTCCGAGCCGGAGATGGAGAAGAAGGGAACGCCGGCCTCGCCGGCAACAGCACGGGCCAGCAGCGTCTTACCAGTGCCCGGAGGGCCGTACAGCAGCACACCCTTGGGGATCTTGGCGCCAACGGCCTGGAACTTTGCGGGTTCCTGGAGGAACTCTTTGATTTCCTGGAGCTCCTCAACGGCCTCGTCAGCACCGGCGACGTCGGAGAAGGTCACCTGCGGCATGTCCTTGTTGACCAGCTTGGCCTTGGACTTGCCGAACTGCATCACCTTGGAGCCGCCGCCCTGCATGCGGGAAAGAAGGAACCAGAACAGCACACCAAGCAGCAGCACCGGGATGAGCAGCGAGAACAAGCCGGAGAACCAGTTGTTCTCGATCGGCTGGTCCGTGAAGCCCTTGTCCGGGTTGGCGTTGGTAACAGCCTTCACAACATCAGGACCGCGATCCGTGACGTAGAAGAACTGGACGTTCTTGCCCTTGTCCTGGCCATCCAGGTTCAGGTTGTCCTTGAGCACCAGGTCAACGCGGTTCTCGGCGTCGAAGATCTTGGCCTGCTCAACCTTCCCGCTCTGGGAAAGGAGCTCCAGGCCTTCCTTGGTGTCAATGCGCGTGGAACCGCCCGGAGCCAGTGTTGCGAATGCCACCAGGAGCAAGCCAACGACGACAACAATCCAGATGCCCGGGCCCTTGAAGAAACTCTTAGCTTTCATCTGATCGGGGTTTTGCCCCGTCCCTCCTGGTAGTGCTGCAAGGCGCAACTTCTGCGCGCGAGTGGTGCTGCTTCAGTTTCAAGCTATACACCGTTCCCAGTAATTCACGCATCGGAAAGTCCAAAAGTTCCCTCTGGGCGTACACAGGATACTCGCGTCCGACGCATCGGGACAGGCTTTTTTACTCTGGCGATGAGTCAGGCCGCGGCCACCGGGAGCACCAGCAGATAACCCGTGGGAAGATCCGTGCTCCAACGCCGGGGTTCGCGGACCACGAACTGCGTGGCCAACTGCTCCGGGGTGAGCAGGCTGTTCGGCTCGGGCGACGGGCCCCATTGTCCGCTGCCGTGCGGGTATAGCGGATCCAGCACATGGACACCGGTCACGTGGAACTCCGGGAACCGGGCAGGATCACCTACGGACTCGAATCCGCTCATCACCCATGCGTGGCGACCACTCCACATGACGAGCCCCACCGGCCGGCCGGTCTCTGCAATTGCCCGGGCCGCGGTCTGCAGTGTGTCCTCATAGTTGGCGATGCTGACCACCGTGTACGGACCCATCCCCACCTCGGTCAGAACCTGGGCCCAACCCCGCGGATTGGCCCCGTTGAACGCGTTGGAGGACCTCGCCCGGGCCATCTCCCACAGTTCGCCCTGCTGCGCCGCACCGGCCCAGGATGCTCCACGCGTGCCGTCAGTAAGGTTGTGCGCCATCTGGATGCTGGCCGCAACGCACCAGTCAAAGGTGTACTGCGGCACGAAGTCGCCCTCTTGGTAGAGGTTGAGGGCGAAGGCCTCGGGCGGAGGTGCTGGTGCTGGAGGTGCAGGCGCTGGCGGTACCGCGGTCACAGACGGTGGGGGCACGGCGGTTGCCGAGGGTGCTTGGGGAGGGGTGCCTGTTGGCAGGACCGTGGAACCCGCGGCGGATGGACCGGCAGCGGTCTCGTTGAGATCGGCCACAGGTGTACAGGCCGTGAGGAGGGTTGCCAGGACGGCAAAGCCAGCCAGCAGACGGGCGGGGGCACCGGTCATGGTTCAGTTTAGCTCCGGGCCTGTCCCAGAGCACCCCCTTAAACGCCAACGCCGCACCCGTTCGCGCCCCTGCACCAGAGTCTTCAAGGTGCGGATGGCGGGAAACTGTGCGGCGTAGAAGCGGAAAGAGGCTTACTCGTAGACGTGCGGGGCCAGGGTGCCCACGAAGTCCAGGTTGCGGTACTTCTCTGCGTAATCCAGGCCGTAGCCAACCACGAACTCGTTGGGGATGTCATAGCCCACGTACTTGACGTCGATTTCCACCTTGGCAGCGGTCGGCTTGCGGAAGGCCGTGCAGATCTCCACGCTGGCCGTACCCCGGGATTCCAGGTTGGACTTGAGCCAGGAAAGGGTCAGGCCGGAATCGATGATGTCTTCCACAATGAGAACGTCTTTGCCCATGAGGTCGGTATCGAGGTCCTTGAGGATCCGGACTACGCCGGAAGACTGGGTACCCGAACCGTAGGACGAGACGGCCATCCAGTCCATGCTCACGTGGCTGTGCAGCGCACGGGCGAGGTCGGCCATGACCATGACGGCGCCCTTGAGGACGCCGACAACCAAAATGTCGCGGCCCTCGTAGTCCTTGTCGATCTGCGCCGCGAGTTCTGCGATACGCGTTTGGATCTGCTCTTTGGTGTAAAGAACGTGCTTGAGATCTGCCTGGACGTCGTTTGAATCCACCAATGGCTCCTGTTTTGATGCTCGGGTGCGGCTACTGTTGGGACGGTTTCTGATGCCGGAATACTAGCTTCCCACAGCGCGCGGCTTCGCGGGGACCGGCCTGGGGCGAATCACCGGTCTCATTGGCCGCCGACGCGGCGTATGAAACCGGCCTCTCCTGCTCCAGATCGCTGAGGGACAAGCGAAACACACTGACGTGCCCCGGAAGCTCCACGGGCCCGGCTGACCCTTGCCGGCGAAGCAACGCTTCCGCGGCTTGGAGCCGCCCGTAGCCGGGTTGTTGACCCCCGACGTCGGCCGCCGCCTTCGCGATCACGCGGAACCTCAGCGCTGCCGGAAGCTGACGGACGGCGTCCTCGGGCAGCCATGCATCGCCGCCCTCCCGCCGCACAAGTGAGAGATAGGTCTCGTTGGCCAGCTCCTCAAGGAAATCCGCATCCTGCTGAAGGATGGCTGCCGTGCGTGCCAGCGACTCTGCAACTCCCGGTCCGAGCTTCGCCTCCAGTACGGGCATGACCTCCACCCGGGTCCTGGAACGGGCAAAGGCGGGATCTGCATTACTGGGGTCGTGCCAGGGATCAAGCTCCTCCACGTCACAGATTTCCAAAGTCTCTTCGCGGCGAAGTCCCAGGAAGGGGCGCAGCAGGCGACCACGGGCGGGCCTCATTCCGGCAAGGGAGCGCGTTCCCGAGCCGCGGGCCAGGCCCAGAAGCACCTGCTCAGCTTGGTCGTCCAGAGTGTGCCCCAGCAAGATCGCGCCACAGCCAAAGTCATCCGCAGCGGAGTCCAACGCGGAATGACGGGCATCCCTGGCAGCGGCCTCGGGGCCAAAACCAGTGGCCGCGACCTCCACGGTGCGCACTTCCACAGGAGAGAGCCCAAGCTCGCGGAGAACGGCCGCGGTCCTGTCAGCAACTTCCGAAGATCCGGCCTGCAGTTGGTGGTCAACCACGACGCCGGCCACGGTCACCGGATGACCGTCCACATGGCCACGCCGGGCAAAGTAGGCGGCGATAGCTGCGAGCGCCAAGGAATCCGGCCCGCCGCTGCAGGCGACCAGCACACGTGACGGATAGCCCACCGCGGCCAGGGCGTTCTGCAACTGCTTGCGTGCTTTGCCGACGACCGGGGCCAAACGCCCTGGCCGGCGTCGGCCCTTGGCTGCAGGAACTCCTGCGGCGGAAGCGGTCAAAGTCCCATCCGCTCAAGCCACAGCCTGGAGTTATGGATCTCTTCTTCCGTGGGGAGGTGCCCTGCTGCTTCCCAGACCCTGTTGAAGCCATCCATGCCTGCGACAGCGACAACCTCTCGCACGAACTTGGCGCCGTCCGTGTACTGGCGCATCTTGGCATCGAGGCCCAGGAGGTTGCGGATGAATTTCTCAACGACGCCGCGATCCTTGCCGCGGTCATTGAAGCGCTGGCGGATGGTCTTCACGGACGGAACGATGCTGGAGTCAACGGCATCCATCACCACATTTGCATGGCCTTCCAGCAGGCTCATGACGGCCGTGATGTGGGAGAGGGACGCTTTCTCTTCTGGATTCTGCAGGAGGTCCAGAATGGCGCCGCGGCCCGGGGCTTTTTCAGAGGGGTTGCGGTCGCGCAAGGACTTGGCCACTGCGCCGGCGCGTTCCACCAAGGAATCCATGTTGCCCAGGAGGTTGCCGCTGAGCTTCTCGATTTCGTCCAGCATGTGGTGCCTGAGCCATGGCGCGGCGGCGAACTGCACGCGGTGCGTTTGCTCATGCAGGCAGACCCAGAGGCGGAAGTCGTCAGGGTGGACGTTAAGTTCGCGTTCCACGGAGATGATGTTTGGCGCCACGAGCAGGAGCCGGCCTCCTGGCGGAACGTTGGAGTCCGGAGCCAAGGCAGCAAAGGGATCGTACTGGCCCAGGACCTTACTGGAAAGGAATGCCAGCACTGCACCGAGCTGGGTGCCGGTGATGGCGCCACTGGCTGCAGCTGCGGCGGGGGTCATGGACACTCCACTGCGGCTGTCCAGCATCTTTTTCAACGCGGGCTGCAGCATCACGGAGAAACTCTGCGTATTGGCCTTGGACCAAGAAGCACGGTCCACCACAAGGACGTGGGAATCGCGCAGATCCCGTGCGGCGTCCAAACCCGTGATGTCGTGCACATGCGGGACGGAGATATCCGCATTGAAGCGCAGGTTCTCCACCGCCTTGCCAATCTCTCCGGCGCTAAGCTCCGGACCGGGAGGGGCAAGCCGGGCAGCCGTAGAGGCGGCCAGGTCCCAATTGATCAGGGACGGGGCCCCTGCTGACGAATCGCGGGCAGATGACACCATAAGGACCATCACACCACACGTAACCGACAGTGAACCCTTAAGTTCGCTCCACGCTGAGCATCAGCCCCCGCACCCACAGGACGCCAGCACCGACGCTGATCGGTCCATAGCTACCTTGTTCCCGGCAGCACCCGGATCCAGTCCGTTGCCGATGAACGAGAACACCAGCAGCCTGCCATCGGCATCCACCACGTAACCGCTCAACGCGATCACCGTGTTCAGCGTCCCTGTCTTGGCGCGAACCAGCCCCGCGCCTTCCGCAGTTCCGGCGTCCACATACCTGTCGTCAAGGGTGCCGGTCAGGCCGGCCACCGGGAAGCCGTCCAAGGCCGTCCGCAATGCGGGCTCCGGTCCGCTGGTGATGGCACGGACAACCTCGGCAAACTGGCGCGCACTGACCTGGTTCTCCAACGCGAGCCCCGAAACGTCGGCCAACTGCATCGAATCCGTGGCGATCCCCAACTCCCCCAGCCTTTGCCGCACGGCTGCAGTGGCGCCGTCGTACGTGGCCTCTTGACCGGAGGCTCCGGCAGTCATCCGCCCCAGCGCCTCGGCGAGGAAGTTGTCCGAGGTCTCCAGCATCAGGTCCACTTGTTCGCTGACCGTGGCGGACTCGGCGGCGGCCAGCACCTTGGCGGGGAGGCCTTTGCCGCGTTCGACGCCGGGACTCACCGCGACGCCGGCGGCCGCCAACTGATCGGCGAAGGCCTGCGCGGTGGTGACGGCGGAATCCTGCGGTCGCGGTCCGGTCAGGACGTTGGCCGAGTAGCGCCCGGAGTTCAGGGCCAGGGAGAACAAGGGAGCGGTTTCACCGGCGGCCACGTCATCCAGGCTCCACGCCGGGTTGAGGGGTGCACCGGTGAAAAGTGAGTCGTCCACCTGCACAGTGATGGGGCCTTTGACCCCGGCTTGCGCCAAGGCGGCGGCAGTATCGGCGGCCAAGGAAGCCAAGCCGGCACGGCCCATGACGGCCGCGGGATCGGAGGAGGAGGCACCCAGCAGGACATCCCCTCCGCCAGTCAGCACCACCGTGGAGGGATTGTCCGAGGCCAGCACCCTGGTGGTGAAGCGTGACTCGGGGCCAAGAGCCTTCAACGAGGCTACGGCGGTGAGCAGCTTCATGTTTGACGCCGGGATGCGGTTGCCGTTGGCGTCACGGTCAAAAAGGACCTTTCCGGTGGACGCGTCCATCACCACGCCACTGATGCTTCCCGCGCCGTCCGGCTTCAAGGTGGCATCAAGGAGCCGGGAGACGTCGGCAGCCACCGGGATGGGAGCGTCATTGGACAGTGGAAGCACGCCGCTGGCATCGGACAGCCGAGCCGGCTCTTGTTGCCAGGAGGGAACCGATGGTGCGGGCTTGGGCGCAGTGAGCAGCCCCGGAACCATCCCCGCCGTCACCACGGCAGCGACGCAGAGCAGGACCACGGCCAACAGCGCCGGCCATTTCAGACGCCCCCACGCCACGGATAACCCTGAGCGGGCATCCCCTTTTTTAATGCCCTTCATGGAAGTTGCTTGGTCCTGTCAGTCCTGAAATGTCCCCGCCGGTTCAAGAAACCCGGGCCTCTCGCTATATCCTCAATAGTAGTCGGCGGCACCGGCTGTAATTTTGCCTGCCGCCAGCCCCGGGCTGAGCAGCCTGCCTGAGGCACCGTCACCCGTGACGGCCGCTTCGGCGGAGCGACGCCCCACCCACACCCGTCAAGGAGCATTCCATGAAGCACGACGTGACCATCGAGATCCCCAAGGGATCGCGCGTCAAGTACGAAGTTGACCACGAAACCGGCCGTGTCCGCCTGGACCGCGTCCTGTTCACCTCCATGCAGTACCCCACGCACTACGGTTTCTTCGAGAACACCCTGGGCGAAGACGGCGACCCGCTGGACGCACTGGTGCTCCTGCAGGACTTCGATCTGCACCCGGGCGTCATCGTTGAATCCCGCCCCATCGGCGTTTTCAACATGACCGACGACGGCGGCGGAGATGCCAAGGTCCTCTGCGTCCCCGTTGACGCACGTTTCGACCACATCCAGGAAGTCAGCGACGTCAGCGAGTTCCTGATCAAGGAAATCGAGCACTTCTTCACGCGCTACAAGGACCTTGAGCCCGGCAAATGGGTCAAGGCCGAGGGCTGGGGCGACCGCGCCGCTGCCGAAGCCGAGTTGGAAGCATCCATCAAGCGCTACGTTCCGGCAGCGCACTAAGCGCCGCTTTTTAGGGTCGCGCCCAGCGCCTGACCCGCCCGACGGCGGCTGGTACGGTTCCCTGCGAACTGCACCAGCCGCCGTCGTTCTTTAACTGATGGTTTTTGTGCACATGGGCATGTCTCCCCATCGCGGCAGCTTGCAGGTCCGCCTAGGCTGGGACGAGACTTTTCGACGCTTGCACACAGGGGGTTCCACATGGCTGGGTTCTACGGCGCAGACATCGCGCAGCTTCGCAGTCTTGCCGGAGTGATGGGCAAGGCTGCGGATGCCATCAATTTGGAGAGCGCGCAGTTATCCAACGCCATTAATTCCACGACGGCGTGGCAGGGCAGGGACGCCACCGTGTTCAAGGGCGACTGGAATTCCCAGCACCGGCAAAGCCTGGTGAAGGCCGCCACCATGCTGCGCGAGAACGCGAGCCAGCTGAAGAAGCACGCCAACCAGCAGGAGTTCGCCAGCCACAACGATGGCTCGGGCACGTCAGTGGGTGTCCTCAAGGACGTCTACGACACCGCAATGGGTGTAAAGGGGCTGGCCGCGCCGCTGTGGACGGCTTACAAGTACCTCAAGCTCGGCAACGCGGAATGGGTGAAAACCCGCGAGGTCCTCACCAATTGGCGCGCTGGCGGAACTGTGGTCCGGGATGCTATGACCGCGCTGCGCAACGGCGAAAAGGTCACGGACGTCCTCACTGACCTCAAGGCCAACATTCCGTACAGCCAGGCGTTCCAGGATGCCAGCAAGTTCTCCAAGGGCCTCCGCGTGGCCGGGGCCCTTGCAGCACCCCTCAACATCGTGGGTGGCATCAGCGACATGATCAACCCGGAGCACGACGGCTGGCGCGGGACTGGTGACCGCGTCGCCGGTGGCCTGTCCGTGGTTGGCGGTGTTGGCAGCATCATGCTCATGACGGCCGGCGGCGCCGCACTGCTGGGACCCATCGGCGCACCCATCGTGATCGGTGCAGGCATCGTGGCCGGCGCCTGGGCACTGGGCAACCTGGTGGCCGACAACTGGGATTCCATCAGCAACTTTGCCCGAAACCCGGGCAGCTACATTGCCGATGGCGCCAAGGAAGTGGCGGGCTTCGCCAAGGATGTAGGCAGTAAGGTTGCAGACGGGGTCAGTGACGCCGCCAAGTCAGTCGGAAACTTTGTCGGAGGGATATTCGGATGACCACCAGCACCATGAAATGGACCCAGCGGGACGTTGAGGCGGCAGCCAAGGTTCTTGCCTCAGCCAGTGCAATCGGAGCACCTCTGCCCACACTGACGGACGAAGAAGTGGTGGCGCTGGACGGCGTTCAGCACGAACAGATGGTTGCGCTCCCCTGGCTCTCCGCCCAGGATGCCAACAAGGAAGTCCTCTGCGCTGTTGCCTTGCGCGGATTGCTGGCCAAGGAGCTCGTGTACCCGGTGATCTTCGAGGGCGAGACCGAACCGTCCCGGCTCCACGCCAGCGAGGACATCACCGGCGCGCTTACCCTGCGGCGCAGCGGCAGCAGCGTTGTCTCCGTGGAAAGGACAGTATCCACCGGCAAGCGCTGGCTCTACAGCTACCTTCACGACGACGGCGTCCTGCTGGAGGAAGTGGACGAAAGCGGACTGCACGGCTTCACAGTGATCACCCGCGAGCAGCTGGTCCCGCGCCTTGCAGAATTCGTGGACCCGGAAAAGGCCGCGGTCCGCGACACCGACGCCGCCCTCTTCACAGAGGCACAGTTCGAGGCACACGCCGCCACCGCATTGGCCGACACCCAGGCTGCCAGCAACGTAGTGGCATTCAATGCGGACACCAACGAATTCCCCACAGTCACTGTCTACACGGCCCCTTCAGGTGTTCATGTCCTGACCCCGCAGGTAGCCGGCGAGACTGTGACGTTTGAACTCCAGGAAACCTCGCCTGCGTCCTTGGCCCGCGTTCTGGGCGGACTGGCCGGGCTGGCCTGACCGGCCTGAACTCCACTCCCAAGCCGCCCACCGCCGTCCAGCCGAAAGCCCCACATGAGCACCTCGAAGTCCACCACCTCAACCGGATTGCTTGACGCCGTCAACGGTCGCGCTGTTCGCCGTCACACAGATACGGGCGCGTACTTCGTCAAGGCTTCAGGTGCAGCCCACTTCTGGGGCCGCGTGCTGGATGCCCTGGTTTTCCTGGTGGGTTACGTGATCCTGGCTGCCATTGCGGCAGTGGTGCGCGAGTCCATGATGAACAGCGGCTCGCTCCTGGGGTTCAATGACGGTTTCTGGCTGACTCTCTACGTAGTCCTGTGGTTCGTGGGCTTGTTCGTGTACGGAATGATCTGGGGAACTGCTGGAAGTGTTGGCGACGCCGCCGCCGGGATGCGTTCCGTGCGGATCAAGAACGGTACGACGGCGGGTGCATGGCTGGGCGGTTGGCGCGCCATCTGCTGGTCCTTCTTCCCGTTCTTCGTGGTGATGCTCATTGCCTCTGCAATCAGTGGCGGCGGGGACGACACCTGGGACCCGAAGTTTGCCGCTGTAGATCGCCGCTCCGGGGTTGCCAATGGCCAACAGCCGGTGCCCGATCCCAAGGCTGCTGCCGCAGCTCAGGCATCCGACGCCGCGCGGCAGAACCTGCCCAACCTCTATGGCCAGCGCCCGGATGCGCGGCCGTAACTGGCTGGTTCGCCGCACTGCGCACAGACTCCGGCCTGAGCTGGGCGAACTCCGCCATGTGGCTCAGTCGCGGCACATCTTCTGGAAAGCCCTGCTCCCTTGCGTAGCGGTGGGTTTCGTCTTTGGGACCATCGCTGAGTTTGTCAGCCCCATACGATCCACCCGGGAGGCCGGGCACTTCAACGATCCCGCCTTCTTTGCGTTGACGAGCATCCTGACAGGCCTGGTTCTGTGGTCCATGACCTTTCTGGGGAGCTTCCGGAAGCTGCTGGTTTTCGACGGCGGGATGGTGGCCAAATACTCGCAGGCAAGCACGAGGCTGGTGTTTACCTGGAGCGAGATAGCTCCGAAGACCATCAAGGCCGTAACCACCGCTGATGGCACTGATCCTGAGCGCCGCCTGGTGGCACGCCGGAAAATCTCCCTGGGAGCAGGCGGCAGGAATGCGGTGGTTTTCCAGTCCCGCGGCACCTTCTGGGTCTTTGCCTCAAACGAGGATCCAGCTCCCCTGGCCACAGCCATACGAGAGGCCATGTCTGCGTGCGGAATGCCCCAGGCCGCGCGGGCAGCGGCGGGTGCGCTGCCCGCCGTCGTACTGACCGGGCCAGTGGCGCTTGACTAAGCTGCGGGCAAATTTGGCCCTTGCAGACGGTCTACCAGCCGGTAGCATGTGATCCACTATGTTCACTCTGACCATCAACCAACGCGACAGCCGGCACGACGGCGACCTTGTACCGCAGCTGCTCAAGGATCTGCGGCACATTCCTGCGCGGCTCGATTTTGACCGTTCGGTTGAGGATGAGGTGCAGGGAATCGTTGAATCCAGCCACCAGGCGGTGGAGACAGCCTTGATCGCGCTCCGCTCCGGCCAGTGGTACGTGGGAATTGGCGTGGGACCCATCAACGAACCGCTGCCCAATCTGGTCAAGGACGCGTCAGGGCACGGCTTGGTGTACGCCAGGCGCGCCGTCGACCGGTTGCGGAACAGCAAGGAGCGCATCCCCGTTGCCGTGGACGGCCCCCTCGCAGCGCTGGCTGCAGAGGCAGAAGCAGTGCTTCGCCTCTTGGGACACATCGTGCAGCACAGGAGCGCCGCGGAATGGCGGGTCCTGGATCTACTGACTCCCGGGGTCCGCGGCCAGCAAAAAGCCGTAGCCCAGGAACTCGGCATCACCACCCAGGCCGTGAGCAAGGCCTTGGCACGTGCGCAATGGGCCGAGGAACACGCGGCACGTCCGGCCGCGGCACGGCTGCTGCAGTTGATTTTGGAAGTCCGATGACAAACCCGGCCGCCCCGCAGTTGCGGGACGGCCGGGTCCGTCGGAAAAACTACTGACTGCTGACGTTGTCCTTGGCCGTCTCGGCGCGTTCCTGGACGTCCGCAACTGCGGCCTGACCCTCATCCTTCACGTTTGCCGCCGCATCCGTGGCGCTATCCTTCACGTTCTGCATCGCATCCTGTGCAGGTACCTTCAGGTGATCGGCCATTTCCTGGGCCGCGTGACTCAGTTCGTCAGTAAGCGGTTGGGCCGCTTCCTTGACGGCCTGGGCCGCTTCGCGTTCCTTTTCCGAGGCCGGGAACAGGGAAGAGACCAACAAACCTGCGCCGAAGGCGATGAGACCGGCTGCGATGGGGCTGCCCTGCGTTTTGCGCGTGATCGCCTGCGGTGCGTCGCCAAGGTCAGACACGGCGCCTGAAACGTTGCCGGCGACGTCCGAAACCGCCTCCCCGGCTCGGTGTGCGACATCGCCTGCAGCATCACTGACGTCATCACGGGCGCCGAAGACGGCAGTCTTGATCTTGTCCACACGGCGGTTGACGATGTGTGACGGAGTGACCTTGTCAGCCACCGCATCAACATTGGTGCTCAGCCGCCGGCGCGTTTCTTCGATGTCGGCGCGCAGGGCGTCGGGGTTCTGCGTCATCGTGACTCCTCAGTGTTCGGTTTCAAAGCCGGGGGTATTTCCTTGACCGTCTCAGCGGTCCGGGGCATGCCCTTGATGGTGTTCAATTCCTTGCGGCCCAGGGTGGCCAGGACCGCCGCTATGATTCCCCAGATGACCGCGACAATGACGGCGGACCACCCGAGGCCAACGAGCTGGCCCAACGCCCACCAAAGGGCGATGGACAGGAACAGCACGGTGATGTGGCCTGCGTAAGCCGCTCCGCCCAGCATCCCCGCGCCTTTGCCGGCCTTGGTGGCGGACTCCTTGAGTTCCGCCTTGGCCAGTTCCACTTCTTGACGCATCAACGTTGAAACGTCCCGCGTCAGGTCGCCCAACAGCTCGCCGAGG
This sequence comes from Arthrobacter sp. cf158, assembly GCF_900106835.1. Classification (GTDB taxonomy): domain Bacteria; phylum Actinomycetota; class Actinomycetes; order Actinomycetales; family Micrococcaceae; genus Arthrobacter. The sequence goes on from NZ_FNNR01000006.1 coordinate 22,622, forward strand.
GGAAGGGTTTCCGCCTTCACGTGGGCCTCCGTGGGTGGCAGATTGGCGGAACTGCTCATCGGTGCGCTCCGTACTGGGGGTCGTCCGGATCAAGAGGTCCTGCAAGAGGGTCCCCCTGGGACCTAACGCCACCGGTCCCGGTCTCCGGATAAGGAAGCGCGGATCCCTCATAACCGCCCGTCGTGCCGGCGTCATATCCGGTGGTGCCCGCACCGTATCCGGCGGTGGTGACCGACGGCCCGGGGAGGTCCAAGGCCGGAGGAGTTACAGCGCCGCCTGCACTGGGGGTGTACGTTGCGTGGGGCGTTTGTGCAGCGTCAGCGCCACCGGCGGATTCCGGGCTGGAGGCGTTGCCCGCCATGCCCCGGCCCAGACGGCCGGCAAGGACGCCTGCACCGGCTGCCAGCAGGAGGAAGGTTCCCGGCTTCCGGCGAGCGAAGCCCTTGACTTCCTCCAGCAGCGAGCCCGGATCCCGGCCCTCGAGCCACTGGGCAACCGAGGAGGAACGCTGGGCGGCCTGCTGGACCAGGTCGGTTGCGACGCCACCATTTTCCGTGGAGTTGGCCATGGTGGACAGTTCATCGGAGATTGACCGCAAACCCTGGGCTACCCTCTGCTGCTGGGCTTGGGCTTGATCAGACAGCTCCCCCTTGGTTTGAGTGAGCAGCTGGCGGGCGTTCACCTTGACCTCATGGGCAACGTGACCCGCCTCAGACTTGGCAGTGTCTACGACGCCGCTGGCAGCATCGCCAACGGCACCGGCAACTCCTGCGGCTTCGTGCTTGGCGGTCTCAACGGTTCCGGAATCAGCAGAACCGGTGGATGCACCGGTGGTAGGGATTCCGGAAGTTTCAGTTTCAACGTCCGGCGAGTCCAGGTAGCTTCCCGTAAAGGGTTGGGTCCCGGCGTGGGCACCAACCCTTGGCGTCGCGAAGCTTCCGTCCTGCGGAGATTGGCTCTCAGTCATTGTCGCTCTCTTTCCACAGTTGGCAGGCTGCGGACAGCAGCCGGGATAGTAAGTATCGTTACTATCAAGGGGTGTGTACCCGGTTTCGGCGGTTCCAATCACCACCACAGAAGAAATTGATGCGTCGCTCACGTTCAGCACTCTCCGCTCGACAGGTGACGCCATACCTGCGAATGTTGGCTTGATGAGCCAACTGCCAAGCAGGCGGCGGCTGATCCCCGCGCTTCGAAAAACCGTCACACGCCACCGCATCCTCTTTGCGGCCAAAACAGCCGTTGCAGCCGGACTCGCCTGGTACCTCGCACCCTTCATGCCCGGATCCGCAGCCGCCTATCCGTACTACGCCCCTCTGGGCGCCTTGGTCAGCATGCACCCCACCGTTGCGGACTCCGCCAAGCACGGGCTGCAGAGCCTGGCTGGACTGGTCCTGGGCATCGGCATGGCCTTTGCCATCACCACAGTGGCCGCACCGACTGCCCTGGCCGTCGCCGTGGTGGTAGGCCTCGGCGTGCTGATCGGCGGCCTTCCCCGGCTGGGGACTGCGTCCGAATGGATTCCCATGGCAGCCCTGTTCGTGCTGGTCCTTGGAGACTCGAACGCGGAAGGCTTCTCCTTCGCCTACGTGCTCCAGATGGCCCTGGGCGTTGCCGTGGGCTTCGCCGTGAATTGGCTGGTTTTTCCGCCCCTGCACTTGGACGACATCGACCCCGCCATCGCCGGCCACCAGGGCGCCTTATCCCGGCAGCTCAAGGACATGGCCAAGGCAATGCAGGAGTCATGGCCACCTAACCACGAGGCATGGGCCAGCCGCAGCGACGATCTGTCCCTGACGGCCGCCGCCGTGCGGACCGCGGTCCACCAGGCCGAGCTGAGCGCCAAAGCGAACCCCAGGTCGCGCCGTCGGGCCACCCGCCTTCCTGGTGATTTGGCGGAATTGCGCACGCTTGAACGGCTCACATTCCACGTCCAGGACATTACAGACGTCCTGGCGAGCGCCATCTGGGAGGAGGGCGCCGGGACTGTCATCCCTGATGCCGTAGTGGGCAATCTGGCCGAGTCCCTGAACGCCGTTGCGGCTGTGATTGATCACTGGCGGGATGCGGAATCCGGCGAGTTGGCCAGCCGTTTGGCAGAAGCGAAAGACATCATCTCGGCCCTTGGCGATGCTGTCGCGGAGGCCGCTGCACAGCAGTCTCCTGTGAACGCGCCAGCCTCAGTGGCCATGAGCCTGCGCCGGATACTCACAGTGGTGTTGTCTGAAGAGTAAGCTGCCCGCGGCTTCAGTGATCACAATTCGCAGGGGCTCTTTAGTTGTTCGTCCAGCAGCCGCGCCTGGAGTCCCCCGAGGATCTTCGACAGCCTGCGTGAGACGTACATTTGCGACGTCCCCAGAGCTTGGGCAATGGCGGACTGCGTTTCCTCGCGGTAATAGCGTCGGTACAGCAGATGCCTGTCCTCCGCACTCAATTCCCGGATGGAGTCACGCAGCGCCAGCACATCCTCCAGGCGTTCTGTTGGGCATCCGAGCGCCGAAAGAGTGCCCTGGAAGCCATCACGACCCTCGAATGCCGGAGCATCCAAGGAGTCCGGTCGCTTGCTGGTGCCGGCAATCAGGGCTTCACCAACCTGGCCCGGATCCAGCCGCAGGTCCGCGGCAACTTCGTCCGGGGTGGGAGTCCGCTGCAGGATCTGCGTCAATTCTTCGGTCCGCGCAAGGACTTGGCGCCTGACGTCCTGAATGGTCCGCGGTGGGCGGACTACCCAACAGTTATCACGGAGGTACCGCTTGATCTCGCCTGCAATAGTGGGCGCAGCATAGGCGGAGAAATTGTCGCCCTTTGACTCGTCGTAGCCGCGCGAGGCCTTGATGAGGCCCATGTAGGCCACCTGCCTGACGTCGTCGAGGTCGTAGGCGTGCGCCGAATATCTGGAGGCGATGGACTTGGCAAGATTGAGGTGATCCAGAATCAAGCTGTCCTGATGATCGTGGTCATCGGCACCCAAAACTCCGGCGGAGGGCCGCGTTGGGGCGTCCAGGGGTGGGACTTGTCGCATGGGGCTTCAATCCTCGAACCAGATGGAAAGGGTGAGCCCACGGCAAGACTCGTTAAAAGAGAAGCATACTTACTATTCGCTTTCAACGGGGCTAGGCTCGAAAGGTAGCCAATCCACGGATCGGAGATCTCAATGGAAACCCCCAAGCTGGACGAGCCGTCCACAGTGCTGGCAGACATACAGGATTTGCTGCTCAACACCCCGGATGTGGAGGCCTTTCTTGAGGAGTTGGCCCGCCACTCGGCAACCATTTTCAGCAGCCCTGGCGCAGAGGTCTACTGCGGGATCACCCTGATGCGTCACCGCACAGCCGGCACCGTAGCGAGCAGCAGTGAGCGGGCACGGCAACTGGACGAGGTCCAATACGCCTATCCGGACGGACCCTGCCTCCACGCTTGCCGCGAAGGAACCCAGGTCCACATCCCCGACTTCGAAAAAGACAACACGTGGCCGGACTACAACGACGCCATTACCGGCCACGGGCTCCGTTCCGTGCTGGCGGTTCCCTTCCCGCTCCCGGACAACGCCTCAACGGCCGGCCTCAACCTGTACTCAGACCGCCCCAACGCTTTTGACCAAGCGGCCGTACAGCGCGCCAATGACTACGTGGAGCAAGCGTCCAAAGGACTTCAGCTGGCAGTTCTGATTGCACAGCACAGCCAGACCGCAGCGAACCTGCGGGCGGCCATGGAGTCACGGACGGTGATCGACGTGGCCACAGGCATCATCATCGCCCAGAACCGCTGTACTCAGGTGGAAGCTATGGAACTCATCAAGAAGGCCTCCAGCAACCGGAACGTCAAACTACGCGTAGTTGCCCAGGCCATTGTTGAATCGGCCGGCGGAGGCCCCATTCACACCGTGTTCAAGTAGGACGCTACCCCTGCATGGCGCCGATGATGGCGCCCATGGCAGTGAACGTCACTACGTTGTAGCTGGCATTGATCGCGAACAGCGTCAGGCTACGGCGCTCAAACAAGTAGTTCACTCCAAACGCCGTGGCCACCCACCCCAAACCGGCAGCCAGTCCAGCGAACGTCCCAAAGGCGAACCCGCCGCGACCAATAAAAGCCGCCAGGAAGACGGCCATCACCACAGCCAGAATGAACGAGCCCACAAACACCCGCGCCGTCCCCGACTTCAGCTGTTCATCACTCACGCCGGCCGCCTTCTGCCAGGGTTTGGCGAAGAGCAAGGAATACCAGAGCCCGCCCACCACGAACGTCGCCAACGCAGCCAGAAGCACTGCCAGCCAATTGATCTGAAGGTCCATGGGTATCCTCTCAGGGTGCTCAGTTCCTGAGTGGACAGTACGCCGCGGGATGCTGGGGGTCTTGTATTAAAGCCGCAAAACTATAGGTCTACTTCTTCCAGCGGGACGAAAGTGGCGTATTCGGCGCCGTAACTCTGCACCACCTGGAGGTACTCGGTGGGCGTGAAACCGCTGAAGCGTTTGAAGGCGCGGATCAGATGCGGTTGGTCGTAGTAATCGGCCAAATGCAGGAGTTCGCGCCCCGGCACCGCACCTTTGGGAAGCGCTGCCGCCTGATTCACTATCCGGTTGAATCTGCACACGTCCGAGTACGCCTTGGCCGTTGTCCCGCAGTCCCGCATCATGACTCGCTCCAGAGTGGAGGAGCTGATTCCGAGCCTGGCTGCCAGCACGCTGACCTCGACGTCCTCACGTGCCAGCGTCTCAACGGCCGCCACGGTCCTGGGATCCGCACGGTAGCCGGGCCTGATCTGCTGTTGCAGGAAGGCCGTCAGGGCCGCGAAAGCTTGATCCGGCGCGGCTTCCGTAAGCTGCGAGCGCAGTTGCGTGAAACCCGGGAAGACACTTTCAGCGTCAATGACGCGGTTTTGAAGGCCCGACGGCGGCTGGCTGGTGAACGCTGCGAGGCCGTAGGGAGTCAGGCGGGCACCGATATTGAAGAGCTGGTCCGGGTTCTCGCTGATCAAATAGCTGCGTTGCAGGCCCGCGTAGAACCCGGTGGCGACTTCCGTTGCGGTGGCCTGCGCTCCATTTCCCGAAGGACTGATGAGCCGGTACGGATCCGACAGGTTAAGAATCAGGTGCGCCTCCGGCCCGGGGAGGATCTTCTCGTAACGAGCCTGGGGCTGGGCGCGGACGAACCACAGATGGGTGACGAACGGCTGCAACCCGACCGGCGCCGGGCATTCTTGGTAGAACACAGCCCCAGTCTAGGCAGCAGCAGTTACAGCAGGCCGCGCAGAACCAGGGCGGCGCCGTCGTCCAGCACTGACGCGGTGACCTCGTCCGCTACGGCGAGCACCTCATCCGGGGCCTGGCCCATCGCCACGCCGCGGCCCGCCCAGGTGAGCATTTCGATGTCGTTGCGCCCATCGCCTACTGCCACGGTGTTGGCCCGGTCCGTGCCGAGCTTCTGACGCAGCGCCTCCAGGGCGCTGGCCTTGGTAACGCCTTCGGCAGCGATGTCCAGCCACGCCGTCCAACCTACCGAGTAGGTCACTCCGGAGAGCCCGATGTGCTTGATGGCCTCGTTGAATTCATCAGAGGTGTTCTCGCTGCTGAAGACCACAACGCGGACCGCAGTGGCGTCCAACATCGTCTGGAAGTCCACACCAATGGATTCCACGCCGAAGCTGGCGTCCTGGAAGCGCTCGGTGGAGAGGAAGTTTCCTTCCTCATCCTCCAGCGCGTATTTGGCGTTGGGCAGCCGTTCGCGCAGTGCTTTGAGGGCCGGAGCGGGATCAAAAGTGGCCTTATGGATGATCTGGTACCCCGTGTCCAAGGTGGGATCCAGCCGGAGCGTTACGCCGCCGTTGCAGCACACTGCGTAGCCCCGTTCCAGACCGATCTGCTGGATGATGGGTAGCGTCGCATTCAATGATCGGCCGGTAGCGATCATGACGTCATGGCCGCTGGCGACAACTGCTTGCGCAGCGGAGCGCACGCCCGGAGACATGTGGCCATCGTGATCGACGAGCGTGCCGTCAACGTCCAAGGCAACCATGAGCTTGTTGGTGTTATTTGGCTGGTCATCGATGCCAGCAACTGGAGTATCAGTCAAGATAGTCATGCTTCCAGTACAACAGACACCGCCGACACTCAACTAGGACCGGCGCCACAGCAGCGGATTAACGCAGCGTGAACAGTCTGTTCAGAACCCACTCCGGAGAATGACCAGCTGGCGGGTGGCGCGGGTCATGGCCACATAACGGTCCACGGCCCCCTCCACTCCCCCGTCCGCAGCGTCCGAGCCGAAGTCTTGGGGGTCGATGAGTATCACGAGGTCGAACTCCAGGCCTTTGGACAGCTCGGGGGTGAGCCGGCTGACGCGGTCCTGGTCCGGATTCGCGGGTGTTTGCCCCCGCCGGCTGACAACACAGGCCGTCCCTTCAGCGTTCGCGGCGAGCCAGGTGTCCAGGATCGTGTGCAGTTGATGGGCGCCCCCATGGACTACGGGTATGCCGCTGCTGCGAACCGAAACAGGCACGTTGGCGTCCGGGAGTGCGGCCCTGATCGCGGGCTCGGCTTCCGCCATCACCTCTTCCGGTGTGCGGTAGTTGATGGTCAACCCAGCCAACGTCACATGGCCCAGGCCCACCCGTTCGAGGCGCTCCTCCCACGATTCCGTAAACCCATGCCGGGCCTGGGCACGGTCCCCCACCACCGTGAAGCTCCTGGAAGGACAGCGAAGGAGCAGCATCCGCCACTCCGCATCAGTCAGTTCCTGGGCTTCGTCCACCACAATGTGCGCAAACGGTCCGGCGAGCACATCCGGATCCACTGATTCCACAACGTCCCCGTCCACGAGCTTGTCCCGCATGTCCTCGCCGCGCAGCATGTACATCTCCAGGTTTTCGGAGTCGTCAGCCGCTATGAGGTCCTCCACAACACGGTCCATGAGCTCCCGTTCGGCAGCCTGCAAGGCCTGCTGTCTTCTCCTGCGCTGCGAAGCCCCGGGATCACCCAGCCGCTGCCGCGCCGCGTCCAGCAGTGGCAGGTCTGGAACCGTCCAGGCAGTTGGGTCCTTGCGCTGCAGCTTCCCGACGTCGTCGGGTTGGAGCCACGGTGCGGACAGGCGCAGATAGGCGGGCACCCGCCAGAGGTCCGCCACCAGCATTGAATAGTCCAGGAGCGGCCAGGCTTTGTTGAATCGATCCTGTAGCCCGGCGTTGTGGGTCAGCACCCGGCGCAGCAAACTCTCCGGAACATCGTGCTCGTCCAGTTTGTCCACCAGGATGGCGAGCAGGGCCTCCCAGACTTCATCGCGTGCCTCATTGTGCGGCATTCCCGGTTCCGCAGCCTCGAAAGCCTCGGCCCAGTCCTCACTGCTGAGCCGGATGTCGGCGTAGGGGGTTTCGACCTCCACGTCCTCGGACGGCGGCTTCTCGTAGAACCTGACTGCGGATTCAATCGCCTTCACCATGTCCACTGAGGATTTGATCCGGGCCACCTCGGGATCGCTTTCGACGGCGGCCGTGGCACCTTCGGGGACGAGGTCCCTCAGCGTGCAGGTCTGTACACCCTCTTCACCCAGGCTGGGAAGTACATCGGCCACATACGCCAGATAACCCTGGTGGGGGCCAACGAACAGGATGTCGCTCTTCCGGTGGTTGCCGCGGTGGCTGAGCCGGGGATCCGAATAGAGCAGATAAGCCGCCCGGTGCAAGGCGACCACGGTCTTACCGGTGCCCGGACCGCCGTCGACCACCAAAGCGCCACGCGATCCCGCGCGGATGATCTGGTCCTGGTCCGCCTGGATGGTCCCCAGGACGTCACGCATCCGCGGCGAGCGGCTGCTGCCCAGGCTTGCGATGAAAGCGGACTGGTCATCCAACGCAGCGTTGTTTTCCAACCCGTCGGCGGTGAACACTTCGTCCCAGTAGTCACTGATCCGGCCACGTGTCCAGCGGTAGCGGCGGCGACTCACCAAGCCCATCGGGTTGGCGTGGGTTGCCCCGAAGAAGGGCGCGGCCGCTGGTGACCGCCAGTCGATCAGGACCCGGCGTCCCCCGCTGTCAGTCAGCCCCAATCTGCCGACGTAAACCGGCTCAGGATTATCCGCGCCGACCATGCGTCCCAAGCAAAGGTCCAATCCGAAACGCCGCAGGGACCGCAGCCGCGCCGTGAGCCTGTGGATCTCCTGGTCCCGATCCAGTGCCCCCTGGCCGCGGCCACCGGGCTGTTTCCGCACGAGATCCAGACGGACAGACAAGTCCGCAATGGATTCCGAAAGGCTCGCGGCAATAGCTTCGAACTGCTGCTCGTCGCCGCCGATCAGCCGCGGATCGACCTTACGCGCGAGGTGCCCAGGCACAGCAAATGCACTGCTCTTCACGTGGCTGATTTCAGGCATTTCACGACTCCCTTTTCCGTTTGTTTGTGGGGTTCGTGGATCAATTTTTCAGCAGCAGAGGGGCCTTGCCGCAAGCCCCCTTGTGCGTTATAGATTGAATATGGAAGGGATTGATCTCTTCCATTTGCTGTGCACAATTCCGGCTGGCCGCGGCCCGGAACTGTAGGGTAGGCGGATGTCTTCACTGATGACCGGGGCCCAGCTCTCAGCCCTTTACGATGCAGAGAATCAATGGGCCGCGGACGACGACTTTTTCCTCGCGCTGGTGAATGAGAAACCCAACAGCCGTGTGCTGGACCTGGGCTGCGGCACGGGCCGGGTCAGCCTCGCCATTGCAGCCAAGGGCCATCGCGTTGTTGGCATCGACCCGAACACCAGCTCCCTCGCGGCCGCCCGTGGGAAACGCGGCGCTGAGAAAGTGACATGGATCGACGGCACATCGGCGCAGATCCCGGAAGAGTCTTTTGACGTCGCGATCATGACTGCGCACGTCGCTCAAGCGATAAGTGCCGACGACGACTGGTCCCGGACACTTGCCGACGTGCACCGCGCCTTGGCACCAGGCGGTCGGCTGGCCTTCGATTCCCGCGATCCCTTGGCACGAGCATGGGAAGGCTGGACGCCGGTAAGGACGCGCCGTGGGCACACACTTCCGGATGGGTCCACCCTGGAAACGTGGATGGAGTGCGCTCCTTTGTCCGGCGGGCTGGTGACCCTCACTGAACACCGGGTGCTCAACGGGAGTATCCAGCCGGCAGAGACGTCGGTCCTGGCGTTCCGCACAGAGGAACAGTTGCGGCACGATCTCACCATGGCGGGCTTCGTCGCGGAACGCATCAGCGGCGGATGGTCCGGCGAGGACGTGGGGAGCGGGCAGGGCGAGCTGATCGTCGTTGCCCGCAAGCCCCACTCACCGGAGCCAACAACGAAGAATCCCGCCCCTGCCACCATGCGCGCCGTTCAAGGGCAGGCGTAGCGGACAGGAGCGGGATCCGCGGAAGCTAAAGAACCGGCAGAACCTCGAGGCCGCCGAGGTACTTCTGCAGCGCCTTGGGAACGTTGACGGAACCGTCCGGGTTCTGGTGGTGCTCAAGGATGGCCACGATCCAGCGGGTGGTGGCCAAGGTGCCGTTCAGTGTGGCAACGGCACGCGTGCCCTTGGCGACGCCTTCCTCATTGATCACGCGTTCGCGGATGTTGAGGCGGCGTGCCTGGAACGTGGTGCAGTTGGACGTGGACGTCAGCTCGCGGTAAGCGTTCTGCGTGGGAACCCAGGCTTCACAGTCGAACTTGCGGGCCGCGGACATTCCCAGGTCACCGGCAGCGGTGTCGATCACGCGGTAGGGAAGCTCGCACTTGGCCAGCATCTCCTCTTCCCAGGCCAGCAGGCGCTCGTGCTCGGCAGCAGCCTCCTCAACGGTGGTGTAGATGAACATCTCCACCTTGTTGAACTGATGCACGCGGATGATGCCTCGGGTGTCCTTGCCGTGCGAACCGGCCTCGCGACGGTAGCAGGAGCTCTGGCCCGCATACCGGATGGGGCCGGCGGAGAGGTCCAGGATCTCGTCTGCGTGGTAGCCGGCCAGGGCAACCTCCGAGGTTCCCACAAGGTAAAGGTCGTCTTCAGCGAGACGGTAGATCTCGGCGTCGTGCTTTACATCAAAACCGGTGCCCTGCATGGTTTCAGGGCGCACCAAAGTGGGGGTGATCATGGGCACGAAGCCGGCATCGATTGCCTGTTCCATGGCCATCTGCAGCAGCGCCATTTCCAAGCGGGCGCCCACGCCGCGGAGGAAGTAGAAGCGCGAGCCGGAAACCTTGGCGCCGCGTTCCATATCGATCGCGCCGATCAGTTCGCCGATTTCAAGGTGGTCCTTGGGCTCAAAGTCAGTGAACTCGCGGGGAGTACCCACGGTCTTGACCACTACGTAATCGTCTTCGCCGCCCTCGGGGACGCCGTCCACCACGAGGTTGGGGATGACGCGGAGCAGCTCATCGCGCTTGGCTTGCGCGGCTTCGGCCTCGGCGGAAGCGGCCTTGACCGAGTTGGCCAGTTCCTTGACCTCGGCCAGGAGGGCCTGCTTTTCCTCGCCCTTGGCCTGGGCCACCTTCTTGCCGAAGGCGTTCTGCTCTGCGCGCAGGGTTTCATGCCGGATCAGGGCGGCACGGCGGGAGGAGTCGGCGGAGATGATCGCGTCCACAACGGACTCGTCGGCGCCACGGGCGCGCTGGCTGGCACGGAACTTGTCCGGATTTTCGCTGAGGTCTTTTACGTCGATCACCACACAAGAGTATCGAATCGGCTGCGATTTCCCGGTGCTGCGGCGGCTAAACCTGGGCCGCGCTGCCGTGCGGCAGAACGGGGCTGTCCAGGAGGATAGTGTTGGAGCACCATGAGCGACTGGATCCTGTACGTGATTCTCGCTGGGGGCGTGGCGTTTGCCGTCTCCAGTTGGTGGGGTGTGCGCCGATTGAAAGCCCGGCACATCAGGAGCGCGGTCCGGGAGGATGCGCACAAGCCAAGTCCCGGAGACCAGCGGGTGGCGGTGATCCTCAACCCTGTGAAGAACAACGCGGACGAGGCCCGCCGCGCCATCCTTGAAGCGTGCGATCTTGCCGGCTGGGACGCGCCAAGATTCTTCGAAACTACCGCTGACGACCCCGGCTACGGGCAGTCCCGGCAAGCTTTGGCCTACGGGGCCGACGTCGTTCTTGCCTGCGGTGGTGACGGCACAGTCCGGGTTGTGGCCGAGTCACTGGCCCACAAGAACGTGGCCATGGGCCTGATACCTCTCGGCACGGGAAACCTGTTGGCCCGCAACGTGGACCTGGACGTCACGGACCTGGCTGGCTGCATCCAGACCGCGCTGTTCGGCCATCAGCGCTTCATCGACACCGCCACCATGGGCATCGATAACGAGATCACTGGCGAGTCTGCCGAGCATACGTTCCTGGTCATCGCGGGCATGGGCCTGGACGCAGAGGTTGTTGGCGACACCAGGGATAACCTCAAGAAAAGCGTAGGCTGGCTGGCCTATACGGAAGCCGGCGTCCGCCACCTGCCCGGCCGCCGAAAACGCGTCACCATCACCATGGATGACCAGCCCGAGCAGGCCCGGAAGATCCGCAGCGTGCTGTTCGCAAATTGTGGACTGATCCCTGGCGGCATCGACTTCATTCCGCAGGCCATGATTGACGACGGCATGCTGGACATTGTGGTGATGAGCCCGCGCAGCGCCTTTGGCTGGCTCGCCATGTACACAAAGGTGTTGTTCAAACACAACCGGAACCTGCCCATGATGAGCTTCTACCGCTCCGGGAAGGTCACCATCCGGAGCCAGGAACCGATGGCCACACAGCTGGACGGCGACCCGTCGGGTGAGGCCACCAAGGTCACCGTGCAGGTGGAACCGGGGTCCCTGCTGGTGCGTGTGCCAAAGGCAAAGAGCCTCTAGACAGCGCCCTTCCCGGGTTGGGCTGCGTTCTTCTCTGCTTCTTCAGCGGCCGCCTTGGCAGCAGCCCGGGCCTCGGACTGCTCCTTGATCATGGCTTGTTCTTCTTCAAAGCGCAGGCGATCCGCACGATCAGCATCGTCGCCGTCCCAGTCATCTTTGTTGTCACTCGAGGGCTTGGGATTGACGATCATGCCCTGGCCGTCTTTGTCATCGCTGTGGACAGTCATGACCGTTCCCTTTCGTTTGATATTCATCCATCGTTTATGGATCAGGCAAGCATACGCACAGAAGCATCACTGCGAAAGAGGAATGATGGCGCCCTGTGGACGCCGCCTATGAGCCTTTGACGATCGAGTCAACCCAAGCATGCGCCGAGGCAAAAGCGGCATCCGAAGTATGCGGTGCCACCACGGCCGGTTGCTTGTCCGCGCGGGCATATGAGCCCAGGAAACGTGTTGCCGGGCTGATCCTGTGCAGTCCTGCCAGGGCGTCCGCCACCCGTGAATCGGAGGCGTGTCCATCGGCGTCGATACTGAAGAAGTAGTGCCCCAGATACTGTCCGGTGGGCCGCGATTCGATGCGGCTCAGGTTCACTCCGCGTGAGGCGAACTGGTCCAGAATTTCCATGAGGGCACCCGGGTGGTCCTCGGGCAGCGGCACCACCACAGTTGTTTTGTCCGCGCCTGTGCGCTCCGGCAGGAGTCCTGGCCGGCTCACCAGGATGAAGCGGGTGACGGCGTCCGGATTGTCGCCGATGTTCCGGGCCAGAACGTTGAGTCCGGGCTGTTCGGCGGCGATCAGCGGGGCGCAGATGGCGGCCTCGTAGTGCGCGTCGTCTGCCAGCAGGCCCATGGCCGAAGCTGCCGTGGAGGATCCTGGAACATAGTCCGCGTTCGGCAGGTGTTCGTCTACCCAGAGCCGGCATTGCGCCCAGGCGTGACCGTGCGTGGAGATCCGCTTGATGCTGGAAAGTTCGACGCCGGGCCTCGCCACGAGCACGAAGGTGATGGGAACAAGGGCCTCACGGATGATCCGAAGTTCCTGGCCCGTGGCGATCGCATCCAGCGTGGCGGTGACCCCGCCCTCAACCGAGTTCTCGATGGGGACCATGGCCGCATCAGCCTCGCCGGTCCGCACCCGCTCCAGGGCCGTGTTCACGTTGGTACACGGAATGCGGGTGGCGTCAGCAGCCCCTGGCACCTGCATGAGGGCGGCCTCAGTAAAGGTGCCTTCAGGGCCGAGGAACGTATAGGTGACTGCTGACATCGAATATTCCTTGCTGGTTATATACGCGGCTAGAGAACTACTGGCTTGAGGCCGTTGTCCGACACCATCGGCTTGCCGGCCTCGAACCACATATCCATGCCCCCAGCCACATTGACCGCCGAGTAGCCCTGGCCCACCAACCACTGGACTGCCCGGAAAGAACGGCCCCCAGTACGGCAGATGACAAAGAGGTCGTCGTCCGGGTCCAGTTCGTCCAAGCGCGCCGGCAGCTGGTCCATGGGGATGTGGCGCGCACCTTCAGCGTGCCCGGCAACCCACTCGTAGTCTTCGCGAACGTCCAAAATGCTGGCGTCAGCCGGAATATCGCCCACAGGCACGGTATCGAAGTCGCTCATGGCGGTCCTTTCCCATCGATTAAGTCCAGCATTCAGCCTAGTCCCCGCAGCTCAGCCAAGTAACGCGAATCGGCAGGTGGTTGCTTACGGAAGCCCGGACGTTAAGACTGGGACCCAAGCCATCCCCCCAAAATCTGCTGTTAGGAGTACCCCGTGACTACCGGGCAACCCACCATTCTGGCAACATCCGGCGGATACAAGCCGGGCGACCGCACCAGGATCGAGTTCAACCACCTGATGCATTACGCGGTGGAGCTCTCCGGAGTGACCGGCCGCGCGCCCCGCGTGACCCACATCGGCACGGCGTCCGGAGACCAGCGATGGTGGGCAGCGGAAATGGACCAGGCCGCACGCATCGCGGGGTTCGACTTCAGCCATCTCAATCTCTTCACCATGCCGAACATCGAGGACCCGGAGTCCCATCTGCTGGAGCAGGACGTGGTGTGGGTGAACGGCGGCTCGGTGGTGAACCTGCTGGCCGTTTGGCGCGCGCACGGACTGGACCGGGCCCTCCGGAAGGCATGGGAGGGCGGAGTGGTGCTGGCTGGCGTGTCCGCAGGTTCCATTTGCTGGTACCAGGGTGGAGTGACCGATTCTTTTGGCCCTGGACTTCGCCCGGTCACCGATGCACTGGGTTTCCTTCCGTACGCGAGCGGTGTGCACTACGACTCCGAGCCCCGGCGCGCTCCAGCAATCCACAAACTGGTGGCCGACGGCACTCTTGGCGAGACGCACTGCACGGACGACGGCGTGGGGCTGGTGTACCGCGGCACTGACCTTGTGGAGGTGGTGTCTGAAGTGAAGAACAAGGCAGCCTTCCGGGTCACAGCGGGCGCCGGCGAGTCGGTGGACGCTGTGGCTGTGGAGGAACGGTTGGAGTCGCGTTTCCTTGGCTGATCTTCCCCCGGACGACCTTTCACGACTGACCGCTGTTGAGCTCCGCGACGCTTTGGCTTCGGGCGAACTCTCGGCCCGGGAGTCCACGGAACATTTCCTCCGCGAGATCGAGTCCCGGAACAAGCACCTGGGCGCCTTTGTCATGGTCACTGCTGAGAGCGCCATGGCAGCTGCCCACCATGCTGATCAGCTTCACGCCTGCTTGGTCCGCGAAGGGCGCAGCCAGGAGCAAGCCCTTCTTCACGGGATGCCCACGGCGTTCAAGGACCTCACTGACGTGGCCGGCGTACCCACGACGCACGGCAGCGCCGCCCTGGAACACAAGCCCGCGCCGGAGGATGGCGCTCTCGCGGCAACATTGAAGGGCCAAGGCGTCATCTCGCTGGGCAAGACCCAGGTTCCGGAGTTCGGACTGACGGCGTACAGCGAAAACCGCATCGCACCGCCGTCGCGCAATCCACTGTCCTTGGGTCGAAGCTCCGGCGGCTCATCAGGGGGCAGCGCTGCAGCGGTGGCCGCAGGCTTGGTGCCGTTCGCACCCGGGACCGATGGCGGCGGATCCATCCGGATTCCGGCCGGCGCCTGCGGACTGGTCGGACTGAAGCCAGGCCGCGGCGTAGTGCCATCGGGCGCGAGCGCGGGCGACTCCGCCGGGCTGGTAGTGGCCGGACCACTCGCGCGGACAGCTGCGGACGCTGCGCTGCTCATGGACGCGCTGATTCCCAGGGATCAAGCCCCCGACGGCGGATACCTCGCCAATGTGGGACGGGCGCCGGAGCCCCTGAAGATCGGCCTGAGCCTGGACAGTCCATGGGCGGGCACCTACCCCTTCAGCGTCGAGCCCGAGGCCATGGACGCCCTGGCCCGTGGCACGGAACTGCTCGAAAAAACCGGCCACACCGTGACCGAAGCGGCAATCCGCTACGACAACCGCTATCCCGAAGCGTTCACCACGGCCTGGACTGCCGGCGTCGGAAGCGCCCGGATAGCACCTCAGCGTGAGGCACTGTTGACGCCACTTACCCGCACGTTCCGGCGTCGGGCGCAACAACGGAGCGCACTGAAACTGAATGAGGCATTGGGTTTCCTGCGGCAGTTCGAGCAGGACACGATCACGCAATACGCGCAATGGGATGTCATCCTCATGCCGACGCTGGCTCAGACTCCGCGGCCCATTGGGTGGTTTACGGGCGGCGGCCACAGCGGCGAGCCGTGGCCCAGCGAGTGGGCCGGCGACGCTGACGAGGACTACAAAAGGCAGTGCGAGTACGCGCCGTGGTCGTCCATGGTGAACGTGTGTGGACTCCCGGCAATCAGCGTTCCCGTGCACGCGACAGTCGCTGGTTTGCCGATGGGAATTCAGCTCATTGGCCGCATGGGATCTGAAGTGTTGCTTCTCCAGCTTGCAGCCGCCCTCGAAGCCGCCTAAACACGACGTCTAGCATATGGAAAGTGGTTGCCCCGGGCATATATCGATGTGACAATGCCCGCAGTCAGTGCCAGCATTGAGAAAATGAGCACACCTCAAACCACGGCTGAGTCCGCAAAGCCAGCGGGCGATACGTCATTCTTCGGCCACCCAAAGATGTTGGCCAGCCTCTTCTCCGTGGAAATGTGGGAGCGATTCTCCTTCTACGGCATGCAGGGAATTCTGCTTTACTACATGTACTTCACCGCTGAGCAGGGCGGTCTTTCCATTGACCAGGGCCTCGCCGCTGGTTTGGTGGGTGCATACGGTGGTGGCGTGTACCTGTCGACGATCCTCGGCGCCTGGCTCGCCGACCGTCTCTTCGGTTCCGAAAAGGTCCTGTTCGGATCGGCCATCATGATCATGGCCGGCCACATCGCCCTGGCACTCATCCCGGGAATTCCGGGCCTGATCGCCGGTTTGGTTCTGGTGGGCATCGGCTCCGGCGGACTGAAGGCCAACGCCACGGCACTGGTTGGAACCCTGTACGGCGAGAAGGACGAGCGCCGCGACGCCGGCTTCTCCATCTTCTACATGGGCATCAACCTGGGCGGCCTCATCGGCCCGCTGGTCACTGGTTGGCTGCAGACAAGTTACGGCTTCCACATCGGCTTCGGCGCTGCAGCGGTGGGTATGGCGATCGGCCTGGTCATCTACTCCTTGGGCCGCAAGCGCCTCCCGGAAGAAGCACACCGCGTTCCCAACCCGCTCCCGGCGAAGGACCGCACCAAGTACGGCCTGATCTTCCTGGGCATCCTGATTGTGGTGGCCGTCCTGCTCGGCACTGGACTGGTCAACGCCAACAACCTGGCCAGCAGCATGGCCTACGCCGCGATCGGCGCCGCAGTGATCTACCTGTTCCTGATCTTCCGTAGCCCGTTGGTGACCGGCGTGGAGCGCAAGCGCGTAGTGGCCTTCATCCCCTTGTTCATTGCATCGGCCGGGTTCTGGGCACTGTTCCAGCAGCAGTTCACGTTCATCGCCGTGTACTCGCAGGAGAAGCTGGACCGCAACCTCTTCGGCTGGGAAATGCCGGCCGCCTGGGTCCAGTCCATCAACCCGGTGTTCATCATCATCTTCGCCGGTGTCATGGCTGCGCTCTGGACCAAGCTCGGCTCCAAGCAGCCGAGTTCACCGTTGAAGTTCTCCGCGGGCCTGTTCATCATGGGCCTGGCATTCCTTGCCTTCATCCCGTTGGCCGGCGATGGCAAGACTCCGCTGCTGGCACTTGTAGGCATCCTGTTCATGTTCACCCTGGCGGAACTGTTCCTCTCCCCCATCGGCCTGTCCGTGAGCACCAAGCTTGCGCCGCAGGCATTCCACACGCAGATGGTGGCGCTGTTCTTCCTGTCCGTCTCGCTGGGCACCACACTGGCGGGCATCCTCGCCGGTCTGTACAACCCCGACGACGAACTCCCCTACTTCCTGGGCATCGGTGGCGTGGCAATGGTCCTGGCTATTGGCCTTGCAGCTGCCTCGCCCGCGATCAAGAAGCTGATGGGCGGCGTTCGCTAGGCCGCCGACCCCAAGACAACGGACCTGACAACGACGGCGGCCCTTGCGTTTGGTGGGATAACCACCTGACGCAAGGGCCGCCGTCGTACCTGTTTGTTTAGTAGTTGTAACTGCTTCGTGAGGCACCGATCGCGGCAATGAAGATGATGCCGAAGACAACCGTCAGCGCAACGCCGAGGTAACCCATCACCAAGCCGGCGATCGCCATTCCCTTGCCGGCGGGCTCGCGCTTCAAAGCGAGGTGGCCCAGGACCACGGCCGCGATCTGCGGAAGGATGAAGAAGCCCAGGCCAATGTAGACCGCGATGCCACAGCACATGCTGGCGATGCTTAGGCCCTTGGGCTGCGTGGGCATGGCGTAGTAAGCGGGCTGGCCATACGGCGACTGCGGCTGGCCGTACGGCTGTTGGTTGAAGGCCTGCTGTCCGTAAGGCTGCTGCTGGTAGGGGCTGGGCGGCTGGCCATACGGAGAAGGCGGCTGCTGGCTGTAATTGCCCGGGGTGTACGCGCTCTGGCTGGCGGGCGGCGGCTGCTGTGTGTAGAAGTCGTTCTGGCCCTGGGCGTTCTGCGTGTAGGCGCTCTGCTCGTACGGCGGAAGCGGCTGGGTGGCGCCCGGCTCGGGCGTGCCGGACTCAGGGAAACCCTGCACCGGGGTGCTCTCGGGTGCGCTGAACTGTGCGGGCGGAACGTACTGCGGCGGCTCGTAGCCCGCCGGCTTGTCCTCGTTGCCCTTGGATGGCTGATCTGACATGAGAATCCCCCTGCATATTGGTCTTTGATCCCAACACTACCGCCGTCAGGGGCGGCGCATAAGGTAGCGCGCCCGGAGGAGAAGCGCACGGATGAGACGAACGTCATATTCATGCATACGCATGGAATTTTTTCGAGTCAGACTCGGTTTACGTCAATAGCGACTTAAGATGCGCTGACTACGGAAACTGCGGGATCCGTCCCGCGAAGGAGGAATCATGGGTAACTTCGAAGGCAAGACCGCGCTGGTCACCGGCGGCGGCTCTGGACTCGGAGAAGCGATCAGCAAAGACCTCGCGAAGAACGGCGCCAACGTGGTGGTGGTGGACGTCAATCTCGAGGCCGCCACACGCGTAGCAGACCAGATCACGGCCGACGGCGGCAGCGCCGTCCCGTTCCAAGGCAACACAGCGGTGGCCGAGGACAGCAAGAAAGCCGTCGATTTCGCCGTAGAGAAGTATGGCGCACTGAACTACGCCGTCAACAACGCCGGCATCGGCGGGGCGAGCGCTCCTGTGGGAGAAATCGACATCGAAGATTGGGACCGCGTCATCGCCATCAACTTGAGCGGCGTCCTTTACGGAATGCGGTACCAGGTCCCGGCCATTCTTGCCGCAGGTGCCTCGGAAGGGGCAATCGTCAACATGGCATCCATCCACGGAGCCGTTGCTGCTCCCGGCAATGCCGCGTACACCGCAGCCAAGCACGGCGTGGTGGGCATGACCAAGAACGCTGCTGCTGAATATGGAGCACAGGGCCTCCGAGTCAACGCGATCGGCCCAGGCTATATTGATACGCCCCTGTTGGCCGCCGCACCGAAGGAAGTCATCAACGGACTTGAGGCCAAGCACCCGCTGGGCCGTTTGGGACAGGCTGAGGAGATCGCGAACGTCACCACATTCCTCCTCTCCGATAAGGCCAGCTTCATGACAGGCTCGTACGTGCTGGTTGATGGCGGGTACACCGCCGTCTAGCTCTTGCGACTGTTTGGATGGAATTCGCTCCAGCCCGGTTTGGTCCGGGCGGGAGCGATCTCTTTTGGCTAGCAGGTGCACCTGAACGCGAGGTGAAACTTGGCCGGTTCCCGGGTTGCCCGGGCGCCTTTCGGCGTCACAGGGGCCGGATCCCGGACATTTCCTGTCAGCAGGCCCCATGGTCTGGCATGCTGGACCCCATGGCTAGCCGAGCGGGCACAGTTGCCCTTCCCCAGGACCTTGTTGACATCACAGCCCTGCTGGACGCGTATTTCGACGTAGCTCCGGACTTGGGCGATCCCGCGCAGCGCGTGGCGTTTGGAACGTCGGGACACCGCGGATCCAGCTTGAAGGCGTCATTCAACGAGCCGCACATCCTTGCGATCACGCAGGCAATCGTTGAGTATCGCGGCCGCCAGGGCATCACCGGACCGCTGTTCATAGGACGCGACACCCACGCACTCAGCGAGCCCGCGCAAAACTCCGCACTGGAGGTACTGGCCGCCAACGGCGTGACCGTGCTGGTGGACGCCCGCCACGGCTACACCCCCACTCCGGCCCTGAGCCACGCGATTCTCAAGTACAACAGCGAGGCCGGCGCCGGCACTCCACAGGCCGATGGCATTGTGGTCACCCCCAGCCACAACCCGCCCGGCGACGGTGGCTTCAAGTACAACCCACCACACGGCGGCCCGGCCGACACTGACGCCACCGGCTGGATCGCCGACCGCGCCAACCAACTGCTCGAGAACGGGCTTCGCGGCGTTAAGCGCATGCCCCTGAACGATGCCCTGGCCGCCGACACCACCGGCAAGTTCGACTTCCTCAGCAGCTATGTGGACGATCTTCCCTCTGTCCTTAACCTTGATGCCATCCGCGAGGCCGACGTCCGGATCGGTGCCGACCCCATGGGTGGCGCCTCCGTGGATTACTGGGGCGAAATCGGCGAGCGCCACCAACTCAACCTCACCGTGGTGAACCCCACCGTTGATCCGCAGTGGGCCTTCATGACGCTCGACTGGGATGAGAAGATCCGCATGGATTGCTCATCACCGTCGGCCATGGCGTCACTGATCAAGCGGATGTCCGTGGGTGCCGACGGCACGGCCGCCTACGATGTCGCCACGGGCAACGATGCCGACGCCGACCGCCACGGCATCGTTACTCCCGACGGCGGGCTCATGAACCCGAACCATTACCTCGCAGTCGCCATCCACTACCTGTACCGGAACCGCAGCGGCTGGAACCCGGAGTCCGTGGTGGGCAAGACGCTGGTTTCCTCCTCGATCATCGACCGCGTCGCTGCGGGACTGGGCCGCAAGCTGGTTGAGGTTCCGGTTGGCTTCAAGTGGTTCGTGCCCGGGCTGCTGTCCGGCGAGGGCGCCTTCGGTGGCGAGGAATCGGCCGGCGCATCCTTCAACAAGCTCGATGGCAGCGTGTGGACCACGGACAAGGACGGGATCCTGCTGGCCCTGCTGGCTTCAGAGATCACGGCCGTTACGGGCAAGTCTCCGTCGCAGCTCTACAAGGGCCTCACCGACCAGTTCGGCTCACCCGTCTACGCCCGCATCGATGCGGCAGCCAGCCGCGAGCAGAAGTCCAAGCTGGGCAAGCTCTCTGCTGCAGACGTCACTGCTACCTCCTTGGCTGGCGAGGAGATTACCGCGAAGCTCACCGAGGCTCCCGGCAACGGCGCCTCGATCGGTGGCCTGAAGGTTGTCACGGAGAACGCCTGGTTTGCGGCCCGCCCCTCCGGCACCGAGGACGTGTACAAGATCTACGCCGAGTCCTTCAAGGGTGCCGACCACCTGGCCCTGGTCCAGGAAGAGGCAAAGGCGCTGGTGGACGGAGTTATCGCGTAGTTTCCTCCAGGCTCTGGGCGTCCTGCGTCCAGAGCCTGAGGATTCGCCGAATGGTGTGGTCGCCTTCCGGAGCCATGTCCACCAGGGCTACTTGGTCAAGCACGACGGCGTCTCCGGACTTTGGTCTCTTGCCGTCGTGATGCGAGATGTGCGGCCGGTAGCGTTCCATCACGTAGTTCGGTGTAGCGATTCTGCCGCCGACTCCGTTTGCCGCCTCAACGAGTTCTTCATGCAATCCCTGCAGCAGCGGGTTGTGCTCGATGAGGCTCACCGGGATCGATCCCAGATGCCCGAAGCCCGCCTCTTCACCCACTCTCAGCCGGGTTCCCAGCGCACCCTTGACTGGCGCTTCGGCCAGGTCCGCAAGGACATCGGCGACGTCGGCACCCACGTTCGCGCCGACGTCGAACCTTAACAGCGTGATGTGCAGCGGCCAGTCGCTGCGCGGAAAAACCAGCCCCTGCTGCACGGACTCGGTGAACGCCACCCAAATGAGGTTCCGCATAGGCATAGTTTGCCACCCGGCACGGCGGACGAAAGCGCGCCGGAGTGAGAGAGCGTTCCGGAAAACACGACGAAAGGTGAGAGAGCGTCGCTGGAGACCCGGACCCTCTCTCACCAAACGGCCGGAAACCCCCCCACCCTCTCTCACCAAACGGCCGGAAACCCCACACCTCTCTCACCAAACGGCCGGAAACCCCCCACCCTCTCTCACCTTCCTATAGGGTCGGGGCAAGCGGAGATCTTCTTTGGGGGAAATGATGAGGCTTGAAGGTTGGCACATCCTGGTAATTCTGGGCCTGCTTGTAACGGTGGCGGTCGCGATAGCAGTGATCCTGATAGTTCGCCTGGTCATACGAGCCGCTGCCAGACGAAATGACGACCAAGATCCGGGCGCATTCCGCCAATAGCGGTTGCGCTGATGCTTTCCGCGCCCATCCCAGGTCAGCAGTGAGAGAGCGTTCCGGAAAACACGACGAAAGGTGAGAGAGCGTCGGTACGGTACGGACGCTCGCTTACTTCTCCGTGGTGTCCAGAAGGACTCGGAGGACACGCTCGAGGGGCTCGGTGAGTTGATCAGCGGAAGCTGAAGCCAGGGGTTGCACCTCGGTGGCGGTCCGCAGCATCACCAGCCCCAGCATGAGTGCGATAGCCATCTGGGCGCGAAGAAGCAGCGGCTGCGAGGCGGGAACATCCGCATTCCACCCTGCTGCTGCAGCGAGTTGTTCCGTGAAGCGTTCCAAGGTCCTGCGGCGGATCGCGTCGGCGTTCTCATCGCCGGATGAGCGCAGCAGGAGCAGGAGTTGCAGGGGGTCGTCCGCGTTGGGGGCTTCGACGACGTGTGTGAGAAGCCGGGCTATCACCTCATCAACGCTGGATGCGCGAGCCCGGGTTTGAGGATCAAGCTCATCCACAGTGCGGTTCATGCAGGCCTCGAAGAGACCTTCTTTCGATCCAAAATACCTGCTAATGAGCGCTACATTGACGCCTGCGTCCGCGGCGATGTGGCGGACCGTGGTGGCCCTGTAACCTTCCGTGGCGAAACGCCGTCGGGCAGCCCGGACGAGCGCCCGCCGCGTGACGTCCGCATCCCGACCCGAGCGGACCAATTCGTCATCCGCAAACGTAGCCCCGCCGTCGAGAGCCTTTGATTCCTGCACTTGGTTGCCCACTCCCCCACTCTAGCCC
The DNA here is from genome assembly GCF_900106835.1 of Arthrobacter sp. cf158. Lineage (GTDB taxonomy): Bacteria > Actinomycetota > Actinomycetes > Actinomycetales > Micrococcaceae > Arthrobacter. The sequence goes on from NZ_FNNR01000006.1 coordinate 45,221, forward strand.
GGCTAGGAGACAAGTAAACGATCGTTGACATAGGTAACTATTTTGATTTATTGTCTAAGTAATCAATCGTTTACATCCCGAGGAGAATCATGTCCAGCACCATCGAGCGCCCTCAAAGCGCGCCGGCACCGGGTCAGGAGGCTCACCGCAAACGGGGCACCGCGATCATCGCCTATCTCTCCTTGGGCGGCCTGTCCTTCGCCGTCCTGCAGTCGCTCGTCGCGCCGGCCCTTGGCACCATCGGCAAGGATCTCGGCGTCGCAACGAGCGACGCCAGCTGGGTGCTCACGGCCTACCTGCTCTCCGCTTCGGTCCTGACTCCGATCCTGGGACGACTGGGCGACATGGTGGGCAAGCGAAAAGTCCTGATCGTGGTGCTGTCACTTCTCCTGGTGGGCACAGTTCTCGCAGCCCTGGCGCCGAACCTGACTGTCTTGATCATCGGCCGCGTACTCCAAGGTGCGGCGGGTGCGGTGATGCCACTGTCCATCGGCATCGTTCGCGATGAGCTCCCGAAGGAACGGGTCAGCGTCACCATCGGATTGCTGTCCGCCATCTTCGGCATCGGTGCCGGTGTTGGAATCGTTGCAGCTGGACCGATTGTCGAGGCCCTGTCCTGGCACTGGCTGTTCTGGCTGCCTGCCGGACTCGTGCTCATCGCCCTCCTCGGCGCCATCTTCGGAATGCCCGAGTCCCCGGTGAAAACTCCCGGCAAGCTCGACATCCTGGGCACCGGGATCCTCTCGGTGGGCCTGGTTGCCGTACTGCTCGCGATCAGCGAAGGCCAGACGTGGGGTTGGGGTGACGGCAAGACCATCAGCCTCCTCATCGGGGGCGGCGTGGCACTCATCGCGTTCGTGTTGGTGGAACTGCGTGTTGCCGAGCCGCTGATTGACGTACGGCTGTTCCGCAACCGCGGCGTATGGACCGCGCACATCGTTGCACTGGCGTTCGGTTTCGCGATGTTCGGCACGTTTGTACTGGTCCCCACCATCCTTCAGCTGCCCACAGTCCTCGGCTACGGCTTTGGCAAAACCGTGAGCGAAGCCGGCATCTACCTGCTGCCGACCGTCGTTGCCATGGTGATCTCCGGCGTCATCGCCGGCGCACTGATCCGCAAGGTGGGACCCAAGATCCCCATGATCCTTGGCGCCGTGGCCGTCACTATCGCCTTCGTCATTCCCGCACTGGGACACGGCGAAGAATGGCAGATCGTGGTCTCCGGCATTCTCACCGGCATCGGCATCGGGATGGCCCTCGCCGCGACCTCCAACGCGATCGTCGAGAGTGTGCCCGCAACGCAGACCGGCGAGGCCATCAGCGCCAACACCGTGCTGCGCACCATTGGCAGCAGCATCGGCACGGCCGTCATCGCCGCGCTGATCTCCTCCAACGTCACACCGCAAGGTGCCCCCTCCGATGATGCGTTCACCATTGGATTCTGGGTCTCCGCAGGGGTTGGCGTGCTGGCGCTCCTGGCAGCACTGGTGGTTCCCTCCCGGGTGCAACGGCGCCGGAATGCCGAAGTTGCCGGAATCGACGACTTCGACGAAGCCTCGTAAACCGCTTGGCCGCGGTGTAGGCACCGACAACACAGAAACGCCCGCTCACATTCGTGTGAGCGGGCGTTTCTTCTGTGAGAACTTAGACGGTGCGAACAACGTCGTCGTAAGCGAACTTCGGCTTGGCTTCGCCCCAGGCGTCCGGGCCGGGCTGGCCGATGTTGACCACCAGGAAGCTCTTCTGGTCGCCGGCCGGGAAGAACTCTGCGTCGATGGCGGAGAAGTCGGCGCCGGTCATCGGGCCAGCAGCGAATCCGAGGGAGCGCACGGCCAGGATGAAGTAGCCGGCCTGCAAATGAGCGTTGTTGTTGCCCGTAGCAGCGGCGAAAGCGGGATCGGCGTCGTACATTGCCTTGGGCGCGCCGTAGGCGGGCAGGAACTTGTCCCACTGGCCCTGCCAGTCGGTGTCGTACGAGAGGATGGCCACCAGCGGAGCGGAGGCGGTCTTGGCCTTGTTGCCGTTGGAGAGGGTGTCCACCAGCTTGGCGCGGGCCTCGTCCGAGCGGACGTAGGTCACGCGGAGCGGCTGGGAGTTGAAGGCGGTGGGACCGAACTTGGTGAGCTCGTAGATGGCACGGGCTTGCTCGTCGGTGACCTCACCGGCGAAGCTGTTGGCAGTACGGGCTTCGGCAAAAATGGCGTCGACTGCTGCGGCGTCAATGACTGCTTCTTCGTGGGCGATCGTCATTCGTAAACCTTTCGCTGGGCCCTGGCCCTGAGTCGGCCGGGCACTTCTGCTTTCCATGGTTGCAACTTCAAGTTCCCTTGTCCTCTTCCCGTGACGGCCCGTGACGTTGAGCACACAGCGTGACTCCGCGTGTCGTTTCCTTGCGTTGTGAGGCCCGTTTTGCGCGCTTCCAAGCGCGCGAGGCGCGTAGAGCGGGCCCCGCAATGGCGGTAATGTTGCACCGAATCCCAACACTCTTCTGAGGAAGGCCCGCCATGAGCATGCTCGGCATGAAATGGAAGCTCCACGGCAACGGCAAGTCCATTCGCCCCGGCCACGTGGTGGCACCCGACGAGCGGCTGGCATGGCCCCTGACCATCGGCATCGGCATGCAGCACGTGGTTGCGATGTTCGGCGCCACCTTCCTGGTCCCCATTATCACGGGCATGCCGCCAGCCACCACCCTGTTCTTCTCAGGCATCGGCACACTGCTGTTCCTCGTCATCACCAAGGGTCGCGTACCCAGCTACCTTGGATCGAGCTTCGCGTTCATCGCCCCGATCATGGCGTCCCAGCAGCAGTACGGCGTGAGTGGCGCCTTGGGCGGCGTGGTGCTTGCCGGCGTCGTACTGGCGCTTATTGGTGCGATCGTCCAGAAGTTCGGCGCCGAATGGATCAACCGTCTCATGCCGCCGATCGTCACCGGCGCAATCGTGGCACTGATCGGCCTGAACCTGGCACCCGCCGCGAAGAACAACTTTGACCTGGCACCCGTTACCGCGCTCATCACCCTGGTCACGATCATCCTGGTTTCTGTTCTGTTCAGGGGGATCCTTGGCCGACTGAGCATCCTGGTGGGCGTCGTGGTGGGGTACCTCGTGGCGATGATGCGCGGCGAGGTCTCCTACGAAAAGATGGACGCGGCCGCGTGGGTCGGCTTGCCGCTGTTCCAGACACCCGAATTCCACATCGGCGTGGTGGGCCTGTTCGTGCCCGTGGTGCTGGTGTTGGTTGCTGAGAACGTTGGGCACGTGAAGTCGGTAGCGGCAATGACGGGCCAGAACCTCGACGGCGTCTCCGGCCGGGCGCTGATGGCCGACGGCGCCGCGACGGTACTTGCCGGGTTTGGCGGCGGTTCAGGTACAACGACGTACGCAGAGAACATCGGCGTCATGGCCGCCACCAAGGTCTACTCGACGGCGGCCTACTGGGTGGCCGGTATCTTCGCCATCCTGCTGAGCTTCTCCCCGAAATTCGGCGAATTGATCGCCACCGTCCCGCCGGGCGTCCTCGGCGGTGCAGCGACCATGCTCTACGGCATGATCGGCGTCCTCGGCGTGAAGATCTGGGTTCAGAACAAGGTCAACTTCTCCAACCCGATCAACCTGACCACAGCCGCCGTGGCTTTGATCATCGGCATCGCGGACTACACCTGGACCATTGGCGAGCTGAAGTTCACGGGCATCGCCCTTGGTTCCGCTGCTGCGCTGGTGATCTACCACGGCATGAAGGGGCTGGCCCGTTGGCGCGGGACCGTCGCCGAGCCGGAGACCGAGACGGCGGGGCTGCCGCCTGCGGTGAAGTCGGCGATGAACGCTGCGGCGAAGAGGGGCGGGAAGAAGGGGAAGTAGGGGCAGCGGAGCTCATGGCGGAACGTGGAATTTCCTGGAGACAGCCATGGACTTACTGGAGACGGAGCGTGCGCTCCGTCTCCACCTTGACGCCGGGTATTCGCTCATTCGGGTGGCCAGGCAGGTTGACGGCTTTCGGGATCCCTCACGAGCTGAGGTCACGAATGACGGGACCCGCTAGCTCCCGAACTTAGTGTCGAACCGGCTCATAAACGCGGCCATGGCGTCACGGGCAACCGGCTCAAGGGGCCGGTAGGTCTTTGTCCCGTTAGCCTCGGCCCACCCGGTACTGATGCCGCTGCTCGCGAGCCAGGTGATCTGTTTGTAGAACGGGTTATTCGTGGCAACATCGGCAAACGGCGACTTCGCGGGAGCGGTGAAAGCGGGAGAGCCGGCCAAACGGTACATGAACGCGGCCATCGCATCACGGGCTACGGGTTCAAGCGGCCGGTAGGTCTTTGTCCCGTTAGCCTCGGCCCACCCCGTACTGATGCCCTTGCTGGCAAGCCACGTGATCTGCTTGTAGAACGGGTTGTTCGTGGCAACATCGGCAAACGGCGACTTCGCGGGAGCGGTGAAAGCGGGAGAGCCGGCCAAACGGTACATGAACGCGGCCATCGCATCACGGGCAACAGGGGCAAGAGGTCGGTAGGTCCTGGCACCGTTGGCCTCGGTCCATCCTGTTGAAATGCCGCGGGACCCGAGCCAGTTGACTTCGGCAGTGAATTGGCCGCCGGAAATATCAGAGAAGATGGGTCCCGGGTTCTTGGCAAAGGCGGTCAGATCGGCGAGGGAGCCCCTGAAGACGTTCTGGTCCCCCGGGAACACGCCGGACTCGGCATGCTGCCACAGGGTGTAGTTTTTCCAAGCGGCTGGCAGGGCACCGGGCGTCGACGCCCACCTGGCGATATGCAGCGGGTGGTTCCCAAAGCCGTCTGCCTTACCGGTGCACGTATTCCACCAGTCGGTGGTGGTGTAGATGGCGGGGAGGCGGCCGGTTCGCGACAAGATAGTGGTGGCGAAGTCGGAGATCCACGAAACCATCTGGCCCGGGGTCATTCCATAGCAGGCGCCGTCGCCATAGGGGCTGTATTCCAGGTCCAGCAGGGCAGGCAGCGTTTTCCCGTCCGGCGTCCAGGCTGCACCGCTCTGGAGGAAGTAGTTGGCTTGCGCTGCACCGGACGACGCATTGGGAAGGGCGAAATGGTAGGCGCCGTGAAGCATGCCGGCAGAAGCAGCCCCCGAGTATTGGGCCTGGAAGTAGGGATTGCGGTAGGCGGTCCCCTCGCTGGCCTTCACGTACGCAAATTTGGCGCCATTGGCGGCGGCCTTGGTCCAGTCCACCACGCCTTGGTGGCTGCTGACATCCATTCCGCGCACGCCGGACGGCACTGCTAAAGCCGATTCTGTGCCTTGGATGGAGAACAACTTCTGGTCTGCACTTTCATGACCACGAAGGGTCGATCCCATGGCGTGGTCGTTCTGGGCTGCGGGCGATTCTTCGGACGCGGTGGCCGCCCCCGCCCCCGACGCTGCGAGCATCACGGTGACGAGCACTACAGCCGCGGTTTTCAGGCCACCTGAGCAGCGGGACATGGAGAAGTTCATTCGACGATTCCTTCGGGAGTGCGGGAGGAACCGGCGCCCCCACGTCATTCAGCAAAGCCTACTATCCGGCAGGCATAAGGCAGGCCGCGGGTACTACGATCCGCGGCCTTCCCGCACCACCGGCCGTGCACCGACGTCGTCAGTTTCCAAAGCCGAACCGGCTTCCCACCGCAGCAAATCCCCCGGCTGGCACTCCAGCACATCGCACAGTGCTTCCAAAGTAGTAAACCGCACCGCCTTCGCCCGCCCGTTCTTCAAAACAGCCAAGTTGGCCGGCGTAATACCCACCCGCTCCGCGAGCACGCCCACGGGCATCTTGCGCTTGGCCAGCATGACATCGATGTCCACGATGATCGGCATCAGATCACCTCATCGAGTTCGGCGCGGAGACCCGCGGCCTCGGTATCGCGCGCCACAGCCTGGGCAAGCAGCGTCCGCATGACCAGCACAAGAAGCGCCACGCCTCCGATCATCAACGCAGCACCGCAGATGAGCAGCACAATACCTGGCGCAATCCCACCCGGGGCCAGCAGGACAGCGATCGCAAACATGAGCAGCGCGGCAACAGAAACAGCCCCGAAAATGACGTCCACAAACCGAAAAGCCCCGTGCGAGAACACTGTCCCGCGGCGCACCATGGTCAGCAGCCGCCACACGCAGACCGCAACCACCTGCACGCACAGGATGCCCAGAACGATGATCACCAGCAGCGCAATCCGGGGGCCGTCGGAGGCGCCGGCCTCCACCAGATCAGCTGAGAACAACGGCACCATCCACACCTGCACGAACAACGAACCGGCGAGCACCATCGCAATCACCGCTCGCAGCGCGAGGATCGTCAACTTTCCCAAGAGATCTCCTTTATCGAGCAACAATGAGATTCTATCGATATTCGATCATTATTCAATCAAGGCAGCACCCAGGCAGAATTAGTCAGCTTGCTTACTAAAGCGACGTTCCCTAGGCTGGAACAGGTCAGACAAACAACTCTCACAGCGGCGGCTCACGCCCACAAGGCACCCCGCTGCGCAACGAGGAGGAACAATGTCAGAACACAACATCGCAGGCAAGAAGGTCGCATTTCTGCTGACAGACGGCGTGGAGCAGGTTGAACTCACCAGCCCGTGGCAGGCCGTCAAGGACGCTGGCGGCGAGCCCACCCTGGTGGCTCTATCCAAGGGAAAACTCCAAGGCTTCAACGGCGTTGAGAAGGGCGACACCTTCGACGTCGACCTGGCAGCAGCAGACGCCAACGCCTCCGACTTCGACGCACTGGTTCTCCCGGGCGGCGTGGTGAACGCGGACAACCTCCGCGTGGACAAGGACGCCCAGAACTTCACACGCGCTTTCTTCGAACAGCACAAACCCGTGGCCTCGATCTGCCATGGCCCGTGGATCTTCATCGACGCCGGCGTGATCAAGGGCCGCAACGTCACCTCGTATCACACGCTCCAATCGGACCTGAAGAACGCAGGCGCCAACTGGACCGATGAGGAAGTGGTGTGCGATCAGGGCTTGGTCACCAGCCGAAACCCGGACGATCTCCCGGCCTTCAACAACAAGCTCGTGGAGGAAATCTCCGAGGGCCAGCACGCCGGCCAGACCGCCTAGCCCTCCACAGCGCAGCACCAAAAGCCGAGTGCCGCCGTCGTACTTCTTGTGAAGTACGACGGCGGCACTCGCCTCAGTCACAACGTCGCAATGTTGCGTAGGTCACATCAGGTACGTACGCTGGGGGACGCTGCAGCGTGGCAGCAACCTGATGAAAGGCAATACATTGTCCAGCGACAAGCTCTCCGTAGTTGTTCGCGTCGACGTGGACGGCGAACAGATCCAGATCGCCGCGACCGGTCGCGTCACCACACTGAGTCTCCAGGGCCTCTACCCGGTAGTGCAACGCACCAGGAGCCTGGGCGGCGGTCTCGGCGTCGAAATGGACCTGACCGAAGCCACCGTTGATGCCGACGCGCTGCAACAGCTCCAGGTTTTCGCCGAGCTTCACGAGGTCCCTGTCCGCCTCCGGAACACCAATGTGACGGCCTTGCCGTCCCGCGAACTCCAAACAACCAGCCGCGCCGCCTAACAGGAGAACCCATGCGCAAAGTCACCGCCGGACTGTTCCACTCCGTTGACGGGGTGGTGCAGGACCCCTTCAAATTCCAGTTCGACAGCTTCGACGACGAACTCGGCAAAGGCCTGACGAAGATGATCAACACGGTGGATACCGTGGTGCTGGGGCGCGTCAGCTACCAGGAGTGGGCCGGATACTGGCCGAATGCTTCACGGGACGAGGACTTTGCGGCCTTCATCAATCCGGTGGAGAAGTTCGTCGCCTCCCGCACCCTGACCGGGCCTCTCGAATGGGAGAACTCGCACTTGATAGAGGGCGATGTGGAGCAGTTCGTCGCCGGGCTGAAGAACCGCGAAGATGGCGAGATCGCCGTCTGCGGCAGCATCTCCCTGGTCCGCCAGTTACTGTTCGCGGGCGTACTCGACGAGCTGACCCTGATGACCCACCCGGTGGTGGCCGGCAGCGGACGGCGGCTCTTTGAGGACGGCGACCCGCTGAACCGGCTCGCACTGGAGGACCAGTACGCCACCAGCAAGGGCAACGTGGTGACCACGTACAGCGTGCGCAAAGACTGAAACGTACGACGACGGGTACCCGGCTTGCGCCGGAACCTCGCCTGTGCGGTCAGCCCAGCAGCAGCACCGAGCCCAATTCACTCCTGAAATAGAGCACACTCCGGCCGTAGCGCGTTGATGTGACCAGCCCGGCGTCCCGGAGCACCCTGAGGTGCTGGTTCACAGCGGAAGTTGTAACACCAAAGCGAACTCCGAGCTCGGTGGACGAGGCGGGAGCGGCCAACGCCGTCAGCAGGCTGGTCCTGACTTCACCCAGTACCGCAACAATGGCAGCGGGGTTGGCGACCCGCTCCGTTTCCCACATGGCCCCCTGGCCACGCGCGGGATACATCAGCATGGGCGGCATCCCCGCGCTCACGGGCGCCGAGGCCCGGCGGGTGAACATGGTGGGGACCAATGTCAGACCCAGGCCATCGGTCTGCTCGGTCCGGGAAACAGGAGTTTGGAGCCGGATGGAAAGCGCATGTCCATCAAAATCTGCGGTAGCTGACAAGTCGTTGAGCATCGCGAACAGGCCACTTTGTGCAATCTGACGGCCTCGATACACAATGTCAGCTTCCAGGATGGTCCTCATGCGCAGCCAATGCGGCGCGAAGCATGAGTCCCAGAAGTCTTCAAGGACACCCACCATGCGCCGAATGGCCGGACGGGCTGGACCTGCATAGAAAGCAGGGATGACGCCGTGAACACTCATCAAATCCGAGTGGAACTGCTCCGCCGGGATCACTGACAGAGCTGCAAACTCATCATCGATCCGGGTCAAAGGGGACGACGGCCGGGGGTTCAGGAAATCCGGCGTCCAATGTCGCTCATCCACCAGCGCCAGCAAGCCCTCCAGGTTGAGACGGGACCGGGCGTCCTCGGTTCTTCGCAACCAAGGGACTTGCAGCGGGTATCGGCTTGGATCGCGAATAGCCCTCAGGGATAGGCCAAGTTCGCACAACGGGGAGATGCCGAAGCGCACGCCACCCAGATCGGCATCGGAGAGCTCGTACCTCAGCATGAAGCACAACGCTACATCAATACCGCGCCCGGAACACCCGTGACAGAACTGTATCTGTGAGTGAATCCCCCGCAAATACCGTCCCTGCCACGCCGAAAGCGCAAGCTCCCCCCAACCCAAAGCACACATTCCGCACCGCGCTCGAGGATCCGGTGCTCAGGATCCTCGCCTCCGCCACCTTGGTCGCTACGGTGGGTCGCGGAATCTTCCTGACGCTCACAGTCCTGTACTTCACCCACTTCGTAGGCCTGAGCGCCTCCGAGATCGCCGTGATTCTGTCCGTCTCAAGTGGCGTAGGCGTCGCAACGTCGTACATCGGCGGCAGGCTGGCAGATCGCTTTTCAGCACGTCGACTCCTGGCCGGGCTGGCCGCCGTCGAGGGTCTGGCGATCATGGCGTATCCGTTCGCAGGAAATTTCAGCGCCGCCCTTCTTATAGCGTGTATTGCGGTTGGCGTGAACCGTGCGGCCAATTCGACGCGGTCGGCAATCATCGCGCGGGCCTTTGATGGTCCAAACCGCGTCAATACGAGGGCAGTCCTCCGCACCATCACCAACGTCGGTATCGCGGCGGGTGGCATGGTGGCGGGCTTGGCGTTGCTGGCGGGAACAGCCGAGGCCTACCGCGGATTGATGATCGGCGCCGGCGCTATCTATGTCCTCAGCGCTCTCCGCCTCCTCAGCCTCCCATCGCGGGTGGACGCACCCCGCCGCGACGCCGGCAACACCGGCCCGAATCAGGGCATCTCACCTTTTCGCGACGGTCGTTACGTGCTTTTGACGGTCCTGGCCGGCGTTTTCGGCATGCAATTCGGGCTGGCTGAGATGGGTGTCCCCTTGTGGATCGCCCAGGACACCACTGCCCCCGACGTCCTCATTTCGGTGGTTATGGTCATCAACACCGCGTGCGTCATCCTCTTGCAAGTCCCGTTCTCCCGCGGCACCGACCACCCCCGCCGCGCCGGCAAGATCGTGATGCGAAGCGGCGTGCTCATGGCTGTGGCCTGCGCTTTGTACGCGATGGCAGGCGGCATGCCGGTCATCGCCGCCATTGCCCTTCTGTGCGGAGCGGCCCTGCTGCATGCATTCGCCGAAATCCTCTCGCAAGCCGGTACGTGGGGACTGAGCTTCGAGCTCGCCGACCCCCGCCGGGCAGGCGCCTACCAGGGCATGTTCGGTATGGGATTCTCGCTCGGAGCCATGCTGGCACCGCTCGTGGTCACCGCCACGGTCGTCGAGCATGGCTCTATCGGATGGTGCATCCTGGGTGCCATCTTCCTCGCGTCTGCGGCCGGAATCGCGCTGATAGCCCGGAAAGCGTCGACGACGGCGGGATCCGCCTAACCTCGTCCGATCAGGGTGCGCCCAAGCCACCTCCCACATCGATTTACCCACGTCCTTCATGTGCCGGCAGACGCCGATTCGTTACGCCAAACTCCACCCCCGGTACCAGCCTGCCGCGAGCAACATCACCATGCAGACGGAGGAATTGAACGCCCCATCCTGAAAGCATGGAGTGAGCGCGTGAAAGGGAATCATGGGGGAATGGGTGTGGCCGGCGTACGTGGGTGTGCTGGGAGGGGTGATCCTCTTTGGCGTGTTCATGGTGCCGATTGTGGCGATCCAGTACAGGATGTACGGCCGTTTCACGTGGCGGCGGTTCCTGGGCGCTGCAGGGCTCAGTGTTTACGGCGTAGCGCTGGTGGCGTACACCTTGCTGCCGCTGCCGGACCCCACCCTGTTGAAATGCGGGCCGGGCGGCAGCACGTTCCAAGCTCTTCCGCTTCAGTTCCTGGACGACATCCACCGCGAAACGTCAGGCCTTGGGTTCACGGGGACACTGACCAGCCGCGCCACGCTGCAGGTTGTGTTCAACGTGGTGCTGTTCATTCCGTGGGGCGTGATCGCGCGGCGCTACCTTTCGTGGAACATTGCCGTTTCAACCCTCACCGGCGCTGTGGCCTCGGGGCTCATCGAGGCCACACAGTTTACCGGACTGTGGGGTATCTACGACTGCGCCTACCGCCTGGCCGACGTCGACGACCTCATCACCAACACCCTCGGCGCCCTGATCGGTGCGCTCACGGCGCCCCTGGTGCTCTGGTTCATGCCGCAACGACGGGAACTCCGCGCAGCCCGCGGCCAGAGCCGCCCCGTCACGGTATGGCGGCGGTGGCTGGGCATGATCATCGATTACGTTTCGCTGGGCTTCCTTGGCTTCGGGTTCGTTGTGGTCTACCGGGTTGTGCTTCTCGCCGTTGGCGCGAACCTCCCGGATGCAGACGACTCCATCTCGCTCCTCCTCATGCACCTAGTGCCCGGGTTCCTGGTGTTCTATCTGCCGGCACTCGTCGGCTCGGGAGCGTCCCTCGGCCAGCGAGCCGTGTGGCTGCAACCGCAGTGGCCGGCCACCCGGCGTCGGGCCTTGCTCCGGGCGAGCGTCACGGGCGGCCTCTACATGGTGTTGTCGTTCTTTGGCGCCCAGCTGCCGTCAACGGCGTTTGGACCACTGGCAGGCCTGCTCTTGTTGGCGGCCTTCGTGGCAGTCCCCCTTACAAAGTCGCGAGGACTTTCGGGCGTCCTGACAGGTGCGCAGATGGTTGACTCCCGCGAGAGCGTACGACGGCGGGTGGCTGGGTCAGTGACGCGAGCGGACTAGGCGTCAACTCCGCGGACCCGGGGTGAGTGTGCACTTCGCATACCCGGGGCAGCCCATCACTGCACATTGCCCAATGACCTTCGAGTGACCCACAGATACTGTGAAGTGAATCACTCGAAAGGAATGTATGTCATGTCCACCTCCGACACAGGGCACGATGACTACCCCATCACCAGAGTTCCCGCAACGAAGCGGAAGCACTGGTTCGGCATCGCAGTCCAACGCTTTGGCCAGACTTCTGACCTGAGCCAATTTCTTCTCGGGGCAACCTTTGGCTTCGGCATGACCTTCTGGGACGCCTTCTGGGCCTTCACGGTAGGCGCATTGATCGTCGAAGCCCTCATGATTTTTGTCGGCATCGCCGGCATGCGCCAAGGCCTCACCACCTCCATGCTGGCCCGCTGGACCGGATTCGGCCGCGGCGGGGCATCGGTCCTGGGCCTTGCCATCTGCATCAGCCTCATCGGTTGGTTCGGTATCCAGTCAGGGATTTCCGGCGCCGGACTGAACCAAATTGTCCCTGAAATTCCCACCTGGGCTTGGTCGCTCGTCTTTGGCCTGGTGGTCACGCTGATCGTGGTCCGCGGCTTCGAATCAATGCAGTGGTTGGCCAACATCACGGTGCCACTTTTCATGATCCTGATCGCCTGGGCCGCATGGGCCGAGCTGAGCAACCACTCCATCAGCCAGCTCATCAACGATGCCCCACCGGGCCCGCAGCTGGACTTTGTCACCGCTACCACCATCGTTGCTGGAAGCGCCGTTCTTGGGGCAGTCATTACGCCCGACATGACCCGCTACAACAGGAGCGCCGGGGACGTCGTCAAGCAGACCGTCGTCGGCATGACCCTCGGCAACTACAGCATCGGCATGATCGGCGTCCTGCTGGCCCACGCAGTAAAGACGGCGGACGTCACCCAGATCATCTTCTCCTCCGTGGGCTGGGTGGGCATCCTGATCATCGTCCTGGGCACGTCCAAGATCAACGACTGGAACCTCTACAGTGCCGGGCTGGGCGTTGTGTCCTTCTTCAACAGCGCCATGAACAAGCGCCTGAACCGTGGGCACGTGACGCTGCTGCTGGGCGTATTCGGAAGTGTCCTCGCGGCCATTGGCATCCTGGACAGATTCATCGACATCCTTATGGTGCTGGGCGTCGTCTTCCCGCCGGTAGCCGGCATCATCATGGCTGAATACTTCGTCATCAGGAAGTGGCGGCCGTTGCTGGAAGCGAGCCGCGATTCAGGGCTCCCGCCGGCTGAATCACCCAACTGGATCCCCGCCACGTTTGTCATCTGGGCGATCTCTGCGGCATTGGGCTACTTCGTCACCTTCGGACTCCCGGCCTTCACCTCGCTCGCCGCGGCGTTCATCCTCTACATCGTCGCCGGCAAGCTGAACCTGTTGCGGTCCTACGGCGACAACCACCCCACCAGTGAAACCACCACACAGGAAGAATCGGTAACCACACCATGAGCAGCCTGAGAATCGGCATTGACGTCGGCGGAACCAACACTGACGCCGTGCTGCTGGATGGCGCGCAGGTACTCGCCTCCACCAAAGTCCCCACCACCAGGGACGTCACCAGCGGCATCACCCAGGTCCTCACCGCACTGAAGGAACTGAACGGCTTCAGCCCGGACCATATACGCGGCGTGATGATCGGAACCACGCACTTCATCAACGCCCTCATTGAGGCGCGTGACCTCTGCCCGACAGCTGCCATCCGGCTGGGACTTCCCGCCACCGCTTCCCTGCCGCCGTTCACGGATTGGCCCGGCACCCTCACCAACGCAGTCAAGGGCCGCGCCTACCTGGCCCATGGGGGCCACGAGTTCGATGGCCGCCCCATCAGCCCCTTCGATCCCGACGAGATAAGGCGCCACGCAGCTGACATCGCCGCACACGGCATCCGATCAGTAGCGGTATCCAGCGTCTTCTCGCCCGTCAATGATGAATTCGAGCAGCGCACATTGGCCATCCTCCGGGAAGAACTCGGCCCCGAATTCCCTGTCTCCCTCTCACACGAAATCGGCAGGGTGGGCCTCCTGGAGCGCGAGAACGCAACCATCGTCAACGCTTCCCTCGCTGAAATGGCGAACCGGATTGTTGACGGCCTCGCCAAGGCTGTGCTGGAGCAGGGCATCACCGCGCCGCTCTACGTCAGCCAGAACGACGGCACCCTCATGGACATCGAATACACCCGCCGTTACCCGGTGGCCACGTTCGCATCAGGTCCCACCAACTCCATGCGCGGAGCAGCGGCGCTCTCCGGTTTCTCCGACTGCCTGATCGTGGACATCGGCGGCACCACCACGGACGTCGGGGTCCTGGTGAATGGTTTCCCCCGCGAGTCCAGCACCCACGTCCGCTTGGCGGGGCTCCGCACCAACTTCCGGATGCCTGATGTCCTCTCCGCCGGGCTGGGTGGCGGTTCCCGCATGCGGACTGATCAGGGAACCGTGGGCCCGGATTCGGTAGGCTACCGCCTCACCGAAGAGTCGCTGGTCTTTGGCGGGTCAGTCCTGACGGCCACTGACATCGCCGTCCGCAGCGGAAGGGCCGACGTCGGAGACGCATCTTTGGTGAGCCATGTCAGTGACGCCGTGGTCCGGTCAGCCCTGGAACAGATCGACAGGACCATCGCGGACATCGCCGATCGGATCCGGACCTCGTCCGCGGAACTTCCGGTGGTGGCCGTCGGCGGCGGCTCCATCCTGCTGGCCGAGAAACTGGACGGCTTGGGCACCATCCACCGCCCCGAAAACTTCGACGTCGCCAACGCTTACGGCGCCGCCATTGCCCAGATCAGCGGCGAGGTGGATCGAGTGTCCTCCATTGCCGACGGAGATCAGAAACGTGCCCTGGAATCCGCGCGGCAGGAGGCTGTTGACCGCGCCGTCGCTGCCGGCGCCAACCCGGACACGGTGACGATTGTCGAGCAGGAAGCCATCCCCATCCCCTACCTTCCCGGAAACGCCATGCGCGTTCGCGTCAAGGCAGCCGGCAACCTCACGTTAGGAAAATGAGATGACCCTGGAAGTGACACACGGCCGCAAGCTGAAGTGGATCACCGTTGAAGACATTGATTCGCTGGCACGCGGAGCAGCGATCCTCGGCACGGGCGGCGGCGGCGATCCATACATTGGCGCCCTCCTGGCGAAACAGGCAATCGAGGAGTTCGGTCCAGTGGAACTCGTGTCCGTTGAGGACCTGGCAGATGATGCCTTCATCGTTCCCATTGCTGCGATCGGCGCACCCACGGTAGCCGTGGAGAAGCTCGACACCGTGGAAAACCTGTACCTGACCATCGAGAAACTGGCGGCATCCGTCAACAGGACGGCAACCCACACCGCGTGCCTGGAAATCGGTGGGTCAAACTCCTTGCTGCCCATCGTGGCGGCAGCGCAGCTGGGGATTCCCTTGATCGACGGTGACCTGATCGGGCGGGCGTTCCCGGAGATACAAATGGGAATGGCACCGCTTTATGGAATTCAGGCCACCCCCATGGCCTTGGCTGACGAGAAGGGCAACACGCTTGTTATCGAAGCCATCGACTCGTTCTGGGCTGAGCGCTTTGCCCGGCAGGCCTCCATCGAAATGGGATGCAACGCCTTCAACAGCACCTATGCCATGACCGGCGCGCAGGCCCGTGAGAGCTTCGTGGCCGGTTCCATGTCCTTCGCGATCGCTATCGGAGACGCCATCGCCAACGCCCAGCACAACAACCTCAACCCCTGTGATGTGTTGGCGGAAACCCTCAGCGGGCGCATAGTGCATCTGGGCAAGGTCACGGACCTGCAGCGCCAGACCACAGGCGGCTTCGCGAAAGGGCAGGCCCTGATCGAGGGAATGGGTCCGGACGCGGGTTCCGTGCTTTCGCTGCACTTCCAAAACGAGCACTTGCTGGCCACCAAGGACGGAACCGTCGTGACCACAACGCCGGACCTCATCATTGTGGTGGACGCCGAATCCGCCGAGCCGATAACCACGGAGAACCTGCGCTATGGGCAGCGCTTGTGCATCCTTACTGCTCCCAGCGACCCTCGCTGGCACACCACGGAGGGCCTCGCGCTGGCCGGGCCCGAGTACTTCGGATACGGCGTCCCGTCACATCGCTGGGATGGGACTCAGGAGGAACACACCGAGTCCATCGGGCGATACCGCGCCTGACCGACGTCGAACGTTGCCCTGCCGCGCCACCAACCACCGTTGGTGGCGCGGCGGTGGCATTATGGGGTGGTAGCCATCGAGGAGAACCGGAGCAGCTGAATGATCCCCCCGATCCCGCTGTGGTCCGTCACCAACCACCTCCCGGCGGGCGTGATGGAGAGCGTCGGAGAGCCGGGCACCACAACCGTGTCGTCGCTGGTCGCTTTGGCGGGTTCACTGGCAGAGGTCAATCGCCAGGTCCGCGAACAGAAAAACCTCGACAACGACCCCCTGACACTCCGCAACTGCATTCTGCTCCCCCTTGAGCCGTTGCCGTCAGGCGTCTCGTGGGAGGTGGAGGCCCTGCTGGCGCTGGCGTCCGGCGCCGGCGTCGTGGCTCTTGCCGTCAGGCTGCAGAACGACGACGGCGCGTTGCCGCCCAACGTCACAAGGCTCGCCGAACGCCTGGGGCTGGTGGTGCTGGCCGTCCATAACACCTGGCAATTCGGGATGGCTGCGCAGGAACTGCTGTCCGGCGCAGCGCATCGTCAGGGGCAGCTGATCTCC
This sequence comes from Arthrobacter sp. cf158, assembly GCF_900106835.1. GTDB lineage: Bacteria > Actinomycetota > Actinomycetes > Actinomycetales > Micrococcaceae > Arthrobacter. The sequence goes on from NZ_FNNR01000006.1 coordinate 61,715, forward strand.
CGTGTGGCCGTCGAATGCCGTGTGCCATTTGGATCTCTGGGCCATTTGCTGCACCGGCTGGGAGTGGCACTCGGGCATTCTGTGACACTGGTGGATCCGTCCGGAAAGCTGATTTCTGCCGGGGAAGATGACCCGCGCGCCAACGGAGATGCGCAAACCGGCGGAACCGAAATTTTCGCATCTGTCCACCGGGAGCAGGACAACGGCCCCCGGCTAAGGGTGGTCCCCGGTCCCGCGCTGGATCAAGAACAGGCGGCCATCAGAGCGGCCTTGGAAGTGGCAGCCATAGCGGTTTCCGAGCTGCTGTCGCGGCAACGGCTGGAGCGGGAGCGCGATGCCCGGCACAGGATTGCCTTGCTGGGCGAACTGATCGACAACGCCGGGACTGTCAGCCCACCCTTCAGGGCCAGGGCATTGGAGCTGGGCTGGACCCTGGACGGATTCCACATAGCGTTCCGGGTGATCACCCGCCAGCCAGTGGACCTGGTGGCCCGAAAACCGGATCTGGACCGCGCCCTGATCCGCGAGAAGATCGAGGCTGCCACAGTTGAGCAATCCGACGGCTGGGCAGGGTGGATCTCCTTTCCCTCCAAACCAGACCCGGCCGAAGTCAGTAAAATCAGCAACGCCCTCCGCAGGGCCCAGCGGGAACTGGCGTCCACTGTTGCCACTCAATTCGGAGTGGGAAGAATGCAGGCGCAGCCCGAAGGGATCGTCCGCTCCCTCGAGGAAGCCAACGACGCCGCACGCATCGCCGGGGCACGGGAGAACTCCGGCTATTTTGTCCACGTGGACAGATTGGATATGGCCCAGCTGCTCCTGATCTGGACCCGCACTGATACGTTCCGTCCGGCGGCCCGGGAGCTCCTGGCTCCGCTCCTCAAAGCCGGGCCCGAACTCCTTCAGACCCTCACCACATTCCTGGACTGCGAGTCTTCCCTGACCGAAACCGCAGCGATCCTGAATGTTCACCGCAACACGGTCAGTGATCGCATCAGGCGGATCCAATCACTCATCGCCATCAACCTGGAGGACCCGGAGGCCCGGCTGGCGCTGCAGTTGGCGTGCCGGAGTTTGCTGATGGATAAGCCGGACTAGGTCTTCCCGGCGCCTACTTCTTCCCGGCCTTCAAATCCGACACCACTTTCGCGATGCGCCGGGCACGGGTTTCCTCCGTTTTGGCATCCCCGATCGGCTCCACATATCTCCGCTGGCTGCTGTAATTCAGGGTCTCGTAAAAGGCCTTCGCCTGCGGCTCCTCGTGGAGCGCGGCCGCCAAGTCCTCCGGAACCTCAATGATGCGCGGCTGGGTGTCCACTTCCAGGTCCACCTCGATGGTGTCTCCTGCAGCAGCGCCGGTGAGTTCGCGGTTGGCGGAGCTGACGCCCACCATGTACTTGCCGCCCATCACGGCGATGCTGCTGCGATAACTCCGGCCGTTGATGGTCACCACCACGGGAGGCCGTTTGCCGGCGCCCAGCCCGTCAACAATCTGGTCCGGAACTTCGATGCCCGCCTTGTTCCCATCGCCCACGATGGTCGTAGTGAATTTCATGAGCCAAGTATGCCGGTGGCCACCCGTAGACGCACCCCACCAGCAGGACTACGTTCGAGATAGCCCTGCAAACCTCGCAAAGGAGTCAAAGCCATGGACAACCAGGATCTCTTGGAACACATACAGTCGCTGGTGGAAGAAGAGCACCGTCTCCGCGACGCAGCCGGCACAGGGACGGGCGATGAGACCGCCCGCCTTGCCCACCTGGAAGCCCAACTCGACCAGTGCTGGGACCTGCTGCGCCAACGGCGGGCCAAGAAGGACGCCGGTGGGAACCCGGACGACGCCTCAGCCCGAAGCGTTAACGAGGTTGAGGGCTACCGGCAGTAATTAGGCTCCTTCAAGTACCTGGCTGGTGGCCCACGCCAGGTACTTGGCAGCGTTAGCCACGGCGTCGGCAACGTCCGGGAGGCCATCTTTGCGCTGCGCCACGTCCAGCAACTGGGCTGCAGCAACAATGCCGTGCTTCGCCAGATCTTCAGGCGTGACTGTGATGCGTCCAGCCACCGCGATGACGGGAATGCCGTGCACACTCGCAGCATCGGCAAGCGCAATGGGTGCCTTGCCGGTGAGCGACTGCTCGTCCATGGAACCCTCGCCGGTGATCACCAAATCTGCATCGCCCAAGTGCTGCGCGAGGCCAGTGAGTCCGGCCACCAGCGCAAAGCCGCCTTCCAGCGCAGCGTCAGTGAAAGCCAGGAACGACGCCGGGAACCCACCTGCCGCTCCGGCTCCCGGTACGTTCACATCGCGGCCGGCGGCCTCCCGAAGGAGCGACGCCCAATTGCGGAGACCGGCGTCGAGCTTCTCAACGGCGTCCTCATCGGCACCCTTCTGGGGGCCGAAAACATGCGCGGCACCTTCCGGTCCGTACAGCGGGTTTTGGACGTCGACGGCGATCCGGAACTTCACGGCCGAAAGTCGCGGATCCAGCTCGGAAACATCCAAGGCAACGACGTCGATGAGCGAACCTCCGCCGAGGGGCACCACGTTTCCGGCCGCATCAAGGGGTTTGAGTCCCAAGGCACGCAACGCGCCGCTGCCGGCGTCTGACATTGCCGAGCCGCCCAGGCCCAGCACGATCTCCGTGGCACCGGCGTCGAGCGCCGCGGCGATCAGCTGGCCGCAGCCGTAGCTATGGGCGCGAAGCGAGTTCTCCGGAGTAGGTTCCATATGAGCCAGGCCGGAAGCCATCGCGGTCTCGATCACAGCGCTGGCCCCACCAAACGCATCCTTGCGGATCGCCCAGGAAGCACCAACAGGCTTAAGAATGGGGCCCACCACTGCGTTGTTCCGCTCCTCGTAACCTGCGGCGATGGCGGCATCCAGGGTGCCTTCGCCGCCGTCGGCAACCGGGAACTGGGTGGTCACGGCATCCGGGTAAACGCGGAGGGCACCTTCGGCCATGGCTGACGCGGCTTCGGCGGCGGTCAGTGATCCCTTGAACTTGTCCGGGGCGATGAGGATACGCATGGACCCATCTTGCCAGCTTTGCTCGGAAAGCGCTTGCCCAGCGCGTAATGAAGTGAACTACCCGTTGATGACCCGCACCGGCGCCCCTTCAATCCACGCCTTCACATCCTCGAATGCACCACCGTAGAACTGCCGGTAGCTCTCGTGAGTCACATAGCCGGTGTGAGGCGACAGCACGGTCCGCGAAGAATGCAGCAGCGCGTGCCCGGCCGGCAGGGGTTCCTCGTCGAAGACGTCCAAGGCTGCGCCACGGATCCAGCCCTCCTCAAGGGCCTGGATGAGCGCGGCTTCATCCACCAGGGGTCCCCGTGCGGTATTGACCAACACGCCATCAGGGCCCAGGAGTCGCAGCTCCTTCGCACCGACAATCCCCTCCGTCCGCTCAGACAAGCGCAAGTGCAGCGTGACGACGTCGGACTCGCGGAACAGCTCCTCTTTGCCTACCTTGCGGGCACCCGCAGCGTGGGCCGCTTCTGCGGTCAGGTTCTGGCTCCATGCCACCACGTCCATCCCGAAGGCTTTGGCGTACCCCGCCATCCGCTGGCCAATCTTGCCCAGGCCAACAATCCCGAGAGTCTTGCCCTCGAGTTCAAACCCCACCCTGCTCTGCCACTCACCGGCCCGCAGTGAGTTCTCCTCCACCACCACGTTCCTCGCGAACGCCAACAGGAGCGCCCATGTCAGTTCCGGAGCCGCGGCCGGAGAGCCCCCCGTTCCGCACACCACAATGCCCCGCTCCGACGCCGCATCGAGATCGATCGCCGCATTCGCCATGCCCGTTGTCACCAGGAGCTTCAGATTGGGCAACGACTCGAGGACGCGCTGCGGGAATCGGGTCCTTTCGCGCATCGCCACAATGATGTCGAACGGTGCCAAGGCGGCCACAGCTTGCTCTTCCGAGACGAAAGGTGCGCTGAAAACGCTGACCTTCACGCCGTCGTCGAGCAGTGAATCCCAGGGGGCATAGTCCCCTGCCACTTGCTGGTAGTCATCAAGGATGGCCAAACGGAATCGGGTCACGTCAATCTCTCCTCGCGCGGCGGCTGGTGGTACTGAACACCATCTCACGTTAGGTTTTTGAGTGTGAGCCAAAATGTGACCTCCACCATACCCAAGCCCGAGCACCCCAGCCCACAACTGGTCCGCGACAAGTGGATGAACCTCAACGGCACCTGGGGATTTGAAATCGACGCCGGGGACTCCGGCCTGGAGCGCGGGCTCACCACCCGCGAACTGAACAACAGTATTCTGGTGCCGTTCGCGCCGGAATCAGTGCTTTCAGGGATCGGGAACGTTGATTTCATGGAAGCCGTTTGGTATCGCCGGATGGTCACCATTCCGCAGGAGTGGTCCGGCCACAGCGTGCTGCTGCACTTCGGCGCCGTGGATCACGACGCCACGGTGTGGGTGAACGGGATTGAGGTTGCCCGGCACCGGGGCGGATTTACGCCGTTTACCGCAGATTTGGGCGGTGTAGTGGAGCCCGGCGCGGACGCTGTGATTGTTGTCCGTGCCAGGGATTCCCGGCACGAGCTGCAAGCACGCGGCAAGCAGGCAACCTGGTACAACAACACGCACTGCCAGTACACCCGCACCACCGGAATCTGGCAGACGGTGTGGATGGAGGCCGTTCCCGAGGTCTACATCGAACGCCTCCGCATGACCCCCCATCTGGCGGACTCAAGCATCACGGTGGAGGTCCCGCTCAGCCAGAATCGGGTTGGGCACACGGTTTCTGCGGTCCTCACTGGTGGAACGGAAAGGATTGAGGCCTCTGCGCGGGCGGACCTGGATCTCACTCCGTCCCTCCGTCTCAGCATCCCAGCGGATTCCCTCCGCCCGTGGTCCATCCAAGACCCGTTCCTCTACGGCCTTGAAGTGACTGTGCGGGACGGTTCCGGAGAAGTTGTTGACCGGGTGGGCAGCTACGCGGCCGTGCGGTCGATAGCCCTGGACGGCAAGGTGGTCCGCATCAACGGCGAGGCCGTGTTCCAGCGTCTGGTCCTGGACCAGGGATACTGGCCGGAGTCGCTGATGACCTCGCCCGATGAAGGGGCGCTGGTCAAGGACATCGAGCTCTCCAAGGCCGCCGGATTCAACGGTGCCCGCCTGCACCAGAAGGTCTTTGAGGAGCGTTTTCTCTATCACGCGGACCGGCTGGGGTATCTCGTGTGGGGCGAGTTCGGCGACTGGGGCGTCTCGGGCAGCGGAACCGTAGGGCACAACCAGCAGCCGACGGCCAGCTTTGTTGCCCAGTGGCTGGAGGTGTTGCAACGCGACGTCAACCACCCGTCGATCATCGGCTGGTGCCCCCTGAACGAGACCCACCAGATTCTGCACGACCGCCTGACGGTGCTGGACGACGTCACCCAGGCAATGTTCCTGGCCACCAAGCTCGCGGACCCCACCCGGCCGGTCATCGACGCCTCCGGCTACGCGCATCGGATCCGCGGAACGGACATCTACGATTCCCACTCCTACGAGCAAGACCCTGACCGTTTCCGCCTGGAACAGCAGGGCCTCGCCGAAGGGAAGCCGTATATCAACCGCAAAGCTGACGGCGAAGAGTACTCCGTGCCCTACGCCGGCCAGCCGTACTTCGTCTCGGAGTTCGGCGGCATCTGGTGGAACGAAGAAGAAGCCCGGCAGGCAGCCGAGGGATCGGATGTGTCCACCTCCTGGGGCTACGGCCAGCGGGTCAGCAGCGAGGAAGAGTTCTACGCCCGCTTCGACGGTCTCTGCGGTGTCCTGCTGGAGAACCCGGACATGTTCGGCTACTGCTACACCCAGCTAACGGACGTGTTCCAGGAGAAAAACGGCATCTTCACCTTCGATCGCACCAGCAAGTTCGATCTCGCCCGGATCCGCGCCAGCCAGCTGCGCCGGGATGGCCGTTAGTTCCACCTCGCGGTGTACGCAGGAAGGGCCTAGACCCACCGGCCTCGGCGGACCAGGACTTCCTTAAGGAGGTCCAAGCGGTCTGACACGACTCCATCCACGCCCAGGTCCAGCAGGCGCTCCATCTCAGCGGGATCATTGATGGTCCACACATGCACCTGGAGGCCCAGCCGATGAGCCCGCCCGATGAATCCCGGAGTCACCACCCGGAACAGTCCGTAGCGAACGGGAACCTGGAAGACGTCGACGCCGGCAAGCAGTTTGCGCGCCAACGGAACCGGAAGCACGGGGCCAAGCAGGGCGAAAACGGCGGTCAAGGTGCTTCCAGCGGACGTGGCAACCGGGCGGGACAGGAGCTTCAGGACTGCCCGGCGGCGCCGGTCCGAGAAACTTGTGACCAGGACGCGATCATGGATCCCGTGCTTCTCAATGGCCTTGGCCATGGGGCCCACCGAGTTCCAGTCCTTGACGTCCAGGTTCAACCGGGCAGTCGGGAGCGCCGAAACAAGCTCATCAAACGTTGGGACCGGTTCAATCCCACCAATCCGGGCAGCGGAGACTTCCGAGGCGGTCAGAGATGCAATATCCCCAGCCGAATCGGTCACGCGGTCCAGGGACGAGTCGTGAAAGACAAGCAGCACGCCGTCCGAGGTGGTGTGGACATCCGTTTCAAGGTGCACGGTCCCCAGTTCCACTGCAGCTCTGAAAGCAGCCATGGAATTCTCCAGGCCGTCCAGCGAGAAACCACGGTGCGCGAAGGCCAAAGGGCCCACCGAACCGTCCTTGCGGAGGAAATAGGGCAGCGTCACACCCGTAGCGTAGCCGACGTGCACCCCGATGAAGCGCGTCAGGCCTCGTGCGGAACTATCGCCACGCCGTCACTGACGTGCACCAGCGTCCGTCCGCGACCGCCGTCGAGCTCCACCCAAACCGCCGTGGCATCGCCGGTGACGGCGTCAACAACGCCGGCCGATGCGTACCCCGGGGTGAGCGTGACGCTGACGCGGTCGCCCTGGCGCAGCGAGCGCCAGTGATGATCGGGTTCGATGCGCCGCAAAGGCGCCGTGTTGAAATCGTTGATCCTGCGCTTGGCCATGTTTCCCCCTGCTAATCCGACTGGTAGACACGATGCGAACGGGTCCTTGGCTGGAAGCCTACGGAGGCAACGTGAACGCTGGTTGTATGGAGGCTGGGAAGCAGGTGACAGCCTGGTACTGCCAGACTAGGGACATGACTGTGTTGATTGCCGGATGCGGCGACCTCGGAACGGAAGCCGGACTCCGCTTCGCCGCAGCTGGCCACCAGGTTGTGGGCCTGCGCCGGTCCCCGGAAAAACTGCCGCCTGAAATCCACGGCGTATACGCGGACCTTTCCAAGGGCGTGCCCCAACTGCCGGCAGATGTGGACATTGTTGTGGTGGCTGTGGCCGCCGATGCCTCCACTGAAGAGGCCTATCGCGCGGCCTACCTGAACGGTGTAAAGAACATCCTGGATGCGCTGGAGCGGCAATCCCTGGAACCGCGCCGGATCCTCTTCGTCTCCTCCACCGCCGTTTACAAGGATTCCGGCGGGGCTGTTGTGGACGAGTCGACCCCCACCGAGCCCACGCGTTTCAGCGGGAAGATCCTGGTAGAGGCCGAGGATTTGCTGTTCGCCCGAACCCACGGCACAGCCACCCGGCCGATTTCCCTTCGGCTGGGCGGGATCTACGGGCCCGGACGCACCCGGCTGATAGACCAGGTCCGGACAGGCAAGGCCGTCATTCCGGCACAGCCCCGGCACACAAACCGTGTCCACCGGGACGATGCTGCGGCCATGATCGTCCACCTCACCACCATGGAACAGGTTCCGGATCCGGTGTACGTAGGTGTTGACGACTACCCGGCTGAGATGGGCGAGGTGATGCGGTTTCTCGCCGCTGGGATGGGATGCCCGGAACCCCCGACGGCGGAACCCGGCGGCGCGTCCGACGCCGGCCCCGGCGACAAGCGCTGTTCGAATGCGCTGTTGAGGGCGAGTGGCTTTGACTTCGCATTCCCCACCTTCGAGGAAGGGTACCGGGCCCTACTGGACGGTCAGGGCGTACGGCACCCGTGAGCCGCCCTTCCCTTGCGGTGACACCGAACCTGGGTTGTTGGGGCCGGGCCTATTTTGCAGCACAGGCCGTTGCGGGTCTGTGCTGGTGGGCGGCCGTGTTCCTTTCACCACCTGTCCGCGAAGCCACGCTCGGCCGCCTGGATCCACTGGCTGTTGCGGCCTTCGACATTCCGTTGTTCGTGGTTTGCTCGGCCGTCGCGGCGTTCGGCGTTAAGGCTGCGGCCGTGGTTGCTACCGGCTGGACCGCCGTCGTGGCTATTGCCCTGGCGGTCTTCGCCACGGTTTCTTCCGAGGCGGGCTTGGGTGTACTGATGATGCTCGCTGCTGCGGCCTGCTCGGCGGTTGCACTCTGCTGTGTCCTGCTGGGACGGCTTCCAACCGAGTGGATTGTCCGGGGCCCGTTCGCTTTCCGTCCCGCTGACGAGCAGCGCGGGGTTACAGCACATGTGGGCGCGACACTGGGACAGATGGCCCTCTTTTGGGGCTTTTTCCTTCTGGTGGTCCCCGTGGTCATTTCGTGGCTGGAACAGCGATGGTTGGTGTCGCTCGCACTCCCACCGCTTTCCGGGGTTATCGGTGTGGGCATCCTGGTGCTGGCGAGCTGCCTGGGTGTCGCCTCCGCTGTGACAATGTCATCCCGTGGCAGTGGTACTCCGCTGCCATCTGCCATGCCGAACCGTCTGGTCATTGCAGGTCCGTACCGTTGGGTTCGCAACCCGATGGCTGTCGCCGGCATCACCCAAGGCGTGGGAGTAGGCCTCATTCTGGGCTCGTGGCTGGTCATCGCCTACGCCTTGATCGGCTCACTGTTGTGGAACTACGCCGTCCGGCCGCTTGAGGAAACAGACCTCGAAAACCGGTTTGGGGCCGAGTTCCGTCACTACCGCGATTCGGTTCGCTGCTGGATTCCCAGCGTCAGGCGAAACTAAACCCGCTGCTCCGTCAGCTTGGCTTCCAAAATCTGGGCCACGCCGTCGTCGTCAAAGTGCGGTGCCTGCTGGCCGGCCGCGAGAATGGCTTCAGGGTGTCCACTGGCCATCGCGTAGCCGTGACCGGCCCAGCGGAGCATCTCGATGTCGTTGGGCATGTCCCCGAATGCCACCACGTCGGCAGCCTCAATACCCAGCGACTCGGCGTACTTGGCGAGGGTGACGGCCTTGTTGATGCCAGGAACGGACATCTCCAGCATCGCCGTCCGCGGCGCAGAGTGCGTTGTGGACACCAAGTGGGCAACGGCGGGCTGAACCTCGGCAAGGAACTCGTCCGGCGTTCCGTTGCGGGTAATGGCCAGGAACTTCACGACGGCGTCATCCGCAGTGAGCGTCTCCACCAGCGGCTTGGGGGTGAACTCGGCCAGCAGTTCGCTGGTTTCATTTTCAATGAACCCAGGCTCCAGCTGGAAACCCGTGAGTGTCTCCACAGCAAACAGGGCATCAGGCCGGAGGGATTTGATGATGCGGCGCGCCTCGAAGACGGAGTCGGCATCCAGCGCACAGGAAGACAGCGCCTTCTCGGTTTCCAGGTCCCACACCACGGCGCCATTGGAACAGATCACAATTCCGCTGTGCCCCAGCTGCTCCTGGAGGGGGTACAGCCACCGCGGCGGGCGACCCGTGACGAACACCAGTTCCACGCCGGCGTCGCGGCACGCCTGGAATGCCTTGATGGTCCGATCACTGATTTTGCCGTCGTGACCGAGGATGGTGCCGTCAATATCGCTTGCTACGAGCCGCATCATGCCAGTCTACGCGGCGGTCTCAGCCCACTTTGCCGGCGGCTGTCCCGTGGTTGAGCTCGGCCCGGGTTGGCGGATTGGCTCCTGCCCGGGACACCGTGACTGCAGCCGCACGGGTTGCGTGATCCATGATCGCAGCCAGCGTTTCCACCGGCATTGCCCGCAAGGCACCCCTGTTTTGCGCGCCGTCAAAGCCATGATCCACAATCGCGGACAACAACCCGGCCATGAACGAGTCGCCTGCGCCCACGGTATCCACCACGCTCACAGATGGCGCCGGGATCTGGGTTTCGCCTGCGCGGGTGACGCCCCACGGCCCGCGCGAACCACGCGTAACCACCACCAACGCCGGCCCCTCGTCGCCGCCCAAGGACAGCCATCGACGCGCAGACTCCGTTGGATCAACGCCAGGGTACAGCCACTCAAGATCCTCATCAGAGGCCTTCACGACGTCGGAAAGCACCACGAAGCGCTCGGCTTGGGTCCGGGCGTACTCAACGTCCGTGATGATGCTGGGACGGCAGTTGGGATCGAAGCTGATAGTGCTGCCCGGGTGGGCATGCTCGACCGCGGCCAGCACGTCAGCAGCGCCCGGCTCCAGGAAGGTGGCAATGGAACCCGTGTGCAGCAAAGTGGCACCCTGCAGCATCAGCGGCAACCTTCCGGCAAGTCCGGGCAGTTCCCAGGTGAGGTCAAAAACGTACGTGGCCGCGCCGTCGTCGTCGATTTGCGCGGTGGCCACGCTGGTTGCCTTCTCGTCCGGCGGAAGCGGCACCATGACTGAACTCGACCGCAGGTGCGCCGCAACGGAATCGCCGTAGGCATCGCGGCCGTAGCGCCCGATGAACTGCACAGGGTGGTCCAGCCGGGCCAGGCCGACGGCAACGTTGAGCGGACTCCCGCCAACGTGCGCCTCAATTCCAGAGGAGCGTTGAACGACGTCCACCAGGGCTTCACCAATGACTGTCAGCATGGGACAACTCTGCCAGAGGCGGACCTCACGGACCACAGATTACGACAGGAGGCGCTGCACCAACTCGCGGCACTTCTTGTATGCCACGGCTTTGGGATCGATCAGGTCGAAGTGGTCTCCCGGAACGCGCAACAGCTGGGCCGCACTCCCCGCTGCAGTTGCCGCAGCCACATATGCCTCGGACTGGCTCGCAGGAACGTCCTCGTCATCCGTGGCGTGCACGGCATATACGGGGACGTCCAGTGGGAGTGAACTCATGGGATCAGCGTATTTATGCCGTTTGGGGTATCTGCCCGAATCGCCACCCATGAGGTTGCAGACAGCTCCGTTACTGAGGTTCAGCTTCTCCGCGGCGGCAAGGTTCAGGAGGCCGGACTGGCTGACGACGCCCGTCAGGTGCACCGCGGTGTCCTCCGGTCCGCGCACCAGTTGCCTGTCGGCGTCGGGCGTTCCGATGGAGGAGAGCCGTTGACGTCCCGCCGCCCAGACGGCCAGATGACCACCCGCAGAGTGGCCCAGCGCCACTACTTTGCCAAGCTGAAGGTCATGCTCGCCGGCAATGTGGGAGAGATGGTCGATGCCGGCCAAGATGTCCTCAAAAGTATGGGGCCAACCACCGCCGTTTCCGGCACGCCGGTATTCGAGGTTCCACGCGGTGATTCCGTGCGCTGCGAGGTCCCGTGCAAGGGGCTCTCCGAGCTCAGCGCCGTACTGGGACCGCCAGTAGCCGCCATGGATCACAACGGCAATTCCACCGGCCACGGCTGATACGCCGCGATGGTTTCCGTTGCTCGGTTCAGGTATGAAGAGTTCGCCCCACTGACTGGGGTGTTCGCCGTAGCTGTACTTGTGCCGCAACATTGCGCCCTCCTTTGTACTGAGCCTATCGTGACGGTTCGGAAGTTTGGCTAGAGGCACCCCGACGGCGGGTGGCCGGTTCAGTGTCGGACCCGCCCCGTAAGCTGGGGGCATGGCAAGCAATTGGGACAGCCTGGACCAGGATCAGCGCGACGCAGTGGATGCGAACGTGGCGCTCTATGAGCGTGTTCGCCCTGCCCTCAAGCGGGTCACGCGCGATGTCCTGCTGACATTGAGGGACATGCTGAACGACGCCGAGGTAACTCCGTTGTTTGTCACTGGCCGGACCAAAACTGTGGAGTCGTTCCGGGAAAAAATCTCCCGCACGGATGACCCGTTGGAGCCCGGTGGCCCGCGTGTCTTGAAATTTCCGGACCCGTTCCGCACGTTGAACGACATGGTGGGCATCCGTGTCATCACCAAACTTCCGGCCGAAAACGCGGCCGTGGCCAACATCATCAAGCGCCAACGGCAGCTCTTCGACTGCCGAGGCGACCGTGAGAAGGACATCGGTTCCATCGAGTCCGGAACCTACGGCTACTCCAGCCGGCACCTCATCCTGCGCACCATCCAGAACGAGGCCGTCAAGGAGTACCAGCACGTCTTCAATCCGGACATGCCTGCCAACGGCAGCTACTTCTTCGAATGCCAGATCCGTACAGTGTTTGCCCATGCCTGGAGCGAGATCGAGCACGACATCCGCTTCAAGGCCGAAGACCCCCGCGCCTGGACGCCGCACTTCGACCGCCAATTCACGGCCACAGCAGCCATGTTGGAAACCGTGGAGAGCGCCTTCGCGGATCTTCACGAGCGCTACGAGGAAGTCCGCAGCTACTGGGACCTCGAAGGTGAGGGTGGCTCGCCGCTGACGCCAAACCGGGTTCGTGACGTCTGGCGTACCCTCTTGCCGCACGTTGACCGTAAAGTTGATGACGACTGGGGATGGGCTGCTGAGCTGCTCGCTGCCCACGGACTCACCAAGACCGTGGAGCTAGCCGGACTGCTTAGCGCCAACCGGATCACCGAGGTCCGCAAGGCCCTGGACCACCGCTACTCCCCCGGACCCGACCGCCTCCTGGACGACCTCCTGCTGTGGCAGTACGGAACCGAACATATTGATCTCACCGCTGAGGCGCCCGACGTCGTCCCGCACCCGCGGCGCGACAGCCTCCTGCGGCGTCTTAAGCAGATTGAGCGCTACCGCCAGACTGCTTTATAAAAGACCGCACTGTAAGGACCCATGACACCCGAGCAACTCATGTCACTGCGGGCGACCTTCCGCTCGCCCCGCCGCCTGCTGACGGAATCCCTCGCGGGACTCGTGGTGGCCTTGGCGCTCATCCCGGAGGCCATCGCGTTCTCCGTGATTGCCGGAGTGGATCCCCGCATCGGCTTGTTCGCATCGTTCACCATGGGCGTGGTGACCGCTCTGGTGGGAGGCCGTCCGGCCATGATCTCCGCGGCGACCGGTGCCGTGGCCTTGGTGATCGCTCCCGTGATGAAAGAACACGGGCTCGATTACCTCATTGCCACCATCATCCTGGCGGGCGTTTTCCAGATCATCCTGGCGGTCCTGGGTGTCACCAAGCTGATGCGGTTCATTCCCCGCTCCGTGATGATCGGCTTCGTCAACGCACTGGCCATCCTGGTGTTCATGTCGCAGATGCCCGAGCTGTTCAACGTACCGTGGATGGTCTACCCGATCGTGGTGGTGGGGTTGGTCATCGTGTTCGGACTCCCCCGGCTGACCACCGCCATTCCGGCACCTCTGGTAGCGATCGTTGTCATTACGCTGGTGACTGTTCTGGGGAACATCGACGTCCCCACCGTCAGCGACAAGGGCGAACTGCCGGACAGCCTTCCCGGGCTTTTCCTGCCCAACGTCCCACTGAACCTGGAGACATTCCAGATCATTGCGCCGTTCGCGCTGTCCATGGCGTTGGTGGGCCTGCTGGAATCGCTGATGACCGCCAAGCTGGTGGACGACATCACAGACACACGTTCCAACAAGACGCGGGTGTCCTGGGGCCAGGGTGCTGCCAACATCGTCACCGGCTTCCTGGGCGGCCTGGGTGGTTGCGCAGTGATCGGTCAAACCATGATCAATGTGAAGGGCTCAGGCGCGCGGAGCCGGCTTTCAACGTTCCTTGCCGGAGTATTCCTGCTCATCCTGGTGGTGGTGCTGGGCGACGTTGTGGGGATGATTCCCATGGCGGCTTTGGTGGCCGTGATGATCTTCGTTTCGCTCATCACCTTTGACTGGCATTCCATCCGGTTCTCAACGCTCAAGCGCCTGCCCAAGTCGGAGACCGCCGTCATGCTGGTTACTGTCGCCGCAGTGGTGGCGACGCACAACCTGGCGGTGGGCGTCGGCGTCGGCGTTCTGACCGCAATGGTCCTGTTCGCGCGGCGGGTAGCCCACTTCGCAACGGTGGAGCGGACGGAACTGCTCCTCAATGGCGAAACCGTGGCGACGTACACGGTAGATGGCGAACTCTTCTTTGCCTCTTCCAACGACCTCTACACGCAGTTCGATTACGCGAAAGATTCCTCGGATGGCATAGATCGAGTGGTCATCGATCTTCACGGCTCGCATATCTGGGACGCTTCCACGGTGGCAGTCCTGGATTCGGTCACAGAGAAATACCGGAATCACGGGCGCGAAGTGGAGTTCATTGGCCTGAACGAGGCAAGCATCCGCATGCGTGAGCGCCTGGCCGGGAAGCTCAACTCCTGAAACAGCGGTCATCTGACATATACACGCCGGCGAATGTAACGAACTCGTTGGTTGGGTAGCAGCAGTGTGAGCATGGATGAATGCTTGAGGCAACCAATACCCCATCGAAAACCGAAGAATCCGCTGCGCCCGTCAACGCCGCCCTTGCCGCTGAAGCCAAGATTGCGCGCATTGCCGTCACGGTCTTCCCGCTGCTGGTGGTTGTGGCCGGCGTCCTCGGATTCCTGATTCCGGATCTGTTCAAACCGATGGGTGTCGCCGTTCCCTACCTGCTGGGCACCATCATGTTCTGCATGGGCCTCACGCTCACTCCGCCGGACTTTGCCTCCGTAGCGCGCCGCCCATGGGCTGTTGCCCTCGGCATCGTGGCGCACTACGTGATCATGCCCGGCGCCGGGTGGCTCATTGCAGTACTCCTGCAGTTGCCTCCAGAACTGGCTGTCGGCCTCATCCTGGTGGGCTGCGCTCCCTCCGGCACCGCATCCAACGTCATGGCGTTCCTTGCCAAGGGCGATGTTGCGCTGTCCGTGGCTGTCGCTTCGGTTTCCACCCTCATCGCGCCCCTCGTGACTCCCGCGCTAACGCTCTTCCTGGCCGGCTCGTTCCTGCACATCGATGCTGGCGCCATGGTGATGGACATCGTGAAGACGGTGCTGCTGCCGGTGATCGCCGGACTGCTGGCCCGCCTCTTCCTTTCCAAGCTCGTCGCGAAGGTTCTTCCGGCACTTCCGTGGGCATCCGCCGTCGTGATTTCGCTGATTGTCGCCATTGTGGTGGCTGGCAGCGCCAGCAAGATTGTTGCCGCCGGAGGAATCGTGTTCCTGGCAGTGGTCCTCCACAACGGCTTCGGCCTGGGCCTCGGTTACCTGGCTGGCAAGCTTGGCCGCCTGGATGACAAAGCGCGCCGAGCCCTCGCGTTCGAGGTCGGCATGCAGAACTCCGGCCTTGCCGCGACACTGGCCACCGCGCACTTCGGCGCGCTGGCCGCACTGCCGTCCGCTGTGTTCTCTTTGTGGCACAACATCTCCGGCGCAATCGTTGCCGCCTGGCTGGCTCGCCGTCCGCTGAAGGACTGAGCCCACTGAGGAACCAGGCCCGCTGAGGGACCAGCTAGCCCGCCGTGGTGCCGCGCCGGTGCAACTTCCACGGTGATGCAATCCGGACTCCCTCAACTGGGGTGGCTCCGGCCAAGCGATTGAGCAACATTCGGACCACCTGCTCGAAGATCGGCTCCGGGCCCACTGTGGTCAGGGCAGGATCGTATTCCTGGCCCTCGGTGGAGTTGCCGACGCCGACAATCTGAACGTCCTCGGGCACACGAAGGCCGAGGCGGTAGGCAGCCCGAATGGTCTGCAGCGCCTCCATGTCGTCCGTGCAAAGGATGGCCGTGGGCCGGTCCGGCAGCTGGAGCAGCTCCAGCGCTGATTGATAGGCGATGGCTGGACGGTGCTGCGAGGTTCTGACCAGGGTCTCATCGAGCGGGATACCCGCATCTTCCAGTCCGGCTGCGTAGGCGGAGAACCGGCTCTTGGGACGGCCCGCCGGGTCCGCCCTTCGAATACAGGCGATCCTGCGGTGGGAGGCGGTGAGGAAGTCCATGCACTCCCTGAGTCCGGCGTCAGCCTCAGGGGCCAGGACATCGAACCCGGCAGGATTCATGGTTCCGGAGATCACCACTTGGGCAACGCCGCGTCGAGCCAGCTCCGTGACGGTTTCATCCTCGGACTTTGCCTCAGGGAAGTAGCCAATGATGACGCCGTCCGCACCGCCGGACATCATGAACTTCCGCCAATCGTCACCCAACAAGATCACCGGCTGGTAGCCGTGCTGCGGGAGGATTGCTGCTGCAGCCGTGGCAAGGGCCCTGTCCCACGGCCATTCGAGATTTCCGATCGCCACCGCAATCACGTCCGTCTTGCCCCGGCGCATTCCCCGGGCGGCCTGATTGGGCACGTAGCCCAGTTCCTTGACCGCGGCCAGGACACGGTCCTGGGTGGGCTGGCTGATCCGGGTGGTGCCACCGTGCCGACCTGAGAGTACGTAGGAGACGGTGGTCAGCGAGACCTCAGCCGCCTTTGCTACGTCCCGGATGGTGGGCTTGGATCCCTTGCTCACGTGGCACTCCTGGTAGACAGCGGGTTTCTTGAACTCTAGCGGCAATGGAGTGGACACCCCTTGACGCAATTAGTTGTGAACGTTAACAATTGCGGGAGCCAATAAGTATTCCGAGCGGGAAGAATAGTCGATGCAGAACTGGGCAGGAAACCTTGAGTATTCGTCCGCGGAAGTCCACCGCCCCACGTCGGTGGAGGAGCTACAGGACCTCGTAGCCAACGCGTCGCGGATCAAAGCGCTCGGTTCCCGGCACTCCTTCAACACGGTGGCAGACACCGACGGCATCCATATCCTGCTTGACTCCCTGCCCCAGGAGATCGTGGTGGATGTCGCCAGGAGCACGGTCAAGGTCAGTGGTGGCATCAGCTACGGGGCCCTGGGGCGAGCCTTGGAGGAACAGGGGTACGCCATCCACAACCTCGCTTCCCTCCCGCACATCTCCGTTGCGGGCGCCATCCAAACCGGCACACACGGCAGCGGAGTCAACAATCCCTCCTTGGCTGCCGCCGTCGTCGGCGTCGAGCTGGTGCGCGCCTCCGGCGAGCTGGTGACCCTTTCAGCGGACGACGACGCCTTCCTCGCCAGCGTGGTGGGCGTGGGAGCCCTTGGCATCGTCACAGGGCTGGAGCTGGCCATTCGCCCGAGCTATGAGGTCCGGCAGCGCGTGCTCACGGGTCTCTCTTGGGAGAGGGCCTTGGCGGACTTCCAGGGCATCGCCTCCAGTGCCTACAGCGTCAGCTTTTTCACGGATTACACCGGCGACACCATCCCCCAGGTCTGGCTCAAAGCACTGGACACCGAGGGGGCGCTGCCTGATCTGTTTGGGGCGACGGCTGCGACATCCGCCATGCACCCCTTGCCGGATATGTCCGCAGAAAACTGCACCGAGCAGCTGGATGTCGCTGGCAAGTGGTTGGACCGCTTGCCGCACTTCCGCCACGAATTCACCCCGAGCAACGGCGAGGAACTGCAGAGCGAGTTCCTCCTGCCACTGGATCAGGCGCCCGCGGCGCTCCAGGCAGTTCGCGGACTCTCGGAGAAGCTGGCGCCGCTGTTGTTCATCTCCGAAATCCGCACCGTGGCAGCAGATGAGTTCTGGCTCAGCCCGTTCTACCAGCAGCAAAGCGTGGCGCTCCACTTCACGTGGAAACCGCTGCAGACCGAGGTGGAAGCAGTGCTGCCCGAGCTTGAGGAAGCCCTGCGTCCGTTCGGTGCACGCCCGCACTGGGGCAAGCTCTTCACGCCCGGCCAGTATGACTTCGCCGCGCTCTACCCGCGGTTCGAGGACTTCCGTGCCCTGGTCCAGGCGAATGATCCCTCGGGCAAATTCCGCAACGGCTTGCTGGACAGCGTGCTGGGCGTTGCCGTTACGTCCTAACTACTCGATGTGAGCCAGGACTGCTCCAGCCGTGACCACACCGCCGGGGGCCGAGAGTACTTCGGAGAGCGTACCTGAGCGGTGCGCGGGGACCTGGGTTTCCATTTTCATGGCCTCCAGGACCACCAAAGGATCACCCGCGGTTACGTCAGCGCCCGGTTCAACGAGCCACTTGACCACCGTGCCGGCCATGCTGGAGACGAGGGCCGATTCGGCTGGTGAGTCTGCATTTGTGACAGAACCCGGCAGCCCCGTCACGTCCGAGGCAGCTGGAAGCCCCTGTCCTGAGCGCGCCCAGCCATCCAGCAGGTCAGCCGGAAGCCCAACGGCAAGGCGTTTGCCGTCCACGTCAATGGTGATGGTTCGCCGCTCTCCGTCCGGAGCCTCCACGTTGTATTCGGGATCCACGGGGATGTGGTCAGCGAAGTCGGTTTCGATCCAGCGAGTGTGGATGTTCAAGCCGGCAACCGATGTGAAGTCATCGGACTCCAGAACGGCCCGGTGGAACGGCAGCACCGTGGGCAGACCCGTGATGTTGATTTCGGCGAGGGCACGTCGGGCGCGGCGCAGAGCCTGTTGCCGGTCAGCCCCTGTGACGATCAACTTGGCCAAGAGCGAGTCGAATTGCGGTGCGACGAACGAGCCCGAACGCACGCCGGTATCCAAGCGGATTCCCGGTCCGGTGGGTGATTCAAAGGAAGCCACGGTGCCCGGTGAGGGCAGGAATCCGCGGCCTACGTCCTCGGCATTGATGCGGAACTCGAAGGAGTGCCCACGCGGAGTGGGGTCTTCGGTGATGCTGAGCGGCAGACCGGCAGCGATGCGGAATTGTTCCTGCACAAGGTCGATTCCGGCGGTTTCCTCCGTGATGGGGTGCTCCACCTGGAGGCGGGTGTTGACCTCCAGGAACGCCACCGCGCCATCCGCTGAGACCAGGAACTCCACCGTTCCTGCGCCGTAGTAACCGGCTTCACGGATGATTGCTTTGGATCCTTCGTAGATCTTTTGCCGCTGCGTATCGCTCAGGAACGGCGCGGGGGCCTCTTCCACGAGTTTCTGGTGGCGGCGCTGCAGGGAGCAGTCGCGCGTCCCCACCACAACCACGTTGCCATGAACATCGGCGATGATCTGGGCTTCCACATGCCGGGGCCGGTCCAGGTATTGCTCAACAAAGCACTCGCCTCGACCGAAGGCAGCCACAGCCTCACGGACTGCGGAGTCGAAAGCTTCCTCTACTTCGGCAAGCTCGCGGACCACCTTCAGGCCGCGGCCACCGCCGCCGAAGGCAGCCTTGATGGCAAGCGGGAGCCCGTGTTCCTCTGCGAAGGCCCGCGCTTCCGCAGCAGAGGACACCGGTCCGTCACTGCCGGCAACCAACGGCGCGCCGGCGCGGACTGCAAGTTCGCGGGCGGTGATCTTGTTGCCCAACTGGCGTATCGACTCCGGTGAGGGACCGATCCACTCAAGCCCGGCGTCGAGCACTGCCTGCGCAAAATCGGCGTTCTCGGAAAGGAAACCATAGCCGGGGTGGACGGCGTCAGCGCCGGACTGCGCCGCTACAGCGAGCAGCTTCCCGATGTTCAGGTAGGTGTCAGCGGGCGAGTTTCCGTCCAGGCTGTAGGCTTCGTCGGCGGCGCCAACGTGCATGGCATCGGCGTCAATGTCGGCGTAAACGGCCACCGAGGCAATGCCGGCGTCATCGCAGGCTCGGGCCACACGGACGGCGATTTCGCCGCGGTTCGCGATCAGGACCTTGCGCATCTAATACTCACTTCTCTGGGGTCTTGGTAAAAGTCATGGAGGCGTCCGGTGAATCCGGAACGAACCGGAAGCGGATACGCCCGCCAATGGGGACCTGCGCGGCACGATCGAGGTGTTCATCGCGCACCACGCCGATCACCGGATAGCCTCCCGTAATGGGGTGATCCGCCAGGAACAAAACGGGCAGTCCCGCTGGCGGGATCTGGAGGGCGCCGGCCATGGTGCCTTCGCTGGGGAGCTCACCTTCGCGGGTCCGCTCCAGCGGTGTGCCGTCGAGGCGCATGCCCACCCGGTTGGACTGCGGCGTGACCAGCCATTCCTGGCTGCAGAGCGAATCGAGCGCTTCCTGGTTGAACCAATCAGCCCGGGGCCCGGGGACAACGTCCAGTACCGTGACGCCGGTGCCGGGGAAGTCGGGCTGCAGCTCGGGGGCACCAACCGCTGTGGACTCCGTGGCGTCGCCGGCGGGGAGAACCTGCTTGATGACCAAGGGTGCCGGTCCGATCCCGGACATGGTGTCCGCCGAGCGGCTGCCCAAAACCTCGGGAACGTCCACTCCGCCGCGGATCGCCACGTAGTTTCGGAACCCCGACTCGGGAGCACCCAAGGTGAGCACTTCGCCGTCCAGCAGCGCGAAAGCTGTGGCCATCGGGACGGTCCGCTGCGCGCCCGGCTGGGCGCCGCCGTCGGACTCTTCGGACTCAATCCACGACGGCGACTGGATGGTCAGTGTGGTGGGCGCGCCTGCCACGGCAATCACCTGGTCACCGACGGCCTCAACCGTGAGCCCGCCATTGACGGTCTCAATAGCAGCGGCCGAAGCGCCATTGCCTACCAGCCGGTTGGCTCGTCGCAGCGATGCCCGGTCCAAGGCGCCAGCGGCGGAGACACCCAATGGACCAAAGCCTCGACGGCCGAGGTCCTGAACCAGGCTCTGCGCCCCGGGGTTCACAATTCTTAGCCCGGACTCAGTGTGACGCTCCGTTTCAGGCTCACGCGCCACCGAAACACCGGTGGTTACGACGTCGCGAACGGCCCGGTACTGCACCCGGTCACCAGGGCGGACCAGGGCTGGTTGGGCCCGGTCCAGATCCCACATACGTGCCCCGGTCCGGCCGATCAGCTGCCAACCGCCCGGCGAACGGCGGGGGTAGACCGCGGAATACTGTCCACCGAGAGCCACCGAACCAGCAGGAACGGCTGTACGCGGGGAAGAGCGCCGTGGAACCGTGAGGGCCTCGTTTTCACCCACCATGTAGCCGAAGCCTGGTGCGAAGCCGGCAAAGGCCACAGTCCAGATCTGTCCCGTGTGCGCGGCAATAACGCCGTCCACGCTCAGCCCGGTCAGCTCCGCAACATCGGCGAGGTCCTCGCCGTCGTACACGGTGTCGATGACCACCAGCCCGGAATCGGTGACCTCAGGTGTGGTGAGTTCCAACTCCAGCAGCCGGGCACCGATCGCACGGGTGGCCGCCGCGGACTCGCCAACCACCATCACCGTCTCCGCGGCGGCGAGAACGTCCACCTGGCCGGGAAGCGGGGACTTGTAGAGCATGTCCTGAAGGGCAAGGACATCCTGCAGGCCCTCCAGCTCTGCCAGGACGGCCCGGGTGCCAACGGGACGAACGGAGCGAACCCTTTTTGCGGTAGTCGTGTGCATCACGGTTTCCATCTTTAGCTACGCCGCCGGCTGAGCGTGCGTCCCCTGCATCAGTCGGACGTCTTCTTCCGGCTTGGGGTCGCGGCCGAGGAGCATGCCGACAATCGTGACAACAGCGGCCACCAGGATGTAAACGGCGATCAGGTACCAGCCGCCACCCGCAGCGCCGTACAGTGCGGTGAAGATGATGGGGGCAATGGCTCCACCGATCACACCGGCCAGGGTATAGGCCAGCGAGCTGCCGGCGTAGCGGAGCCTGGCTGGGAACTGCTCGGTGATGAAGGCCGCCTGGGGGCCGTACATGAAGGCGTGCAATGCCAGGCCGATCACGGTGCCGACTGTCAGCATGGCTACGGACTTGCCCTGGATCATGAGGAAGAACAGCGGGATGTACGCGGCAGTGGCGGCTGCTGCGATGCCGTAGACCCAGCGACGGTTGAAACGGTCCGTGAGTGCACCTGCCAAGGGGATCAGGAAGAGCTGGAAGGCCGATCCGATCAGGATGGCGGACAGGACATTTCCGGTGGTCATACCCAGTTGCTTAGTGGCGTAAACGGCTACGAACACGGTGAACAGTGCGTAGAGGATGTCGGGGCAAACGCGGGAGAGAGCCGCGGCCACCAAGGCCCTGGGCTGCGTGGTGAAGACTTCCTTGATGGGAGCCTTGGGTCGATCACCCTTGGCCTGGATGGCCTTGAACACCGGGGTTTCTTCCAGCTTGAGCCGGATGACCAAGCCGAAGACCACCAGGAGAGCGGAGGCGAGGAAGGCTACGCGCCAGCCCCACGAAAGGAATGCTTCATCGCTGAGGGAAGCGGCAAGGATGGCGAGGACGCCGTTGGCCATGAGGTTGCCGGCGGGCGGACCGATCTGGGCGGCAGAGGACCAGAAGCCGCGTTTGTTGGGATCACCGAATTCGCTGGACAGTAGCACCGCACCGCCCCATTCGCCGCCAACGCCAATGCCCTGCGCCAAACGCAACAGCACAAGAATTGTGGGGGCCGCGACGCCTATTACGGAGTAATCGGGCAGCGCTCCGATGAGCACCGTAGCCACGCCGATCAGAACAAGCGTGAACACCAGGACGTACTTGCGGCCGATCTTGTCACCAAGGCGGCCAAAGATAACGCCACCGATCGGACGGGCAAGGTAGCCCACCGCGAATGCTGAGAAGGAGAGAAGGAGTGCAACGAACTCGTCATTGCCCGGGAAGAAGATCTTGGGAAACACGAGGGCTGAGGCCACGGAGTAAATAGCGAAGTCGTAGTACTCCAGCGAGGTGCCGGTGAGGCTGGCAACGTACGCCTTTAGCGCGCCGGGCGGTGGCTTCCTTGTCACTGCCTTGGCTGCTTTGTTGGTGCTGGTCATGATGTCCTCCGGGGGGATGAGGGTTGGTGCGGGGAGCCCGGGGCGGGCTAGAGGAACGAGCCGATGCTGACGCCGGCGTCGCTCAGAGCGGACTTCACGGCGGTAGCCATTGCCACAGCACCGGGTGAGTCACCATGCACGCAGATGCTTTCTGCGCGGATTTTTAGGATGGAACCGTCGATGGTCCTGACGGATTGTTCAGTGGCCATACGCAGGACGTGTTGGGCCACTTTGGCGGGATCGTGCAGTACTGCACCCGGTTGTGAGCGGGAAACCAGCGTGCCGTCAGGGTTGTACGCGCGGTCTGCGAAAGCTTCGGAAACACCACGAAGGCCGGCTTCCTCGGCGAGACGCAGTACCTCGGAGCCGGGGAGGCCCAGGATCGGAAGGTTGGGGTCAACCGATTTCACGGCGTCGACGACGGCACGTGCCTGCGCGGTGTGCTTCACGATCGCGTTGTAGAGGCCGCCGTGGGGCTTCACGTACTGGACGCGGGCTCCCGTGGTGGCGGCCAGCGCCTGGAGCGCACCGATCTGGTACACGACGTCGTCAGCCAGTTCCGTGGGATCGATGTCCAGGAACCGGCGGCCGAATCCCGCGAGGTCGCGGTAGCCAACATGGGCACCAATCACGACGCCGGCCTGGACCGCCTTTTCGCAGGTGCTGCGGATGACGCTGGGATCGCCGGCGTGGAATCCGCACGCAACGTTTGCGCTGGAGACTGACTCAAACATGGCGGCGTCATCGCCGAGTGTCCAGCGTCCGAATGACTCTCCGACGTCGCTGTTCAGATCGATGATTGCCATGATGTGATCCCTGCCTCGTGATGTGCGTTACATCCAGCATGCACCATTTTGCTGGATTGTTCAACGATCCAGCGATCCTGGTTTTCGGCAATCGTGTATTTTTGGTGTCATGGCCAGTGCAGATCAGGAAAAAAGCGAACACCCTGGCTTTGATGGCGCACGGGCGCGGGTGCGTCTGAGGGTCCCTTCCGTGGCCGAGAGGGTTGCCGAAGAACTGCGTTACCAACTGGCCGAGGGATTCCTGGTTCCGGGCGCCAAGCTGACCGAGGCCACCATCGCCGAGGATCTGGGCGTCTCCCGGAACACCGTCCGCGAAGCATTTGCCGAGCTTGCAGGTGAGCGGCTTCTTCTTCGACAGCCCAACAGAGGCGTCTACGTGGCCACTCTTGAGGCCGGCGATATCCACGACGTCTATACAGTCCGCCGGGCCATTGAGGTTAGCTCCATCCGCGCAGGAGGCTCACCCGAGCGCATTGCCGCCGTCAGGGCCGCCGTCGAAGAGGGCAAGCGCGCAGCGGCCGCCGACGACAATGAGGGCTTGGGCAGCGCCAACCAGCACTTCCATGGAGCAATCGTCGCCCTGGCCGAGAGCACCAGGCTGGACACGATCATGGCTCAAATCCTGGCCGAGATGCGGCTCTACTTCCACAAAGCCACCATGAACGCGCATTTCTACAGCGACTGGCTCACAGAAAACGAACAGATCTGCTCAGCACTGGAAGCGGGGCAGCTGGAAGAGGCCGGGGACCTTCTCCTTGCCTACCTCAACCGATCAGAACAGCAGCAGGCCGCGATTCACGGCGGATAGTCAGCGCTTGCCCTTCTTGCGCGAACCCTTGCCCCGGCCCTTGTCAGGATTCGGCGCGTAGCGTTGCGCGACGGCCGGCTTCTTGGGACCACCACCGCGACGATCAGGCTTGGGTGCTTTCTTGGGCTTTTCCTGCTGAGCTGAGGGCTGGCGTGAACTCTGAGCTGTCCGCCCACGCACAATCCCAATGAACTCCTCGATCACGGGGCTGTCGGTTCCAAGCAGCCAGGCAAGGCCGATCTGCGTGGTGGGAGCCCCGGTCAGGCGACGCATGACAGTGTCTTTAGCATTCAGGTGACGCGCCACGGACATCGGAAGGATCGCCAGCCCGGCACCGGATGCGACTACCTGGAGGGCCATGTCCGGCCCACCCATTTCGTCGATGTCCAGGAAGTTCTCCTCGGCGAGGTCGTCCAGCGCGACTTCCTCAAACACCGATATCTCGTGCCCTTTGGGAGCAACCACAACAGGCTGCTCTTCATAAAGGGGAATGACGTTCAAGCCTTCGCGGTCCACGGGCAACCGGACAAAGCTCAGGTCTGCGGAGCCGTCACGCAACACCGTAAGCTGCGCGGCGTCGTCGGACATGAAGGCGTGCAACGGATAGTCGGGCATCCGCTCTTCCCAACGCCGGATCCATTTCCCAGGCGTCACACCCGCAACATAGGCGAAGCGGAGACCGGCTAGGGGTTCGGTTGTTTCGGCGGATTCTTCAGCGTCTGGCACACACTCACAGTACCGGCCAGATACCCTTGAAGCATGACGTCCTCGAACTCCCAGTCCATGAAGCCGGCAACAGTCGCCAAGAAACTCGGCATCTACCTGCCCGCTACACCTCAGGAGTTCCAGGATTCGTCCATCTCCCGCGACGAATTCGCCGAACTTCAGGCCAACCCGCCGGAGTGGCTCGCCGAGCTGCGCCGCAACGGCCCGCACCCCCGCCCGGTGGTGGCACAGAAACTGAACGTGTCCATCAGCGGCCTTGCCCGCGGCGGCGTCGAAGAAGCACTCACGACGGCGGAAATCACCGAGCTGCTGCAGGCTCCGCCGCAGTGGCTGGTCACCGAGCGCGCCACGCACGCCGCTGTCCGCTCCGAAGCGCAGCGGGTCAAGGATGAAGCCGCAAAGAAGGCCGCCACCAAGGAAGCCCGGGACAACGCGGCTGCAAAGCGCGACGCTCCGAAGACCTCCAAGCGGGACCACGCTTAAGGTTTAGCGAGCTGTGGCCGGGACCTTGCGTCCCGGCCACAGCTGTTTAAGTGCTAGTCCTGATGGAGCTGCACGAAGTTGCCGCAACCGTCGTCGAAGACCGCGCTGACGCCGGACGGGTCCTCAGCAGGCTCGCCTTTGAATGTCACGCCGGCAGCGAGCAACCGCTCATACTCAGCCTGGACATCCGGCACGCCCAGGACTACCGCGGGCATACCGGCCTCGTACACGGCATTCATGTAATTGGCGCCGATCGGGTTGTCGCTGGGTTCCAGCAACAGCCCGGGCGCACTGCTGTTGTCCGCCCCGGGATCCTTAATGATGAACAGGTTGTACTCAGGCATGGCCATCAGGGTCTCGAAACCCAGCGTCTCCGTGTAGAACGTGTGAGCTGCTGCGGGGTCCTTGACGTGGATGCTGCACATTTTCAGTCTCATGATGCCAAGGCTACGCCGGAGGTGCGACAGGGTGACCCCTCGCGCCCACGCGGACGCTGGCGCATACTGAAATCAAAGCAGCGTGATGTCGCCTGGAGGTGGTCCGATGCCCGCCATGATGCTCCTGTGGGGTGTAGCTCTGGTTCTCGCAACCGCAGCAACCACGTATGTCCTGCACAGGAAACTGACGTATGGGCCCGGGCCGGAACCGGACGGCGTCTTTTGGGACCTTTTCGGCGGTTTGGTGGTGATTTTGCCCGCCATACTTGTCCCAACAGTGCAATGGCCTCCGGCCGGTCTCATCATGGTTTTCGTCGGCCTGGCCACCGCGCCAGGAACCCTGGCGAGTATCCGTAAAGTGGAACGGATCCACGCGGCCCAACCCCGCCGTCGTGCTGGTTTTTCAGACGACGCCGCCCGCCACAGCAGCATCCTGGAGCAGTGGCGTCGCTACGAACTGGATCCGGCGCAGACCATCGATTACCCGGCAATGACCGACGTCAGGACTGCGGAGACAGCTGCGCTCACCCGGGCCATGCGCGAGGCCGAATACTGCAAGGTGACAGCCGGCACGGACTATCGCGCCGCCGTCGAACGTCTTGCCGACGCGCTGAGCGAAGCCGAGCGGGCGGCAGGGGTGGGCAGAGCCTAGGCCCGGGTCAGAACCTTGCCCTTGAAGAACTCGGGACGCAGGCGGTACATCACCAGCATCACCACCACTCCGAGCAGGATCACGCCCATGCCCAGCACGAACACCAGGCCCACGCCGCCCACGGATGAGCCGGACCCGTACTCCGGATCCATGGAGTCCATGGCCGTCTTGACGAACATCACCAACAGGATCACGCCGCCCACAAGGGGTGCCAGGAACTTGAAGAAGAAGGCACGCGCTCCCCTGAATGCCTCGGCTCGGAAGAACCAGACGCAGGCAAGCGCGGTGATGCCGTAGTAGAAGCAGATCATCATGCCCAGGGCCGTGATGGTGTCCCACAGCGCGTTCTCTGACACCGTCCGGGTGATCACGTAGAAGCCGGCGGCGGCAATCGCGGCCGCGATGGTGGCGAAACTGGGCGACTTGTACGTGGGGCTGATCTTGCCGAACTTGGGCGAGATAGCGCGGTAGTGACCCATGGCCAGCATGGTACGGGCCGGTGAAACGAACGTGGACTGCAGGGACGCCGCAGAGCTGCTCAGGATGGCCAGTGACATGAGGATCGCGAACGGACCCATCACCGGGCCGGCAAGGACTGCGAAAATACTGGACTGGTTCTCGGGGTTACCGGCACCCAACCCGGTCTCACCAACGCCCGCGAAGGACAACGTAGCCAGAGCAACGGTCATGTAGATGATCACGATGACCAGCACTGTGATGGTCGCTGCACGGCCCGGGGTTTTCTCCGGGTTCTTGGTTTCCTCGTTCATGGTCAGCGTGACGTCCCAGCCCCAGTAAATGAAGATTGAGAGGGACACACCCGCCGCGAATTGTGAGAACGAGTCCACGGCGAAGGGGTTGAACCAGTCGGGCGAAATGGCGGTGGCGTCGAAGGCCGTGCCGTTGGCAACATGCGCGAAGGCGGAGACCGCGAACCAGCCCAACACCAGCAACTGGAAGGCCACCAGCACGTACTGCACGCCCTTGGTGGTCTCCATGCCGCGGTAGGAAATCCAGCACGCCAACGCGATGAACACCAGCGTGGTGGCAATGTTCAGGGGCAGGATTTTACTGAGCTCCCCCAACTCCGGGTTACTGAAAATCTGCGCCAGCATCAGGTAGAAGAAGTCCACTGCGACCGCGGCAAGGTTGGATAGCACGATGATGGTGGCCGCGATCAGCCCCCAGCCACCCATCCAACCGATCCACGGACCGAAGGCGCGAGTTGCCCACGTGAAGGAGGTTCCGGCGTCGGGCATTGCGTTGTTGAGTTCGCGGTAGCCGAGCGCCACCAGCAGCATGGGGATGAAACCCACCAGGAAGATGGCGGGGAGGTGCACGCCCACCTCGGACACGGTGGGGCCAAGGGCCGCAGTGAGCGTGTAGGCGGGAGCGATGCAGGAAACGCCGATCACGACGGCGCCGATCAGGCCCACCGATCCGGCTTTCAGTCCCTTTTCACTCAGGGACGAATCTTTCGACTGGACCGTCTTTGGTGCAGTTGACATGGTTTTGCCTCTCAGGCGGTTGCTAGGAGCTTTGTCGCGTGTAGTCCCGCGGGACCACGATCATGGGAACGGGAAGGGCGCGCAGGATCCGGTTTGCGGTGCTGCCCAGGAAAGTTGCTCGTTGTTGGGCAAGGCGGCTGGAGCCGATCAGCAGGATTTCGCCGTCTTCCCAGTCGAGTCGGTCAACGGCTTCCTCGATGGTGCGGCCTTGGGCGACCACGATCTCCGGTTCGGGCACATCGGAACCGGCCGCTTCAGCGGAACCCCCGACGGCGGGACTCCCGACGGCGGCAAGGCGGTCGGCGGCATGCACCCAGGCGGCGTCGGCCAACCCGGGCGAGTTACCGCCGTCGAGCGCCAACAGGGAGACGAGCCGCAGCGGAAGGCCGCGATCCCGCGCCGACTCAACAGCGACGTCGAGGAGTTCATCAGCGCCCGGGCGCGTGCCAAAACCGCAGCTCAAGCGCGTGATCGGCTCCATCCGGTGATAGCCGTTCGGGGCCAAAGCGACCGGAACGGGCGAGGAGTGGAGCAGTGAACTCGCCACGGACCCGATGGTGAAGCGCTTCAACAGGCCGCTGTTGGTGGCGCCGATGACCAGTGCCGCGGCATCGAATTCCATGGCAGCATCGATCAGGGTTTGCGCCTCTGAGTCGCCGCGGCGGATGTGCGCGCGGGCGGTGACGTCCTCCGGAACCAGATCGAGGCCTTCATCCAACCAACGCTGGGCCTGCTCGTTGAGGATGTCGTTGTAGCCGGCCTCCGGCGGATAGACGGCGTTGAAGGGGGAATCCTCCGGGATCACCAGGACCAGATCCAGGCTGACATCGTGGTTCCGGGCCAGCGCGACGGCGAGGTGAACGGCGTCGTGCCCCCTCGCATTGGCGGTGTACCCCACTACGTAGCGCATGGTGGTCCTTTCGGTGCTTAAACAGTGGAGCCGGCAGGCCGGGGAATGACGCTCCCCCGGGCCTGCCGGTTTGGTTTTGTCAGCGGTTAGACGGCTACCGCGGCCAGCTTGTTGGCTTCAACAATGCGGGCGGCAGTTGCCTGGCCCATGCGGACCGCGCCATCCACGTGCTGGTAGCCCTCGGCTGCGAGGTCGGACGAGGACCAGTAGATCGGCCCGACGTTCGCGTGCTGGTCCTTGCCGTAGCGGTGCAGGCCACCGAGGTCGTAGCTGGAGGCGTACGCGCCGCGGGTCCATTCCTCGGAGCCCCAGTCGGACTCGTAGTAGACCTCGGGCGTGAGTGCCTTGTCGCCCAGGAAGCTGGCGATGGACTCGAGGATGGCCTTCTTGCGGTCTTCGGCGCTGAGCTCGAACACGGCGTCGGCCTTTTCGTCGGACACGAAGCCCACCAAGGTGCCGCGGGTGTCGCCGTGGTTGGTGTTGTCGTAGACCTCCTGGACCAGGGCACCGGCACTGAAGCCCGTGCCGGAGAGTCCTTCTTCGCGCCAGAACGGGGTGTCGTACACGGCATGCACCTTGATGACCAGGCCCAGCGACTGGTGCTGGTGCATCTGGTGCTGGCGGCGCGGCAGCGGGGGCTCGAACGAGACGCGGGAGTACAGGTTGGGCGGCACGGCCATGATCACGAAGCGGGCGTTGACGGTTGCCTGCTCAGACACGACAGTTACGTTGCCCTCGTCCCACTTGATGGTGCGGACCGGGCTGTTAAGTACGACGTCGTCACCCAGCTCTGCTGCCTGCAGCAGCGAAACCTGCTGCATGCCGCCGATGACCCGCTTGTCCAGGATGAAGTCCTCATCCGTGAGGTGGCTGAAGGAGCCTGCCGAAGCGGCCATGAGGACTGCCTGCAGTGCGGAGAATGCGTGGGCGGGCTTGGTCAGCATGCCACCGGCGATGAAGAGGCCGATGTTGTTGCAGGCTTCCTCGTCGCTGGAGTTCTGGCGGAGCCAGTGGTGGAAGGAGATGGTGTCCAGCTCGCGTGCCTTGGGGTGGGCCCAGGGCTCGGTGGGGCCGATCTCGGCAGCAAGTTCGTCCAGGATGGCTACGAGCTTGTCCATCTCGGCCTTGGTGGTTTCGTTCACCGGGAACGTGTCGCCGGTGTACTGGGTGCGCGTGCCGTCAGCGCCGATGTAGACGGACTCGCCGTCGCGGTAGCGCGAGTACATTTTCAGCCCGAGCTCGTCCAGCAGCTCCATGAGGACCGTCTGGTCCGGGGAAACCCACTGGCCGCCGATCTCCAGCATGGCGCCGTCGATGGTGTCGGTCCAGGTGCGGCCACCCACGCGGTCGCGTGCTTCGAGCACTGCAACGCTGAGTCCGGCCTTCTTCAATTCGCGTGCCGCCGTCAACCCTGACGGCCCGGCACCGACGATCACAACGTCGCGATCAAGATTCTGCATGATGTCCTCTCCGTGGCCGTCCTCGGTGGCTGACCAGTAAATGAATGGCGTTCATTTATATCCATAGTAGCGTCGGAGTCGGCGGCTGTGAAGGCCCGATGGAATAATGCTGGGGACACAGGCAGCAGAAAGGCCTCCGATGCCCGCACCAACGCCCGCTCCTTCCACGGTTCCCGCGCGCCGCCGCGCCGGCCGGCCAACTGCGGCGATCCTGGATCAGGACGGCATTACGACGGCGGCGCTTGAGTTGATCAGCAGCAAGGGTTACGACGGACTCACCATGGCCGCCCTGGCCCGCTCCCTGGGCGTGGCGCCTTCCGCCCTGTACAACCATGTGGCCTCCAAAGATGACGTCCTGCTGCTGGTGGAGGACCACTTGGCAGCAATGGTGGATGTGACTGCTTTTGGGGTGGAGCCGTGGGATGCCGCTGTGCGCCGCTGGGCTTGGTCCTACCGCGACGTTTTCTCGGAGCATACGCCGCTCATCCCCGTCATTGCAGTACTTCCGGTGGCAAACGCTCCGAAAACCCTGGCCATGTATGAGGCAGTGACGGCCGGCTTCCGTGACGCCGGGTTCCCGGAAGAGAAAATCATCTCGGCGATCGTGGCCCTGGAGGCGTTTGTGTTCGGCGCCGCTTATGACGTCACCGCGCCTGAGGACATCTTCGACGCCGGCAGCCTCGCCGAGCAGGTCCCCAACTTCACGGCCGCTGTGGATCGGTTAGCTCTTGAACGGCATGAGCGGCCCACCGATGTTGCCTTTAGTCTGGGGCTTGAAGCGCTGATCACGGGATTCGGAGCGCTGCGGGGGTAGGTTCGCTGCTTGTAGCGCCCCGCCCGTCAGAGGCTGAGATAGCGAATTTCTGTCGTGTCGTCGGTGTAGGTCACTTCAACAGGCACGGACTCGTCTGAGGAGTTTGTCAGCTCCCCTCCCGGAAGCCAAAAGGCGAACTGTCCCTCCGAGACCGTGGCCGTGATCCTTTCGCCAGCCACACTGGTGTAGGTCATCCCGACGACTTCGGGGCCAACCTGACCCGATGCCATTGAGAGCGGATTGTCTGCAATGACGCCGGTACCCAGCTGGGTGGTCCTGATCTCCCGGGCTTCGGGACCTCGCCCGTTGCCGGGCTTACCGACTGAACCGAAGGATCCTCTTTTGAACCACGGCGCTGTGGAATCCGTGGTGCACGTAGCTTCAAATCCATCCGCTCCCGCAAGGACGACGGTGGTCCACGCACCGCGCTTCTCAGCGATGGCTACTTCCGCTGCAGCCACATCACTGGCGAACATGCCATCACCAACACCTTTGCTGGACCGGACGCAGCCGGACACAGCGTTGTCGCGCTCCGAACCGATCAGCGCGCCCGGCGCGGCGGTCCACGTGGCGAAGGCCGGGTCGCCTCCCGAGAGGACCGGCCCGACGAGGAGCCCCACGGTGGCGGCCAAGGCGAGGGCACCCAAAGCGAGCGTTCGACGCCTTCGGCTCGGACGCGACGTCGGCGTCTTCTTTTCCACGAGCACCTCAGCAGCCGGGTGGGATCTGAGGATCCTTTCCAGGTCTGCCTGTACACGGTGCCGGTCGGGATCCGCACCCTGATCGGCGGCGTCCATGGACCGCAAAAGTGTGTCGATATTCTGGCTGTTTTTCATGGTGTCGAGGCCTTTTCGGAAGATGTCGCTGGCGCGGCAGACTCATTCGCGGGGACATGGTGAAGCAGCATTCGGAGAGCCCGCCTCGCTCGTGTGAGGCGCAGCCGAAACGCGACGGGAGAAATACCCACCACCTGTGCTGCCTGAGGCGCGGGAAGATTCTCCAAGATCGCGAGTCCCAGAGTTTCTTGGTGGACTTCTGAGAGGAGCGCCCAAGCCCGGCTTAGGTCGATGCGGCTGCTGACCAGATCGGCGTGAGAACCGTCGCCGCCATATGTCACCATCGTCTCGGCCAGGCGAACGCCGAGCGCCTGCCGTCTGTGTTCACCGCGGCGGGCATTCAGCATGAGGTTTCGTGTAATGCCAAAAACCCAGGCTCTGGCGTCAGTTTCGAGTGCCGGCACTTCCGAAAACCGTCGCCAGGCTACGAGAAACGCCTCCGCGACGACGTCCTCGGCATTCGGCAAGTCAGTGCGACGTTGAACGAACCTGAGAAGGTCGGGATAGGCGGATTCGTACAGTGCCCGAAAGGCCTCTTCCGGATCAGGGGCTCTCGAAAGGTAGCTCATACCCTGTACCTGTCCGCCACATACCCAAGTGTGTTGCAGAGGCTCCGAATATCCTCGCCAGTCGAAGCCGCCCCCGCTGCGAGGAAGCCTCCGTCTACACGGTTGATGCTGCTACCCGGCAACAGTTCGTGCAATATGCAGCGCCGCCCTGACAGACACTTCCATCAGGTCATTGTCAACGGGGAGTTCCTGTAGGAGGACCCTGACATACGAGGCCCCGACGAGTGTTTCAATCACCATCAAAGGGTCGGCGTTCGGCGCGAGTTCCCCGCGCTCGACGGCGCGGTGCACGATTACCGAACCTGTGGCGAAGCGGCTTCGCCAAAATTCGGCGTAGGCAGCCGAGTTTTGGACATCAGACTCATCGAGGGAGATAGCTATACGCAGAAGCCGACGCATATCGGACTTGCCTAGGATCGAGACTACATTTTGCAGAAATAGCCGTAGGTCACTTTCCAGATTTCCTGTATCGGGGACCGGGTTCTCTGTGAAGGCGTAGTCGGCAACGGCAGCTGCGGCCAACCCGCTAGGAGTTTTCCACCTGCGATAGATCGTTGATTCCGCGACCTGGGCGCGGTCCGCGATCTGCCGGATGCTCAGATTTCCGATCCCATGTTGAGGTAGGAGCTCGATTGTTGCTGAAAATACTGCTTGTCGGATGCGTGCGCTCCTCCCTCCCGGACGCCGAGGGGGTTGCGCGGCGATATTCCTGTCTTCGGATACCATCGTCTCCCTATCGCAAGTTTTCTTGCATTAAGTTACTCTGAAGTTTCTCATACATTCGAGAGGAATTGCGATGACCCAACACCTGGCTTTGACCAGCAGCATTGACGGCCAGAAGGTCTCTCGTGATCGGGTCCTGGATTGGGAGCGGACCCGCGCGCTGGCGGTGCTCAAGTCCCTTGGGGCTCCGGCCTCGTCGCGAAGCGGGGACGTGGATGTGCTCCGCGATCGGCTTTTGGCACTCAAGCGCGAGCAGGGGCCCCGTGAGCTGGAGCGGCGCCTCGAATGGAAGATACGCACAGCTGGCGTTGTCACCGGTTTGACGTCGCGCCGGGCCCGAGGGGCGCGGGTGCAAAGTTCAATCAAGATCCAGAGTCCGGTCGGGTCTGCTCGGGGTTTCGCCGAGTGGTTTAACGCCCAGTCGGCACTTCCTGATTCCGATGCAATGCTGGCCGCATGTCCAGATCACTACGTTATTGGTGAGGACGACCTGGGGCGGCAGAAAGTCATCGAAACGACGGGGGGATCACCGTTGCCCACACGTTTCTATATCGACTACCAGGACGTCTCATCCCTGACCACCCCGGCCAGCTCTGACTATCCGCTGCAGGTCGCGGGTGTAGCCCGCACGGCCAAGGGGCAGGCCATAGGGGGCGTGCGGCATCAGTTCCGCGACCTCCACGAAGGCTTCGAAGCGTGGCTAACGGTGGAGTTCCCAGCGGGCGTGCCGCAATCTATGGTTGCAGGGCACCGCTGGCACCTCGGATGCGAATTTGGCAATTGGATCGAGTTTCAGCAACTCGATAGCTAGCGCGTCCCGACAACCCAAAGCAGGAGACCAAAGGTCCGTGCCGGCAACCGGCACGGACCTTTGACTTCGGGATGCTGGCAGTCCCGGCGTGGCTCGCAGTGTGGGGAGCACGAGAGTTCTGACGTGGACTCGCTTAAACAGCGAACGGCGACTGCAGGTGCAGGCGCCGTTCGCGTGGGGACTTGTCAGCTGGTGCGACCAGCGCCATCGTGGACTTTCACGGTTTCGGGTTCAAAAGCATGTGCGCCAGTGCGTGGAAGCAGCAGAGCCACGACTGCGGCCAGGGCGAAGAAGCAGGCACAAACAATCAGGCCACCGCTAAACCCGATGGTTCCGGCCAGCCCTGCAAGGCCAAAGGGAGCAAGGGCGGATACACCCCGGCCTATGTTGAAGCAGAAGCCCGCCCCGGTGGCACGGGCCCGCGTTGGGAACAGCTCCCCCAGGTAGGAACCGAACAGACCGAAGAACGCGGTGAAGGCTCCAAACAACGGGCCGAGCCACAGCAGACCGATTTGGTTTGTGGTCACGGCATAAATTGGCATTGTCAGGGAAACGCCGAGCAGGGTCATGATGATTGTCCGGCGCCGCCCGATATGGTCCGCTATCATCCCGAAACCGTTGTATCCCATGAACATTCCCAGATTCAGGATCGTGACAAAGAACGCCACTGATCCGGCCGGCAAGCCTCGCTCTGTGGTGAGGTAGGTAGGAAGCCAGGTGGTCGCCCCCCAGTATCCGGTCAAAGCCAGTGCGGCCATGAGCGTGCCCAAAAGCGTTGTGCGGCGCAGCGGGCCGCTTAGTACGTCGCGGACGGAAACGATGTCCGTGGAGTCCCGGGTCCTTGCCGCGGTCCAACTGGCTGACTCCTGGAAGAAAATATGCACCACGAGGATAGGCAGGATGGCTGCGGTGCCTGCTACGAGGAACATGAGACGCCAGTCGGGAAGGAACAACCCGGAGATGGAGGCGGCCATGGCACCGCCAGCAGGAAAGGCGCTGATCACGAAGGCTGCTGCGCGTCCGCGGCTCTTTTCGGGCCAGGTTTCGACCACGTACGCCGAGACCACACTCCATACAGCGCCAAGTCCGATTCCGGAGAGGAAGCGCAGGATCAGGAAGATCGTGAAATTGGGCACGAAGAACAGGACAGCGGTGAACAAGCCAAAGACTGCCAGGGAAGCCACCAAGGCTTTCTTGCGTCCGAAGTTGTCGGCTATATATCCGCCAGCAACACTGCTGACGCCTATGCCGAGAAGTGTCGCGGTGGCCAACAGGCCGCCTTCTGTCACCGAGAGCCCCATGTCGTGCCTGATTGCCGGCATCGCCAGGGACAACAGAACGATTTCAAGGGCATCAAACAGGTAGGCGAGGAAACATCCTCCCAGCACTATCCAACGGTTTTGTCGCATTATTCTTACCTTCGCTTTGAACTGTGTGCCGCCAGCACTGGCGGCAGGAAATTATTGTTTAAGGGTGGAATCTGGGATGCGGCGGCCCGGATATGTCCAGAATTCGTTTCAGCGGGCCGTGGCCGGCGGGGTTTTTCCCGTCAGACCGCCTGTCGTACCGCGCAATGCTGGCCACTGCGCAGTCGCACGGCAGCCAGCACTTGGGCCATGTCTTTATCCCCCAGGCCCTCAGCCATGGCGTCCTGAAGCACCCCGTAGGCGGCCTCCGCGCCGGGCAGGCTTAGGTGGCGGGACCGGGCGAGATCGAGCGCCAAGCCCAGATCCTTGCGGATCAAGGACACGGGGGCCGCTACCCCGGCCGTTTCCGGCGAAAGGAAGGCTTCCTCCTTGTAGTCCACGTACGGTGCCCCCGCCGCGCTGTTTCGCAGCACCGTGTAGAAAGCCTTGGGATCAAGGTCTCCGGCTTCCGCTATCAGCAGCCCTTCAGCCACTGCCTGGCTGAGACCGGCCAGGACGGCATTGACCGCGAGTTTTGCCGCTGACCCGGATCCGGCGGGTCCTGTGTGGAATTGCGCGGCTGTCATCTCGGCCAGGATGGGTTGGATCAGCGCGAATTGTTCCTCGCTGCCGCCAACCATCGTGGTCAACGTGGCGGCTTCCGCCATGGAGACACTTCCTGAGACAGGCGCGTCGATGACAGCCACAGGGCTGGCTAAAGCCAGCTCGCGGACCAAGGCTGGCCCGACAGTGCCCATAACTACATGGAGATGCTCGCTTCCGGCGCTTTCCAGTCCACTGAAGAGCAGATCCATGGTGCTGGGCCCATCCGGGAGCATACTGATTGTCAGCGGTGCCTGGGCAAGCTCGTTCGCCGAGCCGACCAGCGTCAGTCCCAACGGAGCAGTCTGCAGCACAGGGTCGAAGGCGAGAACCGAGTGTCCCGCCTCAGCGAGGTGAGTGGCCATCGGCAGGCCCATTCGCCCAAGGCCTGCGAATCCAATCAACACTGGCTTCCTCCGCAGAATCGCAGACCGGAAATAGGTACAGGGCGTTTCATAACGCTCCCCTTTTGCTTGTCTCGCCCGCTAGCGGGCATGGGATTGAAATTGAGTTAGCGGCCCGCACGGGACGTCGCGGGCCAACAAGTACGAGCCGGGAATCTCCCGCTCTTGACGTGGCCTTGGCACCCCGGAGCGACTATGCACCCAGGACGGCGATTTGGTCCGTCAGTACGCCCGGGCCAGAGACCGCAAAGCCCCAACCCAGGCAGGGCCGTCTTTAGCCGCCGCGTCATTGCAGCTCCTAAAGGCCTCACGTTGTACATCCCAGATGCACATGTGTACTAATACTTAACGATCCAACTGTGCGACTTAGTGTGATCCATGTCAAGTCCTTGGGTGAAGATGTGCTCTAAATGGTTCCAGCGACCGCGAGTTCAGGGACTTTCCAGACCTGTGGCCGTAAAGTAACAAGTGTGAATCAGGACGAAACAGATAACCCCGGAGGATTGCTGCTCGGAACCCGTCTAAGGAGGGCGCGGACCGAGGCCAATATCTCGTTGCGCGCCTTGGCGCGCCGCGTTGGAGTCTCTCCCAGCTTTATGTCTCAGGTTGAGCGGGATTTGGCATCCCCATCAGTGGGCACGCTGTACAACATCGTTTCTGAGCTTGGGCTCAGCCTCGACACTCTGATGCACGACGGTCGAAGCAGCGGGAAATCCACCGCTCAAACTGCCGAGAAGGCCGCATCAACGGACCTCGATGAAGCCCCGGATGGTTTGCGGCCAACCGGGAACGTGGCGCATCTTCCCGACGTCGGACAGTTGCCAGGGCTGCAGCGCGCAGACGAGCGGCCGGAAATTTTCATTGGCGGCGTTCGCTGGGAGCGGCTTACACCCAGTGATGATCCGGACATCGAATTCCTCAGGGTGACGTACGTGGCGGGCAGCGAATCCTGCAGCCCTGACAACCTGTCCAGCCATGGTGGGCGGGAATACTTCCATATCCTGTCCGGACGCCTGGACGTCCAGGTGGCGTTCGCCCGCCAAACGCTATCTCCAGGGGACAGCATCAACTTCGATTCATCGACCCCGCACCGGCTGAGCAACCCCTACACCGAGGAATGCATCGCTATCTGGTTCGTCGTCGGGCGCCAGTAGCCGGCCCGCTTGGACAACCCCTCGGTGCTCGCGGGACCGCCACAGCGCGCTGTCACGACGTCAGCCGAAGGATGGAGTAATGAGTATCTTTCCTTCGACCCGCCCTGACGCCAGTTGATCCAGAGCCACCCCCAGATCCTCCAGGGGCCTCGGAGTCTCCGCCAACTCTGCGGCCAGCACGCCCTGCGAGAGGATCCTCAGCGACGCATCAAGGTCTTCATCGCAGATATGGGCCAAGGTGGTCTCCAAGGTGACCTCTCGGAAGACCATGGAATGGACATCCAGTTCTGGATGCCCCTTGGGGATGCCAACGGCCAGCACCCGCCCTCCATCTCGCACCAGTTTCAAAGCGACAGCAAGTTGCCCGGGAGCACCGCTCGCTTCGATAACAACATCAGGCTTCCCCCCTAAGATGGCCACCACCGTGTCGGTCAGCCGTTCTCCGGCCTCGATCGTTCGATCAGCTCCCAATCTGGCGGCCCGTTCAAGTTTCCGACCGGGAAAGTCCACAACGGTGACATCGAGGTCTCGAAGGTGCTTCAGCCCCGCCAGAACGAAGGAGCCGATGGCACCGGCACCGATGACCACGACACGGTCACCGCGTCCGGCCCCTGAACGGCGAGCCGCGTGGATACCCACGGCCAACGGCTGCGCGAGACCTGCCGCGTCGATATTCATTCCGGACGGCACGGCTCGTAGCGCCTTAACGGGGCACACGACGTACTCAGCCATGCCACCGTTCATATTCAATCCAAGCGTCCTGTAAGAGGCGCACAGGTTGGTCCGGCCCTCCAAACACCGGTCACATCGGCCGCACCAAATGCCCGCCCCGGAGACGACCACATCGCCGATCCCAAAGGCCGCCGGGCCCCGAAATTCGCGGACCTCCCCCACAAACTCGTGACCGGGGATCATGGGTCCCACATGTCCGCTGTGAGGATGGGCATGCACAACCGGAAAGACTTTCGGGCCCGACATCCATTCGCTCGCGTCCGTCCCGCAGATACCTGAGCGCAGGACGCGGATGAGAGCTTCCCCTTCATCCGGCACCGGCACCGGCACTTGTTCGATCCGAATGTCCCCGGCCCCGTAGTACACCGCGGCTTTCATCTTCTGAGGCACCTGCCCCTCCTTGCATTCTCGTGGTCCGACCGACGCTCGAACATAAAAGCGTTCAGTATGACTGGACGCTTGATCATCAAACTCTCGTTCCTGGCCGGTGTCAAGAATGGATTTGCCGCCATTTTCCTTGATATTCCGCAGAAAGGCGGTGTTTCCGCGCACGGAGCCGGAACCAAGAGTGTTCGGTATTACTTGACACTGTGCTCATGTGACGCCTACCTTTGACCTCTCAACGTCTTTCCAATGGAGGAATGTCATGACCAAATTGGATACTTCCGATACCACCGCGGTGCAAGAGCGCATCCGGGCGCTGGAAGACCTCCGATACGAGGCCGTTCTGCGGGAGGACTACGATGCGTTTGCTGCGATGGCACACCCGGATCTGGTCTACACCCACTCCAATGGTGAGCGGGACTCGTTGTACTCCTACCTGGAAAAGTGCCGGACCGGCGCGTACCGCTACCACTCCATAGAGCACCCCATCACGGACATCCTGGTGGTCGGCGCCGTCGCCATAGTCATCGGCGAAATGAAGGCAGATATCACCGCTTCCGGAGTTCCAAAGCGGCTGGAAAACACAGCCATAGCAGTCTGGGTCCGCGACGGAGGCACCTGGCTGCTGCTGGCCTACCAGCCAACACCGAAGCCCGCGCCCTCCACGGCGTGAGCCTCCACGTAGAAACCAGCAGGAAGAGAAGACCATGGCAAGCAACGTTGGTGTCGACAACCTGACCGCTGAAGTTCGGGAGAGCTTCTCAGGAACACCCGACAAACGGCTCCAGTACATGCTGGACAGCCTTACTACTCACCTGCACGCCTTCGTGCGGGAGGTCTCCCCATCCATTGACGAATGGGAAAAGGCCATCGATTTCCTCACCCGGACCGGAAAGACCTGCACCGACCTAAGGCAAGAATTCATCCTGCTATCCGATGTCCTGGGAGTATCAATGCTCGTTGAAACCATCAACGGAGTCGAGACACCTGAAGCCACGGATTCAACGGTTCTGGGGCCCTTCCACATGGTCGAATCCCCCGCACGTGACCTCGGGGAAGACATCTCCCCGGAAAGCGAAGGGCCGCGCTGCGTCGTCAGCGGACGGGTTGTCTCCGTTGACGGCTCCCCGGTTCCGGGGGCCAAGATCGACATCTGGCAGGCAGACACCCACGGTTTCTACGACGTCCAACAACCCGGAGTACAGAGCATCGGCAACGGTCGGGCCCTGCTCACAGCCGACCAACAGGGCCGGTTCAACTTCCGCAGCGTCGTCCCCATGTACTACCCCATTCCAACCGATGGCCCTGTCGGAGAACTACTCGCGGCCACGAAACGCCACCCCTACCGCCCCGCGCACATTCATTTCCTCGTCAGCGCCCTTGGCTTCCGGGAACTGACGACTCACATCTTTATTGGGGGCAGCGATTACATCGACTCGGACGCAGTCTTTGCAGTCAAGAACTCCCTCGTAAAGAACTTTGCTGAAACCGACGATGCGGCCACTGCCGCCCAGTATGGCGTTCAAAACCCATTCCGCCATGGACGGTTCGATATCGTCCTGCACCCCGAATTCTAGGAGACTCACCATGTCAACAGCATTCTTCTACGAAGCACTACCCATGAGGGTGAGCTTCGGCGCCGGCCATCGCGCAAAGCTGGCCGATGAGGTCACCAACCTGGGACTTCAAAAAGTCCTCGTCCTGGCCACAGAGTTCCAGAAAGATCTCGCACACCAGATTTCTGACAGTCTGGGAGATCTCAGCGTCGGAGTCTACGCGAAGGCTGAAATGCACGTCCCCATCGAAACAGCACACGACGCACAGGAATTTGCCCGCCAAGCGGGGGCCGATGGATTCATCGCCGTTGGAGGCGGCTCCACCACTGGCCTGGGCAAGGCCATAGCTTTGGAGTTCGGCACACCGATCATTGCCCTCCCCACAACCTACGCTGGTTCCGAGATGACCCCCATCTGGGGCCTTACCGCTGGCGGCGTGAAGAAAACGGGCCGGGATCCAAGAGTGCTTCCGACGAGCGTTATCTATGACCCTGAGCTCACGTTGTCTCTCCCGGTCAGCATGTCGGTAACCAGCGGCTTCAACGCAATCGCCCACGCAGTCGAAGCCCTCTACGCCCCTGATGCCTCCCCCATCACCTCACTGATGGCCGAGGAAGGAGTTCGGGCACTAATTCAAGCGTTGCCCAAGATCGCTCATGAACCCGGCAATATCGAATATCGCGGAGAGGCGCTCTACGGCGCTTGGTTGTGCGGTGCAACGCTGGGAGCAACCACCATGTCCCTGCACCACAAACTCTGTCACACCCTTGGCGGTACATTTAATCTTCCCCACGCCGAGACGCACACGGTGATACTTCCTTACGCTCTGGCCTACAATAGCGGTTCCGCACCAGAAGCGATTCAGGCCCTCCAGCGTGCCACCGGGCAGAACAACCCGGCGGCCTACTTCCGTGAGCTCAGCATCCGTCTCGGCGCTCCAGGGTCACTCCGCGAACTCGGACTGACCGAACAGGACGTTGAGACTGCTACGGATCTGGCAACACGAAGCCCTTATGCGAACCCCCGCGAAGTCACTCCCGCAGGAATTCGCGGCCTACTCCTCGCGGCGCTCAACGGCGAACCCGTTGCACCCTCAGACTCAGGACCAAGTAGAGCGCAGGAGTAAGCGTTTGAACCACACGATCAGCTCGCTCCAAGACACCATCCTGAACTTGGAAAACACCCGATACGCCGCACTTCTCCGTCAGGACTACGAAACAGTTGAGCACCTCTGCCATCCAGATCTGGTTTACGGACACACAGCAGGAAACCGAGACTCCCTCCAGACCTACCTGACGAAACTTCGCAACGGTATCCTGCGGTACTCCACCATCGACTATTCCATTGAATCCGTTGTTCTTCTCGGCGAAACCGCCCTGGTCCTCGGGGAAATGAACGCCCACTTGACCCTCAACGGAACTCCCAAGACCCTCCACAACACCTACCTGGCCGTCTGGACCCAAACCAAGGGCATATGGAAATTTGTCGCCTACCAACCCACTGCCCGCCCGGGGATCCAAGGGACACCGGTGTAGCGCCCATCACCCCAAAGCCACTGACCGCCCAACCTTCAGCCGCCGTTCACCACCCTCGGACTCGAGGGACCTCAGGAACCACATTTTCCGCGGGATCACCGTCCCGGCACCAGTGGTGTAGGCCTCCATCACCAAGGCGGGCTTGCCGCCGTCGTCGACTATTTCAGCGGCGACGGAAGCGCCGTCCGAAAACCTGACCACCAATGAAGGACCTTCCCCGGTTACAACAAGAACGGCCCCCGGGAACAGGTGGGTATGCGAGGCCTCGGCAGTCACCATAACGAACCCCAACCCTTGTAGTACAAGTTCAAAACTTGTATCCTAAGTGGCAGGCAAGGATGCCGCACCCACTAGGAGAACCATGAGCACCGTAGATCTGATTCGCCACGTCAAGCTGTCCACGGCACGTTTGCCCCTCACCGTACCCATCAGCGATGCCAAAGTCTTCACCGGCAGGCAGAAGCCCATGACCGAAGTGGTGTTCCTGTTCGCCGAGATCACCACGGAGCAAGGCCACAGCGGCATCGGCTTCAGCTACTCCAAGCGTGCCGGCGGCCCCGCACAGTACGCCCACGCCAAGGAAGTCGCAGAGGGCATCATCGGCGAGGACCCCAACGACATCGGCAAGATCTACACCAAACTCCTCTGGGCGGGGGCCTCTGTGGGCCGTTCGGGTGTGGCCACCCAGGCTCTGGCGGCCATCGACATCGCGCTCTACGACCTCAAGGCCAAGCGCGCCGGACTCCCCCTGGCCAAGTTG
Source organism: Arthrobacter sp. cf158 (assembly GCF_900106835.1). Taxonomy (GTDB): domain Bacteria; phylum Actinomycetota; class Actinomycetes; order Actinomycetales; family Micrococcaceae; genus Arthrobacter. Next base: position 104,400 of record NZ_FNNR01000006.1, read on the forward strand.
CTGGGCTCCTACCGCGACTCGGTCCAGACCTACAACACTTCCGGCGGCTTCCTCAACGCCACCCTGGATGAGGTCAAAGAGCGCGCCACGCGCTCCATTGATGAGGGTATCGGCGGCATCAAAATCAAGGTTGGCCTGCCCGACTCCAAGGAGGACCTGCGCCGTGTGGCCGGAGTCCGCGAGCACATCGGCTGGGACGTCCCGCTCATGGTGGACGCCAACCAGCAGTGGGACCGGGCCACCGCGCTGCGCATGGGCCGCCAGCTGGAGGAATTCAACCTCATCTGGATCGAAGAACCGCTGGATGCCTACGACTTTGAAGGCCACGCGCACCTGGCCCAGGTCCTGGACACCCCCATCGCCACGGGTGAGATGCTCGCGTCCGTCGCGGAACACAAGGGCCTCATCAACGCGAACAGCTGCGACATCATCCAGCCCGACGCACCCCGGGTTGGCGGCATCACCCAATTCCTGAGGCTCGCAGCATTGGCGGATGAACGCGGGCTCGGACTGGCACCCCACTTCGCCATGGAAATCCACCTTCACCTGGCCGCTGCATACCCCCGCGAGCCGTGGGTGGAGCACTTCGACTGGCTGGACCCGCTGTTCGAGGAGCGCCTGGAGACCAAGAACGGCCGCATGATCGTTCCGGACCGCCCCGGGCTCGGCGTCACCCTCAGCGATCAGGCTCGCGCATGGACCACCGAATCTGTGGAATTCGGCGCGTAATCTTGAACGCATGAGCCGAAACCTGACCGCGGATCTCGCCGCCGACCTTCGCAACCGCATCGTCGACGGCGTCATCCAGCCAGGTGAGAAGCTCCCCAGCGAAAACACCCTCATCAGCGAGTTCGGCGTGAGTCGGACCGTGGTCCGCTCTGCCCTGACGCACCTGCAGGCCGAGGGACTTGTGGAAACCGAACGCGGGCGGGGCAGCTTCGCGCTGACACCGCCCGCGGAAGGTCCGTCACCCGCGCCCGGATCGCGGGCTGTTTCCAGCATGGAAGACCGCCTGCAAATGCTGGACTTCCGCATCGGCGTCGAGACTGAAGCTGCAGCACTTGCTGCCCGGAACCACACAGAACGCCAGCTCAAAGCCGCGCAAGGCGCCTTGGAGCAATTCAAAGCAAGCTCAGGGCACCCGGCCCACTCCATGAAGGCCGATTTCGAATTCCACCGGGCCATTGCGGCAGCCACCGGCAACGCCTTCTATACGGACTGCATCTCCGCCCTGGGCCAAACCATGATCACCATGCCCCGCCCGCGCCTCGTCGCCGATGATGAGCAGGACTCCCGCGAACGCTTCGAACAAGTGGTCCACGAGCACTCCTCCATCTACGACGCAATCGCCGAGGGCGACCCAGCTGCTGCCGCGGCAGCGATGCGCCTGCACCTGAGCAACTCACGACGCCGGTTCGCGGCTTCAGCCCGCGGCTGACCTCGCGCACGCCCCACCCAAGCAGGTAGCAGTTCGGCTGGCGCGGCAGGCAGCGACATGTGACGTCGCGGCGCTTTTTACTGGGACACAATTCGTCTTTCAGCGACCAAACTTAACGAAATGGGAATCCCCGCGACGCCCCATTGAGAACTATTGATGGACATTTCAGGAAACTGGCGAGTAAATTCCGAGTCCCGCTAACTTTTGAAGAACCCGTCATTTTGTGACCGGGAAATCCATCAAAAGCCTTTGGGTGCTTCACGCAGGAATGCCTTGTCATGCACCCGGACAGAGAGACGCCGGCATGACAACACAGCAGCTCACCGAAGACCACACCTCACTCCAGGCATACGTCCAGGAACTCAGGCGCCGGGTGGAAGGCATCGAGGTCCTTGAACCCGGCACCGGGACCACCCGCTACAGCCACGACGCAGCCACCGCTAAAACCGCAGCCGCAAGCGGAAACCCGGGCCCCGCCGTCGTGCTTCCCTCCTCGGCAGCGGACGTTCAGACGGCGGTCAGACTCGCCGCGGAACTCGGCGTGACCGTTGTTCCGCGCGGCGCGGGGTCCGGCTTGTCGGGTGGGGCAACCGCACAACAGGACCAAGTGGTCATTTCGACCGAAAAACTGACGGCCATCATCGAGGTGTCCCCGCTGGACGAGGTGGCGGTTGTAGAGCCTGGTGTCATCAATGCCGATTTGAATAAGCACCTTGAATCATTTGGTCTTTTCTACGCACCAGACCCCGCAAGCTTCGACATTTCATCAATTGGTGGAAATATCGCCACCAATGCGGGCGGTCTTCGTTGCGCCAAGTATGGGGTAACGCGGGAGTCCATCTTGTCGCTGGACGTCGTTCTCCCCGACGGCAGCCTCATCACTGTTGGCCACCGCTCCATTAAGGGCGTCACCGGGCTGGATCTGACGTCGCTGATTGTGGGTTCAGAAGGCATCCTCGGCATTGTCACCAAGGCAACGGTCCGTCTCCGCCCCATCCCGGTGGCCCGCAAGACGGTCAGCGCGTTCTTCAACAGCACCGCTGAGGGCACGGACGGGCTGGCAGCCATCACCTTGTCGCCGGTGCGCCCTGCGGCGATCGAGTTCTTCGATACCCCCAGCCTGGTCAACATCGACGCCCATTCGGGGACCAGCCTGCGCAGCCGCGGTGCTGCATTAATCCTCATCGAGATCGATGGTTACGGCATCGGCGACCAAGCAGCGGACCTCGCCACCGCGCTCAGTGCGGTTGGTGGACGTGTCACCGTGGAGTCCGACGACGACGGCGCGCGGCTGTGGGAACTGCGCCGCAGCGGCCGCGGCCTCCCGCAGGACAAGTGGTACATCGGCGAGGACATCGCCGTTCCCAAGTCCCAGCTGCCCAAGGTCTACGCCGCTTTCCCGGCCCTGGAAGCGCGCTTCGGCGTGGACATCTCGGCGGTATCGCACGCGGGCGACGGGAACCTTCACCCGCTCATCACCAAGGACAAAACGCCCGACGACGGCGCGAACCCGCCTGCCTCCCTCCTGGAAGCCGCCACTGAACTGGTGAAGGTGGCGCTTTCGCTCGGCGGAACAGTGACCGGCGAGCACGGCGTGGGCACCATCAAGCGCGAATGGGCCGCCCTGGAACTCTCGGAGCGCAGCCGCGAGGTGCAGCACGCCATCAAAGCGGCAATCGACCCCCAACAGACCCTTAATCCCGGCAAAGCCATCTAAGCGCCTGCCCGCAGCACCCCCAACGCAATCCCCCAACGCATCAGGAGCACACCCAATGAACACCTTTAGCACCCCCGAATTCCGCAGGCGGGCCTTCCTTGCAGGCCTCGGCGCACTGTCCACCTCAGCCCTTGTCACCGCGTGCGGCGGCACAACGGCCAGCACCGGCGCCGGCTCCACAACTCCCGTGGACGGCGGCAACATCACCTTCCTGATCCAGGGCTACGACACCGGCTGGGTCTCCAGCAAGACGTCCATCTCCAGCTACGAGGGCAACCTCTGGGGCCAGATCACGGACAAACTGGTGTACGTCAATGAAAAGGGTGAGCTGAGCCCGTGGGTTGCCGAGAGCTGGGAAGAACTCAACGGCGCCAAGGACTTCGTGATCCACTTGAAGAAGGGCGTGACCTTCTCTGACGGAACTCCGTTGGACGCAGCGGCCGTCGTCGCCAACCTCAACGCCTGGGCCAAGGGCGATTCCACCCGTGGCGTCAGCAAGGTGGGCCTCTTCCCGTCCAGTAACTTCGTGTCAGCAGAGGCGTCCGACGCGGAAACCGTGAAGGTGTCCTTCTCCTCCCCCGCACTGGGCTTCATCGCCACGTTGGCGTACCACGGCTGCATCCTGCTCTCCCCAAAGACTCTGGCCCTGCCCGTAGAGGCCCAGGCCGACCTCAGCCAAGAAATCGGCAGCGGACCGTTCGTCGTCAAGTCCTGGAAACAGGGCGACAGTTATGTCCTGGAGAAGCGCAAGGACTACAACTGGGGTCCGGCAGCGCTCGGCCACACCGCTCCGGCCCGCCTGGACACCATCACGTACAAGGTCATCAAGGACACGTCGGTCCGGACCTCCACGGTGGTCTCCGGCCAGGCCGATGTTGCCTTCAACGTTGAGCCGCAGGAAATCGAATCGCTCAAGGCACAGGGCTTCACGGTGGGTACCCCGCGCTACCTGGGCTTTGTGGACGGATTCCAGGTGAACACGCAGGCCTTCCCCACCAACGATCCCGCTGTGCGCAAGGCGATCCAGCACGGCATTGACCGCGAAGAAATCCTCAAGACCGTCTACACCAGCGACTGGAACGCCGCCACTACCTTCATCCAGGGCAACGTCCCGGAAGCAGGCGAGTTCAGCGACTCCTTCGCATTCGACGCCGACAAAGCCAACAAGCTCCTGGACGACGCCGGCTGGGCCAAGGGTTCTGACGAGTACCGCACCAAGGACGGCAAAACCCTCGAATTCACGCTCACTCCCAATCCGTATGTCCCGTCCACCAAGGCCGAGGATGAGCTCATCGCCCAGCAACTCAAGAAGGTGGGCATCAAGGTCAACCTCAAGGTAGTGGACGTGGCCGGCTACGCCGCCATCCAAGCCAGCAAGCCACCGCTGTTCCAGACCTCACGCAGCTTCGTCGACGTCGGAACGGTCGCCGGAGTCTTGACCAGCCAGAACAAGGGCGAGGACTGGTTCAGCCTGGGGACCAGCGATCAGAAGCTCAACGACCTCTCCACTGCGATCGCCACGGCCTCGGATCGGGCATCCCGCGAGAAGGTCGCCGACGAGCTCCAGCAATACGTCCTGGAGCAGGGCTACTTTATCCCTCTTAACCAGCTTGTCCAGCGCCTCTACCTGATCAACCCGAAGATCAAGGATGTCCAGTACAACGGCTTGGCCTATGCCAACTTCTACACCGCTTGGATCTCGCAGTGACCAGCGATTACAAGCGTTTTGCCCTGACCCGCGCGGGTCAGGCGGTGATCGTCGTCCTCTTGGCCTATGTCCTCACGTTTCTGGTGATCAGCGTTCTCCCGGGCGATGCGATCACCAACACATTGAGGGACCCGCAGCACGGATTGAGCGAGGAGGACATCCAGCGGATCGTGGCCTTCTACGGCCTGGACCAGCCCGTGATCGTGCAGCTGTTGCTCTCCCTGGGACGGTTCCTGACGGGAGAGTTGGGCTTCTCGCTTCAATCCAATCTTCCTGTGTCCCAGATCGTGGGAGACGCGTTGCCTTCCACGCTCACTCTTGCCACCAGCGCGCTGCTCATCGCCATCGTTTTCGCGGTAGTCATCGCGTACGGCGCCCAGTATTTGCCGGGCAGGTGGGCGGCAATCGTCCGCTCCATTCCGTCGTTCTTCCTGTCGGTGCCCAACTTCGTGATCGGCCTGGTGCTGATCGAACTCTTTGCCTTCCGCCTTCATTCCTTCACCACCACGGATCCCAACAGTCCGGTGGCAACGCTGTTCGCAGCCATCACTTTGGCCATTCCGGTCTCGGCACCGCTGGCCGAGGTGCTGATTGCCAGCCTGGACCACGAATCCCGGCAGGAGTACGCCTTGGTGGCCCGTTCGCGTGGCCTTAGCGAGGCCAAGCTCTTCGCCAAGCATCTGGTGAAACCGTCAGCCCTGCCCTCCGTGGCCATGGTGGCGCTCATTGTTGGTGAACTTCTGGGTGGCTCAGTTATTACCGAGACGATCTTCGGCCGTGACGGCATCGGCACCGTTGTCCAAAAAGCCGTGACGGGAGAAGACCAGCCAGTGCTTCAAGCCGTGGTTTCCCTGTCGGCCGTGGTGTTCGTGGCCGTCAACCTGGTGGCCGACCTCGCGTCGCCGCTGCTCGATCCCCGCGTCAAACTCCGGGAGTCCAAACTCCGCGAGAAGGTGAGCGCATGACTGCCACGCTTGGCTACGCCCAACTGCGCAATGTTGGAACAGCATCCAAAAGACTCACGGCGGGGCTGCCCCCGGTCACCGTGGTCCTGTCCTTCGCCGTGATTTTGCTCGTCATCCTCTGGTCCCTTGTTCCAGGTCTCTTCACATCGTTCAGTCCTGTCACGGGAGATACCGCGAGCAAACTGGCGGCCCCGAGTGCCGCGCACTGGTTCGGTACTGATTACCTTGGCCGCGATCAATACGCACGCGTCGTCTACGGCACGGCATCCTCTGTCACCAGCGCCCTGGTGGCAGTGCTCATCGGGTTGGTGGTGGGCAGCATCATCGGCCTGGCCAGTGGATTCCGCGGCGGCTGGCTGGACTCCGTTCTGGGCCGGTTCGTTGACGTTCTCCTCGCCATCCCGGGGTTCCTGTTGGCCGTGGTCATCGTGAGTTCGTTGGGTTTCCAGACCATCAACGCGGCCATCGCCACCGGAGTGTCCGCCGTCGCGGTCTTTGCCCGGTTGATGCGCGCGGAAGTGATGCGCGTCCGCAGCGCCACTTTCGTGGAAGCCTCCTACTTGCAAGGCGGCAACCGGCTCCACGCACTGCTCGGCCACATCCTTCCCAACGCCTACAGGTCCGTGTTGGTACTCGCTGTGCTCCAGTTCGGCACGTCCATCCTGATCATCGCGTCGCTGGCCTTCCTGGGCTACGGGGATCCGCCCCCGGCCTCCGATTGGGGCCTGCTGGTGGCCTCAGGAAAGACCTACGTGACGGCCCCTTGGCTGGTGTATGCGCCTGCCTTGGTCATCGTGGTCACCGTTTTGTCCGTCAACCGCATCAGCCGCTGGCTGCGAAAGGCGAAGTGACATGCCTCTGAACACCCAGGACACCAACGTATCCGCAGACCTATTAGCAGACCTATTAACAGTGCAGGGCTTGTCCATCGCCTACGGTCCCACCGCCGTCGTCCATGACGTCTCCTTTTCTGTAGCCAAAGGCGAGAGCCTGGCGCTCATCGGAGAGTCCGGATCGGGCAAGTCCACCATCGCCAAAGCGATCCTTCGGTTGCTTCCCCACGGAGAAGCGACGGCCACTGGGCGGGTAGCGCTCAACGGACGTGATGTCCTGGCGCTCCCGGAGAAACACTTCCGTCCCCTGCGCGGCAGGGAGCTGGGCTTCATCCCCCAGGACCCGGCATCGGCCTTAAACCCGGTGCGGACCATCGGCGCGCAAGCTCAGGAGGCCGCCGCCTTGCTTGGCGAAACAGACCCAACCGTCCGCCGCGCAAAAATCCTGGACGTACTGGAGCAAGTGGGCCTCCCGGACCCTTCCCGGGTTTACGATTCCTACCCGCACCAGCTCTCCGGCGGCATGCTCCAGCGCGTACTGATCGCGCTCACGGTGTTGCCTCGTCCGGCGCTGATTGTGGCTGACGAACCAACCTCCGCTTTGGACGTGACCGTTCAGAAGCTCATCCTGGACATGCTGACCGAGCTCCGCCGCGAGCTGGACATCAGCCTGCTCCTCATCACGCACGACCTCGCGATCGCCGCCGAGCGCGCCGATTCCCTGGTGGTGCTGAAGGACGGCTCGGTGCAGGAAAGTGGACCGTCCCTGGAAGTGTTCGCTTCGCCCACCACGGATTACGCGCGGAGCCTTCAGGCCGACGTCCCGGCGCTGCACCCGGACCGATACAGGAACCAGCGCATCACCTTAACACCAGCGCACGACGGCGGCTCCCGCACCCCGGCGTCCAGCGCGCCGGACGCCGGGCTCCAGATCGACGTCCGTGGTGTGACCAAGCGCTTCTCGGCCGGCGGAAAGGACGTCCTCGCCTGCGACGGGGTGTCCTTCTCCGTGGAACGCGGGCGGACGCACGCGCTCGTCGGCGAGTCCGGGTCCGGCAAAACCACCGCGGTCCGGCTGTTGCTGGGTCTTGAACAGCCGGACGGTGGGGACATTACGGTAGCCGGCCAATCGACGTCGGGCCGTTCCAGGGCCGATGTCCGCGAGATCCGCCGCCACCTCCAACTGGTCTACCAGAACCCGTTCACGTCCCTCGACCCCACGTGGCGGGTGGGCAGGATTGTCCGCGAGCCACTGGATCAGTTTGGCGTGGGCACCAAGGCCGGGCGTGCCCAGCGGGTTCGCGAGACTTTGGAAGCCGTGGGCCTACCGTCCGAGGTGGCTTCACGGCGGCCCGCACACCTGTCCGGCGGCCAGCGGCAACGGGTGGCGATCGCCCGGGCGCTGGTGGTGAGGCCCGACGTCGTGGTTTTGGATGAACCCACCTCCGCGCTGGACGTGAGCGTTCAAGCGGGAATCCTTGAGCTGCTGTCCAAACTGCAACGTGAGCTGGGCCTGACGTACTTGTTCGTCTCGCACGATCTTGCGCTGGTGCGGCAGGTAGCTGACTCCGTATCGGTTCTGCGGCGCGGCCACGTGGTGGAGGACGGTCCCGTGGAGGAGATCTTCCACCGACCGCAGCATCCCTATACCCGCGCCCTCCTTGGGGCGATCCCGCTGGCAACTGCGCCAACCGAGGAACAGACCAGCAAACAACTAGCGAAGGCAACAGCATGACCGTGAACCTGATATCCACCCGCCGGCCCGCCCTCGTGGAGGCCTTCACCGCGCCGAAGGGCTTCGGCGACCAGACTCTGCGGGATCGTCGAGCGGATGCGATTGAGCTTTTGGGCGGCATTCCGGATCCCAGCGTCCTCCCCACGGAGGAATTGGCCGCCGCCACAGCACGTGTTCTGGACAAGCCCGGCGTCCCTGCGCTCCAATACTCACGGACAGAGGGTATTTCGCCGCTGCGGGAGTGGATAGCAGAACGCGAAGGCGTCTCCGTTGACCGGATCCTGATCACCAACGGCGGCTTCCATGGACTTTCCTTGGCCATCCAGTCCGTGGTGGAACGCGGGGACCTGGTGGCCGTGGACAACCCGATCTTCCCGCTGTTCCTCCGTGGGCTCCAGCTCTCTGATGCACGGACCCTGCCGGTATTCGTGGGTCCGCAGGGCCTGGACGTCGATCATCTCTCGGACCAGCTCAGGGGCGGTGCCCGACCAGCCGCCCTATATACAGTGCCGGACTTCCACAACCCCTCCCAAGGCACACTGTCCGGGGAGGCCCGGAAAGAACTCGTACGACTGGCGGAACACTACGGATTCGTGATCCTTGCGGACAACCCGTACCGTGAGCTTCGCTTTGCCGGCGTGCAGGAAAGTGTGGAGGAGTTCAACAACTCTGACCACGTCCTCCACATCAACACCTTCACCAAGACACTGGGGCCCGGGTTGCGCCTTGGTTGGACGGTTGCACCCGAGCGCCTGGCACGTGACCTGGTGGCCTTGCGCAGCCGCCAGGATTCGCACAGCTCCACGCTGGTCCAGGCCATCATCGGTGAACTGGTCACCTCCGACCCCCAAATCTTCGACGCCACTCTGGACCGGGCCCGCGCGCTGTACCGGAACCGCGCTGAAACGCTGGTTACCGCGCTGCACCGGGAAGCTCCGGGAGCTTTTGAGACTGTTCTCCCGGACGGCGGACTGTTCCTGTGGCCCAAACTGGCAGACGACTCCATAGATCCTGACCAGCTGGCCGCTGATGCCAGCGCAGAAGGAGTGGAGTACCAGCGGGGGTCATTCTTCCCCTCGGGGCCCGGAACGGACGCTGACCGGCACCTACGCCTGGCGTATGGCGACGTTGCGGCGTCCAAGCTGGAGGAAGCGGCTGCGCGCCTCGGACGTGCGCTGAAGCGGCAAGTTCCGTAAACCTCACTCCAGGGCACAACGAAAGAGCCCCGGTCCTAAGACCGGGGCTCTTTCTTATTTGCGTGCGCGAGGGGGGATTTGAACCCCCACACCCTTTCGGATACTGGCACCTGAAGCCAGCGCGTCTGCCGTTCCGCCACTCGCGCGCAACTTCTTTTTCTGGACATCTGCGGGTTTCCCAGCTTCGATTCCTTCAAAAGCAGCGAGATCAAGCATAACGGACATTTGTGGCAAAACACCAATCGGGGCTCCGGCACCCCCTCGGTGAGGCCGCGAAGCCACCTAAAGATCCCCCAACAACGGCTGAACTCCATGGAAATTTGAACCCCCGACTCCCGCGCCAGCAAGGGCCGGGCGCGAACTTTTCCGGGTCGCAAGGCGTTGTGGATTAAGGCCATTCCCAGTCAGTCCCAGTAGTATCGGGAAGTGGAAGGGCCGTCAGGCGCGTACTTTGCCGTGTGCGCAGACGGAGCAATGGACGGACTATCGGACCAGGCACAGCGGGTGCCGCGGCAAGGAAAGGAGAAGGACCATGGGTTTGCTGGACAAAGTCGAGCGCGGCATTGAAAAGGCCGTCCGCAATGTCTTCTCCACAGGGTCGCGGGCACGTGTTGAGCCGGTGGAGATTGCGAGCAAGCTACGGCGGGAGTTGGATAACAAGTCCATCACCATCGCTGCGGGGCGCACGTTGGCTCCCAACGTTTTTGATGTCCTGCTCAGCGACGAAGACTTCGCCCGGGCCCAGGAATGGGGAACACCCCTCGCCGAGGAACTGTGCGACGTCGTCATTCAGCACGTCCGCAGCCAGGGCTACACGCTTCAGGGCGCGGTCCGGATCTCGTTCCGTCGAAATGACGAAGAACGGGCCGGCCATTTTGAAATCAATTCCCGGACCGAGAAATCGTCGGACGACGGTACTCCGGCTCCACAAGCTCCCAGGGCGCATGTTCCGGCCGCCCCGGCACGCCAGCCCACCCGCCTCCAGCCCGTTCTGGACATCGGCGGCCAACGATATTCCCTCAATGCCCGCTCCGTAGTGCTGGGCCGCTCCTCGGAAGCAGACATCCTCGTGGATGACACAGGAGTCTCCCGGAAGCACCTTGAAATCCGCACGGAGAATGGGAGCACCTGGGCCGTTGACCTTGGTTCCACTAACGGCAGCTACGTCAACGGCCATAAAGTGAACGGCAGCGTGGAGCTCACAGACGGCTCAACCATCACGATGGGACGTACCAAGATCATTTTCCGCCTCCTCCCCCAAAACCAGGGTGGCAACGCGTGAACGACATCAGCGAACTGACCATCACAGCGCTTCGCTTCGGTTTCCTGCTGCTGCTGTGGGTCCTGATCTTCAGCATCGTCACCACCATGCGCCGTGACCTCCAGATCGGCCGCAAAGCCGTCACCGGGGCCCCCACGGCACGCGAGGTGCGCAAGCATCCTGAATTGGCCGCTTCTCCGCCGCCTGCCATCCAGCATGCCCGCACACTGGTGGTCACTGAAGGCCCCCTCAAGGGCACCACGGTCCCCCTCGCCGCCAGCCCCATCCTGCTTGGCCGCGCCCAGGAAGCCACCCTTGTCCTGGAGGACGATTACGCTTCCGGCCGCCATGCCCGGCTGTTCCCGCAAGGAAGCCGCTGGTTCATTGAGGACCTCGGCTCCACCAACGGCACCTATTTGGCCGATCAACAGCTCACCCGTGCCTTGCCGGTTGAGCTTGGCGTCCCCGTGAGAATCGGCAAGACGGTCATTGAATTGAGGCCGTAGTCCATGGCCTCCCCCGAGACCCCCGAAGGCAAGGAAAAGCCCGCGGAGCGCCCGCTCATCATGCGCTACGCGGCGCGTTCCGACGTCGGACGGATCCGCTCCAAGAATGACGACTCCGCATATGTGGGCCGCCATCTTGCAGTCGTGGCCGACGGCATGGGCGGTCACGCAGGCGGTGATGTCGCTTCTGCTTCAACGGTTCTGGACATGATCCATCTTGATCATGACGACTACCCCGACGGCGCGGAAACAGTCCTCGCGGACGAAATCCAGACCGCCAACTCCCTGCTCTCCGAACTTGTCCACCAGAACCCCAAGCTCTCCGGCATGGGGACCACTGTTACTGCGCTGCTCCTTGAGGATCGCAAGCTCCACTTCGCCCACATCGGTGATTCCCGGGCCTACCGCCTGCGGAACAAGAAGTTCGAGCAAGTCAGCGTGGACCACACCTTCGTTCAGCGCCTCATTGACGAGGGTCGGCTGCGCCCCGAGGAAGCCGAAACACACCCGCACAAGAACGTCTTGATGCGCGTCCTGGGCGATGTGGATGCCAGCCCCGAGTTGGACCTGGACGTTCTGGACGTTGAACCCGGCGAACGTTGGCTGCTGTGCTCCGACGGGCTCAACTACGTTGCGGGACACGTTGTGGAACGCATGGTCCGCGAGACCAAGGACCTGCGCGAGTGCGCGGAAATCCTGGTGGACCTCACGCTTGAAGCCGGCGCCCCGGACAACGTCACCGTGGTGATGCTGGAGATCGTCGAAGAGACCGACGACGACGTCAACACGGCCGCCGTCGACGTCGTTCCGGCTGCGGCACTTGCCGCAGTGGACGAGCCCGAACCCGTCACGGCGTCCAAGTCTCCCGATGGTCCTTCAGCAACCAGGAAAGCTGAGGACGCCGACTCTGCGGAGAAGGCGAAAGCCGCGCTGGAGGCAGACGCGGGGTCGTCGTTCAGTGCGGGCGATCCCTCCAAGGACGTCGACGAATCCGCCGAGTCCTCCAAGGCGTCCAGCGAGCCGCCCACCACCACCGACCCACACCTCGGTGAGCACCTCTCCGCTGAAGTCCTGCGCGAAGAGCTGGCCAGCCGTCCCCATGAACTGGTTGGCGCTGCGGCTACTGCTGCCGAAACCGGATCCATCCCTACTGTTGCCGGCCGCACCGTGGCCCGCAGGGCAGCGACTGTCCTCACGCATAAGGCCGAGCAGGACCGCGTGGACGTTGAAGAGCCTGCAAGGCGGCGTATCCGCTGGTTGATGCCGGCTGTCGCCGCGGTTGTTGTGGTGGGCGTCGTCGTTGGCCTGTGGCTGGGCTACGCGTGGACCCAAACCCGCTACTACGTGGGCGAATACGACCAGCGCGTTGCCATCTTTAACGGCATCTCGCAGCGCCTCGGACCCATTCAGCTCTCCCGGCTGGAAGCCGTCACTGACATCAGGGTGGATTCATTGCCCGAATACGGCCAGCAGAGCGTACGCCAGACCGTTCCGGCGGGTGACCTGGACGATGCCCAGACCATTGTGGAAAACCTGAAGAACACGGGCAGCGCCTCAGCCAATTGCCCTACCAGCACTCCGGCTACACCCACCCCGTCGCCTACCAGCAGCGTGCCCGTACCCAGTACCGCGGCCGTTGCCACTCCCTCGCCCGTCCCGACTCCCTGTGAGGCGGCCAAGTGATCCAGACAGACACTTCTCCCAAACCCCGCCGGAACGTTGAGCTGGTGCTCATCGTCCTTGCCCTTGCCGTTGGTATTGGCGCCAGTGCCTTGGTGAGCATCAACTCCGAAGTAGGCCTGGACAGGGACTTCTGGTTCCAGTCGAGCCTGCTGGCCGTTGCCGCTTTCGCCTTCCACGTGGTCCTCAGGCTCCGCGCGAAATATGCCGATCCGGTAATACTTCCGATTGTTGTGGCGCTGAACGGGCTGGGGCTGGCCCTGATCCACAGGATGGACGGACCCGCGGACGATACCGGCAACAACCAACTCCGCTGGACGCTGATCGCCATGGCGGTCTCCATCGCTGTGATCTGGTTCTTGAAAGACCACCGGGTTCTTCGCCGTTTCACCTACATTTCACTGGCCGTCAGTGCTTTCCTGCTGCTGCTCCCTTTGATTCCGGGCATTTCCGCGGGTGAGATCCTTGGCGCGAGGGTGTGGATCCGGGTGGGTCCCATGACCTTCCAGCCTGGTGAAATCGCCAAGATCACTTTGGCCATATTCTTTGCCGGTTATCTTTCGTCCAACCGCGACCTCATCCTGCTGGCAGGCCGGAAGATCGGCCCCATGCAGTTCCCGCGGTTCAAGGACCTGGGACCCATGATCACTGCCTGGTTGGTGAGCATCGGAGTGCTGGTCTTCCAGCGCGACCTCGGATCCTCCATCCTCTTCTTTGGCCTGTTCATCGTGATGATCTACGTGGCCACAAGCCGCATCTCGTGGGTCGTCATCGGCCTGCTCCTGATCCTGGGCGGCGGCTTTGTTGCCTCGCAGATCTTCTCCCACGTTGCGTTCCGCATCGACAGCTGGATCAACGCCTTCACCCCGGAGGTCTTCGGCAGGTCTCCCGGCGGCAGTGGACAGATTGTCCAGGGCTTGTTTGGTATGGCCGATGGTGGCCTGGTAGGCACTGGCCTCGGTCAAGGCCGGCCGGACCTGGTCCCTTTTGCCAACAGCGACATGATCGTGGCCCTCATCGGTGAAGAACTGGGCTTGATCGGCCTCTTCGCCGTCGTCATGCTCTACCTCCTGCTGTTCACGCGAGGCTTCCGGGCAGCGTTGGGCACCCGGGATGCGTTCGGCAAGCTGCTCGCCTGCGGTTTGTCCTTCGCCATTGCACTGCAGTGCTTCGTGGTCATTGGCGGCGTCACCCGGCTCATTCCGCTGACCGGCCTGACCACGCCGTTCCTGGCCGCCGGCGGTTCATCGCTCCTGGCCAACTGGATCATCGTTGGCCTCCTGCTGATGATCTCCAACACGGCCCGCGGCCCGGTGGACACCACACCCATGGTCAACAAACCTCCGGCAAGCACCAACACCAACGGCATTCGTAAACCGGCCACAGGCAAGACACCCAGCGCACCAACAGAGGCGGTGAAGCAACAATGAACCAGGCTATTCGCAGCTCATGGATGGCGGCTGTCGCCATGTTCGCGTTGATCTTCGGCGCCATCAGCTATGTGCAGGTCATTGGCGCTGACGACCTCAACGCCAACCCCTGGAACCAACGGGCCATCCTCGCCTCGTTCTGCAACGATCGCGGTGCGATCATTGTTGGCGGCAAACCCGTAGCGGAGTCCGTTCCGGGGACAGAATCCTGCGCATTCCAGCGCAAGTACACCCAGCCTGAGTTGTACGCCGGCATTACCGGATACTTCTCCAAGGGCTTCGGTTCCACCGGCTTGGAACAGTCCATGGGCGACACACTCGCGGGCAACTCGGACCAGCTGTTCCTGGACCGCGTCAGCCAGATGTTCCTTGGCAACGAGCCCAAGGGCGCATCCGTGGAACTGACCTTGGACCCTGAAATCCAGAAACTCGCTTTCGACCTCATTCCCGACGGTCAGCGCGGGTCAATCGTGGTCACCAATCCGCGGACCGGCGCCATCCTCGCCATGGTGTCCAAACCGTCTTACGATCCCAACCTGATCGCCACGCACGACACCGCGGCGGCCCAGGCCAGCTACAACGAACTGAACCAGGTTCCCGGGATTAACCTGAACCAGAACGTCAGCGGCCCCACGGGCAACCTGCTGTCACCCGGTTCGGTCTTCAAACTCATCGATACGGCGGCAGCCCTGAAGTCGGGCAAATACAACAAGGACAGCGAGCTGCCGAACCCCAGCAGCCTGCCCTTGCCCGGATCCAGTGCCAGCCTGCCCAACTACGCCGGCGGTAACTGCAACGTCCGCGAAACAGCTTCCTTCGCCTTCGCCTTGGAGCAATCCTGCAATACGCCGTTTGCAAGCATCGCGCTTGACCTTGGCCAGGACGCCATACGGGATCAGGCCCAGAAGTTCGGCTTCGGTGAAACCTTCGGCGATCAACTGAAGCTCCAGCAGGCCATCAGCGTCTTCCCGGAAGACCTGGACCAGGCCCAGCTCGCCCAGTCATCAGTGGGCCAGCGCGACGTCAAGGCCACTCCGCTGCAGATCAACATGATGACCGCGGCGATCGCCAACGGTGGCGTGCAGATGAAGCCCAACCTCGTGAAGACGGTGCGCGCACCCGATCTTCGCGTGATCAGCGAACTCAAGCCTGAGGCCCTCCGCACCAGCACCACCCAGCCCATCGCGGGTCAGATCACCGAGTGGATGACCAGCGCAGTGGATAACGGCATTGCCAAGGGAGCAGCCGTTTCCGGCGTCAAGGTGGCCGGCAAGACCGGTACCGCGGAGCTTGGCGATTCAGGTTTGAACAACTCATGGTTTACCGGGTTCGCCCCGGCAAACGATCCGCAAGTGGCCGTCACCATCGTCATGGAAGGTGTGGATGTGCTCAGCGGTGCCCAGCTAACCAGTCCGAACGCAAAGAAGATTTTTGAGGCGGTGTTGAATAAGTGAGGCCTACTTCGGGAATCACACTCGGCGGCAGGTTCCAGCTGACCAGTCGCATTGCGATTGGTGGCATGGGCGAGGTCTGGAAGGCCAAGGACCAGATCCTCGGCCGGATCGTTGCCATCAAGGTGCTCAAGGAGGAATACACGGGGGACCCCGGCTTCCTGCAGCGCTTCCGGGCGGAGGCACGGCACACCGCCCTCCTCAACCACGTGGGCATCGCCAACGTCTTCGATTACGGCGAGGAAGCCGGCTCGGCGTACCTGGTCATGGAGCTCGTGCCTGGCCACCCCTTGAGCGGAATCCTCGAAAAAGAGCAGGTACTGTCCCCGGACATGACGCTCTCGATCATTGCGCAGACCGCCCGCGCCCTGGCCGTGGCACACGCTCAGGGCCTGGTTCACCGGGACATCAAGCCGGGTAACCTGTTGATCACCCCGGACAACCGCGTCAAGGTCACTGACTTTGGCATCGCGCGCTTGGCAGACCAGGTCCCGTTGACCCAGACTGGCCAGGTCATGGGCACTGCCCAGTACTTGGCTCCTGAGCAGGCAACCGGCCAGACCGCCACCGGCTCTTCGGACATCTACTCCCTGGGCGTCATTGGCTATGAGTGCCTCACCGGCCACCGTCCCTTCTCGGGCGAATCGCAGATTGCCATCGCCTTGGCACAGGTCAACGACGCGCCGCCGCCCCTGCCGGAAACCCTGCCCACGCCCGTGCGCGCCCTCCTGATGTCCATGCTCGCCAAGGATCCCAAGAACCGTCCCGCCAACGCCATCAAGCTGGCCGAGGCCGCTGACGCCATCCGCAACGGCGACATCGCCACGGCCCACGCCGCCGTACCCGGAATGTTGCTGTTCGAATCCACCACGGGGCCCATCACGGCGCCCGTCGACACCGCGACAGCACCCACCGGCGTCGTCACCTCGCCTTACGGAAAAGAGCAGTCGTCGACGGCGACCTCCGCACTTCCGGTGCTCGGTGCCGCCGCAGCCGGAGCTGCTGTGGGGGCCGCCGCGGCTTCTTCCGACAACCCCTTGTCGCGCGCCAACGCGTTGGAGGCAGAGCGCCAGCTCAACGACGACGAAGAAGTGGCTTACAGCGACGACGACAACTTCGACGACCGCGAGCCCGAACGCAGGAAGCGCAGCCCCTGGACCTGGCCCTTGGTGGCCCTGATCCTGCTGGTCCTGTTCGCACTGGTTGGTTTCCTGATTTCCCAGTCCGGATTCTTCTCGCCGAGCCCCAGCCCGAGCCAGTCCACGTCGGCCAGCGCCAGCCGGACGGCCAGCCCAACGTCCACTTCGGCTACTCCCACACCCAGCCAAACCTCGGAGTCGCCGTCTCCCACGCCCACGCAGTCCACCCCGCAGAAGGTCAACGTCATCCCCGAGCAGTACTTGGGTCAGCCGTTTGAATCGGTGAGCGCCGAGCTGCGTGCCCTGGGATTGGGTGTGGACGGTCAGGAAGTCTTTAACGCCGCTGTTCCCGGGACCGTGATCAGCCTCAACCCGACCGGGCCAGTCGATCCTGGACAGACCATTACGGTTCAGTACTCAAAGGGACCTGAATCAGTAGCCGTTCCGACCATTGGCGTCGGAGCGAACGAGTCGCAGGTTCGGGCCGCCATAGAAGGCGCCGGGCTCCGTTGGGTAGCCGGTGATCCCGTGAACGGTGCCGTCGGCCAGCAGCCCGGAACCTTCGTGCGGTCCTCGCCCGCTGCGGGGGCCGAAGTCCCCGCCGGCTCCACCGTGACGTACTTCCTGTCCAAGTCCGTTGTGCCCACCAACCCCGGTTCTTCGAGTGCCAGCCCCAGCGGCAGCCCGAGCAACTAGCTGATCCGTTATGTCTACGCCACGCCAAGGTCCCGCGCATCGAGAGGAGAGCACACCTGTGTCTTCACAGCGCATCCTCAACGCCCGCTACGAACTCGGTGAGCTGATCGGTCGCGGCGGCATGGCGGACGTCTACCGCGGAACGGATACTTTGCTGGGACGGACCATCGCGGTCAAGGTCCTTCGGGCGGACCTCGCCCGCGATCCCCAGTTCCAGGCCCGGTTCAAACGTGAAGCCCAGGCCGTGGCGGCATTGAACCACCCGTCCATCGTGGCCATCTTCGATACGGGCGAATACTCCGTACCCGGTGGTCCCGGCGAGGACGTCCGCGTCCCGTACATCGTCATGGAGTACGTGGCCGGCCGCACCTTGCGGGACATGATCAAGGCGAATGAGCTGGACGTGGAGAGCTCCATCGGCTTCACACTGGGCGTCCTGTCCGCACTGGAGTACAGCCACCGCGCGGGCATCGTCCACCGCGACATCAAACCGGCCAACGTGATGGTGTGCGCTGACACCGGAGACGTCAAAGTCATGGACTTCGGCATCGCGCGTGCCATGGCCGACTCCGCAGCCACCATGACCCAGACACAGGCCGTCGTGGGCACAGCGCAATACCTTTCACCGGAGCAGGCACGTGGTGAGACCGTGGATGCTCGCAGCGATCTCTACTCTGCTGGTTGCCTCCTCTACGAACTGCTGACCAGCCGGCCGCCTTTTGTTGGCGATAGCCCGGTTTCAGTGGCGTACCAGCACGTCCGCGAGATCCCGGACATGCCAAGTGCCCACAACCCCGATGTTTCCGAAGCGTTGGATTCGGTCCTGGCCAAGGCCCTCCAGAAGAGCCGCACAGACCGTTTCCAGGATGCAGCGTCCTTCCGACGCGCACTGCGCGCGGCAAGTAACGGAATTCCCGTGCCGGCTCTTCCGTCCAGCGAAGCTCCCACCGATCCGAACGACCTCGTGGAGGAGGACCCCGCCACCCAGCTCCTGAGCACCACCGCCGTGGGCTTTCTTGATGTCGATCAATTCAAGGACCAACCCGTCGACCATCCGCAGGATGACGCGCTTCCCTTGGGCCTCCCAACGGAACGCGAGCGGACAGCAGGTCAGAAGACCCGCCGTCGTACGTGGATAGCAACCTTGGTGATCTTCACGCTGATCGTGCTGGCCGGCGGTGGGTTCTGGCTGTACAGCCTCATGAACCTGCAACCACCGCCCCCAGCGAAGATTCCTGTGCCCGTGGTGGCCAACATGTCCGAGTCCCAGGCAATCCAGGAACTGTACTCGGCCAAGCTGGTGCCAAAGACCGTGCGCGAGGCCAGCGATTCGGTAGCCAAGGACATGACCATTGGCACAGCTCCGACGGCCGGTTCCCTGCTGGACCAGGACGCCGAGGTTATCCTCAAGATTTCCAGCGGCCCCAGCTCCGTCACCATCCCGGCGAACATCGTGGGCCGCACTGAACCAGACGCTCGTGACGCCCTGCGAAAGCTTGGTATCACCGGCGACGTTTCCACGGTCAGGACTCACAGCGCCACTGTTCCAGTGGGCGTGGTCATTAACACCGCGCCTGCCCCCGGCGGGCCAATCGCAGCCTCCTCCAAAGTGGAACTGCAGGTTTCCTCGGGCAAGGTCCTTATGCCGCAGCTGATTGGGCTGCCCCAGACTGAAGCAGAAGCCACCCTCAAGACCAATGGGTTGGTAATGGCAGTGGTGGAGCAAGAGAATTCCGAGGTGGCGCCTGGCACCGTCACGGCCCAGAGCGAAACCTTCAACACTGAGGTGGATCAGGGCAAGACGGTCACCGTGACGGTGGCCAAAGCCCCTGTCACCCCGACACCAACGCCCACGCCGACACCCACAAACACCGACAAGCCAACGCCGAAGCCCACTGAGACCAAGAAGTAACGTCCGGACTGTCGGCCGCGGGCTGGCCACCGGAAGCGTGCGTCAAAGCGACGACGGAGCAGCCCGCGGAGGCCGGCGGATGCCGCCCACCTCCCTGCCTACTGCTTGATCAGCGGGCTCAGCTTGGATGCGCGTTCGGCGGCCCCGGTCATGCCCAGGGACTCCAACCAGTTGCCGAGCATCTGGTAGCCACCCTCGGTGAGTACGGATTCCGGGTGGAACTGGACACCGCACAGTGGCGCGGTCTTGTGCTGCAGGCCCATCACCACGCCATTGGTTGTTTCCGCGGTGATCTCAAGAACGTCCGGAATGGAGTCGCGGACCGCTGCGAGGGAGTGGTAGCGCGTGGCAGTAACCGGCGAAGGAAGGCCCGCGAAAACACTCTTGCCTTCATGCTGGACCGCTGAGGTCTTGCCGTGCATGAGCTCAGGAGCATGGGTCACCACGCCGCCGTAGGCCTCGGCGAGGGCCTGGTGTCCCAGGCATACGCCGAACATTGGCTTGTTGTTGTCGCCGCACCATTTGATGAGCTCGATGCACACGCCGGCCTCGGCCGGGGTCCCGGGACCGGGCGAGACCAGGACGCCGTCGCGGGTAGCTGCGAGTTCGGTAGCCTCGGCGAGTGTCACGTCGTCGTTGCGGACCACCGTAGTTTCGGCGCCGAGTTCCTGGAGGTATCCCACCAGGGTGTAGACGAAGCTGTCGTAGTTATCTACTACAAGAATTTTTGTTGTGCTCATGGCTGCTGCACTAAACCAATCGTTGAGTCAGTCAAAGTGGTGAACTGGGAAAACCAGGGGAAGAGGAACTGGACCATCAGTACCAGTGCTGCTGCCACCAATACCAAGCATGTCAGGATCCGCACCCACAGCGGCCCGGGTAAATTGCGGAAGATCCAGGCGTACATCCTTTACCCCTTTCCCTGGGCTTGGGCTACTTGGGCAGCGATTTCCGACGGCGGTCCGGCTGACGCAGGCTGCCAGCCATCCAGCGTGGAGTAGGCGATGATGCGTTCCTGCGACCCGAATCGTGGGTTGCAACTGGTCATGGTGAGGATACTTTCCTTCGGTGTGACTCCAGCTTGCGTGGGAACGGGCATCAGAACATCCGTCCGGTCCGGCAGGACGATTTGGTTGTTCCGGAAGACGTAGGTGTAGTAGCCATCAGCCGTTTGAACGTAGATCTTGTCTCCGGGAACCAATGTGTGGATATTGTCCAGCACAGCACCGTGGGTTTGCCTGTGGCCGGCCACAGCGAAGTTGCCCACTGCGCCGGGCATGCTGGTAGTCCCATAGTGACCCAAGCCAAGAGTGTCCAGGACCCCTGCATCAGTGCCCTCGATGATGGGACGGGTGTAGTCGGCTCCGAAGCGGGGGACGTACATGATCCCAATCATTTCGCCGTATCCCGGAGCGGTCCCTACAACCGGCGGCCCATAATCCACGGCGGCGTCCGGCGCTGCTGGCGTCATGGGCCCAGTGAAGTCCTGCGCGAAGCTTTGGACGGCTTCCGTCTGTTTGGCGTCGGCCTCCACGTTGGTCCACCACAGTTCCCAGCCCACAAACAAAAGCAGGACAATTCCCGCAGTAATGAGGAGTTCGCCCAGGATCTGGCTGATCTTGCGGATGACATCCGATGCGCGGAGCGGCCTGCGGGGACCCCGCTCCTGACCGCGGCGGGCGGACGACACGGAAGAACCCGTCGTCGTCTGCTGGTGCGCCACAGGGTCTCCTTGTATCGGGCACGGACGCGGGCGGGCGGACCCCGAGTTGCGGCTAGACTTGACAGCTAGAACCAACCCGGAACGCCGCGTGGCCGTTAACCGCTGGAATTTTCCTTCCTGCAGGATATCAAGGCCGGCCGAAACGGGTATTAACGTACAGCCAAGGAGGATCCGTGCCCGAGTCCAAGCCCCGCAAGCGGCCTGCCCGTCAGGCCCAGCAGACTTCCGCAACGCAGCAGTACAAGCCCAACCCGGTGTGGTACAAGGCCGTCATGTTCGGACTGATGATTCTGGGGCTCATCTGGATCATCACCTTCTACATCACTGAGGGCCAGTTTCCTGTCCGGGACTGGGCTTCCTGGAACATCGTTGCAGGCTTTGGCATCGCAATCGTCGGCTTCCTCATGACCACCCGCTGGCGCTCCTAGGGAAACCGCACCTCACATTTCCGTGCCCGTGAACGTCTACAAGATATGAACATCCGGCACACCACCATGGATTCCCCGTTGGGGCAGTTGACGCTGACTGCCCGCGGGGAATTTTTGACGGGTATCTTCTACGAAGGTCACTGGCATATGCCTCCGCCGGACTACTTCGGAGTCCCCGCGGAACCCGAGGATCCGGTCTTTGTTGTGACCCGGGTTGAACTTGGGGAGTACCTGAGTGGCCACCGCACCGTATTCGATGTCCCTTTCGAGGCCCGTGGGAACGCATTCCAGGAGAAGGTCTGGTCCCGACTCCAAGACATTCCTTTTGGCGAAACTGTCAGCTACGGTGAGTTGGCCGCCGAGCTGGGCGACCCCCATCTCGCCCAGGCCGTGGGATCAGCCGTAGGAAGAAATCCCATCAGCATCATCATCCCGTGCCACCGTGTGGTGGGCCGCAAGGGACAGCTGACCGGGTACGCGGGTGGTCTCCACAACAAGCGTTTCCTCCTGGAGCTGGAAGAACCCGCCACCGTTCGGGAAGGCAAGCTGTTCTGATGGAGCCGGAGCAGGCAGTCAGCAAGAGACCGTTTGAGGCCGTAGTCCAGGAACAGGGCGCCACGGTTCTCCGGGTATGCCGCGCCGTCCTGGGCACACACGATGCCGAGGATGCCTGGTCCGATACCTTCCTGGCGGCCCTCCAGGCATATCCGGATCTGCCGCCGGGCGCGAACGTGCAGGCATGGCTGGTCACCATTGCACACCACAAGTGCATTGACCATTTGCGTGCCGGGAGCCGACGTGCCTTGCCAGTGGACTCGCCGCCCGAGCGCCCTTCAGGCCTTGGCATTCCCGGTGGCGGACACGCGGAACTGCTGGACGCCGTCGCGGGCCTTCCACCGAAGCAGCGCCAGGCGGTGGCTTATCACTACCTGGCCGGTCTGCCTTACAAGGATGTCGCCGACCTGCTGGGAGGCACGCCGGATGCCGCCCGGCGTGCCGGCGCCGACGGCGTGAAATCACTTCGCAATGCCCTTGCTGATCCTCCTGCGCTGGCGCACTCATTTTCGAAAGGAGAACTCCGATGACCCTTGAAGCAAGCCCCGATCATTCAGAGGTCGCATCGCTCCTGGAGCCCCTCGATGCCGGTCTCGAAACCGCCCTCGCCGGACTTCATGCCCGGCTGGCCCGCGACGCACAACTCGTCCACACATTGGACATCGCGTACCGGATAGTGGACTCCCCGCTAGGGAAGCTCCTCCTCGCCGCCACGGACCGGGGAATCGTCCGCGTTGCCTTCGAACTGGAGAACCACGGGGACGTCCTGCAGCTTCTGGCCAACACCGTCAGCCCCAGAATCCTTCAGGCCCCGGCACGTTTGGATGATGCTGCACGGCAGCTCGATGAGTACTTTGCCGGCGCCAGGAGGGAATTTGATCTCATCCTTGATTTCCGCCTGTCCCGCGGCTTCCGCCTGAACGTCCTGCAGCACTTGCCCCGCATCGCGTACGGCCGCACGGAAAGCTACGCGGAAGTCGCCGTGGCGGCCGGCAGTCCCAATGCGGTCCGCGCCGTAGGGACCGCCTGTGCAACCAACCCCCTGCCCGTGATCGTGCCCTGCCACCGCGTAGTGAAGTCGGACGGCAGCTTCGGCGGCTACCTTGGCGGAGCAGATGCAAAACGCGCGCTGTTGACCCTCGAGGCAGCGGCGTGAATGACGACGCCCTCTTTCCGTTGGAGCTGGTACAGCCGGAAAACCACGACGCCGGTCCCCGCCTGATTGCTCCAGGGGCGGTTCATGTCCCTGGCTGGCTGACGCTGGAGCAGCAGCGGTGGATCGCGAACCGCTTTGGGGAGTGGACACACGGCCCCGTTCCTCTCAGGGCTGCCACTCTTCCTGGTGGGCACCAAATGTCGGTTCGAACCGTATGCCTCGGCTGGCACTGGCAGCCATACCGATACTCGCGGGAAGCTACCGATGTCAACGGCCGGCCCGTGCTGGACTTCCCTGATTGGATGGTCCGTCTGGGACGCAAGGCGGTTGCGGCAGCCTATGCGTCCGGCATAGCGGATGATGAGTCCCTGACCGCATCAGCCGCTGAGTACACTCCAGACGCTGCCTTGGTGAATTTCTACGACGACGGCGCGGCCATGGGTATGCACCAGGACAAGGACGAGCGCTCCAGGGCACCTGTGGTATCCCTCAGCATCGGCGAGTCCTGTGTCTTCCGGTTCGGCAACACCAAGACCCGGACAAAGCCTTACACAGACGTTGAACTTCGTTCCGGCGATCTTTTCGTATTTGGTGGTCCGTCCCGATTCGCCTATCACGGCATCCCCAAGGTCCTCCCTGGAACGGCTCCTGCGGATTGTGGCCTGTCACATGGTCGGATCAACATCACCATGCGGGTCACTGGACTGTCGTGACGCACCGGCCCGGACCTTAATGTCACTGGCACCGGGCAGAATATCCCGGGAAGCACAAAAAAACGCCGGTGCCCTGATAGCTCGGCTGCAGAGGAGCGTTCATGAATCCGGATAACGGCATCATCATCGGTGACGACGGCCTGGCCCGGCCCCTGTGGGCTGCCTCGGACGCCCTCATGCAGGCCTACTACGACCACGAGTGGGGCATGCCCGTCCGCGACGAGCAGGGTATGTATGAACGCATCAGCCTTGAAGCCTTCCAGGCCGGCCTTTCCTGGGCCACCATCCTCAGGAAACGGGAAGCATTCCGTAAAGCATTCCTGGACTTCCACCCCGAAAGCGTTGCCGCGTTCACCGAAGCGGACGTCGAACGTCTCATGCAGGATTCCGGGATCGTCCGCAACCGCCTGAAAATCCAGGCCGCTATTACCAACGCCAAGGCCACCATCGCGCTCCGTGAGGAGGGTGGCCTGGTGGACTTCGTGTGGTCCTTCCAGCCGGACAGCACCCCGGAGCCCCGCACTTTTGCAGACATCCCCACAACGTCCCCGGAATCAATCGCGCTGTCCAAGGCACTCCGTAAGAAGGGTTTCGCCTTCGTTGGGCCCACCACCATGTATGCCCTGATGGAAGCGATTGGAATCATCGATACCCACTTGGTGGACAGCCATCGCCGTGGAACGTCCGGTGTCTGGATGCACACCGGAGGCACCACTCCCTGATTGGTTTCCTCACCAGCCGGGTCGCATTTCTTGTCCACAGAAGTGGGGAACTTTATCCACAGGCGTGGATAAACTCTGTGGACATCCACGTATTGGCACTCCACATCCCTGCGCTGTCGCTGATTATGGACGGGAAAGCGCCAGGCCATGACTTATACCCACTGTGTACGGAGCTGTGGATAGTGCGCCAAGCTTCATCGAATGTTCAACATGCCGGCATTGCCAGATTTGCCAAGAGTCTCTCTTGGGGCGATCACAATGACTGCACCGCACCCATTGAGCGATGCGTTGTTCACGGGCGGCGTCAACGCCCCTGTCGGCAGTTACCCACTTAACAACAACCCCCTGCCCACAAGTTATCCACAAGTGGGGAAAACTTGTGGGTTTCAATCCTGGGATCCCTGCGTTGCTGGGCCTGAGCGACCATAGCCACCCTGTGAACTACACGCTTGTAGTTATTAACACTGTTGATAAGGCTGTTGATAGACCTCGAAGCTGACGGTAATTAACAGGGTTATCCACAGAATGTGGCCAAGAGGCCTACTTGTCCACATATTCGACCCCCGCGGGGACAAAGTTATCCACAGTTGTGGAGAAATTCATGCCTTTCGGGGGATATCTACCGCTCTGGCAGGTCCAACGCCGGGAAGAACCTCTAACTACACCCGTGTAAGTTACGCACAGTGTGGATAACAGCTGTGGATAACCCCTTAGGCATCCCGTTGGAACCTTCTTGAACGAAGGGCGTACCTTGGTGCCATGAAGAGCGACTTCAAGAAGCTGATTCCGACGTACAGTGCCAAGCGCGGCGAATTCGCCGTGGTGACCGTTCCCACGCTGCAGTTTCTGATGATCGATGGTCACGGGGACCCCAACACTGCCCAGGCCTACAAGGATGCGTTGACCACGCTGTACCCCGTGGCTTACAAGCTGAAGTTCTTCAGCAAGGCCGACCTCGGGAAGGATTACGGCGTCATGCCGCTGGAAGCGTTGTGGTGGTCCGATGACATGGAGTCGTTCACCAGCGCCCGGGACAAGTCACGCTGGGACTGGACCCTGATGAGCATGGTCCCTGACTGGATCACGCCGGAGCATTTTGAGGCGGCACGGGAGCTGGTCGCCAGGAAGGGGGAGGCGCCGGCCTTGGAGGCACTCCGTTTGGAGCCGCTGGAGGAAGGGCTGAGCGTGCAGACACTCCACATTGGCCCCTATGACAACGAGGGACCGGTACTCGAGGAGATGCACAATGCGTTCATCCCGTCGCAGTCACTGACAATGACCGGCAGGCACCATGAGATCTATCTCGGGGACCCTCGCCGGGCGGCCCCTGACAAGCTCAAGACCATCCTGCGGCAGCCCGTCACAGGATGAGTCGGTGCTGCTGCTAGCCAGTTGTGACGCGGAACCAGGTAACCACTGCCAGCAGACCTGCCACCAGGACCAGTCCACCGGCTTGGAGAAGGGCCTGGTTCTTGCCCTTGGGAGCGTAAGCAATCGCGGCAGCAGCAAGGCCACCGGTGATCAAGCCGCCCAAGTGAGCCTGCCAGGCAATGCTGGGGACGAAGAAGCCGATCGCACCATTGATCGCGATGAGGACCCACAGTTGTTTGGTGTCGCCGCCCCGGTGGCGTTGAACCACCAACATGGCGCCAAACAACCCGAAGATGGCGCCGGAAGCTCCTACGACGCCAACAGGGGGCAGCGTGGGGGTGAGGGCGAGGAACCCTACAGAGCCGCCGATTGCGGAAAGCAGATACACGGCAAGGAATCGGATACGCCCGAGCAAAGGCTCCAGGGCTTGTCCGAAGATCCATAGCGTGTACATGTTGAGAACGATGTGAAGCAGGAATCCCTGTGAATGCAGGAAGGCCGCAGTGACCATGCGCCATGGCTCACTGACGGCAAAGATGTTGGCGAACGCAAAATTCTCGAACACTTCATCCCCAGGCACAATCCACTGAAGGATGTACACCAGGACGCACAGCCCGATGATCGTGAACGTCACCAAAGGCCGGCCGACAGCCAGGGCGCCGCCGTAGGGAGAGCGGTATACCGGCGTCGTACGTTTTTGTTCGTTGATGCAGTCAACGCATTGGAACCCGACGGCGGCCGCCCGCTGGCACTCCGGGCACGCAGGGCGCCCACAGCGCTGGCACCTCACATAGGAGGGCCGGTCCGGGTGCCTGGGGCACACCGGAACTTCAGCGGACGGCTCTGCCGACGGAATTCCGTAACTCATGAGCTCAGTTTCAGTAGGTGATTAGAGCTGTTCGATGTCGATGCTGTTGATGACGACGTCCTCGACGGGACGGTCGCCCATGCCAGTGCGGACTGCCTCAATAGCGTCAACAACCTTGCGGGATTCCTCATCGGTGACCTCACCGAAGATGCTGTGCTTGCCGAACAGCCAGTCGGTGTTCACCGTGGTGATGAAGAACTGTGACCCGTTGGTTCCCTTGCCCATCTGGATACCGGCGTTGGCCATAGCCAGCTTGTAGGGAGCGTTGAACGTCAGTTCCGGGTGGATTTCGTCGTCGAACTGGTAGCCGGGGCCACCAACGCCGCGGCCCAGGGGATCGCCGCCCTGGATCATGAAGTCCTTGATGATGCGGTGGAAGATGGTGCCGTCGTAAAGGGGCGTCCCGGTCTTGTCTTCGCCCGTTTCAGGGTGATTCCAGGACTTTTCGCCAGTGGCCAAGCCAATGAAGTTGGCGACCGTCTTGGGCGCGTGGTTGCCGAAGAGGTCAACCTTGATGTCGCCGAGGGTCGTGTGGATCGTTGCTTTTGCGGTTGCGATGGTCATGGCCCCATTCTTCCATGCAGGGTCAACGCCTTAGTGGCTGTAAAGCCTGTTCCGCGCTCGGTGAAATCCGGGCCTAATCCAGGAGATGAATAGCCCGTGTTCACTTGGCGACGTAGGCTAGCAACAAACGAGCATGTGTATCGGGAGGTAGTTGTGAAGAAATCAGACCGTATTGCCCGCGACCTTGAACAATCCGTTGCGGTTGGTGTGGATAACGCCCGCGACTGGGCTGCACCACGCGTGGAAGCAGCTGTTAACTGGGCTGTTCCGCGTATCCAGCACGGCATTGACACCGCTTCCCCCAAGATCCAAGAGGGGCTGAAGTCCGCTGCGCACAACCTCGCCGATGGCGTTGCAGTTGTCACACCGCGGATTCAGGATGGACTGGCGCACCTCGCGCCGAAGATCCATGACGCAGTAGAGGACGCAACTCCCAGGATCCAGGAGACGCTCAATAAAGCCACTCCTGCCCTTGGACACGCGCGGGACAAAGTGGTGGACGAATACCTGCCCAAGCTGTCCGAGCAGTTGGGCCAGGCTTCGGTGGCCGTTCACCACGCCTTGGAGAACGCCCCGGCCCAGGTAGACGCCGTCGCGCAGAAGCTGGTTGACTCCGGCGTTGTCCACAGCGTGCAGGAGAAGGCGGAGGCCACCAGCAAGCAGATCAAGGCGGTTGCCGGCGAAGCCAGCAAGGCTGTCTCCACCAAGCTGGGCAAAGAACCCAAGCCCAAGAAGCGCGGCTGGCTGATCGTTACGGTCATCGCCGCCGCGGCCGCTGCCGGTGTTGCTGCCTGGAAGGCTTCCAAGCCGGTTGAGGATCCGTGGAAGACACCTGCTCCGGTGACACCGACGCCCGCACCGGTTCCGGCATCCTCGCCGGCTCCGGCCGACGCCGCTGCCTCTGCAGCTGCGGCCGCAACCCCTGCCACGGATGTCACGCCGGATGAGGCAGCTGCTGAGGCCGCGCAGGTAGCCGAGGACGCTGCGAAGAGCGCTGAGGAGACCACCGCAAAGGTGGCAACCGACGCCAAAACTGCCGTCAAGAACATCGCTGCCAGCCTGCACAAGGACACCGAAGGCACGGATACCGACGCCAAGGGTGCCCACAGCTAGCACCAGCAGTTCAAGCATTTGAAGGGATCCCGGCCGATGCCGGGGTCCCTTCAGTGTTTGCCGGCTTGTAACCAAAGCCTCCATCGGTCTCCGGGTCCGGGTGTTAGATTTGGAGTGATGTCAGCCGATAGACCCTCTGCGGGTGCCCTCCAGGATGCTCCGGTTCCTCCGGGCGTTTCCATCGTCATCCCGGCGTATAACGAGGAAAGCGTCATTCGCCAGTGCCTCATCGCGGCCATCTACCAGTCCGTACCTGCCGACGAGATCATTGTGGTGGACAATCTGTCCACGGACCGCACGGCCAGGATTGTGCGCCAGATGCAGCAGGAATACCCGGAGAGCCCCATCATTCTCTTGCGGCAGGAAGCCGCCCAAGGCCTCATCCCCACCCGTAACCACGGGTTGAACAGCGCCACCGGGGACGTGGTTGGCCGGATCGACGCTGACTCCGTCCTGGAACCAGATTGGGTGGAACAGGTACAAAAAGCATTCATGGACCCTTCGGTTTCCGCAGCCACCGGTCCCGTGGTCTACTACGACATGCCCATGCGCCGTTTCGGGCTCAAGGCGGACGACAAGATGCGCCAACTCATGCTGCGCCTGGCCAAGCACCAGTACCACTTCCTTTTCGGTTCCAACATGGCTCTGCGCCGCACTGCATGGGAAACCATTCGCGACGAAGCCTGCTTGGACCCCAAAGATGAGATGCATGAGGATATAGATCTTTCGCTGCATCTCTTCGAGCACGACCTCAAAGTGCAGTACCTGCCGCAGATGGTGTCCGGGATGTCCGCCCGTCGACTCGAGGACTCACCCCGGGACTACCGCTACTACGTCCAGCGATTTGACCGGACCTACAAGGCACACAACGTCAAGAAGATGGCCCTGAAAGCACCCATGGTGGTGTTCTTCTCGGTCTACTTCCCGGCCAAGCTGCTGCGCGCCATCCACGCTGCCAACTCCGCGCAAGGCGTCCGCCGGGGCGGCGTTTAGCGCCCGACGCCGGAACGTCAGTCCGTACCCAGCTCGGCTTCGCGCCGGTCTGCTTCGGGCCGGCCACGCCGCTGCCCGGCAACCACCACGGCAAGTCCAACCAGAATCAGTGCCAGGCCCGCATATGTTCCGGCCGGCAAAGTTTCATTCAGGAAGATGGCTGCCAAAATCGCTGCTCCTGGAATCTCCAGCAGGATGATCATGGACACCAGCAGGGGACTCATGGTTGCCAGCAGATGGTTGAACGCCGTGTGCCCAACCAGCTGCGCACAGATGGTGATGGCGATAATCCCCAGCCAGCCTCCGGCGTCGAACCCTGTGAGGGGCTGGGCGTTGAACAAAGCCAGCACGGCCACGATCGCGGCGCACATGCCGTAGCAGAGCGTGGTATACGTTCCCGTACCCATTGACTGCCGGGCTTTGCCGCCGGCGAGGGTGTACAGACCCGCCAGGGCTCCGCCAGCCAGTGCCAGAAGGTCTCCCAGGAGGGCTTCTGGGGATGAGCCCATGTCGAACCCCGTGATGGCTACAACGCCACCGAAAGCAATCCCCAAGCCCAGCAGCACCGGCCAACGGTGTCGCGTACCCCTGAACAACTGGAACACCGCAATCCACGCCGACTGGAGGCACACCAAGGCGGTCGCGGCGGCCACCGACGTCAGTTGCAGCGCGGTAATGAAGCACGCGAAGTGGAAGGCGAGGGCAACGGCGGCCACAGCAGACCAACCAAACTCACGGCGGGTGATCCTACCGAAGGCACGGGGCTCCCGGATGACCACAGGCGCGGCCATCACCACCGCACCGATCGCGTTGCGCCAAAAAGCTATGGCCAACGCCGTCACCGAGGTGGCTCCGAGAGTGCCTGCAATGAGCGGTCCGGAAGAGGCAACACCCAAGACCCCAAGGGCAGCAATGAGAAGGTTCACGGATCAACCCTAGTGTGGCGGGGGAGTGCTTCCGCCCCTATCTGATGGGCGGACAGTGTGATTGTCTTGACTCAATATTCCAGTGAGCCGGCGACGACATACCCAAGGGGTTACCCGATTGAACACAGCACCCATCGGCGCTGGCGCCAAACGGCGGCGGTATGTCCTGCTGTCGCTCGCAGCGGGGGCACTCGCGGCTGCCCTGGTGGTTACCGGCTGGTTTGTTGTTTCACGTGAGCGTCCCGGCGGGCGGGAGGGAGATGCGGGCGGAATTCCCAGCATCTTCCCGGTTCCGCAGCATGCCCGCGCCGGATCCGGGGGTCCGGTCCCTTTGCTGGGCCACGTTTACGTTGTGGCCCCCTCAGGAACGGATCAGTCCTCGATTGCCGCTGTTCAGGACTTGGTGGCGGGTGCTGGAGGGACCACCGAGATCGTCGCAGAATTGTCCAACCCACGCGAGGGAGCTTCTGCCGTCTACTTGGGAACAGGGGCAGCTGCGGCTTCGGCCCTCAAGTCATTGCAGTTGGACAGCGATGCTGAAATCCGCGAGGCACTGGGACGGCCGGAAGGATACGCCCTGGCTACCGGGCGGCCTGACGGGATCCCGACTGCGGTGCTCGCCGGTGGGGACAACGACGGCGTTTTCCACGCAGTGCAGACACTGCGTCAGCTGCTCAAGGACGGATCTGTAGTTGCAGCGCGGATCAGCGACTGGCCACTGATGGAAACCCGCGGCGTCATCGAGGGCTTTTACGGAACGCCATGGTCCCATCAGGCCCGTTTGGACGTGATCGAGTTCGCCGGCCGGCAAAAGATGAATACCTACATCTATTCGCCCAAGGACGACCCCCTGCTCAGGGACAAGTGGCGGGACCTCTACTCGAATCAGGAGCTTGGGGAACTGCGGGAGCTCATTGATGCTGCAGCGGCCAACCACGTCCGGTTCAGCTACGCCCTGTCACCGGGGATCGACATTTGCTATTCACGCACATCTGATCTGGACGACGCCGTGGCCAAGCTTGAATCCTTGTATTCGCTGGGGGTTCGGTCCTTCGTGATCCCCTTGGACGATATCGCCACCAAGGTCCAATGCGCTGACGACCTCCGGGAGTTCGGTTCGGGCCAGGTCAACCTGGCAAAGGCACAGGCGTCCTTCCTCAATGACGTCAATGAAAGGTTCATCGCCGGCAAGGCTGGTGTCCTGCCTTTGGAAACCGTCCCCACCTTCTACAACGGCTCCGGGAGCACCCCGTACAAAAAGGAGCTTGGCCGTGCGCTGAATCCCGGAATCGTGGTGCAGTGGACCGGCGAGGACGTAGTGTCCCATCGAATTAGCCAGGACTCAGCGGACACGGCACGGCAGAGCTATGGGAGCCCCGGATCACCGCGCGACATCATCATCTGGGATAACTACCCGGTCAACGACTTCTCGCAGGACCACCTGTTCCTGGCACCGGTGATCGGCAGGGACGCGGATCTTCATGAATCCATCCGTGGCATTGTTACCAACCCCATGATCCAGCCGTATCTTTCCCTGCCAGCCATTTTCAACTACGCCGATCTCTCCTGGAACGGGCCGGCCTACGACCCCGCCAAGTCCATGAACGCCGCCTTGTCCCTCGTTGCCGGTCCGGATCCCGACACCCAAGCCGCTGTGAAGGCGTTCGCTGACCTGAACCAGGATTGGCAGGACGACGAGCTCACGCCGTCCGCTCCCGGTCTGCGCCGCGATGTTGACCAGTTCTGGGCGGATTACGACGCCGGGAAGCCTGGTTCAGGAGCATTGAAGGCACGCGCTGAGCTGCTTCAGCGCCTGCCCGATCTCCTTCCCGGCATGGCCCAGCCTGGTTTCGCAAAGGACGCCAGCGCCTGGGTTGCGGCGGCCGCCGAGTATGGACGTGGCGTTGAGGAGGCCTTGGGCATGCTGGAGGCTGCCAGGAAGGGCGATACCCAGGCTGCCATGGTGGCTCGCAGGAACGTCCAGAGCTCCTTGGTCGCCGCTGGCGCGAAATCCCAGCCAACGTTGGAGCTCGGGGTGGTCACTCCTGTGCTGGGAGACAGTGAGCTGAAGGCGTTCCTTGAGCGGGCTCTTCAACAAGCCCCTGCTGGCTGAGTCCGTGCGTGGGCCTTGTGCTTGCTGTTCGACTTTGGGTGTTCCGCAACGACCCTGGGCCGGTCCACCAGGTAGTTGTGGGCCAGTCCCATTCCCAGCACCGGCAGAACGATGACCGTGAACACGATAGGTACCCGCCGCTCCAGCATCTTCCTACGCTGCAACCGGCGGCAGGTTGACATCGTGCGCGACCTCGTCGGGGATGTTCCGGTCACCGGGGCGCTGTGCTATCTCGAGGCCGACTGGCCGCTGATCGGGGGCGCGTTCTCGACGCGTGGCGTTCATATGCTCTGGCCGAAACGGCTGGCCAAAGTGCTTATGGAGCAGACAGCCGGCGATAGCGATGTCGCGGCTATGCGTGAGGCGGTAGCCTCGCGGTTCAAGTCTGCGTGATGGCAGGTGTCGATGTTCGAAGCTGTTCGGAAGCACGCTAAGGATCCCTTACCGGGACATTCGTCACTTCCAAAAGGGATGGGACCTACGCCGCGAACTGCGTAGAGAGGTAGCCGCTGACATCTCGCCGAGAATAGCCCACCAGGGGCCCGAGAACTGGCGGCCCCACGACCACAGAGGCGGCAGGGCTTCCCGTCAGATCCAGGCGGGAACCTTCATTTCGGGTTGCTTGCTCCCAGCGTCAAGTTCTCAACGCGAACCTTCTGATTAGCTCCGCTGGATGCGGCGCTCGTAGCGACAAGAGCGAGGTATGCCAACCACACCGCCGCAGCTGATGATGCCAGCGAAAGAAATGCCACGAACAATGACCAACCCAGTCGGCTCGCCGATCTGCTGGCCAGAGCGGCAGCCCGTTGGCGCGGCAGCGGATGGATTTCCTTATCCTGTTCTCCAGCAGGCATCGCGTGGTTCTCGAAGTCGACGGGAAGCAGCACTATGCGAACGGCGATACCGCGAGCCCAGCCCTCTACAGCGAGCTGGTCTCCGAGGACCGACGGCTGAGGCTCGCCGGCTACGAGATCTAGCGGTTTGGCGGGGCCGAGTTGATGAGGGACTGTGCAGACAAAATGGTCGCCGAGTTCTTCGACCAACTCGCCGAGCGCATGCGCTGAGACACAATCTGGCGTCCTGAATTGGGTCCGGTAATCGGGAACATTCCCCGGATGTCCCAAGTCGGCTGGTCCGCAGTCACGGTCTCCAAGTGGACTAATCAACTCAACGTCGCTCGCGGGCTAGGAAATAGTCTCCGGCCGAAATGATGGCTCTAAGGTAAGAGGATGAAGCCCGCTCGACTGCTCTTGGTAATTGGGAGCAATCCTCCCTCGCAGACAAGTGGCAAGCGGACTCTGAATAGAGTGGAGCAGGCACGGGACATCCTCGGATTTGAGGAAGCTCGGCTCGTAAATTTGTTTGGAGGCTCGTCTTATCGCTCCGGTGACGTGTCGGTACTAGGCGTTGAGCCAGCGGGGTGGCTTGCTGCTCGCGGAGATTTAGAGGCAGGACTGTCGTCGGCTTCCGCAGTCCTGCTTGCCTACGGCACTAATCCCCCGACTGGGCCAGCCAGGTTGCACTTCCGCGGGCAGGTGGACTGGCTAGAGGGACGTATCGCGGCTCTCTCACTTCCTTCTTGGTGGGTGGGCGGTGCTCCCAGGCATCCGTCCCGCTGGCAACGCTACACGTGGCGGGAGTTCCCGGACATGTCTTATGCCGCCGCGCTTGAGGTGGCGTTACGAGAGCGTAGCGACACGGCCCGGTCCGACTGACGGCTGCAGAATTTGTGGCCCTTGACCTTGAGACTCGATGCGGAAGGGGGCCTCTCCCGGCCAGACAAGGACGGCATTGATAAGGCTAGACGACCAAGGGCCCGGACAAGGCGGAGCCCAGACGAACGACGCGATTCACCTTGTCCGCTGCCGGATTTCGTCAAGCCTGTGCGCGGCATCCGGCGACTGGGCGGCTTCCGACGAAAACCAACTTGCTAGCTCCGGCGGCACCATCCTCCGCATTCGGAAGTCAGTTCCGGTTAAGGCCGTGCGTTCGCGTGTCGAAGGCATGCTTGTAGTGGCTCTCCGCTGCGTCGATCTGTCGGGTGGGCGTCGCGGGGTCGAACACCCGCAGCAGCGAGAAGCGGAAGGTCGTCGGGTCGAGGGTGCGCAACTCAACGTTACTGCCGTGACCGTTGGTCGCGTACGCGCTCCAGCGCTGTCGGATGCTCTCATCTCCTTCGGCCTTGCCGACGTACTGGCGTCCGTCCCTGGTATCAGTGATCAAATTGACGCCTATAACGGACGTCAGCGCAGTGCGCCATGAGGCGTAACGATGCTCGCGCATCACAGCCTGGAGCTGCGCGTGATCCAGCACGAGCCCGTCGAAGCCCGGGAACGGCACCGGCTGCGCGTCGGCGATCTCCATGACCGGGTAGCCGGCGGCCGTGGGGCCGTTGAGTCGCCAGGTGCGCGGCGACCTCCAGCCGATCACGAGCCGATTCCTGAGCTCGGCCATATGCTCCGACTCAACTAGGTCGAAGGTGCGCAAAGCTCCGTCGTTCGACGTCTCCCCGCGGTTCTCAAGGACCGACCAGAGCCGGGCGCGGTTGCCCCCTTCCCGTATGAAAACGACCCAGATCCCGGGCGGAGAAACCGGAAAAATGTGCGGCTTCGCGGACTGCTCGCTCGTGTACGCCAGGATCTCCGCGTCGGTGGAGTCGGAATGGATGCCCGGCAGTCCGGTGTCCTCGTGCTCTCGCACGTAGGCGTGGCGAATCGCCAGGGCCGCCGTGGGATCGATGCCTGCACTGTGCAGGATCGGTTCGAGCGTCAGCGTCATCGGCGGGTCGCTTCTTCCTCTTGCTTTGTATTGCAGTTCGTCGTCTGAACCAAATCGCGGGCGATCCAACGGATCGCCCTGGAACGAATGTACGCGACCACCAACCTCCAAGGTCGATCCAACCCGTTCTTTCAGTGTCGGTGGCTGCTCTTAGTGTCGGAGCAGAGCCGAGCACCCACCCAAGCCCGAATCATCCTCGCCACCGTTCGGCGCCGAAGCTCAGAGCGCCTGCCCTGGCTCTCGGCACCATGGCGAAGTTCGACAATCTATTAGCTCTAATATCTCTATAAATTCTAAGAAATCTAATAACTGTGTTAGCTTGAGCTTGTGGTTCCAGAGCAGGTGGTTTGGTACGGCCCTCGTGCCCTGACAAAGGTGCGGCAGGTGTGTATACCTGTCGAGCTTCTGCGTGCCCTGAACCTCGACGTGGGAAGCGAACTCCAGTTCGCCCTCAGCGAGGACCACAGCGAGATACGCATTCGTCCGACCGGGCGTTCCCGGACGGACCAGGACGAGAATGAGGCATCATGAGCACGGATGAGCTTCAGGCCCTCTATGCGTCGCCGCTGCCCGCAAGCCGCACCGGCGCTCTCTACAACGCGTTCTCGTATCCCACCAAAATCTCGGCGGAAAGCGTCGCGCTGTTCATCGCATGCCATACTGAGCCCGGCGACCACGTCCTGGACGTCTTCGGCGGCTCGGGAACCACCGGTATTGCCGCACTGCTCTGCGAGCGACCGACCGACCGCATGGTGTCGATGGCCGGCGAACGCGGCCTGGAACCGCGCTGGGGTGCGCGGAACGCCACCGTCTACGAACTCTCGGAGATCGGCACGCTACTCTCGCGGGTCATGACCGCCGCCCCCGAACCGGAGGCGTTCAAGGCCGCCGCAGCGCGCCTGGTGGACGCTGCCTCGGCGCTCGAGCCGACACTCTACGACGCCGCGGGGCCCGACGGCCGGGACGGGACAGTACGCCAGATCATCTGGAGCGACATCGTGCAGTGCCCCCGCTGCGGAGCAGAAACCACCTATGCGGATACACGTGTCCGCTACGAGCCCCTGCGGTTCGACGACACTTTCAGCTGCGTCTGCGGCCATACAGGCTCGCCCGACGACTGGCCGCGCGTGCTGGAAGACGTGGTCGACCCCTGGACCGGCGAGACGAACCGGCGTCGCCGCCGGATGCCGTGGAAGGTATACGGCACCTCGTCGACCGGCAACTGGAGCAGGCGAGCGACCGATGAAGACGGCAGGGTCGAGGACGACGCTCTTGCCCGCGGCCTGCCATTGGGCGCACCGATCGTCCCGCTGCACTGGGGTGACCTCCATCGCAACGGCTACCACCAGGGCATGACGCACCTCCATCACCTCTACACCGCCCGCAATTTCCGTGCGCTGGCTACGCTGTGGCAGCTGATCGAGCGCGAGCCGGAAGAACTCCGCGAGGCGCTGAAGCTGCTCGTACTTTCCTACAACGCCGCCCATTCGACACTCATGACCCGCGTCGTGCTTAAGAAGAACTCCAAGGACTTCGTTGTCACCGGTGCCCAGTCCGGCGTCATGTACGTCAGCGGACTGCCGGTGGAGAAGAACGTCTTCACGGGCATCAGGCGTAAGATCAAGACGTTCGCGGCCGCTTTCGAGTTGCTGCACGGCCTCTCAGGCGACGCGACCATCGTCACAGGGAGCAGCGCCGACCTGCACCTGCCGAACGAGTCGGTCGACTACGTGTTCACCGATCCGCCATTCGGCGGCTACATCCCCTACTCGGAGATCAACCAGGTCAACGAGCTGTGGCTGGGTCAGACCACCAAAACCGAGGAAGAAGCGATCATCTCTCCCTCCCAAGGCAAGGGCGTAGGCGAGTACCAGGCACTGCTGACGTCGGTGTTCTTGGAGGTCGCACGCGTCATGAAGCCGGACGCCGACGCGACACTCGTGTTCCACTCGTCCCAGGCCACCGTCTGGCAGGCGCTCACCGCGAGCCTTGCTGACGCCGGCCTGGCGGTCACAGCGGCGAGCATCCTCGACAAGACGCAGGCCAGCTTCAAGCAGGTGAACGGACACCTGGCCGTCAGCGGCGACCCGCTGCTCCGCGTGAAAAGACGCCCGCGAGTGGCCGCGGTGCGGCAGAACGTCCCGACGATGAGCGACCTGGCCATGGTCGAACGCAGCCTGCCGGTCACGGCCCGCCAGCAGCAACACCGCTACTCGGAGCTCATCGGAATGGCGTTGATGAGCGGAGTCCCCATCACGATGGATGCCCGAGCCGTGTACCAGATACGGGGGCTCGATTGAGCGTTGAGACCGTTCTGAACACCGTCAGGAAGAAGCAGTTAGGGCAGTACTTCACCGATCAGCGCGTTGGCCGACTGCTGGCGGCGTTGGCCGGTGCCGAGTCCGCGAAGACCATCATCGACCCGATGGTCGGCTCTGCGGACCTCCTTCGGTCCTGTCTCTCGGTCGGTGCACGACCCGACAGGGTCTTCGGGCTAGACCTAGACCCGCTGGCAGTGGCACAGGCCCGCGCAGCGCTCGAGGGCGTGCGCTGCACTGAGTTGGTCGTGGGCGACGCGTTTTCCACTGAGCTGCCCTCTGAGCAGTTCGACCTTGTGATCACCAACCCGCCGTATATCCGATACCAGTCGAAGGGCAACGTCGACGGCATCAGCGTACCGTCGGCCGAATCCGTGCGAGCGGGACTACTGCGAGCGATCACCAACCGGCCGGACCTCCCCGACGCTGCTCGCGGACTGTGGACACGCGCCGCCAGGAGCTACCCCGGCACGTCCGACGTCGCCGTTCCCGCCTGGATCCTGAGCGCCGCGATGGTACGAGAGGGCGGCATGCTAGCCGTTGTCGCCCCGCAGGCATGGTTGAGCCGCAACTACGCGCACGCCGTGCGAGAACTCCTTGACGGAGCGTTCGACGTCGAGGCGATCGTCGAGGACGGCGACGCGACGTGGTTCGAGGACGCCCAGGTGCGCACCCAGCTCGTAGTGGCCAGGAGACGGCCCGTCGCGGCT
This sequence comes from Arthrobacter sp. cf158, assembly GCF_900106835.1. GTDB lineage: Bacteria > Actinomycetota > Actinomycetes > Actinomycetales > Micrococcaceae > Arthrobacter. Next base: position 143,118 of record NZ_FNNR01000006.1, read on the forward strand.
CGGACCGCCGGTCACTCGGTCGTGAGGGCGCGAGCCACTCGCGATCTCGACACCGAGGGATCCCTGAGAGGATCCCTGGCTTCCGAGGCGGCCGTCGCGACGGCCCTGCGCGCCGTGACGGCGAGCAGTTCGACCACGGTCACCACCGGACTCACCGCACACGTCGAGCATGACCTCTCCGTGGCGTCATCAGGGCAGACGGTCCATGTCCCGGCGCGGGTAACAGTGGCGATCGGAACGGGTCCTGCCGCCCTCGCCACACGGACGCTCGCGTCGTACGGCTGGCGGGCCGGACAGGGCCTCAGGAGCGGCGCGAACGACTTCTTCTACGTCAGCGTGGTCGACGGCGTCGTGTGTCCGGCTCCCCGCTGGGGCGTGGAATCGCTGCCGATCCCGCCCGAGTGCCTGCTTCCTGCAGTCCGTCGCCAGAGCGATCTCGGTGATCATCTCGCCGTCGACGCCTCCCTGCTCCAGTCCCGCGTCGTGAACCTCCGCGGCTGGGTCACCGCTGCGGACCTAAAGCGAATGGGATCGGGAGAAGTGCAGGTCCTCCCGGCAGCCGTCGGAAGGTGGATCTCACAAGTCGCGAGCACTCCCCTGTCCGCGAAGGACCCGACCAAACTGTTTCCCGACCTCGCGGCCGTTGCCACGAACAGCAAGATGGACCGCACCGGTCGCCCGGTCAGGTTCTGGTACCAGCTGCCGGAGCTCACCGTCCGCCACAGGCCGGCGCTGCTCCTTGGTCGCGTTTGCGGCGGACGCCCGAGGACGTATCTTAATCCGTCCAGAACCGTTATCGACGCCAACTTCTCGGGCTTCTGGCCTACCGAGCCCGACGCCATGCCCGCCGAGGCGCTGCTCGCTCTGCTGAACTCCAGCTGGGTCTGGGCCAACCTCGAAGCTACGTGCACGGTGCTTGGCGGCGGCGCACTCAAGATCGAGGCGACGGACCTGAGGCGGATGGCCCTCCCCGTTCTCTCGGCCGAAGACGTCGCGAAGCTTTCCCGGCTGGGGCGTGATGCAATGATGGAGCACTCAGGAGACCTGCAGCTCGCCATCGATGAGGTAGTGGCTGGTGCTCTGGCTCCCGGGCAGTGGGACGAGCTCCGTCCACAGAGACTGCAGGCTCTCGCCGAACAGGCGCTGAGTCACCGCTCGCGCGGCAAGTGGTCCTCGCGTGCCGCCGGATCGGACGTTTTTGCAAATAGGGTTGCTGCGACAGATAGGTGGGGCTGATGGAACTGGCGCTCGAGACGGTCCGTGTGCTGCGGCGCTTCAAGAACGCTGTCCTGGAGGGACCGCCGGGGACCGGAAAGAGCCATGTCGTCAGCGCGGTGGTAGCAGCCTGGGAAAACGAGACCGGCCGGAAACTGGTGGGCAACGGCCGCGGGAACTACGCGATCACGCTTCACCCGAGCACCACATACGAGGAGTTCGTCGAGGGGCTACGCTACGACGACGCGAAGAGCTCCTTCGTCCGAAAGGACGGCTTCCTGCGGGAAGTGATCGCGAACGCGTCCGCTGATCATGCCTCCGACTATCTGATCCTGATCGACGAGCTCAACCGCGCTAATGTCCCCAAGGTTTTCGGCGACCTGCTGCTCACGATGGAGTCTAGTAAGCGGACTACATGGGATGGGTCGAATTGGATCGGCGGCATGGAAGTCACGCTGCCTTACTCAGGGAAACTCTTCTCGGTGCCGAGCAACGTCTACCTGCTCGGCACGATGAACACCTCCGACCGCTCGATCGCGCCCCTGGACTCGGCCCTGCGCCGCCGGTTCGGGTTTATCAGAGTGGAACCACTGGTCGGCGAGGCGCTGCGGCAGCGCATCGCAGAGACGGACGGCTCAGATGCGGTCGAGCGGGTCGAACGCTCCATAGACCAGCTGACCAATCTCAACGAGGCCCTCCGACGATGCCTCGGTCCGAACGCAATGCTCGGCCACAGCTACCTCTTCGGCGTGGCGGCCACCGAAGGCTCGGTCGCTGACGCCAATGACCCGCTTGCTGTGGTCCGAGAAGCTGCATCACAGCCGAACGTGGTCGGAGGACTATGGCTCGAAGTCAGCAAGATGTGGGGGTTCAACCACAACCAGCTTGACCTGCCCGACCAGACACCTTCACGCCGCGGCCTGGTGGAGAGCTTCTACCCGATGGCTTCGGGCGGCACCCCGGCGACAGTGCGTTCCGGCCCCGGCAGTCAGGACTCGTTCGACATCGCCGTCGCCGGGAAGCTCTTCGTCGGCAACACGATCGAGTACAACAAGGGTGGCAGCAATGTGCGCCTGAAGTACCAAGGCCGAACAGCGCTGGACGAGGGGATCCTTTCTGCCGTCCCGGACGACGGCATGGAGCAGCACATCCATGTGTGGCTGCGCCGCGACGATGACACGTTCGAGCTGATCCTGCTCGACCGGACAGCGAGCGTTCTTGCGGCTCTCCAATCCGTGAGTTCTGGCGCTGCGGGATGGCACGCCCGGACACCTGGCTCGGGCGGCCGAGCCTATGGGGAGATCGACATAGCAACCTTGGCGGCCTCGCAGACGCCAGGGCCAACCGTCGACGAAGACGCCGAATGGATGATTTGGCGATACGCGATCCTGCCTCAGCTCATCGACACTGCGACCCAGGTCGGCGCAACCGATCTCCTCGCAAAGGAGACCAGGAATGCCTGGCTCGAGGCCGCTAACGCCAACGACGTCGCGGACCGCTGGGAGTCCTTCGACCGGTTCCTGGCCAGCCTTTCGCTGGCGATCACCGAGGAGGGCTACGGCCTCACGCGCGGTCTAACTGTCGTCGACATTCCGGTCGGGGCCGCTTCCGAGTTCGTCGCGCCGGAGACGTCGGACGAGCCCGACGCCGAGGACGCCGACGATGGTGACCAATAGCGACCCTCGGCTCTGGATCAAGGCGAGCCCCCGCGGGACCCGCTCCGGTTTCGTTGTCCTCCCCGACGGGGCCGGCGGCAGGGTGACGGTGACGGTACTGCCGAAGCCGTGGTCCGCCAAGGCAAAGGTCGTCCGCGACTACGACCATGTGCCGGGCTCGACCACGCATGTCGTGATGCACGAGACGGAGTTGGCCGTCCTGAGCACCTCGTCCGCCTCGATCGGGGCGATCACGATCGGCCTCATGGACGTCTCGGGCCAGCAGGCCGACTTGCTGGCCCTCGGGGCTCCGCCAGACGATCCACAGACCGCTCCTGCCATCGCCGGCGATCCATTCCGCGAGCTCCTCGACCTGATGTTGCTCGCCGAGCGGGGCAGCCTGACGAGCAGCCCGCTGACCTTCGAGGGCGCGTTCGCGCCCTCCCTCCTGCGGCTCCTCACGCAGGAACGGTTGCTTTCGGTCGTGGAAAACCTTATCTTCCGTGTCCGCCCTCGCTACTCAGAGCGGACGGAGACGCTCGAGATGCCCCGCGGACGGCTGCGCGACGACAGCCTCCTGTACTCGCTCGCGACGGGCACCCCTCGGGTCGAATCAACGTTCGATGAGCTTACGACGGACACCCCGCTCCTGCGGGTCGTGGCCTCGGCGCTCCGCGTGGTCGGGAATGACCGCCTGCCGCGCAAGATCGCATCACTGCGGCCACGACTGCAGACTCGCGCCGTGCATCTGCTCCGCTACCTCTCGGGCGTCACCCTGATCGACCGGGAGCAAGCACTTTTGACCGCCGAGCACCTCTGGCTGGGACCGCTTGACCAGATCTGGAAGCCTGCGATCGACGCCGCAATGCCGGTCCTCCGCGACTGGGCCGTCGAGCCCGATTCCGGAGCCAGCAGCACGGATGCCCTCCTGATTCACGTCTCGACTGAGAAGTTCTGGGAGCAGTGCATGGAGCTGGCACTGCAGAGCGCCTTCGTGACCATCGCGGTTAGCCGGGACGCCCAGCCCGGCGAAGGCGTAAGCGTGCCGGCTCCCTGGGTGGCGCGGGCGCCCGAAGGCATCGAGCCTCCGGAGCCTGCAACCACATCCTTCCCGGACTTCATGCTTCGCTCCGGTCGGCGCGTGGTGGTCGCGGACGCAAAGTACAAGCTCGGCACCGGGACCGCGCCGACTTCATCAGACGGCTACCAACTGTTCGCCTATAGCCACCTGGCGACTCTCGGAGGGCCGGTTTCCGATCTGGCGGTCATTTTGTATCCGACGCGGGTCGGCGGTCAGCCGAAGCAGCTTGAGCTGGAAAGACTGAGAAGCCGCCGTTATCCGCTCTGGCTCGTGCGCCTGCCGTTCCCATCGCGATGCGATCTCAGGAGTCAGGGAAACTGGGCGGCATACGTCGCTCGCCTCGGGACCTCGGTTCACGACCTGTCAATCGACTGGGAACGCCAGCTCGTGGCTCATAGCGGGCGCTGAACCCGACACGCACCACTTCCTTCATTGACCATATCGCCACCTAAAACCTGGCTGCTCAGTACGTTTCGACGTGAAGAATGAGCCGCTCCGTCGTGGGAAAGGGCTTCTGACCACGGTGTTTGCAGGGAATAGGGTTAAAAGCAAAAGTCCCGGTCATTTCTGACCGGGACTTTTCTTATGGTGGAGGCACGGGGACTCGAACCCCGAACCCCCTGCTTGCAAAGCAGGTGCGCTACCAATTGCGCCATGCCCCCATAAGAAGCAACCCGTCAATCATACCCCATGTCAGGACCGGTATTTACCAGTTCCAACCGTACTCCGCAGCTAGTCGACCGTGTCGGTTGACTTGCTCCAGACATCCTTCCGGGCTTCGGATTCCTGGGCCTTTTTATAGACCAGGACACCTGCGATCGCCGCTGCTACAACTACCAGCAACTTCTTCACAAGCACCTCATTCCGATTCAGTGTTACCTGAACCTTGTAGGTTCCGTGGGCGTACCAGGACTTGAACCTGGGACCTCTTCGTTATCAGCGAAGCGCTCTAACCGCCTGAGCTATACGCCCCGATGCCTCATCGGGCCGAGATATGACTGTACAGCACATCCCGGCCCGATCTCAAATCGAGGCATTTTCGCGGAGGTTTTCCGCCAATTTCGGCGTATTTCCGCGGTTTTTCACTAGTCGTCCGTCAGGGTGACGCCCACGCCACCAACCAACGTTGCAGAAATGTTATACAGGACTGCCGAAAGCATGGAGAGCGCGGTCAACAGGACCACGTTCACCACCGCAATGATGGTGGCGAAAGACGCCACCTGGCCCAGGGAAGCAATCTTCTTCAGTTCGAATCCGCTGCCCTCGGAACCCGCGAGGGTTCCCAGCAAGCTATCCACCTGGTTGAAGATGCCCGTGAGATCCAGCACAGTCCAGAGCACGATCGCGGCGACTACCGTGACAATGCCCAGAGCTACAGACAGCAGGAACGCCATCTTCAGTACGGACCACGGGTCAACCTTGCTGACCAGGAGGCGTGCACGGCGAACCTTGGCCTTGGGAGCCGGCTTTACCAAGCCCGGGGCACCCTGGGCTGGACGCTGGGCCGTGGCACCCGCTGGGCGCTGTCCGGGCTGGGCCGGGCGCTGTCCCGGAGCGCCGGCGGGTCGCTGACCTGCCTGGGCCGGACGCTGTCCTGGAGCTCCTGCCGGCCGCTGGGCGGAATTAGTTCCGCTTGCGGGCCGCGCTCCAGCTGCGCCGGAACCGGTGGACCCGGTTCCGGGACGCTGCTGGGGCCGCGCAGGCGTTCCTGGCTGTGCGCTGCCCGAGGGCTGCCGGAGTCCGCCGGGGACACCTGTGCTCGGCTTGGGATATGAGTCGGAATTACTCACTCGTTACCTCCGGTGTTGTCTTCGTTCAGCTCCGCGCCCGTTTCGATTTCCGGGTCTGCGTCGTTTTCCGTTTCGGCCGTTGCGGTCGCCTCGGGGACGCCGTCGTTTGCAGCCAACGTTACGTCATCGTCGAGTCCGTCCTCGGACTCTTCGCCTTCCAAACCGCGTTCGCTGTTGCGCGCAACCTCGATAATGCGGTCATTCTTATCCGGCTTGGCGAAGATGACGCCCATGGTGTCGCGCCCCTTGGCGGGGACGCCTGTCACGGCCGAGCGGACAACCTTGCCGCCCTCCATGACCACCAGAACTTCGTCCTCTTCCTGCACGATCAGGGCGCCGACAAGGTCCCCACGGTCTTCGGCGAGCTTGGCCACCTTGATGCCCAGGCCACCACGTCCCTGCAGGCGATATTCGTCCACAGCGGTCCGCTTGGCGTAACCGCCTTCGGTTACCACGAAGACGAACGAGCCATCCTGGACCACGTCAGCGGCCAGGAGTTCGTCATCTTCACGGAACTTCATACCCGTCACACCGGATGTAGCGCGGCCCATGGGACGCAGTGCGTCATCGGTCGCTGTGAATCGGATTGATTGGCCCTTGCGGGACACCAGAAGCAGGTCATCGGTCTCGCTGACAAGCTGGGCCGAGACGAGCTCATCTTCGTCACGCAGGTTGATGGCGATAACACCGGCCGTGCGGTTGGTGTCGTAATCCTCCAGCCGCGTCTTCTTGACCAGGCCGTTCTTGGTGGCGAGCACCAGATACGGGGCCTGCTGGTAGTCCCGCAGGTCCAGGACCTGTGCGATGTGCTCATCCGGCTGGAAGGCCAGCAAGTTGGCAACGTGCTGGCCCTTGGCATCACGTCCGGCTTCGGCCAGTTCGTAAGCCTTGGCGCGGTAAACCCGGCCCAGGTTGGTGAAGAACAGCAGCCAGTGGTGGGTGGTGGTCACGAAGAAGTGCTCCACGACGTCGTCGCCGCGCAGTTGAGCACCCTTGATGCCCTTGCCACCTCGCTGCTGCGAGCGGTAGTTGTCGCTTCGAGTCCGCTTGACGTAGCCGCCGCGGGTAATGGTGACAACCATTTCCTCTTCGGGGATCAGGTCCTCCATGGACATGTCGCCATCGAAGCCCATCAGGATATGCGTGCGCCGGTCATCGCCGTGCTTGGCTACGATCTCCGCGAGTTCTTCGCTGATAATCTGGCGCTGGCGTTCCTCCGAAGCAAGGATCGCGTTGTATTCCTCGATCATCGCTTCGAGTTCCGCGTGCCGGTCCTGGATCTTCTGGCGTTCCAGGGCAGCCAAGCGGCGGAGCTGCATATCCAGGATGGCGCGGGCCTGGAGTTCATCGATTTCCAAGAGCTCCATGAGCCCTTCGCGGGCTGCTTCCGTGGTGTTGGAAGCACGGATGAGGGCAATGACCTCGTCCAGCATGTCCAAGGCCTTCAGGAGTGCACGGAGAATGTGCGCTTCTTCCTCGGCTTTGCGCAGGCGGTAGCGGGTACGGCGTGCGATGACGTCCATCTGGTGCGCAACCCAGTGCCGGATGAAGGCATCCAAGCTCAGGGTGCGCGGGACGCCGTCGACAATCGCCAGCATGTTCGCCGAGAAGTTGTCCTGCAACTGCGTGTGCTTGTAAAGGTTGTTCAGGACCACCTTGGCCACGGCGTCGCGCTTGAGCACGATCACCAGGCGCTGGCCGGTACGGCCGGAGGTTTCATCGCGGAGATCCGCAATGCCGGAGATCTTGCCGTCCTTGACCAACTCAGCAATCTTGATGGCCAGGTTGTCCGGGTTTGCCTGGTAGGGCAGCTCGGTCACCACAAGGCAGGTACGGCCCTGAAGTTCCTCCACATTGACCACAGCGCGCATGGTGATGGAGCCGCGGCCGGTACGGTAGGCGTCTTCGATGCCCTTGTGGCCCAGGATGGTGGCGCCCGTGGGGAAGTCAGGTCCCTTGATGCGCAACAAGAGTGCTTCGAGGAGTTCTTCGCGTGTCGCCGTGGGGTTGTCGAGCGCCCACTGGACACCCTCAGCAACCTCGCGGAGGTTGTGGGGCGGAATGTTCGTCGCCATGCCGACGGCGATACCCGAGGATCCGTTGACCAGCAGGTTGGGAAAACGCGCCGGCAGGATGGTGGGTTCCTGGTTCTTGCCGTCGTAGTTGTCTTGGAAATCGACGGTTTCCTCGTCGATGTCGCGGACCATTTCCATGGCCAGCTGGGCCATCTTGGTTTCGGTGTAACGCGGTGCGGCAGCGCCGTCGTTACCGGGCGAACCAAAGTTGCCCTGGCCCAGTGCCAACGGGTAGCGCATGGTCCAGTCCTGGATCAGCCGGACCAAGGCGTCGTAGATCGCCATGTCACCGTGCGGGTGGTACGTACCCATGACGTCGCCCACCACGCGTGCGCACTTGTTGAACGAGCGGTCGGGGCGGTATCCGCCGTCGAACATCGCGTACAGGACGCGGCGGTGTACGGGCTTAAGACCGTCACGGACGTCCGGAAGGGCACGGCCGACGATGACGGCCATCGCGTAATCGAGGTAGGACCGCTGCATTTCCGTCTGCAGGTCCACCTGCTCCACGCGGTCAGTCAGCACATCGCCCTCAAGGATGACGTCCTCGGCGTTGGATTCCGCCGGGACTTCGGGAGTTTCGTCACTCATAATCTAAGTTTTCCGTTTCAGGTATATGTCAGTTCTGGAATATTCGGTGGCCTTATGAGCCCCTAGATATCGAGGAACCTGACGTCCTTGGCGTTCTGCTGGATAAAGTTACGGCGTGATTCAACGTCCTCGCCCATCAGGACTGAGAATGTCTGATCGGCGGCCAGTGCGTCGTCCATGGTGACCTGCAACAGCGTGCGGCGGTCCGGGTCCATGGTGGTGTCCCACAACTCGGTGTAGTCCATCTCGCCAAGACCCTTGTAGCGCTGGATGCCGTTGTCCTTGGGAAGTCTCTTGTTCATGGCGGCACCCTTGCGGATGGTTTCATCGCGTTCACGGTCGCTGTATACGTAATCGTGGGCAGCGTTGGACCACTTAATCCTGTACAGCGGCGGCTGGGCGAGGTAAACATAGCCGTTCTCGATGAGGGGGCGCATGTACCGGAACAGGAGCGTCATGAGCAACGTGGTGATGTGCTGGCCATCAACGTCAGCATCGGCCATCAAAACGATCTTGTGATAGCGGAGCTTTGAGATATCAAAATCTTCGCCGATGCCCGTTCCAAAAGCCGTAATCATGGACTGGACTTCCGCGTTACCGAGGGCCTTGTCCAAGCGGGCACGCTCAACATTGAGGATCTTGCCGCGCAGGGGCAGGATGGCCTGGGTCTCGGGATTGCGGCCGCGCTTGGCCGAACCGCCTGCAGAGTCACCCTCCACCAGGTAGACCTCGCAGCGCGAGGGATCCTTTGAGGAGCAGTCGGAGAGCTTGCCGGGCATGCCGAACGATTCCAACGGGCTCTTACGGCGGGCATTGTCGCGGGCCTTCCGTGCAGCCATGCGCGCCTGGGCAGCCGAAATGGCCTTACGGATCACGTCGCGGGCGGGGCCGGGGTTGCGTTCCAGCCAGTCACCCAGCTGGTCAGTGACCACGCGCTGGACGAAGCCCTTGACCTCGGAGTTGCCCAACTTGGTCTTGGTCTGGCCCTCGAACTGCGGTTCGGACAGCTTGACTGAGATAACCGCCGTCAAACCTTCACGGATATCATCACCGGTCAGGTTGTCTTCCTTCTCCTTGATGATGCTCTTCTCACGCGCATAGCGGTTGATGAGCGAGGTCATCGCGGCGCGGAAGCCTTCTTCGTGCGTTCCGCCCTCATGGGTGTTGATGGTGTTGGCATAGGTGTGGACGCTTTCCGAATAAGCGGTGGTCCACTGCATGGCAACTTCGACGGCGATGTGCCGCTCAGTGTCTTCGGTCTCGAAAGCGATGACGTCCTCGTGGACGATTTCCACCTTCTTGTTCGAGTTAAGGTGCTTAACGTAGTCCAGCAGCCCATCCGGGTACTGGTAAACCACCGTGCGGTGCTCTGCGGCGACTTCGCCTTCGGTTGCAACAGCATCGAGATCAAGATCGTCGTCGCCCTCGCGTGCAACGGGACGCTCATCGGTCAACGTAATGCGCAGACCCTTGTTCAGGAAGGCCATCTGCTGGAAGCGCGCGCGGAGCGTCTCGAAATCGAATTCGGTGGACTCAAAGATGGTCCCATCCGGGTAGAACGTCTGGGACGTTCCAGTAACGTCCGTGGCTTCACCCTGAACGAGTTCGCCTTGGGGCTTGCCGCCGTCGGCGAAGGTCATGCGCCAAACGTGACCCTGACGGCGGACTTCCGTGTCCACGCGACGCGACAGTGCGTTGACCACGGAGATACCCACACCGTGCAGGCCACCGGATACTGCGTAACCGCCGCCGCCGAACTTGCCACCAGCGTGCAGGATGGTCATGACAACTTCAACCGTGGGCTTGCCTTCGGTCGGGTGAATGTCCACCGGGATGCCGCGGCCATCATCAACAACCCGGACGCCGCCATCAGCGCGAAGGGTGACCTCGATGTGGCTGCAATAGCCGGCAAGGGCCTCGTCAACAGAGTTGTCCACCACTTCATAGACCAAGTGGTGCAGGCCTCGGGGACCCGTAGAACCGATGTACATGCCGGGGCGTTTGCGCACGGCTTCGAGGCCCTCCAGCACGGTAATGTCGCTGGCACCGTACTCCCTGGGCGCCTCCGTGGGCGTGTCAGGCTTGGGAACAGTCTCCTCTTCGGGCTCTACTGCCAAGGTCTCTGCATTGTCGTTAGCCACAGGCGCTTTCGACTCCTCTGTACTCGATGTCGGCCGTTCCCGGTGCTGCCCGCAGTGAACCGCGGCCGCCAACGGGCACGTGACTGATTGCGCCGATTACTCCGACGAAGGGGTCTCCGATGCCACCAGAGTGGATTCAGGACCTGGACGACGTTTCACCGGCGCTCAGTGATCTACGCCAATTCTATCGTGGATACGCGTGAATCCTTGCAAATACGGGGGCAGCCGAGAGCTGAATATGCCCATGGGAGGCCACTGGCCCTATCTGCAATGGCCCTGCGGTGGTCCCGATGGGGGTCCATACGGCTCAGGGGCGTTCAATCGCCCTGCACGCCGTTTAGCCGTACGTGTCCCTGGGGCCCCGACCATTGACACTTCGCCCGCCTTTTCGCCAACTCGGAGCCGAGGGCCCCAACACCTGGATGCTGGTGACCACCCCTTCGCCGAGCTCATTGCGGAACATCTCCAGCAAACTGCTGCTCAACAACCGCAGTTGCGTGGCCCATGCCGTGGAATCGCATCGCACATGCAGGGTTGTATCGGTGAAACTCTCCGGGGTGCAGTGGGCCGAAATATCCGCACCAACCAGGGTCTCCCATTCCGCCATGACAGAGCCAACCGCCACAGGAGACGTCCAGCCGCGTTCAGCCACCAGACGGCCAACCACATTTCCCAGGCCCAAGGGATCCCTGCCGCTGCCGTGGAACTGGGCAAAACCCCTTGTATCGCGCAGGCCCTTGCGTTTCGGGGCAGAACCAGGCCGTGGGGCTCTCTGCCGCACTTCTCCCCGGGCTGCAGCGGCCTCGCGCATGCGGTTCAGGGCCGCTTGGGCAGCATCAATCTCGTCCGGATCGCGTCCAGGTTGAAGTCCGTCGCGGCTATCCTTCGCCATCGATGCCTCCCGGAACAACGGTTACGCGCCGTCCGGCCAGCTCCTCAGGGATATCTGCGTCGACGGCGGCAGTCACCAGTACCTGCTCGGCACCGGCAACTATTGCAGCAAGTTTACGCCGCCGCTGGACATCGAGTTCGGCAAAAACATCGTCCAGGATGAGAATCGGCGCGGTGCCACCGGTGCGGGCATCATCCAGCATCACATAGTAGGAAGCCAGCCGCAGGGATAAGCACATGGACCACGTTTCGCCGTGGGAGGCATAGCCCTTGGCGGGGGCTTGGCCCAGGATAAGTTCAAGTTCATCCCTGTGCGGACCTACCAGCGAAATCCCACGCTCCAGTTCCTTTTTCCGGGACATTGCGAAAGCCTGGATGTAGCGTTCAGTGAGTTCGTCTACCGACAAGAGCCGGAGGTCATCAACCGACGGCGAAGGTTCCGTTCCGTGATCGGCCGGGCCGCCGTCGTCGTCCAGGACGCCTTGGATGGTTGACCTGTAGATGGCACCGGCGTCCTTGGACCCGTCGGTGAGCTGCGCATAAGCGTTGTTCAAGTGGGGACGCAATCGTTCCACGAGTTCAAGGCGGGCGTGCAGGAGTTCGGCACCTGCCCGGGCCATGTGCTGGTCCCAAACATCCAGTGTCGCTTCGTGGCCGGCGGTGAATTTGCCGGCACGGGCCGATTTCAGGAGGGCGTTCCGCTGCTTCAGGACGCGATCGTAGTCACTTCGAGTGGCCGCATGGCGCGGAACAAGGCTGACCAACAACTCATCCAGGAAGCGCCTGCGGTTCGACGGGTCACCCTTGACGAGCGCCAGGTCCTCCGGCGCGAACAATACTGTTTGGCAGATGCCCAAAATATCCCTGGCGCGGACAGGGTTGCTTCGGTTGATGCGGCCCCGGTTGGCGCGTCCGGCATTGATCTCCAGCTCGATGACCGTTGACTGCTCTCCGCGGACCAGCCTGGCACGGATCATGGCGCGCTCTGCGCCGAAGCGGAGCAAAGGCGCATCCGTGCTCACCCGATGTGAACTCAGCGTGGCCAGGTACCCGATGGCTTCCATCAGATTTGTCTTGCCGATTCCGTTGGAACCAACCAGGACAGTCACGCCGGGGCCGAGCTTCAGGTCAACCTGTGCATAGCTGCGGAAATCCGTCAGCGAAAGATGTTCTAGGTACACGCCGTTTGCAGGACTCCTGCGGCCTAGTTGGCCGGACGGGTGGCGTGCCCGCCAAACTGATGGCGCAGGGCGGAAACCATCTTCATGGCAGGAGAGTTGTCTTCACGGGAAGAGAAACGGGCGAACAGTGCAGCCGTGATTGCCGGAGCCGGTACAGCGTTGGCAATGGCTTCCTCCACCGTCCAGCGGCCTTCGCCTGAGTCCTCAACGTAATCATCAATCGAGGCCAGACCAGGATCTTCGTCCAGTGCTTTGACCATAAGATCCAAGAGCCAGGACCGGACGACGGTTCCTTTTTGCCACGCACGGAACGTCCCCGGAAGGTCCTTCACGATGTCCTTGGCTGCCAGTAGTTCGTAGCCTTCCGCGTAGGCCTGCATGAGGCCGTACTCGATGCCGTTGTGGACCATCTTGGCGTAGTGGCCGGCGCCGACTCCGCCAACGTGAACGAAGCTGTCCGCGCGTTCGCCTTCAGGGCGCAAGGCATCGAAGACCGGCATGGCAAGCTCGATGTCTTCATCGGCCCCGCCAGCCATGAGTCCGTAACCGTTCTCCAAGCCCCACACACCGCCGGAAACTCCGCAATCGGCAAAGCGGATGCTCTTCTCCGCGAGTGCAGCAGCGTGCTTCTGATCTTCGGTGAAGCGTGAGTTGCCGCCGTCTATCACCAGATCGCCGGGGCTGAGCTTGTCGCCGAGTTCCGTCACGACAGAATCGGTGATGGCGCCTGACGGAACCATGACCCACACGAGTCGCGGAGTGGGCAGAGCGGCAATGAGTTCATCCACTGACGCGACATCGGTGACGTCCGGATTGCGGTCGAAACCCGTGACCTCGATGCCGCCGTTCCGCATGCGTTCCCGCATGTTGAACCCCATTTTTCCAAGGCCGATCAGTCCGATGTGCACAGTGCAAACTCTTTTCTGCGAAAGCGGGTGGGTGCTTGCCGATTAGTTGGGAAGGCGGACCGGCATCACGAGGTAGCGGTAGTCGTCCTGGTCTTCGCCGTCCGCTTCAGCCTGGGCCGTAATCATGGCCGGCTTGGGGGCGGTGGTGAAGGAGAAGCGAACGTACTTGGTTTCGATGACGCTCAAGCCTTCAACGAGGTAATGCGGGTTGAAGGCAACGGTGATGTCTTCGCCGGAAAGCTGGGCCTCAAGTTCTTCGGAAGCCTGCGCGTCCTCGCCTGTACCGGCGTCGAGGTTCAGCAGACCCTGGGTGAAGGCAAGCCGCACCGGAGTGTTGCGTTCGGCAACGAGCGATACACGGCGGACAGCCTCCACCAGTTCCTGGGTTTGAACCGTGGCATGAATGGGCGTGGAATCCGGGAAAAGGGAGCGGATCTTGGGGTAGTCGCCGTCCACCAGAAGTGAGGTGGTGGTGCGCCCGCCACTTTCAAAGCCGATGAGGCGGCTGTCGTCGTCAGCCAGGGCCAGGTTGATGTCGCCGCTGCCACCGAGGGTCTTGGCAACCTCGTTCAGAGTCTTGGACTTCACCAAAGCGCTGGTGGAAATTCCAGGGGTGACGGGCTTCCAGGGAACTTCGCGCATGGCAAGGCGGTAACGGTCTGTGGCGAGGAGCGTGATGAGATCGTCTTCGATCTCCATGCGAACGCCAGTGAGGATCGGCAAGGTGTCGTCCTTGCTGGCCGCGATGATGACCTGGGAAACGGCCTGGGCAAAAGCATCACCAGGCAAGGTGCCGCTGATTGCCGGCAAAGCCGGGAGTGCCGGGTATTCGGATTCAGGCATGGTGGCCAGGTGGAAGCTGCTTCGGCGGCAGCTCAGTGTGACTTTGCTTCCGTCGGTTTCGACTTCGACCGGCGCAGAGGGGAGGCTGCGGCAGATGTCTGCCAACAAGCGTCCTGATACCAGGATGGTGCCCTCAACGGCGATGTCTGCGGGAATTTCCAAGCGAGCCGAGGTCTCGTAGTCGAAGCTCGAGAGGCTAACGGTGCCTGCTTCGGCTTTGAGCAGGAGACCGGAAAGCACCGGTACGGGCGGCCGCGGAGACAACGACCGCGCGGTCCACGTAACGGCTTCTGCCAGGACGTCGCGGTCGACTCTGAACTTCACGGAAGGGTGCCGCCTTTCATTGCTGCTGCCATGTAATAGCTGCGGATTCCTGCTTGGAGTCCGCTAAGTCTTCGCAGTCCGGCACCGGAACCTGCATGGTCCGCACTCAGCGAACTACAAACAGACCCAAGGATGGGAGCGCTGCTGACAGCTTAGCCGGAAGATCCGCGATTAACCCATCCCCGTTCGGACGGACCCTGCGTATGTGGACAGCCGCAGGCTGGCCTCGGCCTGGCCGGTGGCCGGGCTCGAAGTGTGGCAGAACGAGATTGTTATTTGAGGGATTTCAATTTTTTGGGATTCGTAGTGTTAATAACTGCTGTGGAAACTGTGGATAACCCCATCTCGCCGCGCAGTTCCGCGGTTAAGCCCTGTTCACGGACTGTGCGTTAACTGGGTTTTAAACAGGGTGTGGATGGGGACAACTCCCAGGGCCGTTTTTAACGATCCACAGACGGCTTAAGGGTTTTAAGCCCATTAAGCACGCTTGTCCCCTTAAGTATCCACAGGCTTATCCACATGCACCTGTTAATAAGGTATGTAGTGGCGGGTGCGATGTGGGTTCAGGAGTCGCGCTGCTGCTGTTTGATGCGGTTGGTCAGCTCGGTGACCTGGTTGTAAATCACACGACGCTCTGCCATCAGCTCGCGGATCTTGCGGTCCGCATGGATGACTGTGGTGTGATCGCGTCCACCGAGCTCCTGCCCGATCTTGGGCAGCGACATGTCCGTCAGCTCGCGGCACAAGTACATGGCTATTTGCCGCGCAGTGACCAAGGTCCGTGTGCGGGACTTGCTGCAAAGCTCTTCCATGCTGAGCTTGAAGTAGTCGGCAGTCTGGTCGAGGATCTGCTTTGCCGTGATTTCCTGGGCGCCGTCATCAGTGATCAGGTCCTTGAGGACCATCTCGGCAAGGGCTACGTCCACGGGCTGGCGGTTGAGGCTCGCAAAGGCGGTAACGCGGATCAGAGCGCCTTCGAGTTCACGGATGTTGCTGGAGATCTTCGAAGCGATGTACTCCAGGGCATCGTCCGGTGCCGAGAGACCCTCGCTAAGACCCTTCTTGCGGAGGATAGCGATGCGCGTCTCGAGTTCGGGCGGCTGGATGTCCGTCAGCAGGCCCCATTCGAAGCGGGATGTCATGCGGTCCTCGAAGCCGGCGAGCATCTTGGGCGGCTGGTCCGAGGTGATCACAACCTGCTTGTTGGCGTTGTGCAGCGCGTTGAACGTGTGGAAGAACTCTTCCTGGGTCCGGTCTTTGCCCGCCAGGAACTGGATGTCATCGATCAGGAGCACGTCCACGTTGCGGTACGTGGTTTTGAAGCTGGTGCCTTCATCGTCACGGATGGAGTTGATGAAGTCGTTGGTGAACTCTTCGGAGTTCACGTAGCGGACCCGGATCCCGCTGTAGAGCCGGCGGGCATAGTGACCGATCGCGTGGAGCAAGTGGGTCTTACCGAGACCCGAATCACCGTAGATGAACAGCGGGTTGTAGGCCTTCGCCGGCGCTTCCGCCACAGCCACTGCCGCAGCGTGTGCAAAGCGGTTGGAAGAACCGATCACGAAAGTATCGAAAATGTACTTCGGGTTCAGGCGCCCGAATTCATGCGAGGTACTCGGGGGTGTGGGCTGCGGCTTCGGCTCGGCGAAGTCGGAAACAGCAGAAAGTTCGACGACGGGTTCCGGCTCAGCGTGGACGGGCACCAGATCGGTATCAACGTCGATTGCGCAGCGGATGTCGTCCGAGAAGACATTGCGGAGGGCATCATCCAAAGCGTCCTTGACCTGCGTCTGGAGGACTTCGCGGGTGAGTTCGTTGGGTACGGCCACCAGCAGAGTTGAACCGATGAGGCCCTGAGCCTGGGCGAGGATGACGAAACCGCGCTGACGGGGTGAAACCCGGTCGTCCTGTTCCATGAGGCTCAGCACCCTGCGCCAGGAACTTCCGACAGTGTTGGCGTGGTTGGCTTCGTCTACTGTCATCAATCAGTTCCTAAATACTTGCTTGCCGGCGTTGCTGGCAGCCGAAGTCACTCCGGCGGCGCTGTTCTGGGCAATAATCCACAGAGTTATACACAGCGGGTGGACAATGGGCTACTGAGCCACTCTAGGGGATGAAATCGCTAGAAGATAGCTGGGAAGTTGCCTGTGGATAATTACACCGGTGTGGTTCTGGAAAGTGGCCTGTGAGCCACTTCATCCACAGGTTGGGAACGGTGGTTGGACACAGCTGTGGATAGGCCTCCGGCAGGCTCCCGGTTTGACTGTGGGTGCCTTTTTGCCCTAACGTTGTGAAGTCCTTTGTGTCCGCTTTTGAGATCAGTTGTAACTCCGTACGTTCACCGTGCGGGAGGCAACGGCGGCAGGCACATACAAAACTTAGCGTCGGCCAGTTCTTCCCCTTTTTTGATCGGGTGGGCGCACCTTTGATCCACTGGAGTAACTAACGTGAGCAAGCGGACTTTTCAGCCGAATAACCGCCGTCGGGCCAAGAAGCACGGCTTCCGCCTTCGTATGCGCACCCGTGCCGGCCGCGCCATCCTGGCTGCCCGTCGCGGCAAGGGCCGCGTCGAACTGTCGGCGTAAATAACTGACTTGTCGGTCAGGGTCTTTTTGCGGGTTCGACGGTGCTAGCCACCCCTAACCGTCTGCGGACGTCTACCGACTTTTCAACAACTGTACGTTCCGGCGTCCGCAATGGACGCCGGAACTTAGTGTTATATACGGCCTCTATCGGGGCCGGGGAGCCGAGTCGAATCGGCTTCATTGTCTCCAAAGCCGTCGGGAACGCCGTGACCAGGAACCTCGTTAAGAGGAGACTGAGAGAAGCAGGCGCACTTTCCTTGCACACGCATGGAACGGGTCTGGCGGTCGTGGTCCGGGCGTTGCCCGCAGCTGCATCTGCCAGCTGGGAGCAACTGCTCTCGGACTACAACGCCGCACTGGCAGTGACGACGAAGCGATTGAGTGGTTCAGCTCCACGCAACGCTTCGACTGAACACAACGGCACCACAACGGAAGGGACACCGCGTGCATGACATAAGCACCGCCGTCGTTCCTTCTTCAAGCGCGCCCTCCGGACAGGTTCCCTCGAGGAATCTGTCCGCTGCGGTGGGCACCTTCCTTTGGGATTTGCCGCGCAACATCCTCATTCTCTTGCTGAAGACGTATCGCAAGGTCATCTCGCCCCTGTACGGCCAGGTTTGCCGTTTCTTTCCCTCCTGCTCGGCCTACGCCTTGGAAGCAGTGACGGTGCACGGCGCCGTGAAGGGTAGCTGGCTTGCAGCCAAGAGGCTCGCCAAATGCCACCCCTGGAACGCTGGTGGAGTGGATCATGTCCCCGCCGGCCATCGTCATTGGCCCGAAGGCCAGACGCCCACAATTGTTGTACTGAACAATCCGGACCAGTTCCTGGCTGCTCAGGCTGATGAAGAAGGCCGCTCGGCGGCCTAACGAATAGGGATATCGTATGGACTTCTTTGAAACAATCATGTTTCCGTTCAAGTGGCTGGTGTCAATCATCATGGTTGGCTTCCACGAGGGACTGAGCTTCATTGGCCTGCCCGCCGCGAACGGCTGGACGTGGACTCTGTCTATCATCGGCCTCGTGTTGGTGATCCGTGCCGCCCTGATTCCTGTCTTCGTCAAGCAGATTAAAGCCCAGCGCGGTATGCAGCTCCTGCAGCCGGACCTGAAGAAACTTCAGACCAAGTACAAGGGCAAGACCGATCAGCTCTCCCGCCAGGCCATGGCGCAGGAGCAGATGGCGCTGTACAAGAAGCACGGGACCAACCCGTTCTCGGCATGTTTGCCGATGCTGATCCAGATGCCGTTCTTCTTCGCGCTGTTCCAGGTGTTGTCGGGTATCACCGCGGCCCGAAACAGCGGCAAGGGCATCGGGGCAATGAGTGCCGACCAGGTTGTCCAGTTCGATGAATCCAGCATCTTTGGTGCCCCGCTCTCTGCATCGCTGCTCCACGGTGGTGCTGGTGGCAACGAGGTCGCAGTCTGGATTCTCTCCATCGTGATGATCGTGGCCATGACGGCCTCGCAGTTCATCACCCAGAAGCAGATCATGGCCAAGAACATGTCCGAAGAGGCCATGGCCAGCCCGTTCATGCGGCAGCAGAAGATGATGCTCTACATCCTGCCGCTCGTGTTCGGTATCGGTGGCATCAACTTCCCCATCGGCGTCCTCATCTACTGGACCACCACCAACCTCTGGACCATGGGCCAGCAGTTCTTTGTCATCCGCCGTATGCCCACCCCGGGCTCACCCGCTGCCAAGGCACTGGAGGAACGACGCGCCGCCAAGGGCCTCCCGCCGTTGCTGGGTGGCAAGAAGACCGCGGACGCTGCCGCTGAAGCCGAAGCTGCTGCCGCTGCAGCAGCCGAGATCCGTGCCCAGCGCGTCCAGCCACAACGTAAGAACAGGAAGAAGAAGTAATGTCTGCCGAGAGCACCGAAGAAGTTATTGCCCCTGTGACTGAAGAGCAGGAAGCCTCCACGGAAGAAACCCAGTCCAAGACGGCCAGCCGTTTGGAAGAGGAAGGCGACATTGCCGCCGACTACCTCGAGGAACTCCTGGATATCGCCGACATCGACGGCGACATCGACATTGAAGTCCGCAACGGACGCACCTACATCTCCATCGGCGCCGATGAAGAATCCGCCGCTTTGGACAGCCTGGTAGGGCGCGACGGTGAAGTTCTTGAGGCACTGCAGGAGCTTGCGCGGCTCTCCGTTCTTTCTGCAACGGAAAACCGCTCGCGTCTGGTTCTGGACATCAACGGATACCGCAAGGAGCGTGCGGGCGTCCTTCAGCAGATCGCCGATGACGCCGTTGCCAAGGTGAAGTCCGACGGCGGAACTGTCGCCCTTGAGCCGATGAGCGCTTACGAACGCAAGATCGTGCACGACGCTGTCGCCGACCTCGGATTCGTTTCCGAGTCCGAAGGCGAAGGCGCTGGCCGCCACATCGTTGTATCGGCTGACTAGCAGCTCATGGTTGAAATTACCGCAGCTGAACTGGAAGCGGCAGAGAAGATTTTTGGGGAGCGCCTGGATCTTGCCAAGCGCTACGTGGAACACCTCGCAACGTCAGGAACTGAGCGTGGGTTGATTGGTCCGCGCGAGATTCCCCGTTTGTGGAGCCGGCATGTTCTCAACTGTGCCGTCATTGAATCCGCGATTGCCATGGACAGCCACGTGGCTGACGTCGGATCCGGCGCAGGCCTCCCGGGCCTCTGCCTGGCGATTGCCCGTCCAGACCTGGAACTGACGCTGATTGAGCCGCTGGAACGCCGAGTCATCTGGCTGCAGGAAGTCGTGGACGACCTCGGCCTGGACAACGTCACCATCATGAGGACGCGTGCCGAACTGGCAGTTGGAATGGTGGACGCGGATGTGGTGACGGCCCGAGCGGTGTCTGCACTCACCAACTTGGCAGGACTGACCATCCCCCTCCTGAATGGCCACGGCGAAGTAGTTGCCATCAAGGGCCGCAGTGCTGCCGAGGAGATTGAGAAGGCAAAGAAGGTCATACGCAAACTTGGCGGCGTGGAAACGTCCGTTGTTGTTTGTGGACAGGAGCTTTTGGAGGAACCCACCACCGTGGTGAGGATTATCGTCAACAAGCCCGGAAAGACGGCGTAGGTCCCGCTCGGTTTCCCGCGTGTCGGCGGCTGAGCGGTTAGGCTAGAGAACGGCAGCAAGCGCCGAATGAGAGTGAGAGTGTGACCAGTGGGCAGTAGTGAAACCTCCACGCAGCGGATCCCCCCGTTTATGTCTTTGGGGTCCGCGCGGGCCATGGCCACACCCTCTGCGTCCCTTCAATCCGCGATTGTGCGCACTAATTCAGTTGATAATGCGGCCGTTTCACGTGAAACCGTTTCAGATGGAGTGCACAACGTCATGGATTCCATTGATGATTCAAGCCCCATCGCCCGCCAGCTGGCCAACGAGACCCGGCGTCGTGAGCGCTTGATAGGCCGCGAACTGCCCAAGCCGGAGGGGACACGGATCTTCACAGTGTCCAACCAGAAGGGCGGAGTGGGTAAGACCACTACGACGGTCAACATCGCAGCTGCCTTGGCGTCCGCCGGACTCAACGTCCTGGTGATCGACATCGATCCGCAGGGCAACGCATCGACGGCCTTGGGCATCGAGCACCATGCCGATGTGGACAGCATCTACGATGTCCTGATAAATGACCTCCCCTTGAAGGATGTTGTGGCGCCGTGCCCTGACATCCCCAATCTGATCTGCGCGCCCGCCACTATTCACCTGGCTGGCGCTGAGATCGAACTCGTGTCACTGGTGGCCCGCGAGCAGCGGCTCCGACGTGCCATTGACGTCTACGCCAAGGAGCGGGAGAAGAACGGTGAAGGCCGGCTGGACTTCATCTTCATCGATTGCCCACCCAGCCTGGGACTGCTCACCGTCAACGCGTTCTGCGCAGCCAGCGAAGTCCTCATTCCCATCCAGTGCGAGTACTACGCCCTGGAAGGCTTGAGCCAGCTACTCAAAAACATTGAGATGATCCAGAAGCACCTCAACGCTGATCTGGTAGTTTCCACAATCCTTTTGACCATGTATGACGGCCGGACGAACCTTGCCGCTCAAGTCGCATCAGAGGTCCGCCAGCACTTCCCCGAGCAGGTCCTCAGTGCTGTGGTTCCGCGCTCTGTACGCATCTCTGAGGCGCCGAGCTACCAGCAGACGGTCATGACCTACGATCCTTCATCGAGCGGCGCGCTGTCCTATATGGAAGCCGCCGCCGAAATCGCTGAACGCTAGAATTCTTGAAACACTGCAACAGCTTGAGCCGGTCCGTGCTCGGCTATTCCATCGGAGGGATGAATCAATGAGCGAAAAGCGAAGGGGCCTCGGCAGGGGTCTTGGGGCTCTCATTCCCAGCTCTGCAGGAGCTCAGGGGAATGGCGCTGCACCATCCCGTCCTGTGGATCTGTTCTTCCCTGAGGCACGCAAGACTGCAGAGTCCACAGTAGATGCTGCTTCTGATGACCTGAGTGCCGCTGTTTCCAAGGAGTCCCCGGAAAAGACTTCCGCTGCCTCTGCGTCCAGGGCAAAGAGCGCTGCTGCGAAGCCTGTCGCCAAGGCGACCCCGGCCAAGTCCCCGACGTCCAAGCCGGCGGCAAAGCGGGCTGCTTCCAAAGAGGTACCGGCAGAGGAGCCCAAGCCGACGCCGGTTGAGGCGCCCTCTACTGAGCACGCTCCATCCGCTCCGTCCGCCAATGATGTTGAGCTGGTAGAGGTTCCCGGTGCCAGGTTTGCTGAGATTCCGGTGGGCGATATCCACCCGAACCGTAAGCAGCCCAGATCCGTCTTCGATGAAGACGACATGGCTGAGTTGGTGCACTCCGTAAGGGAAATCGGCGTTCTCCAGCCAATTGTTGTACGTACTTCAACTGAAAAAGGTGGAGAACCGTATGAGCTCGTCATGGGTGAACGTCGCTGGCGTGCAGTACAGGCCGCGGGACTCGAAACTATCCCTGCCATTGTTCGTGATACGACGGATGACGACCTTCTCCGTGACGCTCTCCTCGAGAACCTTCACCGCAGTCAGCTGAACCCTTTGGAAGAAGCAGCTGCCTATCAGCAGCTCTTGGAAGACTTTGGTACCACGCACGAGCAGCTGGCGGACCGCATCGGCCGCTCACGCCCACAGGTATCAAACACACTGCGCTTGCTGAAGCTTCCACCGCTGGTGCAGCGTCGGGTTGCGGCGAGTGTTCTGTCTGCCGGCCATGCTCGAGCTTTGCTCGCACTCCCTGATGCTGCTGCTATGGAGCGCCTCGCTCAGAAGATCGTGGCTGAGGGAATGTCCGTTCGGGCCACGGAAGAAGCCGTTGCCCTGTACCAGGACCCCACAACGCCTGCGAAGAGCAGCATTCCAAAGCCAAATGCACGCCACGAACGTCTTGATTACTTGGCGTCGTCTCTTTCGGATCGCCTGGATACCAATGTGAAGATCACCCTTGGTGCTCGGAAGGGCCGCGTGAGCATCGAGTTCGCCAGCGTCGAGGACCTCAACCGCATCATGGATGTCCTGGGTCCAGGCGCAGAGGAGTAATTAACAAATCAACTGAAGGGGCTCACTTTATAAGTGGGCCCCTTTCTTGTTTGCCTCTAGGATGAGCAGTTTGTTGGTTTGGGGGCGGATTGATCATGCGTTGGGCCCCGCATGTTCAGTGTTCATTGACATGTTTCACGTGAAACTTGTCAGCGGAACAAGGTTCTGACGGCCGCATGTAGGAGACACAACTGCAAAGTCGAATTTCCTGTTCCCCTCGACGCGGAGATAGCGCTGGACTGATGAGTCTCAGTGACATGAGCGTCTATCCCTAGTGTGGCAATTCGGTGGCCCAATGCAGAACCACGTTGCCTGCCAGCTTTGAGGGCGTGATGGTGCGTTGATGGACTAAGGGCTTCATCGCTAAATCTCTACGCATTCATCGACTGCCGACGAATCTGGCCATGGGCGGTGTACGGCTAGGTGCCGGTCTGGGAGGCTCGGATGCCCGTAAGGGCTCCGCTGCGGTAGTTGGCCAACAATGGAGGGCTTCCTGAATGCGGGGAACCAACTTGGACCAGCTCGGTAGTTTCAGACCGGAGGCCTTGAGCTCAGTCCAGATTCAGCAAGGTGAACGCCTGGAGCACGTCGGGCAGTTCTGAATCCGGGACCGCCCTTACGCTGTTTCACGTGAAACAGCCCGATTCATCGAGCTATCCGGGTTCCAATCCTCCGCGCAGTTTCACGTGAAACACTACTTCTGCGCAGCAATTGAGAGGGTAATGTCCCGCAGATGCGCCTTTCGATTCAGATTCTTCCGGGAAGCAGCTTCTGTTTGCCTACTGTGCGCGAGTTGGGCTGAACGGAGAGGTACCCGTACGACTCGGGACGACCGAATTGCTCATGATTCGGCATAAAGAAGGGCAATTCGACGCTCGGCGCCCTGCCAAAGGGGATTCAACCTGTGGACTCCATGTGTGGTGTAGCAGATTGGATGCTTGGATGTCAGCTTGCGCAGCTCGTCACTTGGCTGCCCAATGTCTTCGCACTAAGTACTATCGATACCAAGTTCTCCTACAAGGCGGAACCATTGGGCTGCGCTCACTCAGACTCGATGTTGTCATTATCTTTGTGCCTGGACTCCCCAGAGGGATCAGCGCAACAGACTCTTCAGGGCTTGCTTGTAGGTGGGCGGCTTCCGTCACTCACTGACACCACGGCACTGGCACCGCGTCGAATTTGCATGCGTCAACCGCTTTCAGAGCCGCCGTTTCACGTGAAACATTAGGGTAAGGAACGCTTCGCAGCGCAGAGAATGTTAGCTGGCTTGGTCGCTTGTACTGAACAGGAAGCATTCAATGGCCACTTGAGACGCGCGAAATGCTCCTGGACGTAGAAGCGTGGCGGGGGGGTAATCCGACCGTGGGCAGTATGAGAGTGAGTTTCCGCAGAGTCTGCTTAGGCGGCGACCCACGCCTAGCTGGCTCTTAGTACCTGGTTTCACGTGAAACATGGATTGCCGCGTAGGAATGAAACCGTATGTGGCCTAGATTTCGGTCGGTTCTACTAACCCTACGCTCGGGGTGGTCACGCTGAGCCCTGGTGGCGGATCCTCACCCGCTGGTGTCAGGCTTGGCGGCTATGGAATTTCTTCCACCGTGGCCATTTGGATGCAGCGTCAAAGTTGGTCCATGTAAGGCAAGACGCAATGGCCGAACAGCGATCAGACTCCCCCGTGCAACTGCGTCTTCGCTCTATGCTGGGGTTCGCATCTGCAGCTCGCCACCCTGGATATCCGCAGTGGTGGGTGCTCGCCAACATCCCGAGAGCTACCGTGCACTGTCCACAGAACGCTTTCCCTCGTCGACGGGTAAGAAGGCCGTCCTTTAGCGAATCTTGGATACGCCTCTGAGTACCGGACACCGGTGCCGGTCGACGCCGGTTGTTGTCATTGGCTCCTGCTTCAGTACGATCTGGGTCCGATCCGTTGAAGGTGGGACTGGGCTTGCGGGCAATTTTGTAACCGAGGCAATTGGTTTGCCCTTGTCGTGCCCGATCCAGGCGCAGTAGGCATCCCCGCCCGGCACAGTGTTCATGGGGTTGGGCGGGTCCGGAGCACGGAGGGACACCATGCGATGCCCTGATTTTCCTGAGCACACCCTTGGCAACGCTAGGGCCCACCGGCGACTTCCAGGCGGGTCATCTGTATACCGTCCGCCGCTTTGGTGGATGCTGCGGCACTGACGCCCAATGGACGATGAGAGGTTCCGCGTGGATGCCTGGTGACCATGATGTATTGATGCCGGACAAGCTTAGAAGTCGAATCGCAGTCAGTGAAGCTGCAATCTCTTGTCGGCTGGAGTCACTTCCCTACGGAGACAGATTCCCCGTGAACGTATTGGTGCGGGGGTATCGGGCGTCGATGTACATCTGCCCCCCCAGCTTCATCTGTGAGGCAGGAAAGGTACGGGGCTTCAGCTAGTCCATGACGACCCGACGAAAAGCTGAGGCTCCCCCGTGCTCACGGAATCACTGGGGCCACCGTTGAAGTCACTCACAGCCCTTCTAGGGGTTGCTGGGAAGCCGTGCTTGCAGCCTACATTCAAGGTGCTGACGCTCTCAGCAGGAGTACATAATGCTTGCAGACCCCATCCGTTCAGGCGGCGGATTGGTCCGATGTTGATGGCAGGTATGTGGTGCGACTTCTGGGCTGCAGTCTCGAGGACGTTCGTAAGAGCTGGACTTGTTCCGAGTTGCAGTGGAATGTTTGCTTGGGCGACTGTTTGACGTAGTGGTGTCGGAGATCCCACGGCGTCATGTTTCACGTGAAACGAGACAAATCCGACTGTAGCTCCAACGCCCTGGGAGCAGGCAATTGTAGATTCGCCACAGTGGACAACCCGGTGGATATCCCTGTGGAAAACATTGGGGATAACTTTGTGGAGAACAAGCTCATCCACGTCGACGCTCGTACTCTCATATGCCGCCAGCTGGCATGGCCCGAGGCCGGCACCAGGGGACTGAATTTGGATTGGCTCGAATAGTCCCTGGAGCACAGCTTCGGCGGTGTGAGCAATCGCATATAGCCCGGTATTCATTGATTTCTGGCCGACTGGCTTCGGTTCCTCCACGGTTTACCCGTAGAGCAGGAGATGGACGTCTTAGCGCGTGGATACCACTCAGGAAGTGGATCGCGATAACCGCAGATTGTTAGCTTGTGGTCAATCTCATGGACGGTGGATAAGGCTGTGGATAACGATGTGCATAACGTTGTGCGTAAGTCGATTGCTTGATCGAGACAACGACTCATGATCTTGGCGGAAGGTGCCAGTTTCAACGTTCTTGCGAACGTCAGCTTTGGCCCTCGCTTGGGTCGGCCGCGCGTGTCCGGATAGCCAGCGCCCAGGCACAAGGAATGAGTGAGGAGTGATCGGCCACTGTTCTTGTCCTGATGTCCCTGGATCGCCAGGTGCTGCTGACGGAGCCGCCTACGGAGGCTGCGCAGTGTCTGCAATGATCTGATGTCTCCGTCGCCTCGATGGGGACGGAGCGTCCAACTGCGTCTGTGTTAGTGCCGCTTTGCCTGGGAGCGTCAAGTTCCGAACCTCTGCCACGAAGAGATGGGAAGGTCCCCAACAGCAATGCAGGAACAGTTGAATGCGTCTGGAGTCGTAGTACGCCAGGTTTTGGCAGCGGGTGACGCTCTGACTATGTGTACAACAGGTCCGACGGCGTGAGGCCATGCACCTCGAGCTGGCGTTGAACTGGGGGTTGCCAGACACACAGCTGCTCCTAGGTGCAGCCAGTGCTCTTTGGTCTCTGTCATTTCTCATCGGGTGGACCGAAGGCTGGTGGCTCTCGTCTGGCTAGTGATAATGAAGAGATCTGCTTGGCGGTCCAGCACGTGGCTTTGTTGTACGGCTCTCTCCCGCCACATGCGTCAGCGCGGACGTGCTCCCGTTTCACGTGAAACATTGCGAGTGTTGTGACCTGTCGCTGCACTGATGATGCGGCAGGTCGCATTTCGGTCTTAGGGGCGTGGGGTCAGACGGGCTCCAGAACAGCTGAGGCGCCGTCAGGGCCAATACTGGAGGGCGGGGACGGGTGGGGCTATTGCGTGGAGGGTGGGGCCAGTCGGGGATATTGCGACGAGGGGTGGGCTGGTAAGAGTCTCAGCCCGAAGTTGGTGGCATGGAAGACACACCATAGGGAAGGGTCGCTGCGATGCAACAGCGCGTCCGGATAGCTAGCGGCGGGCTGTGGTCGCGGGCCTCGTGGCGATGCCGTGCGAATGGAGACTGGGGCCTGGGGTCACGGTTCCACTGCCCCCAGATATCTGAGGCTCACTAGGTGAGGCTGCACTGCCCCGGGGTGTCTGAGGTTCTTTAGGTGAGGCTGCACTGCCCCGGGGTGTCTGAGGCTCTTTAGGTGAGGCTGCACTGCCCCGGGGTGTCTGAGGCTCAATAGCTGGCCTATCCCCCAACGCAGGCGGGAGCTGCTACAACCTGTTTCGAGAAGGCCCGCCCGTCGAGCCGATCCGTGGCCTCCAAGGCGGTACTACAGTGGAACCCTCTCCTTGCTCAAAGCCATGACGTAGGAATGCTGTTGCCTTCCATACGACGGACTCGGGCACTCTTCGCTGTGTTCAGGCAATGAGGGTATCCGGGATCGCGCCTCGGATTCACAGTCTCTGTTTCACGTGAAACAGTAGCCAATGGGACCAACGGGTATTACAACCCAGGCCGCACGGGGCGGAGGATGTGGAGTCCGAAAGGGGCGGCCCAGCCGGAACTGGGAGGGCAAGCAGGAGAAATGTCTCGTGCCCGAGTGAGACGTCAGTCCTCAGGTTCCCCATAATGGTCCCTCCTGTGTCCGAAGATTCGACGTTTCATCGGCTCTCGTTCCGGCAAATATGCTCTCCCTGTGAACCGATGGAGAGGAAACGGGTCATCGGAAGCAGCAGATGCCCTCTGGGTGGGCTGCTTAGCGGCTATCTGGTGGGTTGCCCGTGAACGAACACGCCAGGCCTCTAGTGGCCGATTATGGGCAAGTGGGTGTTGTTGAGTTGAGGTCCACTACCTTTCAGGCTGCTCTACCTAAGGAGATCGCGAATTTTCATGCACTGACCCCGCCGGCAGAGCCGGACCACACAGCTTCGGCCATAGGACCGCCGCAGGAATTGCCAGGAAGGGGCTTGGCGAACGCGGCCGTAGCTGGTCAATGGCGGACATTGGGCTCGTTATGGGTGCAATTAGGGTCTCCAGGGGGCGAAAGCGGCTTCTATGGATGGAGATAATGTCTTCGTGTGAGTTACCGCCGTGAACGGCTACGGCCCTGAATGGTTACGGTTCTGAATGGTTACGGTCCGCGCGGATATGGTTCTCGGGCGGGATGCGGGCTTAGGGACGGGTTACGACCCCTGGCGAATGGGGATCTGCGGATGAGATGGAGTTCCAGGGCCAGTTAGGCCTGGCACCATGAGGGTCCTGCGGTTCGACGCGGTCCCCCATAGGCTGTGTGGTGCCCCAGATGATGTGTGGCCTCAGTCGGATTGCCGTTCCCAGCCTTGAGAATCTTGCCACAATGATTGTGGTTGAGCTTGCTGGGATGGTCATAGAGCGCGCAGGTGCGATGCCGCTAGAGCATTCGGATAGAGCTGGTAGGCGCCAGAATTGCTCTTACAGCGAGCTTTGTGCGCCTCATAGTGCGCTGAGAACTCGTGAGGACTCACCAATCGCAGGTCTTGGCGACCATCTGCTTCAACTCTCGTGTGCTCGCCGGCGTAATCCCGCTGTCAAACAGGAGGACTGTGAGGGCCGTAAGGGGCCATATTTGGGTCTGATGGGGTTCCAATAGCCGGGATGTTTGGAAGCCGGAAGTTAATGGAGCGAGTTGTTGTTCCAACACCTAAAACCGATCCCTTCGGACTACCGACATCCGCTACCTTGGTATGGACCGCACGCATATTTCTTAGATCCCGTTCCTCCGACCACGTCATGCACCTTGGACCTGACGATCGAATTAGGCAGTCAAGCCGAATATCTCGATCCGTACGCTGGTAATGCTGTGGATGGAACTGCCGTCGTAATGACGTTTCACGTGAAACAAGTGATGGGATGCCATGAAAACTGGCTTGTTTTGCCCACTGGTGCCTGCGTACGGATGCACGTCGTGAACGCGAAGATCACACGTTACGTCGGAACGCCCGAGAAAGTCCCTAGGCCGCACTGCCGTATATGTTTCACGTGAAACGCGAGAACCCAGCCTTGGCATCCGGCTGCAAAGGGAGGTGATTCAGAGCCTCCGTCTGACCAGTGTCTTCGTCCGATCCTACCGATTTCGTTCTGGTCCCTCCTGGTTTGAGCAAGGCCTCATCCAGCCAAGCCGAAGACAGCATGAGTCACCGAGAAACAACCGCTTGCTATTCAATAAAGTGCACAAGCAGCAACCATGGAGTATTGGACCTGAATCACGGACCGTGGCTGTAAATGGTGGCAGTGACGGTGCGAAGTCGGAATCAAACGCCTTGCGGGCGATGTGGCGGGCCGAGGTGTAGTGGTGGAACAACGACATTGTGGGGCGCGGACATCCACCACGTGCTGGTGGGTCACGGGCGCGAGGGGAGAACACGCTCCATGGAATATTTGGGTGTACGCAATCCGAATACGAAAGTGCGCGTAGGACGAAATCTAGAGATGAAGCTCTCCCCTAGGCGCTTCTCGGACTCAGGTCTATCTGCAGTGGACCTGGGTTGTCTACGCGAACCGAGAGCGCCCTGGTCTTGAAGGCCATAATTCAGGGACCAAGCTTCCGGCCACGCAGAGTCATCGAAGTGATGATGAAGCCAAAGCCAATCAGTGAGGTGCACGCTGAGGGGCGAGAAACCTGAACCTCCTCAAGCCGATTTGAGCGGCTGACGGCTGAGGGGTGTGGCACTTCGGTGAGTAGGGTTTGTCGAACTGCTGCAAGGTGTCCACCAGGCACTGTTTGCCCCTACCCCAGGTAGGGAGAAGTGAAGCAGCGCATTCTGGGACGAGCCAAGGCAGCCATCGGAAGACAACACCAAAAAGTGCACGATTTAGGTTCATTATCTAAAACATCAACAAAAAACCGGCGGTCCCCACTCCTTCAGGAGCAGCAACCGCCGGCTTTAGATGTTTCAGAATCAGAAATTGACCCTAGGACAGGACGTCCGCGAATTCCTTCTCGAAGAACTGCTTCGGCTTGGCGCCGATGACTGTGCTCTTCACTTCTCCCCCGCTGAACAGGTAGACGGCCGGGATGGAAGTGATGCCGTACTCGGCTGCGATGGCCGGGTTGTCGTCGACGTTGAGTTTCACGACGTCAACCTTCTCGCTGTACTCAACGGAAATCTCGTCCAGGATGGGGCCGAGCTTGCGGCAAGGGCCACACCACTCTGCCCAGAAGTCCACGATGACCGGCTTCTCGGAAGCCAGGACATCCGTGCTGAAGCTTGCGTCAGTGACGTCTTTAGCGTTGCTCATAACTTTTCCCTTCGTATGGTTGCTTGGATGCAGCTTAGGAGTGCAGGTCTGCGAGGTAGTGCTCAACATCGAGGGCGGCCACGCAACCGGAACCCGAAGCCGTGATGGCCTGGCGGTAGGTGGGGTCGATGACATCGCCCGAGGCGAAGACACCCTTGATGTTGGTCCGGGAGCTGCGGCCCTCCACGGCGATGGTTCCCTCTGGGGTCAGATCAACTTTGCCCTTGATAAGGTCCGTGCGGGGATCGTTGCCGATGGCCACGAAGACGCCGGTGACAGCGAGTTCGGACTCGGTACCGTCCACCAGGTTCTTCAGCTTCAGGCCAGTGACCTTGTCCCCACCGAGAACATCTTCGACGGCGGTGTTCCAGACGAAGTTGATCTTCTCGTGTGCCTGGGCGCGGTCACCCATGATCTTGGAAGCCTTGAGGGTATCGCGGCGGTGAACCACGGTTACGGACTTGGCGAACTTGGTGAGGAACAGTGCTTCTTCCATGGCGGAGTCGCCACCACCAATTACGGCGATTTCCTGGTCCTTGAAGAAGAAACCATCGCAGGTTGCACACCAGCTCACGCCGTGGCCGGAGAGGCGCTTTTCGTTGGCCAAGCCGAGCTCGCGGTATGCCGAACCGGTGGACAGGATGATGGCCTTGGCCTGGAAGGTCTCCCCCGTGCCGATGGTTACGGTCTTGATGTCGCCGTCGAGATCGAGTTCGGTGACATCCTCGAAGAGGATCTCGGTACCGAAACGTGCGGCCTGCTTCTCGAAGTTCTCCATCAGGTCCGGGCCCATGATGCCTTCCGGGAAGCCCGGGTAGTTTTCCACGTCCGTGGTGTTCATCAGTTCGCCACCAGCGGTGACGGAACCGGCAATGAGCAGAGGCTTCATGTTGGCGCGGGCGGTGTAAACAGCGGCTGTATAGCCGGCAGGGCCTGAACCTACGATGATGACGTCACGCACCTGCGATGCGCTGTTTTCTGCAATGCTCACGTGGCGTGAACCTCTTCCTTAGTCGATGCTGCGGCTTTCGGGGCAGCCACCTGACTCAACCCCTGTAACGCCCCAAATATTCCGTTGGAGTTGGGGACCCTAAAAGCCACCATCATTCAGGGTACCGTCTGGGGACACGGCACATCGAAGTGGGGACCCCCGATGACCGGGAGTCCCCACTTTACGAAAGTGCCTGAAAACTGGTTACTGGACAGTGACCTCGGCCAGACGGAGGCCGTAGCCGAATCGGGTCTTAGGGGCCGCCAGCTTGGGGAGGGCCTTGATGACCACAATGACGTACTGGGTCTGCGTGGGTGCGGCCAGCGGCATGGTCAGCTCCGGGGAGGTGAAGCTGTTGGTGCCTACGAGCTTGGCGCCGTCCATGGCGGGACGATCGTTGGTGTAGACGCTGATGCTTCCGCCGGAACCACCCAGCTGGTTGAGGACGATGGACTTGACCTCCGCCGGCTCCTTCAGCTTGACCACCAGTGGCATTTCTCCGAAGAGTCCGCCCCAGTCAGCAGTGGCAAACTCCATGTCCGACCAGTAGCTCGCAGCGTTGCCGTCGAAAGCCCTCGTCAGGTCCTTGTCGTACTCTGCGGCGAAGGGGAAGTCCCCCAGACGGGTAATGCCGGCGATCGCCGGAGGAGCTGCCGGGGGCGCAGTCTCGGAGGGCGTCGGCTCCTCGGAGGGCGGGGTGGTGGTCTGCGGGGCGGTGGTGTTCTGTGTGGCTGCAGGTGTACCGGAGGGCAGGAGGCTGCCCAGGTTGGTGACCGCAAGGACCAGACCGACAATCAGGACTGCGGCGAGCAAACCGCCCACAAGCCAGCGAAGGGACCGGGGTTCCTTCTCAGGAGCTTCGTCCTCGTAGACCTCTTCATCGTCGTAGTCGTTCTGTACAGCGGCCGACGCCGGGAAGCTGGTCGGGGCGCGGTCGTAACCCGGGTCCGAGGTACTGCTCGCGGCAGCGGCTCCCCCTGCAGCGGCACCGCCACCGGCAAAGCCGTAGTCCTCGTCGGACCACAATGAAACCTTGGGTTCCGCTGGCTCCCGGGCAGGTGCCGGTTGCGAGCTGACTGCTTGGGTGGGCGGTTGGGCCGGAGCAGTGGGCTTGTTAGCAGGCTGCGCAGGCTGGGACGTAACGGCCTGGGTGGGCGGCTGGTTGGACGGGGCGGCCGTGGCGGGGGCGGCAGCAGAACCCGAGCCGGCGGCAGCGTCGGCGTCGTGATTCTTCGAACTTGAGTTCTTCCACGCGGCGAGACCGGCGGCACCGGCACCGGCCGCGGCAGCAGCCAACTTTCCTGCGATGCCGCTCTTGGGTGCTGAGGGGCTGGAGGAGGGCATAGGAGGCACATTGCCGGCTTGGGAGCCGGAGACGGGTTGCTCCGCGTCTCCCTCGGACGGAATGGGGTAACCGTTCTCGTCGTACTGGATGTACTCGGCGTCGTGCTCATCATCCTCGTAGAGGCCGTCGTAAGTTTCGGGCTCGTACGTCCGGGGCTGGCCAAAGATTTCGCTGCCGAGCGTCTCCGTGAAGAAAGGCTCGATGTATGGCGGGTTGGTTGCCACCACCAGGTCCAGCAAATCAGGCGCTGTGCTGTGGTTGGTGATGAGGTACGTGGTGTTGTCGCTAACGCCGAGATCCAGGATCTGGACGTGGCCGGGGCGTTCTCCGGTAGCCACTTCACGGGCGCTCTGAGCAACCTGCTCGGCGTTTCCGGGGCCGGCGACAAGGATGCTCACGGGACGGTTGAGGACCTGGTCCACGCCGTCGAGCACCTGATCTTGGTCATGCGAGGTCAGTACATTGGCCGTGACCTTATAGCGGCCGCCAAGTACAGATCCGACGTCGATCGGGTGGGACACGTGTTCCTCCTAGGCTGTCCGGGAGCTGCGGGTCCTGCACGTGGCTCGCCCGGCGAGCCGGTTGAACCGCTGTTGCAACTACCTATATTCGTTTCTAGCCTAGCCGATTGGCGCCCGCCGCCCGCGTTGGCGGCACCGGCTTACTTCCGGCGGTTTCCCCGCGATGGGAAGTACGGATTCTGTCCGGCGTCGCCTTGGTAGGTGCGTCGACCCGGCAGCGGGACCTGCGGACGGAACTTGCCTGCGCGGGCAGTACTGGGCATTTCCTCTTCCGGGAGGTAGGTCTTGGGAGCTTCCGGGCCGGCCACGGGAGCCGCCCTTCGAGGTTCTACAGCCGGACCCGCCCTGAACGAAGCGGCGTCGAACTCGCCCGAGATGCGCGGGATCAAACCGGTATCGTCCGAGACCGTGGCCCGGGCCGCCGTCGTGGTTTCTGCCGCAGCACCAACAGGCGCGGGAGCGCCGCGTCCCAAACGGCCCATGAGCGGGCGGAGGAGGTCGCGAAGTTCGGTGACGTGGAAGACGCGGAGCAGGACCAGGTACGCGAGCAGCATGACAGGCCCGACGACGACCACCGTCACCAGTGCGGCCGGGCGGCTGCTCCAGGCGAATCCATCGGCCCGGTAACTGCCCAGAAGCCACAGCGCACCGGCACCGGCCAGTGCGGAACCCAGCCCGGCGTAGCCCATGCGGATATAGGAATTCGCGATGCGTGGGCCGTCGAGGTGGCCCAGCAACCGGCGCAGGAACATCACGCTGATCACGACGGACAGGATGTTGCCCAGTGTGTAGAGAATGGCGATCGCGTAGATGATCTGACCGACGGGGAGGAACTGGATGAAGAACGCGCCCACGACGTAGATCACCGCCAGCCACAGCTGCACGTACAAGGGCGTGCGGGCATCCTCATTGGCGTAGAACACGCGGGACATCATGAAGTTCGCGCTCAAGAAGGGGGTGCTGAGGGCCAGGATGGTGAGCGTCTGTGCCAGCATGACGCCGTCCTGCGGGTTGCCACCCGAGAAGAACATCCCCAGCGGGCCAGCCAGCGCAAACAGGGCCAGGGCGCCGAAAACCGTTGCGACGGCCATGGTCCGCAGGCCGTGTGACAGGGCGTCCCGCAGCTCGCCCTTGTTGCCTTCCTGGGATGCGCGTGTCATGCGATTAAAGAGGACTGTGGCCAAGGACAAAGCGATGATCGAGTGCGGCAGCAGGTAGAGCTGGCTGGCCACTTCCAGGACAGCGTTGCCCGGCAGGACGGCAGCAGCGGCAGTATCCCCCGCGTTGTCCAACCGCAAGCGTTCAGCGCCGGGAATGGTGGCGATCCTCATGACGTAAAGGAACGCCAACTGCCCGACGGCGGCAGTCGCCAGAGTCCACACGCTCAGTTTGGCAGCCTGACCCAGTCCAACGCCGCGCCAACCAAAGCGCGGACGCAGGCCAAGGCGCAGCCGGAAGACGGGCACGAGCAGGATGGCCGTCTGGGCGATCACACCAAAGGTGGAGAACCCGGCAATCAGGAAGGTCTGGGTGGGTCCCCAATTGTCCACAGTGTGCGGGTTGGTGATGTTGGCGCCCAGGATCCAGATGAACATACCCAAGCCGGCGATGGCCACAAGGTTGTTCAGGATGGGCGCCCACATGGCCGGGCCGAACGCTCCGTGGGCGTTCAGTACCTGGGTGAGCATGGCATAGAGCCCGTAGAAGAAGATCTGCGGCAGGCACCAGAAAGCGAAAGTCACTGCCAGGGCTTTTTGCTGTTCTGAGTAGCCCTGCGTGGTGAGGTCGATGACCAAGGGCGCTGCGAGCGTCACCAATGCCGTCAATGCCAGCAGTACCAGCACGGCCAACGTCAGCAGGCGGCTGATGTAATCCGCGCCGCGGTCCGGAGCCTTGCTGGCCTTGATGATCTGTGGGACAAGAACGGCGTTGAACACGCCGCCCGCCACCAGCAGGAAGATCAGGTTGGGAAGGTTGTTCGCGTTAATGAACGTGTCATTGACCGTCGAACCAAGGCCAAGGGCTGCGCCGAGCATCCACGTTTTGGCGAAGCCAAGGAACCGGGAAACGAGCGTTCCTGCCGCCATGATGGCGCTGGAACGTGCTTCTCCGGATTGAACGGACTGGGTGGTTTTGGCTTCAGACATCGCCTTTATCGTCCCATGTACCCGGGTCAGAGGTGTTCGGGCAGCACTTCCCGTGCCAAATCTGCGATGCGGCGTTCATTCGGGAAGGACAATTTGCGGGCGAGTTCCTGGATGGGAACCCACGCGGCGTCCACGGCTTCCTGATCAGGATCGTTCTCGATGGTCAGCTCACCGCCGGTTGCCTGGAGCAGGAAGTGATGCACGGTTTTGTGGACGCGGTGGCCGCTTACCGTGAACCAATAGTCGATGCTTCCCAGGGGTGCCAGGATGCTGCCTTCGATGCCGGTTTCCTCGGCGATCTCGCGGACAGCAGCTTCCTCGTTGTTCTCGCGGCCTTCCGGATGGCCCTTCGGCAGGCACCACTCAAGCCGGCCACCCCTATTAAGGCGGGCGATGATCGCAACCCGGAGTTCGCCGTCGGACGTGTCTACTACAACGCCGCCTGCGGACACTTCCTCCACAGTGGGAAGCGAGGCCTGCACCGGGTGCTGCGGGGCGGGCGCGACGTGCGCACCGATTGCCGACGGCAACGGTGCGTTTGTCCTCCTGCCAGGAGCGCTCGGGATCGGGTTGGCCATGAGGTCCACTCTAACGACTCTTGCCCCGGAGTGATGACCGGGACATGGCCACAAGATGTACTGCAGGAGATGGTCCGCGGACACATGCCTGATTTCGCATGGAACAGTGGCCCACTGCTGCGCAAAAATCTGCCAAGCTTAAGGAACTATGGCGCACGTATTGGACAGCTCTTCAGTTAACTTCACCATCGATCCGGTGGTGCTCGACCTTGGGCAGCGCTTTGTCGACGCCGGATTCGAGCTGTCCTTGGTAGGTGGACCCGTGCGCGACCTCTTCTTGGGGAGGACATCCCCGGACCTCGACTTCACCACCGATGCAACGCCGGACCAGACCATCGCCGTCATCAGGAAGTGGGCGGACAACTTCTGGGAAATCGGCCGCGCCTTCGGCACGATCGGAATGAAGAAGAGCGGCTTCCAAATTGAAATCACCACGTACCGGGCCGAGGCGTACGACCCCGATTCCCGCAAGCCCGTGGTGGCGTTCGGCAACTCCCTGACCGACGACCTGCTGCGCCGCGACTTCACCATCAATGCCATGGCGCTGCGACTGCCCAGCCTGGAACTCGTGGATCCCTTCGGTGGAGTCCGTGACCTCCACGCGTCCGAGCTCGCGACGCCCGGTGCACCTGAAGCGTCTTTCTCCGACGATCCGCTGCGCATGATGCGCGCGGCCCGTTTCGCGTCGCAGCTCGGCGTGTCGGTTCACGACGACGTCCGGCTGGCCATGTCCCAAATGGCGGACCGGATCAAGATCATTTCCGCCGAGCGCGTCCGCGAGGAACTGGTCAAGCTTATTAACGGCGCGCACCCGCGCGTGGGGATCGATCTCCTGGTGGACACCGGCCTGGCAGAGTTCGTGCTCCCCGAAGTCAGCGCTCTCCGATTGGAAGCAGACGAGCACCACCGTCATAAGGACGTGTACCAGCACTCACTGCAGGTGCTGGAGCAGGCTGCCGCATTGGAAACGGGCCCCGACGGTCCGGTGCCCGGCCCCGATTTTGTGCTGCGCTTTGCAGCATTGATGCACGACGTCGGCAAGCCGGCTACGCGACGTTTTGAACAGGGCGGCGCGGTGAGCTTCCGCCACCATGATGTGGTGGGTGCGAAACTGACCGCCAAACGTATGAAGGCGCTGCGGTTCGACAACGACTCCATCAAAGCCGTGTCCCGCCTGGTGGAACTGCACATGCGGTTTTATGGCTATGGTGACGCAGGCTGGAGCGACTCCGCTGTCCGCCGGTACGTCACCGACGCCGGTCCCCTGCTGGAGCGCCTGCACCGGTTGACCCGATCCGACGTCACCACGCGTAACCAGCGCAAGGCAGACCGCTTGTCCTTCGCCTACGATGACCTTGAACATCGCATCTCGGCGCTCTTGGAGCAGGAATCGTTGGCAGCAGTCCGGCCTGACCTCGATGGAGCGCAAATCATGGCTCTCCTGGGACTCAAGCCTGGTCCCGTGGTTGGCAAGGCCTATAAGTTCCTTCTCGAGGAACGCATGGAACACGGACCTCTTTCGCCGGAGGAAGCCGAGCAGAAACTCTTGGCATGGTGGGAAGCGCAACCCGAGTCCGCCGTTGTCGAGCCTTTGACCGAAACTGAGGAGCCCTCATGAACGCTGCGACTTCCCCGCGTCCGCAACTCTGGATCCTTCGCCACGGCGAAACGGAATGGTCCAAGAGCGGGCAGTACACGGGCCTGACGGATCTTCCCTTGACGGTGGAAGGTGAGCAGCAGGCTGTTGAAGCACGCAAGGTTCTTGAAGGAATCGACTTCGACCTCGTCCTGACCTCGCCGCTGCGCCGTGCCCGCCGCACTGCCGAACTGGCCGGCTACCCGGACGCCGTGCACGAGCCGTTGGCTGTCGAATGGAATTACGGCGACTACGAAGGCATCAGCTCGGACCTCATCCGTAAGGACAACCCGGACTACCTCATCTGGACCGACGGCGTGCCGAACGGGGAAACGCTGGATGAAGTAGCTGCCCGCGCGGACAAGATCATCGGGCGTGTGCTTGAGTCCGGAATGGACAACGTCCTGGTGGTGGCACACGGTCATTTCTCCCGCATCCTGACGGCGCGGTGGCTGGAAATGGATGCCCGCGAAGGCCGGCACTTCATTCTTGGAACCGCGAAGGTATGCACTCTTGGTTGGGATAAGCGGACGCCGGCAATTGTCCGCTGGGGTCTTTAAAACATGAATTTCAAAAAACTTTTGGCAAATTAGCTAATTGCGCTGGTCAAACTCCTTCTTCATGGGGTAGCTTATATCTTGTTCCCAGAGCGACCCGCCGGGAACCAGGCGTGCATTCACCGGTTAGTCAGCCGGGACAATGCCACAGCAGGCTGTTTCAGCCAGAAAAGGAGGTTGGGAAAATGATTACTTTGACTAGCGGACGGAAGTTGACTGTCACTGCTACCCCGGCCTCTGCTGATGATGCGCGCCATTTTTGGACTCGCTGACCACTCCTGACCTACCGGACCGGCCTGTTGCCGGCGGTGTTCATGGCAGCCATTCTTTCTTCGGATGGCTGAGTAGTCAGTTGTAGGCGCGGACCCACGCAGCATGCCGCGGGTGCGCAGTTTCCCCAAAGTTCGGAACCAGCTTCTTGTTGGGTGGACTGCCGGAAGCACGCGCAATTGTGCACGACGATCCAGGTTTCCCTGAATCGGTCCGCTTAATCCCCTTTTATCAGCCTCGGCTATTTGTGCCCTTTTGGCCTTTGTTTTCCCATGAATTCAATTGGCTCTAATTGTTGTGCCCAAATACCGGTGATTTACTCCCCCGAAAGGAGGTGAAACCATGCCAAAGCGCCCCGAAGACATGCGCTTCTACAAGAGCAGCGATGCTCCCAAGGACCGTACTCTGTTCAATGGCCAGCTGCTCGACCAACGCCGTGAAGACGTCTACGTTGTCCTGCACCAAATGGGACTCATCCGCTGATGACCTTCAGCCATTCCGAAGGAGTTTCAGGTGCAACATATTCATGCTGAACCTCAAGGAGCCCACGCGGCTACGCGTGGGCTCCTTGCTCTTAACAGCGATGCTTCGCCTACTGCCTCTCAGGCGTTAACCCCCTGATGCTGTAACTCCGAGCATGACGGTAAGCTCGATCCATGCAGGAGACGAAGCCGCACCGGCCGCAAAAACGTGCCCGCTTTGTGGTTCCCAGCCGCAGCGACTCCCTGCTTCGCAACTTCACGGAGCTCGTAGGCGGCCCGCTGGGGAAGCATTCCTCTCCCGGACAGATCTCCCCTGGACCATTCACTGTTGAACGCGTCCTCATCATCCTCACCGTCATCGCAGCGCTGCTTGCAGTTCTGGTGAAGGACTACTGCAGGGTGAACGGTTGGGAGACACCCGGGCAGTTTTACGCCACCTGCTACTCCGATTTCCCCGAACTCTTCAAAAATCGCGGTCTGGGGAATGGCGTCTTCCCTTTCTTCAGCCAGGGCAGTCTGTTCGAGTACCCCGTACTGATGGGGATCATTGCGGGCATCACGGCGCTGATGGTGCCTGGCCAGGGTCTTGGCAGCGAACGGATTCTGGGCTATTTCGACATCAACGCAACCCTGATCGTTGCCGTCTGGATTGTCACGGTCCTTCTGACAGCGCGGATCAACAAGCGTCGACCATGGGACGCAGCCATGGTGGCCGTGGCACCCGGAATCATTCTGGCCGGTTTCATCAACTGGGATATGTGGGCAGTGGGCTTGCTCGCCCTGGCGATGTATTTCTTCTCGAAGGACAAACTGATCCTGTCCGGGGTGTGCATCGGATTGGGTACGGCCACCAAGCTCTATCCTGTCCTGATCCTTGGTGCCGTGCTGGTGCTGGCCCTGCGTAGTGGCAAACTCCGGACGTTCCTGACGACTACCGGAGCAGCCGTAGCGTCCTGGCTGGCCGTCAACCTGCCTATCGCCGCCCTCAATCCCTCGGGGTGGCGCTACTTCTTCGAATTCACCCAGGACCGCCCTGCCGGGTACAGCTCTCCTTGGTTTGCCTACAACCTCGTGGCTGACCGCCTCCAGTGGATGCAGATGAATGCCGCAACCATCAACTCGCTGGCGCTATACCTGTTCATCCTGGCCTGCGCCCTGATTGGTGCTTTGACGCTATGTGCGCCGCGGCGCCCCCGAATCGCCCAACTGGCCTTCCTGATTGTTGCCGCGTTCATCCTCACCAACAAGGTTTACTCGCCCCAATTCGTCATCTGGCTGATTCCCCTCCTTGCCTTGGCCCGGCCACGCTGGCGTGACTTCCTCATCTGGCAGGCCGCTGAAGGATTGCACTGGGCTGCCGTCTGGATGTACCTCGGCCAAGCGACCAGTGGTGGCTCTGTCCAGCACAACATCGACATGTCCTACTACGTCCTGGCCGTTGGGTTGCATATGACAGCCACCGCCTACCTTATGGCGCGCGTAGTCATGGACATCTGGGATCCGGCCCAGGACCCGCTGCGTATGTATGGCGACGACGATCCTCATGGCGGGCCCTTCGATGGTGCCCGGGATTGGCTGCGGATCGACCTCTTGCGGCCCTCGCTGTCGGTGCTGCCTTGGCAACCCGCGGCTGCCGTGAGGACCGCCGAAACCCAAGCAGCCCGGCGGGCGGAGGTGGACAGCGATGGCTGACGTCGCCGTCGTCGGGGCTGGTCCCAACGGGCTGGCCGCGGCAGTTGTCATGGCCCGCGCCGGCCTGGATGTCCACGTCTACGAGGCTGCTGATGCGATCGGCGGTGGTTCGCGAACCCGCGAGCTGGTGGAACCCGGATACCTCTACGACGTATGTTCCGCGGTGCACCCCATGGCCCTGGCGTCGCCGTTCTTCCGCGATTTTGAGCTTTCCCGGCGAATTGACCTGAGGGTTCCCGAAGTCCAGCACGGCACCCCTCTGGACGATGGCGGTGCGGCGCTTGCCTACCAGTCGCTGGAACGGACGGTGCTTGGACTGGGCGTAGATGGTCCGGCGTACCGGCGGCTCATGGAGCCACTGCTGGCACGCGTGACCGGGGTGGTGGACTTTACCTCCAACCAACTGCTGCGAATCCCGAAGGATCCGTTGGCTGCCCTGAGGTTCGGGCTGGCCACCTTGGATCAGGGCACCCCACTGTGGGGTAGGCGGTTCCGGGAAGAAGCCGCTCCGGCACTACTGACGGGCGTCATGTCGCACGCGCTTGGTTCGCAACCCGCCCTCAGTTCAACCGGCGCCGGACTCCTGCTCAGCGTCCTGGCCCATGCCGATGGCTGGCCAGTGCCGGTGGGCGGCTCCATGTCCATTGCACGAGCCATGGCGGATGACCTGACAGCACATGGCGGAACCATCCATGTTGGCGAGCGGGTGGATTCGCTGGAGCAGATCCGGCCCGCGAAAGCTGTTCTCCTGGACGTGGCTCCGCCAACCCTGGCGCGAATTGGCGGGACGGAATTACCCGACAACTACCGCCGGGCACTGGAAGCCTTCCGGTTTGGTAATGCGGCCTGCAAAGTGGACTTCATCTTGTCCGGGCCCGTTCCATGGCTGGACCCAGGATTGGCGATGGCAGGAACCGTGCATGTGGGCGGCTCACGGATGGCTATGGCCGAATCCGAGAATCTGGTGGTCATGGGCAAACACCCCACCGATCCCTACGTTCTGGTGTCCCAACCGTCCTTGCTGGACCCGACACGCGCACCGGAAGGCCGCCACGTCCTCTGGTCCTACTGCCACGTTCCCGCCAATTCCACCGTGGATATGGCTGAGGCCGTCACGGCGCGTATTGAGCGATACGCACCTGGGTTCCGCGATGTGGTGGTTGCTTCACAGACCACGACGGCGGCCCAACTGGCGGAATACAACGAGAACTATGTAGGTGGCGACTTCAGCGCGGGGATATTGGACCTCCGCGGACTGGTACAACGGCCTGTGGTCTCCAACGTCCCGTGGCGAACTCCCCTTCCCGGGGTCTATTTGTGTTCGTCGTCAACCCCGCCCGGGCCAGGAGTGACAGGAATGCCCGGATACCACGCGGCAAAATATGCGCTAAAGGACATATTTAACGTACGGGTACCCGGGCTGGGCCTGGAGTTGTAGTTCGGCCCTAGTTTGCGGCGGTGAAGCGTGCGCGGCGGTATGCCGGGGTTTCGATTTCATCCAGCATGGCCACAGCGTAGTCCTGCGTAGAAATGCTGTTGCCGGCCGGTGAATCCTTGGCCACGGTGTACTCGCCAGTCCGCTCACCGGGCTGGATCATCGGTGCGGGGGCCAGGACGGTCCAGTCGATGTTCTCCGGGGTCTGCTTCACTGCTTCGAATGCCTTGGCGGCCGTGGTGGCCTCGGCCTTGTACGCCTCCGGGAAATCCGGGGAATCGAGCAGGCGGACGCCATCGATCTCCAGGGTGCCGGCACCGCCGACAATCAGCAGGCGGGTTCCCTCAGCGTTGCTGTAGGCGGTGGCCATGGCGTCGAGCCATT
The DNA here is from genome assembly GCF_900106835.1 of Arthrobacter sp. cf158. Taxonomy (GTDB): domain Bacteria; phylum Actinomycetota; class Actinomycetes; order Actinomycetales; family Micrococcaceae; genus Arthrobacter. The sequence continues at coordinate 185,390 of NZ_FNNR01000006.1, forward strand.
CTCCGTGGTCGCCGCCGGTGCGGCTGGGGCCCGTAGCCAGCACAACGACGTCGTGGTCCTTTGCGATGGAGGCAAAGGCCTGGCCGTCAGCCAGATCAGCGGCCTGCGCGGCGGCTCCGGGAACCTCGGCGCCCTGACGTGAGATGGCAGTGACCTGGTGGCCGCGGGTGATGGATTCGTTGACGATCTGGCTGCCGACCATGCCCGTTGCGCCGTAGACTGCGATTTTCATTGCTCTCCTTAGGGTTGCTATCCTTGCAATACAACAAAGGTATCTATTGGATACTGATAGCTTCAAAGGAACCTAGTTACCTCATGGATACTAAAGACCTCCCGGCCAACATCCTGGACCCCAACTGCCCTTCGCGTGTGATCTTTCAGCGAATCGGTGACAAGTGGGCCTCCTTGGTGATCCAAGTCCTCGGTGACGGGCCTGTTCGCTTCTCCGAGCTTCGCAAGATGGTCAGCGTGGTGACGCCCAAGGTGCTGACGCAGACGCTGCGCGCCCTGGAGCGGGACGGACTCATTACCCGCACTGTGCATGCGCAGGTGCCGCCGCGGGTGGACTACGAACTGACCGCGGTGGGCGAGTCCCTGTTGCAGCCGTTGTCGATGCTTCGCGAATGGGCCGAGAGCCACGTTCCCACCATCCTCGAAGCCCGCGACGCGTACGACGACGCACAGGACGAGGCCCTCCTCGGCTCCCCCAATTGAGGACAGCAGAGCGCGTTGGACGGCTCACACGCCCGTTGCCGTTCCAGGGTTGGGTCGGGCGTCTGGTTGTTGTGGGCGTCTAGTTGGGTTGGGCGGCCGGGACTGCCGCGCCGCTGATCCGGCCGTCCCGCATGGATGCGACCGCGTCCGTGAGGGGCAGATACTCGGTATCATGCGTGACCATGACAGTTGCCGTCTGGAACTCGTCCGTGACCTGCCGCAGCAGCCGGACAACAGACTCGCTTCGCTGGTGATCCAGCGCAGCGGTCGGCTCGTCCACCAGCAACACCGAGGGGCTGCCCATGAGCGCCCGCGCGATGTTCACGCGCTGTCGCTGGCCGCCGGACAATTGGTGTGGCCGCTTGTGCGTAGCGCCGGACAGCCCCACGACATCCAGCAGCTCTTCGGCCTTGGTGCGCGCGTCCTTGACGGAGTTGCCTCGCGAGTGCTCACGGATCACCAACTGCTCGACGGCGGTCAGTGCCGGCAGCAGGTTGGGCTGCTGGAAAATGATGCCCACCTTGTCCCGACGCAACGCTGTGCGTTCAGCCTCCGTCAGGGCGGAGACATCCTGGCCATCGATAAGCACCAGTCCGGACGTGGGCTTGAGGAGTGTGGCCGCAACGGCCAGCAGGGAGGATTTGCCGGATCCAGAAGGCCCCACCAGGGAAAGGAATTCCCCCTGGTGCACGGCAAGGTTCACGGCGTCCAAAGCCTTGAGGGTGGAGGTGCCATCCGGGTATTCGAGGGTGACGTTGACGAGCTTGAGTGAGGTAATCACGGTATATGCCTTTCCAGGAATGTCAGTATTAGTTGCCGCCGAGGGCCAGCAATGGATCTACCTTGGTGACCTTGCGAACCGCGAGTACCGCTCCAGCCAGGCCAAGGATCAGAATTCCCGCGACTGGCACCAGCGTGGTGAGGGGAGTGATGAGGAATGGAGCGGCCTGGGCTGCGAAAAGTCCCCCGGCAAGTCCCAATGAACCGCCAACGGCAGCGCCGGCCAGCAACACCAAAGCCGCCTGGGCCAGGGCGTCCTTCAACACATAGCCGGAGGACGCACCCAGCGCTTTGAGCACCGCGATATCGCGGGTTCGCTGCACGGTCCATACCGTCAGGAAGGCCACGATCACCAACGCCGAGATGCCGTAAAGAAATGCCTGCATGAGCATGAGTGATCCGTTCTCGCTCTTGTAGGAAGCCAAAGCCTGGAAAGAACCCACCCGGTCCAAGCTGACCGTGCCCGCTGCCGCGTTGGCGGCGTCGATGTCCAAGGAGGCCCCGGCGTCGTGCGTTACGGCCAGAACCGTGGCAGTGCCCGGTGTCGCATGCGCGATGGACCGCCAGGTGTCCAGCGTGGTCCAGACGACGCCGGTGTGTGAATACCACTGGTCCTCAACAACCGCTGAGATGGTCAGATCGGTCCCGCCAACCCGGACACGGCTGCCGGCTGCCAACGACAAGTCCTTGGCCACGGATTCGCTGACCACAACGGTCCCATCCTCCACAGCGACGGGAGAGAGAGCCCCGCCAAAAACGGCCACGTTGGTTGTCCCGCTTGCAGTCCCTCCGGCACCGATGGATTGGAGCCGGGATTGGCTGATCCCCAGTGCCTGGGCGGAGCTGACGCCCGGCTGCTCCCGCCACGTTTCGAGTTGCGCCGTGGAAACTTCCGACTCGGTATAGGACGCCTTGGGATCAGCGCCGGTGGGTGCGCCGAAAACGATCTGCTGAACAGGCAATGCCTCAATGGCCGACGTCGACTGGTTGCCCAGGCCGGCCGTCAGCCCTGACAACATCACCAGCAGCAAAGTGATCAGGGCGACGACGCTGCCCATGAGAGCAAAGCGGCCCTTGGCGAAACGGATGTCGCGAATGGCGAGAAACATCGGATTCCTTCGGTTGGGTGCGGGCTTGATCCCGGCACTATCAACTCTTCCGGCGAAGGACCTTCCAGGCATCGGGAGGTGGATGGATTCCCTGAATCCATGGGATGGATCCGCTGATCATCCAAATGGTTGATTCAGGCGTCGAGGCAGTGAATGTGAGGGGTCCGGGAGCGTGCCGGCGATACGCTGGGAGGCATGCAGTCCCCCACCGGCGCCGCCACCATCCTCCGCGTGCTCCGAGTGTGCCTGCACGTTGGTTTTGCGGCGTTGTTGCTGGTGGCCGTTACTCGGTTGCTGGCGGGAGTGGGCGCAGCTGGGAGTCCTTCAACTGTGGCCGTCGTGGCCGGGTTGGGATTGTCCGCCTTGCTGGCACTGGTCTATCTCGCCGGGACCATCCTTGAGAAGCGCCACGCCGGTGATCCCGCGCGGTTCAACCCGACGCATTATGCCGGCTGGTGGCTGGGCGCCGTCATGCTGCTGTGGCTGCTGCTTCTGCTGGTCAGCGGCGACTTCGCCTGGGTGGCCTTCCCGTTGTTCTTCCTGCAACTCCACCTGCTCCCCCGGCGTTTAGCCTTGCCGGCGATTGCGCTGAGCACCGCTCTTCTGATCGGCGCCTTGTGGTTCCACAGCCGCGGCTCGGCCGACGGTGGACTGCAACTCGCTATGGTCCTGGGCCCGGTGTTCGGAGCCGGGTTCGCCGTGGTCACCGGTCTGGCGTACCGGGCACTGTTTCTGGAGGCGGAGAACCAACGGGTGGTGGCCGACGACCTTCGCCGGACGCGCGCGGAACTTGCGCAAACCCAGCACGACGCCGGTGTGCTGGCAGAGCGCGAACGGCTGGCCCGCGAGATCCACGACACCCTGGCGCAAGGATTCTCCAGCATTGTCCTGATGGGCAGGTCTGCCGAGAATGCGTTGGAAAGCGGTGATGTTGAGGCCGCCAAGGAGCGCCTGAGGATTGTCCAGGACACTGCTTCAGCAAACCTGGCGGAAGCCCGCAGCTTTGTCCGCGGCCTTCGCTCTCCGGACCTTGAACAGTCTGGACTGGTGGACACGCTGCGGAGGCTCTGCGAAAAGACCGAGACCGAGGCCGCTGCCCGGGGGACCACGCTGCGTTGCCGCTTCGAACTGGTTGGTACGCCTGTGGAGTTGCCCAACACGTACCAGACCACCCTGCTCCGGGCCGCCCAGGCCTCCCTCGCGAACGTGTGGGCGCACGCCAAGGCGCGGGCCGTCGTCGTAACTTTGTCCTTCCTCGGTGCGGAGGCGACGCTGGATGTTTTCGACGACGGCATAGGCTTCGAACCGTCGACGGCGGCAGGTACAGCGCGTGGTGACGGCACCGGCGTCGGGCTGCTGAGTTTGCGCGAGCGGCTGGCTACGCTGGACGGCGGTCTCGAAATCGAGTCCGCGCCGGGCGAGGGGACTGTGGTGGCCATTCGGGTGCCCTTACCTGCGGAGGACGGTGCGCCGTGAGTGACATCCGCGTCCTCTTGGTGGACGATCATCCGGTGGTCCGGGCAGGACTCCGGGCGATGCTGGCCGACTTCCCGGGCGTCACGGTTGTGGCCGAAGCTGAGGACGGTGATGCAGCGTTGCTTGAGCTGGGCAAGTTGCACACGCTGGGTGAACCTGTGGATCTGGTCCTCATGGACCTGCAGATGGGTGCCGGCATGGATGGTGTCACAGCCACGCAGAAGATCAAGGCGGGCGAGGCCGGGACTCCCCCGCCGCCTGTCCTGATTCTGACCACCTACGACACCGACGCCGACATTCTTGCTGCAGTGGAGGCCGGCGCGAGTGGCTACATGTTGAAGGACGCGCCTCCGGAGCAGATCCGGCAGGCTGTCCTATCCGCGGCCGCCGGGCAAACGGCGCTGGCCCCGGAGGTTGCGGCCCGGCTCATGGGGCGGATCCGCAACCCCTCGCCGGCTTTGAGCGGAAGGGAAGTGCAACTGCTGGAACTTCTGGCCACCGGGATGAGTAACCGGGCCATGGCCAAGCAACTCTTCATCTCCGAGGCCACGGTGAAGACGCATTTGGTGCATATCTATTCGAAGCTCGGCGTTGACAACAGGACGGCGGCCATCGCCGTCGCCACCCAACGCAGGATCATCCGCGGGCGCTGACTCCCGACCCAACCCAGGTGGCATTAGTGCCGTTTTGAGCGGCCAAAACGGCCTTGGTTGCGACTCACTGGGGTAAGCAATTTTGGTTAAACGGTTGACCTTTTGACCGTAAGCAGTGACGATTAGTGCACGTTTCGCTATGAGTTAGATCACAAAATGTCACTCGTCGAAAGTTGGCCCCACATGTCCGCACCCTCCTTGGGTCTGTCCGGAGCTGCCCCCATCAGCTCCGGACGCACCAAAAAAGGTTCCTTGGCCAGGAAGGCCGCGTCACTCGGCCTTGCCTCCCTCCTTCTCGCGGGAGCCATTCCCGCACTGACCTTCACAGCGGCCGCGAATGCCGCTCCGGGTGATCCCGCGACCGTCAAAGCCGTCACCCCCGAAGTACCTGTTGATGCCGCCGGAGCACCCCTGGGAGCGGTGACGAGCTTCTCCCAGTCCGGAAACGTCGTCGACCTCTCCACTGATAAGGGCGCCATTCGGGTGACGTTCCTGGACGACGGCAACTTCCGATTGGAAGCCGATCCCAGCGGAAAGTTCACGGATCCAGCCAATACGGACCAAGGCGACCCCGCCCGGACAGCCAACATTGTGGTGGGCAAAGACAAGTTCCCCGGTGTCGCTCCGACGGTCACTGACGGCGACTGGCTGGTCCTGAAGACTGCCAAGATCAGCGTTGAGATCAACAAGGCCACCACCCAGCTCCGCGTTGTGCGGGCAGACGGGTCCCTGGTCCTGGAAGAGTCAGCGCCCATCACGTTCGGCGCGAACTCGGCAACACAGCACCTCGTCCAGCAGGACGGCGAACAGTTCATCGGCGGCGGCATGCAGAATGGCCGCTCCGTCCACACCGGTGCACTGATCAACATCGCCAAGAACTTCGACTGGGACGACGACGGCTACCCCAATGCAGTGCCGTACTACATGTCCTCCAAGGGCTACGGCGTCCTGCGCGACACGTTTGCCCGCGGCTCCTATGACTTTGCCGGCCAACCCACCACCACGCACGAGGAAAAGCGCTTCGACGCCTACTACTTCGTGGGCGATTACAAGCAGTCCCTCGGCGCCTACACCACGTTGACCGGCAAGCCCATGATGCCCCCGGTGTATGCCCTCGAATACGGCGACGCGGACTGCTACAACCGCTCCAACCCGGGCTATTCGTCCTCCGGTTACGGCGATCCCGATGGCGCCAAGCAGAAAACCCCTGACGCCATCAAGACGGCGCGGAAGTTCGTTGAGAACGACATGCCCGCGGGTTGGATGCTGGTCAACGATGGCTACGGCTGCGAATACCAGCAACTTCCGGAAACAGTGAGCAACATCGAGGAAGAAACCGACCTCAAGGTTGGTCTCTGGACGCAGCGCTCCCTGACCAACCAGGAATACGAAGTGGGCGAGGCCGGCGTACGGCTCCGCAAGCTGGACGTTGCGTGGGTTGGCCAGGGCTACCGCCAGGCTCTCACCGGTTGCGAAGCCGCCCACGGTGGAATCGAACAGTACTCGAACGCCCGCGGCACCTCGCTGATGGTGGAGGGATGGGCCGGCTCCCAGCGCTGCGGCATGCAGTGGACGGGAGACCATTCCGGAAACCTCGACGCCGTCCGCTGGCAGGTCTCGGCCCTCACCGGCGCCGGGAACTCGGGTTTGGCATTCACCACGGGCGACGTCGACGGCATCTTCGGCGGCTCCCCCGAGTCCTACGTCCGCGACCTCCAGTGGAAGGCCTTTGCTCCGGCGCTGTACTCCATGTCCGGCTGGGCAGCCACTGACAAGCGTCCCTGGCTCTACGGTGACGAAGCTACGGCCATCAACCGCCAGTACCTGCAGCTCCGCCAGCAACTCATGCCGTTCATCTACACATTGGCCCAGGAGTCGTCCACCAGTGGTGTCTCGATGATGCGGTCCATGGCCCTCGAGTTCCCCGAGCAAGAGTGGTCCTACGGTGCCGAGGCAAACAACCAGTTCATGCTGGGCTCCGATTTCCTGGTGGCACCGGTCTTTACCCAGACCGATGTCCGCAACGGGATATTCCTCCCGGCGGGCCAGCAGTGGGTGGATTACTGGACCGGCAAGCTCTACCAGGGCGGCCAGATCCTGAACGGCTACAACGCGCCGCTGGATAAGCTGCCGGTGTTCGTCCGTGCTGGAGCGGTGATCCCGCAAGGCATCGTGGCGCGCAACGCATCTTTGGTTCCGGAAGATTCCATGATCACTTTGGACGTTTACGCTCAAGGCCAGGACAGCTTCACGCTCTACGAGGATGACAAGGTCACCCGCGAATTCAAAGACGGAAAATCGTCCAGCCAGGTGTTCGCAGTGGACGCCCCGGGCAAGGGCAACAGCAGCGTCAAGGTCTCCATCGGCGAACGGAAGGGCGAATACACCGGTAAGGCTGCAGCCCGTCCCTACGAGCTGAAAGTCCACGCCGGCGCAGCACCCAAGGACGTCAAGATCGGCGGCACCAAGCTGGCCCAGCACTCCACCCAGGCCGCCTACGCCGCAGCAGCAACCGGCTGGTACTTCGATGAGGCCAACAACGGCACCATCTGGGTGAAGACAGGGTCCATCGCTTCCAACCAGTCCGCCACAGTCCAGCTCCAGCAGGCTGGTCCGCTGGGCGGCAAGAGCCAGGAGGACACCGCAGCCGAGGTTCGTGTAACCACCGGTCAGCAGGTCTTCCAGGACCAGGAAACAACCGTCACCGCGGCTTTCGTGAACACTGGAACCAAGGCAAAGAGCAACGTGGTGCTGACTCCGGTGCTCCCTGAGGGCTGGACTGTGGTGTCTTCCTCCGGCGCAACCGCCGCCAAGGTGGAAGGCGGCGCTACTGCAACCGCCACGTTCGTTATCAAGCCGGGGACCAGCGCGAAGGCGGGCCAACAGACCGTGCGGGTATCGGCGTCGTACGCTGCATCCGGATCCAGTCAGTCCGTAACCGGCGGCAACCAGATCTATGTCGCCTACGGTTCCTTGGCAGCCGCATACAACACCGTGTCCGTCACCACCGTGGCCGGCAAGGCCACCGGAAACTTCGACGGCGGAGGCGCCACCTTCGCCGCCGAGCAGCTGGCTGCTGCCACGGTTCCGGCAGGCGGTGTCCGGCCCGGCAGCACGGTTACGGTGGACGCCGGTAAGCCAACGCAGGTTGACTACACATGGCCGGCGGTGGGCCCTGACGTCCCCAACTCGGTGGCGCTCTCCGCGCAGACCATCGCCGTCAAAGGCAAGGGCACGCACCTGGCTGTCCTCGGATCAGCCGCCGTGGGCAACGGTACGAGTCCCATACTCACCCTGACATATGCCGATGGAAGCATGGAAAAACAACCCATTTTCTTCCCCAACTGGTTGCAGCCTTCGGTACTGAACGGGGCCGTGCTTGCGGTCTCGGAGCAGGGCCGGAACAACGCCAACGGTCCGTCGCCGGAGTACACGCAGTACAAGTACCAGGCGTTCTCCAACACTGTCCGGCTCAACCCCACCAAAGAACTGGCCTCCGTCACCTTGCCCACCGAGACGCGGGTGAAGTTCTTTGATTGGAAGGTGACTTCGCAGCCTCTTCCGGACGTTCCGCACGGCTCGGTGTACGCCTCAGAAACCCCTTGGGTCCAGGCGCTTAACGGTTACGGTGTGATCGGCAAGAACGTGGCGAACAAGGACTCGGCGTCGTCTCCGGACAAGGCGTTGTCCATCAACTACACCGACCCGGCCACCGGTCAGCAGCCCGTCTTCACCAAGGGACTTGGCGTTCACGCTGCCTCCAGGATCACCTATTACCTGGGCGGCAAATGCACGTCCTTCACGTCCCAGGTGGGGCTTGAAAGTGGGTTCGGCGGCAATATCATCTTCAAGGTCAACGCCGATGGTGTGAATAAATACCAGTCGCGCACCTACACGCCCGGGTTCGCTCCGGAATCCGTGTCCGTGGATCTGACCGGTGCAGCGTACGTGGAGCTGGTAGTGGATCCATCGGGTTCCATCAACGGCGCGCACGGGGTGTGGGGTGATGCCAAGTTCACCTGCGCACCGTAAGCAGCTTGTCCTGACAGCCGTCGTTTGCTGCCTGTTCCCCAGGTGGCAAGCGGCGGCTGTCCGTTTGCCGGGCACAACAAGAAACTGTCAGGGGAACGGGGCATAATGTCGCAAATGGGGAAAATGAAAATGCAGCAGGGTTTGGTCCTTGGTCTGGTAACACTCGTGATGGCTGGCTCTCTCACCGCCTGTGATGACGGCCGCGCCGGTGCGGAGGGAGCAGCCAAGCAGCTCGCCTCCTCGCTGTCGGCGCTCGACGTCGGTTCGCTCGCCGTTGCCGGCAAGGACGCTGCCGCGGCCAACGACGAACTGAAGGCCGTCTTCGGAGGGCTTGATGCCAAGCCATCGGTGCAGTCGGGCGGTGTAAAGCTCGACGGCGACACCGCCACTTTCCCCTTGAACTACAGCTGGAACATTGGCTCGGGCAAGTGGGAGTACACCTCCGACGCCACCCTCAAGAAGTCCGGAGACAAGTGGGCCGTTCAATGGAATCCGGGCCTGCTGGCGCCGCAGCTCTCCGATGGCGAGACTCTCTCCGTCAAGACTGTCCCTGCCCAGCGCGGCCAGATCCTGGGCGCCGGTGACGCCCCGATTGTGGAGGACCGGCCGGTTTTCCGGGTTGGCATCGACAAGACCAAGGTTCCTGCCGACCAGGCGGATGCTTCCGCTCGTGCCATGGCGGCGCTCCTAGGACTGGAAGCAGAGGAGTACGCCAAGCAGGTTGCTGCCTCCGGGCCGCAAGCCTTTGTGGAAGGCCTTGTTCTCCGCGCCTACACCGCGGACATCACAGAAGCAAAGATCAATGCCATCCCCGGCGGCGTGAGCATCCTGGATTCCATGGCGCTTGCTCCCACCAGGACCTTTGCGCGTGCCTTGTTGGGCAGCGTTGGCCAGGCCAGTGCAGAGCAGATAGAGAAGTCCAACGGAGCTTTGCGGGCCGGTGACACCACGGGAACGGGCGGTCTGCAGCAGAAGTACGACTCCTTGCTGCGCGGCAAGGACGGCGTGGAGGTCATTGCCAGTACCCAGGCGAAGGCTGAGGGGGAGACTCCCGGCACGAAGGTGTTCTTCTCCTCCCTTCCCGCACCCGGAACAACGCTTAAAACTACCTTGGACCTGAAACTGCAGCAGCTCGCTGAAGAGACGCTGGCTGGTGTAGGACCCGCTTCAGCTATCGTGGCCCTCAAGCCATCCACCGGTGCGGTTCTGGCGGCCGCCTCCGGTCCGGGCAGCAACGGTTACAACACTGCACTCTTGGGCCAGTACGCTCCAGGATCAACCTTCAAAATTGTTGATTCCCTGGCGATGTTCCGCAACGGTGCCACCCCGGATTCCAAGGTGGAGTGCCCGTCCACGCTGACTGTCGACGGCCGCACGTTCAAGAATGCCGAGGGCTACCCTGAATCCTCGCTTGGTTCCGTCGCCTTGCGTGACGCGTTCGCGCATTCCTGCAACACGGCTTTCATCAATGCCCGCGAGACAGTCAGCCAGGATCAACTTGAGGCAGCCGCCCAAGCTCTGGGTGTGGCTGTGGAGGCTCCCCAGCTTGGCGCCGACGCTTTCCTGGGCTCCGTCCCAGGCGCCGCCGAAGGCACCGAGCACGCCGCTTCCATGATCGGCCAGGGCAAGGTGCTCTTCTCGCCACTCTCAGCGGCGGTCATGGCCGCCTCAGTTGCCAACGGCGCTCCTGTTTCTCCACAGTTGGTCCTCAACGCTGATGCAGCACAGAACCCCAGCGCTGCTGCAACCCCCACGGAGAGTGGCACCGCATCGCCGTCGTCCGCGTCGGATCCGGCAAGCGTTGCCCCGGCATCCACCAAACCAATCACCAAAGAAGAAGCCGCTGCGCTGGCCGACATGATGCGTGCGGTGGTGACATCCGGTCACGCCGGCTTCCTCGCGCAGGTTCCGGGCACCCCTGTGGGGGCCAAGACGGGCACGGCCGAATTCGGCAATGAGAACCCGCCCAAGACGCACGCCTGGATTGTGGCCACGCACGGGGATTTGGCGGTTGCAGTGTTCGTTGAAGACGGCGGACTGGGCGCAACAACCAGTGGACCTCTGTTGAAGTCGTTCCTTACTGCCGCAGGCTGACAGGGCCTGACGGCGGCACCAAGCACCGCCGTCGAGCACTGATACCGCGCCGTGGGAGGATTGAAACGTGGCCCATATTGACGTTTCCGGCATCGACTACTTTCTCTCCGACGGCACCCAACTGCTCAACGGCGTGACCTTCAAGGTCCCCGACGGCACCAAGACGGCGCTGATCGGGCCCAACGGAACGGGCAAAACCACGCTGTTCAAGATCATCTCCGGTGACCTCACGCCGGATGAGGGTGTTGTTGGACGCTCGGGGAACATGGGCATCATGCGGCAGTTTGTGGGTCAGGTCCGCGACGAATCCACGGTCCGGGATCTTCTGGTGTCCACTGCCCAGGCAGGCCTCGCAGCAGCTGCCAAGGCGGTGGAGGAAACCGAGCTCGCCATGATGGAGCACGATGACGAACCCACCCAGATGAAGTACGCGCAGGCGATCGTGGACTGGGGAGATGCCGGCGGCTACGACCTTGAGACCGTCTGGGACGAGGTCTGCATGGCAGCCTTGGGGATCTCGTTCGATAAAGCGCAGTTCCGCCGCGCCTCCACCCTGTCCGGTGGAGAGCAGAAGCGCCTGGTCCTGGAAGCCCTGTTCGCTGGCCCGGATGAGCTTCTCCTCCTCGACGAACCGGACAACTACCTGGACGTTCCCGGCAAACGCTGGCTGGAAAGCAAGCTCAACGAGTCCAAGAAGACCGTGCTGTTCATCAGCCACGACCGCGAGCTGCTCAACAACGCGGCCAGCCGCATCGTCACGCTGGAGCCCGGTATCAATGGCGCATCAGCATGGATCCACGGTGGCGGCTTCGGGACCTACGTCGAGGCTCGTGCCGATCGCAACGCCCGTTTTGAGGAACTCCGGAAACGCTGGGACGAGGAGCACATCAAGCTCAAGGAACTCGTCAATATGTACAAGAACAAGGCCGCGTTCCGCTCCGACATGGCCAACAGGTACCAGGCAGCGCAGACCCGCCTTGCCAAGTTCCTGGAGGCTGGTCCGCCTGAGGCACTGCCGATCGAGCAGAACGTCAAGATGCGGCTCAAGGGTGGACGTACCGCCAAGCGGGCTGTCGTGGCCCAGAAGCTTGAACTGACAGGGCTTATGAAGCCTTTCTCTACGGAGATCTGGTTTGGCGACCGCGTTGGCGTGCTGGGTTCCAACGGTTCAGGGAAGAGCCACTTCCTGCGCCTGCTCGCCACCGGTGGCACCGATCCCGAGCGGGAGCACCTGCCGGTGTCCGACGTCGTGATCGCGGAAGTACCGCACGAAGGGACTGTGAAACTGGGCGCCCGCATCCGGCCCGGGTTCTTCGCGCAGACCCACGTCCGTCCCGACCTCCTGGGCCGAACCCTGCTGGAGATCCTGCATCGAGGCGACGAACACCGGTCCGGGCTCGCCCGTGAGGCCGCAGCCGGCGCCCTTGATTCTTATGGCCTGGCCGGTCAGTCCGAGCAGAAGTACGAGTCCCTGTCCGGTGGCCAACAGGCACGTTTCCAAATCCTGCTCCTGCAGCTGTCCGGTGCGACTCTTCTGTTGCTGGACGAGCCGACCGACAACCTGGACCTGCACTCGGGTGAGGCATTGGAGCGTGCCATCGACTCCTTCGAAGGCACCGTCCTGGCGGTCACGCACGACCGCTGGTTCGCCAAGTCCTTTGACCGCTTCCTCATCTTTGGTTCTGACGGCAAGGTCTATGAATCCGAGGAACCAGTCTGGGACGAGAAGCGCGTGGAGCGCGCCCGCTAACCACGGACCCTCTCTCACCTTTCGGTACTTTTCCGCGAACGCTCTCGCACTGGCTGCGAGAGCGTTCCGCTTTAAGCCACCAACGGTGAGAGAGCGTCGGGCCCTTTAGCCACTAACGGTGAGAGAGCGTCGGGCCCTTTAGCCACTAACGGTGAGAGAGCGTCGGGCTTTAGGCCACCAACGGTGAGGGAGCGTCGGTGCGTAAATGATCATTCATGATGATTAAGTGAGCATTCCTTGTTACGGTTGAATCATGGGAACTGCTGACCGCCACCGGCTCATAGGCGAGCTGCTGCGCACACGCGAAGAAGCCACCGTTGAAGAACTCGTGGACGTTACGGGAGCCTCGGGGGCCACCATCCGCAGGGACTTGGAAGTCCTCGCGGCACATGGAGTCCTGAAGCGCGTCCATGGTGGTGCCCGCAGCTTGCTGGCACGCGGAGACAACCCCGGCTACGGTCAGCGCGAGCTGGAAGACCACCAAGCCAAGACGCGCATCGCCGGCGTTGTTGACCAGCTCGTCAAGGACAGGGCCCATGTGTGGCTGGATAGCGGATCGACGGCCACGGAAATTGCGCGCCGGTTCAGTCATCGCGAGCTCACGGTAATGCCCATGTCTTTGCACGGTGTGGAGGCCTTGACGGCCAACGCGTCCGGTCGGACACCTGAGCTCATCCTCCCCGGAGGCAGCCTTGTGCCGGGCGAGCAATCCTTCCGGGGACCCATGACCGAAGCCAACATCCGCTCGCTGAGGTTCGACACCGCCGTCGTGACCCCTTGCGCACTGAACCTCAAAGACGGCCTGCTGGCCCACGATCTTGACGATGCTGCAGTGAAGCGCGCGGGCCTGGAATCCGCGGCCCGGGTCATCGTGGCCTCGTCAGGCAGCAAATGGAATGCCAGCGCGGTGGCCTTGGTGGCAGCCATGGATACCGTGGACGTGATCGTGACAGACCTCAAGCCATCCCCCGAAGATCTTGCCCGGCTCACCAAACTCTCCGTGGAAGTTGTGATTGCATGACCACCAGCATCAAAAGCACCAAAAGCGTCAACGCCGCGGCGGTGGCGACCTTCCTGATCTTCGGCATGAATGGTTTGGTCTTCGCCAGTTGGGCTGCGCGCATCCCGGCCGTCACTGAAGCTCTCAGCCTGACATCCGGCCAGATGGGCACCCTGCTGCTCTGCACCGCGGTCGGGTCCTTGCTGGCTCTGCCGTCGGCAGGCTGGGTGGTAGGCAGGATCGGCACCGCGAATACGGTCCGGGTAGCGGGAATCGTGGCGGGGGCCGCGGGTGCGGCCATTGCTTTCTCGCTGATGGCCGCGTCGGTTCCAGCAACGGCCGTTGCGTTGTTCTTCTTCGGCATCGGTATCGGCCTGTGGGATGTGGCCCAGAATATTGAAGGCGCGGATGTCGAGCACCGTCTCAAGCGCACCATCATGCCGCAATTCCACGCAGCATTCTCAGGTGGCGCCTTTCTGGGTGCGTTGATCGGCGCCGGCCTTTCCCAGCTTGGCGTTGGGCTCCCTGAACACCTGCTGGTTATCGCTGCCATTGCCGTCACCCTTGCACTGACCGTCCCCAAGTACTTCCTGCCGCACCAGGTTGCGGAAACCAACGACGCCGGCGTGCCGGCTGAGAAGGGCCCCACGGCTTGGCGGGATGCCAGGACGCTGCTCATCGGCGTCGTGGTTCTGGGTGCCACCCTCACTGAGGGTGCGGGCAATGACTGGATCGCCAAGGCTGCCGTGGATGGTCTCGGCGCATCCGAGTCCACGGGCGCGCTGCTGTTTGCACTCTTTGTTCTTGCGATGACCATCATGAGGTTCCTGGGCGGGAAGGCAATCGACAAGTTTGGCCGGGTCAGCGTCCTCCGGGCCAGCATGGCAGCAGCCGCAGTGGGCTTGGCGCTGTTCGTGTTCGCCGGCAATGTGATCCTGGCCGGTGTCGGCGCCGCACTGTGGGGTATCGGTGCTGCCCTGGCATTCCCCATGGGCATGTCAGCCGCGGCGGACGACCCCAAGCATGCCGCGGCCCGCGTTTCCGTGGTTTCCACCATCGGCTACATCGCGTTCCTTGCTGGACCGCCGCTCTTGGGCTACCTCGGCGACCACACAGGAATCCACCTGGCCTTGCTGGCCATCGGGGCGCCTATTCTGCTCGCTCTCCTGCTTGCAGGCGTCGCGAAGCCTTTGCCCTCCGAAGAGGCTTCCGAGCAGCATTCTCCATAAGGCATATCTTCCGGAATCGCCACCACATCAGCAGTACCACTCCAGCTGCCAGGTACGCCCCGCCTAGGACATCGCTGAGCCAATGGGCCGACAGGTAAGTGCGGTTGATCATCATGACGACCACACCCAGCACCGCCAGCACGTTGATCCACCAACGTCCGATCAGGAACACCAGGACCATCAGGAAAGCCGTCGTGGCAGATACATGCCCCGATGGGTATGAGCCTGTGTCGGTCAAGACTTCGGCGCCTTCGGGGCGGCTCCGGCCGACCACTGCCTTGGCAAGCTGAGTGACGGCCAAAACTGAGATGCCCGAAGCCGCAGCGAAGACGGCTGTCATGGGGCGTTGAAACACCAGCAAGAAGACCGCGAGCAGCGCGTGGAAGATCAGTACTCCCACATAACCGGCCCAATTGAGGACCGCGTTCACGTCATCCCAGAATGGCGAGTGCAAGGTAAATGAGTATGCCTGCCATATGGTGTCCACACCGTTGAAGGCCGGCTCGCCTTGCCCTCCCAGCAGCATGGCGGCCGGAACCGCGAAGGCGCACAGCAGGAGCAGGCCAGGGGTTATCAACTGCCAGTCGGGCCGTTGAGTCCGAAGGATGTTGCGAACCATCACTACATCGTAGCCATGGCAGCCCGGCCTAAAACCTTGCCTGCTCCGGCGGTGGCACGCGGCTGGAGCAGGCAGCAAGGGTTACTGTGTTGGGATGCGAGGCTTCGTGGGCAAGGGTCCCAAACGGGTTGCACGGTTGGACCATTTCCTGGTTCGGGCCGTGTCCCGGCAACCCCAAGGCGATCACGATGTCTTCTTCCGCAGGCTCTCTGCCGCTGCCACCAAGGGGAAACTCTGGTTTGGCATAGCCGGGATCATGGCCGCGTTCCCTGGCAAGCCACGCAGGGCAGCCGTTCATGGTCTCCTCGCGTTGGGTGTCGCCTCAGGCGTCACCAACGTCATCTTCAAGCGGGCTCTCCCCCGGACCAGGCCCCGTCCCGAGCATCTGCCCCTGTTCCGCTTCGTGAATCCCCAGCCAACCAGTTCCTCCATGCCTTCCGGCCATTCCGCATCCGCAGTTGCCTTCGCTGTGGGCACCGGAATAGTGTCCCCCGCCCTCGGAATTGCCCTTGCCCCTATCGCAGCGGGGGTGGCTTACTCCCGCGTGCACACAGGCGCTCATTGGCCCTCGGATGTGGTGCTGGGCTCCGCTCTCGGGGCAGGCGCAGCGCTGGTAACCCGGAAGTGGTGGCCTGCCAGGCCGCCGGAGCCAACGCCTCGCCGCACTCCGGTGGAGGCGCCCGCAATTCACGACGGCGAGGGCCTGAGCATTGCTGTCAACGTCATGGGTGGTTCCTACACCCCTGAGACTGGCGAATTACTGAGGGGTATATTCCCAAAGGCGCATATTCACGAAATTGCCGAAGGCGAAGACATCGCTGCCGAAATGGACGCCGCAGCAACCCGTCCAGGCACCGTTGCGCTGGGCGTATGGGGCGGTGACGGGACGGTTGGCACAGCCGCCGCTGCCGCCGTCGGGCATTCACTCCCGCTCCTGGTTCTCCCGGGCGGAACCCTCAACCACTTCGCCCGCGATCTGGGCACCAGCTCGATCGACGACGCTGTGGAGGCTGTGACCAAAGGGCACGCAGCCACCGTTGATCTGGGGCACGTTGTGATGCAGCGGGGGCTGCCTGATGTGCCGGAGACAACCGAGCTGGCCATGTTGAATACTGCCAGTGTTGGCGTGTATCCGAATCTGGTCCGCAGGCGTGAGCGCCTGCAGCCAGCGCTCGGCAAGCCGCTGGCTGGGCTGGCGGCATCGCTCCGCACATTCGGCGTGAACTCGCCCACCACCCTTACCGTGGATGGGGTGAAGCACAAACTGTGGATCCTGTACCTGGGCCGGGGCCGCTATTACCCCCGTGACCATGCGCCGCTTCGCAGGCCTGTGCTCGACGACGGTGTCCTGGACGTTCGCATGATTACAGCGGACGAGCCCTTTGCCCGTCTTCGCTTGCTCTGGGCGGTGGTGACAGGCACCGTCGCAGCGTCCAAGGTCACCCATCTGACCGAAGCCACCACCATCGCGGTTGAAGCTGTGGGGGAACCCTTGGTTCTGGCGGTGGATGGCGAACCGAAGCCCGGAGTCCGCCGTGCAACGTTTGCGGTGAAACCGCGCGAACTACGCGTGTACTCGCCATTGCCTGCCGACTGATGTGCTGTGACGCCCCGCGCGTCATCCGCGAGGACTACCCTGACTTGACCCTGAATCATCCCTGAGACAGGCGATTTACTTCCCCTCCGTGAGTACCGTGGTGAGTACATTCAAAACTCACCTGCACACGCATGTGTGCTCCGAGGAGGGAACGCTTCCATGATCGAAGCAAAAGGCCTGACAAAGGTCTACGGCGAGAAGACCGCCGTTGGCGGTGTCAGTTTCACTGTCCAGGCCGGCCGCGTGACGGGCTTCCTGGGCCCGAACGGTGCCGGCAAGTCCACCACCATGCGCATGATCATGGGGCTTGACCGTCCCACGTCCGGAGACGTCACGGTCAACGGCCTCCACTATGCGCAGCACAAGGCGCCTCTCCACCAGGTGGGGGCGCTCCTGGATGCCAAGGCCGTCCACACGAGCCGCAGTGCCTACAATCACCTGCTGGCCATGGCCGCAACACACAGCATTCCCACCTCTCGGGTCCACGAAGTCATTGAAATGACGGGCCTTGGTGCCGTGGCCAAGAAGAAGGCCGGCGGGTTCTCGCTGGGCATGGGGCAGCGGCTGGGAATCGCGGCTGCGCTGCTGGGTGATCCGCAAACCCTGATCCTGGACGAGCCGGTCAACGGACTGGACCCCGAAGGCGTCCTCTGGGTCCGTAACCTTGTCCGGTACCTTGCGAGCCAAGGTAAGACCGTCTTCCTCTCCTCCCACCTGATGAGCGAAATGTCGCAGACTGCCGACCACCTGATTGTGATTGGTCGGGGACGGATCATCGCCGACGCTCCTGTGCAGGACATCATTGAAGGCGCCCAGCAAGCCAAAACCCTGGTGCGGACTGCCGCCGCGAGCCAACTGTCCGCCCTGCTCGTGGGAGATGGGGTCCGCGTTGATCAGAGCCAGACTGAAACCCTTGAGGTAACAGGCCTGCAGCCGCGTGACATTGCCCAGGTAGCCCTGGACAACAACGTGTTGGTCTACGAACTGACCCCGCAGGTTTCGTCCCTCGAAGACGCCTACTTCAACCTGACCAAGGATGAGGTGGAGTACCACTCGCACATGTCCGGCGAGCCGGTCGCTGCTGCCCCGGAAGGAAAGTAAGGACGATGAGCACATTGACTGAAAACCGCACCAACGCGCCCGCCCACGCATCCGCAGGCGTCCGCGGAGTCACCTTCGGCGGAGTTGTGAAGTCCGAGTGGATCAAGCTCCGCTCCCTCACGTCCACCGTCATTCTTCTTGCCGTGACCCTGATTGCCACGGTCGGTGTCGGCGCCCTTGCCGTGCTCATCCGCTTTACCTTCCTGGATCAGATGATCCAGCAGGCAAAGGACGCGGGTCAGCCGGTTACCCCTGAGATGTTGACGCAGTCGTTCCCCCCGGGCTCAGGGTTTGACCTTTACAACCTGCCCAACGCCGGCATCCAGATCGGCACCCTGGTTCTTGGCTCCCTTGCGGTCTTGTTCATCTCTTCCGAGTACGCCACCGGCATGATCCGTTCAACCATGAACGCCGTTCCCAAGCGCATTCCGGCTTTCGCCGCCAAGGCACTGATTCTGGTGGTCATTTCCTACGTCATCACCACCATCGCTGCCGTGCTCACGTTCCTGATCGCCATGCCGGTGTTCCAGGGCCTGGACATTGACCTTGATTGGTCCACTGACGGCGTGATGTACAGCATCTTCACCGGCGGTCTCTACGTTGCCGGCGTGGCCCTGATCGGCCTTTCGCTGGGTACTTTGCTCCGCAACTCGGCCGGCGGGGTGACCGTGCTGGTCGCTTTGTTCTTCGTGCTGTCGATTGCATCGGGCTTCCTGTCCTTGGTACCCGGTGACTTCTGGAAGTACGTTCCCCAGTACATCCCCAGTGAGGCCGGCGGCCGATTCCTCTCCATCGGCCACATTGATGGCATCATTGACCCCTGGCAGGGTGGCCTGATCTTCCTGGGTTACGTACTGCTCTTCTTCATTCCCGCCATGTTCGTCATCAAAAAGCGGGACGTCTAGGACGGGCTGCCGTCTAGGCTCAATCCATGACTGAAGCTTCACAGGTGAAGGACGCATCGGCCCCCGCGGCCGATGCGTCCTTCGCTGAAATTGCCCAGCGTCGCAGGGGCAGGATCCGCCGCTACTTCTACAAGCGGCCTCGTGCGATGGATGCTGTGGTGGTTCTTTGCTACGTGCTGTTGGCCCTGCCCACCATCGTCAGCTCCATCGTTGATGGCAAGTGGCCCGTGGCGGTGCTGCTTGCGTTGATCGCAGCTGCGCTGATGTTCAGGCGACGGTTCCCCCTACAGGTGGTTGCCGCCGTCGGCCTGTTGGAAGTTGCCGCCACCATCCTGAACCCCTGGGGCTCAAACGTCTCCGCCGGGCTGTGGTTCGCGCTCTATGCGTTTGCTTCCATCAAGAAGCGCGGGATCGCCTTGGTGGTTTTTGCTGCTGCAAGCCTGCCGCTGAGCCTCCTGTACTTATTCATGTGGACGTCGCCCAGTCAGATGGGCACGCTGCAGGATGTTCCGGAGAACTTCCACCTGATCAACAACATCGCCACCGCGATCACCATCATGCTGTCCAACCTCCTGGCCACGGGAATTGGCATTTCCGTTCGCCAGCGCAGAGAGCACGAGGCCGAGATCGCCGCATGGGCGGCCCGGACCACGCAGTTGGGCAAGGTCACGGAGCGCAACCGGATCGCACGGGAAATGCACGATGTTGTGGCGCACTCTTTGACGGTGATGATCAGCCTCTCCGATGGCGCGGCCGTGGTGGTCAAAAAGGATCCGGAACGTGCCGGGGAAGTCCTCAGCGAACTGTCGCGGACCGGCCGTGCTGCCTTGGCAGACATGCGCCGCGTCCTTGGTGTCCTGCGCGATGATTCCGGGCGTCCGGCGCCACTCACGCCGCTGGAGTCAGGGCACAATCTCACCAAACTACTTGAGGGCTTCAGGACGGCGGGCCTGCCGCTGCATTATGCGCATTCCGGGCCTGCCCTGCCCGCAGATCCGGCTTTTGAACTCACCGTCTACAGGATTGTGCAGGAGTCGCTGACCAACGTGCTGCGGTACGGCCGCTCGCTGGGCCGGGTAGACGTACAGGTGGCTCGCGACGGCGATCGGGTCACCATTGAGGTGCTCGACGACGGCCGCGGAACCCGGGAGGGTGGCAGCGACTTCGTGGGCAGCCTCGGCACGGGCCAAGGCATCGCCGGGATGAATGAACGCGCCGGAATCTATGCTGGAATCGTTACTGCCGGTCCAGGTAAACGGGGAGGCTGGGCGGTCCACGCCGAGCTCCGCTGGAACGGTGACAAGGGGGAATCATGACAGGCGAGATCATCAAAGTGCTGCTCGTGGACGATCAGCCGCTGCTGCGAATGGGCTTCCGGCTCATTCTTGAAGGCGAAGAAGATTTCCACGTGGTGGGCGAGGCGTCGGATGGGATTGAGGCAGTCCGCCAGGTTGCCGCCCTCCAACCGGATGTGGTGCTGATGGACGTTCGCATGCCCACCATGGATGGGATTGAGGCGACGCGTCGCATTTCCGATTCCGGTTCCGAGTCCCGCGTCATCATCCTCACCACCTTTGACCTGGATGAATACGCCTTCACTGGTTTGCAGGCGGGAGCGTCGGCATTCCTGCTGAAAGATGTTGCCCCGTCCGAACTGGTCCACGCGGTACGGCTCGTTGCCAGCGGCGATGCAGTGGTGGCTCCGCGGGTGACCCAACGGCTCCTGGAGACGTACGTCCGCGGGGGCGTGGTCCCCGGCCACTCGCCAAGTCCGCACAGGGATCCGCTCCTGGATGAACTCACTCCGCGGGAAACCGAGATCCTCACTACCATCGCCGAGGGATTGTCCAACGCGGAGATTGCCCACAAGTTCTTCCTCTCGGAGGCTACCGTGAAGACGCACGTCCGCCGGATCCTCAGCAAGCTGCAGCTCCGGGACCGTGTGCAGGTTGTGGTGTACGCCTACGAAACCGGGCTCGTGGTGCCGAGCAACCCGGATTACTGACGCCGTCCCGTGCGAAGTCGCACGGATTCACAGCGCCTCCATAGTCTTCCCATGTACAACTCGTAGCCGACGCGCGTTTCATGGATGCATGACTTCTCCTCAACAGCCCTCCACGGAACCTGCCGGCAAGGACCAGCCGCATCCCAACCATGACCGCGGCCTTGAGTTCGACCTCTCCACCCTGTTGAGCCGGCGCCGCACCCTGGGGGTTCTCTTCGGAGCGGGGACGGCAGCGGCCTTGGCGGCCTGCACCCCGGGAACGGGAGGCAGCAACGGCAGCAGCGCGACGCCGTCGAGCACTTCCAGCGCTACCGTCACCGCGACGGAAAGTACGACGGCGGCCGCGTCGCCTTCGGCGTCGAGTACGGTCACCCGTGCCCTCGCCGAGTGCGGTGTGGAGATCCCTGAAGAGACGCTCGGGCCCTATCCCGGAGACGGTTCCAACGGGCCGAACGTCCTCGAAGCATCAGGGGTGGTCCGCCGCGACATCAGGTCCAGTTTTGGCGCGTCCACCACCAAGGCCGAGGGCGTGCCCCTGACGGTAACCCTGACGCTGCTGGACAACGCGAACGGTTGCTCCCCGCTGGCTGGGGCTGCCGTGTACGCCTGGCACTGCGACCAAAACGGCAAGTACTCGCTCTATGATCCGGGCCTTGAGAACGA
This sequence comes from Arthrobacter sp. cf158, assembly GCF_900106835.1. Classification (GTDB taxonomy): domain Bacteria; phylum Actinomycetota; class Actinomycetes; order Actinomycetales; family Micrococcaceae; genus Arthrobacter. The sequence goes on from NZ_FNNR01000006.1 coordinate 207,117, forward strand.
GAACTACTTGCGTGGGGTACAGGAAACCGACGCCAACGGGCAGCTCACCTTCAGCACGATTTATCCAGGTGCGTACAACGGCCGCTGGCCACATATTCACTTTGAGGTATTCGAATCGATGAGCAACACTTCAGCTGCGGGGCAAGTGCTGACGGTTTCGCAGATCGCACTGACTGATAAGGCCTGCAAGGAGGTATATGCCACTGCCGGCTACGAATCCAGTGCCCGGAATTTCCCCAATACCACCCTGACCTCGGACAACGTCTTTGGTGACGACGGCGGCATATACCAATTGGCGACTATGTCTGGTTCCGTGGCGGGCGGCTACACGGCCGCGCTGAACGTCACCGTATAGGCCGATCGGCCGGGAAAGCGGGACTAGACTCGGGGGCATGCCTTCGAATGCCTCCGCAGCAGTTGACCACATCACGGATCTCGGCGCTTACGTTTCGGCGTCGCCTTCAAGCTTCCACGCGGTCCACGAAGCCGCGCGTCGTTTGGATTCGGTAGGTTTTACCGGCCTTGATGAAATGCAGCCGTGGGATGGCGGTGCAGGCAAGTTCTATGTGATCCGCGATGGCGCGCTGATCGCCTGGGTGACTCCGGGGAACGCAGGGCCCACCACCGGATTCAACATCCTGGGTGCCCACACTGATTCGCCGTCCTTCAAGCTCAAGCCAAAACCAACCACGGGAAAGTTCGGTTGGTTGCAAGCCGGCGTCGAGGTATATGGCGGACCGCTCCTGAACTCCTGGCTGGACCGGGAATTGCAGTTGGCCGGCCGGTTGGTGCTGCGCGATGGCACCCAGCACCTGACTGCCACTGGTCCGCTCCTTCGCTTCCCGCAGCTTGCGATTCACCTGGACCGCGGGGTCAATGACAATGGCCTGCACCTGTCCAAGCAGCAGCACATGAATCCCATTTTCGGCCAGGGCGATCCCGCCGGGGAGGATCTCCTGGCGCTGCTGGCCGATCGTGTTGAAGGCGCCAGTGTTGATGCTGCTGACATCGGAGGGTACGACGTCGTGGTGGCAGACACGCAGGCACCTGCGGTTTTCGGGGCCAAGGGAGAGTTCTTCGCCTCCGGCCGCATGGACAACCTGTCCTCCACGCATGCCGGCTTGGTGGCATTGATTGCGCACGCTTCATCCACACCTGCTGATGGACCGATCGCAGTCCTCGCGGCCTTTGACCATGAGGAGATTGGCTCCAACTCGCGTTCGGGCGCTTGCGGCCCCATTCTGGAGGACATCCTTGTGCGCATCTCGGATGGCCTGGGCGCGTCGCCGAGCCAGCGGCGGCAGGCCCTGGCGGCGTCGTTCTGTGTTTCTGCGGACGCCGGTCACGCCGTCCACCCGAATTACGCGGAGAAGCACGACCCCGCAAACAAGCCCGTGCTGAACGGCGGTCCGCTGCTGAAGATCAACGCCAACCAGCGCTACGCCACGGACGCCACGGGAGCTGCTCTGTGGGCCCGCCTGTGCGATGACGCTGATGTGCCGTATCAGGAGTACGTTTCCAACAACGATCTTCCGTGCGGCTCCACCATCGGCCCCTTGACCGCAACCCGCCTGGGTATCCGGACGGTGGATGTAGGCATCCCTTTGCTGTCCATGCATTCTGCGCGTGAACTGTGCGGAGTGGAAGATCCCAGGAGTTTGGCCCGCGTGGCGGAGCTGTTCTTCCGGACCACCGTCTGATCGAAAGCCTCAAGCAGTCATTTCAGGGGTATTTCAAATGTTTCCTATAGGAAACATTGGATGCTTCTTGGGTTACATTTTGTGCACAGTTCCTGTTTCAGGGCCGTCAAAATGTTTGCTTGCACAGGATCGGCGTCGGGGTAGCAGGTTAGCGTGAATTAGTCATGTGGCCCGTGGCACACCACTGTGGCCAACCCCAAACCTAAAGGACGGCGCCGATTCATGCACGCTGACCAACAGCTTTCAAAGTCACTGAAGCCACGACACCTCTCCATGATCGCCATCGCGGGCGTCATTGGAGCAGGCCTGTTCGTTGGCTCCGGTGCTGCCATTCAGCAGGCCGGCCCGGGCATCCTCGTGGCCTACCTGGCTGCAGGCCTCGTGGTCATCCTCGTCATGCGCATGCTTGGCGAGATGGCTGCCGCCAACCCGGAGACGGGCTCGTTCTCCACCTACGCAGACAAGGCCCTTGGCCGCTGGGCAGGGTTCAGCATTGGCTGGCTCTATGCCTGGTTCTGGATCATCGTCCTCGGCATCGAGGCAACGGCGGGTGCCGCCATCATGCACCGCTGGGTTCCCGGCGTCGATCAATGGATCTGGGCATTGGTGCTCATGGTCCTGCTGACCCTGACCAACCTTGGCTCCGTGAAGTCCTACGGCGAGTTTGAGTTCTGGTTCGCGTCCATCAAGGTAGCTGCTATCGTCATCTTCCTCCTGGCCGGCATCGCCGCGATCCTGGGCCTTATGCCGGGCGTTTCCGCGCCAGGCGTCGCCAATCTCCTGGACCAGGGCGGTTTCATGCCCAACGGCCCCGGTGCTGTGCTGGCAGGCATCCTCGTGGTGGTCTTCTCCTTCTTCGGCGCCGAAATCGCCACCATCGCTGCCGGCGAATCGGAGAATCCCGTGGACGCCGTCAAGAAGGCTGTGAAGTCCACTGTGTGGCGCATCCTGATCTTCTACATCGGATCCATCGCGATCGTCGTGACGCTCCTGCCGTGGAACGACGCCTCAGTTGCCAAGAGCCCGTATGTTGCCGTGATTGAGCTCTATGGAATTCCGGGCGCCGGCACCATCATGGACATCGTTGTCCTCACCTCGGTACTCTCCTGCCTGAACTCCGGGCTCTACACGGCCAGCCGCATGCTGTTCTCGCTCTCGCAGCGCGGCGATGCTCCCAGGTCGTGGATGAAGATCTCCAAGCGCGGCGTTCCGGCTGCAGCAGTCCTCGCATCCACCGTGGTTGGCTTCGTCACGGTGGGCCTGAACTACATCGCCCCGGACACTGTGTTCCTTTTCCTTGTGAACACCTCGGGCGCCATCGCACTGTTCGTGTGGCTGGTCATTGCGACGTCCCAGCTGATCCTGCGTCAACGCATGGGTGCTGCGGCCAAGGATCTCGACCTCAAGATGTGGTTCTTCCCATACCTCACGTGGATCGCGATCGGTGCAATCGTGGCGCTGATTATCGGGATGGTCATCATCGAATCCACTCGTGAATCGCTGTTCCTGTCCCTTGCTTTGGCAGCTGTCGTGGTGGCCATTGGCGTGTTCCGCTACCGCAAACGTGGTGCCACCCCGCCCGAGGCAACCACTGCGGAAGCCGAAGGCGCCACCATCGGTTCCGGTCCGGCGTCGTAAGCGCACTCAACGTAGCGGGGCAGCTGCCGTCAAAGTTCGACGGCGGCTGTCCCGTTTCGCTTTAACCGCAGCTCCGCAGCGCTTACTGTGCGAGGCCGATGACCAGGTTGATGGTGACCGCAAGGATGACAGTGCCGAACAAGTAGGACAGCAGACTGTGCTTCAGGGCCTCGGCTCGGATCCGATGATTGCCGAGGTTGGTGTCCGATACCTGATAGGTCATGCCAAGGCTCGTAGCGAGGTAGGCAAAATCCGTGTACTGGGGCGGGCGGTCCTGGTTGAAACCGATGCCACCCACCTCACCACCGGCGTCGGCCTCAGGACTGTAGTAAAGCTCCGCGTACCGCAGGGTGAAGAGTGTCTGAACCAGCATCCAGGACAACGCCACGCAGGCGAGGGCCAGGGCCGCGGAGTACAGGCGGGCGTCCGTCCCCTCGGTGTGCGAATTGACGATCACGGCGGCAGCGGCGGCGATGCTGGCAAGGTTCGCGATCAGGATCAGAAGGTCCGTGACTCCCCGGGATGGGTCCTCCGAGGTTGCGTGCTGCTGGGTTTGGCCGGGATCCATCCGGGCTATCACCAGCCAAACCCAGGTGACGTAGATGAATGCAGCGGTGGCCCAGCCGACCGCTGGCGCGTCCACCCAACTGCCGGTGGAGCCCGTGGCGATGACTGCCGAAGCGGCTGCCACCACCATGACGATGAAGCGCAGCCGGGAGCGCCTCACTCTGACCTCTTTCATCTGCCCACCCTAGCCATTGGGGCCTTCAGTTGAGGACGCATTCGCGGCCTCGCGTTCCTTGGCCTGGAGCACCCCGTCCCGAACGCCGGCGCGGATCACGAAATACAGCGCATAGAGCGCAATCGCAGCGAAGACGACGGTCAGAACCAGGGTATTCAGGGGTGTGGCATCCATGGCCCCACCCTAACGGGATGCCATCAATCTGACAGGAATCCACGGAATGCCGTTCCTCGTGTTAGTGTCTTTGTCGCTGTCGAGGAGAAAAACGAAACACTGTTTCTCCTGATCACCTTGCGCGGGTGGCGGAATGGCAGACGCGCTAGCTTGAGGTGCTAGTCCTCGAAAGGGGGTGGGGGTTCAAGTCCCCCTCCGCGCACAATGAACCCCCGGAAGGTCATCTTCCGGGGGTTTCGTCGTATCCACGGTCGGGCCGCGGGCGCATGTGCCGGGTGCGGGTCTACGCGCCGGGCCTGGGCGCAAACATGATGACTCCCACCCCAATGATGCAGATCGCAGCACCGATCACGTCCCAGCGGTCCGGGCGGAAGCCGTCAACCAGCATTCCCCAAGCCAGCGAACCGGCGATGAACACCCCGCCGTAGGCGGCGAGTACGCGCCCGAAGTGCGCATCCGGCTGGAAGGCCGCAAAGAATCCGTAAATCCCCAGCGCCACGATTCCCAGCCCGGCCCACCACCACGCCTTGCCCTCGCGGACGGCCTGCCAGATCAACCAGGCTCCACCGATCTCTGCGACGGCGGCCAACACGAAGAGAACGATGGACTTCAGGACGGTCATGAGTCCAGTATTCCGTGCTCCTGCGCCGGGTTATCCACATAGCCAACCTGGCCGGTTCCAGCCATCGGTACCCTCGAATAGCTTTGGGTGCAGGAGATGCACTAAGATATTGAAGTCTGTGTTGCGCCCTCCTTCCGAGTCTTCGGCGGGGGAGCGAGCCACAGCATCGCAAATGAACCTCCTGTTACGGAAATACCGTAACCGCTTAGCCCAAAGGAGGTGGGTTCACATATGCGTCCTTACGAATTGATGGTAATCATCGACCCCGAGGTCGAAGAGCGTACCGTAGAGTCGTCGCTTCAGAAGTTCCTCAATGTCATCACCACCGATGGTGGAACCATCGAAAAGGTTGACATCTGGGGCCGTCGCCGTCTGGCATACGACATCAAGAAGAAGTCCGAAGGTATCTACGCAGTGGTGAACTTCACCGCAGCACCGGCTACCGCCAAGGAACTTGATCGCCAGCTGTCTCTCAACGAGACGATCATGCGCACCAAGATCATCCGCCCTGAAGACCAGAAGGTCGTTGCTGAGTAATCAGCCCCTTCCAGATCTTTAACCCGCAGGAACGAACAAGGAGGCAGTAGATGGCAGGCGAAACCACTATTACGGTCATCGGTAATCTCACCAATGACCCCGAGCTGCGGTTCACCCCGTCTGGCTCAGCAGTAGCGAACTTCACCATCGCTTCTACTCCCCGGACCTTTGACCGCCAGTCCAATGAGTGGAAGGACGGGGAAACCCTGTTCCTCCGCGCATCGGTATGGCGCGAAGCAGCCGAGAATGTGGCCGAGTCCCTCACAAAGGGCATGCGCGTCATCGTCTCCGGCCGTTTGAAGAGCCGTTCTTACGAAACCAAAGAAGGCGAAAAGCGCACCGTAATCGAGCTTGAGGTCGATGAAATCGGCCCCAGCCTGCGTTACGCAAACGCCAAGGTCAACCGTACCCAGCGCTCCGGCGGTGGCCAGGGTGGCTTCGGTGGCGGTAACGCCGGTAATTCCGGTGGCTTTGGAGGTGGCGCTCCTGGTGGAAACCAGGGCGGCGGCAACTCCGGTGGAACCTGGGGCGGCAACCAGCCCGCACAGCAGCAGGATGACCCCTGGGCAACTCCCGGTGTCAGCAATGCTGGCGGCTGGGGCAACGGCCCGGATTCCGAACCTCCCTTCTAAACAAAAAATAAAAGTCCGACGCCGGACGCTCACCGAAACTGCCGAAAGGCACCGTGGTGACAACCGCCGTCGAACACCACCATCCCGTGGATCAATATCCACGGGCTCCATAGAAAAGGAGCTCCACGATGGCTAAGGCTGAACTCCGTAAGCCCAAACCAAAGTCCAACCCCTTGAAGGCCGCTGACATCACTGTCATCGACTACAAGGACGTAGCACTGCTGCGCAAGTTCATCTCCGACCGCGGAAAGATCCGCGCTCGTCGCGTTACTGGCGTTACCGTTCAGGAACAGCGCAAGATCGCCCAGGCAATCAAGAACGCCCGCGAAGTTGCTCTGCTGCCTTACTCCGGCGCTGGCCGCGGCTAAGGGAAGGGATTAACTAACATGGCAAAGCTCATTCTGACCCACGAAGTAACCGGTCTCGGTGCTGCTGGCGACGTTGTGGAGGTCAAGGACGGTTACGCACGTAACTTCCTGCTCCCCCGCGGCTTCGCTCTGACCTGGAGCAAGGGTGGCGAGAAGCAGGTTGAGTCCATCAAGGCTGCCCGCGCCGCTCGTGCGCACGCTTCTGTTGAAGCTGCACAGGCACAGGCCCAGGCTCTGTCCTCCAAGAAGGTCAAGCTCGAGGTGAAGGCCGGCGAGTCCGGTCGTCTCTTCGGCACCGTCAAGCCTGCTGACGTCGCTGCTGCTGTTGAGGCCGCTGGCCTCGGCGCCATCGACAAGCGCAACGTTGAACTGCCGAACCACATCAAGTCTGTCGGTTCGTACACGGCCAACGTTCGCCTGCACGAGGATGTTTCTGCTGTCATCGACCTCGAGGTTGTTGCTGGCAAGTAGTCTCTGACTGCAAGAAGGCCCCCACTGCCGGTTTCCGGTGGTGGGGGCTTTTCTGTTCCCACAATGCCGTATCGGCAAGGGTTTCAGGGAGTGTGGATCTCCGTCATGGTGTGGTGGTATCCACTGCGGATCATCTCGGCGAGCACACCCCGGTCCACGTCGTCGAGCTTGTTGATGTAGAGGCACGCGGTGCTGGTTTTGTATTTGCCGAGTTCGGGAAGCAGGCGGTCGGCATCAGGGCCTTCCGTCACGCCGTACAGGACCAGGTTCGCTTTGCGCGGTGAGAAGCCGATAGCAGCGGAGTCACCTTCGCGGCCACTGTCGTACTTGTAGTGATAGCTGCCGAATCCAACGATGGTTGGACCCCACATCACCGCCTCCTGGCCCGTGAGTTCACGCATCATGTCCAGCAGTTCAAAGCCGTCCGCCCGTCGCACGGGATGCTCCACAGCTGCCAGGAACTCCTCCACGGAGACGTGTGTAGGTTGGGTCTTGTTCTCTGCCATGATGGTAGTTTCGCAGACGCGGGGCGGCCCTGCCAGCGTCCGGTGATAGCCTGCAGCGGTGACTTCAGTAGCGCTCCGCATCCGCCCGTTCCACCAGGTCGACGTCTTCTCCGAGGTGCCGTATCTCGGCAACCCGCTCGCCGTCGTCGTCGATGCCGAAGGCCTCGGTACGGAGGGTATGCAGCACTTCGCCAACTGGACCAACCTGTCGGAGACCACCTTCCTCCTGCCTCCTACGCATCCTGAGGCGGACTACAAAGTGCGGATCTTCACGGGCAGCGAGGAATTTCCCTTCGCGGGCCACCCCACACTGGGTTCTGCGCATACCTGGCTCCAGGCAGGGGGAGTGCCCAAGACTGAAGGCGTCCTGGTTCAGGAGTGCGGCGCGGGTTTGGTGAAGGTGAAGCACGACGCCGGTCGCTTGGCCTTCGCTGCACCGCCACTGACCCGGTTTGGTCCCGTAGGGGACGACGTTCGTGCACAGCTCGCGGCCGGTTTGGGGCTTCCATTGGATGCGCTGCGGGACGCCTCGTGGTTGGTTAATGGTCCGGAATGGATCGGGGTGCTGCTCAGCTCGGCGGAGGAAGTGCTGGCCATAGAGCCGGACATCGTCGCGATGGGTGACCTCAAGGTTGGCGTGATCGGCCCGCACCAGCCAGGTGCCGGCGTTGATTTTGAAGTCCGCACGTTCATCCCTGGCGATGCCATGGTGGAGGATCCGGTGACAGGCAGTTTCAATGCGGGTGCGGCTCAATGGCTGATCGGCAGCGGGAGGGCACCTGAGGAGTACGTCGCTGCGCAGGGCACTGTGCTGGGCCGAGCGGGGCGGATTCATGTCCAGGCTGCGGATGGCGAGATCTGGGTGGGCGGAGCATCCGCCACGTGCATCCAAGGCACGGTGCTGCTCTAATCGGCCAACCGGGCCGTCAGCCGCGCTTTGGCCGCGTCAGCACAACCACCAGGAAAATTCCGGCGCTGAACACCGCCTGCACCGCCACCACTGACCACGGAACGTATCCAAGGTAGAGGGCAACCATCAGCGGAACCATGGCCAGGATGGTCACGTCCAGTCCGCGCATCAGTGAACCCAGTTGAGCCCGGGGGACAGGACCGAACGGTGTTTCCACCGGCGGCGCCGACCAATCAGGCGCGGTCCTTGTGGCCGCCCGGAGGGTACCGGCGCCCATGCCCACACCAGCAAGCGCACCGACTCCCATCAGGGCTGGATTCGCGGCGCCGAGCAGGACCAAAAGTCCGCTGAGCAGGGTCATCCACAATGCCATCGCAGCACAGGGCATGAGCGTCCGGCTGCCGCGTACCAGCGCCGGGTGAATCGGCAGCAGGGCGTCGAGTTCAGGAACCAAGGCGGTCTTTCGGCTGACCGTTCCCATGCCTGAAGACGTGGCGCACCCGGCGATCATGATGACCGCCAACTGGGCGAACTCGGGCAGGCCACCGTCCACCAGGAGGATGGCGATGCACGCTGCAATCCACAGGACCGGCGGCAGGATTGGCGGATTGAGTCTGAGGAAGGCAACCACGTCCGCACGGATCAGCGCCGTGAGCGGGCCGTGCGCAGGCCGGGCGTAGAACCTGGCTGCCTTGCCGCCGTCGAGCCTTTTCTGGCTGCCACCGAGGGCGCGAAGCACCTCATTGGTGTCCATCATGAACAAGGAGGCACCCGCGTGCCCTGCCACTGCGCCGCCTCTAACCAGTTCGTCGCCACGTACCATCCCGACGCGAGGCACCACCAGCGCCACGAGTCCGACGGCGGCAGCGATCGCCACCGCTGTCGGGAGCGGCGACGGCCATAACGCGGTGAGGAGTGAGCATCCGAGGAGAATCGCCGTCGTGATTGCCTTCCCCAGGCGTGACTCCAGTAGTCCCAACTGCTGCACGGCAGCCAGGACTACGGCCAAAGCGGCGCCGGCGCCGAAGGTGAGGGCGGCGGGCACATGTTCCACGGGAGCGCGCCCAACGGCGGTCACCAAGCTGAAAGGGAGGTAGAAGACCGCCGCACCAGCTGTGGTGATCGCCAGCTTTCGGAGGAAGGTGGGCAGGACCATGGGGCGTCGATCGACGGGAAGGGTCAACCACCAGGTGGCCTCGGCTCCATTCACGGTCATGGGGCCGAGCTTCCTGGCAAGGTTGCTGATCACCAGGAGGACCGCGAACGTCACGCTGGTCCACAGGACGGGCTCCGGGAGCACAAGCCATTGTTCCTGGATGATGCTCCCGGCTGACGACGCCCGGAGGGCAATCTCGTTGCGGAGAGCCAGCACGAATGAGGCTGCGATGGTCAGAGACACGGCGATGCCCAGCCCCCAGCTGTAGGCATCGACGAATCGCGTACCCCACGAAATCCGGCTGCGCTGGTAGCGCCGGGCAGATCGGCGGGTGAAGCGAACAATGTCAGTGGCCAGTTGGCGGCCTTGGCGGGCGTTTTCGAGTACTGGCACGTCAGGAGCCGGCAATGATCGAGGCCCCCTGTCCGGGATCGAACTCCTGCACTTCTTCGTCAATAACCAAACACGACGACGCCGTGGCGAGCAGCAGCTGCGGATCGTGGGTCACCAGCAGCACCGCACCCCCGCTTTTGGCATGCTCAGCGATGCGAGCTCCGAGGGCAACGCGCATCTGCGGATCGAGCCGCTGTTCGGGCTCGTCCAGGATCAGTAACGACGACGGCCGGATGAGTCCCGCAGCGAGCAACAGCCTGCGCCGCTGTCCGGAAGAGAGAGCATCGGGGATTGCATGGGACCTGCCCATCAGTCCAAAGAATTCGAGCTCTTCTTCAACGCGCGACTCTGGATCATCGAGGGAGTGCCCTCGGGCTATCAGGAGCAGATGTTCCCTGACCGTGAGCGATGGGAAGAAGAGGTCGTCATCAAACACCGCAGAAACCTGGCGGCGGCACGGCACGGCATCTGGATCGATCAGAAGGCCATGGACTTTCACGTCTCCGGCCAGCGAGGCCTGCCTTCCCGCGATGGTCCTGGCCACCGTGGATTTCCCTGCGCCGTTGACGCCGACGATTCCCAGGACTTCACCGGCCTCCACCGACGCGGAAACTTCGCCGCACACTGGAGCCCCGGCATAGCCCACCAGCAGGCCTTCGGCCTCCAAAACTGTCCCCATGGTGCAACCCTACCGGCGGGATTGGCGCCACCCCGCCGCAGCGTTTAGCGTGAGTCCTATGTCAGCATGCGATATCCGCGAGTACATCGGCATGCGAATGGCGTACTGGGCCGCTCCTGCGACGCGTGGAATGGAGGTTGTGGACATCATGGGCCCACTGCTGAAGACCCTGCGGGACACCACGGGGGAGACGGCGTGCTTCTTCAAGGCCGAACAGCATTACCGGGTGTGCGTGGCCATGGCAGATACCCACCACGCACTGCGCCGCGAAATGCATTTGGGAAAGATCGTTCCACTCCACGCAGGCTCGGCGGGGAGCCGGCCTGGTAGGAGCAGTCACCATCAGCGGCCCAACCCTGCGCATGCCGCTGGAGACCTGCGAGTCTTGGGTGGAGCCTTTGCTGGCCACTGCGGAACACATGACCAGATTGATCGGTGGCCGGTTCACGGCGAAAGCTAGAAGGGAAGACGGACAGATGCGTGATTTTGAGACGTTGGTAGCCGAGGCTGTGGAGGCCGACGTCAACGGTTGGGGATTCGACTGGCTGGAGGGGCGGGCGGCGGAAGAGCGGCCTCCGTGGGGGTTCGCCACGTTGTTGGCCAGCCGCCTCACCACAGTCGGGAGCGCCCTGGACCTTGATACGGGTGGCGGAGAAGTTTTGTCCGAAGCCACCGCATTCCCCGGGCGCATGGTTGCCACGGAGGGATGGCCGCCAAACGCCCGGCGCGCACGGGACTTACTGGGCCCGCGAGGGGTGGACATCGTTGAAACCGAGGGACCTGCCCTGCCGTTTCCCGATGGCTCGTTTGAGCTGGTGACAGCACGGCACCCCGTCCGTCCGGATTGGAACGAGATCCACCGGGTCCTTGCTCCTGGTGGCCACTACTTCGCCCAGCACGTTGGGGCGGCTTCCGCCTTTGAACTCATTGAATACTTCCTGGGCCCGCTGCCCGAACAGCGCAAGGGCAGGGACGCCCGAGCCGAGGCCGCCGCAGCGGAGGCAGCCGGCCTGACCGTAGTGGATCTCCGGATCGCCCGGTGCCGCATGGAATTTTTCGACGTCGGTGCAGTGGTGTGGATTTTGCGCAAATGCGTGTGGTGGGTACCCGATTTCACCGCCGAGCGCTATGGGGGCAAGCTCAGGGAACTGGATGCGCAGATGAGGGCGGGCCGGCCTTTTGTTGCTCACTCAACCCGGCATTTGATCGAAGCCCGGCGGTAGGACCTTCCCGGGGGCTCATCCCGGGTCCATCCGTGGCTCCACGGCTTTGCGAATAGTATGGGAACTTCCGAGGGGTAACAACCGCCTGTAAGGGACCTCGCAATGACCAGGAGCTTGTTATGGATTCTGCCCGGACCTTTGAGTCGATCGTCATCATCTTTAATCCCAACAGCACCGGTGATGCGCCTGAGCTGGCGCAGCAGCTGCATGATGACCTGAAGGGTCTTCTCACTTACCAGCCCCGGATCACCCTGCAGCCCACTGAGCACGCGGGCCATGCCGTTGACCTGGCGCGTGAAGCAGCGGCAAAGGGCGGGGATGTCCTGGTGGTGTCCGTGAGCGGCGACGGTGGTTACAACGAGGTGGTCAACGGGGTCATGCAGGCTGGCAACCCACAGGCCGTCTGTGCAGTCCTGGCCGCGGGTAATGCCAATGACCACAGCAGGATCATTGGTACCAAACCGCTGGAACAGGCAATCGCCGATGGCCGCGTCCACAACATTGACCTTCTGCGCATCCACACCGGCCAGAAGGAAGGCGACCCCCACGAGTATGCCCACTCCTACATCGGGTTTGGGCTCACTCCGGTGGTGGCCACGGAACTCGAAAAAGGCAGCAAGGGTGCCTTGAAGGAGATGGTCACGGTGATCAAGACTTTCTCCGAGTTCAAGCCATTTGCCATCCGCCAGTCCGATGGGAAGCGGCGCAAGTTCGACAGCCTTGTGTTCGCCAACATTAATGAGATGGCCAAGTACGCCACCTTGAGTGAAGCAGACACCATTCCCTCGGACGGTAAGTTCGAGGTCATCGTCTTCCCGCACATGCCCAAGTGGCGTGTACTGCTCACTGCCTTGCGGGCAACCACCCAGGGCTTGGGGGACCAGCCCAGTGTGGAGAGCTACGAATTTACTACCCTCAAGCCGCTGCCGTACCAGATCGATGGTGAGGTAAAGAGCGTCGAAGCCGACGTCAAGGTCAGGGTGGAAAGCGCCCCATCGGCACTGGCAATCCTGGGGTAGTTGTGGCCCGCTGCTGGTTCTTCTAGATTGGTCGTCATGGTGGCCGAAGAATGGGCGGAAGACTTTGAGCAGCTCGTTGACCTCATAGGTGGTACGGAGGACGTCAAGGCCTTCTTGGATGGCTTGACGCATTTCGCTGCGGGCACGGTCAGCCGGGCCACCAAGGCTCACATCGAGTGTGCGGTGACTTTGCGTCGACGCAAGCGCACCGCCACGATCGGGGGCAGCAGCGAACGGGCCGTGGTGTGGGACCGGATTGAGCAGGCGTTGGGTGAAGGTCCCTGCGTGCAGGCCCTGGACAGTGGCGTGCCGGTGTTGCTTGGCGACGTCCATTCGGACCCGCGCTGGCCGCGGTATTCCAAGGCGCTTATTGCCGAGGGTATCTACAGTGCCTTGGGTGTTCCCATGACCTTGCCGGACGATTCTGCGGCAGTTCTGAATTTCTTCGCGCCGCAGCCAGGCCTGTTCACCGAAGGCGTGGTTGGCGATGCCGTGCTGTTTGTTGAAATGGCGAGCAAAGCCATGCGCCTTGCCATCAGGCTGGCAGCGTCGGACCAACGCGGCGATGACCTCAAGGCGGCAATGGAGAGCAGGACTGTGATTGATCTGGCCTGCGGCATGATCATGGCCCAGAACCGTTGCAGCCAAGCCGAAGCGTTCGACGTCCTTCGCCGGGCCTCCAGTGACAGGAACCAGAAGCTCTACGCAGTGGCTTTGGAGATGGTTTCGCGAGTTTCCGGACAGCAGCAACCGGCTGCCCACTTTGACGACTGAACGGTTACTGCTTGGCGCACGCCGCAGTGACGAAGTCGTAAATAAGTCCCCGTAGTTGGTTCGGGGCGGGGATCTTTACCAAACCCTGCCGTTCGCCCATCTTTATTCGTAAAGGCAGAAGCGTTCCCACCTTGTCCTCGGCCACGGCGTGCGGATCACACCGCGCGGGACGGATCCGCAGAGCCAGCTCGCGTCCGCTTCCGCCCGATGTAACCTCAATGTCCCTTGGCCAGGGATCGGTGGGGGTCTCCGCCAGGAGCGTTGTTTGGTCGATCGACTCAACACTGAAGCCCGCCGTCGTCGTCGCACCGGTCGGAGACGGCGAAATGACCAGACGCACGACGGCGGTGCGGGCGTCGGGTGCCACCTCAAGAGTGGGGTCTAGGGCCATGGTGGCGACGGCGGCAACGTCTGCCGAGAGGCACAGCTCGCCAGAGTTTCTGGCCAGGACCCCGAAGGGATCATCAGCGCCGGTGGTCGCCTCAGTGGACTCCTTGCCCGGCTCGGTGAAGCGGACTGTGGCACTGGGCCCTTCTGCGGCATCGGTTGATGCATGACACGCTGGGGCCGGCAAGCGGGCCGGGAGGCTCTTGGGCTGGCGGGGTGGGAGTTTCAGAGCTTCCGTCTGCTCCCACGAAATGTCGCCGCTGAACAGTGGTGAGGTCAGCCGGGCTCCGGTGACGGTCAGTTCTGCATCGGTGGTGTTGGTGAGTTGTATCAGGATGGCTTGTTTGCCGTATTGGTCCCGGGACTGGTTGACCTCGATGGTGATGGGCGGCGGTTCCGCACTGGTTGTGGCTGCGCCGGCACCTGACCGATCACAGGCGGCCGTGAGCAGCGTTGCCGCCAGGACCGTCGTGCACGCCGGAATGGAGCGCCACCGTCCCGTCGTCACCTTCCGGCCCATCATGCGATCAGTGTAGGTGGCAACCGTTTTGGATGTCGGCACCATCACGTAAAGTCACGGATAGCTGGGATTCCCTCCGGCAAGCAGTCAAAGACGAAAGGCGAGATGATGTCGTTCCAGGCCTACCTCGACGCCATTGAAGACAAGACCGGACTCACTCCGCGGCAACTCGTGGAGATCGCCGAAAGCAAGGGTTTCAAGGACCCTGCCGTCAAGGCCGGAGCCATCCTGGAGTGGCTCAAGACGGATTACGATCTTGGCCGCGGTCATGGGATGGCTTTGGTACACGTCATCAAGAAGGGGCCACAGATCGACAGCAAGCACGTGGGGTCGGACGGAACACACCGGGACGAGTCGGACACTCTCTGGTTGGACGGCAAGGCCAGTAAGCCCAACCCCTGAGGTGAAGCCTATGGCGAGTGAACAATAAGCATGCTTAGCTTAGGGTCATCGCCGCGGCCATCCGCGTCAGAAAGGGACCACATGTCCACAGTGACCCAGGTATTCGACGCTCCGGCGGCCCACGTTTGGAAAGTGATCGCTGACGGTTGGCTGTACTCCGGTTGGGTGGTGGGCGCCTCCAGGATCCGCGCGGTGGATGATCACTGGCCACACATCGGTTCCACGTTGCACCACTCCGTGGGAGCCTGGCCGCTGTTGATCAATGACAGCACCAGCGTGACAGCCATGGAAACCGGCCGGAAGCTGGAACTCCTCGCCAGAGGCTGGCCCATGGGCGAGGCCAAGGTGCTGATCACACTGGAAGACCTTGGAAGCACCCGATGCCGCGTGAGTATCGGCGAGGACGCCGTCAAGGGCCCCGGCAAGCTGGTGCCAAAAGCGCTGCGGGATCCCGTGATCGGTGTCCGAAACCGGGAGACCCTGAAGCGCTTGGAACTGATGGCAGCCGGTGGAGCTGGGCGGGCAGGGTGACCAGGCCGTGATTTCCCGTGCCTAATTGCCTCCTGTGCCGGAAGGCTGAGCGGATGGAATAACCCAATCAAAGGCTTCTGCCTTGGAGCGGGCACCTTGGGCGGCCTTGGAGCGGTTGGGTTCGCCGAGCTCGGCGATCAACTTTTCTGACAGCACCACCAGTTCCCCGAACGTGTCCGGCGTCAGCCATTCCGGGCGCGTGGCAAACAGGATGTCCTCGCTGGAGGTGTTGCCGCTGGCGCCGGGAGCGAAGGGGCAACCACCCAGGCCACCGAGTGCCCCGTCCACCATGGCCGCGCCCGCTTGGATCGCCGCAAGGGTGTTGGCAACGCCCAAACCCCAGGTGTCATGGCCGTGGTAGACGATCCGCCGGGCTGGGGACTCGTCCCGCACACGTGTTATCAGGCGGGCCACCTGTGCCGGAACGGCCTGTCCCAAGGTGTCGCAGATGACGATGTCCGTGGTGCCGTTGGCGCGGGGGTCGTTGGCGATGGCGAGTATGCGCTCTTCAGGCACATAGCCTTCAAACGGGCAGGTGAAGGACGTTGCGATGCACAACTGGATCTGGCCATCAACTGCCCGTGCATACTCCACGGCCTCGGGCAACGCGGCCAGGCTTTCGTCCGTGGTCCGGCCGATATTCGCCTTATTATGGGAATCCGAGGCCGACAAGCAGTACTGAAAATTCCGCGCTCCGACGGCGGACGCCTTGGCAACGTGTCCGGGTGTTGCCACCCAAATCCAGCACTTTTCCAGTTCCTCGGGAGTGAGGGCCCGAACAACGTCGAGCGTGTTGGCCATGGTGGGAACCAGATCGGCGCGCGCCATGGAGCCTAGCTCGATTGCGGGCACCCCCAGGCGAAGCAGCTCCCGCACGGTTTCGATCTTCTGTTCCGTGGGCAGCAGCTTGCCCGTGAGCTGGAGACCGTCTCGCAGGGTGACGTCCCGAAGGAGGACGCTGCCCAGGTTCTCGGCAAGGGGACTTTCGTAGCGGTTCATGATCGGTCAGCCTCCTCGCGACCGGAGGCCGCACTGATCTGGGCGGCGTCCATGTTCAGGAGGCCGCCTAGTACTTCCTGGGTGTCTTCACCCAAGTCCGGTCCGAGGTTTCGGATGGGCAGGGACTGGCCGCCGATGACCGGGACGATGCCCGGGAATCCCACTCCGGGGATGACGTCCTCGCCGGTGGAAACGTCGAATTTCTGGATCATGTTGCGGGCGGCGTACTGGGCGTCCACGCTGATGTCCGCAGCGGTGTAGATGGGTCCTGCGGGTACGCCGGCGGCCTCCAGGACGGCCAAGGCTTCAGGAGCATTCAACGTCGCAGTCCACTCGCCGATGGCGCGGTCGAGCTCTTCGCGTTTGGCCCAACGTCCTGCGTTGGACTGCAACCCGGGGTCCTCTGCAAGGTCTGGGCGCCCAACGGTCTGCATGTAGCGCTGGAAGATGGAGTCGCCGTTGCCGGCCACCACAATGCTCGCGCCGTCCTTGCACACGTAGGCATTGGACGGAGCTATCCCTTCCATCCGGCCGCCAACCCGTTGGCGGTCCACTCCGTAGGCCTGGTAGTCCGGGATCAGCGATTCCATCATGGAGAACATGGCCTCGTTCAGCGCGACGTCGATGATGCGCTCGGTGAGCGGAACAGCGCCGGCCGAGTCCCGGCGTCGTGCTTCACGCTGATACAGGCTCATCATGGAACCGAAAGCGGCGTACAGGCCCGCAATCGAGTCTCCGATGGAGACGCCCACCCGCACAGGTGCGCGGTCCGGGTCGCCCACCAGGTTGCGGAACCCTCCGTACGCTTCGGCCACGGCGGCGAAGCCCGGCCGCTCGGCCAGCGGGCCCGTCTGCCCGAAGGCTGAGATGCGTGTGACGATGAGATCGGGGTTCGCTTCGTTGAGGACTTCGGGGCCGAGGCCCCACTTTTCCAGGGTGCCGGGGCGGAAGTTTTCCAACAGGATGTCGCACTTGCCCACGAGTTCCAGTACCGCCTTCTTCCCGGCATCCGTGCGGAGATCCAGGACCACGGACTTCTTGTTCCGGTTGAGCGTGCGGTAGAGCATGGACGTGGTGCCCTTGTGCAGCCGCCAGTTCCGCACTTCGTCGCCGGTTCCTGGCCGCTCCACCTTGATGACCTCTGCGCCGAAGTCCGCCAGAAGCCGGCCGGCGGTAGGCGCTGCGATGTAGTTGCCTAGCTCCAGAACCCGAACGCCGTCCAGCGGGGCAATTCTTTGGTGTGTCATGGCCTTCTTCCGTGCGTGCTTCTGCGGTGGGGTTTTTGGCGAACACTCCCACTGTGGCTTATGTAAGTCCATCACTCACACTCTGGTCCAAAAACGACCGCCGGAGCCAGAGTTTTTTTGCGCTGATGCGGGCCGATCCCAAATCTAGACTGACAACATGACCCCAATGATCAGGCCGGCCAAGGAATCCGACGTGCCCGCAATCGTGGCCGTTGACATCGCTGCTGGCAGGGCTGACGTCGGAAACACGCGCGGCCTTGCCGCGAGCATGAAAGCTGCGGTGGCCGACGCAGCGTGTCTCCTCCTGGTGGCAGAGATGCCACCGGGCACGACGGCGGACGGCGCGCACGCCGTCGTGGCATGGGCCAAAACGCATTGGTGGGATTTTGCCGATGGCGCAGCTCCGGCCGGTCACTATCTGGCTGGCATCACCGTACTGCCGGCCTTCAGGCGCCGCGGGTTGGCGAGCGAGCTGACCGAGGCGCGACTGCAATGGATCTGGGAGCGGGCGGATGACGCTTGGTACGTGGTTAACGCTCGGAACCAGGCGTCGCTCGCCTTGCACCGGAAGTGGGGGTTCCGGGAAGTTGGGCGCGGTCCCGGTTTTCACACAGTAACGTTCGACGGCGGTGAAGGGGTCCTGCTTTCGGCGGCACGGCCGCTGCGGGGGCGCCGGGTGACGTGACGGGGCGGTTCTTCGTTGGGCGGCCGATCCGCCTTAGCATGTTCCACAGGTACACCGACTGGGGGAGTGTGTGATGGGGCCGTTGGAATCGATCCAAGCCAGCGCGAGGCACAGTGAATTAACGGGGACCGCAACACGCCCCAGGGTTCCGCGGAAACGGACGTGGCGGCTGAGAAAGCTTGAACTGGCGATCTTGCTGGTGCTGATCATCCTCCTTGCACTGTCCGCGACTCCATGGCCTTCGGCGATGCTCATTCGCAGCGTTTTTGAGCGTGGCGCGCAGTCCACCATCGATGAGATGACGCCGTATATCCCCGATACGCCGCTGGATTCCAGGCCGGGGGTGGTCTACAAGCCTGGATCGACGTTTGACGTCTTCAGCCCGGAAGGAACCACCACGCCGCTTCCCACTGTGGTGTGGATCCATGGTGGCGCGTGGATCTCAGGTGCTCAGCGCGACGTGGACCCGTACCTTCGGATTCTCGCTGCCGAGGGCTACACCACCATTGGCCTGAGCTATCCGATCGCCCCCGAGGCCACGTACCCCACTGCCGTAAAGGACATCAATGAAGCCCTCGCGTACATCACGTCGCATGCGGCTGAGTTGAACGTGGACGCCGGCCGGATTGTCCTGGCTGGCGACTCTGCTGGAGCGCAGCTGGCAAGCCAGATGACCACGCTGACGGTGAATCCCGAGTACGCCAAGCTGATGGGAATCGAACCCGCGCTTCAGAAGTCTGATCTGGCGGCCACTATTCTGCATTGCGGTGTTTATGACCTCAAAGCCATGGCGGACCTCAATGGCATTGTTGCTTGGGGCTTCAAGACCTCACTGTGGGCGTATACGGGCACCAAGGACTGGTCCGCCACGTATGCCGGTGCCACCATGTCCACCATTGACTTTGTGACCGGCGACTTTCCGCCCACATTGATCAGCGGGGGCAACGGTGACGGCCTCACCTGGCTTCAGTCCGTGCCGTACAGCAACCGTTTGAAGGCAGCCGGCGTTCCAGTGACCGAGCTGTTCTGGGCGGCAGATCATCAGCCTGAGCTGCCGCATGAATACCAGTTCCACCTCAACTTCGCTGAGGCACGGGACACCCGGGACAAGACTTTTGACTTCCTGTCAGCCCACGCGGCGAGAAGTCAGTAAATCCGTATGATTGGAGGCTTCCCCGATCGTGCTGAGTTCAATATATCTCCATGATGGAACTATTCTTGAGTCATGTCGTCATCCCCCAAAGCACAACCCGGCACCCGCAGGCCGGTTCTCTACTGGGCCTCCGCCGTGACCGCTGCGGCCTTGATCGTCGTGCCGGCGTGGATGCTGATCGGCAACCCGGCCGTCCTGCGTGGGCATCCGCTGCTGCCAGCGCTCCTGGCGGTGGCCGCCGTCGTAGGAATCTTGTGGGGTTTCATGCTCTGGCGAGGCCGGCGCGAACTCCGGAGGCGGTCCACTGTGCGTGCTGTAGGGGCGTGGGTTGGCAGGGTGGCCGTCCTTGCGCTGGTGGCCATGCTGGCGTGGCTGAATCCGTTCGCATACCAAGCCGGCAGCGCTGCGGTGGCAACGGCACCGGAGGTGTCCGTGACGGAGTCCGCAACTGCCATCACCATGTCTCCGGCGGGCTCTGCCGTTACCCAGGGCCTGGTTTTCTATCCGGGCGCCCGCGTTGAAGCCCGGGCGTATGCGGACATTCTCAAGCCGGCGGTCGATGCGGGATTCCTGGTGGTCATCCTGAAGACGCCTCTGAATCTCAGCCTGCTGGACGGAAACCAGGCCCGCGCCGCCATGGAAGAGCATCCTGGCGTCACAACGTGGACCGTGGGTGGCCACTCGCTGGGCGGCGTCAGTGCCAGTTCCTTTGCGTTGAGCAATCTGGAGGTGAGTGGCTTGCTGCTCTATGCCTCATACCCATTGGACTCCCTGCGGGAACGCGCCGGACTACAGGTTCTGTCCATCTCCGGCACCGAGGATGGCCTCAGTACGCCAGCGAAGATTGACGCCTCCAAGGAGTTACTCCCCGCCGACGCTACCTTCTTCGCTGTTCAGGGTGGCAACCACGCCTTCTTTGGAAGCTATGGTCCGCAGCCTGGCGACCACGAGCCGACGGTCACCCGCCAGGCAGCGCAGGCGCAGATTTCAACGGCGACGGTGGAGTTCCTGAGGCAAGTCCAAGCGCGCTGAGGCTCGTCGGGAATACTTCCATCGCCCTTCCTGTTCACTGATTTAGATGCAAATGCATGTAGGCTGGATGAACGAGCAACAGGAGAATGCCATGGAAACCCGCCGCATCACCGTACTTTCCGCCGGACTCGGTGTCCCGTCGTCGAGCCGCCTGCTGGCCGACCAGCTGGCCGCTTCCGCGAGGCGGCAACTGCACGCGGCAGGCTATGAAGCGAAGATCGACGTTGTCGAATTGCGCGACCTTGCCGTGGATATCGCGAATAATTTTGTCACCGGCTACGCCGCGCCGCGCCTCGCAGAAGTGATTGCCGGCGTAGAGGATTCCGACGCCATCATCGCGGTCAGCCCCGTCTTCAGTGCGTCCTACAGCGGCCTCTTCAAGTCATTTATTGACGTCCTGGACCCCAAGTCACTGGACGGCAAGGCAGTTCTGCTGGGGGCCACCGGCGGTACTGACCGCCACCAGATGGTGCTGGACTACGCCATGCGGCCCCTGTTCAGCTACCTCCGCACCCGGATTGCCGCTACGGGCGTCTTCGCGGGGCCCCAGGATTGGGGAAACACCGACGACGGCGGCTCGCCGCTCTCGGCGCGCGTGGACCGGGCTGCGGGTGAACTCGTGCAGTTGTTGAGTGGTACCCAGCCGAACCGCAAGAGCGACGCACTGGAATCGCTGCCCTTCGAGCAGCTGCTGGCCGGAATCTCAGCCGGCAGGTAGATCCTTCCCGGTCCAGTTCCGGAAGAACCCGCTCTGCCACTCCTGAGTAGCCCGGGCCTGTCGATTCGACGTGGCGGACCATGGGGGATAAACGCGGAATCCGCGCTTCCCGCCTTTGCCCTGGACGGAGACGATCCCGTGCTTAAGCAAAGCCGCCTTGGGGAAGGCAAAGTGACCGGAGTTTCCGCCCTCCCTGACCGAAACCACCAGTGCGTCAGCGTCATTGGCGGACGGGTGGTCGGCCGGGAAGGGTTCTGTACCGCCGTCGATTGAACGCTGCCACACCGCAACGAAGAGGCCCACCTTGTTGGGCGTAAGCTTGCCGACGCGGAAACGGACCAGTGCCTCTCCGCAGGTGGACACGGCGGCACCATATTCGGCGTTCTCTGCTTCCGGGCAGGGTGGACAGTACCCCATGCTCAGCAGTTCCATGAGTCGGTGGGCCTCGGCTACATCCGGGTGGATCATCCGTTCAGTATGCCCGCGCCCCGTGTGATTGCTTCGAATGAGTGCGCGGCCGGCTCGAACTTATTCACGGGTTCGATCGTTGGGGCAAGCATGAAGTGTCCTGTGGATTCCATTGACCTGGTGATGAGCGAACGTAGCGGCGTGGAGATCGATTATTGCCCGCAATGCAGGGGGGTGTGGCTGGATCGCGGTGAGTTGGACAAGATCATTGACCGCGTAGCGGCCGAATCTGTGCCAGCCCCTGTCCGGCCTGCCGCTGCACCAGCACAGCCGCCAATCGCCCCACCGCCGCTCTACAACCCTTTCGAGTCCCGTCCGCAGCAACCGCGTTATGACGACCGGGACCGGCGCGATGGCCGCGGTGACTATGACCGTAGGGATTACGACCGCAGGGGTGACTATGATCGCCGCGACGAGTACGGCCGGAAGCGCAAGAAGAAGGAAGGCTTCCTGGGTGACCTGTTCGACTTCTAGGACGCTTTAGTCGTCCAGTAGTTCAATGAACTCGCGGGCTTGCTTGATGGTGATGTCAGAGTGGCGCGTCAACGCCGCGGCCGCGCCCTCAACATCGCCACTCTTTGCCAGTGTCCGGATCCGTCCGTAAATCTCATCATTGAGCATGTTGCTGCTCACTTCCCGCGTCACGTCGCCCTTGCTGACAATCGCCCGGTACCGGTAGGGGAAGCGTTCGGGTTCGTCGTCATCGTCCGCCAACAGATCTTTGGAAGGCGCTTCCGGCATGAACGGCTGAGGGTGCGCGGCGAGTGCACCCACGGCGTCACGTGACGCGCGCAGTCCTTCGCCTGTGGCCTGCAAATAGAGCTTGATGGCAGCCATTCCCTGCCCCCTGGCGATCAGCGAGTAGAGCTGGCGGTGCTGTTCCTGATTGAGCTTGGCCGCGGATTCCCTGGCCAGTTCTACGGGATCCTTGGGAGCATTCGCCGCCGCGAAGCCGGCCTTGGTTTCAGCCGTGCGCTTGGTGAACGAGCGAATAAGCAGGAGCACGCCCGCTATGACCGCAATGAGGATCAGGAGCGGGATGAGGATGGAGTCCATGGCGTTGTCAGAGCCGATCTACGTAGTTCTTGGCGGTCAGTAAGTCTGAGTGGGTAGCCTGGCGCAGAACCTTGATGGCCTCGATCTTTTTCCCGCTGCGGACCAGGTTCTGCAACTCGAAAGCGAGCTGCGGGTTCAGCTGGCCATTGGGAAGAACGGCAGGCTGGTGACCAGCTTGGCCGGCGGCCTGCGACCGTGCAGCCTGGGCCTGGACAGCAGTTCGGTTCTGTTCCGTTTGCTGGCTGTGCTGCGCTTCGTTCTGGCTCGGCTTGGTAGTGGCTTCGATTCGGGCGCGCAGTGCCAAGGCGGCCTGAACCTGCGATGCCTGGTGGGCAGCTGAGCGGGCTGCCAGTTCGCGTTGGTATCTCTCCGCGTCCGAGATGCCGGTATCGCGCGGTTTGAAGGCCGCAGTAAGGGCCCACAGGAGGCCCACGAGGACAAGAAGCGGAAGGGCAATCGTCAACACGTCACCAAAGTTCATCCCCATGCTTAGAGCTTATGCCAGAAGTTGGTTATCCACAGCACATTCCATATTTGGCATAGGCTTCTGAGAGGCCGCTGTCAAATTGGGAGGCACTTTGTAAGATGCATCACATTTGCGGCATGTTTACTTCGGTTTTACCCGTCCGCCGGGCCTCCTGCGATCGTGGGTCTGTGGATGATTTCCGGCGAAATCTTTCTTTAGTCCACAGCGTGTGAGGAACGTTTCCGCAGGTCAGGCGCTAGTTTCTCCAAAAAGAAATTCTCTATCCACAGAGTAACGCACAGTCTGTGCACAACGTGGGGGTGGTATTCCACAGGTTATCCACAAGGGGTGTCAGGCGGCTCCTGTAACGTGTCTGAAGTGTCCATTTCGGGCACGAATATCCCCAGTGCGGTGTCTTGGGCATCGCGAATGACACAGCTCGCGACGAGCTGAGGAAATCGACTGTGGATAACTTGTGGATACGGAACGCTATATTGTCGGCCCTGCCTGAGATGGTCAGTGGCACCAGACGGATTCTGTAACCACATACTGCGCTTTACGGACCGTCGGGGAGCACAATCCCTGCAGCGGTACACAAATGGAGGACGGCTTTGTCAGTTACGCACTTGGACTCAATCGAGGGCACACGCGCTTCGGACTCGAGCCGGAAACCTCCACAGGACATCCCCGCTGAACAGTCGGTGCTGGGCGGCATGATGCTGTCCAAGGACGCGATTGCCGACGTCGTGGAGATCGTTCGTGGCCATGATTTCTATCGGCCGGCACACGAGACCATCTACGAATCCATTATTGACCTCTATGGTCGTGGCGAGCCCGCCGACGCCGTCACCGTCTCCGATGAGCTGACCAAGCGCGGCGAGATCAACAGAATCGGCGGCCCGGCTTACCTGCACGAGCTGATCCAGACCGTCCCCACTGCAGCCAACGCCGGCTACTACGCCGAGATCGTTGCTGAGCGCGCTGTGCTCCGCCGCCTCGTGAACGCCGGCACCAAGATCGTCCAGATGGGCTACGGCCAGGACGGCGAGGTGGAAGACCTGGTCAACCAGGCCCAAGCCGAGGTGTACGCGGTCGCTGAGAAGCGCACTGCAGAGGACTACGTGGCGTTGAAGGACGTCATGGAATCCACCGTGGACGAAATCGAGGCCTCCGGTCACCGCGGCGAAGGCATGACCGGTGTTCCCACGGGCTTTTACGAGCTGGACGAACTGACGCACGGCCTGCACCCGGGCCAGATGATTGTCATCGCGGCCCGTCCCGCTGTTGGTAAGTCCACGTTCGCGCTGGACTTTGCCCGCTCCGCAGCCATCAAGAACAACCTGGCCACCGTGATGTTCTCCCTGGAAATGGGCCGGAACGAGATCGCCATGCGCCTTCTCTCCGCAGAAGCCACCATTGGCCTGCAGGATCTCCGTAAGGGCACCATCAAGGACGAGCAGTGGTCCAAAATCGCCACCACCATGGGCCGCATGAACGACGCTCCGCTGTTCATCGATGACAGCCCCAACATGTCCCTCATGGAAATCCGGGCCAAATGCCGCCGCCTGAAGCAGCAGCACGACCTCAAACTTGTGATCCTTGACTACCTTCAGCTCATGAGCTCCGGCAAGAAGGTGGAATCCCGCCAGCAGGAAGTTTCCGAGTTCTCGCGTGCCCTCAAGCTGCTTGCCAAGGAGTTGCAGGTTCCCGTCATCGCGCTGTCACAGCTGAACCGTGGTTCTGAGCAGCGCCAGGACAAACGCCCCATGGTGTCTGACCTTCGTGAATCGGGCTCGATCGAGCAGGACGCCGACATGGTTATCCTGTTGCACCGCGAAGACGTGTACGACAAAGAATCGCCGCGTGCCGGCGAAGCTGACATCCTCATCGCCAAGCACCGTAACGGTCCCACCAAGGACATTGTGGTTGCCTTCCAGGGCCACTACTCACGCTTCGCCAACATGGCAGGCGACGCAGGAGCCGGTGGAGGCGGGTTCTAAGGGGTCAGTACTCGCCCTTAATCACGAAGTAGGATCCGCGAATGGTGCCGGCCAACTTCGACTTCTGGCGTGCGAATTTGAAGGTGGACGCCAGTTCTTCCGGCACCTCCATGCCGTCCGATAGCTTGAAGCCCACCGCCCGCTTCCCGTCGCCGGTGCTGTACATGACGTTGATGGCCAGCCCTGACTCGTAGAAAACGTAGGCCATCTGCAGGTCTTCCACTTGGAAGGCCGTGGCTTCGAGGGGGCGTGACTGGATCACGATGTCACGCTCTTCCTTGAGGATCCGGCTAACCCTCTCAACGACGTCGGGAACCTCGCTGGCCGGGCTCACCGCGAACTCATGGTCGTACTTGTTCTTGTAGTAGCGGGCCTCGTTGGCGCGCAACCCAGCGGCAGCGTCCGCCACGGGTGACGACTCCAATCCGACTGTCGAAACGTCCTTGAAATCAACGATGTAGGGCATTGGCTCTCCTGGTCCGCGGGCCTGTTTGGACCAATGCTACTGACCCCTAACCCCGGCAGTCTTTAATGCGTCCTAGCAGCCCTCGAAGTCGCTCAGGACCTTCACCTTCGCGGCGGATCCGGACGAAGGATCGAACACGTAGCCGATCCACTCCCTGGCCAGGCGGCGGGCCAGTTCCACTCCCACTACGCGCTGGCCCATGGTGAGGACCTGGCAGTCGTTGGACAGGATGGAGCGTTCTACGGAGAAGGAATCGTGGGCTGCAGTCGCCCTGATTCCCGGGACCTTGTTGGCCGCGATGGCCACGCCGATTCCCGTGCCGCAGAACAGGATGGCCCGGTCGGCCTTGCCGTCGCGGATCATCTCTCCGGCGGCGATGCCCACGTACGGGTACGGCCTGGCGAAGTCCTCGTCCGCGCGGTTCACTCCGATGTCGATCACCTCAGTGATCCGGGAGTCGGCCTCAAGGTCGGCCAGGATCCGGTCTTTGTAGTCAACGCCGGCTTCGTCGGCTCCAACAATAATGCGCATGAAAAGACTCCTAGTTGGCTGCAGCGGGAACGGGAGCTGCTGTGAAGTGTGGCCCGACGGCGGTGAAGACCATGGCGAGGGACGTCGCCCCGGGATCAGGCGTACCAAGGCTCTTCTCGGCCAGTGGCCGGGCCCGGCCTTTGAGCGGGCGAAGTTCCGCTGTGGATGCTGCTGCCGAGGTAGCGTCGGCTGCGGCAGCTGCCCAGGCCTGCTCCGCACCGATACCGGAAGAAATCCGGTCCTCCAGCGATGCGGCGAACGGAAGCAGCGCATCCATCATGGTCTTGTCCCCGATTTCGGCTTTGCCCAGGCCCGCGATGCGGTCCGCGAAGGCGCGAACAGACCGGGCGAGTACGTCCGGCGTCGGGGTTTCCTCGTCACCCAACCGCTCACCCAGGGCGCGCAGCCCAGCACCCCAGAGAACGCCTGACGTTCCGCCGGCTTTGTCTGCCCAGGCATCGCCGGCGGCGGCCAGCAGTGAACCGGCTCCCGCGCCGCGTTCAAAAGCAACAGCCGCAGCCTTGAGTGCTGCCGCGGATCCACGGACCATGCCACGTCCGTGGTCGCCGTCGCCTGCAATGGCGTCCATATCGCCCAAGACTGATTCCGAATCGCGAAGCAATGCTGCCGTTGTGCCCAGGGCTTGAAGACACTGGGCGGCGTAGGCACGGGACCCGGCTGTGGAGGAGTAGTCTGCGGCGGCCGTAGCATCCACCTCAGCTTCATCCGCCCCAACTGGAGCAACGTCAAACCCCACAGCGCCGCGACGGTAGGCAGGAGTCAGCGCCGGAGCGGTCCAGTACTGCTCCAGCTCGTCATCCAGCCACGTCAGCGTCAGCGAAGCACCGGCCATATCCAGGCTGGTCACCAGCTCGCCCACTTCCGGCATAACCAGTGTGTAACCGGCTTCCCGCAGCAGTGGAGCCACGGTCCGCCACAGAACAAACAGTTCCTCGTGCTTGGTGGAACCCAGGCCGTTGAGGATCACGGCCAGCCGCTTCGAATCCGAGGAAGGCGTCTCGGCCAGCACGCGCCGCACCAGTTCCTGCCCAAGCTCGACGGCGGACGGCAGCTCGGTGTCGAACAATCCAGGCTCGCCGTGGATACCCAGGCCCAGGCCCATCTGTCCCTCGGGAAGGCTGAACAAGGGCTGGTCTGCGCCCGGGAAGGTGCAGCCGCTGAATGCCGTGCCAATGGTTCGCGTCAACTCATTGGCCTTGCGGCCCAAACGAACCACGGAGTCCAGATCCACGCCAGCCTCGGCGGCAGCGCCCATGACTTTGAAAACCACGAAGTCGCCGGCAATACCGCGGCGTTTCTCCGCTTCCTCGATCGAGGCGCTGGCGATGTCGTCCGTGACCAGCACGTTCTCCGTCGGGATCCCTTCGGCTTTCAAGCGCTCACTGGCCATGCCGAAGTTCATGACGTCTCCGGCGTAGTTGCCGTAGGTGAAGACGACGCCGGCTCCGGAGTTGGCGGCCTTTGCCACGGAGTACGCCTGCTGTGACGAGGGTGAGGTGAAGATATTGCCCACCACTGCACCGTCAGCGAAGCCCGGCCCGATGATGCCGGCGAAGGCCGGGTAGTGCCCCGAGCCGCCACCGGTGATGACGGCGACTTTCGGCGTGGCCGGGCGGTTGCGGCGGACTGCGCCGCCTTCCACCTGGCGGACGAGGTCCGAGTGGGCGTCACAGAAACCGGCGAGGGCTTCGTCAGCGAAGTCGGCGGGATCGTTGAAGATTCTGGTCATGGTGGGTCCTGGTTCTGGATTTTCGGACGGCGGGAGGGACTTAGTGGATGTGGCTGCCGCCGTTGATGTCGATGGTGGTTCCGGTGAGGTAAGCGGATTCCTCGGAGGAGAGGAACGTGATGACGGCGGCCACTTCCTCGGTGGTGGCGTTGCGGCCGAGGGGGATGCCTGCGTTGATCGCTGCTTCCTGCTCATCGGTGCTGCCGACGCGGATGTTGGTGTCTACGGCGCCGGGAGTGATGGCGTTGACGGTCACACCGGTCTCGCCGATTTCCCGGGCAAGTGCCTTGGTGAAGCCGAGGATGGCGGCCTTGGCGGCAGAGTAGGGAACCTTGCCGAACACGCCGCCGCCGCGCTGCGCTGAGACGGAGGACATGTTGACGATGCGGCCCCAGCCGTTGGCGATCATGTCCGGCAGGAAGGCTTTGGTGACCAGGTAGGTGCCGGTGGCGTTCACGTCCATGACCTTGTGCCACAGCTCAAGGGAGGTTTCCAGGAAAGGTACGGGGGAGGTGATACCGGCGATGTTGGCCAGGGCGCCGATGGGTGGGAGATTTCCGGCACCAACTTCTGCGGCAACGGCGGCCTGGGCGGCGGTGACGGACGTTTCGTTGGCGACGTCGATTTCGTAGCCGAACGCCGGGACATTGAAGTCGTTGGCGATCTCTGCGGCGACCTTGGCTGACTTCTCGCCGTCGAGGTCCAGAATGACGATGCCCCAGCCCTGGCTGGCGTAACGACGGGCGGTGGTCAGGCCGATGCCGCGATCGGAGGTAGCTCCGGTGAGGACGGCGGTGCGCTGGATGGTGGTCATGGGTGCTCCTTGAATATGAGGTGACGCGGTTTAGATGAGGTCTGTGATGAAGCTGGCTGCCTTGGTGGCTGCCGCCGGGCGTTCGTCGTGGGTGACGTCCCGGGTTTCGAGTTCCAGGGAGAAATGGCCGGTGTAGCCAACGTCCCTGAGTGCTGCCAGTCCGGCAGCGAAGTCCGCTTTGCCGTTGCCGATGCTGAGGTTGATGTTCCCCGGTTGGTTGTCCGTGGCCGGCACGGCGTCCCGCAGATGGACGTGTTTTACCCGCGCGGCGAAGCGGTCCACGAAGTCCAGGGGGTCGCCTCCGGAAGCGACGATGTGGCTGAAGTCCATGACGATTCCGACGTCGGACCCTGCGAGCCGGTCGGTGAGCAGTTGCGCTCGTTCGGTGTTCCAGCACAGCCGGTAGTAGTGCAGGGATTCGGTCCACAGCTCGACGCCGAACTCAGCCGCGCGGACAGAGGCGTGGATTAGTTGGGCTGCTACGGCGTCGATGTCGCATTCGAGCGTGCTCACGGGTTCGTGGTCGATCGCGCCGCAGGGCAGGACGAGCGCTTTGGCGCCGGTCTTTGACGCCAGGGCGAGCAGCATCTCAAGGTGCCTCTCACGCGCCACGTGGGCTGCGGCGTCGAGCGTTGCGTTCAGATCGCCGACGTCGCCGTTGACCGAGCGGACGCGCAGTCCCGAGTTATTGACGACGGCGGCAACCGCCTCCACTGCCTCGGCGTCCAGTGTGTACGGCACATGGTCGCAGACGCCGGGGAGCGCGCCGAGGTCGATTTCCTCGAAGCCCAGGCCGCGCATGGTGTGAAGGGCTGTGGCCAGATCCTGGTGTCGGAAGCTGATGGACGAGCAGCCGAGTCGTTGATGAAACATCGTCGTTGATCCTCAAGTTGGGGCCCTCGCCAGAGAGGGACCTTAGTGATGGACACCACGTTAGCTGCGTTAACTGTCAACAGTCAACCTTCAAAGTTGACTGTTGACATTGCTGGTGTCCTCGGTCACAGTTGACGTATTATGTTGACTGTCGACAGTGGGGTTGCCGAAGAAGCGCCGCACTTTTGAAAGGGAAAGACACACATGAGCAATGAAGCTCTGACCATGCGTGGTCCGGTTCATGGAACCAAGGAAGCAAAGCGCGTCGCCGTCGGTTCCGGCGTTGGCGCAGTCATCGAAACCTACGACTTCATCGGTTTCGGCACCGCCGCAGCCCTGTACTTCGGTACAGCGTTCTTCCCGGGCGCCGACCCGGTGACTGGCACCCTCGCCTCCTTCGCGACCCTCGGCGTCGGCTTCGCTGCCCGTCCGTTGGGCGGCATCATTGGTGGCCACCTCGGCGACAAGCTAGGCCGTAAACCGGTGCTCGTTGCATCGCTCATCCTGATGGGCCTGGCAACCTTCGCAATCGGCCTTCTCCCCACGTACTCGCAGGTGGGGCTTCTGGCTCCCGCGCTCCTGGTTCTGGTCCGCATCATCCAAGGCCTGGCCTTTGGCGCCGAATGGGGTGGCGCCATCCTGATGAGCTACGAGCACGCTCCCTGGCGGAAGAAGGGTCAGTTCACGGGCATCGTGCAGGCCGGCTTCCCCGTGGGCCTCCTGCTCGCCAACCTCGTCTTCCTCGGCAGCGTGGGCCTCGGAAGTGAATGGGCCTGGCGTGTGCCGTTCCTGGCCAGCATCGTCCTTGTGGCTGTTGGCTTGATCATCCGCTCCAAGGTTCCCGAGTCCCCCGTGTTTGAGGACGTGAAGGCCAAGGGCGACATTGTGAAGTCCCCCATCGTTGAGGTCATCAAGACCGACTGGCGCAACATTGTGCGCGGCATCGGCCTCCGCATCGCTGAAACTGCCGGCTACGCCGTGTCCGTGACCTACATGATTTCCTACCTGCACACCAACAAGCTGGCGGACAAGACCGAGACCCTGGTGGCTCTCTGCATCGCTGCCGGTATTGGCATCTTCGCCACGTACTTCTGGGGCAAACTGACGGACCGCGTTGGTCGCCGGCCCGTCTACATCTGGTCCACGGCCTTTGCTGTCCTCTTCGGCATCCCGATGTTCATGCTGGTCAACACCGGATTGTTCTTCTTGATCATCGCGACCATCGTCATCGCCTACGCTGTCTGCCAGAACTCCCTCGCCGGCGCCCAAGGTGCATGGTTCCCGGAGCTCTTCCAGCCCAAGACCCGCTCCTCCGGCGCATCGTTGTCCTACCAGATCTCGGCCATGGTCTCCGGCTTCACCCCCTTCATCACCACCCTCCTGTTCGTCAGCATGGGTTGGATGGGCCCGGCCCTCCTGTTCAGCGTCTACGCAGCCATCGGCCTGTGGGCAGCACTGATCACGCGGGAAACCTGGGGCAAGCGTGAGCGTCAGCTCGCTGAAGAAGCCGCCAGCAAAACTCCCCAGACGGTAAACGCCTAAGCAACCCCTCGACGTCGGGCGCGTTCTCCCCATCGGTGCGCGCCCGATGCACGGAAGGAAACCAGTGACTCTCTCATCAGTTGAAGCGGCGCCCACGGCAGCCCCTGAACCCGGGCGCGTTGACCGCATCCGCGCAGCCGCCTACCGAATCCGTCATCACGCCCTCACCATGGGCGAGGTCCAGGGCCAGGGGTACGTTGGCCAGGCCCTCGGCGCCGCGGACATGCTCGCCTCCGTCTATGCGGACCAGCTGACGTACCGCGCCGAGGACCCGCATTGGGAGGGGCGCGACCGGTTCCTCCTCTCCACGGGCCACTACGCAATCGGGCACTACGCAGCGTTGGCCGAAGCCGGGATAGTGCCCGTGGCCGAACTCGAAACCTACGGTTCGGACGATTCCCGCCTGCCGATGTCCGGTATGTCCACCTACACCCCGGGAATGGAGATCTCCGGCGGTTCCCTGGGCCACGGCCTGACCATCGCCGTCGGCATGGCTCTTGGCCTGCGACTTCAGGGCTCCGCATCCCGCGTGATCAACTTCCTCTCCGACGGCGAACTGGACGAAGGCTCCACCTGGGAGGCCGCCATGGGCGCGCACCACCACCAGTTGGGGAACCTGACGGCCATGGTGGACATCAACGCCCTCCAGGCCGACGGAGCCACGGACACCGTGCTCCGCACCGAACCGGTCACTGAAAAGTGGGAATCGTTCGGCTGGTACACCCAGCGCGTGGACGGGAACGACGTCGGTGCGTTGCTGGCGGCGTTCGACAACATCGCCACGCGCTCCGCTGCTACCGGTCAGCCTTCCGTGATCCTCTGCGACACCAAGGTTGGGCGCGGCGTGCCACTGTTGGAAACCCGCGAAAAGGCGCACTTCATGCGCATCGA
The DNA here is from genome assembly GCF_900106835.1 of Arthrobacter sp. cf158. Lineage (GTDB taxonomy): Bacteria > Actinomycetota > Actinomycetes > Actinomycetales > Micrococcaceae > Arthrobacter. The sequence continues at coordinate 239,192 of NZ_FNNR01000006.1, forward strand.
AGAACACGAATGGCAGATCTGCCGCGAACAGCTGACCGCTGGATACGAAGGGACGGCTTCAGCATGAGCACACTTACGACGGCGGCCGGCGCCGCTGGTTCTTCCGCCCCCGTTCAGGCGGCCAAGCCGAAGTTGAAAACCTCCGCCATGATCGCGTCGTTCGCTGATCCGGGACAGAAGACCACGCCGGCTCCGTTTGGCCACGCGTTGGTCAAGGCCGCCGAGGCCGATACCCGGATTGTTGGCCTCACGGCAGACCTCGGCAAGTACACGGACATGCACATCTTCGCCAAAGCCTTCCCGGAGCGGTTCTTCCAGATGGGCATGGCCGAACAACTCCTGTTCGGCGCTGCAGCGGGCATGGCTGAGACCGGCCTTATTCCGTTCGCGTCCACCTACTCCGTGTTCGCGGCACGGCGTGCCTACGACTTCCTGTGCCTGGACATCGCCGAGCCGAACCTGAACGTCAACATTGTGGGTGGGCTTCCCGGCCTGACCACCGGGTACGGGCCCAGCCATCAGGCCACCGAGGACATGGCGATCTTCCGCGGCATGCCCAACCTGACCATCGTGGATCCCTGCGACTCCATTGACATCGAGCAAGCTGTTCCCCAGCTCGCGGCGTCGGACGGACCCACGTACCTGCGCTTGCTGCGCGGCAACGTACCCACGGTTTTGGATGAGTACGACTATACGTTTGAGCTCGGCAAGGCAAAGGTCCTGCGTGGAGGCAACGACGTTGTGTTCGTGTCCTCCGGCTTGATGACCATGCGCGCCCTACAGGCCGCCGAAGCCTTGGCGAAGCACAACGTGGACGTGGCCGTGGTGCACACGCCCACCATCAAGCCCTTCGACTCGGCCACTGTACTGGCGGAACTGAGCACGGATCGTCTTGCCGTGACGCTGGAGAACCACACTGTTGTTGGCGGTCTGTTCGAGACTGTTGCGTCCGCCGTCGTCACCGCGGGTCTCGGCAAGCGGGTGGTTCCCATCGCGCTTCCGGACCAATTCCTCGACGCCGGTGCGCTGCCAACTCTGCACGAACGGTACGGCCTGTCCGTGGACCGGATCGTGGCGAAGGTGCTGGCGGAACTCGGCTGAGTTTTCTTTGGGAGTGCGGGACGGACATGACTGCCCGTCCCGCACTCCTGCCCGTAGTATCGACTGTTAACACCGGACTGTTAGCAGTCGCCCATAGAACCGAGGACAGACCATGGCCGTCACCGCATCACTGCTGGGACTTGAGAAGAAGAGCCTTCGCGAACAGGCGCTGGCCGCTTTGCGGACCGCGATCACCAGTGGAGAGCTTGAGCCTGGCCGTCACCTGGTTGAAACCGAGCTCTCCGAGATGCTCCAGATCAGCCGCGGCACCCTCCGGGAAGCGCTGCGTCAGCTGGAACAGGAAGGGCTGATCTCCGCCGGAGCCCGCGGCCGGATGTCCGTGCGGCACCTGGACGTCAAGGAAATCCGCGACATCTTCTCCGTCCGCGGTGTCCTTGAATCATTGGCGGCCCGGACGCTCAGTGATATGCCGGACAAGGAAGCTGCACTCGCGGAGCTGCGTGCCGCCGTCGACACCATGGAAAAGGCTTCGAAGTCATCACTGGAGGAGCGGATCGAATCCGACCTTGAGTTCCACCGCACGCTCTGCCGCCTGTCGGGAAACGAAACCCTGCTGCATTCGTGGGAATCCCTGGAGGGTTCCATCCGGATGTCCATCATGTTCGCGGGGCTGGAACGCGCCACCCGGAACATGAGCGTTGGCCGGCATCACGACATTGTGGCCGCCATTGAGACCGGGAATGCTGCGAAGGCGCGGGAAACCATCATCGCGCACATGGATGGCGCGGCCGAGAATTTGGTGGGATAGATTTGCGGCACCTGCTTGATTGAATCCTGCTCATCATCAGAGGGATAGCACGCTGGAAGGCGTGCTTTTCTTTTGCCTTCAAGGGCGCGTCCAATGGGGTCGTCAATAAAACCCTTCCCGGCATTCCGGCAGGCAAATTTTCTTTCCTGGAAAAGGATTATTGAATTGGTGTTCGTGTGGTTGAATCTAGAAGCTGACTATATGTGGTCCGGGGCAATCATCAGTGGACGGGTCCTTTGACGCCTGCGTGGTCACGACCATTGCCGCTGATGCACCTTCAGCAGAGACCATTTACGGAACAGGAGCACCACCATGACGACAGGGTCGGCGGCGAGCAATCAAGGAAGAGCCAGAGAGGTCGAGCTGGCAGGAGAACAAGCCAGGATTGCCGAACATAGCGAACTGAAACTCCGTGTTCTGGGGTCCCCTGTCTCAGTGGTGCTGCTTGCAGGAGTGACCGCGGAGCTTCGAGCGGAGTTGCGGCGGGCCTGGTCACGGTGCCTCGATCATTCCGGCGGCTCGGTTCCGACTCCCGGAACGCACTCCGTCGCGGGCCCGGAGCACTCAGAAGAACGCCCGTTCCGGGCGACAGTCTCATCAGTTGTTGGCACGGCCGTGGTTACCGGCCGCACCTTCAGGGACTTCGCGTCGGAGCTGACGAGCGCCATAACCTTGGCGGGCATCGCCGCGGGCAGGGGAAGCCTGGTGATGTTGCATGCCGCGGCACTGGCAGATGTGACAAACGGCCGCGCGGTGGCACTCGTAGGCCGTTCGGGCATGGGGAAGACCACCGCCACCAGGCGCCTTGGGGCGGCCCTTGGCTACGTCACCGATGAGACCGTTGCCGTGGATGGCTTGGGCGTGATGGTTCCCTACGCGAAGCCACTCTCCGTGATTATCCAGGATCCGGCCTCTCCCAAGCATCAGATCAGCCCCGACGACCTCGGCCTGCTCGTGGCGCCGGCCGCGCCAGCCCTGGCGTCGGTTGTACTGCTGGACCGGGATCCCGACGCTGCCGTTCCCACGGTCACCCCGCTGGGACACGCGGAAGCGATCATCGAACTTGCACCCCACACCTCGTCCCTTGGTGAGGTCCACCAGCCAATGCGGCGTCTTTGCGAGATTCTGGACGCCACCGGTGGCGCCGTCCGTGTGACATACCGCGAGGCAGGAGATCTGGCCGCCGTCTTGCCTGCCCTGCTTGAGCGGCCGGCCATCTCCAAGACATGGGCGGCAGTCCTTGGTGACGGGTTGCAGTCCCCCGAAGGGCCTCTGTCCCGGGATGCCGTTCGCGCTGGGCTGCTCAGGAGATCCGAGTTGGTAGATGCCGTTGAGATTCCCCTGCCGAATGGGGAAGGGACGGAGCTCCTGGTCATGACTGACCGTGGCGTGGTCCGGCTTAGCGGAGTGGGTCCGGCGATCTGGCATGCACTGGCAACTCCCTGCGACATCAACGGCATCGCCGAGCGGATCGCCCCTGACATAGGACTTCCGGTCGGGTACAAATCCCATTTGCTCAGCAGCGTGGAAGAACTTCAGGCCCACGGGGTTTTGCTGGCGGCATAGCCCCTGAAACAGATGCCGGCTAATCCAGTGTGGAGAAGTTCCGCGTAGTACATTCCAAGCGGGAAAATGTCGCCAAAACAGCGCAGTGATAAGTTCCGATTGCACCGAATTTTCCTATTACAGATTTACTTCAGTCTGCTGGCGCACTGACTGGCTTGAAGGAGCAAACGATGACCTTGGATAAAGGCAAAATAAAAAATCCGGAAATAGATCGACGTAAAGTGATGATCGGCACTGCGTGGAGCATTCCGGTCATTGCAGTCGCTGCCGCAACTCCGGCGATCGCCGCCTCAGTCCCTCCCGTAGTTGTGACGCCCGGAACCGGAACCGTCATCAGCAACTGGAAGGGCGACCACCACTACGGAAGCTTCGAAGAGGACCTGGACCAAAGGGCCTACGACTTCCCCGTCACGGTTAAAGACGCGAACGGCAACCCCGTTGTAGGCGCCACTGTCACGGTCACCGTAGCGGGACAGAACGACGACGGTGACGTGCTTGGTATCTACGCCTACCCAGCGCCGGACAACGGCGGCCCCGAGTCGGACCAAAGCCGCAGCGTTACCGTTACCACCGGGGCCGATGGTGTTGCACTCTTTGCGGTGAGCACACAGAACCTGAGCAGTTCGGAGAGGCCGTCAACGGCCACTATGACCGTGACTGTGACCAGCAACGGCGTCACCACCGTCTCTGTCATCAATGTGGTTCTGACGGAATCCGACTAAAAAGTCGAAACGCCCCTGTTGCGGTTGTGGTCTCATTTTCGGCCAGCCGTAACGGGGTGGCGAGTGAGCTAACCCTGGACATGGGACGGTGCCCCTCAAGGCCCCGTCCCATTCGTTGAACCCGTAGGCCGCATCATGGGCCTACGGGTTCAAGCGTTTGTCAGCTGTGGGCAAGACACTGGCCTCGGGCCGAACGGACTGCGGCCTGCGGCCTGCCTGCCCTCTTGTTCACCATCTTCCAGCGGCCTGCCACTGAGCGTCCGTGTGGCTGTACCCAATCTCCTGAAGTGCATTTGCCAGTTCTCCGCGTGTGGCACACCTGAGGCCAGCGGCCGTGAGTTTCCTGCGGCCCCGGAAGAGATGGCCGCGCACCGTGGTCGTGCGGAGTCCAAGTGCTGCGGCCATTGTGGAGGCGGTCAACGCCCGGCGTTGCGCGAAGAGCTCCAGGACTTGTATTTCACGGTCTGTAAGCCTGGTTCCGATGCTCGACTCCGTAGGGAGTGGGGCTACTGAGCCAACCACAACCGCTTCGATCTGACGAGGAATTTCGGCAGCTGTGGAGTCGTCATCCAGAATTGCCACGGCGCCCTCCGCAGCCAGGGCGGACCGTTGAGCCTGGCTGACCCTGCCCAATACAATGCAGCGCCGGCCGGTTGCCGCAATGGTGCGCACCTTCAGCGGAAGGGGCACTTCATCGTCAAAGAACGCGTCCAGCACTATCCAGTGGGCTGCCCGTGGATGATCACGCGAAAATGAAGACCACGATGTATAGACCTTCCCCAGCGTTGTGGCTTCCGTACTGCTTTGCCACTCGGACATTATCGCGCTGGAGAGGACCGGATTCCTGTGAATGAAATCGACATCGAAGGTGTAGGCAACTGCTCCCATTTTGCCCCCGATCGATGGATAAGCCCGGGCTTCTTCGGCGCCAGCTCTTAGGTGTTGGTGATCTGACACATGAGTAAACTAGCCCGCTCCCCAGCTCCATCAGTGGCTGTCGCGGGCCCGGGCTCAGTGGTGCGCCGCCCAGGGATCACGCCGTTGCCAGACGCTGCTTGTGGGCCACCCTAGTACTTCGAGAGCAGGCAGATCGCTGCCTGTGCAGGGCTCTTCCATAATCAGACAGACGGAGCAACTCCGTTTTGTCAGGAATGAAGAATGACCGCACCCGAGAAGCCGCAGCGGGCCCCTCTTAGAGCCGCAGCTTAGGGCGTGCGCATCCGCAGGGCAGGCTTCGGCAGCGGTCACTTCAAGCGGGAACTGCGACCACAGTTCCACCGGAACCTTCAGCTAGCCTAAATGGAATTTGTGGTGTCGACTTTGATTAGAAACCCCGCTCAACGTGTGAGCAGCTCACGGCAGGCAAATGACAAGCTGGACGTGCTTGAGCGTGATGGGCGGGTCAGGGTGCTGCTGGTTGATTTTCTCTGCATCACCTGGGCCGTTGCTATCGCCGAGCTCCTTCGCTTCGGCCTGGAACGCCATTCTTTGGATGTTTGGTCCGTGCAGACGCCCTATCCCCTGGTCAGTGTGGTCCTTGATATTTTGTGGTGGATTACCTTGGGCGCATTAGGTACCAGGGAACCACGAATACAGGGTTTCGGCACTGATGAGTACAGACGAGTGACCACAGCTTCACTCTGGTTGTTCGGGGGGATAGCCATTTTCTCCTACGTGTTCCAGCTCGATACCGCCCGAGGCTACGTGGCAGTGGCCTTGCCGTTAGGCATCGTAACGCTGCTCATAGGCCGTTGGGCCCTGCGAAAAGGCTTGATCCTTCGACGAAAGTCCGGCCAGCACCTGCGCCGGGTTCTGGTCATCGGAGGGGCCCAGAGTGCCGCCCACCTTGTTCGGCAGCTGGTGGCCCATCCAGCGGCGGGCTATCAACCGGTGGCAGCGTACCTGACCGCTCCGGACGCAAAGGAGCCCTGGCCGGAAGGTCTTGAATTGCCCGTCATTGGTAAGGGCAGGGACCTGGCCGGAATACTGGCGGCTGTGGACGCCACCGCTGCGGACTCTGTGGCCATCTCCGGCGCCGACGTCGACCCCCCAACACTGAGGCAACTCGGTTGGACGCTGACGGCCCGGGACATCGGCATGTTCATGGCACCAGCTCTGACCGACGTCGCCGGCCCACGCATTCACATGCAGCCGTTGGCGGGGCTGCCCCTGATCCACGTCACCACGCCCAACCTCGAGGGCCCCAAGGCGCTGGCCAAGCGCGGATTCGACATCCTGGCGTCCTTGGCCCTCCTCATTATCCTGGCCGTTCCTATGTGCGTCGTCGCACTGCTGGTCAAACTCGACAGCCCTGGCGCCGCGATGTTCCGCCAGACGCGTATAGGCCGATCCGGCGAAGTTTTCAGCATGCTGAAGTTCCGGTCAATGGTTGTCGATGCCGAGCAGCAATTGGCTCAGCTCGCCGCAAAGAACCAGGGAAACGGCGTTCTCTTCAAATTAAAGGATGATCCTCGCGTCACCCGGGTTGGCCGCTTCATCCGCCGTTACTCCATCGATGAGCTGCCACAACTTTTCAATGTCCTCTGGGGCGACATGAGCCTTGTAGGTCCTCGGCCCCCACTACCGGTGGAAGTGGAAACCTATGACGACTTTGCCCATCGTCGTCTCCTCGTTAAACCAGGCCTCACTGGCCCATGGCAGGTGAGCGGACGAAGCGACCTGTCGTGGGATGACTCAATTCGACTGGATCTCTATTACGTGGAGAACTGGTCCATGTTCCAGGACATGATTTACCTACTGCGCACGGTCAGAGCCGTATTCGGCAAAGACGGCGCATACTGAAACACCCGCGCCTGCCCTCAACGACTGCCAGTTGAGGGCAGAGGCGGGCTGTGGGATAACAGTGCTGCTCTGCCTGCTTGCCATGAGTGAGATCCTCGTACCTTCAATGTGAAGCCAGTCGAGGGATGCGTCTGCCGTCCCCGACGCCCACGGCAGCGATGCGTCCGGCATAGGCGATGGGGGGAAGCCTCGCCGACAAGGGGGCCAGCCCGCCCGCTGAGGCTGGCGGCGCGGGAGCCGGGCACAAGAAAGTGCCGCGTCTGCCCCTTGGGGCAAGTCGCGGCACTTCGGGTGAAACCGGGTAGATGAGGTAAGCGGGGGACTGTCAGACCCTAGCTCGGTGGGGCCGAGCGCCGGCCCCTCCCGTCAGAGGGGGAACGCCATTGGCTTTCGGGGGCCAAAAATGACGGGGTGTCAGAGCTGTTTGTCAGGGAATTTGAGGGTCCGGCTATGGCATGGCCCAGGCCTGACAGCATCGCTTGGGAAGTGATCTCTGCAGCCTTGGCAGGTTCCTGCCACGGTGAATGTGCCTCGAAACCATTGCCGTCCACCGAAACCCCAGCATGTCCGGGTTGGGAGGTGGGGTTCATCCCTGAACGCGGTGGAATGGTGTCCCGTGACTCGTCGGCGCTGACGTACGCGCCGTAATAGCCATAGTTGAGATCGCCCTGTCCCTTGGTAGCCACGCAGTTGAGGATGACGCCCAGCACCCGCCCTTGAACGCGCGTCAGGTTGCTGAGGGCCCTGTACAGGGTGTCCCGGGTGGTCTTACGGGCGCGTGCAACCACCAGGGTGCCGTCTGCGACGCGGGAAAGGACAGCTGCGTCCGTGACAGGGAGCAGAGGCGGCGCATCAATGAGGACAATAGCCCGCTGCGCCAGGTCTTTCAGCAGGTGTTCCATCGCCCGTGACCCAAGGAGCTCAGAGGGATTTGGTGGTATTCGACCCGCGGTGAGGATTCTGAGCCGCGGATTCGGGCCCCATTCCTGAAGTACGTCGTCGATGGATGCCCGGCCTGAGAGAATATCGGTCACGCCTACATCCGGCAGGACATCGAAAACCTGATGAACCGTGGGCCGGCGAAGGTCGGCATCAACAACGATGACGTCTCTTCCGGCAGCGGCGATCGTCGCAGCAAGATTGCTGGTTACAGTGCTCTTGCCCTCGGAAGGCAGAGAACTGGTAATCAGAAGAATACGGGGTGGGTTGTCCACGTCAATAAAGTTCAGGTTGGTCCGAAGTTCCCGCAAGGCCTCAGCCATGGCATGGCCGCCAGGAACGCGGTGAACCACCGATGTACTTTCAAGGACGCTTGATTTTTCACTGAGCCGTTTGTCCAACGGCAAGGTTCCAACAACCGCGAGGCCGAACAACCGTTCGATTTCGCTTGCTGCGCGGATCCTGCGGTCAAAGTGGTTGCGGGCCAGGGCATAGCCAAGGCCAACCAGCAAACCACCGGCCAAGCCAATTCCAATGGTCGCGGTCAGCAGGGGGGAAACAGGTGCCGAGGGCAGGGTTGCTTTCGCCAACGGGACGATCTTGGTGACAGGCTCTGTGCCCGGGCTGGCATTCCCCTTGTCCAATTCGTAGACCTGTGACGCCAGAGCGGCAACCCACGCATCAGCCACATTTTGGGCTGTCTGGGCATCTGAGGATCGTGCGGTGATTCGAATCTCAACCGAATCGAGGGGAACACTCACGCTGATGGATCTTGTGATGTCCGGTGCCGATTCCTTCAAACCCAAGGTCCTGATGACGCTTTCAGCGACCAGGATGGACTCGCCAACTGATTGATAACCCTTGGCTTTGGATTTGGCCAGGCTGTCCCCAGCGAGGGACAAACCGAGGTTCTCGGCCCCGGCGGCGACCACTATGCCGCTGGATTCAGCTGCGTAGACCTTGGGCTGCAGGGCATACCAGCCAAGGGATCCTCCCGTCATTAACACCGTGATGACCAGGATCCCGAGCCAATGTGAGCGGACTACGGAAAGGAGGTCATTGCCTGACATCCCTTGAGGTTTATCGTCCTGCAGCAATTGTGTGGTCCTCTCCATGCATGCCAGGTGCGTACTATTCCAAGACTGTTATGTCAGTCTCGGTACTGTCATGAGGCACTGAGAACCTCATATACGTCTGGCCTCAGTACCTAGGCTCAGCCCCCTTGGATGGCCCATCGGGTTGCGCAGCTGATGAACGCTCGATGCTCTCGGCGAGGCCGTGAACGGACAGTTCGGTCAAAAAGCTCCGAACCTGCTCCGCCATGGAAGTTCCGTTCACGTCCAGGAAAGCCCTGTTCAACTCCTGGAGAATGTCGCCTTCAGTCCGCGTTCCATCAATGAGTTCCCAGATGGCGGCCGCCGAGCCCAGCAGAACAAGGGGGGAACCTTGATTCAGATTCAGGAGAGCCCAGCGCTCTTCACCGTGAGTGGGGACTTCAGCGACGGCTTTTGCCTTATGCCAGAACTGCGTCACGTGCATGTACCTGTTTCCTGGAATCCGGGGCGCACCCTTGGAGGCAGTCTTAACAACTGCCGGGCCCGCACTTATGGTCAATCTGCGCGGAGTGCCTTGTGACCCCGCTTTGAAAGGTTGCTTTCAAGGCGCCTCAGCGCGTCCAGCTCCGTATCCGTGATCGGCCGGTTCTCCGTATTTACGCCTTGATTTGTCAGTACTTATGGTGGGTCGCCACATTCCTCGACTCGTTGATCGCTGGGGGAGGCGAGGCGTCCGAACCGGCTTTGGTCAGATCGCGGTAAACGTCTTCAAGCTGCTTGGTAACACTGTCTATGGAGAAGCGTTCCCTGGTCAGTTTGATGGCGGCAGCCGACGAAGATGCCAACAGGCCCGGCTCCTCCAAGAAACGACGCAGGGCGGCAGAAAGGCTGTGGACGGATGAGTCGCAGACGATGCCCGCTCCGGACTCTGCAATGAAAGGGGCAAGTCCGCAACTGTCAGTCACAATGACCGGAACGCCCACGGACATTGCCTCCAGGACGCTCATGGGAAATGGTTCGTCAACTGACGGCAACACATACACCGATGCCCTTCTCATTCGGTCCAGAGTTTTGCTGGGTTGCAATGGCCCCTCAAGCCGGATCCAACCGGACGATCCCAAGGCCTGAATCTGACGTCGAACCTCCGGCTCCTCGCCTTCGTCCGGTCCCACCAGAGCCACTTCCATCGGCTTGTCGGTGGTCGTGGAGAGAAGAGTGGCTGCCTGGACAAGCACCGAAGGCCTTTTGCGTTTATGCAGTCGTGCCAGGTAGAGGAATTCGAAGGACGTTGTCTCTTTGTCTTCGGCGGCGTCAGCCCGGGGCACTCCATTAACCAGCCGTTCCAGGGTTCCGTGACGGGCACCCAGAAGCCCTCCGAGTGATCTCTGTTCTTCGGGCGTCAGCCAAAAGCATCGCTTGCTGGCCCGCAGCACGCGAAGTGTCACCAGGGTGTCCAGAATCCTGGCGAGCTTCTTATCGGATTCGTCGATCATCCCGTGGGTTTGGACCACAAAAGGAATGCCCCGCATGAGGCAAAGGAGGGCGGCCGGAAGCATCACCAAGTCCCGCGCAAGGTGGAGGTGAACAATATCTGCACCCTTGAGCGCCTGCCACAGCGCCGGCAACATTGCTGGAGCTGCCAGCCCGGCAAACCCGGTGCCGGGGATGATGCGGATCGCCCTGAAGAGGCGCGACCGCACACCGTCGCCAAAGTACGGTTGGTCCACTTCCCCGCGCACCCCGGCGAATACTTGAACCTGGTGTCCGTGCCTGGCAAGTTCCATCGACTGGTTTTGCGCAACCCGCACGGGCCCGCCGTAGGCGCCGTCCGGGCTGACCAGGGTTACCACCTGGACTATCCTCAATGCGTCGCTACCGATTTCTTCCACGGCCGGCCTCCTTGAGCGTGCGTTCGATCGCCGCGTAGTAGCGGTCCACCATGATGTTCTCTTTGTGCCGGTTCGCATGAGTCAGGGCGTCTCTCCGCCGGGCAAAGACGTCGTCCGGATTGCTGAGCAGTGCACGAAGGCGGCTGTGCAACGACGTCGAATCCAGTGGGCTGAAACCCACTGCCTGACTGCCGGCGGCGTCTGGCAGCCCGCCGTGGTTTGCGTAAATGACGACGCACCCCGCAGCCGCAGCTTCAAGAGCGACAGTGCCAAACGGCTCTGGCATTCGGCTGGGGATAACAACAATGGAATTCCTGTTCAGAATCCGGTTGGCCTCTTCCGGACCCTGAGAGCCCAGGAACGTCACTGCCGTGCCCAAACCGCTTTTCCCAGCAAGATTTTCGAGGCGCTCACGTTCCGGGCCGTCACCCACAATTGTCAGTGAGAAGCCTTCTATGTCCCCCACTAGTTCCGCTGCTGCCTGGATCAGGAGGTCAACGCCTTTATCCTCGCTGAGGCGCCCCAAATAGGCGATTCCCAGCGGAGCGCGGACCTCGTCGTCGAGCACTGAAAAGTATTCATCACGGTAACTGTTCGGAATGACTTCGACGTCGCCCTCAACATGATCTGCCAGAACTTTGCTGTTGGCCACAATGACGTCCGCCCGCTGGATGATGCGGTATTTGACGGCGTATTTGAGCCGCTGGATTCGGGTGAGCTTCTGCCCCGGCATGGTCACCCACATCCTGAGGGAGACCATCCACGGCTTGCGAAGCAGCGCCAATGGCCACCACAGCGAGATTGCCGGGTTGTTGTGGAAGACGACGTCGGCCCTGCGCACCAAAGCGAACAGGCGCCGTGGCGACGGTCGCCTGATGACTTCATAAGGGAAATCTCTTGTCTGGTCGGGTTCTGCGGTGTTTGTGATGACCGATACTTCAGCGCCGTGCCTCATGAATCCGCGCGCGAGGATGTCGGAAGTGATTTCCACACCGCCAACGCCCGGATAGAAGACATGCGCCACCACAGCGATCCTCAGCGGTCGTTGCTCGGGTGTTGGGCTATTTGCCACGCGCACCACTTCCAATTTCTTGGAGGAACCGGGCAATTCCTTCACGAAAGGGACCCCAGCCTGATGCTCGGGCGATCTCCAACGCCTTGGCGCTCCGCTCTTCAACCAGTCCAGGATTATCCAGGAATCGTTGCAGCTCGGCGACAATTTGTTCGGGCGCAAAACGATCCACTACTGCTCCCGCGCCCTGGACCACCAGATCATCGACTCCACTTCCCAGCGTCACCACCGCGGGTAGCCCCTGGCTCAGCCCTTCCAAGGCCGCGAGGGAACGGCCCTCCACGAGGCTCGGCAGCAACAGCACGTGATGCTTTCGCATTTCCAGGAGAATGTCACTCCGTGGCATGGTCCCGCGGTAGTCGACAGTTCCGAGCATGTCCTCGAGGGCAGGAAACGTCTCGCCCGGCAATTGGCCGATAACCGTAACGTGCACGGCGGAAGAGAGCGCTTTTGCAGCGGACACAACGTCGGCAATACCCTTCATGCCTACTATGCGGCCTACGAACAACACCCTGAGCGGGCCGCGTCCGTCCCAGCTCAGCGGAGCCTGCCCAGGGTGGACGTGGGGGCAGCCGTAGGGAATCTCTGCGATGTGGCTCTCGACACCGGCCGCACGCAGGCTCTCAGTGACCTGAGCCGACGGCGAGATCAGCCGGGTTGCCAGTTGGAGCTCAAGGTCTTCCTTGGAATGGACCAGGCTTGGGGACAAATCCTGGCGTGCCGTGACTGCCCATCCAGGTGCGAGGCCCTCAAGATGCTCGGCCCAGTGCCTGGTAGTAGCCCAGTGAACGTGGGGAACTTCCAAAATCGTTTCCATGTCGCGTTCCCGGGCCGCCCTGAACACCTTTGAGGCGAAGGTTGAGTATCCGTAGACAGCACCCGGTTGAGGTAGCCGATGGAGCGTCTTAATGGCCTTCGTCTCCACTTGGTTGGCAACCCAGTGGGCCGAGAGTGGACCCGAAGCTGAGCCGAGTCGTCGTAGCCCCGCCGGCTGCGCACGCAGCAGAAGGTTGCGGACGAGTTCACTCGCCGGCGTGACGTGCAGCTGATGGTCTCCGATCATGGGAAACATCCGGCGTTCAACCAGTGACCTTGCGGGCCGGAGCCAGGACAGTGCCTCAGAATCTGTCCATCCGATCGAGGTGACAAAGGCGGACAGTTGGCGGTGTTCACTCAGCGCGGTCAGGGTCTGACGGACGTTTTCGTTCCCGAAGGGGTGCACAAGCACCGTTTCCATGGAACCCGCGGAGGCATTTGGCGTGGATCCGGTCATGGTTTGGTGGTGATGTCGTTTGCCGCATTGTCGGAGGCTATGGAGGTGACATCGGCAAGACTGAAGACCGCAGCCAATTGCGTATCGTTCTTGCCTTCGCTCACGTTCTCGTAGTGCAGGGCTTGCTCCTGTGATCGGGGGTAAATCGTGAGGTGTTGCCCGGCAGCGTCGACCACCCGGCGTCGATAACCGCTGCGGATCGCCAACGCATTCAGCCAGATGTCGTCCGCGCGGGGAGCCACGTCGAGGAATTGCGTTCCTGCGTCCTTTATCGCGGACTGCAGCCGGGGAGGTAGAAGCACCCCCGCTCCTCCCGTCAGGAAATTGGCGTGGCTGTTTGAACCAACTGGAGCCGGTGTCCACGAGTTGTAATCGGCAAGAGTTGCGTCTCCGGCATTAGTCTTCATGCGATGAGCCCTGTAGGCCGGGATCTCATGAACATGCCCTGAGGCGCGGATGAGGATCTCCAGCCAACGTCGCGGGTACATAAGGTCATCGTCGGCAAGCGCGAGGTCCAGTCCATCCCGGGCGAAGTCACGGCAATAGGGGAAGTACTTCTTGTGTGGTCCAAAGTCATCACAAAAGCGGATCTCCAAGCCCCGCCGTTGAAGGCGCTGAAGCATAGGGTAGGCCTCGGGCTGGAAGTCAGGCTCATCGACCCAAAGGATCATGCGGGCCGGCCTTACTGAACCTCCGGCAATAGACTCCAAGGCATGGGCCACGATTCCCAATCGACGCCCGTAGGAGGTCATGCTCACTACGACGTCCGCTGCCCCCGTTACTTTCTGCCGGCTTAAAAAGTTACGAACTCTTAGGCTGCTGATGAGCCCGATCTTGTACGCAAGCCGTGGAATCTTCGGCAGTAAACTGTCCAAGGCGAGCTGACGCCTCGGATTAATTGGAACGGGCATCTACTTCTTCCTGTCTGTCATCTTTGAAATCGTTGTGTGGACGAGCTGGAGATCGTGGCGCCTGAGGCCATAGAAGCCCCGCATTGTCATTCCAAAGTGCGTGCGCAGCCACACGATGTTCATAGTGCCGGCGACCGCACTTCCCACCAGGGTGGCCAGAGCCGCCCCCATTGCACCCATGGTTGGTACGGTCACCATGAGGATGGCGGTGTTGAGCAATGCTCCAATGACCATGCCGCAGCTGCGGAGCCCCGGACGGCCACGTGCGCTGAGCCCTGCACCGGCTACAGAACCGGCACTCCCGAGGGCCACACCTGCAAGAATCACCCAGCACACTGCTACAGCTGCTCCGAACGTCTCACCGAAAAACAATGGGATGGCCCACGGAAGGGACACTCCGATTCCAAGGCTCGCCAAGGCTGACGCAGCCGAGGTTAAACGGGCGGTCTGTTGGAGTCGTTGTTGGTGCTCGTGCTGATGGGAGCTCTCCGCGTCAGAGGAAAACACAACATTGCGGACGGCGCTTGAAAGCAAAGCGGGAATCTCTCCCAGGCTGACGGCAACAGAGTAGAGTCCGAGCTGTGCCGCGTTTGCGAACGGAACCATCAGAAGCTGGTCGAGACGCAAGAGGACAACTCCCGCCAGGGAACCCACCCACAAGCGGCTTCCGTAGTTGAACAACCTGACTCTTGCAGCGGTGGCGTTTCTTGATCCGCGTCGGTACCTGATGAGGTACGGCAGCGTCACCAGCCCCTTCAGAAGGGGGAAGCCGAGCATCGCAATAGTTGCCGCCAAGGGGGTCAGAGTATTGGCCGCGGCCATCACGGCCAGAACAAGAAGGCGCAGGGCGGACAGGCCAAAGTCAATCAACGCTGACTGCTTCCACGCATGGTTTCCGGCCAATACGCTGTTAGGCACGGAGGCCCAAAAAGTCGGAACGGTCAGGGCCGCGGTAACAAGAATGAGTTGCCGGATTTCCGCGTTTCCATCCGCGAGGAGCGAGGCGCTCAGCGTCACGAGCGCTGCAGCGGCGATCCCCAACAGTGTGAGAATCCAAAAAGCCCGTCTTACGGCCCTGCGGGCGCCTCGCGCCTGCCTGGCAATGAAATACGTGAGTGCCTCGGGGATGCCAAGTGCTCCCACAGCCACTGCGAAGAGCATGGGAGCCATGCCGGCAGCTAGCTCCCCGCGTCCCACAACACCTAGCGATTGAGCCAGGATTGGAGCGGTGGCAAGTGACATGAGCGGAGTCATTGCCGATCCGGCTACGGCATAGAAGATCCGGCTTCCATGGCTTTCTTTTTGAGCGATGTCCGTGCCAGTGCTGCGGTCCAAACGCTGTCTCATGAAGCGGGTACCCGCCCCGCAGGAAAAGACGATGAACCGCCCTGACCGGGCAAGCGACGTGACGACACTCTCTGGGCGCTCTCCACCAAGCGGGGATTCCGGGAGGAACGGTAGCTCGCCATGGCCAGCACGAACCAGAAGAGGTGGATGTCGATGGAGTTGCCGCCGATGGAACTATAGCCGTTGATCGAAACGATGATCAGCGCCGCCGCAGCGACGCCCGGCCAGCTGTCCCGTTCCTTGATCTTGAAGTGGCCCAAAAGGAGGCAAGCCATGAAGACGAAGAACGCCACCACAACCAGAATTCCGAACATGAGGGCCATCATGAAGTAGCCGTTCTCAAGACTGGAGCCCAGAGTGCCCATGCCCTTGAGATCCCGGCTGCCCGGATACCCGCCCGTGAAGAACTCCGAAGTGTGCTCCCAGAACCAGTCGAAGGCGGCTACTCTCAGGGCCGCGGAGCCGTTGTCATCTTCGAATTTATGCAAGAGCTTCTCACCGGCGACGCCCTGGATGCTTACTAAAAGCGCGACGGCGACCACCGTTGCAAGAAGGACGCTCCGAAGAATTCTGCGGCCCCCGATGATCACCAGAAAAACGAATCCGACGATCGTGAGGATGAGGCCCATACGACCGTAGGCAAGCGGCACCGTGACCAGGAGGACTGCTGCCAGCGCGAAGCGAAGGAACATGGACCGGATCAGGGCGAGAAGAGGCATGAGGGCCGCAAAGAAGACACCAACTTGGATACCGTGACCAAACGTTCCAATGGCAGCACCAAGCTCGGATTGAGTGCCATTCAGCCAGATTCGTGAGAAGTCGCTTTCCCACACCAGGGGCCGTCCTGTGGCCACCTGGATCTGAGACAGCACGGCTTCCGCAAGGCCCAAAAGGACAAACGTCACCAGGAAGACTTTTCCTGCTGCTGGTGCCGAGCGGATTGAATATCGCATGAAAACGAAGACGTAGTACGGTGCCCATACGATGCCCAGCACAAACATGGTTGTATCCAGCAGTCCTGCGCTGCCCGGATTTCCGACGTCGGTCATCATGACTGCCGCGATGCCACCGAGAATTGCTTGAGGCCATACTCCTGCAGAACGGATGACGCGTCCGAAAATGCTTGGCGCGAATGCCAGCTGGACCAGGACAAAGCAGAGAAACAGGTACATCGACGGGTGCAACCCGGGCATTACTTCGTTCTGAACCACCCCGGGAACCAGAATTCGCACCACAATAACGGCGGCCAGAACAAAGTGCATACGGCGAACAAAGACGACGCTGAAGACCAGGCAGAGTCCGATCCAGATGATCAGCGTGCTCACAGCGGCTCTCCACCCGTGCCGGCAGTTTTTGCGGCACCGCTCCGCGTGTGGCCGGTTGAAGCGAGCAGTCGTGTCCCGCTGGGCAAGTCCTTGACCACCAAAGCCGAGGCCCCTACCAGGCACGCGTCGCCGATGTTCACGCCACGCAGCACCGTGGCACGGGCGCCAATCCAGCTCCCGTCACCAATGACAATTGGCGCGTTGTCGAACTCAAAGGTGGGGGAATCGAAGGAGTGGCTGCCGGTGCAAAGGAGGGCCCCTTGGGAAATGCAGCAATCGGAACCAATGGTGACGGGCTCCAGGTTGAGGATCCAGGCATCGACGCCGATCCACACGTTGTCGCCGATGGTTAGTTTCCACGGCCAATGAACAGTAACTCCGTGGCGGATTTTCACGCCCTGCCCGATGGAGGCACCGAAGGCCCTGAGAAGGCGCACTCGAAGGGACGCCGGGCACCACCACGTGCGGAAGATCAGATGTTGAATGGCGAACCAGGATGCTTGCCAGAGTAGTCCACGGCCTTTGTGGTAGCCGGCGCCGGTGAACCCGGAAAGATCCAACCGACTCATCCTCGGTGGTGTTCCAGGGCCTGGGCGTCGTCTGTGATCGGTGGTGAACACGCCACCGCCCTCGTCGTGGTGTCCATTTTGTCCTCAGCATTCTGTGATTCGGATACCACTAGATTGTGGTTGGGGGTTGGCTCCCCCTAGACCCAATGGGCCTCCCTTTCTAGGTGGTGGGGTTGACCGCCGGACAGGCCCTTTCAGATGCCTCCGTGGAGGCTCGCCACGCATTACGTATGGATGCCATGGCCACCTGCGTGGAGGGGCAAGCTCTAGCCCCGGAGTGGTCCTGCCGCCCCGCAAACCACGTATTGCCCGCGTGGTTTTCGCATCACCCACCACCCACACGCAGATGTCCCTGGCGGCCATACGTAATACCCGATGTAGCGCCACGGAGCCGCCGAGGTGCAGGCGGAACACCGATGGACTTCAGCGCTGGCCGCATCCACTGCTTCCCGTGCGGCGATAAGGAGTGTCATCAGGCCCAGGTGGCGGAGCGTGGGCTATTTGGGGTCCTACCCGACCACGTAGAAAGTCGGGTATTTCCGGTCTAGGGGGCATTGATCTCCAACAACAATCTAGTGGTATCCGAATCACAGAATGCTGAGGAAAAATGGACACCAAGACGAGGGTGGTGGCTTGTTCACCATCAATTCCGGGCCATGCCCGTGCCCTGGAACCCCAGATCGTGGCTCAAAGCCCAGTTCTTTACGAGGGACTGGAGATTCCTGACCAGACCAAGTTGCGGTCTCATGAAAAGGGCAGGCGGATCGTACTCATTGCGGGCATCGTACTGGGTCATGTTGTCACTCTGTTTGGGCCGCTGTTGCTTGGCCGTTGGCCTGTAGGCCCCCTGTGACGTGTGAGTCCGTACCGCATCCAGCGTCCAACCCTCCATTGAGCGTCCATTGCATCGGCAAGGACTCATGAAGACGCTGATCGTGGGACTGAATTACGCCCCGGAACCCAGCGGTAATGCCCCCTACACCACCAAACTCGCTCAGGGACTGGCCGCGCGCGGGGTCACGGTCAACGTGCTGACTGGATACCCCCACTATCCGCAATGGAAGATCGTCGACGGATACAAAGGCCTCTCCATGGAGGAGAATCTGGAAGCCGTGCCCGTCAAGCGGCTCCGTTCAACGGTCCCGCGACGGCCCAACGGAATTGGGCGCTTCATCATGGAAGTTACCTTTGGGGCCCGCACTGTGCTTGAGCGCTGGCATCGCCCCGACGTGGTCCTGGTTGTCAGTCCCGCCCTGTTCTCTGCGGCGTTCGCCATTCTTCGAGCACGGATCTTCCGCGTCCCCGTTGGCATCTGGGTTCAGGATCTGTACAGCAAGGGAATGGAGGAAACCAGCGGTGTGCCATCGCCGCTGGCTTCAGTCATGAAGCGCATCGAATCCGCGATCCTCAAGGCTGCAGACGGAGTCAGCGTAATTCACGAACGTTTTCGTGACCACCTTGTGGATGAGTTGGGAGTGCCCGCGGACCGCGTCCGGGTGATTCGAAATTGGACCCACGTCCGCCACCACCATTCGTTCGACAGGTCGGCGGCCCGGGACCGGCTGGGCTGGGCGCCAACGGACTTTGTTGCCCTGCATGCGGGAAATATGGGCGTGAAGCAAGGGCTGGAGAATCTCGTCGCCGCCGCAGGTGTAGCAGAGCGGGGCGGAAGCGATGTCCGGTTTGTGCTGCTGGGCAATGGCAACCAACGGCGCTTCCTCGAATCCGAGGGACATGGCGTCGACAGGCTCCAGTTCCTCGAGCCTCTTCCGGACCGCGCCTACTCGGAGGCGCTGCGTTCGGCCGACGTACTGATAGTCAACGAGCGTCCGGGGGTCCGGGAAATGTCGGTGCCGAGCAAGCTGACTAGTTACTTCGTGACAGGTCTGCCGGTAGTTGCCGCCACCGAAGCAGGCAGCGCAACCTCGCACGAGTTGTCGGCAGCAGGCGCCGGTGTCCGTGCCGAGCCCGGCACTCCGGAGGACTTGGTGGCCGCGATTGAACTCCTCCGCGAGGATCCCGGTTCGGCCAGGGAGTTCGGCGCCGCGGGCCAACAGTACAGCGAGAAGGTCCTTTCCGAAAAGGTGGCCGTGGACAACTACGCCGCCTGGTTGAGCGACCTCGCGTCGCGGAAACGCTCTCACTGATACGAGATTTGCCACATTCAGATGTACG
The DNA here is from genome assembly GCF_900106835.1 of Arthrobacter sp. cf158. Lineage (GTDB taxonomy): Bacteria > Actinomycetota > Actinomycetes > Actinomycetales > Micrococcaceae > Arthrobacter. The sequence goes on from NZ_FNNR01000006.1 coordinate 258,707, forward strand.
ACAAGAAGGAAAGAACTTTGGTCAAGAAAGCGCTTATCACAGGAATAACGGGCCAGGACGGCTCGTACCTCGCCGAACTACTGCTCTCAAAAGGCTATGAGGTGCATGGCCTGATCCGTCGCTCCTCGACCTTTAACACGGCACGAATCGATCACCTTTATGTGGACCCGCACAACAGTGACGCGCGCATCTTCCTGCACTACGGGGACCTTTCCGACGGCGCCCGCCTGGTGACGCTGCTGGCAGAAATTCGTCCGGATGAGGTCTACAACCTGGCCGCCCAGTCCCACGTCAGGGTTTCGTTCGACGAACCGGAGCACACCGGCAACACGACTGGAATTGGCACCATCAGGCTCCTGGAAGCCGTGCGCATGGCTGGTATCGAGACACGCTTCTACCAGGCATCCTCGTCAGAGATGTTCGGCGCCACTCCACCGCCGCAGGATGAGGAAACCCCCTTCTATCCCCGCTCTCCGTACGGGGCCGCCAAGGTTTACAGCTACTGGATGACCAAGAACTATCGGGAGGCCTACGGCATGTTTGCCGTTAACGGCATCTTGTTCAACCACGAATCGCCGCGACGTGGTGAAACCTTCGTGACCCGCAAGATCACACGCGCTGTCGCAGCGATAAAGGCCGGCAAGCAGTCGGAGCTGTACATGGGGAACCTGCAAGCGGTCCGCGACTGGGGTTACGCAGCGGAGTACGTCGAGGGCATGTGGCGCATGCTCCAGGTGGATGAGCCTGATGACTATGTGCTTGCCACCAACGAGGGCTTCACCGTCAAGGACTTCCTTCAGTACTCGTTTGAACACGCTGACATGAACTGGGAAGACTACGTCCGCTTCGATGAGCGTTACCTGCGTCCCACCGAGGTGGAGGCCCTCATTGGCGACTATTCAAAGGCCAAGGCAAAGCTGGGCTGGGAACCTACGGTGAAGACGCCGGAGCTGGCCCGCCTCATGGTGGATGCCGATATTGAAGCCCTGAAGCACGGCGGAAATCCCTGGATCGATGCCGTTGATCTGAAGTCCTGGAAGGCCCTCGCCCGATGACAATGTTCACGCCAGGACAGCTTGATCGGGCGGCCCCCTTCTATGTCGGCGGGCATGGAGGATTGGTTGGTTCCGCGCTGTGGCGGAAGCTCAATGCCGAAGGTTTCACGAACACGATCGGGAAATCATCCAAAGAGCTGGATCTGAGGAATCGTACCGCTGTCTTTGATTTCTTCGAGAAGGAGAGGCCCCGCTACGTGGCGCTGGCCGCCGCGAAGGTTGGCGGCATTCTCGCCAATAAGACGTACCCGGTGGATTTCCTCAGTGAAAATATGCAAATCCAAGTGAATGTCATGGATGCAGCCCAAAAATATGGAGTGGAACGTCTGCTGTTTTTGGGTTCATCCTGCATTTACCCCAGGATGGCTCCCCAACCCCTCAAGGAGGAGTATCTCCTGACGGGTCCGTTGGAAGAGACCAACGAGGCATACGCGATTGCCAAGATTTCGGGAATCATGCAGGTGCAGGCCGTCAGGCAGCAGTATGGCCTGCCGTGGATTTCCGCTATGCCCACCAATCTCTACGGCCCTGGGGACAACTTCTCTGCACGCGGATCCCATGTGCTGCCGGCCCTTATCCGCCGATTTGACGAGGCCCGGGTTCGCGAAGAAACCACGGTAACCAACTGGGGAACGGGCGCACCACGGCGCGAATTTCTTCACGTGGACGATTTGGCTGCTGCCTGCTTGCACCTGCTGGAAAACTACGACGGCGCGGAACATGTGAACGTTGGCGTTGGCGTTGACATGACCATCAAAGAGCTAGCCGGAATGGTCGCCCGGACTGTCGGCTATGAAGGCGCCATTGAGTGGGACGAGACGAAGCCGGATGGTACGCCCCGGAAGCTCATGGATGTGGGAAAGCTTGAGTCTCTGGGGTGGACAGCCAGCATTTCCCTGCAGGAAGGGATCGAGGCCACCTACGCCTGGTTCAAGGAGAACCGGAACGGTTTCAGGGATTAGGCGGTGGCACCGCTTCACTTTTTACAGGCGGTGGCCGGCCGGTGCCACGTCCCTGCTTGGACGTTCATGACCGCATTGGGCGGCGACTGGGTATGAGATCGCAGGTTCAGGCAGCATCTCCGGCAGAAATTCTCAGGATGGACGAGTCCATCAGGCTATCGGCGGCGCTGGTGTCCCACGTGGCAGAGAAAAGCAACATCCGGGTTCTTCTCATCAAAGGCCCAGCAGCCACGATGGTCGATGCCCGGCCGGAAAGGCAATCGCTCGATCTGGACGTCCTTCTCCTGCGCTCTGATCTGGAGACCCTGCTGACCGCGCTTGAGCAAGGTGGGTGGGAGGCCAGGATTCGGGAAGTCTCTGACGCGTTCCCTGACCATTCGACCACTCTTTTCAACGCAGGGTGGCCCTCCGACATAGACGTTCACTGGAGGTTCCCGGGGTTTTACGAGGATGAGTCCGTGGTTTTCGAACGTCTGTGGCTTGCGAGGCAACGCATTGAGCTAGGCGGCCGTCCGGCATGGACTCTGTCCCGCAACGACGCACTTCTGGTCACGCTGCTGCACGCATTGCGAAGTCCAGCCAAGGGAGTCCTCCATGGCGACGTCGCCTTTTGCGTAGGACACATATCAGCATCGTCCCGAGAACACTACGACAGGGCTGTGGAGCTGGGCGCATCGGGTCCACTGGGCCCGGTGTTTGCCGCCTTGCCGGAGACCCGGGCCCTTGACCTTGGAGAGCCACCTCTTGATTGGGTTCTGCGGACGACGGCGCAAAGGTCCGCCACGTTACGTCTCTTTCATCTCATCCAGATCCCGTGGACCAAGAAGCCGGCTGCGCTGTGGCAGGCGCTGTTCCCGTCCCGGGACTCCCTCAGCTGGCATGACCTTGAACTTCGCAACACCAGTTACTGGCAGCAATCGTCCTTTAGATTCCGTCGACTGTGGCGGAGCTTCACCGAGGGGATCCAAACCCTGAAGGAAGTACGCGAAATCCGTGCCCGAATCCGGAAATAGCCGGATAAGCAGGGTGCACTGCGGCCCCTTAGATCTGATCAAAGTTTTCATTCCGAAAAGCGAGGATTCATGCGCATTACCGTCATCGGCACCGGCTACCTTGGTGCCACCCACGCCGCCTGTATGGCCGAACTCGGCTATGAGGTGCTCGGACTCGATATCGACCCGTCGAGGGTGGCATCTCTCTCAGAAGGACTGCTGCCTTTCCATGAGCCAGGCCTGCCCGAACTTCTCCGAAAGCATGTGAACAGCGGACGTCTTCGCTTTACTACTTCCTACGAGGAGGTGGGCGCCTGGGGGGATGTGCACTTCATAGGTGTTGGAACGCCCCAGCGCACCGGCGAGGGTGCTGCCGATATGCAGTTTGTTGACGCTGCCACGATTTCTCTCGCCCGGAATATCACCAAGGATTCCCTCATCGTCGGGAAGTCGACGGTGCCGGTGGGAACCACCCGGCGCCTGAAAACCCTTGTCCGTGATAACAAACGCCCCGGGGTTTCGGTGAGCCTCGCCTGGAATCCCGAGTTCCTCCGGGAGGGCTTTGCCGTTGTGGACACGTTGACCCCTGACCGGCTGGTCATTGGTGTGGAGTCGCGTGAGGACGAGGAAATTCTGCGAGAGGTTTATGCGACCGCCATAGCGTCCGGCGTACCGCTGATCGCTACGGACTTTGAGACCGCGGAGCTCGTTAAGGTGGCTGCAAACGCGTTTCTCGCAACGAAAATCTCGTTCATCAATGCTTTTTCCGAGGTCACGGAGGTGATCGGTGGCGACATTCGGACGCTTGCGGACGCCATCGGCCTCGACGCGCGGATTGGCCGCCGCTTCCTGAACGCTGGCATCGGGTTCGGTGGTGGATGCCTGCCCAAGGACATCCGGGCCCTTCAAGCCCGCACTGTGGAACTCGGCTTGGAACGCAGCATGCGCTTCCTAGATGAGATGGATGAGATCAATTTGAGGCGGCGGGAACGGGCAGTCCATCTGGCCCGATTGATGCTTGGTTCACTATCGCAAAGCAGGATCGCCATCCTTGGCGTAGCGTTCAAACCCAACAGCGACGATGTCCGCGACTCTCCAGCCCTGGATGTTGCCGGCAAGCTCTTCGACGAAGGGGCGGAGGTGTTGGTGTACGACCCCGCGGGCAACGCCAACGCCTCCAGACGGTCGCCACAGCTTACTTACGTGACATCGATGGTGGACGCCGTAAAGAATGCGGACCTGGTCCTTCTTCTCACCGAGTGGGACGAGTTTAAAGCCCTGACGCCGGAAGTTCTTTCAGCACATACGGAAACCCGCAGGATTATCGACGGGCGGAACATACTGGATGCCGCAAGGTGGGAAGACGCTGGATGGTCTGTTGGATCGCTTGGACGACGCTTTCCGGTGAGCGAGGAGACCGGGAGGCCAGCCAGTACGGCACTCCAGCTGAGTTTGGGTCCTGCCGCAGGAGGCTAAACCGATTGCCTCACGGTAGCGCGGTAACGCCGGCTCACCGCTGTTCGGCTGGCCTGCGGGGGGATTCCAAGCTTTCGCCGTACCGATGCCAGTTGGTTCCGGAGCGTTGAGTCGGCAATTCCCAAACGCTTGGCCACTTCGATCCGGGGGAGTTCCTCGTCCCCCAGGAAATAGGCGTTGGCTGCGACCTCCTCGGCAGTGGTCAGGGGTACATAGTCCCGGCCGGAGGCAGGATCAAACGGCAGATGCGTACCGCCGTCGGCAACGCTCCTGACTGCTGCCAGCAGGTTGGGAAGCGTAGCCGTCTCAGGTACGTAGCCCCGTACGCCGAGGTCCATCAGACGTAAGACGTGGGAGCTGTGGAGAACGCCACCGTATACAAGAACGCGGTAGCCGTCACGGACCAGGTCAACCACGTTCTCTTCAAGCCCGGGCAATGTCCCATCCACCACGGACAAGTTCCTTGAGGACGCGGGGTGCAACGAGCTGGTGACCCATTGGATGAGTGCAGTGAATTGCCGCTGCTGGCTGACGACTAGTATTTGGGGCAACTCTGTAACTCCTGTCTTGGTGGATCTACTGCTCAGGGCCCGCAGGCTGTGAACAGGGTCCGGAATGTGTAAGGCCCCGGCACATGGTCGAGGCGCCTTAGGCGGAAGTTGGGGAGACCCCCGGGGAACCCGATGCCATGGGCTTCGGCGCATTTCGAATGAGATCGGCGAGCTGCTTTCGAGTGGTGGTGTCCGTCTTCCGCAGCGCATTGGATATGTGGCTTTCCACAGTCCGGATACTGATGCCGAATTGCTCGGCGATGTCCTGGTTGCTCTGCTGCCCGGCGACGAGGGCAACTTCAATCTCCCTCAGGGTCAGGGACGAACCGGGTGGTTCTGACCGGAAGTTCAATAAGGTCCCCGCCATACGGAAGCGGGCTGTGAAGTCCTTGGCTGCCCGCCTGATTTCGGCCGCGGCACCGGGCTCTCCGCTGAGCTGGCACCGCTGCTCCGCACCCCTAAGCACCATGGACACCTGGAACGTGTCGCCGTCCAGCACGTACGTGTCCAGCAGGTGCCGGAGCCGGGGAAGGTCCATCTCGATGGCCGCGTCAGCGATGGTGAGGAGCTGATGGTGGACTGTGATCCCACGATCTTCCAGGATCTTCCCGACGAGACCCCGGATGCGGGGGCCAGGGAGAAGTCCCAGGGCGAAGAGCCCCGTATGCATGGCTTCGAAGATAAAACCGTGCTGAAGGGACCTCTCGATGCTCCTGCTGGCGCGCTCATCGAAGGCTTTGGCGCTGGCTGGCCGGCTGGCGGCGAGATCGTGCAAACCCGTTCCGATACCAGGGACGGGGCCGATATCCCGCCCGTGTGCCTCTGACGTGGCTCCGAGGGCGCTCCTTGGCACCGCATCGCGCAACGATGACAATCGCAGCATGGCACTGTGCAACGAGTCCACAAGGAATCCCGGTTTTCCCAACGAGAAGGCGCGGCCCATGAGGTATTCCGCCTCGTCAAACAAACCGTGATGGAGCAGGGACAATGCAGCTATGTAACTTTGGCTTACAAAGGCGAACTGATCGACGTCCTGCAGGGCCTTTTCCCGGCAGTCGAGTGCCATGACGAGAGCTTCCTCCTCACGTCCGCTGGAGAGCATTGCCATTCCGCGAATGAAAGAGTCGAAGCGCCGGCAGTTGCCGGTACCTACCGCTGAATCCAGTGCGCCAAGTGCTCCTTGGGGGTTCAGGCGGTAAAGCTCCAGCAGTCCCCTGACGGCTGGGATGATGCTGCCGTCCGGACCCTGCACTGTTGGATCGGGGAGTTGCTGGTCCTGGTGGCTGGAGATCCTGCCGTTGGACGTGGCAAGGAACATCAGGAACGCTTCCGCCTCGTGCCGTAATCCCGGTTGACTGGAAGATAGCGCGTGCATGGTGGCTATCGCGCCGGGGAGGTTCTTTTCACGTGAGAACTGCCACCAGGCCAAGGACATGGTGAAGAAAAACAGGTCCGTTGTTTCACCGCGATCGGAGTCAGTCCGGCGGAGAACCTCCTGGATCCTGTGGGGGTTGGTTGGCGCCCCCCAGTAGACACTCAGGACCGCGACAGCGTTGGAAAGGCTCCGATCCCGTTCCCACGCCTGATAATGCTGTTCTTCAAGAGAGTGGAGCCTCTGCTGGAAATACCGGGTGGCCGCCGCGTGGTTGCTGCCCATTTCAGCGCGTAGCACCACCATGGAAGCGGACAGCAAATCATCGGCCGCCTGCACATGATGATCACCCGGTTCTTCAACGACGTGATCTGTCACCGCGCTCTGGAGAATCCTGCGCGAGCTCAGCGTGTGGGCGCGAAGGTAATCGTCGACTATCGGTGGGAAAACAGCTGCCAGGAGATTGTGGTCCGGACCTTCTATGACTGAAATCAACCCGTTGTATTCGAGAGTGTCCAGCACCTCCTCACCCACGGCAGCAACAAGGCGGTCAACGGGACTGGGACCAAGGAGCGACATTTTATTGAGGGCCCGGACTTCCTCCGGCCGCAACCCCTGAAGCAGGGCTTCCACTGTGCCGTGGAGGTGTTCGTTCATCAGTTTGGTGCCGTTCATGCACCAACGGCCATCCTTGAGAATAAGGCGTTCACTGAGGACGGACGTTTCGATGATTCGGACGGCCAGCCGCAGATTGCCTCCCGACTTGTTGAGAATGCCCGCCACCACGTTCACGTCTGCGGGGTGACCCAGGGTGTTCATGATGAGTTTGCTGATCTGTTCGTATCCCAGCGGCGTGAGCGACACTGTCGCTTCAGGAATGCTCACCAAGTGGCCGGAACTCTTGGCCTGGAACGGCCTGTCATTCATGGTGGTGATCAGAGGGACATTGCTCCTGCTGCGCAGGACATCAACCACTGCCGATGACTCCCGGTCCAGATTCTCGAGATCGTCGATCGCTATCAAATGCACGCCGGTCCTGGCCATCTGCACCGACAGAAGGTCCACGATGCCGAGGATTCCGATTGTCCTGGAACGGAGGTCCAGGCCCAGGGAAAGAATGCCGGCAAAAGGCACAGCGGCCAGAGCAGGCGCGGCGAACATGGTGTAGACCGTGGCCCCGTCCTCTTCCAGCTTTGCCACGACGTTCTTGAGCAGAGTGGAACGGCCACTCCCGGGCGCACCGACGATTCTTACGCCCAGCCCCTTGGCAACGTAGTCCAGGACACTGTTCATCTTCTGCTTATACAACTGCTGACCCCTTATGGAAGCGGCTGTTCGACCACGTGATGTTGCCAAAAAGCCTTGCTGCTGTTCGATGCCTGATTCGTCCGAGAGGCATCGAAGATGAGGAAGCCCACCCCCATTGCCGTATTTGTTCAAACTTCAAGTGTCCAGTCGCCCCGATTCGTGTTGTGGAATAGCCGGGGTTCTTTCCTGGAGGGAGCGGTGCCGTGCGCAGGGATTTGGTCCAACCCGGCCGGATGAATGCGGGCGAAGACGGAAATGCAGCAGCCGATTTGGCATCGACTCACTCTTTCGTGAACACTTTCGTCTTGGAACGGTTTCACTCTGGAAATCGCCCCAGCATGTCCGGACTGTTCCATCACCATTGGGGGGCGCTTGAGTCACATCCATCAGCAGCCCGAAGCACGGGGGCGCACGGATGCCTTCGGGATATTAGTGGTTTGTACCGGCAATATCTGCCGCTCGCCCTTGGCTGAACGTCTCCTCCAGGCAGGACTGGACGAGGCATCGCCGGGAGCGTTCGAGGTATCCAGCGCCGGCACTTTTGCGCATTCAGGCAATCCGGCCCAACCCGGATCGCTCACCATCGCAGCACAGCTGGGAGTTGGCCTGGAGGACTTTCGGGCGCGCCAGCTCGAGGAAGAACACATTGCCAGAGCCGACCTTGTGCTGGTGCTTGCCCGGTCTCATAGGCCAGAGGTGTTGGCCCTTTCCCCCTCGGCCTTGAAACGCACGTTCACCTTGCGGGAATTCGCCCGGATTCTGGACCACATGCCATTGCGCCCGCAACGGGAAGGAACCTGGCCCGGATTGGTGGCCGAGGCCTACCGTGGACGCCAGCACGCGGCAGCCAGCGTGGCAGAACATGATGACGTGACCGATCCTTACAGGCTCGGCCCCGGTGCCTATGATCAGATGACGCGGGAAATGTTGCCTAGCCTCAGCACCATCATTGAAGCTGCCGTGGCCCTGCGCGCCAAGTAGGTGGGTTCCCTAGCTTCCAGCGAGCTTCGTCAGATGATCCGGCAGCCTGTTCCCTGGAGCCCGTCCGCGGATTTCCAGCAGTTCGCGGGCGTGTGCGTGCAGCTTCACATCCTCGTCGGACACCGGTACCCACGCAGGGATGGGCACCGCAGTCCCTGTTTCGTCACGCGCCACCATCACCGTGAGGCAGTACGTGGTCAGGTTCAACTCTCCGGTCTTGGGATCCCCCGAGCGGACATGCACCGCGATGTGCATGCCCTTGGCGCCCGTGTAGACCAGGCGAGCCTCCACCTCGACGATGTGCCCGATCAACAGGGGCCTGTAGAAACGGACACCGCCGGAGAACACCGCAACGGTATCCTTGCCGCAGTAACGGGAGGCGCAGACGTACGCAGCTTCGTCGATCCACTTCATCACAATGCCGCCGTGGACCTTACCGCCCCAGTTCACATCAGTGGGGGACGCCATGAACCGCAGGACGACGCGCTCGGCGGTCCCGGCGTCGGTATATTCCTGCGCGTTCATCGCGTTGACGATCTGTTCACGAACTTCGATGCGAGCCAGAGCGTGGTCACGCTGCTCGATCTCCGCGGGCGTGGACGGCTCAAATTGGGGAACCGGAATTGGCTTGCCGTCCGGACCCACGGCGACGAAGATCACCATGCACTGACTGTGCATGGTCTCCGGGCCACCTTTTGGATCCCGGGAGTTGACCACGGTGTGGATGTGCATGGAGGAGCGTCCCGTGTACACGATGGTGGAGGCCACCTCCACCATGTCCCCGCTGTTCACCGGATCTGTGAAGTGGATGTTGCCCACATAGGCCGTGACGCAATAGCTCTTGGCCCAACCCACCGCAGCCGCATAGGCAGCCTTGTCCACCCATTCAAGGACGGTGCCGGCATCCACAGAGCCGCTGTGCCCGACGTCGGTGGGGGCCGCAAGGAAGCGGAGGGTCACGGAATTGCCGGCAGCGTCGCTCATGCTGGAAGTTTACTGTCGGCGGGTTTCTGTTACGCCAGTAAGTCGGTCCCGGCTGTCCACCCCGGCAGACACTCACGGTCCTCGCTGGATCCCGAGGGTGGCAATAAGGTCCTCGTGCACTTCGAACCAGACGCGGTGGAAGGAATCGCGATCGGTGGCGGTAAACCAGGCCGGATCCTCTACAGCCAGTTTGATGGCGCGGAGCAGCCGCTCAGAGTAGCCGGCGAACCTGGGCAACAGTTCGGCCAGCCGGGTTTCCAAAGGACGCCATGCCGCCAAGGCGCCTATCAAAACATCCACGGCGTCACTGTGGGCGGAAGGCTGCAACTGGATGGCGCTGCAGGCACCGACGACGCCTGTGTTGAACTCCGCGAAATCGTCATGCACGGCCAGCACCGTGCTCCACGCACCCGCGTGGTCCAGTTCATCAGCCAGCAGCCGCTCATTCTCAACCCGTCCCAGACTCGACAACGACCAGCCGCCTTCCCCGGCGAAGGTACTGCGCAGAACCAGGCCGTTCACCCCGGCGTCGATGAGTTGGGACTCCACCTCACCGGGGTCCTGGGCGAAGCGCTCGGCAACCGCCGCTGTGTCAGCGAACCCAAGAAGACGAACAGCATGCAAGGTAAGGAGATTCACGGGGCGTCCATCAGGGTGACTGTTCCCCGCGCTCCGTCCACGGCCACGGGCTGTCCATCGGCGAGCAGCACCAGGGCGTCACGAACGCCCAGCACGGCAGGGATTCCGAATTCCCGGGCGACGATTGCGGCGTGCGACAACGTTCCACCAGTCTCCGTGATTACCGCCGATGCCATGCCGAACAGGGGAGTCCACGCGGGGTCCGTGGTGCGGCATACAAGGACGTCGCCCGATTGGAAGCGGCCAAAATCGTCGGGTCCGTGAATGGGCCGGGCAGGGCCGTGGGTTGTGCCCGCGCTCGCAGCTGTTCCGGTCAGCACCAGAGTCATGGTCAGCCCCTGGCCGGTGAATGTGGACGATCTGCGAGTCGGTCCAGCCGTTGCTGGGCAGCCTGCGCTGAGCGCAGCCCCAAGCTCTCCGCAATCTGCGGCCAGGTCAGTCCCTCGGCCCGGGCAAGGAACAAAAGTGCGGTCTCGACCGCGTCCATCTCGTCTCGGGCGGCAGCCACCAGCGCGAGGGCGGCCCGGAGATCCGAGGCATCGGGAACCCTGTCCTGGCCCCGTGAACGCCATAGAACGTGCTGGATCAGGTCCATCGCGGACGGTGGCTGCTTCCCGTGAAGCCAGGGTCGGGCGGGAAGTTCCGAAGCGCCCCTTTCGAGGAGCAGCTGGGTTGCCTGTGAATGGAGTTCGGCCAGCTTGGCATCGTGGGCGTCTGTGGTTTCGATCATTCGCATATCTTTGGGTATCAACAGTTTGTTGTCAACAGAGTGTTGATTAGGGCTAAAGGGTTGCTGAGGGAAAAGCGCTGCCCCGGCACCAACAGGTCCCGGGGCAGCGCGCAACGTCAATCCCGAAAGCTACTTTCCTCCCGTATATGCAATTTTCGGCATAGATGGGGCTTCCATGCCTACGCCGATATAGAAGCCCGGATGTGGTGGTTGGTTGTACGCGATGTTCTCGCGGGCAACCGATGTCCGGTACACAGGATCGTGCATCAACGTGCGGAGACGAACATCGGTCCCGGACGTGGTGGTGTAGATCCGCAGCTCGGTGCTGTCAGCTGAGCGCCACGCGATCTCCTCGCGCCAGTCACCCAGCAGATCGGCCTGGATCGCAGGGGTTCCCTTGGTGCTGTTGTTGGTCTTTGCACCGGTGGCAGTCAGCAGGCGATCACTGGTTTGGGTGTTCCAGTTCCACTTGCTGATGCTCGGGGTGCCGCTGTTTGCGGCAGCATCCCAGTCGTGGTCCACGATCTCCCGGAGCAGGTCGCCATCCCACCATGCCAGGAAATTGGCAGCCGGGATGTTGGTGGACAGCAACTCACCCTTGGCCGAGCGGAGTTCGCCGACTGGCGAGTTCCACGCAGCGTCGCCGCCGATGGCCCACGCTTCAGCGCCCAGGTAGCGGGGATCGATGTCGCCGGCAGCGCCGCGCCCCGTGTCCTTGACTGCAGGGATGCTCCAGAGGACTTCGCCGGTGGCGGAGTCGCGGAAGGTTGCACCGAGGTTTCCGCTGGAGCCCATGTCCTCGTGGACCGCGAAGGTCTCCAAGCCAGGACGCGACGGATCCAGGTCACTGGTGTGGATGGCGTCGCCGTGGCCCAGGCCAGTGGTGTAGAGCGGCTGCCCATTGTCGTCGATGGTCATCGAACCGAAGATGAATTCATCCTTGCCATCGGCGTCGACGTCAGCAACTGACAGGTTGTGGTTGCCCATGCCCCGGTACTGGTCACCGGAAACGTTGGAATCGAAGACCCAACGCTTCACGATCTTGCCGCCCACCAAGTCATAGGTAGCCAGCACGGCACGCGTGTAATAGCCGCGGCTGAACATCATCGAGGGATGCTCGCCGTCCAGGTAAGCAACGGCGCCCAGGAAACGGTCCACGCGATTTCCGTACGTATCGCCCCAGGCTCCGACATCCCCGCGCGGCGGGTCGTAAGCGACCGTGTCCATGATGGTGCCGGTCTGTCCGTGGAAGACGGTCAGGAACTCGTCGCCAGTGAGGACGTAGCCGCTGCTGTTCCGGTAGTCGGCATTGGCATTGCCGATCACCGTACCGGCAGCATCCCGGGTCCCATCGGCGGTTTTCATGGCCACTTCGGCCTTGCCGTCACCGTCGAAGTCATAGGCGAGGACTTGCGTGTAGTGGGCGCCGGCGCGGATGTTCGGGCCAAGGTTGATGCGCCAGAGCTTGGTGCCTTCCATGGTGTAGGCGTCCACGTAGACCGTACCTGTGTAGCCGGCCTGCGAGTTGTCCTTGGAGTTGGACGGCGACCACATCTGGATGATCTCGTAACGCCCGTCGCCGTCCAGGTCGGCTACGGTGGCGTCACCGGCCGAGTAGCTGTAGGGCTGCCCGTCCTTGGTGTAGTCGTCCGCCGGTTTGTCCAGTTTGATAGCGAGGTAATCCTGGGCCAGCGGGCTGAATTCCTTGGTCTCCTTCTCGCCGCTGCTTCCACCTCCGGCTACCTTGATCACGTACTTGGAGGTGGCAGTGCCCGTAGCGTCCAGGTAACTGGTGCTGTTGGTAACGGGTTGGGCCGTGATCTTCTTTCCGTCGCGGAAGACGTTGAAGCCGATCTTGTCCTCATCCAGGCCCAGCATGCGCCAGCCGATCCGGATGCCCTCTGCCGTGGGAACGGCGACGGGTGCCCGGTCAAGCTTTTCCATCTGACGGTCCAGGACAACCACATCTTCGGTACCAACGGTGGCTGACGGCACGGATTCGCCGCCCGGATTCAACGCGGTAACCCGGTAGTAGTACTTGATGGTGGTCAGGACGGTGGTGTCGGTGAACTTCTTATCGTCGGTCTTGCCAACGTAGGAGAAGGCCCCGTCAGGTGCCGTCGAGCGGTAGACGAGGTACGCCGTCGAGCCCGCAACCTCGCCCCACTGAAGCGAAACGCTGGTCTTTTCCACTTTCTTGGTTTTCAGCTTTTCCGGTGCAACGGGTGCAGCGGTGGCGGGATCGATCAGCGGAACGTCCAGGGTGTTGGATGGAACGGACTCCAGGCCGGTTCGGTCCACGGCAGTGACGTAGTACTTATAAGAGAGGCCGGCGATTGCGGTGGTGTCCGAGTAGGAAGGCCCGGAAACGTTTTCGGCAATCCGCTGGGGAGAGGACTCAAACGGTGCCTGGCGGAACACTCGATAAGTGGCGGCATCGCCCACGGCATCCCAGGCGAGTCCGACGGCGGGTGGCTGGGCGGACGCTTCAACTGACGTGGTCTTGAGATTGGTGGGGCCCACCAGGAGCGGGGTGACCTCGAGCCCGTTGAGGCGCTGGCCTGAACCGCTGATGCTGAGATTGAGCTGACCGTCGGTCACCAGGACCTCATTGATGACCTTGGTGGCGGAAGCAGCTTTGCCCGAGGTGACAGTGCCGAAGCCCTTGCCTTCCACCGCGATGTCCGTTCGCGTGGAGCCGATCCAGTCGCTGTGGTACGTCTTGAGGGCGTAGGTGCCGTTGGGGACGTCCAGCTGGAACTCGAAGCTGGCGCCGCTCAGCACGAAGTCGCGGAGGAGATTGGTGGTGGTTGCGCCACGGTCGCGGTCGCTGAGCACGGTGGTGTCCTTGAAACCGTAGCCACGCTCAGCGGAGTAAGCCATGGTGCGGTTGACCTCCGTGTAGCCGGGTTCAACAGGTGCGCCGACCGGTCCGAAGTCGAACTTGTAGGTGGCCTGTTTGGTGGTCAGCGCCAAAGCATCGCTGTACTCGGAGAGGCCCTTGCCGTTCATGGCGGCCACACGCACCGCATAAGCGGTGCCTTCCTCGAGGCCGTTCAGGGTGGTGGTGGGAACCGTGGAGGTGGTGGCCAGTTTGTAGGCGGAATCCGGTTCGGTGGCCAGTTTCCGGTAGATCTTGTATACGTCCGCGCCTTCAACCTGCTGCCACTTGAGCAGAGCGCCGGCGTTGGAGACGCTGCCTGCCACCAAGCCCTCCGGCTTGGCAGGAACGTTCGACGGCGGCGTGACCTCCTGGACGCGCGACGCCAGCGGAACGCTGAGCTGCTTCATGCCGCCAGCCAAGAGGCGGGCGATCTGGATGGCGCCGTACTCCTGAAAATGGGTGTCATCAGCCGTGCCGCTTGGACGCCCCGGGTACACGCCCGCGTCGACATGGAGGAAGACCGATTTGGTCTCTTCCAGGCCAATTGCGTCGTAATAGCCGCGGCTCAGGGCCGAAAGATCCACCAGCGCAACGGACTCCTCAGCGGCAAGCTCCTTCATCTTGTCCACGTACTCGGGAAAGCTGACGCGGAACGTGCCGGTGGCTGCATCGAAGTCCCTGCGTCCCACCGGCGTGACCAGGATGGGGGTGGCTCCGCGTTGGCGGGCACCGTTGACGTAGGTACGGAGGTACTCCTTGTAGTCGGCAGGTGACGCGTAGCGGTCGTCCACGCCGATGGTTGCATCGTTGTGGCCAAACTGGACCATGAGGTAGTCGCCGGGGTTGATCACACGGAGGATCTCGTCCAGCCGTCCTTGGCTGATGAAGTTTTTGGAGCTGCGGCCGCCGATCGCGTGGTTGTAGACGGCAACCTTGTCATCCAGATAACGGTCGATCATTTGTCCCCAGCCCGCTTGGGGTGCGTAGCCGGGATCGTAGGTCTGCACGGTGGAGTCGCCGGCCAGATAGACGCCGGGATCCGTGGTGGCAGACCGTGGAGCGCGGGCTGCGATGACCAGGGAGTTGATCTTGGCAGCGGTGCCGGTGATGTCCAGGTTGAGCTGGCCGTCCACCAAGGAGATGGGGAATTCCATCTCAAGGAACTGGCCGGCGGGTTTGTCTGTGGCTTGGACCTTGGCCATCTTCTCTGCCGTGATGGCGATGTTCGTGGACTCAGTGGCGTCGCCGGCGATGAGCTTGACGGTGTAGTCGCCATTGGGAAGGTCCACAGTGAAAGAGCTGCCCTGGGCTTGGACGAAGTCGCTGCGGAGCGCATCGGCCGTTCCGCGGTCGCTCCCGGATGTGACGGCAGTGTCAGTGAAACCAAACTTGGTGGTGGTTGTGTACGCAGTGTCGGCGTTGACCCGGATGTATCCGTCGGCCACGGCACCCGGGCCGAAATCGAACTTATAGCCGCTTCCAGCGGCGGGAAGGGATGTGTCAGCGTGCACTGCGGGCATACCCGTAAAGGCCAGGGCGACTGAGGCGACGGCGGCAGTCAGGGCCGCAGTGCCCGTCCTGACCGCGCGTTGAGGGGGGTGTTTCACGAACATCTCCTTTGATGACGCGTGGGGGTATTTCCCAACCACACTGTCGGACTTTGTATCGTTTCATTAACCGGCAAGACGCGTCCGCTGCTGCTTGGCGGGAGGCCGTTGACTGAGGGATGCGGGTGGAGGGCTCGGAAAACGCTTGCCCGGTGGGGATATGTTTACCAGTCTGTGAAATGACTCGTCAAGGAATTGACGGGAGAATTTGTTTCTTTGTGTTCGTAACCGTGCAATATGACATGGGTATCTTGGCGGGATTTGCAGTCTAAATGAGAATCAATATCATTTAACCCATGCCTCATCACTCAACCCCCATGACCCCTGCCCCGACCACGCTCGGAGGCCGCTTGCGCGCCGCGCCACTTGCCGCCGTCGTGCTTTCAACCCTGCTGTTGACGGCGTGCGGCGCCCCTGGCGGCCCGGCTGGGAGTGCGGCCGAGGTGTCGCCTTCCGCCAGTTCCGACCCGAGCCCCACAGAGGCCGGCGCGCCGACTCCGCGCCTCGTTTACACGCACGACGCCGGCATCGCGGTTCTCGATGCCGCTTCTCTCGAGAGCGTGGGAAGTGTGGAAATGTCCGGTTTCAACCGCCTGAATCCGGCAGGCGACGGCAGGCACGTTTTCGTTTCCACCGGCGATGCATTCCGTCTCTTCGATGCCGGCGCCTGGACCGAACCCCACGGCGATCACAGCCATCACTACGTGACAGATCCCAAGATGACTGGGTTGGCGTTCGAGGCAAGCAAGGCCGGCCATGTGGTGCTGCACGCGGACAAGACCGTGCTGTTCAACGATGGTTCGGGCAAGGTGGAGAGCTTCAAGACGTCCGCGCTGCCCGCTGCCGTCGAGGACGGCAAACTGCCCGCCACGGACACGTATGTGACACCGGAAGCGCACCACGGCGTGGCCGTCGAGTTGGCGGACGGCAAGCTGCTGGTGACCCTCGGCAACGAGGAAAGCCGTTCCGGGATTGCGGTCCTTTCGGCCGGCAAGGGGCAGGACCGCACGGAAGTTGTGCGCAACGAAGACTGCCCTGGCGTTCATGGCGAGGCTGTTGCTGCGGGTGAAGCCGTGGTGGTTGGGTGCGAGAATGGGATGCTGATTTACAAGGACGGCGCCATCACCAAGGTGGCCAGCCCCGATGCTTATGGTCGCTTGGGCAATCAGGCCGGCTCGGAAAAGTCGCCTGTCATCCTGGGCGACTACAAAGTGGACAAGGCCGCCAAGCCGGAGCGCCCTACACGCATTTCGCTGGTCAATACCCAGACCGCCACCATGCAGTTGGTGGACATCGGCACCAGCTATTCCTTCCGTTCCCTGGGCCGTGGGCCTTCGGGTGAGGCGCTGGTGTTGGGCACTGATGGCAGCCTCCGCGTCATAGACCCGCTCTCCGGCGCTATCACGTCCACCATTCCCGTAGTTGCGGCGTGGGAAGAGTCCGCCACGTGGCAGGACCCGCGCCCCACGCTGTTCGTTCAAGGCTCGACGGCGTTCGTCACCGAGCCAGCCACCAGCACCATTCACGCGGTGGACCTGAAGGCCGGCAAGGTTTCCAAGTCGGCTCAGCTCGAGCATGTCCCGAACGAGCTCACGGGCGTGACGGGCTAGTCCCCCTAACGCCGGACGCTCTCTCACCTTCCTGAAGAAAGTGAGAGAGCGTCCGGGTGAAAGGGCAATTAGGTGAGAGAGCGTCCGGGGGGGTGGGGGTTACGCGAGGACGCGCAGCTTGGATCCCGAACGGCCGAACAGTGCGGCGTCGGCGGAGATCCTGCCAGCACCGGCCAGCGCGAGAGCCAGGGCGGCGCCCGCGAAGAGGAGCACCAGCTCGTACCCGCCATTGCCCACAAAGACTCCGGCCGGGGCGTGCACCAGGAACAGGGCGCCGAGCATGTTGACGGCGAGGAGTGCTGCAAAGACCCGGGTCAGAAGGCCGATGATCAGGGCGATGCCGCCCACGAGTTCCAGTGTTGCGACGATCGGTGCTACTGCGGAAGCGCCGGGAACGCCCATCTGGGCGAAGGACGCCTGCGTTCCGGCGATGGTGAATTCGTTGAACTTCTGCCAACCGTGCGCGGCGAAGAGAAATCCTGCAATGACGCGCAGGATGGTCAGGGCTGTGGTGGTCAAGCTGGACTTGTTCATATCTTCAACCCTTGCGGACATAAGTTGAAGTGTCAACTAATCGTGGCTCTTTATGACCAAAACCGCAGCTACCTGCGGGGCTTTGCCTGAAGCCAAGGCTGCAGGAGCCGGGTAGTCACCGGAAGGAAGATGTACGTCATCAGCGGCGTCAGAATCACGATGTTGAGGAGCACCTGGAACACCAGAGGCCAGCTTTGCGTCAGAGGGTGCAACAGGAAATTCGCCAGCAGGCTGAGGGGGAAGAACGGGAGGAAGATGCTGATGGCCTGCTTCCAGCGCGGCGGTACCACCGTCTCTGGGACTACGACGGACACGTCGCCGGGCCGCGAGAACCATCCCTCAATTCCAGTGTGCCGCTCAACGCGGGTGGTCTCCATCATGTCCCTGGCACTATCTATCCACCAGCGACGCTCCTCGGAGTTCTCCCACTCCTGCAGCGAATCGGCGTCGGCGAAGCGGTAAAGCATGTGCCATTCACTGGAATCCACGCCATTGCGCACCCACCCGGAGCCGAGATAGCCGGGCCATTCGCGGGCCAGCTCCTGGCCGGCATGGGCCCACGCATTCGCCTGCCGGGTGTAGCCGGGCAGGATGGTGCGGGCGACGGAAACGGTGACGGGATGCTCGTGTGACACGGCCCCAAATGTACCCGGCCCGTGGCGGACTAGGCTTGTTTAGTGCCTCAAACCACAACCACCACACCCCGCTCCAACGCCCGCGAGATCCTGCGCCTGGCCGTCCCCGCTTTCGGTGCACTGATCGCCGAGCCGCTTTTCCTGCTGGCCGACTCCGCAATTGTGGGCCACTTGGGCGTGGACCAACTGGCTGGAGTTGGCCTCGCGTCCACCGTCCTGCACACCGCGGTAGGACTCATGGTCTTCCTGGCGTACTCCACGACGCCGGCAGTGGCCCGTGCGATCGGCGACGGAAAATTGGGGAAGGCCTTGGCGGCAGGGCGCGACGGCGTCTGGCTGGCTTTGCTGCTGGGGCTGGCGCTCGCGGTTTTGGGCTTCGTGGCGGCCGAGCCCCTGGTTGGGTTCATGGGCGCAACGGGGGACGTACGCGAGTTCGCCGTCGATTACCTGCGATGGTCCATGCCCGGCCTGGCCGCAATGCTCCTCATCTTTGCCGGCACCGGTATTCTTCGCGGGCTGCAAGACACCCGGACGCCGCTGCTCGTGGCCACGGCCGGCTTCGCCCTGAACATCGCGCTGAACTGGTTCCTGGTGTACGGCCTGAATCTCTCCGTCGCGGGCTCGGCAATCGGCACCAGCATCGCCCAGTGGGCCATGGCCGCCGTCTATCTGGTGATGGTCAGCCGAAACGCGCGGCAACACGGAGTGTCCCTGCGGCCCGATTGGCATGGCATCCGGGCCATGACCAAGGTTGGTTCGTGGCTCATGCTCCGCACCCTCAGCCTTCGTCTGGCCATCCTGGCCACTGTCCTGGTGGTGACCGCTCAGAGTGCCGTAAACCTGGCGGCGCACCAGTTGGCCATGACCATTTTCTCCTTCCTCGCGTTCGCCTTGGATGCCCTGGCCATCGCCGCGCAGGCCCTGATCGGCAAGGAACTCGGCGCCAGAAACGCCCACCGGGTCCGTGAGCTGACCCGCACCATGGTCCGCTGGGGCCTGGGGTTCGGCGTGATCACCGGCGCGCTGCTGGCCATAGCTGCCCCGTGGGCGGGCTACATCTTCACCCCGGACGAGGGCGTCCGCTCCGCTTTGACCGTGGCGCTTTGGGTCCTTGCCGTGGGACAGCCCCTGGCCGGGTACGTCTTCGTCCTGGACGGTGTCCTCATAGGCGCCGGTGACGCGCGCTATCTGGCGATTGCCGGCGTCGTGAATTTAGCGGTCTATTTGCCGCTGCTGGTGGTTATCTACCAAGTAAGGCCCGACGGCGTGGCGGGGCTAATGTGGTTGTGGGCCGCGTTTGCGCTGGGCTACATGCTGGCCCGCGGGGTGACTTTGGGGCTGCGAGCACGGACCGATCGGTGGATGGTGCTGGGTTCGCACTAAACTGGACGGGTGACTCTCCCAGCGACTCCTGCCCAGACCCCTCCTGCCTCCGCGGACGTGCTCTGGAAACCCGTGCTCATCCGCGCCACGGTTGCGCTGGTGTTTGGTGCGGTCACTATTTTTTGGGCGTCCCCGTCAGTGCACGTCCTGGCGTGGGCCGTGGGCCTGTATCTGCTCGCAACCGCAGCGGCTGTGTGGATGTCCCGCGCATTGCCAGTAGCCGTTCCGGCGGTTGTTGCGCTCGGAGGTATCGCTGCGTTGGTCACGCAATCTGATGAGGGCGTTGCGCTCTCGGCCATGTTTGCGCTGCTGGTGCTGGGCCTCCTTGAGTTCGTCCATGGCCTCCGCAAGCGGGATGCGTTGGCGCGCGACTGGCTTATTTCGGGCGTCATTGCCGTGGGCACAGCTGGGGCGCTGCCGTTCTTCACCTCGCTTGGGGCCCACGCGCTGTTGGGTGTTGCAGGCGGTGGAGCGATCATTTCAGGCGTGCTGTGGATACTCTCCGGCCTGACACTGCGGCACGACGCCCGGATTGCTTCCGGCCTTGCTGCTGAGGCTGCTGCGCCGGGTGCTTCGCCCGAGGCCGTAAACTAGTAGCTGGACGTTCTACTCGTTGTAGAACTTTTGCTGACCGGCGGAGACCAACCGCCATCATTGGAGGAATGACCGTGGCAGACCAGACACCAGGAGAACCGCGCAAGATGCGGACCTCGGTCAAGGGACCCCTCATGTTCTCCGCGTTCTTTGCAGTGCTGGCCTTCGTTGCCGTGCTGATCTTCGCGTCCGGTGGCAGCGCAAAAGCACCGCGGTTCGACCTCGCCTTCACAGGCGCGGGCATCGCATTCATTGTGAGCTTGGTGGTGGCTGCAATGCTTTCCATGAGCCACAAAGAAAACGCCGACCACCTCGGCAAGGGTTCAGGCGTCAACCTCAGTTCCAAGCGCGGCCACGGCGGTCCCGGTACCCCGGACTCACCGGACGAGACGGAAACGCCCGACGCCGGCCGCTAACCTTCAAGCGCTTCCTCACCTCGGTGGGGGAGCGCTTTTTTGTGGGCGCCAGGGCCTCACGAATCCGCTTTGGCAACTGCTTCCCGACGCCCGCGCTTGCGGGGGCGGGTAGCCAGGACGATCAGGACCGTGGTGCCGATCAGTGCCAAGGCCCACCAAGGGAACCCGGGGTCCAGTGCCTGGCTGGGAAACGACTGTGCTGACTCTCCGGACGGTGGAACGGTTCGTTCTCCGCGGACCAGAAGCCTGTGGCTGTTGATGCCCTTGGGGGTGCAGGTGACCAGGGTGATGAGGTCTGCACCCGGAACCTTTCGGAGATCGTCGGTATCTTCGGGTGGCACCGTAAGGACCTGATCCACCTTGTAATAGAGCGTCTCTCCGAGCACGGCGACTGAGAAGACGTCCCCGGTGACCACCTTGTCCAGGTTGTCGAAGAGAGTGGCATTGACGAAGCCTGAATGTGCCGTGATAACGCTGTGCGTGTCCTTCCCACCAACCGGAAGTCCCGAGCCAAAGAGGTGTCCGGCGCCCTTGGAAAGAGTCTCTTCGTCGGTGTCATGGAAGATGGGCAGGTCAGCGTGGATGGAGGGGATACTGATGCGTCCCATCATGCCGCCCGGACCCACGTCCAGCAGTTTCCTGTAAGCCTCGGAACCGGCTCCCACCACGGTCTGCTCGCCCTTTTCGTTTAGGGAGTAAGGGTCACGGAGAGGGCCCGAAGGCAGTGCTTGGTTGAATCGCCGCGCTTCATCCAGAAGCGCCTCCTGGGTGGAGGGGGCCAGATTCTCCACAGTGTCCGCATAACCGCTGATCTCAGTGGCGTGGACCCGGTCGGAGAACCATGCGGCAGCAGTGGGATACAGCAAAACACCCACGCCCATGGCTGCGGCCACGACGATGAGAATGCGCTGCAGGTTCCATGCGGCGCGGAGTCTTTTCTGCAATGAAGCTCGAGGCTGTGTCATCAGAATCCTGGAAGTGTGCTTGCGGCAAGCGGAGTGGGGAAGCGCGCCTTAGGGCGTTCTTCCCCACTCCGGTGTTCAAGCTGCGGACCTTGGGTGGGCCCTCAGTTACTGGTTGTTGGTGGTGCTCCGGCGTGAGCGAACCAGCAGTAGCCCGGCGCCAACCACTAGGAGTGCTCCGGCTGCGTAGAGCAGGCCGGTTCCGGCGCCACCGGTCAGCGGCAGTTCGAAGCCGCCGTTGGAAGGAATGTTCTTGACCTGCACGTCGACGCCCACCGTGGTGCTTGTGGAGTTGATCAGGAAGGAGACCGGCTCAGCAAGGAGCTCGTAGCCTGCCGGAGCGGTGGTCTCCACCAGGTAGTAGGTGCGGTAATCCGCGGAGCCGGGTGCTACAGCAGCGCCGTTGGCCCAGTCAGAGTAGCGCAAACCGGAGATGGTGAGGGTTCCATCAGCGGCCACGGTGAAGATGGTCTGGCCATTGAGCGCGATCGGGTTGGTGCCGGCCTGTGCGTCAGCCTGGTTGGCGTAGACGGAGAAGGAAGCACCGGCCAGTGCCGCGCCGTTCTCGTTGACCTTCTGAAGAGTCATTTCGCCCCACTTGGTAACAACCGGGGGAGTAACAATCGGACCGCCGGGCTGGCCCGGGGTGCCGGTGAAGCTGCCGAGGTTCGGGTAGACCAGCGCTTCGTTCTCGATCTCGCCGATGGTGTTGACGCTTGTATTCACCACAACCTGAACGCGGGTGCCGTTGTGTGCGGCGAGCACTGCTCGGCCGGCCGGGGTAAAGATGATAGTGACTGTGTTGGTGTTGGCATCGAATTCAACCGTGTAGTGCGTACCTTCGGTGATAACCGTGCCATCAACTAGGGTGGCGGAGGCATCCAGGTAGGTCAGTTTGGTGTCCAAAGCATCCACGATCTTGTAGCCGTCAATGACGGCTTCGTTCGGAATGTCACCCGTGATGGTGAAGTCGATCTGGTCGCCGAGCTTGACGTCGGGAGCATCAGTGACGGTCTTCTCCGCACCCGTGATGGAGTTCTTGGGGTAGACGTGGACGTCGTAGATCCAGTTGTCCTTGTTGTCCGGGTCCGTCAACGGTACGGAAACCAGGAACGGAGCCGATGGGGTTACCCCGGCCGGGTAGCCCGTTTCACTCACCAGGTAGAGGCCGACCGGGAGATTGGCGAAGGCGGCGGTCCCCGCTGCATCGGTGGTCTGAGCCTGACCGGTACCCAGGGTGAACCCGGCACCCGCGATGGAACCTTCCGGGTTCGCCGGGGTGAAGACGCTGCTCAGGTTATGCGCTGCGTCCCACCCTGCGTTGGTGGACAAATCGATGGCATTGACCTGCTGGACGGTGAACTCGATGCCCGCCAAGGCCGTTAAGGTACTTGTGTCCACCTCGGTGCCGTTGTTGGGCAGCCCCGTGGGGGTGGTGGGGCGTTCGAACTTGTGGACGGTGATGGAACCGGTCTGGTCGCCATCAACCAGGGGAGCGGCCGATGCCGGAGCTACGGAGAACGACACAGCCAGCACCGCCCCGGCAATAGTGGCGGCGGCGGTCTTCCAGAGACCCCGGGAGCTTGAAATACTCACTTCTATCCTCTTTCTAATGTTGTGTAGCGATGCTCGGAGCGAACATTGTTGGGGAGACGTGGCCCTACCGGGCGGTGGGACCACTTGTGGGTCAGGCAGATGCGCGGATGCGCGTGCGCCTGAAGTTATTGGAGGCAAGGACCAAGGCGACCAGGAGCAGTGATGCCCCACCTGCCGTCAAGGGCCACCAGCCGGCACCGCCTGACTCCGGCAGCTTCAGAGCCGGGACGTCGCGAACGGTGACCAGGAAAATGCCGTTGGCGTCACTGTCGCTGGCTGTGACCACGCCGGAGCCGCTGCCTTGGCCGAGTGTTACGGCACCATTGGAAGCAACCGTGAACTGCACAGCCTCGGCCAGCAGGTTGAACCCTTCCGGAGCCCGGGTTTCTTCGAGCCAGTAAACGCCTGGTTCGATGCCTTCGAGCTGGAACTGCCCGGTGTGGGAAGCCATGGGCACCACGGTGTAGCTCGTGTTGACCGGCCCCGGAGTTCCTGCGGCGTCGTTATGGATGGCCCATGTGGAACCCGCCATGGGAACCCACACCTCAGCGGAGGACTCCCCAACCTTTTCGATGAGGATCTTGGCCGGCGTGTGGTGCATGGTGGAGCACTCGGGTGCCAATGGCGTGCTTCCCGTGGCGCACCGGACGGGTATGACGCTGCCCGTGCCGGTTGCGACGTTGACCAACTGGGAACTCCAAGCATCCTGCTTGACCGTCACGTTGTAGCTGAGTGTTGCGGTCTGGCCGGCAGGCAGAGTGAAGGGCTGCGTTGTCAGGATGGTGGACGGTGCCACGGGATTCGCCACAGCTACGGGGGCTGCGGTGCCAATGGTGAGGGTGGCGGACCCTGGCGCGAAGGTTGCCTGATCCAGGACATCGGACAGGTTGTCGGTGAGGACGACGTTGTTGATCTGGCCCCTGGTGCTGGTGGCGGTCACGGTGTAGGTGATCGTGTCGCCGGGTTTGACCGATGTGGTGCCAGGTGTGCCGTTTACTTTTGCACTCTTGGCGATGGTCCACTGCGGATCCTCGGGGGTTGTCACAGTTGCCGAACATCCGACTCCGGGGAGCGGCGGGCAGGCTGGGTCCACGGTGGGGACCTGGGTGGTGGAACCTGGCACTGGGTTGGGGCCGCCGCCAGGCATGTTGGGAACAGCCGTTTGAGCAGCGGGCACGATGGTGGCTGTGTTGACGATGTCTCCAGTAGTACCCGCCGCCACTGTTCCGGTGACCGTGTAGGTCAGTGTTCCGCCAGTGTTGATCCGGACTGTGCCGGAAATGCTGCCTGATCCACTCGGGGCATTGCAGGACGTTGGCCCGGCAGGGGGCAGGTTGGATGTACCTGCCGCCGTGACAACGCAGGTCCAGGCAGAGCCTGCGAGGCTACCCGGCAGTGGGTCGGTAAAGATGGCATTGATGGCGTCGCTGGGACCGTTGTTGTGCGCAATCACCGTGTAAGTGATGGGCTGCCCCGGGATGTAGGCCGTGATATTGGCCTTCTTTGTGATGGATAGATCCGTCAACGGACGAACGGTCAGCGGGGCCGTGCCGGGCGGGTAGAGGCCGGTAATCGTGGGGAAGTTGTTGGTGCAGTTGGTGATCGTCGTAGCGTTATTGGCCACGCAGCCGGAGTTGTTGTAAACACCCGGGGTGTTGCTGGTAACGGTGACCGTGATGGTGCACGAGGCAGTGCCCTGGGCCAGGTTGCCGGTAACATCCACGGTTCCACCGGAGACCGTGCCGGCAGTTCGGACGCACGTGCCACCGAGGGGGCCCACGGCGGTTAGCCCAGCGGGCAGCGTGTCAACGAAGCGCCATCCATTCTTGGCCATCAGGTCGCTGGTGTTGGTCACCGTGTAGCTCAGGACCGTGTTTTGGCCTTGGTACATGCTGGTAGGAGAGAAGGCCTTATCCAGTTGCGGAGTTACGTCCACCAGCTGGGGGAGGTCAAAGCCGACGTCGTTGCCCGTGCCTGTCGCCTGCAGGTTCCGTACCCTGACACCCAATGTGGGTGCCGTGCCGGTGAGGGGGACCTGGATGGCGCCGGACTGCAGTTTTGCCACGCTGTAGTTGACGTTGTTATACGAAATGACTTGCCTGCTGGGATCGGAGCAGGGGTCCAGGCTTGAACCCACTACTGTGGGTACCCCGTTGATCAGAATGGAGAATTCCTGGCTGGCGTGGTTGGAGAAGCAGTTCGTCTCCGCGAAGATTCCCGAGATGGCGTAATAGTGGCCGGCGATGGTGGGAATGCTGTTTTTGGTGGTCTGCAGCTGCAGTCCTGCGGCTTGGGTTCCGTTGGTGGTGTTGGTGTACTCGCTGAGGATCTGGTTCTGGGCTGCCTGAGCATCGGACATGCCTTGGTATTTGCCCATCACGTACGCCATGTCACCCAGGAACCCGATGGCTCCGTTGCGCCCGCACTGATCGTTGTTGATGATGGCGCCGCCGTTGGCAGGCAAGGGGGTGCCTTGCCGCAGAATCCAGCCGTTGCAGGCCTGCGCGCCCGGCAGCCAGGCCGCATCTGCCGTGTACTGCTCGTTTTGGGCCGCCGTCCCGCCAACGTACGTCCCGAGCGGGATCGGGGCAGTTGCCGCGTTTTGGTTGGAGAAGTCTTCGCTGTAGACCAGGGTCCCCGGTTGGGTGACGCCAGGGGTGCCGGGCGCGGCGGCCGCGGGAGCAGGCCAACTGGCCACGCCGTACGCAGAGATGCTGACCAGAGCCAGGAGCGCGCACATCATCAGGCCAAGGGCAGGCCTGGCGCCATGTCTCGCCTTGGCGTGAGCATGGAAATGCTCGAGTTGCTTCTGCATGTGGATTCCCTTTTCCCTTGACGCGCGTGGTCGCGCAGCTCGCGCCGTGAGTCCGCCGCTGCTTAGTACTGGGGGATAGGTGAAACTACATTGAATTTCGTGACGCCAGATTCTGCGTGATCTACATCACATGCAAATCAGGGTGTGCCAGGGTGGCGGGATTGGCTTGGCCTCGCCACAAGGCGTGCCGCCGCATTGTCCCGGTGTTGTTCTAGTCAGCCTCCGCCGCTTTCCTTGCCCGGTATGCGGCAACGTGGGCGCGGTTGGCGCAGTTGCCGGTGTCGCAGTAGAGCTTGGAGCGGTTTCGGCTGAGGTCCAGCACGACGGCGTCGCAGTCATCCGCCGCGCATACGCGCATCCGGTCCATTTCCTTGCTGCGGATTACGTCAATGATGGCCATCGCCGCTTCGGTTCCCATTCGATCCGCCAGGGGCGCCTCGGGGGTGGTGGCGTGGAGATGCCAGTCCCAATGGTCGTGTTTGACCAGTTGGGGCAGGGCCTTGGCATCGGTGAGCAGCTTGTTGACGGACTTGGCTGCCGTGTCTTCGTCAGAGCTCCAGAGTGCTGCAAGTTCGATGCGAAGCCGCTTGATGCTGCGTAGCTCTGCCGCGCTCCCGGACCTTGAGCCGGTGAACTCTTCGGCGTCGAGGAAGGCATTGAGGTCGGCCGGGGTGGTGAGTGATTCTTCACCATTGGCCGCGGTGTTGATCAGATTGACGACGCTGCGAAGGGCTACCTCGGTGTCAGGCGCAAAAAGCACTTTGACTCCTTACATGTTTCGGGAGTACTGTCATGACCATAAGCCCACTTTACTCCTGACAGGAGGCTGCTGTGTCAGCTCCAACGACGAAGGCTGATGCAAAAGGTTTCCTGGCATCGGGACTCGGCATCGCGCTCTTTTCTTCCGCTGTGTTTGGCACGTCCGGATCGTTTGCCAAGTCGATGCTGGAAACCGGGTGGTCACCCGGTGCCGCAGTTGCCGTGCGCCTCACAGGCGCCGCGCTGATTCTGGTGATTCCCGCCGTCGTGGTGCTTCGCGGACGCTGGCACCAGCTCAAGGACAACTGGCTCACCATCCTGTTGTTCGGGCTCATCGGTGTGGCGGGCTGCCAACTGTTCTACTTCAACGCTGTGGCCCGGCTGTCGGTGGGAGTTGCCCTGCTCCTTGAGTATTTGGCGCCGGTGATGATCGTGCTGTGGCTGTGGATCGCAAGCCGGCGGCGGCCCCGCGCGCTCACCGCGGCGGGGGCATTGCTGTCCTTGGGTGGCCTGGTTCTGGTGCTGGACCTGACCGGCGCAGTGAAGGTCGACTTTGTTGGCGTCCTCTGGGGCATGGCGGCTGCCGTGTGCCTGGTGATCTACTTCTTCATAACGGCAAAGGAGAATGAGACTCTTCCGCCGCTGGTCCTCGCATCTGGTGGTCTCCTTGTGGGTGCGCTGGTGATGTGGCTGGTTGGCTTGCTGGGTCTGCTCCCCATGACGTTCAGCAACGCTGACACCACACTTGGTCCCTGGACTACGCCTTGGTGGGTATCCGCTGTGGGACTGATCGTCCTGGCCACTGTCCTGGCATATGTCTCCGGAATCATGGCGGCCCGCAGTCTGGGTTCCAAGGTGGCGTCCTTCGTCTCCCTGACTGAAGTGCTTTTTGCCGTGGTGTGGGCTTGGTTGCTGCTGGGTGAGTTGCCCGGCCCGATCCAACTGCTGGGTGGTGCTCTGATTGTTGGCGGCGTGGTGCTGGTACGCATCGATGAATTGCGCGGAGACCGCCGTGCCGCCCCGGCTTTGGATCACGTCAACGACGTCGAACCAGTCCCGTCCGGGCCCGTCACCAAGGCTTCACGGAGCTAGGCGAAACTTAAAAGCGAAGGGCCCCGGACGCTGGTGCGTCCGGGGCCCTTCCCAACTGTCTTAGTTGGAAGCCTGCTGCTGCTGCTCAGCGTTCTTCTGAGCGCGATCGCCGGCTTCGCGAAGTGCGTCGGCAACCTTCTTCAGGTTGGAAGCGTGCTGGCTGTCCCACTCGCCGCGGAACTTGTCAGCGTCCGGGCCCTTCCAGTCGGTACCGTCGAGAGCACCCTTCAGCTGTGAACGCTGCTGCTCGATGTTCTCGGCGCCGGCCTTCAGCTTGTTACCGAGCTGACGAAGCTGATCAACATCTGCACCCCAAATAGCCATGAGATTCTCCTTCATTTGTTCGGACCCGAGCTCTTCGGCATCCCCAGCGGCCTCCGGCTCATCCGGAAGATCCAATAGCTAAAACCTATCCCGGGATTCGCAAACCCGTCGATGGGCACCCCTCCCCATGCAGCACTGCCCATAGTTAGCATGGGATTATGTGCCGCAATATCAGGACTCTTCATAACTTCGAACCGCACGCCACGAACGCCGAAGTGGAGGCCGCTGCCCTGCAATACGTACGCAAAATCAGCGGATCCACCAAGCCGTCCAAAGCCAACGAGGAAGCCTTCGCTGAGGCTGTTCATGAGATCGCGCATATTACGCAGCATCTCCTGGACTCATTGGTGAGCCATGGCCCGGCCAAGAACCGTGACGAAGAAGCTGCCAAAGCGAAGGCCCGGGCCGCCGTCCGGTTCGGGACGGCTTAGCCCAGACCCCATCGCCCTCAGGTGCTCTACTTCCCAAACGAGCGGAGCCGTAGGGAGTTCGCGACCACCAGGACCGAGCTCGCCGCCATGGCAGCGCCGGCAATCATCGGATTTAGGAAGCCAAGGGCCGCTACCGGAATGCCGATCGCGTTGTAGAAGAACGCCCAGAACAGATTGGTCTTGATGGTGGATAGTGTCTTTCGGGAGAGCTCAATGGCCTGTACCAGCTGACCGAGATCGCTACCCATCACTGTGAGGTCTGAGGCTTCAATCGCCACATCGGTGCCCGAGCCCATCGCGATGCCCAGGTCCGACTGAGCCAAGGCTGCGGCGTCATTCACGCCGTCGCCAGCCATGGCAACCGTTGCGCCGGACTCCTGCAGCTTTCGAACCGCCGCCACCTTGCCCTCCGGCAAAACTCCGGCGAAGACGTCGTCCGGTGAAATTCCGACGGCGGCAGCCACTTGGGCGGCCACAGCGGCATTGTCGCCGGTCAACAGGATGGGGCGGATGCCCATGCCCTTCAACTTTTTGATCGCCGCGGCCGATCCGGGCTTGATGGTGTCGCTGAGGCTCACAATTCCTGCGGGTTGGCCGTCGACGGCAACCCAAATGGCCGTGGCGCCACCGTTTTCTTCAGCAGCCAAGGTTTCCCGTTGGCCGGGGTCGAGGGTGATGCCGTTTCCCTCGAGCCAGCCAGAGCGCCCGACCACAACCGCGTATGCGCTGCCGTCCAGCACAACAGTTCCGCGCACTCCGCCGCCGGGAGCGGAACTGAATCCTTCAACGGCAGGGAACGCCCCGGCGTGGGGGATTGCGTCCTTCGCGGCGGCCGCAATCGCGTGGGCGATAGGGTGCTCGGACGCTGACTCCACGGCGCCGGCAAGCGTCAGAACGGTGGCGGGGGTATGACCGTTCAGAGCGACGGTGTGGTCCACGGCGAGCTTTCCGCTGGTCACGGTGCCCGTCTTGTCCAGCAGGATGGTGTCCACGTGCCGGGTGTCTTCCAGAACTTGAGGGCCCTTGATCAGGATCCCCAGCTGCGCGCCACGACCCGTTCCGGTCAGCAGCCCCACGGGAGTCGCCAAGCCCAAAGCGCAGGGGCATGCGATCACCAAAACAGCAACAGCGGCGGTGAAGGCCGCATTGAGATCGCCTGAGAAGAACAGCCATAGGAGGAACGTCGCCAGTGCGATGACCAGCACGATCGGTACAAAGACAGAGCTGATCCGGTCTGCAAGCCTGGCGATGGGAGCCTTGCCGGTTTGTGCCTGGCTGACCAAGCGACCCATCTGCGCGAGTGTTGTGTCCGAGCCAACCCGCGTGGCGCGAACCAGCAGCCGGCCGGAGGTGTTGATGGTTGCGCCTGTCACCAGGCTGCCCGGGCCAACTTCCACCGGCACAGACTCGCCCGTTACCAGTGAAGCGTCGACGGCGGATTCTCCGTCCGTGACCACGCCATCAGTAGCGATCTTCTCTCCGGGGCGAACCACGATGACGTCGTCCACCAGGAGCTGATCAGCGGGAATCTTCTGCTCAGCACCCTCCACCAAAATCGTGGCATCCTTGGCGCCCAGGTTCAGCAGGGCTTTCAGCGCATTACCGGCCTTGGCTTTCGCGTTGGCCTCCAGATACCGGCCCAGAAGCAGGAACGTGGTGACCACTGCGGCGACCTCGAAGTACAAACCGCCGCCTGACATGCTTTCCATGCCGGGGTGTTCTGTCATCCGGGGATCTGCGAACAACTGCCAGGCAGAATACAGGTAAGCGGCGATGACGCCGATGGAAACGAGCGTATCCATGGTGGATGCGAAGTGCCGTGCATTGATGGCCGCGGCCCTGTGGAACGGCCAGGCCGCCCAACTCACCACGGGCAGGGCAAGGACTCCGACGACCCAGCCCCAGTTGGCAAACTGGAGGGCGGGAATCATCGAAATGGCGAACACCGGGACAGTCAGCAGCGCCGCCGCTATGAGCCGCGGCCGGAGCGTTGACGCAGAGGGGCCGTGATCCATGTGATTTTCATGGGCGGCGTGTTCTGCATCCGGAGTCTGGTTGCCGTGGTGCTGGTGTTCACTGTGTTCGCGGGTGTGTGGCGCCGGGGCTTGGCGGACAGTGGCTTTGTAGCCCGTCGCGTTGACCGTGTCCACGATTTGCTGGTCAGTCACGGTGGCCGGGACGGTCACGTGGGCTGATTCGAGGGGCAGATTGACGCTGGCCTCTACGCCGTCGAGCTTGCCCAGTTTACGTTCCACTCGATTGACGCAAGAGGCGCAGGTCATGCCCTCGATGTCGAGTTCGATGACCCGGTGTGCGGGCTTGTTGAAAGTGTCCTGGCTACTCAAGAGGACTCCTACGCGTCGTTGGCTACCACCAGGTAGCCGGCTTCTGCCACGGCCTCGCCAATTTCCGACGGTGAGAGCTCGCTGGTTGAGGTGATGGTCACGGTGGACAGGCCGCCCGGGTTGAGGT
The DNA here is from genome assembly GCF_900106835.1 of Arthrobacter sp. cf158. Lineage (GTDB taxonomy): Bacteria > Actinomycetota > Actinomycetes > Actinomycetales > Micrococcaceae > Arthrobacter. The sequence goes on from NZ_FNNR01000006.1 coordinate 289,871, forward strand.
CTACGGCGACGTCCTCAACGCCGCTGAGGGCTTCGAGTTCTTCGCTCACGCTGGAGACACAGTGGCCGCATGTCATGCCGGAAACGTTCACGTTGGTTCGGATGGTTTGGCTCATGGCGTGCTCCTTGGAGGTGAGTTGAATGGTGTGGTGGTTGGTGGCGGCATTACCGCAGCAGGCGCCCGATGGCATCGGTGGCCTCCTTGACTTTGGCGTCGATCTGCTCGGCGCGGGCATCGGGATCAGGCTCGGAGGCTGCTCCCACGACGCAGTGGCCGATGTGCTCCTCAACAAGCCCGAGACTGACTGCGTGGAGGGCCTTGGTGGCGGCCGCAACCTGCGTGAGGATGTCGATGCAGTATTTGTCATCCTCCACCATGCGCGCGATTCCGCGGACCTGGCCCTCAATGCGTTTCAGCCGCTTGAGGTAGGCGTCCTTGTTGCTGGTGTAGCCATGCGGCGCGGCGTGCTCCAGGTCCACCTCGATGATGGGCGCGTCCGGGTGGCTCATGCTCAGATCTGCAGTGCTCATGTTTTCAATATATACCCGGAGGGGGTATGCGTCAAGTACCCCCAGGGGGTATCTTCACTTCATGTGGAACCTAAAGTCGATGTCCCTCAAAACGTCTCTTGGTATAGACCAAAATGCTTAAAAACTGGATTCTTGTTTTGCAATGCAAACCTTTTGACGAATGTGCTTCCGCCCACACCCGCGCGTTCATAGTGTTTGGTCTCATAGCCGCGGAGGGGGAAATCCCGCGGTATCCACCTTTTCTCCATGGAGGACACTTGAAACTCGCACGCTCCGCCGCGGCCATTGCCATCGCAGCGCTCGCATTGACTGCCTGCGCTCCACCCACCTCCAACAACGCAGCCTCCAGCTCGGACGAGCAGACGGGCACCGTCCGTGTCTGGCTCTTCTCCGAGGTCAACCAGGACCCCAAGTCCGCGGTGGTCAAGGAAGCCGTTGCTGAATTCGAAGCGGCACACAGTGGTGCCAGGATCGATGTCCAGTACATTCCCGTTGACAGCCGCGCCGAGCGGTTCAAGGCAGCGTTCAACGATCCTTCCAGCGCCCCGGATGTGGCCGAATTCGGCAACACGGACCTCGCCAGCTATGTGGCGTCCGGTGGCCTGGCCGACGTCACCGGGGACATCAAGTCCTGGGATGAAGCCAAGGACCTGGACCAGAAGATCCTGGACACCACCGAAATCGACGGCAAGAACTACGGTGTCCCGTGGTTCGTGGGTGTTCGTGCCCTCTACTACCGCACGGACCTCCTCCAGCAGCTCGGCCTTGAGGTTCCCAAGACCCTGGATGAGGTAGAAACCGTGGCCCGCGCTGTCCGCGCTGCAAACCCTGAGCTGCTGGGCATCTCCGTTGGCGGCGCTGCGCAGTTCTCCGCCATGCCGTACTTGTGGGCCAACGGCGGCGAGATCGCCACGAAGGAAGGCGAGAAGTTCGTTTCCGGCCTGGACTCCACAGAGTCACGCGAAGGCGTTGCGGCTTACACCCGCCTCCTCAAGGACGACATCTGCCCTGCCCAGACCTGCGCTGAGTTCGGCGGCAATGCCAGCGTCCAGCAATTCATCGCCGGCAAGTCGGCCATGACCATTGGCGGCGACTTCAACTACAAGGCAGTTGCTGCCAGCGCCATCAAGGACAAGTTCGCGGTGGTTCCGGTTCCCGGCAAGACTGCCGGTTCCATTGCTCCGGCTTTTGCCGGCGGCAACAACCTGGGTGTCTTCAACAGCAGTGAACGCCGCACCTTGGCAGCAGACTTCGTGAAGTTGTTGGCCAGCAAAAAGTACCAGCAGAAGATGTTTGACTCCATGGGCAACCTCCCCACGTTCAGCGACGTCCAGAAGTCTGTGGCGGAGACCAACAAGCAGGTTGAACCGTTCATCAACACCTTGGGTGCCGGTACCAAATTTGTCCCGGTGACGGAAAACTGGTCCACCATCGACGCCCAGGGTGTCTTCACCGGTATGTACCAGAAGGTTGTCACGGGCAAGGCTGACGTGAACGCCGCTACCACGGAGGCCGCTGCCGCCATGAACACGGCATTCGGGTCCAAGTAATGCGCTACGCCCCACAACAAAGTCCAACAACCAAAGGCGCATCATGACAGCGCTCACTCCGGTTCTGCCCGAAGCGCCGCAAGGCGGTACCCCGGGCAAAGGCTCGACGACGGCGGGACGCACGTCCCGGCGTTTCTCCAACGGAAAGCGCGGACTGGAGCCCTGGCTCTACCTTGCGCCGGCCTTCATCGTCCTGATCGCACTGCTCGGCTACCCGATCTTCCAGCTGATCAACGTCTCGCTGTACGACTACCGCCAGGCCCAGGTCAGCGGCAAGGCGCCCCTGAACTTCGTGGGCCTGGAGAACTACCAGAAGCTCTTCGCGGACCCGCAGTTCTGGACCGTCCTGGGCAACACGGTGGTCTTCGCCACCGCCTGCGTGGTCTTCACCTTGCTGGTGGGCAGCTCCTTGGCGGTGCTGGCAACACGGCTTCGCCCGTGGGTCCGCTCGCTGCTGTTCGTGGTGTCGCTCGGCGCATGGGCCACTCCGGCAGTCACGGGCAGCGCCGTGTGGTTGTTTCTGTTCGAGCCCACCCTGGGTTTGGTCAACAAGACGCTGGTGGCCATCGGCCTGACTCAGTTCGAGGGGTACTCCTGGACCTACGACAAATGGTCGGCCTTCGGGCTAGTCGCCAGCGAAGTGGTGTGGTGCTCGTTCCCGTTCGTGCTGGTCACGGTTTACGCAGGCATCCAGGCGATCCCCACCGAAGTCATTGAAGCCGCCAGGATTGACGGCGCGTCCATGCCCCGCATTGCCCGCAGCATCATGCTCCCCATGCTCCGGCCAATCGTGATCGTGGTGACCATCCAATCCATCATTTGGAACTTCAAGATCTTCTCGCAGATCTACATCATGACCAACGGCGGTGGCATAGCCGGCCAGAACCTGGTGCTGAACGTCTATGGATACCAGCAGGCCTTCGCCGCCAGCCTTTATGGCCTGGGTTCTGCACTGGGCGTGATCATGACCGCACTGCTCATGGTCATCACCTTGGTCTACCTCCGGATCCTCAAGAGAACAGGCGAAGCCCTATGACCGCCGTCGACGTTTCATCAGTCCCGCGCCGAACCACCAAGGCTGACGCCCCGCAGAAGCTGCGGAAGCAGGGCAAGCGCCGCTTCGGCGCCGATGCCGCGGCGATTGTCATCGCCTTGATCGTTGCCTTCCCGCTGTTCTGGATGGTGCTGTCAGCACTCAAGCCCAAAACAGCGCTCGACGCCGGTGATGCAGCGCCGTACACCCTGGAGCCGTCGCTGGACTCGTTCGGGCGCGTCCTTGGTGTGAACAATTTTGGCCAGTATTTCCTGAACAGCGTGATCGTGGCGCTGGTAGTTGTGGTGCTGTCCACCGTCCTGGCGTTCCTCGCAGCTGTGGCGTTGACGCGCTACAACTTCAAGATGCGCACCAAACTGCTGATCATCATCCTGGTCTCGCAGATGGTGCCTGTGGAAGCACTCACCATTCCGCTGTTCTTCCTGCTGCGCAACGCCGGCGAAGCCATCCCGTTGGTGGGCCTGAACCAGCTGGGTTCGCTGGTTCTGGTGCACGTTGGTTTCAGCATTCCGTTCGCCATCTGGATGCTTCGCGGCTTCGTGGCCGCCGTCCCGCTGGAAGTTGAGGAGGCCGCCCGTTTGGACGGCGCCAGCAGCTTCCGGTTTGTTCGTTCCATCCTGTTCCCTTTGGTGGCGCCGGGTGTGGTGGCATGTTCGGTGTTCTCGTTCATTTCCACGTGGAACGACTTCCTGTTTGCCAAGACCTTCATCATTTCCGCCCAGGAGAGCCAGACGCTGCCCATTGCCTTGCTGACGTTCTTCAAGCCCGACCAAAACGATTGGGGAGCCATCATGGCCGGTTCGGTCATTATGACCATTCCTGTGCTGATCTTCTTCGTGTCAGTCCAGCGCAAGCTGGTGTCCGGACTGGCCGGGGCGGTGAAGGGATGAGCGGGCTCCACCAGTTGGTCCCAGCGCCGTGGACCTTTTCAGCGGGGACTGGCGAGTTGGAGCTCGACGCCGGCACAACTCTGGGTGCCGATCCTGAACTCCGCGGTCCTCGCCGCTGGCTCGCCCGGGCTTTGGGCGCAGCCACCGGTTGGGACCTGGCTCCCGCTCCGGCCGGCGAGGGAGATATCCGAATCCTGCTTGACCCCACACTCGACGCCGAGGCTTATCGACTGGAAGTGAGTGACGGCGTCGTTATCTCTGCGGGTGATGCCGCCGGTGCGTTCTATGGTGCACAGACGCTGTTGCAGTTGATGGGCCCGGCCGCGCTGCGGCAGGCGCCGGTTGGGGCTGTTGATGGATGGTCTGTTCCGCGCGTTTCAGTGGAAGACAAGCCGCGATTCGGCTACCGCGGCACCATGTTGGACGTCGCGCGGCACTTCATGCCAAAGGACAACGTGCTCCGGTTCATCGACGTGATGGCCATGCACAAACTCAACGTCCTTCACCTCCATTTGACGGACGATCAGGGCTGGCGGATCCAGATCAACCGCTATCCCAAACTGACCGAAACCGGTGCGTGGCGCCGTGAATCGTCGCTTGGTTCCTGGCGTGCAGGTGTTTTCGATGGCCGACCGCACGGTGGCTTCTACACGCAGGACGATCTTCGCGAGATCGTGGCATTCGCCGCCGATCGGCACATCACCGTCATCCCGGAGGTTGACGTTCCGGGCCACAGCCAGGCGGCCATCGCGGCGTACCCGGAGCTGGGTGCAGGCCCAGCGGAGGGTACAGCGCCTGTGGAGGTGTGGACGCGCTGGGGCATCAATGAGACCGTTTTGGAAGTGTCCGAAACCTCTCTGGATTTCTACCGGAACGTCCTGGATGAAGTGGTGGAGATCTTCCCCTCCCCGTGGATCAGCCTCGGCGGGGACGAGGTGCCACTGACACAATGGCAAGCCAGCCCGCAAGCGCAGGCAAAGGCTGCAGAGCTGGGCTTGGACGATGTTTCGGGCCTTCACAGTTGGTTCGTCGGGCAGCTTGCTCTGCATTTGAAGGGCCACGGCCGCGCCACGTCCGTATGGGACGAAATCGGCGACGGCGGCCTTCCGGACGGGGCTCTTGTGGCGTCCTGGCGCGGATACGAAGGCGGTATCGACGCCCTGCGCAACGGCTATGACGTGGTGATGTGCCCCGAGCACAAGCTTTACCTCGACCACCGCCAAGCCGACGGTGATGAGGAGCCGGTGCCGGTTGGTTTCGTGACCACGCTGCAGGACGTCTACGAGTTTGAGCCACTGCCAGGCCTGGAAGGCACTGACTTCCCGGGCCGTCTGCTGGGGGCCCAAGCCAACATCTGGAGCGAACACCTGGATTCGCCCCGGCGCGTGCAGTTCGCAGCGTTCCCCCGCCTGAGTGCGATCGCCGAGGTGTTCTGGTCCAGGCCGGAGGGCCGGGACTACGATGAGTTCCTGACGCGACTCACGGATGCGCATCTGGCACGGCTCGAGGCCATGGGTGTGGAATACCGGCCATTGTCCGGTCCTGCGCCGTGGCAGCAACGCCCGGGTGTTGAGGGTTGGAAGCGCGATTACGACGCCGAGCAGCTTGTAAGGAACTGAGTGACTATTGAAGGCAAGGATGCCCGGAATTCCTCGGCATCACTCCGCAAAGCGCTGGCGCTGCTCACTGTTGTGGCTGAGGAGCCCGGCAACGGTGATGGGCTTGCCCTGGTGGAGCTGGCCCGGCTCTCTGGCCTGAACAAGAGCACGTTGTTGCGCCTAGCCGCGCCGCTCCTCGAGGAGAACCTGCTGGAGCGAGACCACGAGACCGGGAAGTTCCGCCTGGGTCACGGCTGTCTGCGCCTGGGCCAGTCCTATCTTGACCGGGTGGATCTGCGCAGCGTCGCCAATGGTGAGCTCCGGAGCCTCATGCGTGCCACGGAAAGCACCTGCCACTTGGTGGTGCTTTCCGGGCACGACGTTGTGTACCTGGACAAGGTGGAGGACGAGGCCACAGTGCGGATGGCTTCGCGCGTGGGCGCCACTATGCCTGCCTACTGCACCGCCGTTGGCAAGGCCATGCTCGCGTTCAGTCCGGAGGAAGTAGTGGGGCCTATCCTGGCCGGAAACCTGGAGCCGCTCACGGACAAGACCATCACGGATCCCTCGCTGCTCCGGGCTGATTTTGAAGCCATCCGGCGGCGGGGCTACTCCATTGATGACCGTGAGAACGAGCCGGAAGTGCGGTGCGTGGCCGCACCGATCTTTGGTCATGACGATCACGTAGTGGCGGCCCTGTCTGTGTCCTCGTTGTCGTCGCGGATGACCGCCAAACGTGTCCGTGAGGTGGGGCCCATGGCTGCGGAGACAAGCCTCCGGATATCCGCCAAGCTTGGTTCCCGCCGGGCGTCCGCGAAGCTGGCGAATCTCGCATGAGTATGAGTGCAGCTGAATATTTCCGGGCGAAGCTTGAGTGCGAGATTGACGTCATGGACGTTGCTGACGCCACGCCAGGCTCATTGGTTGTGGTGGACACCCGCAGGCAATCCTCGTGGGACCACGGACATATTCCGGGTGCCGTACATATCCCGACGGCGCAGATTCCGGCGTTGGCCGCCGACGTCATTCCGGCTGGTTCGCAAGTAGTGGTCTACTCCTGGGGTCCAGGGTGCAATGGCAGCACGTTAGCGGCGCTTGCCTTCGCGGAACTGGGGTACTCCGTCAGGGAAATGATCGGAGGCATCGAGTACTGGATCCGTAACGGACTCCCTGTGGAAACACCCGCGGGAGTTGTTCAAACTGAGCCGGATGCGCTGGTGACAGCACATCCGGCCTGAGGTCAATCGGGGGCATGATGGCAGTTTTCGTACTGATTCACGGTGGTGGTTCCACGGCATGGGATTGGCATCTGGTGGGCCCGCTGCTGGAAGCATCGGGGCATGAAGTGGTGGTTGTCGACTTGCCCATTGAAGATGCCGCTGCCGGACTTGAGGACTACACCCGCGCAGTGACGGAAGCGGTTGGCGATGCTCAGCACACCATCGTGGTGGGGCATTCGTTGGGTGGCTTCACGGCCCCCTTGGTCTGCGAGGAGCTCCATTCCGATGGCCTGGTGTACCTCTCGGCGATGATTCCGATGCCCGGCGAGACCTTTGGTGCCTGGTGGACCAACACCGGCCATGACCGCGAGACCATTCCCGATGAGCCATATTTCAATCTCGTCCCTGACGATTTGGCACAGGAGGCCACCGAACGGGAGCGCGATCAGCAGGGGGCCTGGATGTCAGGGCCCTGGCCCGGCAAACACCCGGACGTGCCAACCCTGGGGATTCTATGCCGCGACGATCTGTTCTTCCCTCCGAGGTTTATGAGGCGCCAGGTTCGCGACAGGCTGGGAACAGAACCCGTGGAAATCCCTGGTGGTCACTACGCCACGTTGAGCAATCCGGACGCCGTGGCCACCGCTCTCAATGACTTCGCCCGGCAGATTTCCGGAAGCGGATAACCCTGGGGTCAGGCTTTCGTTAGATCCTGGGCAAGCATCACCAGGATTCCGCTGGGCCCGCGAAGATAAGTGAGCTTGTAGACGTCACCGTAAGTAGCTACGCCGCGAAGGGGAGTGCAACCGTGCTTCGCGGCTATCTCAAGGGCTTCGTCGATGTTGTCAACGGAGAAGGCCACCCGGTGCATTCCGATTTCGTTTGGAAGGGTGGGCTGCGTCTCGATCGCATCCGGGTGGATGTACTCGAACAGTTCCAGCTGTCCCTGGCCATCCGGGGTTTGGAGCACCGCGATCTTCGCGTGGTTGCCATCAAGCCCGACGGCGGTATCCGCCCACTCGCCGCTGACGGTGTCGCGGCCCAGCACTGTCAGACCCAGATCGGTGAAGAACGCGATGGTTTCTTCGATGTCCCGCACAGCAATACCGACGTTCTCAAGCTTGATGGCCATGGGTTCGAAGCTACCAAGGCATGCGGAATAGCTCTAGTGGTGAATCGGCTCAACACTCAAAGCTTCCACGAGACGCGCGTACGTTTCCTCAATCGCTCCTCTGCGGCTGCTGATGACTGATGCGGAGCCTCGGTTGTGAAGGCCGTTGGTCAGGCCGATATACATTGACTTCAGCAGTTGGGGCCCGCCGTTCTGCTCCACAATCGCCGTGACCCGGGCGTGCCAGGGATCGTGCTTGTCTCCGCGAGCGTAGAACCGCTCGATCGAGGACTCTTGAGTGTCCATGAGAACGACCTCTCGAAAGCCCGCGCCGGATTTCCGGGCAACGTTGCGGAACAATGCGATTTCCTGGTCGGAGTCGAGAAATTGCGGCATGATCACGCGGTGCCCCGCGGCCAGATGCGTGGCAGCCATGGTGAGCGCGATGGGGCGGACCAGATTCCCCGCTGCCTGAAAATACTCCTGCCAGCCACCAATGAGGCAACGGACTTGATCGACATCCAAGTTCAAAGTTCCTGGATGCCGGTCGGAGAAGAGCCTGGCCAGGGTCGACTTTCCGATGCCCGGTGGACCGTTCAACAGAATCAACTCTGGCGTCGATTGCTCACCGTCTGCTTGGTCGAAGGTCTCTGGAATTCTTCGCATGCTCAACACCCTAGGCGGGAATAGGATCGGGTGTGCACCATCGCTCACAGGGAGGCCATCATGACACCGGGTACCATCAGCGAGTACATCGACCAGTACGACGGCGATGTTCGGCAACGACTGCTGATCGTGTACCAACTGATCCGCTCGGCCGTGCCTGATGAAGCGGAAGAATCGATCAGCTGGCGCATGCCCACCTTCAAGCTCGGCACCGAGCCGCTGTTCTTCTTCACTGGAACAAAGCACCACGTCGGGTTCTATCCGACCCCCGATGCGATCACGCATTTCTCCGCGGAGCTGGCAGATTTCGGGACCACCGAGCACGCCATCAAACTGCCCCATAAATCCCCACTCCCCACCGAGCTCATCAGCGATATCATCGCGTGGCGGCTGCAGCAGCTGCCTTCAACTTAAGGCTCGACGGCGACGCTCACCTGAGTGCCGACGTCGTACGTCTTTGACTCCCATCTCGCCACCTTGGAAGGACCGCCTCCATGACACCGAGCCCCCGCGACGTAGCTGATGGTTTCGCCAGCGCGTGGAACGCGGCTGATCCGGTGGCGTTGGCGGAGCTCTTCGTGGAGGATGCGGACTTCGTCAACGTGGTGGGCATGTGGTGGAACAACCGCCGGCAGATCCAGTTCAACCACGACTACGGCTTCCGGCACATGTTTCCGGACACGGAGATGGTGCTGGAAAAGGTCAAGGTCCGGGAGCTTCCGGGCGGTGTTGCCGTTGTTCATGGGAGATGGTCCATGACCGGCCAGATCACGCCCACCGGAGAACGATCCGGACCCCGGCGGGGCGTTATCAGTTTCACGGTTGTGCGCCAGGGTGACGGGCGGTGGCTGGCCGTCAGCGCACAAAATACGGACATCATCCCGGGGATGCAGACCCACGTGGCCACCGACCAAGGACTCAAGCCCGAATCGTACGAGGCGCCCGCGGGCCGGAGCGGCACCGCATAGGCTTGGACCATGCTGACCCTGGTCCTTGGACTTCTCTTCGCGGGCATCTTCCTTGCCTCGTACCAGTCGGACCGGCGACGGCTCCGCAATGGCGTGCTCCTGCTGGTAGCGGCGTGGTTCCTGCTGCAGGCCCTCCTGGACTTCCTGATCGACCTGAATCCGTGGTTCGAATGGCTGAACCTGGTGGTTTTGGTAGTGCCCGTGGTCAGTATCTTCGTGTTCGCGGGCTTCCTGATCGCGAACGGCGCCACGATGGTCCGCAAGGAGGGCCCCGGCATCAGCAGTTTCCTGCCGATAGCGGTGGGATTGGCCGTGTTCCTCGCACCGGTGATCGCGTTCCTGTTTGTGCTGAGTGGGCAGCCGGTGCTGGCTGGCCTGGCCGCCCTGGCGTTCTTCCTGTGCGCCTACCTGGGCTGCGCGTTCGTGGTGTTTCTGGGATACGCCTTGGTGTATTCCAGAATGCGGTTCAGCCCGAATCCGGCCGCTGTGATCGTCCTTGGCTCGGGTTTGATCGACGGCAACGTTCCGCCGCTGCTCGCAGCACGCCTCAACAAGGCGTTGGAGATTTACGACGGCGGCGCACCGGTCAAGCCGGTCTTGGTGCCTTCCGGAGGCCAAGGCGCGGACGAACCACGGCCTGAGTCCACGGCAATGAAGGAGTATCTGGTGGCCAACGGTGCGGCATCCGGCGATGTGGTGGAGGAGAACAAAGCCACCACCACCCGCGAGAACCTGGCATACTCTGTAGCCCTGCTGGCTGAGAAAGGCATCCAAGGCCCGTTGCTGGTGTGCACCAACAACTACCACGTGCTCCGCGCTGCGCTTCTGTCCCGTCGGCAGAAGATCAACGCGGAGGTGGTAGGTGCCCCGACGGCCAGGTATTTCGTGCCCAGCGCGTTCCTGCGGGAGTTCGTGGCCGTGATGAGGGACAACCGCCGGACCAACATCGTTCTTTGCCTGCCGATGTTCGGGATTGCCCTCATCATCACGGTCGCATTGATGAACTCGCCCGTGGTTTAGCTCTTACTACGGCTTGGGGAGTCCCGTGGTGAACGTGTGGCTCCATTGCGTGACGGCGCTGTCCGTGAAGACGTATCCCTTGGCAGGAACCGCGGTGACGGTCACTGTGCCGGCTGGCTTCCGGTACGTCCCGGCTGCCGCCTCCTTGCCCTCCATCAGGTAAACCACGCCTGCGACAGCGGGGATGGTGTACGCGTCCTGCCCCTTGCCCGGCCGGTCCGTAAAGGTGACTGCCTCCGGCGTCGACGTGTCGTAGTGGAGGCCGAAGCCCAAAGGGAGGAGGACGCCGTCGCCATCGGCTTCAGGGATATTGACCGGCAGTTTGCCGCCGGGGTTGACCGCGCCGGAGATGGCACGCACAACACCGTGGAAGTTGACCCTGTTGATGCCATAGCTGTTGAGTACGGCGGCGGCCCCGGGGAAGACGCTGACGTCGTAGGGATTGCGTGTGGCTATGACGATCACGGGGGTTCCAGTAGCCGCCAGCTCAGCCACCATTTGTTGCTGGGCGGCGTTGCTGGTGGCGTTGTAGGAGGCGAAGACTACTGCGTCCACCTTGCTGGCGGCGGCAACCGCCCGCGCCCGGTAGGCGGAGGAGGGCGACGCGCCATTCTCGTAGTCTTCAGTGACCGCGAAACCTTGTTCCTTGAGCATTGGTCCCGCAGTTTCCGGGCGTCCCGAACCGGCCCCCACCATGAGTACGGAACTGCCGGGAGCCAGCGGCAACACCCGCTCGTGGTTGCGCAGCAGGGTAGCGGCATGGTCGGAGATCAGATTGGCTGTGGCGAGGTTTCCTGCGGTGCCCACCAGCTTGTCCACATTTGCGGGGTCAGCCATGGGCTGCTCAAATACTCCGCGCTTGACCTTCCACTCCAGGATCCGCCGAACGGACTCGTCGATTCGGGCTTCGGTGATCTCACCGGACCCGACGGCGGCACGCACCCCGGCAAACGAGGCATCCACGTCGGGGGAGTTGAGGAGGATGTCCGAACCGGCCTGGATGGCCTTGACTGCGATTTCTTCCTGCGGCCATTCGGCTGCCATGGCGGCCATATCCAAGGCGTCGGTGGTAACCAGTCCCTTAAATCCCAGCTCATCGCGGAGCAAGCCGGTGAGTACCTTGTGGGACAGGGTGCCCGGCATTTCGGGATCGATGGCCTCAACAATGATGTGTGCCGTCATGACCATGTCCACGCCGGCATCGATCGCTGCCTTGAATGGTTCCAGGTGCTTGTTCAGGGTGGCGCGGTCGTAGGTGACAGTCGGCAGGCCGTAGTGGGAGTCAACGGACGTGTCGCCATGGCCGGGGAAATGCTTTGCTGCTGCTCCCACGCTGCGGGCCTGAATGCCGTTGATCTGCGCAGCGCCGAGTTCACTGACCAGCGCAGGGTCCTCACCCATGGACCGGATTCCGATGACCGGGTTGTCCGGGTTGGAGTTGAGGTCCAGTACCGGGGCGAAGTCCACGTTGATACCCATGGCCCGCATCTCGGAACCCAGGATTTCGCCCTGCGCGCGGGCCAGATCCTGGTTCGCCGTGGCCCCCAGGGCCATGTTGCCCGGGAGGACCGTGGCCGGTGATCCTATGCGGGCAACCAGCCCGCCTTCCTGGTCGATGGTGACTGCCAACGGGATGCCTTTACCGTCGGCTCCCACAGCAGTTTGTTGCAGGCCGTTGGAGAGGCCTGCAACTTGCTGGGGATTGTTCGTGTTCCCGGACCATGCGAAGTAGAGGACGCCGCCCAGGTTGTACTTTTCCACCACTTCGGCGGGCGTATTGACGCCGTAACGTTCCTGGTTGCTCGCCGCCATGGACGTGTCATTCGCGGACGAGCCGTAGACATGGGTCCACGTCATCTGGCCGATCTTTTCGTCCAGTGACATGCCCGCAATCATTGCGTCGATATCCGGGGAAGCAGCGGCCGGCGTCGTGATGACCGTGGTGCTGGGGCCAGCGGCCACTGCTGTTCCCGCCCCGGTCATGAGGAGGGCCGTGGCTGCGGCAGTCATGAGGGTGGTTCCTTTTCTGTGCATGTGCATCCCAATCGTCTGAGTGTTTGCCTTGGCTAGCGCTGACCGTTGTAGAGGAGGTATTGGCGTGTATCGCGGACGAATTGACCAAGTTCGGACCGCCAACTGTCGGTGATGGTCCTGGCGTCAGCACCGGCGTCGAGCTGTTCTGCAAAGCGGGCCGAACCGCTCAGCAGCCCCATCCACCGCCCTGCGTCGCCGCGCCAGGCGAACCCCGGGTACAGCCGCTTGGCTTCGACCAGCATGTGGGTGCCCACTTCAAGGGCTTCAACGCGGGAGGCGTCGGTGATGTGGACATGCACGCCACCGCAGACGAGGCCCTGGTTTTTGGAGAGGGTGGGCTGGAAATAGGCTTCGCGGAACGTCACGCCGCTGAGGCCCTTGCTGTTGAGTGCCTCGGCCCAGCGGTAGTCCACGTAGGGGGCGCCGATCAGTTCGAACGGCCGGGTTGTGCCGCGGCCTTCGGACATATTGGTGGCCTCGAACAACGCCGTTCCGGGATACAGGAGGGACGTTTCCGGAGTTGGCATATTGGGGCTCGGGAGGATCCATGATGCCCGGTTGTCCGGTCCGGTCATTTCACGCCGCCATCCTTGGACCTGGACTACGTGAAGGTCCTGGAGGGGCTTGAGTCCAGCGGCCGGCAGGTGGACGGCGTTGAAGTACTTGGCCAGCTCGCCCACCGTCATGCCATGCTGGAGCGCGATGCCCAGCCGTCCGACTCCGGATTCGAAACCTGGTTGGAGGACCGGTCCGCGCGCCTGGCCGCCAATCGGGTTGGGACGATCCAGGACCACGAACCTGGTACCGGTCCGGGACGCGGCCTGCATGGCGCCCCACATGGTCCAGATGTAGGTGTAGAAACGTGCCCCGACGTCCTGGATGTCGAAACAGATGGTGTCCACGCCGGACGCTTCAAAGAAGCCCACGTAGTCATCAACCTCGGCTCCGTAGGAGTCGTAGACGGTGATGCCGGTCCGCGGGTCCACGGACGTTCCTTCGCTCGCGCCGTCCTGGGCTGTGCCGCGGAATCCGTGCTCCGGGCCGAAGACCGCTGCGACGTCCACACCTTTGCCCGCCATGTCATCCACGATGGAGCGGAAGTTCGCCAGGACTCCGGTGGGGTTGGTGATGACACCTACTTTGCGCCCGGCGAAAATGCTCCAGTTACTGGCGGCGGCGGTGTCCGCCCCGTTGACGGTGGTTCCGGGTTTCCCCGGGCGGTTGGCCTGAGAGGAGGCGGTGGCGCTTGATGCGAAGGGTGATACGACGGCGGCAGCGGCGGCCAGCCCCGAGGCGTGGATGAGTCTTCGACGGTTGAGTGTCATGGGGAGCCTTTCCTGATGAGCAGAAGTGCATGACAACTTTTGTGACTTGGATTACATCGACCGTATTCGCCCGTCGAGGTTGCGTCAATGACTTACCTTCGCGTTTGCGTTTAGGTAAGTTATTTACAAACGTCTGTCGCGTACCTGGGCCGGGCGAGCCTGTTGGAAGGAGTCCGCCATGGAAGCGGCTGGAAATGTGCAATCGTCACGAACAGTCCTGGTTCGGATCCGCTCCCTCCTGCCGGCTTTGCGCCCCTCCGAGCGGGCTGTCGCTGAGATGGTCTTGGCGGATCCTTCCCGCGCGGCGATGATGTCCATCGGTGACCTTGCCGAGCATGGTGGAACGTCCACTACGTCGGTGGTCCGCTTCTACAAGAAGGTGGGCTACCGCGGCTACTCCGATCTTCGACTCGACCTTGCGAGGGAAACGGCCCGGGAGAGTTTGGCCAACAACGCACCTACGGGGGTCTACGAGGACATCAATACCTCCGACTCGCTGCGGGACATCGTTTCCAAGATCGCCTACAACGAGACGATGTCCATCGCTGACACCGCTCAAGTGCTCGACGTTGACCAACTCGCCGAGGCTGTTGAAGCGATCTCGCGCTCGCGGAAAATCGACATCTTCGGAGTGGGCGCGGGCGGGCTGGTTGGCCAGGACCTGCAGCAGAAACTGCATCGCATAGGCCTCACCTCGTTCACCTGGCCCGAGGTGCATGTCGCGCTGACTTCGGCAGCGCTCTTGGACGACGACGGCGTTGCTGTCGCCATCTCGCACTCGGGCGCCACCGTGGATACGGTCGATTTCCTCAAGGCGGCCAAGGACACCGGGGCCACCACCATCGCCATCACCAATCATGCTGATTCGCCGCTGGGCCGTACTGCCCACATTGTGCTCAGTACTGCCGCCCGCGAGACACCCTTCCGGCCGGGCGCGATGGGTAGCCGGATAGCCCAGATGATGGTGGTGGACTGCCTCTTTGTGGGGGTTGCCCAGCATTCCTACGAGGCCTCCATCGCGGCATTGCGCAAGACCCACGCCGCTGTCCAGGGCCGGAAACTGCCCCGAGCCAGTTCGCCCGACTAAGTCCCGACGCCGCGGGCTGCTAGTGGACGGGCTCGCTTTGCTTGTCCTCTGCCTGCCGCTCACCCGGCTTCAGCATCGATCCGGAATTGATGGCAAGCACCCCTGAAAGAAGTGCTGCCAGAAGTATCGAGGCAAAGGCCATGAATGAGGACACCCCCATGAGGAAGGTGGCGACGGCAAGACTGAGGGGGCTTGAAACTGTTTCCAAGAACTGGACGGCGGTCATGGTCTTGCCAAGATCGGACGAGGGGATCTGTTGGTGTATGAGGGAGGTACGTCCAATCGTCCACGCAATGCCTCCGGTGCAGACAACGAACAGAGCACTCGCGACGGCAATCCAGGATGGGATGAAAAAGAGCAAAGCTCCTCCTGCCATAAGCCACGAGGAACGCTGCATTAACAGGTTTGGTTGCCAAGTGGAGACCAAGCCGGACAATAATGACCCGCAGAACAGTCCCGCAGCCGCAGCCGCACCGACGATTCCCACTTCCGTAGTAGAGCCTCCGAGGCCAACTGACGTCTGGAAGATCGCGAGCGTGGACAGCGGGGCAGACAAGAAGCCAATGAGGACGACGGTTCCGGCAAAGCGCCACCAACCATTGACTTGGGAGAGCCTTCGGTACCCGGCTGAAAGATCCTTGAAGAATCCTGGACGGCCAGGCTGTTTGGTTGGGTGGTCCGGCCACGGCAGAAAATTCATGATCATTGCGATGACGGTGAAGGACACCGCGTCTACGGCCAGCAACCACCATGGGCCCCAAACGGCACTCAGTGCGCCGCCGATGGCCGGTCCCACAATGGAAGCGGAGGTCCACGCAGTGGACACTGATGCGTTGAACTTGGCAGTGCCTTCGCCATACATTTTCGGGATGGCCACGAACGTGGCCGTTCTGGCGAACATGTCGAGGCTGCCACGCAGGAACGCGCCGAGTACCAGAACCCAGAAGGGTGTGTGCCACGGGCCGATAAGCAGCGCCATTGCGGCAACAACCAGTGCCTGGCCCCAATAGCCAATGTGGGTCATGGAACGGGGCGACATGCGGTCAGCGAGTCCGCCAATGAGTACTCCAGGGAAGGCCTTGGGCAGCTGTGATGCCACGGCCACGATGGACATTTGGGCGAGGCTGCCGCTCGTTTGGAGGACTATGAGGGGGAGCGCGATGTTGTACGCGCCACCACCCAGCGAATTCACCCACATTCCTGTCAGGTGGAGACGTCTCTGCCATGTCTTTGCAAGCGACAATTTAATTACCTCGGGATGCGCGGAGAATGATGGCAAGATCGGGCTGCTTTTCCAACGACAACATCAGCCATTGCATGAGGGGGGCCTGCCAAAAGCTAATATTCCAGGTGCGGGCAATAACAATGTGGAATATAGTGCTGCAACATGGGAGCACGATCCGGAACTTGCCGGGGAGGACCAGTGCCAGTGGGAGTGCGAGAAATTCAAGAAATGGAATGAGGCGGGTCATTGCCCGAACAGGCTGGGCAAATCGATCCTGCGCAAATGGGTGGCTGCCCGATGCCTTCAAATGCAGGTGGTAAATGTGGTTGGCGTCGCCACGACGGACCCAGGCGTCGAAACCGTGGATGATCTTGGACAGGCCCGCCTGGGTGTAGGGCAAGTACAGAGCCACGCGCGAGATGGAGAGCGGCAGGCTGGCCGGCTGCCTGTTCGGCAGCCCGGACAGCTGGGTTGTGAGAAGTACGGCCTCGATAAACGTGTCGTAAGGCCATCGTCCTGGAAGTGACCGGGCATCCGCAGCACGGGTCTCCAGGAACACTCCGAGTGCCGCTCGCCGAAGCCAAGGCGCGTGCCTTGCACCGGGCCCGCTGTACACCTCGCTTGCTCCCGCAGCCGCCAACAGGAGGGCAGTTGCCGTGCGTCGGGCAACCCGGCTCTTCCCAGCATCAGAAGTTGGATCCGCATCCAACTCAGTCGAAGCAACTGCGGCCCTGTAGTCCTGCGCTGCCGCCGCACCTGGGCGAAGTGTTACTGCCAAGGCGGCGACGATCCACACGCCAGCAGCACGAACCTGCCGGGACGTGACTGAACTAACGCGGAATCGACGGAACATAGGTGTACACAACTTCCTTTTCCTCAGGCATTCCCCGAACGGTGGTCTCCACAAGAATTTCCATTCTGCTCAGTGGAATGTTGGGCAGATGGGCGGGGGGTCGGACCTCATCGAAAGGTTTCCACTTGTTTCGGCGAAGCCGGTTTTCGATTCGCTGGCAAAGAACGTGCTTGGGTTGCTCTTCACTGGCCATAAAAATGTTGGCGAACACTGCCCCGGCCCGGAAGAACTGGGTTGGCAGGCAGTTGGCGGGTCCGCAGGTGACCACGGTTCCGTCCGACAGATGGAATTCGATCGCGAATCGTGACACCCGGTCCCCGAACTTTGCGTTGAACATGTTGTTGGATGCGATTGGCCAGAAGTTCTTGTTGGCGATGGTGGCACCGAGGGATGCAACCACGTAAGCGCCAGTGAGAGTCACCAACAGCTTGCCCACATCGCAGTCAGGAACACGCAGCACAGCGGGTGTTCCTGGCGAAATCTTCGAACTCAGACGACAACTCCAGGGAGTCAAACACCAGTCTTCTACCGTCCAGGTTGGTGGATCCAGTCAGCAGGTAACGGAACACCTCCATAGCGGCAATGGAGGCCACAATGGCGTTCAGGGGACCAAAGCTGGGGGCCTGGTATGCACTGTTGAGGTTTGTTGTGGTGAGCGACGCCGTGGAGTTGGTGCGACCGTCGTTGTCAGTTGCTGCGCATTGCAGGCAAGGCGTCGTGCCGGGCCTGACAACTGGTCCCACCACGCCGCGCGTGTCCTGGTAGCCGGCGCAGGTGAAGGGTGTGCCGGTGGCGATGGAGGCTTCGTTGGACCACTCAAGCACTTCCTGGGGCGTGTCTGCGGATACCACAACGAAGTCTGAGTCCTGAAAGATCGGCAGAAGATCTTCAACGCTGGAGATCATGGCCGCGACTTCAACCGTGTTGGTGGCCGGAGCCCGAAGCTGAAGGTTTCGTGCGGCGGCTTCGATCTTCGAAGCGCCAACGTCTTGTGCCGTAAAGAGGTATTGCCGGGTGAGGTTGCTTTCTTCCACTGTGTCGCCGTCGACCAGCATGATTACCCCCACCCCCGCTGTTGCGAGTTGCATGGCCACATTGGTGCCGATTCCGCCCACGCCGATGAGCGCGACTTTCCGGCTGAGCAGTAGATCGCTGGCGCCCGGTCCTGTGCCGTGGGCAAGTTCGAAGTAGAGATCGTGGCGGCTGTGCCGGCCGGTGAGGTCGAACCTGTACGGGACGAGAATGTCAGCCTCGATGAGCTCCTCAACGATCTGCCCGGAGTCCCCGCCAAGCAGATCTTGCGCCTTGGTGCCCAAGTCCTCCAGCGTTCGTGGGTGCGATGCAAAGCCGAGCAATTCGGCGAGCCCAGGCGGGGCGTCCTCAATTTCGATTGCGTTGGGCGGTGCCAGTCCGATTTGTACGGCTGTCTCTGTTGTCACAACCGGGAGGGACTGTTTGAGCGAGTAGGTAGTGGCTGTCAATTCTTGCCTCCAATGATGAGTGGGGACCACGCAATGCGTGGTCCCCACTATTTCTGCTTTGTTCAGTTGAACACGAAGTTCAGCTTGGAACGGCGCTTTGCCAGTCGCTTCAGCTTAAGCATGTGATTCACTCCTTTGTTTTATAAACTTGTTTGACGAGATGAATCTATGACATGTGTCACGCATATGACAAGTTTGTCGATTATCCATGCGCGTGTCGCGTCCGTGTCACCGCCACTGCTACGGCGAGGTATAGGGTCGTCTTCATGTTTAAGCTCGTCGCTCCGGATGTCTCTTTTCACCAGTCCTTCCTTGAGTCCCACCGTGAGTGGGACGGCGCCCATCAGGACGGTGCCGGGGTATTCATGGCGGGCGACGTCATCACCCCCGAGGGGTTCGCGGCATGGGTTCGGCAACTGGAAGACGCGGGGCAAGCGGCGGAGAAGGACGGCATAGTTCCCTGCACCTACCTCTGGATTGCGGAAGGCTTGCGGTACATGGGTGCCATTGCGTTCCGGCACTACCTCACACCGGCACTCCTGAACTCCGGCGGGCACATTGGATATGGTGTTCGGCCGTCGGATCGCGGCCGGGGGGCGGCGTCCTGGGCTCTGGGGGAGTTGTGTTCCCGCCTGGCTGCCCAGGGAGAGCCGGACCGCGTTCTCCTGACCTGCGATGACTCGAATGCCGCTTCCGCCAAGACCATTGAACGCGTGGGTGGGACCTTGGAGGATGTGCGGACTGGCGCCGATGGGCGCCCCTTTCGCCGCTACTGGATCGACCTGGCTGCTTTAGCAAACCAGTAGAAGTGTCACCCTAAGGTTGTGACTCGCGTCCACGTGCTGCCACCTTAAGGTGCATGGTCAGTCAACCCTGGGGTGACAACCCTGAATCCTATGCCGCCGCCACCCTACTGGGCGTCTGGCTGGCGTGGTTACTTTTCACCACGTGGGAGTCCCGCCGCAACCACGGCTAACCGCAAACCTGTTCACGTTCCCGTCACCAACCCTTGTTAGGCTGCCGCGCACTACCCGGCTGACCAGGAGGACCGCATGACGGAGGCACATTCACTATCCACATCCCTGGACAACTGGTGGGTCAGGGACAATCTGCGCGAGACCATCGACCACTTGGTGGAGCTGGGTTACACCATCAGTGGAGGCCAGGGCGAGGACCCGGATCTCATCGATCCCGGTGGCTCGGCGGTGGAAACGTGGCACGAAGACTATCCGTACAAGGAGCGGATGACCCGCGACGAGTACGAGATCGAAAAGTACCGGCTCCAGATTGAGCTGTTGAAATTCCAGTACTGGGGCCAAGACCTGGGGCTCAAGCACGTGATCGTGTTCGAGGGCCGGGATGCTGCGGGCAAGGGCGGCACCATCAAACGCTTCAACGAGCACCTGGACCCTCGCCACGCCAGGACGGTGGCCCTCAGCAAGCCCTCCGACCGCGAGCAGGGCCAATGGTATTTCCAGCGATACATCCAGCACCTGCCCACGGCCGGTGAGATCGTCATGTTCGACAGGTCCTGGTACAACCGGGCCAACGTGGAGCGCGTGATGGGCTTTTGCACTGACCAGGAATACGACACCTTCATGGGCCAAGCACCCGTCTTCGAAAAGATGCTGGTGGACTCCGGCATCCACGTCACCAAGTTCTGGTTCTCCGTGACCCGACAAGAGCAACGCACGCGTTTCGCGATCCGCCAGATCGACCCCGTGCGCCGTTGGAAGCTCTCTCCCATGGACCTCGCATCACTGGACCGCTGGGACGAATACACCGACGCAAAGGAACAAACGTTCCTGCACACGGACTCTGACCACTCGCCGTGGATCACCGTCAAGTCCAACGACAAAAAACGCGCCCGCATCAATGCCATGCGGTACTTCCTCAACCAGTTCGATTACGACAACAAGGACACCTCGGTGGTCTACGAAGCCGATCCCCTGATCCTGCGCCGTGGCCGCGACGCTGTAGGCGACTAACGCTTCAAGCGAGCACCAAACAGGGCCCGACGTCGGCACTCAGCTGGGTGCCGACGTCGTGCTTTCTATTCGGTGGCCTCGTCCTCCACTACCGGATCCTTGAGGAGAAGTGCCGTGCCCTGGAAGGCAGGGAGTTCGAGGAAGAAGCTGTGGAGATCGTCCACCTGGCCAACGTTCTCGCGGCTGAAGAGGTCGTGCACGCTGGCTCCTGGCGGCAGGTGGGGAGACTGGATGCTGCCCGCGATGTCCTGGTCGGAGAAGTTCAGGACGGTGACCTGAAGTGCTCCGTCCGCGAGTTGGTTGACCAGGACCAGCAGGCCGCGGTTCGAGACGTCCGGCACATCCAGGAGGGTGCTGGTGGCGATCCCCGACTCTTCCCGCACTGTGAGGATCCGCTGGAGCCGGCGCGCGTAAGACTCTGGGTCCTTGAGCTGTTCGGGCAGGGGACCGTAGAGGCTGCGGGCCCTGGCCATGCCGGCCAGTGAGGTCTTCGCATCCGGGCTGGTGCCCATGAGGTCGTGCGCGCCACGGTTGATCCAGCGGGTGTCGCCCTGGGAGGTGAGCTCCTTGACGGTCTCGCGGTCCAGGGCAGTGATGCCGGTAAGATCCCAGCCGGAAAGCGCGAAGACTCCCGGCTGCAGGGCGTTGTACATGGAAAGGAGTACGTGGGCATCCAAAACCCGGGCCTCCTCTTCCTTGGTAATGGCATCCGGGTCCCTGATGCCCAGGGTCGCCATGATGAAGCTGACCGTGGTACAAGCGATGCCATTGGTGGTGAAGAGCGCGTTGTACGGTCCGTTTTCACCCGTCAGGCGTTCCCGCAAGGTGTCCTGGACCTTCTCGGCAACTTCGGCTCCGGTCAGTTCCTCCCCGCCAAGTTCGAAGATGTCGTCACGGTGGCCCGCGGCAAAGTGAAGCAACTCGTAAGTCAGTTCGTCGTGATTCTGGAGGGCGTGCACCAAGGATGCCTGATCCACGCCGATCTCCATGGAAAGCCGCAGGGTCAGGCGCAGGAACTCGGTGTCGCCAGTGACGAAGGCGTAGTGGTAGGCGGGGCGGGTGATGAAGTCGTAGGAGAGGTCAGGGCCGGATTCGGACTGCGCCTTGATGTCGTCGATGGTGAGGTTCAGTTCCTGGAAGGAGAACCCACCCACTTTGCGGATCATGGAGCCAATCAACTGGTTCGCTGCCTCGGACAACGGGTGGCCCTCGGACCAGCCCGGCTCCTCCTCCGCGCTCTTTTCCACGCCCAGGAACCCGTTGGCATCCAGCCGCAAGGCACCCGTGCCAAGGTCCAGCAGGGAATGCAGCGCGTCACCCACCACGAGTCGCATCCCGGCAAACGTTGGATCCAGCCAGTTGATGGATGGTTGGCCGGACTTGAAGTAGTGGAGGTAGACCCAGCGGCGGGTCTTGCCGGTGGTGTCGATGATCGGCTTGGTGGCGCTCCAGTTGGTCTCCTTGACCCCGGGCTCGTAGAAGATCACCCGCTGAAGCCGGCCGATGATGTAGCCGGCTTTTTGCAGGGCTTGTTCGGCATCGGGGCTGATGTTCACGGAGTCTTCGCCCTCGGGAACGTCCGGCAGCAGGTGCCAGTCTTCCTCCGGGATGTCCACCATGTGATAAATGCCGGGGTAGTCCCGGAAGTTCATTTCGGCGAGGCGGAAGTCAGCGCCCTTGCCGGTGTGCCCGGGGACGATGTCGTCAATGACAGTGCCGCCGTGCTCGTTGGCCACCTCGCACATCTGGCGGAACTCTTCCTCGGTGCCGAACGCCGGATCGATCGCCATGCTGATGCGGTCAAAGTGACCGTCGACGCTGGGTGTCTGGGACCATCCGCGGATGCCGCCGGCCAGTTTGACCGGCCCGGTGTGCAGCCCCCGGATGCCAATCCTGCTGAACGCGTCCCAGAGTTCGGGATCACCCAGTGCGGACAGGAATGACTGGCCGTCCTTGGTAATGAAGGACAGGGGATAGGCGGTGAACCAGACGGGCGCTCTCTCCACTGCCGCCCTGGGGTTGGGCCTGGCATAGGAGTTCTGCCACATGCTCGCTTGGCCGGAAAGCTGCCGTGCCATGGTGTTGGCGTCGCCGAGCATGGATTGGTTCCGCAACCAGTCCACGTACGTTGTATTCAGCCCATCGAATTCCAGGGAAGGGCGTGCGGCGAAGAACTGACGCCTCCGCGCAATGGGCCGCAGGGCCTTGGGGCGTGCCGGATAAAACTGCTCGTCAAACGTGATCTCCGCCGGTTCGCTTCCTGCGCCCTCCGTTGGAGACTCATCCGTCCCGGGCTCTTCGGTGTTCTGGTTGGCGTCGGACACGGTTTCGTTCACAATCGGCTCCCGCACAGGCTTCTCCTTTGGTGGCCGCCGCACTTGGCGCCGACCTTACGAGGTGGTGTTCAAGAGGTCACGTACCCCGGCTTCCCGGGACTATTCATGCTAGTCGGGGTACCCGAACGTTTGTCGACCCCAAGCCAATATCCGGAGATTGTGTACAGATCATGCGTCTTAAGACGAAGCTTAAGGTGCGTGACGTGCAAAACAGGGGGCTCGGATGTACAAAGCGTTGACTAGGGACGTGACAGATAGCCGGCTGGACCACGGATTCTTCATCCTTGGTGGGGCCGCTGCCGTGTGGCTGGCCTTCCTCCTGGTAGGGGAGAGCTTCCATTTGGGATGGGGACAAATCTGGTTCTCCGTGGTGTTCTGGGCGTTCCTTGCCTACTTGCTCCTCCCGCGGCTGCACCGGATCCTGACCACCATCTACGTTCCCGGATACTTCATTGGCCGCGCGCGGACCAGCGATGGCCTCCTCGGGGATCCCGTAAACGTGGCGCTGCTGGGCGCCGAACCCCAGATCCACGCGATCATGCAGTCCGCTGGCTGGACCATGGCCGACGATGTTACGTTCGCCAGCAGCCGCCGAATCGTCAGCTCCACCATTTTCCGGAGGAGTTACTCCGAGGCGCCGGTCAGCCCTCTGTACCTCTTCGACCGGCAACAGGACTTCGCCTACCAACAGGAAGTGGACAACACGCCCGGCAAACGCCACCACGTGCGCTTCTGGCGTTGCCCGGAGGGGTGGCTCCTGCCGGGCGGCCACAAAGTGGATTGGCTGGCCGCCGGTACCTATGACCGCAGCGTTGGTTTCTCGCTCTTCACACTCCAGATCACGCACAAGATCGAGCAGAACACCGATGTGGAACGGGACCACATCGTTTCCACAGTTTCGGCCGCAGAGCCGGCCGTCTCCGTCCAGGTCATCGAGGACTTTTCCACCGGATATCACACACGTAACGGCGGCGGGGATTCGATTTCCACTGATGGCGACCTCCCGATCGTGGATGCACGCAGTGTCCCGGTCCCTGCCACCCAACCGGCTCGGCGGACCGATAGCCGCGACAGGCGGCCCGCCCCCACCATGATGGGCGCTGCACTGGTAGTGGCCAGGGCAATCGCGGCGTTGGTCTTGGCGATCACGCTGATGACATCGGGCGGGGTCATTGACGGCGTCACTTTCGATGACGGTTCAGGAGACCCACAAACCACGACGGCGGCCATCGCCCTGGTGGCTGGCGTCGTCTTGGTCTTCGGGCTGGGTGAGGTCTTCCTCGCCTGGCGGATTTTCCTGGGCAGCAACGGTGCCCGGGTGATTGCGATGGCCCTGAGTTCCTTCTCCATCCTGGTGCAGGCCATTGACTACTCCACCGGAACTGCGAATCTCACCCTTGAGGCGGGTCTCGCCGGTCTCGCCTCGGACATCCTCGTGTTGTTGGCTCTTTCCAGCCAACGGGCCAGGGTTTACGCCAAACGGCAGCGCGTTCCTGCCGTCCCACCGTCTGTTCTCAACAGGCGCGTTGCTTCCTGACCAGGCTTGGCGTAACCAGAGCGGGAGAAAGCCCACCTGCCGGATAGTCTGAAATCTGTTTCCAGAGAGCCTGTGTCCTCCGTGGGCATCCCGAAAAGCGGATTGAGGAAAACGGTTTGGACGGAGTCCTCAAGGGTTTCTTCGTTGTCAGCGTGGTGCTGCTCATCGGCTACATCCTCGGCAGAACCAAGGCATTGGGTCCAGAGGGCAGCAAAGTCCTCTCCACGTTGACCTTCATGGTGGGCTTGCCTTGCTTGATGTTCTCAGCCATTGCCTCCAGGCATATCAACGACGTCCTGAGTGCCACAGGCCTGATCTCCGTGGTGACCGCCGTGGCCGTCATGCTCGTGTTTACGGTGGCTGGCACGATTGCTCGCTGGGGTGTCCGGCGGACCACCATCGGCGCACTCTCCGTGGGAATCGTGAACTCCACCAACCTTGGTGTTCCGTTGTCTCTCTACATTCTTGGAAGTGCCACCTACGTCACGCCCATCATGCTGTTCCAGTTGGCCATCGTGACGCCCATTGCCCTGACAATCCTGGATCTCACCGACCCTGCAGGCAAACAAGTGTCGGTGTGGCGCACCCTCTCCATCCCGTTCCGTAATCCCGTCACTGTGGCGGCAATTCTCGGGGTGCTGGTCAGTGCCCTGGGAATCGAACTGCCCAGCCTGGTACTGGATCCGTTGGCGCTGGTTGCACAGTTGGCTGTTCCGCTGATGCTGATCATCTTCGGCATGTCATTGCATGGATTGTCGGTCCGCCCTGGCATTGATGACCGCGTTCCAACCACCATCGCGGTCATCCTTAAGTCGGCAGTCCAACCCGCGCTCGCGTGGGTTCTGGCCGCCTTCGTCTTCCACCTGGACCCCTTCAGCACCTTTGTGGTCACCGCATGCGCGATCCTCCCGACCGGTCAGAACGTGGTCCTCTACGCGGTCCGTTACGGGGTGGGCCAAGGAATCGCCCAGTCAACGGCGGTGTTCACCAGCATCTTGGCGGTGCCCCTGCTGCTGGGGGCGGCTTGGCTGTTCGGCTGACGCCATTTTGTGCGGGCCGATTCGGGCCACGAGATCTGGTCAATAGACTGGCGGGGCCCGACATGTGCAGAACGACGCCGTGCTCGGGATAGATCCGAAATCGAATTGGGGACCCACTTTTGACTATTGATAATCCGAAAATCACCGTTGTGGTGCCTACCTACAATGAACGGGAGAACTTGCCGGTTCTTGTTGCCCGGATCCACGCGCTGGGTATCCAGAATCTCAGTGTGCTCGTGGTGGATGACAATTCCCCCGATGGAACCGGGGCGGTAGCTGACCAGTTGGCAGCGGAATCCATGGGAGCGGTGTCTGTGCTGCACCGGAAAGAAAAAGATGGGCTGGGAAGGGCTTATGTGGCTGGAATGGCCAGGGCCCTGGCTGAGAACTCGGACATCGTCATCCAAATGGACGCAGATCTCTCCCATCCCGTGTCGGCCATCCCGACGATGCTTGACCTGATTCGCACCTCAGGCGCCGCGTTGGTCATCGGCTCACGATATGTCGCTGGCGGGTCTACGGCTTCGGATTGGCCGTGGCATCGCAAGGCACTCTCTGCCTGGGCCAACTTTTATGTGGGCGCAGTTCTCAATCTAAAGGTCAAGGACGCAACAGCGGGATTCAAAGCGTGGAGGGCTGATGCCCTGGTGCGGATTGATGTCGCAACCGTTCGCAGTGATGGCTACTCATTCCAGGTAGAGATGAATTACCGGGCAGCCCGGCAAGGACTGAAAATCGCCGAGGTGCCCATCCACTTCGAAGAAAGAGTGGAGGGCGCATCCAAGATGAATCTCCGCGAACAGCTGGAGTCTGCGCTTACTCCGTGGAAGCTCCGCTTCCAAAGGTAGGCGCGTGCCGCCACCACCCACTCTGAGCCCTGGAAGACGAGGCGCGCCGGCCTTCGCGGCGTGTTGGGGTGGTTGCAGCTTCAAAGTGGGTGGTGACGGTACGCGTCCCAGCCACCACTTAAGGCTCGACGGCGGCACTCGCGTGAGTGCCGCCGTCGAGCCTTCAGACCAGAGGTGAGAGAGGGTTCTCCGGGAAACGGCGTTAGGTGAGAGAGGGTTCTCCGGGAAACGGCGTTAGGTGAGAGAGGGTTCTCCGGGAAACGGCGTTAGGTGAGAGAGGGTTACGCAGTCACGGCCAGGGCGTCGATCTCCACCAGCATGACCTCGTGCGGCAGGTCAACGAACACGGTGGTGCGGCTCGGGAGCAGACCGCTGGGGACGTTCTCGCGGATGAACTCACCGTAGACCTCGTTCATGGCGGCGAAATCGTCGCGGGTGGTGAGGTAGACGCGGAACATGAGGACGTCCTCAACGGAGGATCCGCCGGCTTCCAGGATGGCCTTCACGTTTTCCAGCGTGCGGCGGGTCTGGACTTTGACGTCGCCCTCGCCGATGTACTGGTTGGTGGCGGGGTCCATGGGGCCCTGGCCGGAAACCTGGAACATGCCACCCTTCTTGATGCCCTGGGAGAATACGTGCGCCGGGGCGGGGGCGTTTTCGGTCAGTACTACGGTCTTTTCACTCATGCTGAGTTCCTTTCGTGGCTGATCCAGCCGAGGTCGTTGGAGATGGCCTCGGTGCTGGCTTTGAGGTCGGGCAGCAGCTCAAGCAAGCCTTCATAGCTGAGCATCACTACCGGTACCGAACAAGAGGCTGCGGCTACAACGGCGCCGCTGGCGTCGCGGATGGGGGCCGCGATGCAGTGCACAAACGCTTCGTGCTCGGCATTGTCGTGGGCCCAGCCCTGGATCCTGACCTGTTCCAGCTCGGCCAGGAGGGCCTCCGGTGAGGTCAGGGTGTTCTCGGTAACTTTGATGTAGTCCAGCCCCGCCGCAATCTTTTCCTGCCGGCTGCGCGGCATGTCGGCGAGGAGGACTTTGGACACGGCGGCCGAGTGCAGCGATGCAGTGAGGCCGATGCGCGAGTACATACGGACCGGGTGGTGGGACTCGAACTTGTCGATGTACACCACCTCGCTTCCTTCGAACGCGGCCAAATGAACCGTATGCCCGGTGAGGCCGTTGAGCTCGGCAAGATGCGGGTGGGCCACCTTGCGGATGTCCCGCTGTTCCAGTGCCAGCGAGGACAGTTCGAAGAGCTTTGAGCCCAGCATGAACCGCTGGTCCTCGTCGCGCACCACAAAGCGCTTCTCCTCCATGGCGTGCAGGAGCCGCATCACGGTGGTCTTGTGCACCGCGGCCTTGGACGCGAGTTCGTCCAGGGTTGCGGGTTTGGCGGCAAGTTCGCCGAGTAGGTCGATGGCCCGCATGAGGCTCTGGCTCACGGTGTCACGCTCCGGTTCTGGTGTTGAATTGTCCGTCTTCAACATGAATAGCAGCCCAGGCGTCATCCGAAGAATCGAGGATGGCTGCGAGCTCGGCGGCGTCGGGCAAGGGGCCGCGGTCACCGTGAACGGTGAGCGTGCACGCAGCAGCGACGTGGCCCCGGCGCAGGCTCTCCTTTTGGCCGAGCCCGAACAGCATGCCGCTGAGGTACCCGGCGGCGAACGAGTCGCCAGCGCCAACGGGCTCGACGACGGCAACGGACAGTGCGGATACCTCTTCCCGGGTGCCGCTTGAGTCAGCCGTGCCGCGCGTCAGCGCAATGGCGCTGATGGCCTCGTTCTTGATGACCAGCACCTCGGGGTCCGGCATCATGCGGCGGAGCTCTGCCTCGTCGGTGGTGCCGAACGCGTGCTCGGCTTCGTCCTTTCCTACAAGCACGACGTCGGCCAGGTTCGCCAGGCGCTGCAGGACGGAACGATCCTGCCCTGCCCAGAGGGCTTCGCGCCAGTTGACGTCAAAGCTGATGGTCCGGCCGTTTCTTGGCTCAGTCAGGATGGCTTCCAGCAATGACAGGCACTCGGGGGACAACGCTGCGGTGATCCCACTCAGGTGGATCAGGGCAGCGTTTTCCAGCAGAGAAGATACGGCCGGATTGGCGAGCGTGGCCCGTCCCATGGCGGAGGCCGCAGATCCTTGCCGGTAGTACAAAACCGAACTGCCGCCGTCGGGGTCTGAACCCTGGGCGGGAACCTTCACGTAGAGGCCTGTGGGAAGGGAATGGTCAACCTCGACGCCGGAAACCCCTACGCCGTGATCGCGAAGGTCAGAAAGGATCCGTGTGCCGAAGCCGTCGTTGCCTACCCGGCTGACCCAGTGTGTGTCCAAACCCATGGCGGCCAGGCCCATGGCGACGTTCGACTCCGCGCCGCCGATCCCGAAGTGAAGCTCGGTGGCCAGGTGCAGCGGAACGGCGTGGACAGGGGTAAGCATGGCCATCGTTTCGCCCACGCATACAGCTGAAAGCATCGTTCTCCCACTAGTTCATGCGCTTCGCAGCGGCCTTGACTCTCAATCCGCCACCATGTTAGACATATCACCAGCAGGTTTGCAACCAGCGTTGCAAAATACGCAACGCAGCCAAAAGTCCCCATAAGCCCCCACAACGCAGCTTCAACAACGCAGCACCGCGAAGGGAACCAACGCGTGAATACTTCCGAAGCCATCTCGGCATCCGCCGTGGCGGACCTTGCCGATCGCCGGCTCGACTGGCGGCACAAGGCCGTGCCGGCCACCGAGAACGGGACCACCCACGCGGACTTCCTTGCCGCCAGGCACACGCTGGCCGACCTCCAGACCCCGCTGCTGACACTCGACGCCAACGCGCTCGCATCCAACGCCGATCGCTTGGCCGAGTGGTGCGCGGAACACGGTGTCCTGCTTGCCCCGCACGGCAAGACCACCATGGCCCCGCAGCTCTGGGCCGAGCAGCTCACCCGTGGCGCCTGGGGCATCACACTGGCCAACTTCGCGCAGCTGCGCGTGGCCCGCGAGTTCGGTGTACGGAACCTGCAGCTCGCCAACAGCCTCACGGACCCACACGCAATCCAGTGGGTGGCAGGCCAGCCCGCGGACACCACCACCCTGTCCTGGATCGACTCCCTGGGAACCGTGGATGTCATCAACCGGACACTTGACGGCAGCGACGCCGTACTGGATGTCCTGGTGGAACTCGGAGCCCATGGCGGACGGACCGGCGCCCGTGGCGTGGACGCTGCCATGGAGGTGGCACATGCCATTTCGGCCTCGCCGAACCTGCGGCTGGCAGGCGTCAGTGGCTATGAAGGCTCACTCGCACACACAGCGGACGACGCCGGACTGGCCGCCGTCCGTGGCTACCTCGCCCAGATGGGACTGCTGCACCAGAGGCTTCTCACCGAAGGCCTGTACGGCACGGATTCCGTGATCCTCACGGCCGGGGGAAGCGCCTACTTTGATGACGTCGTATCGGTTCTGTCGCCCTACATCAGCGCAGATTCGGAGGGTGGCCCCACCGTGGACCTCATGATCCGCAGCGGCGCCTACATCATCCACGACGACGGCTTCTACCGTGGAATCTCGCCGTTCTCCCGTGAAGGAGACCAGCCTTTCACGGCCGGAATGTACGGCTGGGCGCGCGTCGTTTCGCAGACCGAACCCGGCCTGGCCATCCTGGACGCCGGCAAGCGCGACCTCCCCTTCGACGAAGGGCTGCCCGAACCGCAGTTCATCGGCCCGGAGCTGGGCGGCGCCATGCAGCCTTTGGTTGGCGCTTGCATCACCTCGGTCAATGACCAGCACAGCTTCATGACCTTCGACGCCGACACCACTACGGTGAGCCCCGGCGATGTCGTGAGGCTGGGCTTGTCCCACCCGTGCACCGCGTTCGACAAATGGACCGTCATTCCGGTCCTCGCGGACACCAACGGCGACCAGACCGTCGTCGACCTTATCCATACTTTCTTCTAGGACCCCTGCCATGAAGATTCTCATCAGCAACGCCACCCTGGTGGATGGAACCGGAGCGGACCGCCGCAGCGCGGACGTCCTGCTGGACGGCCCGGTGATTGCCGCCGTCGTCGAGGCTGGTTCCCTCGCCGCTGGTTCCCTCACCGCTGGTTCCCTCACCGCAGAGGAAACCGGAGCGGACCGCATCATCGATGCCACGGGACTCGTCCTGAGCCCAGGGTTTATCGACATGCACGCACACTCGGACCTGCAACTGCTGGTCAACAGGGAGCACTACGCCAAGCTCAGCCAGGGAGTCACCACGGAATTGCTGGGCCAGGACGGATTGTCCTACGCCCCGGTGGATGACGCCACCTTGGCCGGTGTCCGGGAGAAGATCGCCGGCTGGAACGACAATCCGGCCGATTTCGACTGGAACTGGCGGACGGTGGGGGAATACTTCGACCGCCTGGACGCTGAGGAAGACGGCGGCCGCATCGCCACCAACGCCGCCTACCTCGTTCCCCAAGGAACCGTCCGGGCCATGGTGATGGGCTTCGCCGAAGGTGACCCCACGCCGGAGCAACAGCAGCAGATGCAGGACGTCATCCGCACGGCGATGGAGGAAGGTGCTGTGGGTATGTCCTCGGGCCTGACCTACACGCCGGGAATGTACGCGCAGACCGAGGAACTCGCCGGGCTCTGCAGCACCGTCGGGGAAATGGGCGGCTTTTATGCGCCGCACCACCGCTCCTACGGCAAAGGAGCGCTCGATGCTTACGCTGAGATGATCGGGCTGAGCCGCCAGACCGGCTGTGCCCTGCATCTCTCCCACGCCACCATGAACTTCGCGGAGAACAAGGGCCGCGCCGGTGAACTACTGGACCTGATCGACCACGCCTTGGAGCAGGGCGTGGACATCACCCTGGACACGTACCCGTATCTCCCGGGGGCCACCACCCTCAGCGCCATTCTCCCGAGCTGGGCCTCCTCCGGCGGAACCGAGGCCACGTTGGCCCGGCTGGCAGACCCGGAAACCAGGGCACGCATCCGGGAAGCCGTGGAGATCTACGGCTCAGACGGCTGCCACGGCGTGGTTGCGGAGTGGGACACCCTGGAAATCAGCGGAGTGCAGAACCCTGCGCTCGCAGGCTACGTGGGCAAGAGCATCAAGGACATTTCGGCCGAAACCAGGCAAGAACCCTTCGATGTCTTCGCGCACATCCTCACGGAGGATCGCCTCGGGACGGGCATCCTCCAGCACGTGGGCCACGAGGAAAACGTGCAGGCCATCATGAAGCACCGCACCCACACCGGCGGCAGCGACGGACTCCTGGTTGGCGCCAAGCCGCACCCCCGTGCTTGGGGCACGTTCCCGCGCTACCTCGGCCACTACTCCCGCGACCTCGGGCTGCTCAGCCTTGAGGAAACGGTCCATCACCTCAGCGGCCGTCCCGCCGCGCGACTCAAGCTCCACAAGAGGGGGCTGGTCCGCGAAGGCTACGCGGCCGACGTCGTGCTCTTTGATCCCGAAACCATTCGCGACGAAGCCACTTTTGAGAACCCCCGCCAAGCCGCCAGCGGCATCCAGTACGTCTTCGTCAACGGCACCGCAGCGATCGACGGCGGCAACCCCACCGGTGCGCGCGCCGGCCGTGCCTTGCGCCGACACAGTGACGGCCTTACCCGAGAAGGACAACAATGACCCCTGAACAGTTCCTCCAGCAGCTCGAAGCCGACCGCACCCTGGCCGTGGTCCGCGCCCCGTCCATCACCGACGCCGCGGATCTTTGCCGGGCCTTGGCCGACGGCGGCATCCGCAGCGTCGAGCTCACCTTCACCACCCCGGATGTGCTCAAGCATGTACAGCGTGCGGCGGAGACGGCAGCGGATCACGGTGCCGCCGTCGGAATCGGCACAGTGATGACCGCCGACCAAGCCCGCGCAGCGATCGACGCCGGTGCGCAGTTCCTGGTGACGCCGGGCCTCCGTCCGGAAGTTGCCGCCGTGGCCGTGGCTGCGGGGATCCCGTTCAGCCTCGGAGCCATGACCCCCACCGAGGTGGCGCAAGCCCTGGACCTGGGGTCCGCCGCCGTCAAGATTTTCCCCGCCCGGCAGCTCGGCCCGGCGTACCTGAAGGACTTGCAGGGCCCGTACCCGGGCATCCGCTTGCTGCCTTCGGGAGGCATCGACGCCTCCAACGCCAAGAGCTACCTCGACGCCGGTGCTGCCGCAGTCTGCTGCGGCACCAGCGTGGTCCCGCCCCCAGCAGTTGCTGCAGGCGACTGGGCAGACATCGCGGCACGTGCCGCCGCCTTCACCGGCACCCTCAAGTAGGACTCACCCAGAAAGAAACGCCCATGAATGAATTTCTCGAATGGCTGCGGCACGATACCGCCGGCCTGCTCCTCCTGGCAGGCGCAGGCATTGCCCTTCTGCTGTTCCTGATCATCAAGGTCAAGCTCGAACCGTTCATCGCCCTGGTGGGAACCGGTGTGATCGTGGCCCTGGTGGGTGGGATCTCCGTGGAGGCCTTGGTGGGCTCAGCCACCAAGAGCAGCGACGCCCTCATTGAGAAGGGTTTTGCCGGCATCCTCGGCCACATCACGGTGATCATCGGCCTCGGTACTGTCCTCGGCGCCATCCTTGAGCGATCCGGCGGCGCGGAAGTGCTGCTGGGAAGGCTTGTGAAGATCTTCGGGGAAAAGGGCACCCCCTTGGCCATGGGTATCACCGGCTTCGTGCTGGGTATCCCGGTGTTCTTCGACATCGGCATCTTCGTCCTGGCGCCGTTGGTCTATGTTGCCGCGATCCGTGGCGGCAAGTCGTTGGCCCTGTACGCGCTGCCGCTGCTGGCTGGTCTCTCCGTGACGCACGCCTTCCTTCCGCCGCACCCCGGCCCCGTTGCTGCAGCCGGGCTGTTCCACGTGGACCTGGGCTGGATCATCCTCATGGGCCTCATCTGCGGTATCCCGGCCTGGTTCGCTTCCGGTATTTTGTG
The DNA here is from genome assembly GCF_900106835.1 of Arthrobacter sp. cf158. Lineage (GTDB taxonomy): Bacteria > Actinomycetota > Actinomycetes > Actinomycetales > Micrococcaceae > Arthrobacter. The sequence goes on from NZ_FNNR01000006.1 coordinate 323,162, forward strand.
GGGCACCTGGATCGGCAAGCGCGTCATGGTCTCCGTGCCCGAGGACCGGATTGTTCCCGAAGCGGACACTGCCAAGGGCAATGAGCCTTCCATCGGACTGGTACTGCTGGCTATCGGCCTGCCCATGATCCTCATCCTGGGCGGTACCTTCGGCAACATCTTCGCACCGGCCGGCCCGTTCCGGGACGTGCTCCAGTTCTTCGGCAACCCGGCCATCGCATTGACCGTTGCCGTGCTCCTGGCCATGTGGTTACTGGGCATCCGCCGCGGCATGACCTCCGCTGAGCTCAGCGAAATCACGGGCTCCTCGTTGCGTCCCGTAGGCATGATCCTGCTGGTTGTTGGTGCCGGTGCGTTCTTTGGCGCTGTCCTTTCCGCCACCGGTGTTGGCAAGGCTGTGGCGGACTCCCTGTCCCAAGCCGGCCTGCCGATCATCCTCTCGGCTTTCGTGATCAGTGCCGGCATGCGCATTGCGCAGGGCTCGGCCACCGTGGCAATCGTGACCACCGGCGGCATCCTGGCTCCCAGCCTGGCAACCGGCTACACCCAGCCGCAGCTCGCGTTGATCGTGGTGGCCATTTCCTCGGGCTCCATCATTGCCAGCCACGTGAACGATGGCGGATTCTGGATCATCTCCAAGTACTTCAACATGTCCGTCAAGGACACCCTGAAAACCTGGACCGTGCTGGAAACGGTGCTCTCCGTTGTGGGCTTCGGAATGGCGGCCCTGCTGTACACCTTCGTCAGATGAGCCTGTGGCACCCAGGCCGGGTGCCGGCGTCGTGAGTTACCCGTGGTGACCCTGTACCGCCACCACCTACTATGAAATCGAAACGGCCCCGACACGCCTTGCTCAAGGCGCGTCGGGGCCATTTTCGCGCCAAAGAGGGTGGGGACGGTACACGCCTGAACGGCCGCTTAAAACAAAGAGCTCCGGAGTGCGTTATTGGGGGATACGCACTCCGGAGCGGCCTTTGAGCAGGGGCTTTCGCTGACCTGCAGTAATTACTCTACGTTGCCCCGGGGCCCATTGCCACCACCTCGAATAAGTACTTTCGCTTTAGTTTTTATGAGCAGTGCCAGGCTTCTTTTTCTGCGGCACAATCAACACCGGCCGGCGCTGGTGATGGCTGAGCCACGCTGCCACCGAACCGTTCAACGCCTCCGAAATCCGATGCCCCAAACCGGGCTCGGGCGTACCCACAATGATCATGGAAGCGTTGATGTCCGACGCCAAACGGCCCAAGGCCCGGGCGGGATCGCCGGCCAGGAGCCGCAACGTCCAATCGGCCGTGCCGCCATCCATTGCTTCGCCGATCACCTTGCCAAGATCGTCGCGGACGGCTGCGACCTCCTCGTCGTCCTTATCCGGGTGCAGCGACATCCGGTGTGTCTCACGCGAGGGGTCCCACTCCACCAAATAGCTGGCCTCGTCCACGTAAGCACACACCAGCGGCACGCCCAGCTGCTCGGCCAAGGTCCGGGCGGTCTGAAGGACCTCCACATGCTGATCCGGCAGGACGCCGACCACCATGGGGATCCTTCCGCTGAAACTCTCCGCAGCCATACCCTTATTGTTGCGCCGCGGAGTGCCATTGAACAGGCTGTTTGGGGGCCACCACGGGTTAGCTTTCAGAAGGCTTGTTCCAGGTGAGCCGCACCTTGAAATTTGACGCAGTGCTCGCTGATGCAATGAAGGCGCCCGCCTCCGCGTGCAGGTCAATGCCGAACTCCACGCTCACCTCATCGGGCCGGTTTTCCAAGCTCAACAGTTCATCGATCACTCCCTGAACAGCGGGACGGACATGCGCCAGCGCCCGCTCAAAGGTCTGTTGGGCCCTTGCGAACACGCCGGAATGATCGCCTGCGTGATCGCCACCCCTGGTCACCAGGCTCCCCGCCGCGCTGGCGACCTCCACAACCACTGTGCCGCCGTCGTCCGTGGTGAACTCAACCAGCCGGCTCATGTTCCTGTCCCTTCTCCGACGACGCACGCAGGCGGCGGCCCGCCACCAGGAAACCGACACCCGCTGCGCACACAATCACAAGTTGCACCAAGGCAAAGTAGGCGTGGGTCCGGTACCAGGATTCAAGGAACGTGCCCTTGTCCTGGATCCACACCAACGGCACAGTCACGGTAGGCCAGAGCAGCAGCCATCCGTCAGCCCTCACGGATTGCGCACGCAAAGCCAGGACCCCAGCCCATAAACCCAGCGCAGCGTGGACAAAACTGGCCACCACCGCGGTCAATTCCACGGTGTAATTCAGTCCGGAGAGCCCAAAAACGGCCCCGGACACCACCACTCCCGCCATCACCAACCGCCCCATGACGGTCCGGTCCGGAAGGCCGGCCACCGCCAGCAACAGATACCCCAGCGGCGCCACCAAGCCGTAGACCACTCGCAGGGAGCCATCGCCGCCGCTCTCATACCAATAGTTCTCATCGAACCAGAGGAAGTAGATCGCGAAGCAGGTGCCCAGTCCGCCGGCCACGGCCAGCGCGGCACCGCCCCAGGCCAGCGGTGTCCAATTCAGGGGTTCCTGGCTGCGGCCTGTGCGCGGTACGGAAATATCAGGGCCCGACGCCGGAACCCGGGCAGGTGCCGGAGTTTGGGTTTTTGGCGTGGTGTCTTTCTGCGGCGGCCCAGCAGTCTCTGGCAACCTTTGTGGCGGGGCCGGAGCTGGGGCTGGTGGCGGGGACACAGACGTATAGAACCCCCTCGGTGCAGGCTCTGGTTCAGGTGCTTCTTCAGGCTTGGGCAATTCTTTAGGTGTGGCCTTCTCGATTTCCGCCAGCGCTGCGGTGGTGAGTCCGTCCGGGTCTGCTGCGTCCGGGTCCACTGATGCCAACTCCGCGGAGACGTCCAGCACTGCTTCCCAGGACCCCAGCGACGAGTGGTAGCGCAGTTCGCCCTGCAAATCGGAGACTCTTTGGCGGCGCTCGCAGTCCTGTTTTCGTGTGGCTGCCTCGGGGAATCCGGGATCGTCCTGAACTGCCGCGAACCCGTCGGCAGCGGCGAGCCAGTCACCGGCTTCTTCTGCTTCGAGTGCTTCGCGGTACGCCCGGGCCAGGTGCAGCCGGTTCCGGGCAGAGTCCCGCAACGCTGCCGCATCCCGGTATCCGGGCTCCAAGGTCAGAAGATCGTCCAGTAGCTCTGTGGCTTGCTCCAAGCGGTGGGCCCGCAGCTCCGCTGATGCCTGAACGTAGAGGGCACGCAGCTGGGCGCGTTTCATGGCTTGTTCGGCGCTGGCCCGGGTAGCACTGGTTAATTCGGCGCCGGCTTGGGCGGTGCCTGCCTGGGCGGGGCTTGCTGCACCCACCGGGGCTGCCGGTTGACCCGGCGTGGCTGGTACCGCCGCCTGCGCGCCCGAGGCTCCGGCCGGCGTCGCACCCTCACCGGCAGTTGAGGCCCGCGGCATGCCTTTCAGCGTGAACAGTTGGGTGGAACCGCCGCGGACGTACAAGGCGGGGGTCACCCACTCGAGTGTGCCGTCGGGGCTGGCCATCACGGAGATTCGGCCCACGCGGGCGGCCTCATCCACTGTGCGGCCGTTGGCGATCGCGGCGTAGAAACCGTGAGCGAAAGCGATGGCAGCGTAGTCGCTGATGGCGAACTGCATCGCGGCCACAGCCCCGATTCCGCTCCGCACCAGAGCTGATGCGGTCCCGGAGAAAAGGTCAGACTGCCCCATTTCACCGGAGGAGCACGAGTTCAGCACCACCAACCGCGGGCGGGGCGCGGCGACGCTGAGGAGGGCCATCAGGCGCACAGCGCGGACCATGGCGGCCCGGCCATCCGGCCCCACCAGCGCGATTCTGCCTTCGTCGGTCCGCGAGTCGTAGTCGCCGTGACCCACAAAATGCACCACATGCCACGGACCGGCCAGCAGCATGGACTGCACGTCGTCCCAGGTTCCACTCTTCGCCCAGACCAACTCCACCCGCCCTTCGGACACAGGACCGGCCAAAGCCCGGCTCAGGTGCTCTTTTTCCGCCTGAACGTCCAGGGCGGGGAGGTCGCGCGGCGAAGCGACGATGCCAAGGATGCGCAGCGGGGGAGCCACATCCAAAGGATTCTGGTTGTAATCCGGGGCCGGGACGTGCCTCAGCAGGGGTTCGGTTTGGCAGAGATAGGTTTCTGTTTCGGGGTCGAACAGGGTTTCCCACGGCATGGTGGCCAACTCCGGGGCGGCCAATCTCAGGACCACCCTGAGTTGCTGGCCGGCATGTTGGGCGGCGCCCAGGCTGGCCCGGTACGTTCCGTAGACCTCACGGGTGAACAAAGCCTGGAACAATTCCTGCCCAACCTCACGGACAACCATTTCTGCCACAGGCATGGTCCGCCGGGCCGCGACGGCGGAAGCCAGTACGGTGGCTTCCAGCTGGGGGAGCCGGTCCAGGATGCCATCCACGTCCAAGGTGAACGCCCCCGAAGCGTGACCTCCCGCCGGTGCACGGACCACGTGCACCGTGTATTCACCGCGTGCAGAGCCGGTGTCGATTTCCAGCTCGATGTCACAGTCCATCGCGGATCCCTTGTGCTTAGGGTCATTCCGGCTTGCGAACAGCACGCCTGAGTGCCCTTACGAATAGATTGGCCCTTCGTATCCCTGCTTACAAGGGTCTGTGGATGCCGGCCCTTGTAGACGCCTCCGCCCCGGCCTACGGTTAATCCGAGGGAAGGCGGTCCGCGATGGAAATCTTCATGTGGTGGCTGGATCTGCACTTGGACAGCAAAGAGTGGTTGCGTGAAAACCTGCGCGCCGAGGAGCTTCCGTTGCAGGTGCTGCAGCATATTGCCGAGGCCGGTGGCCCGCATCCGGACAAGGTCAGTGGCGTGCTGACCTTGGCCGATTGGGACTTCATCGAGACGCAGTCTGAGTTTGTGGACTGACGTCTGGTTTGTGGCTTCTCCGCGGCGGAGGCTCGTTTAGGCTTTGCTGGTGCCCACTTTTGACGAGCGCTTTGCCGGACCGGCCCTCAACCAGGATCTCTGGGTGGACCACTACCTGCCCCAGTGGACTGTGCCCGCCAGGTCCCAGGCCCGCTATGACTTTTCCAGTGCTGGATTGCGGTTGCGCATTGATGCGGACCAGCCTGCCTGGCGTGACGCCGACGGGTCCTTTCGGGTCAGCAACCTGCAAACGGGGACCTTCTCCGGACCGGCAGGCTCCACACGCGGAACGCACCGCCACCGCGTGGATGACCTGCTGGTGGTGACGCCGCAGCCAACCCGGCGGCTGTGGACACCGGTTGCCGGAGAGGTCCATGTCAACGCCAGTGCAACCGCGGATCCTAGCTGCATGCTGGCCATCTGGTTGGTGGGCTTTGAAGAGTCGGGCCCCGATGATTCCGGTGAACTCTGCGTGGCAGAGCTTTTTGGGGACAAGATTGGTCCGGGCGGTTCCACAGTTCGCGTCGGCATCAAAGCACACCATGATCCACGGCTGACCACAGACGTCAGGGATATCCACTTGCCCATGGACGCCACTGAACCACACAGCTACGGTGTCCGCTGGTCTGAAGCAGGTGTTGAGTTCATGGTGGACGGGCGGGTCATCATGGCCAGCCCACAGCGGCTCGTCTACGAACAACAGCTCATGATCGATCTCTTTGAGTTCCCCGCATCTGAAGACCGGGACCCTCAGCACTACCCGAAGACTTCCACGGTTCACTCTGTCAGGGGGACCAGCGCCGCCTAGCGTTCCAGCGGGCTAGGGGGTTATTTTGTCCACATCGGATTCCGCCTGCACAGGGTCAGCACCCACCACCCTGTTCCTGCCTTGGGCCTTGGCGCTGTACAGAGCAGCGTCCGCCACGTTGATCATGAAGGCCAGGTCCGGAGCTTCCACGCCGGTGGAGGTGACACCGTAGCTCACGGTCGGGAATGGTTGGCCATCCGGAGCCTCCATGGCAGAGAGACGGCTACTGATTTCAGAAGCGATGGCTTCTGCCCGTTGCTGGGTGGCTCCCGGCAGGAAGAGGATGAACTCTTCGCCGCCATACCTGCCCACAAGGTCCGTTGTCCGGACCGAGGAAGTGCAGGCAACTGCGAAAGCCCGGAGGGCGGCGTCACCGGCGGAATGCCCATGCTCGTCATTGACGGCCTTGAAATTGTCCAAATCAGCCAGGATCAGGGCCGCACCTCGATCCGATGCTGGCCGAACAAGGTGCCGTGCGGCAAGGTCCAGGAAAGCTCCCCTGTTCAGCAGCCCGGTCAGGTGGTCGCGCTCGGCACGCTCCTTGAGCCGCCTGATCAGCTGTTTGTTGCTGAGCGTGTTCATGGTGGAGGACACGGAAACCAGGAGCATCAAGTGCATCAGGGCTGCCGGTGCGTAACCAAAGAAGGTGCGGAAGACTTCTCCGTCCGGCCCCTCGATGGCGTAGGTAGCCGTCCGGAACAAGTAGTAGACCGCGGTGACTGCCGCGGTAACGGACAAGAACTTGGTGATCCTCGAGCGGGCGGGCCGGGCAAACCAGAGTTCTGTTGCGGCCAGAGTGATGGCCAGTGTGGTGAGGGCCAGGTAAACCAATCCGCCTGACCATACATTCGAATCCGGCCCGTCCAGCACCGCGGCCAGGGCACTGAGCAACGATCCCGGCAGCAGCAGCCAGGGGCTGGCCCGCCGGTCCCGCAGTGTTCGTGCGCCTGCCCAGACACAGAAGGCGCCGGCCACAACCAGTGCTTTGCCGACGGGATTCGCCCAGATTTGGAGGCTGGTGCCGTTCAACAGAAAGGCGGCATTGCCCACGAAGAAGAGGCAAAGGGCTGCCCGCCACCAACCGGCGTAGGGCGAGCGTTTGCGTTGGGATGAGAGGTAGGAGATGACGATCAGGGTCAGGGTAACCAGCCCGAGGACCATCCTTACGGAAAATGGGTCCAGGACAATTGTTCCCTCTTGCAATGCGGCTGTAACCACGGCGCAGTCCCGCTACTGGCCGGAGTCCGCGGAACTTTCACTCACTGTTTTCAATGCCTGTCATCCCCGTAATTCATCTCATCCCCCGGATCTGTTGTCGCGAACCGTATTCGGCCGCAAAGCCAACAGTCAAGCATGTTTTGTGACTTTAGTGAATAGGTAGGAGTCTCTCAATTTCCAATTTCGTTGGAACCACGCATCGACGTGAGCTTTATGCGGACCACGGCCAGCGCGGCGGCGCTGGACGCCACTGCCAAGAAGAATATGAGGACCAGGATGGGGCCAAGGAACGGCCCCGGATAGCTCCACGCAAGGAGCAGAGAGATTGCCAAACCGGCAACAGATATGGCGAATACCCAATTCAGTCGCCACGTGAGAGCCAATGCCTGATTTTCGGTGAGCTTGTTTGAACGGGGCATCAAGTCACCATACTCGGGAATTCGCAGGCAGTTCACTCATGAATTCCAGGATCCGGCATTTTCGGTTTGAGGCGTGTTGGCGGTGCAAAATGGGCCTTGCCACCCATCCACCCCGGTGGTTGCATGGACAGCATGGCTACCGCAGAGAGTTATGTCTTAGCGATCGGGACCAAGAAAGGCCTGTGGCTGGCAACCAGCACAGACCGAAAAGAATGGTCCCTCTCCGGCCCGCACTTCCTGATGAGCGAGATTCCAAGCATCGGGATAGACACGCGGGACGGCAAAACCCGGATCTTGGTGGGCGTACGGTCCGAGCACTGGGGCCCCACCGTGGCCCATTCAGACGACCTTGGCGCCTCGTGGACAGAACCCGAGCAGGGTGCCATCAAATTCCCGGACGGCACCGACGCCGCCCTGGAACGTATCTGGCAGATCTACCCCGACGCCGATTCCCGCCCTGGCGTCGTCTGGGCAGGTTGTGAACCGATCTCTGTGTGGAAATCGACCGACGGCGGCGAGCACTTCGAGCTGAACCGCGGGCTCTGGGACCACCCGCACCGCAGCGAGTGGGGTGCTGGCTACGGCGGCGCGGCGGCACACTCGATTGTGGTGGACCCGTCCGGTGAGAAAGTCCACGTCGCCATGAGTACGGGCGGCGTTTACAGATCGCTCGACGGCGGCACCTCCTGGGAACCCCGCAACAAAGGGATCTCTGCCTACTTCATGCCCGACCCCAACCCCGAGTTCGGCCAGTGCGTCCACAAGATCGCAGCGGATGCCGCCGTCGGGGGCCGTTTGTACGCGCAGAACCACCACGGCGTGTACCGCACGGACGATGACGGCGAGAACTGGGGCTCCATCGCGGAGGGGCTGCCCGCCGACTTCGGCTTCGTGATGCTCACGCACCCCCGGCGCGAGGGAACGGCCTGGGTGATTCCGTTGAAGGCGGACGGTGAACGCATCCCGCCGGACAGCAAGCTCAGTGTGCATCGCACCGGCGATGCCGGCAATTCATGGAAGGAACTCCACACGGGCCTCCCGGACCACGAATACAACGCGGTGCTCCGTGATGCTGCCTCGGTGGATTCGGCAGAGCCCGTGGGCGTGTACTTCGGAACCCGCGGGGGTGACGTGTACGCCAGCGCCGACGAGGGCGAGACCTTTACTGAAGTGGCCTCGCACTTGCCGGACGTGCTGTGCGTGCGTGCCGCCGTCGTGGTTGGCAACAACACCGCCGTCGAGCTGGAACAAAAGGCCAGCGCCCCGGTACCTGGTTAGGTCCGTTGTGGCTGACTTTACGGTCTTGTTGCCTGGCGTCCTGCAGCCACTCGTCGGCGGACAGTCCTATCTGACTGCGTCCGCCGACGGGGCTGTGACCGTTGGACAGTTGCTGGATTCGGTGACCGGAGATTATCCGGTGCTGGCCAGGCGATTGCGTGATGAAACCGGGGCACTCCGCCGTTTCGTGAATATTTACGTGAACGGTGATGAGGTCCGGCGTCTGAAGGGTCTTGAGACGGAGGTTGCCGCTGGCCAGGAGGTCCTGATTGTCCAGTCCGTGGCCGGTGGCTGAGGGGGTTTGGGGTCAAGCCGGTTCAGGCGACGCGCCAAACACTGCATTCGTCGGTATTGATGGCTTTCCTCATGCCGGAGACGTGATCCATGATCCAGACGACGCCGATTCCCGGTGCCGTTTCCTGAACCCGTCCGCGCCGAATGACCACGTCATCGTAGGCGGGACCCACGGACAGGCGGGCTTCGATCTCGTCTCCGCGGTGGAGTTGGCTGATCGCGCGTATACGTGTTGTGTGTGTTGTGACTTCCTTCAACATGGTGGCCTCCTGGGCTGGAGCTTGTGCCTGCACTTGCCGGCTATTCCAGTGTGGCGCGGCAATGTTGCCACGGTATTTCGGGGCGGTTAGGGTCCGGTTAGCATTCCGGGATGGTTGCGTTTCCTGTGACCCCGCCCTGCCTTCCGGGCACAGTGCGGCCCCGGCTGTACCCTGACCTTGGTTCCTGAGACTCACAGGCACCGCAGGCTCCATCCCCGGGAGATTCAATGGGTGTTTTGCGGCGATCAATCGCGCTGTCCACAGGCTTGGTGGTGTTTGCCACCGGCCTGTTTTTCGTACAGGCCCCGGCAACGGCCGTTCCCCTGCCTGGTCCTGATAATCCGAACGTCCAGTTCGTGGAGGGCACGCCGCACTCGGAGCATTTGTTCGACACGCCGCCCGCCGGCAACGCGCCAAAGGGACAGGCCGACGTCGATTCCCTCCTCCGTGACGGCGCCGCGGCAGCAGGGCCCGGCGGGGACATCCGCGTCCGGCTGGTGACCGCCACGCTGGCGGACAACACCAACCCGGTCTCCATGGCCGAGGCCGAGAAGGCTGTGGCGGCAACCAGTAAATATTGGCAGGCGATGACGGCCAACAAGCTGTCCATGTCCGTTGCCAGCAAGGTTGCCGGGCACCCGTCCAAGGCGAAGTCCACTGACAGTTACAGCACCATCATTTCCACGATCACCAGCGAGCTGAAATGGTCTGCGAGCCCTTACACGGCGCTGGTCATTTTCATCCCGACTGCCACGTTGTCCGGAAACGCGCTGGGCGCCGGATACAGCAGTGGCAGTTACAGCGGCAGGGTCCTTCTGCCGCAGATCAGCAACTTCTCCAACAATGTGATGAGCCATGAGTTCGGGCACGTGATTGGCATGATGCATGCCGACGCGTTGCAGTGCGGCAGCGGCGCGTCCGACGTCGGGGTCAACAGCAATGGCCAGTTCACGGATTCGTCCTGCTATATCCGCGAATATGGCGACACCACGGACATCATGGGTGCAGCCCAATGGAACTCGCCCGTGATCAGCTCCACCTTCTGGGACTACGGTGGGCTGGGCCGCGGCGACGAGATCCGCGATATTGGTGTTGCCGCCGGCGTCAAGAGTTACACGCTCAAGCCGTGGGGTGGCACCGAGGCCCAGAGGGCCATCAAGTTCACTGATCCCGTCAGCCGGGAAGTCTACTATCTGGAACTTCGGCAGCCTGTTGGGTACGACAGCTACCTTTCGGGGGGCAACAAGGGCGTCAAGATCGTCCAGCGCGGTGGCGCCACGATTGCCTCGTCGCTCATCCTCATGCCGGATACCAGGCCATTCAGCGGTTGGTACAGCCCCAACCATGCATGGCAGGCCGGCAGCACCTTCACCACGTACACGGGCACCATGGTGACCATCAATTCTGTCAGTGCCACGTCGGCCACTGTGACCATCAATGCCGATCCCAAGCTCAAGGCGCGAATGAGCTTCTCCGCTGGAGATTTTGACGGTGACAAGCTGCCCGACGTCATTTCCCGGGAAACGGACGGATCGCTGCTGCTGTTCGCGGGTCTACCCGGCAACCGCCTGGAGGATCCGGTGCGCATCGGCTCAGGCTGGGACATTTTCAACGCGGTGTTGGGGACTTCCGATGTCAACGGCGACGGCTTTGCGGACATCCTGGCGCGCAGCAGCGACGGCGCCCTGTGGCTCTACCCGGGCAACGGCAAGGGTGGTTTCCACTCCAGGACCCAGGTTGGCGTTGGCTGGCAGGGCTTCACCCAGTTGGTGACGCCCGGCGACTTCAACGGTGACGGCCGCAACGACGTGATCGCGGCCGACCCCGACGGCGTCCTGTGGCTCTACCCCGGCAACGGTTCGGGCGGTTTCCTTGCCCGCACGCAGCTGGGCCAGGGCTGGGACGTGTTCACAAGCCTCGCCCCGGCCGGCTCCTTTGGTGGCGGTTCGGCAGGGCTCCTGGCCCGCTCCGCCGACGGAACGCTTTTTGCCTACCCAGGAGATGGCAAGGGCGGCTTCCTGCCGCGTGCCGCCGTCGGAAGCGGTTGGAACCTGGCGGGCAGCATCATTGGCGGGCAGGACTTTACCGGCGACAGAAACGCAGATGTCCTGACTGTCAACGGTTCCGGCATGAGCCTGTACCCGGGTGACGGTTCCGGCTTCGCGGACCGCCTGGCGATCGGAACCGGGTGGAACCAGTTCAGCCAGGTGTGGGAAGCAGGAGATTTCGACGGCGATGCCGTGGCTGACATCCTGGCGCGCGGCACCAATGGTGTGCTGTGGCTCTACCCCGGCAACGGTTCGGGCGGCTTCCTGCCCCGGGTCCAGGTGGGAACGGGCTGGAACGTCTTTACTGCCGTGGTCAGTGCCGGCGATTTCGACGGCGATGGTCACCCCGATCTTGTTGCCCGGGCTTCGGACGGTTCACTGTGGCTGTATCCGAGCGACGGGAAGGCCCAATTCCTGGCCCGCAAGCAGATTGGCACGGGTTGGCAGGGCTTCACCCAACTGCTTGCTCCGGGTGATTTCAACGGCGACGGCAAGGCTGACATCGTGGCCCAGTCTGCCGATGGCGTGTTGTGGCTGTATCCCGGAAACGGGGCCGGCGGTTTCCTGGCACGCAAGCAGATCGGCACAGGGTGGGACATGTTCAACCTGGTCCTGCAGGCCGGCGATTTCACTGGCGACGGCAAGGAAGACCTCCTGGGCCGAGGCTCCGACGGTGGGCTGTGGCTCTACCCGGGCAACGGCAACGGCGGGTTCCTGGCCCGTTCCTACCTGGGTTCCGGGTGGAACATGTTCTCCAGCGTTGCAGCCTTGGGGGACGGCTTCACGGGCACTGGCGACCCGTCCGTCGTCGGGGTGGCCGGTGATGGGACCCTGCTCATGTACTCCGGAACGGGTGCCGGCAAGTTCAAGCCGGTGATGCTGAACCCGCGGTAGCTCCACGGGGTAGCGCGCTACGCGTTCCCTCCCGGTTGCCTCGGCCCGGGGTGTGTCCGGCACAGCGAAAAGCCCGGAATGTCAGGTGGCATTCCGGGCTTTCGCCGCTCCGGACCCCGACTAACCGGGAAGGAGCGTGCAGGACTTAGGCGTGCTGCGCGTGCTTGTGGAGGCCGAGCTCCGCGGTGGGAACCTTGGCGGATTCGCGGGCGGTAATGGCTGAGACAGCTGCGATCACGCAGATCACGGCGGTGAAGATGGAAATCTGGACCCATCCGCCCGGCTTGGTGCCGCCCAGTGCGGTCACGATTGCGGGGGCGAAGCCTGCCATGAGGAAGCCGAGCTGCGTGCCGATGGCCAGTCCGGAGAAGCGGACCTTGGTGCTGAACATTTCACCGTAGAAGGACGGCCACACGGCGTTGGCGGCAGCGTATCCGAAGGAGAAGAACACGATGGAAACCAGGAACATCAACGGCACATTGCCCGACTCGAGCGTCAGCAGGAACACCGGTGTCATGATGGCGCTGGCGATTGCTCCGTAGATGAAGACGGGCTTCCGGCCGATCTTGTCCGCAAGCATGCCGAACAAGGGCTGGGTTCCGAGGGCCACGACGTTGGCCGCGACCACCAGCCACAGTGTGATGGTGCTGTTCACGTGGGCAACGTCCTGGGCGTACTTGATCGCCAGGGTTCCAAAAACGGTGCTCACTGCGGCAATGAAGGCGCAGCAGACCACGCGGAGAACATCGCGCCAGTGCAATCGCAGGAGGTCGGCAACGGGAAGCTTGGAGATCTGGTTGTTCTTCTTGGCCTCGGCGAATGCCGGCGGCTCGTGCAGGGTGCGGCGAATGAAGTAGGCCACCATGACAACCACTGCGCTGAGCCAGAACGGGATGCGCCAGCCGATGCCGTACTTAATCTCATCGGGCAGTGCCACCACGGGAATGAAGACGAGGGCTGCGAGAATCTGGCCACCCTGGGTACCGGTCAGGGTCCACGAGGTGAAGAAGGACCGGCGGTTGTCCGGGGCGTGCTCCAACGTCATGGAGGAGGCGCCGGCCTGCTCGCCGGCGGCTGAGAGGCCCTGGCACAGGCGGGCCAGGACCAGCAGGACGGGCGCCCACCAGCCGATGGTCTTGAAGTCCGGGAGGCAGCCGATCACGAAGGTGGCGGCACCCATCAGGACCAGGGTGAACATGAGGACCTTTTGCCGCCCGATCCGGTCACCGAAGTGGCCCAGAATGACGGCGCCCACTGGGCGGGCGACGTAGGCGAAGCCGAACGTCGCGAAGGACATGATGGCTGCGTTGGCGTCTGCGTCCGGGAAGAACACATGCGGAAAAATCAGGGCCGCTGCCGAGCCGAAGATGAAGAAGTCGTAGTACTCCACGGCGCTGCCAAGGAAGCTGGCAAGCGCTGCTTTCTTGGGAGTTCCGGTGGTTGTTTCAGTGCCTGGCGTCGCTGACGGCATTGTTTGGCTCATGGGGGGTTCCTTCTGTGACGACGATGTCGCGGATCTAGCTTCAAAGGGAAGACCAGAGCGAGGTGCGGCCGGATCATCCCGAAAGTAACCACATGGTGAGAGCTACTTGTGCAATACAGCAATACTGGCTGTGAGTGGGGTCACTTGTCAAGAGATGTCACCACCATCTAGAAATAGCTCTCACCATGTGAGAGCATCGAGTTATGAGTGTGAAAGAGGACACAAAGACCGACATGGTCGGCAAAGCCCTAAGCCTGCTGGTACTTCTGGGCAATGAACCGCGCGGTGCAAGTGCGGCTGATCTGGCCCGGAGTGCCAGCCTGCCGTTCAGCACCACCTATCGCCTGCTGGGCTCCCTGACGCGTGACGGATTCGTGGACTATGAGCCTGATGGGCGCCGCTACCACCTGGGCTTGCGCGTGTTCCAGCTCGGCCAGCGGGTCTCCAATCACCACGGCTTCGCCGCGACGGCCCTGCCTGTCCTCCAGCGCGTCACGGAGCGAACCCATGAGGCAACCATCCTGTCCGTCCGTGATGGCAATCATCACCTCACGGTCAACAAGGTGGATGGACCCAAGACCTTCCGTGTCACCAGCGACCCCGGGCATCTGGGCGCGCTGCACACCACCTCGGTTGGCAAGGCGATCGTGGCGTTTGAGGAAGAGATCGAGCGGAAGCGCCTCCTGGAGGAGCTGCCCCTGGATCCATTGACCCAGCACTCCATTACCGATCGCGACAAGTTCCGCGAAGAAATCGAGCAGGTGCGCCGGCAGGGATATGCCGTCATGGATGAAGAGAATGAGGTGGGCATGCGGGCCGTCGCTGTGCCGGTCCTCAACTCGCAGGGTCATGCTTTTGCGTCCCTGGCCACGGCCGTGCCGGTGTTCCGCCTCACCATGGAGGAACTCATTGCGCACGTCCCCACGCTGCAGGAGGCCGCGGCTGAACTCGCGGCCAGGCTGCCCCAGCGCTGAGTCCCGCGATGCACGCCCGCTCGTTGTGAGGCCCGCTTTGCGCCCCGGATTCCCGGAATACCGCGCAGAGCAGGCCCCGCAACGCGAGGGTCCTCGTTGTGAGGCTCGCTTTGCGCTCCGGATTCCCGGAATGCCGCGCAGAGCAGGCCCCGCAACGCGACCTCACAAAAACTTCGGCGCTCAGTAAATGTTCGCGATAAGAACAAGCGTGCGGAATATGAACACTTGTAGTAATCTAAATAACACCCCGGCAAGCGGCGCCCCGGAAAGCGCCAAAAAGCCCGCGGTGCTGAAGTCAAAGGAGCTTTAGGATGAGCAACCGAGCCGAATCCGTTCTGGTGGGCCTCATAGGTGAAGGCGTCATGCCCTCGCTCACGCCGCCCATGCACGAACGCGAAGCCGATGTGCAGGGCCTTCGCTTGCTGTACCGCCCCATTGACCTGCTGGAACTGGCACTGCCGGCCGCCGCCGTCGGGGATCTCCTCACCGCAGCCCACCGCATGGGCTTCAATGGCCTGAACATCACGCACCCCTGCAAGCAGTTGGTGCTTGAGCACCTTGATGAAATTTCCGACGACGCTGCGCGCCTGGGTGCCGTGAATACGGTCCTGATTCGGGATGGTCGGTTTATCGGCCACAACACAGACTTCTCGGGCTTCGGTTCGGCGCTCGCCGACGGACTCCCGAACGCCAAGCTGAACCGTGTGGTCCAGCTCGGCGCGGGCGGTGCCGGCTCGGCCGTTGCTTACGCGCTCCTCACCGCCGGCGTCAGCACGCTGGACCTGGTGGACATGGACCCTGCCCGCGCTGCGGAACGCGCTTCCGAGTTGGGCGCACTCTTCCCCGAAGCCACGGTCACGCCGCGCAGCACTGACGAACTCGGGCAGATCATGCCGCTTGCCGACGGCCTGGTGCACTGCACCCCGATCGGCATGGCCGCCCACCCGGGACTGCCCCTGGACATCGAACTCCTGGAGCCACGCCACTGGGTGGCTGACATCGTCTACCGCCCCATCGAAACGCAACTGGTCCGCGAAGCGCGTGCCAAGGGCTGCGACGTCCTCGACGGCGGCAGGATGGCGGTGGGTCAGGCAGCCGACGCTTTCCAGCTCATTACAGGACGTCAAGCCGACCGGGAGCGGATGCGGGCACACTTCCTGGAACTCATCGCAGTGGAAGACGCGGCGGCGGCCCCCGAGCTGACGAAGGCAGGCCACTGATGCGCACCGGTATCGCCACTGTCTGCCTGTCCGGCACGCTGAAGGAAAAGATGCAGGCCTGCGCCATTGCGGGCTTCGATGGCATCGAGATCTTTGAGCAGGACCTCGTCACGTCCCCGCACAGCCCGGAAGAAGTCCGGAAAATGGCCGCCGACCTCGGTCTGGGCCTGGACCTCTACCAGCCTTTCCGGGATTTCGACGGCGTTACCCCGGAGCTGCTCAAGGCCAACCTCAAGCGGGCCGAGGCCAAGTTCAAGCTCATGTCACGCCTGGGCATGGACACCATCCTGGTCTGCTCCAACGTGGCGACAGCCACCATCGACGACGACGATCTCAGGGCCGAGCAGCTCGCAGAATTGGCAGAGTTGGCCGGGGCGCACGGCGTCAAGGTTGCCTACGAAGCCCTGGCGTGGGGCAAATACGTCAACGACTACGAGCACGCCTACCGCTTGGTTGAGATGGTGGACCACCCCAACCTCGGAACTTGCCTGGACTCCTTCCACATCCTGTCCCGCGACTGGGACACCGCGCCGATCGAGCAGATCAACGCGGAGAAAATCTTCTTCGTCCAGGTTGCCGACGCCCCCAAACTCTCCATGGACGTGCTGTCCTGGAGCCGCCACTACCGGGTTTTCCCGGGTGAGGGACAGTTCGAACTCGCCAAGTTCATGGGACACGTTGTCCGCGCCGGGTACACGGGTCCGGTATCGCTTGAGGTTTTCAACGACGTCTTCCGTCAGTCGGACACCGAGCGCACCGCCGTGGACGCCATGCGGTCGCTCATTTGGCTGGAGGAGCAGAGCGCCAAGTGGCTCGCCAGCAGCGCTGCGGAAACCGGAACTGGGACCGCGGCCGGCAATCGCGGTGCGTCCCGCCGTCGTTATCCCATGGAACTTGCCACGCTGCCCAAGGTGAACGAGCCCGCTGGTTTCAACTTCGCCGAGGTCAAGGCCGACGACACCGCGCAGCTTGAGAAGCTCCTGGGCCAGCTCGGCTTCGAGTTCGAAGGCCGCCACCGCACCAAGGACGTCCAGCTCTGGACCATGGGCCAGGCGCGCGTCATCATCAACGAACAGGCGGCCTCGCACTCGGAACCGGCTATCGCCGCTTTGGGGTTCGACGTCGATTCTCCAGTGATTGCCTCCGCTCGTGCCCAGCAACTCAAGGCGCCCGTGGTTGCCCGCAAGGTCCAGGCCGACGAGGAAGTCTTCCAAGGCATCTCCGCCCCGGACTCCACGGAGATCTTCCTGTGCCAGGGAAGCCCGGACGGCACCGCCGCGTGGACACACGAGTTCGGCGAGGGCCTGGACCACGCGTCCAGTGCGCAGAACGCTGTGATTGACCACGTGAACCTGGCCCAGCCGTGGCAGCACTTCGATGAAGCCGTCCTCTTCTACACCAGTGCCCTGGCCCTGGAACCGCAGCCATTTGCGGAAGTCCCGAGCCCCAGCGGCTTGGTGCGCTCGCAGGTTATGGAAACCAGCACTGGCGCGGTCAGGCTGGTCCTGAACCTGGCGCCCGCCCAGCAAGCCCAGGAAACAGCACGCAAAACGTACCAGGAACACATCGCGTTCGCCGTGGACGACCTCGTGGCCACGGCCCGGTCCGCCCGCGATCGCGGCCTCGAGTTCCTGCAGATTCCGGCCAATTATTACGAGGACCTGGATGCCCGGTTCGATCTCGAACCCGGCTTCCTGGCCACCCTCAAGGAGCTCAACCTCCTGTATGACCGGGACGCCAACGGCGAATTCCTCCACTTCTACACAGCCACTGTGGGCAGTGTGTTCTTCGAAATGGTGGAGCGCCGCGGCAACTATGACGGCTACGGGGCGCCAAACGCTCCGGTACGTCACGCCGTCCAATACGACTCGCTTCACCGGGTGTAGGCCCGCTGCCCATAAACCAGAAGAACCCGTCAACCGAAAGGAGCCGGCCGTGCCACAGGAACAGACAGCACAGGCGCTCGAATCAGAGGAACTCGTGCCGCCCGCTGAGCCACACGCCGCACACGAGTCCAAGAAGGTGGAAACCCAGGCAGATCTCAGTGCTGAGATCAAAGCCATGGGCGATCGCTACGCCGAGGCACTGAAGAACGGGCGCGCTCCGGAGACCATGCCGCGCCTGGACTACTCGCCATACCGGAGCAGCATCCTGCGCCACCCCACCAAGAGCCTGCACCACGCGGACCCGGAGACAATCGAGCTTTACTCGCCCGCCTTCGGCCACCAGGACGTGCACGCACTGGAATCGGACCTGACCATCCAGCACAACGGTGAGCCCCAGGGCGAGCGGATTATTGTTGCCGGCCGCGTGCTTGATGGTGACGGCAGGCCCGTTGCGGGTCAGCTCGTGGAGATCTGGCAGGCCAACGCATCCGGCCGCTACATCCACAAACGCGATCAGCACCCCGCGCCGCTGGATCCGAACTTCACGGGCGTTGGCCGCTGTATCACCGGTGCGGACGGCTCGTACAGCTTCACCACCATCAAGCCCGGCGCGTACCCGTGGAAGAACCACCTGAACGCCTGGCGTCCGGCGCACATCCACTTCTCCATGTTCGGCTCGGAGTTCACCCAGCGCATCGTCACCCAGATGTACTTCCCGGGCGACCAGCTCTTCCCGCTGGACCCCATCTACCAGTCGATCGTGGACCAGGACGCGCGTGACCGCCTCGTGGCACAGTACGATCACGAGCTGACGAGCCCGGAGTGGGCGCTCGGTTACAAGTGGGACATCATCCTGACCGGTTCCAAGCGCACCTGGACCGAAAACGAAGCATACGGCGACGCCGGGGACGAGGAGTAAGCGCATGAGCAAGCTGGCACCCACACCGGGTCAGACCGTTGGCCCCTTCTACGGCTACGCCCTTCCCTTTAACAAGGACAACGAACTCCTGGCTCCGGGCAGCCCCGGCAGCATCCGCCTCCAAGGCACCGTGTACGACGGCGCGGGGAACGCTATCCCGGATGCCATCCTGGAAATCTGGCAGCCGGACTCCGAGGGCAAGATCGTCCAGCGCACCGGCTCCCTGGTCCGCGATGGCTACACGTTCACCGGCTGGGGCCGCGGCTCCGTGGGCAACTCGGGCGTGTACACCTTCACCACGGTCAACCCCGGCCCCACGGCTCCCGGCGCGGCAGCGTTCATCTCCGTGGCGGTCTTCGCCCGCGGCCTCATGAACCGTCTCTTCACCCGCGTGTACCTTCCCGAAAACGAGGAAGCGCTGGCCAATGACCCTCTGCTGAGCTCCCTCGACCCGGAGCGCCGCAAGACGCTGATCGCCCGCCGCGACGCCGATGGTGGCCTCACCTGGGACATCCGCCTGCAGGGTGGCGACGAGACCGTGTTCCTGGACTTCCAGCAGGACGGCTCGCTGGAAACCAGCGTCAATGCGGACCATTCTGAAGGGGAAAACCAGGCATGACCGACGGCGACTTCGGCCTCCTCAGCCCCGTCTCGGCGTCGTCCGCTGTGGCGGCGCTGACGGGCGACCGTGCCGTGATCGCGGCGATCCTCGGTGTCGAAGCCTCCTGGGCTGCCGTCCTTGAGGGTGCGGGGCTTGTCCCTGCCGGATCCGCCGCTGTGGTGGCCGAAGCCGCCCATGGTGACTCCTACGACGTAGCTTCGGTAGCGGAACGCGCCCAGGGTGGCGCCAACCCGGTGATTCCTTTGCTCGGAGACCTGCGTGCTCGCGTCAAGGAGTTGGACACCTCGGGAATCGGTGCCGGCAAAGCTGTCCACACGTCGCTGACCAGCCAGGACGTCCTCGACTCCGCCCTGATGCTGCTGGCCAGCCGCACCGTTTCCGCGCTCCTGGTTGACGTCAAGGGCACGACGACGGCGCTCGCCACCTTGGCGGAGCAGCATGCGGACACGCTGTGCGTGGGCAGGAGCCTGACACAGCACGCGCTTCCGTACACGTTCGGGCTCAAGGCTGCGCAGTGGTTCCACGGCGTGGCGGCTGCGGCTGCCCGCTTGGAATCCCTTGAATTGCCGGTCCAGTTCGGCGGGGCCGGCGGGACGTTGGCCTCAGGCACGAAGCTCACCGCGGGCTCGGACTCCACGCCGTTCACCCTTGCGGATTCCTTGGCTGCCGAACTGGGCCTCGCACCTGTTACAGCGCCGTGGCACACCAACCGCCTCGCGGTCACGGCCCTCGGCGACGGGCTCGCCGCCCTGATCGACTCCTTCGGCAAGATCGCTGCAGACCTGCTGTTCCTGAGCCGCCCGGAAGTCGGCGAACTGGGCGAACCGCTGGCTGCCGGACGCGGTGTTTCCTCGGCCATGCCCCAGAAGCAGAACCCCGTGCTGTCCGTGCTCATCCGCAGTGCGGCGTTGCAGGCTCCCGCTCTTGCCGCGCAACTGCACCTTGCCGCAGCAACATTCAACGACGAGCGCCCCGATGGTGCCTGGCACAGCGAATGGCCGGCTCTGCGTCGGCTGCTCTCGTTGGCCCTGGGCGCAGCCGGACACCTCCGCGAACTCACCGAAGGCCTCCGTGTCTTCCCCGAGGCGATGCGCAGGAACCTGGAGCTCTCCGGGCCGCTGCTGCTCAGCGAAGGTGTGGCTGCCGCCGTCGCGCCTCTCCTCGGTGAGGCCGGAAAGCAGAAGCTGCAGGCCGTCGTCGACGAAACCCTGAAAGCACCCGCCGCCGAGCAGTCGCGGATCTATACCAAGCTTCTGCGCGAAGCCGTGCCCGCGGACAAGGTCTCCGACGCCACGCTTGAAGAGCTCCTGGACCCCGCGAGCTACCTCGGTGAGGCATCGGAGATCAGCCGCCGCATCCTGGACGCCTACCCCGACTTCACGGCGCCAGCAACAAACACGGGAATCTCAACGAAGGGAGCCACTCGTGGCTAAGCCAACAGTCAAGGCCGTGCTGCTGTCCCCGCAGCGCGAACTCGGAGCCAAGCCGCTCTTGGTAGTGGGCCCGTCGCTGGGCACGTCCACTGTGCTGTGGACTGAAACCGCGGCCCTCCTCGGCGATGAGTACGACGTCATCGGTTGGGACCTCCCCGGTCACGGCATCTCGCCCACCACCACCGAAGGTTTCGATATTGCGGAACTGGCTGACGCCGTCGTCGATCTTGTCGACTCGGTGAGTCCTGGCGCGAACTTCCACTACGCTGGCGTCTCGCTGGGCGGGGCCACCGGCCTGCAGCTCGGCATCAAGCACGGCGACCGCCTCCGCAGCCTGTCCGTGCAGTGCAGCGGCGCCAAGCTCGGCACCCCCGAAGGCTGGCTGGAGCGCGCCGAGACGGTTCGTCAGCTGGGCACGCCGGTGATGATCCAAGGCTCCGCTGAACGCTGGTTCGGGCCGGGATTCATGGACCGCCAGCCCGAGATCAGCAGCCGCCTCCTGCACGCGCTCCGCGACGCCGACCGCTTTGGCTACTCGTTCTGCTGCGAAGCCCTCGCCGCTTTCGATGTCCGCGAGCAGCTCGGCAGCATCACTGTCCCTACACAGGTGATTGCCGGCGTCGAGGATTCAGTAGCGCCGCCGTCGCTCGCCGAAGAAACGGCCGAAGGCATCCGAGCCGGTGGAGGACTCGCGCAGGTGGAAACGCTCGACGGCGTCGCGCACCTGGCGCCCGCGGAAGCACCAGCCGCCGTGGCTGAACTGATGCGCACCTTTATGAAGGAGAACGGACGATGACCTCTTCTGAACACAACGGCGCTGTACGGAATGGCGCCGTTCAGTCTGATGCCACCGCACAGGACATTTACGACGCCGGCATGGTGGTTCGCCGCGAAGTGCTCGGCGACGCGCACGTGGACCGGGCGAACGCCAACAAGGATTCCTTTACCGAGGACTACCAGGACATGATCACCAGGATCGCCTGGGGTGGCATCTGGACGCGGCCTGGCCTGAGCCGGCAAATGCGTTCCGCCGTCACCCTCACGGCGCTGGTGGCACATGGTCACTGGGAGGAGCTGGCCATGCATGTCCGGGCGGCCCTCAACAACGGCCTAAGCAGGGACGAAATCAAGGAAATCCTGCTGCAGACCGCCATTTATTGCAGTGTGCCGTCGGCCAACTCGGCCTTCAAGACGGCCCAAAAAGTATTCGCCGAGATCGACGCGGCCGAACCCAACTGAGTTCCCCCAACTAGCTCGCAATCGTGGTTGTTCTGAGCCCTCATAAACAACCTCTACTGCCAGCCAGTTGGGCAAGAGAAAGAGAAACCCATGAATCAGGCTTTCGTGTACGACGCCGTGCGCACGCCCTTTGGCAAGTTCGGCTCCGGACTTGCCGCAGTCCGTCCCGATGACCTTGCCGCCCACGTGGTCCGTGAGTCCGTCAAGCGGGCCCCTGGGCTCGACGTTGAGCGGATCGACGAGGTGGTGTTCGGTAACGCCAACGGCGCCGGCGAAGAAAACCGCAACGTTGCCCGTATGGCCACCCTGCTCGCTGGCCTGCCGGTCTCCATTCCGGGAACCTCGGTCAACCGGCTCTGCGGGTCCTCCTTGGACGCGGCGATCATCGCTTCGCGCCAGATCAACGCCGGCGACGCTGAGTTGATGCTGGTGGGCGGCGCCGAATCCATGTCCCGCGCGCCGTGGGTGCTGCCCAAGACGTCCAAGCCCTACCCGGCCGGTGACATGACCTTGGCGTCCACCACGCTGGGCTGGCGTTTGGTGAACCCGGCCATGAACAAGGACTGGACCATCTCCTTGGGCGAGGCCACCGAGCGGCTCCGCGAGAAGTACGGGATCACCCGTGAACGCCAGGACCAGTTCGCTGCTGATTCGCACAATTTGGCGGATGCTGCGTGGAATGAAGGCTTCTACGACAACCTGGTCTCGCAGGTTCCGGGCACCGACCTTGTCCGGGACGAAGGCATCCGTGCCGGTTCTTCGGCTGAGAAGCTGGCTGGCCTGAAGACCGTCTTCCGCCCTGAGTCGGACGGGCCCGACGGCGGCACGGTCACCGCCGGAAACGCCTCGCCTTTGTCTGATGGTGCTTCGGCTGCGTGGATCGGCTCCGAAGCCGCGTCTTCCATACTCGGCCTGGAGCCCCTCGCCCGCATCGCCGGTCGCGGTGCGCACGGCAACGATCCCCAGTTCTTCGGCTTCGCCCCGGTGGAGGCCGCGAACAAGGCCCTCGCGAAGGCGGGGATCGGCTGGGACCAGGTTGGCGCCGTCGAACTTAACGAGGCGTTCGCCGCGCAATCACTGGCGTGCGTTGACGCGTGGGGCATTGACCCCGCAATCGTGAACCAGCACGGTGGTGCAATCGCGATGGGACACCCGCTGGGTGCCTCCGGTACCCGCATCCTGGGAACGCTGGCTCGATCCTTGCAGGCCTCCGGCCAGCGCTGGGGCGTGGCAGCGATCTGCATCGGCGTGGGCCAAGGCCTGGCCGTGGTGCTCGAAAACGTCACTGCCGGCGCGTCGGCATAGAAGGGGTAAGAGTCATGCTGAATTTCATTGACACTGTGGGCGAGGCTGTCGCCAGCATCAAGGATGGGTCCACCGTGATGATCGGAGGCTTCGGCAACGCCGGCCAGCCGTTCGAGCTGATCGACGCCCTCTTGGATTGCGGCGCGAAGGACCTGACCGTGGTCAACAACAACGCCGGCCAAGGCGACCAGGGCCTGGCGCTGCTGATCAAGGAAGGCCGGGTCCGCAAGATGATCTGTTCCTTCCCGAGGCAGTCCGATTCCTGGCACTTCGACGCCAAGTACCACGCTGGCGAGATTGAGCTGGAACTGGTTCCGCAGGGCAACCTGGCTGAGCGCATCCGTGCCGCCGGTGCCGGAATCGGCGGCTTCTTCACTCCCACCAGCTACGGCACCACGTTGGCTGAGGGCAAGGAGAGCAGGTTCTTGGACGGGAAGTGGCAGGTCTTCGAAACGCCAATCCACGCCGACGTCGCGCTCATCAAGGCACTCAAGGCTGACGGCAAGGGCAACCTTGTGTACCGCAAGACCGCCCGGAACTTCGGCCCCATCATGGCCGCTGCTGCCAAACACACCATTGTGCAGGTATCGGAGATCGTGCCTACCGGTTCGT
This sequence comes from Arthrobacter sp. cf158, assembly GCF_900106835.1. Classification (GTDB taxonomy): domain Bacteria; phylum Actinomycetota; class Actinomycetes; order Actinomycetales; family Micrococcaceae; genus Arthrobacter. The sequence continues at coordinate 346,969 of NZ_FNNR01000006.1, forward strand.
TGGATCCGGAGAACGTGGTGACACCCGGTATCTACGTCAACAGCGTGGTCCGCGTCAGCGGTTCCAGCGCAGAGAAGGTGGCCTGATTATGAGCACCCAAACCAGCATCCAGACCTCGGAAAAGCCGTTGGGCCGCGACGAGCTCGCCCAGTTGGTGGCCCGCGACATCGCCCCCGGTTCGTTCGTGAACCTGGGCATCGGCCAGCCCACTCTCGTGTCCAATTACCTCACCGAGGAACAGAACATCACGCTCCACACGGAGAACGGGATGCTCGGTATGGGCCCGGAGGCCGAAGGTGATGAGATCGATGAAGACTTGATCAACGCCGGCAAGATTCCCGTCACCGAGCTGCCCGGAGCCGCGTACTTCCACCATGCCGACTCGTTCGCCATCATGCGTGGCGGGCACCTGGATATCTGCGTTCTCGGCGCGTTCCAGGTTTCCGCCAACGGCGATCTAGCCAACTGGCACACCGGAGCCCCGGGGGCCATCCCCGCCGTCGGTGGCGCAATGGACCTGGCCACCGGCGCCAAGGACGTTTTTGTGATGATGACCTTGCTGACCCGCGAGGGCGTGTCCAAGCTCGTGGAGCAGTGCACCTACCCGGTCACCGGCGTCGGCTGCGTCACCCGCGTGTACACGGACAAAGCCGTGTTCCTCACCGGACCCGACGGCGTCACGGTCCGCGAGACCTTCGGCTGCACCTTCGAGGAAATCCAGGAGCTCGTGCCGCTGCCCCTGAAGGCCAAGGCAGAGTAGGCCCCGCAACGTTGGACCCTTGTGTTGTGTGGCCCGCTCTGCGTGGTTTTTCGCGAGTTCGGGGCGCAGAGTAGGCCCCGCAACGTTGGACCCTTGTGTTGTGAGGCCCGCTCTGCGTGGTATTTCGCGAGATTAGGGCGCAGAGCGGGCCCCGCAAGTTCGAGCCCTTGTGTTGTGTGGCCCGCTTTGCGCGGTATTTCGCGAGTTCGGGGCGCAGAGTAGGCCCCGCAACGCACTCTAGGATTGGTAACCATGAGCGACTCCGCAGTTACCCCGCAGGCCAGCGACCAGTACGTCCAGTCGCTGGCCCGCGGGCTCGCCGTGATCCGGGCGTTCGACGCGAACAATCCGCTCATGACTCTCAGCGAAGTGGCTGCCCGCACGGACCTGACGCGAGCCACGGCCCGGCGGTTCCTGCACACGTTGGTTGAGCTCGGCTACGTCCGCACCGACGGCAAAACGTTCGCGCTCACGGCCAAGGTGCTGCAGCTCGGCTACTCATACCTCTCGGCGCTGTCGTTGCCTCAGTTGGCCCAGCCGCACCTGGAGCAGCTCAGCTTGAAGCTGGGGGAGTCCACCTCCGCCGCAGTCCTCGACGGCCCGGATATCTTCTATGTGGCCCGCGTTGCCACGCGCCGGATCATGAACGTCGGCATCACCGTCGGTACCCGGTTCCCCGCGTACGCCACGTCCATGGGTCGCGTCCTGCTCGCCGGACTGCCGCAGGCCCAGCTTGAGGCTTACCTCACGACGGCGGAACTCACTCCGCTCACGCCGCGAACCGTCGCCAGCGTTCCCGACTTGAGGGCCGCCGTCGAGCATGTCCGTGCGCAAGGCTGGTGCTTGCTGGACCAGGAGCTGGAAATCGGCCTCATGTCCATCGCAGCCCCGGTGTGGAACCACAACAACGGCGACAACGTCGCGGCCATCAACGTGTCACTGCAGGCCCAAGCGGTCGCAGCGCAGCCGGATCCGGACGCCTATCTGGATTCAGTCCGAGCCGAAGTAGTGGCCACGGCCAACGCGATCTCGCAGGACGTCTCGGCCAAGCACTGACTAGCTCCGGATCGCCGCCAACCGCGTCTCCAGGATCCGGCGCACCATGGAATCCGGCACGGGGTTGTCCGCAGAAAACCGCAGCGTCCCGGGTGACCACGAATAACCGCCAAGCTCCTCCGACATTTCCGGCAGGATCTGCCCGCTGAACGGGTAAAGGGCCAAGTGTTTCTTCGTTTCGAGCACGCTCAGGAAGCCCTTGCCATCAACCAGCAGCGCGGGCATGCCGTAGCTGACGCCTTCTTCGGCATCGGGCGCGAGTTCGCGGGCGATCCCCACAATCCGCTCAAGGATCCCGCGGTTGGCCTCGCTGACGTTCTCCAAATATTCGGTGACGGTTCCCATAGGGACATGGTTCACCACATGCGCCTGTATCGGCCAGAGGTTTAGCGCTCCGGGATCACCGCGATGCCCTGGATTTCGATCAGGGCCTCTTTCTGCCAGAGGCGCGTGACGCCGATGCCAGCCATGGCGGGGTACTGCGAGCCGGCCATGTCGCGCCAAATGCGCCCAATCTCACGGCCGTTCGCCATGTAGTCGTCCACGTCCGTGAGGTAGATGGTCACGTTGACCAGGTCTTCCGGCTGCCCGCCGGCTTCGCGCAACGTCGTCAAAACGTTGGTGAACGCCTGGGTGAACTGCTCCACGATGCCGCCGGGAACGATGTTCATGTTCTTATCCAGGGCCGTCTGCCCGCCCAGGAAAACGGTGTTGCCGGCCAGGATTCCGTGCGCGAAACCCGATGGCTTGGGCAGCGATTCCGGGTTGATCGTTGTGTGGCTCATGCTGTTCCTCCTCGTTGTGGCAACTGCAAAAACTTTTGGAAAGCCTCTGTGCAGATCATTTCCGCCGTGCTACGTTGAGCATATGTGACGATCGTAAAAAAGTCGACACATCACAAAATCTCGAAGGGAACCCGCAATGAAACTAGCCACCTTGCGTACGGCCAGCGGAAGTACGACGGCGGCACTCGCCACGGGCGCCGACTCCTACCTCGCGCTGCCCGCCACTGACGTGGGGGAACTCCTGGCGCAGGCGGATTGGCGTGCTGTGGTGGAGGGGGCTGCCGCATCCAAGGATCAGACTGTCATCGCTGCAGCTGACGCAGACCTCGCGCCGCTCCTGCCCCGCGCGGGCAAAGTCATTTGCTGCGGCCTGAACTACGGCGACCACATCCAGGAAATGGGCCGCGAACTTCCTGAGTTCCCCACCCTGTTCGCCAAATACGCAGACACGCTGGTTGGTGCCGCCGACGCCGTGGAAGTCCACGGCAGCGGACGTGTGGACTGGGAAGCCGAGCTGGCCGTCGTCGTCGGTTCTGAACTGTTCCGCGCTGACGAAGAACAAGCCCGTGAGGCCATTGCCGGGTACACCGTGGCCAACGACGTTTCCATGCGTGATTGGCAGAACCGGACGCTTCAGTGGTTCCAGGGCAAGGCCTGGGACGGCACCACCCCTGTTGGTCCGGTCATGCTGACGGCCGATGAGGCAGGCAAAAGCTTCGACGTCCGCGGCTACGTCAACGGTGAGCTGGTACAGGAGGGAAACACCAGCACTCTGGTGTTCGGCCCGGCACGGCTGCTGTCCTACATCTCGCAGTTCACCACCCTTCGCCCCGGCGACCTCGTCCTCACCGGAACTCCTGGGGGAGTGGGCATGGGAATGACCCCGCCGCGCTTCCTCAAGGACGGCGACGTCCTCACCACCGAAATCGACGGGATCGGCCGGTTGGAAAACCAGTTCCGGATCCACGCGCCCGTCGCCGCCACCGTCTAAGTCCCACCCCACACAAGCGTCACCCCACACAAGCGTCACCCCACACGAAGGAGAGACCCATGAGCCAGACCACCACCGAATACCGCCTCGAAGGCGATAACTCCATCTACGCCCAAGCTGACGGAAAGGTTGTTCCGGTGGTCACCCGCGCCGGCGCCGAAGACACCAATACTGCCCAGTCGGGAGACTGCATCCGCGTCTCCGGCGTCAGCATCCAGCACACGCCGGCCACCAAGATCTGGTTCGGCCAGGTATCCAACACCCCTGGTTACCGTTCCCTCCCGCACCACCACGGTGAAGCTGAGACCGGCGGGTACGTGCTCCGCGGCCACGGCCGGATCTATTTCGGCGAGAACTACTCGGAGTTCATCGACATGAAGGCTGGCGACTGGGTTTTCGTGCCGCCGTTCATGCCCCATGTTGAAGCCAACATGTCCATCACGGATGAACTCGTCTGGCTCACCGCACGCACGCCGGAGAACCTCGTGGTGAACCTCGAAGACGTGGCTGACGAAACCCTCGCCGACTACCGCCGGGTCTAAGCCATGATCACTGGAACCCTGACGTCCGAGACGTTCCTCAAGGCAGTTGACCTCACGCCCACAACGGCAGAGGTCTTCGACGAAGCCTATGAAGCAACCACCCAGTACGTGCCGTGGCCAAAAGCCTATGGTGGGGACATGGTGGCACAGGCTGCGGCCGCAATGATGCGGTCCGTTGATGCTGACAGGAGTCTGCACTCGATGCATAGCTACTTCATGCGCCCCGTGGATATCGGTTCCAGTGTCCGCTACGAAGTGGAGCGCCTGCGGGACGGTCGCGGTTACTCCACCCGCACCGTCCGGGGCTTCCAGAACGGCAAGCCTGTCTATGCCGCGATGGGTTCCTTTCAGGTCCCCGAAGACGGCCCGGACTTCCAGGCTGAGTCTCCTGCCGCCGTCGAGCCTGACTCGCTGCGGACCGCGGCGGAAGCGCTGGACGGCGTGGACGGCAAAGCAGCGGACTACTGGTCCGCGGGCCGCAGCTTCGACATGCGCCATATTCCTGGTCCGGTATATATCGAACTCGAAGGTGGCGCGGTGCCGCAGCAGGCCATCTGGGTCAAGGCCTTCGAAGCCCTGCCCGATGACGCCAACCTTCACCGCACCGCCCTTGCCTACGTTTGCGACTACACCATCCTGGAGCCGCTCCTCCGCGTCAACGGACTCAACTGGTCCAGCCCCGGGCTCGCCACCGCCAGCCTGGACCACTCCATGTGGTTCCACCGGGATGGTCGCGCGGACGACTGGGTGCTCTACGCCCAGGACGCCATTTCCGGTCAAAGCAACAGGGGCCTCGCCATGGGCCGCTTCTTCGATCGCCAAGGCAGGCTGCTCGCTACGGTCGCCCAGGAGGGCATGATCCGGGCCGGCGCCTGAAACCACCATTCATCAGCTTCAACGACGCACCACTGAAAGGAACGGCCATGAGCATGACGCCATCGGCCCACGTGGACACGTTCACCCGCCACCACCTGCCGCCCGCCGATACCTGGCCTGCGCTTGAATTCACCCTTCCCGAACTCCATTACCCCGAGCGGCTCAACGCTGCCGCAGTGCTGATCGACGACGCTGTCGAACAGTTCGGCGCAGACCGTCCCGCATTGTGGACCCCTGATGGCACCGTCTGGACCTACGGTCAGCTCCAGACGCGCTCAAATCAGGTGGCACAGGTTCTTACCGAGGACCTCGGCGTACAGCCCGGCAACCGAGTGCTGCTGCGGGGCCCCAACAACCCGTGGATTGTCGCGGCCTGGCTCGGCGTATTGAAGGCCGGTGCCGTAGTGGTCACCACCATGCCTATGCTGCGATCCAGCGAGGTGGCCACCCTGATCCAGCTCACCAAGCCGGCCGTGGCCATCTCTGACCACCGGTTCGTGGACGAACTCGCGATTGCCGCGGGGGATGACGTCACCGTGCTGACGTACGGAGCAGGCAACGGATTCGACGACGACGGCGACCTCGCATCGCGCTGCGGGCACAAGAGCGGCAAGTTCACGGCTGTGGACACGGCCGCAGACGACGTTGCCCTGCTGGGTCCGACGTCGGGCACCACCGGCGTACCCAAGGTGACCATGCATTTCCACCGGGACATCCTCGCCAATGCTGACACCTTCGCCCGGTACATCCTGCAGCCAACAGCCGACGACGTCTTTGCCGGTTCGCCGCCGCTTGCCTTCACGTTTGGGCTTGGGGGACTGGTGGTCTTCCCGCTAAGGTTCGGCGCGTCCTCGCTCCTGACCGAAAAGGCGGGCCCCGTAGAGCTGGCTGAGTACGCGTCAGCCGCCGGAGCCACCATCCTCTTCACGGCCCCCACGGCCTACCGGGCCATCCTCAAGGAAAAGCGCGGTGACCTCCTCCGCGGCCTGCGCATGGCCGTCTCTGCGGGTGAACACCTTTCCAAGGAAACCTGGGAAGCCGTGCATGAGGCAACGGGTTTGCGGTTGGTCAACGGGATTGGCGCCACGGAGATGCTGCACGTCTTCATTTCCGCAGCGGGGGACGATATCCGCCCCGGAACAACCGGCCGCGCGGTGCCGGGATTCCGGGCCACCATCCTGGACGACGACGGCAACGAACTCGGTCCGGGCAACATTGGACGCTTGGCCGTCATTGGCCCCACGGGCTGCCGCTACCTGGACGATCCCCGGCAAGCCAACTACGTGGTCCGTGGCTGGAACGTCACCGGCGATACGTTCTCCATGGACGCCGACGGGTACTTCACCTACCAGGCCCGCTCGGACAACATGATCGTCTCCTCCGGCTACAACATCGGTGCGCCCGAGGTTGAAACGGCCATCGATCAGCACCCGGACGTCGTGGAAAACGCGGTCATCGGGATCCCGGATGAGGAGCGCGGCAGCATCGTCTGCGCGTTCATCGTCCTGCGCGAAGGCGTCACTGGCGATGCCGGGAAGCGCAAGGAAATCCAGGACTTCGTGAAGCAGACCATCGCCCCGTACAAGTACCCGCGGGATGTTCGCTTCGTCAATGAACTGCCCCGTAATCCCAGCGGCAAACTCCAGCACTTCAAGCTCCGCGACAAGGTCCTCTCGCAGGACAAAACCGGGAGCCAGACCGAACAACTTACCCCCGCCGGCCAGAGCCAGGCCTGAGAAGGAGCAACACCCATGAAAATTGCAATCGTTGGAGGCGGCCCCGGCGGCCTGTACTTCGCAGCACTCATGAAGCAGCTGGACCCGTCACACGACATCACTCTCTGGGAACGCAACGCTGCCAGCGACACCTTTGGCTTCGGCGTCGTGTTTTCCGATGAGACACTGGGCGGCATCGGCAACGCCGATCCCGTGGTGGCCGAGTACATGAGCCGCCGCTTTGCCCGCTGGTCTGATATCGACATCCACTTCCGCGACCAGATGATCACGGTAGGCGGTCAGGGCTTCGCCGCCATGAGCCGCAAGGAACTGCTGGAGCTGCTGCAGCGCCGCTGCATCGAACTCAACGTGGACGTGCGATTCAGTACCCTCGCCCCGGCCATCGAGGAACTCGAAGCCAACTACGATCTTGTGCTTGCAGCTGACGGCATCAACTCGCAGATCCGGGCCACGTACGCCGATTCCTTCAAACCGGACCTTGATCCGCGCACCAACAAGTTCATGTGGCTCGGCACGGACCAGGTGTTTGAGGCCTTCAAGTTCTTCGTGAAGGAAACTGAGTGGGGCGTCATGCAGATCCACGGTTACCCGTACTCGGACGAGGGTTCCACGTTCATCGTGGAAATGCACCAGGACGTGTGGCACGCGGCAGGATTCGACCAGACCGCCAACGAGGTCTTCCCTCCGGGCGTTTCGGATGAGAAGGCCATCGCCAAGATCCGTGAGATCTTCGCAGAAGAGCTGAACGGCTTTGAGGTCCTCACCAACAACTCCAAGTGGATCAACTTCACCACCGTCCGCAATGAGAGCTGGCGACACAACAACGTGGTGTTGCTGGGAGACGCCGCCCACACGGCACACTTCTCCATCGGTTCGGGCACCAAGCTCGCCATGGAAGACTCGCTTGCCTTGGCTGCGTGCCTGCACGAGCACGCTGACGTTGAGTCGGCACTGGCTGCCTACGAGGCAGAGCGCCGCCCCGTGGTGGCTTCCACCCAGCGCGCGGCACAGGCATCGCTTGAATGGTTCGAGCGGATCGGTCAGTACAAGGATCAGGACCCTACGCAGTTCGCGTTCAACCTGCTCACCCGCAGCCGCCGCATCACGCAGGAAAACCTGCGCCTGCGCGATCCTGAGTTCGCCGACGCCGTGGACCGCCACTTTGCATCGTCGCAGGGACTGAGCGAGGTGGCTCCGGCCATGTTCCAGCCGTTCCGCATCGGCGGGCTGGAGCTGAAGAACCGGATTGTGGTTTCCCCCATGGACATGTACTCCGCCACGGATGGTGTTCCGGGCGACTTCCACAAGGTCCACCTCGGTTCCAAGGCCCTGGGCGGTGCCGGCTTGGTGATGACCGAAATGGTCTGCGTCTCCGAATCCGGACGTATTACTCCTGGCTGCAGTGGCCTGTACACGGATGAGCAGCGGGACAGCTGGAAGGAAATCGTGGACTTCGTCCACAGCCGTTCCACCGCCAAGATCGGTGCCCAACTGGGCCACTCAGGCCGCAAGGGCTCCACCAAGCTCATGTGGGAAGGCATCGACCAGCCCCTCGAGTCCGGCAACTGGACCGCCGTCGGTCCTTCCGCCCTGCCGTACAGCGCTGAGAACCAGACCCCCGTGGAGCTTGACCGCGCGGGCATGGACGCCATCAAGGCGGAGTTCGTCGCGTCAACGGTCCGTGCCGAGGAGGCAGGCTTCGATCTCCTGGAGATCCACGCCGCCCACGGCTACCTGCTCTCCTCCTTCCTTTCGCCGGTGTCCAACAAGCGGACCGACGAATACGGTGGCAGCTTGGAGAACCGGCTGCGGTTCCCGTTGGAAGTGTTCGACGCCGTTCGCGCGGCCTGGCCTGCCGACAAGCCTGTAACCGTGCGCATCTCCGCCACCGACTGGATCGAGGGCGGCAACACCTCCGACGATTCTGTGGCCATCGCCGCGGCCTTTGTTGAGCACGGTGCTGCCGGCTTGGATGTTTCCACCGGACAGGTGGCCAAGGAAGAGAAGCCCGCTTTCGGCCGCAGCTACCAGACGCCGTTCGCCGACCGCATCCGTCAGGAAGTTGCCGCACCGGCAGGCGTGGCTGTCATCGCCGTCGGCGCCATCTCCAGCTACGACGACGTGAACTCCATCCTCCTCGCGGGCCGTGCCGACCTCATCGCACTGGGGCGCACGCACCTTTATGATCCCCAGTGGACCCTGCACGCAGCGGCCGAACAGGAATACCAGGGGCCGGGCGCCCAGTGGATTCCACAGTTCCGTGCCGGCCGCCGGAAACCTCCGAGCTCACGCACGGACGCCGTTCGTCCCCGTCTGTCCTTGCTGAAGGAAGCGGACATTGAAGAGGTCAACACCCACCTTCGCTGGACTCCCGAGTCCGCCGCTGCATCGGTTTTGGTGAAGTAGCCATGGCCACCGCACCAGTCAATAACTGGAACGTGCCCAAGAAGACCACCGGCCTGGTGTTGTTCTGCTGCTGGCTTGCGATCCTCGCCGAAGGTTATGACGTTGGCGTTCTCGGAGCCGTCCTCCCGGCCTTGGCCGAGTATAAGGAATGGAACCTCAGCCCGCTGGCTTTGGGCGGACTGGGATCATATGCCCTGATCGGCATGCTTATCGGAGCCCTATTCATTGGCACACTGAGCGACCTCGTGGGGCGCAAGAAGATGCTCCTGGCTTCCATGGTCATCTTCACCCTCACCCAAGCGGGCGCCGCCTGGGCTCCGACGCCCGAACTGTTCGGCCTGTTCCGCCTCATTGGCGGCTTGGGCATGGGCGGTGTCATCCCCGTGGCCGCAGCCCTGACCATTGAGTACTCGGCCCCGAACAAGCGCTCCTACAACTACGGCCTGATGTACTCCGGCTACTCGCTGGGCATCGTGGCAGCCGCGCTGGCCGCACTGTTTGTCCTGCCAGTCGGTGGATGGCGCGCTGTGATCGCCATCGGTGCCGCACCGGTGGTCCTGCTCCCCATCATCTGGAAGTTCCTCCCTGAGTCCCTCGAATACCTGGAGTCAAAGGGGCGCAAGCCTGAGGCGAAGGCTTTGGCTGCCAAACTGCAGATTGTGGACTACCGGCCCGTGGTCCCGGTTGCCCCTTCGGGTGCGCAGGTTGCCGATCCCTGGTGGAAGACCATCACCACCATGTTCTCGCGCAAGTACCTGCGGTCCACCGTGTTCTTCTGGATCTCGCTCTTCTGTGGCCTGGTGCTGGTCTATGGCCTGAACACCTGGCTGCCGAGCATCATGAAGAAGGCCGGCTACGACCTCGGCTCGTCCCTGACGTTCCTCCTGGTCTTCAGCCTCGCGTCCGCCATCGGTGGCCTTCTCCTGGGCCGCGCCGCTGACAAGTACGGCAAGAAACTCATCCTGGTGGTCTTCTACATTCTGGGCGGCCTGGGCATCATGCTGCTGGTCTTCCCCAACACCATGGTGGTGAACCTGCTGTTCGTGGCCTTCGCCGGGGTAGGTTCCATCTCCACGTCCTTGGTCCTGACCGGCTACATCGCCGACTACTACCCGGCCAAGGTCCGCGGCACGGCAACGGGCTGGGCGTTGAGCTTCGCCCGGCTGGGTGCCATTTCCGGTCCGTTGATCGGTGGCTGGATTGCGGGTTCCAAGCTGCCTTTCGAGGCCAACTTCGCCATCTTTGCAGGTATCGCAGTACTTGCAGCCGGTGCAGTGGCGATGATTCCGAAGCCGCAGCCCGAGGTGCCGCTCCTGGCATCCAGCGCTGATCCGGATGACGCCGCCGTCAGTGCCCGCTAAGGAGAATCGTGGGTAGGTTTCCGGAGGCGTGCGTTGAGCGCACCGTTGAATGGGTGGACACGGACGCCTCCGGACACCAGCACAATTCGGCCATCCTGCGCTGGGTGGAGGCTGCGGAAGCCGAGCTGTTCCGAAAGCTGGAGTTGCCGGACTATTTCCCCAGCGCTCCCCGCGTCCAGCAAGTTATCAATTACAAGGCCAAGCTGTGGTTCGGCCAGCGCATCACCGCCATGGTGAAGATCCACGCGCTTGGCCGGACCTCGCTGACGCTCGCCTTTGAGGTGATGTCCGACGCCGGTGCGGTGGCCGCCTACGGGACGGTCACCACGGTGCACGTCCCCCACGGCACTACCTCGGCGCAGCCCTGGCCGGAGCATCTGGTCCGCGCGATCACAGGTGGGCAGGCTGGGCCTACGCCTCTACGAGCTGGCTGATGGCGAGTACTCCGCCGGCCGGGTCTGCCAGAACTGCGTTCCGGAAGCCAGGGGCGTCCGTTGGCGGCATCAGCAGAGAACCGCCGAGCTCGATGACCCGATGGGAAACAGCATCGGCATCGGACACCTGAACGTTGACTGCCCAGTGGGGTGGCACTCCTGTCCCGGGGACAGCCAGTGTCGCTACGGCGACAACGTCATCCGGCAAGGTTGGGTGGGTGGCCCGCCGGGTGCTGCCAGCCAAGCGCCACAGTCCCACGTCCGTGCCGGGCTCCATGTCAAGCCGCCAACCGAAAACCGTTCCGTAGAACGTCTCCGCACCGGCCATGTCGGGCGTGTGCAGGGCACTCATCTGCCAAGCGCCGGGCGCATCGACGATTTCAGCGACGGTGGGGGCGCTGCCTTCACGCACTCCAAACGGCGCGCCACTGGGATCGGCAAACAGCGCCGTGCGCTCACCTTTGCCCCCGTTCTCAGTGCCGGTGTCCAAAGGCCCGGCCAGTATGCTTCCGCCGGCCTCGCCGATAAGAGCCGCTGAATGGTCGAGGTCCGCCACGAGGAAGTACGTGGCCCACACGCCGCGATCGAGCATTGCAGGCGCTTGCCCAACACCGGCTACGCGTCGTCCCTCGAGCCGCGCAACGCGGGAGCCATCCGGTGATGCATCCTCGAACGTCCACCCGAACAATGAACCGTAAAAGACTTCGGCCTTTCTCACGTCAGGCTGAAGTGACTCCACCCAGCAGGGTGCTCCCACAGGGTAGGCTGGCGCATCGGTCATGGCGGGACCTCCAGGAATAAGTGCCGGGACGCCGCTCAGCCTACGCCTGCCTCCCCGGATCCCGCACCTATGATGAACTGGACTGGCGCCTGTTGTGCGGCGCGGAAATGAGGATCCTTTCGATGTTCGCCGTCCCGGCACCCCCGGTGCGCCACCAGCAGCTGCTCGTCACGATCTTCGGCCTCTACGGCCGGAACGCGGGCGATGCTTTGCCGGTTTCTGCGCTGATCTCCATGCTGGGTTCGCTCGGTTACGACGCCCCTGGCGTGAGGTCCTCAGTGTCCAGGCTCAAGGCCAAGGGTGTGCTGAAGAGTGTCCGCGAGGGCGGGATCGCCAAGTACAAAATTTCGGAGTCCGTCAGCGATGTATTCCGCGAAGGCGACCGGCGGATTTTTGCGCCCGAACAGCCTGCGCCGGTGGATACATGGGTGCTGGCCGTGTTTTCCGTGCCGGAATCCCTGCGTAATCGCAGGCACCAGTTGCGTTCCGAGCTGTCCGGACTGGGGTTTGGCTCTGTTGCCAACGGCGTCTGGATCGCGCCCGCTCACAAGCTGGACCAGGCCCGGGAGCGCCTCACAGCGAGTGGATTGATCGAGTTCGTGGACCTGTTCCGCAGTGACTACGTTTTCGACGGACCCATGCGCCCCAAGATTTCCGAATGGTGGGACCTCAAGGAACTCGATGAGCAGTTCACCGAGTTCCTCGAGCTATACAGCGGGGCCGGGCAGCAGTGGACGGAGCGGGTTGGTGACGATCCTGACGTTGCCCTTGCCGAGTCCACTGAAGAGCTGCGGCGTGACGCTTTCCGCTACTACATTCCGATGCTCACCATGTGGCGACGGTTCCCTTACCGGGACCCGAACTTGCCCACCGATTACCTCCCGCCGGACTGGCATGGTCCAGCGGTGCGCAGGACTTTCCAGGCAGTTCATCGCTTGGCGTCGCCCCTTGCCGCCGCCCACGCCCACGAGGTCATCGCCGAGGCCCTGGATCCGGCGGCAGCCTGACTTTTCCCGGCAGGCAGTGCCCCCGGCTATTCGCTGGTGCGGCGCCCCCGGCTACTCGCTGGTGCGGGGTGCGTCGATGATGCCGAAGACTTCACCCTGCGGCGCCCGGACAATTGCCATGCGTCCCAGCGGGCTGTCGGCAACGGGCCCCAGGAGCGTGGCTCCAAGTTCCACGGCGCGGGTGGCAGTACCCTCCACGTAGTCGCTGGCGAACCACGTCATCCAGTGGTTGGGCACGTCCTCGGAAAGCTCCGCATCGTGGTGGATTCCGCCAACTTCGCGTCCGTCCAGTGGCCTTCTGATGGTGGAGTAGACCAGGCCTTCCTCAGTGACGTCCTGGTAGCTGACATCGAAGGCCTGGGCGTAAAAGGAGCGCGCCCCTGTGTAGTCGCGGGTGTGGAGCTCATTCCAACACAGCGCGCCGTGCTCATTGACGCGCTCCGCGCCAATGTGATTGCCGGCCTGCCACACTCCGAAGACTGCACCGACTGTATCCATGGCCAAAGCCATGCGGCCGGAGTCCATGACGTCGAACGGGGAGGCAATCAGCTGCCCGCCGGCCGCAACCACCTTCTTGGCCGTGGTGTCGACGTCGTCCGATGCCAGGAATGTGGTCCATACGGTGGGCATGGCAGGGTCCTGCTTGGGGCCGAGCCCAGCCACGGCACGCCCATCGACGTGCGCCAGCAGGTAATCCCCGGAGTCCTGGCCGCCGGAGACGTAGTCCCAGCCGAAGAGATCGGAGTAGAAGGCCTTCGCCGCTTGGAGATCATCGATGCCGAGGTCCACCCAGATGGGTGTTGCAGCGGGCCAGTTTGAGATTTTGGTGGACACGGGACTCCTCGGGTTCAGGGCTCTAAGGGGCAGCTGCCTCCCCGGATGCCCTATGCGCCGGGCATCTGAGGAGGCAGCCATCCATACAGTGCGCGCTGGATCGGATTCGTGACACGGTTTTGCACCAGAAATTCGAGGTGTCCCGCTATGCGAAAAGCACCCCCAAAATAGGACGGCGGGCAAGCGTAAGGCGCTTGCCCGCCGTCGTGCGTTGTTGTTTAGACGGTGCGTGGCGCTTTGGCGAGGTTGTCCCGCAATTCGTCGGCGTTCTGGCGGATGACGTAGGCGGGGCGGTCGCGCTCCACGCGCCAGCTGTCCTCGAGCGGGCCGATGTTGACGGTGTCAAAGCCGAACTCGTCATACAGCCTGGTCACCAGGTCCGCGGCTTCAGGGAAGTCGCTTGACGTGGCCAGTGCGCGGCGGTTGGGGGTGCCGGCGGGCGCGCCGTCGGTGGTGATGTCCTTGGCGAAGATGTGGTTGAAGCCCTTGGCCACCTTGGAGGTGGGCAGATGCTTCTGGAGGAGCCCGGATGTGGTTGCCTCGCCGTTATCCAGTTCCGGGATGCGGCCGTCGCGCTCCCAATAGTAGTTGTTGGTGTCGATGACGATCTTGCCTTCGAGCGGCTCCGTGGGGATGCTCTGGTAGTTCTTCAAAGGAACGGTCACGACGGCGAAATCGCCCGCCGCTGCTGCCTCAGCCGCCGTGGCGGCCCGGGCACGCGGCCCAAGTTCTGCGACCAGCCCGCTGAGGGTTTCGGGGCCCCGCGAGTTGCTGATGACGACGTCGTAGCCTAGTTCGACGGCCTTTCGTGCGACCTGGCTGCCAATGTGTCCTGCACCGATGATTCCGATTGTTGTCATGCCCATGCCAACAACAAGTTGCAGACGCCTATTTCCCGCGTTACGCAATATTTCGAACGGGCCTATACTAAGTAGTCTTACTATATGGTGTGTCATCGAGGCGAGGAGGTTGGAGTGGCCGGTCATTTGGAACTGGTGGAAACCCCCGACGGAGGATTTCGCATCCTGGTGTTGGATAGCGGGGACGCATTGATGGGTCTCTCTAAACGCTACGCCTCCTTGGACGAAGCCATAGAGGGAGTAGCGGCCATGCGGGATGTTGCGGGAACAGGGCTGCTCCGCACGGGATCCGCCGAACGGTATGCGCTCCTGGTGATGGAGGAACCTGTCAACGACCCTGCGCCTGCGCCGCAGGGTGTACGGTCTCAAGCAAAGGTGGTAGGCCATGGAAGCTGATGCAGCACAGAAGAAGCGCGGAGTCCTGTTCGATGTGGACGGGACGCTCATCGATTCCAGTTACTTCCACGCCTTGGCGTGGTGGCAGGCCTTCCGGCGCGAAGGGCTGGACATCGAGATGTCCGCCATCCACCGACGTGTAGGCATGGGAGGCGACAAACTCATCCAGAGCCTGATACCTGATTGCCCCCGGGACATGCAGGAGGACCTGAAATCAGCCCACGGCGCCGTGTTCTCAACTTTCTGGCCCACGCTGCGGGCTTTCGACTCGGCCCGCGACCTCTTGGCTGCGTGCTCCGACGCCGGGCTGGCCGTGGGGCTGGCGTCATCGGCGCAGGATCGCGACCTGGAGGTGAGCCGCCACATCCTGGACGCCGGTTCCTCCATCGACGCGTGGACGAGCTCCAACGATGCTGACGAAAGCAAGCCCGCACCGGACATCCTGGAGGCCTGCCTGGAGAAGCTCGGGCTCAACCCGGAGGATGTCGTTTTTGTTGGCGATGCCGTCTGGGACGTGAAAGCCGGTGCGGCGATCGGTGTTCCCGTCGTTGCCCTGACCTGCGGTGGAATCAGCGAGGCTGAGCTGCGCGAGGCTGGTGCCGCGGAAGTTTATGACAATCCGCGGCACCTGTTGGAGCACCTGGAATCCAGCATTATTGGAAAGCTGGCGGCGGGAACGCTGAACCCCTGATTTCGACTAGCGGTTCAGCTTCTCTGCATCGGGCTCCTGGTCGCCAATGTGGCCCGGTGCGTTGGCGGCAAGGACGCGCTGCACGAACGCGCTGTATTCCTCCATGTAGTGCCGCAACAGCCCGGCTGTACCTTGGTCCTTAACTGAACCGTCGGCGTCGTACGCGTCCGCCACGAAGCGGATATACGCCTCAGGCGCGTTCAACTGGGGCGCGTCGAGGAAGCTCAGCACGCTCCGCATGGACGACTGCATCACGGCCGTTCCAATACCACCCGGCGATGCGCCGATGATTCCTGTGGGCTTGCGGGCGAAGGAATTGGTACCCCAGGGGCGTGAACCCCAGTCGATGGCGTTCTTCAGGGCGCCGGGGATGGAACGGTTGTATTCGGGGGAGACAAACAGAATTCCATCCGACGCCGCGATGGCGTCCTTCAGTTCCCGGCCGGCCGGCGGGAAATCTGCGTCGTAGTCCGAGCTGTAGAGAGGGAGATCCTTGATGGCGATCTCATGGAACTCCAGCTCTGGCGGCGCGACGCTGATCAGCGCCTTGGAGAGGATCCGGTTGATGGAAGTACTTGAGAGGCTTCCAACGAAATAGCCGATTTTGAACGTGTCCATAGCGGCGTTCCTTCCCGACGGCACGGCCGGAACCGGCTCGTCGACGGTGCGGTGGCTGGTTGCCCCCAGCTCCCATCGACCCTAATGGACTTGTACACATAGCGCAGCCCCCTACTCCCGCCCGGACCCCCGCGGTCATAGACTCATGCCAACTGGTTTCTGGGGAGTTCCGGAAGAGGGGTGGCGGGTGAAAGCAGGCATAGCGCGCGAGGCGCTCGACGGTGAGCGACGTGTGGCCGCGACGCCGGAAACGGTCAAACAATTGGCCGGTTTGGGACTGACGGTGGAAGTCGAGTCCGGCGCCGGGCTGGCCGCCGGCCACAGCGACGATGATTACCGGCAGGCCGGAGCCTCACTGGTTCAGTCCTTGGACCTCGGCATGCTGGATGTCTACTGCCACGTGCGCCCCATGGAACCGTCGACGGCGGGGGCTCTCCGCCCGGGTTCGGTCACCGTGGGCCTGGGGTCGCCGTCGTCGGAGTTGCCCACCGTGCGGGCACTCGCCGCCGGCGGGATCACATCCTTTGCACTGGAACTTGTCCCACGGATATCGCGCGCCCAATCCATGGACGCACTGACCTCCCAAGCGTTGGTGGCCGGCTACCGGTGCGTTCTGGAAGCTGCCATGCGGCTGCCAAGGTTCTTCCCGCTGTACATGACGGCAGCCGGAACCATCCCGCCCGCCCGGGTGCTGGTGTTGGGGGCCGGCGTGGCCGGCCTGCAGGCGATCGGAACAGCGAAGAGGCTTGGTGCCCGGGTTTCGGCCAACGACATCCGGCCCGCTTCGGCAGACGAGGTGGCGTCCATGGGAGGAACGTTCATCAAGCTGGATCTGGAGACAGCTGAAGCATCAGGCGGGTACGCACGGGAACTGAGCGCGGACAGGGGCGCGCTGCAACGGGCACTATTGACGCCGCACGTCGCGCAGGCTGATGTCCTGATCACCACTGCCGCTGTTCCGGGCAGGCGCGCACCGCTCCTGGTGAGCCGGGAGATGGTGCAGGGCATGCGCCCGGGATCCGTGGTGGTGGACCTGGCGGCCGAGTCCGGCGGCAATGTGGAAGGGAGCATCCCGGGGCAGGATATTCCCATCCCCACCGGCGACGGCCAGGGCGTTGTGACGTTGGTGGGGATCAAAGACCCAGCCTCGGCAATGCCGGCGGACGCGTCCCGCCTCTATGCCAAGAACGTCGCGAATTTGCTGACCCTCATGACCCGTGACGGCGTGGTGTCCCCGGACTTTGATGACGAAGTTGTGGCCGGCACCTGCCTCACCCACAATGGCGAAGTACGGCATGCGCCCACAGCGGAGGCACTCGCGGCGCTCGCTGGTGACACGGCCTTGGGGGTTGCTCCGTCCGGGCGTCCCCAGCCCGGACCTGAAGGAGTGCGCTGATGGATGGCATGAGCCTGCTGACGATCACCGTGCTGGCTGTTTTTGTGGGCTTCGAAGTTGTTTCCAAGGTTTCCAGCACCCTGCACACGCCGCTCATGTCCGGAGCGAATGCCATCCACGGCATCATTCTGGTGGGGGCCATCATCGTGGCCGGACAGGCTGCCGATCCGTGGGTGTTGGCGGTGGCCCTGTTCGCGGTGGTCCTGGCCACGGCCAACCTGGTGGGCGGGTTCGTGGTGACAGACCGCATGCTGGAGATGTTCCGCGGAAGGCAACGGCCGCCGTCGAACGTTGATGCGGTGGAACCCGGGGCTAAGGAGCGCCGCCAATGACGCTGCTCAATCCCACCTGGACGGCTCTGCTGTACCTGGCCGCGGCAGCCTGCTTCATCCTGGCCTTGAAGGGTCTGAACTCACCACGGACGGCCAGGCGGGGAAACCTCATTGGGGCATTTGGTGCCCTGCTGGCGGTGGTGACGGTGTTTGTATCCGTGAAACTGGACAACATTCCCTGGATTCTCGGGGCGATTGTGGTGGGATCGGGCGTGGCTGCCCCTGTGGCCCGTCGGGTGCACATGACGCAGATGCCCCAACTCGTTGCCCTGTTCAACGGTGTGGGCGGCGGCGCCGCTGCTCTGGTGGCGTTGCTTGAGCTGCCGCATACAGGGGACGCCTGGGTCCGTGTAGCTATCGTCTTCACTTTGCTGGTGGGGGCGGTCTCGTTCGCCGGATCCGGTGTGACTTTTGCCAAACTCCAAGGGCTGATGACCACCCGCCCGGTGACGTTCCCCGGACTGCCTGCACTGATGGCCCTGGTGCTGCTGGCCGCGGTGGGAGCCGGCGTGATGGTGATCTTGAACGGTTGGCTGGCGTTGGCCTTGGTGCTTCTGGTGTTGGGCCTGGTTTCCGGCATCCTCCTGGTCCTCCCGGTGGGCGGCGCTGACGTACCGATCGTCATCTCGCTCCTGAACGCGTTCACCGGGTTGGCCGTCGCGGCGTCGGGGTTGGTGCTGGGGAATGTCCTCCTGGTGGTTGCCGGAACATTGGTGGGAGCATCCGGAACCATCCTCACGCGTGCCATGGCTGCGGCTATGGGGCGCAGTGTTGCCGGCATCATGTTCGGCGCCTTCAAGGGCGGATCCACCGCGGGCTCCACGGCCGTGAGCGAGCGGCCGGTCCGTTCGTCCAGCGCAGAGGACGTGGCAGTGCTCCTCGGCTATGCGCAGCGCGTGATCATCGTCCCGGGATACGGCCTTGCCGTCGCGCAGGGGCAGCACACCGCGGCAGAGCTGGCTCTGGCTCTGGAAGCGAGGGGGATTGATGTGGACTTCGCCATCCACCCGGTGGCAGGCCGGATGCCAGGGCACATGAACGTCCTGCTGGCCGAGGCCAATGTGCCGTACGAGTCGCTGAAGGAAATGAGCGAGATCAACTCCGAGTTCAAGACCACTGATGTTGCCCTGGTGGTGGGAGCCAATGATGTTGTCAATCCTGCCGCCAAGACAACCTCCGGCTCACCGATCTATGGGATGCCCATCCTGGAGGTGGCCGACGCCCGGCAGGTGGTGTTCCTCAAACGCTCCATGCGGCCGGGGTTTGCCGGGATTGAGAATGAGCTCCTGTACGAGCCGCAGACCACTCTCTTGTTTGGCGATGCCAAGGACTCGTTGACCAAGGTGCTGGGGGCGGTCAAGGGGCTGTAGTTGACGCCCGCGCAACAACATCCTGGGTGAACCCCGTCAGTCCGGCCGACGTCTGTCCGGGGCTTCCGGGGCGGTCCGTGATGGTCCTATGCTGGGCTGCACAAAGTGCCCATGCCGAACCGCCCCACCAGCGAGGTTGCGCCATGACCGTGAAACTCAACAAGAAGGCTTTCGACCACGCGAAGCAGCTGATCCGCAACGGCAAGGTGGTCAAGGACACCCGTGATGACTGGAGCGAGCATGCTCCCACCACCAAGGATGAGAACGCGTTTCTGGAAAAGCATGGGCATGCCGAGTATTCCAAGTGGTTTCTTGGTGTGGACGACGAACACCCCGACGATCAAAAGGGCCACTACAAATTCCCGATTGGTGACTTCAAGAAAATCCACCGCTGCGGTGTTGTTTCCGCCGAGAGCAGGGCCGGTCAGTATGACTACGACGATATTCGTGATGCCTTGGGAAAGCTTCTGGAAAAGGTGGACGAAAGCTGACGCGGCACCGGCTACCGGGCCTTACACAGGGTCCGCCAGCAACCGTCCCCATTTCGGGTCAAGCAAAGGAGCGCCAGCCAGCTTCAGCGCATGCCACAGCGTGACCGCGACGGAGTCGAGCACTGGAACGCCCGTGCGTGCCTCTACCTCGGCGGTGATATTGGCGCCGTACAAATTGGTGCACAGATAGACCAAGGCATCCGGGTGCGAAGCCGCCAGTTCAAGGGAACCTGGAAGCATCTCGTCATTGGTGACTCTGGCGAAGGACTCGTTATCGCTGAGATCCAGATGGCGGTGGTCGATAGTCTTGACTCCCTCGCGGCCGTATGAGCCAATCACGGCTTCATTCACATCCGCGGTGTAGGGCGTGAACAGCCCGATCCTCTCAGTGCCGAAGGCAGCGAACGCCTCAAGGTAGGCGAGCGTGGACGTTGTAGCCGGGATTCCCGTGGCCTCGGTGATCTCGCGGGCCACTGCGTGGTCATGCGCAGCGCCCAGCCATGATCCTGAGGTCCCATTCCAAGCGATCACGTCCACATTCGCCGTGGCCAACAGCTCGGCGGCGGCACGCATGACGGACGAATCGAACTGCTTGTCGGAGGAATCATCCAAGGCAATGCGGGTGACAGGAATGCGCGCTGAGTGGATGGTGACATCGCGGCGATCGCCGAGGATCCGGTAGCTCTGCGGCTCAAGGCAGGTATTGGACGACGGCACGATCATGCCAATGCGGGTGGGGCGGTTCTCTGAAGGCATGGTGGCTCCTAGGCGGTGGCAGAAGCGGCAGTGACAGACGCCGCATGAGTGGTCAGAGGTTCGGCAAGGGCATCGCGATGCTCAATGAAACCGTTCCGGGCTACGAAGCGCCCCACTGCACCGGGATCATGGAAGCCACTGTCGTCGAGGACCACCCGTCCGGCAGAGACAACCACGGCAGGCCAGCCGTTCAGCGTCTTCCCCTCGAAAGGCGAGAAATCAGTCCCCATGTGCAGCGCGCCGCCGTCGACCGTTCGCTGTCTGGCGGGATCGAAGATCACCAGGTCGGCATCGAATCCCTCCACGATTGCGCCCTTGCGCGGCAGCGCGTTGATCCGAGCTGGGCCGGCGGAGAACACCTCAACAAAGTCCTCCACCGAACCTCCGGATTCGGTCACCAAGGCCGTGAAGGCCACAGGCATGCGGGTCTCCACGCCGGGCAGCCCGTGCGGCATGTACCGGACGTCGTCTGTGCGCTCACGTTTCTGCGAGAGGTCATAACAGGAGTGGTCCGAAGAGACCGTGTGGATGGCTCCGGCAGCGAGGCGCTCCTTCAGCGCGGCCACCGTTTCGGGGCTGCGCATGGGCGGGCAGCAGGCGTACCACTCCGGGAAGGCAGAACCGTAGACGGTGTCATCCAAGGTCAGGTAGTGCGGGCATGTCTCGGAGTAGGCCTCCTGTCCGCGCTCGCGGGCCTCGGTCACCAGATCCACGGCACCGGGCGTTGACTGATGCACAAAGTACACGGGCGCTCCGGTGTACTCGGCCATGGCCAGGGTCTCCTGGACGGAGACCTCCTCGGCGAGTTCGGGCCGGGTACGGTGCAGGTGCTCAATGCCGATGCGGCCATCAGAAGCGTGCTGTTCGGTGCAGTCGGTAATGATGGCATCGTGCTCGGCATGGATGTATGTGAGGCCGTCCAGACGCACCATTTCCCGCATGACCTTCAGGACGGTGTCCCCATCGGCCATGGTGGAGCCGCGGTTGGTGGTGTACATCTTTACCGAACGGACGCCCTCTGCAGCGAGCTGCTCCAACTGCCACGGCACGGTCTCGTCCCAGCTGACCACTGATCCGTGCAGGGCAACGTCGCAGCGCGACTCGGTGGCCAGGCGCTTCTTGTTCAGCACAGCGTCGAGCGGAGTTTCCTGGGCGTCGCGCGGAATTCCGAAGTCGACGATGGTGGTGGTGCCACCCCACAGAGCTGCTGTTGAGGTGGTCCGGTAGTCATCCAGCGTGCGGAAGCGGCCGGTCACCTGCGCCACGTGGCAGTGGCCATCCACGCCTCCGGGGATGACCAGCTTGCCGGACGCGTCCACGGTTTTGACGGCGGCGGGGACAGCCTCAGCGGCGTCGACGATCCGGGTGATCCGGCCTCCGTCCAGCACCACGTGGGCTGGCTGCCGGCCGAAGCTGTTGACCACGGTTCCGTGGGCAATGACGAGATCTGGGAGTTGGGACATCGTTGTCCTCCTTTTGTTCTTGAAGGTTTCTAGACAGTGGCAGGGCGGTGAGCCGACTGCGCGACGGCCAAAGCGGCGTCGAGGTTATCCGACAGGCCACGGCGTGCCTTGACAGGGGGAGCGGCGAACGAGCCACTGCGATGGGTTCCCGAGCGGAGTGCCACCACGGATTCGGTCATGCGGATGCCGGCCGATATGCCGTCCACAACAGGCACGGGGATCTGTCCTTCCAGCTCGCGGGCAAGTCCGGCCAATGGGGCGCCTGCCAGGATGACGACGTCGGCGCCGTCTTCCTCGACGGCCCTACGGCTGAGCGCCAAAAGGGTTTCCCGGAAGTCAGCCTGTACTGAGCCGATGGAGTTCAGGCTCTGGTTAATGGAGCGGATGGAAGCCAGCCGGCCGCCAAAACCGAACCGCTCAACGCAGTCCAGGTACCAGGCTTGGATACGGTCCGAGATGGCGATGATGGAGAAGCGGTGGCCTTGCAGTGCTGCTGCGCACAGGGCCGCTTCAGTGATGCCGATGACCGGAACACCGACCAGCTCTTTCAGAGCAGGCATGCCAGGATCCCCGAACGCAGCCACGATGACGCCGTCCACCGGGCCACCGCCAGCGGCGGCGTCGTGCGGGAGGCCGGTGCCGGCGTCGTGCGCGTACTCGGCGATCAGTTCTGCGACCGCACCCGCGGCGATTAGGGACTCGAAGCGCGTTTCGATGTACTCGACGCCGTATGCAGCAGTCCGGACGATCAGCTCGGTATCCGGTCCTGCAGACCTTTGGGCTTCGGCCTGGATCAGAGCGGTGACGTCGTCACTGATGTTGGGGTTGATGACCAGGAGTTTCATGGTTTCTTCCGTTGCAGCTTGGGCTCGGTTGCGCTGGAATCCTGCGGGAACTGTTCGCGGTATTTGCCGATGTGCGACGCCGATTGGGCGGCTGCGCGGTCCGGATCGCCGCTGGCGATGGCGGCGTAGAGGTCGCGGTGTTCCTGGATGAGTTCCGGGAGGTCGCTTACGTGGCGGAAAAGCCAGTGCATGCGTCCCTGCAGGGGTTCCAGTGCGGAGCGGAGAAAGTCGTTGTTGGCGATGCGCGTGATGGCATCGTGGAATTCGCTGTTGGCGCGGTGCGCTTCCAGGATGGAGCCTTTGGCCAGGCAGCGATCGGCCTCGTCCAAGAGGCCTTGGAGATACTCGAGGTCACCCGGGGTGGCTCGTTTGGAGGCCAGCCGGCAAGCCAGGACCTCAAGGGATTGGCGGACATCGAACAGATCTTCCACGTCCTTGGGGCTCAGCCCGCTGACTTCAGAGCCGCGCCCGGCACGGTCCCTGATCAGTCCTTCCTGACGGAGCATGCGGAGTGCTTCGCGGATGGGAAGGCGGGAGACGTTGAATTCTGCGGCGAGATCGCGTTCCACCAACCGGGTGCCGGGCGCATAGTGCCCCTCGAAAATCCTTGAACGGAGCGTGTCACGCACTGACTCCCGGAGGGGGCGGTCAGCGTTCTTCGTGTCTTCTGCGGCTAGCATGTACAGCTCCATTTCGTGATGTGTGAGGCAGTGCACCCGGCCACCCGGCGGGCGTCCGGCAGTCGGGCGGTTCAGGACCCTCCGGCCGGACCGGTCTGTGCGAGTTAGACCGGGAGTCGCTTGTTGTAATCCAGGGCCAGCACCGAGACGCCCATGACCACTGCGGATCCAACAAAGTACAGCAATGCCCAGGTGTAGGAGCCGGTGGCTCCGACAATCAGGCCTACCACAATCGGCGTGACGAATCCGGCAATGTTGCCACTGAAGTTCATGGCACCGCCCAGGACGCCGGCGTTGGTCCGGCCGCCAAGGATGGACGGAATGGACCAGAAGAGGCCAACCCAGCGCAGGAAGAACAGGACTACCGAGAGAAGCACGACGGCGGTGATCGGGTCTGCGACCACGGTGACACCTACCAGCCCACCCACCACGACGACGCTGGAGATGCCCAGCAGCGTACGCATGACGCGGTTGGCGGATGCGCCGGAGGCCCGCCACTTGTCTGCAATGATGCCGCCAAGGATTTCACCGACGAAGCCCGCGCCGAAGATGACGAACGTGGACCAGCCAATGGTCTTCAGATCGAAGCCCTTGGCCTGGGCCAGGTACAGCGGGCCCCAGGTCAGCAGCCCGTAGAAGACCCCATTGAAGCCAAGCCATCCGAAGCACATGGCCCAGAAGGACCGGAATTTCAAGTAGGGAAGGAGCGCACGCTTGCCTTGGGCGCCTTCCTTCGCGGCCTCGGCGTCGTCCTCGGCGTGGGAAGCCTCAATGTAGGCTGCTTCGGCCTCATTGACGCCTTTGTGCTGGCGGGGGTTGTCGCGGATGTACCACCAGACTGCCAAACCCATGAGGATGGTAGCGGCGCCGGCGATGATGAAGGACATCCGCCAGCTGCCGGTGGAGGCGATCAGCCAGGTGATGAGGATGCCGCCCAGGCCTGCACCCAGGGGAGCTCCGGCGTCGAGAATAGTGGCGCCGCGGCCACGTTCCTTCTTGTGCATCCAGATGGCGTTGAGCTTGCCGCCGGCGGGCATGACACCTGCCTCGGTGACGCCGATACCCAAACGGGCAATGAACATGCTGAGGAAGCCACCAGCGAAACCGGAGGCGGCCGTGGCCGCGCCCCAGCCGATGCAGGAGGCGGTGACCATTTTGCGGGGGCCGAACTTATCGATCAGCCAGCCGACCGGGATTTGCATGAGGGCGTAAGTCCAGAAGAAGGCTGACAACAAGAGCCCTACGAGCTCAGGTGGCAGGTTGAATTCCTTCTGGATGATGGGCAGGGCCACGGAGATGGATCCGCGGTCGATGTAATTGACTGCGACGAGGACCAGAAGCAGGATGAACAGCTTCCAGCGGACGTTCGTGCGTCGCTGCACGCCGTCCTTGCCGGAGGTTGGCTCGTTTTCCTGGGTTTCCTCGGTTGCCAGTTGGGTGTTTTGGGGAGACACAGCTTCTCCTTCATTAGGAGTCAACGGGATGGAATGTCTTTTGGGGGGATGAGCCGGGCGGGATACCGCTGCAGCCTGACCCGTGCCGGCGGCAACTGTTGCGGTCCCTGCTCATCGATGGAGCGGGATCACAGCCGGAAGCGGATCATTTGGGATCCCGTTTTGGGATCCCAAAAACAAAGGTAGATGTGACCCGGCACACTGTCAAGGGGTTTGGTATACAGATCCTAAAAACCACATGTGACTGTTCCTGCTGTGATTCCTACGGCTTTTTTGCAATGGCAGGCCAGACCCCGGCGTTTCATTACGAAACGTCGGGTTTTGCTGGAGTAAACCTGAAAGGAGCGGTGCCTCGGCTAGCCGCGGGAGCCCTCCGTTGCTGCAGGACTGTATGCCAAAATTTCGGCGAGCTCAGCCAGCCGATGCGCTCGCGCCGATTCCGCCGGGCTGAACGGCTCGCCTGGACGGGAGAAGATCAGCGGCCCATGCCAGGCAGTCGGGATCTTGAGGATGTCGGTTGAGGGCCCGACGCCGGTAGTCACCCCGGGTGCCGGGCCTTCCGGGTCCGTCGCCACAACTTTTGCGGAAAGCAGCTCGGCGACAGCCATGGGAAGTTCCTGCGGATTCCCGGCGACCCGGGCGGCGAGGCTCAGCGCCTTGGTTTGGCCGTCTGCCATGGCCAAAGCAGTGGTGGGCCAGACATGGGACTCATGCCCGCCGCCGTCGTGCAGTGCTTTTAGCAGTTCCTGCTCGGTGACATTGCCCGGTGCGGAGAGAACGAACTCGTCCATGACCCCTTCACCGGCACCTGTCTGGGCGGAGAAGCCCGCGTGAGTTGAGCCGGTTCCGGTCATCGGATGGATATGAAGACTGAGGATATTGGCGTCCAACTTGGCGAGGGACAGCGTGACCTTCTGCAGGGACCCTGGCTGGTCCAACAGAACGGTCCGGGCGCGCCACAGGGCAGGAGCGAGGTGCAGTGTGCGCCGCTGACGGAGCGCCGGCGCGTGCAGCCAGCGTCGGAGGACCTTGGCAGCGGACGGCTCAGCCACCCAGATGACCAATACCGTGGCGGTGACTGCCAGCAGCAGGACCTTGGCCACGTAGGGCAGATGGGTTCCAACCACAGCTGCATGGACCAGGAGTTCGATGGGAAGCATGACCGCGATGTTGGCGAGGGTGAGCCGGGCCTTGGGCGGTTCGGGCAGCTGACCGCAGACATCACAAAGGAGGTCCGCGGTAACGGGAGTGCTCGGCGTGGGCTTCATATGTTCATGCTGCCTTGCCCCTGTTTCAGGCCGGTTGCCCTGCGGTCACGTTCCGGGGACAGGCAGGTTTCCGCGGACAGGACTATTTCCGCAGAGGGCGACCGCTCCTTCCCAGTTGGTGCGCGCGGGGCCGGGCCGGAACCGCAAGAACCCGGCGTTCTCGCGGGGAGAACGCCGGGCTCAGGTCAAGCAACTGGGAAGGAACGCTCGCGACGAGCTTTCCGGTCTGGATGAGCTTCCCGTTTTAGCGGGTGCGGTCGGAATCCAGGTCTGAGTCGAGTTCCGAGATGTTGTTTGTGTCGCGCTGGGCGGCAGCTTCCTTCAGGAGGTCGCGGATTTCGGCCAGCAGTGCTGTGTCAGCAGGCAGCGGCTCTTCCTCCGGCTCCTCGGTGGAGAGGCGCTCCTTCACCAGGGAGTTAATCTTGTTCATCGGCGCCACGAAAATGAAGTACACCACGGCTGCAGTGATGACGAAGGTCACCAGGGCCGTCAGGACGGAGCCGAAATCAACGAACGTCGCTGGGTTGTTCTCCCAGATCTTGAAGCCCAGTCCTTCGGCGTTCATGCCGCCGGCCGCCGCGATGACGGGGTTGATGATGTGGTTGGTAAAGGCTGCCACAAGGGCGGTGAAGGCACTGCCGATGACTACGGCAATGGCCAGCTCGATCACGTTGCCGCGAAGTATGAAGTCCTTGAAACCCTTAAACATGGATGGTCCTCCGATTGGGTGCGGGTGTCTGCCTCAGCAGTGATCAAAATACCACCCCGCGGTTTCAAGCGGGTGTCAATCGGGTGAGAGAGGGTTTGTTGGGAGGGGCCGGGAGGTGAGAGAGGGTTTGTTGGGAGGGGCCGGGAGGTGAGAGAGGGTTTGCGCCTTCTCTCACCCCCGGCCGGCGGGCGGGCTATCAGGCCAGCAGCGCCCGGGTGTGGTCGTTGAGGAACATTCCGCGGGGGTCGAACTCCCGACGAACCTGGATGAACGTGTCCAGCTCCGGGTACAGGCGCTCCAGCCGGCTGCGGGTCATGAAGTGGATCTTGCCCCAGTGAGCGCGGGGTTCGAAGTCCTGCAGGACAGCGTCGGCGTCGCGGAAGAACTGCCAGTAGTCGGTGCCGGGTTCAGTGGTCAGGGTGATGACGGTACTGTCGCGGCCCTGGAATTGGGACATGTAGGCGTCGTCGGACTTCACCCAGCGGACCTCCACCGGGTACTTCTGCTCTGGATACTTGCTGCGGATCAGGTCCTGGATGGCCTCGACGGCCACCAAACCATCCTCGCTGCGGACGAAGTACTCAAGTTCATGGAACTGCGTGGTGAATCCTCCGGGGTAGATCCGGTAGGAGCGGTCCAATCGTGCACCTTCCACGGAGGAGAGCTGGCTTTCGTCCTGAATCGAAGCAACGTTGTACCGCTTGGTGTAACTACGGCCACCCATGCTGTGATCCGGCGAGCCGGGGAGGTCCAGGAGCTCACAGGAGTCGTCCTCCGGGC
Organism: Arthrobacter sp. cf158; assembly: GCF_900106835.1. Taxonomy (GTDB): domain Bacteria; phylum Actinomycetota; class Actinomycetes; order Actinomycetales; family Micrococcaceae; genus Arthrobacter. Next base: position 374,647 of record NZ_FNNR01000006.1, read on the forward strand.
ACCAGAGGAACGAGTAGTGCCTGTTGTCATCGATGTCGGCCTGCCACGTGGATGCCGTTTCCGCCCAGGTGGGGTAGGTGATCTGTTCCTGCAGGTAGTAGCTGTCCTCTACGGCCAGCTCGACTTCCAGGAAGATCCCCAACGTTCCCAGGGCTGTCTGCGCGGCACGGAGTTCCCGCAGCTGGCCTTCGCCGATCTCCACGATCTCGCCATAGCCGTTGATCAGCTTCACCCAGCGCAGCTTGGAGGAGAAGCTGCCCAGGTCTTTACCGGAGCCGTGGGTGCTGGTGGCCAGAGCACCAGCGATCTGTTGCTTGTCGATGTCACCCTGGTTGCTGAGTGCCAGTCCCTTGTCCCACAAGGCATCCCCGAACGCATTGATGGTGGTTCCGGCCAGTGCCCGGGCCCGGCGCCCCACACGATCAGTACCCGTGATGGCCGAGAGCCCGGACATGTCCATCAGGACGCCGCCAGTCTGAACCAGCGGTGAGGACGAGTGGCCTGAACCGACCGCCCGCACAGGCAAGCCTTCGCGAATGGCGAAACGGACGGCGTCGAGCGCTTCTTGTTCATTCCTGGGCCGCACGGTGAAGGCCGGAGTCGCGCTCTGGTTACCGCCCCAGTTGGTCCACGTAACGTCCGTGGTGAAGGGGACCGTGGGAGTGGCAGCGGCCGGTGCGGCCGCCGCCCGGGGAACATGAGTGGTCATGGTGAAAGCTCCGTTGCTTGTCTGTACGCTTACGCGCCGTGGTTGATCATGACGTGCTTGGTGCGCGAGTAGTCATCCAGGGCGTAGAGCGAGAGGTCGCGGCCATAGCCGGAACCTTTGAATCCGCCCCACGGTACCTCGCAGGCCAGGACCAGGTGCGCATTGACCCAGACCGTGCCGAAGTCCAGCTGCTTGGGAATCCGAAGGGAAAGGCTGGAGTCCTTGGTCCACACCGAGGCCGACAAGCCGTAGGGGCTCTCGTTGGCACGTGTCACCGCTTCCTCGGTGGTGCTGAAGGTTTCCACCGTAACGACGGGTCCGAAGATCTCGTGCGTGGCGATGTGCGCGCCGGCTGGAACGTTGCTGATGACCGTGGGCTCAATGAAGTACCCGGGACCTTCCAGGGCCGATCCGCCCAAGGCGATGGTGAGCCCTGCGGCCCGCGCTTCTGCCAGGGATTCCTTGACCCGCTCGTAGTGGGGGAGCGAGATCATGGGGCCGATTTCGACGTCGTCACCCGCCTCGGGATCGCCGATCACCAAGGTGCTGACCTCACGGACCAGGTGCTCAGTGAATTCTTCGGCTACGGACTCGTGCACCAACACGCGGCAGGCGGCACCGCAGTCCTGGCCGGCGTTCCAGAAGCCTGCGTTCCTCACGCCGGCAGCGGCGGCGCGGAGGTCGGCGTCGGGGAAGACAACAACGGGAGCCTTGCCGCCGAGTTCCAGGTGGACGCGCTTGACGGACTTCGCGGCGGTTTCGGCCACGGCCTGGCCACTGACGACGCTGCCGGTCAGAGCCACCAACGCAATGTCCGGGTGTTCGGACAACCGCTGCCCAACCGTCCGGCCGCGGCCTGTGACCACGTTGAGGATGCCATCAGGAATACGTCCGGCCAGCACTTCCACCAGCTTCAGCGTGGACAGCGGGGTCTGTTCGGAGGGCTTGATGACAATGCTGTTGCCGGCCGCGAGGATGGGCGCAATCTTCCAGGCGGCCATCAGCAGCGGGTAGTTCCAAGGAGTGATGACGCCCACCACGCCCACGGGTTCGCGAAGGATCACCGAGGTGTGGTCTGTGGCGTAGTCGCCACCCGCCATGGAGGTCAGCGTGCGCGAGGCGCCGGCCATGAAGCGGAAGGTGTCGATGGTGCTGGAGACATCGTCCTCAGACACAGCCTGCGGCTTGCCGGTATTGGCCGACTCGATGGCCTGGAACGCCTGGCGGTTCTGCTCGATGATGTTGGCGATCAGGTTCAGGACATCAGCGCGTTCCTTCGGGGTGGTGGCACCCCAGGTCTTTTGGGCGACGACGGCGGCGGCAACAGCGGCGTCCACATCATCGGCGGTGCCCGCCTGAACCGAGGCGATGACCTGCTCCGTGGTGGGATCCACGACGTCGATGGACTGGCCCGAGGATCCCGGGACGAAGGATCCGTTGATGAAGTGCCCTGTTGGTGGCATGGGGAGCGACAGGTTGGGGACGTGGTCAGGGGTAGGGCGTCGGACGGTGAACTGTTGGGTCTGGGTGGCAGTCATGGTGATTCGCTTTCAGATGAGGGGCTGGTCAGCTGAGGGGCTGGTCAGCTGAGGGGCTGATCAGATGAGGTCAGCGGTGAGTGCAGTTGCGGGAAAGGGGGCGGCTTCTGTCTTCTTGCCGAAGACCCGGGCAGCGACGTAATAGAGGGGCGCGACCACCACAAGGCCGACGATCCACGAGATGTCCACGCCGCCCATGGCCGCGGCCAAGGGGCCCGTGTAGATGGCCGTTGCCGAGAACGGGACCTGGATCAGGGCACCCGCTATGTAGGAGCCAATGGCCACCCAATTGAACCGCCCGTACACGCCGCCGTCGCGCTTGAAGAAGTCTTCAACGCGGTAGTCGCCGTGCCGCAGAAGGTAGTAATCCACCAGGTTGATAGCCGTCCAGGGAACCAGGACGTACATCAGGAAGGACAGGAAGTTGGTGTAGAAGAGGATGAAGTTGTCGCGGGCGAACAGGGCGATGGACACTGCGACGACGAAGAGGATGATCGCGGCAATACTGCGGGTCTTGGCACGCGGCAGCCAGCTCGGCTTGAACGTCTGGCCGATGGTCAGGGTGCACAGGACGCCGCAGTACAGGTTCATGGCGTTCGACGCCGCGACCCCCAGGCAGAAGATGCCCACGATGATCAGGGTCCAAGGCTGGAGCAGGGCGCCCAGGCTGCCGACAATTTCCACATCGCCGGTGCTCATGGACACGGCCAGGGTGCCCACCAAGGCGCCGAGGATCATGGGGAACAGGGTTCCCAGCACGCAGCCTGAGTAGGAGGCCCAGAAGGCCGGGGCCGAGCCAGTGCCTTGCGGCATGTAGCGCGAGTAGTCGGAGACGTAAGGCGCGTAGGCAAGCTGCCACAGGGCCGAGACGGAGATGGTGCCCATGAAGCCCACCCAGTTGAAGTTACCGGTCTCCAGGAAGTTGCCGGGCAATCCGTGGACCACCAGAATCCAGCCAAAGGCCAGCAGGAGGGCCAAGCCGGCGGCGACACTCAGTACGCGCGCATAGGCGTGAATCAGGCGGTAGCCGAAAATCGTGGCGATGACACTGACCACCCCAATGATGATGATGCCCGCGTCAACGCTGATACCGGGGCTGACGGCGGCCATTGCTTCGCCACCGAACACCAGGTTGGCGGCAAAGAAACCGACGTACATGACCACCACGATGACCACGATCAACAAGGCACCGAACGAGCCGAACTGGCCACGGGTCTGGATCATCTGTGCCACGCCCAGCTGCGGGCCTTGGGCGGAGTGCAGCGCCATGAAGATGCCGCCCACGACGTTGCCGATGATGATGCCCGCGATGGCCGGGACGAAGCCCAGGCCGAACACCGTGGTGGCGAGTCCGCCGGTCACGATGGTCATGATCATGATGTTGGAACCGAACCAGATGGTGAAGAGGTCCCTTGCCTTGCCGTGACGCTCGTTGGCCGGGATGGGCTGGATGGTTTTGTCCTCCAGCCGGGGAACCTCAGTTGTTGGGGCGGTGCTCATGACAGGGTCCTGGTAGCCGAGGCCAGTTCACGAACAGTGGTGGCCTTGCTGCGGTTCACCATCAGGCCCAGGAGGTCGAAGACCAGCGTGGCTGCGGCGACCGTGGTGATATCCGCATGGTCGTACGCCGGAGCGACTTCGACGACGTCGGCGCCCACGATGTTGATGCCGTTCAGTCCGCGGAGCAGGGCCAGGAGTTCCCGGGAGTGGAGCCCGCCCATCTCCGGGGTGCCTGTGCCGGGCGCGAAGGCGGGGTCGAGGACGTCGATGTCGATGGAGACGTAAACCGGGGTGTCTCCCAGCCTGTCCTTCACGCGTTGGATGGCCGCCGGAACGCCGATCACGTCCAGGTCCGAGCAACGGATGATCTGGAAGCCGAACTCGTGGTCGCGGAGGAAATCGTTGCGATCATAGACCGGTCCCCGGATTCCCACGTGCATCGACTTGTCCTCCACAAGGAGGCCTTCCTCAAAGGCGCGGCGGAAGATGGTGCCGTGCGTGATGGGCTGATCAAAGTAGGTGTCCCAGGTGTCCAGGTGCGCGTCGAAGTGCAGCAGCGCAACCGGGCCATGGACCTTGTTCAAAGCCCTCAGCATGGGCAGCGCGATGGTGTGGTCGCCACCGATGGAAATGAGGCGCTTGTCTTCGCTCATCAAAGGCAAAGCCTGCTCTTCGATCTCCCGGACAGCCCGGGTGATGTCGTAGGGGGTGCAGGCGATGTCACCGGCGTCCACCACCTGCGCTTCGTACACAGGCTCAACGTCGAGCTCCGGGTGGTAGCCGGGACGGAGGAGGCGGGATGCTTCGCGGACTGCGGCAGGACCGAAACGGGCGCCGGGCCGGAAAGAGGTTCCGCCGTCGAACGGGACGCCGACGATCGCGATGTCGTAGTCCGGGACGCGGTCGATTTGGGGGAGGCGGGCGAAGGTACCGAGGCCTGCATACCGGGGGACTTTGGTTGCGTCGACAGGGCCGATGGGCTGGTGCGTTGTCATTGACGGATCCTTGGGGTGAGGGGTGCTCGCCGTTGAGCGGGAAGTAAGTAATTCCATTCTTGGTGACGCGGATCACTGCGGATAGCGCTACATTGACTACAAATGGTCGAGGCGTTTAGACGAATGTCTAAGTGTCGCTTGATACGGCAGCCAGAACGCCGTCAACGCAAGGAATCGGAGCGCAACTATGGCAATTACCGTGGCCGAACTCGTTGCCGAGCCACAGCTGGGACTCACCCTCCTTGCCGGTGCGGACGGCGCCGATAACCGGATCACCTGGGCGCACACCTCGGACCTACCCAGGCTGTGGGAGTGGGTCACCGGCGGGGAGCTCATGATGACCAACGGCCTCTCCATTCCCCCTGATGCAGCCGGCCAGGTAGCGCTCGCCGAGGCCCTGGTGGACAGTGGCGCCAGCGCACTGGCGATCGGTGAAAAGATGCACGCACCGCCGCTAACGGACGAGTTCCTGGAGGCTTGCAACCGCCTCCCGCTGCCCCTGATCAACATCCCGTATCCGCTGCCGTTCATCGCCATAGCCCGTTCGGTTGCCGAGTCTTCGCTGCTCGAAGAGTCCCGCCGTTTACGGCAAACAGCCCGCGTTTATGATCTTCTCCGCACTGCCGGAGCGTCCGAGGACCATTGGCAGAGCCTCGTCCAGCGGCTATCAACCGAACTCGACGCGGAACTCTTCGTGGTGGACCGCCGCTGCCTCCACCCCTGGCATCCCGACGGCAAGGTACTTCCCGGGTTCCTCGCCGATGCGTGGGCTCCGTTGTCCGGGCAGGTGGGCCTGGCGGGAAAGAACTTCCAGTGGCACCGGATCCGCGGCAGGCATGTACTGACCATGGACATCCCCACCCATGCCAACGCGCTCTTGGTGGTGCTGCCCAACAGCGAACCGCACCCGGACGCCGTCGTACTTCTCCATGCCGCAACGGTGCTGGGACTGCAGCTCTCGCGCATTGTCCTGTCGCTGGAAGGCCGCCACCGCTTGGCCGGCGAGTTCCTGATGCAAGCCATGGATGGACGTTTGGGTGTGGCCGAGATGGAGAGCCGGCTGACGGCTTTTGACGTGCCGGCCCAGGGCTTCGTGCTCGCGACCATGTCAGCGGACGCTTCCGGCGTGGCGGACGACGGCGGCGGGCTGGCTGATGTGCACATCGAACTGTGGCGGCACGGGGTTGCGTCGGCGTCCTTAAAGCGGAACAACAGGCTCCACGTGGTGGTTCCGGCCGATGTGCCCGACGACGTCCTGGTCCATTGCGGAGGAACTGACGCCGCGATCGGGATCAGTGCGCCGGCGGCCGTCGGCGCTATACAGCGGGCGTTGCAGGAGTCTCTCTGGGCCCTCGGTTCAGCCAGGGCCAACAAGCTGGGGTTGGCCCGGTACGCGGAGGGGCCGTCATGGCTTGGGCTCACGGGTTTCGAGGAAGGAACTGCGCTGGTCCGGCGTCTCCTGGGACCGATTTTCGACTACGAGCAGGGCCAGGACGGCGATCTCATCGTCACGCTGAGGACTTACCTGGACTCGCAGCGGTCGTGGCAAAAGACAGCTGCCGCCCTGTTCGCGCACCGGCAAACCATCATCTACCGGATACGGAAAATCGGTGAACTGACGGGGTTGGACATGGGTGAAACCTCAACCGTGGCACAGCTGTGGTTCGCGTTGCAGATCCACGAGGCCATGCAGCAGTAACGTCACCTTGCTTGCGCTTTCTCAAAATAACCCGCTATGGTGTGAAGCGTGTCACTCAGGTGGCGCAACGCTTTTGATCTGCGGCGGGAGAGTCCTGCCGGTACATCCAGTCAGGCGCCGTAGGAGCAAATCCTCCCCAGGAATCTCTCAGGCCCATGTACCGCCGCGGTTAGGCAACTCTGGAAAGCAGTCCGGGCAACCGGGCTCACCGACGGTGCAAGCAGGCAATCATTCCTGCGGAATCTCTCAGGTCCAATACAGAGCGGGGAGGAACCCCACATCATCGTGGCGCTCACTGGGCGCCTGAATCATGGAGTTCCTCTTGACTGTTCAATCAACCCCCACCGCCTTCGCGGACCGGCACATCGGCGCCCGTCGCCAAGCCGACGTTGACACCATGCTCAAGGCCATCGGCTACGACTCTGTCGACGGTCTGGTGGATGTCGCCGTCCCCGATTCCATCCGCCAGGACACTGCCCTCAAGCTCCAGGATGCCCTCACCGAGGTGCAGGTCCTCGCCGAGCTCCGCAAGCTGGCGTCCAAGAACAAGACCGCCGTGCAGATGATCGGCCAGGGCTACTACGACACCGTGACCCCGCCCGTTATCCGCCGCAACATCCTGGAAGCTCCTGCTTGGTACACGGCGTACACGCCCTACCAGCCCGAAATTTCGCAGGGCCGCCTTGAGGCCCTCCTGAACTTCCAGACCATGGTGCAGGACCTCACCGGACTCCCCGTGGCGAATGCTTCCCTGCTGGATGAAGCCACGGCCGTAGCTGAGGCCGTGCTGCTGATGCGCCGGGCCAACAAGAACAAGACGGCGAAGGATGGCAAGACCGTCCTGGACGCCGACCTCCTTCCGCAGACCATTGCCATCGTGAAGGGCCGCGCCGAGGCACTGGGCTTCGAGGTTGAGATTGCGGACCTGTCCGCCGGACTTCCCGACGGCGACATCAACGGTATTGTCCTGCAGCAGCCCGGGGTTTCGGGCCGTGTGTTTGACCACTCCGGAGTCATCGCCGACGCCAAGGAACGCGGTGCCCTGGTCACGGTTGCCGCCGATTTGCTGGCTCTCACCCTCATCACGCCCCCGGGCGAGCAAGGTGCGGATATCGCCGTCGGTACCGCGCAGCGTTTCGGTGTGCCGCTGTTCTTCGGCGGCCCGCACGCTGCCTACATGGCCGTCCGCGAAGGCATGGAACGCACGCTTCCGGGCCGCATCGTGGGCGTTTCCAAGGACAACGCCGGCGTACCGGCCTACCGCCTGGCACTCCAGACCCGTGAGCAGCACATCCGCCGTGAGAAGGCCACGTCCAACATCTGCACCGCCCAGGCACTGCTCGCTATCGTCGCCTCGATGTACGCCGTCTACCACGGTCCCGAGGGCCTGAAGGCGATCGCCGAAACAGTCCACGGACACGCCCGCGTTTTGGCTTCGACCCTGCAAAAGGCCGGCCGCGAACTCGTGTCCGAGGCCTTCTTCGACACCCTCACCGTCCGCGTTCCCGGCAAAGCTGACAAGGTCATCGCCGCCGCCGAAGCCCGCGGCATCAACCTGCGGCTCATCGACGCCGACACCGTTGGCGTTTCGGTTGATGAAACCACGACGCCGGAAGTCCTCTCCGCAGTGGCCGTCGCCTTTGGTGCCGGCCCAGTGGGGGACGCCTCCGGGTTCGAACTGCCCGCATCCGTGGTCCGCACCTCCGATTTCCTGCAGCACCCGGTGTTCAACACGCACCGTTCCGAGACGCAGCTGTTGCGCTATATCCGCAAGCTGTCAGACCGGGACCTCGCGCTGGACCGCACCATGATCCCGTTGGGCTCGTGCACCATGAAGCTCAACGCCACGGCCGAGATGGAAGCCATTTCCTGGCCGGAGTTCGCTTCGATCCACCCGTTCGCTCCTGACCACCAGACGGCGGGTTGGCGTGAACTGATCGAGGATCTTGAAGCGGACCTCACGGAGATCACCGGCTACGACCAAGTCTCCATCCAGCCCAACGCCGGTTCGCAGGGCGAGCTCGCAGGCTTGTTGGCGATCCGTGGCTACCACCTGTCCCGTGGCGACGAGCAGCGCACTGTCTGTTTGATCCCGGCTTCGGCCCACGGCACCAACGCTGCCTCAGCAGTGCTGGCCGGCATGAAGGTTGTTGTGGTGGCTACGGCTGCTGACGGAACCATCGATCACGCGGATCTGACGGCCAAGATCGAGGCGAACAAGGACGTGCTGTCCTGCATCATGATCACTTACCCGTCCACGCACGGTGTGTACGACGCCGACGTCCGCGAAGTGTGCGACGCCATCCACGCAGCCGGCGGCCAGGTCTACGTTGACGGCGCGAATCTTAACGCGCTGGTTGGCTTGGCCCAGCCGGGTAAGTTCGGCGGCGATGTTTCGCACCTGAACCTGCACAAGACGTTCTGCATCCCGCACGGTGGTGGCGGTCCGGGCGTTGGCCCTGTTGCTGCGAAGGCACACCTGGCTCCGTTCATGCCGGGCGACGCGAACAAAGCGGCGCACGAGGAAGGGCATGGCGTGGCCATCTCTGCCTCGCGTTATGGCTCCGCCGGCGTGCTGCCTATCTCTTGGGCTTACGTGAAGCTCATGGGTGGCCAAGGGCTGACGGAAGCCACCAAGTCTGCTTTGTTGGCAGCGAATTATGTTGCTTCGCGCTTGGATGAGCACTTCCCGGTTTTGTACACGGGCGAGGGCGGACTGGTAGCCCACGAATGCATCCTGGACCTCCGCGAGCTGACCGCCCGCACGGGTGTCACGGCCGAGGACGTGGCCAAGCGCCTCATCGACTTCGGCTTCCACGCCCCCACGCTGGCCTTCCCGGTGGCGGGCACCCTCATGGTGGAGCCCACCGAGTCCGAGGACCTGGCGGAGATCGACCGGTTCATCGAAGCCATGATCACCATCCGTGCCGAAATCGAGCAGGTGGCCAGCGGTGATTTCACTGTGGAGAAGTCGCCGCTGCGCAACGCGCCGCACACGGCTGCCGCCGTCGTAAATTCCGGCTGGGACCGCGACTACCCGCGTGAGCAGGCAGCGTTCCCCGTCCACCACCTCAAGCAGGACAAGTACTTCCCGCCGGTCGGCAGGATCGACGGCGCCGCCGGTGACCGGAATCTTGTGTGCTCCTGCCCTCCGCTCACGGACTTCGAAAACTAAGGACTCCTGACATGTCTGAGAATTACACCGCTCTTTACGAGCAGCACAAAAAGGCTGGCGCCTCTTTCACCGATTTCGGCGGCTGGCAGATGCCCCTGAAGTACGAGTCCGAGCTCGCCGAGCACCACGCGGTCCGCAAGACCGCCGGCCTGTTCGACCTCTCCCACATGGGCGAAGTCTGGGTCACCGGCCCCGACGCGGCTGCTTTCCTGGACTACGCCCTGGTGGGCAAACTGTCCGCCATCGCGGTGGGCAAAGCCAAGTACTCGCTGATCTGCAACGCAGACGGCGGCATCATCGACGACCTCATTACCTACCGCCGTCCCTCTCCCGAAGACGGCGTGGACAAGTACCTGGTGGTGCCCAACGCGGGGAACGCGAAGGTGGTGGCTGCTGCGCTGAAGGACCGTTCTGCCGGGTTCGACGTCGTGGTGGAAGACGCGTCGGCCGAGACCTCGCTGATCGCAGTGCAGGGTCCGAACGCTGAAGCGATCCTGCTTGCTCTGGTCCCTGCCGAGCAGCACGCACTGGTCACCGAACTGAAGTACTACGCGGCGGTTGAGGTCTCCATCAACGGTCAGGATTTGCTGCTCGCCCGCACCGGATACACCGGCGAGGACGGCTTCGAGATCTACCTCCCCAACGTCGATGCAGCCGGTCTTTGGGAAGCATTGCTCGACGCCGGCGAAGGCCACGGGCTGATCCCCGCTGGACTGGCCGCCCGCGATTCGCTGCGCCTCGAAGCTGGAATGCCCCTCTACGGTAACGAGCTCTCCCGCCACGTCAACGCCTACGCCGCTGGTTTGGGCCCCGTGGTGTCCTTGGCCAAGGAAAGCGACTTCATTGGCCGGGATGCACTGACAGCCATCAAGGCCGCCGGCGTCGGCTCCACTCTCGGCCAGAAGCTCGTGGGCCTCAAGGGCGCTGGTCGTCGGGCCGCGCGCGCCCACTACTCGGTCCTCAAAGACGGCTCGCTGATCGGCGAGGTCACCTCCGGACAGCCGAGCCCGACGCTGGGTTACCCGATCGCGTTGGCGTATGTCGACGTCGAGCATTCGGAGCCGGGCACCATCGTGGACGTCGACCTCCGCGGCAAGGCCGAGCCGTTCGAAGTCGTGCAGCTGCCGTTCTACAAGCGCACTAAATAGCCCGGCGGGAGTGGCCGGTGGCTCATCGAAGCCCGGCGGAGCCGACCTCCTCTGCGGGCTCGGTCGCATAAGCGCCCGCTGGGCGGACGCGATGCTCCCTTGGACGCCCGCTGCCGGAGGCCGGCTCCACAGGGGCCAGTCCGCTGCCGGTCGCCGGACCCGAACCGTTGTGGATGGTGGCGCTGTTTGAACCCCTAAGTGCTGGTTGATTTGTCAACCTGCCGCGGGTGATCTTGAAAGTTTTCAGTTAGTGAGAGAAGGAATCTATGAGCAAGGTAGTTGCTGAATTGAAGTACTCGGCTGAGCACGAGTGGGTTGCCGTCGATGGGGACGGGCCTGTGGGAATCGGAATCTCCGCGGTTGCCGCTGATGCGCTGGGCGACATCGTGTACGTGGACCTGCCCGAGGTCGGGTCCACCGTGACCGCAGGCGAGACCTGTGGCGAGGTGGAATCGACCAAGTCGGTATCGGACCTGTACTCGCCTGTGACCGGTGAGGTGACCGAGATCAACGACGCCGTTGTCAGCGATCCCGCGCTCATCAACAACGATCCCTACGGTGCCGGCTGGCTGTTCAAGGTGGCCGCCACCGAAGAAGGGCCGCTCATGTCGGCAGAAGAATACGCTGCAACGAACGGTGGAGAACTGTGAACCCTGTATCCGTGACTGAGTACCAGCAGGTGGTGTCGGCGTCGCTGGATGCCCAGCTGTCCGAGCTTGATCCCGAGATCGCTGCGAAGATCGACGACGAGCTGGGCCGCCAGCGCGACGGCCTGGAAATGATCGCGTCCGAGAACCACACAGCCGTTGCCGTGATGCAGGCGCAGGGCTCGGTGCTCACCAACAAGTACGCCGAGGGCTACCCGGGCAAGCGTTACTACGGTGGCTGCGAGCACGTTGACGTGATCGAACAGCTGGCCATCGACCGCATCAAGGCACTGTTCGGCGCCGGGTTCGCGAACGTTCAGCCGCACTCCGGCGCGCAGGCCAACGCCTCCGTGATGCACGCCCTGATCAAGCCCGGCGACACCATCATGGGCCTGAACCTCGCCCACGGCGGCCACCTGACCCACGGCATGCGGATCAACTTCTCCGGCAAGCTCTACAACGTGGTGCCCTACGGAGTCCGCGAGGACACCCACACGGTGGACATGGCCGAAGTGGAGCGCTTGGCGAAGGAGCACAAACCGGCACTGATCGTGGCTGGCTGGTCCGCCTACGCGCGGCAGCTGGACTTCGCTGAATTCCGCCGGATTGCCGACTCCGTTGGCGCTTACCTCATGGTGGATATGGCCCACTTCGCCGGCCTGGTGGCTGCCGGGCTGCACCCGTCGCCGGTCCCGCACGCGCATGTGACAACGTCCACCACGCACAAGACCCTCGCCGGTCCCCGCGGCGGCATCATCTTGTCCAATGACGCCGACATCGCCAAGAAGATCAACTCGGCCGTCTTCCCGGGCCAGCAGGGCGGACCGCTTGAGCACGTGATCGCCGGGAAGGCAGTCGCGTTCAAGATCGCTGCCTCCGAGGAGTTCCGTGAGCGTCAGGAGCGTGTCCTGGCGGGCTCTCGTATCCTCGCCGAGCGACTGGTTCAGCCCGACGTTGCCGCCAAAGGCATCTCCGTTGTCTCCGGCGGCACCGATGTGCACCTGGTCCTGGTTGACCTGCGTGACTGCGAACTCGATGGCCAGCAGGCTGAGGACCGCCTCGCCGCGATCGACATTACCGTCAACCGCAACGCCGTCCCCTTCGACCCGCGCCCGCCCATGGTCACCTCCGGCCTCCGGATCGGCACCCCGGCGCTTGCCACACGCGGCTTCGGAGAAGCGGCCTTCCGCGAGGTTGCGGACATCATCGCTGAGGCATTGATCGCCGACGCCGACGCGGACCTTTCCGGGCTGCGTCACCGCGTCGAGGTTCTAGCTGCGGCGCACCCGCTCTACCCGGGGGTTGCGAACCTGGGCTGAGCCTCTTGGGTTCAGCTGGCCCGTCGGAGCTGGCATCCTCCGCGGGCTCGGTTTGAAGGTGTCTTCTTGTGGCCGATTCGGGGGTTCCCTGCTGGGTGTGCCGTGCGCACGGCATGTTTGGCAGCGAAGCCCCGAAATGGGTGGCCAGCTCAAAGGCTGGGGCCCGAGGGCCCGGGTGGACCTGACGGCTCGACCGCTGCGAAGGGCTCACGTTTTTTGATCTACCCGGGTGCGGCATTTGCTGGGAACGAATGCCGCACATAAAAACCGGGTTGGAGGTTCGCACTGGGACCTCCGGGGGCTGGGCCTGCCTTGGCTCGGGAATTGGCCCGGCCCCCACATTCTTTTTCTTGTTTCACTCTTCCCTGAAAGGGATCCCGGCCATGGCTGTTGGTGTTTTCGATCTGTTCTCCGTGGGCATTGGTCCGTCGAGTTCGCATACTGTGGGGCCGATGCGTGCTGGGGCGGTGTTTGCTGCTGAGCTACGTGATTCCGGTGTGCTCGATTCCGTCGCCGCCTTACGGGTTGATCTCTATGGTTCCTTGGCCGCGACGGGTAAGGGGCACGGGACCTTCACTGCTGTCCTGCTGGGGCTCGAAGGGTTTGAACCCGAGAAGATCCTGCCGGATGAGGTGGAGGAGCGGCTGGCTTCCATTGCTGACACGGGGAAGCTCAACCTGGCTGGCGGCGTGCTCCTCGACTACGCCCTGGAAGACATGATCCTGCACCCGTTGACGGTGTTGCCGCGGCATACGAACGGGATGAAGTTTGCTGTCTCTGACGCGGAGGGGAATGTGTTGCGGGAGGCGACGTTCTTCTCTGTGGGTGGTGGGTTCATTGTCCGGGAGGGCGAGGAGGACGCGGCCCGTGAGGAGCTTGAGGAGTCGAAGAAGGAGTTGCCGTTGCCGTTCAGGACGGCGGCGGAGTTGTTGGGCCGGTGCGCGTCCAAGGGTTTGGGGATTTCCGACATCATGTTCATCAACGAGCGTGCCAGCAGGTCTGAGGAGGAGATCCGTGAGGGTTTGTTGCATATCTGGGCTGTGATGGAGGCCTGTGTTGAGACCTCGTTGAAGCGTGAAGGCGTGCTGCCCGGGGGACTGAAGGTCCGTCGTCGTGCTCCTGACTGGCTGGAGCGGCTCCTGAAGGAGGACAAGGACCGGAACGATCCGAAGTATTGGCAGGAGTGGGTGAACCTGATCGCCCTGGCGGTGAACGAGGAGAATGCGACTGGTGGCCGGGTGGTGACGGCTCCGACCAATGGTGCTGCGGGGATTATTCCGGCGGTGTTGTATTACGCGTTGAATTATGCGCCGGGCATGGACAAGGCCACCCAGGCGGACCGGGATGATGTGGTGGTGAA
>NZ_FNNR01000014.1 GCF_900106835.1 Arthrobacter sp. cf158
CGCCTCAATGGTCACGGATCGAATGGGCCCAACAACTACTCATCCACGCCTACACCAGAACCAGCCCCCAACACGCAGCACCCATCCTCACCACCATCGGATACATCAACTGGTGGGAAGGCCGAGGATCCAAAGCACACCAATACATGCAACTCGCTCTCGACACAGACCCCGGCTACCGCTTCGCACGCCTAACCGATCAAATGCTCGGAGCCGGAATCATCGCCGGCTGGAACACCGACAAAAACACCGCCTACAAAACCCGACTCGACATGCCATAAGTTACTGTGTCCGAGTCCGGAAAGTTTCAATGACGTTGGCCAGTCGCGCCCAGAGAAGAACTCGCTTCCCGAACGGGCCTACTGCCAGGTCACGAATCCGTGGGGACTGTCGATCAGCCTGGCGACCGGGCTGTCATCCAGTGACTAGGCAGCCACTCAGAGGCCGGACGTTCGCCGCATCCTGACCCGCCAATCCAGCGTCATGCATGGCATCGAGAATCATCAGAACCGATTTTGACCAGGGGCAACACTAGGCACCCAGAGCCCTCCATCGGGGCCAATGGCGGTCCTCGTAATCCGCTACGGACGCAACCGCGAGGAGATTAGCCTGCGGCGCCGCACGGGGCCGTTCAACCTTCTGTGAGGCGTCCGCGCTTGAACAAGACCCCGACGAGGTCCGCCAGCACCTTCAACGCTGGCGATGCGAATCTACCCAAACATTTTCGTGAACACACACACGCAATAGAGCAGCAGTCCACTTCGCCGGCTAAAACGGCGGCATTGGAACCCCCTTCGTGCACGCACCCCTCGCCTGGAGCAAGGCTAGCCCGCCGCAAGCGCTGCCGCCCGCTGTCAGCACTCAACAGCCACGGCGTCGGGCACTTCCTTTGCTTCACCGCCACGCAGCAGCAGCCTCGCAACGGACAACCATTCAGAACCATTTAGATACCAAATAGTCCCTGTTCTGCATTATCAGACCGTGGAGTTGCTAAATGGTACTAATCTTGTATCCTAGATCACAGAGACACCGCGACGAAGGAGTCAGTCTTGAAAACCACAATCATTGGTTCTGGCCAAGTCGGCCTGTGCTGGGCTCAGGCGCTCAATGCGCACTCGTCCCACACAATTTCACTATCGGACCCGCAGCCACCTGCGGCTGCCTCGAGTTGGTCTGCGAACTCCGGCGTTCTAATCCGCCCGGTAGTTTCAGAATGGATCACTGATCAGGACATTGTTCTGGTCTGCGTTCCCGGGTCGGTGCTCCCGTTAGTTGCTGGACCATTGGTGCAGCACCTCAACGCGGGTGCCACAATAATTGATATGACTACGGCGGCAGCCCAGGCGAAGCGGGAAGCCGCGGCCTTGGCATCTGCTGCGGGCATCGACTACGTCGACATCGCAATTACTGGAGCGGTGGCCCTAAACGGGGTACGCACACCGCTGCTTTATGCCGGTCAGCCCAACCCCGCTGCCGAGGAATTGCTCCGGGACGCCGGCGCCCCCGTGCGGGTTCTCCCGGACAGCACACCGGGAGACGCCGTAACGGTGAAACTGCTGCGTTCGGTAATCATGAAGGGACTGGAAGCACTGGCCGTCGAGGCCTTCCCTGCGGCCCGGTCCTATGGCGTCTTTGACCAGCTGTGCACCGTTCTGAGCGACGTGGACCAAGCACCATTCACGGATTTGCTTAAGAGCATGGTCGCCACACACCCTGGCCACTCGGTCCGCCGACACGCTGAGGTGCTCGAATCCGCAGCGCAGCTCGACCGCGCGGGATATCCGGCAGAACTGACCGGCAACGTGGCCGCCAAGTACGCGGTCACCGCCGACAACCTCAAGGCCACCGGCGGCCCCAGCGGCTCCACCTTTGAAGACTCGATGGACTGGCTGGACTCCCTGGCCCAGTCCACAACAGCAACGACATCCACGCAGGAGGTGCTGGCATGAGCACCTCAACCGCGCGCCCCCGCGTCGGAGACGCCACCGTCCGCAAGATCAAATTCCGCATCCTGCCACTGTTGGTCATCCTCTACATCATCGCGTTCATCGACCGCGCCAACGTAGGCTTCGTAGCCAAAGAGATGAACGCCGACCTCGGCATCACCACAGCCCAGTTCGGTCTCGCCGCAGGGCTGTTCTCCATCGGATACTTCCTCTTCGAAGTACCCAGCAACATCCTCATGCGCAAGGTCGGTGCACGCCGCTGGATCGCACGGATCCTCGTTTCTTGGGGCATCGTTGCGGTGGCCTGCGGATTCGTACAGGACTTCACTCAGCTGGCGATTATCCGGACACTCCTCGGGGTCGCTGAGGCAGGGTTCTTCCCCTGCGTCATCCTTTACCTGTCCTTCTGGTTCCCCGAGCGTGAACGCGCCCGCGTAGTCGCGCTGTTCATGATCGCACTGCCCCTCGCCACCGTCATCGCGGCTCCCTTATCCGGACTCATCCTCGACAATGTCCACTGGGCCGGAATGGAGAGCTGGCGCTGGGTCTTCATCCTCCAAGGTGCCCCTGCCGTCATCCTGGCAGCTGTCACACTCTTCGTCCTGGTCGATGCCCCCGCCAAGGCCAAATGGCTCACTACCGAAGAGAAGGCGTGGCTGGAAACAACCCTCCAGGCAGAGCGGGACGCCAAGGTCCAGCGCCACGGCCATGTCTCCTTCTGGCGCAGCCTCGCTGGCGGACGTGTCCTAGCATTGTCGCTGATCTACTACAGCAAATCCGTGGCCATCTACGTCCTAGCCTTCTTCACCCCGCAGATCATCGCCGCCGCATCAACTCAGCTCAGCAACACCGCCGTCGGTTACATCAACGCCGTGCCCTACGGCATCGCCGCAATTGTCATGGTCTACTGGGCACGGCACTCAGACAAGAAGCGCGAACGCCGCTGGCACGTCGGTATCCCCCTCATTGCCGCAGGCGGTGGCTTGGCGCTCATGCCTTTCGCGGTGAACAACCTTATCTTGTCCATCGTTCTGCTGACCGTCATCACCGTCGCCGTCTACGCCACCTACGGCCCGTTCTGGTCCTTGCCCTCCCTGTTCCTTACCGGTCAGTCAGCAGCCGTCGGACTTGCAGCGATCAACTCCCTTGCGAACCTTGGTGGATTCATAGGACCGTTCGCCTTCGGCGCTCTCAAGGACTCCACCGGTAGCAATAACTGGGGGCTGGCCATGGTCAGTGCCACGTGCCTCATCGCCGCAGCGATGGTGGTCGGCTTGAAATTCGTCAAGCAGGCCGAAGCCACAGCACGGATCGCAGAAGAAGAAGCCGACGCCAAGGCACAACTCGTCACCACAGGAGATACCAAATGATCCTCAACCAAACCACAGACCCGCGCATGACCAAGCTCGCTGGACTCGGCGCAGCTACCGTCTACGAAGCAAACGGACAGCGTGACGCCATCGACCCCGCCATCAAACCCCTGGACCCAACCTCCCGGGTCGCTGGCCGAGTGGTCACCGTTGACCTTGAACCGGGCGACAACTGGTTCATACACGTCGCACTCCTCGAAGCTGGAGAAGGAGACATCCTCGTAGTCGACGCCAAGGGATACGTTCAGGCTGGCCCCTGGGGCGACGTCCTGACCCTCGCCGCCCAGGAGCGCGGCGTCGCCGCACTCGTCATCGACGGCGCAGTCCGCGACAGCCAGGAAATCATCGCCTCCGGCTTCCCCGTCTTCACCCGGGGAGTGTGCATCCGCAAAACCACGAAGGTGCAAAAGGGCCGGGTCAATGTTCCCGTCACCATTGGAGGGGTTCTGATCAATCCGGGAGACATCCTGGTGGGTGACGCCGACGGACTCGTCCGCGTCGGTCAAAACGACGTGGACACCGCGTTGGCTTCTTCCGAGCAACGCGAACTCAAAGAAGAGACCATGCGCGCACGGATCCGCGAAGGCGCCAGCACGCTCGACCTTCTCGGACTCACCCGGCCATAACACTGCCACCATGACACTAGGCTTGATCAAAAGCATCTAGCATCGTGGCCAGCCGGGATCACGATCAGTTTGGGGAGGGCATGGACACGCAGCGACAGGACGTTCTGGAGGATCTGCGCGCCAAGATCACCACAGGCAAACTACCGCCCGGAAGCCACCTCACCGAGCGCGGACTCTGCGCCGAATACTCCCTCAGCCGCACCCCCATCCGAACGGTGTTACGAGAACTCGCGGACGAGGGCCTAGTAGTTGTCTCACCAAACCGCGGAGTATTCGTAGCAGAGTGGACCAATGCCGACGCTGCGGAGGTAATGTCCATCCGTGCCCTTTTGGAATCCCACGCCGCAGGCCTTGCAGCGCACAGCCGCTCAGACTCCCACCTGGAAGATCTGAACCGGCTGTGCGACCGCATGGACCAACTGGCCAGCAACCGGCCCGAGGGATACCGTGCCGAGATCGCCGATCTAAACCACGAACTCCACCTGCTCATCCTCGAATCAGCAGCGTCACCCAGGCTCTTCAACATCGCAAAAGACCTCGCACTTGCCCCGCTAATGTCAGGATCTTTTCAGTATTACTCCCCCGACGAACTTCACCGCAGCTTGCAGGATCACCGATTCATCGTTGACGCCATCACCCAACGCGACGAACACCGCGCACGGGCACTGATGGAAGGTCACCTCCGCACCTCCTATGCGGCCCTCACCCGCAGACGCTAAAACGGCACGGGCACACAAGAGGGGCACTCAACCATCCTGCCAACCCGGAAGCCCGCAACTTCATGACATCGAAGCAGCCCGAATCCCACAAACACTTCGAATGGTCTCGATTGACCAAAGCACGCGTGGAGATCCGTCTCCACGGCCGCATCCTGCGAACCGGCTTCGTCGACGCCGCCATGCCCGACTCCTCAGCCCTCTGGATCGCGGCCGACCAGCACGGGCCCCGACAGATGTTCGAAGCATGCCTCGGCCATCAGGTCTGGGTCACCCCACAGGAAATGGACGGGGAACTCAGCTACCGAATGACAACCAGCCACATCTTCGGAAAAGTCCAGCCAAGGCCTCGCTGACCGGAGGACCCATCACCACCGAACGTCCGGCCCGACCAGCGCGTTCACGTTCCCGCCACGCGATGACCCACAGCAACACATCCTCTTCGCCCAGACAGAAACTGAACCCCAATGGTCACGGATCTAATGGGCCCGATAATTACTCCTACGCGCATCCAGCAGAACCATCCCCCAGCACCCATCATCACCATCACCGGCTTCATCAACTGGTGGCAGGGGCGCGGTTCGAAAGCAACACTCAGTCAGGGGGCTGCTGCGAGGAAGTCTCGCTGCTTAGCAACTCCAGTTTCCAGCTGACGCCGCTCCCCCGAACCCCCGGCATGAGGTCACCCTTCCGTACGTAACGGAACGGGACTGTCTCGCCGTCGGGCCGCCACCACCCACTGACAGGAGCATGATGGCCCGTCAGAACGAGGGCGGGAACGGTGGCAGCTCCTGGATAGCGCGGTGTCATGACGTACTGTTTCCCGCTGGTGCCCGGCCTTGATCAATCGCTGGACGGTTAGCCAGCACGGGAAGGCTCCCGGTGTAGCCTTCGCGTTCCTTGGCTGCAGCGGCTATTCCCTCCCGCGCAGCAAACCACCCGCCGATCAACAGCGGAATCAGCACCAGCAGCGAGGCCAGGACCCAGCGGCCCGTATCGGAAAAGCCCATGGAGACGAGCACGAAGAGCAGGAACGCCAAGGTCAGGTAAGAGGTATATGGTGCCCCAAACAAACGGAAGTTTGGGCGCGTAATCAGGCCGGACCGCGAGAGCCTGTGAAGTTTCATCTGGCACAGGATGATGGTGGCCCAGCAGCCGATGATTCCGAGCGCTGAGACCTCCAGGACGATCTCGAAGGCTTGTGATGGTACGAGGGCGTTGAGTCCGATGCCAAGCAGGGCCACCACCGTGGTGAACAGGATGCCGCCGTACGGAACACCTTTGCTGTTCATCCGGCCCGAGAATCGTGGCGCGGATCCATTGACGGCCATGGATCGCAGGATTCGGCCGGTGGAGTAGAGGCCTGCGTTCAAGCTGGACAGGGCCGAGGTCAGCACCACGAAGTTCATGATGGATGCGGCCGTTGCACCCGCTTGCGGGTCGCCGAGGTGCGAGAAGAACGTGACAAACGGTGACTCACCGCACTTGTAAGCAGTGAACGGCAAAAGCAGGGAAAGCAGCAGGATGGACCCGACGTAGAACACGGCGATCCGGAAGACGACACTGTTGATCGCCCTGGGCATGACTTTGGCTGGTTCTTTGGTTTCACCGGCGGCCGTGCCGATCAGCTCGATGCCGGCGTAGGCGAAGATGACCCCGCTGGCGGCCAGGAGCGGCGCGATGCCGCCGTTCGGGAAGAACCCGCCGTTGTCTGCGAACAGGACCAAACCTGTAGGGCCGACATCGGTGGCGGCACCACTGAGGAGGAAGACGACGCCGACGACGAGGAAGCTGACCAAGGCAATGACCTTGACCAGTGCGAACCAGAACTCCATCTCACCGAAAAGCTTCACCGAAACCAGGTTCAGGGACAGCACTACCACCAGGGCGATCAGGGCCAATAGCCACTGGGGCGCTTCCTGCAACGGCGGCCAATAGAGTGCCCAGAATTTCAGGTACAGGGCCGCCGCGGTGACATCCACGATGGAGGTCATGGCCCAGTTCAGGAAGTAGAGCCAACCGGCCGCGTAGGCCATCTTTTCACCGTAGAACTCCCGGGCGTAGGAAACGAACGAGCCGGACGATGGCCGGTGCAGGACCAGCTCTCCCAAAGCCCGGAGGATCAGGAAGCCGAAGAATCCGCAGACGGCATATACCAGCACCAGTGCCGGCCCGCTTCCGTTGAGGCGGGCGCCGGCTCCCATAAACAGACCGGTACCAATGGCTCCGCCGATGGCAATCATTTGGATCTGTCGCGGCTTCAGTGACTTGTGATAGCCGTGTTCTTCACTGGCGAAGTCCCGGACGGCCGAAGCAACATCGCCGGTCCGCTCGCGTTCGTTTTCCAGTTCATCCGCGGGGTCGTGTGCGGGTGTATGCATATTTTTCTCCATGGGAACGAACCGCACGTCGTCGTGCGGCTGACAATAGACTGCCCGGAGCCCCGGGCTGGTGGCCCAAGGGCTAGATGCTGGCGTTGGCCACGGGGTTCGCGCGGAACTGTAGGTCGCGGGGACTGATCCAGACCTCGTAGCCTTCCTTGCGAACGAAGGCCCGACGGGGCTGGACCCCGTTGCTTCTTAGCCAGAGCGTGGATGAATCGGCCATGGCGTGGTCCACGATCCCGGAGTGAACGGGTTCCCCGGGCTTGCGGATTTGTACGTGTCCGCCGATCAGGGCCGTCCAATCGTCGTACCGGATGAATTGGGGCGTGTCCCGTCGTTTCATGCCTGCTCGCTGCTGAGGAAGAACGCTGTGAGGCGGTCCCACATTTCGGTGGCGTTCGAGTACATGGGAAAGTGGCCGCTGCGCGGGATTTCGGCCAGTTCGATGCCCTTTTCGGCCAGCAGTGGCAGATAGCTCAGGGTGTTGTTCTGAACGCCGTACATGTACATGCGGGCAAACGGCAGGGCCAGGAATCGGTCCATGAGGCCGCCATGGTCGGACAAATCCACCATGGATTCGAAGATCGGCCGGACCGCTCCGGGGCGAACTTTGTGGGGAAGGCTCGCCGCGTAGAGGCTGCTGGAGTAGAACCGGGATTTCCACACGCGTTCCTGGAAGTCCTTGAAGAATCCCTCCGGGTCGGGATGTGAGTGGCTGATGATCTGTCGGCTCAGGAAACAGTCTTCCGGGGCCACGTTGCCCTCGATGTCCGAGAAACTCACAACGCGGGCTGGGTCTTGATCTGCCAGCAGCAGTGCCGTCAGCCCGCCCATGGAGTGACCTACCAGATGAAAGCGCTCGATGCCTTGGGAGGCAAGGACTTCTTTCGCGACGGCGACAAGAAAATGCACAGAGATGGCGTTCAGGTCCGAGCAGGAGGTTGCGCCGCACCCGGGGGCATCGTAGGCAAGAATGGGACGATCAGCGAGCTCTACCTGTTGGATGACGTCGGCATAGTCCTCTTTGGTGGATCCGAAGCCGTGGAGGAAGACAATTGGGATCCCGGTACCGGCGCGGTACATGCCGGCAACTTTGACGCGGACTCCGTCGAGGTCGAGGGGAAGGGTGAAAGGCTCAAGCTTGGTCAGGCCAGGCAAGGAAATCTCCATTCAGGGTGTTGGCGGCTGAGAGCGCCGGGGCGGCCCAGGCGTGGTGGTTCTTGATGTGTCTTTGGTTGGTGCCCGCATGTGGTTGGTGGTATCGGCGACCGGTTTCGTCGGTAGCCAAACGGCGGCCCCTGAGCGCGAGGACGGCTTCGATGAGATCCACGGACCCGTCGCCAAGACCGACCACCTGGGTCAACAGCTCGTTGCGGGACCAGGTGGTCAGTACTTCGACGGTCCTTATCCCGTGGCGGACCAAGGCGTTCTCGGCCCGTGACGGCAAACCGAGGCTGGATACGGCGGTGGTCAGCCCGGTGTTGCCTGTCACGGGAAGTCCCGGACAGCTGCAGCGAAGCGGCGAAGGCCTTCATCCAGGCTCGCTGCGTCTGTGGCAAAGGAGAGCCTCACATGTCCTTCTCCGGAGGGCCCGAACTCGCTTCCCGAACGCACCAGGACACCGGCTTGGGCAAACCGGGCCACCATTTCGTCCGACCCCAAAGTCGTCGTGATTCGGGGGAATGCGTAGAAGGCACCTTGGGGCGAGAGGATTTCGACGCCGGGAATTCCGTTGAGCGCCTTGATCACCATGTCGCGCCGCTCCTGGTAGGAAGCCGTCACGGTCTGGAGGTCCTCGTCCGGTATTTCCAAGGCTGTCAGGGCAGCATCCTGAACGAAGGTGTTCAACGGTCCGTTGATGGTGCGATGGATCAGGTTGATCTTGTTCGCAAGGGGAACTGGAGCCACGACGAAACCGAGCCGCCAGCCGGTCATGGCATAGGTTTTGGACAGGGTGCTGCAGTAGACCACCTGGGCGGAAACCTCCGCCAAGTCCAAGGCTGAAACAAACGGAAGCTGGTCGAAGACAATGCTGCCGTACGCTTCGTCAGAGAGCAGCAACAGGTCCGGGTGATCTGCCAGGATCTCTCCGACCCCGGCCAAGTCAGCAGCGGGGTAGACACGCCCGGTGGGGTTACCTGGGTTGCACAGGATAATCAGCCGGGCCGTCGCAGCTTCCCTGCGGAGAGCCGCCAGGTTAAGGGAACCGTCCGGGAGGGCTGGAATCCAGACTACTTCCGCGCCGACCATGGCGGCGTGGTCGGCGTACAGGGAATAGGTCGGTTCCGGGATCAGAACCCGATCCCCTGGCTGGATCAGGGCGAGCATGGCCGCGGCCAGCCCCGCACTGCCACCATGCGTGAGTACCACCTCGCCCGCAGTGGTGGGGCGGGGGTGCCCGGCGGAGATCTTCCGCGCGAGCACCTCCCGCAGTTCCGGTGCTCCCGTCATGGGCGAGTACCGGGTCCGTCCCTTAACGAGGGAACGGACGGCACTGTCGACAATCGCGGTGGGGGTACCGGCGTCGGGCTCCCCCATGGCGAGTGAAATGGTGCCCGGGGCTGCCGCGCCCAGGGTGGCGGGGCGGCGGCTGGAGGCGGCGATCCGTTCAGGAGCGCCCATCTGTGGCTGGGACGTGACTGTCATGTGTTCTTCCGTCTAAAAGGAGTACAACTCGAGGGTGGATTTACCGTGTCGGATTTCGTCAAGGATCCGTTGCTCGTCGGCCACCCGTTGGTCTGCCTTGTCCAAAACTGAATCCACGGCGTCGCGCGGGACTACCACGACGCCGTCGGAATCGCCGACTACCAAGTCGCCGGCACGGACGGTCAGGCCGCCCACGCGGACCGGGGAGGAGAATTCCCCTGCGTAGTCCTTGGCGGTTCCGACGACGGTGACGCTGCGGGAGAAGACCGGGAAGTCCATCTGCGCCATTTCGTCGACGTCGCGGACGCCGCCGTCGATGACCAGTCCGGCGATGCCGCGATGCTGGGCTGCAGCGGCGAGGATTTCACCCCAATGTCCGTGTTCGGCACCCTGCATGTCGACCACCAGGACGCTGCCGGCGGGTGCGTTCAGGACTGCGTGGTGCAGGGCGAGGTTGTCGCCGCCGATGCCTCGGACGGTGAACGCCGGTCCGGTGACTTTGGCTCCGGGCCAGGCAGGTTTGAGTCCGGGATCGCAGGCACAGGGCAGTTTGGAGGCTTCATAAAGGGTGGCGGAGGAGTGTCCGCGGGCTGCATTGGTCACTTGTTACCCCACTGGAGGTCGTGGTAGCCGAGGTCTTTGCGGGCCTGGACCAGGGTGGAACCCGCCTTGACTGAGGCGACAATCCGGGTTTCGGTTTCTTCAATCCTTTCGGCCAGGTCGGCGACCTCTTCAGCGCGGGCGCTGGGTACAGAGAGCGCCCCGTCCGCGTCGGCGCAGATGATGTCCGCCGGTGAGATGGTGACATCGTTGATGGTCACCTCGGTCTGTACGGCGACCAGCTGGACACGGTCCTTGCCGGTGCGCATGAACTTACCGCGGCTGAACAGCGGGTAGTTCTGCTGCAGCGACGTGGAGATGTCCCGGCAGACGCCGTTGATGATGGTTCCGGCGATCCCGCGTTCGGCGGCGACCTCGGTCATGATGCCGCCCCAGACGGTGACGTCGGTGCGTCCTTCATTGTCGATGACAATGACTGATCCGGCTGGTACGTCGTCCAGGAAATCTCCCACGCTCCCGCGGGTTTCGCCTGCCGGTGCGTACTGGACGGTGAAAGCCGGTCCGGTGGCGCGGAAGTCATAGGTCAGCGGGGACAATCCGTGCAGGGTCCCGTGCAGGCCGAGGGCGTCCATAGCATCGGAGATCGAGGCTGTCGGCAGTGCTGACAGGCGGTCGGTGACGGACGTTTCTGTGGTGGTGTTCATCAGTGTTCCTCTGTGGTTCCTGCCAGGCGCGCGTCGCGCATGGCTTCGTGAAGTGCGACGCCGGCCCGCAGGTCGGCGGCGATGGCCTGCTCCCGTGCGACCACGCCTTGGGCGCGTTCGAGCACCTCGTCTATGTGGGTAGCGGGGACAACTACGACGCCGGTTTCGTCCGCGAGAACAAGGTCGCCGGGGGTGACTGTCACCTCGCCCAGTTGGACGGGTTCGCCGGTGGAGCGTTGCTGGAGCCGGCCGCGGGCGGTGGCCGGGATGCGGCCTTTGGCGAAGACGGGGAAGCCCATCTCCCTGGCCTCGTGAACGTCGCGTGATGCGCCGTCGGCGACGACGCCGCGGACTCCGTTCAGGGCGGCGCCGAGGCTGAGGAGCCCTCCCCAGCAGGAGACGTCGGTGCGGCCGTCATTGGCGACGACGATGACGTTGGTGTCATTGGCTGCCGAGACGGCCGTTGCGCCGATGTGCGCACCGGAAGGGCCGGGAACGTAAGGCTCCAGCTGAACGGTGACAGCGAATCCGACGATCTTTGGGGTCCCCCAGACGGGCAGGAAACCAGCCTGTCCTGGCGGCAGGCCCAGGGCGTCGAGGGCATCGGAGACAGCAGCTGAATCCAGCGCTGAGTAGTGCTCCAGAAGTGTTGTTTGGGAAGTCATGCTTCCAGTAGACCGCCATCAATCGATATAGTGAAGGTCTGGTTAGCTATAGGTGGAAGAGGTTTTGCGACTCAATGATCGAGGTACGCCAAGCCCGGTACTTTGTTGCCGTGGCAGAGGAGCTGCATTTCGGGCGGGCCGCGGAACGGCTCATGATGTCCCAGCCACCTCTTAGTCAAGCGATCCTGCAGCTGGAAAGGCAGCTTGGAACCAGCCTGTTGACCCGTTCCAGCCGATCTGTGTTGCTCACCGATGCGGGGAAGCTGTTTCTGGACGAATGCCGCTTGCTGGTCCAGGCGTCCGAGCGGGCAGAGGACGTTGCGGCGCGGTCCAAGTCCGGCATGGCCGGGACGTTGCGCCTGGGCTCGGTGACATCCGCTTTCGACGGCCTGCTCCCCGACGTTCTGGACAGATTTCGGGGTGCTTGGCCGGACGTGGAGCTGGAAGTATCGGAGATCGACACTCATCACGGACGCGATCGGCTGCTTCGGCGGGAACTCGACGTAGCCATCATCCGCCAACCGGGTTTTGACAAGGGGCTGCGTTCGGTTCCCCTGCGGCGGGACCGTTTTGTTCTTGCACTCCCGGTGACGCATCCCCAGGCTGCCGACGGGGGCGCGGTGGACCTTGCCAGGTTCCGGGACGACAGCTGGGTGTGGCTTCCGCGTGCGATCTCGCCGGATTACCACGACGAAATGGTGGCGGCCTGCCGTCAGGCAGGCTTCAGTCCGCAGGCCAAGCACGTCGCGAACTCCATCCAGTCTCAACTGGCTATGGTCGGATGCGGCCTGGGGGTCACTCTGGTGCCGCGCTCATCTCTGGGGGCTCGGCGGGGCCTGATGGCAAGGGAATTATCGCAGCGAGTGGACCTCGTGGAGCTGTCGCTGGTCAGCCGAGCAGGCACCTCGGAGACCATCGCGGACAATTTCATCGAGTGCGCACAGGGTGTCGCGGACGGCGATTAGACGCACCAGCGAGCGTACGACGGCGGGAGGTTCCCGCCGTCGTACGCTCTGCTTTTGTTGTTGCCCACCCGGGTTAGTCGAGGGTGAGCCGGCCGAGCTTCTCCCCCGCTTTGATACTGCTTCCTGCTGGAGCCAGGGCTTCTGCCAGAACACCTGACCGGGGCGCTGGAACGACGCTCTCCATCTTCATGGCTTCCAGGACCACCAGCGGGGATCCTGCTTGAACGGTTGCGCCAGCGTTGACGAGCCATTTGACCACTTTGCCGGACATGGGCGATTCAATCAGTCCGGGATCACTCGTTACAGCCGTGACGTTCTCTTGCGGAGCCTCAGTGACTGCTGTGCCAAACAGGCGTGCAAGGTTACCCGGGAAGCCCACCATGACCCGCTTGCCGTCGATGTCCAAGGGAACCGTGACAGTACCGGCGGGGCCGGCCTGGCGGGGGTCAAAAGATGGATCGGACGTGATGCCGTGCTCAAACTCAGTTTCGATCCACCGCGTATGGATGGAGAACGAGTCCGTGAAGTCCGGGGATTCCAGGACTGCACGGTGGAAGGGCAGGAGGGTGGGCAATCCAGAGATGCTGAAGTCCTTCAACGCCCGCCGTGCCCGCCGGATGGCCTGCTGCCGGTCCGATCCTGTGACTATGAGCTTGGCCATGAGGGAATCAAAGTCCCCGGAAATCTCTGAACCTGCCCCAATCCCGGAATCCAGGCGAATGCCGGGCCCGGTAGGCACGGTGATGGACTCCACGGTCCCGGGCGTTGGGAGGTATCCGCGGCCCACGTCCTCGGCGTTGATCCGGAACTCAAAGGAATGGCCGCGCGGTTCGGGATCCTCCGCAAGCGAGAGCGGCAGCCCTTGTGCGATCCTGAACTGCTCCTGCACCAAGTCCACGCCGGAGGTCTCTTCCGTAATGGGATGCTCCACCTGAAGGCGGGTGTTGACCTCCAGGAAAGCAATGGCACCGGATTCGGACACAAGGAATTCCACAGTTCCAGCACCGGCATACGCGGCTTCCGAACAGATGGCCCGGGCTGCCTCGTAAATTGTCAGCCGCTGTTGCTCGCTCAGTAAAGGGGCCGGCGCTTCTTCCACGAGTTTTTGATGGCGCCTCTGGAGCGAACAATCCCGCGTCCCGACCACCACCACCTTGCCGTAGTTATCGGCAAGGATTTGCGCTTCCACGTGCCGGGGCCGGTCCAGGTACTGCTCCACGAAGCACTCGCCACGACCGAACGCTGTGACTGCTTCCCGGACGGCCGAGTCGAAAGCTTCTTCCACGCCGTCCAGGTCACGCACCACTTTCAGCCCGCGTCCGCCTCCCCCGAAAGCGGCCTTGATGGCAATGGGCAGGCCAACCTCCTCCGCGAAGGCCCGGGCCTCCGCGGCATTGGCAACTGGTCCTTTGCTTCCGGCAACCAAGGGCGCGCCGGCGCGGACGGCGATTTCCCTCGCGGTGACTTTGTTGCCCAGCGATCGGATGGCGTCCGGGCTTGGTCCAATCCAGGTCAGCCCTGCATCCATGACTGACTGGGCAAAGTCCGCATTTTCGGAGAGGAAGCCGTATCCGGGATGCACCGCGTCAGCCCCTGAACGTTTTGCGACGTGCAGAATTTTGTCGACGTCGAGGTAAGTCTCCCCGGGGGTCCTGCCTGCAAGACTGTACGCCTCGTCGACTGCGGACACGTGCACGGATCCGGAGTCGTTGTCGGAGTAAACACCCACGGAGGCCAAGCCCGCGTCGGTGCAGGCGGAAGCGATCCGTACTGCGATTTCTCCACGGTTGGCAATAAGGATCTTGCGCATTAGAAAGTACTTTCTGTGATCGGTGGTGCGTGTCTGAAGCGGACCCGGCTGCCGGCGGGAATTTGGGCCGCTTTGTCCAGGTCTTTGGGGGTTACGACGGCGATCACCGGGTAGCCGCCCGTGACGGGATGATCGGACAGGAAAACCACTGGCTGTCCGGTGGGCGGTACCTGGATCACACCGCAGATGGTGCCCTCACTGGGCAGTTCACCGTGCTGCACGCGTTCCAGTGGCGTACCAGCCAGACGCATGCCAATCCGGTTGGAGTCGTTGGTGACCGTCCACACTTGGTCAAAAAGGGACTCCAACGCTTCAGCGGAAAACCAGTCCTGCCGCGGACCGGGGCCGAGTTCCAGTTCCACCACGTCTCCAGCAGGAAAGTCCGGCTGCGTTTCCGGGAGACCAACCGCCTGTGCCGGCGGCGGACCAACTGCCAGGAAGTCGCCCACTGTCAGCGGCTTGGGGCCCAACCCGGAGAGGGTATCGGCAGAGCAACTGCCCAGCACCTCCTCGGCCACAAGACCACCCCGAACTGCCAGATAGCTGCGAACTCCCGCCGAAGGGGCGGACATGGCCAGCGTTTCCCCATCCATGAGGACAAAAGGAGTGGCTACCATCGCAGGCCGTGAGGTGGTGTCAGAACTGATCCGAATCCCGGCAGGAGCTCCGGCGATAGCCACAATCTGCTCGCCGACAGCCTGGACCGTCAGGCCGCCGTCGACGATCTCCAACGCTGGTGCGCTTTCCATGTTGCCGACCAGCCGATTGGCCCGGCGGAGCGAGCCCTGATCGAGTGCTCCGGAACGTGAGACTCCGATGGCCGCATTGCCAGGTCGGCCAAGATCCTGAACCAAGGTCAATGGGAGACTTCGGCGGACCCGGAGACCATGTCCGTGGCTGACCGCTTCCTGCACAGCGGGCAGCTGAACAACTACAGTGTCCCGTACTGCTTTATATCGAACGCCCGTTCCCGGGCTGACCAACGCAGGTTCGGCACGGCCACTGTCCCACATGGCACAGCCAGTGTGGCCGATGATCTGCCAACCGCCAGGCGATTGACGTGGATAGACTCCCGTGTAGCTGCCGCCCAAGGCCACCGATCCTGCGCCAACGTTGGTTCTGGGGCTGGGCCGCCGCGGGACGGTAAGGATGTCATTTTCTCCCCGCATGTAACCGAACCCGGGAACGAAGCCAGTGAAGGCAACCGTCCACAGTTGTCCCGTGTGAGCTGCCACAACGGCTTCAACGCTGATCCCTGCGAGCTCGGCAACGTCCCGGAGATCCTCGCCGTCGTACACGGTGTCAATTTCGACAAGTTTCCTGCCGACCTGGCGGTGCGGCGGGATGGTCAATTTCCCCAGCTGGGACGTGATCCGCAACATCGCTGTGGGGCTTTCAGCAGTAATGAGGACGGTCTCTGCAGCGGGAACCACTTCGCGCTGCCCCGTAAACGGCGTGCGCTTCAGCAGCTCCGTCAATGCCAGGACGTCCTCGGGCGTGTCGAGTTCGGCCAGCACGCCGCGTTCGCCGACGGCCCGCACGGCCGCTATCCGGGACCCGGTTCGGATAAGTGTTTCAGGCGTTGACTTCACGGATGAGCCTCAGGTCTTCTTCGGGTTTGGGATCACGTCCGAGTGCGACACCAGTCATGGTGACCGCAGCGCACACGGCCAGGTAGACGGCGATGAGGTACCAAGTACCGGTAGCAGCATAAAGACCCGTGAAGATCAGCGGAGCTATGGCACCACCGACCACTCCGGCGAGTGTGTAAGCCAAGGAACTTCCTGCATAGCGGAGCCGCGCCGGGAACTGTTCTGTGATGAAGGCAGCCTGCGGGCCGTACATCAGGCCGTTGAAGATCAAGCCGCCCACGACACCGAGGGTGAGGGTTACGACGGAACGGTCCTGGATCATGACGAAGAACAGTGGAATGTAGATGGCGCTGCCTGCTGCGGCGATGCCGTAGAGAAGGCGACGGTTGAAGCGATCAGTAAGCGCGCCCGCCGTCGGAATAATGAAGATCTGCACGGCAGATCCGATCAGGATAGCGGTCAGGACGTTGCCCGTGGTCATGCCCAGTTCCTTGGTGGCATACACGGCCACATACACGGTGAACATGGAGTAGATAACGTCGGGGCTGATGCGGGACAGGGCCGCTGCAATGAGGGCGCGCGGTTCGTTGCGGAATACTTCACGCAGCGGAGCTTCCGAGCGTTCATTGTTTTCCACCAGCGCCTTGAACACCGGGGTTTCTTCCAGTTTCAGGCGAATGATGAGGCCGAAGACCACCAGCAGGGCAGAAGCTAGGAAGGCCACCCGCCAACCCCAGGACAGGAAAGCCTCGGTGCTGAGAGATGCGGCAAGGATGGCGAGAACGCCATTGGCCATAAGGTTACCGGCAGGTGGACCGATCTGTGCGGCCGATGACCAGAAGCCGCGCTTGTCAGGATCGCCGAATTCGCTGGACAGCAGTACCGCTCCGCCCCACTCACCGCCGACGCCGATGCCTTGGGCCAGGCGCAAAAGGACAAGGATGGCCGGCGCCGCTGGTCCGATCGCGTTGTAGTCAGGAAGAACGCCGATGAGGATGGTGGCTGCGCCGATCAACAGCAGCGTGACTACCAGGACGTGTTTGCGGCCGAGCCGGTCCCCCAGCCGCCCGAAGATGATGCCGCCCAGCGGACGCGCCAGGTATCCGACGGCGAATGTGGAGAAGGAAAGCAGGAGGCCAACGAACTCGTCGTTGCCCGGGAAGAAGATCTTAGGGAAGACCAGGGCGGAGGCCACGGAATAGATGGCGAAGTCGTAGTACTCAAGTGAGGTTCCGCTGAGGCTGGCGATGTAGGCCTTGATGGCACTCCTTTTGCGGAGGCGGGTTTCGCTGGGGGAAGTTGCCATTGGTTTCTCCGGTTGGGACGGCTCGGTCACGGCATTGTTGTGATGCGTCACTGGACAAAACTCCTTACGGCGATGCCTGCCGATTCGAGGGATTCACGGACTGCTGATGCGATCTGCACGGCACCTGCTGTGTCTCCATGGACGCAGATACTTTCAGCGCGGACCTTGATTTGTGAGCCGTCGATGGCCTCGATCTTGCCTTCGGTCACCAGCCGAACAATGCGTTTGGTGATGGCCTCGGGATCGTGAAGTACAGCGCCCTCCAGGCTGCGCGGCGCCAGGGAACCATCGCGGGCGTAGGCACGGTCCGCAAAAGCTTCAGGTACGCCACGAAGTCCTGCCTTTTCGGCCCGGCGAAGGACCTCTGAACCTGCAAGGGCAAGGATTGGCAACGTGGGGTCCACTGAGCGGACGGCATCGACGACGGCTTGGGCCTGTGAAGCATGATGAACAATTGCGTTGCCCAGGGCGCCATGGGGTTTCACATACTTCACCGTGGTGCCGGCGATTGCTGCCATGGCTTGCAGAGCCCCGATTTGGTAGGCGACGTCATCGGCCAACTCGTTGGGGGCAATCTCCATGAACCGGCGGCCGAAGCCGGCCAGGTCCCGGTAGCCCGGGTGGGCGCCAATGGTGACACCGCGGCCGGCGGCGAGCTCGCAGGTAGCCCGCATCACCGTCGGGTCTCCTGCGTGGAAGCCGCACGCGACGTTGGCGCTGGACACGGAACGGAAGACGGCGTCGTCCTCGCCCAGGCTCCATCGCCCAAATGACTCTCCCACATCGCTGTTCAGGTCTATGTGTTGCATTGTGATCCTCATCTCAGGGAAACGTGATGAACCCATCATTGCTTAACTTTGGGAATCGTTCAACGATTCTGTGAATGAAAGATACTGAGAGAGTGTAGATTCTTCTTATGGACACAGCTGGGGAACTCTTTGACGACTCGCACTACGAGCTTGGCCCTGCCGCAAGGCTCCGGGTCGCGGTACCGGCTGTCGCGTCCAGGGTTGCGGCAGAGCTGCGCCGCCAACTCATCACGGGTAAGTGGGTCCCCGGGATGCGCCTCAATGAGCCCACCATCGCCGAGGAACTAGGAGTGTCCCGCAATACCCTTCGGGAGGCCTTCGCCGAACTTGGCGCTGAACGCTTGGTGGTCCGCCTTCCCAACCGCGGAGTTTTTGTGGCCGCCCCCGGCGCGGATGACCTTCGCGACTTCTACACGGTCCGCCGCGCAATTGAGGTGAGCGCCGTCCGGAACGGCGGCTCCGCCGTCCGCATCGCGGCCATCCAGGAAGCCGTGGCCGATGGACGGAAGGCGGCCAAAGCCAAGGACAAGGAGTTACTGGCAGATGCCAACCTCAGGTTCCACGGCGCCATCGTTGAGATGGCCGAAAGCCAGAGGCTCAATACCCTCATGAATCAAGTGCTCGCGGAGATGCGGCTGTTCTTCTTCAAAGAGCCCGTAAACGTGGAGTTCTACTCGCGGTATGTGGAGGACAACGAAGAGATCGCGAAGGCCCTGACTGATGGACGCTTCGACGAGGCAGCGTCCCTGCTGAAGGCGTACCTGGATCGTTCGGAGCAGCACCTCTTCGAGATTTACGACGCTTCATAGTGGCCGAGGCCATACGTCGATCCTCTCCCGTCAGCTGGACCAGTTACTGATCCTCAGCACGACCATCGGCAACCTGACGGCGAATCTCGTCCATGGTTGCGTAGATAGCAGAGGTTTGGGCGTGCGTGTGGAGGGGGTGCTCCAGCTTGCCTGCTTGAATCGCCTGACAAACCTCTCGAAGCATTGGAGCATAGCCGAATCCTTGGCGGCTCGTCGTGACCACCTCGTCGTCGCGCTGCCCCCGTTCAAGGGGACGATGGATCGTGAATTCATTCGCATACCAGAAGCCGTTATCAATGGTGATCCACGCTTCGGAGCCCCCGATCATTGCGGCTGAGCCAAGCCAGTCCACCATCGAGAACGCCAGTTGCGCGATGCGATCGTCGTCGTACCCGAGCATGGCGTGGCCGCGAAGATCGACACCGTCGGGCCGTGTTGTTCCGATGGCGCGAACCGAGGTGGGGGTGCCGAACAACATGTGCGCGAGCGTCACAGGATAGATCCCTTGGTCAAGGAGGGCGCTTCCCCCAGGTTGCCATCTGCTCGAATCGTCTCTCGGGAAGGCCGCCCCGAAGCTGGCCTGCAAGCAGCGTACTTCGCCGAGAGCGCCGATGCGGATCATGTCTGCGAGCTTCCTGTGAAGTGGAGTGAACTTCATCCACATGGCTTCCATGAGGAACACCCCCGAGGCTGAGGCCAAGGCAGAAAGAGTCTCGACCTCACGGGAGTTGAGACCCAATGGTTTCTCGCACAGCACGTGCTTTCCGGCGCGGAGTGCCTCTGATGCGAGCGGGAAGTGCGTCACGTGCGGTGTGCCTATATACACTGCGTCGACGTCCGACCCGAGCATGTCGGAGAAGCGGGAGAATCTTCCGGCTATGTCATGTTCCTCGGCAAAAGCATCAGCGGACGCCTGTTGCCGCGAACTCACCGCGGTTACGCGAGCCTCCTCGACCATCGAAAAGTCCGCGGTGACTTGATGGCTGATGCCGCCGGTCCCCACTACGCCCCAGCGGATTCGATCTTCCTGCATGCCAACTCCTATGGCGACTGGTGGAACTGAACATCCCAATTATCAGTTGAAAGCAGTAACCGGCGAGATTGCAGTTGTGTATTCCGCGGATTCGGAAATGTGATGACGTGGTGGATTTTGCAGTGACCCGAAGGTTGTGACCGCGTAGTGGCGCCCAGCGCATCCGGGGTCCCCATTCCCAGGCTAAAAGGTATTC
This sequence comes from Arthrobacter sp. cf158, assembly GCF_900106835.1. Taxonomy (GTDB): domain Bacteria; phylum Actinomycetota; class Actinomycetes; order Actinomycetales; family Micrococcaceae; genus Arthrobacter. The sequence continues at coordinate 20,139 of NZ_FNNR01000014.1, forward strand.
ATCCAACGAATATCGTCTATCAAAAAACGATTCTTCCCCAAATAAGTGACCTGCACCATTGTTGTTACAGGACCTGCAGATAACTGTCCGAGCAACCAGCACTTAGAAGGAATTCATCGTGGAAACTCCCCTCTCCCATCTCGCCCACCTCGAGATCACCACCCCGGACGTCGAAGCCTCGGCGAGCTTCTACCAGGAAAAGTTCGGCATGCGCATCATCGACCGCGTGGATGGCAACGTGTACCTGCGCTGCTGGGGCGACTACTACCGCTACAGCCTGGTCATCACCGAAGGCCCCGAAGCGTCGCTCGGCCGGATGGCTTGGCGCACCAACACCCAGGAAGCCCTGGAAGCTGCAGCAGCCCGCGTTGAAGCAACCGGCGTACAGGGTTCGTGGACTGCCGGCGGTCACGGCTTCGGCAAAGCGTACGAATTCACCGGTCCTTACGGACACCACATGCGGCTTTTCTATGACGTGGAGAAGTTCGTTGCCGAGCCCGGCTTCGAATCCACCTACCCAGACCGTCCCGAGCGCCGCAGCAGCCACGCCGCCGCTCCGCGTTTTCTGGACCACGTCACTGTCGCTTCCTCCGACGTCCGCGGATTCGCAAAGTGGTACAACGAGGCCTTGGGCTTCCGTGTCATGGCCTTCGTGGACCTGGACGAAGCACCCATCACAGTGTTCTCGGTCCTGACCACCAATGAGAAGTCCCACGACCTCGGAGTTGTCCTGGATACGTCCAAGCGCGCCGGCCGTGTCAATCACATTGCCTTCTGGGTGGACGCCACCGAAGACCTTCTCCGCACCGCGGACGTCATGATGGAAAACGGCACTCCCATGGAATACGGACCCTCCATCCACGGTGTGGGCGAGCAGAACTTCCTCTACTTCCGTGACCCCTCAGGGCTGCGCGTGGAACTGAACTCCGGCGGCTACCGCAACTACGTGCCGGACTGGGACGCCAACACCTGGAAGCCCTCGGAAGGGTCCAACAACTTCTACAAGAACGGCGCCATGCCGCACTCCATGACCGAATCCTTCCCGCCGGCCGAAGGTTTCACCGCCACCGAGGAAGGCGCTTCCGCCGAAATGAAGGAAGCCCTCCTGAACCCCTACGCAAAGCAGGGCCGCGGCTAATGACGCAGCCACACTACGCGCTGGTCCGCTACCAGGAGTCCGGCGACACCAAAGCAAAAGCGGGCCTTCTGGTGGGCGATCGAGTGCTGCCGTTGGACAGCGACATCAATTCCCTGATCCAGCACTGGGACACCACCGAGGCCGAGCTGGACTCACTGGCCGCCTCGGCCGGTGAGGAGACCGGGCTGGCGCTGTCCGGCGTCGAGGTCCTTGCCCCGGTTGAACCGGCGCAGGTCCTGCAGACCGGCGCCAACTACCGCAAGCACGTCATCGACCTGGCCGTGGCACACCGCGACGCCGGACAGGATGCTGAAGAGGTACGCGCCAAGACCGCCGCGATGATGGACCAGCGTGCCGGCCAAGGAACGCCGTACTTCTTCATCGGCCTGCCGACGGCGATCGCTTCGGCCACCGAGGACCTCACCCTGCCGTCCTACAGCAAGAGCCACGACTGGGAGTTGGAGCTCGCAGCGGTGATCGGGAAGGAAGCATTCCGGGTAACCCCGGAGGAAGCCCTCGAGTACGTCTTCGGCTACACCATGGTCAACGACATCACCACGCGCGAGTATGTGTTCCGCAAGGACATGCCCGCCATCGGTTCGGACTGGTACCGCGCCAAGAACGCTCCCGGCTTCCTTCCCACCGGTCCGCTGCTGGTCCCCGCCAAGTTCTTCGGCGACCCGCAGGATGTCCAGGTCACACTGAAGCTCAATGGCAAGGCCATGCAGGACGAATCGACCCAGGACATGATCTTCGGGGTCGCCAAACTGGTCAGCGAAGCATCCCAGATCATGCCGTTGCGGCCCGGAGATCTGGTCCTGACCGGAAGCCCCGCGGGCAACGGCCAGCACTGGGGACGACTCCTGCAAGACGGCGACGTCATGGAAGGCACCATCACCGGGCTGGGCACACAACTCATCCACTGCAAGGACGAAAAGTGACCACAGAAGCCTCAAACGCTTCCCTGATCCAGCGTTCGGATCCGCTGGCGAGCATCGCTGCCGCCGCGGATCGGTACAACAACTGGGGTCGCTGGGGCGCAGACGACGTCCTCGGGACACTGAACTTCATCGACGCCGCAAAACGGGTCGAGGCAGCGGCACTGGTCACCACAGGCGAGGCGTTCTCCTTGTCCCAGCCTTTCGACACCAACGGCCCACAGAAGGGGTGGCGACGCCGGACCAACCCCGTGCACACCATGACCGACACCGGGGTGGACGCTGAGCGCGGCAACCAAGGGTTCCCGCACGGTTTCGGCGGCGCCGATGACGTCATTGCCATGCCGTTGCAGTGCTCCACGCAATGGGACGGGCTGGGCCACATCTTCGATCGCGGCAAAGCCTGGAACGGCAGGGCCGCCGGGGATGTAGTGACCTCGGAGGGTGACCTGGTCACCGGGATCGAGACCGCCGCGGCCAAGATCGTGACCCGCGGCGTACTCCTGGACGTTGGGCGTGCGCTGGGTCCGGATCTGGGACGGACCGACGGTGAACTGCCTGACGGCTTCGCGATCACCCCGGAACACTTGCAGCGGACCATTGATCGCCAGGGTGCCAGCTCAACTGTTCGTCGTGGTGACATCGTGGTGATCCGCACAGGTCAGTATGCCCGGGTCCGCCGCGACGGCTGGGGCGACTACGCCGGTGGGTCCGCGCCGGGGTTGTCCTTCAGCACCGCTGCATGGCTGCACGAGTCGGAGATCGCTGGAATCGCAACTGACACGTGGGGCTTCGAAGTCCGGCCCAATGAGTTTGAGGGCGCTTTCCAGCCACTGCACCAGATCGCCATCCCCAACATGGGGTTGTTTCTGGGAGAAATGTGGGACCCGGACGCCTTGGCCGTGGCGTGTGCTGACGATGGCAGGTATGACTTCATGCTGACCGCAGCGCCACTTCCCATCACCGGGGCCGTCGGTTCGCCGGTCAACCCCATCGCCGTCCGGTAGTCGGTCAATCAACGGGTTGGGCCAACGAAGGCCCAACCCGTGACAACAGCAGCACCGTTGGAAGTAACGCCGTCACACAAAGGAGTCATCAGATGGCAGCAGTACAGAGGGTCGGAATCGTCGGAGCGGGGGCGGCGGGACTCGCAGCAGCCACACTCCTTGCCGACGCCGGCATTAAGGTTGAGGTTCTGGAGAAGGCCACCGAGCCCCAGACCCTGGGCTCCGGCATCACCCTTCAGGGCAACGCCCTTCGCATCCTGCGCGAACTCGGTGTCTGGGACGAAGTTGAGGCTAGAGGGTACGGTTTCAGCACCCTTGGCCTGCGGGCCCCCGACCCCGCCGGCACCGTGATCGCCGTGTTGGAGGACATCCGGACCGGCGGCGACGACCTTCCGGCCACACTGGGAATGTATCGCCCTGACCTGACGGCCATCCTCCGGGAACGGGCACTTCATGCCGGTGCCGGGATCAGTTACGGCAAGACGGTTACTGACATAGCGGACGACGACGGCAGCGTCACCGTCCGTACCTCCGACGGTGACACCGCCGCCTATGACCTTCTCATCGGTGCCGATGGGCTCAATTCGGCAGTGCGCAAGGCGATCGGCATCGACGTCGAGCCCAAGCCAACCGGCATGGGCATCTGGCGGGCCTTCGTGGACCGGCCGGAGGACGTGGTCCGGACCGACCTGACGTATGGCGGCCCCTGCTTCATTGCCGGCTACTGCCCCACCGGACCTGACACCATCTATGCCTACCTCGTGGAGAAGGCCCAGGAACGCCACCACGACGACGGGCCCCGCGTCATGGCAGAACTGGCTGCAGCCTATGGCGGCCCCTGGAACGAGATCCGCGCCAACTTGGACCACGGTGCGCGCATCAACTACACCTGGTTTACCTCGCATCTGGTGGACGGTCCCTGGAACCGCGGCCGCACCGTGATCATTGGCGACGCCGCCCACAGCTGCCCGCCGACGGTGGCCCAGGGCGCCGCCATGGCGCTGGAAGACGCCGCCGTGCTCGCAGAACTCCTCATCTCTGCCGACCATCTCACCGAGACTCTGTGGAAAGAGTTCGCAGACCGCCGACTCGACAGGGCGACCGCAGTGGTTGAAGCATCCGTTCAGTTGGGCCAGTGGATGCTGGACGGCGTCCGGGACGCCAACGTACCCGGCCTCATGAACTCACTCTCCACCATGCTAAAGGAACCCGCATGAACGCCGCAGCCGCAAGCCAGCACCCCACCGTAGATGTCCACGCCCATGTCCTCATTCCGGCCCTGCAGCAGGCCGTAGCAGAGAACGATCCGGAAGGATTTGCGGCCCTGCAGGCCTTGGAAGTCCGGCGCAATGGCCCCGAGTCCATGGCTAACTCCGGCCTCATGATCAAGGAGCGCTGGCCACAGCTGACGGACCTGAACCGCCGTCTGGCGGACATGGATTCACAAGGCGTGGATGTACAACTTGTCTCACCTTCGCCGTCCCACTTCTACTACTTCGCCGCCGAGGAGCTTTCCGTGACACTGGCCCGGCAGGCTAACGAGGCTGTCCGGGATTACGTCAACAACGTCCCCGACCGGCTCAACGGGCTCGGGCTGGTGCCCTTGCAGCATCCGCACCTCATGGTGGAAGCACTTGACCACGCCGTGGTGGAATGTGGTTTGCTCGGCGTGGAAATCGGTTCGTTCGCAGGGACGCCCGGCGACCCGGAGCGAACCACGGTAGAGCTCTCTGATCCGCGACTGGAACCTTTCTGGAACCGGGCCGAGGACCTGGGTGCCATCGTGTTCCTGCACCCCTTCGGCTGCTCCTTGGACGAACGGCTGGACCGTTTCTACTTGGCCAACACCGTCTCACAGCCCGCCGAAAACGCGGTTGCCCTGTCGCATCTCATCTTCAGCGGCGTGCTGGACCGGCACCCGGACCTCAAGATCCTGGCGGCCCACGGCGGCGGCTACCTGCCCACCACCATCGGACGATCCGACCACGCCTGGAAAGTGCGCCCCGAGGCACAAAGGTGCGCCGAACCGCCGTCGTCATATCTGCGGAAGATCTTCTTTGACTCCCTGGTCCATAACCCTCGTGAGCTGCGTTCGCTCATTGAGGCATCGGGTCCCGGACAGGTGCTGCTCGGTTCGGATTACCCCTTCGACATGGGATCAGAGAGGCCCGTTGGCGAGGTGCACGCCGCCGGGCTTCCCGAGGCCGATACCGCCGCAATTCTCGCTGGCAATGCTGCCCGGTTGGGTATCACCGCCGCGGCAGCGCTCACCACCCGCGCTACGACCCAAGGAGCCTGACATGGTCAAGATCGCCCGCTGGAATCACGACGGCGACACCTGGGAAGGGTTCGTCGACGACGGCAACTGCTTCGCGTTGCCCGCCGGACGCACAGTCAACGCTCTTCTAGCCGCAGGGCTGGAGGAGACACTCGTCATCGCCGCGGAAACTCTCCGCAGCGCCCGCCCGGTGACCCTGCAGGACGTGCAGTTGCTGGCACCGTTGGCACCATCAACCATCCGGGACTTCGTCGCCTTTGAGGAACACGTTGAAGGTGTCCGCAAAAGCATCGACGGCATAGCCGGCGTGGTGGCCGAATGGTACGAAGCACCCACGTTCTACTTCACCAATCCCCATACGGTGACCGGCACCGGCGAGGTGATAGGCATCCCCGCAGGCTGCGAGGACCTGGACTTCGAAACCGAAGTAGCTGCCGTCGTCGGCCACGTACTCGGCAGCGACGGCAGGAACCTGTCCGCGGCCGAGGCGCACCGCCACATCTTCGGCTACACCATTTTCAACGACTGGTCAGCACGGGACCTGCAGCGCCGCGAGATGAAGGTCAGCCTGGGTCCTTGCAAGGGGAAGGACTTCGCCAACACCCTGGGTCCGTGGATCGTCACCGCCGACGAGTTCGAACAGCTTCACGACGACGAAGGCTTCCTGCCCATCTCCATGGAGGTGGAAGTCAACGGTGAGCGGATCGGCCAAGACCTGCTGTCCAACATCGGCTGGCCCTTCGCAGAACTCGTCGCCTACGCATCCCAGGATTCGGTGGTGCGGCCGGGCGACGTTCTCGGCTCCGGAACATGCGGAAGCGGCTGCCTCGCCGAACTCTGGGGACGGAACGGTTCCAAGACGCCCCCGCCGCTAAAGACGGGCGACGTCGTGCGAATGACCGTAGAGGGGATCGGAACGATTGAGAACACGGTGGGCGAACGCCGCGACGCTGTGACGCGGGTGGCTGCACGTTCCCGGCCACGGAACAGGTCTGTCACTGAAGGATCGTCCGCTATCCGTTAGAGTGGCTCCAACGCTTGAATTCATCGGCGAGCAATGGCTAAGGATCTATTCCAAATCCTTAGCCATTGCTCGCCGATTTTTGGGTTGTAGGGGTATCCGTCTATCGACGTAGGTGAAGGCTCCGAACCGCCGCTGCGTCGAGGCCACCGCCCACATGAATTTCGAAGGCCCCTTCCTCTACGACGTAGCGAGCGTCGTTGTCCCAGAAGCCGAAGTCATTCCAGCCGAGTTCGAAAGACAGCGTCCGCGTCTCTCCGGGCTGCAAGCTGGTACGAGTGAAGCCCCTGAGCCGCCGGACGGGCTGTGCAAGGGAGGCGACGAGGTCTCGAATGAAGACCATGGTGACCTCGTCTCCTGAGCGTGAGCCTGTGTTCGAAACTTCGATCTCAACGCCAACGGGTTGCCCGCTTTCAAGGTCCGACAATAAGATCTCCGGAGCGGAAAGCCTCGGTTCCCCGTACTCGAATGAGGTATAGCTCAGGCCATGACCAAAGGGAAACTGAGGGCCAAGGTCCAAGTCCTTGTACTTGGATGTGTAGTGGTCGTCTGTGTTGCCGGGGCCCATCAGAGCAACATCAACGGCACCGGCGTCGAGTGTTCCTGACACCCTTGCCGGACGCCCGGTGTTCTCGTGGTCGTAATAGATGGGTACTTGGCTGGAGGAACGCGGAAAGGTCATTGGTAACCTCCCGCCGGGATTCACCACGCCGCTCAATGCACGAGCCACTGCCTTGGGCCCTTCCAGCCCAAGGTGCCAGGCCTCCATCACTGAAGGCGCCTCATCAATCCACGCACTTGTGACCAGCGGGCGTCCGTTGAACATGACCACAGCGAACGGTTTACCTGTCGCCGCAACGGCCTGGATAAGTTCTTCCTGCACCCCTGGGAGTCGAAGGTCACTCCGTGAACTGGCTTCTCCGGTGAGGGCTGACGGTTCACCGACGGCGACCACAACAACGTCGTAGTCATGAGCGTCACCCACTGCCTGGGCGATCAGATCGGCCTCCCCTCCGAAGAAGCCGGTCCCTTCCCTCACCGTCAGCACCCATTCCGGGCACTCCCGCCGGATGGCGTCGGCCAAGGAACCGGCCGGCTCCGCGAAGGACTGGACCCAGGCTCCAAGATGGTCAGTGCTGTTGGCGTACGGACCGAGAAGCAGGATGCGCTTCGGCCCCGGGCCGAACGGCAGGACGGATTCATTCTTGAGCAGAACCAGCCCCTGTTCGGCAGCCTTGAGCGCTGCACGCCGGCTGGTACTCGTGGGGGATGTCACCTCGGATTCGGGCTCCCGGAAGGGATCATCGAATAGACCGAGGGCAACCTTGAGGCCGAGTACCCTGCGGACGGCGTCATTCACTCTTTCCAGGGGCAGGTCATCGTGGCCAAGGCGCGCATCGCCGTCGTCAGCAACAAGATTCCCACCCATTTCGATGTCAAGCCCGGCAGTAAAGGACTGTCTGAGGGCATCCTGGAGGTCTCCTGCGATTCCGTGGTCGAGGAGGTTCACCACGCCGTCGGCGTCGCCTACCACCGCGCCGGCGAACCCCAGTTCATTCTTGAGGATTTCGGTCAGGAGCTGCTGGTTGGCGTGTGCCGGTCGACCGGAAACCGTATTGAAGGCTGCCATCACTGTGGCCACACCGGCATCCACTGCTGATCTAAATGGCTCAAGATAAACATTCCGGAGCCGCTGTGTGGACACATCCACGGTGTTGTAGTCACGCCCACCTTCGGCCTGCCCGTAGGCCACGAAGTGCTTTGCACACGCAAGGATGGAGTCGCGGTCCCGTAGAGAGCTACCTTGATAGCCGCGAACCTTCGCCGCCCCGAACACGCCGTTGACGTACGTGTCCTCTCCGAAGCCCTCCACAACACGGCCCCAGCGAGGATCGCGGGACACATCGATCATCGGAGAGAAGGTCCAATTGACTCCCCCCGACGCAGCTTCCTGCGCAGTGACGCGGGCGTCGGTTTCCGCCGTCGAGGGATCGAAGCTTGCCGCCTGAGCAAGGGGGACAGGGAACGTGGTCCTCTGTCCGTGAATCACGTCCAAGCCCACTAACAGAGGAATCCCGTGCTGGGTCTCTTCCCGGGCAATCCTCTGGAGTTCGTTGGTGGCTTCCGCGCTGCGAGGCCAAAAGACCGCACCGATGCCGCTCCGGACCAACTCCGCAGCGTCTTCCAAACGGGGCCGAAAGGCTATCTGGAGCTGAGCCAGCTTTTGTTCCCACGTCATCGATGCCACGAGACGGTGGATGACGTCCTCCTGAACCTGGGTTGCTGTCATTTGTGGGCCTTTCAGTGTCGAAGGGTGAGGGTCTTGTGGTCTGTTCCTCCACCTGGCACGGGCATGTAGGAAATTCGAAGCCTTTGCCGAACGGCAACCGAATGCGGTCCCTCAGTAAGGCCACCTGCCTTATCCACGGACACTGTGGCCACCTCCCCCATTTCCCAGCGATCATCAAAGACACCGGGCAGGTCTGTCAGCTTGTACGTATTCCCGTGGACCGTCAGTGACACCGAAGCGCTCGAGGAAGTTTCGCCATCGATGGTCACCTCGATGTCCTCCACCATGGAGAGACCTAGACCGCGATAGTACGGAAGCCGCACGCCAAGCTGGAAGCCCGTGACATCGTCGTCGTCACCTGTATTCCTCAGGGTGTCCTCAACGATGATGTATTTATCGAACATTGCTGCCTCCATCGGCGAAAACGCCGTTGCCTTGCGTTGCCCCGGCGTCGAGCGTTGTTTCTTCACCCAGCAGGCGCTGGAACATGCGGTGCTGCCGACGGACCTGTTCCACGCTGTCTACCTCCACGATGTCCTGGATATGCCGGTTGCCTTCATACTCGCTGGACAGATATCCGTCATAGCCGCCTTCAATGAGCACAGGAATGATCTTGTGGTACGGAATGCTGTATTCCGACCCGTCGTCTGTCATCTCGTAGAACTTCGCTTGGATGTGATGGATCAGCGGCATGTGCTCCAGCATCACGCGGGGTTCATTCCATGTGAGGAAGGTTGAAAGGCGGGCAATTCCTTGCTCTACAGGGTTCGCGCCCATGTAATTGAAGGTGTCCATGAGGCCATGCACGTCCCCGCGGTTGTTGTAGGTCTCCACTGCGAGCTCAACGAACTTCGGCCGGGCACCGTCGCGCAGCGCGCGCTCGGACATTACCCGTGGGAACCGTTCCACGAAGGTACCCATGTCCGGCATGAACCCCAGAGCTGGAGACTGCAGGCGATGCATCACTTCCAAGTGCCGGAGAATCCACGGATGCTCGTAGTGGAACGGTGCATGGACCTCCAAGAGCAGCTTCAGCCCCAGCCTTTCGGCATACGAGGCACAAGCCTCCATGACCTCCGGTGGTGTGTTGATGATGGCGCGGACGAACTGCGCGCCGAGCCGTTTCGCAATGTCCAGGTCTTTGCGAACGGACACGGTCATTTCAGCGAGTGTCATCACCCGTCCGGGGTATCGCTTCGTGTCGAGGAACAGGTCCGTGGCTACCGTGGTGGTGCCGTACTTTTCCATCCACTCATCCCAGTCCCGGTAGAACGCTTCCCCCGGGTGCGGGTAACCGGTCATCGACTGTTCCGGGATGATTTCGACGCCGAATGCTCCAATGGACCCGGCCTCACTGACACAGTCCTCAAGGGTCATTTTCTTGAGAAAGCATTCTTCCTGGTAACTGTAAAAGCTGACTCCACGCTTAATTTGATGGGCGGTATTCAACACCCAGCTCCTCGTGTTTGGCGCGCTTCTGCGCGACATCTCGCACCGACCTACGACGGGCGTATTCCCACGCTACTGTCGTGTCCACGCAAAGGGCAGCGCTGGAAAGATCACGAAAACCGATGCTGCTCATCAATAGATCGAATGCCCACAATCGTCCTGCGCGCCGTCGCAACCGGTACCGTCAATTCAGGTGCCTGCATCGCTTAGTACGCTTCGTGCGTTGATGCTCCCGGGCACTGTGCCTCCGGTTCCATCACCCGAGCACTGAGTAATCCGCGAAGGATTCCCGTGGAAATCGCATCCGACAAAGCACACCAAGCCTTCGATGTCGTTATCGTCGGCAGCGGCCCTGCGGGCGCCGCTTATGCCCGCGTCCTGCATGAAGAAGCCCCACAGCTCCGGGTATTGATGGTTGAAGCTGGCCCTTTACTGTCCGAGCAACCGGGCTTGCATGTTAAGAACTTGCCTGACCCGGCCGCAAGAGCGGCGGCCCAGGTGGCCTCTCAGGGTCCGATGACATCCCTGAATCCGGAAACACCCACACCAGGTCCAGGCCGACCGGGAACCTTCCTGCTGCGTCCCGACGAGTTCGCTCCCCTCGCTGGCATGCCGGCAGCGGCCATGTCCAGCAACGTCGGAGGCATGGGCGCGCACTGGACCTGCGCCTGCCCGAGGCCTGGGGAATCTGAACGGATCGTGTTCCTGGACGATGGCACGTTGGACGCAGCCCTTTCCGAGGCAGAGCGGCTCCTGTCTGTCACTGCGTTGGCGTTCGAGGGTGCACCGTTTTCCGCCGAAGTCCGCCAGCGACTGGCCGGGGAGTTTCACCGCACCGGATCCACGGCCATCCAGTCGATGCCGCTGGCCGTGCAAAAGCTTCCTGATGGAACCATCACATGGTCAGGGACCGACGTCGTCCTTGGCCCGCTGGCCGGACCGGCGACCCGCGGCGACCGCTTCGAACTCCGCGACCGGACCCTTTGCCGACGAGTTCTGATCGACGACGGCCGCGTTACCGGAGTAGCACTCAAGAACCTCACCACTGGGATTGAATACACCACATCAGCGCCGGTTGTTGTCGTCGCAGCGGACGCCCTCCGCACGCCGCAGGTGCTGTTTGCCTCCGGCATCCGGCTCCGCGCTCTCGGCCGCTACCTGAACGACCAGCCGCAAGTGGTCAGCGCCGTCCGGTTGCCCACCGACACGGTGATGGACAAAGACGGAGATGCAGTGGTGGGCGCAGCGCGGCACAGCGGCGTTTCCTGGGTTCCCTACACGGACCACGAGCCGTTCCACGGCCAGGTCATGCAGCTCGATGCATCTCCCATTCCCTTGGCAGACGACGACCCGGTAGTCCCCGGGTCCATCATTGGTCTCGGCTGGTTTTGTGCCACCGAGACCGTTGAAGAGAATCGCGTGGAGTTCGACGAGGACGCGCTGGACCACTATGGGATGCCCGGCATGAGCATCCAGTACAGCCTCACTTGGAAGGACTTGCGGGTTATTGACCAAGCAAAGGAGGCTGTCACACGCGCCGGCAAAGCCTTGGGCACGTTTCTGGATGACAGGCCGCCCTTCCTGCTACCGGCAGGATCCTCGCTCCACTACCAAGGGTCCGTGCGTATGGGCCAGTACGACGACGGTCGCTCCGTCTGCGGCCCGGACAGCCAAGTTTGGGGTACCGACGGTTTATACGTTGCCGGCAACGGAGTCATCCCAACGTCCACAGCGTGCAATCCAACCCTGACCTCTGTGGGGTTGGCAGTTCTGGGTGCTCGCGCGATCTCTAACCGCTTGAGTTGAATCACGCAGACATGAAGAAGGGCGGCACCACCCATAAGGTGGTACCGCCCTGCCTTTGTGCAGCGTCAGTGCTGGAAAACTTCCAGCAGTTTGATGCGGGATGCGCTGATCCTGTCGCCCTGAAGAACCTGCAACCGCTCATCGCCGTTCAGGAGGCGGCCCTCTTGCCAGCCATCGGGTGTCAGCCGAAGCTCCCGCACTGAATCCACTTCAAGCACTGAGCCGCTCTTGTGGAAATCGAACAAAGCACCCTGGCCGACGACGAGGAACTCCAGTGGACCCGTCTCGATGACGAGTCCGAACGGACGGTTGTCGCCTGGAGTGTGACCGTGGGCGGCCCCCTCGGTCTCCCCCGGTAGTTCGGGAGGCGGAGGCAGAACTACCCCTGCGTCCAAGAGCATTGCTGTGTAGAGCTTGGCTGCGTTGCGGATGCTAACGGTGATCTCACCGAACGTGGTGACCACGTCGTCTTCATTTTGTTCCAAAGCGAATCCGAAAATCCGCCCATCCCGCTGTGCGTCGACGATCTCCTGGGTCAGCGAAAGAATCGCCTGGCAGGCCTTACTGTATTGGTTGCCCTCGCGGCCATCCTCCAGGCCGAAGACGTGGTAGCCGAAACCTCCGAATCGCCCCACGGCGAGGAAGGCGTCCCCTGCCCGAAATCGGGCTTCCGGGATGAAGAGAGGATTCTCCGGAGTTGCGTACTGGGCCATGATTTCTGCGGAATGGGGTACGTAGATATCCGGGGCCAGGAAATCGAGGGCGGGGGCAGCCGCCTGCCACACCGGCAGCATCCTGGCCGTCGGCCCGCCACTTGGATAGTTGCCCGGTAGGTCTTGGCCGGGCTGAGGACCGATCCAGGCATTGGCGTAGGCCGGAAGATCCAGCAGCTCCTTGCCAGCGGCGGCAAGCCCACCGACGTATGTTGCAAACGCCCACGCCATGAAGGTTTCCTCAGCGGCTGGGTTGCCGTCGCCAAAGTGATCGGCCCAACTGGCGTCAGAGGAGGTGATGGGACGGAGCGAATCCGCCAATGCGGAATCGAAGGAGTACTCGCTGTTGGCCAGAGCCTTCCTGAGTGTTTCGGGTACGGGCGATTCCCAGGCTGACTGCGCTGCTTCCGAACGGTCTCGTCCGGCCCCGAGGAGCCCCACTTCGTTCTCTACCTGAACCATGATCACGGTGTGCTGCGTATCCGTTTCGGCAAGGTGTGCCATGAGACGGCAATACGCAGTTCTGTCGGCTTCAAAAAGATCGTTCGAAAACACGGTCAGGGTTGGACGGGGCATCGATCCCTTATAGGAGAACGGTGTTTCCATGGGTTTGGATCCCCGATCCGCGCGAGGAAAGCGCGAAGGGTCATGCCGCACCCATGACGGCGCATAGGTGGAAGAGGCATTCTTGAAGGCCCCAAACCAGATCAGCACAAGCTTAAGACCAGCGGATTGGGCGCCTGCTATGAGCCCATCAACAGCGGAGAAATCAAAGACGCCTTCGGTTGGCTCCACTTGGTCCCAGGCCACTGTCGCAATGACTGTGTTGACCTTCGAATCCGCAATCCCTCCCCAGCGTGATGCCATGTAGCCGGGATCTGACGAACTCGAGTTGTGCAACTCTCCGCCAATGCAGAGGAACGGTTCATTGTCGACGATCAATCGGGCATGTCCGGAGTATCGTTCGAGTCTCGGAAGTGGGGGCATGTTCATCTTTCGTTGAGTCTGTCGGGTTAGTTGGTGGCTGAGCCGGATTGCCCAGCGGCGTCAGGATTTCACGCCTCCTGTGAAGCCCTGGATGAACTGCTTTTGCGCAAACAGGAAGAAGGCCATGATGGGGATCATAGAAATAATGATGGCTGCGAAGATCACGTTCCATTCGGAAACGCTCTCGCCGACGAAGTTGTAGATCACCACAGGCAGCGTTACTGCGTCAGAGCCGTTGAGGAAGATCAGGCCCGTGAAGAAGTCGTTCCAGACGATGAGTCCGGTGAAGATCGCCACGGTGCCGGTGGCCGGCGACAGCAGAGGAAAAATGATCTTGCGGAAAACGGTGAACCGGGATGCCCCATCGATCTGGGCGGCTTCCTCGTAATCCCGGGCTATTCCATTGGTGAAACCCATATAGAGGAAGATCGAAATGGGGAGCAGCGCACCGGCGTACATAATGATGGTGCCCGCATGCGTTCCCACAAGTCCAACATTGCGCATGCCCACGTAGATGGGAATGATCGCGGCTTGGGCCGGCAACACCATGGTGACCAAGATGAGCCCCAATGCTGCTTTGCTCAACTTCCCGGTCCGGCGGCTCAGCGTATAGGCGGAGATTGACCCAACAGCTACCAGCACCAGGACGCTACCGGCGGTGATGATGATGCTGTTGAGCATTCCATCCATCAACGTTGCTTGGCGTCCGCCTTGAATGGCTTGCCCAAACGCGTCCAAGGTGGGGTTGGTCACCAATTGCATCGCCGAGGTCGTGAGTGCGTCGCTGCCATTCTTGAGGGCAAGGTTAATCAGGAAGTAGAACGGCAACAGGAAGATGAAGGCAACCAGGATCAGGAGTGCCTCACGGAACAACGTCTTCTTCGTATAACGGAACATGGCTGGCTAACCTTTGGAATTCGTACGGAGGAGGAGGCGCTGAGCCACCGTGAGGATGATGATGATCACGGACATGACCAAGGCAAGTGCGGCACCGAATCCGAATCGGCCCATCACAAAGGTCTCCTTATAGATGGTCACTGCGAGAGTTTCGGACGCGCCATAGGGCCCGCCGCCCGTCAGTGCTTGAATCTGGTCGAAGACACGCAGACCGTTGATCAGCATGAGTGTCATGGCGATCACCACCGAGGGCATGATGGCCGGGAGGACCACATAGTTGAACCTTTGCCACAAGCTTGCCCCGTCAAGGGACGCCGCCTCTTCGAGCTCCGGAGAAACGGTTGCCAGTCCGGCCAGGTACATGACCATGACCAAGCCGACGTTCTGCCAAACCATGACAATGATGATCGCTGGAAGGACGGTTGACGGGTCGCCCAGCCACGTCCGCTGCAAAGACTCCAGTCCGATCGAGGCAAGGAATTCGTTGAGCGGGCCGTCTTGTTCGAAGATGAACTTCCAAATGTAGGAGGTCGCCAACGAGCTGAGCACCACCGGAGCGAAGATCAGCGTACGAATAACATTGCGCGATTTCACGGTCCGGTTAAGGCCGAGAGCCAGTAGCAAACCGAGGACGTTTGTCAGAACCACGAATGAAATGCCGATGATGAAGGTGTTGATCAGTGCTGTGGTGGTCGGGCCACCCTCGGCAATTGCCGCGAAGTTGTCCCAGCCGACAAACTGCCACTTTCCCAAGCCTTTCCAGTTGGTAAAGGCGAAGAATGCCCCAATGGCGCTGGGGGCGTAGTGGATGAGCACCAGGGCCAGGAGTGCGGGGGTGAACCACCACCACGTGGCGAACCGACGCTCTGTGCCGCGGTGATCTTTGCGGCCGTTCTGCTTGCTGGAGCGGGGCTGGCGCCCGGTGACCCGGGCGCCCTCCGCTTTCTGCTCAAGTTGTGCGGTCATGGGATGTTCTTCCAATCGGGTTGGTCGCCGGTGACTAGGCGCCGCGGTCGTACTGCTCGTCCATGGTCTTCAGAACCTGGTCAGGACTAGCCTGACCGGTCAGAAGTCCTTGGATGCCAGTGCCAAGTGAGTCGTAAACACCGCTGTTCGGCCAGAGGTAGTTGGGCTGCGTAACGATCTTCTTCTCAGGTTCGGAGAAGAAGGGCTCAAGCAGTGGGAACTGCGCAGGCACCGTCCCCGAGACTGCGGCAGTGATCGAAACGTTTCCGTTGGCTTTCGCCAGGGCATCCTGGTTGGCCGGCTGGGCGAGGAACTCAAGGAACTTGAGGGTGGAGCCCTTGTGCTTGCCTGCGGCGTTGACGGCCAGGGCGTTGCCCGGGCTCGCGATCAGTCTGGTGTCCTCGGCTTTCTCGCCGGGGATGACTGATACGTCGAAGGATCCATCCTTGACCTGGCCACGAAGGGCAGCGACTGCACCGGCCGGAGCGAATACAGCTGCCACCTTGCCTTGGGCGACGGACGGGAACAGCTGATCGAACCCGGCACCTGCGGCGCCATCCTGGTAGCAGCCGGCGTCCTTGAACTTCACGATCTGTTCCAGCACCTTCTTCCAGTCAGAGTCAGCGAACGTGGTTTCCTTCTTCGCGCGCTTTGCATCCCACTGGGGATCCTTGGCGTACACAAAGGAAGCAGCCAGCTGCATTGCCTGGAGACCCGTGTTGGCACCGGAAGTACCTGCGACTGCGAAGAACGACTTACCCGCCGCCCGTGCCGTTTTGCACTGGGCGATGACTTCGTCCAACGTGGTTGCCTGCTTGAGGCCAAGCTCTTTCAAGACCGCCGTGTTTTGCAGTTCCGTAATGGGAGCAAGGTCGGCAGGAACTGCGAAGATCTTGTCTTCGTCGTAGTACAAGTTCTTTGCCGATGCAGGAATCGCATCTGCTGCCCACTTTTGATCGGTGAGGTCCTGCAGGTAGCCGGCCTCTGCCAATGACGCGAATGACTGGTTGTTGCCCCTGCCTGCCGTGACATAGAAGATGTCGGGTGCGTTGCCGGCTTGCAGCTGCGTACGCATCGTCTGCCCGTGCTGATCGTTAGGCGATTCCACCAATTTGACGGTGATGTTGGGGTTCTTTGCTTTGAAGGCGTCAATCAGTGCCAAGTAGGGGTTTCCCGCGCCGCCGCCTGTGAAGGCGGGAGTTGCGAGACTGATCTCTACTGGACCCGTTTCCTCCGCGATGGGTTCGCTGCTGCTGGCATCTCCGCCGCCGCAAGCGCTCAAAGCCAAAGCGGTCACAGACGCTACCGCCGCGACGGAGAGGAACCTCCGGCCTGCGGGGCTTGTTACTTTCTTCATGGTGTGGCCTTTCATGACGTCGTTGTCCTGTTCGCCGTAGCGATCAGTGGATTCGAGCCTTGCGTCAGTTTGTGTTTCCTGGATCACAAGCTGGCTCCTGTCATTCAAGGTAGGTCAGGAAACTGCGGCCATGGAAATAGTTATCGTCTATGCTCACCATCTTCTCTCCGCATGGCTGTTTTCCCCCATGGGTATTTGCGCGCGTTTGAGGCCCAATTCAGATGTCGCGCGGAAGGACCCGGCCGTGTCCAGGACGAATTCGAAGACAGTCACAGTGGTGAGGGTCCGAGGGACATCACCTTCGACGACGCTGGTCGTGGAGACGCCTAGACGAGATCCGCTAACAGGTACGCGGCGATCATGCCGGAAAGATTATGGAGCATTTCATCCCAGTCGTCCTGCTCGGTGCGTGGAGATGAATGCCCCAGCCCCAGATGACGTGCAAGGACGTCATAGGAAAAGGTGAAGGCCCAATATCGCTTGCGCTCGGACGCTTCAGGAAGCGCAGCGCTGAGCCGCTGCAGGGCGTCGTCGAAGCATGCGCCCAACCTGGAATGGGACGCCGCACCCCGTTCCGAGATGGACTTGTCCCCGACTGCATGGAACATCAAGGCCCTAAGGACGGCCGCCTCTGCTTCCAGTACGGCGGCGAGCCGGGACACGACGCCGCCTACGAACCTCTCGGGTGGAGTGGCAGGTTCATCCTCGGACGCACCGAAGAGCTCGGCGGCATGGGCGTCCATGCGATCCATTACTCTTTCATGGACCGCGTGGACGAGTTCGCTCTTGCCTTTGAACCTGGAGTAGATGGTGCCTGTTGTAACTCCCGCACGGGATGCCACCTCTGCCAAGCTGAAGTCACTCGCGCCGCGGGCGGACAAGGCCTCCTCTGCAGCATCCAGCAGCTTGGCTTCGGACTGCCTGCTGCGTTCTTGCTGCGGAATTTTCCTGCCCGCTCCGACGACGCCCATGAGACTCCCTGTTTCGTATGACCTAGTTCAAGAGTTCCGCCGGTGTCTGCCACTCAGCCGGGGGCTTCCAGTCTCCCAGCGGCGGCGTGGGAACGGGATCGCCAGCATCATTGCGTGACGGCTGTGTGGGATCACAGAATTCGCGGAACTCCTTGATCTTTCCATCCTCCAAGCGAAAAGCCATGACGTAGTGGTTCGCCGCGTTGACAGGTTCATGACCATCTATGCGGATGACACCCCTACCGTCGCACTCCGCCCAGAACCGGTCGTCGTACTGCGTGTCGAAAACTTCCACGCCGCTCCACGTCCAGTCCGTGAAGATTTGGCGGTTGCGCGTGAAGTTGTAGCTGATCTCCCTGATTCCCTCCATGTCGATGGGATGCCCCATCGAGGTCCAGGGAAGCTCCTTGCGCCCATCCACGGCGAAGAGGGCAGCCCTCTCAAGTCCTGAGGTAACGAAGAATCGCTCCACTGTCCGTCGGTTTACTTCCTTGATGCTGCTGTGGGCCATGCCGGCTTCTCCTTGAGCTGTACGAATCAATAATCATAATCGTAATTATGATTATGGTTAAGTTAGCCGCGGGTGACCTGATCGTCAAGAGCCCCCTCTATGCAGTGTCCTTCCGGTCCGCCAAGCGTTGCTCCGGCATGAAGATGGACAGCAGCACCCCCACGGCGAAGATGCACGCCAGAAGGCCGAAGATCGGTAGGAACGCATCTGTGTAGATGGTGGCAACTCCGGATTGGAGCGCCGGCGGGAGCTGTTGGACGGCCTGTGGATCGGTGATCATCGATGGCGGCAGACCAAGCTTGTTGTTAGCCGAACCCTGCGCGAGCATCGTCGCGAACAGCCCACCGAAGACAGCGGTACCTACCGTAACGCCTAGTTCGCGAAGGTAACCAAGAGAAGCTGTCACGCTTCCCACCACCGAATGCGGCATCGCATTTTGCGCTGCCACCACGGTGATTTGCATGAAGCTCCCCACCGCCAACCCCATGAGTGCGAGCAGTATGCCGACGACCGGAAGCGGCGTACCGGGCTGAAGGAACCTAAGGCAGATGGCCACCGCCGCAGCAAGGGCCGAACCGGCCAGGGGGAAAATCTTGTACCTCCCGGTGCGGCTTACAATCCAACCCGTGAGGTTGGTGGACACCATCATTCCCAGGACCATGGGCAGCAGAATCATCCCTGCAACGGACGCTGACGTGGAGTAAACCATCTGCACATAGCTGGGCAGGTACGCCACCACACTGAACAAGCCGGCTCCGATAACCAAGCCCAAACCGGCCGCATTAACCACAGGCCAGCTCCGGAACATCCCCATGGGGATCAAGGCGTGCTCACATCGAATCTCGACGACCACGAACAGCACCCCAGAGACAGCAGTCAGCCCACCGAGCCCCAAAAGAACCCCAGCCGGAGTCCCCGATTCGGTGGATAGCGAGATCATCGCCACCAAGGAACACGTGAAGATCACCATGAGCAGGGTGCCGGCCCAATCCACACCCCCGGCACCGCGGTTGGATTTGAGACGGCGGAGCGAAAACGCCATGGCCAAGGCCAGCAAGCCAACTGGGATGTTGATCCAGAACACCCATCTCCAGCCGACGGTGTCAGTAATGGCGCCACCCACCAAGGGGCTGATGACTGTAGCTACACCAAAAACAGATCCGAGCGGCCCAAGATACTTTGCCCGCTGACGGGGCGGAACAAGGTCCGCGATAATTGCCGGCGGCAGCACAGCCAGCCCCGCGCCGCCAAGCCCCTGCATGCCACGGAATAGTGAGAGTTGAATCATGTCCTGCGCGAAGCCGCACAACACGGATGACCCGAGGAAAATCGTGAGGGCGACCATGAGAAGTACGGGACGGCCGAAGCGGTCCCCCAGGCGCCCGTAGACGGGCATGCCTATTGTCATCGCCAGCGTGTACGCCGTGATGATCCAGGCCATATGGCGCGCGCCATCCAGTTCACCCACCACGGTGGGCAGTGCAGTGGCGACAATCGTATGGTCCAGGGCGCCCAGCAGGACGATGATCAGCAGTGCCGTATAGATGGGGCCAACCCGGACTTTCGGCCCCTGATGACCAGGCTCGGGCGTCTCCACGGACGGACCAGCCGCCGAATATCCGTCGATGCGAGGCTCACCCTGAGCAGGATCCGAATTGGTGAGTGGGGACAAGTTTGGACGGCGCACCGCAACCTCGTTCTGGGAGAGTCAACACATTGACTCGATACCGGCCAGATGCGCGTCCGGAGGAACGTTCACCCCGACCGACGGGCCATGAAGCCCCGGTATCCCAACGAACCTATCATCGGCCTCCGCTTCGGCGCCCAGGCATGGAGCATCGGAATTCGCGATAGCGCACATATTTTGGAACTATTTCCACACCCGCGTCTCCCCCGCGTTTACTGGAGGAAATCTCAACGAAGAGGAGAGCAAAAACGATGACCCAGAGCATCCGCGCTTCTACCGCCGAAACGCACGAAACCAGCCCCGAAAACGCTGCCTGGTTCCGCTACGTCCTCGGCCAATACCCCACAGGCGTCACCCTGGTTACGGCCGCACCCGGTGACGGTGACCGTGCCGGAATGGTGGTGGGGACTTTCAGTTCCGTCTCACTGGATCCACCGCTGGTGGCGTTCATGCCCGATGTCCGCTCGACGAGCTGGCCCAAGATCCGCGAGGCCGGTTCGTTCTGCGCCAACATTCTGACCGCCGGGCAGCAGGATGTCTGCCGGGCTTTTTCGCGCAAAGCCGAGGACCGCTTCAGCGCCAACCGATGGGGAGACACCCCGTCTGGCAGCCCGAGGCTTGAGGGGGCGGCCGCCTGGGTTGACTGCGACATTGAAGACGTCATCCGCTCGGGCGATCACGACATCGTCATCGGCCGCGTCAAAGCTCTGGGAGTGGGTTCATCCAAGGAACTGCCTCTGCTCTTCCTCCGCGGAGGCTATGGATCCTTCTCCATTCCGTCCATCGTTTCTCCGGCAACCGCGCTGACACGCCACGTTAAAGCAGCCGACGCAGCACGACCGGAGATTGAGAGCCTCGCGAAAACGTTGAAGCTCGAAGTCCTGGTGAGTGGCGTCGTCGACGACTCCGTCGTAGTACTTACCGCGGCCGGCGTGGACAGCTCGCCCGGCGGTTCGCCGTCCCGTGTCGGTGTTTCCTTCGGCCTTGCCGCCCCGCTGGCACCGCTTCATGTTGCATGGGCCGGCGAGGCTGCCGAGAAGCGGTGGATCGACAACGCCCGCGAAGTCTTAGGCGACGTCGACGCCACACTTGCCCATGCAGAACTGCAGCAGGTCCGATCCGCAGGTTACGCAATTTCCGTAGACGTGGGCGCGGCAGCCGAGTTTGAGCGAATCGTCCACATCCCGAGCGATACGGCAGCGCCGGATCTCAGCGGCGTTCTGCCTCTCCTCATCGAGCGGGCTGCATCATCCGGCCCCGCATCCTTGGACGATCCTGCAGGAGTAACATCCCTACACGCCCCGGTCTTCGATTCAGAAGGACAGGTTGCTGTGACGCTTACACTCAACGGATTCTCCGGAAACGACCCCCTGGCACGTCTGGAGGAGTGCCGCGACAGGCTTCTTACCTCAGCCAAGGCAATCTCCGCGGCGATCGGAGGTATTCCCCCGAGCCCCGCAGCTTAGGTCCGCGCTGGCTATTGACCCGGGCTGTGACGGCTCTCATAATTAGTATCAGTATTCTAATTCGAATTTGGAGAATCACATGGTCAACCTACTGACTGCGGACCTCAACCTTTTGGTTGCTTTGGACGCCCTGCTCGTAGAACGCAATGTCACGCGAGCTGGTGCAAGGATCGGAATCAGCCAGCCGGCCATGAGCTCGTCCTTGCAGCGCCTTCGCAGGCAGTTCGATGACCAGCTGCTGACGCGCGTTGGATCGTCTTACGAACTCACGCCCTTGGCGCAGGTCCTCAAGGAAGACGTCGCCCAGATCCTGCGCATGGTGGAACGGACGTTTGATGCCCAGGCGGTCTTTGACCCTGCGTTGTCGACCCGCAGTTTCCGGATCGTCACTTCGGACTACTGCCTCACCGCCCTCTCCGGAAAACTGATGACCATGCTCCAAGAGGAGGCGCCGGGTGTGCAGGTTCACTTTGATGCCGTCACACCTCAGGCAGTGGAACGCATCAAGGAGACGCTCCAGACCGCTGATCTCATGCTCATCCCCAAGGGTCATTTTTCCGGCTTCCCCCATATGGAACTGTTTACCGATAACTGGGTATGCGTGACTGGAGCCACGTCACAGGCAGGAACACTGACAGTCGAGGAAATGAGGGACGCACGCTGGGCCAGGCTTTTCGGCGCCGAAGTGGATTCGACACTGGCCGATCGCAGGGTGTACGACCTCCAGCTGGGCGAGAAGACGGACATCATTGTGGACAGCTTCCTGATGTTGCCTTTCGCGGTGGCGGGAACGGCACGTCTGGCCCTCGTCCAGGAGAGGCTTGCACGAATGCTGGCGTCCGTGGCCGGAGTCAGGATTATGCAGCTTCCCATCAGCCTTCCCAGTTTGGTGGAGTGTGCCTGGTGGCATCCTTCAAAAACCGCAGACCCCGGGCATCAGTGGTTCCGACGATTGGTGGCGCGCGCCGCAGCCCAGCTCGACTCCTCACCAACTGACCCTACTGTCCACAGATCTACAGAAAATCCCGAGGCAGAGCACCACGTGGAGCCGCAGACGGCTCAGCACGTTCTCGCCTGACACAACAAAACATTTCAGGAGTTTCCATGCATTTCTCTTTGTTCCTCACCTCCCGTTCCCGCGGCCCCGAGGAAGACCGTCCCGTCATGCAGGCCATGGTGGAGCATGCCGTTGATGCCGAACAGAAGGGATTCGACGCGGTCTTCCTCCCCGACCACCACTTCACCGGCTACGCTCCCCCCGCCAGCGACCCCTTCGTGTTCGCGGCCTACCTCGCTGGCAAGCTCGAACGAATGCACTTCGGATTCTCCGTACAGACCCTTGCGCTCCACCACCCGGTCCGTTTCGCCGAACGCCTGGCACTGCTGGATCAGTTGACTGACGGCAAACTCTTGGTGGGCGTGGGCAGTGGAACGACGCCCGAAGAGATGATCGGCTTCGGCGTGAACTACCAGGACAGCTCACGCCTGGCCAACGAAAACCTTGAGATCGCCGAGCGACTGTGGGCCAAGAAGCCGGGTGACGACCCCGTTGTCTTCGATAACGGCCATTACCGCGGCGCAGTCGTCTCACGCATCGTCCCCACGCCGTACACCAAGCCTGAACCGCGCGTCATGTCTGTCGCTGCGCGCCCCTCCAGCGTCGAGCGCGCCGCCAAGAACGCCCAGCCGGCCTTCATCCTCGCCTTCACACCACCAGTGATCGACAGCGGAAACGCTTATGAGGAAGTCAAGAAAAACTTCAGCATCTACCGCAGTGCCCTTGAGGCAGCCGGCCACTCGGATGAGGCCGTCAAAGCCGCGCTGGAGTGGACCACCCATTCTTACCAGCACGTGCACATTGCGGAAACGGATGAGCAGGCTGCCGCTGAAATGGACATCATCCTCGAGCAGTACCAGGAGACTGTAGAGCGCGAACACGCCGCCAACAAAGCAGCCGAAGAAATCAGCGGCGTAGACTTGCGCCCCACACCGGATGCGCGGACGGAGGGCTACAAGGGAACCTGGTGCCTCTACGGCAGCCCGGAGACCGTTGCGGCAGAGCTTCAGAAGTACGCAGATCTCGGCATTGGCAATGTCCTCATGGCAATCATGGGCGGACCGCTCACCGAAGAACGCCGACGCTTCACTGCCCAAACGATGCGTCTGTTCTCCGAGCGCGTTTTGCCGCTTCTGCCGGCCGCAGAGTCTGCTGATGCCGAGAAGGTCGCTGCGCTGTGACGGCGGGTGCTACCACTAGGGAAGCAGAAGCAAGTGACGCTGCCCCGGACCTCACTGGCGCAGAACTCACCGGCGGCCTGAACGGTTGGAGCACATCCGCAAGTGCAGTCATGGGAGTTGAGGAAATGGTCCTGCTGGACGGCCCCCTGGGGATCGTCAGCAAGGCCATGGACGAACGCGACACCTCACTGATCATGCCCTCCGGAACCGCCCTGGGCGCCACCTGGGACCCGGAACTGGTGTCGGATGTAGGCCAGGTCATCGGTCAGCAGGGCGTGGAACGTGGTGTGTCGGCCATCCTCGGACCCAACCTTAATATGCCTCGCTCGCCACTCACGGGTCGTGGATTTGAGATGTTTTCGGAGGATCCTTTGCTCACCGGCATTCTTGGTGCGGCCTGGGTTGACGGTGTGCAGTCGCAAGGTGTTGGTTCCTGTACCAAGCACGTCGTCGCTAATGACACAGAGACCGAACGACGCCGGATGAACTCCCGTGTGGAGCCGGCAACGTTGCGCGAAACGTACTTGCGGCCATTCGAAACTGCCGTCCGATCGGCCAATCCTTGGATGCTCATGATGGCCTACAACCGCGTCAATGGCACCCACTGCTCCCAGAACGCCGAGCTGATTGGCGTCTTGAAGGATGAATGGAAGTATGACGGCGTTGTAGTGTCCGACTGGTACGGCGTGGACGACACCGTCGCTGCTGCAAACGCAGGGTTGGATCTGGAAATGCCCGGACCGGCCACTCATTTTGGCGCTCGTTTCGGTGAAGCCGTCGCCGCCGGCGACGTTGCGCAACCGCGCCTGAGTGACGCCGTCGAACGTCTGACGCGGCTCGCGGACAGGACGGGGCGCCGCTCTGGCGGCACCTCGCCGGCACCGTCCCGCCTTCGGAGCCAACATGAGCAACGGGCGATCCTGAACAAGGCTGCTTCCCGGTCATTTGTTCTGCTTAAGAACAAGGACGATGTCCTGCCGTTGGATCTCTCGGGTATCAGGACGCTGGCCGTCGTGGGGCCCAACGCGAGCAAACCGTGCTTCCAGGGAGGAACGTTTGCGACGGTCCGCCCGGAAGGCGACGTGGTCTCTCCGCTGGAAGCTATCCGCGCAGCCGTTGGACCCGGCCTTGAGGTTCTCTATGAGCCCGGTGCCGCACCATCGTCGGCTCTGCCCCTGACCGATCTTGGCAGCACAGCACCAGACGGAACTCCGGGCGTTCTACTGGAAGTCCTTCCGGCCGGTGAGGCTGAAGACGTCCTCTACAGCGAGGTGCGCCAAGCATCAGCGTTCGTCTGGTTCGGTCCGGTTCCAGGACTGGGAGCCGGCGTTCCCGGCCGTGCCCGCATCACAGCAAACTTCACCTTTCCAAACGCCACCCGATGGACCCTGGGTGCGGGTGGGACGGGCGTCAGTTCCCTTCGGGTTGATGGGACGGAGGTGCTGGAGGTTCCTCCGCCCGCGCCCGACGACGTCATGGGTGTGGTGGCGCGCGCGGAAACCCAAGAGATTGCCCTCGAATTGCCTCAGGGCAAAGTTGAGGTCGTCGTCGAAATGGCCTTCCAGCCTGGGCGCGTGCAGGCCATCACTGCAGTGGCAACACCGGAAGAAGAGACCGACCCCCTGGCTGCAGCGGTGGACCTCGCGGCCCGTGCCGACGCTGTAGTAGTCGTCATCGGTGACCAGCAAGGGTCATCACGGGAAAGTGCTGACCGCACGACGGCGGCACTGGACACGGCCAGCGACCGGCTGGTTGCGGCCGTGGCTGAGGTGGCGACGGAAACTATTGTGGTGGTCAACGCGTCGCGGGCAGTTTTGCTGCCGTGGGCCGACAACGTCAAGGCCGTCCTGATGGCGTGGTTCCCAGGGCAGGAGTTCGGCCCGGCGTTGGCTGCTGTCTTGGCTGGCAAGGAGGCTCCTTCAGGACGCCTCCCGGTGTCCTTCCCCTGGCGTGATGAAGACATCCCCGGATGGGGCACCGGGCTGGACGCTGAGCTCACGTTGGACTATGCCGCAGGCGAACCCATGGGATACCGGCACTTCGAAGGATCAGGGCGGAAATCCCGTTACTCCTTCGGGTACGGGCTTGGCTACACCACCTTTGAGCTGGTGGACGCCGTAACGTCCACTAGCCCGACTAGGCAGGACCCTGCCGACGGCGTCGACGGGATCATTGTTCGGGCGACCGTCAGCAATACAGGCGACACGCAAGGTCGGGATGTCCTGCAGGCCTATGCCAAGGCGCCCGGCGAAGCGGACTTCAGGTTTGTTGGCTTCAAGGCCATCGATATAGCCCCAGGCGAAGCGGCCGAGGCAAAGATCGCCTTGGACCCCCTCGGGTTCAGGCGGTGGAATTCATCGAATGCGGAATGGTCGATCCCGTCAGGAGAATGGGAGATTCGCGTGGCACGGAATGCCTCCGACATGGGAATCCTCTGTAGGATCGCGTTGTGACCCTTCCGGAGACAAAGTCCCGCGAACCCAAGCAGGCCAGGAGCCGCCAGTCGTTTGAGAAGACGATCGAGGCGGCCCTGGCCCTGCTTGAAGAGCGGGGCAACGATGAATTCACGCTGGCGGACGTCAGCGCCCGCTCAGGTGTCTCCATCGGATCCATCTACGCGCGGTTCGAAGGCAAGGACGACCTCGTCAGCGTCGCCCACGGCCGGAAAATGGACGACATCGATGCCGTTTCCAGCCATTTGTTCGAGTCGCTCCCGTCCCATCCGGAGGATGGATTGCAGGCAATCGTCCGTGAGGCCATGGACAAGACCATTGAAGTACTCAGGCGGTACGCCGATATTCTTCGCCCCTTCATGCTCAGGGCGACCAACGATGAAACCATCTCGCAACGAGGTGCGGCATCACACGCAGTACTTGCGGGAAACTTCGCAACCGTGCTGCGCCAGTGGCCTGGCGGTTACCTCGGCCAGGATGAGATTGACTGGTGCTTTAACGTCGCTTACAGCGTGGTCGCCCGAAGGCTCGGCCTTGGGAGCACCATGGAAGGAAGCGGCAAGCTGGAGTGGCCGGAGATTTCGGAAAAGCTCGCCGGCATGGTGACTTCCTACCTGATGGCCAGTCTGCAGGACCCGATCGACACGGCATAACTGTCAGCAATACCGGCTATGCAAAAGCTCGTCTTCCTGACACTTCCCGCCTCTCGGCATAGTGGAAATAAGCACAAACTCACTGCCGATTGAAAGGAGTCCGCCATGCACGTTCGTGTCAGCCCCGGATCCGTAGCCCTGGACGAGCCCGACGATTGCACCAGCTTCAAGGTGCTGTTGTCCGAGGCGGCGAGGGATAACCTCCCCACTCTGCTAAAGACGACCTCCGCCGGCCAACTCGACGACGGTGACGTTCTAGTGTCTGTCGATTGGATCCGCAGCGAGTGTGCAGGCCGGATCGGTATGGGGTGGAACTACCGCTTCGCCAACATGCTGGTCTATGCGGCCGGCAAGGGTTGGCTGAGCGACGACGGCAGCCATGTTCGTGCCCACATTGAGGCTTACTGACAGGGTCACCGTGGACGAGGCAACCTGGCAGCGCCTCCCTATCCGACACGAAGGACGGGCTTCTGGCGACGGTACGCCGGAGAATGGAGGACCCGAGGATTCGCACCCGACTTTTCTCCTGACAGTCCAGTCCATTGGACGTGTAGCCACGTTCGTATTGCAGCGCGACCAGCCGTGGAGCGGCTGATCGAAGCCTGCCACAAGGCGTCCGCATTCGCGGGCGCCTTTTGTTGTCTATAGACGGACTTCCGGGGCCGCTAATTCGGGCGTTTCACGTCTCCCCCAGTTGGCGGAAAACGCCTTTGGTATTCAAGATACTTATACAGGCCGATATTTTGGCTCCATATCTTGTTAGCAGCGTCACAACATGCCATTTTGTATACCAGATAGCCATCTTGCCGAATTCAGCGGTATGGCTACTGACGAAAGGAATGGCATGACCCATTGCGAGGCCCCACCCCTCAGCACTCTCATCGATGTACATCATCACGCAACCCTTCAGGTAGTGACAAACAAACAAGAAGAGCTCGGCTTGACCGTTCCCGATTGGCTCCCCAAATGGTCTCCCGAGATTGCTGTGGACCGGATGGACGAGATCGGCACGACTGCTTCTGTCCTGTCGTTGCCAACAGATCTTGGGTTTCTACCCTCAAGCGAACGGCCGGCACTTATTCGCGCAATGAACGAAGAACTGACCCGACTCGTCTCGGAGCACCCCAGCCGCTTTGGTGCCTTTGCTTCGCTTCCCATGCTTTCTCCAGATGATGCGACTGCGGAGGCCGTCCGGGCCCTTGATGAGTTGGAACTGGAGGGAATTTGCATCCTTTCCAGTTACGACGGCGCCTACTTGAGCGACCCGCAGTATGTAGAACTGCTTGCCGAGCTCAACAAACGTCGGGCAGTGGTGTTCATACACCCCATTCTGGTGAAAGAGAAAGTGGCGGACCTTCCGCCAGCACTGCTCGAAGGTACTTTTGACACCACCAGGTTCGCCACCAAGATGGCAGCTGCAAACGCCTTCGAGCGTTTTCCAAACATTCGCTTTATCCTTCCCCACACAGGGGGCATGGTTCCGTACATCAAATGGCGCATCGCCATGTACGCACTCCAGGGCGATCTCTGGACGACCGAAACCGACCCTGCAGACTTCGATCGTGAAATTGCGAAGCTCGACGGCCTTTACTACGACACCACCCTGAATCTCGGCCCGCTGCAGCACCTTGAGCGGCCAGACCGCATCCTCTTTGGCACTGACATACCGTGGTGCTCCAAGACGGTCCTGCACCTTCAACGTGACAAGGTCTTCGAGCAGGCGGCCCAACTGGGCCCGGATAACGCCGAAGCGATAGCCTCTGGAAACGCGCTGTCCCTGTTTCCCAGGTTAGCGGAGCGCATCCGATGATCGTCCTTGCTGATTCCGAAGTGCTGCAACTGCTGGACATGCCGGCGGTCATCGATGCCGTCCGGCAGGCCCAGATAGACCACGCCATGGGGACCGCCGCCTTACCCGCTCCTTTGGCTGCAGCACACCCAACCGAAGACTCAATGTTCCTCTCCATGATGGCCGCCTCCAACCGGGACAACCTGGCAGTGGTGAAGCTGCTGGCAGACATTCCGTCCAACAGTAAGCGTGGGCTACCGACGCAACGGTCTACGGTGCTGGCTGTGTCGGCCAGCGACGGAAAGCCGGAAGCCGTTCTCTCGGGTCCGAGTCTGACCCGTTTCAGGACTGCCGCCGCCACTGCTGTGGCAACAAGGGCGCTTGCACGCAAAAACAGCTCAGTTGCGGGTTTCGTTGGAGCTGGCGCCCTGGCACACGCTCACTTGAATGCCTTGTCAACCGAGATGCCCATCCAAAAAGTTCTGGTCTGGAGCAGGTCGACCGAACGCAGACACGAATTCGCCCGCATAGCCAGGGAAAGAGGGTTCGAAGTGGACGTCAAGGAGAGCCCCGAGGAAATTGTGCGCGAAAGCGACATTGTTTGCACTCTCACGCCGTCCAAGGCGCCCGTAGTTCGCGGTGAATGGTTCGGGGCAGGCCAGCATGTCAACGCCGTCGGGGCTCCACCGAGAGCCGATCATCGGGAGATCGACACCGCCGGAATCTCCCGTTCATCGGTCTTTGTCGACAGCCTGCCGGGAGCCTTGGCCGAGTCAGGTGACGTCCTGATTCCGCTCCAGGAGGGGGCAATCTCACACGCCCATTTCAGAAGAGAAATCGGCCAGGTTTTGGCAGGCCATCACCCCGGGCGCGTATCCGATAAGGAAATTACGCTGTACAACTCCCTTGGGACCGGCCTCCAGGATCTTGCTGCTGCCCGCCTGCTTATCGATGCGGCCAAAAAATCAGGACTTGGAACAGAAATAGACCTCCTGAAATGAAACGCATTTCCCAACTCACACCTGCCAGGACCCTGAACGAAAGGTCACCCATGAAGAACCGACACACCAGTTCCCGAACGCAACGGAGTCTCGTTCGCCTTGCACCCGTAACTCTGCTGGCATTATTCCTGAGTGCGTGCAGCGGGACGCCCGAGGCAACGCCCACCGAAGAAACCGGGCCAGTCGAGATATTGCTGGCCACCCCCGCCTACGCGGGCGGCGACACGAACCCTTATGAACCCCTCATGGCGGCGTTTACCAAAGAGAACCCAAACATCACCATCAAGTTGGTGGAGACCCCCAACGATCAGCACGGTCAGACCATCAGGACGCAGCTTCAGGCCGGTAATGCTCCGGACATCTTCTACGTCACCGCGGGGAGGGGTATCAACCAGTCATTCGGCTCATTGGCGGACGCCGGATACCTTGAAGAAATTACCGGCCAACAGTGGGCTGCTGACACCGTGCCGGAATCGGCCCGCAGTCTCTATTTTGAAGACAATAAACTGTTTGCCATGCCTGTGGACCTCGCACCGCTTGGGCAGATAACGAATATCGGAGCTCTTAGGGACCTGGGCCTAGCTCCGGCCACAACGTTCCGCGAAGTTCTTGACCAATGCAAGCTAGCCAGCGCCGCGGGCAAGTCACTTTACGGGCTGGCGGGTGCCTCCGCCGCCAACAATGGTATGCACGCCATGCAGATAGCGGCCTCGACGGTGTACGCCCAGGACCCGGACTGGGATGCCAAGCGCGACAAGGGCGAAGCAAAGTTCGTTGGATCCGACTGGCAAGTTGTTCTCGAGCGCATACTCCAGCTCAAGAGCGCTGACTGTTATCAGGACGGCGTGGCC
The DNA here is from genome assembly GCF_900106835.1 of Arthrobacter sp. cf158. Classification (GTDB taxonomy): domain Bacteria; phylum Actinomycetota; class Actinomycetes; order Actinomycetales; family Micrococcaceae; genus Arthrobacter. The sequence goes on from NZ_FNNR01000014.1 coordinate 50,606, forward strand.
GGTGCTGGCATGGACCAACTGTTCCCGGCTGTGGCCCAAGGAAAAGTAACCGCGGCTTTTACTCCTGCAGGCGCCGTGGCCGCACTTCGTGCCCAAGTTACCACCGGAGAGTTTGACGTCAGCATTTTTCCGGGTAACGAGGCAGGAGACAGCAGGCTTCTGGCAACACCGGTCAACGCCTTGGCCGTGAATGCTGCAGGTAAACACAAGTCTTCGGCCCTGAAGTTCCTGGAGTTTCTCGCTAAGCCCTCGAATCAGGATGAACTGGCAAAGCTCAACGGCAACGTAGCCATGACGGCCGCACTGTCCGGTTCGATCCCCGCTCAATTCCCAACCCTGGAGTCATATTTCAAGGATGAATCGAGGATTGTCGCTCAGCCGAATCTTGTGTGGCCCAACAGCGGCGTCTTCGATGCTTTGGGCACAGGAGTCCAAGGTCTCCTGACTGGACAGGCAACGCCGGAGCAAGTGCTGAAGGCCATGGATGACGCCTACGACCGCGGAGAGTAGAGCCACAGGATAAAGGAACAACTGAACACATGATGGTCAGGGAGGCTGCGGGCTCTTCCGCAGCCTCCCTGAAGTCGAGAGCAGCGCCGTGTCCAGGGAACTATCCGGAGCGGACAGGCCCTACCGACTCACGGATCACCAGCTCCATAGGATCCAGGGTCAGCGCTTCAGAGGCAGAGTGCGTCCCACGGATTCTGGAGACGAGTTCGCGCATGGACCGCGCACCCAACGCTTCGAGGTCCATGTGGACAGTCGAAAGGGACGGGACCAGGAACGACGATTCCGCCATGTCATCCCATCCAAAGACGCTGACGTCGCGAGGGACCGCGATTCCGTGCTCATGGAGTGCACGCAGGACTCCTATGGCCATCTGGTCATTTGCCGCCACAACCGCAGTGACCTCGCGGAGAGCGGCGATCTTCTTTCCGGCCGCGTAGCCGGAGCCGGGAGACCAATCGCCTGCGGCTACACCCACTGATGTCAGTCCAAGTTCGGCGATCGCTTCCTCATAGGCGACTTTACGGTTCCGCGCGGAAGGCCACGCAGCAGGCCCGGCAACATGGAAGAAGTTCCGGTGTCCCAAGGAGGCCAAGAGCTCCACGATCTTCCCTGCGGCCGTGCCATCGGCAAGACTACCGCGGGCACGCATCTTGTTGTCATACTCTCCAGCCACCACGAGCGGAACAGCTGAATCAATGGCGGCTGACTTCGGCCGCGGGACGAACGACAGAATGCCGGCAATGTCCTCACCCGCGAGCAAGGTCCTCAGCTGAAGGGCCCGGGCTTCGACCGTTCCTTCCATGGCCACGACGTCCACCCGATAGCCAGCAGCGTGGGCCGCACCAGCGGCACCGGTCAGCATCCGTGCCGGGAAGTATAAGGATGCTTCAGGTACCACCACCACTACACGGTAAAGCTCGCGTGAACGCAGTGACCTGGCTGCGAGGTTCGGTGAGTAGTTCAGCTGCGCAAGTGCCTTTTCCACGCGTTCGGAGGTGTTGGCTTTCAGGGAGTCCTTGTTTTTGAGGTAGCGCGACACTGTCTGATGTGAAACACCGGCCAACTCAGCGACGTCATAGATCGTGGGGGCCTTTGCCCGTCCGATTGCTTCCTGCACCATCTCGTGGCTTCCCTTCACTCTTGATCCCGGCTCGGCGGGAGGGACCGGGCTCAAGCCTATCCCTCCCGCCACCGGTCGTGATCCGCTCAAGGTTCAGCGGGCTGGAGTGCGTGGCCTGTATCCCACTTCTGCAGCGTGCCGCACATACCAAAGATGGTTCCCGGACTGTTGGCTTCTGACCTGGCGACGGTCGCCTTGGCGAAATGGCTAGCCTGCCCTTGGGCGAGTTCCTGCAACCAGTCAGCTGTACGCTGGGACTCCGGGGTCACCGTCTCCTCCCACAGTGACTTCCATTCCGGTACCCTCCACTGGATAAGCCGGACGGCGTCCTGATGGAACTTCGCAAGGTACTCACCTTCCCCCGCAATGGCGGCTTCCTTCAAACGCTGGTATCCGGCCAAGGCCGCGTCTCGCCTGAAGCGGGCTGCGTCCTGGAGAGAGTCCGACGGCGACCCTCCAGTCAGCGAAGCAGCCCGCGCGTACCTGACGGGGTCGGCAACAACATCGGAGTCAAAGGTCAGCACGGCATCCCCGGCTTCAGGCAGCCCACCGTTCTGCATGATCGCCAGAATCTCCAGATCGCCGTCATTGACCAGACGATGAATGGTGCCGGGGCTGAACCACAGCAGATCGTTCGGAGCCAAGTCATACGACTCATAGCCTGACGTCCTGATGGTTTCCACCCGACCGGTCCCCGCCAGAACGAAGTAAGCCTCCGTGGAGGCTGTGTGCATATGCGGGGATCCCCCACACACGCCGTCAGCTGTTTCCCATTCGTACACCTTCAACCGGGTCAATCCGACGCCGCCCGGGAAAGCCGCCGAAAGCGTAGTCGTCGTCATGCTCCGACCTTTGCGGGCTCCGACAGCAGAGTCTCAGATGCCAACGACGCAAGGCTGGTCAGCCGCTCTTGGTTGGAGTCGCCGTCGGCAATCACCACAGCGTAACGGTTCACCATGGTGCTGCCAGCAGCGAATGTCACCTCCTGGCTGAAGAACGGGGCCGGACCAAAGCAAGCGAAAGGTTCCGACCTCGCGAACCACTCGGGAGGGTGTTGGGCGTTGGTCGTGGCATCGGCGATCAACACCGTGGAGTGCCGGCAACTGTCATCATGCTGCCCAACGAAGGCGAGCCACGGTCCCCGGGTTCCGCGCAAGGCTTCGCCGCTGGCGCCTCCCGGTCCCTCGATCCGGCCGCCGGCGAATTCGCGGGGGCCACGCCAGAACAAACCACCGTAGCCCGCATTTTCGCGGCCTTCCGTGGTGGGCGAACCGATCTGGATGTCGCGACCGGAGACGTTGGTCATGGCCGTTTCAAACACAAGGATCCATGCATCAGCCTCCGGCCCGGTTTCGATGCGGATGGTGCGGATTTCGTCCACAACGTGTTCGCCGGGCTGGGTCCACCAGCTCAGTTCATGCGAGAACTGAAAGGCGTTACCCGTAGCACTGGCTTCGAGAACGCGTTGGTGGCGCATGCGGCCGTTGTTGGGAAGCCACGTGTAATCGGTCTTTTTGCGGTAGCTTGGGCCACCCCAAAAGTTGTCGTCGCCGAAGTGCGGCAGTGACCACGCGATGCCCTTGTGCCAGACGTGGTCCCATGGACGGTAGACACTGACCACCTCACCTGCGGTGGTCCTCAGCGGGTGGAAGAACGGACGGGGCGATTCCCGCTGTTCGTCGCTGGCGTCATAGGTGTAGGTGGCGATCTCCTGGTCCCCAAGGGACACTGTCAGCGATTTTTCGTCGTCACGCCAGGTAATCGTGTTGCTCATGCGTTCAGTGCTTCCTCTTGTTTCCACGGTTCCAGGTGCCCGTCCATACGGGTGAAGAACGGGTTGGTTTCATTGATTTGCCCGCGGGCGATGGTGGTCCCGCTGACACTCGAGGCATAGATTGCCGCAGCAAGCTCCATGGTGGCGTAGGCGTCCGTAATGGAGACCGGCGGGTGGGTACCGTGCTGGATACTCCGGATCAGCGCTCGATACTGCGCGGCGTGACCGCTGGGGAAGTCTTCGCCGTGATTCCAGAGTTCGACGACGTCCTCCCGCCCGGGCGCCGGCGTGAGAGTCCAGTTGTTGTCGCTGTAGCCGTATAGGTGCTCCAGTTCCACCGTTGCGTTCTCGAAATCCAGGCGCGTGTAGGAGGTCTCGCGTGGTGAGATCACGGAGTTAATGACAGTCGCGATGGCTCCGGATTCGAATCGAACCACTGCGGCGGATGCATCTTCCGTGTCAGTTCTGCGGGCCAGCTTTCCAGCGAATGCCGTGACCTCGGCCCATGGCCCCCACAGGTGCAGGAGAAGATCGAACTGATGGATGCCGTGACCCATCGTGGGTCCGCCACCTTCGACATCCCAAAGGCCCCGCCATGGAACATCGAAATAGGGCTGGTCCCTGAACCACAGGGTATTGCAGGTACCTACTAATGGCTTGCCCAAGGCGCCGGAAGCCTGGAGCTCGAGCAGCCTTTGTGCCCCCGAACCGAAACGGTGCTGGAACACACAGCTGAGGGTTCCCGTAGAGGCAGCTTCTGCCTTCTCAAGTTCGCGCATCTGGCTTAGGGACAACGCCGGTGGCTTCTCGATCACCGCGTGCAACCCGTAGCTGAGCGCCTCAAGCGCCAACGGAAAGTGGCTTGACGGCGGGGTGCAGATGGCAACTAGATCCAGCCCGCCGCCGTCGACCGCTGCCGCAAGGCTTGCCGCCGTGCGGGTGACGCCCCACTTGTCCGCAAATTCCTGAGCTCGGGTTGCGTCCAGGTCAATGGCTACGGTCAGTTCAATCCCTGGTTGTTGCTGCAGGGCTTCGGCGTGGGCATTGGCGATGCCGCCGGTGCCAACAAAAGCGACTCGGATCTTTTTGGTGTCAGTCATAGCTACTTCCGAAGTGAGGAGGAAAGTTCGTCGATGAACGGCTGGGCGGCCTTCTCAGGTGTAGTGCGTTCGAAGAGGATGTCCGAGGTGTAGCGGCTGAGAATGTCCAGGATGGTGCTGCCGCCAGCGGGAGTAATAGGCGGTGCGGGCCGCACAGCGTCGGCGATGGAGTCCGTGAAGTCGATCGCAGCCTTGTCCGTGGCAGACAACTTGGGCCCGATGGCCTCCCGGATTTTGGTGTTGGCCGGGATGCCGCGTTCGGTCAGCATGACATCGCCGGCGGCTTGGCTGTTGGTCAGGTAGTTAAGGAATTTCTCCGCTGCTTTTTGGTGCTTCGTACGGGACGACACAGACCAGAACATGGACGCTTTGTAGTATGCGCCAGGTTCCTTGGCCTGTGATTCACCCGGAAGGCGCAACAACTTCAGCGGCTGTCCGCTGGCTGCAGAGTAGGCGGTGAGTTGGGTATTGAAGGAGCCGGAGAACCCCATCTGGTTCTTGGCGATGGCTGTCTGGTTCAGCGATGCCGTGGCGTTTTCCATAATCACGGAAGGTTTCGCTGCTGCTCCGGACTTGGAAAGGTCCTGGATGTTTTTCCAGAAGGACACCAGTGTCTCGGGCTTGATCACTACTTTGCCGGACTCGTCGTACAGCCTGTCGCCCTGCTGCCGGGCCCAGATGTAGAGGTCCTGGTCACTGTAACCGACACCGACGCCTGTAGCTCCCGCACCGCTTTGGCTGACCTGTTGCCCGATCTTCTTGTAGTCATCCCAACTCCACGTGGAATCGTCGGGCATGGCCACTCCGGCCTTCTCCAGGACAGCCGGGTTGGCAATGATGCAGTACGTGGCAACGCCCGTCACCAGCCCCACCAGTTTTCCGTCAACTTCGCCGCTCTTCAGCGTGTCGCCCTCAATGCTTGACGTGTCCAGATTGAGTTTCTTCAAGTCCAGCAGTGCACCACGGTCGCCGTACTCACGGACGTATTTCTCGTCCATCTGGATAATGTCCGGAGCGTCGTTGGCTGCCACTTGGGTGGCGAGTTTGTCCCAGTAGCCGTTCCAGTCGCCGTACTCCCCCACCACTGTGATGTTGGGGTTTTCGGCGTTGAATGCATCAATAACCTTCTGGGTGGCCTTTTGCCGTGCATCGCCGCCCCACCAGGAAAAGCGGATCGTAACGGGTCCTGTTTCCTCGGCGGCTGGGTTGGCGCCGGCACCACAGCCGGTGAGGAGGAGGGCTGAGGCAGCTGCGGTCGCCGACCATTGGAGGAGTTTGCGGCGGGTAGGTTGAGTCTTCATGAATACACCTTCCTTGGTGTGTTGTGGGGGGTGCCGTCGTTGACACCGAATTGCTCTTATTTGATGCCCGTGGTGGCGATGCCCTTGACCAGGAATTTCTGGCCGAGGAGGAACGCGATGAAGACGGGAAGCAGGGACACGATGGACATTGCGAACATGGCACCCCAGGACGTTGATGCGGTGGCGTCGATGAAAGCCCGGAGCGCCACCGGGACAGTGAACATGTCCGGATCCGTCAGATAGATGAGCTGGCTGAAGAAGTCGTTCCAGGTCCAGATGAAAGTGAAGATGGTGGTGGTGGCCAGCGCCGGGACCATGAGCGGCAGGATCACCTGCAGGAAAATCCGTGGGTGGCCGGCACCGTCAATCCTGGCCGCCTCGTCCAGCTCCCTGGGTATACCGCGGATGAATTGGACCATCAGGAACACGAAGAACGCATCCGTGGCCAGGAGTTTGGGGACGATGATCGGCCAGAAAGTGTTCACCCAACCAATCTGCGAGAACAGAATGTACTGGGGAACAATCACCACATGGAACGGCAGCATGATGGTCAGCAGCATCGCCCCGAAAAGCCACTTCTTTCCCTTGAAATTCAGCCTGGCGAACGCATAGGCTGCCATCGAACAGGAAACAAGGTTGCCGATGATGCACCCGAGGACCACGATCGCGGAGTTCAGCAAATACGTGGAGAAGGGGTTCGCCAGCGCATTCCAGCCGTCGCTGAAGTTGCTTGCCTCGAACGTCGTGAGCCATAGCCCAGGCTCCTTGAAAATCAGGTCGTTGGGTCGAAGAGAAGACACCACCATCCACAACAGCGGATAGATCATCAGCAGAGCCGAGAGAATCAGGATTATGTGCTTCAGTATCGCCCGCATACGAGTGGCTGCGGGGCTTCGTGGCCGCGACACTTTGCGGGGCGGGAGTTTGGCTTCCTTGCGACCCTCACTGGTTGGGGTGGGAAGAGCTTGAAGTTTAGTCATCGTAGAACACCCAGAACTTTGAGGCGTAGAAGTTGATGGCGGTAAAGGCGCCGATGATCAGGAGGAGTACCCACGCCATGGCCGAGGCGTACCCCATATCGAACTGGCCGAAGCCCTTCTGGTACAGGTACAAGGTAAAGAACATGGTGGAATCCGACGGTCCCCCTGTACCACCGGAGACGATGAACGCCTGGGTGAAGGACTGGAATGCTCCCACGATCTGCAGCACCAGGTTGAAGAAGATGATGGGGCTCAGCAGAGGCAGCGTGATGCGGAAGAACTGGCTGACTTTGCTGGCTCCATCCACTTGGGCGGCTTCGTAATACATGTGCGGGATCTGCCTCAGGCCGGCCAGGAAGATGATCATGGGACTGCCGAAGGTCCAGATGTGCAGGAGGATGATGGTGCTCAGCGCTGTGTTGGGGTCCGAGATCCAGCCTGGACCTTCAATACCGATCAATGCAAGGAACTGGTTCACCAAGCCCGTGGTGCCGAAAATCTGCTTCCACAGGATAGCCACGGCTACCGACCCACCCAGCAGGGAGGGCAAGTAGAACACTGAACGGTAGAAGGGCAAGCCCCTGATCCCTCGATCGAGGACCATCGCGATGAGCAGTGCCACTGCAAGCTGCAGGGGTACGCCCACCAGAACGTAGATGAAGGTCACCCGAAGCGAGTTCAACAACCGGGCGTCTTCGAACATTCGGACAAAGTTATCCAAGCCGACGAACGTCGGTTCCTGAAGCAGGTTGTAGTCGGTGAAAGACAAGTACAGGGATATGAGCATTGGGCCCAGCGTGATGGCCACCAGGCCAACCAGCCAAGGCCCCAGAAAGACCAGCGCGGCCTTCGTATCGCGACCCTCCGACTTGGAGCCCTGGCCTTTGAGCTTGCCCAGTTCTGACAATGCGCTCATGGTGCTGCCTGCTCTGAGCGGCACGTAGGTGTGCCCGTTGTTGACGATTTCATGGTTTCCTTACGCGACGGCCAGCCACAGCTTCGTGGGTCTGTCCGTCCTTGAATGCGGTATTTCGCTGTTCGTCCGGGATCTGATGTGATTCGGAGCCTTGAACCGGCGGAAAGTGATCGGTAACACAATTATTTGTGATCGATCACATTAAGTCAACGGGTGATCGATCACTATTTTGATTATCGCCGCCGGCGGGACGATGCAGCTGCCTGCCCCGTCCCGCCAGTAGTGGTTACGGCACAGCCACCTTCAGCGGTTTGGACGAAGTTTCGCCCGCGTGGTTGGCGAAAACGGCGGTTACTACGTGCTCCCCGGATGCCATGGTGAGAGGCGTCTCTACATGCTGCGCATTGGGAGTCGACGGCGCAAGGGCACCTTCGGCAACAAGCACACCATTGTCAAAGATCCGGTAGGAGGAGGCATTGGTGCCCCACCAGAGGTCGGCCACCACCGTGCGCTGCGCTCCGCTTCCTGCGACCCGAACGACGGGCTGGCCCGGCGCCGCGTCCGCTACCTTGACGGCGACCGTTGTCGTTGCTGTGGAACCAGCTGAATTCACCAGTTCACCGGTGTAGGCATATGTCCCGTTGAGACGATTGCTGATGTCAACGGTGGCATTCTGGGCGCTCACCCCGTCGGCGGTCAGAGGAACCGTCGCCATCAATACGCCGTTCTCAAAAAGCCTGAACGTCCGCGCGTTGGTGCCCCACCAGAGGTTCATCGTTACCTGGAAATTGCCATCGTGAAGACCATGGGCCCAGCCGCTCGTGGTGGACAGGACGCCGCATGCAGGCGGAGCAGGATCGGTCACTGGCGGTGCAGGAACCGAGACAATCAACGAATACACAGTGCGCGCGGTGCCATCTGCTGATGCCACAGCGATCTTCACTACCTGCCCGTCAACAACAGCGAGAGCGTGCCCGGTGCCGCTTTGTACCGACGTCCCGTCCACATCAAGTTCTGACTGGGTCGCGGTGGTTGTCGGAATGACCGTCAGGGAGGTACTCCCTGACGGCAGCTCAACCGAGTACTCCTCCGTGTCGGAGGTGAATTCCGGCGAAAGATTGGATCCCGTCACGGACAGTTTGGATAGTGTTGCGTCCGCATCGAGGAATCCGCGCTCAACCACCACGCTGTACTCCTGGCGCGTAGTACCGTCTTCGGCCGTCACCACCACGGGTATGGTGTTGGTTCCTTCCACCAGCGCCAGCGGCTCCGACTCCACACCCGGTTGGACCGGGACGCCGCCAATCGTAATTCCAGCCACGGCGGCCGCCGTCGGGGTCACAGTGATGCGCAAGTGATCCGTGCCGGCTGGAACAGCTGCGTGCCACGTGTTGCCCGAACGAGCTGCTGCAGCGACGTCCGTAGCCAAGGTCGCAATGCCTGCGTCGTTTCGATCCCGGTCGGTCCCTTGGAGGACACGTACGTCGTCGAAGTGCAGTGAGCCCGTATTGGAACTATTGGCATACCACTCAATCCGGGCAACCCCGCCCGTCAGGGGATTGCGGAATCCTACGTCCGTGAAAATCCGCCTGCCGTCGATGAGCAGGCTAAGGCGCTGGTTGACAGTATCCAGCTGGAGCGTGATGGTGTACCACTAGCCCGGCTCATAGGGCTGCAGCTCAGTGGATTGTGTCCCCTGGTAGGCGATGATCTTGCCCTTGCTGAAACCCACGGACGCGGCGATTTTTCCGTCACTCCCATAGATGTAGGGTGCACTGAACCAATTCCCGCCCGACCCTGATGCATCGTTGCGCATGACCCTGGCCTCCACGGTGACCAACCCTGTGAGCGGCTCTGAATAATTGCGCTGGACGCTGGTGGATCCCGTAGTCGAGGTTCGGGTGATCTTGGCCGCACGCTGATCTCCCACATCCACCACCGACACCGATCCCCCGGATGGGTTGACGGTGTACCCGTCCGCGCCGGCGAAGGGCCCAAGTGGCTTGCCTGACATGTCATCTGCGAACAGAACCGTCGGCTCTATGGGCTGCAGTAGCAGCGCCCTGACCGGAGTGTCACCGCCTGGATCAACCACGACGCCGGTAGCCGAGGCAGCGCGACGGTCACCCGCCGTCGCCGTTACTGAGTACCCCTCACCAATGGGGGTCTCCATCCGGTAAGTGCCGGCAGCATCGGTTGTGGTACTGGCCGCCATAACGGTTCCGCTTCGGATTTCGACGGTCGCCCCAGCCAGAGGCGATCCCGTCTCATCGAACACTGCCCCATGAACGGTTCCCACGTTTGATGTGGACTGAAGCGGCAGGTCAGCAACGGACGACGTGCCCTTGGCTACTGAGACGGTGATCGGGCTTCCCTGGTAACCCGGCTTCTCAGCGGCGACTACTGCATCGCCGAACTCAACCTCCGCAAGGCGATACCAACCAGCGGCATCGGATGTCGCCGACCGTCCTTGACCGTTGACGGTCGCCGTGACGGATGCGCCAGCGATACGGCGGCCACTGGCATCCGCTACGAACCCAGCGATGCTCTCGGTCGTTGCAGCCTCGGGTGATACGTATTCAATGGCGCCGAGGTCGCGCGGGCCTACGGGTTCCCGGCCCGCATAATCCTCTGGCGCGGCCTCGGGCACGTCAATACTGCGGTTCACACCCAGCGATCCCGACTGCACGGCATAACCGAGTGCCGTGGCGAGCTGCGGGCCGGATGCAGGCGTTCCGAACGGGCCAGCCACGTTGGGCGCAACAAATCCGGCATCCCCCACGAGTGCCTTGGTATCTCCGGCAGGAATCATCAGCGCCGCTCCGGAATAGAGATTGTTTCGATACGTGATGGTGGGGCTGGTGGTGAGTGTCGCATTGGCCACTGTGGAATGAATGACGTTGTTTGCGATGTCATACTTTGCATCGAGCGAGCTGCCGTAGCCATAGATCAGCTGCTGCGAGATCGTGTTGTAGATCGTGTTGTTGTAAATCCGGGCTGTGGCTGACCGGTCGGAATGCAGGTAGATCGGGTGGCGCTCGTTCTGGGCGATCACGTTGTTACGGATGATCGCGTCACCGAAATCGAATTGGCAGATCAGGATTCCGTCGCCATTGCCGTGCACATAGTTGTACTGTATGAGCTGCTTGGTGGTGGCCCTGTCAGGGTCGATGCCGCTATGGTCCGCCCCGCCAGCCTTCTTTTGTGTTTCGTAGACCTCGTTGTACTGAATGGTCACATCGTCCGCGCTGTAGGTCTCGATTCCCACAGTTCCCGCCCGGTAAACAGTGTTCCGCTCGATCAGACCGCCGCGGACGTTGGTCATATAAATGCCGTTGCAGGCGTAGTCGCTGCCATCCTGACGGATGTAATTGCCCCGGACAGTGACATCGGTGTGCGGAGCAAACTTAGGGTCCGTGGGCGATGTGCGGGTTCCCCAACCGGTTCCCGCTGCGATGAGGTTGCCCTGGGCATCCCGGCCATCGCCGGTGTACTGCTTGATGGTGATGGCGGCAAAAGACGTGTTGATGACGGATGAATTCTGGATCAGGATATCGTTCAAAATTGTCGCCGTGCTTGGTGGATTCAGAACGTCGGGGACCGTGGTATCAAAGACGATGCCGCCTGTCTTCTTGGAGCCGTCCCAACCAGTCTTGAAGTTGATTCCAGGCTCGTTGTTTGCCACAGAACCCGAGATCCAATTAACCTCGCCGGTCACGTCGTGTACGTCCACACCGTCAACGACGAAGCCGGACAGGGAGGCGGAGTTGTCACCCGACACATGGATGCCCCGCAAGTCAGCCAGATTGTCGGCCTCAGACGCCCCGCCGACGCGCTGGTTGCTGATATCCAGATCACGGATGACCCAGTGCTGCTGATTGAAGAGACGAACGGCATCGTTCACCTCGCCGGCGCCGCGAATCGCTGGCTTGGCCCCCTCCCCGTACCTTCCGACTTCGATCGGCGCCGCTTCGGTACCGGAACCCTTGGGCCACAATTGGCCCGTCCATGAGTCGCCGGACTGCAGCAAAATTCGGTCGCCCGGCGTAAATGTTGTTGCCGACACCTTGTCCAGCGTGCGCCATGCACTCTGTGGTGACCGACCATCACCACTGTCATCCCCCTCGGCGTCGAGGTAATAGACGGATGTTGTCGCGGCGCTGCCGACATCCGGCGTCACCGCATGGCTTCCTGCCGGAGTGGGCAGCGAGCCCACCAAACTGAACGCAATGCCAACGAGGGCTGTGGCGCCCGCGCCACGTCTACTTCGGGAATGGGACATCGTTGTTCCTTTTCTTGAAGGGGAATGTTGCCGGCGACGGTTCGGAAAAGACGCCGGAGTTCCAGGCGGGGTTCTGCTGCGAATGGTTGGCGTGAGGGGTGCGGAGGACACTATCGACCACGAAGGCTCGGGTTTGCAGACATGCTTGTGAGCGCTAACATAATTATGGTTATCGATCACTTTCCTGTCAACGGATTCGTACTCGTTGCTTTGGAAAGCCCGACGTTCGCTGTCAAAGGAGAAAGCAATGAGCCGTGTCAGCTTCAATGACGATTGGTCTGTACGGCCAAAGGTCAGCATCTTTGCCGACCAGCCCGGTGTTAGCGCCGGACTGGAGGTGACGCTGCCCCACGACGCCATGATCGGTATGCAGCGCAGCCCGGCCGCCGGCTCAGGATCACACGGAGGCTATTTCCCGGGTGGCGCGGTGGAGTACTCAAAGACCTTCAGAGTTCCCGAGACCTACCGGCAGAAGCGCTTGTCGCTGGAATTCCACGGCGTCTACAGAGACGCCATGGGGTTCGTCAACGGCCACTTCGCCGGACAGCGCCCTTTCGGATACTCAACCTTTGAGATCGCCATGGATCCGTACCTTAAGTACGGGCAGGACAACACCGTGCGGGTTGAAGCGCGGGCACACGAGGACTCACGGTGGTACTCCGGACTGGGCATCCACAGGGACGTCTTCCTTACAGTCGCCAACCTCGTCCACGTGCCACGGAACGGCATACAGATTACGACGCCGGACATCACCGCCGGGCGCGCGGTCACGGTGGTTGCCACTACAGTCCACAACGCCGGTCTGCAAACAGTCACGGTAGACGTCGCCACCGAAATCATGGATGCCCGCCAGCAACAGGCTGCAAGGGACACGACCCCGGTCACGGTGCTTCCAGGCGAACGGGCCGTCGTCCGGCAAAGGATGTACGTCCGCGACCCCAAGCTCTGGGACGTCGAGGCTCCACACCTCTACACGGCCACCACCACCATCCTGCTCCTCGACGAAGTAGTGGATGCGAGCATCACGTCATTCGGCATCCGTTTCCTGCAACTGGACCCGGAGTCCGGCCTGCAAATCAACGGCACCACCATAAAGCTTCGGGGCGCCTGCATCCATCACGACAACGGCATTCTGGGAGCCGCTGCAATCGGTCGTGCCGAGGAACGGCGTATCGAGCTCCTGAAGGAAGCTGGCTTCAACGCAATCCGCAGCTCCCATAACCCGATAAGCCAAGCCATGCTCGATGCCTGCGACAAGCATGGGATGCTGGTGATGGACGAGACCTTCGACGTATGGACCGAGGGTAAGTCTTCTTTCGACTACTCACTCAATTTCGCTGACTGGTGGGAGCGGGACGTCGAAGCCATGGTGGCCAAGGACTTCAACCATCCCAGCGTGATTTTCTACTCCATCGGCAATGAAATCCCCGAGACAGGCACAGGCCATGGTGCTGGATGGGGCCGGAAACTGGCAGAGAAAATCAGGTCCTTGGACAGCACGCGATACCTTACCAACGGCATCAACGGCTTCGTGTCCACCCTCAGGGACGGGACCGCTCCCCCGCGTGAGGACGCATCGGTCGCCCCTACGCAAGGTGTCAACGACGTGATGAACCAGGCCGCCGAATTTATGAACAACGTCAGCGCCTCACCCGTGGTGACGGAAAGAACCGCCGAGTCGCACGCCGTCGTGGATGTCGCGGGCATGAACTACGGCGAGAGCCGTTATCTCATGGACCGCGACCTTTTCCCTCACCGGCTCATCGTCGGCACTGAAACCTATCCGGGGCGGATTGCCGCCAACTGGGAAATGGTGACGGGAAACTCCCACGTGATTGGCGACTTTACCTGGACCGGCTGGGACTACCTCGGTGAAACCGGCATCGGCAGGGTCCGCTATGAGGAGGATAAGGAATTCGGCGCGGCATATCCTTGGATCGCAGCGTGGTGCGGCGACATCGATATCACCGGGCATCGCCGCCCCGCATCATACTTCCGGGAGATTGTGTTCGGACTTCGGGACAGGCCATACATCGCAGTCCACCGCCCTGAACATTACGGTCTCGATGCCGGGGTTGGACAGTGGGCGTGGAGCGACTCCATCTCCAGTTGGACGTGGAACGCCAACATCGGCGCCCCAGTCCGCGTGGACGTCTACAGCTCTGCCGACGAAGTGGAATTGCTGATCAATGGGCGGTCGGTTGGCCGGCTCCCTGCCGGCAGGAACCACTCCTGCCAGGCCTCGTTCGACGCCGTCTATCACCCGGGCGAGCTGACCGCCGTCGCGTACGTCAACGGTAAGGAACAGTCGCGCGAGACCGTCCACACGGCAACCGGGGCCATCCGCCTCCATGCCCGCGCTGAGAGGACCGACATTCATGCCGATAGCAGCGACCTTTGCTACATCACCTTGGAATTCATCGATTTCCAAGGAAACCTGGCCACCACCATCGAAGAACGACTCCACATCACCGTCGAGGGTCCCGCAGTTCTCCAGGCTCTGGGCAGCGCACGCCCGGACACAAAGGAAAGCTACACCAGCAACAGCCACATGGCTTTTGACGGACGCGCCCTGGCGATCATTCGACCAACCGGCACAGGGACGATCGTTGTCACGGCCAAAGCGAACGGGTTCCAAGACGCCATCATCGTTGTGCAATCCATGTTCACAGACAGGCGTGCCTCGCCGTCCACTACGTTCTGATCAGGAACTACCGCCAATGTTCCCTTACATACTGAGGATCCTTGTCTGCGATGACCTCCGTGACGAGCGAAATCTCAGTATCCGAGCCCACCACGGCGATACCTTTGACTGAACCGTAGCCCTGTTTCCAAGCTTCAACAGTGTGCCGGCCGGGCGGCAACGCCAGCACTGCGCCACCCGATTCATCTGTCGTAGCAGCGTGATGACCGGCTCGAACGTGAGTCCCTGGCAGGGGTTCGATCTCCGCGTTAGTCGTGTTGAAAACCGTCACCGTCAGCGTGTGAGCGGGAGCAGGCACTGCTGCAACGCTGAAGGCGAAATGGCTGGTGCCGACGCTCGCATGCCACACGTGAAGTCCGGGCTCGGCAGGCACAGGCACTTCCACGCTGGTCCACCATAGCGCCAGGGTCCCCGGCCAGATGTTCCCGCCAAGTTTTCCACTCCCAACCTCATGGCCAGCAGCACCGCGAACGATAACTGTTTGGCCCGCCAAGGAACCGCCGCTGCGGGACCTCGCCCCAACATGCACTGAAAGCGTAGATCCGACGACGGCAGGACCGTCGGCACCCCATACCGCCAGGGTGATCTCTGGTTGTCCCGCAGCCACGGCTACACACCATCCTTATTGCTCGTTGGGCCGCTGCCGGTTCGGGCCTGCCCCGTCGAGACAGCAGCCCTGGCCGCGATATAGCCGAACGTGAACGCCCGCCCGAGTCCGTGTTGCGTGAAACCACTGGCGCAGTCCCCAGTGGCAAAAAGACCAGGGATCGGTGCCTCTTCCGTATCGATCACTTGTGCAGATCCATTGATCCTGAGTCCTGCGTAGCTGTCATGCACCACCGGGGTGTGCCATGCGGCGTAGAACGGTGGGCGTTGTATCTTGAACCGAGGCGTCGGTTTCTGATGATCAGGATCGACACCCTCGTCGACGCAACGGTTGTAGCGCTCGATTGTGGCCCGTAAGTTCCCGGGCGGCATGGGGCGCCATTGATATTCCATCTGGATTTGACCGGCAAGCTCTTCGATCGTGTCCGCACTGAAGAAGAAGCCATCGGTATCGACGTTTGGTGGCGTGACATTCCAACCTTCGCGCTCCACAGCCTCAGCATCAAAGATCGCCCAGATAGGGCCGCCACCGTTAAGTTTTTCCGGGTCTCCAGACCACGACATGGCTGCCGCAAAGTAGTCGTAGTCCCGCACGCCTGCAGTTTCGTCGTAAAAACGTACGCCACTTTCACGTACCAGGACCAAGTTCTGGTAATCGCTCGGCTTGAGCCCTGTGGCCTTTTCACGGAAGAAGTGGGGGCTGTCAACCGACCATAAAAGCCCATGGTAATTGGAACGCGTCCCCATAAGTCCTTTTGACAATTGCCCGTCGGATTCGTTCGTCTGTCCGGCAAAACCCCAGATACTCGCTCCGACTGCCATTGCAGCGACTTCACCGTCCGCCGTCTTCGGCGCCCAGTTCTGGCCTGTGTACTGATATTCCTCGGTAAGGCGTGGATCGAACATCCTCCGGAACCCAACGTTGCCCGAGTGCCCACCGGTCGCAAGAATCACGCCTTGGCGGGCCTTCACGGAAATCACTTCACCCGTGGGTGTGAAGTAGTCGTCCACCTCCACAATGGCCAATTTTGAGACTCGTCCTTTTGCGCCCTGTGCATCGCGATCGCGATGCAGTGAAACCATCCGATGCTTGAGCAGGATGTGAACACCCAGTTCGCGTGCGGCTTTCTCAAGAGGACGGACAATGCCTGAACCAAACTGCCCGGGCACCACTTGACCGGCGGGCTCTTCCCATTCCAAGGAGAATGCGCGGCGCTTAACCGTGTCGAGTCGGTCTGCAGCGCCCAGCGGTCGCCACTTGACGTTGCCCACCTCGGTCATGAATTCAAACGTGGCTGCCGAGTTGTTGGCATACGCCCACACAACCTCCCGATCGTTGTAACGACCCAGAAGACTATCCGCGCGCACCCAGTCTTGGAAAAGCCTTTCGGGTGAGTCCTCGATGCCCTCGGCACGCTGCAGTGATGTGCCACCACCCAGGTAGGCACCCCCGCCGGAGAGAACTCCGCGTCCGCCGACGTCGAAATTCTGTTCAATCAGCAGCACGCTCGCTCCCAGATGGCGGGCCGTCAGCGCTGCGATCAGTCCGCCAGGGCCACCGCCCACAACCACAACGTCGTAGGACAGATCCTCATTGTTCGCGCTGGAGCTCACGACTTTTCTCCTCATGGCTGCGCGGGCTTTGATTTGGCACGCTTGATGCCCGGAATGGATGCAGCTGAAGGCCCGCGCTGACCCAATCCGTTTCAAGGACCTGACCGTTGTCGGAGTCCGTCACCGCCATTCTCCCAGCGGGCGAAATGGCAATGTTTGTGTACTTCTTTCCATCACCAGGACTGATCGTGTCCAGCAGCGCGCCCTCTGGACTGTACACCTGCAGGTCGCCGGGCGCCTTGCCCGTTATGGCACCGATCACCAGATTGCCATCCACGTCCCAAGCGAATCCGTCAGGGCGGCCGTGGTCAAGTTGCACGTGCACGTCCGGCTTTCCAAGCCTCCCTTCCCCTGTGAAGGGGAAGCGAAGAATGCGGCCCTCACCTCCCTGGGCTACGAAAAGGCTATCGTCGTCGGTGCTGAACCCGATGCCATTGGGATACCAGCCGACAGAAAACAGCAGTTCCGCTTCGCCGGTTGTGACGTCGATCCGCCAAAGCCGGCCGTCGTCGCGGGCGGGACCCCGGCTCGGGTCCGTCACGTAAAGATAACCATCTGGGCCAAAGCACAGATCGTTCGGGTAGATCGGGTCAGTGGTGAGGGTAACCATGGCACCGTCGGGGTAGACAGCTTGAACGCCTCCACTCACGCCCTCGGTCCGGTTTCCGGGCCATTGGCCGCCATTCTGGGCCACGTAGATGATGCCATCCCGGCCCTCTGCGGCACCGTTGGGTCCCCCGCCGGTCCGCGCCAGCGCCTTCGTCGTGCGGGCGGACGTCTCGTAGAGGATGCCTTGGTCCACCGAGACGAAGACCAGGCTTCCGCGTTGGGTAAATACTGGGCCTTCTGTGAATCCGACTCCAGCCGCGGCTGTCTGAAATTCCATGTTCAACCTCGTAAGTGTGGGTGGGGACTGGTCAGACGGAGGCTTCTGCCAAGACACGCAGGAGCCCGCAACGCAGGCATCGTAGGAGTTCCGGCAACGATGCCTGCGTTGTGCTGTGCGGCGCGCTAATCGTCCAGCAGTCGCCTACTCGAGGGAATGCAAGTGAGCGACGTCGTCGTCGTGGAAGTGGCGGTGGGCGGCCGATGGTGACATGCCGTTTTCGATGTCTACTTGGCTGCTCCGGTCGATTTCCTCCCGCTCCTCAGCCAGCTCCAGTACCTTCATCAGGATTTCGCTGGGTACAACTGCAATGCCCGACTCGTCACCCACCAACCAGTCCCCTGGGTTGATGAGGACGCCGTCAATGACGATGGGCACATTGAACCCAACGCTCTGGTAGACACCTTCGGAGGCTCGTAGGGAACGGCCTGCCGCGTGAACCGGCCAGTCGTGCTTCTCGAATTCAGCCACATCCCGAACAGCACCGTTCACCACGGCGGCGGCGAGATTCTGCTTCTTCGCGCCGAGCGCCGCCCGGTCCCCCCAAACAGCAGCATCTGTCAGTCCGTCTGCATCAACGAGGAGGACATCGCCCGGCTTGGCGTGCAATTCCTTGAGCTTTACCAGGCCGCGGGATTCATTGCCGGTCCGGCATTTTGCCAGCCGGAGCGTGGCTGCCGGCCCGGCAAACGCAACGTTGGTCGTGATCGGCTGAATGGCCTGTGACAGGTGTGGAGTCCGGATGCCCACGTGTTCCAAGGCGTCACTTACGTGGCCGGCCAGGACGGCGCGGAAACGCTTCGAGATTTCCTCCACGTCAGCAGCGATTGGCTCCACACTGAGCGTATCGTGCTGGTGGTCGTGGTGGTGATGATCATGGTTGTGCTCGCCCATGTCGGAATGCCTTTCCAATTGAGAGTTTGGGACGGGCACCGTTGGTGTGAGGCTAACGTTGCCCGTAGAAGCAGTGTTCCTCTCAACGCAGCATGTCGGGTAGACCCATTTCGGCCTATACAGCATTCGAATTTTCGAATGGGGCACCTGCTCGGCGGTTCTTCGTGAACCGCGGGCGCTACCGGTTAACGCATGGATCCCAGCTCTTCCGAGAAATCAGCGCCAGGGTCCTGGTCAAGCCATTTCTCTTGCAGTTCTTTGCTGTTTCTGCGCAGAAGCGTCAGCATGTTGTGAGCCAAGGCAGAAACGTTCTCATCCGCGGTTAGTGCGAAAATGGTGCGTTTGAGCGGGGGCTCAACCAGCTGCACATGTATGGCGCCAGCCGTTGGATAACTGGTCAAACGGGACAACAAAGCAATCCCGATCCCAGTGCCCACCAGGGCCTGCGCGACGTGGTAACTGGCAGTTTCCATGACCACATTCGGGACGAATCCCACCGACTCTGCCGCATCATCAAGCTGCTGTCGCGCGGGGTGGCCGGTCGATATCGCAATCCACGCCTCGTCCTTGAGGTCGCGAAGGCGAAGACCCCCCTCCTTCTCAGAAATGGGCACAGCGGGGTGGTCGATTGGAAGGCACAGGACAGTGAAGTCATCCAAAAGGTGGTGCGCCTTCACTCCCGCAATCGCGGGAAAGGCCTCCTCGTAGATGGCGACAAGTGCGATGTCCAGTTCGCCGCGGGCTACCATTTCGGCCCCATTCGGCGAGGAAATCTCAAAGACACTGAGCTTGACTTGCTTGTTCCGGTGGCGAAGCGCTGTGAGGGCCGGGGGCAGCAAGTGCTGACCGGCGGCCCGGAACGTACCTATGCGAAGTTCGCTGGTAAGTGTCGCCAGCAGGGAGTCCACGGTCGCCTCCGCCGTGGCCACTTCAGCTGCAATTACTTCACCCGATCTGGCAAGGGACGCTCCTACAGGGGTCAGTCGCGCGCCCCTTGGTCCACGAAGAACCAGACTGATGCCAACGTCTTTCTCCATCTTTGCCAATTGGCTTGTGACTGCCGACGGCGTTCTTCCCAGTGCGTCCGCGGCTTGCGCCAGGGATCCGAAACGGCCGATCTGCGCCAAGAGTAGGAGCTGGGATGGGGTTAGCATTCAGTAATTCTAACGCTCCATGCCAGCACGGCGGGATTCCCGCAGTGCCTGCTGAGTGCCAGACTCCTTGAAAGCGAGATCCACGTCACAGTCGACTGGATCTCCGTGCGACAAAGAACGTCGCGCCCGGCCTCGCTGGCCGCCGGCACTACCGGAAGGAGCAGTTTCATGCAGATCTTCAGAGCAAGCGATGCTGGTGTTCAAGAATCCAAGCAGCTCAACTCCGGCAAGCTGAACTTTCGTCAGCTTCTTGGAGGGGACCCTCTCGGGGATCCGGCTGGTACCGCGCAGTATGGGCCTCAGGCCTTCCTGGCGACTTTTCTTCCCAACGATCCCGGCGACTCGATTCCACGGCGCTCACACCCTATCCCGCAGTTTCAGGTGGTCGTCAGCGGCGAGGCGACGGTTGGCCGACATCTGGTCCGGCCTGGTTCCTTCCACTATTCCGACGCCGATTCCGCATCTGGACCCATAACCCCACTGGACCCCAAAATCGGGCTGACGTACTTCACTTTGAAGCCCGACTACAACAGCCGACCGGCGTCGGAACATACCGTCGAAGGACAAGACTCGGTGCGAACACCGCGAAGCATCGTCGGTTCCGGCATTCACAGTAAATTAGGCGCCGACGTCCTTGTCACTGAACTGGTCGGCCCCGAAGACGACGGGCTGAGCGTATCTTCCATCTCTGTTCCTGCCCGCACAACCTTCACTCCCCAAAACGGAGCAAGCCACGGCGGGAGGTACTTGATTGTGTTGGAAGGGCGCCTCTCATTCGCAGGGACGGACTTGCCAGCCGGAAGCCTGGTCTTTCTGGCGCCTCATGAAACTGCCGACTTCACCGC
The DNA here is from genome assembly GCF_900106835.1 of Arthrobacter sp. cf158. Classification (GTDB taxonomy): domain Bacteria; phylum Actinomycetota; class Actinomycetes; order Actinomycetales; family Micrococcaceae; genus Arthrobacter. The sequence continues at coordinate 71,292 of NZ_FNNR01000014.1, forward strand.
TACCCAGGACCGCAGCGAGCTACTCCTCCTTCAGTTTCCAGCACTGGAGCACGCCCCCTGACGGTCCTCGTCCAGCCGCGAACACATGTACACCCCCAACCCCGTGGATCTAACCCCTCTTAACCTAGGAGCAGCAATGAAGCGCTTACTGGCCTACCCCGCCGCCGTCCCGGCAGCTTGTGCGCAATCAGCCAAGCCGTCGTCGGATCAGGCGGAATTGTCCCGCCTCCCGGATCGCCGGACAACGAAGTCCCTGACCCGTCGGGTCGCCCCCTTCGCTGCTGCAGTCATGGCAGCGACACTGCTATCTGCATGCAGCGCATCGGACCTCAACAGCGTGGGGTCACAAGGAACCAGCGCTGGGGGTCAGTGCGCGGCCACTGACATTGCAGGTGTAGAGGAGATGGCCAAGAAGGAGGGCAGTCTGGTCCTCTATACCGCGACACACGACGGGATCAACAAACCAGAGGTGGCAGCGTTTTCGGAAAAATACTCCGGGATAAACGTTCAGGTCACTCGCCTGGCCGGTGGTGACCTCGCAGCACGTTTCGCCAGCGAGCGAGCTGCTGGAGCAAACAGCGCCGACATCATCAAGAGCTCGGACAACCTCATGTTTGAAGAAAACAGTGAATGGTTCAGCCCAATCAACAACTCGGCTGTCCCGAATCTCTCAACCCTGGACGACAGATGGAAGGAGCCGGTGTACTTCTCAACTTTCGCCGGCCCTTTTGTTGTTACAAGTAACAGCAAAGCACTCACCGGCAAAGCTCCCTCCACGTGGAAAGATCTCGCAGCTCCCGAATATGCAGGCAAGGGTGGCCTGGCTGACCCACGGCCGTCGCCTGCTTTTCTCGCAACTTACGAAGAGCTGAGGGAATTGTACGGAGACGATTACTTGAGAACTCTCGGATCAAGTGGTTACGACTTCTGGGAGAGTTCCTCGGCGGCTGTTCAGGACCTTGCCGCCGGTGTGGAGCCGTTCATCGGGCCGAACCAGGAATCGCATTCTTCAACGCTCCGCAAACAAGGCGCCCCGCTCCAGGTCAACGCAATATCGCCTTCAATTGGGATTCTCCACTCGGTTGCGGTGAGTTCAGCAGCGCAACATCCGTGCGCGGCAGCCCTCTATGCCAACTTCCTGCTCTCCCACGAAGGACAAACGGCATCCTGCCAGGGCGAGTACCAGTCCTTGATCTACGGCGACATCCCCAACTGCCGCCAGGTTGACCCCGAAATGATTGTCATCGATATAGCGAAGGGCCAGAAGAACAAGGACCAAATCCTCAGCCTCCTCGGCCTGAAGTGACCCCAATTCCTAAAGGCGCCCCTGTTTGACAGCCGCCGAGAGCATCAGATTGGTATAGACATGATTGTAAAAACTCGCAGCTTACCCAAATCCGCCACGCAAGCGAGGGACACGGCAGCCACGCTGGATAAGTCAGCATCGGCACCCAACGGTAAAGACCTTCGGCTTGAGATCACCGCGTTGAAAAAAGACTTCGTCCGCTCCGGGGGGATGCGCGTTCCAGCCGTCGATGACGTCACACTTGAAGTGCATTCCGGCGAGATCGTAGTGCTTCTCGGGCCCAGCGGCTGCGGTAAATCAACGCTGCTGCGCTGCATCGCCGGCTTGGAAACACCAGATACCGGCACCATCCGCATCTCTGGCGAGACAGTATTTGCCGGCTCCTCAGGGCTGGTGGTTCCCCCGGAACGCCGCGACATCAACATGATGTTCCAGTCCTACGCGTTGTGGCCACACATGACCCTGGAGGACAACGTGTCATATCCCCTCCGGGTTGCGGGCGTCAAAGCCGCCTCTGCCCGCAAACGCGCAGAGGAGTACTTGGACCTGGTAGGCCTTGCGGGGCTCGGCCGACAGCACCCATCGAACATCAGCGGCGGTCAGCAACAGCGCGCTGCCTTGGCCCGAACCCTTATATCCGAACCGGCAGTTGTGCTGTTCGATGAACCTCTGTCCAATGTTGATGCCAAGGTCCGAATCCAGTTGCGGAGCGAGTTGGCACGTATCCACCGCGAGCTCGGCTTTGCGGCCGTCTATGTAACGCACGACCAGGTTGAAGCCATGGGAGTAGGAACGTCCATCGCGGTGATGCGCGGCGGTAAGATCGCCCAACTTGATCAGCCAGTGGAGTTGTACGAGTACCCAACCAGCCGTTACTCCGCTGAGTTTGTCGGAGACGCCAATATCTTTGAAGGTCGCATTGTGGACGTCACCGGGGAGGTATCTATTCTCTCCACTCCTGTGGGAAACCTTCGGGCAAAGGGACTACGCCACCCTCGGCTGTCCGCCGCTAAAACAGACCATGAAAGCGTGATCATCATGGTTCGACCCGAGTACTGCACCTTGGCCGCCCCTGGTGATCATTCAGATCCGGCATCGAACCGAATCCAAGCGGTGGTTGAGAGCGTTCTCTACGGAGGATCCCGCACTGAGTACACCTGCCGGGCAGGGGATCAGGTCATCACAGCTTGGGCATCTGAGCACGTGCTGAGGTTCCAAGCAGGTGACCACGTCACGGTCGGCATCAGCGAGGACTCGCTCCGTATCGTAGATGTGGAGCGCTGACATGGCTGTTATCGATCTCTCCCGACCAAGCACGGATGAGGCTGGATCGGCGCGCCGGCAAAAGCTGCCGAAGCCCTTTACTATTCTCATCGGGGTAGTCGCTCTTGTAATTTTGTTCCTGACAATATTTCCGTTGCTCAAGATTCTGGGCTTCTCCACGACCCTCGTCACTGATGGATCGCTGCAGGAAATCGTTTCGGCACCCTGGTTCTGGCCCATGATCCGGGACACGACGATCGTGGTGGGCGCCCACGCAGTCATTACCGTTGCGATAGCGGCGGGCCTCGCGTGGATCAATGAGCGGACCAATGCTCGTATGGGCGTTCTCAGCGACATTTTGCCGCTTGTACCACTTTTCCTCCCGGCAGTGGCAATGGCGATCGGTTGGTCAGTGCTTGCGGCCCCGGACGTTGGATTCTTGAACGGAGCGCTCAGCAGCGTGCTCGCCCCGCTCGGCATTGACTGGCAACTCAACATCTACAGCTATGCAGGCGTGATCTTCGTTTATGTCCTTCACTCCGTGCCGTATGCCTACCTGCCCATTGCTGCAGCATTCCGAAATGCCGATTCCAGCCTGGAGGAGGCGGCACGCGTTTCGGGGGCCAGCAACTGGACTGTCCTGAGGACGATATCTATCCCCGCTATCATCCCGGCCGTGGTTTCAGCCTTCGTCCTAGTAACGATTGTGGGATTCTCCGTCTACTCCGTTCCGGTTGTCCTTGGCAACAAGGCGGGTCTGCAGATTCTGCAGGTACAGATCGTGAATTCCATTCAGGGGAGCTATCCGGCGCGATACGACCACGCAATCGCCATCAGCACGCTCCTGCTCGTGACATTGGCCCTGTTCTGGTTCGTGCAGAACCGGATCACACGGAAAGGCCACTTCGCCAAGATCGGCGGCAAGACCGGCAAAGCGCTGAGGGTCGAACTCGGACGCAGCCGCTGGGTGTTCCGCAGTCTGCTCGGGCTATATCTCCTCCTGTCGGCCGTACTGCCAGTGGCAGCTCTCATTGTCGTGAGTTTTCAGGCATTCTGGCAACCGAACCTGGTCACGTCCATATGGACTCTGGATCACTTCAAGTCCGTGCTCCTGGACAATCCAATAGCCGGTGCGGCAATCCGGAACTCCTTGGGACTCGGACTGATTGTGGGTGCCATCACGGTGGTTTTGGCGGCACTTGTGGTTGTGTACGCGCAGATTTCGAAGGGTCGCCTTGGCAAGTACGCAAACTGGACCGGCAAAGTGGTGCCCGCCGCAATCCCGAATTCAGTGCTTGCAGTCGGTTTCATTTTGGCGCTCTCCGGTCCACCCTTCTCTCTAGGCGGGACTCTGCTGATCGTGGCTCTGGCCTACTTCATCGCTTTCCTGCCATACGCATCAATCGCCATTGAATCCTCCGCAGCCCAGATTGGCGGGGAACTTCGGGAAGCGTCGGCTCTTTCCGGAGCAGGTCCAGGCAGAACCTTCCGCAGCGTGATCCTGCCTCTCCTGCGCCCCGGACTTTTCGCGGCATGGGCTCTGGTCTTCGTCCGGGGAACCGGCGAACTGGAGATGGCCGTCCTTCTCGGCAGCGGAAACTCTCCGCTCATGGGGTTCTTGCTGCTGGACGTCTTCCAGCAGGGTAGCTACAACCAGATGGCCGCCCTGGCACTCACCATGACGTGCCTAACGATGCCGGTGGTGTTCATCATGATGCTTCTGGGTAAGCCTCGTTGGAAGCGATCATTCAGTGCCTCCAGGAAGAGTAAAGCTTCCTGATCAAGCCCCTGACACGGCCGTGGTATCGCCCTTTCGACGCCTGGCATCCGACCATCACCAATGACTTCAACCACGAGTGCCGCCCCCTGAGCCGGCCGCTGGTGCATCAACCATGGGTAGAGAACGCCCACTTAGCCCCACCGGAGGAACCCAATGTCACAGAAGCCCCCTCTTGACGGACTGCGCGTCATCGAAATTGGAAGCATTTACGCGGGACCGTATTGCTGCCAGCTGCTCGGCGACATGGGTGCCGAGGTGATCAAGATCGAGCGCCCAGGGCTGCCTGACCCCTTGCGCACCTGGGCCCACACGGACGACCGCGGCGTCAGCTATCACTGGTCCGTTGTCTCAAGAAACAAGCATTGCGTAACACTCGACGTAAAGACTGCTGAAGGCCGGGAGATCTTCCTTGACCTGATAGCAAAGGCTGACATTCTGGTGGAAAACTTCCGACCAGGAACGATGGAGAAATGGCAGCTGGGCCCCTCCGATCTGGAGAAGATCAACCCGCGCCTCATCTACGCACGGGTGTCGGGATATGGGCAAACGGGCCCCTACGCTGCCCGCCCCGGCTTTGGCCTCATCGGTGAAGCGATGAGTGGGCTCCGCTCGATTACGGGAGAGCCCGGGAGGGCACCGATCCGAGCCGGTGTCAGCATCGCAGACGCCGTAGCGGGCATGTTCACAGCATACGGTGTGCTCGCTTGCATCCACGAGCTCAAGAGCAGCGGAAAAGGACAGGTGGTGGACACTGCCCTCTATGAATCGTTGTATGCCCTGATGAAGGACTTCACTGCGATGTGGGAAGCAGATGGGATCGTCAAGCCACCTGTAGGGACACGCATCCCCCGCGTCGTGCCCACCGGAATCTATACGACAGCCGAGGATAGCTTCGTGGTCATCGGAGGTGGCACCACCGCTGTCTTCGCCCGCTTGGCTGCTGTCATGGGGCGGCCTGAGCTGGCGCAGAAATACTCCACACCCGGGCTTCGTGCGGACAATGAGGAGGAGATCGAGGCCGCTATCGAAGCCTGGGTTGCTACTCAGTCCGCTACAGAGGTATTGGACATCCTTGAAGATGCCGGAGTTCCCGCTTCGAAAGTTTACGGCCCCCAAGACATCCTTGAGGATCCGCAGTACCAAGCCCGCGATATGTTGCTCCCCGTGGACTGGCCGGGGAAGGGGGTGCTTCATTTTCCGGGGGTGGTTCCGAAACTGTCCCGCACGCCAGGCCGAGTGACGAGCACATTGCCTGAGATGGGCGAGTCCAACGAGTATGTGTTCACAGAGTTGCTGAGCAGAACCCCGGATCAACTCGTGGCCTATGGAGAAAAGGGAGTCATCTGATGGCGTCCTCCTCTGTCATCTCCGGTGTAGGGGACAGCACCTATCAACTGAAGTCAGGCCGGACCGTGATATCTCACATGGGTGAAGCCGTGGCCAGGGCCCTCCAAGACGCCCAGCTTGCCCACAAGGAAATCGACGGACTGATTGTCTCAGGAGGGCTGGACTATGACCTCGTGGCAACTAACCTCGGGTTGGAGACTCGGACCACATTTCAGACCTGGAACCACGGACGCTTCACGGGACCAGTCCTGCAGATGGCAGACGCGGCCGTCCGTACGGGCCAGGCATCAAACATCCTGTGTCTGCATGGACGTTCGGGTACCCGGGCCTTCGGCGGCCCAGCCGAGCGTGAAACCCTCCGTGAAGGCGGGGGCCCGCACGGTGAGGTGAGCCACTACGGCCTTACCGCCCCTGGCTCGGGTGCGGCCATGGCATGGCGGCGATACACAGAGTTATACGATGCAGATCCGGATTCTTTGGCCGCGGTCGCCGTGTCTCAGCGCGCCAACGCGCAGCGAAATCCCAACGCGGTGTTGCGCGATGTGCCGCTCGACGAAGCCACTTACATCGCCAGTCCTTGGATTATTGAGCCTCTGCGCCGGCCTGACTTTGCCTTGCCGAATGATGGTGCTGTGGCGGTTATCGTCAGCAGGGACAGCGGCCAAGGAGTTCGCCTTGTGGAGACGCAGGGGATGCGTGCAGGTCGAAGCGAAGTCCCGTTTGGCTACCCTGGATTGGGCATCGGCTACCAGGATTCGGATGCTGTTCGCGAGTCTTCACAACCCGTTTACCAGAAGACCGGACTCTCCCCGCAGAGTATCGATGTTGTCTCGATCTATGACAGCTTTGCGCCGCAAGTAGTGTTCGACCTGGAACGCTTCGGCTTTTGCGATCCTGGCATGGGCTGGAAATGGATCGCAGATGGAAGAACGAGATTCGACGGCCCCAATCCCGTGAACACTTCCGGAGGACATATCGCAGAGTCCGGCCAAGGGGGCTGGAACCATGTTGTAGAGCTGAGCCGCCAACTACGCGGCCAATGCGGCGCTCGGCAAGTAGCGGGTGCTCGCCTGGGTCAGTACATCGGCCCCATGGGGTCATCAATCATTCTGGAGGCCACTTCGTGAATACGTATCCCTCGGTTCCCCCGGCCTTGCTGCCAGGCCGCACACTCGACAATGAAGGATTCTGGGAGAACGCTCGCCGGCACCAGTTGGTCATTCCTGAGTGCCGGCAGTGTGACCATGTCTATTACCCAATATCGCCGCGTTGTCCGAATTGCTTTTCTGAGGACGTTGGTTGGCAGCGGGCTCCAACAACAGGCATCGTCAGCAGTTGGGTCCGCTACCATAAACGCTATTACCCGTGGATTGAGCCGCCCTACATAGTGGCCCTCGTGGAATTATTGCCTACCGTCCGGATGACCACACTGCTTTGGCCGCCGCCGTCCGGGCAACCGGCGGTTGGAAGTCGGGTTTCGCTTGGGTTTGTTGACCTCTCCGAAGAGGTGACTTTGCCAGTCTTTGCCCTGGATGAATCACCCGAGCAACGGAAGAAACCCGTTTAGAGTCGGTCGAAAGGATGCCAAGCCGGGTCTTGCGCCTTGTGGCATGGCATCCGCGATCCAGCATTGCCAAGCGATCAGCCACGATTCCATCGGCGGGGAGAACTGGTCGGCATTCGCCCGGGCTATCGGTCGATCCGCGAAAGGGCGGCACCTCCAACGAAGGTGCCACCCTTTCAGTTATGCGGCACCGTGTTATGACCAGACGTGCGCTGCAGGGTTACCCACTTAGGCTTCCTCCAGCAACCACTGCCCCTGAGAGGTCGCTACGTCTGGGCGAAGATCTTCGCAACCTCGTCCCGGAGGATAGCCGAAACGGCCGTCGCCGCAATCGAAGGTGTCCCTTTTCCAGGCCAAGCCATGACTACTTCACGGTGCAGGGTCGGATGGATGATTCGAGCCTGTTCGAGGACACCGGCCGCTACTTCTGATCGTACGGCGGAAATCGGCAGCACCGTGATTCCGAGGCCCTGCGCAGCTATTTCCAGGAGGATGCGGAATGAGTCGGCTTCGATGACCACATTCATGGGCGCGTTGGCACGCTCTGCTGCATCGGCAATGATACGCCGCACCCCATGAGAGGCACTCGGAAGGGCAAGTGGTTCGCTCAAGAGCGCCGTCAGTTCCACTTCTGCCAGGTTGGCAAGACGCCCGCCCTTATCGGCAATCGCTACAAGTTCCTCATTCCCAAATGACTCTGTGGGCATTTGCAGCGAATCTCCCGGCCCATAGAGAACCGCGAGATCGAGTTGCCCACGATGCAACCAGTCAACCAAGTGGCCTGTGTAGCTCTCTGACATCACCAAGGACACCCCTGGAAATTCAGCGAGAACCCGCCGGGCAACTGTGCCGGCAACTTGGGCGCTCACGGTCGGCACAAGTCCAACGTGAACATGACCGGTCGGCGCACCGGTGAACGATCGGAGATCATCACGCAGGCGGTCGACATCCCGCTGGAGCTCTGTAGTTCTCTCGAAGAGTAGTTCACCCGCAGGCGTTAGGCGCATGCCGCGCCCGTCCCGGAAGAACAAGGCATTCCGGAGCTCCGCTTCCAACACCTTAATCTGACGGCTGAGGGCCGGTTGGGCGATATGAAGGCGATCCGAAGCCTTAGTGACACTCCCCAGCTCCGCCACTGCGCGAAACGTTTGCAATTCCTTGAGATCCATTGGCGATCACCACCTCCGATAAAGCGTACGACGTGTTCTTGTCATCGTCTGACTGTGATGACAGACCGGGCTCCGTCAACTCTCCGCCGCCCCTGTGATGCAGGCGGTATTCCGAGGCAGCATATCTGAATGATGCGACCGGCATGCCAAATCTCTGGTGACTCGGATCACTCGATGTCTAGGCTCTAGTTACCGCCAAACCAACGAGTGACGCGATCTGCCGTCAGCGATGTGGGCAGCAAGGGAGCTGCCCTCGTTGAGTTCAGATCATAGTCACTGTCGTCCCCTCCATCGATGACTTCGTAGCAAGGAAGTAGCTTGAACAGTTCCTACGCCCCGCCCGTTCACCAGTCCGCGCAAATCCGCCCAACGGACGGCCCTATGGTCTCGCTGAAAGGGGTAAACAAGCATTTCGGACCACTCCATGTCTTGAAGGATGTGGACTTGGAGGTGGACGAAGGACAGGTGGTGGTCCTCATTGGCCCCTCAGGTTCAGGTAAGTCAACGCTCTGCCGGACGGTTAATCGCCTCGAAGCAGTTTCCTCAGGCACAATCCGTGTCGACGGGCAGGTGTTGCCCCAGGAAGGTCGTGAACTGGCTGCCTTGCGTGCCCAAGTCGGTATGGTCTTCCAATCGTTCAACCTGTTTTCTCACATGACAGTGCTCGAAAACGTGACGCTTGGTCCAACCCGGCTGAAGAGAATCAGTAAAGCCGAAGCGGAGAATCAGGCATTGACCCTGCTGGAGCGAGTTGGGGTTGGGCAGCAGGCTCACAAACTGCCCGCCCAACTCTCCGGCGGACAACAGCAGCGTGTCGCCATCGCCAGGGCATTAGCAATGGACCCCAAGGTGATGCTTTTTGACGAACCAACCTCAGCTCTTGACCCGGAGATGATCAACGAGGTTCTCGAGGTGATGATCGAGCTTGCCAAAGAAGGCATGACGATGATCGTGGTGACCCACGAAATGGGATTTGCCCGCAAGGCTGCCGACCGTGTGGTGTTCATGGCAGATGGCGAAATCATCGAGGACCAGACCCCCCAGGGCTTCTTCACCAATCCGACCAGTGAACGTGCCCGCGACTTCCTCTCGAAGCTGATCACTCACTGACCACCTTCGACGCCGGCGCCGTTCAGCGCGCCCAAGTCCATCAATCCTGCTTTGGTGACCGCCGATGCGCTGCGGAAGCCAAGAGCTATGTCCCCATGAATAAGGAGCACAAAAGTGTCAAAGAAATATGCCGCCATTGCCGCCTGTACTGTAGCCCTGTTTGCTTTGGCTGGTTGTTCAGGCGCAGCGGATGGGACGCCGGGCCAGCCTGAGCGTAGCGCGCTGTCGTACACCGTGGCCACGTCAGTGACCCCGGAGGACAGCCCTACCCTCAAACGCGCTCAAAGTCGCGGCCAATTGATCATAGGTGTCAAAGAAGACCAACCCGGGTTCGGATACCTGGATGTTGTAACGGGGGCCCGTAGCGGCTTCGATGTAGAGATTGCACGCTGGACAGCCGCAACGCTGGGCTTCGGAGAAGACAAGATTGCCTATAAGGCCGTCCCGTCGGTGGCACGCGAACAGGCTCTGGCAAACGGAGATGTGGATGTCTATGTGGGGTCGTATTCGATCACGGACAAGCGCAAGCTTGCGGTCGATTTCGCTGGCCCCTACTTCAAGACGGGTCAGGGAATTCTCGTGCAGAAGGAAAATGAGAAGATCAAGGGCGAAGAAGACCTGAAGCAAGGCGTAACCGTTTGTTCCATCACCGGAGGAACACCCATCCAGAACATCCGGGCCAACTACCCGGGGGTAAAGACCACCGAGTTCGACACGTATTCACAGTGCGTGGAATCCCTCAAGGCTGGCCAAGTGGATGCGGTCTCCTCGGATCAAGCACAGTTGCTCGGCTTCGCCTCGCAGGATCCGGACAAGCTCAAGGTAGTTGGGGAAACCTTCACTACGGAGCTCTACGGGATCGGCCTGCCGAAGGACGACACGAGCCTCCGCAAGGCGATCAATACAATGCTCACCGCCGGTACCAGCACCTGGGCGCAGATCTACGACAGCACGCTCGGCAGTACTGGCAAAGCTGGGGAACAACCCCCGGTAAACAACTACTGAGGCTTGAGAGCCCGAGCCATGAACATCATTTTTGACAATCTTGACCTTTGGGGCCTCGCACTCTGGAACACTTTGGTCCTCTTCATTGGAGGAGCCGTAATAGCGGTTTTCCTGGGCACGGTGCTGGGCGTGATGCGTGTGTCTTCAGTACCAGCCGCCCGCGCCATCGGGACCGCGTACGTGAATCTTGTCCGAAACACGCCGTTGACCTTGGTCTTCTTCATCTTCGTCTTCGGCTACCCCTCGCTGGGGCTCCCCCGGCTCGACTACACAGCCCTTGCCATCACGGCAATCGGGCTGTACGCGGCCACCTACGTTACTGAAGTGCTCCGGTCCGGATTCAACACGATTCCTGTCGGCCAGGCTGAAGCAGCCCGCGCCCTCGGGATGACGTTCGGCCAGGTCATGGGACATGTTGTGCTGCCCCAGGCCTTTCGATCAGTTGTCCCACCTCTCATCAGCGCCCTTATTGCGATCCTGAAAATGACAACCATTGCCGCAGGATTCTCCGTACTGGAGCTGGGTGCCGTGCGAGCGAACCTCAGCGAACGCGGAGAAAACGCGCTGGGAGTTCTCTTATGGGTAGCACTGGTCTTCGTCCTTCTGGTCGCGATCATGTCCCTTGCCCAGCGATCCCTTGAAAAGAAATGGAAGATCATTCGATGAGCAATGTCTTTTCTGACCTCCCGGGACCCAAAGCTGTGGCGCGCAACCGATTTCTCGCAATCGTAGCGGTAGTGGTTGTCCTCGGAGTCCTTGGATTCATCGCCTATAGATTGGCCGTCACCGGACAGTTCAGCGAACAGAAGTGGCGGGTGTTTTCCTATCCACAAGTCTGGGAGCAGATCGGGGCAGCAACTCTTCGCACATTGTCCGCGTTTGGTTTGGGCGCAGTGTTCAGTCTGGGGATTGGTTTCGGACTTGCTCTGGGCCGTATGTCTGACAATCCATGGATCAGCAGGTGCTTCGCCTTCATCACAGAAGTCCTTCGGGCCATTCCGGTTTTGGTATTGATGATGATCATGTACTACGGGCTCCCAGTGGTTGGGCAAACGTGGGTAACTCCGTTTACGGCGGTGGTCACGGCCGTCTCTGTTTACAGCGGGGCGGTCCTGGCTGAAGTATTCCGAACCGGCGTCGATGCTGTCCCCCGCGGCCAGTCGGAGGCGGCGTACGCCATTGGATTCCGGAAAACTGCCGTCATGAGGCTTGTCTTGTTGCCCCAAGCGATTCGGGCAATGCTCCCGGTGATCGTTGCCCAAATGGTGGTGGTGTTGAAGGATACAGCGCTCGGCTTCGTCATCACGTATCAAGAGCTGCTCTACCTGGGCAAGCTTGTGGGTAGTTCGGCGAGCTATTCCTCACCCATCATTCCTGCAGCGTTGGTGGTTGGCAGTATCTACATCTGCCTTTGCCTGCTGTTGGCCGGCGTTGCGAAATACTTGGAGGTACGGCTGAAGTCCAACCCCAAATCGAAAGACGTCAAGCCTTCAGCGGACCTTGCCAGCGGCCTTCCGGCCCTGGCCATCAAATAGACCAACTCCGTTCGCTCCCCACCCGCCAACCAAGGATCAGCCGCCCGGTGCAACGCCCGGGCGGCTGATCCTTGTACTCAAGTTCTCTCTAGGCCATGCCGAGTTCGGCGCGAACCTTGGCGGTGTGCTCGCCGAGAGCCGGCACGGCGGCCATGCGGTAATCAACCTCGCGTGACGTTACGGGCGGAATCAAGCTGCGGAGGGGCCCCACAGGCGACTCCACATCCCGCCACCGGTTTCTCGCCGATAATTGCGGGTGTTGCGACAAACCGTGCAAGTCCCGCAACTCCGCATTGGCTATCCCGGCGGCATCCAGCGCCGCAGTTACGGACTCGGTGCTCATGCTCCCCAGGACAGCGTTGATGGCCTCATGCAGTTCAGAGCGGTTTGCCACCCGCTGGCTGTTGCTGGCGAAGCGGGAATCCGTAGAGAGTCCGGAACTACCCAGCACCTTCTGACAGAAAACTGCCCACTCCCGCTCGTTTTGGATCCCCAGAAACACGGTGCCGTCCTGAACATGGAACGGACCGTAGGGCGCGATGCTGGCGTGCTGCGCACCGGCGCGGGCTGGCGGCGCACCTCCGTATTCGGCGAAGAAGTACGGTTGGCTCAACCATTCGGCGAGGGCTTCCAGCATGGAAACCTCCACAACATCCCCTCGGCCGGTGGTGGCGCGGCTCAACAATGACGTGAGGATGCCCGAGTAGGCGTACATGCCAGCGCAGATGTCCGCAATGGAGACCCCCACCTTTGCTGGACTGTCAGGAGATCCAGTGACGCTTAGCAGGCCCGACTCACATTGGATCAGGAGGTCGTAGGCTTTCTTTTGCTCGTGAGTACCGCCACGCCCATAGCCGGAAATGGAGACGTGGATCAGCTTTGGATTCAGCGCCAAGGCGTCATCGGGTCCGAAACCAAGCCGTTCCACTGCACCTGGAGCGAGATTTTGAACCAACACGTCAGCGCTGGACACCAGCTCTTTGAGCACAGCAAGCCCGTCCTCGGACTTCAGGTCCAAAACCACGCTTTCCTTGCCTCGGTTGAGCCAGACAAAGTAACTGGACATGCCGTCAACTTTGGTGTCATACCCGCGGGCGAAATCACCAGCGTCGCGCTCAATCTTGATCACCCGCGCCCCCAAGTCAGCCAGCTGACGGGTGGCGAAGGGAGCGGCAACCGCCTGCTCCAGAGAAATGACTGTCATGCCTGCCAACGGAAGCCGGGACACTAGAACTCCTTTCCGGCCTTGGCCAGAATTCGCTTGGCCCGGTCGGTAACCGGACGGTCAATCATCTTGCCGTCCACTTGGACAGCGGCACCTTCAGCGCCGATCACCGAGCGCGCCCATGCTACTTCGGCTTCCGAGGGAACGAAAGCAACGGTAACGGCGGCGACTTGTCGAGGGTGGATGCACAGTTTTCCCCCGAAGCCGAACTTCCGGGCCAGGAGCGCCGACTCTTCAATCTCACCCTCGTCCTGAATGTCGACGCACGGCGAATCCAACGGTGCGGCAATTCCCGCGGCACGGGACGCCACCACCAACTGTGAGCGGGCGTGGTCCAGGAATCGATCTTCCCCGGATGCGTCAATATCCAGAGCGAAATCGATCGCCCCAAAAGCCAGGCGGGTGACTCCCGGAACTCGCGCCAAGTCAAGAGAATGGACGAGGCCAGCGGCTGATTCGATCAACGGCACAAGAGCAAGGTCCGGTGGAAAAAGCCCACGGATTCCGGCTACAAGCCCGGGATCGTCCGCCTTTGGCAACACCAAACCCAGCAAACCGTGCCCCTCGCGCGCGGTGACGTCGAGCAGCGCCAAGATTTCGGCGTCGTGCGTTTCTGAGTCCTTGGCATTAACGCGTACCAGAGCGCGGATCTCGCCGGCAGTCAGCGCCTCGACGACGGCGGCCAGCGCCGCGTCCTTGCTCGCCGGCGCTACAGCGTCCTCAAGGTCAATGATGACGACGCCGGCGCCGGCACTCGCAGCCTTGACGAACCGTTCGGGACGGTCCCCCGGGACAAACAGCGCGGTAACGGCAGCAGTGGCGATGTCCACGCCGGTGACGTTTGAGGTCAGGGTCCCGGAGCCCATCACTGGAAATCCCCGTGGTCCGGCAGTGAGGATTCATCCGGTCGAGCTGATTCAACGCTGGGGAGGTGGCCCTGACGGTACACCATGAATGTCCTGCGGTAACTGATCACGATCTTGCCGTCCTGGTTGTAGCCCTCAGTTGCGACGGTGACCAAGCCGAGATTGGGCCGTGACTTGGATTCGCGCACGGCCAAAACCTTTGAACGCGAGTAAATGGTGTCGCCTTCAAATACGGGGTTGGGCATCCGCACTTCGTCCCAGCCCATGTTCGCGAAGACGTTCATGGACAGGTCTATGGTGGACTGCCCCGTCACCAGAGCCAGAGTGAACGTCGAGTTGACCAGCGGCAGGCCGAATTCGGTGGCCGCGGCAAAGTTCCTATCGATATGGGTCTTGGCAACATTCTGGGTGACCAGGGTGAATGTCTGGTTGTCGGCCTCGGTGACTGTCTTGCCAAACGGGTGATAGTAGATGTCACCGACGGCAAAGTCCTCAAACAGCCGTCCGGTCCAGCCCGGCACTACCCGGGTCTGGTCAGATGTGTTTCGCGATGTTGTTTGGGTCATCGTTCGTCTCCTTCGACGGTGGAAGTTCACGCTTGTTGGCAGTAAATATATTTTGTACTGATCTAAGCAAACCCGCCATATCACCGAGCTGTCAAGATCTTTGATTACACCTCAGCTCGGATTTGCCCCTTCGCAACCTCTTGTCATGAACTAAATATATTCTGTATTCTCGAAGTCAGGCTACCGAAGACGCACTAGCCAAACACACGAAGGAGCATCCGATGAGCACACCCACCACCCTCGAAGAACTGCGAGCAAAGACTCGAAGCCTCTGCGCCCTCTTCCCGGATGAATACTGGCGCGAGACGGATCGGAACCGGCGTTACCCACAGGAATTCGTTGACCGGCTGACCAAGGAAGGCCTCTTGGCTGCGCTGATCCCCGCTGAGTATGGCGGCCTTGGCGTCGGTCTCACCGAGGCCAGCGTGATCATGGAAGAAATCAACAAGTCCGGCGGCCACTCAGCAGCATGCCATGCGCAGATGTACACCATGGGTGCACTCCTCCGCCATGGCAATGAAGCCCAGAAAAACGCCTACCTGCCGGCAATCGCCTCCGGCGACCTCCGCCTTCAGGCATTCTCCATCACCGAGGACGCAGCCGGCTCGGACACCACCAGCATAGAGACCGCAGCCGTCAAGGACGGAGACCACTACGTCATCACCGGCCACAAGAGCTGGACCAGCCGCATCGATGAATCCGATCTCGCGTTCGTCCTCGCCCGGACATCTGCCAAACCCGAAGAAAAGGGCGGCGACCGGACCTACGGACTCACGCTGTTCCTTGTGGACCTCCGCCAGGTGCGTGCCGAGCAACCTGAGACCCTGGAAGTAGTAAAGGTACGGACGATGTTTAACTACGCCACCAACCAAATCTTCTACAAAGGCATGCGCGTGCCGCAGTCAGCAGTGATCGGGGAGGTCGGCAAGGGCTTCCGTTACGTCATCGACGGATGGAACGCAGAACGAATCCTGCTTGCTTCCGAGGCCATCGGTGACGGCTACTGGTTCACCACCCGTGCAGTGGAATACGCCAACAAGCGTTCCGTTTTTGGCCGGACCATTGGTACCAACCAGGGCGTACAGTTCCCCATTACCGATGCCTACATGAAGGTCCGGGCGGCGGACATGATGCGCTACGAAGCAGCCCGGCTCTTCGATGCCGGCGAGCCCTGCGGCGCGGAAGCCAATATGGCCAAGCATCTTGCCTCCGAGGCCAGTTGGGCCGCCGCCAACGCCTGCCTGGACACGCATGGCGGTTACGGCTTCGTGGATGAGTACGACGTCGAACGCAAATTCCGCGAAACGCGCATGTTCCAGGTGGCACCCGTCAACAACAACATGATCAAGTCATTCGTGGCCACGAAAGTGCTGGGGCTCCCCCGCTCTTACTGAGCGCGGGAGGGACACCACTGTGGATACAACTGCGAGTTGGAGTCGACTGGTTGGCGCCGTGGTGGAAATCAGACAGGGGCACCGGGTTATCCGCTGCGGAACTGTGGAAAGCGCCATGCCCGACTCTTCAGCGCTGTGGTTGGCCGCGGATACAACCCATCAGCGGATGATGTACACGGCAGCGGAAAACTACGAAGTATGGATTCGTCCCCGACAACTGAACGCTCCGATCAAGTTCGGTTAGGAGCATGGGCGTGCCGGACGTCAAACGACCAGGCGCGCGGACGGCCACTTTCCACTGGCAATCCGAGTAAGCACCACATCCTCCAAGAGATCCGCAACCATGCGTCCGGCACCTGGCGCCCGGGTGCCGGACGGCCGGACGAGAACGATTTTCCGTGGTATTTCGGGATTAACGATGGGGGACGAATTGAGGACGCCGCCCGCCGCTTCGTCGGCCACCATAATGCCGGGCAAGACTGTCCATCCCAGGCCGCTCTGCACCAGTTGCTTCTGCACACCGGCGTCGTTGGTTTCCACGGCAATGTCCAGCGGAACATTAAGTCGCGCCGCGGCACTTTCCACAAGGGATCGGATGGCATGCGGGGCACTGGGCATCACCAGCGACTGGAGCAGCAGCTCTGAAAGATCCACTCCTTCTGGCCTCACTGTTGCGGCCGCCGGGGGAGCCACAGCCCAGAGAGCCTCCTCCAAGAGCGGCTTGACGTCAAGGCCGGTGGCGGGTGGCTGGTTGTACGTCAGGGCGACATCCACATCCCCTGCTTCCAACCAGCGGCTCAGATGCCCGCCGTATCCGGTCACTACACGCAGCCGGACGCCGGGGTGCCGTTCAGTCACTGCTGACACCAGTGGGACGGCGAGGAGTGACGCAGTGCTGGCCAGGAGCCCCACCGTGACGATGCCGTGAAGGCCAGCACCGGAAGTTCTCGCTTCCTCCCGCGCACGGTCAAGCTCATTCAATGCCCGCCTTGCCCGTTCAACCACCTGCGCGCCGATCTCCGTCAGCCGCATGCCACTGCGGCTCCTATCGAAGAGGGAGGTCCCAAGTTCTGCCTCAAGGTTGTGGATTTGCCGGGTGACGGCTGGCTGGACGATGTGCAAAAGCTCTGCTGCTTTAGTCACGCTTCCGGTGTCAGCCACCGCTAACAGTGCCTGAAGTTGCCGCATCTCCACGGTATGGTCCCCTCGTCGTCGCCGCCAATTAAGTGCAATCACACCATGACATATAGCCATCACCAAAAGGTATTGGTGCCATCTATCCATAACGAGGACGATGGAATGCAATCCCTCGGGCTGCTACTAGATCCACCCATGGCACCCGACACCTCTGCTGAAAGACAATCACATGCTTCAGAACCTGACCCCCGAATCCAGCCCGACCAACCCGGACTCAACACCCGCGGCAGATTCCCGTAAAGTCCTCCGTGGCCGGGGCGCGGCCATGGCCCGGAATATGGAGGCCAGCCTCAGCGTGCCTACGGCATCCACCATGAGGACCTTTGAGGTCTCTGCACTCATGGCATGGCGTGAACGCCTCCGCGGACAGGGCTTCAACGTCCCGATCGCCGCCGTGCTGGCGACGGCCATGGCCCGCGCCGCCCAGCACGAAGTTCCGGCAGTGCGCCAACGGATCGAATCCGATGGCGCGGACCTTGTCCTCGTACAGGAAGGGGCGGTCAACCTCGGAGTGGCGGTAGACGTCGAGACGTCCGCAGGCCACTCCATCATGGTTCCCGTGATCCACGACGCGGCCAGCCTCACATTCCCTGCGTTGGTGGACCAGCTCGGCCAGCTGTCCCAGGAATGCCGGGCGGGATCCATCGCTGTGACCAAGCTTCGCGGCGCCACGCTCATCCTCACCAGCACCGGCCGTTTTGGTTCGACGACCGGCGTACCGCTGCTTCCTGCCGGGCCTGGCATCATCGTCGCAGCCGGTGCCATTGGCATCCCCGCGGGACTGGAAACTCTCGCTGCCACCCAACCTGTGGACCCTGTCCTCACCTTGTCCTCCACCTATGACCACCGGGCCATCCAGGGCGCCGACTCGGGGAGCTTCCTGGGAGCGGTGGAAAAGCTGCTGCGCTCACAGGACTTCCTGGCTGAACTCGAGCAGGAAATTCTGCGCAACGAGCCTGACCCGCTGCTCGGACTACAGGAGGCGGACTCCGCCGCGGACGGCGACGTGCGGCTTGCCGAGTTCAACAGCGCAGGAAGCGCTACCGTCGCCCGGCTGGAACCCGTGCGAGCACGCGATGAGGGATCTTGGCTGCCGAACGGCGTCGAGATCGAATTTGGACACCTTTCCGACCCCGAAACCCGTAACTGGCTGGCTGACCTGATCCGCCACGGCACTCCCCAGCCAACCGCTGAGCGACGCCTCCAGGCGCTCAAGCTCTCAACCGACATCGACGTCTTCGAAAGCTACCTCCAAACACAATTCCTGGGGCAAAAAACACTCTCAGTGCAGGGTCTCGAATCAACCGTTGTTGCCTTGGCGGAGATGGCGGGACAGGCCGCAGGAAAGGGCTACACAGACACTGTCCTGGGTATGGCCCACCGGGGCCGGCTCAGCATCATGGCTCACATCCTTAACTGGCCTATGGAGCGCATCCTTGCCGAATTTCTCCCGTCAGCCCGGTCCACCGAACTGGCCCGTTCCGGCGATGTCCGCCAGCACCTGGGTGGTAGCGGCACTTTCACCGACACGGATGGCACCTCGATCAGCGTCATGCTGGAACAGAATCCAAGTCACCTCGAATTCGTATCGCCTGTGGCCCTTGGCGCGGCCAAAGCCAAACAGGACCAGTTGATCGCTGACGGTATTGCACCCGAAGTGGCGCGTCGCAGGGTTCTTCCCGTGTTGTTGCACGGTGACGCCGCTTTCACCGGACAGGGCGTCGTCTACGAGACCTTTAACCTGCAGCGGCTTGAGCCCTACAACGTAGGCGGCACCATCCACGTCGTCCAGGACAACAGGCTCGGATTCACGGCCACCCCGTTCCAGCTGCGTTCCACGACATACCCTTCGGACGTCATCCGCGGCTTCGACGTCCCAGTGATCCACACAGACGCAGACGACGTCGACGCAAACCTGGTTGCAGCCAGGATTGCCTTCGAATACCGCGAGCGCTTTGGCACGGACATCGTCATCCACGTCCAGGGTTACCGTCGGCATGGACACAATGAGACTGACGAGCCCCGCTACACACAGCCCGTATATTACGACGACATCGACCAGCACCCTCCGGTCCACGAAATCTACGCCGGCACTTTGGAAGCGGCCGGCCTTGTGACCAACACCTACGTCGCTGAAACCCGGGCTGCGGCCAAGGAGCACCTCGTCGGAGCCTTGGAAAAGGCACGGGTCTTTGATCTGAACTCCGTCGTGACGCAGGAGTTCGCACCCCGCCCCGGCGTCGTGGATAAACTGCGGGACATTACGGCCACGTGGCTCGCCGACGTGCTCGACGCGGCAGAACAGTCGCGTGACGACGTCGCAATCCACCCGAAGCTGATGCGTCAATTCGATAAGAAGCGCGCCTTGCGTGACCAGGAGTTCCTGGTGGACTGGGGACAGGCGGAACTCCTGGCTTTGAAGCATATCAATGAGGCCGGCGTGCCCGTACGGCTTACGGGTGAGGACGTGGAGCGCGGCACCTTCAGCCACCGGCACATCGTGGTGCACGATGCCCAGACCGGCGACAAGGCGGAGCGTCTCACGTTCGAGGACGCACCCTTCCTTGTGGCTAATACTCCGTTGACCGAGGTTGCCACGGTGGGGTTTGAGTATGGCTACGGCCGGACGAACACGGACTCACTCCAGTTGTGGGAGGCCCAGTTCGGTGACTTCGTGAACGTTGCACAAGTTATTTTCGATCAGTTCATCATGGCCGGGCGTGACAAGTGGGGCCGCGAAAGCCGCTTTGTTGCGCTCCTCCCCCACGGCTGGGAAGGTGCAGGTCCGGAACACTCCTCGGCACGCCTTGAGCGGTTCCTCCAGCTCGCAGCGCGCGACAATGCCCGTATCCTCATCCCGACCACGGCGGCGCAGTACTTCAACGCCCTGGTGAATGCAGCAGCCATGGAGGAGCCCCGGCCGCACATCATTTTCACGCCAAAGTCACTGCTGCGGGCTGAATCCGCGAAATCTGCTGTGGAGGATTTCACCGCAGGCACCTTTCACAACGTCTTGGCATCCGGTGCTCCCAGCCACGAGGCAACACGCCTTCTCCTCTGCACCGGGAAGGTGGGGGTCGAGGCCAAGGAACGCCTGGGCGACGGCGTGCGCCTGCTTCGCCTCGAACAGCTGTACCCCTTCCCCCATGAAGAGATCATGCGCGAAGTGGCGGCGGCCGGTGGGCTGGAGGAAGTCGTCTGGGTCCAGGAAGAACCCGAGAACATGGGTGCGTGGACATATGTGCTGCCCAAGCTGCTCAAGATGGGTCTGATCCGATTCCGTCTCGGTTATGTCGGCCGGCCGGAGGCAGCTTCACCTGCGGAGGGCTATTCGGCAGAGCACAAAGCAGCCCAGGACCGTCTGCTGACGGCGGCGGCCCAGTCCGGCGTCGTCGATTTCCGGATCGGCTAGCGATCCTACCTCGTTCTGACGGATCGAGGAGCTTAGAGTAACCAAAGAGACGAAGGTCGGGCGGTGCGGGATTTCCCGTACCGCCTGAACCAGTGAAAGGAACCTGATACATGCGGATAGGTGTTGTCGAAGACGACGACGGCGTTGCCAGCGCACTCGTGGACGCGTTGGAAGCAAACCGGATCACGGCGCACCGCATGGCCCGTGGAACTGAGCTCTTGACCCGGCACCCCGACTTCGACCTGGTCCTGCTCGACTTGGGACTTCCTGACATGGACGGAATCGAAGTCCTCAGGCGCCTCCGACAGGTTTCAGCGGTGCCCGTCATCGTGTTGACCGCTCGGGACGACGAGCGCTCGGTGGTTCGTGGTTTGCGGAACGGGGCCGATGACTATCTGGTTAAGCCGGCCCGCATCACTGAGTTGTTGGCCCGGATTGAGGCCATCCGACGGCGGGCGCAGCGTGCCTCTGCCTCATCGACGGATCTTCGGGAGTTTGGCGATGTCCTCGTCGACCTTTCGGGGAGAACCTTGGAAGTTGGCGGAGAGCAGATCCAGCTGACCACCAAGGAGTTCCAGTTGCTGGCGATGCTGGTTGACAGCCCTGGGACAGCTGTCAGCCGCCAGCACATGATGGACCATATTTGGGGCGACGCCTTCGTCACGGTGTCGCGGTCACTGGATGTCCATATGACTGCCCTCCGGTCCAAGATCGGACGCCCAGGGTTGATTGAGACCATTCGCGGTTTTGGGTATCGCTGGACCGGCGAGCAGTGAGAACCAGGCTGCTGTTGGTCCTTGCCATCCTCGGTGCCATCGTCGTGGCAGGATTCGCGGTCCCCCTGGCGTTGTCGTCCGCTGACCTTCGCACCCGCCAGTTCGTCCTCAGCAGGGACGGGGACCTTCAACGGTTCGCCGACTTGGCCGACAGCTACGTGCGAAACGCAGGTTCCGGCCTGCTTGTGGAGGAAGTTGCCGCTTACAACGGACTCTATGGTGATGCCGTCGTTGTAGTGTCCACCAGGGGCGCTTCCCCCCAAACAGTTGGAACCACTTTGAACGACCCGGAAGTCTCTGCCGCCGTCGGCCGGGCGCTGCGCAACGAACGCTCATCCGGCCTAGAACTCCTCACGCCGTGGAGTCCCCCGACGGCAGTCTTCGCAAAGCCAATTGGTTCCGGCGCGCAAGTCAACGGCGCCGTGGTCATCGTTGCGTCCACGGACGGCCCGAGGGGCGACATCCTGCGAATATGGTTGCTCATCGGCGCAGGGTCCATCACGGCAGTGGCGATTTTCAGCCTCCTGGCCTTAGCTGTGAGCCGGTGGATCCTTCGTCCCTTGGACAAAGTGGGCCAACGCATGCAGGAACTGACGGAAAGCCTGCCCGTCGCCAAAGCGGCCGGCAGTGACTTTGCGCCTCTACCTCAACAGGTGGCGGGAGGCCCGCCGGAGTTCCGATTGCTGTCCAAAGCCTTTGAACGAATGGCCACCACCGTTCACGCCTCGGCAGACGCCCAGAGCCGACTGGTGGCCGATACAGCCCACCAACTGCGAAACCCCCTGACAGCTCTCCAGCTGCGCTTGGACCTCTTGGAACCGCAGGTCCATAGCGTCGGCGCAAAGAGCTACCAGCGAGCTCTCAGCGAAACTCTTCGCTTGGAGGAAATCCTTGACGATCTTCTGGCCTTATCCGTGGCTGAAACACCTCGTGCCCGCCAACCTGGTCACCAATACTGCCGGCCACTTTCCGTCGCTCAAGAACGGGCGGATTATTGGGTGGAAACTGCTGCTGCCGCCGGGGTTGCCATAGAAGTTCGAGACTCCTCTACCGGTCCCGCCGCCTCCATCAGCACCGGCGACCTTGAACAGTCTCTCGACGTCCTCCTGGATAATGCCTGCAAGTACGCTGGCCACGGCGCCATGGTCAGGATTTCAGTCGACGCCGACGATGCCTCCTGGGTCATGGTCACCGTGGCAGATAACGGCGCGGGCGTCGAACCAAGCGAACTGGCGTTGATCACCAGGCGGTTCTTCCGCGGAACAGGCCAGCGGCCGGAAAAGCCCGGGGGAACCGGATTGGGGCTGTCCATTGTGGAGGCACTCGTAGAACGAAATGGTGGCCGCATCAACACGAAGGAAACCCCTGGCGGCGGTCTTACCGTCGTGCTGGCACTGCCTGCAGCTCATGAAGAGGCTGCGCCATGACAGACCGGAACATCTCCCGCCAGCAGCTATCACGACGGCGGCTACTCACCGCAGCTGCGGCCGCTACAGCTGGCGGCTTGCTGGGCGGTTGCAGCGCACCTGTGCAACAGTTCACCTTGGGCACCGCAGAAAACCGAGGATTCTTCTACGATTTCGGCCAGTCACTGACTGCCGCCGTATCCCGCGCCGACGTTGGCTTCACCTTGGATCCCAGGATCACCGATGGTTCAGTGGAAAACCTGGACAGCATCTTGGCAGGCAAACTCGACTTCGCCTTGGTTTTGGCCGACGTCGCACTGCCCGAACGCGGGAATTTGCAAGCTGTGGGTCGACTCTACTTGAACTACCTGCAGTTCGCCGTTGCCGGGAATTCGTCCGTGCGAACCGTGTCCCAGCTCAGAGGTAAGGTCATCAGCCTCGGCGCAAGCTCCGCCACTATCCGGGCAGGCCGCCTACTTCTCGAGGCTGGAGGGCTCAAAGAGTCTGAGGTGACTGTCCGCCAAGTACCCATCACAGAGGTGCTCGAAGCCCTGGCCACTGGCGCCGTTGACGCCGCCCTCTTTGCAGGCGGAGTGCCGCATCCCCAGATGGACACCAGTTCCGGCCGCGGTCCTTCATCCGGGATCCGCTTGCTGGACCTCGCCGCCGAACAGCGCGCGCTGCAAGCGCAGTTCGGTCCCGTGTACCAGCCAGTGACCCTGCCGAAAAGCCTCTATGCCTCGGCAACAGAAATCGCGTCGGTGGGAATTTCCACCATTCTCCTGGCCAGGCCCAGCCTTCCCAACGATGTGGTCAGCAGGGTTGTAGACGTCTTGGTCACCAGATCCGCGGAACTCGTACCTCCGGGAGCCGTGGGCATTCAGTTCCTGGACGCCCGATCACTGATCTACACGTCCGGGATTCCCTTGCATCCGGGTGCCGCCGAGGCATACAAGCGCAACCATGCCTAGGGTTCGACGCGCCATAACCGCTATGAAAGCTGCGACAATTCTTCCCGGGCAATGCCGTAGTTTTGGATGTAGTAAGCAGAAAGTGACATGACCATGAATGAGCGCAAACGTGTTCGTCCGCAACTGAGCGACGAGGCTTCCTCCTACGTCCGCGCCCTCATCATGTCCGGCAGCCTCCGGCCAGGAACACAGGTTCGGCCAGAGGTCTTGGCCGAGGCCCTCCAAATCTCCACCACACCGGTCCGGGAGGCTCTTCAGTCCCTGCGGGTGGAGGGCTTCCTGGAACTGGTCCCGCGGAAGGGCTTCCAAGTTGCGCCGCTGACTGGGAAGGACATCCGGGACATCTTCCGGGTCCAAGCACTGATTGGTGGCGAGCTGGCGGCGCGGGCCACGCACAATGCCACCGAGAAGGATTTGGCCGAACTTGAAGCGCTGCATCACGAACTCATTGCTGCCGCAGCCCGCCATGACGATGCCTTGCTGGAAGAAAAGAACCATGCCTTCCACCGCGAGATCAATCTCTTGGCGGATTCGCGGAAGATTATTTGGGCCATGGGCCTCGTCTCACGTTATGTTCCACGAAGGTTTTACTCCAGCATTGAAGGCTGGCCCAAAGCTACTGTCGACGACCATTCAAAGCTCTTGGAAGCCATCCGATCCAAGGACGCCACCACGGCCCGGGCGGAGATGGAGGAGCACCTGATGCACTCAGGAGAGCTTCTGGCCGCTCATTTTGATGATCGCGTAGCCGCCGAAGGGACCAGCGACGAATCGCCGGGCCTCGCCCGCGTCTAGTTCCCCGTAAGACCGGTCGTGCCGGGTCCGCAGTTGCTGCGGGCCCGGCTTTTTCGTGCCTTCCAAACGCTCACAGAAGAACCGTCTTAAGGGACGGCTAAGAAATCGCCAATTCGCTATTCAGGCCCGGGTGACCTGAGACACATTGGAGGTAGTTCCACGGCGAAAGCCCCGAACCGGCGGCGACGGCAGCAGAAGCCCAACGCCACCGACACGAACAAAGGAGTTCAAGTGAACACTCAAAGCACGCAAGCTGCACCGGTCAAGTCCCGTGTGGTGAGCAACGTCGTCAAGGGGTGCCTCGGTAACCTGATCGAGTGGTACGACTGGTTCGTCTACGCTTCGTTCAGCATCTACTTCGCTGCCGAGTTCTTCCCCAGCGGCAACCCCACCGCCCAGTTGCTGTCAACCGCAGCCGTTTTCGCCGTCGGCTTCCTCATGCGTCCCCTCGGCGGCTGGTTGCTGGGCATGTACGCGGACCGCCACGGACGCCGAAACGCCCTCGCGGCTTCAGTCCTTCTCATGAGCGCAGGATCGCTGACGATCGGCCTCACCCCATCCTTCGACACGATCGGGATTTGGGCACCTATCCTCTTGGTCTTCGCACGGCTCATTCAGGGCCTGAGCGTCGGCGGGGAATTCGGCTCCAGCGCCACGTATCTTTCAGAGGTCGCAACGCCTGGCCGCCGCGGCTTCTTCTCCAGCTTCCAGTACGTCTCCATCATCATCGGCCAACTCTCCGCTCTGCTGGTGATGATCCTGCTGCAACGCATCCTGACACCCGAACAGATGGGCGAATGGGGTTGGCGCATCCCGTTCATCATCGGCGCCGTAGCCGGACTCCTGGTCATGGTCCTCCGCCGCTCCATGGACGAATCCGAGCACTACAAGCTGGAGAAGGCACGCAGCGAAGCAGAGACCGCATCCACCGGTAAGAAGCCTGTTGGATCCCTGCGCGCTCTCCTGCAGTACCCCAAGCAGCTCATCGCCGTCTTCTGCCTGGCCATCGGTGGCACAGTCAGCTTCTACGTCTACACCACCTACATGCAGAAATACATGGTCAACACCTCCGGCATCGCCAAGGAAGACGCCAGCGTCATCAGCTTTGTGGCACTGTTCCTCTTCATGTTCCTGCAGCCGATCGCCGGCGGCCTCTCGGACCGTTACGGACGCCGCAAGGTCATGCTTTTCTTCTCCATCGGCGGCACCATCGTTACCGTGCCGGTTCTGACCATCCTCGCCGACACCACCAACGTCTTCGCCGCGTTTGGCCTGATGATGCTCTGCTTGGTCTTCGTCTCCGGCTACACAGCCTGTGCTTCGATCGTCAAAGCTGAAATGTTCCCCACCCGGGTCCGCGCACTCGGCGTCGGGCTGCCGCACGCACTCGTTGCAGCATCCTTCGGCGGAACCGTTGAACCCATCGGATTGGCGCTCAAGCAGGCGGGCATGGAATCCACGTTCTTCTGGTACGTCACCGGCTGCATCGCATTGACTCTGGTTGCCTCGTTCATGGTCAAGGAACCGTCGAAGAACTCCAGCCTCGAGGCCGACCTTGTCCAGACAACTCCTCACACTGAAGGCGCCACATCACGCAGCGGTGCTCACAGCCCCGAAGCTCCCGAGCTTAGCCCCGCCGGCTCCGGATCAGCGCGAAACTAACTCACCACCACAGCAGTGGCCGGTCTCCAACGGAGACCGGCCACTTTTCTTGTCCTTTTCCGCGAGGCCGCCAAAGCCCACAACGGCGTCCTGATACTGGTGCCCCCATTGCGTCATCTCGGGATTGGCGCAGCGCATCATGGCCCACCTGGCGCAGGATATGCGAGCCCTTCAGGCGCTCCAGTTAGCAGTGGATGTTGGCCGTGTCAGGTCTCAGTGTGGGCCGCAAACTCGCAAAATAATGCACTCTTAATCGCCTGTAGTATCTCGACATAGCAGCAAGGAGTGGGCTCCCATCAGCGTGGAGGTCACGGCCAAAGACAGCGCCCTAATGGCATACACAGTGGATGCCCGGCTTCCAACGCCGATCAACGACAACGCTTGCAGAAGTGTCGGCAAGCGAATCCATTGCAATCGATGCCTTGGGCACCGACGGCGCCAAACCTTGGCCAACTCTGGCAAGTCAACTAGTGGACACACAATCAAATGCCAGGGCAGCCTGACTGCCCTTGGCAGTCCATCGGTAGCTGCTAGTCCTTGAAACGATGGTGGGGGCCAAGGGCTTCTCGCCCGCTCAGTTCACTACCCTTTCCGCTCTGCTCTATAGCTTGTGGGACTCATTCCATGAGTCCGGCTGAATTGGCGGGAGAAGTAGAACTGGTCCGTCATTCCTACTCGGCGGCCCACCTCGGCAATGGAAAGTTCCGTCGTGTCCAATAGATGCCTGGCGTGGGCCATCTTCAAGACGAGATGGTGGGCAACGACGCCGCCGCCTGTTGAGTCCCGAAAGAGCCTGCCCAATCGAGTCGTGGATACACCGAGCATGGCTGCCAGGTCCGGCACCCGAACGGTGCCCTCGATGCGTGATCGGAGGTAGGTCAGCGCACGCTCCATGGGCTCATCAGGGGCGGGTATCCGGCGGTCCGTTGCTAGCTGGGTTAGCAGCCGCCATGCGGCACCCGAAGATTCGATCAGCCCGGTTGGTCCTTGGTCATTTTCGAGGGTGGATACGATCTCATCCAAGCTTGCGGCAAGACGGTCAACGCTGGCCAGAGGCACCACACTCCCGGGAGCTTTGACACCGGCCACTTCGAGCAGTTCAGGAACGTCAGTGCCGCGGAGATGGCACCACCAAATAGTCCATGGATCTGCCTCCGATGCACCATAGGAATGCGGTACGCCGGTCCCGCCCGGCAACACCACCACATGGGCTGGGCCTACCTCCGTCCGCATCCCTCCTGTCTCAATCCATCCACTGCCGGCGACGCACACTATGACGACGGTTCCCCCGGCGCCGCGCCGGCGATTCCGTCCATGGCCGGCAGCGCGGGGAAAGTAGCCGGCATCCGTGACCACCATCCTTCGGGTCAGCGGTCGGTCGAGCGCCTCAACGATCACCGGACGTGGCACCACCACAAGTCGCTGATCAGCGAAACCGGCCGGAGATCCGATGAAATCTTTGGGGTTGACCGAATCATCCATATAGATCATCTTATCTGCCATGTCTGAGGTTCTCCTTGGTGCCTAGAATCTTCATCTGTGAACAACCTTTCCGAGGCCACGAGCCGAATTTCCCTGCCTGATGCCCCGCCCGCCCAGGAGAGCATCCTGGCCGCCGGAGGTGTGGCCTGCTGGAGCGAGCCGGTTTGGATAGATACTTACGCAACCGGTGAGCCGGATCGTTATCCGATGTTTTTGGACCGTCGCGTCTACCAAGGCTCCAGCGGCAAGGTCTATCCCCTGCCCTTCATCGACAGTGTGGCCGTAGCCAAAGAACCTCGGCTGTGGCGTGCGATTCACCTGGAGAACGAATTTGTGCGGCTTATGCTGCTCCCTGAGATCGGGGGCCGCATCCATGTCGGCTACGACAAGACAGCCGACTACGATTTCTTCTATCGCAACAATGTCATCAAGCCTGCATTGGTGGGCCTTGCCGGTCCGTGGATCTCAGGCGGCGTTGAATTCAACTGGCCGCAGCACCACAGGCCGGCTACTTACCTTCCGGTCGAAACGTCCATAAGTCGCGATCCTGATGGTTCCGTCACGGTGTGGCACAGCGATCTGGATCCCTTGCAACGAATGCAAGGGAACCACGGGGTCACGCTTCGCCCCGGACAGTCGCTCCTTGAGGTCCAAGGGCGCCTGCACAACAGGACGGACGAGCCTCAGACTTTCCTGTGGTGGGCAAATGTCGCGGCCCGGGTCCACGAGCACTATCAGTCCTTCTTCCCGACGGACGTCAGGTACGTGGCCGACCACGCCCGACGTGCCATCACAGCTTTCCCCCATGCCGACCGGCCCTACTACGGTGTTGACTACCCGGCCCTGGCCGCGGTTCAGCCTGGCTCGGACCGTGTTGATTTCTACTCCAACGTTCCTGTCCCTACCTCTTACATGATCACCGATACCCAGGACAGCTTCTTCGGAGGCTATGACCACCTGAAGAAGGCTGGTTTTGTCCATTGGGCGGACCGTGCCATTTCCCCGGGAAAAAAGCAGTGGACTTGGGGCGACGGGCCCGTAGGCCATGCCTGGGATGGACAATTAACCGACGACGACGGCCCTTACGTTGAGTTGATGGCTGGTGTCTTTACGGACAACCAACCGGACTTCAGCTATCTTGCCCCCGGGGAAACCCGCAGGTTCAGCCAATACTGGTATCCCATCCGGGAGATGGGCCCGGCGCAGCAGGCAAACCTGGATGCCGCGGTCAGCCTGCGGCTGGTGAAGGAAGGGACCGAAGTCCATCTTGGCGCTTCCGCCACCCGGAACCTGAACAACGCTTCGGTAGTGCTCTCACGGGCCGGTCGGACGGTGCTTACTCAACACGTCCGGCTGTCCCCTACCCACCCGTTTACCGGCGTTGTCATCCTTCCCACCGCTGCGCGGGCGGCCGAACTGACGGTCGACATCCTTGAGGATGGCAAGAAGCTCATCTCCTGGACACCCAGGGAGATCACAACCAACGCTGAGGAGCCGTGGATCGCCACGGAACCACCCCACCCTGAAAAGATCAGCAGTACCGACGAGCTTTACGTCACGGGACTGCACCTCACCCAAAACCGGCATGCCACAAGGTCACCGCTGCCCTACTTTGAAGAGATCCTCAGACGCGATCCCCACGACTCGCGCGCCGCCGTGTCACTCGGAACCGCCATGTACCGGCAGGGCCGTTACATCGAAGCCGGGAGCTGTTCCAGGCTGCACTCTCTCGTCTCACCCGAAGGAACCTGAACCCGGCAACGGGCGAGGCCGGCTATTGGCTGGGACTGGTGGAAGAAAGGTTGGGTCATTTCGACGAGGCCAGGAAACACCAGGGCAAGGCGGCGTGGGATGCAGCCTGGGCGCACCCCGCGCAGCTGGCGCTGGCCAGGATGTCGCTCAGGACCTCCGACTACGAGCAAGCGTTGCTCCATGCCGAAGAAGCCATCCGAAGAGATGCCCTCAGTCCTGCGGGACATGCTTTGCAGGTCATGACATTGCGCAGGCTCGGCAGGGCTGCCGAGGCCGAGAGCGTCCTACGGGAGCTGCTCCTCAACAATCCCCTCGATCCCCTGGCTCTGGCACTGGACGGACGACTCACGCCCGCAGATCCGAAAACGGCACTGACCATAGCCTCCGATTTTGCCCGCGCTGGTCAATGGCGGGACGCCTTGGACCTCACTGCCGAGCCATCCCCCGCCGGTACCGTCCGGGCGTTCGGCGCTACGGAACCACTGCGCCGCTACTTGCGCGCAGCGTGGCTGGAGCACCTCCAACGTTTCGAGGCCGCCGCCGCCGAAAGGACCGCTGCCCGCGGGTCAGACACCACGCTCGCTTTTCCTTACGGCCTCGATGACTACGATGCGCTGAAGCTGGCCATCGTTGCCGACCCGCACGATGAGGTGGCCCACTCCTTGATGGGATGTTGGCTGCTGGATGCCCGCAGGACCGGCGACGCTTACCATCATTTGCACACGTCCACCACGTTGGGTTCGGCGGATCCTTCAACGTGGCGCAACACGGCCATTGCTGCGGTCAATCTGGGAAGGAACCCGAATGAGGCTGACACTTTCCTGGATCGCGCCCTTCATCTCAGTCCCAATGACCCCCGGCTGGTCTTTGAACGGGCCGTCCTTGCGCAGCACCGCGGGGTCGGTGCTGCGCAGCAACTGGAGTCGCTGGAACGCCATGGCGATGTCCTCTTGGAACGGCACGATCTCGCTTTGCTCTACGCAAACCTGCTCGTGGACGTCGGACGCGTCCACGAAGCCCTCGGCATCATGACCACGCGCGTATTCCAACCATTCGAAGGAGGAGAAGGGCTCGCCATCGCTGCTTACGACCGTGCATCCCTTCAGGTGGCAAGGGACCTGCTCACTTCGGATCCGACGGCGGCCGTCGCCTTGCTTCGTCAAGGAATGGCAGCCCCTCCGAACCTAGGCGAAGGGTGGCATCCAGCCAACAGTATGGCCGAACGCCTGGTACTGCTGGGAGACGCCCTGTCCCTCGCCGAGGACCACCAGGGGGCCGCCGCGGCCTGGCAGTTAGCCTGCTGCGGCGACAACTCCGCCGCCCCGGAGGACGCCCGGGCCACTCCGGCGGACTTCTGGCGCGGGATAGCCTTCGCGCGACTCGGCCTGCCTTCCGAAGCCAATCGGGTCTGGGACTTTTTGAGCGCAGGTGCCGATGACTTGGAGACCGAACCATCCGGTGTCGAATACTTCGCAACCTCGGTCCCTGAGCTTCTCCTGTTTGACACCGATACCACGGCAAGCCGGGCCCGCACAGCGGACAGGCTCCGTGAGCTTGCAGCGAAGGGCCGGGCCGGGCTCCATCAAGGGGCACGACCATGAGCGGACAATCCCGGTACCTGGGGTCAGGAACCATCAAAAGGGACACTGCGGAGCTGACAGGAGTTGTCCCAGCGCATCTGCCGCAGAGGCTCACCATCACGCTCTGGGACTTCTCCTGGTACACGCGTGCCGAGAGCGGCGGACCCTACGCCGATCTGGATGCCGCATGTTCTCAGGCCGCAGAGCTGGGCTACAACACCATCAGAATTTGCGCAGCGCCCCTACTTCTTTTCGGTGACCTCGGACTTGAAGATCTGGCCATTGATGTAGAGATCGAAGGGATGGGAAAAGCTCCGGACGGGGGCATCTATGGACGGGGCACCCGCTGGTATGACGCCCCCGGCGGCTATCGTTTGAACCTTCAGCGCCGGCTGTTTGAGCTCTTCGAAGCTGCCGAGCGGCACGGCCTGGTGGTCATTCTGGCGAGCTGGGAGTTTCAGCAATCCCCGGCTTTTGCTGCCACGTCCCAGTGGTTCAACGCCATCGACGCCGTCCCCCTCACCAAGCGGTACGCCGCGCTGGCCACCGCGTGGGATCGGATGATCACGGCTTTGACAGCCTCTGGACATCGGGAACGCATCGCACTGGTGGAACTGCACAACGAAGTGGACTTTTCCATCCTGCCGGCCCTGGCCGACGGCGGCACACAGGAGCTCTCACGCCTGCAGTCTCTCCACCCGGACCTCTTATTCACAGCGAGCTATGGAAAACCACCCCACCTCGCCATGCACACAGTGCCTGGCCATCACAGCGCTGCACAGTTCCATGTATATAGCTATGGCGTCCTGGACGCTCTCCAGCGACGCATCGACATCCGTTCCGAAAGAACCGAGTCCTTTCCCAACGAGGAATTAAGGTCCCTGCTGCACGCCACAGCTCCCAGCGTTGAAGACTATGGCCGTTTGGCTGGGTGGAAATATGAGGCCACCGTTGTCACGGACCAGATGTTCTACGGCTACGACTGGATCGACGAAATCGCGTGGGACAACTGGCTCAACAGCCACTACGGAAAGTATCGGGAAGTCATGCTCCGCGAGATCGAATCCCGGGTGATCGCCATCTCTGAATGGGCCAGGTGGAAGAAGATCCCGGCACTTGTAGGGGAAGGCTGGATAGGTTACACACCGCTCCTGGGTACTTTTGAAGAAGGTCCCATCGGCAGGGAGCTGGCGGAAAAAGGTATCCGGACCGCCCTGGCGCACGGAGTTTGGAGCATGGTTCTTTGCTCCAACGCAGCGCCGCACCACCCCATGTGGGGCAACCAGGACTGGCAACGCCACATGAACAACATCATCCTCGCTACGCCAACCACAACGGAGAACTAGATTGGCCACGTCAAACATTGTCACGAGTCCGCTGTCGATCACCTACACGTCATCGGGTGACCCCGGGCCATCACCGACCATGAGTACTGCGGAGGACGTTCATGAAAGATGGCAGCTTACCCCACAGTTAATCGAGAACTCCGGGCGTGCGGTCATCCCTGTATCGGGTGAAATTCACTTCAGCAGGCTGCCCCGCGCGCGCTGGGAGGACCGCCTGCGTTTGATGAAGGCCGGCGGCATCACGGTGGTGGCCTGTTATGTCTTCTGGCTTCATCATGAGCAGCAGCAAGGTTTGGTCCGATTCGACGACAATTTGGACGTGGCTGCGTTCGTGCAGCTCTGCGGTTCGGTGGGCTTGGACGTGGTCCTTCGCATCGGTCCGTGGGCACACGGCGAGGCCCGCAACGGCGGGTTCCCTGACTGGGTCCAGGCAGCAAACGTGAAGCACCGCACCAACGATCCAGCGTATCTGGCCCTCGTGACGGCGTGGTTTTCACGTCTTGGCCACGAACTCACGGGATTGATGGGGCCGGCCAGCAACGTCGTCGGTATCCAGTTGGAAAATGAACTATATGACCAGCCGGCCCACATCCAGGAACTCAAGAAGATCGCCCGCAGAACAGGATTTAGCGCCCCCGTGTGGACGGCAACAGCATGGGGAGGGGCAGAGCTTCCGGTGAAGGAAGTCATGCCTGTCTATGGCGGGTATGGAGACGGATTCTGGGTAGACGCCGAAGCTCCGTGGGATCCCACCTTCAGGCAGCACTACTTCTTCAGTCATGAGTGGGACGATCCCGGCATCGGCGCGGACGTCCGCAAGAATCTGGGTGGGGAAAGCACTGAAGGTTCCGGGACCGGGACCGGGACCGGGACCGCAGGCTACCCCGCCGCTACCTGCGAGTTGGCCGGTGGAATGGCCACCGCCTACCACCGACGTCCCTGGCCAGATGCCCGGGACGTAGCGGCCATCGCCCACAACAAGATCGGCAATGGCTCGGCATGGCAGGGCTACTACATGTTCACTGGCGGGGCCAATCCCGCAGCGCACCTTCAGGAATCACAGGCGACCGGTTACCCCAATGACTTCCCGAACTTTGACTACGACTTCCACGCACCTGTGGGCGCTGCGGGCCGGCTGGCCGGAAGCTTTGCCCAGCTACGCAAACAGCACGCGTTCCTGGCCGCCTTCGGCGACCAACTCGCGCACATGTCCTCTGCTCTGCCAGACAGGCAACCTGAGGACGTGTACGACACGACAACACTCCGCTGGGCGCTCCGAAGCGACGGCACCGCTGGCTTCGTGTTCATCACCTGGCACCAGCCTCATGTCCCATTGGAGACCCACCAGCCCACGCAGTTCACTCTTGACCTGAACGACCAGACCCTCACGTTACCCAGCCACCCAGTTGCCATCCCTCCGGGCACCATCGCCCACTGGCCGATCAACCTCAACTACAACGGCGTACATCTGTCTTGGGCCACCGCTTCTGCGCTCACCGTGGTAGGCGCAGCCTCCCACCCCACGCTGGTGCTGACAGCGGAAGCGGGAATCCCCGTAGAACTCCGTTTCGGGCCGGACACACACGTGCCGGGCCGAACTCCAGCCCCGGACGGCACCTTCGACATCGACCACGCTGAACTTCCCTTCACCCTCACGGCATCCTCGGGAAACAGTTCGCTACCCATCCTCATCCTGCCTCCGCACCTCGGAGATGAGGCGTGGGCACTGGAGTCAGAGAGAGGGCGGGAACTCGTTCTCAGCGCCGAACCCGTTTGGATATCGGCCGCAGGAACGCTAAGCGGCCGCTCTACAGGCAGACCCGCCGTCCAACGCTATAACCCATCATCGGCCAGTTTCGATGACCTCCACCTCACAGCTCACGCAGGCACAATTGGACTGCATACCATCAACACGGAAGCACTCTCCACGGCCAAGACCGTGCCCGCCTCGTACGGCTCGTCCGGCGGCCGGGCCGCAGCGCCCGACGAATACAGCATGGCTGGCTTGGCAGCATCCTTCCGGCTCCATCTGCCCCCGGTGCTCCTCGAGGAAGGGCAGGCCACCATGCAACTTGAACTGGAGATTGGCTGGACCGGCGATGTCGCCAGGCTCATCGTCGATGGCGAGGTGGTCAACGATCGATTCTGGGACGGCTCACCCTGGATCGTGGAAGTTCACGACGCAGGCATCGTCCCCGGTTCCGACGTAGTCCTCCAGATCCTCCCGCTGGCCAAAGACGCGGAGGTTGGGCTGCCGAAGGATGCCCAACGTCTGCGTGATTCGAACGCGGGAGCCCTGCACTCACTCGATTACGTCCACCTTCAAGGGTGGCAATCCTGGGAAGAGCGCGACGTCGAGAATTCACCCTGACAGGTGACCGGCTTCGTGTCCCTCACGGTGGCCAACGGATGTAACGCACGACGGCGGCAGCACGCCGTCGTGCGGTACGGTCCTTTTGACGTCGGTTCGCCTAGGCCTAACGGCGACCAGCAGTCCATGCTCCATCCGGATTATCAGGGAGTCGCGGTGTATCTCCCTGCACGGATCAGGGCGTGGAGCTCTACCGGCTGCGGTAAGAGGCGGTCCTTGGGCAGCGGGGCGGGCCCGCAGGCGGCGCTGCCAATGCCATCGATGCCCAAGGAAGCGAGTTTGGCGGGATCGTAGTAGACCGCGAAGACGTTGGTGCTGGTAGGGATGCCGTAGGTCTTGCCCTTGATCTGGCCCGAGGGAAGGAGGGACTTCTCGAAAGCATCCGTGTTGACCTTCACGGTGCCAAGATCCAGGAGCTGGTTCCGCTGGCCGTAATCACGCAGGTAGGACAAGTCGAACTGCATCACGTCCGGCAAGCCACCGCCGGCAGCTTCCGTGGCCCGCTTCTGCCAATAGCCTCCAAAGTCAGTGAAGTTGCCGTTGACCTTGATATCCGGGTTCTTGGACTCGAACAACGCAATAGCCTTACGGGTACGCTCCGCACGGTCGTCATTGCCCCACCAAGAGTAGTTGAGTGTTACGGGGTTTTCCGCGGAACCCGCCTGCCCGGGAGCCGGTGCGCCGCAAGCGGCTAAGGCCGCCGCGGACACGGTACCGATAGCAACGGTCGTGAGGAAATGCCTTCTGTTGATCATTGGAGCCTCCTTGCTCAGATTGCGTCCTCCAACGGACGCAGGTCCAGGGTTCCTACACACGCCGGCGCTCGAACTCTCATGTTCCAAATACCGACGTAGGTCTGTAATGCGGATGTTTACAGCGACGGATGTCTACACCGCATTCCGTGACCGGTCACGAAACTGCTGGTAATCATTCGAGAGTCTCCGTGACCGGTCACGAAATCGTAGGAAATCGCCGGACTTCCTGTCAATAGAGCCCAGGGATTCTGAGGGACAGACCTGGGACGCGCGCCCGACGGGATCGTTCCACTCACATCCAGCATCGCCGTTATAGTTTGGGCATGTGCAAATCCTGTGCGCCCGGGAACAGACGGGCTACCACCAGCGCCACCGAGGTTTCACCAACGGCTCCCCATGCCCAAGTCTGAAAGCGCCCCGCCGCGACGGGTCACCATACGGGATGTTGCCCTGGCCGCGGGAGTCTCACGACAGACTGTCACCCGCGCGGTCAATGAGATGCCGGAAATCAGCGAGGAAACACGGCAACGTGTTATGCGTACAGTCGAGGAACTCGGGTACAGACCGAACAGGTTCGCCATAGACCTCTCACGTCAACGCTCGCTTGCGATCGGGCTGATCGTTGGAACGTTCCACAATCCCTACTATGCGCAGCTCGCAGATGCGTTCGTCACTGAACTGCGAAGACGTGACTGGCAGGTAGTGGTCGGAACTGCAGACCAAGGCGAGGCCGCGGCCGTCCGATCCATGGCATCCCAAGCCGATGCCATCATCGGCTACTTCGTTGAGCCTCAGTCGGCGTTCGCACCTGCCGCTCGTGGGGTGCCCATCATCACCCTGGAAGAACGGGCCACCATACCAGGTGTTCATTCGGTTGAGCTCGACTTCCGAACGGGAATTGCGGACCTGGTCACGGCCCTTCGAGCCAAGGGGGCGAGTCGCTTCGCGATGATCGATGCCGCAAACCCCATGCCCGATGGAACTACTACGAGTTCGCCTCGTCGACTCCTGTTTGAGGAGGCAGTCGGCGAGTCCTGCCTTGTGGTCACCGAACCCGAATCGATCGCCGGGGGCGTCAACGGTTTCAAGAGAATACTTGACGAGAACCCTCACATCGACGCCATTCTTGCATTCAACGACCTCATGGCCATGGGAGCTATTCAGGGCGCGCACACTCTAGGAGTCGACGTGCCTGGTCGGGTAAGGATCGCCGGCATCGACGGCATATCCCTCGGTGAGGCCATCAGCCCGACGCTGACCACCCTGTCCCTTCAAACCCAGGCTGTCGCGGCTGAGGCAGCATCCATAGTGGCGCAACTTTTCACAGCTGAACACATGCCCACGGCGTCAATAACCCGCGCTGTCACGCCTGTGGTTGTTTGGCGGGAATCCGCCTGACCCTCGGCGTATTACGCTGCGCCTATTGACAGCCACTCATGGCTTTACCTAGTCTGACGTGACCCGTCACGGAACCCCATCGAGTCCTAAGAACTAATTTCCGTGACCGGTCACGGCAACTGCTGCCAGCTCTCTGAACGCATCCCACCTCATGACAAGATCCAGAGAAGGATTCGACGATGAATCGTGTACGACACCTGATCCCTGCTTTGCTTGCGGCGGGGGTGATGCTCTCCGGCGGAGTCCAGCCAGCGGCTGCCTCGCCCGATCCGCCGTCCGGCGTTGCCGCCAATAGCGGGTCCCAGATCCGGGGAAATTCCCCGGCGGGCCAACCTTTCCAATTGGAGAAACTGGATCGTGGGCTTGTTGCGGTGGGCACGGATGAAGGCGTGTTCCTCAGCTGGCGCCTGCTCGGCTCAGAAGCAACAGGTTCCACGGCGACCGGCCTGGCCGGACCAGACTTCAAGGTCTACCGCGACGGCCAGGCCGTGGACACTGTCACGGACAGCACCAACTTCGCCGATCCTGATGGTACGCCGTCATCTCGCTACGCCGTTGCACCGGTAGTGAACGGGGTTGAACTTCCTGCAAGTGCCACGGTGACCGCATGGCAGAACGGGTACCACGACGTGCCGCTGCAGAAGCCCGCAGACGGCGTGACTCCAGCGGGTGAGACCTTCACTTACCATGCATACGACGCCTCTGCGGCTGACGTCGATGGCGATGGCGCCTACGAGCTCGTGGTGCTCTGGAACCCCTCTAATCAAAAGGACGTGTCGCAAAAGGGCTACACCGGTACCGTCTATGTCGATACCTACGAACTCGACGGCACGCTCCTCAACCGTCTCGATCTCGGCCCCAACATCCGCGCCGGCCAGCACTACACCCAGTTCATGGTCTATGACTTCGACGGCGATGGCCGTTCCGAAACCATGCTGAAGACCGCCCCCGGGACAAAAACCACCGGCTACAACGCAGACGGCACAGTGACAAATGAAGGCTACGTCACGATGCCGAAATCCGACGTGGACGCGGGCTACGCCCACACCGACGATTACCGACTCAGCGCAGAGGGCTACCATGCCCACTTGGTAGCCATGCTGCAAGGCTGGAGCGAGCACCCTGAGGTGAAGGCGGGGAACTGGCCAGCCACCGTTGAGGAGGCTCTCGGCATTCCCGTGACTCACGACTACCCGCTCACCAAGCAGAGCGCGACCGAGCTGACCGACTACTTCATTGACGTCTATGCACCGTCCCGCAGTCCACGAAACTTGCTGCGGCAGTTCGAGGGTTTCATCCTCGACGGTCCCGAGTACCTCACCGTGTTCGACAGCGCCACAGGCAAGGAACTGCAGACCATCCCGTACAAGCCAGGGCGCGGTGATGACGGCCTGCTGTGGGGCGATTACGCGTACGGCGTCATCGAACCGGGCAACAGGGTCGACCGATTCATCGCCGGCGTCGCCTACTTGGACGGTAAACGCCCCTCGGCTGTTTTCGCCCGCGGTTACTACACCCGAATGACCATGGTGACATATGACTGGGACGGCAAATCGCTCAAGGAGCGCTGGTTTGTCGACAGCGGCCACGTACCAATGACAAATCCGTTCAATGACACACCGCACGGTCGGGAGGGAACCGATCCGACGTGGGGCAACATGTCCTCGCAGGGCTTCCACTCACTGAGTGCCGCTGATGTCGACGGCGACGGCAAACACGAGATCGTCTACGGCTCAGCCACCCTGGACGACGACGGAAGCATCCTCTACAGCTCCTACGCCACGCTTCCTGAAGGAAGCGCAGCACCCGGAACCCGTGCGAAACTCGGACACGGTGACGGCATGTATGTGACGGACATCGACCCGAAACGCCCTGGCCTGGAGATCTTCTCCGTCCACGAAAGTGCACGTAACGCCCCGTACGGAGCAGCTATGCGTGATGCTGCAACAGGCGAGGTGCTGTTCGGCGCATATTCCGGTAAGGACACCGGCAACGGACTGATCGGCGATGTGCGGCCGGACGTGCCCGGCTTGGAAGTATGGGCCTCAATGCCGTCCGGAACCACTGCAAGCGGGCTGCTCAGCGCGAAAGGCGAGATCCTGTCGACCGCCAAACCGGATCTGGTGGATGCCACCATACATTTCGCTGCCGAACCTACTACCCAGACAATCTCCGGAGACCGGGACGGCGCCAAGCACATTGTCGACTGGCAGCGGGGCACCCTGCTGACGGAGCAAGACACTGCAGGGAATCCGCCCTTGGTGGCCGACATCCTGGGTGACTGGCGTGAAGAGCTCCTTATCCGCACCAAGGACTCAACCAAGCTACGTATCTTCACGAGCACTGAGCTGACAACGCACAAACTGACAACCCTTATGCACGATAAGCAATACCGCGCTGAGATCGCCC
This sequence comes from Arthrobacter sp. cf158, assembly GCF_900106835.1. Classification (GTDB taxonomy): domain Bacteria; phylum Actinomycetota; class Actinomycetes; order Actinomycetales; family Micrococcaceae; genus Arthrobacter. The sequence continues at coordinate 110,734 of NZ_FNNR01000014.1, forward strand.
GGCAGAACACGGTCTACAACTACCCGAGTCAAGTCGGCTTTTATCTGGCAAGTGATATGGATTGGTCTACCGTACCGATCCTCACCACTCCTGTGACACCGAAGGCACCGAAGTTCGTCGACCCCAGCGGTGTGATCGTGATCCCGCCGAGCGACGACGTCGACTACTACATCAACGGCCAAAAGGTGGGCCCAGGTGGGCACAAGGCACAAAACGCCGAGGCGACAGTCGCGGCCGTTCCGAAGCCTTACCTCGCAGTGGCTGAAGGCGCAGCCGCTAAGTGGACCCACACCTTCAGCACACATTAGTAAGTCCGGGCACCCGCCCGTCAAAACCACCGCTCCGAACGCCGCCACCTCCTTGCCGGCGTTCGGAGCGGTCCCCTCCCCCAACAAACGGAGAACACTGTGAAACAAAAAAGCAGAAACGGCAGGGTGGGCAGCGCAGCCATTACCGCCCTCGCCCTCGGAGCCGCCTTCGTCTCGGTCCCGGATACGGCACATGCGGCCCAACCAGACCTAAAGTTCGATTTCGGCGGGCCCGCATCGCCGGTCGAGGCAGGCTGGAACCAAGTGGCAGCCGGCAGCACCTACTCAGCCACACTCGGGTATGGCTTTCTCTCAGGCGGAACAACCTTTCGGGACCGCACCAGCGGGGGCTCGTCAATGGAGCGCGACTTCGTCAACGGCGCCTGGGAATTTGGGGTCGACCTTCCCAACGGAACCTACGAGGTAACAACGTGGAGCGGTGACCTCATTGCCGGCAACGCCACCGACTTCACGGTCGAAGGTGTGAAGTACACAAGCAAGACCGCCACCGGCGCCCTGGACAAGCACGTGACGACCGTGCAAGTCGCAGATGGCCGGTTGAACGTCATGGGAGCGCGCGACGGCCGGATCAACGGCCTGATGGTGCAGGCACCTGTCGCCGTCCCTGCCTCCCTCGCCGCAACCGTCGATACCTCCGAGAACCCCAGCGTCTCTCTGAGGTGGGGTGCGGTGGACGGGGCGAGCAGTTACGAGATCTACCGTTCGACCGAATCAACCGAACTCGAATCAGTAGGCACGACAACCGAGCCGACCTTCCTCGATGAGAACGTGGAAGTCGGCGAGCCGTACAGCTACGTCGTCCGCGCGATTTCCGGTGACCGCCAGTCCCAGCAAAGCGGAACATTGGCAGTGAACGTGGTCGATCCCGGCGCACCCGCACCGGCTACACCAGTTGGCCTGTCCGTCTCGTCGATCGCAGAACGCGAACTGACAATCACATGGAATGACGACCCCGCAGCCCAGCGTTGGCGCGTCTACCGGAGCACACGCGAAGACATTCCGTTCTCGCTGGTCGCAACCACCACCGATCCGACTTGGACCGATAAAACTGTCCTGACGACACGGCCCTACCTTTACCGCATTGTGGCGGTCAATGAGGGCGGCTACTCGACCACGTCGGACACGCTGAGCACAGCAGTGACCACCACGCTTGTTCGCAACATGGAGTATCTCGACCGGGCCCCTGTAGGTGTCGTCGTCGAGGGTGGCGTCTACCTCGGCTGGCGCCTCCTCGGCGCCGACGATCGCCAGCTTGGCTTCAACATCTACCGCGACGGTACGCTGATCACCCCCGTTCCCCTCACCGGTGCCACGAACTTCGTGGACCCCAGCGGCGGAACAGATTCGCACTACCTTGTGACGGCCATCGAAAGCGGACAAGAAATCATCGTCACCGATGAATTCCAGCCGCGTACCGAACAATACATAGACATCCCGATCAAATCTCCTGGCGAGGGCTACCGGGCTGCCGACGCAAGCGTCGGGGACCTCGACGGCGACGGAACGTACGAGATCATCTTTTCCTGGAACCCCTCCAACTTCCCGGACAACTCAATCGCCGGCTTCACCCAAAACCAGTATCTGGATGCCTACAAGCTCGACGGAACCCAGCTCTGGCGTATTGACCTCGGCAGAAACATCCGGGCCGGTGCCCACTACACGCAGTTCCAAGTGTTCGATTACGACAGCGACGGCCGCGCCGAAATCGCCTTCAAAACCAGCGACGGCGTCGTTGATGGAACCGGACAGGTTCTGGGAGACCCGAACGCCGACCACCGCGACGCCACCGGCCGCGTCCTCTCCGGACCGGAATGGCTCTCGATCTTCGACGGTCGCACCGGCGCCGAAATCGACACAGTCGACTTCATCCCGCAGCGCGGCAACGTGGCTGACTGGGGCGACGCCTACGGCAACCGCGTGGACCGCTTCCTCGGCGCCACAGCCTACTTGGACGGTGTACACCCAAGTCTCATCATGAGCCGTGGCTACTACACCCGCACCGTCATCGGGGCATGGGACCTCGTGAACGGGAAACTGAAGTCGCGCTGGGTCTTCGACAGCAACGACTGGGGCAAGGACTACGAGGGTCAAGGCAATCACAACCTCGCCCCCGCCGACGTCGACCGCGACGGGCAAGACGAGATCGTCTTCGGTGCCATGACCATCGACGACGACGGAAAGCCGCTCTACAACACCCGACTGTTCCACGGTGACGCTTTGCACGTAGCCGACCACGACCCATCGCGTCCCGGCCTGGAGGTGTTCAGCGCCTTCGAAGACATCCCGCAGAACGGTGGCATCGGCTCAGCGTTGAGAGACGCAGAAACCGGTGAGGTACTCTACTCAACGCCGGCCACCGAAGACACCGGCCGGGCATCTGCAGGCGACATCGACCCGAACTACCCGGGCAACGAAACCTGGGCTGTCCGCGGCGACGTCTACAACTCACCCGTGGGCACCATGAAGAGTGCAACCGGTGAAGTGATCACCGAAGCCATACCGCCAGCACTGATGATGGCTTGGTGGGATGGCGACCTCCTCCGCGAAATCCCTGACCTGACAGACTGGAATGCCGAAACCCAGCGAGGGATCCCCGTGGTCAAAAAATGGAACCCTACGACGAAGACCACGGACATCATCCTTCAGGACAACGAACTGTGGTCGATCGACGGCACCAAGGCAACGCCGATGATCATCGCCGATCTCCTCGGTGACTGGCGCGAGGAACTGCTGTGGCCGAACACGGACTACAGCGCGATGCGGCTCTACACAACCGTGGACGTCACCGAGACGCGGCTGCCCACTCTCATGCACGACTCCCAATACCGCACAGGGGTTGCGTGGCAGAACACTGCTTACAACCAGCCGCCCTGGCCGAGCTTCTTCCTTGGCACGGACATGCAGGCACCACCTGTAGCAAATATCCAGTACGTCGGAGCTGATCGGTTCCCCGCTGAACCTTACAACCCCCGACCCACCAGTGACCCTGCGCCGCCGGCGAAGAAGGCGCTCAAGAAGGAAAATCAGGTAAATCTCGGATTGGGCAAGGAAAAATTCCCTCGCGGCCAGTCTTTGGTGACCCTGAAGAACCTTGAACCCAAACAGTGGTACTACGTCTATCTCAACGAGACCGGACTGGGTTGGCACAAAGCATCCCAAGAGGGTTCCGTTCAGGTTACAACGCCTGAAGATACGAGACCCGGAAACAACCAGATCGCGGTCTTCAGCGGCGACGGTGTGATCCGAGGTTGGGACGACCTCAAGGTCACAGGACCCCAGTAACCAAGGGCCAGCGTTGGAGGGGCGGAAGAAGAAATTCTTCCGCCCCTCCTCTGTTCCCCGAGCCCGAAAAAGCTCGACCATGGCTTTAGCCAGCGGCATGCACATCAGGGTGAGAGCACAGGGTTTCGTCATCGGTTGAGACCATAAGGGACTGGGTTCGCCCAAAATTGGGGCCCAAAATGCTCGCCAACTTTGGATGGCACCGCCGTCCCCTCCGGACACTGCCCCATGCATTCGTATTTACGCGTCGACGACACCGAAAAGACCTCCCCTAAGCACCCGGTCGCCCGTGGCGGCTGCACTCTCATGTCGCTGCGGCCCTGCAGAAGGTGCGCTTGCGAAGGGGCGTCATGTCGCTCGAGTCCTCACACGCGATGAATAGATGTAGGGCGAACGAGAGGGAGGAAATGGCTGTGATCAGGCTCGATAAAGAAGATTTAAGTGTGGACAATGTCCACACCCCTTTGGGCTGACAGAGCTCCCCTGAGTCAAGCCTCTTGACTCCATCAAACGAGCCAAAACCAAGAATCTTGACGCAGGATCTCGAAGTCATGTTGCGCTCAGTCCCTCTACCCATGAAGGGGTGTAGGACAACAACGTCCTACCGGACGAACCAAGAGAGGAACACATAACCCCAGTACAGAGCCAGCGGAGGGACAACCAGCCACGACCCTGAACCCGCTCCCCCACAACTAAACAGGCGACCCGCGGCGCCAGGCACACCCCGCGACCAGTGTCAGAGGGACCTGACCAACCAGAATGTACACACGTTAAAGCAAAAACCCCCTCTGACGAGGGGGTATGCCGTGCCCGAGGTGGGACTCGAACGGGATTCCAAGCCTTGCGAACACTGGGAAGTGCCGGAAACCCGCGGAATCCGGGCCAATCCGGTGACTGTACGAAGCAGTCCGGAGCGGGATGTGTGGACAATGTCCACACCCCCTTTCGGGGGCGACGGAGGACTACCGGGGCACCAGATGCCTGGAAATCTCTGCGGCAGCGCGCGGCAGGTCGAGAGTACCCGCAGCGACTCCGACGACGAGGTCGAAGCCTTCATCCGTCGAGAAGTCATGCCGGTAACCGTTGATCCACAGCAGCAGCACCATGAGCGTCCACGCCGTCCGCTTGTTGCCATCAATGAGTGGACGAAACCTGGCGACCGACTCCAACAAGGCTGCAGCCTTCACCGCGAGATGCGGATAGGCCTCCGCGCCCATGACAGTCGCAGCCGGCCTGGCCAATGCCGAAGCCAACAACCCGACATCACGGATATGAAAGCCGTACCGATCAACTACCTGAAGGGCGTCCTCAATGTCCAGGTACGCTGTCACGCGTGTTCAAGGCGCTTCAGCAGATCAGCGTCATGACTCATAACAAAATCAAGGCCCCCGCTAATTTCACGCCGGCGCGCGTGGCGCTGCAGAACCAATTCGGCCCCCTGCAATAGGAGTGCGGACTTGGACGTGTGTTCCTCGGCAGCCAACTTCTCCAGCCGTCGATCAAGGTCCTCAGGGACTCGGAGATTCATAGCCATGAGACCCATGGTACCAAACCGGTACCCAAACGGGCCGGAATGAGGACATTCTCCACCGAGGGAAGTAATACCGAATAACGGCGCATATGTCGGGAAGAGAACCAGCGCCGGGCCCCATAGACGCTGCGAACCCGCCCAGCGACAGTACACGCTGAAGAATCGGGCAGCTCACGTCATGGCGCCCCACCTCAGCCTGCCCATGAATGACCAGAAGCAACAACGCTGTTTGTCATTCTAATATCCGATCATGGCTGGACGGGCGCCGTGCAACGAAGGCGCTACCGCGCCGACCCCGGACCCAGAGAGAAAACGTCCCTCACAACCTCCCGAACCTGCCCCCGGCCCCACCCAGCGGACCAGGTCCCCTATCAGAACAGCCCACAAGACCAAGACCCTAGACACAACGCACGTACGAAGGAAAAGGGCAATGAATGCGCTCACCATCAAAGACCCAGCAGACCTACTGAGCTTCATCGGACATACCCTCGGCTTCTGGCCACAAGAAAGCCTGGTCTGCATCACCCTGGACAAAGGCAAGGTCGGCGCCACCCTGCGCATCGACCTTCCCCGCCAACCCGGGACAGAACTCCCTTACGCCCGCACCGTCAGCAGCTACCTCACTTGCGACACCAACGCGACAAGTATCGTCTTCGCCCTCTACACCTCCCAGCACTGCGAACCCGGTCAGCCCAAACCACATGCAGCGACCATCGCAGCCCTTACCGGAGTCCTCGCCGAGAACGGCGTCAGCATCCGCGACGGAATCTTCGTCAACGACGACACCTACTCCCCCTACGACACCGAACCCGGCCAAAACATCACCCTGCCCATCAGCACCACCGAATACAGCCGAGTCAACGCCGAATTCATCTACCGCGGCAGCACC
>NZ_FNNR01000004.1:0-212832 GCF_900106835.1 Arthrobacter sp. cf158
GTGCGGGGTCTGCTGCGCCATAGATAGCGCCGCCGGCCACTGCCACTTCGGCACCGGCCTGCTGTACATCCCCGATGGTGGCCACCTTCACTCCTCCGGCCACGGAGAACGGCACACGGGCCTCCGCCCCGGCACGAAGCAATCCGCTCAGATCAAAACCGGGTTTGGCTTGTTCGTCCAAACCAGCGTGCATCTCAACGAACTTCGCACCCAACGCCCGGGCTTCCTTGGCACGGGTGACCTTATCCGCCACACCAATCAAGTCCACCACGATGCCCTTGTTATGGGCCTTGGCGGCCTTCACGGCCCCCGCGATCGTGGAATCATCGGCCGTGCCGAGCACAGTCACCAGATCAGCGCCGGCCTTGAAAGCGATATCGGCTTCCAGCTCCCCGGCATCCATGGTCTTCATGTCCGCGAAGACAATCTTGTCCGGGTGGGCTTCCTTGATCGCCGTGACAGCGGACAATCCCTCGGCCTTGATCAGCGGCGTGCCCAGTTCAATGATGTCAACATACTCGGCAACCTGACCGGCCAGCGTCAGGGCCGCCTCGGTGGTCAAAACATCCATAGCAACTTGAAGCTTCATAACGGTTCCATTCATTCGATAGTGAACTACAGCTATATGCCTAATGGTCCGGTCAATGGAGGGTGGGGAATACGCTGATTAAGGATGGTAAAACCTACCTTTTAGGGTTGGTCGCCGGGCTTGCCGCTGACCATGCCCAGGGGGTCGTTGGACTATGCCAATGCCCCCATCGGGTCCCAGGCCGGCAGCACCGTTGGTTGCTTTCCGAGCGCCACTTGCAGTTCCGCGGGCAATCGCGATTTGTCGACCACCACCTCGAAGACGTATTCGTCGAACCAGTTGTCGGCCATGGTGAAGAAGCCGTTCTCTCCGGCCTCTTCGCCCCAACTGTTCTCAACCCTCCAGCGGCGCGTTCCGCCGTCGTGAATGTCAACTCCCGTAAGGAGCATCGCGTGGGTCATCGCCGACTCGCCATAGCGAACCCGGGCTTCCTTGCCCATGGCCAGCTCAGCACCATATAGGCCCGCGTAGTCGAACAACCGGGCATCCCAGATTCCGTCCTTGCGGACCATGTGCGGTCCCACGTCGCACCCGAACCAGACCGGCTCGCCGTCCAGGATAGTGTCCCGGGCCAACTGCTTGGCCACCCCGATGTCAACGTTGAGGTACAAAACGGGGTGGGCTTCGATCACGTTCCCCAGGTGCTCAACAGTCAGGGTGCTTCCCTTGGCGTGCTCCGCCCTGGGGTCATCCACCAAGCAAACGTAATTATCAAGGTCACTGGTGGTGTACTTGGACAGGAATTCATGTGGCGTCAGTGTGCCCACCCGATGGAAAGTCCTTTCATCATCCGTGTAGTCCCAATCGATGGCTGAGGGCGGTGTGCCCAGGTGCAGCGTCAGGATTCGGTGGACATCAGCAAGGATTCGGCTCTTCGCCCGGGCCAGGCCGGCAGCGTCATCCTGCTGAATTGATCCGCGCAACTCCCAGGCACCCCGGCGCAGTACGGAACGAAGGATCGAGTTCATGCGCCCTGTGTTGGACGAGGACTCCGTTTCCGGCATGGCCGACTTGGGCACCGCTCCATACTTCTGGAAGATGTTCACGGCCATATTCCACTGACCCCCGTCTCCGAGGACCGTGTGAAGCAGGTGTTGGACCAACCGATCGCCTTCGTCGCGGTCTGCCGTCTGCATGATGGACTCGAGGAAGTAGTTGGCGCGTTCCAGCTTGTCGAAATACATGGGGAAATTCTGCGAGAACTCGAAGTTCTTGACCCCCAGCTTCACGCGGGCTTCGGACCGCAGCAGGTTGAGTGCCGCGAAGAGCCAACAGCGGCCAGTCTTTTTCTGATGAGTAACCCGCCAGTCATCCAGACGGTTCGACATGCTGTTGGATAATGCTGTGGCCACCTGATGGTCAATCGCGAGCTCATCAACGCTGACACGGACAATGGCATTCTGTTTGTGCTTCAGGTCAGGATCCGCGGCGAACGAGTCTCGCAGGGCCGATACCTGGTCTGCGGTCAGCGCTTTGGATTTGCGCATGTATTCGTCGGACGACGCACCGGCATCCACATATCCCACGGTCATCTTTTGATCCTTTTCCCTTGGCACAGCTTGCGGGCAACCGTATGTCGCGGCCCGGTCGGTTCACCAGGGAGCGCCGTTGAAGTGCAGAACGTTGCCGTTCGGCAGCTCATATGGTCCGCGGCACCTCAGATATTCAGCGCGCGTCGGACGGCGCGGTTGTTTCGACGGGATACCGGAACCACGGTTTTCGCCGCATCGTCCATAATCAAGACAAGCTCGCCCTTCTCTTTCCGCTCAACTTCCCGAATGCGGCTGAGATTGACCAGATACTGTCGATGCACACGCAGGAACGTGCCTGTGTCTGAAAGATCATGCTCGAGCTTGTCCAGGCCGGACAAGGCTGCCCGAAGGCGTCCTTCATCCGTGAGTAGCCAGACTTCATTCCCTTCCATTTCGGCCATGGTGACCTCTGACGTTGCCAGCATCATCATGCGGTTCTCCTCGCGGAGGGCGACAACTCGGCGGGAGTGTCCCAACAGGACGCCACCTGTCTCTGCTTGTGGAAAGTGTTCACCTGCGAAGGCGCCGAACGAGATCAGGTGCCCGATCAAGTTCTTCTGCAGGAAGACCGGGCGGATTCCTATCGATGATGGTTCATCGACGAGCGGTGTGAAGATCTGCGTGGAACCGGTCCAACCCGGGTCCACATTTGCCCGCTTTGTGGCATAGCGGGCCGCATGGATGAAAGGAGGCAGCTGTGGGGTCCACCTCACCACGGGATCGATCGCTGGGGTGTTGCCGGGAACGCCCAGGATCACGCTCGCTATGTCGTCGGCAATGACCACCGCTCCCGCCGTGTCGACGGCAACCATCGGCTCATTCGATCGTCCCCGGGCATGGGAATATGCAGCCAGCAGTTCGTTTCCCCCGTCATGGGCACGCCGGCGCAAACTTTTCTGTGTATGGGTGGCGGAACTCTCCAGCCACTTCCTTGCAGAAAGAGGGAGATCTCCGCCCCAGCAGGAAATGTTCAGGACAGCGAGAGGCTCGCCATTTACCACCTCGCGCACGGCGATCGCTCCGCAAGACCAGCTGTGGAATGCCTGCAACCAATGCTCGGACTGCTTGATCATCACGGCACGCCGGGTTTCGAGAGCTGTTCCCATACTGTTTGTTCCCACCGCGCTCTCGGACCAGCTGTACCAGGGGGCGAGTCCTCCCTCGGTGGCAACCGAACGCGTGTTTTTGTCCCCCCAAGCGGCAACAATTCTGCCGTTGGCATCCGCGATGGTCACCACCCCACCTGCGCTGGCCACCTCATGTGCCATGGCCGCTGCGCAGAAACCGAGTTCCGCGAACACCACGTCCTGGTCCAGCGACGACATAGTGGGGGAAACCGCGTTCGGTGCTTCCGAAAGGAAGGGGTCGATGCGGTAGACGTCCCGGGATCGTTGCCAGGAAATCGCCACCTCGGGACGAACCCCGTCAAGGTCGTCTTCACCGTGGACGAATCGCTCCCATGCAACATATACAGGTGTGCGGGGCGTGGTCTGGAGCTGTTGTTCAATGCGCACTGCGAACCGCCTTAGCGTTACTCGTCGCATCGGGGCCTGCCGCGGCAGGAACTGCAGATGCGACGAAACGGGCTTGACGATCCCAGGTGTTGCCCACGATCGACAAACAGCAGGTTCGGGTGGGCGTTGATCGCCAAGCATCCAACGGAGCGCATTCTCGCGGGAGTCGTTACGGACTCTATTGCGAGGCAACACGTTTGGCAAGGGAATCAGGGACTCGACCTTTGGCTCATGGAGGCGGCCGACCGACAGATAGAGTCTGTGGATGAACCTCACGCATAGCCTGGATGTCATCCCGGCGATTGGAGATACCGGTCAGCTGCAGTTGCACCCTTTGGAGCTTTCAGATGCCACTGAGCTGGCTGCTGCGTACCTCCGCAACCGTGACCACCTTGCGCCTTGGGAACCTGTGCGTGATGACGCCTTTTTCACCACGGAAGGGCAGGCGGACGTCATCCGGGGCAAACTGGACCTCTATGCAGCGGGCAGCGAAGTGCCCTGGGTGATCACCGGCACGAACGGAATCATTGGGATGATCACGCTCACCGGGATCGTCCGTGGCCCGTTCCTGAACGCCAACCTGGGTTACTGGATTGATGAGGCATGCACCGGCAAGGGCGCAGCGACAGGTGCCGCGTCCGCCGTCGTGATGATGGCTGCAGAGGCACTGGGCCTCCATCGCATCCAGGCTGCGACTCTGGTCCACAACGCAGCCTCGCAGGCTGTCCTGAAGCGGTGCGGGTTTGAGCGCATCGGTATGGCACCGTCCTACCTTCAGATCGCAGGGGAGTGGCAGGATCACATCCTGTTCCAGCGCATTCTGTTCTAACCCCGCCCGGCAACAGGCCGCGGTCACCACCAGAGGGTACGCCAAGGGCGTAAAGCGCCCCAAAAAACCTTGAAAATCCGGTGATTTTGGTCAAAAAGGCGCGGAAACACGCGGAATTTGCTGGCCATGAGAGCCCAAGCTGGTAAGTTTTCGAACAGTGGCTTGCTCGCATTCCGCTTGAAAGCTCAAAAACGTATGAGTCCAGGAGGACGTAAATGGCTAAGAACCGTAGTGAACTCGTTGCAGAGGTAGCAGGCAAGGCTGGCACCAGCCAGGCAGCAGTCAACTCCGTGCTCGATGCACTGTTCGAAGTTTTCGAGACTTCTGTCGCCGCCGGCGAAAAGATCACCATCCCGGGCTGGCTCGCAGTTGAGCGCACCGACCGTGCAGCTCGCACCGGCCGCAACCCGCAGACCGGCGAAACCATCCAGATCGCAGCCGGCCACAGCGTCAAGCTGACCGCTGGCTCCAAGCTGAAGGCTGCTGTCGCCAAGAAGAAGTAATTACTCTTCGGCGAACGCCTTGAAGGGACGGCAACCTGTTGGTTGCCGTCCCTTCTGCTTTGGGTAATGCACATAGCACCCTCCCGATTCGCAGCCCGGCGACCGGTAGCGGACAATGGATAAGTGCCATCAGCAAGAAGTTCCGCAACCGCCCCTTCGTCTGCTCCCAAGCCGGGAGCGCGGGGAGGCACTACAGCCGCGGGGATTTCCCTGCCATGGCAACTGGCAGGACTAGCTGCGCTGTTCCTGGTTCTGGCAGGGGCACTCATCTTCTCAGGAGCCTCCGCCGCCCGCCAGGTCTCGGACCCGGGCGCGTTGGTCCGGTGGGGCCTCCCCTTCGCGAAGGCCATCCACAATGTTTCCGTAGCCACAGTGGTTGGCGGCCTGATCTTTGCCGTGGGCATCCTGCCCAAAAACCTCGGCGGCTCCCGCTCCCGTGAGAAGGACCTCGACGCACCGGAGCATCCCGCTTTCGCCCGAGCACTGGCAGTTGCCGCTGCAGCGGGGGCGGCATGGACATTGTCCGCGGTCGCTGTATTGGTCCTCACCTACGCCGACGTAGCGGGCCAAGCACTTTCCGGAGACGCGGAGTTCACCCGCTCGCTGGTGTATTTCATGACGGACATCGAAACGGGCAAGGCCTGGCTCGCGGTCACCATCATCGCCGCCGTGGTCACCACCGCACTCTTCGGTGTCCGTTCCCTGACCGGCCTGGCGTTCACTCTCTTGCTGGCCTTGATCGGGCTCATTCCCACCGCCCTGATCGGTCACTCTTCAAGCTCCAGTGACCACGAAGGCGCCATCAACTCCCTGGGTCTCCACCTGGTGGGCGTGTCCACGTGGGTTGGCGGCATCATCATGCTTGCGGTCCTCTCGGGAATTCTCACGGGTTCCCGGAGCAACGGAACTCCGGACATCACCGGCCAAACCCTCCAGCGCTTCTCCTCGCTGGCAGGCTTCGCTTTCGTCCTGGTGTTCGCCTCGGGCGTCATCAACGCGGCCATCCGCGTCACCAACCCCGCAGACTTGTTCGGCTCGTCATACGGCCAACTCATCGTCGCCAAGGCACTCGCCACGCTGGTGCTGGGTGGAATCGGCTTCATGCACCGCCAGTGGGTCATTCCGCAGCTCGGCAAGAACGGTTCCATGTCTGCCCGCCGCGTGTTGTGGCAGCTGATTTTGGTGGAGCTGCTGGTGATGGGCGCGACGTCGGGACTCGCCGTAGCGCTGGGACGCTCGGCACCGCCGCAGCCCACCACCTATGCACCTGATGCGTCGCCGTCGTTCATTCTCTCCGGCTACGAGCTCCCTCCTGAACTCACTCCGGAACGCTGGCTGACCGAGTGGCGTTTTGACTGGCTCTGGGTGGGGGTCGCGCTGTTCGGTGCGGTCACCTACATCATGGGCATCGTCAAGGTCCGCAAGCGTGGCGACAAATGGTCCTGGTTCCGGTCAGTGAACTGGATGATCGGCCTGGTGGTGCTCACCTACATCACCTCGGGACCGCCGGCTGTCTACGGCCGTGTTTTGTTCTCTGCGCACATGGTGGACCACATGGCACTCACCATGGTGGCTCCGATCTTCCTGGTCCTCGGCGCACCGGTAACCCTTGCCCTGCGTGCCCTCCCGGCCAGGGGCGAAGGCGCCCACGGCTCACGGGGACTGCGCGAATGGTTGCTGCTGTTTGTGCACTCAAAGTTCTCGCAGATCGTGACGCACCCGTTGTTCGCTGCGGCAAACTTCGCAGGGTCCATCGTCCTGTTCTACTACTCGGACCTCTTCGGCCTGGCGATGCGTGAGCACGTGGGCCATGAGCTCATGAACGTGCACTTCCTGTTGACCGGTTACATCTTCGTGCTGAGCATGATCGGAAGCGACCCCCTGCCACGCCGCGCTCCGTACCCAATGCGCCTGCTCCTCCTGCTGGCCACCATGGGCTTCCATGCCTTCTTCGGCGTGGCCATCATGGGTGGCACCGGGCTGCTGGCTGCAGATTACTTCGGCAACCTGGGCCGGGCATGGGGTCCGTCGGCCATTGGAGACCAGCAACTTGGCGGCGCCGTGGCGTGGGGCATCGGCGAAGTGCCTACATTGCTGGTGGCAATCGGAGTGGCAGTGATGTGGTCCCGCTCGGACGAACGGGAGACCCGCAGGGTGGATCGTGCAGCGGACAGGAATAACGACGCCGATCTCAGTGCTTACAACGATATGTTTGCCCGGCTCGCTGACCGCGATGCCAAGCTGGCAAGCCGCACTGCCCAACCATCCAGGACGGCCCCGGCCGAACGCCCCACCACAGGCCCTGCCGGGCAGACTGAACCAAACACCAAGCTGGAAGGACGCTGATGAGCGAAACCGTACGCACCCAACTCCGGGTCCGGGCCTCCGAACTGGAGGGCCGCGGCTGGCTCAACACGGGCGGCAAGTCACTGGACCTGGAATCCCTCCGGGGAAAGATCGTGCTGCTGGACTTCTGGACCTTCTGCTGCATCAACTGCCTGCACGTCCTGGATGAACTGCGCCCGCTCGAGGAAAAGTACTCGGACGTCCTGGTGACCGTTGGGGTGCACTCGCCCAAGTTTGAACATGAAGCGGATCCCGTCGCACTGGCATCTGCCGTTGAACGCTACGAAATCCACCACCCCGTTCTGGATGATCCCGAACTGGCAACGTGGAAGGCCTACACAGCCCGCGCATGGCCAACCCTGGTGGTCATTGACCCCGAGGGCTACATCGTGGCGCACCTTTCGGGCGAGGGCCACGCAGATGGCCTGGCCGTTCTGCTCGAGGAACTCGTGGCCGAGCACGAAGCCAAGGGAACCCTCCACCGCGGCAACGGCCCGTACGTGGCTCCGGTACCGACGTCGGGCACTTTGCGTTTCCCCGGAAAGGCCACTCAGCTGGCCAACGGCAACTACCTCGTAGTGGACTCGGGACACCACCGGCTGGTGGAACTCCGGCCCGATCTGGAGACCGTGGAGCGAGTCATTGGCTCGGGCACCAAGGGGTACCTGGACGGACAGGCGGAAATCGCGCAGTTCAACGAGCCGCAGGGCGTCGCTCTGCTCCCCTCCGAGCTTGCTTGGAAGCTGGGCTACGACGCCGTGGTGGCAGACACCGTCAACCACCGCTTGCGCGGTGTGACGCTGAGCTCCGGCTACGTGCAAACGGTAGCGGGCAACGGTGTACAGCGCCTGCTCGACGCCGGTCCCGCCCGGGTGACGGACACCGGCGCCGGCACGTGGTCTGAACATCACGACGGCGGCCAGGCCGACTTCGCTGCCGACGCCATCGATGTTGGGGCGCTGGGTCTGGGCACAGGGGTCTCCCTGTCCTCGCCGTGGGACGTGGTGTGGAGCGAGAAGCTGCAGCGCGTTGTTATCGCCATGGCAGGAACCCACCAGATCTTCGCCTTTGATCCCTTGAGCAACCAGGTTTCCATCCTGGCTGGTTCCGGACTTGAGGGCCTGTTGGATGGCAAGGCCGAGGAATCCTGGTTCGCGCAGTCGTCCGGCCTGGCCATCGACGCCGACCACAACATCTGGGTTGCTGACTCGGAGACTTCATCCCTGCGCCGCCTGGTGGTCAGCGATTCCGGGGTGACCGTGGAAACCGCTGTAGGCAAGGGCCTGTTCGACTTCGGCTTCCGCGACGGCGATGCCACTGAAGCGCGTCTCCAGCACCCCTTGGGCGTCACAGTGCTTCCCGACGGCTCGGTGGCAATCGCCGATACGTACAACGGTGCCGTTCGCAGGTATGACCCCGCCACCAAGTCCGTGTCCACGTTGGCGAGGGGCCTCGCTGAGCCAAGTGACGTGGTGGTGGTCCAGGTGGAAGGCAGCGAGCCCCTGCTGGTAGTGGTGGAGTCGAACAAGCACCAGCTGGTTCTGGTTCCCATCCCCAAGGAAGCCCAGCAGGTGGACGAAGGTGCCTCCCAGACACACCGTCCCAAGAGCCCGGTGACCCCGGGAAACCTGCAGCTCGCAGTCCGGTTCAAAGCCCCCACCGGCCAAAAACTGGACGACCGTTGGGGCGACCCCACACAGCTGAAGATCTCCTCCACACCGCCGGAACTGCTGGTCTCGGGAGGCGGAACCTCGGTGGGCTTGCTGCGCACCCTTGAGCTGTCCGCAGATGTTCCCGAGGGCATCCTTCACATCACGGCCCGCGCGGCCGCCTGCGATGGTCCCGAAACCGAGGACGGCGAAATTCCGGATCACGCAGCCTGCCACCTGTACCAGCAGGACTGGGGCATTCCCGTAGTCCTGCAGGCCGACGGCGAATCGGAGCTGGTACTGGACCTCCGCGGCATGGACTAAGCCTTAGCGACTGGAAAGGCCCGGGTTTGCCCTCCTCAGGGGTGGCCCGGGCCTTTTCATGCCGCGGCAGCAGTTCCACGTTGGCCGTTCCTGAGCCGCGGATTATCCACATAGCCCACGTGGGCAGTGCTGGCTCTTTGCCTGGAACGGCAGGCTGAGGGGATGGAAGCCGAGGAAGCCTTGCGACGTCTAGGGGGCGCGGCTAGACGGCCGGCCATGACCAGGCTCGGCGTCACCGACGCAGCGTTGAGACGTGCCAGCCGTGGAGGAGTGCTCCAGCCCGCGCGGGGAGTGTATGCCTTAGCCTCGGCTGATGCCGCCCACGTCGGGTTGGTTACTAACCGTCAGCTGCTCACGTGCATTAGTGCTGCCGGTTTCTACAACCTCTGGGTACTGGCGAGCAGCGATTCCGTGCATGTGTACCAGGCCCGTGGCGATGCCGGAGTCGCAGCAATTCAGCACCGAGGGTTGCTGTTGCCTGCCCACCCATACCGCCCGGTCGCGTCCCTGGCCGATGTGCTGATACATGCTTTGCGCTGCCGGCCGTGGACGGAGGCCTTGGTGATGGTGGAATGCGCCGTGGGCAGGGGTGACATGACAGTGGACTTCCTGCTGAGGCGTCTGGAGGGCAAAAGGAACGGCAAAGCCCGGGCTGTCCTCGGGTGGGTGGACCGCGGAGCGGAATCGCTGTTGGAGACGTTGGCCAGAACGCACTTCCGGCTGGCGGGGATCAGCGTGCAAACACAGTTCTATCTGGAGGGTGTGGGCTACGTGGATCTAATTCTGGAGGGCTGGTTGCTAGTGGAGCTTGATGGTCGTCACCACTCTGACTGGGCTCAGGTTAAAAGGGACCATCGCCGAGGGAATGTCTCAGCTGTGAAGGGCTACACAGTGCTCCGCTACTACTACGCCGACGTAGTCCACAACCCTGAGGAGATGGTTCAGGAGGTCTTGGCGGTGCTGGCCCGGGGAAACCGCTCAAGACACCGTCACGCTGAGCAAGGTTTTGCCGGCTCTAGAGAGGTCCATCCCCAGGAATCCAAGGAACTCGGGTGGGAATCGGGCCAGAAAGTTGCGGGGCGTGACACGGTTGGGCCACGGGGCGGGGAAGAAAAAGTCAGAAGGTCAGCAGGGGAGTGACGGTGACCGTGTCTTCGCCAACGTCCAGCTGAGTAGTGAAGCTGAAGTCATGCTCCACGCTGAGGTCGTTGCCCAGGCCGCTGAAGAGGTTGATCTCGCGGGCGGTCAGGCGGGCCTTGCCGTTCAGGGGTGCCACTACCCATTTGCCGCTGAAGGGCTCGATGGTGATTTTGGGGTACTCCGTGATTTCCCATTTGATGGTTCCGTCCACAACCCGGGCGTTGCTGACATGGTAGAACGGGCAATCCGGCTGGAGTCGCTGCTGCTCGGTGGCTTGGGCGGCACACGTGTCCAGGAATTCCCGGACCTTTCCAGCGACGGCCTCGTTCATGGATTTCGTGGAGCGCGTCTGCAGGTTGAGGGGCGCCTGGCCGGCGTCGCGCGTGGTCACCAAGGCAGACGTCGCGGGGGCCTCGAAGTAGGTGCCGTTGAGGCTCGCTTCATACTTGCCGGGGAAGAACACGGCGAAGGTGTTACGGCCGTTGGGCATGTTCACGGGCACACCGTTGAGCGTGGCCTCGCTGGCGTTGACCACAGTGACCTCGATGGTGGGCAGCGTGGTGGGCACGAACGCCCATTTCGCGAAGAACAGCCATTGGGTCCCGGTGCGCTCCATCAGGAACTCGGTGTGGAGCTTACTGCCGTCCAGCGTGTAGTCCACCGGCACGGCCATCCGGTTGCTGCCGCGTGCTTCGGGGTTTCCCACCTTGACGTCGGACATTTTGGAGGCGGCGGTTTGGAGGGCTGTTCCATCGAGCATGGCCGCGTTGGAACTGGGTACTTTGGCGCGGAGGAGCCCCAACGCTTCCTCGCCTTCACCCTTCTGCAGGGCTTCCAAATACTCCTTGACGGGCTGCTGGGGACTGGCCACCGAGGAGCTCACCAAGTTGATGCAGACGATCGCCCCGGCGGCAGCAAGCATCAGACCGAGCAGCCATCCGGCTGCGGTCTTGACGAACGCTTGACTCAACTGCACGCCCTTTACGTTACCTGCCGCGGCAGCAATCACTGTGCAGGAAGACCCCGGACTGACTTATATCCACCGTTTGGAGAAGGCCCGACGGCGGGTGGCAGCACGCGGTGCCACCACCCGGCGTCGTGGTTTCTGCAGAGAAACAGGACTAACGGCGGCGCCGTGATGATGTGCCGAAGACTCCGCGCATGAGGTCGCGCCCAAGCTGCGTTCCCATGGATCGGACCATGCTCTTGAGTCCGCCGCCCAGCGCTCCACCGAGGGCACCGGCGATGTCACCGAACATGCCGTCCTGCTGCGGGGCCGGGGCAGGAGCCGGGGCCGGAGGAGCCGGGTAAGACTCCGGGATCGATGCGGGCCGCGAGCTGGGCCTTCCGAGGATTTCTTCCTCGATCCGGCGGGCTTCGGCATCGATGTCTGCCTGGGAAGAGCCTGACGAGGAGCCGGAGGAAGATCCCGGCGAAGAGGCGGGCGCCGGCGGCATCCCCGGCGCGGCTTCGCCCGTGGGGGCAGCGGCCTGGCCATTCAGTTTCTCGTAGGCGGAGACGTTGTCCACTGCCGTGCCGTATTTGGCCAGCAGGGAGGACGCGGCCACGGTGCTCCGGATCAGGTCATCGGTGCTGGGGCCCATGACGGATTCGGGCGCCCGGAGCCGGGTGAGGGCCACGGGAGTGGGAGCACCTTTCTCATTCATGACCGTGATGACGGCTTCACCGATCCCGGCAGTGGTGAGCGTCTCTTCGAGGTCGTAATCGCTCACCGGGAAGGTGGACACCGTTGCCTTAAGTGCTTTGGCGTCCTCGGGGGTGAAGGCGCGCAGGGCATGCTGCACACGGTTGGCCAGCTGGCCGAGGACGTCGGCGGGAACGTCCTTGGGAGTCTGGGTGACAAAGAAAATACCCACGCCCTTGGAACGGATGAGCCGGACCGTTGTGGTGATGGCTCCGAGGAAGGCCTTGGAAGCGCCGTTGAAGAGCAGGTGTGCCTCGTCCAGGAAGAAGACCAGCTTGGGCTTGTCCAGGTCGCCGGCTTCCGGGAGGTCCTCGAACAGGTCCGCCAACAGCCACATCAGGAACGTGGAGAACAACAGGGGCTTGGTCTGCAGCGTGGGGAGTTCAAGGCAGCTGATCACACCGCGGCCATCCGGGGCTGTACGGAGGAGCTCGGCGGTATCGAACTCGGGTTCCCCGAAGAACTTCTCCATCCCTTGGGCCTCAAGGGTCACCAGTTCACGGAGGATCACGCCGGCCGTGGCCTTGGACAACCCGCCGAGGTTGGCGAGTTCGGCCTTGCCTTCGTCCGAGGTGAGGAACTGGATGACAGCCCTCAAATCCTTAAGATCAATAAGCTCAAGGTTGTTCTGGTCCGCGAAATGGAAGATCAGCTGGAGGCTGGATTCCTGGGTGTCGTTGAGGTCCATGATGCGGGACAGCAGGATGGGCCCAAACGAGGTAATGGTGGCGCGGACCGGGATGCCGTTGCCATCCCCACCGAGCGAGAGGAACTCAACCGGAAAATTCTTCGCAGACCAGTCCTGCCCCAGCGCCGACGTGCGCGCCGTGAGTTTCTCACTGCCGGTGGCCGGGGTGGCCAGCCCTGACAGATCACCCTTGATGTCCGCGAGGAAAACCGGAACACCCGCCGTCGAAAGCTGCTCGGCAATCATGTGCAGCGTGACCGTCTTGCCGGTACCCGTGGCTCCGGCCACCAGCCCGTGCCGGTTCATCATGGCGAGCGGAAGCCGGACCTGCGCTTCCTTGTGGATCCCGCCGTCTACGATCGCGGCGCCGAGTTCAATGGTGGCACCTTCCAGGGTGTACCCCTGCTGGATGGTAGCGAGCTTTTCGGCAGTGGTTTTGTTAGCCATGCGCATAGCTTAGCTGTGCACGGCAAGATCCTTGCTGAACGCCAAATGCTTGATTTCCTCGGGGTCCGCGGCGAGGTCGAACAGCGCTTTGTACCCTGTGGCCAAATACAGGTTCTTGGCCTCCGGCTGGCGCGGACCGGTGGTCAGGTAGAGCTTCCGGTAGCCGCGGCGGCGCGCTTCGTTTTCAAGTTCCGTCAGGACCAGGCGTGCCAGTCCACGACGCCGATGGGCTGAGTGTGTCCAGATCCGCTTGAGCTCTGCTGTGTGCTCGGCGTAACGGCGGAAGGCCCCGCCGGCCACGGATTCGCCGTTTTCCTGAATGATGATCAACGCTCCATGCGGGGCAGCGAATTCTTCGGCGGGGTAGCGGTTCAGTTCCTCCGCGGCCCCTTCGCTGCTGAACAGGTCCCCGTAGCGGGTGTTGTATTCGACCGCGAGCTCGTCCAGGAGCGGACGAACGCGGGGATCGCGCATGGGCAGGCTGAGGACGGTAAGGCCCGACGTCGGCAGGGTTGGCGTTGTTGTCATGTCAGGCCTTTCGCAGGGCGCCGGTAAGTTCGCGGGTAGTGGTCAGGGTTTCCAGGATCCGGCGCGCCAGGGCGTCGTTCTCCCGGAACGGTGCTGCATTGGTGTTGGGCCGGGCAAAGGCCCCCGCACCCCAACCGGACGTCCACGGGCCCACCGCAAACAATCCGTTCTGTGGAGTACCAACAGGGGACAATACCTGGTGATTCCCGGAGACCAGGAGTTTCCCGGTGGAGTGCGCGCCTTCGGAGGTGAGCAGCCTCTGTTCGGTGCCCCATCCGGCGTCGTGCAGGTCAGCCAGGGCGGGGTTTGCGGAGCGTTCAACCGAAGCTGAAGGCAGCCGGGCCTCGATGTAGGCGGACGCGTCAACCACCACGGGCGACTGGAACGAACCGGCCACGAACCGGCCTACGGAATCATCGGCACGCACCCACATGCCAGGACCCAGGAACTTCAGGAGACCTGCCCGGTGCAGCGCGAGCATCTCGCGGAGGCGGTGAGACGGCGGACCGGAGTCCACAAAGCTGAAGAAACCGTGCCACCAGCCGTGGATGGTCTGCTGGGAGCGGGCGTTGAGCCGTTCCTGGGGAACCAGCCGGCCCAAGTCCATATAAACGAATAACAGCGCAGTGAAGAGGGCCAGGGTCTGGGAGTGGTCCGGGCTGGTGCGGAGGGTGAGGTCGTTCTGGATGTAGGCGGCCACTGAGCGCTGGACGGTGTGGTGGTCCGCAAAGGCGCAGCCGCTCAACGGGTGGTCCAGTTTCTCCAGGTCCAGGCGCAGTGCGGGATTGGGCACGGCGAAGTTGACCAGGTCTTCCCGGGCGGAGCTGTACCAATCAACGGCGTCGAAGTGGGCCTCGAAGCTGGTCCACGTTCCCAGGACGCGTTCCGGGTAACCCGTGAACAGCTCACGGTAGTACGCGTAGCCTGCGTCCTTGGCGATGAGCGGCCAGAGCTGGGTACGGAAATCGAGTTCCTGGTGCTCGGCCAGCAACGCCTCCACAGCCTCGGCGGTAAAGTACCGCGGGCGGGCAACCGGCTCGCCGCGCAAAGTGGAGGAGATCTTGGAGTGGTACGGCACACCGCGTCGTGACCCTGCCCAGACCGTGGGTTCGGCGCCGGAGGGGACATAGTCCAGTTCGCCGTCGGGCCGTTCCTCGAAGCGGCCACCGCGACCCTCGAACAGCAACACCAACAGGTCCACGAATGCCAGGCCCATGCCGGCGACGATCACGTCCTGGCCGGCTTTCACGCCCGAGTAGTCCACGTCCGTGGTGTACGACGGCGGCGCATGGAACCCACCGTGTTTGGCGGCGAAGTCACTGAGACGTACGGATTCCGGGTCCGGCTGCGAGTCGGTGTGGCCCAGGGCGTACACCACGACGTCGGCAACCACCTCGGCGCCGGAGGCCAACCGAACGCGGTGCGTACCGGCGTCGTGCCCGCAAGCGGCAGCGGCTGTGACGCCGATGGCCGTGTCACGGTGCACCGTCACCGTGACCTGGGGGCCGAGCGCGGCAACAGCCCGGCCGAAAAACCACTCGAGGTACTTGCTTTGGAGTTGCCGGGTGGGAAAGGACGCCGGAGTCAGGGAGCGCAGTTGTGCGAGCAGGTGCGGTTCCAGCGCAGGAACGTCCCTGATGGTGCCATCCAGCACGCCCGCTGCCCATGTTGAAAGACCCGGGCCGTCCACCGTGGGGCCATCGCAGGCCACGGAGTCGTCGGTGAACATGGTGACGTCAGCGGCCGTTGAGTTGAGCAGCAGGCCGGGGTCCTGGTCATAGCGCCAGATCCTCCCGGACCCTGGCTGGTGCGGCTCGATGACGTGGATGTGCAGCGGACCGTCAAACAGGTCAGCGCGGTTCGCGGCCAGCCGTTCGAGGACGCCGGCCGTGCGCGGGCCGCCGCCGATGAAGGCGAGGGCGGGTACTCGTGACGGCATGGGATCTCCTGAAAAACAGTGGTTGGTGCAGTCCAATCTAGGGACGTCCGGGCGGGCGGGTCGAGGAGCGGGTAACCGCCGTTCACCACGCGTCACGGAACGTCAAGACCCGCAAAACCACGACTCATTTGACGCTTGATGAACGCAATTGTGACGCCGTGCGTAGCCCTGAGAAGTCCTGCTAAGCCGGGTGAAGAAGTGCAAATTGCTGCCTTGCTGGCGGGTTTGGCACGCCCATAGATTGGCAGCCATCCGATAGACAACAACCGAACTGAAATGAGGTGGCGCATGAGTGCAATCGCACCGCCTGCCACGGCGGACACTGCACCGCCCACCCCGGACTACTCCGAGTACAAGCTGGTCCCGGCCCGCCACCCGTGGCGATGGGTGGGGACCGTACTGGTTGCTGCCGGCGTCGCTGCCATCGCATGGTCCCTGGTGACCAACCCGCGCTGGGAGTGGGGTGTGGTGGCCGAATGGTTCACAGCACAGTCGGTGGTCAACGGGCTCATCGAGACCCTTAAACTCACTGCCATTTCCGGTGTGCTGGGATTCGTGCTCGGTTTCATCCTCGCGCTCATGCGGCTGTCCGCTTCACCGCTGCTGGTCTCGGTGTCCTGGACGTTCTCCTGGATCTTCCGCTCCACTCCGCTGCTGGTCCAGCTCCTGCTTTGGTACAACCTGGGCTACCTGTACGAGAAGATCAGCCTGGGAATCCCCTTTACGGACGTCCGCTTCTTCGAAGCACAGACCACCACGCTCATCAGCCAGTTCGCCGCAGCAGTCCTGGGCCTCACCCTGAACCAGGCGGCCTACTCTGCGGAGATCATCCGTGGTGGCATTCTCTCCGTGGACCAAGGCCAGCTTGAAGCGGCCTCCGCCTTGGGCATCCCGGCGTGGAAGCGCTCCACCAGGATTGTGCTGCCGCAAGCCATGCGCGCCATCCTGCCCAACGCCTTCAACGAGATCATTGGCCTGGTCAAGGGAACGTCGATTGTTTACGTCCTGGCCTACTCCGAGCTCTTCTATACGGTCCAGGTCATCTACAACCGGACCCAGCAGGTACTGCCGCTGCTGCTCGTTGCCACGCTCTGGTACGTGGTGATCACCTCCGTGCTGAGCGTCTTCCAGTACTACATAGAACGCCACTTCTCCAAGGGTGCCCTGCGCACGCTGCCGCTCACGCCCTTGCAGAAGGCCCGCAAGTTCTTCGCCACCCATGTTGCTGCCTCTCCCACGAAGGACGCCCGATGAGCATCATCGCTGCACGCAAAGAATCCACGACGACGGCACAGGCTGACGCTGAAAACCAGACCGCCGCCTCGGTTACCTCGACTCCAGTGGCCCCTGCCACCCGTGGACAGGTGGACATCAGCAACGTCCGGAAGTCCTTCGGCGTCACGGAGGTCCTCAAGGGTGTGTCCTTGTCCGTCCAGCCAGGCGGAGTGGCTGTGATCGTGGGCCCTTCCGGCTCTGGTAAGTCCACCCTGCTGCGCACCATTAACCACCTGGAAAAGGTGGACGGTGGTTATATCACCATCGATGGCGAACTGGTGGGCTACGAGGTCCGCGGAAACAAGCTCCACGAACTGCGCGAGAAAGACATCCTCAAGCAGCGTACCCACATCGGCATGGTGTTCCAGAGCTTCAACCTCTTCCCGCACCTCACCGCCCTGGAGAATGTCATCGAGGCGCCGATCGTGGCGCAGAAGCGATCCAAAGCCGAAGCCCGGAAGCGTGGACTGGAGCTCCTGGACCGTGTGGGCCTGAAGGACCGTGCCGACGCCTACCCACGCCAGCTCTCCGGCGGTCAGCAGCAGCGCGTTGCGATTGCCCGTGCACTGGCGCTTGATCCCAAAATTCTGCTCTTCGACGAGCCCACGTCCGCACTTGACCCGGAACTCGTCAACGAGGTACTGGACGTCATCCGGGAACTCGCAAAGTCCGGCACAACGCTGATCATTGTGACCCACGAGATGGGCTTTGCCCGGGACGTCGCGGACACCGTGGTCTTTATGGACCAAGGCCAGATTGTCGAGGCCGGCACACCGCAGGACATCTTCGCCAACCCACGCGAGGAACGCACCCGCAGCTTCTTCTCCAAAGTCATCGAACCAGCTTTCAACATCTAGGACACCCTCCATGCTTCGCAAGACCAAAACCAGGTTCCTGGCACTCGCTGTACTCCCCGCCGTCGTGCTTCCTGCGTTGGCCGGGTGCTCCGATCCCGGGGCGTCGGCCGCCAAGCCGGAGTCTGAGGCCGCCAAGAACGGCGTCGTCTACAACACCTCTGTTGACCAGAACCGGATCCGTGGGGAGAAAGACGCTGCCGCAGCGGGGGCCGTTCCTGCGGCCATTGCCAAGGACGGCAAGCTCACCGTCGCCACCACTGCAGGTTCCATTCCGCTGTCCTTCCACGCCACGGATGACAAGACACCAATTGGCGTTGAGGTGGACATCGCCCAGCTCGTGGCCGACAAGCTCGGATTGGAACTGGACCTGCAGGTAACGTCCTGGGAGAACTGGCCGCTGAAGACCCAGTCCGGCGACTTTGAGGCAGTGTTCTCCAACGTGGGCATCAACGCAGCGCGTGTGAAGCTGTTCGATTTCTCCACCTACCGTGCTGCGTACATGGGTTTCGAAGCGAAGAAGAGCGCCAGTTACGACATCAAGGGCTCGGACGACATTTCCGGTCTGAAGATCTCCGTAGGTTCCGGCACCAACCAGGAGAAGATCCTGCTGGCCTGGAACAAGGAGCTTGAGGACAAGGGCAAAGCACCGGCCACGCTGCAGTACTACTCCTCGGACGCCGATACCATTCTGGCTCTCTCCTCAGGCCGCACTGACCTGAACCTGGCACCGTACCCATCGGTCACGTACCGGGAGAACACCCGCGATGACCTGAAGGTAGTGGGCAAGGTTAACGCCGGCTGGCCGGCCGAGACCCTGGTGGCCGCCACCACCCTCAAGGGCAACGGACTGGCCCCGGCCATCACCGATGCCTTGAACTCCACCATCAAGGACGGCTCCTACGGCAAGGTCCTGGAACGCTGGGGTCTTTCCGAGGAAGCCATCCCGGAGTCCAAGACCGTCACCGAGGCCACCTTCGGAGCAGGCAAATGAAGTTCCAGGTCCTGGATATCATCCCGCACCTGAAGAACCCGGTCACGGGGGAGATCGTCTCCACCGCTGACCGGCTGAACCAGGTAGTGGAGACAGCAAAGAGGTCCGAGGAACTCGGCTTGGACAGTTTCTCCGTGGGCGAGCGTCACGCAGGCGAGTTCGTCTCGTCATCGCCCACGACGGTCCTTGCCGCGATTGCCGCCGTCACCCACCGCATCCGCCTGCAGACCGGCGTCACCGTGCTCTCCGTCCTGGACCCGGTGCGGGTGGCCGAGGATTACGCCACCATCGACCAACTGAGCCGTGGCCGCTTGGAACTGGTGATCGGCAAGGGCAACGAAGTCCTGCAGTACCCGCTTTTTGGCCTGTCCCTGGATGACCAATGGGATCTGCTCGCGGAAAAGTACGCACTGCTGCGGACGTTGTGGCGCAAGGAAAGCGTCACTTGGTCCGGTCGCTTCCGGCCCGCGCTCACCGAACCGACCACGACGACGCCGCGCCCCTTCGCGGGGTCGCCGCGGATTTGGCACGGCTCGGCTACAACCCTGACGTCCGCTGCGCTCGCCGCCAAGTGGGGTGATCCGCTGTTCACGGCCAACGCCATCCAGCCGCGTGAAAACTACAAGGTCCTGATCGACCACTACCGCGAAGAATACGAGCGTCATGGGCATGATCCGCGTCACCAGTACCTGGGCTCGGGCAGCGGGGCCGGTGGGGTGTTCATCGCGGACACCACTCAGGAAGCCATCCGCCAGTACGGTCCGGTCTATGAAGGTCTGACGGCCAACCGCAACGTCCCCGGCAACAACTCGCCATTCCGGGACATCCAGCACGCCGTAGCCGAGGGCCCGGCCCTGGTAGGCAGCCCTGAGCAGGTGATCGACAAGATCCTCAGCTACCACTCGCTGTACAACCACGATCTCCAGTCGATCTCCTTGCCCACCACTCTGCCCTTCGAGCAGCAGCTCGAGATCCTGGAACGCTTCGCGCTGGAGGTCATCCCGGCCGTACGGGCCTCGGCGCCCACCACGCTGTGGGAAGCCGGGGATCCTTTTGCGGGCCGCCCCGAATCCGCCGGTGCCACCGAGCCGGACGCAGCAGCAGCAGTCACCGCAGACCACGCCTTGAACAGGAGCGACACCGCACATGTCTACGCACACTGAAACAGCACTCGAATCCTTTGACGAAGAATGGCGGGAGTGGCATGCCGCGCATGAGCGCCACCGTGCCCACCCGCATGGCTTCCTCGCCGTCACCCACCTGCACTGGCTCAGCAGCGAAGCAACCCGGCTGGAAGGCGCGCCGGGCACCTGGAGCGCGGAGGACGACGTCGTACGTGTTGTCCTGGAGCCCGGCGAAAGCCTGCAGCAGGACGGAGTGGAACTGAGCGTCGGAGTGCCGGTTGTGCTGGGGCCGATCGCGGAACGCGGCGGGATCAACCTGGTGTCCGGCGACACTGTGATCGAAGTTGCCAAGCGCGGCGGCGAATACATCGTGCGGCCGCGGAACCCATCGAATGCCCTCTTGCAGGAGTATCAAGGTACGCCGGCCTACACGCCCAACGCTGCCTTTGCCGTTGGAGGGACGTTCGTCCCCTTCGAGGCGCCGCGCCCCACCACGGTGGGTGCCGCCGTTGAAGGCATCCAGCACGTTTACGAAGCCCCGGGCGAGATCCGGTTCAAGCTCGCAGGCGAGGAGCTGGTGCTGACCGCGTTCAACGGGCACGCGCCGGGCTCGCTCTCCGTGCTGTTCACCGACCAGACCTCGGGCAAGACCACCTACGCGGCCAACCGTTCGCTGTCCGTGGTGCCCGCCGAAGATGGCTCCGTGCAACTCGACTTCAACCGGGCAGTGAACCTGCCCTGCGCGTACACCGACCTCGCGACCTGCCCGCTGCCGCCCGCCGAAAACCGGCTTCCGGTGGCCATCGAGGCCGGCGAAAAGACCCCCTACGAACGTCAGGACCAGAAGTGAGCACTGTAGCCAAGGCCGGGTTCCTGGCCATTGAACTCGATGGCGCCGGGTATGAGGACCTTGCCCGCGCTGTCCTCTCCGCCGAGTCCGCTGGTTTCCACGTGGCAACCTTCAAGGACGCGCCGGAAGCGGGCCGGGCCAACGCCCTGCAGCGCGCCGCCTTCGCAGGCCCCCTAACCCGGACCATCGCCGTCGTGCCGGAGGTGGACACCGTATATACGGAGCCCTTCCACATCTCCACGCAGCTGGCGAGTCTGGACTACGTGTCCGGCGGGCGTGCCGGGTGGATCGCTACCGCAGCGGTGGCACCCGAGGCTGCCGCCGCCGTCGGACGTTCCTTCGTTGAAGGTGACGCGCTGGCGCAGGAGGCTGCCGCGTCCATCGAGGTTGGACGCCGGCTGTGGGATTCCTGGGAGGACGACGCCGTGATCCGCGATGTCGCCACCGGCCGCTACATCGACGTCGACAAGCTGCACTACGCAGACTTTGAAACCCCGGCGGACTTTTCCGGGGCCGGCTATTCGGTGAAAGGCCCGTCCATCATTCCGCGGCCGCTCCAGGGCCAGCTGCCGGTGTTGGCCCCGGCGTCGCTGGTGGGCGAGGGCCTGGTTCCTGCCGATGCCGTGGACGCCGTCCTGGTCAGCGCGCCGACTCCGGAGCTGCTTGCCGGGGAGGTTCGTGACGTGCGCGCGCGACTCGGTGCCTCCGTGGCGATTGTTGCGGAGCTCGACGTCGTCCTGGACGCGCGTGGGCAGGCTGCGGCCTCACGTTCAGTGGCCTTCCAAGGCGACCGTGCGGGATATGTTGGCTCGGCGGCCGGTCTCACCGACCTTCTGGCCTCACTCCTTCAAGAGGCCGACGGCGTCCGTCTCCACCCAGCCGTTGTGGAAATTGAGCTCGACGAACTGTCACGGCTTGTCCTCCCGGAGCTGAGGCGCCGCGGTTCGCTGCGTGCGCCGATCCAGGACGGCACGTTCCGCGACGTGCTCGGGCTGGAGCGCCCGGAAAGCCGCTATTCGACGACTGCCGCGGCCAGTGCTGCTGCCGGAAATTAAGGGGACCCCATGACACAGCACAACCGTGCTATTTTCCAGCCGAGCGGCCAGATCCAGTTCGGCATCTTCTTCCAAGGAGTGAACTCCGGGACCATCTGGAAAGCCCAGGAATCAGGCTCACAGACGGACTTCGAGTCGTTCCGGCACATCGTCCAGACTGCCGAGCGCGGAAAGTTCGCGGCCTTCTTCCTGGGCGAAGGGCTGCGCCTCCGTGAACACCTCGGACGCCCGCATGCCTTGGACGTTGTGGGTAGGCCCGACGCTCAGACCATGCTTGCCGCACTCGCCGCCGTGACCACCAACATCGGCCTGGTGGCCACGCAGAACACCACCTACAACGATCCCGCAGACCTCGCGCACCGCTTGTCTTCCCTGGACCTGATTTCTGGTGGACGCGCTGCGTGGAACGTGGTGACCACGGATAACGCCTGGACGGGAGCCAACTTCCGCCGTGGTGGCTATCTGGACCACGCTGACCGCTACAAGCACGCCGAGGCGTTCGTGGAAACCGCCAAGCGCATCTGGGACTCCTGGGAGACTCCGTCCGGCCCGGCCCGCCGTGTGGTGCACGAAGGCCAGCACTACACCGTGGACGTCACTCCGCGTTTGCCGCGAAGCGCCCAGTACCGTCCTGTGCTCTTCCAGGCCGGCGACTCCCCGGAAGGCCGCGACTTCGCAGCCCGGCAGGCAGACGTGATCTTCTCCGCCCACCCCAAATTCGATAACGCCGTGGAGTTCCGCCGCGACATCGTGGCACGGTCCGTGGCTGCGGGCCGCGGAGCCAATGCCGTCCAGATCATGCCGGCCAGCGAGTTCATCCTGGCAGCCACTGACCAGGAAGCCCAGGAAAAGAAGGCTTGGGTCCGTAGCCTGCAGATCGGACCGCAGCAGGCCATCGCGTACCTGGAGCAGTTCTGGGGCCGGGAGCTTTCTTCCTATGACCCGGATGGTCCCTTGCCGGAGATCGACCCCGTGGTGGAGGAAACCTCGGAGACCCGTGGCAGCGGCTTCCATGGTGCCAAGGCAAGGCAACTTGCCGATCAGTGGCGGGCTGAGGCAAAGGACAAGGGCTTCTCCATCCGCCAGTTTGTCACCTCGAAGACTGCGCGCATCGATGCCACCTTCACCGGCTCCTACACCGCGGTGGCGGACCACCTCGCCGAATATGCACGGGTTGGGGCCGTGGACGGGTTCAACATTTCACCGTGGCTCATCCCCACAGGTCTGGACGACATCGTGAACCACCTGGTGCCCGAACTCCAGGAACGCGGCGTCTACCCGACGGAATACCGTGGGACTACCCTGCGGGAAAACCTGGGGCTCGAGACGCCGGTGCGGTCCGAAGACCCGGTACAGGTCTGATGACTCGGCTGATTAATTTTGCTGGATCATTCCTGCGCCGC
Source organism: Arthrobacter sp. cf158 (assembly GCF_900106835.1). Taxonomy (GTDB): domain Bacteria; phylum Actinomycetota; class Actinomycetes; order Actinomycetales; family Micrococcaceae; genus Arthrobacter. The sequence continues at coordinate 23,289 of NZ_FNNR01000004.1, forward strand.
TTGGCTGGGACCCCGGAATTCCGTAGTTCTACGTTCCAGCGGCGCGGAATGATCCAGCAGAATGACACGCCGGACACCACGGACGCTGCCCGCGGCACCATCAATCTCCAGCTGACGGTGTGGGGTCAGGCGCTTTAGCCCCCGGAGGCTAGAGAAGTTGGCGGAAGACGTTCCAGCCACTGCCCACGGGTCCGTAGGGACCCCAAAGGACAGCCGTGGACGCGCCTGAGGAGTAGGTGACCAGGTCACCGTTGCCGTTGATCGCGGCGAGGTCGTTGTACCTCGAGTGGCTGAAACTTCCCAAGCCGGCGATCTCGGAAAAGACGCCCCAGCCGCTGCTGATCATGGAAGACGGTTGCCATCCGCCTGTGCCATTGGCCGGGTAGAGGAAGAGGCGGCCGCTGCTGTCACGGGCGTAGATCTCCACGGGTCCGTCGCCATTGATGTCACCTGCGGTGATGAGCTTGTCCATGACCTGCCAGCCTTGGCCGATCTTGGTGGGGGAGAGCCACCCCCCGTTGCCGTCGCCGGGATAAAGGTAAAGATCTCCGGCTGCATTCCGCGCCAGGACGTCGTTCATGCCGTCACCGTTGAAGTCCCCAGGGCCCACGATGGAGTCAAAGACGTTCCAGCCTTGGCCTACCTGTTCCCTGGCGAGCCACCCGCCGTCACCGTCACCCGGGTAAAGGAAGAGCCGGCCTGCGGAGTCCCGGGCCAGGAGATCGTTGAAGCCATCGCCGTCAAAATCGCCGGGGGAGAAAACGATGTCAAAGATGTTCCATCCCTGCCCAACCTGTACGGGTTCGTCCCATTCGCCCCGGTACGTTGGGCATGCGCCCTCACAACCGCCCTTGATATAGGTGTAAGTCCGGGGGTAGAGGATGAGCCGGCCATCGGCCGTGCGGCCCAGCGGTTCGAAGTTTCCCCGGCCCGTCCAGCCCATGGCCCTGCTGGAGGCTTTGATGGGCTTCGTTTCAGCGCTCAACTGGGTGCCGGTGGGGCACCCTGGTTCGCCGGGGGTGAGCGGGTGGACCCTCATCGAGATGCGGCTGCCCTGGTCCTCGGCCAGGACCCGCAGGGTATCCCCTTGCCGTTCCTCCGGGAGGGGCACACCGTCGCGCAACCACTCCAGGGTAATGGCGTCGCCGCTGCCGTCAGGGTTCCGGCAACCAAAATAGTCATAGTTGTATTGACGACGCATTTCGGCACCAACATAAGGAACGCCGTCGATGACTGGCGTCGGCTGGGACGCCGCGGAGACTGGCCCTGGACCCACCAGACTGGCCGACAGGGCCACAGCTGCAATAGTTGCGAGCTTTAGAGCGCGCGCTCGGAATGTCCCCATTTTGTTTCCCCCCGGAAGCCGGCACTCATGGTGCGTAGGTTTGTGCTGAGATTACCGTACTTCCGGAAGCGCGGTCAGGGGTGTCCGGGGGCCACCATGAAGACATCGATCGGGTCCTCGGATTCCAGCTCAAAGCCGTGACGCTCATAAAGGCCGCGGGCCGGGCTTCCTTGCAGCACGTCCAGACGGAACGGGCGTTCGTCCGCTGATGCCTCCATGATGTGCCGAAGCACCGCCCCGCCCAACCCTTTGCCTTGGTGCGCCGGAGCCACATAGAAATGTTCAATCCACTGGCTGTCCGGCTCGGGACGGAGCGCGATCACACCGGCGTCCACACCGTCGGAATGGATGATGTACGTGTGCTCGGGCTGGAAGCCGTTCAGGAAGCGCTCGCGGACTCTAACAGGATCGTAACGCTGCAACCGCTCCAGGTCAGGGCGCATCACCACGGCGCGCAATTCGGCGATCCATGCAGCGTCAGTAGCCACGGAGGGGCGGAGGACGAAATCAGGCATGCCACCAGCCTATGGGGTCCTGGGCTGGAATCCTGGGGTTCGCTGGTACTCCCTCAGGGCCGCAGCAAGCGGCCCTGAGTCATGATGGTGTAGTGGATGACGAGGGTGGCGAGCTCTTGCGAGGCCGCAGCGAAGGCTTTGGCTGTGACCAGCGAGCTGGCCGCATAGGCGATTGAACATCGATGAGATCCAGCAACCGGGCGGTGCACCGCGTGCACTTCTCAAGGTGGAGCCGGACCCTTTCCCGGGATCGCTTGCGGAGTCCTTTGCGTGCGTAGGCACCCAGCTGGCTTGAATACTCGCGGCAATCAGCGCTTACAGACTCGCTGACATGTTGCTGGAGGTACACCTGCCTCAGACGCTCTCTGGCGCGCAGTGCCAGCGATGAGACACCGTTGGCACTAAGCCCGAGCATCTTCGAGGCGGCAGCTGGTTTCATGCCTTCAATGTCCACATACCAGAGAACTGCCCGCCAGCGTTCAGGGAGGGCTTTGAATGCCTGGGCCACAGCAGCGGACTCGAACCTGGTCATGACGGGATCATGATGGACATCCGGTGAGTCCAAGACAAAGGGATCATCCGTTGGCCGGGTCCGCGATCCGGAACGATTGACCTTATGGGCGATGCGCCGGACAGTTGTGAGCAAGTAGGCACGGAAGCACGTGTCCGGGCCCTTGCCGGCAGCCAGCGATTCGAACACCGAGGCAAAGGCGTCCGCGACGACGTCGTCCACGTCAGCAGAGTTGTCTGTTTGCTCTTCAGCGACGTGACGGGCCATGCTCCGATGACGTTCGAAGAGTGTCTCGAAAGCGGCTTTATCGCCTGAACGCACACGCTCCACCCGGCCCGCGTCGCTGTCGTCCAGAGCCACGGGCCAGCCGGATCCAGTGCCACGCGGTGTTGAGCCCACATCGGCCCCCGATTTCGGACACGGCTCTTCCCACGGGTAAACCGGACTGAGAATGTGCCGTGTTTACGGGGCCACGCTGCTGTAGCCCCCGCGCGGTCGCCATATCCAGGGTTCGCGCTCCACACACAGCGTAAGAGCAAGCTGCCCATAGCCGGATGGGGAACGTAGCTCATTTGGTGCCCTGACCCAGCAACCGCGACATGCCCAGTGGATCGACGACGTCGGCGCCACTTTCGGCCCTGGCACCTTCAGGGACGCGTCGGCCACTTTTCTTGGGAGGAGCGTCTCCAGCAGGCGCCCGCCAAAAAATGAGACACGAATCAGGTCTCAAGCGCACTTTGTAGATGTATCCATAGAGAAAGGGCTCCCACATGAAGCTCGAAGGCTGGCACATCCTCATCATCATCGTCCTGGCACTGTTGCTCTTTGCGGCGCCGAAGCTGCCCATCTTGGCGCGCAGCCTTGGGCAATCGATGCGGATCCTCAGGTCCGACGTCCGGACGATGAAGGGTGAGGTCGCTGACACCACAGCCGAGGGATCCCCGCCTGAGCCTGAGTCTGAGCCCGAGTCGGTGGTGGGTCCGAAGCCCTCCGCGTCGCACAGTTCAACCGCAGACCGCGTCTAGAGAAGTGACAGAAACCAATCGCGGCATGGCCGGCCAGGGAGCCAGGGGAAGCGGACGGAAGGGCAACCCCGAAGCCCGGATGGCTCTTCTGGAGCACCTCAAGGAACTGAGGACCCGACTCTTCAGGGCTGGCATCGGTGTCATTGGCGGCACTGTGTTGGCGTTCATTGTTTATCAGCCGCTTCTGGACGCTTTGATCGAGCCCATCAAAGTCCTCAATGAGAAAGATGGACGGGCGTCCACTCTCAACTTCGATGGTGTGGCCAGTTCCTTCGATCTAATGATCCAGGTATCTGTCTTTCTTGGTTTGATCCTTGCCAGCCCCGTGTGGATCTATCAGTTGTGGGCATACATTGTGCCCGGGTTACACAAGAAGGAGCGGCGTATGGCTCTGGCTTTCGTGGCAGCGGCCGTGCCCTTGTTCCTCGCCGGCATCCTTCTGGCCTGGCTTGTACTGCCGAACGCCGTGCGGGTACTCACTGAGTTCACGCCCACCGGTGGATCCAACTTCATCAGCGCCACCACGTATTTGGCGTTCGTCCTGAGACTCCTCCTGGCCTTCGGTATTTCGTTCCTTGTGCCAGTTGTCTTGGTCGGGCTGAATTTGGCTGGGGTCATCAAGGGAGTCCAACTCATCAAGAGCTGGCGCATCACGCTTTTCCTGGTGTGTCTCTTTGCTGCAATGGCTGCTCCCGGGGGCGACGCCATGAGCATGTTCTATCTTGCTGCACCGATGTTGCTCTTGTTCTTTGTGGCAATCGGGATTTGCCTTCTCAATGACCGGCGCAGGGCGCGTCGCTCAATCAAGCGCTCTGCCGACATTGACGCTTCGGCCGCCCAGGCCACCCCAGCCCCGGATCTGGAGAGTCTCTAGGCGTGGGACACAACGACGCCGACCTCGCTGGTGGTTGCGGTGGCCCGGAACCGAGATGCGCACGGTCACGTCCCGAGGTGCGGCTTTCAGCTTCAAAGCGTATGGAGGGCGATGCAGATTGCTACGGGATTGTTCGGCTTCCCGAGCTGACGTGGATTGAGGAACCGGCAGACGCAGAGTGTCGGACTGTTCCGGCCTCGTTGCGACGTCAGCGCGGGACCATCTCGAGGGCGAGCGGCGTCTGCGTGGACCGGAAGACTGTGCCAGCCCATCGGCGTCAGGACACCAGGGGGGACTACATGGGATCCCTGAACGTATCTTCAGCGAATCAAGTGGCCTGTCAATCTCTGGGGCGGACCGCTTTACAGATGAGCAGCCGAGGAGAGCGGCAGAGCGATTGCGAGTATGAGTCTGATGCGACGTTCAGACTCATACTCGTATTTCATTAAAAAGCGGGATCACCGGAATTCCAGTTGCCGTGTTCGCTGGTAACCGCGCTAATAGCTCCAATTCTTTTGATCAGGCACTGAAAGCCCCGGTGAAATTGAGTGTACCGAGGCCACCTACCACGACTCCCGTAGCTGTGGAGTTGATGTTCCAGCAAAGGGTCTGTGGGCATTCGACCTTGAGGAGGAATGGAAGACCTTCAAGAATGAAAATAAAGCTGATGCAGATGCTCTTTGGTACTACGGAATATCCACTAAGAATGCTGCCGCCATTCGGGAAGCTAATTCCGGTGAAGATGAGGTTTTCCCATACGGCGCTGATAGCACCCAGCGTGCCCTGCCCGGCACCAAGGTTGATTGTCTGAGTGTAGGTTTGTCCATTGGACATAGTGAGCGTCGCGCTCGTTGTGAGAATCGTGTATGTGGGTGCAAAAAGGGAAAGGTCGCAACCCATCGCGTTGATGTTAAAGGCGCTGGTAAATGCGAGCGTCCCTTTTCCGCCTACGACGATGGCTTGTGAAGTGAACGCGCCTACGGAACCTGTTGAAAAGCACGTAGGGCAACTGGGCAGGGTGGACGCGCTGGCGGCCGGTGCGGCGACTGCTGCCATGATGGCTGGTGCAGCCCAGGCTGCACCTTTGGTTACTTGACGGCGTGTGGGACTGCTGGGAATGGTGGCCACTGGCTACCTCTCGATTGAAGGGTGCTTTTGCATGGAAAACCAGGACCTCGTCCGGGCCTTTCAAGTATGGAAGTCCACCTCACGTCAAGCGAGCCTTGTGCACCTTAAGTACTAAGCCTTTGTTGTGAGGTTATCGGCAGTCAGGGCGTCACTGACAGCACTGACCAGGCTTGTCACCGCGGCTATCCCGGCACCGTCACTGGGTTCCGTCGCTACGATCCCGTCTCTGCCCACGAGCAGTGCGGTTGGATAGTAGGTCACTCCTGCAAGCCGCGATCCCATTGAACCGACGTCCGCGAAAGTGACCCCCGGGGTCAGGCCGGGTGCCACGGTAACAACTGTTGCGTTTGGCTCCAGTGACCCTGCTGAGGAGATGGCCTCCGCGAGGGCCAGATCGTTCTCCTCGCCCTCTCCCAGGAAGACGAGGACGCCGGCGCGGCCAGCCAGATGGTCACTCAGGGCAACGTCGTCGCCGTTCGCCGCCCGGAAAACCAATTGGCTCGAACGGAGTACGCGGGGAACCATCAACGTGCTGCCGGAAGGGGGCGCCGGCGCTGAGGCCATGGTCCACCCCAGGGCTGCAACTACGGTCATCATCAACGCCACTGTCAGGGTGGGAACCACCCGCTCAGGGAACCACAGGAAGTCTGGTCTCAAGGTGGCACCTGCCAACGCAAGTACAAGGAATATCGCGTTCCTGGCGATGGTGCGTCGCGTGACGTCGGATTTGGTACCAAAGCAGGAACAGGAAGCATCCGTCACACGCACATGGGCCCGATACACGATCCACAGCAATACGATGCCGACCAAAACGGTCAGCCACGCAGCCAGAAAACCGTAGAATCCGGGGAGAATGAGAAGGAATGCGGCGAGCATCAATTCACCCCACGGAATAATCCGGGCCGCAAATGGAACAGAGCTTATCCATGAAAGGCCCAGCCCTGTGAGAGCTTCATTCATGGTCCATGGCCGCCTAATTTTTGAAACTGCGGCCCAGGTTAGGATTCCCGCAACCAATACAGTGCAGGCAGCACCCAAACTGCTGAGAAGGATAAACATGGGGTAAGTCTACTCACGTGCAGAACCCGGTTTTATCGATGCTGGGATCCGACGAATTAAAGATGCGGTGGATCCAGTGAAATCAGGGGTTTCATGTGCAACGGCAAATTGCCGTGAGCGCAAACGGGAACAAAGTCCTGGAGAAGTGCCGGGAGGGGTGTGTGCCTGGACGGCGCAACGTACTAGGCGGAAGCGTTCCCGCCACCCGTAGGATGAAGCGGACGAAAGGTGCCGCCCTCATGGTTACACGCGAAGAAGTAGAAGCCGCATATTCACGGACATCAGGCTGGGTTCGCCACACACCCTTGGCCGAGAGCGGCAACCAGGAACCGTATCACCTGTGGTTCAAATGCGAGTACATGCAGCACACGGGCTCATTCAAGGCCCGCGGTGCGTTCAACCGGCTGCTGGCGGCGAAGGAGAACGGCGAACTGGATCCGGAGGTTGGGATCGTGGTGGCTTCCGGTGGCAACGCCGGCCTGGCCAACGCCTACGCAGCCGCGAAACTGGGCGTGCCAGCCACTGTGTTCGTTCCCGAATCCGCACCGGCGAACAAGGTGCACAAGCTGTACGCCATTGGCGCGAAGGTAGTGCAGGGCGGCAGCGAATATGCCGAGGCGTATGCCGCCGCCATCCGCTTCGCCGAGGAGAAGGGCGCGGTCTACTGCCACGCCTATGACCAGCCGGAAATCGTGGCCGGAGCCGGCGGTGTGGGACTGGAACTGCTGGATGAACTGCCCGACGTCGACACGATCGTTGTTGCTGTTGGCGGCGGCGGGTTGATGGGCGGCATTGCGGCAGCCGCCGAAGGCCGGGCGCACGTGGTGGGTGTTGAACCGGAGACTGTCCCTACCCTGCACACGGCATTGGCCAAGGGCGAGCCGGTGGACGTGGCAGTCTCCGGCATTGCAGCCGATTCGCTGGGTGCCCGCCGGATTGGCGAGATTGGCTTCGGAGTGGCCCGCCGTACGGGTGTGCAAAGCGTCCTTGTCAGCGACGAGGACATCGTCCAGGCCCGGCGCGACCTGTGGGAGAAGCACCGCATCGTGGTGGAGCACGGGGCAGCTGCAGCGTACGCGGCGCTGTTGTCCGGGGCGTATAAACCGCACGACGGCGAGACCGTTGCGGTGATTCTCTGCGGCGCCAACACGGACCCCGCACACTTCTAAGCCCCACACCACGCAAGAATCCCCGCCGATTGATGTCCGGCGGGGATTCGACGTCGGCAGGGTGCCCTGCCGCAGCGGTTCCTACTTCTTGGGCAGGCCTGCCGGGTTCAGTTCGGACGCCGGGATGGCCTCGGAGGAAAGCCCCCAGCGGTCCAGGATCTTGGCGTAGTTGCCATCCTTGATGAGGGTGTTGAGCGCAGCTTGGGCGGCCACTGCCAGGCCGTTGTCCTTCTTGGTGGTGAAGGCGATCTCGGCCTTCAGCGGCCAGCCGCCTTCCAGCGTGCCAACTTCCTTGGTCTTCCCATCCTTTGCGGCCTTGTAGGCTGCGGAGGCGTTCGGCCCGAACGTCAGGTCAGCGCGACCTGACTGGAGGGCGAGCTGGGAGGCGGAGTCGTCGTCGTAATACTGGAACTCAACCGGCTTCAGGCCGTTCTTCTTGTTCTCTTCGTCCCAGCGGACCAGGATGGCTTCCTGGTTGGTGCCTGAGCCAACGATGATGCGCTTACCAGCAACGTCCTTGGCTTCCTTGATGGTGGAAATGTCCGAGTCTGACTTGGCGTAGAAGCCCAGGAGGTCGTTGCGGTAGGTGGCGAAGTCGAACTTTTCCTTGCGGGCTTCAGTAACAGTCACATTGGACAGGACGGCCTCGTACTTGCCTGATTCGACGCCAAGGGGCCAGTCCGCCCATGCGACGGGAAGAACCTCAACCTGCAGTCCCAGCGTCTCGCCCACGGCGTAGGCAATGTCCACCTCACTGCCAATCAGCGTCTTGTTGTCAGTGGCGAACGTGCTCAACGGTGGTGTGCCGCCGGTGGTCACGACGGTCAGCTTGCCGTCCGCCTTGATGGCGTCCGGAACCTTGGCGGCGGCTGCGGAATCAACGGTCACCTTGACGCGGTCCTGCTGCGGGGTCAGGTTGAATTCCTTGGTGGTGCTGGCGGATGAGCTGGATACCGACGGCGCCGTCGCCGCCGTTGCGCCCGGGTCCGAGCAGGCCGCGAGCCCCAGCAGGGCGGTGGCGGCCAGGGCCGCGGTCACGCCGGATTTGGCTGCGAAACGTGCCATGAGTTCTCCTTGGGTTGCCCGAAACGGGACGTCTGATGCGTGCTTGTGGCTGCAACTATCCGGTAGCCCTTGGGAGGTGGTCAAAGCGCCCTGAAACGCTGGGATACAGGGGGTCACGGCGGTTAATCGGGCGTCGAACGGTGTCACAAAAGCACCCCGGGAACCTGGAGAAACCACCGCGCGACGCAACTCACAGAAATAAGCCGGGTGCCGCCGTCGTTGTGGCTAGAGTGCCCGGCAACCAACCGTGCGGGCGCCGCGAAACGTACTGAAAGGCATTTCCCCGTGACTGTTCCTCTTTCCATCCTGGACCTGGCGACCATCGGGAAGGGCCAGACGGTGGCGGAAAGCCTCGCGGGCAGTGTGGCCATGGCGCAGAAGGCCGAAGAGTTGGGCTATCGCCGGGTCTGGTACGCGGAGCACCACAACATGTCCGCCATCGCTTCGTCGGCCACCAGCGTCTTGATCGCCCATGTGGCCGCGCACACCAATTCCATCCGGCTCGGCGCAGGTGGCGTCATGTTGCCCAACCACTCGCCCTTGACCATCGCTGAGCAGTTCGGGACATTGGAGACGCTGCACCCGGGCAGGATCGACCTCGGCCTGGGCCGTGCTCCTGGCAGCGACCAGAACACCATGCGTGCGCTGCGCCGCGACCATATGTCCTCTGACGCTTTCCCGCAGGACGTCCTGGAGCTCCAGGGCTACCTCACCGGCCCCACGCGCATCCAAGGTGTTGAAGCGACGCCGGGCAAGGGCACCAACGTTCCGCTGTACATCCTGGGATCCTCGCTGTTCGGCGCGCAGCTGGCCGCCCAACTGGGGCTTCCGTATGCCTTTGCTTCCCACTTCGCCCCTGCCGCGCTGCAGGATGCCGTGGCCATTTATCGTCGTGACTTCAAGCCTTCGGCGCAGTTGTCGGAGCCGCACGTCATTGCCGGCGTGAACGTCACCGCAGCGGACAGCAATGCCGAGGCACAGGCTATCCATCTCGCAGTCAAGCGCGCCCGGGTCTCGCTGTTCTTCGGCGGCGGCCGCGAGTTCACGGACGACGAAGCGGACATGGTCCTCGATTCCCCGCAGGGCCAGCACATCGCCCAAATGATGAAATTCTCTGCCGTGGGCACCAAGGACGTCGTCCGGGACTACCTTGATGAGTTCACCAAGCACGCTGACGCGGATGAGCTGATTGTGGCCCACCAGAGCGTCGGCACCGGGGAGCGCTTGCGGTCCGTGGAGCTCGTGGCGGACGTCGCGGGCCTGGTTCCCGCATAAATCCAAGGAAAAGCTTTACTCGTTTGCAATCAGGGAGGTATGCAAGCGAAACCGTCCGGGCGGAAACTGTAGCTATCCGCTTCGGAAGGATTCGCCATGCCTACGCACCTGAACCAGTCGGTCGCCGACTCTGCACTGCTGATGAAATCGCTCCCGCTTGGCCTGCTCCGGACCTTCCTGCAGTCGGACGCGGAGAACGGTATTACGCCCCAGCTCTTCTCAGAGCTCAAGGTGCTGGCGCGCGTCCCGGGCCTGCTGGTGGCCTGCAACTACGGCGGTACGCTCTGCTCCGCAGAGGGTGTGTCCACGGAGACCCTTCCTTTGGACAGCGCAGCAGTGGCACTCCGTGCCCTCGCAGCCTTGCCGAACACCCATACGGCCATCATCTCCGGCAGGTCGCTGAGGGACTTGGCTGCAGTGTCCAGGCTTCCGGCCGAGGTTCACCTGGTGGGGTCCCACGGTGTGGAGTTCGACATGGGCTATGCCTACACGCTCTCCCTCGCTACGGAGCAGCTCCTCCAACAGGTGGCTACGGCGCTGACCGAGGCCGTGGGGTTCGAGAAGGGCGTCAGCATTGTTCGCAAGCCGGTGGGCCTGGCCGTGCACACCAGGCCCGCGACGCCCGAGGTAGTGGACCGCGTCATTTTCAGGGCCCAGCAGATCGCCATTGAATGCGGGCTGTACTTCATCATTGACGGTTCCGTCCTTGACCTCACGGTTGAGGAACCCGCCAAGGGCCAGGCGCTGGAGCAGCTACGCGCACGGCTCGGGGTCAGCGCCGCGCTGTACGCGGGGGACGCCGAAAGTGACGAGAAAGCACTGGCCACCCTGCGCGGACCGGACCTCGGTTTGCATGTGGGATCGGGGGATACGACGGCGGCACACACCCTTCCGGACCCGGAAGCCTTTGCGCGCGTGCTGGCTTTGTTGTTCGAACTGCGGCGGGCCTGGCTTTTTGGCGAGGACGCCGTCGGTTTGGAGCGGCATTCGATGATCGGCAACGGAAGCTCCACGGCATTGCTCACACCGGATGCCAAGGTTTGTTGGATGAGCCATCCGCTGCCCGATTCGGGATCGTTGTTTGCCCATATCCTGGGAGGGGATCCCGCGGGGCACTTCAGCATTGAGCCCATGAAGCCCTCGCCGGTATTGGCGCAGCGCTATGTGGACAACACCATGATTGTGGAGACACGTTGGGCGGACGTTACTGTCACCGATTACCTGGAGCCTGCCCCTGAGGGCATCACCAGCCTGGTCCGCGTACTTTCCGGCACGGGAAGGGCCCGGGTGGTGTTCGCACCAAGACCGGACTATGCCAATGCGCCGTTCAGCATGGAGGCCCGCGGCGAGGAAGTGCACATCATCGGCACCTCGGATCCGATCATCCTCTCCGCGCCGGGAGTCACGTTCCTCATCACGAGCGACGGAAAGTACGCCACGGCAACCGCGGAAATCTCCCTCCAGGACGGCCCGATCGTGCTGAACCTGCGGTGCGGCGATACTGAGCCGCCACCCGCGGACCCGGCGGGCGAACCCAACCGTCGTGCCGCCGTCGGGCAGGTAGCGCGTGAGTGGGTCAAGGCGCTGCAGTTGCCCAGCATCAAAACCTCGCTGGTGCGGCGCTCGGCCCTGGTGTTGAAGTCGTTGGTCCATGAGCCCACCGGCGCCGTCCTCGCAGCGCCCACCACGTCCTTGCCGGAAGGCATCGGGGGGACGCGAAACTGGGACTACCGGTATTGCTGGCTGCGTGACGGGTCCATGACGGTGAACTCGTTGGTTTCGCTGGGATCCACGGATGAAGCGGACGGGTTCCTGCGCTGGCTGGGACGCATCCTGGACAACGCCCCCGGCCCGGAATGGTTGCACCCCTTGTACTCCGTGACCGGTTCCCCGTTGTCCACGGAAGCAATCGTGGAAAGCCTGCCTGGCTATGCGGGTTCGCGGCCCGTGCGCATCGGCAACGCGGCTGACCACCAGGTCCAGCTGGATGTCTTTGGGCCCATCGCAGAACTGATTCACGATCTGGCGGAGCGGCGCGGATTCCTGCCGGAGGAGCACTGGTTCCTCATGGAGCAGATGGCGCACGCGGTACTTGCCCGCTGGCACGAGCCGGACCACGGCATTTGGGAAGCCCGCCGGCCGCCGCGGCATCATGTGTACACCAAAGTCATGTGCTGGGTGACGCTGGACCGCGCTGGGCGGACCGCCACGCTCCACGGCCGTTCACCTCACGCGGACTGGGCGCCCACGGCCGCCACGATCCGGGAAGAAGTTCTCCGTGAAGGCTGGGACTCGTCCGCTGCGTCGTACACGGTGGCCTACGACAGTCCGGACCTGGACGCCGCGGTCCTGCACATCGGGATCTCGGGCCTTCTGGATGTCCAGGACCAGCGGTTCCTGGATACCGTGACGGCCGTTGAGCGGGAGTTGCGGGTGGGGCCCACAGTGTTCCGGTACAGGTACGACGACGGCCTGCCGGGTTTGGAGGGCGGCTTCCACATCTGCACCACCTGGCTGATAGAGGCCTACCTCGCGGTTGGCCGTTTGGACGATGCGCTGGAGTTGTTCAACCAATTGGTGGCGTTGTTCGGGCCTACGGGTTTGCTGCCGGAGGAGTACGACCCCGGGACTGAGACGCACCTGGGCAACCATCCCCAGGCGTACTCGCATTTGGGCTTCATCCGTTGCGCACAGCTCCTGGACCATTACCTGGCCAGCGCGGACGTGGAGTAGCCCGGCCAAAGGACAGCGCTACGCGAGCAACAACGCCACGGCGATCATTGCCGGTACCGCCACGATGGTGGTGATGAGCACGGTGTCCTTGGCCACGGTGATTCCGGCCTGGTAGCGGTTGGCCGCCACGAACACGTTCTGGGCTGTGGGCAACGCGGAGGTGACCACCACGGCAAACAGGGCGTGCCCCTCCATGCCCAGGGCAAAGCGTGCAAAGAGGTAGGCGATCAGCGGGTGGACAATCAACTTAAACCCGCTCGCCAACAAGGTGTCCAGCCTGCGTCCGGCGGACTTCTGCAGGGGCTTGGATCCGTTGAGGCTCATGCCAAACGCCATGAGCATGGCCGGGATCGCTGCGCCGCCAATGAGGTGGATGGGCTCCAGAATGAGCGTGGGCACCTGGAAACCAGTACCTGCCACCAGCAGGCCCAGTGCTGAGCCCACAATCATGGGGTTCTTCACGATCATCAACAGGAAACGCAGGGGAGTGGTGCGGTGGGAGCTGGTGCTGGCATCGAGGGCCATCAAGTACATCGGTGTGAAGAACGCCAGCTGGAAAATCAGCAGGGGCGCCACATAGCTGGCATCGCCCAGGACGAACACGGCAATGGGGATGCCGAGGTTGGCCGAGTTGGCCAGCGACGAACTCATCGATGACATGAGCGCCTCCGGCATGCTGCGTTTGAGCCAGAACTTGACGATCAGGAAGAACAGCAGCCCTGTGATGACGGCGCCTACCGCGGTCACCAAGAGAGGCGCGGCAAAAACATCGTGCAGCTTGGCCTTGCTCAGGGTTTCGAACAAGAGCGCCGGACTCGCCACGAAGAACGTCAGCGAACTCAGCACCGAGCGGGCATTCTCACCCAGAATGCCGCGACGCCCAACGAACATGCCAACCAGGATGATGGCCCAGACAACAAAAAACCCGGACAGGACGCCGATCATGACAGCGGACGGGTGGGGTTTCGGCGGGTCACGGTTCCCAGCCTAGCCAGAGACGGCATCCGAGTAAGCGTTTTCAGGCGGAAGTTCCGTTATGTGGACGCCACAACGCGCTCGACGCCGGCACCCCAGTGAGTGCCGGCGTCGAGCGTTGTTGTTGAGCCTTAGCTCAGGTGCGCTGCGTTGCTGAGGGCGTGCGGCGGACGCATGAGTCCGGGCGTGTGGCCCTCCGCGGGGTCGTTTCCGAGCTGCAGGATCTTGTTGTCCTTGCCCACGTGGACCACCTTGGGTTGGTACGCCCGGGCCTCTTCCGTGGTCATTTCCGCGTAGGTGATCAGGATGACGGTGTCGCCGACGTGGACCATGTGGGCGGCCGCGCCGTTGATCCCGATCACGCCGGAACCGCGCTCGCCGGCAATGGTGTACGTCTCCAGCCGGGCGCCGTTGGTGACGTCCACAATGGAGACGAGCTCACCGGGAAGGATGTCGGCCGCGTCCAGGAGGTCCAGGTCGACAGTGACCGAACCGACGTAGTGGAGGTCGGCATGGGTCACCGTTGCACGGTGGATCTTGGACTTGAACATTGTGCGGATCATAATGCGTTCAGTTTAGCGCGGCACCCTCGTCCGGCGCTGTGACGTACCAGACGTTCGCCCGAGAGGTCAGCGGCGTCAGGATGCCACGCCGCTGACCTCGTGGGATGGCTCGTAGTTTTCCAAGCTGGTTCCCGCGACCACAAGCCCCCGCAGCTCAGCCAATCCGCCCGTCACCACGCCCGCAGCGCGTGCCTGCACCAGGACATTGCCCTGCGCGGTCGCCTCAACAGGTCCAGCAACCACGGTTTTGCCCGTGGCGTCCGCAGTGAGCTGGCAGAGGAGCCGGTTCTGCGAACCTCCGCCCACAATGTGCACCACTCCGGTGCTGCGGCCCGTTAGCCGCTCTGCTTCGGCCAGAGTCCGGGCATACCCGGCGGCGAGGCTGTCCATGATGCAACGCACGACGGCGGCGGGCCGGTCCGGGAGCACGGCACCGGTGTTGCGCACGGCAGCGCGGATGCGGTCCGGCATGTTGTCCGGCGCCGTGAACGCGGGGTCGTCAGCGTTGATCTGCGGACCGCCGGTTGGCAGTGCCGCAGCCGAATCGAGCAACGCGGGCAGCGACTGGCTGAATCCCTGCGCAGCCCAGGCCCTCTGGCATTCGCTGAGCAACCACAGGCCACCGACATTGCGGAGGTACCGGATAGTGCCGTCCACGCCGCGTTCGTTGGTGAAGTTGGCCTTCCGGCTCGGTTCAGTGAGCACGGGCTTGTTCAGTTCCACGCCCACCAGCGACCACGTGCCGGAAGAGATGTAGGCAAAGGGCTGTTCCTGCGCGGGAACGGCTGCCACTGCCGAGGCTGTGTCATGTGAGCCCACAGCCACTACCGCGGTGTCCGCTGGCAAGCCCGTCTGCTCAAGGATCGCCGGCAACAGTGTGCCCACGGTTTCTCCGGGCTGGATGAGCTCAGGGAAGATGTTCCTGGGCAGGCCCAGGGCGTCCAGGAACCCCGTGGCCCACTCGCCCGCAACAGCGTCGAACAGCCCGGTAGTGGAGGCGTTGGTGGCCTCGGTGCGGCGCTCACCGGTGAGCAGGAACGCGATCAGGTCCGGAATCAGAAGAGCCTGCACACCGTCCAGATTCGGTTCTGAAGCGAGCTGATACACGGTGTTGAACTGCAAATACTGCAAGCCGGTGGTGGCGTACAGCTTCTCAGGGGGAATAACTGCATGGACCCGCTCCACCGTGGCCCGGCTGCGCTCGTCCCGGTAGCTGAACGGAACCGAGGTGAGTTCGCCGGCGTCGTTCACCAGGCCGTAGTCCACAGCCCAGGTGTCGATGCCGATGCTGGTGATGTGCTCGCCGTTCGTGGCCGCCACGTCAGCGGCAGCCGCCAGACCCTTGAGTACCTCAGCGAACAGGGCGTCGAAGTCCCAGCGGAGGCCGCCGTCGAGCTCTACCACCCCGTTGGGGAAGCGGTGGATCGTCTCGAGGGCCACTCCTGTGGACGGGGAGACGCGACCCAGCATGACGCGGCCGGAGGAGGCGCCGATGTCGATGGCGGCAAATACCTGGTTTGCCTGCGGAGCGGACACCGCCCCAGCGTGTGCCGGGGCGGTGTCCGTGGTGGTTCCGTTGGTCACTGTCGGTCCTAGCGGAGGAAGGCTGCTGCCACGCCGGCGTCCACGGGGATGTGGAGGCCGGTGGTGTGGGAGAGCTCGTTGCTGGTGAGCACGGACGCGGCGTTGGCCACGTGTTCCGGAAGGACTTCGCGCTTGAGGAGCGTGCGCTGGGCGTAGTACTTGCCCAGTTCCTGCTCGTCCACGCCGTACACCGCGGCGCGCTTGGCGCCCCAGCCGCCGGCGAAGATGCCGGAGCCGCGGACCACGCCGTCGGGGTTGATGCCGTTGACGCGGACACCGTACTCGCCCAGTTCGGCGGCGAGCAAGCGGACCTGATGCGCCTGGTCAGCCTTGGTGGCGGAGTAGGCGATGTTGTTGGGGCCGGCGAACACGGAGTTCTTGGAGGAGATGTAGATGATGTCTCCACCGAGGCCCTGATCGATCATCACCTTGGCCGCGGCCTTGGACACCAGGAACGAGCCCTTGGCCATGACGTTGTGCTGGAGGTCCCAGTCCTTCTCCGTGGTTTCCAGCAGCGGCTTGGAGATGGACAAGCCGGCGTTGTTGACTACCAGGTCCAGGCCACCGAACGCGAGCACCGCTTCCTGGATCGCGGCAGCAATCTGGGCCTCGTCGGTCACGTCGGCCTGGACGCCGATGGCGACGTCGGAACCGCCCAGCTCCTCGGCCACCTTCTGGGCGTTCTCAAGGTTCAGATCGGCAATCACGACGCACGCGCCGTCGGACGCCAGACGGGTGGCGATCGCCTTGCCAATGCCCGACGCCGCTCCGGTCACCAGCGCGATGCGGGTGGCGTGGGACTTGGGCTTGGGCATGCGGGCGAGCTTGGCTTCTTCCAAGGCCCAGTACTCGATGCGGAATTTCTCGGATTCCTCGATGGGGGCGTAGGTGGAGATGGCCTCGGCGCCGCGCATCACGTTGATGGCGTTGATGTAGAACTCGCCGGCCACGCGGGCGGTCTGCTTGTCCTTGCCGAAGGAGAACATGCCCACGCCGGGGATCAGCACGATTGCTGGATCGGCCCCGCGCAGTGCCGGGCTGTTTTCGTCTGCATGGCGGTCGTAGTACGCCTGGTAGTCCTCGCGGTACGCGGCGTGCAGTTCCTTGAGGCGGTTGGTTGACTCCTCGATGGTGGCGTCGGCCGGCAGGTCCAAGACCAGGGGCTTGACCTTGGTGCGCAGGAAGTGGTCCGGGCATGAGGTGCCCAGCGCGCCGAGGCGCGGGTGCTCTGCGGACTCGAGGAATTCAAGCACGACGGCCTCATCACTGAAGTGCCCCAGCTGCGGCTTGTCGGTGGAGGCCAGGCCGCGGATCACGGGAGCGAGGGCGGCTGCTTTGGCTTTTCTTTCAGTTTCCGGGAGGGCGCTGTAGCCGGCGAGCTTGGCACCAAAGGGCTCGGCCTTGCCGTTGTCCTTGATGTAGTTCTCGGCCTGGTCAATGATCCAGAGCGAGTTGGCCTCTGCTTCTTCACTGGTGGCGCCCCAGGCAGTGATGCCGTGGCCGCCCAGGATGGTGCCGATGGCCTGCGGGTTGGCTTCCTTGATCGCCGCGATGTCCAAGCCGAGCTGGAATCCGGGACGGCGCCAGGGAACCCACACCACCTTGCTGCCGAAGACCTTGGAGGTCAGGGCTTCGCCGTCCACCGCCGTCGCGATGGCAATCCCCGAGTCAGGGTGCAGGTGGTCAACGTGCGCAGCGTCCACCAGGCCGTGCATGGCGGTATCGATGGACGGCGCAGCGCCGCCCTTTCCGTGCAGGCAGTAATCGAACGCGGCCACCATTTCGTCTTCACGCTCGACGCCGGGGTAAACGGACTTCAGTGCCTGCAAGCGGTCCAGCCGGAGGACGGCCAGGTTCTCAGCCTTCAGCGTGCCGAGGTCTCCGCCGGAGCCTTTGACCCACAGGAGTTCAACGTCCTGGCCAGTGACAGGATCCTTCTCGGTGCCCTTGGCGGAGGTGTTGCCGCCGGCGAAGTTGGTGTTCCGCTTGTCCGCGCCGAGGCGGTTGGAACGGGAAATCAGCTCTTCAACAGTCTTGGTTGTGTTCTGCATGTTCATGCCTTTTATGCGCCCCATCCGGCTTGCTGGCCGCCTGCGCGGTCCTCGTTGATCTTCTTCTGGTATCCGCTGGCCTTGTACGCGGCCATCGGGTCGGCGGGCAGGCCGCGGGATTCGCGCCACTCAGCCAGGACCGGGCGGACATCGGTGTAGAAGGCATCGTTGAAGATGCCGTTGGCGGCCAGGACATCCCCGGCACGCTGTGCTTCGGAGAGTGCTGCGGTGTCCACCAGCAGGGCGCGGGCGGTCATTTCCTGGACGTTGAGGACCGAGCGGATCTGGCCCGGGATCTTCTCTTCGAGGTTGTGGCACTGGTCCAACATCAGCGCGACACCGGAGTCCTTGCCGAAGCCACCACCGCGGATGACCTCGTGCATGATGCGGAACAGCTGGAACGGATCAGCTGCGCCAACAATCAGGTCATCATCGGCGTAGAAGCGGGAGTTGAAGTCGAACGAGCCCAGCTTGCCCAGACGCAGGAGCTGCATCACGATGAACTCGATGTTGGTGCCCGGGGCGTGGTGGCCGGTGTCCAGGCAGACGAAGGCCTTCTCACCCAGTGCAAGGGTCTGAGCGTAGGACGTTCCCCAGTCCGGAACATCGGTGTGATAGAAAGCGGGTTCGAAGAACTTGTATTCCAAGACCAGGCGCTGCTGGTCACCGAGGCCCGCGTAGATTTCCTGGAGCGACTCTGCCAGGCGGTCCTGGCGGCCGCGGATGTCATCCTGGCCGGGGTAGTTGGTGCCATCAGCAAGCCAGATCTTCAGGTCCTTGGACCCGGTGGCGTGCATGATCTCGATGCACTCCAGGTGGTGATCGATGGCCCGGCGGCGCACGGACTCGTTGGACGAGGTCAGGGAGCCGAACTTGTACTCGTCATCCTGGAAAGTGTTGGAGTTGATGGTGCCCAGCCCCACGCCCAGGCCAGCGGCGTATTCGCGGAGGGCGGCGTAGTCATCAACCTTGTCCCAGGGAATGTGCAGTGCCACAGTAGGAGCGAGCCCCGTGAGTTCGTGAACCTTGGCGGCGTCGGCGATCTTTTCCTGAACGGTGCGCGGAGTACCCGGGGTGCCGAAGACCTTGAACCGGGTCCCGGAATTTCCGTAGGCCCAGGACGGCACTTCAATGGCCAGTTCCCCTAGACGGCCCAGGGCCGATTCTGTGGTGTTCATGCTTGTTCCTTTTGGTATTCGTGGGCGGCGTGCTTATTGATGTGTGTGGGGTAGGCGGCATCTGTGACGCCTGCTGCGGCGAGCTGATCCTCAAGGTTGAAAACTTCCTCGACGATTTCAAAGCCCTGGTCTGGAGGGAGGTCACTGTTGGCGAACAAGGATGCCATCTCGGCCTGCCAGCGGGCGTTAACCTCAGTGATTGCCATGCGGGCCTGCGCTTCCGCGTAGTCTTCGCATTCCAGGTAGCCGATCAGCTGGCCATCGGGAGCAAGGAACAGGGAGTAGTTGTTCCACCCTGCGTTTTTCAATGCGGACAGCATCTCCGGCCATACGGCGGCGTGGCGCTGCTTGTACTCGGCCATCAGTTCCGGCTGGACTGAAGAGCGGAAACAAACCCTCATGTGCGGATCTCCAGGGTTACTCGTCTTTGAATCGTTTCATTTGTTACGATTCAAATTACCCTCGTAAACGGGAGGGTGTCAAGGCGTTTCCAACACATTGACGTCAGCCAGCGGAGATCGGAAAGCATGTCCCAGACAGCCAGCATCAAAGACGTTGCCACTCACGCCCAGGTAGCAGTGGGAACTGTTTCCAATGTGCTGAACTATCCGGACAGGGTTTCGCAGAGGACCAAGGAACGCGTCCTGAAATCCATCGCTGAGCTCGGCTTCGTCCGCAACGACGCCGCCCGTCAGCTCCGCGCCGGCCAAAGCCGCACCATTGGCCTGATCGTGCTGGACGTTGGAAACCCCTTCTTCTCCTCCGTGGCTCGCGCGGCGGAAGATGCCGCTGCGGCCCTGGGAAGCGTGGTGCTGGTAGGGGACAGTGGGCAGGACTCCTCCCGCGAAGCGCACTACATGGACCTCTTCCAGGAGCAGCGGGTACAGGGTCTCTTGATTTCTCCGGTGGGCGACGTTTCAGGGCGCATTGATACGCTCCGCGAACGCGGCGTGCCCACGGTTCTGGTGGACGAACTCGCGGACACCGATCGCTGCAGCTCAGTCTCCGTGGACGACCAGGAAGGTGGCTACTTGGCCGCCAAGCACCTGCTGGACACGGGCCGCCGTCGTCTGGCCTTTGTTGGTACGCCGTCCATCCGGCAGGTGGCCAGCCGACTCAAGGGCGCGCAGCGCGCCGTGGGGGAGGTTACCGGCGCCAGCATTGAGGTACTCGACTCCGCCGGGCAGACCGTCCTCGCCGGACGGCAGGTGGGCAACAAGCTGGTGGAGCGCTCGCCGGAAAAGCGTCCCGAAGCCGTTTTCTGCTCCAACGACCTTCTGGCGCTCGGCGTCATGCAATCGTTGACCATGCTGCGGACCGTCCGGATTCCGGAGGACATCGCGCTGATTGGTTACGACGACATCGATTTCGCCATTTCTGCGGTGGTCCCACTGTCTTCCATCCGTCAGCCTACTGAGGCGCTGGGCCGGACCGCGATCGAGCTGCTCGCGGAAGAACAGGAGAGCGGCGGAACCAAGCACCGCGCCGTCGTGTTCACGCCCGAGCTGGTGGTCCGCCAAAGTACAGCCGGTGCTTAGCTGCGCTCCTGCCCAGTTAGTCCCCAAAAAAGCCCGGGTTCCCGCGAGCAGTTTCGCGGAAAGCCGGGCTTTTTGCCCCCCGCGGCCTCGGCTAACTGGGCAGGAACGCGCTACACGGTGTAGATGCTCCAGGATGCTGTGTGCTCGGCCCCGGGTTCCAGGCGGATCAGGTCTGTGCCGCTGTTGAAGGCATCCGGCGGGCAGGTCATGGGCTCCACGGCCAGGCCGATCCTGCCCGGAACCGGTGCCGGCTTGTCAGCCGTATGGATTTGCAGCCACTGGCAGCTTTCGTCCCAGGACATCCCGACGCCGGACCCTCCGACGCCGGTGCCCGCCGGGTCCCGCACGGAAAGCCGCGCCAGCCCGTCGTCGAACGCTATTCCTGTGAAGGCGTGGTCGATCTCGGTGCTGCCGATGGCCCGGGGGGTACGGAAGTCGTAGGCGTGCCCGTCCACGCCCGCGACACCAACGGGCAACAACCTGTCGGGCGTGACCTCAAGGAACGAGTCAGCAGCGAACTCCAGGATCCACTCGTCCAAAGGCGAGGATCCGGCCACGAGATACGGGTGCGGGCACACGCCATAGGGTGCCGCGATGCTGCCGGCGTTCCGGGCCGTGACCGACGTGTGAAGCCCGGCGTCGTCCAGCACAAACCGGGCCGAAAGCTCCAGCGCGAACGGGTAACCCGCCGTGGGACCCACAGTGCACGTCAACGTGAGTGACCCGGCGTCGGACTCTTTTGGAGTCCAATCGAGCGGGAAGGCCAGGCCGTGCAGGGCCGTTTGCCGCTCTGGTTCGTTGACGGGCAACTGGTGATCGACGCCGTCGAAACTGTACCTGCCGTCCGCGATCCGGTTGGGCCAGGGTGCAGCGATGATGCCGCGGTAATCCGGGATCGGACCGCCCTCCGGGAACGGGACAACCAGGTCCCTGCCCTGGAACTGCAGAACGCGCAGCGCGGCCGCGCGGGCGGTCACAACTGCTGTGTAACCGCCCGCGCTCAGCGTGAATTCAGTGCTCACAGGCCGCCGGCCAGCTTGTAGTACGCGGCGTTCCAGTTGAGTTCCCTCTTGAACTGTTTGATGGTGGTGTCCTCGTCGATGGTGAGAAGTTCGGTCTTGGCGATTTCGGCGAAGTCCTCGAACACCTCCAGACCCACCTGCGTGGACAATACCGAGTGGTGCGCGGCGCCGGCAGTGAGCCACGCGGCGGCGGATGTGGCGAAGTTGGGTTTAGGTTCCCAGAGCGCGCGGGCCACGGGCAAGTTGGGCAGCGGCTGGTCGAGGTCGACGACGTCCACCACGTTCGCCACCAAGCGGAACCGGTCGCGCATATCGGACAGTGCGACGACGATTCCCGGCCCGGCGTCGGTATCGAACACCATGCGGACGGGGTCTTCCTTGCCGCCGATTCCCAGCGGGTGGATCTCCACACGCGGTTTCTTGGCGGTCAGCGATGGGCAGACCTCCAACATGTGGGCACCCAGGATTTTCTCGCTGCCTGGCTCCAAGTGATACGTGTAGTCCTCCATCAGCGAGGCACCGCCGGGCAGGTCCCCGCCCATGACCTTGGCCGCGCGGACCAGGATGGCGGTTTTCCAGTCGCCTTCGGCGCCGAAGCCGTAGCCGTCAGCCATGAGGCGCTGGACTGCCATACCAGGGAGTTGGCGCAGTTCGCCGAGGTCCTCGAAGGAGGTGGTGAAGGCCGCAGAACCGTTGGCCTCCAGGAAGCTGCGCAGGCCAAGTTCGATCTTGGCGCTGTACCGCAGCGATTCGTGGCGGGCACCGCCGGCCTTCAGCTCGTCAGCCACGTCGTAAAGGCGCTCGTACTCGGCAACCAAAGCATCGACGTCGGACTCGTTGGAACCGTGGACCGCCTCGGCGAGCTCGTTGACGGACCACGTGTTCACCGAGACGCCGAAGCGCAGCTCGGCTTCGGTCTTGTCGCCCTCGGTGACGGCGACGTTGCGCATGTTGTCGCCGAAGCGGGTGAGCTTCAGCGTACGGACGGCGGCCCAACCAGCCGAGGCACGCTGCCAAGCGCCCACTTGGCGGGCGACCTCGGGATTACTGACATGCCCGACGACGGTCTTCCGCGGCACGCCGAGGCGCGACTGGATGTACCCGAACTCGCGGTCACCGTGGGCCGCCTGGTTGAGGTTCATGAAGTCGAAGTCGATGTCCGCCCAAGGAAGGTCCCGGTTGGCTTGGGTGTGCAGGTGCAGCAACGGCTTACGGAGCAGGTCCAGGCCCTGGATCCACATCTTTGCGGGGCTGAAGGTGTGCATCCAGGCGGTCACGCCGATCACTGAATCATCGGCGTTGGCCTCGAGTGCGGTGCGGCGGATGGCGTCAGAATCGGTGAGGACCGGCTTCCAGACGAGCTTCACCGGCACGTCGCTGCTGGCGTTCAGGGCGTTGGCAATCTCCTGCGACTGCGCTGCGACCTGCTTGAGGACGTCCTCACCGTACAGGTGCTGGCTGCCGGTGAGGAACCAGACCTCGAACTGTTCGAGGGACGTGTTGTTCGCAGATGATGTGGTGGCGCTGGGCATTTTCGTGGCTCCTGGGTGTAGTCCGGGGGTTTGGGGCGCTGGCGGCTGCCGGCTGAGGCGGGTTAGCGGCCGTAGACGTTCTGGTATCGGTCGTAGAGCGACTCGATCTTGGCTGGGTCGATGGGCAGCGGATCGCCGAGCTGGCGGGAGATGTGGACCGTCCTGGCCACTTCCTCGCACATCACGGCGGCTTTGACTGCGCTGCGGGCGTCCTTGCCGATGGTGAAAGGCCCATGGTTTTGCATGAGCACCGCGGGGGAGTTGGAGTTCTTGAGGGTCTCCACAATGCCCTGGCCGATGGAGTCGTCGCCTATGAGCGCGAACGGTCCCACGGGAATGGATCCGCCGAATTCATCGCCCATCATGGTCAGTACGCAGGGGATTTCCTCACCGCGCGCGGCCCAGGCCGTGGCATAGGTGGAGTGCGTGTGCACCACGCCGCCCACCTCTGGCATGTGCCGGTACACGTAGGCATGGGCGGCGGTATCAGAGGACGGGGAGAGGTCCGGGTTGCCCCAGTCCACGGTTCCCGCGCTGCCGGTGTTCATTCCCCGCACAGGTGTGCCATAAAGATCGGTGACCACCATGAGCTCCGGTGTGAGCTCGTCGTAGGAAACGCCGGACGGCTTGATGACCATGAGATCGTGCCCCGGGACGCGACCCGAGACGTTGCCCGCTGTCCAGACCACCAGTTCGTACCGGGTCAGCTCGGCGTGGAGTTCGCAGACTTCTTTGCGGACCCGGGCGATGGTTTCCAGCAGGGCGCTCATGCGGAGGCTCCTTCCGGGACGGTGGCTCCGCTTGCCGAGCCCTGAATTGCTGCGCGCTGGATGGCCTTGAGGCGGTGCATAACGTTATTGGTGCCGCGGCCAAAGTAGTCGTGCAAGGTCCGGTATTCCTGGAAGAGGACCTCGTAGGCGGCCACGTTTTCCGGGATCGGCGTGTAGACAGCGCCCGGAGCCGAGGCCATGGCGGCGGCGGCTTCACGGATGTCCTTGTACTTCCCGGCAGCCACTGCAGCATGGATGGCCGAGCCCAGCGCGGGGCCCTGTTCGGAACCGATGGTGGAGAGCTGCAGGCCGGTGATGTCGGCGTACACCTGCATCAGGAATTTGTTCTTCAGGAGCCCGCCGGCCACGATGAATTCCTTGACCGGGACGCCGGAATCGCGGAAGGCATCCACGATGGTGCGGGTGCCGAACGCTGTGGCTTCAAGCAACGCCCGGTAGGTGTCCTCGGGTTTGGTGGCCAGCGTTTGGCCCACCACGGTGCCGGAGAGTTCGTGGTCCACCAGCACGGAGCGGTTGCCCGAGTGCCAGTCCAACGCGATGAGGCCGTGCTCGCCAATGGCCTGCTTCTCTGCGAGTTCGGTGAGGTATTCGTGGATGCCTAGGCCCTTATCCTTGGCGGCTTGGTGGTATTCGGGTGGGACACCGTTCTTGGTGAACCAGCCGAAGATGTCGCCCACTCCTGACTGGCCTGCTTCGTAGCCCCACAGCCCGTCTACGATTCCGCCGTCCACCACGCCGCACATGCCCGGGACTTCACGCAGGACATCGCCGTTCATGACGTGGCACGTGGACGTGCCCATGATCGCGACGAGCTGTCCGGGCTGGACCGCGTTTGCGGCCGGGGCGGTGACGTGGGCGTCCACGTTGCCCACGGCCACAGCGATCCCTGCCGGAAGTCCGGTCCATGCTGCTGCTTCTTCGGTCAGATAGCCCGCGGCATCTCCCAAGCGGCCGATGGTGTGTTCAAGCTTTGCGGACACAAAGTCCTTGAAGTCCGGGTTGAGTGCAACCAGGAAGTCCTCGGACGGGTACTTTCCGTCCTGGTAGATGCCTTTGTACCCGGCGGTGCAGGCATTGCGGACGTAACTGCCGCAGAGTTGCCAGACGATCCAGTCGGCTGCCTCAACCCAGCGGTCCATAGCGCCGTAGACTTCAGGGTCTTCCTCCAGGAGTTGCAGGCCCTTGGCGAACTCCCATTCCGAGGAAATCAGGCCACCGTAGCGCGGTAGCCAAGCCTCGCCGCGTTCTTCGGCGAGCTGGTTGATGCGGTCTGCCTGCGGCTGGGCTGCGTGGTGACGCCACAGTTTCACGAATGCGTGCGGCCGGTCAGCGAAGCGTTCCAGTTCGTTCAGCGGCGTGCCCTCCGCCGTCGTCGGAACCATGGTGCACGCGGTGAAGTCGGTGGCGATGCCCACCACATGTTCCGGGTTTACACCGGCGTCAGCGACGGCGGCCGGTACAGCATTGCGCAGGACGTCGCGGTAGTCGTTGGGCACCTGGAGGGCCCAATCGGCGGGGAGCCGCTGGCCGCTGCCGGGAAGGTTTTCTGTTACGACGGCGTGCGGGTACTCGAAGACCCCGCTGCCGAGTTCTGCGCCATCCGAAACACGCACAACGACGGCGCGCCCGGACAAAGTGCCGTAGTCCACGCCGATGACAAACTGCTGATCGAGCGGGAGGTCTTGAGAGCTGTACATGGGGTCTCCATCCGGCTGGCCAAGGCCTCATTGCCGGGGGTCGGGGTGGAAAAGTGAAGAAGGTCTGATGCAATTGTTAGCGCTCACAACTTTGATGTCAAGAGCGGTCCGCATGGATCGGGGGCTCATGACGCTACTTGCTTGGGGGAGGTGCTAACTTGAGGCGGGCGCCGTGGTGGAGCGGACCACCAGACGTGGCGTGACGGTGGCAGCTGAGACGGTGTCGCCGTTTTCCAGACGATCCAACAACAACCCGATGCAGCGCTGGCCGAGTTCCTCGAAATCCTGGGCCACGGTTGTCAGTGGGGGGATGAAGTAGGCGGACTCCGGCTGGTCATCGAAGCCCACTACGCTGATGTCGTTGGGAACGTGGACGCCTGCTTCATGGAATGCGCGGAGGACGCCAAGGGCCATCTGGTCGTTGGCCACGAACAGGGCCGTCACAGAGCGGTCCGCAGCGATTCTTAGGCCTTCGCGGTAACCGCACTCAGCACTCCAGTCGCCCTCGATCAGCGTGGCGGGCTCAAAGCCGGCCTGAGTGAGTGCGTCCTGCCAGCCCTCGATGCGTGCTGCCGCGTCGATCCAATCCACCGGCCCGGACAGATGGCCTATCTGGGTGTGCCCGAGGTCCAGGAGATGTTGAACTGCCAGGTGGGCCCCGTGACGCTGATCCACGGTGGCACCGCTCAGTTGCTCATCGCCCACGGATCCCACGGCAACCAGCGGAACGTGGGCGGTGATGCCCCGAAGGACATCGAAGGTACCGGGGTGGGGGACCGTCACCACGATGCCGTCCACGCCTTGGTCCATGAAATGCGCTATGGCGTCCTTGATGGTCTCCGGCGTGACCTCCCGCAAAGCGGCTACGCTGACGAAATAGCCGGCATCCCGTGCGGCCTGCTGCACACCCAGGAGGGTATGGGACGGCCCGTACTGCGCCATCTCGCTGCCCAGCACTCCAATGGTTTGGGAGCGTCGGGTCACCAGGCTGCGTGCGGCCGTGTTTCGGCGGTAGCCAAGCTCGGTGATGGCCTGTTCAACGCGCTCGCGGGTTTTGGAACTCACATTGGGATGGTTGTTCAAGACGCGCGAAACGGTCTGATGCGAGACGCCCGCCACGCGGGCCACATCCTCCATGACAGGAGGCCGCTGATGTGCAGATTGTTCGATGCTCACCCTGTCACGATAGAGCACCGGTGCGCGGATCAGCCTTTCGCGACCCCCGCAGCGTAACGCCGGTACCGGTCCAAGAACGCGGGAACCCCGGAAGCACTCTGGGGTGTCAGCTCCAAGCCTTCAAGCTTCCAATCCGGGAGCTGCCCGGTCAGCACGCCCGCTGCCTGCCGGGCGGCGCCATCGGCCACGTACTCTCCGGGCTTTGGCACGAAGACCGGCACGCCGAATGCTGAGACGGCAATCTGTTGGACGGCCTCCGATTGCGCGCCGCCACCCACCAGGATGACGCGCTGGGCCAAGACGCCTTGGGCTTGAAGTGCCGCCAGGCCATCCGCGAGGGAGCACAGCACTCCCTCCACTGCGGCCCGGGCCAGATTGGCAGGTGAGTAGTTGGACACCGTGATGCCGTGGAGAGATCCCGTGGCGTCCGGCAGATTGGGTGTCCGTTCGCCCTCAAAATACGGGACGAGCGTTAGCCCGTCGGCACCCTCCGGGGCGGACAAGGCCAGATCGCTGAGTTCTGTCAGGCTCACGCCAAGTAAGGAAGCTGTGGCATCGAAAATTCGTGTCGCGTTAAGTGTGCACGCCAGCGGAAGGTAGTTACCGGTTGCGTCGGCGAAGCCTGCCACCAGGCCGCTGGCGTCCTGCGCCGGCACATCCGATACCGCGAACACAGTTCCCGACGTTCCAATGGAAATGACTACATCACCCACTGCGGCGCTGACGCCCAGGCCCGCTGCAGCATTGTCGCCCGCGCCTGGACCGATCAAGGCGCCCGCAGGGGTCTTGCCCGCCGCTTCCAAAGGTCCGACGACGGTTGGCAGCACTGGGACGTGGCCCAGGGTTCGCTCCAGGACCTGTGGCAAGTACTCGCCGGTGCCAGCCGAGAAGTAGCCTGTGCCGGAGGCGTCGGAGCGATCAGTTCGGAGGAGTTCCAACGATGCCGGTCCTGTGCCTGGACCATGGCCGGCCAAGCGCCATGACAGCCAATCGTGGGGGAGGCAGACCGCGGCCGTTAGCCGGGCATTGCCGGGTTCGTTCCGCGCCAGCCAGCGGAGCTTGGTGGCGGTCAAGGATGCCACAGGAACAGTTCCCGTGGTGGATGCCCAATATAGGCCGCCGGCAGCGGCATCGCCGCCACCGGCTTCAAGGATTAACTCCTCTGCGTCGGGCGCCGAGCGGGTATCGTTCCACAGCAAGGCTGGTCGGACGACGTTGCCGGATTCGTCCAAGCACACCATGCCGTGCTGCTGGCCGCCAATGGAGACGGCATCGACGTCGTCCAGGCCGCCCGCGTCCGTCATCGCCTCCTGTAGCGCCGTCCACCAGTGATCCGGGTGTACCTCCGTGCCGTCAGGGTGGGAAGCCCGGCCCTGGCGAACCAAGGCGCCGGTGACTGAGTCCCGGATGATCACTTTGCAGGACTGGGTAGAACTGTCGATCCCGGCTACGAGAGGCATGCGTTAATCCTTTGGATGACCGCCACCGGACCTGCCAGGAAATGGTCCTGGCAGGTCCCGGCGACGGGAATTCAGTGATGGAGTGATTCAGCGTGCGCCGAGAAGGTGCTCGATGGCCAGCTGGTTGAGGCGGACGAAGGCGAACGAGCGCTCGGCCGCCTGATCGGCGTCGAACGTTTCGAAGGCGCTGGCATCAGCCAGCAGCTCCGCCGTGGTCTCGCCAGTGTTCAGCGTGGGCACGCCCAGCTCGAACACGCCCGAGGTAGCCAGCGCTTCCTGGACTGCCGGGTCTGCGCGGAAGGCCAGGGCACGTTCCTTGAGCAGCAGGTACATGGACATGTTGGACTTGGCCGATTCCCAGACTCCGTCATAGCCGTCAGTCCGGGACGGCTTGTAGTCGAAGTGGCGGGGGCCGTCGTACTTGGGTCCGCCGTTGGGGAAGCCGTTCTCCAGCAGATCCACCGTGAAGAAGGCGCTGGTGAGGTCACCGTGGCCGAAGACCAGGTCTTGGTCGTACTTAATGCCACGCTGGCCGTTGAGGTCGATGTGGAAGAGTTTGCCTGCCCACAGGGCCTGCGCGATGCCATGGGTGAAGTTCAGGCCAGCCATCTGCTCGTGGCCCGTCTCCGGATTGAGGCCCACGATGTCGCCGTGTTCCAGCTGTGCGATGAAGGCAAGACCATGGCCAACGGTGGGGAGGAAGATGTCACCGCGGGGTTCGTTTGGCTTGGGTTCAAGGGCGATCCGCAGGCCGTAGCCCTTTTCCTTGATGTAGCCGGCGGCAGTGTCCACGCCTTCCTTCATGCGGTCCAGTGCTGCGGCGAGATCCTTGGAGCCATCGTATTCGCTGCCTTCACGGCCGCCCCACATCACGAACGTATCAGCGCCAAGCTCTGCGGCGAGATCGATGTTGCGGAGGATCTTGCTCAGGGCGAACCGGCGGACCGAGCGGTCGTTTGACGTGAAGCCGCCGTCCTTGAAGACGGGGTGGCTGAACAGGTTGGTGGTGACCATGGGTACCTTGAGGCCCGTCTCAGCCAGTGCACCCTTGAAGTTCTTCAGGATGAGGTCGCGCTCTGAGGCGGTGGCATCGAAGGGGACCAGATCATTGTCGTGGAACGTGATGCCGTACGCGCCGAGCTCGCTGAGCTTATGCACAGCTTCCACAGGGTCCAGCGCCGGACGGGTGGCTACGCCGAAGGGGTCGGCGCCAGTCCAACCGACGGTCCAGAGGCCAAAGGTGAAGCGGTCCTGCGGGGTAGGCTGCGGGGTCATATTTGCTCCTTTGCAAAGCACTGGGAAGAGGTTGGAAGAAAAGCCCTCCAATTAGTTTTCAATCTGAACTATATGGGGGATGATGGATCATGGTCAATGGAAGCCGCATAAATTCTTCGAATCCGCAGGGAGGTCCCACGCCAGTGAACGAATCAGCCGCGCCCGGCCGCGTCGGTGATGTCCGCCGTCGAAATCTTTCGCTCGTCCTGGACTCCATTGCCCGCACCGGGGACGCCAAGCCCAGCCGCGCACAGCTCGCTGCCGGAACCGGACTCACCAAAGCCGCTGTCTCCAGTCTTGTTGCAGACCTCGTGGAGTCCGGGCTGGTGTCTGAAGTTGGCCTCTACCGTGACGGGGAGCGGGGGCGGCCCGGGCAGGGGCTTGAACTCAGTGCGCGCCGTGGCGTTGTGGGCATGGAAATCAACGTTGACTACCTCGCTGTGGGGCTGGTGGATCTGGGTGGAAACCTCCGGTTTCATTCGACTGTCGAGTCGAGAAACCGCGGGCTTGCGCCGGACAAGGTCATGGAGCGCCTGGGGGCCCTGACGGCTGAGGTCAAAGCTGCGGCCGCTGCGGAGAACATCGCCATCCTGGGTGGCGGGTTGGCGGTCCCGGGGCTGGTGGATGAGCAGCGGAATGTTGTGGTGTCCGCCCCAAACCTCCATTGGGAGCGCGAGCAACTCAACCCGCAGTCGCTGCTGGAAGGCGCGCCCCTTGGTGTCCGGCTGTCCAATGAGGCCAACAGTGCGGCTCTCGGGGAGCTTTGGTATGGCGCCGGGCAGCCGGATTTCCTCTACGTGTCCGGCGAGGTCGGCGTTGGTGGCGGGGTCATTATTGCTTCGGAGCTCTATACCGGACCCGGCGGCTCGGCGGGCGAACTTGGCCACATTGTGGTGCACCCGGAAGGTCCGGCCTGCTCCTGTGGGGGGTCGGGATGCCTGGAAACCTTCGCCGGCCAGGAGGCCATTTTTGAGGCCGCCGGGACCCCCGCAGGCTCGCTGGGCGAACGCACGCACCTGCTGCTTGGCGCCCTCGCCGCGGAGGATCCCCGGGCCACCAAAGCCGTTCACGACGCCGGGAGGTACTTGGGCATTGCGCTCGCATCTTCTGCCCGGCTGATGGACATTGAAGCCGTGGTCCTCGGTGGCCACTTCGCTTTGCTGGCGGACTGGCTCAAGCCCTCGCTGCTTTCAAGTCTGGAGCGTTATGCGCCGGGGTTGCTGGATCCAAGCCGCCTGACGGTGTCCGGCCTGGAGCATTCCGGGACTCTCTTGGGCGCAGCGGGACAAGTAATCCGCTCCGTCATTGAGTCGCCCTTCGAGTTCCTGTTGGCCAGCAAGCTGGCGTAGTCGGAAATCCCGGTGGCCGCCTTGCGCGGTACCCGGCGATGGCGTTTGCATCAGGGGAGGGCGGGCGCTTCCCTTGGATCATCAGTATGCTTACTATTGTTGGGTCAGTTACTCGCGCAAACTACCCCACGGACGAGTGCCCCATGACTACACAAGACTCAGCCCAGACCAGCGCAGCCAAGGCCAGGACCGCTCCTTCCCCGGAGGACCCCCGCAAGCCGGACAGCCCCAACGACCTCGCCAAACCCACCTGGATGTACATCGCCAAGCGGACCCTGCGGGAGTTCACCAAGGACCAATGTCCGGACGCCGCTGCCGGCCTCACCTACTACGGTGTCCTTGCCCTGTTCCCTGCGCTCCTTGCCTTGGTATCCCTGCTGGGAATCTTCGGGGACGCAGGGAAGACCACGTCCGCACTGCTGGATATCGTGCAGCAGTTCGCTCCAGGACCAGGTGTTGACACTCTGCGGCAGCCCATTGAGGAGCTGACAAAGTCCAATGCGGCCGGTTTCGCCCTGGTCCTGGGCATCGTGGTGGCCCTGTGGTCAGCCTCCGGTTACGTCACCGCGTTCAGCCGCGCCATGAACCGTGTCTATGAAGTGGACGAAGGGCGCGGCTTCATCAAACTGCGTGGCACGATGCTTGCGGTCACCGTTGTGGCGGTTGTGGGGGCGGCGCTGGCAGCCGCGATGCTGGTTCTGAGTGGGCCGGTGGTGGAGGCCATCGGCGGTGCCATCGGATTGTCGGAAACGTTCCTGACGGTGTGGAACATTGCCAAGTGGCCGGCTCTGGTGATCGTGGTGGTGGCCATCATTGCGGTGCTCTACTACTTCACTCCCAACGTCAAGCAGCCCAAGTTCCGGTGGATGAGCATGGGATCGCTGATTGCGTTGGTGATTTTCTCCGTGGCATCGCTCGGCTTCGGCTTCTACGTAGCCAATTTCAGCAATTACAACAAGACCTACGGTGCCCTGGCCGGCGTCATCATCATGCTGCTGTGGCTCTGGATCCTCAACATGTCCTTGCTGTTTGGTGCCGAGTTCGACGCAGAAATGGAACGTGGCCGCCAACTCCAAGGCGGCATTGAAGCAGAAGAAAGCATTCAACTCCCGCCGCGCGATACCAAGAAGAGCGACAAGCTACAGGAAAAGGAAGACGCCGATATCCGTCGTGGCGAGGAAATCCGCGAAACCCAGAGCGACACAACACAAGGGGGCAAGTAGCCGGAATGGAAACTTCAGTCATGGGCCACACCAAGCTCAAGTCCATCAAAAACGGCGACAGCGTACAGATCAACGGTGAGGTTTTCCGGGTCAGCGCCGTGCAGCCCCAGGAAGGCTCGCGGAGCATCACGCTTGAACTTCAAGCGCACGACGGCGGCTCGGTCACCTTGATCGGCCTGCCGAAAGCGCGGGTGAAGCTCGCTGCGCGAGCTTCCTGAGCCACCCTGAAGAGACGGCCCTTCCCCGACTGACCGCCCTCGTGCCATCGTTTCATCATGCAGACGGTGTTTGAGGCGGCGGGTGGCAACGCGTTCTTTGTGTCGTTGGCTGAGGCCTGGCACATCCGGGTGGTTGCGGACGAGGTGGTGGGGCACGCGTTCCGTCACGGCGTGCGCCCCGAACACATCGAGCGGCTGGCCGCCTACTGGAGCGAGGCCCTGGGTGGCCCGCCGTTGTACTCGGGCACCTACGGTGACGAAACTTCCGTGGTGAGGATGCACAGCGGGAATGGGCCACACGAGGAGATGGACCGCCGAGCCATTGAGTGTTTCGACCAGGCTCTGACCGATGTTGGGGTGGGGGAGGCACGCCTCCGGGAAGTCCTGCACGCCTACTTTGCCTGGGCCACTACCAACACAATGGCCTGCTACGAACACTCAGCAGAGGATGTCCCTGCAGGGCTGCTGATTCCCAAGTGGTCCTGGGACGGGTTGGAACCCGGCTAAAGGCTCAGGCTTCGGCGGGGAAACCCTGATCGGCGTCATCCCACCAGCCCTCCCAGGCGCTGGAGGTCAGCCGCACAGAAACAGCGGGGGAGTGCTCGGTGTTGGATTCGCCGGAAGGGCCGCTGTGGCTGCCGCCGGCGTCAAGGAAAAAGTTCAGGGTCTTCAAGAGCATCATGGTGGTGTCCTTTCAGGGGTTTCGTGGACGTCTTTGTCCAGGTAAAACCAGCGTAGGTGGCCATTGTTTCCTCCCATCGACGCAATGTTTCAGCTGTGTACCATTTATCTCACCTGCGCCTTCCAAGACTTACAGCTGACACAAAGGCCAGCGTACGGTCACCACCTTCTTTGAAACTCAAAGCTCCGCGACACGCGCACAATTCGGCGTGTCCACCGATGCCAGCAATCAAAGTGGGTGGTGGCCGCACCGTTCACGAGCCAGTCACGCTGAAGGCCCGACGGCGGCACTTACCCAGCGTCGTCGTCGAGCCTTTTCTTGGGGTGGCCCGTGCGGCAGGGGCCACGCAGCTTCCTTTGTGCCCGGCAAAGGGGCTGGCGACGCCCGGATTCGGGTGTCGCCAGCGACTATGGGTGGCACAGGACAGCAAGAGCGGGCCCCTGCCGTGACCTTGGCAGGAGCCCGCTGGCTTTGGAGCGATCCTCCCGCGGCGCTTAGGGCATCCGCGGGAGGATCACGTTGTTAGGCGAACGGGAGGACGAGCTCCGCGTAGCGCTGCTTCATGGTTTCCAGGACGCTGTCCCCATCGGCATCCCAGATTTCCTGGTTGAAGATCTCAACCTCTACGTCGCCCTTGTATCCGGCGTCCCTGACCCAGGTGCCGATGGTGGCGAAGTCGATGACGCCGTCGCCCATCATGCCGCGGGACAACAGCGCGTCCGCGGCAATGGGCAGGTTGAAGTCGCATACCTGGTAGGAGGCAATGCGGTTCTCATGCCCGGCGCGTTCGATCTGCGCCTTCAGTTCAGGATCCCACCAGACGTGGAAGGTATCGACGGCGACGCCGACATCCTTTGCGTCGTAGGGTGCGGCAAGGTCCAATGCCTGGCCAAGGGTAGAGATCAGCGCGCGGTCCGCTGCATACATCGGGTGCAGGGGCTCCAGTACCAATCGGACGCCGCTTTCAGAGGCGAAGGGAACCAATTCCTCGAGCCGGTCGGCCACGCGTTGGCGGGCGGCGACGACGTCCTTCTCACCGGGAGCAAGCCCACCAACCACCAGGAAGAGCTCCTGGGTGTCCAAGGCAACCGCTTCGCGGACGGCTTCGAAGTTGTCGGCCAGCGCTGCGGCCTGTCCTTCGGCGTCGGCCGCCGTGAGGAAGCCACCGCGGCACAACGAGGAAACGCGGAGCCCGGCGTCCTTGATGAGCTTGGCTGCCTTGTCCAAGCCAGCCTCGGCAACACGGTCACGCCACGGCCCGATCGCGGGGATGCCCGCGCGGGCACAACCGTCAACGGCCTCAGCCAAGGTCCACTTTTTGGTGGTGGCGCTGTTCAGGGAGAGTCGCGAGAAATCGGAGCTCATGCGCCCACCCCGTTGATCCGCAGGAAGTCAGACATCCGGAACGCGGCAAGTGACGGATCCTTCAACAGGCCGGCCTGGTCTGCCAGTTCGAACGTCTTGGCCAAGTGCAGTACCGAGCGGCCCGAGTGCAGGCCACCCACCATCTGGAAACCGGGCTGCTTGCCGTTGAGCCAGGACATGAAGGCGATGCCGGTCTTGTAGTAGAACGTGGGTGCGCTGAAGATGTGCTTCCCGAGCTCGCGGGTGGAGTCCAGGATGGCGCGCCCTTCCGCACCTTGGCCGGCGTCGTACTTCTGCAAGGCGACCGAAGCGGCCGGGTAGATGGCCGCGAAGATGCCCAGCAGAGCGTCCGAGTGGTGGGTTTCGTCGCCGTCGATCAATTCCGGGTAGTTGAAGTCGTCGCCGGTGTAGAGGCGGACGCCTTCCGGCAGGTTGGCGCGGAGGGCGACCTCGTGTGAGGCATCCAGCAGCGAAACCTTCACGCCGTCAACCTTGTCCGCGTGTTCACGGATCAGGCTGAGGAACGTTTCGGTGGCGACGGAGACGTCGTCGGAGCCCCAGTAGCCAGCCAGTGCGGGGTCAAACATGGTGCCGAGCCAGTGCAGGATCACGGGCTGGTCAACTTCCTGAAGCAGCGTCGAGTAGACGTGCAGGTAGTCGTCGGCACCGTTGGCAACCTTGGCCAGGGCGCGGGAGGCCATGAGGATGACCTTGGGTCCGGCCTCACTGACGACGGCGATCTGCTCACGGTAAGCGTCGATGACGGCCTGGATTCCGGCCGCACCCTCAGGGAGCGTCGCAATGTCCAGCTGGTCGGTGCCCGCGCCGCAGGACACGAGGTCGCGAACGGACTTACCGGCGATAGCGGCGTTGCCCGCTGCCACGACGGAAGCGGCCTCTGCGCCGGTGCGCTTAATGAGCTGCTGGGTAGCGGCCCAGTCCAAGCCCATGCCGCGCTGCGCCGTATCCATGGCATCGGCGACGCCCAGGCCATAGGACCACAATTCGTGCCGGTAAGCCAGGGTGGCATCCCAGTCGAGCTGCGCCGGGGCGCCGGGGGTGTTGTCCGCAGCGACCTCGGGGATGACGTGCGCTGCGGCGTAGGCGCGGCGGGCAGTCAGCGGGGCTGTGGGCTTGACCCACGCAGTGGCGGGCTGGAGGCGGTACTCGCGGGTGCCGCCGTCGTCAGTGGGAAGAATCAGTGACGTCATTAGAGGCTGATCTCCGGGATGTCGATGGTGCGGCGCTCGGCCGAGGACTGGAGGCCGAGCTCGGCCAGCTGAACGCCGCGGGCTGCGGAGAGCAAGCCGAAGCGGTGCTCGCGGCCAGCGACGACGTCGCGCAGGAATTCTTCCCACTGCAGCTTGAAGCCGTTGTCCAGTTCAGCGTTGGCGGGGACTTCCTGCCACTGGCTGCGGAAGGATTCGGTAACGGGCAGGTCCGGGTTCCAGACGGGCTTGGGGGTGTGGGCACGCTGCTGCGCAACGCACTTGTTCAAACCGGCGACGGCGGAACCGTGCGTACCGTCGATCTGGAACTCAACCAATTCGTCGCGGTAGACGCGGACGGCCCAGGAGGAGTTGATCTGGCCGATGACGTCGTCGCCGCCCGGGGTTTCGAGTTCGAAGATGCCGTAGGAGGCGTCGTCGGCGGTGGCCTTGTATTCCTTGCCGGCCTCGTCCCAACGTGCGGGGATGTGGGTGGCGGTCTTGGCGTTGACGCTCTTGACCTTGCCGATGATGCCTTCAAGGACGTAGTTCCAGTGGCAGAACATGTCCGTGGTCATTCCGCCGCCGTCTTCCTTGCGGTAGTTCCAGGACGGGCGCTGTGCAGCCTGGACGTCGCCTTCGAAGACCCAGTAGCCGAATTCGCCACGGATGGACAGGATGCGGCCAAAGAAGCCTTCGTCCACCAGGCGACGGAGCTTGACCAGGCCGGGGAGGTACAGCTTGTCATGCACGACGCCTGCGGTGACGCCGGATTCCTTGCCGATCCGGGCGAGCTCGATTGCTTCTTCCAGGGTTTCGGCCGTGGGCTTCTCGGTGAAGATGTGCTTGCCGGCGCGAATTGCCTTCTTCAGGGTGGCGGCCCGGAGGCTGGTCATGGAAGCGTCAAACACGATGTCCACGGTGGGGTCGGCGATGACTGCGTCCAGGTCGGTGGACCATTCGGAGACTTTGTGGAGCTCGGCGAGCTCGCGGATCTTGGCTTCGTTGCGGCCAACCAGGATGGGTTCAACCTGAACCTTGGTGCCGTCTTCCAGGGTGAAGCCGCCGGCGTCGCGGATGGGGAGGATGGACCGCAGCAGGTGCTGGCGGTAGCCCATACGGCCGGTGATGCCGTTCATGGCGATACGGATCGTCTTTGTTTCGAAGCCCATGTTTTCTCCAGTGCCTTGTGTGCCGGTCGCTGTGCGGATGCCGGTGCTTGCTGATGTCATGTGGGAAAGCGCATTCCCGTTGCAATCGATCATGCACCATGGCGCGCCGGGTTGGCAAGCGCTTTCCCGAAAATCGGAAGGGAACTGCCATAATTTCCTTAGCGCCAGTCCCGACGCTTGCAGAAAAGGAGGGCCCCCGTGGCCGCCAGCACACTGAGTGAAGTTGCCCGTTTGGCCGGGGTTTCCCTGGCCACGGCGTCCCGAGTCCTGAACGGCTCATCCCGAAAGCCGGCTGAGGACATCGCAGAGCGCGTCCGGGAAGCCGCCGACAAGCTCGGCTATGTTCCCAACGCGCAGGCACAGGCGCTCGCAAAGTCCAGTTCGGGCTTGATCGGCCTCATTGTTCACGACATCGCCGATCCCTACTTCGCGGCCATCGCCCGTGGCGTCCAGGAAGCAGCCCGCCAGCAGAACCGCATGGTGTTGCTGGCCAGTACATCCGGCGCCGCGCAGGACGAGAAAGAGGCAGTGGCCGCCTTTGCCGCCCGGCGTGCCGATTCCATCGTGATCGCCGGCTCGCGTTCCGTGCGCGCCGAGGACAAGCAGGGCAACATCGAGCTCGCCGCCGAGTTGGATCGCTACTGCCGCAATGGCGGACACGTGGGGGTTGTTGGCCACCCGGTAGTTGGGGCCTCGACTACCGAGGGTTACCACGTGGTGAAGGTCCCCAATGAGGAACTCGCCGCCGGCCTTGCTGCCGATTTGGCCGCCACGCACCACGGTGACTTCCTGATCATTGCCGGCCCGGAGGGCCTGTACACCTCCGACGACCGGGTCCGCGGCTTCCAACGTGGACTCGCCGACGCCGGGAAGCCCGCTGCAGAGGTGATTCGCACCGGCTTCAACCGTGCCGGGGGCTACGAGGCCGGATTGGCGCTCGCAGACCGGATCAAGGCTTCCGCGGAACGGCTCTGCATCTTCGCCGTCAACGACGTCATGGCCATTGGCGTCACGGCGGCCCTGCGCCCCGAGGGTGTCTGGATACCCCGCGATGCCACGATTGCCGGCTTTGACGATATTGAAACCCTGCGCGACTTCCGGCCGGCCTTGTCTACCGTCCACCTGCCACTCGAGGACATCGGGCGTCTTGCTGCCGGAGATCCCGACACCCCTCCCGTCAGCGGCGTGGTCAAGCTCCGCCGCAGCACGGAAACGCCGGTGGAATCGCAGGCATGACTCTGCCGCACATCACGGCGCCCGGGGCACTCACGGTCATTCCCGCCGTCGGGCGTTCCGGCGCGGTGGCGCCCGCTGTGCTGGTGTTGCCCGGAGGGGGCTACGCAAAAGTGGCCGGCCATGAGGCCGAGCCCGTGGCTGAATGGCTCGCCTCGCTGGGAATCCACGCGTTCGTGCTGCGATATCCGGTGGCGCCGCATCGACACCCGGCGCCGCTGGCCGCCGCGAAGCAAGCCATGTTGTGGATCCGCTCTGGCGGGCACGGCCTTGCTGTTGATTCGTCGCGCGTGGGTGTCCTGGGATTTTCCGCAGGCGGGCACCTTGCTGCCAGCCTGTCCGTGGCGGTGTCCACCGGCGACACCGCGTTGGACGTTTCCGCGGCTGTGCCGGACCTCAGTATCCTCTGCTATCCAGTGATTTCCCTGGTGGACTCCGCACATCAGGGGTCTGTGGACAACTTGCTGGGCGTGGATGCAGGCAGGGATGTACTGCAGGAATTGTCAGCGGAGCTGCACGTTTCCCCGGAGACTCCGCCCGCCTTCGTTTGGCACACGGCCGATGACCAATCCGTTCCTGTCAGCCACAGTCTCCTCTACGCAGGAGCGCTCAGCAGGGCCGGAGTTGCTGCGGAGCTGCATGTGTTCCCGCATGGTGTTCACGGCATCGGCATGGCTGTTGGGGCGCCGGGCGCGGAGCAGTGGACGGCTCTCTGTACCGCGTGGCTCAGCCGAAGGTGGGCCTAGTCTTCGCCCAGCGTGATCGTGTGCAGGAAGGCGGCGTCGTTGAGCACGTTGTCCGGAAGGTCGTCCTCCACAAATTCCAGCATGATGTCCATGTCCTTGCCATTGCCCCGCAGGACATCGGTAACGGTCTGCCACAGCAGCTTCCGGTTCCGCAGCGGAAAGCGCTCGGCCTCGGGCCCCCACGAGAAACAGTGCACGCCCATGACATGCGGGAGGACGTGGTGGAGCGAGTCCAGTGCTTGCTGATCGGAAAGCCCGACGGCGGGCTGCCAGTAAGTGCCGACGTTGGCGTGGTTAACCCGGTTCAAGAGGTCCAGGGTGGTAGCAGGAGAGTCGGTGAGGGTGTTCCCGTGATACTCGAAAGCGATGGCGATTCCGCGTTCGGCAGCCCGATCGGCAATGCGACGGGTGTCCTTCACCACTGCGTCCCAGTGTTCCCGGCTGGCGCCAGCCGAACCGAGTTCCCCGGCCCATACCCTGATCCTTGGGGCGCCAAGCGGGGTGGCGAGGTCCAGGACGCGGCCGAAGTCTCCAAAGGCGCCGCAGCGGTAGTACGAGCCGAGGGATAGGACCGTCAGCCCAGCGGCTTGCGTGGCGCTCTTGGCGTGCGCGGCTGATTCAGCATCGCTGACGTGGACGTCAGTGCCCCATTCGATGCCAGCCAGGCCGGCGTCCGAGGAAATGCGGACGACGTCGTCAATCCCGCGTGATCGCAGGGTGACGGAACAAATGCCGGGCGTGAGGTCAGCCGGAGTGGTGAGGTCGATCATGCTTCACAGGATACCGGGAATGCGCTTACCCGGTAAGGGTGTATCGTCTGTTGAACACAAATGAACGCTACTGGTTTACAGAGCTATCCAGTATCGACGGATCGGCTCGGTCACTCCCAGCTCCGGCGGGAAACTCTGGGGCGGGCGGACACTCTCCAGCGCGCCGCCGCAAGCTTCGATGGTGCGGGCTGAGGCGGGGTTGGATTCTTTGCACGTCACCAAGACGCGCTCCAATCCGAGGGTGCGCCCTCCTGGAGGGCGCCTCTGAGGGCCAGCTTGGCCAGGCTCCGGCCCCCTGGCGCTGGGCCTGATTCCATTGGGTGAGCGTATTACGGCCGTGAATCACGCCTCTGAGGAAGGGGCGGCCGGGCGGGTGGTGGTGCGCTTCCGGACCTCACGCAGCACTATCTGCTCGGGGCAGACGGTTGACAAGAAGTCGCCGACTGAAAGGGCCAGGCGTTCACCTGCAAGGGAGTACAGGATGCGGTTTGCGTCGCGGCGCTCCGTGACCAGGCCGGCCTGGCGCAGCACGCTCAAGTGCCGCGAGATGGTGGGACCTGTGGCATTGAACCTCGAAGCGATCTGGCCGGCGGCCAACTCGCCATCCTTGAGGTCCTGCAGAATCTGACGCCTGGTGGGGTGCGCAAGTGCGGCGAAGATGTCTGATGCTGTATCTGCCATGTTTGCAATATAGCACAGTGGCTATATACAGTTTAGCTTCATTGCTAATAAGCGAAGGAGCAAGATCATGCGTGTAGCTATCACCGGCGGTACGGGCTTTGTGGGACGTCACCTTGCAGAGCGGCTCAACAGCGAGGACACTGTCATCGTCTCCAGGCGGACGGGCGTGCAGATCAATGATGTGGATGCCTTGGCGGCTGCCTTCAGTGGCTGTGACGTGGTGGCTCATTGTGCCGGCATCAATCGGGAAATCGGTGACCAGACCTTCGATCGTGTCCACGTCGACGGCACCCGCGCTGTCATAGAGGCCGCCCGAAGGGCGGGCGTCCAGCGGATCGTCATGTTGAGCTTCCTCAGGGCCAGGCCCGGCTGCGGTTCGGCCTATCACGAGACCAAGTGGGCTGCCGAGGAACTCCTGCGCCAATCCGGCAGTGCCTACACGATCCTCAAATCCGGAATGATCTATGGCCCGGGCGACCATATGGTGGATCACGTAACCAAGGCCGTGCGGACTTTTCCGGTTTTCGCAACGGTTGGTTACCGGGAGCGGACTGTTCGACCCATACCGGTGGAAGAGGCTGTCAATACCCTGATCGCCGCCCTTGAGGGTCGCGTACCCACCCCGACGGTCGCTGTTGTCGGAGCCGAAGAGCTTGAACTTGGATCGGCTGTACGCAGGATCGCCCGCGTGGCGGGCAGGCAACCCCTGTTTGTCCCCGTCCCGGTGTGGGCCATTCGGGTGCTGGCGCGCCTCACGGAGTGGACGATGGTGGTGCCGCTCGTGGCGAAGGCCCAAGCGCAGATGCTCGCTGAAGGGGTCAGCGAGCCTGCGCCGTTTGCCCCCGGGCTTCCCGATGTCCTCCGTCCGGTGCTTCCTTTCGATGACGAACGAATCCGCGCTGCGCTGCCCGATGGACGATTTGTCCTCGCGGACCTCCGGCTTGTCAGGTGGTGGACCAGGCGGCGTCGCCTTAACGGGCCGGGCACATCTGGCCACTAGGTCGATTTACTCAAGGTCCTGCCCATGATGGCCTGCGTCAAGGCATCGATCACTTCGGCGTTGGCCAGCGGGTTGCGGATGAGGGTGAAGTCGACGTCCCCCACGGGTGGCA
The DNA here is from genome assembly GCF_900106835.1 of Arthrobacter sp. cf158. GTDB lineage: Bacteria > Actinomycetota > Actinomycetes > Actinomycetales > Micrococcaceae > Arthrobacter. The sequence continues at coordinate 64,589 of NZ_FNNR01000004.1, forward strand.
GGCCAAACCGCTGGGTGATGACTTTCAGGTCCTCGGGAACCAGCGACGCCGGCATCACCGCCACGCCAATGCCTGCCCGGACTGCTGCAAGCACACCACTGATCTGTTTGGTGCTGCACGTGATCCGCCACGTCCGGCCCTCTGCTTCCAAGGCGTCGATAGCCAGTTTTCGGCTCAGGCTGGGCGCCGGGTAGGCGATGAGCGGGACGGGGGCGCCGGGCTCCAAAACGGTCTGCTCGACGCCAACCCAGGCGAAGTTGTCGTGCCGGACCACGGTGCCTTCCTTGGCGCCGGCCACCCATTTCACGAATACCAGGTCCAGTTGCCCGGCGTTGAGCCGCTTGTAGAGCTGGTCGCTCTGGCTGACCGTGAGCTCCAGGTTGATTTGCGGGTACAGCTGCCGGAACTCGCGGAGGATCCGGGGGAGGCCCGTAATGGCGAGGTCGTCCGCGGTACCAAAGCGAAGCCGCCCACGCATTGCCGAACCGGAAAAGTAGCGGGCGGCGGAATCGTGGGCGGCCAGGATGCTGCGGGCAAAGCCGGCCATGGCATCGCCATTATCGGTGAGCCTGACTTCGCGCGTATCGCGGGCTACGAGGACGCGCTTGGCGGCGGCTTCCAGCTTCCGGACATGCTGGCTGACGGTTGGTTGGGCGAGCCCCAGGCGGTCCGCCGCTTTGGTGAAACTCAACGTTTCGGCCACGGCCAGGAAGGAGCGGAGCTGGACAGGTTCGAACACGAAACTCCTCAGGCGCAGGTCAGCGCCGGGCCGAGGTACTGCGCCGCTTCCCCTCGTGCTGCAAGCAGCTCATTGCGTTCCGCAATGCTAGTTATAGGCGCAATACGCTTCCATAATTGCTGCTGGCAACCATAGCGTTAAACGCATCCCACCGAAACTCTCGATCCGAGGACTACTTTTGGCACCCCCACCGCCTGCAGCGGCAAACGTCAGCCAGCCCGTCATTGATTCCCTCTCCGCACCTCAGCCCGCGGACACCGTCACCCAGCCACTCGCCGTCGTGAGTGAAAAGCTGCCCTGGCGGCATACCTTCATCTCCCTGAAGGTGCCCAACTTCAGGATCTTCGCTCTGGGCCACTTCATCGCGGTGATCGCCATCTGGATGCAGCGCATCGCCCAGGACTGGATGGTGCTCCAGCTGTCCGGTTCCGTCACCGCCGTCGGAATTACGGTGGCGCTGCAGTTCATGCCGTCGCTTTTCCTTGGCCCCTGGGGCGGAATGATCGCCGACCGCTTCGCCAAGCGAAAGATCCTCATCATCTGCCAATCCGCGGCGGCTGTGCTGGCCGCAGTGTTGGCAGTGCTCTCCCTGAGTGGTCGCGTTGAAGTGTGGCACGTTTACGTCATTGCCTTGGTCCTGGGCTTCGTGACAGTTCTGGACCAGCCGGCCCGGCAAGTGTTCGTCAACGAACTCGTGGGCCCCAAGTACCTGCGGAACGCCATCAGCGTGAACTCCACCACCTTCCAGCTCGGCGGCCTGATTGGGCCCGCCCTTGCCGGTGTGCTGCTCACCGCAGTGGGTGCCGGCTGGGCCTTCGCCGCCAACGCGGTGGCATGCTGCTCCACGGTGGCCATGCTGCTGATTCTCCGCAAGGACCAGCTGCACCTTAGCCAGCCGACTCCCCGCAAGAAGGGAATGCTGCGCGAAGGTCTCAATTACGCGCTCAGCAAGCCCACCATCTACTGGCCATGGTTAATGGCCGGCTTCGTGGCAGTTTTCGCCATGAGCTTGCCCGTGCTGCTGGCCGCCTTCGCGGACCACGTGTACGACGCCGGTGCCGGAGGCTACGGCCTGCTGAACGCGATGGTTGCGCTCGGTGCACTGACCGGCGCGGTGGCGTCCACCCGCCGTCGTCAGTTGCGGTTGCGCTCAGTAGTGACGTCCGCCGGGTTGTATGGCCTGATGCTCTGCGTATCCTCGCTCATGCCGTCCATGGTGTGGTTCAGCGTCACCATGGTCCTGGCCGGCTTCTGGTGCCTCATGTTCCTCACGGCAGCAAACCAAATGGTGCAGACCAGTTCCAACATGAGCATCCGCGGCCGCGTCATGAGCCTCTACTTGGTGGTGCTCATCGGTGGCCAGGCGATCGGCGGTCCCATGATGGGGTGGCTGGCCGAGCACCTGGGTCCGCACCTGGCCATCCTGGTGTCCGGCGGTGTGCCGGCCATCGCAGCTGCGGTAGTCGCCGTCGTTCTGGCCCGTAAGTCTTCCCTGCACCTCAAGGTGGACCTGCGTGACCGGCGCCGGGTGCTGCGGATTGTGGACCGGGCACAGGCAGCCTAAGTCACCGGCAGCTTAGGTCACCGGCCCCGGTGTGGGGCCTGGGCTCCCGCGCCGGAGCAACGCCAGAGTGTCCACGCGGTGGCGGCCCGGAACCTGCCCGCAGGTTCGCGAAGCGAGTAACCCAGTTCGCGTTCCAACCACTCCACCCGCTGTTGAAGGGTGGAGTGGTGAACATGCAGCCCCACAGCGGCGGACCGCACGCTCTGGTGCCCAACCACTTGGTAGATGGTGGCCGGAACCCAAGGATGCGATTGACGCAGTCTTTCGACCGTCTGGGCGTCCGCTGCGCCCGTGAGGTCAGCCTTGCCCACCACCTCCGCCAACACTACAAGGTCGCCAAGGTCCTCGAACCGGACCTGGTGGGGGCCTCCAGCGCTTTCGTCAACAGCGAGGCTGAGCGCCCTCGCCGCGTTCAACCACGCCTCAGGCACATCACCGCCTCTGGCATGGGCCAGGCCAGCCCTTGAGCCCGGCGCAAGGACGTCGTCCACGGTGGCGTGGCCTGGCAGCAGCAACGCCCAACTTGCGCCGATGAGTGCGCGAGGTCCGGACGTGGGCGGATGGGAGGCCGGGGCGGCTACCACCAAGGGTGCCTCGCCCACACCCAGGCTCCGGAGAGCGGCCCTGCGTTCATCCCCGGACACGTGCCGGTCACAGGCGATTCTCACGGCAGCCGCGGAGTCAGGCCGCTGGTGCCCGGCACCGCGGAGCAGTGGTCGCAGACCATGGGCGCAGCGCTCAAGGATCAACTGATCCAGCGGTCCAGGATCGCTGGAACGCTCCAGCCAAACAGTCGCGGCGCGGTTTTGGTCAACCAGGATGCGCGGCCAGCTGCTGGCCAGTTCCGCCGGTATATCCGGCAACGCCGATCCTGTCGATGCGACGCGTGACGCCAACCCTTGGGCCGCATCCCGTAGGCCAACCGAACAATCGGCAAGTGCGGCTGCAGCCCTCAGAAAGGAGATGGCTGGGGCACGTTGATCAGAGAGGGCGTCGAAATGCGCGATGACCCGCAAAGCACTGGCAGCATCGCCATCGGTGACTGCAAGACGACCGATAAGTTCTCTCATCCGGGCTCCTCACGTCACCAACCCCATGATTTTCCATTGAATCACGGAGCACAGTGAACGGCTCCGTCCCTGTCCGCAGCAGGGGACGGAGCCGGTTAAGTCACCGCACTGTGTAAGTCACCGCGCTGTGGCCATGCTTCCGGCGGTCAGTGCACGCCGGAAGTAGTTGTCCCGCACCCATGTTGCAGCCTGACTCACAGCGGCGTGCGGGGCAAGCCCGTCAAAGCCGTGGAATCCGCCACCCCACATATGGAAAGAGACGTCCACGCCGGCCCGGGCCAGGCGTCGAGCGTAGTCGAGTGCTTCGTCACGGAATGACTCAACTGCCCCCACATCGATAAACGTCGAGGGGAGCCCCGAAGGGTCCTCCACCCGGGCCGGGGCGGCATAGGGTGAAACCCCAGGGCCGCCGCGTCGCTCGCCGAGCAAGGCGGTCCACCCGAACAGGTTGTCATTCCTGTCCCAGATGCCTTCGCCCTCCAGCATCCTGCTGCTGGGTGTCTGAAGCCGGTCATCGAGCATGGGACACACCAGGATCTGGTGGGTAAGTGTCGGGTACCCGCGGTCCCGGGCCATGAGCGCAGTTCCTGCCGCCAGCCCGCCGCCAGCGCTTTCTCCGGTGATCAGGATCTGCCCAGGATCGATCGAGAGCTGTTCCGAGTGCTCGGCCACCCAAACCAGTCCCGCATAACAATCGTTTACCGGTGCAGGGTCCGGAGCCTCCGGAGCCAGTCGGTAGTCCACCGAGACCACCACGGCCAGCCCTTCAGCAACGTATGGCAGGAGGCCGGAGACGGTGGTGCGGGGTGAGCCCACCACCATTCCGCCGCCGTGGGTGTGATAAATCGCAGGCCATGCTCCCGTGCCGGAAGACGGGCGGAGCACCAGCAAAGGTACATCGGGTTCGCCATCCCCGCGCTGAACCGATACGTCCTCCACTGTTACCTTGCCGCCGACCGTCAGATCGGCCGTGCCAAATGCCCCGGTCTCCACTGCGGTGCGGAAGGCTTCGCGCATCTGGGGCAACGTCTCAACGGTCAGGGGAGGTTGTGCTTGCCTGAGTCCTATAAGGGCATCTGCCAACTCAGGATCGAACGGGGGCCGCGGCGGGGTGTCGTGAAACATTTTCGTGACTCCATTGTCTGTGGAAGGTCACACAAGTCTCGCAGCCACGATGTCTGCCCAACACCCGCCAACCGCAGGCCAATTGACCCAATTACCCGCCGAATGGCGGTGGGCCACGTTCTCAGATGCGCGCTGTTGCCGCCAAATGCGGGTACTCCGCGGAACGGCCCTGGAACTGCAGGATGTCCGGGTTGCGGATCACGCCGTCGCGGATTTCGATGGCGCGGGAGATGGTCTCGTTGGCATCCCAACCGGCCGGTCCCGCCACCACGGTTTCCAGGAAAGGAAGCAGGGCCTCGCTGATTTCCCAGCTGGCCGAGTTCCACAGGTAGGACGGGCTGTGGTCCACGGCGTAGTAATTGACGTGCCCGCCCACTCGGAACATGGGCTCATCAAAAGTAGTTGTCCGGGCCCAGCTGAACCCCATGCCCTCGTCGCAGGAAACGTCCACGATTAAGCTGTCCGGCTTGAAGTCCGTCAGGTCCTCCGTCCGAAGATATGTCAGCGGAGCATTCGGGTCCTGCAGGGTGCAATTGACCACGATGTCCGCCGCCGCGAGGAACGGTGCCAACGGCTTGCGCCCGTTGTTGGTGATGACTTCGCTGAGATAAGGGGCATTGCTGTCGTGGTCGAACTGCACGATCCGCACCGAGTGGATGGGGGATCCGACGGCGGCGACGCCCCGATTGGTCAGGACCTGGACATCGTGGACACCGTGGGCGTTCAGAGCCGTGACGGCACCGCGGGCAGTGGCCCCGAAACCAATCACCACTGCGCTGAGCCTGCGTCCGTAGTCGCCGGTTGAACCGGTCAGAGCCAGCGCGTGCAGCACGGAGCAATACCCGGCGAGCTCATTGTTCTTATGGAAGACATGGAGTCCGAAGCCGCCGTCTCCGGCCCAGTGGTTCATGGCCTCAAAGGCGATCAGCGTGAGCTTCTTGTCGATGGCCAATTGGGTGATGGCCCGGTCCTGCACACAGTGCGGCCAGCCCCACAAGGTTTGGCCGTCGCGGAGTTCGGCGAGGTCCTGGGCCTGCGGCTTGGGCAGGAGGATGACGTCACTGGTGGCGATCAGCTCCTGGCGCGTGCCAAGACCACCTGCCAGCGATTCAAGTGTGCTGTCCGCGACGCCGAAGCGCTCGCCGTAGCCCAACTCGAAACGCAGCTGCCGGCGCACGTCCGGGGCGATGCGCTCCAAGTGCTGCGGATGAATCGGCAGGCGCTGTTCGTTGGGTTTCAGCGAGGAAGCCAGGACGCCTATGCTCTGCCGGCCAGTTGGCACGGTCACTTCTTGTTGCCGGTAGAGGGCTTTGCGGCCTCGGCGGCGGAGGACTCGGAAGCCCGCTTATCCGCACGTTTTTCCTTGATGGATTTACTGGATTTCTTCGATGCGGTTTGGCGCGGTGATTTGTCGCCCATGATGGCTCCCTTAGAGCGGAGTCGACATGACTCCTGACTCCTGACCATACACCTCCCCGGGAGAGGCAGTGGCAGGGGTCACTGGGCCGGCTGTGCCGCCGGGCGGCCATGCGTGACCCGGTGGGTCACTCGATCGGCGGTGTCGTCCACGGTGGCTGCCTTCTCCACAGGCTCCAGATAGAAGCGGGCACTGTTGATGATGCCGCCGTCCACACCGAAGATGATGACGCCGGTCATCTCGTGGGGTGTGCCGTCCCGCCACGCCCCCTTCAACTGCAGTTCGGTCCATATGGTGCTGCCGCTGACGCTGTGCGCCAGGAGATGCGCCTTGATATCAGGGACACCCGTAAAGAGCTGTTCCCAGTTGTTGCGGATAGTGTCCCGGCCGGTGAAGCCACGGGTGGGGTGGGCTGGTGTTTCGTTGACGTAACCCGGAGCGAAACACGCCGCCAGGCTTTCCAGATCGTGCTTGTTGGTGGCTTCCAGCAGGCGGTTGATGACGGCGAGCGGACCCGCCTCACCATCGTCGGTGAGAGTCATTGGAGGACCTCCCGGATAAGTGGATGTACGTACGAGTGTAGGCTCGGGAGGCCTCCCGGTCGACGGGTTCGCGGCCCCGTGCGGTGAGCGGCGCCGTCGAGCATTTTGTCCTGGACGCAAAAAACCCCGGATCGTTGGATCCGGGGTTTTCGTGGAGCGGGCGACGGGAATCGAACCCGCGTATCGAGCTTGGGAAGCTAGCGCTCTACCATTGAGCTACGCCCGCAATGCCCGGCAAAATTGCACCGAGCGAGTCCTAGCTTAGCGCAGTTGCGGCGGCCCTCATGACAGGCACACCGCTGGCAGGAGCCGGCCTACTTGAACAGCTTCAAACTGTTCCATCCGGAGCCCACCTGGCCGTACGTAGTCCATTGGCCACGGCCGAGGCCATAGTTGTAGAGGTTGCCGTCCGCCGTTTGCGCCGTGATGCCTCGTGTCCCGGCGCCGGTCAGTCCGAAGCCCGGGGCCAGGACCCGCATGTACTGCCAGCCCGTTCCCACGGTGGTGGCCGGCCCGAAGAAGCCGGCCCAACCGTCGCCGCGGTAATTGATCAGGGAACCGGACGGGGTCCGCGCCAGAATATCGTTGGCGCCGTCGCCCTCCCAGTCGGCAATGGTGAGTTCCATGCCGTTCCAGCCCTTGCCGATAACCTGCGGTGCACTCAGGGCGCCACCAAAGGTGTTGGGGTAGTAGCGCAGCACTCCATCGGGGAAGTATCCGACGACGCCGGGCCGGCCATGCGCGTGGGTCCACTTACCCACGGTGATGGTCATACGGTCCCAACCGCCGTTGCCCACAACAACCTGGCCGGCAAAACCGCCGCCCGGAAGGCCTCGATACACACCCAGACTTCCGTTGTTCCACTGCGCAAGGATGTCGTACACGCCATCAATGTCCCAGTCCACCACGAAAGCCTGCTTCAAGGCTGTCCAGCCCGAGCCAATCTGGATGGCTCCCGAATAGCCACCCGCCGCCGTCGCGGGGTAGCGCAACAAGCGCCCAGAAGCGTCAGCGGCCACCAGGTCAGCGCCGGATTTGATGCTGGCCGCGGCCGCCGTATTGCCGGCGAAGTAGTGCTCCAGGGTTGGGAAGCCACGCCTGTTCATATCGGTGGCCAGGGCAACGCCCACGTAGCGCAAATGCCAAGGCTCGTAGCTGTAGCCCGTGGTGCCCGTGTAACCGTTGGGGTAGCGGACGATGAAGCCGTATTTGTGCGCGTTGGCGGCAACCCACTTACCCGCCGCAGTATCGCCGAAGCACGTGCTGAGCCCGCAGTTTCCGGCCGCGTTGCCAATGTCCATGGCCAGGCCGGTTTGGTGTTCGCTGTAACCGGGCCGGGCCGAGATGGTGTCTGCGTACGCTTGGCCGTAAATGCTGACGTAATACGAATAGACCTGCTGTTGTTGGGCGTACGAGCGGTATCCGCTGACGATCGACAAGCCGCCCGTACCGGCATCGGCTGCTCCCTGGAACAAGCCGTTGAGCCACGCGGCAGCTTCGGCGCGCATGTACTGACCCGAGCCGCGCGCGTTGATAAGGTCCGACGGCGCGTAGCCCGCCGGATTCAGTGGCCGCGATTTGTTGACAAGGACCGAAAAGCTGGCGGGATCACCAATGGGATCCACGCTCGGCAGCGGGTTCACCGTAGCGGGAACGGCCAACGTGGTGGCCGTTTCAGCAAGGGCCGCATGGGCGGAAACAGGTGCTGCGACGGCCGAGGCCGGAACCGCGGAAATTAAGCCGCCAGCCACCGCAACGGCGAGGAAAACCGCGCACGCTGCCACCCGTCGTCGAGCTTTTCCTGCAAAAGATTGATGTTCCGGAACCCGCATAACGCCCCCAATTCGGTTTTGCCAGCCTGGGGCACTCTACCGTGCAGGGCCGTTTGTGTCAGCCGTGACTTTTGTGAAGCGCCAGATAACCATTCGGTCAAGGCTGGTCAGTTGGGTGTGCCGGGAGGTGTCCGCTGACTATTCTGAAGATGTTAGCTGCAGCGTATGGGGAACCGGGCTACGACATTGGACCGTACGCCGAAAGAGGTTTCCGTGGCATTCGCAGACTACGAAGTGGTGATAGGCAGGGACGCCATGACCGTCTACGGATTTCTCATGGACGGGATGAACAATTCCCTCTGGCGGTCCGGGATCCGCAGCATCTCACTCCGCTCCGGTAACCGTGGTCAAAAAGGCGCGCTCTACCAGCAGACAATCATCGGTCCCGGCGGACGTCCCATTGCCGCAGACTTCCAGATCACCGAAGCACGGCCAGGCGCGGAAGTACGCTTCGCCGTGGTGGCGGGACCGGCCCGACCCACCGGGGGCTACTACCTCAGCACCGAGGGCCAGACCACCCGGCTCAGGTTCGCCCTGGAATACCATCCCAAGGGCCTTCAGAAGCTCATGAACGCCATGATCCAGAAGACCATGGAAGCCGAAGTGGCGCAGCTGGAGCAGCTCAAAACCGTCATGGAGTCGCGCTCGGTGGTGTGAGCACTACTGGGCGAGGGTGTGAGCCCTACTGGGCGAGCTTGAAGCCGCTCCACCCGCCGCCAACCGTTACCGGCGTTGTTAGCCTTCCAGAGGTGAGATCCCAGTACTCGAGTACCCCGTTGGTTCCCAGTCCGGCGACGCCCGTGGTGCCTGACCCGGTGACGCCTTGCAAGGAACGCAGACCGGAGTAGTCCGTCCAGGCCGCGCCCACCACAGGCCTTGCCTCTTGCTTGGGAGTGCCCAGGCCGCTGCCGCGGTACAAACGCAAGGAGCCATTCGGTTCCACGGTCAGGAGATCCTGGAACCCATCAGCGTTGTAATCCACCATGCTGAGGCGGATGGCCTTGTTACCCGTACCAATAGCGGCTTGAGAACGGATGTACGTCATACCGGCGTTCTTATACAGCCAGAGCCCACCCGACGCATCCATGGCGACGATCTGTGGCAGGCGGTTATTGGCACACCAGTTGCCGACGGCGATGTTCAACGACTGCCAGCCGTGGCCCAGGACCCCGGGGGAACCGAAACCGCCTGACACCCGGCCCGGGTACACCAAAAGGGCACCATCTGTGCGCTGGGCGATGAGATCGAAAACGCCATCACGATCCCAATCGGAAACGAATAACTCCTTGAGTCCGGTGAAACCAATCCCGATCTTGCGGGCCGCGCCGTACTTCGCGTTGCCCAAGGACTGGTACGAGTACACGGTTCCGTCCGAGCTGACAGATACAAGATCAGCGGCGCTGCGGATGGATGCGGCGCTCAGGTTCACAGTTGGTGGCTGGTATTTGTCGCCGGGCTGGCAAACGGCCACCGGATCCGTAGGCGGCGTCACTGTTCCACCCGGGCTGTTGGTGGTGCCGGCCGGGAGAGTGGTGTAACCAAAGAAATTCACCACGCCCCAGAGCGTGTACCGGTTGGGGGTGGTCTGCCAGTTGCCGTCCGTGTAGGTGATGCCGATGCCCATGACGTTGAAACGGGGATCGCGCAGAAGGGCATCATGGCCGGGCGAGCCCTTCCACCACTCAACAAGCTGCGCCGCGTCCCGGTCCCAGCGCACAGCGATGACCTCGCCTGCGCCGTTGTTCGGGTTGAGGGCACGCGGGTCTGTCCAGAAGTTGGCGCGGTGCTGGATGACCTCGCGGGTCGCAATGTTGTTGGACCACTCCTGGGCCAGGCCGGCCACCGTTGCGTGGTACTTCACGGGTGCCAGGCCCAGGGACGCGCGGTAACTGTTAATCGCGTTGAACACAGTGAGGATTGCGGCGCTGTTGCTGTCGGGCAGGAGTGCCAGGGCGCCGTTGTCGAGGTTCGGATCGCTGCTGGGGGTCTTGCCGGGGAACGGTGTGGGCGTTGGTGCAGGGGCTGTGCTGGGCTCCGGGGTGGCTGTTGCTGAGGCCGACGGCGAGGGGGCGACGGTGGGTTCCGGGGTGGCTGTTGCTGAGGCCGACGGCGAGGGGGTGACGCTGGGTTCCGGGGTGGCTGTTGCTGAGGCCGAGGCTGAGGGGGAGGCCGACGGAAGTGGTCCCGCGGCGGGTGCTGACGGCGTCGGGATTGCGGCCGGCGACTCAGGCTGCGGGGGAGCCGGCTCCACGGGATCGGGAACGACCGGGGCGCTGGTGCCAGGTGCCTCTGGTTCTGTGCCTTCCGCCGAGGGATCATCCGGCCCCCAAGACGGCCCAATGTTCGGCACAGGCGGCGGTGTCTCGATGATGGGATCCACGGCGATGGGCCTACTCGGCGCTTCGCTTTCAGTTCCCGGTTCCAGGGCCGGCACCGTGGCGGGGTGGGAAGCGTCACTGGGCGCGGGCGTGCCCGCGGACGGTGCGGGGTCCGTCGTCGTACTCTCTTCCGGTGCCGTCAGACCGGACGGGACGCCGGCAGAGGGGGAGGTCAGGCCACCCGTGCCTGCGTCGTTGGCCGGCAGGATCTGGCTGGAGGCGGCCACGCCAAGGGCCAGCGCTCCGGCCAGCACAATAGCGGCCGGCACTGCCAGTTTTTTCACAATTACCCCGCGAATGCTCGTTGCCCCCAGGTACGGGCGCGGTTCTACATGTCCGGGAACTATAGTCCCACGGGGCGGCCCGGACAATGCATGCGGTGTTGGAGGCATGGGGTATTTTTGATGCTGTGCTGATCTCTGACCGCGATATACGTGCCGAAATAGACTCCCAACGGATTGTTCTTGAGCCGTACGACCCCGCGATGGTGCAGCCGTCTTCCGTGGACGTCCGGATTGACCGGTTTTTCCGGCTGTTCGACAACCACAAATACGCCCACATTGACCCCGCCGAGGAACAGCCTGAGCTGACCCGGCTGGTGGAGGTGGAAGGCGACGAGCCCTTCATCCTGCACCCCGGCGAGTTCGTCTTGGGCTCCACCTATGAAACGGTCAGCCTTGCCGACGACATTGCTGCCCGACTTGAGGGGAAGTCCTCCCTGGGCCGCCTCGGCCTGCTGACCCACTCCACGGCTGGCTTCATCGACCCCGGCTTCTCCGGTCACGTAACGCTGGAACTCTCCAACGTGGCCACCCTGCCCATCAAGCTGTGGCCCGGCATGAAGATTGGCCAGCTCTGCTTCTTCCGGCTGACGTCGTCGGCCGAGCACCCTTACGGCTCGGGTGAATACGGCAACCGCTACCAAGGCCAGCGCGGCCCCACCGCCAGCCGCAGCCACCAGAACTTCCACCGGACGTCCATCTAGCCTTCTTGCTGCGTCGCGCCGAGGGGCTGCTTCTCTTTGCCGAGGGCTAAGCCGGGGCGCGTTCGGTGGTTCGCGGGGGAGCTTTGGGGGTTCGCCGGAAGGCTTTGACCACGGGCTCCACGAAGCGAGCGGCCAGCGGACCCAGGATGGCCATGATGAGTACATATGCCGTGGCGAGTGCAGCGAGTTCGTCGGGCACTGCGCCGGAGGCAACAGCCAATCCCGCGATGACGATGGAGAACTCACCGCGGGCTATGAGGGCGGCACCTGCGCGGAAACGGCCCGGTACCGCGATCCCGGCCCGCTTGGCGGCCCAGAACCCCGTGAGCATCTTGGTGGCGGACGTCAGGACAGCCAGCACAAGGGCCCACCCGAGCACTGGCGGAATGGACGTGGGATCGGTGTTCAGCCCGAAGGCCACAAAGAAGATGGCGGCAAAAAGATCCCGCAGCGGTTCCAGGATCCGGGTGGCGTTGTGGGCCGTCGCACCGGAAATGGCGATGCCCAACATGAAGGCACCCACGGCGGCGGACACCTGCAGGGCAGAGGCGATACCGGCCACCAGCAGAGCAAGCCCCAGGACGTTCAGAAGGAAAACCTCGGAGTTCTCACTGTGAACCGCTTGCGAGACCCGGTGACCGTGCTTGAGGGCGATGACCAGCACCACGGTGACCACGGCCAGCGCGATGCCCACAGTCTGTAATCCACCAAGGAACCCGACGCCCGCAAGGATGGCTGTGAGAATCGGGAGGTAGATGGCCATGGCAAGGTCTTCGAAAACCAGGATGGACAGGACCACAGGCGTTTCACGGTTACCGATGCGGCCCAGATCGGTAATGACCTTGGCCGCGATGCCTGATGACGAAATATACGTGACGCCGCCCATCACGATGGCACCCACGAGTCCCCAGCCCAGCAGCACAGCTATGCCGGCCCCGGGAATGAAGTTGAGGATGAAGTCCAGAACCCCGGCCTGCCAGGACCGTCGCAGCCCGGTGACGAGTTCCGACGCCGTATATTCCAGACCGAGCATGAGCAGGAGGAGGATGACGCCGATTTCGCCGGAGAGATGGGCGAACTCGTGCATGCCGTCCAGCTTGACGAATCCGCCGGCACCGAAGGCCAAGCCGCCCACAAGGTACAGGGGAATGGGGGACATGCCGATTCGGCCCGCTAATCGAGCCAGGAGACCGAGGCAGAAGACGACGGCCCCCAGTTCAACGAGGGCTAGTGCGAGCGGATCCATTCCGGTCAGCCGTTGCGGAGGATGCCGGCTGCCGAGTCAAGACCTTCCTGCGTGCCGACCGCTACGAGCAAATCACCGGTGTGAAGTACGACGTCGGGTGCCGGCGACGGGACAACCTCGCCTTCGCGCATGATCGCCACGATGGACACACCGCTCCGGGTGCGGATCTGCGCCTTGCCCATGGGCTGGTTCACGAAGGGGGACTCCGGCGTAATGGAGAACTGTCTGGTGACAATGCCAGGTATTTCACGGTGCTCTTCCGCCAAGCGCATGGCGATATGTTGGCCACCCAGGAGATTCCCCAAGGTAGACGCTTCATCGGCGGTCAACGGGATGGAGGCCTGGCAGGTGTCCGGGTCATCCCAGGTGGAGACGAACAGCTCGGTCTCACCTTCCCGAAGTTCCACTACACCGATGCGACGGCCCGAAGCCGTGACGAAATCCTTGCGGATCCCGAGGCCCGGAAGTTCAGTCTCATCCACGTTCATTGCTACACCCTAACTCTGTTGTATGGGTCTGGTACGGCGTTCATGCTAAGCCAGTCCTATGTAGTTAACGCTCTGGTACCACTGCTATTTCCACTTTGGCAGGAGGCTTAACCGGCAGGATCACCAAGAGCCCGGCCAAGAGGACCACCATGATCCCGAGGATGCCCCAGCGCTGCGCTTCACCTTCAGCAACAAGAGGTGCCGCAATGGCGATGCACAGCGTGAAAAGGGTGGGAGCCAGGAAGCTGACGGCCCGCCCGGTGGTGGCGTAGAGGCCGAACAGTTCGCCCGATTCGCCGTCCGGTGCAAGCCGGGCCAGGTAGGCCCGCGAGGATGACTGGGCCGGCCCCACGAACAGGCACAGCAGCAGGCCGAAGATCCAGAAAGTTGCTGCACCTGGCCACTCATTTCCCAAGAAGACGTAATCGCCGTTGCCAAGGACCAGGATGAACGTACCTGCCACCAGGAGGCCCACCAGGGAAATGATGATAACGGCCTTGGGGCCGATCCTGTCATCCAGGAAGCCACCAATGATGGCCCCGACGGCCGCCACGACGTTGCCGAAGATGGCGAAGAAGATGACGTCCTTGAGCTCGAAACCGAACGTACCGGCCGCGATGACCCCGCCAAAGGTGAATACGGCAGCCAGTCCGTCGCGGAAAATGGCGCTGGAGAGCAGGAAGTAGATGGTGTGCGGACTGGTTCGATAGATGGCGCCGATGCGGCGGATCAGTAACCGGTAGGAGGCCAGGAAGCCCAGGGAAGCGGTGTCCTTTTTAACGGAGACTTCGGGAACGGCGAACATCACGGGGAGCGCGAAGATAAAGAACCAGAGGGCCGAGAAGACGGCAACCAGCCGGATGTTCAGGGAGTCCTGTGTTGATGCTCCGAACCACTCAAAAGAGGGCTGGACGAACAGCTGCAGCACCAGGAGGAGCGCAACGATCCCGCCCAGATACCCCATGCCCCATCCGAAGCCGCTGACCTTGCCGATGTTCCGGGGTGTGGAGATTTGGGCCAGCATGGCGTTGTAGTTCACGCCGGCAAACTCGAAGAAAACGTTGCCCAAGGCGATGAGGCAAACACCGAGCAGCAGGAACTCGGGTTGCGGGAACACGAAGAAGCACAAGGCCGTGAGCACCGCGGTGGCGGCCGTATTGACGCCCAGCCACAGCTTGCGGCGCCCTCCGGCATCAGAGCGTTGGCCTGTCACGGGAGCCAGCAGTGCGATGGCCAGGCCTGCGATGGCGAGGGCGGCTCCGAGGGCTGCAGAGGCTGCATCTTCTCCGCCGAAGGCATTGGACGTGAGGTACACGGTGAAAACGAACGTTGTCATGACCGCGTTGAAGGCAGCGGAACCCCAGTCCCAGGATGCCCAGGCAAGGATTTGTCCCTTTTTGGAGGCGACGGGGCCAGAGGCGAGCTCGGATGTGGGTTGGGAGGCTTCGGGGACTGCGGCCGCGTTCATAGCTTGAATGCTATAGGGGCGGAGGGAACAGCGTGCAGATGACAGACCGCGTTGTGGAGAACACCGATTGAAACGTCACGGGTCCTTCGGAAAAGTGGCCAAAAACTGTCTGTCCCCCTTGATAAACTAGGTAAACCGAACCCAACGTATGACCGCCTGCTCCAACTTTTGACAATTCGTTCCTGACTTTGCGGAGATAACAGTGATCACAGTTCTCGCCATCACCTTTGTAGCGGCAACTGTGGCGCCCTTGATCTTCCGCAAACTGGGCCGGAACGCGTTCTACGCTTTGGCAGCGGTCCCCGCGGCCGCATTCATCTGGTTGCTCTTCCAGTACGGACCCGTATATTCCGGTGGTGGCATAGAAGAAGTTCTGCCATGGATTCCAAGCCTGAAACTTGAGCTGGCCTTCCGGATGGATCCCTTGGCATGGGTCATGTCCCTGCTGATCCTTGGCGTAGGGTCCCTGGTGCTGGTCTATTGCGCCCGGTACTTCAAGAACAAGGACGCGGACCTCGGGGGCTTCGGAGCGCAGTTGCTGGCCTTCGCCGGCGCCATGTTCGGCCTGGTGACTTCCGATGACCTCCTGATGCTGTTCATCTTCTGGGAACTCACCACCATCCTGTCCTACCTGCTGATCGGCTATGCCCGCACGCGTTTGGCGGCACGACGCTCGGCCCTGCAGGCGCTCATGGTCACCACGGCAGGTGGTCTGGCGATGCTTGTAGGCCTCATCATCCTCGGGCAGGCCGCCGGTACCTACAGGATCTCGACGATCCTGGACCAAGCCGGGACGCTCATGACCGGACCCATGCAGGGGGCGGTGACTGCCGCCGTCGTGCTTGTCCTGTCAGGTGCGGTGACCAAGTCGGCGCTGGTTCCGTTCCATTTCTGGTTGCCTGGAGCGATGGCAGCCCCCACGCCTGTGAGCGCCTATCTGCACGCCGCAGCGATGGTGAAGGCGGGCATCTACATCGTTGCGCGCCTGGCGCCTGGCTTTTCGGAGTCGGAATTCTGGCTGCCGGTGGTCCTGGGACTCGGCCTGGCTACGATGCTTGTGGGCGGCTACAGGGCCCTTCGCCAGACGGACATCAAGCTGATCCTCGCGTACGGAACGGTCAGCCAGTTGGGATTCCTGACCATGGTGGTGGGGCTCGGCCGTCCTGATGCTGCCCTGGCCGGGCTTGGATTGCTGCTGGCCCACGGCTTGTTCAAAGCCGCGCTGTTCCTGGTGGTGGGCATCATCGACCATCAGTCGGGGACACGCGATATCCGAAAGCTCTCCGGCGTCTTCCGCTCGTCACGAGCCCTGGGTGTTGTGGCCGCAATTGCCGCCGCTTCCATGGCTGGCGTGCCGCCGTTGGCCGGTTTTGTAGCGAAAGAGTCGGTGTTCGAGGCCTTCGTCCACTACGGCACGGGCCATGATGCTCCCGCGTGGGGCATCTGGATTCTGGTGGGCTTGGTGATCGGTTCCATCCTCACCTTCGCCTACAGTGCCCGTTTCATGTGGGGTGCGTTCGCCACCAAGCCGGGCGTTGAACCCACGCCGTTCAAGCCCATCAAGCCTGCGTTCCTCGCCGCCCCGGCTATCCTCAGCGTGCTGACCATCGTGTACGGCCTGTGGCCGGCGCCTGTGGATACCTGGATCCAGCCCTATGCGGCGTTGTTCGCCGACCGCCCGGACGCGGTCGACGCCGGACACCTGGCTCTGTGGCACGGCCTCACCCCAGCGCTGGGGCTGACAGCCATCACGTTCGCGGCCGGTGCGGCAATGTTCTACGGACGCAACCTCGTGTCCCGAGCCCAGGGCTTGGTTCCGGATTGGGTGGATGGCGACCGCGCGTACCAGCACACTATTGGTGCCCTGGACGATGTTGCCGTGTGGGTCACGGGCCGCACTCAGCGTGGTTCGCTGTACTTCTACCTGGCAGTAATCCTGACGGTAGCGTTTGCTGTGCCGGCTACGGCTCTGATCATGGCGAACAAGCCATTGCCGGAAGGCATCTACTTCATTGACCCCAACTCTCCGCTGCAGTTGGTGGCGGGCGCCGGAATCGTGGTGGGCGCGCTGGCTGCGGTCCGCGCCAACAAGCGCTTCCTGGCCGTGCTCATGGTGTCCGTTACGGGCTACGGCATTGCCCTCATGTTCGCGTTGCAGGGCGCTCCGGACCTTGCCCTGACGCAGATGCTGGTGGAAACCATCGTGCTGGTGGCCTTCGTGCTCGCCATGCGCAGCCTGCCCGCGGAGCTGCGGGACCGGACCGGAGGCAGGCTCAGGGTGATCCGCGTGATCATCGGGGCAGCTTTTGGCGTCACCATGATTTTCGTGGCCATCTATGCCATGGGAGCCCGCGTCGCCACCCCCATTTCACTCGACTTCCCGCGGCTGGCCTATGAAGGCGGCGGGGGCCTGAACGTGGTCAACGTGACGCTCGTGGACATCCGCGCCTGGGACACCTTCGGGGAGATATCCGTCCTCGCGATCGCCGCCACGGGTGTTGCCAGTCTCATCTTCGTCCGCAGCCGCGGTGATCGCATCAAGACCGCCGACGCCGTGCCTGAAGGCAGCGTGGGGCGCCGCACCGGCGTCGACCGCGGTTCCCGCGACGGAGCCACACTGGCGGTGGCCAAGAAGTTCACTGACGTCACCCGTGACGCCTGGCTGGTGGCGGGCCGTACGTTGGCCCCGGAGCGACGCTCGATCATCTTCGAAGTGGTCACCCGGCTGATCTTCCACTCGATGATTGTCTTCTCCATCTATCTCCTCCTCGCCGGACACAACCTCCCCGGCGGCGGCTTCGCGGGCGGCCTCACGGCAGGCCTGGCGCTGACCATCCGCTACCTGGCCGGTGGCCGGTTCGAGTTGAGCGAGGCGGCGACAGTAAGCGCCGGAACCCTTCTGGGGACGGGACTTGCGACGGCGGCAGCGTCCGGCGTGGTTCCGCTCTTCCTGGGCGGCCAGGTGTTCCAGAGCGCCATTATCGAGTTCTGGCTGCCTGTGTTCGGTGATATCAAGTTCGTCACGTCCACCATTTTCGACATCGGCGTGTACATCGTGGTGGTGGGATTGGCGCTTGACGTCCTCCGCAGCCTGGGTGCCGAAATCGACGAGCATTTTGAGGGCAAGGGCGCACCCCTTGCAGAAGAAGATGCCGCTGACCATTCCGTGCTGGCTGAAGAAGCCGCCGAATCCGCTGCGTCCGGGAAAGGTACCGCATGAGCATCAACCTGACCCTGCTGATCATTATGGGTGTGCTCTACGCCTGTGGCATTTACCTGATCCTTGAACGCAGCCTGACGCGCGTGCTTCTTGGCCTGATGTTGCTGGCCAACGCCACCAACATTCTGATCCTGAGCACGGGCGGCTACGCCGGCCTTGCGCCCTTGTTCACCAAGGAAACAAACCCTGAGGCGTACAGCGACCCCCTGCCGCAGGCATTGATCCTGACGTCGATTGTCATTTCCTTCGCCGTAACGGCCTTCATGCTCGGCATCATTTACCGCACGTGGGTCCTGGCCCGGCAGGATGAGATCCAGGACGACCTTGAGGACGTCCGCGTGGCGAAGACGCCGAGTTTCGACGCCGAGGATGACGCCATTGTGCCGCTGGAAACCTCGGAGTTCGCAATCACCCCATCCAGCGCTGCGGAACGGGACACCACGGATTCCACCGAGACCCCCAAAACGGCAACAACCCAGGAAGGAGGCAGCGCGTGAATCTCGCAAACCTGTCGCCGCTAGCTGTCCTCCTGCCAATTCTGGGTGCTGCCCTGGCTTTCCTTTTGATCCGGCACCAGAGTGCCCAGCGGGTGGTCAGCATTGGCATCCTGAGTGCCACCCTGCTGCTCGAGTGCCTGCTCCTGATGTCCGTGTGGGATGGCGGCACCACGTCCGTCACCTTGGGCGGATGGCTGCCGCCCTGGGGCGTTGTCCTTGTGGTGGACCAGTTCTCGTCGCTCATGCTGGTGGTCTCCACCGTGGTGAGCCTGGCGGTTTTGATTTACGCCACCGGTCAGGGCATGGCCGACGGCGACCATGAAGCGCCGGTCTCAATCTTCCACCCCACATACCTGATCCTGGTGGCGGGAGTATCCAACGCGTTCCTCACCGGCGACCTCTTCAATCTCTACGTTGGTTTCGAGATCCTGCTGACGGCAAGCTACGTCCTTATGACCCTCGGCGGGACAGGTCCGCGTATCCGGGCCGGAGTCACCTACGTTGTGGTTTCCGTGGTGTCATCCGTGTTGTTCCTCATTGCCATCGCCATGATTTACGGGGCGACTGGAACCATCACCATGGCAGATCTGGCCATCAAGCTGGCCGAACTGGACCAAGGTACACAAAACCTCCTGCACGTGATGCTGTTGGTAGCCTTCGGCATCAAGGCGGCAGTCTTCCCCCTGTCCTTCTGGCTCCCTGACTCGTACCCAACCGCTCCGGCCCCGGTCACGGCCGTGTTCGCCGGGTTGCTGACAAAAGTTGGCGTGTACGCCATGGTCCGCACAGAGACGCTCCTCTTCCCAGGGGACACCCTGAACGTGCCTCTCATGGTGGTGGCTTTACTAACCATGGTGGTGGGCATTTTGGGTGCCCTGGCCCAGAGCGACATCAAACGTCTCCTGTCCTTCACCTTGGTGAGCCACATCGGCTACATGGTGTTCGGCCTCGCGATGAGTTCCGTGGCCGGCCTGGGCGCCGCAGTGTTCTACGTAGCGCACCACATCACCGTCCAGACCAGCTTGTTCCTGGTGACAGGTCTCATAGAACGCCGCGGCGGCAGTTCCTCCATTGACCGGCTGGGTGGCTTGGCCAAGCTCTCACCCCTGCTGGCGCTGCTGTTCTTCATTCCAGCAATGAACCTTGCGGGCATTCCGCCCTTCTCCGGCTTCCTCGGAAAGCTGGGCCTCTTGCAGGCTGGCGTGGAACTGGGGACACCACTGGCCATCACGCTGGTGGTAGGCGGTGTGGTCACCAGCCTGTTGACGCTGCTGGCGATCGCGCGTGTTTGGAACAGGGCCTTCTGGCGCAAGCCCGAAGACGCCGAGTACCCGGATCCTGTGCTTCTGGCCAAGGGAAATGTTGGCGTTCTGCCCCGGACCATGGTCGGTTCGACAGCGGGACTGGTGGTATTCGGCGTCGCGTTGACTGTCTTCGCCGGTCCGCTCTTCCGGGTGGCCGACGGATCTGCGGGAATCATGCTTGACCGCTCGGCTTACATCCATTCAGTGTTGGGTGACTCCGTCCAGGTGCCGCCGCTTGCACAAACAGTTGAAGAGCAGACGGGAGATGCCAAATGAGCCGCAAGCCGATTTCATTCCGCACTGAGCTCCCGCTCCTCATCTGGCTGGTCATTGTTTGGGGCGCTCTGTGGCGGGACTTCAGCCCCGGCAACCTGCTGTTCGGTGCCCTGATTGCGGTGTTGGTGGCGAAGTTCTTCTACCTCCCGCCAGTGGAGCTCAGCGGCAGGTTCAACATTCTGCGCGCCATTCCTTTCGCCCTGATGTTCCTCGCGAAAGTGGTGGCAGCGAGCTTCGCCGTGCTGTTCCTGGCTGTTACCAAAGGGCCCAAGGTGCGCAGCGCCGTCGTCGCCGTTCCCTTGCGTAGCCACTCCGACCTCATGGTGACGGCAACAGGTCATGTCATCTCGCTGATCCCGGGCTCACTGGTGGTGGAAGTGGACCGATCGACGTCCACGCTCTACCTGCACGCGCTCAATATCTACGAAGAAGCTGACATCGACAAGATCCGTCAGGAAGTCCAGAACATTGAAGCGGGCCTGATCCGCATCATGGGCACGCGCGAGGAAGTTGAGGCGCTCACAGCTGAAGAGCGTCCCGGAATGGAAGGGGCAACGCTGTGAAGGAAATCGTTCTTATTGTCACGGCAGTGATCCTTAGCCTTGCTGCGGCAGGCGCGATTGTTCGCATAGCCATCGGACCATCCCTGTTGGACCGCGTGCTGGCATCCGATGTCCTGCTGGCCATCCTGGGCGCCGCACTGGCGATTGACATGGCGCTGAACCACCACCTCAACAACCTCATGCTCCTGGTAGCCCTGGCCGTGATTGGCTTCATCGGCTCGGTCACGGTTGCCCGGTTCGTTGCTGAGCGGAGGGAACAGAACAATGAGTCCTGACGCAACGGGCGTGGATGCCGTCATTGATGCCGTGACAGCCGTGTTCCTGGTGGTAGGTGCCTTGATGTCCCTCGGAGCGGCCATCGGTTTGCTTCGATTCCCTGACCTCATGAGCCGCATGCACGCTGCCACCAAGCCGCAGGTCCTTGGGCTGTTCCTCATGCTTGCCGCCATCGGTCTGCAGATGCGCACCTGGTGGGTGTGGCCGGTCCTGCTGGTGGCGTGGATCTTCCAGCTGCTGACGGCACCCGTCTCCGCCCACATGGTGGGCCGCTCCGCCTACCGCACCAAGCACGGCCACCGAGAGATGCTCACCAAGGATGAACTTGAGGCCGTCGTCCAGAGGGCGGCCGCGGGGCAAGAACCCGGGGACGATCGCTGAACTGATTGCATGACCCGTTCGGCTGGTGCGACCCGTTCGGCTGGTGCGACCCGAACGGCTGGTGCGACCCGTTCGGCTGGTGCGACCCGAACGGCTGGTGAAGCAAAACAAGCGCGGGGCCACCTCAGTGGCCCCGCGCTTGTCTGTTGTCCGGGTGCTTCCTAGACGATGTCCTGGGATTTGGCGAAGCGGGCGATTGCGCGCTGCGTTCCGCGGTTGGCCAGGACCTGGATAAGGGTGCTCACAAACGCAGAAATCAATGCGAAGGTCAGGGCCGAGCGAAGGCTCGTCTCCATGTCATCGTTGCCTGTGGGTGGCTTGTTGCCGGTGGCTTTTTCCCACCCTTTGTTGACGAGTTTGGTTCCGACGAAGCCCGCTCCGAGGCTCACTCCGGTACCCAGTAGCTTGAGGAAGAGATTCATGTGCCCAGCCTAGCTGTAAAGGCTGGCCGGCATTGTCAGCGGCGGCTTTCCCGTTCCTTAAGAAAAGCGGCCAGGGAACCCACCGGCGCCAGGACGGGAACCACCGTGTGCGGGGCGGACCAGACAGCTTCCACTGAGGTGAACCCAGCGATTTCCTTCAGCAGGAAGTACGTGGGCGGCATCAGTTTCAGCGTTCCGGCGGCCTCGGCAGCGAGAATTCCGTCCACCGGCATCCACAATGATTTCCAGGCTTCAGTGGTCTGGTGCTGGGGTTCAGCCCTTGGGGCTGGCTTGGCGACGTAGAAGTAGGTGTCGAAGCGCTTGGGCATGTCCGTGGGGGTGATCCAGTTGGCCCATGGACGGAGGTTGTCGGCGTCAATGCTCAGCCCGGCCTCCTCATTGACTTCGCGGATTGCTGCCGCCAACACGGTTCCGGCGCTCGTTGCAGCAACGTTCGCGTCCGCCCCGATGGAGCTCTGGTGCCAGTCGGCGACGTGGCGTTGGAGCAGTTCCGTGGGGTAGTCCCAGCCGGACTTGTCAGCAGCATCCACCCGGCCTCCCGGGAACACCACCATTCCAGCGGCGAAGTCCATGGTGCTCACCCTGTGCTGG
Organism: Arthrobacter sp. cf158; assembly: GCF_900106835.1. Taxonomy (GTDB): domain Bacteria; phylum Actinomycetota; class Actinomycetes; order Actinomycetales; family Micrococcaceae; genus Arthrobacter. Next base: position 86,994 of record NZ_FNNR01000004.1, read on the forward strand.
ACAAAGGCCTCGAGGCCCCCGGGAGCGTCGCGAAGCAGGATTACGCTGGCGGCAAGGCGCGGCTCCGCCACGGGGGTGTGGTTAGGAAACTCCTGCTTGGGTAGGTCCGTCATGAGAAATGTGCCCCTTTGCCGCGTGGATTCTGCTGGATCATTCTCTCAGGTCCGGTTGTGGGGCCTGGTCTGCGTGGTTGGGGGTGGGTTTGGGGTGCGGTGTGGGCCCTGCAAGGTGCCCACGATAGGTTGTGGGGCCTGGTCTGCGTGGTTGGGGGTGGGTTTGGGGTGCGGTGTGGGCCCTGCAAGGTGCCCACGATAGGTTGTGGGGTCTGGTGTGCGTGGTTGGGGGTGGGTTTGGGGCGCAGTGTGGGCCCTGCAAGGTGCCCACGATGGGTTGTGGGGCCTGGTCTGCGTGGTTGGGGGTGGGTTTGGGGCGCAGTGTGGGCCCCGCAAGGTGTGCTGTTGGGTTGTGGGGCCTGGTCTGCGTGGTTGGGGGTGGGTTTGGGGTGCGGAGTGGGCCCTGCAACGCGTGCCGATGGGGTTGTGGGGTCCGGTGTGCGTGGTTGGGGGTGGGTTTGGGGCGCAATGTGGGCCCCGCAAGGCGCCCACGATGGGTTGTGGGGCCTGGTCTGCGTGGTTGGGGGTGGGTTTGGGGCGCAGAGTGGGCCCCGCAACGTGCCCACGTTGGGTTGTGGGGCCCGGTGTGCGTGGTTGGGGGTGGGTTTGGGGCGCAGAATGGGCCCTGCAAGGCGCCCTGCAAGGCGCCCCGCAACGTGCCCCCGACACCCCCGGCAAGCACCGGCAAGCGATTGTGACTGGACAGCAGCGCCCGCCACGCCCGCAGGTGTAAACTGAACCCGCCCATCAGGGCAGATTGATAACGACAGGGGAGCGCCGCCGTCGGACCTTGCAGCGATGCAGGTGACGCGAGGGCGCTGAGAGTGCGGACAGCCGCAGACCCTCGAACCTGATCCGGTTAGTACCGGCGCAAGGGAGTCGAGCTTCTCAGAGTGTCCGGATCCGGGCGGCGCAGGCCGGCTGGGATATCCGGGTAGCACTTTCCCCTCCTGTACCTCAGGAGGCAGAAAAATGACCACGGTAAACGTGAAGAAGACCGGTTATACCTGGCGCGTAGTAGACATCGTGGTGGCGGCATTGATCGCCATCGCCGGCGGCGTTATTTTCTGGGCCTGGTCCCAGGGTGCCGCGCTGGTATCCATTCCCATGAACGCGACGTATCCGCCGCTCACCGGCCTGATTGCCGGTGGCTGGATGATTCCGGCGGTCCTGGGCATGCTCATTATCCGTAAGCCCGGCGCAGCCTTGTTCTGCGAGGCTGTTGCTGCCACCGGCGAGCTCATCATGGGTTCGCAGTACGGCACCACAGTGCTCATCTCCGGCATCCTCCAGGGCCTCGGTGCAGAGCTCATCTTCGCCGCGTTTCGCTACAAGAAGTTCAACCTGCCCACGGCACTCCTTGCCGGTGCGGGCGCAGGCCTCTTCTGCGGCCTTAACGATTCCTTCCTGCCGTGGGGCTGGAACATCGCCTACGAGGCAATCGACAAGCTGGCCTACATCACCTTCACCACCATCTCCGGCGCGATCATCGCAGGCGCATTGTCCTGGATCGCCACCCGCGGTCTGGCGAAGACAGGCGTCCTGAGCTCCTTCGCGTCGCGCAAGGCCGCTTCGGAGCCAGTCTTCAGCTGATGCCGTCCACCACGAGCGGCACGGTGAGGCCCGCCGCCATCTCAGCCGAGGGCTGGGGTTGGCGGCATGCCGGCCGGGTCCAGCCTGCCATTCAGGGCCTCGACCTCCGGATCGAACCCGGCGAACGGGTGTTGTTGCTGGGTCCTTCGGGTGCCGGCAAGTCGACGCTCCTGCATGCCTTGGCGGGCGTGCTGGGAGACGAGGAAGACGACTCCGACGAGACAGGCTCCCTGCTGATCGACGGCGCTACTCCCCGCGAGCAGCGTGGCCGCGCCGGCCTGATGCAGCAGGACCCCGAAACCCAGGTGGTCCTCTCACGTGTGGGTGACGACGTCGCCTTCGGCGCCGAGAACCTGGCCGTGCCGCGGGACGAGATCTGGGCCCGCGTCCATGAAGCGCTCGACGACGTTGGGTTGCGTACGGCGGCTGGCGGAGGTTTGGCGCTGGATCACCCGACGGCGGCACTCTCCGGCGGCCAGAAGCAGCGCCTTGCCCTTGCCGGCATCCTGGCGATGCGGCCGGGGCTGATCCTCCTGGATGAGCCCACAGCCAACCTCGATCCTGCAGGCGTGCTGGAAGTCCGCGATGCCGTGAACCGGTGCCTGGACAAGACGGGCGCCACGCTGGTGGTGGTTGAGCACCGGGTGTCCGTGTGGAAGGACGTAGTGGACAGGATTGTGGTCCTGCAGCCGGGCTCGGCAGGCGCAGGATCGGGCACAGGCCCAGGTACTGGTGTCCTCTTGGACGGCCCGCCGGACAAAGTGCTGTCCGAGGCCCGCAGCATGTTGATGGCAGCCGGTGTTTGGGTTCCCGGATACGTCCCGGCAACACGCGGGCGCAGCAACGAAACCCCTGCGGCGCAACTCCTCCTGGCGGCCCAGGACCTGTCGGTTTCGCGGGAGAAGCCGCGCAGGAAGGGCTTCAAGACCATCCCGCCGATTCCTGTTCAAACGGGTATCAGTGCACAGGTCAGGGCAGGCCAGGCGCTGACCATTACGGGTCCGAATGGTGCTGGAAAGTCCACGTTCGCGCTCACGTTGGCCGGCCTTCTGGCGCCGGTGGACGGCAAGGTGAGCGCCGCCGTCGAGCTTTCAGAAGGTGCGGGCATTGACCCGTTCAGATGGAAAGCAGATCAGCTGATTTCCCGGATCGGAACCGTTTTCCAGGAGCCGGAGCACCAGTTCGTCACGGGCAAGGTCCTGGACGAGCTCATGTTTGGTCCGAAGCATCTTGGCCACGGCGGAGAACGCGTGGACGAGCTCCTGGAGCGGCTGCGGCTCACCCACCTTGTGGATGCCAACCCGTACACCCTGTCCGGTGGTGAGAAACGTCGGTTGTCTGTAGCCACGGTGCTCGCCGCGCACCCCAAAATCCTTGTCCTTGACGAGCCAACGTTCGGCCAGGATGCCAACACCTGGGCAGAGTTGGCCTCGTTCTTGTCAGAGCTTCTGGACGCCGGAACGGCCGTGGTCTCTGTGACCCACGACCAGGAATTCAGCGCTGTGCTTGGCGGGACTGAGCTGCGGTTGGATCCAGCAAACCGGGCCCAGCCGGACCGCCAGGAAGCAGGTGCCGTGTGAGGAACCAACTGAACCTCGGCGGAAACCATGCCCTGCTGACCAAAGCCAACCCCTTGGCGAAGTTTGTGGCCGTCTTCCTCATATCGCTGGTGCTGGCCCTGTCCATCGATTGGGTCTCCGCATCCACCGCGATTGTTGCCGAGCTGGCCCTGTTCCCGCTGGCCGGTCTCACCCTTCGGCTGCTGTGGCAGCGTGCGTGGCCGCTGATCATCGCGGCGGCGATCGGCGGCTGGAGCACGGCGATCGTGGCGGCGGACAGCGGCGCTGTGCTGCTCGACGTCGGCCTCTGGTCCATCAGCGAAGGCTCCCTTGAGCTGGGGCTGGGTTTCATGCTGCGCGGCTTGGCGATCGCCCTCCCGGCGATCCTCCTGATGACCTGCACTGATCCCACCGATTTGGCTGATGCCCTGGCGCAGAAGGCCAAGCTGCCGCACCGGTTTGTCCTGGGTTCCCTGGCCGCCATGCGGTTGGTGGGCCTCATGGCCGAAGAGTGGCAGACCATCGGCATGGCACGCCGTGCCCGGGGTGTGGGATCCCAAGGCAACCCGTTCCAGCGGCTGAAGGCTACGCTCGGCCAGAGTTTCGGGCTTCTGGTTCAGGCTGTTCGGAGGGCATCGCGACTGGCAGTGACCATGGAAGCGCGCGGTTTCGGCGGCGGTCGACGCACGTGGGCGCGCGAATCCACGTACTCGCTGCTGGATGCCTGGGTGGTCCTTGGAGGTTTGCTCATCGCAGCCGGTGCCGTCCTGACGGCCGTGGGCGCCGGGACCTGGAGCTTCGTCTGGCGCTAGCGCTCCTGCGCCAAGAGCTGGGCACCAAGACGTGCCGCCGGTAGCGTTGGGGGCCGCCGGCGGCACTTTGCCTCCGCGTGTGAGGTGGGCTCAGACGGCCCGCTGCTCCTGGATCTCGTCGAATCCCGCCCGCGTCAGGAACCCCAGCTGGGCTTCTTTTTCGGCAAGTTGAATGATGGGTCCCAACTCAAAGCAGGTTGCCTCCAGGCGACGGAGTGCTTTGGCGTTGCGGGAATCCGGTTCCACCACAATCCGGTCCTTACCCGGCAGGGAGAACATGTATTTGATCAGCGATGTTGCGAGCTTCGGTGTGAAGTGCGGGATGGGCCGGGTGGCTGGAGCCAACAGGAGGTGCATGCCGATGTCTTCTTCGCGGGCCGGGTATGCCTCGCCCACGGGATCGTGCAGGGGCTCATAGGTCTGGAACAGCGCCAGCGGCTCACCATCGAGCACCACCAAGAACGCGTGGTGGGTCTCCAGTGAGTCAAGGAATTCGTAGATCTCCTGGACGTGCTCGCGGGAATGCTCTGTCATTCCCCAGAACTTGGCGCGAGGCTGGGTGACCCACTCATAGATGAGGCCTATGTCCTCGCTGGGGATCAGCGGCACAATCCGCAAGGCGCCCCAGCTTTCGAGTTCTTCCGAGTAGACGGTGGTGCGGACAGAGAAGTCCTGGGTGGTGGTAGTCATGGTTTCCTTCGGGGACTGGTACTGCGAACGGGATGTATTACGGGGTGTCTTTGATCAGAACGGACCAATCCGTGACCACAGAGGCAAGCTGCCCCGCGGTCCAGAGCGGCAGTTGGTCGGAGAAATGCTGGTGTCCGGGCGTTCCGGCGGCACCGAAGGGGACGATCCAGCGGCTGTTGCGCACGTCCGACAGGTCCCAGACATAGCGCGCCACGGGGCCGCGGAAACTTCGATCATCCACGCCGGGAAGGCTTTCGGTGCAGAGCACGCATCCGGTATCTCCACTCAGGCCGGCAGTGGGTGCTGCATCGGCCAGGATGCCCGGGAGGACGTGAACGGCCAGAAGTTGGTGCCGGTCCGCCCAGGTGGCTCCGTCGAGGAGGGCTTCCTCCAGCGCCACCACCTCCAAGGCTGCTGCGGCTTCCACTGTGACGCTGATGCCAAGTTCCGGGCCGCGCGCCAGCAGCGTCTCAAGTGCAAATCCGATCCGTGAAGCCACGGACAACCAAGGTCCGAACAAGGGGGAGTATCCGGTGGGTTCGGCCAGTGGTGCAAGAGCGGAATGCCGGGCGATCCGTTGGACCAGTGCACCCCGCCATGCGGCGAAGACGGCGGCCTCCCGGCTGGCGGCGTCCATCCGGCCATCCCAGCGCAGCAGTGGGGCGCGCAGCTCTTTGGCTTCCGGGGACAGGTCGTCAGCGTCCAGGCCGGCGAGGAGCGAGCGGAACAGCGGCCAAGGACCCAGCAGCGTATCGGTGTGGATGGCCTGCATGTGATCCAGCGTCAACGCTCCGGTGGGGGTGGATTCCAGCAGCTCCCGGATCCTCAATGCCCGGTGTGCCGGTGCAAACTCCATGGCCACGGGGTCGCCGCCCCCTGCGGCGCGGTCGTTCGCGCTGACGGCAAACTGTTGGACCTCCGTGCGGGGCAAAACCACGTACTGGCCATCCCAGGCATGGCGGGCTGAGAAGGCGGGCGCCGGAAGCCGGCGATTGGCGGGATTCCGCTGTGGAACCAGCCCGGCCACGAAGTGCCGCACAGCCCCGGAATCGTCCGCGGCGACCACACTGTTGACCGGCTCGACCCACGCATCGAACGCGGCCTCCACTGCGGAGACGTTCCGGCTCCGCAGCAGTGCGGGGAGGGCTTCGAATCCCAAGCGGCCCTCAACCCGGGCGGGAAACCGCAAACTCAAGGCGCCGCCGTCGGGCGTTTCGGAGATGACCGGACCACGCGCGGTTTCAATAATCTCAACGGACACCGGCTCCCCGCCGCGGACGGTGATGGTTTCGGAACTCACGACGACGGTTTCCCAGCCTTCTGCTCCCCGCGCCTCAACGTGGTTGCCGTGGGCGTCGCTGACCCGGCGCAATTCTTCGTCGAAGAGGTCCTGGTAGTCGGCCATGGCGTTGGTGATGGCCCAGGCGGTGTGGCCGGTGTGGGCGAAGTGCGGCAACCCAGGCACACCAGGAAACGCGAACCCGATCGCGTCGAATTCGGGGCACGCCAGCCGCACTTGCTGGTACACGCCGGGGAGTTCCATGAGGCGGTGGGGGTCGCCGGCGATCAGCGGCAGGCCACTAACTGTTTTTGAACCGTGGACCGCCCAGGCGTTGCTGCCGGACCAGACGGGGGCCTCGATGCTGAACAAACCCACGGCGTCATCCCCCAACGTCCGTGCGACGTGAGCCCGGAACATCTTGTTGGGAAAAGTGGAGAAGAGGACGTGGTGGACCAGGAAGACGCCCAAGGGAGTCCAGGGATTCCACGACTCAGGCGCGCTGGCGGAGGCGTCGAACTCAGGGCCGCCCCGAAGGCCCTCTGCCAACGCTTGGTTGACCCCGGCCACGTACTGCCCGCACCAGCGTTGAGTGGGGTCGTCGAGGTTTTCGAAGCAGCGGCGCGCGGTGTCATCCAGCCGGGCTTGCCGGGCGAACCTGTCCCAGACCACAGCGTCGGGACCGAGTATTTCAGCGGTGCGGCCCTCTGAACGCCAGCGTTCCAACTCGATCTGCCATGACCGGTCGCTGGCGGCATTGTGGCCCTGCAGGAAGGCCAGTTGATCGGCAGATTCGGCCCACAGGTGCGGGATCCCCCACTGATCACGGTACGTGCCGGGGCCGCCTGCCGGGGCGGGATGGTGCGTCGGGGCAGGCGTCATAATCTCAGGCCGCTTTCGAGCTTAGGTTAGGCTTACTTAAGCTCAAGATAAATGGCTTTGGCCCGGTTCACAAATCGTGGCCGTTCGTGAAGGAGTGTTGCTTGAAGCGCAATTGGGAAGGCGTCGTCCTCAAAGTGATGGGCGCCAAGGACTTCACCTTGGAAGTCACCGGGCGGGAGGAGATCACGCCTGATTTCCTCCGCGTCCACGTGCGCGATGGTGGGCTCCTGGAGCGCAGCGGCCTGCATCCCACCATGTGGATCCGGCTCTGGTTTGACGATTCCGGCAAGGCCCACCAGCGCGCCTATACTCTGGTGGACGCCGACCCGACCGCCGGGACGTTCAGCATGGACTTCGCGATGCACAAGGGGGTCGCCGCAGATTGGGCCCGTTCTGTGCAACCCGGAGACACCATTGACGCCACAGTCCAAGGGAGTTCCTTCACGTTCCCGCAACCCGCTCCGCGCCGGATCTGGGTGGTGGGGGATCCCGCGTCCATCCCGGCCATCAACTCCCTCCTGGATGAACGGCAGCGTTCCGCTCACGGCGCGGCTCCCGTGACAGCCTGGCTTGAATACCAGCACGACGCCGACCCCTCACTCACAGTGCGGACGTCCAGTCAGGACGTGGTCACGTGGATTCCGCGCAAACGCGATGGTGCTGCGTTGGTGGAGGAGGTCTGCAGTGCGCTCACGGCGGACACTGTTTCAGTGGGTGAGGACTTCTTCTGGATCGCCTGCGAAGCCTCCAGTACGCGTGCGATCGTCAAACATCTGCGCAAGGAACTCGGCGTGGACAAGCACCGTATCGATGCTCTGGGGTACTGGCGGGTCTAGGCACGGCTGCGCCTGTCACGCCCCCGACTAGGACCGGCGTCGGGTTTTTATATCACGCAGGATGCTTCCACTGTGATGTTTGCCGCTGTAACGGCGTTTTGAGCGCGACTTCTAACTCATTTGTGATATTTCTTGGGTATGACGCAACCTACCGCCGAACATGTAGGCCTTCTGCTCCGCAACGCCCGTGGTGAAAAAGGCTGGACGCAAGGGCAGTTGGCTACTGAGCTGGGAACCAGCCAGAGCGCAATCGCCCGGATGGAGCAGGGCAAACAGAATCTCAGCCTCCGGATGATCGAACGCCTTGAAGCGATCTTCGGCCGATCGATCGTCAAAGTGGGCAAACCCCAAATGACCCACCTCCGGGTGGAGGGTGGCCGCACCCTGTCTGGCGAGGTGGATGTCAACAGCAGCAAGAATGCTGGCGTGGCCCTTCTGTGCGCCAGCTTGATCAACCGGGGTACCACCACGCTGCGTCGGCTTGCGCGCATCGAAGAAGTCAACAGGATTGTTGAAGTGCTGACGTCCATTGGCGTCGAGTGCACCTGGCTCAACGGGAGCGACCTCCGCATCCGCCGCCCCGTGGTCCTGGACCTCGAATCCATGGATGTGGACGCGGCCCGCCGTACCCGCAGCGTGATCATGCTGCTCGGTCCGCTGCTGGACGAGACCAGCGAATACCTGCTGCCATACGCCGGTGGCTGCGATCTGGGAACGCGCACCGTTGAACCCCACATGCAGGCACTGCGCCAGTTCGGCCTGTCCGTGGAGGCCAGGTCCGGTTTCTACTCCGTCACTGCTCCGCCCGCCGATGGCCACGACCGCTCCTTCGTGCTGACCGAGCGCGGCGACACCGTCACCGAGAACGCCATCATGGCCGCCGCGCACCGCGAAGGTACAACGGTCATCCGCAACGCGAGCCCCAACTACATGGTCCAGGACCTCTGCTTCTACCTGCAGGGCCTGGGCGTTGACATCGAAGGCGTGGGAACCACCACGCTGAAGATCACGGGCCGTCCGGCCATCGACGTGGACATCGAGTACTTCCCATCAGAGGACCCCATCGAGGCCATGAGCCTGATCACTGCGGGCATTGTCACCAATTCCGAGGTGACCATCCGCCGGGTCCCCATCGAGTTCATGGAAATCGAGCTCGCCACCTTGGAGCAGATGGGCCAGAATCTGGAGATCTCCGGCGAATACACGGCACGCAACGGGCGTACCCGCTTGGTGGACGTGACCACCAAACCATCCGAGCTCCGGGCCCCCCAGGACAAGATCCACCCGATGCCGTTCCCGGGCCTCAACATTGACAACCTGCCGTTCTTCGCCGTCATTGCGGGCAACGCCGAGGGGCAGACCATGATCCACGACTGGGTCTACGAGAATCGCGCCATCTACTTGACGGAGCTGAACAAGCTCGGCGCACAAGTACAGCTCCTGGACCCGCACCGGATCTACGTCAACGGGCCAACCAAGTGGCGCGCCGCAGAAATCGGCTGCCCTCCCGCACTTCGCCCCGCAGCCTGCTTGCTCCTGGCGATGCTGGCTGCCCGGGGTACGTCTGAGCTGCGCAACATCTACGTGATCGAGCGCGGTTACGAGGACCTGGCCGAGCGCTTGAACACCATCGGCGCGAAGATCGAGTACTTCCAGGACTAGGCTCCACGCTTTTTTGCTGGATCATCCGCCCGCGCAATAGGAGGAAAGCCCGTCATTCCGGGTTTTCCTCCTATTGCCCCCGGCGATGATCCAGCAGAATTCTCAGCGCCGGGCGTGCGGATTACCTTGTGCCAGGAGCCAGCGAATCTGGGCCATCACCTCATCCGGGGAATTCCACACCTGTTCCGGGGCAAAGGACAACACCTGGTAACCCCTGGCCTGAGCGGCGTTCAATCTGTCCATGTCCTTTCGCCATGCGGCCCGTGAGCTGTGGAATTGATAACCGTTGACCTCCACGATCAACCACCCGTCAATCAGCGCGTCCACCCGGCCCACTCCAGAGATACGCACTTGGCGGCGGAATGAGAGTCCCTGTGCTTCGAAGAGCAGGCGTGCGCTGATCTCCGGAACGGACTCGGACAAACCATCGGCCATCCGTAGTAGTTTCCTCGCGTTCCCAAAGTAGTTGGCCCGCAGCTCGCCTTCCAGAACGCTCCGAACAACTCCATGCTTTTGCATCGCCGACTGTGCTACCGCAATGGCATCAACGTCCGGAAGACAGGTCAGCGCGTGAATGACGGTGTCTTCCACGGAAGCAACAGGCAAGAGAGCCTCGGCTCCCAACCGGAGTCCACTGTGCCGGACAAACCCCCGGCCTCTGTTGTGCTTGGTTGCCAAATGGAGTCCAACTGGGCGGTCCTTCAGCCAAAGCCCATAGCGGACCGCGGCGCTGGCGCAGGTCAGCTGTCCGTTGTTCACCAGCGCCACAAGGTACTCCTGGTCGGCTGACTGTAGGGCCCAAATGCCATGCCGGGGTTGGTACGCACCAATTTTTCGGAGCTCAGCCGGAGCATGGCCGTATTGATTGAGGAGACCGGCCCTTGCCACTCCACCCATTGACATCAGGAATTCGAAGGTGTCCATGCAGCCAGCTAGCCACGATGTGGAGGTGTTCAGAGCTGGGACTTTGCTCTATGTGGACAAGGACCCGGAATTTCTGCTGGATCATCGGCCTGCCCAAGCAGAGGAAAGCCCATCATCCCGGGCTTTCCTCTTGGTGCCCCCGGCGATGATCCAACAGAATTTTCAGCGCCGGGTGCAGCTCTGTCCTCACTGGGTCCTGGGGCGCAAAATGGAGCATGCGGACATTCGGGGTTGAGGAAGAGCTGCTCATCGTCGATCCTGTGACGGGCGGGCCTCTTGCTCTCGCGGATGCGCTGCTGGCCGATCATGATGAGCCCGCCGCCGGAACGGGTCTGAGCCACGAACTTAAACTGGAGCAGATCGAAACCCAGACCCGCCCGTGCCACAGCTACACCGAACTCCTGCAGCAGGTCCGCCGGGGCAGGGCCATGGCCAACCAGGCCGCCCGCCAGCATGGTGCCCGGGTGGCGGCGATCGCTACCTCCCCGCTGGCCTCCACCACGCACACCACCCCGGATCCCAGGTATGCCGCGATGCTGGACCGCTTCGGGATCATTGCCACAGAGCAGCTGACCTGTGGATTCCATGTACACACCTCGGTGGAGTCAGCCGAGGAAGGGGTAGTGGTGCTGGACCATATCCGCGACAAACTGGCTGTGCTGACGGCCCTCACCGCCAACTCTCCGTACTGGCGCGGGCTCCCCACCGGCTTCGACAGCTACCGGACGCAGGCCTGGAACAGATGGCCAACGTCAGGCCCATCGGCTGTTTTCGGCTCGCTCACCGCCTACCGTCGCATTGTGAAGCGCCTCCTGGAGACGGGAGTGATCCTGGATGAGGGGATGATCTACTTCGATGCCAGGATCTCCAGGAACCATCCCACCGTGGAGGTCCGCGTGGCTGATGTCTGCCTCCGATCCGAGGACGCCGCATTGATTGCCGTGCTGGTGCGGGCTTTGGTGGAGACGGCTTCCTTGGAAATGCTCGACGGCGTTGAGCCCACCGCCGTGCCCACGGCACTCCTGCGGATGGCGAGTTGGCAGGCCAGCAATTCAGGGCTGCGGGGAGATTTGCTGGATTTTGGCGATTTCCGGCCCCAGCCGGCCGCGGATGTGGTGTGGGCGCTGGTGGATTACCTCAGTCCAGTGTTGGACGACCAAGGCGAGCTCAAGCTCGTCAAGGCGGGTATCTCTGAGATTCTGGAGCGCGGAAACGGGGCCACTGAACAACGTGCAGCTGCCGTGCGCTACAACAACAGGCGGCACCACCCGCCGGGAAGTCCGCCGGACCATGAAGCCTTGGCAGCGGTGGTTGGGCACGCAGCGAGAGTCACTGTGCAGGGTGCCGCGGCCGATGCGCGCAGGGATCCCTCGCCAACACTGACGCGGGTCCGGCGGCCTTAGTTTTTGGGTTCTTCCCACGTCATCAGGTAGGCCCCGGTGGTTCCTTCAACCAGGTAGAACACCAGCGGCGGGATGTCCTTCTTGGCGAGGAGGATGCCGCCGAACAGCGGAGCGCTGGCCGCGGCGGTCCAACCGATCCAGCGCTTGGCAGGTGAGGAAAGAAGGCTCCCACCCAAGGCGCCCAAGGCCACGACATGCAACGCGGAGTACATCAGGAAGGGCGCGTTGGATCCGCGGAAATCGGCAAAGCGCTCCAGGTCAGAGGCACGGCGGGAGAGGCTGTACACAAACAACGGGGCTCCGGCGAGCAACGCCCCGGCAGCGGCAAGAGCCCATTTCCTTGCCCGTCCGCTCGAAGGGTCCTTGCCCGGGACAGCCCGCGCGAACGCCGCGAAACCTACCGGCACTGCTACGGTTCCCGCGGCTGCGAGGTGTTGCCCAAGGATCCACCCGCGTTGGCCGGCCAGCAGCATCCGCAGCCGTTCCTGGGCGTCCGGGGTGAGATAAACACGGCTGACGGGGGAGATTCCCACAAACCACACCACCGTGCCGGCAACGATAACCGCTCCGGCACGGCGATAGGGATACTTCCCGCTCATGGCAGCAAGGTTAGACCTGTTTGAGGGCCTTCTCCAGATCCAGGATGAGATCGTCCACATCTTCCAGGCCCACAGACAAACGGACCACGCCGTCGCTGAGCCCGATCGCCGCGCGGCCCTCGGGACCCATTGCCCGGTGGGTGGTGGTGGCGGGGTGGGTGATGAGTGACTTGGAGTCGCCCAGGTTGTTCGAGATGTCGATGACGCGCAAGCCGTCAAGCAGGGCGAATGCGGAGTCCTTGGCGGATCGTCCGGCGGAGGGGAGCAGCTCGAAGGTCAGCACGGTGCCGCCGGCCTTCATCTGCTTGGCGGCCAAATCGTACTGCGGGTGGGACTTCAGCAGCGGGTACTTGACCCAGCTGATGGCAGGCTGCTGCTCCAGCCATTCCGCAATCTTCAACGCGGATGCCGAGCTGTGGTTCACCCGCAGCCCGATGGTCTCCAAACCCTTGGTGAGGACCCAGGCATTGAACGCTGACAGGGACGGTCCTGTGTGCCGCATGAGCTGCTTGACCGGGCCGTCAATGAATTCCTTGGTGCCCAGGATCGCACCGCCGAGGACCCGTCCCTGGCCGTCGATGTGCTTGGTGCCCGAGTACACGATCACGTCAGCGCCGAGCTCACCGCAGCGCTGCAGCAGGGGAGTGGCAAAGACATTGTCGACGACGACAGTCGCCCCGGCGGCATGCGCCAGGTCGCTGACGGCCGCGATGTCGACGATCTCCTGCATGGGGTTGGACGGAGACTCGAAGAACACAGCGGTGGTGGGTTCGGAGAGGGCCTCACGCCACTGCTCCAGGTCCGGTCCATCTACGAAAACGGTCTCCACACCCCAGCGCGGCAGGATCTCGTTGAGGATCACAAAGCAGGAGCCGAACAGGGAGCGTGCAGCAATAACGCGGTCGCCGGCAGCCAGCAGGGCACCCAAGGCGGTAAACACGGCAGACATGCCGGACGCCGTCGCGAAGCACGCTTCGGTTCCTTCGAGCAGGCGCAGCCGCTCCTGGAACGTTGCCACGGACGGGTTGCCGTAGCGGGAGTAGACAAAGCGTTCGTCCTCGCCGGTGAAAGCGCGTTCGGCAGCAGCAGCGGATTCGTAGACGAAGCCGGAATTCAGGAAGACGGGCTCAGCTGTCTCTTGGAAATTGGTGCGGTCAAGGCCACCACGGACGGCCTGGGTGTCAGGGCTCCAGCCGGCGGCGTCAGGATTGAAAGTCACTTACTCGGTCCCCAGGTTCGTCGGCAGGCCACGGTTTTTCCAGCCATTCACGGTGCGCTCACCGTAGCGGTCCGGTTCGCCTTCGAAGCCCTCCAGGACGTTGTAGGCGGTAAAGCCGGCCTGCGTTGCCGCGATAGCGGCCGAGACGGAGCGCTGGCCTGAGCGGCAGATGAACACGAGCTCCACCTTGTCGTCCTGCGGGGCCTGCTGCTGCAGGTCCTCGATGAACCGGGAGTTCGGGATGCCGCCGGCGAGGTTCCACTGGATGAACAGGGGATCGTTCTCGGTGGCTTTGGTGTCCGGAATGCCGATGTGGGCCCACTCGCCCTCGGTGCGGACGTCCACCAGAATGGCGCCTTCTTCAAGCTTTGCCCACGCATCCTGCGGGGTCAGGTCACCTGCGTAGCTCATGCGTGGCCCTCGAATGCTTCTTCGTCGTCGTTCTCCAGCTGGTCAACGGCGTTGGCCACAGCGGCATCTGCGTTGGCGATCGCGGCGGGCAGCACGATGGCCTGGGCCACGATCACATCAGTGCCGTTGAACGTGGCGGCCGGGCTGCCGTGGAGCACGTAGCCTTCGGCGAGGGCGTTGTGGATCCGCTCGCAGAAATCACGGGTGTCCGGGCCTGTAATCAGGCGGTAGGAGAGTTTTTCTTCAGTGGGTTCAGGCATTGCTGGTGCTCCTCAGTCACGCTTGCAGTTCGAGTTGTCGATACGCCGAGTAGTCACCTGAGGCACCCCGCCGGAGAGAGGGTTGCCGACCAGCAAGTCAGGGCTTTGCGCTGGTTCTCATTACTCAAGAAAAACGTAACATCCACGACCGTTGAGCTGCATGTGGCGGGGGTATCGAGGCCGTCATGTTGCGTAACCGGCGGTTGTTGGCGCTAGCCGTTCCTGAGCGCACGCACGGCAGCACCGATCGTGGGAAAGAAGTGGTCGGGCGTGAACCTGGCCGTCGTCCCGAGGCGGAGCAGCTTGTCCTTGACCGGTCCCTTGAGCTCGGCGAATACCAAGCCCACCCCCTTACTGGACAGCCACTCGTCGAGCGTCACCAAGTCGTCCAAAGCTGTGGTGTCAATGCCCGTGATGGGTTCGGCGGCGAGGACCACGTGGGAGATCCCCTCCGGACTTTCGTCCAGGAGCTCACGGACGAAGGCTCCCAGGACGTGCCCGTTCCCAAAGAACAACGGGGCATCGAAACGGAGGATCAGGAGCCCGGGAATGCGGATGGCTTTAGGGTGACGGGCTCGGTCATGATAGCCGGGCAGCCCCTCTTCGGAGCCCAGCTCGGCCCGGTAAGGGTCCCATGCCCGGCGGACGAAGTCCAGAAGCGCCAAAGCGATGGCCACCAGAATGCCCTGCAGGACGCCCACCGTCAGGACCCCAAGGAACGCGGCCAGCATCACCACCGATTCGCTGCGGCTCATGCGCAGGAGCCTGCGCACCCCTGCCGGTTCCGCGAGGGCGACGGCTGCGGCAATCACGACGGCGGCAAGGGTCGCCGACGGTAGATACCGGGTCACTCCGGGAGCCAGCAGCATGAACGCCAGCACCAGCACCGAACCCACCACACCGGTCATTTGGGATTTGGCGCCGGCATCAACAGCTACAGGGGTTCGGGAAGCGCTTCCGGACATGGGGAAGCCGCCCAACAAGCCGGTTGCCGCGTTCGCCGCGCCGAGTGCCGCCATCTCGCGGTTGCCGGAGACCCGTCTGCCCTCCTTGGCGGCCAGCGATTGGGACAAGACGCCGGTGTCAGCGAAGGCCATGAGTGCTATGCCCGCGGCGGCCGGCAGCAGGAGCAGTGCATCGGTCCAGAAGATTCCGCCGAGAGCTGGCATTGGCAGGCCCTGTGGAAGGACACCGGTGACCTTAACGGCGTCGCCGAGGCCCCAGACCGCCGTCACGATGCACGAGCCAACCACCGCCAGCAAAACGCCGGGAACCTTCCATTTCAGGAGTCGGGGGACCCGGATGAGGGCCAGCGAGCCGATCCCCAGCAGTACGGCCGGAAGGCTGACCGCGCCATTCAGAACTCCGGACGTGACCTTCGCGAGCTTCTGCCAGGCGTCGCCGTCTGCCTCAATCCCCAGGAAAGCCGGCAACTGTGAGAACGCCACCAGCAGTGCGATCGCGTTGAGGTACCCGAGGCGAATGGGCTTGGACAGCAGCCCCGTAATGGTCCCTAAACGAAGCGCGGAGCCCGCCAGCATGAGGACGCCCACCAGGATGGCCAAGAGCCCGGCAAGGGCCACTGTTCTCTCACTGCTGCCGGCCGCAAGAGGCACGATCGCGGCCGCGATCAGCGGAGCAAGAGCGGAATCGGGCCCCAGGACCAGAACGCGGGATGGCCCGATGACGGCGTAAACCAGCAAGGGCACCACGGTCGCGTAGAGCCCGGTGACCGGTGGCAGTCCGGCGGCTTGCGCATAAGCCATACCTGCGGGGACCAGCAGTGCGAACAATGCAGAGCCGGCCACGACGTCGTGCCGTAGCCATTCACGCTTGTAACCCTTCAGTGCCAAGACGCCGGAAAGCCGGTCCATGGTGGATCGGCGGGCGGTAGGCGCACTCATACAGCGATCATTGCCGACCGTTGCTGTTTGCGGAACCCGGGGCACCGCTGAGCCCCTCCAAATAAGACGTCCCGGGAGCATAATTGACGCAGTACGTCCCCCTGTAACTTCGCATGAAATCAGGTCGCAGTGAACGGACAGAGCAGTTCTACACTCAAGCCCATGCTTCATTTTGGATGGTTTGTGGGCCACGGATTCGGAGTCCAGGGTTGGGGAACTCCGGGTTACAGCCTGGGCTATGACTGGAAGAAACCTGCCCTGTACCAGGAGGCCGTGCGCGCGTTTGAGCAATCCGGTCTGGACCTGTTCATCATCGAGGATTCGCTGACCGTTCCGGACACGTATGGCGGCACGGCTGAGGTTTCGCTGGCGCATGCGTCCTTCGCTCCGAAGCATGATCCGTTGGCCTTGGTCCCGTACCTCCTTTCCGCCACGGAGCACCTCGGGATTGTGCCCACGGTCAGTGCATCGTTCTATCCGCCGTTCACGGCCGCCCGCCTCTTGGCTACCCTGCAGCACTTCTCGGAGGGGCAGTTGGGATGGAACGTGGTGACGTCCGGCAGCGATTTGGCCGCGCAGAACTACGGGTTGGACCAGCAGATCGAACACGACCTGCGGTATGAGAAAGCGGAGGAATTCGTCGACGTCGTCAGGCGGCTGTGGCGGAGCTGGGAGCCTGGCGCGGTGCTTGAGGACGCGGACGCCGGGGTGTTCGCGGACCACAACAAAGTGCATCCGATCAATCACCAGGGCCACTTCTTCAAGGTTCGGGGTCCACTGAATACGGCACCGCTGCCGGAGGAACCGGTCCTGGTCCAGGCCGGTGCGTCGCCCCGGGGGAAGGCGTTCGCTGGCGGACATGCGGATGTGGCGATTGCCTTGGCCCGCGGCGTTGACGGTATGAAGTCCTACCGCGATTCGATCCGTGCCGAGGCTGCCAAGGCCGGCAGGGACCCCGACGACGTCAAGGTACTTTTTGTGCTCAAGCCCACCGTGGTTGGGTCTGCGGCAGAGGCCGAGGAATTGCGGGCACAACGCAGGGAGCTTACCCAGCGCGACATCGATAGCCAGCTCAACTCCATCTCCTACCTTTCCGTGATCGACTTCAAGCAGTTCGACCTCGATGCCCCACTTCCCGAGCTGAGCACCAACAGCAACCAGGGCACCTTGGAGCACTTCGCCAAGGCGGCGCCTCCCGGCTCCACCCTGCGCCAGATTCTGCAGGCCCGCAGCGGCGGCGCCGGGGACTCGATCATTGGCACGGTGGGTGAAATTGCCGATTACCTGGAGTCCACCGGGGCTGAGGTGGGAGGCGATGGCTTCCTGTTCTCCGGCTTTGTGGATCCGGTCACCGTGCACGGTGTGCTGGACAAGCTCACCCCCGAACTTCGGCGACGCGGCCTGTTGAGGAAGAGTTACGGGAACGGTGGGTTCCGACAGAATCTTCTGGACTTCTGATGTCTGTTGCCGAGCCGTTGACGATTGGTGTGGCACCTGTGCGTGCCGTGGACGTGGCGAGGGCCGCCTCTGACCCCTCGTTTCACGTGAAACTCAACCAAGATGCGTTGTCTTTACTATCGCGCTCTCGGGAGGTGGTGGAGAAAGCTGCCGCCTTGGGCCAGCGGGTCTACGGGCTGAACACCTTGCTTGGCTCTGGCAGGGACACCGCTGTGGAGGAAAAGTCCCTCCTGACGTATCAAGTCCAGGTGGTCAGGTATCACAACAGCGGAGTCGGTTCGCATCTGGACCGTGCCACTGCCCGATCCGTGATCCTGGCCAGGCTCATCGGCTTCAGTCGCGGTGGCTCCGGGGTACGCCCGGAGACAGCCCGCTTCTATGCCGAACTGTTCAACCGTGGCGTCTTTCCCGCCATCCCGCGCGAAGGCTCGGTGGGGTCATCCGACCTGACCCAGCTTGCCGCCGTCGCTGCTGTTGCCATCGGTGAAGGCGAAGCGTTCGACTCCGCCGGACACCTGGTTCCGGGCGCCGAAGCGCTCGCTGAGGCCGGCCTCCAGCCGCTGGTCCTTGCACCTGGCGAAGCACTGGCCCTGGTCAGCGCCAACGCCTACTCGGTGGGGGCAGGAACTCTCGCTTTGGTGCGGCTGCAGCACCTGGCTGAACTGGCCGACGTCGCGCTGTCCCTCTCGCTGGAGACCATCGCAAGGTACGACGGCGGCGGCAACCTCAGCCCGTTCTCGCCAGCCATTCAAGCGGCCAAGGCGGTGGACGGCCAGCGGGACTCGGCCGCTGCCGTTCGTCGCCTGTTGAGTGGTGGGTGGTTGGAAGATGTCCGGCCGGAGGTATCGGTGCAGGATGCTTTGTCATTCCGCGCCGCGCCCCAGACGCACGGGGCTTTCCGTGCACTCGTTGCCCAGCTTGGCGTGGCCTTGGAGGTGGAGCTGAACGGCCGTGGTGACAACCCTTTGGCCGATGTGGAGTCAGGGCTGATGGTCTCAGGCGGGAACTTCCAGCCGATGCAACTGGCCTTGGCGTTTGAAGGCCTGCGATTGGCTGTGGCGCACGTGGGCATCTCCAGTGAACGGCGCACTGCCAAGTTGTATCCGCCGCAACGGGCTATCCGGGCCAAACACTTGCAAGCGGCCGGATCGTCGGACTCTGGCTTGGCACAGGAAGAATTGCCCGGGCTGCTCTGGTACGCCGCCGCTGGGCTCCTGGCCGAACTCAAGTTCCTTGCAGCTCCTGCGACCCTTGGCGCACCAACCCTCTCGGCCGACGTCGAGGACCATTCAACGCTGGCGCCGCTTGCCTTGCAGCAGTTGGAGAAATCGGTGGAGGCCTTGGAGAAACTCCTGGCGATTGAAGCCCTGACGGCGTCGTACTTGCTGCTCGAAGCGGGGGCCGCGCAGCCGCTCGGGAAGGGGACGGGCGACGTCGCGGGGCGTTTGGCTGATGTGTTGGCAGAGCGGCCGTCGGCACCGGATCTGGTGGAACGGGCGCGGGCTGTGCTGAGGAGTGCTGTGGCTGAGGAAGCAGTGGAGACGGGGGCATCAAGATGAGTACGGCGATCCGCAAGCACGGGCTGCACGCGGCAGGTCCGGTGCCGGACGGTCTGGACGCCTCGGTCCTGGATAAAGTGGGGAACACCCCGCTGGTGAAGCTGGAGTCACTGGGCCGGGGCCTGGGCAGCTCAATCCACATCAAACTTGAGTCCGAGAACCCCGGGGGTTCCATCAAGGACCGTACCGCACTGAGTATGGTCCGGGCTGCGGAGAAGTCCGGCGAACTTCAGCCGGGCGCCACCATCGTGGAGAGCACCTCCGGAAACACAGGGATTGGGCTCGCGCTGATCGGGCACCTGACCGGGCATCCGGTTGTGGTGGTCACCGGGGACACCATTTCCCAGGAGAAGCTCGCGGCGCTCCACAATTATGGTGCCCGGGTGATCCTGACGGATTGGAATGCGCCGTCGGAGTCGCCGGAGAATGCCCGGGCCGTGGCCGCACGCATCACTGCCGAAACTCCGGGCGCTTGGCGGCCGATGCAGTTCGACAACCCGGCCAATCCCGCAGCGCACTACCAGACCACCGGGCCCGAGATCTGGGAACAGACCGGTGGCTTGTTAACCCACTTCGTTGCGGGCATCGGAACGGGTGGGACCATCAGTGGCAACGGCCGTTTCTTGAAGGAACGGGCGGCTGCCTCGCGGCCGGGCGGCCACGTGGAAGTGGTGGGCGCGGACCCCTACGGTTCGGCCTACAGCGGAGGACACCCCGGCGAGATCCTGGTGGACGGCGTGGGCAACTCCTGGCCCCAGGCCGAGTGGCCCAAGATCTTTGACCGCACCATCGTGGACCGTTTCCTGCGCATCCCCAACGACGAGGTTTACACCACCGTCCACCGGCTCCTCGACGAGGAAGGGCTCGCGCTGGGCCCATCGTCGGGGCTTGCGGTGGCAGCTGCCCTGCGGGTGGCCCGCGCCGCACCTCACGGTTCGGTGGTGGTTGCCATAGCTCCCGACGCCGGCACGAACTACCTCAGCAAGGCCTTCAACCCGGTGTGGTTGGCAGAGAACGGCATCCGCCTCGCCGCCGACACCCCCGAGTAGGACCCTCTCTCACCTTTTGCGTGTTTTGGGCGGACGCTCTCTCACCTTTTGCGTGTTTTGGGCGGACGCTCTCTCACCTTTTGCGTGTTTTGGGCGGACGCTCTCTCACCTTTCGCGTGTTTTGGGCGGACGCTCCCTCACCCAAGGCATGCGCGCGGGGTGCGCTAGGCTCCAACCATGCCCGAACAGGAAACAAAACCACGTCTGGCCGGCTATCTGGATAAGCAGCAGCCGG
Source organism: Arthrobacter sp. cf158 (assembly GCF_900106835.1). Classification (GTDB taxonomy): domain Bacteria; phylum Actinomycetota; class Actinomycetes; order Actinomycetales; family Micrococcaceae; genus Arthrobacter. The sequence goes on from NZ_FNNR01000004.1 coordinate 107,441, forward strand.
ATCTGTACGCCACGCTGAGCCACTATTCCCAGCAACTCGTAGATGAAGCTGACCGGCTGGGCATCCCGCGCCGCACCTTGGAACTCATCAACTACCTGTCCTCGCAGATTAACGGCTGCGCTTTCTGCCTGGATCTCCACCACCGCCGGGCCCTGAAATATGGCGAGACCGAGCAGCGTCTGTCCTTGGTGGCCGTTTACAAGGAAGTACAACTCTTTGAGCCCGCTGAAGTGGTGGCCATGGAGATGGCCGAGCAGATCACCCGCATGAGTACGTCAAGGCCAAGTCCGGAGCTCTTTGAGCAGGCCCGGCAGCACTACAGCGACGGGCAGATCAGCGTCCTGTGCATGGCGGCGATCGGGATCAACGCCTTCAACCGGCTGTCCATCCTGAGCGAGCACCCGGTCCGCGCGGCCAGGAACTAGGCGCCTGCCCGAAGCTTCCCAACGCCCTTCCACAGCAGATCAGCCCTTGGCCAACCGCAATTGGTTGGCCAAGGGCTGATCCATCGCCAAAAGAGGTCAGGAAGCCGCGGTGCTAAGCGTCAACAGCCTTCTTGAGCGAGCGGCGTCGTCCGTACTTGAAGTAGAAGAATGCGTAGCAGGCCCCCACGAACGGAACCCCGAACAGGAGCGCGGCCACCTGATTGGGGTCGAAAGCTATGCCGATCAGAGACACCACACAGAGCGCGAAGGCGAGGATCGGAACCAGCGGGAAAAGCGGAGCCTTGTAGGGGAGGGTTGACAGGTCGCCACCATTCCTGATGAACGTCCGCCGGTAGATGAAGTGCGAGGCCACGATGGACATCCACACTCCCACAGTGGCGAAGCCCGCCACTGAGACCAATACCAGGTAGACGGTGGCCGGAGCCACAACACTGCTGATGAGCGAAGCCAGGCCGCCCAGCATGCTGACGCACAGCGCCACCATCGGGATCCCGCGCTTGGTGAGCTTGCGGAAGGCCTTGGGTGCGTGGCCTTCGTCAGCCAGCGAGAAGAGCATGCGGGCACAAGAGAATAGCCCGCAGTTACCGGCGGAGAGCAACGCCGTGATGATCACAAAGTTCATGATGTCCGCGGCAAATGGAATGCCGAGCATGGAAAAGACCGTGACGAAGGGGCTCTCGTCCACACTGACTTTCTCATAGGGAATGGTGGCCGCGATGACGGTAATGGCACCAACGAAGAAGATCATGAGCCGGATGACCGTAGTGCGCATGGCCTTGGGGATGTTGGCGCCGGGATTGGCGGTCTCGCCAGCGGCAACACCGATCAGCTCGGATCCGGAGAACGCGTAGAACACGGCCAGGCAGGTGACGAAGACGCCGGTGAACCCATTGGGGAACAGCCCGTTGGGTGTTGCGAAGTTCTCGCCGAAAGAGGGGTAGCCCCCTGCGGCGAGGGGGTGGAAGCCAGCCAGCGCGGCGCCACCCAGGATGATGAGGCCGACGACGGCGGCGACCTTGATGAGCGCGAACCAGAACTCCGATTCACCAAAGACGCGCGATGAAATGGCGTTCAGCGTGAACAAGACGGTAGCGAAGACGAAACACCAGATCCAGACGTCGACGCCCGGGAACCAGCGCTGCATGAGCAGGCCGGCTGCCGTGAATTCAGAACCCAGCGCCACCGCCCAGCACAGCCAGTACAACCACGCCGTTGCGAATCCGGTGGCCGGGCCGATGGTCCGGGCTGCATAGATGTGGAAGGCGCCGGAGACGGGGAACGCAACAGCGAGCTCCCCGAGGCAGGCCATCACCAAGTAGACCACGACGGCGCCGATGAGGAAGGCCAACACCGCACCCAACGGCCCGGCCGTGGCAATGGTGTAGCCGGAACTAACAAAAAGGCCTGAGCCAATAACGCCGCCCATGGCAATCATCACCAGGTGCCGGGCCTCCATGGACCGGCGAAGACCTGTTGTTGAGGCGCCAGTCTTGGGGTGCGCCTCGGTTGCCGATGCTTCGGCTTCTGTGGGGGAGCTGAGTCCCATATTCCCTCCGGGAAGTTAGCCAGCAAAGTCTGAAGTAGTACCAGCCGGACGTGATCCAACTAACACGAGAACTAGATTCATCACATGACGAATGACCATTTCAAGGAGGATAAGAAATGCGATTGAACGCACAAACAGCTCTCGGTTGAGGCCAAGAGTTCCTAATCAATGAGTCACGCGAGCGATTACTCTACTTGCCACCTGCTAGGTTCCAAGCGGAGCTCCGTCGGCGGATGCCTCCGAAGCCGGGTGATTTACTCGATTCCCGCGAACAACTCGTTCAATTCGGCGGTCAGTTGTTTCCGCACGGCAGGAGTGCCGATTTCCTTGCCGTTGATGTGGTTTACGGGTGCAATCAGGCGGATGCTCGAAATGAGCCACACGGCGTCAGCTTCGAACAGGTCCTGCGGGACAAGGGGTCCGTAGCCAAGCTCCCAGCCGGCAGCCTTGGCGGCGGCGAACAGCGCGCCCTGCGAGGTGCCGGGGAGAATGCCGCTGTCATGTTGCGGCGTGATGAGGCGGCGAACAGTCCTGACGGAACCTTCGCCGTCGTCGACTGTTTCAAGGTGTGCCAACAGCACAGTGGAGGTGGGCCCTTCCAGGACGCGGCCGTCAGTGGACGTGAAGATCGCGTCATCGGCACCCTGCTTGTGCGCGTAGCGCAACGCGGCCATGTTGACGGCGTAGGAGAGCGTCTTGGCGCCCAGCAGCAGCCACGGCGCGCGCTCGCCGGCTTCGGTGTCGAAGCCGCGGTCCAAGAGGACGACGTCGATGCCCGTCTCCCGCTGCCGGCGACTGCCCGCGGGGGACGGCGAAGCCTGGACCCAGCATGTGGGGCTGGCGGCACCTTCGACGCCGCGGGTGACGATCAGCTTGACGACTACCTCGTCCTCCTCCGGGGTGGGAGCGGGGTGGACGTCGCGGAATTCGTTGATGGCGGTGTCGATCGCTTTGCGCCAGGCATCCTGCTCCGGAAGGGCCAAGTCCAAGGCCGCCGCGGAACTGACAAGCCGGTTCAGGTGGGCCTGGACTTTACGGGGGCGTCCTTGGACGGCCAGAAGTGACTCAAAAACGCCATCGCCGCGAGTGGCGCCCAAGTCCGTAGCCATGAGTTGTGGCTGGCTGGAGTCTGCAATGCGGCCGTTTTCGAAGGCGGGGTCCAGGAAAACAAGGACCGTGGGGGCAGGTGAAGTCATGCTCCCAGCTTAGTGCGGACCCGGTGGAGGCGACTTTGCCGGATAGGCTGTGGTCACTGTTGTTCTTGAATTGTGGGGGTTGTCGGGTGCTCTTTCCTTTTCCGTTTGGCCAGGAATGGACCTGGTTGCTGGGTGCGTGGGCCATTGCGGAAGTCATTATGCGCATCGTCCTGCTGGGCATCATTCCCGGCAACCGCCGTCCAACCACCGCGATGGCCTGGCTGTTGGCTGTGTTCCTCATCCCATCGGTGGGGTTCGTCTTGTTCCTGCTCTTTGGCAATTTCAAGTTGTCCAGGCGCAGGCGCGAGCAGCAGGAGGAAGTCAACCGGCGCGTCCGCGCTGTCACCTCCGATCTCTCCGATCCTGTGAGTGTCTACTCCGGGCCTGAATGGGTGAAGTCGGCGGGCGAGTTGAACCATCGGCTGGGATCATTGCCCATGGTCGATGGCAACAAGGTGGAGCTGATTCCGGGCTACGAAGAGTCCATCAAGGCCATGGCCCAGGCGGTTAAGGGTGCCAAGAGCTACGTCAACGCCGAGTTCTACATCATGAGCAGCGACTCCGTGACTGACGAACTGCTGACCGAACTGGAGAGGGCTGCCGAACGTGGCGTCACGGTCAGGCTGCTCTTCGACCACATTGGAACGCTGCGGGTTAAGGGTTACCGCCGCCTGATCCGCCGCCTCAAGGCAGGAAAGATCCAGTGGAAGCGGATGCTCCCGCTGCTCCCCATCCATGGCCAATGGCGTCGCCCGGACCTCAGGAACCACCGCAAGATCATGGTGATCGATGGCGAGGTTGCCTTCACTGGCTCGCAGAACCTGATCGAGCCTTCGTACAACAACCCCAAGCACCACAAAATTGGCCGCAAGTGGGTGGAGCTCATGTCCCGGCTTGAAGGGCCGATCGTAGCAACGCTCAACGTCGTGTTCGCGACGGATTGGTTGAGCGAAACTGACGAATCCCTTGAGGACCAGTTGCGGCTGCCAACCAAGCCCGCCCCGGGCCGCGTGACAGCCCAAGTGGTGCCCAGCGGCCCAGGGTTCTCCACAGAAAACAACCTGCGCCTCTTCAACACCCTGATCTACTCGGCGCAGCACCGGATCTCCATTTGCAGCCCGTACTTCGTTCCGGATGATTCCCTGCTCTATGCCATTACTACCGCGGCACAGCGAGGCGTGGACGTGGAACTCTTCGTCTCCGAGAACGGCGATCAATTCCTGGTCCACCATGCCCAGCGCTCCTACTACGAAGCCTTGCTGGGTGCCGGTGTGCGCATCTACCTGTACCGGGCGCCGTACGTTCTCCACGCGAAGCACTTCACCATCGATGACGAAGTGGCCGTTCTTGGTTCCAGCAACATGGACATGCGCTCCTTCTCCCTGAACATGGAGGTTTCGGTGATGCTTTTGGGCTCCGAAACCGTGGACCTCATGCGTGCTGTGGAGTCCACATATCGCGAGGTGTCCCGTGAGCTTATGTTGGAAGACTGGATGGACAGGCCCCCGCTGGCCAAGTATGTGGACAACGTGGCCAGATTGACGGCCACGCTCCAGTAGTTCGTGGACGGCTAACGCCCTCTAGAGACGCTCTTGACGGCGTTGGCTGTACAAAAACTCAAGCAGGGAAGTCAGCACCCAGCGCGGACAGCACACCGAAGGCCTTGGTCCGGATTTCCTCGTACTCATCATCCGCCACGGAATCGGCGGTGATGGCTCCGCCCACGCCAAGGCTCAGCGTCCGGCCGCCTGGACCGTCGGGGTTTACCACCAATGTTCGGATGACGACGGCGAGGTCCGTGGCAGCGTTCAACGAGAAGTAGCCAATGGCGCCTGAATAGATGCCGCGAGGTCCTGACTCAAGCTGATCGAGGATGTCCATGGTGCTGATCTTGGGCGCGCCAGTCATGGATCCGGCCGGAAAAGCGACCGCCACGGCTTCGGCCCGCGGAGCACCCGGACGAAGGTGCGCGTCCACGGTGCTCACCATTTGGTGGACGGTGGCGTAGCTTTCGATCGCACACAGCCGGCTGACCGTCACGGACCCCGGAATGGCGAAGTGGCTGAGATCGTTGCGCAGCAGGTCAACAATCATGATGTTCTCGGCCCGGTCTTTCAGCGAAGTCTCCAAATCATGCCGCAAAGCAGCGTCCTCGGAGGCATCAGCAGACCGGCCCCGGGTGCCCTTGATCGGCTCGGCCCGCATGCCGCCGTCGGACAGGATCCGAAGGAAGCGTTCCGGCGATGTGCTGGTGACCACCAGTTCGCCAAAGCGAAGGTAACTGGCGAACGGTGCCGGGTTCCGGCGTCGCAGGTTCAGGTACGCGGCCCAGGGATCGAAGTCCCCCGCGGCCGCCTCAAGCGTGGTTGTCAGGCAGACCTCGTACGAGTTGCCTTCCGTGATTTCCTGTTGTGAGTCCGCGATTTTCCGTTTGTAGTCCGTCGCGGAGTCGCGGCTGACAAAGTCGGGGACGGACGCCGTCGGAACGGCGCCAGACAGTACGGTCCCCGGCAGCACAGCACCAGACGGGGCGATTGCAACACTTTCGACGGTGGTGCGGGCCTCCCGGAACCATTCATCGGCGTCGGGCGCGTCCAGGGCGAGTATCCAAACGGTGTGTTCGCGGTGGTCCAGCACCACGGCCCGGCCGGCGAAGAGCAGTGCCGCGTCCGGGGTGTCGGAGCGGACGTCATTGCCGCCGGTCTCCCGTTTGAGTTCGTACCCCAGGTATCCGAGCCAGCCGAGCGTGAACTGGCAATCGTAGCCTCCGGGCGCGCGGACCGCCCGCCGGCCCCAGACGGAGTCAAGCCAGCGGAAAAACGGTCCGGACGTGCTCACGGTGGCGGATCCGGCCGTTACGTGAGTAGCCCCGGACCGGTGGAAGGCGGACTGCCCGTACGTGCCGCCGTCGTCCGCCAGGATGCTGAAGCGGCTGCGGGCGGCAGCTTGGGATCTGCCGGCCACGGCCGAGGCGTTGGAGGAATCGAGCCACACAGCGTTCGAGGAGCGGCCGTACAGGGCGTCAAAAAGGTGGGCAGCGTCCGGCGCCGCGTCCAGGCGCTCGGCACGCAATTGGAGGCCACGCCGCGCGCTGAGCTCCGGTGACAGGATCGCCGCGAGCGAGGGCAGATACATGAGGGCCTGCAGGACGTGGTCCGGGGCGCTGCCGTCTGCACGGTTCTGCACACGGACGTCTGCGGCGCTGATCACCGAATCCGCCTCAAGCCACTGGTCCTCTTGGGCAGCCCAGCTGTCCCAGTACGGTTCGTAGGTGCTCCCGTCACGAGTGAGAGCACGACGACGGCGATCGTCACCGGGGGATTCGACCCACACCACGGCGTCCAGCATGTGACGGGCGGCGTCCGCCGCAGCGCCTACACCTTCAACAATGACGATTTCGGCCGGCAACGTGACGTTCAGGCCGCCGTCGTAGTGCTTCTCCCAATCCCAACTGATCCACTCGGCGGCCTGGCCGGTGCTGAGCGGAGCCAGGACGGTAGCGACGTAGCGCTCAATCCCCGGCATGAGGCCGTTCCAGCCAGGGTAGATGTCTTCCAGATGGAACAGCGAAACCTTGTGGTGCTGCCGCAACCGGGCCGCCAGTTCAACAGCCAGGGTGGTCTTGCCTGCGCCGGACCTGCCGTCAACAGCGATGATCACGGGTGCAGGGGTCATGACATAGAGGTTACCTGCTGGGGCTCGTGGGCTTGGGCGTTCTCAGCCGCGGTGATCGCTGCCTTGGCGTGCGTCACGATGCCCGGGATGGCTGCCTTGATGAGGGCCCACGTGTTGTCGAAGTCAGTGTGGCCGCCGTACCAAGGATCTTCAATGCCCAGGTCCAGGGAGCTCCGTCCGGTCATGTGCGGATCGAAGCTGCGCAGCATCCGCACCTTTTCCAGCGAAGCGGGGTCCGGCGCGCCTTCCTGCAGCCAGCCGAAATGATCTACGTCCAAGGCCAGGATCAGGTCCCGTTCGGCGAACCATTCGCGCCGCCATTTGCGTGCGATGTGGTTTTCCGACGCAATGTGCTGGGCCGTCAGGACGCGGGCGGCGCGGGGGTCTATGGGGTGCCCCACCTCGTACCCCGTGGTGCCCGCGGAGTCCACCACTACGAGGTGGCCGAGCCCTTCCGCGTCGAAGGCTTCGGTGAGCATGAGCGCTGCCATAGGGGAGCGGCAGATGTTTCCCGTGCAGACCGTAATGATGCGGTATGGGCTCGTCGTTGAGTACATGAAGCAAGCATGGTTGATGGCACCCCTCCTTGGCTAGGGGAGGGCTCGACAGGAAAGTCATTTTCGGTGTCGAATCTGTCACATAGTGTGGAGTGTGCGTAGTAAACGCTTTCTATTTGGTTTCTGGTGCCTGGAAATTTTGCTTTTAAAGCAGCTAACTATTGCTTAATACGATAGTAAGCGCTTTCATTTTAACCCGTGAGGCCGGTCATAGTGGCTGGCCCGGACAATAAGGATGTTCCATGAGTGAAAGCCATAGTCATGTCCCTGATTCCCGTAAAACCAGAAACTCCGGGCCAGCTCCCCTCGGGGCGAATGCCATCAGCAGGCGCGGCGCCTTGGGGGCCATGGCGGTTGTTGCCGGCGGGATGATGGTGCCGTGGGCTGCGGCACCCGCCATGGCGGACACCCGGCCCAGCCAATCGCGCAGCCAAATCGTCACTGCGATGCCGGATTCCCACGGCGCCGAGGAAGACAGGCTCCAGATCTCGCTGTGCACCACCAACCTCCAATCCACCGGCTTCTACCTGCCCGCTGGCACGCCCCTGACGGTGACGGTGAAGGCGTTGACGGCACCGGAGGCCGTGCTCGTGGTTGGCGCCCCTGACGCAGATGGCCGCCCGGAGTTCAAGAAGCCCCGGGAGTATCCCCTGAAGAAGGGGAAGAACGTCATCACCGACGCCGGAGGTGGCGTGATCTACTACAAAGTGCCCGGAGTCGGCGGCTATGCCAGCGCAACACTGGATGCCGCCGCGCAGCCGATGCCCTACTTCGTCTACGGCCGCACCAGTGAACTGGAATTCCAGCGGCAACTCGATGAGCGTCCAACTCCGTTCGTGGAGCTGGTCAGTGCACATGCCACCGTCACCGTGGAGCGTGCATCGGCGCTGCGGTATCGATCCGAGAGCCACTCTGAGCTGATGTCCACCTTCGAGGATCTGATCTCCATCGAGGATGTGACCAGTGGCTACGACGGTTCCAGCCCCCTTCATGCACGTCAGGCCCATCCGTATCACCTGGTGGGGTATCCGTCGGCGATCGCCAACGTTGGGGCTTACGCCACACACGGCCATACCTCGTTCCCGCCTCCCATCCAGGATCGGCTCTTGACGGTGGAGGGGCTCCGGATGCGGGGCTGGGGTATCTATCACGAGCTAGGGCACCAGCATCAACAGGTGACCTACAAGCCCACCTCGCTCACTGAGGTCACGGTGAACGTCTACTCCCTTGCCGTAAACGCCAGCTTCGCGAAGAAGTACGGCCAACAACCCCGGCTCCACGTTCCGGATGGAACCACCGGCCTGACGCCGTGGGAATCAGCCGTGCCCATGATTGGCAGCGACGGGGTGGTGTACGGGACTACGTTCGACGGCATGGAGCGACTGGTGATGTTCGAGCAGCTCCGCCTGGGCTTCAAGAATTTCTGGCCAACATTGCACAAGATCATCCGGGAGCAGCGCCCGCCGAAGGGTGACTACTGGGATGAGGTCTACAGGCTGCGTAACTTTGTGGTCTGGGCGAGCAAAGCCGCGAAAGCCGATCTGAGTGACTTCTTCCTCAAATGGGGCTTTGCCGTGGATGACGATGCGCGTGCCCAGATCGCAGCGGAAGGTCTGGTGCCGCCGTCGAGCGATCCCACCTTGATCCGTGATGAAGCGCAGCTCATGCTGGCCAAGCAGATCCAGGCGCAGAAATCCCTGGCCGCGCGCTCGGAGTTCGACCAGGCCGGCGCCCAGTAGGAAGTTATGCGGTGGCCGCCGGGGCTTTGGCTTCGGCGGCCAGTGCCGCGGCGGCCAGGTAAACGGTACGTACGACGGCGGCGCGTCGCCTTTCGGCGCGATCCGGACCGCCGCCTGCCATGAGTCCGTCGAGGGCGGGCAGTACGGGAGCAGCGTCGCAGAGGCTCACGATGGTGATGAGCAGGTCTCCGGCGTCTTCCCTGGAGATGCCGGGCAGGGCTGCGATGGTGCTGTTGACCTTCGATGCGCAGTTGGCCATCCGCTTGGGCAGGCCCACAACATCGGTGCCCCGTTCCAGCCCTTCCCAGAACAGGAGGCGTGGTGCTGTGGCGTCCGTTTGGTGATGGTCGAAGAGCCTGCCGGCGTAGTCCGCCATGGCTTCGGGACCGTTGCCCTCAATGGGAACCTCGTCCATGAGGGTGCTGAGTGCTGCAACGATCACGGCGTCAAAGAGCGCGTTCTTATTGCCGAAATATTGGTAGATCCGCTCCTTGTTGACTCCTGCCTCAGCGGCAATGCGATCAATGCGGGCGCCGGCCAGTCCACGCGCGCAAAACTCGGAGGTGGCCGCCTCAAGCAGCAGTCCCTTGGTTCGCTCTGTGTCCCACGCCATAGGGTCATATTAGCAGTTTCCAACTAAGTAGTTGTAATTGTTTGCGGCCGCGGTTATGGTGAATCCAAGCCAATTGCAACTATCTGGTTGGAGAATGCCATGACTACCCAAGCCACATCTGAAATCACCGCCGAGCCCACCACTGCGGCGCCTGCCCGTCCCAAGGCGCCCTCCGTTCATATGAGGGCCCTGATCACCTGGCTCGCCATCTTCCCGCTCGTGTCCCTCGGCATGATGCTTCTTGGCCCGATCATGGAGCCGTGGCACCCCGTCCTTCGCGCGCTTGTCCTGACGGCGTTCGTGGTTCCCACAGCTGTGTACTTCGTTGTTCCCCGTCTGTTCGCCGGCCACGGCGCCCTGAGCCGCAAGGCCGTGGAGCGCGCCGCCCAACGCGCAGCCCGCAAGTCCGCTTAACCCAGGCAGGCCGCAGATCAGGCCGTTCTCAACGCTCAGAACGGCCTGATCTGCGACCCCGTTGGGTGCAGCGCTGGGACTAAGCGTCCCGCAGCTTCTCGACGTCTGCGATGGTTGGGTACGCGGCCTGCGTGCCCTTCTTTGTGGCAGCCAATGCGGCGGCTACCGAGGCAAACGCGGCGGCGTCGGCAAGGGATTCGCCGGCGGCAAGCCGCGCAGCCACAGCACCAGTGAAAGCATCGCCGGCTCCCGTGGTGTCAACGGCTGAAACCCGGGTTGGGGCAATGCGCGTGATCTGATCCTCGGCGCCGCGTGCCAAGGAATCGAGCACCACAGAACCTTGCGCGCCGAGGGTCACCAATACACGCTGCAAACCCCGGTCCGCGAACTGGCTCCGGACAGGTTCCCATGCCTCGGCCTCTGCGTCGGCATCTGGCACGTCTGCTTCCGAGCCCAGGAACAGCGAGGCCTCGTGCGCGTTCACCAGCAACACATCGCTCAGGCCAGCCAAAAGCTCCGGCACCTCAGCGTAAGGCGAGAGGTTCAGCAGAACGGTCGCACCGGCGTCGTGCCCTGCTTGGGCGGCGGCAATCACGGTATCGGTCTCCACCTCCAGGCAGAGGCAGACCACGGCCGCATCCTGGAAGGCGTCGGGCGTAACGTCCGCAGGCCTGAGCGTGCCGTTGGCGCCGGCCGAGATGATGATGCTGTTCTCACCACTGGCGTCCACCGAAATGACTGCGACGCCGGTGGCTGCATCGGAGCGTCGGACGCGGGAAACGTTCACACCCGCACTGGCCGTCGAGTCCAGGAGCATGGTGCCGTTGGGGTCATCGCCCACGGCGCCGATCAGGCTGACTTGACCGCCAAGCTTGCTCGCGGCCACCGCCTGATTGGCGCTCTTGCCGCCTGGATTCACGGCGAACCCGTTGCCGTGGACCGTCTCGCCGGGTTGGGGGAGGCGGTCGCAGTAGATGGTGAGGTCTGCGTTCAGGGAGCCGACGACGACGATTCCCGCCTTGGGTGCGCTGGTCATGCGGTCACCTTTTCGTTGTCGGTCACCTCGGCGTCGACCGGCTTCGGAATCAGGAGCGAGGCCGCGAACGCCGCGAACGTGATGGCCAGGCCCACCACTACTACGGTCAGGTAGGAGGCCTTGGCGTCATTCAGCGAAGCGGTGGCCACCAGCACGGCAGGCAGAACCAGGAAGCTCAGCCCCGCGCCAAGGTTGAAGGCGCCCGCGTTCATGCCCGGGAGGAAGCCCGGGTTTCCCTGCGGCGAGAGAACCACGCCGAGTCCGTTCAGCATGATGTTGACGGTACCGGCGTACATGATGCCCAGCAAGGCCGTTCCCACAATCATCATGGGCAGGTTGCTGAGGCCGAAGAACGCAATGATGGCCAAGGCCACGAGGCTGCCCACCAGACCGATGCGCAGGACTTTCGTGTAGCCGAGCACCGGTGCAAGGCGGCCGCTGATGGGGCCGAAAAGCCAGCCGAGAAGGGCATACGGGGTGAGGATGATGAGGGACATTTCCGTGGGGCCAACGCCGAAGCCCGGATCGGCGGCCTGAACGTAGGCCGGGACGATGCCGTTGATAACCGCGAAGATGCCGGTCATGGTGAGGGTGGTGGTCAGCAGCGGTGCCCAGGTGGAGCGCTGACGCAGGTGCACGGTTTCCACCATGGGCTGCTTTGCGCGCTTCTCTACAGTCCAGAACGCAAAGAACGCGACGGCGGCAACCACCGTGAGTGCTATCGCGAGGGTCAACGTACCGGCGTCGAAGGCAGTGGCCAGCTTGGAGCCCTCGTTCAGGGCCGTCAGCAGGGCGCCCACGGCGATCACGATGAAGAACACGCCCAACCAGTCCATGGTGGTGCCGGCGGCAGGTTTGCTCTCGCCGGCCAGGACAGCGATCAGCACAGTTGCTACGAGGGCCAGTGCCACCATGAGCCAGAAGATGCTGCGGAAGCCGAAGTTCTCAGCGAAGTAACCGCCAACAAAGGAGTCGACGCCGGCAACGCCACCGTTGACGGCCGTGATGAGGCCCATGAGGGTGCCGTACTTACGCGGGTTGCTGACCGCGGAGCGGAGCATGATCAGGCAGAGCGGCACCGTGGGGCCGCTGACGCCCTGGATGATGCGGCCTACAAACAGCCACGTGACATCAGGGGCCATGGCTGCGATGACGGAGCCGACAGCCATGAGGAGCATCATGCCGACGAGGATCTTCTTGCGGCCGATGATGTCGCTCAGGCGGGGCAGGAAGAGGGAGAACAGGGCCGCCGCCGTGAAGAACCAGGTTTGGGACAGGCCGATGGTGGCTTGATCCGTGTTGAGTTCGTTGCCCATGGTGACCAGGGCCGGGCTGAGCATGGAGGCGTTGAGCTGGAAGGCCACGCAGGCTGCCAGCAGGGCCACCATGAGTGCGGTGACGTTGCCGCGGGAGGACTTGGTTTCTGCGGGGGCTGACATTACTTGGCCTCTCCTGCCAGGATGGCTTCTGCTGTGGCACTGACTTCGGCCTCAGCAACAGCGGTGGCGGCAGCGCCGTCGTCGTGCGTTGGTTCGCCGATCCTGACGATCGCATCGGTGACAAGATCCCAGAACTTCTTGTGGTCCAAATCCACAGCCACGGAGGTGTGGCAGTCGTCCGGCGCGGGCGCGCGGAAGTCAGCCACGGTCATGCCGAGGGTGAGTTTGCCCTGCAGCTCAATGTCCACGGGGACTTTGCGGGTGGTCATGACAGTGGGGTCGATGACGTAGGCGACCGCGCAAGGATCGTGGACCGGCGGGAAGTCGAAGCCCTGGGCGTCCTTGTAGGTCTTCTTGAAGAACTCCATCAGCTCCAGGACGAACTTGGCCGGCTTGGTGCCGATTTCGGCTATTTTCCGGACGACTTCATCAGTGGCCAGTGCCTGGTGCGTGAGGTCCAGTCCCACCATCACCACGGGCCACTTTTCGTTGAAGACGATGTGCGCAGCTTCGGGGTCGATGATGATGTTGAACTCCGCCACGGCACTCCAGTTGCCCACGTGGTAACCACCACCCATGAGGACAACTTCCTTGACGCGCTCCACAATGCGGGGCTCTTTGCGGGCAGCCATGGCGATGTTGGTGAGGCCGGCAGTGGGGACCAGAGTGACCGTGCCCGGCTCATGAGCCATGACGGTGTCAATGATGAGGTCGACGGCGTGGCGCGGGTCCAGCTCGATGGCGGACTCGGGCTGCTCCGGGCCGTCCATGCCGGAATCACCGTGGATGCTGGGGGCCGTTTCGATGGTGCGGACCAAAGGGCGATCGCAGCCTGCCGCGAAGGGGACGCCCGTGATGCCCGCAATGGTGGCGACGGAGAGGGCATTACGGGTGACTTTTTCCAGGGTCTGGTTGCCCACCACGGTGGTCACTGCGAGCAGCTCGATGTCCGGGTTGCCGTGAGCAAGCAGCAATGCCACTGCGTCGTCATGGCCAGGGTCGCAGTCAAGAATGATCTTCTTGCGTGCCGGTGTCATGGTGTTGGGTTCCACGTTTCTCTCCACGTCATTGGGGCCTGCCAGGTACTTGCCCGGGGCAGGGCGCTAAGCATTCAGGGGAATTCTGGCACTGCTTTGCAGGTTACGTCAAACGCTTAACGTTGCTCATCCGATGAATACGTCAAGCGCTTGATGCCTTCCCGCAGGTCAGCACGGTGCAACAACGCTACGATCGATGCATGGAATCCCTGGATCGGCGCCATGCCCGCGCGCCCCGCTCTCCACGCGTGACCGCCGCGATGGTGGCCGCACGTGCCGGCGTTTCCACAGCGACGGTGTCCTTGGTGGCCAACGGCAAAACGCAAGGGCGTGTCTCCGAGGACAACATCTCCCGGGTCCGCACAGCCATTTCCGAGCTGGGCTATGTGGTGGACAGCATCGGCAGTTCGCTGGCCCGCGGGGTCAGCTCCATCGTCATTCTGGTGACGCCGGATGTTTCCAACCCGTTCTTCGCCAACGTGATCGCAGGAGTGCGGGAGTCCTTGGGTGCTGAGTATCAGCTGTTGCTCTCGGTGACCGACGCCGGTGAGTCACCGCAGGCGGACGACGTCCGCAAACTTCTGGCCCTCCGGCCCGCAGGCCTGCTGGTCGGTGCCCCCAGTGCGGAGTTCCTGGAAGATCTCTCAGCGGCCGGACCCCTGGTCCTGCTGGACGCGCCAGGCCTCGAGTCCTATGCGCCCTCCGTGAATCTGGATGTCGCCCAGGGTGCCCGCGAGCTGGCCCGACACCTTGCAGCTTCCGGGCACAAGCATGCCGCATATGTGGACGGCGTAACCGGGACCGCCACATTCCAGCTGCGCCGGGAAGCCTTCCTGGAGGAGGCCTCCCGCTGCGGACTCTCTGTCGCCGACGGGCACATCATCAGCACATCCATCGACGTCGGTGCTGCCGCCGCCGCGTTCGCCGACGCCTGGCCGGGCTGGCAGCGCGAGGGCGTGACCGCCGTCGTCTGCGGCACCGATACACACGCTTACGGCGTGCTGCAGGAAGCGCGCGTTGAAGGTGTTCGGATCCCTGAAGAGCTTGCCGTGGCCGGCTTCGACGACCTGCCCTACTCGGCCACGAGCAATCCCAGCCTCACATCGGTGCACCTTCCCGCCACCCCGCTGGGACGCAAGGCGGGGGAGCAGTTGCGGGGACTCATGGAAGGCCTGCCGCTGGAGGAACCACATGTGACGCTGGAAAGCTCACTGGTGGTGCGGGGATCTACGGCGTAGCAACGCTGATTTAGCGGGATAGTGGGCGGAGCTGCGCTTCCGAGACTGGGTTCGGCACCGTGAAGTAGATCTGGGGCGCGGTCATGTCGCCCCAGTCTTCCTTCTTCACCCGCACCACCGTTGGCGTTACTTCCGCGATCCGCACCCGCAGCCACGCGCCGTCGTCGAGCAGTAATTCGTGGGGGTCGGCGAGGTACCTCAGGCCGAGTTCATCCAGAGTCTCTTCGGCGCTCAACCAGTCCACAACATCGGTGCGTGGGCGTCCGAGCATGTCAATGGCGACGAATCCGTCATCTACGGGCTGCATCCAACCCACGTGCTCACCGTCGTCCGCGCGTCGGTGCTCTATCCAATCCGCTTGCATGACTCGACGGTAGCAGCCGCGTCTTGCTGCTGCGCTGCTGGGGCTAGTGAATGACTGCGAGCAGGATGCCCACGAGGACGAACAGGCAGCCAAAGATGCGGTTCAGGATGGTTTGGCCGCGCTGGTCGTGGGTAAACCGTTGGAAAGACCGTGCAGCCAAGGCGAAGAAGAACCACATCACCATGATATCGATGAACAGCACGGTGGCCGTCAGTACCGCATATTGCTGGAGCAGCGGCTGGTCCGGCCTGATGAACTGGGGCATGAACGCGAGGAAGAAGACGATTGCCTTGGGGTTCAGCAGGTTCACCCAGATACCGCGTTGGAACATGGACAGGGCGGACTCGTTCTTTTTGTCCGCAACCTCTTCTTTGTCCAAGTCCGGCTTGTGCAGGAACTGCCGGATGCCCAGGTAGACCAAATACGCGGCACCCGCATAGCGGATCACGTTGAAGATCACCGGCGAGTTGGACACCAGTACGCCCACGCCGAGGGCAACGATCACGATATGGATGACCAGGGCCACCTGTTGGCCGAGGATGCCCCAGATAGAGCGCCGGAATCCGGAATTGAGCGAGTTGCTCATGGTGAAGATGGCGCCGGCGCCGGGAGTGAAACTGATCAGGGTGCCGGCACCAACCAGGGCCAGCCAAAGTGAAAACTGCACACCTCAGCTTATGTCGGTCAGACGGATGCTCAGGACGCGTTCCTCCACCACCCTCTTTGGCGGCGAGAAACCGGAATGCACCCGGAACTGGTTGTTTTTGGCGGCAGCCCGGATCAAAGAAAGTGGGGAAGGTACAGCCAAGTCCAACGCCGTAAGGCAAACTGGTGCCGTGAGCGGAATCCCGTGGGTGCTGCACGTTGATCTGGACCAGTTCATTGCCGCTGTCGAGGTACTTCGGCGGCCTGAGCTTGCAGGTAAGCCGATCATTGTGGGTGGCAGGGGAGATCCCACCGAGCGTGCCGTGGTGTCCACCGCCTCCTATGAGGCAAGGGCTTTCGGGGTTGGTTCGGGCATGCCCTTGAGGATCGCTGCCCGGAAAGTGCCCGACGCCATCATCCTGCCCGTCGATCAGGAGGCCTACCTTGCGGCCTCGGACGTCGTGATGGCCACCCTTCGCGCGCAGCCCGGGGCCACGGTGCAGGTCCTCGGCTGGGATGAAGCTTTTGTGGGTGTGGAGACTGAGGACCCGGAAGCCTACGCCCGGCAGATCCAAGCTGCTGTCCTGGAGCAGACCCAGTTGCATTGCAGCGTAGGCATCGGCGACACGCTGGTCCGCGCCAAGAACGCGACGGATTTCGGCAAACCTGCAGGCACCTTTCGGCTGACCAAAGCGAACTGGCTGGAGGTTATGGGTGACAAGCCCACCAAGGAATTGTGGGGCGTGGGACCAAAAGTGTCGCAACGTTTGGCGAAGCACCACATCACCACGGTGGCAGAGCTTGCAGCAATCGACCCGCAGGAACTGGTGCCGGAGTTTGGGCCCAAGATGGGGCCTTGGTACGCACAGTTGGGACGCGGGGAAGGTTCCAGCGAGGTGGATGACACTCCGTGGGTGGCCCGGGCACATGGCCGCGAAACAACCTTTCAGCAGGACCTGACAGAACCCGCCCAGATCAGCGACGCCATCAAGGAGTTGACCGCCCGCGTCCTCGAGGACGTGGCGGCCGAGGGCCGGCCGGTGATTGGGCTGACGCTCAAGGTCCGTTACAAGCCGTTCTTCACCAAAACCTACGCAAGGAAGATCCCCGAGTCATTCGACCGCGAGGAAGTCCTGGCGCAGGCTTTGGATCTTACAGCGAAGATCGAACCGGACCGCCCCATCAGGCTCCTCGGCCTGCGTGCAGAGATGTCCATGCCCGAGGAAGCCCGCAAGGGACACACGCCGACCCGCAGCGGCTGGTAACGCCCGCAACAAACAGAACGCCCGACGGCGGCCCGCAGGCTACCAGCGCGGGTGAATCGCTTCGCGGAAGTAGCGGTCGTAGATGTCCCGAACTCCATCAGCCAAACCAGCCCCTACCACCTGCAGATCTCCGGCTTCGGCGTTGGCCCGTGCCTGCTCGGCCGAACGGGCGCCGGGGATGACCGCTGTGACGCCGTCTTGAGCGATGACCCAGGCGAGGGCCGCCTGAACGGTGGTGACGCCGTCGGGAACTAATCCGCTGAACTCCTGGGCGGCCTTGACGCCGGTGGCGAAGTCGACGCCGGAGAAGGTTTCGCCGACATCGAAGGAGGCGCCGTCGCGGTTGTAATTCCGGTGGTCGTCGGCGGGAAATTCTGTGTCTGCCGTGTACTTGCCGGACAGCAACCCGGAGGCCAGTGGCACGCGGGCAATGATGCCCACGCCGGCTTCCTTGGCGGCTGGCAGCACCTCGTCGAGGGGCTTGAGGCGGAAAGCGTTGAGGATGATCTGCACGGAGGCGGTGTTTCCGCGTTTGATGGCTTCCAGTGCCTCGTCCGTGCGCTCGACGCTGACGCCATAGTTGCGGATGGCCCCTTCGCTGACCAAGGTATCCAAGGCATCGTAGACCTCGGAGTTGCTGTAAACGGCAGTGGGTGGGCAGTGCAGTTGCACCAGGTCCAGGGTGTCCTGCTGCAGGTTTCGCCGGGAACGGTCTGTCCAGGCGCGGAAGTTCCGGAGGGCGTAATTTTCGGGAATCTGGTCCACGCGGCGCCCCATTTTGGTGGCTACTGTG
Organism: Arthrobacter sp. cf158; assembly: GCF_900106835.1. Classification (GTDB taxonomy): domain Bacteria; phylum Actinomycetota; class Actinomycetes; order Actinomycetales; family Micrococcaceae; genus Arthrobacter. The sequence continues at coordinate 125,444 of NZ_FNNR01000004.1, forward strand.
ACGTCCAGATCCGGGTTGGCGCGGAGGAAGCGGCCGATGATTTCCTCACTGCGTCCATCACCGTAAACATCGGCGGTATCGAAGAAATTCACGCCCGCCTGGACCGAGGCTTCCAGCACGGCAACGGCGTCCTCTTCGGTGACGTCACCCCAGTCCGCTCCGAGTTGCCAGGTGCCCAGCCCCACGGTGGAGACGGATCGGCCGGTCTTGCCAAGTATGCGCTGTTCCATGGGTTCGACTATATGGGTAGGTGTTCCGGGGTGCCCACCCGTGGTCGTTCGTTCAAGGGTTCAATTTCACGTTTGTCAGCATCCAGCCCACGACCGCGCCGACTATCACGACAACTACTGGAAGGGAGGAGAGGGCAGCCATTCTGCGCCGAATCTCGGCCGAGAGGAGAGCACCTGCCCTGGGGCTCGAGATGTCTTCAAACTCTCCCTCATATACCTGCCGGATAAGTCTCTCGGCGCTTTCCGCGACTTGGCGGTTGATTTTCGAATAGCTTCTGGGTTTCCCCACTGCAAGATGACGGGAAATTCTCCGAAGACTGCGATCGCCTTCAGGAATACCCAGTTGTCGAGCTGAGTCGAGGAATACCCGGCCGGACGACGAGATGCTTCGTCGATCCTTGGCCGACGAGCGAGGCGAATGCACGCGGGCTTGGTGGGCTAGGCGCAGTCCGGCGTCCAACAGACGCCGTTTCGGAGACAGTCGTTGGGGTATATGGAAGGTGAGAAAAGTACAAAATGCGCCAAAGCCTACAGCCAAAACTACGCAGTAAATGAAAACTATCCATGTTCGAATTGCTTCAAATTTCCAAAAGAGCATAAGCGCCGGGACGAAGAAGGTGAGAGCTCCAAAGCCCCAAGCGGCGAGTCCTGCGGCTGTGGAAGTGTTGGTTTTCAGATCCAGAATGAGTTCGCGTTGATCTCGAACGATTCTCGGCAGGGAGCCTCTCACAGATTTGGCCCACCGCAATTTCAACTTTGGGTAGAACCGCCATGGGTCGCTCGCTGTAGGCGAACTAAGGAAGACGTTCCGGACGAACGCCACCGTAAACCCAAGAAGGCCGGCCGTTGCAGCCAGGATTACAAAAATTGTGGCGATGGTCCAGAGAATTTGAGAATCAAGGGATGACATTTCCCGCTCCTTCGGTGTTGCCTCAAAGACCTTCGTCTGACGAGATCATCGGTTTTCTATTAGGAGCAAACCTAAGACGAGGCGCCGACATTATTGAGGCAGCAAGGGGCTGTGACCTTCTTTGGACCCACTAGTCCTGCCAATGGATCCATATCTGTTGACTTTTGACGGGTAGCGAGGAAAGAAGGTCAGGAAGACCCCAGCTCGTCGAGCCCCGCCACTTTACCCATCAAGTACCGCCGCTCCTGCAAGCTTCCTGTCTTTTTGGCGGCGGCGAGGTAGGCGGCGCGCGCCTCCACCAAGGAGCCCGCCATTTCATGAAGGTGCCCACGCACAGCGTCCAGACGATGCGATTTCCCGAGTGCAGAATCAAGCCCGGCCAACAACTCAAGCCCCGCAGCGGGCCCGTGCACCATGGCCACGGCAACCGCGCGATTCAGCGTGACCACAGGACTGGGAGCCACGGCCTCAAGGACCGTGTAGAGGGCCAGGATCTGCGGCCAGTCGGTCTGGGCAGCAGACGGCGCTTCCGCATGCACGGCAGCGATGGCCGCCTGAAGTTGATACGGCCCGGCGGCACCCCGCCCGAGGACGGAGGACAGCAGCCCGATACCCTCCGAGATCTGCTCCCTGTTCCACAAACTCCGGTCCTGATCCGCCAGCGGCACCGGCATTCCGTCCGCCAGCGCCCGGGCGGAACGGCGGGAATCCGTGAGCAGCATCAACGACAGCAGCCCGGTGGCCTCCAGCTCGCGTGGCGCAGCGGCCACCAACAGGCGCGCCAGCCGGATGGCTTCGGTGGTGAGCTCCTCACGCTGCAGCGACGGCCCCGAGCTCGCGGCATAGCCTTCGTTGAAGATCAGGTACAGGACGTGAAGTACGACGCCGAGCCTCGCCTTCCGCTCGGAAGCCGGCGGCATGCTGAACGTGGCTCCTGCTTTCTGGATCCCTTGTTTGGCGCGGCTGATGCGCTGTCCCATGGTGGCTTCGGGGACCAGGAAGGCGGAGGCAATTTCCGCCGTCGTGAGTCCTCCAACTGCCCGGAGCGTTAACGCGAGTTGTGATGGCGCGGAGAGCGCAGGATGGCAGCACAGGAACATCAGGGTGAGGGTGTCGTCCGCTTCTGAAACGGAGCTGTACTGAAAGTCTGTTGACGCAACACGTTCCTCCCGTGCTCGTCGTGCGCTTTCGCTTCGATAAAAATCCACCAAGCGGCGGTTGGCGACGGCCAGCAGCCATGCTCGTGGGTTGTCCGGCAACGCGGTTGGCCACCGTTGGGAAGCTTCGAGGAGGGCTTCCTGGACGGCATCCTCGCACGCATCGAATTGGCCGTGATTGCGCGCCAGCACGCCGAGGACCTGCGGCGCCAAGGTGCGCAGCAGGTCCTCTAAACGTGCGGTAGGCGACGAATCCAGCTAAACCTCCGGTGGAGCTTCCTGGACGGCGCGGAGCTCAACCACCTGCGCGTACTTCACGATGCTTGAACAAATCTCCACGGCGCGTTCCTCACTGGCCACGTCCACCACCCAGTAACCCACCAGGGACTCCTTGGATTCGGCGAAGGGGCCGTCAGTGGTGATGACGCCGTCCGGGGTCTGCTTGACCAGCTTGGCGGTGCTGCCGTCGGCCAGGCCCGCATTGAACACCATCTCGCCGGACTCAGTGAGGTCCTTGTCGATTTGGATCATGAACCCAATCATTTCCTGGATCCATGCGGGGTCTGCGGTCTCCATCATGCCCTCGGCCGATCCGAACATCATGATCATGTATTTCATCTCAAACTCCTTATGAGGAGCGCCCTTTGTGGGTGCTTTCACTCATGGGTCGGAACTGCGGCTGGCATTTCTACATGGTGGGGCAAACTTTCTTTGAAAAGTTCAGGCCCCTCTTTGAAGACCTCAGGCCCGGGCGATCACCTCGCCGTTGGGAATGAGGAAGAAGCCGTCATCGGTGGCTCCCCAACGGTGCCAGCCGGCGGCTATACGGGCGAGGTCGGCCTCGTTGGCGAAGCCGTACTCCAACGCCTGCTCGGCGAAGGCGGAGTGCAACACCCGCTCGCTCCACACCCTGGACTGCCACGCACGTTGCTGGGCGGTGGCGTAGAGCCAGTTGCTGCTGGTGGGAGCCACCTGGGTAAATCCTGCCTGCTGGGCCCAGGAGACCAGGCGGCGGCCGGCGTCGGGTTCTGCTCCGTTGCGGCGCGCGATCTTCTGGTAGAGCTCCATCCAGTCATCGAGTTCCGGGACCTCGGGGTACCAGCTCATGCCGTGGAAATCTGCGTCACGCACAGCCACGATGGCACCGGGCTTGGCCACGCGGCGCATCTCACGCAGTGCAGCCACGGGGTCGGTGAGGTGTTGCAGGACCTGGTGGGCGTGAACAAGGTCGAAGGACTCGTCTTCGAAGTCAAGATCGTAGATATTGCCGGTTTGGAAGGACACATTGTCCACGCCACGCTCGGTGGCCAGCTCCGTGGCCTGCGCAACGATGTCCGGCGAGCGGTCCAAGCCGATCACATGCCCGGGCGCAACCATCCCCGCGAAGTCGCACGTGATACTGCCTGGTCCGCAGCCGACGTCGAGGACTGATATTCCGGGGGTGAGATGAGGTATGACAAACGCGGCCGAATTCTCGGCCGTCCGTGAGGCGTGGGCCCGGACAACCGACTCGTGGTGTCCGTGGGTGTAGACATCTTCAGGCTGCTGCGCGTTCATAGGGAAACGCTACAACTTGGAACGTGGATTTAGGCGGAGCGCCGTCAGTCGCTCTTGTGTGAGGCTTCTTCACGCGCGGCGAGGGTGGCTTCCACCATGTCGGTCATGAACCGTGTGACAAGCTCCAGTTCCTCGGCGCTGTAAGCGGCCATGGCCTGGCCCATGCGGATGGCGAGCGGCATGAACATGGCACTTCCGTCGCGGTATGCCTTGGGTGTCATCTGCAGCTGGACCTGCCGACGGTCCGTGCCCAGGCGTTCGCGGACCACGTGCCCGGAGGCATGCAGCCGGTCAACCAAAGCTGTGGTGGCGGGGGAGCTCAACCGGAGTTCGGTGCGCAGGACGCCCGGCGTGACCACCCTGCCAGCAGCGGAATGGCGCATGATCACCGCGAGGGCATTGAGGTCCGTGCGGTGCATGTCGTTCCGGCCGCCGGCTGCGTCCACGTAGTGGTTGGCTTCGAGCGTGAAGTCCTGGAGGAGCCGCACCAGCTCCTGGGGAGCGGCAGTCTGGGGGCGGCCGGATCCGGGCTGGCTGGATGGAGGGCCGCTGATGTCAGGTCGCGGGGCTGTTGGGTCCGACATGTCCGCCCTCCTGCCAGCGTGGTCTTGTGTTTACTGCCTTCCGGATATTACTCCCAGCAGCCGGGGAATCCGGCATCAGTATCCACTCACTCTTGGAATAGTTCCATGATAGAGATAATCTATGGTGGAATAAAGACCTCACGCTTCCCCACTGAAGAAGGACTCATGAACCCGCAGAAAGTACCGTTCTGGCTGCGCTGGCTGGTGCCCGTGGTGCTGGTCATCACCTGGCTGGGCATCGCAGGAATTGGTGGCCCAACGTTCGGGCGCCTGGACGAAGTCTCCTCCAACGACCAAGCGTCCTTCCTTCCCGCCGGTGCCGAAGCAACGGAAGCCGGTGACTGGCAGGCCAAGTTCCGGGATTCCGACGAGATTCCGGCCGTGGTGATTGTGGAGAACGATGCCGCCTTCACCCCGGCACAACTGGGCGAAGCAGCCCAGCTGAAAGCCGACATTGAGGCACTCAAGCTGGGGAGCGCCGTCGTCGGGCCTATCCCATCCGAAGACGGCAAGGCCGTCCAGTTCATCGTTCCCATGGCGTCCTCCGATGAGTTGCGGGCGAAAGTCCAGGAACTGCGCGACGTCGTCCAGCCAGGCGCTCCGGACGGCATGAACGCCTTCGTGACGGGCCCTGCAGGCCTGACCGCGGACCTGGTCAATGCGTTCGGCGGAATTGACGGCATCCTGTTGCTTGTTGCCTTGGGCGCAGTGTTCCTGATCCTGTTGCTGGTCTACCGCTCCGTGGTGCTGCCATTGGCGGTGCTGTTCACCTCCGTCTTCGCCCTGTGTGCGGCCATTCTGCTGGTGTTCGGGATGGCGAAGTTGGGGTGGATCCAGCTGAACGGCCAAAGCCAGGGCATCCTGTCCATCCTGGTGATTGGCGCGGCCACCGACTATGCGCTGCTGTACGTGGCGCGGTTCCGTGAGGCCCTCACTCACACCACCAACCGCACACAGGCCGCCATGACGGCGTGGAAAGCCTCATTCGAGCCGATCCTCGCCTCGGGCGCGACGGTCATCATCGCGCTGCTCTGCCTGCTGTTCTCCGACCTGAACTCCAACAAGGCGCTGGGCCCTGTGGCTGCGGCCGGTATCCTCTGCTCCCTCTTCGCGGCCCTCACGCTCTTGCCCGCGCTCATGGCGCTGCTGGGCCGTGCAGCCTTCTGGCCATTCCGGCCCAAGCTGCTGCCCGACGACGAACGCGAACCCGAGCTTGTCACCGGACTTGAAGGGCAAAAGGGTCTGTGGCGCGGCATCGGGACTCTGGTATCCAAGCGGCCGCGCGTTGTCTGGGTAGCGTCTGTCCTGCTGCTTCTGGTGGCATCCGCCGGAGTCCTGCAGTTGAAAGCCAACGGCGTCCCGCAAACGGACGTCATCCTCTCCCAATCCGACGCCGTGGACGGCCAGGACGCGTTGGCGCGCCACTTCGATGCCGGCAGCGGCAGCCCCGCCGTCGTGGTCGCCTCCCAAGGTGCCGCGCAGCAGGTTCTGGACAAGGTCAAAACTGCCGACGGCGTAGGGGACGCCTACCTGTTGGCTGAAGGCAATGTGCCCATCACGGGTGCTCCAGGAACTCCCGCTGAGCCGGCCGTACGCGATGGCAAGGTGCTCATCAATGCCACCCTGAATTCTGCGGCGGACTCGATTGAGGCCGAGGAAGCGGTGAAGTCCTTACGGCTGGCTGTACGCGACGTGGATTCCGGGGCGTTGGTTGGTGGAGTGACGGCGACCGCGCTGGACACGAACACCACCGCACAACGCGACTTGGTGGTGATCATCCCCATTGTGCTGGTGGTGATTCTCTTCATCCTGATGCTCCTGCTGCGCTCAGTGGTGGCACCGGTGCTGCTGGTGCTGTCCGTGGTCCTGTCCTACGGGGCGGCGATGGGTGTCTCCGCATGGGTGTTCAACGGGGTCTTCGGATTCTCCGGCGCGGATGCCACTGTGCCCCTGTTCGGTTTCGTGTTCCTGGTGGCCTTGGGCGTGGACTACAACATCTTCCTGATGAGCCGGGTTCGTGAAGAGTCGCTGAAGCATGGAACGCGGCCAGGGATCCTGCGCGGATTGGCTGTCACCGGCGGCGTCATCACCTCCGCCGGCGTGGTTCTTGCCGCCACGTTCGCAGCCCTGGGCGTCATTCCCATCATGTTCCTGGTCCAGCTCGCGTTCATTGTGGCATTCGGTGTGCTTCTGGACACCGTGCTGGTGCGCTCGCTGCTGGTACCTGCGCTGGCGTATGACATCGGAAGCAAAATCTGGTGGCCGAGCAAGCTGGGGCGTGGGTCCTCTGCGGCCCCGGTGGCGCCGCGCGAGGAGGAAGAGGCCTCGGTGGGGCGGTAATCCTCAGCCCTGCGGGGTGCCTGTGTCGACGTAGCCCGCGCCACCATCCACGGTCACGTGTTGACCGGTATGCAGGCGTCGGGTTGCGTCGCGCGTCCCCACCACCGCGGGGATTCCATACTCGCGGGCAACGATGGAGGCATGTGCCGCGAGGGTTCCGCCGTCCGTGACCACAGCGGCTGCCCTGGCGAAGAGCGGAGTCCATGCCGGAGCGGTGGAGCGGGCAACCAGGATTTCGCCTGCTTGGAAGCTGCTTGCGTCCTCCAGCCTTTCCAGCACGCGCACCTTGCCGCTGGCGCGCCCGGTGCTGGCCGGATGGCCGATGATGGCGTTCTCTGGATACTCGAAAGAAGTTCTGGCCGCCTCCACAGCGTTTGCCACAGGGTCGCTTCCGATCCGTCCCGGTTCGCCTCCAAACCTCACCGGCTCACCAATGATCAGGGGTGCATTCAACCTCCGTTGGTCATGCCAGATGGTGCGGCGATGGTCAATCTGTGCGCGGTAGTCCCGTCCCTGGTGGTGGACCCCGCCCAACATCTCGTCCAGGGTGAGGAAGTGGATGTCCTGGGAATCTGCGATGGCACCGGTGGAGACGAGGTGCTCACCCAGCCTTTGGGCGCAACGGCGAAGGATCGGCCACCCCAGGCTCAGATGCTGGGCTTGTTCCTCCCGCACGGCAGCGTAATACCGGGTCATGGTGAGGAGGGAGTCGAAACGCGTCAGCGTCCCCGGGGAGTCAAACAGCACACTGCGGGCTGCGGCTTCGGCCTGGGACCGTTGCTCATTCAGGGCTGAAGCCACGTCGGGCCCGGACTCCTCGGCCACTGTTAGGCCGGCCCCTCCCACCTCACTGGCAATCGGGTGGTACCAGTCGAGGGAATAGACGGCATGTGGACACGGTTCTGCGGGGGTTCCAGTCAAGCCCCGGAGGAGCACTTGATGGCCGAGTCGACTTTCGGGGATCCCGCTGAGGGGTCTGGCCAGTTCCTTGCGCCAAAAGCCGGCCAGCGCAGATTCCATTTTCCAGGCAGACCCGCCCACAACGGCCAGGGACCATAGGTGGATCCCGGCCTGCCGACTGATGGCGTCCACCAATCCGACAAGCCTGGCGGGCGAAGCCGTCCCGACTTCCCGCTCTGCGTCGCTCACGATGTTCCGGTACGTGGGCAGTAACTGTTCCCGCCACTTCACCTCCAGCGCATGGAGAACCGTCCGGTGGGCAGCGGCCGGGTTGCTGGAGGTTCTGAGAATGACGTTGACCAGGAACCACGGCAGCCGACCCCGGCTGCGAAGTATCAGCGGCACCACGGTCCTCGGTTTGGGAATGGGCGGAGAATTGAAATACCAACCATTTACTGCGCCGTATCTGAACGGCACACGCACCCGAACATCTTCCTCCATGCCGTCGAGGAATCCGGTCTCAATCCGGGGGAGGAGCCAGTCTGCGAACAGCGGTGTCATCGGGTCCGGGAGCCACTCACCCAGCCGAAAATTCCTTGCCCACACGCCCTTGCCTGGTGCGGTCCAGCTGGCGGGGCCTGGCAGGGTGGTCATTTCGGGACTCAGTCCACTGCGGGAGATCGGCGCTCAATCAGGACAGTATCCCTCCACTGTCCGGCGAGCGGCCCGTGCGGCATGCGGGCGATGCGGTTCCGGTGGCCTACGACGCTGAATCCTTCTGCCTCATGGAGCCGGAGGCTGGCCGCATTCTCCGGAAAAACGCTGGCTTGGATAGTCCAAATACCCGCATTCTCGGTGGAGGCGATGAGTGACCGGAGAAGGCTCTTGCCGACACCGAGACCCTGGGCTTCCCCCGCGACGTAGATGGAATGCTCCACGACGCCCGAGTAGGCGGCACGCGAGGACACCGGCGATACCGCGGTCCAGCCCAGCACCCTGCCCTCCTTTTCAGCTACCAACCGGTGCTCTTTGAGGCGGGTGGAGTCGAAGTGCTCCCAGCCCGGTGCGGCGGCTTCGAAAGTAGCGTGTCCGGTTTCGATCCCCGCGGTGAAGATCTCCCTGACGGTGGGCCAGTCCTGCGTCGTCATGGGCCGGATCCGGACACCTTTGGCGTCACTGGGGCGTGAACTGGTTGCGGCCTGGCTGGTCACAAGCTCGCCAAAAGGCCGGTGGTTCGCTCTATGGCGCCAGGGACCAATGAGTAGTACGCCCACGTGCCGCGCTTCTCACGGTGGAGGAGTCCGGCGTCGACCAGGATTCTCAGGTGATGCGATACCGTCGGCTGCCCGAGGTTCAGGGGCTGGGTGAGATCGCACACGCATGCCTCGCCCCCTTCGGATCCCTTGACGATGGACAACAGGCGCAGGCGGTTGGGATCTGCCAAGGCTTTGAACACCGATGCCCTGAGCTGTGCCTCGTAGTCATCGAGTGATGGTTGCCCTGACGGCTCGCAGCACACTTCTGCGTCCACAGCTGTCGGCTCAAGTGTTTCCGCGGAGTTCATGGATCCATTATGCACACACATTGACAATCATCGATATAGCCGGACATACTCATATCGAAGTTCATCAATGTATGGGCTTTTTCAACACCACAACACAGTCTGGAGTTCAGTGAGCACCCCAACGCAAACCCCGGCTCGGCGGAGTGCCGCCAGCCATGACGCCGCTGGGAAACTCCCGGCCATGGACCGGTTCCTGCCGGTGTGGATCATCGCGGCAATGGCGCTGGGTCTGCTGCTGGGCAGCTTGATTCCCGGCCTGAATACCGCGCTGGAGGCCGTGAAGATCGGCGAAGTCTCCTTGCCTATCGCCATTGGCCTTCTGGTGATGATGTATCCGGTCCTGGCCAAGGTGCGGTACGACCAAGCGAACCGTGTGCTGGCTGATCGAAAGCTGCTGGTTACGTCCTTGGTCATCAATTGGGTGCTGGCTCCGGCTTTCATGTTCGCCCTTGCCTGGGTGTTCATCCCTGACCTGCCGGAGTACAGGACCGGACTGATTATTGTGGGCTTGGCCCGCTGCATCGCCATGGTCATGATCTGGAACGACCTCGCCTGTGGGGACCGTGAGTCTGCCGCCGTTCTGGTGTTCATCAATTCCGTCTTCCAAGTGATCGCCTTCGGGGCTTTGGGCTGGTTCTACCTCCAGTGGCTCCCATCCCTCCTGGGACTTCCCACCACGGCCGCCGACTTCTCCTTCCGGGCCATAACGCTCTCGGTGCTGATCTTCCTGGGCATTCCGCTGCTCGCTGGCCTGCTCACCCGCGTCATCGGTGAGAAAGCCAATGGTCGCCAATGGTACGAGAAGAACTTCCTGCCAAGGATTGGTCCCTGGGCGCTCTACGGACTCCTTTTCACCATCACGCTCCTGTTTGCGCTCCAAGGCGGGACCATCATGTCCAAGCCGATGGACGTCCTTCGCATCGCTTTGCCGTTGTTGGTCTACTTCGTTGTCGTCTTCAGTGCCGGAATGTTCATTGGCCGCTTGCTGAATCTGGGGTACGCCAAGACCACGACTTTGGCGTTTACCGCTGCGGGCAACAACTTCGAGCTTGCCATCGCTGTAGCGATCGGAACCTTCGGTGTCACGTCAGGTCAGGCCTTGGCTGGTGTTGTTGGACCCTTGATTGAAGTACCCGTCCTTGTTGCACTTGTGTATGTAGCCCTCTGGGCACGCAAGCGCTATTTCACCCGCACCCATATAGCTGCCTGACCTTCGAGGAAATTCATGACCACCGATTCCGTAAAGAAGCCTTCCGTCCTTTTCGTCTGTGTCCACAACGCAGGGCGCTCGCAGATGGCCGCTGCGTTCCTTACCACTCTCTCCCAAGGTGCCATCGAGGTTCGGTCTGCTGGCTCCCAGCCCGCGGACAAGGTCAATCCCGCTGCTGTCGAAGCCATGGCTGAAGTGGGTATCGATATGTCGGCCGAGATCCCCAAAGTCCTCACTACAGAGGCCGTCAAGGAATCGGACGTGGTCATCACCATGGGCTGCGGTGACGAATGCCCCTACTTCCCCGGCAAGCGCTACGAGGACTGGGTCCTTGAAGATCCCGCCGGACAGGGAGTTGACGCTGTCAGGCCCATTCGCGACGACATCAAAATACGCATCGAGAACCTGATCGCATCGTTGACCCCTGCTGCCAAATAATTCGACCACCAGGAGCGAGTCCCATGAGCAACGAACAACTCATCATCATCGGGTCCGGCCCTGCCGGCTACACAGCGGCCATCTATGCAGCCCGCGCGGGGTTGAACCCGTTGGTTCTGGCCGGCTCAGTTACTGCCGGCGGCGCCCTCATGAACACCACGGAAGTGGAGAACTTTCCCGGGTTCCCCGGCGGGATACAAGGCCCGGAGCTGATGGACGGGCTCCAGGAACAGGCCGAGAAATTCGGTGCCCACATAGTGTTCGACGACGTCACAGAGGTTGATCTGAAAGGTCACTTCAAGCGGGTGGTCACCGGAGCAGGCGAGACTCACGAGGCTCCTGCAGTTATTCTCGCCACGGGCTCCGCCTATAAGGAGCTCGGGCTGCCGGAAGAGAAGAAACTTAGCGGGCATGGCGTGTCTTGGTGTGCCACCTGCGACGGCTTCTTCTTCCGCGAGCAGGACATCATTGTGGTGGGCGGCGGAGACTCCGCAATGGAGGAAGCGACATTCCTGACGCGATTCGGAAAGTCCGTCACCGTGGTGGTGCGTAAGGGCGAGCTCCGCGCTTCCCGCATCATGGCCCAGCGTGCCAAGGACAATCCCAAGATCACGTTCGCTTGGAATTCTGCCATCACGGCCATCCACGGAGACACCAAGGTCACCGGTGTGACGCTCAAGGACACCCGGACCGGCGAAGCGCGGGAGCAGGCAGCAACCGGAATCTTCGTGGCAATCGGTCATGTGCCTCGAACGGAACTGCTTGAAGGCCAGATTGACCTCGATGCCGAGGGCTATATCAAGGTGGCCTCGCCAACCACTATGACCAACCTCTCCGGTGTCTTCGCGTGCGGCGACGCCGTGGATCACCGCTACCGCCAGGCCATTACAGCGGCGGGCACAGGATGCTCGGCTGCCCTGGACGCCGAGCGGTATCTGGCTGCCTTGGACGATGCAGACAGCATTGCAACCGCATTGGTCGAAGAGCCCACCCACTTCTGAGAATTGCCCACTTACTTCCAGGAATTTCCCAGCGGAGGAACGAGTAACCATGAATGACAACCTTCCCGTGGCCATCATCGGCGCGGGCCCTATCGGATTAGCCGCAGCAGCCCACCTGCTCGAACGCGGACTGGAGCCGACGATCTTCGAAGCCGGCCCCACCGCGGGTGCCGCCATGGAGCAGTGGCGCCACATCCGGTTGTTCTCTCCGTGGCGCTTCAACCTCGACGCCGCAGCAGTCCGATTGCTCACGCCGGCAGGCTGGGAGTCGCCTCGGCTGACGGCTTTGCCTTACGGCGGGGAAATCATCAATCACTATCTGGCTCCCTTGGCAGCAACACCGGAGCTCGCTTCCCGGCTCCACACGAACGCCCGGGTCCTGGCCGTCACCCGTCAGGGCATGGATAAGACCCATGTGCGCCACAGGGATACAACACCCTTTATTGTTCGCGTTGAGCAATCTACCGGGGAATTGCGCGATTACACGGTGTCAGCAGTCATCGACGCCTCCGGCACGTGGTCCACCCGAAATCCCCTGGGAACGTCCGGTCTGCCGGCAATAGGAGAAGAACAGGCAGCGCGCAGGATCTCCTCACCGTTGCCGGACGTTGCCGGGCGGGACCGCGCTACCTTCGCTGGCCGGCGCGTCTTGGTGGTCGGAGCAGGGCACTCTGCGGCCAACACATTGATCAGTCTTTCGGAGCTTGCGAAACAGGAACCGGATACGCGCATCCTGTGGGCTGTGCGGGGAGATTCTCCGGACAAGGTCTACGGCGGCGGTGATGCGGATGGTCTGCCTGCACGCGGACAGCTCGGATCCAGGCTTCGCCGGCTAGTGGACGCAGGCCGGATAGAACTGCACACGGGTTTCGGTATCAGCAAGCTGACAGACTCCGAGCGAGGCGTCACCGTAACTTCCGGCGACGCGCGCACCTTGGTGACGGACGTCGTCGTGCCTTGTACGGGCTTCCGCCCTGATCTCACCATGTTCAGCGAGCTCCGCCTTGATCTGGACCCCGCCGTCGAAGCTCCGGCAGAACTCGGTCCGCTCATTGACCCCGAGTTCCATTCTTGCGGCACCGTCCCACCCCATGGTGCCAAAGTGCTCGCCCATCCGGAAAAGGACTTCTACATCGTTGGCATGAAGTCGTACGGGCGCGCGCCTACCTTTTTGCTGGCAACGGGCTATGAACAGGTCCGGTCAGTCACTGCGGCACTCGCGAGGGACTACGCGGCGGCAGACGCCGTTCACCTTGAGCTCCCCGAAACAGGTGTGTGCTCAGTCGACGCCGTCTCCAGCTGTGAAGTACCTGGGCTGGTGGAGGCGGCGGAGGGGTGCTGCGCAACTCCCGAGCCGGTGCTGATCGGTATTCCCACGGGATTGACACATGGCCGTTCAGGCTAAGGCCTGCGCGCGCCCGAACCTATCTTGAACGGTCGGTGCACCTAAAGAGTAGTTTTCGGCATGCCTAACTTTCCGCTATCCTCATAGCAGAATGCCCCGATGATGAGGATGACCATGGCTGCGCCAACACTCGAAACCCGTCGTGCGCCCCGCAAGGCGTGGTCCCGGCTCCTTCTGCTGGGCCCGGCATTCGTAGCCGCCATTGCCTATGTAGATCCGGGCAACGTAGCGGCGAACCTCACTGCCGGTGCCAATTACGGGTATCTGCTTGTCTGGGTGCTGGTGGTGGCCAATGCCATGGCTGTTCTTGTGCAGTATCAATCGGCCAAATTGGGCCTGGCCACGGGAATGAGCCTCCCGGAAATTCTGGGGAAGCGGCTGGGCACTAAGCGGCGGCGCCTCTACTGGGCGCAGGCTGAGATCGTTGCGGGCGCCACGGACATGGCCGAGGTCATTGGTGGTGCTGTGGCACTGAACCTGCTTTTCGGGCTTCCGCTGCTTGCCGGGGGAGTCATCATTGGCGTGGCGTCCATGTTGCTCCTGGCCCTGCAGTCACAACGCGGGCAGCGGTCCTTCGAGTACGCGATCCTTGTGCTCCTGGGCGTCATTGCCATCGGATTTGTGTCGGGGTTGTTCGTTAACCCGCCGGATGCTGGAAGTGCCTTGGCAGGTTTGGTGCCCCGCTTCGAGGGTACGGACACTGTCCTGCTGGCTGCGAGCATGCTTGGGGCTACCGTGATGCCCCATGCGATATACCTCCATTCCGCCTTGGCCCGTGATCGTCACGGTTTTTCGGAGGACCCTGCCGTTCGGACCCGGCTGATCCGAGCAACACGCTTGGACGTCGCGGGCGCCCTGTTGTTGGCCGGCGTGGTGAATATTTCGATGCTGTTGCTTGCCGCCTCCAGCCTGCGGGGCATCGAGGGAACGGACACGATCGCGGGCGCACACGCAGCAGTGACGTCGGCGCTGGGTCCGGCCATAGGTGTCATCTTCGCCATCGGTTTGCTTGCCTCCGGCCTGGCCTCAACCTCGGTAGGCTGCTACGCCGGAGCCACCATCATGGGTGGGCTGCTAAAAGTCCGCATCCCGCTGCTGATGCGCCGGGTTATCACGCTCATTCCGGCCTTGATCATCCTGGGTGCGGGCATCGAGCCGACCCTGGCTTTGGTCCTGAGCCAGGTGCTTCTGAGCTTCGGCATCCCCTTCGCCTTGATCCCGCTGATCCGTCTTACCGGCAAGCGGGACGTGATGGGTATTCACGCGGATTCCACGGCATTGAAAGTCGCTGGCTGGACCAGCGCCACGTTGATCGTCGGACTGAACATCGTGCTTATTACCCTGACGCTATCCGGCCAGTCTTGATCCACCAGCCCGGAGAAGCCCCTATTTGGCGGCTTCGTCCAGCAGCTGGCGGAATTGTTCCTCTGTGTTTAAGGTGAGTTTCTTGCCATCGAGGAAGAACGTCGGGGTGCCGGTGACGCCAAGTGCGTTGCCGTCAGTGGCGTCTTTCCGGATTCGTGCCTGGGTTTTTTCGTCCGCGACGCTTGCATCATATTGCGCCATGTCCAGGCCGAGTTCCTGTGCGTAAATTCGGAAGGTTGCTGCCTGGGAGTCTGACTTTTCGCCCCACTGAGGCTGTGTATCAAACAACTTGGCCACCATCGCCTCGTATTTGCCCTGTTGCGCCGCGGCTTCAACGGCCAGCGCGGCAGTTCCGGAGTTTCTGTGTCCGGGGAGGGGGAAGTAGCGCTGGACAAACGTGATCCGGTCCCCGTATTCCTTCTTCAGATCCTCCACTAACGGGTAAGCGGCGCGGCAGGACTCGCATTCGAAGTCGAGGAACTCCACCAGCTGCGCCTTTTCCGTGGTGGGGGTGGTGATCCGGTGACTGTCTTCGCGGACCAACTGTGCTCCGCCCGCCGGCGCAGCGGAGCTGGGAGCTGGTTTTGTAGCCGTGAAAATCGCGAACCAGATGGCCCCCGCTGCAACAACCGCCGCGATCAGGATCCACACGATGGTGCGTACTTTCTTTGCGGTGTCGACGGGCTGGGGGCGTGGTGGTGCTTGTGTCATCGGGGCTGATTACTTTCCTGGTAGCGGTGGGTGGCTGCGTCGAATCGACGGGGTGTTTGTTTTAGTGCTGGCAGCAGTCATCTGCCGCAACTGCATGGTGCGGGGTACCCGCGCTGGGCACTGTGCAGCAAACGTCGCCTCGCCAGGCGTTCACGCCTTCACGGACGGCGATGGCGGCGATCACCAGTGCAGCGCCGGCATCGGCCCACCACCACCCCAGAGTGCTGTTCAGTATCAGGCCGAGCAACAGCACGCCGGAGAGGTACGTGCAGAGCAGTGTCTGCTTGGAGTCCGCCACTGCGGTTTTGGAGCCAAGTTCCCTGCCCGCCCGGCGTTGGAAGTAGGACAGGGCCGGCATGATCGCAAGGCTCAAAGCCGCTATCACAATGCCGGGAGTGGACTGCTGGGCCTCGCCGCCACCAGTGAGTGATCGGACTGCATCCACAGTGACGAACGCTGCCAGTGCGAAGAACGAGATCGCGATGATGCGCAGTGTCAGGTGTTCGCGACGTTCGGGATCCTTGGCGGAGAACTGCCAGGACAAGGCCACCGCGGAAGCGACTTCCACAACAGAGTCCAGCCCAAAACCAATCAGTGCTGAAGAGTCCGCAACGCCACCAGCCCAGAGTGCTGCGACCGCTTCGACGACGTTGTAGGTGATGGTCGCGGCGGCGAACAGCCGGATGCGACGCATGAGGACGAGCCGGCGATCCGCTGTCAGTAAGAGCAAGGGGGTGTTCATGCCAGGCAGGTCCCGTCCGGCGCGCAGCAGGCAGGATCCACGGCCAACACCACCCCCAGCAGGTCTTTGATCGCGTGGCCCAATCGGGCGTCGGCCAATTCATAACGCGTCCGCCGACCGTCAGGAATGGCAACCACCAAACCACAACCGCGCAGGCAGGTCAGATGATTGGACATGCTTTGACGCGACACCCCAACAGAGTCTGCCAAGTCAGACGGGTACGACGGCGACTCAGCGAGGGCAAGCAGAACTTGCGCGCGGGTGGGGTCTGAGACGGCGTAGCCAAAGCGGGCCAACACTGGCGCATGGGTGAGTGTCTCCATATGACCAAAGTACAGATTTGGATGTATTCACGCAATCCTGTACTCAGAGACGCACCGCAGGTGGCGGGAGACTGAAACGTCAGGCGCTGACGGTGTTCCGCTCGCGATACCCATCTGCGGCGTAAACGCCGAGGACCCGCACCTCGGTGGTGAAGAACTCCAGCTCCTCCAGTGCTCGGCGGAGTCGTGCGTCTTCAGGGTGGCCTTCGACGTCGGAAAGGAACATCGTGGCGGCAAACTCGTCGCCCACCATGTAGCTCTCCAACCTGGTCATGTTGAGCCCGTTGGTCGCAAAACCCCCGAGGGCCTTGTAGAGGGCGGACGGGACGTTGCGGACCCGGAAGACGAAGCTGGTGATCGCGGGACCCGGAAGTTCTTCCTTCGTGGGAAGCTCACGTTCACGGGCCAGGACAACGAAGCGCGTGGTGTTGGTGGGGTCATCTTCGACGCCGGAGGCCAGGACCTCCAGTCCGTACAGTTGGGCGGCAAGCGGCGGGGCGAGGGATAGCTTCCGGGGATCGTTCCAGTCCCTGACTTCACGGGCAGAGCCTGCGGTATCACCGGCGATGACAGGCTTGAGGCCGGCTTCTCGGATGATCCGGCGGCACTGACCCAGCGCGTGGATGTGGCTGTGGACCTCTGTGGCGCCCTCGATGGTGCTGCCCGGGATTCCCAGGAGGTCGAATCGGATCGGCAGGAAGTATTCTCCGACGATCTGCAATTTGGATTGGGGAAGCAGGACGTGGATGTCGGCCACTCGTCCGGCGATGGAGTTCTCGATGGGAATCATAGCCAGATCGACCTCGCCGGTGGAGACGAGTTCAAACGCGTCCTCAAAGCTCGCGCAGGGAACGCTTTCGAGATCGGGGAACATTTCCTTGCACGCGAGATCCGAATTGGCTCCCGGCTCACCTTGGTACGCAATCTTCTGGGACATGGTGCTCATGCTTACACGCGCAGCCCCCAGTGACCCAACCGCGTCCATCCTGTGACTGGACAAGCGGGAGCCGCCTTCTCTAGGTTCAGGACAAGGATGGGGGACCGACGATGACCACTGTTAACGTGCACCGAGAGCACGCGACGGCTTTCAATGAGCACAGAATTTCAAGGTTTGCAGGCACAGTGATGGCGCTGGCAACCTTTGCCTGGGCAGTCCTGCTTTCAGGCGCAATGGGAGACCTCGGGCAAGTGCCGTTGCCCTGGCAGATTGCGGTGCATGGGTTGAGCCTGCTGTCGGCCCTGACTGTCTACGTCTATTCCCGGCAATTGGCGCACAGGACCAGCGCTGCCGGACTCATGTGCTTTGTAGCCGTGGGGTTCTTCTTCGCTGACCTGGCTCTGGGTTTCAACTACAGCCCGTACTTCGGCATCGCGGTCATCGCGTGGGCGGCCAGCGCGCGGCGACCCCTCCTGGCCGGGACGGGAGTCCTGGCCGTCGGCGCCGCCATCGTAGCCAGGTTCCACACCTCCCTTGACTACCTTGCCGTCGCCGGAGCTGGCCTGATCATCCTCGCGATAGCGCTCGCCACACGCCCGAACAGCCCAACTGACTGACATTAGTGGTTGGAATGAGGAGTCATAGCAACCACTAATGCCAGTCAGTTGGGAAGGCGCAACAGTGGTTTAGCCGTTGATGATCTGCGGGACGCCCAAAGCCTTGAGGCCTTCGGCGCCGAACTCGAGGCCGTAGCCTGATTGCTTGGCGCCGCCGAACGGGATGCGTGGATCCACGGCGCCGTGCTTGTTGATCCATACTGTTCCGGCCTGGATGCGGGAGGCGACTTCGCGCGCGGCACTCAGGTCGGAGGACCAAACTGAGGCGCCCAATCCGACGTCGAGCGCGTTTGCCTTGGCCACTGCCTCGTCAACGGTGCTGTATTTGATGATGGGCAGCGCCGGGCCGAACTGTTCCTCGGCCACCAACGGGTTGTCGTTGTCGATGTCGGCCACCAGGGTGGTGGGGTAGAAGTTGCCGGGCGCTTCGGCGTCGGGGTTGCCACCGATCAGGATCCGGGCGCCGGAGTCGCGGGCAGCTTCAACAAGCCGGGCCACGATGTCGTACTGCTGGCGGTTCTGCAGCGGGCCCAGCACGTTGTTCTCATCCAGTCCGTTGCCCATGGGCATGGCTGCAGCGACGGCAGTCAGTTCGGAGATCACGGCCTCGTACTGGGACTCGTGGACGTACAGGCGCTTGAGGGCGGCGCAGGTCTGGCCGGTGTTGATGAAAGCGCCCCAGAACAGGCCCTCGGCAATTGCCTTGGGGTCTGAGTCCGGCAACACGATGCCGGCGTCGTTCCCGCCGAGTTCAAGGGTGAGCCGCTTGACGGTGTCCGCCGAGGAGCGAATGATCGCCTTGCCCGTGGCGGTGGAACCGGTGAACATGACCTTGCCGATCGCGTCGTGGGAGGCCAGTGCCTCGCCGACGTCGCGGCCACCGGAGACTACGGACAGCAGGCCTTCGGGCAACTCTTCATTGATGATCGCAGCCAGTGCCAGGACGGACAGCGGGGTGTATTCGGAGGGCTTGACCACCACGGCGTTGCCCATGCGCAATGCCGGCGCGATCTGCCAGACGGTGATCATCATGGGCCAGTTCCAGGGACCGATGGCACCCACGACGCCGATGGGCCGGTAGTGCAGTTCGGCTCGCGTTTCGCCGTCGTCCACCACGGTTTCAGGATCCAGCGGTGTGGCGGCGGTGGCGCGGAGCCAAGCGGCGCAGGCGCCCACTTCGAAGCGGGCGTTGGGGCCGTTCAGCGGCTTGCCCTGCTCGCGGGAGAGGAGTTGGGCGAGTTCTTCCGCGGAACGTTCGACGGCGTCGGCGGCCTTCATCAGCGCGGCGGACCTGGCGTCGTGGCCCAAGGCAGCCCACGCTGGCTGGGCGGCAGTGGCAGCTGCGATGGCGGCTTCGAGTTCCTCGACGGTGTGAACGGGTGCTTGGCCCACAGCCTCGCCCGTGGCGGGATCGAGGATGGTGCGGCTGTTCTGGCCGTTGGCTGGTGTGATCGAGGCCAGCAGGGCGTCGTAAGTCTCCATTGGTACTCCGCTCGGGTAGTAAGTCTTGGCGGCCAGTGAGGCACGCGGCGATGTTTCCAGTGTGGTCGGGGTCACCCCTGACGGCCTTGTCGTTGAACGAACAGCCCTTGACGGGAAGCGAACGCTTTCGGTTCCGGGCGTCCTGCCTGATAATCGACCTTGTGACTCTTGCTTCCCTAGCTGCCTTCGCAGGCCTGTGCCTGGTCCTGTCCGTAACGCCCGGCCCGGACACCTTCCTGGTTTTGCGCATCGCCCTCAACCGGCCCAGTGCCGGGATTGCTGCCGCGGCAGGTTCCGCGGCGGGCGCGATTATGTGGGCAGCTCTGGTGGGCGTCGGATTGGCGGCCATCCTGGAGCAGTCCGCGGAATTGTTCCGCTGGGTCAAGATCGCAGGCGGTCTCTACTTGCTGTACTTGGGCGTTTCGTCGTTCATCAAGTCGCGCAAGGCAGCCAAAGCGGGTGCGGACGGCTCTGTCGCGGAGGCGCCTCTCCCGTACAGTCGGCTCTCCGCGTTGGGCGCAGGCGCACTGTCCACGCTGCTCAACCCCAAGGTGGGACTTTTTTACCTGGCCGTGGTTCCCCAGTTCATCCCGCATGGTGGGGACACCATGGGCACGTCCTTGATTCTGGGCGTGGTTGTAGCTGTCATTGCCTTCGCGTATCTCTCGATGATCGCCGTCGTCGCGTTCAAAGCGATGCGGTGGCTTAAGCGTCCCAAGGTGAGCACCGCCGTCGAGCGTGTCAGCAGCGGCGTGATCGCCGGGTTGGGCGTGGGCGTGGTGGCGTCGGGCGCCACGAGTTAGCTAGCCAGCCAGCAGCGCGAGGTAGTTATCCAGCTGCCCCGCGAGGTCCTGCGAGAAATGCTCGGCGGGGGACAACGCCACAACGATCTGCGCACCGAGCATCATGTTCAGCAGGTGATCGGCGACGGCGGCGTCCCCGATGGGGGTGGCGATCTCACCGGCCGTCCGCGCTGCTGCGCAATGAGCTGTGATGGTGGTGTGCCACTGGCTCATGGACTCGCTGTGGAGGGCGGCCATGTCAGCGTCGTTGAGTGCCTTCTGCCAGAACGGGATCACGATCCGGGCCTCGTTGACACGCTCCTCATCCAGCGGCAGGACTTCAGCACAGAACGCGCGGAGGGCCGCGACGCCTGAGAGTCCCTCAGTCACCGTGGCGATGCGCTGGTTGGTGCGGTTGAAGACGTGCCCGAACGCGGACGTGAGCAGCAGGTCCTTGGTGGGGAAGTAGGGCTTGAGGGCGCCGTTGGCGAAGCCGGCTTCCTCGGCAATTTCCCGCATGGTGGCACCCTCCATGCCAAGCTTCGCGATGATCCGCCAGGTTGCGTCCACCAGTTCGAGGCGTCGTTGATCGTGGTCCACAATCTTTGGCACTGGATGGGCTCCCGAAAAAATAAATGGCGGACAGGTCTTGTGACCCATCTTACGTTTTGGTTATTCTCTACACCTATAGAAAATAAATCCTGACCCATCATAGGTCCCGGACAAGAGGCAGCCATGACGCCCACAGCAACTGAGACAGCAACCGACGCCACCGCCATTGAGGAAGCACAGTACGCCCTGGCAACGGGCGCCGAAATCTCCCAGGTGCAGGGAATCCTGCAGGCCTCCGGCCACCTTGGCGCCGAGAAACGCATCGCCTACTTGGGGCTGGTGGACCCAGCCCGTGGCCAGTCAGAGCAGGACCGCCGTTTCCGCGTCTTCCTCCACGACATCTCCGGCGGCGCACCCGCCGACGTCCTTGTCTCGGTGACCCGCGGCGAGATCCTCTCCGCAACAGAACTGGACACCAAAGTCTCCGGTGAACTCCCTGTGCTGGAGGAAGAATTCGAGGTTGTGGAGACACTCCTCGCCACCGATGAGCGCTGGCTCGCCGCGCTCGAGGCCCGGGACCTGGACGTAGAGAAGGTCCGCGTTGCTCCACTGTCCGCCGGCGTCTTCGAGTATGAAGACGAAAAGGGCCGGCGCATCCTTCGTGGCCTCGCGTTTGTGCAGGACTTCCCCGAAGACAGTGCCTGGGCCCACCCCGTGGACGGACTCGTAGCCTATGTGGATGTGGTCAACAAGGAAGTCACCCAGGTCATCGATCTGGGCGTGATGCCCATCCCGGCAGAGCACGGAAACTACACGGACCCTGAACTGACCGGCCCGCTCCGCACCACCCAGAAGCCCATCAGCATCACACAACCGGAAGGCCCCAGCTTCACCGTCACAGGTGGCAACCACGTCGAGTGGGAAAAGTGGAGCGTGGACGTGGGCTTCGACGTCCGCGAAGGAGTTGTCCTCCACAACCTGGCCTTCCAGGACGGCGACCGGCTCAGGCCCATCATCAACCGCGCCTCCATCGCCGAAATGGTGGTGCCGTACGGTGACCCTTCGCCCATCAGGTCCTGGCAGAACTACTTCGACACCGGCGAATACTTGGTGGGTCAATACGCCAACTCCCTGGAACTGGGCTGTGACTGCCTGGGTGACATCACTTACCTCAGCCCGGTCATCAGCGACGCTTTCGGCAACCCCCGCGAAATCCGCAACGGCATCTGCATGCACGAGGAAGACTGGGGCATCCTGTCCAAGCACTCCGACCTCTGGACCGGCATCAATTACACCCGCCGTAACCGCCGCCTGGTGATCTCCTTCTTCACCACCATCGGCAACTACGACTACGGCTTCTACTGGTACCTCTACCTGGACGGCACCATCGAATTCGAAGCCAAGGCCACGGGCGTCGTGTTCACCAGTGCGTTCCCGGAAGGCGGCTCGGACAACATCTCCCAGCTCGCCCCGGGCCTCGGAGCGCCCTTCCACCAGCACCTGTTCAGCGCCCGCCTGGACATGGCCATTGACGGTTTCACCAACCGCGTGGAGGAAGAAGACGTGGTCCGCCAGGCCATGGGCGAAGGCAACGAGCGCGGCAATGCGTTCTCCCGCAAGCGCACACTCCTGACCAAGGAGTCGGAGGCAGTCCGTGAGGCAGACGCCCGCGCGGGCAGGACGTGGATCATCTCCAACCCGGAGTCGAAGAACCGTCTGGGCGAGCCCGTGGGCTACAAACTCCATTCCGAGAACCAGCCCACGTTGCTGGCCGACCCGGCGTCGTCCATCGCGAAGCGCGCCGCTTTCGCCACCAAAGATGTGTGGGTCACCCGCTACTCGGACGAGGAGCGCTACCCCACGGGCGACTTCGTGAACCAGCACTCCGGCGGAGCCGGCCTGCCGGCCTACGTTGCCCAAGATCGCGAGATCGACGGCCAGGACATCGTCCTCTGGCACACCTTCGGCCTGACACACTTCCCGCGTGTGGAGGACTGGCCGATCATGCCCGTGGACACCGTTGGCTTCAAGCTCCGCCCTGAAGGCTTCTTCGACCGCAGCCCCGTACTGGATGTGCCGGCCAATGCCTCGGGTTCGAGCTGCCACAGCGCCGCTGCCGGTGAACACAGCGCCGCTGCCGGTGAACACGGCGCCGCTGCCGGTGAACACAGTGAACCCGCCGGGCACTGCCACTAGAACCGCTCCGGGACACGTAATGACCACGACGGCGGGACGGGTCCGGTCAGCCGGGCCTGTCCTCCATCCCCGGATCTGCGCAGCGCTCACTGCCGTCTCATGCCTGGTGCACCTCTGGCTCGCGGCCTCGGGGCACCACAGCGCCTGGCTGGGGATCCTCATGATCGGCTTGGCGGCCGTCTGCGTCCCCTGCACAGTTCACATCTGGCGCCACAGCCGGGTAGGGGCGCTCCACCAAGTGACCCTCTCCGCCCTTGCCATGGTGGCCCTGCATGCTGTCCTGCTGTTCGGAGCGGGTGGTGCCGGCCACGCCCACGGCGGCAGGCCGGCGTCGAACGCTGTTGATACTTCCGGCGCCGCTGGGCTGTTGCTGGTGATCGGCTTGGAGATCACGACGGCGTTGCTCGCCGCCACGCTGGTGGCGCGGCTCCGGCGTCGGGGTGCTGTGGCGTCCTGACCTAAACCTTCCGCAGCAATGGCCCATCTTTGCCGCGGTCACGCCCAACAACTGCTGGCAGGCCGCGTTGAGCGGAGCCAATGATGGGCTGGAAGCGACCAGACATCTTGTGCTCTGTGATCCCGGTGCCACAATTGAGCCATGGCCGCAGCGTGGTCCATTCGTGAGGGGTTCCGCAGCGGGCCTGACCCGGATGCACTACGCCGTCCCTTGTTCTACGCGGCACTCGTGGTCTTCGCCGTAGTAGTCCTGGCCGAGGTGGGCATGTCCCTCCTGCTGGGCCAGACCGCCGTCGACCCCGTTTCGGCGGCCGAGGCGGACAAACTGGGTGTGCCGTTGGACGTGTTCCTCAAGACCCAGCGGGCGGATGCCGATCCGCCCGGTGCCGGGATCGGATTCCTGGCGTTCCTGGACGGGTTGCTGCTGTTCACCGTGGTGATGCTGGGTCTCAGCCTCATCATGGACCTGCGAACGTACGGGCGGATCCAAGGGCTCGCGACGCTGATCGTGACACTGCTCTGGGTCATTGCAGCGTTCCTCACGGCGATGCTGGCGCTCGCCAAGCTGTTCCTGATGATCGGCCTGTTCGTGGCTGCGCCGTTTGGGACCATCGCTTACCTGGCCCTGTGGGGGAGCTTTCCCAAGGGACAGGCTGCGGCGATCCTAGGCCTGCTGCTGGTGCTCAAGATCGTTTTCGCCGTGCTGCTGATCCTGAGCCAGCCGAAGTTCTTCAAAGTCACTGGCCTGGTGGTCCTGCTGGTGGTGTCCGTGCTCCTCCAAGTGATCCTGGGGCTGATACACGGCTTCTTGCCCGGGCCGCTGGTGTCCATTGGGGACCAGTTTTGGGCGCTGATCACCGTGGTGGTGGCACTGGTGTGGGCGCTGATCATGCTCATTGCGTCCATCCCGGCGATCATCAACGCACTGCGGGTGAGCGGCTCGGCGGGGGACTAGATCACCCTCCAGCGCCGCGGGTTCGCGGGAAGCCTGCCAGTTCGTACGGAAGTTTCCGGCGAGTGGGCAGCTTTCCCGCTACTTCGTGGTGCCTCAAAGCGAAAGCCGCGTCAGCTTGTCCGGGTTGGACAGCTGACGAAGCTCCCGGATGCTCCCGTCCGGGCAGGTGTTGATCACCATAATGTCGGAGCGGCCGTGATGCCTGAGCACCAGGGCCGCTCCTCCGTTGACCTCAATGATGTGGGCACTGACTGGCTGCATCGGATCGAAAACGGCCGCCTTGCCGAGGATGCCCGTAAAGAAGCGCGCGATCCTCACGGCACCGAACAGCGGGTTCATGGCGCTCTTGACCGTTCCGCCGCCATCGGCCCACAGCACGGCATCGCGATCGAGCATGGCTACGACTGTCTGGATCTGGCCCTGTTCAATGGCGTTCACCAGTTTCTCCAACGCAGCGCGGTCCTTGGCGCGGGGAACAGGCGCTTCGGGATCGATCTCCAGGCGGCGTTCGGCTCGGGAAATCAGCTGGCGCACGGCGGCAGGCGTCTTTTCCAGGATGTCGCCGATTTCCGGGGCGGACATCCCGAAGGCACGGTGAAGCACCAACGCGGCCCTTGCCTCGGGAGCCAGTTGCTCGGCGAGGTGCAGCAACGTCAAGGACAAGAGCTCCCTGTTGGCCACCGTCTCCTCCGGAAGACTGGAAGTATCCACCGGTTCGGGCAGCCACGGGCCCGTGTACTCCTCCCGCACGGCTGCGAGCTGGCGCACGCGATCCACGGAACGGCGCACGCACACGGTGGTCAGCCAGGCCGGCCACGAATCCACCGTGACCTCCGCCTGACGCTCCTGCCGCACGGCGTCGATCGCAACCTCGGAGACGACGTCCTCCGCATGGCCAAAGTCGCCCAGCATCCGGTACGCAATCCCCAGAAGCCGGTTGCGTTCGCTCTGCCACGCCACCGTGGCCGACACCCCAAGAGTCATGCCATCCACGCTACCTTTCAGACCACCGGGTTCTTCTCATCCACCGGTGGCTCCATCTGCGTGCTCACGGCAATCCGGTTCCAGACGTTGATGGTGGAGATGGCCAGGATCAGGCCACCCATCTGGCTGTCGTCGAAGTGCGTGGCCGCCGCGTTCCAAATGTCGTCGGTGACTGTCTCCGGGCCCAGCTGCGTCACGGCGTCCGTCAGAGCCAGAACGGCCTGTTCGCGGGCATCGAAGAAGACCTTCGAATGCTGCCAGGCGGCCACGGCATGCAGTTTTCGGGCCGGAATCCCACGCTTTGCGCCGTCCGTTGCGTGCATATCCACGCAGAAACCACACCCGTTGAGGATGGATGCGCGAAGCTTGATGAGCTCGTACAAGTCCGGGTCCACGGACTTGCGGGCGTAGCCTTCCAGCCCGATGACGGCGGCGTAGCCGAGCTTGTTGCTGCGGCCGATGTTGATGCGGGGCATGATGTTTCCCTTCGGTGATGGAGCCTTACATCAGGGATGTCGGGTCCGACGCCGAAAGTGTGACACCTTAGGGTGCATCTGCGGGACGGTTCCTGTACGCAGCAAGATAAGTGGAAATGCGGCGGACTGCCTCTTCGATGTCTCCCACGGCAGGCAGGATCACAAAGCGGAAGTGGTCCGGCGTGGGCCAGTTGAAGGCCGTTCCGTGGGACACCAGGATCTTCTGTTCCTGGAGTAGTTGCAGGACGAACTTCTCATCCGAGGCGATGGGATAGATTTCCGGGTCCAACCGGGGGAACAGGTACATGGCGCCCGCAGCGGGTACGCAGCTGACGCCCGGGATGGCCGTCAACAGTTTCCATGCCAGGTCCCGTTGCTCGCGCAACCGGCCGCCGGGCCGGATAAGGGCCTCGATGCTCTGGTATCCGCCGAGGCAGGTTTGGATGGCATGCTGGGCTGGAACATTGGCGCACAACCGCAGCGAGGCCAGCAATTCCAGGGACTCCCGGTAGGCGGCGGTTGCGGTCAGGGGGCCGGTGACAGCCACCCAACCAGCCCGGTATCCGGGCATGCGGTACGCCTTGGACAGGCCGCTGAATGTCAGAACACACACGTCCTCGGCCACTGCGGCGGTGTGGATGTGGGGTGCATCGACGTACCGGATCTTCTCGTAAATCTCATCTGAGAACAGCACCAGGTCATGCTTCCGGGCCAGGGAGGCGAACTGCTCCAGGATGTGCCGCGGGTACACGGCGCCGGTGGGGTTGTTCGGGTTGATGATCACGATGCCCTTGGTGCGGGGCGTGATCTTCGCTTCGACGTCGGCCATGTCCGGCCACCAATTCTGGTCCTCATCACACAGGTAGTGCACGGCTTGGCCACCTGTGAGGGTCACGGCGGCAGTCCAGAGCGGGTAGTCCGGAGCCGGGATGAGGATTTCGTCGCCGTTCTCCATGAAGGCCTGCAGGGTCATGGAAATGAGCTCGCTGACGCCGTTGCCGATGAAGACATCCTCGACGCCGATGGTCATCAGTCCGCGCGTTTGGTAGTACTGCGAGATGGCCGTGCGGGCGGAGAAGATGCCCTTTGAATCGCTGTATCCCTGCGCACCACGGAGGTGGTGGATCATGTCCACCACCACGGACTCCGGCGCTTCCAGCCCGAACGGCGCGGTGTCCCCGAGGTTCATCTTGAGGATCCGGTGCCCCTCGGCCTCCATGGCCTTGGCAGCCTGAAGGATGGGACCGCGGAGTTCATAGCGGACGTTCTGGAGTTTGCTGGAGTGCTGCATCGGACGCATGGTTGATCTTTTCACGTCACCGCCCACGGCGGGCAAACACGTCTCACCGTTGCAACCTCAGCACGCACGCCTGCGGGTTGGTCATGCAAATGTTTGGCAGGGGGTCGAAGATGGGGCTCAGCCGTGGCTCAGTCCGCACCAGGACCAGCGCATTCTCGTTGACCTTGCTGCCGACGTCAGGATTCACGCCCACCACAATGCAGGGGCGGAAGAGGGGTTCAAACGCTGAGGAGAAGCACTGGGAACCCTGCGTGAAGTCCAGTTGCAGTTTGGCCGCCTGGAACGCCGCCCGTGCGTCCTCGATTCGTTGGCCCAGCACGTTCGGGACGGTAGGCCGCACCGGTACGGCTATTTCCAGGTTCACGGTACTTCCGCGGCCCACTTTGTCGCCGCCTGCGGGGTTCTGGTTCACTACGGTTCCTGCTGTGGAGGTGCTTTCCGTCTCTGTGGTTGCGGCCTTGAATCCGGCGTCTTCAATGATCTTGACGGCTTCCGCCTGCGGTTTGGTCTTCACATCCGGCACGTTGGCGTCTTTGAAAATGAAGAACAGAATCAACCCGACCACGGCCAGCAGCACCACCCCGCCGATGATCACCCACAGCCACGGAAAAGGCGCCGGCGGTTTAGGTGCCTCCGCGGCTGGCACCGTCAGCATCACCACGTGGGCTTGGTCCGCGTAGTCCTCCGGTGCGTCATCGGCGGAGTAGGCGATCAGCTTCACCGGGTAGCTGCCTGCCGACGCACCAGCGGTATCGAAGGTGACGACGTATTGTTCGGTGGCCCCGGCAGCGATGGTCCGCAGCGGGTTGGGGATGGTGGTGTAAGTTTTCGACGGCGGAGTGGTCACCTGCCCAGGAAACGCGCCGAGCACCACGCGTTCTGGATCCGTGGAGCCGTTGGTAACGGACGCGGTGAGTGAGCCCTTGCCGTCTTTGAGGACAACGTCGGGGGAGCTCAAGGTCATGGTGATGGTGGTCATGGCGCAACTCCTGGGATGGCGGTGGGATGGGCCGTTGTGGAACCGCTGACGCGTAGATGGCCTACGACGCAGAAGTGGGCACGCGTATCCGGGGTGGTTCGATGCATCTCAGCCTCCGGCTTCCTGGAGCTGGAGCACGCAGGGTCCAATGACCCGGCACGTGATGCCCAGCTGTCCGCCCGAGGTCCCGAAGGTGACGTCCACCGTTTTCCCGGGGCCGGAGTCCTGTTCCGCCCGGGTTCCCTGGATGAACAGGGACACGGTGACGGGCTGCTGCGGAGCGAGCCGGGCGCGTTTGGTGGGCGGGCCGAAGGAGAACAGCCCGCCGCCGAATTCCTTGACGTCCACAACGCACGCCCCCGTCACCACCAGCTGGGTGTCCGAGGCAGAACAGGAACCGTCCGATATTGAGAGATCCGCGGCGGTCAGCCTGGCGCCCTTGCCGGCGTCGGCGAACCCGCCCTGCCAGTCCGCAGCGGCGTCGTTGTTCCCACCGCCGCAACTGACCCCAAACACCAGCACCAGGAGCGCGATCACCCCACAGGCGATCACCACCAGGATGGGTGTCCGGTTCTCCTTATTCATGGGCGCGCACCTTATTCATCGGCGCGCACCAGGACCTGGTCCGTGACGTGCGCGGGCTTCACGCCTTTGACGATCCGCCGCACCAGCTCCACCTGCCCGGCCGCTTCCGCCGGGACCGTGACTTTGATGTGGAACGCGCCCGGCACGGACTCGACGTCGAAACCCGGAACTCCCGTGGCCAGGTGCAGGAAACGCGTGAGCCCGTCTACTGTTCCCCGCCGCGCCGAGAGCTGGGCAGCAGCGGCAATCAGGTCCCGCTGGCGGGCGATCGGCAGAGTGCCGGAACCTCCGGCCGCACCTTCCGCGCCGGGCAGGGTCAGCCAATCCAGATCCACCCAGCGGCTCAGGAAAGGAACCAACGACGACGGTGCCCGCCCAGGGTCCGGGACGGTATGGAGACGGTCCAAGACCCGCCGGACGGGCTGATGCATGTCCTCAGCCACGGCAAGCAGTGCCTGCATGGGGGCGCTGGTGTCCGCCGCCACCTGGAATACTTCGGGCAGGACCTTGAGCAGCATGGACTCCGGCGGGCGTGATGGCTCAACCATTGCCGTGGACCACCTCGATCCTGTGGTCACCCGAGCAGAACAGCCAGGTATCGGGAAGCGTCACAACATCGTCCACTATCCGTCGCGTGCAGCTTTCCCACGTCAGGGCATCGTCCCTGCTGCGATAGATCCCCCGGGGACCTGCCGCGAGGACCACAGCTCCTCCATCAGGAAGGACGGCCCCTGATACCCCGCGGACGGGCTCAAACCGCGTCCTGTCCCGCAACGGCAGATTGCAGTTCACATCCGGTACGCTCCACTGCGCCGATGCCTGGCCCAGCTGCAAACGGAGGACCCCTCCGCTTTGTGTGGCCGCATATGCGGCGCTGCCCATGACGTGCACACCCCAACAACTGCCACCGGTCCAGCCCGCGCTGAACTGCTCCCAGGCATTCATGAAGGACTCATCGAAATCCGTGCGTCCCAGTTCGTCGATCTTGAGCCGCAGGCATCCCGTACCGGTGCCCTCCGGGACGGCCCGGCCCAGCCACACGTAGCTCGCGCCGCCGTCGTACTGCACTGTCATGCAGCGGATGTCCTCGCCGGCCGCCTTGACCTGTTTGAAGCTGCCGGCGGTCCCCGCATCGGGGGAGAGCCAGACGCCGGCCGAAGCCTCCGCGGCCACCACCACGCCGGTCCTCCCACGGACATCCACCAGGGCATCCACGGCGTAGAAGCCGCGATCCGGCTGGGAAGTGTCCACCACATTTTGCACAGGGATGGCACCCCGGCTGACCGGAAGTTCGTAGAGCCCGCGCTCGCCGGCAAGCAGCAGCAGCGGCTCGCCTTGACGGTCCACCCAGCACAAATCCGCCACCACGAAGCCCAGCTCAGCTGCCTTGCGCCAGGATTCCCCCAGGTCCTCGCTGATGTAGATCCGCGATCCGTTTCCGGCGACAGTGCTGACCGCCACCATGCCAGGGTGCCGTTCGGGGCCCGCCCGGCCCGGTGCCGGCGAACGGAACGGTGCGATTGCGCGGACGGTTTCCTCGTCCGTGCCGCCCTCTGACGTGTCCCCGAATTCTGCACACGCCTCCCACCCGTCGGCGGCGTTGGTGGTGCGGAACAGCATGCCGTCCTGCGCCACGAACCAGGTGCTGTCCTGGCCCTCCGCCTGCACCAAGGACATGGTGTCGGTGTCCGGAACCTTGTCCACTTCCAACCGGACGCGATCCACGTACTGCACGCCGGGCTCGGCTTCCTCCATGGCACGATACAGATTGGACACGCGGAGGGGCTTGCCGAAACCCGATCCGTAGCTCGATGAATCCGGGCTCAGCGGACTGATCCCTTCGGACAACCGGCCCACGATCCTGACCTTCACGGCCTCGGCATCCTCATCGGGACGGACAACGATCCTGGCGTCCACCACCACTTGTTTGTAGAGACCCCAGCGCACCACGGGATCGGCGCCCACCGTGGACCGCCTGCGCAGGTATTTTTCCACCTCCAACCGCACTTCGTCCCTTGACTGGGCGGCAAGTTCCGCTGCCCGGAGGGGCTGATGGGCGGCTGTGCGGGTTCCGGGGACGAACGGCACCAGCACAATCTCCACTTCCCCCGGCTTCGCGAACTCCCACAGATCCTTGCGGGTGAACGCCCGCGCGCGGCCCACCCCGCCGTGGCGGCGGGCCAGGACCTCGTAGTCGCGGACGGTCACGGCGCGGTCGCGGGCTTGGAAGTCCTGAGGAGCACGCCGGAGGGCGTTCTCCAGTGACTCTCCGTCACGTCCCCCGGTAGCGGGCTCCGGATTCGTGACCTTGGCCCCCGGGACAGGCGAGCGCAGCACCGTCAGCTGTCCCGCCCCGACGTTGCCGCCGGCACCGCCGCCACTGCGGAACCACGCGCGGACCTCAGCGCCAGGGGCCGGCACCTGGCTTTGGTCCGTCCGCCCTGTGGACTCTTCGTCCCACCAAGCGAACATTGCGACGCCGGCACTCCGGTCGATCCGAACCGGCACCTCGCCGGGCCTCGCGTCGGCAAACGCCTCCACCTCCTGGCAATACCGGAACCGCTTCCCGTCCACCAACACCGCCTCACCGCTGCTGAGCCGCGTCCCTGCCGGAACCTCGACGGCGACTGCCAGGCCTGCGCCGGAAACGATCGGTGCGTTGGGGATCACCAGGCTCTGGCCGGGGCGGCCGGTACCAGTACCGATCAGTACGGCGTCGTACAAGGTGACATCAGCTGCCGGGACCAGCACGCTGGTCATGCCGGACTCCAACGTGGCTGCCGCCGTCGTCGTGAATACGGGCTGGGGCTGACCCGGAACGCCGGGCGGGCAACTGACCTGGGTGCCGCGGGGGATACGGATTTCCCGGGCTGTTGTTGTGCCTGCTGCCGAGGCTCGACTGAATTCCAGCATGGTTTCGGCCGTGCTGGGCGGGTAGAGGGACGTGCCCAGCAGATTCAGATAGACGGCATAGAGCTTGTCCGGCACACGGTTAAGCCGGTACATGAGGGTGTCGGTGAGGTAGGCGAAGGCCTCAATGATGGTGACGCCGGGATCGTGCACTGAGAGGTCGGTCCACTCTGGAGCGAGCTGTTGGATACGTTCACGGGCGCCTGCCACCAGGTCCGCGAAGCTGCGGTCGTCCAGGTTGGGCACGGGAAGGCTCATGCTGCACCTCCGGATTCCACGGGCAGGGCTATGGCGATCTCATCTTCAAGCTGCGTGGTGCGGACGCGGTACCGCAGCCGGACCTCCAGGACTTCCGGATCCTCGGGGGAACGGGACGCGTCCAAGGACAAGACAGTAATGCGGCGCTCCCACTGCTCCACGGCCCTCGCCACGTAGTGGATGGCGAGGCCGGCGGTGGTGTCGTCGGCAGGAGCGAACGCCAAGCGGAACAAGTGGCAGCCATACGTGGGGCGGTTCACGCGCTCGCCGGGCCTGGTGCTGAGCAGGAGGAGCAAGGCCTGGCGCACCGAGGCTGCGTCCGTCACCGTTGCGAGTCTGCCCGCCGGCGTGATCCTCAGCCCCGGAACCCCGGCGCTGGAGTCGAAGTCCGGGTGGATGAACGCCACCGACTTATATCGCGGAGTACTCATGGCTGTGCCTTGATCATGCCGTTGACCCCACCATTGTTTGGCCGGGACGGCGGACGGTGTACTTCACGGCACCCGGGGGAGTGCCGTCAGTGAAGCCCTCCACCGTGTCCAGGCATACGGCCTTGCCGCCGATGGTGATGAACGTTGAGTAGCCCTTGGTCACCGGCATGGTCTTGTTGCACGGCTTGATGTTGATGCCGATGTGGGGGCACATGCTGATGTCCCGGCCTTGGGGATCAGTGGCCACCAGGATGGGTGATTCCTTGATGTGGACCCATTGCTGTGAGGCTACGTTTTCCACTTTGCCGTCGTGTCCGCATCGCAGGATTGCTTCCTGGACCAGGATCTTCATGGCTATGCCTCCTCGAAGTCCACTGATTTGGCCCGGATCTTCATGGCCTTGCCCGGGGCCTCCAGGACCAGATCCGTGGCCGAGGTGATGCGGAGCTTGTCCGGTCCGAGCTCCACGGACGAGCCGTGTCCGTCCGTGAAGCTGACGGTGCGGGCGCCGCCGTCGAGCATGATCTGTTGACCGTCAGCACTGCGGAAGGTGTAGCGGCTCCCGCGAGGGGTGTTGACGCCGTTGTCCGGAGGTTGTTCGCTGCCGTACAGGCCGCCCAGGATGATGGCCTGAGCGGGATCTGTTGCCGGGAGGAGGACCAGCACGTTGTCCCCGGGAGCCGGTGGAACCACCAATCCCTTGGCTGTGCCTGCGCCCATTGTCAGGACCGGTGCCCAGTTGGTTGTCAGATCGGGGTACGCCGGGAGCCTCACCTGGGCGCGGCCCCGGCCTTGGGGGTCGTCCACATCGGTGATGGTCCCCAGGGTGAAGACGTCCGGGTGGCGCTCCGGGGCGGAGCTGGGTGGCCGCGTGGTGACGGTGGTTTCGTAGCCGGTCCCGTCCAGTCGATGGGCGGCGCTGGCGATCAGATAGGTTCCCTCGATGCTGGGCGCCACTCCCTTGATCCTGACCCTGCCGCCTGCCCGCAGGCGCGGAGTGCCTTCCGCGACGAAGACCCCAGTGACCTGGCCCGCAGTTCTCGTGTCCAGCTCAGCCTTGGCCAGGGCGTCGGCGAGCGCGGTGGATTCGAGGATTTCGTTGTCCCTCCTCAGGTCGCCGCCCGCACCGACGCTGGCCAGGGACGGATCCGCTGTGACCTGGGCTTTGGCATTGCTGTTGGTGGTCCCGGCGTGATGGATGGACGCGTCCTCGCTGCGCCAGCCATTGGTTTGGGCGCCCGCATACGCGGGTTCCTGGCTGAGTTCGATTTCCGCGGAATGAAGGGATGCCCCCAGTGTGAGCTCCAAGGGTTCGCCTTCGCCGTCGAGCCCTGTCAGCCTCAGGGTGCCGTCGTGCACCACCGGGTAGGCGCCAACGCGAGCGCTCTGCTCCACCAAGAGACTCAGGTCCGTGCGGGCGCACTGGTACACCTGGCCCAGCCGATCGCCGCCGCCCACCACATCCAACCCCGTGCCTTCACAGAGTTTCCGTGCCAGCCCGGACAGGTCCACGTCGTCGTGGAGCCGGGTGAATTGGCGTTTCCGGAGGCGGTGCAGGGCATCGTAGGCCCGGACCCGGATTTCCTGGCCCAGGTCCGAGCCGTAGTTGTACTCCACCACGGTCACTTCGCCCACGAACAGGGGCGTCCGGTGTCCGCCGAGCTCCACGCGGAGGGCGTCCCCTGGGGCCGGATCCACTCCGCCCCTGGCTGCGGCTGTACGTCCGGGGCCAGGCCGCCAGCTGATCAAGCACTGCGCCGGGCGTGCCAATGAGCTGAGCACATTGACGGAGACGATTGCCGCGGTTTCCGCTGTGCTCAGTCTTCTCCTGCCGAGGGTGACGATGAGTTCGGGGAGGCCCTGGAGTTGCCTCATGGTGTTTGCCTCATGGTGTTTCGCCCATGGGCGGGACGGCCAGCGGTCCGTTGAAGCGGGCGGGATCGTCGATGTTGTTGTACTCCAGGAGCAGCTTCCACAGCAACGGTGTGCCGAACGCTTCCACGGACAATCGCCCCAACTCAGCCGGGGGGACCTCTGGAAGGAAGTCGCCGCCGTCGGACATCAAGGCGTCCCTGTCCGTGCTGCCGTCACCTGCCACCGGAAGTGTGTCAACAGGAGGTGCCGTCAGGTCCACGGCAGGGAGTCTTTGCGCGAGTTCGTAGTTTTCGCCGCCTTCCTGGTCCGCGGCCTGGCCGACCCTCACAAAGACCATGCGCATCCACGATCTGAGCGGTGAGCCGTCCGGTGCGAAACGGTCGAAGCGCTCCGCCACCTCCGTCACGATCCCCGGCACATTCCAGGCCCGGCCCCACACGAACCTGACCGACGGCGGCCGGCGCTGACGCTCCACCTCGGCACTGTTTTCAGCCAGGGCCCAGATGGGCCGCGTCATCTGGCGAACATCCTGAACATGGAGCGACGCCGGCGCGAGGTCGACGTCGAACAACAGATCCAGCCGCAACTCTGTGTGGCCGCCACCGGTGAAGAGCAACGGATCGTCCGCCAGCCCGCTGCCGCTCAGTTTGCCGCCCGCGGATCTCCGCGGCTCAACACCGGCCGAGCGTTGCATCACCACGGTTTCCGGGTTGAGGAGGCAGCCGAGGTGTTCCCCGGTGTCCTCGATCAGGAAGGCGACGCGTTCCATGTCAGACCGCCGCCTGTTCCTGGTGGAGCCGGGCTTGGCGGTTTACGGCGTTGGTGAGCGCGGTGGCTGTTGCTTGCGGGCTCTGTGTGGGTGTGGGCCGCGGGGTGAGCTCGGGCCACTTCCCGGCGAGCGGCGGAGCGAGCGTGTGGACCCCGACTGTGCTGGGAGTGCTGGGAGTGCTAGGAGTGCTGGGGTGTCCTTGGGGCCCGGGTTCGTGGCGGTGAGGTTCATTGCGTTGGGGTTCATTGCGTTGGGGGGTGTGTTGTGGGGCCAGCTCTGCGCCCTCCGAGGGTCCGGAAGCACGCAGAGTGGGCCCCTCAAGGGGTGGTGCTTCGCGAGGACCGCGTTGCGGGGCCAGCTCTGCGCCCCTCGTGGGCCCGGGAACACGCAGAGTGGGCCCAGCAACGAAGGACGGTGCCTGGGGAAGGGAACTTGGCGGAGCCGGACGAAGCTTCAGCACAGGATCTCGTTGCGGGGCCTTCTCTGCGCCCCAAGCACGGGCCAAAGGGCGCTCACTGGGCCTCACAACGGGTATGGGGGTGTGTTGCGGGGCCTGTTCTGCGCCCTTGGAGCGTGTCCAGAGGCGTAGAGCGGACCCCACAACTGGACCTGCTTCAGGTTCCTGGGAGCCGGAGGATTGCCGGTTCCCGGAAGAGGGGTATGTGTCGGAAGGCTGAGCTGGATCTGGCGAGGAGGATTCGGGCGAGCTCGGGATGTGTAGGAATGGGCCGGGCTGAGAAACCTGGACGCGTTGGGCACCTTGTGGGGCCTGCTTTGCGCCGCTCAAGCGCTCCCAAGCACGCAGAGCGGGCCCCACAACGGGAAGGGCTCGGCCTGCGGGAAGGGCTCGGCCTGCGGGGGCAGGTTTGGGGGAGGGGCCAGAGGACGGGGTGGCCGGGGAGGGGCCAGAGGTGGCCGGCGTGGCCGGTGTGTGTTGTGGGGCCCGCTGTGCGCGCCTAAGACGGGGCCAAGGGCGTAGAGCGGGCCCAGCAACGGGCGGGGCCAGCCCGGCGTCGCGGAGTAACCGGACCCAATGCTCGGGTGCGTCGTCGGTGTCGAAGGCGCGCACCGGCGTCGTGCCTTCCGGGGAATCGGGCCCCACAGACTCGAAAGTCCCACGCGGCCCACGATCCAACCAGGCAGCCGCGTCCCGCAGTCGGCGTGCAGCGGCCTGCCTCCAGGAAAACCCGGGGTCAGGCGACGGGAGCGCGGGCATCGTCGAGCTCCAGGCGGTCGTACGCGATGCTGAGGGATTCGATGGCGAGGTCCTTGCCCATGGCGTCCAGGGGTGCGCCGAACCAATCGCAAGGCCAGGCCCCCAAGAGGTTCCAGCGCCGTACTTCCACGGATCCGGCGTCGTTGAGCATTGCGATGGACACGTTGCGTCGCTCCACTGTGCCGTCCACGGCTTTGAACAACCACTGGAGCATTTCGGTGGAATCGGTGAGCCCGTACTTCAAAGTGACGGGCGTATATTCCACTTGGCCGGGGATCACGCGCACTGTGCTGTTTTCGCCGCCGGAGCGGTAGAGGATGCGGCCGATTTTCAGGCCGAGGCCCTCCACCTTGGTGAAGTGGCCCTGGACCACGCCTTGGATGACGAGCTTGAAGTTGTACGCCCGGTACGGGTCCACCACATTGCCCGGCTGGGCGGCAGGCGTTGGGGTTGTCATGTCAGGCTCCTGCGCTCTCTGTCTCACTGGTGTTGTCCGCAGACTGCATGAGTTTGAAGATCACGAACTCGGCGGGTTTCACTGGCGCTATCCCGATCAGGGTGACCACTTGCCCGGCGTCGCGGACCTCGGGAGGGTTGGTTTCCTCATCGCATTTGACGAAGAACGCCTGTTGAGGAGTAGTCCCCAGCAGTGCGCCGTCCCGCCAGACGTTGGTGAGGAAAGCGCCGATGTCGCGGCGGATCGACTTCCACAGCGTGTGGTCATTGGGTTCGAACACCACCCAGCGCGTCCCGTCGGCCACCGATTCCTTGATCATGTTGGTCAGCCGCCGCACGTTCACGTAGCGGTATTCGCTGGCCTCGGGTGCCTTGGTCCGGGCACCCCAAATCCGGATGCCCTCGCCCGGGAAATAGCGGATGCAGTTAACACCTGCCGGGTTCAGGACCTCCTGCTCGCCACGGCTCACGCGCCGAACCAGATCAATCGCACCCTGGATGGGCTCGTTTGCCGGCGCCTTGTGGACGCCGCGGGTCGCGTCAACGCGCGCCCACACCCCGGCAATATGGCCCGACGGCGGTTGCGTCACCTTTTTGCCGGACACGGGATCGATCATCACGATCCACGGGTAGTACAGGGCTGTGTATCCACCGGGGGATTGAGGGGCGCCGAGGTCCTCCTGTTCGTCGTCGTCTTCTTCCGACGTCGCCGCCCGGGTAAGCGCCCCGACGTCGTCCACTTTCTCAACCGTGTCCATGATCGCCATACGGTCCTGGCGCAGCGGATGTTCCACGTGGGCCTGGAGCGCAGCGTAGGCTTCGGCGGTGGCGAAACCGGGTGCGGCCACCATGGAGAGGTCGTCCACGGCCTCGAACAACGTGAGTCCCGTGGGCTTGGACGCCGTTCCGGTGAGGGCGCCGTTCGGGCCGATGTTCACCACATAGCAACGGCTCCCTCCGTTGGAGAAGAAGCCGTACACAGCGTTGGAGAGCGGTGTTCCCGCTGTCGCGTTGCCGACGTATTGGTCCACGAATTGGGTCCAGTTGTCCAGCACCCGCAACTCATCCACCAGCGCGTCCTGGTCCGGGGCCACGCCCACGAAGCCTGCAATGCTGGTGTTGACCTGCCCGATCGCGCGGGCGCCGCTGGGCACTTCCTGAACGTAAACGCCCGGCGCCTGATAGTTCGCCATGTTGCGCTCTCTTTCCTGCCCGCGTCAGCGGGTGCTTAGGTCCACCGAATGATGACCGGGAGGCTGCTGGTACTGGCAGAAACTTCCCGTTCAGTGCCGCGTACAGCCACGGCAAAATGCTGGAGTTCGTCCGCCGAGGCCAGGACCTCAAAGTGGCCGGTCGCATCGCTGACAACGGCTGTGGCGGAGGAGTGGGCGTGGATATAGGCGTCGGGGATGCCTTTGTTGTGGGCATCCACCAAGCGTCCGTGGATGCGGCGGGCAACGCCGGTCTTGGCAATGAGTGGTTCAAGGACGGGAGGTCCGGAAGGCTCTTCGAAGCGAAGGGCCACGGGAATGCGGACCAGGAACCCCAGCCCTTGCCGGATGGCGCCGGAGTATTCCTCGGGGCGGAATTCGCCGGTGGACACCACGGAGTACTGGCTGTGGCGCTCCACGGCCAGCAATAGGTGCTCCATATTGTCGAGTTGTTCGGGCCCGTGGCATTCCACGGCAACCCTGAGTTCGAGGTCCAAAACGGGGCCGTCACGCCGGGACCTTCCCACACGGTTGAGCGTGACGGAGTGGACGGTGACCGGAGCGTCGGGTGGCGGAACCCCGGCGGTGGGCGAGCCGTCGTCGAACCTTACGCGCTGGGGAGCGACGGCGTCGGAAAGTACCCCAAGAAGGTCATACAGCGACGAACGCACATAGCCCACGGCAATCCCCAGCTGGACAGTGATCCATAAATGCAACTGGGAATAGGTTACTCCCGCAGTTGCCCGTAGTCACTGGGGTTTCAGGGGTATCTCCATTCGATTGAGTCAGTGCTGGGGCGGGCGATAGGAGTAGCGGTAATCCGACGGTGAATATCCGAAGGCAGTCTTGAAGGCCCGGGAGAAACTCGACGCGTCGGTGAAGCCCCAGTGCATCCCGACGGCGGACACTGGCCGCGTCTGCAGCCGTGGGTCCACCAGGTCCGTGCGGCACTTCTCCAGCCGCTGCCGGCGCAGCCATGCACTCACGGTGTCCTGGCGTTCTTCGAACAGCTTTTGGAGGTAGCGAACCGAGACGTTGTGCGCAGCCGCGATGTCGCTGACCGTCAGCTCGGGGTCGCCGAGGCGGCCCGCGACGAACGCTTCGATCCGCTCCATGAGCGCGAGCCGTTCGTGCGACAGGGGCGACGACGGCGGCACCCGCTCGGCGAAGACGGCGGAGATCAGGTTCATGAGGGCATCCGAAACGGTGGCGGCGTCGGCCACGGCCCCTTCGTGGAGTTGCTTGGCAACTGCTCCGAGGAGGGCGGAGGTCAGCGAGCCCAGGCCCTGGCGGCCGGAAACCCTGGACGCCGTGAGAGTGGCGATGCTTTTCCGGTTCAGATGCAGGGCCTCCGGCGGGAACATGACCACCATCATCCGGAAGGCGTCGTCGAAGTAGAGGTCGTAGGGTCGGGTGGTGTCGTAGATGGCGAAGTCCCCTGGTGTCAGCGCAGCTTCGCGTCCGTCCTGGGCCACCACGGAGTAGCCCCTCAGCTGGAGGCCCAGTTTCACCAGCCCTGGGTCATTTGCCGCGATCTGGCGGTGGTCCCTGCTGACATGGCTCGCTGTTCCGGACACGGCGCTGAGGAAGACCGGTCCGACTGTCTGGTTGATGAGTCCGCCGTTGAAATCTCCTGGGTCCCTGGCCACCACGGACAGCGGGACGAAAGCGTTGTTGACGGCCTGGTTCCACGCGTCAAAACGATCGGTCCTGGCGAGGGCCGTGGTGTTGAACTCTTCGCGCGGCTGTTTGGCGATGACACCGGTCACGTCGGCTCTCCTTTGAAATGACGCTGCGGGACTTGGGTGGCGGCTCCTCCAGTCTCCCATGACTGGCGGTGTTGCCGTGATCCGCATCACAAGCGTGCGGATGGTGCGCAGTGCTGTGCGCACCGGGTCAAGAATCCCGACGGCGGTGGGCG
This sequence comes from Arthrobacter sp. cf158, assembly GCF_900106835.1. GTDB lineage: Bacteria > Actinomycetota > Actinomycetes > Actinomycetales > Micrococcaceae > Arthrobacter. The sequence goes on from NZ_FNNR01000004.1 coordinate 165,229, forward strand.
GCAGACTGCTGGGGAAGGCACACTTTCATGCCCGTTCAAGGAGGAACCCCATGGCTGAAAACCCCATCCACCGTTCGGATTATGTAGTGGTCGGTGCAGGCTCGGCAGGCAGCGTTGTTGTGCGTCGCCTTCTGGATGCGGGGCACACGGTCCACGTCATCGAAGCCGGATCCGTGGACACCGATCCCAATATCCACAGCCCCCAGGGTTGGCCGCTCCTGTTGACGGGCGCCAACGACTGGGCGGTGATGACTACGCCCCAGAGGCATGCCCACAACCGGAGCCTCTATTGGCCGCGCGGCAGGGTGCTGGGCGGCAGCAGCTCACTCAACGGCATGATCTACATTCGCGGGCATAAAAACGATTACGACTCCTGGGCCGCCAATGGAGCAGAGGGCTGGTCCTGGAATGAGGTCCTGCCGTTGTTCAAAAAGTCCGAAGACCATGAGGACGGTGCCAACGACTTCCATGGCAAGGGCGGGCCACTCCACGTGGAACGGATTGCCCGGCGGCACCCTGCTGCCCAGGCTTTCGTGGACGCCGCCAAGGCGCTTGGCCACACGGAAACGGAGGACTTCAACGGAATCCAGATGACCGGCGTCGGGTTCAACCACACCACCACCAAGGACGGGAAACGGGCCAGTGCCTGGCAGAGCTTCGTGGCGCCGGTGCTGAACCACCCGAACCTGACGGTCACCACGGACGCGCTGGTCAGCCGGATAGTCGTCGACGGCGGGCGGGCCACCGGCGTCGAATACCACCGTGACGGTGAGGTGCTCCGCGCGGATGCCGGCGCGGAGGTGATCATCAGTGCCGGTGCAATTGGCTCCCCGAAGATCCTGCTCCTCTCCGGCATCGGTCCGGCCGCGCAGCTGCGGTCCGTAGGGATCGACTCAGTGGTGGACCTGCCTGGCGTGGGCGAGAACCTCCACGATCACTTGCTGGCGGGAAATATCTACGAGGCACAGGAGCCACTGGTGGCCGGCCGGCACAACCTCTTGGAAAGCCAGCTCTACGCCCACAGCAACCAGACGGATGAAGAAGCACCGGACCTGCAGCCACTCTTCCTCCACCTCCCGTACCCAACAGATGGCGGGGCTGCGCCCGAACACGGCTACACCATTGCGCCCGGGATCGTTCGGCCCCGGTCGCGCGGCACCCTGAGGCTGTCCTCGGCGGATCCGGCCGCTGCGCCGTTGGTGGATCCGAACATCCTGGCCGACGAGTACGACGTCAAGGCGCTGGTGGACGCCATTGTTCTGTGCCGCGAGATCGGCCAGCAGGAGGCCTTCGCCCCGTTCCGGAAGTCCGAGTTCACGCCTGGTCCCGGCGTCCAGTCCCGCGATCAGCTCCGCGAGTTCGCGCGGCAGGTAGCCGGGACCTATCACCACCAAGTCGGCACCTGCAAGATGGGCGTTGATGACCTCTCCGTGGTGGATCCGCAGCTCCGTGTCCGGGGAATCGAAGGTCTGCGGGTGGCGGATGCCTCGATCATTCCGTCCGTGCCGAGCGGGAACACCAACGCCCCGTCCATCATGATCGGCGAGAAAGCGGCGGAGCTCATTCTCGGCGCATAATCCCACGGCGGCCAACCCAAGCAGGTGCCAGCACTTGCTGTCACCTGCTTGGCTGATATCAGGCGAGGCCCGGAACGCGATCGTTGATGGTGAACGACTTCTTGGTGCTGACTGCGGCGCCCGGAGTGGTGACGTAGTCCAGCACCCGGAAGTCTGCGGTCATGGCGTCCTTGGTGATGCGCGTGTTCACGTAGCCGCGGTTGTCGTTGTAGAACTTCAGGTGCGGGTTCCACTCCATGGTGGGGTCAGTAGTGGAACCATTGCCGTCGCCGGTGGAGGTAATGGACGAGCACACCAATTCCGAACCGACCACAGCCGAAGCCGGGTCCTTGTAGTCCACCTTGAGGTCGGTGGCCCAGTGGCGGTGGACGTCGCCGGTCAGTACGACGGCGTTGCGCACCTTGGCGTCCACCCAGCCTTGGGTGATGCGGCGGCGGGAAGCGGCGTAGCCGTCCCAGCCATCCATGGAGACGTCGTCGATCTCCGGCGCTTTGTCGCGGTCCCGCTCGGCGAAGAAGACCTGCTGGCCCAGGATGTCCCAGCGCTGCGTGGAGTTCCTGAAGCCGTCCAGCAGCCACTTTTCCTGCTCGGCACCGGTGATGGTTCGGTTCTCGTCCAGGCGCTCAGCGACGTTCTTCCGCCAGCCGTCACCTGCGAGCTGATCGTCCCGGTACTGGCGGGTGTCCATCATGTGGAAGTTGGCCAGTTGGCCCCATTGGATGGTGCGGTAGATCTTCATATCGAAGCCGGCGGGAATTGATGACGGGCGCAGCGGCATGTTCTCGTAGTACGCCTGGAACGCTGCCGCACGGCGCTGGCGGAAGTGCTCCGTGGTGTCGTTCAGCTGGCCCGCGTCGCTGTTCTCCGGGACCTCGTCAGCCCAGTTGTTGTCCACCTCGTGGTCATCCCAGACCACCAGCCATGGTGCGATTGCGTGCGCAGCCTGGAGATCGGCGTCGGCCTTGTACTGTGCATGCCGTTGGCGGTAGCCGGCGAGGCTCACGGTTTCCGGCCCTTCATGGTCGCGGGGGTTGCCGCCGCCAATCACGTAGCTGTCCTTCTTGTACTCGTACAGGTAGTCGCCAAGGTGCAGCACCAGGTCCGGATGATCCTCAGCCAGTCGCTTGTAGGCAGTGAAGTAGCCGTGTTCGTACTGGGCACAGCTGGCGAACGCCATTGCCAGGGCAGCGGGGGTCTCGCCGCGGGCCGGGCTTGTCAGCGTGCGGCCAACCTCGCTCACGTGCCGTCCGGCACGGAAACGGTAGAAGTATTCACGGCCAGGCCGGAGCCCTCTCAGTTCGACGTGCACTGAGTGGGCGGTTTCGATCCTGGCCTGTTCGACGCCGCGGGCTACTACCCGGCGCATCGCGGCGTCTTCCGCCACTTCCCAGGCGACGGCGACGTTGCGGGAGGGCATGCTGCCCAAGCCGTCTTCGGCCACGGGGTTCACCGCCAGTCTGGTCCAGATGACAAAGCCGTCCGGCCATGGTTCGCCCGACGCGATGCCCAGCGTGAACGGATCGGTGCGGAGGCCGGCGTCGTCCGCTGTTGAAACCGCGACGGCGGGACTGGCGACGGCGGCGCCAGGCAAGGCGACGACGAGCCCGGCGCCGAGGCCGGCTGAGATGAGGGACCTGCGTGAGATGTTTTCCATTCACCCGACGCTAGAAAGCCTGGGTTGATCAGGACCAAGAGCGGTATGAATCTGCGGTTAACTGTGTGACAAAAGTTGTTATCCCGGGCTGAACCGGTCCCGGCCGGGAGGACGGCTCGTCTATGCTCAGTTCATGACGACGGGGGAGAGCCCTAAACGGCCTGGTGTGGTGACGTTCTCGGTGGTGCTGATGTACATCGGCGGCATCGCCCAAATCATTCTGGGGATCCTGACGATTTTCCTGCGTTACACCCCTGAAGCGCAGTCCGGTGGCATCGCTTTGCCCATCACTTTGCTGGGTGCAGGAATGATCCTGTTTGGCCTGCTGGTGATCGGGCTGGCATCAGGGGTGGCACGGGGAAGCGAGGCCGCCCGTCGCGGCGCAACAGCGGTCATGCTGCTGGGCCTGGCCTTCGCCGTGCTGGACCTGATCATTGCCGCTGATGGAGACTGGTCCGCCGTGATCTCACAATCCATCGCCACGGTGGCTGTGGTGGTGCCGTTGTGGGTCGGGCGGGGACGCCGCTACTTCGAGACCCGGTGATGTAGCGCTTCCTGGGCATCCCGGTAGGCAACGCGGCGGTGAACGAAGCGCACGATCTCGATCAGCGCGATGCAGGCTACCGACGTTCCAAGGACCAGCAGTGCCGTGGGGAGCGTCGGATCCGTGAACTGCAGGAAGTCGCGGGCGATCGGCACCGAATAGACCAGCACCAGACCAACCATCATGGCCCCGATGACCAGCCCTTTGAAACGGGTGACCGGGCGCGAGAGAACCACCAGGATCCAGATGCCGATGATCGCCAGAATCAGTGTGGACCCGGTCCTGATCTCGGCTTCCGGTATCTGCAGGTTCGCGGCGAGCCGGGCGTACGCGGCGAGCCCCAGCGTCACGGAAACACCCGCAGGTACGGCGAACGTGAGTGAGCGCCGGAGGAAACCCGGGATATAACGCTGGGCATTGGGCAGCAAGGCAAGGAAGAACGCGGGAATGCCGATGGTGAGCCCGTCGGTCACGCTCAGTTGCCGCGGAAGGAAGGGGAACGGCAGCAGGAGGATGCCGAAGGAAATGGCGAGGAATGTGGCGTAGGCGGTTTTGGTGAGGAACAGCATGGAGACGCGTTCTATGTTGGCAATGACTTGGCGACCCTCCGCCACCACGCTGGGCAGGTGGGAGAACTTGCCATCCAGAAGCACAAGCCGGGCTACCGCCTTGGTAGCGGCCGCCCCCGAATTCATGGCCACGCCGATGTCCGCTTCCTTGATGGCCAGGGCATCGTTCACGCCGTCTCCGGTCATGGCCACGGTGCGGCCGGCAGCCTTCAACGCCACCACAATCCGCTTTTTCTGATCAGGTGTCACGCGGCCAAAGACCACGTTGTTGTTGATGACCTCCACGAATTCCTGGTCATCGTCCGGCAACTCGCGGGCATCAAAGCCGTGCGGGGCATCCAGGCCGACCTCGCGGGCGATCGCGGCCACGGTTTGTGGGTTGTCACCGGAAATGATCCGGACATCCACATCCTGTGCGGCGAAGTAGGTGAGTGTCTCGGCAGCATCCGGACGGATGTTCTCCTTGAACGTCAGGAGCACCACGGGGACAGCATCTGCCGGAACGGTTTCGTCGTCAGTCGGTGTGCCGTGGGCAAGGACCAGCGTGCGGCGGCCCGTTGTGGCCAATTCTGCGGCCTGGGTGGAGAGCTGCTGAAGCACAGGATCGGTGGAGTGCCGTGCCGGGAACACCATCTCAGGTCCGCCAAGGATCCACATTCCATCCTCAAAGACCACCGCGCTCCATTTGCGGGCCGAGGAGAACGGCACGCGGTCCGCCGGTTGATCCGTGGGCGGCTCATTGAAATGTCCGGCGAGGCTGCGGGCTGTGGCGTTGGCGTCCTTCTGTACGCCGTACCAGGCGAGCACGGACTCCCACCCCGGCCGGACCGTGAGGGGATGGGCGGCGTCGAATACGATGTCGCCTTGGGTGAGGGTGCCGGTCTTGTCGAGGCATATGATGTCTACCCGCGCCAGGCCTTCCACAGCGGGCAATTCCTGGACCAGCACCTGCTGACGGGCCAGTTTCACCGCCCCCACGGCGAAGGTAATGCTGGTCATGAGCACCAGTCCCAGCGGGACCATGGCGACGACGGAGGCGATGGTTGCCGTCGCTGCGTCACGCCACGCTCCACTGGCGGAAGCTTCAGCCCACCCGCCTTGGGCGATCATCTGCGCGTTCAACACCAACAACGCCACCGGACCCACAAACCAGGTGACCCACTTCAGAACCCGGTCGATCGAGGACCGAAGTTCTGAGGCCACCAGGGAAAAGCGCTTGGCTTCCGCAGCGAGCGAGTTCGCAAAGGAATCTGCGCCCACCCGGTCCACCACTGCTGTGCCTTCGCCGGCCACCACCACGGATCCGGAGAGCACGCGGTCGCCCTCGCTCTTCTCAACGGCATCGGATTCGCCGGTCAGCATGGACTCGTCCACTTGGAGGCCCCGTGATCCGGCTACCAGTCCGTCTGCGGGCACTTGATCGCCTGCCCGCAGGACCAGAGTGTCGTCCAGCACCACATCGTCCAGGGAAATCTCCGCCTCTGAACCCTCACGCAGCACCCTGGCATGCGGTGCGTTCAGCAGTGCCAGGCGGTCCAGAGCCCGCTTCGCCCTGTATTCCTGAACGCTGCCGATGACCGCGTTCGCGATGGCGCTGAAGCCGAACAGGGCGTCCTGCCAGCGTCCGATCGCGAAAAGGACGATGAAGCAGGCAAGGATGATGCCGTTGAAAAGGGTGAGCACGTTGGCGCGGACGATGCTCCACACGCTGCGGCTGGTGTCCTGGACAAACGCGTTGGTTTGTCCCGCGGCCACCCGCTCAGCAACTTCAGCCGTGCTCAGTCCCTGCGTTGAGGCCGTCTTTTGCTGGACGGCTGCTCCTGGGTGGTGGTTCTCGTGTGGCACTCATGCCCCCGTTGTTGAGCGGATCCAAGGATGGGATTGAGTATGCCAGCCGGGGGGCTTTAAGTCGCCGCCGTCGTCGTTATGCGGTGAACGCCAGGTCCTTCGCGTGGAGCCTGTGGAGGAGTGGTTCCCCCCGTGAGATCCGCGCAGCTTCCTCGATGGTGCTCACAGCCATCCGTTCCAGTTCCATGCCCAACGAACCAGCCAGGTGCGGCGTGAGAAGCACATGTGGATGGGTATAGAAGCCTGAGTCCGCAGGGAGAACCCAGGGCGTGGTGACATCCAGGACCGCATACAGGTCACCTTGTTCGATTCGCCGGAGCAACGCGTCCTGATCCACCAGTTCACCCCGGGCCGTGTTGATGAACGTGGCGCCCGGCTTGAAGCTCCCAACCAGCCCTTCGTGGATCAGGTTGTAGGTGGACGGCAGCGACGGCGCGTGGAGGCTGACCACATCGCACGTGGCCACCAGCTCTTCCAGACTGAGACGTTCGACGCCGAGCGCGGCCGCCGCGGCCTGGTCCAGGAAGGGGTCGGAGACGAAGACCTTCACGTCGTAGGACTTCAGGAGGCGGATGACGTGCTTGCCGATCCTTGAGGCGCCAATGATGCCCACCCGCTTGCCGAAGTTGCCCATGTCCGGAAACACCTGGTCCGGCTCGATTTCCACCCTCTCTGTGTGGAGCTTGCGGGCGATCTGCAGGACTCTCTTGTTGGCCAGCAGGATCATGGCCACCGTGTATTCGGCAACCGGAATGGAGTTGGCGTCGGCGGCCGTGCTGACGTGGATGCCCCTTTCCCAGCACTCCTCGCCCACGTGATGCTTGACCGAGCCTCCGGCGTGGAGGACGTGGGTCAAGCGCGGGGCCGCGGCCAGGGCAACGGCGTCCAGCTTCGGGCATCCCCAGCCTGTGAGGAGGATGTCCGTCTCCGCAAGGAGTTTCAGCGAACGCGGCGAGGTGAAATCTTCCATGGGGTCCGGGCTGAGGAGCCTCAGCCCGGGTGCCAAGGAGTCCAGCCGGCGTTGCGGAAACACACGGGATACGACGCCGGGACCCATGGCGAGTGCGACGTTCAGTGATGGTGTGGTCATTTGACGCTCCCTGTAGTGAGGCCGGATTTCCAGAAGCGCTGCAGCATGATGAAGGCCACCAGCAACGGAATGATGGACAGGAGCGAGCCTGTGATGACCATGGGGGTGAATTCGGGCTGCGGAACGGAGTATCCCTGCCAGATGGAGATGCCGACGCTGACGGGGAGTAATTTCTGGTCTTGGAGCATCACCAGCGGGAGCATGAAGTTGTTCCATACTCCTACGAACTGGAACAGGGCGATGGTGATGTAGCCGGGCATCATCATGGGCAGGCCCAGGGAGAAGAAGGACCGGATGGGTCCTGCACCGTCCATGCGTGCTGCTTCAAGGGTTTCTGCCGGAACGTAGCTCGCGGAGTAAACCCTGGCCAGGTAGACGCCGAAGGGGTTGCACAACACCGGGATGAGGACGGCCCAGATGGTGTTGGTCATGCCCACCAGGGAGGCCAGAAGGTACATGGGCAGCACCGTGGCCGTGTTGGGAATCAGGACTCCCACCAGGACGAAACCGAACAAGGAGTCCTTCCAGCGGAACTGGAATTTGTCGAATGCATAGCCGGCCATCACCGAAATCAGGCTGCCCAGGACGGCGCCAACACCGGCATACATCACGGAGTTACCCAGCCAGCGGAAGAACAGGCCGCCGTCCTGCTTGGCCACATTGGCGATGTTCTCAAACAAGGAGAAGTTCCCCAAGGCGTAGGCGCTGGTGCCGTACAGGTCAGCAGCGTTCTTGGTGGAGGCGAACACCAGCCACAGTACCGGGACCACCATGTAGGCGGAGCCGATGATCAGGAGCCCGTTGACGGTGAGCTTGCTGGCGAAGCCGCCGCCGCGGTTGGAACTGGGTCCGGTGCGGTTGGAACGGGATCCGGTGCGGCGGGGAGTTGCTGTGTCCGGGGTGGTGCGGGGGCGGGGGAGAGTTGAGGCGCTCATGATTTGTTCATCCTGGAGCTAAGGCGGGTAACGGCCAGTGACAGGACTGCTGCAAGTCCGGCGATGATGATGGAGGCAGCTGCGGCCTGGTTGAGGTTGTGGCGGATGAAGGCCGCGTCATAAGCCCAGAGGTTGGGAACCCATGTGCTGGTGACTGATGCCGTGGCCTTGGAGATGATGGATGGTTCCGTGAACAGCTGCAGGGTTCCGATGATGGTGAAGAGCATGATGACGCTCAACGCCGGAAGGATCAGCGGAAACTTGATGCTGACGGCCGCGCGGATTTCTCCGGCACCGTCCACGCGGGCTGCTTCCAGGATTTCCCGGGGAACGGCCTGCAAAGCGGTGAACAGGATGATCACGTTGTAACCGGTCCACTCCCAGACGCCGATGTTCACGATGGACGGGAGGACCATGTGTGAGTCCAGGAAGTTGATCTGGATCCCACCACCCTGGAGCGCTTGGACCAGCGGACTGATGCCAGGGGTGTAGAGGTACGCCCAAATGAGGGCGGCGATGACGCCGGGGACGGCGTGGGGAAGGAACACCAGGAGCTGGAAAAGTTTGCGTGCCTTGGCAACGGTTGCGTCCAGGAGGAGGGCAAAGGCCACTGCGCCGCCCACCATGCAGGGAATGTAGATCAGGCAATACAAGCCAAGGCGGGCGATGCCTTCAACGAACGTCTCGGACTGGAAGACCTGCACATAGTTCTCAAGTCCAACGAAGACCGTCTTGGCTTCACCGAAGCCCAGCCCGGACTTTTGCTGCGAGTGGAAACTCAGCACCAGGGAGTAGATCACCGGTGCGATCATGGCGATCGCGAAGACCGCGAAGAAGGGAACCAGGAACAGCGCGGCAGTCCTTCCGCCGGTTCCCGCCAGTGCGCGGCCTCGGCGGCGCACTGTGGTGGTGAGGGCCTGGGTGGCCATGGGATTCTCCTAGCTTGGAGGGGGCCTCCTCATGAGGCCCCCTGCCTGTGTGGCTATTCGGTGGCGGAGCTACTCTTTGACGGCCAGGCCGGCTTGCTTCAGGCCTGCCACGGTGGCGTCCTGCGCAGTATCGACGGCGTCATGGATGGTGCCGCCGGTGGTCAGCTTGCCGTAGGCGTCCTTGAGCGCAGTGTTGGTGATGTCCCAGTTGGGACCCCACTGCCAGCCCGGGGTGATGGTGCCATACGCCTTGGTGAAGACCTCGTAGATGTCGTTGCCAAAGTAGCTGGCGTCATACGCCTTCTGTGCCACCGGTGTCAGGCCCGGAAAGGCGAGGAAAGCGGAGCCGGTGTTGCCGCGGGCCTTGATGGCGTCCTGGTTGGTGGTGAGGAACTCGACGAACTTGGCGGCCGCAGCCGGGTTCTTGCTGCTCTTGGTCACGTTGAAGCTGGATCCGCCATAGAAGGCTCCGGACTCGTTGCCCCATGTTGGCATTTCTGCAGCGATCCACTGGCCCTTTTGGCCGCTGGCTTCGGTGCGCTTCTGGATACCGGTAGCGCTCCAGTTGGCGCCCAGCACGCCAACCACCGTGCTGTTGGCCAGGTCCAGGCTCCACTCGTCGCTGTAGGCCTGGGTGACCTTGACGATCTTCTGGTCGATCAGCTTCTGCCAGTAAGTGGCAACCTTCTGCGTGGCCTCGTCATTGACGCCCACCTTCCAACTGTCACCCTCGGTCCCAAACCACTTGGCACCTGCCTGCCAGGCCAATCCGGCGCTCGCCGCTACCTCGTTGGGGTTGAAGCTGGCCAGATAAGAGTCAGGCGCCACGGCCTTGAGCTTTTTGCCGGCCTGTTCGAATTCATCCCAGGTTGTGGGGACCTCGACGCCGGCCTTCGCCAGCATGTCTTGGCGGTACCACATGAGCATGGGGGCTGCGTCGTACGGAAGTGCGTAGGTTTTCTCACCGAACTGGACCAGAGCCTTGGTCTCGTCCGTGAGCTTGTCCACGGTCTCGGCCTTGTTGATCAGGCCATCGAGCGGGATCACCTGGCTGTTGCTGACGAACTGCGGCAGCTGCGGGTATTCGATGGTGGCTACGTCAGGGCCGTTGCCTGCGGTGATGGCGGTGGAGAGTTTTGCGTAGCCACCGTTGGCGCCGTTGGGGATGGTTTCGAAGCTGACTTTGATCTTGTCCTGGCTGGCATTGAACGCTTCAGCCACTTTGTCCATGCCTGCCAGCGAGGACCAGAAGGTGATGGAACCTGAGGGATCTTCCGTGGGTGTGGGCGCTGCCGCTGGGGTGGGGCCAGTACCGCAGGCGGCCAGCAACAGAGTGCTGGCGGCCAAGCCAGCTACTCCGGCAAAGAGATGACGACGCTTCATGGTGTTCTCCTTTGAAGACTTGCGATGCGAAGAAGGTTTGTGTGGTTGGGGCCACATGAGGTGAATCCATGTAACCGCGCTGCTTCGAACATCTACAAGATTTCAAACATTTTCAAACATTGCCGCGTGACTAAAACGACGGTCTTTGGGGACTCTACTGTGCAACTTCGCTGCCAGTTCTGTTTGAACGAACAGAAATGCTGGACGCTGTCAGTTCCACGCTGCTATGAATTCTGGACACCCGAAACGGCGACTACTGAAAAGCCATTACCTAAGAACAGGGATTCCAATGGAGAAATCGAACATCAGCAGACGGTCAGTCCTACAAGTTGGCGGAGCAGCGTCGCTCGCCGCGGCCATCGGGCTGGCAGCCGGCCAACCGGCGTCGGCGTCCGCCCTTCTGGGCTCCAAGCCAAAGGCGACGGAAATCCTGGACCTGGGTCCCGCCGTCGTACAGTTCTCCCTGATGAGCGGCCTGCTGGTTGGCGATGTTCTGTACATCGGTTCCCGCAACCTGGAGCCGGTCCGGATCATTGCCTTCCACGTCCCCACGGGCAAGGTCATCGGCCAAACCGAACTCAGCAACGGCCACTCCATCCAGACGTTGGCCGCCGATCCTTCAGGCCGGTACCTCTACGCCGGTGTCCTCCAGAAGTCCACCGGCACACTGCCGAACCTGTTCCGCTGGGACCTCAACAGTCTCGGCACCAAGGCTACGGCGATCGGCTACATCGGAGACCGGGATGTCCGGGACATCAGCGTCGCACCCAATGGCAGGCTTTATGCAGTTGGCGGCGGAAGCAGCACCGCGCCGGCCCTCTGGGAATACAACCCCGCCACAGGCCAGGTAGCGAGCCTTGGCATCCCGGACGCGGGAGCAACCTTGGCCCGCGCCGTAGCCGCGACGGACGCCACGGTGTTCTTCGGTGCGGGCAGCACGCTCAACGGCGGAAGCGGCGCCAGCCGGGCCTGCCTCTACGCCTACGACACAGCATCCCGGAAGTTCACCAACGTGACTCCGTCCGAAATCCTGCCAGATCCCAGCATCCGCGACCTCGCAGTGGTGGGGGACAAGCTTGTGGTCAGCTCCGCAGGATCGTTGGAGAACGCCAAGATGGCCGCTCTCAGCCTGGCCAACCACTCGTCGTACGCGCTGACGGTCTCGGAAGGCAAGGTGGCCAAGAGTTTCGCGGTGATGGGGGACAACGTCTATTTCGCCAACGAGACCGGACTTCTCGCCTACTCGCTGGCATCGAACACGATCGCTGCCGTGCCGTTTGAGGGCCCCTCCCTCGGGGAAGTCTGGGGCGTCGATTCCAGGGATGGCAAGTTGCTGGTCACCTCTGGTTATGGCTTCATCGCGGAGATCGACCCCGTAAGCGGCGCCACCAAGACCACCGACCTCGGCGAAGCTGGCGCACCCTCTGATCCTCAATCGGTGATGGGGATCGCGGCAGGCGCAGGTTATGTCTATGTGGGAGGCAACGGCGTCATTGCACGCCGCTCGCTGAAGGATGGCCACGTCACGAACATGAGCGCTCCGGGTGAGGCGAAGGACGCGATCGTTGTGGATGGTGCCCTTTATACAGGCCAGTACAGCGGTCAGGGCATCTGGAGCTACGACCCCCGGAACGGAAAGCCGATCACGCAGGTGGCCGACTTTCCCAAGGAGCAAAACCGGCCCCTGGACGTCTGCTGGGACGAAAGCAACAAGCTTGTCCTGGTAGTCACTCAAGCGGACACCGAGGGCGGAGGTTCGCTGTGGACCTATGACCCGCGCACCGGCAAGAAGGGCTTCTTCGTGAACCCGGTGGATGAGACCCAGTTGGTTCGTGCCGTTGCAAGCCGCGACGGCGTGGCCTACTTGGGCGGCGGCCTTCCGGACGTTGGCGGGGCGGGGACCGTGGTTGCCTTCGACCCAGTGAAGGGCAAGGAACTGTGGAGGATCGATCCCGGACAGAATTCCGGAGTCAGTGCCCTGGCAGTGCAGGGAAAGTACCTCTATGGTGTGTCCCGCAAGGGCACTGTGTTCGTTATAGACCTTCCCAAGCGCAAGCTCGTGCACCAAGCCGATATCACCTCGGTGAGCTACGGCTTCGCAGCCCTGGTGACCAACCGCGGCGCGGTGTATGGCGTTTCCAACACCCACGTCTTCCGCTTCGACCCGAAGACCTTCGAGGTTGCCACCGTGGTGGCCGACATCGACGGCGCTTGGTACAGCGGCTCGCACATTAACAACGATGAGGACGGCTACCTCTACACCATGCGGGGCCGGAACCTCGTGCGGATCAACGACCACCCCCGGCGGTAGGTGCCCGGCGTTGCGGGGCCCGTTTTGCGCTCTCTGGCGAGTATTTACCGCGCAGAGCGGGCCCCGCAACGCACGTGCATACGGTCACCTATGCTTGTTTGAACATCTGGACTCCGGAGAGGGTGGGCATGCTTAGCGGCGAACGCCACGAGAAGATTCTGCGCGAGCTTGAAATGCGGGGATCCCTGACCGTCAATGGGTTCGCGGAGAAGACCGGACTGTCCACCATGACCATCCGCCGGGACCTGACACAGCTTGCTGCCCAAGGGCTGCTGCGCCGGGTCCACGGCGGCGCCGTTCCCGTCCCCTCCGAACGGCCAGGCGACACCGTTCACAGGAGATCCCGCCAGCCGCTCGCGACCCTGGGCCTCATTGTCCCGACCACGGGCTACTACTTTCCGGAGGTCATCCGCGGCGCGGAATCAGCCGCCAGGGAATTGAACGCCCGGCTGATTCTGGGGGTCAGCAACTACTCCGCGGAGGACGAGCACCGGCAGCTCCAACGCATGGTGGCCAACTCCGTGGACGGGATACTGTTGGCAACCGCCGGATCCCTTGAACCCGGATCTCCAACATTCGAGCTGCTGTCCTGGCTGCGAATCCCCGTAGTGCTCGTGGAACGTTCAAGCCGCGTGTTCGAATCCGTGATGTCCGATCACAGCTATGGTGCCGAGCTTGCCCTTGAGCACCTCGCATCCTTGGGCCACCGCAGGATAGGGCTTGCCATCGCCACCAGCCCCACAGCGCCGTGGCTCCGTGAAAGCCACGAGCGCATGGTAGCCAAGCTGGGGCTCGAAACTGATGCGCCCATCATGGAATACGTTCGTTCAGTGGTGGGCGCAGGCAACAACCAAAAAGAGTTCGCGAAATTCCTCAGAGACTGCCGTCGCACTGAGACGCACGCGGCCCTGGTGCTCCCGGACGAGGAAGCCATCACGTTGATTAACCTCGCCGAGGAATCAGGGCTGGACGTCCCGGAGGACCTGGCGATCGTGGCCTACGACGACGAGGTGGCGGACCTCGCCCCCGTGCCCCTGACCTCCATCGCCCCGCCGAAGCGGGACGTAGGCCACGCCGCCGTCGCCATGTGCATGGAACGTCTTGCCGGAAAGACCGGATCTGCGGTTTCGCCGGCCCTCCGCCGCGTGAGCCTGGCCCCGAAACTGATCATCCGGGAGTCCACCGTGCCGGGGGAGGACGTGGAGTAGGGGGAATCCAATAGTCCAAAGTTCTTTGGACTATTGGAAAGATGGCGGTGCGCAGGTTCGTGATTCCGATTAGTCCAAAGACCTTTGGACTAATCGAGGGCAATCGGCCCGGAGTATCCTGTCAGACCCAGCGCCTAACGTAGGGGCGTGCCTCAAATTGAACCTGAACTGCCCAGCGGATATGCCAGTATGCTCGTGTCCTTGAAGGGGCTCGTCAGCTCGGTGCAAAGTCGCGCGCAGCAGGCCGCGAGCAACGCCATGGTTCAGATGTACTGGGAGATCGGCTCGACGATCCTGGAACGGCAGGCAGCTCAGCCGTGGGGTACCAAGATTTTGCAGCGGCTGGCAGTGGACCTCAAAGCCGCCTTTCCTCACATGCGCGGCTTCTCTCGTTCCAATCTCTTTTACATGCGAGCGTTTGCAGCGGCTTGGAACCTGTCTGACCCTACCGACCGGGCACGGGTTGGCGGACTGCCTTGGGGCCACATCATTGAACTGCTCAAACTGAAGGACTCGGCGATCCGCAACTGGTATGCGGAACAAGCACGCGAGCTCAACTGGAGGCTTGAAGTCCTCGAGCACCAGATCACGACTGGACTACACCGCAGAGCCGGTGCAGCGCCGAACAACCTTAAAGAACGGCTTTCCGAAGATGGAGCGGCTCTGGCGCGCAGTGTTGTCAAGGATCCATTGGTCTTCGATTTCCTGGGACTGACCAAGGAAGTCGAGGAGCTGGCCATGGAGGAGGCGATGACCCAGCGGATGTCTCAGACGCTCGCCGAGTTCGGCAGGGGTTTTGCCTTTTATGGTCGGCAGTTCCATCTCGATGCCCATGGCGAGGACTTTTACATCGACCTTCTCCTAGTTCACGTGCCCACCAACCGCTTTGTGGTCGTGGAGCTGAAGTCAGGCAAATTCAGGCCCGAACATCTTGGGCAGTTGAATTTCTACGTGGCTGCGGTCAACGACTTGGTGAAGTTCCCAGGAATGGCTCCCACGGTTGGAATTCTGGTTTGCGGCTCCAAGCATGAGCCGACAGTGCGGTACGCACTGGACGGGTCATCCCAGCCAGTCGCCGTGAGTTCATACACTTACGATTCCCTTCCTCCGGAAGAAAGGGCAGCTTTGCCGTCTCCTGAAGCAATTACCGCCGCGCTTGAGCAGGGAACTGTAGCTGACTCTGATAGCCAAGACTGAGAGGGCATTGACGGAACACTCGGTGGCACGGCAACGCCCTTCTTACACCACGTTGGTTATCGAGCTCAAGACAGGAAAGTTCCAGCCTGAGTACGCCGGCAAGCTGAACTTTTACGTTGCCCTTGTGGATGACATGCTTCGCCGGGAGCATCACAACGAAACGATTGGCATCCTGATCTGCGGCACTAAGAACGACCGCAGCGTCAGGTACAGCCTCGGGCGGTCAACCTCACCCATGGCAGTCGCCGCCTATACATACGACAAGCTCCCGGCCTCCGAACAGCAAGCCCTGCCCAACGAAGGGCACCTGGTCGCTGCGCTCGAATGGGCAGAACCTGACGAGGGACAGGCCGAGCCCACTTAGGCGGTACGGCAACGAGTGCGATTACCCCCGCCACGGCGTGAACCGCGGCCACCACCCCGGGACATTGCGTTGGTAGTTCAGGTATTGCTCGCCGTAGGTCTCGGTGAGGGTTGGTTCCTCGTAGCCCTTCACAAACGCGAACACCGCGGCGAGGACAATCACTGCATAGATCACCAGCCGCCAACTTCCGAATAGCAGCGCCTGGCCCAGAATGATGCTCAGCACCGCGAGGTACATCGGATTGCGTACAAAGCGGTAGGCGCCCGTCACCACCAGCGTTTCAGTGGGAGCCACAGGAGCGGGCGTTCCGTGGTGCAGAGCAAACAACGCGAAAGCGTGTAGGAGGAAGGCCACCCCAGCAGCGATGGCGCTCCACGCAAAGAACATCACAATCCACGCTGAGCCCCAGTCAAACCAACGCCAGCCGGAGATGAGCCACGGAACAAATCCCGCGACGACGCCGGGTGCCAGGAACAAGAAGAGAACCGTCCCGATCCACGCACGTGCTGGTGAGCTTGCCTGGGCCATGCGCGCCAGAATAGCCCCACCCGGAGTACCGCGCGACCCTCCCGCCAGCACCGTGGCCGGACTAGGATGGCGCGCATCCAAGAGCATGCCCGGACACTCACCAAAGGAACACACCATGGGAATTCTCTCCGTTGACCTTTTCATCACCCTCGACGGCGTGTATCAGGCGCCAGGTGGTCCCGACGAGGACACCTCGGGCGGCTTCGAGTTCGGAGGATGGCAGGCGGCGTACTCGGACCAGGAGAGCGGCGAGGCGATCGTCGCGGGAATCGACCGGATGGACGCGCTGCTGCTGGGCCGCAGGACCTATGACATCTTCGCCGGGTTCTGGCCCAACCAGAGTGACCACATTGCCGATACGTTCAACGCCTTGCCAAAGTTCGTGGTGTCGAGGACCCTGACAGACCCGGGATGGGAAGGAACCACAGCGTTGGCCGAGGTGGCGGAGGTGGCCGCACTGAGGGAGAGATTCCAGGACATCCACGTGATCGGCAGCGGCGACCTCGCCAGGTCATTGCTCGAAGCCGACCTCGTGGACAGGCTGAACCTCTACCTCTACCCACTGACGTTTGGCTCGGGTAAGCGCCTGTTCCCCGACGGAGCCGGCGTGCCCGCAGCCTTTCGCTTGGCGCAGCCACCGCAGGGCTTCTCGAAAGGCGCCGTTGCGCTTGTCTACGAGAAAGCGGGCGCTCCGGTGACAGGGATCGACATCAGCCAGGCGTAACAGCGCACCAAGTACTGCAAGCGCAAAGGAAGCGTTCGACGGCGGGTGGCAACCAGCCGTCGAACGCTTCTGTTATGTGGAACTAGCTCAAGACAGGTTCGGACAAACGCGCGCGCTGCACCCTTCCTCGAACCACAATCAACGCGACCAAAGCGATCAGGATGTAAATCATGTTGGCCGGTCCGGCAAGCAACAGGAAGGTGCTCTGCGGACCGGCGGCTGCCTGGTCAATCCCACCTGTGGCGAGGAACAGGGTGGGATCGTACAGTGCGTGAAGGATGATCGGCCAGATCAGGTTGCCGGTGACGCGCAGGGTCAGGTACATGCAGATCCCGAACCCGAAGGTGAACCCGACAGTCACCAGGACTGTGACGATCGGTTGCCCGGAAAGGGCGTTGGCTGCGTGCAGGAGGGCAAAGATCAGCGAAGAAAGAACCATGACGACCCACTCGGACTTCCCTGAGTCCCGCAGCATTTTCACTACGATTCCACGCGTCAGCACCTCTTCGGCGAAGCCGATCAACAAGCCAGTGAGGATGGTGACCACCACCACCGAGGCTTCATAACTGCCGTAATCGATGCCCAGGAATCGAAGGACAATAGCAACCACCAAGAAGAACGGAGCCACCCACATCCACCACTTCCCCTTGATGGGCTGCGGCGCGAAGAGTGGCCTGAGCCAGCCTGTGGAGGACAGGAAAGCCAGCAGTACCACGCTGCCAACAATCAGCGGGAACGTGATACCGAAGAACACACTCTGAGGCGTGCGGAAGATGTCCTCGGCCACGATCTGGTCTCCCGCGATCGAACCGATCAGCAGGCCGGCGCCCAAGTAGAAGGCCATGTAGACCACCACCAAAAGAATGGACCGCCACCACCCGCCCTGGTTCCAGAATGCTTTCCAGCCTGAAGTGTGAGTGTCTTGCCCCATGTACGGTCCCCTTTTTGGAATACGGGGTGCGTTTGCCCCCGCTAAAAACCTACTGCATTCAGCTCTTGCGCCGATCGCCAGGCATGCCGGTAATACTCGGCGTGCGCCACCATGGACGCGGCCTCTTCATCGATGATGACCGTGGCGTGGGGATGCTGCTGAACCACCGAGCCAGGCACGGCCGAGGAGACAGGTCCTTCCAACGCTGCAGCAACGGCATGGGCCTTGTTCGCCCCAAAGGCCAGGAGGACCAAGTGCCTGGCACGGAGGATGGTCCCCAGGCCTTGGGTGATGCAATGCGTTGGAACCTCGTCAGGGTTTCCGAAGAATCGGGCGTTGTCCCTGCGGGTTTGCTCCGTCAAGGCCTTGATTCGGGTGGGTGAAGCCAACGACGAGCCCGGTTCGTTGAAGGCGATGTGTCCGTTGGAACCGATGCCCAAAATCTGCAGGTCGACGCCACCGGCCTCGGCAATCAAGGCTTCGTACTCTGCCCCGGCCTGGCCAATGTCTGCGCCAGTTCCGCGCGGGGTGAAAACCTGATCCGGATTCAATCCCAACGGCTCAACCACTTCCCGGGTGATGACCGAGCGGTAGCTTTCCGGGTGCTGCGGAGGAACCCCGAGGTACTCGTCCAGGGCAAAGCCACGTACGCCGGAAACATCGATCCGATGGTCACGGACGGCCCGCGCCAGCGCTGCATAAGTGGAGAGTGGGGTGGAGCCCGTCGCCAGGCCCAGCACGGTAGTGGGGTTCGAACTGACCTTTCCAATGATGATGGAAGCGGCGAGGGAGCCGGCCTCGGCCTGGTCGCGGACAATGATGATTTCTGCCATGGGTTTCCTAACTTTTGGGTGCGTAACTAGCTGCCTACTGTCACGGGGACTCCCGTTTCGAGGCTCTTGTTGCTTGCTTCCACGATGGCCACGATGCTGAGGATTTCGGGCAGCGGCACATTGGGCCTGCCGCTGCGGCACGATTCCACAATGTCCTCAAGGAGGCCCACCAGCATCGGGGGCCCGGCTTCGATCGAGAAAGTGGCCAGACCCTCGGTGGTTTCAATCCGGCCCCGGGTGTACGGGTTCCATTCAGCTTCGCCGCTCATGATCGCCACCCGGCCGTCGCCCCAGTCGACCGTCACGGCAACCTGGCCTGCAGCAGGTCCTGGCCGCCCGGCGTCGACCGTCACTTTTCCGGAGCGGGTGGCGACCGAACCCAGCGACGCGACGGCGAGGTCCACCAAATGCACCCCGTACCACGAGAAGCCGGGATGGCCAGGCTGAGTGGGTAGCGGTCCAGTGAGCGATACCCGGTGCGCGTCGGCAGCCCCAAGAGCCGCTCGGAATTCGCGCGCAAAGCGCTTCGGCGAACCCGCCAGGACCAACGAACCCGAGGCCTCGGCCAAAGCCAGCATGCTCCGCGCTTCAGCTAGGGACGGCGCAAAACGGGTGTCGACGTAAATGGGCTTTCCGTACCGGGCAACCCGCCTGAAGTACTCCGGGTGGGTCCGTGCATCCGAGGCCACGATCAAGAGCGCATCGCATGCCTCGGCCACGGCTTCCGGGGAGTCGCACAGGGTGACCCCAAGTCTGCAGACCTCGTCCGCGAAGGCGTCGACGCGGAGGCTCAGCGGAAAGTCCGACGCCGGTTCCCCCTTCCAAGCGTGCGTCACCGTGCCGCCGGGGACCGCCCCGTCCACACCGTTGCCGAAGAGGCGCGTAAAGGAGGGCGCGTGCGGGGAGTCGACACCGATGAGCCCAAAGCGGATGGGCTCGGCAGACGTCATCCCTTGACCCCGCTGTGCGTGATGCTGGCGACGATGTGCTTTTGCAGGAGGGCGAAGATCACCAGGCACGGTATGAAGCTGACCAGAGTGGCTGCCATGACGTTGGACGTGGAGGCGGTCTCGGTGTTCAACGTTGCCAAGCCCACCGTGAGCGTCCTGGCTGCGTCCGACTGGCCCACCACCAAGGGCCACAGGAGATCATTCCAGTGCCACAGGAAGACGAAGATTGCGAGTGTTGCCAGGACGGGGCGGATCAAGGGGAGGACGATCTGCCAGAACGTCCGCCACTCGCCGGCACCGTCGATGCGGGCGGCATCGAAGAGTTCCTCGGGCATGTCCCGAACGAACTGCCGGATGAGGAAGATCGCCTGGGCGTTGGCCAGCGTGGGCAGGATCAGCCCCCAGAGGGTGTTCACCCCGCCCATTTTGGAGATAAGGATGAACGTGGGGATCAGGGTGGCTTGGACGGGCACCATCATGGTGGCGATGATGGCCCACAGCAGCGCGTTGCGTCCCGGGAACCTCTTGCGGGCCAGTGCGTAGGCGGCCATGGATGCCGTGAGCAACACAACCACCACGGACACAGCCGAGTACAGGAACGAGTTCCAGAGCCAGAGTGGGAACTCGCCCACGTTGAAGATGCGGACAATGTTGTCCAATGTCAGCGACGACGGCAGCGCGTACGGCAGGGTGGGGGCGTCGGCGGGGGAGAGCGCCAGCACTGCCACGGCAATGAGGGGTGCAACAGTGAAGAGCGAGATTACTGCCAACACCCACGTCAGGGTGCGCTGGCGGCGCTTCTCGGTATTGCGCCTTGGGCTGTGCCCGGCGGGGCCTTGGGCGGGACGTCCGGCGGGGTGACGTCCAGCTGGAGTTGAAACGGTGGCAGTCACTTGGAGTCCTTACCTTCGAAGAAGCGCTGCTGGATGAGCGAGAGGATGAGCACAATGACGAACAGCACCACGCCGATGGCCGATGCGTAGCCGAAGTCGAAGAACTTGAAGCCTTCATCGAACAGGAAGTAGATGAGGCTGTGGCTGGCCCGGGCGGGTCCGCCTCCGGTCATCACGTAGATGGTGTCGAAGACCTGGAACCCCACGATCGTCTCGATGACCAGGACGAAGAACACCACGGGTTTCAGTAGCGGCAACGTCACGTACCAGAACGATTTCCACGCACCGGCCCCGTCAATGCGGGCGGCTTCATGGACTTCAGCGGGCTGGGCTTTGAGGCCGGCCAGGAAGATCAACATGGAGTAGCCGAAGCCTTTCCACACTGACACCACGGCCAGGGACAAGAGGACCAGCAGTTGAGGGCCTGACGTGAAGGGAATGGGCCCCATGCCCAGGCTGCCCAGTGCAGCATTGAGCGGACCGTCTGTGGAGAAGATCCAGGTCCAAATGATCCCGGCCATCACGAACGAGCTGAGGTACGGAATGAACAGCAGCGCCCGGAAGGTGCCCGTGAACCGGACCAGTTTGTCCAGGAGGACGGCCCCGGCCAGTGACACGGCGATGATGAACGGAACAAAGATCGCCACGTACAGGAATGTCACGCGCAGGCTTTGCCAGAAGTTGGGGTCCTCGGCCAGGCGCACGTAATTATCTGCGCCCAGGAATTCGAAGTCACCGTTGAGGCTGTACTCGGTCAGGCTCATGGCTCCGGCCCCAAAGATGGGGAGGAATTTGAAGAGGCCAAAAATGATCAGCGTGGGAAGGACGAACAGGATGCCGGCCAGCGCCTCGCCGCTACGGGCTTTCTTGGCCCCGAAGGGTTTGAACTGGGGGGCCGTCAACTCGGGATGTCGGCCGGCCAGCGGGTTTCTGGTACGGGTGTTTATGGACATGGGGTGACCAATCGGTGGTGGGGCCGGGCTTAGGATGCCGAGCGCTGCAGGATGCCGCGGGCTTCCGTGGCTGCACGGTCAAGGGCTTCCTTGGCGGTGACATCACCGCGGAGGGCGGCCTGGATGTTGGGCGCGAGGGCACCCATGACTTGGCGTGCAACAGGTGACGATTCGCCGGGGTTGGCGGTCTTCAAAGCTTCTGCCATGGCCAGGGAGTCCGGGTCCGTGCCCAATGCCGCGGCGTCGGTCCGGGTGGGGAGGTTTCCCGCGGCGGCATTGAGGGCCTTCTGGGACTCGGCCGAGCTCAAGTAGCTCATCACCTTGTAGGCGGCTTCCCGGTTTTCCTTCTTGTTGATGGAGGTCAGTGCCAGCAAACCAGGGTTGCCGTAGGTCGCCTGGACCTTGCCCTGCAACGGAGCGCCCAGTGCAACGTTTTCGGCTCCGAGTGCGGCGCGCATCTGCTTCAATTCCGGCAACGACGTGGTGGCCCGCATCGCGGCCTTGCCGGTGGCGATCGGAGCACCTTCAACCTTGGGGCCATCGGTGGTCGCGTCCGCGGGTAGCCCGCCGAGCTTCTTCAAGTCGATCAGCAACTGGAGTGCCGAAACACCGGCCTCGGAATCGAACGCGATGTCCTTGGCATCATCGGTGAAAACCGTTCCGCCGGCCTGCCACAGCAGCGGATAGAAGGACAGGTTGAGCGTCTGCTCGGGGCTTCCGGCGTAGTCCATCACGGCGACGCCCTTCTTCGCCAGAACCGGCGCCGCGCTGCGCAGGTCATCCCAGGTCTTGGGCAGCGGCACTCCTGCGTCCGCGAAGATCTTGGTGTTGTAAGCGGTGGTGTTGATGTTCTGGAACAGCGGAACGCCAAATACTTCGTCGTCGAACGTCGCGGCCTCCAGCGTGCCGGGGTAGAAGCTGTCCTTGTCCTGCTCAACAGCCTTATCTACTGGCAGGAGCCCGCGGACGTTACGGTACGTGGCTGCTTGGTCTGGCGTAATAAGTACGACGTCGGGTCCCGAGCCTGCGGCAAGTGCCGCCGAGATCTGGGCGTCCCGCTTGTCGAACGTCTGGAGCTCGATGGTCAGGTCGATTCCGGGGTTGGCCGTCTCGAAGCTTGCCTCAGTGTCCTGCCAGAACTTCTTGCTGGCGGTCTCGTCCTTGATGACGGGGTACATCCAGAGCGTCACCTTGCCGGTGGCCTGGCCGCCGTCGGACGTTGACGAACCGGCCGAACCGCAAGCGGTGAGCGTCAAAGCCGCGGTAACGACGACGGCTGTGGCCAAAGTGGTGGTGCGCATTTTTCGAGTAAACATGGTGACTACTTTCGGGTGAGGGTGGCTTCGTGGATCGCGTCGAGGGCGAGCTTGTGGCGGCTGGCTGCTACGGGGGCGGTAAGGAGGGGATCGCCGCATTCCCGCATCCAGTCGAAGAGGGTGGCGGATAGATCCCTGAGGATTTCCGACTGCTCCGGGTGGCCGGCGATGTTGTCCAGTTCCTCTGGATCCACGGTGAGGTCGTAGAGTTCCAGGGCCGGACTGGTGCCGATGGTTGGGCCGCCAAGGTCTGCCGGCAGGCTGCGGTGAATCCAGGATTGGGTGGGATCCATGGCGCGTGGTGCGTTGGAGAAGTTGACGATCAGCTTGCGCGTGGATGTCCGCACTGATCGTTTGGGGTCGTAATACGTGTGGTAACTCAACTGGCTGAAACAGTGGCTTCGCGGAGCCTCGCCTGCTTCGACGGCCGGACGCAGGCTGGCACCGGCGAGGCCTTCCGGGAGGGGCAGTCCGGCAAGCTCCAGCAAGGTGGGCAGGACGTCCACGTGGCTGACGATGTCCGTCACGCGTCTCCCGGACCATGCCGCGTTGCCGGGGTGGCGAAGCATCAGCGCAACGCCCAGTCCGGCGTCGTACAGGGTGCATTTGGCGCGGGGCAGCGCAAGGCCGTGATCGGTGGTGAACAGCACCAGTGTCTGGTCTCGGAGGCCCAACGAATCGAGTTCCGCGAGAATGCTGCCCACACCTTCGTCCATGTGCTTCACAGCGCCCTGCAGTTCGGCGATTTCCTCGCGGGCGCCGTCGTTGTCAACCAGATGAGCCGGGACTGTGTGCCCCCGGGAGACGTCCGGGTTCACGCCGTCGGCCAGGAACCCCATGACGCCTGGGCGGTCCCGTTCGGACGGCACGCGGTGCGGCTCCGTGAAGCCCACCTGCAGGTAAAAGGGACGGTCGCTGCCGGACATCCGCCGCAGTGCGTCAGTGGCGCGATGCACGACGACGTCCCGCGCACCTCCCGTACGGGCGCGGTCGAAACCAAGCCTGCTGGCCACCACGTCGTCGGCCAGAACCCGGGATTCATGGTGCACACCAACCAGCTCGGTCTGATAGCCGGCCGACTTCAACCTGTAGGCGATGTGCTGGGAGGGCTCGTTCAGGTCCCAGCCAAACGGCTCGTGGGTGAGGCCCAGGACGCCGTTGCTCTGCGGATACGTCCCGGTGAACAGTGAGGCGCGGGCAGGGCTGCAGTGCGGGGCCGTTGCGAAGGCCTGTTCGAAGAGGGTGGATTCATCGGCCAGGGCGTCCAGGTTGGGTGTGGAGACGGTCTCCACTCCATAGGTGCCCAGGAAGCGGCCCAGATCGTGGCAATGGATCAGGAGAATGTTGCGCATTTTCAGCCCATTCGTTCGAGGTCGGTGCGGGTGAGGGCGTGTTCCAGGGGTTCGCCGCTGATGTAGCGGCGGAGTTCGTCAACCACAATGCCGCCGGCCCGGCGTCGGGAGTCCACGGTGGCCCCTCCGAGGTGGGGCGTGAGGAGCACGTTTGGCAGCGAACGCCAGGGGTTGTCCGTGGGCAGGGGCTCTTGGTTGAAGACGTCCAGCGCTGCATCAATCCGGCCCGAGTGGACCTCTTTGTAGAGGGCTTCCATGTCCACGATGGTGGAGCGGGCAGTGTTCACCAATGCGGCCCCATCCGGAAGCAGGGCAAGTTCGGCAGCGCCGATGAGACCCTCGGTTTCCGGGGTGGCCGGAGCATGGATAGCCACCACATCGCTGCCAGCCATCAGATCGTGCAGGCTTGCTGAGTGGGCCGCGAGAGGATCTCCCGCGGGAATGTAGGGGTCGTAGACGGACACCTTGGCGCCGAGTGCCTGGCAGGCGTCGATGTAGCGGCGTCCTGTCCTGGACGCTCCAACTATGCCGATGCGGGCGCCAGAGATTTCGCGGGCCCTGTTGACATTGCGGGCGTCGTCCCAAGTGGCACCGGTCCGGAGGCTGTGATCGAGCAGGTGCACACGGCGCAGCAGATTCAGCGTGAACGTCAGTGATAGTTCCGCGACGGCCGGTGCCATGGCTGCGCCCGCTTGGGAGATGGGGATGCCGCTGGCCCAGAAGGCGTCGCTGACCAGGGCGTGCAGCGAAGACGCTGCATGGACGACGCATTTGAGGTTCGGCGCCGCTGCCAAGTGCTCGGCGTCGAGACGGGGGAAGCCCCAGGCGGTGATGAACACATCCTTATCTGGGGCAGCGGCCGCGAAAGCATCCAAGGACTGGAGTTCGGCGGGGGCGATTTCAGTGATGTCGCCCAGCTCGCTGAGGGCAGTGCGGGTTTCGGGAGTGATGAACGCTGCCCGTTCGGCGTCCGGGATGCTCAGCAGGATCCGCAGCCGGAGTGCTGTAGGGGGCGAGGAGGGTGATGCAACGCCTTTGTTGATGTTCATGGGACCGAGATTGCCAGTTTCAATATCTTTTGTCAATGACTAAAGTAAGTACAATGGACAGTGTGAAGACATCCGGACCGCGGATGCCAGAATGGGGGAGATCCCTTGCGACGCAACAACAGGAGCCACCAGCTATGAAGCCACGCGCAGGCAGCAAGGCCCTGATCCGCGAGATCAACGAGGCACTGGTGCTGGACGTCGTCCGCACTCAGGCACCGGTCTCCCGCGCCAAAATCACGGTCCAAACCGGATTGAGCGCAGCCAGCGTCACAGGGATCACCGGCAAGCTGGTCCACTCCGGGCTGCTGGTGGAAACCGAGATTGCGCCCAGCACGGGTGGACGTCCGGCGCGTCTTCTTGAGCTGGGGCGCGAAGGCGTCTTCGCGGCTGGGGTGAGGCTTTCCGCCACGGAGGCACACGCCGTCGTGGTTGATTTGCGCGGTGACGTGGTAGCAACGCACAGCGAGCCGTTGGCGTCCACCGGGCCTGGCGAGGCGGCAGCGGCCGCTGCCCGGGCTGTTCGATCTGCGGCCGGCCAGATGGAGTCCAGGCTGATCGGGGTGGGCGCAGCCGTTTCCGGCGTGGTGGATCAGGCCGGCGGTCTGGTGCGGCATAGCGGGGCGATGGGCTGGACTGACATCACATTCCAAATGCTTCTTGAAGAGGCTGTGGGCCAAGCCGTAGTTGTGGACAGTTTCGTCAACGCCTACGCACGCGGTCTGCTGTTCGACGACGTTTTCAAGGGTCGCGAAATGCTCATCTTCAGCGTCGGCACCAGCTTGGGGGCCGCCGTCGTGATTGAAGGCCGCATCCAGCGCGGCTTCAACGGCGCGGCGGGCGGCTTCGCCCATTCGCGTGCGATCACCGGACCCGGACCGGCCAGGCCCTGCCACTGCGGAGCCGAAGATTGCTGTGAAACCCGCGGCAGCCTGTGGGGCATGCAGCAGGAACTGGAGCGGAACGGCCAGAACCGGCAAATAGACCCCGACGTCGATTCCGGCCTGATCGCCGACGCCGCCTTGCATCTGGGGATTGGCATGGCGAACGCCGCCAAGGTCCTCGGGCCCGAGCAGGTGGTGGTGGGTTTCGCCCCCGAAGCTAATCTGGGAACGTTTGCCGAGCAGACCAAGCGCGCGTTTTTGGGTCAGTACCTCCACGCGAACACCCCGCCTCCGTCATTTGATGCAGCCGTTGCCGATCCTGTAGCGCTGGCCCGAGGTGCTGCGTGCTCGGTGCTGGGTGGCTTGTTCACAGCAAGCCCAACTGGGTAGCAGTAGATGCCGTTTTGAGGGTTCGGAACGGCATCTACTGCTACTGACCTGGGGCTAACGCCGCATGGTTTGCATGGCCTGCTGATCGTCAATCCGGACAAGGTTCGGGCCGCGCAGCGTATACAGCAAGCCGTCCTCATCCGCCGTGATGTGTGGTCCGCTGTACCAGCCGCCGTTGATGTCAGCCACAACAACAGAGACGGCGAAAGTGATCGGATCTATGCGGAACACCGTGGTGTCGGAGACGCCGTAGACAATCCCGCGGCTGACCTGAAGAGCTCCGAAGTCCGTGCACACCGCGCTCAGGTCACCCCGATGAACCACCTGCCGGGTATCCAGATCGATCACGAACAGACCGGCAGCCTTGCGGGACATGCCGTAAAGGAATTTGCCATGGATCGCCATCGCCGCAATGCCCTGCGGCTGCCCCGGATCCAGACGCCACAACTCCTGGTTTGCCACGGGGTCCCACGCCACCACGGTGCTGCGGGGACCGGTGGCGTAGATGTTGTCGCCACCCAGGTAAGCGACTCCGTCCTTGGTAGCCACGGCACGGACCATTTGGAGGGCATCGATCGGGTTGACCTTGGTGATGGCCTGCGTGGTGGAAGGCTTGTAGGCGGCGAAGCAGCCGCCACCTCCTGTGTCGTTCTGGGCTCCGGCAATGACCAGCCCGTTGACTGCGTCCCAGCAGACATCCAAGGGGCGGTTCTGCCCGGCGGGCAACGCGGCCACTTGGTAGGGCAGTTGCCCGGTGGCGGGATCGTAGGCGTAGATTCCTCGCGAGTTGTACTGGCCCGTGTAGAGGACACCGCCTACGACCACAGCGTCCTTGGCCTCGCCTGTTGCCCGGAGATAGGACACCTGGTCCGTGGCCAGTTGGTGCCGGGCAATGGTTCCGGTGCCGCCTACGTAGACGTGGCCCGCTCCGGCTGCGAGGCCCATGCATAGCTGGGGTCCGCCCGGAGCCCCGGCTTGTTGGAGGTCATGCTTGACGGCGGTCTTCGCCACGGGATCGATCTCAATAACGTCATAGGAAGACACTGTGAGCGCCTTGCTGCCGTAGACATCCAGGCCCCACATGGCGCCCACATCCTCCGTGAGGATTTGGGTGATCTTCTTGGTGACCATGTTGTAGGACCAGACGCCCGGTTCCTTGACGAAGAAGACGTCGTTGCCCAGCTGCCTGAACATCACACCGGTCTTGGGGATGATGGTGTACTGGGCGTGGTTGGCAAGGTTGATCAGCACGGACTTACCGGGGCCCTTGACCCCCACTCCGAGCTGCCCGTTCAGGACGCTGAGGGAAGTGACCGAGACGCCGGTTGCTACTTCTGCCGGGAGGATGTTGGTGGACGTCCTGGTGGTCCGATCGAAGGCGAACAGGCGGCCGGGACTTGATCCGTTGCCGCCTCCCAGCGTGCTGCCCGTGCCGAAATACACGTGGCTGGCAGTGGCGGCCACAGCTTGGGCAATGGTGGCTCCGGGGTCCGGTATGCCCCAGCTGGTCATGGCATTCGTGGCGGGATCGTATTCCCACAAGGAGGGTGCATTGGTGGTTAGCCCTCCGCCGGCAACGTAGACCTTTCCGTCAGGGGCCACGGCCAGGGCCCGGATGTCGCGGTCTCCGGTCTCGCCCACACCAACGGCCGGTTGGGTTGGCGTGCTGAGGTCCCAGCGATAAAGGTTCGGCTTCCCGTCGATTCCATCGCGCAGCACACCTGCGTACAGATACCGGCCGGTGGAGTCGGCGGCCAGAGCCTGGATGCTGTACCCCGAGCCGAGGTCTGTCCGTGACGTGATGGTGCCTGTAGGGAGGTGGTATCCAATGACCCGTACGGGGTTCAGGTTGCGGGACCCGATGTAGACGGTGTCGCCCACCAGCAGCGAACTCATGAGGGAAAACTGAACGACGGCGGGTCCGAGGTCGGTGATCTGCGGGGCGCCTGTGGTCGTCCTGGCTGGCGCAGCTTGGGCGGTGCCGGAGGACATTGCCGACAGTGCTACGGCGAGTCCGCCGATGCCCCCGGTCTGCAGCAATTGACGACGATTGATGGCGAAAGTGGACATGGAAGGTCTCCTCATTGAGTGTCCCGTGGGGTGTTTCCAAGAGTGGTATTCGTGCTGTTGGGGGACGCTCCGGAGACGTCCTGTGCACTCCACCCAGCGTTTCAGTGGACCCTCAGAAAATCCATGATTCGAACATTTTCAGACATCCCACGTGTGCTGCTCCGCCCGCTCTGCACGCTGGTGTTCCCGGCGGAACTGGCTTGGCGAGGAGCGGGTCTTCTTGGTGAAGAGCCGGCTGAAGTAAGCGGGATCGTCATAGCCGGTGAGGGACGCGATCCTTTGAACCGGAAGGTCCGTGTCAGCCAGCAGCGACTGGGCGCGCTGCATCCGGAGTTGAATGATGAGCTCCTTGGGGCCAACACCGGTAGCGCTCTGCACCGCATGCCGGAGTTCAGGAACCGGGACCTTGAGCGAGGCGGCCAACTGGGACAACGTCAACGGTAGGTTTGCCGCTTCGCGAAGTGCGGAGAGTAGCCTGGTGTCTTTTTCACGGGCGTCGATGGCACCAGGACTGGGCTGCGTGCCCGTCTGGATCAGTACCCGCTGGCAGAGAACGGAAGCGTCCAGATCTCCTTGCGGTCCACCTGTTAGGAGAGCTTCGCGAAGGGCCACAAAAAGTCCAAGAGACTCCTCCAGGCCGATCTCCGAGGAGCCATCAAGCTGCACAAGAGGCTGGCTCCTCACGAAGCACCCTAACTCCTCAAGCGCTCTTGCCGTAGGTCCGGTAAACAACAGCCAATGCTCTTTCCATCCCATCGGCCCTGGTCCGTACCCGTGGCTTACCCCTGGAAAGAGCCGAATGATCGCAGGAGCCCGGACCGTGAAACGCCTGCCGCCCACAGTGAAATGTCCGGATCCTTCGCTCACCAGCACTATGGCGTGGCTGCTGAGGGTTCGTCCGGCAAAGGACGGCAACATCCCACTTTGCTCACCGGCACCCAGGCATGCCAGGCCAAGATCCCTTAGGGGAGACGCCGGATGCCGGTATGTAGACCAATCGTCCATGGGCCTATGCTGCCCCGGCCAGGGGCGCAAGACAAGCCGCAAGAGAAGCCGCACAAAAGTCCAAGTTTTCAGGAATCGGAGTCCATTCACGTGGCCGCCCACCACTGACAAGGTGGGGACTATGTTGACTTCGAATGGCTACGTCCTGGATGAATCGGAATCCCGCCTCGCCGAGCTGGAACCGGTGCCCCCTTCCGATCGATTGGACCGTGAAGCGCTGTGGGCCAGGCTCCGCAGGGACGGGTACCTCTACTTGAAGGGTCAGTTGGACCCGGAACAGTTGCTGGATTTCAGGGAGTTCTACTTTGACTCGTTGAGCGGAGCCAACGTGTACGCGGATGGGACTGACCCTCGCGAGGGAATTGCGGCGCCCGGTGACGTGGATCGTGCTGCGTTGCGCCGGGGCCTGTTCGACCACATTGTTCCCGGGCCGGAGTATCAAGCACTGTGCACTGCAGAGGGGATTGCCGACTGGTTCGCCTGGTTCCTCGAAGATGACGTCCATCTGCACCGGCGGAAAATCATCCGCCATACCAAGCCCGGTGACAACGGTATTGGAACGGCCACCCAGGCTCACTACGATCTGGTTTATCTCCGCGAAGGCAGCGATCGTGTGCTCTCCATGTGGATTCCGTTGGGTGATTGCCCTCGCGAGCGGGGCGGCCTGGCGTACCTTGAGGGCAGCCACCACTGGGTGATGGCCCAGGAACGTGAGGGAACGCTGAAGGTGCCTGCCGCTTCCATCACTGCGGATCTCCCCGGGTTGGCGGACGAGCGCGACGCCCGGTGGCTCGTGACCGATTACGAGGTTGGTGACGTGGTGGTCCACTCGGCGCATGTTGTCCACGCGGCCCTGGACAACACCGACCCCAACGGCACCATGCGCCTGTCCACCGACATCCGCTACCAGCGCCTCAGCGAACCCATCGATTGGCGCTGGCAGGAGCACTGGAATTACGACGACGGCCTCTAGCCTTCCGCACCTACGTGTTCTGTGGGACGGCGCTGCGCCACCACGTCATGGTTGCTTCAGCAGCTTCCGCCAAGGGAGTCGGCTCGAGGCCCAGGAGCTTCTGGCTCTGCGAGGAATCCATCACGAACGGGCGCTCAAACTGGTATAGCAGTTCGGCCAGCTCGCGCATATCGGTGGAGAAAATGCCCGCCACTCGCAACACCCATCCGGGCACGGCGCTCACCTTGGGTGCAGCAGCGCCGGCGGCCTCCGCGTGGGCTAAGGCCATGTCCCGCTGTGTGACGGCCGGGCCGGTAGGAGCATGCAGCACGGTGTTCCATAGTTCGGGTTGCTGTGCTGCTGCGATCATGGCGGCGGCCAGGTCCGGGACGTACGTGAAGGAGTGTGGCTGGTTTGTTGACCCGATGAATTGCACTGCCTTGCCGGCCAGGATGGGCGTCACCATGCGCTCCCCGGCATGTGCCATCTTCACGCGGGGCCCAAAGAAGTCGCCGGCAACAACGCTGACGGTGTT
Source organism: Arthrobacter sp. cf158 (assembly GCF_900106835.1). GTDB lineage: Bacteria > Actinomycetota > Actinomycetes > Actinomycetales > Micrococcaceae > Arthrobacter. The sequence continues at coordinate 196,200 of NZ_FNNR01000004.1, forward strand.
GGCCGCATGCGCCTGCCGTGCTGCGAGCAGCGCGGTCCGGATGCCGCGCTTCCCGCCGGTGGCTGTCCGGGGACCTGCTTCGGTCATGACCCGGTCAGGTTCACTGTACGAGTAGAGACTTTCGGGGAAGACGACGACGGCGCCCGCGGCTGCCGCGGCGTCCATCACCACTTGCTCGGCCCGGGGGAGTTCTGCGGCCCATGATGCTGCCCGGTAGGCCGAGCCGTGGATGCAGTGGAAGACCGCTGTGGCACCTGCCATCGCTTCGGCGAGCCGTAGGGGATCGGAGACATCTACCCGCATCCGCTCCACCAGGGGGTTCTCCGGGCCGCTGCCGGAGCGCGTCAAAACGCGTACTTGGTGACCTTGCTCGGCCAGTTGTTCGGCAATTGTGTAACCGACGGGTCCTGCTCCTGTAACGACGTACATGCTGTGCCTTCTCTCGGTTCGGTGGGAACTTTCAAAACAAGAGCAGTGCTCTCTGAAGTCAGAATGCCCGTCGAATGAATTAAAGTCAAGAGCGGTGCTCTTGTTTGTTTGCAGCGCTCTCTGTTGTGGCATGCTAAGAACATGACGTCAGCTGAATCCAACGCAGCCAAGACCCAAGCCAAGACCAAGGCGAAGCCCCCGACCCCGCGGGAACGGGCGCGCACGCAGACCATCGCTGACATCATCCGCCTGGGTCGCGAGCATCTGGCGCTTCATGGCGCAGCGGCTCTTTCCCTGCGCGCCGTTGCGCGGGATCTAGGCGTCGTATCTTCGGCCGTGTATCGCTACGTCGAGAACCGCGACGAGCTTCTCACTCTCCTGCTCATCGATGCGTACAACGAGCTCGGTGACGCAGTGGATGCTGCGGTAGATGCCGTCCCGGAGGATGACTTCTCCGGGCAGTTCAGGGCCCTTGGCAATGCCGTCCGGTCATGGGCCGTCCGCGAACCCGCCAGCTACGCCTTGCTCTTTGGCAGCCCAGTGCCCGGGTATCAGGCGCCGGGGGAGCGCACCACCGTCCCCGGCACGCGCGTCATCGTCCGCCTCGTCGGGATCTTCGATGCCGCCTACCGTGCAGGTGCCTTGGCCGCTGAGGTGACTCCCGCCGTCGTAATTCCGGAAGGGCTGGGCGCAGACTTGGCGACCATTCGCGCCGAGATGAATCTCGCGGCACCGGACACGTCATTGGCGCGGGGTGTCCTGGTGTGGACGTCGGTGTTCGGGGCCATCAGTTTTGAGGTTTTCGGGCAGTACGGCGCTGATACCTTCGCTGCCCGCGACGAACTTTTTGAGCATCAGTTGAGCGTTCTCCAGGGCGTCGTGGGGCTCCAAGGCTAGGGCGCTACAGTATTCAGATGGTTCGTGGACTGGCTGATATTGGTGCGGAGGGTGTCCTCCTCGCTGGTGCGGGCCGCGCAATCCTCCTTCAGATCGCCGACCCCAAAGTGGGTCATGGCGTGGCCGAGCACAGTAATTTCGCCGAGCGGCCCATGGATCGCCTCCGCGCGACCATGACGTACGTGTACGCGGTGGTCTACGGATCGGAGGAGCAACTGAAGGCCGTTCGCCGCGCCGTCAACCGTGCCCACGCGCCCGTTCGTCGCGGACCGGACGGGGCTTCCACTGGATACAGTGCCTTCGACGCGGAGTCCCAACTCTGGGTGGTGGCCACCCTCTATGACACCGCTGTAACGGTCTACCAGCACGTCCATGGAACGCTCGACGACGAGGCGGCCGATCGCATCTATCGCGAGTATGCGCGTATAGGGACCGCACTGCAGCTTCCCGCGGACAAGTGGCCGGCGGATCGGATCGCCTTTGAAACGTACTGGGAGTCCCACGTGCGCGGACTGTATCCGGACGACAAAGCGCTCAAGGTGGCCCGGGACCTGCTCCATCCCGCCGGCGGACCGCGGCTGCTGCGCCTGGCCATGCCGCTGGCACGATTCCTTACGGCCGGGCTGTTGCCCGATCACCTCCGTGAGGGATTCGGCTTCACGTGGGGCGAAAGCCAGGCGCGGCGCTTCGAGCGGACCATGCGGCTGGTGGGTCGCGTCTACCCTCGCCTTCCGCAGCGGGTCCGGCATTGGCCCCGCGACTACTACCTGGGACACCTTGTTGTGGAACCCAAGGTTCCCCATGCGTAACTCCACGTCGGTTGAGCAATACATCGACGATCTGGCGCACCGGTATCTGGACAATGCCCGTGGGGGTCGACTGCGGGCCGGGCTGACCGAGTTTGTGGTGTTCGGGCTGAAGCAGGCGTGGGCTTGTGTGTTCGGTGCGGCGTTGCTTGCCGTGATCATCGCTGCGCGCCTCTGGTATCCGGACAACGCCGCACTGGCCCGGAACGACTTCCTGACCATCGCCGCCATCGTCATCCAGATTCTGATGATCTCTTTCAGGCTGGAAACGCTGCGGGAGCTGCGGGTCATCCTGCTCTTCCACGTGGTGGGGACAGTGATGGAGTTATTCAAGACGGACGTCGGATCTTGGGCATACGAGGCCGAGGGCTTCCTCCGGATCGGGGCGGTTCCACTGTTCAGCGGCTTCATGTATGCGGCCGTGGGGTCCTACATGGTGCGGGTGTTCCGGCTGTTCGATCTCCGCTTCGACCGGTACCCGCGGCGTTGGATCACCGCCCTTGTAGCGGCTGCGATCTACGTGAATTTCTTCTCGCACCACTACATCTTCGACGCGCGCTGGGTGCTGCTGGCCGCCGTCGTGCTTGTCTACGGACGGTGCGTGATGCACTTCCGGGTGTTCCGGCGTCGCTTCAAGATGCCCATTCTGGTGTCGTTCCTGCTGGTGGCGCTGTTCATCTGGTTCGCGGAGAACATCGGTACGTGGTCCCGTGCGTGGCTGTATCCCAACCAGCTGAACGGGTGGCAGGCGGTCTCCATCGACAAGCTTTTGGCCTGGTTCCTGCTGATGATTATCTCCGTGGTGCTGGTGGCGTGGGTGTACAAGCCCGAGCCCCTTGACGCTGACGCCGCTGAGCTGCCTAGGCTTCGCCGCGTATCGCTTTGAGGGCCGCGCGCCGCGCCTGAAGCAAGGGCTCGACGTCGGACACCCGGCTCAGGCGCAGGGCTTCCGGTGGAGGCGGGTTGCGTTGGGCGTTGATCACGATGCCGAAGCCGCCGAATGTGCCGGCCGCAAGCCATGAGTTCAGTCCGCGCCAAAGCGTTACATCCGTGGGCGTGCCGTCAACGGTGATAGTGAGCCGCTCGGCGATGAGGGCGTCAAAGGCTGCGTCCTGGCGTTGAAGCTCTTCCAGGGTGTGGGGGATTCCCGCTGAAGCACGCCACCGGTTCCTGGCAAGCCCGCGCGGGTCTTGGGGGGTGGTGATCACCTCCACCAGTGGGCCCGCCTGCGAAAAACCGTCGCCGTGGGACACCGAGCCCTCGCTGCCGTCCAATTGCCAGGATCCCAGCATCACAGGGCCTTCCTGGTCTTCCATGGAGAACAGTGGGAACCGATGCGCGCCACTGCGAACCTCCTCATCCATGCGGTCATTCATCGCCCAGAACTCATCCGGCGGCAGGTATCCAGCGAACTCCATCGCGCCAGTTTGCCAGTTCACCGTGGGCGAAACCAGCCCCTCAGCCGCGTGATTCCGGGGCTTTCCTGGGCACTTAAAGCAGAGTTGAGCGTACTTGACTCAACTTTGGATTGACTTAATTCGGAGGCTGAGTACAGTTGAGTGCAGAACGCTCAACTAGCCGATTGTTGAGCAGGCTCCCAGCACGTCAACCGCCCAGCGGACCGTTGCCAGGCGCGATCTCCAACATCGGCCATTGAAAGGAAAACAAGATATGTCACGTGCAGTAGGTATCGACCTCGGAACCACCAACTCCGTGGTCTCTGTTCTCGAAGGTGGCGAGCCCACCGTTATCGCCAACGCAGAAGGCGGCCGCACCACGCCGTCCGTCGTTGCGTTCTCCAAGTCCGGCGAAGTCCTGGTTGGCGAAATCGCCAAGCGCCAGGCCGTCAACAACATCGATCGCACCATCGCTTCCGTCAAGCGCCACATGGGCACCGACTGGAACGTCGCCATCGATGACAAGAAGTACACGCCGCAGGAAATCTCCGCGCGTATCCTCATGAAGCTCAAGAACGACGCCGAGAGCTACTTGGGCGAAAAGGTCACCGACGCTGTGATCACCGTTCCGGCCTACTTCAACGACGCCGAGCGCCAGTCCACCAAGGAAGCCGGCGAAATCGCAGGCCTCAACGTCCTCCGCATTGTCAACGAGCCCACCGCGGCCGCACTGGCCTACGGCCTGGACAAGGGCAAGGAAGACGAACTCATCCTGGTCTTCGACCTCGGTGGCGGAACCTTCGACGTCTCCCTCCTCGAGGTTGGCAAGGACGAAGACAACTTCTCCACCATCCAGGTCCGCGCAACCGCCGGTGACAACCGCCTCGGTGGCGACGACTGGGACAACCGTGTTGTCGAGTGGCTCCTGAGCCAGCTCAAGGTCAAGGGCATCGACCTCTCCAAGGACAAGATCGCCCTCCAGCGTCTCCGCGAAGCTGCAGAGCAGGCCAAGAAGGAATTGTCCTCCTCCACCAGCACCAACATCTCCCTCCAGTACCTGTCCGTCACCCCCGACGGCCCGGTTCACCTGGACGAGCAGCTGACCCGTGCCAAGTTCCAGGACCTCACCAAGGACCTGCTGGACCGCACCAAGAAGCCGTTCCAGGACGTCATCGCTGAAGCCGGCATCAAGGTTTCCGACATCGACCACATCGTCCTCGTCGGTGGCTCCACCCGTATGCCCGCTGTCTCCGAGCTGGTCAAGGAACTCGCTGGCGGCAAGGAGCCCAACAAGGGCGTCAACCCGGACGAGGTTGTGGCCGTTGGTGCCGCACTCCAGGCCGGTGTCCTGAAGGGTGAGCGCAAGGACGTTCTCCTCATCGACGTCACCCCGCTGTCCCTCGGTATCGAAACCAAGGGTGGCGTCATGACGCACCTCATCGAGCGCAACACCGCTATCCCCACCAAGCGCTCCGAGACCTTCACCACCGCTGACGACAACCAGCCGTCCGTGGCCATCCAGGTCTTCCAGGGCGAGCGTGAATTCACCCGCGACAACAAGCCGCTGGGCACGTTCGAACTGACCGGCATCGCTCCGGCACCCCGCGGCGTTCCGCAGGTTGAGGTCACCTTCGACATCGACGCCAACGGCATCGTCCACGTGTCCGCCAAGGACAAGGGCACCGGTACGGAACAGTCCATGACCATCACCGGTGGCACGGCGCTGTCCAAGGACGACATCGACCGCATGGTCCGTGAAGCCGAAGAACACGCTGCAGAGGACAAGGCCCGCCGCGAAGCTACGGACACCCGTAACTCCGCCGAGCAGCTGGCCTACTCCGTGGACAAGCTGATCGCCGACAACGACGACAAGCTGCCCGAGGAAGTCAAGACCGAGGTCAAGGCCGACGTCGACGCCCTCAAGTCCGCGCTGGAAGGCACCGACGACGCCGCTGTAAAGACTGCGTTCGAGAAGCTCCAGGCCTCCCAGACGAAGCTCGGCGAAGCCATCTACTCGCAGGCCGCCGCAGCTGATGCTCCGGGTGCCGGTGCAGAAGGCGCTCCCGCCGGTGAAAAGGCTGCCGACGACGAAGACATCGTCGACGCCGAAATCATCGACGAAGACGAAGCGAAGAAGTAGCCATGCCTCACCACGGCAACGAAGCAGAGCACTCTGAAGGCAACGAGCCGCGCAAGCCCGTTATCCGGGACAACCGCAAGGTTGACCCGGAGACCGGTGCGGCCCGTCACCCCGATAGCGAAGCTGCGGCTCCCACCGAAGGCAACGCCGCTCCCACAGACGGCGACGCCCTCTCCCAAGCTGAGGAAATCCTCAACGGGGTAGAGGTGCCGGCTGAGGAATCGGTAGCCTCCGGTGCCGCGGCTGAAGCCCAGGCAGCGGAGCTCCGCAACGACCTCCTTCGCCTTCAGGCTGAGTACGTCAACTACCGCAAGCGCGTGGAACGCGACCGTGCCGTAGCAGGGGAGATGGCCGTCATTGGCGTCCTCAACTCCCTGCTCCCGGTGCTGGACGACGTCGACGCCGCCCGCCAGCACGGTGACCTCGAAGACGGCCCCTTCGCCGCCATCGCCACCAAGCTGGAGAATGCGCTGAAAACGTACGGACTGGAACGCATCGCGGATACCGGTGTCGAATTCGACCCCACCATCCACGAAGCACTCATCCAGCAGCCCGGCGAAGACATCGAGGTTGACACGGTCAGCCAGGTGCTGCGCTCCGGATACCGCTCAGGTGAGCGGGTCCTGCGTGCAGCCCAGGTGATCGTCGCGGTTCCGGCGTAACTAGCAGACGCTTCACCGGATATGGGGCGGTGCCCTCCACACCGCCGCCCCATATCCGGTTCCGCGTCGGTTGTAAGCTCGCCAGAGGCGCGATGACTGCAGCCGCACGTTTTTTATTGACTTGAAAGGAAACGCTCTTGGCCAGCCAGGACTGGGTTGAAAAGGATTTTTACGCGATCCTTGGTATCGCCAAGGACGCGTCCGACGCGGATATTAAGAAGGCTTACCGCAAGCTAGCCCGGCAGTACCACCCGGATACCAATGCCGGGGATGCTGCTGCGGAGAAGAAGTTCAAGGACATTTCCGAGGCTTACTCGGTGTTGTCGAGTCCTGAGGACCGGCAGCAGTACGACGCCATCCGTGCCATGGGTGGTGCCCGGTTCGCTCCGGGTGCCGGAGCTGGACGTGGTGGTGCTGGTGCCAATGGCGGGTTTGAGGACCTGTTTGGTGGCTTGTTTGGTGGCGGGCCTGGTGCTCGTCAGCCTGCGGGCGGCGGGGGAATTCCTCCGGAGTTCGCGGACCTGTTTGGCGGCGGCTTCGGCGGCGGTAACCAAACCGGGTTCCAGCGGGCACCACAGAAGGGCTCAGACCGCACTGCGACGACGTCCATCTCGTTTGCCGGTTCCATCAAGGGCACCACTGTGAGCCTGCGCGAGAGCAACGGCAACGTGATCGACGTCAAGATTCCGGCCGGTATCAAGGACGGGCAGAAAGTCCGGCAGCGCGGCAAGGGCAACGTGGGCCCGGCCGGCAATGGCGACCTCATCATCACGGTGAGTGTGAAGCCGCACGAATTTTTCCACCGCGACGGCGACAACATCCGCATCCACGTGCCGGTCACGTTCGCTGAAGCGGCGCTGGGTGCCACCATCGACGTTCCGACGCTCGACGGGGACACCGTCAAGGTGCGCGTCCCGGCAGGAACTCCGGCTGGCCGAACCCTCCGGGTCAAGGGCCGGGGCGTGAAGACGTCCAAGGCCACCGGCGACCTGTTGGTGACTATCGACGTCGCGGTCCCCCAGAACCTGAACAAGGAAGCCGAAGAAGCCGTGAAGGCGTTTGCTGCTGCCACCACTGACGCCAACCCGCGTCACGATCTGGCCGCGAAGGCCCGGTTGTAAGGAGGCGGTCATGGGCATCGACGTCAATCAGCCGATCTTTGTCATCTCCGTTGCCGCGGAGCTTGCCGACATGCATCCGCAGACGTTGCGCCAGTACGATCGCCTGGGCATCGTCTCGCCCAGCCGCGCACCGGGCAAGTCCCGCCGATATTCGCAAAATGACGTCAACAGACTGCGGGAAGTCCAGCGTCTCTCGCAGTCCGGCGTCTCCCTCGAGGGCATCAAACGCATCCTCGACCTCGAAAACCAGGTAGCCGCGTTGCAGTACCGCGTGGCTGAGCTGACTGAAGAACTAACCCGCCGTCGCACACCGGTGGACACCCGCATCTTCGCGGCAGGCGCGGCCGGCGACGTCGTCAGCTTGGCCCGCGGGCAACGGCCCAGGGCAAGGTCCCAGGCTGTTGTGGTGTGGCGTCCGAGGTCGGGGGACGCGCGTTAATTCCCGGATCTACGCCCGGCTTCGATCCCAGCTGACCACCACGCGGGCGGCACCCTGTTCGGTCCGCTCGACGTTGGTGACGATCTGGGAATCGGGAGCTCCCATGGCCCGGATTTGCTGCCGATAGTTTTCCACGTGCTCCTGCAAGGACTCCTCAGTCCATTCGCCCGGCCGCATCCTCGTGGAAATCTCCACGGGTTCCTCACGGACCAGGATCTCCCCGGGCTGCCCGGTAGGCGAGGTCTCCGGCGTCGTGGCCTTTGGAACCAGCATACGGAAAGCGAAAACCCCGCCGGCCACCCCAGCGACGAGTCCTGCAGCGATCAGCCACAGCGTTCGTCCAGGTCCCCGCCCCGCGGCTGTCGACTTCGGCAGGGCAGTCTTTTTTGCTGTTCTCTTTGCCATGGGAATTCATCTTTCCGGTGGGCGTTCAGGTGTCCGTGCGGGTCGGCGCTCAAGGGCGCTGTCTGTCCATCCTAAGCAGGCTTAGCACCCTTGGGTAAGTCACCGGGCCAGGCCACACGAGGGAGGTACTGCCGGACCCTGTAACAAGGGACTCTCCCACGTGGTTCCAAACACGGGTGTCATTGATAAGTGACCTCTACCCACATCCCCCCGACTCAGATGGCCAGCCCGGCTCCAGGATCGACAAGCCGGGTGGCCCTCGCCGTGTCCACTCTCGGCTTCTTTGTGATCACACTGGATGCCCTGATCGTCAACGTTGCTCTGGCCAGCATCGGCGCCCAGCTGGGTGGCGGCACGGCAGGCCAGCAGTGGATCGTGGACGGCTACACACTGATGTTCGCGTCCTTATTGCTCTTTGCCGGCAACCTGTCAGATAGGATCGGGGCCAAGCGTGCCTTCACCCTCGGTCTGGTGCTGTTTGTCCTGGCATCGGCTGCCTGCGCGTTCGCTCCCGTCCTTTGGGTTCTGATCTTCTCCAGGTTCGTGCAGGGTGCCGCAGCGTCACTGATGTTGCCGCCGTCGATGGCTTTGATCCGGGAAGCTTTCCCGGACGCGCTGCTGCGCTCCAGGGCAATAGGCCTGTGGGCGTTGGGTGGAGCCGTGGCCGCTGCGGCAGGGCCAACCCTGGGTGGCCTGCTGACGACCATTGACTGGCGGCTGGTTTTCCTCATCAACGTTCCCGTTGGGGCGGTGGCCGTTGCGTTGCTGGGCAAAGTCCCTGCCTCGCCGGTCCGGCCCGCACCCTTCGACTGGTGGGGGCAGGTGGCAGCACTCATTGGCGTGGGCGCGCTCATCTTCGGGCTGATCGAGGGCGGGGTTCTCGGCTTCGGGGAGCCTCAAGTGTTGCTGTCCTTGGGCGCAGCCGCCGTGGCCATCACCGTCTTCCTTCTGACCCAGGCCCGGGTCCGCAACCCCATGATGCCCCTGGACCTGTTCCGTTCGGCCGGGCTACGTATCGCCCTCTCGGTGGGATTCAGCTTCATGGTTGGCTGGTACGGAATGGTCTTTGTCATGAGCCTCTTCCTCCAGCAGCACCTCGGCCTGTCCCCACTGCTGGCCGGCCTGGCGTTCCTCCCGGCGTCCGTCCTCATCGCAGTCAGCAATGTGGTGGCAGGCAGGATGGCTGCCCGGTTCGGCCCGAGGGTTCCGGCCGTCCTTGGCCAGTTGCTCATGGTGGCAGGTTTGCTGGGCATGCTCCTGGCAGCACCCTTGGGCTCACTCCTGGCCGTCACACTGCTGTTGGTGCCGATCGGCGTGGGCGGTGCACTGGCTATGCCTCCCATCACGGCCCACGTCCTGGACAGCGTTCCAGCTCATCGCGCCGGGACGGCCAGCGCGGTCTTCAATACTTTCCGGCAACTCGGTGGAGCCGTGGGCGTGGCAGTTTTCGGCGCGCTGTTGGCGGGCCCCGCAGGGTTCGTTCCAGGGCTGCAGACGAGTCTGCTGATCGCGGCATTGCTCCTGCTGGCGACTGCGGTTGCGAGCGTTTTCATTCGCCGGACCCACAACTAATCCACGTCATCAAAGGAGACACCTTGGCACCCACCCAAACCGCCAGCAAGAACCACGAGGAACTTTTCCCGGGACAGCCGCCAGCACTCGCTGTCACGGATCCCGAACTAGTGGAGATTTTTAACAACTTCGCTTTTGACGAGACCCTTCGCTACGGAAACCTCGATACCGGAACCCGGGTTATGGTCCAGCTCGCATCACTCATCGCGTGCCAGGCACTGGGAGAGTACCGCACCATGCTCACGGCGGCCCTCACCGTTGGGGTGACTCCCGTCCAGGTCAAGGAAGTCCTTTACCAGGCCGTGCCATATGTTGGCATGGCCAAGGTTTCCGACTTCCTGCACGCAAGCAACGAGGTCCTGACCGAACACGGCGTACAACTTCCCCTCCAAGGGCAGTCCGGCACTACACCGGCAGACCGCGCAGAGAAGGGCCTCGCAGTCCAGAAATTCATCGCGGGTACCGCCAAGGTGGACGCCATGCGCGCCGCCGCAGCCAACGACGAAATGCACTTCCAGGACTACCTCGCCGGCAACTGCTTTGGCGACTACCTCACCCGCGGGGGCATCGACGTACCCACTCGTGAGCTGCTCACCCTCTCGATGCTGGTTTCGTTGGGCGGCTGCGAACCCCAAGTGAAGGGTCATATCCAGGGCAATCTCAACGTCGGAAATGACCGTGCGAGGATGCTCGAGGTCCTCACCACCCTGCTGCCATACATCGGATACCCGCGGACACTCAACGCCTTGCGGATGCTGAACGAAACCGCCCCGGCCAGCCACACGGAGTAGGAGCATTACCGCCGGAACCAGTGGCCAGCAGACCCTGACGGGCAGATAATGAAGGCATGGCACGGCATGCAGCGCACGTGCTGGTGGATTGAGCACCGACTGCTCGTGTGGTGAGGAATTCCGGTGTCGTTGTCGGATGAAGAACGCAGGAGCTTGGAAGAGCTGGAACGGGATCTCGCTGCAGCGGATCCTGAGCTTGCCTTTCGGCTGACGTCGGGCCGCCCACGCGGGGCCATGGCCCGAACAATCCTTGGAAGCCTGGCTGTACTGGCCGGCTTCGTCATGGTGATCGCCGGAATTATCACGCAGCTGGTGGTTCTGGGCGTGGTGGGGTTCCTGCTGGCCAGTTCAGGGGCTTATTGGCTTCTGGCCGGGAGATCGCTGAGGAGACGTATTCAAAGGCACGACGGCGAACCGTCGCCTTAGCGGGCAAGGCAGCTTTAGCGGCCCCGGCACCTGATGAGCGCCCGGCTGTAGCTACGGAACCGGGGGGACTGGCGGCAGATGCATCTCCGGCTGCTTGGCCGGTTCCGGCTCGCCCGGGGGAACCATCATCCGCCAAGCGAGAACAGCGCCCGCGCCCAGAGCGGCAGCGGCCAAAGCGATGAACAACGCGCCAACCCGTGATGGGCGTTGCGGGGAGTTTCGGTTCAGTGCCGATGTGGCCCTCTTAACAGCCCGCGCAGCGGTGCGCTGCGCTTCCTTGGCAGCTTTCTTGTTGCCGGTCAGGGTGAGTATCACGCCCTGAACCACAGACGGGACGTCGGCATGGTTGATCCGTGCCAACGCCCACTTCACCACGGCGTCTGCCTGTGCCGATGTGCCCTCTGCCGCGTGTGTCACCCACTCGCGGGCAAGGTCCTGCGCGGCGGGAATGATGCTTTGTGCTTTGTTCATGGTGCACCCTCACAGAGTAGATGGCCCTGTGTGCCAGCCTACGCCCGGAGTCCCTGCGGCCAACAAGTGTTCCCGCCGCGCCAAGAATCAGTCCCGGACCACGGCCGCCAACTCCACCGGCTTTTCCAGCCCGGCCCACGTTCCGTTCAAGGTCAGCTCCGTGTGGAGTTCCGGGGCCGCGGCCGTGTTGGCGGAAGCATCCGCCGCTACGTCCACAACGCGGGCTACTTTCAACCGGAGCCCTCCGGCGTCAATGATTGTCACGCCGCTTCCCGATACCGGCGCCGAGGCACTCAGGGCGGGGAGGTCGCCGTCGAGCTTTCCACTGCCCTTCACCGTGACCGTGCTGGGCCGCGGCTCCGGCTCGCCATCCACGAACTGCGGGGCCTCCTCCTGACCGGTGAGGATGGCGGCGGCCAGGGCCTTGATGTAGATGGGATCCGCGCAGGCGTCGTACACCCAGCGCTTGCCGAGGACCGAGTGGTCCATGGTACCGATGAGCCATTCTTCGGCACCGGCCAGCTCGTAGCCGCGGTAGCTGAGCGGGACTTGGTAGATGCGCTCGCCGGCTGCGACCACATGTGTTTCGAGCCCCACCTCGCCGGCGGGATCGTCAAAGCGGTAGGCACCGATGAGCTCCGGCGCGCCATCCTGGATGAACCAGGGCTGCTTCGGGAGGTAGTCAGCGATGAGTTCGAGTTTGGACGGGGACAGGGTTGCCTTGTGAATGATCGCCATGGTCTCCAGCCTAGGGCAGGCTAAGAACCGGGGCCGGCAACCAGCGATCCGGGGGCTGCCCCCACCATTCCCTCGACGGCGCGGGCAAGGTGTGTGCCGCGGTCGTTGACGCCGTCCCAGCGGACCAAGGCCTGCGCGTTCAGGCCGTCCACCATGCCCAGGATCTGCCATGCGACGGCGGCGGAATCGGAAACGTTGAAAGCTCCCGTGGCGTTGCCGTCCTCAACGACACTTTGGAAGACCTTCTGCCAGGCGTCCATTTGTTCGCGCACCGAGGCGGCCAGGGGTTCGTTGCGGCGTCCCAGCGTCCAGGCTTCCACCCAGATGGCCGTAACGTCGAGCCGGCTGTTGTCCAGGAGGGTATCCACCAAAAGGCCAAGTCGCTCAGACGGTCCGGGACGCTGGCTCAGCAAGCCTGCCACTTCCTGTGTTTCCGCGGCCACGATGGTGGCGAATGTGCTGGAGACCAGCGCGTCCATATTGGGCTGATAGTGCGCCACCAGACCCGAGGCGACCCCCACGCGGGCGGCAACATTGCGCAGCGTAAGAGCGGTGAGCCCGGCCTCGAGTGCGATCTCGCGGGCGGCTTCGGTGATTTCTGCGGCGCGTTCTGCCGGCGACTTCCGGACAGCGCGCTTCTGTGGAGTGCTTGACATCAAGGACCAGTCTAGATTACCTTTTCAGCATTGTTGATCGTGCGATCAACAAGAGGATTGCACTGACGACGAAGGAGTCACCCATGGCTTGGAGAATGCCGGCCGAAACCGCACCGCATGAGCGCACCTGGATGGCGTTTCCCCGCCCCGGCCTGACGCTCGGCGACGACGCCGCCTCCGCCGAAGAGGCCTACGCGGCCTGGACCGCCGTCGCCCATGCGGTAGCCGAGTTCGAACCGGTCACCATGGTGGTGGACCCCAGCGAGCGCCAGCGCGCCGCCCGCATGCTGGGCAGCGGCATCGAACAGGTTGAGGCGCCTTTGGATGAGTTCTGGATGCGCGACGTCGGACCCACCTTTGTGGTGGACGGCGAACGTCCCGGCGTGCTCGGTGCCGTGGACTGGATCTTCAACGGATGGGGTGCCCCGGCGTGGTCCGAGTGGCAGAAGAGCGCCGGGATGGCCCGCTTCGTCGCAGAACAGTCCGGTGCCGAACTGGTCAGCTCACTGCTGGTCAACGAGGGCGGCGCCATCCACGTGGACGGCGAAGGTACAGTGCTGGTCACCGAAACGGTGCAGCTGGATCCGGGCCGGAACCCCTACGCAAACAAGGCAGCTGTTGAAGCTGAGCTGGCCCGCACTATCGGCGCCACCAAAATCATTTGGGTACCCCGCGGGCTGACCCGCGACTACGAGGACCTGGGCACGCGCGGCCACATCGACATGGTGGCCACCCTTCCAACCCCCGGCCGTATCCTGTTGCACTCCCAGACCAACCCTGAGCACCCGGACCATGAGGTCAGCCGCACGCTCCAGGAATTCCTGGAAACGCAGACCGACGCTGCGGGCAAGCCGTTTGAGATTGTGCCGCTGCCCGCACCGGAAACGCTGCGCGACGAGGACGGTTTTGTGGACTGGAGCTACGTCAACCACTTGGTGGTCAACGGCGGCGTCATCGCCTGTGGCTACGGCGAAGAACGGGCTGACTCGCTGGCCGCAGAGATCCTTGCCGAGGCTTACCCTGGCCGCCGCGTGGTCACCGTGGATGCGCGCCCCATCCTGGCACGTGGCGGCGGTATCCACTGCATCACCCAGCAGCAGCCGCGCCTCAGCGGAGCGCAGCTCGCCAGGGGTGCAGCGTAATGGCTCGTTTCGACGTCGTTGAGGCCTCCATCGATCGTCTGCGTGAGGCTCTGCACGCCGGGGAGGTGACCAGCGTGGAGCTCACCCAGGCCTACTTGGATCGGATCGAGGCCTACGACCGCAACGGCACCAAGCTCAACGCCGTGGTGGTCATGAATCCCGACGCTTTGGCGGATGCCCGGGCGTCGGACGAACGACGGGCACAGGGCGCGGCAAGGGGTCCGCTGGACGGCATTCCGTACACGGCCAAGGACAGCTACTTGGCCAAGGGTCTCACCGCCGCGGCCGGTTCGCCGGCTTTCGAGAACCTGGTGGCACAGCGCGATGCCTTCACCATCGAGCGCCTCCGGGACGCCGGTGCGGTGCTGATTGGCCTCACCAACATGCCGCCCATGGCCAACGGCGGTATGCAGCGTGGCGTTTACGGACGCGCCGAAAGCCCCTACAACGCAGACTTTCTGACCGCAGCGTTTGGTTCCGGATCGTCCAACGGTTCCGGCACCGCAACTGCGGCCAGCTTCGGGGCCTTCGGCCTTGGTGAGGAGACGTGGTCAAGTGGCCGCGCACCGGCGTCGAACAATGCTCTGTGTGCGTACACGCCCTCGCGCGGCGTCATCTCGGTGCGCGGCAATTGGCCGCTGGTTCCCACCATGGACGTGGTGGTGCCGCACACCCGCACCATGGCGGACATGCTGGAACTGCTGGATGTCATCGTGGCCGACGACGCCGAGACACGCGGCGATTTCTGGCGCGCGCAGCCCTGGATTCCGCTTCCAAAGTCCTCCGAGGTCCGGCCGGAGTCCTATGTGGCGTTGGCACCGGAAACGCTCGACGGCGGACGGTTGGCTTTGCGGGGCAAGCGCTTCGGAGTGCCGCGCATGTACATCAACGCAGATCCGGGTGCCGGCACCAGCGCGAAGCCTGGCATTGGCGGGCCTACCGGGCAGCGTATCGAGACTCGGGCTTCGGTGATTGAGCTGTGGGAGGCTGCCAGGCGTGACCTTGAGGCTGCCGGGGCTGAGGTTGTGCTGGTGGATTTCCCCGTGGTCTCAAACTACGAAGGGGACCGTCCCGGAACGCCCACCATCGCCACCCGCGGACTGGTCAGCCCTGAGTACCTCAAACGTGAAATCGAGGATCTCGCAGCCTGGGCGTGGGACGACTTCCTGCGCGCCAACGGCGATCCCGCCCTCAACAGGCTTGCAGATGTGGATGGTGCAGCGATCTTCCCCCATCCGAAGGGCGCCCTCGAGGACCGCTACACCGGATTCGACGACCATATCGCCGGCTATCCCCGGCATGTCCGCGAATACGGCGTCTCCCAATTTACTGAAATTCCCCTGCTGGAAGACGGCGTGCGCGGTCTGGAAGAGACCCGCCGCGTTGACCTGGAGGAGTGGATGGACCGGCTTGGACTTGACGCCGTTCTGTTCCCGGCGGCGGCCGATGTGGGACCTGCCGACATGGACGTGAACCCGTCGTCGGCAGATCTGGGATGGCGTAACGGAGTGTGGGTGGCCAACGGCAACCTCGTTCCACGGCATCTGGGCATCCCCACCGTCACCGTGCCCATGGGAACCATGGCGGACATCGGCATGCCCGTGGGTCTGACATTTGCTGGCCGCGCCTATGACGACACGGCACTGCTGACGCTGGCCGCAGCCTTCGAAGCGACTGGTTCGCGACGGACGGCCCCAGCCCGGACGCCGGCGCTGTAACGGAATTGACGGCGGACTCCATGGCGGGCAAGCCAGACCTAATGCGTGGCCTCGCCTAGGCTCTGATTAGAATCAAAGGGACGTCGACCACTGAGGGAATCATGAAGAAACTCACCACTGTCCTGATCGCTGCCGGGCTCATTGCCTCAGCATCTGCCTGTTCCGCCCAGCAGCAGCTGACCACGGCGGAAACCTGCGACCGCATTAACGTCGTGGTACCCAGCTTCCCGCAGGGCCCCGGCCAGACTGCAGCGAACCGGGCAGCCAACGCGGTCCGGCCCATCGTGAACGTAGCATCCGCTGACATGAAGCCGGTTGTCACCTCAATCCTGGCGTACCTGGACGAGCTGGCGAAGGACGAGCCACAGGACGCTGCGGAGAAGGAAGCCCACCAGGCAAAGCTTGAAGAGGCCACAGCGGGCTTCCAGGAAGCCGGCACCAAGTACGGCGAGCTCTGCCGCGGCTAATGACGCCCGCGGCCTAGCGGCCTTGTAAGCAAACGGGAAGGGACCGGTTCTGTTGAACCGGTCCCTTCCCCGTATCCGCCGCCCGGATCCTCTCTCACCTTTCGGCCGTTTCCGGCGAACCCTCTCTCACCTTTCGGCCGTTTCCGGCGAACCCTCTCTCACCTTTCGGCCGTTTCCAGCGAACCCTCTCTCACCTTTCGGCCCTTTCCAGTGGACGCTCTCTCATCTTTCGGCCGTTTCCAGCGAACCCTCTCTTACTCCCTTCAAACAAGTGAGTCTTACTCCCTTCAAACAAGTGAGAGAGGGTTTGGTTTTGGGTGCGGGAGGTGAGAGAGGGTTTGGGTTTTGGGTGCGGG
>NZ_FNNR01000004.1:213042-480808 GCF_900106835.1 Arthrobacter sp. cf158
GGGTTTTGGGTGCGGGAGGTGAGAGAGGGTTTGGGTTTTGGGCACGAAAGGTGAGAGAGGGTTACTTTTCGTCGGGACCCAGGTCAGGCCCGACGGCGAACGTCACCTCGCGCGTCGCGCTTCCGTGGAGCTCCAGGATGGCGAGCTCGTTGGCGCCCTCCCGGATCAAGGGACCTGGAACGTACAGGGTGCGCTGCGGACCACGGCTCCAGTAGCGGCCAAGGTTGAAGCCGTTGATGAAGGCATTTCCCTTGGTCCAGCCGTCCAAGCGGAGGAACCGGTCGCCCGGGCCGTCGGCTTCAAAGGTGGCAAAGGAGAGGGAAGGACCGGCCACGCCAGCGTGTGCGGGGTCGCCGTCCGGAAATGGCAGCGCGGCATCATGGAAAGCATCCAGTGACTCCAGGTCAACAGCCCCGATCTCCCAGTCCACTACCTCCACACCATTGAGCAACGCGGGGCCGATCAGCCCTTTCGCCTCGCCGATCCTCTGCCCGTAGTTCACGCGGCCTTGGTCTTCCAGAAGAACCTGCAGGCGGCCACCACGGGGGATGACTACAGTGCGCTCGCCCGCTTCCCGGCTCAGTACCCCCACAGGCACTCCGTCCACGAAGAACTGTGCCCGGTCCCGGACCTCGGAGAAGGACAAGACCCCGCCGCCCTGCAGCAATACCTCGTAGACGTAGAAGCCCCGGTACTGCCCGGTGATTTCAACAGGCGGAACCGGGCCGGGAACCAGTTGCGTAACAGGCGGGACAGAGAGCAATGGAACGGACCTGGAAACGGCCGCCACGGAAGCCGTCAGCGACGGCCGCGCGGCAGGCACCTCGGCAGGAACCGGGAAGTGTTTGGCAATGACGTCCCGGAAGGCAAAGTACTTGGCCGTGGGCTGTCCGTCTTCGGAGAGGGGCGCGTCGTAGTCGTAGGAGGTGATGGTGGGCTCGTAAATACCCTTGTCGTTGGCTCCGTTGCTGAAGCCGAAGTTGGTGCCACCGTGGAACATGTAGATGTTGACTGAAGCCCCGGCGGTCAGCAACACGTCCAGTTCGGCGGCGGAAGCAGCGGCGTCGGTGGTGTGATGGTGGGTGCCCCAGTTGTCGAACCAGCCGTTCCAGAATTCGGCGCACATCAGCGGGCCAGTGGGTTGCCGTTCCCGCAGGAAAGCCAGCCGCTCGTCAGCACGCGACCCAAACGTCCCGGTCTTGTGCAGTTCAGGCAGGGAGCCGTCCTCGATCATGGTCCCGAACGGCTGATCGCAGGTGAACAGTGGAACATCCACCCCCAAGCGCTTGGACAGGTCAACCAGATGCTGCAGGTAGGCCTTGTCGCTGCCGTAAGCACCGTATTCGTTCTCTATCTGGAACATGATCACAGGGCCGCCGTGGGAAATCTGGCGCGGAACCACCACGTCCAGGACCGATTCCATGTAGGCGGAGACGGCAGCCAGGTACGCCGGTTCGCTGCTGCGCACGCCAACAGTGGGATCGGTGAAGAGCCATGCGGGCAACCCACCGTTGTCCCATTCGGCGCAAATGTAGGGGCCGGGGCGGACAATCGCGTGCATCCCGGAATCGGCCACCAGATCAAGGAATCGCCCCAGATCCAGTCCGCCATCGGCAACAAACGAACCGGGAACAGGCGAGTGCTCGTTCCACGGCACGTACGTTTCAATGGTGTTCAAGCCCATGAGCCGTGCTTTGTGGATCCGGTCGGCCCACAGGTCCGGGTGCACGCGGAAGTAATGGATGGCCCCGGAGAGGATGCGGAAAGGCCGATCGTTCAGGAGGAAATCCTGATCTCCGATTTCGAACGTGTCCAAGAAAGGTCCTAACAGTTTTACGGGGAACGCAGCGCGGCGTGGAAGGCGTACGAGGCATTGCTCCAGATCACGAACAGCAGCGGTGCCGGCGCCAAGGCAATGCCCAGGACCGGCTGCATCACGGCCGCGGAAACGATGATTCCCAGCAGAACCAGCATGGCCAGGCTGAGGTACCAGCGCTGAACGGCAAGGTACAGCGCGGCCTTGAGAATGCTTTTCAGCCTCGCCTCGGGCAGAAGCACGACGCCGGCAATCGCCGTGACGGAAAGGGTCACCGTCACGGCGGCTGCTACGACAATCAGCGGCACCAGAAGCGCTGCACCCGGAAGGGAGGCGGAGTTGTTTTGGATGACGGCCAGGTCGACGCCGAGGAACATCAGCATGGCCACGGCGCCTACGCCGAGCAGTGCGGCCTTGGCGAAACTGCGCTTGTATCCCCGAAGGAAGGCCGCAACCGGCTTGACCGCGCCGCCGTCGTCGTTCAAGGCCTTGAAGGCAGCGAAGATGCCGGCGAGCGACGGCGCAATGGTGACCGAGAGCGCCAGGAAGAACGGCCAGGCGGCAGCGGGGTCGGCCACCAGCGAAAGGCTGAGGACCAAGGGGGCGTTGGCCGCTGCGAGCAGGACGTTCCCGGCCAGGAAGGTATAAATGAACCCGAAAATGCTCCCGAAGGTCTCGAATCCTGGCCCGGCCCACCGCCGCGGTTTAGCGCTCACAGAGCTCATCCTTTCATTCCGCTCGTCGCGATGCCCTGGATGAAGTAGCGCTGGCCGATGAGGAAGATGATGAGGATGGGGATCACGGAGATCACCGAGCCGGTCATGATCATGGCGTACTCGGCGTCGAACTGGCCCACGAAGGACCGCAGGCCCAGCTGGACAGTCCAGAGGCGGTTGGACGTGAGGTAGATGAACGGACCCATGTAGTCGTTCCACGTGTTCACGAACGTGAGCAGCGCCAGGCTGGCGAGGGCCGGCTTGGACAGGGGCAGGATCACGCGGGCCCAGATGCCGTATTCGCTGAGGCCATCAATGCGGGCGGCTTCGCAGAGCTCGTCCGGGATGGTCATGTAGTACTGGCGCATCAGGAACACACCAAACGCGCCGAATGCCTGAAGCAGGATCAAAGCGTTGAAGCTGTTGGTCAGGCCAAGGTTCTGCATCATGATGTACTGCGGCACCATGTAGGCCTGCCAAGGAACGGCGATGGTGCCGATGTAGGCGAGGAACAAGACATCGCGGCCCGGGAAACGGACCTTGGAGAATCCATAGGCAGCCAGCGAGCCCGTGAGGACCTGCAGGCAGGTAATGATTACAGCAAGGTACAGCGAGTTCTGCAGGTAGCCCATCATGGGAATCCGGGTCCAGATGTCCGTGTAGTTGCTCCACACAAACTCCTGCGGAATCCACTGGATAGGAACGGTGAGGACCTGGTTGTTCTCCTTCAGCGAGGAAGAGAGCATCCAGATGAACGGCACCATGAGCGCCACCACCAGGACCACCAGGACGCCGTAGATGATGACGTTCGCGGTCCGCTTTTTCGCCTCGCGTGGGGAGCGCTTGCGGTCAGTACGACGGCGGTCTTCCGCGCTGCCGGCGCCTGGGGGCAAGGGTGCTGCGTCCCTCAGATGAGTGGCTTTGAGGTCTTCGGCCATGTTGGTCATCAGCGTTCCCTCCGCTGTTGGATCTTGAACTGCAGGACGGTGACCGACAGTACGATGATGAACAGGACCAGCGAGATGGCCGAGGAGTAGCCGAACTTACCTTCGCCGATGCCCTCCTGGTAGATCAGCTGGGACAGCACTGTGGTGGAGCGTCCGGGGCCGCCGTTGGTCATGACCACAATGAGGTCGAACACCTTGAAACTGGAGACCGTCAGCATGACCACCACAAAGAACGTGGTGGGACGCAGGGACGGGATGGTGACGTTCCAGAAACGCTGCCAGGCGCTGGCACCGTCCACTTCGGCCGCTTCGTACAGCTCCGTGGGGATCGCCTGCAGACCGGCCAAGTACAGGACCATGTAGTAGCCCATGTCGCGCCACACACTGGTGATGATCACGGCCGGCATGGCCCAGTCAGAGCTGGAGGTCCACCCGGGAGGGTTGGCAATGCCGATGGCGCCCAGGAACTGGTTAATGGGGCCACTGTCCGGGCTGAACAACATGTTCCAGACCACTGCCACGGCAACCAAAGAGGTGATGTAAGGGAAGAAGATGGCTACGCGGAAGAAGCCAATTCCCTTGAGCTTGCGGTTGAGGAGCATCGCAAGGATGAGGGCCAGGGCCATGGTGAGCGGGACATGGCCCAAGGCGTAAACAACAGTGTTCCGCAGCGCGATCCAGAAGGAGTCGGACGCGAACATGCGCTCAAAGTTGGCCAGGCCAACCCACTTGGGAGCACTGAACGAGGTCCATTCCATGAAGGAGAGCGCGAAAGCGGCCACGACTGGAATGAGGGTGAAGGCCAGGAAGCCAAGGAAGTTCGGAAGGATGAACGTCCAGCCGATCAGCGTGTTACGCCTGGCTTGCTTCCTGTTGCCGCGGCTCTGCACGGGGGCAGGCGCCTGGGTGATTGTTTCTGTAGTCATGATGACCGCTCCCGGGGCGGGGGCGTTCCTCCATTTCAGGATCCGGAGAGTTCAGGTCCGGTTCCGGTACCGCGCCTCGGGGAGGCTGGTACCGGAACCGGGGGAGTGGTACTGGGAGCTACTTTCCGAGAACTTCGCTCTTGACGCGCTTGCCCATCTCGGCGATGCCATCGCTGACGGAGCGCTCGCCCACCATAATGAGGTCGTGCTCCTGGTTAAGGATCTTGTCCGTGGCAGCAGACTTGTCGCTGACAGGCATTTCCAGCTCGGTGGTGTCCGGCGTGAAGGCCTTCTTGGACAGCTCGTCCGTGGGCAGGCCGTCCAGCTTGAAGTACTCAGCCGTGACGGACTCGTTCTGCAGTGCGGGAACAACACCGATCTTGGAAATCGCCTTGGCGCCTTCTTCACCGGCAGCCCACTCGATGAACTTCTTGGCCTCGTCGGAGTGTGTTGCGTTCTTGTTCACGGCGAAGGCCGTGGGCGAACCGAACGTGGTGACCTTGCCGTCGTCGTTCTTCTGCGGCATGGGAGCCAAGCCCCAGTTGACGTTGGTCTTGCCGTCCTTCTTGGCCTGCAGCAGGCCGGCGATGTACCAGGTGCCCATGGGCATCATGGCTGCCTGGCCGGACTCGAACATGGTGCGGTAGCTGGTTTTCTGGCTCTTGGCCGTGCCGAAGTCCAAGGTGGCGCCGGACTTCTGCAGGTCCAGGGCGGTGTTGTACTGGTCCTCCATGAAGCCGTAATCGCCGCTGTTCTGGTCAGCGCCGTTCTGCGCTGCTGCGATGGCCTGGACTGTTGAACGCCAGATGTGGTGATAGGTGCCGTAGACCTTCTTGCCATCCGCTTCGGAGGACAGCTTCTTGGCAATGGCGCTGTACTCGTCCCAGGTCAGGTTCTGCGGATCCTCGATGCCGGCAGCCTTGAACAGGTCCTTGTTGTAATACAGGAGCCAGAAGTCCTGGCGGTACGGGGCTGCGAAGTACTTGCCGTCCATGTCGAAGGCGTCAATGCCGGCCAGGTTGTCCTTGCCCACCTTGTCCACCACGCTGTTGATCTCCTGCAGTTGGCCGTTGTTGGCGTAGCGGGAGTAGTCGATCACGTTCTTCATGGTGAGAACATCCGTGGTGTCGCCGCCGGCCAGCATGGTGGTGACCTTCTGCGGGTAGTCATCAGCCAGGATGTCCACGGGTTCAATGTCCACAGTGGGGTTGGCGGCCTCGTAGCCGTCAAAGAGGGCCTTGAACTCCGGGGTGCCCTCGTAATTCCACACCGAGACGGTCAGCTTGGTTTTGCCGTTGGCTGCCGGTTGCTCGGCCGGGCCGGCTGCGCCTGCACAGCCGGTGAGTCCAAGCCCTGCAGTCACCGCAAGGGCGATTGCGGCGAGGGTTGTGCGCTTCATTGCGTTCTCCTTAGTGGGGTTTATTAAGTCTGCCGCGGCTGCGGCTGTGGGTTTGACGGGGTCTAGGCGCTGAGGCCAAGGTCTGCGTGCACTACTTGGGCCAGGAGGTCCTTGCCGGCGAGATATCTTTCAAGGTCATCCAGCGCGGCATCGGACATCCGACGGGTTTCGGTCCCGAGTGAACCAGCGATATGCGGTGTGAGGATCACGTTGGGGAGGCTGTACAGGGTGGATTCCGCGGGCAGCGGTTCGGGCTCCGTGACGTCCAGCAGTGCTGTGATTCGTCCGGTGGCGCACTCTTTCTCCAGGGCGGCAGTGTCCACCAGGGAGCCACGCGCCGTGTTGATGAGCGTGGCGTGGTCTTTCATGGACTGCAGCTCGGCGGTGCTGATCATATTGCGGGTTGAGGGCAGGGCGGGTGCATGAATGGTGACGACGTCGGACACTGGCAGGAGCTCCTGCAGCGTGACCAACGTGCCGCCGGCAGCCGCCACTTCCAAGGGATCGGCGTGCGGGTCACTGACCAGGCACGTAACGTCCTGGAGCTGCTGGACCAACTGGACCACCCGGCGCCCGATCCGGGAGAAGCCGATGACACCCACCACGCGGCCAATGTTGCCCAACTCGCCGCGATCGCCGATGTAGCTCCAGTCTGCGCGGAAGATTCGGGCGTCGTTGGCCAGGACGTGGGCCTTCTTACCTGCCAGGACGATCGACGCGAACGTGAACTCTGCTACTGGGATGGCGTTGGCGTCGGCGCCGTTGGTGACGGTGATGCCGCGATCCCAGAGTTCTTCGCTGACGAAGCTTCGGACTGTTCCTGCACAGTGGAAAACAGCCCGAAGTTTGGGCATGCGTTCCAGACGCTCAGCGTTGAGCTGCGGAACTCCCCAGCTGGTGAGGAGGATTTCCACCTCTTCCAGGCGCTCCGCGAGTTCCGGTACGTCCAGGGAATCCGTCCAAGGCTCATCGCCGAGATCGACCATTCCAGCCAGCCGCTCCAGTCGCGTGGAATCGAACTGGTCAGCAAAGGTTCCGCTATTCATGACCAGCAGTGCCTGGGGCTTGAGCGACATTGAGGGGATCCTCCCTTCGGATTTTCGTTGGCCTGTTCGACCGTGATTTATGTGTTGCATCACATCTAATAATCAGTACATACTCATAAACAAGACAGTTCATTCAACTCAATCGTGCTTGATCTGAAACGTTCAAACTCGAACAAACGAGAGAAGAATTCCTATGGCAACCGGCACCGCCGCCGTTGAAGCGCCACCCCTCGTCAGCGCTTGGGGGCCGCAGTCCAACCCCTCCTCCTTGGTGGATTCGCTCCGCGGCGCCCGCGATCGCCTCGCCGTCCGCCCAGCGTCCGACGCCGGATGGCGGCTCGCTGCTGCCCGCCCCCTTTCAGAACTACGCGCCCAAGCCGGGACGGAGAAGGGAACCCCGTGGCCCCAACCCTTGGTATCCCACTACGCGCGCTACTTTCGCGACGGAAACCGCACGGCCTATGAGGGACTCGTGGCGAGCCGGCAGCAGCGGCTGACGCGCGCCGTCGTGATGGCCGCCGTTACTGGACCTGGCCCGGACAAGTCGTGGCTGGATGAGGTGATCGACGGCGCCTACCTCCTGTGCGAGCAGAGCTCGTGGAGTTGGGCCGCGCATGACGATGTGTTCACCCGCAACGGCGAAGTGGTCCCGGACCGTGCCCGCCCTTACCTGGACCTGGGAGCCGGGGAGGTTGTGGCGCAGCTCGCGTGGCTGGACCTGGTGCTGGGAGACGCGCTGGATGAGCGGGCTCCCGGCCTGCGGAAACGACTCCGCGCGGAAGCCAACGAACGGGTGATCCGGCCATTCCTGGACCGGCTCGACTGGCACTGGCTGGGCCTCAACGGGGATGTTCACAACTGGAATCCGTGGATCCATTCGAACATCATCGTGGCCGCATTGTTGCTGGTGGAGGATGCCGGGCTGCAGGCCCAGACCATTGCCCGCTGCATTGAGGGGTTGGACCGTTTCCTGGCCTCCATCCCGGCCGACGGTGCCATCGACGAAGGCTTCGCCTATTGGTGGAATGGGGCTGGCCGCGCGCTGGAAGGCCTGGCCGTGTTGGAGCAAGCCAGCGGCGGGGTTCTTAACCCGGACTTGCCAGTGATCCGTGCGCTGGTGGCCTTTCCGCATCGCATGCACTTGGGTGACCGTTGGTTCCTCAACGTTGCTGATGGACCGGCACGTGCGCACCAGGGACTCCCGTGGAACATGCTGCACCGCTGGGCGGTCCGGCTGGGTGATCACGCTGCCGCGGACCATGCCGCCGTGTTCATGGACGCCGAGCCGGACCCCGATCCCCGCTCCGGGCTTGGCCGCGTTCTCACCCAACTCAGCGCCGGCATGCAACCCACCTCCCGGGCCCAGCCGAGTAGCGGATCAGGCCGTTCTGAGCCCTCAAAGCGGCCTGATCTGCCACCCAGTTGGGGGACGTACCTGCCATCAGTGCAGATCATGGTGGCTCGCCAGAACCCGGGTTCGTCGGACGGACTCACGCTCGCGGCCAAGGGCGGGCACAACGCTGAGCACCACAACCACCGTGACGTCGGCTCCGTGGTGGTTGCTGTGGATGGAGTGCCGCTGCTGGTTGATGCCGGCCAGCCCACGTACACCGCTCAAACGTTCGGCCCTGATCGTTACCTGATCCGAGCCATGCAGAGTGCATGGCACAGCGTCCCCGCCCCCTTCGGGCTGGAGCAAGGAACCGGTGCGGAATATGCGGCGACTGTTCTGCAGGAACCCACCCCGGAGGAGCCCACCCTGGCGTTGGGTCTCGGGGCGGCCTACGGTCTGGACCACCCTGAGCAATGGATCCGAACCTCCTTGCTGAACCGGGAGCCCGGATCCGTGGTGATAGACGATCGCTGGAACCTGCCGGCACACCCAACGGACGGAACGCCCTCGCCGGATGGGACGCCCTCGCCGGACGGGACGCCGCCATCTGACGGAACGCACGACGTCGACATCACCTACCTGGTTGCCGGCACCGTCCGCGTCGGTACAGACGCGACGGCCACCATCACCTCTGTCGGAATTCCGACAGTCAACAGCCCAGTGGGGCTGCACCTGCGCTGGAAGCCGGCCACCGCCGTCGTACTTGTTGACGAATGGCACCTCGACGATCCGCTCCTCAGCGATATCTGGGGCGAAAAGCTCACCAGGCTCCGTTTCCGAATGCCCGCAGACACCCGCGCTTCCGGCGCGTTCACCCTCACAGTGGAGGCAACCCATGACTAACGAATCAAGCCCGGAACCCGGGAAATCGCTGTTCTCCCTGCAACGGCGCGAGCGGCTCATGGAGGAGTTGCGCGCACACGGTGCCATCACCGTCCGCGACATTGCGGTCAAGCTGGGCGTCAGCGAGCTGACCATCCGGCGCGACGTGAACACCCTGGCTGATGAAGGGCTGGTGTCCCGCGTGCACGGCGGTGCCACGCTGCCCAGTCCGTTGGACCGCTCGGTGGCTGCGGGGAGGCCGTCGCCGCACAGCTACTCCATCGGCATGGTGGTTCCTTCCTTGGATTACTACTGGCCGCAGGTCATATCCGGGGCGCGTGGCGAGGCCGAAGCGCAAAACCTTCGCATCCTGGTCCGCGGCTCCGCGTACGACGCCGCGGACAACCGCCGCCAGGT
The DNA here is from genome assembly GCF_900106835.1 of Arthrobacter sp. cf158. Taxonomy (GTDB): domain Bacteria; phylum Actinomycetota; class Actinomycetes; order Actinomycetales; family Micrococcaceae; genus Arthrobacter. The sequence continues at coordinate 222,525 of NZ_FNNR01000004.1, forward strand.
GCAGGCGTTGCTGGATACGCAGAATATTGACGGGCTGATTGTTGCGCCGGACATGGGTGGCGCGCACGGCAAGGAACTGCTGCGCTGGCTTAACGCCTTGCCGATTCCGGTGATCATGGCCGAACGCCGGGCACCGTTGGAAATTCCGTCGCACCGCCTCGAGTGGGTGGCGACGGATCATTCCTTCGGGGCGGGCATGGCCGTGCGGCATCTTTGGCAGGAAGGGCACCGCATGATTGGATGCCTCACGGATTCAAGCAGTCCCACCAGCCCTCATGTGGTCCGTGGCTGGAAACAAGCCCTTGCTGCGTTGAAGATCCCGCTGGAAAAGTCCATCCATGAGGACTCCGCCAAGCTGGATAACGGTGACCGCGCCAAGCATTTCGACCATGTTCTGGAGCTGTGCCGTTCGACGGGAACCACGGCCATGCTGGTGCACTCCGACACCCAGGCCGTGGCGTTCGTGCAGCACTGCGTGGACCGCGGCGTGGACGTACCCGGCAGCATGGCGATTGTGGGCTACGACGACGAAGTGGCCTACCTCGCCGAGCCTGCAATCTCCGCGGTTCGGCCCCCCAAAAGCTACGTCGGCAAAGTGGCGGTGCAGCTGATGGCTGCCCGGCTGGCCGAAGGAAGGATGCGCCCTGTGCATCGCATTGACCTGAATCCTGAGTTGATCGTGCGGGAGTCCTCAGTGGGAGCGCCCCGCTTGCGCAGCGAGAGCCTGTTGGAGGATTCGCTCTGATGCTGTTGCCTGCTTTGGATTACCAGCTTTCGCCCCACACAGGCCTGACCCGCGGGCACTGGGCCGCGTACGCCGATTACCTGCTGCGCTCCGCTCACCGTTTTGGCACTGAGGATCACGCGAATATCCACCTTCCCGGCGCCAACAGCCGTTACGGCCCGCGGAGTGATTCGCTGGAGGCCTTCGCCCGCACGTTCCTGTTGGCTTCATTCCGGATCGCCGGAGATCCCGCAAACACCGGCTGGATCGCCGAGTGGTATGCCGCTGGCCTCGACGCCGGGACCAACCCCGCCAATCCCGACCGGTGGCCGACGCCGGGAGAGTTGGGGCAGGCGAAGGTTGAGGCGGCGTCGTTGGCTGTTGGCTTGGCGCTGACCCGCGACGTGCTCTGGGACAGGCTCCCCGAGCGCGTGCAGGAGCAGCTCATCGCATGGTTCGAGACCGTGATCGGTGAGGAGTATCCGCCCATCAACTGGGTGTGGTTCCAGATTGTGGTGGAATCTTTCCTGGCTTCGGTTGGCGGGCGCTATTCCGACGAAGACATCGACGCCGGACTTGCCGTCCACGACTCGCTGTACCGGGGCGGTGGCTGGTTCGCCGATGGTCCCGAGCGCGCTTACGACCACTATGTCGGCTGGGCATTCCAGGTCTACCCGCAGCTGTGGGCGTTGATGGCGCCCAACGATCCGCGCGTTGCCGCCCGGAAGAAGCTCGACGGCGAGCGGCTGGCTGACTTCCTGGACGATGCCGCGTTCCTCGTCGGCGCGAATGGTGCCCCGCTCATCCAAGGCCGAAGCCTGATCTACCGTTTTGCGGCCGCGGCGCCGTTCTGGGTGGGCGAGTTGTCCGGGCATTCGCGGCTGGCTCCGGGCCTCAGCCGCAGGGCTGCCTCGGGGATGCTCGATTACTTTGCCCGCCACGGCTCCATCACCTCTGATGGTCTCCTGTCCATCGGCTGGCACGGCGAATTCGCGGGCATGAAGCAGGCCTACTCCGGTGCTGGATCACCGTATTGGGCGGCGAAGGGGATGCTCGGTTTGGCACTGCCGGCCGAGCACCCAGTGTGGACTGCTGTTGAGGCGCCCCTGCCCGTGGAGGTTTCGGACACGCAGCGGCTCATCGCCGCACCTGGCTGGCAAGTGAATGGGACTGTTGCTGACGGCGTTGTCCGGATCCGGAACCACGCCACGGACCACGCTGTGGTTGGCGCCTTGGTGGCGGACTCGCCCCTGTACGCGCGGATTGGGTACTCGACGCACACCTTCCCGGACCTGTCACCGGAGTCGCGCGATAACGCGGTGGTCTTGGTGGACTCCTCAGGCCGGCTGACGCACCGGACCGGTTTTGAGTACCTGGGGTCGTTCTCAGAAGGCGGCTATCAGGTTGGCGCGTCACGGTTCACGGCCCACTGGATAGAGCCCGATCCCGACGCCGGTCCCGATCACGGCAGCGGGGTGGCCGGGACTGCCACGCCTGGCCCTTCGGTGACGGTGGTTTCGGTGACGCGGGGCGCTGTTGAGCTCAGATTGGTGCGTATTTCCGGTGCCGGTTCTGGCGCTTCCCTCCGGCTTGGCGGCTGGCCGGTGGACGCCGCCTCGTCCGTTATCAGCTCGGTGCTTCCTGTGCCCGGGTTTGGCTTGGCTTTGGACTCGTCAGGTACGTTCGTCCGTTCCGGCGCACACCCCATGGGTGCGGAGCTCACCATTCCGTGGGTGGGGACCTTGGGCGCCGCGCACGACGGCGACTACGCCGCCGTCGTGATCCTCGCCGGTACGGGAGGTGCTTCGCCTGACGGGGGTGTCACGTTTGTTGCCGGGGAAGGGGAGGGCCACTTCGAATTCCCCGACGGCACGCGCATCCCCGGGGATCTGCTCGCCCGTTTCGACGCTTAGCCTCGCGTTCGACGTTTCCCAACGTCTTGTGTGCTGCGAGCCATCGAATTGGGCCGGCGACCCGCTGCAGTAGGCTCGCGGAATGAGCCAAACCGAAGATCGAGCCCGCTTCCTCGCGGCCTATGACCAGAATCTCCGTACCGACGCGGAGACTCCCAGCGCCCTCAAAGTGACCCAGCACGGACCCCTGCGTTTGGTGACCTTCATGAAGGGTCGGGGCTTCGTCACGTACCAGGACCTCGGCGATGTGGACTCTTCCAGCGTGAGGAGGCTCGTTGCCGAGGCCACCGCGTACTACGTGGCCGAGCCTGGCATCAACCGGGTTGAATGGAAGACCCGCGGGCATGATCACGCGCCGGGTTTGCACCAGGCGTTGCTGGAAAGCGGCTTCGTCCAGGACGAGCCCGAATCCATCATGATCGGCGAAGCGATGGCACTGAGCGCGCCGGTTCCGCTTCCCGACGGCGTGTCGCTGAGGCAAGTGGCGGACGAAGCGGATGTGCGGGCGATGAGCGCCATGCAGGACGAGGTCTTCGGCGAACCTGTCTCAGATGAGATGGCTGACGCCCTCCTGCGCCGGCTGTCGTTGGGAGATGGCATGCAGCTCTGGGTGGCCGAGGCTGAAGGGCAGATGGTCAGTGCCGGCCGCTTGGAGCCGGTCCCCGGCACGAGCTTCGCCGGGATCTGGGGAGGCGCGACGCGCGAAGAATGGCGTGGCCGCGGCATTTACCGGGCGCTGACAGCCCGCCGTGCGCAAGCGGCACTTGAACTAGGCAAAACCCTCATACACAGTGACTCCACCGAATTCTCGCGCCCCATCCTGGAACGCTCCGGCCTGCTCAAGGTCTCCACAACGACGCCGTACCGCTGGGTGCGCGACTAACCGTTTAAAGCCGATCGGGCCTCCTCCTGCACCCAGCAGGAGGAGGCCCGAACTGTCAGAAACCGCTACCTCCCCGCCGCGAAGTAGCTCACGCACTGCCCCTGGTTCTTGAATACGGGAGACGGACTCGTTTTCCATCCGCCGCCCTTGCACGCGTCCTTCCCCGTGGAAACCGTCACGCGGTATTCCTTCGTGGTGCCGTCCGGCGCTGTCACGGTGACTACCGCCGTCGGGTTTTCCACTGTTGCCTGCTGGACCGTCACCTTGGCGTTCGTGTCCAGCGGGTAGCCGACGACGGCGGGAGCGGCCAACGTCGTCAGCGTCTGGTAGTCGGTGGTGTCCGGAGCGAAGCCGACTACCGACGCCTGGTTCACCAGCAGCCGGCCGAGGTCGGCCAGGCCCGCATCCGCCAAACGTGATCCCGCGATGGCAACCTCGGCGATCTTGGTGTACGAAGCCGTGGTCACGAACGAAACCCTGATGCCACGGGTGGTGACGGGGTCGAACCGCACGGTGGCAGGTGTCGCCGTTGTCAGTCCCGTGATGATTCCGGCCGAAGTGTCCTTCCATGCGCCGGCAGCATCCAGGTACTGGACCTTCAAGCTTTGGGCTGCCTTCTCTGCGGACGCCACCGTCACGGATTCCACGGTGTAATCGCGGCCGAAGGCGTAGCTCAGGTTGTCGCCGGCGCGGCCGCCGCTCACCCAGTTGGACCAACGGGTGGAGGAGTTGGCATCGCAGGTGTTCTTGGCGAGGTAAGAGCCTTCGGTGTAGCTTGCGGTCGCGGTGGTGGAGGCGTCGTCCTTGCAGATGTTGCTGCTGGCGACCTTATCCACAACCACAATTGTGAGGGTTGCGGACAGTGAGCCGGCCTGGCCCGGCACTGTTACTGAACCGACGGACTGCAGGGACGAAGCGTCCACGGACGCCCAGTCCCACACCACGGGAATTGGATTGCGGGCCGGTCCGTCACTGATCTGGCCGGGGACGCTGGCTGGTGCATCGGCCTGGACCGAGGCCAGGGATGAACCGACACCGACCGTCACGGATGCGGGGTCGGTTGCTGCGTACTGCCCAACAGTCACGGTCAGGAGAGCATCGTCGAACACCTGCCCGTACGGATCAACGCCGGAACCGCGGACCGTGACCTTCCCTTCTTTCTGCCACGCGGTGGGATCCACCGTGGACCACGTAACGGCCAGTGGTTTGCCCGGGCCTGCCTGGTACAACGGAGTGACCGTGCTGGGGAGGACAGGTGCCATGCCGGTTAGTGTGCTGAGCTCCAGTGGCTGAGTACCCAGAAGCTTTAGGTCCTCGATGTCCGTGAAGGCCCATGCTTGATGAGGGCTGGCTGAAGCTGTCGCGGTGGTTCCGTTGGAAGAAGCCAGCGCCACAGACGTTCCCGCCGCAGTCTGGTTACCCGACACCTGCAGGGCGATAGCAGCGCCCGCGTTCACCAGCGACCATTGTTTGCCGTTCTCAGTGGTCACTATCCACTGTGCAGAGGGAGTGGCCTTGGCTTGCTCCAGGCTCATCGCCGCCACAGACGCCGCGCCCGACTGGCTGCCATTGAGCACCCCTCCATTGCCCGTGAGCACTCGACCATCCGTGTTCGTAAGAACCCAACGGCGATCATTTGCAAACTCGTTGTCCGTTTTCACGGCGTTGAACGTCCACATTTGCGGAGCGACACCAGCGGCATCGGTGCCCAATTCTTCAATAGCTGCAGAGCCGTTTGCCCGCGCCGTCAGGTATTTGCCGCTCGCCTCACCGCTGAGGTGATAGCTGTGACCATCCTGCACAGGCGCGGCATCCTCCGAAACTCCACTGACGCCGTCGACGACGAACGTCACCACAGAGGCGGCTGGAACCTCGAGAGTCGCGGATTTGGCCGCAGCATTGACGGCGACGGGGACGCCTGCGACGAGTGCGTTCTTCTCGATATCGTCCAGCGGCGACTTGGTGGTCACCACGGGCGTCACCTTGGCGCCGGGTGCGATTGCGCCGAAACGGCTGAGGTCAATGGTGACCTTTTCCGGCGTCGGGGTGTCATTGAAGTGGACCAACGTGGCGCCGTTGCCGTCGGCGCGGAGGGCGCTGGCGGTCTTGGCATCATTGTTCTGGATGAGGAAGTCGCCCGGACGGATGTAGTGGGTGAAGTTCCGCGTGGTGTTGTACTTCTGGTTGGTCAGGACTTTGCACTTGGCCTGGTCCTGGGTTGCGCCGTCGTTGAGCCGGCGGTTGGAGAAGCCTTCGCGGCCCTGGTAGTTGCAGTCGAAGTCCACGTAGATGGAACCCCAGCCTTTGTCGCCCTTTTCCTGCTTGTACGTGTCCTCCACAGGCTGCCAGAAGACCCAGGCGTTGGGGTCCAGCTCGCGGAGATCGTTGACCATGCGGCTGGCGATGCCCAGGCCGTTGGTGATGTTGGAGCGGTCCCAGCCGCTGGTGGAGTCGCCCAGAGCCGGGTTCCCCGGCCAAAATCCGCCTACTTCGCTCATCCACAACGGCTTATCCGTGGAGCTGGCCAGGTCGCGGACCCGGCGGCGGTCGTTGGTGCCGTACGTGTGGACGTTGAGCTGCGCCACGGCATCCTTGGCTTCCTGGCTGTAGCCGTTCCAGTTGGTCATGAACTTGGTGGGATCGGTCTCGTCCATCGCGGAGATGACCGCGTCCGTGGTGCCCTTCGCGAGCTCAGCGGCCAGGAGCTTGGTCACGCGGTCCTGCGCAGCCGGGTAGATCAGCGCACCCTCCTGCTTCTGCGTGTACGTGGTGGGTGGCTTTCCCGTTGCCGCGTTGATGTCCGTGCCCCAGTAACCGGAATTCGGCTCGTTGAACGGATCAACGGTGTCCACCGTGATGCCGCTGCCCTGTTCGAGAAGCTCGACGGCGTGGCGCATGTAGGCAGCGAACTTCGCCTCCGCTTCGGGGAGCAGGTTTTCACCCTTGTTGGTGTTGACCTGGCCTGAGACGTAGCCGCTCTTGGTCATGAACCAGGGCGGCGAGTTGCTGAACGCTTCCCAGTGGGTGATCTGCTGGTCAGCGGCCAGCCGTTCCACCCACCAGCGTTGGTTCTGGTCAGCATCAGGGTTGTAGGACGCGGGATCGTTCGGGTTCCAGGCGTTCAGGAATGCGAGCTTGTTGGCCTGGGTTTTGTCCACGGTTCCGTCAGCGTTGTAAAGGTTCGACGCCGGTTGGCCGGCCTGCGCTTCCGTCACCGGTTTCCACCATCCCTCCACAGCGCTGCCGTCGTTGAGATAGTTGGCAACGTCCGAGGCGTTGCCGCCGCCGACGTTGTAGCGGGCGATGTTGAGATTCAGGCCATCCTCGCCGAAGACCTTCTGGTACAGCTCCTCCCGCAGCTCGGGGGAGTATCCGGCCGTGGCATTCGCGAACCAGACCAGGCTGGTTCCCCAACCTTCGAAGGCTTCGCCGCGGCTGGCCGGGTTGGGAGTAATAGTGACCGCCGTGGCGTCATCTGCGTGTGCTTGCGGGGCTGTTGCGGGCATGAGTGCAAGGCTGGCTGCCGCCGTGACAGCTGCTGCAAGCACGGCCACTGGCCTTCGGATTCTTCGCGCGGTAAACGCCATGGGTGGACCTCATCGTCGGGGTTCGGGGTTCGGGGTTCGGGGTGATGGTGCACGGGCTTCCGGGGATGCCGGGCAAGCCGAGACTATGAGGGCGGAGAGGGCGTCACAAGGCACTCGAACATGGTCGATCGGGATTGATCCGAAGCGGTCCTTCCCGCAAAGCAACACTTAGGACCCGTCCAGGGGGTCTTTGTGGGCTCTCAGTGACCCCATTGCCGTTAGTGTATAGATGTATACAAGTACACGTAATGTGAGCAAGCGGGCGGTAGGCATGGCAGATCCACAACCACGGAACACAGGGGCACACCTGGTCTACGGCGAGCTGAAACGCCAGATCCTTAACCTTGAACTCAAACCGGGTGAGCGCATCTACGAACCCGCCATGGCCACTGCACTCCAGGTCAGCCGCACGCCGCTCCGCGAGGCGATCCGCCGGTTGATTTCGGAGAGCCTGCTTGAGCAGCAACCCACCGGGGGAGTACTGGTGCCGGTGCTCGATGAAAAGGTCATTTCGGAGCTGTACGACGTCCGTGCCGCACTGGAGTCGCTGATGGCCCGGGAAGCATGCGCCAAGGCAACCGCGGCAGATCTCGAAGAACTCCGTGGGATCGTAGCCCGCAACGCTGCGATGGTGGAGTTTGCCGACGAAGCCATGAAGTACGGCGTCGCCCTGCACGCCGCCATCGCCAGGATCGCCGGAAACTCCTGGGCCCAGCGATTCCATGAGCAGATTGCCAGCCAGGTGGAGCGCTACCGCTACTTCACCAACAATGCTCCCGAACGGCGTGATGAAGCGTTGGCCAACCACCGGCTCTTGGTCGAAGCCATCGTCTCCAAGGATCCGGACAAGGCAGCCAAGATCGCCTTTGACCACGTCATCGGCGCCCGGGATGAAACCCTGCGGGTCATCTCCAATACCGGCCTCGTTGTCGAATGATTGGCGAACTCGGACGGCGTTCGTCCACTGCGCTTCTGATCCACTCGGCACTGATCCAGGCAGTGACCTTCCTGGTCCGGCCAGCTACAACGTACCGCGCCCTGGAACTTGACGTCCCCGGCTTCGCGCTCGGCCTTCTCGCTGCCAGCTACGCAGTCTTCCCGTTGCTGCTCGCACTGCCCATCGGCGGACTGGTGGACCGCCTGGGCGAGCGTCGGCTCATGGCGATCGGGGCCGCCGTCGTGCTGGGTTGTTCTGCCTTCCTGCTCTTCTGGGGGACGTCAGTCCCTGCCCTGGTGGCCGGGACGGCGCTGCTCGGAGCAGGGCAGCTGGCGTGCGTGGTGGGGCAGCAGGCTGTGGTGGCCAACAACGCGGCGTCGTCGCGGCTGGACTCGGCGTTCGGGTATCTGACGTTTGCTGCGTCGCTGGGACAGGCCCTGGGACCGTTGGCGATTTCCTTGGTGGGTGGTGCATCCGTTCGGCCAAATACTGAGGCGATCTTCCTGCTCGCGACGGCGATGAGCCTGGTCCTCTTCCTGACCACCTTTGTGATGTCGGGCCGGGTAAGCAGCCGCAGGAGCAAAGCCAGCGCGGCCGGCAGACCCAAGGGCGGCGCCGTGTCACTACTGAGAACTCCAGGCGTGGTCCGTGCACTGGCTACGAGTGCCACGGTGCTGGCGGTGGTTGATCTGACGGTGGTCTACCTGCCGGCCCTCGGCGCCGAACGCGGCCTCACTGCGGCAACAGTTGGCCTCCTGCTGACGGTCCGCGCAGTGTTCTCCATGGTGTCCAGGCTCGGGCTCGGCAGCGTGTCCCGCAGGCTGGGGCGAATGCGCCTGCTGGTACTGAGCCTCGCCATCTCCACCGTTACCCTGGCCATCGCCGCCATTCCGATGCCCGTGTGGCTGCTCTTCGTCGTCATGGCGTTCCTCGGCCTGGGGCTGGGAATCGGCCAGCCACTCACCATGTCCTGGCTCTCAGCCCAGGCGCCGGAAGGGCAACGCGGGCGCGCGCTGGCCTTGCGGCTCGCCGGCAACAGGGTGGGGCAAGTGGTCCTGCCCAGCGCTATCGGCGTTGTTGCGGTAGGGCTAGGTGCTGCGGGTGTCTTCCTGGCGTCCGCGGTTGCCGTCGGCGGCACGATGCTCCTGCTGCGCGGAGTACGGCTGGACGACTGAACGGGCGACGGCGACGGCGGAGCGGGCGACGGCGGCGCGCCAGAGGCCAGACGTTGTGTCGGGCCGCCTACTCCGCGAACAGCGCCGCCAGGTCATCCGCCGTCAACGAACCACCGGCCAACGCGTCGCCTTCCATCACATCTGCGAACAACTGGGACTTCTTGGCCTTCAACGCCATGACCTTCTCTTCGATGGTGTCCTTGGCCACCAGCCGGTAGACCATCACGTTCCTGGCCTGCCCGATGCGGTGCGTGCGGTCCACGGCTTGGGCTTCGGACGCCGGGTTCCACCAGGGATCCAGCAGGAACACGTAATCTGCCTCGGTCAGGTTGAGCCCAAACCCACCGGCCTTCAGCGAAATCAGGAACACGGGTGCAGCACCGTTCTTGAATTCGCTGACTACATCGCCGCGGTTCCGGGTGCTGCCATCGAGGTAGCAGTACTCCACGCCCTCGGCATCCAGGCGCTCCCGGACCTTGCCCAGGAAGCCGGTGAACTGGCTGAAGATCAGGGCGCGGTGACCCTCGGAGATCAGGTCTTCCAGTTGTTCGAACAACACGTCCAGCTTGGAGGAACGAACTCCTGACAGCGACGAATCCACCAGCGACGCATCCAAACTCAGCTGGCGCAGCAAGGTCAGCGACTGGAAGATCGTGAACCGGTTCTTGTTTGCGTCGTCGATCAGGCCCAGGATTTTCTGCCGTTCGCGCTGCAGGTGCGTCTGGTAAACCTTCTGGTGCCGCGGGTTCAGCACCACTTCCAGGATCTGCTCCTGCTTGGGCGGCAGGTCCTTGATGACCTGCTCTTTGGTGCGGCGCATCATGAGAGGACGCACACGACGCCGGAGCTTGCCCAGCTGCGCCGAGTCACCATTCTTCTCAACAGGCTTTTGGTAGTTCTCGGCGAACCGTTTGGGGCTCGGGAACAGCCCGGGTGCCACGATCGACGTGAGTGCCCAGAACTCCATGAGGTTGTTCTCCAGCGGCGTGCCCGTAATGGCGAGCTTGAATCGCGCCGGCAGCTTTCGCGCGCACTGGTACGCCTTGGACTGGTGGTTCTTCACGAACTGCGCCTCGTCCAGCATCAGCCCGGCCCATTGGAAGGAGGCGTAGGAATCGTAGTCAATGCGGAACAGGGCATAGGAGGTAATAACGACGTCGGCACCCGCCAACGCGTCCACCGGCGACAGGCCGCTCTTGGCGAAGGTTTCACCGACGGTCCGCACCACCAGGCCCGGAGCGAAGCGCTGAGCTTCCAAAGCCCAGTTGCTCACCACGCTGGTGGGAGCAACCACCAGGAAAGGAGCCCGGGGCGCCACATCCGCCGAGGCACCCTGTGCGGCAGCGGCAGTCTCCGCTGCCAGGTCCTTGGCCGCACACATCAGCGCAATGGCCTGGACGGTCTTACCCAAGCCCATGTCGTCAGCCAGCACGCCTCCAAGGCTGTGCTTGTACAGGAAGCTGAGCCAATTGAAACCCTCCAGCTGGTACGGACGCAGCTCAGCGTTAAGGCTGGCCGGAAGCGGCAGTCCGGTCACGCCGTCGTCGAGCAGTCCGCCCACGGCCTCGCGCCACGCTGCGGCCTGTTCGTCAACGATCCCCAGCTGCGCCAGCTCGTCCCAGAGCCCGGCCTGGAAGCGGCTGATCTGCAGGGTGCCGTCCTTGTTGTCCGGGTTGTCCTGCAGGGACCGCGCTTCGTCGATCAGCGCGCGCAGCTGATGAAGTTCGGGAAGATCCAGCGAGAAGTAGGCGCCGCTGGGTAGCAGCATGCGGCTCATTCCGGCGGCTAGCGCGGAGAACACGGCGGCGAAGGAAACAGGTTCGCCTTCGAGCGTGATGACAATTCCGAGGTCGAACCAGTCGCCGCTGGCCGTTTCCTTCGTGGAGATGGACACTACGGGAGCTTCGGCGGCCTCGCGGTAATCGGCGATGTCACCGGAGGTTTCCACCACGACGTCGGGCAGTTCCCTGAGTGCCGGAAGCACCTCTTCGGTGAACGCGAGGGTGTCCAGGCCGCCGAGTTCGGCGGTGGCAGCTATCCGGGGCGCACCCCAGCCGCCGGTGGCCGATTCGGCGAGGGCGGGCACCACGTCCCACGGCCTCCCCAGCGACTCCAGGATCCGGGCTTCCTCGGCGTCGTCGCGGTAGCCGCGGTCATCGGGGTGCCGCCACAGGGGCTGGGCTGTGACCAGGGTGCCGGATTTGTAGTGCCATTCCCAGTGCAGACGGACCTTGTGGTCGTTGCCGTAATTGGCCAACAAGGACAGCGTGGGGACTGCCAACGTGGGCAACTCCACGGACTTATCGGCCGCTTGAACGGGCGTGGACTGCCGCAGCTTGGGGTAGAACGACGTCAGGAAGCGGCTCTCGTCCTCCGCGGGAATTTGAAGCGTTTGGCCGTCCATGACGAACTCCAGGAGCTCATCGCTGACGCCGCCCTCGATCGGCGCAAGAGTGATCAGGTTCTTCTGTTGCGGCACGCCGGGCAGGGTTTCCCCTGAATGCGTGAAGAAGATTCCGTTGGCGGGTTTGCCCAGGAAGCCCACAGTTCCGGCATCAACCGGCTCCCCGCCCACGGTGACTGACGGCGCAAGCTGCAGGCCGCCGTCGGGCGTTGTGTCTTCGGTTCCGTTCGCGTCCAGCCGCGCCAAACTCAGTCCGACGACGGCGGGTTGGGTCTCTACGTGGACCGGCTCACTCCCAGCCGAATGGATGAGCGGAATGCCCGCCTTGGTGGCATCGGAAAGCAGGGTCCAGAGGTTCTTGGCTGCGAAATCGTTCAGGCTCAGCCACATGGCGCCGGACGGTTGTTGTCGTCCGTTGCTGGAACCGTGCGCGGCCAGGAAAGTCTGAAGCCATTCGACGTGGACCTCGTTGAATTCGCGCCGGAAGCTGACGTAGCTGAGGTTGTTCCAGGACACATCGCCGCGGATCCATTTGCCCTTGGCGCCCATCATGACCGGGCGCGCTTTGAGCTGGCGGACACTGCGCATGGGATCGCGGCGGCCTGTGTAGGAGAAGTGGGCAGCGGGCTCTTCCACCTCAAATTGAAGCGCGAGCGGGATGCCGGCAGTGGTGGGCGCTGTGCCGGGCTTCGCGATCAGCCTGTTGAGGGCTTGTTCCCAGGCCGGCCTGGCTGAGCCGCCCTGCTCCATGGAGCCAAGGCGCGAGGTTTGGATTCCCGGAGCCTGCGACAGGAGCTGTGCCCGGATAGTGGGGTGGTCTTCGGCGGTGAAGAGCAGAGCGGCCACGTGCTTGCAGTCTTTCCGGACCGGGCAGCTGCAAATGCCCACCGTGCAGCTCCACCCGCTGGACTTGCGGACAAGTTTTGCCGACGTCGAATACGGCTGCGGACCTGTTCCGCGGACCTTGCCCATCAGGAGGCCGGTAGCCGAATCGAAGGAAATCCCGCTCACGCGGCTGCCCATGGCATAGGCCAATCCGGCCGCCAAGGAGCGGTCGTTAATGGCTGGAGTCTGAATGGCCAGTTCCCAGGTTTCGTCTGTGTGGGACGGCATGCGTCGGGCTACTTTCGGCAGGAGGTTATCTGCTCAATCTTAGTCAGCAGAAAACGGCTCCCAAACTTCGCCCTCCGTTAACCTCTACCTCGATTGCTGCGCCGCTCCCACGCGTACGTTGAAAGTGTCCGGAGCACCATCAGCTTTCAGCAGTGAGGATTTCCCATGACTACCAACCAGTACCCCGTCGTCCTGAACAAGAGCAGCTTCGAAGCAGGCAATGCGGATGTTGTGGATTCCAACGTCAACGTGGTGAACCAGATGTACCAGGAGCTCCTCAACAGCGACGAAATCGCACCCGCTGCCCTCAGCAGTTACTTTGTGGATTTCTACCTGACTCAGGCGTTGGCTGGCGGCTTTGCCCAGTACGTTTTCACCGCACCGGAGCGTGAAGAAGTGGACGCTTTTGTGCGGGCAGGGCTTCAGGGAATGGGCGCCGTCCGCCACTTTGATCTGTTCAACCGCACCGCAGCTGCCTTTGACGCGTTGAGCGACGACGAAGCCGAGGCCTACCTCGACGGCGAGTTGGACGAGTCCGAGGCGCCCCTTGCTGCCGTTGTTGTCCTGGACGAGTTGGACGGCGGGTTCGAGGCCCTCCTGGAAGAGGAGGACATCATTGACCTCAACGCCGCTTACCTTCGCGATCAGGCAGGGCTGCTTGTTCTCTCCGATGAGGACATCGAAGCGCACATCGCTGAGCGCGTCGCGCAGATTCCGGACCTCTCCGAGCGCCAAGCCGAAGCCGAAGAAGAAGCCCTCGCCAACGCACCCGAGTTCGAGGTCATCATCCGCGAACTCTGCGATGTGGCCGGCTACACCCTGCAGAAGATCACCATGGGCGATCCCAACTACGAGCACGACGGCGTGAAGACCCTCGCCTGGCACTTCTCCACCGACCACGGCGACTACCTCATGATCGAAGACGACGAGGAAGCCTTCATGATCCACCCGGAGACCAAGGAAATCATCGCGGCGGTTGAGTTCGAAGAATCCGAGGAATTCGCCGACGCCTAAGCCTTGTGCCGCACGCCGAGACCGCGGGAACGCTGCGAATTCGCCGTTGTGTTCCCGCGACCTCGGCACGTTTCCGGCGAATTGGTCGAAGCCCGTGAGTAGACTCGACCGGTGCGTGCGTATTGGGAACTGGCCAAGTCATCATTCCGCCGCCATTCCACGTACCGCACTGCCGCCGTCGCCGGTGCCTTCACCAACTCCGTCTTCGGACTCATCCGGGCGTCGCTGCTGCTAAGCGCTATTACGACGGCGGGTGGCGCCATCGGGGGATACTCGGCCATGGAGGCGGCCACTTATGTGTGGCTGGGACAGGCACTGCTGGCACCTTTGGGGCTCTTCGGGACCGCTGAGTTGGCCAATCGGGTGAAGTCGGGGGACATCGCCGTCGATCTTTCCCGGTCCGTGAACCTGACGGCGTCCTATTGGGCGCAGGACCTGGGCCGTGCCGCTTTCGACGTCCTTCCGCGAGGCCTGCCGCCACTCATTGTCGGTGCCTTGGTGACGGGCCTGTCGATGCCGGGTAGTCCTGAACCGTACTTGCTGGGATTCGTGTCGATCCTGGCTGCTGTTTCCTTGAACTTTTTGGGCTTCTTCGCCATCAACCTTTTGTCTTTCTGGGTGCTCGAAATCCGGGGCTTCTGGATGCTGTACATGGTGGTGATGAACCTATTGTCCGGGTTCCTGGTCCCCGTGACGTGGTTCCCGGGGTGGCTGCTCGAATTCGCACGGGCCACCCCGTTTCCTTCGATGCTTCAGACCCCCGTGGACATTCTTGCGGGAAGGACCGTCGGCGGCGAGAGCCTGGCGATGGTTGGCATTCAACTTCTGTGGCTGGCCGTGCTGCTGATCGTTGTGCAGATGATGGTCCGGTTCGGTTCGCGGCGGTTGGTGGTGCAAGGTGGCTAACTCCCGTGCAATCCGTTCTGGTGCAGGCCGCGATCCTCACGCCCCGGTCACCAACCTGGTGCTCCTCAAGTTGTTGATCTCGGCAAGATTGCGCTCGCAGCTCGCCTACCGGGGCAGCTTCCTTTCCGACGTCGCGGGCCAGATCCTCCTGGGACTCACGGAGTTTGTTGAGCTCTACGCGATCGTCCATAACGTCTCCTCGTTCGGCGGCATGACCTTTGCTCAGACCCTTCTGGTGTTCGGGCTCGCGTCCGTTGCCTTCGCCCTGGGTGACCTGCTCCTGGGGGAGACCGACTCCATGTCCGAGACCATCAGGTCCGGGAAGCTGGAGGTGCTCCTGGTGAGGCCCCTTCCCGTGCTGCTCCAACTAGCTACCTCCGACTTTCAACTGAGACGCGTGGGCCGTTTGATCTTCGCGCTGGCAGCCTTGGCCGCGGCCTTACTCTTCGCCGACATCACGTGGGATCCAGCCAAACTACTGCTCGCCCTGATCACCCCGCTGGCTGGCGCGGCCATCTTCTGTGCTCTCTTCCTCGGAGCCGGAGCAATGCAATTCTGGATCCTCGACGGAAGGCAGTTCGCCAATGCGTTCACCTACGGGGGACGGTATGTTGCCTCCATGCCCGGAGCGGCGCTGTTCTTCCCCATCCAAGTTTTTTTCACGTTCGTCATCCCCGCAACGCTCGTGGCCTACGCACCCAGCCTTGTCATTCTCGGCCTCGACGGACCGGCCGGAATCCCTGCTTGGACAGGATGGTTGGGGCTGCCGGCCGCCGTCGTCCTCAGCGGACTCATGCTGCTCCTCTGGCGGGCAGCCATCAAAAAGTACACCGGCGCAGGAGGCTGATATGCCCATCATTGAAGTGGAAGAACTGAGCCGGGAGTTCCAGGTCATGGAGCCCGCGGGAAGGTTCCGCCGACGCAAAAAGACCGTTCATGCAGTCCGGGGGATTGACTTCAGCGTGGAACCGGGGGAGGCCGTGGGCTACATCGGAGCCAACGGTGCCGGCAAATCCACCACCATCAAGATGCTGACCGGTGTCCTGGTGCCAAGCTCGGGACGGGTGAGCGTTTGCGGTTTCAACCCTGTGCCGCAGCGTAAAGCGCTGGCCCGGAAGATCGGCGTCGTGTTCGGGCAGCGCTCCCAGCTGTGGTGGGACCTGCCCCTGCAGGACTCCTACCCAATCCTGGGTGCCATGCACCGCATGCCTGAAGCCGATTGGA
The DNA here is from genome assembly GCF_900106835.1 of Arthrobacter sp. cf158. Classification (GTDB taxonomy): domain Bacteria; phylum Actinomycetota; class Actinomycetes; order Actinomycetales; family Micrococcaceae; genus Arthrobacter. The sequence continues at coordinate 238,405 of NZ_FNNR01000004.1, forward strand.
AGCCACGGTTCCAGGAACTCGCCGAGCAGATGGATTTGGGGGAGTTCCTCACCACGCCCGTCCGGCAGCTCTCGCTGGGGCAGCGTATGCGCGGCGAGGTGGCCGCTGCCCTGTTGCACCGGCCGGACCTTATCATTCTGGACGAACCGACCATCGGCCTGGACATGATCAGCAAGGAGAAACTGCGGCAGTTCCTGGATGCGGAGCGCCGGGAGAACGGCACCACGCTGCTGCTCACCACCCACGACATGAGCGACATCCAGCGTTTGTGCCAACGCGTCCTGGTAGTCGACGACGGCGCCATCGCCTACGACGGCCCGCTCACCGGATTGGCTGACGTCGCCGGAGCCGTGCGCACCATGGTGGTTGACCTCACCGCCCCCGTGCATTCGGCTGATCTGTTGTCACTGCCTGACGGCGCGGTGCATCAGGGCATCGAGGCGGAGGGAATCCGGCACAGCGTTTCCTTCGATCCCAGCAAACTCTCGGCAGCCACTGTTCTTGCTGCCATCTCCAGCACCGCCGAGGTAGCCGATCTGTCTCTGCACGAGCCGGACATCGAGCATCTGGTGCGGGAGTTGTATGGGAGTGCGCGGCGATAAGGCCGGTTTCTTCGTCGCCGGGGTCGCCGGTGCGAGTGTGCCGCCTCCGAGACCGCGGGAACGCTGCGAATTCGCCGTTGTGTTCCCGCGACCTCGGCACGTTTCCGGCGATTTCGACGCGCTAGCTTGCTCTGGCCTGCCGGAACTTGATGAAGCCCCAAATGATTGATGCTTGCCACAATGCCAGCAGGCCAATCCACACCCAATCAGTACCGTGGCCGAACGCGTAAAGAATCATGGCCACTACTCCCAAAGCCCATGCCACTTCTTGGATGGCAAGGAACCGCAGGCTTGGCGGATTCTTCGTAGTGCTCTTTTGCTGTTCCGGCATTTTTCTCTCCCCACTGAGTAGCCTGCAAGTCTAGCGGTTCTGGTCCAGCGCCTCGGCGAGGTACCCGAGTAACTGGTCGTCGACGTCGTCGATTGATTTCAGCCGCACCCGGCGGTCGAAGAAGTCTCCCTCGCGTACCTTCACGGCTTCCAGTCTTCCTCCGGCCGGAGCGTCCAAACGCAGGGCGACATCAACGGTGGTGTTGTTCGTCCGGGTGACTTGGGCGAACTTCCTCCGAGGGCTGTGAAGCGACACATACCCCTTGCGCATCTGGATCTCGACGCCGTCGGTCTCCGCGGACCAAGCCAGCAGAGCGTCAGCGACAGGGCGGAGCGCGGGGTGCTTGGCGTACTGGCCATCGATGAGTTCATCGGCGTCACGGAGCATGAAATCGGGGTAACCGAACATCTCCCACGAGACCGCGTATTGCGCGTAGCCCGTGATGCCGTGCTGGTCGCGCATCCAGTCCCGGAGCTCGGCGTCGTTCTTCAGGCCCTGGGCGCGGCCCGCTTCAGCCCACCAGTGGACGTCGTGGCCGGACTTACGCAGAAGCAACGCCTGGTTGCTGTCCACCATGGTTTGCCACGTCTTGGCGGCCTTGGAGTCAGAAGTCTCGCCCATACCTCGATCGTAGCCGGGCCGCTCCGGTTGTCCCCGACTTCGTGGGAAGCCTGCCAAGGCGTGCGCAAAACTTCGGCGTACTCGCAGCGTTCCCGCGGCATGGGCGCGGTGCTTCTCCACATAGGCCGATTCGGCCCTCCTGCACCTCTCCGGCCGTTGCCATGCTGAACGGATGGATCCAACATCAAGCGAAACAATGCTCCGGGCAGCCCGCTTGCTTCCGGCGCAAGAGTACCTCTGGAGAACCGACGAATTACTCCGGTTCGGTCTGAACAGTCGGGGAATCAAGGCGTTAGTGGGCGTCGGTGAGCTGCATCGGTTGCGGTATGGCTGTTACATCCGGGCCAGCATGTGGAACACCCTTGGGCCCGGGAAGCAAGCCAAAGCGCGGATTGTGGCGCATGCCCACGGGACCCTGACAACGTCCACAGGTGGTTTCGTCTACAGCCACTTGTCCGCGGCCCGGCTTCACGGTCTCTTCCTGTGGGGCGTGGATGACAGGGTTCATATCCTTGACCGGGCCAAGCCATCCTCTGACCGCTGGGGCAAGGATGTTCGTGGGCACACTGAACACTTCAGTGAGGACGATGTGGTTGAAGTTGAAGGACTGCGGGCCACCACGCTGGAGCGCACCATCTTCGACTGCGCCAGGATGCTTGGTTATCCGAAAGCGCTGGTGATCATGGACCACGGATTGCGGTTGGGAGCCAACATCAGCGCGCTCAGCGACTTGGCAGCAGTCTCTTCCGGGAAACGAGGTGTCCGCACCTTGCGAAAGGTCTTGGAAAATGCGGATCCGCGGTCCGAGTCTGCCGGGGAGACCCTGACGCGCGAACTCATCCAGAGGCTGCATATCAAACCCCCACAGCCACAGTTTGAGGTCCAGTCCAGGCTGGGTCGTCATCGAATGGATTTCGCCTGGGAAGAGGAAAAGCTGGCCTTGGAGTTCGACGGACGCACCAAATACTTCGACTTCAAACCAACGGACGAGGTTGTCTTTCAAGAACGACGGCGGGAGAAGGCTCTCGTGGAGGAAGGCTGGCGGTTCATTCGGGTCGAGTGGAAGGACCTATTCCACGAACGCGCTTTCAAGGAGCGCATCCTGCGGGCATTCAGGTGATGGGTTGGATCGCGAGTTCGCGGGAAGCCTGCGTGGCCGCGGGGAAACTTGCGGCGATCTGGCAGGCTTCCCGCGACCTCGGCGGAGCCCGTCAGGAGCCCCGGGTGCGAACCTACTTGATCATCTCCCCGGCCGGGCTGACCAAGTACCAAACACCGCCCACGCCTTGGCCTGTGACGTCGCCCGGGGCCTTGTCCTTGGCGTAGTAATAGAGGGGCATGCCGTTGAGCGTGACGTGCTTCTTCCCGTCAGGTGACGCGATGGTTCCCACTGTTCCGGTGACGCCTTCAACCGTGGGGGCCTCCGACGTCGTGGTGAAAATTGGCCATGCTGCCAGGCAGGCTTCCGTGCACGCGCTGGTTCCCGAGTCCTTGACGTCCTTGGTGAAGAAGTAGAGGCTCATGCCTTCGCTGTCCACCACGATCTGACCTGCACTGGAGGGCGCAATCATCATGTCGGCGCCGGAAGCAGCTGCGGTGCTGGAGGCCGTGGCTGAAGCGGAAGAGGGTGCCGCGGAGGAAGCAGCCGGAGTGGACGTAGTGGTGGTGCCCGGACTTCCGCCACACCCCGCCAACGCGGCCGTCAGGACCAACGCACCGAATCCAAAACTGAATCGTTTCTTCATGTCTAGCTCCTTTGACGAGCCGGCCGGGATGGACCGGCGCTAACCCCTACGACGCCGGTGGGGGAAGAATGGTTCATAAGGCTGAACCTTTTCCTTGCACGCGTCGTCGTATAAGCGAAAGCCAGCGCGGAATGAGGGAGGTGGCTATGCCGTTGGACGAGGACGTGGTGGTAGCGATCTACCGCGACCATGGCACAGCCCTCAAGCGCTTCGTACTGAGCTGCACCCCGGATTCCCACCAAGCGGACGATGTCGTGCAGGAGACCATCCTGAAGGTGTGGCAGCACGCTCCACAAATCACGGGAAGCTTGCGCAGCTACCTCTTCCGGACGGCCCGGAATGTCATCATCGACAACTACAGGAAGGCGCAGCGGCGCCCGCTTGAGTCCGGAGAGCACGAGCTTCCGGACCACGCGGCCACCGAACGCGTTGACGAACTCCTGAACCGGGTCCTCATGGAGGAAGCCTTGCTCCGGCTCAGTCACGAACACCGCGAGGTCCTGGTGGCCCTGCACTACCAGCGGTTCACCGTCACCGAGGCAGCACTGCAGCTGAACATCCCGGCGGGAACCGTGAAATCCCGGGCTTTCTACGCCGTGAAAGCCCTCCGAACAATCCTTGATGAAATGGGGGTGGAACGATGAACGGCAACTCCGTCCACCAATTGCTGGGCGCGTACCTGTTGGGCGGGCTGGACCCCCAGGAGGAGCGTGACTTCAGGGACCACCTCGCCGGTTGTGCAGAATGTCGCCTGGAACTCGAGGAACTCGAGCGCCTCCCGGCCTTGCTGGACGCCGTCCCTGCAGCTGACGCCGTAGCCCTCACCGTGACCGGTGCAGCCAACGCGCTCACCCCCTTGGAACCGCTTCCTGGCCCTCCCGAGCAAGTCCTGGTTGATTTGTCGGCCCGCAGGCGGAAATCACGACGCCGGTGGGCGGCTTTGGTGGGTGCGGTTGCCGCTGCTTGCCTGGCGGTTGGATTTTTGGCCGGGCCGCTGTTGAACCAGCCACCCAAACCCGATGCGAGTTACTCAGTGCAGTCGGACACCGGTTTGCAGCTGACCGTGGGCATGGTGAAGAAAACCTGGGGTACCGAACTTGAGGTGGAAGGACGCTCCATGCCGCTTGAAGGCACCCTTTATCTGTGGGTAAAGGGCCGGGACGGCGCCGAGGAACGGACCTGTGGGTGGACGGCCACCCCCAGCGGACGGATCAAGATCACCGGTGCCACGCCGGTGCAGTTGGCTGGCATAGCTGGTGTCGAGCTTCGCGATGAGGCCGAGAAGACGGTGGCCTCAATTTCGGTGCCGTAGCGGGCTTAGTGCTCTGTGACTCCGGTGCCGGGCACGCCGTCGCCTTGCGCGCGGAGTTCTGCCACGAGTGCCGGATCCTCGCAGGCCCGGGCGAACGCCTCGATGCGTCGCTCAATTTCACGGCCGAGCAGCCAGCTCCCGATCCTCTCAGCCACCGGCTTCAGCAGTGCCGGGCGGCAGGAAAAGGTGTATTTCCAGACTGCCCGGGTGCCGCCGTCGTCCGGGGTGAACCGCCAGCCACCGCCGAAGTTCTCGAAGAACCACGGCCCGGACACCATGGTCATGCCAACGTTCTTGGGCGGCGTGTAGGAGACGTACTCGCTGACCATTTTCAGGCCCATGCGTGAGACAGTCCTGGTCCGGACACCTTTACCGGCCGCCTGTGCGCCATCCAGGAAACCCTGCGCAGAGATGAACGGGTCCCATTTAAGCCTGAACTCGCCGGTGGTTTGGGAGAGGGCAAAAGCTGTTTCAGGGTCAAGCCGGATGCGTCGCTCGGCGCGCACCTGCGGCATCAGAACCCCTGGCCAGAGCCGAGAACCAGGAACACCATAAACACGATGCCAAAGATGTTGACCGCCATAATGGACAGTCCGATGATGCCTGTGATGCGCCCCGCGTTCATGCGCCCGGCGCGAAACACAGCGATCAGCCCAGCCACCACAGCGAGGATGGCGAGCACCACTGCGACTCCCGCCAGCACCAGCGCACCTACCCACCACGCATCGTTGCCCTCGTTATAACGGCTCATGGCCGAAGCCACGGCCGCGATGCCCAGGGGAATACTGACAACGGCCGCGATGGGTGAAAGGACAGCGGCAACGATGCTCGTTATGCCGGCACCCAAACCGCGGTTACCAGTTTGTCGGGGCTGTTGGTAGTACTCGATCGGTGGCTGATAGCTCATGATTCCCCCAAATTCCGTGGCTAGATCTTGCGGTACGTAAGGTCGAAGATCATGCGGCCGGCCTCGTGGGCTTTGTTCTCGAAGCTCGTCCGGATGCGGCCCTCGAAGCGGGGAGCCCAACCACCTTCCTGATCCACGCCTTCGTTCGGACCAGTGTGCTCGGTGCTGACCGGTGCGCGGCCTTCCCTGACTGGCGCACCTCCCACAACGGATTCGACGCCGGATTGCCACACTTGCGTCAGCGGGCTCTCCTCGCCACTGCGCTCGCCATCGTGCATGTTCTCGAATTCTGTGGAATCTGCCAGGACTTCGCGGACGTGGACGGCGTAATTGGACCAGTCCGTCGCGATGCGCCAGTAGCCGCCCTTTTCCAAGGCCTTGGCAGCCACCGAAGCGAAGGCCGGCTGGATGAGGCGGCGCTTGTGGTGCCGGGCCTTGTGCCACGGATCCGGGAAGAACACCCAGAGCTCGCTGACGGACCCGGCAGGAAGCATGGACTCAAGGACCTCGGGAGCGTTGGCTTCCACCACACGCACGTTGGTCAGGCCGCGGCTGTTGATCTTGATGATGGTGTTGGCCAGCCCCGGCGTGTAGACCTCGACCGCCAGAAAGTCCTTGTCCGGGTTCTGCTCCGCGGCATGAACCACAGCGTCACCCAATCCAGAGCCAATCTCCACGATCAGGGGAGCCTTCCGCCCGAACACAGCCTCGGCGTCGAACGTGTAGTCCGGGTGCACGGAGGTGTTGGCCACGTGGCGGGGAACCTGGATGGCCCAGCGCTCGGCGTGCTCTTCCCAGGCTGCCTGCCTGCGCCCCTGCAAACGGGTGCCGCGGCGCACGAAGCTGACCGGGCGGCCGCCGTAGGTTCCGAAGGAGGCCTGGGTACCGGGGGTGACGGGTCGCGGGGTATCTGGGTTTTCACTCATCACCTCCAGAATACTTGGGTTCGGATGCGAGGATTCTCTGCGTTCCGGATCAGACGATCAGCGCCGGTCCGCGGCCGTGCCGGGGGAGTTGTGCCCCTGTGGGTAGAGTTGCCTGATGCTTGAGATCCGTCCGAATTGTGAATGCTGCGACCGTGACATCCTGCCCTCCGGCGAGGCTTACATCTGCACTTTTGAGTGCACGTGGTGTGCGGACTGTGTTGCTGGCTTCCCCAACAGGTCCTGCCCGAACTGCGGCGGGAACCTCCAGCTGCGCCCCATCCGTCCCGCGGCCGCTTTGATCACCAATCCAGCCAGCACCACGCGGGTTGTGTCTCCTGATTGTCTCCGGAAATGAGCACAAGCGCGGAGACGCTGGAGCTGGCCCTCGGTTCCTTGGTGGCGGCCACGGAGGGGCGCACCCCATTTACGCTCGGTTTCATGGGTACTACGGGGACGGACGGAGGACCACGGGTCCGTGCGGTCATCATCAGGGCTGTTGACCGAACAGCCGGACAGGTCATGGTTGCCACCAACGTCCTGTCCCCCAAGGTTGCGGAATTGGGCCACCAGCCGCTTGTGGCACTGACCCTGTACGACGACGACCGCGGGGTTCAGCTGCGCATCCTGGGTAACGCTGAGGTGGTCACCGATGAGGGCGAGCGACGCCGGGCGTGGGAGCGGTTCAGCCCGAGCAGCCGGCACCTTTATGCCTCACGGCTTGTTCCGGGCTCTCCTCGCCCGGATCAGCCACTGGATGGCCCGGGAGACGATGCGACGGCCATGGATCGTTTTGCCTGGATCAGAATCGACATGACGGATCTGGATTGGCTGGACCTCTCAGGCGATCCTCATATCCGCTGGCAGTTCTCTCGTAACGGCAGAAACTGGCGCGGACAGGAAATCATCCCCTGACGTCCGGTCACATCCAGCCCAGCGGGCCCTCATCTGGCCCTGCTGACAGAATAGGACGTGTGACCTCCTCCAAGACTCCCGGCTACCCAGAGAAGTCAGTCCTCCCTGAGATCGCGGTGGACGCCGAGATCGACGACGAGCCGGCCGCGGACCCTACGCAACTCCGCGGCAAGAAGAGCCTGATCTACCTCGGTATCTGCCTGGTCCTGATCGGCCTCAATCTCCGTACCGTGTTCTCGAGCTTCTCAGCGGTGCTGCCCGAAATAACGTCCGACGCCGGCCTGCCGGGCTGGTCGCTGGTGGTCCTCACCACCGTCCCGGTGACGTTGCTGGGCGTCTTCGCACCCCTTGCCCCCATCCTGGCCCGCAGGTTCGGCGCGGAACGGGTGCTTCTCGGGGCCATGGCAGTGCTGACGGCAGGTTTGCTGTTGCGGCCCTTGGACATCCCGGGGATGGGTCACCTTCCCACACTCCTGGCAGGTACCGCGGCCTGCGGAGCCGCCATCGCCTTGTGCAACGTGCTCCTGCCGGGCGTCGTTAAAAGGGACTTCCCGCACCGGCTTGGCCTGATGGGCGGCCTCTACACGACGGCGATCTGCGCTTCGGCTGCCCTTGGCGCGGGATTCACGTATCCGGTCTTTACGGCAACCGGCCACTGGACCTCGGCTCTGTGGTTCTGGGCGGTGCCGGCCGCCGTCGTACTTTTGCTGTTCCTGCCGCTGGCAATCCGCCAGCCCTCCGTAAAACACCAGGCCATCCACGGCGGGGTGAACGTGTGGCGGTCGGCCGTGGCTTGGCAGGTCACCCTGTTCATGGTGCTGCAAGCCATGATGTCGTTCAGCGTTTTCGCATGGATGGCGCCCATCCTGCGCGACCGGGGGATCGACGGCGGTACGGCCGGGCTGATCGTCTCGGTGTCGATTGTGCTTCAGATGCTCGGCTCACTGTTTGCCCCGGCACTGGCTACGCGGTTTAAGGACCAGCGTGTCATCAATATGGTGGTGGCCCTGATGACAGGCTGCGGGTTTGCGCTGACCATCTTTGGCCCCACGGAGCTCATCTGGATCTGGACCGGGCTCAATGGGCTGGGCCAGGGTTCGCTCACCGCGGTTGCGCTGACCATGATCATGGTCCGCACGCGCGACGCCCACACTGCCGCGCACCTGTCCGGGATGATGCAGGGCGTCGGGTATGGAGTGGGATCGGCGGGCACTCTGCTGGTGGGCCAACTGCACCAAGCAACCGGCGGATTCGCAGCGGCCGGAATCCTGTTCCTGGTGGTCGGTTCGCTCGCGGCCTTCTTCGGATACCGGGCCGGCCGCGACCGCTTCGTTTAACGTTGTGAGGCCCACTCTGCGTCCCAAAACCCCCGGGAAGAGCGCAGAGCGGGCCTCGCAACAACGGCAGTTAGACGGTCAGGTCCTTGCCCTTGGTCTCCGGGATGGAGAAGGCGAACGCGATGCCCACCAGCAGCAGGATCACGGCATAGACGTTGAACAGGTAGCCCTGCCCGATGCTGCCCAGCCAGGTCTGCAGGTACGGAGCCGTGCCACCAAAGACTGCGACGCAGATGGAGTACGGGACGCCGACGCCAATGGTCCGGATGTGTGTCGGGAAGAGTTCAGCGTACACAGCCGGGACGATCGCAGCGCTGCCGGCAATGAAGAACAGCATCACGGACATGGACACGGCGAGCTGCCACGGGGAGTCCTTGAGCAGCCAGGTCATGGGGAAGTGCAGCAATGCGGCGCCCGCGGCTGATGCGATGATCACGGGCCGGCGGCCGATGCGGTCGGACAGCTTGCCCCAGAACGGCAGGGCCGCGATGAACACCACGTTGGCGATCACGCCTGCCCAGAGCGCGGCGCCCCGGTCCATCTTCAACGAGGTTGCCGCGTAGCTCGGCGCCACCACACCCCAGATGTAGTACACAACGGTCAGGCCAACCGTGAGGCCGATAACCTGCAGCGCCTGCTTGCGGTACTTGATGATCTGCGGCAGGATCGGGAGCCGCTTCTCGTTGGGCGCCTCAGATTCGAACGCCTCGGTTTCCTTCATCTTGGCCCGCATGAACAGGGCGTATATACCCAGCGCGCCGCCGATCAGGAACGGGATGCGCCAGCCCCAGGCGTTCATTTCGTCCTTGCTCAGGACGCCCGTGAGGATGGCCCCCAGCAGGGTACCGGCCAGGATGCCGGCAGTGCCGGACGTGTAAATGAGGGTCGCCCAGAAGCCGCGGTGTTCCTTGGGTGCCATCTCGGAGAGATACGTTTGCGACGACGGCAGCTCACCACCGTGCGCCAGGCCCTGGATGAGACGGGCCACCAGAAGCATTACCGAGGCGAAGGCGCCGACGGCAGCAAATGTTGGCGCAATACCGATGAGCAGGCTGCCCACCGCACCCAAAGCGACTGCCACAGTCATGGAAGTCTTGCGGCCGATCCGGTCGCCGATCCAGCCGAACACGAAGCCGCCGAACGGACGGGCAACGAACCCGACGGCGAAGATCGCCAGGGTGGACAGCACAGCTGACGTGGGGTCTGCTTGGCTGAACAGGGCGCTGGCGATGAATGGCGAGAACGTGGCGTAGATGGCCCAGTCGTACCATTCAACGGCGTTGCCGATGCCGGTACCAACCAGCGTTCGCATGTGCGATTTGTGGACCTTGACGTCGGGGGACGTTCCTACGGTGGCGGTCATGTGGTTCTCCAAAGTGGGGAGGGTCTGGGGAAGGGGAGTTAGTTGCCGGCGAGGGCAGCGATGCGGGATACGGCAAGTTCGGCGTACAGCGCGGCGCCGTCGGTGAGGACGCCGTCGTCGAACATTGCGTACGGCGAGTGGTTGAACGGCGACGTCGTGTGGTCGGCGCCGGGGGCAACGGCACTGAGTCCCACAAAGGTGCCGGGGACTTCGGCGAGGACGCGGGAGAAGTCCTCGGAACCGCTCAGGGGAGTTGCCATGCGGGTGTGCCGGGATTCGCCGAACATTCCGGCGATGACTTTCTCCGCGGTGGTGGTTTCGTCGTCGTCGTTGATGGTGAGGGGGTATTCCTCTTGGTAGTGCACGTCCGCCTCCAAACCGTGGGCTGCCGCGATGCCGTGCAGAAGCCTGGGTACTGCTTCCATCATCTTGCGGCGGGACTCTTCGGAGAAGGTCCTGATGGTGGCCTCGATGCGGGCGGTCTCGGGGATGACGTTGCGCTTGGTTCCTGCGTGCAGGACACCGACGGTCAGGACTACGGGATCGAACATGTTGAACTGGCGCGTGACCATGACCTGGAGTGCGGTGACCATCTCGGCAGCGGCGGTGACGGGGTCCTTGGCCGAGTAAGGAGCCGAGCCATGGCCGCCCGCGCCCAAGACAGTGACAACGAGTCCGTCCGAGGAGCTGAGCATGACGCCGGGCTTGGTGACGAACTGACCGTGCGGTTCCAGGGAAGAGAACACGTGCATTCCGTAGGCGGTGTCAGCGCGACGCCCGGCAGCATCCAGCACACCTTCCTTGATCATGTAACTCGCTCCGTCGAATCCTTCCTCGCCGGGCTGGAACATGAGGATCACATCGCCGGCCAACTGATCGCGACGCTCTGCCAGGAGAGTGGCCGCACCGGCCAGCATGGAGGTGTGGAGGTCGTGACCACAAGCGTGCATGGCGCCATCCACACGGGAGGTGTAGTCCACGCCGGTGGTTTCCTGGACTGGAAGTCCGTCCATGTCGGCCCGCAGCAGCACCACGGGCTTCTCGGCCGAAGTGTGAGCCGCGCCGCCGCGCAGGACTGCGGTGACCGACGTCGTTTCCTTGCCAAGGGTGATCTCGTACGGCAGTCCGTCCAATGCCTTGAGCACCTTTTCCTGCGTGCGGGGTAGCTGCAGGCCGATCTCGGGTTCGCGGTGCAGGTCGTGGCGGAGACGGACGATGTCGTCCCGCAGTTCCTTGGCATCTGCCGCGATGGTCATAAGTGCTCCTGTGGTGCTCGGGGATGGGTTCCTTATGCCATTCTGAGGTGATGTGGTTCACATGGCGTGAAACATCTGTAAATATTCATGTTCGAGTGTAAAAGTGCAGGATTCATGCAGGGCAGTGGGAGAATCGACTCATGGAGCTCAGCGAAGAAGATCTGCGACTGGTCAACGCACTGCAGATTTCACCCCGGATCAGTTGGTCGGATGCCGGGGAAGTCCTGGGCGTTCACGCCACCACCCTGGCCGCCCGTTGGGAACGCCTGCGGGCGGCTGGCGCGGCCTGGACAACGGCCCACCTGATGGGCGATCCCAAAGACATGTGCCTGGCCATGGTGGACATTGACTGCGAAATGCACCTTAGGCCCCACGTCACATCCGCCGTTGCCCGCATACCCGAGGTCATTACGGTGGAGGAAGCCGCCAGCAACCGAGACCTCACACTGACGGTCATCACCCAGGACCTGAAGCAGTTCAGCACCCAGCTGCTGCCCAGGCTCAAGGAAATCCGGGGCCTCACCAAGTACCACACGGCCCTCTGCACGCGGATCCACACCAGCGGATACGCGTGGCGGCTCAATGTGCTCACCAAGGCTGAACAGCAGGCACTCCGGGCGCTCGCAGGACCCGAATCGGCCAACCCGTCCGCGCCGGATGCCGTGGTGGTCCCGCTGCCGGAAAGCCACCTGGCGCTTATCCCGTTCCTGGCCCGCGATGGCAGGGCCACGGCGGCGGAGATCTCCCGCGCCCTGGGCCGGAATCCGGCAACGGTTCAACGACAACTCGGTCGGGTGCTCGCCAGCCGGATGCTGTCCTTCCGCTGCGAGATTGCCCAGCAGTTCTCGGGATTCCCCATCACCGTTCAGTGGTTCGCGAATGTGCCCGCAGGGGAGCACCAGGCCGCCGCCACGGAGCTCAGGGCCATCCGGAACATCAGGTTCTCCGCGTCCACCACAGGGCGCACCAACTTCACCATGATCATGTGGCTGCGTTCTTTGGCAGACGTCATGGAAATGGAGCTCACCATCCAGCAGCGGATTCCAGGCATAGAACTGGTGGAAAGCGTGGTCATGCTCAACACAGCCAAGCGCGTCGGGTGGATGCTGAACCCGGACTCCACCGCCACAGGGACAGTTGTGGCGCCGTACGGGGAGCTGCTGCCGGCAGGAATTTAGGCGTGCTTGGTGGCCCTCAGGACCGTGTCCAAGGTGGTGCCGGACTCGCCGTTCGGGCCAGTGACAGTCCTTGCGCGGTCAGTGAGGACGTTGACAAACCACGGCTCGCGATCCAGTCTCAGAGCGCCCGCCAGCTGCTCCGGAGTGAAGAACATGCCGGAGTCGTGGTGGTGGCTCCACGACGGGAGACCGTGCGGGTGATGACCCACGATCAACAAAGTGCCGCCTGGTGCGACCGCCGCTGCCGCCAATGCCACGGAATCCCGCCACGGCAGGAGGGGAGAGTGCAGGAACTGGGCCGAGACCAAATCAAACACCGGCTCCGGCGTCCACTCGGCAAGGTCCTGCTGCTGCCAGATGATCTTGTCCGCATGGTCGGTTTGCGCTGCATGGGCTGCTGCCCGTTCAAGCGCGACGGCGGACACGTCCAACGCGGTGACGGTCCAGCCTTGCTGGGCCAACCAAATAGCGTCACCGCCTTCCCCGGAGCCCAGGTCCAGTGCCTTTCCCGGCTTCAGCCCAGCGACCTCGGCAACCAGTTGCGGGTTCGGGTTCCCGCTCCAAATTTTGGCGCGCTCCCGGTACATCCCGTCCCACATGTCCACGGCGTTGTCCGCGTCCTTATGGAGGTTCAGGCCGCCCTGCTGCGCTCCTTCATGCTGGTGCCCGTGCTGGTGGGTGCCGCCGTCGTGCGTCTTTTCAGTCATACGCCAAGCGTGCCGTGGGCCGCGAGGAAAAGGCAACGCCTGTTGCTATTCCGGCAAAGTCCAACGCTGCGTGGACGCCTCTGGTATTTGTCTGCGACGGCGGATAACCTTTGATCTTCTGCGCCCGAATCATTCCGGTGGCGCCTCGTACTGGGGGATTCATGGTTTTCTTGCCGCGCATCGTTCGTGTGCCCACTGCGCTGACGGCTGCAGCAGTGCAGCTGTTGGTGGGCGGTGGGGTTGCTAACGCGCATCCCATTCAGCCCACTGCCAACTCATCAGTTTCCCTTTCGACATCGCTGAAAACCGCGGGTCAAAGTCCCTCGGGGATAAGAGCGCTGGAAGTCCCTATGGCTTCGATGGATTCTCCAGACACCCTTGCAGTAGACGCAAGCATTTTGAAGTTCAGTCGTGACGGATCCAGGGCCTTCGTCTATGGCAGTCAATACTTTGCAGATATCTACGCTCCGGCAGACATGGTGTCCGGCAGCGTTGAGGTGATGAACGCCTTCGACCTCGCGATGTCGCCAAGCGGATCCACCGCGTACCTGCCTACAAGCTACGAGACGGCTGACGTCGCTGTGGTGGACACCGTGCGGCACACGGTCACAGCCAGAATTCCTCTGGCTGAAGAGGCCCAGAAGGTCGCCATCTCAGCAAACGGCGCTGTCCTTTATGCGTTGTCTGGGAGGCCCTATGATTCGCCACTAAGAAACGGGGTGGTGAGCGTTATCGACCTCGCAGCAAAAGCTGTGAAGGCCGTTGTTCCCGTTGGGGCCGGTGCCAACGACGTCCTGGTCGCGCCTTCCGGGGACAAGATTTACGTGTCGAATTACGCTGACAACACCGTGACTGTCATTAGCGCGGCTACCAACAAAGTGGTCAAGACGATTCCCATCGAGGGTGGGCTGGGTCGTGGCTCCATCTCTGCCGATGGTGCAAAAATCTTTTACCCAAAGCCTGCTGGTGGGATCGCAGTCGTGGGGATCTCAATGGACACGGTTCTTGCCAATATTCCGACCAATTCGCCTGTGAACGCCCCTGTATTCACCCGAGACGGTTCACGGGCATACTTCGTGGATCAATATCCGGGGCGCATTGTGAACGGAGAAAACGTCCCAGGCGATTACTCCGTATCTGAGATTGACCTTGCGAAGAATACAGCGAGAGCCATTAGCACTGTAGACCCGGGTCAAGGCACTCCCGGCCGTCCTGTTGTACAAACGAGCCCGGACGGTAAGAGGCTCTACGTGCTGGGCAGCAAAGCTGTAGTCCTTACATTACCTTCGCTTCAGGTCCTGGCCAGCACCCCCATGCCCAGAATGGTCAGCAGTTTCACGATGTCCCCGGATGGTAGCAAGGGCTACGGGCTAACAACTGGCGGAGGACACATCGTGGTGGTCAATGCGCCCCGCCTTGACAACGTCCGCAAGGATTACAACTCCGATTTCGCCACAGATATCCTGGCCCGTGATTCGGGAGGTGCACTGTGGCTCTATCCGGGCAACGCCAACAAGGGTTGGCTTACGCGGACTCGAGCCGGCTCTGGCTGGAATGGCATGAACTTGGTTGTTACTCCCGGTGACTTCAATGGAGACTTGAAGCCGGATGTCCTGGCGCGGGACAACTCTGGCGACCTTTGGCTGTATCCAGGGGATGGACAGTCGTATTGGTGGTCACCCAGCAAGATTGGCGTGGGCTGGAATGCCATGACCGCAGTGTTCGCACCGGGAGATTTTGATTATGACGGGCACTCGGACATTTTGGCCCGCGACGGCGCGGGCGACCTGTGGCTCTATCCGGGCAATGGCATGGGCGGGTGGTTATCGCGTACGAAGGTCGGTTCCGGTTGGAATGACATGACGGCAATCATGGGACCTGGGAGAAATGCGAACCCCGGTACTGATGTGCTTGCACGCGACAGCGCCGGAACCTTGTGGCTCTACGAGCGCGATCTGTCCAACCGTTGGGTACCTCGGCGGCAAGTCGGCACCGGCTGGAATGCGATGACCAGCATCGTGACTCCGGGGGACTTCGATGGCGACGACATTCCGGACATTCTGGCGCGAGATTTCTCCGGCGACTTCTGGCTCTACCCGGGAACAGAACATGGAGGCTATCAGCCAGGGGTAAGGGTGGGCGCTGGTTGGAACGTGATGACGGCAATCGCATAGCCGGCCCCTGTTTCACGTTGTTCTAACCCGGGGGCAGTTCAGCCTCCGCTTCCGGCAAGTTCCAACGCTGCGCCCCGGCCCCCGAAGCCCCGAGCTCATCCGAGGGGTTCTGCAACGTGCACGACTTCAGGCTCAGGCAGCCACAGCCTATGCACCCGTCAAGGTCGTTGCGCAGATGTTCCAGCGCTGCGATCCGCTGGTCCAATTCCTCGCGCCACCTCAGCGACAACTTGGCCCAGTCGCGCTTGGTGGGGGTCCGGCCATCGGGCAACGAGTCCAGCGCCTCCCGGATGTCCTTCAACGGCAGGCCCACTCGCTGGGAGGTCTTGATGAACGCGACCCGCCGCAGCGTGTCGCGCCGGTACCGCCGCTGGTTGCCGGCCGTGCGCTCGGCTTCGATGAGTCCGTTGCGTTCATAGAAATGAAGGGCCGACGGCGACACTCCACTGCGTTCGGACAGCTCACCGATAGTGAGTGGCCGGTGCGTGGGGACGTGCGTCATGGAGCTGCTCCGAGGGTGGGCGGGATGGATTGACCTCAACATTAGTTGAGGTTCTAGGGTTGCGTCCATGACCTCTGACACCTCATCGGCCGGGATTCTGAGCCGTCCTTACCTGCTTGCCACTGTGGGGGCTTGCGCGCTCGTGTTCCTGAGCGCTTTCGAGTCCCTCGCAGTGACCACCATCATGCCTCTCGTGAGCCGCGACCTTGACGGAGCCAGCCTCTATGCGTTGGCGTTCGCGGGCCCGCTGGCCACCGGCGTGATGGGCATGGTGGCGGCAGGAAACTGGTCCGATCGTCGTGGTCCCGCAGCGCCGTTGTACTCCTCCGTGGCGTTGTTCGTAGCTGGCCTGCTCATTGCCGGCACGGCCGGAACAATGGAAATCCTGGTGCTCGGGCGGTTGGTGCAGGGTCTTGGTGGCGGTGCGATGACCGTGGCCCTCTACGTATTGGTGGCCCGTGTGTACCCGCCGGCGCTGCATCCCAAGATCTTTGCGGCCTTTGCTGCGTCCTGGGTTGTCCCGTCCTTGGTGGGCCCGTTCGCGGCAGGTGTGGTGGCCCAGTTGAGCAGTTGGCACTGGGTGTTCCTCGGTGTGGTGGGACTGGTTGTTCCTGCGTTGCTGATGGTTGTGCCGGCCGTGCGGGGGATGAGTTCCGAACCCGCGGCCGAGCCTGCCCCAGCTGAGCCTGTCCCGTGGGCTTTTGGGCGCATGGGGTGGGCGGCGCTCGCCGCAGTCGCTGTCCTGGGACTGAACCTGTCCGCGGAGGTACCGGGCGTGGGCGGGGTGATTGCCGTCGTCGCGCTTGTCTTTGCCCTGGTGGCTGTGCGCCCGTTGGTTCCCCGCGGAACCCTGACCGCCCGCCGCGGCCTGCCCAGCGTGATCCTGGTCCGCGGATTGGCGTCCGCCGCGTTCTTCGGAGCCGAGGTGTACCTGCCGTACCTGCTGACCGAACGGTACGCCTTCACGCCGACGTTCGCCGGGCTCACCTTGACCGGCGCTGCGCTGGCATGGGCCGGGGCGTCGGCGGTCCAAGGGCGGCTGGGCGCGAAGTTGGCAGACGACCTCGCCGTGAAGATCGGCGCCGCGTTGGTGCTGATAGCTGTGATCTCAACCCTGGTGACGGCCGTATTCGCCTTGCCAGCGGCCGTGGCTATTGTCGGCTGGATCCTTGCCGGCGGCGGGATGGGGCTCATGTACCCGCGGCTGAGCGTCATGACCCTGGCCCTGTCCACGCCCGAGAACCAGGGATTCAACAGCGCGGCCATGTCCATCTCCGATTCCCTCGGCGGTGCGCTGTCCCTCGCCGCCACGGGGCTCGTCTTCGCAGCATTTACGACGACGAACTCGTTTGCGGGGGTCTTCGCACTGACGGCGGTGATCGCCGTCGTCGGGGTTCTTATCGCACCGAGGGTCGCCGCCCGCGTGGCCGCATCCGAGGGCCCGAGCGATTCCACGGCTGCACCCGAGCTCACGCACCACGTCTGACTCGTTGTGGGCGGGGGAGTTGTGGGGTGAGCTGTGGGTGGGTTGTGGGGCCGGCTCTGCGTGTTTCGTGGGTCCGGAGCCGCGCATAGTAGGCCCCGCAAGGCGAGGGGGTGGGTTGTTGGGCCCGCTCTGCTCCCCATGCGATCCTCGAGCCGCGCATAGTAGGCCCCGCAAGGCGAGGGGGTGTGTTGTGGGGCCCGCTCTGCTCCCCATGCGAGCCCCGAGCCGCGCACAGTAGGCCCCGCAAGGCGAGGGGGTGAGTTGTGAGGCCCGCTCTGCGTGTTTCGTGGGTCCCGAGCCGCGCATAGCAGGCCCCGCAAGGCGAGGGGGTGTGTTGTGGGGCCGGCTCTGCACCCCAAGCGAGCCCCGAGTCGCGCATAGTAGGCCTCGTAACGCGAGGGGGTGTGTTGTGGGGCCGGCTCTGCGTGTTTCGTGGGTCCGGAGCCGCGCTTAGTAGGCCCCGCAAGGCGAGGGGGTGAGTTGTGGGGCCCGCTCTGCTCCCCATGCGAGCCGCGAGCCCCGAGTCGCGCACAGTAGGCCCCGCAAGATGGAGGGGTGAGTTGTGGGGCCCGCTCTGCACCCCATGCGAGCCGCGAGTCGCGCATAGCAGGCCCCGCAGCGCACCCCTGGCCAGCCCCGATGCGGGACCGCCGTGGAATCACTGCTAGACTGAGAACACTTGATGTGCGGTGACGCCCTGAAGCAGGTGGCCTGAAAGGCTGCGCGGCGGGGCATTTTTCATGTGAGAGGCACATCCTGCGTCGATGAACGCGTTCTATTTGGTCCCGGCCACCGCTGTTGCAGCGAACCGGTAGACCACCTGACTTTTCCTCGGCGAACCCCTGGCCCA
The DNA here is from genome assembly GCF_900106835.1 of Arthrobacter sp. cf158. GTDB lineage: Bacteria > Actinomycetota > Actinomycetes > Actinomycetales > Micrococcaceae > Arthrobacter. The sequence goes on from NZ_FNNR01000004.1 coordinate 256,614, forward strand.
ACCGGCGTCGGGGGCCGATGTCCGCAACTGGACACCGCCCGAAAGACATGAAGTTTATGACTACTTTTGCTGCCCTTGGCACGCCCAAGCCCATTGCTGAGTCCCTCGCCGCAGATGGCATCGAAGAGGCATTCCCCATCCAGGTGAAGACCCTCCCGGACACCCTCGCAGGCCGCGACGTTCTGGGCCGTGGCCGCACCGGCTCCGGCAAGACCATCGCTTTCGCCATCCCGCTCGTGGCCCGCTTGGCCGAGCGTGAAGCAAAGCACTTCCGCAAGCCGGGCCGCCCCATGGGCCTCGTCCTTGCACCGACGCGTGAACTGGCAACCCAGATCAACGCCACCATTGAGCCGCTGGCCAAGGCGATGGGTCTGAACACCACGGTCATCTACGGCGGCATCTCCCAGGCACGCCAGGAGAAGGCGCTGCGCGCCGGCGTCGACATCGTCATCGCCTGCCCGGGCCGCCTCGAAGACCTGATCCGCCAGCGCATCCTGACCCTCGAAGCCGTTGAGGTCACTGTGCTGGACGAGGCCGACCACATGGCAGACCTCGGCTTCCTCCCGGTCGTCAAGAAGCTCATGGACATGACCCCCACCCAGGGTCAGCGCCTGCTCTTCTCCGCCACGTTGGACAACGGTGTTGACAAGCTGGTCAACCGTTACCTGTCCAACCCGCTGACGCACTCCGTGGACGATCCCCAGGCCGCTGTCACCACCATGGAACACCACGTTCTGGTGGTCAACGATCAGACCGTCAAGAAGCAGCTCATTGTTGAACTGGCCTCCGGCGCCGGCCGCCGCGTCCTCTTCATGCGGACCAAGCACCACGCCCGCAAGCTTGCCAAGACCCTCACGGATGCCGGCATCCCCGCCGTCGACCTTCACGGCAACCTGTCGCAGAACGCCCGCGACCGCAACCTTGCCGAGTTCTCCAACGGCGACGTCCGCGTCCTGGTGGCCACCGACGTCGCAGCCCGCGGCGTGCACGTTGACGACGTCGAACTCGTCATCCACGTGGACCCGCCCACAGAGCACAAGGCCTACCTGCACCGCTCCGGCCGTACGGCCCGCGCCGGTTCCGATGGCACCGTGGTCACGCTGACGCTCCCCGAGCAGCAGAGCGACGTCAAGAAGCTCATGAAAGCTGCCGGCGTTGACGTCAACTTCGAGCGCGTCACGGCCAACTCCCCGTTGGTTGCCGAGCTCGTTGGCGACATCGCGGACAAGGTTGATCCCCGCACCCGTGCAGCACTCCTCGCGGCGAAAGCCCCGCAGGGTGGCGGCACCTCCACAGGCGCCAACGCCCAGCGCAAGCGCGCACGCCGCTCCACTCAGGCGGCACCCACCGCTGGTGGCCGTGGCGGTCGCAACGGACGCGGCAAGGTTGGGGCTGAGCCGGTTCGTACGGACACCAACCGTGCCGATCGCCGCGCAGCAGCGAACGACGACGTCGCCCGCAGCTCACGCGGTCGCGGCAAGTCGGGTGCCACTCACCGCAATGACGTTCCCGGTTCGCAGGGCCAGAACGGCCGCAGCGGTCGCCCGGCAACCGGCCAGCGCTCAGCTTCGGCTCCGCGCACGGCGTCCACCACCTCGACGCGTACCGGTGGGAACAAGGCTGTATGGTCTTCCGCAACGGGCGCTACGTCCGGTGGATCCTACGGTTCGGGTGCCTCCGGCAACTCCGGTCGCGGTGGCTCCGGTGCGGGTCGTCCGGCCCGCAGCGGCCCGCGTCGTGCATCGGCTCCGGCCTCGAACGAGCGTCGCGGCCGCTAGGTCCCGCGTTGTGAGGCCCGCTCTGCGTGCTATTCCTGAGGGATGGGACGCAAAGCAGGCCCCGCAAGTCCAGGCCGCAACGGTGTGAGGCCCACTCTGCGCGCTATTCCTGAGGTTTGGAGCGCAGAGCAGGCCCCGCAAGTTACCAGCCTCGGGCGCGCCATTCCTCAAGGTGTGGGCGCTCGGCGCCAAGGGTGGTGGGCAATCCATGGCCGGGGTGCACCAGGGTCTCGTCCGGATAAGCGTCGAACAGTCGCTCCGACACGTCGTTCAACAGAGAAGTGAAGCGTGAAGGATCTTTCTGTGTGTTGCCGACGCCGCCCGGAAACAACGAGTCCCCACTGAAAATGTGGGCCGGCCCGTCCGGATCCTGGTACACGAAAGCGATCGAGCCCGGGGTATGACCGCGCAGGTGGACCGCCGAAAGCTCGAAGTCGTCGAATCGCTCAATGTCGCCGTGACCTAGCCGAACATCCACCGGAACGGGCAACGCATCGGCGTCGTCCGCTCCTGCAGACGTGGTGGCCCCTGCAGCTGCCACCAACTCCGGCAGCGCGCGGACGTGGTCCCAGTGCTGGTGGGTGGTGGCGATCCTGAGCAGTTTGGTGGGTGCCGTTGAATCTGCGGCGCTGTCCTCCAGAAGCTGCTGAATGGCCGGGAGGTCGTCGGCGGCATCGATCAACACTTGGGCGCCAGTGGACTTTGACGTCAACAGGTACACATTGTTGTTCATCTCGCTGACCGAAATACTGCGAATGGTGACGTCACGCAATGAGTGAATAAGCGAATCCATTTGTTCAGCCTACGTTGTTGGCTTCGCGGCCCTGTGACACCCAGTTGGGGTCGGCAGAGCGTGAACCCACGACGGCGGCAGCGGCTTGGTCAAGCACCTCAAGTTGTGCTGTCCCCAGTTGCAGGGACAGCGCCCCCAGGTTCTCGTCGATCCGGTGCGTTTTGCGCGTGCCGGGGATGGGGACCACAGAGATCCCAAGGCGCTGACCTTGGGTGAACAGCCAGGCCAGGGCTACCTGGGCAGGAGTTGCATCCAGCCCGCTGGCTACCTCGCGGACCGCAGCCACTACGGCTTGGTTCGCATCAAGTGCCTCGTCACCAAAACGGGGGATCTTATGGCGGAAATCGTTCTCGCCGAGGTCGCCCGCGCTGACGGTTCCCGTAAGGAAGCCACGGCCCAGCGGCGAATACGGCACAAACCCGACGCCAAGCTCCTTGGCTGCAGGAACAACGTTGAGCTCAACATCCCTGCTCCAGATTGACCATTCACTCTGGACCGCGGCAATGGGATGGACGGCGTTGGCCTGCCTGAGCTCCTCGGCTGTCACTTCTGACAGTCCCAGGTGCCGGACCTTGCCCTCACGGACCAGCTCTGCCATGGCCTCCACGGTTTCCACTATCGGAACGCGGAGGTCACGGCGGTGCAGGTAGTAGAGGTCAATCACGTCAGCGTCCAGGCGGCGGAGGCTCGCTTCCGCTGCTTGCCTGACGTAGGGCGCATCCCCGCGGACTCCCGTGTACCCGTCCGCGGGGTTGCCCTCTATTCCAAACTTCGTAGCCACTTGGATCTCGTCTCGCCGCTCTTTCAGGAGCCTGCCCACCAGTTCCTCGTTACTGCCGGCGCCGTAAACATCTGCGGTGTCGATGAACGTTATCCCAGCGTCCACGGCATGCCTGAGGGTTTGCAAGCCTTCCTCTGGGTCGATTCCGCCGTAGACAGGGGTCAGCGCCATTCCGCCGAAACCGAGGGGACTAACTGTGAGGCCATCGCCGAGTTGAACTGCAGTCATGAACTTCTCCAATGTGCGTTTGGGTGCTCTTGAAGGCGTGAACTCCATGACGGTCGCGGGTATTCCAGCGTTACCTGCGCTCCTTCCCAGTTGGTCCGCTGATACCCGGGCTGGTTGTCCGCATACCTCCGTGGTTTCGGGGATTTGTATGCTGCCGAATGGAGTACCGCGCGGGCAACTGGGAAGGAACGCTGCGGAGTCTCCTACTCGGCCTTGGCTACAGGCTTATCGGAAGGCAAGGCCTTCAAACCGGCAGCACAGCCAACGATTCCCGCGATGAAGAGAAGCTTCAGCGGACTTGCCGATTCCACGCCCGTGATCATGGCCCAGCCAACAGTCAGCGCAGCACCAATACCCACCCATACGGCGTACGCCGTGCCGAGGGGGATGCGCTTCACCGCGAGGCCCAGTCCGATCATGCTCAGGACGGCCGTGACGGCGAAGACCAGGGTGGGCATGAGCTGTGTAAAGCCATTGGAGAGGCCCAATGCGGTAGCCCACACGGCTTCGAGCAGTGCCGATGCCAGGAGGATGATCCAGAAGATTCCGGTGCCTGTGTTCTTGGTATTCGTGCTCTTCGTCATGGCTATGCCACCACCTTCAGGCCCACTACGCACGCGCCGATGCCGGCAAGCAGAAGCAGCCGGGCCGTCGTCGCACGTTCAACTTTGGTGACCATCGCGTAGGCGGCGGTCAGCACCACGCCCACGCCAACCCACACGGCGTATGCAGTGCCTGTTGGAATGGATTGCATCGCGATGGCCAAGCCGCCCATGCTGGCGGTGACCGATACCAGGAAGACAACTGTGGGTATGGGTTTACGGAAGCCCTTGGAACGATGGAGAGCTGCTGCCCAGACGGCTTCAAGAGCTCCGGCAAGAATGAGAATTATCCACGACATGACATTTCCTTTGGCCAGTCTTGTCGCGTGCCGGGTACTGAACCGTCGTCCGGAGGTTCCAGAGGGGAACCTTCATTTCAGGCTAGCAACTCCCACGCAGGGTGGCTACTTCTGGTGGTTAACGTCACCAGATCAGGCGTGGGCGGAATCCACATGATCAATGGAGATCACTGCCACGAAGCCACGGCCGGAGATCTCGGGACTGCGTGTGTTTGAGCCGACCACGGCGTCGTAGCGTGCCAACTCAACAGGTTCCACCGCGCTGCTTACCGGAGCGTCGCCGTCTTCCTCCGGGGCGTCACCGGGCGCAACGCTCGCCTTGCCCTCCAGCAGGATGGCAAGCTGGCCCTCGAAAACGGGGTGTGCGCGCTTCTTGGAGATCTCCACAATGGATGTGTATCCCTTGAACGCGCCCGCGCGTGCGATGACGTTCAAATCCCGGATGTCACCGGTCGGGAGGGTGGCCGAGGACGCCGCCTCACCGGAGAACCTGAACGGACGGTACTTCTCCAGGGGGTGCTCGGAGCCGTCAACCGTGAGGAGCAGCAGTTCGCCGTCGATGATGGTGATGACCCGCTCCATTCCCGGGAACGTTGAGAACTCTCCGGCTTTGGAGACGTCCGCGATGCTGACCCGCCAGTCCCACGCACCGTCCTGTGCCGAAGCTGCCTTCGGATGGCTGGCGAGTTCGCGCGTCACCCCGCCCCCGTTGCGCCACGGTTCGGGATGAATGTCGGCAAAGCGGATGATCTCCATCCGACCAGCCTAGTGGTGGACGCTGGTTCTGCGTTGGCAACGTGGCTTGCTAACGTCATATGTGGAAAACGTTGCGGTTAAGGCTGGAGGCACGGGAATGTTCGTCAAAGTGTGTGGCTTGAGCACGCCCGAGTCTGTCCGCGAAGCCGTCGACGCCGGTGCGGACGCCGTCGGTTTCGTCCTTACCGCCAGCCCTCGCGAAGTCAGCCCGGAACAGGTACGCATCTTGCTGCCGCTGGTGCCCGCCGGGGTTCATGCAGTGGGCGTTTTCCGGAACGAGACCGCTGCTGATGCCGTCGCTGCTGCCAAGGCCGCAGGGCTCAACTGGGTTCAGTTGCACGGTCACCGGACGGCGGACGACGTAAAGACAGTGCACGACGCCGGCATGCGGCTCATCCGGGCAGTCACCATGGGCGCCTCCCAGGAAGAGTTCGCTGATCTGGGCGAGGAAATGTTCCTGGTCGACGCCGCCGTGCCGGGGTCGGGGGAGTCCTGGGACTATGCATCCGTGCGCACCAAGGGCATCGACGGCCGCGAATGGCTGCTCGCCGGAGGCCTCGAACCGGGCAACGTGGCCTTTGCCGCAACAGCCGCCGGAGCTTGGGGTGTGGACGTTTCCTCGGGAGTCGAGGCTTCGCGCGGCGTGAAGGACCTGGCCAAGATCCGCGCCTTCGTCCACGCCGCCAAAACTGCCGGTCCCTAGGACGCTCTCTCACTGTTCGCCGTTTCCGGTGACCCTCTCTCACCGTTCGTCGGTTTTTTGGGGACCCTCTCTCACCGTTCGTTGGTTTTCCGGTGACCCTATCTCACTGTTCGCCGGCTTTTTTGGCGATCCTCTCTCACCTTTCGCCGTCGGTCCGTGGGGAGGTGAGAGAGGGTTGGTGGAAATCGGTGATTTGGTGAGAGAGGGTCCGAGTTGTCGGGGCCACCCTCTAGACTCGCTTCCAACGGCAGCTTCACAGCGGAAACTTCACAGCTGAAACGCATCGAGACCACGGAAAACCAGGAGTCACTCAATGAGCACGGAACACTTCACCCTGACCATGACCCGCGAGTTCGACGCTCCCCGAGAGAAGGTTTTCGAAGCCTGGATGAACCCGGATCTGCTCACCCAGTGGTTCGGGCCAGCGGATGTGGACGCACCGCGCGACAAGATCATCATTGAACCGCGTGTGGGCGGAGTGTGGCAGGTAGTGATGGGGTGGACGGACGAGAATGGGCGCCAGGAGGCCCCTATCGAGGCCGTCATCAAGGAGTTGGACGCACCCGCCCTGCTGGTCTCCACCGCGAAGGCAGCCCCTGACGCGGATCACGACTTCGAAGAGATGCGGCTGGAATTCGAGGACCTTGACGGCCGCACACGCATGCACCTGACGCAGAGCCCGTTCGCTTCCGAGGACTGGGTTGAGATGACACGCGATGGTTGGGGCACGTCATTCGACAAGCTGGATGAACTGCTGGCCTAAGTCCGCCGCCCCGGGCCTACGTTCCGGGACCATCGCTTGAAGTCAGGGAAGATTCAGGGCAGACCCCTAGGCTTTTTGTCTGACCCACAAGGGAGAATGAGGACTATGAAAACGATCCTTAACGTCATCTGGCTTGTCTTCGGTGGGTTCTGGTTGGCCCTGGGCTATTTCGCGGCAGGCATTATTTGCTGCGTGCTCATCGTGACCATCCCTTGGGGCATCGCTTCGTTCCGGATCGGCGCGTACTGCTTGTGGCCCTTTGGCCGCATGGTGGTTGAGAAGCCGGGCGGTACAGGGGTGTTCGCGCTCCTGGGCAACGTCATCTGGTTGTTGGTAGCGGGAATCTGGATTGCCATCGGCCACGTGGTCACGGCGTTTGCCATGGCCATCACCATCATCGGTATTCCGCTGGCCATCGCCAACCTGAAGCTGATTCCGGTGTCGCTCATGCCGCTGGGTAAGCAGATTGTGCCTACCAACCAGCCGTTCGTCAGCACCTACCGCTAGGAATCGTTTCTTTCAGGAGGCGGTAACCGCCCCGGTGCGCAGATCGAAGCGGAACGTCCGCTCCAAACTCACCAACCCGCCGTCGGACCCTGCTGCGGAAACGCCTGCCGTGGACGCCTCTACCTTGAAAACGAGGTCCAGCGTCGGTTGGCGTAGGTCTGTTGTAGTGACGGTGTACGTCGGCGTGAAGTACAGGACGTGTTCGCCAGGCTGCAGGTCCGCGGGCGGGAAGTCGCCGGGGTTGTTGTGCGGTCCCAGAAGTACGACGCCGGAGGCCGGCTCAGTGCCTCTGTTGCGGATGCGTCCGGTGAAGGCGAGGATGTCCCCGGCTTTGTAGCCCGGGATGACGGGTCCGTAGTTGAGGTCCTGCGCTTCCCGCGTGCCAAGAACCTGATCCCCGGCGTAGCCTTGGCCGATTTCCTTCCAGGTCTGTACATCCCAGGCGCCGGCGCTGCTGGAGGGGATCACGTGAAAGTCGCCGGCGTTCTGCCAAACGGCGGGCCGGCCTGGTGTGATGGACCGCAGTTCCATATGGAACACCAAGCCTGTGGCGTCCGAACCATCCAGAACAGCGCGCGGTGGAGCGGAAAGTTGCCCCGTGAGCTGCTCGGCGGGGATCGAGGCGAACACGATTTCCCGGTACCCCTGCCGTTCATAGAGCACCCCGATGTTCCCGTCCGGCAGCCGCGTCACGGTTGAGTATGCCGAACTTCCCTCGCAGAGCAGCAGTTTGGCGGGCCAAGTGGCGCCATTGTCGGGGGAGAGGCTGAGTACGGTGTTGCGGCGCAGATGTGGGTCCTGATTGTTACTGGCGAGCAGCCACTGGGAGGTGTCCGGGGTTGCGAAGGCGGACACATCGGGAAGGGCGTCGAACCGCGCCACAGAGCCGTTGTCGCTCGGGTCCGGCAGCTCTGGAACCGGGTCAAGGATGCTCCACGTCTGACCGCCGTCCTCGGATACAGCAGACAATCGGCACGGCGTAGCCCGCGAATGCAGGAGCAGCCGGCCATCGTCCAAGCACACCACCTTGTTTTCGTTGGGTCCCACCCCTGTGGAGCCTGGACCGATCAGGTCACCCAGGGCCCAGGTTTCGCCGTGGTCGTCGCTGAACGCAGATGCGGCCATGATGGTGCCCTCCACCAGCAGCACAAACTGCTGCACCAACCGGCCCTTGTAAGGACCGGCATGCATCTGGATTCCTTGTCCCGCCGCGGCGAACAGTCCGGTGGCGCTGCCTTGTTTGAGCTGAGCTGTGAGCCGACGATGCTGCCAGGTGTCGCCGTCGTCGTCGGAGAAGCTGACGTCGGCATGCTGAACGTCGTCGTTGGGTTCCATGCCGGGGACGGCCTCGAAGAAGCCCGCGTGTGTCCCGGCGGAGTGGAACATGAAGATGCGGCCGGTCCCGGCGTCCACCAGGAGGCTGGGATCCCCGAAGCCGTGGAGCCCGGAGCCTGTGCGTACCACCTGCTGTGACTCCCATGTGATGCCGTTATCGTGGCTGCGACGCAGGAGGAGATCGATGGGATTGGGCAGGTCATCAAGATTGGGCCGACCATCGTAGGCGGCCAGCAGGGTGCCCCGCGTGCTGACGGCAAGCGCCGGGATCCGGTACTGGCGGTAGCCGCCCACGCCGCGGACGGCCAGGACGTGCTCCACGGACGGTTTGGCCGGCGGCAGCTCAGGATAATCCAAGAGGTAGGAGGTCACACCTCTATGCTAGCCCGACCCCTGATACCCCTGAAACCGTGGCGGTAACCTTGGCGGGTGACAAACAACGCCCAGCCAAGCGCCCAACACCGAGCCGAAGCACTCAAAGAACGCGTCTATGTGACCTTCACCGGGTTGGCGGTGGTTCTCGCTCTGCAGTCGCACGCGGAGACCCTGACTGCGGGGGAGGCAGCGTCCACGCTGGCCATCACAGTGGTGGGAACGCTGCTGGCTGTCTTTGTTGCCGATCTTGTCTCGCACTTGGCCGTACACGCCAAAACCCCCACCAGAGCTGAGCTGTCGCACATGGCCCGGACCAGCTTCGGCGCGTTTGGTGCGATCGTCCTGCCGCTGATTTTCATCGGTGTGGCAGCCGTCGGCCGGTGGAGCATCGAAGCCTCGCTGCGCGCGTCAACCATCGCCCTAATCACCGCCTTGGTCCTGATCGGTTATCTTGCCGTCCGCAGGGTGCAGATGGCGTGGTGGAAGAAGCTGATCGCGTTGGGGGCGGAGTTCCTGCTGGGACTAGCCGTGGTGGGCCTAGAACTCCTCGCACACGGCTGAGAACGCCAAAATCGCGAAGAGAGGGAAGCTTCCGCCCGCCAGGACTAAGCCCCCTGAAACGCTCCATCCCGCAACAAGGCCACTTTCGAACTGGCATCAAGCTCGGCGGCAATCCGGACGTCGTCCGAGTAGCCGGCGTCCATGAGCTCCCGGCCGCTGGAACACCCGCGCAGAATCGCGGCCAGCCGGGGTTCGGCGGCGTCGAAAGCCGCGGCAGCAGCCGCCGCCTCCGGGGAGAAATTGTGCCGTCCGGCAGCGGAGAGTCCGGCGATGAAAGCACCCGCGCCCAGCTCATCCTCCAAAGCCGGCCGCAGGGCCCCGTGGGTCCACTTCTCACCGGCCGCAATGACGGCGATGACGGCACCGTCAGGCAACGTCGCATGAACCCAGTCGGCCGTGGCGGCGGCGTTGCGCAGCGAGACGGCCACCACCTGGCGGGCAGAGGCGGCCAGTTCATGGCTGATGGCGGAACCGTTGGGGGAGGGCAACACCACCCGGTCCACTATTGACGCAGCCCGAAGACTCGCAGGGGATAAACTCAGCCCCTCAGAACCCCGTGGCCCCGCCAACGCAGCCCCATGATGGGCGGCGAACTCGCTGGCCGCTGCATCCCGCCAAGGGTAGGGAAAAACCTTCGCCCCGCGGTCCACCGCAACACTGACGCACGTGGTGAACGACAGGACATCAACCACCACGGCCAGGTCAGCTCCAGGCACCACCGCACGGGCGCCGTCGAGCCCCCACTCAAATCGGACCGAGTACGGAAGTTGCCGCTGCGGCGCGCCAGGTTCGCTGAGCGGGCTGCTCACGCGAGTTCGCCGGCCAGGTTGCGGCGGGCGGCGTCCAGCCACAGCCCTTGGGCGCGTTCGCCGTGGAACAGGGGGTCAAGTTCCAGGAGATGACGCACGACGGCGGCACGCCCCTTCGCGAAGTCGTCGTCACTGACGTGGGCGTAGTCCTCGCGGACGGCCGCCAGATAACGTGCGTAGGACTGCTCGTCTCCACCGAGCACGGAGAGGTCCGCATCGCAGAGAAGGGCTCCGGCATGGTCACCCGGCTCCGGGCTGTGTGAGGACGTGAGCCGGACCAGCCGCGCCACCTCGGCCACATCGGAGGAAGCCAAGCCCGCAGCCGTGAGCCGGTCTTCGGCCAGACGCGCAGAATCTTCCTCATCCTGCCCGGCCACTCCTTCATAGACGGCATCGTGGAACCACGCTGCCAGGGCAACTGTCCGTGCAGGCAGGGCGGGTTCAGTCAGGACGTCCAAGGCCTCAAGTACGGCCAGCAGGTGCGTGCGGCTATGGTACTTCCGCCCGTCCTCGCCCCAACGTTCCAGCAGCTCAAGTCCCAATTCCTCGTGGCCCGGGTAGATGCTGTTCCAGCGTTCCATCAAAGGTACGGTCAAGGCTTTGCTCCGCTCACGGGCCGGGATACGCAGTCCGCTCGCGATGAGTTTGCGGACCAGGATCCGGGCCTCCACAGGGATGGCGCCGGCAGCCACCAGGGAGTCGTACCGGCGTTCCGGAACGTCATAGTGGTCTCCGTCGAAGGCCCTCTCCGGGACTCCGGCGGCTGCCGCAAAGTCGTGCAGCTCCTCCAACGACGTGTCCGATACGAGGTGCGAAAAGACGGTCCCGTGTGCCGGCCACAAGGGCGGATCGACGTAGATGGCCATTGCCAAAGTGTAGTCCCGGGCGATCCTTCCCGGTTGCCGGCCATCGAGGCGTCTACCGCCGTGCTGCCGCCCCGGAAACCCGGGCTTCGCTGCCCGTGCTGTCCACGGCAACTGGGAAGGAGCGTAGGAGGATCAGCGTTCGGCCGGCAGGATGTTCTGGTTGCCGCGGAACACGTTGTCGGGATCGAACTCGCCCTTCACCAAGGACAGGCGACGGTAGTTTTGCTCGCCGTAGGCCGCCATGATCCTGTCTTGGCCTTCGTCGCCGATGAAGTTCAACCAGACGCCGCCCGTGGTGTGCGGGGCGATGTCCTGCCGGAACTGCTTGACCCAGGCTTTGGCTTCCAGGCCACCCTCACGCGTTTCGGACAAGCCGAATGGATGGCTGACCCACGCCGCGCCGCGGTGCTGCAAGGGTGTCTGGGCCGCGGCCGGCCCTGAAACGGCTCCACCCCAGCGCGCCACCAGTTGCTGCGAGTGGGCTCCGGGAAGCCTGTGGGCAGAATCCACCAGGAGATCCAGCGCGTCATCGCTGAGCTCGTTGTGGTAATCGGCGCTCCAGTAGTTGTAGAGGTCCGGAGGGTCATCGATCATGCACTGGAAATCCGCGTACCCCATGGGCGAGACCAGATCGACGGCGGGGCCCAGGTCCCGGAATGGTTTTGCGTGCTCTTCGCCGGCCTCCAGATCACCGGCGTGCAGGTAGGCCATTCCGACAGCGAGCTTGCCCACCATGCCTTCCGGGACGAACTCTTCCGGCGGAGCGGTGAGAAACACGAGCGCTGTCCCCACGGCGTCGGGAGCTTCCAAAGCGAGTCCCCGGAAGGCCCGCGACAGGTCCGAGGCGTCCTCCCCAGGGAACAACATGAGGCCGGCCATGACAGTAGGGCCGACGTCGTGCAGCTGGAACGTGAGGGAGGTGGCTACGCCGAAGTTCCCGCCTCCTCCGTGGAGCGCCCAGAACAGCTCCGGATTCTGCTCCCGGCTTGCTGTCACCCGTTCGCCGGAGGCGGTCACCAAGTCAACGGAGAGCAGGTTGTCGCACGCGAAGCCATAGGATCGCTCCAGCCATCCCGAGCCGCCGCCCAACGTGAATCCGGAGACTCCCGTGGTGGAGGCTCGGCCACCGGTGACGGCCAAGCCGTGCTGTTGCGTTGCGCGGTCGAATTCACCCCAGGTAAGTCCGGCGCCGGCCGTGGCGGTCTTCGTCTCAGGGTCCACGCTGATCGACTTCATGGGGCGGACGTCAACCACCAGTCCGTCGTCGTTGGTGGACATGCCTGCCACCGAATGCCCGCCCGAACGCACTGCTACGTCCAGGTTGTGGTTGTGCGCATAGCTCAAGGCCTCGGCAACCTCGCCGGGATCGGAGCATTTGGCGATGACCGCCGGCCTGCGGTCGATCATCGCATTGAAGAGTTTTCTGGCTTCGTCGTAGTCCGGACTGTCCGGACGAATCCATTCCATGGGACGTTCCTTTGAACATGAAACTCTCCCCCAGATCAGGGTACGGCGGCGGGTCTCCGTCGGCTAGAGCAAAGCGGTGGCCCATCACTTTCCGCCAGGCGCACCAGAGGTTACGGGTGCGTCGTGCGGCACCGGGTGCGATGAGAACGCCTAAGGGGTGCAGACGGCGGTAAAAGGTGCAGACGTCAGCACGCCACCCACAAAGTCATATTTCGTTTGCGGAACAAACAACGCTTCTGAACCGCAAAAACGGAACTATACTCATTCCATGCCGCAAATACGAATTTCCGAGGCCGCCCGCTTCCTTGGCGTCAGTGACGATACCGTGAGGCGCTGGACGGAAAACGGGACGCTGACCGCGCAGAAGGATGGAGCCGGCCGGCTGGCCGTGGACGGCTTGGAGCTTGCCACACTTGCCCGGGACCAGTCCCACCTCCCTGACGACCCCTCGCGTTCAGGAAGTTCGGCCAGGAACCGCTTCGTTGGCCTGGTGACAGGCATCACCGCGGACAAGGTCATGGCCCAAGTGGAACTCCAGTGTGGCCCGTTCCGGGTGGTGTCACTGATGAGCAGCGAGGCCGTCCGTGAGCTCGGGCTGGAACTCGGGTCAGTTGCCACCGCCGTGGTCAAGGCCACCACTGTCATTATCGAAACTCCGCAAGGAAAGAGCATCATATGAGGACCTTCCACCTGAAGAAGAGCATCGTGGCCATGACGGTCGCGGTGGGACTGACCAGCGCACTGGCGGCGTGCGGCACCCCGGCGCCGGCCACAACGCCGTCCAGCTCCGGCAGCACGTCCCAGCTGAGCGGAACTGTAACCGTCTTCGCGGCGGCCTCCCTCAAATCCACGTTCACCCGGCTGGCCAAGGATTTCGAGGCGAAAAATCCCGGCACCAAGGTGACGCTAAGCTTCGCCGGTTCCTCGGACCTGGTGACGCAGATCAGCCAGGGTGCTCCGGCCGACGTCTTCGCTTCTGCCGACACAAAGAACATGACAAAGCTGGCTGATGCCAAACTGCTGGACGGTAGCGCCACCAACTTCGCCACCAACGTCCTGGAGATCGCAGTCCCGCCGAGCAACCCGGCGTCGATCTCTTCCTTTGCCGACCTCGCCAAGTCCGGCGTCAAAGTAGTTACCTGCGCCAGCCAGGTTCCGTGCGGGGCGGCAACGGACACGGTGGAGAAGGCCAGTGGCATCACGTTGAGCCCCGTCAGTGAGGAATCCTCGGTCACCGATGTCCTGGGCAAGGTCACGTCGGGGGAGGCCGATGCCGGTCTGGTGTACGTCACGGACGTGAAAGGAGCCGGCGACAGGGTCAAGGGCATTCCCTTCCCGGAATCGGACAAGGCAGTCAATACCTATCCGATCGCCACGGTAAGCTCCAGCCAGAACAAGGAACTGGCCGCGGCCTTCATCGCAGCCGTCACCAGCGAAGAAGGCAAGAAGGTTCTGGGCGACGCCGGATTTGGCGCACCCTGACGGGAGCGCACCCTGACGGGAGCGCACCCTGACGGGAGCGCACCCTGACCGGCGCACCCGCACCACTGTAAGGAGAACATGAAGAGCGCCACCGGCTATCAAGGCATCCCGCGTTGGATCTATGCCATTGCAGCCGTGGGTGGGCTTCTGGTGGTGCTTCCGTTGGCAGCGATGCTTGCCAAAGTGAACTGGCCCCAGTTCTTCCCGCTGATCACGTCCGAATCTTCACTGGCCGCCCTGGGGTTGAGCTTGCGAACCTCGGCGGCCAGTACGGTGCTCTGCATTGTGCTGGGAGTTCCGTTGGCGTTGGTGCTGGCCCGCGGCGAGTTCCCCGGGCAGCGGCTTCTCCGCTCGTTCGTTCTGCTGCCGCTGGTGCTGCCACCCGTCGTCGGCGGCATCGCCCTCCTGTACACCTTTGGGCGGCAGGGCCTCCTCGGCAAGTCCTTGGAGGTGGCGGGTATCCAGATCGCGTTCTCAACCACGGCCGTTGTGTTGGCCCAAACGTTCGTGGCTCTTCCGTTCCTGGTGGTTAGTTTGGAGGGCGCGCTGCGGTCGGCCGGGAACAGGTACGAGGCCGTTGCTGCGACGCTCGGGGCGCGTCCCACTACGGTCCTTCGACGCGTCACACTTCCGTTGGTCCTGCCTGGGCTGGCGTCGGGGGCCGTGTTGTCATTCGCGCGCAGCCTGGGGGAGTTCGGTGCGACGCTGACGTTTGCCGGAAGCCTCGAAGGCGTAACGCGCACCCTGCCGTTGGAGATCTATCTTCAGCGGGAGACCGACGCCGACGCTGCAGTCGCGCTGTCCTTGGTCCTGGTGGCGGTGGCCGTGGCCGTGGTGGGGCTCAGCTATGGTCGCCAGCGCAGCACCACGCCGTCGGAGGTGCACGCATGAGTTTTGAGGTGCACGCGAGCCTCCGCGCCAGAAATTTCGAGATGTCCCTCAGCCTCAACGATGGTGAAACCGTGGCCATCCTCGGTCCCAACGGTGCGGGAAAATCCACTCTGCTGGGTGTGATCTCAGGACTGTTGAGGCCGGATTCCGGTGCGGCGCGAATCGGCGACAAAGAGCTGTTCAGGCTCGACGGCGGAACCCGCCTGTGGAGCCCACCCCACCTGCGCGGGACTGCGCTCCTGGCCCAGGAAGCGCTGCTGTTTCCGCACCTTAACGCCTTGGACAATGTGGCGTTCGGTCCGCGGAGTGCCGGCGCTTCCAGGACGGCGGCGCGGGAAACCGCGGAGCATTGGCTGGCCGAGGTGGACGCCCTGCCCCTCGCCAAACGAAGGCCTGCCCAGCTGTCCGGCGGGCAGGCCCAACGCGTGGCGGTGGCCCGCGCCTTGGCGGCCGACCCCGAACTCCTGCTGTTGGACGAACCCATGGCGGCCCTCGACATCCATGCAGCACCGCTGCTCCGCCGCGTGCTCAAACGGGTTTTGAAGGACCGCAAGGCCATCATCGTCACCCACGATGTCCTGGACGCCTACATGCTGGCCGACCGCGTGATCGTGGTGGAAAGGGGGCGCATCGCCGAGGAAGGCCCCACGCGCCAGGTCCTGGAACGGCCCAGAAGCCACTTCGCCGCCGGACTTGCGGGACTCAACCTCGTCACCGGCACCATCACCGAGGATGGAATCACGACGCCGGATGGCCGGGTTTTCGCTGGACAGCACGATTCCGGCTGGTCACCTTCGCCCGGCCAGGCAGGCGTGGCGGCGTTCCCGCCGTCGAGCGTTTCCGTCTTCCTGGGTGACGTCCACGGAAGCCCCCGCAACTCGTTTGCCGTCACCATTACGGACCTTGAGCCGCATGGGGACCAGATCCGGGTCCGTGCCGGCGGGGGCAGTTCGGCCCCGTCACTGTCCGCCGACATCACGCCCGCAGCGTCCGCCGACCTGGGGCTGGTTCCGGGCATGGACGTGCGGTTTGTGGTCAAATCTGCGCTGGTGTCCGTCTATCCCGCCTGAGCCCCTTAGTCCCGGTACATCCGCTCTGCGTACGACGGTCCGTAATAGCTTTCGAGTTCTTCCAAGGGAGTTTCCGGCTGCGTGTAGGCCTGCGAGAGGGGCCGCGATACTTGGCAGTCCGTCGGTGTCCCAGGTCTCGGGCTGCCACAGACCGCTGCGCATGAAGGCCTTGCCACAGTGGGTGAACACTTCCTCCACAGAAACTACGACGGCGGCACGCGGACGGTGCCCCTTGACCACCATGTGGTCGAAGAAGTCGGCGTCGCGGACAATCTGTGCGGTCCCGTTGATCCGGAGGGTGTCTGTGCGGCCCGGTACTACGGAGAGGATGCCAACGTTCGGGTTCTCCAGGATGTTGTGGAAGCCGAACGCGAGCTTGTTGCCCGGGCGTTCGGGGATGGCGATGGTGCGGTCATTCAGTACCTGGATGAAACCGGCCGGGTCGCCTTTGGGTGACGCATCCACGCGACCTTGCGCATCCGTCGCTGAGATCACGCAGAAGGGGCTGGCCGCGAGCCATTGCCTGTCGAAGTCGCTGAGCGAGGTCCGTACTTTCCGGCGGACGCGCTCAAGCGGCAGCCCGATCAGCTCTTCGAGTTCGTCAGCGGTGGAGATAGTGTCCATGGACCCAGCCTACTTACCCCTGATTTGGGTGGACTCTGGACACCTGTTTCGCCGTGGGCAAACATGGAACACAATGGGCCAAAAATCAAAGTTGAGCGTAGTAGACTCAACTTTGAAAGTATTGGTTCAACTCCAGAAAGGGAGCACTCTTTGGACGTCAAATTCACCACCAAAAGCCAGGAGGCCCTTTCTGCGGCCGCCATGAACGCCTCAACCGCCGGCAACCCGCAGCTTGAGCCCGCCCACCTCCTCAAGGCCCTCATGGACCAGCGCGATGGCGTCGCTGTGGCCCTGCTGCGTGCCACTGGCGCGGATCCGGATGCCGTGAGCGTGCAGGCCAGTTCGGCCATCAAGGCGCTGCCGTCGACTTCCGGCAGCTCGGTGCAGCAGGCACAGCTTTCCCGCCAGTCCATGCAGGCCATCCAGGCTGCCCAGAACGAGGCCGACAAACTCGGCGATTCCTTCGTCTCCACCGAGCACCTGCTGCTGGGCCTCTCAGCCGGAAGTGACGCCGTCGGGAAGTTAATGCGCGACGCCGGCGCCTCCCATGAGGCGCTGCTCGCCGCCCTGCCGGGTGTCCGGGGCGACAGGAACGTCAACTCGCCGGATCCGGAGAACACCTTCCAGGCCCTGGAGAAGTTCGGTACGGACCTCACAGCCGTGGCCCGGTCCGGCAAACTGGACCCCGTGATCGGCCGCGACAGCGAGATCCGCCGGGTTGTCCAGGTCCTGAGCCGCCGCACCAAGAACAACCCGGTCCTGATCGGTGAGCCGGGTGTTGGCAAGACGGCCGTCGTCGAAGGCCTTGCCCAGCGCATGGTGGCCGGCGACGTCCCGGAGAGCCTGCGTGGCAAAACGCTGATCGCCCTGGACCTCGCTTCCATGGTGGCTGGGGCCAAGTACCGCGGCGAGTTCGAGGAACGCCTGAAGGCCGTACTGGAGGAAATCAAGAATTCCAACGGGCAGATTGTCACGTTCATTGACGAGATCCACACGGTGGTGGGTGCCGGTGCCACGGGTGAAAGTGCCATGGATGCCGGAAACATGCTCAAGCCCATGCTGGCCCGCGGCGAGCTGCGCCTCATTGGTGCCACCACTTTGGACGAGTACCGAGAGAACATCGAGAAGGACCCTGCCCTGGAGCGCCGCTTCCAGCAGGTCTATGTTGGCGAGCCCAGCGTTGAGGACACCATCGGTATTCTTCGCGGCCTGAAGGAGCGCTACGAGGCACACCATAAGGTGGCTATCGCTGACTCCGCCCTGGTGGCCGCAGCAACACTGTCCAACCGCTACATCTCGGGCCGGCAGTTGCCGGACAAGGCAATCGACCTGGTGGATGAGGCTGCGTCCCGGCTCCGCATGGAGATCGACTCCGCGCCGGAGGAGATCGACCAGCTCCGCCGCGCCGTGGACCGGTTGACCATGGAAGAGCTGGCACTCCAAGGCGAGACGGACCCTGCGTCTGTGGAACGGTTGGCTGCGCTCCGTGCAGACAAGGCGGACAAGAACGAGGAACTCAGTGCCTTGAACGCGCGCTGGGAAGCTGAGAAGGCCGGCCTCAACCGCGTCGGCGACCTCAAGGCCAAGATCGATGAACTGCGTTCCGCCGCGGACAAGTCCCAGCGCGAAGGTGACCTCGAATCGGCGTCGCGAATCCTTTACGGTGAGCTGCCTGCCCTGGAACGCGAGCTGAGCGCCGCTGCCGAGGAAGAATCTGCCCGCAGTGATTCGAAGCCGGAGCTCATGGTGGCAGAGGACGTGACCGCTGACGACATCGCAGAGGTCATCTCTGCCTGGACAGGCATCCCGGCCGGCCGCATGTTGCAAGGGGAATCCCAGAAGCTCCTCCACATGGAAGAAGAGCTCGGTAAGCGCCTGATCGGGCAGTCCAAAGCTGTTCAGGCCGTGTCCGATGCCGTGCGTCGTGCCCGTGCCGGCATCAGCGATCCCAACCGTCCTACGGGTTCGTTCCTGTTCCTGGGTCCCACAGGCGTGGGTAAGACGGAGCTGGCCAAGGCCCTTGCGGACTTCCTCTTTGATGACGAACGGGCCATGATCCGGATCGATATGTCCGAGTACAGCGAGAAGCACTCGGTGGCCCGCCTGGTGGGTGCCCCTCCGGGATACGTAGGGTACGAGGAAGGCGGCCAGCTGACCGAGGCTGTGCGGCGCAGGCCGTACTCCGTGGTACTGCTGGACGAGGTGGAGAAGGCCCACCCGGAAGTCTTCGACATCCTCCTGCAGGTCCTCGACGACGGACGCCTCACCGACGGCCAAGGCCGTACCGTGGACTTCCGCAACACCATCCTGGTGCTGACGTCCAACTCCGGAAGCCAGTTCCTGGTTGACCCCACCATGGACGCCAAAGCCAAGCGGGAAGCCGTCACGGCCGTGGTCCAGGCATCCTTCAAGCCTGAGTTCCTGAACCGCCTGGATGAAATCGTCCTCTTTGATCCGTTGTCCGTGGAGGAGCTTGCCCGGATCGTGGAGCTGCACGTGGCCGAGCTGGCCAAGCGGCTCCGGGATCGCAGGCTCAGCCTTGAGGTCACCGACGGTGCACGGGCCTGGCTGGCGATGTCCGGCTACGACCCCGCCTACGGCGCAAGGCCGCTTCGCCGCCTCGTCCAGCGCGAGATTGGCGACCGGCTGGCCAAGGAGATCCTTGCAGGCGAAATCAGCGACGGCGACACCGTGCTGGTGGACACCGCCGCTGACTTGGACGAACTCACCGTTGAGGGCTTCGAAGCGCTCACGGGTTCCGACGGCGGCGCCCCCGCAGGGACAGGGCTCACGGTCCGTCGGAAATAGCTCCTGGTGGAGAGGGCTACTTCTGGAGGAGGTCTTCCTTGATGGTGTTGCCCGAATCCACCACGATGAAGCAGTCAACGCGGCGGTCGCCCCGATCCCAACTGGTGGTGCTCGGGTACACGTTCTGCTGCAGCAGCACGTAGTTGTCGGCTGCCGCGTTGAGCTTTGCCACGGAGGCCTTGCAGACCTCGCGGCCCTTGTCCCGCATGGCGTTGGTTCCGGGGAATGAATCGTCGGCCGGGTAGACATGAACTCCGATGAGCTGGGCCGAATGCTCCGTGTCGCACGCTACGGCCCTGGCCTCGCTGGCGTTGGGATCGAAGTCGGCAAAGCAGTCACCAACCTGGAAGTCCTTTGAGCTCGCATCCCGGGGGAGCGGTCCGGGCGTGGCTGCCACACTCGGAGTGGGGGCCACAGCTTCAGGGCGGGAACCGAGCAGGTTAAGCAGTACCCAGATCACCACCCCAATGAGGGCAAGTACGCCCAGAACGATCCCGCCGATGACCAGGCGCTGCCGCTTGACCGGATCACCGTGAGGCTCGGGCTGCCATTCCTGCCCGGGGTAGGGCTGCTGACCTGGGTACTGGCCCGGATTCGGCTGCTGGAATTGCTGTCCTGGGTATGCCGCGGGGTAGGAAGGCGGCTGCGATTCCGTAGGAGGAGCGGCGGGATCAGGTTGCTCCCCAGGGTTCGGTACGAAGTCGGGATCGATCTCCGGTGCGGGATCCGGCTGGAGCCCCGAGGGTGGGGCCCAGGGCGCCGCAGGGGGCTGTTCACCGGCCGCCGGAGGCGTTGTGGGCGCAGGGGGCACCCCATCCTCGCCTGAGTCGCGTGGTGAACCGTCACGTGGGGCAGTGTTGTCCTGGCTCATTTTCCGGGGTGTGCCTTCCTGCTGTGGAGCCGCATTGAGGCAGACTCTACCCAATTTTCGTGCCTCTGGGAGGTGTTCGGCCGTGGTTTCCGGAGGAGTGGGGCCGGACGCGGGGTGGCGGTGGCGCGCAGGCACCCCCGAAAGCATGTAATCTAGACATACGACAAATTGACCAAACATTCCGGGGCCTCACCGATAGCCAAGGTGACCACCTCCGGTCCAAGTACAAAAGGGGGTCACGCCATGGGGCGCGGCCGTCAAAAGGCAAAAGCTACCAAGCAGGCTCGGGATATTAAGTACTACTCCCCGAACACTGACTATTCGGCACTTGAGCGGGAGCTCACGGGTCCGTCCAGTCGTGTAAAGAGCCACTTCCCCGAAGATCCCCCGGAGCCGGACTATTCGGCTTATGAGGACAAGTACGCGGAAGACGATGACGACGAGGTTGACACCCGCCGAATCGGATAGCTGTCGCAACCAACAGGTGCCGCTGGCACTGAGTTGCGTACCGCCGTCGTACATCAAGGTCATCGCGCATCTCCGGATGCCGTAAATCTTTTGAAAAGGGCCCTCAGGGCACGTCATTCATTGGCGTACCCTGAGGGCCCTTTTTTGCGTAGGCTGGGGTTCGAGCGCGTTGAAAGGGAAATCCATGCCGGAGGTCGAAAGCTACAAACAAGGGACACCGTGTTGGGTGGACCTTTCCTCCACCGACATTGACGTTTCCAGGAGTTTCTACAGGCGCCTTTTCGGCTGGGAACTGGACGCCAGGGATGCCGGAAATGGCATGACCTATTACATGGCCAAGCTCAAGGGCCGCTACGTTGCCGGAATGATGCAGCAGCAGCCTGACGCTCCGGAGGGGATGCCGTCGTATTGGGCCAACTACATCGCTGTGGATTCTGCCGACGAGGCCGCCCAGCGTGTGGAGGCCGCGGGAGGAACCCTTCTTTTCCCTCCTGACACGGTTCCCAATGGCAGCGGGCGTATGTTTTTCGCCACAGACCCCACAGGTGCCCAGATCGGATTCTGGGAGGCCGGTAACCATCCTGGATCCGGTCTGGTGAATGAGCCCGGCACCATGATCTGGAATGAACTGCAGACCAACGATGTCCCTAAGGCGGTGGCTTTCTACGAGGCAGTCACGGGAGTTACCAGCAGCAGCGAGCCGGCCGGTGACCTTCGGGAGTACACCAGCTTGTTGGTGGACGGGAAACGAATCGCGGGTGCCCTCACATTGCCCATCGAAGGCTTGTCGCCGTTCTGGATGACTTACTTCAACGTGGTGGACATTGACGCCACGGTGGAACAGGCCGTGGAGTTGGGGAGCCACATCATTGCGCCGGCCTTCGACGTGCCGGGCATCGGCCGTATGGCCGTGCTCATGGATCCGGCAGGGGCGGCCTTCAGCATCATGACAGGAATTTCAGCATGACGGCACGGAAACACTACGCCAGCGGAGAGCCCTGCTGGGCGGACCTGCAGACCAGGGATGTGGCCTCGGCCAAGGAGTTCTACCAGCACATCTTTGGCTGGAGCTATAAGGACCTGCCTACGCCGGACGGACGAAGCTACGCGCAGGCGTTCGTGAACGATCAGCTGGTGGCTGTGATCGCTCCCCAGAACCCCCTGCAGGAAGCCGCAGGAACCCATGGCCAATGGAACATCTATATTGCGGCCACCGATACTGACGAGATCGCGGAGGATGCGGTCCATGCAGGCGGCAAGCTCCAATTCGGTCCGGAAACGGTGGCGGATACAGGCGTTTTGGCCTTCATTGAGGCTCCGGGCGGGGGAACCACCGGAATCTGGCAGGCTGGAACGCATCTGGGAAGCCATCTGTTCAACGAGCCCGGTGCGTTGGCGTGGGCTGAACTGTTGACGCCCGAGCCACAGGCCGCCGTCGGGTTCTTCCAGCAGCTTTTCGGTCATGAGGTCACCGAGTATCCCCAGGACGACGGCGGCAGTTACAGCACCCTGATGGTCAACGGTGACGAGGTGGCTGGCGTTGTCCCTGCCGGTGAGGGCGAGGATGCTGCGTGGCAGATCTACTTCGGCGTGGCTGACGTTCGCAAGGCTGCCGAGGCCGCGGTTGCTGCCGGGGGAGAGGTTCTGGTGGAGCCGGAGGAAAGGCCCGAGACAGGCTCCCTCGCCACCATCCAGGACCCGCAGGGCGGAGTCTTGAGCCTGATCCAGGTCTAGAGGAACCCACTGGCCCGCAGATCACGTCGTCAAGAGCGCTCAAAACCACCTGATCTGCTACGTGGTTGGGTAAAAGGAGAAACAAAAGAGCGGCCGGGCAAGTAGCCCGGCCGCTCTCTTTGAGGCGATAAACCGCTTAGGCGTAGGCGTTCACCAAACGGACAGCGCCGCCGTCGACGCCCTTGGCACCCTGGACGTAGTCCGGGCCGGTCTTGTCGATGGAGTCGGAGTCTGCAGAAACGGTACCCATGACCCAGGACGGGAGGCCGCGGTCGTTAAGGCGGGCCACGGCGGCGTCGGCGGCTTCAGCGGACACGATCGCAACCATGCCCACGCCGAGGTTCAGCGTGCGCTCGAGGTCGGCCAGCGGAACGTTGCCCAGCTCGGAGACCAGCTTGAAGATGGCGGGCAGTTCCCACGTGTTGCGGTCAACCGTGGCCACCAGGCCCTGCGGAAGGACACGGGCCAGGTTGGCGGCCAGGCCACCACCGGTGACGTGGCTGAAGCCGTGAACCGCGTTGGCCGAGTGCACCGGGAAGGTGCGGGCCAGGTCCAGGCAGTCAGCTGCGTAGACGCGGGTGGGTTCCAGGAGCTCTTCACCCAACGTGCGGCCGAGTTCGGAAACCTGGCGGTCCAGGGCCCAACCGGCGTGGTTGATGACGCGGCGGACCAAGGAGTAGCCGTTGGAGTGCAGGCCGGAGGATGCCATGCCGATCACGACGTCGCCGGCGCGGACACGGTCCGGGCCGAGCAGGGCGTCGGCCTCGACGATGCCGGTAGCGGCACCTGCCACATCGTATTCGTGTTCGCCCAGGAGGCCCGGGTGCTCAGCGGTTTCGCCACCCACCAGGGCGGTGCCGGCTACGGAGCAAGCAGCGGCGATACCGCGGACGATGTCCGCGATGCGCTCCGGGACAACCTTGCCGCAGGCGATGTAGTCGGTCATGTAGAGCGGCTCGGCGCCAACCACCACGATGTCGTCCACCACCATGCCAACGAGGTCGAAGCCGATGGTGTCGTGGATGTCCATGGCCTGGGCAATGGCAACCTTGGTGCCAACACCGTCAGTGGACGTGGCCAGCAGCGGCTTTTTGTAGGTCAGCAGCTTCGAGACGTCGTACAGGCCTGCGAAACCGCCGACGCCGCCAATCACCGACGAGTTGTGAGTCGCCTTGATGGCGCCCTTCATGAGTTCGACTGCGCGGTCTCCCGCTTCGACGTCGACACCCGCGGAGGCGTAGGTGATACCGGAGTTATTCTCAGCGGCGGGTGTTGCGGAGCTCATACAGACTCTTTCTTGTCGGCGTCGGTCAAACGATCAGCGTCGGTAAGGAGGTTTTCGAATTCGGCGTCGGGGCCGGGATCGCAACCCGTGGCGCCCGGCTTCCCGGCAGGGTCCTCGGAATCGTCCACAGACTCGGACTGAGCGGCCGGTTCAAGGCCGCCGAGGTCCGTGCGCTCCAGCAGGTTCTTACCCAGCTTGTCCGCGTGCGGCAGCTCGATGGGGTACTTGCCGGTGAAGCAAGCGGTACAGAGGCGTTCGCGCGGCTGCTGGGTTGCCCCGATCATGCCGTCCTCGGAGATGTAAGCCAGCGAGTCCGCACCGATTGCCGTGGAGATTTCCTCGATGGTGGCACCGTTGGCGATCAGTTCCGCGCGGGAGGCGAAGTCGATGCCGTAGAAGCAGGGCCACTGGACCGGGGGAGAGGAAATCTTGACGTGCACGGCGGCGGCGCCGGCTTCGCGGAGCATCCGAACAATGGCACGCTGCGTGTTGCCGCGGACGATCGAGTCATCCACCACCACAATGCGCTTGCCACGGATCACGGATTCCAAGGCGTTGAGCTTGAGCCGGATACCGAGCTGACGCAGGGTCTGCGAGGGCTGGATGAACGTGCGGCCTACGTATGCGTTCTTGACGAAGCCGTGCGCGAACGGGATTCCCGACTGTTCGGCGTAGCCAACGGCCGCGGGCGTACCGGACTCCGGAACCGGAATGACAAGGTCTGCCTCGTGAGTGTTCTCGCGGGCCAACTGTCGGCCCATCTCCACACGGGCCTCGTACACGGAGCGGCCGGCAATGGCTGCGTCCGGGCGGGCAAGGTAAACGTATTCGAAGACGCAGCCGGCGGGGGTTGCCTCGGCGAAGCGCTGCGAACGAACGCCGTCCTCGTCGATGGCGATGAATTCGCCGGGCTCGATCTCGCGGATGAAGCTTGCGCCAACGGTGGCCAAGCCAGCCTGCTCGGAAGCGACAACCCAGCCACGGTCCAGGCGGCCCAGACACAGCGGACGGATGCCGTAGGTGTCCCGGGCTGCGTAGAGCGTTCCCTCATCCATGAAGACGAAGCAGAAGCCACCCTTGATCTTGGGCAGCAACTCCAGAGCGGTCTGCTCCAGGGTCTTGCCTTCTTCGCCCTCAAGGAGTGCGGTCACCAATGCGGTGTCAGAGGTGTTTCCCTGCTTCATTTCACCGGTCAACTGGCCATCGTTGCGCTCAAGGATCATTTCCCGGAGTTCAGCGGTGTTGGTCAGGTTGCCGTTGTGGGCCAAGGCAACCGTGCCGGTTGCTGTTGCACCCAGGGTTGGCTGCGCGTTGGCCCAGTGGCTTGCACCGGTGGTGGAGTACCGGCAGTGGCCAACGGCCAGGTGCCCGGTAAGGGTGTTCAGGGTTGTCTCATCGAAGACCTGGGACACAAGGCCCATGTCCTTATAGACATTGATGCGCTTGCCGTCACTGGTAGCAATACCAGCCGATTCTTGTCCGCGGTGCTGCAGCGCATACAGCCCGTAATAGGTGAGTTTTGCTACTTCTTCACCGGGAGCCCAAACCCCGAAGACGCCACAAGCGTCCTGGGGGCCTTTTTCGCCGGGGAGAAGATCATGAGAAAGTTTTCCGTCGCCACGTGCCACTGGTCGATTGTCTCATGTTGTGGCCGTGGTAAGTTCCCTCGCGGCCTATGTGACCCCGTGAACTGGCGTGTTCCCGCGAAAATGCGGTGTGTCTCACATCTGCAAGCCCACCAAAGAAGCGGGCCGGCCGCCCCCTTAGCGGACGTCGTCGTGCTCTGGTCCTTCATCCGGGACTGAATCCGGAACGGCTTCCACTACGGCGCGCTGTGAGCGCTTGACGCTGATGCGGTCCAGGACCAGGGCAAGGATGGAGAACAGGATGACGCCGCCACCGGCGCAGACGATCAGGAAGAAACCGAAGACTGTGCCGGCATCAAAGGCGGGATCGGCTTGGCGGCCGTACGCGATGATCGCGGCCACAATTGCGCCCACCACCGCGCCCAGAATCATGAACGGAACAAACTTGGGTGCCCTGCGAACGGTGATTTCGCGTCGGGTGGAGTTGGGGGTGGTGTCCTCTGAAGCCATGCGTTAAAGCCTACCGTTCCGCGTTTGTGTACAGATAATGCCCCCAAGGAGTCACCTTAGGGGCATTATGTGTACAAAAATCCGGAGTTAGCTGCCGCGGTACGTCGAGAACGCAAACGGGCTCAGCAGCAGTGGCACGTGGTAGTGCTCGCCGGCGTCGGACACTGTGAAGTTCAGGTCCACTTCCGGGAAGAACGTCTCCGTGCCCAGGCCCTCGTAGTAGGCACCCGTGGCGAAGTTCAGGCGGTAGGCGCCACCGGGAATCCGCTCCGGTCCGAGCGTCTTGATGCGCCCGTCGGCGTCGGTTTCACCCTTGGCCACCAGCGTCCAGTCGTCACCTTCACGGACGTAAAGTACGACGGCGACACCCGCCGCCGGGCGGCCGGAACCGGTGTCCAGAATATGGGTTGTTACCTGTGAAACGCTCATGCGTTGACTCCTTCGCTGATCAGTCCGGAGAGGCGCAGCAGTGCGATCTCCCGCAGCTGGCCAGCCACGATTGTGTCTTCTTCTTCGGGCGTGTGGGTGATGCGTTCCTGCAGGGTGCTGAGGATTTCCTCCGCGCTGCGGCCCGCGGCACGGATCAGGAAGACCCTGCCGAACTTCTCCTCGTACGCCCGGTTGCCCTCGGCGAGGGCGGCGGTTGTTTGGTTGTCGCCCGGGTCCACTCCGGCCTGCTCCGAGCGCGACATTGCGGCCTCGGTGGTTTGTGCCTTGGGGCGTTCACCAATCCTGGGGTGGTGGGCCATGGCGGACTCCACCTCCGCGGGGGTGAAGGGTTCGGCGGCACGCTGGGCTTGCCCCAGCAGTTCGTCGACGCTGGCGTAGGGGCGCGCGTCAACCACGGCTTCTACCCAGCGGCTGATATCCAGGCAAGGGGTCAGGGTCCTGATGGCCTCGTCCCGGTCAGCGCTGTTGAATACTGCAAGCTCCATGCTTGTCATCCTCGTGCAAAATGCTGGCATCCATGGTGTGGGCTATGCGGAACCCCTGCTGGTGCAGGAGGAAGCCTTTGCTTCAAGCTTCCGCATCATGGAACTGTTATTTCAGCATACGTAATTCAGTTAAGCCGAGTGAACGGCTTGGTGTCAAGAGATTACCGCGTGCTGGCGCCTGGTCCGCACTGTCAGATAGAGGCGATGGGCCGTAATCACCAACGCCAGCCATGAGATGCCGATGGCCCACGCCGCCAGCACATCGGTCAGCCAGTGGTGGCCGAGGTAGACGCGGCTCAAGCCCATGGTGATGGCAAACGCGGATGCGACCGCCACCGTGATGACCCTCGTCCGCATCGTTTTGAGCCGCAGAATGATCAGGTACGCCACAATGCCGGCGATCACGATCGAGTTGAGTGAGTGGCCGCTGGGAAATGACGCTGAATGTTCGTAGGGCGGAATCGCATCGGCCATATCCGGGCGGCTGCGGCCGAAGATCGGCTTGCCAAGGACGGTGATGGCCAGTGATCCCAATCCGGCTGCGAGCATCAGGATGACGGGCGTCCATGAGCGTCGCCGTACCGCCAGAAAGATCATGATTCCAACCGCAATGATGGGCATGCCCACCGTGCCGCCGATATTCGTATAAGCAGTGACAGCAACATCCAGTGCTGGCGATCGAACCGACTTGGCAGCAGCCAGGACCGGATCGTCCAAGCCGGCTACGCCGTCGGCCTCGGTCACCGACTCGTACACTTCACCGAAGGCGAGAGCCAGTGCCATGGCCACGCCAAGCCCTACTACAAGGGTGATGACCAGGGCCGCATAAGGTCCCAGTAGCCGGGTGATCCGTTCCGCGCCTCCGGCCAGTAAGCGGCCTACCGGGGATTTCCACCGCGTCAGATCCTGCCCTGCGACAAAGCGGTCCTGGCTTACTTCGCCCTGCACTCCGGCTTCCGGCGACTCTTTTCCTTCAGTCGTCACTCTTGTCCCCTATCCGTGGCGGCCTCAGCGTTGGTGAGCAACCTTAGCAGTTTGGGCTTGGAGGATCCTGGGTGAGCGGCCCGGAACGTTGCGAGGCCCGCTCTGCGCCCCCTACGGGCGTTTTGGCGCGCAGAGTGGGCCCCTCATCGTTGGGTGGGGCAGAATGACCTCAACCAGCTGAAGGAGTTCGCACATGCCAGACATTCTGACGTCCAGGTTCCTGTTCGGTCCCGGCCCGAGCAATTGCTACCCCGAAGCCATGTCCGCGTTGGCCTATCCCGTGCTCGGCCACCTTGACCCTGTGTTCATCGAGCGGCTTGACCACACCTGCGAGGGCCTTCGGACTGTGTGGGGTACGTCCAACGCACGGACGCTTCCGTTGAGTGCCACCGGTTCCGGCGGGATGGAAGCGGCTTTCGTGAACACCGTGTCCGACGGCGACGTGGCAGTGATCGCGGTCAACGGACTTTTTGGGGCGCGGATGTGTGAGGTTGCCCGGCGATGCGGGGCCACGGTGGTCCGGGTCGATCACGAATGGGGCCAGCCTGTGGACGCCGATCGGGTGCTCTCAGCGCATCCGAACCCCAAAGTCATCGCCGCCGTCCACGCAGAGACTTCGGTGGGAGTGCTCTCTGACATCGCGGCCCTCGGCGCAGGCAAGGGTGACGCGCTGTTGATTACCGACGCGGTGACGTCCATCGGCGGACTGGAGTTGCTGGCCGACGACTGGGGGATCGACGTCGGCTACGCCGGAACGCAGAAATGCCTGGGTGTGCCGCCGGGACTCTCGCCTTTCACAGTCTCTGACCGCGCCTTTGAGCGACGTGTGAAGGATCCCCGCTCCTGGTACCTCGATATTGGATTGCTGGGCGGGTACGTTGGTGCGGCCAGCGGTGCCAGGACCTATCACCACACCGCTCCGGTCACCATGATTGCCGGCCTTGAAGCCGCCCTGGACCGCATCCTCGCCGAGGGGTTGGACGTTGTGCAGGCCCGGCACCGCGCCGCTGGTACAGCCTTGCAGGACGGACTGCAGGACATGGGCCTGGAGCTGTTCGCCGCTGAGGGCGCCCGGTTGCCCAGCCTCACCACCGTCAAAGTGCCCGACGGCGTCAACTCGGCTGCCGTCCGCGCTTACCTTTTGGAGAACTTCAGTATGGAGATTGGTTCAGGTGTGGGGGAGTTCGCGGACACCGTGTGGCGCATCGGCATGATGGGCCCCAACGCCAACAGTGCTTCGGTGACCCTGGTGCTGGGCGCGCTCAAAGAGGCCATCGCGAACGCCTGACGCTCTCTCACCTTTGGTGGGTTTTCGGGTGACGCTCCCTCACCTTTGGTGGGTTTTTGGGTGACGCTCTCTCACCCGCCCGGCGCCGACGCTCAATCGGTGACCGGGCCGCCGTCGTACGTCAGTGTGGCGGAGGCAGCCGTACTGCCTAGCGCGGGCTGGATGGAGGTGACCGTCAACAGGCCAGCACCCGGAAGGGTGACCGACTGGCCTTCTCGGAAGGCCTGCTTTCGTTGCTGCTCGGCGGTCCGGATCCAGAACTGGATGGCCGGAGCCCCATCCGCGATGCCGATTTTGACCACCCCCACTTTGACGCCGTCGAAGGTGGGCTGCATGCCTTGCTTGACTGTTACCAGCTGTTCCACGGCCATCCTTACTTCACGTCCACGGAGTATACGGAGTCAAAGTTTTCTTTGTACTCGTCCTCGGTCAGTTCCAGCGTGCCGGACTTGAGGTCGTCGTCGCCTTCCATGTAACCGCCGGAGGGGCCCCACGGGTTGGCCAGGACAATGACTTTCTCGCCGTCGTCGTTGGTTTTCACATCCACCACAACGTACGCGTGGTTGGGCACGACGTCGGTACGGTTGACTTCGTCGGACTCCCAGACCCAGTCGAAGTCGTCGTCCTTGACGTCCTCAGTTCCCACGGAGATGGCCTGTCCGTCCGAGAGTTTGTCCTCGATGTCATCAAAGTTCAACTCGCCGTCCTTGTCAGCGGACTGCCCGGTCATCAGCTCCATGGCTTCGTTGCTGAAACCGCCGTCGATGTCGTCATAGGACCCGCCGCGGTGCTCAGCTGCCGCGCGTTCGTAGATGGAAAGCCAGTTGGGTTCGCCGTCGGCGCCGCGGACTCCGCCGTCAACCGACTTGGCCTCCACAGTGACTTCCACGGGTTCGCCGTCTTCATAAAGCGTGACAACCCAGTGCGTTGGCGGGTCGCCCACGGGACGCATGTGCTCTTCCAGGAATTCGTCGAGCTTGCCCTCGCGCTCCAGCACCTGGGCCACCGAACCGATTCCAGCCAACAGCCAGCAGTCGCCAATCTGTCCTTGATTGATGTCGCTGGGGTCCCCGGCGTCGGGGTCGTTGCGGACATCGCCGGGCACATCGACGTCGGGCTTGTCCGGGTCCAGTGGTCCTGGGTCGCCGGGAGGGTTCGAATCTCCCCGCCCGGAACGATCGGACCGATCGGAGCCCGAGGAACCGGAGCTGGACTTGTCCTGCTCGTCGGCATTGCGGATCAGCTCTTTGGCTTGGTTCTGCAATTCGCTGGAGATCTTCTTCAGCATGGGACGGTGCTGGGAGTCCCACGACGCGCGGAACATCACGGCGTCACGGCCATCCCACGGAGCGTTGTTGATGAGGTTGCCCAGTTCCATGGACAGCGAGGTCATCCGTTCCGAATGCCGCGACATGGTCTTGGCGAGTGCCCGCAATTGGGCAATATCAGCACCGTAGAATCCGGGCATTTATCTGTCCCCCTGAGGAATTTCGTTGGAATCGCATTTCTCGGACTTAACCGGAACAGTGACGCTGAGGTAGGCCGGGGATTTTGATTCGATGGTCACCGTAGCGCCTGCGGCATCAGCGCTGCGGGTGACCACCCATCCGCCGGGCACGGGGTCGGTTCCGTCGAAGGCAGGGAAGCCGTGCTTTTCCAGCACCGGATCGGCTGCACCAAAGACGTCCTCAAAGTTTTTGGATGGCTCCACGATGTCTGCGCTGCTTTTCATGCTCCGTGGGGAGAGTGTGCATCTGCCGTCTTGGGCGCGGCTCAAGCGCGCCGGATCATCCACGGTCCAGGTGATGGCCGGCATCTTGGCTTCCAGGGCGGCAACAAGATCGGTGGTCAGGGCGTTGTACTTGGCGGCGCTTTCGGCCACCGACGCTGGCTCGGAAGTCACGGGCGGCGCCTCACTGGGCACCCGTTTGGGTCCGTCGGGGGTGTCGCTGCAGCCGGCAGCAACAGTCACCACCGCAAGGGCAGCGGCCAACGCCCAAGCGTTACGGTGCATGCGGCGGTTCATTTCGTTTCCCCAATGTTGTTACGTGCTCGACGGCGGATCTCACCGAATGCTGTCACGCTCATTTGCGCTTTGGCCATGGGCAGAACAACCCGTTGCACTTCACGTTCGGGTCACGGCGCGTTTGGTGAGAGAGGGTCGGGTGGATCGGCGCGTTTGGTGAGAGAGGATCAGGTGTCGCGAGTGAGGATCCAGGTGTTGGTGCCATCCTGGCGCTCGAAGGTCACCGTGGTCACCAAGGCCTCAATGAGGGCCAGCCCGCGCCCGGACTCTGCCTCCGAATCCGGCATGGACGCCTGCATGTCATCGGCGAACGGCTCCCGGGCGTGGTGTGCACTGACCCTAGCTACCAACCGGGTGGGCTGGACGCTGATGTCGACGTCGATCTCCACAGGTTTCTCCGCCACAGGCAACGCATGCTGCACGATGTTCGCGGCAGCCTCGATCACGGCCGTAGCGAAGGTCATCCGGTCCATGTCCGGAACGAAGGACGCATCGTCCCACAAAGCGTCCAGTTCATTGTGGATGGCTTCTATGGCTTCTTCATTGGACGGCCCATGGAAGCCCCGGTGGGCGATGACCTCAGTCATCGCCGAATGCAGCTTCTGCGGTGGGGTAAGCGGTGAGAACCCTGTCCATGTTGGTCAGTTCCAGAACCATCCTGACCTGCGGCTGAACGCCGGCGATCCGGAGGTCACCGCCTGCCTGACGCGCGGCTTTGAGGCAACCGATGAGTGCGCCGAGTCCGGAGGAATCCATGAAGTCCGTTTCTGCCAGGTTCACCACAACCCGGCTGGAGCCGGCGGCCACAACTTCGGCCACTACTTCGCGCAGCTTGGGCGCGGCCACCATATTCAGCCGGCCTACGCCCTTCACCTCCGCGTAGGAGTCGTTGACCTCATAGCTAAACTGCATCTGCATTCCTCTCTTCGGGGCGCTCAGGCCCGACACCTTCAGGCACGAAGCCCTTGTACAAAACTGCCTTGACCAGAACGCTCAGGACCACAAGGTCGAACGCAACCCACGCCACGTTCACCAGTGTCCCCAGAGGCTCGGACATTCCGGCAAGAAGCCGAATAAGGCCTACAACCAACGCCACAGCCAGAAGCACAGCCACAATGATCTGGGGCCTGATCAGGCTCCAACTCGGGCCGCCGCTCTGCCGTGCCTTGGGGGTGACCGCGAACCCGAGGGGACGTCCGAACCAAACGTTCCGCGCCGCCGTCGTACAGGCCTTGATCCAGGTGGGGAACAGCGCGAGGCTGTACTGCTGCCCGCGCCAGGTGGGTATCCCGTGCCCGGCTACCAGGAAAAGGAGTTGATTCACCACCATGAACGGGATGAATCGGATGAAGAAGTCGAAGCTGATGCTGTTCACCGGGAGGATGCCGAGCGTCAGGTAGATGATGGGCGCCGCGAAGTACACCACTGCTGCGAAGCCGCTGAGGTAGGTCCACATGGTGGAGAAGTACATGAGCCGCTGGCCCCACGTGAGCCGACGCTGGACCAGCGGATTCTCGCGGAGGAGGACCTGCATGGTGCCTTGGGCCCAGCGGAGGCGTTGGGTCAGCATGGTCTTGACGTCCTCCGGGGCCAGGCCGTTGGCGAGGATTTCGTGGTGGTACACGCTCTTCCACCCCAGGCCGTGCAGGCGCATCGCTGTGGCCATGTCCTCCGTGACGGAGATGGTGGCCAGCGGCATGATCGGCTGCGCTTCGTCCGTGCGTTCCACCGAAATGGCGTCCAGGACTGCGTGGACCGATTCGAGCGCACCCAAGGGGGACCAGTCGCGCCCGGACATACGGTCGACGGCGTCACTCGCCACAGTGGTCACACCGGACTCGCCCACGTGGGCGAGTTCCATGGCCGCGATCTCTTCGAGGTCGGATTGGAGTGCGGAGAAGTCGGCGGCCACGAGGGTGCGCACGGCGTCGTCCACCTTGCGGCGAACCCGGTACGTGATCTCACTCAACGACGCCCCGGCCTCGAGTTCCCTTTGGGCGGACTCCGTTGCGGCCTCCACCTCGTTGAGCATCTGCGCCACCAGCGGGTTCTCTGCCTCGGAGGATCGCCGCGCTTTCTTGATGGCGGTCCGGGAGGCAGCGAGGGCACGCCGGATACTCTTCTCCGTGGCTTTGACGTAGCCCACCAGCCCCAGCTGCATGAGGGCTTCCCGCCGGAGGATCGCATTGGACCCGCAGAAGAACGCCGCGTTCCAGCCGTCCTTGCCTTGCTGAATGGGACCGTAGAACAGGGGTGCCTGGCTGCCCAGGGGATCGTCGGCGGGGACGTTGATGAAGTACTGCGGTGTCTGGACCAGCGCAACTTTGTCGTCGTTGAAGTAGCCCAGCGTTTTGTCCAGAATGTCCGGCTCGGGGATCTGATCGGCGTCGAGAATCAACAGGTACTCGCCCGAAGTGACCATCAGGGCGTTGTTCAGGTTGCCCGCCTTGGCGTGCCGCGGCATGTCAGGTGTCCAGTCCGCGCCACGCGTGACGTAACCAATCCCGTTCGCTTCGGCGAGTTCGCGCATCTCAGGCCGATCGCCGTCGTCGAGTATCCAGGTACTGTGCGGCCAGGTGATGTCCTTGGCGGCCAGAGCCGTGGTCATCACCAGGTCCAGGGGCTCGTTGTACGTGGTGATGAAAACGTCCACGGTGGCGTCGGCCGGGGCAGGGGGCGGCGGTTTCCGGAATTTGATGTTCCACACGGTGAGGCCGAACAACATGACGTCAATCAGGCTGTACGTCTCGGCAAGTACCAACGGAACGGCGATCCACCACGCGTCCCAGTTCAGGGAGGCCATCCAGCGCCACGCCACATAATTGACGCCCAAAATGACCGTGAGAAGAACGATCAGTCGAGTCCAGAAACGTGTCACAAAATCCCCCCTTTTTGTTGTTTACAGTCCTGCGTTTGGTTTTCTGCGAACGACGACGGCGGTCACGTCATCTTCAGCGGTTGATGCCGGCGCCAACTCGAGAAGAGCGGCGCACACAAGGTCCGAAGTAGCCCCGTTGCGTGCAACCTTCTCCACGTTGCGTTGAAACTCTTCCAAGGAGTTATGGGCGTCCAGCACGCCGTCGCTGACGATCACCAGGGAATCGCCCGGCGCCAGTTCCAGCTCCGAAGCAGGCCACTGTTGGTCGTCCAGGATGCCGACAGGCGGGCCTGCGGAAACCAGCCTCCGCGCCGCCCCCTCGGCTGGAACGTGCAGCGCAAGGCCATGGCCGGCGTCGATGTAGCTGAGTTTTCCGGAGGCGCTGTCCAGCCGCGCATGGAACATGGTCACGAAGGAGCCGGACTGGTCCAGGTCCGAGGTAATGGTGGCGCTGGCCGAACCAAAAGCGGCGTCGATCGCCGGGGTGTCCGCAACGGATCGCATGACTGCGCGGACCGTTGCGGCGATGAGTGCGGCGCCCATGCCCTTGCCCATGGCATCGGCGAAAGTAAGGTGCATGCCGTCGCGGGTTTGGTACCAGTCGTAGAAGTCCCCGCCCACGCTGCGGGAAGGACGGAAGGCGCCAGCGACGTCGTAACCGTTGAGGCGGACCGTTTCGCGCGGCAGGAGGCTTTGCTGCACCACTGCGGCGCGGGCGAGTTCATCGCTCTGGCCGGCGTCCTCGGCGGGGGTGGCGGGCGTCCGGGCGGCACGGCGGAACAGGGCGCGGATGCGGGCCTGGAGTTCCTTGGGGCTGAAGGGTTTGTTGATGTAGTCGTCCGCGCCCGTGTCCAGGCCTGTGAGCCTGTCGATCTCATCGGCGCGGGCCGTGAGCATCAGGATGTACGCGTCCGAGAATTCGCGGAGACGACGGCAGACTTCCATGCCATCTATGTCCGGAAGGTTGATGTCCAGCGTCACCAATTCGGCGTTGGTTCTACGGACAGCCTCGACGCCGGAGAGACCGTCAGGGGCTTCGGTCACCACAAAGTCGAGCTGCTCCAGTACGAGGACGAGGAGGCCGCGGATGTCAGCGTCGTCTTCGACGACGACAGCATGGCGAGGGGACGAGGTTGAGACCATGGCTCCATTAACTAATGCTGCTGGGTATTTGTCACGTTTAGTCACGACACATGAAACGCCCGCTCACAAATGTGGGCGGGCGTTACACGTTTTGTGCAGTTATGTGAGAGAGGGATTCGCTCAAGCACGGGTTATGTGAGAGAGGGATTCGCTCAAGCACGCGTGATGTGAGAGAGGGTTAGACGCCCAGTTCTTCCTTCAAAGCCTGGACGTGGCCCTGAGCAGCTACCTGGTACTGGGTGAGCTTCACGGTGCCTTCGCCGTCCAGCACGACGGTGGAGCGGACCAGGCCTTCGTGGATCTCGCCGTCAACCAGCTTCTCGCCCCAGGCGCCGTAGGCCAGGGCAACCTTGTGGTCTTCGTCGGACAGGAGCGGGAAGGTCAGCGCGAATTCACCGGTGAACTTGGCGAGGGCCTCCGGGGCGTCCGGGGAGATTCCGATGACTTCGTAGCCTTTGCCCTGCAGGCTGGCGAGGTTGTCGCGGAAATCGCAAGCCTCGGTGGTGCAACCGGGGGTGGCTGCCTTCGGGTAGAAGTACACAATGACGTTGCGTCCGCGGTAATCGGACAGCGAGACCTTAGTGCCGTCGGCGTCGAGAAGCGCGAAATCAGGTGCTTGCGTTCCGACGAGGAGTTTCTGGGTCATGGCGATCCTTTACGTTTCACCGGCAAACAGCCGGCATTGGTCATTCATAAAACGGATTGTCTAGTAGACAGAACAGCGAACTTAGATGCTGTATTCCGCAGGTCCGCGCACTGTGGCATAGGGCCCTGGCACGAACTGGTAGCCGCCACCACGGACGGTGGCGACGGTGTGTCGGGCGGAGCCTAGCTTCCGCCGCACCCTTCCAACATAAACGTCGATCGAGCGAAATGCCGCGCCCGGGAGGTCAAATGACTCCAGAAAACGTTGCAATTCTTCACGACTGATGGCCCGGGAGCAGTTCACCACGAGGTAGCGGAGCAGCTTGTATTCCATGCCAGTAAAGGCAACCGGCTCACCGTCCAGCAGCACTACTTCAGCGGCGAGGTCTACCGCAAGTTGGCTGCGGCGGCTCGCCAACGTTACGGGCTCGACGGCGGTGCTGCCGCCCTCTTCGCTGCCGTCCTGCCCGGCCGTACGGTTCGACGAACGCGCCTCAGCGAGGGCATCGGCGAGCGTAACCGTGCTTGCCTGCGTCTCGTTGGTACCGGCGTCGGCGGCTTCCTGCGGAGTGCCGCCCCAGGAAGTGTCGCCGACGCCGGAGTGCTCTGCCCCGGTGGCGGGCCAGATACGGACTTCCGCCTCCGGGGCAAGTTTCATGGCGCGGGCCAGCACAAGGCGTGCTGCCCGCTCCCAGACCTCAGGATCGATCTCGTCGCCCTCGGCCGGGTTGACCCAGAGCGCCAGACCGTGTGCTGTCAGGCCGTTCCGTTGATTCGAGCCGGCCCGCCGACCCGCGAGGCCGCGTGCTGCGGGTCCTCGCGACGGCGGTGGCCCGTAGGCATTGACTGCCATGGCGGTTGACCTAAACGTTGCCGCGGCGGAGCAGCTTGCCGCCGGGGTTCTGGCCGTCGATGGGGGTTCCGCGCAGGTAGGTCTTGCGGACGACGCCGGCCAAGGGGCGGCCGTCGTACGGCGTGATCGGGTTCTTGTGCTTGAGCTTGGTGACGTCCACAACGAAGGCTTCGTCCGGGGCGAAGATGGAGAAGTCGGCGTCGTAGCCCAGGGCGAGCTGGCCCTTGTTGTGCAGGCGTGCCAGGGCGGCGGGCTTCTCGGCCATCCACGAGACAACCTGTTCCAGCGGGATGCCGCGGTGGCGGGCTTCGGTCCAGATGAGGGACAGGCCCAGTTGCAGCGAGGAAACGCCGCCCCATGCCACTGCGAAGTCGCCGTTTTCCAGGTCCTTGAGGTCCAGTGTTGAGGGGGAGTGGTCCGAGACGATGCAGTCGATGGTGCCGTCCTGCAGGCCCTTCCAGAGGAGCTCGCGGTTGGAGGCTTCACGGATGGGCGGGCAGCACTTGTAAGCCGTGGCACCGTCGGGGATTTCTTCGGCCATGAGTGTCAGGTAGTGCGGGCACGTCTCAACGGTGAGGTTGACGCCGTCGCGCTTTGCTGAGGCGATCATCGGCAGCGCGTCGGAGGAGGAGAGGTGCAGGATGTGGGCGCGGGCGCCGGTCCAGCGGGCGCGCTCGATGACCTCGGCGATTGCCTTGTTCTCGGCGCCGCGGGGGCGGGAGGCGAGGAAGGTTTCGTAGTGGTCGCCGCCGGGGTGCGGGGCGCGGTCGATCGCGTGGGAGTCCTCGGCGTGCACGATCATGAGGGAGTCGAAGGATTTGAGTTCCTTCATGTCCTCTTCCATCTCATCTGCATCGAGGTGCGGGAATTCGTCCACGCCGGAGTGCAGGAGGAAGCACTTGAAGCCGAACACGCCTTCGTCGTGGAGCGGGCGGAGGTCGCTCTTGTTGCCCGGGATGGCACCGCCCCAGAATCCGACGTCCACGAACGCCTGGTCCTTGGCGACTACGCGCTTCTGCTCCAGGCCGTCCACGGTGGTGGTGGGCGGGATGGAGTTCAGCGGCATGTCGATGATGGTGGTCACGCCACCGGCAGCTGCGGCACGCGTGGCGGAGGCGAAGCCTTCCCACTCGGTGCGGCCGGGCTCGTTGACGTGGACGTGGGTGTCCACCAGGCCGGGGATGAGGGTTTCGTCGTCTGCGAGTTCAATGACCTCGTTGCCCGTGAGGCCGTTGCCCAGGGGTTCGATGGCGACGATGACGCCATCGCGGATGCCAACTTCGCGTGCTGCGAGTCCGGCGGTGGTCAGGATGCGCTGGCCCCGGATAACGAGGTCATAGGCGCCGATTGCTTCAGACATTGAGGTACTCCTTGTTTTCGGTCCGTTCCGCCAGGTACACGCCTATGTGCTTACCTAATTGTTCAAGCAACGGACCTGCTTCAGCGATACATTTTTGAACATCTTTTTCCAGATCGGTCAGTGCATGCACCGTGTGGAAGCCGGCATCCGTGAGTTGTTCCCGGCTTAGGGTACTCCGCCCGCACACTGCGATCACGGGAACCCCGTTCCTCTGCGCCGCGCGGGAGACACCCATGGGGGTCTTGCCGAGCAAGCTTTGCTCGTCCAGGCTGCCTTCTCCGGTGATCACCAGATCGGCGCCCTTGAGCCGCTGCTCGAGTTCAGTGAATTCAAGCACGACGTCGATGCCCGGCCGCCGCTCTGCCTTCAGTGCTGCTATGGCTATGTAGCCGACGCCGCCTGCCGCTCCTGCGCCTTCTGCCTTGGCTGCGAACTTGGCGTGCTGCCCGGTTGTTGCTGCGAGGACGTCCACGAAGTGGCTCAGTGCCGCATCGAGCGAGGTGACGTCGTCCGGCGTCGCGCCCTTCTGCGGACCGAAGATGGCTGGGGCTCCGCTGGCCCCCAAAAGGGGATTGTCGACGTCGGACGCCAACACGAACTCAGTGGCCTCAACGCGGACGTCGAAGTTGGAGAAGTCGATGGTGTCAAGCTCGGCCAAGGCCGCGCCGCCGCCGGGGAGCTCGTTGCCGTTCTTGTCCAGGAACACGGCGCCGAGGCCCTGCAGAACGCCTGCACCGGCATCGGTGTTGGCGCTGCCGCCCACACCCAGGATGATCTTGCGGCAGCCGAGGTCCAGCGCGGCGCGGATGAGTTCGCCCGTGCCGATGCTGGTTGCTGTGTTTGCCGTTTCAGACGTGGGGCCGTCCGGGAGGAGGGCGAGACCGGAAGCTGCCGCCATTTCGATGACAGCTTCCTGGTCCCGCACTGCGAAGTCGGCCTTCACCGGCTCGCCGAGCGGGCCGGTGACGGTGGTGGTCCGGCGGGTGAAGCCGGAGCCGATGGCGGCGTCGATGGTTCCTTCGCCGCCGTCGGCCACCGGAATGCGTGTTGCTTGAATACCGTGGCCGAACCCCGCCAGCAGTCCTGTTGCCAGGTGCTCGCCGACGTCGGGCGCGGACAGCGAGCCCTTGAATTTGTCCGGGGCGATGACAACACGCATTCCGGTGCCTCCTTCCTTTACTTACTTACGCTTTGGTCAGGATCGCGGTGGGTGCGTCCGCCGCGGTTTCTGCCAATTCTTCGAACTCGTTCACGCCGCTGATCTCAACGCCCATGGAGATGTTGGTGATCTTTTCCAGGATCACTTCAACAACCACGGGAACCTTGAACTCGCCCATCAGTGCCTTGGCCTTGTCGAAAGCGGCCGGCAGATCGTTGGGGTCCTCAACGCGGATGGCCTTGACGCCCAAGCCCTCGGCAACCTTGATGTGGTCCACGCCGTAACCGTTTGTCTCCGGGCTGTTGATGTTCTCGAAGGCCAGGGAAACGTTCTGTTCCATGTTGAAGCCGCGCTGGCTCTGACGGATCAGGCCCAGGTAGCTGTTGTTCACCACAACGTGGATGTACGGCAGGTTGAACTGTGCGCCAACGGCCAGTTCCTCGATCATGAACTGGAAGTCGTAGTCACCGGACAGGGCAACAACGGTGGCGTCCGGGGTTCCACGAACCACACCCAGTGCGGCGGGACCGGTCCAACCCAGCGGGCCCGCCTGGCCAGCGTTGATCCACTTCCGGGCACCGAACACGTGCAGCATCTGTGCGCCGGCGATCTGCGAGAGACCAATGGTGGACACGTAGGTGGTGTCGCGGCCGAAGGCCTTGTTCATCTCCTGGTACACGCGCTGCGGCTTGATGGGCACGTTGTCGAAGTTGGTCTTGCGGTGCAGGGAGCCCTTGCGCTCCTGGCACTCGGCAACCCAACCCGAGTAGTCCGGCAGGGTCTTGGCAGCCTGGCGTTCGCGAGCCAATTCCAACAGACCGTCCAGCGCCGCACCGGCGTCGGACGTGATGCCCAAGTCAGGCGAGAAAACGCGACCGATCTGGGTCGGCTCGATGTCGATGTGCACGAACTTGCGGCCAGCCGTGTAGGTGTCCAGGCCGCCGGTGTGGCGGTTGGCCCAACGGTTGCCGATGCCGATCACGAAGTCGCTCTGCAGGAACGTCTCGTTGCCGTAGCGGTGCGAGGTCTGCAGGCCAACCATGCCGGCCATCAGCTGGTGGTCATCCGGGATGGCGCCCCAACCCATCAGCGTGGGGATAACAGGAACGTTGAGGATCTCGGCCAGCTCAACCAGCTGGGCGGAAGCGCCTGCGTTGATGATGCCGCCACCGGCAACGATCAGCGGGTGCTGGGCTGCGGTCAGCAGGTCCAAAGCCTTTTCCAGCTGCTTGCGGGAAGCCTTGGGCTTCTCCACCGGCAGGGGCTCGTAGGCGTCGATGTCGAACTCGATCTCGGCCATCTGAACGTCGATGGGCAGGTCCAGCAGAACCGGGCCCGGGCGACCCGAACGCATCAGCTGGAACGCCTTCTGGAACGCGCCGGGAACCTGGCCCGGCTCCAGGATGGTCATGGCGAACTTGGTCAACGGCTTGGCGATGGACTCGATGTCCACGGCCTGGAAGTCTTCCTTGTGCAGCTTGGCAACGGGTGCCTGGCCGGTGATGCAGAGCATGGGGATGGAATCCGCCCATGCTGCGTACAGGCCGGTGATCATGTCCGTGCCAGCGGGGCCCGACGTGCCGATGCAGATGCCGATGTTGCCATCAGCTGCGCGGCTGTAACCGTCAGCCATGTGGCTGGCGCCTTCAACGTGGCGGGCCAGCGTGTGGCGGATACCGCCGTGGGCACGCATTGCGGAATAGAAGGGGTTGATCGCTGCGCCTGGCAGGCCGAAAGCCTCGGTGGCGCCTTCCTTTTCCAGGATGGCGACTGCCGCATCAACGGTGCGCATCTTAGCCATGGTGTACTCCTTGTTTATTGCCCTTGCGGGCGAAGTCTGTGGTGTTTTTGGGTGTGGTGAGGGAGCCGCCGTCGTTTAAGTACGACGGCGGGTTCCCTGCTTTTGTTGCTAGGTGCCTTTTGCCGGGGTATTTACTTACGGCCGCTGAGCTGGAGGACCTGCTTGAAGAGGCCCGAGTGGTCGAGGCCGCCGTCGCCCTGGTTGACGGTTGCGGCGACGAGCTGGGCGACGACTGCGCCGAGCGGGACAGCGACGTTGGCTTCGCGGGCTGCGGAGGTGACGATGCCGAGGTCCTTGTGGTGGAGGGCCAGGCGGAAGCCGGGGTCGAAGTTGCGGTCCAGCATCTTCTGACCCTTCTGGTCGAGGACCTTGGAGCCGGCCAAGCCGCCGCCGAGGACCTTCAGTGCTGCGTCGGTGTCTACGCCGTAAGCCTCGAGGAAGGCGATGGCCTCGCCGAGGACCTGAATGTTGACGGCTACGATCAGCTGGTTGGCTGCTTTGACGGTCTGGCCGGAGCCGGACGGGCCGACGTGGACGATGGTCTTGCCCACTGCGTTGAGGACATCCTGTGCTGCCTCGAAGTCTGCAGCTTCGCCGCCGACCATGATGGACAGGACGGCGTCGATTGCGCCCTGCTCGCCACCGGATACGGGAGCGTCGAGCGGGCGGATACCGGCTGCGACGGCGTCGTCGGAGAGGCGCTTTGCGACGTCCGGGCGGATGCTGGATGCGTCGATCCAGAGGGTGCCCTTCTTCGCGTTGGCGAAGACGCCGTCCTTGCCGCTGACTACACCCTCAACATCGGGGGAGTCCGGGACCATGGTGATGACGACGTCGGCGTCCTTGACTGCGTCCGCGATGCTGGTGGCACCCTGGCCGCCCTCGGAGACGAGCTTGTCGATCTTGTCCTGGCTGCGGTTGAAACCGGTGACCGTGTGGCCAGCCTTGACGAGGTTGATGGCCATGGGGAGGCCCATGATTCCGAGGCCGATGACTGCAACGTTGCTCATTGTGGTTCTCTTTCTGGGGAAGTCTGTGTGTGTCTGGAGTCCGAGTGTTTTAACCCGGGTGTGCTTACCCAACTAGGTAGCAGTTCGCGTAGTTCTCAGCGCTCAGAACGGCCTGATCTGCTACTCAGTTGGGCGCCCTGTGCTTAGTTGGCGTTGGCGCGCTGGCGGATGGCCCAGCTGAAAGCCGATTCCTGCGGTTCCTTGTACTCGAGGCCGATGTAGCCGTCGTAGCCGAGTTCGCGGCTGCGGGCGATCCATTCGCCGAGGGGGAGCGTGCCGGTTCCGGGAGCTCCGCGGCCGGGGTTGTCGGCGATCTGGATGTGGCCGAAGTCCTTGGCGTGGTTCTCGATGACGGATTCGACGTCGTCGCCGTTGACGGCCAGGTGGTAGAAGTCGGCGAGGAGCTTGATGTTCTGTGCGCCGGATTCTGCCTTGACGCGGGCGATTACCTTGAGTGCGTCTTCGGCGGTGAGGAGCGGGTACTTGGGTGCGCCGCTGACCGGTTCGAGGAGGACGGTGCCGCCGATGCGGGCGACGCCTTCCGCTGCTGCGGCGAGGTTCTTGGCCGCGAGTTCGTCCTGCTCTTCAGGGGTGAACTCGTCCTGGCGGTTGCCGTAGAGGGCGTTGAAGGCCTTGCAGCCCAGGCGCTCACCGATGCCGGCCACGACGTCGATGTTGTCCTTGAACTCGGAGCAACGTCCCTTCCAGGAAACCAGGCCGCGGTCGCCGCCGGGCATGTTGCCTGCGTTGAAGTTCAGGCCCGTGAGCTGAACGCCGGCGTCCTTGATGGCGGTTTCGAATTCGGTTACTTGTGCGTCGCTGGGGACGGAGGTTTCGAAGGGCCACCAGAACTCGACGGCGTCAAAACCGGCTGCCTTCGCGGCGGCGGGGCGCTCGAGCAAGGGCAGCTCCGTCAGGAGGATGGAGCAGTTCACTGTGTACGTCATCGTAGGTCCTTCCGAGGAGGGGCTTTGATCTATCTTCCGGGTTGCTTGGCTGCTGCCTTGGTGTTTGGCTTCATTTTCCGCTTTGTGGAATTTAGATTCTGCTTTATGAAAAGTTTAGGGAAGGTGGGGGTGTGAGTCAAGGGGGTGACGAGACTCATGAATAGTGCTCGCGAAACGGGGTGCGTGCCTCATTTGAGAAACGCTCGCGGAATCACGGGCCGCTGTGGGCACGGCGGTGACGATGAGGGATGCACCTGTCGATGGCAACTCGTAGGGAAATCACGAAGAAGTACGCAGCCGATTATGCGAAGTCGTCGAAGAACGCCAAGGTATTGGTTCGGGACGAACGGTTCGCTCCCAACGCTCAGGCCCTGACCGAGGCTATTCCGGAACCGTTGCGCAAGGACGAAGTGGAGCCCGCCTCGGACATCCTCAAGCAGGTTCTCGAAAAGAGGCCCGTACGGGTCATTGACGAAAATGAAGACAAGCGCCGGTCCTGAACCCTACCGAGACTGCAGCGGCGCAGGAAAGGCAGCTGCTGCAGGAACGGTTCAGCGAATGGGTGTGGGAGGAACCGGAGCGGGTTAACTGCCTCATCGACGAGTAGAACCGTCGCTTCAACTCCATCGTGCTCCGGGACTACAGCACAGAAGGGGAACGGCTGATCCTGCCCGGCATGACCAAAGACTTCTCCCCACGCCCGCACCAGCGTGCCGCTGTGGCGCGGATGCTCTCCGAACCGGCTGTTGGCC
The DNA here is from genome assembly GCF_900106835.1 of Arthrobacter sp. cf158. Taxonomy (GTDB): domain Bacteria; phylum Actinomycetota; class Actinomycetes; order Actinomycetales; family Micrococcaceae; genus Arthrobacter. The sequence goes on from NZ_FNNR01000004.1 coordinate 300,347, forward strand.
TGTTCCACCAGGTCGGTGCGGGAAAGACCGCCGAGATGGTCATGGGCGTCATGGAACTGCGCCGACTGGGCATGGTCAACAAGCCCGCCGTTATCGTCCCGAACCACATGCTCGAACAGTTCGCCCGGGAATGGCTACAGGCCTAATGGTAGGTGCCCTTCGTCTGCACTATCCAAAGGACCGCTTTTGAAGTAGGACGACGGCGCAGTGCCGGCCGCCCCCTTCCTAGAAGTTGCCGAGTTGTAACGATGACGGATGTGGGTACCGGTTAGTGGCCATTTTCTTCGGCCCAGACGCGGGCCTCAATTTTCATTGCTGCACGCTCGGCCATCAGGTGCGGCAGTTTAGTCGGTGAGCTTTGTAGGTTAATCGGCGGATCCCATTGCTTCAGAACTGCTTTTTCCAAATCCGCCAATTTGCATTTTGGATGTCGCGGAAGTTGCCAGTAGGCGAGGCTTAAATGACCCTGCATCCATTCAGTTAGTCGACCGTCGGCTTCATCCTCCAACCCATAGTGGGCGAAGTATCCGGGTTTGAGTTTGTTCCTGGGCACACCTTGTAGGTTCAGTGACTTGCGGAGAAGAGCCGCGAAGGAGCGGCGGACAGTGGATGATCCTGTCTTCACGGTGGCCTCGGGGTCCACGGCAAAGTGCGTGTTGAGGTCGCGGGAGACCAAGCTGTCCTCCGCTTTGCCGACGTATAGCGGCACTTCGGTGCGATGCACTAATCCAAGGAATGTCCAATCTTCCCGCGGCGCGTGGATCGCGTATAGGCCCGGGCGGTCCGGGAGCAACTCCCGGGCGTCCGAGATGGGGTACCGCGCGCCGGATAGGGAACGGATGACCACGTCCAACAAAATTTCATCGTAATCTGCCATCTCCGCACAATACCTAGCCCCTAACGGGGCTGCATATGCTGCGAGATGAGGCAGTCAATAACGACCCATGCTGCTCGGCAGGATCATTCTTGGGATCGTTTAGCGGCGATGATCGCCGCCTTGCTGAAATCGAGCGATCCCCTGACCCCGACAATCCACCGTTTGCTGTTCTGTGCAAGCAGTGGGTTGAGGGGAATGTTGTCTGGGAGATCTTCTCCGATTACGAGGAGCTGTGTGGGGGAGAGCGGGAAGGAGATAGTTGTGATTGGGGCACCGTCGGTTGCCCGCCAGAGCAGGACCGCGCCGTCACCGGTGGCGAGGCTCGTTGCTTCTCGTACCTGCCACGGCCATTGTTCCAGTCCTAAGGCTGTCAGTCTGAGTACATCCTGGAAGGACTGCGATAGGAGCAGCGCGTCTCCGAGGGCAAGCTCCGTGTGTTCGATCCGTCCGTCCGTTCTCAGTGCAACGGCAGGGGCTCGGACCTTGGTCCGATCTGCGTATCGTCCTCGGTCAAGGTGCATGTCCAGGAAGGCGATCACGGCGTTGGCTTCTGCCTCCGACAACGGTTCGTCTTTGCGCAACTTAACGAGGGCTGGGATGCCGGCACTTTCAATAAGTGAGTAGTCTTGCTCGAGGTTTCGAGTGAGGAAATTGGGGTCGTAGACGTAGTTCACGACTGTGGCGCTCAGATAAGAAGACGGATAGCCTCGGCCCTCTTGAAGATCGAGTACGTCGACGACGTTCCTCTTGTCTGCCCAAGCGCTGATGTAGCCCTTCGACACCATGTGTGCGTTTTTCACAACGTTTTCATTTGCGGCCATAACGGCACCCCCTCGGATCTCAAGGTACCCGATCCGACACTTGCCCTAAGGGAAGCACGAGTCAGAAACGACCGATATCTTTAGTCCTCCTGCGTCCGTTCGTCATGTAGCTCGCGCGGGTTTGGGGCTCTGGTTGCTTCGTTGTGGATGGATTTGCGTCTTGTCCGTGCACGAGGCAGCTGACAGGAGCGGCGATGCGGGTATCGAAGGTGTTTGGATCCAGTAAGCAATGCCGTCTCTTTTACGCTGATCGGAGAGAGGCGTGGTGGAACCGGCGGAGCGGTACCTGCGGTATTTGGCAGATACCGAGCGGTCACCGAACACGATCAAGGCCCACGCCCATGATTTGAAGGACTAGTTCGTTTTCCTAGACGAATACGGACGCGACTGGCAGGCGGTGACGCTGGAAGACGTGGGGGCGTTTATCCGGTGGCTGCGGCGTCCGCCGGACATGCGTGGCCGGGCCTTTTCGGTTCTTCCGACGATCAGGCACCATTGCGGCGAGGCAACGGTGAACCGCAAGCCTTCTACCGTGTCGATCTTCTATCAGCATGCCGCCCGCCATGGCTTTGACCCGGGCGAGCTGATCACGTGCTGGGAGCCTGGCGCCCGTTCGGGAGGGTGGAAACCCTTTCTGCACCACATCAGCAAGGGGGGCCGCGAAACAGCGCCGGGTGGTGAAGCTTCCCGTGACGGCAAGGATTCCGCGCCTGCTGGCCCCCGACGAGGTCCAAAGCATTCTGGGTTCGTGCGAGCACCTCTCTAGTATGCGGCTACTTCTCGAATCTGCTCCGCCGTATAGCCAGCCTGTACCGCTTGTGCAAGACTCCTGGCTTCGACCGAGGCGGCCGCTACGGCAGCGTCGAAGTTTTCCAGCAGCACGCTGGCCTCGTCATCCAGTATGTAAAACAGTTCAAGGTTGAGTTCACCGATCGGCAGATACCACGTCCCGCTCTCGGGGCGGCTGGTGTGGATATGCGCGCGGAGGCTCGGTGCGTCAAACCCCATCGCACGCAGCTGGCGTAAATTGGGATCGAGAAGAAGAGGGGGATCATCGCATGTAAGGACCAAGTGTCCGAGGTTTTCCCCGTCACCGAGATGGTCCTTATTCGCCCTTTCCCGCTCTTCCTCACTCATTGTGCGCGCAGCAGCTGGGCCAATGTAAGCCTCATACTTCAACGACGGATCAGTGCTGGATGGTTGTGCAGCGATGAGAGAAACGGGGCGGGGCTCGAGTTTGTAGCCCAGATACTTGCCGACAGTAATTAGCAATGCAGCAGCATCCGCACACCTGTTATCTGTGCCGAACTTATCTCCGACGGCCTCGATGGCTTGCTGGAGTGCCTCAAGAGGGGCTTGAGGAGGAAGCTGTGAGGCAGCAGCCGAACGTTTTTTCGCTCTGTCTTTTCTGAGTCTGGCATTCCTGCCCATGGGAGTCCTCCGTGCTGCAGTGGGGCGGTCGGGTTTGAGCTCAAAGTCGGCGTTGGCGCGCTGTAACAGCCGGAGCCAAATGCTTAAGGGAGAACCATTGAAGCGCTGCCCGGGTGGTACGAGATTGGTCCTCTACCGACTCAACGCCCTTTACGCTACCGCGGAACCGGCCCCATCCCACGTTGCCGGGGCAGATCCACCCGGAATAGGAGTTCAAGAATGTGCGGTTGATCATGCCGGGCTTCGGTTTGATCTTCGCTGGCGCTATTCATTGGGGGTACCGGAGGCGACCTGACAGTCTTCCATTTAGCGACGCGCGACAGTCGGAGTGCAAATGCGCGGCCCAGGCAAGGCGATTGGCAGTGGTTTGTCGTTACCCTTGAGCCGCGAGCAAGGCGCAGCACAGGCTCCTGCGTACCGGAGCCTCATCTGCTTCATGAGGATGCACTTTGGAACATGGGCGCGGACCCAATCTGCTGACATAGATCACGGCGGTCAAGCCAGCGAGATGGGGTGCCGAAGGTTCAGGCGGAAGAACGATACTTTCTTACCCATCGCGTACCCGATCGCCGCTGCTGGAATGTTCATGAACGCAAGCTCGTCCCAGGGGACGGCAAGAGGATAAGTTTGGCGGGTGGCGACGGCGACGCGCGCCCAACACGCGTCAGCTCGATTGGTACTTCTTGACGCTCTTCAGCCATGTATCAAGCACGACAATCTCGGCCGTGAGGGTATCCACCGATGGCGGTGTGTAGTTCAGCTCGGGGTGGGGATCGTGACGGGAAGCCCAACCTGAGATTCTGCTGTAGGAATCATCGTACGTCTTGATGTCGTCAGGAGTAACTCGGCCGATGACTCTAAGTTTCCCGACGCGGACCTCCAGGGCTCGATAGTCCACAAGCGGTTCGGCCAGTACTTGGCTGATAATGCGTTCCCATGTCTGGGACATGTGACCCGCGATTTCCTCGGTGGCGCGCTGGTAGTCCGGATCGGACATGCCTTCTTCGTCGCGACGCAGGGAAGAGACTTCTTGCCTCAGAGTGTCCACGCGTTGCGCGGCGTCCTGCGCCGTCCAGGGATGCTTGAGTGTGGTGAACCCTGGGCCGATCTTGCGCTTGCGTTCGATACCGCGGGTCGCGAAGGGGACGTCCGCTGCTTCTGCGGTCTTGCGAAGGACCATCGTGAAGGCGATGTCATGCGTGAAGACGATGACCTGCCGCTCTCCCGCCAGGTCGACGATTCGGTTGGCGACCGCCTCTCGCCGCATGTGGTCGAGCGAGGACACGGGGTCGTCGAACACCAGCGCCGACTTGCTTGTGTCGAAGTGCACTTCGGTCAGGAATCCGGCGAAGCCGAGCGCTGTCTGCTCGCCTTCGGAGAGGACGTCCCCGAGGCGCGCGCCTGCACGCGCATTCAAGAAGTCGGCCTTGTGGAGCAGGCCCATTCCTTGGCGCGACCTGGTGGCCTTGAAGGTGACACGCTCCAGTTCGAGCCGGTCCGTTTCGCGTGTGAAGCGGTCTCGGGCTTCTTCGGTCACGTACTTCTTCGTCAGCTCGCCAACCTTGTCGGTGATGGCGCGCGTGTTCGTCTCGGAAAACTTGTCGTTGAGCACCGCCAGCTCGAGCAGGCGGGCGCGTTCCGACTCGATCAGGGGCTTACCGTCCCGCATCGCGATCTGGTCGCGCAGCCGGTTCTCTTCGGTCTGGGCCTGAGCGAGACGTCCGGCGAAATCAGCGGCATCGATCGAGCCGGCTTGGTCGCGGAGGCCTTTCGCTTGGGCGGCAAGTGCGGTGACCTCCGCGGCGACGCTTATGCCCGCCGGCTGCTCGTCGGCGATCATGGCTGCCTGACGCGCTCGGAATGCGTCGAACAGCGTCTGGACCCGTGCGGCGAATCCCGGTTCTGACTGCTCTACCGCTGCGATGGCGACTGCGACCGGTTGGCTCTCGACCGGCTGCCGGCCGAGAGAGGCGAGGAACGCTTCGAGCTTCTTCTTGGCCGACTCGGCGTCCTTAGCCGTCGTTTCCGAGACGAACTCGTGAAACCGTTTCAGCCGCTCCCTCCCTCCACCGTCGAGGGACTGCTGGCACAGGACGCAGACTGCTCCGTCGTCTGCGTGCGGGAAGTCGTGCTCCGGGTAGACGACGAGGGAGTAGTTCTCCGCCGCTTGCCACAGCGCTTTCCAGACCGGCGATCCGATGCCGGCGAGCGGCTCGTCTCCGAACGTGGTCATTGACGCTGCGTCCGCCGCTTCTTGGGCCACCTTCGCGCTCTCACGCAGCCCTTTGAGCTTCTCGTGCACCGCGGTGCCGATCGAGCGGTCGAGGCCGGACAGGTGACCGGCGACCAGATTTAGCGCATCGGCCGTGCGAATCAGCTTCTGCTTCTCCTGCCCAGGATCAGCAGTTCGAAGCCGAGCTACTTCCTCGACCTGATCGCTCAGCTTCTGATCGACGTTGTAAGGGCAAGAGGTGGCCGCGGCGATCTCTGCGCCCGTCGTCTTGGCCGTGAGAGCCCGAAGGAACGTCGCTGCCGAGCCTGGATCGGTGACGACGGGGTAAGCACCGGGCGCGCCCTTCTCGGTCTTCCACCCGTCGATGACACGTCGCACGCCGGCGGTCACTGTCGAGAGGTCGTCAAGAAGCTGCACCGCCGAAGGCCGGTAGGAGATCTCGGCTTCCGAGTTGAGGTACGTGTCTCCGCAGTGCTCGTCATAGAGGGCGACGCGCCCGAGAGCAGGATCGGCGGTGGACCCGAGGGACGAGGCGTACTCGGTTTCCGCGACGAGGAACGTCACCTCGCCAGACTGCTCTCCCGGGGACTCAGCGAAGACGTCTGGGAGGATGTCTGCCCGGTGGCGGGCACGCACCATAGACTGCAGGATGCGCGCGTACCCGGACTTCCCACTGCCGTTGTTGCCGTACACGACGGTCAGGCCTTCAGGCGCGAACGTGAGCTCCTGGTTCTCCGCGAGTCGGTTGACATTAGACACGCCTTTGACGCAGAGGATCCGCACCGGATCGTCGTTGGTGCTCTGCGGGGCGGTGACCGATGCGAGCCAGCCCCCTTCCGGAGCAGCGGGCGGCTCCTTGAACAGGCTCTTGGCGATCTCCTCGTACGCGGCCTCGCCGATCGTTTCACCGCTCGCGATGCGCGCCAGGGCCCGTTGCTGCCACCAAGGTCGGGTAGCGATCCAGTCGAGTACGTCTTCGTAAGCGGTCACTCTGTCTCGTTCTGTCGGAGGGCGTTGCCGGGGAAAGCTCTGCGGACGCTGCTGGTTGTGCTGATATGACTGGTACTTACGGTTTCGCCGAGGCATTCTCGGCCAGCTTTAGGGCGCTGGTGGCTTCCCTGACCAGTCCGGGCAGTTCTTCGGTCTTGACCTCTCCGGCGTGCTTCGCGGCATCACGATGCGAGAACCGCGACAGCACGTTCTTCACGAGCACCGCGTCTCCCAGTTGTACGCGAGCGGTCAGCCGGATGCCCTCGTCCGAATTCGCGTAGAACGGAGCGAGCGCCCTGAGCGAGAGAGCCACATCCTCTGCAGTGTCCGCCTCACGGAAATGCCGGCCGGCCTCACGCAGGAGCAACCCGCCGAACGCGCCGATGACGACCGCGATCGAGGCGCGGAGGATTCCACCGCCGACGGAGATGTCGAAGTTCTTGATGATGGCTTCGTTGACGATGTAGAAGCCGACGGCCCCGGCGAAGAGGAACGCCGCCCAAGCACCGAAGCGGATCAAGCGGGCGGCGCTGCGTTCCCGCTTGGCCCGGACGTACCAGTCGGCGGCACTGAGGTCGCCGGCCGCGTGCTCCGCAAGCGCTTCGCCGGCCCTGGTCGTCGCCGCGAGCGTCGCGATGCTCGCTAGGGCTTGCGTGTCGTGGTCCAGGTCGGCGGCCTCGCGGTCCTTGCCCCACGCGTCGAGCGCTTCCTTCCAGGCATCGCGCATCTCGGTTTCGGCGGACTGGCTGACGGCGGCGATGGCCTCTCGTTCGGTCTGGATCGCCGTGCGCAGTGCCTGGACGTCTGTCGTGACCTTATCGAGCTCGGCCAGCCGCAGCTCCAGAGCCTTCTCCGTCTGCGAGAGGCGCTGCTCCAGTTCGCCGAGCCGTTCGTTCCGAGCGCTCACTTCCTGGTCGAGGAGCTCGACGTAGGAGGTCTTCAAGTCGCGCGGAGCAGGCAACGGCAGCGCCCGAAGCGCTTGTTCCAGCTGCCTGAACGCATGGTTGTCGTGTTGGCGGTATGCGATGAACTGCTGGAATCCCGCAGTGTCGACCGGGAGCTGGTTGAGCGCCGCGCTGAGGGTGTCCAAGGTGCTGAGATAGAGCGCGGGCTGGCGGGCTGCGCGCGTTTTAAGCGCCTCGTCGAGCCACTCGACGATGTCCTCGCGCCACTGCTCGGATTCTGCGTTATCGAACCGAGCCGCGTTGAGCGACTCCCTCTTGAGTCGCAAGGATTCCCAGACCGCGTGCTTGCTGTAACGCTCGTAGCCAGTCGTCATCGCGCTTCCTAAACGTCCCACTTTTTGCGGTTGCACGGCGCGCAGAGCATGACGCAGTTCTCGGCGATCGTTTTGCCGCCCTTGCTCCAGGGCGTCTTGTGGTCGGCCTGCATTTCGGCGAGCTCGAAATGCTGCTTGCAGCTGGGGCAGATCCCTTCCTGCTGCTCGTACGCCTCGCGCTTCTGGTTGTCCGTGAAGGCGCGAATGCTCAGGTGCTTCTCTTCGCCGCTGAGGACGTAGAGATAGATGCCGGGCTTCTTGGTGACGTCGTCGTCGATCATGAGGGTCTTGATCTGTGCCTCGAGCTGTGTGGGGTCAAGGCTCGCGTCCTTGTAGACGTTGTACAGAGGCCCCCACTGGACAGAGCGCATCTCCTTGCGCCACTTGGGGAAGGTCGCCTTGACCCAGGCCATGACGTTCTGGAAGTACAGCCATAGCGCATTGGCGTTGGGGTCGTGCTGGTGGTCGCGCATGTAGCCGTCGGTATCGCCGCCGTTGATCCACTCGATCGCGGTCTCGAGGTAGTCCTGCCGGATAGGAGCCCCGCTCATGTAGTCGGACCCGATCGCATAGGCCGGGCAGCCGTTCTTGCTGAAGTACTTCTTCGCGGCGGTCACCCACGAGCCGTGGTAGACCGCGTTGCGCAGCTCCTGGTCGGTCAGCTTCTCACCGGCGATGTTGATCGTCTTGAACCAGTCGAGCTTCTCAGAGTCGGTGCCTTCGCAGAGGTAGATCATGAGCTCGTAATCGAGGATCTGGGCCTGCTGGTCGGGCTGCAGGTTGTGGAAGGCCAGCTGATGACCGTCGATCTGGATCGAGAAGTCGCCTTCGGCGTACTGACAGATCGAGATGGTACGCTGCTGGCCGTCGATGATTTCGTAGGTGCCGTCGTCCTGGACAGCCCAGTACATGACGTTCAGGGGGAATTCCTTACGGAGCGTCTCGATGACGGCATCGCGCTGCTTGTCCTTGTAGACAAACTCGCGTTGGTAGGGCGGACGCACGTCGAGTTTTCCGGCGTAGGCACGGACGCCCAGCTCGTCGTTGTCTTCGTAATCTTTGACGAGGTCGCGGACTTTAAGGCGCTTGAGATCGATTTTCATGCTGACCCGTCCTTACGTCGGATGAGCACTCTCATATATGGAACGACTGGGCGACCATTGCTGTCGTAGTAGCACAAGTCAGGATGGCCCTCACTGATCTGGCCCGTCTGCCCGGAAGCGTAGTAGGCGTCGACGAATTCCTTCGACATGCCCTGAGTCTTGGTGTACCTACTTAATTCCACGATCTTGAACTGTTCCGGGCTGTACTTCCCAAGGAACGTGATCGGTACGCCCATCACTCCGTCATAATCCATGGGGATATCAACGGTCTTCGCAACCTCGATCGCATCGAAGTTGTCGTAGGTCGGATAGTCGGCGGAGCTGTAGCTCTTGAACAGCGTCAGCTCTTCGTGTCGCTTCGCGTGATCGAGGTTGGTGAACCATGCGGAGTTGCCGATGGTCTGGTAGCGGCGGCCCTCCTCATCGGTTCGCTGTCCCGACTTCACTGGAGCGTCATCGTTGACGCGAAACCACATCTGGCCTGTGCCGGTCCTTGTGACACCAAGCCACATCTTGTCCTCTTGGATAAGCGGCCAGATTTCTTTGTAGGTCACAGCGTTCATGTTCCCGATAATGAGGAATTGCTTGTCGTACTTCATCAACTGAGCCACGTACTCGCGGAACAGAGAGAACGGAGGGTTGGTCACGACGATATCGGCCTGCTTCAGCAGGGCGATGCTTTCTGCTGATCGGAAGTCCCCATCACCGTCGAAGTACTTCACCTCTATTTCGTCGCGCCCGGGGATGCGGTCGCCGTCCTTATCGCCGGTGTACTCGAGGTAGATGGCCCGTTCGTTGTCACCTATGGAGAACAGGTCGACATCCTGGCTCTTGAAGCACGCAGCTATCAGCTTCTTCAGGCCGAGCTTCTCGAAGTTGTAGCTGAAGTAGTGGAAGAACTCCGACTCACGGGGGTCATCGCAGTTGAGGTAGACGACCTTGTCCTTGAAGTGCGCCTTATAATGCCGCAGCTCCTTCTCGATGTCCGACAGCTGGGTGTAGAACTCGTCCAGCTTGGCCGACTTGGCGTCTCCAAGTGACTGCTGCTTCGATGCCATGCCGGTAGTGCCCCATTCATCCAATTGTGTCGCACCACCAACGGCGGGCGCACTGTACGTCGTTATCGTACCTAGGGCAACGACATTTGATGGGATGATGACCACCAGGGACCGGAAGCCTATAGCCAAATAGTTGTCAGATGACTCGCCTGGATGTCACGAAGGCCAGCACCTACTGCTGTTGATCTATTATTGGTTCGAATCCGGTGAGCGTCCGACCGTGTTGGTGCCGCCGATGACGATCTTTCCGTCCTCCGCACAGAGGTTCAGGACACGGCCTTTGGAAGCATGGGCTTTCTTGCTCGCTTCAAACGCGACGGCTTCATCGGGGGTTTTCGGGCACTGATCTAGGTCGGCCTTCTTGTACCCGATACTCCCGCCGTCGCCAACAGCCCTGATGAGATCCGGCTCATCACCCTTCGAAGCTGCATCCATGGCCGAGCCGAATGTTCGGCTTGGGCGTTCTTTGCAAAGCGTTTCGACGCTCTATCGCACTGTTTGTTTTCAGTGTTTAAGCATTGCTCGCCGGGGGCGCCGAACCCCCGTCAGAGCGACCGCAGATAGAACGAGACCCGACAAAAGAGATCGACATGCAGCCACGCCCCACCCCCATATGATGTGCTTCCCAGCGAGCTACTTAGCGCCTCCCAATGAGCACAGGGTGATCATCTGCGACCTTGTCCACACTCTGCAACGGACCGCAGTGGGGATCTCAGGAGCCGCGCTTCCGGACTGTTGGGGCCGTAAGCCGGTCCCTCAACGTGCATTCATGAAGGCGCATCCGGGACGCCGTCGAATCACGACCCCCGGCATGTACGTAAGACCCGCACGGTGAAATGCACGATGACGGGGGGATGACAGCAACCTGTCGGCCCCCTGCGTTCATCTCATCAATGGATCCTTAGACGCGACCCCTCTCCTAATGTCATGGTCAATCCATATGCCTTTGTATCAGTGGTTTGCGATGTCCGAGCAAACTGTCTCATTTTGATTTTCTCGCCGTTGATGAGTTCACGCCTTTGAGACTTTGGCAGGTGGTGCTGGTTCTTTGTGTAGCGTAGTGGCACGGCACGCCCCATCCATGAGTCTTTACCCTTATGACCGCTTTCAGTGATCGCGCCAGCGGTGTAACTTCGACTGACCCATCAGCCCACATCGGTCGCCATGCTCCAGCTATGCTAAGGAGCGCCTGTGGGCGCGGAAGTGGCGTGGCGGCAGAGTCCATCGTCATTGCTCGCGGAAGGACAAACGAATGAGTCGGCCGACAGTTCAGGACGTCGCCAGGACTGCTGGTGTGTCCGTGGGGACAGTGTCGCGCGTCTTGAACGGGAGTTCGGCAGTCAGTGAGGCGGCCAAGGACAAGGTCAATGCGGCCATTCGCCAGCTCAGCTACCGCCCTCTTGCCTCAGCACGGGATCTCCGAAGAGACCGCACAATGCGTGTCCTCGCCCTGGCCAAGAACCTGGACTCCCTTGTCATCAGTGAAGTCTTCCGCGGCGTAGGAGACGCTGCGGCCGACTCGGGCTACGTCAGCCTCATAGCGGCGACCGACGGAGACCTGGATCGCGAACAGCAACTCGTGGACATGCTGCGCAACGGTTCCGTAGACGGGCTGGTTATCTTCTCGCCCACGATGCCGGACGACGACGTCAACACAGTGGCCGAGCAAATGAGCGTGATCCAGGTCTGTGAAATCGTCGATGCCGAAGCAGCATTCGGGGTGTCCATCGATGACCGCCAGGCCGCCTACGACATCACCAAGCACCTGATCGACACGGGTGCCACGAAGGTGGCCATGCTCGCACATAGGGGAGCCCGCTCAGGCCGGCTCCGGGAAGAGGGCTTCCGCCAAGCGCTCACGGAGCAAGGCCTGGAACCGGCCCAGATACTGTTCGGAGAAGGAAACTTCGGCTTCCACTCCGGCCGCGCCCTCGCAAGAAAACTCCTCAAAGCAAAAGACCTCCCGGACGCCGTCTTCTGCGGAACCGACATCGTCGCCGCAGGGTGCGTTCGCGAACTCACCGACGCTGGCCTAAAGGTTCCGGAGGACATCGCCGTGGCCGGTTTCGACGACTCAGCCCAGGCAGAAATGTGCGTCCCAGAGCTAACCACGGTAAGACAGCCGGCCTACGAAATGGGCCGAGTCGCCTTCGCTGAACTCCTGGAACGCATGACCGCCGAGGGCACACATCGCAAGGGAAGAACCTTCCTCCCGCACGAACTCGTCATCAGGGACTCCACGAAATAGAAAGGGTTGACAGCCCTCGGTGGTCCCTGTCACACTACTTTGGAATCGATTCCACGGCCGCAAGGCCGTTTTTCCAGACAACATTTGGAATCGATTCCACGGATCAAAGGAACCACCGGCAAAGAAGCCACCCTCAGGACGCGGGACCGCCAAAACGCGCACTGAACACCACCGCCCACAGACCCCAAAGGAGCCACTTGTGGACTTGAACCGACCTGCTCTCCCGCTCCAGAACAAAGCCGCAACAAACAGAAAAGCCCTGGCAGCAACAGCAGTAGCAGCAGCCCTCCTGCTCAGTGCGTGCGGCGGGGGAGCCGCACCCCAAGGTGCCGAGCAAGCGGCAGCTGCCGATCCGGCGTCGGGCGCTAGTGCCAGCGGTGCCGTGAACATCTGCGGCGTCAAGGACGCGAGCGGTATCTACAAGGGCACAGCGGAGGCGTTCACCAAGGCGAATGGCAAGGTCACGGCCAAGTACACGGAGATTGGCGCCACCACGGATGAGGCCCGCACGCAGATCGTGCAGCGGCTCGAGGGCAAGTCCACCGAGTGCGACCTCTTCGTCACTGACGTCATCTGGACCTCCGAGTTCGCCTCCCAAGGCTGGCTGCTGGATCAGACCAAACTGGTGGAAGCCAACAAGGACCGGCTCATTCCCTCCACTGTGGAAACCACCAAGTACCAGGACAAGTACTGGGGCTCGCCGTTCTTCACCAACGCCGGCTTGATCTACTACCAGAAGGACAAGGTAGCCAAGCCCGAGTCCTGGCAGCAGCTCTACGCGGAAGCTGCCAAAGCTCCTGGCAACGGCTACGTCTACCAGGGCAAGCAGTACGAGGGCCTCACAGTGAACTTCCTCGAAATGCTCTACAGCGCAGGCGGAGAAGTCCTCAACGACCAGGGCGACGTAAAGATCGACTCCAAGGAAACCCGCGACGTCCTGAACTTCATGAGCGACGGCCTCAAGAACGGCTCAGCCGACCGCGCCGTCCTCACCTACAACGAAGACCCCGCCCGCCTGGCCTACGAGTCCGGCGACTTCGGATACCAGCGCAACTGGCCGCACGTTTACCGCCTGCTCAACGCGACACCGCTGGCGTCCACCTTCGGCGTCGCGCCGCTGCCCACATGGGAAGGCGGCAAGGCCTCCGGCGTGCTGGGCGGCTGGAACCTGGCGATCTCGGCCCACTCCACCAACCAGGCCGGGGCCGTCGCGTTCATCGACTTCGCCACCAGCCCGGACTGGCAGAAGCACGTGGCCATGGATTACTCGCAGGCCCCGGTCAACGAAGCCGCCTACTCTGACGCAGCGGTACTGCAGAAGATGCCGTTCGCCACGGAACTCCTCGCCTCGGTGAAGGGCGCCAAGCCGCGCCCGATCTCCCCGGTCTACCCGCAGATCTCGCAGGCCATTTATAAGAACGTCTACGCCGTCCTCTCCGGCACCTCCTCCACCGAGGAAGCCGTGCAGAAGATGGCCGAGGAAATCACCACCGCCAAGGCGAGCTTCTAGCTATGGCCATCAAAACAATCCCGCCCAGCCGCGGCCCAGCGAGGACAAGCGGCCGCGACCGCGCCGAGCGCAAGCTCGCGTTCCGCATGACCGCGCCGTCGCTGGTGATCATGGCGCTGGTTGCGGCGGTCCCCATCGGCTACGCAATCTGGCTCTCGTTGAACCAGTACAGCGTCCGCACCGCCGGCCTGTCCCGCTTTGTTGGACTGGAGAACTACATCAACGCCCTCGCTAGCCAAGAGTGGTGGGCAGCGTTCGGCCAGACCTTCCTCTTCGCGGGTCTCTCCGTCAGCCTGGAACTCGTCCTCGGGACGGCCATGGCGCTTCTGCTCAACCTCGCATTCAAGGGCCGCGCCGTCCTGCGCACCGTGGTGCTGCTGCCGTACGCGATCATCACCGTGGTCAGCGCCATCACCTGGCAGACGATGTTCCAGCCCAACATGGGCCTGGTCACCAACGTCCTCTCCGCACTGGGTCTGCCGGGCGGCGACGTCGTCTGGCTCGGTGAGCACGGCTATGCGATGGCCGTGATCGTCATGGCCGACGTCTGGAAGACCACGCCCTTCGCGGCGCTCATCATCCTGGCCGGGCTGCAGGTGATCTCCGCCGAAACGTACGAGGCCGCGGAACTCGACGGCGCCAGCAAGTGGCAGACCTTCGTGAACATCACCCTGCCGCTCCTGCGTCCGGCGATCGTCCTCGCCGCGATCTTCCGCACCATGGATGCCCTCCGCGTCTTCGACCTGCCGTTCGTCCTCACCCGCGGCGCCAACGGCACCGAATCCATGTCCATGCTGGCCTACACGCAACTGCGCGAAAACCGGCTGGTGGGCGAAGGATCGGCGCTGTCCATCCTGACCTTCCTCACCGTCATGGTGGTCTCGGTCATTTACGTCCGCTTCGCCGGCGGCAACATCCGCGAAGTCGCGAAGGAGGAACAATGAGCACGCTGACTGCAGAACGCCCGACGCCGGAACTCGCCACCGCGGGCAAGGCACCTAAGCGTCGCTTGCGTGGGGAATCAAAACTGCACCCCTTGGTGTGGGTGTTCGTAGTGGCCGTCATGGCTTTCTCGCTCATCCCGTTCTACTGGCTGGTGAACACCTCCCTTAAGAAGGGCGCGAGCCTGTCCCAAGGCGAGCTCTTCCCGAGCCAGCCGACCCTGGAGAACTATCTGGTGGTCTTCCAGAACCCCGAGTTCCTCCTGGCCTTGCGCAACTCGGTGATTATCGCCGTCGTGACCACAACAGTGGCTTTGGTGTTCGCGTCCTTCGCCGCCTATGCGCTTGCCCGGCTGAAGATGCGCCGCAAGGCGATGATCCTGACGCTGATCCTCTCGGTCACCACGTTCCCGGCCATCGCCATCGCGGCGCCGATGTTCTCCATCTGGCGCGAGATCGGCCTGTACGACACCTTGCTGGGCCTCATCATCCCGAAGCTGACATTCGCGTTGCCGCTGGCGATCTACACGCTGACGTCGTTCTTCAAGGAGATCCCGCGTGAGCTGGAGGAATCCGCGTACATGGATGGGGCCACACCGTTTGTCGCCTTCCGCAAGGTGATTTTGCCGCTGGCTGTCCCCGGCCTGGCGACGACGGCGATCCTGGTGTTCATCTCAGTCTGGAACGAATTCCTCCTGGCCGTCACACTGACCACCTCGCCCGAAGCCCGGCCAGTGCCGGTCGCGATTGCGTTCTTCAGCGGAACCAGCGAGTTCGATCAACCCCTCGGCACCATCAGCGCCGCGTCCGTAATCATCACCATCCCGCTCGTCATCCTGGTGCTTGTATGCCAGAAACGCATCGTTTCCGGCATTACGGCCGGCGCCGTCAAAGGCTGACCCCAAACCTAGTAACCACAGAAAGAACAGGAACAACGTGAGCATTCAGCAGCAGGCCCCGTCCGCAACCCTCAAAGTGGGAGTTGTGGGCATCGGTTGGGCCGGCCAGCAGCACCTCAAGGCGTACAGCAACATTCCCGGCGTCGAGATCGTCGCCGTCGCGGGCATGGAAGCCGACCTTCTTGCCCAGCTGAAGGAGGAATACAGCATTCCCCACGCCTTCGCCCGCTGGGAAGACATGATCGAGCTTGAAGGCCTCGACGCCGTCAGCGTCGCCGTGCCGACGTTCCTGCACGCGCCCATCGCCATTGCGTCGCTTGAGCGGGGGCTTCATGTGCTGAGCGAAAAGCCGCTGGCGCGCAACGCCGTCGAGGGTCAACAGATGGTGGACGCAGCCCGCAAAGCTGGCCGCGTGCTGGACGTCGCGTTCAACCACCGCCGCCGCGGCGACGTCCAGGCGCTCAAGGAAGTGATCGACGCCGGGACGCTGGGTCGCCCGTACTACGCCAAGGCATCCTGGCTTCGACGCCAAGGCATTCCGATGCTCGGCAGCTGGTTCACCAACCCGGAACTCGCCGGCGGCGGTCCGCTGGCTGATATCGGTGTTCACGTGCTGGACTACTCGCTGCACCTCCTCGGCGAGCCGAAAGTCCTGGCCGTCTCGGCGTCGACCCATTCCGAACTCGGCCCGCGCGGCCTCGGCGGCAACGCCCGGTACACAGCCTCGAACTCCAGTCACAAGTTTGAAGTGGAAGACTTCGCCTCCGCGTTCATTCGGTTGGAAGGCGGCGGGACACTGATCCTGGAAGCCGGATGGGCCACGTACCGCGACGAGAAGGACCTCATGGACTTCACCGTTTACGGGACCGACGGCGGCGCGGACCTGCGCTCGGTCGGCGCCTCCGAGAACCCAGTGGCGGACGTCCATGTCTTCACCGAGAAGGACGGTGAAAACGCCGACTTCGAAGTGGTGGCCGAACCCGGGCGAGCCCACCAGGCCGTCGTCGACGATTTCATTGCCGCCGTGCGCGGTGGCGAGACCGTGTGGGGAAGCCATGACGGTTCGCTTGCCCTCAGCCGGGCCCTGGTGCTCGATGCCTGCTACAAATCCGCCCTCGAACAACGTGAAGTGGTGCTCTGAAATGTCTGATTCCAAATTGAAGATTGTTGTCTGGAACGAGGCCGTCCACGAGGCCCGCAACGAGCCTGCGACTATCGGCGACATCTACCCGGAAGGGATCCACGGAGCCATCGCTGCCGGACTGCGCGGTTTCTACCCGGACTCCGAAATCTCGACGGCGACACTCGACGACCCTGATCACGGGCTCTCCGAGGAAGTCCTGGAGCAGACCGACGTTTTGCTGTGGTGGGGGCATATCGCGCACGAGGAAGTCGCAGACGAGGTGGTGGAGCGCGTACAGCGCCACGTCCTCGGCGGCATGGGTTTGGTGGTGCTGCACTCCGGGCACTTCGCCAAGATCTTCACCCGTTTGTTGGGCACCACGTGCTCGCTGAAGTGGCGCAATGAAGGCGAACGCGAACTCGTGTGGACGGTCAAGCCTTCACACCCGATCGCAGCTGGCATTGAGAGCCCGATTGTCATCCCGCAGCAGGAAATGTACGGCGAACTGTTCGACATTCCAGAACCCGATGACTTGATCTTCATCAGCTCGTTTACCGGGGGAGAGGTGTTCCGCTCCGGTGTGACGTTCTCGCGCGGCAAGGGTCGGATCTTCTACTTCAGCCCCGGCGACCAGGAATACCCGGTGTACCACCAGCCGCAGATCCAGAAGGTCATCGCCAACGGTGTGCGTTGGGTTGCTCAGCCCGGCGTTTTCCGTGATGCTCCGGAGGTGTCCAACCCGGCCCGGGGTTGGTTCGAGGGTTAGCCCTTGCGGGAAAAAGATGCCCCTTAGACGTTTAACGTCTAAGGGGCATCAACAACTGAGCTGCTTGACAGTCTCGGTGGTTAAGGAAGCTTCACGAAATTGTTGAGACGTTCCCATTCTTTCGTTTTATTGTTTAGAACGGTCGCCTCGGCCCCATCGCCTTTCACTTCCCTTAGGCCAAACTCGTAGCCCTGAACGGAATACTCTGTCAATAATCCGTTCTGGTCGGATTGAGGCAAGAGCAGAGCGATATATTCTTTGCCAGTCTCAACGTCAACGTCGTCCGTAATCTTTGCCTTGATGAACTTCGCATCTGTAGGCTTCGTACCGCCATTGAGTCTCAGTATTTTTTCCTGCTGCGCTTTGTTCAAGCTGTTCCAGTATTCATCGTAGGTCACGGTTCCACCAACTCTCGAATAGGACACCTGGACGCCAGGCTGAACGTCGCCCTTGTAGACCTCGCGGATGGTCATTTTCCCAATAGTTTGCGGGAATACATATTGATTCGAGATAGGGCTGAACGAGCGTCCACCGTCGATAGACTCGATGTAGACCCGGGCGACAGTGGGATACTTGTTGAACCCGTAGAAGGGATCTTTCGGTTCCCAAAGAAAGTCAACATCTGTGCCGGCAAGGTGTATCTGATCTGCGGGAATGTTGGCATAAGCATCGTTGGAGCGTGGCGAGCTCGTTTGCTCGGACTGCGGGCTGGACCCTGAGGTGGAGGGTTCGGTCGTTCCCGAGGCGCATGCCGACGAGCTGCCGAGCAGCAGCACTGCAGCTATCACGATAGGTGCTTTCAACTTTTGCATTGTGTAGACCCTCCTCCTTGGGTTCTCTGGTTGATAGAGCCTGGCAAGCACGTCATTGTTGATTCGTGCCACCGTTTCGGACCGTTCATTTGATCAGTACAAATTGTTGATCGCATCGTTATCCGTTGCTGTCACTTTTGCGAGAGTCTTCCAGAGCCCGTCTGGCACATGATGCTGTAGGGGTTGCTGTTGTAATGGGCGAGACCGAACATATGGCCCATTTCGTGGATGGTGGTACCGAGGGCTGCATTATTACTGACACTTGCGGAGCTGTAGACCGAGTCGTTTATGTGAACCTCTGCATACGTCCAGTTCGATGACTCCGGGTATATTGTCCCACCGGTAGCGGAGAAAAAGCTTTTCCAAGCCAAGCCAAGCCAAGCCAAGACATTCACATTCCGTGGCGGTACTGTCAGGTATCACTTTATCCCCCATGCTATTTAGGACTCCGCTGTTCAAGGTTCTTCAATAGAACCATCACATACGCGAACCTTGGCTTCCAGCTTGGGAAGCTTTCGCATCAATCCATAATTGTGCAAAGTGCAATTATGCATTGATGCCGTTTCCAACAGTGTATTGGAGTCGGTCGTGCATGTCAGCACCTTGCCAGACATTCGTTTCAGATTCTTTTTGAAAGGAACCTATTTCCTAGATAATTCGCGAAACCAGCGAAATATTTAAGGAATATTGGGGTTTTCGCGTCACGAATTCGGGAATGATCGCACTACTGCTTTTTTCTGTACGGTTGGCCGTTTGCTTTGGTTGACGCGGTGTCCAACAGTGACGGTACGGCTGTCAGGAGGTTTGGTGTGAACTCGCTCGTGGAATTGGAACGCTCGTACCGGAGCGCACTTCGTTTCAACCCGCAGAGTTTGCGACAACAGGATAATGGTGAGCTGCTGGGGGTACTCACGGGACGTGGCAGGGGATAACGCCCTGGTGCGGTATTGCGAGAGACCCTCAACCTCTGCATGGGCGGCCCATTGGCCAGAACATTGATGGTTGCTGACCGACCAACAAATCAATTTCTTTGATGCTGTGGTTTGCTCCTGCCTTGGCGCTCGGTGTTGCGATGGCTGCATGCCCTCGCGAGATTGTCGCCGTCGCGGGCTTGGAACAAGACCTCCGAGGTCGCCGCGATGTACGGCTGGGCTGAATGACGGATTTCGGTCAAGTAGTCGGAACTGCTTCGGTTTCCCCGCGAATGATGGATAGTCCCTCGCGGTACGAGGTGATTGGGAACTCCCGGTAGCTCGGCCGCTCTTCAGCTACCGGAAGGTGCCACGTCTGTGGGGCGTTGTTCCTTAGGAATGCCGGCTCCTGGATACCACTTCCGCCAGTGAATGCTCTGTTCCACACTGGACTTATCCGGAGCCGGGTTCATCAGGGATTATCGAAACGAGGAAGGCAATGCAGAAGGCGCGTGTGGCGGCCGTGCTGACCTGGATCTACGCTGCGGCGTTCGGAGTTCCAGCGATTCCAGTCAGCATCCATCTCCTCCAAAACGGGTACCTGCCGATGTTCATGGACTTGTTCCCGATGTACGCGGGGCCATGGGACGGAGTTGCGCCGTGGGCATTTGTAACCCTGCTGATGGCATTCCTGGTCGTGGTGTTGGCTGCGTCGTGGGCGGCTTGGCTGGCGTGGAGCAGACGCAGGTCTGGGCTGGTTCTAGGCCTGGCTCTCGTACCTGTGGAAGCGGTGTTCTGGCTGGGCTTCGACCTGCCGTTTCCGTGGTTGTTCGGTGTGGCCCGCGGATTGCTGTACGCGCTCGCCTTGATGTCCCTGCGCCAACGCCCGGAGGGGCGGCTGGCTGCCTGAAAGGCTACTGCGGACGCCGCTGAGTCAATCCCTGTGAACCGATAGCGCTGATGGTTGGCTAGGCGGTATGGAACAACGCTTTGTGCGCTACCAATCGACGACACCTGACGCCAAAGGGCGACACCTTGGGATCTTCGCCCTGGCGAACCGATTGGCGAAGGAGGGCAGCCTCAGTCCCGAAAATTGGCGTGAATGGCGTAGTGCCAACAACTTTTACGACGAGGCCTATGCAACTCCTGGGGCGTCGTTCTACGCAGCTCCGGGCGCACAGGCCTGGTTCAAAGTCACAGCCACACACTTGATAAGCAGAATAGATTTCTACATCGATCTTCTGCGCCGGCATGACGTCCCCTGCCGTGCGTTCTACTCAAGCGATCCGGGCGTGGTCCTTTATGAGGACGACGTTCAAGTTGTGGTGGTCCCATACAAAAGGTTTGCCCATGAATCCGACTAATACCTCGCGCTTGGAATCAACCTGCATCTCTTTAAGAGCGGGGGCAGACAGAGCGCCCTTCCAGGCGGTCACACTCCTGGAAATCGGTTCACCTATCGGCCGAATCGGGGTCTTCCGGGCTGGGCGAACGGTGAGCAGACGGCTGCGCCGGTGTTCGGATTTTCCAGTCAGAACATCAGCCCCGGGCAATCCAGCCGTGCCATGATAGTTGCGCTCTTTCCCGAGGAAGCACCCGCCTGGTTCAGAATACGAATAGGCGAGGAATTACGACTGTACGAGGGCCTTCGAATCTGCGGGAAAGGCGTCGTCATTTGGACAGAACCAACGACGTTGCTCTACAGGCTGAGGAATAAGAACGGTTCGCTGCGTGGCTCACTGCCCCCGCCTAACGAGTGAGGGACACATAGTCGCTCGCATGTACTCTGGAAACCTTGCGGCCTAGCCGTCTCAACATGCTACTGAAGATTGAGGGATTCGAAGATGGTCCATCCTGTCGCCCACAGGACAGCAGGCAGCGTCCCAAAGGTCCTTCGAGTATCAAGTTACCTCTGGCTGGCAAGCGCGATCCTAGCTTGCATTCAGCCAGTCGCCTTGATTGTCACGCGGGAGGCAAGCGTCGTCGTCGTGCTCGTTGGCGGTCTGATCCTCCTTCTGTTCACGGTTATTCAGATCCGGGCAGCTTTGGGACTTCTTCGAGGTCAACGCTGGGCGAGGGTAGTTCTTTCCATCTTGGCTGTTTTGGCTCTCGGTGGAGTTTTCAATGTCGTCCTGACGCCGCTCACAGTAGGGGTCCTGATCTTGACGTTTGCCGGTTCCGTGCTGATGTGGATGCCAGCATCCATTAGATACTTCCGACAGTTTGGCCCCTCCCGTGGCCAAGATCCAGTTCGCGAGTCCCAGCTCTAGAACTCGCAGAGGGGTGCCTTCGTGTTATACCGCTTGGCCTCAGCATCCGGTGAGGGATCTGTTTACAACCGCCACTGTCCGCAAGCCATCCCTTACCGGACGCAGTATTGCCAGCTTTGATCAGCAGCGATATCTATCTGGCCGAGGCGGGTATCCCGCCGAGACCCCGCGGATTCGATTGGTTCATTCGACGCCCGCCCAATGACGACCTGGACGACGAGACGTTCCGGGGTCTCGTTTGGACGGCCACTACCGCGAGACTTCCTGGCGATGGATTGCGTCCGTCGACGATGACAGGTCCCGCAAACGAGGCCATGGCTAGCCTTTACCGCGATTGAGTCTTAGGGCTCCCGATACATTCGTCCCCGTTCTAGTGCAGGACAACGAAGAAAACGATCGCGAGCAGGGGAAAGAGTGCTTGGCCGATGGCGCTGAGCAGAAGCCGCCTCTCTGTGACCCACAGCCAGAAACCAAGGAAGACATGGCAGGCGCAGCAGAAAATAATTATCGCTGACCCACTCGCGGGAGTGCCGGAGAAGTTCACCAGCCACAGACCAACCGCGATTCCAAGGCCAAAGGTTATGTTGTAGGCGCCAACGTTCATCGCCCACATCCGTACTGCCCGCACGTCGTCTGGTCGGATCAGAAAGATCCGGTGGAAGCGTTGATCACCATGGAAGAAGATCTCCAGGACGCCAACGCTTATCAGCGCAAGGCCGGTGGCCCCCGCGAGTATCTGGCTCAGCAAATTCATGCCGTGCTCCTAGCGAACCCTGCATTCCTCACTATCTATGCGTGAAGATTAGCTTTTGGCGCGTGCATCTTCAAGGTGTCACGATCCCGGCAACGATGTCTCTGACCTGGACAAGCTTCCGGCGATGACGTGAGCCCAGAACTGGCGCATGTCAGTGCCGTAAGGGCTGACAGTATCGGCGGGGCCTTACTAATCTTCAGTCAGCGACGTTTGATCGGTTGGCGACGCTTGGTCAATCCGGGCGATGAACTTGTTCAGCCACTCGACGGCGGGAGTGACATCAGGGAGGACGTCAAGGCCCTCGGCGGCCACCGCGTAGAGGGTCGGCCAATCGGTGCCCTCCACAGCGGATGGAGGCCAGGCATGGGCCCTTCTGTAGCCGAAAAGACGAACACAAGTGGCCCGGACCATCGCTAGGTCCAGCTTCTCGCGTGCGCCCAGGAGCTGCAGGTCCACAAGGTCTCGGGCGCGGTCACTACCGGGGGCGGTGGACGCGTGTATCTTTTGGGCGATCTGGTGGACGGTGGACATTACCGCTACCGGGTCTGGAGCAGGAAGGCCCACAGAGGTGAACATTTCGGTGATGCTGGGGGCCAGAGTCAACTCGGGATCGTCAGCGTCACCGATCTCGTTGTGACCGAGTTCGAAGGGCACTGTGCACCACGGCTTCCCCTCGTAGTCGAGTTTCACATCGAATGGTTTCATCACGTATGACGAGGGAATCCCTTTGGGCTTCGGGGCTTTTCGCTCGGCCAGCCGCCCAGTAAAGCCACCCCACCCTTCCTCAAGGCGCTCTTCGAAGTCGGTGCGGAACGTCGCGAGACCTCCTGCACGGGCGGCATCAAGGTCGCGGGTGAACCTTGTACTGGAGCCGTATCTCAGTGCCATCGCGCTGCCGCCTTTCACCGCACCCTCGGGAAGCATTTGTCCGATCACGACCAGAGCCATCGTCGTTCGTCGGCGAAGGGTGAGAGCTTCGTCTACCTCTAAGTTCTTCAGTCGCTGGTTGAGAGCGGCGAGGTTGCGGGGCGGGCTGTCATACCTCATGCGGCGAGCTCCTTGCGCACACGGTTCCACTCAGCCGTGGTCAGCAGTCCTTCAGCACGAGCCTTGACTGCCGCATCTCGCAGTCGCGTGTTGGGGACCTGGCCCCGACATTCCAGCAGAGCTTCGCTGAGCTGCTGGGCGCGGATCCCGCGGTAGCGTGTAACCTTCGTTCCGGTCTGCGTCTGGGTGACCTTCACATAGTCGGGCATTGCGCGGCGGATACGACGGCTGGTCCCTACGGTAATCTTCGTAGGATTCACGTCTCCCAAGCCGAGGAGGGCCAGGACGGATTCTCCGCGAAGGTAGGCATCGTCTCCTGCGCGTAAGGTCGCTTCGGCGAATTGGTCGTCGTCGGTCGGAGGAATGTCAGTCAGACGGTAAAGACCGTATCCGATGTGATCGAGGCCGCCGCGGGCAGTGAGCTTTGGCAACTCCACAGCGGGCACGCCAGCGCTCACTGCATCCGCGGTGGTGACATAGCCGTGGTTGTCGTAAGCGATCTCACGCAGAACGCCTCGATAGGTTGTTCTCATGTCAGAAATCTACCGTAAACGGTATTACTTTGCCATTAATTTCGTGCTCTTGAAATGTCGAAACCATACCGTTAGCGGTATAGTTTCGACGTTGATGATGGAAGGTTCTTCGCGTGCCGGCGTCCGTGGCAAGGCCGAGTCGCGGTCACTCAAAGCCGGACAAACCTTGACCTCGCGTCTGGTTTTGCGGTGAGAGATAGGTGCGGCGTCAACCGCAATGACAATCGCTGCGACCAGGAGGCCAATAGTTACCCGTGCCCACCCGCTTCCAACCCCGCCCCGACTGCCGCAACAAACGCCTCCGTCTCAGCTGACCGTCGGCTCTTCAACCGCAACGCCGACGTCCGCCAAGCCAACGGATCGCCAACCAATGGCCGCCACACAATGCCCGAAGGCAACGGTGTCCACGGCTCCTCGTTGAAGTGCACTCCGCGTCCGGCCAAGATCAGCCCGTGCGTGAAGTGCTGGTTCCTTGCGTGCACAATCGCTGCAGGCAAGTACCCGGCGTCGCGGCACGTGTGCAGGAACGAGTCATACAAGGTGGGCGCCATGTGGCGCGGGAAGATGATCAACGGACTCCCGGCCAGATCGCCCAGCCGCACAGCCTCCAATGAAGCCAGCGGATGCGAAGCATTCAGCACCACCCCCAGCGCGCGCGAGAACAACGGTCCCGGTTCGAAACCTACGCTGCTCAAAGGGTGCCGAACCACCGCAACGTCCAGTTCGCCGTCGCGTAGTCGCTCAACCTGCTCAACGGTGGTGAGCTCGTGCAGGTTGAGTAGAACATCAGGGGCAAGCGAGCTGAACGAAGAAGCCATCGTGGACAGGGCAACCGGGTTCGTGTCCGGAGGTACCGCCACCTGCAGGATGCCCGAAGCGCCGGGCCGGATCCGCCGCATCGACTCCTGCGCCATGGCCACGTGATCCAGCACCCCACGCGCGTGCTCCAGCAGCAAAGCCCCGGCTTCGGACAGCTCCACGCCGGTGCGCCGACGATGAAACAGCAGGACGCCGAGCTCTTTTTCCAAGTCCTTGATGCGCTGTGAGAGTGGCGGCTGGGCCATGTGCAAACGCTGCGCCGCGCGCCCGAAATGCAGCTCCTCGGAGAGCACCACGAAGTATTTGAGATGGTGAAGGTCCATCGCGGAACCATATCAGTTTGGTATCAAGCCGAGTAGATATTGATGTTAGACGGGTCACATTCGCTGATGGTCAGATGGGAATCAAGAAGCCCCAACGAGCCAAAGGAAACTCCCCAATGTCCCAGGACGTCCTCTTCGAACAGACCGGCCCCACCGCCATCATCACCCTCAACCGCCCGGACAAGCTCAACGCCTGGACCGAGGCCATGCGCAGCGAACTCATCGACTATCTGGAAGGCCTCAAGGGCAACGACGAAGTCCGCACGGTCATCCTCACCGGCAGCGGCCGCGCGTTCTGCGCAGGACAGGACTTGGCCGAGACCGCGTCCATGAACCCCGAGGATCACGAGTCAGCGGAAGCCTGGATCGACGGTTTCGACCGCCTGTACCGGGCAGTCCGCAACCTGGACCAAATCACCATCGCCGCGGTCAACGGCGTCGCCGCCGGCTCCGGTTTCCAGTACTCACTTCTCGCGGACCTCCGCGTGGGCGATTCCAAAGTCCGCATGGGCCAGCCCGAAGTCCTCTCCGGCATCCCCAGCATCACCGGCATCTGGGCCATGTGGAGCATCCTCGGCAAGTCCAAGACCTCCCAATTCGTCCTTACCGGCGAGCTGGTGGATGCGGCCGAGGCCCAGCGCCTGGGCCTGCTTAATTACTTGGCGGACGACGGCGGCACGCTGGCTTACGCGAAGGACCTCGCCTCGCGCTTGAGCCTCCTTCCTCCGGGAGCGGTCCGTTTGACCAAAAACCGCCTGCGCAGCCTCGAAGACGACGACCTCACCGATGCCATGGCAGAAGCCAAGCGCGTCCACCGAGAGGCCTACGGCACCGGCGAACCGCAGCGCGAGATGGCCCGCTTCCTCGCCGGCCGCCGCTAAGCCGCCAACCCGCAAAGCAGAAGCAGGAGGCAGAACCATGACAACCACAGCAACCCATGACCGCTACATCGAACTGCGGAACAGCCACCGCTGGGAGGTGCCTGAGCTCTACAACATGGCCGTCGACGTCGCCGACCGGCACCCAAGGGAGAAGCGGGCACTCATCCTGGAGTCCACCGTCGAAGGTCAACGCGAGGTGAGCTGGGGCGAAATCCAGGACCGCTCCCGGCAGATCGCCGCCACCCTGCAAAAAGCCGGCATCAAGAAGGGCGACCGGGTCGCCGTCCTCCTCCCTCAGCGTTCCGACACTCCGGCTGCGTACCTCGGCGTGCTCCGGACCGGCGCCATCCTGGTGACGATGTCCCTGCTCTGGGCGGCTGAGCCGATCCGTTTCCGACTGGAGGACAGCGGTGCATCGGTGATCATCGCCGAGGAGTCCGCAAAGCACCTCTTCGGGGACTACGAAGGCACGTTCATTGACATCGACGGGCCGGCCATCAAGGAAGCGGACACCGAATTCGAGGACGTCGAAACCAAAGCCGACGACCCCGCCCTCATCTTCTACACCTCGGGCACCACGGGCCGGGCGAAGGGAATTGTCCACGCGCACCGGACGCTGCTTGGCCACAACGAGTTCGAGTACTGCCACAAGATCGGCGACGGCGACGTGTTTTACGGTGCGGGGGACTGGGCATGGTCGTTGGCCAAGCTCATGGGCCCGCTCCGGCTTGGTGCAACGCACTTGGTTTTCCGGCCCAGCGGCGGCTTCGACCCCGCAGCCCTGCTGGTCTCCATGAGCCGCCACCGCGTCACCAGCGCGCTGGTCAACCCGACGTTCCTGCGCAAAATGCGCGAAGACGTGCCCGACGCCGGTGCTCGCTTCCCGCTGTCCCTGCGGACAGTTTGCTCGTCCAATGAGCCGCTAACGCCGGACCTGATCACGTGGTTCGAGGGGCAGTACGGGGTTACGCTGCTGGATTACTACGGTTCCACCGAGTCTTACCCGCTGTTGGGGAACTACCCGGATGTGCCGGTGAAGCCCGGGTCCATGGGGCGTCCACTTCCTGGATGGGAAGTCCGCCTGCTGGACGAGAATGAGCAGGAAGTGGCCGTGGGCGAGACCGGCGAGATCTGCCTCCGGGCGCGCTCCAACCCCCAATTTCCCTTGGGATACTGGAACATGCCGGAGGCGTCCGCCACAGCGTTCGGGGGCGCCTGGTACCACACCAAGGACCAGGCCTACGCGGACGACGACGGTTATGTCTGGTTCCTGGGGAGGACCGACGACGTCATCAAAACCTCCGGATACCGGGTTGGACCCTACGAGCTGGAGGCAGTCATTCGCGAACTCGATCCCGTGCGGGACGTGTCAGTGACGGGTGTGCCCGACGAGCTCCGCGGCCAGTCCATCAAGGCCTGGATCGAACTGATGCCCGGTCACGCTGGGGGAGCGGAACTGAGCAAAACCATCGTGGCGCACGTGAAGGAGAACTTCTCCCGCTTCGCGTACCCGCGGTTCATTGAATACGTCTCCGCGTTGCCAAAATCGGCCACCGGAAAAGTCCAGCGGGCCCAGCTCCGCGAACTCCCACACGTTGTAGCCTCTCCCCGCCCCGAAGGACAACAATCATGAATACGATGACCCAGAAAGTTGCTGACACCGAGTCTTCCCCGCGACGGAGCCTTAAGCGCGTCGCCGCGGCAGCCGCCGTCGGAAATTTTGTTGAATGGTTCGACTCCGCGGCTTATGCGGTCATGTCCGTCACCATCGCCAAACTCTTCTTCCCGGATTACTCCACGACGGCGTCACTTCTGGCCGTGTGGGCGATCTTCGCCGGTGGCTTCATCGCCAGGCCGCTCGGGGCGGCTTTCTTTGGACGCTACGGTGACCGGATTGGGCGCAACAAGATGCTCGGCCTCTGCGTTCTGATCATGAGCGCGGCGACGTTCTGCATCGGTATCCTGCCGACTTTCGCGGTGATCGGCGTGTGGGCTCCGATCCTTCTGTTCCTGTTCCGTGCTGTTCAGGGCTTCACCACAGGTGGCGAGTACACAGGGTCATCGGCGTTCATTGTGGAGTACGCCCCGGAAGGCAAGCGGGCAACGTACGCCAGCATCATCCCGGCCACCGTGGGACTGGCTTCGGTTGCCGGTGCGTTGCTGGGTGCGGCCATCACGGCCACTTTGAGCCCTGCCGATTTGCAGGCCTGGGGCTGGCGGATTCCGTTCCTGCTCGCGGCGCCGCTGGGACTGATCGGCCTGTATATACGGTCAAAGGTTGACGACACCCCGGTGTTCCGTGGCCTGGAGAATAAGGGCGAAGTGGCCAAGCGGCCGTTGGGCGACGCCATCCGCATGTGTTCCCGCCAGATCTTCACACTCTTCGGTTACAGCATCACCAACGCGATCGCTTACTACCTGATGAGCAGCTACATGATCGCCTACATGACATCGAGCCTTGGATACTCTTCGGCAGAGTCAATGATCACGAGTGTGATCACCATGTTGGTGTACACAGGGGTTTGCCCGCTGGCTGCACGGGCAAGCGACCGCTTTGGACGCAAGCGGATGCTGTTGGTGGCCTGCGTTGGCTTCGTGGTGATGACCATCCCGGCCTTTTCCATCATGCCGCTGGGCCTCGGCTTCGCGATCCTGGGTACGAGCGTCCTGGGCGCCTTGGTAGCCGTGATCGGTACGTCCAACGTTCCGGCTTTGGTCGAGATGTTCCCGTCGTCGGTTCGGGCATCGGGCTCAGCGATCGGGTACACACTGGCCTACGTGCTGTTTGGTGGAACCGCTCCCTTCGTGGCCACCGGATTGGTAGCGGGCTTTGGTTCGCCGTTGGCCCCGGCCTTCTACCTGATGGGCATGGCACTGGTGTCCGCAGTTGTGGTGGTCCTGTTCTTCCGCGAGACAAAGGACCTGTCGCTGTCGCGGACCACGGTTCTGTAGAGGCGCTAGTTTGAAAGAGGTTGGGTAGGGCGCGTAGGTCAGCGCCCGATCCAACCTCTTTTGCACTGCCCGATGAACGTTGGGGCTTAGCCAAGTCCCAAAACAAACTCCTCAACCCGTGCGAACACTTCGGCTTGTGCCTGCTGGGAAGCCCTCCAATCGTTCGAGATCTGCAAAGAGTGGTCGGCTCCTGGCACCTCAAAGAACGTGCCTGCACTCTCAGTTTTGCGGCCTCCGTCCCAGAGCCCGTCCAATGAACCGCCGATAAACAGATCGTCTTTAGACGATGCATCGATGGTGATTCGCACGCTCCCATCTGTGAGCAAGGGTGTCAGCCAGATCCCAGGGATGCGAGCTTTTTCGGCCCAAGGAATGCACAAGGTGCTGAACGACTTGGCGACGATCAGCCGCTGATCGGCGTCGGGTACTTCAGCAAAAGCCTGCTCCGCGGCATTGGCCGCAAATTCATGAGGGGCTGCACCCGGCGAATCGTCAGGAGTCCACCGGACAGCCTGAACATGCCAGCCGAGGGATCCGAGCATTTCACCAATCCAGAAGAGGACTGGACCCTCCACTGGATATCCGGAACCGGGAAGCAGAACAGCGACTTTGGTTTTCTCCGGATGATCAGTGGAGGTGTTTGCCCAGGTGAAGGATTCCATAGAGGCATGCTAACGGGCGTTTGGGGTGCTTTCGTGGCAAGCCAATGGAATTGATGACCAACCTCGCTCCTGGCTCGAGGACGCAAAATAAGAGGTCCAAGCGCAACACCTAGGCATCCCATACCAGCACCTAGATTTCTCCAAATCACCCCTAATTTCGGCGCATTCGCCACCTAGTTTCATTTTTCCCGCCTGTGGCCCGCTTACCCGCCCATAGTGTCCTTCTCAGAACGAGCACCCGGAAACCTCCGGGCCCGCTCCGGAGAAACGTGAACAACTAATGGGGGTTGGGTCATTGAAGCTGAGTCAGCAACAGAGCATTGCCGCCGCCGTGGATCAATGGATCACCGGCATCCCCGGACGAATCCGGGACCACGTGATTTTTGTCGAGAATCCTGAGCACACGGACTACGCGAAGACGCTTGCCGGCGAGGACTCCTCCATCCTGGTCCTCAACGGGGACACCACCGACGGAGACATCGTCCCGGTTTCGGGAGCATTCGATGCTGCCGGAGAAGAACTCCTTGTGGACGGCTCCCTCAGCCTGGAGATCCAGGACTACGTAGCCATAGCATTCGTCAACCTGGTGGGGGTAACAGTTGTCAGAGTTACCACCAAAGAGGACTGGCAAGCGTTCTTTGATGACGCCGAGGAAGCCTGCCGCTCGGGGCACTTTGTACAGCAGCTCACCGAGGTCAACGCGGTGTTTGCTGAGCGTGGGCTTCTGGCAGGGGTCCTGACGGACAACCTCGTATTGACCCGGCTCCACATCACCTTTGACGGATCCATCCTCAGCGGACCTTATGGAACCAAGATCGGCAGGGTGGGTGACGTGCTGCCTGACTTGCGTCTCAGGTCAGTCACCCTCCGGCCCGAGTCCGCTGTTGCCTCGGTCTACTACCCCTGGGACATCTACGAATCACTGGCCGCAAAACCTTGGATCCCCCGATACGTGGCCGCTTTGGACACGTGGAAGTTCATTCCCCGCGAGGACCGTGCCACCACCACCTTGCTCGGTTTCGGAACCAGCCTTTACGGCGCGGCCCTCAGTGACGGCCTGCCGTCGGCGGATGCTCCGTTCATCCTCAAACGAGGAGATGAACTTACCCTCCTGGACACCAAGACAGGCCGGCTGTTCAAGATCGGCCCGGATGCCGCCGCCCTGATCGAGGCGGTTTCCAACCTCCGTGACGTCAAAATAGCTGCCATTGCGGCCGCCCCGGCCCTCAAAGTCTCCGTCGCGCTAGCCGAGGAATCTATACGCGCCGTGATGGCGCGGTTTGAACAGCTCGGTATCGACATCATCGGTGCACGCTGATGACCGTTGTCCCGATCCTGCCCACCCCCAGGACGCAGCTTCCACTCTGGGTACCCCTGGTCACCCAGCACGACTTCACAGCGTCGAGTCACACGGCGATCAGCGCCAATGGCGTTCACGTCGCTTTCGACGACGGTCAGCAGCGGATTTGTGCAAAGAGCGGCCTGTGGAACGCCAACCTTGGCTTCGGAAACCATCACATCGCAGATGCCATGGCCGCGGAGCTGCGTAGGGCGTCCTACCTTCCTCTTTTCCGCACGGCCCATCGCCAAGCCATCGCAGCCTCCCGGGCACTGTTGAGCCTTCCATCGCACTCCTTCCAGCGCGTGGTTTTCTCCACCTCCGGAGGCGCAGCTAACGATGCTGCAATGAAGCTGGCACGCCAGTACTTCGTCCTGAACGGGCAGCCCGAACGGAAGCTGGTGGTTGGCCTGAAGGGCAGTTACCACGGGCTCACATATGGAAGCCAAGCCCTGAGCGGAGACGAATTGGGTCAGGCCATGTATGGCGTTGACCAGCGCAATATCCGGCATGTCAGCTTTGACGACGGCGCAGAACTCACCCAGCTCATGGAACGCGAGGGTCACAGGATCGCAGCGGTGGTGGTGGAACCCGTTCTGGGCTCGGGCGCGGACGTGGTGCCGGATGCCTTCATTGAAGCTGTCATCAAGCACCGCGATCAGCACGGCTTCCTCTTGGTGGCCGACGAGGTTGCCACTGGATTCGGCAGGGTGAATGGCTGGTTTGCGTCTGACGAATGGACCCGACAGCCGGACGTCATCGTTACGTCCAAGGGACTGACCAACGGCACCAGCGCATGCGCGGCTCTGCTGATTGCGCAGCGGGTGACCGACGCTTTCGACCAACACGAGTCCGTCTTCGTTCACGGGGAAACGCAGGCAGGAACCCCGGTGACGTGCGCCGCCATCCTCAGCACCATCGAAGAGATGGAACGGCTGGACCACAACACCCTGACCAAGCAAGTGGCGGTGGGTTTGAGCACGCTCATCGAGGAGCTTCAAG
The DNA here is from genome assembly GCF_900106835.1 of Arthrobacter sp. cf158. Lineage (GTDB taxonomy): Bacteria > Actinomycetota > Actinomycetes > Actinomycetales > Micrococcaceae > Arthrobacter. Next base: position 331,931 of record NZ_FNNR01000004.1, read on the forward strand.
GGACCCGCGGAGTAGGAAATTCCACAGGCCGTGGCTGTATGCGGGGAATCAAACTTCTGTCCAGCAACGGCACGACTCTCCCTTCACACCAGGTCCTTGCGGTGGTTCGGCGGATCCATCAGGCCGGAGCAATGGTGCAGCCGGGCCCCGGACGAATCCAACTCCTGCCAGCGCTCATCTATACCGAGGAGAACTTCGACGAACTGAGCACTGCGATCACATCCGGTCTGGCTGCAGCAGAACGTGACGGGGTGTTCGCATGATTGCCGACCACAACTGGAAGACCCGCTGCATCATTGTCAGTGCCGGAACAGCGGGCAAATACATTGGCGACGTGACCCGGGGACGAACCGGCGTGGTCGTGGACAGCCACCTCATGGATCACGGTGTGCAACTGCTGGCGGGCGACCTAAGGGGAGGGCCGGTCCTGGAGTTGAAGGCCGGACCTGTCACGGTGGAAATCCTCCGGAAGGTGGGCAGTTTCATCCGTGAGAACGGGCTTCAGACCGTTGCCGCTCTTGGAGGCGGCTCAGTACTGGACGCGGTAAAGCTCGCAGTTCTTTTCACAGCTGACCCAAGCCTGGCCATCTTCGTGGAGCGCCATGCCAAGCGCTCAGGCCTGTTGGTCCTGCCGCCCATTACGAGCCCGAAAGAACGGCCCAAAACCATTCTCCTGCCGTCCACCGTGGGGACCGGCGCTGAAGTCAGCGGTGTAGCGTGCCTGGACACCGCCGTCGGACGCCGCCTGATTGTCTCGCGTCACCTGGCAGGCGACACAGCGATGCTTGACGCCGGACACCTCGCCACGCTGCCCAGGCAGCTGCTTTTCGAAGGCCTGCTTGAGGCGCTGCTCAGAGTGGCGGGCACCATGATTGGCAGCGGTAGCAGCATTTTCGACGACGATGGTCACGTCCTCATCCAGCGGATGGTCCGCTTGGGGCAACGACTCACGCGCGATGATTCACCTGAGCTGAGGCTGGCCGCCGCCCGGCTCAGCATGGAGACACATACCGGCTGGGCACTGATGGGCCGCAACCCTTACGGGGCTAAGCACTGGTATGTGGCGAACGAGCTCGCCTACATCACTGGCGAGCGGAAGATGGCCGCAACGGTATCGTTGATCGGTCCCATCTGGCAGGAGATTGAGAATGGCTCCACCGGTTGGGGTGATCGCGAACGCCTCCACAGTCTCTGGTCCGCGGTGACACATGCGGATCCTGATCTTGACCCCAACCCGGTTCTGGGCGTCACCGAGCTGATGTGGCGGTGGGGCATTGCCGGGCTCCAGACGATCAGCGAGGAAACGGTGGTGCGGACCACTGCCGCCGCCGTCAGCAACTGGGGCGGGGTGCTTCCCATGCTCCGGGGCATTGACGCGGCACAAATCCACCACGTCCTCAACGCCGCCGCGGGAGGACAACCCATCTTGCCAAGCCCAACGGGCGAACTACTCGGCAGGGGAGAGGAGGTGAGCACATGAACAGCAACATCGCACTCAAGAGCCTGGACCTCCACATTCAGGAGCTGGAGCCCATGGATGTCCCGGACGACTGGGACGAACGAATCAAGGGCATTTCAGCAGGCCTGGCATTGGTGGGCATCGCCGTCGCCATCACCTGACCGTCAGCGTTGCCGCCACTCAAGAAGCAGTGAAGGGAGGTGAAAAGCGCATGCAAAATCAGCTCAATATCTCCATCCAGGAGATCGAGTCGATGGACACCCCGGATTTCCAGAACTGGTTCATCGGGGTCTCCCAGGGAGTCGCAATCGGCATCATCGCCGTCAGCATCACGTAAGGGCTGTCCACGCCCGCCGTCAAAATACACCGTCCAAACAACAGCAAAGAAAGGAGGAACCAATGATCGCAAACTCGAACCTGCAGCTGTCCATCGAAGAGCTGGAGAACCTCGACACCCCGGACGATACACCGTGGTACATCCGGGTTGGTGACGTCATCATCATCGCTGGCATCGTCGTCGGAATCGCCGCCACTTAGCCAGTGCACGCGGGTGGTGCCACAGTCCACCGCCACCCGCGTGTACCCCCGGAACCCAATCAATCTCCCGGAGAACACGAGCTGATGAATACTGCAACCGATAAGACCGCCGACGCCATTCTGCGGGTGCTGGGCCACGTAGATCCACCCGAGGATCTCTACAGCGTTTCAGGCTCCCGCCTCTACGACCAAGTCACCGCCAACGATCTCACTGAACTACCCGAGATCCTGACAGCGGCCCGCAAAACTGCCGGACCCATCCTGGAACTGGCCGCTGGATCCGGTCGGATCACGCGTCCCCTCCTTGCCCTGGGACGTCCCCTCACAGCGGTGGACTCGTCGCCTGAAATGCTCGCGCTGCTCAAAGTGAAGGTGGCAAGCAAAGCCTTCAACCCCCGCGGCGCTTCGGTGGAGTTGATGGAGGCTGACATGGCCAGCTTCGAGCTCGACGGCGGATACGGTTGCGTGGTTCTCGGTGCCAGTTCCATTACCCTCCTTGATCCGAAGGGCAGACGGGACCTGTTCCGCAAGGTGCGCGGCTGCTTGGCGCCCGGCGGCCAGTTCCTCCTGACGGTCCTCAACGCAGACAGCCACCAGGCGCACGACGACGACGGCGGCACCTCAGTAGCGGCGTTCGGTGAAGACTCGTTCCTGATCACCACCGAAAGCCGCGACCCCGCGAACGGTGCCCGGCACGTTACCATGATCCACGTCAGCTTCGGCGAAGGAGGCACATACCGGTCCTCGGCGTACAGCAGTGACATCGCTTTTGTTAGCAACAGCCTCATTGAAGAGGAAATCAAAACCGAGGGCCTCACCATCCTGGAACGCCGTCCGGTCCGCATCGCCACCCAAACCCCTGGCCTGAACGACGTTGAGCTGTGGGTGTGCGCGGCATGAGCCTCGATCCTGTGCGAACACTCGATCCCTCGCTGGGCCTGGTGTCCGAATCTTCTGTCTATCTACCCAACGAGGTTGGATTATGGCGAACGGTTGGCTTGCTGGCACATGGACAGGTCCCGCAGCCCGGGTTCGCCTCCGCCGTCGGGGCCTTTGACGTCAAGAAGCGCGCCTCCATCACACGGGGTGCGGGGGAAGCCGTGGAACGGTTTGCGTTGGCTCCGGTGCCCGCTGATTCCCAGCACCTTCTTGCCCGTGCGGAGAGTTTGGACAAAAGGATCGACTTTGCCACGGCAGGGCTGGGACGGGGATCGGCGCTCGCCTACGAATTTCCTTGGTACAGGGCCACGAACCTGCTGACGGGGAAGGTTTCCCACATACCGGCGCCTGTGGTGGACTACTGTCCCGGCCGCGCAGAACCGAAACCATGGGACGCCTTCTTCGATCCGTCACCGAATGGTGCGGCCTCCGGGCCCACTGAGAGCTTTGCCCAGGCCGCAGGCATCGCGGAAGTTTTGGAGCGGGACGCGTTCCTGTCAGCCTGGCGCCAACAGACACCGCTGCATCGTTTCGACGCGACTGCCCTTCCTGTACCTTTGCGGGCAACGTCGGAGGCGCAGAGCCTTTGCCTGCTCCTTGAAACGGCCAAGGCTGCCGGCGTCGATCCTGTTTTGGGCTTCATTCCCCCTGCTGGAAGCCCGCTGGTGACAGCTGTGTGCGTGATCGCCCATGACACCCACTTCGGGGCGGTAGGCCTCAAAGCGGCCAGCAACCCGGTATCCGCGTTGCTGGGAGCTCTTCAGGAAGGCCTCCAGATCCGTGAACTATTCCTTTCCCGCACACCGTCCGAGTCGGCTGGCTCGGCTGTGACGGACGACGATTCCCGCGCGGACTTCTGGACCACCACGCCAGCGATTGCCGGGCTGCGCGAGTGGGTGCGTTCCTTCCGTGACGCGGAGTTTCCCGACGTTCAAATGCCCCGCGACGTAGACGGCCTGGTGGAGTATCTGGCGGCAAGGGACATCCACACACACTGGGTGAGCCTCACCCACAGGCTTCCTCCGGCCATTCGGGACATGGGGTGGGTTGCCGGCAAGGCGATCTGTCCGGGCACCATTCCTCTGACAATGGACGAGACCAAAGGCGCCTTCCTCCCGGGTCACTCTTCCACGCCGCATCCCTTGATATGAGCAGGGTCAGAGGTTCCGTATCCACCAACGCCACGGCGGCGGCTTGGCCCGTGCAGCTTTCTCCGTCGGCGTCCATCGACCAGCCCCTGAAGGACGGCGGTCCGTGGATTGTTGCCGTCAACGGTGTGCCGAAAGCACGGGTCTCCGCCGACGTCGCGAGTGTCCTTACAACGGTTGACGGGCAGAAGGATCCCGTCCAGGTCGCCCACATCCTCGGATCGCCATGGACGGCACAGGACATCATGGGGATCGTCCGTCAGTTGGCGCACACCGGAATATTCGACGCCGGTGCGCGGCCAACCAGGATGCGCCGGGTTCAGTTCAGGGCGCCCTTGACGGTGCAGTTCACACTGTTCAACCCCGCTCCGATCCTGCAATTCCTCCGGCCCCTGGTTGCGGCCATGGCCCGGCCCGCCACGGCTGCCGTGGCTCTGTTGCTTCTGCTCGGCGGATTGGTGGGGGCGGTCATTGCCGGTCCCAGTATGTGGCGGGTCCTCTCAACGCCCCTGTCAGTGGAGGCGTACCTGTATGTGGTGGCGGCGATGTTCGTATCCACGCTCCTCCACGAACTTGGTCACGGCATGGCGCTCACTTACTTTGGCGGCACACCCCGCCGTGTGGGAATCATGCTGTTCTACCTTTCTCCCGCCTTCTTCTGCGATGTGACGGATGGGTGGCGGCTGGGCTCCAGAAAGCAACGGGTGCTGGTGGCCCTCGCAGGACCGTTGGTGCACGTTGGCCTTGGGAGTCTGGTTTTCGCTGCCCAAGCGCTGCTTCCGGAGTCATCGGTGAAGGACGCCGCTGTCCTCTATGCGGTTATTTGCTATGCCGTGGCAGTGCTTAACCTGTTCCCCTTCATCAAATTGGATGGCTACGTGGCTCTCATGTCTGCCATGGACATTCCCCACCTCCGGAAGAAATCGCTGGAGGCACTGTCAGAGGTGGTCAGCTTCCGGCTTCTCGGAACCCAAAGCACTTTCCGCAGCACCGGCTTTCTTCCGTGGTTTGGGCTGGCCAGCTTTGTTGCCGGAATTGCCTTCATGGTGGTCGGGTTCCAGCGGCTCTTGCCCATCTTTCTGCAGCTGGGCTATGCAGAGCATCTCATTGTCCTCGCTGTCCTTTGCCTGCTGATGGTGTTGGCATGCCGGGGAGTGCTCCGGTTCTTTCGGGCGGCCGCAGTAAATGGAAGTCCACTCTGGCGGCGAGCCCTTGTGGTGTCACTTGGGGTGGTGGCCGCCGCAGCGCTCTTGGCCGTCATTCCCGTGAAGCCGGTGACGGTGGCTGGCTACACCTATCAGAGCGGTCAATTGAAGATCGTGACGCCGGTCCAGGGCTCCAACGGGACCCTGTCATCCGGCGATCACGTCACGTTGCAGTCGCAGGGAATGATCATTCACGAGAATCTGGGCCGGGCCACCATCACTGGCCAGCCGCCGTCGAACTCCATGGCGCCCCTGGACACTCTGGTCCCCGTGGCGCTGGCGGGTGACAACCTGCCGTCCGTTGCCTTCGTTGCAGAGCTCGAATCAGGGACAAATCTCTCGTCCTCCGGGCGGGCGGAAGTGGCCAGTAAGCACCAGACAAGCCTGGGGGAGTGGCTCTGGACGTCGATCACCACGTCACCCCTATGGCCGGGTCAGGCCGGGCAATCCACAGATTCCACGAAAGGGCAGCCATGACTATTCACGCCAGCTTTGAGCGGTTCAGCAAGAAGAGGGGTGCCTATTTTGCCGTCGAAGAGCTGACCTTTGACGTGCCTGCGGGCCGGGTGGTGGGACTGATCGGCCCCAACGGTGCCGGGAAGAGCACTGCGCTCGCCGGTCTTACGGGTCTGGTGGAAGCGACGTCCGGCCGAGCATCGGTTTTTGGTGTCGACTACCGGTCCCTTAGGAGGCCGTCCAGAAAGGTGGGGGTGAACCTGGACGGAATGGACATTGAACCCGGGCTGACGGGACGCCGGCACTTGCAGATCCATCAACTCGCTGCCGGGGTCCACCGGGAGAACGTGGACCGGGTGCTGGTGCAGGTGGATCTTGCGCGCGAAGCAAACAAGAAGGTCCGGGACTACTCGCTGGGCATGCGGCAACGGCTGGGGATTGCCTCTGCGCTGGTGGGGAATCCCCAGTTGCTTGTCCTTGACGAGCCAGCCAATGGCCTGGACCCGGAAGGCATCCAGTGGCTGCGACGCTTCCTGCGCGAGTTTGCCGTTGCTGGTGGGAGCGCCCTGGTTTCAAGTCACCAACTGATGGAACTGGAGCAGGTGGCTGACCAGGTTGTCATCCTCAAGCAAAAGGTCCTGTTCCGCGGAACCCTCGCTGAGGCCAAAGCGCATGGTGGTGGCAGCCTTGAAGCCGCCTACTTCAAGATCCTGGCGGGCGCCCAGTGAAGAATCCTGGCTGGCACACAGTAACCAGAGGCGCCCTGGAGGAAGTGACAGGTGGAGTCCGTTCCGAGCTCCTCAGGTACGTCAGCGGGTACTCCACTCTGGGCATCGTGGCATTCAGCGCGGTGGTTCCCTGGTTCGTGGCCAACTTCCTGGGATGGCCCCATGACCCTGGCGTTCTGACGGCGGCGGACAACATCCGCATCTTTTGGTCGCTCTCAGCGAGCATCGCACCGGTGGCAGCATTTGCAGGGAGCTACTTGGTAACCAGGGAAGCGTATTACGGGACGCTTCGGCGCAGTGTAGTGACGTCCGGCATGGCCACTGTGATGGTCAGTAAATACATTGCCGCGCTGCTTGTGGGACTTGGAACTGTCATCACAGGAATCGGGGTGTGGGGCGCGAGCATCGCATTATCGCTGCCACCGGACGTGGCCTGGCAGCTCCTGGCACCCGAATCTCTTGGAAGATTGCCAGGGGTGCTACTGGCTTCGGTTCTCGCTTCACTTTGGGGTTGCTCGCTCGGCTGGGTATTTCAGCACTACTACGCGACGACGATCCTCACTTTGGTGATTCCGCTCGCCGTCGAACTGCCCTTGATGGTGAACGCTCCCGACCTGGCCCGATGGCTTCCGTCCGGCGCGTTGGCTGGCATCTCATCCGTGCCATTCGAGGGCCTTCTTGACCCTGCACCGGCTGTGTTCGTGTCTCTTGGTTGGCTGCTCGCAGCAGGCTGCGGTGCAGTGTGGTCCCTCCGCGGAAAGGAGCTTTAGCGTGGTGCCGGCTTTCCTGTCTGAACTGCGGCGCCCATGGCTGTGGAAGGGGTGGGCACTGGGAATCATCCTGGTTCTGGGCTTCATTGCCCTGCTGCTCCTTGCTGCCTGTCTTGAGGATGGGGTCTCGCTGGCAGGGCTCCAGGGTCCCTTGCTCGAAGCCGCTTTGACGCTCACGCTGACGGGGTCCGCAGTGGTGGGTTCGTTCGCATTTACTGCGGACTACCGCACCGGAGGCTTCAGACGGCGGGTCTTGCTGTTCCAGCGATGCCCGGCGTTCCTCGCCCGGGCAATCGCCACAACTCTGACGGGGTTCCTCAGCGGTCTCTTCATGGGCCTGATATTTGGCCTTGCCGTGCAGGTGCTGGATGAGGAATGGCACGTGCGCCCGCCCACTATCCTGGCCTTCGCCGGCCTCGCCTGGATGGGAGCAGGCTGGGGCTTCCTGTCCGGATCCCTCATCCGCAATCACCTGGTGAGCCTCTTCGCCGTGCCCCTTAGCCTGCTGCTTCCCGGAATGCTGATGGGGCCGCAGCTTCAGTACTTCCCAGTCCTGGCCAGCGACTGGGCAAACCAAACAGCTGTCAACATACCGGCCTTGGGCTCTTTCATGGGCGCTGTGGGCTGGCTTCTAGTAATCACAGCAGTAGCTTTCGGAGCTTTCCTGAAGCGCGATCTGGCCTGACAGTTCATCCATCTCATTAAGGAATACATTCGTGAATCGCAAACCACTGGTATGGCTGTTGCTGGCCTTGGTGCTGGCCGCCTATGCCGTCTCAATCTTCATCTCATCTTCAGGCCAATCTCCATGGTCCATGGTCTCTGGAATCATCGTCGCGGCTGCATCGTTGGTCATGGTGTGGAGATACAGCCGGGAGCTCAAGAACAACCGCCCATCTTGACCGAGCCGGACGAATTGTGGCGCAAACTGTGGAGTACCCGGGCCTACAAGGGCTTTGTCACCGTTAATAGGGACACGTATCTGGAAGCCGATGGCTCTGTCTCCGAATGGGACGTGATTGCCGGCCCTGACTCGGCCGCAGTCCTGGCCTTCACAGAGGGCGGCTCGGACGTCGTCCTGTTTGAGCAGTTTCGCGTAGGGCCGGGAAGGACGTTGCTGGAACTGCCTGGCGGGTACGTGAAATCCGGTGAAGCCCCCGGAGCTGCAGCCCAACGCGAGCTGGAAGAGGAAACAGGCTACGAATCGTCAGCTGTCTACTACGCAGGATCCGAGTGGTGGTCCGCCAACTCCTCCCGGCGTAAGCACTTGGCCATCGCAGCAGAAGCCCGCCTGGTTGGCGACCCATCGTGGGACGTCTCCGAGGCGGGCTTTGTGCGTCTCCTTCCGAGTGACGAACTGTTTGATTTCCTGATGAGTGGTGAGCTGACGGACGCGGGGCTGGCCTGCCGGGGGCTGCTCAAGTTCGCAGTCAGCACCCAGCAAGATGCTGGACTGGCCAAGCTGCAAGCGACGGTTCGCGGCCTCTTACCTGGCTACTGACGCCCGCTTACCTGCCAGGTTTGACCGGTTTGACCACAATTGCAGACCCACCGCCCCGTCTGGTGGGCTCTGCGGCCGCGGTCAACTTTCCGTCGCTCCCGAATTCGATCGCCGTTGCGGCACCAATCTCTGCAGCCGAGGTGAACGCGTCCCCGGCCGGAACCAGGTCATGCCCCAGCGACTCCAACGCCGGTCCATAGGCTTCAATGAAGGCGGGCTCGGAACTGACAGTGGCACCATTCCGGGGCGCAGCTCGCGGCGCAGCGAGGGCCTGGGACACTGTCATCCCCATATCAATGCGGTTCAGGATGGTCTGCAGCACCGTGGTGATGATGGTGGAACCGCCGGGGGAGCCCAAGGCAAGGAACGGCTTCTGATCCTTCAAAATGATGGTCGGCGACATCGACGAACGCGGGCGCTTGTTGGGTTCGATCCTGTTGGGATCCTTCGGGTCGTAGACCGTGCTGAAATCCGTTAGCTCGTTGTTCAGCAGGAAGCCCCTCCCCGGAACAACAATTCCCGAACCGCCGGTCTGCTCGATCGTGAGCGTGTACTCCACAACGTTTCCCCACTTGTCCGCAACAGTCAGGTTCGTTGTGGATATGTTCTCGGTGTCCGATTCATTGGCGAGCGGTGCCGCGGCGGCCGGGCACGCGCCGTCGTACGTTTGGATGTTGCCGGGGGCTACAGGCTTGGCGGCTGCCGCCGTCGGGCTAATGTCGCAGGACCGTTCCTTCGCGAAGACGGGGTCCAGCAGCGTATTGGTGGGCACATTGACGAAGGCGGGATCGCCCACGTACGCGCCGCGGTCCGCGAAGGCAAGCGAGCTCGCCTCGAAGTAATGGTGCAGGGCATCCACCGGTTTCATGCCCTTGAGATCGTAGTTTTCCAGGATGTTCAGCGCTTCGCCTACCGTGGTTCCGCCACTGCTGGAAGGAGCCATGCCGTAAACGTCGTAGCCCCGGTACTCCACTTTGGTGGCGTCCTGGTCCAGGACTTTGTAATTGGCTAGGTCCTCGGTGGTCATGAACCCCACCGGGACAGGAAGTTTAGTTTCCTTGGTCTCCGGCGGAGCCTGCACGGTCTTGGCGATTTCCTCCGCCAAGGCGCCGCCATAGAAGGCGTCGGTGCCCTCCTTGGCCAGGAGCCGATACGTCGCCGCGAGGTCGTGGTTCTTGAAGACACTTCCGACGGCGGGAGCGTCACCACCGGGAAGGAACAGGTCCCTGGTGGAGGTAAAGGCATCGAAACGGACCTCGTTGTCCAAGGTTTGCTGGCGGAAGGTCTGGTCCACCACGAAGCCGCGGTTGGCCACCTTGATGGCGGGCTTCAGCGCCTCACCCAAGTCCAACGTCCCCCAGCGCTCCAGCGCGCGCTCCCACGTGGCCGGCGTACCGGGGACACCCACTGAGACACCACTGGTCACAAGGTCGGGCGTGAAGTTGTACGGCTTGTTGGTGGCGGGGTTGATGAACGCATCGTTCGGAATGCCCGCCGGAGCGGTTTCACGCCCGTCGATGGTGCCCACTTGTTTGGTCTTGGCGTCATAGAAAACGAAGTAGCCGCCGCCGCCAATGCCGGCGCTGTAAGGCTCGGTGACACCCAGGGTTGCTGCGGCTGCGACTGCGGCGTCTGCTGCATTGCCACCCTTCTTCAGGACCTCGATGGCAGCGGCCGAGGCCTCGGGATCCACGGTACTCACGGCACCTCCGTAGCCGGTGGCCGTGGCGTTCTTCTCGGTTTCACGGGGATCGGCGAAGGCCGGACTGGCCATCGCGCCGCTTGTTGCGGTTAGTGCCAAGGCTGCCGTGACAGCAGCCAACTGACGTCTCACATGTGTCATGGTTTCTCCCAGAGTTGTTCCAGACGGTGATGTGGGTGGACGGTCCGGTCACCCTACCCCGCGGCTCAACGAGGGACAACGGTTGAAATGTGAAGGGTAAGGAGCAGATAATCCCGCTCTTTGGAAAAGTTTTTTGTTCCCGCTGTAATCAATGGTCCTGTCCCGGAAACTACATAGTCGAGCAGCTGTTCTGCTCGACCATCCAAGGGGGAAGGAACCCAGACCATGACGTACCACCGGTCCAATCACGCAAAGTATGTAACTCTCGCTGTGCTCGCGCTCTCGCTCACTCTCACCGCTTGCTCACCGACAGGACCGGATGCCGGTACTTCGATCACGTCTGTGGCATCGGAGGAATTCCTGACCTCCTCCCAGCCGTCTGCCGAACCGGTGGAAGAAATCCTCCCCTCAACAGGGGCCGGTGCCCCGGCTGGTGTCAGTGAGCCTGTCCGGATCTCCGTGCCGGCACCAACACAGGCCGCTCCGGTTATCGCCACGCCTGTGAGCCCGGCGCCCGTTCCTGTGCCGACAACTCCCACCACGACAACTCCCACCATGGCGGCCAAACCTGCGGCGCCGGCTCCGGTGGCCACCACTCCGTCCCTTGCACCTGTGGTAACCCCGGTTGCACCACTGCTTCCGGCAACTCCGCAGACCGGCAGCTATACATTCCCGGATGGGCATATTTCGTTTGAACTGCCGGCGGGTTGGAGCGCGGAGATCGAGCAGGGCGACTACAACGAGCTGGCTGATCTTCCGGGAGGCAAAGAGAACTCGCTCATCGCCAACATTTACAACGCGGCCGGGGACAACGTTGCCCGCATCACCAGTGGTGCTACCGGAGGCAACATCGCAGGCCCGGTGAACCGGACCATCCTGGACTCCCAGAAGCTCGCATCATTCGACAGCCGGGATGGTGCCTCGTACTTCGCCATGTTCAAGGACGACTACCCCTTCGATCCGTCCACCACCCGTTACTTCATGGGCGTCGTGACCGAAACCTTCATGACCGAAGGCCCAGAGAGCCACTCGGCCAATAGCTTCCTCATCATGGGCAACGGTGTAGCCCAAGCAATGGCCCACATCGACGTCACCATGTCCCCGGAAAGCGCGGCCAGCTGGATGGAATCCGAGCAGTACAGCAATCTCCGCTCGCTTCTGACCAGCCTTCACTACACGGCATAGCAGCACCGCCCAGAAAGGGAGACAGAGAAGGCCGCGACCCCCAGCGGGGGTCGCGGCCTTGAGCGTGCTGGACTGCTATTTAATCAGTGCGGCGGCCTGCTCCATGAGGTCTCCTGCCGTGGCTACACCGTTGGCTTCAGCGCCCTTGCCGGATGCCGTGGCGGAAATCAGTACCCCATCCTTGATGGCGTAGGCCATGTAGGTGGTTTGTGCCGAACCGCTGGCCGTAGACATTTCCGTTTTGTAGGCCACAGTACCGGGGACCGTGTTGATGCCGTCGAACTTTTCAGTGGCGACGTTCATGGATTGACCGGACATGGACAGAGTCATCGTCGCGCACTTCTCGGCCTGGACACCGTTCTTGTCGATGCTGTCCTGGAGCTTCTGCTTATCGAGCCCGGACGTCAGGGTCACCATGGTCATTACGCTCGATGCAGCGTCCAAGTCGGCGCCGGCAGCCGTGGTTGAACCGGCGAGGGTCTCACTGCCTCCCAGAGTTGCAAGGTCCTTGCACTCGGCTGGTTCGATGGTGAACATGCTCATGAGTGCCTTCATGGGATTCTCTTGGGCGAGTTCTTCGCTGGAAGCGACGGTCAATTCCTTGCCGGACTTGGGCTTGATCTGCTTGACCAACTCAACCAGTTCGTCGTTGGTGTATTGCTTGGCGGCTGTTGGCGAGGGCGACGCCGTAGCTTCCGGCGAAGCGGCATCTGTGGACCCGGTTGATCCGCCGCAAGCGGTCAATGCCATCATTACCATTGCCGAAATACCGACGCTCTGCAGCGCAAACTTTTTCACTCTATTCCCCCATCGGGTCTTACTTTTGAAAGCCGGGCGGTTGCCAGCCGAGATAACACTATCTGTTTTTGACGTTCCGGCCCGTTAGTCCGGGATTGCCCGTGGACCTCCCTCCAAGCCCCTGCGTGAGGCGAGGGCATGCGCTCCAACTCCCACCAGGCCGATGGCCAATGCCACCACTAGGGTGGGCAAAGCCCCTCCATCCGGGCCGAGCGTTGCTGCGAGGATTTGCCTGCTCATCAGCAGCATCTCCTGGAGGTCCCCGGCCAGTACCCGGGTCCCCAGGACGTACTGCACGGATATGAACAGGGCCGGAATCGCCCACAGGAACGCAAGGTTGAGAACCCAAGCCACTATTCGTCGGGCAGGCCGGAGTCCGCACCACGCCAGGGCACAGCCCACCAGGACCGCGGGCACCCATCGGGCAATTGTCGGCACGGCAGTGGGTACGTTGATGTATCCCACCACGCCGACTACCCATTCGACGGCCCAGGATGTGAGAGGGACCGCCATGAGCCCACATCCGATAGTGGTCGCGACCGTTGACCTGGAAGCGATCAGCACCAAGGCGACCAGCGCTGCAATCATGGAAGCGATGACGCCGGCCAAAAGCCCACCGAAGTAGAGGCCGGACGTACTCCCGGGGGCGAGGCCCTGGTTCAGTACCAAGAATGACTGGGCCGTGGCGAGGAGCTGGACACTGAAAACGCCGCCTATTGCACACCAGGTGACGAGCCGACGGCGGGCGGGTGACCAGATGCGAACGGCGAAACCGGCTGCTGCGCCGCCCACAGTGAGGAGCGCGACGATGGTTGTCAGTTCGTATTGGCTCAGCGGCAGAAATCCGAGGGGCATCTGATCCGGCATAGCCTGGGTCGCCCACAGGTTCTGCACGGGGAGTCTGGCACCGGTGATCCACCAGGGGGCCAGCCCAAGAGCTCCGGCGAGGAGGCCAACCAGCCAAGCCCGGGCGGCGTCGCGGCCCGGGGCTGGGTGGTGATAGGCCGGGTCTTTTTGTTCCGTTGCATGGTGGGGATGGCTCACGGAAGCTCCTCGGAGTGAGTCGGGAGATGAGTCGCCCGCACGGCGAAAGCGGACCAGCCACAATAATACACCGAATGGATTAACGACTTACTGAGCCTCAGACCCGGGCCCGCCCCAGCACACGCTCCCCAATCTCCCGCCCGATCTGCCGGAGCAAATCGCCTGACAACTCTGGGTCCTTGGAGGAGTCGCTGTCTGTGTAGTCAGTCAATGCGTACACCGACTCCAGGGACATCCCGGCCCACTGTTCCCGAGCCAGGAGCGAGCGACCCGCGACGGCGATGACTTGCCGGGTGCCGGAACGGCGGGCGACGGCGGCCGGCAGCTTCCCTGCCAGCGTCTGCTCGTCGATGCTGCCTTCGCCGGTAATAACCACATCGCAGGCCTCCTTGCGGACGTCGAAGTCCAGGAGGTCCAGGAAATAGTCCGCGCCGGAAACCTGCTTCGCGCCGAGCAGCAGGCACGCGAAGCCGATACCCCCGGCGCTGCCGGAACCAGGGTGGTGAGCCAGATCCACAGCGTCGGCCGGGAGAACCCCTGAATCGGCGAGCTTCGAGGCAAAGTGGGCCAATCCGGCGTCGAGCGTTGAAACGTCGGCGGAAGTGGCCCCCTTCTGCGGGCCGAAAACGGCAGCCGCGCCAGTGGGACCGCACAGCGGGTTGTGGACATCGCTGGCGAGGATGAGTTCGACGCCGGCAAGTTCCGGGACCAGCGAGCCGGTCACCGAGTGAACCTGGGACAGCGAGCGGCCGGAGCCCTCCAGTACATGCCCGGAGAGGTCGAGGAACTGCAGGCCCAAAGCGGTGAGCATGCCCATGCCGCCGTCGGTGCTGGAGCTGCCACCCAACGCCAAAACAACCCGGGATGCCCCAAGCCCCAACGTGAACAGGACAGCTTCGCCGAAACCGCGGCTTGTCGCGTCCATCGGCTCCAGAACAGCTCCGGGGAGGACGGCCAATCCGCAGGTGTTGGCGACCTCCACAACGGCCGTGATGCCGTCGAACGCAACAGTCGCGCGGACGGGCTGCCCGGTGGGACCAGCAACGGCGCAGCTGTGGCGGCCGAAGCCGGAGGCGATGGCGGCGTCCACACTGCCGTCACCTCCGTCTGCGAGGGGAAGGATCTCGCAGTGGACCGTCCCGTTGCCGTGCGATCCCGCGGAGCGGAGCCCTTCAGCCAGGGCCTCGGCCACCTGGCCAGCGGTCAGGCTGCCCTTGAATTTGTCGGGAGCAATAAGAACGGTGGTGGTCATGTCAGACGGTCTCCGAGTAGGCGGGGCGGCGGTCGGATGGGGAGGTGTGCCTGGCTGGCCCCTCGTCCGGTGAGCCGCTCTGGGCGGTGGGGTGCTTGGGGCCGTGGTGTCCGTATTCAGCCAGGTCATCGTCGATGTCGATGACGTCCTCCGCGTGGACAGGGTCCTCTGCGGGCATCGGCTCAACGGCTTCGCCCCGGAAGACGCGGCGGGCTCGATCAGCGTCGAGCGTGCGGTCCCACCAGGCAATGAAGAGCGTGGCGACGGCGTTGCCGGTGAAGTTCACCAGGGCGCGGCATTCAGACATGAACTTGTCGATGCCGAAGATGAGCATAATGCCGGCCGCGGGAATGGTCCCGAGGGTGGTGAGCGTGGCGGTAAGAGCAATGAATCCGCCACCCGCCACTCCTGCAGCGCCCTTGGACGTCAGCAGCATGACTGCCAGAAGTCCCAGCTGCTGCCCGATGGTGAGATCCGTGTTGGTGGCTTGGGCGATGTAGAGGGCCGCGAGGGACAGGTAAATGGCGGCGCCGTCCAGGTTGAAGCTGTATCCCGTGGGGACAACCAGGCCCACCGTTTCCTTCTTCACCCCGGCGTGCTCCAGTTTGCGCATCAGCCCAGGTAAGGCGGGTTCAGCAGTGGAGGTGCCCAGGATGAGCATGTACTCCTCTTTAAGGTGTCGGATCATGGTGAAGATGTTCAGCTTGAGGAACGCCATGACGGAGCCAAGGACAATCACCACGAACAGGATTGAGGTGACGTAGAACAGCGCGATCAGTCCACCCATGCTGGTGAGCGAGGAGACACCGTACTTGCCCACGGCGTAGGCCATGGCACCGAATGCGCCCAGCGGGGCGGCTTTCATGATGAAGCCCAGGATCTTGAACATCACGCTGGTGAGCCGCTGAATACCATCCAGCACAGGCGCCCCCACCTTGCCCATGGCATTGAGGGCGATGCCGAAAACAACCGCGATGAAGATGATCTGCAGAATGTTGCCTTCAACGAAGGGCGAGACCATGCTCTCCGGAATGATGTGCGTGAGGAACTGCCACCATTCCTGGTGTTGCCCTGCGTCGATCAGCTTGGCGGCCGAGTCCGAGGTCTGGATGGTGCTGGCATCCGCGTTGACGCCGTCACCCAGACGGAAGATGTTGATGGCCACGAGACCGAAAACCATGGCGCAAATGGTGCCGATCTGGAAGTAGGTCAGGGCCTTCAGACCCGTCATCCCCACCTTTTTCAGGTCGGCAACACTCGCGATGCCACCCACGATGGTCAGGAATACGATGGGGCCGATGAGCATCTTCATGGCATCAACGAACGTGGTGCCGATCGGTTCCATGGCGATGCCGGCCGCTGGAGCCAGCCACCCCACCAGGATGCCGATGACGATTGCGGTCAGTACCCAGAAGTACAGCTGTTTGTACCAGCGGGTCTTTGTTGGCGCCTTAGTGCGTGAAGCGGCTGCGCCGGCAGTGCTGCTGTGATCCATGATTCCTACCTCGTTGTGGAATGTCTCTGGAGGGAAAACTGAAGGTGACGTTCGACGGCGGCGGGCTGGCCGCCGTCGAACGTGAAGTCTGTGGTCAGACGGTCGCGAGAGTGGTGACGAGTGCCGCGATGATGGCCTCGGTGACGTCGTCGGTGGTGGCGGTGCCGCCGACGTCGCGGGTCAGATGGCCCGAGCCGGTGGCCGCTTCGATGGCTGCCTCCACACGGCGTGCTTCCTCATGCAGGCCGAAGTGGTCCAGCATGAGTGCGGCGCTGGCGATGGCACCGATCGGGTTGCTGATGCCCTGGCCGGCGATGTCAGGTGCAGATCCGTGAACAGGTTCGAACATGGACGGGAAACGGCGCTCCGGATTGAGGTTGGCGCTCGCTGCCAGGCCCAGGCTGCCCGCGAGGGCAGAGCCGAGGTCCGAGAGGATATCTGCGTTCAGATTGGACGCCACCACAACGGACAGATCCTCGGGCTTGAGGATGAACTTGGCGCTCATGGCGTCAACCAGAACGCTCTCGGTCTGCACGTCCGGGTAATCCAGGGCGACGCGCTGGAAGGTTTCGTCCCAGAGGACCATGCCGTACTGCTGGGCATTGGATTTGGTGACCGAGGAAACTTTCTTCACGGTGCGGGTCCGGGCGAGATCGAACGCGAACCGCATGATGCGCTCGCAACCTTTCTCCGTGAACAGCGCGGTCTGCAGTGCCACCTCGTTGCCAGGGCCGCGACCGCTCAGGTTGCGGCCGCCCAGTCCGGCGTATTCGCCTTCGCTGTTCTCGCGCACAACCACCCAGTCGAGTTCGGTGGTGTCTGCTTTGCGGAGCGGGGACTGGACTCCGGGGAGGAATTTGACCGGGCGGATGTTGGCCCACTGGTCAAAGTTCTGGGTGATGTTCAGGCGCAGGCCCCAAAGGCTGATGTGGTCCGGGACGTTCTCCCAGCCGACGGCTCCGAAGTAGATCGCGTCGAATTCCTTGAGGGCCTCCAAGCCCTTGGGGTCCATCATCTGCCCGGTCTTGGCGTAGTACTCCGAGCCCCAGGGGAACTCGGTCCAGTCGAAAGCGAACTTGCCGTTGGAGTCCTCAGCCAAGGCTGCCAGGACGCGGCGGCCCGCGGAAACAACTTCCTTACCTACACCGTCTGCGGGGATCGATGCGATGCTGAATTTCTGGGTGGCGCTCATGCCTACCTCCTCGTTGAGTTTGTTAGCAGTGAGCCTGTTATGCGGGTCACACTGTTCTTCCTCTTCAAGTACACGGGGGAGGGGTAGGCGGCGTCCAAGACTTAGTTTCGATACGCCTGATAGGTACTGCCTATCTGTCTGCTCCGGAGCCACGTTCAGTGTGGTGGGCAGCCACCTCCAGGAAGGCCTTTGCAGCCGGCGTGAGGTTCTCCTTCCGGCTGAGTACGGCCACATCGAGGTAATTCACCGGCTCCACCAGCAAAGTCCGAAGCCCGGCCTTATGAGCTGTAGGCGCCCACGACGACGGCATCACAGCATGCCCGACGCCCGCCAGCACCAGCGGCAGGATGGACGTCCGGTGCGCCACCTCCACCACGATCTCCACCTCTACCCCGTGGGCCAAAGCGTCGTCCACGAGCCACCGCATCAGAGATCCGCGCTGACTAGCGATGAGCCGGTGTCCGCCCAGTTCTTCGCGCTGGATGGCTGTGCCGGTGGAGGGGAATGTATCCGCATGCGGGTTGACGATCAGGATCAGCGGTTGCCGCTCGAGCTCCAGGACCTCGACGCCGGGGACCTTGATGGGAGTCGATGAACCGGCAAGTCCAACCTCGTGACTGCCGCTGCGGACAGATTCAATGACTTCTTCCGGAGTGAAGGCGGCGCCGACATTCAGCCGAACCGACGGGTGAAGTTGGGTGAAGGAGGCAATCATTGACGTCAGGGGCTCTATGCCCGGAGACGGCATGGTGATGATGTCCAGTTTTCCGCTGCGGATCCCGCGCAGGGATTGAACGGCGGACTGCGCCGCGTCCAGGTCCCGCATCACGAGTCGGGCCGGGCCCACCAGTTCCTTGCCTGCTTCGCTGAGGACAGCCCGCCTGCCGATGCGGTGAAAAAGGGGAACGCCGAGCTCCTTCTCAAGGCCCGCTATGGTTTGGGACAGCGATGGCTGGGCGATGAGGAGATGTTCAGCAGCGCGATTGAAGCCGTCGTGATCCACCACGGCGAGGAAGTATTTGAGCTTGCGCGTGTCCATGGCCTGGGGTCCTTTGGAATGTCGGGCGAGGGCATCGATAGTTTATGCCTATCAACCCTCCTGGGCGCCGGTTGGATCACACCACCAGCCGCAGCGGCGTGCGCCCCAGCTGAACCACAACTTCCTGTCCCCACGACGCCGTCAGCCGGTCGTCTTCCATGCCGTCGCCGAACACCACCAGCTGATCGGACGCTACGGTCATCCGGAGAACCTCCCCGGCTTCCAGGACGCCTTCCGTCAGTGAGGCGCCGGTGACAGGTGAGGGCCAGGCTTCGCGGACAAACCACGCGAGCCGGGGATCGGTGGGTGCCGGCAAGGTACGCCCGCCGCGTTCGAGGGCTATGGAGGCGCACCAGCCGGTGGCGCCGGTGCCCGTGGACACGATCAGGCCGGACGATGATTGCCGTTCGGTCTGTCCGCCCGCCTGGGTGAAACTCGGGGCCGTGATGGAGTATTTCGCCGATTGGTGTGAGGCATGCCCGATGAAAACTTCGTTGAGCGCCGAAAGCTGCTGGCCGTCGTCGAGGGTTGCTGTCACGGTGGTGAGGTCCTGGCAGTGCAGCCGCCCGACGTCACCTGCACTGAGCAAGGCAGCGGCGGCAGCCGGTGTGTGGCGGACCAGGATGCCAGGGTTGGCGCCGGGCTCGGGATCGATGCCGATCACGGGCTGGCCGTTCAGGTACTTGGCCACATTCGCCACCAATCCGTCTTGTCCCACCACGGCGATGATGTCCTCCGCGGTGAGCAGGAAGCGGCTGAGGTCTGCGCGTTCCACCTCGGCTTGCCGCCAATCAGACGGTACCGAGGCCCTGATAGTTGCCAGTGCGTCAGTCAGGCGGTCATGCCGATCCTGAACGTCCTGGATTCCCCGGCCGCGGGTGCTGAGGAAGAATTCGGCCTGTCCGCGGGTGGCATGGCGGTCCAGGAGTTCCTGAAGTTCGGTCCGCCGGTGGACGATGACGATGCGCGGGGTTGCCATGGCGGGTCCTTACTTGGTGATTTCGGCGGTTGCGGCGGGTTCCTTGAACAGTCCGGCCAGGGCTCCGCTGAGCAGGTCCGGAGTGATGGTGAGGTTCCCGATGTTCGGCAGGCTGCCGGCTGCGTCCTTGAGCGCCAGGGCCAGCAGGGTGGCTTGTTCCATGCCCCGGTAAACCTCCATGGTGGCGGCTTCCCGGGCTGCGGCGGCCTCACCCACAAGACGGATTTGCTGGGCCTCGGCGGCAGCTCCGATGCCCTTTCGTTCAGCCGATCCTTGGGCCTCGATGAGTCCCGCGGCTGCCTTCTCTTCAGCAGCGCGCCGGGCGTTGGCGCCTTCCTGTGCTACCAGGTTCTCGCGGCGGACGGCCAGTTCGATCTGGCTCGCCATCTCGTTTTCGGAGATAGTGCGTTCACGTTCGACGGCGACCGCTCGCCTTTCGTACACAGCCCGGTCCGCTTCGGCTTGAAGCTGCTCACGAACCGGCGTCTGCAAAGCGCGTTCGACGTCGGCCTCCGGGCGAATCGCGAGGACCTGCACGGCCAGGATCTCGATGCCGGTGGACTGGAGCCTCGCGTCGGCACGGAGTGCGTCGGTCAGCACCAGCCGGAGTTGGCTGACGCCGCGTTCAAGGGCTTCGGCGAGCGTGGTGGTGGCGATCTGGTCTATCGCGTGGCTCTGGCACAGCTGGCCGATGATGGTGGACACCTGCTCGCGTCCGGTTGCCGGCGCCTTGCCCGCTGACTGCAGTCCAAAGTCCAGGCGGGTTGAAACGGCCACGGGATCGATGAAGCGGTAGGTCACGTTGGCCTGAACGCTGACGTCCTGGTGGTCGCGGGTAATGGCGTGGAAGAGGGTGGGCAGTTCCTGATCGTCCACGGGAACCTCGCTGAGGACGGAGTTCGCGGGGCGGAAGAAAAATGCCTGTCCAACTCCCTGGTGCTTGACGGCGCCCTTCTGCAGGTGGACGACATAGCCGGTGGGACTGCCAAGGAAGTGGCTGATCCAGGGGTAGCGCTTGATGATGGCCATGATGTTCTCGCTTTCATTTGTTCTCGTCAATTTGACGATAACTAAACAGTAGAGCGGCCTCGGCATTATTGTCAACATGACGATAAGTACCTACGATTGATGCATGCCTGAATCCCATCCGGCGCCTGAGCGCTTCCCGGTGACCGTCGACGTCGTCGCCCTTACTGTTCGCGATGGCGAGCTGAACGTCCTGCTCATCACCCGTCTCATCGAGCCCTTCCGCGGCAAACTCGCACTGCCGGGCGGCTTCGTCCTCGCAGGGGAGGACCTGCTTGAGGCGGCGGGGCGGGAACTGGCGGAGGAGACCGGCGTCGAACATCTCCCCGGGCACTTGGAGCAATTGGGAAGCTATGGCCCGAAGGGGCGCGACCCCCGTGGTGACGTCCTGACCGTTGCCCACCTGCTGTTGGCGCCGGACTTCCCGGTGCTGGCGGCGGGCAGCGACGCCGAACAGGCCGCGTGGTACCCGGTTGCTGAGGTTCCGGAATTGGCCTTCGACCACGCGCGTATCCTGGACGACGCACTGGAGAGGGCCAAGGCAAAACTTGAATACTCGCCGCTCGGTGCGGCCTTCTGCGGTGAGGAATTCACCATCGCCCAACTCCGGGCCGTCTATGAAGCTGTGTGGGGCACACGCCTGGATCCGCGGAACTTCCACCGAAAAGCGACCGGGACGCCCGGCTTCCTGGAAGAAGCCGGACGGATGACAACAGGCGACGCCGGGCGCCCGGCTGCACTGTTCAGGCTCGCCCCCGAGGCGCGTCCGACGGCGGGCCAACCCACGCGCGCGGTCCTGAACCCGCCGTTGATGCGCCCGAGGGACTAAAGTGGCTGACACTGAACTGGGGCGGTCGCGGAAGCGGATTCCCCAGCGCTCAGGATGTTGAAGAGCCAGCAAGAACGAACGTTCACCCCCCACGACGATCATCGTTCGGCGCTGGCGCTTACGCACCCGGGTGACACTCCGATTAGTCAGGACACGCTGCTGTTGTCCCGTAAGGGGATCCCTGATAGGACGCCCTTCGGGGAGCGTCCTGCGGCTGTGACTTGCAGGAGGTGCCCGAATGGGTAGGCTCGCGGCATGGCATGCTCTCATGTACCGCTGGCTTGGTTCGACAATGGCATGATCCAAAAGCCCACAGAACTGGGGAAAAGATGACCGCCGGACGATGGGGACTGCTCGTCGTTGCAGTAGCAGTCCTGATCGTCTCCGTAGTTCTCGCCGTTCAGGGTTCAATGGGCCTATGGTTCACCGCAACAGCAATGGGCATCCTGATCGTCGCTACCCTGCGTGCAGCACTCAAAGAAAAACGGCGGTCCCCGGACAGCAATAGGTAGAACCGTTCCAGAGGCCTTCTTACGTCCGGTAAAGGATCCTCTGCTGGGACATCTGGCGATGCGGTCAGTCGGGATGCGAGGCCATAACGTCTCAAGGTAGAGTCAGGCCACCGGTGCGCGACTCGAACTCTCAGAGCTAATCCAGATCCGACAGAGCCACGAATCCGAGAAAGGTAAATCATCAAGTCTCTACGGGCGATCAAACGGCTATTCACCGAGCTGCCTCAGCCAGCCAGGACCTTCCAGAGGTGCTTCATCGGTTTTTTCCTGGGAACTTTCGTTCTCCTGGTGATAACCCGGGTGAACTGGTTTGCCCTCGGCATGAGTGTGTCTGGCGTCTTCGTTTTCATGTTTGGGCTGCACGTGTTCCGGGACCTCAATGGCACCGCCAGCACATGGTCGAAGATCTATAAAGAGAGCCACGGTATCAGGCCAGAGGGCTTTACGTTCGCCGACGTACCCACGATAAAGGGCATGGGATTCATGTACATGCTCATGGGCGGGGGCCTCGCGGCAATGGGCATAGCGCTGCCGGCATCTCAACTCTGAACAGTTCACGCGAGCCGAGGATGAGCCGTCATAGCGCAATGTCCGGTTGAGGATCCTTCACCGGACAGGGCTATGCGCGCTTTCATAGGCGAAGATGCTAGATATGCACGATTCGAACCTTTTCGCCCAGACGCAGCTGACCGCCAGGTTCGGGGCTGTCCCCACACCGCCGTTGCCGGGCGTTAAGGTGGGAGTCTCCAAGAACGTGCGGTCGCCAGATGTTCATCCCCTCAACGGGCTGAGGCATCCAGCCGCTGCTGGGACGAGTGGCTGGTTCATCTGGCGGGGTGAAGATCTCGGAACGGCGGATGACTTCTTCGATCCGTTGCACGTCGAGCATCTGACGACCTGGTGTCCTGAAGTCGTTCCCTATCTCGCTTTGCCCGCGGGGTGGCGATTCCTCTTGGCGCCTGGCTACGAAGATGTCTGGTTTGACGAGTCGTTGTTGAATATTTGAGGGAAGCTGACCCGGACGGCTCAATCTCCCATTCGGGATTCGCGTCCGGTGAAGGATCCTTTGCCGGACGTTCCATGGTGGCTGCCGGCTGTGCAGGCGCACTCACGTGCCGGACTTGTTACGGAGCTATTGTGGCTGCAGTATGTCGAAGTGATGGAGGATGAGCTGTGAATGCGCATGAAAGGGTTCAGTTCGACCTCGATGAGGATGAGCGCGAGGTACTGAGGCGGGGCCTGACCGACTGGGCCGGTCCGGCGGCCCCCACGGAGGCCATGGCCTTGGCTATGGGCTTTCGTGTCGTTGCTGATTTGATTACCGACGGCGAGCGAATTGCTGCGTTCATCCGGGCCGGACGATCCCTAACAAAAGCTGACTGGCGCCGGGCCCTGCTGTCAACCGAGATTGCTTTTGCTAGCAGCACAGTTGGGGCTGGGCTGGACTGGTCTATCGTCACCGGCTATCAAGACGACGAAACCATAAGGATCCTCAGAGCGATCCAACGCAAGATGGGTGGCAGTAGAACCTGGCCTGAGAATGGGCCTTCAACATCCGAGTCTCCGGATCGCGATTCAGAGTGGACAAAGCCTCTCTTCCCTCCACCGGACAGTTGGAGGGTCCCTGTGCACCCGCAGATGGAGCCGACCGCGGCGCTGCCAATGGAGGCGGGTGAGAATATAGCAGGAATGGGATCCGTGACAACGCGTCAACAGACAAGGCGGATAGCGGAGGGCTTGGCGCTAGGTGTCCTGGCCTACAACGTAGTACGACTGCCCAACGAAAGGACCGCACTCGAAACGGCTTTGAACAGTGCCTGGGAGTCGTGGCCCAGAGCGGGAGACTTCGGCAACGTACGCGTGCCAGAGGCTGGACGAGACATCTGGACTGGCATGGAAAAGTCGGGAAGCCGCCGTGGTGTTATCGCGGCGTGGGAGGAACACTCCGTTCCTCACCTATTGCCAGCCTTTGCGGATGTGCCGATCGCCGACTGTCTAAGTCGCATTGCCGACGAGCAAGCGACAGCAGACGATTGGATTTACCTTGGGTACCTATTCTTAAAAGCCCTGTACCAAACAACTGTGACCGAGCCTCAAGGGTAGTCGTGTGGAGCCGGCCTCCCGCCCGTAAAGGGATCCTTTACCGGACGGAGGTGCTGCCTCGATGAGCTCCCTCTTGGGCGTTTTTCGTGGTCCTGTTACGTGCCGGAGACTCGGTGGATCAGGGGGTGCCTTGGGGTTGACCGGGAAGGGACCAGCGATGGGGTCAACCTGTTCCACGCGTGGGCTTCGGCTGGAAGCGAAGCATTCTCTTTCGGGGAGGCGGACGGCACGTGATGTGTTCGTGGCCGGTTCAATTTAGGGCGGTTAGATGATCAGGTTCATGGTATTCCAGCCGGAGCCGACCATGGTGCGGGGTAGCCAGCCAGCGGGGCCGTTGCTCGGGTAGAGCCACAGGAATCCTGTGGCGTCACGGGCCAGGAGGTCCACGTAGCCGTCGCCGTTGAAGTCGCCGGGCCCGATGATAGCGGTCATGTCGTTCCAGCCCGTGCCCACCTGGGTGGGACCGGAGTAGTAGGGCCACGGGCCGCCGTTGTAATAAGTCATCGCCCCTTGGTAGAGGCGAAGGCCGCCGTTGCCGTCGCGGGCCAGAAGGTCGGGGTAGCCGTCTCGGTTGAAGTCGCCTGGCCCTATCACGGCGGTCATGATGTTCCAGCCCGACCCAACATCGGTCCTGGCGAGCCAGCTGCCTTTCCCGTTGCTGGGATAGAGCCAAAGTACGCCTCTTGAATCGCGGGTGACGAGGTCTGCGTTTCCGTCCAGGTTCAGGTCTCCTGCTGCGGTGATGGCCGACATGTTGTTCCATCCTTGGCCTATCTGGACCCGCGGGAACCAGCCGCCATGGCCGTTGCCGGGGTAGAGCCACAACGCTCCGGTGGTGTCGCTGGCTATCACGTCCGGTTTACCGTCGCCGTTGAAGTCACCGGGGGCCACTATCGATGCCATTTCGTTCCAGCCCTGGCCAACCCGGGCCCGTGCCAGCCAGCCACCGCCGCCGTCCCCGGGGTAAAGCCATAGGATTCCGTTCGCGTCGCGTGAGAGAACGTCGGGTTTACCGTCGCCGTTGAAGTCGTGGGTGATCGGCGCTGCCTTGATGGTGACGGTGAATACCGGACTCGTTGCGTCGGGGCTGTAACCATTGCTGGCTGAAATACTGAAAGTGAAGGTACCGGGCTTCGTCGGGATTCCGTAGAGGCCCCCACCAGCTGAGAGAGACAAGCCCGGCGGTAGGGAGCCGCTGGCTAGTTTGAATTGCGGAGTCAGCGAACCGGCAGCAGTAAACCCAGAGGAGTAGTACGTGCCGACGGTGCCATTCGCCTGGGGTTTACCCGAGGTCAGTGTCGGGGGGACGTTCTTACCGTCGATAACAACTATCCCGCTGGTGTTTTGACCACTATCGGCGGTCACTGGGATGTCGCTGACATAGATCTTGTTTCGCTTCGTGTCCACGGCCATGGGGCCGGGAATGCGGAAACCCTGCAGGAGTCCCGAAGCGTTGGTTGTGCCGTCGAAAACTCTGACGGCCTGCTTGTATTGGTTGCCGACGTAGACCTTGTTGGTGGCCTCATTCACGGCCATGTAGAACGGCGAGTCCCCTGCTGGAGAAGTCACGAAAGTGTTGGAGCTGGCATCCAAGACAATCATGGTTGGGGTCGGGGTGTGATCCAGAACATAGACCTTGTTGTTGCTGCGGTTTATCACCAGTTGCATGGGATAGCTGTTAGCGCCTAGTGGGATGGTTGTGATCGATTTGGTCGCGCCATCCAAGGCTACGATCGTCCCTGCTGAAGGGCAGGTGGCATAGACCTTGTTCGTGGCGTCGTTAATTGCCAAACCGTAGACTCCGGTACTACAGATAGGGATGGTGGTGGTAACGGCGTTGGTGGCCCCGTCCAGCACGATCAGTTGAGTGCCATCACGGCTGACACCATAGATCTTGTTTGTCTTCGCGTTGACAGCGAAAGTGGAGCTGGCAACCGGGAGAGGCGTCGCTGCGTTGGTGGCGCCGTCAATAACAGTAATGCCGCTGGCGCCGGCAGTTGAGACGTAGACCTTGTTGGTTAGCTTGTTTGCCGTAATGGCATCAGGATTACCTGGGAGCGGCACTGTCGTGGTGGTACCGGTGGCACCGTCGATGACGCTCACAGAGGAAGAACCGCTGTTCGAAACGTAGATCTTATTCGTGACCTCATTGATGGCCAGTTCGCGGGGGTACCTTCCGACCGGAATGGTCGTAACGGATTTCGAGGCACCGTCTATTACCGTCACGGTCCCAAGGGTTTCGTTAGTGCCGTAGAGCTTGTTCGTCGTTTCGTT
Source organism: Arthrobacter sp. cf158 (assembly GCF_900106835.1). Classification (GTDB taxonomy): domain Bacteria; phylum Actinomycetota; class Actinomycetes; order Actinomycetales; family Micrococcaceae; genus Arthrobacter. Next base: position 358,245 of record NZ_FNNR01000004.1, read on the forward strand.
CATGGCCAGGGCATGTGGCAACAGGCCAGTCTGAATACGATCCGCGACCGTGTCCGCGTGCGCGGGCAAAGCAGCGACGCTGACGAGAAGGACCGAGGCCATGGCAGCAGCCGCGAGCATGGCATAAATCCGGTAACCGAAGATACGGAACAACGGCATAGAAAAACCTCGAGGAGCCAACGGCTCAACCCCCAAAATCCAGTTCGCGACCATCGCGTCAACCAGCGAATTCTATAGCTACCGGTCTGCGCATCGTTAGCGGGAACCAAAATATTCCAATCGGAAGGATAAAGAGAACCGTGAAGCGCCAAGGGAGCTGACGGTCCTGCTTTCTGATTCAGCGCCTGAAATCGCCGGCGAGCCATAAATCAGCGCACAGGTTGCCCGGAACTTTCCAGCGTGGCGCCTCAAACATCCCCGGTGGCATAACAGCGGCCGAAAGAGCATCAGCCATCACGAGAAGACAAGACCGGCACGCCCGGAAGCCGGTGGCTCTCCGGACACTCTTCAAGTGTCCCGGTGAAGGATCTTTTACCGGACACGAAAGTAAGTCGATCCAGATTCCTGGGCGGACGTCTCGTTCGGCGGTGGCCAAAGAGCCACGGCTCATTCCGAGGGCACGGCAATTGTATGAGCTCATAAACGGCTTCGCTCCTGTCAGCTTGGGGCGCCATGTGGGCACCTCTTTCTACGAGCGACCGTCAACCCAAACGGCTGAGTGCTGTCATAGCCGCTTTGGAAGTGAGAGGAACGCCCACGAGACGGCTGATCGCGTGGCACAGCCGCTCAGGAATGGACGACTACATCGACACGACCAATACCTGGCTGGGTCCAGGGTAGCTGGCCAGCCCCGTCCATGAACTCATTGGCGTCTGCCAAAGCAGTCTTCAGGCGTTCGCCTTTCTCCTCGATTGCGACGATGAAGGGGATGTCCTCCTGAGTGCGCCACCGATCGAGAATATTTGGAAACAATGACACGAAGTCACCCGCGATGGGTGAGGAGTCGTCAGCCCCGCGGACGAGTATCAAGTAACCTCGCGAGCTCCCGAACCATTCAAGGTCCGAAATCAGTGATATCGCGGCGTCAAGTCCCCGAGTCGGGAAGGGGTACATGAACTCCCGTGCGAGGTACTGGCAGAGCGCTTCGACGTCCGCGAGTCCCGCCAGGTCATGTTCGAAAACCATCATCCCGTGCGAGCGAGCATCAGCCTTGAGCTGATCCCGAAGCGAAGCGGTAACACCCAGATGAACTGCGAACTTTTTGCCAATCTCGTCAATTTCCATGGGCTTCCCTGATCGACACTGGTGGATACAAGTCAACTTGGAGTGTGCCATACCGGGCAAGAAGCCTCTCTTCCCATAATCGGGTCCCACTCGCTTGGCAGGCTAACGCTGCAAGTCGATCCTTGACCGGTGTCCCGGTGAAGGATCCCTTACCGGGCGGTTTGAAGTTGGTCGACCGAAAGCGGCTCGGCTGCCTGTTCTTCCGGGCGTGTAAGCCCCGTGACTAGTTACCGCTTGGCGGGCCGTCTCGGACTTCGGTCTCATCCTGCGGCAGCCGCAATCGCGGCGTGAAGTCGACTTTCCAACTATCGAGCTCAAAGAGGTCCTCGTCCCGGTCTACGAACAACGCCAGCGCGACGGGCACTCCGTCCAGGTCCTTGAACCATCCTTCCGCGACAGTTCGTCCATAGCGGGGATGGTTCTTGCCGGAAACGAAGCGAAGGCTGCCCATTCCTCCGTCATCCATGTCGCATACTCTCAGCGCGCTCAGATTAACAGGTCCGCCGTTCCAATCGTTTGCCCGCTTCAAAAGCACCGACAGTATCAAGGCCTCGCCGTCTTCTAGTTGCCGCTCCGTCATTTGAAGATCCTATTGCTCCGCTAGGGCATGTCCGATGAACGACCGTCCGCAAGACGATCCCCAACCGAACGCAAGACGGCTTTTATGTACGTAGAAGTGTGTCGTGGACCGTCACATGCTCGCCGACCCTCACGATCAGCTCGCCGGCCATTCCTTCCCAGCGGGACCAGACGTGGAACTCAATGACCCCGCGTTCGTCTCGGACACTGACCTTCACCGGGGTCTCTCGTTCAAGAACAAGGCGCACTTCGTCACCGTTGAGCCAGCGGATGCTCGCTGACCCAGCGATCTCGTCCCAGGTAAGCGTTACGGTGCTTCCGTCGTTCGCCCACGCGACCAGAGAGACCACCCCAGGCTGATCGGACGGCTCGACCCCAACCCCGATATCATTCAGGTCTTCAAGCCTTGGAACTTCAAGCTGCGCGCTCATAACCACATGCTGCCATACCAGCCAGCCACAATGACCGGGCCAGCTGCACGCTGGAGGATCCTTCACCGGGCGCTGGCCGGCTTCTACCTTCCACAGGTGTGACAACATGTGTTCGTGTACTTCCAGCGCTTCCGAGACGATGACAGCACCGCAGGCGCGTGGAGAGTTGAATGCGCCGGGGCCTCCGGCCATCTATCGTGCGAGAGAATCCAGAGCCGAATTTCGTACCCGTGGATTCAGACGGTGACGTGGCAACGATGAGAATGACTTACGCAAACTTAGACGCTGACAACATCGGAGGAACCAGCCAAGCTGACTACTTGGTTGGTATTGATGCCGATTTCACCGTCTCGGAAGGGTCGGTGCTGCTCTATCGAGAGCAAGCCTTTCCCGTAGTCGAACTAGCTCGCAGCCTGGTCGTCTGGCTCAACGCCAACCCTCGAGGCGACTTCGTGTTCGACTCGATGTCCTTCGAAGAGGTGGGGACGGTTTCACTGAAACGAGCGTCATCGGGATGGCTGATGGAGTCAGTATTCAGTCCTGGTGTTGTCAGCAATCCACTCGATTGGGCGGATGTTGAGCATGGGTGCAAGGAATTTTTGGACCAAATCGAATTCGATCTTTTGTCGTTGGGACTTGACCCTGCTGACGTGATCCATCGTTGAATCAACTTCGTCACCAACGAGATCCGCCCTCGCTGAGAAGGTGCCCCCGTAAGGGATCGCCTTACGTGTGCTCTGCTGTGCACCCAGCGCTACAGTTGACCGGACCGCGCGATTCATCGGACATGGCGGGTAGGGAGGCCGACGTTGGGAAGGTACTTTGAGCATGAAGTTCTTAGGGGCTTCTACCTGGAAGACAGCTGGGTATTGGACATCAACGCAAGCCGAGGGCAGCTTGTCATCACCGCGGAGTTCGTACTGACCGAGGAACACCCCTCTCATGCCCCGGCACGCCCCGGAGAGCAATACTGCTACCGCAAGGGGGTGCTGGTGTTCGATGGTGTAACAGATTTGACCTGGACTGGTCAGCTCAGTTCCCGGCCTTCGCGTGACCCTGACGGCTCAGTTGACTACGGCAATATCGACTCGCTCATCATCGAGGGAGACCACTACACCGTTGAAGGGGACCTCGGGAAAATCGACCTCCACGCTGCATCCATCCGCGTGGCACTGGTCTCGGACGGCACTATCCTCACGTCGCACGGCGCCGCTGCTGACCTCTAGCACGCGTCCGGTGAAGGATCGGCTAAAGACAGAGCGAAAATGAAACCAATGATCTCCAGATTCGTGGCGAACGGCAGGGTGTTCTCAATCGTCCAGACACCGACATCTGATATTCGGCGGACGGAACTGACCATCACTTTGCGCGGGGCCCATGGTTGGGACTTCGTGGTGCCTGGCTGGCGAGATGTATCTTTCGGCATCAGCGGTGAGATTGCCTATGTATGGTCGGCAAGAAGCATAATCGTTCTGCCTTCACATAAGGATGCAGACCCAAAAGTTATCCCCTTTGATGAGGAAGACATCATCGTGGTTTTCGTTGCTGGACCATGTTGGTTACTAGTGTGCGAAACCTCCGTGTGGCTGATTGGGCCGGATGGGGAAAAAGGCCAGGCTCACTTCAGAGAAGTAGTTGAGGAAGCATCCTTTGATGGCCACATCGTAGTTGTCAGGGACGTCGACTCTGCGGAATACCGCTTTGAAGTATCCGCGACCAATTTGGTCGAGATCATCGATTCGTAACGACTCTGCGATTGCAGTACGGCAGCCGGGAGTGACTCGTTAGCGCCCGGAGCTCCTAGAAGCGCGGTGTCCGGTGAAGGATCCTCCTACGGACACGCGTTCCTTATAAGGCAGGGGTGTTCGCTCCAGCCCGCCAGCATCGTTTCCCCCGCGCCGCGTCACTGGACTTCCTCGACTTCGTCCCCCAATTCCGACAAACCTCGTACCAGCATGAAAGTGTCGAAGGTTCCAAAGGAAGTCAGATTTGGTTCAATCCCGATGGACCAAATCGCGTCGCATTCAACACAGAGCTGAAAGAGTTCGCCCGTCTTTACAAGACGGTATGGTTTGACCCAGTCTTGCCCGCATCTTGGGCAAACTATGTCGTGGCTCACGGGAACGGGAACGCTGTCACTACAGTCGTCCGGATTAGGATCCCTTCACCTGTTCGGCGGCCAACGCCGCTTCGCTTTCGCATTGCTACAACATACCTGCATGCAGGGTCGCCCCAAGCCGGGGCCAGCCTCCAAAAGTCAGATTTTGGACACTATCCCGAACGTCCGTTAGTCGATCCTTTACCGTGCAGCCTGGACGCGGAATGAGACACGCGACAGCACGGCGTCTTCGGGCATCAATGGGTAGTGAGATTTCAATCCTCGTACGTGCTCAGCGTCGAGATCCTGCAACCTCGTCTGCTCGACAGAGATGATCTCTCCCTCCACATGCGCGGATTCGGGATGGTCCTCGAAAACGAACGTCGCTGGCCCGGCAGTTACTGGTTCATCCCAGCGAATAGTTGTGGTCTTCTCACCGGACAGTACGGCGTCGTGATACCGCTTATTAAACCGGAAGATACGGCGCCCCCGGGCGTCCGGGTAGAAGTAAGTGTCGGGCAGGAGCTTCAGGACCGGCCGAACAACTGGGCCCGATTCGGAGGGCACAGCGATGAGGATGTCTGGATGATGGTCAAGTAGAACTTGCCGGCATCGACCGCATGGAGGGATCAGGCCCCGCCCTCGGTCACCAGCTGCGGCGATGGTCAGAAGCTGCTTTGCTCCCGCTGCGGCCGCGACTCCCAGGGCGACGAGTTCGGCGCACGGGCCGCCGTTGAAGTGGTAGACATTCACTGCTTGGTGAATACGTCCATCTACATCCATCACCGCTGCCGCAACGGTGTGATTGTCGTTGTCTCCGAGGCTGCGCGCCAAGGCTTCGGCAGCATCAATGACCCGGCGCTCAGTTTCAAGGGGTTCCACAACGGACCACGCTAACAGGCGCTGTCTTTGTCCTGTTTATGGATCCCTTACCGGGCATCTTGATGGAGCACCTTGTACTGAATTCAGGGGCTATCCGTTGCGGACATCGCCGCTTCGATGACGGCATGGAATTCAGGGCTGACGTGGATGGATAGGTTGCCGTCCTCAGCGAGCTGTGTCAATTGCTCGTAGCCTGTCCCGTTCCACCAGTAGACATGAGGACTCACCGGACCAGGAGCATCGCCGTATCCCAAGGCCGTGAACCGGACCATGCCATCGAGCGCTGCAATTACGCTATCGCCTTCGATGAAGTGCCACACCAACTGATGGCGGTTTGGAACGCTCATCAGCCAACCGAAGTCCTTGCTTGGGTATTGTCCCGTGAGTTCGGCAGCAAGCCCGGGCAGCAGAATGGACTTCCCCGCTGTGTACACGGAATCTCCTAGCAACGCTGTGAACGAGCCGTCACCCTGCGTTGGAACAGTATGGATCTGCTCGTCGTTGAGGGCACGAAGGTTAGCAATGCCCTGTGCGCGGAGGGCCTCCCAGCCGCCGAACGTGGTCGCATGATCCCGATTGAATACAGCCACTGTTTCCGGAAGGTCGAGTGCCAGCATTTCGACGACACCTGGAGCGAATTGGCTGTGAGGATAGTGGTCGAGGTTTGGAATGCTTGCTTCGTCATAAAGACGCGCATACGTCCGGCGGGACACCTCATCCGGTGTGAACTCGTCAAAAGGGTCCGCCGCCTCGAAGCTCGCCAAAACCCGCTGAAGATGTAGGCGGATGATGTCGCGCCACTGAGACTCCGGTCCGTTGTGACACGACGCGGCAACATTCCAGAATCCATAGCCGCGTCCAGCAGCATCAGTGGCGTGGTCCGAGTGAATCTGCACCTCGTAACCCAGCTCGGCGAAGACTTCGCGCGCCATCGTCCGAAACTCTTGAGCTTCAGAGACTGTGAAGAAGGTCAGATCCTCATCGGCCACTTCTTGCCGGGAGGGTTTCTTTTTGAAGAGGCCCACAAAGTCTCGCTTTCGTCGTGGCAGATGGTGAGGTCATTCGTTGAGCTGGAACTCGTCCCCGGATTCTGGGAAGACTACTACAACAGAGAACCCGTTCTTCATCGGAATTCCAGCATTTCGCCGGTTGCCGAATAACCGCCTAAAGACAAACGCCAATGCCACCCTTGATTGAAGGACGGGACTTCCCAGAGAATCGACCTCTCCTGAGGTGAACGTGAACATCTGCCCAGGAGCCGGTAGCTCTCCCTGCACTCCAAGCGCCCGTTACGGGATGGGTCAGCGTGCTCTAACCGTACGTTTGTTGAGCCCAGAAAGGCCAAGATCCGGCGTCCGCGTCCAGATCGATGCCTTGCAGGCGGATAAGACAAACGTCGCCCGGGGATCGCGTAGTTGCCCAGAGGCTGTACGATCGGCCTTTGGCTTGGGTGGGTATCCATTTGAGTACCTCGTGAAGGTCTGCTCCTGAAAGCTCCCACTCTTCTTTAGCTCCGCCATCGTCAGCCCAGAAGTACACCCTGTAGGTCGGATCATCGACCTGCGTGGTCTGATCCCGCGGATCAATGAGTTCTGTTCGCATCTACCGACCGTACTCCGAGACGCAGCACCTGGTGTCCCGCATGCCGATCCCTTACCGGCCGGCCGTTGCCGGCGGTCTGGGATAGCAGGGTCAAGGGTCTTCACCAGATGTCCCAGACCACGCCCGCGAACCATTCCGCTGTACCAGACTGGGAGTCCTCGTCGCCCAGGGGTTCCAGGACGCACAGCAGTGCTCGGGCGAACCTTGTGCCTGGATTGGTGGGATGCCTGTGCGTCTCGCATCCGTCCAGGTAGTTCCAACATTTGCCTTTGGCCGTCTCCAGAGTCTCGGGGATTCCCCTTCCCAGCAACCAGTACGCTTCTGCTGTGGCCAAGACAGGCTGCAGCTCAAGAGGCGACGGTAGTTCTCTGATGTGATGGAGCAGCACCAGCATCAAGCCCTTCCATCTGTCTATTCCTTGGGCGGACGCGACCTGCTCGCCCGCGGATTGCAGTTCCTGTGAAGTCATCGGCCCGTTCAGGGCAGGCATGCCGGGGTGCATTTGGCAGCCGGCGATCTTGTCTAGTTCTTCCTTGACCGTCTCGGCGGCATCGGGGTCACCGTCGTAATAGTCCTCCCAGAATCCGGGCACAAGCCATGTATGCGGTGCGAGTTTGAGCACACCGCCGTCCCCAAGTCTGGCCTCCCAGCTTTCCGGAATTGCTCCGTCAATGGTCATAACGGCTCTGGAATCAACCCAAGCCAGGCTCCTTTGATCGTCTACAAGAAGCTGTATCTCTACCCGCCCGCTGGGATATGCCAGTAGGGAGGTCACCGTATATTCGGTGTCGAGTTCGAGCCAACCGCTACCTTCGAGAGACAGGTCTTCGACCAAGGAGGCGGCCTGTGTATAGATGACCTTCACGGGTTTGACCGAACTGCGGCTGGTTCTTGACGGGCGAGCCGTGGGATGGAATGGGGTATTTTCCACCAATGTTGGCCCGGGACTACTTCTTCCGGACCGGACGGGTCCTCTCTATACGTCCTTCGAGGTGACCATTTCTTCGACATTCTGACAGTGTATGGCTGACCCACCCCGCGTCCGGTGAAGGATCGGCTTACGGACGGGTCGTTCACTGGACGCACGCCCTGGTGAGACCTGAGTATTAGGATCATCAAATGAAGGAGCGGCGGCTAGAAGAGGACGAGGTCTTGATCCTCACCGTTCTGCTGGGTCGAGAACTAGATTGGGACCGGCAGCCTGTCGATCTTCGGGCAGTTCGGGTCTCTGACATGGATGACGGGGGCATGGGAAGCCTCCGATTCGCTTCGGGCACCCTGGATCCGGTGTTCGGGAGAACGGTCGCCGAAGGTTGGTTCATGGATGACGACGGCCTGCCCGTCATGCTCTGGTTAAACCTGGACCAGAACGACGACCTTTTTGAGCTCGACAGCTGGAAAGTAGATTCGTCTCCTCGCAGGAGACTGCCCCGTGACAGATCTGAAGTACTCGATGGAGACCCTCACGCCGCGTACTAGGGGCAAGCAGCTAAGTGGGCTTCACTCAAGGGTCGGACTTAATAGACGATCGCCCGGTGAAGGATCCCTTACCGGGCAGCTGGAGAGGTGCCCGCTTTGGGGACACAGGAAGGCCGTCAACGCCGATTCCGCAATGCCCGTACACTTTCCCGAGGGGTGGGGACAACTGCCCGAGATAAGAGAATGGGTGAGCTGCGGTGGCACTATTGAAGGCAATGAACGGGTCCCGCGAGACATGGGAGGATCCCTCCGAGGACGCCCTGTTTTTCCTGCTCGAGGACATCGAGCAGGGACACAAAAAATTCCTGGTCATCGAGCGCATAGCTGACACAACCCGCCAGACGTATATCCAGTCCATCCGCAATGACGCTGGAGAGTTTGTAGTGGAATTCCGCGACGGTAGCCCAGACCAGCACTTCGGCACCGTGGTCGCTGACATGCGCGCCGCTCATGACCTCATCACGGCGTGGTCCTTTGGCAGGGATGGCTGGCGCGAGGCGGCCGACTGGAGCCATATTCCGTTCGATGAATGAGTTGGATGCGCCGCAGCAAGCTCTGATGAGCCTCCGCAGGCCATGACCCAAAAGGCCTTGATAAGGTGTGTTCTTTCGCTAAAAAGGAACCTACATGGGCATTTTCGAGACATCCGTTTACAAAGCGGGGTCGTGGTCCGGGAACGAAGAGTCGAATGACTGGCTGTTTCGGATTTCGGTACATGACAGCGACATAGCTACGATCGACTACCGTTCCGATGAGGGAGCCTCGGGCCGGTTCTATTTGGGCTTTCAGCCGCGGGACTATTTCGATAATCCGGATGCCAGCGAGCCCGTGGACCTAGTGGCCGTTTCGAACAGCTTTTCCTCCTGGGCTTCCAGAGAGGTTGGTACTACTGTCTCCCCGGAAGAACTGAGGGCATTCATGGCCTCTGAAGCCGTTGAAGAACCAGACGACATATTCGTGGAGGACACCGTCGTCCGGCTTCTTGAGCGGCTCGGAATCCCTCTGCCGAATTGGCTGGAGGACTGACCTGGGCAGACGATCGACAATGTGGGGAGTGAGCGAGGCTCAAAAGGTGGGGTGGCGCTGGCGACCGACTGAAACGGCGCCGTAAGCCGATCCCTTACCGGGCGGATTGAAATTGGTCGACCGAAAGCGGCCCGGCTGCCTGTTCTTCCGGGCGTGTAAGCCCCGTGACTAGTTACCGCTTGGCGGGCCGTCTCGGACTTCGGTCTCATCCTGCGGCAGCCGCAATCGCGGCGTGAAGTCGACTTTCCAACTATCGAGCTCAAAGAGGTCCTCGTCCCGGTCTACGAACAACGCCAGCGCGACGGGCACTCCGTCCAGGTCCTTGAACCATCCTTCCGCGACAGTTCGTCCATAGCGGGGATGGTTCTTGCCGGAAACGAAGCCAAGGCTGCCCATTCCTCCGTCATCCATGTCGCATACTCTCAGCGCGCTCAGATCAACAGGTCCGCCGTTCCAATCGTTTGCCCGCTTCAAAAGCACCGACAGTATCAAGGCCTCGCCGTCTTCTAGTTGCCGCTCCGTCATTTGAAGATCCTATTGCTCCGCTAGGGCATGTCCGATGAACGACCGCCCGGTAAGGGATCCCTCACCGTACGCGCGTCTGAGTTGCCTCGACGGTCTAGTTACTGGATTGGTGCCGGGCCTTGGGTCTGAATCGCAGTTGGGCCGACTCATGGCGCCCTCAGTGGGGACGGTATGGTGGCAGCTACCGGCTGCTGGGGAAGGCAGAAGTCATAGGGTGCGGTGAGGTCTTCGGGCAACCAACTGGAGGTAGGCCCTGGGAGTAGGGCCATGATTTCATCGCGGTTGAGGGGTTTGTCGCCGTAGCTGTGAAACAACGCCCCGTGCGCCTCCTCGACGTTGCCCGTCATGTGAGGCCTGACAAGTTCAGCGTAGAGTGGACCGAAATAGCTCCACCAGACGGGGTGCGCAGGAAGCCCCCGCCACATGCCCCGAGTCCATTGGTTCGAAGCCTCCTCGGCCTGCTTTACCTTTTCGGCGGTCACGTGGCTTCGTGTAATTTCGGCGCTTGCAAAGAAGACCTCTAGGCGTTCTGCAAGTGCCAGGAAGAACGGTCTCAGCCGGGACACTGTGCCTGCATCCGCACCTCCATAAGCTGACAGGCTCAGAGATATGGTTCCGACGTTCATTGGCGCCGCATCCACGTCGTCGACGAGCTTCGAGAATCCGAGGTTCTGCACAAAGCCCGAGCCCGTTGCCCGCAGCCACGGCATCACGTTGGACTGCAGCGCCTCCAGAAACGATGCGTCGTCGTCCGGGTGCTCCCAAGGCGTTCTGCCGAGACCTCGTTGGTAATTGCTGGGCAGGGCTTGCGGAAGATGCTCCCGGCACACGTCTAAGTACTTTTGCCCCAGCAAAGCAGGGTCCTCGTGCTGAACGAAGTACCACTGTGCGGTGACAGAGTTGAGGTAATCCCCGGGTGCCAGATGCTCGTAGAACTCTTCGTAAGCGGTGAGCGGCGGCGCCTTTGGCTCCGGCCACGTCCCGTCGGTCTGCGCATCTATGGCCACCCCGCTGACAGCCTTGGCCAGCTTTTTCGCGAAAGCCCAGGCATGGGGGATTTCCGTTGCAGGACCGCCGCCCTCGACGCTGATGTCGTACCGGTACCTAATGCCGCGGATGACGACGCTTGCTTGGCGTTCGTCAATGTCCTCCCCACTGTCAGGGTAAGGACCCTCGACTGTGAAACTATAGTTCCGTCGAGTGCCACGGTGGACCAAAAAGCCCCAGGTCTGTGCATCCGAAGGCCCGCTTTCAGCAAGGTCGAAGCTCAGCCCGCGAATGTTGCTGATGCGCGTAGCGACGTCGTCGTGGCTGAGCGCCTCTGAACCGTAAACAAAGAAATCGTAGGACACCGGCTCAGCATAGCTTTGCTGCCAGTTGGAAGTCTGGCGTTACCACATCCTTGGTTTTGAACACTCTTGGTCAGACACTTGCCCGGATCCGTATGTCGCATACGAAGTCGGCTATATTGGGCGCCCGTTAGCCGGTCCTTCACGGTCCGCGTTTCACTCCGGAGAAGCTCCTAGCCAAATCCCCGTAACTTCGGGGCCATTCGGATTCCCGTAAGACCCGCCCGCAAAACTGCCCGGTGAAGGTGCCCTAAACGCTACACGTCCCCTTTGAAAGTAGCGGTGCTCTTCGAGTTGGCCCCACCATGTGTATTCATTGCGAAACTACTGCGACGAGAGTTGAAAGCCACCCGCCGTTATCTGCCAATCACTTGCGGGCGTGGGCGAGGATGGACGCGGCTGTGAACTCGGGGTCCGGCGTGGAGATCAGCCAGGTGCGGCTGGGGGTCTCCAGGACGATGGCCGGACCGCCGACCAGCAGCCCCCACGTTCTCTGGCCCAAGTACCGGACGCCGAAACCTTCGATCATCGAACTGGATGGTGCAGGGGCGGCATCAACGATGTCCTGCAGCGGGATCGTCTTGGAGTAGAACGGTCGGCATCTGACCGTCAGGTTCTGATCTGTGGCTTCAATAGTCACCGTGATGCGAAGTACTGAGACTGTCAGGAGGGCAATGACCGCAACCAGGCCTGCGCTGACTAGAAGTACACCGCTGGGAATGGCGGTCACGATGACGAAGACGCAAGCCAGTCCCATGACGCTGGCGATGACCTTCTGCGAGCCGCGACTGATCCCAGCTTCTGAAATCAGTCTTGAAACTTTAGCGCCGCCCAAGATCGTGTATCTCACGCAAGGAACTCCTTTGCGCACGTTTCGACTGCACGAGCCTTTCGACATACAAAACAGCCGCAACTACAACGAGGCCGATCAGCAGGGCATAAATAGCGCCCACCGGCCGCATCAATGAAGCGTACGTCCCGAATCCGAACACGAAGATCAGCAGACTGCGTCTGGTTTTGGTGCTCACGAATTTTCCCCCAAGAACGCGTAGTTGGTATGGGCCGAGCATACCCGGCAAGCGACGGGGAGCAAGTCAAGCCAGGTTTAGAGGCGGGGGAAGGCCGCTTCTTCGCTTGCGACCGAGATGACCCGGTTTAGCTGGGCCAAGACTTCGCCAGGCTCGCCGTCGGCGTCCACCTCAACAAAGTTTTCATACTCAGGTAGAGAACGGTATGCCTCCCGGAATGCCTCCAGATGGGCAAGGGACTCTTTATCGGTTCCGCGGGCGGTGACGCGTTGGTGGGCGAGGCGGGGATCGACGTCGAAGTGCACGTGCAGGTCAGGGGTTGGGAGTTTCTCGAGTAGCCGAGGAATCAACCGGCCCCGCTGCAACCCATTGGCCTGGCGCAGCGCCAGTTGGCAGTGCAGGTGGCGGTCCATCACCACTAAACCGTCGAATCGCTGGGCGCGGGCGTGGTTGACCAGTACGTTGAACAGGCGAACGCCGGTCTCGATGAAGTCGGCAATGCGTGGCGGCAACTGCCAGCCGAAGCGCTCGCTGAGCACCGACATTCGCCTCCGGGCAGCGTGATTACTGAGCAGCAGGGCGCTCCGTCCTTCAGCGCGAGCCGAATCGACCAAGGCGCGGGCCGCCGTCGTTTTTCCTGAGCCGTCAATTCCCGTCAGAACAATGAGCATGAGGCCTCCCCTCGTCACCATTACAACGCGGCGAGTGCCCGGATTGTGCCTGCATGAGGTGCAGGTCACGTTTTTCGCCAGAGGATGAAGCCCCATAAAACCGTCAAAAGAGGACCGAAAGTGTCCGCATCCAACGGAAGAATGGATGCATGACAACATCGGAGATTCGCCCTTTCCGCATCGAAATCCCTCAATCCGAAATCGACGGATTGAGTCGCCGCCTCAGCGAGGCCCGCTACCCTCATCCGCTGCCGGAGGCCAGCGATAACTGGCCTTCACCGGTGGGCGCGGAGTGGTCGCGCGGTATCCCTGATACCTGGCTTCGCGAATTGGTTGACTACTGCGGGACGGCTTCGACTGGCGAGCCATGGAGCAGAGAATCAACGCCATCCCGCAGTTCATCACCGAGGTGGACGGACAACCCATCCACTTCGCCCACGTCCGTTCAAGTAGTCCGGACGCCACACCGCTGATCCTGGTACACGGGTGGCCGGGTTCCTTCCTGGAATTCCTCCAACTGGTGGGCCCCCTGACGGAACCTCAGGACCACGGCGGCGATGCGAAGGACGCCTTCCATGTGGTGATCCCGTCAATTCCCGGATTTGCCTTCTCCAGCCCGCTATCCGATGCCAGCTGGGACGACGGGCATATTGCGCGAGCTTTCGCAGAGATCATGGCGAGACTCGGGTATGAGCGGTTTGGCACCCAGGGCGGAGACGCGGGCGCCGGGATCGGTCCCGAAATTGCACGGGCGGCCCCGGACCGCGTCATCGGCGTCCATGTCAACGGCACAACGGGTCCCCTGCCGGAGCTCCCGCTCACAGACCTGGAACTTGCTGGATTGACCCCTAGGGAACGGCACGCTATTGACGATATCCAGCAATTCATGTGGCAGCAGTTTGCGTACATTTCCCTCCAGTCCACCAGGCCAGGCTTGATCGGCACCATGCTCAGCGACAGTCCCGTGGCCCAGCTGGCTTGGATCATGGATAAGTTCCAAGCTTGGACGTGGCCCATCGAAAAAGACGTTCTCCAGATCCTGGACCGGGACGTCCTCCTTGCCAACGTGTCACTGTACTGGTTCACCCGAACTGCAGGATCCGCCGCGCTCACGGGCTACGCGCAGGACAGCGGTTGGGGTACTTCCAAGGAACGCACGGCCGTTCCCACGGCCGTCCTCAACTTTGCCCACGACTACGCCATCCGTAAGTACGTCGAGAAGGAGAACACCGTGGTCCGATGGAATGACGTGGACAGGGGAGGCCACTTTGCCGCGCTGGAAGAACCAGAACTGCTGACCGCGGATGTCCGGGCCTTCTTCCGCGAGCTGCGCTGAGTCAATCCACAGGCCGCCACCTGAACTGCGGCTGCTCACGGTTAAGGAACGCGCTGATGCCGATCTCCATGTCCGGACTGTCCGGCATGGCAGCCCAGGCGTCAGCCCATTCCCGATCAGCGTCGGACGGTGCGGCGTCCGTGGCGTCCACCAGTCGCTTCATGGAATGCATGGAGAACCGCGAGCGGCTCCTCAGTGAACTGACAAGCGCCGCGGACTTCTCTTCAAAGGACGCTGAAGGAACGACGTCGGCCACCAGGCCAAGTGCCCGGGCTTCGGTTGCGCTGAACGTCCGTCCCGTGAGGAGGATGTACTTCGCATTGGCTTGCCCCACCAACCGGACCAGCCGTTCCATGCCCGGGCGAGGGTAGATGATCCCGATTTTGGCCGGAGTCAGCCCGATCACCGCACGTTCGTTGGCGATGATGAAGTCGCAGGCTGAGGCTATCTGCCAGCCGCCGCCCATGCAGGCACCATCCACCAAAGCGACGGAGGGCTTGGAGAGGGAAGCGATGGCGGCATCGGCCCCACTGAGATGATCCACGGAGGTGCCGTCCGGTTGGGGATCCACCAGCACAGAAGAGAGTTCACTGATGGAGGCCCCGGCGCAGAACGTGTCCCCGGAACCACGCAGCACAACAACGGCCACGTCCGCGTCTGCCTCCAGTCGCGGCATCAGTTCCTGGATCTCCCAGCACATATCCCGGGTCAGGGCGTTCCGCTGTGCCAGGTTGCTGATCTCCACGGTGGCCACACCATTGGCGATGGAGACGGAGATGCGGCCTGCACTGGAAGCACCGCTGCGGACCCTTTCGGTGGAGGAGAGGACGGTCATCGCTGTGCTCCAATCTTTGCCGGCCCGCACACAATGCGGCCCTCGCGCTCAAGCCGGGTGACGTCGTCGTGCGTCATTCCAAACTCCATCAGTACATCTGCGGTGTGCTCGCCCAGAAGCGGTGGGGGCGAGAGGATCTCGCTGGCCTCGCCATCCAGGCTGAGGGGGCCGCGGAGCAGGGGGAGCTCGGAGCCGTCCAGGCGCTCGCGGCGTTGCACGAGTCCCAAAGCCGCGACCTGTTCCGAGGCGAGGGCCTGCGTGTAGTCATAAATAGGGCCGCAAGGAATGCCGGCCTGGCTGATCAGCGGAACCCACTCGGCGGCGGATTTGGCCGCCAAGGCAGTTTCGACGAGCCCCGACAACTGATCGCGGTTAGCTGACCGGTCCGCCCCGGTGATGAAACGGGGATCCTCCATTGCTGATGGAACGCTGAGCAGGCCGCAGAATGCCCGCCATTGCTTGTCGCTGCCCACCGCGATGTTGATCGAGTCCGTGGCCGTAGCGAACATGCCGTAAGGCGCAATGACGGGGTGGTTGTTGCCCTGTGGCGTGGGTGCTTCGCCCAGGCTCAGTGCCTTCTGCCCTTGGAACGCGGACAGGTTCAGGGCGGTCTCCAACAAGGACGTTGACACCCGGCCGGGGCGTTCGCCGTTCCGGGCTCCCAAGAGAGCTGAAACTATGCCAAACGCACAGATCATTCCGGAGGTGATGTCCACGATCGGCACGCCCACACGATAAGCCGAGCCAGGCCCGGGGCCGGTGACGGACATCAGCCCGGACATTCCCTGGATGACCTGATCCAGTCCGGCGTCGTCCTTGAGGGGGCCGGTGTTTCCGAATCCGGTCACGGAGCCCACTACGAGCCCGGGGTTCAACTCATCAAGCCGGGCAGGAGTGAAACCCATTTTCTCCAGCGTGCCAGGCTTGAAGTTCTCCACCAGAACATCAGCGTCGGCGATCAGGCCGGAGAGGATGTCTTGTCCCTCGGACGAATAGAAGTCCAGGCACACTGACACTTTGTTCCGGTTGACGGAGTCGAAGTAGAGGCTGTGCCCGTCCTGGAAGGGAGGCCACTGCCGGGCGGTATCGCCCCCGTTGACGCTTTCCACCTTGATGATCCTGGCACCCATATCGGCCAGGAGTGCAGTGCAGTAGGGGCCTGCGAGAGCTCGGCTGAGATCGATCACGGTGATTCCGCGAAGTGGTTTGAGCATGGTAGGCACCTTTCGTGCGTGGGACTGGTTAGAGACTGGACGGAAGAACAAGGGCGCCAACAAGCAATAGGGGACCGGCCACCACCATGGAGAGCCCCCACCGCGTGAGGAGTCTGGTGATGCGGGGGCGCTCATCAGCGTCGACGGTGGCCACGAACGTGGCACCTACGGTGGAGAACGGCGAGACGTCAACGATCGAAGAACACACGCCCAAGGCGGCAATGACAGCCCACCCGGCGATGTCCCCGGACGCCACCAGTGGGAGGGCCAGCGGCACCAGTGCCGCGAGCATGCCAGTGGTGGAGGCGAACGCTGACACCAGGCCGCCGATCGCGCAGATCACCAGGGCGGCCAGCAACGGAGTTCCGACGGCGCCGGCTGCTTCGCCCAGCAGGGCGACGGCTCCCATGGTCTGAAGGACTCCGACGAACGTGATGATCCCGCCCACCAACAAGACGGTGGACCAGTCGATCTTGCTGACGGCAGATTTGCCCGATTGCGGATCACAGAGTGTGAGGACCGAGGCGAACGCAAAGCACAGGACGCCGATGTCCGGATTCGCGCCAAGGATGGACATCAGGATGACGGTGAGCACCAAGCCAGCCATGCAGAGCACCGTGATGATTTGGTTGCGGTTCAGCCGAAGGCTCGACGCCGGTGCCTCCGTGGGCGGTTCGCCGCCTTCCAGGACCTGGACGGTTTTGGCGGTCGCCTTCTGGCCCCGGGCAATGTTGCCCTCACGCTCAAAAGGGTGCGACGGCGTCGGGCGGCTTGCGCTGAAGCGCGGCACAGTGGTGCCAAAACCGTCAGCGGTGCGCGTGTGGAGTAGCTTGAACCCGCCGAACAGAACGTAAGCCGTAGCCAACAGCAAGAGGTTGGTGCCCAACGCCACGCTGAAGAGGACCAACGGGTCGAGGTCGATCCCGGCAGCCCGGGCCGTGCCGTAGGTGACGATTCCGAAGAGGCTGGTGGGGGCAAATCCTCCGGCACTGAGGCCCGAGCCGATCGCAATTCCCATGAGCATGCGGTCGATGCCGTATCTCTTGGGCAATGGCATTCCTATGGGCGCCATGACCAGGCCGGCCAAGGGCGAACCCATGGCCGAGATGCCGATGGTCAGCGCAAAGAAGGCCACCGGCAGAAAGAAGGCGCGGTCACCCACTTTGGTGATTGCCATTTCGATAATGCGGTCGATGGTGCCGTTGGCCTGGGCGATCGCGAAGAAGTAGGTCACTCCGACCAGGAGGACCAGGATTCCGATGGGAAAGCCCGCCACCACCTTGTCGATTGTCATCCCGGCCATCCAGACGCCAACCCCGGCAGCCGCTGCGAACATGAGCACTCCGATGTGCACCTTGCGCAGTGTTGCCAGGACAAAGACGCCCACAAAGATGGCCAGGGCAAGTATTTGCCATTCCATAAGCCCGTTCTCCAATCAAACTTCGTCGGTTCACTGGATGAACCATTGGTTCATTTTGGGAAGTCGCCTGTAATGTAGGGCACTGGGAGTAGTCGGTCAAGCGGGAGGATGAATGAGTACGCAGAGCGTGGTCACGGCGATACGCGTATTGGAAGCCGTCTCGGATAACCAGCCTGCGGGGCTGTCCGAGCTGAGCCGCGAGGTGGACGTGCCCAAGGCAACGGTCCTCCGGATGCTCAGGACGCTGGCCGAGCTTGGCTGGGTTGCGCAGTCAGAAGCGCAGGCCGGGAAATGGGTGCTGACCAACCATGCCTTCGCTGTAGCCAGCCGTGGAAGCAGCGGTTCCGTGATCCGCGATGCCGCCATGGGCCCGCTCAACGCGCTGCAGTTGGACACCACTGAGACCGTGCACTTGGCGGTGCCGGACCGTGGCTACATGCTGATCATCGAGCGCCTGGACACCCAGCACGTCCTCCGGGCATTCCTGCCACTGGGGTCGCGGCTCCCCATGCACGCCTCTTCCACAGGCATGGCCTACCTGTCTGCCGCGGATGAGGTCTTTGTCAATGAGTATCTGGCCGGGCCGCTTGAGGCGCTGACGCCGCAAACCGTTGTTGATCCCGCGGTGCTCAGGGCGATGATCGTGGACACCCGCGCCCGTGGGTACTCCATCAATGAGCAGGGTCTCAGCACGGGCATTACCTCGATCGGCGTCCCGTTGCTGGGCCCGGGCGGTGTGGCGGCCGGGTCCATCTCCATCTCCGGGCCCTCAAGCAGGATTGTGCCCGCGAAGTATCAGGAGTACGGCGAGGCTGCTGCGGGGACTGCCCTGGAAATCAGCCGTGCCCTGGGGGCCTTCTCCACAAAGGGGTACTAAGTTTCCTGACCAAACTACTTCGCGGCGACCCAAAGGGTGCTTATCATGATGCTGTGAACGTGCTCCGCCCGGGCATCAGTTCGATTTTGAACCCTATCCGGGTGGGTGCGTAACGAAAATGGAGATGCATGTCTCCATTCGGTGCCCGTTGGCATGGGTGGCGCTCCGTTAGCGGAGTGTCAGCGGACGCCTTCCTGAATAAACAACAGTTATTGAAGGGACGCGTAGCTCAATGAACACACTCCTGATAATCGCCGGTGTTATTGCGATCATCCTGCTCCTGGTTGGAGGACTCAACCAGGCTCTCAGTTTCTTGCTGTGGGTTGGCATCATCCTGCTCGTCCTGGCAGTTCTTGGCTGGGTTCTGGGCCGCGGGCGGTCTCGCGTATGACAACTGATCCAAGTGAGGTAGCCGGTTTCGATCAGGTTCGCGATGGAACCACAACCCCGGGAAATCCCATCCCGCGGGATCCCGCATCAGCTCAGACCGGCCGCCAGCCTTCAGTCGGTGACGCATCGTCGGAAAGTCCGGACGACGCCGTCGATGCTGGTCCCAGCGAATCAGCCACCCCGCCTGGTCCGGCGGAACAAAAGGACGAAAGACTGCGGACAACCGGGGTCTGACAACCGAAACCAATCCCACGGATTGATCGGGCCACGTGCGGCCGCGGCGGGAGCAATCCCGATCCGCGGCCGCACTTCTTTGGCTACCAGGGGTTTTGTCAGTATGCTTACTAATAGCTGGGGGTGTTGGTTCAGCGATTGGAGCAGTGATGCGAATCGGTTCAATCATTGGATTGCTGGTGGTGGTATGGCTCGTTATCGGGGCCGTGGCCGCCGGGCAGCGGGGCTATTTCACGGCTCCGCCGGCGCAGTGTTCGCAGTTCGCGACGATTGCGTTGAATATCGTTGCGGGTCCCTTGAATTACACGGGACTGGATCCCCAAGGGGGATGTGAAATTCCGCAGCCCTCGTGATTTCAGAGGCAGTACCTTAGCGCGTTTATTCAGATATTGCTAAGATTGCTGATTAATTTCGTGCAGGCATGGACATCCCGTCAACTGCGCTTATAGGTTCGAAGAGTTCCATAAACACGTTCACCGCTGAGGAAAGGACAGGTCGCATGGACAAGAAAGACGCCACACCGGAAGAGGCAGTGGGAGGCTATGGCACCCCAACCGCAGAGCAGGAAGCAGGCGGAGGGCAAGCCCAGCCCCGCGTGGAAGAGGACCTGTCTGAAGCCGGTTTGAGCCAAGACAGTCCCGACGGCGAAACGTACGCCACAGGCGCACCCAACCTCAGCCATCTGGATCCTGAGAATTCAGACAGCGCGGGGGAACCCGGCGCAGGCCGCTTTGGCGGGATCGACGAGCAGTCGCACGCCGAGCAATCCTTGCAGCCCGATGGCGGTGCCGAGGACTTGCCGGATGGCAGCGGCAACGATCTCCCGCAGGAACAGTCACCGAATGACGATGACGAAGAAAGTTTTGACGCCGGCTAAGAGCTTTGGCTGGCGCGCTTGAACTGGCGCGCCACTGGTTAAGCAGCCAGCTGGCTGGCGCGCCGCCCCACTTGACGAAACAGCACCCGAGACACGATCGAAGGAGCAAAACCTTGGCAACCGTCAATAAGTCAATCGAAGTAGATGTCCCCGTATCTGTTGCCTACAACCAATGGACGCAGTTCGAAGCCTTCCCCGAGTTTATGAACGGGGTGGAGGCCGTTGAACAGATCGATGAGACGGCCCTTCACTTCTCCACCAACGTGGGAGGTGTGAAGCGCGAATACAATGCCCAGATCATTGAGCAAGCTCCGGACTCCCTGGTGAGTTGGGCCAGTGTTGACGGTCCTCGCAATGGCGGCACTGTGCGCTTTGAACCCCTTGGGCCAGCCCGGACACGCGTCGATGTCGAGATTGTCTGGGAGCCGGAAGGCTTAGCGGAGAAAGCTGGATCCGCCCTGGGCGTGGACGGCATGCGGGTTGGTGCAGATCTGGACAAATTCAAGAAGTTCATCGAAGCCCAGGGCCATGCCACCGGGGCTTGGCGTGGCACGGTGTCAGGTGGCGATGTGGATGATACGGGTGAGTCCACCCGTCCTCGCTCCATCGACATCTAGCGCTGGGGTTCTTCCTGACCCACACTGGATACAGCACCAATAGATAGCTCCAACGAGGGCCGGCCACCACAACGGGCCGGCCCTCTTGGCATACCGGAAACAACCACGAGTGAGGAGTTCTGACGGCCATGGCAACGTCCAGCAACGTGGAGGCCGAGCGGAAATTCGACGCCGATGCATCAACTCCGCTTCCGGCGCTCCACAAGATCGACGGGATTGGAAAAGTTGGCGACCCCACCAGCCACAGCCTGGAAGCCATCTACTTTGACACCCGCCATTTGGCCCTCGCCGCCCGGGGCATAACGTTGCGGCGCCGCACGGGAGGCCTGGACGCCGGCTGGCATCTCAAACTCCCGCTCGGCCCTGGCAAGAGAACCGAGATCCACGCGCCTCTGGGTAATGCCGAGACTGTCCCGGTGGACATCATGGACCGTGTTCTCGCCTACACCCGTGGGCATGCAGTGGCGGCAATCGCCACCCTCACCACAGACCGCACCACGTACGCCCTGTACGGCAGCAACGGAGAGCGGGTGGCTGACTTTGTTGATGACCATGTCAGCGCCCATGTGGTGGTCGGTGAGCCACGGGAGCTGCGATGGAGGGAGTGGGAGGTGGAACTGGCTGCGCAGGACGGCGCAGCTGACATGGACCTCCACCCGCTGGACATCATGACCGAACAGCTCTCAGCGGCGGGAGCGAAGCCCAGCGAACGAACGTCCAAGCTGGCCACTGCATTGGGTGAATCCTGGCCCGAAGCCAAGGGAGCCGACCAGGAAAAACCGGGAGGCAAGAGCGCCGCTGTGGTTCCTGTCCTCGATTACCTCGCAACGCAAGTTGCCGATCTCCTTCTTCAGGACGCCCACGTGAGGCTGGGCCGCGATGATTCGGTCCATCAAATGCGGTCAATCATCCGCCGGATCCGGTCGGTGCTGCACACGTACCGCAATCTCTTCACCAAAGATTCTTCCGGTAGCGTCGAGACCGGGCTGAAGTCGCTTGCCAAAACACTGGGCCGTTATCGCGATACTGAAGTCCTGCACCACCGGCTCAGGAACGATCTTGAGGAGCTCCCGGGAAAGCTCGTTGTGGGTCCACTGCACGATCACCTCGATCAACGGATGGCCATCAGGGCGGATACTGCCATGGCGGCGGTCAAGAACCGGCTGAACAGCCCCCGCTATTTCAGGCTCCTGGACGAGTTGGAATCGTTCATCGACGCCCCGCCGCTGGCTCCCAAAGGAAAGAAGCGGGCCACGAAGACCACCGCCAAGCTCGTCAACAAGGCCGCCAAGAGGCTTGGCGAACGCCACGAAGCCGCGGTGGGCGCCGCCGTCGGGCCTCAACGTGACACTGCGTTTCATGAGGTGCGGAAGTCCGCCAAGAAGCTGCGCTTTGCAGCAGAGGCCGCGGTGGGCGTCCATGGTAAGCGGGCCGAACGGCTGGCGGATGCGGCGCATAAAGTCCAGTCGATACTGGGTGAACACCAGGACAGCGTGATGGCCCGCGCTGAACTGCTGAAGCTGGGCTCGGCCCCTGACGTTGGCAACAGTGCTTTCACGTACGGACTGCTCCATGCGATGGAACGTTATGCTGCCGACGCTACGGAGCAGGAGTATTTGCAGAACGGCGCCAAGGCGCGGAAGCTGCGGCTCAGGAAATGACAAGGCCCGACGCCGGAACAACCGTGCGTCGGGCCCATCAGTTTGGGTTGGGCTACTTCTTCAGGAATGCCAGCAGCGCCTCATTGACTTCGGCGCCGTGCGTCCAGAGCAAACCATGCGGGGCGCCTTCGATTTCCAAGTATTCCGCGCTGGGCAGGGCGTCCTTGAAACGGCGGCCGGTGACGTCGATCGGCAGGATGTTGTCCGCCGTGCCGTGCACGATCAAGGCCGGAACATCGATCTTGGGGATATCGGCGCGGAAGTCCGTGAGCCAGGTTGGCTGGGCGGCAACCGATGCGAATGCCCCCGACTTGCTGGCGAGGTTCCAGCTGGCGTCCACGGATTCCTGGCTCAGGCGATCAGTGCCCAGGAAGGTGTCGCTGTTGTAGAAGTTCTTGAAGAAGTCGGTGAAGAACGCGTAGCGGTCTGCTGTGACGGCGGCGGCGAGCCCGTCGAAGACGTCCTGCGGGACGCCGTCCGGGTTGTCATCGGTCTTCAACAGATAAGGTTCCAGCGATCCCAGGAATACAGCCTTGGCCACGCGGGCCGAACCGTAGGTGCTGATATAGCGTGCAACCTCACCGGTGCCCATGGAGAAACCCACCAGGACAGCATCGTTCACGTCCAGGGTGTCCAGGACGGTCTTCAGATCCGCAGCGAAGGTGTCGTAGTCATAGCCCTGGGTGGGTTGGCTCGACTTTCCAAAACCGCGGCGATCGTAGGTAATGACGCGGTAGCCGGCGTCCAGGAGGGCTGCGGTCTGCTTCTCCCAGGATGATCCGTCCAACGGATAACCGTGGATGAGGACAACTGCCTGGCCGGTTCCGTGGTCTTCGTAGTAAAGCTCGATTTCAGTGCTGTTTTCGTTTCCTACGGTGATGTAAGCCAAAACCCAGTTCCCTTCGAGGCGATTCAATACGAACGTTTCCAGCCTACTGTCCGGGGCCGACGGCAGGACAGGACTATTACCTCTAGTTGCCCGCAGCAACCAGACGTAAACTGGCCTTCGGTTTATACGGCGTCTGCTTGGAGTTCCCATGCTGTGGAAGGTTCTTGTCCGGTTCCTGCGGCCGCATCAGCGGTTGCTGATCGCCGTCGTCGTTTTCCAATTGGCGCAGTCCATTGCGTCGCTGTACTTGCCCACACTGAACGCCGACATCATCGATCAGGGCGTTGCCACCGGGGACACCGACTACATCCTGCGCATGGGTGGACTCATGCTGCTGATCACGCTGCTGCAGATCGCGTGCGCCGTGGTTGCCGTGTACTTCGGTGCCAAGGCCGCCATGGGGATGGGCCGCGATGTCCGTGACGCCATTTTCAGCCGGGTAGGGGAGTTCTCCGAGCAGGAGGTCACCAAGTTCGGGGCGCCATCGCTGATCACCCGGTCCACCAACGATGTGCAGCAGGTACAGCAGCTGGTCCTCATGTCCTGCACGCTGATGGTCGCAGCGCCCATGCTGAGCATCGGCGGAGTGATCATGGCCGTGCGGCAGGACGCTCAGCTGTCATGGCTCATCGCGGTCTGTGTTCCGGTGTTGCTGGTGGCGGTGGGACTGATCGTGACGCGCATGGTGCCGCTGTTCCGGAAGATGCAGGTCCGGATTGACGCCGTGAACCGGGTTCTCCGCGAGCAGCTCACCGGTATCCGCGTGGTGCGTGCGTTTGTGCGGGAAGACATGGAGGCCACCCGGTTTGGCAAAGCCAACGACGACGTCACTGACGTTGCGCTGAGGGCCGGCCGGTTGATGGCGCTCATGTTCCCGGTGGTCATGTTGGTGATGAACGTTTCCAGCGTGGCGGTGATCTGGTTCGGATCTTTCAGGATCGAGGACGGTTCCATGCAGGTTGGAACCTTGATCGCCTTCCTGAGCTACCTGATGCAGATCCTCATGTCCGTCATGATGGCGACGTTCATGGCCGTGATGATCCCGCGCGCGTCCGTTTCTGCCGACCGGATCGGCGAGGTTCTGGAAACCAACTCAAGTGTCCAGCCGCCGTCGAACCCTGTCGCCGGCGGTATCCGGCGCGGCGAATTGGAGATGCGCGGCGTTGGTTTCGCCTACCCGGGTGCAGAGCAGCCAGTCCTCAGCGGGGTCACTTTCACGGCGTTGGCCGGCCAGACCACCGCTATCATCGGCAGCACCGGCGCCGGAAAAACCACGCTGGTAAACCTCATGCCACGGTTGTTCGACGCCACCAGCGGCTCTGTGCGAATGGACGGCGTGGACGTCCGGGAACTGCATCCTGACCTGTTGTGGGGACACATCGGCCTGGTACCGCAGCGGCCGTACCTGTTCTCCGGTACGGTCCGCAGCAGTCTTCAGTATGGCAAGCCGGACGCCACCGAGGACGAACTGTGGCAGGCGCTGTCCGTTGCCCAGGCCCGGGATTTTGTGGAAGAGATGGAGGGTGGCCTGGATGCGGTCATTTCACAAGGCGGCACCAACGTTTCCGGCGGCCAGCGGCAGAGGCTCGCGATTGCCCGGGCCCTGGTAAAGCAGCCGGAGCTCTACATCTTTGACGACTCCTTCTCTTCCCTGGACACCGCCACCGACGCACGCCTCCGGCAGGCCCTCAAACGCCACACCAACGGTGCCACCCTGGTGATCATCGCCCAGCGGGTCTCCAGCATCGCCGACGCCGACCAGATATTAGTGCTCGACGACGGCAGGATCGTTGGGCAGGGAACACACGATCAGCTGTTGGAGTCTTCCGAAACGTACAGGGAAATAGTGTCGTCCCAACTCGCGGCGGAGGAGGCAGCATGAGCGCCGTATCAGCCGGTCCCCGCGGACCGCAGCGGCCAGCCATGGGACCTGGCCGCGGAGGACCGTTCGCCGGTATGAACATCCCCGCCGAGAAAGCGTCCAACTTTGGGGCCTCAGCGCGCAGGTTGTTGGGTACGTTGCGGCCTGAACGTTCTTGGTTGATTCTGGTGTTGGTCTTTGCCGTGGTCAGTGTGGCCTTGTCCGTGATTGGGCCGAGGCTGCTGGGCGAAGGCACCAACCTGATCTTCGCCGGCGTCGTGTCCAAACAGCTGCCAGCCGGGGTTTCCAAAGCTGACGTCATCGCAGGACTCCGCGCCTCAGGTGATGACAGCAAGGCAGACATGCTGGGCGCCATGACCCTGACACCCGGCGTCGGAATCGACTTTGCTGCACTGTCTTCGGTGCTGCTGTGGGCGCTGGCGCTGTATGTCCTGGCCTCAGCATTTGGCTGGATGCAGGCGTACGTGCTCAACGGCGTCGTGCAGCGGACCGTCTACCGGCTCCGCCAAAGGATCGAAGCGAAAATCCACCGGCTGCCGTTGCGCTACTTCGACTCCATCCAGCGCGGTGAACTGCTGAGCCGGGTGACCAACGACGTAGACAACATCTCCCAAAGTCTCCAGCAATCCATCAGCCAGGTGGTCTCGTCCCTGCTGACAGTGCTGGGCGTGCTGGTGATGATGTTCCTGCTCTCTCCGCTCCTGGCCTTGATTGCACTGGTCACCATCCCGCTGACCCTGGGAACTACGCTGCTGATTGCCAAGCGCTCGCAGAAGCTCTTTGTGGCGCAGTGGAAGAACACCGGCGAACTCAACGGGCAGATCGAGGAAACGTACACCGGGCACGCTTTGGTGAAGGTGTTCGGGCGGCAGAACGAGGTTCAGGAGAAATTTCGGGCGAAGAACGGCGAGCTGTATCAGGCGAGCTTCGGTGCGCAGTTCGTGAGTGGCCTGATCATGCCGGCAATGACGTTCATCGGGAACCTGGTGTACGTGGGAATCGCCGTGGTGGGTGGCCTGCAGGTGGCCTCCGGTTCCATGCAGTTGGGCGACGTTCAAGCCTTCATCCAGTACTCGCGTCAGTTCACCATGCCGCTGGCCCAACTTGGGTCCATGGCGAACATGCTGCAATCCGGCGTCGCATCGGCAGAGCGGGTGTTCGATCTGCTGGATGAGGAAGAAGAGTCCGCTGAGCCCGCCCCAGTTCCGCAGTCCGGTCCTTCGCGGGGGCGTTTGGTGTTCGAGAACGTGTCCTTCGCGTATTCTCCCGACAAGCCGCTGATCACAAACCTCAGCTTGGTCGCCGAGCCGGGGCAGAGCATCGCCATCGTTGGGCCTACAGGTGCCGGCAAAACCACTCTGGTGAACCTGATGATGCGCTTCTACGAGCTGGACGCCGGGCGGATAACGCTCGACGGCGTGGACGTCGCCTCGATCCCGCGGCACGAGCTGCGCTCGCGGATGGGGATGGTCCTCCAGGACACCTGGCTGTTCGGAGGGACGATCCGCGACAACATTGCCTATGGACGGCCTGCTGCTTCCGAAGAGGAAATTTTGGAAGCGGCCCAGGCAACCTACGTGGACCGTTTTGTTCGCTCGCTGCCAGAGGGTTACGACACCCTGCTGGACGACGAAGGCGGCAACGTTTCCGCTGGCGAAAAGCAGCTGTTGACCATCGCCCGGGCCTTCTTGTGCCGGCCATCGGTGTTGATCTTGGACGAGGCCACCAGTTCAGTGGATACCCGAACCGAAGTATTGGTGCAGAAAGCCATGAATGCCCTGCGCTCGGACCGCACCAGCTTTGTGATCGCCCACAGGCTCTCCACCATCCGCGACGCGGACCTCATCCTGGTGATGGAGGCCGGGCAGATCGTGGAGCAGGGGACCCACTCGGAGCTGCTGGCCGCCGGTGGGGCGTACGCCCGGCTGTACGAGGCACAGTTCGCGGCGCCGGTGGCTGAGGTGTGAGGTTACTGTTTGCGGTGCCCGTGGCCCAGCTTGGGATGAGGGAAGGCCCGTCTGCCACCCGATGTGGTTGAGTTCGGCTAACTTCCACCCAAAGAAGGGCTACTTCCGTTCCGGATTACGGCAACCGCGACGGCCGCAGAACCTTCGCCTCCCCGGCCTTGGCGGGATCCATTGGCATAGGGCTTACCAGCACCGCATGCCCCCGATGCAGCAGACCGCCGGAGATCACCTGGCAACGCACGCCCCCGCGCCCGCGCATCGCTTTGTGGGCGCCGGGAGCCAGCATTTCGTCCATCCAGGCACATGGGTGTGCGGGGCGGCCGGCCTTGAGCCGCACCGTGTCTCCGCCGGACTCCAGCGTGAACTCATGGCCAAGCAGCGGAGCCAGCTCGACTCCGCGCAGAACCACATTTCGACGGGTCAGGAGTGGATCGAAGGGCCCAGCCCCGAGTTCGGCGGCGATGGCTTCGAGAGCTTCCACGGCGAAGACCGTCACGGCTGCATCCATGTGTGCGGCCTTGCCGAAGAACCTGTCGCCAACAATCCCTTTGCCTGTGACCAGTTCGGCCTGGTCGGCGTCAGTAGTGGGCACGTCAGCGGCGCCTTCCCTTGCGCGGCCAAAGTAGGCGTGGGCCGGCGACACCAAAAGGTGCAGCACCTCGACGTCGTACCTGTACTCAGCGGTCATCCCTCAACGCTAACCCTCCACCGCGAGCATTGCCTTAGGATGTAAAGGGTGCTTTACTTCAAAGATGAGTAAAGCTTCCTTTACATCAAGGCGTGCGCCGGTACATCACTACGTCCTCGCGGTCATCCTCGGCGCCATCCTGACCATCGCCGTCTCCTTGTTGGTGGGGGTGTCAAACCCGGGCGACTTCTGGCTCGCAGCGGGGATTGGAGCCCTCTGTGCTGCCTATCCCGCGATGTCGCTAGGGGCCAGGGTTTTCGTTTCACGCCACACTGTCACCCGCGATCCGCATGGGGAGCAGAGCGTCGAGTTGCAATGGATGCGCCAGGCCGGGGCCGGAGCGTTTCTTGACGTGCTGGTGGCCACCATTGTGGTTGCCGCGGTGCTGGCTGTAGGCCGGATCGGCGTGGATGCGCTCCCGGTTCTGTTGGGGCTCGTCGGGCTGAGCGCGCTGGATGCCGGGCTCCGCTACCTGGCCATCCGGCACCGTGCGCTGAAGTGAAGAACAACATCGCCGAGCGCCGGGCCGGGCGCCAATGGACGCAGGCTGACCTGGCTGCTGCGCTGGGCGTCTCCCGGCAGACGGTCATCTCCATCGAACGGGAAAAGTTTGATCCTTCGCTACCGCTGGCATTCCTCATCGCCCGGACCTTCGACTGCGCCATCGAGGACATCTTTACCGCAGATTGACGCACTGTGTCCTGCGCCGCAGCACTTTGAGTGTCGCCCGGATACTGTGGCACGGTGAACTTTGCGGAGGCTCCGGATGGCGCCGAACTTGCCTGGAGCGAGTCCGGCGACGGTGACCCGTTGCTGTTGATCGCCGGGCAGGCAACCGCCATGGACGGTTGGGGCCCGACGGCGGAGCTGCTGTCCCGGTATTACCGCGTGATCCGCTTCGATCACCGGGGGATAGGGCGGAGTGCCAAGGGTACCGCTGAGCGCTACACCACCAGACTGCTGGCCGAAGATGCTGCCACGGTACTCAACGCGGCCGATGCGGATTTAGCACACGTGTACGGCCACTCGATGGGCGGGCGTATTGGCCAATGGTTGGCCATCGATTACCCGCAAAAAGTCCGTACGCTGATCCTCGCAGCGACGAGTGGTGGCAGGTGGCCGGATGCCAGCGCCCAGCCGGATAAAGCTGCCATGGAGGCCCTGGTCAGCGGTGATATGTCACGTCTGGAAGAACTCTTCTTCGACCCCGCATGGGTCCGCGCCAATCCCGAAGCGACGAACACGTTCTTCAATTCCCGGGCCTCAGCGTGGGCGAAAGCACGTCACTTCAAAGCCAGTCGCGACCATGACGCCTGGAGCGAATTGGGCTCCGTTCAAGCGCCCACGCTGATACTTCACGGCACGGAAGACAAGCTCACTCCGTTGCCAAATGCCCTGCTCCTTCGTCAGCACATCCCTCGCTCAGTGCTGGTGCGCGTACCCGGCGCGGGGCACGGTTTGCATCTGGACCATCCGGAGACAGTCGAGTGGATCCGGCAGTTCATCACCCGGAAAGCCCGCTAACCAGAGGGAACCCTCAAAACCTCGAGTGCGGCCTCTAAATAAGGGACCGGATCGGGATCTGATCCGGCGGCCCATTGCATCCATGCTTCGAAGGTTGTGGCAAGGTACGCGGCGCTCAAATAGCGTGCCGCCGGGGTGGAAAGGCCGCTCTCCACAAGGAAGGCCAAGGTCCTTTCGCGCTGTGGTGCCAGGGACTCGTAGCTCCGGCTGGTCAGTTCAGCATGCTCGGCGATCAACCGGAGCCGTCCGCGGGTCACGGACAGATCCGGAATGACAGCGACTCCAGCAGCCGCAGCCTCTCGGAGCACCGCCAGCACATCGCCGTCGGGCTTGCCACGCCTGTGGAACGAGCCGAAGGCGAGTGCTGACGCCTCGACCACGGGTTCGGTGCCGCCCCAGACGAGGTCCGCCTTGCTGGTGAAGTAGCGGTAGAGGCTCTTGCGGCCGATACCGGCGGCGCGGGCGATGTCTTCCATGGAGGTGTTTTCATACCCGTGCCCAGCGAACAGGTCCAAGGCGAGTCTGGCGACGGCGTCGGGGTCGATGGTGGCGGGGCGACCGCTTGCGCGCGGGGGCTTGGCATCTTCCGAAGTCATCCCTCCAGTATTCACTCTTACATAATGACACAGAGTGTCATAAGATGGGTGAATCACCCCGTAAACATCGGAAGGACATCATGGGCAGCGAAGCTTCATGGCAGGAGACCATCACGTCGGGCCGCTTTGCGGGCAAGACCATCATCGTCACGGGCGCGGCCTCAGGTATCGGCCAGGCCACCGCGTTGAGGATCGCCAGGGAAGGCGGCAAGGTCATTGCAGCGGATATCAGCAAGGAGCGTCTGGATGCCCTGGTTGAGGAGAATGGCGGCCTGGACCTGGTGCCAGTCGCAGGTGATATTTCCACTGAGGAAACCGTCGCTTCGGTCCTCGCCGCGGCAGGGGCTCGCGTGGACGGGTTGGCCAACGTTGCGGGCATTATGGACAACTTCGCTCCCATCCACGAGGTTGATGACGAACTGTGGGAGCGTGTCTTCCGCATCAACGTCACGTCCCTCATGCGCCTGACCCGTGCAGTGGTGCCGCCCATGCTGGAAGCCGGAACAGGATCGGTGGTGAACGTAGCGTCGGAGGCAGGCCTGCGTGGTTCCGCAGCCGGAGCCGCCTACACCGCTTCCAAACATGCGGTGGTGGGGCTTACCAAGAACTCGGCCGTGATGTACGGGCCCAAGGGTCTGCGCTTCAATGCTGTGGCTCCCGGCCCAACCATCACCAACATTGTGGCGAATTGGGGATCGCAGCTCGCTGCCGAACGCTTGGGGCCTCTCATGCAGGCGACTGTTCCCACGCCCGCCACTGCAGCGCAGTTGGCGGCCTCCATCACCTTCCTGCTCAGTGACGACGGCACCAACGTCAATGGCGCCATCCTGGCGTCCGACGGCGGCTGGTCGGCTTTATAGGGCTATCTCGTCAAGGTGCCGGACCAGCGCGTCCACGATGGGCAGTTGCCCCTTGACGAGCTTGGTCCGG
This sequence comes from Arthrobacter sp. cf158, assembly GCF_900106835.1. Lineage (GTDB taxonomy): Bacteria > Actinomycetota > Actinomycetes > Actinomycetales > Micrococcaceae > Arthrobacter. Next base: position 389,136 of record NZ_FNNR01000004.1, read on the forward strand.
GCCGTGGCTTCGTCGAACCAGCGGGCGTCGTCGATTTCCGGGAAATCCTTGATGGTCCCTGAGCCTTTGGGCCATTCCATGGGAAAGGTGTTGCTGACAATCCTGGCGGGCTGAAAGTCTTTGGCTTCGGCGGCGAATGCGGTGATGAGTTTGCCTGAGGGTTGTTTGAAAACGCCCAGTAATTCATAGTCAGCCGGCGGGGGTGGTGTCCCGATTTCTTCGGTGAATTCGCGTTTCGCCGCAGCCAACGCTTCTTCGTCCTCAGGGAATTCACCCTTGGGAATGGACCAGGCATGCTGGTCTTTCCTTGCCCAGAAGGGCCCGCCCATGTGCGCGATCCACAACTCCACTTGCCCGCCTGATGCTTGCCGGTAAAGGAGTATGCCTGCGCTGCGAATGGTGATGATGGCCTCCGGAAAGCGATGCTGCGCGTGGAGCGGGCGGACAGGTCAAGGTTACTCCTTGCTGAAGTGCCGTTATCCAATTGATGTTGAAAAGCCAATCTTGCTGGTTCATTTATCTTCCGGCGGATCACGTACTCGTCGATAATCGAGGAGTTGCACGTTCCTCAGGGGGTGGAACGTCACGGCGGCCCCCGGCAATTGCCGGAGGCGTTTCTGGGCGCATCAGCAGGAGGACACAGCTATGGCACTTTCAGTGAGGCTCCTTCCATATGGGGGAAGAAAAGTAATGGGTTTGGCCGTCATTATGGCGGTAGGTTTATCGATGTTCACGGGCATGAGCCCGTCAAGAGCCGCGGATACCACTCCGATGGCTGAGGATCCCGGGCCTGTGGGCAGCTTCGCCTGGAAGGGGTTCAACTGGCAAAAGCGCTTTTGGGGTGGGGCACCCATGTACAACGCCAGTTGGGACGCCAACAATGTGAGCAACCCTGACGCCAACGGGTACGTCAAGCTCTCCATCAGCAACCCAACGGGTTCCTCTCCCAAGGGTGCAGAGTTCCAGTCCACGCGTGAAGGTTTCGGCTACGGCACGTACAGCACCACGGTGGAGAAGGACGTCAGCGCCCTTCAGAAGGAAGTGGTGTGGGGCTGCCTCTTCACGTATGACCCCGCAGCCGAACCGGGCTACACGGAGATCGATCTCTGCGAAGCGTCGGCTTGGGGCGGCGGCGCCGCGTACGGTGAAAACTGGCCGGTGACTCAAGGGCATGGCTATTGGTTCGATGCCACCTTGCCCCCTGGCCAGGGCAACAACACCGTGACGTTCGATGTCACCAACGCCCCGATCCTCACCCACAGGATGGTCTGGGAGCCGGGCAAGCTGACCTTTGAAACCTTCGCCGGAGAGGGCTACGGCGGAACACTGCTGAAGAAGACCGTTCTGCAAGGATCCACGGTGCCGCTGCCGGCCAATGAACAGATCCACTTCAACCTTTGGGTCACCGGTGGTGGCGGCGGAGATGCGGCACACGTTGCTCCTGAAACCGTCACGATTCGTGATTTCTCGTTTGTCCCAGGCATCCCGTTGACCGCTCCGACTCCTACGGTGTCCGGAACAGCTGCCGTTGGATCAACCCTGACGGCCAATCCGGGAACGTGGACCGCCGGAACTGCCTTGGGCTACCAGTGGTACAGGAATGGTGTGGCGATCTCCGGAGCTACCGGTTCCACCCGCGTTCTTGCCGCCGCCGATCAAGGCACCAAGCTGACTGTCAGGGTGACAGGAACCAAGGCCGGATACGCAACAACCACCAAGGAGTCGGCACCAACAGCCACTATTGTGGCGGGCACTCTGGTGGCGCCCGTTCCCACCATTACTGGAACCCTGACTGTAGGCTCCACATTGACCGCCAACGTGGGCACCTGGACGTCCGGAACCACCCTGACCTACCAGTGGTACCGGTCTGGAGTCGCAATTGCGGGAGCCACCGCCAAGTCCTACGTGCTGGTGAGTGCCGACCAAGCGGACACCATGAGCGTGAAGGTCACCGGCACCAAGGCCGGTTACACCACAGTGGCTAAAACCTCGGCGAGCACGGCGCCCGTAGCCTAAGCAGTGTTTTTCTGTGGCCGGTCCGTGCGGCCTCGTGGCCATGGAAACAACCAGCCCGCAGTTGTATCGCGCTGGGGGGAATTAGCGATACACCTGCGGGCTGGTTGGGCTTATGGGGAAGAAGCGGCTAGGCCTTCTTCTCTGCGCGGACCGGGACGATCCTCTTGATGGCGAGGCCCAAGGCCAGCATGGCGAATGCTGCCAGTGCGAACCAGAACAGGTCTCCGGCGCCGGTTGCGGCGAGTGTGCCTGAGCCCATCCCGGCTGCGGTGACTCCGGTAAGGGGAGCTACTGGGTTGTTGTACATGAGTCGTTTACCAAACTTTCTTGCGGTTGAGTGCTGCATCCAGGTAGGCCTTGGCGTGAACGGCCTGCAGGAAGATATCGATGACGGTTTCGTACATGGTTGCGGCCAGCAGCATGTACCTCCAGCCCCGGAACCGCAGTGTGACGATGCGTTCCAGGACGAAGATGGCGGTGACTGCGATCCAGAATGGCTGGAGGTTCAGCCCCATTCCGGTGGTCAAGGCGAAGATGATGGAACCGAAGTAGGCCAGGGTCACCAGGACACCGATCATGGAGAGAAACTGGCGTCCCCAGTACGGCCTGGTGATTTTGGTCCATCCGTACTGCACGCAGTTCTCCACGGCGCCGCGCTTCCAGCGGAGCCGTTGGGCCCACAGTTCACGCCACGTGGGCATGACCTCGGTGACAAGCGTGCAGTTTGAGGGTGAAGCAATGCGGTACCCGAGAGTCAGTAGAGCGAAGGAGAGCTCGTTGTCCTCGGTCAGGACTGAGGTGTCGTAGACACCACCCTTGCCGTTGCCCGGAGGAAGGGTGCCTTCCAAGCGGGCTGCGACCACGTCCCGCAGCGTCTTGACCCGGAAGAGCGCGGCCGTTCCGGTCACCACCAAGCATTTGCCGTGGAGGCGCTTGACGTCGCGGGCGTAGCGGGCGTACTCGTTGCGCTGCAAGTGACCTACGAAGCCGCCGCCCGGACCGCCGCTGAACACTCCACCAACAGCACCGAGCAATTCGTCGGTCAGCAGGTTCTTGGTGGCGTTCTCGATGAAGTCCAACGCGAGTTGCGAGTCAGCATCCTGAACCAGGACCAAGTCCTCGGGGTCGGCATCAGGAAGGAGCTCGCTGAGGGCGAAGTTGAGGGCGCCGGCCTTCTTGTCCTTGTTACCAACAGTCCGGATGACCTCTGCGCCCTGGGCAAGCGCGAGGGCCTCGGTGTCGTCGGTGCAGTTGTCAGCCACCACAATGATGCGGTCCGGACGACGGGTCTGGTTGTTCAGGGAGACCAGCGTCTCTGTGATGCCCGCGGACTCGTTGTGTGCCGGCACCAGAACCGTGACAACTCCGCCGGCGGCACGGTGGGATCCGCGGGGTGCGGCAGCCGTGTCCGGTGCGTCCGTGTGGACTGTGGTTTCCGTGAGCATTGTGATCCCTCCGTTCGAGCGTTGAAGCGTTGACTCACTAAGAGTTCCAACGCCAACGCAAGAAATGCGCAGGCAAAGCGTCAAGGAAAACTCAAGGTTTGCTCAGGACTTCCCTTTAGGCGTCACGTTTCGGGCTCGAGGGCAACTGGTACCTAATACACGCAACCTGCGGATGCGCCTTAAACGCAAGAGGACGACGCCGGTAAGTACCGGCGTCGTCCTCTTGCGTTGAGTTTGAGCTGCTTAGCGGCTCAGGCTGACCGTGAAGGTTTTCGGTCCGCTGAGGGTCACAGCGATTCCGCAGTTTTCTGCGGCAGCGCGGTGTGAGAGGGACTGGATGGCGGCATCGATGGTGTGGTCGATGGCCGACTTGTCCCAGATTTTCAGCGTGATGGAGTCAGTATGTGTCGTCATTGTCAGTACTTTCACTCAGGCCGTTATCAGCCCCAAGCTTCTTCGCAGGGGCCGCATCCTCGTCGGTGAGGATTGCTGATTCAGCTTGTATGGGAAACGAATTCCCTCATTCATGGTTCATGCTGCCCACTGCGATTGACAAGCGAATCCGGCCAAGTGTGACCGATTACACGTTCCTCATTACTCCGTGTAACCCGTGCTGACGCTGAGCTCCCGCCAACGGTTCACCTCGGCCCGTTGGGCTTCTTCCACGGCGTCGAAAGCCTTGGCTGCGTCTTCGCCAAGCAGCAGGAAACCGGGAGTTTCCGGTGCTTCGACGGCGGTCATGATCGCGGCCGCTGCCTTGTCCGGATCGCCCTGTTGAGTGCCGTGGATGGTGTCGAGCTCCTTGCGGCGCTTGCCTGCGGTATCGGCGTAATCGGCGATCGCCTCGGCTGACTGGGTGAGCGAACGTCCCGCGAAGTCGGTCCGGAAACCGCCTGGCTCCACCACGGTCACGGAGATGCCCAGTGGCTTTAGTTCCTTGTGCAGGGAACCGGACAGTCCCTCCAGCGCGGCCTTGGTAGCGGAGTAGTAGCCGGAACCGGGAGGCGAGATGCGGGCGCCGATGGAGGAGATGTTCACGATTGCGCCTGATCGCTGCGAACGCATCCCCGGAAGGACGGCTTTAATCATGGCGACGGGACCAAAGACGTTGGTGTCGAACAGCGTGCGGACGTCGGCGTCGTCGCCCTCTTCAATCGCCGCGCGGTAACCATAACCCGCGTTGTTGACCAGGACGTCTACGGAGCCGAAGCGTTCCTGGGCCTGCTGTACCGCTGCGTCAACCTGCGACTGCTTGGTGACGTCGAGCGCAACGGCGAGTGCCGTCGTCGGGAATTGTGCGGTGAGCTCCTGGAGAGTTGAGGCGTCGCGGGCGGTGATGACGGCGTTATCGCCACGTGCGAGAACGGCCTGCGCCAGTGCGCGGCCAAGTCCGGTGGAGCAGCCTGTGATGAGCCAGGTAGTCATGATGTTCCTTTCATGGGTGGTCCATTCCATTGGAACGCTACTCCCGGGGCCGCGGGAGTGCATGGTCTTCCGGGTACTCCCAGTGCCTCCCTGTTCGGCGGGCGGCGACCTACGCTTGGGTGCATGGACAACCGAAGTGAGATCCGTGAATTCCTGTCGACGCGCAGGGCACGGATCAGCCCCGACCAAGCGGGGTTGCCGGCGTATGGCGGGAATCGTCGTGTCCCGGGGCTGCGGCGCGAAGAGGTAGCGCTGTTGAGCGGCATGAGCATTGACTATTACATCCGGCTGGAACGCGGGAATCTCAGTGGGGTGTCCGAGGGTGTCCTGGAGTCGTTGTCGCAGGCCTTGCAACTTGACGACGCCGAGCATGCCCACCTGTTCGACCTCGCCCGGGCTGCCGGCTCACCCAAGGCCCCGCGCCGGAAGCCCGTCGAGCAGCAGGTCCGGCCCACTGTCCAGCGGATTCTGGATGCCATGACCGATGTCCCGGCGTATGTGCGCAACGGGCGTCGCGACATCTTGGCGGCCAACAAACTGGGGCATGCGCTGTACTCCGAGCTGTTTGCGGATCCCGGACGTCCGGTGAACGTGGCGCGTTTTGTGTTTCTCAGCCCGAAGGCCCGCGCGTTCTTCATCGACTGGGAGGGCGCAGCGAATGACCTGGTGGCAGTCCTGCGCACGGAAGCCGGCCGCAATCCCTACGACCGCGCCCTGACGGACCTGGTGGGCGAACTGTCCATGCGCAGCGAAGAATTCCGGACGCGGTGGGCAGCACACAATGTCCGCTACCACCGGACAGGCCTCAAACGTATCCATCACCCCGTGGTGGGGGATCTCGAATTGTCTTTCGAAGCCATGGACCTTCCGGCTGATCCCGGGCTGTCCTTGATTGTTTACAGCACAGAGCCCGGCTCGGCGGCGGAGGAGTCACTCAAGTTGCTGGCGAGTTGGTCCGCGAGCGACGGCGATCCAGCGTCAGCGCCTCAGGCGGCCGACGGCAAGTCCAGCGTGTAGACCACCAGCTGCACCTTCGGCGCAGGGCGTTCCTTCTCGCGTTCGGGCCGGCGGACGTAGCCCAAGCGGCGGTAGAGGCGCTGCGAGGTCTCATTGTCGACGGCGGTGTCCAGCACCACGCGCTCGGCACCTTGGGCCGCAGCCAGACGGGCGGACTCGTCGAGGAGTTTCTGGCCAAGACCCGTGCGGCGCGCTTCCGGGAGCACGGCCAGCAGCCTCAGTTCCACTTCGCCGTGTTGTGCCTGCCGGCTGAGGTGTGAGCCAAAGGGCAGGAGGCTTGCGGTGCCCACCAAACGTCCGGTTTCCACGTCTTCGGCAACCAGCAGCACGCCTTCGCGTGCCCGTGCCGCGGCGTCCAGCAAGAGTTCGAGACGCTGTTCGTCGGGCTGACGGGCGCCGGGAAGATGATGACCGAACCCTTCGTACGTCAGCCGCCCCACGGCGTCGTACTCTTCGGGGCGGGCGTGGCGAATCACGTGGGTGCCGGTGGCAACGGTTGGTGTGGTGGTCATGATTGTCCTTTCGGCTGCGGATCGAGTCCGAGGTGCGATCTCAGGGTGGTGCCCGCGTACTCAGTTCGCGCAAGGCCGCGTTCCTGGAGCAGGGGGATGACGCCGGTGGCGAAGCGCTCCAGATCCTGGGGGAGGAGGGAGAACATGAGGTTGAAGCCGTCCGCGGCGCCCTCGGCGTGCCAGCGGGCCAAAGAGTCAGCCACATGGCGGGGCGTTCCGATGAAGTCGTGGTTCCGTTTGTCGCCCGTGAGGATGGAGTAGAGGTCCTTAAGCGTGACCTCGTCCTCGCGTCCGTGGATCTGTTCCCCGGCGGAGCGGAAGTCCGTCCTGGGCTGCGTGATGGTGGGAATGCCGGACTGGGCCACTGTGGCGTCAGCACCGAGCCCGGTGAAATCCAGCTGGCCTGCGAAGTATTCCTGCAGGAAATCCAGCACCTGCTGATCGGTGATGAGGCTGTCCAACTCCCGGATGCGTTCCAAAGCTTCGTCCCGGGTGTCCGCGACCACGGGCGAGATGGCCTGGTAGACGTAGATTTCGTCGGGATTCCGGCCGAACGCCTTCGCCTGAGCCCGGACGGACTCCCGGTACTGCCGAGCCTGCGGAATGTCGGGGTGGCTCGCGAAAAGGGCGTTGGCGAAGCGGGCCCCCAGCTTCTGGCCCGGGACGGATGTTCCTGCCTGGGCCAGCAAAGGGGAGTGCTGCGGGGAGGGACCGATGTTCAGCGGCCCGGCGACCCTGAAGAATTCGCCCTGGTAGTCCAGCCGGCTGAGTTTGCGCCGGTCAAAGAATCGTCCTTGCGCTTTGTTGTAGAGGAAAGCGTCCGCGTCCCAAGAATTCCAGAGCCCTTGGGTGACCTCCACAAACTCTTCAGCGCGGCGGTAGCGGAGGCTGTGGTCGAAGTGCTCATCGGCACTGAAGTTGCCGGCCGTGCTGTTGGTGAGGTCCCGCGTGGTCACGATGTTCCAGCCAACACGGCCGCCGCTGATGTGGTCCGCAGTGAGGGCCGCGCGGGCGAAGTTGAAGGGCTCGTCATAGGACGTGGAGGACGTGGCGATGAGGCCGATGTTGCTGGTGACTGCTCCAAGGGCCGTGACGAGGCCGATGGGGTCAAATCTGTTAAGAATGCCCGGATTGGACGTCTCATCGATCGCGAGGGAGTCGCCCAGGAAGATCGCATCGAACTTGGCTTCTTCGGCAGTTTTGGCGAGCTGTACCTGGTGGGCGAAGTCGATGCTCGCCTGAGGGAACGCTGTCTCGTGGCGCCATGAAGCCAGGTGGATGCCGGTGCCCACGAGGTAGGCGAAGAAGTGGATCTGCTGGCGTTCACGGATGAGTGTCTGGTTCATGGGCCTGTTTCGGTGCTGTTTTTCCGGGGGGAGTGTGGGGCAGCGGTGCTCTGTGGCGCAGGACCGCCGCCCCACAAGTGCTACTTGGACTTCTTGATGGCTGCCTCTTCGGCGGTAAGCACTTCCTGCAGCTTGGCAGCGGTCCAGTCAGCCTTGAACTGCAGGTTGCCGTCGTTGAGCTTGGTCACCGAGGCTTCCACCTCAGGGGTGTGATAGGCGGCCACGATCTTCTTCCACGTGGGATCGTCCTTGCGGTCTGCCTTCACTACGAAGCCGTTGATGTACGGCGCCAGGGACTCCGAGTTCAGGTCTTCCTTGAAGATGATCTTCTCGTCACCCAAGCCGCCCTTCTGGGCCTGCGTGTTGTTCACGACGGCGGCATCAGTGGTGCCCTTGAGTGCGTTCACCGTCTGGTTGCTGTCCACCGGCACAACCTTGATCTTGCTCGAGGTGATCTCAGCCGGGGTGGACAGCGAGTTGCCGCCATCCTTGAGCTGCAGCAAGCCGGCGGTCTGCAGGTTCAACAGTGCACGCGCCTGGTTGGTGGGGTTGTTGGGGATGGCAACCTCAGCGTCGGCGGGCAGCTCCTCCACGGACTTGAACTTCTCCGAGTACAGCGCCAGCGGGTAAACGGCCGTGGCGCCCACCGGAACCAGAGTGCCGTTGCTGTTGACGTTGAACTGGGACAGGTACTTCAGGTGCTGGAACAGGTTGATGTCCACCTGTCCCTGCTGGGTTGCCGTGTTGATCTGCGCGCCATCGGTGAAGTTCTTCACCTCAAGATCGATGCCCTGGTCCTTCAGCTTGTTCTTCAGCAGCGTCCAGTGCTCCTCAGCGCCGTCGTCCACACCGATGACCACCTTGGTGTTCGCGGAGGTTGACGAACCACTCGAAGCACCCCCGCATGCCGAGAGCGATAGGGCGGCGATCAGGCCGACGGCGGCAACTAACAAGCGGTTCTTCATGATGCTTCTCCGTACAAAGGGTATTGATGCGAATGGAAGGTGCGGGGTGTTCCCCCTGCCTCACGCTAGGCAGTTGCCATGGTGGGAATCGAACGCCTTCGCAACACTCCGACGCGCACCGTCAAGGAACGAAACCGCAGGTCACAGGGGGTCATTGGGTTCGATTGGGCGGCAGACGCGCTGCTGGAATGGGCATTCAAACAACCCCGAAGGAGGCTCCGGTGAGCGCGATCGTTTCCCTGCGCGGAGTCAGCAAGCTGTTCCCGGTCCAAGGAAGCAAGCGCAGCCAACGCACCGAACCAGTGCGTGCCGTTGACGACGTCACCTTGGACATTGAAGAGGGCACGGTGGTGGGCATCGTGGGATATTCCGGTGCCGGAAAATCCACGCTGGTCCGCCTGCTGAACGGACTGGAACGTCCCAGCGAGGGCCAGGTTTTCGTCAAGGGCCAGGACATCTCCTCGCTCCCCGAAGGCCAGTTGCGCAAAGTCCGCTCAGGCATCGGCATGATCTTCCAACAATTCAATCTGCTGAAGTCCCGCACTGTGTTCGGAAACGTCGCGTATCCGTTGAAGGTGGCCGGGTGGCCCAAAGAGAAGATCAAGCCGCGCGTGGACGAACTCCTGGAGTTTGTGGGCATCGCGGACAAGGCCGGCTCCTACCCCCGCCGGCTCTCCGGCGGACAGCAGCAACGCGTGGGCATTGCCCGTGCTCTGGCAAACGCCCCGGACATCCTGCTCGCTGACGAAGCAACCAGCGCCTTGGACCCCGAAACCACCCGCGACGTCCTCCGCTTGCTCCGGCGCATTAATAAGGAACTCGGCACCACCGTTGTGGTGATCACCCACGAGATGCACGTTGTCCGGGAAATCTGCGACACCGTGGTGATGATGGAATCCGGCCGGGTAGTGGAAGCCGGACCCACCTACTCCGTGTTCGCCGATCCCCAGAGCGCCTCCACCCAACGCTTCGTCTCAACCGCCGTGCACGGCACACCGGAATCGGACACCGTCAGCCGCCTCGCCGCGGCACACCCGGGCCAGCTTGTCTCCATCGGCATCTCCGAGGCATCGCCCACACCACTGGTTGCGGCCACGTTCGAGCGCCACGGCGTGGGCTCCAGTGTGGTGTTCGGGGGCGTCACCGAGATCCAGAACAAGATTCTGGGCACACTCACCTACGAGCTCACAGGCAGCGACGCCGCGATTGACGCCGCGCTCGCTGACCTGGGCGACATCACCGCCGTCGAACGCCAATTGCCGACGGCGGCCTCCGCCGATAGTGCCGTTCCGCACCTTCCCGTCCCCGCGAACGCCGGAGAATAGCCATGACCGACTGGACAACCCTCCTGCCCGTCCTGGGCGAATCCTTCCAACAGACCATCTACATGGTGGTCATCACCGTCCTGCTCAGCGGCATCGCCGGACTGGCGCTGGGCGTCACCCTCTACGCCACCAGGCCCGGAAACCTGTTTGCCAATAAAGCCGTGTTCTCGTTCCTGAACTTCCTGGTGAACATCATCCGGCCCATCCCGTTCATCATCTTCATCACGGCCATTGCGCCGCTGACCTTGATCATCATGGGCACCACTATTGGCACGACGGCGGCGATCCTGCCCATGGCGCTCATGGCCGGTGTGGTGATTGGCCGGGTGGTGGAGCAGAACCTGGTGGCGTCCGATCCCGGCGTGGTTGAGGCCGCCCGGGCCATGGGTGACAGCCGGCTGCACATCCTGTGGTCCGTGGTGATTCCCGAGTCGCTCGCGCCACTCATCCTGGGCTACACGTTCATGATCATCGCGATTGTGGACATGTCTGCCATGGCCGGGTACATCGGCGGTGGTGGGCTGGGCAATTTCGCCATCATGTACGGCTACCAGCAGTTCAACTGGGAAGTCACCCTGGTGACCGTCCTGATCATCATCGTCATGGTCCAGGCCGCGCAGTTGCTGGGTAACTTCCTGGCCCAGCGCATCCTTCGCCGCTAACTTTCAGGAGCCACAACATGCCTATCGAATTCCTCGGCATGGGTGCCGGCAACGACTCCACCGAGACGTCGCCTGCCACCACGCCCTTCTTCGACCCTCAATACGCGGCCCGCATCGCCAGGATCCACGAGGACAACAACTGGGACCACGTACTTTTTGCGTACAACTCCACCACGCAGGACCCCTCAGTCCATGCGGCATGGGTCGCTGCGAACACGGAGCGAATCCAGCTGCGCTTGGCGCATCGGCCCAACGTTTCACACCCGACGTTCGCCGCCCGCTCCTTCCTGACGCTGGACCACATCGCCGAAGGCCGGCTGACCGTGCACTTCATCACCGGTGGAAGCCAAGCGGACCAGGCCCGCGAGGGCGATTTCCTTGCCAAGGATGCGCGGTACGGCCGGACGCAGGAGTACATGCAGATTGTGCGGAGGGCGTGGTCCGGGGATTCGTTCAGTTGGGACAGTGAGCACTATCGCTTTGAGGACTTTGCCTCTGGTCTGGGGCCCTTTGCCGGGAAGAGGCCGGGCATTTCCTTTGGCGGTTCCTCCGAGGCCGCGTGGTCTGTGGGCGCCGCTGAAGCTGACATCTATGCCCTCTTCGGCGAGCCGTTGGCCGACGCAGCTTCGCAACAAGAGCAGATCCTTGCGCGGGCCGCTGCTTTGGGCAGGGTTGAACCGTTGCGCTGGCAGATCGCCTTCCGGCCGATCGTCGCGGCAACCGATGAGCTGGCGTGGGAGAAAGCGCACGCCATTCTTGGGACATTCGAGGCGCGCCGATCCGCCGGCGAGGTGATTGACCCTGTGCGCCACTACAACCAGAAGCCAGAAGCTGCCGGCACCCAGCGATTGCTCGCAGCTGCGGAACGCGGCGACCTCCACGACCGCGCCCTCTGGACGGCCCTCGCCAAAGCGGCGGGTGGCGGAGGCGGAAGCGCGACGGCGTTGGTGGGCAGCTACGACACCGTCACCCAGGCGATCCTGGACTACCACGAGCTTGGATTCGAGATCTTCGGCCTCCGCGGTTACGACTTCGTCCCGGACGCCCTCGAGTTTGGCCGGTACGTCATCCCGCAGTTGAAGCAGGAAGTGGCGCGCCGGGAGCAGGGCCGCACCGCCGGGGAGCTCCGGGCAGGCCAAGCCGCTGCCCGGGCGCGAGTGTTGGCCGCCGCTTCCTGACGCTCTCTCACCTTTGGTGTGTTTTTGGGTGATGCTCTCTCACCTTTGGTGTGTTTCTGGGTGACGCTCTCTCACCCCGGCATCTCAACCCGACCCTTTGGTCGTTTGGTGAGAGAGGGTTTGGGTTTTGGGGGGTGTTTGGTGAGAGAGGGTTTGGGTTTTGGGGGGTGTTTGGTGAGAGAGGGTTTGGGTTTTGGGGGTGTTTGGTGAGAGAGGGTTACGGGATGGTGGCGGCGATTCGGCCGTCCACCAGGACCGCGACGACGCCCAGCCCGGCCCCGTGCCTTCCGTCAGCTGTTTCCGACAACCCTCGGCCCGCGGACTGTGATGTCCTTTCCCCAACCGGCAGGCCCGCGGCCACCGTCCGGTAAGGAATACCCGCCGCAACTGCCAGCGAGGCAGGATCAACGGATTCCAACGAACGCAGGGTTACCACTCCCACCACCTCGCGCGGGTGGACGGTGCCAAAGGTCTCTCCCCGGTCCAGGACCAGAAACACGGGTTCGTCCGGTGCCAGGTCCCGGGAGTGAAGTTCGACGACGGCCTCCGCCGCTGTCAGGTCGCTCGCCAAAAGCTGCACTCCGGCAGGCGCACTGGTGAGCAACGAACGGACGGTTCCTTCCGGCGTCGTGGGTTCCAGGAAGCCGAGCGAGGTGAGCCAGTGGTCGTCGAAATAGGTGGACAGGTAGTTCCGGCCTGAGTCCGGCAGGATCACCACGATGGTGCGTTCCTCATCCAAGGTTTCGGCGAGGTTCAATGCGGCCGCCAGGGCCGTCCCGCCGGTGGCGCCGATGAGGAGCCCTTCCTCGCGGGCGGCACGGCGGGCGGTGAAGATGGCATCGCGATCGCTGACGCTGATGAACTTGTCCACCAACGCGGTGTCGAACGCCTCGGGCCAGATGTCCTCCGTCGACGCCGGGTGCAGGGGGTGGCCAGCGCCCTCTGTGTATTTGAGCGAACCGTTGCCCCCTCCGTAGCGGGAATGCTCGGGGTCAGCGGCGATGACCTGCACCCGTCCGTCGCTTGCCTGCTTCAAGTACCGGCCGGTTCCGCTGATGGTTCCGCCGGTTCCGACGCTGGCCACAAAGTGGGTAACCGACCCCGCGGTGTCGGCCCAGATCTCAGGCCCGGTGCTCTCCAGGTGGGCTTGCGGGTTGGCTGGGTTGTCGTACTGCAGCGCGAGCCAGGCACCGGGAGTAGAGGCCGCGAAGGCCGCGGCCTGGTTGGCCAGATGGCCGGGATCGGACCGCGGAACAAAATCGGCCACCAGGTGGACCTCGGCTCCGAAAGCGCGCAGGAGGCGGATCTTTTCAGCAGCCGTGGCCGCCGGAGCGAAGATCACCGAGCGATACCCCAATTGCGCGGCCACCAAACTCAGCCCGATGCCGGTGTTACCGCTGGTCCCTTCCACTACTGTTCCGCCAGGCTCCAACAAACCGGCCCGTTCCGCGGCCCGGATCATGGAAAGTGCGGCCCGGTCCTTCACGCTCCCGCCGATGTTCTGGAACTCGAGCTTCGCGTAGATGCGGGGCCGGACACCTTCGCCCAGCCGCTTCAGCCGAAGCAGGGGAGTGCCGCCGATTGCGTCCAGAATTGATTCATACACGGTCATGCGGCCCACGCTAGGACGCGGACATCGCCCCACAAAAAAGCGTTTCCCGCGGCGTCGCTCCGTGACTGCAGCGTGGTCGAACACGAACCAAAGAGTCATAAACAAGTCACCGGCGGTAACCCGGATTAACGCCCCTTAACCGGGTGTCGCGCGATGCCCGGCCCCCGGGACAATCCGCCTAGAGTCCACAAGCATGGGCCACAGACATCACGCTAAACGATCCGCCCTCTGGCTTTGCCTGGGCGCCGGATTCATCACGCTGCTGGACCAGTCGATGTTCGTGCTGGCGGTTCCTGCGATGTCGGTCTCCCTGCACGCAGATTCCGGGTCCGTGCAGTGGATCCTGGCGAGCTACTCGCTGGCGTTCGGCGTCGCGTTGGTTCCTGCCGGCAGGCTGGGCGACATCGTGGGCCGGCGCACGCTCTTTATCGGTGGTATCGCAGTCTTCGGGGCATCCAGCCTGGTGGGTGGCCTGGCCACCGACCCGTCGCTGGTCATCATCGCCAGGCTCCTGCAAGGACTCGGCGCGGGCACCCTGAACCCACAGGTTCTTGGCCTCCTGCAGGACATCTACAAGGGACACGACCGCGCGAAGGCCTTGGGCGCCTACGCCGCTGCCGGTGGTTCCGCCGCAGTATGCGGACCGCTGATCGGGGGACTCGTCCTCTCACTGGGCGACCCCGCGATTGGATGGCGGATCCTGTTCCTGGCGAACGTTCCCTTGGTGCTGATCCTGGTGCCACTTGCCTTCCGGCTCCTCCCGCGGCCGGCAGGCAAACACCCCGGAAACGCCAAGCCGTCCATCGACATCATGGGCGCGTTGCTGTTGGGCGGAGTGGTGGTGGCATCACTCATTCCCACCATCTACGGCGCGGGCACCATTGCGGTGACGTCGCTGGCAGTCGGCGCCGGTGCGCTCCTTGCCTTCGCCGGCTGGGAGATCCTGTATCACCGGCGTGGCCGAACCCCGTTGCTCAGTGCCTCGCTGGCGAAATCCAAGGGTTATGCACTGGGCACAGTGGTGGCGCTCTGCCAGTTCGGTGTGGGCGCGGGAATGGCAGCTGTGACGGCGTTTTATTTCCTGACCGGGACTGGGACGGCTCCGTTGGCTGCCGCGGCGATCCTCGCGCCGCAAGCAGCGGGCATGCTGTTGGCGTCCAGCTTCAGCTGGCGTTTCGTGGCCCGGTATGGGCGGGCCGGGATCGTGTACGCGCTTCTCGGCAGTCTGGCTTGCCTGATTGCCAAGGACCTTTTTGTGCAGGGGCTCGACGGCGGGACAGCGGCTCTTGCGGTGGCCGCCGTCGGGCTTCTCCAAGGTGTGTCAACCGGCCTGGTGGTCGCGCCGAACCAGACACTCACCCTGGCCCATGCTCCCGTGGGCGCCGCCGGAGTGGCGGCGGGGTTCTACCAACTCAGCCAGCGGTTCACTGCGGCGCTTTGCTCCGCCGCGGCAGCAGGAATGTTCCTTCAAGCGCATGGCGCGGCCACCGGCCAAGCCTCCAAGGATGCCTTCCGCCAAGGCATCGTCATGTGCTGCATCTTGCTGGGTGTCGCCTTGCTCGCTGGCGGAATCGACTGGTTGCGCGAGGCGCGGGACCGCACAAAGACAAGTGCCGTCGTCGTGACTTCCGGAAGGGAAGCCGCGACGACGGCGGTGGTGCTGACGCCGGAAGGCCCGACGGCGGCAGGTACTCAGCGCTCGGAAGTCACCGATTCGGTGGACGCCTGAGCCGTTGCGGCGGGCGGTGCCGCTTCGACGGGCGGTGCGGTGGGCCCGGTGGTGGGGACGCCGGCGTCGCGGAGGGCCGGGAAGCCGCCGTCCACGTGGACAGCGTTGGCGTAGCCGAGGACCTGGAGCTTCTGCGCGACGGGGCGTGAGCCGTTCACGGAACCGCAGAACACCACGATCTTCTGGTCCGTGCCGGTGACCTGAGCCAGACGGTGGGAGGATTCGGGGCTGAAGTCCTCCTCCACATGCTCGCGGTTGACCACTACGGCACCGGGGACGGCTCCCGTGCTGGCGCGGCCGCCCTCGCTGCGGACGTCGATCAGCAGGGCGCCTTCTTCGATGAGCCTGGCGGCTTCCTCGGCGGTGATCAGCTGGGTGTCCTGGACTGATTCGTGGACTTCGTTCTCGTGGACGGTGGTTTCGATGGACATAGTGCTCCCTTAGATAGGTGGTGGTTGGAAAATCGGAAAAGCTAGAGCCCCCATACCTCGGCCAGCAGTTGGTAAGAGTTCTGCCGGTCGGCGGGGTCATGGGCAATGGTGGTGATGAGCAGTTCCTGGGCGCCCGTGGCCCGCTGCAAAGTGCGGAGTCCTTCGCTGACCTGGTGGGGGTCGCCCACGAACCGGGTGTCCAGGCGATCCTTGATGAGCTCCTCGGCCTCGGCGTCCAAGGAAAGCTCCAGCGCATCCTCCGGTGACGGGTACGGGATGGCACCCTGGCCGCTGCGGATCCCGTGAACCCACTGGCCGTAGCCGCGGGCCAAGCGCTGGGCCTGGCGTTCGTCCGGAGCTACCAACACGTCCGCGGAGACGATCACATGCGGTTCCCGTAAGGCCGCGGAGGGTACGAAGTGCGCCCTGTACTCGGCAATGGAATCCAGCACGCCCGCCGGTGCCACGTGATAGTTCGCCCCGAAGGGGAGGCCCAACTTGCCAGCCAAGCGGGCGCTGGGTCCGGCTGTTGAGCCGTGGACCCAGAACTGCGGCGCCTGGCCGAGGGCGGGTGTAGCCGTGACTTGCTCACCATGTTTGGTCCTGTATTCGCCGGTGAAAAATCCGATGATGTCCTGGATGTCGTTCTCGAAGTTGTCCGTGTCGCCGGGGAAGCGGCCCAGCAGTTCACCCTGCAGCCGGAACTTCCTGGGAAGCACAGCGCCAAAGATGGGGCGCGGCGCAGGAATCAGCAAGCCATCCACCATGCGATCGGTGGGCCCGGAAGAGTCAGCGGGTACCACCCCGGGAGCCGGTTCGCCGGGCGACTTGGGCGGGCCGGAGCGGCCAAAGCCCAAGTCCACACGGTCCGGGAATACCGCAGCGAGCGTTCCGATGCTCTCCGCAATCTGGAGGGGCCGGTAGTTCCCCAACAGAGTGGCAGCGGTCCCCACCCTGATGGTCTTGGTGGCGGAGGCAACCAACCCGGCCAGAATGTGCGGGGCTGACCCGGCAACGCCGGTGTTGAGGTGGTGTTCGGCCAGCCAATACCGCGAGTAGCCGGAAGCCTCGGCAGCGGCGGCAAGGGCAAGGGTGCTCCGCAGGGCATCGCCGGGAGTCTGGCCGGCGGACACCGGGCTCAGGTCAAGAACGGACAGGGGAGTAACTCGAGGCTTCGGCATGGGACGACACTACGGATCCACGCGCAGGGTCCAAAGCCGATCCGTCACCCCGCTCAACCGGGCTAAATCCAGCGAAATCCGGCGAAACGGGCCGTCACAACCGACCCGTCAGAAGCCCGAAAATGACGATTCCAGCAGCCCTTTGACGTGGTATTTCCCGCCTTGACGCCGCAAGTCCAGCGGTTTGTACATTCCTTGGACAGCCTCCTAGATTCAAGTTCAGGTCAAGAGTCAGCACGCCAAGGACCGGCTCGTGCTGCGGCAACCCTCAGGCATTACGTGGCGGGGTGCTCCGGAAACAGACCAGGCCGCATCTGCGGCAAGTGAATGTCGTCCCAGCCGCTGTGCGGCCTCTGAAAGAGAGAAACATGCCTTCCACACCTGTACCCGAATTCCGCTCCCGCGTTATCGCAGTGGAGCTCGACGGCGATGGCGCCCACCCCGCGTCCTGGCGCAAGGCCCACCATGATCCGCAGGCACTGTTGGGGGGCCAGCGGATCCGTGAAACCGTCCAGGCAGCGGACATCGCCGGCTTCCATGTAGCAACGTTCAAGGACAGCCGCGTGGTGGATCCTGGAAGCACCGGGATTGCGGGCCGAATCGACGCGATCCAGCGCGCGGCCTTCGCCGCCCCGATCACCCGCTCCATTGGGCTTGTGCCAGAGGCGGGAACGATCTTCACTGAGCCATTCCATGTGGCCACGCAGTTGGCCAGCCTGGACTACTCCTCCTTGGGGAGGGCGGGTTGGCTGGTCACCGCGGACAACACGGCCAAGGAAGCCCGTTCCGTGGGGCGCACGCCATTGCCAGAAGGGGAGGCAGCCAGCGAAGCCGCAGATGTGGTGCAAGCCAGCCGCCGGCTCTGGGACTCCTGGGAAGACGACGCCGTGATCCGTGACGTTGCCACGGGGCGGTATGTGGATCGGGACAAGCTGCACTATGCCGACTTTGACGGTGAGCGCTTCTCCGTCAAGGGCCCATCCATCATTCCGCGCCCACTCCAAGGGCAGCTCGTGGTGTTCGCGCCTGCTGAGCTGATCCCCGCCGTCGAGGCTGATGTTGCCCTGGTCTCCGCAGACACCACGGACGCCCTCCCGCAAGCTGCCCAAGCAGCTGCCGCTGCCGGTGCGCCGAGGACCCTGGTGGAACTGGACGTCATCCTCGATTCCCGTGGACAGGCCGCGGAGGACCGTCTGGCCGAGCTGGACTCGTATGAAGAGTGGACGGGCGGTGCCCGCTATGTGGGCAGCGCCGAAGGGCTGGTGGAACTGCTCACCACGCTGTTCGCAGCGGCCGACGGCGTCCGCCTCAAGCCAGCGGTATTGGATGTGGACCTCCCCGAATTGGCTAACAAGGTGCTCCCCGAACTGCACCGAAGCGGGTTGGTGGTGCCGCCCCTTCCGGGCGCCACCCTCCGCGAAACCTTCGGGCTTCCCCGTCCCGCCAACCGCTTCGCCGCCGCCTGACGCCAGCTGAGCAACGCCCGCCGCCAAGAGCCCACTCACAGAGCCAGATTCAGAGAGCAGAACCATGACCAACCATCACCGCATCGCAGGCAACGGCCAGATCCAGTTCGGCGTCTTCTTCCAAGGCGTCAACCACACCACCGTGTGGAAGGACGCGCAGAGCGGCTCGCAAACCGACTTCGAGTCATTCCGCCGGGTGGCCCAGACAGCTGAACGGGGACTCTTCTCCGCCTTCTTCCTCGGAGAAGGACTCCGCCTCCGGGAACACCTCGGAAAGATCCACGATCTGGATGTTGTGGGCCGTCCCGACGCGCAGACCGCCCTCGCCGCGCTCGCAGCCATCACCACAAATATCGGGTTGGTTGCCACGCAGAACACTACGTACAACGATCCCGCGGACCTTGCCCACCGCTTGGCCAGCCTGGACCTGCTGTCCGGCGGCCGTGCGGCATGGAACATCGTCACCACGGACAACGCATGGACCGGTGCCAACTTCAGGCGCGGCGGGTTCCTCAAGCACGAGGACCGTTACGTCCGGGCCGAGGCGTTTGTTCAGACGGCCAAGGCCATTTGGGATTCCTGGGCTGACGGCGCAATCGCCGGGTCCCGGAATGATCCACGCTGGCTCCGCGAGGACGCCATCGCCACGGTCAAACGCCAGGATAGGAGTTTCGACGTCGAAATCACCGGCAGACTGCCGCGCTCCAGCCAGCAGCACCCTGTCCTGTTCCAGGCCGGGGACTCGCCGGACGGCCGCGATTTCGCCGTGCGGAACGCCGACGTGATCTTCTCGGCACACCCGGAACTGGAGGACGCCAAGAAGTTCCGCGACGACATCGTGGCCCGCACCCTCAAGGCCGGACGCCCGGCAGATGATGTGAAGATCTTCCCCGGCCAGGAGTTCATCCTCGGTGCCACCGCGGCAGAGGCCGAGGAAAAGCACCAGTGGGTCCGCTCGCTGCAAGTGGGTCCGGAAACGGCCATCGCCTACTTGGAACAGTTCTGGGGACGCACGCTCACCGAATACGACCCCGACGGTCCGCTGCCGGACATCGACCCCCTGGTGGACGTCACCAACCCCACCCGCGGCAACGCCTTCCACGGGAAGAGCGCCAAGGACCTCGCCGCCCAGTGGCGCGCGGATGCCAAGGAAAACGGACAGTCGATCCGCCAGTTCGTTGCTGCCCGTTCCCGGCTCAACGGCCGGGGTCTGGTGGGATCGTACGACGCCATTGCGGACAAACTCGCGGAGTACGCCCACACCGGCGCAGTTGATGGCTTCAACATCACCCCGTGGATTGTGCCCGGCGGGCTGGATGACATTGTCAACGAACTGGTTCCCCGCCTCCAGGACCGCGGCGTGTACCGCACCGAATACGAAGGCACCAACCTCCGAGAAAACCTCGGCCTCCGCGCCCCGCTGACCCGCCGCGGATCACTCACCAGCACCCAACTCACTGAAAGCGAAGAAGTCGCATGAGCGTCCCCAACCCAACCGCAGCGCGCAAGCTGCGGAAACCCGCCGCCGTCGTGTCCGTCCTGGGAGCCTTTGCGCTCCTGGCCTCAGCTTGCGCTGGAGGGGCCGACGCCGGCACCCAGCAAAGTGCCGACGCCACCCCGGTTTCCGGTGGCAACCTGAACTTCGCCGTGTCAGTTGACCGCGGCTGCATTGACCCGCAGCAGGTGGGCAACAACGATGCGATCGCGATTGCCCGCCAGACGGTGGCCTCGTTGACGTCGCAGGATCCGAAGTCGGGCGAGATCGTTCCGTGGCTGGCGGAGAAATTCGAAACCAATACGAACGCCACCAGCTTCACGTTTACCCTCCGCAGCGGTGCCACGTTCGCTGACGGGACCGCGATTGATGCTGCCTCGGTGAAGACCAATTTCGAGGCCATCAAGGCACTCGGTGCCAAAGCGACCCTGGGCTCCACCTACCTGAGCGACGTCAGTGCCATCACCGTGAAGGACCCGCAGACCGTGGTGGTGGACTTCTCCAAGCCGAACGCGCAGTTCCTCCAGGCAACGTCCACGTTCACACTCGGCCTGTTGTCCCCGGCCTCTGCAACTCTTTCCGAAGCTGACCGTTGCGCCGGGAAGTTCTCCGGCTCCGGGCCGTTCAGCGTGAAGAGCTACACCGTGGACAAGGAAGCAGTCCTGGAACGCCGTGCGGGCTATAAGTGGCCCGCCGCCACCAACAGCAACAAGGGCGAGGCCTACCTGGACACTGTCACCTTCAAGATCATTCCTGAGGCAGGGAACCGCACGGGCAGCCTGCAGTCCGGCCAGATCGATGCGACGGCGGCGATCTCCGCTGCTGACATCAGCCTGTTCAACGGCAACGGCTTCTGGAACGAAACCCGGGCCAACCCGGGCGTGGTCTACAACCTGTACGCCAACCAGTCCAACCCCAAGCTCAAGGAAACCGCCGTCCGCCAGGCCATCTCCAAAGCCATCAACCGCGAGGAAATTACCAAGACCCTCCTCACCGAAGCGGACCAGCCGGCCAAGGGCGTTCTCTCCCACACCACTCCGTACTTCAAGGACTACAGCGAACTGCTGAAGAACGATCCCGATGGCGCCAAGAAGCTCCTGGACGATGCCGGCTGGAAGGTTGGCACGGATGGGGTCCGCGAGAAGAACGGCGAGAAACTGTCCTTCAAGGTCACCTACTGGCAGTCACCCAAGGAAGTGCTGGAGCTCGTGCAGCAGCAGCTCAAGGTGATCGGCGTGGACCTGCAGCTGAAGTTCACCACCATCGCGGACGTGACGGCTGCCCAGGCTGACAAGACCTATGACTTCTCCTACGGCAACCTGACCCGCAGTGATCCGGATGTCCTGCGCACCGTCTTCGCCTCCACCACAGCCCGTGGCGGAAACAACCTGCGCGAGAAGCTGCCGGTGGACGATGTCCTGGCTGAGCAGGCCGCTGCGTTAGACAAGGATGCACGCCAGAAGCTGGTGGACGAAGCACAGGAAATCCTGATCAAGGACGCCCACTCCATCCCGCTGTATGAGCTGTCCACTACCATTTCCGCGAGCGACAAAGTCAAGGGCCTTACGTTCGAAGCTTCCAGCCGCCTGGACTTCTACGACGCCTGGCTGAGCAAGTAGGAATCCCATGATCCGCTACATCGGCCAACGGTTGCTGCAAGGCGCGTTCGTCCTCTGGGCCGCCTACACAGTGTCCTTCCTGATCCTGTACTTGTTGCCCGGCGACGCCGTGAGCATCATGGCCAGCGGGGACGAGCAGAACGCAGTGGACCCGGCTCTCGTGGAGAAACTTCGCGCGGAGTACGGATTGGACAGGCCTCTTTACGAGCAATACTTTATTGCCCTGTTCAAGGCGCTCCAGCTGGACTTCGGGCTGTCCATCAAGAATGGTGTCCCGGCAACCCAGACTGTGGCGGAAGTCCTGCCGGAGACCATCAAGTTGGCCGTGGCGGGATTCGCGCTCGCGGTGCTCCTGGGCAGCGCCCTGGCAGTGGTTGCGGCCTTCAGCCGCAACCGCTGGATCCGCCAGGCGTTCTCGTCGCTCCCTCCTTTGGGAATCGCGGTACCCACGTTCTGGATCGGCCTGTTGTTGCTGCAGTTCTTCTCGTTCCGGCTGCGCTTGTTCCCAGCGATAGGGAACGACGGCGGCCAGAGCCTTGTGCTTCCAGCCCTGACTCTGGCCATACCCACCTCAGCCGTGATCGCCCAGCTGCTGACGCGTAGTTTGCATCAGACGTTGGGCGAACCGTACATCGAACAGATCCGGGCCAAGGGAGCCAGCGAAGCGCTGATTAACTTTGGCCATGCCCTCCGGAACGCAGCCATTCCCACACTCACCATGCTGGGCATCCTGGTGGGAAACCTGCTGGCTGGGGCAGTGGTGAGTGAAACAGTGTTCTCCCGTGCAGGCATCGGGCGGCTCACCGTCACGGCCGTCAACAGCCGGGACATCCCCGTAGTTCAGACCCTGGTGGTCCTGGCCGCCGCCATCTTTGTGGTCACCAGCTTGATCGTTGACCTGATCTATCCGCTCGTGGACCCGCGCATCAACACTTCGCGCGGGGCCAAGGCCTAGGAGGGCCATCATGACGCAGCAACTTGTGAGGGAGACGCGCTCCGTAGACCCCGCGGCTGGGCACTCGGCCGCCGCACCCGAGGCGTCAGTTCCCGTCCCGCCAGCCGCCGACCAGGCTTCAGTTACTTGGGCGGGTGCCCGCTGGGCCGGCGCCCGAAGGTTCCTGGCCAAGCCCGGCTTAGTGCTGTCCGTGCTGGTCCTTGCGTTGGTGATCCTGTGGGCGTTGGTTCCCCAGGCCTTTACCCAGTGGCCTCCGGACACGGGTGTTCCGTCGTCGCGGCTCAAACCGCCGTCCGCGGAACACTGGTTCGGAACAGACAGCCTGGGCCGTGATCTCTTCTCCCGTGTGGTCCACGGTTCGGCAACCTCCTTGGCTGCCACGGCAGTGGCTGTCGCCGTCGGCCTGGTTGCGGGATCGGCGCTCGGTTTGCTGGCTGGCTCCATCAGGGGGTGGGTGGATGACGCCATCATGCGCGTCATGGATGTGCTGCTGGCCATTCCGAGCTTGCTGCTGTCCTTGGCTCTCATCACCGTGCTCGGCTTTGGAACCATCAACATTGCCATCGCGGTGGGCATTGCCAGTGTGGCCAACTTCGCCCGGATCATGCGTGCTGAAACCCTTCGGGTGAGCACTGCTGTGTACGTTGAGGCCGCACGGTCCTCGGGTGTCCGGTGGCACTCCATCCTCCTCCGACATGTCCTCCCCAACGCTGCGGGCCCGGTTCTGGCCTTGTCCGCGCTGGAGTTCGGTATGGCAGTCCTGTCGATTTCATCGCTGAGCTTCCTCGGGTTCGGCGCACCACCGCCCTCTGCGGAATGGGGTTCACTCGTGGCCGGAGGCCGCGATTACCTGGTGGCTGCGTGGTGGCTGGTGACGTTGCCGGGTGTGGTGATTGCCGCCGTCGTGCTGTCCACCAACCGAATTTCGCATGCATTCCAGGACTCTGAAAGGAACCGGCCATGAGCTCCCATGCTGAACCGCTGTTGAAGGTGGAGAACCTCCGCGTGGACTATGTGGTGGACGGATCGCCACGCAACGCGGTGGCGGGTGTCAGCTTTGAGGTCCGGGCCGGCGAGGTGGTGGCGATTGTGGGGGAGTCGGGCTCCGGCAAGACCACCACGGCGCACTCCATCATCAACCTGCTCCCCGGCAACGCACGAGTCTCCTCCGGCAGCGTGACCTTCGCCGGCACGGACCTGACGCAGCTCACGCGCAAGGAGTGGCAGGGGGTGCGCGGCAAGGACATTGGGCTGATTCCGCAGGACCCCACGGCGTCGCTGGATCCCCTCCAACGGGTGGGCGAACAGGTGGCGGAAGCGCTCACCATCCACCGGCTCCAGCCCAGGAAGGCTGCACGCCAGAGTGCCGTCAGGTTGCTGGAGGAATCCGGAATCCGCGACGCTCCCTCCCGGGCGCGCCAGTTTCCTCATCAGTTCTCCGGTGGCATGCGCCAACGCGTGCTCATAGCCACAGCTCTCGCTGCCCAGCCGAAACTGGTCATCGCCGATGAGCCCACCAGTGCTCTTGATGTGACGGTCCAGCGGCAGATCCTGGACAACATCGCGGCCCTGACCACCGAGCGGGGGACATCCGTCCTGCTGATCACGCACGACCTCGGCGTCGCAGCTGACCGCGCCGACCGCATCATCGTGATGCGCGGCGGCGAAATTGTGGAGGAAGGGTCCGCGACAGCCGTGCTGGGCGACCCGCAGCACAGCTACACGCAGCAACTCATTGCGGCGGCTCCGGGACTCAGCCCGCGCAGACTGCGGCCATCGGTTTCGGTCCAGAACCCAAGCGCGACGGCCGACAGCGGCACTGTCCACGTTTCCCCTCTTGTGGAGGCCACGTCGCTCCGCAAGGTGTTCAGCCTGCCCCGGACAGCCGGGGGCGCAAGGTCGCTGACCGCCGTCGACGATGTTTCGCTGGACATCCGGCGAGGCGAGACCCTGGCGTTGGTGGGGGAGTCCGGTTCCGGGAAAAGCACGGTTGCCCGCCTGCTGCTGCGGTTGGACAAGCCAACCTCAGGTTCAGTGACGTTCGACGGCGTGGACCTCGCCTCTGTTCGTGGCGAGCGGCTGCGCCAGCTCCGACGCCGGTTCCAAGTGGTGTTCCAGAGCCCTTATGCATCGCTGGATCCGAGGTTCTCTGTGGAGGACATCATCGCCGAGCCACTCAGGGCCTTTGCGGAGGGCACCCCGGCCGAACGAAAGAGCCGGGTGAAGGCGTTGCTTGAGGAAGTCCACCTTCCCGTGGACTACGGAACCCGGCGTCCGGCCGAACTCTCGGGTGGGCAGAGGCAACGTATTGCCATCGCCCGTGCCTTGGCGTTGAAGCCCGAGCTCGTGGTGTTGGACGAAGCGGTCTCGGCCCTGGATGTTTCCGTACAGGCGCAGATCCTGACTCTCTTGGCTGAGCTGCAGGTTCAGGAGTCGTTGAGCTACCTCTTCATCTCGCATGACCTCGCAGTGGTGCAGCAGATCTCGGACCGCGTGGCCGTCATGCAGGCGGGGAAATTGGTGGAAATCGGGGAGGCCACCGCTGTCCTCGAAAACCCTGTGGAGGACTACACGCGGCAGCTGATCACGGCCATCCCCGGCCGCCAACCCCAACGCTCTCTCACCTAACGGCCCCTTCCGCCCAACGCTCTCTCACCCGGTGAGAGTGCGTTGGCGGAAATGGCGCGTTAGGTGAGAGAGCGTCGGCGGAAATGGCGCGTTAGGTGAGAGAGCGTCGGAAGGGAGGGGTGCGCTACTGCACCCCCGGCTGGGCCTGGGAGATCACCCGACCGTTCTGGATGAGGTATTCCAGGTGCTCGGAGATGTCGGCCAGCACAGAAATATCCGCCACGGGGTCAGCCCCAAGGATCAGGAGGTCCGCGTCAGCGCCGGGTGCGATCACGCCAAGTTCACCTTCGCGCTCAAGCAGCAGGGCCGCCGTCGTGGTTGCTGAACGGATGGCGTCGATAGCCGGCTGGACCTTGCCGAGCAGCCTGAACTGTTCATTCTGATGCCGGTGCATGCCGCCCAAGAGGTCCGAGCCGAAGGCCATTTTCACGCCGGCTTGGTGAGCGCGGGCGATCGCCTCGAGGCCACTGGTCAGCACCGAATCCACCTTGGCCCACATTTCCGCGGTGAGGCCGAACTCCTTGCCCTCTTCCTTCAGCGCCCAATACGTAACCAGCGTGGGGACCAGGAAGGCGTCCTTTTCGAGGAACAGCTTCAGGCTTTCGTCGTCCAGGAGGTTACCGTGTTCGATCGAGCGGACACCCGCTTCAAGAGCACGGTTGATGGCCCGGGCAGTGTAGGCGTGGGCGGCAACGTAGCGATTGGCGGCTTGGGCCTCCTCCACCGCTGCGCGCATTTCCTCCATGGAGTACTGGGTGGAATCGATGCGGTCGGTGGGGGAGGAGACACCTCCGGACGCCATGATCTTGATGTGGTGGGCGCCCTTGCGGATCTCGTCGCGGGCAGCGGCGCGGACCGCGTCCACGCCGTCGGCTACACGCCCGATCCCACAGCATCCGCGACCATTGGGATCGTGATCCTCGCCGGGCAGGCGCATGTCTCCATGGCCGCCCGTCTGGCTCAGGGCATGACCGCAGAAGTGGATCTTCGGACCCTCCAGCAGCCCCTCTTCCTGTGCCATGGCCAGGCCAAAGTCGGCGCCGGAGAGGTCGCGCACAGTGGTGAAGCCACGGCGCAGCATCTCGCCCATGATCCGGGCCGTCTGGGCGTAGACATAGGAGGCCGGCGTGTAGGTGAGCGAGCGGAAGTCCGCGCTGGACGCCACCACGTGGACGTGGGCATCGATCAGGCCCGGGATGACAAACTTACCGGTGCCATCGATGACCCGTGCGTCGGAAGGCGCTTCGACGTCCGGACCGACGCTGCTGATCTTCCCGTCAACGCTCACGACGTCGGCGATCGCGTAGGTTCCCGCGTCAACGTCCAGGACGCTCGCGTTGCGGATGACAAGTGGGGTGGTGCTCATACTAAACAGTGTCCTTCGCAGGTGCTTCGGGTGATTCGGGTGCTTCGGTGGGATGGGCTTCAAAGGCCTGAACAAGGGCGGCGAGGTTCTGTTGAATGACGCCGACGGCGGTTTCCACACTCTGCTGCGTGTACTTGCCTTCTGCGTCCAGGAGGGCCAGCACGCCCACAACGTTTCCTTGAGCGTCGAGGACCGGCACGTTGATGACGGCCCCGCAGCCCAGCTGCTGGATGAGTTCGGAGTCTGTAAAGACTTCCCGGAGCGCTTTCAGGTCCGGGGCAAGGAACGGTTTCTTGTCCTCAATGACCGTGCCCAGCCAGCCTGGGGAGATCTCCACCGTTTTCTCGCCGCCCACCGGATATTCGGCCGGGTGACTGGTGAAAAGCCGCTTGAGGCTGGAGCGCTGCGGGATCCATTGCAGTGCCGTAAAGAGGATGACGCCGGGCTCTTGCTGCAGAGCGTCGAGCGCAGCTTGGAACGTCGTGTCGGTTTTCATGAAGTCTCCGCTCATTTGCTGGTGGTCCCTGCCGCTGCAGGATCGTGCTCTGCACGGGCGTTGATGTCCTCCAAGGACTTGCCTGCCGTGGACGCCCCGAAGATCACCACACCCAGGACTCCGATGGTCAGCACCACGGTGGTCATGGTGAACACTCCGCCGAAGCCGAGGGAAGCGGCGAAGATGCCGATGATGGACGGTGCCAGGATGCTGCCGATGCGGCCCACTGCGCTGGCCAGGCCAACACCCGTGGCACGCATCCAGGTGGGGAAGAGTTCCGGGGTGTAGGCGTAGACGCCGGCGTAGGTGCCGTTGAGGAAGAAGGACAACGTGGCGGCGGCCAGCAGGATCATGCCGGAATCGTTGGATTGGCTCAGCCAGAACGCGCTGATGGCCGATCCCGCGAGGTACAGCGCGATGGTGTTCTTGCGATCGATCCGGTCACACAACCACGCGGCGGAGAAGTAGCCGGGGATCTGCGCCAGGTAGATCAGGATGGAGAACTCGAAGCTCTTGGTGATGGTGATTCCACGGCCCACCAGAAGGGTGGGGATCCAGGAGAAAAAGCCGTAGTAGGAGAAGGTGATCACGAACCAGATCAGCCAGATCACCGCTGTCCGGCGGCGCATTGCCTTGGACCACATGAATTTCAGCGCATTCCAGACGCTGATCTTTTGCTCGTGCTTGGTGATCTCTTCCTCGGCGGCCGGCAGGGGTGCAAGGGGCTTTCCGGTGGCTTTGACGACGCTCTGCTCAAATCGATCCACCACTTCCGTGGCTTCCGCGATGCGGCCACGGCTGATGAGGTAGCGCGGTGATTCGGGCAGGCTTCGGCGCCACCAGAGCAGGAGGAGGATGGGAACTGCGGTGATGACCTGCGCCCAACGCCAGCCGTCCGCGCTCATGGGGACAACGAAGCGTCCGATCAGTGCGGCAGCCACGAAGCCAAAGGAGAAGAATCCTGCCAGGGTTCCGATGAACCAGCCGCGGCGCTTCGGGGGGATGAACTCGGACAGGAACGGTGCGATGATCACGCTTTCAGCGCCTGCTCCCAATCCTGCAAAGATCCGTGCAATCAGGAAGATTTCGAAGTTGGGGGCCATGGCCGCGACCACCGACATGAGGCAGTAGAAGGCCAGAGCCCACAGCATGACCTTCTTTCGGCCGAAGCGGTCGCCCATCCACCCTGCCAGGATTGCGCCGAAGAAGAAGCCGAACGGGGCCGCCGAGCCTACCAATCCCAGGCTGGCGGTGCTGAGGCCCCACAGTTCCTGGATACGGGGGAGCAGGAAGGCGACCACTGCCCCGTCCATACCGTCGAACGAGTAGCCGAGGCCTCCAATGAGGAGAAGCTTGTAGTGTGGTCGACTGAGAGCCAGACGATCCAGGCGTGCTGTGAGAGACATGGTGATTCCTGCCAAAGTGGGCCAAGTTGTACATTTTGAGGAATATGCACAAGTCTGTGCAGATGCGATGTATTGAAGTTAAGGCCAAAGTGTGAGGTAGGTCAATAGGTGGAAGAAGATTTCAACTCGTCAACGTTGACTGAGTGGCTGGACAGCCGTGTCCAGGGACGGAAGCTCGCGGCGCGCCAAATGCAGGTGATTGGCATCCTCCGATCCCAGCCCCGGCTTGCGTCCTACGGCTCGGTCAGCGACATCGCTGCCGTGGCCGCATCCAACGCCTCCACCGTCACCAGAACCGCGCAAACACTGGGATTCAAGGGGTGGGCCGACTTCCAATTTGAGCTGCGTTCACGGTTCCTGGCGTCTTTGAGCGCAGTGGAGGTTGCGGCCGAGCACAATGGCCACATCAGCAGTCCTGCGCAGGCAGCGGTGTCCACTGACCGTGCCAATTTGGCCCATTTTGAGCGCACTTTGGACACCGATGCCGTCCACAATATTGCGACGGCGATTGCCGGTGCACGGCAGACTTTCATCGTCGCGGCAGGCAGTTACGCCATCCCCGGCAAGGCGCTGGAGCACAACGCCATCATCGCCGGATACAACGTCCGGCTCCTTGATGCCGACGTCGCTGCCCTCACCAACGCCATTGCACGGCTTGGTGCAGAAGACCTGGTGATCGCCATCAGTCTCTGGCGGGTATACGACAGCACCATGCGCGCCGTGGAGATCGCCCACAACCTGGGCACGCCCATTGTGTCCATCACGGACAGCGCCGGCTCGCCCGTAGCAGTGCACGCTGATCACAGGATTGTGGTGCCCACAGAAGGCGCGGGTTTCTTCCCGTCCCTGACGGGTGCCGTTGCCGCGGTCCAGGCGATCGCCGTCGAGCTTGCTTCCCTGGACCGCGAACGCTCCAACCAAAACATTGCTGCCTCGGAGCGGACGTGGGACCAGATGCGGATCATGCACCCGCGCTCGACGTCCTAGAGGGTCACGAGGCAACGCAAATTACGACGCCGGCACCTCCTGGGTGGGCAAGTCACCGCCGATGAGGGCCAGGTTTTGGATGACGGCCAGGCCGAACTGGGCAGTGTCGTTGGTGGACACTGTGGGAGCCTCGTCCACCGGCTGGAGCACAGAGGGCGGCAGGATGGTCCTCACAGTGAAAGCCTCGGCGTGGTTCAGGTTTTCGCCACCTTCGGCGAAGCTTTCCCACGCCAAACCTGCAAGCTCCGGAGAACCCAGCCGGGCGGCAGCGTAGGCCGTGAGCCTGCTGTGCGCCTGGGTGAGGTAGATCCCCGCCAGCGGCTGCCCAACCTCCGCGATCTGTTCCGCCGGGGTGGCCAGGAACAGCCGGCAATACTGCATCCAGGCTTCTTCGAAGTCCTTGTCGTCCACCAGGCTGATGAGTTCGCTGCAGATTTCCACCAAGCCGAACACGGCGCTCAGGTGCGAGACGCTGATGACCTCCCTGCCGGCGTCGAACCTTCCCTTATCCAGGTCGTAAAGCGCCTCGCCGGTGAGGAACCCGTACTTCAGTGCTCCGATGTCTGCCATGGTTCCCAGCAGTCGATCGCGGGAGCGGGGGTTGCCGGTGCGTTCCCAATCAGTGAGCCAGGTGGCAGCGAGTGAACCCCAGTCAGTACCGAGCCCCACACCCAAGGCGCCCCGGTCCGGACGGTAGGTGTCGGCGTCGGGACGTACTTTGCGGACGGGGTCCAGTCCGAGGAAGTTCTGGTCGCTGTCCACCAGCTCGGTGAGGAGATCGCCCGTGCGCTCATCCGCCGTGAGGTAGTAGTAGAACCGCCGGTAGGCCGGGGTGCTGATGCGCAATTGCTTTGCACTGCAGCCCCAGTGCTGCACATTGTGTCGGGAACCCAGGCCGCGCCAGGGGCCCAGATGGTAGACGTCCACCTCTCCGGTGTGGCGGGTCATGGCCTCGGCATAGCGGAACACATCTGCGCGGCCGCTGCGCAGGTACATGTACCACAGCCAGAGGTCCGGCGAGAGTTCGGAGTTGTCCCACGCGTAGCCGCCAACGTCGTAGCGCCACACGTGCCGGTCGGTGTCGTAGGTGTGCATCACATCGCCGTAGTTCCAGAACCCGTACCAGCGGCGCTGCTCCGTTTGGCCTTGGTAGAAGCGGAACAGGAAGTTCAGCTTGTCTTCCAGCTCCGCCCGCGCGGGGGTGCTTCGGTCCACCGGAGCCCAATCGCCGAAGATTCCGGCCGCGTGCAGGTACTCCGGCGAGGGTTGCAACAGCGGGGGAGTGGACGCAGCTTTCGCGTCCGCAGCGAGGGATTCCGTGCTGGGAGTGGCCTCGTAGGCGAACAGCGTCAGCTCATGCGTCCGCGCGATCCCGGTGGGGTTCCCGAAGCCCGGTTCGTAGTCCTCATACGTGATTTCCAGACCCTCAAGCTGGTCCTCGAACGTGTCCTGGCCCAGGCCGTCGTGGTAGAACCGGAGATCCATGGGCTGAGCTTCGGGGGAGTACAGCCACGCCGTCATTGTCGCTTCCGAGGTGGCTGCACCGCGGATGTCCAGCTGGCCGGGATGTGACTGCCAGAAATCCCGAATGCCAATGCCCAGCCCGCCTCCCAGATCACTCACTGAGCAGAAACCGGCCGATCTGGTGCCGCCGGAAATGCCTACCCAGCCGTGGCCCGGGGCGGTTCGTTTGCGCAGCTCAAAGCCGTCTGCGGTCAGTTGAGTGAGCGTGTAATCGTTCCAGCTGGGGATGAGGTGGAGGCGCTCGGAGACCAGCGGGCTCCATTCCTCGAGCGGCGGCGTGGGCCGGCCAGCGATCTGCGCCGCACGAACAGCATCGCCAGGGTCGCGCCGCAATCCGGTCAGCCCGCGAACAGCCTCAACCAGGAAGCCCCCGTCCGCGCCTGCGATCCGGACATGCCGATCATGCAACCCGCTGGCCAGTGGGACGGTGAATTGGACGCCCAACCCTGCCAGGTAATCCTGTTCAGCGTCGCCATCCCAGATGAACGAGTGCATCATCCTCACGCTGCGGGCGCCGGCGAAGAAATAGAAGCGGACGGTGAAGGGAAGCCATTCGCGCTGGCCGGCGTCGGCCCGGTGGCGCCCTTCCACCCTGACCACCACGCGAACCGGGCCGCGCTGTTCCACGGTGACGCTGGAGATCCGGCTGGTGAACGCGTCACGGGTGGTGCTGCCGGCGCCCTCGGTCTGGCCGCGCTGCAGCAGGCTGACCAACCGGGCGTCCTTGGCCACCACGGAACCATCGCGGGTCAGCTTGCTGAACAGGTTTGCGCCCGAACGCTGCAGGACCATGTCCAGGGATCCGGTGGAGACAGTCACGGACTGCTCCGTCTCGGTGACCGTCACTTCCGGGTGTTCGACGGCGGATGCTGGGCCGGCGTCGCGGGTTTCCGTTGCATGGGGCGTGACGGTATACGCCGACGCAGGCTGATCCGTAGCGCCCAACGCAATGCCCGCCCACTTGAGGGAGCCATCCGGCCAGGTGGCGAGCGGCCAGGTCTGGGCGGGGACGGTGCTGCCGCTGGCGTCGTGGACTTTGAGGGCGGCTGCATCTGGAACGGTACCGCGCTGGAACGGCATCCCCCATGTGGTGCCGCCGCTGAGTCCTGCGGGCGGTTCGCCATCGATCCACCTGATCGGGGCGTGCTGAGTCATGATCGAGTCCACCTAAGGAGTTGGGAAAACGCTTTCTTGAGACGTTTCAATAACCTACCCGCGTGTGCCGCGGCCCGCAAGGGGTGCTCGAACCCTGGTCTGAAAAGTCGTTGACACCCACCATGCCCGGCGGTATCGTACAACCAAATGGTTGTAGATCAGCTCAGTCGCTCACCCGAAAAAGACGTCGCCTTGGACCGCCTGTTCCAAGCGTTGGCCGACGCCACCCGCAGGGACATCGTTGCCCGGGTGACGGCAGGGGAGTACTCGGTCTCCGGGCTGGCTGCGCTCTACACCATGAGTTTCGCGGCCGTACAGAAGCATGTTGCGGTCCTGGAACGGGCCTCCCTGGTGACCAAGGAGAAGCGTGGGAGGGAACAGATCGTGCGGGGAAACCATGATGGATTGCAAAAAGCCCGGCATCTGTTGGACCACTTCGAAATGATCTGGCGGCAACGAGCCAGCCGGATCGCGGACATACTCGCTGAAGACGACGAAAGGGATCTGCCATGACTGTGGTCAGCGTAAACAAGGACGTTGCGGCACTGAGCTTCACCATTGTTGCTGAATTCGACGCAGACGTGAAGCGCGTCTGGAGGATCTGGGAAGACCCCCGGCAGCTCGAACGCTGGTGGGGGCCACCCACCTGGCCCGCCACTTTTGAGACCCACGAGTTCAGCGCCGGTGGCAAGGCCGCCTATTACATGACAGGCCCAGATGGGACCAAGGCTCGCGGTTGGTGGAAATTCACTATCATCAATGCCCCTGACCACTTGGAGTTCGACGACGGTTTCGCCGACGAGCACGGCGAGCCCGTGGACGAGCTGGGCATCACCCACGCCATCGTGAAGCTCGAACCTGTTGGTGACCGCACCCGGATGACCCTGACCTCCAGCTTTGAGTCCGAGGAGCAGATGCAGAAGATGGCGGACATGGGCATGGAAGACGGGATGCGCGAGGCGATCGAGCAGATCGACGCCGTACTTGCGGAGCCGGCCAACGCCTGACGACTGAACCAAAAGCAAAAAGAAGCCGACGACGGCGGGTGCCTCCCGCCGTCGTCGGCGTATGGTTTAAGTCCCGGCCGCCTCTCGAAACGGACCAGTGTCATGGCGCGATTGATCATCATGGGGCCTCCGGGTTCCGGCAAGGGCACCCAAGCCGAGCACATCGCGAGGCATTTCGGCATCCCCGCCATCTCCACGGGTGACCTGTTCCGCGCCCATGTGAGGGACAAAACGGAACTCGGCCTGGAAGCAGGCGAGTATATGGATCGCGGTGAGTTCGTGCCGGACCACGTCACCACGGACATGCTGAAGCAGCGCATGGAAGAATCCGATGCCACCGACGGGTTTCTGTTGGACGGCTACCCCCGGACGGTGATCCAGATCGGCGCCTTGGACGAGATGCTTGCGGTTCGCGGAAAGCCCCTGGAAGTTGTCCTTGCGCTGACTGCCTCGGATGACGAACTGGTTGCCCGGATGCTCCGGCGAGCCCGGGAACAAGGCAGGAGTGACGACAACGAGACCGTGATTCAGCGCAGGTTGGAGTTGTATCGGGACGAGACACAGCCCGTGGTGATGGCTTACTCCCAGCGCGGGATCCTGCTGACCGTGGAGGGGTCCGGCGAGAGGGAAGCGATCACCGCGGCTGCGATTGCGGCCGTCGAAAGAATCTTGGCGCCCTAGCCGGTTGCTGCCGGAAGTTCGGCGCCCAAGGCGCGGAGATATGCCGCGAATCCCTCCGGTGCCCGGGCCTGCAGCCGCCCGGAGGTCACCACGCGGGTAGTGTCCGTTGCAGTGACGGCGAAACCGTGGCTACGTAGCCGATCCACCAGGACGTGGTCCTCATGGGCCCGCAATGTGGGAAAGCCACCCACAGCGAGATAGGCGGAGGCGCGGATGCCCAGGTTTGCCCCATAAATGTGGGGATGGTCCTCGACGAACGGGTGCAGTTCAAGCCACCTGCGCAGAATGGCAGGCTCCACGTCCCCGGGGTCGGGCTCAACGGATCCGAGGATGGCATCGGCTCCGGCGTTGGCGAGCTCCACCTGACGCACCAGCCACTGCTCCGGCACGGTGGAATCGGAGTCCGTGGTGGCCAGCCAGATCTTCGCGGTCTCCTCTGCGGGCAGGCCGTCCAGGGAGGCGCGAATGCCAAAGTCGCGGCTGGCGCCCGTGCTTCGCAGTTCCACATTGACGGCCCCGAACCGGGAGTCACCCGCGACGTAAGCGGCGGTGATGTCCGCCGAGCGGTCCGTGCAGCTGTCCAGGACTACTGAAACTGAAACCGGTACTTCCGGGTGCTCCTGCTGCAGGGCATCGGCGGCCGTCTTCAGCGCCACGAGTGCCGAGCCGATGTGCCGGTCCTCATTGTGGGCCGGCATCACCACCGCAACGCTCATGATGGTGCGTGGATCCGGCATGGTCATGGTGCCTCGTCCGGAGCAACAAGGACCTCCAGGATGAAGTCCTTCTCCCGGTACAGTCCACGCGTGGGCCACGCGAGTTGCCTGCGGGCCATGGTGTGGACCGCCTCGGCATCGAGCGTCCAGCCGGAGATCGGGTGCCGCCAATGGCACAGCAGCAGCGTCCCTCCCGGACGGGTGGATGTTTGAATCCGTGCCAGGAGTTCGGTGAGTTCTTCCGGTGAAAGGTAGTAGCCCGTCTCGGACAACACCACGAGGTCGAAAGTGCCATCGGGCCACTCATGCGGCATCGTCAGATGTTGTACCTCTGCCGACGGGAACGTCGCGAGCCGCCGTTGCGCGTGAACCAGGGCCGCGGTGCTGGCATCCACTCCGAGGAAATGCCGGCAACGCTGGGCGAGTTCTTCGCTGAGCGTGCCGATGGAACAGCCCAGTTCCAGCCCTGACTCATAGGATTCGTCAGGGAGGGCCGCCAGGGTCAGTGCCCTTTTGCGTCGCTCGTACCAGCTGGTGGCATAGTTCCAAGGATCCTCTTCCCTGGAGTGGACCTCGTCAAAAATCCGCCCGGCATCTGCTGAGGTGTTGGAGCCCGCCTTTGGAGGATGCCAGGCGAACGTTTCCCAAGGCCTTTCGAAGTGCTGCAGGAACGTCTCCGACAACAACGTTTCGTCGCCCGGATGCTCTGACAACGGCTCTGTTTGGGAGGCGTGCGCGCGCATGGCGGCCGCCTTGGCTTGCTGAACTTCCTGGCTCAGGGGCACACGAACCCAGTCTTTCCACGTGTTGTCCTCCAGTCCTGCCCACAGCCAGTACCAAATGGGGTATTCCAGCAGGCCATGGCCGCCTTCTGATGCGACTTCCGCGGCGACAGTGCCAAGGGCATCGTGATCCGTGTGGCCATCCGAACGGTAGGGGGCCACGATCACCACGTCCTCGGCCCGCTGCCCCGACGCCGCCTCGCGCACCGCGTCAGCAATGCTCGCCGAATGTGCCGCCAGTTGCCCGTCCGGCAGTTCCAGGAAGCGCCACGTGGAGCCCGGAACCAGCCCGGACACTGCCGAGTGGAACTCCTCGAGCCGCACAGCGGCAAGTTGTTCCGGCGTCGTGGTTTTCGAGTCCGGGTGCGACGCCTCGCCTGCCGTGCACAGCAGCACTTTCACTGTGGCTCCGGCCGAGTTCAGCGTGGCGAGGAAGCCGCCGGCCCCCAGGGTCTCATCGTCGGGGTGTGCGGCCAGCACAACAAAGGTCATGGCACGCAGCTCGCTCGTGTCCAGCGGTAACTCCGGAAGGGCGGCCACGTCGGAAGCGGCCCATGCCGTCTCGGCCGTACCCGTGTCCGTGTGCGAGAACGTCACCATCTCCGGTCTCCCTTCAGAGTCAGCGCACCCAGTTGGGCGTCATCCCGCATGGCGTGGTGCTGCCGGATGTACAGCGACAGGTCAGCCATGCGTTTTCCGTACACCTCGTTGAAAGCCAGGGGGCCGGGACCCAGATTCCGGGTTACCACCGTTTGGACGCGCTCGACGGCGGCGGCAACAGTGCCGCGGACGCGCAGGGCTTCGCTCCAGGCGCTGGAGCCCTCCGGCGCTGATCCGTCCGGGCTGGAGCCGTCCGGGCTGGAGCCGTCCACACTGGAGCTTTTCGCGCTGGAGCCGGACAGCTCCCCGGCGTCGATCCGTTCTGCTGTTTGGGCGAGATATCCGGCGACGGACGTGATGATCCTGTCCACCTCGCCGAGGGAAGCAAGGGCGATCTGGTCCGGTTCCCTGCCGTTTTCTGCAGCTTTGGCCAGCGCGGCCCTGAAGTCGCGTGCCACGGCCACGGCTCCGCCCAGCCAGCATGCTGCCACGCCCATGCCTCCCCATGCGAAGCCTGGGCGCTCAAAATACCAGGCGGCGCCGCCAACGGGTGCCGCTGAAACATGGTCGAAGTGAACGGTACCGCTGGGGATTTCCCGCAGCCCCCGGCTTGTCCATGGCGGAGTTTCGCAGGAGACCCCGGAGTCTTTCAGGTTGACGGCGAAAGCGGTCCTGCTGTTGTCCTCGGGCACGTGGGCCGTGATCACGGCACCCTGCAAATGTGAAGCGAGCGAACACCACGGCTTGGACCCGTTGAGCAGGTGATTGCCGGCGTGGTCCCGCTTGGCTTCAAGTTTCAGCCCAGGGCCCTCCGCGGCGAAAACTCCCCAAGCCCCTTCTGGGTCCGTCCCTGTGCCCGATTGGGCGAGAATCGCCACCGCGTCCAGATGTGGTTCAAGCACCCGTCCCGCGGCCACATCCACGGCCGTGACGGAAGCCAGGAGTTCCCAGAGCTTGCCGGTACTGCCCTCGCCAGGATGCGGGGCTGTGTGGCCGATGTCCTCGGAGATGGCCAGCAGTGCCGGCACGTCGCCTACTGCTGCCCGCACTCTTTCAAGGACGGGCTCGAGCGCTTGCAGTTGGACGGGTTCGGAAGAGATGCGGACGGGCTGGGGTGCGGTGTCGCTCATGAAGCCAAGCCTAAACTAAGGAGCCTTAGTGTGTGCGCACCAATGGTGAACAGACGACGGCAGGAGGGGGCGTCGTCGTACCTTTTGGCTGTTCGCTGAAGCGGTGTGCGGCTGTTGTGCCGGGGGCCTGCGGCCAGTGAGGCAGCGTGCGGCCGTTGTGCCGGGGGAGGTGCGGCGGGTTCTTTCAGGCAGCGCCGTGCCCGGCAGGTACTTCCTCTCCGGCCTTCACAGGTCCCGGCGGAGTGCCGTCGCCAAACGGTCTGCCGCCCAGTGATTCCCGCCCATGCGGGGTCAACCAGCCGGACAAATCCGGGCCGGCGGGGACAATCCGGGTGGGGTTAATATCCTCGTGCACCATGTAGTAGTGCTGTTTGATCTGCACAAAATCGATGGTGTCCCCGAAGCCCGGCGTCTGGAACAAGTCCCTCGCGTAGCCCCACAGTTCCGGCATTTCGCTGAGCTTGTTGCGGTTGCACTTGAAGTGTCCGTGGTACACCGCGTCGAAGCGTGCCAGTGTGGTGAAGAGGCGGACGTCGGCTTCGGTGATGGAGTCGCCCACCAGGTAACGCTGCCCGCTGAGCCGTTCCTCAAGCCAGTCCAAGGCGTTCCAGAGCCGGGTGTAGGCGGCGTCGTAGGCTTCCTGTGATCCGGCGAAACCGCACCGGTAGACGCCGTTGTTGACCTCGGTGAAGACGCGCTTGTTAACCTGGTCGATCTCCTCGCGCAGGTGTTCCGGGTACAACTGCGGTGCCCCGGGGCGGTGGAATGCGGTCCATTCTGTAGAGAAATCCAGGGTGATCTGGGGGAAATTGTTGGTCACTACTGCCCCGCTGGGGACGTCTACGATTGCGGGAACCGTAATACCGCGCGGGTAGTCCGGGAACCGGCGGAAGAAGGCTTCCTGCAGCCGTTCGATGCCCAGCACGGGATCCTTGCCGTCGGCATCCAGATCAAAAGTCCAAGACCGTGCATCATGGGTGGGACCGGGCTGGCCCAGGCTGATGACGTCCTCCAGGCCAAGGAGCCTGCGGACAATAACGGTCCGGTTGGCCCACGGACATGCCCGGGCAGCGATCAGCCGGTAACGCCCGGCCTCCACCGGCCAGCCGGGCTCGCCCTGCGGTCCTGGTGTGCCGTCGCGGGTGATCCGGTCCTCGATGTAATTGGTGTCCCGGGTGAATTCACTGCCTGTGACGTAGGCGCCCCGGGTGCTGTGCTCTCCGGCCGTGCGGGTTTCCTGGTTCATGGGTTCAGCCTATGTTGCCGGTCCTGCGGACCGCGATCATTGTGGCGGAGCGCCTGTTCCCCAACGCGCTCCACCCCCATGAAAGTTCCCGTAGGTCTCAACATGAAGCGCATCTTCACAGCTTTTGTCATGCTTGTCACATCCTATTGTCATTAACGGTGACAAGTTTCGTAGCTTTGAAGGGTCAGCATTCCCGAGCCCAAGGATCACTCATGCCGCAACCCAATGATTCCGCTACCGTTCCCACCGACTCGCACAGCCCGCCGGGTAAGAACCCGGGAAAAGGTACCTCCAGGCCAAGCTTCCTCAGCAACCTCGGGGCGGACCTTCCCGCCTCCCTTGTAGTTTTCCTCGTCGCACTTCCCCTTTCCCTGGGCATCGCCGCTGCTTCCGGAGCCCCTGTCATGGCCGGGCTCATCGCCGCAGCCGTCGGCGGCATTGTTGCAGGCAGCCTGGGTGGCTCCCCACTGCAGGTGAGTGGCCCCGCCGCCGGCCTGACCGTCGTCGTTGCCGGTCTCGTCGACGAATTCGGCTGGGCGGTAACGTGCGCCATCACGGCCGCTGCCGGCGTCGTGCAATTACTGATGGGTGTCAGCCGCATAGGCCGGGCCGCGCTGGCAGTGTCGCCTGTGGTGGTCAAGGCGATGCTCGCGGGCATCGGTATCACCATCATCCTGCAGCAAATCCACGTGCTGCTCGGCGGCCAGGCTGCTGGGTCCGCCGTCGAAAACCTGACCGCCTTGCCAGCGGCCATTACCAACGTCGAGCTGCACTCGGCGCTGTTGGGCCTGGCCGTGGTGGCGATTCTTCTGGCGTGGAAGTACCTCCCTTCTGCGGTGCGGAAAGTCCCCGGACCGCTGGCCGCCGTCGTCGCGGTAACGGCAGTGTCCGTTGCAGTGGCGCCGGGCGTTGAGCGCATCAGTTTCAGCGGCTCCATCTTCGACGCAATCGCCCTGCCAAGCCTGCCCGATGGCAACTGGCGTGCAGCGGGCATGGCCGTCATCACGGTGGCACTCATCGCGAGCATCGAATCGCTCCTGTCAGCGGTCGCCGTCGACAAAATGCACGGCAGCTCGCGCACCAACCTCAACCGTGAACTGGTGGGGCAGGGCTCGGCCAACATGGTATCCGGCATGCTCGGTGGCCTGCCGGTGACCGGCGTGATCGTCCGCAGCGCCACCAACGTTGAAGCGGGTGCCGCCAGCCGAACATCCGCCATCCTCCACGGCGTCTGGGTGCTGGTGTTCTCCGCTCTGTTCGCCGGGCTCATCCAGCTCATTCCCTTGTCCGTGCTGGCCGGCCTTCTGCTGGTCATCGGGGCAAAGCTCATCAAGGTTGCCGATATCCGCACCAGCCTCCGCACCGGCGAGCTCCTGGTTTACAGCGTCACCCTGGTGTGCGTGGTGGTCCTGAACCTGCTGGAAGGCGTGATGATTGGCCTGGCGCTCGCGGCCCTCTGCGTGCTGTGGCGTGTGCTCCGGACGCAGATCCACGCGCATGCGCCCGCTGGCCCGGGTCTCCCGTGGCGCGTCACCATCGCCGGATCATGCAGCTTCTTCGCGCTGCCCCGGCTCAACCGCGTCCTCCACTCCGTTCCCGAAGGCCAGGACGCTGTGGTGGAACTCAACGCCGACTACCTTGACCATGCCTTCCGCGAAGCGTTGGTCGCCTGGCAGAAGCAGCACCGCAACACCGGCGCCTCGGTGGTTCTGGAAGAACACGGAACCACCGCATTCACGGATGCCGAGGACAACACCCCGCAGCGACAGGACCCGCGCGAATTCCCGCTTCCGCCGCGCACGTCCTGGTTACCGTCCAGTGACCGCCCAACAGCGGACGACGACGGCGGGCAGTTGCCGCTGCGCTCGATCCTCCTGGGCATCGACAAATACCATCGCCGGCACGCGGACAAGGTCCGCCCCCTGGTACAGGACCTCACCGAAAGCCAGAACCCGGACACGCTGTTCGTGGCCTGCGTCGACTCCCGGGTCAACCCAAACCTCATCACCAGCAGTGGCCCCGGTGATCTCCTGACCCTCAGGAACATCGGCAATGTGGTGTGCAGCGATGGCCGCGATGCGTCGATCGACTCTGCGCTGTCCTTTGCGGTCAAGGCACTGTCCGTGGATTCGATCGTGATCTGTGGCCACTCAAACTGCGGTGCGATGAAGGCCGTGATTGCTGACGCCCAAGGTTCTGCACCCGCCCTTGGTGCCGGCTTCGATTCCTGGCTTGAGCATGCGCGGCCAAGCCACTCCGCTTTGCTGGCAGGCCATCCTGTGGCTTTGGCCGCTGAAGCCCAGGGATACAGCAACCTGGATCAGCTCAGCATGGTGAATGTTGCGCTGCAGCTCCGGAAGCTGGAAGAGCACCCTGTCACGGGACCGGCCCTTGCCTCCGGTCGGGTACAGGCCACCGGTCTGTTCTACGACATCGCCTCGGCACGGGTGGTCCTGGTGACTCCGGAGGGCATCGAGCATTTGGATCCGAGCATGGCGCTTCGCTCCTAGTCCCGCCCGGGCCGCCGCCACCGACTGTGGGCCGCCGCCACCGACTGTGGGTGGCCGCCACCGACTGTGGGTGGCCGCCACTGACTGTGGGCCGCCGCCACCGACTGTGGGCCGCCGCCACCCACTATGGGGGGCCGCCACCAACTGTGGGCGGTCGCCACCCACTATGGGGGGGACAACAGCCCCGACACTCCTCTTTGACGGCGTGTCGGGGCTGTTTCATTCTTAAAGTGGGTGGTGGAGGCCCGGGACCCACGTGGAGCAACGCGCGGATACCCGGATTCACAACCACGATGTCCGGCAGGCGCGTGCTGAGGTGCGAGGAGGTGGCGGAACATGAATGCCGGGAACAACGCCTTCAGGCGCAGGCTTGAACGCGGTGCCGAACTGCGGGCAGTGCGGTCTTGGGGCGGGAGTGCGGAAGAAGACGCTGAGCTTGAAGCCGCGGACGCCGAAGAGCGGGAAAAGCGCCGCAAAGTGGACGACGCCGCCCGTGTTGAATACCTGATCCGCGATGCCATGAACCAGGGCAAGTTCGACAACCTCAAATACGCCGGAAAACCCATCCCCGGGCTGGGGGAACACTACGACCCCGACTGGTGGGTCAAGGGCCTCATCCAGCGCGAACGCCTCAGCGGCATCGGCCCACCTGCCATCCTGCTCAGAATCGAAGACGACGACCTCGATGCCAAGCTGGACCAGCAATACACCGATAAACAGGTCAGGGACATCCTTGAGGACTTCAACAAACGCGTGATCGAGGCGCGTCGGCAATTACAAGGCGGCCCACCCGTGATCACCAAACTTCGTGACGTGGACGCAGAGCTGGAACGGTGGCGCAATCGCAGGTCCGCCGCGGCTCCACCTGAGCCAGAAACCGGACCGGTGGCCAAGCGGACGTGGTGGCAGCGGATCTGGAACGGCACGGGATGACAAATTCTGCTGGATCATCGGCCACCTCGTCACCGGAAAACCCCGCCATCCAGAGGGTTGGAATTGCTGCGCGCGCGAATGATCCAGCAGAATTTGGCCGCAACACAACAGCAGCCGACGGTGGGACTATCGATCCACCGTCGGCTGCTCTAGTTTTGGGGTGATGTCAGGCGAAGCTGTCTTCCTTGGCGCTGGACCGGGCTTCCTCGAGAGTGGAAGGGGCAGGCTTCCTGCTGATCAGCGAGGAAAGGTGCGCCTGCTGCTGCCGGAAGTGCCCGTGGGCGGTGAGTCCGAACTCGTAGGCCGACTCCGCATGCTGGGTGAGGTCCACACCAGTGACTTCGTGCTCGTGAGTGACGCGGAAACCGATGGTCTTGTGGATGGCACGGCCAATGACCAGGGTGCCCAGGCCGGACAATGCGATGGTCACCAGCACGGCAACGGTCTGTGCGATGAGCTGTTGCGGGCCTCCACCGTAGAGAAGACCACCGGCAACACCCTCCTGGGGGAACGCGATGAAGCCGAGGGACAGCGTGCCGATGACGCCGGCGCCGAAGTGCACGCCCACCACATCCAGGGAATCGTCGAAACCGAACTTGTACTTGAGGTCCACGAACACTGCGCAGGCAGCGCCGGCCACCAGGCCCAGGCCCAGTGCGGCGAGCGGGGTGATGTTGGCGCAGGACGGAGTGATGGCAACCAGGCCGGCAACCACACCGGACGCTGCACCCAGCGAGGTGGGGTGTCCGTGGCGGACCTTCTCCACCACCAGCCAACTGAGCATGGCCGCTGCGGGAGTTACCAGGGTGTTGACCCAGATGAGGCCGGCCTGCTCAGCCGTTGTGGCGGCGCCACCGTTGAAACCGAACCAACCGAACCACAGGATTGCCGCGCCGATCATGATGAACGGGACATTATGCGGACGGTGGTTGGGGTCCTTGGCGAATCCGTGACGCTTTCCCACGATCAATGCGAGGACAAAAGCGGCGGTTCCGGAACTGACTTCAACCACAGCGCCACCGGCAAAGTCGATGACCTGTCCGAAGATCTCGGTGAGCGCGCCACCGGCACTCATGAGCCCGCCGCCCCAGACCATGTAGGCCAGCGGGCAGTAGACAACGGTGACCCAGATGGGAACGAACACTGCCCAGGCGCCGAACTTGGCGCGGTCGGCGATTGCGCCGCTGATCAGGGCAACGGTGATGATGGCGAACGTTGCCGCGAAGCCTGCCTTGATCAGGTCCGGTGAACCGATGAGATCCTGCAGGCCGAAGTGGGCAAAGGGGTTGCCGAACAGGCCGAGGAAGCCGTCGCCGGTGGTCATCGAGTAGCCCCACAGGACCCACACGACGCCGACGATGCCCGCCGAGATGAAGCTCATCATGATCATGTTGAGCGCAGCCTTGGCGCGGGTCATGCCGCCGTAGAACAGGCCGAGGCCCGGGGTCATGAATAGCACCATTGCCGATGACAACATCAGCCAGACGTGTTGCGCAGAGATCTCCACCTGCGTTCCCTTCTGATCAAGCCTGTCCGAAACGGGCCTGGATATGTCCGGCCCTCGCTAGCCCCCCGATCAATATTCGGTGAGCTATGTTTCCGACTCAGAAGAGCTAAGTTGCAGGAAAGTTACAGAAATCCCTGGTTCGTGAAGATCACGTCACTGGCGTGTTTCGGGATTGTTAACGGCGCTTCTCCCGGGGTCCTGCAGGGTAACCGCCGCGCCTGCTGGCAATGATGATCACCAGCGCGATCGCCGTGGGGATTGCGGCCGCCAGCGGCACCAGTTGTGCCCCGACTGTGGTGAGGGCAAAGGCACCGTACACTGCTCCGACAGCAATGCCCAGCTGGATGGTGACCACCGTGAGGCCATTGGCAGCATCCTTGTGCTCACCTCCGGCACGGAGAATGGCCGCTTGGTTGTAGATCCCCACGGCACCGAACGCGATTCCCCACAGGGTCATCAGCGCGAACGCGCCCACCCACGTGCCGCCCAGCGCGGGCAGCAGGGCAAAGGCAAGCGTCAAGAGTACGACGGCGGCAATCACCGACGCACGTGGACGGGAATCCGCGGTCATGCCCGCAATCCAGATGCCCACCAAGGAGGCGATGCCCACCACCGACAGGGAGATGCTGGTGGCGGATTCCGGCAACCCGGACGCGAGCAGGAACGGCGCTACGTAGGTGAACAGCGTGAAGTGGGCCAGCAGCAGCAACAGCGGCCAGGCAATGGCCACAGCGATCACTCCAGGCAGCTTCATGGCTGCGCGCAGGGATGGAGTCTTCTGGCTGGCATGGTCGTGCGCTCCGGGCAGCAGCCAGAAAGCCAACACAGCCAGCAGCGCACCCACACCGGCAAGGACCAGGAACGATGCACGCCAGGTCATGAGGGAGCCCATCAACGTACCAATGGGCGCTCCCACGGCCAGCGCGATGCTGTTGCCGCTGAACACCACAGCCATGGCTTTGCCCACGGAGTGCGCGGGAACAATGTGTGCCACATAGGGTGCCATGCTGGACCACAACATGCCGTGAGCAATTCCGCCAAGGAGCCTTGCCCCAATCGCCCAGCCCAACGTGGGGCTCAGGGCAAGCAGGACGTTACTGAGGGCAAAGGCGAGCACCGTCGCGATCAGGAGCGTCTTCCGGGGAACCCGTCCGGCCAGGAAGCGGGACAACGGCAGGGCGGTGAAGACGATGATGGCCGCGTAGACCGCCGTCAGCGAACCCACCGCCGACTCTTCAACTCCGAGGTCACGGCTGATTTGTGGGAGCAGCCCCGAGGGTAGGAGCTCGGTGGTCACGGCGGTGAAGCCAGCGGCGGCCAGGACAAGAAGCCCGCCCCACGGGATCTTCTTCGGTTGCTGCGTTTGGGCAGGCGTCGCCTCGGGTGATGGTGTTCCGACGACCAAAGGGTCCGGCTTCAAAGATTGCTCCTCAGGGATGGGTCATGCTGGGGTGCTGTTTTAAGGGGGGTTCATACAACGCTAAGTGGCCACGGCGGCGGGAGGGAGTCTCTGCCAGAAACCCCCTCCCGCTAGCAACACACTTTGTACGCCAGCCATTCCTCGCGCAGACTGGGCCTGTGAAGCCCTTCCTCTTGCTGGCCACCCGCGCCGAAGACGCCGCAGCCGATGACGAGTATCAGGCCTACCTCCGGTACTGCGGCCTGAAACCGGAGGAGCTGGTCCGTTTGCGGCTGGAATCCGAGCGTCTGCCGCCCCTTGAGCTGTCCGACTACTCCGGCGTGATCGTCGGCGGCAGCCCCTACACCTCCAGCGATCCTGTGGAGGAAAAGAGCGCAGACCAGATCCGCGTTGAGGCGGAACTCTCAGGGCTGCTGGACCGGATCGTGGCTCAGGACTTCCCGTTCCTGGGCGCCTGCTACGGCGTCGGGACCTTGGGCGTG
This sequence comes from Arthrobacter sp. cf158, assembly GCF_900106835.1. GTDB lineage: Bacteria > Actinomycetota > Actinomycetes > Actinomycetales > Micrococcaceae > Arthrobacter. The sequence goes on from NZ_FNNR01000004.1 coordinate 434,091, forward strand.
CATCAGGGAGCGGTCATTGACCGCCGTTTTGGTGAGCCCGTGGGGGCAACCGACATCATGTTGACCTCGGACGGGCAGCGCGACCCGTTGCTGCAGGGCGTCCCGCCCACGTTCGAGGCCTTCGTCGGACACAAAGAGGCATGCAGCCAATTGCCCCCGAACGCGGTGCTGTTGGCGAGTTCGGCGGCATGCCCGGTTCACATGTTCCGGATCAAGGAGAACCTGTACGCAACACAGTTCCACCCCGAACTGGATGCCGACGGTCTCATCACGCGCATCAACATCTATAAGAACGCCGGCTATTTCCCTCCGCACACAGCTGACGACCTCATCGAGACCGCCCGTCAATCATCAGTGACTGAGCCCATGCGTGTGCTCAGGAACTTCACGGAACGCTACGCCCGCTAGCCCCCTCGTTGTGGGGCCCGCTTTGCGCGCCTGGCGCTTGAAATAGGGCGCGGAGTGGGCCGGGCATTGTGGGGGTGGGTTTGTTGTGGGGCCTGGTGTGCGCGCCTGGCGCTTGAATTAGGGCGCGGAGTGGGCCGGGCATTGTGGGGTGGGTTTGTTGTGGGGCCTGGTGTGCGGGCCTGGTGCTTGAAATGGGGCGCGGAGTGGGCCTGGCATTGTGGGGTGGGTTTGTTGTGGGGCCTGCTTTGCGCCCCCGGCGTTCGAAGTAGCACGCAGAGTGGGCCTGGCAACGCGAACGCCCGACGGCGGAAGTCGCCGTCGGGCGTTCGTGCCCCGAAGAGCGGCTACGTGAGCCGGGCCGCCAGGTCCTCGCCCACCGCGAAAGCCCGCGTGATCGCCGAGCCCAGGGTTGCGCCGCCGCCGGGATAGTTGTTGCGGAAGACCCCGGCTGAAACGTTGCCCGCCGCATAGAGTCCCGGAATCACCTGTTGCCGATGGTCCAGCACGCGCCCGTCGAAGTCCGTAGCCAGCCCGCCGGACGTGCCCAGCACCCCGGCATGGATGGGAACGGCGTAGAACGGTGCCGCCCTCAGGGGCGCCAGGCAGGGGTTGGGGGTGTTCCCGGCATCGCCCAAGAAGCAGTCCTGCGGAGTGGCACCCCTGCCGAACTCGGTGTCCACGCCCACTGCGGCGTCGGCGTTGAACCGGGCAACCGTGCCAGCGAGTCCGGCCGGATTGATGCCCACTTCCTGGGCCAACAGCTCCAACGTGGGCGCGGACACCATCCACTCGGATGCCAAGCCCGGCGTCGAACCGGCCACCGGGTACTTGCCGAGGTACTTCGCGTCGAACACCAACCACGCAGGATTGTTCTGCTGCCTGCCGGTGTGTGGATTGATGGACGCGAAGACCCTGCTGGCATCGTGATAGTTGAGGGCCTCGTTCACAAAACGGCGCCCGTCGCTGTTCACTGTGATGGACCCAGGAAGCGTCATCTCCACGTTCCCCATACGGCCCGACCGCCGCTCGTCGTACTGATGGGCCGCCGTCGAAATAACGGGGACACCCCACACTGCGGACATGTCCTCCACAGCCGCGCCGGCTGTGAGTCCGAGTTCCAGGCCGTCGCCTTCGTTGGACGGTGCACTGATGGGCGTCACAGGGTGGGGGAGGAAAGCTTTGCGGAGCCGCGGGTTCCATTCGAAGCCGCCGGAGGCAATCACGACGGCGGTCGCGGCCACGTGCGCTCCGGCCGCGGTTCCGCCGAGGGTCACCTGCCATCCAGCATCCGTGCGCCACAATTCCTCCACAGGACTGGCCGCAACGATGTGAACGCCACGGTCCACAGCGCTCGCGAGGAGGCTCCCGACGAGTGCACCACCCATGGTCCGGATACCTGTGGAGGCCCGGCGTTCCAGCAACGATGGGTCGGCAGCGCGACCGTTGAGTTCATCGCGCTCGGTCATGGTGAGCAGCGGGAAATAGGACGATGGCCGGATCAGCTCAGAGAGGCCGGGGTATGCACGCGGATCGAACGCGCTATTGTCCAGACCCCTGCCACCGTTCGCGGCCCCCTTCCATTCCATGTGGTAGTCCGGCCGCGCGATGGGAATCATGGACACCTTGGTGTTCACGTTGAGGAACTCCACGGCCCGCGGCGCTGTGGACACGTACCATTCGATCTCCCCGGCGGTCATCACGTGCCCGGCCGCCTCCGAGAGGTAAGCGACGGCGTCGGCATGGCTGTCCTGGTACCCCGCAGCCTGGGCGAGGTGGTTGTTTGGTGCCCACATGACGCCACCGCCGGCCGCCGTCGTGCCACCCAGCAGGGCCGCCTTCTCAACAACCAAGGCGCTGAGTCCGGCATCAGCTGCGCGGACGGCAGCAACCAGCCCTGCTGCGCCACTGCCCATGATCACGACGTCGTAGCTCGCGTTGAGTTGCTCGGGTGCGGTGAGGATAGGGGTGCTCATGCGGTGGTTCCTGCCGGCATCCCGATGAGGATCTTGCCGATTTTCTCCGTGCGTCCTTGCATCAGACGGAAGGCCTGCTGAAGATCCGCGAAGGCGAAACGGTGGGTCATGAGGGCACGGGCCTGCCCGGGGTGGCGCGCCAGCAATGCGAGGCCGTCCGGGATGAGGTTCAGGCTCATGCGGCTGCCCATGATGTCCAGTTCCTTGTAAGGGATGTCCTTCATGGAAACGTTCGCCTGCCTGGGCGAAATGCCTACTTGGACGATCCTTCCCGCACTGGCCACCAGCCTGATGGCATTCTCCAACGAGGACGGAACGCCTGTGGCCTCGATGACCAGCTGGGGCCCGTAGCCATCGGTGAGTGCAGCCAACCGAGGTCCTTGATGTGTGTCCGGGAAGTCTGTGCCAGGGGTGACCAGCAGGGTCTCAGTGGCGCCGAATTCGACGGCGAGGTCCAAGCGGTGCTGCTCGGTATCGGCGCAGACCACGGTGACTCCGAGTTCTGCCAGATACAGCGTGGCTAACAAACCGATGGGACCGCTGCCCAGCACCAGCGCGGTTTCCCCGGCCTGGGGCCGTCCGCGGTTGACTGCCTGCATGGCGATGGACGCGGGTTCTCCCATGGCAGCGATGTCCAGCGGAAGCTCGTCCGGCACCGGGCAGAGCTTGTCCAGGGGGACGCTGATCAGTTCAGTGAGTGCCCCGTCCGAGTAGCATCCCAGGCAACCCACGTTTTGGCAGACGTTATAGCGGCCCGTCAGGCACGGGCGGCACTTGCCGCAAAAGATGATGGGATTGACTGACACCCGGGAACCGACGCTGAAATGATGGGCATCCTCTGGTGCGAGTGCCTCCACGATGCCGGAAAATTCATGCCCTTGGATGAGCGGCAAATCGGTGGGGTAGTCGTCCTCCCAGATGTGGAGGTCGGTGCCGCAGAGGGTGACGTTGTGGACCCGGACCAGGGCGTGGCCTGGTTGAAGGGTGGGCGCAGGGGAGTCCCGGAATTCAATGGTTTCTTTGGAGACGGTGACAGCGGACAGCATTCCGGGACCTCAGACCTGCGCCGTAGCTTGGCCCGCGGGCTGAGCGTCCTGCACCACAGGCTCGGCACCGAAGAAGATGTTCCACTGGCGCACAGTGCGTTCCTGGATGAGCCCGGCCTCATGGAACGGGTCCTGGTCCATGAGCGCTTCGACGTCGGCCTTGGAATCCCCGGCAATGATCAACAGGGCGCCGGGAGTTTCCTCCGGACCGAAAGGTCCGCTCTTGAGGAGGCGACCGCCGTCGAACTGGGCTTTGAGGAACTCGACATGAGACGGGCGGACCGTGTCCCGCCGCGCGGACGTGGATTCTGAATAGGCGTAGGTAACAGCGAAAGTGGCCATGAGGTTGTCCTCTTCATTGAGTGGGTGGGGCTCTCCTCAATGCTGGGCACGCAATTAGATCTTGTCCAATACTTAGTTGGTCAAAAACTATGTGCCAAATTCACATAATGACTAGATGGCGGGCGTGGGTAGCACTTCTTCGGCCAGCAGCAGTGCTGCCCGGAGCGCCGGGGTCAAAGCTCCCGGGTTCCAAGCCAGTCCGGAGAGCAGCAGGACGTCGTCGCCGTCGAGCGGCAGAAAAACGGTGCCGGCGGGCATGATTCCCTCGATCGATGCCGGCATGAGACTGATCCCCACGCCGCTGGCCACCAAGGAGAGCGCTGTGTACGGGTCGGCTACTTCCTGGCTGATCCTCGGGCGGAAACCGGCGGCAGCACAGGCCGATAGGGTGACTTCCCGCAGGGTGGATCCCTGGGCAGCGGGCATGGTGATGAAGGGGTCCCCGGCAAGCTCGCTGATGTCCACCGAAGACCGGGCCGCAAGCGGGTGATCCGTTGGCAAAGTGACGCCCAAACGTTCGGTCGCGATCCGACGGGTGGCCAAGGACGGGGCGTCCACCGGCAGACCGATGAAGGCAAGGTCCAGTGCGCCGTTGCCCAGTTGCTGAAGAGCTTCCTGGGTCAGTAATCCGCCGTGCAAGCTCACCTCCAGCTGCGGGTACTGCTGGCGTAAAGCGCGGGTCAGCGGTGGGAGCGTGGTGTGGTTCAACGCCCCGGAAAAACCGATGGCGAGCTTGCCATAGACAGTCCCGGAACCAGCACTCACCGCCCTCTGCGCCAGGTCCACTTCTTCAAGGATTCTGCGGGCATGCGGCAGGAGTGAATGGCCTGCCGTGGTGAGGGTGACGGATCTGGTGTTGCGTTCAAAGAGCGCCGCACCCAGGCCCTTTTCGAGCTTCTTGATGGTCTGGCTGAGTGGCGATTGCGCCATCCGGAGCCGCTCCGCTGCACGGCCGAAATGCAATTCCTCGGCCACAGCCAGGAAGGCCTCAATTTGCCGCAGTTCCACGTTGCCTCCCAGATTTTCCGAGTCCAGTGCAAGGCTATATTGGGTTTCACGCCGGGGTGGCCGGGGTGGCCGTGGCGGCCGGGAGGTCCGGGTGGCCGGGGCAAGAGCCGGGGGATCAAAAGGAGGCATCGTGGCAAACTCGGCGTCGGGGGAGTCCGTCATTGAGCGGGTTGTAAAAATCATGGATGCGTTCTCCAAGGGTCAGCCTTGGCTTCCGCTCAAGGAGCTGGTCCGGATGACCGGGATGTCCAGCAGTACCGTGCACCGGCTGGCCATGGACCTGGCGGCCAACGGCCTCCTGGAACGCAACGCGTCGGGTGAATTCGGCGTTGGCATGAAAATGTGGGAGCTGGCCTCTCGAAGCAATCCGCTGGAGGAGTTCAGGCGCCGGGGGCTGCCCTTCCTGGAGGGTGTCCATGCGGCGGTCCGGGAGCATGTGGCTCTGTCGATTCCGGATGTGGAAACCGGCAGCGTGCTGTACCTGGAGCGTCTGGACAGGCACGGAACCGTCATGAACCTGGCCGAGGTAGCCGGGCGCCTGGACATCCACACCACCTCCTCCGGGATGGCCATGATGGCGCACATGCCGGGCTGGGTCCAGGACCGCTTCCTGGCCAGGCGGTTGGAGAAGACCACGCCCGCCGCGGAAACGGATCCCGCGAAGATCCGCAGCCACCTCGCCTTGATCCGCGAGCGTGGCTACGCCCGGCTGGTAGGGGTCCTTGTTGCGGAGAACACGGCCTATTCCGTGCCCGTGTTTGGCCAGGGTCAAGCCGTCATAGGTGCCATTTCCGTCGTCGTGCCTTCTGTGGATGAAGACGCGGGGCTGATTTTGCCCGTGCTGGTGGCCGCAGGCCGCGGCCTCTCACGCACCATGGGAGCTGAACGCCGTCCGTACGGCTCGCGTCCGTGGTTGTCTCCGGCCGGGCCTGCTTAGTCCAATATCCCGTTCAACGGGAAGAGTCCCCTCAGCGTGTGACCTGAGTCCTACAGTCGATCCCAGAGGAACAATCGCCTGTGATCTGGAGCACATATCCCGGAGTCGTTATCAACGGCCACCGGATGGGCTGCACAACAAAGCGGCAGCCGGCGATCCGGGCCTCATCTAATTCTTTGCCGGGCAAGGCACCATGGCGGTGCCCCTTCCCGCGGCACTCAATGAGGAGACAGTATGGGATACGTGCAGCAGCACTCGCCCTCCGACGTCAACAACACGGCAGCGCCTGTTGAACACGTCAAAATGCCGAAGAAGGCGGCACTCGCCTCCTTCCTTGGATCCACCTTGGAGTACTACGACTTCTTCATCTATGGCACGGCCGCAGCGCTGATCTTCCCCAAGATCTTCTTCCCGGGCGGCGACCCCGTGGTAGCGCTGCTTGGAGCCATGGCTACGTTCGGTGTCGGCTACCTCGCCCGGCCTCTGGGTGGGCTCGTGATGAGCCACTACGGCGACAAGATTGGCCGTAAGCAGGCACTGATGGTGACCCTGGTGATCATGGGCGTCGCCTCGATTGGCATCGGCTTCCTCCCCACCTATGGGCAGATTGGCTACTGGGCAACGGCGTTGTTGCTGGTGGGCCGGCTGGCACAGGGATTCTCCGCCGGAGCCGAAGCTGCCGGCGCCTCGACGCTCACCATGGAGCATTCGCCGGAAGGCCGCCGTGCCTTCTTCACCAGCTTCGTCATGACTGGTTACGCCTCGGGAATGGTGCTCTCCACCATCGTCTTTATTCCGTTGGCGGCTCTGCCGGAGGAACAGCTTCTGAGCTGGGGCTGGCGTGTACCGTTCTGGCTCTCGGTAGTGGTCCTCGCCGTGGCTTACTGGATCCGGACCCGCCTGGATGAGCCCCCGGTCTTCGAAGACATCGTGGAGCACAACAAACCCAAAGCGATCCCCGCCGTCGCAGTGTTGAAGACGCAATGGCGCGACGTCCTGCGTGTTGGCGTGGTGATGCTCTTTTCGGTCATGCAGACCACTTTCACGGTGTACGCCCTGGCCTATGCCACCGGACCGGCCGTGGGCATCGACCGAACCCTCATGCTTACCGTCAACGCTGTGACCATCGGCCTCTCCATGGTGACCATTCCCATCTCCGCAATGATCTCGGACCGCATCGGCCGGAAGAAGGTCCTGCTGGTGGGAGCCCTGGGCTGCGCACTGACCACCGTCGGATACTTCTGGGCCATCAGCGAGCAGAACATCGCCTTGATCTTCCTGTTCGGCTTCCTGAACATGACGGTCTTCTACTCCTGCTGGAACGGTGTGTGGACTGTGTTCTTCCCGGAGATGTTCCCGGCCGCGGTCCGCTACTCCGGGATGGCGATCGGCAGCCAGATCGGCCTGATCCTGGCTGGCTTCGCACCGGCCATCGCAACGCTGCTGGCACAGCCCGGTCCCAACGGCTGGATGCCCGTGGCCGGCTTCACCATCCTCTGCCTGGCGGCTTCTGCGATCGCCATCATGACAGCCCGCGAGACCTACAACGTCCCGCTGGAGGACCTCGGTAAGCCGCGCAGCGCGCAGGTAAACAGCTAAAGCACGACGCCGGGCGGCACCTCCCAGCCGCCCGGCACCTGGCCGGCACCCACTTCGAGCCGCCAGCACCCTCCGTCCGCCAGCCCTCAAGCAAGACCCAGCCCTCAAGCAAGACCCAGCAACCACCCAGTCCGAAAGTTGGATACCCCCATGACTCCCTCAGCTCCGGCAACCCGTATTTTCCGCGTTGGAATCGCGGGTTGCGGTGCCATTTCCCGAAACCACCTCGAGGCTTTCCGTGCCCTCCACAACGTGCAGATCGTGGGTGTCTGCGATGTGGATGCGGACCGGGCAAGGGCCACAGCTGAAGCCTGGGGCATACCGAATGCGGTAACAAGCGTGGAGGAACTCCTCACCCTGGGCCTGGACATTGTTTCTGTCTGCACGCCACATCCCACGCACGAGGAAGTGGTGCTGAAAGCTGCGGCAGCAGGGGTGAGTGTACTCTGCGAAAAGCCAATTGCCACCAAACTGGAGTCAGCCGAACGCATGGTGGCCGCCTGCGAGAACGCCGGGGTGCAGCTGGGGGTACTCTTCCAGCGCCGCTTCTGGCCGGCGTCGCAAAAGATCCGCACCGCCATCGACGACGGCACGCTGGGCAAGGCGATCATGGCCCAGTGTTCGGTCATGCTGCACAGGGCTCCGGACTACTACAACCGGGATGCTTGGCGTGGCACGTGGGAGAGCGACGGCGGAGGGGTCCTGATGTCCCAGGCCGTCCACCAGATAGACCTGCTCCAGTGGTACTTGGGGGACGTCGCCGAGGTCTACGGCAAGGTCCACACCTATCGACATGGCGACTATATAGAGGTAGAGGATTCGGCGACGGCGGTGATTACCTTCGCGTCCGGAGCCATGGCGACGCTGGAGGCCTCCACTGCGGTGTCACCCAACCTCGGGATCCAGCTCCGCATTACCGGCGAAACAGGGGCTTCGGCTTCGCTCACTGAGTTCCCGGAAGGCAGTGATGGCCGGCTGGACCTGTGGGCGGTGGGCGAGCGAATCGTCGTCGAGCCTGTCCACCCGGAAGGGGTGGAACCGAACGTCGATCTGTCCATCATTAACGGCCAGCTGATCCCGTTCCACAAACTGCAGGTGCAGGACTTTGTGCAGGCACTGGAACACGGGACGGAACCGGCCATTACCGGCAAGGATGCCCTCAAATCCCTGCGGATCCTGCTCGCCGTCTACGAGTCCTCACGAACCGGGGAACCCGTGCGTTTCGCACCCGTTCAGCCCGCACACGCAGCCATTGCCGAGCTGCGGAGCCGCGAGAAAGTGGCAGGCTAACCATGAACCCTTCAGCAGCAACTCCACTGACCCTGGGCCGCAACGGCCGCACCCCCAGGACCCTCCGTAACCGCCTCGCCTCCGCTCCGATGGAACGCAATTACGGCACCACGGACGGTCACATCACGGAGCAATACATCGACTACCTCGTCACCCGTGCCAAGGCCGGGCTCGGCATGGTCACCACGGAGGCCACCTATGTCCGAGCCGACGGTAAGGGCCGCACCCACCAACTCGGCCTGCACGCCGATGACGTGATCCCCGGGCTCCGGCGACTCACCGATGCCCTGCACGCAGAAGGTGCACTCGCCGCCGTCGAACTTAATCACGGCGGACGTACCGCCCAAGCGGCAGTTTCGGGCTTCAAGAACCTCGCGCCGTCTCCGGTTCCGTGCCCGACGGCGGGTGGTGAGGTTCCGCGGGAACTCACCGCCGCCGGGTGCTACGAACTCGTGGAGGCTTATGGGGCTGCGGCCCGCCGAGCGGTTGCCGCCGGATTCGACGTCATCAACCTGCACGGTGCCCACGGATACCTGATCCACCAGTTCATGTCGCCCATTTCGAACCACCGTACGGACGAGTTCGCGGCACCGGAGTTCTTCATGAACCTGGTCATCGACGCCGTGCGGGCAGCCGTACCGGACACGATCGTGGGAATGCGCGTCTCAGTAGTGGAAGGTCCGGCAGACGGCATCAGCGCTGAGCAGCAAGTGGCCATCATCGCCAAAGCCCACTTGGAGAAGCTCGACTTTCTGGACATTTCCGCGGGCAGCTACGATGCCGGCGAATGGATCGTCCAGTCAGGGGAGTGGAAGCCCGGGATCCTTGCCGACTACGCCAAGGCTTACCGCCAGTTCGGAATCCCGCTGGGTATGGCTGGACGGCTCAACAGCCCCGAAATCATCGAGGAAGTCCTGTCCCAGGGCACCTGCGACTTCGTCAGCCTGGCCCGCGCCATCCACGCGGACCCCGCTTTTGTTGGTGGCGTTCTGCGCGGCGAGCGCTACCGGCCCTGCATCGCGTGCAACGTGTGCATAGACAACCTTGGCCTCGGCCAGGTCACCTGCACCGTCAACCCGGCGGTTGGGCGTTCACGAGTCCCGGTTCCCACGCCAGCCGTTCGCCCGGCATCTCGGGTACTCGTGGTGGGTGCAGGCCCGGCCGGCCTCACCGCCGCGCGAGAACTCGCCGAAGCCGGTGCACGCGTGACGCTGATGGACCACGGCGTCCGGCCCGGTGGGCAGTTCGCCCTGGCCGAGCGCATGAAATCGACGCCGGACTTCCACCGCTTCGCAGACTGGTCCAGAGCTGAAAACGAGCGCCTGGGCGTGGAGGTCCGGTTGGCGGCCCACGGTGATACGTCCGACGCCGGCAAGCTGGCCCGTGACTTCACCGCGGACGCAGTGGTCATTGCGACAGGTGGCCGCAGGCCCTCTCCAGGGTTCATAGGCGACGACTCACCCCGTGTCTCTGACATCCGGGACTGGCTCACCGCCCACCCGAAAGTGCTCGATGTGCATCCGGAAAATCTCGACGCCGGCCCGCCCGGTTTCGTGGGCAGTGTGCCGGAGGCTGTGGGCAACGCGCCGGAGGCTGCGGCCCGTGTGCCGGAGGCTGTGACAATTTGGGGTGCTGATTCGGTGGCCATGAGCGTGGCCGACACCCTTGCTGCACGAGGTACTGCTGTGCTGATTGTCGGGCCGCAGGAAGCCCTGGCTCCGGAGTCCGGACGCCGGGCCAAGATCCTCGCAGTACCCCGGCTTGAAGCCAACCCGAAGGTACGGATCTTCCTGTCCAGCACCATCGAGGAGTTTGACGGAGCTGGGGAGTCTGACGGTTCCGGGGAGTTTGGCGGCAGCAGGGTCCGGATCAGTCAGGCGGGTGTTGAGGACCAGTGGGTTGAAGCGCCGGGGGAGTTGCTGGTGTCCCGATCCGTGCTTCCCTTGGACGGTCCGCTCACGCTGGAGCAACGGGAAGCTGAGCTCAGCATCGCCGCGTCCGTGCCCGTCGCACTGGCCGGGACCGTCGTCGATACCACAGCTGCCATCGTGTCCAACGCGGTCAAGAGCGGGTACGACGCTGCCCAACGTATCGCCTCGGCCCTGGCCCTCACCCCCGCTTCCGACCTCCCCGCCGTCGAGTTCGCGGGAACGGTGTCAGACCGCCCGAGAGTTCCGGCGAACTCGCAGCATTCCAGCGACCTCGCCGACACCCAGCATGACTTCACCCTGAACGGAGCCCGAAAGTGACCACTCAAAAGCGACGGCTCGGCATCGCCCAGCTCTCCCTCGTCGGAACCGCGCCCCCGGATTTGGTGGGCATCGCGGCACAGGCGGGCTTCGACTTCATCGGAGCCCGCGTCCGTCCAGTCACCACCACCGAGCGGCCATACAACCTCCAGCCTGGCTCTCCGATGCTCAAGGAAACTCTGGAACGGATGGCCGATACAGGCATCACGGTGGAAGACATCGAGTTCCTTCTCTTGGACGGTACTGGCCTGCAGAACGGGCAGGATCAGCGCGAAGCCTGGCTGCACATGATGGAGGCGGGTCAAGCGTTGGGGGCATCAAGCCTTACCGTGGCCTGCGCAGATCCGGACCTTGGCCGATTCGAAGGGCACCTCGCGCAGATGACACAGGACGGCAAGGCATACGGCATCATGCCTACCTTGGAACCCATCGCCTACCAAACCGTCCGCTCGGTCCCTGAAGCACTGAAGTTGGCCCAGCGGGCGGGCTGCAGGATTGTTGTTGACGCCCTCCATGTCAACCGTTTCGGCGGCACTGCAGCTGAACTCGAAGCTGCTGCGGACCTGGTCCCCTTGATCCAACTCTGCGATGGGCCTGCCGCCGCGCCTCCAAGCAGGGAGGCCTTGATCACCGAATCCCGATCGGAACGGGGTGTGCCGGGGGAAGGCGAATTCGACCTCGCAGCCCTCGTGGCGGCATTCCCTGCGGACATCCCCGTCAGCGTCGAAACACCGTCAAACAGCAGAGCGGGCGCACGTGGCGAACTGGCGTGGGCCAAACACCTCAAAGCGGCGGCGGATTCCGTCCTTGGAACATCAGCAATCAGCGCCGCAGCACTTACCGGGAGCAACCGATGACCAGCACTTCACCACTTCCCACCGCGGACTGCGACGTCCTGGTAGTTGGCTCAGGAGCCGGAGGTCTCGCAGCTGCAGTGACTGCGGCTTACCACGGCCTGAAAGTCATCGTCGTGGAGAAGGCCAGTGTGTGCGGCGGCGCCACCTCCTGGTCCGGCGGCTGGGCGTGGGCCCCGGGTAACCCATTGGCGAAAGCCGAGGGTGTCAGCGAGGACAAAGATACCTTCCGGACGTACCTTCGCGAGGTTCTCGGCGACCACTACCAGGCCGACAAAGTGGATGCTTTCCTCGAAGCTGCCCCACACATGGTGGGTTTCTTCCATGAAAAGACGTCCCTGCAATTCGTACCCGGCAGCAAGATCAACGACATCTACGGCAAGCTTCCCGGAGCCGGCACGGGCAACCGTTCCGTGGGCCCCAAACCGCTGAACGCCCGCAGCATCAGGCCAGCCGTGCGCGCCAGGATGCGCCACCAGCTCTACGAAACCTCGTTCCTGGGGATGGGGATCATGGCCGGCCCGGACCTCAGCAAGTTCCTGTCGGCGTCGCAGGGCAACCTCAAAGGACTCTTCCATGCGGGTTGGCGCTTCGGATTCCACCTCCTGGACGTACTGGTCCACCGCCGCAATATGCAGCTGGTCAACGGCACCGCCCTCACCGGTCGGCTCCTGAAATCCGCGGACCATCTCGGAGTGGACATCCGCGTTTCCACGCCGGCCACAGCATTGCTCAAGGACGAAAACGGCAAGGTGACAGGCGCCGTCGTGCGTTCCCCGGAAGGGGACCTGCAGATCAACGCGAGCCGCGGTGTGGTGCTGGCCTCTGGCGGCTTCCCCAACGATGTGCAGCGCCGCAAGGAGCTGTTCCCCAAGACGCCCACGGGCCGTGAGCACTGGACCCTGGCGCCGGGGGAGACAAACGGCGACGGCATCACCCTGGCCCAATCCGTGGGTGCACGCTTTACCACCGCAGTGAAGTCACCGGCCGCATGGTGCCCGGTATCGCTGGTGCCTTACCGCGATGGCAGCACCGGGGTGTTCCCGCACATCATGGACCGCGCGAAACCGGGCAGCATCGGCGTCCGGGCGGATGGGAAGCGGTTCGTGAACGAGGCAAACGGCTACTACGACTATGTTGAGGCACTCCTGGCCGCCACACCTGAGGGCGAAACCGTGGAATCCTGGCAAATCGCGGACAGCCGTTTTGTCCGCAGGTTCCCCCTGGGGATGGCCAAGCCGCTGCCCGTTCCGCTGTTCCCCTACCTTCGCTCCGGCTACCTGATCAAGGGCCGGACTCTCGAGGAACTGGCAGCGAAATGCGGCATCGATCCGGCTGGGTTGCGCCACACCGTGGCGAGGTTCAATGCCAACGCGCGTGCCGGCGTCGACCCCGACTTCGGCCGTGGTGAGACCGCCTTCAACCGCTACGGCGGGGACGCGCGGCACCAGCCGAACCCGTCGTTGGGCCCCATCGAAAAAGGGCCGTTCTACGCAGTGCGTGTGGTTCCAGGCAGCTTCGGGACGTTCGCCGGGCTGGATACCGATGGCCGCGGCAGGGCCCTTAACCACGACGGCGAGGTGATAGGCGGTCTGTACGTCGCCGGCAATGACCAAGCCAATGTCATGGGCGGCCACTACCCGGCAGGCGGCATCAACCTCGGCCCGGCGCTGACGTTCGGCTACATCGCGGGAAGGGATCTCGCAGGCGTGTCCACCTACGATGATGACCACACGGCTACCGCCGAGGCACAGCAGGTGCGGGTGTGACCGGGGCCGGTGCTGGCGGCGGAGCAGGAGCGGCGAAAGGCCCGCTGGGGTAAAGGGCCTTAGCTTCCATCATGTAATTAGCCCACTGCGGGCCGGCGATCATGTAGCCGTCCAAGGACTTGTAGAACCTCCCGTTGATGGTGACGTTCTGACCGGCCCGCTGCTGTCCCGCCGTCGTGTCTCCAAAGAACGACGCCGTGGCCAGGGCTGTGGTGTAGCCGGCAACCCACGTGGCCCCGTTGTTATTGGACGTACCGGTCTTGGCGGCCACCGGGACCTGGCTCTGGACTTTGGGGTTGATGTAGACGCCGGAGCCCATCTTGAGGACGTCCTGCAGGACGGCGTTCACGCCGCGGGCCACGGCCGGTTTCACGGCGTCCCGGCACTCCGGCTTTTGGGCCTCGAATTGCCTGCCTTGGGAATCCTTGATCTCCGTAATGGCAATCGGTGCACAGTACGTGCCGTCGTTTGCGAAGGTTGCGTAGGCGCTCGCGAGGATCAGTGGGGCCACGCCGATGGAACCGAGCAAGTTGCCGATTTGGTGCATGTTCACCGGAGCGTTGTCCAGGCCGCTGTGCAGGCCCACGGTATCCACCATTTTTTGGATGCCGCAGAAGTCCAGCTGGGCTGCCGTGGCGAATGTTGCGGTGTTGATGGAGTTGTAGAGGCCGTAGTTGATGGGCATGGCGCGGTAATACCCGGCATCGTTGTTTTGCAGGTCGTCGTCAGCGCCCAAATTGGCGTTCTTCTGGGCAGTGCTGTAGCCGCCCAATACCCTGCCGCAGCTGTCACGCCATGGGAAGCCCACCGGGTAGACCCTTCGCGAGGCATCCACCACCGCGGTTGGATTTTTGCCTTCGTTGAGCCATTCGGCGTAGATGAAGGGCTTCATGGTGGATCCGGGCTGGAATCCTCCGGCTCCGTTGAGGTCGTAACCGTTTGCGTCCTTGGCATCCACATTGAAGTTCAGCTGAGTGTCGTACTTCCCTTCCTGGGGTACGAAGACGGTGTTCTGGGCCATCGCCAGGATCTTGCCCGAGCCCGGTTGAACTGTGGTCATGGCGGCTCCCCATTTGTCCGGGTTATCCCCGGCCGAGGCATCCACCTGGGCCTGCGCTGCGGCCTGGAGCCTGCTGTCCAGTGTGGTGGTGATGGTCAGCCCACCACGGTAGAGCAGCCGCTCACGTTCATTGAGCGTTGAGCCGTACCTGTCGTCATTGAGAATCAGGTGGGAGACGTAATCACAAAAATAGGTGGCAATGGCGGCGCCCGCGCAACCCTGCAAGGACGGGGTGATGTTCAGTTCAATGGGCGTTGCCACCGCAACCCCATGGTCCACAGCGGTGATCTTTCCCTGTTCCAGCATCCGGTCCAGCACAAGATTGCGACGGTTGAGCGCCCCCTCAGGAGCCACCGTCGGATCGTAGATGCTCGGCCCATTGACCAGGCCGGCAAGGAGCGCCGCTTGAGGAAGGGTCAGGTCCTTCGCGGACGTGCTGAAGAAGTACCTGGATGCGGCCTCGATACCGTAAGCATTGCGGTTGAAGAACACGATGTTCAGGTAGCCCTCAAGGATCTGGTCCTTGCTGAAACGCTTTTCCAGTTCCAAGGCGAGCTTGACCTCGCGAAGCTTGTCTCCCATGGTTTTTTGGCCACTGAGCACAACATCCTCGGGGCGCCCCTCGGAAAGGCGGGACTCGTTGAGCACGTTGGTGACGTACTGCTGCGTCAGCGTGGAGGCACCCTGCCGCGTTCCTTTGGTCAGGTTGGAACTCAGCGCGCGGATGATGCCCTGCGCATCCACGCCCGCGTGATCGTAGAAGCGGTTGTCCTCGATGGCTACGATTGCCTCGCGGATAAAGGGAGACATCTGTTCAAGCGGAACCTTCACCCGGTTCTCGGCGTAGAACGTGGCGATGTGCTGGCCGTCCGCTGTAACTACGGTGCTGGAAAGTGACGGGGAATCGACGTTCAGCTGGCTCGGCAGGCTCTCATAGAATCCGATTGAGCCGCCCACAGTGGTGCTGGTGAATGCAACAACAGGCACCACCAGTCCGGAGATCAGCACCCCGCAGAGAATGCTGATGAAGAAGTACCCGAAGACCCGTAGAAGGACCTTGCCGAGACCAAGCTTGGGACCCTTGTTGTGCGCCATTTTCGTGCCATTCCGTCGGGATGTCAGGCTGAAAAGTAGCTACAGAATACGTCTGGCTGCGCGGTTGGGCCATGGTTCGAAGCCCAAATAAGGTCCCAAATCGGACTCAATCCAGCGGCAGAGTCACCCTCACACTGGTGCCCTGTCCAACCGCAGAGTCGATGTCAACGGTCCCGCCGGCGTCGTGCACTGCAATGGACATCAGCAGCAGCCCAAAGCCATGCCGCCTGCCACTGGGGGCCGCGTGGATTTCAAAGCCGTCGCCGTCATCCGCGATGGTCAGTTGGATACCGTGGTAAACGGCGTTAAGCCGGACGGTGAGTTCGCTGGCGTTGGCGTAGTTGAGGGTGTTGCTGAACGTCTCCTGCGCCACGTGATACAGCAGCGCGGCGGCCGAGGATGAGATCTCGATGCCGTGATGCGGGGTGTGCCAGTGCACTTTCACTC
The DNA here is from genome assembly GCF_900106835.1 of Arthrobacter sp. cf158. Taxonomy (GTDB): domain Bacteria; phylum Actinomycetota; class Actinomycetes; order Actinomycetales; family Micrococcaceae; genus Arthrobacter. The sequence goes on from NZ_FNNR01000004.1 coordinate 450,168, forward strand.
CGTTGAGGCGGAGCGGTGCAGCGAGCCGGTCGATGCATCCTGCGACGCCCAGTGCGTAGAAATCCACGGGGTGCTGGTCCTGGATGATGCCCTTAACGGACACCACCTCGGTTAATGCTGATGACTGCTCCATTGCGTCCCCCACATCGATGTCTTTCATACTTGAGATTCGTTGCCGAAGCCCCTCGGTATTGGTCCTTCGACTGCTTCCAGCGTCGCGCCGCTATATCAAGGAACCTTTTCGATTTGCTCAAGTTCGCATCAAGTTTGGGGGAGCTTGCCTACGATGGTTGGCCCAGGACCAGCCGGGTGTCCGCGTCCCGATCGCAGTGCAGGACCCCGTCAGTGACAGTAAGCCCGGCCACGAGGATCGACGACCGCCGGCTTTGGACTGTCGGATGGCTCCCGTCCGTGCGATCCGGGTGGGTGAAGTAGAAGATCCATGCCCGGCCCTGATTGACCACCACATCGGCATGGAGGCCCGGACCAACGTCGTCGCTCCGGCGGAAGGTGTCTCCAATAGCCCCGGCCAGGATGGTTCCCTGCTGCTCCCACGAGTCGAGGTCCCTGGAACGGTACACCGCCTGCCCGGCCCACGTGTCCACGATCATCCAGTACCAACCGCCCAGCTGGAACACGTTGGGTCCTTCGTGGCCAGTGGGAGTGGTCAGGACGTGCCCGCGAACGGTCCAGTCATGGAGGTCTGCGCTGTCCGCCGCCCAGGTTTCGGAGCCGTGCACTTCGTCCTTGAACCACATGCGGAAGCCACCGTCGGGGAGTTGGTGCACGCACGCATCGATGACCCGGTTGGAACTCAGGGGAACTATGCCATGGTGGGTCCAAGCCAGGAGATCCGGGCTGGTGTAGTGGTGGATCTCCATGGAATGCGGGTTGCCGTGGGCAGGGATGCCGCGGATGTAGCTGACGTACATGTGGAAGGTTCCTGCGTGTTCAAAGATTTCCGGCGCCCAGAAAGTGTTGTGTCCCCACTCAAAATCGAGGCCCTGAACAGTTCCGCGGTAGTCCCAGTGCGTGCCGTCAACGGAGGAAGCGACTCCCAGTTTTGAACCGTACAGCCAGCTGAGGCCGTCCTCGAACGGCACGGTGGTGCGGCGGTTGGTGTAGATCATCCACCACGCTTGCTCGTGCGGGTTGTAGATCACGGTGGGATCCGCGGCGCCGTCCTCGATCGGATCCCGGAAGATGGGGGACTTGGCGGGCACAGCGTGGCTCATGAATGATCCCTCGGGGCTTTGTTAGCGCTAACAAGCAGAAAGCTTAGGAACCAGAAGCCGGGTGTGTCAACGAAGTTCCCCTCCTGTGGCGAAATTCTGCTGGATCATCCGCCTGCTCCCTCTTGAAGATCCCTGGATTTCCGGGGTCTCCTTCGAGTGAACTGGGCGATGATCCAGCAGAATTTCGTCTGCCACAAAATTTAGCGGCGGCCGGGACCCTGAGCCTGGCTGTACTGGCCCGCAGTGACTGTTCCCTGTTCCTCTGCGCCATCGATGGAACCGGTGGTGACGCCCGCCTTCGCCTCAGCACTGCCCCCTGTGTACACGGTGTACGTTGCCCCGTCGGCGATGGCTGACGACGAGTACACCAGGGACGCGATGCTCTTAGTGGTCACGAACGTTGCAACCACAGTTCCCGACGAGTCAACGATGTGCACCGGAGTGCCTGCCGAAACGGACGAGTTGAAGGTCAGCTGAACGCCCGACTGCGTAGACGAGGTTCCGGGTGTCACCGCCATGCCGGCGCTCCCTGCCGCTGCAACCGTTCCGCCTGTGACTGTGAGATCACCATTCACATCGAGTGCACCGTTGCCATCATTGGTAGGACCGTTGACCACCACGGTGCCTCCGGAGATGGTGGCGTTTCCGTTGGAGTCCAGGCCGTCGCCCTCGGAATTGATGGTGAGCGTTCCGCCGGAGACGTCCACTGTGTAGTCGCCCACCGTATCGCCACCACCCATCCCGCCACCGCCGGGCCCGCCCATGCCAGCGGCAGCGCCCGTATCCGCAGAAGTGGAGGAACCACCGGAGGCATTCACACCGTCGTCGTGGGAGGTGACAGTGACGTCTCCGCCGGTGATGGCAATGTGCTGTGCTTCCAATCCTTCTTCAGATTCGGCCACGGAGACTGTCCCGCCACTGACGGTCAGCGTATTGAAGGCTTTCACTCCGTCATCCCCGGCGTTGACCGTCAGGGATCCGCCGCTGACCAGCAGCCATCCCCGGCCCTCGTCAGTGTCATTGTCAGCTTTCACGCCATCCCCGCCAGCAGTAACTTGGTAGGCGCCATCCAACAGCACCGTGTAGTCCTTGCCGCGGATGCCGTCATCCACAGCGTCCACGGTGACCTTGCCGGCGGCCATCACCAGGCCGTCCTTGGAAACGATGCCGTCGTTGGATTTCCCGTTGACAGTCAGGGAACCGGAGCCGGCGATGGTCAGGTCGGCCATGGAGTAGAGCGCTGCGTTGGGAGCGTCGTCGCCCTGGTCGGCATAGGTGGTGGCGTCAGTCAGGGTGTTGGTGCTGCCATCTTGCAAATACACGATCGCCTCGTCCGCGCTCTTCACCACGAACGGTGAGCCAGACGAGTTGCCCAATTCCACGCCGTCCAGGATGATCCGGACGGTATCGGATTCGCCGGCGGCCACCACGATCTGCCCGTCTGCCAGTGAGCCGCTGAGGCGGTACGTTCCGGCGGCGCTGATAGTGACGGTGTTGCCGTCAACGGCCACACCGGTGGAGGACGACGACGTCACTTTGCTGCCGCCGTCGGCCAGGCTGATGGCCACTTCATCAGCGGTATCCCACGTGAGGTCGTCGCTGTCGTAGTGGGTGTCTTCCTCAATGGTGGCGGCGGTGACGGCCTGCTGGGTGGAGGTGGTGGTGCTGGACGTGGTGCCGGTGGAGGTTGAGCTGGTGGCAGCCGTGGAGCAGCCGGCAAGGGAGATCGCCAAGGCGACGGCGGCAACGGAAAGGGACGTGCGGAAGGAGCGCATGGTTGATTCCTTGGTCTGTGGAAGAAGTCTTTGGAGGGAAAGTCAGCGGAGGGAGGTCAGTGCAGGGGGCGCAGGGGCATCCTGCGCCGAAGGGTTTGGTTCCAGCGGTTGGCCGGCAGCTCGGGGTGGAGGGCGGCCATGCCGGTGGCGAACTTGGAGATGCGGCACGGCCGGACCCCGTGCGCCCACAAATGCCGGTCCAAGGGGCCGGGGGCGGAGCCGGATTTCGTCTCCACCACCACCGCATTGTCCAGAACCCACGGCTGGCCGTCAGGAGCCTGCCAGGTGACGTCGGAGTCGATGGTGGCGCGGCTCCCGGATTCGGGGAGGTACAGGGTGGTGCGGTCGTAGCGGGTGGACAGGACCGGCTCCAGCGGACCGAACGCGACATCGCCGATGGTGGCCGCGAGGGTCTCGTTGACGTAGGCCAGGCCTTCGTCGGTCAAGCGGTCGCGGTCGCACAACTCGTAGGGGATGCGTTCCTTGACCGTGGCCTCACGGGCGCCTTCGGTCTTGACCTCCAAAAAGCTCACGGCACTGTCCACATAGGTTCTAGTGCGGACCTTGAACCGACGGCGCCGGCCATGGGCGGCCAGCATGTAACTGTCCAAACCGGGGGTGTCGAAGTAAACGGAGTCGTAGTCGAAGGTCCGCTTCCCTTCCATTTCCAGGACCCGGGCTTCGGCGCCGAAAGTGGTGAGTATCCGCCGTGCCGTGGCCGACGGAACAAGATACTTGCGGTCCACACGGGTCAGCAGTGCGGCCTCCGTGGTGAGTTCTTCAAGTCCGACGGCGGGTAGCTGGCTCAGCTGCGGGATGATCGGTTGGGCGTCGATGCGGCTCATGCGACACCGGCCGAGGTAGGCACTGACTGCTGTGCTGGCTGCTGGGACTGGACCGGCTGCTGGGACTGGGTGGGCAGTTCCTGAGGGGCCGGGGACAGTGCGCCGGCGGGTTGGTCGAAGCCAAGCTGTGCGTGCCGTGGCTGGGACAGATCCTGGTGGGCGGGGCAGACTGCGTACCGGACATCAACAATCGTCTTGTCGTTGACCATGTCCAACTCCTGGATAGTGGCGGAGTGGACCGTGCCGTTGAGGACTTCCTCCAGCCGGGCATAGAGCTCGGGCTCGTTGTTGATGGCCCGGTCCAGCACCACGGTCTGGTGACGGTAGGCCGGGAGGACCCGGGGGTTGTCGCCCACGAACATCACCAGCAGGACCAAGGCCATCAGGGACAGCGTCAGCCAGAGCGGCTCGACTCCGATGCCCGCGATCAGGCCCAGCGCCAGCGCCGAGAAGTAGTAGGCCACCTCGTGCTGGGCGAGTTCCGTGGACCGGAGCCGGATGATGGAGAGAACACCGAACAAGCCAAGTCCCAAGCCAACACCCGCGGCCGAACCGGACAGCGCCGTGGCAACGGCCAGGACGCCGACGTTCATGCCAAGGTAGGAAACCACCAGGTCACGGCGCCGGTGCCGGCGGAGGTAGAGGGCCAGCGTCAAAATGGTGATGGCGGCCAGGTCTGCCGCGATGAGGATGATGGTGTTCATCAGTTACTCCGGAATCTCTTGGGGGATTGGTCTCCACTTTTCCCGGTGAGGCTGTGTTGAAACTGTGCCGGGACCAAGGCTGGGATGTGTGTTTCGACGGCGGCCGGTTCAGTTGGCAGGGGCCGCTCCGTTGACGCGTCATGTCCCTTGCGGACGAACAGGAACCGGTGCTGCACGGCGTAGCTGACTCCCAACAGGGCCACCTCAGTGACGAGCTTGGCCAACAAGTCGGGGACGGCCAAGGAAGTGAGGGTCCACATCGCGGCGTAGTTGGCAGTCAACAGGACCAGCACCAACGCCACATATCCAGTAGCAGCTGCCCGGAACGAGGTGTCCTTGCCATGCTCGAACACCAGGCGCCGGTTGACCATGAAGTTCACGGACGCACTGACCACGCGGGCACCAAGTACTGCAATCAGCAGGGAATCTGTGGAGGCAAGGAGGACCAGGAACATCACCGTGTCCACCGCGAACGCTGACAAGGACGAGCCAAGGAACTTCAGCAGCGGCGCGTAGATTCTGATCGAGTCGGCCACGGGGCGGAAATGTGATCCCGAGTTATCGTCCAGGTAGACGGTGGCGATCTCAATGCTGTGGATCCCGTAGCCGGCCTGTTTCGCCTCCAACAGCAGGTTGAGCTCGTATTCGTAGCGCTGACCGCGAACCGACAGCAGCCAGGGGATCATGTCCGCCCTGTACCCTCGGAGCCCGGTCTGCGTGTCCGTGATCCGCTGGCCCGTGGCAAGCCTGAACAACCACCGCGTCACCGTGTTGCCGAACCGGCTCCGGGCAGGGACGTCACCGGTAAAGTTCCGGCAGCCCAGGACCATCGATGCCGTCACATGGCGGACACGGTCGGCAACGGCAAGGATGTCGGCCACGCCATGCTGTCCGTCGCTGTCAGCGCAGACCACGTCATTGCCGGGGAAGCGCTCAGCGATGAACGCGAAGCCGCTCTTCAGCGCGTGGCCCTTGCCGCCGTTCACGTCGTAACTGAGGACATGGCACCCAAGCCGTGCGGCGTCGTCGAACGTGTCCTGGTAGTCAGGCCCGGAGCCGTCGTCCACCACTACGATGGTGAGCCACGGATCAGCTTCCTGAAGATTCTGAATGAGGGTGATGAGCTGGTGGTCCGGCTCGTACGCCGGTATGAGGATGATCATGACTGGGCGATGTAGAGGATGTCTGATGTGCCGCGCTCTTTGTTGTCGCCGAGCGGGTTGTTCACCAGGGATCCGTTGAAGTACATGGTGGAGGAGCCGCCGCCATCGATGTTGTACGCGGTGGTGGCGCCCAGGTCCTTCATGATCTGCGCCAGGCCGGTCATGGTGACGCCGGCGCTGTAGCCCGGGCTGCGGCCGTCCACCACCACGAACACCAAGTGGTTCTCATCGATCACGCCCACGGCCGTGCGCGGCTGCTCGCCCTGGATGGAGTGGTTGCCGAAGTTGGTATCGACCTCCACGTCCTCGATGCCGGAGGCGATCTGGCCGTTGTCCAACAACGACGGTCCGAAGGAGAGCGTGTTCCACACACCGTCCGCAATGAGCTGGTCAGCAGTGGTGGTTGTCTCGTCGTACACCTTGACGGTGCCGTCCTTGTAGAAGGCGAGTCCCTGGCGGGCGCCCTCGTCCCGGTACACCACACCGTTGCGGATCACGATTCCGGTGTCCCGGAAGCCGTAGTAGTCGCCGTTGATGGCAAAGACTGCGTTGTGGTCTTCGGCGATCGCGGAGGTGTTCTCCGTGATGTTCTCGCCGAACGTGTCCTCGGCGAACGCCGACTTCAGGGTGGTGGCGTCGTCAAGCACGACGTCGGCAACGTAGTAGGTGACGGTGTCGTCGCCGCTGCCGGTGGTCACCGTGGAGATGGTGACACCAGTGTCGCCCGAGGTGTAGGAGGTATCGGTGACCACGGCGCTCGCCGCTGTGTCAGCGGACGTCTCATCCGTGGTCGTGGTTGTTCCGGCCTGGCTGGCTTCGTATTCCGAGACATTGGTGATCTGCGCGTGCGGAATGACGAATCGGTCGAGGGCCCAGGCTGCGGCACCCCCGGCAGAGAGAGTGACCGCCAGAACGGCGGAGACGACGACGCGCCGTGTCCGGCCGCCCTTACGGTGTTCAGTCTGTGGAGGAGTCATTCCTCATTTCTACGGAGCAAGGCTACGCCGGAGGTTTGCCCAACATATGCGTGGGCTGTGAAGGTTCAGTAGTGGCGGCGATCGGCCTCGCGGGCTGCTTCCTCGATGCGATACCGGTGGGCTGCCCATTCTTCGGAGTTGCGGCTGGGGATGTTCGGATCGCCGGGTCTCTGTCCCGCGGAACCGTCGATGAGCTCCCGGATGATGTCTGCATGCCCCGCATGGCGGGCTGTCTCGACGCACATGTGAACCAGGATCTGGTGAAGCGTGACGTTCTTCTTTTCCTCAGACCACCAGGGCACCACACCCGGCGCATCCAAGGGGAGGGATTCGATGGTCTCGTCGCTGTGCTTGGCCGAGAAATGGTGCAGCTCCAGGATCTGTTTGCGGGTCTCAGTGACCGGCACCCACATATCGGAATCCGGTTCAGCATCATCGGCCAACCACGGCAGATCGAGTCCACTGGGCCGGCCGAAGGTCTCCCCGAAATACCCCAACTCCACGCTTGCCACGTGCTTCACCAAGCCCAACAGGTTGGTGCCTGTGGGCGTCAGGGGCCTGCGGGCGTCGTACTCGCCCAGGCCGTCCAGTTTTCCGAGCAGGTCCGCCCTGCGGAGCCGCAAATAGCCGAGCAACATCGCTTTGTCATCCATGCTCAGCACTCTACCCAAGGGGCAAGGCGAAGGGCCCCGGGCGCCGAGTTCGCGGGAAACGTGCCAATACCCCCGGTTACCTCCAGCGATCTCGCAGCATTCCCGCGGTCTCGCCTAAGCCCCGCGCAGCCGTGGACGTAACAAGGTACTGCTTTATTCCTCCCTTCCATCTCGCGTTGACTACAACGCAAGCCAGTGGAGGACCCCGGCCAAAAGACGCCGGACCAGGTCCGTCCACGAGTGTTAGGAGCAACTCCTTGTCACTTCAATTTCCCCGCAGGACCCTGCTTCAGGGCGCCGGTGCCCTGTCCCTCGCAGCAGTGGTCAGCTCCATGTTTGCCCAGAATGCCTGGGCCGAAACCGCACCGGATGCCGCGGAGTTCGCAGCGTTGCGCAGCCGCTGGGTGGACCAGATTACGGGCCGGAATGTCATCCAATCAGGCGACGCAGATTTCGCCGCGGCGATCACCGCCCTGAACAACAAAGCCGCTGACTCCCTGGCAAAGCTCAACAGGGCACCCGGCCGCGCATCGGTGTTCACGGATCTGTCCTTCGCCAAGGACGCGGAGATGGTTACCACGTATACGCGTCTGTCCCAGCTTGCTACGGCCTGGGCCACACCCACAGCCGCTGTGTTTGGGGATGCCTCAGTACTGGCGGACATCAAAGCCGGCCTCGCTGATGCCAACACCCTTTGCTACAACCACACCAAGGAAGAAGTGGGCAACTGGTGGTCGTGGGAAATCGGTGTGCCCCGGGCTTTGGCCGACGCCATGGTCCTGCTTCATGCCGAGCTCTCCGCCGCTGAGATCCAGGCCTACTCCGCAGCCATCGATCATTTTGTCCCTGATCCGTGGCTGCAGTTCCCGCCCAAGCGCGGCAAGATCACCTCGGTGGGGGCAAACCGCGTGGATTTGTGCCAGGGAATCATCATCCGGTCCTTGGCTGGAGAGGACACTCCCAAGCTCCAGCACGCCATCGCCGGCCTCAGCCAGGTGTGGCAGTACGTCACCAGCGGCGACGGAATTTTCCGGGACGGCTCATTCATCCAACACAGCACCACGCCGTACACCGGTTCTTATGGGGTTGTGCTGCTGAACGGCCTGTCCAAGCTGTTTGCACTGCTTGGCGGCACAGGCTTCGAGGTCTCCGACCCATCACGCAGCATCTTCTTCGACGCCGTAGAAGGATCGTTTGCGCCGCTCATCATCAACGGAGCCATGGCCGATTCGGTGCGCGGCCGGAGTATCAGCCGCGAGGCCAACACCGGATATGACCTCGCCGCAACAAGCATCGAAGCCATCCTGCTCCTGGCCCGCGCCATGGACAGCGCCACGGCAACCCGCTGGCGGGGCCTCTGCGCCGGCTGGATCACGCGCAACACCTATCGCCCCATCCTGTCCGGGGCGAGCGTTCCCCGGACAGCTTTGGTCAAAGAACTGCTGGCCGCCGGCGTTGCGCCTGTGCCGGAGTCCCCGGGCCACCGCCTCTTCCCGGCCATGGACCGCACCATTCACCGGGGGAGCGGCTGGGCGTTGTCCTTGTCCATGGCCAGCAACCGCATCGCCTGGTACGAATGCGGCAACGGCGAAAACAACCGCGGGTATCACACAGGTTCAGGCATGACCTACTTCCACACCTCAGACCTCGGCCAGTACGACGACGCCTATTGGGCCACCGCCAACTACAACCGACTCCCGGGCACCACCGTGGACACCACGCCATTGCCGGACAAGGTGGAAGGCGAATGGGGCGCTGCCGTCCCGGCCAATGAGTGGACCGGCTCCGCCGCACTCGGTGAGGTCGCCGCCGTCGGGCAGCACCTGGTGGGTCCCGGCCGAACCGGCCTGTCGGCGCGGAAGTCCTGGTTCGTCAGCGGCGATGTCACCGTCTGCCTCGGCGCGGACATCACCACCGCTTCCGGAGCCAGGGTGGAAACAATCGTTGACCACCGCAACCTCCACCAAGGCACCAATGCACTCACGACGGCGTCGGGCGCCATCGCGGAAACGGCCGGTAACGCTGTGGTGCTGAGTGACGATCGCTGGGTCCACCTGGAAGGATTCGGTGGTTATGCCGTACTGGATTCCTCCCCGCTGACGGTGCTCCGGGAGAGCCGCTCCGGAAGCTGGTCGGGAGTAAACATCAACGGCAGTACCACCGTGCAGCAAAGGAACTTCGCCACCATCTACGTGGATCACGGCGCGGGTGGAACGCCAAAAAGCTATGCGTACCTGGTGGCACCCGGGGTCTCGGCCAAGGACTGCAGCAAGCTGGCGAAGGGCAACAAACATGTGGTGATCCGCAACGATGCCACGGCGCAATCGGTGGAGTTCACGGCAGAGAAAACTACCGCGGCAACGTTCTGGAAGCCCGGGACGGCAGGCGACCTTGGCGCATCAGGCCCCGCGTGCGTGGTGTTCTCCCGGCACGGCAACGTCCTCAGCCTGGCTGTCAGTGAGCCGACGCAAAAGGCTGCCAGCCTCACGTTGACGCTGCCTGAGGGCACCTGGTCCAGCGTGCTGGAAGGTGCAGGCACGCTGGGAACGGACTCAGCGGGCAAAACTACCCTGACGCTGGATACGGCCGGGCTCAGTGGGCAGGCCAGGGTGGTGAAACTCCGCCGCTAGTCTCCTGTTGTGGGGCCCGTTCTGCGCGCTATCCCGGGTGTTGGGGGCGTAGAGCGGGCCTCACAACGCGCTAGATAGGGCTAACCACCTTGGCCCCACAGGAATCACGGACCACAATTCTTGGCCGCAAACGGATCTGATACAACGGGCAAGCATCGCCCTCGGTCAACCGGCGCAGCAGGACGTCGGCAGCCATGACACCCAGCCGATGCTTGGCAGGGGAGACCGCCGTCAAGGGAATCTGCGCGAGGTCGGCCATTTCGTCGTCGTAGGAAACCAAAGCAAGGTCCTCCGGCACCCGGATGCCTCGCCTCGCGGCGGCCCCTTCCAACAGCGCAGCTTCCCGGTCACCGAAGACCAAAGCCGCTGTCGCGCCGCTGCCCGCGAGGAGCTGGAACATGTGCTCGGCCTGGTCAGCTTCCCACTCCGGCTTGGTGGCGCTGAACGCCATGCGGTGATGCCCGCCGCTGTTCAACCGCAAAGAGGTGTCCAGCCCCAAAGCCTCGACGGCGGCCGCGTACCCTGCGATCACCGCGGCCTGGGTGGGGTTGCTGCTGCGCGCGGCCTCGTTCGCCCGCGTGAGCAGCCCAATCTTTCGGTGACCCAAGCGGTGAAGGTGCATCACGGCGTCGTAAGCTCCGCCCTGGTGATCCGAGCAGACGTGTTCGGTCCTGTCTCCGGGCCCCAGATCATCCAGGCTACGCTCCAGCAGCACCACAGGAACGGGCAGGGCCATGAGCTCGGCCACCCGCTGCTGGGGATTGTCCAAACCGGTCAGTGTCGGCACCAGGATGAGCCCGTCCACACCGGCATCCAGGAGAAATTCGATGCTGGCGTTTTCCCGGGTGAAGTCATAGTGGTACGTGGAGAGCTGCAGGCTCGCACCGCGGGAGGACAGGTGTTCCTCGATGCCTTGCAGTACCTGTGGGTAGTAAAGCTGGGTATCCGGCAGCAGAACACCTATGACGTATCGGGAGCGCTTTTGCGAGCGCTGCGGCGCGGCGACGAAGCTCCCGGCACCCTGCCGCCGGACCACGAGACCCTTGTCCACCAGGTCCTCGAACGCCCGCCGCACCGTGGTGAGGGACAGCCCGGTGTCCAAGGACAGTTGCTGCTCGGTGGGCAGCTTGGTTCCCACAGCCCACGTCCCTGCCAAAATGCCCCTGCGCAGGTTGTCGCTGAGGTTCTGGAATTTCAGGTTCTGTTTGGCGGTGTCGCGGACGGTCGCCGAGGCAGGCTCAGCATGGACGGCCTGCGGGTTCTTCCTTGGCATGATCAAACTCCACCTGTGAACGGACGATTACTCCTATCCTGCACCAGAGTTTAGGGAGTATTTAGATACTAATTTCCTGAGTATGCAAGGTACTGGGGAATGCTCATTGATTCCTCGTGTGCAGGTTGCGTAGCAATGAGGGGTGTCCAACAAAAAGCCAAACATCATCTTCATCCTGAGTGACGACCAAGGCGCCTGGGCGCTGGGATGCGCCGGAAACACGGAGATCCAGACTCCCAACCTCGACTCCCTCGCGGCCCGGGGAACGCGTTTGGAGAACTTCTTTTGCGTGTCGCCCGTCTGCTCGCCCGCCCGCGCCAGTCTCATGACAGGGGATATCCCTTCGCGCCACGGCGTCCACGACTATCTGGCCGGCATTGAAACGGGACCGGAAGCCGTGGACTACCTGCAGGGCCAACCCCTGTTCACGGACGCCTTGGCCGATGCCGGCTACCGATTGGGGCTTTCCGGCAAATGGCATCTGGGCGCCAACGATGTTCCCAGGAAAGGCTTCAGCCACTGGTTTGCGCTGCAGGGTGGCGGCAGTCCCTATGACCGGTCCGTGATGTACAGGTTCGACGACGGCACCAGCCACCGGGAGTTGGTCACCGAGTACTTGACGGACGCGATCACCCACGACGCCTTGGACTTCCTGGACGAAGCTTCGAAGGAACCCGAGCCCTTCTTCCTTGCCCTCAACTACACCGCACCCCACAAACCGTGGAAGGGCCAGCATCCGCCCGAATTCGAGGATCTCTACCGCGACTGCACCTTCAGCAGCTGTCCCCAGGAGCCACTCCACCCCTGGACCCCCACCGTGGATGGTGTGCCGATCGGCGGCGAGGGTGACGTGCGCGCGGCCCTGCTGGGGTACTTCGCGGCGGTGAGCGCCATGGATGCAGGGATTGGTGACGTCCTGCGGCGACTGGAAGAACTGGGCATCGACGACCACACGCTGGTGATCTTCAGCAGCGACAACGGCTTCAACTGCGGCCACCACGGAATCTGGGGCAAGGGTAATGGGACTTTCCCGCAGAACGTTTACGACTCCTCCGTCAAAGTGCCCGCGATCTTCGCGCTCCCTGGACGCATCCAGCAGGGGACTGTCCTCACGGAACTGCTGTCTGCCTATGATGTGGCCGCCACGGTCCTGGAAATCGCGGGCCTGGACGCGCGGCCCTTCGAACGCGGCCCCGGGCGCTCCTTCGCGGAGCTGCTAAGCGTGCTTCCTGGCGATGCGCGTCATGGCGCCGCTAAGAACCCCGACGACGGCGGCCGGCCCTCCGCCGCCGGCGACGGGACTGGTGAGTACCCCGACGGCGGTGGGCCGCTGGACGCTGCCGGCGACGGGACTGGTGAGTACCACGACGGCGGCGGCCGGCCCTCCGCCGCCGGGGGACGCGCCGTCGTGGTCTTTGACGAATACGGCCCGGTCCGCATGATCCGTAGCGCGGAATGGAAGTACGTGCACCGCTACCCGCACGGTCCCCACGAACTTTACGGCCTTGTGGCGGACCCGGATGAACGCGTGAACCTCGTCAGTGAACCCGCCCACGCGGTCCGTGTGTCCGGCATGAGGGCCCAACTTCAGCAGTGGTTCCATCGTCATGCGGCCCCCGGACTGGAGGGAAGCTGGCTTCCCGTGGCCGGGGCAGGCCAGACTGCTACCGTGCTGGATGATCCCTTGGGGGCCTTCACACCACCCAACTGGGACGGCACGGCCGCAGCCGGCCGCGCCGCAGCCGGACCAGCCTCCTAGGGGACTTCGCTCAGGACCCGTTCGGCGCGGGTGGCATCGCCGGACGGGTTGAGGACCACAGGACTAACGCTCCCGGCTGCCTCGTAGGACGCCAGGACTACTTCAACGATGTGGCGGGCGTGTTCCACGCTGACTTTCGGTGTTCCGCCGTCCAACACTTTGATGAAGTCCCGCAGTTGCAGGTAGAAGCCTTCTTGGATGTCCTCCGGCTGTGGCTCCCAGACCGTGCGGGTGGTGCCATTGCTGCGCACCAGCGTTCCGTTGTGGGGGCTGCAGGAAATGGTGCCGTGTTCGCAGACGATCAGGACCTCGTCCATGCGCTGGGTGGCGTCGGAGACCACCACGACGCTGACGTGGACGCCGTTGCGGAGCGTCAGCGAGATGGTGCCGTCCGTTTCCACCGGAACGCCGAACCGTTTCAGTGTCGAGGCAGTGAGGGATTCCACCGGTGCGCCGCCGAACCAGAGGGAACGGTCCAGGCAATGGCCACCGATGTTCATCAGCGCCCCGCCGCCGGCCATGGCTTGGCTGAAGAACCACTCCGGACGGGTGCCGGGACGGTAATCGGTGGTCCTGTAGTCACGGATCATCAAGACCTGGCCAAGTTCGCCGCCGGCCAGCACGTCCTCGGCCGCCAGCTTCTCCGGCAGGAAATGCTGGATCTGACCGATCACCAAGGCCACCCCGGCGTCGCGGCAGGCTTGGACCATGCGATCGCAGTCAGCCACAGTGGTGGCCATGGGCTTTTCCACCAGCACGTGCAATCCGTGTTCTGCTGCGGCGAGCACCATCTCCAAATGCAGCGCGTGCGGGGTATTGATGATCACCGCGTCCAGTCCGGCCTCGCGGAACATCGCCGCATAGTCGGTATAGACCTGGGCAGCCCAGTGCGAGGCAACCCCCTCGGCCGCTTCCTGTCGCAGGTCGCAGACGGCGGCCAGTTGGACGTTGCTGATCCGTCCGGCGGATTCAGCATGTAAGTGTGCCACGGCACCGGCGCCAATGATTCCCAGTCGTATCAATTTCCCTCTTTAGCTCGGAGCCGAAGCGCGGACACAGCTTGCCCGCGCAGATCACCTTGATTGTTGGGGAGCGTCAGGGGAGGAATAAATGCCTAATCGGGGTGAACTGTGGGCTCGGCCTTTGGCACCCCGCCCGGGGGTGGGAAACCGATGGCGACTCATTCGGAAGTACTCATTGAATCCTGCTTTCACGGGCTGTGAGAGTCGTCTCACTGAACCGCATCCGGCCGGTTCCCCCTCACTTGAAAGGTGATTCCCATGGGCAAAACAGCCCGTCATCTTCGCCCGCTGGCCGCCCTGTTGGGTGCAGCACTTGCCCTGTCCACCACAGCATGCGGTGGAGCCACAGACGCCTCCCCTGCTGCCGAGGCCGTGGACATTTCAGGCTCCATTTCGGGGCAAACCATCAACTACTGGTCCATGTGGAAAGACGGTGAGCCTCAGCAGAAGGTCATCGCCGCTGCCATCGCCGATTTCGAAAAGGAAACCGGAGCCACCGTCAGCGTTCAATGGCAGGGCCGCAGCAACACGGAGAAACTGGTTCCCGCGCTGAACACCAACAACGTCCCGGACCTGGTGGACGGCACCTTCGCAAAGCTTGCGCCCGTGATCGGGGAGACCGGACAGGCCAGCCCGCTCACGTCCGTGTACTCCTACGAGGTTGACGGCAAAGCGGTGAGTTCGGTGATCCCGGAGAAGTTCACCAGCAATGGTGTTTTCAAGGGCGAAGATGGGCAGCCGTGGATGGTTCCCTACAGCGTCAGCTCGGATGGCATCTGGTTTGATGCTGCCCAGCACCCTGAACTCAAAGCCAAACCACCGGCCACGTGGGATGAATTCATTGAAGTCCTGGACAAGCTGAAGGCCAGTGGATCGGCTCCCATCGCGGCGGACGGTGACATTGCCGGCTACAACTCCACCTGGTTTGTGACAGCGCTGCTTCGGCTCAAGGGTGCCGGCAGTTTCAAGGCTCTTGTTGAGGACAAGTCCGGTGAAGGATGGGACGATCCCGCGGTGCTCGAGGCAGCCCGGAAGGTGGAAACCCTGGTCAAGGGTGGATACCTCAACAGCGGCTACAACGCGAGCAAGTTCCCTGCCCAGCAGCAGCTCTGGGCGAACGGCGACGCTGCCCTCATTCTCAACGGATCGTGGACCCCAACCGAAACCGGCTCCTATGCGGCCCCCGGATTCGATTACTCGTCCTTCCAATTCCCGGCAATGGGAGACAATCCAGCCAGCGCCCGTGTGGACTTCATCGGTTTTGCAGTACCGGCAAAGTCCAAGAACCAGGTCCCCGCACAGCGCCTCGCAGCATTCATGCTGAATTCCAAGTATCAGAATGCCCTGGGAACGGAAGCCAAAGTGCTGCCGGTACGGCCGGACGCACCGGTTGCTCCCGCCGTCGAGTCCGTCAAAGCCGCCATTGACGCGGCTCCGGCAACGCACCTGCAAAACGACGGAGTGACCTTTCCCGGCTTCATGGAGAAGGTGTTCTTCCCCAAGGATGACGAGCTGTTCCTCGGGAAAACCTCTGCCGATGAGTTCATCGGGAAGATGAAGGCTGCCCAGATCCAGTACTGGAAGGACAACAGCTGATGACCCTCCACCTGACGGAGCCCCGGACGGGCGGTGCGCCCGTCCACAGTCCGGAGTCCCGGAAGCCGGTGCCTCGTAAGTCGCAGCGCGGCAGCCGTCCTGGAGGGAGCTCCATCGACGTGCAGCGCAAGAAGCTGCTGATCCCGTTCGTCGGTCCGGCATTCGTCCTGTACACGGTCCTGTTCATCGTGCCCGCGCTGGGAGCCGTATGGATCAGCCTGCACAAATGGGCGGGCTCGGGTCCCATGAAGTTCGTTGGGCTGGACAACTACGGCCGGATCTTCCGGGACCAGTTGTTCCTGTCGTCATTCGGCAACACCCTGCTTCTGCTCTTCGTGGTGGGGACCGCGATCTTCGTCCTGGCTTTTGCCTTGACGCTGGTGCTCAGGGACATGGCCGGGAAGAAGATTGCCCGCAACGTCATCTTCTTCCCCCACCTCATCAACGCGCTGGTGTTCGGTGTCCTGGCCGGTTTCATCTTCAATCCAGGAGGAATGGTCAACACCCTCCTGGCGCCCCTCGGAGTGACCGACCCGCCCAAGTGGCTGGCACAGGACAACATCTTCCCGCTCATCATGGTCACCTTGGTCTGCACCACCACCGGTTACTTCACCACCATCCTGATGGCCGGCGTCGACCGTATTCCGCCCTACTACTACGAAGACTGCGCCCTGGCCGGGGCGTCCGCTTTTCAACGGTTGCGCTACGTGATCCTGCCGCTGACCTGGGACGTTTTTGGCACCTGCGCCGTGTTGTGGACCATTTCGTCAGTGAAGATCTTCGAGATCGTCTGGGTCTTCGGTGGCAGTTCAGGTGCCGGCGTGCCGCCAACGCAGAGCTGGACCGCAGCCGTGTACACCTACGTCAACGCCTTCTCCGGACAATCAACGCCGGCCTACGGGGCTGCGACAGCCTCTGCCGTGTTGTCCCTGGCGCTGATCTCCGTCCTGGTTGTCCTGCTGCGCCGCGCCATGCGTCGCGACGCCGTCGAGTTCTAAAGGAAAAGTCATGAGCGAACACAAACTGCTGGCACCCCTGACCACCCGCAGGAGGGCAGGACGCGGCGTCAGCCCTGCACTGCGCGGCGAGCGCAGCATCCTCCGGGGGATTGGGGTGACGCTGCTGTGGATGGTGGTGGCGATCAGCATCGCAGCCCTGGTCTGGATGGTGGCCCAGGCTTTCAGGGATACCCGGGCAATTCTCGATGACCCTTGGGGCGTCCCGACGTCGCTGGATTTTGGGAACTTTGTCCGTGCCTGGACAGTGGGGGACTTCGCCGTCGCAACATGGAATAGCCTGCTGACCACGGTGGTTTCCTCGGTCCTGACGGTAGCCATCGCCGCGCCGTGCTCCTACTACTTGAGCCGCGTGGACAACAAGCTGACGCAAGGACTCAGCCTGTACTTCATCCTGGGCCTGGGGATTCCGGCGCAGGTCATCCTGATCCCGCTGTTCGTGATGCTCAACAAGGTGTACCTGACGGACAGCATCATCGGGCTCAACCTGGTGTACATCGGCGTCTCCATGCCCTTCACGGTCTTCCTGTTGACCGCGTTCTTCCGTTCCCTTCCCCTGGAAATGGAAGAAGCCGCGGCGCTGGATGGAACCACGGCGTTCGGCACGTTCTGGCGTATCACGTTGCCGCTGGCCAAGGGCGGAATCCTCACCGCCTTCATCCTCCAGGTCATCTCGCACTGGAACGAGACACTGCTGGCCCTGACGCTCCTTCAGTCCACCGAGAAATACACCTTGCCCGTGGCCCTGATTTCCTTCGTACAGCAGCAGACCTACTCGGGAGCCGACTGGGGTGGTCTGTTCGCAGGGCTGGTGATCGTGGTCCTGCCGATGCTCATCATCTACGTATGGCTGGGCCGCCGCTTGACCGAGGGACTGACGCTCGGGATGGGCAAATAGCCCCCGACGGCGGTGCTACCGCGGACCCTTGTCGATCACGCAGAAGCGGTTGCCGTCAGGGTCCGCGAGGACCACGAAGTCCGGCTCCTCGGGGTACATGTCCCAGTCGACGTGCCGGGCGCCGATGGCGATAAGCCGTTCCACCTCAGCGTCCTGATCGTCCGCATAGAGGTCCAGGTGAATGCGGGGATGTTCCTGGGCGGGGGTTTCACTCAGCATGAGGGCGAGCTGCGGGCCGGGACCGGACGCCGGAACGAGGATCACCCAGGTGTCGTCGCCCGGCTCGCGGGGAACATAGCCCAGCGCTTCGTGCCAGAAATTGGTGGCGCGGGCAATGTCATTGACGCCCAGGACAGTGCTGCCGATGGTCAACATTGGCCCAGCCTAGCGGCGGGCTGCCCGGCATGTCTTGTTCTTGGCGGCGGGCCAATGCCACAGTGAATCCATGGCCACCGAAGAGGACGTCCGGAGAATCTGCCTGGGCATGCCCGGCGTTACTGAGCGGCCCAGTTGGGGGCAGCCCGCGTGGTTCGCCAAGTCCCTTATGGCACGCATGTGGGAGGAAGGCGTGGGGACCGTGAAAACCGACGAACGCGAAGCGCTCGCAGCCATGGAACCGGACACGTTCTTCTGGACGCCGCACCACGATCAGTCCCCGAAGTTGATGCTCATCCGGCTGGAGAATGTGGACGTGGAAGAGCTCGACGAGCTGCTGCAGGAGTCGTACAGAATCGCCGGCGGCCCCGGCAAACCCAAGTAGCTCGCAAACCCAACTCGGTAGCAGATCGCGTCGTTCTCAGCACTGGGAACGGCCTGATCTGCTACTCAGTTGGGTGGACGCGCAGGTTAGACTCGGCCGCATGGGGGAACACAACGCATCCGGGAATCAGAACGCATCCGGGGAACACAGCACACCCAAGCCAGCACGGAAACCGGCAGCCGTCGTCGTGCCTTTGCTGGGCCTGATCGCCGTGATTGTGGGCGTGATCGTGACTTGGACCAACCAGAGCACGGACTTCGGCTTCTTCGCCTATGCGCCGCTGAGCGACACGGTCTTCATGGGGAACGGTGTGACCATGGTCAGCCAAGGGACGCAGCTCGGGCTCGCCGTGACTGTCCTTGGCCTGCTGGTCCTCGCGTTCTCGGCGGGACTCGCTGTGGGCCGCCGCCGCTGAGTTCGCCGGAAAACGACGAAATCGCCGGATAGCTCCAGCGAACTGGCAGCTTTCCGGCGATTTCGGCGCAAGCGACAGACCTAGGTGAGTTTCACCTGGCGGTTCATGTCCTTGTACAGCAGGTAACGGAACTCGCCCGGACCACCGGCGTAGCAAGCCTGCGGGCAGAACGCGCGCAGCCACATGAAGTCGCCGGCTTCCACCTCAACCCAGTCGTTGTTGAGCAAGTACATGGCCTTGCCTTCCAGGACGTACAGGCCGTGCTCCATGACGTGGGTCTCCGGGAAGGGGATCACGCCGCCGGGCTGGAAGGTAACAATGTTGACCTGCATGTCGTGCGCCAGGTCGCTGGAGTCCGTGAAGCGCGTGGTCTTCCAGACGTCGTCCGTGTCCGGCATGGAGGTGGGCTCCACGTCCTTCTCGTTGGTGACGAAGGACTTTGCTTCGAACCCTTCGAGGCGCTCGTAGGCCTTGCGGATCCAGTGGAAGGAGACGATGTCGTCGGACACGTTCTCCAGGCCCCACTCTGCTCCGGCGGCAAGGTAGGCGTAGCCGCCCTCTTCGAGGTGGTGCAGCTCGCCGTCGAGTGTCAGGTTGACCTGGCCCTTGGTGACGAAGATGACGCCTTCAACGCCGGATTCGAACTCGGCCTTGGGTGCCCCGCCGCCCGGTGCGATCTCCACGATCAGCTGGGAGAACGTGGTGGCGAAGCCGGAGATCGGCCGCGCGATGATCCACGAGCGCGTGTTGGAAAAGCCCGGCAGGTTGCTGGTGACGATGTCCGTCATGACGCCCTTGGGGATCACCGTGTAAGCCTCGGTGACGATGGCCCGCTCGGTGGTCAGCTGGGTCTGCGGCGGCAAGCCGCCTTGTGGGTAGTAGTACTTGCCCATGCGAAATGCTCCTATCAGTGGGAAGTCGGTTGCGCGAGCCGCGGGTGCGCCAGTGCGGTCAGCTGTGAAAGTTCGACGCCGGCAAGCGCCTTGACCTCGTCGGTCCCCACTGCGCCGCACTGGACGCCGCGGAGGACGAACCCGGCAAGCGCGCGGGCGGTGGCGGGCTCGTCCATGACGCCACCTTCGGTGCGCTCAACATAGTTGCGGAGGCGCAGGGCCGCGGCGGGCAGGCCTTCGCGGTAGAAAGCGTACGACGCCGAGAAGCGGCTGGGGAGCTGGGCGGCGTGGAGATCCCAGCCCTGGTAGTAGCCGTTCTCCAGGGAGCGACGAACCAAGCGGCCGTGAAGCTTCCATGCGTCTTCCACAGCATCGCCCACGGGGATGATGTTGGTGGAACCGTCGGAGAGGCGGATGCCCGTTCCGGCGACAGCGAGCTGCATGACTTCCTTGGCGAAGTCGGCCACCGGGTGCTCCATGGACTGGTATTCCGCGGAGATTCCGAGCGAGGCGCTGTAATCGTAGGTCCCGTAGTGCAGGGCGCTGATGCGGCCCGGGACGACGTGGGGGAGTTGCGCCACTGGCGAGGTTCCGTCAGCACCGATGATGAGCTGCGGGGTTTCCACCTGCACCTCAAAACGAAGCCGGCCGGCGGGAAGACCGTGGACTTCCTCAAGCCGGGACACGGCGAAGTCCATGGCCTGTACCTGGGACACCGTGGTGACCTTGGGCAGGGTGAGGATCAGTCCGGCCGGGAGTTCGCCGGCTTCAGCCAACGTGGAGACAAACAGATCCAACGTCTTCAGGCCGCGGGCCCGGGTGGGGGCTTCGAAGCACTTGAAGCGGATGCCGATGAACGGCGGGGCGGTTCCGGCAGCTACTGCGGCGGCAACAGCGTTGGCGGCAGCAACGGCGTCGGCGTCTTCTGCCTCGTCGCCGCGGTCACCGTAGCCGTCTTCGAAGTCCAAACGCAGGTCCTCGATCGGTTCCGCGGAGAGCTTCGCGGCCACACGCTCGGCAACAGCGGCGGCCAGGTGAGACTCCTGGCCCAGCAGCTGACCGAGCTTCTCCAGGCCACCGTGAGCCTCTGCCGTGGCGAGTGCCTGTGCGCCCCAATCTGCCACAAAGGTGGGTGTGAAACGGTCAGCCGGGATGTAGACGGTGTGGATGGGCTGGCGTGAGCCGTCGTCGCCGGGGTAGTTGCGGTCCAGCAACTGGTCGGTCGCCGCAAGCTGGGACTCGATGTGAGCCAAATCAGATGAAGAGAATGAACCCATCTCAGCCCACCAGCTCATACGCGGGAGTGGTGAGGAAGTCCGTGTAATCGTCGGACAGACAGATGTCCTCGATCAGCTTGGACGCCGGCTCGTAGTACGCCTTGAAGTTCTCATCGCCGAACTCGATGCGCAGGCGCTCGGTTTCTTCGCCCAGGATTCGGGTGACGAGTTCGCGGGTCACGGTGTTGCCCGTGTCCGCGAGGACGGACTTGTTGCGGATCTGCTGCCATACCTGCGAGCGGGAGATTTCCGCAGTGGCGGCGTCTTCCATGAGGTTGTGAATGGCAACGGCACCGCTGCCGGAGATCCAGACGCCCGTGTAGGCGACCGCGACGTACAGGTTCAGGCGCAGGCCTGCTTCGGTGACGTGGCCTTCGGCGGAGGCGACGTCGATGAGCTGTTCGGCGGTGACGTTCACCTCGGGGCGCTGCTTGTCCAGCTGGTTCTTCTTACCGCCGTTGGCAGGGTCGCCCAGCACGGAGTCGAACACTTCGCGGCAGGTGGAGACCAGGTCCGGGTGTGCCACCCAGGAGCCGTCGAAGCCATCGTTCGCTTCGCGGGTCTTGTCGGCGCGGACCTTGTCGAAGGCTGCGGCGGTGACATCCGGCTGCTTGCGGTTGGGAATGACGGCGGCCATGCCACCCATGGCGAAGGCGCCGCGCTTGTGGCAGGTCTTGACCAGGAGTTCGGTGTAGGCGCGCATGAACGGTGCCGTCATGGCCACGGTTGCGCGGTCCGGGAGGACGAACTCTTCGCCGGCATCACGGAAGTACTTGATGATGCTGAAGAGGTAGTCCCAGCGTCCGGCGTTCAGGCCTGAAGCGTGATCGCGCAGTTCGTAGAGGATCTCGTCCATTTCGAACGCGGCCGGGATGGTCTCGATGAGAACCGTGGCGCGGATGCTGCCCTGCGGGATGCCCAGGAAGTCCTGGGCGAAGGCGAAGACGTCGTTCCAGAGGCGTGCCTCCAGGTGGCTCTCCATCTTGGGCAGGTAGTAGTACGGACCCTGGCCGTTGAGGAGGAGCTGCTTGGCGATGTGGAAGAAGTGCAGGCCGAAGTCCACCAGCGCACCCACGGCGGGTTCGCCGTCGATCAGCAGGTGCCGTTCCTCCATGTGCCAGCCACGGGGGCGGGCCACCACAACGGCCAGGGGAGCGTCGGTGCGGAGACGGTATTCCTTGCCTTCGGGCGAGGTGTAGCTCAGGGTTCCCTGGGCGGCGTCGCGGAGGTTGAGGATGGCGTCGATGACGTTGGGCCACGTGGGTGTGCTGGCGTCTTCGAGGTCTGCCAGCCACACCTTGGCGCCGGAGTTCAGGGCGTTGATGGCCATCTTGGCCGGGGTTGCCGGGCCGGTCATCTCAACGCGGCGGTCCTGCAAAGCTGCCGGTGCCTCGGCGACTTTCCAGTCGCCGTCGCGGATTTCCTGGGTCTCCGGGAGGAAGTCCAGGCGGCTGGTGTCGGCAACCTTCTGGCGTTTGACCTTACGGGCTTCAAGGAGCTCGTTGCGGGTTCCGGCGAAGCGCTTGTGCAGTTCCTCGATGAAGGCCAGTGCCTTGGGGGTGAGGATTTCCTCGGCGCGATCGATCGGCCGGGGATCGGTGACTGTAATAGCCATGTGAGCGGATTCCTTTGTTCTAGAGTGCGCTGGCGGCGTTGGCGTGCGCAGCTGCTGCTACGGCACTGGCCACATCGGCGGCAACATGGGGATCGAAGACGCTGGGGATAATGTAACTCGCGTTGAGCTCATCGTCAGCCACCCGGTTGGCAATTGCCTCGGCTGCGGCCACCAGCATGTTCGGCGTGATGTCCGATGCTCCGGCGTCCAGCAGGCCACGGAAGAAGCCCGGGAATGCCAGCACGTTGTTGATCTGGTTCGGGAAGTCGCTGCGGCCGGTAGCAACCACTGCTGCGTGCTTGGAAGCGACAACAGGATCGATTTCCGGGGTGGGGTTGGCCATGGCGAAGACGATCGCGTCCTCAGCCATCGAAGCAACCTGCTCCTCGCCGATCACGTGCGGGGCGCTGACGCCGATGAAGACGTCGGCTCCCTTGAGGGCGTCGTGCAGCGTGCCGGAGAAGCCTTCCTCGTTGGTGTTCGCGGCGATCCAGCTGCGGTGCTCGTCACCGTATTCTTCGCCGGAGTGGATGGCGCCGGAGCGGCCTGCGGCGATGATGTGCTGCGCGCCCTGGGCCTTGAGGAGCTGGATGATGGCCGAGCCGGCAGCGCCGACGCCCGAAACAACAATCTTGACCTCGGAGAGCTTCTTGTCCACCACGCGCAGGGCGTTGACCAGGGCAGCGAGCGTGACGATCGCGGTGCCGTGCTGGTCATCGTGGAAGACCGGGATGTCCAGTTCTTCGCGGAGGCGGTTCTCGATTTCGAAGCAGCGCGGTGCGGCGATGTCCTCGAGGTTGATGCCACCGTAGACCGGAGCCATGGCCTTGGCGATCATGATGATTTCTTCGGTGTCCTGGGTGTCCAGGCAGACCGGCCAGGCGTCAACGTTGGCGAACTGCTTGAACAGCGCGGCCTTGCCTTCCATCACGGGAAGGGCAGCGGCGGGGCCGATGTTGCCCAGGCCCAGGACGGCCGAGCCGTCGGTGAGGACGGCGATGGTGTTGCGCTTGACCGTGAGGTTGCGGGCAGCGGCCGGGTCTTCAGCGATGGCCAGGCAAACACGGGCGACGCCGGGAGTATAGGCACGCGAGAGATCGTCACGGTTGCGCAGGGCTACTTTGGGGACAACTTCGAGCTTGCCGCCGAGGTGCATGAGGAAGGTGCGGTCCGAGACGTGCTGGACGGTGACGCCGTCGAGTGCGTTGAGCGCGTCCTTGACGCGGGCTGCGTGGTCGTCGTCGGTGGTGTTGCAGGTGACGTCAACAACGATCGTCTCGTGGTGGGATTCCGTGACGTCCAACGCGGTGATTGCTGCACCGGCTGCGCCGACGGCTGCTGCCAGTTCGCTGGTAGCGGTGAAGCTCGACGGTGCGGCGACGCGCAGGGTGATCGAGTTTCCGGGGCTCGGATTCGCCATTGAAATTCCTCCTGTTAGGCCCGTTCCCGGGCCGCCGTTCCAAACTGAATGTTTTCGTATTATGGATATTATTATCTACAAAGTGGAAACACAACCCCTTGCTTGGTCATGTTTGGCGTCATCGCGCAGGTGCGGGTTGTGCTGTATGTTGGGTGTTCTAAGCAATTCTTTTCACGATGCGGATAAGAGTTGTCGGAATCTGAGTCATTGGAGACAAGGGAATGGCTGAAAAAGCCTCCGGAGGCGTGCAGTCCGTTGAGCGCGTCTTTGAACTGCTGGAACTGATCACGGACGCGGGTGGCGACGTCACTTTGAGCGAGCTCTCGTCGTCCACTGACCTCCCCTTGCCCACTATCCATCGCTTGCTTCGCACGTTGGTATCGCTGGGTTACATCCGTCAGCTGCCCAACCGCCGCTACGCCCTGGGCCCCCGCCTGATCCGCCTCGGTGAAGGTGCCAGCAAACAGCTCGGTGCCGTAGCGCGTCCGCAGCTGAAGACCCTGGTGGAACGCCTCGGGGAGACTTCCAACATGGCCGTCCTCGACTCCGACATGGTCATCTACGTGGCCCAGGTCCCGTCCATGCACTCCATGCGCATGTTCACCGAGGTGGGACGCCGCGCCCACACGCACGACACCGGCGTGGGCAAAGCCATCCTGGCCCAGCTGGACGACGAGGTTGTCCGCGGCATCGTGGCACGCACCGGCATGCCCACTCCCACCGCCAAGAGCATCGGGGACATCGACTCCCTGCTGGCAGACCTCAAGCTTATCCGCGAACGCGGCTACTCCATTGACGAGGAAGAGCAGGAGCTCGGCGTACGCTGCTTCGCCATGGCGGTGCCCAACGCTCCCACCCCCACGGCGATCTCCGTCTCCGGCCCGATTACCCGCGTTGACCAGAGCTTCGCCGACCGCGCCGTGCCTATGCTGCGTGAAGCAGCCATGGCGATCTCCGCGGAGCTCAACCAGAACTAGCTCTTCTGTTCGCTTCCGCCCAGTTGGCACTTAGCGCCCATGTCTTAGGACATGGGCGTTTCTGCTACCTCGGCGCAGGCTATGAGCGCGTGGCCTTCTTCAGCATCGCGTTCACCACCATCGGGTGAACGGGCCGCACCACGGCAAAGTACAGTTTCCCGCGCCACCCTTTAAGCTCGACGGCGGTAGTCACCCTGATCAGTCGGCTCACCGGATCAACGCCGACGGCGGCCGCGAAGTTCAAGTGCTTGTCCCGGACGAAGATCAGCGCTTCCTCACCTGACTGGGCCGTCACTTTGAAGGTGTCCCGAGGCGCCTTGGGAATGCCGATCAAGGGCACCAGTGCCTGACGCAAGCCCATTGCCCCGGCCACCCAGCGGGGCATGGACTCCAAAGAGAACAGCCGCTCCGCCCATTCCGTGGGGTCCGTGCCAGCCCCCTCCGGGAGGATGGCAAGGCAAACGTCCGCATAGTCCGGCTTCGGGATCTCGCCGAAGGCCAGTGAGTGGAAGCAAGGCACATGGTTGGACATGGGCTGTTCCGTCATGGCCTGATCCTACGGCGGCTCTAGATACTGGGGCGCACCAGGGTAACCGCACGCGCGACGGTGAGTTCCGGCGTCGTACATTCCCCCGTGGGGCGAGCATTCCGCCCCAGGCGACAAAAGGCGGCAGTGTCCCCCAAGGAAACACTGCCGCCTGTCATGTGCGGAAGGGTGCTAGTGCTCTGACGCGCTGGAGGTCTTGAGCGGAACTTCCTTGCCGTCGGCGTCGATCAGCTTGCCGTTTTCGAAGCGGTCGCCTTCGCTGAGGCACTTGATGTCCTCTTCGCTGACGATCCGGTCGGTACCGGCGACGAATACGGACTGGTTGTCCGAGTTACCGGCTTTGAAGTGGTTGAAGAGGATGTTCAGCAGGATGGCCATGACGGCCGCCGAGCTGATGCCGGAGTGGAAGATCGTGGCGAACCAGGACGGGAACTGGTCGTAGAACTTCGGGGCGGCGATGGGGATCATGCCGAAGCCGATCGAGGCCGCCACGATGATCAGGTTCATGTTGTTCTTGTACTCAACCTTGGCCAGGGTGCGGATACCGCTGGCTGCCACCGTACCGAAGAGCACGACGCCGGCGCCGCCCAGGACGGGCGTCGGAACCGCTGCCACAACGCGGCCCAGGATCGGCAGGAGACCAAGGATTACCAGGATGAGGCCGCCGGCGCTGACCACGAAGCGGCTCTTGATGCCCGTGATGGCCACGAGGCCTACGTTCTGGGCGAAGGCGCTCTGCGTGAAGGAGTTGAACAGCGGGGAGATGGCACTGGAGAGCATATCTGCGCGGAGGCCGTCGCCGATGCGGCGGGAGTCCACTTTGGTGTCCACGATCTCGCCCACGGCAATGATGTCGGCCGAGGTCTCGGTCAGGGTCACCAGGATGACGATGAGCATGGAGATGATCGCGGCGATCTCGAAGGTCGGAGCGCCGAAAGCGAAGGGCGTGGGGAAGGCGACGATGTCGCCTTGGCCAACCTTGGAGAAGTCAGCCATACCGGCAATCAAGGCGATGATGGTGCCAATGACCATGGCCAGCAGGATCGAGAGCCGGGAGATGGCTGCGTTGCCAACCTTGCTCAGGAGGAGGACAACACCCATGGTTGCCGCTGCGAGTCCGATGTTGGCCATGCTGCCGTAGTTGTCGGCCTTGGCGTTGCCACCCATGGCCCAGTTAGCGGCCACCGGCATCAGCGTCAGGCCGATGGTGGTGATCACGGTGCCGGTAACCACCGGTGGGAAGAATTTGATGATTTTGGAGAACAGGGGAGTGATCGCCAAACCTATCAGCGATGCCACAATGACTGAGCCGAACACCGCCTGGATTCCGCCGCCACCCTGGACGATCGCCACCATGGTGGAAACGCCGGCGAAGGAAACACCCTGGACCAGGGGCAACTGCGAGCCGAAGAACGGGATACCAACCGTCTGCAGGATGGTGGCCAGGCCACCCACAAACAAACAAGCGGCAATGAGGAGACCGATGTCCTGCGAGGACATGCCCGCGGCTGCTCCGATGATCAGCGGCGGGGCAATGATTCCGCCGTACATGGTGAGGACGTGCTGGAAGCCGTAGGCGAAGGTGCTTCCGATGGAAAGCCGTTTATCCTCGGGCCGCTCCGACTGATGCTTCTGGGGCGAGGTGGTATTCGCAGGACGGGATTTCTTCTTGATGTTCATGGCAGACTTTCTGGGTTCATGGCAGACGTCTTCGTCTGGCTAACTGTGTCTGGCTAACAAATCTTTAGGTTGTTTTGGGTTGGGTTTGTGTGCAGGTCCGGCCTTTACGGGGCGCCGTTGGGGGGACCTGCACACAAACCCTTGAGGTGGTGCGCGTTTAGTGCGGTTTAGTGCTGTGGGGCGGCTTAGCAGAAGCCGGCGATGCCGCTCCAGGCAACCGGTGCAGCGTCGATGTTCTCGCGCTGGACCGTGGCTTCGATGAGGCCGTACGGGCGGTCAGCCGCGAAGAAGACCTCGTTGGGGTTGTCCAGGCCGAACGGGCTCAGGTCAACCAGGAAGTGGTGCTTGTTGGGCATGGAGAACTTGATCTCGTCCACTTCGCTGTGTGCTTCGAGGACCTTCTTGCCCATGTCGAACAGCGTCTGCTGGAGTGCATGGGAGTAGTTCTCGGTGAAGCCTTCCAGGAGAAGGGCCTTGATGTCCTCGTAGCTCTTGTTGAAGTCCGTGCCGGCGAAGTCCAGGTTGGTGTTGTAGCGCCAGCGGGCGGATACATCGGTAGCCAGGATGCGGTCGGTGGTCTCCGGCAAGGTGGTGTACTTGTCGCGCGGGTAGCCGACAAAGCCGGACTGAGTGGTCTTCAGGACGGTCAGGTCCTTGAGGCCGGAAATCAGGTGCGTGGTTGCGCCATCACGGACGACGACGGCGGTACGTACCTCTTGTCCGTTGCGGACGAAGCTGTGGTCGTGTCCCTCGCCGTGGGCCTGGATGCGGTCCCAGCTGTAGGCCTCGGCTTCCCAGCGGCCGCCGGTAACCCAGTCGAACCCGCCGGTGAAGTGGTCTGCGAGGCGCAGGAGGAAGGACTCGGGTGAGCCGACGCCTTCACGAGCGAACGCGTAGACGGTGTTCTTCTGGGTGTCGGTGGCAACGACGTGGCCGTTGTCGCCTTCGAGGTGTGCGGCCTGGAAGTCGCCGCGCAGCTGCGAGGTAACGTTCAGGTCTTCGATGTGGTGGCGGTCCGTATCCCGAGTGACCTTGACGACGCGGACTTCTGCTTTGCCGTACTGGTTTTCGCCGAGGACGATGTTGTTGCTCATGGTCATATCCCAACTTCTGTGAGGTGGAACCTACGTTCCATCAATGAAATTAAGCGCGTGTTTCCACTGCGTTTCTGGTGGAGCTGACCCAACAAAAAAGAGCCAGCATCCATGGATGCCAGCTCATTACGACCCTGCCTGCTGCTCTCAGGTTACGTGACCTACGCCACGAACTCATTCGAGAGTAGCGCATGGTTTCGGCTTATGTATACGGGTTCCCAAGGATCGTTATGAACCATCCAAATGTGACCGGGGCAACTTGTTTTGCTCTGACGGAGGTCTTGACGCTTCGTTTCTGGGCTGCCTACACTTTCCACATAACAATAAAAGTTTTCCGAAGTACGGAAATTGACTGCACTAGAAAGAGGAGGAAACAGATGGACTCGAAGGATACGAACAAGGTCGTGGAATTCCCGGCACCGGGTCAGGAGCTGTACCTGCCGTTCGGTGCAACAGATCCGGACTTCTACATTCCGGCCGACTGCGACCGCAAGGCCGGCGGGTTCTCCCGTTGGCTGCGCGCGCTCCCGGTGTTCGGCCGGCAGCGCCCCTAAGACCCTGCATCAAAGGGGCGCGGACTCTGCGCAACAGAGCCAACGAGGCGGGTGACACCTGGGGAGGTGTTGCCCGCCTTTCCGCTTTCCCGGCGCGTCCGCCCTGGCGCCCATTTCGACGCCTCGCTGCACCCAATGCCGTGCGCGCGGCACTTCACGCGGCGAGACCCCGAAATGGGGACTACTCTGCGCTCCGCGAGACCCCGAAATGGGGACTACTCTGCGCTCCGCAAGACCCGCAGCACACTCGTCTTGAAGTCCTGCTCCCTGATCAGGTGCTGCCAGTTGATCCGGATAAACTTCCAGCCCTGCGCCATGAGTGCCTTCTCGCGCTGCCTTTCCTGGTAGATCACCTCGGTGGCGGGCGCGTAGTCGAAGTACTTCACTTTCCCGTCGAACTCCAAGGCCACTCTCTTTTCCCGCCAAGCAAAATCCAGCCTGTACTGCCCCTCCGTCGTCGATACCTCCACTTGGAGCTCGGGGGGTTCCATGTTCAAGCGCTGGAGCAGCTCACGGGTCAGGGTTTCACCGGGTGACTCGGATCGCGCGTCCGCACTCTCCAGGGCCCGGCGGAGCGTGAGAACTCCGTTGCGTCCGGCCAAAGACCCGCAGATCTGCCGGATCACTCCCGCGTCGGCCCCCAAGCGAAGGGCGTGGTCCATCAGCACCAAGGACTGTTTGTAGTTCAGCATGAGGCAGCAGTCCACAACGGTGCGTTCAAGGGAGGTGCACGGCATGCCGTCCACGTATGTCAGTTCACCGGGCGCCAGTGCGCGCGTGTGTGGAACGACATCGAGGCCGTGGGAGGTAGGTGACGCTGTGGAAACTGTGGTGACGTGTACCTGGTCATCTACTTCCCAAAGAAACAGCCCGTGGAGGCGTGCGGCTGAGGTGTGGCTGTAGATCAATCCGCCAGCCGACGTCGCCAGCGTTCCGTGGGCATGAGCCGCAATTAGTTGCCGACTGCGGACCCAGGGCTTTTGGGCCATCCACGTGCTGCCGCGGATGTAGCAGCCTCGACGCAGTCGGATCAGCTGGCCTTCTCGGATCAGGGCCGCAATCTTTCTGTCATTGAAGCCGAGTTCATGGAGCTCGCTGGTCCGCCATAAATTCATTCCCGCGGGGAGCTTGCCCCGGTTGCTGTTCACCATGGTTTAAGCCTCGGTTGGGACGCGACGCAGGAGAAGGCGGGGAATGGCCTATGTGGAGAAAACCGATTAGGGGCTTGCTGCAAGCTGTGCCGTGCGATCGGCCTAACCCGCAGTAAGTCGTCGAAATGGCCAAAATGTGACCTACGTAACAAACGGTAGGGTGCTTACGGCTTCACGTAAGCTGGGCAAGCGGCCACCCTCCGGGTCTTCAAGGGCCGCTGCGGCCCTGACCGGACACGGGCTGCGCCTTCTCGCTCGACGAACGCCGTCTACAGGCGGTGCACCGGAACTGAACGGGAATCCGACGCGTATCGCCGCGTCGTGCCAGGCAATGTCCTGGCTGAAACCCTGCGTATGCGGGTGACGGAAGAACTGGTCTGGGGGCCGGTACCGCAGCAGCTGCAATTTCGCTGCTACCCCAAAGGAACACATGCTATGAAACTCAAGGTCTCAACTCTTGGGGCGGTGATCGCGTTGGCTCTAGCCGGGTGCACAACGCCGACACCCCAGCCGACGCCGTCGGAAACTGTCGCAGCACCAACGCCCACGCCGACTGCAACAACGGCAAGTCCCACGCCAACGGCTACAAGTACTGCGACGCCGACGCGGACGCCGAGTGCTAGTCCGACGGCGACCCCAACACCGACGCCGACGCGGACGCCGAGTGCTAGTCCGACGGCGACCCCAACCCCGACGCCGACGCGGACGCCGA
>NZ_FNNR01000001.1:0-36235 GCF_900106835.1 Arthrobacter sp. cf158
GTGGCTGCGCCGGCTCTACACAGCACCCGGAACGGGCGAGCTGCTGAGCATGGACTCCAAAGCCCGGCTCTTCCCACCACGACTCAGACGCTTCATTGAAACCCGGGACGATACCTGCCGCACCCCGTACTGCGACGCGCCCATCCGCCACATCGACCACATCATCCCCTGGCACACAGGCGGGGTTACCACCCTGACCAACGGCGCCGGCCTCTGCGAAGCCTGCAACCACACCAAAGAAAACCCCGGCTGGACCGCGAAACCGCTCCACGAGGACAACCACACACTCCACATCCGCACACCCACCGGCCACACTTACACATCCAAAGCCCCACCCCTGCCGGGAAAAGATCGTCCAGCGGCTGAGGAGGAAGTCGTACGGCTGGCGAGTGCTACGCGCTTGGGTCGAGCTACCGCCCTGGATGGTGCCGTGGCCCTGGATCGTGCCGTGGGCTTTGATCTAGCCGTGGGGCGGGATCTCAGTAGAGGCCAAGTGGGTGAATCGAGCGATGTTGGTGAGGCGCTTGCTTCGCCAACCACACAGATCAGGCCGCAGCCCGATTCTGATCCTCCTCCGATGGAACGGCAGAACCTTGCCCTCGTGTAGATCCCAGGGCACGAGCCCTCGTGTAGATCCAGAGCGCGAGCCTTCGCGTAGATACCAAGGCACGAGCTCTCGTGTAGATCCAGACCATGAGGGTCGTGGCCAAGCGTTGGGTGCCCGCTGGCCGTGGCGTCAGAGATGCGGGTCGGCACCTACCTAGACGAGTGTGGGCAGGGTGAGAATCTCGGCGCCGTCGTGGGTGATGGCGATGGTGTGCTCGCTGTGGGCTGTCCGGCAACCTGTCACGCTTCGGAGTGTCCATCCGTCGGCATCGGTCACCAGTTCGGCGGTGTCGGCCATGACCCAGGGCTCCAGTGCCAGCAGCAATCCGGGGCGCAGTTTGTAGCCGCGGCCGGGCCGTCCCATGTTAGGTACGTGGGGATCCTGGTGCATGGTGGAGCCGATGCCGTGTCCGCCGAACTCGGTGTTGACGGGGTATCGCGCCTCACTCAGGACTGAGCCGATGGCGTAGGAGAGGTCTCCGATCCGGGCGCCGGGCCGGGCAGCTGCGATTCCTGCGCGCAGGGCGCGTTCCGTCACGTCGATCATTGCTACGCTCTCGGCCGGCCTTGTTTCGCCCACGATGAAGCTGATGGCCGAGTCGGCTGCGACTCCTCGGAGGGAGACTGCGAGGTCGAGTGTCAGCAGATCGCCGTCGGCCAGCGTGTAGTCGCGGGGCAGTCCGTGCAGCACAGCATCGTTGACGCCTGTGCAGATGTAGTGGCCAAACGGTCCACGGCCGAAGGAGGGGGCGTAGTCGACATAACAGGACACTGCTCCCGCTTCGAGGATCATGGACTTTGCCCACTGGTCGATGTCCAGGAGGTTTGTGCCCACGGTGGTGCGGCCCTTCAGTGTGTGCAAAATGTTGGCGACCAGGGCCCCCGCTTCCTTCGCGCGGACCAGCTCGGCGGGGCTCAGGATCTCGATCATGCGGCACCTTTCTCTCATGTATGACCAATAACTATCCCGGCCATATTATCCCGGTATTACAATTGGAGCCATGGTCAGGCTGCCGCTTACTCCCGCAGAGGCCGAGCGTGGACAACGCCTCGGTGCTCTTTTGCGCCGCGCCAGGGGTGAGCGCTCCATGTTGGAGACTGCCTTGGATGCCCGCGTCTCGCCGGAAACTCTCCGGAAAATCGAGTCCGGCCGTGTGGCGACCCCCGCTTTTCCCACCGTTGCCGCGATCGCCGATGTCCTGGGTCTCTCCCTTGATGAGGTGTGGGCCGAGATCAACCAACCTGAGCTGGACGCGGGAACAGCGCGGCGCAGTGCGCGTGAATGGCTGGCCTCCTAAGCTTCACGCTTGGGCCTGGCCCGGACATGGAGTCGCTCGCCTTGCTGGCCAAAAAGGGTAAGGAGCTCCACTGGCTCTGCCGTGGCGCTGGCAAACCAGTGCGGCGTCCGGGTATCGAATTCCGCCACCTCGCCCGGTTTGAGGATGAAGTCGTTCTCGCCCAGCACCAGGCGCAGCTTCCCGTTGAGGATATACATCCAGTCGTACCCCTCGTGCGACTGGGGCTGTGGGATCTCTTTGCCTGTGCCACTCTTCAGGACCATCTTGAATGCCTGTATTCCGCCGGGCCGGCGCGTAAGGGGGAGGGCGGTACCCCACTCGTGAACGTGCGGCTTGAGGTGGATGCGGGGATCGCCGGTCGCCGGAGCATCGATGAGTTCCTCGAGCGGGACTTGGTGGAGCCGCGCGATCGGGAGCAGGAGTTCCAGCGTGGGTTTGCGCTGCCCTGACTCCAGTCTGGACAGTGTGCTGACCGAAATCCCCGTTGCTTCGGACGCTTCCGCGAGCGTTAAAGTGCGTTGAGTCCGCATCGCGCGCAAGCGGGGACCTACGGCGTCGAGCATGGTGCTGAAATCTGTAGCCATCCGCCCAGTTTGCCATACCGGCAAATTTTCTTGCTGATGAAGCTGGTGGTGTCCAACCATGGAAGAAGCGGCGGACCGCCGCTGGAGACCTATGGAGGCACAGTGACTGAACAGGGCAATACCCGGATGGCAAAGGAATACGACGCCGTTATCGTCGGAGGTGGCGCCGCTGGGTTAAGTGCAGCGGTTACGCTGGGGCGGGCCATGCGTTCCGTTCTGGTGATCGACGCCGGCGAACCTCGGAATGCGCCAGCGGCAGGGGTGCACGGCTTCCTGTCCCGGGAGGGAATCAATCCCAGGGAACTGCTGGCACTCGGACGCACGGAGGCTCGTCAGTACGGTGCGGACATTGTGGACGGCGTGGCCGTTGGGGCACGTTCGACGGCGGCACCAATGTTTGGCTCGGAACCTTCCTTCGAGGTGGACTTGGCAGATGGGACGACCGTAGTTGCGCGCCGTCTACTGGTCACCACAGGGCTGGTGGACAAACTGCCCGACGTGGAAGGTCTTCGCGAACGCTGGGGCCGCGACGTTCTGCACTGCCCGTATTGCCACGGGTGGGAAGTCCGGAACAAGGCAATCGGAATCCTGGGATCGGTTCCGATGGCGCTGCACCAAACGCTGCTGTTCCGCCAGTGGAGCCCTGACATCACCCTGTTCCTGAACGATGTTGTGGAGCCGACTGAAGAAGAATGGGAACAACTGGCTGCCCGTTCCATCACCGTGGTGGACGGCAAAGTGTTGTCCTTGGAGGTGACTGACGACGCGTTGAGCGGAGTTGTCCTGGAATCCGGGAAGGTCATTCCCGTGGAAGCTGTCGTAGCCGGGCCTCGAATGGAGGCACGGTCCGCTGTGCTGGAATCGCTGGGGGTTCCCACAGCGGAACACCCAATGGGCGTTGGGCACCACGTCGTTGTGAATCCCCAAGGCGGGGCGACGTCCGTACCGGGTGTCTATGCTGCGGGGAATGTCACCGACCTCACGGGTCAAGTGATGGCCTCTGCTGCATCAGGTGTCATGGCGGGAGCGGTTATCAATGCCGATCTCATGACCGAGGAGACAAGGCTGGCTGTTGAGGCAGCGCGGCTGTCAGCCGTATCACGATGAGGGCCCGCTGGACCGCAGCTCCGCGTTCTGCGTGAACACCCGGTCTGCAGTCCAGCTGGCCAGGAATGCCAGCTGTTCCTCGGCGTGGCTTCCAGGCTCGGCTGTGTAGGCAATGACGGTGAGGCCTTCCCCGGGGAGCTCCAGGGCGTCACCCGTCAGCTCGATCTCGCCTACCAGCGGGTTTCGTAAGGTTTTTCGGGCTGTTCTGTGGAAGTGAACGTTGTGACGTGCCCAACGGGTGGAGAACTCGGTGCTGCCGGCTGCGAGGTCGCCGATCAGTCCGTTCAGGTACCGGTCGCGGGGCCGGCGGCCTGACTCCACGCGGAGGGCGGCGGCAAAGTCGTCGGCGATAGCTTCCCATTCCACAAAGAAATCCTTGGAACGCGGGTCCAGGAACATGAATCGAGCCAAATTCAGCGGCATGGTGGTGGGGCTGAGGATACCGGTGTACAGGGCCAAGCAGAGGTTGTTCGCCGCAACGATTTCCATCTTGGCGTTCCGGACGTAGGCCGGAGTGCTGGTCATTCCGGCCAGTATCCGCTCGATACTGGGCCGAACCACGGCTCGAGGCGTGCGCCCGCCCGATGGCCGCGACGGTGCGGCTGCCTTGGCGAGGTCCAACAAATGGGCCCGTTCTGCCTCGTCGAGCTGCAAGGCACGGGCCAACGAATCAAGGACAGAGTCTGAAACTCCGCGAAGGTTGCCACGTTCGAGGCGGGCATAATATTCGGTGCTCACCCCACTCAGCATCGCAACTTCCTCGCGCTTGAGCCCGGCCACCCGGCGTGTACCGCTGAAGGCATTCAGCCCGGCCTGCGCGGGAGTGATCCGCGCCCTCCGGCTCATGAGGAAATCGCGGACGTCTTTGTTGTTGTCCATGGGTCTACGCTACGACGCCCGGCAAGGCTCTAACAGGAACTGCCAGTACACCTCACAGCAGGCACTCCCACGCGCGCCCGAAGGCTGGTTGTGTTGAATGCATGGAACTCGTACCAGTTGCCCCCACAGCCATGGCCCCGACGGAACGATTCACGGGCCGCGTCTATGTGAGTCCTCTTCATTCAGGCGAATCGCCCTCCAGCCTGGTCTCCGCGCTGGTGCACTTCACGCCCGGCGCCCGCACCAACTGGCATTCGCACCCTGTGGGTCAAACCCTGCACTGCACCCAGGGCTCCGGAGTGGTGGTGACCCGGGATGGCGCGGTGATCGCGATGCGCCCCGGAGACACGGTCCACACACCGGCAGGGGAGGAGCACTGGCATGGCGCATTACCGGACAGCCTGATGTCCCATCTAGCTCTGGTGGAACACCTGAACGGTGAGAGTGCCACGTGGTTGGAGCCTGTCAGCGACGTCGAGTACACCACAGCAACTTCACAAGCCGTCGTCTAAAGCCAGTCCGCCAAAGCCAGCCCTCCAAAACCAGTCCTCTACAGCAAACAAACCTCCGAAGGAAAACCCA
Organism: Arthrobacter sp. cf158; assembly: GCF_900106835.1. GTDB lineage: Bacteria > Actinomycetota > Actinomycetes > Actinomycetales > Micrococcaceae > Arthrobacter. The sequence continues at coordinate 5,057 of NZ_FNNR01000001.1, forward strand.
TGCACAACGTCACCCTGAACAACGGCGTCGAGATGCCCATCCTGGGATTTGGCGTCTTCCAGATCCCCGATGAAGAGACGCAGGCAGCCGTCGAAGCTGCGCTCGCGGCAGGATATCGCCACCTGGATACTGCCGCTTCCTATGGCAACGAGGCGGCGGTCGGCGCAGCGATCAAAGCCAGCGGAATACCACGCGGGGAACTCTTCGTCACCACCAAGCTCTGGATCCAGCACGCACCCACGGGCAACGTCCAGGAGGACACCAGGCGCGCTTTCGACAACTCGCTCCACCGGCTTGGAATGGACTACCTGGACCTGTACCTGATCCACCAGCCGCTGGGCGACTACTACAGCGAGTGGAGGGCCATGCAGGAGATCAACAAGGAAGGCCGGGCCCGGGCAATCGGCGTTTCCAATTTCCACCCGGACCGTTTGGTTGACCTCATCGACCACAACGAGATCGTCCCCGCGGTCAACCAGATCGAAACGCACCCCTTCCACCAGCGCGCTTCCGATCAAAACCTCATGATGGAACGTGGCGTCCAGATCGAATCCTGGGGACCGTTCGCTGAAGGCCGCAACAACCTCTTCACCGACCCGGTCCTCAGTGCCATCGCAGAGGAACACGGTAAGTCTGTGGCACAGGTGGTGCTCCGCTGGCTGATCCAACGGGACGTGGTTGTCATTCCAAAGTCCGTCCGGCCCGAGCGGATGGCGCAAAACCTGGACGTCTTCGATTTCACGTTGACTGAAGAACAAATGGGCCTGATCGCGGCCCTCGACACCGGCGCCAGCCTCTTCTTCGACCACCGGGATCCTGCGATGGTGAGCTGGTTGGGCGGGCGCAGGTACAGCTGACCAACCAGCAGGTACAGCTGACCAATTAACAGTCGACGTGGCGCCCAAAGGCGAGGACCATTAAGGGACAGCCCTTGAAGGAGGTTGGTATGTGCTACGCGTACTATGACGACTTTGAGCGGCGCACGAAGAAGGACTCCGCGCGCAAGCCCGAGACGCACACGTCTGATGCAAGCAAAGATGAAGCACCCGCAGGGAAGCGTCCGCAGACAGAAGGAACACTGTGGACTTTCCTGGCGCGTCGTCGCAGGGAATTTGAGGTTTCCGAACCGAAGATCGACCGCATCCGCGAGAAAGTCTAGGCACAACCCGGACTGGACCGACACCACGAAAGGCGCTGCATGTGCAGCGCCTTTCCCCGTTCCGAAAGAGGCTAGTGCAGCTCTGCCCGCAACGGGAACTTGGCTCCATCCAGGATCGCCTGGACGCAGACGCCGTCCACCGGGTTCAGCAGGATGGGTGCCATGAGATTAACCGTGGTTTTCTCCGGCGTCGGGTTGACCACCACCAACACCGTCACCTCCGAGACAGCGTCAAGGCCAAGCACTTCGAGCGCAGAGGCAGGAATGGTGGGCGCATAGTCAGGCACGTACACAGCTGCATTTGCCACGAACATACGTACACGCGGCTGGACAATCTCCAACGCATACAAACCTTCCGCGCCTGCGACCTCGCGCAGGGAGAAGCCCTCAGCGGACTCCAAACCGGGCATGGGTGAGGCAAACGTCAGGGTGTCGAACGCCAATGCCGTGCTCATCGAAGGAAGTCCATGAGCGTTGGCTGGAGCACCTTGGCCGTGACGGCAAGCGCCACCTGATAGTTGGTTTCCTGCAATTTCAAATCCATAACCGCCTTTCCCAGGTCCGTGTCCTCGACGCGGGCCCTCTGGGTTTCCAGCGTAGCCTTCATCCCTTCCAGCGAGTCTTGGGCCTGGCCCAGCCGGGTCTGCCGCATCCCGACGTCGGACCTGCCGTCGATCACTGCTTTGACGCGATCGCCGATCGCGGCCAGCCGCGCGCTGGGATCGGCGCCGGAGCGGATATCGGCGACGACGTCACTCACCAAAGCGAAGACGGAGCCGGCGCCGTCGCCAAAGATCGCGCCGCCGTCGGAATCCACCCGGACTGTCCGCGCCGAATCCACACGACGTTCCACCGAGCTGCCGCCCGACCCGAGGAAGGACGGGGGAGTGGTGTTGGTGAAGGCGCCCACCGTGTCCGAGCTGCCGGCGAAGACGTTGCGGCCCAGATACTGCGTGTTTGCCTGCGTGAGGAGGTCCTTGCCCAAGCCTTCGATCTCGACGGCGATCGCTTCCTTGGCGGTGCCGTTGAGCGTTCCGTTGGACGCTTGGACCACCAGGTCCCGCACGCGGTTGAGGATGTTGGTGGATTGCCCCAAAGCGGTGTCTGCGGCGGCCAGCCAACCGTTGCCGTCGCTGATGTTGGAGCCGTACTGCGTGGCGGCGCTCAGTTGTGCGCGCATGGCGATGGCTTGGGCCGCACCTGCGGGATCGTCCGATGGGCGGCTGATGTTCTTCAATGTCATGGCGCGTTCCTGCAGCTCGGCGAGCCGGGACTGTGCCGACTGGAGGTTCCTCTGCGCGGAAGCGGACATCATCTGGTTGGTGACGCGATTGAGCACGGCTTACCTTCCCACCAATCCGGTGCGGTTAATCAGGACATCCAGGGCCTCGTCGATGGCCGTCATGACGCGGGCCGCCGCTTGGTAGGCATGCTGGCTGGCGAGCAAAGCAACGTTTTCTTCGTCCAGGCTGACGGACGCACCTGAGGAACGCTGCCCGACGGCGGCGACGCTCGCCGCGTCCGACAACTGGGAGTGCTGCTGGGCTGACCGGGACGCCATACCAATACCGGCTACCACCCCTCCCCAGAACGTGTCAGGGGCGCCCGGGCCGGAACCGATCTGGGCTAGGGCGTCTGCAATGCTGCCGTCCAGGGGCCCTGAACCGGCGGCGCCTGTGGCGATTCCGGCGGCGCTGGTGGGAACCACGCGGAGCGAAAGCGCTACGGGGACTCCGGGCGTGCTGGTGAAGAAATCCAGGTTACCCACTCCACTGGAGGACTGCCCCGTGCGGTGGACGGCATTGACGTCATTCATCAGTTGAGTGGCAAAGGCGTTGTACGCGGCTGCTGCTTCAGCGATGGCTCCGCCCGTTCCTGCTCCCTTGCTTCCGGCGGCCGCGGGGGCCAGGAGCGACACCGCTCCGGCGAGTTGTCCGCCGTCGAGGTTTACTGCGACGCCCGGGCAGTCCGCCCACTCCAGCTGTACCGGCTGCCCGGCCGTACTCATGGAGGTTTGGCCCGCCAGTTTCAGTTCCCGGTGCGAGGTCCCGGAGACCAAGGCGTTTCCCCCGACCAGCACGTCAGCGGTGCCGTCGGCGTTTTCGCGGACAGTTCCACCAGCCAATGCTGCGATGGCCTCGGTCATCTGGTTCCTGGTGTCGATGAGTTCGTTGGCGGAGCCACCGGAAGCCAGCACGGAACGGATGGTTGCGTTGAGGTCCGCAACACGACCGGCCACGGCGTTGAGCTCATCGACGGTGGCTGACGCCTCACCCCGGACGCGGGACCACTGCGCATCCAAGGCCTTATAGCCCGCGGACACAGTTGCGCTGAGCGTGGTGGCCGCTTCCAGCAGGACCGACGCCGGAGCGGATTCGCCCGGGTGGTTGGAGACTCCCTGCCATGACGCCCAAAAGGTTTGCAACGCCGTCGAAATTCCGTGTGGCCCGGGTTCCTGCAGGGCATCCTCAAGTCGTTGCAATTCGGTGGACCGGATCCCTGCGAAGCCGGACTGGGCCGCAGTGTTGCGGACCCCGGCGTCGAGGAAACTGCTGCCCAGCCGCGCGATCCCGTCAATGGAGACGCCCTGACCGGCTTGACCGGCGGCCGGGTTGAGGCCCACCGGACGGGGCGCGCCGATGGCAGACTGCTCCAGCCGTTGCCGGGTGTAGCCGGCGGTGGTGGCGTTGGCGATGTTTTGCCCGGCCAGGTTAATGGCTTGCTGGGCTGCGGTGAGTCCACGGTAAGCCGTGTTGAGTCCGCCGAAAGTGCTCACGTAAATGTCCTTTGCTGGTCCAACCGCCGGGTCAGAATTGCCGGTCGACGAGGTGGGCGGCCGACGATTCCCCGGTCCGGCCATGGGAGTCGTACGTGCCGGCTGCTGGCTTCAGGTCGGCGAGGGTTTCCTGGGTGGAGCGGACTGCTGCGCGCAGGAATTGCTCGTTGGCATCGCGAAGTTCCTTGATGGCTGCGGTCTGCTGACGCATGGCCGACACGTGGGACGAAAGGACCTCAGCCCAGGCAGGATCCGGTGCGGCCGCGGCCAGCTCAGCCAGTGAGGAGTCCGCCGAGACGCCCCACTGATCCGCCACTGCCGCGATCTCGACGGCACGGGCGAGCCCGGCTTTGGACACCCGGTCCAGGACCTGTTCCACTTCCCGGGTACCGTGCGGCAACCATCGGGACTTGCCGGCGGTCAACAGCAGTTGCTCTTCTTCGAGCTTGAAGGTCAGGAGATCAAGAAGTTCGCGCTCGCGCCACAGCAGGGCTGACAGTTCATGGATGGCCACGGGGGTCAACTCCAGTTCTGGTCGGAATGGGTGCGGTTGTGATGGCGTACCTCCCGCCAACTCCCCTTTAGCTATCGGCCGTTCGTGGTCCGTCGTTAGGCGGCATGGCCCCGTAAAGCGCGGATTCTTTTCCTTTGAATTTTTCCTAACGGGTCCGCAGGGGGCCGTCGATAGTGGGGTATGGCGGCCCACGGATGGGCTGCCGCACAGTAAGTCCACATCACGGAGGAAATTTTCATGGGCATGCAGATCAACAACAACCTGATGGCGAACAACGCGTACCGCAACCTGAACGCCACGCAGGACACCCTGTCCAAGTCGATGGAGAAGCTCTCCAGCGGCCTGCGCATCAACCGTGCTGCAGACGACGCAGCCGGCCTTGCCATCTCGGAAGGCCTCAAGTCCCAGGTGAGCGGCTCCGCGGTTGCCGCACGCAACGCCCAGGACGGCATCAGCCTCATCCAGACCACTGAAGGTGCCCTCGGCGAGGTTCACTCCGTACTGCAGCGCATGCGCGACCTCGCAGTCCAGGGTGCATCCGACACCAACAACACGGCAGCACGTGACGCGATCAAGGATGAAGCCGATTCGCTGGGCAAGGAGCTGGACCGCATCACGCAGTCCACCAACTTCAACGGCATCGACCTGCTCAAGGGTGGTTCCAAGAACATCCAGGTTGGCACCGCTGGTACGGCCAACGACACCATCGCCGTGAACCTCGGCGACGTCGCAACGGCTGCCGGCACCCTGTCCTCGGCCACCGGCGCCACGGGCTTCGACGTGACCACCAACGCCGCTGCGCAGACCACCATCACTGCTATCGACGCTGCGATCACGGCTGTGTCGGCACAGCGTTCGGACCTTGGCGCAAACCAGAACCGTCTGGACCACGCGATCAAGACGCTGAACGTCTCAGGTGAAAACCTGCAGGCAGCCCAGTCCCGCATCGCGGACACGGACATGGCAGCTGAAATGGTCAAGTACACCAAGGCCAACATCCTGTCCCAGGCCGGTACGGCAATGCTGGCACAGGCCAACCAGTCCGGCCAGGGCGTTCTGTCCCTCCTGCGCTAAGCCTTCACAGCAATTAACCGCATGAGTTGACTGACCGCATTAATCGACGACGGCCGGCCGGGCCCCATAAAACCGGCCGGCCGGCGTCGGACATTTTCGTAGTACACATCATCCGGAAGGGACACCCGTGGCAACTGCCATCGACGGCCTCGCCAGCGGCCTGAACACCACCGCGATCATCAACTCGCTGATGTCCGTCGAAGCCCTGCCGCAAACCCAGCTCAAGACCAAGCTGGCGTCCAACCAGACCATCATTTCCACGCTGCAGTCCTTCAACACAAAGCTCACCGCATTGAAGGACCTGGCCTCCGGCAACGCCGCCGCAGGCGCCCTGAACCTCTTCACGGCCACCAGCAGCTCACCCTCCATCACAGCGAAAACCACGACGACGGCCGCTGCCGGATCGATCGAGTTGACCGTTACGCAGCTGGCCCAGACCCAGGTCAACGTCACGGCGGCAATGTCCTCCTGGCCTACGGATGGCGGCGGCGCCCCCGCCCGGCTCGCGATTGTCGATTCCACGGGTAAGAAGACCGAAATTGCGCCAGCGAGCACTTCCTTGGATGACGTGGTCTCGGCAATCAACGCCGCGTCCGGCGGGGCCCAAGCCGTCAAAGTCCCCGCAGGCAACGGCTCGTACCGCCTGCAACTGACGGCCACCGCCCCCGGCGAGGCTGGTGCTTTCACCGTTTACCGGGGAACCGCCGCCCAAGTCACCGAAGGCACTGCGGAGGATCTGATGGCGGACCCGGGCGCCGCCGTCGTGAAGTCCGCCCAGGACGCCAAAGCCACACTGTATGCAGGGACGCCGGCCGCCCAGGTACTGACGTCAGGGACCAACACCTTCGCGGACGTGCTCCCGGGCGTATCAGTGACGGCTACGGCCGTATCCGCCGGCCCGGTGACCATCACGGTGGCAAGCGACGTCCCCGGCATTACCAAGAAGGCCGAAGACCTGGTCAAGTCCGTCAACGACGTCCTGGGTTTCATTGCCATCTACACGGCAGTGTCCAAGACCACCGACGCCAAGGGCGCCACCGTGCCCAAGGCGGGTATCTTCACGGGCAACAGCACCGTTCGCGCCGTCAACGATCAAGTTCTTGCCGCGTTGTCGCGTCCCATCAACGGGAAATCGCCCGCCGAGTACGGAATCAATATCACCAAAGCGGGCGACTTCACTTTCGACGCGGAGAAGTTCTCCAAAGCCCTCGCCGCGGACCCGGCCGCCGCCCAGGCTGCCGTGCAAGGGCTCGCCACCCGTGTTGCGGACGCCGCCAAGGCCGCCGCCGACCCCTACAGCGGGTCCGTCTCCGGGCTGATCAAGGGCCGCGAATCCGAGGTCCGGGACCTGGGTAACAGGATCGCCGACTGGGACCAGCGCCTGGTGACCCGCCGCGCCACCCTCCAGGCCGTGTACACCAACATGGAAGTGATGCTGGGTGGGCTCCAATCCCAGTCGGCGTGGCTGTCCGGTCAGATTTCCAGTCTCTCGAAGCAGTCCACAGGAGAATAAGCCATGACCTACAGTGCACTCCGCGCGCAGCAACTCTCCCGGTACAACGATGACGCCGTCCTGTCTGCTCCTCCGGCGCGGCTGCTCACCATGCTGTACGACCGGCTCCTGCTGGACCTCAAACGCGCCCAGCTGGCGCAGGATGACGGCAACTGGGACGTTGCGCGGGAAAACTTGTTGCACGCCCAAGCGATCGTCGCCGAGCTGCGGTCCACGTTGCGGACCGATGCCTGGGACGGGGCGGCCTCACTGGCGAGCATCTACGACTACTCCATGGAAGCCCTGATTGGTGCCAACATCTACCGCGATGTGGAGCGGACCAAGGAATGCATCGAGCTCCTTGAACCACTGCGGCAGGGCTGGCATGAGGCCGCAGCACAGTTGCCGGCCGATGCGCCTGCCGCTGCTGTTCCTGCTTCCGTTCCTGTTGCCAGCGGCAGGGCCCTCGGTGTCGCCTGACACGTGGTCCGCAATATTGGACGGCTTTGAACGGGACATCGCCTTGGCCGTTTCCGGTGGCATCGTCCCGCTGTGGACGCCTCCTGTGGACGCTGGCCCGCTGCCTGCGGCGCTGGCCGACCGTGCCCGGCGCGTTCTGGACGCCCAGGCGGATGCCGTGGCCATCCTTAAACGCGCAAGGCACGACGCCGGCACGCAGCTTGGTGCCATCGACGCCGTGCCGTCGGGCGCGGCTTCGGACCGGCCGCTGTTGCTGGACGTACGCGGTTAGCTCGTGCCAGTGCTCCCGAGGAATTCCCGCGCTGCCGTCACCAACGCTTCCGATCCTTTGGCCAGGGTGGGCCGGATGACCGGAGCGAAGTAGGGCGAGTGGTTGGAGGGGATGTCCTCCGGGAGCCGGCCGGTGGTGGCCCACTCCTGGAAGAGGGCAGGATCAGCCCCACCCAGGAACCAGAAGACCAAGGGAGCGCCGGCCGCCGTGGCCAGGGCTCCGACGTCCTCGCTGCCGGAGACGGGGCCCGGATCGATCACTTGGTTGTGGCCAAACTTGGCCTTGAATGCTGCGGCAATCCTGTCGGCAGCCGGGGCGTCGTTGACTGTCAGCGGGAAATGCTCCTCGTAGTGGAACTCCGGTTCTTTGGGTGCTCCTGAGGCGGTCGCTTCGCTCTGGACGATCCGTTCGATGGAGCCAAGGATCTTGTCCCGGGTGGCATTGTTGAAGGAACGCACGCTGAGTCCCAGCGTCGCCGTTTCCGGGATGATGTTGTTCTTGGTCCCGGAATGGATTTGCCCAACGGTCACCACGGCGGCATCACTGGCTGCGAGTTCACGGGAAACGATGCCCTGCAAACGAACAGTGGCTGCCGCGGCCATGAGCACAGGATCCACGGTGGTTTCGGGCCGGGACCCGTGGCCGCCTTGGCCGTGCAAGGTGATGTTCAGGGAATCTGCCGATGCCATGGTGACACCGGAGCGGACGCCAAACCATCCGGCGGGGAAGGGTGCCACGTGCTGCCCCAGGACGACGTCTGGTGTGGGCACCCGGTCATAAAGACCGTCGGAGACCATGGTTTGCGCGCCGCCACCCCATTCTTCAGCCGGCTGGAAGACGGCGATCAGGGTGCCCTGCCACTCGTTGCGTTGGGTGGCCAGCGTTTCGACTGCGCCAACCAGGCACGTCACATGGACGTCGTGCCCGCAAGCGTGCATCACCGGAACGTCCTTGCCGTCATGATCGACGCCGACAGCCGTGCTGGCGTAGTCCAGGCCCGTTGATTCCTTGACGGGCAAGGCATCCATGTCAGCGCGGAGCATGACCACCGGACCAGGGCCGTTTTCCAGGACACCCACCACTCCGGTCTTTCCCACACTGCGGTGCACGGCGAAGCCCAGGTTCTCAAGGTGTCCCGCGGCGATCCCGGCGGTCCGGACTTCCTGGAAGGAGAGCTCAGGGTTCGTGTGCAGGTCCTTGTAAAGCTCTTCGAGGTCAATGGTCATGGGTTTGCCCTTTTCTTTCGACACCGTAGGTCTGGCCAGTGTATCCACACGAAAATCTGCTGTATCCACACGAAAATCTGCGCGGCCTGGGAATCCCGGGCACACTGGGTGGCATGAACGATGCGGGGAAGGTTTCTACGCAGGGATCCACAGTTACTACGCAAGGATCCACGGTTTCTACGCAAGGATCCACAGTTGAGGAGTGGACGCGGGCCCTAGCCGAATCCACTGGGTCCCCGGGCGGCGGTGCGGGGACAGGGGTGATGCTGGCCATCGCCGCGTCCCTGACGTCCATGGTGGCGGGGTACACAGAGGGTGACCAGGCCGGGTTGGCAGACGTTCACGCACGGGCGCGGGCGCTGCGCGAAACTGCGCTCACATTGGCTGACCAGGACGCCGAGGCCTCCACAGCATTCGGTGCCGCCTTTCGGCTTGATCCGGGGCCCGAGCGGGACGACGCGATTCATCGTGCATCCGTTGCCGCCGCGAAGGCCTCCGCCGTGCTGGGCGAGCGGGCGATCGAAGCCATAAAGGACCTGGCGTGGCTTGCCTCCCATGGCAACCCGGCGCTGATTGCGGACGTGGTGGTGGCTTGTGGAGCATTGCGGGCAGCGATAGCCGGGGCCCGCACCAATGTCAGTTTCGACCTCTCATCGCTCACGTCTGCCGGCGCCGACCTGGAGGAGGTCCGGAAAGACCACCCGCATCTGTGGGACACCGTCAGCCGGCTGAGCAACGCCCTGGACCGGATCGACGAGCTGACGGCAAGCGTGGACCACAAGGCTGCGCCGACGGACGGCTTGTGAGGCCTGGTATGCGTGCCAATTCCCCGGGAAAGGGCGCAGATCGGGCCACGCAACGGCCGAATATTAAGTGCGCACAACGTTTGCAAAATTAGTCCGCTGATTTTCCTAACGTGGTGTGGTACCTGGCCGATAGCTGTTCCTGAGCAGGGATCGCTCGATGCATGGCCACGGATTGGCCTTACGACACCACCAGGCAGGACTTTGTGCTTGAATCCGTGACTTCCGCCGCCTTGGCCAGCGCCTTGGACGCGCTTTCCTTGCGCCAGCGGACCATTGCCAACAACATCGCGAATGTGAATACACCCAACTACCACGCCAAAAGGGTCTCCTTTGAGGATCAGTTGGCGGCCTCGGTGCGTTCCGGCGATGGCAACGTGAATGCCACGATCTCCCCGTCCGATGAGCCAACCCGGACCGACGGAAACAACGTCAACCTGGATACCGAAACCCTCTCCAACATCGACACCGTGCTGCGCTACCAGTTCGCCTCGAGGGCCGCAGCCGGAGAATTTACCTCCCTTCGCACCGCGCTGAGGACCAACTGATGACGTTCGATGCCATAGGAATCGCGGGCTCCGCGCTGACTGTCCACCGCAAATGGCTGGATGCGGTCTCGGACAACCTCGCCAACATGAACAACGCCTCCCGCACCGATGGCGAGGCCTTCCGCGCACGCTATGTGGAGGCGGCCGAGGGAAACAACGGTGATGGTGTCTACGTCAAGAGCACACCCCTCGGGGACGGAGAAGGCCGGATCGTCTACCAGCCGGACCACCCCCTGGCTGACGCGGACGGCAATGTGCGCTACCCGGACATCGACATGGCTGAGCAGATGGGCACGCTGATCATCGCCCAGCGTGGCTACCAGGCCAACGCCCAGGTGGTGGATCGGGCACGCGAAACGTACCTGGCCGCCCTCGAGATAGGAAAATCCTGATGGCTTTGGGCCCCCTTGAAGCGATCCAGGGTGTCACAGGCACCGGCTACGTCGGCACGGGGAGCGTCGGGGCTTCCCAAGCGGCCACCACAGGCGGCGACTTTGGCGCCGCGCTGACAGGCGCCGTCGACAATTTGCAGTCCTTGCAGTCAACGTCCAAGGAACTGGCGGTATCCGCGGTCACCGGCAATCTGGATGACATCCACAAAGCCACCCTTGCCTCGACGCGCGCACAGGTCACCTTTGAACTGGTGGCCGCCGTCCGGAACAAGGGTATTGACGCGTTCAACGAGATCATGAGGATGCAGGCCTGATGCCACCCGGGATTACCCAGTTCTTCCGCAAACTTGGCAGCGGAATCCAAGCTTTTTCGCCCGCCCAACGGACCCTCGCGATCCTGGGTGTGGCCGTGCTGGTTCTTGGCGGCGTCGCGCTGACGGCCTGGTTGGGGAAGCCTGCCTACTCGCCGCTGTTTTCCGGGTTGAAGGACACGGACGCCAACAGCATCGTGGAGCAGCTCCGCAAGGACAACATCCCCTACGAGCTGAGCAACGGTGGGTCCACCATCCTGGTCCCCGAGGACAAGGTCTACGACGAACGGCTCAAGGCCGCCGCCGCCGGACTCCCGTCAGCTGCTGCCACCGGATATTCGTTGCTGGACAAACTGGGTGTCACGTCCTCCGAATTCCAGCAGTCGGTCACCTACAAGCGTGCCCTGGAAGGTGAACTGAGCACCACGGTCCAGGCCATGGAGGGCGTCAAGAGCGCCGCTGTCAGGCTCGCGATCCCTGAGAAGTCCGTGTTCGTGGACACTGCACCGGAGGCCACGGCCTCCGTGTTCGTGGAAACCCAGCCCGGCACAACACTCTCTTCTGACAAGGTGCAGGCCATTGTGCACCTGACGTCTGCGGCCATCGAAAACCTGAAGCCCACCAATGTCTCCGTGGTCGATTCGCAAGGAAACGTCCTCTCGACGGTGGGCGGCGGTGCCACCGGATCTTCATCAAAGCAGGCCTCCGACTACCAACAACGCACCTCCGACGCCGTCCGTGCAGTCCTGGACAGCGTGGTGGGACCCGGCAATGCAACAGTGGCCGTCGCCGCAGACGTCACCGCTGAATCCGCCCAGCAGCGCAGCGAAACCTTCACGCCCGCCGCAGACACCCCGGCCCTGAGTGAGTCCACCAAAACCGAAAAGTACACCGGAACCGGCGGCGGAGCTGCGGGCGTCCTCGGCCCGGACAACATCGCAGTCCCGGGCGGCACCGACGGCAACGGAAGCTACGATTCCAGCGACACCACCAAGAACAACGCCGTCAACAAGGTCACTGAAGACCGCACCATCCCGCAAGGCGCCGTGAAACGCCAGACCATCTCCGTGGCCATCAACCAGGCCGCGGCAGGCGGCGTCAACGTGGATTCGGTGCGCGCCCTGGTCACCTCAGCGGCCGGGATCAATGCAGAGCGGGGCGACGTCGTCACGGTGGAAGTGCTGCCGTTCAGCACAGTAGCCGCAGACAAAGCCGCTGAAGCCCTGGGCGCCGCCCAAGCAGACGCGGAAGCTGCCAAGGACGCTGCGCTGATGAACACGCTCATCCTCGCCGGCAGCATCATGCTGGCCGCCATCGCCTTGATCGTCGCGGTGCTCATTACCTTGAAGCGTCGCCAGCGGCGGGAGCCCGTGGACCTTGGCGAGCGGGATCCCTACGACGCCCTCCCGGAAGGCATCCCCACCCCAGCCTTGACCGGGCCGGCCACCACCGCCATCGAACTGACCTCCATCCAGCCCCCGGCTCCCATCCAGCCCACGCCCGCGTTGCCGCTCCCGGGCTCGGACGCTTTGGACGGCGAATTGAAGCGAGCACAGATCGAGGCCATGGTGGCGGACAACCCTGCCCGCACAGCTGAATATCTGCGCGGACTCATGGATGAAAGGCAATCCGTATGAGCCATGCCGTCCCGGAAGCCTCAGCCTTGAACGGAGTCCAAAAGGTAGCGGTGGTGCTCATGCAGATGAGCCCAAGCAGTGCCGCCGCCGTGATGGCGCAGTTCTCCGAATCCGAAGCGGAGGACATCGCCGCCGAGATCGTTCGGCTCCGCCGCGTGTCGTCGGTGGTGGCAGACCACGTCATCAACGAGTTCCACGGACTGGCCGTCAGCGGCCGCCGCACGGCCCGCGGCGGCCAGGAATTCGCCGTCGGACTTCTTGAAGCGTCGTTCGGTGCTGACAAGGCCGCCGGTTTCATGGACCGCCTGGCGTCCACCATGGCCGGAAAATCCTTCGAGTTCCTGGAAATGATGGACCCCGGCCAGATCCTGGCGCTGATCGACGGTGAGCTGCCGCAAACCATCGCACTGATCCTCGCCCACCTGCGGCCGGGCAAAGCTTCAGCAGTGATGTCCGGACTGGGAGACGTGCAACGGATCGAGGTTGCCCGCTGCATCGCCACCATGGGCTCGGCGTCTCCGGAAGCGGTGGGCATCGTGGCTGAAACACTCAAGGTCCGGGCTGGTGCTGTGATGTCGCAACGGAAATCCAACGAGGTCGTCGGCGGCATACAGCCGTTGGTGGACATCATCAACCGCTCCGACGTCAACACTGAACGCTCCGTCCTGGATGGTTTGGGCACGCTGGATCCGGAGCTCGCCACCGAGGTTCGCGCGCGGATGCTCACCTTCGTGGACATCGTGAAGCTGGAGCCGCGGGACATCCAGCAAATCCTCCGCGGGGTCAGCGCCAACGTCCTGGCCGTGGCCATGAAGGGTGCCCCGCCAGTGGTCCTGGACACCGTCCGCGCCAACATGTCCGGCCGCAACCTGGAAATCCTCGAATCCGAAATGGCCGCCTCCGGTCCCGTCCGTGCCTCGCAGGTTGAGGAAGCCCGGGCTGAGATCGTCCGGTCCATCCGCGAGCTCGAAGCCGAAGGTGCCATTGTGGTCCGGCGCGGGGACGAGGACGACTTTGTCTACTGAGCACGTCACCCGCGTCACGTTTCCTTCTGTCAGCGCGCCCGACCGGTCCGGCGAACCCGATCGCGCCTTCGTTCAAGGCCATGCCGCCGGTTACGCCGCAGGGATGCAAGCCGCCGCGGCCCAGCAGCTCCAACTCCAACAGCGCTTGCGGCGTGAGCATGAGGAAATGCTCGACGCCGAGCGCTCGGCTTTGGCGCGGGCGCTCCAGCTTTTGCAGGCGGCAGCCAGCGCGGCGCAGCAGCGCCAGGAAGTCGCTGTGGCAGACGTGCAGGATGTGCTGGCTGCCGGCTCCATGGAGCTTGCCGAAGCAATCCTTGGCTACGAACTTGCCCGGGGAGAGAACACCGCGCACGCCGCGCTGGAACGTGCCCTTGGAACGCAAGGTGGCGGCAGCACCGGCGTCGGACGTGTCACCGCGGTACGCCTCCACCCGCGTGACCTCGAAGTTCTGAAGGCCGCCGGCGCAGCAGACATCGCGGGGGTGCAACTGCAGGCCGATGCCACGCTGAACCCGGGTGACGCCGTCGGGGAGTATCCGAACGGGTGGATCGATGCGCGAATCGGTGCCGCGCTTGAACGGGCCAAGCAGGCCCTGCTGGGAGCCGGGGCGTGAGGCCCCACACGGAGCGCTTCCGTGCAGCTGTGGCTGCCGCCGCCCCGCAGCGGGTAGGGACCGTGACCTCCGTGCTGGGCCTGGGACTGGAAATTGCAGGGCTGGATTGTGCCGTAGGCGAGCTCGTTACCGTCGGCGCGGGCCGTGAAACGCTCGACGCCGAAGTAGTGGCCTCGGTCAGTGGCGCCGTGCGGTGCATGCCCCTTGGCCGGTTGACTGGTGTCGCCGCCGGGGCTCCCGCGCGGGCCAAAGGCACTCCCATGCTGGTGCCCACCGGCGCCGGGTTGTTCGGACGGGTCCTGGATGCCCTGGGCCGGCCCATCGATGGAAAGGGCCCGCTTCCCGTGTCCCGCATGGTGCCCCTGGACCAGGAAGCACCGTCGGCCATGAGCAGGGCACGCATCGACACGCCCCTGCAGACCGGAGTGCGCGTGCTGGACACCATGACCACCCTGGGGCGCGGCCAACGCATGGGCCTCTTCGCTGGCTCAGGCGTGGGAAAGTCCTCCTTGCTGTCCATGGTGGCCCGGGGAACCGACGCCGAAGTGTCAGTGATCGCCTTGGTGGGGGAGCGCGGCCGTGAAGTCCGCGAATTCCTCGAAGACGACCTGGGACCCGAAGGACTTGCCCGCTCCGTGGTGGTGGTTGCCACCTCCGACGAACCAGCCCTCATGCGCCTGCGAGCAGCGGTCACCGCCACCCGCATCGCCGAGTCATTCCGCGAAGCCGGCAAGGACGTGGTGCTCATGATGGACTCCCTGACCCGCGTGGCCATGGCCCAGCGCGAGATCGGCCTCTCCGCAGGCGAGCCGCCCGCCACACGCGGCTACCCGCCCTCCACCTTTTCTGTCCTGGCGAGGCTGCTGGAACGCGCCGGAACCGCGGAAACGGGCTCCGTCACGGGGATCTACACCGTGCTGGTGGACGGTGACGACCACAACGAACCCATCGCCGATGCCGCGCGATCCATCCTGGACGGGCACGTGGTCCTGGACCGGAAACTCGCCGTCACGGGGCATTTCCCCTCTGTTGACGTGTTGGGCTCGGTGTCGCGCGTGGCATCCAAAGTGAACGCGCGTGACAACACTGCGCTCGCCGTCACGCTCCGGCGGGTCCTGGCGGCGCGGCGGGGTGCCCAGGACCTGATCGATGTGGGCGCGTACCGGCACGGCAGCAACCCGCTGGTGGACGCTGCCTTGGATCACGAGGGCGCCATCAACCAGTTCCTGCGGCAGGGCATGGGCGAATCGACTCCCCACAGCCAGTCCTGGGCTGGGCTGTCCCGACTCTCAGCGCACTTTGGACACTTTGAAGGAGCCGCGTGAACCGACAATTCTCCTTGGCCGGACTCTTGAGGCTGCGGCAGGCCGAACAGAAGTCCGCGGAAAGCGGGTTGGCCGCGGCCAACTCCCGTTCGGCATCGTTGCGGGTGCGTCGGGCCGAAGCCCGCGAAGCATTGGCGGATTCCGCCGGGCGGCCCGGCGACTCGGCCTCTCTGCTGGCCATCGCGGCCGCGCGCGCGTCCTCGCAGAGCATGCTGGCAGAGCTTGAGGCCTTGGCCGCCAGCGCCGAGGCCGATGCTGCCGAGGCCCGCGCCGAATACACGGAAGCGAAGCGTCGCGCTGTGGGGCTTGAGAAGCTCGAAGTCCGGCACGACGCCGAATACGCCGCCTCCGCCCTCCGCGCTGAGCAAGGCGTCCTGGATGAAATCGCCTCCACCGCTTGGCACAGGAAGGCCACCTCATGAGCATGACCGACGCCATTGGGCGGATTCAAACCATCGAAGCCTCGCTGCAGCAGCTGGCCCAGGGGGCGCGTGTTTCGGCTGCCTCGTCCTCTTCTTCCTCGGTCAGCGCCGCGTCCGCGGCCGACGCAGCGTCCTTTGCTTCTGCGCTGAGCAGCGCGATGGGGACCTCGTCGTCGTCCGCTTCGCTGGCGTCCGGGTTGAGTGCTGCGGGCTTGGGGTCGCTGCTCCCGGCTGCCGGAAGTACGACGCCGACCTCGGGGGCGGCGGCCGTCGGAGCCAGCGGTGGCGCGGTGTCGGGTGACGCCGTGGTGGCAGCGGCCAAAAAGTACATCGGAGTGCCCTACGTCTGGGGTGGCACCAACCCCGCAGTGGGCATGGACTGCTCCGGCTTTGTCCAAAGGGTCTTCAAGGATCTTGGGGTAGAGCTGCCGCGCGTAGTCAGCGACCAAATGCAGAAGGGCACGCCCGTCGCTTCCTTGGCGGAGGCCAAGCCTGGCGACCTCCTGGTCAGCTACGGCGGCGAACACATCTCCATCTATCTGGGCAACGGCAAGGCCATCGA
Source organism: Arthrobacter sp. cf158 (assembly GCF_900106835.1). Lineage (GTDB taxonomy): Bacteria > Actinomycetota > Actinomycetes > Actinomycetales > Micrococcaceae > Arthrobacter. The sequence goes on from NZ_FNNR01000001.1 coordinate 21,687, forward strand.
TGCTCCCGTGCCGGGCCAGACCATCCAAATCCGGGATGCTTGGGAGAAGTACTCCAACCTGACGTCGATTCGCCGGATCGTACCGGCCGGGGGCTCGTGATGCAGCCGCTGGTTGGGAGTGGCGGCTCGCGTGTGGGTGCTGGCGCTGCGGGTGCTGGTGGTGCTGCTGGTCGTGCGGGTGCGGGTGCTGGGGCCTTCGAAGCTGTGATGGCTTCCGAGGTAGGGTCTTCTGCCCACTTCGATGGTTCCCTGCCCATTCGTTGGCTGGATCGGCATACTACGCAGGGAACCCCCGAATCGGGTGGTCCTGGGGCGGGCGAAGTTGGGGACGCTGGTGTGCCTGGGGCTGCCCGTGAGCTTGGGGAAGCGGCTGCCCGCGTGGCCGTGGCCGCGGCTGCCGGTGCGCTTGGGGATGCGGCTGGGTCTGGGGATTCCGGTGTGCTTGGGGATGCAGGTGTTTTTGGGGCCTGCGAGGGCGGGTCTTCTGCCCACTTCGATGGTTCGCTGCCCATTCGTTGGCTGGATCGGCACACTACGCAGGGAACCCCCGAACCGGGTGGTCCCGGGGCGGGCGAAGCTGGGCACGCTGGTGTGCCTGGGGCCGCCCGTGAGCTTGGGGAAGCGGCTGCCCGCGTAGCTGCGGCTGCCGGTGCGCTTGGGGATGCGGGTAGGCCTGGGGCCGCCCGTGAGCTTGGGGAAGCAGCTGGGTCTGGGGTTGCCGGTGTTTTTGGGGTCGGCGAGGGTGGGTCTTCTGCCCACTTCGATGGTTCGCTGCCCATTCGACGCTTCCTACCGTCTTCTCCGCAGGGAACCCCCGGATCGGGTGTGCTCGGGGCGGACGTTGCTGGAGTACCCGAGCATGATGATGATGATCCAGACCTGGCCGCTGCAGTCCCCGTAGCTGGGGCTCGCGTTGCGGATGGTGTGACTGGGGTGGCTGCTCCGTTTGTTCAGACTGCTGCACCAATCCCTCCCGCCGGTGGAGTTCCGGCAAACCTGAACCCTGATTCCGAAATCTCGGCGCCGGGCCACTTCGATGCCTCGCTGCCGGTTCGTGGGTTGGAACGGCTCGTTTGGCAGGGAACCTCCGAACCGGGCAGCGACGCGCAGGGCGTCGACACCGTCCGTGCGAATGCGGGCGTGCCTGGGGCCGCTGGGGTGTCCGCCATTGGGAACGCGGGCGTGACTACGGCCGCTGGGCTGTCCGTGGCGGTGCCTGTCTCCGGCGATTCGAGAGTGCCCGTCGGTGCTCAGACCGTTTCAGAGGTTTCTGGGGTTTCAGGGAATGGAGGAGCCGGTGGTGGCCAGGTGTCGCCGGCCCACCTCGATGGCTCCCTGAACGCCGGACCCTTGCTGCCGTCGAATCCGCAGGGAACTCAACAGACGGGGGCGATCCAGGCCCTGGAACCGGCCCAAATCACCGTACACTCTGCAGCAGCGCAGTCCGCAGCAGCACAGCCCGTACCAGTGCAGTCGGCACTCACCGCGGAGCGGGCACTCACTGCACAGCCCGTACCAGCGCAGCCTCTGGCACCACCGGCCGTACCAGTGCGGTCCGCAGCAGCACAGCCCGTACCAGTGCAGTCGGCACTCACCGCGCAGGCCCCGGCAGCTCAGCCCGAGCACACCGCACAGCCCGCACCAGCACAGCCCGGGGCGGCACAACCAGTACCTACCCCGCCCCCAACAGCACAACCAGTACCGGCACAGCCCGAACACACAACCCCGCCCCCAACTGCGCAGCCAGCGCCCATCCTGCCGTTCACGCCCACACTCACACCAACACCCCCGACGACCCCTCAGTCCAGCCCGCAGCCAGCCTTGGCCCCCCAGCTCGCCACACCCCTGTTCTCGCTGGCGTCGGCTGCGCCCGGGGAGCACGTGATGACGATGCGGGTCTCCCCTGAGGACCTTGGACCCCTCACCGTCCGTGCCCACATCGATGGCACAGGGGTGCGTATCGAGTTGTTCGCAGCGGGGGATGCAGGCAGGGAGGCAGTGCGGCACATCCTTCCGGAACTGCGGCGAGGGCTTGAAGATTCAGGGGCCAGCCTGAGCCTCTCTTCCCACAACAGCCCGCCCGACGCCGGCAAGGACGGCCACGGCACTGGTCAAGGCCCGGGCCAGGGCACGGGTCACGGCACAGGCCAAGGCACAGGACCCGGCATGGGATCACGTGATCCGGACGCCCAATCCCGACACTCAAGTGACACCGGGGCAAACGGTGCCGATGACCAACCGCAGCAACGACGCCAGCTGCCACCCGGCGTCGTCCATGACCCAAGTAGTCCACACCGCCTGGACATCCTCGTCTGACGTGAAGGAGAGACAACCATGACCATTTCCGCAATTGCGGCCAACAACGGCGTCGGATCGGGGGAGGCTGTTCGTGCTCCCGTGAAGACCATGGATTCCGAAGTTTTCATGTCCTTGCTGGTCACACAGTTGAGGTACCAGGATCCCAGTGCCCCCATGGACACCAATCAGATGATGAGCCAGTCGGTGCAGCTTTCCATGATGGAGAAAATGACTGAGCTGACGGCGGGCGCCAAGGAGAGCTTCTCGCTGCAGATGCGTACCGCGGCGGCCCAGATCATCGGCACCCAGGTGAGCTACACGCTGTCCGACGGCACCAAAGGCTCGGGCGTTGCCAGTGCCGTGTCCTTTGTCGATGGTGTTCCGACGGTCACCGTGGGGGATGCGAAAGTGCCGTTGGACCTGATCACCGGCATGACTGCGGCCGGGCAGACAAACAGCACCACCACCTGACTCAAACCCACACTTACCCCGAACCAACCCGAAGAAAGGCAACACCATGCTCCGTTCGCTGTACTCCGGAATTTCCGGCCTCCGAGCCCACCAGACCATGCTTGACGTCACCGGCAACAACATCGCCAACGTCAACACCACCGGCTACAAGACGTCGTCGGCCCAGTTCCAGGACACGCTCTCGCAGATGACCCAGGGCGCGGCCGGCCCGCAGCAGGACGTGGGTGGTTCCAACCCGGCGCAGATCGGGCTCGGCGTCCGGGTGGCCGGTGTGAGCACCAACTTCGGCCAGGGTTCATCGCAGAGCACCGGCCGCGGCACTGACCTGATGATTTCCGGCGAGGGCTTCTTTGTCACCGGCAAGGGCACGCAGCAGTACTACACACGTGCGGGCAACTTTCAGATGGACGCTGCGGGCCGCCTGGTCAGTCCCGACGGCGGTATCCTCCAGGGCTGGACGGCCACCAACGGCGTGGTCAACACGGGCGGAGCTACAGGACCCATCACGTTGTCCCCGGACACCACCGCGCCGGCAGTTGCCACGAGCAATGCGACCCTTGGCGGCAACTTGCCGTCGGACGCAGCAGTGGGAACGTCTGTGGAGCGCCAGGTCAAGGTGTACGACGCCAACGGAGCAGAGCGCAGCCTCACGCTGACGTTCAGCCGCTCGGCCACTGGCTGGACGGTGGCCGGGGCGGATGCCAATGGCGCCACGGGTGCTTCCACCCTCACCTTCGCGAATGGAGCGCTGACGTCGGGCGGCACCATGACGGTTGGCGGCATCACCGTGAACATGGGGGCGGTCACCGGATTCGCGCAGATGAGCACCTTGGCGGTCACGGGTCAGAACGGAGCAAAAGCCGGTGAGCTTGAGTCATTCACTCTGGCCGGCGACGGTTCCCTGATCGGTTCCTTCAGCAACGGCGCCAAGGAAGTCCTGGCACGTGTTGCCCTGGCCCGCTTCACCAACCCCGAAGGCCTCGAGAAGGCCGGCGGTTCCACCTACGTTGCCACGGCAAACTCCGGTGCCGCCCAGCTGGGCGTTGCCGGCGAGGGTGGGCTTGGTTCGCTGGCCTCCGGTTCGTTGGAGATGTCCAATGTGGACCTGTCCCAGGAATTCACCAACCTGATTGTGGCGCAGCGTGGTTTCCAGGCCAACGCCCGCATTATCACCACCTCTGATGAGGTCCTGCAGGAACTGAGCAACCTGAAGCGCTAGGCATGGCGGGGGAGGCGGTGATCCGGCCGCCTTCCTAACGCCTGGCCCTTCCCGGCCGACAGTAGGGACAGAACCACCTCCAGCCACAACCCATCCCAGAAACGGCCCATGATCGTTGTCACCCGCCTGAACGGCACACGCTTCGCCGTGAATCCGGACATCCTTGAACGGATCCATGAGAGTCCGGACACCCACTTGGTGACGCTCGACGGCGCCGCTTACGTTGTGCGCGAATCGCTGGCTGAGGTGGTGGAGCTGATCGCAAACTACCGTGCGGGGGTGCTTCGCCGCGCCCACGACCTTCCCGCCGTGACGGGCTATCCGCTGAGCTTGGTCCGGTCCCCGGATGCGGAAGAAGACCCGCACTCCAACCACCCGAACGGAAGGTAGTCCATGACAATCGTCGGTCTGCTGCTGGCTTTTGCATCCGTGGTGGCCATGGTCACCTTGGAGCACGCGAACCTGATGTCGCTGCTCCTGCCCGCGCCCATGATCCTGGTTTTTGGTGCCACCATCGCGGTGGGGCTGGCCGGAAACACCTTCCATGACGTGCTCCAGGCCTTCAAGGATGTTCCCAAGGCGTTCATCGGAAAGCCTGCCAAACCCACGGCGAGCATCGACGAGCTGGTCCGTCTTGCCGAGAAGGCCCGCAGCGACGGCCTGCTGTCCCTCGAAGAGGAAGCCAATAACGCCAAGGACCCGTTCCTGCAGCGCTCGCTGCAAAACATCGCCGACGGCACGGACGCCGAGGAACTGCGCCTCCTCATGGAGGACGAAATCGACACCAAAATGCGTGCCGATCATGTGTCTTCCAAGTTCTTCGCCGCGCTGGGTGGTTATGCACCCACCATTGGCATCATCGGCACTGTGGTCTCGCTGACCCACGTGCTGGAAAACCTGTCCTCGCCCGATCATTTGGGACCGATGATTGCTGCGGCATTCGTGGCCACCCTTTGGGGCCTGCTGTCAGCGAACTTCATTTGGCTGCCGTTGAGTGCCAAGCTCAAGCGCCTGTCCGAGCTGGAAGGAGAGCGGATGACTCTCCTTATGGAGGGCTTGCTCGCCGTGCAAAACGGCACCCAGCCGCTGCTGCTCGCGGAACGGCTGCGGGCCATGGCCCCGGCCGAGGCCAAGGGGAAGTCCAAGGAAACCAAGGATAAAGCGGACGACGCCGGCAGGCCCGGCAAACTTTCGGCATCCAGGGCAGCATGAGGTCCCGCAGGAGACGCGGCGGCCAGCCAGAGGAGCACCACGTCGACGAACGCTGGATGGCCTCCTATATGGACATGGTCACTGTGCTGATGTGTATGTTCATTGTCCTGTTCGCAATGTCGTCGGTGGACCAGGATAAATTCGAGAAACTGCGCAATTCCCTGGCTACAGGCTTCGGCACGCAGATCAGCCAGAAGGTGGACACCGCCACAGGGGTGGTGGTGCCCGCGGAGCTCGCGGCATCGGACGGGGAGGGATTCTCCGCCTTGGATCTGGCGCTGAAGGAAGTGGACAAGCTCACTGCCCTCGAAAACGAGATGAAGGCCAAGCTGGATGCCCAGGGCCTGGGCGCCAACGTGCAGTTCGACGTGGGGGAGCGCGGACTGACCGTGAAGCTGGTGGGTTCCCAAACGTTCTTCCAGCCTGACATGCCGGACCTGACCAACCGTGCGCTGGAGATCCTGAGGACCATCGCACCCACGGTGGTGGGCTCCGGGCTGGAGGTCATGGTGGAGGGCCACGCCGCCAAAGGCATCACTGCCTACGCCTCCACGTGGGAGCTTTCTGCCGCGCGGTCTGTCAACGTCCTGAGGTATTTTGTGGACGATTCCGGCATGCCGCCTGGCCGGATCGGCGCGGTGGCTTTCGGTGCCGCCCGGCAGGTGACGGACGATTCCACTGAGGAGCTCATGGAACTGAACCGGCGGGTGGACGTGGTTTTGCTGTCCGCCAGCCCTGAGGATGTCCGGGCATTGATACCAGGGGCCATTGAGGCGCAGACCCAGGAGTCGGCAGCGGCCGCGAAGGCGGCAAAGTAGTCCTCGGATAGTCGTGGGCAGAATGCCTTACGCGCTGTGCTGACCTGCCGATAGTGCCATCCGTGGGAGAACAGGAAGATCGCGCGGCGGTACGCCAGCGCACTGTGGACGTCTATGACTTCCGCCGACCCACCACCTTGCCCCGCCAGCACAGCCGGGTGCTGGAAGTGGCTTTTGAAACTTTCGCCCGCCAGTGGGGCACGCAGCTCACGGCCAAGGTCCGGTTGAAATCCACTGCCACGCTGGAACAGCTGAGCATGCAGAGCTACGACGAGTACTCCGCGTCCCTCCCGTCCATCACGTCCATGGTGTTGTGCCGGATAGATGGCAGCGAGTCCCGGCTGGTCATCCAGTTTCCCGCGACGGCCGCACTTTCCTGGCTGAGCCGAATGCTCGGTGGCTCAACGGACACCGCGGTACCGGAACGGAAGTTCACGCAGATTGAACATGCGCTGCTTTCCCGGATGGTAGAGGAAGTGCTGGAGGATCTCCGGTATTCATTGGGCAACCTCCTCACCCAGACGGTGGCGATGGATGGCATTCAGTACAATTCCCAGTTTGCGCAGGCAGCGGCGCCATCGGAACTCATGATCGTGGCCTCCTTCAGCGTCAATGTGGGCGAGAACCAATGTGCCGCCACTCTGGCCGTTCCTGCCGATGTGCTCCTTTCCAGGCTGGGCGACGTGAACCCCACCGTCCATAGCGTGGACAACGAGGCATTGGTCCGGGCGCAACTTGCCCAGGTTCCGGTGGATGTTGCCGTCCAGTTGACCCCCGCGCCGGTGACACCCGCGCAGATCCTGGGGCTCGCCGTCGGCGATGTCCTGCACCTGCCGCATCTGGAAAACCGTCCGTTCGACGTCACTATCAACGGCACCCGCCTGGCTACGGCCGCGGCTGCCCGCCACGGCTCCAGGGCCGCCGCCGTCATCGTCACAACCGAGGAGCACCAGCGATGAGCAACATCTTGACCCTTCAGGCGGCGGCAGCCGAACGTCTAGCCCTGCATCTGCCGAGTGCTTCCACGCTGCGCGTTGCGGGCATCGTCCCGGCGCAGGACGCAACCGCCTATGCCTCACCTGCCGTGACGGCCACGTTTGTGGGTGCCTCGACTGCCGACTTCGCCCTGCTACTGGTGGACCGTTCGTTCCTGGCCTCCGCAGGAGGCTCCGGGCTGGTGGGTGCCGTGTCCGCCGTCCACGTCCTGCGTCCCGCTTTGGAACAGGCCGCGTCCGCGTTCGACGCCGGTGTGCTGGGGGAGTTGCGGGAAGAAGACGCCGCCGGGCTGCTGTCCGATCCGGGAACTGCGGTGTTCGAACTCAGGGACGCCCATCAGGCGAACGACGGCGGTGCCCCCTTTGCGTGGTTCGCTGTCCGCGTGCGGGACAACGGCGGCACCCTGAACACGGCCCGCGCCGGTCAGGACAGTGACGTGGCTGCCAGGCTGGGCCTCATCAGCAGTGTGGAAATGGCGTTGACTGTGGAGATTGGACGTACCCGGATGTCTGTCCGGGACGCCCTGGCACTGGAGCCCGGACGCGTCATTGAGTTGGACCGCTCTGCCGGTGCGCCCGCGGATGTGCTGCTCAACGGACGGTTGATCGCCCACGGTGAAGTAGTGGTGGTGGACCAGGACTACGCAGTCCGCATCACCCGCATCCTGGACGGGGCAGAGGGAACGCTGTAGATGGACTCATTCATCCTCGGCCTGCGGGTGCTGGTTGCCCTCGGCGCTGTTTTGGGGCTGATCTGGTTCGTCCAGAAGCGCCTCGGCAAAGGTAAGGGAAGGCGTCGGGCCGATGCTGCGCTTACTGTTGTGAGCCGCCAAGTGGTGGGCCAGAAAGCCTCGGTGGTGGTGGTCGACGCCGGCCACAAACGCTTCCTCCTGGGGGTCACGGAGCATGCGGTGACTGTGTTGGACAGCAGTGACGCGCCCGTAGTCGTTCCGGAAGCTGCCGAAGCTGTGGAGGAACAGACTCCGGCCAGCTTTGCGGAACTGTTCCGGCAGGCTTCGGGTGAGCCTGTGCCAATGCCACGTGCTGATCCGCTGGGGCCAGTGACGGGATCACTGCCCGTGTTGCGTCGGCGCAGCGAACTCCACCGGGGCGGCCAGCCGCACCGCGCGGTTGATTCCGCCCGGCAGGCGCCGCCGATGCACGGTTCCATTCTGTCCGCCTCCACTTGGCGCCAAGCCTCGGATGCCTTCAGGGGACGCCGCAATTGAACCGAACCGCTGGTTTGGGCTTGGCCCCCCGGAGATGGCTTGCCGGGCTGCGACCCTGGTCCGTGCTGTGGGTTGCCCTCCTCACGGCAGCTTTGTTGTGGCTGGGCATGGCGGCGGCGCAAGCGACACCCATCGACCCCACCCAGCCCACTCCGCCAACCCCGCCCGCGGCGCCTGGAGCGGGCGGTAACGTCAGCATTGACATCAACGGGCTGGACGGGACACCTTCCACTGCCGTTGTGACCCTCATCGGGATCACGCTGCTGTCCGTGGCCCCGGCGCTGCTGCTCATGATGACCTCGTTCACCAAGATCTTCGTTGTCCTGGCCATGACCCGGAACGCTTTGTCCTTGCCGGCCATCCCACCCAACCAGGTCCTGGCCGGCCTGGCGTTGTTCCTCTCCTTGTTTGTGATGTGGCCGGTGGTGTCTGACATCAACACGGTGGCGGTGCAGCCCTACCTGAACGGCGGGCTGGACTTCAACGGTGCGATGAGCGCCGGGTGGTCCCCGCTTCAGCACTTCATGTTGGCCCACACCCGTGAAGAGGACATCGCGCTGATGACCCGGGCCGCGAAGATGGATAATCCGGCCAACCCCGAGTCCGTCCCGTTCCAGACCCTGGTCCCGGCGTTCATGATTTCCGAACTCCGTGCCGCGTTCATCATCGGGTTCGTCATCTTCATCCCGTTCCTGGTGATCGACCTCGTGGTCTCGGCCGCCCTGATGTCCATGGGCATGATGATGCTTCCGCCGGTGATGATTTCACTGCCCTTCAAGATCCTGTTGTTTGTCCTGGTGGACGGTTGGGGAATGGTCATTACCTCCCTGATCCAGAGTTATTCGAGCGGCTGATGGATACGAATGCAGTCCTGGACATCTGTCTCCAGGCCATGATTATTGCCGCAAAGCTTGCAGCGCCAACCCTCATTACCGCCTTGGTGGTTGGCCTGGCCATTTCCCTGTTGCAATCCATCACCCAATTGCAGGAAGCCACATTGTCGTTCGTCCCCAAGGCGGTGGCGGTGGCCATTGCCTTGGTGGTTTGCGGCCATTGGATGATTTCCGAAATGGTCGCCTTTACCAACGAATTGTTCGCCCGCATCCCAGGACTGATCGGCGGAGCGTGAGGTGGACATTCCCATCGACCAGTCGTGGATCCAGGTGCTGCTGTTGGCCTCGGTCCGCATGACGGCTTTCCTGGTGGTGGCTCCGCCGTTCGCCCACCACGCCATCCCGGCCCGCATCAAAGCGATGCTGGGGATCGGACTGGGGCTTGCCGTTTCGCAGCGGCTTTCTGCCGGCTCTGTCCCCGCGGATACGGCCGGCTTCATCATGGCCGTGGTTCTCGAGTTGGTCACGGGCCTGTTTCTCGGCTTCCTGGTGATGGTGATTTTTGCCGCGATCCAGTCCGCCGGCAGCTTGGTGGACCTGTTCAGCGGTTTTCAGATGGCCCAGGCTTTCGATCCTCAGATGATGGTCAACGGGGCCCAGTTCACCCGGCTGATGCAGATGGCGGCGTTGGCTCTGCTTTTTGCCTCGGACGGGTACCAGATGGTGATCGGCGGCCTCACGGGAAGCTTCAATGCCTTGCCGCTGGCAGGCGGCATCGATCTCAGCAAATCCGTCGACGCCATGATTACGGCCCTCACCGGGATGTTCCTCGCAGCGGTCCAGATCGCCGGCCCACTGCTGGTGGTCCTTGTGCTCGCAGATGTGGGACTCGGCCTCCTGACCCGTGTGGCCCCGGCACTCAACGCCTTCGCCCTCGGGTTCCCGTTGAAGATCTTCATCACGCTGGCGCTTGCCGGCTTCTTGTTCCTGGCGCTGCCCAGGTTGGTGGCCATCCTCGCCGAGCAAGCGGCCAAGACTCTGATGGGGGTGGGCTGAGTGGCGGATTCACAGGAGAAAACCGAGCAGGCCACGGACAAACGCATGCGCGAGGTCCGGGAGAAGGGCCAGCTCTCCAGGTCGCAGGACCTCATGGCGTGGCTGGCTGTGGGTGCCGCTGCCGCGATGCTTCCGGCCACCATTGACCACGCTTCCAACGCCGCCGTGGACCAATTGTTCACGGTGAAGAGCGTCATTGCTGAGCCCGAGCCCGCCAAAGCTGTTGCAGCACTGGAAGCGGGGCTGGGTTCCTTGGCTGGAATCCTGGGGCCGTTGCTGCTGGTTGTCACGGTGGTGGTGTTGGCGGGATCGGCCTTGCAGGGTGGCATCCGTTTCAAGAAGTTCCGTGCGGAGTTCGAGCATTTCAACCTGCTCGCGGGCTTCAAGAGGATGTTTGGTGGCCAGGCACTTTGGGGAGGTGTCAAAGCGTTGCTGAAGACCGCCGTCGTGGGTCTTGTCCTCTACGCCGTGGTGCAGGGGCTGATGCCCGTGCTGTTGACGGCCGGCGGGCTCCCCGTGGCCGGTGTGCTGGCTGCCGCTGCCGGCGGAATCGGTGCGCTCATCCAGTTCGCCGTAGCTGCGGGCTTAGTGTTGGCTGCCGCGGACATTTTTGTGGTGATGCGCCGCAACCGCAAGAAGACCCGGATGTCCAAAAAAGAAGTCCAGGACGAGAACAAGAACACCGACGGTGATCCCCTCATCAAATCGCAGCGACGCTCGCGCCAACTCAGCATGAGCCGCAACCGCATGATCGGCGCGATCGGGGACGCCGATGTGGTGCTGGTCAACCCGACGCACGTGGCAGTTGCGTTGAAGTACGACGCCGGCAAATCGGCACCACGCGTCGTGGCCAAGGGCTCCGGGCTGATCGCTGCCCGCATCAGGGAAGAAGCCGAGACCAAAGGAGTGCCCATGGTCCAGGACATCCCCCTGGCGCGGGCCCTGCACTCGGCGTGCGAGCTGGGCCAGGAGATTCCGGTTGAGCTGTACCGCTCGGTTGCGGCAGTCCTGGCATTCGTGATGTCGCTCAAAACGCGGGGCACTGCACGGGGGATTCATCAGATGAGAGAGAGCTTCCAGCCATGAGCAATAACAAGTTCGCCCGGCTTTCGGTGCCGGTGGGAATTGTGGGCATCGTCCTGCTGCTGGTTGTTCCCCTGCCGGCGCCCCTGCTGGACTTCCTGATTGTCTGCAACATCCTGCTGGCACTCCTGATCCTGCTCACCAGCATGTTCGTGAAGAAGCCGCTGGATTTCTCGGTGTTCCCTTCGCTGCTGCTCGTTGCCACCCTGTTCCGGCTGGGACTGAACGTGGCCTCCACGCGGTTGGTGCTGGGCCAAGGTTTCGCCGGCCAGGTCATCGAGGCTTTCGGCAAGGTCACCGTGGGCGGCTCGCTGATCATAGGTGCAGTGGTGTTCCTCATCCTGGTGGTCATCCAGTTTGTGGTGGTCACCAAGGGTGCTGAACGTGTTGCCGAGGTGGGTGCACGCTTCACCCTGGATGCCATGCCGGGCAAGCAGATGGCCATTGATGCGGACCTCAACGCCGGACTCATCACGGACGCCCAAGCCCGTAAACGTCGTGCCGAAGTCTCTGCGGAAGCCGACTTCTACGGCGCAATGGACGGTGCTTCCAAGTTCGTGAAGGGCGATGCCATCGCGGGCATCATCATTATCATCATCAACTTCGTAGGCGGTATCGCCATCGGTGTGCTGCAGCGCGGCATGGATGCCGGCGATGCCCTGAACACCTATGGCCTCCTGACCATGGGTGATGGCCTGGTCACCCAGATTCCAGCCCTGCTCATGGCTGTCTCCACCGGCATGATCGTCACCCGCTCCAATGCCGAAGAGGACATGGGCCGTACGGCTTCCTCACAACTGATGCAGTCGCCCAACGCCCTGTTGATCGCCGGGCTGGCCGCCGGAAGCATGGCCCTCATTCCGGGCATGCCCATCCTTCCGTTCGTGGTGGTGGGAGCGCTGCTGGTTCTCGCCTCGCGCCGGGTAGCCAGCCAGCAGAAGCTCCAGGCGGAGGCCCAGGAAGCGGAGAGCGCTGCCTCAGTGATGGGGGAGGAAGATCCCAACGAGCGGCTCATGGAGGACATGCGCGTCCACCCCGTGGAGATCCTGCTGGCTCCGGACCTGGTGGACATCGTGTCCGGCGCCTCCGATGACCTGCTGGCCCGCGTCCGGTCACTCCGCCACAAGATCGCGATGGAACTCGGACTCGTGGTTCCGCCCGTACGTACCCGCGATGCCATGGACCTGCCGCCGTCCACCTACGCCATCCGCATCGCCGGCGTCGAGGCCGGAAGGGGAGTGGCGCCGTCGGGCAAGCTGCTCGCCTTGGGCGAATTCCTGGACGCCCTTCCCGGAACCGCCACCATAGAACCCGTGTTTGGCCTGTCCGGCAAATGGGTTCCCACGGAGATGCGGCACAGCGCCGAAATGACCGGGGCCACCGTGATCGACCGTGTATCCGTGCTGGTCACACACCTGTCCTCGATCATCTCGGCCAATGCAGCCCGGCTCCTCACCCGCGAAGACGTCCGAGTGCTCACGGAAGGCGTCCGCAAGCAGAGCCCGTCTGCCGTGGAGGAACTGACGCCAAGTCTGATGTCCTTGGCCGAAATCCAGCGCGTGCTGCAGGGCCTCCTGGACGAGCAGGTCCCCATCAACGATCTCCCGCGGATTTACGAGGCACTCGCGCTGCGGGCCAAGGTGTCCACCGATCCGGAGGCACTCATCGAGTCTGCGCGTCACGCCCTGGGGCCGGTGCTGGCCAACAAGTACCTCGACGGCGCGGTGCTCAACGTGATCATGATCGATCCTCTGCTGGAACAGTCCATGCTGGAGGACATGCGTCCGGCAGAAGGCGGAACGCAAATCGTCATGGGGCAAGCCAAGCTCGACGCCGTCCTCACGTCGCTTAAGTCGGCGGTGGAGGGTGCTGCCGCTGCCGGCAGGGAAGCCGTGCTGGTGTGCGCCCCCGCTTTGCGGCCCGCCATCCACCGGCTGGTTGCTGCTCCCGAAGGCGGAGTCCCTGTCCTGTCGTACCGGGAAGTGACGTCAGCAAACATCCGCATCGAAACAGTGGGGGTGGTCCGCTATGCAGAAGCGCTTCAAGCTTAGTGGCGCATCCCTGGAAGCCATCAGGGCCAAAGCACTTCAGCAGTACGGGCCAGGAGCCAGGATTGTTGCTGCGGAGAAGGTCACCAATCCGGGCATTGCAGGGTTGTTCGCCGCAGCCAGGTTCGAGGCAACGGTGGAGGTGGCGGAAGTTCCCTCGGCGGGTACTGAGTCGCCGCCTCCCGCAGCATCCAGCCCCGCGCTCGAGCTTCATGGCCCCGCGCACGAGCTTCATGGCCCCGCCATTGCGGCCCTCCTGGAGCGTGCCGACGCCGCCGAACTTGAGCTTCACAAGCCCGCCCCTGCTCCAGTCTCCACCGCATCCCCGGACTTCGCAGGCCTGCTGGAACAACTGGGCAAGGAACTCCAACCAGCATCGCCGGCGCCCACCATGCCGGCTGGGGTGGCGTTGCCGACGTCGAACGCTGTTCCCGTTCCCGTCTCTGTTCCTGTCCCCATGACGGGCGCCGGCAACCTCGTCGTCCTCCTCGGCCTGGGCGACGACGCCCTGGGACCGGCCCTGGAAATGTCCATCGCGGCAGGCGGCTCCGACGTCCGCACCGCAGGCCAGCTCAGTGCCTACGGCCACCTCCATGTGCAAGGCCGTCACAGCGCGACGGCGGCACGCGCCCAAGCCGTGCTGACCGGGCAAACCGTGGTGGTTGCGTTCGGACTCGGCCGCCCCCGTGACGTGCCGGCGGCCGTGGCCCACATCGCAAGCCTCGCGGCCGACCAGCTGTGGATCGTCGCCGACGCACGGCGCAAGGCAGAAGACAGCAAAATCTGGGTACAGGCATTGCAGGACATGCTTGCCGGCGAGTCCGTGGCCGTGGACGCCCTCGCGGTGATCGGCGCCTCGGAAACGTCGACGCCGGAAACGGTGGACACTCTGGGCATCCCTGTCGGTTGGGTGGACGGCAATCCGGCCACAGCACCGGCCATAGGAAAGGTACATTGAAAGCATGTTGGTACTGACGCGTAAGCCGGGCGAAAAGATCATGATCGGGGACGACATCGTCATCACGGTCATGGAAGGGCGCGGCGACGGCGTTCGGATCGGAATCGAGGCTCCACGGGGTGTGTCCATCCAACGGAGCGAAGTAGTGGCGGCCATCGCCGCGGCCAACCTCGCTGCCACCCAGACGGGTCCCGACGCCGAGAACCTCCTGGCAGCCCTCCGCCCCCCTGCCCCCACCACCGACTAGCACCCTCTCTCACCTTTCGTCGGTTTTTGGCCGATCCTCTCTCACCGTTGGTGGGTTTTTGGGTGATCCTCTCTCACCGTTG
>NZ_FNNR01000001.1:36395-37036 GCF_900106835.1 Arthrobacter sp. cf158
GGTTTTTGGGTGATCCTCTCTCACCGTTCGTCGGTTTTTGGCCGATCCTCTCTCACCTCGGGTAGTCGCCTGTTATTGACGGCGTGGATATTTTGGGGCTTTCGGGCGGAACTCAAAGGGGCTAGATCCCAGGGGGTACCTCATTGTGGTCATCGCGCAGACGGTGGTGCTGCCCATCGTCGCTGCTGTGCTTGAGCTGACCGTCATCGGCGGCGACCCCGTGCTGGTGTTCGGCAAGTGGTGGGTGTTTTGGGGTGTCGGCTCACGATTACTGGTCGCGTGCGTAGCCCAACTGGCCGGCAAAGGGGCTCACCGCAGCGATCGTAGGTGCGGCCATCCCGACCGCCCAGGAAACGCAACTCACACGCGAACTCGGCATGGCCAACGTCAGCATGGGACTCGCGGGTCTTCTCGCGCTGGTGCCTGGTTGGGCGCTTCCCGCGGGATTTAGCGGGCGGGGTGTTCCTCTTCATCGCGGGAATCATGCACGTGCCGAAAAGGAACAAGGCCAAGGAAGCACTGGCAACCGGACGCCCCTTGTTGTGGGAGCCGCGGTCGTCTCACTCGCCGCTTACGTCTTATTCCGCGCCGCCGCCGGATGGGTGCGGTGGGTGAGAGAGGGTTGGCCGGATGGGTGCGGT
>NZ_FNNR01000001.1:37181-650117 GCF_900106835.1 Arthrobacter sp. cf158
GGTGAGAGAGGGTTGGCCGGACGGGTGCGATGGGTGAGAGAGGGTCTGGGTGTTTAGCCCAGCCCCAGGTAATCCCGCAGCGTTGGAAGCGAGGCACCCTGCGTTGCAGCCACGGCGCGTTGAACATTCGCGTCGCGAGCGAGGACTGCCAGGTCGTCGAAACCGGCCAGATCAGATCCAGCCAGATCCGAACCCGCGTCCGGCTGCAAACCCGCGTCCGGCTGCGAACCCGCGTCCGGCTGCGAAACAGCGTCCAGCTCCGAAACCTCGCGGGCGGCCCGGCCTAATGAAGGCGTTGCCTGCAGCAGCGCGACATTGGCCGCAACGGCGTCGTCAATCTTCGCAAGCAGAGCGGCCATCGCGAGACGGTGGTCCTCAAGGAGTTCGGGCCAGATTCCCGGTGGCGCGATCGAAATGAGGGAGGGAAGCGTCAGATGGTCCGGCGCCTTCCATTCGGAGGCCAGCCCGGCGGTTTCAACTCCCCGGGCAAGGGATTCAAACCGGAGGTTTTCGAGGACTTTTTCGAGCTCGGCCGCAGTGAAATCCAGCCGGTGCCAGTTGCCTGCCCGGAGGTGCAGGAGCTGCGTTTCGAGAAGGAAAAGCAAGAAATCAAGTTGCCTCCGCTCGCGCCACAGCGTTGCCGATAGCTCGTCCGCCCCCACGGTTCCCCACTTCATTTTTATGGCCTGCCAAAATCACGATTTGGCAGGCTTTATGGTTACTTCTGTTGAGCGTACACGCAGAGTGGTTTTCAGGTGGTATGTTCACTGAACACGTACCTGTTCGTAGTCCCAAATCGTCGCTGTGATTGGTCTCTTGGCGCCGTTTTGAAACCACGTAATTCCAGGTTCTTGCAACTCAATAATCCGGTCTCATGGGGGGACTCACTTTTGAATCGCGAACAGCGCAACGAGCTGGTGTTGCAGCACCTTCCGCTCGTTGGTTACTTGGTCTCTGACCTTTGCGCGCGCGCCTCGCACTTGTCGCGCGATGATTTTGCTTCTGTTGGCTCGGTTGCGCTGATTACATCGGCTGACTCCTTTGATCCGGAATTGGGCGTTCCTTTTGGTGCTTTCGCGCGCCGGCGGATCGTGGGCGCGTTCGCGGACGAGATGCGGGCTGGTGACTGGGCCACCCGCTCGGCCCGCAAGCGGATCAAGGAAACCATGGCCATCCAGGAGACTTTGACCGGCGTTCTGGGCCGCAGCCCCAGCGTTGCCGAGATGGCGTCCGCCCTGGGCGTGGAACGCAGCCATGTGGAGGCAGCGCTGGTGGATGCCGCGCGAACGCTCTCATCGCTGGACGAAGTGGTCGCTGACACCGTGGCGTCGCCCGCGGCGTCTCCGGAGCACTCGGTCCTGGCCGACGAGCGGATCAAGTACCTGCGTGCCGCCGTCGAGGCCTTGCCGGAAAAGATGCGTTTTGTGATCCAGGAAATCTACTTGGCCGGGCGTTCCGTGAAGGAGCTCGCCGAGGAACTGGGTTCCACCCACGCCGCCGTATCGCAGCAGCGCGCCGAGGGCATCCGGCTCATGCGCGACGGATTGGCCGCCCACTACGCTGACACGCCGGATCAGGTGTTCGAACCCGAGTCCCGTATCACCGCCCGGCGTCGGAATGATTACCTTTCCGCGCTGGCCACAGCAACCACCGGGGGCATTACCCGCGGCTTGGGCCTGGGGTCCTCACTCAACAGCGCGGTTTAGACCGCACACGCCAGAAGGAAGGCCGGGCCGCTGAGCGACCCGGCCTTCCCGTTTTGTGTTTTTTACTGCGCCTAAGGCGCTGTGTTTTTCACTGCGCCTTGGGCACACGCCGGAGTACGACGGCGGCGAGCACTGCCGCGCCGGCCATCAGTACCAGCCCAATCGCCGCAGTGATGTGGACGCCGGACTCGAAAGCTGTCCGGGCGGCGTGGGTCAAGGCCTCAGACAAGGGGGCCGGCAGGGCCGCCGCCGCATCAACTGCGCCGGCGAGCGTTTCGCCGGAGTTCCCGGCAGCTTGCTCGGAGATGCCGTCCGGAATGATCAGGTTGTGCTGGTAGGAGGCCGTGAGGATGGAGCCGAGCACGGCCGTACCCAGGAGCGATCCGAGCTCGTAGCCGGTTTCGGAGATAGCCGAGGCCGCTCCGGACTTGTCCGCAGGTACTGAAGCCAGGATGAGGTCGTTGGAGATGGTCTCCGCAGCGCCCACACCAACAGCCAGGACGGTCAGTGCTGACAACAGGAACACGGGGCCGCTGCCGTGGTCGCCAAACACCACTACCAAGTACCCCACGGCACTCAGGGTCAGGCCGGCAGCCACCACGAAGCCGGGCCGGACACGCTTCACCAGCGGCACCACCAACAGGCCCGCGATGACCGTGGCCAGGAGAGCAGGAATCATCGCGATACCTGCCTCCATGGGGGACTGCCCTTCAACCAGCTGCAGGTGCTGGGCAAAGAAGTAGATGAAGCCGGTCATGGAGAAGAGGGACAGCACGTTGGCAATGATGGCCGTGCTGAACACCTTGTTCTTGAACAACGCGACATCCAACATGGGGCTTTCGATCCGCTGCTGGCGGCGGACGAAGAGAATGCCCATCACCACGCCGAAGCCCATGAAGGCTGCAGCCGAAGCGCCGAAGCCGTGCACTGCGAATTCCTTGATGCCGTAAACGAACGGTGCCATGGTGACCACGGACAGCACGATGCTGGGCACGTCCACGCGTCCCGGATTGGAGTCCTTGGACTCCGGAATCAGGACCCGCCCAAAAGCCAGGAGTGGCAGGAGCAGGAATGCTGCCACCAGGAAGACGGCACCCCACCAGAAGTGTTCAACCAGCCAGCCGCCAAAGATCGGGCCGAGGGCGGCGCCACCGGAGAACCCGGCAGCCCACACGGCGATCGCCAGCCGGCGACGGTTGGGGTCGGTGAAGATGTTCCGGATCAGGGACAGGGTTGACGGCATCAGCATGGCGCCGAAGACGCCAAGGCCGGCACGCCCGGCAATCAGCCATTCCGCGGTGGGTGCAAACGCTGTAGCAGCCGACACCGCAGCGAAGCCTGTGCTGCCGATCAGCAGCAGCCGCCGTCGTCCGATTCTGTCGCCCAAGTTGCCCATGGACACCAACAACGCTGCCAGGACCAGGGGATACGCGTCAACGATCCACAGGAGTTGCACGCCGCCCACATCCAAGGAGCGGGCGATTTCGGGCAGGGCAAAGGTGAGCGCGGTGTTGTCGACGGCAACCAGCAGCACCGGGAACATCAGGAGTGCCAGGGCCGTCCAGTCGCGCCACGGTGCTGCCTGGCCCACGACGGGACGAGCGGAACGGGGTGCTTGGGTTGAGGACGGCGAGAACATGTCACTAACTGTACCGTCCAGACGGTACAGTTTCAAATGGAACCCCCCAAGCCTTTAGGGAATGATGTACTCATGCCACGAAAACCAGTTGCCCGGGACGCTGTCCTGGATGCCTATGAAGCCCTCCTGATTGAAGTGGGGGAGCGGGCTGCCACGCTGGACGCCGTAGCCAAGCGCGCCGGGGTCTCCAAGGGTGGGCTGCTGTATCACTTCCCCAATAAGGAGTCGCTGATCAGTGCCCTGCTGGAACGCCTGGATGAGTTGGCCCAGGAGGACATCGAACAGATGAAGGCCGCTCCGGACGGCTCCGCTGCGTACTTCATCCGCTCCTCCCTCTGGGCAGGCACTCCCATGGACCGCGCCTTCGTGGCCGCCACCCGCCTGGCCGAAGTGGCCCACGAAGAAACCCGCCGCAGGTTCGCCGGCATCCAGCAGCAGTGGCTGGACGTGCTGGCCGAAGACGTTGGTCCGGAGGTGGCGAAGGCCGTCAGCTACATGGGCGACGGCCTGTACTTCAACGCAATGTTTGAGGGCGGCCAGCAGGATGGGAACGCAAGCCGTGAGGCCGACGTCGACATTCTGCTGGGAGTCCTGGACCGGCTGCGGAAGTAGCTCGTCGTCCATTTGCGGCGGCGCCCGCCGCGTAGGACAATTAACCCTTGTGGCCTGCCCTGAACGGGGTCATACACAACTGAACATTGCCTATGATCTGCGGCGGGAGAGTCCTGCAAGCATGTGATGCAGGCGCCGTAGGAGCAAACCCTCCCCAGGAATCTCTCAGGCCCACGCACCGCCGCGGCGAGGCAACTCTGGAAAGCAGCAGGCGTCCTTGGACGTTGTGCTCACCGACGGTGCAAGCGATGGTTGTCCAACTACGCGCGGAAACTCTCAGGTCCAATACAGAGCGGGGGGGAACCCGAGCCGCTGTGGCGTACCCAAACGCCGCCCAAGTATTGGAGTTCCTTCGTGACGGTAAGTTCTGCCTCCACCACCTTCGTTGATCGGCATATCGGCGCCCGCCGCCAGGCCGACATTGAGACCATGCTCAAGTCCGTCGGGTACGACACCGTTGATTCACTGGTCGACACCGCCGTTCCGAACGACATCCGCCAGGACGTCGCCCTTACGCTGCAAAACGCGCTGAGCGAAGTGGAGGTGCTGGCGGAGCTGCGCAAGCTCGCCTCCAAGAACAAGACCGCCGTCCAGATGATCGGCCAGGGCTACTACGACACCGTCACGCCTCCGGTGATCCGCCGCAACATCCTCGAGTCCCCGGCCTGGTACACCGCCTACACCCCGTATCAGCCGGAAATCTCGCAGGGCCGCCTTGAAGCTCTCCTTAACTTCCAGACCATGGTTCAGGACCTCGTCGGGCTTCCGATCGCCAATGCTTCCCTCCTGGACGAAGCAACGGCTGTGGCCGAGGCCGTCCTGATGATGCGCCGCGCCAACAAGAACAAGGCCGCTCAGGACGGCAAGACCGTCCTCGACGCCGACTGCCTGCCGCAGACCATCGCCATCGTGAAGGGCCGCGCCGAAGCTCTCGGCTTCGAAGTTGAAGTCGCCGACCTGTCGCTCGGTCTCCCCGAAGGTGCCATCAACGGCGTCGTCCTGCAGCAGCCGGGTGTCTCCGGCCGCGTATTCGACCACTCAGCCGTGATCGCCGAAGCGAAGGAACGCGGCGCTTTGGTCACCGTTGCGGCCGACCTTTTGTCCCTGACGCTCATCACCCCTCCGGGTGAGCAGGGCGCCGATATCGCTGTTGGTTCCGCGCAGCGCCTGGGCGTTCCGCTGTTCTTCGGCGGCCCGCACGCTGCCTACATGGCGGTCCAGAAGGGTCTGGAGCGTTCTATGCCCGGCCGTCTGGTGGGCGTTTCCAAGGACGACGCCGGTGTCCCCGCCTACCGCTTGGCGCTGCAGACCCGCGAGCAGCACATCCGCCGCGAGAAGGCCACGTCCAACATCTGTACCGCGCAGGCGCTGCTCGCCATCGTCGCTTCCATGTACGCCGTCTACCACGGCCCCGAAGGCCTGAAAGCAATTGCCGAAACCGCCCACAGCCACGCACGGACCCTCGCAGCGTCCCTGAAGGCTGCCGGCGTCGAGGTCCTCCACGGTTCGTTCTTCGACACCATCACCGTCCGCGTTCCCGGCAAGGCCGCGGAGATCATCGCCGCTGCCGAAGCAAAGGGCATCAACCTGCGCGGCATCGACGCTGACACCGTGGGTATCTCGGTTGATGAAACCACGACGACGGCGGTAGTCGCCGACGCCGCAGCGGTCTTTGGCGCTTCGGTGGCCGAAGCCGCTGAAGGCTTTGCGCTGGAGTCCTCCGTGGAGCGCTCGAGTGACTTCATGCAGCACCCGGTGTTCAACACGCACCGCTCCGAGACCCAGCTCTTGCGTTACATCCGCAAGCTCTCCGACCGTGACCTCGCGCTGGACCGCACCATGATCCCGTTGGGTTCATGCACCATGAAGCTCAACGCCACGGCCGAAATGGAAGCCATCTCCTGGCCGGAGTTCGCCTCCATCCACCCGTTCGCTCCGGATTCGCAGACCGCAGGCTGGCGAGAACTGATCACGGACCTCGAAGCCCAGCTGACCGAGATCACCGGCTACGACCAAGTCTCCATCCAGCCCAACGCCGGTTCCCAGGGTGAGCTTGCAGGCCTGCTGGCCATCCGCGGCTACCACCTGTCCCGAGGCGACGAGCAGCGCAACGTCTGCTTGATCCCTGCTTCAGCCCACGGCACCAACGCGGCCTCAGCAGTGCTCGCCGGCATGAAGGTCGTTGTCGTGGCCACCGCACCCGATGGCACCATCGACCACGTTGACCTCAAGAACAAGATCGAGGCCCACCGGGACGCCCTCTCGGCCATCATGATCACCTACCCGTCCACGCACGGTGTCTACGACGCCGACGTTCGCGAAGTGTGCGATGCGATTCACGAGGCCGGCGGCCAGGTGTACATCGACGGTGCCAACCTCAACGCACTCGTCGGGCTGGCACAGCCGGGCAAGTTCGGCGGCGACGTGTCCCACCTGAACCTGCACAAGACCTTCTGCATCCCGCACGGCGGCGGCGGACCCGGCGTTGGCCCGGTCGCAGCCAAAGCACACCTCGCACCGTTCATGCCCGGCGACGCAGCGTCCTGGATCGAAGGCAACGACGTCCCCATTTCGGCTTCCCGTTTCGGTTCCGCCGGCGTGCTGCCGATCTCCTGGGCCTACGTGAAGCTCATGGGCGGCCAAGGCCTCACCGAAGCCACCAAGTCTGCGTTGCTCGCTGCTAACTACATCGCTTCCCGCCTCAACGATCACTTCCCGGTGCTCTACACCGGCGAAGGCGGACTGGTGGCACACGAGTGCATCCTGGACCTCCGCGAGCTGACGGCCAAGACCGGCGTCACCGCTGAAGACGTTGCCAAGCGCCTCATCGACTTCGGCTTCCACGCGCCCACGCTGGCCTTCCCGGTGGCCGGCACCTTGATGGTGGAGCCCACCGAGTCCGAAGACCTCGTGGAGATCGACCGCTTCATCGAAGCCATGATCACCATCCGCAAGGAAATCGACCAGGTGGCCAACGGTGACTTCTCCGTGCAGGATTCCCCGCTCCGCCGCGCACCCCACACGGCTGCCGCCGTCGTAAGTTCCGATTGGGACCGCGCGTACCCGCGCGAGCAGGCCGCCTTCCCGGTCCACCACCTCAAGCAGGACAAGTACTTCCCGCCCGTTGGCCGCATCGACGGCGCAGCCGGAGACCGCAACCTGGTCTGCTCCTGCCCTCCGATCGAAGACTTCGAAAACTAAGGACTGGTCATGACTGAGAACCACACCGCTCTTTACGAAGAGCACAAGAAGCTCGGCGCGTCCTTCACCGACTTCGGTGGCTGGCAGATGCCCCTCAAGTACTCCTCGGAGTTGGCTGAGCACCACGCCGTCCGCAAGACCGCCGGCCTGTTCGACCTCTCCCACATGGGCGAAGTCTGGGTCAGCGGTCCCGAGGCTGCCGCATTCCTCGACTACGCACTGGTGGGCAAGATCTCCGCCATGGCCATCGGTAAAGCCAAGTACTCGCTGATCTGCCAGGAAGACGGCGGCATCATCGACGACCTCATCACGTACCGTCGCCCCTCCACCGAAGAAGGCACTGACAAGTTCCTGGTGGTGCCGAACGCTGGCAATGCTGCCGTTGTTGCCGCAGCGCTGTTGGAGCGCGCGGCTGGTTTCGACGTCGTGGTGGAAGACGCTTCCGCGGAGACCTCGCTGATCGCCGTTCAGGGGCCCCTCTCGGAAGCAATCCTCCTTCGCCTTGTCCCGGCCGGGCAGCACGCACTGGTCACCGAACTGAAGTACTACGCGGCGGTTGACGTCCCGTTCACGTTCGACGGCGGCACTCAAGACCTGCTGCTGGCCCGCACCGGGTACACCGGCGAAGACGGCTTCGAAATCTTCGTGGCCAACGAATCCGCAGCAGCCCTGTGGCAGGCCATTGCCGACGCCGCAGAAGAGGGCGAGCTGATCCCGGCCGGGCTGGCATCGCGCGATTCCCTGCGGCTGGAAGCCGGTATGCCCCTCTACGGCAACGAACTCTCCCGCGAAGGCAACCCCTTCGATGCAGGGCTGGGACCCGTGGTGGCGCTGTCCAAGGAAGGCGACTTCGTGGGCAAGGACGCACTCGCTGCCCTGAAGGCTGACGGCGCTGGTGCCACCAGCGGGCGCAAGCTCGTTGGCCTCAAAGGCCTCGGCCGCCGTGCCGGACGCGGCCACTACCCGGTCCTCAAGGACGGCGCAGTGGTTGGCGAAGTCACGTCCGGTCAGCCCAGCCCCACGCTCGGCTACCCGGTAGCGTTGGCGTATGTCGACGTCGAATTTGCCGAGCAGGGGACTGCGCTGGACATTGACCTGCGGGGTAAGAGCGAGCCGTTCGAAGTCGTCGCACTGCCGTTCTACAAGCGCCAAAAGTAGGTTCTGGGTTTTCGAGCCTGGCGACCTCTGCATGCTCCCCACCGTCCCCCCGCCTCGCAAGCTCGGCCAGGGAACCCGGACGGCGTGGCCCCCGTCGCATGTGCGTCCGCTGAGCGGACGCGATGCTCCCTTGGACGCATGCTGCCGGGGGCCGGACTCGCGTGGCCGTGCGGTGGGGGAGCGGATTCCGGAAGCGTGCGTCAAAGCGACGAAGGAGCAGCACGCGGAGGAATTCGGTGCCCCACCATCCCAGCCATAGTTTTGACCAACCATAGTAAGGAAACAGAATGCCCAAAGTAGCGCCCGAACTTCAGTACTCCGACGAGCACGAGTGGGTTTCACGCGGAGACGGGAACTCCGTGTCCGTTGGTATCTCCGAAGTTGCCACCGACGCACTGGGTGACATCGTGTACGTTGACCTTCCCGAGGTCGGTTCGACTGTCACAGCAGGCGAGACCTGCGGCGAAGTTGAGTCCACCAAGTCCGTTTCGGACCTGTACTCGCCGGTTACTGGTGAGGTCACCGAAATCAACGACGCCGTTGTATCCGACCCCGCCCTGATCAACAACGATCCTTACGGCGCTGGCTGGCTGTTCAAGGTCGCCGCTGAGTCCGAGGGCCCCTTGCTCTCGGCCGAGGAGTACGCCTCCAAGAATGGCGGAGACCTCTCCTAACTCCCTGCGCCCGAGTCCATTTCGGGGGTTCGCTGCTGGATGTGCCGTGCGCACGGCATGCTTGGCAGGGAATCCCCGAATCGGGGAATGGCATCCGTTCCATCGGGCCACCCACGCACGCACACTGTGGCGTAGCGTGGATTGTAGAACTGAATAGTATTGCGACGCCGGGTTGCCGCCTTTGGGGGCCATCCGGCGTCGTGCTTCGGTCGACTACCGCCACAAGCGGTGGAGGCCATCCGGCAGGACCATCTGCCGGACCGTTTCAAGCTGTATTAAGGGATCCCGGCCATGGCTGTTGGTGTTTTCGATCTGTTTTCCGTGGGTATTGGTCCGTCGAGTTCGCATACTGTGGGGCCGATGCGTGCTGGGGCGGTGTTTGCTGGTGAGTTGAAGGACGCTGGTGTCCTGGGCTCGGTGGCGTCGTTGCGGGTTGATTTGTACGGGTCGTTGGCCGCGACGGGCCGTGGGCATGGGACCATGACGGCTACGTTGCTGGGCTTGGAGGGGTATCACCCCGAGCTGATCCTTCCCGATGAAGTGGAAGAGCGGTTGGCCGCGATCGCCGAGACGGGTGTGCTGAATCTTGCGGGTGCGTCCGGTGAGGGTGTGGAGCTGCCCTACGCGGTGGAAGACATGATTTTGCACCCGTTGACGGTGTTGCCGCGGCATACGAACGGGATGAAGTTTGCTGTCTCTGACGCCCAGGGCAACGTGTTGCGGGAGGCGACGTTCTTTTCGGTGGGTGGTGGGTTCATTGTCCGGGAGGGCGAGGAGGACGCGGCCCGGGAGGAGCTTGAGGAGTCGAAGAAGGAGTTGCCGTTGCCGTTCAGGACGGCGGCGGAGTTGATGGGCCGGTGCGCGTCCAAGGGTTTGGGGATTTCCGACATCATGTTCATCAACGAGCGGGCGTCCCGGTCTGAGGAGGAGATCCGCGAGGGTCTCCTGCATATCTGGGCTGTGATGGAAGCCTGTGTTGAGACCTCGTTGAAGCGTGAAGGCGTGCTGCCGGGTGGGTTGAAGGTCCGTCGTCGTGCTCCGGACTGGTTGGAGCGGCTTCTGAAGGAGGACAAGGACCGGAACGATCCGAAGTATTGGCAGGAGTGGGTGAACCTGATCGCCCTGGCGGTGAACGAGGAGAACGCGACTGGTGGCCGGGTGGTGACGGCTCCGACCAATGGTGCGGCGGGGATTATTCCGGCGGTGTTGTATTACGCGTTGAATTATGCGCCGGGCATGGACAAGGCCACCCAGGCGGACCGGGATGATGTGGTGGTGAAGTTCCTGCTCGCCGCCGGTGCGGTGGGTGTGTTGTATAAGGAGCAGGCGTCCATTTCGGGTGCTGAGGTGGGGTGTCAGGGTGAGGTGGGTTCGGCGTCGTCGATGGCTGCCGCTGGTTTGGCCGAGGTGATGGGTGGTACGCCGGGTCAGGTGGAGAACGCTGCGGAGATCGCGATGGAACATAACCTGGGGCTCACGTGTGATCCGATTGGCGGGTTGGTGCAGATTCCGTGTATTGAGCGGAACGCGATCGCGGCGGCGAAGGCGATCAACGCGGCGAAGATGGCGTTGTGGGGGGACGGGACGCACCGGGTCTCCCTCGATGAGGTGATCGTGACCATGCGCGAGACGGGCAAGGACATGTCCCATAAGTACAAGGAAACCGCGATGGGCGGCCTGGCCGTCAACGTCGTCGAATGCTGAGTCTTTTTACTGTCAGTCCCTAGTGCCATGCTGTATCCATGAGCGGGGGATACGACAGGGATTTTTTGCGGGCACGCCTTGAGCTGCCCAGTCCGTCGGCAACGACGATTCTGTTGGACTACATCCACTTTTCCGTGCGTTTCCGGGCTGCCCGGAAGCTCGCGGCGATCGTGGGCGTCAACATCAGTGGCGCGGAACTGAACCCCCTGGCACGTGAGGGAACCTGGCATTTCGATGACAGGATCCCCAAAGAACAGCAGGCGGGCCCGGACGTCTACAAGAACAACGCCTTCGATCGCGGGCACTTGGTACGGCGTCTGGATCCGGTCTGGGGTGATGCGGCAACCGCCAAGAAAGCCAACCAGGACACCTTTGCTTTCACCAATGCTGCGCCGCAAGTGGACGACTTCAACCAGGGCAAGGAGCTGTGGGTGGGGCTGGAGGACCACGTGCTGGGACACGCCGATGCCCACGACGCCAAGCTCAGTGTCTTCACCGGCCCGGTCTTCCTCGATGATGATCAGCCCTACCGTGGCGTCCAGATTCCGCGGAAGTTCTGGAAGATTGCGGCGTGGACCAACGATGCCAAGCTTGCCGCCGTCGGGTTCGTCCTGGACCAATCGCCGTTGCTGGGCAAGGTTGACCTCAAGAAGGCCATTACGGAGCGACTCTTGGAAGGCGAACCGCCGCCACTGGGACCATTCCGGACGTTCCAGGTTCCTATTGGGCAGATCGCCGACCTCACGGGATTGAGTCTCAGCAGGCTCACCAACGCGGACCGCCTTGTCAGCGGCCAGCGCGAACTCGGCAGGCAGCCCAAAGCGATTCAGCTGGAGAGCACGGACCAGATCCGTTTGTAAACCGTCCACGAGGGTGCCCGGCGGCTCCCCAACGCGCCGATTTTTCCTGGCCCGATAGACTTGGAACTGCATGTCCGCATGCGCACTACGCTTTTGAACACTGCACCAAAACCCTGAGATTGGACACGGCCACCTTGCGAGAATTTACCGCCCGCTTTGCCACCGCCGAGGAAATCGATAACTGGGACAAGCACGTCACGGCGAATCCGAATGGCGGCAACATGCTGCAGTCGGATGCCTACGCGGCAGTCAAGGACGGAAACGGCTGGCTGGTCCGGCGGCTCGTCGTCGAGACTCAGGAGTACTCCAGCTACAACCTGCTCCTGGAGAAGAAGTTCCCTGTGCTGGGTCGGCTCTGGTATCTGATCAAGGGGCCGGACGTCGCAGATGTCAGTGATATTCAGCCTGCCCTCACAGCAGTCGCCGCGCTGGCTCGCGAGAAGAAGATGAACGTCTTCAGCATCAAGATCGAACCTGATGTAGTGGAGTATGCCGAGGCAACGTCCCAGTTGACGGCCGCCGGATTGGTGAAAGCCCCCAACATCCAGTCCAACGATTCCACGGCGCTGCTGGACATATCGGCGCCGGCCAATGAAGTTCTCCGCAGCATTTCTTCCCGTGCCCGCAACGCAGTCCGCAGGGCTGAGCGTGAAGGCTGCGAGGTAAGGCAGGCAGAGCCGGGCGAGGACAGCTACCGCAAGCTCTATTCCCTCATGCAGAACACCATGAACGCCAAGGGTGCCATGCCGCTGCGGAGCTTCGAGTACTACTCCACGTTCTGGGAAGAATTCTGCAGCCGCGGGCAGGGCCATTTCTTCTTTGTCTACGAGGACGGCGCACCCAGCGTTGGTGCTTTCGTCATCAACTACGGCTCCAAAGCCACGTACAAGGACGGCGGGTCAACCCAGAACCGTCAGCAGTACGGCGACTCTCATCTGGTCCAATGGGCGGCCATCCAGCGTATGCAGGAATTGGGGTGCGTGGAATACGACTTCTGCGGAACACCGCCGGCTGCAAGGATCAAGGACAAGGCCCACCCGCTCCATGGCCTGGGTTCGTTCAAGACGAGTTTTACCAAGGCCGTCACGGATTTTGTGGGTTGCTACGACCTCGTGCTGGGTCCAGTCCGCCACAAGCTGTGGCTCAAAGGTGCGGAGCGCATCTTCCGTCGACTCGAAACCATGCGCACCGGCGGCCAGTTCTACTGACGGCCGGCCACAACCAGCAAGCCAACTTCAGGCCCGCCCCGGCCACCAACGGGTGCAAATCTACTGTTAGGTGAGGTATTTTCTTTGACTCCGATTGAGGCTGGAACCGACATGGAATTCGTGATTCTCAGTGACGCTGATTTCGAGACATTCGCCAAGGGACACCCCCAAGGCAGCTTCATCCAATCCCTCGATCTCACACGTTTCCAGCGTGCACGGGGGCAGGAAGTCGAGCTCTTTGGAGTGATGCAAAACGGCAGCCTCATTGCCGCGGGAAAGCTCGTCTACACGTCCAACCGCATCGGGTACAAAATCGCCGACTGCGCCAAGGGACCACTGATGGACTACAGCGACCCCTCAGCGGTGAGCTTCGTCGTCGAGCAGTTGAAGAAGCACGCGGCTTCGAAGAAAGTCGCTGAGCTGCGCATTTCGCCCAACATCCGCTACATCGCACGCGACGAAGAAGGGGCCGAGCATCCCGAGGTAGAGGACAATCGTCCGCTGCTGAAGGAGTTCGAAGGCCTGGGCTTCAAGCACCAGGGCTTCGACATGAACTTCGCCAACATCAACTGGATGTTCATCAAGCAGCTCGACGGGATCGCCGATTCCGAAGAGCTCATCATGGGCATGAACTACCGCACCCGCAAAGCCATCCGGAAGGCCGAAAAGAACGGCGTCTACCTGGAACAGGCCACGCTGGAGACGCTGGATGAGTTCTACAACGCGCTGAGCACCGCCGGTGACGAAAAGGGCTTCACGTACCGCGAACGCGAGTACTACGAGCAACTCCTGCGGAACACCTCCGATGAGTTCACCAAGCTCATGATGGCCAAGATCAACATCCCCGAGTACCGGGCCTCCATCACGGAGCGCCTTGATGCTGAGTCCAAAACCCTGGCCGATCTGAAGCGCGAGGTCGAGGAGAGCGGCAGCAAGAAGAAGGCCAACCGCGTCAAGGTGGTCCAGGACCTCGTGGACAGCTACGAGCGCAGCCTGAAGGACATTGAGCGTTTCCCTGACTCCGTAGGCGTAGCAACCGTGGCAGCTATCCACTTTGCCTGCTCGGGTGAGGAACTGGTGTGCGTCATCGGCGGCACCGTCCAGGACTATATCTACTTCAACGGCGCCACGTCCCTGTACTGGGGCATGATGCTGCACGCACTCAATAACGGGTACTCCCGCTACAACTTCTATGGCACGTTTGGCATCCAAGGCCAGGACGAGACCGGCCACGGCGGCTACGAGTTCAAGAAGGGCTTCGGCGGCGAGGTAGTCCAACTGGTGGGCGACTTCGTGGCACCGGTAAACCCGCTCGTCTTCAACGCCTACCGCGTGGTCAGGAAGCTCGCAGGGGCCGCCCAGACAGTACTGGGACGATTGCCCCTTGAGAAATTGCCTGTAGTAGGAAAACTTCGGGGGAACCGCTAATCAAACAAGCCAAGGGAGGATCACCGCGTGACTGAACGCCCCGAGGGGTCCGCCAGCAGGCCCCACACTGACGGTTTACCCAAGACCCAACCGTTGCGTCCGTCGCAGGTCCGGCAGAACGTCAACGCCAAACGCATGCTGATGCGGCTGGTTCAAGGCGATAGTCCGCCCACGGCCCCCATGAACATCGTGGATCGGTTGGCCGGAAGTCCCTATGCCAACCCCACCATTCAAGTGGTGGGTGTGGACGCCTCGGCCCGCAAGACCATTGACTTCGCCCTGCATTTGGCTGAAGTCATGTTCCGCTACGGTGCAGGCGCCCTTGAGGTTGAAACCAGCATGATTGCGGTCACAGCAGCCCTTGGCCTGAAGAACGTTGAAGTGGACATCACCAACCAGTCGGTGGCCATCAACTACGCGCCGAAGGATCAAACTCCCATCACGCTGCTTCGCGTAGTCCGTTCCTGGACCAACAACTACGCTGGTCTTGCCCAGGTACACCAACTGGTCACGGACATTGTGGCCGGGGGAGTGGGCAGGGACGAGGCCGTGCGCCGGTTGAATGAAATCATCCGCAGCGCCAAACCGTTCCCGCGCTGGATGGTTACCATCGCCTTCGGTATCTTTTCTGCGGTCTTCGTCGGCGTCCTGGGCGGTGGGCTTGGCGCGTCGGCCGTGGCCTTTGGCTCGAACATCCTGATCAGCCTGCTCTCCCGCCAACTCGCCAGGTGGCGGACAGCGGACTTCTTCAACACCATGGCGTGTGCGTTCCTTGTCACCTTTATAGCCTTGATGCTCCGCTGGGCGGGTGTGGACATCGCTCCGTCCATTGTGGTGGCTGGCGGAATCCTGCTGCTCCTCCCCACTGGACGGCTCGTGTCCTCGGTGCAGGATGCGATCAACGGCTTCCCGGTCACCGCGGCCGGCCGGTTCCTTTCCACCGCGCTCACCTTCGGTGCCATCGTGGCTGGTATTGGTGTGGCCGTCGTCGTCGGAACATTGATGGGCAGCGCAGTTCTGGACGTCACGGACACATTCCCGGACGCGTATCCTCTCTGGGGCCGCGCGATCCTCATCGCCATAGCGGTGGTGGCCATCGGCGTCACCGAACAAACGCAAATGCGTCTGTTACTTCCGACGGCGGCGGTCGGCATTGTGGGCTTCTTCGTTTTGTGGGGGGCCGGGGCAGCCGGGCTTGGCGACCGTTTGTCGCCCGCCGTCGCGGCCGTGGTCATCGGTCTGCTGGGCCGCGTCGTGGCGCTCAAACTGGGTGCCCCGCAGCTGGTGGTTGCCGTTCCGGCAGCCTTGATCCTCCTGCCGGGCCTCACTATATTCCGTTCGATGTATGTTTTGACCGTCGAAGAGGGAGACATTCTGGTGGGCGCCGGCGGCATGCTCAATGCTGCAGCGATCGTCATGGGTGTGGCCGCGGGAATTGTGCTGGGCGACAACCTGGCCAGGCCGCTGACGAAGGGTCTCTCCAGCAACGAACGCCGGAGAGTACGCAGACGCTAACGACAAAAGCCGAACGGCGCCGCCACGTGGGCGGCGCCGTTCGGCTTTAAGAACGAAAGCTAGATTTGTCCTACGGGCAGCTTCTTCTCGGCCTGGAAGACTTCCTCCACGCGGCCCTGGGCCCAGTATCCGGACAACGAAACCTGTGCACGCTCCAGGCCACGCTGCCTGAAGAAGATCTCACGGAGACCCTTCATGTAGCCACGCTCGCCGTGGGCAAAGACGTCTACGCGACCATCCAGCCATTCGGTGGTGCGCAAGGCTTCAAGCAGGAGGTCACTGGAACCGGCGGGCACTCCGCTGCGCAGCAGCCAGTGCAGTTCAACGCCTTCCGGTGCGGAAACGGGAAGAATGTCCGCCTCGCTGTCCACCTCGAGGAAGACCGTACCGCGGGCATCGGCCGCGAGTGTTTCCACGCAGGCCGCAATGGCCGGGATAGCGGCGTCGTCGCCGGCGAACAGGTACCAATCGGCGTCGGGCGCCGGGTTGTAGGCGCCGCCAGGTCCGGTGAAGATCAGTGAGTCGCCGGGTTCGGCTGCTGCCGCCCAAGGGCCCGCCAGGCCTTCATCGCCATGGACCACGAAGTCGATGGCCAGTTCCTGCGCTTCCAGGTCCACCCAGCGGATGGTGTAAGTGCGGGTGTGGGGCCACTGCTCGCGCGGCATGGTCTCGCGGATGGCCCACAGGTCCAAAGGATGCTGGTAATCGACGCCCGGCTGCGGGAAAACGACCTTGACGTAGCGGTCCACGTACTCGTTGTTCGCATAGTCGCTGAATCCAGGCCCGCCGGCAACGATCCGCACCATATGCGGCGAGAGGCGTTCCTTGCGCAGCACTGTCAGATTGACCTGCGGGCGTGTTTTGCGTGTGGCGGACGAGGTGACGGGGAGGGCAGTCATATAGGTAAGCCTAAGCTAATTCGCTGAACGACTGCTGGGTATGAGTCGAACGTTACAACCAACGCTCTCTCACCGTTCGTCGGGTTTGGGCGGATGCTCTCTCACCGTTCGTCGTTTGGTGAGAGAGGGTTTGTGGGAGGGGGTGGTTTGGTGAGAGGGGGTTCGTGGGAGGGGGTGGTTGGAGGGCTACAGGACCGGGAGTTCCCAATCGATCGGATCTGCGCCTTGCGCCTTCAGTAGCTCGTTGGTTCGGCTGAAGGGCTTGGAACCAAAGAAGCCCCGCGAGGCCGACAAGGGACTGGGGTGGACCGACACGATCGCCGGCGCACCGTCCAGCAGCGGCTGTACGCCTTCGGCATCCTTGCCCCACAGAATGGCGACCAATGGGCTCTGCCGGCCCGCAGCGTCGGTGCGATGGGCGACGGCGGTGACGGCCGCCGTCGTGATCGCCTCCCAGCCTTTGCCCCGATGTGAACCGGCGCTCCCGGCTGAGACGCTGAGGACCCGGTTGAGCAGCAGCACCCCTTGATCCGTCCAGGCGCTGAGATCGCCGTGCACCCGGGGTGGCAGGCCGAGGTCGTCGTGAAGCTCCCGGTAAATATTTGCAAGGCTTCGCGGGATGGGTCGCGTCTGCCGCGACACGGCAAAGGAAAGCCCGACGGCGTGTCCCGGCGTTGGGTACGGGTCCTGGCCCAGAATCAGTACTTTGACGTCGGCCAGGGGTTGCTTGAAGGCGCGCAGCATGTTGTGGGCGGCCGGAAGCACCTGGGTCCCGCTGCCGGCCTGAGCCGAAACAAACGCCAATGCCTCACGAAGGTGGGCCTCCACGGGGCGCAGGGCAGCTGCCCAGTCCGGAGCCATGAGTTCGTCCAGCGGGCGCTCCACAAGGGCGGCAAAGTCCCCTTGGTTGGCATCCGCGGGTTCAAGATCAAAAAGTGCATCCTCGCCAGTCACCACGTCATTGTCTCCCGCACGGAGTCGGCACGCCGAATGACAGCGTTGTTATTCGCCCGTAACATGGGGGTAGGACATTTTCCCCCACCAAGCGTCGAAGGAGTGTACCGTGGCAGAACCAGCACCGGAACCGATGGCGCCGCAGGCAACCGGTTTTGCGCTCGAAGACCTTGCGGCCGGGACGCGCAGCGACTCGCCGCTCAGCGAACGGGACCAGCAAATGCTGGCGTTGGAACGGCAATGGTGGAAGTACGCCGGCGCCAAGGAACAGGCCATCCGTGAGCTGTTCGATCTCTCCGCCACACACTATTACCAGATACTGAACGCGCTGATCGACACCGAGGACGCGTTGGCTCACGATCCCATGCTCGTCAAGAGATTGCGTAGACTACGTACGTCCCGCCAGCGTGCGCGGACGGCACGTCGCTTGGGGTCCGACGCGTAAATCGCCAGGCTGATCTGTCAGCAGCAACCAGCAAGGACAACGCTTCACCATGACCAAATATGCCAGGGACGAATTCGACCAGGTCCCGCAGAACACTTCCCGGCAGGGCGTCCACCGCGACGCCCAGGACACCGCGCGCCCCACTTTGTGGCCGGTCCTGACTGTTGGTGCCGTTGCCTTGGTGCTTGGCCTGGCGGCGTACTTGATCCTCCCGAACCTTGGGCTGGTGGCGCCCAACGCGTCCTCAAGCGTCTCGACGCCGGCGCCCCAGCAAACTGACGCCTCGCCATCTGCGGCCCCGAGCGAGTCCAGCAGTGCACCGTCCGGCGAACCCAGCCCGGGCACCTCGCCGTCGGACGTTCCATCTGCGACGACGTCCGCGGCTCCGGTGGACAAGACCACGCCTGTGGCCGTCTACAACGGCGCAGGGACGGCTGGCTTGGCTGGCCGGGTGGCCGGTCTTGTCCAAGGGGATGGCTGGACCCTGAGTACTGTGGGCAACTGGGGTGGCCTGCCGCAGCAGACCTCCGTGATCTTCTACAACGCCCCGGAACAGAAGGTCAACGCTGAGGCCTTGGGTGCGCTGCTGGGTATTCAGTCGATCGTTGAATCCCCTGAGGTTCAGCAGCCCCTGGTGGTTGTGGCAGGACCTGGTTTCCAGTAGCCCGCCCGGCCCGGAACGTGCCCGGAATGCTCCAACTCGGTTAAGCCTCAATAACAAAAGTCACCCCCGCGCCTTCCATGGGAGCGCGGAGATAGTGACAGTGGTTACAGTGGATTGATTCCGGTACGGAGATCCCGGCAACCGGTCTTGGCTACTGCGAAAGTGTGGGCATCATGGCATTGGGAACCGTCAAATGGTTCAACGCCGAAAAAGGCTACGGCTTCATCACTGTGGATGAATCCGGCGACGACGTCTTTGTACACTGGTCCGCCATTCAGATGGACGGATTCCGGGCCCTTGAGGAGGGCCAGCGGGTTGAGTTCGAATTGGGGGAGGGCCAGAAGGGTCCGCAGGCTGAAGGTGTCCGCGTCGCCTGACTCGAAAAGCGACACCTTATCCCTGTTCCCGTCAGCCCTCGGCTGAAACCCCTTTGTTTATAGAGCAAAGTGGCATCCCTGCTTGCACTCTCCCCGGTCGAGTGCTAATTATTGATTTAGCACTCCTGCTGTTCGACTGCTAAGTCCAGCCCGGTTAACGCCGGTGATGGACTGCTGCCGAACCGCTGGAGGATCAAGAAACACCTTGGTGGGGTGAGGTTCGGAGCGCGGGGCATACATAGGCCGCAAGCGAAGAACCGTCCGTCGCGGGCACCCTATCTGACAGGTACCTTCTTAACGACTGTCCCGAAAGGACT
Organism: Arthrobacter sp. cf158; assembly: GCF_900106835.1. Lineage (GTDB taxonomy): Bacteria > Actinomycetota > Actinomycetes > Actinomycetales > Micrococcaceae > Arthrobacter. The sequence goes on from NZ_FNNR01000001.1 coordinate 56,543, forward strand.
ACCGCCGTTATGGCCAAGATCATTGCATTTGATGAAGAGGCACGCCGCGGCCTCGAGCGGGGCCTGAACATCCTCGCCGACGCCGTCAAGGTCACCCTCGGCCCGCGTGGACGCAACGTCGTCCTCGAAAAGAAGTGGGGCGCCCCCACGATCACCAACGATGGCGTGTCCATCGCCAAGGAGATCGAGCTGGACGATCCTTACGAGAAGATCGGTGCAGAACTGGTCAAGGAAGTTGCCAAGAAGACGGATGACGTCGCTGGCGACGGTACGACCACTGCAACCGTCCTCGCCCAGGCACTGGTGAAGGAAGGCCTCCGCAACGTTGCCGCCGGCGCCGACCCGCTGTCCCTCAAGCGCGGCATCGAGAAGGCTGTTGAAGCAGTCATCAACGAACTGCTGGCCTCCGCCAAGGAAATCGAAACCAAGGAAGAGATCGCAGCCACGGCTTCCATCTCCGCCGGTGACCCGGAAATCGGCAGCCTGATCGCCGAAGCCCTGGACAAGGTGGGCAAGGAAGGCGTCATTACGGTCGAGGAATCCAACACCTTCGGCCTGGAGCTCGAACTCACCGAAGGCATGCGCTTCGACAAGGGCTACATCTCCGCTTACTTCGTCACTGACGCAGAGCGTCAGGAAACGGTTCTTGAAGACCCGTACATCCTGATCGTGAACTCCAAGATCTCCAACGTGAAGGAACTCGTCACGGTTCTGGAGAAGGTCATGCAGTCCAACAAGCCGCTGCTGATCATCGCCGAAGACATCGAGGGCGAGGCCCTGGCCACCCTGATCGTCAACAAGATCCGTGGCACCTTCAAGTCCGTTGCCGTCAAGGCTCCGGGCTTCGGTGACCGCCGCAAGGCACAGCTCGCCGACATCGCCATCCTCACCGGTGGCCAGGTCATCTCCGAAGAAGTTGGTCTCAAGCTCGAGAACGCTGGCCTGGAACTCCTCGGCACCGCCCGCAAGGTTGTTGTCACCAAGGACGAGACCACCATCGTTGAAGGTGCCGGCGACGCCGAGCAGATCGCAGGCCGCGTGGCCCAGATCCGCGCCGAGATCGAGAACTCCGATTCCGACTACGACCGCGAGAAGCTGCAAGAGCGCCTGGCCAAGCTGGCCGGCGGCGTTGCAGTCATCAAGGCCGGTGCCGCAACCGAAGTTGAGCTCAAGGAACGCAAGCACCGCATTGAGGACGCTGTCCGCAACGCAAAGGCTGCCGTTGAAGAAGGCATCGTTGCCGGTGGTGGCGTTGCCCTCATCCAGGCCGGTGCCAAGGCATTCGCAAACCTGACCCTGCAGGGTGACGAAGCAACCGGCGCCAACATCGTCAAGGTTGCCATCGATGCTCCGCTGAAGCAGATCGCCTTCAACGCTGGCCTTGAGCCGGGCGTTGTTGTGGACAAGGTTCGCGGCCTGCCTTCCGGCCACGGCCTGAACGCTGCCACGGGCGTCTACGAAGACCTTCTGGCTGCCGGCGTCAACGACCCCGTAAAGGTCACCCGCTCGGCTCTCCAGAACGCTGCTTCCATCGCTGGTCTCTTCCTGACCACCGAGGCCGTAGTTGCCGACAAGCCTGAGAAGAACGCTCCGGCTGCCGGTGGCGACGACATGGGCGGCATGGGCGGTTTCTAAGCCTCCCTGCTGTAGAGATACAGCGCCAAGCATCACGCTTTAGAGCAAACGACGGCGGTCCTCACCTTGTGGTGGGGGCCGTCGTCGTTTGCGTCGGCGCCCATTTGGGGACAGATCATGCTCCTGCGGGCACTCGCAGCGACAAATGCTGCCGCCTGGTTGGGTGCTACCACGGATTCAGTGTCGGTGGGGTCTGGCAGGATTAACGGTATGACGATTATTGCTGCCGCCGATGGGTCCGCCCTCGGTAATCCTGGACCGGCCGGTTGGGCCTGGTACGTTGATGACTCCTGTTGGCGCGCAGGAGGTTGGCCGCACGGTACCAACAACCAGGGTGAATTGATGGCCGTATTGGACCTGTTCCGGTCCACGGCCCATGTGCCCCAGGAAGAACTGCTGATCCTTTGCGACAGCCAGTACGTCATCAACTGCATCAGCAAATGGATGCCTGGGTGGAAACGGAAGGGCTGGCGGAAAGCCGACGGCAAGCCAGTGCTGAACGTTGATCTCCTCAAGGACATCGACCAAGCGATCGTTGGCCGCAAGTACACCTTCGAATGGGTCAAGGGCCACGCCGGTCACGATCTGAACGAGGCTGCTGACGAGCGTGCCAGGGCAGCCGCGACAGCTTTCCAGCAGGGCGTCGCGCACCGGGAAGGGCCTGGGTTCCCCGGAGCCGGAGGGGTAGCCCCGGAGCCGGGCCGAGGCGCGGGCCGCGGTTCCGACCGGGGTGCTGGCCAGGCGAGGGCTGATAGCGAGTCGCAGGCAGTCACTCAGACGCTTCCGCGAAACTCCGAGCCACTAGCCGCCCGGGCCGGTGCAGGCCCTGCATCGTCGGGCAAGGCAGGCTCCGGCGCTGCGAAGGTCGATTGGAGTGCCCGGGCACCTTTCGAACCCACACTGTTTGGAGAGTCGGGCATCTTCGGCCAGGCCGATCTTTTCAGTGAACTGGAGGATGAAGCCTCCACCCAGGAGCTATCCGCCGAGGACACGGTGCTCGCCCTGGAACGCGAACTGCTTCGCCCGGATGTGCGGGCGGACATTGGCAGGATTGGCGTACTGCTTCACCCCGATTTTGCGGAGATCGGCAGCTCGGGCCGATTCTGGACCAGGGACGCCATGATGATGGCCCTTGAGGAAGACCCTGGTGAACCCACCGATCTGGAGCTGCTCAGCGCCGACAGGCTCAGCGACAATACCATTCTCTTGAACTACCGCAGCCTGGCGCACACTGGCTCAGCTCTCCGCAGTTCAGTCTGGATGCTGGACCGGGGCCAATGGCGTCTGCGGTTTCATCAAGGGACGCTGGAAAACCAGAGCTGACCCAGGATCCCTGAGCTGGTGCAAGAGACTTGAGCTGGTGCAAGAGACTTGAGCTGGCGCAGGATCCCTGAGCTGGCAAGATCCCTGAGCTGGCGCGGGGAACCTGCACCAATGGATCAGACGCGGGTTCAACAATGCCCATGAGCCCATGACCTGCAGGACCGGATGCACAGGGGGAAAGTAGCCGGCCCTGCAGGAGTTCATGGTGTGAGCTCAGGGTGAGGTGACGCCTAGTACATGAAGCGCTGGGTGTTACCCTGTTCCACCTCCAGATAGCTGGTGGCGGCCGAGGACAGGGCCATGGTGATGGAGGCGAGCGAGGCCTCAACCTTGCTCTGCGTGAGGGACCACTCCACAACGAGTGCCTGGAAGTTGGTGGCAGCCGATCCGCGCCAGGTTGCCTGAAGTTCCTCCAGGCCCCGGGTCATGGCCAGTACATCTGAACTGATGCGATCAACGGTTCCTTTGACACTGGCTGACTTGAGTTGAAGCAACTCGGTGTCGACGGAGATGACGCTCATGGGTGATGCCTTTCGACGAAGATGTTCCGCGGTTCGCGGCGGGAAGCGTGGGCCACAACATTGAGCCTAGGCAGCCGCCTTGAACCGGGAAACAGAGTTTCGCCGCTATGTGGAGAACGTTGCTATGTGGAGAACGTCCCTATGTGGAGAACGCCGCTATGTGGCTACAAGCTCCGCAGGTTCGTCGTGGAACGGAAGGCTGACCACCAACGTTGCGCCGCCGCCGTCGGTCTCTGAAACCCGGACCGTACCGCCGTGGGAGCCCACAATGGCCGCAACGATCGCCAAGCCCAGGCCACTGCCGCCCGTTTCGCGGGTCCGCGAAGTATCCGCCCGATAAAAGCGTTCGAAGATCTTGTTGGTTTCCGCCTCCGGAATGCCGGGACCGTGATCACGGATCTCGATCACTGAGACTGAACCCGCAGGTGTGTTGCGAACACCGACTGCGAGTTCAATGGGACTTCCTTCCGGTGTGTACCGCAGCGCATTGCCCACCAGGTTGCCGATGACCTGCCGCAGCTTGGCTTCATCGCCTTGGACGGGAGCAGCGGTTGGAGTCGTGTCGTCCAACCCGGTAAGGGTGATGGCGCGGTCGCCGGAGGAGGCTTTGGTGTCCACCATGGCGTCGTGGGCGAGGAGCTGGAGGTCCACGGGTTTGAGTTGCAGCGGGCGCTGCTCATCCAGGCGGGCCAGCATCAGCAGGTCCTCCACCATGGAGCCCATCCGTTTGGCCTCGCTTTCGATCCTGCCCATGGCCATTGCAATGTCCTCTTCAGAGGTGAGGGCGCCGTGCCGGTACAGCTCCGAGAAGCCGCGAATGGTTACCAGCGGTGTCCGCAGTTCGTGGGAAGCGTCGGCAGCAAAGCGGCGCATGCGCCCCTCGGATGCCGCGCGCGCAGCAAAGGAGGCTTCGATGTGCGCGAGCATGGCGTTCAAGGAGCCACCCAGCCGGCCCACTTCGGTGTGGGGGTTGTCGATTTCCACACGGCGGGAGAGGTCGCCGGCGGCGATGGCAGCAGCGGTCTTTTCCACCTTGGCCAAGGGTCGGAAGGAGCGGGCCACGGTCCAGGTGGCAATAAAGAACGTCAACACCATGGTGAGGAGTCCGACGCCAACCACCACCAGGACGGCATGCTCCATGACTTTGTCCACGGGCGTCAGCGGCAGTCCGATGATGACTACGCCGTTTTGCCCGTTGGCAACAACACCCACTGCCACGACGCGCCAGTTGGTGCCTGCTGTGCCCTTGACTTGGAACGGGGCGTTTCCGCGCTGCTTCGCTTCCGCTGAGCTGATGTTGGCGATCGCGGGCCGGTCACTCTGGCTGCCCCCAAAGGGATACGGATCCAGGCCTGGCACGTACAGGGTCAGTGAGTAGTCCGTGGGGACGGCGGAGTCATTAGGTGTAGTGGGGTTGGGCTGGGACAGCTTGTCGAAGGACTGCTGGTCCTGGGCCAAGGCAACAGCGGCCTTGAGTTTGTCATCTACCTGGCCTTGCAGGTAGCTCTTGACCAGCGTCAGGGTGCCCGAGCCTGTCGCCACCAGGGCCAGCAGGAGCAGGCCCATGATGATGGCGACGAGCTGGGACCTCAGGGACGCCGATTTCCAGCGTTGCAGCAAGGTCAGCGCTTCTCTGCCGTTCGCAGCACGTAGCCCACGCCGCGCTTGGTCTGAATCAGGGCTGCGGCATCAGGATCGATGTCCACTTTGCGGCGCAGGTAGGAAATGTAGGACTCAACGATCGAGGCATCACCGTTGAAGTCGTACTCCCAGACGTGGTCCAGGATCTGGGCTTTGGAAAGCACGCGGTTGGGGTTCAGCATGAGGTAGCGCAAGAGCTTGAACTCGGTGGGGGACAACTCAATGACGGTACCGCCGCGGCGGACCTCGTGGGCGTCGTCGTCGAGTTCAAGATCGTCGACGCGGATCACGGCGTCGTCATCTTCCAGCGGTTGGGTGCGGCGGAGAACGGCGCGGATGCGCGCCACCACTTCGTCCAGGCTGAAGGGCTTGGTGACGTAGTCGTCCCCGCCGACGGTCAAACCGGTGACTTTGTCCTCGGTGTCGTCCTTCGCGGTGAGGAACAGCACGGGGAAGTGCTTGCCTGCGGCACGGAGGCGGCGCGTCACCGTGAAGCCGTCCATATCCGGGAGCATGACGTCCAGGACTGCGAGGTCAGGAGCATGAAGGTCCGCTGCCGCGAGGGCTTCGCGACCATTGGATGCGGCCACGACCTCGAAACCTGCAAAGCGCAGGGACGTGGAGAGCAGCTCGCGGATGTTGGGTTCGTCATCGACGACAAGGAGCTTGGCTTCGGGGCCGTTCTTTTTCATGACATCCATGATGCTCCCAGAAACTGGGAGTTGTCTGGATGCTGCATGTGAGCGGACTGCGCGGCCGGACCATGGCGCCTGCGCGCCCGGACTACGGCGCCTGCGCGGAGTCCCTGAAGCCTCAAGCGCCCAGCACCAACCCCGTCCCGAGCGCCACCATGGTCACTGCGATGCCACCATCCAGGAATCGCCACGACGAGGGCCGCGCAAAGAAGCCGCGGAGGAAACGGGCGCCGAATCCCAGCGAGCAGAACCAGAGGATGCTGCCCAGCATGGCCCCTGCGCCGAACCACCACTGGAGTTGGGTGCCTTGGGCGCTGGCAATTGAGCCAAGAAGGGCAATGTCCAGGTAGACGTGGGGGTTGAGCCACGTGAGGGCGAGGACGGTGGTGACAGCTGCGGCGATGCCGCGCTTGGCGCCGCCGTCGTTCCGTGTTCCTTCGGCGGTAGTCAGCGCTTGCGGCCGAAGGGCCCTGCGGGCGGCCATCAGGCCGTACGTCACCAGGAATGCCGCGCCAACGTAACGGAGGACGACGACGGCGGTGGGCGCCGCCGTCAGGAGGGCACCGGTGCCAAGGACACCGGCAGCGATCAATACGGCGTCGGACAACGCGCAGACAATCACTATGGGGACGATGTGTTCGCCGCGGATTCCTTGCCGGAGCACGAAGGCGTTTTGGGCCCCGATGGCGACGATCAGGGCCAGGCCCGTGGCCAGGCCGAGGCCTGCGGAATGGAAGAAGTCGATGTAGGTCACCTTTTGAAACTACGGTCGGCGATTCCTTTAGACCAGCTAAAGATTTTGATGCCACATAAGATGTTCTTATGCCTCAGTTTCCTTCCGAGCAATTGTTGACGTTCGCCACGGTGCTTTCCGAGGGCACGCTGGATGCAGCGGCACAGCTGCTTCACATCACGCCGTCGGCGGTGTCGCAGAGGCTCAAAGCGTTGGAACAATCGGCAGGCCAGGTGCTGCTGCAGCGCAGTAACCCCGCCAGGGCAACGACGGCCGGTGAAGTTGTTCTGCGTTTGGCCCGACAAATCGCGCAGCTTGAGGCCGACGCAGGGAGGGAACTCGGTTTGGGTGCAGACGCGGCGCAGCTGGCCGTGCCGATCGTGGTCAACGCGGATTCGTTGGCGGTGTGGTTCCTGCAAGCGCTGGCCCGCGTTCCCGGCGACCTTAATGTCACCTTCGAACTCCACCGGGACGACGAACAACATTCCACGTCGCTGCTGCGCTCCGGGACGGTGATGGCGGCTGTCACCGCGACGCCCGAGCCTGTGCAGGGCTGCCGCGTGGAAAGCCTGGGCGTCATGCGGTACCGGGCAGTGGCAGCACCCGGCTACATGGAACGGTGGTTTCCGGAGTTCCCGGACGGCCTGGAGAAATCAACGCTCAACGCAGCACCCACCGTTGACTTCGACCGCAAGGACACGTACCAGTGGGCCTTCGTGCAGTCGTGGCCAGGCGATGACCGGGCAAGTGCTCCGGAACGAAAAGGGCCCCGCCACTACGTCCCGGCCTCGCAGGACTTCGGCGACGCGATCCGTTTGGGCCTTGGCTGGGGATTGATTCCGGAGGTCCAGTGCGGACCGGACATCGCGGAAGGCCGGCTGATCGAACTGGCCCCGGAACGGCCCTTCGACGTGCCGCTCTACTGGCAGCGATGGAAGACCGCGTCGCGGGTCCTGGACGTGCTCAGCGACACGGTGCGCGAGGTATCAGCGCAGTACCTGACCAGACCGGTACCGAGCTCCTAAATACGAACACGCCCGCGGATGCTTCCAATAATGTCGGTGCCCCGTTCCACACTTAAAACATGGCAAACACAGCAGCTCCCGCAAGCATTCACCAGCACCTCCACGTCGATGTCGAGTTCCATGTGACGTACCTGGATACTGACACCGGCCATATCCGACGCGAGGATTTCCTTGACCTGGCCGCGGCGGAACGCTTTGCCAGTGCCCAACTCCGCGACGAGGATGGCTGGGCCGTGGTGGACCACGTCAAGATCCCGGCAGCCAGTCGAATGGTCGCCTAGGAACCCAAGCACCCTGCAGTACCGGGGCACCACAACCCTGTTCTGTCCGGGTCATTCCGGCTTGTTGTGGGCATGGCCGCCGTGAACGAAGGGCGATGACACGCCCTGGTATTTGAGCAGCATCATCATTCCTTCGGCCGCATGATCCAGGTTGTGGCAATGATCCATCCAGATACCGGGATTGTCGGCGTGAAGCAGCAGTTCCCATACTTCGCCGGGCAACACGTCCACAGTGTCCAGGACCAAGGGCGATCCTCCGGGAGCCGTTCCGTTCCTGCTCAGCACCTGCACGTGGTGTCCGTGGGGATGCATGGGATGAGGTTCGGCGGTGCGGTTCACTACCGTGACTTTGACGGTGTCGCCTTCAGCCACGTCGATGGACGGGACCAGAGGGTATGCAGCACCGTTGACGGTGAAGGCATAACGCGGAACACCGTCCACAAAACGGAACTGCCGGTCCAGCACCAGCACCTCCTCGCGCGTGATCGTCGTTGCTTGCGGAAGCGGCTGGCCGGCACGGGTCCCCACCATGGGTTTGCCATAGTCCAACAGGTCGAGCACGGGGGTTGTGGCGAACACGCCGGCGGGCGCTTTCTCCGGCACACCAGCCGAAGCTTCCGGGGCGTCATGCCCTGATGGGACCACCACGACGACGGCGCTGGCCGCGGCATCGGAGCGTAGCGTCACCAGCGTTCCGGGCATGGTGAAAGCGATGTCCACGCGCCCTCCGGCACCAAGGCGCACCAGTTTGCCCGAAACGTCGCCCGGCTGGTTCACTTCCGTTCCGTCCACCGCGACGGCCTTGAAGGGGGTGCCCTCCACCACGTAACGCTGCGGCAGGGAATCGGTGTTTATCAGACGCATCCGCACGCTCGAGCCGGGTGCGGCTGCGTGTGGACTGCGGCGGTCTGAGGAGCCCAGCAACCCCAGACCGCTGAGGTCGTGTCCGGCCACCACTATGTCCGTGTCAGCACGGGGCAGTGCGGGGTCGTGCACGACGAATGTGCCGTAGAGGCCCTTGCGGACGCCCTCGGCCGAATCCTGGTGCGTGTGGTACCAGTAGGTGCCGGACTGCGCTGCGGTAAAGCGGTAGGTCATGGACTGTCCCGGCATCAGGGCGTCCTGCGTCGCTCCCGCCACCCCGTCCATGGCGTTGGGGACGTCGTATCCATGCCAGTGCAGCGTGACGCCGGCGGCGACATCGCGGTTTGTAAGCTCCACCTCCAGGACTTCCCCCAGATGGGCCTCCAACGCAGGGCCGGGGACGCTGCCGAACGTCCAGGCTTCCGTCGTCTGGCCGGACGGAAGCGTTACGTGCTCTACCCGGGCGGTCAGTTCATACCGCCGGACCACGGCGTCCGCGGGGGAGGTGCCCAGCAGGCTGGTCACCGGGGTTGTATCCGCCATGGTGGTGGCGGCGTTGGTACTGTCGTGATGCCCGACGGCGGCGCTGATCACCGCGCCGTCGGCGGACCGGCTCCCGAGCCAGGCAAAGACTCCGGAGCCCAGGACGGTACAGGCCATCAGCCCGGCGACGGCGGCAGCCGCCGTCGGACGCCTGCCCAAGCGAGACGTGCCGCCCTCACGCATGGCAGGCCCGCGACCGAACAGTGCCAGCCTTGCGAGCAGCACGCTCCCGGCCACCATGAACAGCAGCACGGCAAGGGTCCACGGGGCGGGGAACGGTCCAAGCACGAGGGCCAGCACAAGGGACGCCAGGGATGATGCCGCGGCAGCCACGAGGGACAACACAGCCCACTCCCGGGATGGTCCGGAGCGTGCCCCGGCCCTTCCGGCAGGTTTGAAGCCGGTGTTCCGCCTCCTCAGCAAGAACGGAACACCGGCCATCGCGGCCCAAGCCGCGGGGATGGCGGTCAGAGGCAGGTTGATGGTTGTGCGTTCGCTGGCAAACCACCAACTGCCCGCCACCAAAGCAGGAAGCAAGGCGTAACGTGCCGCAGTGGCTGCGACGGCAATGCCTGTCAGCAGCAATGCCAGGTCAAGGGAACGGAACCAGGGCACCGCGCTGCTGGACGGATCCCCGCTGGGAATTCCAGCGGTTGACGCAACGGTCAACCAAACGGCGGTGATCCAGCCGCCTGCCGCGAGGACGGACAGCACCAGATCCACCGCCAGCAGCTGCGAGGTGTTCACAGCTGCCTTTGGTCAGGCCGTGCTGGGCGAGGCGGAAGCATCCGGGGATGCGGCCTTGGGTGGCAGCGGTTGTGGATTCAGGGCCACCGCCCGGGCGCGGTTGAACAGCCAGTAGGACATGAAGATCATCAGCACACCGACGATGGGGTGGATCGAGACAACCCACGAGCCGGACGGTGTGATGAATTCCGGCGAGGAACCGGTCAGCATGCCGCCAATGATGAAAATGAACAATTGGACCCACGTCAGCAGGAATATTCCTGCCGCCAGCCAGATTGTCCGGGATCCCACCCGGGCGATCGCGGCGACGATGGCGGCCAGCAGAGCCGAATAGCGGAGTACATACTGTCCGTTGACTGCGTGGAAAACGCCCGCTTCACGCTGGGCTTCGATGGTGTTCTGAAAGTGGAAGTATCCAGCGAAAAACAGCTGTGCCAGTGCTGACAGCAGGACGATCGCGGAGAGGACCAGGAGAACTTTGCGCATGAGGAATCCTCTGATGAAGATGCACAGTATCTAGGCCTTCAAACCGTCGGCTCCCTGGCTGCGGGATTCCCCCACCGCCGACGGCTGGCCGCCGGATTGCCTGGACCAGGGGCAACCAAAAGGGCGGAGAGCTTCACTAGGAATCGTAAAGTTGCTGGACATTAACTGCAAGGGTCCTGACGTTAAAAGTTGCGGGTTCGGGCCTACTGTTCGTGCTCGACGTCCTTACCCACATCCTTGGCATCCATGATCCGGTAGGCGTAACCCTGTTCGGCCAGGAAGCGTTGGCGCTTGGCAGCAAAGTCCTGGTCCAAGGTGTCGCGGGCAACCAGGGAATAGAACCTGGCCGCACGCCCGTCCTTCTTGGGCCGCAGGAGCCGTCCAAGTCGTTGGGCCTCCTCCTGGCGTGAGCCGAAGGAGCCCGATACCTGGATGGCCACAGAGGCTTCGGGAAGGTCGATGGAGAAGTTGGCCACCTTGGACACCACCAGAGTGTGGATCTCGCCCTTGCGGAAGGCATCGAAGAGTTTCTGCCGTGCCTTGACGCTGGTTTCGCCCTTGATGAGGGGAGCGTCCAGCCGCTCTGCGATCTCGTCGAGCTGGTCGATGTACTGGCCAATCACCAGCAATTGCTCACCCTTGTGGACGGCCACCAACTGCTCCACCAAATGTGTTTTGGTTTCGGAGGTAGCACAGAGCCGGTACTTGTCGGCGTCGTCGGCCATGGCGTAGGCAACGCGCTCGTCCCTGGGGAGGTCCACGCGGACTTCCACACAGTCCGCGGGAGCGATGTAGCCCTGTGCTTCGATGTCCTTCCACGGTGCGTCGTACCGCTTGGGTCCGATCAGGCTGAACACTTCGCCTTCCCGGCCGTCCTCCCGCACCAAGGTGGCCGTAAGGCCGAGCCGACGCCGGGCCTGCAGGTCCGCGGTCATCCGGAAGATCGGGGCGGGCAGAAGGTGGACTTCGTCGTAGATGATGAGTCCCCAGTCATGTCCGTCCACGAGTTCCAGGTGCGGGTAGAGCCCACCCCGCTTGGTGGTCAGGACCTGGTACGTGGCAATGGTGACGGGCCGGACTTCCTTGACGGCTCCGGAGTATTCGCCAATCTCGTCCTCGCTCAACGATGTCCGCTTGAGCAGTTCGTCCTTCCACTGCCGCGCAGAGACGGTATTGGTGACCAGGATCAGGGTGGTGGTGGAGGACGTGGCCATGGCTGCCGCACCCACCAGCGTCTTGCCGGCGCCGCAGGGAAGCACGACGACCCCGCTGCCGCCGGCCCAGAAGTTCTCCGTGGCCAGTTTTTGGTAGGGACGCAACTGCCAGCCGCTTTCGTCCAGCATGATCAGGTGCGGCTGCCCGTCGACGTAACCGGCCAAGTCTTCGGCCGGCCACCCCAATTTCAGGAGCAACTGTTTCAGCTGCCCGCGCTGGGAGGAATGGACCACCACGGTTTCGCCATCGATCCGGGGCCCCAGCAGCGGGGCGATTTTCTTGGCGCGGATGACCTCCTCCAGCACGGGGTAGTCGTCGGTCCGCATCACCAGTCCGTGCTTGGGATCCTTCTCAAGCCGCAGGCGGCCATAGCGGGACATTGTTTCTTCGATGTCGATCAGCAGGGCGTGCGGCACCGGAAAGCGGGAGTACTTCAGCAAGGTGTCCAGCACCTGCTCGGCATCCAGCCCTGCGGCCCGGGCATTCCAGAGCCCCAACGGGGTCAGCCGGTAGCTGTGCATGTGTTCCGGAGCGCGTTCCAGTTCCGCGAACGCAGCGATGGCATGCCGTGCTTCTGTGGCGAGCTCGTGGTCGACTTCCAGCAGGATGGTTTTGTCACTTTGTACGATCAGCGGACCGTCGGTCACTGTTGAATCCTCACTTCTCCTGCGGGTTCCACATCGATGATCCTGTGAATCGACAACACCCGCTCGGTATCCTTGGCGGGATCGAATACCCTGACGCGTCCACCGGACACGGATACAGGAACAACAGTTTCAGTATTGGAATTCCCCAGGCTATCCACCACATTCATGGTGACGGCCTGTTTGAGCCGGATCGCCGTTTGCAGCGTCTCAAGGCCCAGTTGCGTTGACGCTTCGCCCGTCGCTTCGGCCGGGACGCCGCGGTGCTGCCGCAAGACTGAAAGCTGTGCCTCGACGTCGTCGTCCGGCGGAGCCGTCCGCGGCGCGGTATATACCGGGCGGGCGCTCCCCGGGGCGGCTGTGGTCCGCTTGAAACGCACGACGGCGGGCTCGGCCTCCTGTACGGCAGGCGACAGTCCCAGCTCACGCAGGACGCGCGCAGTTTCGCGGGGGCTGGCCGAAGAGGTCAGCACGGTGGGCGCGATGCGCACCAGGCTCAAAGCCGACGTACGGGCCTCGTTCAAGAGGTCGCTGATGGCGGTTTCGTCATCACTTTGGATGTAGCTGGCACTCGTGCTGATCCGGAGCCGGCCATGCCGGGACGAGGTGTCCTGGATGAGGTAGGCCAAGGGCTGGGGCACGTCCGTAGCGGAATGCTCACGGAGGAACGCCAACAGCGACTCCGCATCCTGTCCGGCGTCGAGCGCCCTGCGGATGGTGCCGGCTGAGAACCGGTAGATCGAGGCTGGGCCCTGGCCTTCGGCGTCGGCCATCAGGAGCAGCGTTTCGCTGAGTTCCGGCGCCAAGTACCCGGGCGCCACTGCCGTGAGGTCGGCCTGCAGCAGGATGTGGTTCACAGCGGCGGGCAAATGCTCACCCAGGATGGTGATGGCTTGATCAGGCTGCGCATCGGCAATGGCCGAACCCAATTGGGTCAGGGCACCGGAGCCCATCAGGCCCAGAAGCGTGGCTTCCTCGAGGATGCCGCGGACCAGTGAACTGAATCGGCGCGACATCCGCGGCTGTGCCCATTCGGCCCGCTGCAGGACGGCCCGGGCGTCCAGGACCGGTGCTTTGCCGTCCGGGGCGGCGGCTTCCACCGTCAGCTCGTTCAGGATTTCCAGGACCCTCCGGCGGACCACAGGGGCATCGGGCCTCTGCGCCTCGGCGGACAACGCGTTGATGGTGGTACCGGCGGCACCCTGGTGCGCGGCCGACGACGCCGGCCCCGTCAGCGGCTGGCCCACCAGAGACGGCGCGCGCTCGCTGGCCAGCCACGCATTGACCAGCCACAGCCACTGCTCCTGCCGGGGCAGGGTGAGCCATTCAAGAGACGGCGGCTGCACCCAGGTGGAGTTGTCGACGTCCAGGCGCAACAGCCCTGCCATGGCACACAGCTCAAGGAGGACAGCCGTCTCATGCGCGCCCAAACGGATGGATTCGGCCAGGCGCCGCAGCTCGCGCACGCCTACGCCGCCGCTCCTGAGCGTAGCGAGGGGCTGTTCCCGCACCGCGAACAGCAGCTCACCGGTCAGTCGCAGGATCTCGGCAATGGCGCCCATGGCGGCGTTGCGGCGCAGGGCGGCACTCGTGTGTCCGAGCTCAGGAACGGGTGGGGCCAGCGTGAAGTCATCCACTATTGCGCCGCCACGCAGGGCGAGCCCCACGCTGTGTGGCAGTTCAACATGGCCGGCGTCCAGGGGAACCAGCAGGCCGCGCGCCAGCAGCCAGTCGATGGGTCCGACGTCGTTGCTCTCGTGGGTGACGGACGCCCGCCGCTGGGCTTGGGGTACTGCGCCCATGGCCCAGCTGCCGAACTTATCCAGCAGTCCAATGGTCCGTTCCGGTGCCGAGGCCAGGATGGTGCGCAGGTTTTCGGGAGTGGACGTCCAGCGTTGGAGTGCCAAGGCGGCATCCATCGGCGTGCTGGCGGGGTGGATGCCGGCGCCGCTCTGATGGAGTTCAGCCACCAGTTGTACTACCCGCTGGGCGAAGGCCGGCTGCAGCCTGACCAGTTCCGTATAGCTCCTGCCGAGGCCGGCCGGGTAGATGCCGATGACGTCCTTGAGGCTGCCCACTGGAAGGTAAAAGCGCTGACGGGACGACGTAGCGGGGGAACCCGCGGGTGGATCAGCCCGGTGTATCAGCGCCAATTCCTGCAGCTTGGCCAGGATCGGGTCCAACGCCGACAGGGTGGATCCTGCAATGACCTTCTTCAGCCCGGCCGCAGAAATGCTGTGGCCGGTATCCGCATTGGTACACAGATGGAGTGTCTCCAGGACCTGCATTTCCGGCTTGTTCAGGCGTTCCAGGGCCCGCTGGACACTGACGCGGGCGCTCGCCCGGGCAGCCAAAGCTGCAAAGTCCGGTGCCATGGGGGAGATGAGGTCCGGTCGCGCGGCAAACAAAGCCCGCAGCGAATTGTCGCTGCGCGCTTCCAGTTCCTTGCTGAGCGCGCGAATAAGGGACATCAATCCAACGTTACCGCCCCGCGGCCGCTCGTGCCTGTCCGTGGGGCGGGTGGTTACTGCCGGCGGCGCTGGCGGATGGCGTCCAGCACCAGGATTGCCGCGAGCATGAAGGCGACGGGCAGGCCGTAGAGAGCTGTGGAGGTAACCCAGGCCGGCGTTGCGCCGCCGCTGAGGGCAACCACCATGACCGCCGCAACTGCGGCCAACGACATGGCGGCGATGACGGCGGCAATGATCATGAGGGGGCGGCGGTAACCCGGGGAAGTCATGCCCACAACGCTAGCAGCAGCACCCGAAGGGGATGCACGGCTGGCCGCTGGTGTGCTTCGGGTACTGCGTGGTGGCGACAAAGCGGGAATAGGGGGTCCGGCAGGATAACCTTGAAGGAACAGACCAACACGGACCGGGCTGTCACTCTCGATCCCGCAGAACCCTGCGGATGCGGTGACCGGCCCGACGTGTCTCCCACAGCAAGAACGAAGAAGGTTGATTACGTGCCTACCGGCAAGGTCAAGTGGTATGACAAGGAAAAAGGCTTCGGATTCCTCGCGGCTGAGGACGGCCAGGAAGTATTCCTGCCCAAAACGTCCCTGCCCGCAGGAGTAACGGAGCTCAAAGCTGGGACCCGCGTGGAGTTCGGCGTGGCCGATGGCCGCCGCGGAGCCCAGGCGCTGGGGTTGCGTGTCCTGGAAAAGACGCCGTCCATCGCCAAAGCCAAGCGCATGAACGCCAAGGACCTGGCACCCATGGTGCAGGACCTGGTGACCGTACTGGATAACCTCTCCGGTTCGCTGTCCTCCGGCAAGTACCCCGACGGAAACAAGGCCAAGGCCATCAGCATGGCGCTGCGCAAGGTTGCCGACGAGCTGGAAGCCTAGGACCATGACATCGGAATCCGCACAGGACACAAAGGCCGGAAGGGACGCGCAGGCTGGCCCTGACGCTGCCCAGGCTCCTGAAAACGGGGGAATCCCCGCGCGGAAGCCGGTGGCGGCCAAGTCGCGCGCCGGCTTGCCCGTGTGGCGCACCGGTAAGCCGGACGCCTTCCTCGCGGCCGCCGTCGATGTTGCCAGGGAAGCAGTTGAAGGCATCGCCAACCCGGGCGAAGTCGGGGCGCACCTCGGTGCCAAATCGGAGGGTGATCGCGTGGTCACCCATCTCTTCGAGTCCAGGCTTGCCGGCTACGGCGGCTGGCAGTGGTACGCCGTGGTGACGCGCAATTCACGCTCCAAAATCGTGACAGTGAGCGAGCTCGGCCTGCTCCCGTCCGAAGAATCCATCCTGGCCCCGGAATGGGTGCCGTGGGCCAAGCGAGTCCGTCCCGAGGATGAAACACCTTTGGTGGAGGAGACGGTCGGGGACGTCACGGAAGAGTCCGTGCAGGCCGCCGAAGACGAGGCCACCGAGCCCGCTGGGTCAGAGGATGATGAAGAAGCCGATGAAAGCGATGACGCTGACCAGGCCGGGGCTAAGTAGCAGCCCTCCGGTTGCATCGGTCCGGCGGCCGGCGTCGTAATCCGCCACGCAGCTTAAACGGCGTCGGCGCC
Organism: Arthrobacter sp. cf158; assembly: GCF_900106835.1. Taxonomy (GTDB): domain Bacteria; phylum Actinomycetota; class Actinomycetes; order Actinomycetales; family Micrococcaceae; genus Arthrobacter. Next base: position 72,914 of record NZ_FNNR01000001.1, read on the forward strand.
GTTCGGAGAAATACCCGAACGACGCCGACCCAAACCACGCGCGGAAGCCGCGCCCGGCGCTACTTCTTCAGTTCGCCCACCACGTAGTCGATGCTGGCAAGCAGAGCGGAAACGTCGTCCGGCTCGATGGCCACAAACGTTGCGATGCGCAGTTGGTTACGGCCAAGCTTGCGGTAAGGCTCGGTATCCACCACACCGTTGGCGCGCAGGACCTTTGCGATGGCCGCGGCGTCAATGGAGTCATCAAAGTCAATGGTGGCAATGACGTTGGAGCGGTCCTCGGCCTTGGCAACGAACGGCGTTGCGTACTCCGAAGCCTCAGCCCAGGAGTAGATCCGGTTGGCGGAGTCTGCCGTGCGCTTGCTCGCGAAGTCCAGCCCGCCATTGCTGTTGAGCCACTGCACCTGGGCGTCCAGCGTTACCAGCGTGGACAGCGAAGGCGTGTTGTACGTCTGGTTCAGTTTGGAGTTGTCGATTGCGGTCTGCAGATCCAGGAAGTCCGGAATCCAGCGGCCACTTGCCTTGACGCGTGCAGCGCGTTCCAGCGCGGCAGGGGAGAAGAGGCCAAGCCACAGGCCGCCATCGGAGGCGAAGTTCTTCTGCGGAGCGAAGTAGTAGACGTCCGACTCCGCAACGTCCACGTCCAGGCCACCGGCCGCTGAGGTGGCGTCCACCAGGACGAGGGAGCCTTCGTCAGCACCCTGGACCCGCTTCACGGGAGCGGCGACGCCAGTTGACGTTTCGTTCTGGGGCCAGGCGTAAACGTCAACACCGGCTTCGGCCTGCGCCACCGGGCGGGTGCCGGGCTCGGCTTTGATGATGGAGGACGCGTCCAGGAACGGTGCCTTGTTGGTGGCGGCGGCAAACTTCGAACCAAACTCGCCGAAGGAAAGGTGCTGTGCCTTTTTTTCCACCAGGCCGAATGCGGCGACGTCCCAGAAAGCGGTGGATCCCCCGACGCCCAGGACTACCTCGTAGCCTTCGGGAGCACGGAAGAACTCGCTGAGTCCTTCACGGACCGAACCCACCAGGTTCTTGACGGGAGCCTGGCGGTGGGAAGTGCCGAGAATAGTGGACGATGCTGCAGACAGCGCCTCGATCTGTTCCGGGCGAACCTTGGACGGTCCAGCGCCGAAGCGTCCGTCCTTGGGCAGGAGATCGGCGGGAATGGTGATGCTGTTGTCGCTCACGTGGCGCTCCAATGGGTGTCGGCTAGAGATGGGAGGTGGCATGGGGCATCAACTGCCCCTTCGACACCCCAATTCTGCCTGACACGGCCCGCGCGCAGGAACCTGCGGCCTTCATAGTCCGCTACGTGGAACGTCTCCGCTCAGGATACGAACCATATGCGACCGGAATTATCCAGAGTAATTCCAAATAAGCTAGGCTGGGGGTTGGCGTTCATGGGGCGGCGGTGCACACCGGCCTCCCCGGCAGAGGACGCTGTACGGTGGAGATTACGCAAGGAACTGCGTTCGAGGAGAGCTGAGCTGGATGACGGATCTGATCGATACCACTGAGATGTATCTTCGGACCATTTTGGAGCTTGAAGAAGAGAACATTGTGGCACTCAGGGCCCGCATCGCCGAGCGCCTGCGCCACTCCGGCCCCACAGTCTCGCAGACCATCGGACGCATGGAACGCGACGGCCTGGTGATCGTCTCGAACGATCGACACCTGGAATTGACTGAGGTTGGGCGGAAGCGCGCCACCGAGGTCATGCGTAAGCACCGCCTTGCCGAGCGCCTGCTGGCTGACGTGATCGGACTGGACTGGGCCTATGTCCACGATGAAGCGTGTCGCTGGGAGCACGTGATGAGCGAGCGGGTGGAGCGCCGGCTGTATGAACTCCTGGAGCACCCCACTGAATCTCCTTACGGCAACCCCATCCCGGGACTGGAAGCCCTCGGTGGCCTTGCCAGCCAGGCGTTTCCCCGGCTGGACGTCAACCTGCTGCAGGCCATGGAAGGCTATGCCACCGATTCCCGCGTGGCGGTCACCCGCCTGGCGGAACCCATCCAGGTGGAACCTGAACTCCTCACCCAATTGGATGAAGGCGGAATCCGGCCCGGCGCCTCGGTTTCGCTGGAACGCGTGGGGGAGTACATCTCCGTGCGGGTTCCCGGCATCGAAGGTGCTTTGGAGCTGCCTCCCGAGGTAGCTGCCCACGTCTTCGTCTCTGTCGGCTGACGGGTTTCCGGCTTACCCCTACTGCCGCGTCGTGGCATATCTCACTTTTGCGCCCTTGGCGCGCGTGTGACCTGCGGTTTTCCGCAAATGATGATAAGGGCCTCTCAGTACATCCGCGTTTCTGTTGATAACGAATTTATTACTAAGGGCTTTAATCCCCTATAGTTATCTACTAGCGCCGATACCAAAGCGTTACCTGATCCGGAGCCGAGCTCTGCCAGCGGATCAGGTGTGTCATCCACCACTGGCAGAGGCGGGGGAACCACAAGCGGCTGTCTAAAGAAGCAGCCTTGGGGTGAAGTCCGCAGCAGAAGTGCCCACTTACGCTAGTCCCTCCTGGGATACCTGTGTGTCGTGAGCGCCTCGTGCGGACCGGGTCTTTGAACTCTCTGACCCGAATCCGACAGCTAACTTCGCAGGCTTTTTAGAGAGGAACAGAGTTTGACATCGCAGAACGTCAGGGGCCGCCGCCGCGCGTCCGGCCCCGCTGCTGAGCTGCGGCCAGCCCGCGTCGTATCGGAGATCCGGCCACGCGACACCGAACGCCAGGTGCGCCGCCGTAAGAGCCCGTTGCGCCAGGTAGCCGACTTCGCCGCAGCCAGTGGTGTAGGGCAGAAGGCCGGAGTTGCGCTTGCCGCCACCGGGCTCGCCCTGACTGTCGGTCTGCCGGCCACGAGCCCCGTTATGGCCACTTCTGAACTGGGCCAGACCGAATCCGCTCTTGCGGTCACCGGTGGCAGCCAGCCCGAGGTTTCCGCGGCTGCATCGGCCAAAATCGACTTCAGCCGTGCCGCGGTGGCTACTGCCGCAGATCCCGACGGCAAGCTGAAGCAGCTGCTCAGCGCGCAGTCCGCGGGCAGCATTCAGCGGGCATCATCGGCAGGCACCATGGCCAGCCCCCTTGACACGCTGACCACGGCTTCACCCTTTGGCTACCGCGTCAGCCCCCTCACCGGCGGTGCCGGGGACTTCCACCGTGGCCAGGACTTCGTTGCCCAGTGCGGCACGGCCGTCCATGCAGCCGCCAGCGGAAAAGTCACCTTTGCGGGATGGCACGAGTACGGCGGAGGCAACCGCGTGGTGGTAGACCACGGCAACGGCCTGGAGACCACGTACAACCACCTGTCGTCCTTCACCGTCAAGGTGGGCCAGACTGTCAGCCGTGGCGATACCGTCGCGCTGAGCGGCACCACGGGCGCTTCCACCGGCTGCCACCTCCACTTTGAGGTCCAGGTCAACGGCGAAGTTGTCGATCCCATGGGCTGGCTCTAAGCCAGTTGATGGTTGTCTCTCGCATTCGTGACACACCCCGTGACCTGAATGTGACATTCGCGTCCAACTGTTGTACCGTACAAAGCGCATCGGCTTTTTAGGGGGCCGGTGCACTTGAGTGGATTGCCTAGCTCTGCCACCGCTCAAGGTCCGTTCGCATAAATCGTCTGGCAGGGGCGGGGGAACCACTTCTGGTCTTCGAAAGAAGGCCTTGGGGTTAAGTCGCAAAGCTTCCTTGAAGCAGCGCGGCCGGATGACTCCCATCCGAATCCGACAGCTCACCTCGCAGGCATTGGGAGAGGCTACCTACGTGTCATCACGCACTACCCCTGCGCGCCACCGCGCTGAATCGGTTCGTACGAACCCCTTGAACACTCTGTCCAAGGCTGTTTCATCAAACGCCGGTACCGTTGGCCGTCAGGCCGTCGTTCTGGCAGCAGCCTCAGGCCTCGTCCTCAGCGTTGGTTTGCCCGCACAGGCAGCCGACACCGACGTCTCCAAGTCGGAAGCCTCCAGCACCCAGCAGATGGTCACCACCGCCGTCGTCACCGCGGAGCCCACAGCCACCGTTTCCTTTGAGAGCCCCGTCGTGGCTACCAAGGAAGCCCCCAAGGTTGTCCAGCGTGCATCGCAGACCACCCAGCGGTCCACGGCTAACGGCACGCAGGAAACCGCAGGCGCTGTTACAGCGAAGTCCTCCGAAGCCAAGGATTCTGCAGCAAGCGCCGCAGCTTCCGGCCTCGCTGCCATCGCTTACACCGGCATCGGCCACCCGTACGTTTGGGGCGGCACCACACCCAACGGCTGGGATTGCTCCGGCTTCACGCAGTGGGTCTACGCCCAGGCCGGCATCAGCATCCCCCGCGTCAACGCCTGGACGGCGATGAAGCCCACCAGCACGCCTGCCCCCGGTGACCTGGTCATGCAGAACGGCGGAGCCCACGTGGGAATCTACGTCGGCAACGGCATGATGATCAGCGCTTTGAACCCCAGCCAGGGCACGCTCCTGCACTCGGCGGCCTCCACGGGCACGTCCTCCTTCTTCACCCTCCGCTAGAAACTATCCGGTTCGAGGTTCGCCAGCATGCCCCCCAAGTGCTGGCGCACCGATCAGCCGCGTGTACCCCAACTGCACGCGGATACGAAAAGAGAAAATCATGACCAGTGCACACAAGGTTGCACGGCATCGCGCTGAGGCTCCCAAGACCAGCTCGCTTGCCGTCATTGCCAAGGCCGTCAGCGACAACGCCGGTGGCGTTGGCCGCCAGGCTGCAGTTATTGCCGCAGCTTCGGGCCTGGTTCTGACCGGTTCCGTAGCCGCCAACGCTGCGGACACCAACGTGGACCGCGAATCCACGTCCACCACAGCGCTGGACGTTCAGTCGGTAGTCCAGTCCACCATCGCCGCGGATTCCACGGTTGCCATTTCTTACGAGCGCCCCGTGGTTACCACGGTGGAAGCCCCGGCTCCCGTGGTGAAGAAGGCAGCTGCCAAGGTTGAAACCACTAAGGCAGCGGAGAGCACGGCGACCGCCGGCAACGCGACTCTTGCCGTCAACACCGCAGCCCCGGCAGCCAAAGCCCCCGCAGCCTCCAGCGGCCTCGGCGCAGCAATTGCCGCCGCCGCCTACGCCCAGCTCGGCGTAACCCAGGACTGCACCATGCTGGTGACCAACTCCCTGGCCGCCGTCGGCATCAACTTCCACGACTGGCCGGCCGGCTACCTCTCCCTCGGCCGTACGGTCAGTGCAGCAGAAGCGCAGCCCGGTGACCTCGCCTACTACGCCAATGGTGGTTTGGCCGGACAGGCTCACATCGCTGTTTACGTCGGCAACGGCATGGCAGTCCACGGTGGATGGAACGGATCCACCACGGCACTGTTCAGCGTAAACGTCGGCTCCGGCCCGGTTTTCATTCGAGTCAACGGCTGATTCAACACTTTCAGAAACACCCCGCAGGCTGATGCCGGCGGGGTGTTCTGCTTTAACCACGCATGAACACTTGCCGACACTGTGAGCGAAACGACAGAAAAATTCGTTGATACGGCATACAAGTGCTTACCCTTATGGTGTCGATCCACAGCCCGTACAAGCAGAGGGCAGCCGGCCCTCGTGCCCCTGACGGGTGCGGCCGTGAAGAGGTACGTGCATGCGCACACTCGTTCTGAATGCTGGATATGAACCGCTGGCGGTAATAACATTCCGCCGGGCGCTGGTCCTTGTGCTGACTGGGAAAGCAAGCGTAGTGGCCGAAGGCGACGAGCCTGTCGTCGGGCCACAGGAGATTCTCGGACGACCATCCGTGATCCTCCTTAACCGCTACATCCGCCCCAGATACAACAGGATTACAGCCGTGAGTCGCCGCGGAGTGCTTCGCCGCGACGGTCACCGCTGCGCCTACTGCGGGAAAACAGCCCACACCATAGACCACGTCCACCCCAAATCCAGGGGCGGCGCGGATTCCTGGGAAAACCTGGTTGCGGCGTGCTTGAAATGCAACAACGCCAAGAGCGACCATACGTTGGCTGAAATGGGTTGGAAACTCCGTTTCAAGCCAGGCGTGCCCCAGGGAACCATGTGGCAGATCAAAGAACTCGAGAAACCTGCGCCGGACTGGGACCCGTTCCTTTTGCCGGAATCCGCTGCCTGATCGATTTCTGCTGAGCCCCGGATGCCCGGGTAATCTGGGCGGATGGAGTTCAACGCCGTCATTCTGGCGGGTGGCCGGGCCACCCGCCTCGGTGGCGTGCCCAAGCCATCGCTGATGTACGACGGCGCCACGCTCCTTTCGCATGCCCTTAAGGCAGTCCGGGGTGCCTCAGCGGTAGTCGTTGTGGGGCCAAGGTCACCGGACGAGCCGTTGCCGCAAGGCGTTCTGCAGGCGCGGGAGGACCCGCCCTTCGCGGGGCCGGCCGCTGCGATAGCGGCGGGAATGGCTGCGCTGAAGGCCGGCGGTCCGGGTGCTCCATGGACGCTGGTCCTGGCCTGCGACATGCCTCATGCCTCCCGGGGAGTGGCGCTTCTGAGGGATGCACTTGCAGTACACCCTGGCAGCGAGGGGGCCATGGCGGTTTCCGTAGACGGGCGCAAGCAGCCGCTCCTGGGGGCCTACAGTACGGCTGCCCTGGAACGGGAAGTGGCCGTAGCTTCAGAAGGTTCCGGGTTAACGAACTCTTCAGTGTTCCGGCTGCTTGCTAGGCTGAACGTGCTGGACGTAGCTGTCCCCGCAGGCTCCACGGCTGACGTGGATACGTGGGAAGACGCTGCGGCCCTGGGCATTGACTACGAGTTGGAGGCGGACGTGAAGAGCCAGGAAGAGACACTCGAGGAATGGTGCCGCACACTGCTGCAGGCCTTCGAGCTTGAGGGCGTTGACGTGGACGTCAACCAGGTCCTGGCCGTGGCGGGAGTCGCTGCGCATTCGGTAGTGCGGCCCGCGGCGCCGCTGACCACGTTCATCGCCGGATATGCCGCCGGCATGGCGCGCGGCATCGGCCAGGCAAGCGATGATGCGTCCATGAATGCTGCCTTGGAACTGGCCCGCAAAGTTGCCAAGGACTACGCGGAGAATGGGACTGACGCCGAATGACGGAGGCCCCCGGCAAGGGCGGCCACCACGCGGCACACACGTGGCATGAGGCCCGGGAGCGTGCGTTTGAGGTTGCCACTCCCATTCCGCCGGGCCCGGTGCAGCTCAGCGCAGCGGTGGGCCGCACCTTGGCGTCGGACGCAGTGGCAGTGCAGGACATGCCCCACTATGCCTCCTCTGCCATGGACGGCTGGGCCGTCAACGGCAGCGGTCCGTGGATTCTCAGTGAGCCCGGGCAGCGCCTCGCACCGCACCAAGCCAGTCCCATTGTTACTGGCGGGCTGATACCTCCCGGAGCCAAGGCCGTTCTGCGCAGTGAAAGCGGCACCATCACGACGGACGACGACGGCCTGCCGGTCCTTGCGCTGGGTGGCGCCGCCAAGCCAGGGGAGCCCCGCAACGGACAACACATCCGCAGGGCTGCCGAAGAGGCCGCTGAAGGGGAGGTGCTGCTCAAAGCCGGCACGGTGTTGAACCCGGCGCACATTGCGTTGGCAGCGCTTGCCGGCCTGGATCATCTGGATGTTCTGGGCAAGCCATTGGTCAGGTTCCTGCTGACGGGTGCCGAGGTAGTGGCCCAGGGCGTTCCCCTGCCGGGGCAGGTCCGGGATACCTTCGGACCGCAATTGGGTGCGGTGGTGGAACTCCTGGGAGGAATCGCAGGAGAGCAGCTCCGGGTGGGGGACAGCTACGGGGAATGGATTACCGCGCTCCAGGACACTGAGCCCACCGGGGACGAGCCAAACGTGGAGATGGAGCCGCCGGCCGACGTCGTTATTACTACCGGTGGTACTGGTCGCTCAGGTACTGACCACTTCCGGAAGTCGGTGGCAGAGTTGGGTGGCCGTCTGCTGATTGACGGCATCGCCATGCGTCCGGGGCATCCCGCCGTGCTCGCAGAACTGCCGGATGGCCGGTTTGTGCTGGGGCTGCCGGGGAATCCGTTGGCCGCGATGATGGCACTGTTCACCGTGGGCGCTCCGTTGCTTGCTGCCCTGGGCCACGCAAGCCTGGAGGACGTGCGTGAAGTTCCCTGCGGCGCAATGATCGATGCCGATCCCGGGCGGACCCGCCTCATGCCGTTCAAGCTGGTGTACGGCCTGGCTTCACCCACGCAGCATGCAGGCCCTGGAATGATGCGCGGCCTGGCCCATGCGGATGGTGTCATGGTGGTGCCGCCCCACGGAGCCCAGATGGGGGAGCTGGTTCCGGCTTTCGCGCTGCCGTGGGGCAAGCCGCTGCCGGTGCCCAAGTCCGCGGAGGATAAGCCTCGAAAGACGCCGGCAAGGCAAACGAAGAAGGCCCCGGCAGGCCCGGTGGACTGGAGCGCACTGGACGCCTGAGGGCCGGGCAGGCCGCCGTGGCCGGTGCGGACAAAGTGCAATGATGGACTCATGAACAGGCATGCTCCCGAACAGGACATCAACGAAGATGACCTGCAAGTCCACCCGCCAAAACGAGCCGCGGCAGGCGTTAAAGCCGTCACCGTTGCCCTTGAACGCGGCTATGCCCAGGCAGGCGTGGCCCGGACGGTCCGTTCCATGCTCCGGGTCAACCAGCACGACGGCTTCGACTGCCCGGGGTGTGCGTGGCCTGAATCCATCACCGGCAGGCGCAGTCCCGCCGAGTTCTGCGAGAACGGTGCCAAGGCAATCGCTGAGGAAAGCACCACACGGACCGTGGGGGCCGCTTTTTGGGCGGAGCACTCACTGGCTGACCTTGACAACAAAACGGAGTACTGGCTGGGAAACCGGGGCAGGATCTCGGAGCCGGTGGTCATCAAACCAGGTGACACCCACTACTCGCCGATCAGCTGGACTGAGGCTTTCGCCCTGATTGGTGAACACATCAACGCCACCACGCCTGACAAGTGCGTGTTCTACACTTCCGGGCGGACGGCCAACGAGACCGCCTTCATGTACCAATTGTTTGCGCGCAGCCTGGGCACCAACAACCTCCCCGATTGCTCCAACATGTGCCACGAATCCTCCGGCAGTGCACTCAACCCCACCATCGGGATCGGCAAGGGAACTGTCTCCCTGGAGGACATTCACCACGCGCAGTTGGTCCTGGTGGTGGGCCAGAACCCCGGAACCAATCACCCACGCATGCTGTCCGCCCTCCGTGACTGCAAGAACAACGGCGGCAAAATCATCGCCGTCAACCCACTTCCAGAGGCAGGCCTGCTGAACTTCAAGGATCCGCAGTCCCTCAACGGGGTGATCGGCGGCGGCACCACCATCGCGGATGAATTCCTGCAGATCAAAGTGGGCGGCGACCTCGCGCTGTTCCAGGCGCTGGGCCACCTGCTCCTGGAGGAAGAGAAGCGCAACCCGGGCACCGTCGTCGACCATTCCTTCATTGAGCAACAGACCGAAGGGTTTGCAGCGTATAAAGAAGCCCGTTCGGTGCTGGACTGGGACCAAACCGAGCGGGCCACGGGCCTCACCCGGGAAGAAATCACCAACGCCGCCGGGATGATGGCGGCGTCCAAGGCGACCATCATCTGCTGGGCGCTGGGACTGACACAGCAACCGCACTCGGTGGATACCTTGCGGGAAATCATCAACCTGCTGTTGCTCCAAGGCAACTTCGGCAAACGTGGAGCAGGGGCCTGCCCGGTCCGTGGCCATTCGAATGTGCAGGGTGACCGCACCATGGGTATCTGGGAGAAGCCCAAGGAATCGTTCCTCGCCGCGTTGGATCACGAATTTGGCTTCCGGATGCCGCGGGACCACGGCTTCGACTCTGTGGAAACCCAGCACGCTTTGGAAAAGGGAGAAGTGGATGTCTTCGTGTCCATGGGCGGCAACTTTGCAGCCGCCGGATCTGACACAGCAGCGCTGGAAGAGGGCCTCAGGAAGGCGGGGCTGACCGTCCACATTTCCACCAAGCCCAACCGCGCCCACATTGTCCATGGCAAGACGTCGTTGATCCTGCCCACGCTGGGCCGCACGGACACTGACGACAAACATCCCAAGGGAAAACAGTTCCTGTCCGTGGAGGACTCCATGTCCGTCATCCACAAGACGCAAGGAAGGCTGGAACCGGTCTCGGAGCACTTGCTCAGTGAACCGGTGATCGTGGCCCGCATGGCGCAAGCCACCCTGGGTGATGACCACGGCGTGGATTGGCGGGCCATGGCCGAGGACTACGACGTGATCCGCGACCATATTTCCCGCGTTATTCCCGGCTTTGAGGATTTCAACGCCAGAGTCCGCACCAAAAATGGTTTCGTGCTGCCCAACCCGCCCCGGGACACCCGCACCTTCGCCACGGACATCGGCAAGGGACGGTTCTCTGTGCGCCCCCTGGAATACCTTGAAGCGCCCAAGGGCCACCTGATCCTGCAAACGGTCCGCAGCCACGACCAATACAACACCACTTTCTACGGCCTGGACGATCGCTACCGCGGTGTCTCCGACGGCCGCCGGGTCATCCTGGTGCACCCCGGAGACCTGGAGGAACTTGGCTTCCAGGACCGCGAACTGGTAGATGTGATCTCCACGTTCGCGGGAACCGAACGGCGGGCCAACAGATTCCGCCTCATTGGCTACCCCACGGCAAAGGGGTGCGCCGCAGCCTATTTCCCGGAAGCCAACGCCTTGGTGCACCGCGAACTGGTGGCCAGGGAATCCAATACTCCCGGCTACAAGGCCATGACCGTGCGCTTCGAGAAGCATGCCAACCTGGAAGGCGGATCCTGATATGGGACGCGTGACGCAGCGCCGCAAGGTGCACAAATTTGTCCTGGACGGCTCGCCCCAAGCCGTGGAACACCCCGTCCGGTTCAAGGAGGACGTGCTGGCGGTGGAAGAGCCGTTGGAGATACGTCTGGGCGAGCTGTCCTTCTCCGTGACCATGCGGACCCCCGGGGACGACTTCGACCTTGTTGCGGGATTCCTCGTTTCGGAGGGAATCATCTGGGAACCGTCGCAGCTGATCTCCGAGCGTTTCTGCTCAGGGGAGGACCAGGACGGCGTGCAGACGTTCAACGTGGTGGATGCGCAACTGCGTCCGGATGTGGAAAGGCCGGATACCGGCCGCAACGTCTACACTTCCAGTTCGTGCGGAATTTGTGGAACGGACTCCATTGAGGCCGTCCGTAAGTCCTCCCGGCACAGCCCCAGGGAGGACGACGTCACCCTTCCGGTCAGGGCGCTCGCAGCCCTCCCGGACCGCCTCCGCGAGGCGCAGGCGGTGTTCGACAAGACTGGCGGCGTTCATGCTGCCGGACTCTTCCGGATTCACGACGACGGCTCTACAGAGCTGCTCTGTTTACGCGAAGACGTGGGGAGGCACAACGCGGTGGACAAAGTGGTGGGCTGGGCGTTGCGGTCCGGCCTGCTGCCGTTGAAAGGCACGGTGCTGCAGGTTTCAGGCAGGGCATCTTTTGAACTTGTCCAAAAGGCAGCCATGGCTGGAATCCCGGTTCTGGCTGCGGTCAGCGCGCCGTCCAGCCTTGCCGTGGAACTCGCCGAGGAAGCCGGTATTACCCTGGCCGGGTTTAGCCGGGGCCAGAGCCTCAACGTGTATGCGGGGCGGGACAGGATTGTTGGTGACCAGCCCGGACTGGCTCCGCAAACGGCTGGGGAGAGCAGTCAATCACTTGGCTATTGAGCTGGAACAACGTAGATTTTATCCATCGATTGGAAACACGGCGAACCCAGAACCGCCGTCCTAAACCCAGAACGCTGGGGCCTGGATACTGAGCCATGCCAACCAGCCGACTCCTAAGGGGAACTCATTGCACGACGACCGCCGGATCACTGAACAGCGCCTCGATCGATTTGTTCGGGAACGTATTCTTCCGGCCATTTACGGCAGGGCCATACCCCTGGAACTCAGCAGCTGGGACGCTCCCGGTGAGCCTGTGCCTGCCGCCGAAGCCATGCGCCAGCTCTTCACCCCGCAAGAGCACGGCGCGCCGTGGGGCAAGGCCTGGAGCACCAAATGGCTGCGGCTGCAGGGCGAAGTGCCGCAGGACTGGGGCATGGCGGACTCCACATCCGTGGAAATCATCGTGGACCTGGGTTTCAACAGCGATGCCCCGGGATTCCAATGCGAGGGAACTGCCTGGCGTGCCGATGGCAGCATCATCAAAGCAATCTCACCCCGCAACTATCACGTCCCCCTTAAGCTTCTTGGCGGAGGGCAGTCCGTAGATTTCTACGTCGAGGCCGCGGCCAACCCGGATGTTGCCCAAGGCTGGTCCTTCGCGCCAACTCCGCTGGGGGACAAGGCAACGTCCGGCGATGAACCCCGGTACCGCTTGGGCCGGATTGCCATAGCAGAGCTGAACGAAACAGTCTGGGAGCTCAATCAGGACATCTGGACCCTGAGCGGCCTGATGCACGAACTTCCCACGGAACTGCCCCGGCGCCACGAGATCCTGCGCGCGCTGGAACAGATGCTGGACATCATGGACCCGGACGACGTAGCTGGAACCGCTGCGGCTGGCCGGGAGGCCCTCAGAACGGTCCTTGGCCGTCCCGCGTATGCGTCCGCCCACGAACTTCTGGCCACCGGTCACGCACACATCGATTCCGCGTGGCTGTGGCCCGTCCGGGAAACGATGCGCAAGTGCGCCCGGACGTTCTCCAACGTGGTGGCCCTTATGGATGAGGACCCGGACTTCGTCTTCTCCTGCTCCTCAGCCCAACAGCTGGCATGGATGAAGGAATTCTTCCCCGAGCTCTTTGTCCGGATCAGGGAAAAGGTCAAGGCCGGTCAGTTCGTTCCTGTGGGCGGCATGTGGGTGGAATCGGACACCAACATGCCCGGCGGTGAAGCCATGGCCCGCCAGTTCGTGGAAGGCAAGAGCTTCTTCCTGAATGAGTTCGACGTCGAGTGCCAGGAAGCCTGGCTGCCCGACTCCTTCGGCTACTCCGGGGCCATCCCGCAAATCGTCAAGGAAGCCGGTTCGCGCTGGTTCCTGACACAGAAGATTTCGTGGAACAAAGTCAACCGGATGCCGCACCACACCTTCAACTGGGAGGGCATCGACGGCACCCGGCTGTTTACGCACTTCCCGCCCGTGGACACCTACAACTCGGAGCTGCACGGCCGCGAGCTTGCCCACGCGGAGCGCAACTTCCGCGATCACGGCCGCGGCACCATGTCCCTGGTGCCGTTCGGATATGGCGACGGCGGCGGCGGACCTACGCGCGAAATGGTGGCTGCCGCGCACCGCACGGCAGACCTGGAAGGATCACCGAAGGTCCGTATGGGAACCGCCAAGGACTTCTTCACCAAGGCCGAGGCCGAGTACACCAACCTCCCGGTCTGGGTGGGGGAGATGTACCTGGAGATGCACAGGGGAACCTACACCAGCCAGGCCAAGACCAAGCGCGGCAACCGGCGCAGTGAACACCTTCTGCGGGAAGCAGAGCTGTGGTGCTCCACCGCTGCTGTCCGTCAGGGCAAGGATTACGCGTATCCCCAGGACGAGCTGAAGCGCCTCTGGCGGCTGGTCCTCCTGCAGCAGTTCCACGACATCCTGCCGGGCAGCTCCATCGCCTGGGTACACCAGGACGCCGAGCGGAACTACCAGGCCATTGCCCGCGACCTCGAGGCGATCATCAACCACGCGGCCCAAGCCTTGGTGGGGGCCGGGGACAAGCAGTTCCTGCTGAACGCAGCTCCGCACGAGCGCAACGGTGTACCTGCCCTGGGCGCCGCTGAGGCCAGCGGACCGGATACTGCCGTCCGCGTGGAAGAAACCAGCGCCGGGGTGGTGCTGGACAACGGCATCATCCGCGCCGGCCTGGACACCGACGGATTGCTCACCTCCTTGGTGGATCACGTCAGTGGCCGCGACGCCATCGCCCCGGGAGAAGCCGGCAACTTGCTGGAGTTGTTCCGGGACACCCCCAATGAATGGGATGCCTGGGACATCGAGGAGTTCTACCGCCGCAACGTCACTCCGTTGACCCGGGCGGACGCCGTCGATCTTGAGCGAACCCCGGCGGGCGTCGTCGTGGTGGTCAAACGCAAGATAGGCGCCTCGACCATCACGCAGCGCATCACGCTCGACGCCGGCGCCAAGTCGCTGGGCATCTCCACCACGGTGGACTGGCAGGAGCGCGAAAAGATGCTGAAGATCGCCTTCCCGCTGGATGTGAGGGCGGATCGTTCGGCGTCTGAGACGCAGTTTGGACACGTCTTCCGGCCCACCCACACCAACACGTCCTGGGAAGCGGCAAAGTTCGAGATTTGCGCGCATCGCTGGATCCACGTCGCCGAACCCGGTTATGGCGTGGCCGTCAGCAACTCGTCCAGCTACGGACACGACGTCACCAGGGCTGTTCGCAGCGACGGCGGAACCACGACGACGGTGCGCAACTCGTTGCTGCGTTCGGCCCGGTTCCCGGACCCGGAAGCAGACCGCGGGGAGCACACGCTGGAGCTGTCCATCAGGCCGGGCGCCGGAATTGCCGACGCCGTGGAGGAGGGCTACCGCACCAACCTGAAACCCAGGTATGTCTCGGGCGGCCATGCCGTGGCTCCGTTGCTTTCGGTGTCCAACCCCGCCGTTGTGGTGGAAGCTGTGAAGCTGGCCGAAGATGGTTCGGGCGACGTGATCGTCAGGTTGTACGAATCCCTGGGAGAGCGCTCAGCGGCCACTGTAACGGTTGATTTCGAGGCTGGTGGCGTGGTGGCCACGGACCTGCTGGAACGAACCGTAGAGGCCAATGGCGTGGCTGTGGAAGGCCCGGTGGCGAAACTGACGCTCCGCCCGTTCCAGTTGGTGACCCTACGCTTCGCGCGCTGAGATATTAACCCAGAGCAAACGCCAACGGCACTGCGCGAAACCGCGCAGTGCCGTTGGCGTTTGGGGAGTGGGGAGTGGGGGCGGCCTATTCGACCAATTCGATGTCCACTGCGTCCTTGAGTATCTGTACCCGCAGAGGAATCACCGAGTCATAACCCTTGATTTCCGTGGGGATCTTCTTGGAGAAGACTTCCTCCACCAGGACAGGCATATCCTTCACTCCAGACAGGTAGCGTTTGGCAGCGAAATCAAACTCTGACCTGTTGTTCCTGATGCGGGTGTTGAGGGCCTTGGCTTCGTCGGCAATCGCCAACAATTCCTCATCAGAGGCGTTGCGTGCGGTTGCTTCATCCGTCTTCCGGACCAACTGGTCCTTGAGCTGGACGAACTCGTTGTACTTCTCTTCGGATTCTGCCGTGATCCCGGCGTTTGATTCGAGCTGTGCCACCCGGTTATCAAAGGTGCGGGCAAATTCCACATACGCAATGTTCCTGGATTGCTTGAGTTGCTCCGCGGCTTCCCGGCAGGGCTTTGCAGCCTGCGTCAGCAACGTTTGGCGCTCCCGCAGGTTGGCCGCCTTGGAACCGACGAACAAGCCGTTGCAGCCTGCGCCATCTTCCCGGAAGAGGCCTTCGAATTCCGGGTAGGAGTCCACCAGGCCCTCCATGTGGTCAATGAAGCCCTGATACGACTCTGCGAGTTGCCCGGCGGCAACTCCAATTCCGTCCTCGCCCGAATCATGGGCAAGCTGCACGCTCTTGAGCGCGGTACGGGCCGCCTCTGCCGCTCGCTGGAACTCTTCCCGCTCCTTTGCGGAGTTCTTCTCGGCTTCCTCTTGCGAGGCGGGGGCGTTGCGTGCCTTCTTGTAGGCGGCTAGGTACGCATTGGCAGCAGGTTGGAGCTTGCCCCTGGCGTCGACCAGCGCGTTGACCTGGTCCCCCTTGAGGAGCTCGAGGCCTTCCTTGCGCTGCTGGGCGGCGGATTGGGTCACAGCCACCACAGCGGCTGCGGCGATCAGCAACAGGACAACAGCACTGGAGACCAGGATCAACGCCAACCGCTTTGTGGAACGGGGCTGTTGTGTTTCAACAGGCTGTTGCGCTGGATCGGGTTGGTGCCTTGGCTCAGGTTGTTGCGCCGGGTTGGTTTCGAAAGTCATGGCCTACTCCCCGCCCTTGGCCGCAGCATCAAACTGGTCCGTGCGTTTCTTGAGGGCACTTTCGAACGTTTTGTTGGAGTCATTCGCCTTGGTGACCAGCTGGTTGTACTTGTCCTTCGCGGCGCTCTCATACTTCTCTTCGGCGGCCGACAAGGCCTGGTTGATATCCAACATTGCCAGACCTGCGAGTGTACGTTTGGTCAGCCGCTCAAATTCGTCTTTGCCGTCCAGGACTTCTTGTTGCTTATCCCGCTGCCCGCGAATAATGCCTTCCACGGAGGTCAGCAGCTCGGTTGTTTCAGCATCTGTAGTGGCTTTCGCAGTGCCAATTGAGGCGAGGCAAGCATCGGCAGCCTTAACGTAGTCTTCGGAATACGATTCAGCTCCTACGTTCAGGGTTGAATGCAACGGCGCACAGGGACCGCCAATGGATTGGGTGATGTTTGCGGTGTTGACCACCAGCTGATCGTTATAGGAAATCACGGCACCGTAATTTTCCTTGAAGCGGTTGAAAGCGTCGCTGATCTCTTTTTCCTGCATCGCCGACGAGGACCCCATCCGCTCCAGCCGGTCCAGATTTGTCCGTGACTCGCGTTTCAGGCGGTCACCATCCTGGTTGAGGACCGCGTCCTTCTCCTGCTGCTCGGCGTCCTCTGACATCACGCTTGAGTAGCGGGCAGAAAACTGGTTGTACAGGGGATCGTAGAGGTTCATCGAGTTGTCCAGTATCACGCGTTCCTTGTCCAAACGGACAACATCTGCCCGCTGGATCCCGGCAGGGCGGGACAGGGCAAACCATGTGCCGATTCCTCCGGCCACGATGGCGATGACCACCGCAGAGACAATGATGATGGTGCGACTGGATCTTTTGCGGTCTGGACCGGCCGGTGCGTCCAAAGTCTCTTCCCCCATGTAGCTGTACTCCTCTTGAGCTGTGCTGTTAGACGTCGTGCTGAAGGCGTTTTACGAAAAGTTTGGTCCGTTCCTGCCGGGGTGCCCGCAACACCTCGGCCGCGGGACCACGCTCCACCACTACGCCGCCGTCCATGAAGATGACTTCATCTGCCACATGCTGGGCGAAGGCGAGTTCGTGGGTCACGATCACCATGGTCCAGCCCTCTTCGGCGAGTTCCTTGATAACGCCCAGGACGTCGCCCACCAGTTCGGGGTCCAACGCTGACGTGGGCTCGTCGAACAGGAGCAGCTGTGGCTTGAGCGCCAGAGCCCGCACGATTCCCACGCGCTGCTGCTGGCCACCTGAGAGCTCGAACGGGTAGGCATCGCGCTTGTCGGACAGGCCAACGCGTTCCAGCAACCGTTCGGCCTCGGCGACGGCCTCGGCTTTGGGACGTTTCTGGACCTGGACCGGACCCTCGATGATGTTCTTCAGAACGGTCATATGCGGGAAAAGGTTGTAGTGCTGGAAAACCATCGCGCTGCGGTCACGCAGGGCCGCGATGTCCTTCTTGCCAACCTTGGCGCCGAAATCGATGGCGAGGCCGCCCGAATCGCCGCCGTTGTCCCCAAAGGTGACGGTGCCGCCGTCGGGAACTTCCAAGCCGTTGAGCGATCGCAGGACGGTGGTCTTGCCTGAACCTGACGGTCCGATCAAAGCAACTACCTGTCCGCGGTGGATATCGATGTCGATGTCCCGCAGCACCTTGTTGTTGCCGAAGGCCTTGGCGAGGTTCCTGGCTTTGAGAACCGACGTGACACGTGGCTCCGGGCTGTTAGTGGGCGACATAGCGGTCCAATCTCCTTTCCACGGCGGACTGCGCAGTGGAAAGGACCAGGCAGATGACCCAGTAGACCAAGGCCGCCTGCAGGTACAGGGCCATGAACTCCTGGCTGAAGGCGGCGATCTGCTGGGCATTGCGGAACAGTTCGGTGACCAGGATCAGGGAGGCGAGGGACGTGTCCTTCACCAGCGAGATGAAGGTGTTGGACAACGGTGGAACGGACACGCGTGCCGCCTGGGGGAGGATGATGCGCACCAGGGTCTGGGGACGGGACATGCCGATGGTGTGGCCGGCCTCCCACTGGCCCTTGGGAACAGACAGAATGGCTGCCCGAATGATCTCCGCCGCGTACCCGCCAACATTCAGTGAGAACGCGATGATGGCGCTGGGCCACGGATCAAGCCGGATACCAATGCTGGGCAGGCCAAAGAAGATCACAAACAGCTGCACCAACAGGGGAGTGCCGCGGATCACCGAGACGTAGAACCGGCCGATTCCGGAGAGCAGCCAGTTGGAACTGAGCCTCATCAGGGCTACTACCAACGCCAGGATCAAGCCGAAGGCAAAGGAAGCCAGCGTAAGGGGGATGGTCCCCGTGACGGCACCGGTGATGAGCGGACCGAAGGAACTCCAGATGAGGTCCCAGTTCATCTACTTGGTGACGTCCGCGCCGAAGTACTTATCGGAGATCTTTGCCAGGGTGCCGTCCGCCGTGAGGTCGGCAAGGGCTTTGTCTACTGCCGCGGTGAGCTCGGTGGAACCCTTGCGGAACACCAGGGCGCTCTCCGTCTTGTCAGGTGCCTCGGCAGCGACCTTCAGTCCGGAATCCGGGGTGGTCTTTGCATAGTCGAGGTAGGTGAGTTTGTCGTTCACCGTGGCATCCACGCGTCCCTGCTGCACCAAAGTGGCGGACTGGGCCCAGCCTTCCACCGATTGGACGTTGGCACCGGCCTCAACGGCCATTTTGTAGAAGTTGCTGGTCAAAGACTGGGCGGTGGTCTTGCCCTTGAGATCGGCGAAGCTGTTGATGCTGGTGTTGTCCGACTTTGTCACAACAACACCCGTGGAAATGGTGTACGGAGTGGAGAAGTCGTACTTGGCCTTCCGCTCGTCATTGATGGAGATCTGGTTGGCGATGGTATCGAACCGCTTGGCATCAAGGCCGGCGAAGATGCCATCGAACTGGGTCTCCTGGAAGGTGGCCTTCACACCGAGTTTCCCGGCCACGGCCTGCGCAATCTCGACGTCGAATCCCGTGAGTTCGCCCGCACCTTCAGCGTGGAAGCTGAAAGGCCGGTAAGTGCCTTCGGTGGCGATGACGAGTTCGCCCTTGGACTTCACATCGGACAGGGAAGTGTCGCCGCCGGACTGGGCGGGCGCCGATCCGCCGCCGCACGCAGAAAGTGCAAGGGCGGCTGATGCCAGGGTGGCGGCGAGGACAGAGCGACGGGTGCGAAGGCTGGTCATGGAGCCATCTTAGTCACGGCAAGGAACCCAGCCTTCTGAGCGGCTTGCGGTAGGCAACAAAAGTGCCGTTAAAAAGGCTGAGTGGGGGCGGTCCCCAACAGCCCGCCACCACTCATCCCCCCAATTGTGATCACGTGGGCGCCACATCCACCGGAAACCCGTTCTCTGATTCCGGTGTCAGGCTGCAGCCGCGTTCACACATTCATGATTGTGCCACGATCTAATGGTTTTGTGAAAGTCTTACGCTGAGAGACGTCGTTTTCGCCGCGAATAGGCCTTGGAGAACCAAATTCCGGCCAGTCCAATGGCTGTGGCCAGCACTGCGGAGTAGTTGATCAGCGAACGCAACCACAGGTGGACCAGCGGGATCAGGGGGAAGAACTGGGAGATCAACAGCAAGGCCAGGCCGAGGAAGAGCAGGGCCGAGGCGCCCCTCAGCAAGGCAGGGTAGCGCCCCACGATGGTCCGCCAGATCGCAGGCAACAAGCACGCTGACACATAGCCGGGATAAAAGCGGCCCAAGGCCGCGTAGGCCTCCATTGAAGGTCCCCACGTCAGCCCCGTCATGCCCACGGTGGAACCGCGCGTGTCCGTGATGACGAAGAAGAAGATGGTCAGCGCCACGGTAAAACCCAGGACGGTCAGCCCCCAGGGGCCGCGTATGGCGCGGACGGCGGACTGCGAGCCGAAGCCCATGGCGATCTTGATACCCATGAGCAGAAACGTTCCGTAGAGCAGGAACCGCAGGATCAGGTTTGTGACGTTGATTCCGCCCAAGAGTGCGTCGATGGCAAGGTAGGGCCCCTCAATGCTGAGGAGGATGTCCAAGGTGATCAACGCGAAGATGTAGAAAACCACCCGGTTCTCACCCCGGATGAGACTCGGGACCCTGGCAATCGTAATTGCCAGGCAAACAGCCAGCGTTACCCAGGGCAGGACAGCTGTCATCCGAGGTTCTCCCAAATTCGTTCAGTTCGTTCGTGGTCTTGTTCTTGCCGGCGGAGGGTCTTGCCCAGTGCCAGGAGCCGTTCGCCGGCCAGGGTTACCAGTTCGCTCTGGGACATCCGGTCCAAGGCTTCCCGGCGGGCATTCGGCGGCCACCCGGCCTCGGCCTCTGTAATGAGGCCTCCCGCCACGAGCCCTCCGGCCGGCCCCACTCCTCCAGCGCGCGACGTGGCGATGGCCAGCTCTGGCGGGAGCCTGTTGGCGGTCAGATGCGCAGAGAAATTCTGTGGGGCGATCCCGGTGGCGTCACTGACCCGGTGACGCAACTCGCCGTCGTCGATCGCGTCCACCCAGTTCCGCACCGACGTAGGGTGCGGCGGTTCGGAAAGGGAAGCGGCGGGGGCAGAACCGGGTTCACTACGCTCCACCACTGACCGGAGCAAATCGATGGTGGCGATCTGGCTGACGAGTTCGCAACCCGTGGGCGGCACGGCGGCGCCACGAAGATCCGAGTAGAGGTCAAAGGTGGACAGGGCTTCCACCGGGTTCAGGTGGAAGCCGCGGCTGATGCTTACCAGGGTGGACTCGGCCACCTTGCCGCGGACCAACTGCTGGGCCAGGGTTGTCCGTTTGATGCCGGCGATCCTGCAGACGTCAGCCGTGCTGGCATCGGGCGCAACGCCATGAAGCCAGCGCTGGAACGCCTTGGATTGTAAGGGCATGTGGAGCTTTCCGGGAAGAGTATCGGGTCAGGACCGGGGCGGACCCTAAGTGGGAGTACGAATCGATTTTACGCCGACGCCACATTGAATTATGCTTGATGCTTGAACCCGCTGGTCCGTACACCCCCCAAGTCCGGACCAGCGGGTTTTTCCATGCCTGCGGGAATCGCGGCCTGATTTCCTGCGTTCCCTTGCTGGAGGATAGACACAATGACTGCAACTTTGGTGGCCAAGGATCTTGCCGGTGGCCACGGCCACCGCACCCTTTTTTCGGACCTTTCGCTGACCGTTGCGCCCGGCGATGTGGTGGGCGTTGTGGGCGCGAATGGTGCGGGCAAGTCCACGCTGTTGCGCATCCTCGCGGGAGTGGATCAACCACAGGCTGGAACCGTCAGCCTGGCGCCGTCGGACGCCTTTGTGGGCTGGTTGCCGCAGGAACACGAGCGTACGCAGGGCGAGACCATCGCTGCCTATATTGCCCGCCGTACCGGTTGTGCGCAGGCAACCATGGAGATGGAGTCCACCGCGGAGGCCCTCGGCTCCGGGGCACCAGGATCGGATGACGCGTACTCCCTGGCTTTCGACCGCTGGATGGCATCCGGCGCGGCAGACCTTGAGGACCGCATCCCGGCCGTCCTGGCAGATCTCGGCTTGGACCTTGGTGCGGAGGCCCTCATGACGGGGCTCTCCGGCGGGCAGGCTGCCCGTGTCGCGCTGGCCGCACTGCTGCTGAGCCGCTTCGACGTGGTCCTCCTGGATGAACCCACCAATGACCTCGACCTCGATGGGCTGGCCAGGCTTGAGGCCTTCGTCCAAGGCCTGCGGGGCGGTGTGGTGCTGGTTTCCCATGACCGCGAATTCCTGGCACGCTGCGTCACCACGGTGGTGGAGTTGGACCTCGCCCAGAATTCCGTTGCCGTATACGACGGCGGCTACGAGGCCTTCCTGGAGGAGCGTGCCGTGGCCAAGCGTCACGCCCGCGAACGGTACGAGGAGTTCGCCAATACCAAGGCCGACCTCGTTTCCCGGGCGCGCACCCAACGCGAGTGGAGTTCACAGGGCGTCCGGAATGCCATGAAGAAGAACCCGGACAATGACAAGATCCGGCGCGCGGCGAGCAGCGAATCGTCCGAGAAGCAGGCGCAGAAGGTCCGCCAGATGGAGTCCCGCATCGCCCGGCTCACGGAGGTGGAGGAGCCGCGCAAGGAGTGGCAGCTGCAGTTCAGCATCGGCCAGGCACCCCGCTCAAGTGCCGTCGTCGCAACGTTGCGCAACGTTGTGGCACGCCAAGGTGACTTCACGCTGGGTCCGGTGAACCTGCAGCTCAACGGTGGCGAACGCATCGGCATCACGGGACCCAACGGTGCCGGCAAGTCGACGCTCCTGCGCCTCTTGCTGGGGACGCAGGAACCGGACGACGGCGATGCCTCCATGGGTGCCTCTGTGGCGATTGGTGAAATCGACCAGGCCCGCGGACTGCTCGACGGCGGGCAGCAGCTGGGCGACGCCGTCGAGGCCGTGCTGGTGGACTGGAACAGTGCCGACGTCCGCACGCTCCTTGCCAAGTTCGGACTGAAGGCGGATCACACGTCGCGGACGGTGGATTCGTTGTCCCCGGGGGAGCGGACACGGGCAGCCCTGGCTCTCCTGCAGGCCCGTGGAGTGAACCTGTTGGTACTTGATGAGCCCACCAACCATTTGGACCTTCCCGCGATCGAGCAACTGGAAGAGGCGCTGGAGAGCTATGAAGGCGCCCTCCTGCTGGTTACCCACGACCGCCGGCTGTTGGAGAACGTTCGCCTTGATTCGCGCTGGCACTTGGACAACGGCCAGGTCCAGGAACTTCACCACATCCCAAGCCAGGAGAAATAACCATGAGCATGGACCGCGTGGCCTGGAGCTCGCTGTACAACATCACCACTGCGAAGAGCGGCTCCAAGCCTTTCTCCAAGGAAACCCTGAAGCGGGTCATGGCTTTCGCTGCCCCGCATAAGGGCAAGCTCATTGCCTTCGTCATTGCCTCCATCGCCGGGGCGTTCCTGGCCGTCGCCACACCTGTGCTTGCAGGCCAGGTGGTGGATGCCATCATCGCCAATGCCGGTGTGGGCACGGTGATCTGGCTGGCCGTGCTGATCGCCCTCGTTGCTGTGGGCGAAGCGGGCGTTGGCCTGCTGACCCGCTGGCTGTCCTCCATTATTGGCGAGGGCGTGATCGTGGACCTGCGCACCAAGGTATTTGACCATGTACAGCGCATGCCCATCGCGTTCTTCACCCGGACCCGTACCGGTGCCCTGGTCAGCCGCCTGAACAACGACGTCATCGGAGCGCAGTCGGCCTTCGCCGGCACGCTGTCCGGTGTGGTCAGCAACGTGGTGGCGTTGGCCCTGACCCTGGTGGTCATGCTGAACACGTCATGGCTTGTGACCGTGCTGGCTATGGTGTTGCTGCCGATCTTCCTGATTCCGGCCCGGCGGATGGGTTCCAAACTGGCGGACCTCCGCCGTGAAGCAGCAGTGCATAACGCTGCGATGGGCACGCAGATGACCGAGAGGTTCTCCGCGCCGGGTGCCACTTTGGTGAAGCTGTTCGGGCGGCCAGACGAGGAATCTCGTGAGTTCGCCGCCAGGGCGGGCCGTGTCCGCGACATTGGCATCCGGACGGCCATGCTGCAGTTCACGTTCGTCACGGCACTGACCCTGGTGTCAGCGCTGGCCTTGGCTTTGGTCTACGGCCTGGGCGGTTGGCTGGCCCTGGGCGGCCAATTGGCACCCGGCGATGTGGTGGTCCTGGCACTCCTCCTGACCCGCCTTTACGCTCCGCTGACAGCCCTGTCCAACGCCCGGGTGGAAATCATGAGTGCTTTGGTCAGCTTTGAGCGTGTGTTCGAAGTCCTGGACTTGAAGCCGCTCATCAGCCAGAAGCCCGACGCCGTGTCCGTTCCGGCCGGGCCCGTGGCCGTGGAATTCGACGACGTCCGCTTCTCCTACCCCTCTGCGGACAAGGTGTCCCTGGCTTCCCTGGAAGAGGTGGCAACCCTGGACACCCGCGGTGGCGAGGAAGTCCTGCATGGTGTCAGCTTCCGGGTTGAGCCGGGCCAGACCGTAGCCCTGGTGGGCTCGTCCGGGGCAGGTAAGTCCACGGTGGCCCAATTGCTGTCCCGTTTGTATGACGTCGATTCCGGAGCAGTGCGTCTGGGTGGGCATGGTCCCGGCACGGGCGTCGATGTGCGGGATGTCCGTTTCGATTCCCTGCGCGACACCCTGGGCATGGTGACCCAGGACGGTCATTTGTTCCACGAAACCATCGCCTCCAATTTGCGGCTCGCCCGGCCGGACGCTACCGAAGACGACATGTGGGACGTGCTCCGGCGGGCACGGCTGGAGCCGATGATCCGGTCCCTGCCGGATGGGCTGGAAACCGTGGTGGGGGAGCGGGGCTACCGGCTCTCCGGTGGTGAGCGCCAACGGCTCACCATCGCCCGGCTGCTCATCAAGCAGCCCAAGGTTGTGATCCTCGATGAAGCCACGGCCGCGTTGGACTCCACCAACGAAGCCGCCGTCCAGGCGGCCTTGGGCGAAGCGCTGGAGGGGCGCACCGCCGTCGTGATTGCCCACCGCTTGTCCACCATCCGTGCGGCAGACGCCATTTTGGTGGTGGAGGACGGCAGGATTGTGGAGCGGGGTACGCACACTGAGTTGCTGGCCGCGGACGGCCGGTACGCCGAGCTGTACCAAACCCAGTTCGCCGAGGCCACCGCCGTGGCGCAGGAAGTGGTACCGGAGCTCTAGCCCCAGGTGAGCAGCGGGATGACGTGGTGGGTCAGCAGCGGCGCCAAGTCCGTGGGCAGGGACGCAGTGAGGTCCAGCCAGCGGATCTCCGCGATCTCCGCCGAGGGGTGGGCTTCCCAGGTCCCGGGCGCGGTGAACACAGTGGCTTCAATGTTCGTGGCTGCCTCATTGGCGGCCACCGCCAGCCAGACGCCCAGAGGCTCCAGCTGCTCCGGGGATACCTCGATGCCGACTTCCTCGGACAGCTCCCGGGCAGCAGCTTCAGCGGCGGTCTCGCCGGGCTCGGGCTTGCCGCCGGGGTGCATGAATTTGTCCGTCCCACGCTTGCGAACGGTCAACAAGTGGCCTTGGCGGTTATAGACGCAGACGGCGCTGACAACGATGAGGTCCGTGGCAGTCACTCTTGCCTCCCGGCGTTGATACGGACCAGATGCGATTCAAGGAGCAAATCCTTGGCTGGCCCGTGGACATCCCAGGCGAAGCTGAACGAATCGGGCCCCTCGTAGCTGTAGCTGACCCGGTAATCGTCGGGGTCACACCAGTGCTTGTCCTCATGGCCCTGCTCGGAGAAGCTCATCACGTGGAACGGCCTGCCGTCAGGGAAGAACACGTCCATGGATGCTGCGTCGCTGCCGGGCATGAAGAGGTATTCGCGGAAGGCCGGGCCGGAATGGCTGGGCCAGTGCATGGTGCCGTCTTCGCGGTAGTCCAGGCCGCCGTCGGGGTTCAGGGAATAGCGCACGACGCCGGTAAAGGTACCGCGGGTGCCGGAGGCGCGGTCCAGGAGGGTCCGCTCCACAGTCCAGCTGCCGGCCAAGTAGGCCCGCAAGTCCTGGGTGGGCTGCTGGTGGTTCAAGTGCCCTCGATTGGAATCGAACCAACGACACCGGCTTTAGGAGAGCCGTGCTCTATCCACTGAGCTACGAGGGCCTGTGTGTCCACGGCTCACCTTCCATTGCTGGAGCTCGAGGGCCCGGACACGACTACAAGCATACAAGCTGCCGGGGCGCTGCCCGAACACGGCTAGGCTGGCCAGCATGAAAGGGCACGTGACTGCAGCGGCACCGGCCGGTTCCTTCTTCCCCGACGTCCGGAGCATCAGGGCCAACATTGGCGGGTGGGCGCAGCTGAGCGTGGTCCAGTACTTCGTAGCCGAGGCCGCCGTTATTGAGGCGTGGGCTGGCCCGGAGCCCTACAGCAGGGCCACCGGGTACATCAGTGACCTCGGAGCGGTGTCCTGCGGCGTATATGAGGACAGGGCTGTTTGTTCGCCGCTGCACTGGCTCATGAACGCTTCATTTGTGGTTCAGGGCCTGGGCTTGATCCTTGGTGCGGTGTTCCTCACCGCGGGGCTCCTGTGCGTGGCGGCCCGGCCCGGGGCGGCGGCGCGGCGTTTCCGCGCGGTGGCCGATGAATCGTTGCCGACGCGCGTGCTGACTGTGCCGTGGATCCTGGCCGTTGCCATCCGCATCCTGACCGGAGTGGCCGGTGGTGGAACCGTCCTTGTGGGGCTGGTGCCGGAGGACCTGGGTTCTCCGTGGCATTTCGCCGGCGCGCTGATGTTCTTCATTGGCGGCGGGTTCGCACTGCTTCTGCTGGGTGTCCTGTGGTTCCGGCAGACACCCGTCAGTTGGTTCCTCACAGCGTGCGGTTTGCTGTGTATCGGCGCACTGATTGTTGGCGGACTCACAGGAATGGACGTGCCCCAGCCAGGAACGCTTGAACGGCTCATGGGTTACCCGGTGACCATCGGCCTGGCTGCTGCGGGCCTGGTGATCGCCCAGCGCGTCCACACGGAACGCAAAGAACTCAGGGCTACCCAGAGGCTCACCCGTGGACACCAGTGATCCGCGGCTGAAACTGCTGCGCCGGAAAGTACCGGGGTCTATCCTGTCGCTATGACGACGGCGGCTGGTCCGCGCGGCGGTGACCGCGGACTTCTGCCTGACCTCGCTGGGCGACGCGAGCTGGTTGGGGGTTGGGCAGCGATCACGCCCATCCACTACTTCGTGGTGGAAGCCGTGGCCATCGCTGCGTGGCTGGGCAGCCCGGGCTATGAGCGCCGGGAGCATGTCATCAGCGATCTCGGCGCGGCCTACTGCGGACCCTTCAACGGGTACCAGGTATGTTCCCCGCTCAACTGGCTGATGAATGCCTCGTTCGTGCTCCAGGGTGTGGCCATGATTCTTGGAGCAGTGCTGGTGAATACGGCTGTGCTGTCCATCGCAGCCCAGCCCGGTGCCCGCGTCATCAGCCCGCGGATGGCCGCAGGAGGCCTCAGGTCCACCGAATCATTTCCCTGGATTGCGTCCGCGGCCGTGAGGGTGCTGGTGTTCATAGCAGGCGTTGGCCAGGCCATGGTGGGCCTGGTTCCGGAGGACACGGACCTTTCACTGCATTTGGTGGGCGCCGGCATGTACTTCATCGCCGGCCCCCTGTCTCTGGCGATCCTTGGCGTCGTGTGGCGCAGGCACACGCAGATGTCCTGGTTCGTCCTGGTGTGCGGTGCGGTGTCCCTGGGAACCACCATCTACATCCTCGCCGTGGGATTGCGTGTGGAGGAGCCCGGCGCGATCGAACGCACCATGGCCTATCCCATCATCATGGGGTTATCCATGGTGGGCCTGGTGGTGGCACGGCGCGTGGCCCGGCAACGGAAAGCAGTCAGGGCTGCTTCGCGGTCTTCCGTCCCAGGAACACCGCAGCCACGCCGCACAGGAGGCTGACAAGGAACAGCACCCACGACGCGATGGTGAGGCCGGACGCCAAAGCCACCGAACCGGCGTCGGGCGTTTCCGCGGCCAGCATCGAATCAATGGCGACGTTGGACCATAGGTGGGCCACCGCGAACAACAGGGGAGCGGCCCACATGGCCCAGCGCCATGACTTACGGGCTACGTTGGTGCCGATCAGCAGAAGCCAGCTGAAGCCGAAGATCAGCGGGAACAGCGTGCCAGCCGTCTTGTGGACATAGTTCAACTGGCCACGGGCGGACTCGTCCATGGCATCGCGGAGCTGCGAAACATAGTCCTGGGAGAATCCGCCGATCAACGAATCCGGCATGGCCAGGCCGCCCGAAAGCTGCGTCATCTGGTTCAGGGTGAGCAGGTGCAGGTACCAAAACAGGAACAGGCTGGCCACCACTCCTGCGACGACTATGAGCTTGGAGTTGCTCTGCGCCTTCTGCGGGGTGCGCTGCGTAGTGGTGTTGATCACGGGAGGCAGCGAGTGATCAGGAACCACTGCCTTTGCTCCGTGCTTCTTGATGCGCTGGGCTGGTGTCTTGGCCATGTGATTCATTATCCCGCCACCTAAGCTGGAACCATGACCACCGGCAGGCACACAGCGACTGAACTTGATCCCGCACTCGACGATTACCAACTGGCCAGCGCTCTGGTCCGCGAAGCAGGCCAACTGGCGCTGCTCATGCGGATGGGCGGCCTGCAGGGCGAACGCAAAACCTCAGTGTCCGACGTCGTCACTGCAGCCGATCACGCAGCAGAGGCGTACGTCTTGGAACAGTTGCGGCGGTGCCGTCCTGACGACGGCATCCTGGGCGAGGAAGGTGCCTCCGTTGCCGGGACCAGTGGCCGCACCTGGGTGATCGACCCCGTGGACGGCACGTACAACTTCCTGCACGGCTCCACGTACTGGTGCTCGGCCATCGCCCTCAAACGGGACGATTCGGACCATGGGGGCAACCCGGTGGTTGACCCTGAAGTATTGCTCGGGGCCATCTACCAACCGGAGCTGGACAAACTGTGGCTGGGCGGACAGGAACACACCGCCACACTGAACGGTGAGCCCATCTCCGGTTCCGGGGACCGCTCCGTTGCCGACATCTGCGCAGCCACATACATCCACCCCACCTGGTTGGCTGATCCCCGCACGGCCATGCCCTGGCACGCCGCCGCCGTGTCCGCAGCGTCACTGCGCATGTTCGGCTCCGGCTCCTGCGATCTGGGCCGCGTGGCCGATGGCGAACTGGGGTGCTGGTTCCAGCACAGCTGCCCCGAATGGGACTGGCTGCCCGGGAAGGCGATTGTCCGTGCGGCCGGCGGGGACACCGCCGTCGTGAAGGTCAACGGTATGAACTGGTTCGTTGCGGGAGGCCCGACGGCGGTGCGCGAGTTAAGCGCCGCCCTCACCTCTGTTCCGCAGTTTGCTTAGCTCCTGACGCGGCGTTAACCCCTTCGGGTACCCCCGCGAAGCTGCACGGTTTGCCCTTGTTATTTTGCACCGGGAGGCGATTGCCTCCACGGTCTCAGCTGCAGAACAGCCCTGTTCTGCAGCGTTCGCAAGGGGGAAGTACTTGAACAGCAAGAGCAAGCTGTGGCCCACAGCCGTCGGCGTTACCGCCGTCTCGGCTTTGGCAATCGGCCTCGTGGCCGCACCTGCAGCAAACGCAGCACCCACTGACGTGATTTCCGTCGGCAGTGGCCAGATCATTGATGGCTCAGTCCTGGCCATCCCGAACTTCGCCGGCCTCGCAGCCAACGGCGCAGCCACGGCCGAGCAGATCGGCACTCCGCCGACGGGCCCGGCCATCATCGAAAACACCGACCCGCTGGACCTCAGCGCTGTCTTCGGCGTCGTTAACGTCGGCGCGGGCAACATCCCGCTCCTGCAGAACAACGGCATCATCCAGGTTGGCGCCGTCAGCCAGTACGGCAAGGCCGTCAACGACGGCTCCTCGGAAGCGTTCTCCGGTACCGTGAGCGGCGCTCCCGGCCTGGTGACCCTGCCCGCAGGCCTGCCCACCTCGGGCGACCCGGCCATCCCGGCAGCCCGGATCACTGCCGGCACTGCTGCCATCCTGGGCGGTGCCGACCTGGCCAACGTCACGCTGGACATCACCACCCTCGCGGCAGCAGCCAAGAAGGACCAGGGTGCAGCACCGCAGGGTGCCTACTCTGTTGCCGGTGTTTCGGCCCAGGTTGGCGGCACATTGGTCGAGGGCGTGGCGGACACCATCAACCCGCTGCTCAACACTGCCAACGTGGCGTTGACTGCTGTGGGTCTGCCCATCACCAACCCGCTGGCCAGCGGCGTCATCGAGATCACCGAGGCCGATCTCCTGGCTGCCGCCGGTGTTGCCGATCTGAACTCGCTGCCAGCAGGTACGGACCTTGTGTCCTTCCTGCCTGCTGCTGTGTCCACCAAGATCCAGAGCATCCTGGCCACCACCCTGGCCAGCACACGGGCCGCAGTTCAGGCTTTGCCGGACACGCTTCCGCCGCTGAACCTGCCCAACGTCGCGAAGACGACGGCCCTGCTTGCCGTCACCACCCTGGAGACGGCCATCAACGGCGTCGTCGGCGGCCTCGCAGCCAACCTCGTCACCCCGCTGGGCAACGCGCTGACCGCCCTGGTCTCGGCGAAGGTCAACATCCAGGAAACCGCACCGTCAGGCGCCTTCACCCAGCGCGCCCTGCAGGTGGGAATTGCCGGCGGCAGCATCGCCACCGTCAACCTCGCCAACGCCACTGTTGGCCCGAACCTTGACGCAGCGGCGATCCCGCTGGTCAACACCGACACCATGGCCATCAGTGGTGGCGTGGCCCTCCTGGCACTGCTCACCTGGCTGTTCGTCCGCTCGCGCCGCCGGTCTGCGGTAGTTGCTGCCTGATCGCCTTGAGCGCGTCACGCAACAGCGAAAGGAGAACGCCTTATGTACGGCCATAACTGGACTGCAGGCGGCACGGCAGCCGGCGGTACCGCCCTCGCTGTCACCGGTGCCCCAACCCTTGGTTGGGTCATCCTGGTAGGTGTTGCCCTGCTGATAACCGGCTTCGTGGTCCTGCGTAACAGCAGGCTCAAGGCTGCGAAGCGGGAAACGGGCCCCAACCCGTAGCACCACCGGCGGGGCGGCTCCTGCAAGAGCCGCCCCGCCACCCCAACTTTTTCGAACAGGCCCTTCGGCCTTGCCCAAGCATCGGACGTACATGTCGGTACTCGAATCCGCACAGGCGCTGGCTTTCGTGCTCCTGGTGGTTTTTCTGTCGTATATCCTCGTCATCCTGGTGCCGTTCCTGCGGCGCAAGCCTGATCCTGAGGGCGATCCCGGCACTTTCTCCTGGCATGTGTTCATCCCGTGCCGGGACGAGGAAGTGGTGATCGGAAAGACCCTTGAACTGCTCCGGGAAAAGTTTCCGGAAGCCCACGTCTGGGTAGTCGATGACGACAGTGATGACGCAACTGCGGGCATCGTCCAGGCCGCCTCGGACCGCGACAGCATGATTCACCTGGTGCGCCGCAGACGGCCACTCGCCCGAACCGGCAAGGGAGACGCCCTCAACGCCGCCTACCGGACCCTGGACGGCTGGCTGCCCGCCGCCGTCGACCGTTCTTCGGTAATCGTCCTGGTGGTCGACGCCGACGGCCACCTTGCGGACAACGCCTTCCGGCAAGCGGCTGGTCCGCTCGCCTTCGGCGACCCTGAAGTGGGTGCCGCGCAGACCGCCGTCTGGATGTCCAACCTTGAGGACCCCGCACTGACGGGCGGCCAAGGGCGTGAACGCATCAAGCGGGCGTTTGGCCGCTACCTGGTCCTGATGCAGGACATGGAGTTCCGCACCACCATCGCCGCCATGCAGTCCCTGCGGCGCCACACGCTGACCGTTGGCCTGGGTGGGAACGGCCAGTTCACCCGGCTGTCCGCTTTGGATGCCATCGCCAGGACGTCGGGGCAGCCGTGGCACGGCGCCCTCCTGGAGGACTATGAACTGGCCATCCACATCATGCTGGGCGGCTACAAAACCGTGTACATGCATGACACGCATGTGGCCCAGGAAGCCCTCCCTGACCTGCGCCGCCTCCTGACCCAGCGGACACGCTGGTGCCATGGGGGAATGCAGTGCAGCACCTACCTGAAGCGGATCTTCGAATCGCCGTATTTCAGCAACGTGGGGGCGATCGAGTCCAGCTACTTCCTGATTCAGCCGTTCATCCAGATTGTTGGCCTGGTCCTCTGGCCCACGCTGTTTGTCACCATGGTGGCGCAAGGCGCCTTGACCATGGGAAGCTTCGCGGCCTGGATCTCCGCGGCGTGGTTCATCATTCCGCTGATCTTCGCCACGGGCGTGCTGCCGTTCGCCCTGTGGGGACTCGTGTACAGGCGGCAGGTCACCCCTGAAAAGAACTTTATGCTGGGCGTGGTGTGGGGCCTTGGCTACTGGCTTTACATGTACCAGAACTACGTGACGGTGCTTCGGGCGACCTACCGCCTCATCACCGGCCGCCAAGGGTGGGCCAAGACCCGCCGCAACCATGAGTCCGACGTCAAACTCCTAGCGAAGGAAGCCTAATGGCAATGAGCGCCGATATCAGCGACATCAGCGTCCCCCGGGGACCTCGCGCCCTGCCAGTGCGGAAGGGCCGGGGAGGTGGCGTCATAGGGCTGCTTTTCCTTGCAGCGGCCGCCGTGGCCATGCTGCAGCAGGAGCACATCAGGGCAGCCGAAGCCTGGCTCATGGCCACCGTATTTGACGGCATCCTTGGTGGTGCCTCCTACAGTGTGGATGACATCATCTTCCACAACGTGGGCGGAGGCCAGCCCTACGCCCTCATGGTCACCGGGCTGTGCTCCAGCGCTGTGCTGCTGACGCCCATTGCCGGTTTGGCCGGAGTCCTTTTCCTCATGGGCCGCATCCCGGTGGCGCGGCTCATGCCCGCTGCCATCACAGCCTTGGTCATGGTGTCCGTCAGCAACGCGATCCGGTACTTCATGATCGCCGCCGCCCAACAGACCTGGGGGCAGCAGGGCTTCGACCTCATGCACCACTTCTTCGGATCCTTCGTGGTGATCCTGGGCTTCGTGGCAGCAATCATCGTCCTGGTGCGGGCCGCCGTCGTGCGCAAAGACCGCACCGCATCAAACCGCAAGGGCCGGCGTGCGTCATAAACTCCCCACCCTGTTCACGGCGTTGGTGGCCCTTGCGCTCACAGTGTCCGCCTGCGCATCCACAGATGCCACCGCGTCCTCCGACGGCGACTCATCCACTGTCTCCGTGGACAGCCCCACGGTGGGCCAGTGCCACTTGATCACCACACCCGAGGAATTCAGTGCCAGCAGTGACTCACGCCCACCACTTGCCTGTTCCGAGCCGCACACTTCACAAACGTTTTTGGTGACCACTGTTCCGCAGCCCCTCATGGGCCAGGCTGAACGCCCACTCCACGAGCAGCTTCAAAACCTCACCAACCGGCTGTGCTCTGCGGCCGAGTTGCGCAAGTACCTTGCCGGCACCGACCGGGACGCCACCGAAGGCATGGCGATCACGGGCTATTACCCCAGCCGCTCCGAGTGGGCCGCCGGAAGCAGGAGCGTCCGCTGCGATGTGCTGCTGGCCTCGCCGGGACAGGCTCCCCGGGAAACCACCCTTGACCTGAAGGGCGCGCTCGCCGGGCCGCACTCGGCACAGATCCGTCTTTGCTACGCCCAGGACATCAAAGACGGCGTGCTCAGCGCCGAAGGCACGGACACCACCTGCTCAGAGCCGCACACCACAGAAGACGTGAGCGCCTGGTTCGGTCAGGATGCCTCGCTGGTCAGTCTTGCGGCCCAGCAGGAAAAGTGCCTGCCGTTTGTCCTTGACTTCCTTGAAGTCGACGCCCTGCCGGCCAATGTGGAAGTACGGCCGATAGTCCGGATCGACGGCGGTGCCCGTGCGGTCCGCTGCGGCGTAGCGCCGCTGCAGGCCAGCCCGGAACCGTGGACTGGAACACTTGCCCCCTTGGGCGGAACTGCGAATGGGGGAGTGGCTAATGGTTGAGACCGAATCCGGCACGAAGAAGCCGGAGACGGAGGAGTTTGCGCCCGTTCCCGTGCGTTCGGGCAAGAGCCCCCAGCCCGGGCCGCTTCGCAGGCTTGCATCGTTCCTCGCACGCGTCTTCGGACCCGGAGAACTGACGCTCGGAGGTTTTCGCGCCCCCGCCATCCTTGCGGGTGTGGCGTCCGCGGCCGCCATGATGGTGAGGTTGTTCGTTCCCGGCCCCGTGGGCATGGGAGACCAAGGAGACGGACATGGGCTGGTCTGTTCCCTCGGGGTCAGCAATGACCGGCCGTGGGACTATTCGGAATTCACCAGGTTCATCTATCCAAGCTGGTCCCCGCACGATTTCGCTGGTGAGGCGTGCGGCGCAGTTGGCTCCGGGGAAGCTGTGTACTCGTCGCAGCTTGCGTTCCTGTGGTTGGGCAAGCTGATCACCCCGCTGTTTGGGTGGGGTTCCGGGGTGGACATGCGTGCCGTTGGGATTGTCTGCTGCCTGGTTTTTGGTCTCTTGATTGCCGCGTTGGTTGCCGTGCTCCCCGGCCGCGTCAGCTTCCGGATCCTCATCGCGGCGCTGGTAACCGCGGTGATGGCGGACGGCGTCTTTGCCGATTTCTTCATCTCCCCCTATCCCGAGCCCGCCGCGTTCCTGGGAACACTGGCCGTGCTGGTGGCCCTGTTGCACTACTGGAACGGCCGTGGAAACCGCTGGTTGGCCCTCCTGGGGGTGGTCGGGGCAACTATGTTCACCGTGGCTGCCAAGCCGGAGATGGTGTCCTGGCTGCCGGTGGTCGGCCTGGCGCTTTTGTGGCTGCCGCATGTTCCGCAGCGACGTTCGGGCCGGCGGGCGCCGGAAAACAACTGGTGGCGGCAACGGGTGGTGCCGTGTGCGGCGATCGTGGGCATTGCAGCGTTCGCGGTGGCGTTCCTTGCAGCCCAACCAAAGCGCACCCATGACCTGAACGTCTACAACGCGGTCTTCGCCGAGCTCCTGCCGCACAGTCCCGTTCCTGAGGATGATCTCAAGTGGCTGGGGCTTGATCCGGGCTTCCTTGCCGCGAGTGGCACCACCGTGGCATCGCCACGGTCAGCAGCGTTCAATCCGAAGTTCCAGGAATTCCAGGAACAGGTGGGGCCGGCGAAGTTGGCTGCCTTCTACCTCACTCATCCTGAACGGCTGATCGGGATGGGGGAACGCGGAGTCACTGCCATGCTCACGCCGGAGCTGGGGTACATCGGCTCGTTCATGGAAGGGCAGGGGCATCAGCCGTTCGACAAGGACCGCCGGTTCCCTGTGGTGCTGGGACTCTTCACCGCCCTGAAAGCGGTACCAGTGGCCTTGGTTGCCCTGCAACTGCTAACGCTTCTGCTGGGCTTCGCCGTCGCTTTCCGCAAGAAGGCGGCCGTGGGCCGGCTGGCAGTGGTGGTTGTGGTGGCCGGGTGGCTGCAGTTCTGGGTAGTCATGCTGGGTTCGGGACAGCCTGAGATCTACCGGCAACTCCTGCTGACGGGATTCCTTGCCGCCCTGTGCGTGCCACTGCTGGTTGCCCTGATCAGCATCCTTGCGTCGGAACCACGGAAGCTGGTCCAGCAGTCGCCCGAACTTCCGCTGTCAGAGCAAAACACCGCCACCCTACGTGATCCAGCCATCAGCGCTTAGCTGCTTCCGCAGGCTGATCACGTTGCTGAGCTTGATCCCGGCAGCTGAGTAGCGCTGCCTGATCCGGTGCAGGTGGGCTTTGACTGTTTGTTCGCTGATTCCCATCGTGTCCGCCACGCCGCGGACAGGAAGGGCTTCGCTTCCCAAGTAGAGTTCCGCGAGCCGTTGTTCACGGGGTGACAGCTTGATCCGTACCGGAGCCGTGTCCACCATGACGGCGGCGGCGTCGGGATGCACGTACTGCTCTCCGGCCGCTGCGGCCCGGACAGCTGTCTCTATATGAGCCGGTCCTGCGGCCTTCGGGACATAGCCTAGGGCGCCCGCGGCGTGGGATGCTCCTGCTTCCCATCCGTCCAGGGTGGTGGCCAGGACCACCACCCGGAGGCCGGCGTCCACGAGGCAACGGACGGCAGGAATCAGCTCAGTGTGGTGGTCCAGTGTGCCCAGGACGGCAACGCCTATGTCCTGTTCCCTGACACCTGCAGGTTGCAGGCCCGGTTGGATTGAGTTGAGTCCGGCGGCAACCACCAGGTCCGGGGCGTTGCAGCGCAACCAGGCGTCCAGGGTGTCGATCATCAGCTGATGGTGATCCACCACCAAGACACGGGTCACCATGTTTTCGGAGCCTTGACGGGGACCATGATGCTGGCGCCTCCTGGATCGGTGTGTACGCGGGGTGTACCCAATGATTCGAGTTCGTTCCACAATGCTGGGGTGCAGCGGTTAGGGTTCAGGTTGGTGACCCGCCACGTCACTAAAACGGTGGGTTCCACGTCCGGTTCCACGAAGATGTGGATTCGCCGCGGCCGGTGATCCATGGCGTTTCCGGTATTGCTGACGGGCGCGGCCAGCAACATGGTGGCGGCCAACGCGGCGGAGCGTGAGGCGTGCGGGATCCGGTCCACGAGGTCAGCTTCTGCCACCACCAGCACGGTGGACTCCAACCCGGCCAGCGCCAACGACTCTGTGAGCCAATTGGTGGATTGGGAGAGCATCAGTTGGCTCCGCAGCTGCCCGGCCAGGGCTTGGGCCTGCTCCGAAAGGTCAGGATCCAGGGGGACTCCCTGCGACGAAGCGACCTTGGCAAAGAGTTCCTGTATCTGCTGGTGGGTCTCCGCCAGGCCCTCTGCCCGCCGCGAGTCCCGGGTATGGGCCTGTTCGGTAAGGGTGTTGAGGGCTTCCAACGTTCGGCGCTCCATGGTGCCGTTCACGTGGCTGTGCAGGATAAAGACCCAGAGCCCACCCAAGAGCCCTGGAAGCAGCGTGATGAAGAAGATCAGGAGCCCTTCTCCTGAACCGAAGCGCGGAGTGGTGGCGTAGTAGGCGCCACTGAGGACTGAATTGGCAGCCACCAGGAGAAGAAATCCAAGGAGGTCCCAGCGCATCGACACAAGGAATACCAAAGCGGTGCCCAGCAGGACGTTCAGAGCAAGGGAAAGGTATCCGGAAGTGAGCGTCACGGACTGGGCCGTCATGGTGCCGGAGGCAATGGACGAGGCCAGCCAGATCAGCCGAAGATACGGCAGCTGCCGCCGGGGTGTCTTTGGATCCGATGCGATGCTCGCCATGGCGAATCCCAGAAGGTCGAAAGCCAGCGCCCCAAACCTCACATTGTCCAGGCGGCTGCCGTCCAGCGAGGCAGTATTGATGGCAAGGGACATGGCCCAGACAGTCAGGCTGGCGACGACCAGGACAGCACGGGAAACAAAAAGAGGACCCACTCCGCGTGCCGCGCTGAGGTGGGCGAGGCTCATGCCGCGTCCGCCTCGAGCACTATGGTGGTTCCACGGCCCACCGCGGACATCACCTTGGCCCGGCCACCCACGCCGCCCATCCGCTCCACCACCGAGTTCCGCACCCCAAACCGTTCCGCAGGGATGGTGGCGGGATCGAATCCGCGCCCGGCATCGCTGACCAGCACCGTCACCACCGAACCGGAACGGGAAACCAGCACGTCAACGTGGTCAGTTCCTGCGTGCCGTGCGGCGTTGACCATGCATTCCTCGGCGGCATCGATGATCGCCCATTGCGTTGCCGGCGGCAGGGTTCCGGCTTCACCGAAAACGTCCACCACGAACCCGTTCCGGCAATGATGGCGGGCCCTGTCAGTGAGCAGGACGGCCAGTTCACTGCAAGGTTCGACGGCGGCAGGGGCACCTTGGGTGCCCGCGGGAGCTTCTCCGGGTTCCCTCCCCGTCTGTGCGCCGGCGTCGCTGGACGTCGTCCGCAAACCCGGCCCGCCGGCGTCGTACGCGTTGGCCGTGAGCATGTCCCGCAATTCATCCGGTGCCGCCCCCACTCCGCCGCGGGCAAGGAGTGTCAGCGACCGCAACACCGTGTCATGCAGCACCCGCGCCTCCGCGGCGCTGGCATCGATCCTGGCACGTGCCACAGCTTGGGCAGCCGCTGATTCGGCCCGGACCTCCTGGTCCTTCCACCACGATTCCAGTGCTTTGGGAGCGGTGTACCGGACCACGAACATGACGTACCAGGCGCCGGCGACTATCAGCAATGTAGTGGGACCCAGGCCATGAACAGCGGAAGACATCAGCGTGTGCCCAAGAACCAGCACTGCCAGCAACCCTGTAAAGACGGCCGACCGCCAGGTAGCACGCAGGGACAATACCAGCGGTGAACTCGCGGCCAGCACCATGCTGTGCGCCAGGAGCAAGGAGTCGGAGTCTTGGCGGTAACTGACGCCGGCCAGCAGCTCGGAGAGGGTAATCAGGGCCAGAATGATCGCCATCCGAAGCGGCCACACATCGGTCCACCACATCGCCGAGAGGCAAACAACCAGGATCACCATCAGCACGGCCGCAACGGTGCCGTGCCATGGTGGTCCACTCATGGTGGGCTCCAGGTAGATCCAGGAAGCCGCGACAAACACGAAGCTCGCCACGGCTCCGCCACGAGCCAACGGGTCCGAGCGACCCTCCCCCGGCCAGCCTGCTTGCAGCCGGGTAATCCATGCCCCCATGAATGTCTCCCCCGAAACGTGTCACCTAAAATAGTGACGACATTTCCAAATCATATGTGGGGAGGGGCCAGTTGTTGCGATACCCGGTGTCCCAACCCAGGATCGAAGTGGACATCGTGGAAGACCACGCTGTCCTGCGTGAAGGGCTGGCCCAATGGCTGGAAGCCAATGCCACCGGAATCCGTGTGGTTGGACGGTTTGGCTCATGGGCTGAAGCTGCCGCAAACCTGCGCGCCTTGTCAGACGTCGTGGTGCTTGATGTCCTGCTGGGTGACCAAGTGCCACTTCGGGCCAAGATCCAGGCAATCGTCTCCGCCGGACCCCACGTTGTGGTCTGCAGCTCGGTGGTGGATCCAGCAGTGATGCGTCAGGCGATGGGGGCCGGGGCGCTGGCCTACATACCCAAGACCGCCCCTGCCGGAGTAGTGGAGACCGCGATCCGACACGCTGCCCAAGGGCTCTCATATATTACGGATGAAGTCGACGCTGCCCTGGAGGACCAGCAGTCCGGACCGCAGTTATCCGCCAGGGAACACCAGGTAGTCTCCGTCTATCTGGGCGGCGGTGCGGGAACCCTCGCGGAGACTGCGCACATTCTGGGAATTTCCGTTGACGGCGTGAAGAAACACCTCGCCTCGGTGCGGCGAAAATTTCAGGACGGCCAGGAACCTTTGACGCGGCTTGCCCTGAGGGACCGTTTGGTGACACGTGGCTGGCTGCTCGAAGACCCCGGCCAGTAGCCGCAATTTCCGGGGCTGTGGACACCGCGCCTTTGAGTGTCGGGGGCACCGCCTAGACTGGTAGGCACCATGGATATGTTGTTTGACCCCTACGCAGACGGACCCTTCAAAGCTGGCACCAAAGCCGCAGTCAAGGCTGCCCCGGAGCTTTCCCCCTCGGGTGGAGGAGCGGCCGGTGCCCGTCTCCAGGCGGGCAGCGGCGGGTCATCGGGCGCTCCCCAAGGACCGGCATCAGGCGGCTGGGGCGGCCACGGCGGATCCGGGTTGCCATCTGCTGACGCCCTGCTCCAGGGACTGAACCCCCAGCAGGAAGAGGCAGTAAAGCACGCGGGCAGCCCCTTGCTGATCGTGGCGGGTGCAGGGTCCGGAAAGACCCGCGTCCTCAGTAACAGGATCGCCTACCTCATCGCCACCAAGCGGGCCCACCACGGGGAAATCCTGGCCATTACCTTCACCAACAAGGCAGCGGCGGAAATGCGCGAACGCATCGAAGCCCTGGTGGGCGGCCGGGCCAAAAGCATGTGGATTTCCACCTTCCACTCATCCTGTGTCCGGATCCTGCGGCGGGAGGCCGCGAACGTTGGCCTGAACTCGAATTTCTCGATCTACGACTCCGCGGACTCGCTGCGCCTGATCACCCTGGTGTCCAAGAACCTGGACCTTGATCCCAAGAAGTTCGCGCCCAAGGCCATCCAGCACAAAATCTCCGCCCTCAAGAACGAACTGGTCGACGCCGACTCATACTCGTCATCCGCGAATTACAACGACCCCTTTGAAACAGCAGTCGCCGAGGTTTTCAAGGGCT
Organism: Arthrobacter sp. cf158; assembly: GCF_900106835.1. GTDB lineage: Bacteria > Actinomycetota > Actinomycetes > Actinomycetales > Micrococcaceae > Arthrobacter. The sequence goes on from NZ_FNNR01000001.1 coordinate 112,511, forward strand.
ACACACAGCGACTCCGCCAGGCCAACGCCATGGACTTCGATGACCTCATCGCGGAGACCGTTTACATGTTCCGGGCCTTCCCGGCGCTTGCGGAATCCTACCGGCGCCGGTTCCGGCACGTCCTGGTGGACGAATACCAGGACACCAACCACGCCCAGTACGCCCTTGTCAGGGAGATCGTGGGTCTGGGAACGGACACGGATGTCCAACCCAGCGAATTGACAGTGGTGGGTGACTCGGATCAGTCCATCTATGCCTTCCGCGGCGCAGACATCCGGAACATTGTGGAGTTCGAGGCCGATTACCCGAACGCCCGGACCATCAAACTGGAGCAGAATTACCGCTCCACGCAAAACATCCTCACGGCGGCAAACTCCGTGATTTCCCGCAACCCCAACCGTCAGGAAAAGCGGCTGTGGACCGCAGAGGGCGATGGCGAGAAGATTGTTGGCTACGTGGGGGAGAACGAACACGACGAAGCCCAGTTCATTGCCAAGGAAATAGACCGCTTGCAGGACGAGGACGGCTTGCGTCCGGGCGACGTCGCCATCTTCTACCGGACCAACGCACAGTCACGCTCCATAGAAGATGTGCTGGTCCGGGTGGGCCTGCCGTACAAGGTTGTTGGCGGCACGCGCTTCTATGAGCGCAAGGAAATCAAGGATGCCCTGGCCTACCTGCGCGTTCTGGTGAACCCGGACGACGACGTCAATCTCCGCCGTGTCCTGAACGAACCCAAGCGTGGGATCGGCGACCGCGCCGAGGGCGCTGTTGCCGCTTTGGCCGAGCGGGAACGGACCTCCTTCATGGCAGCGGCCCGTCGTGCTGACCAGGCTCCCGGCATGGCCACCCGCTCCGTCAACGCGGTGCTCGGGTTCGTGAAATTGTTGGACGACCTCGCTGAGGTGGCATCCGGCTCAGGCGCAGCCGCCGCGTTGGAAGCTGTCCTGGAGCAGACCGGATACCTGGCCGGCCTGCGTGCCAGCAACGATCCTCAGGACGAATCCCGGGTGGAGAACCTCGCCGAACTGGTGGCTGTGGTCCGCGAGTACGAGCGCGACAACCCGGAGGGCACGCTCGGAGAGTTCCTTGAGCAGGTTTCCCTGGTTGCAGATGCCGACCAGATCCCGGATGCCCCGGGAGCCGATATTGATGCCGCTGTGGCCGAGGCCAAGCGCATGGGTGTGGTCACGCTGATGACGTTGCACACCGCCAAGGGCCTGGAATTCCCTGTGGTGTTCCTGACCGGTATGGAACACGGAATCTTCCCGCACCAGCGCTCAGCCACGGATCCCAAAGAGCTCGCAGAGGAACGCAGGCTGGCCTACGTCGGCCTCACCCGTGCCCGCAAACGGCTTTATGTCACCCGCTCGGAAGTCCGCAGCATGTGGGGCCAGAGCCAGTACAACCCCGCCAGCCAGTTCCTGGAGGAGATCCCCTCCGAACTGGTGGACTGGAAGCGCGAAGGCATGAGCCGCCAGGCAGGCGGCTGGGGGAGCGCCCCCATCGGGTCCAACCGTTACGGTGGCTCGTTCTGGGGAGCAGGCACCTCCCGCGGCGTTGCCGCCAGTCCCACCGCAGGCTTCGATGCCGACGTTCCGGCCGCCGTCGCACGCAACAGGGTGCAGCCACAAAAGGAAGTCATTTCCGTGGTGGTGGGGGACAAAGTCAATCACACGAGCTTCGGCAACGGCGTGGTGCTGGGCGTCGAAGGCGCGGGGGACAAGACGGTGGCCAAGGTGAAGTTCGACGTCGGTGAGAAGCGCCTGCTGTTGAGGTACGCGCCGTTGACCAAGCTTGATGCCTGAGCACGCCTCGCCCCGGGTGCAGGCCGCCAGCTATTGTCATGGGCTCACCACACCCCTAGACTGACCGAGCGTTGCGCTGGGGCCGATGCTGTCTGTGTCCCCAACCGCGCGGCGCCGAATCGTTGCATTCCTGTGGGGGAAGGACGCGTATGCGCGCGAGTGTTGGGAAACGTGGACCAATTGGCAAGGCCGCGAGAATGATGCTGGCTGTGGCCTTGGCCGGTGCCTTGGCTCTCCAGTTCGCCCCACCTGGATCGGCTGATGCGGAGCCGTCAGTGCCTCCGGGTGAGCCGGCAGCAACGGCCAGCCCGACTCCGAGTGCAAGCCCGACTCCGAGTGCAAGCCCGACTCCGAGTGCGGACCCGTCCACGAGCGCCAACGCTTCCCCGGACGCGGACTCGACTCCGAGTGCAAGCCCGTCCCCGAGTGCGGACCCGGCGCCGAGCGCCGACGAGACTCCGGCCGCGGAACCGGCGCCGAGTGCAAGCCCTGCGGCAACGCAGCCTCCCGCCGCGCAACTACCCGTCACTGATCCGCTGGCCACCGTGGAAGCCGTTGATCCACTGGCCGTGCGGTCCTATGTGGACAGGGGTTACCTCACCAAGGCGTACGACGCGCCGTTGGTGATTTCCGGAGGAACTGCACCGTACACCGCCACTGTCAGTGACGTCCCGCCAGGTCTGACATTCGACCCCGCGAGCCTCAGGTTCACCGGCATGCCCACGCAAGAGGGCTACTTCCGCATGCAGGTGACGGTGCTGGACTCCTCGGAACCCGCGCAATCAGCGGCCCAGGAGGTCGCCGTGGACTTCTACGACTACGCACCTCCACAATTCAGAACCGTGACAGGCACGGAGAAGTTCACTGACGGCGTCGTTGGAGCCTGGTACAGCGAGAGCATCTTGGTCTGGACAGTGGGTGGCCAGCCATACAGCACGGCTGTGGTTTCAGGTGCTCTTCCGCCGGGGATGTCGTGGGGGCAGAACGCCGCTTCCGGCACTCCGACTGCCGCGGGAACGTACAAATTCACTGTGCGGTTCTCAGATTCCTATGAATCCACCGATGCGGAGTTTACGTTGACTGTTCGGGCTTCGAGGCCACAGACAACGGGCTTCGCCGTGCCGGCCGCAGTGCTGGGTGAGCCGTATTCTGCGAAGATCGCCTCTGTCACCGGAGGCGTGGCACCCTATCGCTTCTGGTGGGCGACGCCGCGCCATATGGCCGGCAGCCTGTGGTGGCATGATCCGGGACCGGACGGGCTCACCATCGACGCCAATGGTGTGTTGCAAGGTACCCCCACCCGTGCCGGAAGTTTCCAGATCTGGGTGTACTTCAGTGACTCGGGCTTGTACAACCAAGGAATCTTCACCACCGTGGTGACCGTTCTCCCAACCCGGCCACCCGTGGTCGAACAGCCGCCGGCCGTGGTGGATCCGCCTCCTGCTGTCGACGTGGCGGCACCTCCAGCGGCGGCACCTCCAGCGGCGGTGACTCCGGCCGGGACGTTGGCGTCGACGTCGGGCGTTGAACTCGCGGCCACCGGGCTGCAGTCCGGAAGCCTTCCCACCATCATGTGGTCCGTGGCGGGCCTCTTCACGCTCGGAGCGGCGTTGACCGCAGCGGGCCGCCGACGGTTTGGGGGCGGGCGGAGCAGCGCCTGACGGGCATAATGGGTGGCATGCGACGGACTATGTTGGGGATTCTTGCCGCCTTGCTTCTGATGGTGGCTACTGGGTGCTCCTTCGCCACCAAGGATCCGGACTACGTTCCACCGGCGCCGTTGCCGCCCTTGGAACAGCTTCAACAGGTTCCGGTCACGGAGCAGACCACCCTGTCTGCGGGCGAGGATGTCACCGCGTTCGTCACTGAAGACCGGAACATCGTGTGTGCCATGACGTCCTCCAAGGGTGGCCACCTCAACCTGCCTTATGAGGCCAACTCATACTCGGATGCGGCCAACAACAAATTCGCCGTTGTTCCGGTGGTGCACTGCGAACTGGCCAAATACGCCACACCGGACCCGGCTGACATCGCCGATGACTGCGCAGGCACCGGGCTGGGTTATCTCGGCGGTACCGTGCTCCTGTCCCCGGACAAGGCGGTGTACGGCGCATGTCGTTCCGGCGTAACACAAATGGAGTCCGAGTTCGGGCCCAAGGGCAGCAAAAACGGGCCCATCGCCAAGTTGCGTCAGTTGGCCGACGGGCAGAACATCGAACGGAACGGACTCCGGTGCTCGGCGTACAACGGCGGGGTCGCCTGCGGAAACGTCTCGGGTGGCGTGGCGTTCTTCGTGACGCGGGATGGGTACCAGTTGATTTCCGACGGCGGCAAAACGGTCCGCGGGACACTGAAGTAACCCTCCTGGCGGGCCTTCAGCAGACGTCGAACAGCCCAAAAACCGCGTCAGTATGCGGTTTTTCTACATCCGATAGAAGTGTAAGGTTACTCACTTAACGGGTAGTGTGTAGCTGGCGGGACTCCTCAAAGGGCTAAAGTTCCGAGAGGACCTTACGCAATGTGACCGGCTTCAATCCCGGTTATTCACCGCGTACTTTCCGCAGCTGGCTATCGCGGTCATCGCGGTTCCCGGCTGAACAGAAAACTACTTCGACGTAGAAGGACACTAAACCGTGGACCTGTTTGAATATCAGGCGCGCGATATGTTCGAGGCGCACGGTGTACCCGTGCTCGCCGGCATCGTGGCGCACACTCCTGAAGAAGCAAAGGCAGCTGCCGAGAAGATCGGCGGCGTAACTGTCGTCAAGGCACAGGTTAAGGTTGGTGGCCGCGGCAAGGCTGGCGGCGTCAAGGTTGCCAAGTCTGCCGAAGAGGCACTTGAGCACTCCACCAACATCCTGGGCATGGACATCAAGGGCCACACCGTCAACAAGGTGATGATCGCCCAGGGTGCTGACATCGCCGAGGAATTCTACTTCTCGGTCCTCCTGGACCGCGCAAACCGCAACTACCTGGCCATGTGCTCGGTAGAGGGCGGCATGGAAATCGAACAGCTTGCTGTGGAGCGTCCCGAGGCCCTGGCCAAGATCGCCATCGACCCCGCTGTGGGCATCGACCAGGCCAAGGCTGACGAGATCGTCGCAGCTGCAGGTTTTGCTGAAGAACTGCGCGGCAAAGTGGCCGACGTCATTCTGAAGCTCTGGGATGTCTTCAAGAAGGAAGACGCAACCCTGGTTGAGGTCAACCCGCTGGTCCGTACCGGCGCAGGCGACATCGTTGCCCTGGACGGCAAGGTTTCCCTGGACGAGAACGCTGACTTCCGCCACGTGCACCACTCCACGCTGGAGGACAAGGACGCAGCTGACCCGCTGGAGGCCAAGGCCAAGGCCCAGGACCTCAACTACGTCAAGCTGGACGGCGAAGTAGGCATCATCGGCAACGGCGCCGGTCTTGTGATGTCCACCCTCGACGTCGTTGCTTACGCCGGCGAAAACCACGGCAACGTCAAGCCCGCCAACTTCCTGGACATCGGCGGTGGAGCTTCCGCTGAGGTCATGGCCAACGGCCTCGACGTCATCCTGGGCGACTCCCAGGTCAAGAGCGTGTTCGTGAACGTCTTCGGTGGCATCACCGCGTGTGACGCCGTGGCCAAGGGCATCGTCGGTGCACTGGCTGAGCTCGGTTCCTCCGCGAACAAGCCGCTGGTAGTTCGCCTCGACGGCAACAACGTTGAGGAAGGCCGCCGCATCCTGACCGAGGCCAACCACCCGCTGGTTACCCTGGCCGCCACCATGGACGAGGGCGCCGACAAGGCCGCCGAGCTCGCCAACGCAGCTAAGTAAAGGGACGCGACAATGTCTATCTACCTCAACAAGGACTCCAAAGTCATCGTTCAGGGCATCACCGGCGGCGAGGGCACCAAGCACACCGCACTGATGCTCAAGGCCGGCACCAACATTGTTGGTGGCGTCAACGCCCGCAAGGCCGGCACCACGGTCCTGCACGGGGACAAGGAAATCAACGTCTTTGGCACCGTCAAGGAAGCCATTGCCGAAACCGGCGCCGACGTCTCCATCGTCTTCGTTCCGCCGGCATTCACCAAGGACGCCGTTGTTGAAGCCATCGAAGCCGGCATCGGCCTCGTAGTGGTCATCACCGAAGGCGTTCCGGTTCAGGACTCCGCCGAATTCTGGGCACTCGCCCAGTCCAAGGTGGACGCTGACGGCAAGCAGATCACCCGCATCATCGGACCGAACTGCCCCGGCATCATCACCCCCGGCGAAGCCCTGGTTGGCATCACCCCGGCGAACATCACGGGCAAGGGCCCCATCGGCCTGGTGTCCAAGTCCGGTACCTTGACCTACCAGATGATGTACGAACTCCGCGACCTCGGTTTCTCCACCGCGATCGGCATCGGTGGCGACCCCATCATCGGCACCACCCACATCGACGCCCTGGCTGCGTTCGAGGCCGACCCCGAGACCAAGGCAATTGTCATGATCGGTGAAATTGGTGGCGACGCTGAAGAGCGCGCAGCCGACTTCATCAAGGCCAACGTCACCAAGCCGGTTGTTGGCTACGTTGCCGGCTTCACCGCTCCCGAAGGCAAGACCATGGGCCACGCCGGCGCCATCGTCTCCGGCTCCGCGGGCACGGCACAGGCCAAGAAGGAAGCTCTCGAAGCTGCAGGCGTGAAGGTCGGCAAGACGCCGTCCGAAACCGCCAAGCTGCTGCGCGAAGTTTTCGCGACGCTCTAGCTTTTACAGCTAAACCACGACGCCGCCCCGTCACCTTCCCCACGGAAGGTGACGGGCCGTCGTCGTTCTTTAAGCAGCTGACGCGGGCCGAAGAGTCTGGGGGAAAACTCCGACCCGCGCCAGGTTCATGGGGCTGGCTAGGCGATGACTTTCATGGCCTGCCAGCCGGTGCCGAGGCTGATCGGCGGAACGTTGCTGAGCGCTCCGCCTCCCGATCCGGGATACAGCCACAAGGTGTCTCCGATGCGGCCCACGACGTCGTTCTTGCCGTCGCCGTCAAGGTCCCGTGGCCCGGCCATCGCAGTCCGGGTTCCCCAGCCGGTCCCAATCTGCGTCCACTGCAGCCAGCCCCCGGAACCATTGCCCGGATATAGCCATAATGCGCCTGTGTCCGCGCGCCGCGCCAGTACATCTCCCTTGCCGTCACCATTGAAATCTCCGGTGCTGAAGATGGCGTTCATCACGTCCCAACCCCAGCCAACGGTGTAGGGAGTACGTTGTCCTCCGGTCCCGTTTCCTTCGTAGAGCCGGAGCTCGCCGTTACTGCGCCGGCCGATGAAATCGGGGATGCCGTCGCCGCTGAAGTCGCCGGGGGAGAAGAGTTGCGTCATGGTGCTCCAGCCTGTGCTGACCTGCTTCCGGGCCCCGAAGCTCCCTGCGCCGTCACCGGGGTAGAACCACAGGACGTCGCCGGCCCTGGCCAGGAGGTCAGGCTTGCCATCCTTGTTGAAATCGCCGGGAGTGATGGTATCCGTGATGGTGGACCATGCCGGAGCGGCCAGGGCCAGCTGCCGTGGCAAGAGCCCACCTGAGCCGTTGCCCGGGTACAGGTACAAGTTCCCGGCGGTGTCAGCGGCCAGGACGTCAGCGCGTCCGTCACCGTTGAAGTCATGGGCCGACGGCGGTCCGGCTGCGGGCACGGTGTAGCTTTGGGTGCCCACAGGGGAGGTGTTGCCCGCAGTATCCACGCCGATGTACTTGAGCACCAGGGTGGAGCTTCCCATAACGATGGGGGATGCGGCGTCGTACTTGATATTGGTGGCTGACTCGGTGGCCGTCGGCGTGCTGCCATTGGTGGTGTAGTAGATGGCGCCTGGCTCGTTGGCCGTCAGTGCGATGGTGGCACCGCTGGCCAGGGCCCGGCCGGTGGGGTTGGCCGTGACGGTGGGAGCCGTGGTGTCCGGCGGAACCGTGTACGTCTGCGTGACGACGTCGGAGGCGTTTCCGGCGGTGTCACGGGCGAAGTACTTCAACGTCATCGGGGCGGGGCCATTGAAGGGGATAGGCGCGCTGTACGCCAGGCCTGCTGTGAGCGGGTCAGTGCCGTCGGTGGTGTAACGGATCCCGGCAGGCTCATTGGCAGCCAAAGTGATGGTGGTGCCCGGCGCGTACTCGCCTCCCGGTGGAGTGGCTGTCACCACAGGTTTGGTGACATCCGGGCCGGTGGAGTACGTCTGGGTGACCACGGCCGAGCTGTTGCCGGCGCTGTCTACGGCGAAGTACTTCAGGGTCAGCGGGCCACTCAGCGTCAGCGGCGTGTTGTATGTGCTGCTGGCCGTGGTGGGGGTGCTGCCGTTGGTTGTGTAGTAGATAGTGGCGGTCTCGTTGGACTTGAGGGTGACCGTCTGTCCCACGGCGTAGGTTCCTCCCGGAGGCGTGGGGGTGACCACGGGTGCCACGTTGTCCGTACCGAGGTAGGTCTCAAACTCCGCCAGACCGGCGTTGGTGGTCCCGGCGCTCACCGACGTGATGGTGAACCGGACGGAGCTGACCGTCTTGGCGGGGAAGTTGATGGTGAGGCCGGACCCGTTGTTCGGGAGGGCTGGAACAGGGACAGTGCTTCCATCGGAGAACTGAAGGGTCCCGCCGGTGACCTGATCGGTGAGGAGTGGCCGGTCAGAGAGAGTCACGGAGTTGATGGTCTTTGTAGGGGAGTAGCTGTATTGGATCCAGCTTCCGGCCTTCTCACCCGCGGTGACCCATTCCCGGGCCGCATCCATGGGGGCGCCCCAGAAGTAGCCGTCACGGGCCTTCTCCGGGCTTTGCGCCGCGGCCTTCTGCGACGACGCGGTCACCGTGGTTCCAGCGGACTTGGCGCCGTTGCCCGTCCACTCGATGGCCGTGATGTATTGCCGTTTGAGCCATTCATCGTAGGGGGAATCCGGGCATCCTTCGCCCGGGCTGCTACAGATGTACATGTCAAAATCAGCGAACCGCACGAACGTGTCCACTTTCGTGGTCAGCTCGGCACCTGTGACGTTCTGCGGATACTCATCAATGACGTAGGCGTCGTATGCCAGCGAAGTGTGGGGGCCCGTGTAGCTGCGGGTTGCCAGTTGCGCAAATTTGGCGGTGGCCCAGTGATCGCTGTGGTCGTACGGGTTGTTGAAGTTTCCGGTCCAGTCCTGGGTGCGGAAAGTGGTGGGCTGGAAGTTGGCCACCAGGCGGTTCAACGCCGTTTGAAACTGGGATTTGGTGAACGTGGCAGCATTGTCCACCGGCCTGATGGAAGAGAGCCGCCCATCCCAAAGTTTCAGGATGCTCTGGTCGTTGTAGGCCGCGCTGCCGTCACCGTCGGGGAAGCCATCCGGGAGCCGCATGAACACCACGGAGATATTGGGCGCCCCGTTCAGCGTCTGCATGGTCAGGGGCCTGTTGGGCACCCCGGCGTCCGAGGTTGTCCATGAGTCCGCTACGCCCGCCATTTTCGAATAGCTGGCCCTAATACCGGCTTCAAGACCCCTCCAATACGACGCTCCCTCGCCTGCCTCGCCGGCTGTGGTGAACACGGTTTGGACGCACCGCTTGGCTTGGATGTCCCTCATGAAATCCGGGCTCAGGAAGAGCAGGTCGTCATCCGTGTGGGCAACTATCTGCAATGCTCCGCCCGTACCAGCACACGGCGGAACAGCAGCGGCCGCTGGAGACGCAGTGCCCAGGACTAAGCCACCCACAACCAAAGCAGGCCCCAAGAGCAGGCTGATCAGGCGTTGCGTGAAGGAACGGGGGGTGAAAGAACGGGGCCGGCTATCCGGACGAAAGGGACGACTGACGTATTTTGGACGGTCCACAACCATGCTCCTTTGAGCAGATGTTGGGCCCCCCAGCCGGCAAACTTACGACGCCCCCAGGACGTCATTTCGAATGAAATTAGGCTCTTGCCGAGCTTTCGATGGAACGGAAAGCGATGCAGTGAGCGCTACTGTACTCCTTCGGGCCGGGCCTGGGTAGGGTTCCGGCACACGTCTACGAAGTTCCTGAAGGGCATCAACCGATCAGCGTCGGGAAGCTGGGACGCCTCAGGGTGCCATTGCACAGAAACGACCCACCGTGAGGGGTCTTCCAAGGCCTCCACTGTTCCGTCGTCGGCAACGGCTGTCACCAGGAGGCCCTCGCCCACACGGTCCACCGCCTGATGGTGTCCCGAGGCGATCTTCACGGTGGTGGCCCCTGCGGAACCGTACAGTGCCGCGGCCTTGGAACCAGCACTGACCAATACGTCGTGCCACGCCCATTCGCTGGCGGCAGGATCTTGCGGGTCCAAGCCATTGTGGTTCACTGTGGACGGCGCCATGTCCTGGAAGAGCGTTCCGCCGTACAGCACATTCAACAACTGATGGCCACGGCAGACACCCAACAGCGGCAGCCCGGCGTCGATGGTCGCCCGGGCCACATCCATGTCCAGATGGTCCTGCTCGGGGTTCACGTCGTAAAGGGACTCGTCGGGATCCTGTCCATAAAGGCGGGGATTGATATCGCCCCCACCCGGCAGCAACACGCCGTCCAGCCTTTCCATCTCTTTGGCCAGCCGACCGGCACTGTCCGCCGAAACCGGGGTCAGCAGTACCGGATCCGCACCCGCCTCGCGCAGCAGGTCCACGATGAACGTGAAGAGCTGGTTGGCCTCGCCCACGCGGGCATCCGGGGTGTCCGAACTGCTCAGACGGACGGGAACGCCAACACGTGGCCGAACATCTTTGGGGCTCTTCATGCTTCATGATGCACCTGAATGCACCGCCGTGCGCAAACGGGTGGTCATAGTCCCGCACTACGCTGAAACCATGAACCGCACCGCAGCCTTGAACCCGAGTCCGCGAACACTGGACGTCAACAGCGTGGTCCACTTCGACCGGCTGGTCAGCGCCGGAGCGGGGTCCATGAACGGCTGGCACGCACAGTCGCTGGACCTGCGGGGCCACGCACGAACCCTCAAGGCCCTGGATCCCCAAGGCGCGATCTTCCTGGGGTGTACGTTCGACGACGGCGTGGAAGAAAGTTTGCGACGCCGCGGGGCACTCATCTTCCCCAAGCTCCAAGGAGTTCCGTTCGATCCCTACCGGGGCCGGCTCTACACCGCCGCAGAGCTTTACGAAGACATCTCCTCAACAGACTACGAATCCACGCTGGACGCACAGGTCTACCAGTGGAGCATTCTCCCCGGGCAGCGGGCCAGCCTGGACGCCACCCTCGCCGCAGCCCTTCACGACCATGCGATCGGCGCTGCCCTGGACGATGTGCTTGACCATGGCGCGCTCGCAAAGGCCAAGCTGGTAGGGGTGATGGGAGGACACGCCGCCCAGCGCGGGACCACGGAATTCGCGGAGGCAGCGCGGCTTGGCCGGTTGCTCGCCCAAGCCGGATTTGCCGTCGCCACCGGCGGCGGACCCGGGGCCATGGAAGCCGCCAACATGGGCGCCTACTTGAGTGGACTGCCCGACGCCGACTCCACGGCCGCCGTCGAGCAGCTCGCCGCAGTGCCCGGGTTCAGGCCCTCAGTGTCGGCGTGGGCCCGCCAGGCAGCGGCCGTCGTTGAACGTTATCCGGAAGGCACCCCCACCCTGGGGATCCCCACGTGGTTTTACGGGCACGAACCGCCCAACCTGTTCGCGACGCACATCGCCAAATACTTCGCCAACGCTGTTCGCGAAGCCATCCTGCTGGAGCTCTGCAATGGCGGAATAGTCTTCCTCCCGGGAGCCGCCGGAACCGTGCAGGAGATCTTCCAGGACGCCTGCGAGAACTATTACGGAGCCCCGCAAACCATCACCCCCATGGTGCTGGTGGGCCGCGAGCACTGGGAAAGAACGTTTCCCGCCTGGCCCATGCTGCAAAGCCTCGCCGCAGGAAAACCCATGGAGGACAAGATCTTCCTTGTGGATACGGTGGAAGAAGCGCTCGCCGTGGTGTCAGGCAGGGGCCCTGGCTAGAAGTCCTTGCTGCACGGGCCAGTGCCTAGCCGGGCCAAGCCGGTCCGGTCGCCGGCAGCGTAGTCCCGGACCCAGGACGCCTGGTCATACATGAGCTGCCGGGGATCATCCACGTGGTCCAGTCCCAGCAGGTGTCCCAGCTCGTGCATGATCACCGCCACGCCGATCTCCTGGCCGTTGGGTGTGTCCACAATTCCGGCGAACTGGGGTGCATCCAAAGACACGGTGCCCGTCACGTACGCCTTGTAGCCGTTGCTCAGGCCAATCGAGGAACTCCCGCCCAAGCCCACGGTTTGGCCCGTCAGTCGCGGCACTTGCTCAGGAGTGCTCCACGCAATGAGCACAGGAGCCCACCGGTCCCCGTACCGGGAGGGCTGGTATCCGGCCCTGTTGGTAGAGGGGACCTCGGAGCTTGGACCGTCAAAGATGAATTTCAATCCGGTGGCCACACTGGCACGCCGGACCGCTTCGTCCACCAGGGGCTGCCAGGAAGCGGATGCCAGATCGGAATTCACCACGTAGTGGATCGGCCTGCATGGTGAGTAGGCCAGCGGAGATCCATCATCCTTGACCGCCAGGAATTTGTACGAGCTGCTGGGCCGATTCACCGGGGCCGGTGTGCCAAGGGGAGCATCAGCTTCTTCCCGACCAGGGAGCGGATCCTGGCGCTGGCCGAACGGCACCAGGCCAGGCCGCGGCTGCTGGCTTTGGGTAGCGCTGGATCCGTAGAGGAATTGCTGCAGGTCCCCGCTGAAGTACGCTCCCGCAATGACCAGGCCCAGGACGCTGAACAGGAAGAGTATGGCCGCGATGCTGCTGTGCTTGATGGGTGGCCGCGGCGTTGGGGGATCCGGTGGCTGCGAACTGACCGGAAGAAAATTTGGCCGAGGGGGATCCGGATCCGGCCCCTGGGGCGGCCCGTAAGGTTCCATGGAACCCCCTGACGTGGAGGCTGCGACGGGAGCTGGGGCGCCGCCGTCGGCAGTGTGTGGTCAGCATAAGTCCGGCGCCGCCGTGAGTCCATGCCGGAACTGTCCCGGCCCCCGGGCTGTGCTCAGATGTCCTTGCGGCAGGGTGCTGAGGAGAGAAGGTGCAGGCCCGTCAGATCGCCCGCGGCGAGGCCGTCCGGGGCGCCGATTTCCGGGTACATGAGCTGGACCGGATCCTCCACGTGGTCCAGACCCATCACGTGCCCCAGTTCATGCTGCATGACGGCCAGGACGTAGTCGGCACCTTCCGGGTCAGCCAGGAGCTCGGATACCTGCGGAGTGTCCAGTTCCAAGCTGCCGGTGATGTAGCTCTTGGGGCCCTTGTTGAGCGAATACATGGTGCTGCCACCTGTGCCGATCACCTTGTCCGCCAGGGCCGGTGCTGCCTCAGGCGTGGTCCACGAGATCAGCAGGGGAGCCCACCGTTCTCCGTACTTCGATGGCTGGTACGGTTCGCGCCGCTCCACCGGAAGCTCGTCCGTGGTGCCATCGTTCACGAACTGGATGCCTGATGCTGCGGAGACGTTGGCAATGGCCGTGGCAAGGAGTTCATCGGAGCCCACGGGTGCCGACGCGTTGTTCACCACGTAGTGCAGCGGCCGGCAGGGCGAGTAGCCCACCGGCGTGCCGTCGTCGTTGGTGGCCAGGAACTTGTACGAATCATTGGTGACCGCCGGCGCCGGAGGTGAGGCCAGCGGTGCGTCCGCCTCCTCATGTCCCGGGGGTGGCGCGTCCAGCGCGCGCGCAGGTTTTGCCTGGCTTTGCCCGTTCTGCGGTTCACCGGGAAGGTTGATTCCGGGGAACAGGGACGTGATGCGGGGGTCTCCGTGCAGGAACCCGCTGACCACCACTGCTACTACCGCCGCGACGCAGGCCATGAGGATGCCTCGGGCAACCCGCCACGCCGTTGCCGTGCTTCGGTGCCTTGGCACACGCGATGTTTCCCGCTCCGGGTCCACGGTTCTCCATTCCTCACGCCCAGTCACGCGGGGCAGCGCGGAGGACGACCCAACATTACGGGCTGTGGGCAGAGCCGTCCAAACTCAGACGATCGCAGCCCCGAACAACAAGCCCAACCCGTAGGTGGCCGCTGCAGCTCCGAGGCCAATGGCAAGCTGCCGCAGCCCGCGGCTCAGCGGCGAGGTTCCGGACAACAAGCCGACGACGGCGCCGGTCGCCAGCAGCGCGATGCCCACCAGCACCCCGGCCACCAGCAAGGCAGCCACTCCCGTCATGCCGAAAATGAACGGCAGGATGGGCACGATGGCACCCGACGCGAAGAAGCAGAAGCTGGACAGCGCGGCGCCCCATGCCGAGCCAACGGATTCGTGGTCGTCCGTGGCCGGCTTTTCCGGCTGCAAGGAGAGGCTGGGGTCGCAGTCGCAGCTGAACACTCCCATGCGTTCGGCCGCGCGGTGTTCAGCGGCCTTGCGCGTCATGCCGCGGGCCAGGTACACCAGGACCAGTTCGTTGTGTTCGATGTCCAACGACGGTGCTGCCGTAAGAGTTGCTTGCGTGGGCAGGGTGGCGTTGAGCAGTTCCCTTTGCGAGCGTACTGAAACGTACTCGCCTGCGCCCATGGACAAGGCGCCGGCCAACAAACCTGCCACGCCACTCATGAGCACCACAGGGCTGGGCACACCGGTTGCTGCCATGCCCATCACCAGTGACAAGTTGCTCACCAGGCCATCGTTGGCCCCAAAGACAGCAGCCCGGAAGGTACCGGAAAGCCTGTTGCGGCCCCGCGTCGCCAAGCCCCGGACTACTTCTTCGTGGATCTGCTCGTCAGCCACCATGGCCGGCGTCGCAGCGGGCTCGGTGCCGTACGGGGAGCGGCCTTCCGCACGTTGTGCCAACGCAAGCACAAAGACGGAGCCGAAGTTGCGGGCCAGGAAGCCCAGGAACTGGCTCCGGGCAGAGGCGGCCTTAGGCATGCCGGCGTGCTCGCCAAGGAGTTTGAGCCAGTGTGCCTCGTGCCGGCCCTCAGCCTCGGCCAGGGCGAGCAGGATTTGCCGTTCTTCGCCGTCCCGCCGTTGGGCGAGTTCGCGGTACACCGCGGCTTCGGCGCGTTCGTCGGCCAGATACTGCCGCCAACGCCTGATATCCGAGGACGTGGGGGCAGCCGGCAGCACGTCGGTGGTGTCAGGCGCGGCGTTTCCGGGGACGAATTCTTCGGGGGTGGTTTTTTCGGGGGTGGAGTCCGGAGCAGGGCTCGACGAACTGTGGGATTCCTGGTGCTTTTGCACTTTCTCTCCTGTGCTGGGTGGGGTAGTTGCGGCCCCATTGCACGCACCACACTACCGCTTATTTCCGCGGTTTTTTGGCCGGTATTCCTTAGCTGGAATGTTCGGTGCACCGTAAATTCGGCCACCCTTGACCCTCGACTGGGCCGGTGCTCAGATGGAAGGACAGGGGCGGGAGCTCCCCGCATTCCGGTTACCGGGCTTTGACCGGCCCACGAGACGGAGGTTGCATCATGGACACCACCGAATCACACGCCAGCCACCCGAGGGCAACCATCGAGTCGGACCCAGCCTATGACTACGCCGAGGACCAGGAGGTTGATGAAGCCTGGGTGGAGGACGTGGATGCTCCTGAGGACGACGAACGCGTAGTCCCTCTCGATGACACCGAGGAATTCCGCGGGGAAGAGGAAAGCTAGGCGGGTTCTACGTGGCAGAGGGCAAAGTGCCGCGCTACGCCCTCGCGTTTCCCGGCCGCGGCGACTGTCACCGTCAGCGTCGCTGAAGCCTCGCACCATTGCGTTGGCCGGACAGCCTGGGCCAGCGCCTGCGCGATCAGCCGCGGCTCAGGATACCTGAAGTGCTTGGTGCCGTTCCCGGCCGGAAAGGTCACGGCGCCCAGGAAGAGGTCGACGGCGGGAATCACCCTCACCGTTCGGGCGGCGGGGAGGGCCGGGGTGCTGGGTGCGTGGGTGGTATCGCCTTGGTACGGCAAGGGACTGCTCCTCGGGGAGAGTGCTCTTGCCCGCTCGGTTGTCTCTGGTCCGGGGCGGGCCGCTTCCTCATCCGAACCACCCGTGAACATGGGGTTGGTGTGTGGCCAGTCGGAGCTTGGCACCACATCTCTTGAAGCTGTGACAACCCTACCTCAGGCGCTCCTGGTGTGAGGCCCGATTTACGCCCCTTCCCTTGGCTGAGGCGCGCAGTGTGGGCCTCGCATGTGGGGGTGTTTGTTGTGGGGTCTGGTGTGCGTGTTTGGGTGGGGTTTTGGTGCGCAGTGTGGGCCTCGCAAACGGGGGGTGTGTGTTGTGGGGCCCGTTTTACGCCCCTTGCCTTGGCTGAGGGGCGCAGTGTGGGCCCCGCAAAGGTGGGGGGTGTGTTGTGGGGCCCGTTTTACGCCCTTTCCCTTGGTTGAGGCGCGCTGTGTGGGCCTCGCAAACGGGGGGTGTGTGTTGTGGGGCCCGTTTTACGCCCTTTCCCTTGGTTGAGGCGCGCTGTGTGGGCCCCGCAAGGGGGTGTTGTGGGGTCTGGTGTGCGTGTTTGGGTGGCGTTTTGGGGCGCCGAGTGGGCCCCGCATGTGGGGGGTGTTTGTTGTGGGGCCCGTTTTACGCCCCTTGCCTTGGCTGAGGGGCGCAGTGTGGGCCTCGCAAACGGGGGGTGTGTGTTGTGGGGCCTGGTGTGCGTGTTTGTTGTGGGGCCTGGTTTGCGCCCCTTCCCTTGGCTGAGGCGCGCAGTGTGGGCCCCGCATGTGGGGGGTGTTTGTTGTGTGGCCTGGTTTGCGCCCTTTTCCTTGGCTGAGGGGCGCAGTGTGGGCCCCGCAAACGGGGGGTGTTTGTTGTGGGGCCTGGTGTGCGTGTTTGGGTGGGGTTTTGGGGCGCAGTGTGGGCCCCGCAAACGTGCACTTCCCGGGGGACACAACAACGGCGGCGCTGCCCCGAAAAGGGGAGCGCCGCCGTCGAACGTTCTGTTGGTAGCTGGTTACTTGTGGCTGCTGACCGGGTGGACTTCAGGCGGCAATTCGTCTGAAACAGCACCGGCAACCCGCTTGTCCCAAGCCTCACGAACGGCAGGGTCCGTAGGCGGAGTGAGCAGCGAAATCACCACGTACGCGATGAACGAGGCTGCCAGGCCGAAGTAGATCGGCTCGTTGGCGTAGACGCCGTCCGCGCTGGGGATGGCTCCCACGGCGAAGAGAATCAGCAGGGTGAGCGTCAGGACTGAACCCACCGCCATGGACCACGCGGCGGCAATGCCCGTGCCGCGCTTCCACACGAGGCCACCCAGAATGGCAACCAGGAGGCCACCCACCAGGATGTCGTAGGCAATGGTGAGGGCAACCACCACGTCCTGCGCCGCCATGGAGATCAGTACGGCAACGATGCCCAGGCCCAGGACCCAGTAACGGTTGGCTTTGACGTCGTGCTCCGGGTTTTCGGTGTCATCAGTGTTGATGGTCTTGCCGAACCAGCTGGCCACGAACGGCACGACGTCGGCGCGTGCCACCGTTGCGGCTGCGATCAGGGCACCCGAAGCGGTGGACATCATGGCTGCGACAGCCGCGGCCATGACCAAGCCGCCAATGCCTACGGGCAGGATGTGCGTTGCTACCTCTGCGTAGACCACGTCCTTGCCGAGGTTGGCGACGTCGATGTCAGGCAGGGCAACGCGGGCAGCGAGGCCGATCAAGGCGCCGGCGATGCCGTAAAGGATGCAGTAGACGCCGGCAGTGGCGCCGCCCCAACGGGCAACCGTGGGGGTCTTGGCGGTGAAGACGCGCTGCCAGATGTCCTGGCCGATCAGGAGACCCAGTGTGTAGACCACGAAGTAGGTGATGATCGTCTGGACGCCGATGCCGTCGATCTGGAAGAAGCTCGCGTCGAGGCGTTCACGGATGCCGTCCATGCCGCCCGCTGCGTTCATGACGAAGGGGAGCATCAGGAAGAAGATGCCAACAGTCTTGATGATGAACTGGACCTGGTCGGCCAGGGTGATGGACCACATGCCGCCGATGGTGGAGTAGACCAGCACGATTGCGCCGCCAACGGCGATGGCCAGCCAACGCTCCCAGTCAAACAGCACAACGAAGATGGTGGCGTAGGCGCCGGTGGACGTGGCGCACAGCATCAGCGTGTAGGCCAGCATCACTATTCCGGAGGTCTGGGTGGCCTTGCTGCCGTAGCGAAGGCTCAGCATTTGGGAGACCGTGTAGATCTTCAGACGCTGGATGGTGCCGGCGAACAGGAGGCTGAGCAGCAGCACGCCCGAGCCGATGGCCACTACCAGCCACATGCCGGAGATGCCGAACTTGTAGCCGAGGCCGACGCCGCCAACGGTGGATGCGCCACCGAGGACCACTGCGGCCATGGTGCCGGTGTAAAGGAAGGGTCCCAGGCGGCGGCCGGCCACCAGGAAGTCGCTGTTGTTCTTGGTGCGGGACTTGCCCCACCAACCGAATGCCAGCATGGCGAGCAGGTACACCACCACGATTGCGATGTTAATAGCCGAAGATTCCATGAACGGTCCTTGTAGCTGATGCACGGAGGTTGGGGTTTTCGACGATACTCCTGCGAAGCGTCGAAGTCTCTGTGCTGATGATTTGAGATTGGGGATGTGTTGTGTGCCTCACAGACAACACTTGTTGCCTATGAGGATATGTTGTGATGGGAGTAACAGTCAAGATCCTTTGGTCATGCTTCCGCGTATTCTGGCGTTCTTGGCCTGTCTCCCGGCTACTATTGCTCCAATGACAGGGCCACATGACAGGCCTGAAAGGTTCGTGAATGAAGGCTCTACCCGTTGAACCGAGCAATGTTCCCGTTGCCATCGGTTCCAGAATCCGCGCAGCCCGGCAGGCGCAGCGCCTCACCATCGAGCAAGTAGCGGATGCTACCGGACTGACCAAGGGCTTCCTCAGCCGCGTGGAGCGGGACCTGACATCGCCGTCGGTCGCGTCACTGGTCACGCTGTGCCAGGTTCTGTCCGTGTCCGTGGGTGATTTGTTTGCGGCTCCGGAGACCCATCTGACCAAACGCGACGACGGCCCCCGCATTTCCCTGGGTGGCCAAGGCATAGTGGAGCGCCTGCTCACGGCGCGCTCAGAGCGTCGTTTGCAGATACTGCAGGCCACCATAGAACCGCGTGGCCGTGGCGAGAACGAGTTGTACGCGGTGGACTGCGACGTCGATGTCCTGCATGTGGTTAAGGGGCGGATCAAGCTCATCCTGACCAATGAGGAATACGACCTCGAAGAAGGGGACACCCTCTCCTTCCCGGGCCGTGAACCCCACACCTGGATCAACCCCACGGATGAAACCGTCGAGGTTCTGTGGGTACTGGTTCCTGCAGCCAGCCGCTAGTACCGGGGCGCGCTCCCTCCCAGTTACTTCCGGTTCAGGAGCCGGGGGAGTGGGCTGAACCCTTGAACCCCGGGGCTCAGAGGTGCAAAGTTGCCCACAAACTGGGAGGGAGCGTCGCGACGCAACGCGAGAACCGCCTGAATCTCCGCAATCACCCGCTCCGGCTCGAACCAAATCACCTCCGGCGGGTACCTCAGCACGGAATAGCCGTTGACGGTAGAGGCGTTGTTTCGTGCCAAGTCGTTCCGCAGAGCCTTTCTGTTGGAGTGAAACGCGAAGCCATCCACTTCAACGATGAGGAATTCTTCGAGAAGAAAGTCCACGCGACCGATTCCAGGTATGGAAACCTGCGCCTCGAAAGCGATTCCATGTGTGCGGAGTAAGTGCTGCGCGTCTACCTCAACGATCGACTCTGCACGGAGATCGAGCTCATGCAGTGCCGTCAGTACCGGTCTGGATCTGTCCCCGCGGAGCTGCTCCTTGAGCAATGCCAGCGGCACGCCGTGCAGGCGAATGGCCGACGTGGCCATGGCTGTGGATGCCGGGGGTTCCAGGCATGTCATCGCGTGAAGCACTACGTCCTCCAGCGCCGCCACGGGCAGGGTGGGGTGTGCCTCGAACCGGGCCGTCCTGTGCCGGATAAACCCGCTGCCGTGCCCATGATCGCAGGCCCGATGATGTTGGCTTGGAGCGGTTCTTAGCCAAAGCCCGAAGTGTTTTGCAGCGCTTGCGCAGGACACAAGCGCGTTGTACCGGATGGCAGCGGCGAACTCCGGCTTGTGATCATTGAGCATGTACACGCCCCGTCGCGGGCGGTTAGCTCCCCGGGATAACAACGAAGCGACGTCTGACCGGGAGAAGCCTGCGCTGAGGAGTTGTCCGGTCCGGGCCACTCCGCCCACCTCTTGAAGGTATAGATAGATGTCCATGAGGCCAGTTCACCCACGCTGGGCAGCTGCAGGAACGGTCCGTTTCCCTTATGTGGGTAAGTGGCAAATGCGGTCCTCCCCAGTTGCTGACCTTTCCGTGAGCAGCCTGGGCTCGCTGGCCCTGGAAATCCGTGGGCTAACGATGCGCGATGGTCACAAGGTAGGTCACCAACTGGGGAGGAGCGCGGCGAACGGATTCGGGCGGTTAGCCCACGTGGACCCATGGGCGCCGGGTGATGTCCGGCTCGGCCTCCCTCAGCACTTCACGGGTTACCGGCGCGATTTCGCCTTCGCCGAAGAACAGGAACTTGCTGAGGTTGGAGATCGGGTTGCCCTCTGTCCAGCGGAAGTAGATGTGCGGCATGAAACCTGTGACGTCGCGGATATGGAGGAGCACAGCCGCCACAGTGTTCGGCACGTTGTTGCTGTGCACTTCCAGGATCTTGAACCCGTGCCGGAGCTTGCCCACAACCTGGAGTTCCTGCTCAAAGTCCGAGCTGTCGTCCACGATCACTTCGATGAACACGGCGTCGCAGTCCACTGGCAGGTGGTTGGCCTGCTGGGCGTGCTGGAGCTTGTCGCGGTACCGGCTGGCGCTGAGATGCTTGGGCTCGTGGGCGATGATGCGGACCGGGCCGTCGGCGGCATTGGCGGTGAACTCCAAGGCTTTCTCGTCCATTTTGATGTGCGTGGCCCGGAGCTCAAACGCGCGCCGCATGCGGGAGATGAAGCTGACAACCATGATGCCCAGGATGAAGAGGGCGGCAATCTTCAGGCCGTCCGGGCGCTCTATCGAGTTGACCACCGTGGTGTAGATGAACACCAAGGAGATCAGCCCGAAGCCGATCACCTGGGCGCGTTGTTTCCGGCGCCGTGCGGACAGGGTTACCGCGATCGAGGCGGAGGTAATAAGCACCAGAACGCCGGTGGCGTAGGCGCCGCCCTGGGCGTTGACGTCGGCCTGGAAAATGATGGTCACGATGAAGGCGATGACGGTGAATACCAGGACCAGTGGACGCAGGGCCCGTGCCCATGCCGGGGCCATGCCGTACCGGGGGAGGTACCTCGGTACCAGGTTCAGCAAGCCTGCCATGGCGGAAGCGCCGGCAAACCAGAGGATGGCGATGGTGCTGATGTCATAAACGGTTCCGAAGCCGTCGCCCAGGAATTTGTGGGCCAGAAAGGCAAGCGCGCGTCCCTCGGCCTTTCCGCCTGATTCGAACTCGGCCGCGGGGATCAGCATGACGGTGGTGAAGCTGGAGGTAATGAGGAATGAGCTCATGATGATGGCTGCGGTGGTAAGGAGCTTGTGAGCGCCCTTGATTCGGCCAGTTGGCTTGGCGTCGGTGTCTGTTGCGTGCCCCTTGATCTGCGGCATGACGGCCACCCCGGTTTCAAATCCGGACAGGCCCAGCGCCAAGCGGGGGAAGACCAGCAGTGCCAAGGCGATCATCATGATCGGATCCCCGTGGGAGGTGGTCAGCGCCGTCCACCAATCAGTGATGACGCGGGATTCCGTGAAGAGATGGCTGATGGAGACGGCAATGACCACGAGGTTCAGTGCGAGGAACGCGCCCACCAGAACGACGGCTACGTTGATGGCTTCCTTGAATCCGCGCAGGAAGACGATGCCCAGGCCTGCGATGAGCGCAATGGTAATGACCACTTGCTGGCCTTCGAGGAAGTGCGGGGCGAAGGGGTTCTCGATGAGGTGGGCCGTGGCGTCTGCGGCCGAAAGGGTAATGGTGATCATGAAGTCCGTGGCGGCGAATCCGAGGAGGGCCAGAACGAACAGTTTGCCTCCCCACCGAGGAAGCAGGCGTTCCAGCATGGCGATGGAGCCTTCGCCGCGGGGGCTTTCCTTGGCAACACGCCGATACACAGGCAGCGCGCCTGCCAGGGTTGCAACCACCAGGAGCAGGGTAGCCAAGGGGGAGAGGAGTCCTGCGGCAAGTGCGGCGATGGCCGGCTGGTAGCCGAGGGTGGAGAAGTAGTCCAAGCCTGTGAGGCACATGACCTTCCACCAAGCCTGCGGCTTGTGGGAGTCGGCAGGCTTCCCGTGCGGTCCCTGGCGCTTGCCTGAGGTGTCCGGCATTCCTTCGAGCAGCCACGATTTGAGGTTGAAGGAGTGCTTGGGCCGGTCGGCCGGGTCGGCCGGAGGCCTCGTCAGGGTGGTCACGGTGTCCTTTCGCGCAGCACGGTACTGCTTCCGCAAGGAGCGTATGGCCGCGTTCGACGCCGGGACCCCGGTTTTTATGGAATCTTTACGCGCGCTGTGACCGGGATCTCACGCCGCGCGCATCAAATCTTATTTGTAAACAGGTGATGCATATTAGGCAACTTCGAGTGTATGATGGGTGTCACAGCCAGTGATCCAATCCCCCAACGATGACAAGGAGTGGCATATTTTGGAAGAGCTCCGTATTGAAGCCAACGGGAACCTCGGACCCATCGATTCATCCCGCATCCCGCGCTACGCCGGTGCCGCCACCTACGCCCGACTGCCCCGTCTGGACCAGGTCTCCAAGGCCGACGTCACGGTAGTTGGCGTTCCCTTCGACTCTGGCGTTTCCTACCGTCCCGGCGCGCGCTTCGGCGCCAATCACGTGCGTGAGGCCAGCCGCCTGCTGCGCCCGTACAACCCGGCATGGGACGTCAGCCCGTTTGAGAACATCCAGGTTTCCGACGCTGGCGACATGGCCGTGAACCCGTTCAACATCAACGAGGCAATCGAGACCATCCAGCAGAACGCCCTGGACCTCACCGCCAACGGCAGCAAGCTGGTTACCCTCGGTGGCGACCACACCATTGCGCTGCCCCTCCTCCGCGCAGCGGCAGAGCGTGCCGGCGAACCCATCGCCATGCTCCACTTCGACGCACACCTGGACACCTGGGACACCTACTTTGGTGCCGAGTACACCCACGGCACCCCGTTCCGTCGGGCAGTGGAAGAAGGCATCCTGGACACGGAAGCCATCAGCCATGTGGGTACCCGCGGCCCGCTGTACGGCAAGAAGGACCTCGACGACGACCACCGCTTTGGCTTCGGAATCGTCACCTCCGCTGACGTCTACTACCAAGGCGTTCTGGAGACGGTGGCGAAGATCCGTGACCGCATCGGCAACCGTCCGCTGTACATCTCCGTGGACATCGACGTCCTGGATCCGGCGCACGCACCCGGCACCGGCACCCCCGAGGCCGGCGGTATCAGCAGCCGCGAACTCCTGGAAATCATCCGTGGCTTCCGCGGCATGAACCTCGTTGGCGCGGACATCGTGGAAGTTGCTCCGGCCTACGACCACGCAGAGATTACTGGCGTCGCAGGCAGCCACGTAGCCTACGAACTCGTGACCCTCATGGCGGACAACGCCGTCGAAGGCGACCGACTCGGCGCCCCGAACGGCTACGCGCAGCAGGCCCTCGGTGCCCGCATCGCGGAGCTCGCACAGGCTCCCGGAACATCCGGTGACCAGCGATGATCGATTTCGATCCCGGCACAGCAGCTCCCACGAAGGGGACAAACCAGCGCAACGGTGGGGACCTCGTCGTCGAGACCCTCGAGGCGCTAGGTGCGAAGACTGTTTTCGGCATCCCGGGCCAGCACGCTCTCGGGCTGTTCGACGCCATGGGCCGCGGCAATCTGCATTTCGTGTCTTCCCGGGTGGAGAACAACTCGGCTTTCGCGGCGGACGGCTACTCCCGCGCCACCGGTGAGGTGGGTGTGTTGTTCCTGTCTACCGGTCCGGGGGCGCTGACGTCCCTCGCCGGTTTGCAGGAGGCTTACGCCACCGGTGTTCCCATGGTGGTTGTCGCCAGCCAGATCCCGCTTGACGGCCTGGGTGCGCGTCGCAAGGGCATGCTGCACCAGCTCGATGACCAGAAGGCTTCGGCCGCGAACGTCACCAAGAGCCAGCGACTGATCCAGCACGCCTCGGGCATCCCGTCCGCCATCCAGGATGCCTGGACCGAAGCGATTTCCTCCCCGCAGGGTCCTGTGTGGATCGAAATCCCGCAGAACGTCCTGCTGGACCCGATCATGGTTCCTCCTGTGGAGGACGCCCTCGCCGAAGCAGCGGACAACCCGCCGCGCGTCGAGCTGATCCGCGAAGCCGTGAAGTGGCTTTCGACGGCGGAACGTCCGGCGATCATCGCTGGCGGCGGTACGCGTCGTGGCCGGGCTGAGAAGTCGTTGCTCTCGATCGCCGAGCAACTGCGCGCGCCGGTGATATGTACTCCCGGTGGCAACGGTGCGTTCCCGTGGACGCACGAGCTGTCCCTGCAGTCCTGGATCGAAGACCGGTACATGACCGATGTCCTCGAAGACGCCGATGTCCTGATCGTCATTGGTTCGTCGCTGGGTGAAGTGACCTCCAATTACTTCACCTTCGAACCCCGCGGCCGCATCATCCAGATCGACGCAGAACCCCGCGTCCTCGAATCCAACAGGCCTGGCCTGGGCATCCGTGCCGACGCCGGCCAGGCACTCGCAGCCCTCGACGAAGCCCTCGCAGCAGCAGGGGCAGCGGACACGACACAGCGATCCTGGCATGGCACCAGTCCGGAAGACGTGGTCAAGGAATCCCTGGCCAAGGTCAAGGCCCGGTTGGAATCACAGGACCTGGCCAAGGAACTGAAGTTCATGGCCGACATCCGCGAGGCTGTCCCGGCCGACATGCAGACGTTCTGGGACATGACCATCTCTGCTTACTGGGGCTGGAGCTGCTGGGACGCCCGTCAGGGTCAGTTCCACTCTGCCCAGGGCGCCGGTGGCCTCGGCTACGGTTTCCCTGCAGCAATCGGCGGAGCCGTGGGCCTGGAAACCACGGGCAAACCGAGCCGGGTACTTGCTGTGTCCGGTGACGGTTCCTCCATGTACTCCATCTCCGAACTCGCCACCGCCAAGCAGCACAACGTTCCGGTCACTTGGCTGATCGTGGACGACGGCGGCTACGGCATCCTGCGCGAATACATGGTGGGCGCGTTCGGCCAGGCCACAGCCACAGAGCTCGCCCGCCCGGATTTTGTGAAGCTGGCCGAGTCCTTCGGCGTCCCGGCCCGCCGGGTTGCCCCGGAGGAAGTGGGGGACGCTCTCAAAGCGTCCTTCGAAGCGGACGGACCCAACGTCGTCGTGGTTGAAACGCTTTTGAAAATGTTCGGCCCCACCCACTTGGACGACTAAGTACGCAAAAACAAGCAGCCCCCGCACGGAATACCGCGCGGGGGCTGACTGCTTTTGCAGCGATTAATCGAGATCCCGCTGTGTGCCTTCGGGGGTGAGCTTCACGGCGACAACCGCGGCCAGCATCGCAACGATCCAGAACACCGCAATGAGCCACAAGCCACCGCCGGCAGCGAGGCTGAGGCCGGCGACGATCATCGGTGTGAAGCCGGCGCCGATCATCGATGCCCCTTGATAGGACAACGAAGCCCCCGTGTAGCGGTTGCGGGTGGGAAATTGTTCGGCCACGTACGCTGCAATGGGGCCGTAGAGGAAGCCTTGCACCAGTCCATTGCCCAGCACGATCGCGAGGGCAAATGCCCATAGCCCGCCGTCGTTGATCAGCAGCAGGATGGGGTATGCGAGGACGGCGCCCAGCAAGGATGCGCCGATCAGCACCCGGCGTCGGCCGATCCTGTCGCTGAGGCGGGCCGAATAGAAGCAGATGATCAAGGTCAGCAGTGCCGCGAAAGCCTTGATGTTGAGCACGCCGTTCTTGTCTGCCCCGTTTTCCACGGCCACGGATACGCCCCACACCGTGGTCATCGATTGGCACACGTAGAAAGCTGTAGTGGCGAGCAGCCCCAGCACCACCGCGCGGCGATTGTGCTGGAGGACATCGAGAAGCGGCACCCGCCGTTTGGATCCCTCGGCTTCAAGCCTTTGGAAAGCCGGTGTTTCAGACACTTTGAGTCGGATGACCATTCCCACGGCGATCAACGCGGCGCTCAGGAGGAAAGGTATACGCCACCCCCATGCCAGGAAATCGTCACCGGACAGTGCTGCGAACAGGGACAGCGCCAGTGTGCCCAGAATCGCTCCCGCAGGACCGCCTGCGTTGGCGAAAGCTGCCGCAAATCCCCGGTGCTTTTTGGGGGCGTGCTCTATGGCCATGAGGGCGGCGCCGCCCCATTCCCCGCCAACCGCCACACCTTGAACCAGCCTGAGGACTACCAACGCGATAGGTGCGGCAATCCCAATCTGTGCTGTTGTGGGCAGCAAACCGATCATGGTGGTCCCGAAGCCCATGATGAGCATGGAGAGGACCAACATTTTCTTGCGGCCAACCCTGTCCCCGAAGTGCCCGAAGATCAGGCCACCCAAGGGGCGCGCAACATACCCCACGGCGAGCGTTACGAAGGATGCGAAAAGCGCGAAGCCGGGGCCAAGGTTGGCGAAAAACACCTTGTTGAAGACCAGGCTGGCGGCAGTGGCGTACAGCATGAAGTCGTAGTACTCGATGGCACTTCCGATGAAACTGGACGCCAGGATGCGGCGCATGTCCTTGGACTTCATGGAATGTTCAGGCACGCTGCCGGTGGTTTCAGGCAGGGTGTCCTGGGATGGTGCTGAGCTCATGTGCTTCCTCAGTTCCGGTGATGGGGTTCGCGCATCAGCGCTGGCGTGCGAACGGGATGACGTCTAGATCGTTGGGAACGGTGAACTTTCCGCTGAAGTGCTCTTCGGCTTCGAGCCACACAGACGTGGATGCGTGGCCGGGCACCAGGTGATGAAGGGCAAGGTGCCTGGCGCCGGCGGCATCGGCCAGCTTGGCTGCTTCGCGGACACTCGTATGTGACTTGTAGTGGTGGTCACGTGCGGCCCGGCTGCTGTCGTCGGTTTTGTCTGCGTAGAGGGATTCCACCCAGTCGAAGTCGATGGCCTCGTGCAGCAACAAGTCCGTGCCCGTGGCCAGCGTGATCATGTTTTCTGTGTAGGCGGTGTCTCCGGAGATGGTGACGGAACCTTCAGCGGTATCGAAGCGGAAGGCGAAAGCCGGTGCCACGGGAGGGTGTTCCACCAGGATGGCGGTCACCGTCACCAATTCGTCGCGGTAGATCTGGAACGGTTCCATGGCCGGCGTCGGGTTGTTGTTGGGGTGATAGCCGGATGTCGCCGGGATCCGGATGTCTTCGGCTGCGAAGATGTCCAGGGGGCTGGGCTTCAGGCTGTCCAGGATGCGGTCATTGAGGTCCGTAGCGTGGGCGGCCATCAGCTGTTCGAACATCTGGCGGGTGCCCGGCGTCGGGTTCTCCGGGGCCAGCGGAAGAGGATCGACGACGGCGCGGGGCGACACCGGGGGCAGCTCACCACGGTTGCCGGGTCCAAGGATCCTCACCGGGTTGGTGGCACGGTCTGCGAGGGCGTACAGGCCGAAGATGCCAAGCCCGGCGAGGTCGTAGACGTGGTCTGAGTGCAGGTGCGTGATGAAGAGCGCCCTCAAGTCCTTAAGCTCCAAGCCTGACTGGCTGAGCCGGCGTCCGGCGCCTTGGCCGAAGTCCACCAGATAGAAGGCATCTCCCACCACCACTGCGGTGGCTATTCCTGTGCGCTCGCCGGAGTCCGCGGCCGCCCACCATCGGGGACCGCCTGCGGTGCCCAGGGTGACGATGTGCGGTTTCAGGGATGACGTCAATGTCACGGGTGTCTCCTTCGACTTCGGCTTTCCTCCATAGTGGCCCGGCTCACTTCACTTGTATAATCAATCAATTCAAAGAAGTTCATAAGGAGAACTGATGGCTGAGTTCACCCTGCGCCAGCTCGAGTATTTTGTGGCCGTGCTCGATCACGGAGCCCTGACCAAAGCTGCCAGCGAGAGCAACATCTCCCAGGCCGCCGCCTCCATGGCGATTGCACAGTTGGAAAAGAGCCTTGGCCTGGACCTGCTGATCCGCACCCGGGCCAAGAGGGTTGAGCCCACAGTTGCCGGACTTGAACTCGGCGTCCGTGCCCGGCGGATCCTCAGGGAAACCGCCGACCTGCGCGGTGGAGCACTGCTGGGCTCCCATGAAGAGATGCGCGGCCGGGTTTCCATTGGCTGCATGGTGGCCATCTCGCCCCGGGTGATCCCGGAACTCATTGGCTATTTTGCCGAGAAGTGGCCCGAGGTGGAGCTCGACTTTGTGGAGGGCGCCGCTGAAGATCTGCAGAAGGGGGTAGGGGAGGGGGAGCTGGACCTGGCCTTTGTTTACTCCCCTCAGGTGGTTCCGGGGGTCGACGTCGTCAAAGTAGTGGAATCGCGTCCCCAGTTCATGCTGGCGGCGGGCCACCCCCTGGCGGGAAGGGCATCACTGAGCTTCGCCGACCTCGCGGGCGAGGACGTGATCCTCTTCAATGTGCCACCCAGCGCGGAACGGGTCACGGCCATGTTCCTCGCAGCGGGCATCGAACCGAACGTCCGCTGGAAAAGCGTGGTGGCGCAGACCATACGCGGAGTTGTGGCCAGTGGGCGGGCCATCTCCGTGACCCATGCATGGCCGGGGGTTGCTCCGGTATATGCAGACGCCAAAGTTGTTCTGGTGCCCATTGAGGATGAACTCCCTGAGAGTTGGCTCGTGGCTGCCGTGCCGCCGGGGATCGAACGGCCCCGCCGGGTGAACGAGGTCATTCGGGCGGCTATTCACCTGGCCGGATAGCGCTGGATCTTCGCCGGGTTCGCGGGAAACCGTCGAATTCGCCGGAGTTCCCCGGCGGTCTGACACTCTTCCCGCGTTCTCGGTGGCGGACGCCCATTACCTCATCTTTAGTTTCCCAAAGCAATCAGTTTGAGCTATAGTTGCTTTAGGCAAACAAAAAAGGGGTGTCTATCATGTCCGTCGGTTCTGCCACAGCGACCGATCTTGTGCATCAGATTTTCGATCTTCAGCGCACGCTGCGCTGTGTGGTCACCGCCCACATGGCCCGAGTTCCCGACGTCGGAATGGCCGTGCAAGGGGTGATGCGTTTCATCGGCGAGGGGGAGACCCGCGCCACGCAGTTGGCCACGCGCCTGGGTGTCAGCGCCCCAGTCCTGAGCCGGCACGTCACCGAACTCGAGGAACTCGGCTTTGTGGTCAGGCGGCCAGATCCCGCGGACGGCAGAGCCCAGCTCCTTGCCCTCACGGAGAGGGGCGCGGCGAAACTGCGCGAATTCGAAGAACAACGCAGCGTGAGACTGCGGGATTACCTGGCGGATTGGAGCGAGGCGGACGCCCTCGAGGCCTCCCAGGTGATCAACAAACTCACGGAGTCCCTCAAGGACTCAATCCGGGCAACGGCGGCCGGCTCCATCACAACAAACCAGACAGCTTAGGAGCCAAGCATGGCCACACCAGCAGTACACAACACCAAGGCGGTGGACGCCTCAGTTAACAAGGCTGCCGCGCCCATGACTCACCGTCAGATCATGGAAGCCCTCACCGGGCTCCTCGCGGCGTTCTTTACGGCGATCCTCAGCAGCACCATCGTCGCCAACGCACTGCCCACCATCATGTCCGAACTCAAGGGCACGCAAACCGACTTCGCGTGGGTCATCACGGCCGCGTTGCTGGCCAACGCTGCAACCACGCCCATCTGGGGCAAGCTAGCGGACCTCTTCGACAAGAAGCTCCTGGTCCAGCTGAGCATCATTATCTTTGTGGCCGGTTCTGTCATGGCCGGGCTCTCCGAAACCATTCCGCTGCTGCTGACCGCACGCGTCATCCAAGGTGTGGCCATGGGTGGTCTCACCGCCTTGGCGCAGGCCATCATCGGTTCCATGATCCCGCCGCGTGATCGCGGAAAGTACTCCGGGTACATGGGCGCCGTCATGGCCGTCGGTACCGCCGGTGGCCCGTTGCTGGGTGGCTTCATCGTTGACAGCCCGCTGGGCTGGCGCTGGACGTTCTTCGTCTGCGTCCCCTTGGCCGTCGTCGCGCTCATCCTGCTCCAGGTGACGTTGAAGATCCAACACATCAAGCGCCCCGCCAAGATCGACTGGCTCGGTTCCATCCTCTTGACCTCGGGCGTCAGCCTGCTCCTGATCTGGGTTTCCTTCGCAGGCAACCC
The DNA here is from genome assembly GCF_900106835.1 of Arthrobacter sp. cf158. GTDB lineage: Bacteria > Actinomycetota > Actinomycetes > Actinomycetales > Micrococcaceae > Arthrobacter. The sequence goes on from NZ_FNNR01000001.1 coordinate 142,505, forward strand.
CGACTACTACGACTGGTTCTCCTGGCAGTCCGCGCTGATGGTTGGCGGCGGCGTAGCGCTGCTGGCAGTCCTGGTCTTTGTTGAAACCAAGGTTGCCCAGCCGATCATCCCGCTCAAGATCATCTCCGAGCGCACCACGGCCCTGGCGATCATTGCCTCGGTTGCTGTCGGTATCGCCATGTTCGGCTCCTCAACCTTCCTGGGCCAGTACTTCCAGGTGGCCCGCGGCGCCACTCCCACTGAGGCAGGCCTGCTGACGCTGCCCATGATCGCGGGCAACCTGATCGGTTCCGTGGCTTCGGGCATCCTGATCAGCCGCTTCGGAAAGTGGAAGAGGTTCCTGATTGCAGGCTCCGTACTCCTGATCGGCGGCCTGGCATTCGCAGGAACCATGGATCACACCACTGAATTGTGGATCGTGGCGATCTACACCGGTGTGTTTGGGCTCGGCTTAGGCATGCTCATGCAGAACCTGGTGCTCGCCGTCCAGAACACTGTTCAGGCCAAGGACATCGGAACCGCGAGTGCTTCCGTGGCGTTCTTCCGCTCCGTAGGTGGCGCAATCGGTGTCTCCGTTTTGGGTGCCATCATGTCCAACCACGTGAAGGACCTCGCTGTCGAAGGCATGGCCGCTGCCGGGATTCCCGTCCAAGGAGGCGCGTCCGGAGCCAGCATGGACCTTGCCGATATGCCCGCGCCCATCGCTGACATCATGCGTGCTGCTTACGGCGACGCCACGGCACAGATCTTCCTGATCTCCGCGATCATCAGCGTGGTGGCCCTCTTGGCTGTGCTGTTCATCAAGGAACGTCCGCTGCGCCGCACGGTGGATGCAGCACCTGAGAAGGAACTCATCGCCACGGCCTCCGGCGATGCCGGAATGTCACTGGACACTTCGTCCCTGGACGCGGTCAGGACGCACGACGACGACGCACGCCCGTTGGGTGCCGGGCGTCAGGTTCCGAGCGCCGAACCTCGGGGTGCGGGTGCCGAACCTCGGGGTGCGGGTGCCGAACGTCCGGCTCCGAGTGCCGAACGTCCGGCTCCGAAGCAGGATTCCGGATCCGACCTTGACCTGGAGTTCGCCCGGATTCTCACGCAGGAACGTCCGCACGCCACGGCTGACGTGAAGGAAGTGCAGGAGCAACTCTCCCGGACCCAGTACGTTCTGGCCGAACAGCAGTTGCAGCTCAGCCGCGCCAACGTGGAACTGCAGGCCCGGTTGCGGGAGCAGCAAACCATCGCGGAGCAGCAGGCGAAGACTGCCGGGGAGCTGGCCGCGATCCGCAAAGAACTCAAACGCGAACGCAGGCAGCAGGAACGCATGGCGCTGCTGCTCCTCCAGGGCGTTGAAGCCAGGCCGGACCACGGCAAGCACGCGGGCTAAGTCCACGTACGGTGAAGCGCCGGTTGGGAAACCAGCCGGCGCTTTGCTGTGCTGCCTGCTCCAACGGGAGCATCCACAGCACATGAACTACTCCGCTGGGATGATCTTTTCCGTAAGTTGTTTCGTCGGGGCAACGGATTTCGTAGAGTAGGGAGGCTAATACTGTCAGCCCCGGCTGCGACACTTCTCTTATCTCATTCACGCACTCTTTCTAAGGACCCGTGGGCATGCTTGTCACCCTTATACGGCGCTACTCCAAGCCGTATTTGCCGCAGATTGTGGCCGTGCTGATCTTTCAGCTGGCGTCCACCATCGCCACGCTCTACCTTCCCAGCCTCAACGCCAGAATCATTGATGAGGGAGTTTCCCGCGGGGACACTGATTTCATCTGGCAAACCGGTGCACTCATGCTCGCTGTCGCCCTGGGACAGGTGCTTGCCGCAATCATCGCCGTGTATTTCGGCGCGCGCGTTGCCATGGCCATCGGCCGGGACCTGCGACGCAGCGTTTACCGCCAGGTCAGCAGCTTCTCGGCCCAGGACGTCAACCGTTTTGGCGCCCCTACGCTGATCACCCGCGGCACCAATGATGTCCAGCAGGTACAGATGCTGGTGCTGATGGGCCTGAACTTCATGGTTTCAACCCCCATCATGTGCGTGGGTGGCATCATCATGGCGCTCCGCGAGGACCTGAGCCTCTCGTGGCTCGTCTGGGTTTCGGTGCCGGTGCTGGTGGCCGTTGTGGGCTACCTCGTAGTCCGACTGATGCCGCTGTTCCGGTCCATGCAGACCAAGATTGACGCCATCAACGGCGTGCTGCGTGAGCAGATCATCGGCATCCGCGTGGTCCGCGCGTTTGTGCGTGAACCCCACGAAGCGAAGCGCTTCGGAGACGCCAATGAGGACCTTACGGCTGTCTCCGTGAAGATCGGCAACCTTTTCGTCCTGATGTTCCCCGCCATCGGCATGATCCTGCACCTCTCTACTGCAGCAGTGCTGTGGTTTGGCGGCCAGCGGGTGGACTCCGGCGACATGCAGGTGGGTGCGCTCACGGCCTTCCTCCAGTACCTGCTGCAGATCCTGATGGCCGTCATGATGGGCACCTTCATGGCCATGATGATTCCGCGCGCTTCCGTGTGTGCAGACCGCATTGGCGAAGTGCTGGACGTCGAGCCTTCCATCCACAATCCGTCCTCCCCGGTGGTGCCGGCAGAAAAGAAGGGACGCGTGGAGTTCCGGGACGTGACCTTCAAGTACCCCGGTGCCGAGGCGCCGGTGCTGAGCAACATCTCCTTCACCGCAGAGCCCGGCAAGACGCTGGCCATTATTGGCTCCACGGGCGCCGGCAAGACCACCTTGGTCTCTCTGCTGCCGCGGCTTTACGACGTCGCCTCCGGTGACGTCCTGCTCGACGGCGTTCCCGTCACCAAGATGGACGCGTCGGAGATCACCAGCCGCGTCTCGGCTGTTCCGCAGAAGCCGTACCTTTTCTCCGGAACCATTGAGCACAACCTGCGCTTCGGCAAGCCCGACGCCACGGATGAGGAACTGTGGGATGCGCTGGAAACAGCACAGGCCAAGGGCTTCGTTGAGGAAAAATCCTCTGGCCTGAACCGCCGTATCGCCCAGGGAGGCACCAATGTATCCGGTGGTCAGCGCCAGAGGCTGTCCATTGCCCGGGCGTTGGTGACCAAACCGAATGTCTATCTGTTTGATGACTCGTTCTCCGCTTTGGACGTTGCTACAGACGCCAGGCTCAGAAAGGCCCTGAAGGCCAAAACCCGGGACGCCACGGTCATCATCGTTGCCCAGCGCGTCTCTACCATCGCGGATGCCGACGAAATCCTTGTCCTGGATAACGGCAGAATTGTTGACCGCGGAACGCACGACGAACTCCTGGAAACGTCACCCACGTACCAGGAAATCGTTGAATCCCAGCTGAGCGTGGAGGAAGTGGCATGAGCGAGCAGAACCAGCAGAAGAAGCGTGGCTGGGCTGCCAAGGCAGAGGCCGCCAAGGACGCCAAGGCTACGGCCGAGGCAGAGGTCGCAACCGAGCTGCTTGAGGACGAAGACTTCGTAGAAGAGGAATACGTCCCCACAGAAGCCGATGGCGGCATGTTCGGCGATGTTCCGGCCAAGAAGGCAAAGGCGTTCTGGCCATCGGCCAAGCGACTCATGGGCCTGTTGAAGCCGGAAAGCGTTGGCGTGTACATCGTCATCGGCCTCGTGGTGGTATCCGTGGTCCTCAACGTCATCGCTCCCAAGGTTCTGGGCAGCGCCATGGACGTGATCTTCGGCGGCGTCATGGGTAAGCAGATCCCTGAAGGGGTCTCCCAGGAACAGTTCGTGGAGCTCATGCGCCAGCAGGGCCAGGGCAACTTTGCGGACATGGTGTCCAAGATGGAGCTCACCAACGGGATCAACTTCTCCAAGTTGACGTTCCTGATTTCGATCGTGCTCCTGATGTACTTCGTGGCCAACATCTTCCTGTGGGCCCAGGGCTGGTTGCTCAACAGGATCGTCATGCGGGTCATCAAGAAGCTCCGCAACGATGTCCAGGCAAAGCTCAACCGACTCCCCTTGAACTACTTCGACACCCGGCAGCGTGGCGACATCCTGTCCCGCGTGACCAACGACGTCGACAACGTCCAGCAGGGTCTCCAGCAGGCGTTCTCGCAACTGGTCAGCTCTGTGCTGACGGTTCTGGGCATCACGGTCATGATGTTCATCGTGTCCTGGGAATTGGCGCTGATCGCGTTGATCGCCCTGCCGCTCTCTGGAATCGTGGCCGGCGTGATCGGTGCCCGCAGCCAGAAGCTCTTCGCCGCACAGTGGAAGAACACCGGTGCGCTGAACGGTCAGATCGAGGAATCGTTCTCCGGTCACGACCTCGTGAAGGTCTTCGGCCGGGACGCAGACATGCTGCAGCGCTTCGACGAGAAGAACGACGAACTGTACAAAGCCTCGTTCGGTGCACAGTTCGTTTCCGGCGTGATCTTCCCGGCAATGAACTTTGTGTCCTACCTGTCCTACGTCGGCATTGCCGTTGTGGGTGGCTTGCGTGTTGCCTCCGGCTCCATGAGCCTGGGCGATGCCACCGCCTTCATCCAGTACTCGCGTGAATTCACCCAGCCTTTGGGCCAGATTGCCGGCATGGCCAACATGCTGCAGTCCGGTGTTGCCTCTGCTGAGCGCGTCTTCGAGTTCCTTGACGCTGACGAAGAGGTTGAGGAGACCGGAACGCGACACCTGCCCTCCAAAACCGACGGCCACGTCGAGTTCGATCATGTTTCGTTCAGCTACGTAGAGGACAAACCGCTCATCGAGGACCTGTCCTTCAGCGCGGAACCGGGCCACACGGTTGCCATTGTTGGCCCCACGGGTGCCGGCAAAACCACTCTGGTGAACCTCGTGATGCGTTTCTACGAGCTCAACGCCGGACGGATCACCTTGGACGGCGTGGACATCAAGGACCTCAGCCGCGCTGAACTGCGGTCCAAGGTGGGCATGGTGCTACAGGATGCCTGGCTGTTCGGCGGGACCATCTACGACAACATCAAGTACGGCAAGCTGGATGCCACAGAAGAACAGATCATGGAGGCGGCCAAGGCCACCTACGTGGACCGGTTTGTGCGTGCACTGCCGGACGGCTACCAGACCATCATTGACGAAGAAGGCAACAACGTCAGTGCCGGTGAAAAGCAGCTCATCACCATCGCCCGTGCTTTCGTCTCAGATCCTTCGTTGCTGATCCTGGACGAAGCTACGAGCTCCGTGGATACCCGTACCGAGCTGTTGCTGCAGAAGGCCATGGCTGCCCTCCGTACGGACCGGACAAGCTTCGTGATCGCCCACCGTCTCTCCACCATCCGGGACGCGGATACCATCCTGGTGATGGAAAACGGCAAGATCGTGGAGCAGGGCAACCACGCCCACTTGCTGACCCTGCAGGGCGCGTACTACCGCTTGTACATGTCCCAGTTCGCGGGTGAGGAAGAAACGGCCGTTGACGATTCGACGGCGGTGCACAGCTGAGCTCGGATTCACTGAGCACCGGAGTGAACGTCCACGAATCCATGGCACCCCGGCGCATAGAGGTACTGGTGCCCATGCGCTGGGGTGACATGGATGCCTATGGACACATCAATAACGTGCAGATCGTCCGCATGCTGGAGGAAGCCCGCATCGCAGCCTTCGGGCCACCGCGCGGCGCGGGCCTTCCCGGTGTGGAACCACCGGCCGCCCTGTTCAACGATGTTGAAGAGGGCACCATGACCCTCGTGGTGGAGCATAAGGTCCGCTATGTCCGGACGCTTGAGTACCGCAACATTCCGGCCGCCGTGGAGATCTGGGTAGGCGCCATCAAGGGCGCCAGCTTCGATCTCCACTACGTCATCAAGGACCCGGTGACCCGGGAGGACTGCGTCAAAGCCAGTACGCATCTGGCCTTCGTTGCCGAAGCCACGGGTCGGGTCCTGCGGCTCTCACCCGAGCAAAAGGAAAAGCTGGAGCAGTACCGCGGGTAGCTCGGCTCCTATCGAGTTGCCCGTAGAGTTTCAGCATGAAACTTGAAATCGCCGTCGTCAGCGCTGCCGGTGCGGGTACTGCCGCCGCCGAGGGAGCCAACCGCATCGAACTGTGCAGCAGCCTTGAACTGGGCGGCATTACACCCAGTCAAGGTCTCATGGAAGCCAGCATGGAGCACGTGGACGGACGTTTGGAAATCCATCCACTCATTCGCTCCAGGCCCGGCGATTTCCAGTACTCCGCATCCGACGTGGACACCATGGCGCATGAAATCCGGCACCTGCTGGCCCAAGGAGCCCACGGGGTGGTAGTGGGAGCCCTCACTCCGGCAGGAGACGTGGATGTTCCGGCCGTTCGACGCTTGGTTGATTCCGCCCGGAACACCAACCCGGAAGCCCAATTGACCTTTCACCGGGCCATTGACCAGTCAAGAGACGCCATGGCTTCCCTGGATCAGTTGCTCGAGCTCGGCTTCACCAGGGTGCTCACCTCGGGACACGCAGCCACGGCAGGGGCCGGATTGCCTGCGTTGACCACCATGGCAGAGCGCGCCGGAAGTGCCCTGCAGATCATGGCCGGAGGCGGGCTATCCCTGGACGACATCCCGGCCATGCACCGTGCGGGCCTCTCGGCGGTGCACCTTTCCGCCAAGAAGACCGTTTCCACCCTCGGGGAAGGAGCCATCTCCCTCGGAGCGCAGGACGGCAGCGATCCCACGGCCTACACAGTCACCGACCGCGAGGTTGTCCGGGCCGCCAGGGCGATGGTGAACGCCCTGAATCTGGCACGCTGAAACAACCCTCCCCGTCCAGTCAAAAGGGCGGGCAAATGCCAGTGAGTACGCATCGTAATGACCCTTTACGATTCCGTGGAACGCCGGGATGATGTAAGGATTCACCAACTCGGTGGAAAGCCCCGGAAGCTACCTTCAGGAGTCCCAGCGATGCCGCTGCCCTCGCCGGTTTCACCGGCCGTCATGTTCCCTCCACCTCGTACCCAAAACAGCAGGACAACAGGCCATCCGGAGGTGGCCTGCGGTATCGGAGAGTGGGACAAACTGCTCTACGGAAACCACCGGTTCGTCATGGAAGTCCTGGGTGAGGGGGCCGGAGTGGGTCAAGCCCACAGCGTGGTGCTGCCATGGCGGCGGCAGGACAAGGATCCTGCAGCGGTGGAGGTCATTGTTGTCTCCGAAAGCTCAGGAACCAGGGTCCGGAACGTCGTTGTGGAACGGGCCACCAAGGAGTCCGGAACCCTCGTCTTCCAAGCCATAGACGGCCCCGGAATCTATTTCGCCTACTACCTGCCCTACGCGATGCTGGGGAAGCCCCACTATCCCCAGGCGCAGTACCTCCCGCAACGCCCGGCCGCGGACCCTGCATGGGCCGCCGCCGTCGGCCGTTCTCCCTGGGCACCTGCAGGGCAAGCCGGGCTGCCCGAAGCAACGGTCCTCCGTTACGAGGCCGCCAGCGAGCGCGACTCCTTCGCACCGATGAACTTCACGGCCCGCGTGGACGAACTGGAAAGACTCCAGGCGGATCATTCTGAGGAAGCATTCCTGGTGTTCCCCGAAGACCGCCTGAATGCAGTGTCGATGCAGTCGGACCTGCCGGCGCACTGGGTGATTGGCGGCCCCTCGGACACGTTCCACGGGACTGCACAGGCCGGCGAGGACTATGTGGTTCAGCTGGGACTGTATGCGCAGAAGGAACTTCATGGCATCTGCGTCGAGGTGGACTCCCCGGAGGGCGGGCACTGCATCAACACTGACGGAGTGGACCGCTTGGGCCAACCCTGGCGCAGGGCCTTGAGCGTTCCGGCCGGAACGGTGCGGGCCCTTTACGTGGTCCTCCCGGTCCCGCGGGACGCGGCAGGAACCACGTACTCAACGGTGGTCACCATCCATGCAGCGGGGGAGCCGCCCCGGACCATCGACGTCACGCTGGACGTGGAGGCCGGCGAAGATTCAGATCCGGCGATTCTTGAAGGTGGCTTCGGCGATCCCCGATTCCTGCGGCGCCTTGCATGGCTGGACTCGGCTGTGGCCCAGGATGCGGAGCTTGTGGCGCCGTTCACCGCCATTACGGTGGATGAATCGTCCGCAACGCTGGGAATCCTGGGCAGGACCCTGCGGCTGGCGGAATCGGGGCTTCCGGCCCAGGTGACGTCCACGTTCACGGCAGCTGTGACCTCCACGGATGGTCCCGCCGTCGAGCTTTTTGACACTCCAATGAAGCTGGACATCGACGGGATCGCTTGGGAATTCTCGCCGATCGGGTTCACCGTTGACGGTCCGGCGCGGGTGACGTGGCGCTGCCATTGGACTGGCTGGCGGGACGGTGCCGCGGCGGTGGCGCTGGAGTTGACGGGAGTCCTCGACGCCGATGGCGCAGTTACGTACGCTCTCCGCCTGGTGCCTGGGAAGACTCTTGACGTGAACGACGTCGGCTTGCATCTTAGGTTCCTTAAGTCCGCGGTTCCCCTGGCCATGGGCTTGGGCGTTCCGGGCGGGCGTCGGCCCGAAACCCTCCACTGGGCCTGGGACGTTGCCAGCAAGAACCAGGATGCGCTCTGGTTGGGCGGGGTGAACGCCGGACTTCAGTTGTCGTTGCGGGATGACAGTTACCAGCGGCCGCTGAATACCAATTTCTACCGGGAGAAGCCGCTGGTGGAACCAAAATCGTGGGCTCATCGACAGGAGGACGGGGTCCGGGGAGGCGTTACGTTACAGACCACGGAGGACGCCGTGACGCTGCATGCCTTCAGCGGTGCCCGAACCCTCCCTGCGGGAGAGACCCTGGACTTCACCTTCCGTCTGCTGCTGACTCCTTTCAAACCGATCGAACCCGGCAAGCATCTGTCCAAGCGCTACTTCCATGAGCCCGCCCACCCGGCCATCATCAAGACCGCGGGCGCCACAGTGGTCAATATCCACCACGCCACAGCCCCGGCGCCGTACATCAACGACCCCCTGCTTTCTCAGGATTCGTTGAAGGAGTATGTAGCGAGGTGCCATCGGCAAGGACTCAGGGCCAAGATCTACAACACGGTCCGCGAGCTGACGTTCCATAGCCCGGAGCTGCTGCCGTTGCTCCAACTGGACCACGAGATCTTCAGCGACGGTCCAGGGGCAGGCCACATTTGGTTGCAGGAACATGCCGGCAGCGGTTACGTGTCCGCGTGGTTCGCTCCCAATGTGGAGGACATAGCCGTGGTCACCACGGGCGAATCCCGCTGGGAGAACTTCTATGTACGCAGCCTGCAGGAACTGGCCACGGGTGAGAACGGGATCGACGGCATCTACCTGGATGACGTTGCCTATGACCGGCACGCCATGCTGCGCGTCCGCAAGGTCCTTGAGCGTGCCTGCGTGGAGCGCGGGGTGGACGGCCCTGAGATCGACCTCCACTCAGCCAACCAGTTCACAGCCCACGACGGGTACGCGTCGTCGGCCAATCTGTACATGGAACAGCTGCCCTATGTGGACAGGCTGTGGCTGGGGGAGTACTTCGACTATGACACCACGGATCCCGACTATTGGTTGGTGGAGTTGTCCGGCATTCCCTTTGGCCTCATGGGCGAGATGTTGGAGGGCGGAGGCAACCCGTGGCGGGGCATGGTGTTTGGCATGACTGGCCGGGCGCCCGCCGTGGACAACCGCCCTCTATGGGAGTTCTGGGCAGCCAATGACCTTGAGCATGCTCAGATGATTGGCTTCTGGGACCCCCAAGCACCAGTGCGGACCAGCCACCCGGACGTCCTTGCCACTACCTGGATGACTGACCGCGGAATGGTTGTGGCGCTGGCGTCATGGGCCGAGCACACTGAGGACGTGACGTTGATATTCGACGACGAAGCTGCCGCCACCCGCATGGACGCCCCGGCAATCCGCGGCTTCCAATCAGCCGCGGCCTATGCGCCGGGCCACCCCATGACCCTCGCGCCGCAGCGCGGCCTCCTTCTCGTGATCGGATTCTGAACGTGGCAGACACAGCAACCTCCAACCTCGCCGTCACTACCATCTCCTTGACCATGGCGGACGTCGGGCCGTTGAACCCCCTGCCGGTGGTGGCCGCCGAGTTGGACCAGCCCTACACCGTGGGCGAAGGCGTGCCCGAGGAACTCCAGGCGTCCGCCCGCTACGGTGTGGTGCCCAACGTGTACCCGTACCTGATGCAGGACGGTTACAGCCGCGAGGCGGCACCCAGGGAGCTGCCCGCCGTCGTGCTGGAAAACAGCAAACTCAAAGTGACGGTCCTTCCGTCGCTGGGCGGCCGCATCTGGGAGCTGTTGGACAAAGCCACCGGCAAGCAGCTCCTCCACACCCACGACGCCCCACAGCTGGCCAACATCGCGCTGCGAAAAGCGTGGTTCGCGGGCGGGCTGGAATGGAACATCGGCACCCGCGGCCACTCACCCACCAGCTGCGATCCCTTGCACACAGCGATCGTCCACACGCCGGACGGCAAGCACATCCTGCGCATGTGGGAGTTCGAACGGCTGCGCGAGGTGGTGTTCCAGGTGGACATCTGGCTGCCCGAGGACTCGCCTGTGGTTTTTGCCGCGGTGCGGATCCGGAACCCCAACCGCCACGACGTCCCCATGTACTGGTGGAGCAACGCAGCCATCCCCGAGACTGACCGCACCCGGGTGATTGCACCGGCTGACGAGGCCTTCGGCAGCGACTACACCACGGACATCACCCGCGTCCGGCCCACCAACCACGAAGGCTATGACGGCACCTGGCCGGTCAACAGCCCCCACGCGGCGGACTTCTTTTTCGACATCGACCCTTCAGAGCGGCGCTGGGTTGTGGCCGCGGACCACGACGGCGACGGGCTGGCGATGCTGTCCACGGGACTCCTGCGGGGAAAGAAGCTGTTCGTGTGGGGCCAAGGTCAGGGCGGTAAACGCTGGCAGGAATGGCTGAGTCCCGGAGCTGGCCCGTACGCAGAGATCCAGGCCGGCCTCGCGCAGACACAGTTTGAACACCTGGTGATGCCCGCCGGTGCGGAATGGTCCTGGGTGGAGGCGTACGGCAACGGGCACCTGGACCCGGATACCTCGCACGGCACCGATTGGGACGCCGCCGTGACCCACGCCGGTGACCGATTGGAACAGCTCCTGCCCCACGAAGAACTCGAGTCCATGCTGTCCGCCGCGGTCACCGACGCCGATGCGCCGCCGTCCAAAATGCTGCTGAAAGGCAGCGGCTGGGGTGTGGTTGAACGTGCCCGCAGGCTCGCCTCGGGCCAAAGCTGGGTGGATGAAAGCGGAACTCCGTTCGTGGACGAGAGCCTCACAGAAGAACAGGAACCATGGCTGGGACTGCTGCATGGGCAAACGTTCGACGGCGCGCCCAGTTTCGTCTCCGGGGCTGATTGGGAGACGTTGCTGGCAGGACAGGATGGTCCGGAGGCACACTTCCAACTGGCTACGGCCAAGCACGCCCGGCAGGACCTGGCAGGAGCCAAGGAGTTGTATGGCAAGGTGATTTCCGTCGGCAGCGGCTCTCCCGCCAACAAAGCGCTCGCGCACCGGGGGCTGGGCCTGGCCCTTCTGGCTGCGGGGCAGGACGCCGAAGGACTCTCGGAACTCCGCAAGGGAGTGGAGGCTGACCCGGCCAACACGGCGCTGCTCACGGAGGCCATCACCCTCAGCATCCGGCACGGGGACCCGGCAATGGCGCTGGAACTGAACGACACGGCACCCAAGGCGGGTCCCGGCGTCGGGCGTTTGACGTTCCTCCGGGCGTTGGCGCTGGCACGGACCGGGAACGCCGCGGCAGCTGCGGGCATCCTGCGCGAAGGCGTGGAGATTCCGGACCTCCGGGAAGGGGAGGACGCGCTCGCTGACCTCTGGGAAGACGTGTGCCCCGGCGAAGACGTGCCAGCCGCGTACCAGTTCGGAATGCATTGACGGGTGCCCCGGTGTGGCCTCCCGCACATCCGGGGCAACCTCTGAAAGCGTGTTCTGGACGAAACAGAAACGATGAACGGAGCACGCCTTGATTCCCGAAATAGACGGACTTCCACCTTTGGAGTGGACGTCTTCGCCTGGCCACGCGAGCTATGACCAAGCGGAGGGAACCCTGACGCTCACTGCCGCTCCCGGCGTCGACTGGACCAACGACTCCCTCGGTGGGGAAGCCCAGCACGGCGCCACGGCGCTGGGCTTCAGGGCCCCGTCGGCCTTCTCGCTCTCGGCACGGGTGCTGGTCTCCTCGCCCAGGACAACGTTCGACGCCGGAGTGCTGGCTTTGTGGGCGGACAGCGAGCACTGGGCCAAGCTCTGTTTTGAGTATTCTCCTCAAGGGGAGGCCATGGTGGTCAGCGTGGTGACCAACCAATACTCCGACGATTCGAATGGGCCTGTGTGGACCGCGCCGTGGGTCTACCTCCGTGTGAGCAGGGTAGGTCCGGCGTGGGCCTTCCACTCGTCCGCTGACGGCCGGGTGTGGTCCTTCGTCCGGTTGTTCCGGCTGGATACGGAGAAACCGGTGCACGTTGGTTTCATGTCGCAGGCGCCCATGGGGGACAGTTGCGAAGCACGATTCGACAGCATCGAATTCTCGGAGACATCACCGGAGAACCTGCGCGACGGCAGTTAGTTTGCCGCAGAAAGTGCTGCCGCCATCCCCATGCTGCGGTTAAGGCTTGTGCTCCTCGTGAACTGACAATTCCAGGTCGATGAAGGCTGCGATCATGGCCCGATACGTTCGTTCCACCACCTCAGGTGCCGCGCCGGACTCCTCGGCGAGGTCCCGTACCTTTGCGATGACTTTCTCCACCCGACCTGGTGCCTGGACTGCGGCCCGATCCGCCTTGAGCTTGCCGGCCTCCACCACCCAGTGCTGCCGCCGGGCCACCAACCCAACGATCTGCCGGTCCAACTCGTCAATCTCAGCTCGAATGCTCTCAATTCCCGTACTCGTCATTCGGTCAACTCTACTGAGGGCCTGTGGATATCCAGATGCTTGGTTAAACCAAACAAGGTAAGTTGGCATGGTGACCCCCTCCGTGAAGCCTGCCATTGACCGTGCCCCCGGAATCTCCAAGGAGATCGAGGACGCGGCCTGGTATGTGCTCGGTCCGGCGCTGCAGGGCAGACCCTCGGCGCTGGACGGCAGCACGCTGACATGGACGTCGGATGCTGCCGGTGAGCTGCTTGAGCGGCTCGAGCGCGGGGTGGAAGACTCCAAGGCCCCCATGATGACCAACCTGCGGCAGAACCTTGACGGCGCCTCACGGGAAGCCAAGCTGCTTGCCGTGGAATTGCTGTTTCTGCAGTCCCTGCCTCTTGCGCACGAGGTCAAGTCGCTGAGGGTCAAGCGCGCCCGCGTTGCCGAGGCGGCCTCCTGGGTTGAGCCGCAGATCGAGCTGCCCGAAGAGCTCTATGAGGGCATGACGGACCACGGCGTGATCCGCGACCGCACTGCGGAATTCAACTGGACCATCTGGGACCACCTGAAGTGGTTGTGCCGCTTTGTGGCGCACGTGGACAGCCAGAGCACGGCCACCATCAACCAGGCCCTGGCAGATCCTCTGCTGTTTCACGAACTCGCGGCGGGCACCCCCGAGGACCAGCCCGCCCTCCGTCGCAGCATCGAATACCTGGTGTGGCCCAGCTACTTTGAGCCAGTGGTGGCAGACGTTGAACGGCAGGAGATCCGGGACGCTTTTGCATCACTGGTGGGTGGTGCCAAGGGTGACTCGGACGAGGACATCACCGCGGACATCCACCGCATCCGCCTGCATTTGGATGAGCAGGCCGGTCAGCGCATCGATTGGTACGCCCGTCAGCTGGTAAGCCAGTGGCGCAAGGTGGGAGACCCGGGTCGTCGCTCCTGGCTCCTGCGCACCCACCACGACAATGCGGACCTCCTGGCCGCCTGGGTAGCCGAAGAAAAGGCCACTCTTGATGTGCAGCACCTGCGAACACTGACCGCAGGTGTTACGGCCGGCGTGGTCCAGCATGCTGTGGACGAGGATTACAAGCACCTTGGCTATGTGGAACGCGAAGACACCAAAACGGCCGTTTTCGCCTTCCTGACCGTGATGAAACCCGGCGACCTCACTCTCTACCAGCACGCCGGCCGCGTGCGCGTAGGCGTGGTGCTCGGTGAACCTGAGCACCATGAGGACAACCGGCGCATCCGCCGTAAGGTCCGCTGGTTTGATGACAGCTACGCCATCCCTGAGCTTCCACGCCACGCCCAGCGGCAGTTGTCCACCCCCGGCATCCTCGTGGATGTCACCAGGGTCATCCAGGCCCTCCAGGAATTGCTCCCGGTAGAAGCCGAAACCGATGGTGAGGACGAAGCGCCGCCCACCGCCGTCGTCGAGGTTGTCCAGCAGGGTTTCCGTCCTCTGACGGAAGAGTTTGCCGCGTCCCTGCACATGGACCTGGAGCCGCTCAAGGAGATCGCGGAGCTGCTCGAAGAGAACCGCCAGTTGGTCCTCTACGGTCCGCCAGGTACGGGCAAGACCTATCTGGCCAAGCACCTCGCTGCCGAGCTCGCCGGGGACCACACGGACGAACGCGTGAAGCTGGTGCAGTTCCACCCGTCGTATGCCTACGAGGACTTCTTTGAGGGCTACAGGCCGGACAAGACAGACGACGGCCAAGTCTCCTTCAAACTCGTCGCCGGACCATTGCGTCGCCTCGCGGAGGAAGCGGCCAAGCCGGAGAACGCGCACAAACCATACTTCCTGATCATTGACGAAATGAACCGCGCCAACCTGGCCAAGGTGTTCGGCGAGCTGTACTTCCTGCTGGAGTACCGGGACGATCGCATCTACCTCCAGTACAGCCCCAACGAGCCGTTCAGCCTGCCGGACAACCTCTACATCATCGGCACCATGAACACGGCAGACCGTTCCATCGCCATGATGGACGCAGCCATCCGCCGCCGTTTCGCGTTCATCGAACTGCACCCCAAAGTGGAGCCTGTCCGTGGTTCGCTGCGACGCTTCCTGGAGGCCCGCGGTTTGGACACGCTGAACGCAGATCTCCTGGACGCACTCAATAACGCCATTGATGACTGGGACAGGGACCTGATGATCGGGCCGTCCTACTTCATGAAGAACGCCGCCCAGAATCCCGTTGGCCTGCGCCGCATTTGGAAGTACGAGCTCATGCCGTTGCTGGAAGAGCACTATCACGGGCAGCTGAACCGGGCGCAGTTGGAGGAACGCTTCGGCCTGGAACAGCTGTTGGGACGTCTTGCGGCCCGCTAGCGGCATCCCGCCACGGCCCGGCAGGGCGCCTGCCAGTGCCCGGCGGGTCCCCGCGGGCCCCCGGCACATCGTCATGGATGAGCTGTCCGGCGGCGTGGTGGACAAGCTCGACCCCCAATCGGCAGCCTTCATCAACGCCAGTGGCCTGGCCAAGGCCTCACCCATGGGCATGGGCCTCTACCGGATTGAACCAGTGGGCAACGTGGGCTCGGTGCGCACCGCTACGGTTCAGCTGGAGGTACGGCCCAAGGACCGTCTTGGCCTCAATCGCCTGCTTTTCCTGCTCAGCTACGCGGGCGAACAGGGCTTCCGGGACCAATCCGTGGAGGCTGTGGAGCACCCTGATCTGTGGAGCGCGCTGGCTGAGTCGCTGGCCCAGTTGGCGGATAGAGCGCTCAGCCGAGGCATCCTGCAGGGGTACCTGACCGTGGACGAATCCTTGCGTACCGTCAAGGGCCGCATCAGGATCTCGGACCAGATCTCCCGCCGTCCAGGCATGATGGTGCCGCTGGAGGTGTCCTACGACGAATTCACGGAGGACATTGCCGAGAACCGCATCCTGCGGGCAGCCCTGGAACGGATGGGGCAGGTCCCCGGAGTCCGGCCGGACGTCCTGAGCCGCCTGCGGCAGCTGAAGGGAAAGCTCGACGCCGTCACCCGCCTGCAGTCCGGAGCACCCCTGCCGCCGTGGCGGGCCAGCCGGATGAACGTCAGGTACCACGCCGTGCTGCGCCTCTCCGAGGTGATCCTGCGCAATGCCTCGGCCGAGGCAGGCGTGGGCAAGCAACAATCGGCGTCCTTCGTGGTGGATATGGGCCAGGTCTTCGAGGAGTTCGTAGGGACAGCCTTGCGCGGTGCCATGGCTGCCCACCCTGGGGAGATGCGGCTCCAGTACGGTGCGTTGCTCAATGAGGCCGTCAACGACTCGGACCGTCTCACCGTCCGTCCCGACGCCGTCCACTTCCTGGGCGGCCGGCCCGTGGTGGTGTACGACTCCAAGTACAAAGCAGCTTCCGACGCCGGCGCCTCGCTGAGTGCCGACCACTACCAGCTGCTGGCGTACTGTACGGCGCTCCGGGTCCCCACCGCGTGGCTGGTGTACGCCGGTTCCGGGGAAGTGAAGTTGCGGCGCATCCTCAATACGGACATCGACATCGTTGAGTATCCGCTGGACCTGTCGCTGCCGCCGTCGGAAATCCTTGCAGCGGTGGCGGACCTCGCTGAGCAATCGTGGGGGGAAGTAGTACGCCAGGCTGTGGCGGGTCGTCCGGCGTCGGACTAGCCTGATACATACACCGTTCGCCAATTGGAGGCATCATGGCCCGCAAGAAGACGTGGCGCGATATGAGCAAAGGCCAGCGGATCTCCGTCCTGGTCAGCGGAGTGATGAATCTGGCGCTGCTGGTTGCCGCCCAGCGCAGCCTCGCCAAGACCCCGGACTCAGATATCAGGGGCAAAAAGGCAGTCTGGCGGGCTGTCGCATTCATTAACTTCTTTGGCCCGGTGAGCTACTTCCTGTTCGGGCGCAAGCGGGACGCAGCGGCGCCCACGACTGTGCGCTAGATATCCGGGCTGGAGAACCGCGCCGGAGAACGCTAAGCGGGCACCTTCACTGTGAACGTGGTGCCCCGGCCGGGTTGGCTCTCCAAGGTAATGGTGCCGCCGTGGGCTTCAACGATTGCCTTGCTGATGGGCAGCCCAAGCCCGACGCCCGGGATGGTGCTGTTGCGGACGCCGCCCGCGCGGAAGAACTTGGTGAAGGCCTCGGCCTGTTCCTCTTCATTCATGCCCATGCCGGTGTCCGTAACCCGGCAAAAAACAAAATCCTCGTCTTCCCAGGCCGCTACTTCCACGTCGCCACCGTCGGGGGAGTACTTGATCGCGTTGGACACCAGGTTGTCCAGCACCTGGGCGATGCGTGAGGAGTCCACGTGGGCTTCCAAAGCGTCGGGAAGGTCCATGGAAAGCCGGATCCCGGCCTTGGCCGCGCGGGGTTCGGCGGACGTGACGCTGCCGCGCACCAATTCCGCTACGTCCACGGCGTGGGGTTGGATCACGATCTGGCCGGATCTGACGGCCAAGAGATCGGAGACCAGGGTGAGGAGCCTTTCAGCGTTGCGCCTGACGATGTCCAGCTGTTTGCGGGACGATGCCTCCAGTGCCTCAGGATCATCCAGGATCAGTTCCACGTAGCCCAGGATGGAGGTCAGCGGAGTGCGGAACTCGTGGGAAACGTTGGCAACAAAGTCGTCCTTGGCAGCCAGCGCGTTCACCAGGTCCGTGACGTCGCTGAACACCACCACAGAGCCGGCGAACTTTCCGGCATCGTCCATCATGGGGCGGGCGCTTGCGGTGAAGGCACGTTGTTCTTGTCCGGTTCCGAGCCACACCAATTGGTCGGTGAACCGTTCGCCCAGGACGGCGCGACGCACAGGGCGTCGGTCCGCCACCAGCGGTGTTGTCCTGTCCGTGTCGAAGACCAGCAGCTCGGACTCGTTGGGATCGTCATTGTCCGGAGGCGTCGCCAGTATGTGCGTTTGGCGCTGGCGACGATTCATAAGGATGTCGTGCCCGTTGCCGTCCACGGCCACCACGCCCAGCGGCAGGGCTTCCATGACGGTATTAAGCAGACGCTCCTGCTTGGTGCTGGCATCCAGCATTTCCTTGAGGGCCTCGTCCTTTTGCTCCAGGGCACGCTGCTGCCGCACCATGCTCAACGTCAGCACACTGACGGAAACGCCGATCCCCAGGATGAGGATGGGGAAAAGCAGCGGCTTGGTGAGAGCTTGTTCGTTGACGGTGCCCCGGATGAACAGCGGAACCCAGACAATTCCCAGTGGACCCAGGAAGGACAGGACGATCGCGAGCCTGGGGTAGAGACCTGATGCGCATAGCCAGATCACGGGCAGGACCACCAGGACGCTGAGGCCCGTCAGTGCCTCTTGGCCCCCTTCACGTCCGAAGGCAATCGAGACCATGTCCAGTACGGGGATGATGAGGAAGCTGGCAAAGGGCAGCCGGTGCCACGGAACGATGATGCACAGAGCCAGCAGGAATGCCTGGCTGAGCAGGAAAATCAGGAACAACGGATTTTCGAGGGTGGCCGGGAAAAACAGCCACACCAGAATGGCCGAAAGACAGACGCAGACAGACAACGGCAATTGACTCAGGACAACGCGCATTCGCAGGGTATGTTCGTGGAAGGAGCGCTGAAACACCAACAGTTTCTTCTTTTCGCCAATATCCCAGAAAGAGGGGTCGGTCATGACACATCAACCAAGGATGCGGAAGAAAGTCGGTTCATAAGATCAGCCTAACCATAATGGATATACTTCTGAGGTTATCGAAGGGGCTGAGGGGCTGCGATGAGTGAAGTACGTGTGGGGTTGGTCATTGAAGATGACCAGGATATTCGCGAATTGGTGCGTGTGGTTCTATCCCAAGCGGGATTTGATGTGCACGTTGCGTCCACGGGATCTGCAGGTGTGACGTCAGCCCGTGAGCTGAATCCGGATGTCATTACTTTGGACCTCGGCCTGCCCGATATTGACGGTTTTGAGGTGGCACGCCAAATCCGGAAATCCTCGGACGCCTACATCATCATGCTGACGGCACGCGCCGAAGAGCTCGACACCCTCATGGGCCTTGAGGCGGGTGGCGACGATTACCTCACCAAGCCGTTCCGGCCCCGCGAACTGCGCGCCCGGGTTGAGGCCATGATGCGAAGGCCGCGCGCGTCGTCGGACTCCAAGAGCGTTCCGGAAGCTGTAGACCCCGAGGTGAGCCACAACGGTCTGGCCGTCTCTGCAGGGTCCCGCACGGCGGTCCTGAATGGCACGGAGCTGAAGCTGACCCGTACCGAATTCGACCTTTTGCTCGCGCTCCTTGAGACCGGACGGATCGTGCGGACCAAGTCCGATCTCGCCCGGCGCCTGCGCAATGAACCGTACGACGTCGGCAGTTATGTCAGCGACGCGGACGAACGCGCAGTGGAGGTCCACATGGGGAACCTGCGGAAGAAGCTGGGCGACAGCATCCAGGCACCCCGTTGGCTTGAGACGGTCCGCGGCGTCGGATACCGCCTGGCACCCGCCTCAAGCAACAACTAGGCAACCGGCAACGGCTCGGCCGCGATCACGGGGTGATCGCGGCCGAGGTTGCCCAGCCCGCCCGCACCCTGCGGTGAACCCAGGTCCTCGAAGAACTCCACGTTTGCCCTGACGTAGTCTGCCCACTCGTCAGGTACATCGTCCGCGTAGTAGATCGCCTCCACAGGGCACACAGGATCGCAGGCTCCGCAGTCCACGCATTCCGACGGGTGGATGTAGAGCGAGCGCTCGCCCTCGTAGATGCAGTCCACCGGACATTCCTCGATGCACGCCTTATCCTTCACATCCACGCAGGGCTGGGCGATCACGTAGCTCATGGCGTGCTACACACCTGTGTAGACGGTCTTGCCCCACGTGAAGAAGTCCAGGGCGGACCGGCCCTGTTCACGGAAGGTGTTGGTGGAGGAGTCCTTCACCCCGCCGAAAGGCACGTTGAGGTCCAGTCCCGCCGTCGGGCGATTGACCTTCACCACGCCGGCCTGTGCGCGGGCGGCAAAATCCGTAGCGATGGCCAGCGAGTCCGTGCAGATCCCGGCGGTGAGTCCGTAGCGGGAATCGTTGATGGCAGCGAGGCCGGCTTCGTAGTCGGGCACCTCAAGCACAGCCACAACGGGCCCGAAGATCTCCTCGGTGACCGCTGCATCGTCGAACGGGAGCCCGGTGAGCACGGCGGCGGGGAAGAACAGCGGCCCGGTGGGGTCGCCGTCGTGGCTTCCGTGCAGGAGCGTCGCGCCGCGTTCGACGGCGGTGCGCACCGCGGCCTGGTCCTGCTCGAATTGCTGCCTGCTCACCACAGCGCCCATCCGGGCATCTGCGTCAAGACCGTCTCCAGTGCTGTAGGCAGCGGCCTCTTCCGTGAGGGCCTGGAGGAATGCCGGGCGGATGCCCGGCGTCACGTAGACGCGGGACGTCGCCGTGCAGGCTTGCCCGGTCAATCCGAAGGCGCCTGCGGCGACTACTTGGGCAGCTTTACGGGCGTCGGCGTCGTCCAGGACCAGGACGCCGTTCTTGCCCCCCATCTCCAACTGGACGCGGGCCCGGCGGGCATTCAGGATTTCCTGAAGCCCCAGGCCTACGTTGGTGGAACCGGTGAAGGACAGGCCGGCGATACGGGGGTCCCGGGCCAAGGCGTCGCCCACCACGCGGCCCTTGCCGTGGACCACGTTGAACACGCCCGCAGGAAGTCCGGCGTCCTGAAGGGCGCGGGCCAGATGGCTGGCGGACAAGGGGGTGAGCTCGGCGGGCTTGATGACCACGGTGTTGCCGCTGATCAGCGCCGGGGCTGTCTTCCACGCCGGAATGGCGATGGGGAAGTTCCAGGGCGTAATGAGTCCGACGACGCCCAATGCTTCGCGGCGGGTGGTGATGGTGGTGTCCGGCAGGCCACTGGGCAATACTTCGCCGGTAGCGGCCCAGCCAAGGGAGCCAAAGAAGCGCAGAACGTCAGAGGCCCGCTTGACCTCTCCCTTGGCCTCGGCCAGGGTTTTGCCTTCTTCCCGGACCAGGTCCTCGGCGATGGCCGTTTGCCGTTCGATCAGCAGGTTGCCGGCCGCGATGAGGATGGCCCCGCGGGACGGAGCGGGCAGTGCCGCCCACCCGGGTTGCGCGGCCGCTGCGGCGGTGATGGCAGCGTCCACCTCCTGGGCAGTGCCGCTGGGGGAGAGGGCAGCAAGCTCATCCGGACGTGCCGGGTTCATCCGTTGCGTGTCCGCCTCGCCGAGCCACTGACCGTTGATGAGGTGCTGGGCGGTGATGGTGGCGTGTTGTCCGAGCGTGGTTTCCAAGGTTGCTGACGTCATTGTTTTTCCTTCGAAAGGTGGTTGGGCTTAGAGGCTGCGGATCAGGCCGCCGTCGCACCTGAGTGCGACTCCCGTGATGTACGACGCCGGCGCGCTGCACAGGAACGCAGCAGCTGCACCGAACTCGGCGGGTTCTCCGTAGCGGCGGGCAGGGATGGTCTTGCGGGATTCGAGCTGAATGTCTTCCATGGTGGTGCCGCGACGTTTAGCTGCTGCATGGTCCAGCTGGGCTACGCGATCCGTGGCAATCCGGCCCGGGAGGAGCAAGTTGACGGTGACCTCGTCCAAGGCCACTTCGGCGGCGAGGGTCTTGAGGTATCCGGCCAAGGCGGCCCTACCGGTGTTGGAGACCGCCAGGTTGGGCAGCGGCGCCGTGACGCCGCTGGATCCGATGGCCAGGATGCGGCCCCACCGCCGTTCCCGCATCCCCGGGAGGACGTGGGATACCAACGCATGGTGGGGCTTGACCAGGAGATCGAAGGCCGCGGCCATGTCATCGGAGCTCAGTGTCGCCGCGGCACCCGGTTTGGGGCCGGGGCCATTGAGGACCAGGATGTCGATAGCCCCCAGGTCCGCCACTGTCTGTTCGACGGCGGACTCAATGCCTTCGGGGGTGGTGAGGTCTGCTTCAATGGCCACCGCGTCAAACCCGGTGGTCCCCAGTGCGCCGCTTCCGTACGCGGCCTGCAGTTCGGCGACGATCTCCTTGGCACGGTCCCGACGACGGCCCACAATCGCCACCCGCACGCCCTCTGCTGCCAGGGCGCGGGCAACGGCCAAGCCCAGCCCGCCGGTGGAGGCGGCAACCAGGGCAGTCTTTCCTGCGATTCCCAGATCCATCAGAAGCTCCGTACCGGGATCTTGGCGTTTTCCAGGGCAGCAGCGGCCTCGCTAAGGTGCGTGGCCATGCTCGTGCGCAGGTCCTCCGGGAAACCCGCCGCTGGTGCACGGACCCCGGAGTCCTTGATGAGGCCACGTTCACGCAGGCACTCCTTGCGGATGGCAAGCGCCACCTTTGCCTGCTGCTCAAAGTTGATCAAGGGCAGGAACGGCAGCAATTCACGCTGTGCGGCCTCGTAGCCGTCCTCCTGCCAGGCCCGGACGCAGGCGATGAGGGCTTCCGGGTAGGAGAAACCGGTCATGGCTCCCGCCGCGCCGGCCACCAATTCATCCAGCAGTCCTTGTCCGCCCAGCCCGCCAAAAACTGAAACCTCGACGGCGGCACTCAACTCCGCGATCGCGACGCTGGTGGGCGGCGCTTCTGCCTTGACGGCTACGACGTACTCGCAGGCGTTGACCACAGAGATCAGGGCCTTGGTGGGGATGCTGACGCCACTTGCCAGCGGATAATCCTGCAGGACAACGTTGGCGCCGGTCGCGCGGTGGATGGCGTCCAAGTGGGCAATCACCGTCTGGGGATTGCCCGAGTTGGCTTGCACCATCACTGCTGCAAGCCGTGTCCCGGCAATTTCCTGGGCGGCGCGGACTTCTTCGATGGCCGGGCGGGTGGCCAAAGCGGTCACTCCCACTACCAAGGGGAGCGACGTGGACTCCACCACAGTTTCCAGCACCTGGCCGCGCTCCTCTGCGGTCAGGGCGACAGCTTCCCCAAAGACGCCCAGTACCGTGAGCCCGGTGGCGCCAATGGATTCATAGTGCTCCACCAGCTCGGCCAAACTGTCCAGGTCCACATCCAGGGTGCTGCCTTGGAACGGTGTGGCAACAACGCCCCACACGCCAGCCAGCAGAGATTCTCGGTTTTTGGGCGCAGAAGATTGAGTCATGGTTGGTTCCTTTCAGTGCAAACCGCAGGTACGCGGAAACTGATTACTTAGTGCCCGGATTTCCTAGTGACCAGGCCAGACGGGGGGACGCTTCTCCTGGAAAGCAAGGACGCCTTCGGCTGAATCCTCACTGTCCAGCGCAGCCATGAGTGCCGGCAGGCGAAGGCCGCGGGCCTCCTTGGCCGTGAGATGGCCGGTCTGCGTGACCATCTGCTTCACTGCCCGTACCGAGGTGGGGGCGCAGGCAAGGATCTGGTCCACCCAGCGCTGCACGGCGGCATCGAGTTCTTCTGCGGGCACCACCTCGTTGACCAGGCCCATGGACTGCATCTCAGCAGCGTCCGCTTTCCGACCGGTCAAGAGCATGCCCATTGCCTGAGTGTGCGGGATCCGCCGCACCAACTGGTGGATGCCGCCGTCGAGAGCCAAGCGCCCAACGCGAGGCTCCGTCAGGCCGAACTTCGCGGTATCGGCCGCCACCACAATGTCCGCTCCCAGCACCATTTCCATGCCGCCGCCCAAGGCGTAGCCATTGACCCGGGCGATCACCGGAATGTCAAAGGTGGTCCGAAGGCTCAGGCCTCCGAAACCGTTGGGATCAAGGCTGGCCCAGTATTCCAGGCCGGTCTTGTCCACGGCGGACGCGGACATGTCCGCACCAACGGAGAAGGCCCGGGATCCGGCACCCGTGATGACCACCGCCCGCACGGACGGATCGCCCTCCAGCTGGTCCCAGATCGAGTTGAGCCGGGCCTGGGCGGTGGCATCCACGGCGTTGAGCACGTGCTGGCGGTCTATGACCACTGTTGCCACATGGTTTTCGATGGTGAGGGTAACGGTGTCAACGAGCTCTTCAACCGAGGCGGTCATCGGAGCACCCCCAGCTGCTGCAGGCGTTCAATGGTTTCCTGGTCGAAGCCGTTCTCCAGCAGGACTTCCACGTTGTGCTCGCCCAAACGGGGAGCAGCACGACGGATGGTAGGAGGCGTTGCGGAGAGCCGGATGGGCGCGTTCAGCATGCGGACCGTACCCACTGTGGGATGCTCAGCTTCCACGATCATGCCGTTGGCTTCGGTCTGCGCATCCGCCAGAGCCTGTTCCAAGGTGTGCACCGGGGCGTTGAGCAGTCCCTGTTCCTCGAGCTGGTGGGTCCAATATTCGGTGGAGTTGGTGGCGATGTGCTCGCGGAAGATTGCCTGCAACGCCGGCTTGTTCTTGAACTGCTGCTCCAGGTTGGAGAACTCCGGACGCTGCGTCAGGTCCTCGTCCAGGTCCAGCGCATCAGAGATCCGGGCCAGGGGGTCCGGCGTGAAGCCACCCACCATACACACGGCGCCGTCGGTGGTTTCGAACACACCACTCAGCGGCATGGCACCCCAGTTGACCTCGTAGCCGCGGTTGAGCTGCATGCATGCCTCCTGCATTTGCAGGTGCAACATGGAGTCGTACATGGTCACTTCCACCTTCTGGCCTGCGCCCGAGGATTCCCGGGTGCGCAGCGCCAACAGGATGCCCTGCATGAGGTGCATTCCGGTGATGTAGTCGCACAACGTGGTGGGGTAGATGGCTGGTTTGGTGTCCTCGGACTCCCTGCGCCACATCACACCGGAGTAGGCCTGCGCGATCGCATCCTGGCCGCCCTTGTGCGAGTACGGACCAACAGGCCCGAATCCGGTGCCTGAGGCCCAGATGATGCCTGGGTTGGTGGCTTTCAGGTCCTCGTAACCAAAGCCCATGCGTTCCATCACGCCGGACCGGAAGTTGCTGACCACTACATCGGCGTCGGCCATGAGACGGTGCAGGACCTCGCGGCCTTCTTCGGTGCGGGTATCCACGGAGACGCTGCGTTTGTTCCGGTTGATGGACAGGAAGATCGGGTTGTCCTGGCCGTCCTGATCCGGGAAGGAGTTGCGCGAAATGTCACCGGCTCCAGGGCGTTCAACCTTGATGATGTCCGCGCCGTAATCACCCAGCAGTTGTGTGCAGGACGGGCCCATGAACACCTGCGTGAAGTCCACGATCTTGATGCCGTCCAGCGGGAGCGGCACTGGCGCGGGCGCTTCTGTGGTGAGTGCCGCCGTCGTGCTTTCCGTCGTTTCGCCTGCCGGCTGGTCCAAGGTCGCGGTATCCAGGGTCACGCTGCTCATGCCGGCACCGCTGCGGTTGCGTCCACGGTGGCGTTCGACGACGGGACGTCGCCCGGGTCTGCACCGTGGCGACGCATGCCCTGCTGGATATCCAGCGCGGAGACGTCACGGACCAGGAGGTTGTTCTCCACAGCGAGGGCGGCAGCGACGCCGACGGCCTGGCCCATGGCCATGCACGGCGGGATCTCGCGGGACATCTTTTGCGCCTCCGGTGTTGCCGAGTAGTGGCGGCCCGCCACCAGGAGCTGGTCCACTTCCTTGGGCAGGAGCGAGCGGTACGGGTAGTAGTAGTCGCGGCCACGGGCGACGGTGTCCTCGAAGTGCCTGCGCTGCGTGACGTCGTCCTTGGTCATGACGTACTCGCCCTGCAGGAGGCGGGTCTGGCGGACGCCCATCTGTGAGGCGACGTCCAGCATGTAGCAGTTTTCGAAGCCGGGAAGGTTGGCGCGGACGTAGTCCACGGCCTCGGAAATGCGATCCCGGGCGGCGAACTCGGCGGCAGTCATGTCTGCGGGATCAACACCATCGAAGCCGGACATGTGCGGGGCGTTGCACCAGACCACGCCGTCGATGGGGGTCTTGAGCCACCACAGCTCCCAGGCTCCACCGAGGAGCCGCTTGATCTTGCGGTTGATGGCGCGGGCTTCCTTGGGATTGGCCTGTTCGAAGGCTTCTGCGGCATTGGTGTCCACGTTGCCCAGGCGGAAGACCAGCGTGGTGAGGTAGTTGTCCTTGGCGTAGCTGGCGCCGGCTCGGGATGCGACGTCGATGTCACCGGTGGTGTCGATGACGACGTCGGCCATGAACGCCTGCGGGCCAAGCTTGGTTTCGCAGATGACGCCTTTGATCACGCCGTTGTCCACGATGGGCCGGGAGAACCATGAGTGCAGTCGGAGGTCTACGCCGGCCTCACGGACGAGGTCGTTGGAGACACGCTTCCAGCCATCGGGATCGAACGCCGCGGCGTAGCAGATGGGCTTGGGGTTGGTGTGGGAGTGGAAATCGAAGGTGCCGTAGCGTCCCCACTTGTTCCAGAGTTCCTCGGAGGTCTTGCGGTCATCGGCAGGCGGGACGATTGCCAGGCCCAGCTTCTGCAGGCGTTCCACATACTCGGAGACGATGCCGGTGACAGTGATTTCCTGGCCGTTGATCATGTCATCGAGCACCAGGACCATGCCGCCGGAGGCCAAACCGCCCAAGGATGAGTAGCGCTCCAGGAGCGTCACCTTGGCGCCGGAACGGGCTGCGGTGACGGCAGCGGCCACGCCTGCGGGGCCACCACCAACCACCAGGACATTGGAACGGGAGATGACAGGGGCGGTGAGGTCCGCCGTCGTGGTGCTGAGTTCAAGGGACGTGCTGAGTTCCAGGGAGTTCATGGGGGAGTCCTTACTTTCCGACGAAGATGCCGTTGGAGCGGCGGGCTGCGAGGTAGAAGACGATGCTGAGGATGGAGAGTGCGGCCACGTAGACCGGGAAGACCCAGCTGATGTTCAGGGATTGGAACCAGACCAGCAGGTAGGAGGCGGTGCCGCCGAAAAGTGCGACTCCGATGCCATAGCCCAGGGCTACCCCGGTGCCGCGGATGTTCTTGGGCATCAGGGACGAGCTGACCACGTTGTAGAGCGTCATGTTCAGGACCAGCACGATGGAGCCGCCCAACAGGACTGCTGCGAATCCGCCGATGCCTGGCTGGACGTACATCAGCATGAGGAACACGGACGGGATGGCCAGGATGCGGGTCACCAGGAACCACTTAGACATCGCCTTGCCGTCGGCCAGTTTGCCGATGATCCAGCTGCCCACCACCAGGATGACGCCCAGGATGGTGGTGAGGGCGAAGACTGCGGTGGGATCTTCCTTGAACCCGCTGCGTGCTGCGCTGGGGAGGCCGACGTTCCAGGCGTAGTTGTAGGCCTGTGCTGCGCCCACCACGAAGATGATGGCCAGGACGGAGAGCCAATGCTTCCGGACTCCGGACCACACAGCCCGGGGAGTGTTGGTGGCCATTTCCTCGGCCTTGAGGGTTTCCGGCAGTGAACGGCGGAGGTAGAGGACCACGAAGCCGAACAGGGCGCCGATGATGAACGGTACGCGCCAGCCCCACTCGGCCATCGCTGCACCGCCCAGGACCAGGCTGCACAGGAAGCTGATGAGCGACGCCAACAGGATGCCGATGTTCACGTAGAAAGACATGATGCCGGCGACGTAGCCCTCGCGGCCTTCCGGAGCGAGTTCCACGGCGTGCGAGGTGGAAAGTGGAGCCTCGATGCCCGTGGAAATACCCTGCAGGACGCGGCAGATGAGCAGGATGATGCCTGCCGCCGGGCCGATCGTTTCATAGCTGGGGGTGATGGCGATGATCAGGGTGGTGCCGGCCATCAACATGATGGAGAGCAGCATGACCCGGCGGCGTCCGATGCGGTCCGCCAGGGTTCCGAGGAGGATGCCGCCCAAGGGGCGGAAGGCGAATCCGACGGCGAACACGGCCAGCGCATTCAATGTTGCGGACAGGGGATCGGTGTTGGGAAAGAAGTTCGGCCCGATGAAGGCTGACAGGAGGCCAAAGACCATCCAGTCGTACCATTCCAAGGCGTTGCCGAGCCCCAGGCCCAGGAGGCCTTTGCGGACTTCGGGCGTGAACTTGGCGTTTTTGCCGGCGTTGCTGGGGGATGAGTGGGTGGTGCTGGGGGACGGGACAACGTTGTCCGTCGCTTGGGTGTCGAGCATGGATTTGTCCTTACGCTGACGCCCCGGAGGGCGTGGGAGGGTATGACGCAGGAACGCCTGTTGGAGGAGGCGTTTGATGCGAAAGTGGCAAGGAGTGTCTGCGGCCACGGTTCGTGTCCGGACAGTTAAGGGAAAACGCTGGCGCCGTGTGGGGGCGGCAGGGTTACCACGCGTGTGGTGCGTTGACCCAGATGGCTACGCATACCTCTTCGTAGCTGTTCTTGTACCAGTGGGGGATCTCTGAGGAGTAGGTGATGGAGTCGCCCTCTTCGAGGCTGTAGCAGACGCCGTTCAAAAAGACGTCCTTACGGCCGGAGATGATGTAGCAGAACTCTTCACCGCTGTGGGTAAAAGGGGTGTCGCTGGTGTCGTGCCCTGGGGGCGTACTGATCCACTGCGCTTCGATGCTTCCGTCGCGGTTCGGGGTGAGCAGCTCGTGCACTGCTTCGCCCACGGATTCGCGGGTGACGTTCTTAAGGTTGCGTCGTTCGGACCTGCGGACCACGGGCGATTTGGATTCGTCCTGGCCGATGAAGAATCTCCCCACCGGGATATCCAGGCCGTGGGCCAGCTGAGCCAGCGTGGTGAAGGATGGGTTGGCCATGCCGCGTTCGATCTGGCTGACGATCGCCTGGCTGAGCCCGGTGATGTCCGAGAGTTGGGCCAAGGTCATGCCTTTTGCCTTGCGCATGGTGCGCACCTTGTTTCCAACAGTTGCCAGCAGTTCGCTGGTGGCTGGTGGAGCAGGAGTCTCGGTGGTCATTGCCGCGTCCTTCGTTGGTGAGCTAACTCACACAACTATAGTGAAGTTCTTTAGCGAGTCAATGATTTTTCTTCACTAAGGTGAAGAATTTTACAGAATCGGTGATTCAAGCTCGGAAATGGTCCCAAAAACGAACTGTTCGATCTCCACGATCTGGGGCCTCAGCTCATCGAGGTGATCCGCGTTGGGCAAGAGGCGGATGCTGATCTCCAGCTCCGTTGCCAAACGGTTCATGCAGATGGCCCCCACCATGTGGCTTGACGTCTTGAGGCTGAGAACCGCGTCCATGGCGTCCTCCATGTCAAGGTTCTCCACCGCGCGGTGGAGCCGGGAGACCCGCCACGGGAGCAGTGCTACATAGTTCCGGACGAAGGCGCAGATGATGGCGCGGTCTCCGCCAAGTTCGGCCTGGAGGTCAGTGAGGACGGTGCGGTCCACCAGGGAGTCTGTGCACTCGTCATACTCGGACACCAGACTCCTCCCGCCTCCAAACAATAGATTCACGATTCAACAGTAGGACCCGTGGAACGGCCCAAGCGCCAGAAATCCAAAGCTTGATCCAATCTTGAGCGGACTCAGAGGGAGTCTTGATTGGTGGCCCCGAAAGTGGGGAGGAGCAGATGAAAGATCACGGATCTGGGGGATTCCAGGCTTGAATCAAGGAACGGTAAACAGCATGAACAGTAGTGTGCGCCCCTCTCCGGGCCTCATGGTCATCATCGTCTTTTGCATGACCGTTCTGCTGGGAATCGGTGGGACGGCGGCATTCGCTTTGTGGGAACAGAGCTCCCACGGCGCAGGTGCCGGTCAGACGGTCGAGTCCGCCCCGTCCGCCACCTCCGCGCCGTAGGCCGAGCCGGATTCGAGGAACGCCGTAAGCCTCGCCTCAAGAACCGGCCGGTCCTTCAGTTCGCACTCCCACACCGTCAGGACGCCCCAACCGGCAGCCTCCAGCTGGTACCGCTGCACCGCATCGCGTCCGCGGGTGCGGCTCCGCTTGGCCTCCCAGAACTCCGCGTTGGCCGCCGGAGCGTGCCGGCCAACTTTGCAGTCATGGAAGTGCCAGAAACAGCCGTTGACGAAAATGACCTTGTGCCTGCCCGCGAACACCAGGTCCGGGCGGCCAGGGAGCTTTGTGCCACTGGATTGTCCGTGCAGGCGGTACCGGTAGCCTTTCGCGTGCAGGAGTTTGCGGACCAGCAGCTCAGGTTTGGTGTCCTTTCCGCGGATTTTTGACATGTTGCGGCTGCGTTGCTCCTGCGTCAGAAGGTCCCGGCTTTCGCCCATGAATCCAGCCTACCCAGGGAGTTTTTGTACAGATACCGCCCTTACGATGCGTTTTTAGGGGCGGAATCTGTACAGAAACTTGTCAGGCCGTGGCGGGAACACTCCGCAGTCCATGCCAAGGGTGTGACCTGCACCTTCATGCGTCGGCGGCACTGCGGGCAGAAGCGCGGGGGCTCCATCGCCAGGTGCTGTTGGCAGCTGTGGTGAGCGTCCGACGTCGGGCCCTCACCGCTGGTGGCGAAAGCGCCGCCGCAGTGACCGCAGAACTGCTGTGACACCGCAGCGCTCATAGCGACTTCTGGAATTCCTTGATGGGCATGTTCAGTTCCACCAGGAGGTTGAGGTCAGCGTTGGCGGGTCGGCCCAACGTGGTGAGGTAGTTGCCCACAATGACGGCGTTGATGCCACCGAGGAGACCCTCGCGGGTACCGAGGTCGCCGAGGGTCAGTTCACGGCCGCCGGCGTACCGGAGGACGGTGCGCGGCATGGCGAGCCGGAACGCGGCGATGGCGCGGAGGGCGTCCTTGCCGTCCATGATTCCTTGGTTTTCCAAGGGCGTGCCGGGGCGGGGGTTGAGGAAGTTCAGCGGGACCTCGTGCGGTTCCAGGGCAGCGAGTTGTGCGGCCAGCTCTGCTCGTTGCGCCAGTGATTCGCCCATTCCGATCAGGGCACCGCAGCATAGTTCCATGCCGGCGGCCTTGACCATGGCGCAGGTATCCAGGCGCTCTTCGTAGCTGTGGGTGGTCACTACCTCGGGGAAGTAGCTGCGCGCCGTTTCCAGGTTGTGGTTGTACCGGTGCACGCCCCATTCGGCCAGCTGGTCCACTTGGCGTTGCGTGAGCATGCCGAGCGAACAGGCGATGTTGATGTCCACTTCTTCATTGATGCGGTCGATCGCGAATTTGATCTGGTTCATGAGTTTGATGTCGGGACCACGCACGGCTGCGACGATGCAGAACTCCGTGGCTCCGGTGGCAGCGGTTTCCTTGGCCGCCTTAACGAGTTCGGGGATGTCCAGCCAGACGCCACGAACGGGGGAGTCGAACAGGCCGGACTGGCTGCAGAAATGGCAGTCTTCGGGGCAACCGCCGGTCTTGATGGAGATGATGCCTTCCACCTCAACGTCCTCACCGCAGTGCTCCAGGCGGACTTCATGGGCCAGCTGCAGTGCTGCGGGGATGGCGTCGTCGGGGAGCTCAAGGACCTGGACGAGTTGTGCCTCGTTCAGTCCCTCTCCGCGTCCGAGGACTTGCTCTCTGGCAGTGTCCAGGATGGCGTAGGCAGATGTTTCCCGGGTTCCCCGGTGTGCTTGGGTGCTCATGTCCTTGACGGTATAGGCGCAGGTGGAGGGCGATTTTGTGGGGTGCGCACAAACTGCCGTGCTGGATTTTGGTGCTGGCTGCGCGGGGCGGCTGATTCAGAAGTTACAGCTGTGAAACATGGACGTGACTGAATTGACGCGTCGCGTTACTAGCGTCGTGGGCGAGGCACCCTCCCCGGACGAAAGCGACCACGAATGAGTGAGAACAAGACGAGTACCGCAACACTGGAGCCGACGACGGCGGCTGGAACCGCCGTCGGGACCGGCTCCGTTTCAGCGGCGCAAGGCAACGCCGATGCAATGAGTGCGGCGAAGGAGAGCCTGGAGGACTACACGCTCCGGTTCGCACCGCGCTCCTACCGCAAGTGGAGCGCCGGCGTGGTGGCCACCAGCGCCCTGGGTGGCATTGCCTACCTGGCCGACTTCTCCATTGGCGCCAACATCGGCATCGCGTACGGAACGGTGAACGCGATCTTTGGCATCATCGTGGCCGCAGTGATCATCTTCGCCACCGGCTTCCCCTTGGCCTATTACGCAGCCCGCTACAACATTGATTTGGACCTGATCACGCGTGGCTCGGGCTTTGGCTACTACGGCTCAGTGGTCACCAACATCATCTTCGCCACGTTCACGTTCATCTTCTTTGCCCTCGAAGGTTCCATCATGGCCCAGGGGCTGCAGCTGGGCCTGGGCATTCCGCAGTGGATCGGCTACGCGGTATCCACCATCATCATCATTCCGCTGGTGATCTATGGAATGAAGACGCTCGCTACTTTGCAGGTGTGGACCACGCCCCTGTGGTTGCTGCTCATGGTGGTTCCCGTGGGATACCTGCTCCTGTCCCACCCCGAAAGCATTGATGCCTTCTTCGCCTTCACGGGTGCATCCGGCGAGGGCGGCCCCAACCTGGCCTCCGTGATGCTGGCCGCCGGCGTCTGCCTGTCCCTCATGGCGCAGATTGCCGAGCAGATCGACTACCTTCGCTTCATGCCGCCCAAGACGGCCGAGAACAAGGGTGCCTGGTGGCGTGCAGTAATCTTCGCCGGCCCCGGCTGGGTCATCTTCGGTGCCATCAAGCAGATCATCGGCCTGTTCATTGCGATCTACCTCATTGCCAAGCTCGACCCCGCAGCTGCTGCATCAGCGAATGAGCCGGTCCACCAGTTTCTGGGTGTTTACGAAGAAATGATGCCCGCGTGGCTTGCGATGACCTTGGCTGTGGTGCTGGTGGTCATTTCGCAGATCAAGATCAACGTCACCAACGCCTACTCCGGCTCGCTGGCCTGGACCAACTCCTTCACCCGCATCACCAAGAGCTACCCGGGCCGCATGGTGTTCGTGGTGGTGAACCTGGTGATCGCGCTGGTCCTCATGGAGTCCAACATGTTCGAGTTCCTGAACACCATTCTGGGCTTCTACGCCAACTGCGCCATGGCCTGGGTTGTGACGGTGGCCTCGGACATCGCCATCAACAAGTACCTGCTGAAGATCTCGCCCAAAGTTCCGGAGTTCCGGCGCGGGATGCTCTACGCCGTGAACCCGGTGGGCTTTGTGTCCATGCTGGTCTCTGCAGGAGTTTCCATCGCGGTATTCTTCGGCGCGTTTGGTTCCGGTGTCCAGCCGTTTTCGCCGATCTTCGCTGTGGGTCTGGCCTTGGTGCTGCCGCCGGTGTTGGCTTTGGCCACCAAGGGCCGTTACTACCTCCGGCGTACCGACGACGGCATCGACCTTCCGATGTTCGACGCCGACGGCAACCCCAGCGACGCCAAGCTCCTCTGCCACGTCACCGGACTTGAGTTCGAACGCCCGGACATGCTCCGTTCAGGTCAGGACGGGCCCGACGGCGAACCCCAGTACATCTCGTCCCTCGCCTTGTCCACGGATAAGTCCGGCGACCTGGTGCTCCCGGCCCAAAAGTAGCCCCCCGACCCAATTGCGTCGCAGAGAGTTCGCGACGGCTTCATCTGACACCTGCTTGGGTTGACGCAAACGCCCCGGCCTCCCATCAGGGGAGCCGGGGCGTTGTGCTGTGTGGTTAATGCTGTGTGGTTAGTGCTGTGGGGCTTACTTGTCGAACGCATCGTTCGCGGCGTCCTTGACGTTCTCGCCCGCCTGCTTGGTCTTGGCAGCCGCCTGATCAGCGACGCCTTCTGCCTGCAGTTTCTCGTTATTGGTGGCGTCTCCCAAGGCTTCCTTCGCCTTGCCGGTGACTTCCTGGGCCTTGTTGCTGATCTTGTCGCCGAGTCCCATGTGATCTCCTTCGATGTAATCCAACACTGACAATTGCTAGGCTATCGAGCAATTCTGGGTACTTCCTGAACGTCGGCCGTGCACTCGTTCCCGGCAAAAGTGAGCACGCTTAGACTGTGCGCATGGTTCAGGACGCTGGGCGCGAAGATGCCGAACAATCCACCGAGCTCGATGAAGACGTCGCCATGTCCTTGGTGAACAAAGTCCTCGCGGGCGCCGAGGAAGCTGACGACGAGAACCCGGATCCACGCACCACATACCCGTCCGGTGAGTCCAAGCAGCAGTCCCGGGACTACCCGGGATGGACGGACGCCATGAATCCCCGCCCGGATCACGGCGAGCAAAGCTACGTGGGGCACAACCGCATGCTGGGCAGGCGGGCCCTGATTACCGGCGGGGACAGCGGGATAGGAAAAGCTGTGGCCATTGCCTTCGCCCGTGAGGGTGCTGACGTCGCCTTCACCTATCTGCCTGAAGAGGAACAGGATGCCGAGAATACGGTCGCGTTGATCCAGGATGCCGGCAGCAGAGCTCTGGCCTTTCCCGGCGACCTGCAAGATGAGGAATTCTGCCAGGAAATCATCGCCCAGACCGTCGCCGAGTTCGGGGGGCTCAACGTTCTGGTCAATAACGCCGGTTTCCACATGACCACCACCAGGGGTATCGAAGACCTCGATCCGGAACAGTTCGACCGGACTTTCAAGACCAACGTTTATGCCCTTTTCTGGCTCACCAAAGCTGCGCTTCCGCACCTGCGGGCCGGTGCTGCGATCATCAACTCGTCGTCCATCCAGGGCTACCACCCCAGCCCGACGCTGATCGACTACGCAGCAAGCAACGCGGCCATCAACAGCATGACATTTTCGCTGGCAGAATCACTGGGCCCGCAAGGAATAAGGGTCAATGCAGTGGCGCCCGGCCCAGTGTGGACGCCGTTGCAGCCACCCACCCAGCCCGCAGAAGAAATCCGGACGTACGGGCAGGACACTCCGTTGGGCCGAGCCGGTCAACCTGCCGAACTCGCTGCCACCTACGTACTGTTGGCCAGTGAAGATTCCAGTTACATCTCCGGCTCGGTCATTGGCGTAACCGGCGGCAAGCATCTGGCCTGACGCGCTGTGGAGTGGGGTCAGGGCTTGAGCACAACCTTGATGCAGCCATCCTGCTTCTTCTGGAACTTCTCATAGAGGGCGGGAGCCTCATCAAGGGATCCGGTATGGGTGACCAGATGCATGACTCCCAGCGGATCGGCGTCGTCCTCTACCAAGGGGAGCAGCTGGTCAGTCCAGCTGCGCACATTGCATTGCCCCATTCGTAGCTGGATTTGCTTGTCGAACATGGTCATGAGGGGCATGGGATCGGCCTGGCCGCCGTACACGCCGCTCAGGGAGATGGTCCCGCCGCGCCGCACCAGAGCCACGGCCGTGTGCAGCGCGGCAAGCCGATCGACGCTCATGGTTTCCATGGCTGCTTGGGCTGGCTTGTCGGGAAGCAGCGATACCGCTTTGTGGAGGAAGGACGCCACCGGGGAACCGTGAGCTTCCATGCCCACTGCATCCACTACGGAGTCCGGACCCCTGCCCAGGGTGTCCTCACGGATCTGCTCGGCCACCTTGGAGCTGTAGTCCATGGTCTCCACTCCGCGCGTTTCAGCCATGGCCCTGCGCTCCGGGACTGGGTCCACTCCGATCACCCGGAATCCCTTGTGGATGCCGATCCTTGCGGCGAACTGGCCCACGGGGCCGAGCCCGAGTACCGCCAAAGTGCCGCCTTCAGGAACGTTGGCGTACTCCACCGCCTGCCAAGCCGTTGGCAGGATATCGGAGAGGAACAGGTACCTTTCGTCCGGGGAATCAGAATCGATTTTGATCGGGCCGTAATCGGCGAACGGAACGCGCAAGTACTGGGCCTGCCCGCCGGGAACGGATCCATAAAGCTCCGAGTAGCCAAACAGTGCCGCCCCGGAGCCCTTGGCCGTGACCTGGGTGGTTTCGCATTGCGACTGCAGGCCCTGGTTGCACATGAAGCAGTGGCCGCAGGAGATGTTGAACGGGATCACCACACGGTCGCCCTTTTTCAGGCGATGGACTTCCGAGCCCACTTCCTCCACGATCCCCATGGGTTCATGGCCGATGATGTCGCCCTTGTGCATATATGGGCCCAGCACCTCGTAGAGGTGAAGGTCTGAACCACAGATTGCGGTAGAGGTAATCCGGACTATCACGTCCGTAGGTTCCTGGATGGTGGGGTCAGGGACGTCATTGACACTGAGCGAGCGGCGGCCTTGCCATGTCACGGCTTTCATGGTGTTCTCCCTGCATTACGGCTGGGGTTTGTCCCGCGCTGCAGGAGACCATCCCAGCGAACCAGAGTCTGTGCCACGGCACAAGGCGGCGCAGCCCACGTAAAAGTCTGCCCGCAAAAACTAGTAAGCAATCTGACCAACGGTGTTAACATGGTGGGCAAGGGAGAGTTTCGGGCAGAGTTGACCGAGGAGCGTCCGCGTTGTCGTTGATGAAAAACCCTCTGTTTCCAGGGGATGCAACCCGTCCCCAGGCCGAGCCCCTTCAGTGCCCTGGATGCAGATCTTCCGATCAGCTGGATCTGGAAGCAATCGAATCCATTGACCCCCATCCCGGAGACCTGCTGGTGTCCGTGTCCTACACCTGCAGGGGATGCGGGGCGTCCTCAACGCGCACTGTCGCATTCCAGGATGTCGCCGCGGCACTGAACCGTAAGGGCAGCGGATCCGGTTTGCTGCAATTTGGCGGACAGTACTTCCACTGCGGCGAACCCATGCAGTATGCACAATCCTCGGCGCGGAGCGTTTATGCCCCCATGTCCACCGAGGAGGTGGACGATGGCCTGCTGGACGTTTACCTGAAGACGCGCGTGATTCAGTGCCGGTGTGGTTTCCGTATGGAGCTGCCGGCATGAGAGACCACCATCGTTTGGGGGTGCCCTGATCGGGGTACGCCCCGAGTGCAAGCCACAGCATGGGCTACGAGCGGCGCCCGGACAAGCCGCTCACCAGGGAGGAAATCCACGTGGATACAGGACAACTGGTATTGATCATCGTGTTGGCGGTTGTTGTCATTGCTGCTGTGATCGTTGCGGTGGTCATAGGACGCCGCAAGAAGGCCGAGGCCAACCACCACCGGGCAGAAGAACTGCGGGAGAAAGCGGCCGAAGAGGCCATCGGCGCCCAACAGGCGAAAGCAGAATCTGCGCAGGCGGAAGCCGATGCGCTGCGGGCCGAAGTGGAAGCCAACCGCCTCCGGCAGGAAGCCGAACGCCACGCCGGGAAAGCCAGCGAAGCCCACGACCGCGTCGAGGAGCATCTCCGTCACGCGGACAAACTTGATCCACACGTTGATACCCGTGCCGGCGACAGGGGCCGTGCCGCGGATGCGAACCCTGCCCGCGACAGG
Source organism: Arthrobacter sp. cf158 (assembly GCF_900106835.1). GTDB lineage: Bacteria > Actinomycetota > Actinomycetes > Actinomycetales > Micrococcaceae > Arthrobacter. The sequence continues at coordinate 179,280 of NZ_FNNR01000001.1, forward strand.
GATCGTGCCGGGGATACGAATCGTGCCGGAGATGCGGGCACTCCGGATGCTGCTGAAGGGGAACGCCTGACGCGGGACCGTTCCGCGCGCAACGGATCGCCGCGTGAGGGTTCATCTCATGATGGTTCGGCGCAAGACGGTGAAAGGAAGCTCTAGCTTCGAGCAGGAAACGGAGGCAGGAAGTGAGCATCGTGGTGAGGCGGACAGGGCAAGTGGTGCGCTCGGCTGAGTCGAAGGCGAACCGCCATGCGGTTGACGTGGTGTTGGGCCACCTGGGCGAGATCGGTCCGGCCGTGGCGGCCCTGCGCCGTGAATCTTCCAGGCTTGCCCAGTGGGGGGAGGAGCTGGCGCTTGTGAGGTTGCGCGGTGGAACTGTCTTTGCTGCGGGGAGTGACGGGTCCTCGCACGAGGCCCAGCGGTTCACCTCGGAGCTCGCCGCCCACGATCCCGGGGACGGCTCCGGCTTCAAAGCCATCTATGTCCCCAAAAGTGCCAGTGGAACTGATGGCACTGCTGGAGGCATCACCGGTCAGATCGCAGAACAAGTACGCGGGGGAGACATTGTGGTGTTGCTGGCAGCGAAGGGTATTACCGACGATCTCAGGAATGCTGCTGCCGCGGCGAAATCCGGTGGTGCCCGTGTGTGGGCACTCACCGGGAAGGAATCCAAGGATCTGGCGCAATCGGTCAATGAAGCCATTTGCGTCAACACTGATCCGGCCCATGCCGAAGAAGCCCATCTCGTTGCCGTCCTGGCGCTGTGCGAGTGCTTCGACGACGCCCTGAAGGAGCGTAAGCCGGAGTAGTCAGCGCACTCACACGCCGTGTGATGTGCACCTCTTCCGGAATAGTTGCAGACGCCATGCAGTTGGGCAGGGTGAACCTGTTTCACTCTGAAAGGAACTGCGCATGCTGTTTTCCCCCTTGGCCCTCGGCGAGCTTGAACTTTCCAACCGACTGGTGATGGCACCTCTGACGCGTCTCCGCGCTGGTGACAAAGGGGTACCGGGTTCCTTGATTGCCGAGCATTACCGCCAACGGGCTTCCCTCGGACTGATCGTCAGCGAGGGAACGTATCCCACGCCGGCGGGACAGTCCTACCCGGGCCAGCCCGGGCTTGTGACCGAGGACCAGATCGCCGGCTGGAAGACGGTCACCGACGCCGTTCACGCCGAGGGCGGCCGCATGTTTGCCCAGGTGATGCACGGGGGCAGGGTCTCGCACTCAGACATCACGGATGGCCACGAGATCGTTGGCCCCAGCGCCGTCGCCATCGACGGTGAGGTCCGCACCCCCAGCGGCAAGCAGGCGTACCCCGTGCCGCGCGAACTCCGAACCGACGAACTGCCGGGAGTCATTCAGGAGATTGTCACCGCGTCCAAGAACGCCATTGAGGCAGGATTCGACGGCGTGGAACTCCACTCCGCCAACGGTTACCTTCTGCACGAATTCCTGGCCCCCAACTCCAACGTCCGCACGGACAGCTACGGTGGCTCCCCGGGGAACCGCGCCCGCTTTGTGATCGAGACCGTCAACGCGGTGGTTGAAGCCCTCGGTGCCAACCGCGTCGGCATCAGGATTTCGCCGGAACACAACGTCCAGGGAATCGCAGAAACCGATGCCGCCGACGTCCGTGCGACCTACGAGGTCCTGGTGGACACCATTGCACCGCTCAACCTGGCGTACCTGAGCATCCTGCACCACGACCCCAAGAGCGCCCTGGTCCAGGGCCTCCGTGAGCGTTTCAATGGAACGTTCCTGGTGAACACGGGCTTCAGCGAGATCACGACGCGCGAGGAAGCCTTCGCCATTGTTGAAGATGGCCTCGCCGACGCTGTGGTGGTTGGCCGCCCGGCCATCGCCAACCCGGACCTCGCCCGTCGCTGGCGCGACAGCCTGCCGCTCAACGAGCCGAACGCTGCCACGTTCTACGCTGACGGCGCCGAGGGCTACACGGATTACCCGTTCTACGCCAACTAGGCGCACAGCACCTCAGTAATTTCACGACGTCGGCACTCACCAGAGTGCCGACGTCGTGGTTTAACGTGTGGCCACCCAACTGGCTGGCAGTAGTGGTTGTTCTGAGCCCTGATAACAACCACTAATGCGAGCTAGTTGGGGAATGTGACAAGGGCGCTTACCCCACCACGCGCCTGCGTTCCTATAGGATTTGTGCCATGCCTGCTCCTTCCCCGTCCGCTGCCCGCGCTGGCTTCCCTGTCAGCCGCCAGGTGCTGGCCGACCACGTCTATGAGGCTCTGCTGGAGTGGCTCATGGACGGCCGGTTGGAGCCTGGAGCCGCAGTGAGCATTGACGGAATGGCACGGGAGTTGGATGTCTCGCCAACTCCGGTGCGGGAAGCGTTGGCGCGGCTTGAGCACACTGGCATGGTGCGGCGCGTCGCGTTGAAAGGCTACCGGGTAGCTCCCGTCTTCACCCGGGAAGACTTCGCCGAGCTGATGGAAGCCCGCCTTTCCATTGAGCCCGTCAACGCCAGGTTGGCTTGTTCGCGCATGACGCCTGACGGCTTGGACGCGCTGAAGCAGGCTGTCGAAGATCTCAAGACGGCGCCCAGGGGCGGTACCTTTGCCGAATATCGCAGCTACCTCGAGGCCGACGAACGTTTCCATCAACTCATTGCCGCGCAGGCCAACAACCAGTTCCTGCTGGCGGCCTACAACACCCTCGGCGGCCAGATCCAGCGTTTCCGGTTGTTCGGGGGAGTGGGTATCACCGACGCGGAGCAGGCGATTGCCGAGCACCAGGCCGTTCTCGACGCCATGGCCGGCGGCGATCCGGAGAAGGCCGCGGACATGATGACCGAGCACGTGGAGAAGGTGCGCGGCCGGGCGATGGCCGACGCCCCCGGAGACTAAGGCCCCCCTCGGACCAGAGCCGCACCTGAACCCAGGACCCACCTAAATCAAGGCCCACTGGCGATGCCGGTGGGTTTTTGTACTTCCAGTGACCCCCTTCACATGCATATGTAAGACATATAGGATCTAGGAAGTTTCGCGAAAAGGGTTGACAGCTTTGCTTGGTTCGTAAATCCTATAGGAAACAGGATTCCACGAAGGAGTGATCATCATGGCGTACACCGCCGAGAATTGGCCCATCACCGCGGCCCTCCTGCAGTTCCCCGGCACCGATGCTGCGGGGCAGCACATCAACGACGCCGATGCTTCCGTTTGGGCGTCTGTTCTGCAGGAAGTGAAGGACGCAGGTTTCGCCAACGCGGATCTCACCGACAGCTGGGTCCGCCCGGGTGACCTCAGCAAGGACCGTCTGACCGAGTTCAAGCAGACCGCTGATGAAGTAGGCATTGGCGTGCCCGTGATCTCGGCCATCCGCCGCAGCGTCATTCACGCCACTGATTGGGCGGACAACCTCGCCTACAGCCACCGCACCCTTGACGCGGCAGCTGAGCTCGGCTGCGAAGTGGTGTCCTTCGGTCTGCACCAGGCCATCACCCCGGAGCAGCAGAAGCAGCTGTGGTTCTGGACCGTTGAAGGTTATAAGGACCCGGTGGGGGACAAGGAATCGTGGGGCAACGCCGTCTCCCGCTTCCGTGAACTCGGCCAACATGCGGCAGATGCCGGCATTCTCGTTTCCCTGGAAATGTATGAGGACACGTACCTCGGCACTGCTGATTCCTCAGTTCAACTGGTGCAGGACATCGGTTTGGACAACGTGGGCCTCAACCCGGACCTGGGGAACCTGATCCGCCTGCACCGGCCCATTGAGGACTGGCGCGAGATGGTGGCGAAGACGCTGCCGTACTCCAACTACTGGCACATGAAGAACTACATCCGCGACGAAGACGTGGCCCGCGACAGCTACATCACCATGCCGGCACCGATGGAAAGCGGACTCATCAATTACCGCGAAGCCTTCAAGCTCGCGCTGTCCGTGGGCTTCCAGGGCATCCTCTGCACTGAGCACTACGGAGGCGACGGCCTGAGCGTCACCGCCAGCAACCAGGACTACCTTCGCCGGCACGTCCTCCCGAAGACGGACGGCTACGTGCTGGGCAAGAGCGAGGTTGCGCAGGGACGGCAGCAGCCCGCAGCTGAATTTGCAGGAGTCTAGGAAATGACCCAGATTTTCGACAATCCGGCAGATTTTGCCGATGACGCGCTGGATGGCTTCGTTGCTGCCAACCGCGGCTACGTTGCCCGCGTGGATGGTGGCGTGGTTCGCTCCACTGAAGTCCCTTCCGGACAAGTGGCCCTGGTGGTTGGCGGTGGTTCGGGACACTACCCGGCCTTTGCCGGGCTGGTGGGTCCAGGCCTGGCCACGGGTTCGGCATGCGGCAACATGTTCGCCTCCCCGGCTGCCGGGCAGGTGTACCGCGTAGCCAAGGCAGCAAACGCCGGTGGCGGTGTCCTGCTCAGTTACGGCAACTACGCCGGTGACGTCCTTCACTTCGGCCAGGCCCAGCTCCGGCTGAACGCTGAGGGCATAGAAACCCGCACCGTCACCGTCACGGATGACATCGCCAGTGCTCCGATCGACCAGCTGGGGAAACGCCGCGGCATTGCGGGGGACCTCACCGTTTTCAAGGTTGCGGGCGCCGCCGCCGAGGCGGGACTGGACCTTGACGACGTCGAGCGTTTGGCCATCAAGACCAACTACCGTACGCGGTCGCTGGGCGTGGCCTTCGACGGTTGCACGCTCCCCGGCGCCAAGGATCCGCTCTTCCACGTGCCGGCGGGTCAGATGTCGCTGGGCCTGGGAATCCACGGCGAACCCGGCATCTCCGAGCACCCCATGCCCACTGCTTCCGAACTGGCGGAGCTCTTGGTCTCCAAGCTTCTGGCCGACAAGCCAGAAGACGCAGGGGACCGTGTGGTCGCAATAATCAATGGCTTGGGCACCGTGAAGTACGACGAACTCTTCCTGCTGTTCGGCAAGGTGGAGAAGCTCCTCACTGCAGCCGGGCTCACCGTGGTTGAACCCGAGTGCGGCGAGCTGGTGACCAGCCTGGACATGTCCGGGCTGTCCCTGACCCTGCTGTGGTTGGACGAGGAACTGGAGCAGTTTTGGGCTGCGCCTGCTGACACTCCGGCGTTCCGCAAGGGCAGTATGTCGCCCCGCGCACCTCGGGCTGAGGCAGCAATCGACGACGCCGAAATCGCCGACGTCGAACAGCCCACCCCGGCCGCCGTTGAACTCGGGCGGCACGCCGTGGCCATCCTCGCCCAGGTCCGGGACGTCGTCGTTGACCACGAAGAGGAGCTCGGCAAGCTGGATGCGATCGCAGGCGACGGCGATCACGGCATCGGCATGCGGCGCGGCGTCGACGCTGCTGCGGCGGCCGGCCTGGCTGCAGCCGGTTCATCGGTGTCCCGTGTCCTTGCGGCAGCGGGAGAGGCCTGGAGCGAGAAGGCCGGTGGCACCTCGGGAGCGCTGTGGGGTTCGGCTGTCATCGCAGCCGGCCAGTCGCTGGGCAACCGCCATACCTACACCTCGAAGGACGCGGCCGCAGCGGTGAAGGCCTTCGTCCGCGCCATCACCGAACTGGGCAAAGCCGATCCCGGGGACAAAACCATGGTGGACGCGCTCCTGCCGTTCCGGGACACCTTCCTGACAGAGCTCGACGCCGGTGCTCCCGTTGACCGGGCGCTGGCAGTTGCCGCTGCGGCAGCTGAGTCCGCTGCCGCGAGGACCGCGGATCTGCGTCCCCTCAAAGGCCGGGCACGTCCCCTCGCGGAAAAGAGCCTCGGCCATCCCGATCCCGGTGCAGTCTCCTTTGGTCTGATCACCGCCAGGATTTCGCAGTTCATCAATTCACAACTGGTCATCGATTCACAACTGGCCTCCGCTATGTCAGCGGCATCGGCCGGAAACGGAGCCCAAGCATGAGTAACACCCCAGGTTGGCGCATCGTCGTCGGCAATGACGAGGCCGGCGTTGAGTACAAGAACGCCTTGAAAGAGTTGCTGGAGGCAGACCCACGCGTGGCATCAGTGACCGACGTCGGCGTTGGCTTGGACGACTCCACCGCGTACCCGCACGTCGCCGTCGATGCTGCCCGCAAGGTGGCCGAAGGCGATGCGGACAGGGCACTCCTGATCTGTGGAACCGGACTCGGAGTGGCCATTGCAGCCAACAAGGTTCCTGGAATCCGCGCGGTCACCGCCCACGACAGCTACTCCGTGGAGCGGTCTGTGCTCAGCAACAACGCGCAGGTCCTCACACTGGGCCAGCGGGTGATTGGCTTGGAACTGGCCAAGAAGCTCGTAGGGGAGTGGCTGGGCCACACCTTCGACCACACCTCATCCTCCGCCGCCAAGGTGGACGCAATCTGCTCGTACGAGCCCGACTATACGAAGGCAGTCTGATCATGACCATTTCTGAAGCAACCGAAAGCACGCAAGCCCGGAAGATCGCCGTCGTCGGCTCCGGCTACATGGGCGGCGGCATCGCGCAAGTGCTGGCGCTTGGCGGAGCGCGTGTTGCGCTGGCGGATGTGTCCGCTGAAGTGGCACAGAAGAACTACGATCGCCTTCTGGTGGAGTCGGATCAGTTCATCGCGGATGGGCTTTTCCCCGAGGGGTCCACCGAGATCCTCAAGCAGAACCTGTGGGCTGCAAAGGACATCGAAGAAGCCGTAGCGGACGCGGACTTCATCGAGGAATGTGTTCCGGAGGTTTTGGAGATCAAGCACCAGAGCCTTGCCCGGATCAGCGCGGCGGCCCGCCCGGATGCCGTGATCGGTTCCAACACGTCCACCATTTCCATCGCGTCCCTCGCTGAAGCTGTCACCCATCCGGAACGCTTCCTGGGTGTGCATTTTTCCAACCCGTCGCCGTTCATTCCCGGCGTCGAGATCATCCCTCACGCTGAAACCTCTGCCGCAACTGTGGCAGCGTCGCGCGAGTTGGTGCACGCGGCCGGCAAGCAGACCGCCGTGGTCAAGGATGTCACCGGCTTCGTGCTGAACCGCCTGCAGTACGCGCTGTTCCACGAGGCAGCGCAGCTGGTGGAGCAGGGCATCGCAACAGCGGACGACGTCGACACCCTGGTGCGTACCACGTTCGGCTTCCGCTTGCCCTTCTTTGGTCCGTTCGCCATCGCGGATATGGCCGGTTTGGACGTGTACAACTTCTGCTACAAGTCGCTGCAAACGGGCTTCCCGGAACGATTCGCGACGCCGAAGATCCTCTCGGACCTGGTGGAAGCAGGCAAGCTCGGCACCAAGACCGGCGCCGGTTTCCTCAACGTCCCCGCCGAGCGCACCCCGGAACTCATCGCCTACCGCAACAAGGCCTACGTCGCCATGCAGAAGCTCATTGAAGAGCTCGGCCCGGCACCCATCAACTAACTCTTCACAGGAGACAACCACATGACTTTCCCCGCAGAACGCACCGCAATCGTCACCGGCGCCGTATCCGAACGAGGCATCGGCCGAGCCACCGTCAACTACCTGGCCGCCCAAGGCTGGAACATCGGCATCATCGATCTTGATGACGCCGCCTGCAAGATCGCAGCCAAGGAAATCAGCGCTGAATACGGCGTGCAGGCCCACGGCGTAGGCGCCAACGTCGCCAGCGAAGCCGAGGTCCGTGCCGCAATCGACGAACTCGAGAATGAACTCCCGCAGATCGTCGCACTGGCCAACGTTGCCGGAGTGAGCTCGCCCGTCGGCTACCTGAAACTGGAACCGGCAGAGTGGGACCGGGTCCTGAACATCAACCTCAACGGCGTCCACTACGCCACCCGGCGTGTGGCCGAATCCATGGTCAAGAACCGGATCGGCCGCATCGTGAACATCTCCTCCGTTTCCGCGCAGCGCGGCGGAGGTACGTTCTCCAAAACTCCCTACTCCGTAGCCAAGGCCGGCGTCATCGGACTGACCCGCGCAACTGCCCGCGAGCTGGGTGAGTACGACATCACCGTCAACGCCATCTCTCCCGGCCCCATCGACACCGACATCATGGGCGGAACGCTGAGCCAGGAACGCAAGGATGAGCTCACCAAGGACCTTGTGGTGAACCGGGTGGGTTCCACCCGTGACATCGCAGCCGCCATCGCCTTCCTCATCAGCGAGGACTCCGGATACATCTCCGGCCAGACGCTGAATGTGGATGGCGGACTGTACATGCACTAGGCGCTTGTTCATGAAGACCTGGACACGAGAACGCAAGATTTACCTTGCCGTGGGCATCCTCGCCTGCGCAGTGGGCATGGTGCTCATCTTCTTCCCGCGCTGATTCTTTCCGCGGAGACCGCGGCTGATCGCACTGCATTAGTCATTTCCTGTCACTCAAAGAGGAGTTTCAATGTCTGTTGCCACCAATTCCACTAAGGAGTTGCTGGATACGCCGGTCCTCAAATCGGCAATTTCCAAAGCATCACGGCGGCTTATGCCGATGCTCGTCATCCTGTACGTGGTGGCCTTCCTGGACCGCACCAACGTTGGCTTCGCTGAAGCAGCGCTGGAAGTGGACAAAGGCATCACCGCCGGAGCCTACGCCTTGGGCGCCGGTATCTTCTTCATCGGCTACGCACTGTTCGAGATCCCCAGCAACTTGCTGCTCACCAAATTCGGCGCCAAGGTGTGGCTCGCCCGCATCGCCATTACCTGGGGCATCGTGTCGGCGTGCTTCGCTTTCGTTCAGGGTGAGACGTCGTTCATCATCCTGCGGTTCCTGCTGGGTGTGACCGAAGCCGGTCTCTTCCCCGGCGTCATCATGTTCCTTGCGGCCTGGTTCCCCAACAAGGTCCGCGTGAAGATGTTCGCCATCTTCTACCTGGCCCAGCCGTTCTCCCAGATGATGGGTGCGCCGCTGTCCGGTTGGCTCATCAATATCGGGGACCAGGTTCCCGGCGTCGCAGGCTGGCAGGTGATGTTCTTCGTCGAAGGCATGCTCGCCGTCCTGGCCGGTGTGGCAGCCTACTTCTTCCTCATCAACAGCCCCCAGGACGCCAAGTTCCTGACCAAGGAAGAAAAGACTGCGCTGTCCGACGTCATGGCGTTGGAAGACACTGTGAAGGAAGAGACCGGTCCCCGCGGTGTCCTGGCGTCCATGCGCAACGGCCGGGTCTGGTATTTCACGGTCATCTACTTCTGCCTGCAGGTAGCGGTCTACGGAGTGACGTTCTACTTGCCGCAGCAGGTGGCGCAGCTGACCGGCCAAAAGGTGGGCATCGCCGTCGGACTCCTGGCAGCCATCCCGTGGTTCTTCGGCATCTTCGCCTGTTACTTCATTGGCAAGGCCGCGAACACCGTGGCTCGCCGCCGCCGTTGGGGAACGGCTCTGTTCATCTCCACAGGCCTCTGCATCTTCGGCTCCGCTTGGGCGGGCGCCAACCAGTTGCCGGCGCTCGGCATCATCTTCATCACCCTGGCGGTGTGCAGCTTCCTGTCCACAGGTCCCATTTGCTGGTCATACCCGACGGCGTTCCTCACCGGAACTGCCGCAGCTGCGGGAATCGGGTTGATCAACTCGCTGGGCAACCTGGGTGGATTCGTTGCCCCGATCCTGCGCACCACGGTCAATCAGGTCACGGCGTCGGACACGGGAACCATGGGTGTCTATGCGCTGGGTGTGCTGCCGTTCGTGGCGGCGCTGCTCATGTTCGGTACCAAGCGCTTCAGCAACAAGGCCGATGAACTGCTGGGGAAGTAAACCGTGATGCTTTCTGCTCCAGGCACCCTGCTCGTTGGGGTCAGTACCAAGATGTACATGGGCTACGCGGAGTCGTTGGCGTGGTTGGAGCAGTTGCTGGTGGAAGTGGACGCCCGTCCGGCCCTCGCGGCCGGGCGGGTGGTCCCGTTTGTGATCCCGTCGTTCCCGGTGTTGCCCGAAGCCGCGCGGTTGGTGGACGGCACGCCGCTTATGGTGGGCGCCCAGAACTGTAGCTGGGCAGACGGTCCGTGGACCGGCGAGGTTTCACCGTCCTTGCTTGCGGAGCTCGGGGTTGGGCTGGTGGAGATCGGCCATGCCGAGCGGCGTCGATACTTCGGCGAAGACGAGGCGATGATTGCGCTGAAGGTCCGTGCCGCCGTCGACGCCGGACTGACCCCGCTGCTGTGCGTGGGGGAGCGGGAAGACAGCGAACCCCAGGCTGCGGCCCATACGGTGTTCCGGCAGATCAAGGCTGCTGTATCGGGCGACTGGTCGGTTGCCCATCGGTTGGTCATCGCCTACGAACCTGTGTGGGCGATCGGTGCTCCGGAGCCGGCGTCGGCGGGGTATGTTGCGGGTGTCGCGGCCGCGTTGAGGGAATTGCTGGCACCGCACGGAGTGGCCGGGATTCCCGTCATCTACGGGGGGTCCGCCAAACCTGGGCTGCTGCCGCAGCTGGAGGGGGTGTCCGGGCTTTTCCTGGGCCGCTTTGCCCATGACGCCGCGAACTTCGGACGGGTCCTGGACGAAGCCCTGGGTTTTTGTACAGCAGATGCCCCTACAGCTGCTTCTCAAGGGCATTAGCTGTACACAAACTCCGCTGGCAGAGGGCCACGAAGCCGCCCAGGTTTTCCAGGCCTTCCGGATGCGTCGGCAGATAGTTGGTCAGCTCGGGCGAACGCACGACGACGGCACGCCACTGCCCGCGCGAGACCGCCACGTTGATGCGGTTACGGGACAGCAGGAACTCCATGCCGCGTGGGACTTCTCCTGCGGCGGAAGCTGCCATGGACACGATGACCACAGGCGCTTCCTGGCCTTGGAACTTGTCCACGGTACCCACACGCACCCGGCCAAGCCCAGCGGCACGAAGGTGGTGCTTGATCAGTTGGACCTGCGCGTTATACGCGGCGACAACCAGGATGTCGGTTTCCTCAAGGGGCCGGCTTTCAGTGGGCCGGCCTTCAGTGCGCTGGGCATCAGGGGACTGGGCATCAGTGGGCTGGGAGGGATCCAGCCACCCTAGACCCAGGTGGGCCTGGACCTGGTGAACCACCTCCGCGGCTTCCTCGGGTGAGTTGGTGGAGTTACCGGTGTGCAGGACATAGACACAGGAGATCCCCGGGGCGGCCCCTTCCAGATGGCGTTCCTTCGCTGCCGGGGCTGCCTCGAGCCTGTTGTCATAGGACAGTGCTGACACCGCGCTGCACAGATCCGGATGCATTCTCCACGATGACGCCAGGAAGTATCCCAGCGTAGCTGGCAGGGTGTTGTATCCCGCGGACAACCAGCCGAGTGCCGACTCATCGACGGGTTCGGGGTGTTTTCCCTGCGTGACTTGGGGTAGCTGCTGAGGATCACCCAAGAGGAGCAGCCGCTGGGCACCGCGGCTCACTGCCATGGTGTTGGCCAATGAGAACTGCCCGGCCTCATCGATGACCAGGAGATCCAAGGATCCTGCGGGAACCGAGCTGCCCACCATGGTCCACGCGGTGCCGCCGATCAGGGCTCCACCGGGCTGGGACAAGAGCTCTTCGACGTTGCCTTTGCCGCACTGCGTCCATGGCACAGGGTCGTCGTGTTTGACCTCTTTGGCTACCCGTTGAGGATCGACGCCGGCCTTCTGAATCGCAGCGCACAGCATGTTCTCCACCACAGCATGGGACTGCGCCACGACGCCCACTTTCCACCCAGCTGTGACCAGACGTGCGATGACGTGTGAGCCGACATAGGTTTTGCCGCTGCCGGGAGGCCCCTGGACGGCAAGGTAGGAGCTGTCCAAGTCCATGACAGCGTCAGTGATGGCATCAATGTAGCCATCCGGTCCGGCGCCGACGGCTGGAAGGGTCGGGAGCGTGCGGAGTTGCGGAGGTTGCCGGCGTACCAAGTCCAAGGCACAATCCCGGGGCCAGGAAGGTAGTGCAGCGCTGAGCTTCGTAGCCAAAGCAGCCAAAGCAGACCGCTGGCCGTCGGTGGAAATGGGGCTGTCAGGGGTCAATGCCATCGGCAGTTGGCTGTATTCCGCGGCGCCGCGGGGGAGCCGTTCGGAGATGGTGACCGTCTCGGCGTCGTCCGTCTCTCCAACCTCCACCACCTCCGTTCCGCTCCAACCGGCGCGGCCCAGGACGGACGACTCTTTGGCCGCCAAGGCCTGGGGCAGAGGGGAATCGAACATACGGAAATACTTCTTGCCCGGTTCCAATCCTGAGCCGTCCCCGGAACGGCCGATGAGCGTGGAGATTCGAACCGGATTCTTGCGCGGACCGGGTTTCGCCCAGTCCTGGAGCACCTCGGCACGCTCCACCGTGAAGATGTCGCGACCGTCCTCCCACTGTGAGACCGGCTTTTCCAAACGATCGAAGTGACCCCACCAGTGCTGCTTGTCCTCGCGCCGGTGGTACCCGACACCGGCCGCGACAATTCCCACAGCCCGGGCGTCGGCCGAGGCCTGGTCCTGCTCTGGTAACCCTGCCAGGTAGTCATGGAGCGCTGTTTCTTCCGGCGCGGCCTCGTACTTGGGCTGCGGTTCCTCCGACGCGGCAACGTCCTCTGCCACACTGCCCGGAACGATGGAGCGCTCTGTTGCCCGGGCCAGGAGCCAGTTACGCAGTTCCAGCGTCGACAGGCAGTCGTACTCGTTGTAATCCCGGATGCCTTCCAGGATTACAGCGGCTTCACCGGCGTCCCCGTTATCCCGGGCAGTGCAGAAGTCCGCGTAGGCAACCACGGAAGCGCCGGCGTCGGTGACCTCGCCCGAACGCAGGTGCTGTCCCATATAAAGGGGTTCCAGCTTCTTGATGCTGTACGAGTTCTCAGAGACCCGGATACTGTGCCGGACGGTGTCGTAGAGGTCCACCAGAACGCCTTGCCGCAGGAGGTCGTCGACGGCGGTTTCGCCCACCACATGCGTCAGGGACAAGTTCCTCAAGGCCGTCTTTTCATAGGCGGCGTAGTGGTAAATGTGCATGCCCGGATACTGTGCCCGGCGCTTGTCCACGTAGTCCAGGAAGTCAACGAACGCCCGGCCTTCCTCAGCCCGGGAGTGGGCCCAGAAGGGCCGGAATACGGGGTGGGCGCCCGGTTCCACGGGGTTCTCGATGACGCCGAACAGGTACTCGAGCCCCCATGTGCCGGTGGCAGGGTCCTGCCACAGGGGGTCGCCCTCAAAGTCAAAAAAGATGTCGCCCGGATCCGGCACGGGCAGCCTGCCGAGGGTGTTGTCCGGCAGAACGTTGTAGCTGATGGTCTTGGCTTCTCCGGATTTGTCCGTGTACTTCACCGTGCCGTCAGGCGTTCCCGTTCCGGTCTGCAGCCGGGCTTGCTCGCGAAGCCGCAGGGACGTTGGATCACCTGCTGCTGGGGAAGCTGCCAGTTGGTCAATGGTGGTGATCCCGGCCTCCATCAGCTTCTTTCGGCGGCTGATGCGCATCCCGGCCACCATGAGGAGGTCCCGGTGCAGCGTGACCTGTTCAGCACAGTAATCGCAGCGGCCGCACGCGGAGTAGCGGGGATCGCCCCAAACGATCGGCGAAGCTTCGGAAATATGCGCTGCCGTCATCTCCAGGAAGCGCCCCCGGCGTTCCCTGAACACAGGGAGGATCTGGGAGAGGGGATGGTTGCTGAGGACCCTGTTGCCCAGGACCAGGGTGACGGTAGGGTCCGGTGTGATCCCTGCCTGGATGAGTTGATCTCCGTAGGCCGCCAACTGCAACAGGGCCGTGACCTTGGCATGCCGGGCGAGCTTGGTATCGAAGACGGCGTACTGACCGCCGGGGCGTTTCACCAGAAAGTCGGAGCGGCCGTGGAACTGTCCATCGAAGAACGCTGCCTGGAAGACGACATCCGCACCGGATCCCAAAGCGTTGATGGATTCCGCATGCTTGCCCGACAGGGTGGCGCGGTCCATCGCTGCGGCGGGGACGACGTCGTAAACGCCTTTTCCCGTCGCCGGATCCCACGGCCCGAAGTCGGCCACAAATTCATCCAGAACCTTATGCTCGTGAACATCGCCCAAGGCGGCTGTGCGATCCAGCATGGCGTCCGGTGCGAAGTCCGGTTTTGGCGTACGGCCGAGTTTTTCGTCGAGTTTCCGGAGCAGTTGATACTCGCAGGTGGCAGCAATAACGAGGTCGCTGGCGGAGAAGACAAGGTCCTGCGGGGCTCCTGCTGTCTCCGGATCGAGAAAGAACACCGCGACCCACCTGCCTTCCGTGCCGTGGCTAAACCGTTGTAGCCAAGCTATCAGCGGTCCCCGACAATATAAGGCGCCGGCACTTTAGACTGCACCCATGACGGAAACAGCCCGCATTGCAGATCCAGCTTTCGAAGCCGCATACCAGGCCGCGCAAAAGAGCCTCAGCGAAGGCGGCATCCCCATTGGGGCCGCCTTGGCCCGCGGCGGTGAGGTCATCGCGAGCGGCCACAACGAGCGGGTCCAGCACGGTGACCCCATTGCCCACGGCGAGATGTCGGCGCTGAGGGCTGCCGGGCGGCAAAAAAGCTACCGCGACACCACGCTCTACACAACCCTGGCGCCGTGCGCCATGTGTACCGGAACCATCATTCAGTTCAAGATCCCGCGGGTGGTGGTGGGCGAGGCGGAGACGTTCCCGGGCGAGTTTGACCTCCTGCGGTCACGAGGCGTTGACGTAGTGGTCCTGGACGACCCCCGTTGCGTGGACATGATGCGGACCTTCCAGGACGAACACCCGGAACTGTGGGCCGAGGACATCGCCGAGTAAAGGCGGCAGGAGCTTAGGGAGCGACGGCGGCACCAAGGGCGGGGTGCCGCCGTCGCCGGCTGCGGAGGAGCCGCAGACCAAAGAGCCATCCGACGGCTATTTGGCAGGCTTCCTCGGAGCCGACCGGCGGGAACGGGCCGCCGGAGTTGTTGGGATGAGTTCCTTGACCTGGGCAAGCACTGTGGCGTTGGCGCCCCGGGTGCCCAGATCCTTGGCGAGGGTTTCAACCTCGGACTTTGCCGCCGCGGTGTTGTTCGCCTTGGCGTGCAGTTCGCTGCGCAATTCCACCAGGCCGCGATACGCGAGGTTGCTGCTGGCTCCCGCTCCCTGCTGGTAACCCGCCAAACCGGTATCCGTCAGCGCAAGTGCCCGCTGGGGGTCAGCGCTGTGGTGCTTGACCATTTTGTCGTCCTTGCGGCGGTAAAAGTCATCTCCCACGGACTGCGCGACGGCGGTAGCCGCCTTCACGCCCAAAGGCTCACCACTGAACCGCTCGGCTGCCTCCGTGAGAGTGTCCAGTCCCTTGCTGAGATACGGCGACATGGACCCTTCGAACGCAAGGGTCAGGCCGACTTCCCGGGTGAAGAAGTCCGGAGCGAACCTGTCCTCTTCCTTGGTCACCGGGAAGCCGATGCGCACTGGCAGGGTGTTGGAAGCCTGGACGATCCCGTCCGTGGAATACACGGCCCGGATCAAATACTGGCCGGGCTCATCGAAGGCAAAGCCGCCGGTGCCATAGGCCAACTGGACCAACTGGCTGTACCTGTCGCTGCCATCAGTGCCGTCAGCTGCCGGCGACAACGTCACAAGTTCGGGGATGCCATAGAAGCACACCACTGATTGGTGCAGGATCACGGTCCCGTCCGGCTTCTGAACGTACACGGACGTGTTTCCGTACCGGGGATCCAGCCGGCCATCCACCTGAAGCGGCGCGTCGCTGGTGTTGCGCAGCCGGAACTCAAGGGCCACCGGTTCCATGTAGTCGAAGTAGCCCTTGCCAGAGAGCGTCAACTCCAGGTCACTGCCCGGCCCGGACACGGTCATTGCGCCAGGAGGGGACTCGAGATGGCCGCCGGAGGCCCACGGGTCTCCGCCCATGATCACTGCGGCGCGGTCGCCGTGGCGCATGTGGAGGAGTTCGTCGTCGTCGAACCTGAAGCGGAAGTTGCCCCAGAACGTATCGGCGCCGTTGCGCTGATCGTATTTCCAGTCGTAGTTCATCCAGGACAAGGAGTCCGGCCGGGCTTTGTCCCACGCGTGCAGGAAGTTGAAGGCGTGCCCGGCCTCGTGCACCCAGGTATAGAGGAAATGGCGCATGGCCCACGCCTGGTCCTGGGTGGTGGGGTCGGAGACCAGGTTGGTGAACCAGGAGTGGCTGCGGAAGACAGCAAAACCCTGGCGGTCGGGTCCGCGACCTGCACCGCCAAAGCCTGCAGCGGCGTCAAACATGATGCCGCCGACTCCGGCGCTGTCGAAAATGCCTGCCTGAATGCCCCAGAGGTTCCACGCCGGCCACCCTGAAGTGAACTTGCCAAACGAGGTTTCCATGGCGTCGTGGAGTTCGCCCACGTTCCAGGAAGCAAAGCCGGCGGCGCTGTCGTCAATCACCGTGTGCACCGGATCAACAGTGACGGCGATCCCGGCGTCCTTGTACGCAGACTCGATGGAGATGTTCCGGTCCGAAAGGTCGGCCGGGCGGTTGTTGTGTGCGTGGCTGTTGTAGACGGGAACTTTGGGTTCGATGTCCACAGAGGCGCAGTAGTCGAATTCGAAGTTGACGTCGCGGAAACAGTCCGAGCGGTAGGTGCAAGCGTACGGCGGTCCAGCCACACCGCCCACCGCGAACGTGGCCACGGCGCCCGTGATGGCTCCGTGCGACCAGGACACCACGATCTCCACGGTGGTGGCAGGATGCACGCCCTTCCAGAACCGGACAGCACCCGATATGTGGGCGTCGGAGTGGGTAGTGGTGATAACGGGCGCATCCACGATCCACGATTCCACGTACGTTTTCACGAGCTGGTTCACGCCCGCCACCTTGACCATGCGCGTGCTGTAGAGGTCACCGCTGACCTTGTTCAGGACCGGTGATTCCACACCCTGACGTGGATCGACATCCAGGCGGAGGTCCAGCGCGCTTCCGATCGGGCCGCTGGTGGCTTGATTCCCTTCATAGCGGCCGCTCAGGGCTGCGGATCGCCAGCAGCGCCACCAGTCCTCAGAGGGCCAGGAAAAGGACGTGGTCTGGGGTGGAAGAGGAAGGGAAGCCGGGTTCCCGGGGGCAGGGATGTAGTGGGTACTGGGGACGTTGGGGGTGTCCATGAGGGTGTTCTTTCTCGCTCTGCAAGCAGTCAATATGCGTTCGTCCACGCGCTGTGGCGCATGGACGGCATGACGGTTCAGGGCGGGGCGGGTGCGCGTGGGGATGCTCGAAACGAGTCGGAATGGCCAATGCCCAGAAGCCGTGTGTAACCCACGTTGAGGATACTCCAGCGAATGGATTATATCCAGAGAAATCAAGCGGTTTCTTTTCCTCCAGAGGTCGTGGAGGGCCCGCAGCGTCTGGTCAGCCCTTGCCGCCGGGCGTAGGCTGGCATCATCGGCGCCTGAGCCGAACGACTCCTGCCGAAGGCCCCGCGTCGATGCCCCAAATCGATGAAGGAGGATCCATGAGTGTCGTACGTGAATTCATGACAACCAATGCCCAGTGCATCGAAGAGGACAAGACTCTTCAGGAAGCCGCCATGCTCATGAGGGACCTGGACTGCGGTTCACTCCCCATTTGTGGCCACGACGGCAAGCTCACCGGCTTCATCACAGACCGCGACATCGTGGTCAAGTGTTTGGCCGAAGGCAGGGATGCCCGCGAGGTCCGTGCCAGTGAGCTGGCCACCGGCAAGCCTTACTGGGTGGACGCCGACGCCAACGTTGACGAGGCCGTGACCATGATGGAGGAGCATCAGGTGCGCCGCTTGCCGGTGATCAGCGACCACAAACTGGTAGGGATCATCAGCCAGGGCGATATTGCCCGCAACCACTATGCAGAAGAGCGCCTCGGCGAGATGGTGGAGCACATCTCGGCCAAGGAGCACATGGCCCACTGAGGCCCAAAACCGGCAACCAATCCAGCCGCCGCGAGGCCCTCCCTTAGAGGAAAGCCTCGCGGCCCGTTCCTTCGCGCAACACGAGTTCGCCGTCTTCGATCGAGACGATCAGGCTCTTCGGTTTACCCGCGAGCTTCTTCGTGGCGCTGAGTTTTCTGCTGCTGACCTCCACACCCACCGTGGCGCCCTTGGCCGGCAGTTCCACCGTGATTTCGTCGGCCATTCCCAACAGCATCTTGGTGGAGATGCCACGCTCAGTGACGGCTTCCTTGCCGTTGACGGTCACGGTCACGTCATCGGAAACGAACCCGTCCTGAAGGATGATGAGCAGTTCCTGCATGGTCCAACTACAGCACTAACAGCGCCCCCGGGATAGGCCTTCGCCCTACGTTCCGCTGAAACTGTCGGCCATGTGAGGCAAACTGTCATGGTGACTTCAAATCTCCAACACCAGTCAGCTGACTCTGCCATCCACGCCCAGATCGCCGAAGAACTCGGCGTCAAGGCATGGCAGGTCAAGGCCGCAGTGGAACTGCTCGACGCCGGATCCACCGTCCCCTTCATCGCCCGGTACCGTAAGGAAGTCACCGGGACGCTTGATGACACCCAGCTCCGCGACCTTGAGGAACGCCTCAGGTACCTGCGTGAGTTGGAAGAGCGGAGAAAGTCCGTCCTTGAGGCGATAGCCGCCCAGGGCAAGCTGACCCCGGAACTCGAAGCCGCCGTCGTCGGGGCTGACACCAAAGCCCGGCTGGAAGACATTTACCTGCCCTTCAAATCCAAGCGCCGCACCAAGGCCCAGATCGCCCGCGAAGCCGGGCTTGAGCCCCTGGCCGATGTCCTGCTCGCCAACCCGCAACTGGACCCCGCCACCGAAGCCGCCAAGTACCTCAACGCCGAGCACTCCATCGAGGACGCCACCATGGCGCTCGCAGGGGCGCGTGCCATCCTGGTGGAACGGGTCGGGCAGGATCCGGATCTCGCGGAGGACTTGCGCGAGCGGCTCTGGAAGCAGGGGCGCATGGTGTCGCGGGTCAAGAAGGGCATGGAAGCCGAGGGCCAGAAGTTCAAGGACTACTTCGATTTCGCCCAGGTGCCGTCAGGAATGCCGTCGCACCGGGTGCTCGCCTTGCTGCGTGGTGAAAAGGACGGCGTCCTTGAGTTGGATCTTGCCGAGGCTGACCCCGCCGACGACGACGCCCTGGCCGCCGCGCGTGGCAAGTACGAGAACGCTGTGGCCACGTGCCTCGGGGTTGCCAACCAGGGGCGTCCGGCGGATGCGTGGCTGACTCAGACTGCCCAGCTCGCGTGGCGCGGCCGCATTCTGGATCGTCTCACCACGGACCTTCGTGGGCGTATGTTCGCTGACGCGGAAGACGAAGCTGTGCGCGTTTTCGCGGCCAATCTCCGTGATGTGCTGCTTGCCGCTCCTGCGGGTAACCGGGCCACGCTCGGCCTGGACCCGGGACTCCGCACGGGCGTGAAGGTGGCCGTTGTGGATGGCACCGGCAAGGTGGTCACCACGGACACCATCTACCCGCACGCACCTGCGAAGAAGTGGGACGAGGCTTTGGCCACGTTGGCTCGTCTGGCCAAGCAGTACAACGTGGAACTCGTGGCGATAGGCAACGGAACGGCCTCCCGCGAGACGGACAAGCTGGCCACGGAGCTCATCAAGTCCCTGGAGGCCGCCGGTTCCAAGGGCATCCAGAAGCTGGTGGTATCCGAGGCTGGAGCATCCGTGTACTCGGCATCCGCCTTGGCGGCGTCCGAACTCCCGGGCATGGATGTGTCTCTCCGGGGTGCAGTGTCCATTGCCCGCCGCCTGCAGGATCCGCTGGCCGAGCTCGTGAAGATTGAACCGAAGTCGATTGGGGTGGGGCAGTACCAGCACGATGTCACCGCCGCGAAGCTGGACCGCTCGCTGGATGCCGTGGTGGAGGACTGCGTGAATGCCGTGGGCGTGGACGTGAACACCGCTTCGCCCGCGCTGCTCAGCAGGGTGGCCGGCGTCGGGCCCCTTCTCAGCGAGAACATCGTGGCTTACAGGAACGAGAATGGGCCGTTCGCCAAACGCAGCGACCTCAAGAAAGTGCCGCGGCTGGGAGCCAAGGCGTTTGAACAGTGCGCAGGCTTCCTCCGGATCACCGGGGGAGCCGAACCCCTGGACGCTTCCAGCGTGCACCCCGAGGCATACTCGGTGGCACGCAAGATCCTGGTCGCCGCCAGCGGTGGGCCTGCCACCGCCTTGGATCCGCAGGCCTTCGTGGACGGCACTTTCGGGTTGCCCACCGTCAAGGACATCATGTCGGAGCTGGAGAAACCCGGCCGCGACCCCCGCCCGGCGTTCAAGGCGGCATCCTTCTCCGAAGGCATCGAGAAGATCTCCGACCTCAAGCCCGGCATGATCCTGGAAGGCACGGTCACCAACGTGGCCGCATTCGGAGCGTTCGTTGACGTCGGAGTACACCAGGACGGTCTGGTCCACGTCTCTGCCCTGTCCAACAAGTTCGTTTCGGACCCGCGGGAAATCGTGAAGTCCGGTCAGGTGGTCCGGGTCAAAGTGCTTGAAGCGGACCCTGACCGCAAGCGCATTTCGCTGACGCTAAGGCTCGACGACGAACCCGGCACCGCGGGTGGCCGCGGCCCGGGCGGGCGTACTTCAGCTGGCCGGGACTCGGGTGGCCGGCAAGGTCAGCGCGGTGGTGGAGAGCGTTCCGGGCAGCCGGGGCAGGGCGCTCCACGGCAAGGTCAAGGGGATCGCCGCCAGGGTGGCGCGCGGCAAGGCAAGCCCCAGCAAGCTCCGGTGGCCCCCGCCAACACGGCCATGGCCGAGGCATTGCGCAGGGCCGGACTCGGCAAGTAGCTCCTATAAGCCCGCGGTCCTGGCTTCCCACGCCACTGCATCCGATGGTTGCAGTGCTGTGGGAAGCCAGCGGCCGATGCGTTGGAAGGCTTCACGCCGGATGGGTTCTGGTGACAGGAAAATGTCATGGAACGCATTCGGCAGCCGGCTCACTGTGACGGTGTCCGCCAAGGACAGCGAGCGGTGGGCCACGGCATCAACGTTCAGTGCGACGTCGGCAGTGAGTGCGTCCGCCGACCACTTCGGCTGCAGGTAGCTTTTGTCCGAAAGCAGCACCAGCACTGGAACCTCGATTCCCAGCCCGGCGGCCACGGTGGCTTGGCCCCGGAACACCGCGTCAAGGAACGCCGGAGTGATCGGGAAACCCCTGTCGGGCCGCCACTCGAGGTTGTATTCCCATTCGCCATCCAGCGCCGCGGAGACGGCACGGGTGTAGATGCCCGGGTCCACTGGTGGCAGGGGCGCCAGCGGATGGAGCCTTGCGTGGAGTCCAACCAGGGGCGCAATGGCCCGCCTGCCAAGTTCAGTTGCTTGGAACTCCAGCCAGGGGCTGTTGAGGATCAGGGCCGAGGCAATGCCTGGATGGCGATGTGCCCACAGGCTCAGGGTGAGTCCGCCGGTTGAGTGGCCCAGCAGAATGAGCGGCCGCCCGGCGGAATCTCCTGTGCGGCCCATGGCTTCCAGGGCTGCTGCGATGTCGGCGTCGTAGTCGGAGAGGTTGGTGACCAGGCCCGGGACCAACCCGGGACGCAGGCTGCGGCCGTAGTTGTGCAGGTCCAGTGCGAAAAAGCGGGCACCGGTACGGTGCCAGAACTCAGCCAGATGGCGTTGGAAGAAATAGTCGGACCAGCCATGTACGTAGAGGATGTCCGCGTTGAGGCGTTCACCTTCCGGAGCCTCCAGCCATTGCGGGCCGGTGCCTAGGTAACGCACCAAGGTGGCGGCAGCACCGTCGTCGAGGTTTAGCGTTTGCTGTTCAAAGCCCTCGCCAAGAATGTCCGGAGTCCATGGCTGCGTCATGAAGTCGATCGTAGCGGCTGGCCGGCGTCCGGCTCTTTTTCCTTCTGCCAGGGCCAGCGGCCGGTGATTTCCAGCTCCAGGGAGAAGCTGAGGAACGTCCGGATCAGCACGATGATGGCCAGGACGCCAACGCTTTCAAAGGTGGGGGTGACCGCGACGGTCCGGATGATGTCGGCGGCCACCAGGAGCTCCAGGCCTAGAAGGATGGACCGTCCCAACAGTTGGCGGTAGGAGCGGTAAGGGGAGAACGGCGCCAGGCCGCTGGCACGTTTGGGTTGGTATCCCCGCAGGGCCAACGGTAGGGAAACCAAGGCACCGATCACCATGACAGCCACACCGGCGGCGTCCATGTACCGGCCCACTTCTTCGATGATGTGTTGGAAATCCATGGCCCTCCCTGCGTAGCTGCGTGCCCTTACCGTCTCACAGAGCGAGGGCACCACGCAGCAAGGTGTGGCCGACCCAGAGGCCGGCCACACCTGCTTGAAGTCAGCGCGGGAGATCAGGGCTTGGCGCCCACGGCCTCCCAGGCCTTGGTTTTGAGTTCGGCGCGCTCCTTGCGTGCCACGATCGCTTCCTCCTGACTGACGGCAGCAAACCTGGTGACCGTGCCGGGGGCCGCGCGGGCAACAAGGTCCATGTCGGCGCTGATGACCGTTGCCACCATGGCGTAGCCGCCGCCGGAAACGGCATCGCGGTGCAGGATGATGGGCTGCGTTCCGCCGGGAATCTGGATGGAGCCCACAGCGTAGCCGGCATCGACGATGTTGGAAGGATCGGAGCCGGCACCGAATGGCTGCTCGCGCTCCTTCCATTCCACGCCCGGCCCCGAGTACCGGAGGCCCATCCGGTCGGCCACGGGAGTGACTTTCCATTCGCCGTTCAGGAGGTTGGCCTTTCCGGTGTCCGTGAGTCTGTGGTCGTAGAGGCCCAGCACAATCCGAACCGTTTGTTCCTTGGCGAACGTCGGCCGGAAGGGCTCCGGCATCACTTCGAGGGCCGGAAGATCACCGTCTGGCGCTCCCACCGGCACCACGTCCCCGGCTTCCAGCTTCCTGCCGTTGAGCCCGCCGATGCCGCCAAGGGTGTAGGTGGACCGGCTCCCCAGAACTTCGGGGACGTCGATCCCGCCCCGGACCGCTATGTAGTAGCGCGTGCCGCCCTGGATAACTCCGAAGCTCAGCTCGTCACCGGCGCTGAGCTGCAGGCGTGTCCACTGGGGCTGGGTTTCACCATTGACCTTGACCTCCACAGGGGCACCTGTGATCGCCACGATGGCATCCGCGTCCGACACCAGGACAGGACCAAGGTAGGTGCATTCCAGGACGGCATCCGTGGCCGGGTTACCCACCAAGGCGTTCCCGAGTTCGGCCGAGTACTGGTCCATGGAGCCGCTTTGCGGGATGCCCACGTTGTAATAGCCCACGCGGCCCTGGTCCTGGACGGTGGTGGCCAGGCCGGGATTCTTGATCTCAAATGCCATTGAGTGCCTCCATGAGTTCCTGGTTGTAGCCCCGCGGATCGGACAGGGCCTTGGATGCGTCGAAGGTCACGGGGACTTGGCGGTAGCGGTAGGTTCCGTCCTCAACCTGAGCCTGAATGGCGTTGTACTCGTCTTCGGTGACCGGCTTGAACTTGACGATGTCGCCGGGGCGGAAGAACACCATGAAGTCCTCGAAGTCCGCCAGTGACTGCGCGGGATCGTAGATCGGGGCTGCCGCGACGCCGAACATCTGGTACCCGCCGGCGCCCCGGACGGAGTAAATGGCTGCGAAGCATCCGCCGTGACCCACTGTCAGCTTTGGCGTGTCCGTACGCGGGCTAAGGTACTTGGGCACCTGCAGTTGTTTCTCCCGCTCCACCAATTGGAAGAGGAACGGCAGCCCGGCCACGAAGCCCACCATGGACACAAGCCACGGCTGTTCGTGGTGGCGGCGGATGAACTCGGCGGCGTCCTGCAGGCCGTTGACCTTTGCGGCGTAGTCGAGGTCCGTGCCGTCCGGTTCTTGGTGGAAGCCTTCACGGAATCGCTGGGCTACCTCCGCCGTGAAGGGGTCGTCGTACCAGACGGGGACTTCGATGATCCGGGTTTCCAGCGACTGTTCGTCGTGGTTCTGCAGCTCGAGTTCGATGTTCCGAACGGAAGATTCAAGGCTCGACGGCGGCAGAACGTCAGGATTGAACCGCACCAGCAATGAGGCGTTGGCAGGGCAAATATCGACGACGCCGGCCAAGGCCGCGTCCGACAATTTCCGGGCGATGGACATGACTTTGAAGTTGGCCGCCAGGCTCATGGATTCGTCCACTTCGACGAACAGGAACTCGTCGCCGCCCCACGTGTAGCGGGCTTCCTTCAGGACAGGGCTTGGGGTGGTCATTTCGCCTCCAACAGCTCGGGAGCGGACTCGATGAACTTGGAATGATGGGTGACTGCAGCGAACTCGGGACGGGCCAGCAGCATTTTGTGCACCGGGACTGTGGTTTTGACGCCTTCAATGTGCACGTGATCCAAAGCGTCCAGGGTGGCCGCGATGGCGGCGTCACGATCGGCAGCGTGGACGATCAATTTGGCGAGCATGGAGTCGTAATAGGGGCTCACCACGGATCCGGTGTCCACACCGGTATCCACCCGGATTCCGTCGCCGGTGGGCCATTCGATGGAATTCAGGCGTCCGGGACTCGGGAAGAAATTGTTGCCCGGGTCTTCGGCGTTGATCCGGCACTCAATGGCGTGCCCCGTGAACGTGATGTCCTCCTGCGTCAGGGACATGGAACCGGTGCCCGCGATGAGCAGCTGCTCCCGGACAAGGTCCACTCCGGTGATCTGTTCGGTGATGGGGTGCTCCACCTGGATGCGGGTGTTCATCTCGATGAAGGCGGCCTCGTGGTTCCGGGGGTCGTAGAGGAACTCCACCGTGCCCGCTCCTTGGTAGCCACACTGTCTGGCAAGTTCCACGGAGGACTGCCGGATGGTCTCCCGCACGGAATCGGGGAGGTCTGGTGCGGGAGCTTCTTCAATGACTTTCTGGGAGCGCCGCTGCATGGAGCAGTCGCGGTCTCCCAGGTGGATGAAGTTGGTGCCGTCGCCCAGAACCTGGACTTCCACGTGGCGTGCGTGCTCAACAAAACGTTCCAAGTACACGGTGGGGTCGCCAAACACGGACGCTGCCTCGCCGCGGGCCATGTCGATGGTTTCCAGCAGCTCTTCTTCACTGTTGACGAACCGGATGCCACGGCCCCCGCCGCCTGCGGATGCTTTGACCACCAGGGGGTAACCGATACCGGCAGCGATGGCTACGGCGTCCGCTTCCGGATCCAGGGGACCGTCGGAACCGCGCAGTACGGGAACTCCGGCTTTGTGGGCGGACTCGCGTGCCAGTGATTTGTTGCCCATCATGTCGATGGCGTCAGCATCGGGTCCCACCCAGATCAGTCCTGCGTCCGCTACTTTGCGGGCAAAGGAAGAGTTCTCGGAGAGAAAGCCGTATCCGGGGTGGACAGCGTCGCAGCCGGTGTCCAGCGCCGCGGCAATGATCGCGTCTTGATTGAGGTAGCTGGCAGGGGCTGGGGCGGGGCCAACCACAACGAATTCGTCGGCGGTCCGTGCGGCCAGGGAGGTGGAATCGGGTTCGCTGACAATAACCACGGTGCTGATCCCCATGTCCCGTGCCGTCCTGATGATCCGTACAGCGATCTCGCCGCGGTTGGCGATGAGCAGCTTCTTCATGATGGTCGCCTATCCTTCGCGTACGACGACGATGGGGTCGCCCGGGTTGACCATGTCGCCCTCGGCTACCTCGAACGATTCGAGGACGCCCGCGACGTCGGACTGGATTTCGGTGAATTGCTTCATGATTTCCACGATGCCCAGGGTCTGTCCGACCTCGATCGTGTCGCCTTCATTGGCGAACGGCGGCTTGCCCGGGCCGGGCTTGCGGTAAAAGATGCCGGGGAGTGGGGAGACGATGGTTCCCATAGGGGTGTTCTCGCTTTCAGGGAGTGGGGGATCGTGAAAAACAGGAAATCAACGGGCGTCGAGGACGGCTCGGACAGCCGATGCCACCGCAACGGAATTGGGTGCGTCCGAGTGGACGCAGATGCTGCCGAAGGTGATGTCCAATTCGGTGCCATCAACGGCCAGGACGGGACCGCCGTCGAGCGCTTTTTGTACGCGGTTGGCTGCTGCCTCCGGGTTGGTGGGCTCGGGGCGGCGCTGGATCAACAGCTCACCGGCCGGACCGTAGTTAAGGTCCACGTACAACTCGGGGATGAACTCCACGCCCATGGCCCTGCACACGGACTCATGCGCCGTCCCTGCGAGGCCGAAGAATGGGACGCCGAACAGCTTGGCAGTGCCTGCAGCCGCGGCCATGAGTTCCTCGTCGCCGGACAGCATCCCGTACAGGGCGCCATGCGGTTTGATGTGGTTCAGGGCCAGGCCATGCTTGGCCAGAAAGGCAGTCAGTGCGCCGGTTTGGTACAGGATGATGGACTCGACTTCTTCCGGACGCAGCACCATGCGGCGGCGGCCGAAGCCCACGGGATCAGGCAGGCCGGGGTGGGCGCCGACGGCCACTCCGTGCTCGGCCGCAAGCTCCACGGTCCGGTTCATGACATCGGGATCGCCGGCGTGGTAGCCGCAGGCAACGTTGGCCACATCAATGATGCGCATTAGCTGCTCGTCATTGCCGAATTCGTGAAGGCCCACGCCTTCGCCCATGTCCGAGTTCAACAGCACGGACTTCGCGGAGCTGGACGCAGGAGTGCTTGAAGCAGAGGTGCTGGACGCAGAGGTGTTGGGGGTCACATTCGTTTGCATGGGGGCAACGCTATCCAAGCGCGACACGCATAGTAATTGTGCAGGCTGCTGAATATGGTGATGCGGATTATGATGTCTGCACTATCAGGCGACCATCTGCCTGCAGCTCGTGGAGGCCCAAATGCGTATTTCGGACTTGGTGGATGACCCTGACCTGAAGATTTCCCTGCGGGTGCCCGGAAGTCCTGGCCGCTTGGCCAGGCCCATCACCTGGTGCGCCCCCACAGAACACATGGACCCCACGCCGTTCCTCAGCGTCAATGCCCTGGTGCTGACCAACGGCATGGGCCTCAATGTGAAGGACTACCGGATTTGGGAAGCGTACGTGGAGCGGCTCCTGGCCGTGCCGGTCTCGGGGCTTGTGTTCGGGTTGGGCGCTGCGCACAGCGAACTTCCTGCCGGCCTGGTGGAAGCCTGCGAAGCGCACGGCCTTCCCCTGTTGGAGCTGCCACCCGAGGTGCCGTTTGTGTTGGTCATGCGCCACGTGGAGCACGTCATCGCCACCGACCGGTATGAGGAGCTGCGGTCCGGCTGGGAACTGGCGGACGAGTGCACCCGGCTCGCCGCCGAGGGGCGCTCGCTGGCCACAGTCCTGGAGCGCGTTGCCACGTTCGTTCATGCACGGGTGACGTTGGTGGACGACGTCGGCTTCGAACTTATCGGGGCAGGAGACGCCGCCGGAGGTACTGCGCGAACAAC
This sequence comes from Arthrobacter sp. cf158, assembly GCF_900106835.1. GTDB lineage: Bacteria > Actinomycetota > Actinomycetes > Actinomycetales > Micrococcaceae > Arthrobacter. The sequence continues at coordinate 206,384 of NZ_FNNR01000001.1, forward strand.
CCTGCGCATCCCCAGCGGCGAATCGCAGCGTTTCCGGCTCATGATCGAGGGCATCAAAAGCACGGTGGTGCTGCAGCCCATCCTGGGTCCCGTAGCCGCTGTCATTGCCATGCAACTCAGCTACACCCTGGGTTCCCGTTCGCCGCTGCACTCCCGTGAGGCCGCACGGTTCATGGAAGCGCTCTACGAGGATCGCGGCATCACGCCCGCGCAGCTGAAACGCTTGGCCGTGGACACTGGATTTGCCCCCGAGGAGAACTGGGGTTCGGTGCTGATCGGCGCTTCCAAGGACATTCCGCGGTTGAAACTCCGTGCCATTGCGTGGCGGGCCAGGGTGGGGTTGGAGGCGAACTTCGGCATCGTCAGATTCATGGAGGAGAAGGGCCTCACCACCTTGTTGGTGCAGCAAAAGCGGGGAACGTCCGGCTTGTTGGACATGGTCCGGGACTTCTTTAAGGATGCTCCGGAACTGGCTGTGGTGGTCACCGAGTCCAGCACCCTGAACGAACTGCCTCTGGCGTTGAGCCTCGCCAGGCGTCATGTGGGCACACCCGGCGTCAGGACGGCTCCGCTCGCCGACCTGACCGGAATTGTGCAAGGGCTCCCGAGCGCGGGGTTGGTGGCCATGTCGCAACGCCTGTTGGCACCCTTGGAGTCCGAAGGCGGCACCGCACTGCGGGAGACACTCGACTCGTACTTGAGGCACAGCGGCAGTTCCAGGGAGATCTGCGATGAACTCTTCATCCACAGGAACACGCTGACGTATCGGATGCGGAAGATCGAGGATGCCTTGGGTCTGGACCTGTCCGACGGCGAAGTCCGCGCCACGTGCCTGCTCGCCCTGAGTATCGTTGCGGCGCACGCCTGAGGTAAATGTGCAATCTGCATAAACCGAGGGTGTTCTTTTAGGCGACGGCCCGATACCGACTTGTGCGCTGCGTCACTAACGTCAGTTCACGGGCCATGTTGCCCGCCAGCTAAGGAACCGCTCCCCAACAGGTTTCATCGCGGCGGCAGGAATCCGGGCCCACTCCGTTCGCCTGAACCCTAGGGGTTACTTTGTCCTACGCAAATTACGTCATGCCCGAAGCGCGCCGTGCTCCGCGCTGGTCCCTGACCATGGCATGGTGGGCCTTGTTCTCGGCCATGTTCTGGATCTACGTGGCTGTGGCTTCCGCCAATGCAGTTGGCACCGTCAACACCATCATCGGCATGATCCTGACCATCGCCAGCTACGGCATCATCAACCTGGTCCTCTCCCGCTACGCCGCCCGGACGGGGCTCACCGTCGAACTCCTCTCCCGGACCCTTTTCGGAATCGTCGGATCCGCGCTCGCATCGTTGATTTTCGCGGCCACGGCCATCTACTATGCCGTGTTCGAAGGTTCCATCATCGCGGTGGCGTTCCAGAAATTCTTCGGCGGCGAAATCACCATGTGGTACGCGATCGTGGTGATCTACGCCCTGCCGCTGGTGGCCGGTGGAGTGCAGAACTGGCTCGATCGCCTCAATGGCTGGTTGCTGCCTCTGTACTTCGCAGGGCTGGTGGCAGTGGTGGTCGCCGCCACCGCCATCCGCGGTTTCCCGGTCAGCTTCCCCGAGGGCGTCGCCGACGGTCCCATCCCGGGCTGGCTGACCTCCTACCTCATTTATATGGGCGTGTGGATCATGATGATGTACACGTTTGACTACGCACGGATGGCCCGTAAGAAGGACGAGAAATTCCATGGCCGGATCACCTTTGGTTGGGTTTTCTATGCCTTCACCTTCGGCATCAACGGCTTGGTGGGCATCTACATCATGAGTGCCTGGGGGCTGGCGGGCACAGAGACAGGGGTGGTGGACGCGTTCATCTCCTCGCTGGGAATCTTCGGCGTGCTGGTGATCTTTATCTCGCAAACCCGTATCAACACTGCAAACTACTACTTGGCTTCATCCAACCTGGACGCCTTCGCCACCAGGGTGTTCCGTTTGGCGTTGCCCCGTTGGGTCTGGGTCATCGTAGCTGGAGCCATTGCCTACCTGCTGATGCTGACCAACGTGCTTTCTTATCTGCTCAAGGCGCTGGCCTGGCAAGGTGTCTTTGTCACAGCCTGGGTTGCCATCGCCTTGGTCTACATCGCGTTGAACCGCAAGAACGTCAACGAGGTACCGGAGATCCGGCGCGACCGCCTGAGGGCCTTCAGTCCGGGGACGGTGGCCTGGCTGCTGGCGTCAGGGACGGGCATCCTGCTCACCGAGCAGACGGCTGTCCCGGTACTGGCCCAACTTGCTCCCCTGATCACAGTGGCCTTGGCAGCCGGCGGCTATTTTGTGGCCTACAGGCTGCAGAAACCGCCTGCCATGGACATCTCGGAGGACGTCCACGTGGATGAGGAACAACTCGTCTAGGCGGCTCTTCCCTTAGACAACAGACACAACAGACAACGACGGCGGCAGCTGGGTTCCGTAATTACGTAACCCGGCTGCCGCCGTCGTGCGTTGGTAAAAGGTGCCGCTATTGCGCAGGCGCCGGGACCGGGAAGAACACGCGGGGATCCTGCAGGAGCGCGGGGTAGTCGAAGTCGGAGCGCTTGATCACGTTGGTGACCTCGAAGTTGCGGGCGAAGCGGCCATCCACAGTGATGGGACGGCCCTGGATGAGGCCGACTGCGAACGTCTTGCCGTCGTCGAACGGAATGGCGAGCTCAGTCTTGCCGGGCAGGGTGCTGAACGCCTGCTCCTGGGCTTGGCGTTTGCGGGTGGGCTTCTTCTCCCGCTGCACCACTGGGCGCTTCTTTGGCCCGCCCACCTGGCGGCGCGACTTTTCCTCGGCGTACACAAACTGGTACTCGTCCGGATCTGCAACCGCGGCTTTGGCCTTGCCGTGCGGCGGCATGCTGACAACGGTGAGCTGCTCCGGGCGCTGGTCCTCAACGTTGGCGCGCAGGATCAACAGGGCGTCGTCCTCAGGATCTTCCGAGTGGAACTCGTGCTTGGGCTCCGGCCAGATGTACTCAAGCTTCTCTTCGGTGCCCGGGAAAAGCTGCGTGTAGAACTTGGGGTCCTTGCCGATCAACTTGGAACGGTGGCTGAGGTGCAGGTCCTCGTGTCCGAGCCACGGCGGCATGATGATCCGGGACGCGTAGTCCGGGTGTGCGGCCTGCGGGGCGAACTCCGCGATGTTGTCCCGGGTGTTGTCCGGGTGGCCGCGTTTCATCCACTCATCAGCCATGGCAAGGCCGTACATGGTGAGCGCCGGTACGTGGCCCATCCACATGCGAACGGCCGGGTGCTGCTGCCAACCGTACTCCGGGATCACCAGCGCGCGGAGGACCTGGAGTGCTTCGACGCGCTGTTTGCCGAGCCTTGAAGTGTCGAGCGCCGCGGCGCTCTCACGGAAATCGGCGAAAGGGAGGAAAGTCTGCATCCTTTCAGTTTGAGGGTGCCGGGCTTGAGAACCAAGTTGAGTGCTCCGGGACACGTGCCACCGTTCGGGCCTAGAGTTGTCGGGTGGAAACTTTTGGCGAGAAAACTATTGCCCCGGCGCCCCCGGTTGCCGAACTGCACCTGCACATCGAAGGGACTCTCCAGCCAGAGCTGATCTTTGCCCTGGCCGAACGGAACGGCATCGAGTTGCCGTATGAAGACATTGAAGAACTCCGGGAAAAGTACGAGTTCTCTGACCTGCAATCCTTCCTTGATCTCTACTACGCCAACATGGCCGTCCTGCAGACCGAGCAGGACTTTACGGACATGACGCGTGCCTACCTGAAGCGGGCCGCCGCCGGGGGAGTACGCCACGCGGAAATCATGATGGACCCCCAAGCCCACGTCTCCCGCGGCGTGGCACTGGAAACCTGCGTGAATGGAGTTGCCGCAGCCCTTGCCACGTCCGAGGAAGACTTCGGTGTGTCCACCCTCCTCATTGCTGCGTTCCTGAGGGACATGTCTGAGGAATCCGCGCTTGAGGTACTGGACCAGCTCCTTGCCATGAAGGCACCGATTGCGGGCATCGGGCTGGATTCGGCAGAGGTGGGTAATCCGCCGTCGAAATTTGAGCGCCTGTACCAGCGCGCGGGCGAGGCCGGGCTGCGTCGGATCGCGCACGCCGGCGAAGAAGGACCGGCGTCTTACATCATCGAGGCACTGGACATCCTGCACGTGGAGCGGATCGATCACGGCATCCGCTGCATGGAAAACACGGACGTCGTGCAGCGTTTGGTGGCTGAACAGGTGCCGCTCACTGTCTGTCCCTTGTCGAATGTCCGGCTCCGTGCCGTGGATACGCTGGCCGAGCATCCGCTGCCCGAGATGCTCGCCATTGGCCTGAACGTCTGCGTGAACTCTGACGACCCCGCGTATTTCGGTGGCTATGTGGACGACAACTTTGAGCAGTTGGTCAAGGTCCTGGAATTCTCGGTGCCGGAGCAGGCCACCTTGGCCGCCAATTCCATTCGGTCATCGTTCGCCAGCGACGCCCGGAAATCGGTGTTGCTGGATGAAGTCACGGAGTGGGTTAAAGCCTCGGTGCCACACGCCTAGAGCACGGCAGCCGAGACCCGTAGATCACTTGCGGCGCTTGGGATGTCACACTCGGTCACGACACACGGTGTTTACCAATTGCAGTCGCGGGAATTAACAATTCATTGGCAAACTGCAAGGGAGTATCCACCGTTGAAGGAGAAGCATGGGCGCGAACACCGCCGAGAACACCAACCTTCGTCTGAAGGCCGTACTGGACATCCTCGCTGAAGGCGTGTGGTCCGAGGCAACGCTGAACGCCGGCGAGGTACTGGCCGAAGCGATTGTCCGCGTACCTTTCAATGACCATGAGGCTGAACTTCTCAGTGGCGGCATCCCGCGCGGCCACAAGACCCTGACGTCGGCATCGGCCAAATTGGTCAAGGCCGGCTGGCTGGTCAAGGGCCGTTCGGGCTGGACCATTCCGGAGGACGGGCTGCGCGCGACGGTCGCCTTCCCGGACGCAGCAACGTTCGGATCAGCGCTCGACGCCGGAACTCCGGTCCCAGCCGATGTTCCCGTTCCGACTGCCCCGCCAGTCAAGCCCCAGGCCAAGAAGGCAGCGGCGACCAAGCGGGCCGCCACCAAGAAGGCTGCTGCGGCCCCAAAGGTCGCTGCCACTGACGTGGCGGAGCCGAAGGTTGCCGCGGCCAAGGTCTCTGCGCCGAAGGCCGCCGCTGCCAAGGTCGCTGCTCCGAAGGCCACCGCGAAGAAGGCCACCACCCGCAAGGCGCCGGCCACGGTCAAGGCGGCATCCGACGTCGAGACGTTGCCGCAGCCGGATGCCGTGGCAATCGCCGGTGATTTCAACAAGATCCTGGGCGCTCCCGAGGACTGGGCGCCCCAGTACGACGAAGCCCAAATGACGTACAACCCTCTGGTCCAGGTGTGGACACTCACGGCGGAACTCCCCGCCGGGTTCTACACCTACAAAATCGCGCTGAACCGCTCGTGGGACGAGAACTATGGTGCGTTCGGCGCCCGTGATGGTGCCAACCACGAGTTGAACCACGACGGCGGCCCGGTGACCATCACGTACAGCCACGCGACGCGGGACATCGTGATCGGCTAAGTCTCCGTAGCTCTGAACCCGCCCTTGTTCGCTCTTCTCTCCGTTCAACGGGGAGCGGGACCGGCAAGGGCAGGTCTGGTTAAAGTGGACTCATGACTGACGGAACCCTTCGCCTCACAGCCCGTATCACCGGTGTGGTCCAAGGCGTGGGTTTTCGCTATTGGACTGCCCGGAAAGCTGACGAGCTCCTGTTGACCGGCACAGTCCGAAACGATCACGACGGTTCCGTGCAATTAGTGGCCGAAGGGGAAGTCGGGAACGTCAGCCGTTTCAAGGACTGGCTTCACTCGTCGCGGGCGCCAGGCCGGGTGGAGAACGTTGACTTTGAGCTCTCCGAGGCAACAGAGGAGTTCCACGACTTCCGGATTATCGATTAGCGCCTAAGCCGCTGCTACGCCCCCGGCGACGCCGTGGTGAGCCCGGATTCCATGGCGGCAAGTAGTAACTCTTGGTCGTACGCCACCAAGGTGTCGGACTGCAGCCGTATAGCTGTGGCCAGGTGAATAGCGTCCGCGCTCCGAAGCTGTCTCGGCAACGCCGCGGCATACATGAGATCTGAACGAGTCACGTCAACCAGATTGATGCCGGCTAAAACGGCGTTGACAACGTCGAACGGCATACTCCTGCGACGAGCCGCGCAGTGCATCTCCGTGTACAGGAGCATTGAGGCCACGAGTTGCCCGCCTGATCTTGCTAACTCGGAAAGATATGCGGCAGCGGCTGCAGATTCCCGCTCGTCGATGACCAGCTTCAAGAAAGCCGACGTGTCAACGTAGATGATCACCGATCGCCCCGTAAATCGGCCAAGATATCCGCTGTGGTCATTTCGCTGTGGGTGCGAGGAACAATTGTGAAGTCCACCGGGGACTCACTGGCTGGCCGGACGCTCCCTGCTTGGAGCAAACGCTCAAAAGGCGAAGCTGACGGTGGAATGAGGGTGGCCGTCACCTCGCCGTTGTTGGTGACGTCAATGACTTCGCCATTCTTGACGCGTTCAAGAATCTTGCTGCTCTGGTTGCGCAGTTCGCGGTGCGGAATAGTTGTCATGATCTACCTCCGTAGCAATCGTAGCACCCTGGGTGGAGGGGCTTTTTCCGGAGTCGTTCAGGCGGGCAAAGCGGCTGTCCGCGTCGCTTCGATGTAGTGCTCCAACTGCTTCAACGCGGGCTGCGAGGAAGCATCACGGACGGCGTCGGCACCCACAGCATTGGCAACAGCCAAAGCGTGCGAGTGCTCCAGGCCGGACTGGAGCGCCAGGACCAGAGCTGCGCAGAAAGCATCCCCGGCTCCGATGGTGTTGGCAATATCGGTAACCCGTACGGCGGGCGCTTCGGCGACGCGTTCGCCGTCGACGAAGATCGCCGAACCCTCGCCGCCGTAGGTCACGGCCACCAACGGCGCATCGCGGAGGGCGGGGATCAGTTCATACTCGGTCTCGTTCACGATCACCAGGTTGCAGCGTTCCAGCAGCTCCGGAATAAGGGGCATCGCGGGGGCGGCGTTCAGTGCGAAGAATCCCTTGGCACGGCGAGCGGCTTCCAGCACTACGTTCTGGTCCACTTCGAGCTGGCAGAGGACGGCCTCGTCGTCGTCGAAGTCCACGCCGTCCAGGGTCACGGAGCCGTTGGCTCCCGGGCACACCACAATCTGGTTCTCGCCTTCGCCGTCCACCAGCACCAAGGCGGTTCCCGTGGCGGAGTCCACCCGGGCGATGTCCTGGACGTCGACGCCGGCCCCCGCCATCGCGGTGATGAGACTGAGTCCCGCTTCATCGTGGCCCACGGCCCCCACCATGCGGGACCTTCCTGCCAGTCGGGCGGCAGCGACGGCCTGGTTGGCGCCCTTGCCGCCGGGCTGCTGGCGGAGAACGCCGCCGCCCACGGTTTCACCGGGGGAGGGGAGGCGGTTGGCTGTGGCGGTGATGTCCAGGTTGATGCTGCCAACCACGGTGAGGGTGGGGGAGGAATTGGGCGCAGAAGACTGAGGGGTGGTGCTCATGGGAGGTCCTTTTCGGGAGATTGGCTGAGGCGGGATTTCAGGAGGACTGGATGACGGAGAGGTGCCCGGCCTTGGCAGCCACCAGGCACTTGGCCAGATAGAACGGCGAGCCGTTCCGGCGGACGTACTGGGTGAGGACCAGCACGGGATCGGAAGGGCGGAGCCCCAGCAACTTTGCGCGGCTGGGCCCGGCGGTACTCAGGCTGATCTGGCATTCGCCGGGTCCAAGTGATGAGCCGGGAAGGCCGCTGAGGACTTCCAGGAGTGTTGACGCGGAAAGCGTGGGAGCCTCTGCAGCCTCGGCAAGAGCTTCAGCTTCAGGGATTGCCTGGGAGACGTTTTCCTGGAGATGCGCCACAGGCTCGCCGTTCCTGATGAGCACACTCTCCCAGAACCAGACGTCCTCTTCGGGCTGTACGCCGATGCCCGGCGCCACAAATTCGGAGGCCGGCTGCTTGATGGCAGCTACCCGTTTGACCTGGATGTCCTGCTCCTGGCCACCCAGAAGCTGATCGAACGGCCGGATGTGTTCAATGCCGATGCGGGGCAACGAATCGGCCACAAAGCGCCCAACTCCGCGGCGTGCCCGGGTGAGGCCGTCTTCTTCCAGCAACATCAGCGCTTCCCGGATCACGGTGCGGCTGACGTCCATCATGGTGCCCAGCTCGGTCTCCGTGGGGAGCAAAGAGCCCGGCGGCAGGATCTTGGTCCGGATCGCTTCGGCGATGCGGGAATAGGCCGCGACGCGCAGGGGCTGCCCTGGCTGGGTGGCAATGGGTCGGGACAGGAACTGGACGGCGTTGTCGGTCAAGGGTGCCTCACTTGAGATGGGTTACGGACACTGTACCGGAAGACTGTGACAGGTTGCACAAGCTCGTAATACATGCTTGTATAACAACTCACATCTCGTGGCGCCGCCCCGCGCCCTCGGACAAAGGAGTTTGATGTGAACATCCCCGCCACCACAGGCACGCAGACGGCAGACCCGCAGGCCGCAGCCTCAGCGGACCCCAACACAGCCACGGACCAGGGCCGTTTCCAAGGCAAAGCCGCGGCCCTGCTGATCACCACGCTGGTGCTCGCCGTACTTGCCTTCCAGCTCAACGCCAGCATGATCACGCCGGCACTCCCACACATCGGCTCCTTCTTCGGTGAGACACCGGAAGCAGTTGCCCAGGTGCAGTCGATGTTCTTCCTGGCCGGCGCAATTTCCGGTCCCGTCATCGGGCGCTGGAGCGACTTCATCGGCCGCCGCAACGCACTTCTCCTGGTTCTGGCGATCATGGGTGCCGGTACTGTGCTCTGCATCTTCGCGCCCAGCCTGCCTTTGCTGGTGGCCGGCCGCTTCATGCAGGGTGTTTCGAGCGCCATCTTTGCGCTCTCCTACATCGTTCTCAACGAGTACCTGCCGGCCCGGCTCTTCGGTACGTCCATCGGCATCATCGCGGCCATCAACGGCGGCGTTGGCGGCGTGGACGGCTACTTCGGCGGACTCATGGCCGAGACCCTGGGCTTCCAGTCGATTTTCGTCGCTGTGCTGGTGCTGGCTGTCATCGCGGCAATCTGCGTCATCAAAGTTGTTCCGGGTGGTAAGTCCTCTGTGGCTCCCGGCCGGATGGACTGGTGGGGTGCTGGCTCGCTGTCGGTGTTCCTGGTGTTCATCACGTACTTTGTCTCCACGGGTTCCTCGGCCGGCTGGACCTCGCCTGCCGCCCTTGGCCTGCTGGCCGGCAGCATCGCATCCTTCGCGGCCTTCTGGCTCATCGAGAAAAAGCGTGAAACGCCGCTGGTTGCAGTGCACCACCTCCGTTCACGCCAGGTGTGGCCGGTCATCGCAACAACAGTGCTGACGCTCGCAGGCATCTTCGCCATCATTAACTTCACCGTGGTTCTGCTGAGCCAGGACAAGGACAACGGCTTCGGCCTGACCGCGTCGGTTGCAGCGCTGCTGTTCCTCACTCCTGCTGCCTTGATTGGCGTGTTCGCAGCGCCTCTTGCCGGCTGGATCGCCGATCGTCGCGGCTGGATCAAAACCGTTCGCGTAGGCACCGCCACCAGCCTGGCCTGCGCGATCGTGGCCGCACTGTTTGTCCACAACCAGATCGCAGTCCTCATCGCCATCGCCGCCCTGGGTATCTTCTACAACGGCTTCTTCCTCACCGCCATCAACGGCCTGTCCGTCCTGCTCTCGCCCAAGGAAGCGCCTGCCGCTTTGCCGGGCATCAACGGTGCCTCCTTCGGCATCGGAGCGAGCCTCGGCGTCGTGGTTGTTGCGCCGTTCGCCGGCCTGGGCACCGCAGCGGGCTATTCGACGGCCCTCTGGATTTCGGTGTCCATTACCGCCTTGGCCTTCATTGTGAGCCTGTTCATCGCGGCTCCCAAGGGCGAAAAGATCTAACGCACGACGCCGGAACCCTGGCTGCCTGCCAACCTCACCGCTGCTTCGCCAGCCCCACCTTCACACCCGCTACACCTGAAACGAGAGACCATCATGACCCAGCCCGCCCCGTTCTTCCTTGACTGCGATACCGGCATTGACGACGCCCTTGCCCTCGCCTACCTGCTGGCGTCCCCGCGGGCCGACCTCGTGGGCATCGGCACCGTGAGCGGCAACGTCAGTGCTGCAGGCGGAGCCCGGAACACCCTGGATCTGCTGAACCTGGCCGGCCACCCGGACATCCCCGTGGCTGTTGGTGCGCACGATCCCCAGGTTGGTACTTTCCATGGCGGCGCTCCGCACGTCCACGGCGACAACGGGATTGGCGGGGTGGACCTGGTCCCGTCCGACCGTGAGCCGGTAGGGGTTTCGGCGGCCGAATTGTTGGTCCAGTTGGCCCACCAGTATGCGGGGGAGCTGCGCTTGGTGGCCATCGGCCCGCTGACCAACATCGCTGAAGCCCTGCGCCTGGAACCCAAGCTCCCGGAGCTCATCGCCGAAGTCACCATCATGGGTGGAGCAGCGCTGGCGCCGGGGAACATCTCTCCCGTGGCTGAGGCCAACATCGCCAACGATCCCGAAGCCGCTGCCGAGGTCCTGGCCGCAAGCTGGAACGTGACGCTGGTGCCGTTGGATGTGACCATGACCAACGTCCTGGAGGAAAACCACCGCCAGGAACTTTTGGCCAACGAGCACCCGGTCTCGCAGGCGCTCGGTGAAATGTTGGGCTACTACTTTGGCTTCTACGTGGACATCTTTGGGCGTGCTTGCTCGGCCATGCACGATCCCCTGGCGGCGGCCATCGCTGTCAGGGGAGTGGAACTCACCCTCGCCCCGACCGTCCGCGTCCAGGTGGACACCACTGACGGACCCGGCCGTGGCCAGACGGTCTGCGATCTCCGCGGACAGTATGCCGGGTTCCCGGAGCAGCGCGGCGCACGGTGCCGTGTGGTCCTCGAAATCGGTGAGGACTTCGCGCCGCACCTGCTGGGCACCCTGCAGGCAGCGTGGCTGACTGAAGCTCAGGCCGCGGCACCCGTCGCCTGACGGGCGGGAGACTGAAGTACCGACGACGACGGCGGCAGCGGCCCGCCGTCGTCGTCCTTCTTTAATGTGTTCACGTGTACATGAGTGAGCCGGGCGTGGTGAGCTTCTCGCCGGTCTCCAACCAGGTCTTGAGGCCGGAGAGGATCATGGGCCAGCCGCCGTAGAGTTGATCGTTGGCGCCTTCGCGGAGCTGATCGTGAGTGACGGTGAGGTGGCATGAATCGCCAACGGGCTCGATCTCCCAGGTGATCCGCGATGTTCCTTCTGCCTTCACATCCTCGCCCCAGAGGGCGCGCATGGTTTGGACGAGGCGGCGTGGGGGATCGACTTCGATGTTCTCGCCCTCGCCCAGTGGAGCGCCGGCTTTGACGTTGTGCATCTCGAAGCGGCTGCCCGGAGTCCAGTCCGAGGTGAAGGTGTTCCCGAACTGGTACTTGCTGCGGATCTCGCTGTCCGTGATGGCTTCCCAGAGCCGTTCCGGAGTGGTCTTGATGTAAATCTCGAAGATCTTTTCCATGGGACTTTCCAATCTGGATTTGAGGTCGCTGAGGGCAGCGGCCCATGGTTCTGCGTATTTACTCACCCAACGATCGTGGATGAGCCGGATAGGGACAGCGTTCAGGAAGTGCAGCTTTTCACGCCCCCGACGGCGGGTGACCACCAGTCCTGCATCTTCCAGCAGCTTGAGGTGCTTGGCGATGCCGAAACGGGTCATCTCGAACCGGGCTCCGAGGGCTGAAGCAGACTGGCCATCCTCGCGGAACAACTCATCGAGGAGTTCCCTGCGGGTGGGGTCTGCCAAGGCCTTGAACACGGCGTCCATGGACCCAGAATAGGTGACTGTTTGGTCACGTGTCAACGGATTTTTCGGGCTACGGGTGGCGGCCGGGGCGAGCAGCGAAATCGCCGGAAACGTGCGGGGTCGCTGGTCCTATCCGGCGATCCCGGCATGCTTCCGGCGATCTGGGCGATTTATGGGCGGGTTTCCCGGGGTGGGCTAGAGGTTGGTGCGCACAATGGCTCCTTGGGCGATCACCGTGCTGACCTTTTCCAAAGCAGAACCATCTGTCAGCGGATCGGAGTCAACCACCACGACGTCGGCCATGGAACCCCGGACCAGTCGTCCCACGGTTTCGCCGCGTCCCAGCAGGCGGGCAGCGTTGGTGGTGGCAGCCTGCAGTGCTTCCAGCGGGGTCAATCCCGCTTCGGCGAGCAGCCGCGCTTCCGTGCCGATCGGTGTGACATCCGTTCCAAAGGAGTCCGTTCCGGCCACGATCGTGACCCCGGCATCCTTGGCTGCCCGGACCGCAGCCTGCAGGATCGGCGTGTACTCCGTTCCGCGGGCGGCCAGGATGGGGTTGGCGGAGCGGGCCATGCTGGTGATCGCATCCATGGTGGGAGTGAAGAAAGTCCCGCGCCGGGCCATGTCCTGGATGGTCTTCTCCGTCATGAAGACGCCGTGTTCGATGCTGCGCACGCCGGCGCGGACTGCGCCGTCAATACCCTCTGCGCTGTACGCGTGGCAGAGGACGCCGGCACCCTTGGCTGCCTTGACGATCGCTCCGATCTGGTCCACGTTGTACACGAGCTCGCGGGGGTCCTGCTCGGGGAGGCCGGCCCGTGGGTTGGCGCGGGTCTTGATGACCTGGGCCCCGCGCTTGAGGTTGATACGGGTGAGGTAGGCCAGGTCCTGGGGCTCTTTGACTCCACCGCTCAGTGTCGCCAAAGGGGCCAGGTCCGGATCGGCCAGGAGGGAATCTCCCTGATCCGGCGAAATGAACAGGCCCGCCGGAGTCATCCTGGGAGAGAGGCCGGGCGCCCACGAAGGAAGGGCGGCCAGGGCAATGTCCTGATAGAAGGTGCTGGAACCGCTGCGGACACTCGTGGCACCACCCTGCAGCAAGGCGCGGGCGTCGGCCAGCGCGTTGGCGTGGACGTGCGCATCGACCAAGCCCGGGAGCACCCATTTGCCCGAGGCGTTCAGCACGCGGGCGCGCTTTGCGACGGCGGCCACGGCCTTCCGCGTTTCGTCGCGGCTTCCGACGGCGGTGACCTTGCCGCCGTCGAGCACCACCACACCATCGGCCACAGCATCGCCGGTCTTGGGGTCAACCACCGTTCCACCCTCAATGATCACGGCCTGGGCAGGCAGCGGCTTGCCGGGGTAGGTCGGCCCGGACGGGGCGTTGTCTGCAAGGGCTGCCGGGGCCGAGGCCAACTGCGCGGCAATGCCCGCTACGGAGATTCCAGCCAGGGCGGCGGCTCCGGCGAGGATGCCGCGGCGAGGCAGCTCACCCTTGGGTGTGGGTGCTGAGGTGTGGTCGTGAAGGCACATCGTTGTACTCCTGGGGAACTGACTGCGGTGATCGTCTGGGGACAACGATCTGCATTTGGTATTCCAGAATGCACCCGGTTGAGTGCCCTTCGCAAGTGTTTACCCGCATCGCGTCCATCATTGCGACTATTTGGTATGCCAAAAATCAGGAGTCGGCGTCGATGATTTGTTCCCGCAGGATATCCGCGTGCCCACAGTGCTGCGCGAGTTCCCGCAGCATATGGAGGTAGACCCATCGGAGGGGGAGCGGCCCGCGGCGGTTCCCCAGCAGCAGATCCTCGAGGCCCAGCTCAGCAACCGCGCGCCGGGACGCATCGCATGCTTCCTGGTGGGCTGCTTGAATGCTGGCGATGGTGTCATGCTCGTCCAGGATGAACGACTCGTCAGGTAACGCCGGGATTCCAATCTCTGCCCGGGACCTTCGCGTGATGGCTTCGTCGAACCACACCTTCTCCACGAAGATCGCGTGCTTCACCAAGCCCAGGAGCGTCGTACGCGACGGGACCAACCGCCGTCGTGCTTGTTCTTCAGTGAGTCCGTCCAAGCTGGCGTTGAGGGCCCTGCGGTGCTCGTCCAGAAAAGTGTCGAACTGAATGCGGGCACTCTGGTTGATGACGTCGTCGGCGAATGTCGGGGGCAGTGAACTCATCCGAAAACCACGGTGCCGTCGTCGTCGATCCTCCAGCCGGGGTTGTGCGCAATCTCCCAGACAATGCCGTTCGGATCCTTAACGTGTCCGTGGAAGATGCCGCCAAAGGCGCCGGCTTGGGCGGGTTTGATGACCGTGGCGCCCGCGGCCACCAAGGCGTCGATGGTGCTGGATACGTCCTCAGCGCTGCTGACGTTGTGGGAAAGCGTCACCCCGCAGACGCCATCCGTGGGTGTTGAGCTGTTGAGGTCCTGATCAAACTTTTCGGCGTCGAACAGGCCGAGCATCAGCCCCGGCGCAACCTGGAAGAACAGGATCTCACCGGGAACATCCATGCGGGGATCCCAACCGAGGCCGTCCTTGTAGAAAGCTCGCGCGGCGTCGAGGTCCGGCGTGGCAAACGTGATGAAGTGCAGTTGCTGGTCCATAGGGGAAGCCTAACGGGAGGGTGCGACGCACAGTGCCACAATGAGGGCATGGCTCACCATTACGAAGTAGCCAACTTGGCCAGCCCTGTTGAGCCTCGGTTCAGGCCGGTGGGAGGATGGAGCAGTGGAACCCCTCTTCGACTTCCTTGGCAGTTACTGGTGGCTCATTTTCCCGATCGGCGGGATGGCTGGCGGGTGGGCAAGGTCGTGGTCCAAGGCCAGCGAGGAACGGCACCGCCGCAAGGTGGAACTGCTCAAGCTGCGGAACCAACTGGCGGTTCACGAGGAAGCCAACCAAGCCGAGGTGGTGTCGCTGATCGCCGCCCACGACTCCGTGAACCACAGATGGCTGGATTACGAGCTCGACGTGGGCAACCTCATCGATTTCCCCCTCATGACCGACGTCCGGGAACCACTCACGGTCGCCTTCCTGCGCGCCAAGAAGGAAGCTGACGGACTGCGGCCGGCAACGCCGGAAGAGATTTCGACGCCGGCCAGGCTGGCTGAGTATCGGGCCGCTGTTCATAGTTACGAACTCGCTTTTGATGTTGCCGAGCGGGAAGCCCGCCGCATTAAGGACGGCAACTTCAGTGGGCCCGAACGGCAACGGCTGGCAACCGCACGGAAACTGCTGCGCATCGCGGAAGACACCGCCGCCACGCCCGCCGAGCGTCAAACCGCATACAAGCGCGCCCGCAAGGAACTGGACGGCTTGATCGTCCTGCCCGAAGCCACTGTTGCCGCATTGGAAGGCAAAATTGCCGGAATTCTGGACACCCGCAAGGACGCAGACAAGGACCCCGACACGGACGTTCGGTTCGCGTGATTCCCGGGGGAGTGCCTTCCTGACCCTGTTTGAACCTCGCGTGACCACTTTGCAACCGAAATAGGGTGTATTTGGGCTGTTGTGAGTCCAAAGTGGGTGGCGGCGGTACGGGTTATGGCGGCGACTGGGCCAAGTCGACACCCATCACAGTCCGGACCAGCGATCCAGACAACTCGTCTTCGAGGTGCCGCATGCCCAGACGCTCAGCCACCCGGCGCGAGGCCACGTTGTCCGGGTGGATGATGGCTACCAGCAAGGCAGCCCCGACGGCATCGCGCGCGAATTCCAGGCACGCCGACGCAGCCTCCGTGGCATACCCACGCCCCTGAAGATCGGAGCGAACGTGGTAACCCACCTCCAGTTCGGACCGCCCGTTGACTTGTTGCCACGTCAACCCGCAATCGCCGACGAACCCGCCGTCGTGCGTTTCCACAATCCACAACCCATACCCGTGGCGCGCATAATTGGCCTGGTTCCAGTCGATCCAGGCAACTGCTTCTTCCCGGGTTTTCGGGGCCGGGTAGTAGGTCATCACCGAGGGGTCGCCGAGCATGGCGCTCATGGAGTCAAGATCTTCCATGGTCATCTCGCGGAACCGCAGCCGGTCCGTCGGGTGGGGAAGCATCTCCGAAGCCTACCTGCAGCCGAGCGGCGCGAAGGGGTGGTTTGTGAAGGGCTGCGGCCCCTTAGGGTGTTTCGGCTCAGGGCCCCGTAGCTTCGGCTAGAGGTCCCGTAGCTTCGACTGATTCCAGGAACAGGGGGATCAGCGGGTCCGTGTTTCCGGCCAGCCATGCGGTTCCGATGCTCCACATAGAGGACTCACGATTGATGGGCACCAGGTGGACGCCTTCAGGAATGATAGCGGCCGTGCTGGCGGGGACGACGGCGGACCCGGCTCCGGCGGCGACCAGCGCCAGCACCGTGAGCAGGTCTGACGTTTGGTACAGGACGTTGGGGTGGGCTCCCAGGTCCGTGAACAGTGTGCTGGTTTGAGCCGTAAGGCCCGGGCCGCGGGCCGGCTCAAGCCGGATGACGGGGCGGCCGTCGAAGTACTGCTGGAGTGCTTCGCGCGTGGCGGCAGGAGCGGACTCAGCGCTGGGAATGGCAAGGGCCAGGCGATCACGGCGAATCATCCGGGTGGCAATGTCTGGTGGGGCTGGCAGGCGAACGAATCCGAGGCTGAGGGCGCCACTGCGGAGTGCCTGAAACTGCGCCGAGGATGACATGTCTTCCAACCCGATATCGATCGCCGGGTGTTTGGTCCGGAAATGGGCCACGGCGCGCGGGGCAGCGTCGATCGCGGACATGCCGAAGCCCACGTTCAGCACGCCCTCGGCGCCGGCTGCCACCCGATCCATGCGTTGGGCGAGCGCATCCGCCCGCCGAACAAGGTCAATCGCGTCGGCGAGCAACGTCTCTCCGGCGGTGGTGAGCGCTGCTCCGTGCCGTCCACGGGTGAACAACTGGCTCCCGGCTTGGCGCTCCAGGAGCTGGATCTGCTTGGTCAGATTGGATTGTGTGGTGGAGAGCGACGTCGCTGCCAGGCCGAAATTCCCGGTTTCTGCAACAGCGACGAAGGACCGCAAGAGCCGTAGTTCCATTCATGGACCCTATTTCCATTCCGGAATGGAATCAAATGCTCGCATAATTTCATTGGACGGAATGCCTCAAAGGACACCAGCATGGGAGGTGTCCAAACCCAAGGAGAATCCAATGCCCGTGACCCCCACCCTTCGTGCCTCCGTTGTTCAATTCGAAGCGGTCCCCGATCGCCCGGACCTCAATCTGAAGACCATCCGACGCCTGGCGGACAAGGCGGCTAAGGACGGAGCCCAGATTGTGGTGTTCCCGGAAATGTGCCTCATTGGTTACTGGCACCTGCGCAGACAGACCCGCGACCGCTTGCTTCACTTGGCGCAGCCTGCTGGCGGCGAACACCTCCACACCGTCACAAAGCTTGCCGAAGAGCTCGGCGTGGGAATCGGCGTCGGGTTCCTGGAAGTGGACGTTGACGGGCAACTCTACAATTCATATTCCCTGTGTCTCCCGGACGGGACCGTTCACACGCATCGGAAATTACATGCGTTCGAGCACGACGCCATCAGCAGCGGCTCGGACTACACCGTGTTCGATACGCCTTGGGGAATCAAAGTGGGAATCCTGATCTGCTGGGATAACAACCTGGTGGAAAACGTTCGCGCCACCGCGCTTCTGGGTGCCACGGTGCTCATTGCTCCGCACCAGACGGGCGGCACCAACTCCATGAGCCCTCGTGGCATGCAGCCCATCCCGCAGAGGCTATGGGACAACCGTGCAGAGGATCCTGCAGCGATCGGGGCCGCGTTCCGTGGACCCAACGGCCGCGAATGGCTCATGCGGTGGCTGCCTGCGCGGGCACACGACAATGGGATCTTCGTTCTTTTCAGCAATGGTGTGGGCCGGGACGACGATGAAATCCGTACTGGAAATGCAATGATCCTTGATCCGTACGGGGCGATCGTGGCCGAGACGTGGGTGGCCGATGAGGCTGTGGTCACGGCAGATTTGGACCTGGGCCTGGTGCCGCTGTCCACCGGGCGCCGATGGATCCGTGGGCGCCGGCCTGAACTCTACGACATCCTGAGCCGTCCGCAGGGCAACGAAGTTGGGGCGCGGGCCGCGCGCTTCTCCACAAAGCCGGTGCGGGTCTGACCTGACGCTCCAGAGTGCTGGAGCGCTGGCGGGCTTGAACCGGCCGGATGTGACAAACCACCCCACGGTATGTCCACATAGCTGCAGGTCAGCTGCCTCCCGGACCCAACTTTGTACCGTCGTTCGTTGGGCGCTAAGGTATTTCCAGACCGTTTTGCAGAGGGCGGCGATATTCGCTCCTTTGCTGTCTGCTGGGGACGCTTTTCAGTCAGTAGGAACCATGGTCAACCCCCGCCCCGAGCAGGAAGCTCTCCAGAACGGATACTTCCTGGATCTCGTCCTCGGCAGCGAAGATGTCGAGGCTTTTCTCAGCGATCTTGCTATATTCTCGGCCCAAAGCCTCTCCTACCCGGACGCCCCCGTTTTCTGTGGCATCACTGTGCTGCGCCTGAAGAAATCGGCCACGGCGGCCAGCAGCGACGAGCGCGCCCGGGTGATGGATGAGTTGCAAAGTGCCTACGACGGACCCTGTCTCACCGCCATGGATAAGCTCACGTCCGTCATGGTGCCGGATCTCCTCCGCGAGCACCGCTGGCCGGAGTACGTCGAGGCGGCGTCCCACCAAGGTTTGCGCTCCATCCTCAGCGTCCCTCTCCTGGTTGAGGGGGATACCCGGGCAGCGCTGAACCTGTACTCGGAGCGGACCAAGGCGTTCAGCGACGACGATGTGGAGCGGGCTGAAGTGTTCGCTTCCCACGCAGCCAAGTCGCTGCGGCTCGCGCTGAAGATTGCCCAGCTCAGCGACGCCCGGAACGACCTCGCCGCAGCCATGCAGTCCCGAACGGTCATCGATCTGGCAGTGGGCGCCATCATGGCACAGAACAGCTGCAGCCAGGACGAAGCTTTCACCATCCTGCGCACCGCTTCAAGCAACAGGAACATCAAGCTGCGGCACTTGGCTGAATCGATCATCTCGGCCGTTTCCTCCGGGAAGGTCACGACGCACTTCGAGGAATAGGCGGGACCTCAACGCCGCAGAGCTCCCTCCCACACCAGCTTCACGGCGTTGCGGACACGTTCCTGCTTCGCTTCGAGGGAGGCTGGGTCCTGCGTGGGCGGCCGCACAACGAACTGGTAGTAATACAGTCCGTTGATGAGGTCGATCATGGCCTCGACGTCCACGTCCGCCGCGAGCTCACCCATCCCGATGCCGCGCCGGATCTCCGCGGCAATGGGCTCCCGCCGCCGCGAAACATGCCGGTCCCAGGACAGGGCGCGGAGTTCGTCGTTCTCCAAGCCCATGGCAACGCGCTTCTTTACCAGCGCCCCCACGTGGCCCTCAACGTCCAGCGCAGCGTCATTGTAGGAGTTGAGGATTGTCTCCAGGGTGGTTGCTGCGCGCTTCAGGCCGATGCCGGACCTGACGCTGTCCAGAGCAGCCGCGAGCAGTTCCTCGCGGCTGCTCCAGCGCCGGTACAGGGCTGCGCGGCTGACCCCTGATCGTTCGGTGATCGCCGAGACCGTCACCTCGCGAGTGTCCCGCTCCAGCAGCAGTTCCACGGTGGCTGACAGGACTGTGGACTCCAGCGCCGTGTCACGTGGCCGGCCCGGTCGCCGCTCGGTAACCGCTACGGATTCAGGCATCGGCAACCACCAGTCTTTCGCGCAGCTGCGCAATGGTGGCGTCCGACAGTCCCGCCCTGCGGATCGGTTCCAGCACACTTCCGTGACGTTCGATCAGCACGTTTTGCATGGCTTCCATCGACTCTGCGTGCGCCCCCATCATGGCGCCCATGCCTTTGATGGCTTCCTCGTCCAGCACGCGGTCCGGCATGAGCCCGCCCATGATGGCCCGGAGCCGCGGGAACAGCTGCGGCAACCGCGTGGCTGTTACGGCATAGTCGGCGGAGATGGTTTCCGGGGTGGCACCCAAAGCGGAAAGCACGACGGCGGCGAACACTCCCGTACGGTCCTTGCCGGCCGCGCAATGGAAGACTGTGGCACCGTCCGCCATGGCCACCAAAGTGACGCCCAGGGCAAGCTGCCGGGCCTGGGTCTCCAGGAGGTTCGCGTACCAGTCGCCCACATGTGCAGGAGTAGTGGCTGCTGTCATCATGTCGTGGCTAATGGTCTCCGGCGAGGCAACGGATGCCGTCAACGCAAGGTGGTGGTAGCTCACGCCGGGCACCGTCAGGGGACCCCGGCCGGTGAAAAGTGCTTCCTCAGGTGAGCGGAGATCGATAACTGACGTGACGCCGTCGTCGATCATTTGCTGGGCGAATGCCGCAGGCATCACTGAGACGTCGTCGCTGCGGAGCAGCACACCGGGGCGGACGGTCCCACCGGAAACGGGCAGGCCGCCAAGGTCTCGCAGGTTGACGGGGGTGAGGTCAAGAGTTTCCAAAAGAAGGTTCCTAGCTGAGCTTGGCGCGGATGAAAGCGCTGACCCGGTCGATGATGGTGACCAGCACGACGATGCTGATGATGATGGCGCAAAGGTGTCCGTAATCGTACATGCGCATGGCGGTAGTGAGCTCCAAGCCGATGCCGCCCGCACCCACCAAGCCTAGGATGGTGGCGCCGCGGACGTTGCCCTCGAACAACAACAGTGTGTAGCTGACCAGCAGCGGCGCGGCCTGGGGGAGCACCGCGTAGCTGATGATCTGCCGTTTGTTGGCGCCCACTGCCGTGAGCGCTTCCACTGGTCCGGGCTGCACGGATTCCATGGCCTCGGCGTAAACCTTCCCGATCGATCCCACCGAGCCCAGGACGATAGCCAGGATGCCGGCGAACGGCCCCAGGCCCACTGCTGAGACGAACATGAGTGCGAAAATCAGCTCGGGAACGGAGCGTAGTACATTCAGCACCGCGCGGCAGGACGTGTACACCCAGCGTGGGGCGATGTTGCTGGCCGCGCCGAAACTCAGCAGCAAGGACCCAAGTGCCCCGAACACTGTGCCCACCAAGGCCATTTGCAGAGTCTCCACCAGCAATTTGATGATGACGCCGAACTTGTCGAAGGTGGGCGGGAAGAGCCGGCCCAGGAAGTTGCCCATGTTGGGGATGCCGCTGAGCAATTTCTCCGGGTTGAATCCGGCTCCCATACCGGCCCACACGAGAACGACGGCGACGATTACCCACAGCGTGGCACCACGCGGCGTAGGGAGGCCGAAAGGACGGGACAGGCGGAGTCTGTCGGATTCAGGGAGGCTGGTATGAATGGTCTTTTCGGCGGGTTTTTCCGGGGCAGTCTCAGTTTTCGAGGAGCTCAGTGTCTGTTCCATAAATCTGGTGCACCTCCTTTTCGGTGATGGTGTTGGCGGGGCCGGCGAACACCAGCTCGCCTGAGTGCAGGCCAAGAACACGATCGGCATAGCGGCGGGCGAGGCCTACAACGTGGAGGCTGACGATCACGGGGATCTGTTCTTCGCGGGCGATGTCACGGAGCAGGCCAAGGATGTTCCCGGCGAGCCGCGGGTCCAAGGAAGCTACGGGTTCGTCGGCCAGAATCAGCCGCGGCTGCTGCATGAGCGCACGGGCAATCGCGACGCGCTGCTGCTCACCGCCACTCAGGCTCCGGCATGGCTGCTTGGCTTTGTGCGCCAGGCCTACGCGGTCCAACAGCTCCAGGGCCATGGTCCGCTGCGCCCTGCTGAACGTGCCAAGCACGTTCAAAGGACCTGCCGAGTGCAGGCCGCCGGTGAGCACGTTGGTCAAAGCGGTCAGCCGGGGCACCAGGTTGAAGTGCTGGAAGACATACCCGACGTCGGATCGCAGCTCGCGCAGTCCGGCCGGGTTCTGCCGGGCTACTGAGCGCCCGGCAACGTCCAGCATGTCCGCTGTAAAGGGGGCGATGCCTGTCAGTGTTTTCATGAGCGTCGACTTGCCGGAACCGGAGTGACCCAGAAGGGCCACCACCTCTCCCGGATACACGTCCAGATCGATTCCGGCCAGGGCAAGCTGCTCGCCGTACTGGACCCTCAGCCGGCGTGCACGGACGGTGGGCGTACCGGCCGGGGTGAGCGCCGCCGTCGTGCTTTCTGCCGGTGACAAAAGGCTCATCGGAGGTCCTGAAGGTCCACGCCGATGGACTCGGCAACGTCCACCAGCGGGGCGTAGGTGCTGAACTCGGGATCCTTGGCGGGTTCCCCCGTGAGGCCGAAGGTCTTGGCGAGCTTCTGGTTGCCGGCCATGAGGGCGGGGAGCTTGGCCTTGAGGGCTTCGCGGGCGTCGTCGTCCAGGCCCTTACGGACCACGATGGAGATGCCCACCGGGATGGGATCCGACTTAGCGATGATGCTTACTTCGTCCTCCTTGATAACCCCCTTCTGGACGAACGTCGGGTAGAGCTGGCGTGCGGTGCAGGCGACGTCCACGTTGCCGTTGGCCATCGCGAGGACGGCGGAGTCGTGGGAGCCGGCGAACGTGCTCTTGTAATCGGTGCCGTCGGTGAGCCCGGCCTTGGCCAGCAGGGACTTGGGCATGAAGTAGCCGGTGGTGGAGCCGGGATCAATGAACGCCACCTGTTTGCCCTTCACATCGGCGGGGGATTGGATGCCACTGTCCTTCTTGGCCAGGCAGAAGCTGGCAGGCTCGGTGCTGGCGGGCCACACCAGGAGCGGGTCCACGCTGTCCGTCTTGTAGGCGAGGGCCGCCGAGAACTGGCTGAGGACGGCGACGTCAACGGAGCCGTTGCGAACGGCTTCCACCACGCCCAGGTAGTCGGCCGGCTGGAGGTTGGTCACGGTTCGGCCGGAGGCTTCGCCCACCATACCGGCGAGGTCAGCCATGATGGCTTGCTCTTCTGGATCGTCGGTGCCCGGAGGGGTGGCAAAGACGAGCTCGGTGTTGCTTTTGTTGCCGCCTGTGGCGTTAGCGCCGGCCGCGTTGGCGTCGCCGGAACAGCCAGCGAGTGCGCCGATGGCCATGAGGCCCAGGAGCGAAGTTGCGATGATGCCTGCACGAGCGTGCATGGTGGTGCCTTCCGTCATATGTGTTGGGGTGACGGGAATTACG
Organism: Arthrobacter sp. cf158; assembly: GCF_900106835.1. Lineage (GTDB taxonomy): Bacteria > Actinomycetota > Actinomycetes > Actinomycetales > Micrococcaceae > Arthrobacter. Next base: position 229,326 of record NZ_FNNR01000001.1, read on the forward strand.
AAACCAGCAGTATCTGAATCGGAATTACGAGACTGCCGTACTTGAAATGGCGCGGAGGTTAACTGTTTGGAGGGGCCCAAACAGTCCGCCCTGTGACCCTGTTTCGTGACCCGAAGCAACAATGCACCAGACTTGGTTGGGTGACCGCCAACAGACCCCGCCCCGGCCTTGCTATTGCTGCCTTGAGCCTCGGGACGGCGCTGAACCCGCTGAACTCGTCCATGATCGCCGTCGCGCTGGTGGTTTTGAGAGAGCATTTCGAGCTCGACGTCGCCACCGTCACCTGGGTGATTACCTCGTTCTACCTCGCGTCCGCAGCCGGTCAGCCGCTCATGGGCAGGCTCGCCGACCGGTTCGGCCCCCGGCGTCTGTTCATGGTCGGCATGGCCTTGGTGGCCGTCACTTGTGCCATCGCACCCTTTCTGCCCAATTTCGCACTGGTCTGCGTGGCGCGTGCGCTCATGGCCCTGGGGACAGCGACGGCGTACCCGTCCGCCGTCGTGATGGTTACCGAACTGAGCCGGCTGGCAGACTTGCCGTCCACGCGGCCTCTGGGCCGGATCCAGATGGCGACGACCTCTGCCGCTGCCGTCGGACCGGTGGTGGGCGGCCTGCTGGTGAGCTTGGTCGGTTGGCAGGCGCTGTTCGCGATTAACGTGCCCATTGCCTTGCTGGCTCTGTTTATTGTCCGCCAGACCGCTCCCGCGGATGCCGGGCGCGAAACCGGGAAGCTCGGCCAACTGATCCGCGATTCCGACATTCCCGGGATACTGGCCTTCGTCACGTCCCTCACGCTCGCGATGATGGCGCTGCTCAACGTCATGCCCGGCTACCGTTGGTACCTGCTGGGCGGCGCCACCGTGATCGGAGCGCTCTTCGCCTGGCGGGAGCTCCGGTTCCAGCCCCCGTTCCTGGACCTTCGCCTGTTGGGACGGAACCGGCCCCTGCTCCTGGTCTACCTGCTGTTCGTGGTCTTCAGTGGCGTGTATTACTTCGCGTTCTTCGGCCTCCCGCAGTTGCTGCAGGAAGCCGGCCATAACGACGCCGGTGTGGTGGGCCTGCTGATGCTGCCCCTTGCGGCGTTGTCCGTTGTGGTGACGCCACTGACCGTTCGGTTCATTGAGCGGTTCGGTGTGCGTCCTGTGCAGATCACCGGCGTCCTGATTCTGACGATTGCGGCGGGAACGCTCGGATTCCTGACCATGAGCCTGTGGGCGCCGCTCGTGTTTGTGCTTACTGCCTTGATGGGTGTTCCGTATGGCGTGGTGAGCACGGCCTCCAACCAGGGCCTGTACGTTTCTGCGCGCCCTGAAGAAAGGGGAGTGGCTGCCGGGATCTTCCAGACGTGCCGCTACCTGGGGGCCATCACCGCCACGGTACTGATCGGAGTGCTCTACGGTCCGGGCGTGAACCAGGCGAACTGGGGGCTCATGGTCTTGGTGATGCTGGGTCTTAGCGCTGTGGTGCTGGTGCTGGCCGTGATGTGGCGGAAGCCCGCCGTTTAGAAGTGCCGCTCCCGCCCATTTCGATGGCTCGCTGCGTATTCGACGTTTCCAACCATCGAATGCGCAGCTGAACATCGAAACGGGACCTGAGCATGTTCCCAAGGTCCCGTTCGTCTCGGATTTCTAGCGCTTCAGGAACTCCTCGTGCTGCCGGTGTGCTTCGGTCACCTGCTCGCGGATCTTCTCCACGTCCTTGGCCTTGTTCCGGTACTTGAGCGGCATCTGCACGATCTGCGCTTCCTCAGCGGTCAGGGCACGGTAGATGCGCTCGCGCTCGTTGGCGTCAGCGGTGTAGTCCAGGTCCAGGTAGTCGACGGCGTGGCGGCGGGCGTTGTTGATGGCCGTCTGGGCCTTGCCCGCGGGGCTAATGAGCGAGAGCACCACGGTGATGATCAGGACGCCGATGATGACGCTCAGCGAGAGGCCGGTGGTGATTTCGAGGACGTTGACGTGCTCGCCGTCGTTGATGAACGGCAGGTTGTTCTCGTGGAGGGCGTGCAGGATCAGCTTGACGCCGATGAACGCAAGGATGGCTGCCAAGCCGTAGGAAAGATAGATGAGGCGGTCCAGCAGGCCGTCGATCAGGAAGTAGAGCTGGCGAAGGCCCATCAGTGAGAACGCGGTGGCTGTGAAGACGATGAAGACGTTCTGCGTGAGGCCGAAAATTGCCGGGATGGAGTCCAGAGCGAAGAGGATGTCCGTGCCGCCGATAGCCACCATCACCAAGAGCATAGGAGTGAGGGCCCTCTTGCCGTTGACCACGGTGAAGAGCTTGTCGCCGTCGTACTTGTCCGTGGTGTGGAAGAGCTTTTTGGCGAGCCGGATGATGAAGTTGTTGGCCTGACCGTCCCCGTGGTCGCCAGGCTTGAGCAGGTTGCCGGCTGTCAGGAGCAGAATGAGGCCGAAGATGTAGAACACCCAGGCGAACGAGTTGATCAGCGCAGCACCCAGGAAGATGAAGCCGGTGCGGGCGATCAGCGAGAACACGATGCCGAACAGCAGGACCTTCTGCTGATCCTCACGTGGCACCCTGAAGCTCGCCATGATGATCAGGAACACGAAGAGGTTATCCACCGAGAGGGCCTTCTCCGTGATGTAACCGGCGAAGTACTCGGACCCCATTTGACCGCCGCCGAAGATCAGGACCAGGACGCCGAAGAGCACAGCCAGGCCAACATAAATGGAAGACCAGATGGCCGCTTCTTTGAGTGAGGGGACGTGGGCCTTGCGGATGTGGAAGAAGTAGTCAAAGGCCAAGAGCGCCAGAATGACGACGATGGTGATGCCCCAGATGAGGGGAGAGACGGTCATATGATCCTGCTTTCGTGAGGCGCGCGATTGGTGTTGCTCACCGAGGGTCAAACTCGTGGGTCTAAATTTACCGGGACTGGCGGGGTTGTTGGTAACTCGGTTGACCAACCCGGCGGCTTGGTCTGTGGCCGAAGGTGGCCACCGCGGTTTGACGCAAAGCCACGCCAAGCACAACGGGGTTTCTATTGCCGGGGCACTTCCCGGACGTGAGCGCCGAAGTCCTTGGTAAGCACGGACTGAGAACTCTCATGCCCGCTATCGCCAAGCCACATGATGATGCGATCCCGGTAAGTGGCCACCACGCCGCGCATGCCTGAACCTTCCATGCTCCAGGCGGCGACATCGTGCACGACCACAGTCACCCCGTAATCACTCGGCGTCGGACCGGACACCGAGAGCATTGCCGGACCAATGTGTCACATACCCGCTGCGAACTCGCCGAACTCCTTGGCATGCACCATATTCCGCTCGCGGATGCTGTCACGAGCAGCGTCCGCCCTTGCCACGTTGTTCATCGATCCACCCATACCGATGATTGTGCACCTGATGGAGTTCTGCCGGGACATTGCCCAATCCTGGGCCATTGATTGGGCTAGTACTTATGGGCCAAGTGCCACCCATCCTCGTTCGGCGGCCGACCCTTGGGGTTGCGTCAGACCAAAGCGGTCATGACGTTCCAGCCCTCGCCGATTTTCTTGCGGGGCTCAAGGTGCCGACTGCCGACGCCGGGATAGAGCCAGAGGTCTCCATTGGCGTCCCGCGCGATGATCTGTGAATACCCCGGGTAATTGCCGTCGAATCTGCCGGTGGAAATGATCGCCGTCATGACGTTCCAGCCCTCGCCGACCTGCGACCGCGGCAACCACCCACCCTTCCCGTCACCGGGGTAGAGCCAGAGCCGTCCGCTGGTATCCCGCGCCATCACGTCCCGTTTGCCATCCTCGTTGAAATCACCCCGGCCGATCAGGGCTGTCATCACGTTCCAGCCTTGGCCGATTTGGACGCGGGGATGCCAACCACCTTGATGGTCGCCGGGATACAACCAGAGCCGGCCCTCCGCGTCGCGGGCGATGACGTCTGCGCAATAGTCGCCATCGAAGTCGCCCGGACCCATGATGGCGGTCATGGCATTCCAGCCTGTGCCAACCTGCGTGCGGGGTTTGAATCGCCCGCCAGCGGCAGGGTAGAGCCAGAGGTCGCCGTTCTTATCGCGGGCGAGGACGTCGTCCCAGAACTCGCTCTGAAATTTTCCTGCACCGATGATGGCCGTCATGGCATTCCAGCCTTCGCCCATCTTGAAAGGTGGCTTCTTCCAACCACCCTTGCCGTCGCCTGGGTACACCCAAAGGTCACCAGCCCCGTCGCGGGCCATGACGTCTTCGAAGTAGCCGGTGTTGATGTCGATGTAGTCCCAGTTGTTGAAGGCCCGGCCGCCGCCCAGGTCTGCGTGGGCAGGAACTGCAGTGGGACCGAAGAGCAAGGCAGTGGCCGTCGCCAGCGCCATGACTCCAAAACGGCGTCTCCGTCTTCCAGACGTATCAGGGCATGAATCCGTGGTCGATTTAGATCGGAACATCACTGTTACCCCCATTAGCAACATAGCCATCACACGATGCAGGGGAGCCTAGTCCTCTTGGGGTGGTTTTGTTAGGGGTTCCGGCTGTATCCGCTGCTCAGGCGCGACCTTGAGTGAAGTGCGACGGCGGTGAGCGCCTTGGGTGCCGACGGTTGGCTAACGCTGACTAAGACTTGGGGGGATCCTTGGGACGGCATGCTGCGCTTGTCGGCGGTATCCTCTCGGATTTGCGCTCGGAGATTCGGAGCTCTTAAGGTGCCGTGCTAAACGGCATGGTATCGCTAGAGAAAGACAACCCAGCCTGGCTGGCCCAGCCTGGGATTTCTCCAAGATCGATGATCATGGATTAATGCCTCAGGTGACCTATAGTTTGCGGGTGCCCCTGGGGTCCCTGGTTTCCCATTCGGCCGAGTGGAAAAAGTCCTGCAGGGTTGCTGCTCCATTGTCAGTAATTCCTGCATTTTGTTCTGTTAGGTCAAACAATGGAAGATAGCCCTTTTGGGCAGCGATCTCGTTTGCGATATTCAACGACTGCCTCTCGAGGGCGGAGATTTGTTCATTTCGGATAAAGCTCTGTGCAGCGTGCTCGCAGCCGGAGATTTGTAGAATGACCATGAGATCAAAATTCCGTTGGTCGTGGTTTTGCCAGATGCTCTTCAACTGGAGTGGCCCCGTTATGGTCTCATCGGCCCTGTATTCGTTGCTATCCATGCGTACCCTCACCTAAAAAACATTTGCTCTTGTGTTCCTGTACCACAGGCTTGCAGAGTCTGGCGCGGCAGGGCGTCGAAGGAACCTGAGCCGTCAGGGAAGTTTACGGTCCACCATGTCTCGTATCAAGCGCCACTTTCCAGGTCCCCTGCACCGCCACTGTAAGCAAATGAAGTACTCCGTAACTAGAAAATCCATGGGCATACGATTTTTAGGCTAGTTTTTGGAGGGATTTTCGATCAAGGGCGCATAGCACAAGTGAATTGCGGCCTGCGGTCGTCAATGCAGCTTGTCGGCACGAACCAGGTGCAGCCCGCGGTGAGTCCAACGAGTCCTGTGGGCAAAGGTAGTTCAATCCTCGAGTATTAGCATTTGTTTCCAGTGCTGGCTGTCCTAATGCCAACTGCTTGGACCTGCCGTCGCGGGGCGGAGTCCAAGCCTCATAATCTTCGTTCGCAAGGATTCCGTGATCACTCCCATTCGCGAACTTCAAATGCGTGGCCCCTGCACCGCCCTAGAGAGTTTTCCGTAGCCGGACGCCACCCGCGGTCTGTCTTAGTCCGGGCTTGGCATACAGCCATGCCATCAGTCCGAGCAGCGGCACAGCGAACAACACCAGAACCCAGATGATCCTCGCTGTTTGGCTGAGACTTGGGTCCCGAAGAACGTCGAAGACAGCCCAGATGATAGATCCCATGACGAAGACCGCAGATAGTCCTGCCAATGCGGCCAGTGCCCACTGCCAAGGCTCCATGCCGTCCCTTTCGTCCCGTCCGTTCGGTTCAAACTAGCACTAGTAATTAGTTGGTGGCATCCTTGCTGGTCTTGGCTTGAGCGTTTTGTCCCGCGTCGCGCCGCCTTCTTCCGGGGCCATTCCCGCCGGAGCCGGCGACGAACCCGAAGTCGTACTTTCCATTGTCCGGTCGTGAAATAGGAACGTCTCTGGTGCCCCAGTACCTAGGCCGGGCTTGTGAGCACTCATATATGGGGGTTTTGGCACCTAATTGTGCTCTAACAGCACCTAGTTTGAGGGTTTCGCCACCTAGATGCGGGTTTGTGGGCGCAGGCTGTGCGAGTCAAAGCAATGTCGCTTCCACAGGAGTAATTATGTTCACGGAACAATTCACCGAAAACGGAAAAACTCGCCCTGATTATTACGCGCGGACCTTGCCACTCAAGCAGAGGATGATAAAGGCTGCCGCTGTTCTACTGACCACTGCAACCTTGCTGTCAGCTGTAGCCCTAGCGGCAAATGCTGCACCTCGGGGTGGGGTCTCACGATGGTAAAACCATTAGCTCGTCCACACTGGTCATGAATCCGGACAAGCAAGCCTTGGAGATGCTCGGCCAAGCTGTCCAAAAGGCTAAGGCTCAGGACCCGTCTGGGTTCGACCAGCGGATTAAGCTGATCACGTCGTCCAAGGCTTTGGTGGAGTATTTGGCAAGCTACAAAGGCCTTGACCGAAGCATGCAGATCGAGGGCCTGGCGGCGTCTATGCCTACAGATGCGTTGACCGGAATGGCAGACATGATGGACAAGAAGGTGATCGAGTACAAGGTCCGTCCGGCGTCGGCCTCAAGTAATTGGGTGACGATGAGCGTCAAGCAAGACAGAATGGCCTCATACTCCGATAACTCAGGTGCCGTCACGACGTTGGGGCTGGGGTCGTTGCCCCAATGTCCATCCGCGTGGGCTGCCTTTTGGGCCTGGTTTGCCTTCAATACGGCATTTTGCGCCCCCTTTGCCGCGTACCCTCCCGCTGCGGTTGCTTGCGCGCTTGGGCTTGGGTTGGGCGGAATGATCATCGACTTCAATAAAGGATGCTGACGGGCGGGCAGTATGACCAAGGCCAGAAACTTCTCGCTCTCCTTGTCCCTGGTTCTGGGTGCAGGAACGCTGGCTGTCGGTTTAGTCCCTCAGCCCATGGTCTTTCTGGCCGGTGCTCTGCTTCTCGGCCTCCTCGGAGTTGTGACTCTGCGCTTTAGAGGGTGGCGATGGGTCCAGGACCGAGAACTTGAGTCAAGCCATTCTGTCTTTGCTGTTGGTTGCGTTGTTGCCATGACCTTGGCGTCACTTCTCAGGAGTACGGATTGGAGTTTCGTGCTTGTTCCAGTGGTCAGCATCGCAGTGACAACCAGTGCGTTCTACTGGCTTGACCGGCACGTCGACATTCAGGATTCCAGGTCGTCGAGCGATCCATAAGCCGAGGCAGTGCCTTATCAAGAATCTCAGTCGCAGTTCAACAGGAGAGATATGAGAAGGGTTCCAGACCCTCTGCAGATCGCGGTGTTCTTCGCTTTGGCGATTGTGTTCGCCACGTGGCAGCCGTTGGTCTGGTGGCGTGCTGCCGCTGCAGTTCTCATGCTGGGGTTCGGCTGCTATGGCTTTTATGTGTTGCGGCGCAGCAAACGACAAGAGTCCAGCCCGGAGCCTGACGAACTTGAGTCACGGGGAAGATGATGATGGCCTGTGGACTGACGCCTGCGGGGCATCTCCCTATTACTGGGTGTTTTTATCCGTGCGAAGGCGGTTCTGAAGATCCGGGTCACCTGAGCCGGCGACAAACCCGAAGTCGTACTTTCCGTTGTCCGGCCGCGCCTCCCGCTCCAGCTTCAGCGCCGTCGTGGGTGTGACTAAGGTCTTTGCCATCCCGCTTTCCGTGTCAAAGGTGAAGGACCCGAAGATCGTGGGGTCGACGCGGTGCCGTAGCAGGAGTGTGGTGTCCGAGCCACGAACTTCGGAACCGACCGGGTGATAGTCGTCCAGGTGTCGGCCCCAGATGGGCAGGGACAGCGGGAATGAGAGTTGGACGGCTTCAGGAAAGGAAAAGGGGATGCGCTCAATAGAGAGGCCGTAGGGATCATCCACGCCGTCGGTCTGGATGATCAGTCTTTGGGGGTCGAAGGTTCGGGTAGGTCCGTCCGGCAACTCCTTCGCAGACCACATGAAGGCCCTCGGGTGCACAGAAACGGCATAACTCATCTGATGGTTGAGGCCTTGACAGAACACTGTGGCGTTATAGGCGCTTGCTTGCCCGCCGCCCAGCGCTTTTCCGATCGCGATCGCCAGGTTCTCAGAGGAAGTGTCCACGCCTCATCCTTGCACGAGCCCGCGAAGGAGGGTTCGCCGTCGTCGTTTTGGTAGCAGTGACTTGCGCAGGCGGTTCCCCAGTTGCGCCACTCCGTCGTGGACGGGCCATGTACCCGCCCCACTTATGGGCTGTTTCGCCGCTTGCCACGCACGATTGCTGGGAGGAATATCGACTTATCTGCATGGCTGAAATGGGCCTGTGGTGTTGCTTCGTGGCGGCCACGAGCCGCATCCACGTACCGGCGTTCCTCCGGCGGCCGCCGGGTGGAACGGGTGCTGGCTCCAAGGTCTGACTTCCGTCAAAGTTGGTGAGTCGATGAACCGCCGGGCCCGCCTAGTGCGATTGACCGCAATGCTGGCCGTTGCGGCTTTGGCGGGGTGCACAGCCCTGGACCCGGCCCCCTTGCCGCCCTCCATCGAGGCTGATGCCATGGCCTCCCTCGACTATGCGATGCAGGAGTTCATGGATCAGGATGCTCTGGCAGTCCTTGCGCAGGTGCGGTGGCCGGGCGGTGAATGGTCCAAGGCCTATGGGGTCCGCGACCTTGAAACCAAGCAGCCGGCCCAACCAGGGGATCGCGTACCGGTTGCAAGCGTCACCAAGACCATGACGGCGGTCTCCGTGCTGAAACTTGTGGATGACGGTCTGATCGCGCTTGATGATCCTGTTAACGGCCTTTTGGAAAGCTTCGGGGTTGGGCTGAAGCCTCCGGGCCCAATCACTGTGCGGCAGCTGCTCGACCACACCTCCGGGATGCCCTCCTACGGAGATGCGCTGTTCCGGAGCATGGATGACCTGGTGTCCGCATCCAATCAGAGGCTGACCCCGCTGCAAGGTCTCAAGATCGCCAGCACCCTGCCGTGGGATGAAAGAACTGTCGGGTTGTTCCACTACTCGGACTCCAATTACCTGGCGCTGGGCCTGATCCTGGAGAGATTCCGCGGCAAGGGGTACCCGCAGATACTTCGCGACGACATCATCAACCCCCTGGGGCTGACTCATACAACCATCGACCAGGAGCTCTCGGACGCACCCGACCTCATCACGGGCTATATCACCATCCGCGGCAAACGCGTCACCGGCAGCCCCACCCTGGAACAGCTCGGTTCCCCGTCCCACGGCGTCGTGTCCACCATGTCCGACATCAATGACTTCATGGCTGCTCTCTTCGGCGGCCGGCTCGTCTCCGCCACTGCGCTGGCCCAGATGCAGAAGGCCGTGATCGGCCCCTTTGCGTCGGGGATGTTCAAGTGGTCTCCGGATTGCAGCGGTGCCCCGCGTTTCTTCGCCAGGGGCGGTTTCCTCGATTTCCGGACCATCGCGCTCAGTTCCGCCGATGGACGTTACCAAGCAACCATGACTTTGGCCCCCGCCCCGCTCCCGTCCCCGCAGGAGAACCCGGACATGCAGGACGAACGCGATCTGATGAGCAGCCAAATACTGTCCGCGCTCATGGAGGCTCAGGACCGGCTGTGTCGGTAGCGGTCGGTCACCTCTGCTTTGGGAACCGGCGTTGAAGTTGCCGACGACGGCGATAGGGACTTCCCTGGCGATCTCACCTCGAGGGGCGCTTTTGTTGGGCGCTTCCTCTGGGTGCCTCCTAGGGTGCTTCCTTTGGGTGCCGAACTGCAGGTCAGCCCGGACTCCGGTTGCGCCTACGCGCTTAGGAGGGTTCGCCGTCGTCGTTTGTCAGCAAGAACTTGCGCAAGAGGTTGGCGAGCTGTGTGCTCTCGGTCTTGGACAGTCCGTCGAGCATCCGTTGCTGATTTTCCACGTGATGCACCACCATATCGTCCACCAAGGTACGACCCTCGGGGGTGAGGCTGATCAGCAGTTGCCGGCGGTTTTCGGGGTTGGTCTCCCTGTGAACGAGCCCGCGGGTGACGAGCCTGTCCACGCGGTTGGTCATGGCCGCGGAACCGATCATGGTGAGGCTGGCCAACCGCCCGGGTGTGAGCGGAGCTTCGGCGGCCGATCTGCGGAGCGTTGCCAGGACATCGAACTCCCAAGGTTCCAACCCGAACCGGTTCATGAACTTCTGCACGTCCAGTGAGGCCAGACGGCTGGCCCTGTTCAGCCTGCCCAGAACGCCCATGGAGCTGACGTCCACATCGGGCCGCTCCTTGTTCCACTGTTCAAGAATCAGGTCTACTACGTCGCGGTCCATTGCCCTCCCATGCTTGACCTCAAACAATACAGCACCTACATTGTCTTACATCAAATAGTTCGACATCGAAATAAATGGAAATGAACAATGACTAAAGCCTCCCCTCGCGACCTCTTCATCACCGCCCTCGCGCCGATGGTGTGGGGCTCCACGTACCTGGTGACTACCGAGTTTCTCCCCGCCGACCGGCCTCTCCTCGCCGCAACTGTGCGGGCCCTGCCAGCTGGGATCGTGCTGATGCTGGCCACCCGGACGTGGCCGCGGGGGACTTGGTGGTTCAAAGCAGCGGCGCTGGGCGCGCTCAATATTGGGCTGTTCTTCTTCCTGCTGTTCTTCACCGCGTACCAGCTACCCGGTGGTCTCGCCGCACTGGTGATGTCCGTGCAGCCGCTGTTCGTACTCTTCCTGGGCGTGCTTCTTCTGGGGGAGAGGATCCGCCTGATGCACGTGGTTGCCTGCGCGGTGGGAGCAGCCGGTGTTGGCTTGCTCGTCCTGCGGTCCGACGCGACGCTTACTTTTGTGGGTGTGCTGGCCGGGATGGCGGGGGCGCTCAGCATGGCGGCGGGCATCGTCCTCACCAAACGATGGGGAAAGCCCGACGGCGTGGGGCTGCTTGGGTTTACCGGCCTGCAGTTAGCGATGGGCGGAGTCATGCTCCTGCCGGTCACCTTGATGGTTGAGGGGCTGCCGGGCTCGGTTTCTGTTCCTAACCTGGCGGGCTTCGCTTACTTGAGCGTGATCGGTGCTTTGGTCGCCTACGCGGTGTGGTTCCGGGGGATCCAGCGCCTGCCGACCATGGTGGTGTCGTTCCTGGGATTCCTGAGCCCGCTGGTGGCGACGGTGCTGGGGTTCGTGTTTCTGGGGGAGTCGTTGTCCGGGTGGCAGATTGTGGGGGCGGTGCTGGTGCTGGGGGCGGTGTTTTTGGTGCAGGGGGGGCGGTTCGCTCCCAGCGCCCAGGGCAGAAGAAGCCATCTCCGGCGGCGGGGAGTCCAGGAAGCAGCACTTAGGTAGGTCATCGCGTGGCTGCCCAGGAGCCCTTGCCACCCTAGAAGCTCGGCATTGTTGTCCGATCCGTAAAGCTTGCTGACCTTGTAAGCACAGGAACCGGTCCACCCTTCCGTGGGAGATCACTAGCCCGTGCCGCGAGTACTACCTATCTGTGACCTGACACGCCAATGGAGATCTGCTCTTGATAAGCGATGTGCTCAAAATTCAGCATGTGGGCCGTGGAGACAGTAAGCTGCCCCACTGGCTCACCCAGGTTCAGCACGGTACCGTCTGGACGAATAGTCAGGGCATGCCCGTCAAGTAGCTTGTGGCAGTTTGGGCATAGGCACAGGATGTTGTCCAACGTATCGGGCCCATTGTGGGGTATGCCTAGCGGTCGAATGTGTGCACCCTCCGAATATGGCCCTGCGGAAGTGACAAGCCGGGCGCTGCAAATCTGGCATGTGTGGTCATAAAGCCGCTTGACCGAAGCTGCGACTTCATAGTTTCTAACGATGCGACTGATTTGTGACGGGCGGCGTAGTGGTGCCAGGTCTTCCCCACGCGTTAGGGCGATGGCAGTCTCGTCCGGAATTAGGCTGTCGCCTGCAACTGCCCGCAGCTGATAGATCAGTACTTTCCAGCCATCGCGCATGCCCCAGCTCCAACTGGTGACTGTAAACAAACCGAGATAAATGTACTGTTCGTGTGACCGATCCCCCGTGAGCACCGACTCCTTGACCAGCACCCGCACAGGCCGGCCCAGATTGTGGTTTTCGACTAGGCCGAGATTTCCCTTCTCGAGCTTTTGGTCAGCTACGTGTCTGCCCGAATTGGCATTGCGTCCCCCGAATCCGGTGTAGGTGATGAGGTCACCTTGGATCTCATCATCGGAGTACCCCGCTGATAGACAAATGGACTGTGTTCCGTGTGCCTGACCAGCTATGCCTGCCTGCAGCGTCCTGTGCACGCCGGCGTCGTACGCCTCCCGTCGATTAGCGAAAATGGTGCCGGGAGGGCATTCCGGGATTTCTCCATATTGGGGTGCCGGTTGGGCATCGCCCCGTATGACAAGGTCGATACCAAAGCGTTTGAGTGTCCGCCGCGTCTCCTCACCTCCGGAGAAAAGGTGAATCGAAAGAGGACCGCTGGCGGGATGTTGTTTTCCATATGCAACGGCCAAGAGCGGCTTCGAATCCACCAGCGTGCCATCAACGTCAGCGAAGTACCTATGTGAAGCCTGCTGCTCATATTTTTCAAGGAAAGCACTTCGTCCTAAAGTCTTAAACTCGGCGACGGTCCTCGCGATTGCTGATGCATCAGTCAGCTCTGATAATAAGCGCACAGAAGTAGCCCCGGTCCTATCCCTTTTAGGTACGTGGTCTGAGTTCACGTCCCTAGATCGTCTGAGTCTTGGCATGGTGCCAACAATCTGTAGTCAAAATATACGAAAATTCGCGTCACGTTCCGCATGTGTCCCCCACCTATAGTGGGGATCTATCTCTCTGGTCGGCGGAGGAAGGCCAGATTCACCGACAGATGGTTAGGTTCACCCCACGCCCTCACCGACGCTCTCCAAGGCTCGACGACGTCCCAGACGACCGGTGGGCCGAAGAGAAGCCCGCTGACGACTTCGGGTTCGGCGGTTGGCAGGCGCTACTGATTGACGAGATCGTGGGGCAGCAGATCTACGCCGGTATGGAGGGGTTGGGCGCGCTGCTTCTTGGGCGTCGGACGCACGACATCTTTGCTTCGTATTGGCCGCAGCAGGCTGGCAGAATCGCGCAGTTGTTCAACCGCATTCCCAACTATGTGGCTTCGCGTCAGTCGCTGAATCCCGAATGGGCCGGCACCTCTCAGCTCGGACCGGACCTCGCCTGCCGCCCGAGCGAGCCTGAACAAATATTGGGGCACTCCTGCGGACGTGGACGCAGCCCTTTCAAACGAAGCCCGACGGCGAGCCACCTTGGCAGTAAGCGGGCTGCCGCGTCCTATGCCTTGGAGGCCTCAACTCTTGGAGGAGCGGCCGCTCTGGAGTGCGGAGACTACTCCGACCGGATTGGCAGGCTGCCGATCGAGGCATATTGGGGCTAACGTCGATATCCCTTCTCGGGACAGTCCTCCTGTTGATCGCGACAGTTACTCGGATCGCAGGGATCCACTCGTCGCTTTATATGGCCGTTGCGGGCCTGCTTCTGGCCGTGTTTTCGTGGTCGGCGCAAGTTAGTCCCCCTGCTTGGTGCAGAGCGATGCTCTTACTTGTAGGCGCCGCCGAATCCTGCCTGCGTCGTTGGCGCCTCGGATAGAAGCATGCCGTCATGGCGCGGTCTTCGGTTCCTTCGGTGCTTTGGGTGGCCACGTCGCCACGTTCTCTAAGGCCCTGGCCAGCCATTCCGCAGTTTGCTCGGCGTCGTCCTGCCAGGACTCGGGAAGGCCAACATAACCAGCCATGGGCGTCTCTTCCGGGCCAAAGGGTTGAGTCTGCTGATTGGCCTCCAACTCCTGCCGGTCAGCTTCGGAGAGCTTGACGCCGATGGTGGGGCCAAACAAGCCTGCGAACATGTTGCCGTTGACGAAAGCGCCGAGGTTGCCGAACATAGGCTTGATCTCCACGTCTGGGCTTTCCGGGATGGCCGAGCGGAAGCGGTCCTTGTCCGCCTGTGATGGCCTGGGCATTTGCATGGAATCGTCCTTCTGGAAGTGTTTCAACTGAGCGGTAACAGGTGTTCACAGGCCGGATATTCGCTCAGCGATATACTCCGCGTCTAGCCCAACCCCGCCGACTATCGCTGAGTAGTGCCGGGTTAGCCACGGCAGCCCCACGACGTACAAGCCCGGAATGACAGTGACACCGCGCGTGTGTTTGGGGTAGCCCCACTCATCGACCAGCGGTAGGTCGACGAAACCGAAGTCGAGCTTGAACCCGGTTGCCCACAAAACGGACGTGATGTTCGCACCGGCGAGGTTTAGCTCAGTTTGTTCTGAGGGGAGCCAGTCATCTGGCGGCGGGGGAGGCTGCTCCGGTGCGTCAATCTCTGCCGCCGCAATGTACGCATCAATTGCTCTTCCCGACCTTTGCGCGAAGATCGACTCAACTGTCCCAAGACGCTCAGGGAGGTCGTCGCTGAAGGTGATGTCGCCGTCGTCGATGGTTTCCAGGTGACCGTGCAGGTGCATGCCACGGCGGCCGAGTTCGCGGAGGTGGATGCTGTGGCCGCCGTCGGTACCGGAGAGCAGTGGGTTGGGGGCGAAGCGGAGGGCGGGGGAGGGGAGCGCCTCGGTGGTGAGGGCGTTGACCCCGTAGTCGGGGCCGTGTTTGCCGGTTTCGAGCATCCAGTAGATGAGGTCTTGGCCGCGGTATCGGCGGGGCGCTTCGGGAACGATGGAGACGGAGAGGTGGACCTCGCGGCCTGCAGCGTGCAGCTCCTCGGCAATCTGTCCGCCAGATTGGCCGGTGCCGACGATGAGCACTGCCCCCGCCGGGAGCTGCGACGGATTGCGGTAGTCGTGGGTGTGGAGTTGGGTGACGCCGGCGGGAAGCTTGGCGGCCAACGCGGGGATCTTGGGAACTTGGTAGGCGCCCGTTGCCAGAACAACGTTCCGCGCCTGCAAGTTTCCCAGTGACGTCTCAAGGTGGAACCCGCCGCCGGGTGCTGCGGATAGCCGGGTCACGTCGACACCCGTGTGTACTTGAGCGGAGATCAGTTCGGCGTACCGCCTGAACAGGTTCACCACCGCGTCCCGGGAGATGAACGCGTTCCGGTCGTCGCCGTCGTACGGCATCCCAGGGAGGTCCAGCGCAAGGTTTGGGGTGTTCATGTAGAAGCTGTCCCAGCGGTCCTGGAATGCCCCGCCAAGTGAGTCGCGCCGATCCAGGATCTGATGCTCGACGCCGAGTTGCGTGAGCCAGTAACTCGTCGTGAGGCCGGCTTGGCCTGCGCCGATGATGACCGTATCCGGGGTCGGTCCCATGGGGTGGAGTTTACGCCTGGGGACGGTGTTTGGGGACGGCCGGATGTGGGTTAACTATTGGCCCTGCGCCTCGAAGAATGCGGCAAGTTCGTCGTCCGTTGGCTCACGGATCTCGACGGGCGTCGTAGCGGGGGTGGGCGGCAGGAAATCGTTGATGGACGTTTGACCTTCCAGCTGGGGAATTGGTTCAAACGCGGTGTTGTCTGCCATCTTGTGCTCCTCGTTCAGATCCGCTCAGACCACCCTATTGGGCTCCGCCGCACTTGCGCGGATACGCGGCCGCAGGATGCCGCGTGTGTTCAAAGGACGTAGGCTTTCGGGAAATGAATCTGGGGGGATGATTTGCTTATGTCGACCGCAATCGTGATTCGGGTACTGGACATCACAATGTGGGTGATGATCGTTCTCAGTCTGTTTCTGCTGTTCAGCGGCCTTCTCAACAACTTCTGGGCAACGGTGTGCCTCATAGGGACTGCCGCTCCATCAATTACCAGTTGGGTGATCAAGGACAGGCTCCAAGGCGCAACCAAAGGTGACGATTCGCAGTAACGCCGGCGTTGGAGGCGACGGGCTTCCCGTGGTGGTCACCTGGCGGGTTTGCTCGGGATCACTTGGAGAGGGCCAGGATATTCGGTTCGAACGATGGATGTGGCAGGGCAGCCGCCACCATTTCAGCTTCGCGTTCTGCCCTGCGAGGGCAGCGCAGAAGGCGGCCCAAATGCCTGAGTTTGCCCCTCCGGAACACATCCGATGGATAAATATTGCCCAGCACTAGCTATCTGCTCAGAACTCTGTAGACTTGACGGTGTTGTTGTGTTTGGCATTTGGTAGTTCAGGCAGTCCCCACGGTCCCTCTGGATCGTGACCTTCTGAAGTAACGGTGGAGAACACCCCACACCGGAGACCCGAAAGTCGGGAGAATCTCCACCTTCAGTAAGGACTGAAAAAATGGCTACAGGTACCGTGAAATGGTTCAACTCCGAAAAGGGCTTCGGCTTCATCTCTCCTGAAGATGGCAGCCAGGACGTTTTCGCTCACTACTCTGCGATCAACTCCTCGGGCTACCGCTCCCTCGAAGAGAACCAGAAGGTTTCCTTCGACGTCGAGCAGGGCCCCAAGGGTCCCCAGGCAGTAAACATCCAGGCTATCTAGTCTTCGGATAACTAAAAAGCGGGGCCGGTCATTGACCGGCCCTGCTTTTTTGTCTGCCGTCTAATAGAAGATATCTACTAGTCCTAAAAAGTGCTTTAGAACATATATCCACATAGTGAATTACACCGCTGTAATTCACCCCAGCCGTCCGTAGCGTGGAGATCAAGCAATCACCACGGCAAGGGGTCCTGATGAACAACCCGATCACTCCACCAACGGCACAGCACCTACTGCTCCAGCACCTAGATCACCCCGCCGAGCACCTAGTTTCACCCAAATCAGCACCTAAACAGGCCCAAAGTGGCCTGTGCAAGGCTGTTTTGCCACCTAGTCCTGTTTTCTCGATCTAGCCTGCGAGGTGAGCCGCATGTCGGGCATCCAGAGAAACAGAAGGTCAGATCGAGTGTTCGATTCAGAGGTTCAGCGAATCCTCGACTTTGTTGCGCGCGGCATAGGCGTGCGGGTTGCGGGTGCACCTGGAAGCGGTAAGACCACTGTGGTCCGTAGCGTCGTCGCTAACCTGCGGAAGACGGGCGTCACTGTCCACTTCATCAGCGGGATGCGCACTCACCGCAACATCCCTTACGCCGCCATCAAGGGACTCGGACTGGAGATGAGGCCCGGGCGCAGCGGCGTCCTGGACATCGCTGATGTGTTTTCGAGCCAGTTGGCCAGTGCCGGGAAGCATCTGTTGGTGGTTGACGATCTTCACTTGGTAGACAACGAGTCACTGGCAGTCCTGGAGGCTGTGAGGCGGCGGTCGGACTGGCCCATGGTGGCTACGGCCCCCGAAACCTGGGCGTTCTCAAGAGGCCAGTTGGCGGTGCTCAACAATGGTCGCGAGGCTCATCTCCAGCTGGATCCCCTTCACTACGAGCAGGTTCACACGCTGATCGCCCAAGTACTGGGTGCGCCTGCCGATGCAGAAACAACGGCCCGGGTCCTCACAAAGTCCGGCGGAAATCCGCGGCTCATAGTGCGGATCGCGGAGACCGCATCGCTCAGCAACCTCGTTGCCATGCAGGGCGAGCAGTGGAGCATGACCACCAACACCCTGTGGAATGAGCATTTACGCGGAACCTTGGAGGCCCTGCTGGCTGAACTGGGCCCGGAGGAGTTCAACGCGCTCCACATCATGGCGATCCTGGGAACGGCCCGGATCGATGTCCTGCAGAAGGTGGTCCATCCCGACGTCCTGGAGAGCCTGGAACGCCGGGGTTTCCTGTCCGTCCTGAACGATCACCACAATGGTGCGATCGGCGCCATCACCCCACCGGTGATCGCAGACTACTTCCGAGGCCAGAAGATGCTCCGCGACAGGCACCTCCTCAGAAGCAAAATCGCCGGAGTCCTGGATGCCGTACCGCAAACGGACCGCGATACATCCACGACGGCTGACTGCCTGACCCTGGTGCTCGCTGAACTGCGCCTCGAAAAAGGGGACGACGACGCTGTCACGGCTCGCCATTTCCACGATCACAACGCCGCGCGTGAACGGGTTCGTTTCGAACGATGGGAATCGAATAAGACGGCGGCAAACGCGGCGGCGCTGCTTCGGATCTACTGGGGTGCTCCGGTGGACGTTCAACGCGCCTCCCGCGTCTGTGCAGAAACAATGACTTCCGACGCCGGCTCAGGAGACCTGCTGTTCGTCACCATCACCAAGGCCATGCTCGCGGTCCACACCGGACAAGGGCCGGGAGCCGCCGTCGAGATCCTCCAGAAGTTCGCTGCCGACCATCCTCAGCACGCGGCTGAGGCCGGGGACGCCATCCTTTTCCTCAGTGCCTCCCATGGCAGGGTGCCTTCGGGCTCGTGGCTTGTGGAACCTGAACAACAGTCCTCGGGAGTGGGGAAGTTGGTGAGAGGCCTCATTGAGCTGTACCGCTTCCGGCCCGCGGCAGCCCTGGAATCAACTGATGGTGGGGACGAAGAGGACACCTTCCCACACCTCCGTCCCTTCATTCGTGGGTTCGCACTGTTTGCCGAAGGGCGGATTGAGGAGTCACTGGTCTTTGCGCTCGACTGGCGGACCGAAGCCCGGAAGAACCTGGACCAGTTCGGTGTGGTGACCAGCAGCTACATCGCCGCTCACGGCTTGCTCTACCGTGGCCAGTTCGAAGAAGCCGAATATCTCATGAGCAGCGTCTTTGCGATGGGCCGGCCGGGTTTCGTGGTCGATTCCCTCTACGATGCCATGCTACGGCTGGCCGGACTTCGCCATACCGCCACGGCCATTTCGCCGGCGCTGTCCATAGCTGCACAGGCGCGGGCTGAAGCACCCGACGTCGGTCCCTTGCCTGGTATCGGCAAGGGAGCCTACCAAGTCATCACGAACGACAGCGCCAAGCCTTCAACATTCGATCGCAAGGCCACAAAATTCATTCGGCGTCAGCTCAAGAGCGGCTACATCCTCGAAGCAGTGATGACTGCGCTCGTCTGCACCTGCCTGTGCCCGGGCCGTCCTGTTCTGGACATACTCCAGAGAATCCTCCGGGAAAGCGGCAGCACTGTCCACGATCAGCTCATTGGAATTGCCAACGCGGTGGTTGAGGGCGACCACAAGTTGCTGGGCCTGCTCCTCAAGCACTACGAGCCTGATCCCGACACCTACCAAGTTGGCATGCTGCTCCGGGGAGCACTCAAACGGCACGTGATCGACGGCGATGCCGCGGCGGCTGATGCGATTGCCCAAGCATCGTCCATGTTCGCCGTGAGGTTCCCCTCCGCCAACGAACAGCTCTCCTTCAACACGTTCAGTACCACTCCACTGACCGAGAGGGAGATTGAAGTTGCCATGCTGGCAGGCCACCGGTCCAATGTTGAAATCGGGGAACATCTGGGCATCAGTGCCAGGACCGTGGAGAACCACATCTCCAACGCGCTGCGTAAGACCGGTGCGACGTCCCGTAACGGCCTCTTCATGCTGGTGGCTACTTCACTACCGCTGAGCTGAGCCGGGATAGGCTGACAGCAATTCCCGACGCCGGTCCCAAGGTTTCAGTTCCGATCCCGGCTCCCAGCATGAAGGGTTTCCGTGAGTAATTCCCCGGCCTTGGCCCGTCGGCTCGGCACCTTCGATGCCTCCCTGATTGGGCTTGGCTCAATGATCGGCGCAGGCGTATTCGCAGCATTTACCCCAGCCGCTGCCGCTGCGGGATCGGGGCTGCTGGTGGGACTCGTGGTGGCCGCCTTCGTAGCCTTTTGCAACGCCACGTCATCCGCACAGCTCGCTGCCGCCTATCCAACGTCCGGCGGTACGTATGTATACGGTCGCGAACGGCTCGGTCCGTGGCCCGGGTTCCTGGCCGGCTGGGGCTTCGTCATTGGCAAGACTGCCAGCGCAGCAGCCATGGCCATGACGTTCGCTGCCTATGCCGCACCGCAAGGTTGGGAGCGCCCAGTGGCGATTGCCGCCGTCGTGGTATTGACCGCTGTGAACTACCACGGTGTCACCCGAACAGCGGGCCTTACCCGGATCCTCGTGGTCGGAGTCCTGGCGGCGCTGGCCATTGCCGTTGCCGCCGTGTGGGGTGGTTCCGGCCCCGACGTCGGCACCATGGCGGGGGAAGGGCTGGTGGCGAGCGGCTGGTACGGCATCCTGCAATCGGCCGGGCTGCTGTTCTTCGCGTTCGCCGGATACGCGAGGATCGCGACCATGGGCGAGGAAGTACGGGCGCCGAGGCGCACCATTCCCCGGGCCATCAGCATCGCCTTGGGGATCACCATCGTCATCTACGCCGTCATCGCCGTCACCCTGCTGGCTGCCCTTGGACCCGAGGGAGTGGCCGAAACGCCAACCCCAATGGCCGATGCCGTGAGCGCCGGTTCGATGTCATGGTCAACGCCCGTGGTTCGGGTTGGTGCCGCCATCGCGTCGCTGGGAGCACTCTTGGCACTCATTGCCGGGCTGGGAAGAACCAGCCTGGCCATGGCGCGGGAGCATGACCTGCCGAGCTGGCTCGCCGCTGTCCACCCACGCTACAAAGTGCCGCACCGGGCCGAGATCACTCTCGCCGTGGTGATTTGCGTGATCGTTGCCCTGGCTGACCTGCGCGGGGCAATCGGCTTCTCATCATTTGGGGTGCTGCTCTATTACCTGGTTGCCAATATCGCGGCGTACACTCAGCCGGCTCACGACCGACGGTATCCGAAGGCCCTTCAGATCACAGGTGCCCTGGCATGCGTGGCCTTGGTTGCAACGCTGCCGCCGCTTTCAGTGGGGCTGGGTGTGCTGATGTTCGCGGTGGGTATTGTGTACCGATTGCTGAGGCTTCGGGCTGCGCGGTGAAGCCGTGGGCGGTGCTGACGTCATGCGTGCCGCTCCAGTCAGGCCAGGTCCTGCGCGTGGCGATTCGGCAGGAACCGCCGAATCGCCACAGCCGAAACCAAAGCGAGCACAGCGGTGAACAGCCACGGTGAGGATGCCGCCGTCGACGGTTGCTCGGCTAGTTGGTACAGAGGCCCCATGGCCGTGTTCCCCACCAACACCATCGCGCCACCGCAACTGGCCAACAAACCGTAATACGCGCCAGTGGGGCGACCGTCCGCGAAGTCCATGACGAGTCGCATCGCCGTCGGGGTGGCGCACATATTGCCCAAGCACAGTCCGGTCACAAGCACGACGGCGGGAAGGGCTTCCAGCGCAGCGGCAGGAGGCTGGGCGGCCAGTACCGCGACGGAGACGAAACCGGCGGCCTTCAGCCCGAGTCCCAGAGTCAGGGCATTGCGCTCGCCGAACCGGCGCATGAGCTTGGCTATGGGCCACTGGAGGCTCACTGTGAGGATCGAGGCGTAAGCGAAGATGGATCCAAGGGCGCCGGCGTCGAGGCCGCTGCGGCGGAGCTCGACCGGCAATCCGAAGTACAACTGATTATGCGCCAGCAAGCTCACGCTGAAGAAGCATGCGAAGGCTACAAATCGTTTGTCCCGGAGGCAGGCGAGAAGCTGGTGGTTTTGGGCTTCCATCCCCGGGGCTCGTCGGCCATGAACCCGGTCACGTGGCAGGAAGCGCCAAAAGATGAATGCCATGGTGGTGAAGATCGCTGAAGCTACGTAGAGGGATACTTCGAAGCCGAATCCCAGTAACAGGCTGCCCAGTAGTGGACCGACCACCGCGCCGAACTCGCCAACAATGACTAACGATGCGAAGAGCGTTGGGCGGTGTTTGGCCGTCGGCTCGCGACGTTCCTCGGCTGCCGCCACAAGGCTCTCCAGCGCGGGAGAGAACAGCGCGCCTCCGATGCCGGTAACGATTGCCCCGGCCAGGAAGAGTGCGAAATTGTCGGCGGCGGCCAGCAGCAGGTAACCGGTCACTCGGACGAGGCATCCCGTGACCATCGTGTACCGGGCACCCCAGCGGTCTGCGATGGCACCGCCTGCCAGGAACATTCCTTGTTGTGCGAACGTCCGTGCCCCAAGAACAACACCGATGGCTACAGCGCTCATGGCGAAGTCGTTGGACATCGTGATGGCGATGAACGGCACCACTGAATAGAAACCGATGTTGAAAATCAGTTGGCTGGAGAGAAGGAGCCGAGGGTTTGGCCTGGCAGGGGCTGCAGGCGCCGGGGCGGTGGTGCCTGGTGAGTCTGTGGTGCTCTTGGCGGGGTTCATCAACGGCTTTCCTCGAGGGCTTGCTCGTTGAGACTATCAATAATCGTTCTCGTTAACCCGCGTGAAGATGTGAGGCTGGGCACGACTCCACCTGGGGGTAGGTGGGTGGAGCCGTGCCGCAGGTGCCTCCTACGCCTGGAACAGGTGGGGCTCCGGCCGGACACCGGGACTCCCGTTCCGGAGGCACATAAGGAGACTAAGGCCTGATTTTGGGCTCTAGGTGGTCAAATCCAGCAAACTAGGTGCTCGCTGGCTCCGGAATGAGGGTGAGAATCCGAGAATTTAGGTGCTGCCGCGGGGCGTCTAGGTGGTGGCCCGCCGTCGAGCGTTTCCTGTGCCACGATGGTCGGATGATTGGGGAAAACACTGTTGTGAGGCGTGAGCTCTTGAGGCTCTTGGCCCAGGAAATGCTGGCCTGTGGTCCGGGACGTCAGTTGGTTGCCATCGATGGCGTGGACGGGAGCGGAAAATCAACCTTTGCAAGGGAGCTTGCCCACGCCATACCGGACCGACCCGTTGTGACCATCCACGTGGATGACTTCCTCAACCTCCAAGAAGAACGGCACCGACGCGGGCGCACTTCGCCGCTGGGTTTCTGGCTCGATACCTACAACTACGCAGCTTTGACTGAGAACGTGCTGGAACCCTTGGGAAAGGGCGGGACCGGAGAATATCGCGCGGCAGTCACGGACCTCCAAGCGGACGTCACTATCGAGCTCGCCCCACGGGAGGCCCCGGACAATGCACTCGTCCTGGTTGAGGGCATGTTCCTTCATCGCGCCGAACTGCTCGGCTGGTGGGACTATTCCATCTTTCTGGATGTCCCCTTTGCCGAGACTGCACGGCGGATGGCGCTGAGAGACGGAAGCAACCCGGACCCGGAACATCCCTCCATGCAGCGATATGTGGGTGGTCAGCGGCTCTATTTCGAAAGTGCGCAGCCGTGGCTGCGGGCCACACGGGTCATTGACAATACACATCCGGCCGAGCCGAGGGTGATGTCTCCGCAAGAAGCCAAGGGCCGCCACCGCTAGCGGCGCAGCGAACTAAGCCCGGGCGTGCCGCTTTCCCGCGACGGGAGCCCCGGCAACCCGTGTCGCAGTGTTGCCACGGTCCTCGGCCACCACCGAGGCCCCGGTGCCCAACCCGCGGACCGTCCACCCGGCGCTCCGCCAGGCCTCAGCGTCCAGGACGTTCCGGGCGTCCAGCACCATCCGGCGTCGTACCAGTGACCCAACGACTGAAGGCGACAGCGAAACGTACTCATCCCATTCGGTGAGCAGCAGCACCAGCTCGGCGCCTTCGAGGGCGCGCTTGGTCGAGGCCTCGAAGCGGATTTGTGGGTAACGGATCCAGGCGTTGTTGATGGCTTTGGGGTCGGTGACTGTGACGTGCGCGCCGGCGGCGGCGAGTTGCTGGGCGACGTCCAGGGCGGGGGAGTCGCGGATGTCGTCGGTATCGGGTTTGAACGCGGCGCCGAGAATGGTCACCGTGCGTCCGGACAGGAAGCCGCGGCACATTTCGCGGGCCACCTCCACGGCGCGGGATCGCTGGTCCAGGTTCACAGAATCCACCAAGGCCATCCACTCATCCACCGATGGCACGTCCAGCTCGCGGGCCTGGGCGCGGAAGGACCTGATGTCCTTGGGCAGGCAGCCGCCGCCGAAGCCGAGCCCGGCGTGCAGGTACCGGTTGCCGATGCGCGGGTCCAGGCCCATCGCGTCGCTGAGCTCGCTCACATCGGCGCCCGACGCGTCGCACAGCTCGGCCATCGCGTTGATGAAGCTGACCTTCGTGGCAAGGAACGCGTTGGATGCGGACTTGATGAGCTCCGCCGTCGCGAAATTGCAGACCAGCCGAGGGATGCCGGCGCAGATCAGCGGCTCATACACGGCATCCAGAACGGCAGTGATGGGCGCGACCGCTGCAGCGCCCTTGCCGCCGGGAACGCCGTAAACAAGACGGTCTGGGACCAGCGAATCCTTCACGGCCGTGCCCTGACGCAGGAACTCGGGGTTCCAGCCAAGCAGCACGTCCGAGCGTCGGGCCAGCACAGCGCGGAGCGTCTCCACCGTGCCTACCGGCACTGTTGATTTACCGACGACGGCGGCCCCCTTGGCCAGGTGCGGCAAGAGGCTCCTTGTGGCGCCCATCAGGTAGGAGAGGTCGGCGGTGTCAGAGGTTTTGGACTGCGGGGTGCCCACGCACAGGAAATGGACCTGGGCGTCTGCGGCAGAGGCGAAGTCTGTGGTGAAAACGAGCCGGCCGGTGGTGCGACCGTCCCTGAGGAGCTCATCCAGGCCAGGTTCATGGAACGGTGCCAGCGCCTTGTTGAGCTGCTCAACTTTGGAGGAATCGACGTCGATGCCCACCACGGTGTGGCCCATCGAAGCGAGCGTTGCGGCGTGGACCGCGCCGAGGTAGCCGCAACCGATCACGGAAATCTTCATGAGGAGGTTCCTTTGCTTGAGGTGAACTCGCTGGGCCCGGATGTTCCGATGGGCACACCGGCGATGACTTCGTTGTAATGGCGCACCAGGTCCGCGCTGAGGACAGGCCACGTGCGGCCCTGCACCGACGCGGTTGCTGCCGTGGCGAACGCGCGGCGCTTGGCGTCGTCGCCGATCAAGTCCTGTACGTAACCGCGCAACTGAGCCAGATTTCCGGGCTCATACAGCCACCCCGTGCGTGAGTTTTCCACCAGGTCCAAGGGCCCGCCACGGCCTGTCGCCACCACGGGAACACTGGATGCCATGGCTTCCTGGATGGTTTGGCAGAAAGTCTCGAACTCGCCCGGATGGACGAAAAGATCAAAACCTGCGACGGCCTCCGCCAAAGCATCTCCGCCAAGGAAACCGGCAAAATGGGCGTTCGGCAGTGCCGTCTGGAGGGCCTCACGCTGCGGACCATCGCCAACGATGACCAGCTTGGTGTTCGGCAAATCGGCCAGCACCGCGAGATCTTCAACCTGCTTCTCGACGGCGAGCCGGCCGGCGTAGCCGATGATGCGGTGACCATCGGGTGCTACCGAGCTGCGCCACGCCGTCGAACGTTTCGCAGGGTTGAAACGCGCGGTATCCACACCGCGGCGCCACATGTCCACGCGCAGAATGCCGCGTCCGCGCAACTGGTTCAGCGCGAACGTTGACGGCACCAAGGTACGGGTGGCGAGGAGGTGGATGTTGTCCACACGATTCCAGGCCCAGTTCTCCAGGAACGGCACACCGTAGCGGGCGGCATAGCTGGGAACTTCGGTTTGGTAAATGGCCACAGTGGGGATGCCCAGCTGATGGGCGGCCTGCACGGCGCGCCAGCCGAGGACGAACGGGGAAGCGAGGTGAACGACGTCGGGGGAGAAATCGGCAAGGATTCGCTTGACCCGATTCACACCACCCAACGCAACCCGCACATTCGTGTAGCCGGCCAGCGGCACCGAAGGAAGCCGGTGCACATACGCACCCTTCTCGACGCTCGAAACATCAGTGTCCGAGGTCGACGGCGCGATCACCATCACCTCATCCCCGCGCTCCTGCAGATGCTCCAGCACCCGCAGTATGGAATGGGTTACCCCATTCATCAGTGGCAGGAATGATTCGGCGACGATTGCGATCCTCACGCCTACAACGGTGGTGGCGGCGGTTGGCTCAGCGGGTTCGAACGGGTGGCTTGTGGGGGAAGAGTTGGTTAACAGGTGGGTTGGATGGCTTCCGGCTCATCGAGTAGGACTCAAAAGACGGTCAAGTGGGTGAGGTTACCTTCGAAAGTTGTGGAACACGCTTGAAGCCAGTCCTGCCGGAGCGCGCTGTAGGGCGGTGGTCCGCAAGCTCTAGGACTCGACCGTCGTTGTTCCCAGCTGGTCCCAGCCGGTGATCCGGCTGTCAGCAAAGGATCCTGAGGAATTACACAGGCGTTTCTGGCCTACGTCCATGAGTTGCACTTTAGAGTGGTTGCAATTTGCTAGAATTTACGTTGGTCCGGCCGCTTGCTCACGTGTTGTGGGCAGAACTGAAAATTGGTGGCTTAGAGCCGCTCACCCTCTGGGTGTGCTCGCTTGCGGGTATTGATAGATTGCAAAGCCCTTCGGGAAACCGTTGAGCGGCCGGACTTATGACTAGGAGACGCAATGGGGTCACTGGAAAAGCTGGAGGATCGCTCCTTCAAGTCCTACAAAGGACGCATGCACGCATCTCAAAGACTTGCACTTCGAGACAAAGCATGGAATGCATCCCTTCTTTCGCTTACAGTGGCAACGACAATAGCGTCCGTAGGCTTGCTGGCCGACAGCCGAATGTATGGCTCGGGTGGCCCGACTATCTTCGTCTGCCTCGCCGTCCTATCATTGGTTATTTCGTTGGTTGTTGCAGGTCTCAATTACGGAGCACGTAGTAGGGATCTATTCAACAACTATCGGCGCATTCAGAGACTATCAACGGAAGTTGAGCACCTGCGCACTCGAGACCATGCGCCTGATTATGCCGAAGTCAAGGTTTTGCTAGACCGGTACAACGATCTTCTTGATGATTCAGAGAACCACAATGCCTCTGACTTTGCTCGAGTCGGCAAGTCTGGTAGATGGTCATGGCTTGTGTTGCGGGACAGATCTATCTCGGCACTTCCCTTTGTCACGCTTCTTGTACCAATTGGTGTGCTTGTTCCCTTCGTTCAATGGCTTATGCGTGCTGTCTAGCCACAAGCGTTCACCAAGTCGATACTTTCTTAGTCTAACGGCGCCCACAAATCTTAAAGAGACTTACGCAAGCCATGTTCAGAGTGGTGGCGCCCGAGGTCGAGATGGCGTTGAACCTCATGCTCTAGAGCGCGACATCGGGAACATATCCCAGTTGATCTCCCGAAAGATGCGGGCTGGAACGTATCGATTCACTTCTTATCGTCAACTACTGATCTCAAAAGGTGCCAGTCGCCCGCCCCGTGTCGTGTCGATCTCTACTGCTAGGGACCGGATTGCTCTCAAGTCCTTGGCGTTCCTGATTCAAGCTGTCTTTCCCGAATCTCGAGGCCGAGTGCCGCAGGCTAAGGTGACTCAGCTTAACCTTGCCCTTCAGAAGAATGAGTTTGATGGGTTTGTCCGGTTGGACATTGAGAATTTCTATCCGTCCATCTCACATGCGGCGATCATGCGGACTCTGCGCCAGAAGATTCGAAAGAAGGAAATTCTTGCGCAGATCGAGTGTGCCATCAAGACGCCGACCCTTGCTGACCATGCTCCTCGCTCAGACGTACAAAGTGACCGTGGCGTTCCCCAAGGCCTACCGATATCCAACCTACTTGCTGAGATTGCAATGGAAGAAATTGATCGGCGGTTTGGCACCGATACTCGAATGTTCTATCTTCGTTATGTGGATGATATTGTCATTCTTTGCAATTCGACGGACTCGGTGTCTATTTGTGAAGAGGTAACAAAGGCGTGCTCCGATATCGCGCTTACGGTCCATGATCCACGACTCATTGGATCAAAATCGCAAATTGGTCTGATGTCCGAATCGATTGACTACTTGGGATATGTATTCTCATCCGGAAAAGTAGCAGTCAGGTCGGATAGTGTCAGTAAATTGAAGGCCTCCATTGCCAGGGTCTTCACTCGGTATAAGTACGAAGTTCGTAAGCATGAGGGCGATGATGTGGCCGAGTTGAGGGCCCGCACGGAATGTCTGTGGAAGCTTAAGCTGGTGATAACCGGGTGTCTTTTTGAAGGCAAGCGGCGAGGTTGGCTTCACTATTTCTCGCAGATAGACGACCTTCCCACCCTGAAGGGTCTTGATGCCACGGTCAGGAACTTCGCCCATCGATTCGGGCTGGCTGACGACTTTCTACCGAAGACATTCACTCAAGCATTCTGGAGAATTAACCACGGTGATCCGGGAGACGGTCAGTACATTCCAAACTTTGATTTGTACACACCAGCGCAGATGCGAAAGGTTCTAATCGAAGTTTTTCAAATGGTTGGTGCTGATCATTTTAGCGATGATACTGCGCGCAGGAATTTCCATAGAGAGGTCAAGCGCTTGGCCGATAAACTTGAACACGACATCTCCGGGGTCTCTTGACGTTACTTGGGAGCTGGCGTCACGTGTGCCAGCCACCCTATGGCTGCTCCTGGGTCGGAGCCGTACCCCCACGGTGTCCGGTGGCGCTATCGGTTCTGGGCTCTGCACCCCGAGCCTCCTTCAGATCCTTCCGCAACCCACGGTTATCTTCCCGTAGCCCGCGGTTGTCGTCAGCCAGCCCTTTGTTGTCCTCCGTCAACCCCCGGTTCTCCGCCTCGAGTTCCAGCACCAGCTTCACGCCGGCCAGGTTCAGCCCCTCATCAAGGAGCGCCCCGATCCTGCGCAGCGTCGCGAGGTCGTTTTCGCTGTATCGGCGAGTGCCGCCGTCGGTCCTGCCAGGGGTGAGCAGGCCCTTGCGTTCGTATTGGCGGATGTTCTGCTGCCCGGTGCCAACGAGCTCGGCAGCCACCGAAATCGCGTAGACGCCGCGCGTGCCCGGCCCCGCACCTGAGGTGCCGTGCGCGCCGGAAGCCGACAGTCCGCCGTCGTACTCCTCAGCAGGAGTTCCGCCGTCCGATGCCGCCATCAAGAACCTCCAAAAATCTTCCGGAAAACTACTTGCATCAACTCTCTCACCAGTGCTATAAAAAATCTATACCAGCCACCAGAGATAAGGCTGGCACAACAGAGTCAGCATCAAGACCAAAGGAGTGAGAACCACATGCTGATGCGCACTGACCCGTTCCGAGAATTCGACAGGCTCGCACAACAGGTTTTTGGCACAACAGCACGCCCGGCCGGAATGCCGATGGATGCATGGCAGGAGGACGGACAATTCGTTGTAGCCTTCGATCTGCCAGGGGTGGATCCGCAAACGGTTGACCTCGACGTCGAGCGCAATGTCCTCACCGTAAAGGCAGAACGTAAGTCGCCCGCTGGCGAGAACACCGAGATGATCGCCGCCGAACGCCCCCAAGGCGTCTTCAGCCGCCAACTCATCCTCGGTGACACCTTGGATACCGATGGCGTCCAGGCAAGCTACGACGCCGGGGTGCTCACACTCCGCATCCCCGTTGCCGAGAAGGCCAAGCCGCGGCGCATCGAAATCCAGTCCAGCGGGCAGAGGCAGGAAATTAACGCCTAAACCAGTCCGCCCTGCCGGAAGGCTCACCCGGGGGTGGCGGACCGGCGGGGCGCCGAGCGGGAACAACGGAGGCGGCCGCATCGGAATAGTTGGGCGCAGGCTTCGCGCCACGTCACAGCGTTTTTTAGCGCACATGAAAGCGACCCCCGCCCGTCGTCTCCCGAGTTGATGGCCCCCGGTCCACGCCGGGGGCCATCTCCCAGTCCGCAGCAGGAACCGGAGCAGCAGGTGAGCACCCAACCTGACCACTACGCCACTCTTCACGTGTCGCCGGACGCGACGGCCCGTGAAATCACCCGCGCCTACCGCTCGCTGCTGCGGACGCACCACCCGGACACACGCCAGAGGGTCGACGACGGCGGCACCACCTCCTCGGCCGACCTCCAGGAACTGCACGCCATCATGCAGGCGTACGTCGTTTTGTCGGACCCAGGAAAGCGGGCGGCATACGATCGTGCGCGCAGAACACCCGGTAGTACTGGCGGGACGCCGGTGAAAGTGCGCTTCCACCGCTCCGGGTCCACGGCTCCCCAACGCGAGCAGTCCCCATTGTCGTTTGGACCGTCCCGTTGGGATCCCTCACCCCGCAATCTGAGATCACCGAGGAGTAATCCATGAGCGCTTGGCGTCCCTACGACGGCCACATCATTCCCGCGTTCTACGAACGGTTTGAGAAACGCTGGGGGAGAGGAACGGCCCCGTTCCTGGACCCTGAAGTCCACGAACAGCCCATGCCGCGGGCGCAGTGGATCAACCCGGACACTGGTGCCGCGGTGGCCGTAGTGCCCATATGGACAGACGACCCGGAGCAGAGATCCTTTGGGGTCTTCTACCTTCCACCCGCCGGCGATATCTGGATGCTGCGCCCGGGCCCCACCACTTTTCTGGAGCCGGGCGAGGGCGTCAGCAGGGAACAAGTGACGCTCCGCAACGACGCATTCAAGAAGGCCGTCAACCACGCGAAGGAGTTCATTTACGGGCCGCAGCTTTGAAGAGCGCGCGTTTCTCATCGAGGGATGAGCTCTCGGCTCTCAGTGGGCGCCAAAGTGCGAAAAAGCCTCCCCTCGGCCAGCCTGTAACGCGGACCATTCCTGACCTTATTCAGCCGTAGTCTGAAACCACTGAACCCTCAGGAACAGGAGACAGCCATGACCGTTGCAGACCCGAGCATCAGCACCGTCCCCACCGGCTACTCCAGCGTCAGCCCGTGGCTCATCACCCGCGATACCAATGCCCTTTTCGAGTTCATCACAGCAGCGTTCGGCGCTGAGGAGATCGACCGCGTTGTGGGTGCGGACGGCTCCAAAGGGCATGCGGAAGCGAGGATCGGTGACTCAGTAGTCCTCGCTTTTGATAGCCGACCGCACTGGCCCGCCACGCCGTCGTACCTCCGCCTCTATACGCACGACGCCGATGCCGCCTTCCACGCCGCCCTCGCCGCGGGTGCCACCACGGTTTCCGTCCTGGACAACAGCGCCTGGGGTGACCGCGGTGCCCGCGTCCAGGACCCGCTGGGGAACGTCTTGTGGATCATGTCGCACATGGAGGACGTCCGCGACGACGAAGCCGCTGACCGCTGGCAAGCCCCCCAATACGCGGCCGGCATGAGGTACGCCATTGACTCGCTCCATCGCCACATGACCGGCCAGCCGAAAGCGCCCGTCCCGGACGAGGTGAAGGCCATGGCCCCACTGGTCCGCGCCGACGGCGTCAGCCACATCCCCGCTGGCTATCATTCTGTGGAACCCTGGATCATCTCCCGCAGCACACCCCAACTCCTCGACTTCATCACCACCGCGTTCGGCGCCCAGGAGGAGTTCCGCGTCCCCATGGAAGACGGTTCCATAGGTCATGCGGAGGCCAAGATCGGCGACTCGACAATCCTCGCCTTCGACTCCCGCCCTGATTGGCCCCCGACGCCGGCGTTCGTGCAAGCCATGGAGTACGTGTCCGGCGTCGACTTCTTCGCGAGGGGTTAGTTCCCGGCAGCAAGCCAGCGTGCGGGGTGCCAACAAAAAGAAGGCTGGTGCAGCCTAAGGAGAGAATCCCAAGGCGGCTGCACCAGCTGCTAGTACGACTTTCTGTTATGAGTTGTGACACCTATCCATTGGCCGCTCCTAGTTCCCGGCTTCGATTGTTTCCGGGCCTTTCAACGTCAGCTGTGGGCGGTCATCGCGTGCTCCAGCCGCCCAGTGAGAACACCTCCAATCTTACGGCGGCAATCGGGAAAAAGCGCAGGAATCAGCGGTATTTCAGGGGCGCCTGCCGGGGGAGTGGTGCCCACCGTGGCACGATAGATCACGATGAAACTGCGCGCTGATCAGACCGGAAACCGTGGCCTCCCGATGCCCCTTTGGCTACAGGGTGGTTTGGAAGCGGCGCAGGCAGCCTTCATTTCGGCCATCGTGGTGGTCCTTCCACTGGTGGGGGTGTGGGCCACCGACGGTTTCCAGGACCGTAACGTCGACTCGCTCGCGCGCTTGGCGGGTCAGGCCTGGTTGCTGATTCACGGGGTTCCGTTGGAGTTGGCGCAGGTCAATCTTGGGACAGCCGCCCAGCCGGGCTCCGGCCTGCTGTCCTTGATTCCACTGGGCTTGACGCTCATTCCGTTCCTGCTTGCCTGGCGGGCGGGACGCCGGCTGGCGCGTGCCTCCTACACGGACCAGCTCTGGCAGGCGTTCTTTGGCGCCTTCGTCGTCTACGCCGCGTTCGGTGCCGCCACCGGCTTCGTGTGCCGTACCTCCGAAGTTGTCATCAATCTCTGGCTCGCCATGACGCTCCCGCTGATCTCCTTCGGCCTGGGCATGATCGTAGGTGCCCGACGTGAGGCAGGCTCGTGGAGCCGCCTGATCGGCGTCGACGCCGTTGCCTGGCTCGCCAAGACCAGCCAGCATTCGCGCTGGGCGGGGTCCTATGTGGGATCGGCCCTGAAGGCCGGTTTCGTGGCTGCCATGGCCGCAGTGTGTTTGGCGGCGCTGCTGCTGGCAGTGACCATCGTCTGGCATTGGACGGACATCATCGCCGTCTACGAAGGACTGCAAGCCGGCGCGTTGGGCGGTGCCGTGCTCACCATCGCCCAGCTCGGATTCTTGCCGAACCTGGTGATTTTCGCCTTGGCGTGGTCCTCCGGCGCTGGTTTCTCCCTCGGTGTTGGCTCCACGGCAGGCCCACTTGGCACCGCTGTTGGACCGCTTCCCGCCGTCCCCATTCTCGGCAGCCTCCCCGCGGGTCAGCTGGACGCCGGGGCCATGGCGCTCGCGTTGCCAGTGGTTGCCGGCATCCTGGCAGGCTGGTGGTTCCTACGCGAAGGCGAGAACCATTTTGACGAGTGGCTCTCCATCAAGATCAAAGCCCGCTGGTTCACGGCCACCGTCTCAACCCTGTTCCTGGGCGCCTTCATCGGTGCTGTGGCGGGTCTGCTTGGCGGTGCCCTGGCGTGGATCGCGCGCGGTTCGGCGGGCATTGGCCGACTCACGGAAATCGGACCCCACCCCCTGTGGACGGCGGTCTGGCTGGCCGCGGAGGTGGGCATCGGCGTCGTGATTGGCTACGCAGTGGGGCCGTGGCTGGAACGTCGCCAGAAGCTGCGCGAGGCGAACCTGGACGAAGCAGCGTACGACGACGAACACGCCTAAGCGGGTCTGTTGACTCAGCGCTGGGCTACCTGAGCGGTCCCGGCATCGAGTTCTCGAGCTGCGTGAGGCACTGCGTCTTGGCGGACTCCGTGAGTGCCCCGCGTGAGCAGTCCTGGTACGTGGTGACCTGGTTGAAGAAGAGCGCGGATGTCAGGATCAGCAGGCACATCACGGCCGTGACGATCAGCCCGGAGATGGTCCCGAAAAGAATCAGCCGCGGGTGCTTGTACTTCAACGTCCGCACCAGCACCACAACGCCCAACACCAAGCCTGCGAGTGTCAGAATCGCGCTCAACCACACATAGTTCACGTTCAGGGAGAAGACGAAGAACGCGCCCAAGGCCGACAAAAGGAATGCTCGGAACAAGATTTGGGTCACGCCGAGGGCGGACTTTTCGGCCTCGGAGCGGGGTTGCTGGCTCGGCTTGGGACCGGCGTCGGGATTCATGTTTTCCAGCCTACGCGAGCCGCCCATAAGCTAGTGCAATGCGCATTGTTGTCCTTGTCTCCGGTACCGGTTCCAATCTTCAGGCTGTTATCGACGCCGTGAAGTCGGGTGAGCTGGATGTCGAGATCGCCGCTGTGGGGGCTGACCGGCCCGACACCTACGGCGTGGAGCGGTCCGACGAAGCCGGCATCGAGACTTTCGTGGTCAACTTCAACTCGTTTGAAACCCGGGCGGAGTGGGATTCCGCGTTGCGGGACAAGGTCCTTTCCTACAACCCGGATGTTGTGGTGTCCTCCGGGTTCATGAGGATCGTGAGCGCTGACTTCATCGAAGCTTTCGGCGGCAAGTACGTCAACACGCACCCGGCCCTGCTCCCGTCGTTCCCGGGCGCTCACGGAGTCCGCGACGCCATGGCCTACGGCGTGAAGGTCACCGGCTGCACCGTCCACTGGGCCGACGCCGGCGTAGACACGGGGCCCATCATTGCGCAGGAAGCCGTTGCTGTTCTTCCCGAGGACTCCGAGGAGTCCCTGCACGAACGCATCAAGGTAGTGGAACGCCGACTGCTGGTCCAGACCCTCGCGGACCTCGCCGCCGCTCCACACTAGCCGCCTACTCGAGGACGCGCTGCTTCGTTTCCGGGGCGAAGAACGCCATCCACAGCACGGAGAGCAGCACCAGGCCACCTGCCATCGCGAACGACTGCGCCAGCCCGAACTCCGGCCAGAAGAACGAGGCAAACACCAACGGCCCGAAGCCTGCGCCGATGCGGGAGAACGTCGACGCCCAGCCGAAGCCTGAGCCACGAAGTTCCGTGGGGTACAGCTCGGAGACGTAGGCGTACAAGACGGGGATGGCCACCTGGACCACGAACCCGAACACCAGCAACCAAAATACGGCAGCCGAGGGCACATCCACCACGAATGCCACGATCACCAGCGTCAGTGCGGACAGCGGGCCGGTGATGGCCAGGATCCACTTGCGGCCAACCCGTTCCACCAGGAGCGCTGCAACCACCACACCCAAAAGTCCGACGGCGGCCATGCTCGCCGTCGTCACGAACGCCTTGTACTCCTCGAAACCGGCACCGATGAGAATGCGGGGCATCCACGTGAGCGACAAGTAATAGACCAAGAGGATGCTGAAGAACAGGGCCCAAGCCGCGGTGGTGATCTTCCAGTTGAACTGCCAAATCCGCTGCAGCTGCGTCCATGCACTGCCGGCGGAGAGACGGGGAGCAGCCTGCGGTTCGGGCAAGCTATAGGCCCGCGGTTCAGCTCCGGTTGCTTCCACCAGACGGTCAATCACCGCCGCTGCTTCAGCTCGGCGGCCCTTGCGGATCAGGAACAGAGGGGACTCAGGAACCGAACGGCGCACCCAAAACACGAGCAGCGCGGGCAGCACCATGATCAGCATGGTGAGTCGCCAGTCACCGAAGGCAGCCACCAGCCCGGCGGAGATGAAACCACAGAGAGCGGCCCCGATCGGCCACCACCCGTCCATGGCCGTGAGCACCTTGCCCCGTTGCTTGCGGGGCGTGAACTCTCCCACCAGTGCGTAGTCCACAGGGATGCAGCCGCCCAGACCGAAACCGGCCATGAATCGGAAGATGCAGAACCACACGATGTCCGGGGCAAACGCGCCGAAGACGGTGAAGATGCTGAAGATCAGGAGGGTGGCGGTGAAGGCTTTCTTTCGCCCGATGGTGTCGGCGATGGTGCCCCATGCGAACGCACCCACAGCCATGCCGATCAGGTTGGCCGTCCCGATCCACGCAGCGTCAGCGGGCTGGAGGGACCAGTGCTTGGACAGCAACGGAATCAGGATGCCGTTGAGCGTCACATCCCAGGCGTCGAACATGAACCCGAGCCCACCGATCAGGAAAATCCTGCCTTGGACCTTCCACCGCCATGGCAGTTCCTGCACAACTTGTTCGCCGCTGGGCACGGCTGTGTATGTATTCATTTGCCCTCCTGCATGCAACTTTATGCGCTGGGGCTCAGGCTTCCGGACGCGTTACTTCTGGTTCTCGATGGCCCTGCGCAGGAATCCGCCGGCTTCTTCCAGGGCACCCTTGGCCTGACCAGCGTCGATGCCCGTCAGGAGCACCAGAATGGCAGCCTTGACGGACCCACCCACTGAGTCCAGGGCAGTCGCGGCTTCCTGGGCCGACACACCGGTTGCGTGCTGAACCGTCCGCTGCGAGCGGGCCAGCAGCTTCTCATTCGTGGCCCGTAGATCCACCATGAGGTTCCCGTAGGTCTTGCCGAGCTTCACCATCACCAAGGTGCTGATCATGTTGAGGACAAGTTTCTGTGCCGTGCCCGAGTTCAGCCTGGTTGAACCCGCGATGAACTCCGGACCCACCACAACCTCGATCGCGGCATCAGCCACGTGACTCACGGCCGAGCCCTCGTTGCACGCCAGCGACGCCGTGAACGCACCACGTTTCCGGGCCTCTTCCAGGGCGCCGATCACGTATGGTGTCCGGCCAGAGGCAGTAATACCAACGACGGCGTCCGCTTCCGACACGTTGATATCGTGCAGATCCCGCGCGCCGGCGGTTGCGTTGTCCTCGGCGTACTCCACAGGTTTCTGGATCGCCTGAACGCCGCCCGCGATAAGTCCGACGACGAGTCCCGGCGGGGTGCCAAACGTCGGCGGGCACTCGCTGGCGTCCAGCACTCCGAGTCGCCCGGCCGTTCCGGCTCCCACATACAGAAGGCGGCCACCGCGCTGGAGTCGCTCCGCAACGGCGTCGACCGTTTGGACAATCGCTGGACTCGCAGCCTCAACCGCAGCGTGCACTCCTGCACTGTGGTCGAGCATGGCTGCAACAAGTTCCTCAGTGCCAAGGATGTCCAGGTTTTCGAGGCCCTCGGCAGTGGCCTCGGTCTGCAACCCGGCGAGTTCCGTGCGGAGGCCAGCGAGTTTGTCAGCGTCAGTCGGGCCAGTTTGTGCCGTCACGGTGGATGTACCTTTCCTGGATGAGCCCGCCGCGCGTCGCAGCGAGGGCAGCACCGTCCAAGCCATCGCCGAGCGGCGCCACCACCTCAATCCCAGCCGAAGCGAGGGACTTCCGCAAGAGCGCGGCGAAGAAGTCCGATCCCACCACTCCGCCCAGCATCGCCACGCGGGGCGTACCTGGTTCGGTGCCGCTCGCGCGCTTAACGGTATTGGTCAGGATGCGGCACGCCTCACCGATGATGTTGCGCGCGACGGCGTCACCCGCCTCAGCTGCGTGCAGAACCAACGGCGCGAAACGGGCCATCGCCCGGTAGGGGTTCTCCGACGCGGCGAGCCAGCCCGGCAGCATTTCGGGCGACTCGACCAGTGCGCCGGCCGCTGCAGACAACGAGGTGGAAGTGCCGCCGTCGTGCGCTTCAAGAACGGCCTGCAGACCTTGCTGGCCGATCCATCGGCCGCTGCCGCGATCTCCAAGGTAGGGTCCCCAGCCGTCGGCGCGGTGGAGGACGCCGGCGTCATCGAAGCGGAAGGCCACCGCGCCGGTGCCCACAATCAGGGTGGTGCCGGGGGCGCCCTGGAGCGCGCCGAGTTGCGCGGCCGTGGCATCGGAGAGGACCGCTGCGGGGACGCTGAACCGTTGGGACAGCATAGTGGCGAGTTCCTGCGACTTCTCGGCAGAGGCTTCAACGCCGGCCACTGCTGCGCCAATGCCGGTGATTCCGCTCAACGGGAGGCCGGGCGGCAGCAGGCTGACGGTCTCAAGCAGGAGGTCGAACGCGAGGGTGGGTCCGTTATCCACGTGCACGCCAGGGAAGCCGTGCTGGTCCGCGGCGCCCAGCAACTCATCACCTCTGCGCAACTCCACGCGGCAGCGGCTCTTTCCTACATCGGCAACAAGTACCACATCGTTGGAGGCTTCCATTGCTCAACCCTATGTTGTGGGGCCTGGTGTGCGTGCTTGATTGGTGGTGTGGGGCGCAGAGTGGGCCCCGCATGTTCTGGGTGCTGTGTTGTGGGGTCTGGTGTGCGTGTTTGGTTGGTGGTTTAGCGCGCAGAGCGGGCCCCGTAAGTTTTGGGTGCTGTGTTGTGGGGCCTGGTGTGGGTGTTTGGTTGGTGGTGTGGGGCGCAGAGTGGGCCCCGTAAGTCTGTGGAGGAACAGTCAGGGGCGCCTCAGAAGGCGATTTCTGTGGATAACCGAATGTCGTTCTGCGTTTCGGGCAAGCATTGTCCAATGCGGAAGATCACTCCTTTGCCAACTGACCTCGACCCCCAAGGCTTTCTCGTCGCCGACGCCTACTCTTCCGGGGTGCCACGGTGGCGACTCCAGACGAAAGACCTTGTGACGCCGAGTCGTGGCATCCGCATCGCCAGGTCAAACGAATGCGACCTCGAACTGCTCGGGCGGCTGCACACCGCTGTCACTCCACGCTGTGCAGTCAGCCACGTCACCGCAGCATTGTTGTGGTCCATGCCCCTCCCCGTCTACCTCGCGGACGAGGGCAACGGCGGGGTAATCCATGTGACGCGTCGGCAAGAGATCGGGAGGGTCAAACGCCGTGGAGTGATAGGACATCGGGCTCCGCTGCTTGCTCGGGACGTTCGTGTCTTAAACGGAGTTCAACTGACATCGCCGGAATGGACGTGGGTGGATCTGGCCAGGCACATGGGGAGGTCGTCGCTCGTGGCAGCTGGCGATTCATTGCTCGCGAGGGATAGTCCGTTGTCCTCAATCGAAGCCATCCAGGAAGTTGTTGACCGGCGCCCGAAGGTCAAGGGAATCCGGATGGCCCGGGAAATTCTGCCCCTGTTGCGCTCAGGCGTAGATTCGCCGCAGGAGTCGAGGTTGCGTCTGAAAATAGTCGACGCCGGGCTGCCGGAGCCAGCTGTCACCCAGCCGATTCTCGACGATCATGGCCGTTACATCTCAACGCCTGACCTCCAGTACAAGGGGTACAAAATCGCCATGGAATACGAGGGCGATCATCATCGCTCCGACCCCGTGCAATGGGGCAAGGACATCGAACGCGACGACCGACTACGCGCCCTGGGGTGGATCGTCCTGAGATTCACCGATGTCCAGATGAAGGGTGGGTGGGCCAATGCCGAGCGGAAAGTGCGCGACGCTTTGACGTCGCGCGGGTGGCGAGGGCCGTCGTCGTAGTTTTGGTCTCGTGCTAGTTGTGGGGCCTGGTGTGCGCCCCTGGCGCACGGGGTGGGGCGCAGAGTGGGCCTCGCAGCGCAGGAGGGGGGCGGGTTGTGGGGCCTGGTGTGCGTTCCTCGGTCCGGGGTGGGGCGCTCAGTGGGCCTGGCAACGCAGGGGAGCGGGTTGTGGGGCCTGGTGTGCGTTCCTCGGGCCCCGGGTGGGGCGCAGAGTGGGCCTCGCAGCGCAGGGGGGGCGGGTTGTGGGGCCTGGTGTGCGTTCCTCGGTCCGGGGTGGGGCGCTCAGTGGGCCTGGCAACGCAGGGGAGCGGGTTGTGGGGCCTGGTGTGCGCTCCTGGCGCCCGGGGTGGGGCGCAGAGTGGGCCTCGCAGCGCAGGGGGGCTAGTTGTGGGGCCTGGTGTGCGTCCTTCGGGCCCGGGGTGCAGCGCAGGGGAGAGGGCGGGTTGTGGGGCCTGGTGTGCGTTCCTCGGGCCGCGGGTGGGGCGCAGAGTGGGCCCCGCAACGGAGGGGGGCGAGTTGTGGGGTCTGGTGTGCGCCCCCCCGCGACCGAAAAGGCGCGCAGAGTGGGCCTCGCAGCGCAGCGCAGGGGGGCGAGTTGTGGGGCCTGGTGTGCGCCCCCCGCGCCCGAACAGGCACGCAGAATGGGCCTGGCAATGGAGGGAGGCGAGTTGTGGGGCCTGGTGTGCGCCCCCCGCGACCGAAAAGGCACGCAGAGTGGGCCCCGCAACGCAGGGGGGCCAAAAGACGCAAAACCGGGCCAACCTCGAAACGCGATAAACTCTCCGTATCCCCACCACCCGCGAAACCACCCGCGATATCTACGCGAACTAAGACGGAGACTTTTGTGAGCTTGACGCAGCTTGACCGTGTTCCCATCCGCCGTGCACTGATCTCGGTTTACGACAAGACGGGACTGGAGGAGCTCGCGAAGGGCCTGCACGCAGCAGGCGTCGCCATTGTTTCCACCGGCTCCACCGCCAAGAAGATCGCCGCCGCAGGCATCCCGGTCAAGGAAGTCGAAGAAGTCACCGGCTCCCCGGAAATGCTGGACGGCCGCGTCAAGACCCTGCACCCGCGCGTGCACGGCGGCATCCTGGCAGACCGTCGCGTCCCGGCGCACATGGAAACCCTTGCCGGCATGGAGATTGAAACCTTCGACCTCGTGGTGGTGAACCTCTACCCGTTCGTGGAGACTGTGAAGTCCGGCGCAGCGCAGGATGACGTGGTGGAGCAGATCGACATCGGAGGCCCAGCCATGGTGCGTTCGGCCGCGAAGAACCACGCCGCCGTCGCCATTGTTACGGACCCGCACTTCTACGGCGCAGTTGTGGACGCCGCTGCTCACGGCGGTTTTGACCTGAACACCCGCCGCCGCCTGGCCGCCAAGGCTTTCGCGCACACGGCCAGCTACGACAATGCTGTTGCTTCCTGGACTGCCAGCCAGTTCCTGGACGAAGACGGCGACGGCATCATTGACTGGCCCGCCTACGCAGGTCTTGCACTGGAGCGCTCCGAGGTTCTCCGCTACGGCGAAAACCCGCACCAGCAGGCCGCGCTCTACGTGGACAAGGCTGCCCCGGCCGGCATCGCCCAGGCGGACCAGCTGCACGGCAAGGCCATGAGCTACAACAACTTCGTCGACGCCGATGCCGCCCTCCGCGCTGCTTTCGACTTCGCCGATCCCGCTGTCGCGATCATCAAGCACGCCAACCCGTGCGGTGTGGCTGTGGGTTCCGCCGACGCTGCCGACCCGATCGCTGACGCCCACGCCAAGGCCCACGCCTGCGATCCTGTCTCCGCGTTCGGCGGCGTGATTGCTGCCAACCGCACCGTCACCGCCGGCATGGCCCGCACGGTTGCCGACATCTTCACTGAGGTTGTCATCGCCCCGGACTTCGAGCCTGAAGCCGTGGAGATCCTTTCCAAGAAGAAGAACATCCGCCTCCTTGCCCTGCCCGAGGGCTACGGCCGCTACCCCTCCGAGATGCGCCAGGTTTCCGGTGGCGTCCTGGTCCAGATGAGCGACAAGGTGGACGCCGACGGCGACAACCCCGCCAACTGGACCCTCGCAGCCGGTGAAGCCGCTGACGAAGCAACCCTCGCTGATCTCGCTTTCGCCTGGACCGCTTGCCGCGCGGCAAAGTCCAACGCCATCCTGATCGCCAACCACGGTGCAGCCGTGGGCATCGGCATGGGCCAGGTCAACCGCCTGGACTCCTGCCGCCTGGCCGTGGAGCGCGCCAACACGCTGGGCGTGACGGTGGAGTCCGACGTCGAAGGTGCTGGCGGCGCGTCCAACACCAGCGGTGGGGACGCACCTGAGCGCGCACGTGGCGCCGTTGCATCCTCGGACGCGTTCTTCCCGTTCGCTGACGGCCTGGAGATCCTGATCAATGCCGGTGTCCGCGCCGTGGTCCAGCCTGGTGGTTCGGTCCGAGACGAGGAAGTCATCGCCGCAGCCAACGCTGCCGGCATCACGATGTACTTCACCGGCGCACGCCACTTCTTCCACTAAAGACAAGAACTAAAGCACAACGAAACGGCGGCCGCCCCCGGGAGGGGACGGCCGCCGTCGTAGTTAACAGGGACGTGCTAAATCGGTTACGAAGCCGATGCGGTGTTGTAGGTGGACTGGATCACGGTGCCCCAGTACGGGCCGTACATGGTGGTGGAGTTGCTGCCGTAGCCGTAGCTGTTCACGGAGTTCTGGTAGCCGGAGGAGCTGTTGCCGATGAACCACGGACCGCCTGAGGAACCACCGGTCATGTTGCAGGGGATTCCCTGGGTGGCGAACTGCGGGTTGTAGGGATCGTTGGTGGCGGTGCCGGAGCAGCTCTTGAGCGATTCACCGTTGAAGGGCGAGCCTGCCGGGTAGCCGAACGACTTGTAGCTCAGGCCGCGGGCAGCGTTGAACTGGACGCCGGAGGAACCAACAACGTCTGCGAGCTTCTGGCCGTTGAGGGTGTTCATGACAGCGAAGGCGGTGTCGTATTGCATGTTGCCGTTGGAGGCCCACTGGGTGGGGGCGTACAGCGCCTTTGCCGTCCACTTCCCGTAGGGTGCTGCGCCGTTGAGGTACGCGGGGACAAAGACGAAGTTGGTGGCGTACGCGCCTGGACCTTCATTGAGGCAGTGGCCAGCGGTGGAGACGGTGCTCTTGTTGGCCGAGGTCACGGAGTTGCCGGAGCAAACGTAGTTGGCGCCGCCCAGGGTGAAGAAGATTTTGCCGATGTGCTTGACGGGCGTTTCGCTCTGGTTGACCTTCAGGTTGATGGCCTTGGAATCGGGGGCTGCCTGCTGGCCGGCGATGCTGCTGACGGCGCCCGGGGCTTCGGTGACCGGGGCTTTGCCGAGGTTGAGGAGCTTGCCGCGTTCCAGTGCCTTGGCGGCGAGGATTTCGCCGGACTTGGCTTCCTTCATGCGGTCCGGCGTCCAGTAGTCTGCAGCGCCGGCGTCCGACACTACATGGCTGCTGACCGCAGCGCCGCTGGAGTCTGCGTTGTTTGCCGGTGCAGCGTTGGCGCTGGTGGTTCCAACCAGCGCCAGGATTGCGGCAGCGGACAGACTCAGCAGGCTTGTGGCCAGGGTCTTGGTTTTTGTCACGTTGTTCCTACCTATCGAGGGAGTGAGGCGGCCAGTGATGGCGACCGCCGACTGACGAGATTGAAGGTACCCAACGTATGACAACTTTGTAAAGAGATGTTTCATAGTTTGTGATATTTTGCTGTCACTTCTTGTTGAGCTACTGGAGGGGGCGTACGACGGCGGTCGGCAGCGGCGGCGGACAGGCCGCCGTCGGGCGTAAATCGCTTTCCCGGACGGTAACGCTGGGAGTGATCCCGGACACGAAGAGACGTCAAAACGGCCTGCTCGGGTAAGTTAGAGATGTTGAAATCTGCAGACTTTCAGGGAGAACCCCGCCAATGGCCAAGATTATCTATACCCACACAGACGAAGCGCCGATGCTGGCAACCTACTCATTCCTGCCGATTGTGGAAGCGTATGCCTCAACCGCAGGTGTAGAGGTGGAGACCCGCGACATTTCGCTGGCCGGCCGCATCATCGCCGTCTTCGGCGATTTCCTGACCGAAGAGCAGCGCACGGGCAACGCCCTTGCCGAACTTGGTGAACTGGCAAAGCAGCCGGAAGCCAACATCATCAAGCTGCCCAACATCAGCGCCTCCGTTCCGCAGCTCAAGGCTGCCATCGCCGAGCTCCAGGCCCAGGGCTACGCCCTCCCGGACTACCCGGACAACCCCTCCTCGGACACCGAGACGGACATCCGCTCGCGCTACGACAAAATCAAGGGCTCCGCTGTGAACCCGGTGCTGCGCGAAGGCAACTCGGACCGCCGCGCGCCCCTGTCCGTGAAGAACTACGCCCGCCAGAACCCGCACTCCATGGGTGCCTGGACGGCCGAGTCCAAGACCAACGTTGCCACCATGGGCGAGAACGACTTCCGCTCCAACGAGAAGTCCGTTGTCCTCAAGGCTGACGATTCCCTGACCATCCAGTTGGTCCGCGAGGACGGCACCACCAAGGTCCTCAAGAAGGACTTCCCCGTCCTGGCCGGCGAAGTTGTGGACGCCACAGTGCTCCGCGCTGACGCCTTGGATGAGTTCCTCAAGGCACAGGTTGCCCGTGCCAAGGAAGAGGGCATCCTCTTTTCCGCACACCTGAAGGCCACCATGATGAAGGTCTCCGATCCCATCATCTTCGGCCACGTGGTCAAGGCTTACTTCT
This sequence comes from Arthrobacter sp. cf158, assembly GCF_900106835.1. Lineage (GTDB taxonomy): Bacteria > Actinomycetota > Actinomycetes > Actinomycetales > Micrococcaceae > Arthrobacter. The sequence goes on from NZ_FNNR01000001.1 coordinate 272,517, forward strand.
CCGAGCTGTTCGACACCTACGGCAAGCAGCTCGCAGCCGCAGGCATCAGCCCGAACAACGGCCTCGCTGCCATCCTCAGCGGCCTGGAAGAGCTGCCGGAAGACGTCCGCGAAGGCGTCAAGGCAGCCATCACCAAGGGCCTCGAAGACGGTCCCGCGCTGGCCATGGTTGACTCGGACAAGGGCATCACCAGCCTGCACGTCCCGTCGGACATCATTGTTGACGCCTCCATGCCGGCCATGATCCGTTCCTCCGGCCACATGTGGGGCCCGGACGGCAAGGAAGCCGACACCCTGGCTGTGATCCCGGACAGCTCCTACGCCGGCATCTACCAGGTTGTCCTGGATGACTGCCGTGCCAACGGTGCGTTCGACCCCACCACCATGGGCACCGTTCCCAACGTGGGCCTCATGGCGCAGGCAGCCGAAGAATACGGCAGCCACGACAAGACGTTCGAGATCCAGGCAGCCGGCACCGTCCAGCTGGTGGACAGCAAGGGCAACGTCCTCACCGAGCACCAGGTCTTCCCGGGCGACATCTGGCGCGCATGCCAGACCAAGGATGTCCCGGTCCGCGACTGGGTCAAGCTGGCCGTTACCCGTGCCCGCGCATCCCAGACTCCGGCTGTGTTCTGGCTGGACGAGACCCGCGCCCACGATGCCAACCTCATCGCCAAGGTCAACGAGTACCTCAAGGAACACGACACCGAAGGCCTGGAGATCAAGATCCTTTCCCCGGTCGAGGCCACGGCCTTCACCTTGGAGCGCATCCGCAAGGGTGAGGACACCATCTCCGTCACCGGTAACGTCCTCCGCGACTACCTCACGGACCTGTTCCCGATCCTCGAGCTCGGCACCAGCGCCAAGATGCTCTCCATCGTTCCGCTGATCAACGGTGGCGGCCTGTTCGAGACCGGCGCCGGTGGTTCCGCTCCCAAGCACGTCCAGCAGCTGGTCAAGGAAAACCACCTCCGCTGGGACAGCTTGGGCGAGTTCCTTGCCTTGGCCGTCAGCTTCGAGCACCTTGCCACCACCACGGGCAACGCCCGCGCACAGGTCCTGGCTGACACGCTGGACCGCGCAACGGGTACGTTCCTGCTGGAAAACAAGTCCCCGCGCCGCAGCGTTGGCGAGCTGGACAACCGCGGCAGCCACTTCTACCTGGCCACGTACTGGGCCCAGGAACTGGCAAAGCAGAGCGAAGATGCAGAGCTGGCCAAGGACTTCGCAGCCATCGCGGAAGCCCTGACCTCCAACGAGGAAACAATCGTCGGTGAGCTGGCCGCAGTCCAGGGTCCCGCCGTCGAGCTGGGCGGTTACTACCGTCCGGACGCCGCCAAGGCCGCTGAGATCATGCGCCCGTCGGCTACGTTCAACAAGGTCCTCGAGACCCTGAAGAAGTAGTCACGGCATAGCAAACTGGCCCGCAGGCATTGCCTGCGGGCCAGTTGCTTTAAGTATTGATTTAGCGCTCCGCGTGGAACCGATCCGGTGCCACGCCGCCGTCGACGATGTCCTTCAGCACCCGGCCAATGGCGGGCGTGAACTTGAATCCGTGACCGGAGAAACCCGCGCCCACCACCAGCGGACCGAAGCGGTCCAGCACAAAATCCTCAGTGGGCGTGGTGGTGTAGGTGCAGCTGATGGGAACCGCCGTGGAAGGGTCGACGCCGGGAAGCCACTCTTCCGCGTACCGCACCAATGCTTCCATCTGGTGGGGGATGGGCTCAAAAGTGCGCTCGTCGGGATCCATGACGGGGCCGACGCCGTGCCAGCCAGCTTTGACGCCTTCGCCGGGGGTGAGCATTCCGTAAACGGGGCTGTACCAGTACTCGTAGAGTTCGTTGTTCGGGTCGGGGTCCGGATTGTGGTTGAAGCTCGGCCAGACCAGCGTGTTGTCCGTTGGGGTGAAGTGCGCGGGCTGCTCCTGGGTCACCACAAGTGCCGGCAGTTTGGCGAGGTCTTTGAGGACCTTGGGTGTCCAGGCGCCGGCCGTCACCACCACACGGTTCGCCGTGTATTCGGTTTCCTCCGTCACCACAACTACCGATTCAGCGCCATCGATGCGGATGTCCCGGACCGGCGTGGAGTATTTGAAGATGGCGCCGTGCGACTCCGCAGACTTACGGAGTGCCACCAAAGCATCAGCTGAGCGGATCCGGCCGGAGCCTGGAACAAACAGGACGTCGGTGGCAAAGTTCATGCCTTGCCAGCGGTTGGCGGCTTCGTCGGCCGAAATGAAGTAGCTCTCGATGCCCCGTGCCTCGTGCGCTTCCCGGACCTCTCGAAGGCGGGGGACGTTGCCGTGGTTGGCCAGCCCCACCAAGTCCAGGAGCGGCGCACCGTTCTCGGCCGCGAGTTCGTCCCACAGCGTCTTGGACTCAGCCAGGAGGTCAAGGTAGTCGGCCTCCGCGTACGCGGTGTTGAAGTTGCGGGTGGCGCCGTGCGAAGCGCCGATGTGGTGGCCTGCCTCGAACTGCTCCAGCAGGACCACGGAGCGGCCGGACCGGGCCAGTTGCCAGGCGGCAGCCGATCCCATGGCTCCTCCGCCAACAACTACAACGTCAACCTGCATGCCTGCTCCGTCCACCGTGACCCTCGTAAAAAGCGACCCCCGAAACAGGGCCACCTCCCATTCTGCCCCCATTCACCAAACTGGTTGGGTCCGCCAGTCCGGGTTACGCAGCCAGGCGCCGTCGAATCCACGCGGAGAACTGGTCCACCACGATGATCAGCACCAGCACTATCAGGATGTGCGTCAGCATGGAGTCGAACTGGAACGACTTGATGGACTGGTTGATCAAGAGCCCGATGCCACCGGCTCCCACCAGGCCCAGGACCAGAGACGAGCGCACATTGACGTCGAAGCGGTAGAGCAGCAGGCCCACGAATTGAGGGACCACCATGGGCAGCGTGGCATTGGCTACCTGCTGGATCCTGTTTGCGCCCGCAGTCCGGAGTGCCTCCTGCGGTCCGGCATCGATCTCCTCCATCGACTCGGCCCAGAGTTTGCCCATCACACCGGTGTTGTGGCAGATCAGCGCGAGCACGCCCGCGAACGGTCCAAGTCCCACGGCGGTGACGAAGATCAGTGCGAACACGATGTCCGGCACGGCCCGGAAAAACGACAAGACAGAACGCGCCACCTGATAAACCAAACGGTGCGGGCTGGTGTTCTCCGCTGCCAGCGCCGCGAGCAACAGGGCGAACGGCACGGACAGCGTGGTCCCCAACAGGCCAATCCACAGGGTCACCAGGGTGGCTTCCAACCCAGGCCGGATGGTCTTCTCCCAGCTGAGGTCCGGTGGGAAGGCATCACCGATAAATGCAGCCATGCCCTTCCAACCGTCGACGAGCAGTTCGGGTTTGAAGTCCGTGCCTTCGATGGCCACGGCGTGAAGGCCGACGACGGCGGCAGCCACTGCCGTCGTCGTGATCCACCGCAGCGGCTTCTTGGGGCGGACAAGTGCCACGCGGCTTTTTGCGGTTGTGTCCCTGCGTGCGACGGCTGGGGTCAGGGTCTGGGGTGTCATGCTGCAATGTTCCTGTCCGGGGCGTACAGAGTGTCGAGGTGCTGGGCGGTGACTTCTGTGGAGGGGAGGTCGAAGGTCATGGAGCCCTGAAGCAGCCCGATGGACCTGTCCGCGTACCGCAGAGCAAGATCGGGCTGGTGCAGCACCGCAGCCACCGCCAGGCCTTCCGAATGGGCGAGTTCGCGCAGCAGTGCCATGACTTGCTCGGCCGCATGCGGGTCCAGGGCTGAGACGGGCTCATCGGCCAGTACGACGTCGGCGCGCTGGCACAGCGCCCGGGCTACGGCCACGCGCTGCTGCTGTCCGCCGGAGAGACGGCCGACGCGATCGAAAGCACGGTCTGCCAAACCAACGCGGTCCAGGCAGTCGAGGGCTTCCTGCTGCACGTCCGCAGGGAACAGCATCGGCGTGAGGGACCGGGCCGTGGGGATGCGGGCGAGGGCACCGGCGCAGACATTGTCCAGAGCAGTGCGGCGGGGAACCAGATGAATCTTCTGGAAGATCATGGCCATCCGTTGCCGGGCCTGTTGCAGCTCACGGCCTTGCAGGGAATCCAGCGCCGCCCCATCAATGCTGATGCTGCCCGAATCCGGGGCGGTGATGCCCATGACGCAGCGCAGCGTGGTGGACTTGCCCGAGCCGTTGGCGCCGAGGAAGGCAACAAGCTCACCCGCGGCTACGGAGAAGTCCACTCCCTGAAGGACGGTCCGGCCACTGAAGGACTTGCGTAAGCCCTGGACGGAGAGCAGCATTACAGGTCCTTCTCGGTGAGGCCCATGGTATCGGCGAGTTCGAACAGCGGCGTGTAGTTGTCCTTGGTGACCTCCAGCAGCGGGCCTGGAGGGGTGACGTCCAGGAACTCGCCCACCTTGGCGACGTCAGCGGGATCGAGACTCAGGAATGCATCCTGGACAGCTTTCTTGAAGGCGGGATCGGCGTCGCCGCGCACAGTGATCGGATCATTGGGGATGGGCTCGGAGGTCCAGACCTGGCGGAAGTCGTCCTTGGCGAAGGTGCCTGCTGCGATTGCTGTGGCCAGCGTCTGGGAGTTGATCTCGGCAGCGTCCACCTTGCCGTTGGTCAAGGCCAACAAGGCTTCGGGGTGGCCGCCGGTGTAGTCCATCTTGAGGTCGGCGTCGGCGATGCCTGCTTCACGGAGGCCGAAGCGGGGAAGGACATCACCCGAGGTGGAACCGACGCTTCCCAACGCCAGCGATTCGCCCTTGAGATCGCCAATGGCCTGAATCGCGCTGTCCTTGGGAACCCAGATCCCGGCGGTGTATGTGCTGAGTTCCTTGTCGGCAGTGCCGAAGGAAACCAGCGGCTCGGCACCGGCCTTGGCATCAGCAAACACATAGCCCAGCGGGCCGAACTGGCCCAGATCCAGCTTGCCGTTGCGCATGGCCAGGACCTCGGCGGCGTAGTCCTCAACCACCTGCACGCTGACCGGGCATTGAAGCTTCTTGGAGAGCGCCGCGGCCAGGACGTCGTAGGCGGGCTTGAGTTTGGCCGGGTCCTCGTAGGGCTCAATGCCGAACTTGATCTCGCCATTGGGGCAGGTAGCACTCGTGGCTTCGGGGGAGGACTGTGCCGAGCCGCCACAGGCCGTCAGCGCCAGGGCAGTGGCAAGGGCAAGCGCAGAACCGGTGAAGAGCGAGGTTTTCATGGGGATCCTTATGCGAAGGGAGGGAGGGGAGAAGGGGAAATCAGTACAGGTGCGACACGTTGCGGTGTGCCAAGCCGAAGGACAGGGTCATACCAACGCCGGAGGTCACGGACACCACCGTGACGCCGGGCTGGATCTCGCGGACCAGGATCGGTGCCACATCAGAAGACGCATAGACGCCTTGCCAGCGCTGGATGATCTCCAACTGCGTGCCAATCCGGCCCGAGATTTCGGTGTTGAGCGCGGTGGTCACGGACTCGTCCAGGAACGGATCGGCCGTGCGGTGGTAGTGGTGCGAGTCGCCCAGGATCACGGTGCCGTCGGGGCGCTGGGTGAACATGACGTTGGCGCCGATCTCCAGCAGCTCGGGCTGGTTCTCCAGCACCTCGGAGCGGAGCGCGGCAGCGGCAGGCATATCAGTGAACGCCGGGTACCGGAGCATGGACGTTGCGGTGAGGACAGCCGGAGCGAACTCGACGCCCGACGGTTTGGCGGCCAATGACATCTGCAATGCACAACGCTGGATCCGGTGCTCAGCAGCAAGGTCCGGGAACAAGTAGTCCACGTCATGGCCGACGCACACGAACACCTGCCCGGCATGAAGCTCTCCGCGCGACGTCTGGACAGTCACGCCCTGGCTGTCCTGCGCGAAGCCCAGCGCTGCAGTGTTCCAGTGAAGTTCGACGCCGGGCTGCCGGCTGAGCCATTCGGCTAACTTCGCCACTGTGGTGCGGGGATCGACGCGGAGGTCGTCCCGGAGGAAGGCGCCACCTACGAGGCCGGGCCATGCGCCGTGGTGAGTGCCGTCGTCGTGCGTTTTGTCTGCACCGGAGACGGCGGCACCCAAGCGGTTCCGGGTCCCGGCGGGGGAGAGCAGTTCCACTTGGCCCGGCTCGCGGACTGCGGAGAGTTCGCGCAGGACGTTCATTTCGGCTTCCGTGCGGGCCAGGACTACGGCTCCGGCCTCCGAAGCCCAAAAGCCGGCCTGTTCGGCGAACTCGAGCCAGTACTTCCGGGAGGTCAGCGCGAGCTCGTACAGTTCACCGGACTGGGCGGTGATGCAGCAGTGGCCAAAGTTGCGGACGGAGGCGCCTGCGGCGTGGTGGTCGCGGTCAATGACGGTGACGGTCAGACCATTGGCAACAGCGTGCGCGGCATGTGCCAAGCCAACGATGCCAGCGCCGACAATCACGATGTCGGTGGACTGGCCGGCGCTGCTGTTGAACGGTGTGGGGGAGGTTCTTGCGTTGTTCACACCATTGACCTTGGCGGCGAAAACCCGCTGGATCAAGCCAGATTGGCACTTGTATATACAAGTTAATCTGAATTTAACGTCTGTTCATTTGAGTTCACTCCAAGTTCATCTGTGGCCTCTCAAAACCGGTGTTTTCGCCAGAGGTGACTTGTATTATCAACTGGTGAGCACACAGCAGAACGCACCCCTCCATGTCAGGCTGAGCGAGGAATTCATGCGCCGCATCACTGACGGCGAATGGCCGCCGGGCTATCAGCTGCCCAGCGAGGCGGATCTGTGCAGGGAGTTCGGCACATCGCGCGGCCCCATCCGCCAAGCCTTGGCGTTCCTCCGTTCGGAAGGCGCGGTAACCGGCGGCCGGGGCCGTCCTCCCATGGTCCGATCGTCCGTGCCGTCACAGTCGTTCTCCACGTTCAACTCCTTCACGGAATGGGCCACCGGCATCGGCAAGAAGCCCGGCCAACGGACCCTGGAAGTGGCGCGCCGCGAAGCCAGTCCGGAAGCCGCCGAGGCCCTTGGACTGATGCCGGGAACCACCGTGGTGGAGGTCTTGCGTGTCCGCTACCTGGATCAAGCCCCGGCCATGATCGAACGCACCACGTTCATCCTGGAGGTGGGCCGGAAACTGTTCGACTTCGACACTGACTCCGGGTCCATCTTCGCGTTCCTCAAGGACCAGGGCGTGGACCTGCACAGCGCACGGCACACCATCGACGCCGTGGCGGCCAGCGACGAGGACGCCGAACTCCTGGAACAGCCTGAAGGCATTCCGCTGCTGCGGGAACGCCGCATCACACGCTCCGGCGATGGCCAGCCCCTCGAATACTCCGAGGACCGCTACCTGCCGGCGCTCACAAACTTCACCATCGACAACACCGTGGAACGCAGGGCCGCCCTGGTCCGCATCCACACCGAAGGAGCCACCCCATGATCAAGCTTGTTGCCTGCGATATGGCCGGAACCACCATCGACGAACACGGCGACGTCTACGTTGCCCTGGCCCGCTGCGTTGAAGAGACCGGCGCAGCCACTACCCCGGAAGCCGTGCAGGAATGGATGGGTGCTGACAAGGTGGAGGCCATCACGGCCCTGATTGAAGCCGGTGGGGGAGCGGCTACCCCGGAAGTTGTGGCTGCCGCCTTCGTCCGGTTCAAGGAGTTGCTGGTGGAGTTCTACGACGCCAACCCGCCGATCGCCTTGGAAGGCGTGGAAGACGCGTTCCGCGCACTCCGCAACCAAGGCATCAAGGTAGCGCTGACCACCGGCTTCTCACGCGACGTCGCCGTTCCCCTTCTGAAGCGGCTGGGCTGGAGCGTCGGCGACGACGACTTGCTGGACGCCGTCGTGTGTTCCGATGAAGTAGCCGCGGGCCGCCCCGCGCCCCATATGATCCACCGGGCCATGGAGCTGACAGGCGTCCAGGATGTCCGTGCCGTGATTGCTGCAGGCGACACCGTGAACGATCTCGCCGCCGCCACCAACGCCGGCGTCACGGCCGTCGGTGTCCTGACGGGCAAGCTGGGCCGCGAAGACCTTGCCGCACACCCGCACCACCACATCCTGGACGGTGTGAAGGACATTCCCGCCTTGATTTCCTAAAGCACCCGCCGGGTTGGCTGTGGGGACGCGGACATGGAAGATTGGAACCCGTGAAATTCCTTCACCCGTCTCCCAAGTCCTCCGCCCGCGGCGTCACCATCCTGCGCGTGGTGTTTGGCGCGCTCATCATGGTTCACGGCTTCCAGAAGCTCATGGCCGGTCATGCTGCGTTCTCCGCCTCGGTTGCTGCCATGGGCGTGCAAAAGCCCGAGGTCGTCGCGTGGCTGGTGATCGCCGGTGAACTGGGCCTCGGCCTGCTGCTGGTCCTTGGTGCCCTGACCCGCGTGGCCGGTTTCCTGGCGGCGATCATGTTCGCCGGGATCTGGTTCGTGACGGAAGCGGGCAAGCCCCTGCTCACGGACAAGGCGGGCGTCACGGCCGAGCTCCTGATCATCTACGCAGCCATCTCCGTGGCCTTCGTGTTCCTGGGTCCTGGCGCGCTGTCGCTGGACCGGAAACTTGCGCGGCAACCGGCCCGCCAGGGGCGTTAACGCAGCTGGGTTAACTCACGACGGCGGCACGCGCCCGGCCGGGTCAACCCGCCGAGCGTACACTAGCCGAGTCTTCAACTCACCGGGCATCGTTGGGGTACCGGATGCCCAGCTGGGACCGCACGCCATCGAACAAGCGCATGACGTTGACGGAGTCCTCCAAGGGCATGACAGGGCTTTCTGTGAGGCCCTGCTGTACGCAGCGCGTCACCTCGCGGAGCTCGAAGGTGTAGCCGATGCCCACCACCTCGAAGCGTTCGTGGCGCGGCTCGTCCCAGCCAACCCGGATCATCAGCTCGCGGGGGTTGTTTACTGAACCCACGGTCTGCAGGAAACCCAGCCCACCGGCAACCGTAGCGGTCCTCGGTCCGTGCGCCATGAGGGAGGACGTCAGCTGTGCTTGGGCACCGTTGGCGTAGCCAAGCGTCAGTGCGTTCTGAGTGTCCACGCCGTCCTCGTTCAGGGTGCCGATCGCCGTGACTGACTGCGGGAATCCCAACGTTCCCAAAGGCCACAACAACGGGTAGACAGTGAGGTCCAGGAGTGCGCCGCCGCCGTCATTCACAGCCCAGATCCGCGCAGAGGGATCGTACGGTGCCGGGAAGCCGAGGTCGGCGCTGACCCACTGGATCCCGCCGAGCTCCCCGGACGCGGCAATCGCAAAGGCCCGCTGCATGCTGGGCAGGAAGCGGCTCCACACGGCCTCCATGAAGAACACCTTGTTGTCCTTGGCCAGTTTCACCAGCTCGGTGGCTTCACGGGCGTTGATGGTCAACGCCTTCTCACAGAGCACGTGCTTGCCGGCACGCAAGGCGGCCGATGCGATCTGGAAGTGCTGGGCATGGGGAGTTGCCACGTAAATCACGTCCACCGCGGGATCGTCGAACATGCGCTGGTAGCCGGGCACCTCGCCGTCGTCCCCGTATCCCTTGGCGAAGCCAAGCGAAGCGGCGAACGCATCCGCGGCAGCCTGGGTCCGGGAACTTACGGCGTACAGCTCGGCGTCTTCCAGCAAGGACAGGTCCTGCGAAACGCTGCTGGCGATGTTGCCCGTGGAGACGACGCCCCACGTCAAACGCCGGCCCGTAGCTGCCCGGGGATCCTGGTTGGTTTGCGAGAAAAGCCACGGCTTGGCGATAGGGAGGGTCATGCGCTTTATCCTCTCATTCCGGCCGCCGCTAGCTGGGAAGTTGCAGCTGCTCCAAGTCAGCCAACGTTCCTGTCGATTCGAACGTCAGCCTGACATTGACGTTGTAGGCGCCAGGCTTGCCGAGGTCCGGTATCCAAATTTCCGCGACCCCGGCGTCATGGTTCGTGGTGGCCAGGATTCTGTAGGCGAGGTTTTCGGCCTTCCAACTTTCGGACACGTCAACGCCATCCAGTGACCACGTGAGCAGCATCGGGACGTGGGCCAGGCCCTCAAGGTCCAGCTTGACCGCTACAGTCCACCCGAGCGGGTCCTTGCCCTGAGTGCCGTCGATGACCAGCACTTCCTCCAGAGCCTTGACCAGTTCTGCTGCCACCTGGGCCGGTGGAAGGAGTTCACCAGCCTCATTGACGGTCACCGGCGGCAGGAGCGCGGGAAGAACTATGAGGGCTCCGGGAACGTATCCCTCCAACACTTTCTGTTCCTTGACAGCGGTGCGATACTCCTCCGGCGGACGGGAGGTGATCTTGTGTGCCGCGGTGGGCGAGCCGGTGGACGTGCCGGTGGGCGTGCCCGTGGACGTGCCCGTGGACGTGCTCTGGTTGGCGGAAGTTGTCGCAGGAGTCGTGGGAATGGTGGGGGTGACGGTCGCCGTAGACGTCGCTGGGGAGGACGTGGTGGTTGGCGGAACTGTGGTGGGCGTCGGCTTCTTGCTTCCGGCAGACGCGGCAAGATTCACTGAATACCGCTCATGGACGGCTGCTGCGGCCGGACTGAGGGTGAGGTCCTTGCCCAAGTCCGCCGGGGCAAAGGCCGCAAGCGAGGTTTGCTTGACGATGGTCAGCGATTCGATGGTGGCAACATCTTCGGTATTGGGCGGAATGATCCGGTCCCAGAGGGCGATGATGCTGATGAGGGCTGCCGCGATGGCCCCCGCGGTAATGATCCACGTCTTGCCGCGTCGATGCCAGGGAGTCCTTTTCCCTTTTTTCTTGTGAGCGGACACGCCCGCCACCTCCTGCCCCTGCTCACAGATTGCTCCCGCCGCGGAACAGCGTCAACCCTGCCCTGTCAAGTCATACGAATGCCCGGCACAGCGAAAATCCTCGCCTAGGCTTAGGCCATCATCCCTCGCAGAGGTTCTGTGGGGAGTTACCGAAATGGAGCAGGGATGGGTACTTTTCGGCGCGTCATTTTGCCGGTTGCCTGGTTGTTGGTTTTCGCGATTATCGCAGTGGCCCTGGTCAAGATCGCCTTTGTAGATGGCCTCGAATCGTCGGCCGCAGAGCCAGCACCGCTGGCCCAAGTGGACATCCCGGTGGTCCCGGCCACACGTGCCACCGTCACCAACACCGTGCAAATAAAGGGCACCGTTCAGAGTGACGCCGCCCAGACCGTCCGGAGCACCTCCGCCGGCAAGGTCGTCAAGATCTTCGTGGAGCAAGGCGCCACCGTTGCCAAGGGAGATGCCCTTTTCCAAATCAAGGCGGAACGCGCGGTCACCAGCGCGCCTGCCTCCAAGGACGGCACCCCCACCACGCCAAAGCCGGTGTACGACTACTTCGACATCACCGCTCCGAGCGCAGGAACCTTGCAGCAGTTGACCACGCTGATTGACCAGCAGGTCACGGTGGGCGAAGCCGTGGGCAAGATCGATCCCGGTACGTACACGGTGGCAGGCTCGGTCACCGCGGCCCAGCAATACCGTCTGCTCGGTAAGCCCGGACCGGCGGAAATCGCCTTGGTAGGTGGCCCGGCACCGTTCCAGTGCACCGAAGTAACGCTTAAGAACAACGCATCCGACGACGCCGGCACCACCTCGGGCGGTTTGGCCGCTACCGGCGGAGGTGCAGGCATGGGCGTCGGCGCAGCGCTCGCAGGTCCAGGGGGTGGGAGCCAGCCTGAAGAGGGCGGGACCCCTACGGGAACCCTTAGCTGCGCGATTCCGGCAGGCCCGGAGGTCTTCGCCGGTCTGGGAGCCACCATGACGGTCAGCGCCGGTGTGGCACCCGATGTTGTCACTGTTCCCCTGACCTCGGTAAAGGGCAGCGTGAAGGATGGGATCGTTTGGATCGCCGGTCCGGGAGGAGCGGGCGCAGCGCCCGAGCAACGCACAGTCCAGCTTGGCCTGAACGATGGTTCTGTAGTTGAAGTGACCTCCGGTCTCGCAGAGGGTGAGCAGGTTCTGGAGTTCGTGCCGGGCGCACCGGCCGTCCAGGGCCCCATGGGTCCGGGCCAGGTAGCATTCGCTCCGGCGGGCTGAAGGCATGGAAGAACCTAAAGAAACCCTTGTCAGCCTGCGGTCAGTCACCCGCTCGGTCATCCTGCCGGACGATCAGCACCTGCATATCCTCCGGGGCATCGACCTTGAGGTGCGCAGCGGCGACCACACAGCCATTGTGGGCCGCTCCGGTTGCGGCAAATCGACGCTGCTCAATCTGCTGGGTCTGTTGGATATTCCTACATCAGGGGAAATGGAGTTTCTGGGGCAGTCCGCTGACCGGCTGAGCAGCAACGCCCGCGCCCGGCTCCGTGGTTCCACCGTGGGCTTTGTGTTCCAGCAGTTCAATCTCTTGCCGGGCCGCAGCGCTTTGGACAACGTGATCACCCCGTTGTTTTACGCCAAGGGCAGGGAATTCTGGCGTCGCCGGGACATCGCCATGGACATGCTGGACCGCGTAGGCCTCGCCGCGCGTGCCCACACCATGCCCACCATGCTCTCCGGCGGTGAACAGCAGCGCGTGGCTATTGCCCGTGCCCTGGTCCGGAGGCCGCGGCTCATCCTTGCCGATGAGCCCACAGGCGCCCTGGATGTGGAGACCGGCCAGTCGGTGATGGCCCTGCTGGATACCGTAGCCACCGAGACCGCAGCTGCCCTGGTAACCATCACCCACGACACCAATGTGGCGGCGCTGGCCCGTGCCTGCTACCGCCTGGATGCGGGTGTCCTGAGCCGCATGTCAGTAACTGAAACAACGGGAGTCAGCGCATGACCGGCTTTGTTTCCACGCTGGTGGAGGCGTGGCAGGAACTTCGCATCAACAAGGTCCGGATCCTCCTGGCACTCCTTGGGGTAGCGTTGTCTGTCGCTGCGTTGACTTCTGTGGTGGGCGTCGGCAGCCTGGTCCGCGAGGGCATCAAAGTCCAGTCGGAGCGTAACGGCGGCAGGGTGGCTACGTTGTCCCTGAATGTCGGCGGCCCCACCATGCCGGACCCGGCAAAGCTCGAAAAGGCTTACCAGGGAATCCAGCAGCGTTACGGCATCACCACCTCCACCCACGTGGGCCAGACGCAGGCGGGATTCCAGTTCCCCCGCGGAGTAACCAGCGTGAACATGACCATCGTGGACATCGGCTACGGCGTCATCCATCGCGTCCCGCTCCAGCAAGGAAGCTGGTTCGCCGCCGACGACGGCCAAAGGCTGGCACCCGCCGTCGTGGTTTCCGAGGCCTTCTACAACCAGGCCGGCAGGCCCAACCTGACCACCCATCCCACAGTGAGCATCCCAGGTGACCGCCCGGCCACGGCGGTAATCATCGGCGTCGTGCCTGACGCCTATCCGGAGACGCCACCTGCCGCCTTCATCCTCACGGAGGGAGCGGCCATGACGGGCATTGAACCGCAGATGTCCGAGTTCAAGATGTGGGTGGGGGAGGAGCAGGCTGATGCCCTCAAAGCAGCCATTACCGCCGACCTCCAGGGCCAGTTTCCCGGCTTCTACGCCCAAGCAGACCGCATGGACTACGCCGCCTGGGGCGATCCTTTGGGGCCGGCCCAGTGGATGGTTGGCGGCGTAGCCGGGCTGGTGCTGCTGCTCGGAGCCGTGGGGATGCTGAACATCTCCATGGTCACCGTGCGGTACCGGGTCAGGGAAATCGGCATCCGGCGCAGCTTCGGAGCCACGTCCGGCCGGATCTTCGTGGGCGTCATGATGGAATCCGTGGTGGCCACCGCAGTCGCCGGCCTGGCCGGGGTCATGCTGGCAGTCGCCGTGGTGAAGAATCCCTGGATCGAATCGAAGGTGGCGCCGGGGCTCACCGAGTACCCGGCCTTCCCCATCGACGCCGCCCTGCTCGGATTCGGTGCCGCCGTCCTTGTAGGCGCACTGGCCGGAGCCATTCCCGCGCTCGTGGCGGTGCGCGTCAAGGTCATCGACGCGATCCGGTTCTGACCTCCTCGGTAAGCCTGCCCTGCTGAAGGCGGAAGCAGCGTTCCGTTTTTTGGGCCAGGCTGCGATCGTGGGTGACCACCAGAATGGTGGTGTTGTGGTCCCTGCTCAGTGAGCTGAGCAGTTCAATGATGTGCTCACCGGTTTGTTCATCCAGGTTCCCGGTGGGCTCATCGGCGAGGATCAGCTTGGGCTCGTTGGCCAGCGCCCGCGCAATGGCCACACGCTGCTGCTCGCCACCGGAGAGCCGGTTGGTCCGCCGGGAGTGCTTCTCCGGATCCAGTTGCACCTGCTCCAGCAGTTCCTTGGCGCGCTGCAGCCTGGCCGCTTTGCGGACACCGGCGAACTCCATGGGAAGCATCACGTTGTCCACGGCGCTGAGGTTGGGGATCAGGTTGAACTGCTGGAACACGAAGCCGATGTCCCGGCGTCGGTACTCAGTCAGCTTGCCGTCCGGCAGGCCGGCAAGGCTGACGCCGTCCACGACGACGTCGCCGGAGGTGGGTTTGTCCAGCGCACCCAGGAGGGACAACAGCGTGCTTTTGCCGCTGCCGCTCTTGCCGACGATGGACGCCAGCGAACCCTTTTCGAGTTCGAAGCTGACGCCGTTGACCGGCTTGATGGTCCGGTCACCGGACTTGAACTGACGGACCAGGTCCTTGACTACAATCACGGCTATTCTCCTCGGAGTACTTCGATGGGACGGATGCGGGCGGTCAGCAGTGCCGGGACCAACGCACCGATGATGGCCACCGCGAACACCGCGGCGATGCCTGCTGCCAGGACGCCGGGGGAGACGCTCGCAGTCACGGAGGTGAGCAACTGGGAAGCCCCACCGAACGGACCTCCCTGACCACCGCCGGGCATTCCGCCGCCAGGGACCGCGCCGTTTGGCATGGCCCCGGCAAGACCGCCGCCGCGCTGGGTGGTGGTGGCCGCCGTCGTGGTGGTATTCGAACTGATGAGCGCGGACGCGATGCCGCCGCTGGCCAGTGAAGCAATCACGGCACCCACCACGCTTCCCAGGGCCACCAGAACCAAGGACTCCAGCACGAACTGCAGGCCGATGGTGCGGTTGCGGGCACCGATCGCCTTCAGGACGCCAATCTCACGGCGGCGCTCGCGGACCAGCATGACCATGATGAGCAGAATGATGATGCCTGCGGTGGCGAGGGCAGCGATAAAGGCGATCAGCGAGATGTTCTTGACGCTGTCCAGCGAGCTGACAGCGGTTTCGAGGTTGCGCTGGCCCTGGGTGACGTCGGCCTTGTCAGTGCCGAGCGCAGCCTGGACGGCGGTCTTGGTGCTGTCCACGTTCTCCATGCTGTTGACCGTGACGATCATGGTGGAGAGTTCATCGGGGGTCTCAGCCAGGGTTTGGGCTTCCGGGAGTGTGACGTAGACGGCGTTGTTGCCGAACGTGGTGCCGGCGTCGAAGATGCCTGCAACAGTGAACGTCTTGTCCTGGATGGTGAACGTTGAGCCCACCGTCAGGCTGTTCTTCTCCGCAAGGGAGGTGCCCACCAGTGCCTTGGCTTCCGACGTGGTGTAATCGCCCAACCCGGTTCCACTGGTGATGTCCAGTGCCTTGCCCGTGCTGTCCACTTCGGCGCCAATGCCCGTGGCGGTGATCGGGAGCGTGCGCGCGGGCTGGGTTCCGGTGGTGCCCGTGGTGCCGCTCGTGTTGTTGCGGTTGCCGAGCGTACCGGCGTCGACGGCGGCCGTCAGGTTGGTGCTGACCGAGGCCTGCTGCCCGCCCGGACCGAAGCCGCCTCCGGGACCCGTCTGCTGGCCAGTGCCGGTGGTCGAATCCGTGGTGGCCGTCTGGAGGCGCAGGGCCTTGGTACCAACCACAGATGTCACGTTGGCCACCGATGCCGCAGTCTCAGCTTCCGCCGTCGTCAGCGGTTCCCCGCCGCCTTCGAAGCCCTGGCCGCCGGCCGGATTCACCGTCAACGTGGTGCCCACGGAAGCATTGAGCTCCTGGACCTTGGCACCCACGGCCTGGTTGGCCACGAGCATGGACAATGCCAGGCCGATGGCTACGGCCAGCACGGCGACAACCGCCGCCGTTCTGATTTTGTTGCGGAAGGCATTGCCTACGCTTCGGGCAAGGACGCTCACGTTTCTCCTCTTGACCTGCATGTTTCGTTAGGCCCGCTGGACGTGGGCCGCAGATCCAAGACTGCTGAGCGCTGCTGTGCGGCACACCAGCCGAAGCTATGCGTGGGCTGTGAAAGCGGCGGGGCCTCCGCAGCGGACTCGGAGACAAGCGGACTCTGGGAAAAGCGAAAGCCCCGGCCCGCCAAGGGCGGACCGGGGCTTTCTGTGGAGCTGTATTACTTGGTGATCGGGCCGAGTACCGGATCGTCGACGTAAGCGGTCTTCACGTTCTCTGCCGTCACAATCTGCGGAGGCAGGAGGAACGCAGGGACGGTCTTGACGCCGTTCTTGTAGGAGTCCTTGTCGTTGATTTCCAGTTCCTTGCCGGCCTGGAGATCCTTCACCATGGTGATGGCGTGCTCAACGAGCTTGCGGGTGTCCTTGTTGATGGTGGAGTACTGCTCGCCTGCAATGATCGACTTCACGGACTCAACTTCAGAGTCCTGGCCGGTCACCACGGGGAGCGGCTTGCCGGCGGCCTTGACGGACGTCAGCACTGCGCGGGCCAGGGTGTCGTTCGGGGACAGGACGCCGTCCAGGGATGCGGTGCCGTAGCTGCCGGTGAGCAGCGTATCAGCGCGACGCTGGGCATTTTCTGCCTTCCAGCCCTGGGTAACTGCCTGCTCGAACGAGGTCTGGCCGGACAGGACCTTGAGGGTGCCGTCGTCGATCTTCGGCTTCAGGACGCTCATGGCGCCGTCAAAGAAGACCTTCGCGTTGGCATCATCCGGGGAACCGGCAAAGAGCTCGATGTTGTACGGGCCGGAAGCCTTCTTGGCCTTCATTCCGTCCAGCAGGGCCTGGCCCTGGAGGACACCAACCTTGAAGTTGTCGTACGCCACGTAGTAGTCCACGTTCTCGGTGTTGAGAAGCAGACGGTCGTACGCGATGACGGTGGCGCCGGACTCCTTGGCCTGCTGAAGCTGCGTACCTAGCTGGGCGCCGTCGATGGCTCCCACGATGATGACCTTGGCACCCTTGGTGACCATGGCACTGATCTGGTTCTGCTGCTCGGACACGCCGCCGTTGGCGAACTGAACGTCGGCCTTGAAGCCGGCGCTGGTGAGGCCATCGTTGAACAGCTTCTCCGCCAGAACCCAGTTCTCACTGGTCTTCTGCGGAAGTGCGACGCCGATCAGCGAGTCTTTGGGGAACGCTTCCCCGCCTGCTGTGCTGCTGCTTGAGCCGCTGTCCGTGCGGCCGCAGGCTGTCAGCGCCAGTGCCGCGATGGCAGCGACTGCTGCTGCCTTTCCTGCTTTACCAAACATTCGCATATTTAGGTTCACTTTCTGTGTGGGTGGGGTGGAGCGAGTCTGTCAGGAGGCCGGTCAGGCTTCCTTGGAGATGACCTCTTTGGTGGAGGTTGTTTCGTCCGGCTTGATCTCGTTGTTCCGGCCGAAATTCTTCAGCAGCAGGCCGGTGATGGACCTCTTGCCCTGGGACTTGTTGTAGACATCGAAGGCGACAGCTGCCAGGAGCACCAGGCCCTTGATGATTTGGGTAAGGTCGGCGCCAACGCCCAGGAGCTGGAGGCCGTTGTTGAGGACGGCCATCACCAGGCCACCAACGATCGAGCCGATCACGGTGCCAACACCGCCGGTAACAGCGGCGCCACCAATGAACACGGCGGCAATGGCATCCAGTTCCCAACCGACGCCGTCAAACGGGCCGGAAGCGGTGGAGCGGGCAACAAAGATCATGCCTGCCAGGCCAGCCAGGATGGACATGTTCATCATGACCATGAAGTTGACCTTCTTGGACTGGACACCGGAGAGTTCGGCTGCGTGGCGGTTGCCACCCACCGCGTAGACGTGACGGCCGAGGACCGTCTTGTCAGCGATGAAACCGTAGATGAGAACCAGTACAGCCAGGATCAAGCCTGGGATGGGGAAGGAAGTACCGGGGCGGCCGGTGGCGAACAGGTACGTTGCGTAGAGGATTGCGCCGCAGATCAGCACCAGCTTGGTGACCTCAACCCAGAGTTCCGGAACGTCGGCGCCCAGGGCCTTGTTGCTGGCACGTGCACGCAGGGACATGATGATCACGAACGCCACGGCTACCAGTCCCAGCAACACTGTCAGGTTGTTGAAGCCGGTGTCCGGTCCAACTTCGGGCAGGTAGCCCGAACCAATGAACTGGAACTCCTTGGAGACCGGGATGGTGTTGGACTTGCCCACGAACTGGTTG
The DNA here is from genome assembly GCF_900106835.1 of Arthrobacter sp. cf158. Classification (GTDB taxonomy): domain Bacteria; phylum Actinomycetota; class Actinomycetes; order Actinomycetales; family Micrococcaceae; genus Arthrobacter. The sequence continues at coordinate 290,725 of NZ_FNNR01000001.1, forward strand.
AAGCCGCGGAACAAGAGCATGCCTGCCAACGTCACGATGAATGCGGGGATGCCCACATACGCTGTCCATAGGCCTTGCCAGGCACCGATCACCGCCCCCAGGACCAGACCGAAGAGCACGCCCATGTACCAGGGGATGCCCCAGTCACGCATGGCGAGGGCTACCGATACGCCCACGAATGCCGCCACGGACCCCACCGAGAGGTCGATGTGGCCGGCGATGATTACCAGGACCATGCCAATGGCCAGGATCAGGATGTAGGAGTTGCCGTTGAACAGGTTGATCACGTTGCCGGGGGTCAACGTGCGGCCCCCGGTGAAGATCTGGAAGAAGACGATAAGTGCCACCAGGGCGAAGATCATGCCAAACTGGCGGGTATTGCCACCAAATAGCTTCTTGAGCGCGTTCATTGTTTTGGTCCTTGTGTCAGGAAGGGGTAAGGCTGGGCCAACGGTCAGGCTGTCTTGCGGGCGGAAGTCATGAGCTTCATGAGGCTTTCCTGGCTTGCTTCGTTCTTGTCCAGGACACCGGTGATGGCGCCTTCAAAAATCGTGTAGATACGGTCTGACAGGCCCAGGAGCTCAGGAAGCTCCGAGGAAATGACAATCACTCCTTTGCCTTGGTTCGCCAGCCTCTGGATGATGCCGTAAATCTCGAACTTGGCGCCGACGTCGATTCCGCGGGTGGGCTCGTCCAGGATCAGGAGGTCGGGATCCGTGAACATCCACTTGGCCAGCACCACCTTTTGCTGGTTGCCGCCGGAGAGCTTGGCCACGCCTTCCTCAACCGAGGGAGTCTTGGTCCGCAGGGATTTCCGGTATTCCTCCGCCACGGAGAATTCCTTGCGGGTATCCACCACCGTGTAGTTGCTGATCTTGTTCAGCGCTGCCGAAACCGTGGTGGTCTTGATGTCGTCCAGCAGGTTCAGTCCCAGGGATTTGCGGTCCTCGGTGACATAGCCGAGCCCTGCATCGATCGCGGCGCGGACGCTGCGGAGATTGACAGGCTTGCCATCCTTGTACACCTGGCCCTTGATGAAACGGCCGTAGGAGTGCCCGAACAAGGAGCGCGCCAGTTCCGTTCGCCCTGCGCCCATGAGCCCAGCAAAGCCGACGATTTCACCGCGGCGTACATAGAAGTTTGAACCCTTGCAGATCAGGCGGTCCTGGATCTGCGGGTGGCCCACTGTCCAGTCCTTGACCTCAAAGAACACCTCGCCGATCTTCGGCTCGTGGTCCGGGAAGCGGGACTCAAGTGTCCTGCCCACCATGCCCTTGATAATCCGGTCCTCGTCCACGCCATCACGCTTGACGTTCAGGGTCTCGATGGACTTGCCGTCGCGGATGATGGTGATCTCGTCCGCGATCTGTTCGATCTCGTTGAGCTTGTGGGAAATGATGATTGAGGTGATGCCCTTGCCCTTGAGGCCCAGGATCAGGTCCAGCAGGTGCTGGGAGTCCGATTCGTTCAGCGCGGCCGTGGGCTCGTCCAGGATCAGCAGGCGAACGGACTTGTTCAGCGCTTTGGCGATTTCCACCAGTTGCTGCTTGCCGACGCCGATCTCCTTGATGGGGGTATCGGGATCCTCGCGCAGGCCAACGCGGGCCAGCAGTTCGAGGGAACGCTTGCGGGCTTCTGCCCAGTCAATCACTCCCCATTTGGTGGGTTCGTTGCCCAGGAAGATGTTCTCCATGATGGACAGTTCCGGGATCAGCGCCAGTTCCTGGTGAATGATCACGATGCCTGCGGCTTCGCTTGCGCGGATGTCCTTGAACTGCTGCGTCTCGGCCATGTACACGATGTCTCCCGTGTAGCTTCCGTAGCCGTAAACGCCGGACAGGACCTTCATGAGCGTCGATTTGCCGGCACCGTTTTCACCACAGATTGCGTGGATTTCGCCGGCCATCACGCGCAGGCTCACATTCGACAAGGCCTTCACGCCGGGGAATTCCTTCGTGATCGAGCGCATCTCCAAGAGGATGGGATCACCTTGCGTGTCGAGGGATGTCATCAGCCCTTACGCCTCCAATGCATGACTTCGTTGTCGGCCCCGCAATGGCGAGGCTGTCTGATGAAAAAGTAAACTGGATCACCTATCTTGTCGTCAAGACTTGAACGCAAGAACCAGCTAACGATTTCGTTACCTTCCGGTAATACCCGCATGTTGGAACACCAGGGCGGCTGCCCCGAGGGCCTCCGCACGTGCGCCGAGCGAGGACATTGCAAGGTGCGTTGTCTCGCCCACCACGGGTACTGCGTGACGCACCAAGCCCCTGCGGATAGGGTCAAGGAGCAGGTCTCCGAGGCCGGCGAGGGGACCACCAACAACGATCACTTCAGGGTTGATCAGGTTGGAGACGTTGCCCAAAGCGCGTCCCACAGCCAGTCCGGCGTCGTCCACCACACGCTGGGTTGCGGAGTCGCCGGCGAGGCAATTCCGGACGATGTCCTGCGGTGTCAGCAGCGTGTCCTGGCCACGGCCCAGCAGCTCGATCATGGTGGTGGTGGACGCTATCGTTTCCAGGCAACCCCTGTTCCCGCAACGGCAGACGAGTCCGTGTTCGTGGATGGTTGCGTGGCCAATTTCGCCGGTGATGCCCACGTTGCCGTAGTAGGGAAAGCCGTTGAGGATCAGGCCAGCGCCGATGCCCGAGCCGATCTTGAGGAACATCAGGTTGGAGACTCCGCTGTGAGGCCCCCACGTCACCTCGGACAAAGCGCCAAGATTCGCGTCGTTGTCAACGAATACGGGGCAATTGAGGGCTTCCTCCAGCCGGTGCAGGATGTCGATGCCCACCCATTCCGGGAGGATGGCGCCCTGGGCTACGGTGCCCGTTCGCCGGTCGATGGGGCCAGGAATGCCCGCGCCGGCTCCCACGACGGCTGTGCGGTCAATGCCGTTTTCCTGGAGTAGTTTTTCCAGCAGCCGGACGGCCGCGGCGATGCCTTCCTCGGCGTGATGACCCAGTGGCAATTCGATGTAATCCTCGGCAATGACGTGATAGCCAAGTGATGCGAGGACCACCCGTAAGTGGCGGCGTCCAAAATCGATTCCGACGGCGACCGCACCGTTGCTGTTCAATCTCACGTTGGTTGCCCGGCGGCCGGAGCTGGTGGTTGGCTCCGTTGAGACCAATCCGGCGTCCTGCATGATCTTCACGATGTTGGACACCGTTGCGGTGGAGAGCCCGGTCTGCCGGGAAAGTTCAGCCTGCGTGGACGGCCCGCTCAACAGGCATTCGATAATGCGCTGTTGATTCAGGTGGCGGAGCGCGGACTGCGAGCCGGGTTTTCTTGGGTGGCTCTTCGTTGAGCGCTGCGTAGCGGGCATGACAAGAAGATTGCCCCACAAGCAACGTTGTAGTCAAGAAGTGAACACAACGAGTCAATCTTGTCCGACATACTCCAACGCAAGAACCGCCCCGCACACCCGTTGTGGGGCCTGGTGTGCGCCCTAAAACCCGTGGTTGGCGCGCAGAGCGGGCCCCGCAACGTGAGTCTCGTTTGTTGTGGGGCCTGGTGTGCGCCGTAAATCCCGTGGTTGGCGCGCAGAGTGGGCCCCGCAACGTGTGTCTCGTTTGTTGTGGGGCCTGGTGTGCGCCCTAGATCCCGTGGTTGGCGCGCGGAGTGGGCCCCGCAACGGGCACCTGCCGCCGGGCCTGCGGTCATTGCGTCCCACTTTGGAGGCCTGCGGGTCCAAATGCCCTAACATCACGGTCCCGCGCCTGCCTACTCTGGATGCAATAAGATCCGGACGCCATGGGTCCGGTGTTGAGCGAAACCAAGGTGGTAATGATGCTGCTCTCAGTCCTGCAGGCGAACGCTTCCGTCATGGACGTTGAGGCGAACCTGCGCACAATCGACGACGCCGCGCAGCGCGCTGCCCACGCCGGGTCCGGCCTGCTCCTGACTCCGGAATTGTTCCCCGTGGGATACGCCCCGCTGCGCCTGCACGCCGAACTGGATCCCGCCACGCTGCCAAACCTTCGCGAACGCCTGGCAGACATCGCCCGCCGGCACGGTATCGGCTTGGTCTACAGCCTCCCCGCCGTCGCCAAGCAGGAAAGTGCCTGGCACATCACCGCCACCCTCGTGAATGCCAAGGGCGACGAGGTCCTGAACTACGCGAAGGTGCATCTCTTCGGCCCGGAGGAACACAAGGCGTTCGTGGCCGCCCAAGAACCTCCCGCCGTCGTGGACTTCAACGGAATCCGTACGTCAATGCTGATCTGCTACGACGTCGAGTTTCCGGAAGCCGTCCGAGCGGCCGCCACACGCGGTGCAGAACTTCTGCTGGTGCCGACGGCGCTGTCCGCAGGCTTCGATAATGTCCCGCAGGTTCTTATCCGCGCCAGGGCTCTGGAAAGCCAATTGAACGTTGCGTATGCCAACCACAGCGGGCATGAGGATGTGTACACCTTCCTGGGCGGCAGCGTGGTGGCCGGACCGGACGGTTCCTTGCTCGCGGCAGCGGGGGAGTCTCCAACGCTGCTGTTCGCCGAGGTCGGCACGGAAACCGTGAAAGCAGCCCGCAGTGAAGTCCCGTACCTGCGCGAACGCCGGCCGGAACTCTACGAAGAGTGGGATCACCGCGCCTAGCCGTCCGTCCCATCGGCGGAGGGGCCAACCACCAGCTCGTCCACGTACTGCAACGCGAACCACAGCTCAGCCCGCACCTGCGCCTGGTTGAGGTCCATGTCCAGCAGTTCGCCGAGCACCCCGATCTGCCGCCGCACACTGTTCCTGTGCAATCCCAGCAGCTTGGCGGAGCCGTCCCAGCTGCCATTTTCGCTGAGCCATCCCCGCAGCACACTCAGGAGTGGGTCCCGCCGATCGGCTTCCAGCGAGAGCACGGGAGCCAGGAGGCGTTCCGCCAGCATGGATCCCGCCTCCCGACCAAGGAGCCCGGTAACAGACCACGTCACCTCATCCACGCGTGCGCTCTTGCCGGTGGTAACAACGCGACTCCGCAGTGAACTCGCCCGTTGGTATGCCGCAGTGAGCCCCAGCAGTTCCGTCGGTTCGCCGATCACCAGCCGCCACCCCAGCTTCTCGACGTCGGCCAGCAGGGAGTCATCAACCTTTAGCCGGGTGATCGCAGCGAAGCCGTACTCGGTGATCTCTACGAGTTTGGTGTCAAACAGCCTCCGCCACTGCAGCAGCTCGCGGACGGGCCCGTCGTCGGCAGCGCCGTCCACCCTGACGCCTTGGACCACCCGCATCTGTGCCGAGCGGGTAGAGGAGAGACTCTGCGCCACCAGATCCTTGAGCCCGTTGACATGCTTGGTCCCGCCGGAGGTTATCGAGTCCGGGTGCAATAGAACCGCCGTGGCCAACTGGCTCGGAGCAAGCGAACCGCTGGTCCGCTGCCGCACCAACAGCTCCAGCAACCCCACGGCCGACTGAACTACGTTGTTCTGGGCAGGAGACAGCGGCGCATCCGAGCCGAGGATCAACGCACCGAGGTTCGCGTCTTTGGTACTGCGTAGCGGATGCCCGAACACCAACGCCGATCCTGGTTGGTCAAATCCGTCCATCTCCACGCGAGGCCCGCTGCCGGACAGCAGCCGCTCAAGCATCGGCCCCAGCAATGAATGTTCGACGCCGTTGCTGCCGCCGCCGTTGTGCCTACGGGCCCTGACCCGCCCGTCCGCGCCAACGAGGACAGCCCACACGGGCACCCGCAGAACAAGGGCTGCGAGCAGTTCGTGTTCCGGCCTGGGGGAGAGGACAGCCCGCATGAGTTGGCGGTTGGTGTCGGCCAGCTGCCGGAACACCCTAGCGTTGTCCGTTTCCAGAAGCTGCGAAAATTCCAGCCCGATCGCCGCGAAGGGCAATGATTCCGGAACCTCGAACAAGGTGAGGTTGTGCCGGCGGCAGGCATCCACCAAGGCGTCGGGGACGGCGTCGAAATAGGGCCTGATCCCGAAGCCCAGCGCCGCCACCTTCGCATCTACCAGCCGTTGGACGTAGGCATCCACCTTCGCCGCCGAGCCACCTTTCCCCAGGAAAGGCAGCCCGGCGGTCAGGAGAAACTCACCCTCCGGCAGGTATGGCGTGGGATCCTCCAGCTCACTGGGTTCCACCCACCGCAGCAGCGAGGCACCGCTGCCGCCGTCGTGAATCATGGTCAGCTCCGGCGGCAGCTGCTCCAGGAACTGTTCCAGCGTGACGAAACTCAGGCGGGCGGTGGCGGGCTCAGGCGACATTGCCCTGCCCGGCGGCGGCCGGCTCCTGGTAGTCGGGGCACCGGTACGCACTAGTGGCGTAGGCCCGGGGGAGCCGGGGCGCAATCCTGTTGATGATCTCGTCCCCGTGGCTGCCAATGGCGGCGCCCCAGTCGTCGGCGCTCGCCGCCCCACACGCCGGGTCACCGAACAGCACGGCGGTGTCGCCGACGTCGATCCCTCCTGCGTCCGGTCCCAGGTCCACCATGAACTGGTCCATGCATACCTTGCCGATCACTGGCACGCTGCGACCCCCGATGTTCACCACGGAGCGGCCACTGATGCCCTTGGGAATGCCGTCCGCATAGCCGAGCGGGATGAGGCCGAGGTACCGGGGTTCGTAGGTGATGGCCTGGTGTTCGTAGCTCACGCCTGTTCCGGCGGGAACCTTCTTGACCATGACCAGCGGCGCAGTCACGCTCAGTGCTGGGCGCAGGCCGAAGTCCGCAGGATCCAGGTGATCAGCGGGGGCGAGGCCGTAGATGGCGAGCCCTGCACGGACCATGTCGAAGTGGAATTCGGGGCGGTCCAGGATGTTCGCGGAGCTGGACACGTGCCGGAGTTCGGGGTTCAACCCGGCTTCGTGGGCCTCGCGGACGGCGTCCTCGAACTCGGCCACGGCGGCGGCATTGCCTGGGTGGGCCGGGACGTCGGCCCAGGCCAGGTGGGTCCAGAGGCCACGGACGCGGAGTGTTCCGTCCAGTTCGGCTTGCCGGGCACGGGCTACCAGTTCAGCCCAATCTTCCTTACGCGCGCCGCCGCGGCTCAGTCCGCTGTCCAGTTCCAGATGCACGACGGCGGGGCGGCCGAGGCGCCCGGCGATGCCTTCCAGCACCTCCAGTTGGCCAACGCTGCCGAGGGACACATCGACGTCGTTTTCGAGCGCTTCAAGAATGGTGGCACTCGTCTGGGATGCCAGATACAGCCAGGAAAGGATGGGTACCGTGATCCCCGCTTGCCGGAGTGCCAGGGCTTCTGTGAGCTGGGCTGTTCCCAGCCAGTCAACCCCGGCATCCACTGCGGCGCGGGCCACTTCCACCAACCCATGGCCGTAGGCGTTGCCCTTCACCACGGCCATGAAGTGCGGCGCTTCGGTGCGCATCTTCAGGGCTTTGACATTGTCTGAAATCGCAGACAGGTCCACGGTGACCTGTCCCGAAAGGGCCGCCGGGGCAGCCGCTTGATATTGTGCATTACGTCTCATGGTTGAACACTATAGGTCATTTTGCACCGCGGTGAGAGGTGGCTCACATGCCAGTCTTGTGGAGGGGAAATCGAAACTACTTGGAAGGGACGTCAAGGGTGACTGTGCCTGTGAACACCGAAAATTCAGCGGCGCCGGCCGTCACGAGGCCAAGCCTCGGGGCTCAGCTTTTGCGCCGCAAGCCCATTGGCCAGATGGTCAGTGAAGCCGGAAGCAGCGAGGGCGGTACGCCTTTGGTCCGCAGCTTTGGCGTCCTCCAGCTGACCATGATCAGCGTGGGCGCCACGCTCGGCACCGGCATCCTTGTCATCCTGGGCGAATCCGTGCCGCTCGCAGGACCGGCTATTTGGATCTCCTTTGTCATCGCCGGCCTCGCAGCGCTGCTCTCCGCCGTGTCCTACGCGGAAATGGCGGGGCTGGTCCCCGTGGCAGGGTCCAGCTACTCCTACTCCTACGCCACCATGGGCGAGGGCATGGCCTGGATCTGTGGGTGGTGCCTCGTGCTGGAATACGCAGTCTCTGTGGCCGCGGTAGCCGTTGGTGCGGGGCAGTACGTCAATGAGACCTTGGCGGCCTTTGGACAGTTCCTTCCGGACGCCGTGAGCCAGCCGCCCGGCGACGGCGGCGTGGTGAACCTCCCCGCGATGGTCATCGTGGTGCTGGCCATGATTCTTCTGGTGCGCGGTGCGCGGGAGAGCGCATGGATCAACACAGCCATCGTGATCGTCAAGGTGGGCATCCTCATCTTCTTCTGTGCCGTGGCCTTCACCGCCTTCAACGCAGGAAACTTCGAGCCGCTCCTGCCCATGGGTGCAGCAGGGGTTTCCGCCGCAGCCTCGAGCGTCTTCTTCTCCTACATCGGCTTCGATGCCGCCTCCACCGCCGGCGAAGAAGCCAAGAACCCCAAGCGCGACCTGCCCCGGGCCATCATGCTCTCCATGGTGATCGTCACCAGCATTTACGTCCTGGTTGCCGTGGCAGCCATCGGCGCCCGCCCCTGGAACTGGTTCGACGGTACCGAAGCTGCCCTGGTGCAGATCCTCCACGAGATCACCGGCCAGCCGTGGATCGCTTTGGTCTTCTCCGTCGGTGCTGTGCTTGCCATCGCCAGCATTGTGCTGACTGTTCTCTACGGCCAGACCCGCATCATGCTGTCCATGTCCCGCGATGGCATGGTTCCCAAGGTCTTTGGCCGTGTGTCCCGCCGCACGGGCACGCCGGTGGCCGGGACACTCATCATCGGCATCGCTGTTGCCCTCACGGCAGGCTTGGTCCCCCTCGGCGCCCTGGCAGACGCCACCAGCATCGGCACGCTCTTCGCTTTCGCACTGGTGAACGTCGCGGTCATCTACCTCCGGCGCAACCGCCCCGATCTTGAGCGGAGCTTCCGGGTCCCGCTGTATCCCATCACGCCGATCCTGGGCACGTTGATGTGCGCCTACCTGATGCTCAACCTGGGCGCCGACACGTGGATCACCTTCGGCGTATGGATGCTTGTGGGCATCGCCATCTACTTCGGCTATGGACGCCGGAACTCCAAGGTAGCCGCGCTCAGCGAGCAGGACTACCGTGAATTAACCACCAGGGCCGTGAGCCCGGAACCTGTGAAAGCAGAAAACTCATGACCACCGCCACTGAACTTCCCGTTGCTGATCCGCAGGGCCAGGCCCCTGCAGACGAGGCTCCCATCACCATGCTGAACCCGGACTTCCCGTTCAGCTACGACCACTACCTGGCGCACCCGGACGGTTTGGGCTCTGTTCCCGAGGAGCTGTACGGAACGGAAGTGGCCATCATCGGTGCCGGCCTGTCCGGGCTGGTCACGGCGTATGAACTCATGAAGCTCGGTCTCAAACCGGTCATCTACGAGGCCGACCAGATCGGTGGGCGCCTCCGGACAGCAAGCTTCCCCTCGGCTCCAGGTGTGGTGGCCGATCTCGGCGGCATGCGGTTCCCGGTATCCGGCAAGGCCTTCTACCACTACGTGGACCTGCTCGGCCTGGATACCAACGAGTTCCCCAACCCCATGGCGCCGGCCACGTCCAGCACGGTCATCGAGCTGGCGGGCAAGAAGCATTACGCCACCACGGCCGACGAACTGCCGGAGTTCTTCCGCGAAGTGGCCGACGCATGGAAAGCCGCAGTTAACGATGGTGCTGCCTTCGCTGAAATGCAGGAGGCCATCAAGGCCCGCGACACCAAGCGGATCAAAGAACTCTGGAACGCGCTCCTGCCTGAGTTGGATGAGCAGACGTTCTACGGCTTCATCGCAGCCAGCAAGTCTTTCAAGGAGGCCGGCTTCGCTCACCGTGAAGCATTCGGCCAAGTGGGCTTCGGCACCGGTGGTTGGGATACCGACTTCCCCAACTCCATCCTCGAAATCCTCCGCGTGGTCTACACCGACGCCGACGACCAGCACCGCTCCATTGCGGGAGGAGCGCAAAGGCTCCCCGAGGCACTTTGGAGCCACGCGCCGTCGGGCCTTAAGTATTGGCCTGAAGGCACCTCGTTGGCTTCCCTGCACTCCGGTTCGCCGCGCGGAGCCGTGGACAACATCCGCCGCGCGGAGAACGGCGACCTCCTGGTCCGCGAGAACTGGGGGCGCGAGGCCACATACCAAGCCGTGGTGACCACGTGCCAGTCCTGGTTGCTGTCCACGCGCATCCACACCGAGGAAGCGCTGTTCCCCGCCGAGTTGTGGACCGCGATTGAGCGCTCGCACTACATGCAGTCGTCCAAGACGTTCGTGATGGTGGACCGGCCGTTCTGGAAGGACATCGATCCTGAGACCGGCCACGAGGTCTTGTCCATGACCCTCACCGACCGCCTGAACCGGGCAACGTACTTGCTCGACGACGGTCCGGACAAGCCCGCTGTGATCCTCCTGTCCTACACATGGAACGACGACGCCCTGAAATGGCTTGCGCTCACCGCCGAGGAACGCGTGAAGCTCATGCTGCACTCCTTGGAGCAGATCTACCCGGGCGTGGACATTTCAAGCCACATCATCGGGCAGCCGATCACGGTGTCCTGGGAAGCGGACCCCAACTTCATGGGCGCGTTCAAGGCCAACCTGCCCGGACACTACCGGTACCAGCAGCGCTTGTTCACGCACTTCAAGCAGGACCAGCTGGCGGAACACCAGCGCGGAATCTTCCTCGCGGGTGACGACGTGTCCTTCACCGCTGGATGGGCCGAGGGTGCTGTGACCACGGGCCTGAACGCCGTGTGGGGAGTGGTGAACCACCTCGGCGGATCATCGGCTGAAGGCAACCCGGGTCCGGGCGACCTGCTGGACGAACTCGGCCCGATCAGCCTGGACTAAACTTCCCGGCTACGTTGCGAGGCCCGCTCTACGCCCCAAACCCTCAGGTTAGGCCGCAGAGCGGGCCTCGCATTCGTGGTTGTGTGGCCAGCGGCTGGGCCGGTTCAGCGCAGGGCCAGTGCGAGCCCGAGCATGGCCAGCGCGAGCAGCGGGAAGATCCAGTTGGTGATGATCGTCGTGAGGATCTTCGTCCCGGTCCCGTTGCGTGGAGTCGTGTTGGAGCGCGGGTCGGTGATGTACTCGCCGTCGTAGCCCCAAGACCGGATGGTGATGGCGATCGACAGGAGCACCATGACTGTGGCGCTGCCGACGAGCCAGGGCAGGGGATCCAACGCCAGCCATGCGTCGGCCTGGGTGGCTGGAGTCGTTACGGCCGAGAGGAGACCGGACATGGCGCAGATTGCAACAAGGGCGATGAGTACCCAGATGCGTCGGATGGCTGCGTGGATATATAGCGGCAGGAGGGCCATCGCCACCGCTGGTGTGGCCAGGAAGGCTACCTGTGCCGGCGAAACCAGCATCGCTTCAGAGCTAACCCAGGACGCCACTGCCTGGCTGAAAAGCAGGAAAGCCAAGAGGCTCAAGAGCAATGGCCAGAGTGCCTTCTTGACCCACTCATTGCGTGGTGCCGTTGGTAGTTCAAGCGCGGCGGCGTAGTTTCGGGCCGGCCCGAATGCTTCCTCGGCTCCCTGGCCCGAATCGCTGAGGAGCTCGCGCGCGCTTGCCACGGTGTCACCAATCGCGTCCCCACGTACCTGGCGCAGACGAAGTTCCAGGATGAGTTCGTCAAACCATTTTTTGTCGGTAGTTTCCTGCATCATGTAGTGATCTCCTTCGTGTGCTGTCCGTCGCTGAGGTATCGGTTGCTGAGTGCGGTGAATCGCAGCCAGTCCGCGCTGAGCCGGTTCTTTTCGGCACGCCCGCGGTCAGTCAACGCGAAGTACTTTCGGCCCGGTCCGCCGTCACCTGCCCGCCATTCGGTGGTTACCATGCCGGCAGCCTCGTAGCGAGTGAGGAGTGGGTAGAGGGTGCCGCCTTTGACGGTGCCGAAACCGTTGCGCTCGAGTTCACTGATGATCGCGTAACCGTAGGAGGGTCCGGCGGAGAGGGCGTGAAGCGCAAAGAAACCCAGGGTCGCCCTCAGCCAATCGCTTGGCCAATCGGCGCCCTCTGACGCCGGTGGCTCAGGATGAGAAACTGTCATGACTATATTGTCACTCTAAGTAGTTAGCCTGTAAAGCCACTGATACACAGCGAGGCCCGCTCTACGCCCCAAACCCTCAGGTTAGGCCGCAGAGCGGGCCTCGCATTCGTCCTTTAGGCGTGCATTTCCCGGTGCGCCGCAGCCAGCTCCTTATAGTGGGCGGCGTTGTGCTTGACGCCCTCAAACTCCTCATCGCTGAGTTCCCGGCGCACTTTTGCTGGAACCCCGGCCACCAGGGACCGGGGCGGTATGACCGTGCCTTCAAGAACCACGGCGCCGGCAGCAACGAGCGAGCCGGATCCGATCACCGCGCCGTTGAGGATGGTGGCGCTCATGCCGATGAGGCAGTCGTCCTCCACAGTGCAGCCGTGAACTACTGCGCTGTGCCCCACGGAGACGCGCTCGCCCACGGTGCAAGGAAAGCCGGGGTCGGCATGGAGGACCACGTTGTCCTGGAGGTTGGACCCTGCGCCCACGCTGATCGCGGCTAAATCGGCTCGAACGGAGACGCCATAGAAGGCGCTGGAGTCCTTGGCCAACGTGGCCTTGCCGATGATGGACGCAGTGGGTGCCACGAAGGCGGTTTCATGGATGGCCGGGGTGTCTCCGGCGAAAGTGTAAGAGGGAGCCATGGCCCCAGCCTATTCCCAAGTAGGTCGCAGATCAGGTCGTTCTCAGCGCTGGGAACGACCTGATCTGCTACTCAGTTGGGTGTGGGTCAGTTGGGTGCGGGGGTGCGGAGGAGCAGAAATTGGTAATGCTGGGACCAGTTTCCCGCGCCCGGCCCGGACTCCACGCCCACACCCTCCGGCCACGTCCGGAAGTGCTCCACCGAGCCGTGTTCGCCAAAGATCCGGCGCACGGTATCGTCGCTGCGGCGGCTGAAGAAACGCCGCGGTTCTTCGAGATCTTCAGGGTTCAGGACTTCGTCGTCGTCACCGGACCAGAGCCCGACGGCGATCGGCGCACCAGGGGCGGTGACCCGCACAAGTTCGCTGACGACGTCGTGAATCCTGCTATTGGGGACGTGCAGAAGGGTGCTCATGGTCCAGGCGGCGTCGAAGACTGAAGCTGTAAAGGGCAGGTCCCGTCCGCTGGCCACTGAGGCGTCGAGTCCGGCCAATCGCGCCACATGAACGCTCTCCGAGGACAGGTCAACGCCGGTGTAATGAATCCCCGCGCGGACGAACTCCAGCCCCTCCACCCCTGTGCCACAGCCGAGCTCCACCAACGAATGACGGTGCTCGGACTTCAACAGACGGACAAACCATTCCCGGCATTCAATCCGGTGCGGGGTCAGGGAGCGGGTGTTCCGAACGGCAGCATGGCGGTTGTAGTAAACCGCCAGATCAGCTTCGTGATCGGCCTCGGGGATGCCGTGCATACCCTCAGCATAGAAGCGGTGCTAGTTGAACACCACGGTGCGGGTGCCGTCCAAAAGTACACGGTGTTCGGCGTGCCACTGGACCGCCTGAGCCAGCGTGCGGCCTTCTACGTCGCGGCCCATCTGGACGAACTGGGCTGCAGTCCGGGCATGGTCCACGCGGATGACTTCCTGCTCGATGATCGGCCCCTCGTCGAGGTCGGCCGTCACATAGTGGGCGGTGGCGCCGATGATCTTCACACCTCGGGCGTGAGCCTGGTGGTACGGCTTGGCGCCCTTGAAGGAGGGAAGGAAAGAGTGGTGGATGTTGATGGCCTTGCCGTTCAACTCCGTGCACAGATCGTTGGAGAGCACCTGCATGTAGCGTGCCAGGACGGTGAGTTCAGCATCGTGTTCGGCGATCAGTTTCAGCAGCTGGGCCTCGGCCTGTGGCTTGGTTTCGGGGGTCACCGGAATGTGGTGGAACGGGATGCCGTAGAACTCCGCCAACGGCTCAAGGTCACGGTGATTGGACACGATGGCCGGAACGTCTATTGGCAAGGTGCCGGTCCGCTGTTGGAACAACAGATCGTTGAGGCAGTGCGCGTCTTTGGAGCACAGGATGATGGTGCGGACCTTTTCGCCCACAGGGTTGATCTGCCATGTCATCCCGAAGGATTCAGCCACCGGCCGCAGCGCCGCAGCCAGTTCCGCCTGGGTGCTCGACGTCGTTGCCTCCACCCGCATGAAAAAGTTGCCAGTGCTGGGGCTTCCGTACTGCTGGGAGTCGGCGATATTGCAGCCGGACTCGAGGAGGGCTCCGGCTACCGCGTGGACAATGCCGGGGCGGTCGGGGCAGGAGAGTGTCACAACGAAAGCGGTGGAGTCAGTCACACGATCAAGCCTACCTGTGCTGCCCTGTTGTACTGTTAACGGGTCGCAACTGGCGTTGGGTGGACTACCACCAGGGAGCGGCAATCACGAAGACCACGGATCGTACGCCTGGGCCGAGGGTCATGTCTTACCGTTGCACGCACGTGACCGATGCCTCCCGTCATCAAGGGGACGCGGGAATGCTGCTGCCGGTAGCCTGACCTGTAGCACCACCCATTCCCTAGCCAGGAGATCTCCGTGACTACCACCACCTCAGCGTCTGTCAGCAACCAGACGCTTGCCGAACTCGATCCCGAGATCGCAGCAGTCCTCAACCAGGAACTCGGCCGCCAGCGCGGCACCCTCGAAATGATTGCGTCCGAAAACTTCGCACCCCGCGCCGTCATGGAAGCCCAGGGCTCCGTCCTGACCAACAAGTACGCCGAGGGCTACCCGGGCCGTCGCTACTACGGCGGTTGTGAATACGTTGACGTCGCCGAGCAGCTCGCCATCGACCGCGTCAAGGAACTCTTCGGCGCTGAGTTCGCCAACGTCCAGCCGCACTCCGGTGCGCAGGCCAACGCTGCAGCACTTTCGGCCATGATCACTCCCGGCGACAAGATCCTGGGCCTGTCCCTGGCTCACGGTGGGCACTTGACCCACGGCATGAAGCTGAACTTCTCCGGCAAGCTCTACAACGTAGCTGCTTACCAGGTTGAAGAAGACAACTTCCGGATCGACATGGACAAGCTCCGCGAGCAGGCCATTGCCGAGAAGCCGCAGGTCATCATTGCCGGCTGGTCCGCCTACCCGCGTCACCTGGACTTCGCTGCCTTCCGCTCCATCGCCGATGAAGTGGGCGCCCTCCTCTGGACGGACATGGCACACTTTGCCGGCCTGGTTGCAGCCGGGCTGCACCCGAGCCCGGTGCCGTACTCCGACGTCGTCACCTCCACCGTCCACAAGACCCTGGCAGGTCCCCGTTCCGGTGTGATCCTCGCCAAGCAGGAGTGGGCCAAGAAGCTCAACTCCAGCGTTTTCCCGGGCCAGCAGGGCGGGCCGCTCATGCACGTCATCGCCGCCAAGGCCGTCGCCTTCAAGATTGCCGGCAGTGAAGAGTTCAAGGAACGCCAGGAGCGCGTCCTCGAGGGTGCCAAGATCATTGCTGACCGCCTCAACCAGTCCGACGTTGCCGAAGCCGGCGTCTCGGTCCTCACCGGCGGCACCGATGTGCACTTGGTCCTGGTTGACCTCCGCAACTCGCAGCTGGACGGCCAGCAGGCCGAAGACCTCCTGCACTCCGTGGGCATCACCGTGAACCGCAACTCCGTTCCGTTCGACCCCCG
Source organism: Arthrobacter sp. cf158 (assembly GCF_900106835.1). GTDB lineage: Bacteria > Actinomycetota > Actinomycetes > Actinomycetales > Micrococcaceae > Arthrobacter. Next base: position 306,267 of record NZ_FNNR01000001.1, read on the forward strand.
TCCGCCGATGGTCACCTCCGGCCTCCGCATTGGTACGCCTGCTTTGGCTACCCGCGGATTCGGTGCCGCTGAGTTCACCGAGGTTGCCGAGATCATTGCCACCGCGCTCAAGGCCGGTTCCTCGGCAGACGTCGAGTCGCTGCAGGCCCGCGTGGACAAGCTCGCCGCTGACTTCCCGCTGTACCCGCAGCACGAGCAGTGGTAATCCGCATCCCAGCGGATAAATAACGCATCACCCCGGCATTGAACCGGAGCTAACGGGATCCGCCGCCACACCTACGGCGGCGGGTCCCGTTGGCATGAGCCAACAGGTCACCCACCAGAAAGAGCAGATGGAATGACACAGTCCACCGCACAGATCCTCGACGGCAAGGCCACCGCCGCAGCCATCAAAGCAGAACTGACCACTCGCGTTTCCGTCCTGGCCGCCAAGGGAATCGTCCCCGGCCTGGGCACCATCCTGGTGGGCTCGGACCCCGGCAGCACCTGGTACGTCGGCGGCAAGCACAAGGACTGCGCCGAGGTGGGCATTCAGTCCATCCGTCGCGACCTCCCTGAGGACATCAGCCAGGAAGACCTCCTCACGGTTGTCCGCGAGCTCAACGACAACCCGGAGTGCACCGGCTACATCGTCCAGCTGCCGCTGCCCAAGCACATCGATCAGGACGTCATTCTGGAAGCCATGGACCCTGAGAAGGACGCCGACGGCCTGCACCCCATGAACCTTGGCCGCTTGGTGGCCAACGTCAACGGCGACATGAAGTCCCCGCTGCCCTGCACACCCAAGGGCTGTGTGGAGCTGCTCCGCCGCCACAACATTGAGCTCAAGGGCAAGCGAGTCCTGGTGGTTGGCCGCGGCGTGACCATCGGCCGCCCGATTGGCCTCCTGCTGACCCGCAAGGAAGTCAACGCCACGGTCATCCTGGCCCACACCGGAACGGTGGACCTGCCCGCAGAACTCAAGCAGGCCGACGTCGTGATTGCCGCTGCCGGTGTGCCGCACATGATCAAGGCTGAGGACCTCAAGCCGGGCGCCATAGTGCTCGACGTCGGCGTCAGCCGCGTGGACGATGGCAACGGTAAGGCGGTTGTCACCGGAGATGTGGACCCGGCAGCTGCCGACGTCGCCGCTTGGCTGTCCCCGAACCCGGGCGGCGTAGGTCCGATGACCCGCGCCATGCTGCTCGCGAACGTTGTGGAGAGCGCTGAACGCCAGGCAGGCATCGCCTAGGTTCTCCGAACTGCAGCAGGGCGCCTACTCCTCCGGGAGTAGGCGCCCTGCTCCGTTAGCCCGACGACGAACAGCCGCTCCAAAGCTAGGCTCGGTGTATGCAGCCCCGTTCACTTGGACTCCAGCGAATTCCGGGTGCACGCCGGTTCGCCGGCCCTCCCACCAGCTTCCTCGTCATGACGGTAGCTGTGATCCAGGTAGTGGGAACGCTCTTTTCGGCGAGTCATCAGGACGCACCGCGTCCCCTCGATGGGCTCGCGATCCTGTTGCTCCTGGCCGGACCGGCAGGCTTGGCGTTCCGCAGACGGGCTCCGCAGGTAATGCTCCCCGTTGCCCTCACGGCCACAGGGGCCTACTTGGCCCTGGGCTACGCGTGGGGTCCGATCGTGCTCTCCCTGGCGCTGGCCATCGTCCTGACTGCCGCGGCGGGACTGCGCTGGCAAGCATGGACGGGGGCCGGAATCGCGGCAGCCGCGGTCATCACGGCCGCCACCCTGGCGGGCGATGAAAACTGGCCCCTGCGGGCGTCCGCCGGCGTCGCCTGGGCAGCCATCCTGGTGCTGATAGGGCAGGGATTCCGACGCCGGAGCGAACGGATAGCTGAATTCCGACGCCGCAGCGAGGAAGCCCGGAAGGCCGAACGCGATGAGTACCGTCTGACGCTGGCCCGGGACATCCACGATGTGGTGGCTCATTCCCTCTCCATGATCAACGTCCAGGCATCAGTGGCCTTGCACGTGGGAGCGGACGATCCGAACAAGCTCAGACCTGCCCTGGAGGCCATCAAAGCTGCCAGCAAGGAGTCGCTCACCGAGGTCCGCCAACTCCTGGGAGTCCTGCGGGAGGATGTTCCGCTGGCCCCGGCAGCGCGGCCTTCATTGGCAAGACTCCCGGAACTCATCCAGAACGCTGAGCTCGGCGGGTTGAAAGTGACGCTGCAGGATCTGTCGAACGCGGACTCCGTCGGTCCGGCCCAACAGGAAGCCGCGTACCGGATCATCCAGGAAGCCCTGACCAACGTCGGGAGGCACTCAGGTGCCCGATCCGCCGTCGTGCGTGTTGACCAAACCGCGGGGGCGCTCACCGTGGCCATAGACGACGACGGCGCGGGCATGGGCGGGGCGCTCCCCGGCAACGGCCTCACGGGGATGCGGGAGAGGGCGGCCGCCTTGGGCGGGACGCTCACCCTGCATGAACTGAAACCAGGCCTTCGCGTCGAAGCAACCTTGCCCACAGAACCAGAAGGAAACCTGCCATGATCCGCATCCTTCTGGCCGACGACCAAACCCTCATCAGGGCAGGATTCCGCGCGCTCCTGGACTCTGAACCAGACATGGAGGTGGTGGCAGAGGCCGGCACTGGTCGCGACGCCGTTCGCCTGGCAACACGGGACAAGCCGGACGTCATCCTGATGGATATCCGCATGCCGGACGACGACGGACTCACTGCCACCCGGGAAATCCTCAGTGACCCCACCCTGGCCGGTACGCGCATCATCATCCTCACCACCTTCGAACTTGACGAGTACATCGCGGAGGCCGTGCGGTCCGGTGCCGCGGGCTTCCTGGTCAAGGACACCGAACCGGCTGAGCTGATCCGGGCCGTCCGGGTGGTGCACGACGGCGACGCGCTGCTTTCGCCGTCGGTGACCCGGCGCATCATGGCCCAATTGGCGTCGCAGAGCAGGGCTGCGGCCAAGGTGGTCCAGCTGGAGCAAGTCACGGAGCGCGAACGCGAAGTGTTGGCCCTGGTAGGGGAGGGCTTGAACAACGCAGAAATCGCCGAGCGACTGTTCATCACGCCGCTGACGGCCAAGACCCATGTTTCGCGCATCATGACCAAGCTGATGGTCCGCGACCGCTCGCAACTGGTGGTCCTGGCCTACGAATCCGGACTGGTGAGGCCGGGCTGGAGCAGTTGACGCCACAGGGGAGACTCCACCGGGAGTAGATGGCCACCCCGAGGTGACTCCCGACGGCGGACGCGTCACCGGCAGCCCGCGACCAGACTCGAACCAGAGCCGAAAGACGGTTCACGCCGGGCACCGGCGGAGAGAGTTTGGATCACTGACATGTTCACCGCATTGACTTCAATCGTCGGCGAGACCACCACGCTTGGGGGTGCGCTGGCACAGGTACCGGCCGCCGTCGCCGCGCACGGTCCGTGGGGAGACGGTGCTGCCTGGCCGTTCTTCCTATTGTTCCCGCTGTTCTGGATCCTCGTGATCGGGACACTTATTTTCGTGGGCCGCCGTACCTGGCGCCGCAACCACCACTGGGCCGCAACCCAGGGCGCCGAGGGGGTGCTGCGTGAGCGGTACGCGCGCGGCGAGATTGACGAGACCGAGTTCCGGCAGCGGCTGGAGGTACTGCGCTCGCAGCCCGGCAGCTGAACCATCCCCCAACGAACTGAGAGGGCTCTTGCAAAAATATCTGCAAGAGCCCTTTCACATGTCAGGGGGCGCTACTAGTCTGCTGAGGGTGCACAATGAAGCAATCCGCTCTGCAAACCCTTCAGAATCGTCGCTATCCAGCCGTGACATGAACCCACCCACCGTCATCAGCGCGCGGAACCTCACCAAAGCCTATGGTGACCTCACCGCCGTGGACAACATCTCCTTCGATGTACCGGCAGGGGAGTCCTTCGGCCTGCTGGGACCCAACGGCGCGGGCAAGTCCACCACCATGAAGATGATCGGTGGCGTCTCCCAGCGAACCTCGGGCGCGCTCACCATCATGGGCCTGGATCCCGAATCCCATGGCCCCGAAGTGAGGGCGCACCTGGGCGTGGTCCCGCAGCAGGACAACCTGGATGAGGAACTCAGGGTCCGCGAGAACCTGATCGTCTACGGGCGCTACTTCGGCCTGCCGCTGAGCTACCTGCGGCCAAAAGCCGACGAACTCCTGGAGTTCGCGCAGCTGACGGACAAGGCCAATTCCAAAGTGGACGCGCTCTCCGGCGGCATGAAGCGGCGGCTCACCATTGCGCGGTCGCTCATCAACGAGCCACGGATCCTGCTTCTCGACGAGCCCACCACGGGCCTCGATCCCCAAGCCCGGCACATCCTCTGGGACCGGCTGTTCCGGCTGAAGGAAAGCGGCGTGACCCTCATTCTCACCACCCACTACATGGACGAAGCCGAGCAGCTCTGCGATCGCCTGATCGTGGTGGACAAGGGCCGCATCATGGCCGAGGGCTCACCGGCTGCCCTGATTCGCGAGCACTCGTCGCGCGAAGTACTCGAGCTCAGGTTCGGGTCCGAGCGGAACGCGACCATCGGCGTCGAACTTCAAGGCATCGGCGAGCGGCTTGAAACGCTGCCGGACCGCGTGCTCATCTACGCGCACGACGGCGAGGCCGCGCTGGAGCAGGTCACTGCCCGCGGGTTGCGTCCCATGACGTCGCTGGTGCGCCGCTCGTCGCTGGAGGACGTGTTCCTTCGGCTGACCGGCAGGAGCCTCGTTGATTAGGCGACAGCTGACTGACCAGGCGAACAATCCAAGCACGACGCCGGCGCCTCCGTTACGGGCCCACTCACCTGAGGTTTCGGCTGCCCGGGCGCGCCGTTGGGGTGCCTTCTTCTACGCGGAGCAGGTGCTTCGTGTCATGCGCAATTACGGCTGGTCCGTGGTCCTGTACAGCGTGGGACAGCCGGTGGCGTACCTGTTTGCCATGGGCGTGGGCCTGGCCAGCCTGGTGGATGCCAACAGCGAGTCCGCGTTCGGCGGTGTCAGTTACCTGGAGTTCGTGGCGCCTGCACTGTTGGTCTCCGCTGCGGTGATGACGGCCTCGGGGGAGTTCTCCTATCCCATCATGGACGGCTTCAAGTGGCGACGGGTGTTCTACGGTCCGCATGCCTCGCCACTGATTCCGCAGCAGATCGCCAGCGGCCACATCATGGCCAGCTCCTTGCGGTTTCTCTTGCAATCGGTGGTCTACTTCGTGGTGGTTGCCTTGTTTGGTGCTTCACCGAGCCCGTGGGGCTGGGTGTCTGCCATCGTGGCAACGGTGGCCGCGCTGAGCTTTGGTTTGCCGCTCATGGCCTATGCCGCAAGCATCACCCAGGACAAGGGGCAATTCGCCTTGGTTCAACGGTTCGTTGTGATGCCGCTGTTCCTGTTCTCGGGGACGTTCTTCCCGCTGGATTCACTGCCGATCGCGGTGCGTTGGATCGGCTGGATATCACCGGTGTGGCATGGGACCGAGCTGGGCAGGGTGTTCACCTACGGGATGGACCAGGATCCACTGCTGACCATTACCCACGTAGTGTTCCTGCTGGCCACCGCCACTGTTGGCTGGGTGCTTGTCCGGCGCCAGTTCGTCAAAAGGATGGGCTCATGAGTGTCCTGACAGGTGGCCACAGTGCCACAGACATGGCCCGCGAGCGGAAGTTCGGTTCCTTGTACTCCCGTAACGCGAAGGCTGTTGTGGGCCGTGGGCTCATGGCGGCCAAGTCCAGCACGTGGCTGGTGATGGTGTCCGGTTTCTTTGAGCCAGTGCTGTTCCTGCTGGCCATGGGCGTGGGTATGGGCTCGATTGTGGGAACGGTTCAGGGGCCGGGCGGCGAGGAGATCAGCTACGCGGCCTACATTGCCCCCGCACTGTTGGCAGTCTCTGCCATGAACGGGGCCATTTACGACTCCACCTGGAATGTCTTCTTCAAGATGAACTTCGCCAAGCTGTACCAAGGGATGCTCTACACCTCCCTGGGGCCGCTGGACGTAGCCATTGGCGAGATCTTCCTGGCGCTCCTGCGCGGGTTGCTGTATGCCACAGGATTCACCGCCGTCATGGGAGTGATGGGGTTGCTGACCAGTTGGTGGGCCATCCTGGTGATTCCCGCCTCGGTGTTGATCGCGTTCGGCTTCGCGAGCTTCGGGATGGGTATCACCAGCTTCATGAAGACCTTTCAACAAATGGACTGGATCAACTTCTTCCTGCTGCCCATGTTCCTGTTCAGTGCCACGTTCTACCCGCTGAGCGTCTACCCGCAGGTCATCCAGTGGTTCATCCAGGCCATGCCCCTGTGGCACGGCGTGGAGTTGTTGCGGCAGATCAGCGTTGGCTCGTTCAGTCCGGCAACTGCCATTCATGTGGGGTACTACGTGGTGATGATCGCCTTGGGCATCATGCTGACCACCGGAAGGCTGCGCCAGCTGTTCCTGAAATAGGAACCGGCCGGCGCAGCCCGGACCGGCTCTAGGCCGTCTCGATCTCGGCCATGGTCAGCTTGGCGTTGTCGCGCAGGCCCCAGGAGCAGAGACCCATCACGGCCAGTGCGGAGACGGTGTAAATCACGACGCCGATCGGGTCACCGTGGGTGGCTATCAGCAAAGCCGTGGCCACGGTGGCTGCCGTACCGCCACCCAGGGCTGAGCCGATCTGGTAGCTGGCCGAGATGGCCGAGTAGCGGGATGCTGCCGGGAACTGTTCACTCAGGAAAGCGGGCAGGGGCCCCTGCGGCACCGTGTTGAGTGCGCCGCCTAACGTGAACATCAGCAGGGCCAGCCACCCTGTGTGTGTCTCGATGGCAGGGAAGAACGCCAGGAAGTAGATGATGAGCATCGCCGCGCCGCCCACCATCACCGGTTTGCGCCCGATCTTGTCCGAAAGGATCGCGGCAAGGGGTGCGGAGATGACGCTGGCCACCGCACCCCATAACTGGAACTGCAGCGATTCGCTGCCCGTGTAGCCGTGCTGGAGTACGTACGACATCAAGAACACGGTGGCGATATAGGTGAAGGTGTTGTAGCCGTAGCTGACGCCGATGGACATCAGGATCCGGCGGGGGTGCGACTTCATGACAGCGAGCAGTGGAATGCGGGGTGTTTCCGCAGTGGAGGGCCTCTCGTCCTGCGGGAGCGTCAAACGTGCCACCAGGCCAGCTACGACCAACAATCCGCCGATCCAGAACGGTACACGCCAAGCGAAACCGGCCACGTCGCCACCGGCAACGGCGTCGGTCAGCGAGAACACTCCAGACCCCAGCAGCACACCCAGTCCGATGCCCATGCTGGTGAAACTGCCCCAGAAGCCGCGTCGGCCTGCAGGTGCCGCTTCGATTCCCACCAGGGCAGCCCCGCCCCATTCGCCGCCGGCAGAGAACCCCTGGACCAGGCGCAAAGCAATCAGCAGAAGGGGAGCTGCCGCACCGATTGAGTCCGCGCTGGGGAGGCAGCCGATCAGGAACGTGCTGCTGCCCATGAGCAAGAGTGTCAGGATCAGGATCTTGCGCCGGCCGAGGCGGTCCCCGAAATGACCCAGGACTATTCCGCCCAAGGGACGGGCCAGGAAGCCTGCACCAAAGGAGGCAAATGCCACCAATGTCCCGGTCAGCGGGTCCAGGCTGGGAAAGAAGACTTGCGGGAACACCAACGCGGCGGCCAAGCCGTAGATGGTGAAGTCATAGAACTCCAATGCGGTTCCAAAGCAGGAGACAAAGAAGGTGCGCAGTGCGGATACGGAGCGCTTGGCCTGAGGAGCTTGCGGTTCCAGCGCGACGTCGGGCCGAAGGGATGGCGGCATGGAGGTGCCTTTCGTTTGAGTAGTGGTGCGGGTGGTTGGGGAAAGATGTCAGAAAGTTTGGAAACCTGCGGAAGCGGCGTCGGCAGGATTTGCGGCCGCATAGTCCAGGGAGCCGTCGCTGGCATTGACGCTGATGGTCAGCAGCGTCTGCCACTGTTCATGCCGCGGGGCGGACGCGTCGGGATGGAAACAGACCACGGAGGACGCGCCCTCGGAAGAGCAGAACTGCTTGGCCCTGTCGGTGACGCCCAGACCGGTCAGCTCTGTCCGCACCCGCCCAAGGTGGGCCAGTCGCTGGGGCGACAACGCGCCGTCGTCGATTGCGTCGCCCTGCGCCAAGTGCGGATCGAGGAAGTGGTTCGTGTGGAGCAGCCAACCGTCACTGCCGGTATCCACGACGGCGGTGCCGGCGGGGGAAACCTCGATGCTCACAGCCCGGCGCGTGGTGCTCACAGCGGTTGCCGTGAACACCGTGTAGACAGTGGAGGCGCTCACCCTGGCTGACGAAGCGATGGCGATCGCGTCGTCGATGCTGGATGCCTCATCGAGGATGCGGCGGGCGATGGCGTGGACGGGCACGCCGGCGGACTCGTCATCGCTGCGATGAGCCAGGATGTTGAAGTGCAGGCCAAGGCCCTGGCTGTTCACGCCGATCTTGCCCAGCGTCCCGAACTCCGTGAAGGTCTTGGTGATTCGTCCCGGAGAAGGCGTCACCTCCAGCAGCAGTCCCTCTGGAGCGAGGTGGTGGTGCCAGTCCCAGGTTTGCAGGGTCTGCGGGGCCGCTGCCCCGGCAGGTACGTAAACCGCCGTCGAACATTCATGAGAGCCGGGCTTCTTCGGGGCGGCAGCCAAAATCTCGGTACGGGAGTTGACCACACTCAGCTGCCAGGTTTCCAGTCCGGCACCTTCAGCCCATCCCTCCGCTTCTTCGGCGAGCGCGGGGCTCCAGGCGCTCAGGGCCTGGTGGCTTTGCTCGGCGATGGTGCGCACCGTCCGGGCATCGATGCCGAGGGTAGCGAAGAAATCGCCGTAGAGCTTTGCGGTGTTGCGTGTTTGCGCGTTCCAGGTGCTGCCGATATCCAGGCCGCGCTCGCGGGGATTGAGCGCGGCGGAAGTATGGCGGTGAAGCTGCATTGGTCTCCTTGAGGGCGCCAGCCCGCTTGGGACGGATGGCGCCAGAATGATGTGGATCACTTGTGACGCTCAAAGTACGGAACAAAAACGTTTTTGTGTAGCTGGTTCCGAAGATTTATTCTTGTGGTCGCACGTCTGATCCCCAGGAACCACAGATTGGGAGCCAATGGCCCGCGAACTTCAGCACGGAGCCACCATTTGGGATGTCGCCCGCAGGGCCGGAGTGTCCATCACCACGGTGTCGCACTCCCTCAATGGCAAAGGCAACATCAGCCAGGCCACCCGGGAGCGGGTTCGTGCCGTCGCAGCGGAGATGGGCTATGTGGCGGATGCCATGGCGCGTGGGCTGCGAAGCTCAAAGATGAATGCGATCGGGCTCGTTTTCCGGTCCCTGGACAGTCTGGGCAACTACGGCCCCAACGGTGTGGACGTTTTCATGAAACTTGCCGGAGCGGCAGCATCGGAGACGCTCAACCGGAACCTTGGCCTGATGCTGGTCCCGGACCTGAGCCGCGGACCCTTGCCACCGTTCTCCATGTCCCTGGACGGGTACATTGTCTTCGCCCCGCATTTGGACGACCCCGTGGTGGCGTTGCTGGAGAAACGGGGAATCCCTTACGTGACCTGGGATCGCGACCCGGGCCGCCCCGATTTCCGGAACTGGGTGGCACATAATGACGCCGCGTCGACGCGGACCGTCCTGGACCATCTGGCAGCGGCAGGTGCCCGTTCCATCGCCTACGTGGGCGGCACGGACAGGAATGCCTGGAATTTCGATTGCGAGGCCGCCTATGTGGCGTGGTGCCTGGAAACCGGAGCTGAGCCAAGGATCTACCACGTTCCCGAACGGGACGGCGTGGAGGGTGGCCAAGAGGTGGGCGGACGGATCCTGGCCGATGGGTTACCCGGTGCGGTGTTCTGCCTGACGGGCAGGCACGCCAGTGGCGCAGCCCAGGCACTGCAAGAGCGAGGGGTTCGCATTCCGGGGGATCTCCTGGTCTGTACGGGATCGGATTCCGAACACTCACGGCAACACAAGCCCCCAATTTCCGCCCTCGACGTGGATATTCCGGCCGCGGCGGCGGCACTGGTCCAGCGGCTTTGCGAGGTCATGGAAGGAGCGTCGGAGCCGGAGCCGGTACTCCTGGCCGCACGGTTCCTGCACCGTAAATCCACCTCACCCGTCAAGGGGCGGACCAAACCGCGCCCGGGATCCTAGGCAGGCCTGTTCGCCGTCCGTGGAAGCGGGCATGGGCACCTTTCCACGTTTGAGACAATTGAGCCATGCAATCTCTCGGTGACCCGCACCCGTCCACGTCCCCCGCTGGCAAAAGCATGTTCAAGGGCTTCCGCATTGGCGGCCTGGGGATGACTGTCGTCATCATCGCCTTCCTGGTGGCCGTCATTTTCGCCGCCAACCAGAACGATGTTGTGGGCTGGATCGTGGCGGTGGTTGCGTTTGGCTGGCTGGCCCTCGCAACCTTTGTTGTGCTGAGCATCCGCAGGGCCGCGCAGCGGGCCGGTGCAAAGCTGACCGAAGCGCAAAATGCCTTCAACGCAGCAGCCGGCCGCGCGCCGTCGTCGTCCACGGCGGACAATGGTGGCACCCGGGTGGTTGCCGAGCGCAGCCAGGCGGACGAGGTACGCGACCTCAAGCTGGACCACTCGTTCAAGATCGTTCAGGTGCAGGTCCGGGTGGTTGACGAGGAACGGGCCAAGGGCGCAGCGGCGGACCAGGACACCATCAACCGCGCCCTGGAAACCATTGCCATTACAGCAACCAACGCAAGGGACATGATCAAGTCCTCCGGCGGCTCGGACGAGCCCATGGCCGGCACCATCATCGACTAGAGTGGACCGGGTGAGTACGGCATTGAAGAAGGACTTCCTTCGCATCGCATCAGTAAACGTCAATGGCCTGCGGGCTGCCTACAAGAACGGCATGGCGGAATGGCTGGAGCCTCGCGAGGTAGACATTCTCTGCCTGCAGGAAGTCCGCGCGCCGGACGACATCGTCAGGAAGCTGATCGGCGAAGGATGGTACATCCTTCACTCCGAGGCCGAAGCCAAGGGCCGTGCCGGCGTGGCCATCGCGTCCCGCGAGGAACCCACGGCAACCCGCGTAGGCATTGGTGACGACTACTTCGATACGTCAGGCCGCTGGGTTGAGGCGGACTTCTCCGTCAAGAACAGTGCGGGCGAACCCGCCACTCTCTCCGTCGTCAGCGCCTACGTGCATTCCGGAGAAGTGGGAACCCCCAAGCAGGACGACAAATTCCGTTTCCTGGACGCCATGAGCATCCGGCTGCCGGAACTTGCCAAGCACAGCGACCATGCGCTGGTAGTTGGCGACCTCAACGTCGGACACACTGAACTCGACATCAAGAACTGGAAGGGCAACGTCAAGCGTGCCGGCTTCCTCCCGGAGGAGCGTGCGTACTTTGACCGCTTCCTCGGCGAAGAAATCGGATGGAGGGATGTCCACAGGGGCCTGGCAGGAAATGTCGCCGGCCCCTACACCTGGTGGTCCCAGCGCGGTAAGGCCTTTGACACTGACACTGGCTGGCGCATCGACTACCACCTGGCCACTCCTGGTCTCGCAACTGCCGCATTCTCGGCTGTAGTGGACCGGGCGCCTTCGTGGGACACCCGCTTCTCTGACCACGCACCGCTGGTAGTCGACTACCGGCTCTAAGCTTCTTAAGGTATTGCTCCATGACTAGTTCCACCACGACTGAAACCGGCACCGCTGCCGCTGTGACCGATCCCAAGCCCGTGACGTCCACCAAGCTGGCCGTTGGCGCCAAGCACCGTGTCCTGTCCGGCATGCAGCCATCCGCCGACTCCCTGCATTTGGGCAACTACCTGGGCGCCCTGGTCAACTGGGTCCGGATGCAGGACGAGTACGACGCCGTCTACTTCATCCCGGACCTCCACGCGATCACCGTCCCGCAGGATCCCGCGGAACTTGCACGCCGCACGCGTGTCACCGCGGCCCAGTACATTGCCGGTGGCGTGGACGTGGACAAGTGCACCCTGTTCGTTCAGTCGCAGGTTCCGGAGCACGCGCAGCTGGCATGGGTCCTGAACTGCATCACCGGCATGGGTGAAGCGGGCCGGATGACCCAGTTCAAGGACAAGGCCCAGAAGCAGGGTTCGGACCACGCCAGCGTTGGCCTGTTCACGTACCCCATCCTGCAGGCCGCCGACATCCTCCTGTACCAGCCGCACGGTGTGCCGGTAGGTGAAGACCAACGCCAGCACGTGGAACTCAGCCGCGACCTCGCCAACCGGTTCAACAGCCGGTTCGGGGAGACCTTCCAGGTTCCCGAGGCCTTCATCCAGAAGGAATCGGCAAAGATCTACGATCTCCAGAACCCCACGGCCAAAATGTCCAAGTCGGCGGAGTCGCCCGCTGGCCTGATCAACCTGCTGGATGATCCCAAGACCGTAGCCAAGCGCATCAAATCGGCTGTCACGGATACCGAGACTGAGATCCGCTACGACCGCGAAAACAAGCCCGGCGTGTCCAATCTGCTGACCATCTACTCAGCCATCAGCGGCACACCGGTGGAGAAGATCGTGGCGGACTACCAGGGCAAGATGTACGGCCACCTCAAGGTTGACCTCGCGGACCTGGTCTCCGGCCACCTGGCTCCCATCCGGGAACGCGCCAACGAACTTCTGGCGGATCCGGCGGAGCTGGACCGGCTCCTGGCCCTCGGGGCGGACAAGGCCCGCGATATTGCCTCTGCCACCTTGGCCGACGTCTACTCCAAGGTCGGGTTCCTGCCGTACCGCGGAGCCGCAGGCGTCGAGCAGGGAGCCCGCTAACTCCATGTGCTCTGCTGGCCAGTTCAACGTCAAGACCGACGCCCGTCGTGGTGCCGGTCCGGACGATTCCAGCCAGCCGGCTGTCACCGGCGCCGACTGTGGTGCCGGTGACGCCATGTGCGTGGGTGTCATCCTTGGATTCCCACCGGAAATCGCCCGTGAACTCCAGGAATGGCGGGCATCCTTCGGGGATCCCATGGCCGAGGTGATTCCTGCCCACATCACTCTGATCACCACCACGCCAACCCAGGACTGGGACGCAACCCAGGAGCACGTACGGGACGTCGCCAGGACGCAGGAACCGTTCAACATCACCATTTCAGGCACAGGTTCCTTCCGGCCCGTCTCACCGGTGGTGTTCGTCAACGTCGAAGAAGGCTTTGAGGAATGCGTGCAGTTGCACGAGAAACTTCAACGTGGGCCACTCGAACGGATGCTTCCGTTCCCGTACCACCCCCACGTCACAGTGGCGCACGACGTCGCGCAGGAAAACCTCGACGAAGCCGAAACGGTGCTCAGAGATTACCGGGCGACCTTCCCAGTGGTTAGCATGGGACTTTACGAGCACGACACCAATGGAATTTGGCAGCTACGGGAAGAGCTCGACTTTGGCGGCGATACTGACGAAGAACAGCAAGCGGATTCACGCCACAGAGGCGGACGCTCCTCCGCTGCCAACTGAGCTGGCCAAGCTCAAGCTGGAGCTTCTCCGCAAGCGGCAAGACTGGGGTCAGGCCAAACGTGCCGGCGACGCCTTGCCCAAGAAAGCCGGTGCGTTCTTCGCCCTCTTCATGGCCAGGCTCAACACCAACCGGGCCATGCGTGCGTTCCAGCACTACTCACGGCAGCACGGCCCCCTGCTGAGCGCAGGCATCGGCTTCAACATGTTCTTCTCCGTCACCGGTTTGCTCACCACCGGCTTCGCGATCGCAGGAATCGTACTGGGCGGCAACCCGGCACTGCAGGACGCGGTGATCGACAGCGTGGCCGCTGCGGCCCCCGGACTGCTGCAAGTCAATGGCGGCGAAGGATTGGTGGATCCGCAATCCCTGCTCAACCCGTCCGGTCTTGGGTGGACTGCCCTGATTGCGGCTGTTGTGACGGTCTTCGTTTCCCTGGGCTGGATCGCCAGCATCAGGGAGGGCCTCCGCGGAGTCATGAACGCCGATCCTTTGGTTCGCAACGCCATCCTGCAGAAGCTCATCGACGCCGGTACGCTCCTGCTGCTGGGCGTCATCCTGGTTGTCAGCGCTGGTGCGTCGGTGGTTTTCGGCACCGCCGCCGACTGGGTCTTTGAGCGCTTACAAGTGGATGAGGCTACCGCGGCGCCCGTGGCCGCAGTCATCAAAATCGTGGTCCCGTTGCTGTTGAATTGTGCGACGGCGGCAGTTCTGTTCCGTATCGCCTCCGGCCTCACGCTGGGGCGCCGCGCGCTCCTGGAAGGGGTGGTCCTGGCGGGCGTCGGCACCACTCTCCTCCAGTTCTTCAGCACCGAGCTCCTTGCCAGGGCGGGCGCCAATCCCGTCCTGGCATCGTTTGCCATCATCATCGGCCTCCTGATCTGGTTCAACTTGGTGAGCCAGGTGTACTTGGTATCAGCATCGTGGTCGGCCATCCGTGAGGCCGATACGGATGCGGGGGAGACCCCGCGGAAGAAGGTCCTAGGTTCGCGGCGCGCAGCGCCCCGCACCTGACAGTTCTCATTCCCGGGAGGCGCCATGAACAATCAACTGTGGATCGGATGTCTCCTCGGGGCGGCGGTGGGCCTCATTGTCGGCCAGTTGATCTTCAACTCGCCGTTCCTGGGCATCCTCATCGGCGTCGGATTGGGGGCCCTTGTGGGGGCTGCGGTGGGACCCCGCCGCAGCTGACCCAGCTGCCAGCTGATCCAGCAGCCAACTGACCCCGCAGCCAACTGACCCCGCAGTCAATTAGGGTGCCTGCACCAGTCCCTCCCAAGCCACGGTCCAGCGTGCAGGAAAGCCCGGGGCGTGACGCTCCGGTCCGTTGTCCCAGCCCGCCGCCATCAGCGCCACTGCGGCCAACAAACCACCGTTGCCAGGCAGATACAGCGGCAGGGAGTCCGTCTGCCGGTTATGCCCGTTGGTGAGGAACGTGTTCTTGCCAGCGCTCAGAAGGAGCGCATCGACGGCTGCTTCCGGGTCCCCAAGCCGCGCTGCGGTCATCGCCATGACGGGGTAGTCCCAACCCCAGGTGCTGGCCCAGTCCCAGTCGGCAAGGACGTCCGAAAGGGTGGCACGCATGATGTCCGGATCAATGAGGTCAGTCTGGGGGAGGACACCGAGTGCGCACAACATGGAAGGGTGGTCCGTGCGGATGGTGAAGGGTTCCACGTCAATCGCCGTGTACACGCCGTCCATGACGCGGGGCGACACCATGCCTTCCGCTACTTCTGACCATTCCTCCACAGGCGCCAGGCCCAGCCGCTCACGCCACGCAGCAGCAGTCCTCAGTGCCCACTGCCAGTAGGCCAGCTCAAACGTTGGGTTGGTGACGATGGCCCGGATTGAGCCGTAGCTTTCCTGCGCCGGGATCAGGGGCGGGCCCAGCTCGAAACCGCGCGATGTGGGATGCGCAAAGCTGGCCATGAAGGCTGCCGATTCGAACACGATCTCCGCGAATTCCTCCAGCACCGCCTGGCTGGGGTTGGCCCTGTACACAAGCTCCGCCAAATAGATGGGGTGTGGTTGCTGCCAGATCAGAAATGTCCCAATGGGACTTGGACTCTCACGTCCGTCCGGCCCTACCTGCTTGGGCCAGCGCACCCCATCGAAACCCTGGGCCTTGGCGGTTTGCCGGGATGTTTCCAGAACCGTGGAGTACCACCGCAAGGAGGGCAGAAGGAGTTCCACCCGGTTCCACTGGGCAAAGTGCGCGGCATGCCACCAGTGCATCTCCAAGTGGAAGCGGCCACGCCATGAATTACAGACGAGGCCCGTCTCCTGCGGTGGCAATGAGCCGGAGCAGTTGATCGCCGTCAGGTATTGGGACAGCACAATCCTGCGTTCCAGTTCCTTGGCGCGGGCGTCGTCGGTTGTATCAAGCTCGATCGCCCCTCCCGAGGACCAGAACCGCGGCCAGTAGGCTGCCGACGCTGCGGCCACAGCATCCGCTGGTGACAGCACGACGCCGCTGCCTCCGTCGGCGTGGCGCCTCGCGTCGGGGGCCGGGTCGGCTGCGCTGTGGTCGCCCCGTGGGAGGCAGTCACCGTCGCCGGTGGAGAGGAAGGCTACGGAAAAGTCCAACACGCTGGCACTGGCGGGGCTGACTGTCCCTGAAGGCTCTATCCGGAGCATGTGCTGGTCTGTCTGTTCGACACTTAGCTGCTGCCCGGTGATCCTCACCTGATAACGGGACTCGTCCAGTTCGCGGTGGGTGGTCCAGGCCCGCGCGCCGGGGTAGGTTACGGATGCCTCGGGCGCGCCGAGGGAGGTGGTGTGCGCTTCCGGGCTGTTCCAGTCCGCGGCGTCATGCCAGGCTTCAGAGCCGTAGGGGAAACCGATGCCCACCACCAAACCGGCAGCAAGCGCCGGCGACTCAACGCGGACGGCGAGTTCATCGCGGTCGGGGTGGCACGCCGTCGTGACCGTGACAGGGTGACCGGCGATTGCGAAGCGGCTGGTGACCACTCCCGTCCAGAGGTCGAGCGTTTGTTCGGTGTCATCGATGTCTGCCGTGGTGAGGGGCCGTTCGGTGCCGTTCTCCAGCCAGTGGAAGCCAATGCGCCCCAGGTCCAATCGATGGGAGTTGGCCCGGAGCCAGGTTTCTGCCTGGGAGGTATCTGTCTCGCGGTCGTTGACGATCTCGCCCACCATGTCTACATACGGCACAGGACCCCGGGGCGAGGCGTAAAGGACGGTGGATCCGGCCAGGTCGTAAGGCTGTTCCGGCGGGACGGAGTGCCAACCCCATTGGGCCTGGGTTCCCAAAAGCGTTCCCGGGGGAAGGTCGTCGCGGGCGCCAACGGGGTAGGCGTCAGGCAAAGACTGCAGCCCGGTGAGGTCCATGGTGAAAGCGAATTCGCCGTTGCCCACGGATACCGGGCTTCGTGGGTCGAGATGTTGCTGCCGGACATTATGGCGCTGGACCAAGGCTTGGCGATCGATGGGGGACCCTGACGCAGTGCCTTCTGACCCCAGGACCACCGTGTCCTCGAGTTCCCGCAGGGGGAAGAATGCTGCCCGCTCGTTGGGGCTTTTGTTGGGCTGATGGAGTGTCAGGAACAGGCCGCCATCGAGGTTCCGGCCGATCATGCCGTGGCCGCCATCGGTGCTCCAGAGTGGTTCCGGCTCCTGAATCCATGGTCCCAAAACCGTTCCGGATCCGCTGCGCGCGATTCCCATGGCGTAGCCATGGTCGCCAAAACTGGACCACAGCATGATGAGCTTTCCGCTGGCAAGACGGAAAAGGAACGGACCGTCGGTGACGTACACCGGAAATTCCCGGTCCTTGACGGAAGGGACGTCCAGGGCACGGGACCAAGGCGCCTCGGAAGCGCTGAAGAGGAAAACGGGATCACCTTCGGCAGCCCTCAAGTCGGGGCTGAGGCGCTGGGCCACCACGGCGCCGTCATGTACTTGCTTCCATTCGTGGCAGAACACCATCCAGGGTGTTCCCTCTTTGTCTACGTGGAGCGTCCCGTCCAGGCACTCCCAGCCGCCGGGAGTGACAGGGCCAGCGCTCCACGGTTCGTAGGGGCCCTCGGGCTTGGCTGCAGAGAGAATCTGCGTTCCTCGGACATGACCAGGCGCTGTGAACGTTGCAAACATGAAGTAGCGCCCTTGGTATTCGTGGACCTCGGGCGCCCAGTACTGCTCCTTGCTCCAGAAGTCCGCTGCGGGGCGGAAGGCGGGGAGCGGCCCCTCCCATGTCTCCAGATCGGTGCTTCGGTAGCAGTCGAAACCAGTGGCCGGTCCCGACCAGATGTTCTTGTCTGTGCTGCCGAACAGCAAATACTCCCCGGACTCCGGCAGGGTGAGGACGAATGGATCCCGGATCTGGATCTGTTCCAGGGGCTGGGACATGGGTGGTTCCTCCTGTGGGAAATAGTTCATAGTGCAAACTATTGACGAATATACACTGCCTTGATACGTTTCAGGAACCGTTTTCTTGAGTCTGAAAGAAGCTTACCCAATGGCGCGTAAATCTCTCCGTGGTATCCGAAAATCAATCGCATTCGTCACAGCTGTTGGCCTCCTTGGCCTCACAGCAGCCTGCTCCAGCTCCTCCTCCAACCAGCCTGAAGATGGCCCCGTGGAAATCCGGTTCTCCTGGTGGGGCAACGCCAACCGTGCCGAGTTGACCAACAAGGCCATCAAGGAGTTCGAGGCAGCGAACCCCAACATCAAGGTCAAGCCCGAGTACGGTGACATCACGGGCTACTTCGACAAACTCGCCACGCAGGTGGCAGCGAACGATGCTCCCGACGTCATCACCATGGGTGGCGCCTACCCGGCCGAGTACGCCAATCGCGGCGCACTTCTGGACTTGTCAAAGGTCGATGCGTCCCTGGACCTGTCCAAGCTGGATCAGGGAGCCCTGGAGAACGGGCAGGTCCAGGGAAAGCAATACGGAGTCTCCACAGGCGCCAACGCTCTGGCCATCGTCGTGAATCCTGCCGTCTTCCAAGCTGCCGGTGTTTCACTCCCGGATGACAGCACGTGGTCCTGGGATGAGTTCGCCAGGATCGCAGAGGAGATCACCGCCATGAGCCCCAAGGGCACCTACGGCACAGCTACCGTCCTCACCCATGACTCCTTGGACGCTTTCGCCCGCCAGCGCGGCAAGTCCCTCTACACCCAGGACGGGCAGCTCGGCCTGGACAAGGACACTGTTCAGGCGTACTTCGACTACTCGCTGAAACTCAGTGAATCCGGCGCCGCCCCCAGCGCTTCCGAGACTGTGGAAAAGCTCAACGTCAGCACCGAACAGACTCTGATGGGCATGGGGCAGGCCGGGATGATGCTCACGTGGAGCAACTCGCTCTCGGCGCTGAGCAAGGCTTCCGGGGCGGAGTTGAAGCTCCTGAAGCTGCCCGGCGAGACCCCAACCCCCGGCATCTGGCTTCAGTCATCGCAGTTCTACACCATCTCCGCCCGCAGCAAGCACACGGATGCTGCAGCCAAGCTGGTCAGCTTCCTCGTCAACAATGAGGCTGCCGCCAAGATCATCCAGAGCGACCGTGGCGTGCCCAGTAACTCCGGCATGCGCACGGCCATCCAGGATCTGTTGACGCCCCAGGGCAAGGTGGAGGCCGCCTACATCGACCAGATCGGAAAGATGGACTTTGCGCCAACATTCATTGGTCCCACCGGTTCGACGGCAGTCTCCGAGATCACGGCACGCATCAACACCGAGGTCCTGTTCAAGAGGCTGAGCCCGGAGAAGGCCGCAGAGCAGTGGCTGAGTGAAAGTAAAGCGGCTATCGGCAAGTAGGTACCGGCCGGGACACAGTAGAGCGCGTTGTGGGCTACCGGAACGCGCTCTATTGCTGCCCGGCTGTGGCGGGCAGGGCCCTTAACCGGCGTCCCGGACCTCAAGGTAAGGATCTGCCCAGGCACTGATAATGCGCGCAACCCGGGCTGCCTGGCCCTTCCCGGTGAGGAGGTGCTCGCTGCCCTCCAAGGAGATAAAGCTCCGGGGGTGCCGGGCAGTACGGAAGATCTCGCTGGCGTTGTCGATTCCCACGGTGTTGTCAGTGGGGGAGTGCATCACCATCAGCGGCTTGTGGAGGGTGCGGATGCAGTCCCGCAGATCTGCGCGTTCCACATCCTCTACAAAGTGGCGGCGGACCTCCATGGGCCGCCCTCCAAGGTCCACCACAGCGCTGCCATCGCGCAGGATGTCGTCTATTTCAGCGTCGAACATATGCTCAACGTGTTTGGGTTCGTAGGGCGCACCCACGGTTACCACGGCGTTCAACCCGGGAATGTCGCGGGCTGCTGCAAGAACGGCCGCACCGCCGAACGAGTGGCCCACCAGCAGGGAGATGTCCCGGCCCTGCTCCCGCATGAATCCGGCCGCCAGGATGGTGTCGGCCACCTTCACGCTGAAGGACCCCGCAGACCATTCACCGGCAGAGCCGCCCAAGCCCAGGTTGTCGAAGCGCAGCATCCCCACGCCCTGGTCAGCCAGGCCCTTGCAGATACGGGAAGCCGCAGGGCTGTCCTTTCCCAGTGTGAGGCCATGGGAGTACACGCCCCAGCCCCGCACCGGACCCTCGGGAACGTCCACGATGCCAGCCAGCGAATCGCCGGTGCTTCCAGTGAAGCTGATCTTTTCGGAGCGTGACACGCTGGTCTCCTTGCGTCGAGATGACCGGTAGGGAAAGTGATTAACGACGACGGCGCCGTCACCAACGTAGGTGAGCGGCGCCGTCGTCGTGCTGTTCCTGAAGGAACGGCGAACTAGATCTTGCGGGACAGGATGGCCTGCTTGACCTCAGCGATTGCCTTGGTCACCTGGATGCCACGCGGGCATGCTTCCGAGCAGTTGAAGGTGGTGCGGCAACGCCACACGCCTTCTTTGTCGTTGAGGATCTCAAGGCGCATGTCGCCGGCGTCATCACGGGAATCGAAGATGAAGCGGTGTGCGTTGACGATCGCCGCCGGACCGAAGTACTGGCCGTCGGTCCAGAAGACCGGGCAGGACGAGGTGCAGGCAGCGCAAAGGATGCACTTGGTGGTGTCGTCAAAGCGCTCACGGTCCTCAACGGACTGCAGGCGTTCCTTGGTGGGCTCGTGGCCCTTGTTGATCAGGAACGGCATGACTTCGCGGAAGGACTGGAAGAAGGGTTCCATGTCCACAATCAGGTCCTTCTCCACAGGGAGGCCCTTGATCGGTTCCACAGTGATGGGCTTGGACGTATCCAGATCCTTCAGCAGCGTCTTGCAGGCGAGGCGGTTACGGCCGTTGATGCGCATGGCATCGGAACCGCACACACCGTGCGCGCAGGAGCGGCGGAAGGAAACGCTGCCGTCGATCTCCCACTTGACCTTGTGGAGGGCGTCCAACACGCGGTCAGTGCCATACATGGTCAGCTTGTAGTCATCCCAGCGTGCTTCGTCCGAGATTTCCGGATCGTAGCGGCGCACGCGCAGCGTGATGTGGAATGTGGGAATTTCACCGTCGCCGGCAACGCTTGCCGGGAGCTCGATCTTGGAAGCGGGCTCTGCCATTTCGGTCGTCATTAGTACTTACGCTCCATCGGCTCGTAACGGGTGAAGATGACGGGCTTCGTCTCCAGACGGATGCCCGCAACGGATTCCGCCGAGGAGTCGACGGTGACGGAATTGTCCAGGTAGGCCATGGAGTGCTTCATGAACTTTTCGTCATTGCGGTCCGGGAAGTCTTCGCGGTAGTGGCCACCGCGGGACTCTTCACGGTGCAGGGCACCGACGGTCATGACCTTGGCCATGTCCAGCAGGAAGCCCAGCTCCACTGCTTCCAGGAGATCCAGGTTGAAGCGCTTGCCCTTGTCCTGGACCGTGACGTTCTTGTACCGCTCTTCGAAGGAAGCGATGTCGCTCAGAACCTGCTCCAGCGATTCCTTGGTGCGGAACACCTGCATGTTGGCATCCATGGTGTCCTGCAGTTCCTTGCGGATCTGCGCAACGCGCTCGGTGCCGTTGCCCGTGAGGAGGCCATTGAGGATGCCGCGGGTCATTGCCTCGGGGTCCTCGGGCAGCTCGACGTAGTCGGCCGTCTTGGAGTACTCCGCAGCGGCGATGCCGGCGCGCTTGCCGAAGACGTTGATGTCCAGGAGGGAGTTGGTACCCAGGCGGTTGGAGCCGTGAACGGACACGCAGGCAACTTCACCGGCTGCGTAGAGGCCCGGCACGATCGTGTCGTTGTCCTGCAGCACCTCGGTGGTGATGTTGGTGGGGATGCCGCCCATGGCGTAGTGGGCCGTGGGGAAAACGGGGACAGGATCGGTGAACGGTTCCACACCAAGGTAGGTGCGGGCGAACTCGGTGATGTCCGGAAGCTTGGCCTCAATGTGGGCGGGCTCAAGGTGGGTCAGGTCCAACAGGACGTAATCCTTGTTCGGACCACAACCGCGGCCTTCACGCACTTCGTTCGCCATGGCGCGGGCCACGATGTCACGGGGTGCGAGGTCCTTGATGGTGGGGGCGTAACGCTCCATGAAGCGCTCACCCTCGGAGTTACGCAGGATGGCACCTTCACCACGTGCACCCTCGGTCAGGAGGATGCCCAGGCCGGCGAGGCCGGTCGGGTGGAACTGGAAGAACTCCATGTCTTCCAGGGGGATACCGCGTCGGAACGCGATGCCCATGCCGTCGCCCGTGAGCGTGTGGGCGTTGGACGTGGTCTTGAAGACCTTGCCGGCACCACCGGAAGCGAAAACGACGGACTTGGCCTGGAACACGTGAAGCTCACCGGAAGCGAGGTCGTAGGAGACCACGCCGGCTACGCGCTTCTGCTTGTACGGGGTACCGTCTTCGCGCACTGCGTCTTCTTCGACGATCAGCAGGTCAAGGACGTAGTACTCGTTGTAGAACTCAACATTGTGCTTGACGCAGTTTTGGTACAGCGTCTGCAGGATCATGTGGCCGGTACGGTCGGCTGCATAGCAGGCGCGGCGTACGGGTGCCTTGCCGTGGTCACGGGTGTGGCCACCGAAGCGTCGCTGGTCGATCCGGCCCTCGGGCGTGCGGTTGAACGGCAGACCCATTTTCTCCAGGTCCAGCACGGCGTCAATGGCTTCCTTGGCCATGACCTCGGCTGCGTCCTGGTCAACCAGGTAGTCGCCACCCTTGATGGTGTCAAAGGTGTGCCATTCCCAGTTGTCTTCTTCGACGTTGGCCAGTGCTGCACACATTCCACCCTGGGCTGCACCGGTGTGCGAGCGGGTGGGGTAGAGCTTGGTCAGTACCGCTGTGCGTGCGCGCTGACCGGACTCGATCGCGGCGCGCATGCCGGCGCCACCTGCACCGACAATGACGACGTCGTACTTATGGACCTGCATACCAGATGCTCTCTCTTTCAAAAATTCAGATGGTCGCGGAGGCTGCTCCGCTACGTCAGGCGTGCCGGATCAAGCCGGCATCGCCGCTGTGGCCCGGCCGCTACGGGGCCGGGCAGAACCCGCCAGGAAGCTGAACGCCGTCCACCACGGGGCACGGGTTGAAGGTGAAGATCACCAGCGTGCCCAGGATGATGATGACCAGGGTGGCCGCGTAAAGGACCATCTTGAGCCAGAAGCGCGTGGAATCCTTCTCGGCGTAGTCGTTGATGATGGTGCGGACGCCGTTGGTGCCGTGCAGCATGGCAAGCCAGAGCATGGCGAGATCCCAGAACTGCCAGAAGGGATCGGCCCACTTGCCGGCAACGAAGCCGAAGTCAATGGCGTGGATGCCTTCGCCCACCAACAGGTTCACGAAGAGGTGGCCGAAGATCAGCACCACCAGGACGATGCCGGAGAGGCGCATGAAGAGCCAGGCGATCATTTCGAAGTTGCCGCGGCTTGAGCCCGTGCGGTTGTACTTCGGTGCGATCTTGCCACTGCTGATTTTTCCGCTGCGCGGAGATTCGATGGTTGTCATGGCTTAGTGGCCTCCCAGCGCGAGGGAAAGGTGGCGGATGGCGAAGCCGGCGAACGTGACCAGCCACAGCGCAAGCACGATCCACAGCATCTGGCGCTGGTACTTCGCGCCCTTCTTCCAGAAGTCGATGGCGATCACACGCAGGCCGTTGAAGGCGTGGAAGATGATCGCGGCGACCAGGCCCGTTTCACCCAGGGCCATGAGGGGGTTCTTGTAAGCGCCAATAACGGCCGTGTAGGCCTCCGGGGACACGCGCACCAATGAGGTGTCCAGCACATGGACCAACAAGAAGAAAAAGATCACTACACCGGTAATACGGTGTCCAACCCAGGACCACATGCCTTCACGGCCGCGGTACAAGGTGCCAGCTGGTTTTGTCGGCACTGATTAAACCTTCCTGCAACACAGCGGCGCTGGCATGGGATCCACGCGGGGGGAACGCCTGCTGCGAGAGCACTCGTAGCTCACGCCTAAATCTAGGCTTCGCTCACAGCATATTCAATTTAGGACTGGCTTCTTTGCTTGTTAATTCCATGTTTCCTGCCCGTATTCAGGCAATTTTGCGTAGTGCTTGAGACGAACACCACATGCGTGGCGTTCTGCGGGGCTTCCCGGTTGCGTCGGATAAAGTGTTGCGGTGAGTACAGAAGACGCGAAATACCCGGAATCGCCCATGAACCGCTTCCATGCGGTTATTCCGGCGGGCGGTGTGGGCACCCGGCTGTGGCCACTCTCGCGTGCCGCTGCGCCCAAGTTCCTCCACGACCTGACCGGTTCCGGCAGTACGTTGTTGAGGGCCACCTACGACCGCCTTGAGCCCTTGGCAGGCGAACGCGTGCTCGTAGTAACCGGCGAGGCACACCGTGCCGCCGTATGCCGCCAGCTCCCCGAGGTGGGAGATGACGAGCTGGTGCTGGAGAGCGAGCCAAAGGACTCCGGCGCCGCCATCGGTCTGGCCGCTGCCATCCTGTATCGCCGGGATCCGGAGACCATCATGGGTTCCTTCGCCGCGGACCAGGTCATCAGCCCCGACGACCTCTTCCAGGAAACTGTGCGCGAGGCGATTTATACCGCTGCCATGGGCAAGATCGTCACTATCGGCATCAAGCCCACACACCCTTCCACCGGCTTTGGCTACATCCGCTCCGGCGCAGCCCTGAACGTTGAAGGTGCACCGAACGCGCTTGCCGTAGCGGAGTTCGTGGAGAAGCCCAGCCAGGAAGTTGCCAACAAGTATGTGGAGGCCGGCGACTACGTCTGGAACGCCGGCATGTTCGTGGCCCCTGTGGCCCTCATGCTCAAGCACCTTGAAGCCAACCAACCGGAGCTCTTTGCCGGCCTGCAGGAGATCGCCGAGGCTTGGGATACTCCGCAGCGCGCAGAAGTGACAGCACGTGTCTGGCCCACCCTGCCCAAGATTGCCATTGACTACGCGGTAGCCGAGCCTGCAGCGGCAGCCGGCGATGTCGCCGTCGTACCTGGCACCTTCCGCTGGGACGACGTTGGTGACTTTGCCGCCATCGGCCGCCTCAACAACGCCGGCGACGTCGATGAAGTGACGGTGCTCGGTGAAGGCGCCCGCGTGTTTGCGGAGAATGCCAGTGGTGTTGTGGTCTCCGATACCAAGCGCGTGATCGCCCTGATCGGCATCAAGGACGTGGTCATCGTTGACACCCCGGACGCGCTCCTGGTCACCACCAAGGAACACGCGCAACTGGTGAAAGGCACCGTTGACGCGTTGAAAGCCAGCGGCGATACGGACGTGCTCTAGTACTTCCTCTTATACCGTGAGCCACCTCTTTGGTTGTCCTGCCGCTGAACGCAGCGTAACCAAGAGGTGGCTTTCGTTCTTCGGGGGCCACGCATGGCTAGAGTTGTGACGTGCGCAATTACACGACTGAAACCGAGCCTGCTCCCGTGGTGAGTCCTTGGGTTGATGAACTGCTTCCCGGACTTATCGAATTCCGGCGTGACCTCCATGCGCACCCGGAGTTGTCCTTCAAGGAATTCCGCACCACGGACAAGCTGGTGGAGCGGCTTGAAGCGGCCGGACTGAAACCGCGTCGGCTCGAGGAGACCGGGCTGACGGTTGACGTGGGTGAGGGCCCCATTGCCACAGCCCTTCGCGGAGACATCGACGCACTGCCCATCATTGAGGAAACCGGCCTGCCGTTCGCGTCGAAGAACCATGGCGTAACCCATGCTTGCGGGCACGACGTCCACACCACGGCCATGCTGGGCATTGCCTTGACGCTGCAGCGGATGCACAAGAACAATCCGCTGGGTGGCACGGTCCGGATCATCTTCCAGCCTGCCGAGGAAACCATGCCCGGTGGCGCATTGTCCTGCATCGAGCAGGGCGTGCTTGAAGGCGTGCCGCGCATCCTGGCGCTGCACTGCGATCCCCGGATCAATGTGGGTCAGATCGGCACGCGCATCGGCGCCATTACGTCGGCGTCGGACACCATCAAGATTGAACTTTCCGGACGCGGCGGCCACACCTCCCGCCCGCACCTGACTGAGGACCTGGTCTTCGCTTTGTCGCAGATCGCCATCAACGTCCCGGCGGTTCTTTCCCGTCGCGTGGACGTCCGCAGCGGCGTATCAGTGGTTTGGGGCCAGATTTCGGCCGGCTCGGCGCCGAATGCCATTCCCGGATCCGGCTATATGGCTGGAACCATGCGCTGCCTGGATCGCGATGCCTGGCATAGTGCAGGGGAGCTGCTGGACGATGTTGTGAGGCAGGTTGCTGCTCCTTACGGCGTGGACGTGCACCTTGAGCACACCCGCGGCGTGCCGCCCGTGGTGAATTCCGAGCATGAGACGGCCCTTATCGAAGCCTCCGCCCGCGCCGAGCTGGGCGAGAACGCAGTGGTCCTCACCCCGCAGTCCATGGGCGGCGAGGACTTCGCGTGGTTCCTGGCGGACCTCCCCGGTGCCATGATGCGCCTGGGCACGCATACGCCGGGTGGCGAGGAATACGATCTCCACCGTGGTGACTTCATCGTGGACGAGCGCGCCTTGGGCTACGCCATCCGCGTTCTCACCGCCGCCGCCCTCCGGACGATCCGGGACCTCAACCAGTAGACCCAGCTGACTCGCAGTTCAGTCCGTTGTGAGATCACAAAACAGACTGAACTGCGACTCACCCGGTGCTTTCGGCGAGAATGAGTTGTGCACAATTGAATTGTGCACTATCGTTTTATCCATGAGTGATGCACCCCGCCTCCGCCACCAGGTCTGCTTTGCGCTGTACTCGGCTTCAAAAGCTGCGACGGCGGTCTACCGCCCCGTGCTGGAAGATCTGGGGCTGACGTACCCGCAGTACCTGGTGATGCTGGTGCTGTGGGAGCAGGAACCGCGGAGTGTCCGTGAATTGGGCGCAGAACTGGGCCTCGACTCCGGCACATTGTCACCACTGCTCAAGCGCCTTGAAGGCCTGGGGCTCGTGGAGCGTCGCCGCTCGGACGAGGACGAGCGCCGCGTGGACGTCGTACTGACAGACGCCGGCACTGCCCTGAGTGACCGCGCTCAGGCCGTGCCACAGCGCCTCGCGGACGCTGCCGGGCTTTCGCCCGAGGAAATCGGACAGCTTCATGCCAGTCTCGGCAAGCTCACCGCGGCCCTGAACAGCTCACTCTGACAGACTCCCGGAGAATCCCGGGCCATCCATTCCCAAAGAGAAACGGAAACACCATGAAGACTCTTTACACTGCCGAGGCACTCGCCTCCGGCGAAGGCCGGGACGGCAACGCCCGCACCAACGATGGCAAACTGGACGTTGCTCTGGCCAGCCCCGTGGAACTGGGTGGCAACGGTGAAGGAACCAACCCTGAGCAGCTCTTCGCTGCCGGTTACGCTGCCTGCTTCCACTCTGCCCTGCGCCTGGTGGGCCGCAAGGAACGCGTTGACCTCAGCGATTCGGCGGTTGCTGCCAAGATCCACTTCGGTGCCTTGACGGACAGCGAAGGCTATGGCCTGGCTGCCGAGCTCGAGATTGCCCTGCCGGCGCTGGACCGCTCCACGGCAGAGCAGCTGATGGAGAAGGCGCACCAGATCTGCCCCTACTCCAACGCAACCCGCGGCAACATGGCCGTGGACCTCAAGCTCGTGGAGTTCGCAGCATGAGCGCCGTCGCCACCGAAACCCGCGAAATCCAGCTGGCCTCCCGCCCCGTTGGCCGTCCGGCCCCGGAGAACTTCCGGCTGGCAGCAGCACAGCTCCCAGAGCTCGCCGAGGGACAGCTCCTGGTGAAGAACCAGTTCATGTCCGTGGATCCCTACATGCGCGGCCGCATGAACGACGTCAAGTCCTACTCAGCGCCATTCCGCCTCGACGCAGCCCTCGACGGCGGTGCAGTAGGTGAGGTGATCGCGTCCCGGTCGGACGCGCACAAGGTGGGTGACGTCGTCGTGCATCAACTGGGGTGGCGCGAACACGCAGTGGTTGATGCAGCGGCAACCACCCCTGTGCCCAGCGGGCTTGCCCCGACGTCGGCGTTCCTTGGAGCGCTGGGCATGACCGGCCTGACCGCCTATGCCGGCTTGCTGAAGGTGGCCGAGTTCAAGGAAGGCGACGTCGTCTTCGTCTCCGGTGCGGCTGGTGCTGTTGGCTCCATGGTGGGGCAGATTGCCAAGGCGATGGGCGCATCCAGGGTCATTGGCAGCGCTGGTTCGCCGGAGAAGGTGGCCCGCCTGCTGGAGCTCGGCTTTGACGCTGCGTTCAATTACAACGACGCCCCGGTGCTCGATCAGCTGCGCGAAGCGGCGGGGGAGCGCGGCATCGATGTGTACTTCGATAACGTCGGCGGCGAACACCTCGAAGCCGCGTTGGCCACGCTCACTGTTGGCGGCCGTGTGGCCATGTGCGGCGCAATCGCGCAGTACAACTCCACCGAGCCCGCAGTAGCGCCCAGGAACCTGGCCGTTGCCATTGGCAAGCAGCTGACCCTGCGTGGTTTCCTGGTGGGCGGCCAGCGCCAGCACGCTGCCGAGTTCGCGCAAAAGATGGCCGGCTGGCTCGCCGACGGAAGCGTCTCCTATGACGAGACCATCGTTGATGGACTGGAGAATGCACCGCAGGCGTTCATCGATTTGCTGGACGGTGCCAACACCGGAAAGATGCTCGTCCGGTTGTGACGCGGCGGTAGCCGGGTGTGACTTGCGCGCCCGGCTACTGCTTGGTAACAAAAGGTCAACAATCTGACCAGGAGTAGTACTTTGTGCTATCCGGGTGTGTTCCAGGCCACTAGTGTTGGTGTCATCAATGCGCTTAGGCGCAGCTGCGAGCATCAGTGAAAACAGAATTTCTGCCTCAGGTATAGGAAACGGACACTCATTGACCATCCGTCGTAGCGCCAATCACTTTCTTCCTGGAGGAAAATTGAAGAAACCACTGCGTGCCACCCTGAAGCGCGGTTCCATGGCCGGTGTTGCCACTCTCGGCGCAGCAGCGCTCCTGCTGACCAGTTGCGGCCAGGCTCCCGACGCCGGATCCGGCGCGGCGACCAAGAGCGACTTCCTCGGATGCATCGTCTCCGACTCAGGCGGATTCGACGACCAGTCCTTCAACCAGTCCTCATTCGAAGGCCTCAAGAAGGCTGAGACGGACCTCGGAATCCAGGTCCGGTCGGCCGAGTCCAAGGCAAACAGCGACTTCGAGACCAACCTGAACGGCATGGTCTCGGCAGGTTGCAACCTTACGGTCACCGTCGGCTTCCTCCTGGGCGATGCCACCAAGGCTGCTGCTGAGAAGAATACCGACAAGCACTTCGCGATCATCGACTTCGCCTACGATGCTCCGATCGCCAACGTGAAGCCTGTTGTCTACGACACCGCCCAGGCTGCCTACCTGGCAGGCTACGCCGCTGCCGCCACCACCAAGACCGGCAAGGTGGGTACCTTCGGCGGTATCAAGATTCCTACCGTCACCATCTTCATGGATGGCTTCTACGACGGCGTCCAGGCCTACAACAAGGCCAAGAACAAGTCAGTCCAGGTTGTCGGCTGGGACAAGAACACCCAGGATGGCTCATTCACCGGTGACTTCGAAAAGCAGGACACCGGCAAGCAGGTCACCATCAACCTTCTGGACCAGGGTGCGGACATCGTCATGCCCGTAGCCGGCCCGGTGGGCAAGGGTGCAGGCGCCGCGCTCAAGGAAGCCAAGGCCGCCGGCAAGGACGTCAAGCTCATCTGGGTTGACTCCGACGGCTATCTGACGGCTCCCGAGTACAAGGACCTCATGCTGACCTCCGTGGTGAAGCAGATGGGCGAGGCCGTTGAAACCGTAGTGAAGGACGACAAGGACGGCAAGTTCAGCAACACGGCCTACGTTGGCACGTTGGAGAACGACGGCGTTGCCATCGCTCCGTTCCACGACCTCGATTCTGCAGTTTCTGCCGAGACCAAGTCCGAACTCGATGCCCTGAAGGCGGACATCATCTCCGGCAAGCTGGTTGTCGAGTCGAAGGCAAGCCCCAAGAAGTAAGCAATTCCTGGACGCGCCGCCAGTACCGAGCCTCGGTACTGGCGGCGCGTTTTTGCCCTGACTAGGCTGAACCCAAAGCTCGTGGCTTTGGAGCTGTTCAGCTGTCCCTCGGACTCACAGAACGGTGGGAGTTGTGAAACTCGAATTGAAGGGGATCTCGAAAGCCTTCGGGACCTTCTACGCCAACCAAGACATCGACCTCGTGGTCGAATCCGGCCAAATCCATTGCCTCCTTGGCGAAAATGGTGCCGGTAAATCAACACTCATGAACGTGCTCTACGGGCTGTACGAGCCCACGGCGGGCCAGATCCTGGTGGACGATCAGGCCGTCAATTTCCGCGGCCCTGGTGACGCCATGGCCGTTGGCATCGGCATGGTGCACCAGCACTTCATGCTTGTCCCCGTCTTTACGGTGGCAGAAAATGTAGCCCTCGGCGCGGAACCTACAACATTCGGCGGTGTCCTCAGCATCGACGAAACCCGGAAGAAGATCCGGGAAATTTCGGATCGGTACGGCTTTGACGTAGATCCTGATGCCCTGGTGGAAGATCTCCCCGTGGGAGTCCAGCAGCGTGTCGAGATCATCAAGGCCCTGGTCCGCGAAGCCAAGGTCCTGATCCTGGACGAACCTACGGCTGTGCTGACGCCGCAGGAAACGGATGAACTCCTGGACATCATGCGCCAGCTCAAAGCAGGCGGAACGTCCATCGTTTTTATCTCGCACAAGCTTCGCGAGGTAAAAGCTGTCTCAGACGTCATCACGGTGATCCGTCGCGGCAAGGTAGTGGGGGACGCGCCGCCCACTGCGTCCGCGACTGAACTCGCTTCCATGATGGTAGGCCGCCCGGTGAGCCTGAGCTTGAACAAGGCTCCTGCGCAGCCGAAAGAAACCACGTTTGTGGTGGAAAACCTCACGGTCCGCGCCGCGAATGGCACCAATGTGGTGGACGGCATCAGCTTCGACATCGCGCAAGGCGAGATCCTCGCCGTCGCCGGTGTCCAGGGAAACGGCCAAACGGAACTGACGGAAGCCATCCTCGGCGTGCAAGAGCACGTGACCGGATCGGTAACGCTGGATGGCAAACAACTGCTGGGACTTCCGGTCAAGGATGTGCTGCGCTCCGGCGTCGGCTTCGTGCCGGAAGACCGAACCGTGGACGGGCTGGTGGGTCCCTTCTCGGTGGCCGAGAACCTGGTACTGGATCTGTACGACCAGGCTCCGTTTGCGAGCGGCATCAGCATGAAGCCTGCCAAAGTGGCGGAGAACGCGAAAGCCAAGATTGAGGAGTTCGATATCCGGACACCTTCGGCTGGTTCCGCGGCCGGCACACTCTCCGGCGGCAACCAGCAAAAGGTGGTTATGGCCAGGGAACTTTCCCGGCCTCTCCGATTGTTCATCGCAAGCCAACCCACGCGCGGTGTGGACGTCGGCTCCATCGAGTTCCTGCACAAGCGCATCGTTGCCGAACGGGATGTCGGAACCCCGGTCATGATTGTTTCCACAGAACTGGATGAAGTCATTGAGCTCGCGGACCGCATCGCGGTGCTTTACAAGGGAAAGCTCGTGGGAATCGTTCCTGCGGGAACACCCCGCGACACTCTTGGCTTGATGATGGCCGGAGTCGGCCCCGAAGGAGGCTCCGATGACTAACAACGGGCAATCCAGCAAAGACCAGACCCCTGACGTTCCCAGCGCGGAAGTGCGTGCGGCTGATGTTGCACTTGATACCGCTGGTGGCGCGATGGGGCCGTCCATCGTGCCGGTTTCCTCTCAGAGCGGTGATCCCGGCCACCAGGAAGGCAACGTCCTGCGCAGGATCGTCATGGGCAACGGCTTCGTCTCTGTCCTGGCGGTCATCGTGGCTCTGTTCCTCGGCGGCCTGCTGATAGCCAGCACTGATAGCCAGGTAGCCAAGACAGCGGGCTATTTCCTGGCACGCCCAGGTGACTTCCTTCAGGCTCTCTGGGCTGCCATGACCGAGAGCTATGTGGCCTTGTTCCAAGGCGCTGTGTTCAATGCCCGCGAGGGCTTCAAGCCCCTGCTTGAGACCATGACGGTGGCAACGCCGCTGATCTGTGCCGGTTTGGGTGTGGCACTTGCTTTCCGTGCCGGTCTCTTCAACATCGGCGCGCAGGGCCAGATCATCATTAGTGCCACCCTCGCGGCGTATGTCGGTTTCGCCTGGCACCTGCCGTTCGGACTGCACCTGCTGGTGGTCATCATCATGGGTGTCCTGGGCGGTGCAGCGTGGGGTGCGATTGTCGGCATCCTCAAGGCCAGAACCGGCGCGCACGAGGTCATCGTGACCATCATGCTGAACTATGTGGCGCTGTTCCTCCTGGACTTCCTGTTGAACACCGCTGCCTTCCGCCGGCCGGGGGACAACAGCCCGATTTCACCCCGCCTGGATGAAACGGCAACCTACCCGGTACTCATCCCTGGTTCCCGGCTCCACCTCGGATTCCTGGTAGCAGTTGCCCTGACATTTGGCGTGTGGTGGATGCTGAACCGCTCCACCATCGGTTTTGAGTTCCGTGCAGTCGGTGCCAATCCGGTGGCCGCGCGCACAGCCGGCGTCAAGGTTTCCCGTGCCACCATTCTGGTCATGGCCTTTGCCGGAGCCCTTGCGGCTTTCGGCGGTGTGGCCCAGGTGGCCGGTACCGAAAAGGTGCTCACCGGCGGTGTTGCCGCGCAGATCGGCTTCGACTCCATCACCGTTGCCCTGCTGGGCCGCAGTACACCGTGGGGAACCTTCTTCGCGGGCTTGCTGTTCGGAGCTTTCCGTGCAGGTGCAGTGCAGATGCAGATCCAGACTGGAACACCCATCGACATCGTGCTGGTGGTGCAGTCCCTGATCGTCCTCTTCATCGCAGCCCCACCGCTGATCAGGTCCATCTTCCGGCTTGAGCCCAAAAAGAAGAACAAGACGCCCAAGGCCGCCCCGAAGGCTGCCCTTGCCAACGCCTCTGGAGGTGCCAAGTGAGCGCGACAACCACCGCTCCCAAGCCGGGTTCAACGGCCCTGCCTGTGTTCCGGCCTTCCCTGAAGGTTCCCGTCTCGCTGGGCGTCCTGGCGCTCATCGCCCTGTTCTTCTTTGGCTTTATGGGCCCGGACCAAACCGCCGAGATGAAGATCAGCGATGCCGGCGACGCCGTTGCAGTTCCGGCACTTATGATTCCGGGACAGGTAGGGGGCATCGTTTTTGGCATCCTGCTGCTCGCCATGGCTGCCTACTCGGTCTACCTCTGGACGCAGGGCGAAAAGTCACCCAAGTGGCTACCCATTGCGTTTGCCGTGGTGTTCGTCTTCGCCTTGCTGGTGTGGATTGTGGCAGGTGCCCGCCAGCCGTCGATTTCCCTGGCCGGTCTTGTTGCCGGTTCGGTGACCTTGGCGGTGCCCTTGGTCTTCGGTTCGCTCTCGGGCGTGCTCTGTGAGCGTGTGGGTGTAGTCAACATTGCCATCGAAGGTCAGCTTCTGGGCGGAGCGTTCACTGCCGCACTCGTGGCAACCATGACAGGGAGCCCTTACATCGGCCTGATAGCGGCTGCGGCCGCCGGTGCCGCAGTGTCCATGGTTCTGGCGGTCTTCAGCATCAAGTACCTCGTCAATCAGATCATCGTTGGTGTGGTTCTGAACGTTTTGGTCTCGGGCCTCACTGGCTTCCTCTATGGCACCCTCATGGTTCCCAACAAAGAACAGTTCAACACCCCGGGCCGTCTGGACATCCTGCCGATCCCGCTGCTTTCGGACATCCCCATCATCGGGCCCATCCTGTTCGAGCAGTCCATTGCCGGTTATCTCATGTACATTGCCGTGGCAGTGGTGTGGTTTGGCCTGTTCAAGACCCGCTGGGGACTTCGTGTCCGCGCTGTCGGCGAGCACCCGCAGGCCGCCGACACCCTCGGCATCAACGTCAACGCCACCCGGTTCTGGAACGTCACCCTGGGTGGAGCCATCGCGGGTATCGGTGGCGCTGTGTTCACGCTGGTCACCATCGACTCCTTCACCAAGGACATTTCCGGCGGTCGCGGCTTCATTGCCTTGGCGGCCCTGATCTTTGGCCGTTGGAACCCCATCGGGGCCTTCCTGGCCTCGCTGCTGTTCGGCTTCGCCTACAACCTGCAGTCGATCCTGGGCATCATCGGTACCCCGGTGCCGAGCCAGTTCATGGCCATGCTGCCGTACTTGGTGACCATCTTCGCCGTCGCCGGTTTGGTGGGTAAGTCGCGGCCACCGGCCGCAAGCGGCATACCGTACGTGAAGGGTTGACCATGCCGGCGAATGACATCGATTGGCAGGCACTGGAAGAGGCGGCAAAGCAGGCCATGCACAATGCCTACGCGCCGTACTCGACGTTCCCGGTGGGGGCTGCGGCCCTCACCGAGGACGGCCGGATTGTCAGCGGCTGCAACGTGGAGAACGCCAGCTACGGGCTGACCCTCTGCGCCGAATGCGCGCTGGTGGGACAGCTCCACATGACCGGTGGTGGCAGGCTGACCGCCTTCTATTGTGTTGACGGCCAAGGCAACATCCTCATGCCGTGTGGGCGTTGCCGTCAGCTGCTCTACGAATTCAGGGCGCCGGGAATGCAGCTTATGACGACGCAGGGAATCAAATCCATGGACCAGGTGCTGCCTGACGCCTTCGGTCCCGAAAACCTGGAGGAAACCACGTGACCAGCACTGAAGCGTTCGACGCCGTCCAGATCATTTCCATCAAGCGGGACAAGGGCACCCTCTCACCCGAGCAGATTGACTGGACCATCGACGCGTACACACGTGGCGTGATTGCCGAGGAGCAGATGGCCGCACTGAACATGGCCATCCTGCTCAACGGCATGGACCGCGCCGAGATATCGCGGTGGACCTCCGCCATGATCGCCTCGGGCGAGCGCATGGACTTCTCGTCCCTGACAAGGCCCGACGGCGGTCAGAAGGCTACCAGCGACAAGCACTCCACCGGTGGGGTGGGGGATAAGATCACGTTGCCCCTGGCACCCCTGGTGGCCGTCTTCGGAGTCGCGGTGCCGCAGCTGTCGGGCCGGGGCCTGGGGCACACCGGCGGCACCCTGGACAAGCTTGAGGCGATTCCGGGATGGCGCGCCAACCTGAGCAACGCCGAGATCATGGCGCAGCTCCAGGACGTGGGAGCCGTCATTTGCGCCGCAGGTTCGGGGCTGGCGCCTGCCGACAAGAAGCTGTACGCCCTCCGCGACGTCACGGGCACCGTGGAAGCCATTCCGCTGATCGCTTCCTCGATCATGAGTAAAAAGATCGCGGAGGGCACGGGCTCTTTGGTGCTGGACGTCAAAGTTGGTTCGGGCGCCTTCATGAAGGATGAAGCCCGGGCCCGCGAGCTGGCCGGGACCATGGTGGCCTTGGGCAAGGACGCAGGCGTGCACACGGTAGCGCTGATCACGGACATGTCCACCCCGCTCGGATTGACTGCTGGAAACGCCATCGAGGTTGAGGAATCCGTTGAGGTCCTGGCCGGGGGTGGGCCGGAAGACGTCGTCGAGCTGACCGTCCGCCTTGCTGAGGAGATGCTGGCCGGTGCCGGCATCCACGACGCCGATCCTGCTGCCGCACTCAAGGACGGCCGCGCCATGGACGTCTGGAACAGGATGATCGAAGCCCAGGGTGGGGACCCCCGGGCTGCATTGCCGGTGGCCCGGGAATCCGAGGTTGTCTACGCGCCGGCGGATGGAGTCCTGGTGGAACTGGATGCGCTCTCCGTTGGGGTGGCGGCCTGGCGCCTTGGCGCAGGACGGGCACGCAAGGAAGACCAGGTCCAGGCCGGAGCAGGTGTTCGACTGCATGCGAAACCCGGTGCGCTGGTCCGTGCCGGAGAGCCGTTGATGACACTTCTGACGGACACCCCGGAGAAGTTTGAACGGGCCAAGGAAGCGCTGCAGGATGCCGTGGTGATTGCCCCTGAGGGTTCACGCCCGGCCCATCAGCTCATCATCGATCGCATCGCCTAGGCTTAAGTGTTCCGGGTTGTCCGCACGGACGGCCCGGAACACCAGTCATCCGGCGCCTGTGGGGGAGCCGGCTACCGTAAGGAAACCGTGCAGGGCATCAACGATTTCATCCTCGCCGCGGCGGAGCAGCCGTGGGTGTTGTTCCTTGTGCTGGCCTGTTGTGTGATTGATGGTTTCTTCCCGCCAATTCCCAGCGAATCCGTGGTGGTGGGCCTGAGTGCAGTGTCCGGCAGCAGCGGCTCGCCCAACGTATGGCTGCTTGGCGTGATGGCAGCCTTGGGAGCTTTCGCCGGCGACAACATCGCGTACATCATTGGCCACCGGATCGGCATCCACCGCTGGCGGTGGATGCGCACGCAGCGGATGCAGGGTGCCTTCCGATGGGCAGGCAAGGAACTTCGACGTCGCGCTGCCTCGCTGATCATGGTGGCCAGGTTCATCCCCATTGGCAGGGTGGCCGTCAATCTGACCGCCGGGGCAACACACTTCAACCACCGCCGCTTCGTAGCACTCACTGCCATGTCGGCTATCCTGTGGGCCTCGTATTCAGTGGTGCTGGGGTACTTCTTCGGGGTCTGGTTCGAGCACAACCACTTGCTGGGTGCAGTCATCGCCATAGTTGTGGCGGTGATTCTTGGGGTCATCATCGATCGCATCATCAGTAAAGTCCGGGGATCAGTTCCGCTGGACGGCAAAAACATCCCCGAGGAAGACGCCCAGACTCCACCCACGGTATGACGCTTCCGGCCCCGGAAGATCAGCCCCGCGGTTGACGACGGCACCTTATCAGCACGTATAGCGTTAAACGCGTGATCCCAAGGCTGGGACGTAGCGAACGACGTCCCGGCCATGGGACACTAAGAGCGACTTCCGTCACAGTGTCAAGTCATATTCGCCTAGGAGCTACCGCCGCGTGGAGTTTTTGAACCAAATGCTCGAGCATGCAGCCGGGCAGCCCTGGATATACCCGGTCCTCCTGGTCTTCTTCTTCATTGACGGATTTGCCACCATCCTCCCCAGCGAAACAGCCATTGTGGGTCTCTCGGCGCTGTCACTTCACAGCGGAGAACCCAACTTGTGGATCCTTGGGGCCACAGCGTTGGTGGGGGCGATGGCCGGCGACAATATGGCCTACATGCTTGGCCGCAAGATCGGACTGACCCGCTGGAAGTGGATGCGCAGGCCCAAGGTCCAAAAGATGTTCGCCTGGGCCCAATATGAGCTGGACAAGCGCGGTGCCGTCCTGATTTTCACGGCCCGCTACATTCCGTGGGGCCGCGTTGCGGTGAACTACGTCGCCGGGCAAACGGGGTTCCGCCACCGGACCTTCTTCTGGTTGGACGCTTTTGCCTGCGTCACGTGGGTTGCATACTCCATCGGCATTGGATTGCTGGCGGGGCAATGGGTGCACAACAACCCGCTCCTGGGGGTTGGCATCGCCGTTGCGTTCGCCGTGGTCCTGGGCATCGTGGTGGATCACGCCCTGCGCTGGTGGCATAAATATCTGGAGAAGAAGGACGCCGCCCGTGGTGCCGCCCTGAACCCGGAGGCCCCTTCGAATGAGGCCCCCACGAACGTGATTGCCGGCGTCGACGCTTCCAAGCCTGCTGGCTAAGCTCCTGCAGTCCCCCTACAGTTAGTACGTGACTGAGCCCATACTTGACGCTGCCCCTGCCCTTGACTTCGATCTGAAGAGCCTTCCCAAGGTTTCCCTCCATGACCATTTGGACGGGGGACTCCGCCCCGCCACCATCATTGAGCTGGCTGAGGCCGTCGGCCACACGCTGCCCTCCACCGATCCCGTCGCGCTGGGCGAATGGTTCCGCGAGTCTGCCGACTCCGGCTCCCTGGTTCGCTACCTCGAAACCTTTGACCACACCATTGCCGTCATGCAGACCAAGGAAGGCCTGTTCCGGGTCGCCAAGGAGTTCGTGGAAGACCTTGCCGAGGACGGCGTGGTGTACGGCGAAGTGCGCTGGGCGCCCGAGCAGCACCTGCAGAAGGGCCTGACCCTGGATGAGGTGGTAGAAGCCGTCCAGACTGGCTTGGAAGCAGGCGTCGACGCGGCAGAAGAGCGCGGCCAGCAGATCCAGGTTGGTCAGCTGATCACGGCCATGCGGCACGCTGACCGTGGTCAGGAAATCGCGGAACTCGCTGTTCGTCACCGGGCCAACGGCGCCGTTGGTTTCGACATTGCCGGTGCTGAAGACGGCTTCCTGCCTTCCCGCTTCAAGGACGCCTTCACATACTTGGCCGAGAACAACTTCCCGGCCACCGTCCACGCTGGTGAAGCCGCCGGCCTGGAGAGCATCCAGTCCGCACTCGTGGATGGACGCGCGCTCCGCCTGGGCCACGGCGTGCGGATCGCCGAGGACATCACGGTGGAGTTCGAGGACAACTCGGACGACGACGGCGAGGACACTGTTGGCATGGTGACCATCGGCAGCATTGCCGCCTGGGTACGCGACCGCGGAATCGCCTTGGAGATCTGCCCGTCGTCCAATCTCCAGACCGGTGCCATTTCCGGCTTTGGCGAGGGCATTGAAAGCCACCCGCTGGACATGCTTTTCCAGCTGGGCTTTAACGTCACCATCAACACTGACAACCGCCTCATGAGCGGTGTCACCCTGACGGATGAGTTTGAGCTCCTGGTGGAAACCTTCGATTACGATCTTGATGATCTGCTCGAACTGACCCTTAACGCCGCAGAGGCAGCTTTCCTGCCGCTGGACGAGCGTGAAGCTTTGGTTGAGTACATCAACGATGCCTACGCCAACCTCGGCTAATTCTCCGCTGGACCAGCTGCTGGGGACGATCGCTGAGCTGCGTGAACATTGCCCGTGGATGGGTGCGTTGACGCACGAGTCGCTGGTGGAGTACCTGATTGAGGAAGCCTACGAAGTGGTGGACTCGATCGAGGCCGGCGATGTTGACGACGAGCTCCGCGGCGAGCTGGGCGATGTACTGCTGCAGGTAGTGCTTCACGCCCGGCTCGCCGAGGAGCGCGGCAGCTTTGACTTCGATGCCGTAGCCAAGGGGATCAACGAAAAGATGATCCGGCGCAACCAGCACGTTTTCACGCCTGACGGATCCTTGCGGGAAAGTTTTCCGGCCAGCGTTGAGGAGATCATCGTCACGTGGGACGCGGCAAAGAAGGCGGAAATGCCTGAACGGAAGGACCCTTTCCAGGGCATACCCCCGCACCTTCCGGCGTTGGCAGCGGCACAAAAGTCCATGGACAGGGCGGCCCGCGCCGGCCTGCCCGTTGGAGCGGCAGGCGGGCAATCCGCCGTCGTACTTCCCGTCATTCCCGCAACCGAAGAGGCGCTTGGCGAGCTGCTGCTCGCCGTCGTCGCCGGTGCCCGGGAACAGGGGTTGGACGCCGAGCGGGCCCTTCGCGCTGCAGTTCGATCGTTTCAGAAAGGCCACGCGTCGCCTTCATGACGTGAGCCGTTGGAAGCCGTGCCGTAACCTAAGCCACTCTCGACTACGCTAGTAGCGACGAGGACGTTGAGAATTTCCCTCCACATTCCTGTAATTCGCCCATAAGGAGCACATCCATGGCGCTTATCGATGCCATCCACGCACGCGAGATCCTTGATTCCCGCGGAAACCCGACCGTAGAAGTTGAGGTTCTGCTCTCCGACGGCCAGATCGGCCGCGCAGCAGTACCCTCCGGTGCCTCCACCGGTGAGCACGAGGCCGTTGAGCTTCGCGACGGCGACAAGGGCCGTTACCTCGGCAAGGGTGTCCAGAAGGCCGTTGACGCGGTTATCGACGAGATCTCCCCGGCACTGATTGGCTTCGACGCCACAGACCAGCGCAGCATCGACCAGGCCATGATCGACCTGGACGGAACCCCCAACAAGGGCAAGCTGGGCGCCAACGCCATCCTGGGTGTTTCCCTGGCCGTTGCCAACGCTGCCGCAGCCTCCGCTGACCTGCCGCTGTACAAGTACCTGGGCGGCCCGAACGCCCACGTCCTGCCGGTTCCGCTGATGAACATCCTCAACGGTGGCTCGCACGCCGACTCCGACGTGGACATCCAGGAATTCATGATCGCTCCGATCGGCGCCGAGACCTTCTCCGAAGGCCTGCGTTGGGGCGTTGAGGTTTACCACAACCTCAAGTCCGTTCTTCAGGAGAAGGGCCTCTCCACCGGCCTGGGTGACGAGGGCGGCTTCGCCCCCAACCTGCCCTCCAACCGCGCTGCACTGGACCTGATCCAGGAAGCCATCAAGAACGCCGGCTACACCCCGGGCAAGGACATCGCCCTGGCACTGGACGTTGCATCCTCCGAGTTCTTCAAGGACGGTGCTTACCAGTTCGAAGGCAAGGCACTCTCTGCCACCGAGATGAGCGCGTACTACGCCGAGCTGGTTGCCGACTACCCGCTGGTTTCCATCGAAGACCCGCTGGACGAGAACGACTGGGAAGGCTGGAAGACCCTCACCGACACCATTGGTGACAAGGTCCAGTTGGTGGGCGACGACCTCTTCGTCACCAACCCGGTCCGCCTGCAGCAGGGCATCGACGCCGCCACGGCCAACTCCCTGCTGGTCAAGGTCAACCAGATCGGTTCCCTGACCGAGACGCTGGACGCCGTTTCCCTGGCCCAGCGCTCCGGCTACACCACCATCACCTCGCACCGCTCCGGCGAAACCGAGGACACCACCATTGCTGACATCGCCGTTGCCACCAACGCAGGTCAGATCAAGACCGGTGCCCCGGCACGCTCCGAGCGCGTCGCCAAGTACAACCAGCTGCTGCGCATCGAAGAAGAACTCGATGATGCCGCACGCTACGCCGGCCGCAGCGCGTTCCCGCGTTTCAAGGGCTAGCCTTCAGCAAAAACAGCTGACCGGTGGCTATGGTGGAAAGACCATGGCCACCGGTTCTGTTTAACGCTGGCCTGGTCAGAACAAGCAAGAGCAGCAACCCCGCCAGGCAAGCACCGGGCATTACAGGAGTGTCATGGCCACCCGTCGTCCCAAGGTCCCCAGGGCCGACGCCCTTGGCCGGCCTGCCCACCAAGCTACGCCTCCCAGTGGAACCCGGCCTCCCAACGGAACCCCGCGTCCTGCGCCTAAAGCTCCTGATGCTGCAAATCCGCACGGCGGAAATCCGGACGGGGCAGACGTCATCAAGGGGGAGTTCGGGGCCACGCGCGCTGCCCCCAAAACCTCGACGTCGGCCGCTGGCCGGAACAGCGCTGCTGCCACACATGCTGTGGCGGGCAAGGCAGCTGCCGGGAAGAAGCCGACGACCGGCAGGAGCTCAGCCGGCGGTTCGAACAAGACGGCAGCGAAGTCCCCGGGTACAGCAGGTTCCGCAGCCAAGGATGACCACCACCTTGATCCCGTTCCGGCCAAGGCGTTTTCCGGACGAATGCTGGCGCTGGCCGTGGTGATGATTGCCATCACCATCATGTTGGCCCCCACTGTAAAGATCTTCCTGGAGAAACGAGCCGAGATTTCCGCGCTGGAGGGCGAGATTGCCGGCAAGAAAGCGGAGCAAACTGAGCTCAACAAACAGATCTCCCGGTGGCAGGACCCCAACTACGTGAAACAACAGGCCCGCGACCGCATTAACATGGTTATGCCGGGTGAAACAGGTTACTGGGTGTTTGGGGGAGAAGAAGCCGCCGGCACGCCGGGTGGCCGCACCGGCTCCGGATCTTCTGCAAACCCGGAGAATCTGCCCTGGGTGGATGCTCTCTGGGAGTCCATCAGACGATCGGCAACTGACTAGAAGCGGTGCCCGCCGCCGTCGTGTCCTGAGAGGACGCGGCTATAAGGGCAGGAAGGTTGGCAGCGCAAGTGGAAGAGTACACGGCAGCCGTGCCGCAGGAATCCCGCCAGCCATCAGCACATGATCTCGAGGTCCTTAGCCGCCAGCTCGGCAGGCCGGTCCGGGATGTCGTCGAGATCCCGGCGCGGTGCGTATGCGGCAACCCGCTGGTTGCGGCCACCGCGCCCCGGTTGAGCAACGGAACACCGTTTCCCACCACGTTTTACCTGACCCACCCGGTCATCACCTCCGCGGTGTCGCGGCTGGAAGCGGCAGGGCTCATGAACCAGATGAACGAGCGGTTGACCGCAGACCAGGAATTGGCTGGAGCCTACCGTGGCGCCCACGAGGCCTACCTGCAGGCCCGCAACGACATCGCCGGCCGTTCGGGAACCGGCGCGGTGCCCGAGATTGACGGCATCTCTGCCGGCGGCATGCCCACCCGCGTCAAGTGCCTTCATGTTTTGGTGGGCCATTCGCTCGCCGCGGGTCCGGGGGTGAATCCGCTGGGTGACGAGGCTTTGGAGTCCATCACTGAGTGGTGGACCAAAGACCGTTGCTATTGCGACGGCGCCTGGGATACCGCAGGTGAGGCCCCCTCGAAGGACCTGAGCCGCCACGGCCCGCAGGGCTTGCCGGACATCGTTGGACGTCCCGCGCCGGTAAGGACAGCAAAAACCAGTGCTCCGGGCGAGCAGGAAGGCACTGCATGAGCCGCGTCGCAGCGATCGACTGTGGAACCAACTCCATCCGCCTCCTCATCGCAGACGCCTCAGTCAACGGAGCGCCGGGACCGTTGACCGATGTTGTGCGTGAAATGCGCGTGGTCCGCCTGGGCCAGGGCGTTGATGCCACCGGCGAACTCGCCCCCGAGGCCTTGGAACGCACATTCGCAGCCACAAAGGACTACGCCGGGCTCATCCAGCTCCATGGCGCCACACGAGTCCGGTTCGCTGCGACGTCCGCAACCCGCGATGCCCGCAACCGCCAGGTTTTTGTGGACGGCATTCGTGAACTGTTGGGCGTGGAACCGGAAGTAATTTCGGGTAACGAGGAAGCTGCGCTGTCCTTCGCCGGCGCCAGCAGTGTCCTGCCGGTTACCGGGGCAGACCCGATCCTTGTGGTGGACCTGGGCGGCGGCAGTACCGAATTCGTGCTGGGTGACTCCAATGGCGTCATCGCTGCCCGCTCGGTGGATATTGGCTGCGTGAGGCTGACTGAGCGTCACCTTCGCAGTGATCCGCCCACCGCAGCGGAAATCGCTGCAGCAGAGTCCGACGTCGATGCCGCGCTTGACCTTGCCGGGCAAGAGGTGCCGCTTGACCGCGCCACCGCTGTGGTTGGCGTGGCGGGTTCCATCACCACCATCACGGCGCACGCATTGGGCCTGAGCGAATACTCGCCCAGCCGGATCCACGGGGCTTCACTGGATCTGCAGACCATCAGCGACGCTTGCACCAGCTTGCTGGAAATGACGCGGGACGAACGTGTGGCA
The DNA here is from genome assembly GCF_900106835.1 of Arthrobacter sp. cf158. GTDB lineage: Bacteria > Actinomycetota > Actinomycetes > Actinomycetales > Micrococcaceae > Arthrobacter. The sequence goes on from NZ_FNNR01000001.1 coordinate 349,335, forward strand.
CTTCCTTTCATGCACCCCGGCCGCGTGGATGTCATCGGCGCCGGCGCCTTGGTATGGCGTCGCATCCTGGACCGGCTGGCAACCGTCAGCGATGGCCGGATCACTGTGGCTGTCTCCAGCGAGCACGACATTCTGGACGGCATCGCACTGAGTATCCGGGACGCCGAATGACGGTGCGATACCGCCGCACCTTCTCCGCCGCATTGGCCACCCTCATGGCCGGCAGCGCGCTGGCGGGTGCATTGTTGACGGCTCCGGCCGCCAGCGCGGACGCCTGGCGGGACAAGGAGTTCTGGCTCAAGGAATCAGGAGTCACCAACGCGTGGCAGGTTTCCAAGGGTGCCGGGGTCAAGGTGGCCATCATCGATAGCGGCATCGACGGCAACCATCCTGACCTGAAGGGTGTGGTGGTGGGTGGCACGGACGTCTCCGGAGCCGGCGCTCCCAACGGGCAGAAGAGCATCGGGGCCAAGACCGAGCACGGAACCCTGGTGGCTACCATGCTGGCCGGCCGTGGCCACACGACCCCTACGGCATCGCCGTCACCATCTGCGTCCGCAACTCCCGCTGCCCCACCCACGGTCCCTCCAGCCGGGGGACCGGAAGGCATCACGGGTGTGGCACCTGAAGCGGAGATCCTGGCCGTGTCAACGTGGCTCGGATCGCCCAACCCCGGCGGTAAATCGGATCAGGAGCAGATTCCGGACGCCGTCCGCTGGGCAGTGGACAACGGTGCCAAGGTCATCAATATTTCCCTGGGAAGTACATCCCCGGACTGGCCACAGAGCTGGGACGCCGCGTTCTTGTACGCCGAGCAGAAGGACGTCGTGATCGTCGCGGCTGCCGGAAACCGCGTGGGCGGCAACATCCAGGTGGGAGCTCCGGCCACCATCCCCGGTGTCCTTACGGTTGCCGGACTGGACGGCGACGGGCGGGCCAGCGTGGACTCCTCCTCCCAGGGCATCAGCATCGGGGTGGCCGCACCTGCAGAGAATCTGGTGGGCGGCATTCCCGGGGGCGGCTACGCCGAGTGGGCTGGTACCTCCGGTGCAGCGCCCATCGTGTCCGGCGTTGCCGCACTGATCCGCTCCAAATGGCCGGAGATGAGTGCCACACAGGTCATCAACAGGATTGTCAGCACGGCCAAGGACGCAGGCGCTCCGGGCAAGGATCCGCTCTACGGTTACGGGATCCTGAATGCCGAGGCGGCGCTGAAGGATGACGTGCCCACGGCCAGCAGCAACCCGTTGGGTTCGATTGCGGACTGGATCCGTGTGCACCGCCGTGGTGATTTCAGTACGCCGTCGCAGGCACCCGCTGCGAGTCCTACCAGCGCGGCACCCACGCTTGCCGATCCGACCGTCCCTGTAGCCAAGACGCCGGCCACTGTGGACGATGCCCTTCCCGCCGCCGTCGTGCTTGGGTTTGGTGCGCTGTTTATCGCTCTTGTCACCGGAGCCGCGATCCAGTTGCGGAGGGTGTCGAAGAACCCGCCGGCGGTGCCCGAGGAAGCCGAAACGGGCGCGATGATGAAGGTGGATCCACCCGTCAAAAAGTAGTTAGTGAAGATTTTCACAAAGTACGGTACTCTGGTCTCATGGCAACCACCCCTGAGCTCATTGACCGTCCCCGGGTTCTCGTCGTCGGCGGCGGCTACGTCGGCCTCTACGTAGCCCTCAAATTGCAGAAGAAGATCGCGAATGCAGGTGGCATCGTCACCGTCGTGGATCCACTGCCTTACATGACTTACCAGCCCTTCCTCCCGGAAGTTGCAGGTGGCAACATCGAGGCACGCCACGCCGTCGTCTCCCACCGTCAGCACCTGAAGCAGACTGAGCTCATCCAGGGCCGCGTCACCAGCATCGACCACGCCAACCGGACTGCGGTCATCGCTCCGTCCGATGGCGGCGAAAACTTCGAAATCCCGTACTTCGACGTCGTCATTGCAGCTGGCGCCATCACCCGTACGTTCCCCATCAAGGGCCTCGCGGACAAGGGCATCGGCCTGAAGACCATCGAGGAAGCTGTTGCACTGCGCAACAAGGTGCTGGAGCGCATTGAAGCCGCTTCCACCATGACGGACCCCGCAGAGCGCGCCAAGGCCCTCACGTTCGTTGTTGTCGGTGGCGGTTTTGCCGGCATTGAGTGCCTCACCGAAATGGAAGACCTCGCCCGCGCCGCCGTGCGTAACAACCCGCGCATCCGCCAGGAAGAAGTCCGCTTCATCCTGGTCGAAGCCATGGGACGCATCATGCCCGAGGTCACCGCCTCGCAGGCTGAATGGGTTGTGGAGCACCTCCGCAGCCGCGGCATCGAAGTTCTGCTGAACACCTCCCTGGATAGCGCCGAGGGCAACCTCAAGCTCATCAACCTCCCGGACAAGACCCCGGCACAGGAAGTTGAAGCTGACACCCTGGTGTGGGCTGCCGGTGTGCAGGCCAACCCGATGATCCGCTCCACGGACTTCCCGCTGGAACCGCGTGGCCGCGTTCGCGTCCTCCCGGACCTGCGCATCGCAGGCGACGAAGGCATCGTGGAGAACGCCTGGGCAGCCGGCGACATCGCCGCCGTCCCGGACCTCACGGGCAAGGGCCTGCCGGACGGCACTTGCGTCCCCAACGCCCAGCACGCACTCCGCCAGGCCAAGAAGCTCGCCAAGAACCTCTGGGCTTCCCGCTGGGACAAGCCGCTGCACGACTACAAGCACAAGAACCTTGGTGCTGTTGCCGGCTTCGGCGAGTGGAAGGGTGTTGCCAACATCAACCTGCTGGGCCGCATCGGCCTCAAGGGCGGCCTCGCCTGGCTGGCCCACCGTGGGTACCACGGCATGGCCATGCCCACCGTTGAGCGCAAGTTCCGCGTGATCTTCGGCTGGATCCTTGCATTCTTCGCAGGCCGCGACACCACGCAGCTGATCGACCTGGACAACCCCCGCGGTGCCTTCGTGGCCGCAGCGACGCCGGCTCCCAAGCCTGCAGCTGCACCGGCACCCGTAGAAGCCAAGCCTGTTGCCGAGGAAGCCAAGACCCCGGTAACTGCTGACGCCAAGTAGTACACGCCCGACGGCGGCCGCCCCCTTCAGGGGAGTGGCCGCCGTCGGCGTTTAACCACTGGACTTTCCTGGCCTGCAGTGTTTGCGGTGCCCCTAGACTGTTCCCATGTCCGGTGAAACCGATCTGAAGACGCTTCTGGAATCCCTGCACCCTGTGGCCCGCGACGGTGAGTATGTGTACGCTCTCTGGCCGCACGGCCGGCCGCTGGAAGGCGGCATCGAAGCGGCCGTTCGGGAGGCTGAAGGCCTGACGGTTGTCCTTCACCGCGATGAAGCAGATTCGTTGGGCCTCAGCTACGATTTCGTGGCCACCTGGATCACGCTGCAGGTTCACTCGGCCCTCGAAGCCGTAGGACTGACCGCGGCGGTGAGTGCAGCGCTGACACACTCGGGAATCAGCTGCAACGTCCTGGCCGGGTTCCACCACGACCACCTGCTGGTGCCCACAGCTGATGCCGGCCGGGCCATGGACGTGCTGCGATTGCTGGCCCGTGGGGTGGTCCTGAGATCCGAGCTGCCCGAGGACCGGGAAGAGATCCTGGAGTTGACTGCCCGGGCCTTCTCCGTTTCACCTGTGACCGGCGAGCCTGTGGTGGGCACTCCCGTTGAAGTGGGGCTGCTGCGGGAGCTTTTTGAGTGCGGCGAGTACATTCCGGAGCTCAGCATCGTGGCGGAGATGGGCGGAGAAATTGTGGGTCATGCCATCAGTACCCGGGGGTGGGTGGGAGCATTGGAGCTTGTTGCCCTCGGTCCGATCGGCGTGCTTCCGCCGTTCCAGCGCCGCGGAGTGGGTTCCGCGTTGATGCGCGAGACGGCTGCCCGCGCCACTGCCCTCGGAGAGCCCGGGATCGCCTTGCTCGGCAGCCCTCTTTACTACCCGCGCTTCGGGTACGTTCCGGCCACCTCCTTGGGCATTGAACCGCCGGAAACGGTGTGGGGTGATCACTTCCAATTGCTGACGCTCCCCGGATGGCCCGACGGCGTCAGCGGCACCTTCCGCTATGCCGAGCCGTTCAACCAGCTGTAGCTGGGATACCATGGTCCGGGCGCCCCAGTAGCCCAATTGGCAGAGGCAGCGGACTTAAAATCCGCGTGTTGTGGGTTCGAGTCCCACCTGGGGCACTGTTCTTTGGCGGAGGGCACTGTTCTTTGGGGGAGTGCCCTGTTCTGTAGGCGAGAGCGAATTCTCCCTTGCGTTGGAGCCTCCCCCTACTTCAGTGAGATTTCCCAGCATGCTCGTAGATTCCCCACAGGCAACGAGTGTTATAGGGATGTGACCTGAATCACTTATGTTCGTGGATCAATTGCACTAGTTTGAGTCTTAATCAGGAACACCTGAGTAATCGCATCAAAGGCAGTTCGCACCTTTCGATCGAGGAGACAACGAATGTTTGATCTTTCCCCAGCGGCGCCCCGAGCCGCCAAGCTAACAGCGCTTGGCATTGGGGTCGCTCTCTTGGCCACAGCTTGTGGTGGGTCTTCGACTCCAACCCAGACTGGGTCTTCATCCGCCGCCGCCGCAGCAGGCATCTCCTGCCCGGCACCCAGCAGCGGGGCGGGAGCCGGCAACAGCCAGGCTGCCACCAACACGGGACCTGTACCTCCCTCGACCACCACCACGTCAACGCCGCTTAAACTAGGATCGCTCCTGCCGACAACGGGGTCGCTGGCGTTCCTCGGTCCGCCCGAAATTGCCGGTGTGAACCTCGGTATCAAGGAAGTTAACGACGCCGGCGGCGTCCTGGGTGCTCCCGTCTCCGTGATTCACCGCGATTCCGGTGACACCAAGACTGACATCGCAACCCAATCCACCACCGCCCTGCTGGGACAGGGCGTGAGCGCCGTGATCGGTGCCGCATCCTCCGGTGTTTCCAAGACGGTCATCAACCAGATCACCGGCGCTGGAGTCATCCAATTCTCGCCTGCGAACACCTCCCCGGACTTCACTACGTGGGATGACAAGGGCCTGTACTGGCGCACTGCACCGTCCGACGTGCTGCAGGGCAAGGTCCTGGGCAACTACATGGCTACCTGTGGCGCCCAGACCGTCGGCATGATCGTTCTGAACGACGCCTACGGTACCGGCCTCCAGAAGAACGTCAAGGAAGCCTTTGAGGCAGCCGGCGGCAAGGTTGTTGCTGAAGAACTCTTCAACGAGGGCGATTCGCAGTTCAGCAGCCAGGTGGACAAGGTCCTCGCAGCCAAGCCGGACGCCATCGCCCTGATCACGTTCGACCAAGCCAAGAGCATCGTCCCCCTGATCACCGGCAAGGGCATCAAGCCCACCCAGCTGTTCATGGTTGATGGCAACACCTCGGACTACAGCAAGGACTTCCAGGCAGGCACCCTGAAGGGCGCACAGGGAACCATTCCCGGTACGTTCGCCAAGGACGCCTTCAAGCAGAAGCTCCTCGCTATCGATCCCGCACTGAAGGATTACAGCTACGCAGGCGAGTCCTACGACGCCGTGAACCTGATCGCGCTGGCTTCTGAGGCAGCCAAGAGCACCAAGGGCACGGATATCGCAGCCAAGCTGAAGGAAGTCTCTGAGGGCGGCGAGAAGTGCACCAGCTTCGCAGCCTGTGTCACGTTGCTCCGCGAGGGCAAGGACATCGACTACGACGGCCAGTCCGGTCCTGTAACGTTCTCCGATGCCGGTGACCCCACCGAGGCATACATCGGCATCTACGAGTACCAGGATGACAACACCTACAAGCCGGTCCGCGAAGAGTTCGGCAAGCTCTAAGCCAAGCTCACGCTGAACCGCAGTTAGCAACGGGTCCCCTTCCTGTAAGGAAGGGGACCCGTTCTGCGTCCAAAGCCATGACGTCCAAAGCCATTACACAGGCGGTACACCTACCATGTCCTCATGAAGCTAACCCGGGAAGCCCGCTCCATCGCGGTGGTCATCAACACCGGTTCACGCAAAGGTGCCGCAGCTCGAAAGCTGGTGACCCAGAGCCTGGAAAGGGCGGAGCTCCCGGTCTCCGCCGTATATATGGTGGACGGAGGCGGGGACCTCGGCCGCACCCTGGAGCAGGCGGTTACCGGCGGGCACGATCTTGTGCTGGTGGGGGGAGGCGACGGAACGGTTGCCTCCGCAGCCGGGCTCGTGGCCGGTACCGACGTCGTACTTGGTGTCCTTCCTCTGGGCACCGCCAATGACCTTGCCAGGACCCTGGAGATCCCACGGGAACTGAGCCGCGCTTGCGCTGCCTTCGCGGAGGGAAAAGTGGTGGACATCGACCTCGGACGGGCCAACGGCCAGCCGTTCCTGAATGTGGCTTCTGCCGGCCTCTCCGTGGCGGTCACGGAGGCGCTCACCCCCCGCCTCAAGCGTCTCATTGGCCCCCTGGCATACGGTGTGGCAACCCTGCGCTCCTACGCCAAGCACAGGCCCTTCCACGCCCGGCTTGAGTTCCCGGAGGGGGACCATGAGCCCGTGGAGCTGGAGGACCTGCTTCAAGTGGCAGTAGGGAACGGACGATACTACGGCGGCGGCAACGCGGTCTCTCCCACGGCGGGGATTGACGATCACACCCTGGACATCTATGCGATCCTGGCTGCGCCGCTGCGGGAGCAGGCCAAGATCGCCCGTTCGCTCAAGAATGGCAAATTTGTGGAAAACGAGCGGGTGTACCACCTCACCAGCCGGAGCGTCAGGCTGGTCACCAATCCGCCGCTGCCGGTAAACCTCGACGGCGAGATCGCAACCAGCACGCCCACGAACTTCACTGTTGAGCGGAATGCGGTGCATGTGGTGGTGCCGAAGAACAGCAACAGCGCGACATTCGAGGGACGCAGCTGAAAACAGCGAAGGCCTGGTTCTGGCGACACCGGAACCAGGCCTTCGTGACTGACGTCGTTAGACTTCGTCGGCCAGGGTGCCCAGGTAGAGCTGGATGACCTTGGGGTCCTTCATGAGCTCCCGGCCTGTACCGGTGTACGCATCCTTGCCCTGGTCCAGGACATATCCGCGGTCGCAGATCTGCAGGCAGCGGCGGGCATTCTGTTCCACCATGATCACCGAGACGCCGGCGCGGTTGATCTCGTGCACCCGCAGGAACGTCTCGTCTTGTTTGACGGGGGAGAGACCTGCCGATGGCTCATCGAGCAGCAGCACAGCCGGGTCCATCATGAGTGCCCTGCCCATGGCCACCATCTGGCGTTCACCACCGGAGAGGGAGCCTGCACGCTGGGCACGCCGCTTACCCAACTCCGGGAAGAGGCTGGTTACAAAGTCGAAGCGTTCGGAGAAGTCCTTGGGCCGCTGGAACATCCCCATTTGCAGGTTCTCTTCAATGGTCAGCGTGGCAAAGACGTTGTTGGTCTGCGGCACGAAGCCCACGCCCTGAGTAACCAGCTTGTTGGCCTTCAACCCTGTGAGGTCCTGGCCGCGTACCACGACTGTGCCGGAGTGGACCTTCACCAAGCCGAACATGGCTTTCAGGAGCGTGGACTTGCCCGCACCGTTAGGCCCGATGATGCCGATCAGTTCGCCCTTGCGGGCCTCGATGCTGCAGCCGTTGAGGATGTTGACGCCGGGAATGTAGCCCGCCACCAGATCGGTGACTTTGACCACCGAGTCGGACGCGGGGGCATCTGCCGAGGCGGGCATTGCGCTGGTGTTGCTCATTGTCCGTCCTCCTTCTTGGTTTCTACGATTTCGGACAGGATGCCCGCATCTTCGGTTCCCACCACCGACTCTTCGTCGGCTTCGAGTTCTGCCTCGAGCACCTTGATGCCTTCAGCGTCACCGAGGTCCACATCGTGGTGGGCGCCGAGGTAGGCGTCGATGACCGCGGGGTTCTTCATGACTTCGCCCGGAGGTCCTTCGGCAACAACCTTGCCTTCGGCCATGACCACAACCCAGTCAGCGATGTGGCGGACCATGTTCATGTCGTGCTCCACGAACAGCACGGTCATGCCCTCTGCCTTGAGGTTCTTGATGTGGTCCAACAATGACTGCGTCAGCGCCGGGTTCACACCAGCCATGGGCTCGTCGAGCATCACCAGCTTGGGCTTGACCATCAAGGACCGTGCCATTTCAAGGAGCTTCCGCTGACCGCCTGAAAGGGACGCTGCATAGTCGTCCTTCTTGGCATCCAGCTTGAACTTCTCCAACAGCACGTTTGCCTGAGCGGTGATCTCCTTTTCGCGGCCGCCCCACATGCCCTTGAACAGGGCTTTGGAAAGACGTTCGCCGGGCTGGTCTGCTGCTCCCAGGCGCATGTTCTCCATGACCGTCAACTTGCCCATGACCTTTGTCAGCTGGAACGTGCGGACCATGCCCATGCGGGCAACCTTGTAAGAGGAGACGCCGGCCAGGCTGCTGCCTTCAAACTGCCATTTGCCCGTGTTGGGAGTGTCAAAGCCGGTGAGGAGGTTGAACAGGGTGGTTTTGCCGGCTCCGTTGGGACCAATCAATGCGGTGATCTTATGGCGCGGGATCTCGAGGTATTCCACGTCCACGGCGTTGATGCCGCCAAAGGAACGGGTCACGTCCTCTGCCACCACAATGGGATCGCGCTTCTTGCAACCAGGGGTATTTTCCCCGACCGCGATGGGCCGCGAGTCGGTCATGTAGTCGATATTCTCGGTGTTGTTTTGGTTGGTCTCACTCATGCGAAAGCAAGCTCCTTCTTATTGCCGAAGACGCCTTGCGGGCGGAAGATCATCAGGAGCATCAAGGCAACACCCACCAGGATGTAGCGCAACTGGCCCGCCTGGACAGTTGTCAGCCAAGTGACGGCCCCTGATTCAATGAGGCCGTAGAGCAGGCTCTGGGTCAGCGAAAGGACAACCCAGAAGATCATGGCTCCGATGACCGGCCCAAGGACTGTGGCCATACCGCCGAGCAGGAGGCAGGTCCACAGGAAGAATGTCAGTTCCGTGCCGTAGTTGGACGGCTGGACAGCGCCGCGGGGAAGGGTGAAAATCATGCCCGCCAAGGCGCCCAGGACACCGCCGATGACCAGGGCCTGCATCTTGTAGGCGTAGACGTTTTTACCGAGCGAGCGGACGGCGTTCTCGTCTTCGCGGATGCCCTTCAGGACGCGACCCCACGGGCTGCGCATGAGGAGCCACACCAAGACACAGCACACGATCACGAGTCCCCAGCCGACTACGCGGATGAAGAAGTCGCGGTTGTTCATGCCCATGTAGGAGCCCTCGGGGAAGGGGTTCATGGCGTAGAACGTGTTCTCAAACGCTGCCAAACCGTTTGCCGAACCTGTGACGCTGGTGAGCTGGTTGGTAGTGACCACGTAGCGGACAATTTCTGCCGCTGCGATGGTGACAATGGCCAGATAGTCGGCGCGGAGCCGAAGCGTGGGGATACCGAGGATGAAGGCGAAGATCACCGAGCACAGAATGGAGATGATCAGTGCCAGGAAGAACGGGGCGTCGAACGTCAGGGTGGAGATGGCAAAGCCATAGGCTCCCACTGCCATGAAACCGGCCTGGCCGAAGTTCAACAGGCCCGAGTAGCCGAAGTGAACGGCAAGGCCCAAAGCGGCAAGTGCGTAGGCCGCCGTCGTTGGACTGAATAGTTCGCCAAGGGCGCTGGAGAGAATAAATCCGAAATCCATGGCCCGCTCCTAACCCACACGCTCACGCCGGCCGAGGATACCCTGCGGTCGGAACAGAAGAACAACGATCATGATGAAAAGGGCCCCAACGTACTTGAGGTCGGCAGGAAGGCCGAACACGGTAGTCAGTTCCACGAAGATGCCGACGACAATAGAGCCGATCAGTGCGCCGAAGACTGTTCCCAAGCCACCGAGAGTCACGCCGGCGAAGATGAGAAGCAGGATTTGCGATCCCATGTCGAACGTGACGCCTGGGCGGTAGTAAGCCCACAGAATGCCGCCCAGGGAGGCGAGCACGCCACCCACAATCCACACGATGCGGATCACGGAGTCCACGTCGATGCCGGAGGCTGCTGCCAGGGCGGGGTTGTCCGCTACGGCACGCGTCGCCTTTCCGAGTCGGGTCTTCAAAAGGACGATGCCGATCAAGGCGATGACCACGGCACTGATGACCAGCGACCAGAGGTTGTTGGGCGAGATGGAAACAGGCCCAATCTGGATCTCGGCGCTCTGGGCACCCGGCAGCTGCTGGGTTGCACCGCCAAAGAAGAACTGGATGACGTAGCGGATGGCCAAGGCAAGGCCGATGCTGACGATCATCATGGGGACCAGTCCGGATCCCCGTTTCCTCAGTGGCCGCCAGAGCCCGGCGTCCTGGACATAGCCGAACAGCCCGCCGCCTACCAGCGCCAGCAGGATGGCCAGCCAGAAAGGCAGTCCAAAGCCGTTGAACATAAAGACGAGCACCGCGCCGAGTGTCACCATCTCGCCGTGGGCGAAGTTGGTGAGGCCCGTTGTTCCGAAGATCAGGGAGAGGCCCACGGAGGCGAGTGCAAGGAGCAGGCCGAAGCTCAGGCCCGCAACCAAGCGGTTCAGGAGATTTTGGCCGAAGTCTTGTTGCTGGACAACGATGCCTTTGCCGAAGGCGAAAATCACCGACAGGTTGGATGTTTGGCTGAAGGTGACATCGCGGGGATTGTCCTGGCCATCGGCAAGTTTGATGCCCTCCGGCAAGGTGGAGGTATCCAGCTCAATGGTGTAGGTGCCCTGGACGGGAACGCCGATGGACCACGCTCCATTGGCTCCGGAGGTGGCGTCACCTTCGAACCCATTGCCTGTGGCTTTGATCTTGACGCCGGGTATGGGGGCCCTGGCGTCATCGCGGAGGAAACCGCTGATGTTGTTCTGGAATGTCGTCGGTGACGGCGAAGGCGAGGGGGTGGTTGCCTGTGCCGAGGGGGCGGCGATCAACAGAGTGGCGATGAGGGCGGCGAAAAATGCCCCCACGACTCTCTGTAGTCCCTTGGACCGTCTGTTGGACGGGTCGCGCAGTGTGCTTCTCAAAATGGAAACCTCCACAGTGGGGGTGGTCCCGGCTGCGCCATTGCAGCCGGTGCGAACGGTCATGGGGCTTGTGAACGGTTCTTGCCTAGCTGCCTCGATTGTGATCTAAGTCACCCATGTGTGGCCTATGTTACCGCTCGGTGGGCGGAAAGAATGCCCAGTTCGGGGGTGCGAAGATCGCGATCGGATAACAACTGTGAAGCTATAGGCAACAAGCAATGTAGCTGTGCTTAAGTAAACCTTTGTTGTTTAAGGGTGTTACTAAACGTTCCACCGGGCGGCCCATCCAGCCACTGTGCCCTTTTCGTGTCACGGTTGCGTTTCGTCTGGGTGAACAAGGGAACTTTCCCTGCCGCACGCGCGTGGTAATTGGTACCGTGAATTATCACTTAGCCCTTTTTCAGGAGGACAACCGCAATGGCACTTGGCGGAAACCCAGTCTTCAACGGAAAGAATTTCCGTGGAGCAAAGCAGGCCCCGCCTGTACCGCAAAATCCGTACGGCCAGCAATTTAGCCAGGCACCTGGCCGGCCACCCGGACAGGTCATGGACGGCCAGGCAGCATGGTCGGCCCAGCAGCAGAACATGACGAATGAACAGCTGCAGCAGATGTACAACCAGCCTTCGGCTGGGCCGGCCGATACCGGACGCATGACCTATGACGACGTCATCATGAAGACCGTCGCCTGCCTCGTGGTCCTGGTTCTCGGCGCAGGCGTCACGCTGTTCGTGGCTCCCGCACTCTCCACCATGCTCATGATCGTTGGTGCGCTGGGCGGATTCGTTCTTGCCCTCGTCAACACGTTCAAGAAGCAGCCGTCACCGGCCTTGATCCTGGCCTACGCCGGACTCGAGGGCCTGTTCCTCGGTGGCCTTACCCGCATCCTGGATGGCATGTATCCGGGCGTTGGCCTGCAGGCCGTCATCGGGACCCTGGCAGTCTTCGGCGTGACGCTGGTGCTGTTCAAGAGCGGTAAGGTCCGCGCCACACCCAAGATGGTGCGCTTCTTCATGATCGCCACCATCGGTTACGCAGTCTTCGCCCTGATCAACATGGTGATGATGTGGACCGGCGCAGTGCAGGAGCCCTTCGGCCTCCGCTCGAGCATCACCATTGCAGGCATTCCGCTGGGTGTCTTCATCGGCATCCTCGCGATTGGCCTGGCAGCGTTCTCGCTCATCATGGACTTCACCAGCATTGAGGAAGGCGTCCGCGCCGGCGCCCCGGAACGTTACTCCTGGGTTGCTGCCTTCGGACTGACGGTCACCCTGGTGTGGCTCTACGTCGAAATCATCCGCTTGCTCGCAATTTTGCGGGGCGACGACTAACTCCATCGGAGTCCGTCAACGCGAAATGCCCCCGAAGATACTTCGGGGGCATTTTTGTGTCCTTGGGGAACTTTTCGCTGCGAGGCCCAAACAGGCGCAAGGATTCACACCGGCTCCCGCGCCCGAGCTAGCACAGGCGTTCAAAGACAACCGCCATTCCCTGCCCGCCACCCACGCACAGCGTCGCCAGGCCCAGCGTCCCGTCGCGTTCCTTGAGCCCATTCAAAAGGGTGCTGGTCATTCGGGCGCCAGTCATTCCGAACGGGTGTCCCAGGGCAATCGCTCCGCCGTGGACATTGAGCTTTGCCGGGTCGATGCCCAGCTCGCGGGCGCTGGCAATAACCTGCACGGCGAAGGCTTCGTTGAGCTCCACGAGGTCGATGTCGTCCATGGTGAGCCCGGCCAACGCCAGAGCCCGCCGCGACGACTCCACCGGTCCCATGCCCATGAGCTCGGGAGAGAGGGCGCTCACGCCGGTTGAGACCACCCGTGCCAATGGTTCAAGGCCAAGTTCGCGGGCGCGGGAGTCGCTCATGACCACCATCGCGGCCGCGCCGTCATTGAGTGGGCATGCATTGCCCGCCGTCACGGTGCCTTCCGTGCGGAACACGGGCTGCAGGGCCGATACCGCTTCGAGGGTGACCCCTGCCCGGGGGGAGTCGTCCTGGTCCACCACTGTGCCGTCCTTGCGCGTGTACGGCGTGATGTCGCGGGCGTAAAAGCCGGAGGCTATGGCGGCTTCGGCGCGGTTCTGGCTCAGTACTCCCCATTCGTCCTGCTCGGCCCGGCTGATCCCATAGGTGGTGGCCACGTTCTCGGCTGTCTGGCCCATGGCGATGTAGATATCCGGGAGCCTTCCGCCCAGCCGGGGATCGGTCCAGGGAATGTTCGACGCCGCGCGGGCCGCCGTCCGCTGTGCAGCTGCCCTGAACAGGGAGTTGTGGTTGGCGGTATCGGTCTCACCGGCACCGGCCCAGTTCTGGTACCGGGACACGCTCTCCACTCCGGCGGAGACGATCGCGTGGGCTTCGCCGGCTTTAATGGCGTGGAATGCCATCCGCAGGGTTTGGAGGCTTGAGGCGCAGAAACGGTTGACGGTGGCAGCCGGTACCCGATCCAGTCCGGCAAGGACAGCCACCACCCGGGCCATGTTGGAGCCTGCCTCACCGCTGGGTTCTGCGCAGCCAAGGAGGATGTCATCCAGTCCGCCAGCGTCATCCGCAGCGGGATCAAACCCGGGGATCTTGTCGAGGGCCGCCTGCACCATGGCGGTGGCCAGATCGTCCGGGCGTTCGTCCTTGAGGGAGCCTTTGAAAGCCCTGCCAATAGGACTTCGGGCTGTGGAAACTACGACGGCCTCAGTCATGGCCCCAGCTTACGCCCGGCGTCTGGGCGGACGCCGGGCGTAGGCCGGGAGGGCTTCAGGCCAGGCGAAGTGCGCCGGCGGCCGGGGTCACGGTGAAGATGTCCGGGGCCGCGTAGCCTGCCTCTGCAAATGAACGCACGACGGCGTCCCGCACCTGCTGCTCTTCGCCTACCGGGGTCAGTGCGATGGCAGAACCGCCAAAACCGCCGCCGGTCATGCGGGCACCGATAGCTCCGTTCGCGCGGGAGGTATCTACGGCCAGGTCCAGCTCCGGGCAGGAGATCTCGAAATCGTCCCGCATGGACACATGGCTGGCGTCCAGCAACGCACCGATGCTGGCGGGTCCCTGAGTGCCCAGGATTTCCACTGTCTGGAGCACCCGGTCATTTTCGGTGACAACGTGGCGCACGCGCCGAAGCGTGGTGTCGTCCAGCAGCCCGGACGCTTCCTCCAAAGCCTCGACACCGACGTCGCGGAGTGCTTTGACGCCGAGGATCTCGGCACCCAGCTCGCAGGACGCGCGACGGGAGGCGTAACCGCCGTCGGCATGTGAATGCGACACCTTGGTGTCGATAACCAGCAGCACCAGGCCCGAGGCTTCGGCATCGAAGGGGACAAGGTCCACGTGCTGGTCACGGCAGTCCAGGAAGACGGCGTGCCCTTTCGCGCCCCGCAGGGAGGCTGACTGGTCCATGATCCCGGTGGGCGCGCCAACAAAAACGTTCTCGGCACGCTGAGTTGCCAGTACCAGGTCCTCGGCAGCGAGGCCGGCTCCGGTCAATTCGTTGAGCGCACTGATGACGGCGCACTCAATCGCGTGTGACGACGACAGGCCGGCCCCTGAAGGGACATCGGAATCGAGCAGCAGGTCAAAGCCGGGCACCTCGATGCCACGTTCCTTCAAAGCCCAGGCCACACCGAGGGGGTAACGGGACCAGCCCTCGCCGGAGCCGGGTTCCGAGTCCGCGAGGTCGGCCTCCACCACGCCGTGTCCGCCAAAGGTGGACAACATCCGGACTGCAGAGTCGTCGCGGACGCGCAGGGCCACCTTCGCTGTCTTGTCGATGGCAAAAGGCAACACGAAGCCCTCGTTGTAGTCCGTGTGCTCGCCGATGAGGTTGACCCGCCCCGGTGCCTGCCACACGCCGTCGGGATCTGCGCCGAACGTTTCCTGGAAGCGGGTGGCGAGGACGCTGGTATCGGTGGTGGTGGTCATGCTCGGGTGCCTTCCAGTGTCTTGGAGGAAGCCGGTGCAGCGGCATTCCGTAGCCGCTCAGCCACCGCTTCGGGTGTGGTGTCGTTGATGAACGCTCCCATGGCGGCCTCGGAGCCAGCCAGGTACTTGAGCTTATCGGCCGCGCGGCGGGGGGACGTCAACTGCAGGTGCAGTTGACCTGCCGGCCGGAGGCTGGGGTCCAGCGGCGCCTGGTGCCAGGCGGAGATGTAGGGCATGGGGGTCGGGTAAAGGGAGTCCAGCCGTTTGAGCAGGTCCAGGTAGACGTGCGAGAGTTCATCGCGCTCCCCGCCGCTGAGCGCAGCCAGATCGGGCACACTGCGGTGTGGGACCAGATGGATCTCCAGGGGCCAGCGCGCTGCGAAGGGTACGTAGGCGCTGAAGTGTTCTGCCTCCAACACCATGCGGCTGCCGTCCTCACGTTCGGCCTTCAGGAGTGAGGCCGCCAGCGTTTCCTTCGCGTCGACGTCGTCGTAGTACTTCCGTGCCACAGCACCGAGCTGGGCGGCGCGGGGAGTGACGTAGGGGTAGGCGTAGATCTGGCCGTGCGGGTGGTGCAGGGTGACACCGATGTCCGCCCCGCGGTTTTCGAAAGGGAACACCTGCTTGATGCCGGGCAGGGCACTCAGGGCTTCGGTCCGTTGGGCCCACGCTTCAATGACCGTGCGGGCCCGGGTCTCGCCCAGTTCTGCGAACGAACCGGTGTGCTGCGGGGTGAACGCCACCACCTCACAGCGGCCAAACGCGGGTCCGGTGGTTCCGTGGCCGCTGTGGCCCGGCGCTGGAAGCGGGGGGATGTCGCCCACGGCCGGCCCCAATGACGGGAAGCGATTCTCGAAGACCACGACGTCGTAATCGGAAGCCGGGATTTCCGAAGGATTCGCCGGGGTGGTGGGACAAATGGGGCACTGGTCAGCAGGCGGAAGGTGGGTCCGGGCCTGACGGTGCGCGGCCACTGCTACCCAGTCGCCGGACAGGGCGTCATACCTGACCTCGCCGGGTTCACCACGTGCCGGAAGTTCGCGGTGGTCCACCAGTGATTCCGGTGTGCGTTCCGGAGTTGCGGGGTCGTCGAAGTAGATCAGCTCGCGGCTGTCCGCAAGGCGGGTGCTGGTGATGCGACTCATGAATCCATCATTCCACAAGTGACCAAAAACGCATAGTTTCTAACAAAAGCAAACATCCAGCTGGGGAAGCCTGCTCCACGATGCAGTACGGTATTGCCATGTCTGTCTCGCCATCATCCGCCGAAAACGGCCTTCAGTCTGAGCCCCGCCGCTTCGCCACCGGCCGCCAATTCGAACTTCGCAGGGGCGACGCGCTCGCCGTCGTCACCGAGCTCGCGGCAGGTCTGCGCCTCTACTCCCGTGGCGGCGTCCAGTTGACCGAAAGCTACGGCGACGACGAAATTTCGCCCGGCGCAACCGGCATCACCTTGGCGCCCTGGGCAAATCGTGTGGAGGACGGGACCTGGTACCTCGACGGCAAGAAGCAACAGCTGGACATCACCGAGGTATCGCGCAACAACGCCAGCCATGGCCTGCTCCGGAACACGGCCTACACGCTGGTGGACGAGTCGGAGTTCTCCGTGACGCTCGAAGCCACCGTCTTCCCGCAGCACGGGTACCCGTTCCTGGTGAGGCACCGGGTGCGGTATGAACTGGACGATTCGCTGGACCTGCGCGTGTGGCAGACCTTGGTCAACGACTCCCAGGGCACGGCGCCCTTTGTGCTGGGAGCCCATCCATACCTGCGCCTCGGTGACGTTGCCCCGGAGGACCTTGTCCTGACGGTGCGGGCTGCAACCCGGTTGGTGGCAGACGAACGCTTGATTCCCCGCAGCACCGCCGCGGCGGACGGCGAGTACGACCTCTCGGCAGGGGGTGCGGTTGGCCGCCTCGTGATTGATGTCGCCTTGACGGATCTGACGTACGACGCCGGCACAGCGCGCCACACGCTGACGGCACCTGATGGCCGCAGTGTGAGCCTGGAGCAGGACGAAAGCTGTCAGTACGTCCATGTTTTTGTCACTGACACGTTCCCTGGACGTTCCAAAGCAGTGGCGATCGAACCCATGACGGGCCCCGCCAATGCATTCAACAGCGGCGATGGCCTGCGGTGGCTGGAGCCCGGTGAAGCCTTCACCATGACCTGGGGCATCGCAGCTTCCCTCTAGGCTTTGTGCCCCGTGTTTGTCCATGGGGGAGCGGGTCGGTTTCCCATACGGCGTGGGCTACGGAATTATGGGTTTATGACGCCAACATCGGACGCCAAAACACGTTCAGACCGCCAAATTGCCGAGGACATCCCGTATGGGGTCCGCATTGCTGCTGCCTGGTCGTGGCGGGCAGGACTGATCCTGCTCATGATCGGGGCCTTGGTGTGGCTTCTGGGCAAGGTCAGCTTCCTCATCATTCCCGTGATGGTGGCTGCGCTTTTGGCGGGCCTCCTCTACCCGGTGGTGGTGTGGCTGCGTCACCGCAAGATTCCCAACGGCGCCGCGGTGGCCATCACGGTAGTCGGCTTCATCGGTGTGATCGCGGGAGCGCTGGCCCTGGTGGGAAGGCAGCTGGTCTCCGGTTTCGGGGAGCTTTGGCAGGAAGCGCTGGCAGGGATCCAACAGATTCAGACGTGGTTGGCGGACGGTCCACTCCACCTCACAGCAGACCAGATCGACCAGTACATCGCCGATGGCGCCAACGCCCTGCAGAACAACAGCAGCAGCATCCTCAGTGGCGCTCTCTCCTTTGGCAGCACAGCGGGACACTT
This sequence comes from Arthrobacter sp. cf158, assembly GCF_900106835.1. GTDB lineage: Bacteria > Actinomycetota > Actinomycetes > Actinomycetales > Micrococcaceae > Arthrobacter. Next base: position 367,019 of record NZ_FNNR01000001.1, read on the forward strand.
CGCGGCCGGGTTGGTCCTGGCGCTTTTCATCCTGATTTTCTTCCTGCTGGAAGGAAGCCGGATCTGGGCGTTCCTGGTGCGGTTGCTGCCCAAGACGGCGCGGAGGGCAACCGACGGCGCGGGGCGTCGTGGCTGGACCTCAATGGTCAGTTACGTGCGGATCCAAATGTTCGTTGCCTTTGTTGACGCAGTGGGCATTGGAGTTGGTGCGGCCATCATCCAGGTACCGCTCGCACTTCCCCTGGCCGTCCTCGTGTTCATCGGCTCCTTCATTCCGGTAGTAGGTGCGCTGGTTACCGGTGCCATCGCAGTGCTGCTCGCATTGGTGGCCAACGGACCCATCAACGCGCTCATCATGCTGGCAATCGTCCTGCTGGTGCAGCAGCTGGAAAGCCACATCCTGCAGCCGTTGGTGATGGGCAAGGCCGTGGCGTTGCACCCGGTGGCCGTGATCCTCTCCGTCGCCGCGGGCTCCTACCTTGCCGGCATCCCGGGGGCACTGTTCGCCGTCCCGCTGCTCGCCGTAGTAAACACGGCAGTTCGCTACATTGCGGGCAGGACGTGGGAACATGATGAAGGATTGGGCGGCGTGGAACTCCAGCCGGCGGCCGCTTCGGCGGGGTCGGGCGAAGACACCAACTTCAAGGATGTCCACCTTCCACGGCCTGAGTCACGCCTTGGAAAAGGCACCGCAGGCAAGAACAAGGCTTCAGGGACCTCCTCCGTTGAGGGCCCTGCAGCCGACACCAACAAAGGAGAATAGTCAGTGAATACCCTCGAAACCCTGCCCGTCACCCTGGACGATGTCCTTAAGGCGCAGGAGCTGCTCGAGGGCATTATTACCAAGACTCCGGTGGAGTCGTCCCGTGCTCTTGGCAGCCTCGTGGGCGGCAACGTCTTTTTCAAGTGCGAGAATCTTCAGCGTGCAGGCTCCTTCAAGGTCCGCGGCGCCTACGTCCGTATGGCGCGCCTGACCGAGGATGAGAAGAAGCGCGGAGTGGTAGCAGCCTCGGCAGGCAACCACGCCCAAGGTGTGGCAGTGGCCGCAAAGAGCCTGGGCATCAACGCCCGCATCTACATGCCCCTTGGCGTGGCACTGCCCAAGCTGGCAGCCACGCGCAGCCACGGCGCCGAGGTCATTCTCCACGGACACAACGTGGATGAGGCCCTGGCGGAAGCACAGCGCTACGCCAATGAAACCGGTGCTGTCTTTGTGCATCCTTTTGACAACGTGGACGTGGTGGCCGGGCAAGGCACCATCGGGCTGGAAATCCTGGACCAGATCCCCAACGTGGACACTATCCTTATGGGCGTCGGCGGCGGCGGATTGCTGGCCGGCGTGGCAGTAGCCATCAAAGCAAGGGCAAAGGAGCTTGGCCGCGAGATTCGGGTGATCGGCGTACAGGCTGAGAACGCCGCAGCCTACCCGCCGTCCCTGGCCGCAGACGCCTTGGTTCCGCTGAAGAAGGTCACCACCATGGCCGACGGTATTGCCGTTGGACGGCCGGGACAGCTGCCCTTCAGCATCATTCGCGAACTCGTGGACGATGTTGTCACTGTCAGCGAGGATTCACTGGCGCGGGCGCTGATCTTCCTCCTGGAACGGGCCAAGATGGTGGTTGAGCCTGCGGGCGCCGTGGGAGTAGCCGCACTCATGGACGGCAAGATCGAAAACCCCGGAAACACCGCCGTCGTGCTTTCCGGTGGCAACATCGATCCGATGCTGATGCTCAAAGTCATCCAGCGTGGTCTTTCGGCCGCTGGCCGGTTCATGACCGTCCGCATGATGCTGGATGACCGCCCCGGCTCCTTGGCCACGATCGCGCGCATCATCGCCGAGAACGATGCCAACGTCACGGGCCTGGACCACACACGGTTGGGTGGTTCCATCAGCATGGGCGATGTCTCCATCACCATCAACCTGGAAACCAAAGGCCACGAACACGGCGAACAGGTTCTCGGCGCGCTGCGGGCCGAGGGGTTCCAGCCGATCGTGGTGCACTGACGGGAGGGGCGCCCATGGTGCTTGGAACACCTGAAGGTTCAAAGGAAGAGGCCCGGGAGTCCTTGGCTGGGCGGGCGAAGGGCGGCCTGCTCTTCATGGGCGGCTTCGTCATTCTGCTCTACGTCATCGAGATCCTCAATACGTTGATGCGCCATGGCCTGAACCCCACGTTTGGCCTGCGCTCCCGCTCCCTGGACGGCGTGCTGGACATCCTGACGTTCCCCTTGCTGCACGCGAACTTCAATCACTTGCTCTCCAACACGCTGCCGCTGATCATTTTTGGCTTTCTGGTGTTCCTGTCCGGCATCCGCGTGTTCATCACCGCGTTGGCGTTCAGCTGGCTGGGTTCCGGACTCGCGGTGTGGCTGATTGGCGGGGGAGGAGTGACAGTGGGGGCATCCGGGTTGGTGTTCGGATTCTTTGCATTCCTCTTGGTACGGGGCTTCTTCAACCGGAACTGGTGGCAGATCCTGCTCTCCGTGGTGCTCTTCATGGCCTACGGCAGCATCCTCTTTGGGGTTTTGCCCACGGTGATGGGCTACGTGTCCTGGCAAGCGCACCTCGGAGGCGCCTTGGGGGGCATCGTTGCCGCTGTCTTGCTGCGCCCCAAGTCCAAGCTCACGGCCTAACCTGCAGCCGGAGACGAAAAAACGCCGGCCCGCCCCGCGGAGGGGTGGGCCGGCGTCGTGTATTTCAGGCCGATGGGCTGCTGTTTAGGCGACGTACGGCTTGGCGGAAACGATCTCCACCGGGATTTCCTTGCCATTGGGAGCGACGTAGCTCAGCTTGTCGCCCTCCTTGTGGCCGATGATTGCGGCACCCAGAGGGGACTTTTCGCTGAAGACGTCAAGATCGGAATCTCCGGCGATCTCGCGGGAGCCGAGCAGGAAGGTCTCTTCGTCGCCTGCGATGCGGGCAACAACCAGCATGCCGGGCTCAACGATTCCGTCATCGGCCGGCGCTTCGCCCACCTGGGCATCGCGCAGGAGGGCCGTGAGCTGACGGATGCGGGCCTCGATCTTGCCCTGCTCTTCCTTGGCTGCGTGGTAACCGCCGTTTTCCTTGAGGTCGCCTTCCTGGCGGGCAGCTTCGATCTTCTGGACGATTTCCGCCCGGCCAGCGCCGGAAAGGTGGTCCAGCTCAGCCTTCAAGCGGTCGAAAGCTTCCTGGGTAAGCCAAGCCGCAGTGGCGCTGTTGGTGGTAGACACGGATTTCTCCTCTAGATCTGACAATGCAAAAGACCCCGCCGAGGTGGCCACTCGTAAAACTCAGTAACCAACTTAACGGGGTGAAGGTTTCATCCATTGTAGTAAATCCTTTGGACGAACCCAAACCGGTTGAGTCGTGGGTCACACGATTGTTATTTACCGCTGTCCACTATCCAGCAGCCGTCCACGACCCCGGAGACCGAAGGTGACTCGGTCCGAAGTACTGTGCGCTGAACGGTGGTCCGGCCGCCGTCGGGGTCGTCCTGGGGATCGTTCGGTCCAATCTCCACAACCTTCCAACCCACCACAGCGAACTTGGAATCCAGGGCCTTAATGGCGCATTTGGCGGTAGCCCCGGGGTACTTTGTGACTTGATAGTCCACTTCAGCCTGGGTGTCGTCAACCGTGCTGTAGCCGATGTCCTTGAACGTGACCGGAGCTTGCGCAGACCCCGTTGCCACGTAGGCAGCGAAGGCAATCCCGATGACCAGGGCAGCGATGATGATGTTCCGCTTGGTTTTGCGGGTCATGGCGCGCTTTTGACCGCCGTAGCGATTGGCTAGGCTGGTGCTTGCCGGTACTTGGGTGGCCGAAAGGTCCTCTGAAGTCACCCGTCCAGTTTAGTGCCGATCCCGGCGCCCCATCACCGCCCCCAGAGCTTGATACACGAAAGAGGAGCCGTCACGTGACAGCGTCCAGCAGTTCCGAGCAGCAGCTGCGGCTGCTCGCCGTCCACGCCCACCCGGATGATGAGTCCAGCAAGGGTGCGGCAACCATGGCGATGTACGCCGCCGCGGGAGTCGACGTGATGGTCGCCACGTGCACGGATGGATCACGCGGTGATATTCAGAATCCCGCCATGGAAGACGCGCCGCATCCCAAGCGCGATATGGCCGGGGCCAGGCGCTCAGAGATGGCGAACGCGGCTGCGGTCCTGGGCATCCAACAACGCTGGCTCGGCTTCGTCGACTCGGGTCTTCCAGAAGGAGATCCCCTCCCGCCGCTGCCGCCGGGTTGCTTCGCGCTGCAGCCACTGGAGCGCGCCACGGCTCCCTTGGTGCGACTGGTCCGGCATTTCAAGCCCCATGTGATCCTCAGCTACGACGAAAACGGCGGTTACCCGCACCCGGACCACATCATGGCCCACAAGGTGGCCGTTGAGGCGTTCGAGGCCGCCGGTGATGCCGGGCGCTACCCCGGGATGGGGGAGCCGTGGGCTCCCAGCAAGCTGTACTACGACCGTGCCTTCAGCCCCGAACGCTTCCGTGCGCTGCACTTTGCTCTGGAGGACGCCGGCCTGCAGTCTCCCTATGCAGAACGGCTTGCGGCGTGGTTGGAGGCCGACGCGGAGGGTCACACGCCGCCTGTGCCCGCACATCAGACAACTACCCAGGTGGATTGCGGCGACTTCTTCGAAGCGCGGGACGACGCCCTCCGGGCACACCGGACGCAGATCGATCCACTGGGGTTCTTCTTCGCCGTCTCGCCGGACCTGCAGCGGACAGCGTGGCCCTGGGAGGACTACACGCTGGTCAAGTCCTTGGTCCAGTCCGAGCTGCCGGAGAAGGACCTCTTCGCAGGGATAAGATAGGAGCGCCGACAGTTTCTATCGCTCGTAGAAATTGCCCGGCGGCCAACCAGCTTCCGGCTACGCGCTGCCAATCGGCACGCATCAGCTCCCATAGAAGGTTTGAACGTGCACCACTTGATTCTCGCCCTGACCGTCACCCCGTCGCCTGATCCCACGGGCACGCTGCGGCCCGGCCTGTCCGAGGACCAGGTGACGCCCGGGACGTGGGGCTTCGTCCTCACGGCCTTCATCGTCATTCTGACCACCTTCCTGATCGTGGACATGGTTCGCCGCATCCGCAGGGTCCGGTACCGGGCGCAGGTGGAGGAAGCCCGCCTGGCGGCGGAGCCGGGGGAACCTGCTGGTGCAGGCGGTACCCCGGACGATAACGACGATGCCGGTTCCGGAACCCGCTGAGCCCGGCACTCCCAACCCGGCCGGCATTCCCAACCCGGCCAGTTCAGGCGATTGGCCCGGGGCAAACAACGCCCTGGGTTCGGAGCCGTCCGCGTATCTGCGGCAACACGCTGACAACCCTGTCTTTTGGCGTCCCTTCGGTGATGAGGCCTTTGGCTTCGCCGCTGAGCGGGACGTTCCCGTTTTTCTGTCCATTGGCTACGCTGCGTGCCACTGGTGCCATGTCATGGCCCACGAATCCTTTGAGGACCAGGAGACCGCGGACTATCTGAATGCACATTTTGTCCCGGTCAAGGTGGACCGCGAGGAACGCCCGGACGTGGACTCGGTGTATATGGCCGCCACGCAGGCGATCAGTGGCGAGGGCGGCTGGCCAATGTCCGTTTTCCTGACGCCCGATGGTCTTGCTTTCCATGCGGGAACGTACTTTCCGCCGATTCCCTTGCCTGGCCGGCCGTCATTCCGCAATGTTCTGGAAGCTGTTCACGAGGCCTGGGTGGAGCGCCGGGCAGGTGTGGAGCACAACGCCAGGGGACTGGCGGCCAGCATGGGCGCTGCGCAGCTGTCAGGGGCGGTCAGGCTTGACGGCCCGCCGGAGCTGTTGGACGCGAACCTCCTGCCGGACGCGGTTGCGCTTCTTGCCCGCTCCGAAGACCCCGACGCCGGTGGGTTCGGCGCCGCCCCCAAGTTCCCGCCGTCGGCCGTTCTTGAGTTCCTCATCCGTCACGCTGCCGCGCCGTCCCAGACGGCTGACGCCGCGCGGGACATGGCAGGGCGTGCGCTGGCGGGCATGGCGCGTTCGGCGCTGTGTGACCAGCTCGACGGCGGATTCGCCCGCTATTCGGTGACGGCTGACTGGTCTGTGCCCCACTTCGAAAAAATGCTGTACGACAATGCGCAGCTGCTGCGCGTCTACACCCACTGGGTGCGGCTCGGCGGCAACGTGGTCTTCCCTGCCGGTGAGGCCGCCGCCGTGGCGTCCAGGTGCGCGGACTGGATGGTGGACTCGTTGCGGCTCCACAGCGGTGGTCTGGCCTCCTCCCTGGATGCCGATTCCGTGGTCGAAGGCGTGCATCACGAGGGCGCCACGTACCTGTGGACCCCGGAATCGTTGGTGGAAGCACTCGGCCCCGAAGATGCTGGGGCAGTAGCCGGCATGATGAATATCCGTTCTGAAGGGACGGTCTCGGAGCTCGGGTCGCCGTTGCATCCTGCGCGGACGTTGACGGACGCCGAAGCTACGCTGTGGGCCCGGGTCCGCCCCATTCTTAGTGCGGCCCGCAACCTCCGAAGCCTGCCGGCAAGGGATCACAAAGTGGTGGCTGGTTGGAACGGCATTGCGGTGGCCGCCCTTGCTGAGGCCGGGGCTGTCCTGGATCGACCGGACTTGGTGGGGGCTGCGGAAGAGGTGGCCGGGTATCTCAAGGACGTCCACTGGGACCAGGGTTCACACGTGCTCATCCGGGTTTCGCACGACTCGCGGGCCCGCGGCATCGGCGGCCTGCTGGAGGACTACGCATTCTGCGCCGATGGCCTGCTGGCGCTGTACGCAGTGACGGGTACCAAGCGTTGGTATCGGCTGGCCGAAGAGCTCATTCGTGCCGCCTGCACGCACTTTGTGGACAACGGGCAGTTGGCCGACTCGGCAGGGGAATCCGCCCAGGTCTTCAACGCGCAGGGCCAACATGCAGCTCTGGACCCGTTCGACAATGCCACGCCGAGCGGTGCTGCCGCGTTCGCCGGGGCATTGCTGACGTACTCCGCCTACTCGGGATCGCACGAGCATAGACTCATGGCCGGTAACATTCTCGGCTTGCTTCCGCCGCTCGCCACACGTGCGCCCCGCGTCGCAGGCTGGCTCCTGGCCACGGCCCAAGCGGCCCTTGCCGGTCCCGTGGAGGCTGCTGTAGTTGGACCCGATTCGCCTGCGCGCAACGCGCTGCACAAGGCCCTGTTGGCATCGCCCAGCCCTGGGCTGGTGGTGGCCCTGCAAACCGACGACGGCGGGTCCCCGGCCGCGGAAAGAGAGGTACCGCTGCTGCTCCACAGGTCAGGTTCGCCGGACGGATCACCGCAGGTCTACCTGTGCCGGGGCATGGTGTGTGAGCGGCCGTTGGGTGATGTGGCTGAGGTGCTGTCCCAATTATCGGCCATGGCCTCTGGCGGCTCTTAGCCGAACCAGTGAGCTCGGGCAGGTACAGCTAGCTCAGGACCGCCATCATGATCGCTATGAAGTGTGCCGCGAAGGCGAGCACGGTGAACGCATGGAACAGCTCGTGGAAGCCGAAGTGCTGAACACTGAAGTTTGGCTTCTTAAGGGCATAGAACACTGCGCCTGCGATGTACAGGGCGCCGCCGACGCAGATGAGGATCGCAGCGGGAGCGTTGGCGGCGAAGAACTGGGGCAGGTAGAACAACGCGCCGCAGCCCAAGGCGATGTAGACCGGGACGTACAGCCAGCGTGGTGCATGCGTCCAGAGCAGCCGGAACAGCACGCCAAGGATGGCACCAGACCAAATGAGCCATAACAGGGTGATGGCCGAGGACCGGTCCAAAAGGGACCAGGCCAAGGGCGTGTAGCTGCCGGCGATCACCAGCATGATGTTGGTGTGGTCCAGGCGTTTGAGCAGCATCCGGACCTTGGGGGACCAGTTTCCACGATGGTAAACGGCGCTTACCCCGAACAGGAGGAAACCTGTCAAGGCGTAGATGGCAGAGGTGATTTTGCGGTCTGTGGTGGGGGCAACTGTGACCAGGACAATGCCTGCAGCGAGTGCGAAAGGAGCGGCAACAGCGTGGATCCATCCGCGCCAGAGGGGCTTGGTTTCAAGGAGCTCGGCCATGGTTCAAGAATAACCTACGTTCCGGTAAGTTACTGAGCGGTAACAAGCATCCGTGGGAATTTGACCGCCTACTGCACCGGCTCGACAGCTTGGGAAGGTAGCCTTGGATGTGCGCCGTCGTCGTATCAAGCAAGGAAGTCAGGTGAGAGTCCGGTGGAGCTGCCCGGTTTCCTCTATGGCTTTTACGAGCGCAAACTCCTGCGCTCCCTCAAGCAGGACCAGATCCCACGGCACATCGGCGTCATGGTGGACGGCAACCGTCGGTGGGCCCGGCAGTTCAATGCCCCCACCAGCCAGGGACATCAGGCCGGCGCCGACAAAATCCACGAATTCCTCGGCTGGTGCCAGGAGCTCGGCGTCAAAGTAGTGACGCTCTACATGCTCTCCACGGACAACATGAACCGCTCCGGTGAGGAGCTGGACCTGCTCATGGGCATCATCGCCAACACCATGGACCGCCTGGACGAAGACGAGGATGTCTCAGTCCACGCCATGGGCGCACCCGAGCTCCTTCCCGATTACCTTGCCGACCGGCTCAACAAACTCACTGCGCGCACCCCGGTCCACGAAAAGATCCACGTGAACGTTGCGGTGGGCTATGGTGGCCGGCGCGAAATCGTCGACGCCGTGCGGGAACTCCTGCACGACGCCGTGGACAAAGGGCGCACCATGTCCGACGTCGCAGATGAACTTTCGGTGGACGACATCTCGCGTTTCCTCTATACCCGGGGCCAGCCGGATCCCGACCTCGTCATCCGGACCTCAGGCGAGCAGAGGCTCTCGGGCTTCCTCATGTGGCAAAGCGCCTACAGCGAGTTCTACTTCTGCGAAGCCCTGTGGCCCGCCTTCCGGAAAGTCGATTTCCTGCGGGCGCTCAGGGATTACGCCGGACGCCAGCGCCGGTACGGAACCTAGAAGCGCTCCGGTTCATCAAAATTTAACGATCCGGACATACGACTTGCCGACGACGGATTGCGGAAATGAATGTGCCGGGGATTACGTTAATCCCATCAGCAGGCAAAACCGCCCGCTGATCGGGGAGGCCAGTACATGGAGCGAACTATCGCACCAGTTACATGGGAGGCCACGCCCGGCCTTCCGGCCGAGCCGCTTCACCATTAGGCCGGGCGAACTGCCCGGGGCTGGAGTCGATGTGGCTATTTCTGAGCAACTGCCCGCAATGGTTTCCGACGGGGAAAGTGCAGCTACCTCTCGCACCAAGCGGGTCTCACAAAAAGGCCGGACCTCAACGTCCGCCACAGGCCGCAGCTACGTGATTGATACGTCAGTCCTGCTGTCCGATCCCCACGCGTTGTTGCGCTTCGCCGAGCACGAGGTCATTGTCCCCATCGTTGTCATCAGCGAACTGGAAGGAAAACGCCACGACCCCGAACTGGGCTACTTCGCCCGGAAAGCACTGCGGCTCCTGGACGACCTGAGGATTGAACACGGCGGTTTGGACCATTCCATCCCCATCGGAAAGGACGGCGGAATCCTCCGGGTGGAAATGAACCACATCTCACCGGAAGTCCTGCCCGCCGGATTCCGCGGAGGCGATAACGACAGCCGGATCCTGGCCGTTGCAAAGAACCTGGCAAACGAGGGCCACAACGTCACGGTCGTCTCCAAAGACCTCCCCATGCGTGTCAAAGCATCTGCCATGGGGCTGCAGGCTGACGAGTACCGCAACGAACTGGTTAAGGACTCCGGCTGGACCGGCATGGCCGAGGTGGAAGCCAACGACGACGAAATCACCACCCTGTACGGCCATGAACCAGTGTTCATCCCTGCGGCCGCTGAACTTCCCGTCAACACAGGGCTGGTGCTCCTCTCCAACCGCGGTTCCGCGCTGGGCCGGGTAGGGGCTGACAAGCAGGTCCGCTTGGTCAAGGGCGATCGGGACGTCTTCGGACTCCACGGACGTTCTGCCGAACAGCGGCTAGCCATCGATATGCTCATGGACCCGTCCGTCGGCATCGTCTCGATCGGCGGCCGTGCGGGCACGGGCAAATCCGCACTGGCCCTCTGCGCAGGCCTCGAAGCCGTCCTGGAACGGCGCGAACACCGCAAAGTGGTGGTCTTCCGTCCTCTGTACGCCGTCGGCGGCCAGGAACTCGGCTACCTCCCCGGATCCGAATCCGAAAAAATGAACCCCTGGGCGCAGGCAGTCTTTGACACATTGGGTGCGCTGGTAAGCCAGGAAGTCGTGGAAGAAGTCATGGACCGGGGCATGCTCGAAGTCCTGCCTCTGACCCATATCCGCGGACGGTCGCTGCACGACGCGTTTGTGATTGTGGACGAAGCCCAGTCCCTAGAGAAGAACGTCCTGCTGACCGTCATGAGCCGCATCGGACAGAACTCCAAGATCGTCCTCACCCACGATGTTGCACAGCGCGACAACCTCCGGGTGGGGCGGCACGACGGCGTCGCGGCAGTGGTGGAGACACTCAAGGGACACCCGCTCTTTGGGCACATCACCCTGACCCGGTCCGAGCGGTCGCCGATTGCTGCCCTGGTGACAGAGTTGCTCGAAGGGGCTGAAATCTAACTCCGTCGACGCCCTGCCCACCCAAAGGCGAAGGCCAGACATCCTCTGCGTGCTAGCTCGTTCCTCGCTTTTGACGCACGCTGCCGGATGCCTGGCCTTCGCCTTTCAGTCACCCGCCGGAAGGTGCCCGATTCCGAGGTAGGAGGAAAAGGCTTCGTGGCCTTGGACGTGGAGGGTCCAGTCCGGGCGTTTGAAGGTGGTGGGGGTGAGGCGGACTTTTTGGACGTCTTGGACGGTATCGCCCCAGCCGTCGCGGAAGATGCCGTTTGGTTCGTAGCCCAGGCTGGTGGAGACGCCCAGGGATTGCCGGTTCCAGGCGGCCGCTTCGGATTCGGCCACCTCAGCGTTCAGGTAATCGAAGGCGTAACTCACGACGGCGGCGCGCATCTCCTTGCCGAAGCCCTGGCCTTGTGCGGACTGCTTGAGCCACGAGCCCGTCCCGACTGTCTTGAGCGTCTGGAAGTTCTTGGCCGCGATGTCCTGGACTCCCAGGAACTCGTCGTGATGCCATATGGCCAACAGCAGCGTCCAGGATTCAGGCGTGAAGTTCGCCCGGCAGCGCCAGTACCACTGGGCCATGTTGGGAGCCAGCTCGTCCTCCGGCAACTCTGTCCACGGCGTGCTGAACGGGCTCTTCCCCGGCTCATGGACCCCGGAACGGGCTGCGGCCACGGCGGCCGGGATGTCGGCGTCAAGAATGGGACGGATGGTCAACCTCGGGGTGGTGAGGGTGAGTCCGAACGGGGGCCAGATTTCTGCCAGCGATGTCATCGCCGTAGCTTAGCCCGGAGGCTGGGTTCAGGCGAGTCAAAGGCCGGTCCCAGCGCGTCTGTGGCCTCGTGCTAGGCGGCCGGGCCTATATCCCAGGAGATGTGGCGGCGGACGTCCGTCAGGTTCATGGAATCGGCCAGGAAAAGGTCGTCCAGCATGTACTCGTCAACGCCCAGGATCTTGAGCCAGTGGCCTTTGCCGGACGAGTCCCCATCGAGACTCTGGCTGGCGACGCAAACTCCAGTACCGGCGTCGATCCTGATGAGGGTCCTGCCGGGATGGGCCAGAGGCGCTGCCGGATCAGAGGCAACGTATGTTCGGCTGGGCGTGACGATCGTTTCCAAGGCAAGGCGGCCTTCATGGTCAACTTCCCGGGGCTGCTCCAGGAACACGCGGTTGGTATCCGGGAATTCCAAAGGCACAGGTGCGTTGCCGGCGAGTTCCACCGGATCCAATGCCGCAGCCAGCCGGCCGTTGCCGAAGGAAGGCTCCCCGTAGGCCGCCTCCGGGCGTCGGCGGACCAGGCCGGCATCGTCATAGACCGGGGTTACCAAGTGCGCCGGAAGCAACCACGAACGCCGTGTGGCACTGACGTACAGATCGTCCCGGGAGTCGTTGATACCGGTGGTGCTGTGCAGCAACTGGCCGTCCGGTGTTTCCAGACGGAGCGCTCCCGGTCGGCGAAGCCATGCGCGTACCATGCTGGCGCCAGTCCCTGGCCGCTCAAGGTACTCGAAGCGGAGACTCGTCCATTTCCATGGTGAAGAACGGCAAAGATTCCGGAAAGTGGAGGACAAGTCGAAAGCCGGTCCTCCTGCACTGTAGCGCCCCATATCCACAGTTTACCTACGCCTTCAAGCAGGTTAGGCGGCCAAAGCGGGATAGCATCCGAGAGTGATCCGACGACTCTCCGACCTTTGGGATGCCAGCCCGCTGGGCTTCTGGCTGGTGGTGGCCGCGTGCCTGTACTTTCTGGTGATGGCGGTCCGTCTCACGGTCATCGACGTCCGGAGCCACCTGCTGCCCAACCGCATCGTGTTCCCGTCGTATGCGGTGGCCGGGGTGCTCCTTCTGGCCGCGGCGCTGGTGGGGTTTTTTGCTGATGCCGCTGCCCCGGTTGGCGCCGCATTGTTCGGCATTCCTGGCCTGCGTGTCCTTGCAGGAGGCGCAGTCCTTTGGCTGTTCTACTTTGTGCTGAGGTTCATTTACCCGCCGGGGATGGGATTCGGGGACGTCAAGCTCGCCGGAGTGTTGGGACTGTACCTGGGCTACCTGGGCTGGGGACATCTTTTCGCAGGGACGTTCGCGGCCTTCCTGCTGGGTGGGCTGTGGAGCCTGGCCATCTTGGTGGCCCGGAGAGGCACGTTAGGCTCGGCCATCCCGTTCGGCCCGTTCATGTTGGCAGGCGCCGCGACCGCGATGGTCTTCCTGCCTGCGTAGCTCCCTCTGCAGGACCAACTGCGGCCAAATTGCAACGCTCCCCGTATTCTCGCTGTTCACCGCGGTGCGGCATGCTTGGCCCAGAAGTGTTCTGACGAGCCTGAGGGTGCCGGGAGAGGTTGCGATGCAGCGGATCGGGATAACGGTCATCATGGGAGTGCTCACAGCCAGCACCGCCCTGCTGAACGGATGCGCGCAGGCAGGCAGCGGCACCTCCGTGCCGGCGCCGTCAGACATCACGTCGAACACCGCCCAGCAACCGGTCATGTCCTGCGGGACTCCGCTGGGCTGCTCCAAGTTCACTTCCGTGCGGGGGAGCGATGCTGCAGGAGATGTAGCGTGGCTCGGCACTCATCCGCTAAAGGTGAGCTCGACGCGTGCCGACGGAGAGTGGATCTTGAACGTTGGGACACCCTGCAACTATCTACAGGTGGAAGTTTCGGTCAGCGGTGACATCCTGACGCCGGGCTGGCGGACGGCCACCGACCGCGGCTGCGAGGAGCCAACGGGCAGCTACCAGGCCTGGACGGAGAAGCTCTTCGAGCAGCCCGTTCAGTGGAAGCTCGACGGCGATACCCTCATCTTGAGCAACTCACACGCAACGATTGAACTGAAGGAAAACTGACCATGGGTGCACCGGATTTTGTGCTCAAACTGCGGGAAAAGATCGGTAACGACCCCCTGTGGCTTCCTGCCGTGCGGGGCGTGGTCTTCGACGACGACGGCAGGGTATTGCTGGGCCAACGCGCCGACAACGGTCACTGGACCCTCATCACCGGAATGCTGGAGCCCGGCGAACACCCAGCGCCCGGGCTGGTGCGGGAAATCTTTGAGGAAACTGCGGTGGTGGCCGAAACGGAGCGGATCATCGGCGTCGGAGTTGTGGGTCCGGTGACCTTCCCCAACGGCGACGTGTGCGACTTCCTGGACATCACGTTCCGCTGCAGGTACGTATCGGGAGAAGCCACGGTGAACGACGACGAATCACTGGCCGTAGGGTGGTTTGCCTTGGATGACCTGCCGGACATGAGTGCCGGAAATCTTGAGGCCATCAGGCTTGCCACGGAGCCCGAAGGCCCCGTGGCATACCAATTGGAGGACTAGCTACGGACGTCCCGCGTCAGCGGTTGGACGATCTTTGTCGAGGTCCTCGGCGGTGGATACCAGCTGCGCCATTTCTGAACGCTCAGCCTCAAGCCGTTCGGCTTCCTCGCCACCCACAGCCTCTCCACGTGCCACCATCCCGGCGGTATCGGACAGCGGGATCTGCTTCAGGGTGATAGCCAGGATCAAGGCGATGGCAATGAAGGGCACCAAGTACCAGAAGACTGGCGCCAAGGAGTTGGCGTAGGCGTTGACGATCGCGTCGCGCAACTGTTCAGGCAACTGGGCCAGGGCCTGGGGGTCCAGTGTGCTGGTGGACTGGGAAGCTTGTTCAGCAGAGGCGCCGGCTCCGGTGAAGGCATCGGTCAATGACTCCGCCAGGCGGTTGGTGAAGATGGCACCGAAGACGGCGACACCCAATGAGGCACCTACCTCGCGGAAGTAGTTGTTGGTACTGGTCGCCGTACCTATCTGGTCAGCGGGGACTGAGTTCTGCACCACCAGGACGATGACCTGCATGATGAGGCCCAAACCGGCGCCGAAGATGAAGAGCTGCACGCAGATCACCCAAATGGGGGTGGAGGCTGCGAGGGTGGTCAGCCAGAGCATCGCAGCGATGGTCAAGGCAGCACCCAGGATGGGGAACATCTTGTACTTGCCGGTCTTGGAGATGCGGATACCGGAGTAAATGGACGTGCCCATCAGGCCAACCATCATGGGCAGCATCAGCAAGCCGGACTCAGCTGCGGAAGTGCCGGAAGACATCTGCAGGAACGTGGGAACGAAGGCGATGGCAGCGAACATGCCCAGGCCCAGCGTGAAGCCGATGGCTGTTGCGTTGATGAAGATGGGGTTCTTGAACAGGCTCAGCGGAATGATGGGGTCCTCGGCACGCCGTTCCACCATTACGAAGGCGAAGGCCGCCAGGACCATGCCGGCACCAAAGGCCCATGTGAGGGGCGAATCCCAGCCCTCGTCCTTCTTGCCACCAAAGTCAGTGAAGAAGATGAGGCACGTGGTGGCAGCGGAGAGGAACAGGACACCAAGGATGTCGATCTTCTTCTCGGCCTTCTTGTTCGGCAGTGTCAGGGTGAACCAGGCTGTGATGAATGCGGCGATGCCGATGGGGATGTTGATGTAGAAGGCCCATTCCCAGGTGAGATGGTCAACGAAGAACCCACCAAGCAGGGGCCCGGCCACTGCGGACAGGCCAAAGATGGCGCCCAGGGGGCCCATGTACTTGCCGCGCTCCTTGGCTGGAACGATGTCCGCGATGATTGCCTGCGACAAGATCATGAGACCACCGCCGCCCAGGCCCTGGATGGCCCGGAAAATTACGAAGCCCCAGAAATCGGTGGCGAACGCGCAACCCACGGAGGCGAGCGTAAAGAGCGCGATGGCCACCAGGAACAGATTGCGACGGCCCAGGATGTCACCGAACTTGCCGTAAATCGGCATCACGATGGTGGTGGCCAGAAGGTAGGCCGTGGTGATCCAGGCTTGGTGCTCCACGCCGCCCAGCTTGCCCACGATGGTGGGCATGGCGGTGGAGACGATGGTTTGGTCGAGGCTGGACAGGAGCATGCCTGCGATCAGCGCCGAGAAGATGATCCAGATACGTTTCTGGGTCAGCAGCAATGGTTCAGCTGCCTTCGAGAGTGTACTCATGCGGGGTCCTTCGAGGTTTCAAGGGGGTTGGGTCCCAGCTGATGGTTCGTGGCCAACGGCTGGGCGAAGAGTTTGCGTGCGGCGTTGAGGTTCTGCTCCAGAATCCCGCGGTACGGGCGGGTGTTGTCCTCGGAGAAGAACTGCTGTGCCGTTTTCTTGGAGACAGCCCCGAACAACACAGTCGCCGTCAGGACTTCAGGGTGCTCCGGATCCAGGCCCTCGCGGGTGGCCACGAGCCCTGCGAACTGGCGTTCGCGGGCCTCCCCTTCAAGGGTGAGTCGTGCCAGTAGTTGTGGTTCCGCCGTGATGGCCGCTATGAACTGCTGGACCTCGGTGCGGCTGATGGATGAACGCTCCATCAGCGTCACAGTGAGCACATGCAATGCTGCCAGGAGCGTATGGGAGATGCTGTCCGGTGTGCGGGAAGGATTCCGGGTGAAGGCTTCCAGCGCCTCTTCCGGCAACTCGTCCGAAAACGAGCCGATGACGGCGTCTTCCTTGGAGTGGAAGTAGTTGAAGAAGGTCCGGCGTGAAATCCCTGCCGCTTCGCAGACCTCCTCAACCGTGAAACCGCTAAGGCCATGCGCAGCGGTCATGGAACGCGCGACGGCGGTAATCGCCGTCCGCGTGGCAGCCCGCTTGCGCTCGCGGAGGCCGCCGTCGATATTTGCACTATTACTCACAAAGTAAAGTTTTGCACTCTCAACTGGAAAGTGCAAAAAGATAGCAATGTGCCGTTGATCATAGTTCCGGGTACGACGACGGCCGGTACCTTTCCTGCGAAAGGTACCGGCCGTCGTCGTGCTCTAAGTTTTAGACCAGAGGTCAGGCCTTGTGGGCCGGGGATGTCATGGTGGTGACGTCCAGGGCCTTGTCCAGATCGGCCTCGGAAACCTGGCCTTCGCCTTCGCCGACGAAGCCGAGCTTCTCGGTGGCCTGGCGGATGGTCAGGCCCTCCTTGACGGCGATCTTGGCGATCTTTGCTGCGTTTTCGTAACCGATGTACTTGTTCAGCGGCGTCACGATGGACGGGGAAGCCTCGGCCAGGAAGCGGGCGCGCTCCACGTTGGCGGTGATGCCGTCGATCATCTTGTCGGCCATGACGCGGCTGGTGTTGGCCAGCAGGCGGATGGACTCAAGAAGGTTTGCGGCCATGACAGGGATGCCGACGTTCAGTTCGAACGCGCCGTTGGTGCCGGACCAGGCGATGGTGGTGTCGTTGCCGATGACCTGGGCGCAGGCCATGATCGAGGCTTCGCAGATAACCGGGTTGACCTTGCCCGGCATGATGGACGAGCCCGGCTGGAGATCCGGAATGGCAATTTCGCCCAGGCCCGTGTTGGGGCCAGAGCCCATCCAGCGGAGGTCGTTGTTGATCTTCATGAACGAGATTGCGATGTTGCGCAGCTGGCTGGAGCCCTCGATCAGGCCGTCGCGGTTTGCCTGTGCCTCGAAGTGGTCGCGCGCTTCGGTGAGGGGCAGGCCGGTGTCCGCGGCGAGGAGCTCGATGACGCGCTCCGGGAACCCGGCCGGAGTGTTGATGCCCGTGCCCACGGCGGTGCCGCCGAGGGGGACCTCAGCGACGCGGGGGAGGGAGGCATTGATGCGCTCGATGCCGTAGCGGACCTGGGCAGCGTAGCCACCAAACTCCTGGCCCAGCATGACGGGGGTGGCATCCATGAGGTGCGTGCGGCCGGACTTGACGACGTCCTTGAACTCCACAGCCTTGCGGTCCAGGGATGCAGCCAAGTACTCCAGCGCCGGGATCAAATCGTTGATCAGGGCCGAGGTGGCGGCAACGTGAACGGACGTGGGGAAGACGTCGTTGGAGGACTGCGAAGCGTTCACGTGGTCATTCGGGTGGACAACTTTGTCACTCCCGGCAGCGGCCAGGGCGCGCGATGCGAGCTCTGCGATGACCTCGTTGGTGTTCATGTTGGAGGACGTACCCGAGCCGGTCTGGAAGACGTCAATCGGGAAGTCGCCGTCGTACTTGCCAGTGGCAACCTCATCGGCAGCAGCGGCGATGGCCTCGGCGAGCTCGCCGTCGAGCACCCCCAGTTCGGCGTTCGCCAGTGCGGCTGCCTTCTTGACGCGGGCAAGGGCCTCGATATGGGTGCGCTCAAGCGTCTTGCCGGAGATCGGGAAGTTCTCCACAGCACGCTGCGTCTGGGCGCGGTACAGGGCGTTCACGGGGACGCGAACTTCGCCCATCGTGTCATGTTCAATACGGAACTCAGTGGTGGAAGTCATGGGGCTAGCTTATGGCGATTGGGCGCCGCACAGAAAACCCGAAGGGGAGTGCTACGTGCTCCGGCGCTGGGGCCGGAGCACGGCCTCCTAGAGCTTGCCGATCCCGGAAACGAGGGCTGCGCGGCCCTCATCGAGCTTGTAGGACAGGCCGATGACAGCAACGCGGCCGTCGTCGATGGCGTCGGAAATCACACGCGAGCTGTCAGCCAGGCGGGCCGCAGTTTGCTTGACGTGCTCCACCACCATGTCGTTGACGTCGTCCTGGTCATTGCGCTTGGCCGTCAATACCGACGGTGTAATGCGCTCGACGAGGTCGCGGATGAAGCCGGGAGGCATCTCGCCGGTTTCAACGGCGGCCTTGGTGGCCTTGACGGCACCACAGCTGTCATGGCCCAGGATGACGATCAACGGAACACGAAGTTCGCTGATGCTGTACTCGAGGGAGCCAAGAACGGCATCGTCAATGACCTGGCCGGCCGTACGGACCACGAAGGCATCGCCCAGTCCGAGGTCGAAGATAATTTCCGCAGCGAGACGGGAATCCGAGCAGCCGAAGATCACGGCAAAGGGATTCTGGTTCTCAATGAGGGAAGATCGTCGCGAAGCATCCTGGTTGGGGTGCAGGGATTCGCCGGAGACAAAACGTTCGTTACCCTCGCGGAGACGGCGCCACGCCAGGGCTGGAGTCAGGTAAGTAGGCACGAGCCTTACTTTACGTCGCAGAGGATGCAGTCTGTGAAACTGTTGCGCCGGGTGAGGCGGACGGCTGGGCTAGCTGGACGGCTGGGCCGAAGCGGATGCACTGGCTGAACCCGAGGGGAGCGGCGCCTGATCTGCGGACTTAACGACGGCGGCGGCGAGCGTTGCGAATTCATCAAGGCTTGCCGTGCCGCTCAGGATGAGGGTGGTCCCGCGGTATTCAAGGACCATGCTGCGCTTTTCCTTGCCGGAGTCCCGAAGTTCCCAGTCCTGGCCACCGGCATTGCGTGTTCCTGTGATGGGGAGGTTGCCCGTCTGCTGCAAAACCCAGGTGGGGTTGGCTTGGCTGGTCTGCGTCAGGCCGATGAAGGCCTCTTTAGGCGTCAGGAATCCGATTTCCCACGTGGGTACGCCTGAACCCGTACCGGACTCCCATCGTGCGTAGTTCGGCTTGAATGTGTCGCCGGTATCCGGAGTGACGGGTGTGAATCCTGCCACACCTGTGGCGTTGCGGGCGATGGCAGCCACATCCACGTTCGGCCTGAAACCTTCGCCCTTGGGCGCAGGGTTCATCAGGACGATGGGCAGGAACGCCAACACACAGACCAGCAACGCGATGACCATGCCGATGACCGAAGCATTGGCCCGCTTGGCAGCTTTCGCCGCAATGACGGGTTTAAAAGGGGCATCCACGGCGGGCTGGGTACCGGTCTGGTTGGCCGCTGCAGCTTCTGACTGGTTCTCCGCTGCGGGCTTGTCCTGCGTTTCACTCACCACTCCATGATCCCTTATCCCGGCAGGGAACACACATCCTGCAACCTCACCACCGGTATTGCGGCAGGTGGTCATCCAACGACTCGCGGACGGTGCGGCGACTATGATCGTTATAGAGGAACCCCGGGTTGCCCCGTGCAACCATGTCCGGTCCCGTGAATCGTCACTCGAAGAAGAGGTTCAAGTGTCTCCTGCACCAATGACCCAGCAGTATTCCACGATTTCGCCGTCGCTCGCCGTCGGCATCGACGAACCCGACCGCAACCTTGCGCTTGAACTCGTCCGTGTCACCGAGGCCGCGGCAATTGCCGGTGGCCACTGGGTAGGATTCGGTGACAAAAACAAGGCCGATGGCGCCGCCGTCGATGCCATGCGTTCGTTCCTTCACACCGTCCACTTCAACGGCGTCGTGGTCATCGGTGAAGGCGAAAAAGATGAAGCCCCCATGCTGTTCAACGGTGAACAGGTTGGCGACGGCACCGGTCCCGAGTGCGACGTCGCCGTCGACCCCATCGACGGAACCCGCCTGACCGCCCTCGGCATCAACAACGCCCTCGCTGTGCTGGCTGTGGCTGAGCGTGGCTCCATGTTCGATCCCTCGGCCGTCTTCTACATGGAGAAGCTCGTCACCGGCCCCGAAGCTGCCGACATGGTGGACCTGCGCCTGCCCGTCAAGCAGAACCTGCACCTCATTGCCAAGGCAAAGGGCGTCAAGGTCAACCAGCTCAACGTCATGATCCTGGACCGCGACCGTCACCGCCCCCTGGTGGAGGAAATCCGCGAAGCCGGTGCCCGCACCAAGTTCATCATGGATGGTGACGTGGCCGGCGCCATCGCAGCAGCCCGCTCCGGCACCGGTGTGGACGCCCTCATGGGTATCGGCGGCACACCGGAAGGCATCGTCGCGGCCTGTGCCATCAAGTCCCTCGGCGGCGTCATCCAGGGCCGCCTGTGGCCGACGTCGGACGAAGAGAAGCAGAAGGCCATCGACGCCGGACACGACCTCGACCGCGTCCTCTCCACCAACGACCTCGTCACCTCGGACAACTGCTACTTCGCAGCAACGGGCATCACCGACGGTGACCTGCTCCACGGCGTGCGCTACCAGAAGGACCGCGTCATGACGCAGTCCATCGTGATGCGCTCCAAGTCCGGGACTGTGCGATTCGTTGAGGCTGAACACCACGCGTCCAAGTGGGAGACGTACGCGCGCAAGCCGTAACCCCTACGCAGCTAACAGAAGGACGGCGGGCATCGCTCGGCGGCTATCTCCTCGTACCACGTCGATTTGATGCCGCTTTCGCGAGACTCGCCGTCCTTCTCTGTGTCCTGCCAAGTTCGGCTTCGCGCTGTTGTGGGTAGGGCAGAGCGGGGGGTGTTCCGTCCTCACTCACTTTGACGCTGGAACCCTGCCGACACGCCGTGATTCACGGCGTGTCGGGGCCTCGGCGGGATCAAAGTCGGTGTTGGCGGTACGGGTGTCGGAGCGGTGGGGAATCAGCGGAGCTTGTCCCGGAGGCTTCTCGCCAATTGGTAGGCGCCGTAGCGGAGTTTGTTCACCGGGAGGTCCCAGGTGCCCGGGTAGGAGACCTCGCGGCCTCCGAAGGACTTCTTGAAGGCCGTGAAACCCGCCCATTTGTGATCAGGCTGGTCCTCGGGCGCCACGCCCCAAAGATCCACGTGCTTGAGGCCCTTTTCCTTCGCGTCAGCCATCAGGGTCACCAGGAGGGGGATTCCCGCGCTGAGCTTCCGGTGGGTGTCATCCAGGGCTGCGTGGGCGTACACACGGGTGTCCGCGGAATCGTAGGCGAAGGCGGCAGCGATCGGCTCGCCCTCACGTTCGGCAATGAAGAGCGTTCCGGCACCGGAGGGCAGCAGGGAGGCTGCTACTTGGGTGAGGTACTCGTCGCTTTGTGGCTTGAACCCGTTGCGCGCTGCGGTCAGGTGCAGGAAATTCAGGAGCACCGAGATATCGGCAGGATCCTGGGAAGCGCGGAAGGTCACGCCCTTCTTATGGATGTTCCTGTACAAGTTGCGGTTGGTCGGCTTCATCCCGGCCAGGACATCCTTGAAATCGCCGTCCAGGTCCACCACCCAGCTGAGCTCGGGTTGCTGGTTGACCGGAGCTGGTCGCAAGCCACGCGCGCGCAGGAGGGGACCGGCATCGGACGCTGTGAAGCCCGCCGCGGCCGGCTCCATGCGGACGAAGACTGCGCGTTCCGCTTTCGCCAAAGACACCAAGGCAGCCGTAGCGGCGTCGAAAGCCTCTACGGATTCGGCTACCGGACCGTAGGGTGCGTAGATGACCTTGCCCGCCGGGTTTTTCTCCTCAATGGCAAGGAAACTCCAGCCCGGGCCGGACTGTTCATGGACGCGGCGGCCCAAAGAGCGCTGGACAGCGGCCCACGCGGGCGTTTGCAGGAAAAACTCCATGAATCAGTTCCCAAGACCTGTGGTTACCGCGAAAGCGATGCTGGTGTCCGTAGCGCCCTGGACAGGATGGACGTTGACGGGGGCTTCGGCGTCCGGGATGAATGCTGCTGCACCGCGCTTGAGCAGGAGGTCACTCTTGGGGGAGTCGAGCATCACCGACCCGGCGACCACCACGACGACGGCCGGCCCACTTTGCGCCAACGGCACCGGTTCAGCCCCGGGGCCAAGTTCAATGCGCTGGAGTTGGAACTCCTTGAACGGCGGGCGGTACAACTCCTGCCCGAATTCGGTGCCGCTGGCCTGGACATGGGGCACACCGAGCGCTTCGAACCGGATGGTCTTCAGCAGTTCCCCAACGTCCACGTGCTTGGGGGTGAGACCGCCTCGGAGCACGTTGTCAGAAGACGCCATGACCTCCACGCCGAGGCCGTGCAGATAAGCGTGGACATTGCCCGCCGGCAAGTACACGACGTCTCCGGGCTCCAGGGACAGGTGGTTGAGAAGGAGCGAGATGAGGACCCCTGGATCGTCGGGGAAGGCCTCGTTGATGTCCACCATGGCCGTCAGGGCTTCGCGGTGCGGCTCAAGCGGGGCTCCCGCCGACAGCACCGCGACCACCTCGTTAATCGCGTCGGAGACCGGGCTCCCGCCTTGGATCAGGCGGCTGAAAGCGGCCTTCAAGGCTGCGTTGGCATCGGACTGGCCCAGATCCGAGATCACGTGGTTGATGATCGCAGGAACCTCAACCGCGGCGGAATCCAGCACGTTGCGCAGGTGCTCGAAGATACTCCGCGAAGCGGCTGGTGAACGGAATCCGCAGAGTGCCTTGAACGGCGTGAGGGCAAAGATCATTTCCGGCTTGTGGTTGTCATCGCGGTAATTGCGCTCGGCGGCGTCTGCGGGAATCCCGGCTGCATTCTCCCTGGCGAAGCCGTCGCGGGCCTGGTCCTTGCTGGGGTGCACCTGCAGGGACAACGGCTTCCCGGCAGCGAGGAGCTTGGTGAGGAAAGGGAGCCTGGGCCCGAACTCCGCCACGCTCTCTGACCCCAGGAAGTGGCCGGGATCAGAGGCGATCAGAGCGTCGAGGGGTTGGGTCACACCGTTGGGGTGAATCGCTGTGGAAGGGGAGTCCGGGTGGGCTCCGATCCACAGTTCGGCCTCCGGACCACCTGAGGCCGGCCGACCCAGCAAACCGGCGATCGCCGTCGTCGAACCCCACGCGTAGGGTCGCAAAACATTCTCAATTTGATACACGAAAGAAAGTCCTTATTCGTTGCGCTGAACGTGGGGTGACGCCGACCAGCCAGCTTACAGCGGTGCGCACTGTCCGTTGGTTGCCACGAGGTCGCGGATGCCTTGCTCGTCACCTTGCGCCTTGAGGCCGTTCAACAATTCGATGGTGATGGGCGTGCCATCGGGCGTGGTGGTCACCGGGGTGAAATCGGCAGACGGCGAAGGCAACTGACTTGCGGGCAGGAGCCCGGCCGGTGGGCCGGCGGCCATGACGGTACCGGCTGCTGCCCGGTCATGGGAGACGACGGCGTCACTCGCCTTGGGTGCGTTGGACGACGCCAGGACGTCCTGAACCTTGGAATGGATCAGGTCGAAGTCAGGGACCGTGGAGAAGGAGGCATCAAAGTCCGGAGGCCCAATGGTGAGGCGTTTGACCGGCTGGTTCTTCGACTTCAATGCCAGGTCCACAAAGCTGCCGAGCTGGTTGGAGGAAATGTTGGAATCAACCACTTTGGTGCCGGCGTTGGCGATGTCCTCGAACTTGGTCAGGAGAGTAGCTGGATCCAGCTGCTTGAGCATCGCCTGCTGGACACACTGCTGGCGCGCAATGCGCGCGTAGTCATCCACGAACTCGCGTGAACGGCCGTACCACAGGGCGTGAAAGCCATCCAGGTGCTGGTCGCCTGCCGGGATCCAGCCATCAGGCATGCCGTGGATTCCGTTGGCCTCGTCAGTAACGGGACCACTGATGGGCACCCACCCGCCGGCCTTGATGCGTATTCCGCCCATCGCGTCGATGAGCTTGGCGAATCCGTCCATGTCCACCAGGACATACGCCTGGACGGTGATGCCCAAGGTGCCGGACACAGCCTCCAACGTTGCTTGGGCTCCGGGATCGGCGACGCCGGGGTACAGATCTTTGTAATTGTTGGTGACTTCGGTGTTGACGGCGTTGATGAGGCACTCGTCGCCGCAGTTATAGCCCTCGGGGTAGATCCCGCGCATCGGCGAGCCCTCGCTGAACTGTGCGTTTTGGAGGTTGCGGGGCACAGAGATGATGGCGCTCTCGCCCGTTTTCGCATCAACGCTGATCACTGAGAGGCTGTCCGGGCGGCGGCCTGTCCTGTCGTCTCCGGCATCGCCACCCATCATGAGGAAGTTGTAACGCCCGTCCACAGGATCAATGGCCGGGCCCGCCTGGAAGATGCTGCCGATCGCGTTGCGGCTAACGTTCAGGACGTAGGCGATGTAACCCAACGAGCCGCTGGCCAGGACTGTGGACACTGCCACCACCACGGCGATGATGGGGCGCATTCCCGGTGCCAGGAGCGCGGGTCTGATAATCCGGAAAGTATTGAGGAACAAGTAGGCCCAGCCCAGAGCCAACGCCACCAGGACCACGATGATCACCAGCGATCCCACCGGGTGGGTGGCGATGCTCAGCAGCATGGTCCGGTTGACCAGGGCGATCAAGAGCGTCACCAGGGCCAATGCCCAGACTGTGAGCGTGACGCGCAATGCATTGCGGCCAAGTTTGCGGTCGCCCGCCACGATCTGGGCGCTGCCGGGAACGAAGAGTGTGAGGAGAACCAGCACGAAGGCGCGTTTGGTCCGCACCGGAGCGGATGCCCCGGACGGATACCGGACAGGATCAGTCAGGGCAGAACCGGGCTGATTCGAGGTCTTGTGCATGGTAGTCAACCGCTGCCTTCCTAGCGGGAGCTCCGGGCCGAAGCGTTGGCAGGGGAGAAGACTTCCTCGACCTTATGACGGAGGTTTTCGCCCTTCTTGGTGGCGACGTCGTTCAGTTCCTGGGCGAAGGCCAGAAGGTCGGTGCGCAGCTTGGCGGCCAGTTCATCGGTTCCGGATGCCAACATGCGCACGGCGAGGAGTCCAGCGTTCCGGGCGCCGGCGATGGAGACGGTAGCCACGGGAACACCAGCGGGCATCTGGACGATGGACAGGAGTGAATCCATGCCGTCCAAGGTCTTCAGCGGAACCGGAACGCCGATGACCGGAAGCGGCGTGACGGAGGCGAGCATGCCGGGAAGGTGGGCGGCACCGCCCGCTCCGGCGATGATGACGCGCAAACCGCGTTCATGGGCGGTCTGACCGTACCGGATCATTTCGGTGGGCATCCGGTGCGCCGAGACGACGTCAGCCTCGAAGGGAATGCCAAACTCAGCCAGGGCGTCCGCGGCGGCTTCCATGACCGGCCAATCGGAGTCCGAACCCATCACGAGCCCTACCAGCGGGGCAATTGATTCTGATGTCATGCGGTCTCCTCAAGGGTGGTCTGCTCCGGCCGGCGGCCGTCACGGATGATGTTGGCCACGGCCGTAGCGCGCTGGCGGACGGAGTCGACGTCGGAAACCGAACTGCCAACGAGGTTCACGTGCCCGATCTTGCGGCCGGGCCGGACGGACTTGCCGTAGGAGTGCACCTTGGCCGCAGGCTCATAGGCCAGGGCCATGGGGAATGCTTTGAAGAGGTCCTGGTTCTCTCCACCCAGGAAGTTCTTCATGACCGTTACCGGAGCCAAGGCGTCCGTTGCGCCCAGCGGCAGGTCCAGCACCGCGCGCAGGTGCTGCTCGAACTGGCTGGTGATGGAGCCATCCTGTGTCCAGTGTCCGGTGTTGTGGGGGCGCATGGCGAGCTCATTGATGAGGAAGCCGGCGCCAACTCCGGGAGTTTCGAAGAGTTCGGCGGCCATGACGCCGGTGACGCCGAGTTCATTGGCGATCCGGAGTGCAGCTTCCTCGGCGGCCGCAGCCACATCGAGGGAAATATTCTGGGCAGGTGCAATGACTTCATCGCAGACACCGTCCACCTGGATGGTGTGGACAACGGGCCAAGCCCGGGACTCGCCACTGGGTGTACGTGCCACCAAGGCAGAGAGCTCGCGGCTGAAGTCAACCTTTGCCTCAGCGAGCAAGGGGCTCATGGCCTGGAACCAGTCCGAGGTTTCCAGGGCCTCGTCCGCGGAGTCCACGATTCTGACGCCCTTGCCGTCGTAACCGCCGCGAGGGGTCTTCAGGACGACGGGCCAGCCGATCCTGTCGCCGAAGGCCACCAGCTCGTCAACGTTGTGGACGGCAGACCACTCCGGGTTGGGGAGGCCGAGGCGGTCGATCGCAGCGCGCATCACCAGCTTGTCTTGGGCGTTGACCAAGGCATCGGGGCCTGGCTGGACGTTGACGCCGGCATCCAACAATGCCTGCAGGTGCCCGGTGGGAACGTGTTCGTGGTCAAAGGTCAGGACATCCAGGCCCTTGGAGAACTCAAGGAGGGCCTCCAGATCCTTATAGTCGCCGATGGGGGCTTGGGCCACAACAGCTACAGCCGAAACGTCCTCGCCTTCAGCCAAAACACGGAGTTCGAAGCCCAGGGCGGTAGCGGGCGGAGCCATCATTCGTGCGAGTTGGCCGCCGCCAACAACGCCAATTACTGGAAAAGTCACAATGTTCAGCCTACCGAACCGGCGGCAGGATCACTGATTCTGCCGTTCTTTTGGCAGCTTTTTGGGCAGGAGGCAACGCCTTTCAACGCCTGAGGAGGGGCCTTTATCGGCGTTCTCACAGCTCCCTAAGGGGCAGCGTCGGGAAATGGGCGCTAAAATGGGCTTGGCCCATCGGCCCACTTTTCAAACGGCCATGGAGGGTCATGATCACCACACTTGCAGATCGCATCCGCGGACTTGCCTCGCTTTTCTGGCGCGAGGTTGCCAAGTTCGGCGCCGTCGGCGGTGTTGCTTTTGTCATTGACTCGGCCGTCTTCATCTGGCTTTTCTCCGGTCCGATGCACGGCAGTGAAGTGTGGGCGAAGGCCATTGCGACCATTGTGGCAAGTGTATTCTCCTGGGTTGCCAATCGCTTCTGGACGTTCCGCCACCGCAAGCAGGCCAACGTGGTCCGTGAAGCGGTCCTCTTTGCCGTCATGAACCTCGTTGGGCTTCTCATTGCCTCGGGCTGTGTATGGTTCGCCAAGTACATCCTTGACCTTAACGACAAGCCGTCACTGTTTATCGCCGGCAGCGTTGTGGGCCTGATTCTGGGTACCATTTTCCGCTTCTTCGCCTACCGCTTCTGGGTGTTCAACGAAGAGCTGGACGCCGAGCCCGAGTACTCGCACGACCACGAGATCATCGAACTGCATCACAAGGCCAAGATTGCCGCCGAGCCAGGCTCCAGCAACCCTGCCACGGGCGAGGCGCCTTCCGTCAAGAACGTTTGATGGTTACGGGCGGCTGACGCGCTCGTTTTCCAGCAAATGATCGGTGACCGCAAGGTCCGGGTGCACCAGCACCACGGACCCGTCCTCTTTCCAGGCTCCCAACGACGCCGCCAGGCATGACTCCAGCCCATCCGTGGCGCGTACCAGAAGCCGGACTCCGGGGTCCTGGTTGGAGGCAAAGCCCTCAATCAGGGCTTCATGCGAAAGCGCCGCTGCGCCCCGGACGGCAGGCAACTCCGTGCCGGGCTCGTTGTGGGCCATGAAGACGTCGCCATGGGAGCGGACTTCCGCCGCGTAGTCCACGACGCCGGACGGCAGCTCACCTGGCCAACGCATCGCCAGGGCCGCGAGCGGGACGGCCACCACCGCATCGAAGGTGGCTCCGGCACCGTCGTCGGGATTGTCTGTCACCAGGAGATCGGCAGAAGTGCCATCGAAGACTACCTCCATGCCCAGCTGCCAGGCCGCAAGCGCCCAGACGAAGGATTTCCAGTGCGCGGGCAGATCCAGCCGGATTGCCATCCCGGGCTCTGCGTCCAGCTCGTCCTGCAGCAGGTTGCTGGTTTTGGCCACCCAGTTGTCCAGGACACGGCCGGAAAGCTCCACCCGCTCGGAGTCGGGCCCGTACCACGTGAGCCGTGGTGATGTTGAATGGCCCGATCGCAGGGCGGTCATCAGGTTCGCTGCGGGGATGCTCATGCGTCAATCTTGCCACGGTGACCCAGCTCCGTCTTTGGCCTCAGCGCCTTGATTGTGAGATGTACCACAGGGTGTTTCGTCCAATCGTTGGGCGTCTCCTGGACCCTGATCGAATTTCCGCGGAAATTCAATGAAAGTTCATCTCATCCGATCCGGCACTTCCATTTCCCGCGGGGGCGCACGGCGGCGCGGCCAAAATGTTGGGCGTGGCGCATCCCACGTTTCTACAGATTCTTGATTATTATCCCGGCGCGGCTTGACTGGTGGGTAGTTACACGCGTGTAATTAGTAATCAACGCCGCTGCACAGAGGACCGGAACGCCACCGGGAATCGGAAATACATCCAAGCAGCAGCTGCAAACTCAGGAGGGACGCCATGGGGCAAGCGTTGCGTATCCAGGAAGATGCAGTCGTCGCAGAACATGCGTCGGTGAAATACCGTTCGCGGGAAGTGCCGGGGGATTGGTACGTGGACCCGGCGGATCCGGAAGCGGCAGACCGATACAACCAGAATGTGCAGGAGTCATTGGAGGATCAGGCGACTGCTCTCCTGGCTGCACATGAGGCATTGATCGGTGATTTGCCGGCCGGGCCGGAAGAAGATGTGGATGACCCTCCCATGGAGTTGCGTCGTCAGCTGGAAACGCCGGGGCAGCCGGTGTGGATCGGCCTTCCCGGCCAAGGCGACTTCGACGACGAAGGCGAACTTGGGTGGCAGACCGATGCGCTGTGTGCGCAAACGGATCCGGAAGCCTTTTTCCCTGAAAAGGGCGGATCAACGAGGGACGCCAAGAAAGTCTGCGGCGCGTGCAACGTCCGTTCGCAGTGCTTGGAGTATGCCCTCGCCAATGACGAGCGGTTCGGTATTTGGGGCGGACTCTCTGAGCGGGAACGTCGTCGGCTAAGGAAGCGAGCGGTCTAATTCTCAAGGAAGTGCATGTCACTGCTGTTGTGGTATCCCACAACGGCGGTGATTATCTCCCCAGGACATTGGCGGCACTGTCGGACCAGACGCGTTCGGCAGATGCCGCCATTGGCATTGATACAGGTTCCACGGACAATTCGCTGGACTTGCTCCGCGAAGCCTGTGGCCAAGGCAACGTCACCACCTTCCAGCAGGCTAAGTCCGGCTTTGGTGCAGCTGTGCAGGCAGGCCTTCAGGAGCTGGCTCCGGCAGGGGCCGCGACAGACGGCCCAGCCAGCCAAACCAAAAGTGTCCAGTGGATCTGGCTCCTGCATGATGATGCGGCCCCGGCGCCGGATGCGTTGGCCGAGCTGCTCCATGCAGTGGAGCGGGCTCCCTCGGTCACGGTGGCGGGCTGCAAGCAGCTCGGCTGGGATAACGAGCGGCACCTGGTGGACGTAGGCCTTTCCACGAGCCGTTGGGCTGAACGGCTGACATTGATCGACGCGGACGAAGTGGACCAGGGGCAGTACGACGCCCGCTCGGATACCTTTGCCGTGAATTCTGCCGGCATGTTGATCCGCCGCGACGTCTGGGAACAGTTGCAGGGCTTTGATCCTGCGTTGCCCGGAAGTGGCGACGATGTGGACTTCTGCTGGCGCAACTGGCTTGCCGGCAATCGCGTGGTGGTAGTTCCCAGCGCCCGCATGTTCCATGTAGAGCACCGTCCCCACGGATTGGGTACCTCCTCCGCGGCCCGAAAAGCCCAAATCCACCTGCGGCTCAAACACACGCCGTGGTGGAATGTGCCGTTCCAGGCCATCGGAGCCCTGTTCGGCGCCATTGTCCGGCTGGTATTGAGCATCCTGGTCAAGGAACCGGGCTATGGCTTCTCCCAGTTCACCGCTACCGTGGCCGCCCTCATCCGGCCGCTGGCAGTCGTCAAGGGCCGTCGCGTGGCGGCCGCGACGCGACGTGTCCACCGATCCGTGATCCGCGGCCTTCAAACGTCTACCCGTGAGGTCCGGGCCAACCGGCGATCGCTGCTGGAAGCGATCCGCCCCAGTGACGACAACGCCGCCGTCTCTGATCTCCTGGCCCCTGAACCCAGCGGAGACGCTGCGGATGACTTCGCAGCGCTGGCAACCAATGAACGTGGCTGGGTGGGAACGGGCGCTGTTGCTGCTGCCCTGCTGGCCCTTGCCGCCGCCTTGGTTGGCTTGCTGGGACTGGTCCGCTCCGGCACGGTTGCCGGTGGCGGATTACTGCCGTTGTCCGCGGCGCCGGCAGAGATCTGGGCCAACGCATCCACGTGGTGGATCTCCCTCGGGGCAGGACTGCCCGGGCACGGTGATCCCTTTGGATACGTGCTGTGGTTGTTGTCCCTCTTCGGCGGCGGTGACGGAAATTCGGCAATGGCGTGGCTGCTGGTCCTCGCCATGCCCTTGTCAGCGTTGGGTGCCTGGTTCGCCGCTGGGGCCCTGACCACCAAACGCCGGTTCCGGACTGTGGCCGCACTCGCCTGGTCCGCCGCGCCCGCGCTCCTGATTGCCATCAACGATGGCCGGGTGGGAGCGCTTTTCGCGCACGTGATGATGCCCCTGCTCCTCCTTTCCCTGTTGCGGGCCTCGGGATCTGCCATCGGCCAGGGCCATTCCCAGGTGGGTACGGCGCTGAGCAGACGGCCCGCTCCGATTCTCGGGAAGCCGGGGATCAACGGAACGCCGTCGTGGACAGCTGCAGCGGCAGCCGGCCTGGCCATGGCGGTGGTCACAGCCTCGGCTCCATCGTTGATGGGACCGATCGCCGTTGCCGTGATCCTGGCGGCCGTGATCCTAGGACAACGGGGCAAAACATTGTGGTGGTCCCTCCTGCCCACCATTGCCATCTTCCTTCCCTACGGCATTTCCGTGCTGGACCGGCCCCGCGCTTTGCTCGCTGATCCCGGCGTCCCCCTCACTTTTGAGGCATCGCCGTTGTGGCAGCAACTGTTGGGCCAGCCGTTGGCCTTCGACATCGACGGCGGCCTGACCGGATTGGCGTTCTTCGGTCCTGGAGCTATGCCTTGGGCTTTGCTGCTGGCATTGCTGGTCAGCGCACCAGTCCTGATCCTTGCGGTGACGGCCTTGTTCTTCCCCGGTAAGCGCACTGCCCTGGCCAGAGTTTTCTGGCTCGCCGCATTGGCCATCCTGGTGAGTGGTTGGCTGGTGGGGCACGTGGCCACCGGTGTGAACAACAACGTGATTGTTGGCCCCTATACAGGCCCCGCAGTATCGGCCGCGGGCATGTTGCTTCTGGCAGCGGCCGTCATCGGTGCCGAGAAGATCTTTACGGCTCCCCGCCGGACGAGCGACTCGGACCGGCCAAAGCTGCCGCTGCGGCGCGTCGCCTCCGGGGTGGTCTTGACGCTTCTTGTTGCCGGCCCGCTGGCAAGCATGGGCGCTTGGTCAGCCCAGAACGTCCTCCAAACTTCGCCAGCGCCAGGGGCGAGCCCGGCACCCAACCCAGCGGGGCAGGCGTCGTCCCTTGGCTCCGAACGGCAGGTATGGCCGGTGGACTCCGGCACTTTGCCGGCTACCGCCGTCGACCGTGGCCAGGGCCCCGAGCGCACGCGGACTCTGGTGATCACCAGCGGTGAGCAGGGCGCCTTTACGTCGTCCCTCATGCGCGGTGCCGGGACAACCCTGGACGGCCTGTCCACCATCGCCTCGGCCCGAACCATCATTGGTGCACCGGGTCGCGAGGAGATTGCAACCGACGATGCTGCCACTGCGTCTCTCCGCAAGGCGGTGGCAACCATTGTTGCGAGCACGGGCGTGGATCCTCGTGCCGACCTTGAGCAGCTCGGTGCGGGTTTCGTGGTTCTTAAGGCGGCAGACAGCGCAGCCCAGTTGACTGCCAGCAGGATCGACGCCGTCCCCGGACTGGTTGCTGTGGGCCAGACCGACGCCGGGTGGCTGTGGCGCGTCACGCCGCGGAACCAGCCTGCGGCAACTGCCGCGGACGCTGCGCACCGCGTGCGGATTGTCGATTCCAAGAATGCGACAGTGGGCACGCTGCCTTCCGAGGAAGTGTCCGTGGATGCCACGGTGCCCTCGGGTGAGGAGGGACGCAAAGTTGTCCTCGCCGAACGCTCCGATCCCGGCTGGTCCGCATGGCTGGATGGCCGTCAGCTGAAAGGCACCACCGCCGGTTGGTCGCAGGCCTTTGAGCTCCCGGCCGCTGGCGGCGACCTGGAAATCCGCTACACCAACCCCTGGGCCCCGTGGTTCGGAATCCTGCAGGCCGTGGTGATCGGATTGACAGTATTGCTGGCCATTCCGATGCCCGCTCGCCGCACACGAACCGGCATGTCGAGGGATGAAGTCTCCCTCCGTAAGGAGTACAGCAGTGTCTGACGACCCGAAGCAGCAGGTCGATGAGAAAACGTCGCGCAGCACCAGCAAGGGCTCACGGAGCTCCAACAGGGGCGTCGTCACTGGCGTCCTCTCGGCAGTAGTGATCCTCGCTGCCGGTGGAGGCGCTGTTGCGGCGACATCAATGATGCCGGAGCCCTCTGGCGGCACCACGTTGGACATTCGGCAGGCCGATGTTCCTGCGGGACGCGCCGTGGGCGTCTGCCCGGAACCCGCACGGCTGGTCAATGGCACCGTGGTGGGTACGGATGCCGATTTCAGCCCGGTATCCACTACCGCCAGCAGCGCCCTCAACGCGGTGGTGCTCAGCAACCCGGCGGGCACCGTACCCGGTAGCAAAGTGACCTCGCTGGGCGGTGGCTCCGTGGCTGAGATCGCCAAGGCACCTACGAGCACCCCCACGCCAACCGCTGGCCCGCCAGTGTTGGCTGCAGGAGTGGCATCCATTAGCCCGGTGACATCGCCGGCAGTGGTGCAGGCCGATCCTTTGGGAAATGAGCAGGCCTCCCTGGCAGCCAATCTCAGCTACTCGGCCACGGACGGCGATCTCCGCGGCCTTGCTTCGGCCCAATGCCGGGCTCCCGGCAACGACGCGTGGATTCTCGGTGCCAACACGGCCGTGGGTCGTACTGCCGTCCTGAATCTGAGCAACGCTTCCGAGACCCCGGCAACGGTAAACCTGGACCTCTTCGGGTACCAGGGCCAGATCCAGGCACCGGGTGCCCGGGGACTCTTGGTGGCTCCAGGCACAACCCGCTCCATCAACCTCGCAGGTCTGGCCCCGGGCGAATCGCAACTCGCCGTCCACGTCCGCAGCACCGGCGGTCCCGTTGCCGGAACCATCCAACAGAGCGTGTTGCGTGGGCTTGCTCCCGGTGGGGTGGAGTACCTTTCGCCGGGCACCGGACCGTCCAACCTGCAGGTAATGTCCGGCGTCGATATCCAGGACCCTGCGGCAAGCAAGGCACTGGCCGGCAAGTCCGGTTTTGCCGACGCTGTGCCCGCTCTGCAGATCGCGGTTCCCGGCTCCACCGATGCCGTGGTGCAAGTGAGCCTCTACGGCGCCAACGGTGAGCGCAAGATTCCCAGCGGGGGAGTAGTCACGGTCAAGGGCGGGTCCGTGGCCACTGTGAACCTCGACGGCGTTCCGGCAGGAAACTACACGGTGAAGGCGAGCTCGGACGTGTCCTTCGTGGCATCCACCCGGATCACACGCGGTGCCAAAGCGGAGGAAGCAACCGACTTCGCGTGGTCACCGTCGTCGGCACGGCTGGGCAGCCAGCACCTGGTGGCCGTTCCCCGGGATGGCCAGCGATTCCTCAGCTTCGGTGTGCCCGAGGGGCGAGGTACTGTCAGCTACGCTCCGGTGACGGCCGACGGCACAGTGGGCAAGGCCGTTGACGTCGACATGTCGGGTGGCACCACCTCGTTGATCGAGCTGCCTGCGAAGTCAGGCGATGCGCTGGTAGCGGGCTACATTGTGTCGGCGTCCGGAGACCCCATTTATGGCGCGCTTCTCCTGGGCAAACAGGGGCGGTCCGACGTTTCGGTCGTTGCCATCCAGGACGCCGCGGCGGGACTGGAGAAGGTTCCGGTCTCGGTGGGCTACTAGCCCACCGCACCAGCAATCGGCAGCCGGGTACCGCCGTCGTTATTGATAACGACGGCGGTATACCGGGTCCAGCGTCTCCGGCGGCACTCCCAGCATTTCGGCTGTGTACTCCACCACGACGTCATGGACCAGGTCCTGCAGTTCTTCGCGGGTGTTGGTGGCTTGCTCCACCACTCGCCGGTAGACAGTAATCATGGGCGCCTCGCCCCGTCCACCGGGCGTATAGGAACCCATCGAGGCGCGTTCGCCAGTGGCGACCAGCTGCTCGAGGTTGGGAGGAATCTCATCGACGGCAAAGAGAACGCCGTCGAGTTGCTTGCCCCACATATCCTGGAGCCGCTCCGCCGAGTCCAGCACCATGTCATCGAACCTTTCGGAACGGGTGCGGAAACCGGGGAGGTTGGGAAGCATGAGTTCCCCACGCAGTCCGCGTCCGTGGCGGTTGCGCCGCCGGCGCCGGAAACCACGCCCGCCCGAATCGGCGTGTTGCTCTGCCTGATCGCCATCGGCGTCAGTCCACCGGATGTTGAACCCGGGAACATGTGGCTGTGACTGCATATATCGACTTTAGTCCCGGCGCACCCACAGCGCGACATCATGGGCCACACCGCGCCGCAGCTGTTGATGAGGACGCAAAGTTGGCGGGCCACAGGCGCCAATGCGCATGGCGAATGCCAAATGGCGCTAATCTGGGATGTTGTGGGTGCCATTCGTCAGTGTTCAAGATCAGCCTGCCGCCAGTCTGCGGTGGCTACTTTGACGTACGTGTACGCAGAGTCAACCGCCGTCCTTGGTCCGCTCGCGACGTATGCCGAGCCCCATGCCTACGACTTGTGCTCGCAGCACGCCGAAAGCCTCACCGTTCCCCGGGGGTGGGAAGTCCTGCGTCTGGCGATGCCCACCACTCCGCCGGAACCGGGCCCGGATGACCTGCTGGCACTGGCCAACGCGGTCCGTGAGGCGGCTTCGGCAGCCCCGGAGGCACCCGCCCGGCACAGCCACGCACAGATGGAGCCGCCCGTGGCCGTCGAAGGAACCCGCCGCGGGCACTTGCGGATCCTGCGCGAACCGTCCTAGCGGCCTGAAACCCAGCGGCCTGGAACCCAGCAACGTGGGACCCAGAGGCTTGGCGTTGATGCCCTGACCAGCTGCGGGACTCAATTCGTCGCTGTGCTCCGAAGGGCATGATCCTGCACGGTAGGCTGGAATCTGCAGATAAATCCGCCAGCGGCGCCACGCCGGCGCCACCCAGGGAGCATCATTCATGCCAAAGGTCAGTCCTGAACTGTTGTCCATCCTGCGCTGCCCCGTGACGGGTTCACCGCTGGTCCAGGAGGGCGAGGAGCTGGTAGCCACCACGGCCGCCGACAACGGTGAAAAGCTCCGCTACTCCATCGAGGACGGCATCCCGTTGCTCCTTCGCCCGGAACTGCTGGCCGCAGCCAACGCAGCCTCATCCAGTCAGCACGATTCGAAGGCCTAATCAGCCTCCCTCATCAATCCCGCACGGTACCCCTAAGGAATTTCATGACTTTCGATTTCAAAGTGGCTGACATCACCCTCGCGGAGGCCGGCCGCCACCAGATCCGTCTCGCCGAGCACGAAATGCCGGGCCTCATGTCCCTCCGGGCAGAGTTCGGTGCCTCGCAGCCGCTCAAGGGCGCACGGATCGCCGGTTCCTTGCACATGACCGTGCAGACCGCCGTTCTCATCGAGACCCTCACGGCTTTGGGCGCCGAGGTCCGCTGGGCCTCCTGCAACATCTTCTCCACCCAGGATGAAGCCGCCGCCGCCGTCGTGGTGGGCAAGGGAACCCCGGAAGACCCGCAGGGTGTTCCAGTCTTCGCCTGGAAGGGTGAAACCCTGGAGGAATACTGGTGGACTGCCGAGCAGATCCTCACCTGGCCCGGCGCCGACACCAACCCGGAGTTGGGCCCCAACATGATTCTCGACGACGGCGGCGACGCCACGCTGCTGCTGCACAAGGGCGTCGACTTCGAAGCCGCGGGCGCTGTCCCCGCAGCCACTGAGGAAGATCCCGAGGAATACGTCCTCATTCTGGACCTCCTCCGCAGGACCCTCGCCGCTGATCCGCAGAAATGGACACGGCTGGCTGCGCGCATTGAGGGCGTTACCGAGGAGACCACCACCGGTGTCCACCGCCTCTACCAGCTGGCAGAACAGGGCAAATTGCTGTTCCCGGCCATCAACGTCAACGACTCCGTCACCAAGAGCAAGTTCGACAACAAGTACGGCATCCGTCACTCGCTGCCGGACGGCATCAACCGCGCCACGGATGTCCTCATGGGGGGCAAGGTGGCCGTCGTCTGCGGTTATGGCGACGTTGGGAAGGGCGCAGCGGAGGCGCTGCGGGGCCAGGGTTCGCGCGTGATCGTCACCGAAATTGATCCCATCTGTGCCTTGCAGGCCGCCATGGACGGGTACCAGGTTGCCAAGCTGGAATCCGTGCTGGCCCAGGGTGACATTTTCATCACCACCACGGGCAACAAGGACGTCATCATGGCCGAGCACATGCTGGGTATGAAGAACAAAGCGATTGTTGGCAACATCGGCCACTTTGACAACGAGATCGACATTGCCGGGCTCGCGAAGATTGCCGGCGTCAAGAAGGTGGAAATCAAGCCGCAGGTCCACGAGTGGGTGTTCGACTCCGGAATTGCCTCGGAGCGTTCCATCATTGTGCTGTCCGAGGGCCGCCTCCTGAACCTGGGCAACGCCACCGGCCACCCGTCGTTCGTGATGAGTAACTCCTTCGCCAACCAGACCATCGCCCAGATCGAACTCTGGACCAAGAAGGATCAGCCGGCCGGGGAGCGGGAATACGGGAAGCAGGTCTACGTCCTTCCGAAGATCCTGGACGAAAAAGTAGCCCGACTCCACCTGGATGCCTTGGGCGTCGAACTGACGGAACTGAGCAAGGACCAGGCTGATTACCTCGACCTTGACGTTGCGGGGCCGTACAAGCCGGAGCACTATCGCTACTAAGCGCAGCGGATTACCCCAATCGATGGCGAAAGGCCGGACACGCGACCAGCGTGGCCGGCCTTTCCGCTAGAATTGGGTGTTCAGTATTGCTTGCCGGGGGACAGGAAGACAGGAACCATGACGGAAGTCGCCAAACGGAAAACGGGCAAGATCCTTGCCATCGCAGGGATCTGCGCCGCTATTGTGGTGGGCGGCATCGGGGTGGCTACGGTGCCCGGATTGTTGCCCGGCTCCACCCAGGATGCCGGATCGGCTCCTTCAGCGACTCCCACAGTGGAAGCCAAGCCCGTTGAGCTGGGGATCACCCCCCTTGACGGCGCCGTGGAATGGAACCCGGTGGTTGGTCCGCAGATCAAAGCTGTCAACGGCAAGGTCAAGGACGTCGTGCTGGCGCCCGTAGACGGCGGCACTCCTGTGCAGGGCAAAATCAGCCCCGACGGCAGCACCTGGACCACTCTCGATGTGCTCAAGTTCAAGACCCAGTACAGCTACTCCTTCACTGTGGTTGACACCGCCGGGAAGGAAACCAAGAAGTCCCAGACCTTCACTACGGTCTCGGCAGCATACGAGGCCGATGCCTCCATTTATCCCCGCAACGGGACCACGGCGGGCTCCGGGCAACCCATCGAAATCAACTTCAGCGAACCAATCGTGGACAAAGCCGCCATGGAAAAGCGGGTTGCCATCACTGTTTCCTCCGGCCAACCCGTGGCCTGGCACTGGTATTCGG
Organism: Arthrobacter sp. cf158; assembly: GCF_900106835.1. Taxonomy (GTDB): domain Bacteria; phylum Actinomycetota; class Actinomycetes; order Actinomycetales; family Micrococcaceae; genus Arthrobacter. Next base: position 404,585 of record NZ_FNNR01000001.1, read on the forward strand.
ACAAAAAAGTCCGGATCCGTCCGGAAGCCTTCTGGGCCTCCGGCACCACCGTCACCGTGGACATGAAACTCCTGGGCGTGGATTTTGGCAACAAGATGATCGGAAACGGGGACGTGGTCTCCACGTTCACCACTGGCCCCCAGCGGGTGGCCGTGGTGGATGACACCACCAAGACCATGAACGTGTACTCCGATGGGCAACTCGTCCACACCGCTCCTGTGTCGCTGGGTGGCGAAGACTGGCTCTCACCCACGGGGTACGCGGTGATCCTGGAGCAGGAGCGCAAGTCCAACTTCAACGCCGGCAGCATTGGCCTGAAGCCTGGGGACAAGGGCTACTACGCCCCGATGGTGGTGGACTATGCCAACCGCCTCACCTGGTCCGGAGTCTATGTCCACCAGGCACTGGAGTCCGCCTGGGGTGCCATTGGGAGGGTGAACGTTTCCCATGGGTGCGTGGGCCTGTTGCCGGATGACGCTGCGTGGTTCTTCAACAACATGAAGACCGGTGACGTGGTCCAGATCCTGAATACTGGAGCGCCGGCGGTGGAACCGCTGGAAGGCTTTGGCGACTGGAACATTCCCTGGGCCAGCTACGCCCAGCGGTAATCCTGCGGTTAGGATCGAAGCAGTGATTATTTCCTGCACGCTTTGACCCATTCCTCGAGTGCTGACCCTGCGCTGGCCCTCTATTTTGTGCTGCCCTCTGTGGTGATTCCGGGTGTCCCTGAGGGGAACCCGTTTGCGGGTTCCCCGGCTCCTTCCCCCGGATCCCTCTTCACCCCTTGGAGCACCCATGACCACAAAACCAACTCTTCGCCCGGAGTGCGGTGACTGCTTTGCGCTGTGCTGTACAGCGCTCGGATTTGCCCGCTCAGCTGACTTCGCAGTAGACAAACCGGCTGCCACAGCCTGCCCGAACATGGCGGAGGATTTCTCCTGTGCCATCCACCAGCGCCTACGGCCCCGGGGCTTCCGGGGCTGCACTGTTTTCGATTGCTTCGGGGCCGGCCAAGTGGTGTCCCAACGCACCTTCGCCGGGACCAGTTGGGTTGATGACCCGTCATCCGCAGCGTCGATGTTCGCCGTCTTCAAGGTGGTCAGGCAATTGCACGAGATGCTCTGGTACCTGGCTGAAGCCCAGCAGCGGACCTTCGATCCGGACCTCGCTGTGGCGGCGGACGGTCTTTCCCGGCGTATAGCCACCACCGCCCTGGGCGATGCTTCAGCGATCCTCGGCACCGACGTCGAAAGCTTGCATGCCGAGGTGCGGACACTTCTGATGGAGGTCAGTGAGGAAGTCCGCGCCGCCTATGCAGCAGAGGATAAGGACGCACCCGACGGCGGGCCCTGCGCGGGCGCCGACCTGATGGGGGCGGACCTTGCGAACCAACGATGGTGCGGAGTCGATCTCCGCGGCGCCAACCTGATCGGAGCAAACCTGAGCAGCAGCGACCTGACGGCGGCAGATCTCCTGGGAGCAGATCTCCGGGGAACGCAGTTCAGTGGAGCGGACCTGTCAAAGGCGCTCTACCTGACGCAACCCCAGGTCAACGCTGCGGAAGGTGACAGGCGGACACTCCTGCCGCCACGAATCACCACTCCGGACCACTGGGAGTAGGGGCGCTAGTGGTTGGTGAACGGCAGCTTGCGCAGCCGTTCACCGACGCTCGCGTTCCTTTGCTCGGCTTGGCGAAGCCGGACCAGTTCGCGGTTACGCCGTTCCCCGAGGACCGCCCCTATGTAGTCCTCGGGGATGGTCCCAGCGGGCGGCGGCGGGGCGACGTACCGGGCGAGTTCGGAGGCGAGGGAGACAGCCATGGTGACCCGTGACGCGGGGGCCATGAGGTAGGCCTGCTGCACGAACGTACCCGCCCGGCGTGCGGTGGCGTCGGGCACTCTCCCAATATCCGCCATTGCTGCCCAGGACTGCAGATAGTGGGGAGCTACGGGCATGATCCGGGGCTTGGAAGGGACCCGTTGCCGTAGCGAATAGGTTCCGGCAACGATGTCACCGAGCCGTTTGGACTTGTCATTGAACAGCGCAACGCCAATGGCGAGGCCCCCGAAGGTCATGTAGATCTCCAGGAAGCCAAGGAGTCCGCGGATGAGGGCATGCCGGAAGCGGATGGAACCGCCGTCGTCGCGGACAATGCGGAGACCTGTGGCGAGCTTGCCTAGGGATCGTCCTCGGGTGAGCGTCTCAACGGCAACCGGAGCCACGACGAAGGAGAAAACGACACTGCTGAGGATGAGGGCCCGGATGGCGGAATCGTCGAGGTCGCGGGAGGCTGCCGAGATCAGGATGATGAGGAGAACCGCGAGGACGAGTTGGGAGACGACATCGATGATGAGGCCGAGGCCACGGGCGGCAAAGGACGCAGGGCGCAACTCAAGGACCACTGCCTCGCCCGTGATGATTGAACTCATGCTCCGCCCCCATGACCCGCAAACAATGCAGGCGCCCGGCGTGCCCGCATCTCGAGTCTAGCCGCGGCTCTGACCCAGTGGCTGGAACAGGCGCTAGGGTGGTGCCGTGGACATCGATGCCTTCTCGGCCGTACATGGGGACAAGTGGGCCCGGCTTCATTTCCTGGCGCACAAGCGGCGGCTGACGGGAGCTGAAGCGGACGAACTGCTGCGCCTGTACCAAACGGTGTCCAGCCATCTGTCCCTGATTCGCTCGGTGGCTCCCGAGACCGGCTTGTCGGCTTCCTTGTCTGCTGCACTGGCGCAGGCACGGACCCGGTTCACGGGAGCGAGGTCGAACTTCATGGAGGACCTGGCACGGTTCTTCGTCATCTCCCTCCCGGCCGCGTTCTATCGGATCCGGTGGCTGACTTTATGGTGTGGTATCGCGTTCGTGCTGGTCGCAGGGGCCTACGCACTGTGGATAGGTACCTCAACCGAAGCGCTCAGGGCAGTAGCCAGTGATGCGAAAGTGCAGCAGTACGTGGAGGAAGACTTCATTGACTACTACTCGGAGAATCCTGCAGCGTCCTTCGCCGGGGCCGTGTGGACCAACAATGCCTGGATCTCTGCGCAGGCGGTGGCGTTCGGCGTCACAGGATTCTGGGTGCCATTCATCCTCTTCATGAACGCGCAAAGCACGGGAATGGCGGCGGGGCTCTTCATCGCGACGGGGAAGGTGGATGTCTTCTTCAGTTACATCCTTCCGCACGGGCTGATGGAACTCACTGCGGTCTTCATTGCGTGCGCGGCCGGGCTCAAGATCTTTTGGGCCATGGTGCGTCCGGGTCCCAGAACACGGATCCAGGCCGTGGCCGATGAAGGACGGTCCTTGATCACCATTGCCCTCGGTTTGGTGCTGGTCCTGCTCATTTCCGGAATTGTGGAGGGCTTCGTGACGCCGAGTCCGCTCCCGGTATGGGCCAAGATCACCATTGGGGCCTTGGTCCTGGCTGGTTATTGGGTGTACACCCTGATTCTTGGCGGGCGGGCAGCCCGTGCCGGTGTCACAGGGGACCTGGAAGCCCACGACGCCGGTTATCGCAGCATCGCCGCCTAGGCCTGACAGACGCGGAGACCTTACAGTTGCGTTGCGATCTGGTCGCAGCCGGGGTGGCTCCGCGTGTCTGCGTATTGCCGGGCGGTAGGCTCGAATGCAGACAAGAGAGCCGGCCGCACCCCAAATCGCCGGTGGATGCCTACGGAAGTGAAACCCGCTGTGAGCGACAAGAGCCCGAAACCACAAGAACCGGACACGGACGTCCACGAGGACCCCAACGAACCGGCCTTCGACTGGATGAAGCCGAAGGCGTCCAGCGGTGCCTCCTCGGCAGCTCCTGCGGGCAAGGACGTACCCACAGCCGCGGCTGCCCCGCAGTCCCCGGCAGCTCCTGCATCCACCACTACGGGGTCCACTCCGGCGGCTTCAGCAAGCTCGGGGACGGCAAGCACAACGTCAGCAGGAACAGGCCAGCCCGAAAGCCGTGCGGATCGCAAGGCTGCGGAGGCCGCTGACACAGAGGCCGAGCCGCCGCTGTTCGCGGACACGCTGGCCAGTACGTCCACAGAAAAGCAGCCGTCGCACTATTCGGAACCATTGCCGACGTCGGCCCTCCAGGTCCGTCCGCCGGAAGACGAAGTGGCCAGACGCAATGCCGAACGCGAGCAGGCAGCAAAGGTGAAGCCGATCGGGCCCCGGGTATTCCAGGTCCTCCTGGCTGTTTTCTTCCCGGTGGTGCTCTTGGTGCTGGCTGTCAGGGCCGTCACCAGCCCCCTTTTCCTGTGGGTGGAGTACAACCGACCCGGTTTTCCCGGCGACGGTTACGGCTTCAGCACTGACGACCGCATGACGTACGGCTCGTATGCCGTGGACTACCTGAGTAACTGGGCCGGTCCCCGCTACCTGGGTGGCTTGGTCAACCAGGACGGCGCAAAGCTGTTTAAGGACAGCGAAGTAGCCCACATGGCCGACGTCAAACTGGTGATCCTCTCATCTTTCGGCGCAGGTTTGTTGCTCATCATCCTCAGCATCATCGCCATCATCTACCTTCGTAAGCGGAGCAGCGGCGGGGTCCGTCGCGGTCTCTTTGCCGGCTCCATCGTCACGCTGGTCATCATCATTGGGCTTGCCGTCCTGGCAGCCCTGAGCTGGCAGCAGTTCTTCACCGAGTTCCACCGGATCTTCTTCGCCAACGGCACGTGGACGTTCTCTCTGGAGGACACTCTTATCCGCCTCTTCCCAGGGCAGTTCTGGGTTGACGCAGGCATCGTCATCGGCGCGTTGGTGTTCCTCGCTGCCACGCTGACGTTCATCTTCACGTGGCCCACCAAGCGGCGCCGGGGAGTCGCCGGCACAGAATCAGACGGCGAGATCACCGGGGAACCGGAGGAAGCTGCCGGGTTGACTGCCCTCGAGCACGACGTCAAGGAATCGACGGACGCCAAGCGGTAGAACCGTGAGGTAGCGCCACCACGTGGTGATCCGGGGACGCCCGGGTGGAGGGGTGAAGCCTTACTTTTCGTAGAGCTTTTCCACGACGGACGAGAAATCGCCCACCACCGCGGCCCGCTTGAGTTTGAGGGACGGCGTCAGGTGTCCGGACTCGACGCTTAGCTCAGCCGTGATGAATGCAAATTTCCGGATGGACTCAGCCGCAGAGACGAGCGTGTTTGCCTCATCCACTGCCGACTGCACGGCGGCCTTCACCCGGTCGTCAGCTGCCGCCTCGGCGGGGGACAGGGAACCGGCCTTGTTCTCCGCGCACCAGTTCGCCAGGCCCTCGGGGTCCAGGCTTACCAGCGCTGCGACAAATGGCCGGCCTTCGCCCACGACGACGGCCTGGCCCACCAGAGGATGTTCGCGCAGTTTCTCCTCCAAAGGAGCCGGTGCGACGTTCTTCCCGCCTGCGGTTACCAAAAGGTCTTTCTTGCGGCCGGTAATGGTCAGGAAGCCATCCTGGTCCAGTTCGCCGAGGTCACCAGTGCGGAAGAATCCGTCCACGAAGGCTGCCTCTGTGGCGGCCGCGTTGGCGTGGTAGCCCTTGAAGACACCGATGCCCTTGACCAGGACTTCGCCGTCCGGCGCCACCCGGATGGTGGTCCCGGGGAGCGGGATTCCGACGGTCCCGATCCGGGTCATGCCGGGCGTGTTCACGGTACAGGGGGCCGTGGTCTCCGTGAGGCCGTATCCTTCCAGCACCGGAATGCCGGCACCATGGAAGAAATGGTTATCCCGGAGGCTGAGGGGACTCGCTCCGGAAACGGTGTAGCCCACATCCCCGCCAAACACCTCCCGGACCCTGGGGTACAGGAGCTTGTTGAACAAACGGTGCCTCATATCCAGCAGCCAACCCGGACCGGAGCCCCGGCCACGCGCGGCGAGGTCCACCGCCGTCGAATATTCCACGGCTGTTGCCGACGCTGCCGCGAAAAGCGCAGACTTCCCACTCATGGCCGCTTTGTGGCCGGCGCCGGCATAGACCTTCTCGAAAATCCGGGGCACGGCCAGCAGGAAGGTGGGTTTGAAAGATCCGAGATCCGCCATCAGTCCGCTGGCACCGGCGCTGTGTCCCAAGGTGATTCCCGCGGTGAGGCATACAACCTGCACTGCCCTGGCCAGGACGTGCGCCAAAGGGAGGAACATCAGCGTACGGGCACCCTGCTGCATGAGCAGTTCGGGGAGGAACGGGATGACGTTGCGCGCCACCAGGACAAAGTTGCCATGGGTGATTTCGCAGCCTTTGGGCTTGCCCGTGGTTCCCGAGGTGTAAACAATGGAGGCGACGTCGGCCAGTTTGGCGACACTGCGCTGCCGCTCCAATTCGGCGTCCATGATGCCGACGCCGACGGCGGAGACGCTGGTCAGGTTGGGGGCGTCGCCGTCGTGCTCCATCCGCATGATCGCTACGGGGTCGTCGCCCAATGCCGTGGACCGGTTCACCAGGGAGTGGACGAGGCTCGCTTTAGCGGTGTCCTCCACAAAGATGCGCCGGGCACCTGAATCGGCCAGGATCCATTCGATTTGGCTTGCAGACGACGTCTCGTAGATGGGCACGGTTACTCCGCCCGCCATCCAGATGGCGAAGTCCACCAGCGTCCATTCGAAGCTTGACCGGGAGAGGACAGCCACAGGGTCGCCTGGATTAAGGCCGCCGGCAATCAGCCCTTTGGCCAGCGCCGTGACGTCGGCAAGGAACCTGGCAGCCGAAACGTTCAGCCATCCGTTAGCCGTCTTGTGGGCGTACAGGGTGCCGAACGGATCCTTGGCACAGCGTTCCAAGAGGAGGTCCGTCACGTTGGTATCGGGGTCAGCCTCGACCAGAAGCTCCGTGCTCGCTTCCCTCACTGCCTGCCTCCTAGATCCACGATGGCATCCACATTCTCATTCGCCACTCCTGGTAGCTGATCACTTCAGCGGTAAGTACCGGATAGAAGAATGCGGTCGCGAGGACGGCCAGCACCAGGACCAGGCCCACAACGTAGAGCCCGGACCGCCGCCGCCATGGGGGATCGCTGCTGCGGCCCAGGACCAACCCCAGCACGTACGTCAGGCCCAGCACCAGGAAGGGCTCAAAGGATACGGCGTAGAAGATGAACATGGTGCGTTCCGGATACATGAACCACGGTAGGTAACCGGCCGCGACACCGGCAAGGATGGCGCCCGCGCGCCAATCGCGGCGGCCTGCCCACCAGAACAACAGGATGACCAGGGCGATGGTCCCACCCCACCAGACCACCGGATTTCCCACCGGCAGGATAGCGGAGGAACAAGTCTCCACGACGCAGCCCGGGGTGCCTTGCTTGGGGGACTGATAGAAGAACGACGTCGGGCGCCCCATGACCAGCCACGTCCAGGGGCTTGACTCGTATGGATGGTCGGAGCTCAGGCCTTGATGGAACTTGAACGCTTCAAAGTGGTAATGCGCCAGGGACCGCACGGAGTTCGGTAGCCAATCCCACCCCGGGGCGGGATTGGTGGCGGCCCATTGGCGGTAATAGGCGTCCTTGGACAGGAACCAGCCGGTCCACGTGGCCACGTAGGTGACGGCAGCGACAGGGATGATGGTCACGAATGCCGGCAGCCCGTCCTTGATGACGCCGGCGCTGAACCAACTGCGGATGCCGGCAATGCGCCGTGCGCTCAGGTCCCACAGGACGGTCATCAGGCCAAAGGCAGCCACGAAGAACAGCGCGGACCATTTGGTTCCCACGGCCAGGCCCAGGCAGAGTCCGGCTACCAGGCGCCACCAACGCATTCCAAGCCAGGGACCGGCCACCAGCTGCGTGGGCGAGGGGACGCCTCGTGGCGACGAAGCCGCTTGCGCGGCGAGCCTGGAAGCAAGACGACGACGGCCGTCGTCGCGGTCCATCAGCAGGGCACCGAAAGCCGCGAGGATCCAGAACGCCAGGAAGATATCCAGCAGTGAAGTCCGGGACAGCACCAAGTGGTGGCCGTCGATGGCGAGCAGGAGCCCGGCAACAGCACCAAGAGTGTGTGAGCGGAACAGTTTCAGTGCAATGAGCGAGACAAGGAAGACGGACAGCGTGCCTATGAGTGCGGCCCCGAAGCGCCAGCCAAAGGGGTTGTCAGCCCCGAACAGCCACATTCCGAAGGCGATCATCCACTTACCCACCGGAGGATGGACCACATACTCCGGAGTGTTCAGGAGGATGTCCGGGTTTCCGGCGTTGAAGGAGTCGTTGGCGTTGGCGGGCCAGCTGCGTTCGTAGCCGCTTACCAGGTAGGAATAGGCATCCTTGACGTAGTAGGTTTCGTCGAAAACCAAGCTGTGGGGGGCCTCCAGCCGGAAGAACCGGAGAATCCCGCCAAGGACTGCCGTTATGGTGGGGATCAGCCAGAACCACAAACGCAAAGTGGGTGGATAGTCGCGCCAGCTTTGCACGCTGCCGATCAGGCGTTCCTTCAACGCCTGGGCGGTGTATGCCTCGGCAGGCCTGGCCACCCACCCATGGCGCTCCAGTCCCCGGCCAGGCAAGGGCGCGTCATCGTCCACGAGCGTGGTCCGCCGGGCCTGCGGCGAGCCACTTGCTCTCCGTAGTTCAGACTCTGGTGTGTTGTTGCCCGGCACAGTATCACCGGCTCCGGTGGGTGCAGGGGACGCCACAGGAGTTCCGGAAGTGGTGGCAGGAACGGGCGACTGGTTCACCCGCCCATGCTACCTTTCCATCCTTGCTGCAGCGTTGAGGTGCGGCGCTGAAGGCGGCGCGGCATTAGGCTTGGCAGGTGGACGAACAACGCAGCACCCCGGACCAGACTTCCTTCAGCGATGACCTGGACCAGGAAACTCCTGCCGCTGGTGCCGGCGCAACCCCGGGCATTGGCAGGATTGTGCTGGCAGCGACTCCCATCGGAAACGTAGGGGATGCGTCCTCGCGTTTGATTGAACTCCTGGCTACCTCGGACATCGTTGCAGCCGAGGATACCCGTCGCCTGCACCGGCTGGTCACGGCCCTGGGTGTTGAGGTCTCCGGCCGCGTCATCAGCTATCACGAACACAATGAAGTGGCCAAGACCGGGGAACTCCTTGACCATGTGCGTGCGGGCAAGACCATCCTCATGGTGAGCGATGCCGGGATGCCTGCGGTCTCGGACCCAGGTTTCCGCTTGGTGGAGGGGGCCGTCGCTGCAGGTCTGACAGTCACTGCTGTTCCCGGGCCGTCCGCTGTGCTGACGGCGCTTGCCCTGTCCGGCTTGCCAACTGACCGCTTTTGCTTTGAGGGTTTCCTGCCGCGTAAGTCAGGGGATCGGAACTCCCGATTGTCCGATCTTGCCGACGAGCGCCGCACCATGGTCTTTTTCGAGGCCCCTCACCGGCTCGAAGTGATGTTGCGTGCCCTGCATGAGCGTTTCGGGGCCGACCGTCGCGTGGCCGTTTGCCGTGAACTGACCAAGACCTACGAAGAAGTCATTCGCGGCACGTTGCGTGAACTGCTCGAGTGGGCAGAGAACAACGAGGTCCGGGGCGAAATCGCCGTGGTGGTTGGCGGTGCGCCTGAACAGGAGCCCGGCAAGCCCGAAGACCACGTCGCAGCCGTGAACGAGCTTATTTCACAAGGTATCCGCCTTAAGGAAGCCGTGGCAGCCGTGGCCGAGGACGCCAGGGTCAGCAAGCGTGAGCTGTACTCGGCGGTTCTTGCGGCCCGTTGACCGGCGCTGTGCAGCTGCACAAATTGGCGTCTGCTTGGCAGTGCGTGAAGGCGTAGACACTGCTTCTCGCGTGGCAGTACCGTGGCAGTAATTCAAGCCACTTCCGGCAACGAACCCCAGTGGTGCAATTCTCCAAAGCACCCAAGACGAAGGAGTCGCCATGACTGTCACGGTTGAACGCGAAAGCGAACTGCTGGCTTCCGTCCCCACCGGCCTGCTGATCAACGGTCAGTGGCGCCCGGCCGGATCCGGAAAGACCTTTGATGTTGAGGACCCCGCTACGGGCAAGGTCCTGCTCAGCATCTCCGACGCCGGTGCTGAAGACGGCGCCGCAGCCCTGGATGCCGCTGCCGCGGCCCAGGCCGACTGGGCCCGCACCGCGCCGCGCGAACGCGGCGAGATCCTGCGCCGTGCCTTTGAGCTGGTCACCGAGCGCGCCGAAGACTTCGCCCTGCTGATGACCCTGGAAATGGGTAAGCCCCTGGCCGAAGCCCGCGGCGAAGTCGCGTACGGTGCCGAGTTCCTGCGCTGGTTCTCCGAGGAAGCCGTCCGCGTTTCGGGCCGCTACTCCGCAGCACCCGACGGCAAGAACCGCCTGCTCGTGCAGAAGAAGCCGGTTGGTCCCTGCCTCTTGATCACCCCGTGGAACTTCCCGCTGGCCATGGCCACCCGCAAGGTAGCCCCCGCCGTCGCCGCCGGTTGCACCATGGTTCTCAAGCCCGCCAACCTGACCCCGCTGACCAGCCTGCTGTTCGCCCAGGTCATGCAGGAAGCCGGCCTCCCCGCCGGTGTACTGAACGTCATCCAGACCTCCACGGCCGGCGCTGTCACCGGTCCGCTGATCAAGGACGACCGCCTCCGCAAGATCTCCTTCACGGGCTCCACCCCGGTGGGCCAGGCTCTGATCCGTGAAGCGGCGGATAAGGTCCTTCGCACCTCCATGGAACTCGGTGGCAACGCCCCGTTCGTCGTCTTCGAAGACGCTGACCTGGACAAGGCTGTTGAAGGCGCCATCGCGGCGAAGATGCGCAACATGGGCGAGGCCTGCACCGCAGCCAACCGCTTCATTGTGCACGAGTCCATCGCCGACTCCTTCGCAGAGAAGTTCGCCGCCAAGATCGGTGCACTGACCACTGCCCGTGGCACCGAGCCTGAGTCCAAGGTTGGACCGCTGATCGACGGCAAGGCCCGCGACGGCGTGCACGCCCTGGTCACCGAAGCTGTGGAGGGTGGCGCGACCGCCGTCACCGGCGGTGCCCACGTGGATGGCCCCGGCTACTTCTACCAGCCCACCGTGCTGAAGAACGTCGCCGCCGACGCCCGTATCCTGCAGGAAGAAATCTTCGGACCGGTAGCGCCGATCATCACCTTCTCCACGGAAGACGACGCCGTTCGCCTGGCCAACAACACCGAATACGGCCTGGTTGCCTACGTCTTCACCAAGGACCTCAACCGTGGCCTGCGCATCAGCGAGCGGATCGAGACCGGCATGCTGGGCCTGAACGCCGGAGTGATCTCCAACGCGGCCGCCCCGTTCGGTGGCGTCAAGCAGTCCGGCCTGGGCCGCGAAGGCGGCTCCGAAGGCATCGAAGAGTACCTGTACACCCAGTACGTAGGTATCGCGGACCCGTACGCCGACTAGGCTGCGCAGGATCCGGTCCACCGCTCTCGCAACAAGAACGGTTGACACATGCAGGGGCCCGGCCCCGGAACCACAAGTTCCGGCGTCGGGCCCTTTGCTTTTCTGCGCTGGGGGATGGTTAGCAACGTTGGGGGATGGTCAGCGGCGCTGCGGTAGCAGGCCACGGACGGTTCGCCACACCCTTGCCACAGCCCATCCGACTGATTTCATGAACGCTCCCAGAGCCCGGAACGGCGCGCCGAGGGCATGGACCCAACGGTGCATCATCGAGGGCGGCAGCCAGTCCGCGCGGAAGCGGACCAACCAGCGGGCGTTGTTCCGCAACGCTTCACGCACGACGGCGATGCGCGACGCCGCTGCCTGGGACGCCACCGCCGGGCGGCCATAGCGCTGGCGTTCGAAGTCCGAGGTGAGGGACGCCACGGCGTTGTGGGCGGCGTCGTCGATTCCGTTGGCATCGCCCAGGGCGGTACTGGAACGGAGCCTGGCCGAGAAGTGCCGCGGAGTTTCGCTGGGCGTCGACGGCAATCCGTAATCGGTGGCGAGGTCCTGCAACTCAGCCCAGGCCAGTTCGGGGGCGGGATCCTTGTAGCCGGGCAGGATTGTTTCGGCGTCGTCAACGGGCTTGCGGTTCAGGCGGCGCCGACGAAGGACGGACCGGCTCAGCCGTGGGGACCACAGGAAGCCCACCAGGAGAAGCACGCCACCCGCGGCGGCACCGATGGCGGGGAGGGGGTTCACGCTGGCGGACCCTCCGGCCGGTGTGTCCACACCTGGGAGCGGGACAGGAGCGGGGGTTGCCGGCGCCGGAGTGGTCAGCACCTCTTTCTCATCGGCGTTGGTGCTCAGATTGCCGGGAACAGAAGATTCCGTCGCGTACTCGGGAACCACGCCGCGTGAAGGGGTGGGCTCAAACGGAACCCAGCCGAGGCCCTCGAAATAGAGCTCCGGCCAAGCATGGGCATCGCGTGCATCTACCTCGTACTCCGGGAACGATCCCTGACCCACCAAGGCCACTGACTCACCCGTGAGGCGGCCCGGCGCGTAACCCACAGCGATACGGCTGGGAATGCCCTCAGCCCGGGCCATGACGGCCATCGCCGAGGAGAAATGGACACAGTAGCCGCTCTTGACGGCAAGGAAATCGGCCAGGACAGAGAGGCCGTTGCCGTCATAGCCGTTCTGGACCGGCGCTTGCAGGGAGTACGTAAACTCGCCGGAGCGCAGGTACTTCTGGAGTGCCAGGGCCTTGCCGTAGTTGGTGTTCGCCGACGCCGTGACGGAATCCGCGGTTTGCCGCACGATATCCGGCAGGTTGCCGGGAATGCGCAGGAAGTCTTCCGGGATGCCCTGCGGAACCGCTGTGGCCTGTGCCAGGGACTGCGCCGTCACCTTGGGCGCGGCGGAGAACACCACATACCGCTGGGCGCGCGTGGTGGTTTCGGTGCTCATGATGCTCAGCGTGGCCGGATCCCAGGTCCAGCGGCCGTTGAGGCCGTTCACCGACGCCGGCGCGAACGGCGCGGGGAGATAGGGGCTGGTGAACAGGCCGGCGTTGACGGACGTCACGGCGTTGACCACCTCGCCTTGCACGGCGTAGCCCGTCTCTATCCTGTCGGCACCGACGCGCCGCTCTGCCGCGCGATCGTCCGGGGCCCAGGTTTCGCCGTCAAAATGATCGATGGTGACGGATCGTAGATACAGGGGAGAGCTGGAACTGGTGGCGTAGGTGATGCGGCCCGAGCCGACGGGACTCCGGAGGCTGTTGCCCAGGGTGATCATGGGATTGAGTCCGTTGGAGGTGCCCCACGGACTCAGCCGTGAACCTTGGGGGAAAGTCCCGGTCTCGAAACCGGGGATTGCCAACGGGACCACCATGGTCAGGGCCAGTGCCAGCCCACCTGTGACCACTGACCGCCTGAACTGGCCGACGCCCCGCGCTGCCCCGGATTGCAGCCGGGCATCGGGTGCAAACCAGTGGCTGCAGCCCAGAATGAGCAGATAGCCCACCGCGGCACCGATGAATCCGGCCACTCCCACGCTCTGGGGTTTGATGGTGGCCGGAACCACCATGACCGCCAGGAGTCCAATGCCGCTGGCGGCGGGCATGGACAGGGGGACGGCCAAGGCATCGATCAGAATCACCAGCAAACCCAGGCAGGCGCACACGACGAAAACGATCCCGGCGTTGGGCGCCACTGGCGCGCTCTCCGACACCACTGTCTCGGCGGCACGTTTGATGAGGCGCCCGACGGCGGTAAAGGTTCCGGTGGTGGGGATGAAACCCGCCAGGCTGTCCTGGCGGCAGAAGATGAAGCTGAGCACGCCGGCCAGAGCGGCGAAGGACCCGAGGGTAGCAATCAGCGGCTGGGCACGCAGTGCGCGCAGGACAGCCAACGTCAGCGCAACCACCACCACAGTGGTGATCAACGGCATGAACCAGGCCCAGCCCCTGAGGACACCGTTCAAGGACAGAGCGGAACCGAGGACGGCCACCGTGATGGACCCTGCCATGGCCCACGGATAGGGACCCGGCCCGGGAGTCCGGGACCGCACTGATCCGGTGGCCTGCTTGTGGCCCGGCGTTCCACCGGATTGGCTGGGGGCACCGGGGGAGCCACGGTGGGACGTTGCGGTCATCGTGGTACCGCCGCTCCACGACGGACATCCATGGCTGCTCCGGCAGCGGCCACGATTCCACCTTCATCAAAGGAAGACCAGGCAGCCGTCAGGTGGGTCTTGGGGGTCACTGCGGCCACGCGCCAGCCGGCCAGGCGGAGAATTTCCAGCACTTCCTCGTTGCTCCGTGAAGCATCGGCAACCACAAGGGCAAAAGCATTGGCTCCGTACGCGGCGGCAGGGGCCAGTGCCCTGGCTTCTGCGGGCGTCAAGGATCCCAGCAAGGCAAGGAGCGGGCCGCGGAGCCGGTGTGCTGCGAGCTTGTCCATGAGCCGGTCGTCAAAGGCAGAATCGGCAGAGTCTGCGGTGGACGTTCCGGTCTCCCGGTGCTCGGTGCTGTGGTCAGTGCGGTGGTGCTCACCCCGGGCATGCCTGGGGCCGCTGAGTTCAATGGCCGCCAGTCCCTCCGCAATGGCCTGCAGGCCACCTGCGCCCGCGAATTCCTCCGCATCCGGCTCCGGTGCCGAGCGGGAACGGCTGAACGCCGGGCTGCCAAACGCGTCCAGGACCCGCAACGAATAGTTGCGTTCTGCCAGATGGGACGTGATGGACATGGCTGCCGTGACGATCCATTCAAACGAAGGACTGGTCACAAGGTCCGAGTCGTCGTCATGGCCGCCGAAAACGGACCCCGTTCCGCCGGCGAAGGCGGTGAAACGCTGGTCCAGGACCAGGGTGGCCTCCGGCGTGGTGACGGATTCCTCCTGGCGCACCATGAGCTGCCCGTGGCGCGCAGTGGCCGCCCAATGAACCCGGCGCATGGGATCGCCGTGCCGGTACTCGCGGGTCATGATGTCGTCGTCGCTGGGGTTGGCGCGGATACGTGTCGCTGTCACGCCGTCGTTGCCGCGCGCGCCGGCCAGTCCAGTGACGGGAAGCTCGACGGCGGCCGGCGTCACGGTGAGGATATCGCCGTCGTCGATTGAATGCCGCCGCAAGGACAAGCCGAAAGGGTCACTGAACTCCGCTGTGACCGGACCGATCCGGAACTGCCCGCGCTTGCCGGACCGCAAATGGTACTCATAGCGGCTGGTGCCTCCGGATGCCGACCTGGCCGGGAAACGGAAAGCGGGAGGCTCCCCGAAGCGTGGAGGCAACTGCTCTTCCATGATCACGTGGCCGGTGGAGTAGGAAGAGCGCGCCACGGCGAGCCGGACAGTGGTGGTACTGGCCGTTTCCACTGTTGAGGGATTGAACTCCCGGTACACCTGGAACTTGGGCTTGAGCACCCGGACTCCAGCCAGGGCCACCAACGGGAGGACCAGCAACAGCACGGCCAAGCTGAGGAGATCCCGCCTTCCCATGACGTAGGCGCATCCGAGGGAGATCGCCCCCGCCGCAAGCAATCCCCAGCCGCGGGTAGTAAACAGATGCTTGGGGAGCCGATCCACCAGCGCCATGACTGCCTGCCTCCTATGCGGTGTGCCTGTCCCTGCGCCAGGCGCCAGGCGGTTCCTGGGCTACCGGCAGGGAGGCAAGGATGCCACGGAGGATGCTCTGCGGCGTATCACCTGAGCTTGCCGCTTTGCGGTCCAGGATGATCCGGTGTGCCAGCACGGATTCCGCCACGTCCACGACGTCGTCCGGAAGAACGAAGTCGCGGCCATCCAGTGCGGCCGTCGCTTTGGCCGCGCGCAACAACTGCAGCAACGACCGCGGGCTCGCGCCAAGGCGAAGGCGCGCGCTGTCACGGGTAGCGCGTCCTATGGCCACCGTGTATTCCTTGATCGCCGTGGACACATAAACCTGCTGCACAGTGGCGATCATGGCAGCCACATCACTGGCCGTGACCACAGGCGTCACCTTGACCAGCGGCGAGGACGCCTGGTGCGTCTCCAACATCTCGATCTCGGCTTCCTTGTCCGGGTAGCCCATGGAAATCCTGGCCATGAATCGGTCGCGCTGGGCCTCGGGCAACGGGTATGTGCCCTCCATCTCGATGGGGTTCTGGGTGGCTACCACCATGAAAGGCAATCCCAGCTGGTACGAATGGCCGTCCACCGTGACTTGGTGCTCTTCCATGCATTCCAGGAGTGCGGACTGGGTTTTGGCAGATGCCCGGTTGATTTCGTCGCCGATCACGATGTTGGCAAATACCGCGCCGGGCCGGAATTCGAACTGGCGGGACGACTGGTTGTAGATGGAGACGCCCGTGACGTCGGATGGAAGGAGATCGGGAGTGAACTGGATGCGGGAGACAGTGCAGTCCACGGTACGTGCCAGCGTCTTTGCCAGCAGGGTCTTGCCGACGCCGGGTACATCTTCCAGCAGAAGGTGTCCTTGGGCCAGCAACACCGTGAGGGCCAGCTTGGCGGCATCGGCTTTGCCGTCAATCACTGTGTTGATGGAGTTGAGGATGCGTTCGCTGGCATCGTGGAACCGTTCAGCGTCCATGAGTTGCGGCTTGTGTCCGTTGAGGGCAGCACCATCCCGGGGCGCCGCACTGTAAGCCTCGCCTTGAAGCGGGGTAGGTTCAACGGATAGTTGTCGCTTGGACTCCATGGATTGCCCTTCAGCCGTGGCCATTGCATCAGCAATCTTCGCTAAGCACTGCGGATGTTGGCCGCCTGTCCGTTCCAGACTACCCAGACATTGGCCGTCCCTGACATAGTGCTCCCGAATTTATGTGCCAAGTGGAATTTATCCATCACTGCCGGAGGAGGACCGCGGTCCGATTAAGGTGGAAGCATGTGTAATTCCCTCGCGCCTGCTCCGTACCGTGCGTCTTCGGACGCCACACCTGAACCGGATTCCCGCAGGGAGTACCCGCCGGCACCGGAACCCCTGCCCGTGCCGGTCATGGATAACCACACGCATTTGGACTTCCGGCACGGACTGATCGAAGTTTCCGTGCGGGATGCCATGGACGCGGCTCAAGCTGTAGGGGTGCAGGGTGCCGTCCAGGTTGGCTGTGATCTGGAATCGTCCCGCTTCACAGTGCAAGCGGTGGACGCGGATCCGCGCCTGCTTGGCGCCGTAGCCATCCACCCCAACGACGCCCCCGTGTACGCAGGACGAGGTGAACTGGACTCGGCGCTCGCCGAGATCGAGGAGTTGGCGTCCCACCCGCGGATCCGGGCGATCGGTGAGACCGGCCTGGATTTCTTCCGGACCCACGGCGACGGGCTGACTCACCAGCGATACTCTTTCCGGCGCCACATCGACATCGCCAAGCGGCTCGGACTGACCCTGCAGATCCATGACCGTGACGCCCACGACGACGTTGTCCAAGTACTGCATGAAGAAGGAGCGCCGGAGCGGGTGGTGTTCCACTGCTTCTCCGGAGACGAAGACCTGGCCCGCATCTGCAACGAGAACGGGTGGTACATGTCCTTCGCGGGCACCATGACGTTCAAGAATGCTGGGAACCTGCGCGCCGCCCTGGCCATCGCCGAGCCCAGCCGGATTCTGGTGGAAACCGACTCGCCCTTCCTGACACCGCACCCGTACCGCGGGCGCCCGAACGCGAGCTACATGGTCCCCTACACTGTCCGGTCCATGGCGGACGTGACAGGAAATGACCTCTCCGAACTATGTTCGCGGTTGGCCGAAAACACGCTCCAGGCCTACGGTTCATGGGCTTGACGGGCCTGTACTGACACCGTTGGGAGGCGTCTGGATGAATACCCGGTATGCAGAAGTCTTGGTTCGTTTATAACGGATCGGTTACTGTGTTAAACAAATAGCCGGGGTCGGGGAAGGCCTTCGGACAACTGGCCCGGGTGAATCCGGGCCTATTAGTTGAATTTTTTGGCGGCACAGATGCCGGCAGCAAGAGTGGGACCAGGCGCAGTGCCTGGCCCTCAGTTTTTGCGGCTGGCATTGTTTCTGTGCTTTTCCCCGTGCCCGGATGGTCTGAGAGTTATGGGCGATCGTGATCAAGTTCTTCACAACGGATGGCAAGTTCAGCTTCCTCAAAGTCGGTGCCCAGTTGCTGGTTGTTGCAGCGCTGGTTGTCGGTGTTGTTGCCTTCGTCGGCAACAACAAGACAGTCACCCTCAACGTCGACGGCAAGGTGAGCTCCATCCAGACCTTTGGCGGCACCGTGGACCAGGTGGTCAAGGCGGCCAAGGTTGAGTTGAAGGACGCAGACCGCGTTTCGCCGGCCCTGGACTCCCGCGTGGACAACGGCTCCGTGGTGAACATCAACCTTGCCAAGGCGGTCTCCATCGAATTGGACGGCGCCCGCAAGACGGTCAATACCAACGCTCCCGACGTCGCCGCGCTGGTCAGTGAACTTGGCGTTGCCAGCTCCTCCGAGATCTCCCAACCGAAGGAAGCCTCCCTGGAGGTCAGCGGTTCCTTCGTATCCATCTCCACGCCCAAGACCATCAGCGTTGTAGCTGACGGCAAGGACACCAGCACCACCACGACGGCGGCCGACGTCGCCACCGTGCTGAAGGACACCGGCATCACTGTTGGCGCCAACGACCGCATCTCCCAGCCCGGCAATGCGCCCATCGTCCAGGACATGGTGATCAAGGTCTCCCGCGTGGACACCAGCAAGACCGCAGAAGCCACTGAGGAAGTGCCTTTCGAAAGCGTAAAGACCGAGTCTGCCGAGCTCTACAAGGGCGAAGAGAAGGTAACGCAGGCCGGTGTGGCCGGATCCCTCGTGAAAACCTTCAAGCTGGTCCTCGTGGATGGACGTGAAGCCTCCCGAGCACTTGTCTCCAGCAACGTCACCACGAAGCCGGTGACCGAGAAGGTGAGCGTCGGCACCAAGGCCCGCCCTGCGGCTACTCCCGCCAGGGCTGCGGCATCCAGCGGCCCCACAGGAGCCCCGAACGAAGCAATGTGGGACAGGATCGCCCAGTGCGAGTCCGGTGGAAACTGGTCCATCAACTCGGGTAACGGCTACTACGGTGGTCTGCAGTTCTCCAGCCCCACGTGGCTCGCCAACGGTGGTGGAGCGTACGCTCCCAACGCCAGCCTCGCCACCAAAGCGCAGCAGATTGAGATCGCCAACCGCCTCTACGCCAAGAACGGCCTCAGTGACTGGGGCTGCGCGCACGCAGCCTGAGCCCGCACAGGCGATACGATACCTAGGTGACTGAACCGAATTCCGAACCCGCCGCCGTCGCGCCCCTGCTGGGCGCCACAGACATCCGACGGCTCGCCGAAGAAATCGGTGTACGCCCCACAAAGACGCTGGGGCAGAACTTTGTGATCGACGGCAACACGATCCGCAGGATCGTGGCCGCAGCCAATATCGACGCTGGCGAAACCGTGCTGGAGGTGGGCCCGGGATTGGGCTCGCTCACTCTGGGGTTGCTGGACGCCGCCAAGGCCGTTGTGGCTGTGGAGATCGATCCTGTGCTGGCCGGCAAGTTGCCCGAGACAGTGCGGGCCTGGCGACCTGAGGCGGAGGACAATTTCCATCTGGTGCTCTCCGACGCCATGAAGGTCACGGAACTTCCCGTGCCGCCCACCGCCTTGGTGGCCAACCTGCCCTACAACGTTGCCGTTCCCGTGGTGCTGCACCTGCTGCAGCATTTTCCCAGCCTGCAGCACGGCCTGGTGATGGTTCAGGACGAGGTTGCCGACCGGCTCGCCGCAACACCCGGGTCCAAGATCTACGGCGTTCCGTCAGTCAAGGCAGCCTGGTACGGGCATATGCGCAAGGCAGGTGTCATTGGCATGAACGTGTTCTGGCCGGCACCCAAGATTCATTCAGGGCTCGTGGCCTTTACCCGCCACGATCCGCCGCGGACGCACGCCACCCGCGAACAGGTCTTCGCAGTGATTGACGCTGCCTTCGCGCAGCGACGGAAAACCCTCCGCGCTGCTTTGGCCGGTTGGGCAGGCAGCGCAGCGGAAGCTGAGCGGTGCCTTGTAGCCGCCGGCGTTGACCCCACAGCGCGCGGCGAGGTCCTGGACATCACCGCGTACGTCAAGATCGCCGAAGCCCGCCACCCTGTGGACGCATGAACCCGGGCGCCCGCAAGCCAGGCAGCCTCCCGGTCGTGGGGGACCGCTTCCATGCCCGGACTGTCCGGGTTAAAGCTCCGGGAAAGATCAACGTCTCCCTGAGTGTGGGCCCGTTGCGGCCTGACGGCTATCACTCGGTGGCCAGCGTCTACCTCGCCGTTTCCCTGTACGAGGAAGTGGCCGCCACCAGCACCGATGGCGACGGAATCACGGTCAGTATCAGCCCCAACAGCACGCTGGATTTGGACGGCGTGGACATTCCCCTGGACGAGCGCAACCTTGCCTACAAAGCTGCGGCCATCATGGCGGAACTGTCGGAGAAACCCACGGGCGTCCATCTTGAGATCACCAAGCGCGTGCCGGTGGCCGGTGGCATGGGCGGTGGCTCTGCCGACGCCGCGGCAACCCTGCTGGCCTGCGACGCCCTGTGGAACAGCGGCCTGTCGCGCGAGGAACTCGCGCATCTTGCAGCCGAACTCGGCGCGGACGTTCCGTTTTCGCTTCTGGGAGGCACCGCCGTCGGGCTTGGAGTGGGGGACGAGTTGTCGCCCGCCCTGGCCAAAGCGCAAATGGATTGGGTGCTGGTCTTCGCGGACTACGGCCTCTCCACGCCGGATGTGTTCCGCACCCTGGACGGTCTCAGGGATTCCGAGGGGCTGGAGATTCCTGAACCAGTTGACGTGGATCCCACCATCCTCCAGGCCCTGCGCAACGGCGATCCTGAGACCCTCAGCCGGGTCCTGATCAACGACCTCCAGCGCGCCTCCATCACCCTTGCACCGCAACTCCGGGACACCATCGGCCTGGGCGAAGCGCGCGGCGCCCTGGCCGGGATGGTGTCCGGGTCCGGCCCCACCATCGCGTTGTTGGCAAGGGATTCCGTCTCCGCCAGCGTCCTCGCCGAGGAACTGGGCCACCGCGGGCACACTGCCCTGGCGGTCCATGGCCCGGTGCCCGGCGCCCGGATCATCTCAGATACCCTCCTTTAGTACCTCCGCATTCCAGCAGTAGAAAGTAGTACCCATTGGCCCACCTGCTTGGCGGCGAAAACCTCACCGTTTCGTTCGCGACCCGCACTGTCCTCGACGGCGTCACCCTCGGTTTGGAGGATGGCGACCGCATCGGCATGGTGGGGCGCAATGGCGACGGCAAGTCGACCCTGATGCGCTTGCTCGCCTCGCGCTCGACGCCTGACTCCGGCCGGGTCACCAAACGCGGAGACGTTAACGTCGGCTACCTGGATCAAGGGGACGTGCTCGACGGCGACCTCACAGTCGGCGCTGCGATCGTCGGCGACCGCGCGGATCACGAATGGGCTGCCAATCCCAAGATCCGCGAAGTTATGGGCGGACTGGTGGGCGACGTGGACTGGCACGCCAACGTCCATGCCCTCTCCGGTGGCCAGAAACGCCGTGTTGCGCTGGCCAAGCTCCTCATCGAAGACCACGACGTCATCATGCTGGACGAACCCACCAACCACCTCGACGTCGAGGGCGTCGCCTGGCTGGCGCGGCACCTGAAAACGCGCTGGCGTGCCAACCAGGGTGCGTTCCTGGTGGTCACCCACGATCGCTGGTTCCTGGACGAAGTCTGCAACTACACCTGGGAAGTCCACGACGCCATGGTGGACATGTTCGACGGCGGATACGCCGCCTACGTTTTGGCCCGCGCCGAGCGTGACCGCACGGCCGCCGTCGTCGAAAGCAAACGCCAGCAGCTCGTCAAAAAGGAACTTGCCTGGCTACGACGCGGCGCGCCCGCCCGCACTGCCAAGCCGAAATTCCGTATTGAAGCCGCCAACGACCTCATTGCTGACGTGCCCGATCCCCGCGACTCCGTGGCGCTCAGCAAAATGGCCACTGCCCGGTTGGGCAAGGACGTGCTGGACCTCGAAAACGTCACCCTGGACTTCCAAGGCGGCGAGAGCGGCCAGAAGCTGTTCAACAACATCACCCTGCGGCTGGCACCGGGCGAGCGGCTCGGTCTGGTGGGCGTTAACGGCGCCGGCAAGTCCACCCTGTTGAAACTGCTTAACGGCGAAATCCAGCCGACCTCGGGCAAAGTCAAGCGCGGCAAGACCGTGGTCACCGCGGTCCTCACCCAGGACGTCAAGGAGCTGGACGAGGTCTCCGACCTGCGCGTTATCGAGGTGATCGAACGCGAGAAACGGTCCTTCAGCGTGGGCGGCAAGGAGTTCACCGCCGGCCAGCTCGTGGAGCAGCTCGGATTCACCAAGGAAAAGCAATGGACGCCCGTTTCAGACCTGTCCGGTGGTGAGCGGCGCCGCCTCCAGCTCCTGCGGCTGCTGGTAGGGGAGCCCAACGTCCTCATGCTGGACGAACCCACCAACGACCTCGACACCGACACCCTGGCCGCGGTGGAGGACGTCCTGGACGGCTGGCCCGGGACCCTGGTGGTAGTCAGCCACGACCGGTACCTGCTGGAACGCGTCACCGACAATCAAATGGCATTACTGGGCGACGGGAAACTCCGTGGCCTGCCCGGCGGCGTGGACCAGTACCTCGAGCTGCGGGAAGCGGCACTTGCCTCCGGCGCCGTCGGTGGGGGATCCGGCGCGCCGACCTCCGCCAGTGGGTCCGGGTCCGCTGCCGTGCCGTCGGGCGCCAGCGAGGGCGAAAAACGTGAAGCCCGCAAGGACCTCAACAGGATCGACCGCCAACTCGGCAAGATCTCCCAGCAGGAAGAAAAACTCCACACCCAAATGGCAGCCAAGTCCGAGTCCGGTGACTTTGACGCCCTGGGCGAGCTGAACGCCAAGCTGCAGGAGCTGCTCGAGGAGAAAGAGGGCCTGGAGCTGGAATGGCTGGAGGCCGCGGAAATCCTCGGCGAGTAAGAGGGGCGGACGCTCTCTCACCTTTTGCGGTGGGGGGTGGGACGCTCTCTCACCTTTCGCCGTGTTGGGGCGGACGCTCTCTCACCTTTTGCGGTGGTGGGTGGGACGCTCTCTCACCTTTCGCCGTGTTGGGGCGGACGCTCTCTCACCTTTTGCGTGATGACGACGCCGGCTCGTAGCCTATGAGCCACTGCAAGCCGTGGCGGTCTACTACCTGGCCGTCTGATGCACCCCACGGTTTCGGGGCGAGAGGGTCCACGATCCGCCCTCCGTCGGCGAGCCTGTTGAACCATTCGTGGAGGACATCGGGTTCGGCTGCACCCAGCAGAGAGAGCATGGCGCCCTCGATTCTTACGGGCTTTTCTCCGTTCGCAGCGTCCGATCCACCCAATGTGACTACTCCGCTGAGTGTCCCATGGGCAATGGCCCCAGGCGGTCCGTCGTTGCGTCCGAAGTCCTGGTAAGTGTGAAGGGCTAGTTCCCCGCCAAATACCTCCGCGTAGAAACCAAGGGCTTCGCGTGCTGTGCCGGGAAAGCTGATGTAGATCTGGGGCGCTGACATGCTCACATCCTACGAAGAGTCCGGGACGCCGGTTCGCTGACACGACGACAACGCGGGAGGCACCTCAGCCCAGCGACCACTCGCGCAGGTGAGAGAGGGTTGGGTTTTTTGGGGTGGGAGGTGAGAGAGGGTTGGGTTTTTTGGGGTGGGAGGTGAGAGAGGGTTGGGTTTTTTGGGGTGGGAGGTGAGAGAGGGTTGGGCTAGCCGTCGCTGCGGAGCTCCGGCTCCTTCTGAAGCCCGGTGAGTCCGTTCCACGCCAGGTTAACCAGGTGCGCTGCGACGGCCCTCTTGTCCGGCGTGCGGCTGTCGAGCCACCATTGGCCGGTCATGGCCACCATGCCGACGAGCATCTGCGCGTACATGGCGCCATCTGCCGCGCTGAAACCACGGCGCGCGAATTCGTCGGAGAGCAGGTGTTCCACCCGGGCGGTGACGTGGGAGAGAAGTGTGGAGAAGGCGCCTTCGGGTTGCGACGGTGGCGCGTCCCGCATGAGGATCCGGAATCCGTCGGTGCGGTCCTCGATGTAGCCGAGGAGGGCCAGGGCAGCACGTTCAACCAACACCCGGGGCTTGGCTTCGGTGCTGAGGGCTTCGGTGATCGAATCCAGCAGAATCCTGAATTCGGTCTCCACCACTTGCCGGTACAGGCCTTCCTTGGACCCGAAATGCTCGTAGATCACGGGCTTGGAAACTCCGGCGCTGGCGGCGATTTCCTCGATGGTGGTGCCGTCGAGACCGCGGGCTGCAAAGAGGGCCCTGCCAATGCCGATGAGCTGGGATTTGCGCTGTGGTCCGGTCATCCTGATACGGGCCGCCGGGCTTGCGGAAACATGCTCGACGGGCTCGACGGCGGGCGGCGTGCGGAGGAATTCAGTGCGCTTTCTCACCTGACCATCATGCCCCAGGTGGCCTCTGGAGCGGGTGATGGACGGGCGCAATGGTGCGTCGGGGGAGCGGCTCCAGGGGGTCAAGTCGCGAAGCACGCGATGGTCATGGCAAACTAGATTCTTGTGTGTGCATCCCGGTGACCCGGGAAACCGTCAGACCCTGCCGTCTGAGGGTGTGAATCATGCACGGTCCGCTCTGGTGTAATGGCAGCACCCCGGCCTTTGGAGCCGTGGAGTATAGGTTCGAATCCTATGGGCGGAACGGTCGGAAAATGCGCTCCTCTCTGTACCTGTAATGGCTCGAACGGTGCCTGGGTCCATTGGGATGGCAGCATTCCGAAGCCGGGTTACCCGGGACATACCGAGCAAGGAGAGCCAGTACGTGAGCCCCGAATCCACCGGTCCCGCAGCGGTCATCGTTTTGGCTGCAGGCGCTGGAACGCGCATGAAGTCCCGGACCCCCAAGATTCTCCACGAAATCGGCGGACGCTCCATGGTGGGTCACGCTCTCCTGGCAGCCCGGTCCATCACTCCGCTGAAGCTGGCATTGGTTGTCCGTCACGAACGTGACCGGGTGGCAGAGCACGTATCCGCTGCAGATCCGGAAGCCCTCATTGTTGACCAGGACGATGTTCCCGGAACGGGCCGCGCGGTTGAGGTTGCCCTCAAGGCCCTCGACGCCGGGGCTGAGCTTACTGGCACTGTTGTTGTTACCTACGGCGATGTGCCCCTCCTGACCGGCGAATTGCTGGGCGAACTCGTGGCCACCCATGAGGCTGAGGGCAACGCCGTCACCGTGCTTACCGCGGTCCTGGACGACGCCACGGGATACGGCCGGATCCTTCGCGCCGAGGACGGCACGGTTACGGGCATCCGTGAGCACAAAGACGCCAGCGAGGCCGAGCGCAGCATCCGCGAGGTCAACTCCGGCATTTATGCCTTCGACGCCGCCGTGCTCCGCACCGCATTGTCGAAGGTGACCACGGATAACGCGCAGGGTGAGATGTACCTGACTGACGTCCTCGGGTTGGCCCGCGACGCCGGCGGCCGGGTAGCCGCCGTCGTGACCGAAGACCGCTGGCAGGTTGAGGGTGCCAACGACCGCATCCAGCTTTCCGCGCTGGGCGCCGAGCACAACCGCCGCATCATCGAATCCTGGATGCGCGCAGGCGTCACCGTGGTGGACCCCGCCACCACGTGGATCGACTCCACCGTCACCCTCGACGAAGACGTCCGCCTGCTGCCCAACACCCAACTGCACGGTGCAACCACTGTGGCGCGCGACGCCGTCGTGGGTCCGGACACCACCCTGACTGACGTCACGGTGGGTGAGGGCGCCAAGGTGACCCGCACGCACGGCTCCGGTTCCACGATTGGTGCCAAGGCCAGCGTTGGACCCTTCACCTACCTCCGCCCCGGCACGGTCCTTGGAGAGACCGGCAAGATCGGCGCCTTCTACGAGACCAAGAACGTGACCATCGGCCGCGGTTCCAAACTCTCCCACTTG
Organism: Arthrobacter sp. cf158; assembly: GCF_900106835.1. Classification (GTDB taxonomy): domain Bacteria; phylum Actinomycetota; class Actinomycetes; order Actinomycetales; family Micrococcaceae; genus Arthrobacter. Next base: position 430,283 of record NZ_FNNR01000001.1, read on the forward strand.
GGCTACGCCGGCGACGCCGAAATCGGCGAAGACACCAACATCGGTTGCGGTAACATCACGGCGAATTACGACGGCGAGAAGAAGCACCGCACGGTGATCGGCTCGGGCGTCCGGACTGGTTCCAACACGGTCTTCGTAGCACCCGTGACTGTGGGCGACGGCGCCTACAGCGGTGCCGGGGCCGTCATCCGCAAGGATGTTCCCGCAGGTGCCCTCGCCCTCAGCCTGGCCGCCCAGCGGAACGCCGAAGGTTGGGTCATCACCAACCGCCCGGGTACTGCATCCGCCACGCTGGCAGAGGCCGCCCAGGAACTGGCATCCGCCTCCACATCCTCACAATCCCCGGCAACCACAGAAGAGGGCAAATAGGCATGAGCGAAATTACCGCACACGGAGAGAAGAAGTTAATTCTCGCCGCCGGAAGGGCGCATCCGGAGCTGGCGCAGGAAATCGCGAAGGAGCTGGAGACCGAGCTCCTGCCCATCGACGCCTACGACTTCGCCAACGGGGAAATCTACGTTCGTTCGGCCGAGAGCGTGCGGGGCACTGACGCCTTCGTCATCCAGGCCCACCCGGCTCCGCTGAACAACTGGCTCATGGAGCAGTTGATCATGATCGACTCCCTCAAGCGTGCCTCTGCCAAGAGGATCACGGTTGTTTCCCCGTTTTACCCTTACTCCCGCCAGGACAAGAAGGGCCGCGGCCGCGAGCCCATCTCCGCCCGCCTGGTTGCCGACCTTTACAAGACGGCCGGCGCGGACCGCATCATGTCCGTGGACCTGCACACTTCGCAGATCCAGGGCTTCTTCGACGGACCTGTTGACCACCTGATGGCCATCCCGCTGCTGGCTGACTACATCCGCACCAAGGTGGAAGCCGACAACATCACCGTGGTTTCCCCTGACACCGGCCGCGTCCGGGTAGCCGAGCAGTGGGCCGAGCGCCTGGGCGGTGCCCCGCTCGCGTTCGTGCACAAGAGCCGCGACCTTACCGTTCCCAACCAGGCCGTTTCCAAGACAGTTGTTGGCCAGGTTGAAGGACGCACCTGTGTACTGATCGACGACATGATCGATACCGGTGGAACCATCTCCGGTGCTGTGCAGGTGCTGAAGAACGCCGGTGCCAAGGACGTCATCATCGCCTGCACCCACGCGGTTTTCTCCGATCCCGCAGCCCAGCGACTGGCCGATTCCGGCGCCCGCGAGGTGGTTGTTACCAACACGCTGCCCATCCCGGCCGAAAAGCGCTTCCCGTCGCTGACGGTGTTGTCGATCGCGCCGCTGATCGCCCGCGCCATCCGTGAAGTGTTCGACGACGGTTCGGTCACCAGCCTGTTCGACGGCAAGGCATAAGCCTGACTGACTCAGGACGGGCCATCCGCAGCCTCCGGGCGTGCGGGTGGTCCGTTTTCTTTGCCCGTTTCAGAAAGAGCGCCAAGCGCTGCTAAACTCGTGGGGATACCTTGGCGAGGGAGAGCACATCCGGTCCGCATTTTGTGGACCAGGGTTGCGGGTCTCCGTTATCGACTGGGTCTGCATCTCCTTCAACACAGGCGGAACGGCTGCTCGGCGGCCGATCTCAGCCGGGCGTAGAAGGTCTCCAGACCTCCGCCCTTGCTGATAGACCAGCCCGGACTTCACCGGGCGCCACAGTAATCAAGGAGTACACATGTCTGAGCAGAAGCTCACCGCAGAACTGCGCACCGAATTCGGCAAGGGTTTCGCCCGCCGTGCACGCATGGCCGGCCAGATCCCGGCTGTCATCTACGGCCACGGCGCAGAGCCCATCCACATCAACCTGCCGGGCCGCGCCACCACGCTGGCAGTGCGCGTTTCCAACGCCCTCCTCGCAATCGACGTCGACGGCGAGCAGCACCTGACGCTGGTCAAGGACATCCAGCGCGATCCCGTAAAGCAGATCATCGAGCACGTTGACCTCCAGACCGTGAAGGCCGGCGAGAAGGTTACCGTCGATATCTCCATCCACGTTTCCGGTGAAGTTGCTCCGGGTGCTGTCGCCAGCCTCGAAGCCACCACGGTTTCCCTCGAAGCCGAGGCAACCCACGTTCCCACCGCCGTCGAGGTCAGCATCGAAGGCCTCAAGGCCGGAGAGAGCATCCATGCTGCAGACCTGGTTCTGCCGAAGGGTTCCACCTTGCTCACCGAAGGCGACACCCTGGTGGTCCGCATCGCTGAAGCTGCTACCGAAGCTGAAGAAGAAGCACCGGCCGCCGAGTAGTCTTTTGACTGCTTGAGGCTCTTGCCTTGGAGTGGCCGGGTCCCTAAGGGTCCCGGCCACTTTCTTTTTGACCTTTGTCCAGAGTCCCCGCTGATTAACGAAGCCTCCCTAGGATGAGACCATGACTGACACTTGGCTGATTGTTGGCCTCGGCAACCCCGGCAATGAGTACAGCAACAACCGGCACAACGTGGGCCACATGGTGCTGGACGAGCTGGCCTCCCGCATGGGCGGAAAATTCAAGGTCCACAAGGCGCGTGCCCAGGTGGTGGAAGGCCGGCTGGGCGTCGGTGGACCCCGCGTGGTGCTGGCCAAGCCCATGACCTATATGAATGTATCCGGGGGACCTGTAGCAGGCCTGTGCAATTTCTTCGACATTGCGCCGGATCACGTGATCGCCGTCCATGATGAGATCGACATCCCTTTTAACACAGTCAAGCTAAAACTTGGTGGCGGCGAGGGTGGGCACAACGGCCTCAGGGACATCTCCAAGGCACTCGCCACCAAGGACTACCTGCGTGTGCGGGTGGGGGTGGGGCGGCCGCCGGGTCGCATGGAAACCGCGGACTTCGTACTCCGCGATTTCGCTGCTGCCGAAAAGAAGGAACTGCCGTTCCTCCTGGATGAAGCGGCAGATGCTGTGGAGTTGCTCATGGCCCAGGGCCTGTTGGCTGCCCAGCAGAAGCACCACCCCGCTAAAACTTGAGCAAATCTTGAGGAAAGACTGATCAAAGCCTGACCCTCAGGATGAGTCCAAGGCCTACAAACTGTCGGCGCCCAAAGGTAGTGTGCATGGTACGCAGGTAAGCGGTGGGGGACTGTCGCGGATGTGTAGCGAAGGATGCAGATGTCGGCGGAGTTGCTAAACAAGAGCGGTGGAGGCGCAGCGAGGGCTGCGGCTCCTGATCTTGTGGGCGGACCAACAGACCGCCAAACGTGGTCACTGCTGGCCCGCAGCCACGATTTGTCCAAGGCAGGCAAGTTTCTTGAAGTACCCGAATCCTATGGCGTGGTCCTTACCGGCCAACGGGGAATTGGTAAGTCAGGCCTGGCGCGCGCCGTCGTCTCCTCACTCGGCCCCAAGGTGCACAGCCTTCAGTTGCGGAACACCGTGGCGAACGGGCAGACCCCTTACGGTTGCCTCGGCTTCCTCCTGGCGAGGTTGCCATCCGAGGCTGTCAGTTCTCCCACCGGCATCCTTCATGCGGTCACCAGCCTGATCCGGACAGAGGCCGCGGGCCGGGACACCGTATTCATTGTGGACAACGCGGGCGGAATGGATCCCATGAGCACGGGTGTCCTCTTGAACCTCATGGCGACGGGCACTGCCAAAGTGGTGGCAACGGTCCAGCGCGCCAGCGACCTCCCGGCCGACTTCCACCGGCTGGTGATTGAGGGTCAACTGGGTGAAGTCCACCTCAACACGTTGAGCGAGGAACAGACCAAGCAGGTCCTTGGATCCGTCCTGGGGCACTATGTTTCCTCCACGCTGGTTGGTTCACTGCACTCCGCCGTGGGCGGCAACCCCATGCTCCTGCACGCCCTCCTCGAGGAGCAGCGCCACACGGGCAACCTGGTCCTGAACGACTCCGTGTGGACGCTTCGTGACCGGATTAAACTTGAAGGCGCCACGGTGGTGGAGGACTTTGTCCGTTCCAGGCTGGCGCGCGAAACACAGGCCAGCAGGACCGTCGTCGAAATCCTGGCCTGTGCGCAGCGCGCACCACTGACGGATCTGGCGGCCATTTTCGGGACTGAAGTCCTGGTGGAGATGGAGGAATCCGGCCTGCTCACGGTGGAGCGGGCCGGTGATCACTGCGTGTCCCTTCGCGACCCCTACGTTGGCGAAGTCGTCCGGGGATGGCTGAGTACACGCCGGATGCGGGAACTGCGCCTGATGCTCCACGGGCCCAAAGAGCCCGAACTCCATGGCATGGCGTCGCAGGACCTGTTGAGCTATGCGACCTGGATGCACGCTTCCGAAGACGAGCCCATGCCGTCCCCTGCCCATGCACTCGCGGCCGGACGTGCGGCGCTGGATGATTACGATCCCAACTTCGCCATCCAATGCACACAGTCCTTGGACCCCAATGAGTCTGAGTGGGTGCCCGGGCAGCGGTTGAAAGCTGCCGCGTACCTGATGCTGGACCTGCCCCTGCATGCCGCACAGGCGCTGGATGAGGTGTCCGAAGCCCACCTTGCCACCCTGGACCCGCTGGAGTTCGCAGAGATCACGGCCGCAAAATGCCAGGCCATGACATGGATCGATGGCCGTGCCGGCATGGTTCCGGGGGTTGTCTCCGATGCCCTGGAGAGGCTCGACGCCATGGCCGATGCCCACCCGGCTGAGAAGCTGGCCAAGGCACGCAACCGGCTCCAGCTGTGCGGGTACGAGTACAACACCTACATGGGCGAGTACGCCTCGGTGGTGGGGGCCTTGGAAGAGGAAGTGGCCAAGGACCCTGCCGGGGATCGCGAGCATTGGCTCCGGTCAGCCCTGTTCCTGGTGGAGGCCCGGTGCATCCTGGGCCGGGAGCTTGAGGCGCAGGAGCTTGCCAGGACCGTGTCCCGGCATTTGGGGGAAGCCGCCAGCCCGGCGCCGTTGGAGGAAGCCTTCGCCAGGCACACGTTCCAGGTGCTGTTGTTGTCCGGACAGTGGAGGCAGTGCATCGAACTGATGCGTCGGGCACCGTCCAGGTCCTCACGCCTTCAGTACCGGGGTGCACTGACTGAACTGGGCATTGGCCTGGCCTACGCGTACGCGGGAAAACCGGCCAGCGCCATTGAACCCCTCCGCTCCGCCGTGGCCCAACTTGAGCTCCGGCCCGCCATGAACATGAACAAAGTGGCCTATGCGGCCACGGCCTTTGCCTACGCTCAACTGGGCAATTCGGTGGAAGCCGGCCGGTACCTGGACCTGTACAGGACCTGCCGGGGAGTGGGAACGTACTTCTCCGAATCCGTCGCGGAGTTCTGCGCGGAAATGGCAGGACGCTGGATGGGCGATCCCGATGTGAAGCAGCGGCTCCTGGCGCGGGTAACCAACGACATCGAAAATCAGCGGTTCACCACAGCGGGCATCTGCCTCTTCGGAGCCACCGTGGAAGGTACCGATGAGGAATACCGCCTCCTGGAAGACATCGCAAGCCGCCGCCAAGGGCCCCTGGCCCAGATCTCAGGTGACTTGGCCCGCGGCGCACGCAACCGCAGTTCCAAGTCGTTGCTGGCTGCCGCGGACGCCGCAGCATCCCTGGATCTGCTGGTTGTTGAGGCCAGGTGTGTGGCCATGGCACTGGACTACGCCCGGGACGCCGGAGAGACAACTGCGGCCCGGACGGCCCAACTGAGGCTCGAGCGGCTGGAGCATTCCGTCTCGACATTGCCGATCCAACCACGCAGCGACGCGCCGGTATTGACTGAACGGGAACGCCAAATTGCTAAGCTCGCTGGAAAGGGTGTCAGCAACCGTGAAATCGCGATGGATATTGGGGTGTCTGTGCGAACCGTCGAAGGCCATTTGTACCAAGTGTTCACCAAGCTCGGTGTTTCGTCTCGAGGCGAGCTCAATGGGCTCCTATGAGGCAAGGAGCACGATATCCGTAAATCTGGTTCGGGTTGCCCATGCAGGCTGAGCACCTTGTAGGCCGGAACGCCGAACTGGATCTGGCGACGGAAATATTGCGCCAGGAAGGCGCGGGAGCTGTGCTCCTGATCGCCGATCCGGGCATCGGCAAAACGGCCTTGGCCGCCGAAATTGCGGCCCGCCTGGCCGGGGAAATGGTGGTGATGCGGGTCCACGGGAGTCCAGCCCTGTCCGCTGTGCCCTATGGTGTCCTGGCTCCCTACCTCCTGGACCTCCCCGTGGAGCAGGCAACATCGCCTGTGGCCATCCTCCGCGAATTCTGGTCCCAGTTCGAGAAACGGCGCGGCGGTGCAGGCGCACGGCTGCTGCTGATCGTGGACGACGCCCACGACCTCGATGAAGGCAGCACCCAGATCCTTGCCGAGCTGGTAACGGCAGGGTGGGCGCGGCTGGTGGCCACCAGCAGGCAACGGCCCGGCCTTCCAGCGGCACTGCTTCAGCTCTGGTATGACGGACTGGCGGAGAGGCTGGAACTTCATCCCCTTGACCGGGAGAGCGTCACCGAGCTTGCGGAAAAGACCCTGGGCGGAACCGTCATGGCCAGCGCGGCCGACGTCCTGCATTCGGTGTCCGAGGGCAATCCGCTCCTGCTGCGCTGCCTCCTGGACGACTCGAGGGCGGATGGAAACCTGGTGCGGCGGAACGGAGTCTGGTTCCTTACCCGCGCACTCTCGGGCAGCGGCGAGGGCTTGGCTGAGGTAGTGCGCAACCGGGTACTCAGAACAAGCGAAGCTGAGCGGGAGGCGATGTACGTTATTGCGTTGTCCGAGCCCGTCCCTGCCGCCGTGCTGGATACACAGGTGGGCAGGGACACCGTGCGGGCGCTGATGGACAGCCGCTTGGTGCTCTCCACCAATGGACCCGGCAGTCCCCTCAAAATGTGGCACCCGATGTACAGCGAGGCCCTGCGCCAGATTGTTTCCCCTGCCCGCAGCCTCCAGATCCGCCAGCGCATGGTGCAGCACTTGCTCGCTGAGCCGCCAACGGCTGAAGGTTTGCTCCGCTCGGTGAGTTGGGCGCTGGACTGTGGCGCCGACGTCGAGGATGAACAGTTGCTGCAGGCAGCCTTCCTGGCCGCAAAACTGCTCCAGAACCCGCTGGCGATGGCTGCAGCCGGCAAGGTCCGCTCGGAGGCGCTGAAACCGAGGGCCCGTGCCGTGATGGCCATGGTCAATTACAACGACGGCGACTTCCGCAGTGCGGCACGATTGCTTGAAGACGATGCCGGGTTCCTGGACGCTGATCCTTCCGGACCACTGGGCGCAGGGCTGTTGTGGGCTGCTGCGCGCGCGGCGATGGGGGATGCTTCTGCGGACATCGTCTCTGACGCCAAGGCTGCGGCCACGGCACTGGTCGAGGGAATGCCGTCGTCGGACCCGGTGGTCGGGCTGGTGGGAAGGCATGCCAGAGCCTTGGAGCTGGCGGCGCTGGCCCATGACGGACGTTATGAAGAACTCCGTGCAGGCTTGGTGGAATTTGCTGACGGACTGGGAGAGGACCAGCCGGATCTGGTGATGAACCGGGTCTTCCTGCTTGCCATGCACTGTGAGCTCCTGACGGTTCAGGGCCAAGCTGCCGAAGCACTGGAGGCAGGACGCGAGGCGCTGATGCTGCTGGATGAGCACACGGATGACCTCCTGTACTTCAGTGACTTTGTCCTGGTCCGCTACACCTTGGCAGCCCTGGAGTCCGGGGATTGGGAGGCAGCCGCTGCGGCGCTGGACCGGTACGCTGCCAGTTCGGCCATGGGCCTCATTGTTTTTGGCGGAGACATCCAGACGCTCAAGGGCATGTTATTGCTGCGTCAGGGCCGCCTGGAGCAGGCCACAGAGCTCCTGGCGCCCGCAGTGGAGGCCCTCAGGATCAAGGACCCGCAAAGGCTGCGCAGCTTGGGCAACGCCCTGGCTTTTTATGCTGCGGGCAAGTCCGGCGATACTGCCCTCGCCCAGCGGTTGGCAGAGGAACAGGAAACAGCCGCAGCCGGGGGAGCCTACGTGGAAGCCCTCGCGGAGGTCTTCAGGCTCGCTGGGCAGGAGCTTCTCTCCAAGGGTTCGGGACTGGTCCAGCTCAGGGGCTTGCCGGAGGCGGGTTCGCTCCATCAATCGCCAGGAGTCCTGCTGCAGAACCTGGTCCTCCGGATGGAACTCGGTGATGCCACGGCCAGCGAATCGGTCCAGCAGACGGCATTGTCCATGTCCGGTGCCTGGGCAGCCGGCTGGCAGTCGATGGCCACGGCGCAGCTGGGCGGAGGGGGAGAGGCTTTGGTGAACGCCGGAAATCTTCTGGCCGCCGCCGGAATGCCTGGACCAGCCGCAGTGGCATTTGATAAGGCCGCCCTGTCCTTCGATGCCGAGGGAAAGCGCCCGGAGGCACGGCAGGCCGCGGTGCTTCGCGATGTCAGCGAAGCCAGCCTCGGCGACGCCCTGGTCCATGATCCGAGCATCGAAGCAGACCGCTCCGTTCCGTTGACCCGGCGCGAACAGGACATCGTGGCATTGGCAGTATCCGGACTGACTGACCGGCAGATCGCCGAAAAACTGATGGTCTCCGTACGGACGGTGGAAGGCCACCTGTACCGCAGCTACGCCAAGCTCGGCATTCGCCGGCGCGAAGATCTCGGGGCTGCCGTCCGTCATTGACGGCAAGTCTCTTTGAGTACTCACAACCCCCTCTCCAGCCACTTGTTCCGGCATTCCCGCGGAATTTCACCAATCAATGGAGTAACACGCGGGTGTTTTGCGCCCAAACCAAGTAGTGCCCCTCCGGGGGACTGAGTACAACAAGGTACCGGGCCGCAAAAAGCCCTGAAGTAATCGAGTACCAACTACTGGTGTACGGCGTCCGCCACCCCGGCAGTATTGATCTTGGAAGAACGGTTCAGCCCCAAGCATCACCGGGATTCCGAAAGTCGCATCATCCGCATCGGTGGTCTCTTTGAGCCGATGCACCGGCCACCGCAAGGTGGTCCGGCCCTGGACGAAGCCGGCGGCGACAGAGTCTTCTGAGACCGAGACTCTCCCCCCAGCCGCCGCCGGCTTCTAGGCCAGGTAGCCCTCCGCACCTCGCGGACATCAAACCTCCCGGACCCTGGGACTGCTGCTATTGGAGTGCGCATGTTGCCGGATCCCTGGCTGGACGAAGACACCGTCACAGTCGGGCTGAGGCCATCAAACTTCCCGGACCGGACCCGCTTGCTGGACATTATCCTTTCCGCAGTACCGTCTCCATCCACCAGCGGCATCGTGGTGGTAGGAGACCGTGGATCCGGAAAGAGCCACCTTCTGCTCTCCGTCAAAGCGGGGCTCCCGGACACCATGGACGTCCGGACCTTCGCCGGAAAACCGGAGCTCAGGACTACGCGCTATGCCGCCTTGGGGGCAGCCTCTGCCCCGGGCGATGAAGAGACCTTGCCGCCGGGATTCCACGTCCTCCGGGCCTTGACCAGCACCTTGGGTGCAGCTGAGTACCTGTACACGCCACCTGCGGGACGACGGCGAACCAGACGTCGGGCGCAACCGTCACGGCCGCCGCTGGTGCTGTTGGTGGACGACATCCACTACGTCGATCCGGCATCACTGGCTGTCCTGCTGCAACTCATTCCCGGTTTTGGGGCTACGCTCGTGGCCACTGCCGACAGCCGGAGACCCCTCCCGCCGGACCTCTACCAGTTGTGGGAGGACGGCTTCCTGGAGCAGTATTTCCTTCCACCGTTTACCTTCAACGAGGCTCATGCGTTGTGTGAGGCCGCTCTGGGGGGAAAGGTCCAGCGGCGGGCCAGCAGCCTTCTGGCGGCCATGAGCGGATTCAATGTGGGGCTCCTGGGCCTTGCGGTGGACGATGCCCGGCGCGCCCACCTCCTGGTGCAAAAGGACGGCTTCTGGACCATCGACGTGCGGGCGCAGTGCGACTGGCCCGGTGTTGTTGCACAGGTGCAGGCCGAAAATGCGGCCCGGCCGCCGGAGGAGCGTCAAGCACTGGAGCTGATCGCGCTTGCGGAGCCTGTGGCGTTGGAAGTGGTGGAGCACCACTTCGGCCAGCGGGCCGTGGAAGACCTGCTGGCGAACCACCACATCAGGGTGCTCCCCGGTCGGCCACCGCTGCTTCGCACCAGCTCGTGGTTGCGTGGCGAAGGTACCCGATTGTCTGTGCCGATGCCGCGGAGTGTGGCGCTGCGGCTGGGCGTCGAGGAACCGGCCCTGACTGTGGAGTCAGCCCCCACCATGCTTCGCTGGATGACGTGGACCCTGGACTGCGGGCTGACACTCTCGGATGAGCTCCTCCTGGCCACTGCGCCCGCCGCTGACAGGCCATCGACAGCAGAACTTGCACTGAGGGCTGCCGCTGCGGTGTCGATGCCGGCCCACCAGGACGAAGCCAGGCTGCTGAGGGCGCGGGCGTTGATAGCCGAGGGCCAACTCACTGAAGCGGCGCCCGAACTGCGGGAACTGGCAGTTGGAGGTTCTCCGCGGGTGAAAGCTGACGCGACGTCCCGTCTGCTGGCGTTGGAACTCCTGGGTGCAGTACCACGTGATGCAGTGGACGGGCCTGCCAGTCCGGACGATTCCCGGAGCGGGGCGGAACTGTCCAAGCAGCTGGTTCAGAACATCCGCGAAGCCGAACGCCTCCTCCTCTCCGGGGCTGCCCCTGAGGCGTTGGAGGTGTCTACGGTGGCCATGGCTGCCATCAACGCAGATCCTGCCCTGGAGGTGTTCCGCCCGGGCGCAGTGCTCCGGCATGTGATGTGTCTGCGGAACAACCTTGCCTGGGGGCACGTGGATTCGCTTCTTGAGTGCCCTTCTGCTTTCGTGCTCCCCACGCACTTGGCTCTTTGCTTGGAAGTGGGCCGCGGCTACGCCGAGCTGAGCCAAGGCCTTCCGCGTGCGGCGCGTGGCACGTTGGAGCCGGTCCTTGCAGAACTGCCCGACGCCGGCCTGCCGCCCGTTCTCGCCGTGGCGGCGGCCATGATGGCCTACTCAGAGGCACTGTGCGGCAACGCCATCCGCGCGATGGAACGCGTCCAGCAGAGTACAGCTGTCCTGGCACATCAGGACTTCCCTCCCGATGGCCTCCTGCCGCAGCTCAGCGCACTGTACATCGCAGCAGCACAGGACCAGGTGTCCGGGAAGTCCAGCCACCTGCTGGAACTGGCCGAACATGTCCATACCCAGGGCCACACCTTGCTGGAGGCCGAGGCAGTCTCGCTCCTGACGCTCAACCCAAGCTGCGCCGCCGTCGACGATCTTGTGATCCAGCGCCGCCTGGCCGGGCTGGCCGCTGCAGTTCACGGTGCCGGCGGGGCAGCATTGGGGACGTTTGCTTCGGCCTTGCTGGACAACGACCCCAAGACCCTCGAATCGGCCGGCAGGAGCCTTTCCGCGGACCGGCAATTTGCCCATGCCGCCATTTGCTATTCACGCGCGGCCAGTGGATACGAAGCGAAGACCCGCAACGCTGCGAGTCGTCGGGCCGCGGTGCTCGTTGAGCGGTTGCGCGCGGCGTTCGACAGCGGGGCCGTGCCGCCGCTGGGTTGGGTACCCGGGAGGGCCGGCGGCTGACGTGCTGTACAGCACACCTGCGGCACCGCACGCAAGGTGTCTCCGTGGGATAATGAGGAGTCCCTGAAGGATTCCCAAGGAGCGCCCCTTGACTGCCGTATCAACCCCCGCCTCACTGCAGCGGTCCGTGCATGCCATGGACAACGCGGAGGTGTTGCGGATCCGGAACGACTTCCCGGTGCTGGATCAGCTGGTCAATGGCAAACCCTTGATCTACCTTGATTCCGGTGCCACCTCGCAGAACCCGCTCAGTGTCATCGAAGCCGAGCAGGAGTACTACGAGCAACGAAATGCTGCTGTTCATCGCGGTGCCCACCACCTTGCCGTGGAAGCCACCGAGGTGTTCGAGGACGCGCGCCAAACTGTGGCGGACTTCGTCGGCGCCCAGTATGAGGAAACTGTGTGGACCTCCAATGCCACCGAGGGCCTCAACCTGATCAGCTACGCCCTCTCCAACGCTGCTCTGTGGGCAGCACAGGGGAGGGGCGGGTCCGCGCTCAAGGACCTGGCCATTGGTCCGGGCGACGAGATTGTGGTCACCGAGATGGAACATCACGCCAATCTCATCCCGTGGCAGGAACTGGCTTTCCGGACGGGTGCAGCCCTCAAATACATCCCCGTAACGGACCATGGCACCCTTCGGCTGGACGCTGCGGCTGAGCTCATTGGCGAGCGGACCAAGCTGCTGGCTTTCACCCACGCCTCGAATGTCCTTGGCACCATCAACCCAGTGGCGGAGCTTGTGGCCCTGGCCCGCCGGGTTGGAGCTTTGGTGGTCCTGGACGCCTGCCAGTCGGTGCCGCACATGGCCGTTGACGTCAAGGAACTGGACGTCGATTTCGCCGTGTTCTCCGGACACAAGATGCTGGCGCCAACCGGTGTTGGCGTGCTCTACGGCAAGCAGGAGCTCCTGGATGTCCTGCCGCCGTTCCTGACAGGCGGCTCCATGATCACCACCGTCACCATGGAACGCGCGGAATACCTGCCGGCACCGCAAAGGTTCGAGGCCGGCACCCAGCGCATCTCACAGGCTGTGGCGCTCGCAACCGCCGTTAATTACCTCACCGAGACCGGGATCGACCGCATCCATGCGTGGGAAGCGACGCTGGGTCAGCGCCTGGTGAAGGGGCTTGAGACCATCGAAGGCATCCGGGTGGTCGGTCCGGCCTCCGGATCTGAGCGGATAGGTCTTGCGGCGTTCGACGTCGCCGGCGTCCACGCGCACGACGTCGGGCAGTTCCTTGACGATCGCGGCATCGCCGTCCGCGTCGGTCACCACTGCGCTCAGCCGCTGCACCGCCGTCTGGGCCTGACGGCCACTACCAGGGCGAGTACCTACCTCTACAACACCACGGACGACGTCGATGCCTTCCTCGACGCCGTATCAGGGGTGCGGGCTTACTTCCAGGCCTGATCCCGGCACCGCCCGACACTCGGCACAGGCCCTGGGCCGCGCAGCCGTCAACCAACGATTTTTTAGAACAGGCAACAAGCACCATGAGTCTTGACCAGTTGTACCAACAGATCATCCTGGACCATTCCAAGCAGCGGCATGGCAGCGGACTGGCAGAAACGGACGCTCCCGCCGGCGCGTCCACCGGCCAATCGCACCAGCTGAATCCGGTCTGCGGAGATGAAGTGACGCTGCGGCTTGCCGTGGCGGATGGCACTGTCCAGCAGATCCGTTGGGACGGTGCAGGCTGCTCCATCTCCATGGCGTCGGCCTCGGTGCTCAGCGAACTGGGCGAGGGCATGTCCGTGGAGGAACTCCACTCGGTGATCGATAATTTCCGGGAAGTTCTCCGGTCCCGCGGAAAGGTGCAGGCGGACCCGGAGATTCTGGGCGATGCCGCGGCCTTTGAAGGCGTTGCCCGCTACGCAGCCCGGGTTAAGTGCGCCATGATCTCTTGGGTGGCTGCCGAGGACGCGCTCAACCAAGCCACCGTCTAGCGGCCCCGAAGCACTTCCGCGTCAGGCGCGGGCAAAGACGTCAGGCACGCCGTCGCCGTCGTCGTCCCGTTCTTCATCCGCTTGGACCTGGCGGTACCTCCGGTTGCGGGCCTTAAGTACGACGGCGGCCAGCAGCGCGGAGATCAGGGAACCAGCCAGGATGGCCACCTTGGCGTGGTCGTTGTGGGCCGATTCGGCACCGAAGCTCAACTCACCGATCAGCAGCGACACGGTGAACCCGATGCCGGCCAGGAGTGCCAGGCCGAAGAGGTCGATCCAGGCAATGCTGGAATCGAGGCTGGCGCGGGTGGTCTTGGTGACCAGGAACGTTGTGCCGAAAACGCCCACTGCCTTGCCAACTACCAACGCCGCAACGATGCCCACGGCCACGGGGTCCGTGAGCGCGGCGCCCATGCCGTCGAGTCCGCCCAAGGCAACGCCGGCGGAGAAGAACGCAAAGACCGGCACCGCGAATCCTGCAGAGAACGGGCGCAGACGGTGCTCGAAATGCTCAGCCAGCCCCTCGGCCGGTTCGTTCTTCTTTCCGCTGGCGAAGACCGGCACAGCGAAGCCCAACAACACGCCGGCCACGGTGGCATGGATACCGGAGGCATGGACGAACCCCCAAGTGGCCAACGCGAGGGGCAGGAGCAGGTACCAGCTGCGGATTCGCTTCTGGACCAGGAACGTGAAGAGGGCAAGCGGCACCAGGGCAGCCAGGAGCATGAGCGGCTGGAGCCCCGTGGAGTAGAAGAAGGCAATGATGCCGATGGCGATGAGGTCGTCCACCACTGCCAGCGTCAAGAGGAATGTCCGGAGTGCGGCGGGGAGATGGGTGTTGATAACAGCAAGCACGGCCAGAGCGAAGGCAATGTCCGTGGCTGTGGGAATGGCCCAGCCCTGGAGGGTCTCAGGAGACCCAAGGTTGAAGAGGACGAAAATCAGGGCAGGGACCACCACGCCGCCAACAGCAGCGGCCACAGGAACGACTGCCCGGGCCGGCTTCCGTAGCTCACCGGCCACAAATTCGCGTTTCAGCTCAAGCCCGGCCAGGAAGAAGAACACCGCCAGCAGGCCGTCGGAGGCCCAATGGCCAAGGCTCAGCTCAAGATGCCACGGTTCATAACCGATCTTGAGATCGCGGAGCGCGAAGTAGCTGTCTGCTGCAGGGGAGTTGGCCCAGACGAGGGCGAGCACAGTGGCCGCCAGGAGGAGTGCGCCACCGACCGTTTCCGTGCGGAGAATGGCGAGGATTCTGCGGTACTCGGGGTACGTGGAGCGGGTAAAGACTTTGCTGGGGCTGCTGGTATTGGGCGACGGGGGAAGTTGTTGGGCCACGAAGGCTCCTTCACTGGTGGGCGGGCGTTTGCGGGTACTGCAAAAAAACCGCCGACCAGACTTCCCGGCACACCAAGATCCATCTTACCCAACTGAGTAGCAGATCAGGCCGTTCTGAATGCTCAAAACGGCCTGATCTGTTACAGAGTGGGGTCAAACCTACGCGACGAGGGCCGCGATTCCAATAGCCGCCGTCGCGAGTCCGAGCACCATGGAGATGGTGACCAGCACGACGTGGACCGTGAGGAACTTGGTGGCTTTGCCGGCCGCGTCCCGGGCGCGGGGATCCTTCATGACCCGCTTCAGGAACTGCGGCCACACCAGCAAGGACCAGGCGCCGGCAACGATCAGAACTACGGCCAGGATCGCAGGAACCTGCACCCTAGTGGCTTTCGAGCCAGGCCTGGGCCTGCTGGGACTGGATGTTCAAGGCCTTGCCAACCATGGGCTCGGCGGCATCGGCGATCTTCCCGCCGAGGAACGGAACCGAGGAGGACACCGTGCCCTCGAGCTCGATCCGCGTGTTTCCGCCTTCGGCAACCAGGCGCTGAACGGCCGTCACGTCCAGCGGAGCGCCGGAAACTTTCAGGGCGATCTTGCTGGCACGCGAGCCATCTGCAGCCGGGGCTTCCCACTGCTCGGTCTGCGTGACGGTGAGGCTCTCGCCAACAAACTTGCGGGCGATATCCGGCAGCCGTGTGGTGGGCAGGGTCCGGACGGTGGTGGTGCTGAAAGCACCGGCAGTGTCGCCGTCGATCGTGAACGATTCCAGGGAGCCGCCTACCAGTTCGCTCGTGTGACGCAGGAAATCCTCGTCGACAAATACGGCCGCAACGCGGTCAACACTGTGCGGCAGGGTGGTGGATGCACTCAGGGCCATGGGTCCTCCGTGGATGGTGGTGGTGAAGCTCTTTTAGCTCCCAACATCCTACGGGTTGTCCGTGGCCACCCCCGAACCCTGCTTTTGTTCCGCTTCTTGAAGGGCCATGGCGGCCGCGGAAATGTTCCGGGCCATCGACGGGAAGATGAAGCCGTGGAACGGGTACACGCCCAACCAGTAGAGTCTTCCCGCCAAACCGCGCGGGAAGAAGATGGCGCGCTGCTTGTAGAGGCTCCCGCCGCCGTCGGGCTCCACGCCCAACTCAAGCCAGGCGCCCCCGGGCGCCCGCATCTCCGCCCTGAGCCGCAGCAGGTGGCCGCGGTCGATCGCCTCCACCCGCCACCAATCCACTACCTCGCCGGTGTTCAGAGTCTTGGGATGTCGCCGCCCCCGCAGCAGCCCGGCGCCGCCCTGCAGTTTGTCCAACCAGCCCCGGACCCGCCATGCCAGCGGCAGCGAGTACCAGCCGTTCTTGCCGCCGATGCCCTCGATGATGGTCCATACGTGGCGCGGATGGGCCTCGCTGTGGAAGGTCCGCTCGTCCAGGAACACCTTGTAACCGGCCCAATCGGGGTCGCTCGGAAGGGGATCGGCGTCAATGCCGGCGTTCGCCCATGTGGTCTCCACCTGACCGTCACGTTCTTTGCCGAGCGCCAAGGCGACGGCGCGGCGGTAGGGCGTCAGGCCGCCGTCGGGCTGCGGGAAGAAATCGTCGACGTCGTGCTCCCGCGACACAGCGTCATGCTGCAGCGACTGCACCAACGGCAGGGACATTGACAACGGGATGGGCGTCACCAGGGCCACCCAGAGGCCTGCCAGCTTGGGCGCCGGGACAGGGAGTGCGATGACCAGCCGCCGGGGGAGCCCGCGCTCCACGGCGTACTCGTTCATCATCTCCTTGTACTTCAGGACCTCCCGCGACCCGATATCGAACGTACGGTTGACGTTTCCCGGAAGCGCTGCAGCAGCCACCAAATAGTGCAGGACGTCCCGCACAGCGATGGCCTCGATCCGGTTGTTAACCCAACTGGGTGCCGGCATGACGGGCAGTGTGTCGGCCAGGTGCCGGATCATTTCGAAGGATGCCGAACCCGAACCAATCACCACACCGGCCTGGAACACCACAGCGTCCACCGGCGATTCCAGGAACACCCGGCCCACCGTTTCGCGGGAACGCATGTGCGTGGAGAGTTCAGTGTTCAACGGGTGCAATCCACCGAGGTAGACGATCCTGTCCACACCGGCGTCTGCAGCGGCATCGGCCACGAGACGGGCCATCGCTTCTTCCTTGGCCTCGAATCCGCTCCCGGATGCCATTGAGTGGACCAAGTAATACAGGACATCGACGCCGTCCAAGGCCTCGGTGAGTCCGTCGGCGTCGGACAGGCTGTTCTCGATGATCTCCACGTCGTCATGCCAGGGAACGTCCGCGATCTTCTGCGGCGTCCGGACCAGGACCTTGACCCGGTGGCCTGCTTCAAGGAGCCGGGGGACCAGGCGGCCGCCGATGTATCCGGTGGCACCGGTGACCAACACGGTCTTGGTGTCCTGCGGGGTATTGGAATGCGTAGCTTCCGAAGGCTGCAAAGGAACTCCTGGGGCTGGGGGTAGAGGTAGGCTGGAATGACCCGGCATTCATCTGAATTTCCGGGCATTTGTGTTGCCTGCCCTTGGACCCACCCTAGGAGTTTCTGCCATGAGCCTCAACGGTCTGCGCCGCGCACTGGCGGAGGACAAGACTTTCGCGCGCGTCCGAACGGAAGCTCAGCGGCCCTTCAACGACCGCAATACCGACTACCAGATCAGTGCGCCCACGGGCATGCGTGCCGTCCTGCTGGCTGAAATGGCCGACGCCTTGGCTTCCGCCGGCGTCGAAGAGAACGGCGCCCCCGTAGTCCTCGCCGTCACCGCTACCGGCCGCGAAGCCGAGGACCTCACTGCAGCGCTCGCTTCGTATCTTCCCGCGGAGTCTGTGGCCACCTTTCCCAGTTGGGAGACGCTCCCTCACGAGCGGCTTTCGCCACGCTCCGACACCGTGGGTCGCCGACTCTCAGTGCTGCGCCGCCTGACCCACCCTGAAACCTCGACGGCGGCCCCATTGCGGGTTGTGGTGGCCCCGGTTCGCGCCGTGGTCCAGCCAATTGTTGCCGGCTTGGGAGATCTGGTTCCCGTGACGCTGGCAGTGGGACAGGAGCGTTCCTTCACGGAGGTGGTCCGGGCCCTGTCCGATGCCGCGTACGCCCGGGTGGACATGGTGACGCACCGCGGCGAATTCGCGGTCCGCGGTGGCATCCTGGACGTGTTCCCGCCCACCGAAGACCACCCCATCCGCGTGGAATTCTTCGGCGATGAGGTGGACCAGATGCGCTGGTTCGCCGTTGCTGACCAGCGCTCGCTGTCCGCCCCGGGGATCCACCACCCCACGGAACTGCACGCCCCACCGTGCCGGGAAATCCTGATCACGCCCTCGGTGATGTCCCGTGCCTCCAAGTTGAAGGCAGACATGCCGGCCGCGGCAGACATGCTGGAGAAGATCGCCGGCGGCATCGCCGTCGAGGGCATGGAATCCCTGGCCCCCGTGTTGGTGGACGCCATGGTCCCGTTCGTGGACCAGCTCCCCGCCGGCTCTCTGTCAGTGGTCATCGAGCCGGAGAAGGTGCGCACCCGCGCGCACGATCTCGCAGCCACCAACGAAGAGTTCCTGGAAGCTGCCTGGTCAACTGCGTCCGACGGCGGTGCGGCGCCTCTTGACCTGTCCTCCCAGGCTTCCACCGACCTCCACGCCGCCAGTTTCCGTTCCCTCACCGACACCCGCTCGGCCGCCCTTGAGCACGCGGTGTCCTGGTGGTCCATCACGTCCCTGGCCTCGGATGAGGACTTGGTCCTGGACATCGATGTCCTCAACATGCGCGCCCGGGAACCGCGTGGATATCAAGGCGAAGTTGCCGAGATGCTGGAGTTCATCGGCTCCCGTGTCCGCGAGCAATGGCGTGTGGTGGTGGTGACCGATGGCCCGGGCCCTGCCCAGCGCCTGGCCGAGCTGTTCCACGATGCCGACATCCCGTGTTCCCGCGTTGAGTCCTTGGATAAGGAGCCACAGCCCGGAATCATCGAGGTGACCACCGCCGCCGTCGGACGTGGTTTTGTACTGGACGGGCTCAAACTGGGCCTGTTGACCGAAGCTGACCTCTTGGGGCGCGCTACGGCCAGCTCCACCAAGGACATGCGCCGCATGCCGTCCAAACGGCGGAACGCCGTGGACCCGCTGCAGTTGCACGCAGGCGACTTCGTGGTGCATGAGCAACATGGAATCGGCCGTTTCGTGGAGCTGATCCAGCGGAAGGTGGCCGGTACGTCATCGTCGGATGCCGGGCTGCGCGAGTACCTGGTGCTGGAGTACGCGCCATCCAAGCGCGGCGCTCCCGGCGACCGGCTCTTCGTCCCCACCGACCAGCTGGACCAAGTAACCCGCTACGTAGGCGGGGACGCGCCCGCACTGAGCAAAATGGGCGGCGCCGACTGGGCCAGCACCAAGTCCAAGGCACGCAAGGCAGTCAAGGAGATTGCCGGCGAGCTGATCCGGCTGTATTCGGCGCGCATGGCATCCCGTGGCCACGCCTTTGCGGCAGACACCCCGTGGCAGCGCGAGCTTGAAGAAGCCTTCCCGTACGTTGAAACGCCGGATCAGTTGACCACCATCAACGAGGTCAAGGCGGACATGGAGCGGGAGATCCCCATGGATCGCCTGGTGTCCGGCGACGTGGGCTACGGAAAGACCGAGATCGCTGTGCGTGCTGCCTTCAAGGCAGTGCAGGACGGCAAACAGGTGGCCGTTCTGGTGCCCACCACCCTCCTTGCCCAGCAGCACTACGAAACCTTTACGGAGCGCTTCTCCGGCTTCCCCCTGCGCGTGAAGCCCCTGTCCCGCTTTCAGAGCGGCAAAGAAGCCAAGGAAACTGCTGAGGGCGTCAAGAGCGGCGCCGTGGACGTGGTGATTGGTACGCACCGGCTTCTGTCCAAGGACTTCGAGTTCAAGGACCTCGGCCTGGTGATTGTGGATGAAGAGCAGCGCTTCGGTGTGGAACACAAGGAAGCGCTCAAGAAGATGCGCACCAACGTGGATGTGCTGGCCATGAGTGCTACACCGATTCCGCGAACCTTGGAAATGTCCCTTACTGGAATCCGCGAGACCTCAACGTTGGCAACGCCTCCGGAAGAACGGCACCCTGTCCTGACGTATGTGGGTCCCTACACCAACAAGCAGACGTCGGCAGCGATCCGCCGTGAGCTCATGCGCGAAGGCCAGGTGTTCTTCGTCCACAACCGCGTCTCGTCCATTGAACGCATCGCCGCACAGATCCGTGAACTGGTGCCCGAGGCCCGGGTGGAAGTTGCGCATGGACAGATGTCCGAGAGCCGCCTTGAGAAGATCATCGTGGACTTCTGGGAGAAGCGCTTCGACGTGCTGGTGTGCACCACCATCATTGAGACTGGCCTGGATATTTCCAACGCCAACACCTTGATTGTGGACGGAGCGGACAAATACGGGCTTTCCCAACTCCATCAGCTGCGCGGACGTGTTGGCCGTGGCCGCGAACGCGCGTACGCCTACTTCCTCTACCCGTCGGAAAAGCCGCTGGGTGAGGTGGCGCTGGAACGCCTGAAGGCCGTGGCAGCCCACAACGAGCTCGGGGCCGGCATGCAGCTGGCCATGAAGGACCTGGAAATCCGTGGCGCCGGCAACCTCCTCGGTGGCGAACAGTCCGGCCACATCCAGGGCGTGGGCTTCGATCTCTACATCCGCCTGGTGGGAGAAGCTGTTGCCGAATACCGCGGCGAGGCCGAGGAGAAGGCCGCCGAGATGAAGATCGAGCTGCCGGTGAATGCGCACCTTCCGCATGACTACGTGCCCGGGGAAAGGCTTCGCCTGGAGGCTTACCGCAAGCTGGCTGCGGCGATCACCTACGAAGCCATCGACGAGGTCCTCGCAGAACTCGTGGACCGGTATGGTGAGCCTCCGTTGCCGGCCCAGAACCTCATTGCCGTGGCCCGCTTCCGGGTGGGTGCCCGCGAAGCCGGGTTGTCCGACGTCGCACTTCAGGGAAACTTCATCCGCTTCTCGCCAGCACAACTGCCTGAGTCCAAAACCATGCGCCTGAACCGCATGTACCCCGGTTCGCAGGTGAAGCCTGCGTTGGACGCGGTGCTGATCCCCAAGCCCAAGACGGCAAGGATCGGCGGTCGGGACCTTCAGGACGCCGAAATCCTGCAGTGGGCGAACAACGTCATCGAGGCGATCTTCACCGACGTGCCCGTAAAGGCGGGCTAGCCGGATGATGGGAGGACACCACGCCGCGTCGGGAGCCGCGGCGTGGATAGCTATTGCCTCGACCGGCCCGTATGCCCTGGGCTGGTATCCCTTGGATTCCACCGGCATCCTGATTGGAGCCATGGCGACGGCGGGCACCGCCTTGGTCTGCGACTGGGACCACCGCCACAGCACCATAGCGAACTCGCTGCCGCCGCTGTCCAACGTGATTGCGGTTGGCATCGAAAAAGCCAGCGGCGGGCATCGGCAGGGAACGCACTCATTGCTGGGCGCCTCGGCGTTCGTAGTGCTGGCGGCGATGGCGGCACAGTTCCAGATGGTGACACCCGTGGGAAAGCTCTCGGTGGGCGCAGGTCTGCTGTGCATGTTCATGATCAACCTGGCTGCCAAGGCTCTGAACCTGTTTCCCAAGTCCGGCTGGATCACCAACTGGCTGTTCGCTGTGGTGATGGCCGGGCTGGTGACATGGTTCGCACCGGATCAGTGGGGATGGCTGCCGTTGTCCATGCTGACCGGTGTTGTGGTGCACATCGTGGGGGACATGATCACTGTGGGTGGTGTGCCACTTTTGTGGCCAATTGTCATAAAACCACCAAAGTTTCTCCGGAAATCCCTCATTAGTGGAATTTGGCGGGCAAACGGCGCCTTCTCCATTCCACTGCTGGGGCGGGCTGGTTCCCGGCGTGAATGGTTGGTCCTTATTCCTGTCAGTGGATATGCCATGGTGGGCATGGGTATTGCTGCCTGGACGCTTGCACAGCAGCATTGGCCCGGGATTTTGGCGGCTCTGGGCGGTGTGGTGCAGTTGCCGTGACACCAAAGCAGGCATAGTATCTCTTCCACCAAGGTGCGGGTCATGTAACGCAATTGGAATAATTCCGGGAGACCAATACAAGTAGTGCTCCCGTTGGAAAACTGCGTACATCTCCGGTGAACCAAGAGATCCCGTTCAACTTTTCGAGTATCGACTACTCGTGCCCTTTGAGAGCCACCCCACATAGCTTGGACCTCGACGTCAAATTGTTTGACTAATCGGAGGTTCAGATGGATCTGCTCCACCCGCACAGTATCCATACCGGCATCAGGGGGAGTCTTCAGGCACGGCGACATACTGAGTCAATGCGGCGCACGCAGGTTGATTTGGAAGTCGTCATCCCCGCATATAACGAGGCCGCAAGAATACCCACCACACTTGTCCAAACGGTCGATTTCCTGGCCGGCAAACCATGGACGTCACGCATTGTGGTGGTGGACAACTGCAGTACGGACGAGACCGGCGCCATAGTGCGCAAAATATCCCGGGACACTGGAAGCAGTGTCCCGATTTCCGTGGTGGGCTGTTCCCTGCGCGGGAAAGGAGCTGCTGTTCGCCGGGGATTGCTGAGTGGTTCCTCGAAATACACAGGATTCTTCGATGCCGACCTCGCTACGCCTTTGAACACCTTGGTGGCGGCAATGGAGCACCTGGAACAAGGGGCCTCGGCGGTGATTGCCTCGCGTCATGCTCCCGGTTCCACCTTCGTGCAGCCCCAACAGTTGGGGCGACGCGTTGGCGGAACAGCTTTCCGTGTGCTGACCAAATCCAAGGTCAAGGGCATTTTTGATACACAATGCGGTTTCAAGTTCTTTGAACGTGACGCTCTGACTGCGGCCATGGTGCAATGCCGTGCCACCGGATTTGCTTTCGACGTTGAGCTTCTGCTCCGTCTACAGCACGAAGGGGCCAGAATCGTTGAATTACCCGTCGCATGGACGGATGGTGCGGCCTCAACCTTCAGGCCCTTCAAGGACGGAATTGCCAGTTTTGCCTCAGTCCTCCAACTCAATAAGGCGATGCCATGACGGACACTTTTGTTCCCGCGAACATGCCCGCCCAACTGGCCGGAAAGCGGATCCTGGTGCTGAATTGGAGGGATATCAAGCATTCCCAGGCCGGCGGCGCAGAACAGTACATGCACGAAATCTCACGGCGATGGATAGAATACGGCGCTGAAGTTACCTGGTTTACGGGCCGGGAAGAACACCAGGCTGCCGAGGGCGTTGTGGACGGCATCAGGATCATCCGGTCAGGTGGACCTTTGGCTCTTTATGGCCAGGCCGCCCTTAAGCTGCTGCACACCCGGACCTGGTTTGACGGCGTGATCGATTGCCAAAATGGGATTCCGTTTTTTGCGCCCCTGTTCCTTCCGCGGGAAATGCCGATCGTGCAATTGATCCATCATGTTCACCAGGATCAATTCCGTACCAGGTTCTCCGCGCCCATGGCAGCCGTGGGCCGTTTTCTTGAGGGCACCGGGGCAAAGGCTGTGTACGGCAACCGCGCCATCGCGGCAGTTTCCCCGTCCACCAGGTTCGAACTTCGCAAGCTGGGTTTCTCCGGCCCAATTCACGTGGTGCCCAATGGAACGATCGAGGTTCCGCGAACTGTCGGCCCGCGCGATCCGGACCCCAACATCGTGGTCGTCAGCCGTTTGGTACCGCACAAGCGGCTGGACCTGTTGCTGGGCCAGTTCGCCGTTGCGGCCCGCAGCGTTCCCAAACTGCGCCTGGAGATTGTGGGTGACGGCCCGGAACGGGGCCGGCTCCAGCAGCTCGCCATGGACCTGGGCCTGGATGACATCGTGACGTTCCACGGGTACCAGCCCAACGAAGTCCGCAACAACCTCCTGAACCGGGCATGGCTGACGGCCTCCACCTCCGCGTCGGAAGGA
This sequence comes from Arthrobacter sp. cf158, assembly GCF_900106835.1. GTDB lineage: Bacteria > Actinomycetota > Actinomycetes > Actinomycetales > Micrococcaceae > Arthrobacter. The sequence goes on from NZ_FNNR01000001.1 coordinate 453,927, forward strand.
TGGGGTTGTTCTGTGATCGAAGCCGCTGCCTGGGGTGTTCCTTGCCTTGCCCTCCGTGTTCCGGGCATCCGTGACTCCGTTGTAGATGGCAGCACCGGGTGGTTGGTGGATACTGCAAAGGACTTCGGAACGGCAATGGTGTCCGCCCTCAAGACGCTGTCCCGGCAAGACGTGGCACGGGATATTTCTGCGCAATGCCAGGAATGGGCCCGGTGCTTTACCTGGGACCGCAGCGCGGCGTTGCTGGCTGGTGTCCTCCTCGAAGAGGAAGCGCTCCGACGCGAAGGCGACCAGTCAGGTGTTGCCCGTTCCGATATGTCCACGCTGGTGCACTTCGACCTGCCGGTGGGGGCCAACCTGCACTCGATCCTGCGGCCAACAGACGAAGTGGTCCAGAACCAAGGACGTGTGTCGGTTCTGATGAAGGGACGGGACGAGTTTGAGGCCTTTGCTGTCATGAGGCGCATCGGAGTGGTATCTGCCGAACTCCGGGCGGTGGGACGCAGCACGCTCCTGGCCGGACCTGGAAGCACGTTCACCCCCGCAGATGCCGTTGAAGGTCTGTAACCGGCATCAGAGCGTGGGGAAATTGAGGGGGAATCATGACTGACACTTTGCATGACCTGGAGGCTGCCTCCAGCACCGGGGAACGGCCAGCACTAGGGACTCCGGACGTGGGGGCGAAGGTGGCCGAGAACAGCGGCTTTCTGTCCGTAGCTGCCGGCGTGGTGGGTGTGGTCAGCTACGCGTGCTCACTCCTTATGGCCAATATGTTGGGAACCGCGGATTACACACAGTTCGCGGCTGCGGCGATGCTTCTGGGTGTTGTTGGCATCGTGGCGTCCGCCCTGGTTCCCCTGCCGTTGTCCCACTTTGTGGCGGTTCACCCCGCGGGGTCGGATGGGCGCCGGGACGGCATGGCCTTCTCCGTTTTCCTCTCCTGCATCGCGGGCATCGCAGCCGCAGCAACAACCGGGGCCTTGACGCTGGCCTTTTCGACGCCGCCACTGGCCGCCGCCGTAGCGACGGGCGCGCTGGCCATCTTCCTCATGGCGGCGCCGTCGGGCTGGCTGCAAGGTGAACTCCGCTTCACGTGGTACGCCATGACCACCATCGGCGAAGTGCTGTTGAGGTTGGGATTCAGCGTCCTGGTGATTCTCCTTGCCTGGGGTGCTGTGGGGGCGATCCTCGGATTCGCCGTCGGCGCGCTGGCCCTGGTGGCGGTGCCTTGGTCCTTTTACCGCGATCTCCAGTGGCGTCCGGGAGTCCTTCGGCAGAGATGGCGGTGGGCGGAGACCAGCGACATCGCATCGGTCCTGTGCGTTGTCTCTGTTCTGGTGGGCGTTGATGTGGTGGTGGTGGCGTTCCTGGACGAGGGGCCCGCCGCTGCAGGATTTCAGGCTCTGGCCACCATTGCCAAGGGGCCGGTCTACGTTGCGGCCGGGACCGCGCTGGTAGCGTTTCCCCTGCTCCGCCGCCCTGGGGTCAATGTCCGCGAGGTACTTGGTGCCGCGTTCGCCTCGTTCAGCCAATTGGCGGTGGTGGCGTTCGCGATCATTGCCACTGCCCCCCACCTTCTTGCTGGTGTCATCATTCCGGAGAAGTACCACGGTTCCCTGGAACTGCTGCCGTGGCTCGCGGCCGCCGGATTGGGCTACGCCGTACTGACCGTCCTCACCACCATCCTGCTCGCCCTGCGGGCCTACCGTCGCTGCCAGCTCGGCCTGGCGTGCGCTTGCCTTCTGGTGGTGGCGGGACTCTGGACCGGGTGGCAACTGGACGCAGTGAGCGGGCTGGCGGTGGGATCGGCCATCGGTGCAGTGGTTGCGGCGGCAGTGCTGATCCTCATTTCCTGGCCGGTCCTCGCCGCCGTCGGCCCGGCGAAGGGGGCCTACCGTTTCAGCGCAGGCACCTCCGTCCTGTTGCTGCTCCTTGCTGTGGCCGCGCAACTCCAGCCCGTCGCGTGGCTGGTCCTGGCCGCCATCAGCGGCATCGCGGTCCTGGCCCATCAACGCGGCTTGCTGCCGCGGACGCTCGGTTGGGGGACAGCACGACGACGGTTCGGCGCGCCTGTGCGGTCTGCCGGACGGCGTTCGAAAGCCGCGGACCCTTCTTCCAACCGCCTGGCGATATCCATGGTTCGGGTGGTGTCCAGCCCTGTCTCGGCCTTTATCGCGGTGTCAGCGGCGGCGTTTGGCGTGCGGGCCATCGGCTTGGCGCGCGGTTTTGAGCTGTGGGTGGATGAGCTGCTGTACGTCCGCCTGGGGGAGTCGCTCACCACAGGGCAAGTTCCCACGCTGCCGGATGGGCCGTTCTTCCTCCATCCGCCAGGCTTCTTCCTCCTGGAAGCCGGCACCATCAAGCTGTTTGGCATCTCTGGTGACATCGTGGAGGTGGTCCTGCAGCTCCGCTGGCTCAATGCCGCGCTGGGGGCCATCACCGTCGGCCTGGGGTTCCTGTTGGTCAGGAAACTTGCCGGCACGACGGCGGCCTGGCTCGCCGCGGTGGTCCTGGCCTTTGAACCATTCATCCTGCGCAATAACAGCCACGCATTCCTGGAGACGTCGGCGATGGCCTTCGTGCTGGCCGGATTCCTCGTCCTGACGGGCACCCGGACACCGAACAGGCGGCTGCCAGCAGCACTGCGGCTCATTGCGGTGGGTCTCCTGCTGGGCTACGCAGTCCTCTGCAAAGATTTCTTTATCATCTGCACTGTCGGTCCGGTGGCGGTAGCCGTGATCTGGAAACGGACCCTGCCATGGCGGCAGGCCGCCGTCGTACTCATTGCAGCCGCGGTACCGTATGCCACCTACTTGGCCATAGCGGCCTCGCAGGCCCATCTACCCGACTGGATCGAGGCGAAGACCAGCGGAATACTGCGGGCTTCGGGTCTGGAAAAGAGCACCGGGTTCACCGCAGAAGGGTCACCGAACATCATGACCCGGTTGATCGAGCAGAGCGGCCACTTCGGCACAAGCTACCTGCTGCTGGCCCTGTGCCCGGTAGCCGGTGCCCTGCTGTGCTTCAGCCGGCGCGCAGACCGGAGGGTGATCGGGCTGGCCGGTTTCGCCTTGGGCGCTGCCGGTGCCTACAGCGCCGCGTTTGGCACCTTTGAAGAGCAATACGGCTACGGCGTCATGATTGCCGGCGTGTTGTGCTCCGTCCTGGTAGTAGTGGAGCTGAGGGAGAGGTTCAGCGAGCGATCCCGTAAGGGATTCCGTCAAGGCCGGACGTTCCTGGCCATCGCCAGCTTGTGCTTCGTCGCCTTGACCGTGGTGCTGGGCGCCCGGACGGCGTTTACGGTGGACGACGGATTTGTCCAAGTCAAGGACTGGGTCAAAAACAACCTCCCCCAGGAGGCCCGGGTGAGTGTCAGCAACAGCACCGGCGAGTTCGCGTTTGCCGACGATCCGCGATTTGGCGTGTGGCCTTCCGCGCCCCTGATGCAGGGGGCCGGGGCAAACTACATCCTGACCCAATCCCACCCAACCAGCCAAGGCTATGGCTACGCACAACCTGAGATGCTCACGTGGCTTAAGGAATACGCGACGCCTGTCTTCAGTGCTGAGGGGCCAACCAACGGTTCCACCACGCTATGGCTCGTAGCACCTGCCGAGCTCAGCATGGGTGCCGCCAACGGAACGGGAACTCCCTCCAAAACGTACGAGACAGAACGGTGAACCCCTTGAGAATATTGCACCTGGGTTTCGAGGATCCCCGTATGCCCGGCGCCGGTGGGGGATCGGTGCGGACCCACGAGACCAATCGCCGCCTGGCCGCCAGCGGTTTCAGGGTCACCGTGCTGACCACACGGTATCCGGGCTGGCAGGAAAGGATTCAGGATGGGGTTCACTACGTACCCGTTGGCTTCGGAGAGGGCCGTACGCGCTTGACCCGGTTGTTGGGATACGTGGTCCGGTTGCCCTTCGAAGCCCGCAAGCGCCGGGCGGCAACCGATCTGGTGGTGGAGGACTTCTTCGCCCCCTTCTCCACCATGGCCGCGCCGTTATGGACCACTAAACCCACCCTTGGCGTAGTGCAGTGGTTGCATGCCCGTGACAAGGCGCGGCAATACAAGCTGCCTCTGCACTGGATGGAACGCTTTGGAGTGCGGCGTCACCGGCGGGCAATCGCGGTCTCGCAGGGAATTTCGGATCGCCTGACAGCCCTGAACCCGGACCTCCACGTGGACGTGATCGGTAACGGGGTGGATCCTGCCGCATGGAAACCTGCGCCAACGGTTGGCCGGGACATCCTTTGCCTCGGACGGCTCGAGTTCACAGGCAAAGGACTCGATCTCCTACTGGAGGCTTGGGCCCAATGCTGCGGGCTCATCGACGGCCGGCTGCTGATTGCCGGAACGGGCCCTGATGAGGCCCGGTTGCGGGCAGCCATTGACGAGGCTGGGCTTTCCAGCTCGGTACGCCTGGTGGGCTGGCTTTCCGGGGATGCAAAGTTCAATGCCCTGCGTGATGCGCGGTTGGTGGTGGTTCCTTCCCGGCAGGAGACCTTCGGTTTGGTCGCCATAGAGGCACTGGCTGTCGGGACGCCAGTGATTGCTTTCGACATTCCCTGCTTGCGGGAGATTGTGCCACGAGGTGCGGGATGGCTGGTTGACGCGTTCGACGTCGGCGCCCTCGCCAAGGCGCTCGCAGAGCGCTACTCGCAGGATGGACTTGACGTAGCAGGCCAGCAGGGGCGGGCCTTTGCCGCCGGCTACGACTGGGACCGGCTGGCTGCTCTCCAGGGCGAGGCTTACCGTGCAGCAGAGAGGAGGTAGGGCCTTGGTTCATCAATCCAGAATCGATCGATCCCTGGCGGGAAATGCGCCGTGGCTGTTCCTCTCGCCGCACTTGGACGACGCCGTCCTGTCCTGCGGAGCTCTGATCGAAGCGCAGGCCCAGGGGCGTGAGGTGATCGTTGCAACCCTTTTCACAGAGGCCTCGGATGGGCCCCACACCAGGGCCGCACGGTCCTTCATGAGCCAATGCGCTGTCAAGGATGCCGGGGAGCTGTTTGATGCCCGCAAGGCGGAGGACAAGGCAGTCCTTGAGGATATGGGCGTCCAATCGATACACCTCGGTGCCGTTGATGCGCTGTTCCGTCAACGCCGGGCGCCCAAGCTGGGCAGCGAAGCGTGGAACAGGCTTCTTCCGGAAATGACCCACCGTTACCCCACGTACAGGTTCGACATCGCAATGGGTCGGATTGCCAGGGGTGACCGTTCACTGATTGGCCAGCTCCGCAACGACGTGGCAGCACTGTTGGCGTTGACCGGTGCGGAACTGTTGTTCTGCCCGGTGGGTGTGGGCAAACACGTGGATCATCTCATCACGCGTGAGGCCGGCTTGGGTCATCCGGATCACGTGGTGCTCTACTCGGACTTCCCCTACAACCTCGACCATGAACCGGACGCGTCCCGTTTGGCGCGCTGGGGCTATGTACCGTGGACTTGGGACCACGGCCTCATCGCCAAACCACCGCGGATACGTCAATACACCACCCAGGCGGATGCGCTTTTTCCGTCAGGCCACATCCCTGTGACAGCAGAAACGTACTTCGTTCCTGCTGACCAGTATCCGGCAGCGCGCAGTTCCTAGCAGCCGTCCCTGTTGTTGGACACCACGTTGCCCGGGGCATCTCCCAGCGTCATTGCCCCGCTCTGGCAAATGACGTTGTCGGTCACGGTGATGTTCTTGAGCTCGCCTTGGAAGTTCAGCCACGGGCCTGGTGTATCGGTGAAGGAGTTGTTCTTCACCACGACGTCGTGAACAGCCGCTGTGCCGTCGTAGTACCCAATTTTGACTCCGTTGGGGGAGCCCCAGAACCGGTTGTCCTCTACGGCAATGTTGTAGATCTCATGCGTTCCGACGGCCAGCTGCATCGCGGAACCGTGGGACCCGCCGCGGACTTTGTTGTTCCGGTAGATCACGTCGTAGACCGGCGAACCGATGGTTTGTGCCACGAGGCCGTCGTCGCCGTCGTCTCCTTGGCGTTGATCCACAGTGTTGCCTTCCACCATGCCGCCGTGTGAGTCGGTGATGTGGATGCCGTCCAGTTGGTCGTACTTGCCGCTGCTGGTTACCAACGTGTCATTGTTACGGACGCAGAAGTTACTGCTGCCCACCACGGCGATGGAGTAGGTAAAGGGATTCCGGGTGCGGACGTCTTCCACCAACGCATTGGTGCTGTGCCGGACATCGATCAGGTATTCGGTCAGGCGCCCCGTGGCGTTGCCGTTCAACTCGTCGCCGCTTTGGTCCGCCGTGAGGTGGGAAATGGTGACGTTCTGCGCGCCGTTGGTGGTGATCAGAGGATGCCCTCCGAAGGGGCCTTTGGTGTCCAGGAACCCCGGACCGGCCTTCAGAACGGTGGCTGCGCCGGTTCCTTTGAGCGCAACATTGCTCTTGAGGATCAGGGGGCCGCCCAAAACGAGGGTGCCCTGGGGCAGTTCGACGATGCCCCCACCGTCCTGGGAGGCGGCGTCAATCAATTGCTGCAGCGCCTTGGACGTATCCTCGGGGTCCAAGTAGCCCTTGATGGTGAACGCCCTGGCTTCCGTGGCTTGGCTGCCGGGAGCACTGCAGTACGTTGGGTTCGCGTCGACGGCGCCGGGTTTAGCCGCGACGACGGCCACGCCGACGCCTGCCGCGGCCAGTGCCACAACCAGTAACGCAACCTTGGGGACCGCCGATTTCATGGCAACACCCTATCCTGCGGGGGTTACCGGCGGGTTAAAAAGAAGCGGCCCAGGCTGGCAGCCTGAACCGTTTCCTGACATATGAAGGATTTAGCTTTCGCCAGCAGAGTCAGAGCGGCCAAGGATGGTCTGCGGAATCCAGAAAGCCAAGGCAAAGAGGCCCAGGCAAACGGCCATCGGCCACGGGTTTTCCAGGCTGAGGAAGGACAGCGAGTAGATGGCGCCCAGGAAGAGCACAATCATGACCACGAACAGGACAATGCTTGTGCCGAGGTTGTTCTCTCGTTCAATGGGGGCACTTGTGGCGTTCTTGGACATTCATTCCTCCTCGGCCCCGCAGGGCTCAAAAATCCTTGGCGATTGCGGAAGCCTCAGTAAGCAGATGAACCTTGTTCACCCTTGACGATGGCAATTCCGGAACTCGCTCCGATACGTGTTGCACCAGCAGCAATCATAGCCTGTGCGTCAGCCAGGGAGCGCACTCCGCCCGAGGCTTTCACGCCCACGTCCGGTCCCACGGTCTTCCGCATCAAGGCAACGTCCTCAACCGTGGCGCCCCCACCGTTGAATCCGGTGGAGGTCTTGACGAAGTCCGCTCCTGCTTCTACGGCTGCTTCGCAGGCGATGACCTTCTGCTCATCGCTCAGCATGGACGTCTCGATGATGACTTTCAGGATGGCCTCACCCGTGTGGACGGTGTCGGCCACGGCCTTGATGTCGTCCACCAACGCGCCCTTGTCGTTGGCGCGGGCCGCTGCCATGTTGATCACCATGTCGATTTCATCGGCACCGTCGAGCACGGCGCCGCGAGCCTCGAAGGCCTTGACGTCGCTGGGCGTGGCACCCAGGGGGAAGCCGATGACCGAGCAGGTCAACACGCCGGAGCCTTTGAGGGCCTTGGTGACGGTTTTGACCCAGATCGGGTTCACGCACACTGACTTGAATTTATACTCGACGGCTTCAGCGCACACCTTGAGGACATCGGCCTCGCTGGCCTCCGGCTTCAACAGCGTGTGGTCGATGTAGGAGGCGATATTCGCAGGAGCTCCGGCTTGGTTGCTCATGGGGTCCTTCCGTGCAGGGCGTGGCCGGCCTGGGTGGCCGCAGGGTTGTCACTGCCCGTCAAAGGACCATCTTGCCACATGGGACGAGGGCTGTTGGGGGTTGTCCACATAGGTCGATTCGGGCCTTATGAGGCCTACTGCGGGCTGGAACAGTTGGGGTATGGAGCAGATTCGGGCGGGGCAAGCGGTCACTGCGGTCGCGGCAGCCCCGGTGGTTGCCGGGGCTTCGGTGCGGGATGTCCTGGCGCTCCTGGGTGCCGTCCGTCTCGGTACCGTCAGCGGAGAACTGATCGATCAGCTCCGAGGTTTGGAGGATCTGAAGTCGGCCATTACGGGTTTGCAGGCGCGGATAGCTGTGGCCTTCGATCTCGCGCAACGGCAGGAACACGCTGCGGCGGGTGTGCCTGTGTCTGAGCGCGGCCAGGGGGTAGGTGCTCAGGTGGCGTTGGCGCGGAGGGAGTCCCCTCACCGTGGCTTCCGGCTGTTGGGATTGGCGAAAGCGTTGGTGGTGGAGATGCCCCGCACCCTGGCCGCCCTGGAATCGGGCCAGCTCAACGAGTGGCGCGCCACGCTGCTGGTGAAAGAGACGGCGTGTTTGTCTGTGGAGGACCGGTGCGCGGTGGATGAAGAACTCGCCCCCGACACCGGAACGTTCGAGGGCAAAGGCGACCGGTCCATCATCGCGGCCGTGAAAGCTGCCGCGTACCGGCGCGACCCACGCTCCGTCGCGCAGCGGGCGAGCCATGCCGCGAGCGAACGCACCGTCAGTCTGCGCCCGGCACCGGACACCATGACCTACCTCACGGCACTGCTGCCCGTCGCCCAAGGCGTGGCCGCGTATGCTGCGCTCATCCGGGCCGCCGACACCGCCCGCTCCACCGGCGATCCCTGAACCCGTGGGCAGGTCATGGCCGACACCCTCATCGAACGCGCCATCGGTACACCCGGCGGGATCGCCGGGATCAACCTGGACCTCGTCATGACCGACCGGACCTTGTTTCAGGGCGACAGTGAACCAGCCCGCCTCAAAGGCTACGGAATCGTCCCCGCCGAATGGGCCAGAACACTCCTCTGCGCCGGCAACCAGACCCCAAACAGGCAGGAGCGTGCGGGAGTGCAGGAACCAAGGCTTGGGTTTCAAGCCACGGGTGCGCAGGAACCAAGGCTGGGGCTTCAAGCCACGGGTGCGCAGGATGATGAGTTCACCGTGTGGCTGCGCCGGCTCTACACAGCACCCGGAACGGGCGAGCTGCTGAGCATGGACTCCAAAGCCCGGCTCTTCCCACCACGACTCAGACGCTTCATTGAAACCCGGGACGATACCTGCCGCACCCCGTACTGCGACGCGCCCATCCGCCACATCGACCACATCATCCCCTGGCACACAGGCGGGGTTACCACCCTGACCAACGGCGCCGGCCTCTGCGAAGCCTGCAACCACAGCAAAGAAAACCCCGGCTGGACCACCAAAACCAAGACCATGCCCGGTGGCAGGCACACCCTCGAAATCCGCACACCCACCGGCCATAGCTACATATCCAAAGCCCCACCTTTGCCGGGGCACCCTCCGGCGGTTGGGCCAGCAAAGCCGCTTGGTCCGTCGAGGGCGGTTGGTCCACTGAAGGCTAAAGCGTCCTCAACATTTTCAAACCGAGCATGACGAGTCCTTGCAGCTGCCTGGCTAGGCAGCCAGCGGAACCCGCTGATCGGTGGCGCCGAGCGGACCCAGCAGCATGCCGGAGGCGCACAGCATTGCCGACGATTCGGCAGACAGGAGGAGACCCAAACGGAGGTTGTCGCAGGATGCAGCATCCCCGATTGCCCAGATGCCCGGGACGGAGGTGGCGAGGTCGCGCCCTACGGCGATGCCGCCGTCGGACGCTATCTGGAGTCCGGCGCTCTCGGCGAGGTCGTTACGGGCGGTGCGTTCCTCGGCCAGCACCACGAGGTCGCCGTTCATGCTGCTGCCGTCCTCGAAGAGGATGCCCGTGGCGGGGAGCGCAGAACCCGCAGTTGCGGGGACGACGGCGGTCGGGCGGAGGGTGGTGCGGACGGGGCGGACTCCGCGGGCCCGGAGCACTGCCTCAGCCTGGCCCGCAGCCGGACCGTTGCCCACGAGGATACCCAGCGGGCGGCGGCCTACCACCCGGGTGACATCCTTGACGGCTTCGCCGATGTTCGCGGCGTCATCGATGGTGGAGTAGCTAAGTCCGGATTCGGAGCCGGCCACCGGGGGCAGGACTGGGGCGGAGCCTGTCGCGATGACCAGTTGGTCGTAAGCGAACTCCATGCCGTCCACTGTGGTGACGATCTTGGCGTCGGCGTCGATGAAGCTGGCCGCCTGTCCAAAGCGGACCGAGACCTGGGGAAGTTCAGCGAGCTCCAAGAGAGCGTCCGGGCAATCATCGCGGTTGCTGAGCAGAGTGATGGTGCCGTCGAAGGCACGCTGCCGGGTGTCGGACGTGCCGGCCAGCCGCCGCACCAAAGCCTGGGCCGCGGGGCCTGCGCCTGCGATGACTACGTGGAGGGAGACTGCGGACGGGGTGGCGGACATGTTTGGCCCTTTCGCTGATGACCTGCTTGGTGCTGTTGATCATCAGCGTAAAGGGCCGGTTTTTCGTAGGTGTTTCCCCACTGTTGCCATCTTTGGCTGATCCGTAGCACGGCGTTTACCCGCCGGTAATAACGTGCGTCACATCTGGGCGTTGAGGCGGGTGCCAGGTAGTGATTCAGGACGGGGTTTCAGCACCTATTCAGTACCGGCGCAGCAGTTCGCGGAAGCCATTCCCGGCGAAGCCCGCCACGGCCTGGGCGCGGTCCACGAATCCATGGGCGCCCACGGGTTCCACGGAGGCCAGCAGCCCGGCAGCGTCGGCCAAACTCATGGTCAGGTCCGCGGACAGCCCGCCAACGCTGAGCCGGGCAACTCTCGAATCAGCCCAGGCGTCCGGTCCGGGGTCGTCCCGCAAGGTACGCGTCAGAGCCACGTCCTGCCACCCGCCGTCGAGCCTTATCCGTGCATGGTAAGTGACGGTGTCACCGGTGGCCTCCACCCGCCCGTCGGCCAGGAACGCGCGCCCGAACCGGCGGTGTTCCAGATAGCCGCTGAGCTGGGGTGATTCGGCACCAAGCACCGAGGGCAGCACGACGGCCGCACGGAATGTTAGGGGTGAACCGTCCAATTCGCCGCGGAGGGTGTCGTTAAAACGGACTCCCGGGGCGGGCTCGGTCATCGCTGTGCAGCTGGAATCCTTAGCCACACCAGCCGGAACCATGGCGTCGAGGTATTTGCGGGCATCCCGGTAGCCCATGCCGATCAGGGTATCGGCGTCGACCCTGCCCAGGTAGAACTCCGGATCCAGGGGAAGCGGATGGTGTGGGCGCACCACATGCAGCACAAACTCACGTCCGGTGGCCGCTGCCGCTTCAAAGTCCGCCAGCAGTGCGCCCATGGCGCTCATCTCGATCATGTGGACGTACTGTTCCAGCGGACCATCGCCCCAGTACGGAGAGTTTCCGATGCACCAGATAAGCCACACCTCGTCGGCGCCCCGCCGCAGTGCTTCGGCCACATTGGCGTCCCTGACCCAGACCGCGTCCGTCCAGATCTTTCCGTCGCGGCGCAGTGGCGTCAGGAAGATGGGAAGTGACATGCCCGCAGCCATGAGTTGGGCGTCAACTGCGGTGGCGTCAAGTGCGTGACAGCGCTTTTCGGTGAACTCCACCACGTTGAAGGAACCCTCGACGGCGCCCGGTTCCGCCGCGCGGGAACGGATGGTGGCGTCGTCGATGCCGAGCGCGGGAAAGACCTTGTTGAGGATGCCGTCGGCGTCTCCGATGGCGGGAAGGGACCATGGCCCCTTCAGGTAGTCGCCCAACGGCAACGCCGAGCCGAAATCCTTAACGTCCACCCCGGACCATAGGCTGCACATCTCCTCCGGCGATGCCCCGGAGAGCAGCATTCCGGCGGTCAGTATCCCACCGGAGGTCCCATCCACGTGCTGGAATTCCAGGCCCTCCTCGGCGAGCGCTTTCACCACCCCAGCCTGCCAGGCCACGCGCATGCCACCGCCGGCCAGGACCAGGGACCGTTTCATCCGGCGAGACCGTTGGCGGCCGGCACCGCGCTGATGCGGCGCCAGTAGATGAAGAGGAGGACCGCCGTCGCGAGGTCGAAAAAGGCGACCAGCAGCGCAAGGGGTGAGAAGACCCCGCTGAGTACTCCGATGCCGACGGCCCCGAAGGCTCCGGTTTTTTGCACGCCGGACCAGAGCACCACTTCGGCTGAGGGGACGGTGTTGAGCAGTGTGTGGAGGAGGAGTCCACCCACCACCACCATGAACATGCCCACTGTCCCGAAGAGTTGGCGGGTTTCGGGGGTGGAGTCGGCGCCGATCAATTGGAGGACAGGTCCGCCGAACGGAACCTGCACGGCGCCGGTCAGGACGGTGATGATGGCGATCACGGCGAGGACGGCCCGGAGCGGATCCGCTGCAGCCCAGGCCACGGTTCCGGGCGGATGTGTCTTCGGTGCCCGGGCGGGATGTCCTGGTCTGGCGGGCTGGTGCGCGGTCATGCGAAGGACTCCAGCAGCCGTCCGCGGTCCACCAGAAGCCATACCATGGCCGCCCACGTCAGGGTGGAGACGTAGAAGCGGATGTCATTGAGCATCATCCAGCGTTTGAGCAAACTGCGCAGTTCGGTGTCGTCTGCGAAGTCGCCACCCCGGATCCGGACGTTGATGGGGATGATGATGCCTTGGCCAACCCAGGTCAGGACGATGATGCCCACCAGGCAGATGATGGCGGGGATGACGCGGATGGTGCCCCATTCGGACCAGACCAGGATGCCGCCGGAGATGAACATGATGGGGACCACGATGGTGAAGAACTTGGTGGCGGCCCGGGTGGGGATTCCAAAGTGCATGTCCACGTTGTCGCGGGCCAGCGATTCCCAGGTGGGGTAGAGGAAGAACTTGAGGACCCACATGGTGCCCACGTACATGGTGGCTCCGAAAAGGAAGTAGAGGGCGTTGATGAGGAGGAGCCAGTTCATTGGGCACCGCCGGACGCGGGGAAGGTGCCCGTCCCGGGATCAGCAGTTCCGGGTATCCGGCTGCGGTCGGGCGGGGCCAGCCATTCCTGCCCTTGGCCGAGGTTTACGACGCTGTCCATCATGTCCCCACCACGCAGGGCCACAGCCTCCAGCTGGGTGGGAGCCGTGAGGAACCAGGCTTCGTAGTGATCGTCCAGGACGCCGTGGGCTTGCGGCAGCCAGGCGGTGAATACCGGTTTGCTCTCCACGTGCAGGTTCTTTAAAGGCTCGACGCCGGGCGCGTCACCGAGGATGAGGCGCGCCTTCGCCTGGGATCCGAGGGCGATATCCCCGGTGGCCTCAAAGTAGATGTCCGATTTCCAAAGCATGTTGCGGAACACGCAGTAGTTGGACGCGGCCAGTTTGAGGGGGAGTCCGAGGGGCTCGGGGCGTTCGATCTCGATGTAGCAACCCAGCTGTCCGTCCTTGTCGTATTGCGCGGACACGGAGGTGTCGGTCACGACGAAGTCCAGGTTTGCCTGGTGCTTGGGCATGCCCCAAATTCCTTTGCCGCCCTTGACGGAGACTTCCGAACTGACGGGGAGGTCCACCACGAACTGGCCCAGCTTGAACGTCTTCTGGAAGATCAGCGGGAGAATGGGCGGCGCCGGCCTGTTGCCGTGGGTGATGGCGATGGCGAGGGAGTATTCGATGTACTTCCCGATGTCCGTGGATTTGTAGTTCACCACTGTCACCACCAGCAGCCCTTTGCCGCCCAGGCTGAACGGCCGCATCTCGGAACCTGGCAATGCCGCAGCTGCAGCACGTTTGTTGATGGGGAAGGCGGCCATGAGCACGGGGGAATCGTCGGAGTTGACCGGCATGACGTACTTGATCCCGTCGGCGAAGGCATGCTGGCCGCGGAGCCGCTCCTGCCGTCGCGGGACAGGAGACGGCATGAGTTTGAGCAAGGGCGTGGCCAGCTCGGTGAGTGTTTTCATGGCTTGGGCTCCTGGGCTGGGCTGGTTTCCTTGTGTGGGCTGGCTTCTTGGGCTGGGCTGGTTTGCAGGGTTCCGTTGAGCTCCTGCACGATGACCGGAAAAGTGTCCTGCCAGGCGTGGTCGCCAAAGAAGACGTCCAAATGGCCGTAGCCGGGGATGAGGTGGAGCGAGTCCTTGCCGGGGCGGTGTTCCTGGAAGAACCTGAAGGTTCGTTGCTGGCTTTCGGGCAGGAAGCACAGGTTGTCCATGCCGGCGATGAAGGCGAAGCGGGCATCGGTCTGTGGAGCTTCGGCCACAAAGTTGTCGGGCAGTTCCGGGTGGTCGCCGGCGGCCACCATGTGTCCGGCTTTGATGCTGCGGCCCATTTCCTCGAAGAATGTCACAGGCACCTCGGCGAACTCGCCGCTGAGCCATTGGTGAGTGGCGTCGTCCAGGTTTTCGTGGGACCAGAGGGCCGGGCGGCCACTGCCGTAGGTGAAGCTGACCATTTTGCAGACGGTGTTGTCGCATTCGTGGTGCGTGGCTTTCACCAGGCCCCGGATGGCCCGGGTGAAGTAGCCCTGCGATTTGTATCCCCATGAGGGCGACAGGTACGGGGTGAACATTTTGACTATGGGCGTCAGATAGTCGATCTTGAGCCGTGAGAACGCAGGAACCACCGGGTGCAGGGAGACGGCGTTGGAAACGATGGTGTCCACCTGAGGCAAGAGCCCCGCAACGGCGGACATGGTGAACGACGTGGAGCCCTGGCAGTGGATCACGGCCTTCATGGTGTCGGCGCCGGTGGCACGCAGGACGTGCTCGACGGCGGCAGGATGGTCGTACACGGCGGCGTCGGCCAGCGTCCAGGACAGCGGATCAAGGTCAATGGAAGCCCGCCAATTCAGCATCCACACGTCCCACCCGTCTTCGAGGAGCACATCCACGATGGTGGTCCTGACCGGCGGCCGGAACAATTCTGCCCTGACGCCGGAACCGTGGACAAGGATCACGGGCCCTTTGGTGGCCTCTGCGGGCGACGTGACGTGGACCAGGCTGAGCGGTGTGTTGTCCCGGGCACGGAGGGGGATGACCTCGGTCCTGTGCTCGGCACGGGTGATGATCATGGTGTGGTGCCTTTCCGTGTGATGGTGATGGGGTGTTCCAGCAGCCGCACGGCGGGCAGGCCGTCGACGGGAACCAGCCTCGCGCCGTCGTCGTCGGTTGCCAGCTGCCAGTCCCGGCTGACGGTGTCCACCATCAACGGGTAGATGGTGAGGTTGCCGTCGGGGGTGAGATGGATGCGGAGGAATCCCTTGTGGTCCTCGATCGATTGGCCGGACATCTTCCAGGACGACACCTCGCCGCTGGGCGTGGCCAGAATGTACAAGGCGAAGGCCTCGCTGCCCAGCGCCCAGCCGCCTAGATGCACCAACGCGAGGGCCAGGAACAGGATCACGAAGTCCGGCCAGCCGTCCGGCCATGGAATCAGGATCACGACGGCGGCACTCACCGCCAGCGCCGACAGTTGATAGAGCGCGCCGCGGGCAAAGACCACAATGCCTGCTGTGGTCAGGCCCAGCACACGTGCAAGAAGGGCAAGGACGGCGAGCAGCAGGGGCATGGCCAGCACCAAGGCGCCCAGCAACAACGGTGTGTTCCCGTGCGTCAGGCTCCGCACACTGTCAATGAACGATTCTCCGCGGAAGGCGCTGAAAACTGTCCACAGTGTCAGAGCGGCGATGACGTGCACGATGCCCAACGACAATCCGAAGCCAGGGTTGCGGACGGGTAGCCAGTGCGGGGACAGGGGATTGGCCAGGCGGGGGCCCAACAGCCGGGAGTCGGAGGGGCCGGGGTAGATGGCGGGCATGCGGGTGAAGCGGCGCGCCGCCGGCGTTTGTTGGGCGTCCCGTACCCCGGCAGATTCTCCAGGAGCAGCCGATGGCGCGGGCAGCACCAGGTCCTCGGGCAGCCAGTGGGCATCGGAAAGGTACGCCCCGCCCAGTCCGCAGGTGATCATCTGTGTTCTGGTGGGGTCCGGGGGCATGTTCCGGGCCTCGCCGGGCGCCCGCTGTTCGTAGCGGGAGTAGTGGTGCAGATCGCCGGTGAGCCACAGCCGGACGCTGGCTCCGGTGGCTTGGAAGAGGCCGGTCTGCGGATCGAAACGACGGCGCAGGTAGTCCTGCTCGAAGAAGTTCACTTGCCGGAACTCGTTGATCCCGGGCTTGGCCGCGTCAACCCAGAAGGGCGCGGCGACGCACAGAATAATGGCATCTCCGGGTTGCAGCTGGAGGGTGACATTCCGGTAGAAGTAATCCAGCTGTGGTTCGTCGATGTACTGGCCAAGCTGGCTGTCCAGCCCCAGCAGCCACCACCCGGGTGTGCCCTTCCTGCCCGCACCCGGGGATTCACCCGTGAGCCGGACTGCGAAGTAGCTGCGGGTCTGGATGGTCCGCCATCCGCCGATGTTCCGTTGCCGGGTAAACAACCGGATGAACGAGGTAAGGCCGTCGTACCAGTCGTGGTTCCCTGGTAAGGCGAGCATGATGGCAGGGGGGTTGATCCCCTGGGGCAGTGCCATTCGGTAGGGGCCGGCCATCCGATTCTCATACGCCGCAGGTGACGCCACCGGGTACACCTCGTCCCCGCCCAGGACCAGTACCTTGCCACGGGGGAGTTCATGCCCTTCCACGGCCAGGGACTCCTGTGCCAGCAGGGACGCCACCGTGTACGTGGAGTCGAAGCCATCGCCCAGGTCTGCTGTGTAGTCCAGCCAGAGTTCAGCCGCGGCAGGGCCGCCGGCGGCGCGGTCATCCTCCAGCTCACGCTCCGCCTCCAGTTCACGCTCCGCCTCCAGTTCAGCGGGGGAGGGAAGGCCCCGGTTGCTGACCGGGGGTTGCGCCGGTTGGCCCGGAACAGGGAGTTTGTCCAGGCGCAAGGGGTCCGCCGGGAAACTGCCCTCAAGTTCACGTTTGTCGCCGAAATCGGCGAACACAGTGGCCGCGGCAACTTTCAACGCAGTCCTGGCCAACGACATCGGCGAGAGCCAACGGACGGCTCCCTGGGGAGTGAAACCCAGGACGGCGTGGTGTTGCGCGAGCTCCCGGCTTTTCATCGCTTGTGCGTGAGTGGGAAGGGGACATGCCTGGGTGCATGGCCATAGACCCGCCACAGCTCGCCGGCAAACAGTTTGCCAAACGCCGCCAGGCCGGCTGCCGGTGCAGGGCCTTCTGCCCAGAAGGTGGTGAGTTGCTTGGCGAAGTCCAGTGGTCGGATGAAGAGGATTCCCGCTCCGAAAATGCCTTCCCCGCCGGCCCCCGACGCTTCGCCGGCACCCGACGCCCCGCCGGTACCCGACGCCCCGCCGGCACCCGGTGGCACATGCCCGCGCAGGATCGTGGCGTACAGCGTAGTGGTATCCGGCCAGACGTCGAAGCCCGCCTCGTTATGGATGAGCTTGTGGCCGGTGAACGTGAAGGGCGTTCCCCCGGGGTCCCGCAACCACAGCCGGTAGAGCATGCGTCTGGCCGGGGCGCCGGCAGTGGCTGAGTCCTCAACAAACAGGTTGAACCAGCCACGTTCCACCGGCATCCGCCCGCCGAAGTAGTCCGCCAACACATAACCTTCAGCCCTGGCGGGATGGTTGGGATCGGCCACGAACGCGTCAATGTCCTCCGCGGTGATGGTCAACTCGAACATGATCTTCCGGCTACGGTCACGGCCCAGGCTTCGACCCTTCTCCGGATCAGTGACCCCGGGGCTGAACCAACCGTGCATCTGTTCGGTGAAACGCACCGAGGTGGCGTCACTACCGCCCGTTGCGTCGCCGGGCGCCCCCAAGCCGCGGCTCGCCGTCGACGGTCTTCCAGCCACAGCGCTCGCAGGCTGCTCCTCCTGTGCGCCTTTGCCCTTGGTCGCGTCCGGCGCCAGTGCCCGCGGAGCCAAGGCACCGACGTCGACGACGGCGCCCGCAGCCTCGTGCTCAACGGTCACCGTGTCGCTGGGGCTGATTTCCCTGTGCGCGTTTCCTTCCGGCCTGTTGTCCCGGTGGCCGGTACGCACGCCCGCCTCAAGGATGTGCGCGCAGGTGCGCTCGGCGAAAGCGGCGATGGTCAGTGAAGGGTTTGCGCCCACCGGCCCCGGCATCGCAGCCCCGTCAACCACGTACATGCCCGGGTATCCAAATACCTCGCCGTACGAATCGCAGACCGCTTCGCCGGGGTGCCGGCCGGAGGGGGCCCCGCCGATCGGGTGGACGGTGATGACGCGCTTTGCCCACCAAAGCGGGTTGTCGATGAAGTCGCCGTCCAGGTCCTTGGAGATCGATTCCATGGTTTCGCGGACGCGGCCGAAATACTCCTTTGAGGTGGCCATGGTCCAGGCGATGGCGAGCCGTCCGTCGCGAAGTGTCATGACGCCGTCGGGAATGTCCCTGCCCATGCCGAGCAAAGGCACTGAACTGGACGACAATCGCCCGTCCCCCAAGGCCGCGGCAAGGTCGGCGGAGACGTTGGACCGGCCGGCGTCGAACAGCCTGTCCTTGAAGAGCTGCCCCGCGACCTTGGCGGTGCGCTTGATGGTGGTCCGCAGCTGGGCGGTTTCGATGAGCCAGTTCATGAAGGCCGGATACCCGGCGTCCTCCACGTAGTAGCCGCGACCGTCGCCGTCGTCGTCGTTCGAATCCGGAACCCGGACCGCCGTGGTGATCACCGGGCCCTTGCTGCCGGCCAGCGTGCGGATGCCGGGGCGTGAGCCATTGGTGGGGGGAGTCTTGGCGCCCATGATGAAGGTCAGGAGGTCGCCGTTGCCGCTGAAACGGGTGCCCAGAGCATTGCTGAGGGCGGGGAGCGAGCCGCGGTTGCGGAGCAGGAGGAAGTTGGTGCCAAATGTGCCGGCGCCCAGGATGAGCGTGCGGCAGTGGATGATGCGCTCGGTGAGCAGCTCGCCATGTTTATCGGGGTGGTGCACCACATACCGGACCTCGTAGCCTGCACCGCCCGTACCGCCACCGTCCGTCCCGTTGGCGAGAGGTCGGATGCCGCGTACGTCATGGTAGGTGCGGACATCGGCGCCTTTGAAAGCGGCGGCGGAGACGTAATTGTGGTCCAGGGTGTTCTTTGCGCCCGCGTTGCAGCCGATGTCGCATTCACCGCTGAGGGTGCAGGTGGTCCGTACGGTATTGGGGCCGTGGACGCTGCCGTAGCTGGGCAGGGGGAGCGCCTGGTTGGTGCGCGGTTCCTGGCCAGGGCCCGCCGCGAACGTGACGGCGATGGGCGGCCGGGAGATGGAGAGTCCAAGGTTGGCGGCGGACTTTTCCATGGCCATGGTCTTGGCGGTGTCCTTATAGGGGTAAGGCACCGGCTGGAGCATCGCTTCGGCGGCATCATAGAAAGGGTCAAGGTCGGCCCGGGTGAACGGCCAGTTTTCGTAACCACCGCCCGGGACAGGTGACTCGTTGACGAACCATTTTTCGTCTTTGCGAAGCAGCACGTTGGCATAGATCAGGGAGCCGCCACCGAGGCCACTGGACACCAGCCCCTCAGTGCCACGGAACGTCCAGGCGTCGAAGAGCCCATACAAGCCACGGTCTGGATCCCAGAAGTTCCTGCCCATCTCTGACGGCGAGCGCGCGAAGCTGCCAGGCGGGTACGGTTTGCCTCGCTCCATGAGGACCACGGATTGTCCCGCCTCGGCCAGGCGAAGGGCAGCCACCGATCCTCCGAAACCCGAGCCCACCACCACGGCGTCTACTTTTTCGATGCCACCGGCCAGGTGGCGTAGTGGATCAGGAGCGGGTTCAATCCCCGCATCCCCACTGTTCCCGGTCCCCAGACGACCCATGGCCGTTCCTCTCAGAGGAGAGCTGACAACATAGCTGCGATCGACGGCGCCGGGCGTGGCCGGGCGATGCCTCCGCGGACTATGGGCCTTATGTTCCCACCGGGCAGGGGATCTGTAAATGAGGTGGAGTAACCCGGTTTGCCCGGCGCTTAGTGGGTGGTGATGCGGGTATACACCATGTCAAAGTCGTGTTCCAGCGGGCCGCCGGGGTAGGTTCCGCGTTCCAGACGGGCGTTGATGGTGTTCCCGTCCTCACTGAAGCGGCCAACAAAGCGCTGGGGCCAGTCAGGTCCGTCCCGGAAAAGGGTCCACACACGGTTTCTCAAGGTCATGTCATAGATCCGTGCGACGCCGCGCGAATCGAAGTAGTGCTGCTGGAAAGTGCCGTCCGAGCCGGTGGCACCGATGATGCTCACCGCGTTGGGATACTCGGGCCGTCGGACCGTGGAACGTTGGATGAGGAAGCCTCCGCTTTCCAGCCATTCGAACGTGGTCCGGCCAGGGGCTTCGAGGCCCTCGATGGACGTTTCCCATTCACCGACGAGGATGTTCAACTGCTCCAACGTGGGTCTTGGATCCTGTGCCATGGCGGCCCTCTCTTCGCGTCTTCGCGGATGTGAACACGATCAGCGTAGGGCTGCTCGGTTCCGGAGCATAGGGGCAAAGCATGAGCTTGGAGAATCGATCGAAAGTTGCTGTGGTCAGGTGTTGGGAGGGCGCCGCTCGTTGGGGCCGCCGTCGAGCTTGTTGCGTCGGCACCTAGGCACGCCGGAAGGCCGGTGGCAGGATTGGCGCATGAGCCTGGTCACCTGCGATCTCACCGTGTCCCTTGATGGTTTTGTTGCCGGACCCAACCAGTCCCTTGAGCAGCCCTTGGGGGAAGGCGGCGAAAGCCTGCACCGCTGGCAGTTCGAGGAAGCTGAGGCGAATGCCACTGAGGTGGCCGGCATCTTGGAAGCCGGCGCGTACATCATGGGCAGGAATATGTATGCCGGCCCGGGCCCTGACGCTTGGGACCCGGATTGGCGTGGATGGTGGGGCGAGGAGCCGCCATATCACGCACCGGTTTTCGTGCTGACTCATCATGCTCGGGAGCCCTTGGAGATGAAAGGCGGAACCACGTTCCATTTCGTCACGGACGGAATCGAGGCTGCACTGGACCGTGCCCGCGACGCTGCCGGCAGCAAGAACGTAGCCATCGCGGGCGGAGCGGAGACTGCGCGGCAGTTCCTCTCGACGGGGCTGATGGACGAGCTCCGGCTCCACATCTCACCGATCATTCTTGGCGGCGGCGAGCGGCTGCTGGACGGCGTCAGGGGTGTGCGCCTTGAACCTGCGGACGTGGGCGGTACCGGCCTGGTGACGCACGTACGGTATCGGGTGTTGCGCTAGCAGGACTGTCCCAATTCGGTCCTGGTCGGTCCACAGCGGGCAGGAACATTGTCGGTCACGCACTGTACACTCAAGTATCGAACATATATTCGAATAAAGGTGTGTTGTGGGCGTGATCGTCGGCCCCCGCGTGATAGATGCGGGCTTTTCCCTGATGTCGGTACTGCTGGCTCCCATTCCGGTGGCGGCAGGGTACCCATCGCCCGCGCAGGATTACTTTGATGGCCGGATCGATCTCAATGAGCACCTGATCAAGGATGTCACCAGCACTTTCGTGGTGCGGGTGACGGGTCAATCCATGGAGGGTGCCGGGATCAGTGACGGTGACGAGTTGATCGTTAACCGGGCTCTGGAGCCCAAGGACGGGTCCGTCGTCGTAGCCGTCCTGGATGGCGAGCTGACCATCAAGAGGCTCCGCGTCACTCCGTCGGGCGTGGTGCTTCAGGCAGACAATCCCAACTATCCGGACATTCGGGTGCCCGCCCTGTCAGAGCTGACCATCTGGGGCGTGGCTACCACGTGCCTGCATCACATTTAGCTGCTGGCCGGCGGTGGTGCCGTCGAGTTGCGGACCACCAGTTGCGGTGTGAGCCGCCTGTCGGCGATGGGTGCTTCCGGGTTGCTGAGCCGCTCCAGGGCCACTGTTCCGGCGATCTGCCCCAACTCGACAGCGTGAAGGTCAACGGAGGTGAGGTCGATGCCGTGGAGCCCCGAGGTTCGCGAATTGTCGTAGCCCACCAGCGACAGATCGGAAGGGACCGCGAGGCCCCTGGCGTACGCGGCCTCGCGCGCCCCCAAGGCGAGTTGGTCGTTATGGGTGAAGATCGCGGTCGGTCGGTGGGTCATGCCCAGGAGTTCGTCGGCCGCGCGCCTGCCGGCGTCTTGGGTGAAGTCCGCAGCGGCCAGCGTGAGCGGCTTCAGTCCGGCGTCGCGCATGGTTTTTGCATAACTTTGCCTGCGGGCGGTGTGGCCGTCGTACACCGGGCCCGCCAAGTGGGCGATCCTTGTGTGGCCCAGGCCAATGAGGTGCTCGGTGGCGGCGCGGGCGCCGGCGTCGTCATCGGAGTAGACGCTGTCCACCCCCTCCATCGGGCGGGTGACGCTGACCAGCGGAACGATCCTGGCCAACTCCTGCACCCGATGATCGGTGTCCAGCAGGGTCGCGGCGATGATGATTCCCACGCGGGCCTCTATCAGCGACTCGAGGGCGCCCTGGTCCTCACCGTCGCTGGATCGCGAGACGCTGAGGATGAGCCTGTTGCGGTCCTGCGGCAGTGCCGTGCGGACGCCGCTGAGGATGTCGGCGTAGACCTCGTTGCGGATATCCATGAGGTAGAGGCCGACGGCGGAGCGGTGCTTGCGAGCCAAATCGGCAGCTACTGCGTTGGGTCGGTAGCCCAGACGCTTGGCGGCGTCGAAGATGGCCTGTTTGGTTTCACCGCTGACCCCAGGCGCGCCGCGGAAGGCAAAAGAGACAAGTGTTCGGGAGACGCCGACTTCGCGGGCGACGTCGCTTTGCGTGGCGGAACGATGGCGGTGGTCGGAAACCATGTCCTCATCTTCCCATGGTGGTGAATCATGAAATTAAGTCATTTGTCAGTTTGACCTTACATTTAAGCCTTTCGCGCGTTAGTCTCTATGGAGAGCGGGTGGGTATGACCCGCACCACACTGACAAAGGAGTCCTGATGTCTTCGACGCAAACGCAGCGGGGAGGCGCCCCCGGCGTTTCGCTCCCTCCGCTGACCAATGGCCCGCACAGAAAGCGCCTGGGGCTCGTTGCCCTGGTGGCCACATTTGGAGGCCTGCTGTTCGGTTATGACACTGGTGTCATCAACGGCGCACTGAGGCCCATGACGGTCGATCTCGCCCTGACACCCCTGACGGAAGGAGTCGTCACCAGCTCACTCTTGTTTGGAGCTGCTGCCGGGGCGGTTGGGGGAGGGCGCTTGTCCGACGGCTGGGGCCGGCGGAAGACCATCATCCTGCTCGCTGTCCTGTTCCTGGCCGGAACCCTTGCCTGCGTCTTTGCGCCGAACTTTGAGGTAATGGTTTTGGGCCGGGTCATCCTGGGTCTTGCCGTGGGTGGAGCTGCCACAGTGGTGCCCGTCTTCCTTGCAGAGCTTGCACCCTACGAGATCCGCGGCTCACTGGCCGGGCGGAACGAGCTCATGATCGTCATTGGCCAACTGGCGGCGTTCGTGGTCAATGCCATCATCGGCAACGTCTGGGGCGAGTTCGGCGGAGTGTGGCGCATTATGCTTGCCGTCGCTGCATTGCCTGCAATTGCACTGTTCTTCGGAATGCTGCGGATGCCGGAGTCGCCGCGCTGGCTGATCTCCAAGGGACGTTGGGAAGAAGCGCTGGTAGTCCTCAAGACCATCCGTTCCGAGGAGCGTGCCGAAGCTGAAATGGCTGATGTAAAACACCTTGCCGACGAAGAACGCGCTTCCAAGGCCACCTCGTGGGGTGCCCTGAAGGACAAGTGGATCCTGCGCATCATTCTGGTGGGTATCGGCCTGGGGGTTGCCCAGCAGCTGACGGGTATCAACTCGATCATGTACTACGGCCAGTCCGTGCTGGTCGAAGCTGGTTTTGACTCCAACGCGGCCCTGATCGCCAATATTGCCCCCGGCGTCATTGCGGTGGTTGGCGGCGTGATTGCCCTGACGCTCATGCAACGGGTCAACCGCAGGACCACATTGCTCCTTGGGTTCACCCTGACAACTGTTTGCCATTTCCTGATCGGCATCGCCTCGATCGTCCTGCCTGTGGGCAACGCTGCGCGCCCGTTCGTCATCCTGTTCCTGGTGGTCGCGTTCGTCGGCTCCATGCAGACGTTCCTGAACATCGCTGTGTGGGTGATGCTGTCCGAGATTTTCCCGTTGCACGTGCGTGGCTTCGCCATCGGATTATCAGTGTTCTGCCTCTGGATCGCCAACGCGCTGCTCGGTCTCTTCTTCCCGACGCTGGTTGCCGGTGTGGGAATCACCGGTACGTTCTTCCTCTTCGGGGTGGTGGGAATCGCGGCCCTGATCTTCATCTACACCCAGGTTCCCGAAACCCGCGGACGCACCCTGGAAGCGCTTGAGGAAGATGTCACTACGGGCGCCATCTACCTGGTGCACAAGAAGGAATCGTCTGGAGTTTCCTAGCTTTTCTGTCGATACTGCGCCCCGTCCTCCGGACTTTTCCACATTCCGGCGGACGGGGCGCTTTGTTGTCGGAGGTAGGCGATACAGTTGAACCATTCGAATATATGTTCGAATCAGCGGCGTGTCCTGCGCGGAGTATGCGGGTGTGCGTGCTAGCAACGAACTCAGGGAGAATGATGTCCAAGCCAGCCCTCATGCATCACATGCAGGAGATCGCCCATGTGGATATCAACTGTTTCTATGCATCGGCGGAGAGGGCTTTCAACCCTGCGCTGGAGGGTAAGCCACTTATCGTGCTGTCAAACAATGACGGTTGCGCCGTGACCAGGTCGCCGGAAGCCAAGAAGTTGGGCATCGGGTTGGGAGAGCCGTGGTTCAAGCTTGCTCCACGAGCCAAGGAATGGGGGCTGATTGCGCTCTCCAGCAACTACGAGCTGTACGGCGATATCAGCTCCCGGGTCATGGAGCTTCTGGCCCGGTACTCAGCGTGGCAGGAGGTGTATTCCATCGACGAAGCGTTTCTTGGGGTGAAAGGGAAACCCGAAGACCTGTTGGAGCTGGGGCGCACCATCAAGGTTGCCTGCCAACGGCATGTGGGGGTCCCTGTCTGCGTCGGAATCGCGCCCACCAAAACCTTGGCCAAGCTCGCCAACAAATGGGCCAAGCACAACCCGGTTTTCAATGGTGTGTGCCGCTGGGACTCCATTCCCGCAGAGGAACGCCAAGCCCTCATGGCACGGCTGTCCGTTATTGAAATCTGGGGTGTGGCAACCCGGCTCACCAAGCGGCTGAATGCCATGGGGATCTTCTCGATCCTGGACCTGGTCCGCGCCGACCCCATCGCTTTGCGGGACAAATTCTCCATCGTCATGATGCGAACGGTCCTGGAGCTCCAGGGCACACCGTGCATCCCCATGGAAGAAGAAAGGATCGGCCGGGACCAGCTGATTTTCTCCCGTTCGTTTTCCACGCCGATTACCACCACGGAGCAGTTGCGGCAGGTGCTCAGCGTCTATGGCCAGATGGCCAGTGCCAGGCTGGCAAAGCATGGCCTTCAAGCCAAACTGCTGACGGCCTTTGCGGCCACATCGGTCTACAACCCCCATGACAAATCCTTCCCCACGGTCACCGTCAGGCTGCCCATGCCCACTGCGGACCCCGTGCTCCTGACCAAAGCCGCACACGCACTGGTGCCCAAAATCCAGGAAGGCGTGAAATACGCCAAAGCAGGGATCATGGTCACGGACCTCCGTCCCAGCGGCAACCAGAAACCGCTGGAGATCTTCGAGAACCGGCACGAGGAGCGCGGGATTGGCCCACTGCTGGAGCAAGTCAGCAAAAGATATGGCCGCGGCTCCATCGGGCTTGGCCACGCAGGCATCAAAGGCGGCCCGGACTGGACCATGAAACGTGACATGCTCAGCCCCCGCTACACCACCAACTGGGACGAACTTCCCCTGGTGAAGGCGGCGTAGCGTGGCGGAGGACGGAGCGTCGGGTCATGGCGCACCGCGGCAGCTAGGCCCGCAGTCTGTAACCGCGCTTCACCACGGTTTCCACCAGCCTGCCGTCCGGGAGCGAGGAACGCAGCCTGCTGACCGTCATGTCCAAGGCGTGCACGGAGCCGCGCAGATCCAACAGGTCAGAGAGCGCTTCGCGGGACAGGACAGCTCCACCCGCGCCGAGCAGCGCACGCAGGAGCAGCAGCGGAGCCGGCGCAAGCTCCACCACTTCACCGTTGATCCGCAAGCAGCGGCCCCGAAGCTCGATCGTGGCGCTCTTGGTCTCCAGGCGTCGCACATGGTTCAGGGAGAGGTGCTCCGTCACCAAACGGATCAGGGCCCCCATCCGGTAGCGGTCGGGGATAAGGGGCGTCAGCCCGGCGTCGACCAGTGGTTGTGCGGTAACAGGCCCAACGGCGGCAACAGTCACCGGTCCCTTGAGTGCTTCGATGAGTTGGCGGTACAAGCCCATTTCGTGCGCGGTGCTCCACATGGCGTCCACCGCGGGGGCACTGGTGAACGTCAGCACATCGAGGTTTCCGCCCACCACAGCCTCGATCAGGCGAGGAAGCTTGTCTTCGCCGTCGGGCTTGACCCAGCGGTACGGGGTCACGGTGAGCACGGTGGCCCCGGACATGCGCAGCCGTTCAAGCTGGCGGACATCGGTGTACCCATGCAGCTGGACAGCTACGGTCTTGCCTCGGACACCCTCAGCCAGCAGCATATCCACCAGGGTTGCGGTGGTTTCGTCACTGCTGATTCCGACGTCGGCAAGCCCAGCCGCGCGCACGGCTCCGCGGGCCTTGGGGCCGCGGACGAACATGCGGCAGGCAGACAGGGTTTCCAGAAGCTGCTCGCCGATGCCGAAGGAATCAGCGGCTTCGCACCAGCGGCGCATGCCGTAGGCCGTGGTGGCAATGCAGATATCCGGCTGGGCAGCAATGATGGTCCGCGTGTCCTCGATGAGGACCATGTCCTCCTGCACAGGGGCGATCTTCAAGGCGGGGGCGTGCAACACGCTTGCACCGCGGCGTTCCAGTGCCTCAATGAGGTCACGGGAACGGCGGTGCGAGGTGACGCCTATGCGGAATCCGTCCAGCGGCGCTTCGGCGGTTTCGGATACCTCGGGAGCGGCCGTAGGGTCCTGGATTTCGATGGCACGTGCAACAGTCATGTGTTTTTACCTTCAGGCTTCAAGGAGCGAAGCCGCGAGTCGGCTCAGTTCGGCGGATGCTTCGGCGTGATTCCGGTTGGCTTCAGCCACCCTCACCACCTCGCCGATGACCAGCACCGCAGGGTTGCTGCAGCCGGTGGCCGCAGTTTCGATGGTACCGAGGTCCGCGATGGTGGTGCGCTGTCCGGGGCGGTATCCCCGCTCCACCACAGCCATCGGCATGTCCGGCTTCATCCCCGCCCTACGCAGGCCAGCGGCCAGCTGGGGCAGGGTCCCGATGCCCATGAGGACCACGATCGTCCCGCCAAGGCCGGCAAGGTGGGTGTGTTCTTTCTCCGTCAATGGCGCGTGGCCGGAGACCACGGTGAACATGTGGCTCACTTCGCGGTGCGTCACCGGGATACCGGCCGCGGCAGGAACAGAAATCGCGCTGGTGACACCGGAAATGACCCGTACCGGCACCCCGGCAGCAACGCAGGCAGCCACTTCTTCGCCGCCGCGCCCAAACACGTAAGGATCGCCGCCCTTGAGCCGGACCACGTTCTTGCCCAGCAACGCGGCTTCCACCATCAGCTTTTCGATGTCCCGCTGCGTAACCTTGTGGAGGCCGGGCTGCTTGCCAACATCCACCAGCTCGGCAGAGGTCAGATCGGCCAGCTCCTGGTAGGGAGCCAGGCGGTCATAGAACACGACGTCGGCATCCCGCAAGGCGTCGGCGGCGCCAACGGTCAGCAGGTCCAGGGCCCCTGGCCCTCCACCCACCAGCGTCACGTGGCCGTCGGCACCTGGTGCAGGCTCGAACGCCACCGGGATTCCGGCCTCGCGGCAGCGATCCACCAGTGGCAGCCAGCCAGCCTCGCCGTCATCCACCACAGCTACCAGGAAAGGACGATCGGGCAGCTGGCCGTCGCCCGGTACTCCTTCCGGGGTGCTGAGCCGGTACACCTTGGCGCCGGCTTGCTGATAACGGCGGACTGCTTGGCGGGCAGACTTTTCGGATCCCGTGACAAGGACGTCGCGGCCGGTCAGATCAATGGTGAGCTGCATGGTGAACCCCTAGTTTTCTACGTCGACGGTTTCGCTGCGGACCGGGATGGTGGAGGCAATGAGCACGCCGCCCTTTTCTTCGTTCGTGGCGGGGCGGATCTGGCCACGCTCCGGAACGAAGGAGATGGACTCGTCCTTCTGGTCGGGGGCGTTGACGAAGGAACGGAACCGGCGGAGGCGCTCCGGGTCCTTCAGGGTCTCGGCCCACTCGTCCTCGTAGGTGTCGATGTGCTTGGCCATGGCGGCTTCCAGCTCATCGGCGATGCCCAAGGAGTCGTGGACCACCACATCCTCGACGTGCTTGATGTCGCCGTCGAGTTCTTCCTGCCACCGCGCGGTGCGCTGCAGGCGGTCAGCAGTGCGGATGTAGTACATCAGGTAGCGGTCGATGTACTTGAGCAAGGTTTCGTCATCCAGGTCCTTGGCGAGGAGCTTGGCGTGCGCAGGGGTAGCGCCACCGTTACCGCCCACGTACAGGTTCCAGCCGTCGGCCGTCGCAATCACGCCCACGTCCTTGCCACGTGCCTCGGCACACTCACGGGCGCAACCGGACACACCCATCTTCAACTTGTGCGGGCTGCGGAGGCCGCGGTAGCGCAGCTCCAGGGCGATGGCCATGGCCACGGAATCCTGGACGCCAAAGCGGCACCATGTGGATCCAACGCAGGACTTCACCGTACGCAGGCTCTTGCCGTAGGCCTGCCCGGACTCGAAACCGGCATCCACCAGTTCCTTCCAAATATCCGGGAGCTGCTCAAGGCGGGCGCCGAACATATCGATGCGCTGGCCACCAGTGATCTTGGTGTACAGGTTGTACTTCTCGGCAACGGCTGCGATGACACCCAAACCCTTGGGCGTAATCTCGCCACCGGCGATGCGGGGGACCACCGAGTACGTTCCGTCCTTCTGCATATTCGCCAAGGCGCGGTCATTGGTGTCCTGCAACGAGCCACGTCCGGCGTCCAGGACGTAGGCCGAGTGCTGGCTGGCAAGGATGGAGGCAATGGTCGGCTTGCAGATATCGCAGCCCGCGCCCGTGCCGTACTTGGCCATGATCTCCTCAAAGGAGGTCAGTTCCAGGACACGGATGGCATCGAAGAGTTCCTGGCGGGACAGGCTGATGTGTTCGCAAAGTGCCTTGGAGACCTCGATGCCGGACTTGGTCAGTTCGCCTTCAAGCAGCTTCTTCAGCATGGGAACGCAGGATCCACACTGGGTACCGGCGCGGGTGCAGCCCTTCAGCTCACCGAGTTCCTGTACAGGAGCGCTGCCTTCGCAGGCGCCGCAACCATTGATGGCGTCGCGGATGGTTCCGGCGGCCACGTTGTTGCAGGAGCAGAGGATGGCGTCATCAGGGAGTTCGGTCTCCGGGGCTTCGCCACCGCCGGCAGCGCTCAGGTAGGCGCCGGGCTCAGCCGAAAGCTCGCGGCCAAGGAGCGGGCGGAGACTCATGTACGGGGAGGCATCACCGACGAAGATGCCGCCCAGGAGGGTCTTGGCATCGTCGGTGGTGACAATCTTTTGGTAGACGCCGCGCGCGGGGTCGGCGTAGACGATCTCGAGGGAGTGCTCAGTCCTGGCGAAGGCGTCACCGAAGCTGGCCACGTCCACGCCGGACAACTTGAGCTTGGTCGCGGTATCGAAACCGGGGAAGGTTGCCGCTCCGCCGTGCAGGCGATCGGCAACGATCTCGGCCATCGTGTTGGCCGGTGCAACGAGGCCCAGGCACATGCCCCCGAAGTTGGCTACCTCGCCGATGGCCCAGATGCCGTCCACTTCGGTGGCGCAGAAATCGTTGATGACCACGCCGCCACGCTGGCCCAAGCTGAAGAGCTGCTCTTCGCCGTCGGCTGCGCGGAAGAGATCGTCGCGGGGCTTGACGCCGATGGCAACGATCACGAGGTCGGCGTCGATGGTGCGGCCATCAGCCATCAAGACCCCGGTGACGTTGCCGTCGTCGTCAGTAACAACCTCGGACGGGAAGACACCACCGTGGACTTCGAAGCCCTTGGCTTCGATCAGCCGGCCAAGGGCCTGGCCTGCGCCTTCGTCCAGCTGGGTGTTCATGAGCCAGGGGGAGCCGTTGATGACGATCGGGGTGGCGCCCAGCTGCTCGGTACCGGCTGCGGACTCAAGCCCCAGCAGGCCACCACCGATGGTGACGGCGTTGACCTTGCGTCCCAGCTTCTCTGTCAGCTCGGCGATGGCCTTGTTGATGGCCCATACGTCTTCGAGCGTCCGGTAAACGTGGGTGTGCTCGGCGCCCGGGATGGGGAGGCGGGCTGCATCCGAACCGGAAGCAACCACCAAGTGATCGTACTCGTACTTGTTGCCGGCCGCTGTGATCACGCTCTTGGCCACGGAATCGATTTTGACGGCGCGCTCGCCGGTCTTGAGGGTGAGTGCCTTGTGGTCCCACATGGAAGCCTCGCCCAAAGTGAGGTCAACGCCGGTTTCCGTGAGTGCCTTGCTCAGCGCCACGCGGTCGTAGGGGAGATGGGCCTCTTCAGTGAGGACCGTAACCTGCCAACCTTCAAGTCCGCGGTTGACCATGGCATCGGCGAAACGGTGGGCAGCGGGGCCGCCGCCGACGACGACGATGCGGCGCGGGTTCTCTGTACTTGAAGTGTGTCCGGTCACTGGTGGGCCTTTCGCAGATGTTGCAGACGGATCTCCGCAACTTGTGGTTCCAGCCTAGGGACGGGCAGTTTCGCTTCAGTTTCCCTTTTGTTTCGTGATCTTAACTTCTGCATCACGAACGCATTTCCGGGTGCGTGAGGTCTCTTTTACGCGTTGGACACAATCACGCACCCCTGTTGAAACACCCCAGCCCTAGCGTGGAGGAGTGGCCGCAAGCGTGGCCCGGTCCGGGAGAGTGACGGCGAAAATGCCAGCACCCGGACACAGTGAGAGGGGCTGAAATGACCGTAATTCTGGATGCTGCGGAGATTCTTGACGGGGCCGGGAACTTGACCACCGCGGCCACCTGGCAGCGTGTTTGCCCGGTGGAAGAACTTGAAGTGGCCTGGGGCGAAGCTGCGCTGATCGCCGGCCGTCAGGTTGCGCTTTTCCGCACCGCGCCCACCGAGGTCTTTGCTGTGGCACAGCAAGACCCGGCGACCCTCGCCAACGTCATGGCACGCGGCATCATCGGATCCCGCGGAAGCCGGCCCACCATCGCATCGCCGCTGCACAAAGAGGTCTACGACCTCGAAACCGGTGAATGCTTCACCAATCCGGAACTCACGCTCGAAGCCTTCCCAACCCGCTTGGTGGACGGCTTCATCGAGGTTGAGCTCTAAGGAGTCCTACAAGCCCAATGCTTCGCGGACGTCCCTGAGAACATCGTCCAGGGAAGTCCGCGCTGCCTGTCGTGCGGTGGGAAGTTCAGCCGCGGACTCCACAGCCTGGATGACTTCCAGGTAACACTTCAGCTTGGGTTCCGTGCCACTGGGGCGGATGATCACGCGGGTGAGGTCCCGGGTCAAATACAGCAGGCCGTCCGTGGGTGGCAGGGCTTCGCTTCCTTCCGCCAGGTCAGTGAAGACCTCGACGGCGGAGCCTCCGAACGCTTCCGGCGGGTTGACCCGCAGGCGGTTCATCATGGCGTCCAGCAGGCCAAGATCAGCAACCCGGATGCTCAATTGGTCGCTCGCATGCAGGCCGTGCACCAGGTACAGATCGTCGAGGGTGTCAAAGATCGTCTTGCCCTCGGCCTTGGCAGCCGCTGCCAATTCAGCAATCAGCACGGCTGCCGAGATGCCGTCCTTGTCACGCACCAGTTCCGGCGCAACACAGTAACCCAGTGCTTCCTCGTACCCGTAGGTGAGGTTGGGGACGCGCGAAATCCATTTGAAGCCCGTGAGCGTTTCCTCATGCGAGTATCCTGCTGCTGCTGCGATCCTGGAGAGCAGTCGTGAGGAAACGATGGAATTGGCGAAGACTCCGGTCTGTGGGTCGTCACCGGCGGCGGCCGCCAAACGGGCAACCACATGTGCGCCCAGCAATGCTCCCACTTCATCGCCGCGCAGCATCCGCCAGGCTCCCGTTGCGGGATCCAAGGCGGCAACCGCAGCGCGATCGGCGTCGGGATCATTTGCCAGAACGATGTCCGCATCCGAGTCCGCGGCGGCTGCAAGGGCCAGGTCCAGCGCGCCAGGCTCTTCCGGGTTGGGGAAAGCGACGGTGGGGAAGTCAGGGTCCGGCTGAGCCTGTTCAGCAACCAAAGTGACGTCCGTAAACCCTGCAGCGTTCAGGACGGAGACGGCCGTTTCGCCGCCAACCCCATGCATGGGGGTCAAAACGATCTTCAGGTCACGTGCAGGGAAGTGCTCCCGATCAACCAGCCCGGCCATGGCAGCTTGGTACTCTGCAGCGATGGAGCGTGGCAGTACCGTCCATCCGTCCGCGGCCAACTGAATCGCGTCCAACGCACCCACAGCCTGGATCTTCGCAGCGATTTCCGCGTCATAAGGGGCCACGATCTGCGAGCCCCGGCCGCTCTCGGACACCGCGTGCCGCCCCAGGTAGACCTTGTAACCGTTGTCCTGCGGCGGGTTGTGGCTGGCAGTGACCATCACGCCGCCGTCGCAATCCAGTGACCTGACCGCGTAGGCGAGCAACGGCGTCGGAAGTGCCGCCGGCATGAGGAACGTCTCGATGCCGGCCGCCGTGAAGATGGCAGCGGTTTCCTCGGCAAAGATGTCCGAGTTGTAGCGCGCATCAAAGCCGACGACGGCGCGTGGCCGGGTCCCCGGCGCAGCAGCGGCTACGGCTTCGGTGAGGAAGGCCGCCAGACCTGCGGCCGCACGGCGGACCACCACCCGGTTCATACGGTTCGGCCCGGGTCCCAGGGCTGCGCGGAGTCCGGCGGTGCCAAACTGCAGCGTGCCGTTGAAGCTGTCTCCCAATTCCTGGGCTGCTCCCGCATCACCGCCGCTGGCAAGCTCGGCGAGCTCACGCAGGGCAGCCGACGTCACCGGGTCCGGGTCTTGGGAGGCCCACTCGCGGGCGTCGGTGATCAGTTGTTCAAAGGCGGCATCGCTGGATGTCATAGGGACAAAACTATCCTCATTGGGCCCGCGAGGGGCAACGAGAGGTGAGATCCTGCCCTTTTGACTGGTTGTAAAGGGTGGGATCCCGCCCCTCGCCGGGCTCTATAACGTCTGGCTTCGTACCTGGAACTCCGTGTCGCCGTCCATGCTGAACACCGAAGAACCCGTGGCGTCCCAATCAGGGAAGAAGGTATCCGAGATGACGGCCGTCCCGTCCTGGACAAAGACTTCCACGGACGAGGAATCCAGGAGGATGTGCAGACGGACGGTGTTGTCGTTGCCGGACGAAGGGAGGGTGACCTGGTGGAATGGGCTGAATTTCTCCGAAAAGTTGTTGGTCCCGGCAAGGGACCGGTCAACCTTCACCGTGTGTGTGTCCCTGGTGTAGGAGATCCGCAGACCCGGCCCGGAGCCGGACGACTGCCGCAGGACAACGCCTGCTTCGCGCGCCGACGTCAGGTCCATGTCCAGTTCGATCAGTTGCGTGCGCCCGCTGAAGTCCTGGCCAAGGTCCTGTGCTGAGGAGCTGACGGTGAGGTTTTTGCCCTTGACGTCACCGGCAGCGCGTCCATAGCTCTCCCGTACCGCGCCCGCAATGCCGGATCGCAGCTCCAGCCGTTTTTCACCTCGAACCAACGTTAGTTCGCGGGGAATAGCCATGGAGCCGCGCCACGGAGTGGTGGGAGCGTGCTGGGCGTAGTCCCAGTTGCCCATCCACCCGAGCAGAACGGGCCTATCCCCGGGCGCGCCGGAGATGGAGTTCGCCGCGTAGTAGTCGGCGCCGTGATCCAGCCACTGGGACTCGTTGAGCGGTGCATCCGGTGCGGCAGCATTCTCGGGGGCGAATCGTGTTCCGTCGAATTCACCTACGAAATACTGCATGCCAGAGCCGCCCGCAATGCCGCCCGGGTTGATGCTCAGCAGCATGATCCACTTCTTCGCGGTGGAACCCTCAACCTTCATCTGGAGTAGTTCGGGTACTTCCCACAGCCCTCCCTGGGCACCGACCCCGGAGAAATCACTCAGGTAGTCCCAGCGGAGCAGGTCGGTGGACTTGAACATCTTGACCACCTGGGCGTCCGCCACCACCGTGGTCATCACCCAATAGCGGCCGGGCTCGTACCAGGTGATCTTGGGGTCGCGGAAGTTGTTGTTGGCCGGGGCGAGGTTCAGCACGGGATTGCCTTGGTACTTCTGCCACGTGGTGCCACTGTCCAGGCTGAACGCCACTGACTGGGCCTGCGCGCCCTGGGGGAGTGCGCCATTCTTGCCGTACGCGCTGGTGTACAGGGCCACCATGGGTGGGTTCTCTGCTGAACCGAGTCCGGAGGCGTTGTTCTTGTCCATCACGATGCAGCCGGAGAAGATCTCTTCTTCGGGGCTTGCTTCCATGGCAACGGGCTGCTGCTCCCAGTTGATCAGGTCCTTGCTGGTGGAATGGCCCCAGGACATGTTGCCCCACGAGTTTCCGCGCGGGTTGTATTGGTAAAACGCGTGGTAGGTGCCGTCGTGATAGATGAGCCCGTTGGGATCGTTGAGCCAGTTCTTCTCAGCTGTCAGGTGTGCGGAGGGCCGCCAAGGATCCGATGGGGACGGCCGGTGGCCGCCCGGGGTGGGGACCGGCGTCGGGCTTTCCGGTTGTGGCGTGCAGGACGCGGCAGAAAAAGCGACCAGGACGGCGGCACTTGCCGCCAGTAAATGGCGGCGGGACAGATGGGGGCTGGGAAAAGTCATGGGATAAATCCTGAAGGGGTTGGGGGTGGCAAGGGTGCCGGTCCTTGTGGGGCCGGCACCCTTGCCGTGGCCTTACAGCCGGGGGTGTTGCGGCCTACTTGTAGTGGCCTTCGCCGCCAACGCGGACGTTGGTGGGCAGGTAGCCGAAGGGGCCAAGGCCGTTCTGGCCGAAGCTGCGGTCAACCTGGGTCACGCCGCCCTTGAAGTTCATCTTCACGGTGGGTGACAGGGAGCCGCCCCGGACGCCATCCACGTTGTCGATGAACGACTGGACCAGGCCGCCGGGCTGCACGTAGTGCGAGTAGGCCTGGAACTGGCGGCCGTTCTGGCGCGGGTCCGGACCCTCCGGTGCGTTGGCCGGCATGTTCAGGTCCGTGGGGGAACCGAGGGCCAACCCACTGTTGTTGACCGGCTGGTAGTCCGAACGGACGCCGTTGCCAACAAAGCCGTACACGCCGTCCGGGCCGCGCATGCCGTCCGCGTAGGTGAACTGGTGGCTGATGGTGAACAGGTAGTACTTGTTCTTGCCGTTCTCGTTCTGGATGTAGATTTGCGGACGCTCAGTCTGGTCATTGACGCAGTTGGCGGACAGGATCGGCGGAAGGAAGCTCCACTTGGTGAGGTCCTTGTTGTCCGCCACTGCCAGGCCAACGTTGGCGGTCTGGTACCAAGCGCCGGTGCTGTTGACCTGGGCCACGGTTTCGGCGTTGGGGTCGCCCGGCTGGTAGCCGAGGTCTTCCTGCTTGCACTTGTAGGAACCACGGGTGCCGCCGGTGTTGCCTTCGAACACCATGAAGGTCTTGCCCGGGTGTGCAGGGTCCGCGAAGGTGTACGGGTCACGGAACGCGAAGCCGGGGTTCTGGGCCTTGTTCTGGTACAGCTTTCCGTCCGGCTCCAGCAGTTTGGTGTGCTGGAACCCGTCAAAGGTCACACCGTTTTGGTTGGCATGGATAGTGCCCAGTGCCTTGGCAATCACTGCATCCGGGGCAATGCCACCCCCACCGGCGTTGCGCTCGGCGACGTCGTAGAACGTGGTGGCCGTGTAGAAGACGTTGATCTTGTTGCCCTGCATGAGGCGCGTGGAGCCGGACCATTCCGTGTTGCCGATGGACGTATTCGGCAGGAACAGGTGTCCGCCGTAGTTCCACTTGTCTTTGGCAGGATCGGCGTTGGTCTTCCGGAAGAAGTAGCCGATCCTGGCGTTCCAGTGGCGCTGGTCGAAGCCGTAGCCGGCGTGGCGGTCAGCAACCAGGGCGAAGATGACGTCCCAGCCCTTGTAGCTGATCTGGTTCGCATTCTCGTCGGTCAGTGACCATGTGTCCCAGACCCAGACGTCGTCGTTCATGGCCGGGAAGTCCTTGGGGATTTCCGGCATGGTGACGTTGGGGCTCATGGAGTTCTGGCCGGGGGCAACGTTGGGGTTGCTCTGGGCCATGATCTGCTTGGCATCGGCTCGCGTCCACTTGGACGTGAAATCTGCTGCGGGATCATATGCCTGCTGCGTGTGGGTAGTTGGCAGCGGGAAGCCGGGCGTGGGCGCCGGCATGGTGCTCGACGGCGGGTCGGCCGGCAGGTTCGCCTGCGCGGCCGGCGTGACCAGCAGGATGCTGCCTGCCACGCTGGCTGCCGCTGCGACGGCTACTGCCCGTCGCAGACGGCGGCGTGGCCGTTGAGGGGTTGAGTGCGTGTTCATGCTTGCTCTTCTCGCGGAGTGTTGGACTTCGTGGAGTGGGGCGCATGCCCTGATCCCTGGTAAGGGCTCGCTGCTCAAGCGTCCGCTCGATCCGCTGGGGGCGTCATCGAGGGACGCCATCGTTTCGAGGTGGCGGTCAGTCCTGGAAAGGCACTCACCGCACTGCGCTCCGGCACGTCGACTTACCGGAACGCTCTCCACGCTAGACACGTGTTAGGTCGCAAATCAAAGGGCATTTCGGGGGCTTGCGGGGCTACTCTTCGGTAGATGCGCAAGCGCTTACATTTCCAACGTGCGCGCGTGGCATTTCCGGGGGCTGCGGGTCAAATGTTGCGCCATAAATCAGATTTATCCTGAGAATTTACTGTGCGTTTACTTTCCCTGGGGATTGTTAGCGCACACGCTGACGTGCCCCTGGGGCCCGCAGGCGTGCCCTTAAACGACAATGCGTGGCCACCCCCTCGGGTCACCACGCATTGTTTGGCGATATGTCCTAGAGCTTGGCGATGATCTCCGCAAGGAGCTTGGAGATGCGCTTGCCCGCCGCCTGGCCGGCTTCCAGGACCTCCGCGTGGCTCAGGGGAACCGGGCTGATGCCGGCCGCGAGGTTGGTCACCAGCGAGATGCCGAAAACTTCCATGCCCGCGTGGCGGCCCGCGATCGCTTCCAAGGCAGTGGACATGCCAACAAGGTCGGCCCCTATGCGCTTGGCGTACTGGACTTCGGCGGGCGTCTCGTAGTGAGGGCCCGTGAACTGCGCGTACACGCCCTCCTGCAGCGAGGAATCGACGTCGCGGGCAAGGTCGCGGATCCGTGAGGAGTAGAGGTCCGTGAGGTCAACGAACGTGGCGCCTTCCAGAGGCGAGGTAGCGGTGAGGTTAATATGGTCGCTGATGAGGACAGGAGTGCCCGGGGTCCAATCCTCGTTGAGTCCGCCGCAGCCATTGGTGAGAACCAGTGTCTTGCAACCGGCGGCCGCAGCGGTGCGCACTCCGTGGACGACCGAACGGACTCCGCGGCCCTCGTAGTAGTGGGTCCTGGCGCCCAGGACCAAAGCCCGCTTGCCCTCTTTGGTCAGGACGGAGCGAATGGTGCCTACATGGCCCACCACTGCCGGTTTGTGGAAGCCGGGGACCTCTGACGCATTGAGCGTGGCGGTGGTTTCTCCGATGAGGTCCGCTGCCTCGGCCCAGCCGGAACCGAGCACCAAAGCTACATCATGGGACTCGACGCCGGTTTCCGCGGCAATGAAGTCTGCGGCGGCCTGTGCGGCTTCGAAAGGGTCAGTGTTCATCAGCTCAGTGTTACTCACTGGTACAAGCTACCTTGCGCCCACCGGACTTTGGTAGGGACCCGGGCGTGGTGAGGGTGGGCTGAGTGGCAGCCGGCGTGGCAATGAGCGAGAATTGAGGATTGTGACCACCCAAGTTGACTTCAGTGCCCCCCGTATCGCGATCCTGGGAGGTGGTCCCGGCGGATATGAAGCTGCCATGGTGGCCGCCTCACTCGGCGCGCACGTCACCATCGTCGAGCGGGCAGGCCTTGGCGGCTCAGCTGTGCTGACCGACGTCGTGCCTTCCAAAACCCTTATTGCCACCGCCGATCTCATGACCCGCGTCGGTGAGGCGGACGAGCTGGGCGTGAAGTTCGACGGCGACGGCACGGCGTCAAAGCCCCGGGCCGACCTCAAGCACATCAACGATCGCGTCCTGAACCTCGCCCACGGACAGTCCGAGGACATCCGTGCGGGCCTTGAGCGCCTGGGCGTGGAGATCGTCATTGGCTCCGGCA
Organism: Arthrobacter sp. cf158; assembly: GCF_900106835.1. Taxonomy (GTDB): domain Bacteria; phylum Actinomycetota; class Actinomycetes; order Actinomycetales; family Micrococcaceae; genus Arthrobacter. Next base: position 492,090 of record NZ_FNNR01000001.1, read on the forward strand.
AGCTGCTGGACAACAACACCATCGAAGTCCTCACCATCGACGGCACGCGCACCATCGATGCCGATGCCATATTGCTGGCTGTCGGCGCCCACCCGCGGGAACTGCCCACGGCCAAGCCGGACGGCGAACGCATCCTCAACTGGGCCCAGATCTACAACCTGGACGAGCTTCCCGAAGAACTGATCGTGGTGGGTTCCGGTGTTACCGGAGCCGAGTTCGCCTCCGCCTACAACGGCCTGGGCTCCAAGGTCACCTTGATCTCCAGCCGCGACCAAGTCCTGCCCGGCGAGGACACGGACGCTGCCAAGCTGCTGGAAGGCGTCTTCGAACGCCGCGGCGTGCGCGTCTTGTCGAAGTCACGCGCCAACGCCGTCGAGCGAACGGACGACAGCGTCAAGGTCACCTTGGGTGATGGATCGGTGGTGACAGGTTCGCACTGCCTGGTGTGTGTCGGGTCCATTCCCAACACCGCGGGCATCGGCCTCGAAGAAGCCGGCGTGACCCTCACCGAGTCCGGGCACATCAAGGTGGACGGCGTCTCGCGCACCACTGCCCCCAACATCTATGCGGCAGGTGACTGCACGGGTGTGTTCGCCCTGGCATCCGTTGCTGCCATGCAGGGACGGATCGCGATTGCGCACTTCATGGGTGACGGCGTGAAGCCGCTCAAGCTCAACCAGGTGGCGTCCAACATCTTCACTTCACCGGAAATTGCCTCGGTGGGTGTTTCCGAAGCCGATCTCGCTTCCGGCAAGTACCAGGGTGACGTGGTGATGTTGTCCCTGCTCAGCAATGCCCGTGCCAAGATGCGCAACACCAAGGACGGCTTCGTCAAGATCATCGCCCGCAAGGGATCCGGCACTGTGATTGGTGGCGTGGTGGTTGGCCCTAACGCCTCCGAGCTCATCTTCCCGATCTCCGTGGCCGTGACCCAGAAGCTTCACGTGGACGATGTCGCCAGCGCATTCACGGTGTACCCGTCGCTCACCGGATCCATCTCCGAAGCTGCCCGGCGCCTGCACGTGCACATGTAGCTTCCCCATCCAGCACGGACGCCCGTTTCGAGGCTTCGCTGCGCACCATGCCGTTCGCCCGGCACGGTGCGCAGCGATCCATCGAAGCGGGCGTTTCTGCGTCCAGGACTTAGCGGATGCCCCTGAACCTGAGCCCCGCTCCCAGCGCCGCCAGGCTCAGGCAAGCCAGGATGGCCAGGTAGTAGGCAGGGGCTACGTCCTGCCCTGTGATCTCGATCAGGTAGGCCGCGATCATGGGAGTGAAACCACCGAAGGCTGCCACGGAAGCGTTGTAGCTGAAGGACAGTCCCGTTGCCCGGGACCGGGCATCGAAGGCATCCGACATGACCGAGGGCAGCGCCCCAAAGTAGGCCGCCTTCAGGCACCCAAGGATGGTCATGGTGGTGGCGAGCACCAGGAACGACCTCCCGGCAGTGAGCCACAGGAACAGCGGTATCACCATCAGCGCGGTCAATATCACCGTGGGGATCATGATTCGCAGGCGTCCAAACTTGTCCGAGAGGTGTCCCACTACGGGGGTGCCGAAAGTGAGGATCACGCCTGTGATGACGAGGCAGCTGAAGGAAGCCGACGGGTCGAGCCCCAGCTGCTTGATGCCGTAGGTGGGCATGTATTGCAGGATGAAGTTCACGGCCGTGGAGATGGCAAGGGCGCCGCCGGCAATGAAGATGCCCAGCTTTTGAGTCTTGAAAACATCCAGGATGGGGGACGTTGTGGCCTCGGTATCCTCGCTCCGGACGATTGGTGCTTCATCCACATGTTTCCGGATGAAGTAGCCTGCGGGGCCTACCAACAGCCCGAAAATGAACGGGATGCGCCAGCCCCAGTCACTCATGTCTGATGCGGACAGCAACGAGGTGAGGACGGCGACGAAGATGGCCGCCATGAGCGACCCCAAACCTTGGCTGGCGAATTGGAAACTCCCCAGAAAGCCCTTGCGCTTGGAGTCCTGGGCGATGAGGAACGATGTCGCGGCCCCAAACTCCCCGCCGGCTGAGAAACCCTGGACCAGGCGGGCAAGGATGATGCCGATCGGGGCGAGCATGCCGATCTGGTCATAGCCGGGCATGAAGGCGATCATCGCGGTGCCGATCACCATCAGGCGGATGGTCAGCATGAGTCCCTTCTTCAGCCCCTTCCTGTCGGCGTAGGAACCCAGGATCAGGCCGCCGAGGGGGCGGATCAGGTAGGAGGCTCCAAAGACGGCAAAGGCTTGGATCAGTTCCACTGCCGGGTTGTCAGCCGGAAAGAAATTGCGGCCAATGTAGATGGCAAGCAGCGCATAGATACCCATGTCGAACCACTCCAGGGCGTTGCCTACCGTCGCGGCAGCGATCCCTCTCGTGGTGGATTTTCTGGACTGCTGCCGGTCAACATCGTTGTTGACGGCACCAGGTGCCGGCTGCTGGGCAGGATCGGCGTTGGGCGTTGTTGTCATGGTGTTCCCTCTAAGGTAAGTAGTGCCATTCAGGCGTGGGCAGCTGTGAGAGTGTGTGCGGGGACCGGAACCTGGGCTCGGCCTAGATCGTGGAAGAGCCCGCACGCGATCTTCAAGCCTTCGCGTGCGATGGATTCGAGCATGTGTTCGTTGGGAGCGTGCTGCAGGCAGCCGGGGTAGGAGTGCGGGACCCAGAGGGTAGGCAGCCCCAGAATGTCCTCGAACACGTGGTTGGGCAGGGAGCCGCCGATGTTGGGCAGGATCGCCGGTGCTGTGCCCGTGGTCTCCGCGATGGAGTTGCTGGCCCACGCAACCCAGGGATTGTCCGGATCCAACCTGCTGGCAGGAAAAACCGTGGTGAGGCGGGCTGTGACCATGCCAAATCCCATGGCATCCAAATGGTCCTGAAGCCGGCTCTCCAAGTTGTTGGTGTCTGTCCCGGTGACGAATCGAAGTTGCAGGATTGCCCGCGCGGTTCCGGGAATGGCGTTGACGGGGTTGTCCACGTCTGCGGCTCCGAGGGCCAGGACTTCCAAAGTGTTCCAGCCGTAGACGCGCTCAGCGGGGCTAAGGCTGGCATCGCCCCAGCCCTCATCAACGGGTGGATCTTCCCGGCCGGGCACAATCCGGACGTCGGCCAAGGCGCGCCTCACCGAGTCCGGCAGGGACTCCGGGAGTAGCCCGGGGAGCTGAATCCGCCCATGGCCGTCCACCAGTGTGCCAATGGCTGCGGCCAGGGTGGTCGCGGGGTTCCTGATGAGTCCGCCCCAATTTCCCGAGTGATAGGAGCTAGGCCGAAGGGCGGCGGTCAACTCGAAGCTTGCGCCGCCCCGGGCGCCAAGGAAGATCGTTGGAGTATGGGCGTTAAGGCGGGGACCGTCGGAGGCGATGAAGACGTCAGCGGAGAGGAGGCCCTGCTGTGCAGCAGCAAACTCGGCCAGTTTGGGTGAGCCAATTTCTTCGCCGCATTCGAACAGGAATTTCAGATTGAAGCCAAGCTTGCCCTGGTGGGCGAGCAGGAGCCGGAGGGCGGCCAGGTTCACCAGGTGCTGGCCTTTGTTGTCGGCTGTGCCCCGGCCGTACCAGTGACCGCCGTCAACGGACACTTCCCACGGACTGCGGCCAGCTGCCCACCGCCCCTCATGGCCGTCCACAACATCTGCGTGTCCGTAGCAGAGGACCGTGGGGAGCCCGGGGTCTTCCACGCGGGTGCCCAGCAGGAACGAGTTGTCGCTCCCGTCCCACCGGTCCCAGCGATCCACCCTGCACCCCATATCCTGCAGCGACTGGGTCAGAATTTCCTCCAGATATGCATTCAGTGCATCTCTTCCTTCAGGCTTGCCGCTCTCGCTCGGGTAAGAGACCGCTGTGCGCAGCCCGTTGAGAAAGGCTCCAGAGGTGACGTGCTCATCAGCAGCAGCAAGGATTTCATTGCGAAGGTTCATGGTGGTGCTTCCTCAAATCGTGGTGGCTTCCTCCGACTCTAGATGTGGCCTGCCTCACTAACCAGTATCCTTTTCTCAACGAGCTTTGACTTTGATGCAAACCGCCAGGAAGGGAGTGGCATGCAGTTATTGCCAACATCTCTGATTTATTTCCGCGAGGTCGCGCAGACTGGATCCATCACGGAGGCTGCAGAAATCCTGCACGTCTCGCCATCAGCCATCAGTCGTCAGATGAGCAAGCTGGAAGCCTCGGCCGGGGCACCGCTTTTCCTCAGGCACCCGCGGGGCATGCTGCCCACCGAGGCTGGACGGCTGCTGTTGGCCCATGCCCGCAGGAGCGAACTCGAAGGGGAATCACTGCTCCAGGAACTGCGTGATACAGAGTCCCGGCGTACCAGCGTCATCAAGGTTGCCAGTGCGGAGGGGTTGGCTCATTGCAGGGTGCCGGCGGCCATTGCCACGATGGTTGCCAGCTACAGCGACGTGGTGTTCAACCTCGTAGTTGTTCCCTCGGCAGAGGCCACACGTCAGGTGATCGAGGGCAAAGCTGACATTGCCGCAGTGTTTGCCCTCGGTCCCCAGCGCGATGTCACTGTGGAGTTCTCCTTGCCTGCTCCCGCCTTGGCCGCAGTCACTCGCGACCATCGGCTGGCAGTTCGGGATTCGGTTTCTCTCCAGGAGCTGTGCGAAGAGAGGCTCGCGCTCCCTGGACGAGGGATTACCCAGCGTGAACTCTTCGACATCGCTGTCCAGCGGGAAGGACTCAGTCCGGAGATCGTCCTGGAAACGGATCAAGTAGGACCAATCCTGGCCTTTGCCCGCAGCGGAGCGGGCGTGGCTCTGATGAGCAGGTTCACGGTGCCGGCACGAGAAGACGCAGGCCTCGTCTTCATCCCCGTGGACAATACGGTCTTCCTTCAGCGCGAAGGGCAAATCCAGACCATGGCCGGGCGCCGCAAGTCGGCCCTGGTCACTGCGTTCGCTTCGGCCTTGGCGGACGAGCTATTGGCTGAGTAGATCGGCTCACATCTGATCGGCTCACTTCTGCTTACGCAGCGCTGAGAGCGCTTCAGCAAGGGGCAGCCCCAGCGCCGGGCCGTGTCCGGGGAGGACCACTGAAGCCTCAACTTCGTCCAGCCGATGGGTGGCCTCCAACGCTGCCTCTGGGTCCGAGTGGTACATCCCATGCAGCATCTGCGGACCCGACTGCCTGCTGATCGGATGCCCGCTGACGAAGGAATCCCCAACAGCGACTACCCCGGCGCCGGGGAGAAGAATTGCTGCGTTGCCTGGGGTATGCCCCGGCAGAAGGATCGCCCGGGGCTGGCCGGGAAGACTCTGGAGTGTCTCAGCTGTCCAGGCCTCCGCACGCGTAGCCGGCTCCGCCTGCAGGGCTTTGGCTTTGATCACGTGGAGCATCCAGCGGAACACCTTGGGCCGCCATGCACGGATCAAAACCTGCCCGAAGGTGACTTGGTGCTTCTCCTTGCCTTGGACGTGGGCCAGTTCCTCGGGGGAGCACAGTATGGGTGTGCCGAAGGTGCGGGAGAAGTAGGCCGCGGAGCCGGTGTGGTCCACGTGGCCGTGCGTGATCAGCATGGCTCTGGCTGCAGCGGGATCCAGCCCGAGCCCACGGACGGATTCCAGGACCACGTCGCGGTCCGCAGGGTAGCCGCCGTCGATCAGGATGAAACCTGAATCGTCACGGACTATGAGCCAGTTGGAAGCCGGTCCTTCGACAAAAAAGACGCCGGGCACGGGTTCGGATACATTCACCTGAGCAGTCTAGATCCGGACTGCTCACTGGTGGCTCACCTGGCCTCAGGCGGCGGCCGCTTGGAAGTGCTTCTCAATGATCCCCTTGATGTCCTCATGGCACCCTCCGCAGCCCGTCCCGGCGCGGGTGGCCTTGGAGACTTCAGCCACGGTGCTGCAGCCCTCAACCACGGAATCTCCAATGCTGGCCGCACTCACGCCGGCGCATCGGCACAAGGTCCGCTGGGGATCGTTGCTGGTGGCACCGCCGGCGTCCAGTTGATCGGGCCCATCGAGCCGGAGCAGCAACGAACGGTCCGCAGGCAGCTCGGAGGAGCGTTCGAAGAGCACAACCAGCTCAGCAGCCGTGCGGGGCATGCCCACAGCCACGAGGCCCTCAAGGACTCCGCCGCGCGTGGTCATCTTGACGTAACGGCCGTGCTCGGGATCGGCCCATTGGGAGATCTGCCGGCGGGGCCGCCCGGAAACGGCGCCGGCTTCCAGCAGCTCTTCATCCCAAGGATCGGCTTGGTTGTCGCCCGCTACGGCCAGGTTGATGCCCCGTGCCTTAAGAACCACCACACCGGGTTTTTCGATCGGCAACGCTTCCAAGGTATCTGCAGCGGCCTGGCCATTCCGAGCCAGGACCACGAGGTACTCGGCCAGCCATTCGGCCTGCCGCCAGCCCGGACCGACCAGACCGGAAGGACCGCCGGCATTCCGGCAGTCAACGCACGCAGCGTCAGGGCAGCGCACTTCAGCACAGTCGCCGATCGCGAACATGTGGGGCTCGTGATAGGTCCGGAGGTGGTGGTCCACCAGGATGCCGGTCGCGACAGGCAGGCCACAGCCCTCCGCCAATTCGATCCTGGGCCGCACGCCACAGGACAACACCAGGAGGTCGCCGTCGATTGCAGAGCCGTCATCCAGCAGCAAGGCGGAGAAACTGCCGCCAGGTCCGGCCGTCTCCACGCCGGTGGAACGGGCGTTGCCGGCCATCCGGACGCCACCCGCGCGCAAGCTGTTGGTGAGGACGGAGCCGCTGCCACGGTCGATGCTGCGGCCCAGCGGAAAGGGCCCATTGTGAACTACGGTGGTCTGCGCGCCTTCTTCCGAGGCGGCCAGTGCCGTTTCCAATCCCAAAACGCCGCCACCCAACACCACCACGCGCTTGCCGTCAGCGACGGCGGAACGGAGCACGGCGGCATCCTTGAGATCGCGCAGTGCCGTCACGCCAGGCGGAAGGACGGGCCCGGAAGGATCAGGGTTGAGCCCGGTGAGGTTGGGAATCACGGGTCGGGATCCGGTGGCGAACACCAGACGGTCATAGTGTTCGGTGCTGCCGTCCGATAGGACGACGTTCTGGCGGGCACGGTCGATCCTCTTGACCTTGACGCCCAACCGCAGCTGCACGCCGTCGGACTCCAACTCGGAAGCGTCAGCCATCGCCAAAGCCTCGGCGGTGGTGCGGCCGACGGCCAATTCAGCCACCATCACGCGGTTATAGGCAGCTTCGGCCTCCTGGCCGACCACCAGCAACTGCACCAGCCCGGTGCGGACAGCGGGGAGCAATTCGTCCACGAGGCGGGCAGCGACCGGCCCGAATCCAACAACAACAATTCGCTCGCTCATGAAGCCTCCTTGACGTGCACTGGCATCCCGAACCGTTCGGGAACGGAAGGCGCGCCCTGTGTCGCAGCGGCCTTCCGGACCCACACCCGGCTGGTCTTGAACTCCGGCATGCCGGAAATGGGATCTGTAGCCGCTTCCGTGAGACGGTTGGCGTTTTCCTGGCCAGGGAAGTGGAACGGCAGGAAGACCGTGTCAGGGCGGACTGTGGTGCTGAGCTCCGCACGGCACAGGACCTCGCCGCGCTCGTTGGTGACCATGGCGTAGTCGCCGTCGGAAATGCCGCGCGAAGCCGCAGTTCCGGGGTGGATGAGGAGACGGGCCTGCGGCTGGGACGCCAGCAGTTCGCTCACCCGTCGGGTCTGAGCGCCGGATTGGTAATGCTCCAGCAGCCGGCCAGTGGCCAGGGCCAGGGAGTCGTCGGCGAAGGAACGTACGGCCCGTTTGGACGGAGTGACTGGAACCATCACGGCGCGGCCGTCAGCGTGGGCGAAGCCGTCGGAAAAGAGCCGGGGCGTACCGGTGCTGCCCACAGGGTAGGGCCAGTAAGCAGCTTCGCCCCGGTCCAGCATGGCGTAATCGATGCCTGAGTAATCGGCCAGGCCGCCGGCAGAGGCCAGGCGGAGCTCCTCGAACACGGTCTCGGGGTCATCACTGAACGTAGAAGGAGCCCCTAACATCTCTGCCAAGCGGGCCATGAGCCACAACTCGCTGCGGACCCCCGGGGGTGGCGTCAGCGCGCGCCGGCGACGGATCACGCGGCCCTCAAGGTTGGTCAGCGTCCCCTCTTCCTCGGCCCACTGGGTGACCGGCAGAACCAGGTCGGCTTCGGCGGCGGTCTCGGACATGAAGAAGTCGCAAACTACCAGGAAGTCCAGGCTGCGGAGACCCTGGATGACCGCGTTGGTGTCCGGCGCCGACACCACCACATTGGCGCCGTGGACGAAAAGGCAACGGACGCCGTCGGGCTGTCCCAGAGACTTGAGAAGTTCGACGGCGGGGAGGCCGGGTCCGGGGATCAGCGACTCGTCGATTCCCCATACTCCAGCGACGTGGGCGCGGGCGGCGGGGTCGGTGATCTTGCGGTAGCCGGGGAGCTGGTCGGCTTTCTGGCCGTGCTCGCGCCCGCCTTGTCCGTTGCCTTGGCCAGTGAGCGTGCCGTAGCCGCTGCGGGCCGAGCCGGGCAGGCCCAAGAGGAGGCTGAGGTTGATCGCCGCAGTGGCGGTGTCCGTGCCGTCCACGTGCTGCTCCACCCCACGGCCGCTAAGGATGTAGCTGCCACCTGCGCGGGCGCCTTCGGCCAAGCGTCGGGCTGTCTCGCGGACGAGGGTGGCCGGAACGCCGGTGATGGACTGGACGCGCTCCGGCCAGAACGACGACAGGCTGCGGACCACGGCGGCGTATCCGGACGTGTTCTTCTCGATGTACGAGGCGTCGGAGAGTCCTTCGTGGACCACCACGTGGCTGATCCCCAAAAGAAGCGCCAAATCGGTGCCGGGCGTGGGCTGCAAGTGGAGGCCACCGCCGTCGGACGTGAACGCAGCAGTAGCCGAGCGGCGGGGGTCCACCACGATCAGCCCGCCGGCGTCGCGGGCGCCCTGCAGGTGCTGGACGAACGGCGGCATGGTCTCGGCAACGTTGGAGCCGAGCATGAGGATCACGGACGCGGTGTCCAGGTCCGTGACGGGGAAGGGGAGGCCGCGGTCCACGCCGAAGGCGCGGTTGCCGGCTGCTGCCGCGGATGACATGCAGAAGCGGCCGTTGTAGTCGATCCGCGAAGTGCGAAGGGCCAGCCGGGCGAACTTCCCCAGCAGGTACGCCTTCTCATTGGTGAGGCCACCGCCGCCAAACACTCCCACGGCGTCATCCCCGTACTGCTGCTGCGTGTCCTTGACCGCGGCCGTGATAAGCATGAGCGCCTGGTCCCAGGAGATGGGCTGGTGGACGCCGTCGGATCCTTTGAGCATTGGCTCGGTGACCCTGCCGTTATGACGCAACAACGACGCCGATGTCCAGCCCTTGCGGCACAGCCCGCCCCGGTTGGTGGGGAACTCGCGCCCCGAAACTTCCAGGGGTACGGCGGGTGCTGCCTCAGTTGCCGGCGCTGCCGCTGTCCCTTGAATTGCAGGGGAAGCAGGGGTCAGTGTCATGGCGCACTGGAGCGCGCAGTAAGGGCAGTGGGTATCGGCGCCGTTGGGCATCTAGATGTGTCCGATCGTGTTGCGCTGCCGGGCTGGGCGGATGTAAAAGATCCAGCAGACGGTGAGCATCAGGACATAGGCTCCCACGAAGCCGTAGAACGCCGGGGTGTAGGAGCCGCTGGCCGTGTTGGAGGCGTTGAGTACCTGCGGGATGACGAATCCGCCGTAGGCGCCGATCGCGGAGATCAGGCCCAGTGAGGAGGAGGCGAGCCTTGCCGTGGTGGCGCTGGGCGCCCCGGAGCGGGCTGCCCGGCTGGACGTTGCGAAGATGACCGGGATCATCCGGTACGTGGCACCGTTTCCGAAGCCACTGGCCAGGAAGAGCAGCAGGAACAAGGTAAGGAAGAGCCAGAAGTTCTTCAGCGGCAGGGTCCAGATCATGGTCAGCGTGATAACCGCCATGGAGGCGAACGAGGCAATGGTCATGCGTGCCCCGCCCATGCGGTCGGCCATGCGTCCACCGTAGGGACGGGCCAGGGATCCAACCAGCGGGCCAAGGAAGGCCAGGGACAACGCCACAGCACCGACGTGGATGGAGGAGAAGTCCGGGAAGTAGTCCTTGATCAGCTTGGGGAAGACACCCGCGAAGCCGATGAACGAACCGAACGTTCCAATGTAGAGGAACGCCATGATCCAGAGGTGCGGTTCTTTGAGGGCGGCCAGGGAACCGGCCACATCGCCCTTGGCGCTGGTGAGGTTGTTCATGTACTTGTAGGCACCGAAGGCCGCAATGATGATCAGCGGAATCCAGATGACGCCCGCCATCGGAAGGTTGACGGTGCCGGCAGCCAGGAGGGTGATGGCAATGGGAACAACAAGCTGGGCGACGGCGGCACCCAGGTTTCCGCCCGCGGCGTTCAGGCCCAGCGCCCACCCCTTTTCCCTGGCAGGGTAGAAGAAGGTGATGTTGGCCATCGAGCTGGCGAAGTTGCCGCCGCCAAAGCCGGCCAGTGCGGCCATGAGGAGCATGACACCGAACGGCGTCTCCGGATTGGAGACACAGAGGGCCAGGCCGGTGGTGGGGATCAGCAGCAGAAGGGCCGAGACGATGGTCCAGTTCCGGCCACCGAACTTGGGAACCATGAAGGTGTAGGGGATACGGAGCGTTGCGCCCACGAGACTTGGGATGGAGATGAGCCAGAAGATCTGGTTGGTATCGAACTTGAAGCCTGCGGCGGGGAGCTGGACCACCACGATGGACCATAGCTGCCACACGACGAAGCCCAGGAATTCGGCGAAGATCGACCAGTAAAGATTGCGTTTGGCGATGGACCGGCCTTCGGCTTCCCACTGGCCCTTGTCTTCGGCATCCCAGTTGGCAATCCAGCGGCCGGGGCGGTGCTCAAGGGCGGGGGCGGCGGTGGCAGTGGACTGGACGGGGGCCAGTTCATCTGCAGTGCGGTCAACAGTCACGGAGTGCCTCCTTGGTGGGGGACGTTGTTATTCCAAGGTAGGTTTCACGCATTTCGAGGACGGGCGCGGTTTGTAAACGGCCTGTGACATTTCCCTATCGGAGGGGTCACCGGCGCGTGAGGCCTTGGTGAGGTAATGTGGCCCGGACCACAGGGTGAGATTTTCCTGTACGTCCGCATGTTGGACTTGGTTGTCCAGTCAATGGACAGCCGGAACTATTATTGAACTCTCGAATATTCCTTCGCCGGGTAGGCTCCTGGGGCATCGGCCGGCGTGAACGAAAGCTGCAAACACATGTCTTCCACCGCACCATCCAAGGAAGGCGAGTCCACCAAGCCGGTGAACTCGCGGGGCAAGGTGATCTTCGCGAGCCTGATCGGCACGACGATCGAGTTCTACGACTTCTACGCCTATGCCACCGCGTCGGTACTCGTCTTCCCAAAGCTTTTCTTCCCCGACGCCACTGACATCAATGCTCTCCTCAGTGCGTTCGCCATCTTTGGTGTTGCCTTCTTCGCGCGTCCCATCGGCGCCGTGGTCTTTGGCCACTTCGGTGACAAGATCGGCCGCAAGGGCACCCTGGTTGCTTCGCTGCTGACCATGGGTATTGCGACGTTCCTCATTGGACTCCTGCCCACGGCCTCCATGGCAGGATGGGCCATCCTTGCCCCGATCATGTTGGTGATCCTGCGATTCTTCCAAGGCCTCGCCTTGGGCGGAGAATGGTCCGGTGCAGCCCTGCTGGCCACGGAGAACGCCCCGGAAGGCAAGCGCGCCATTTATGGAACTTTCCCGCAGTTGGGTGCTCCCATCGGCTTCATCATCGCCAACGTGATCTTTATCTGGATGAACGTGGCCCTCAGTGCCGAGGAATTCCTGGCCTGGGGCTGGCGCGTTCCGTTCATCCTCAGCGCCGTACTGGTCATCGTGGGACTGTACGTACGCCTGAAGCTGGTGGAGAGCGCATCCTTCACCAAGGTCATCGAGCAGGAAAAGGTCCAGAAAGTTCCCCTCGCGGCAACCCTCAAGAGCCACTGGCGCCCTGTTGTGGCAGGTACCTTCATCATGTTTGCCACCTACGTGCTCTTCTACATCATGACCACGTTCACCCTGTCCTACGGCACCAAGCCCACCCTGGCCGGTGCGCAGGCGGCTGCTGAAAAGGCCGGCAAGCCCATGACGGCAGACCAAATCGCGGCGTTCGTCCCCGGGTTGGGCATCACACGGTCCGACTTCCTCTGGATGCTGATCATCGGCGTCGTCTTCTTCGGTATCTTCACCGTGGTCTCCGGGCCGCTGGCTGAGAAGTGGGGCCGCCGGAAGTTCCTGCTGGGCGTCACTGCCGGCATCTTCGTCTTCGGTGCGCTCTGGTTCACCATGTTCGGTCCAGGCCAGGCAGCGGCGATGGTGGGCCTCATTGTGGGCTTCACGCTTATGGGCCTGACCTTCGGTCCCATGGCCGCCATCCTGCCGGAGCTGTTCCCTGCGAACGTCCGGTACACAGGGTCTGCCGTGGCCTACAACCTGTCGTCGATGATCGGAGCGGCACCGGCCTCCTTCGTTGCCATCGCCCTGTGGTCGGCGGCGAACGGCAGCACCTGGCTGGTGGGCGCCTACATGGCCGCCGCCGCTGTGGTGACGTTTATCGCTCTCTGGTTGACCCGCGAAACCAAGGACATGGACTACGAAAACAACGTCGCCTAAGTAGCTCAACTACGACGTCGGCCCCGCACCAAACGGTGCGGGGCCGACGTCGTTAAGAGGTTCTTTGCGTTAGTCCTCGATGGTGGCGATGACCGCGCCGGCGGCAACGGTCTCACCAGCAGCGGCAACCAGGCCACGCACGGTGCCGGCCTTGTGGGCGGTGAGGGGCTGCTCCATCTTCATGGCCTCGAGCACCACGATCAGGTCGCCTTCAGCCACAACATCACCTTCAGCGGCTGCCACCTTGACGATGGTTCCCTGCATGGGGGAGGTCAACGCATTGCCGCCAGCTGCAGCAGCCGTGGCGCCGGCCGAGCGGGAGCGCTTCTTGGACTTGCCGGACTTGGCGCCGGAACCGCTGGAAACAGCAGCGACACTGCCGCCCAGGCCTGACGGCAGGACGACTTCAAGGCGCTTGCCGCCAACCTCGACGACGACGCGCTGGCGCTCACCGGCGTCGGGCGTTTCAGCGGTGCCTGCCGCCGACCACGCCGGGATGCTGTTGACGAACTCGGTCTCGATCCAGCGCGTGTGAACCTTGAACGGTCCTTCGGCCGGTGCGAAATCGGGGTCGGTAACCACTGCGAGGTCGAACGGGATGACGGTGGGGATGCCTTCAACCACCATCTCTTCCAGGGCTCGGCGTGAACGCTGGAGTGCCTGCTCACGGGTAGCGCCGGTAACGATCAGCTTGGAGAGCATGGAGTCGAAGTTGCCGCTGATGACGTCGCCCTGCTCCACGCCGGAGTCGATCCGGATGCCGGGCCCCGTCGGGTTCTTCAAGGTGCTGATGGTGCCCGGAGCGGGCATGAAGTTGCGGCCCGGATCTTCACCCGTGATGCGGAACTCGAAGGAGTGGCCGCGGACCTCGGGGTCGTCGTAGCCCAGTGCTTCGCCGCGGGCGATGCGGAACTGCTCGCGGACCAGGTCGATGCCTGTGACTTCCTCGGAAACGCAGTGCTCAACCTGGAGGCGGGTGTTGACCTCAAGGAAGGAGATGGTGCCGTCCTGGCCCACCAGGAACTCACACGTGCCGGCGCCAAGGTAATTGGCTTCCTTCAGGATGGCCTTGGAGGACTCGTAGAGGCGCTTTACCTGCTCCTCACTCAGGTAAGGAGCCGGGGCTTCCTCCACGAGTTTCTGGTTGCGGCGCTGCAGCGAGCAGTCGCGGGTGGAGACGACCACCACGTTGCCGAAGGAGTCGGCAAGGCACTGGGTCTCGACGTGGCGGGGAGCGTCGAGGAAGCGCTCGATGAAGCACTCGCCGCGGCCGAAGGCTGCTACGGCTTCGCGAACTGCCGATTCGTACAACTCAGGGATTTCGTCCATGGTGCGGGCCACCTTGATGCCGCGTCCGCCGCCGCCGAAGGCAGCCTTGATGGCGACAGGAAGCCCGAATTCCTCGGCAAACTTCAGGATCTCGTCCGCGTTCTGGACCGGGTCAGCCGTGCCCGGAACCAGGGGAGCGCCTACCTTCTCGGCAATGTGGCGGGCCTGGACCTTGTCTCCCAAGGCGGAGATGGCCTCGGGTGAGGGGCCGATCCAGGTGATGCCGGCCTCAATGACCTTTGCAGCGAATTCGGCATTCTCGGCCAGGAAGCCATAACCGGGGTGGATCCCGTCAGCGCCGGACTGCTTGGCGACGTCGATGATCTTGTCCATCACGAGGTACGACTCAGCGGCGGTGTTGCCACCCAACGCGTAGGCTTCATCGGCAAGGCGGACATGGAGTGCGTCACGGTCAGGGTCTGCATAGACCGCTACGGAGGCAATGCCTTCGTCCCGGGCGGCTCGGATGATGCGGACCGCGATTTCGCCGCGGTTGGCAATCAAGACCTTGGTAAGAGGGCTGGAAATGGGCTGCGCCGGGTTAGCTGACAAGTTGTTGACTCCTTCTGTCCTTCAGGGAGCCTAGCGTGATTGTGAGGGTTCCGCCCATATTGATGGGGGATTCCGTGTGTGAGGCGATGTTCCTTTGTAGGGTTGCTACAAAAGGCTTCTACTCCTCGTCCGCGTCCCACAGCTCGGTGATACCCACGTTCGCGTGGACCAGCAGGTCCCTGAGAGTGGAGATGGAAAGCCCGACGACGGCGTGCGGGTCGCCGTCGACCTTGCGGATGAAGGCCCCACCCAAGCCGTCGATGGTGAAGGAGCCCGCGCAGTGCAAGGGTTCTCCGGTAGCGATGTAGGCGTCGATTTCCCGTGAGCTCATCTGGGAGAAATGGACTTCGGCGGAGGAAACGGCTCCGACGGTGGCGCCGGTGCCCTCCGGGGTCTGGCCGTCCTCCGCTGCGTCCTCGTCTGCGTCAGCGGCGGTGTCCCGGCAGTCCACCAACCAGTGTCCTGTGTGGAGCACTCCCTGCGATCCGCTCATGCGCAGCATCCGCTCCCGGGCGACCTCTGCAGTGTAGGGCTTGCCATGGGACTCACCGTCGAACTCGAAGACGGAATCGCAACCGATCACCAGCGCGCCGTCGGACTCGGGGAGCGCGGCAACTGCTTCGGCTTTGGCCCGGGCCAGCAGCAGGGCGGTGTCATGGGCATCGGTTACACCGTATTTGGCCTGCACTGCATCCTCGTCCACATCCGAGACCAGGACGTCATGGTGGATGCCCGCCTCGGTGAGGAGTTTGGTTCGGGCGGGGGACTGGGAGGCGAGGATCAATCGGGTCACGCCTCCCAGCCTAATACGACGCTCTCTCACCAATCGCCCCTTAAACGCCGACGCTCTCTCACTTGCGTGAGGCAAGTGAGAGAGCGTTGGTGCTTTTGGGCGATTTGGTGAGAGAGCGTTAGTGGACCAGTTCCTCGGTTCCGGCCTTCGAACGGTCGCTACGGTTCAGCTTTGCGCCTTCGACGTCCACATCCGGAAGGATGCGTTCCAGCCACTTGGGAAGCCACCAGGCCTTCTCGCCCAGCAGGTACATGACGGCGGGGACAATGGTCATGCGCACCACGAAGGCATCAATCAGGACGCCGAACGCCATCGCGAAGCCGAGCGGCCGGACCATGGTGAGGTGGCTGAAGATGAAGCCGGAGAACACGCTGACCATGATGATCGCGGCTGCGGTGACTACTGCTGCGGCGTGGCTGAACCCGGACCGGACGGCATGTTTGGCGGACTCACCGTGCATGAAGGACTCCCTCATGCCGGACGTAATGAACACCTGGTAGTCCATCGCGAGGCCGAACAGCACACCGATCAGGATGATGGGCAGGAAGCTCAGCACCGCGCCCGGGTTGGCGACATCGAAGACGCCGCCCAGCCAGCCCCACTGATACACGGCAACGACGGCGCCGAATGCTGCGGCCAGCGAGAGCAGGAAGCCACCAGTAGCCAACAGCGGCACCACGATCGAACGGAACACCAACAGCAACAGCAGCAGGGAGAGCCCCACCACGATCGCCAGATACGGCGGCAGTGCTGCGCCGAGCTTGTTGGAGACATCGATGTTGCCTGCGGTTTGGCCCGTCAGGCCGATGGTCACGCCCAGGTCGTCCTCGATTGTGGCGCCCTTGGCGCGGAGGTCTGCCACTACCTGCACAGTGCCGGCACTGGCGGGGCCTTCCTTCGGAATGACCTGGAAGACGGCCGTGCGGCGATCTTCGCTCAGGGCAATGGGCACTGCGGCGATGACGTTCTCTACGCTGCGGAGCTGATCCGCGACGTCGAACTGCTTGTTCTTGGCGTCATTCTCGCTGAGGCCTTCGGGGAATTCGCCGACGACGACGATCGGTCCGGTAACGCCTTCACCAAAGCTGCTGCGGGTGAGGTCGTAGGCCTTGAAGGCCTGCGAGTCGACAGGCTCGGATCCGCCGTCGGGCAATGCCAACCGCAGCTGGGAAGCCGGTAGCGCAACGGCCCCGAGAAGGACCACGCTGAGGATCAAGGCAACCCACGGGTGACGCGTGACCATGCCTCCCCAGCCGCCGCTGCTGCGCTTCTCTTCGAGTTCGCGATCGGCGGCTTCATGGCCAGGTTCGGCGTTGTGCTTGGCGGCCTTGGCCCAGGCGCGCTTGGAAATCAGCCTGCGGCCGATCAGCGCCAAGACAGCCGGCGTCAAGGTCAAAGCCACGACGACGGCCACTGCAACTGTCGCTGCGGCAGCAACACCCATGACCGCGAGGAACGGCAATCCCGGAACAACCAATGCTGCCAAAGCGATGATAACGGTGAGTCCCGCGAACAGCACGGCGTTGCCGGAGGTGCCGGTGGCCAGGGCTGCGGATTCTTCGGCGTCCATTCCGGCCAGGAGCTGTGTCCGGTGGCGGTTGACGATGAACAGCGAGTAGTCGATGCCCACGGCGAGGCCCAGCATCAGGGCAAGCATGGGGGAGATGGAGCTCATGTCGATCACACTGGTGAGCGCGAACGTTCCGCCCACGCCCACGGCGACGCCGATGAGAGCCATGAGGAGCGGCAAGCCTGCCGCGATGAGCGTGCCAAGCATGAGGATCAGGACCAAGGCCGCAACAGCAACACCCACAATTTCTGCGATGCCGAAGATCTCCGAGACGTCCTCGGTGATTTCCTTACTGGCGTAGGCAGTGACGCCAGCGGAGGAGACTCCGTGGACGATCTCTTGGACTTCTTCGCGGACAGCGGGATCAACGGCGTTGATAGAGGTCTTGAACTGGACCTGCGCTACAGCGGCTTTGTTGTCACTGGAAACGAAACGGAGCCCCTCTGATGCTTCGAGCTGTCGCTTGCCAAGAGCCAGCGTGGCGGCGCCATCGGCGGCCTCCTTGGCTCCGGCGTCGAGCTTTTCCTTATTGGCAGCAAGTTCGGCGCGCTGCGGTGCCAGTTGGGCGTCAATCTGGGCGGGGGTGAGGCCTGAGGCGGCGAGCTGCTGTTCAACCCCGGTGAGTTGTGCCTCGCCCGCTTCCAGCTGCGCCCGGGAGGCGTCCAGCTGGGCCTTGCCTTCTGCGGCCTTCGCTTCGCCGGCCGCGATCTCGCCAGCGGACGTGTCCAGTTGCTCCTGCGTGGTGAACGGGTTCACCGTGCCCTGAACGTCAGGCATGGCTTCCAGTTTAGTGAGCGCGGCCGCAACCGCGTCCTTCTTGGCTTGATCGAAACCGGCATCTCCGGCGTCGAAAACCACGCTGGCCGAGCCGCCCGATGAATCAGGAAGGGCTTCCTTGAGCTTGTCCGCCATCTGCTGGGTTTCGGTGCCAGGGATGGTGAAGTTGTTGGACATGGTGCCGTGGAATGCTGCGGCAGAGCCGCCTACTGCCACCATGACGGCCAGCCATATGGAGATGACGAGCCAGCGGCGGCGATACGAAAACTTGCCGAGACGGTAGAGGAACGAGGCCATGTCAGAACCGATCTTTGGTGGTTGGAACGGAGGGGGAGGCTGTTGTCGCTGTGGAGAAAGCGTTCGACGGCGGCGCGAAGCCGGCGCCGAGAAGGCCCATCGCATCGATGAGGTGCTGGCGAAGGACCGCGAGGGATTCCGCGGAGAGGTCGGGGCCGCGTTCGATGAACCAGACGGTCATTGCCGCTTTGCCGCAGGAGATGACGGAGCCGGCCAACGCATGGAGGTAGAGCTCACTGATGCCTTCGCCCAACCTGCTGCGGGCGGCGTCAATGATCTGCGCTGTGCAGTGCTCCCAGGCTTCAAGCTCGGAGCGTGCAAGCTGGCGGTTGTCCTGCGTCAGGCTGAACAGCTCGGCCATGGGTGCCACGGACATTGGATCGGCCAGCGCCATGAGGGCTGCCTGGGCGGATTCTAGGATCGACTCCTCTGCGGGACGCAGCCGGAACTGCTCCAGTGCGTGGTCCATGAAGCCATCGGCTACGGAGGCCAGCGCTGCTTCGAGGCTAGGGAAGTAATTGAAGAAAGTTCGCCGCGAGACACCCGCGGTGGCTGCGATGTCCTCCACGGTGAAGTTGCCGGGCCCGTTGCTGCGCAGGAGGTCCAAGGCTGCGGACGCGATAGAGCTGCGGGTGGCCGCCTTGTTGAGCTCACGCCGTGACGGGGCGCTGGTCTCTGCAAGGGTAAGCGACTCCGCAGTGGCATCCTGGCTACTGGTTTGGGTCACATACTTACACTAAGTGCAAGTTTGCACTGTGCGCAATTTTGAGCTGTTCTGGGTAGTAAAAATCCCGCCCTCGCTTGCTTCTCTCACCGCCTAGAGGGTGACGAAACGAACAAGAACGGGACTCGGATGGGTGTGCCTGGGCTTAGAACTGCTGCGGGGGCGCGGGCGGAGTGGGCTGCTGCGGTTGTGCCGGGGGAGCGGGGTGGGTTGGAGCAGGCTGCGCCGGCCGGGAGTTCTGCTCCGCGGCCGTCTTGGTCAAGTAAACGGATTGCCCTGTGGCGCCCGGTTCGCCCTCACCCAGCGGCAGGACGTACACCGCGGTTCCATAGGCGCAGACTTCGGTCCAGTTGGTGCCCATCTCTGAGGTGTCGAAACGCATGGCGACGATGGCGTTGGCGCCGCGCTGCTGCGCTTCGTTGACCATGCGCGCCATGACTTCCTGGCGGCTTTCGTAGAGTGCCTTGGTCATCTCGGGCAGCTCTCCGCCGCCGAGGGATCGGAAACCGGCCAGCATTTGCGAGCCAATATCACGGGAGCGGACAGTGAGGCCCATGACTTCGCCGAAGACGGCGTCAATGCGGTGGCCTGGGATTTCATTGGAGGTGACGATCAGCATGGTCTGAGCCTATCCAGCTTTAGTCACTTAAACAGGGAAATCCCCCGGGGAGAACTCCCCGGGGGATTTGCGCCGTGTCCAGAGGCCGAGGCTTAGGCCTTCGAATCAGCCAGTTCGCGCTCGTTGCTTTCTGCTGCTGCCTTGTCGGCTGCGTATTCGTCAGCGAACGCAGCACCGTTGCGGGGCGCGTTGTACAACGACTCGTCCAGGATGCCTTGGCGCTTCGCCACAATGGCGGGGACCAGTGCCTGGCCTGCCACGTTAACGGCCGTGCGGCCCATGTCCAGGATGGGGTCGATCGCCAGCAGGAGCCCGACGCCGGCAAGCGGAAGTCCCAGCGTGGACAGCGTCAGGGTGAGCATGACCACGGCACCGGTGGTGCCCGCCGTGGCTGCGGAACCGAGGACGGAGACCAGCACGATCAGCAGGTACTGGCTGAAGTCGAGGTTGATGCCGAAGAACTGGGCCACGAAGATCGCTGCGATGGCCGGGTAGATGGCTGCGCAGCCGTCCATCTTGGTGGTAGCGCCCAGCGGCACGGCGAAGGAAGCGTAGCCGGAGGGGACGCCCAGGTTCCGTTCAGTGACGCGCTGCGTGAGCGGCAGCGTGCCAATGGAGGAGCGGGAAACGAAGGCAAGCTGCACTGCCGGCCAAACACCGGAGAAGTACTGCTTGACGGACAGGCCGTGGACGCGGACCAGGATCGGGTAGAGGACGAAGAGCACCAAGGCCAGGCCGATGTAGATGGCAGCCGTGAACTTGCCCAGGGATCCGATGGTGTCCCAACCGTAGATCGCAACAGCGTTACCGATGAGGCCGATGGTGCCCAGCGGGGCGATGCGGATGATCCACCACAGGACCTTCTGGATGACTGCAAGCGCGGAAGCGTTGAACGTCAGGAAGGCTTCGGCCTGCTTGCCCACTTTGAGGGCCGCAACGCCGATGGCGATGGCGATCACCAGAATCTGCAGCACGTTGAAGTTGACGGCAGTGCTGACGGTGGTGGCAGCATTGGCGCTCTCAGTAACGGTGGAGCTGGCGCCAAGACCCAGGAAGTTCTTGGGGAACAGGCCGATCAGGAAGGCCCACCAGTCGCCGGTCTTACCGGCGTACTTCGCTTCCTCGGTGATGCCGGTTGCTGCGCCGGGCTGCAGGAGTACGCCCAGGCCGATACCGATCAGCACCGAGACCAGTGAGGTGATCGCGAACCAGAGCAGTGTGTTCCATGCCAATCGGGCGGCGTTGGAGACCTGACGCAGGTTCGCGATGGAGCTCACCACAGCGGTGAAAATCAAAGGAACGACGGCGGTCTGCAGCAACGAGACGTAGCTGGAACCAATGGTCTGGAGAGTAGCGCCGAGGCCGTTGGGGGCCGTCTTGGTGCTGCCCGTGTACTTGGCGATGAGGCCGAGGACCAGGCCGATGATGAGGGCTGCGATGATCTGGACGCCGAAGGAACCGGCCCACTTGGGGAGCCGGAAGCCGGTCTTGCCAGCTGCTGGGGAAGTGTTGGTTGAGGTGCTCACCGGAACACGTTAGGTGCATCGCAAATAACATAGCGAACGAACGTTGAGAAATGTTACGTCGCCCCCTGTGCTGTTCTCGATTGTGAGCCGCTAAATTGCGGGCCCCGCGCGGGTTTTTGTGAAGTTATTCCCGGAAACAGTGTGGCGATCATCTCGAGTGCGTTGCGAGCCTTTCCCCCGCTGGCGCACCCTTTCCCGCGGATCGCACCCGTAACCTCTGGTGCGAAACGCGGGAACGGGTGCGACCCTAGCGCCGAAGGGGTGCGCACGGAGGGAACTGGAGCCCGTCGCGCGCAGCAACTTTCTAGCCCAGCAACGCCCGCCGGAGAACGTCCAAGCCCACAGAGCCGATGTTCAACGCTCTGCTGTGGAAGGACTTGAGATCGAAACCTTCACGGGATTCAAGCTCGGCACGGATCTGCTCCCACAGACGCTGCCCCACCTTGTAGGACGGCGCCTGTCCCGGCCAGCCCAGGTAGCGGGTGAATTCGAACTGGAGCTGGCCTTCGCTGATGTCGAGGTTGGCCTTGAGGAAGTCGAAGCCCTTCTCCGGTGTCCAAGCGCCGGTGCCCCAGCGTTCGGGGACGGGGAGCTCCAGGTGGACGCCGATGTCGAACACTACGCGGGCTGCCCGCATTCGCTGGCCATCCAGCATGCCCATGTGGTCACCCGGGTCCTTGAGGTAGCCCAGTTCCAGCATGAGCTGCTCGGCGTAGAGCGCCCAGCCTTCACCATGGCCCGAGACCCAGCAGACGTTCCGCCGCCAATTATTGAGAAGTTCGCGCCGGTACGTAGCGGTGGCAACCTGGAGGTGGTGGCCGGGGACGCCTTCGTGGAACACGGTGGTGGTTTCGGACCAGGTGGTGAAGGTGTCTTCACCGGCCGGTACGGACCACCACATGCGGCCGGGGCGGGAGAAGTCGTCAGAGGGGCCGGTGTAGTAGATGCCGCCCTCGTCGGTGGGAGCGATCATGCACTCAAGGGTCTTCATGACATCGGGGATATCGAAGTGGACATCGGCCAGCTCCGAGACGGCACGGTCGGAGAGTTCCTGCATCCAGGCTTTCAGGGCGTCGGTGCCCTTGATCTGGCGTGCGGGGTCGTTGTTGAGGATGGCCTTGGCTTCTTCAATGGATGCGCCGGGCTTGATCTGCGCCGCGACCTTTTCCTGCTCACCGATAAGCCGTTCAAGCTCCTGGACACCCCACGCGTAGGTTTCCTCGAGATCCACTTCGGCGCCAACAAATGAACGGGATGCCAGCGCGTAGCGTTCGCGCCCCACGGCGTCTTTTTCGGGGGCTGCGGGCAACAATTCGTCCCGGAGGAAGTCGCCCAAAGCGCTGTACGCTGAGCGCGCGGCTGCGGTACCAGCGTCGAGCCTGTCCTGAACCTCGGCGGGCAGCGGCGAACCACCAACGGCGGCCGATGAAGCCATCTTGGCGAAGAAGCCGTCCTCTGCGGCGTAGCGGCCGGTCTGCTCGATCACAATCCGGACCTGCCGGGCTGCGGCCACTTTTCCTTCGGCAGCAGCCGAGCGAAGGGAAGCGATGTACCCCTCAACAGCCCCGGGAACGTTGGCGGCGCGGCCCGCAATGTGCTCCCACTGTTCAACCGTGTCCGTGGGCATGAGGTCGAAGATGGCGCGGATGTCCTGCGCCGGGGAGGCGATGTTGTTGAGGTCTGCCGCATCCCAACCGGACTCGTGGATCTCCAGTTCCAGGCCCAGCCGCTCGCGCATGGCGTCGAGGGTGACAGCGTCCACATCATCGGACGGCTCAAGGCCAGCCAGGGCATCCAAGGCTAACTTTGTGGCCTCCGCATGGGCCTCGGCACCGGCAGGGGAGTAGTCCTGGTATTCGGTTTCATGTCCCGGCAAGCCCAGCGTGGTGGCGAAACTGGGATTGAGTTCGATCAACTTTTCTGTGTACGCGTCAGCGACGGCATCGATGGCGGACTTCGGGCGTACAGGAGTGTTTGCAGTAGTCACCCACAGAGCCTAGCCGCGAGACCGCTTACGTGAAAGGGTTGTTGAACTATCTACGCACGAGAAAAATCAGCCGCGGCTGCGCTTCCATGCGCCAGGACCCGGGGTCGGGTCCAGACGCAATTGCTGGCGACGCACCCAATGCCGGACGTTCGGCTTGGACGCCGCCGCTTCCTGGGGCGCACCGAGAGACACCACGACGGCGGCAATCGCCGCGAGCTCTTCGGCCGTCGGTTCGCCCTTGACCACCGAAAACAGCGGCGCAGCGGCTGCTTCTGCGGGTACCTGATCAGGCGCGGAATCAGCCCGGTGCTTCGGCGTGCTCACAGCGGGATGTTTCCGTGCTTCTTGGTGGGCAGGCTCGCGCGCTTGTCCCGCAGGGCGCGGAGTCCGCGGATAATCTGCATACGTGTATCCGACGGCGCGATCACCGCGTCCACGTAGCCCAGTTGCGCTGCCTGGTACGGGTTGAGGAGTTCTTCCTCGTAGCCCTGGATGATCTCGGCGCGCTTTGCCTCTACGTCGCCGCCGGCCTCGGCAACCGCTGCGAGGTCACGGCGGTAGAGGATGTTCACTGCACCCTGGGCCCCCATGACGCCGATCTGGGCTGTGGGCCACGCCAGGTTGAGGTCGGCTCCGAGCTTCTTGGAGCCCATCACGATGTACGCGCCACCGTAAGCCTTGCGGGTGATGACGGTGAGCTTGGGGACAGTGGCTTCTGCGTAGGCGTAGAGCAGTTTGGCTCCGCGGCGGATGATGCCCTGGAACTCCTGGTCCTTGCCGGGCAGGAAGCCGGGGACATCCACCAGCGTGATGATGGGGATGTTGAACGCATCGCAGTGGCGCACAAAGCGGGCGGCCTTTTCCGACGCTGAAATGTCCAGTGTTCCAGCGAACTGCATGGGCTGGTTGGCCACGATGCCCACGGTGTGTCCCTCAACGCGGCCGTAGCCGATCATGACGTTGGGGGCGTACAAGGACTGCATCTCCAGGAAATGGGCGTCATCAACGATCTGCTCGATGACCTTACGCATGTCATACGGCTGGTTCGCGGAATCCGGGATCAGGCCATCCAGGGCGAGGTCGTCGTCGTTGAGTTCCAGTTCCTGGTCGTGCTCCACCACGGGGGCCTCGGACAGGTTGTTGGACGGGAGGAAATCCAGGAGCTCGCGGACGAATTCGATCGCGTCGGCTTCATCGGAGGCAAGGTAGGTGGAGGTACCGGTAGTGGCGTTGTGCTGCCGGGCACCGCCGAGTGTTTCCATGTCCACGTCTTCGCCGGTGACGGTCTTGATGACGTCAGGTCCGGTGATGAACATGTGCGAGGTCTTGTCCACCATCACCACGTAGTCGGTGAGGGCCGGGGAGTAGGCGGCGCCGCCGGCGCAAGGTCCCATGATGAGGGAGATCTGGGGGACAACGCCGGAAGCGTGGACGTTGTTGCGGAAGATGTCCGCGAACATGGCCAGAGAGGCGACGCCTTCCTGGATACGTGCACCGCCGCCGTCGTTGATGCCCACAACCGGGCAGCCGTTGCGCAGTGCGAATTCCTGGACCTTGACGATTTTCTCGCCGTTGACCTGGCTCAGCGAACCGCCGTAGACGCTGAAGTCCTGGCTGTAAATGGCGATCAGGCGGCCATCCACTGTGCCGTATCCGGAGACAACGCCGTCGCCGAGCGGCTTCTTCTTCTCCATGCCGAAGGCCGTGGAACGGTGGACTGCCAGGGCGTCGAACTCCACGAAGGACCCCGGGTCAACCAGGAGGTCGATGCGTTCGCGGGCCGTGTTCTTGCCGCGTGCGTGCTGCTTCTCAATCGCTTCCGGGCCGGAAGGTTGCTCTGCACGGGCCTGGCGGTCGCGGAAGTCGGCAATCTTTCCCGCTGTCGTTGTCAGATCGTGGCTCATCAAGTGTCTCCGGCTCTGTAGCTGATTTTCGCTGGCACAGTTCGTTCACGGTTAAGTAGCTTCCGTACAAAGAACAGGCCCCGATGGCCAGTCTAGTGACGCCTTTGCCGCGAACCGCTGTAGAAACCCTACAATTTTCAGCGTCCAAGCCAAAGCCAATGCTATGTTACCCGTCAGTAACATAGTTGGGCTAGAGTGTCCCCATGACTTCAAGCAACGACGCTTCCAGCGCACTTTCGCAGGCAGAGACTCCCTACGTGGCCACCGCTTCGCTCAAGGGCAGGACCATCCTGATGTCCGGTGGCAGCCGCGGCATCGGACTGGCCATCGCCACCCGCGCAGCCCGCGACGGCGCCAACATTGTGATCATGGCGAAGACCGGCGATCCTCATCCCAAACTCGAGGGCACTGTCTTTACCGCCGCGGAACAACTGGTGGAAGCAGGGGGCCAGGCCCTGCCGCTCGTGGGGGACGTCCGCAATGACGACGACGTCGCTGCCGCGGTGGCCGCCGCCGTCGAGCGTTTCGGTGGGATCGACGTCGTCGTCAACAATGCCTCCGCAATTGATCTTTCGCGCACTGACGCCGTGGACATGAAGCGCTATGACCTCATGCAGGACATCAATGTCCGTGGCACGTTCCTGCTCTCCAAGCTGGCCCTGCCGGCCCTGCGGGAATCTGCGCACGGCCACATTCTCACGCTGTCGCCGCCCCTCAACCTGGATCCCAAATGGGCCGGGATGCACCTGGCATACACCATGGCCAAGTACGGGATGAGCCTCACTACCTTGGGACTCGCTGAAGAGCTGAAGGGCGACGGAGTATCAGTGAACTCGCTCTGGCCATGCACCCTCATTGACACAGCAGCCATCCGGAACATGCCCGGTGGGCAGCAGATCGTGCAAGCAGCACGTGGACCGGAAATCATGGCCGACGCCGCACACGCAGTGCTGACCGGCTCGGGCGCCACCGGGAAGTTCTTTACAGACGAGGAAGTGCTTCGCGCTGCCGGAGTATCAGACTTCACCCCGTACAGCCTTGGCGCGCCCGAGGACCGCCTGGTGCCGGACATCTTTCTCTAGGCGAATCTCCGGGCAGATTTCTCTGGGCGGATTCCCAGACGCATTTCAGGGCCGGCGCCGTTCCGGGCGCGCCGCAACTGGATAGGATTCAGCTATGGATGCCGAACAGTCAGACAGCAGCGAACCGCAGGTCCCCTCCGCCGGGAGCAATCGGCCCACCTTGGACCGTGAGTCGCTGCTGCAGCCGGAATTCCTGTCAGCCACCGGCATTTCGCAGTTGACCATCGTCGAATCCACAGGGTCCACCAACCAGGACCTGGTGCGGGCCGTTACGGTGGAGCCGAAAAACTGGGGAGACCTCGCGGTATTGACTGCCGAACACCAGACTGCTGCCCGCGGACGGCTGGACAGGCAGTGGGAATCGCCGGAGCGTTCCGCGGTGTCCGTGTCCATGGTGCTTCGGCCTGTCACCGCAGAAGGCATGCCGGTGCCGACGCAGAGCTACTCGTGGCTTTCCCTTCTTGCGGCCGTGGCCCTGCGCGAGGCCTTGCAGGAAACCGCCGGCGTAACAGCCGAGATCAAATGGCCCAATGATGTCCTGGTTAAGGGCCGCAAGGTGGCGGGCATTCTGGCGCAGATGACGCCCCTGGCCGATGGGTCCGTTCCCGCCGTGATCCTTGGCGTAGGCCTCAACGTCAGCCTGGCCGAGGATGAGTTGCCCGTCCCCACGGCAACATCTCTCGCCTTGGAAGGAGCCACGACGACGGACCGCACCGCGCTGCTGAAGAGCTATCTTTCGCGTTTTGCCCGGCTTTACCGCAGTTTTTGCAATTCCGAAGGGGACCCGGCCGCGGGCTTGGCAGGTGGGCCGTCCCTGCACAAGCGGGTGGAATCTGCCATGGTGACGTTGGGCCGCGAAGTGCGCGCCCACTTGCCCGGTGACAACGAGCTGGTGGGGCACGCCTCGCGCCTTGATGAGCACGGCTCGTTGCTGGTGGTGGACCACGGCGGCAGGGAGCACGTCATAACGGCCGGGGATGTGGTGCACTTGCGCGCCACGGAAAGCGGTTATGCGTAAAGAGCTGCTTCCGGGGGAGCAGGTCATCACCATCACGCGTCAACAGGCCCGCTCACTCTTTTTCCCGGTGCTGGCCTTCATTGTGGTTCCGGCTGTGGCGGCCTACGCCTGTGCCTGGGTAGTCAAGGGAAATGCGCAGCGGCTTGCGCCATTCATTACAGTGGAATGGACGCCGTGGCTGATGGGAACTGCAGTGGTGCTCGCCGCGTGGCTGCTCATTGCTTACAGCGTTAGGAGGGTGGTGCGGTGGCGTTCCGCCCGGTACATCCTGACGAGCCGGCGGATACTTGCCAAATACGGAATGTTTCGGCGTCGCGACTGGCAGGTGTCCCTGATGACGGTCCGCCATGTGGAGGTCCATCAGAGCTTCATCCAGCGGACATTGCACTCAGGGAATATATCCTTGGATACCGGGCACTCCGGAACGGCCGTCCTGGCCGACGTTCCCGAGGTTGGGAAGTTCAGGGGCTTCATTCTTGACGCCATGGACGAACTCCCGCAGGGTGAGGTTTTTGAGGGTGAAGTACTGAGGGATTTTGAAGAATTGCCGTGGGAGCTGAGAGAAGGTGGAAGAGATGAGCGTTGAGGATCAGCAGTCCGGCGAGGACCTGGACCAGGAGTTCGACGCCGTACCCGAGCCTTCCGTGGATGAGGACACCGAAGCCGCGCCCGCACCGGTACCCACCGGGCCGCCCACTGGCGTGATGTCCGCCGAACGTCTGGCTATCAAGGCGCTTGAGTCAAAGCTTCTGGGTGGCGAACGCAAGCTGCGTCGCCGCGAAGTTGCCGCAGGCGCCGGTGTGTCCATCCTGTCCGCGCGGAAAATTTGGCGCGCGCTGGGCTTCCCCAACTTCGGCGATGAGGACGTTGCTTTTACCGAGCGCGACCAAGCAGCCTTGTCCAGCATTCTGGACCTGGTCCGGGCAGGCCTGCTGACCGAAGAAGCGGCCATCTCAGTGACACGTTCCATTGGCCAGATGACGGACCGCATGGTGGTCTGGCAGATTGAAGCCTTGGTGGAGGACATGGTCTCCGAGCAGGGGATTCCTGATGCCGTGGCCCGTAAGCAGCTTGTGGGGCGTCTGCCGTCCTTGGTGGATTCCCTGGAAGAAATCCTGGTCTACTCCTACCGCCGCCAGCTCAATGCGGGCGTCCAGCGGCTGGCAGTTCGGGCCGAAGCCGGATTGCAGGCAAGCGAAGAGGGGCGCGAAGGCGACGAGGACGATTCACCGCTGCCCTTGGCCCGCGCCGTCGGTTTCGCGGACCTGGTGTCCTACACCAGCCTCTCGCGCCGCATGAACGAGAAAACGTTGGCCCAGCTGGTGCAGCGCTTCGAGAACAAGTGTGCCGAGATTATTTCCGTGGGTGGCGGCCGCCTGGTCAAGACCGTGGGCGACGAAGTCCTGTATATCGCCGAGACGCCTGCTGCCGGCGCAGAGATTTCATTGGCGCTGGCGCAAGCCTTCACCGAGGATGAAATCCTGCCGCAATGCCGTGTATCCATGGTGTGGGGCCGGATCCTTTCGCGGCTTGGCGACATTTATGGTCCCACTGTGAACTTGGCGGCCCGCCTCACCACACTGGCCCAGCCCGGCACCGTGCTGGTTGATGCGATGACCGCAGCTGCCCTGGGACAAGATGACCGGTTTGTACTGGTTCCCCAAAAATCAGAGAATGTCCGGGGCTTCGGCGAGATCCACCCTGTGATGCTTGCGCGTGGCCGCGGCAAGGGCCTGGTGCTCGACTAGACCCTGCCGTGACCTGGACCCTGCCGTGATCTGGACCCCGCTGTGACATAGTCCACATGACTCAGCCTTAGCAAATCGATGGATTAACCCGGTAGTCTGGGGTTGTTTGTGTCGTGATTGCCGTGGGGGCGGGCATCGGCGCTTTTAAGCTGCCAATTTGTGGGGGAATGTGGGATGGCTCTGCCAAACGGGTCCGGCAAACGCCGTGCCGTTAACCGCCGACGGAAGGTCATCACGGCTACGGCGTTCACTGCGGCCGCAGCCGTCCTGGTGACCGGCGCAATCCTCTACCCTGGCTTCAAAACCACGGACGTTGAACTCAATGACGGCGGCGTGTGGGTGGTCAGCAAGTCCAAGAACGCCGCTGGCAGGCTCAACTACCCCTCCAAGTCGCTGGACGGGGCAGTGACCCCGGCGAGCACCAACTTCGACATCCTCCAGCAGGCCGGCGACATCTTCATTGACGACTCCGATGCCGGCACTATCAACCCCGTCAGTGCTGCCAACATGCGCCTCGGGGGAGACCAAAAGCTGCCCGGTGCCGCAGACGTCAGTTTTGGCAACAAGGTTTTGGCGGTCACCGACCCGGCCAAGGGCAAAGTCTGGGCTGTTTCTCCGAGCTCCCTTGGCGGCTTCAGTGACGAATCCGAGCCACTGTTCGAACAGTCCCCGGGCCTGGTATCGGTGGTTGGCAGTAACGACACCATCCACACCCTTGATCCGGCAACGGGCGCGTTGACGGCCACCAGAGTGGACGCCGACGGCAAGGCTGTGGACTCCCAGGTCCGGAAAGACGACGCGTTGAAGGCCGGTGGCAAGGTCCAGCTGGCGGCTGTGGGCGACAAAGCAGTGGTCCTCAATGAAGAAACAGGGGACATTGTCCTGCCCGGCGGCAGCAAGGTGCACTTGGACGATGCCCGGGAAGCCAAGCTGCAGCAGAGTGGACCGGCCGCGGATTTTGTTGCCATCGCCACATCCAAGGCATTGCTCCTGCAGCCCTTGGACGGCGGGACGGCAAAAACCATCCAGGCGGACGGTCAAGGAATTCCTGCCGCTCCTGTCCACTTGGGGTCCTGCACCTATGCCGCGTGGTCCGGAGCCAACAAATACGTCCGGGAATGCGGCAACGAAGCAGACAACAAGCGATCGGACGTCCCCAAGGCGAGTGCATCGCCGTCGTACGTTTTCCGGGTCAACCGGGATCTGGTGGTGCTGAACGACGTCAACTCCGGCAACGTCTGGATGGTTAACCAGAACATGCAGTTGGTCAACAACTGGGACGACGTCATCCCTCCGCAGCAAACGTCTGACGACGCCGAGAAGGACTCCGCGGACGAAGTCCAGCAGACGGTCCTCCCGGACCGCAGCAAACCGAACACGGTGCCGGTTGCCAAGCCCGATTCCTTTGGGGTCCGGGCGGGCAAAACCACCATCCTGCCCGTCCTGGACAACGATGCCGACGCGGATGGCGACGTCCTGACTGTCAGCAACAGCGAGCCACTGAAATCGGGTGCGCTGTCCGCCGTCTATGGTGGCACCGGCTTCCAGATCACCGTGCCCGCCGGAACCACGGGGTCGGAGCGCTTCAAGTACACCGTTGACGATGGCCGCGACGGAACCGCGAGTGCCGAGGTGGACCTGCGCGTAGTTCCCTCCGAGGAAAACAACGCGCCTCAACCAAAGCCCAACCGGAATAACGCGCTGGTGGTCCAATCCGGCAAGATCGCCAGCCAGTATGTCCTCACGGATTGGATAGACCCGGACGGCGATGACATCTTCGCCGTCGCCGTCTCCAGCAGCGACCCTGCAGACCAGGTACGGATCCGGCCCGACGGTTTGCTCACGTTCCAGGACTCGGGCGCAGGCCCGGGCCGGAAAACCCTGACAGTGAGCATCTCCGACGGATCCCTGACAACGCAGGGACAAATCAGTGTTGACGTCCGTGGTGCCGGGGCACTCCCGCCCGTTGCGAACGCGGACCACGTGGTAGCTGTCGCCGGCCAGGACACCGTGATCGCACCGCTCAAGAATGACACTGACCCCCAGGGCGGAACCCTTCGGCTTGCCCAGGCACAACCGGACGAGCAATCGACCGCAGTGGTAGGACCGGACCAGCAGACGTTTACCTTCAACTCCACCGCGTTGGGCGCCCACTACGTCACTTATATGGTGACCAACGGACCTGCCAGCGCGCAGCAACTGGTGAGGGTGGACGTCGTATCCGGGAACAGCGACGGCGCGCCCGTGGCGGTCCGCGATATTGCGCTCCTGCCCAGCGGTGGAAGCGTAGTTGTGGACGTGCTGGGCAATGACTCAGACCCAAGCGGTGGCGTCCTGGTGGTGCAGTCCGTGACGGCCGCCGACGGACTTCCCGTTTCCGTGGCAGTACTGGACCACTCGGTCATCAAGATCACCGATCTTCGCGCCGAGGGTCAGCTTTCGCTCAAATACACCATTTCCAACGGTAAAGCGTCCGCCACCGGGGATATCTCCGTCCAGGTGGTCCCCGCGCCCACCAAGCTTCAAGCCCCGCAAGCCAAACCGGATGAAGTCTCTGTCCGCGTCGGCGACGTCGTGACCATCCCAGTGTTGGAGAACGATACCGATCCCAATGGCGGAGAGCTCACCCTGGACCCAGTGTTGGCACAGCAACCGGACGAGGCTGCGGGCCGAATGTTCGTTGCCGGGAACACCTTGCGGTTCATTTCGGGTGAGGAGCCCACCACTGTCTATGCCATCTACAAGGTCAGCAACGATTCCGGGCAGACAGATTCCCAGCAAGTCACCATCCGCGTCCGTGGCCGCGACGATGCAACCAACACCAGGCCGGAGCCGCGCAACCTGACTGCCAGGGTGGTTGCGGGCATGACCGTGAAGGTTCCGGTCCCCTTGGACGGCATTGACGCCGACGGCGACTCCGTCCAGCTCATCGGCATCGACAAAGCTCCCGAACTCGGAACCGCCATCCTTCGCGACGGTTACCTGGAATACACGGCCGGCGGCCAGTCCGCAGGGACGGACACTTTCAGCTACCGTGTCCGGGACCGCATAGGTGCCGAGAACACGGGCACGGTGATCGTGGGCATAGCGCCCGCCGAAGCCGACAACCAGAAACCAATCGCCGTGGATGACGTCATCGACGTCCGTCCCGGACGCCGTGTGGCCGTAGACGCACTGAAGAACGACTCAGATCCCGACGGCGACCCCATCGGTTTGGTGCCGACGTTCGAGGCGAAGCCGGAGCTACACGTGGAAGCGGCCGCCGGAAAAGTGGTGCTGACCGCGCCCGGCGCAGCTGGCACCGAAAGCATCAACTATCGGATCCAGGACGACAAGAAGGCCGAGGCTTCGGCCGTGATCCGCGTCCAGGCCAGTCCCACAGCGCCGCTCCATGCCCCCGTGGCCGTGGATGACAGGATCACGCTCGCCGAAACCCTGGGCAAAACGGCGGTGGACGTTCCGGTGCTGAAAAACGACTCGGACCCGGACGGCGTGGCAGAGGACCTGAAGATCTCCTTGCCTGATGGAAACCCGAATGCCAGGGTGGGAGCCGCCGGCAACGTGGTGGTGACTTTGGTCCCTCAGGATCAGTTGATTCCGTACACGGTGACCGACATTGACGGCCAGACCGCCACCGCAGTGATGTGGATTCCAGGCCAAGGACTCCAGTACCCGACACTCTCCAAGACCGATGTTGTTGAGGTCACTGCGGGGGAGGAGATCACCCTGGCCTTGCGGGACTATGTCAAGGTCCGGGAAGGACGCCAGCCGCGCATCACAGTCGCGGACAAGATCCGTGTTCAGGGCGGCGACTCAGCCAACGTCATCGCAGGCGATGGAACAGCGCTGAGATATGCGGCCCAGGCCGAGTACGCGGGTCCTGGCTCCATCACTTTCGAAGTGACCGACGGCAGTGGGCCCGATGACGCCGAAGGCCTGAAATCCACGCTGACCATTCTCACCAAAGTGCTCCCTGACCCCGATGCCAACCATCCGCCGACGTTTAGCGGCGCGGCCATCGAGGCCCCCAAGGGCGACACCGTCGAGTTGGACCTTGCCAACCTCGCTGCGGACGTCGATCAGAAAGACCAAGGCAAACTTACCTTCAGCCTGGATGGTGGAATGCCCGGTGGATTCGACGCTCGGATCGAAGGCAGCGTGCTGAAAGTCACCCCCGGTGGCTCGCTCAACCCCGGGGCACGCGGCACTTTGCCCCTGCAGGTGACCGACGGCCGCTCTGAGCCGGTCAAAGCCGCTGTCACAGTCACAGTGGTTTCTTCCAACCGGCCCAAGCCTGCAGCCAACGACGACGTTGTGGACAAAGCGGACGCCGGCAAGACCCAGACCATCAACGTGCTGGGGAACGACTTCAACCCCTTCAGCGAACCTCTGACGATCGTGTCCGCAGTGGTTGAGACCGGAAGCGCCTCCGGCACTCCGGCCATTTCCGGCGATTCGATCACGGTGACACCGGCTGACGGCTTCAAGGGAGTCCTGGTGGCCAGGTACACCATCAAGGACAAAACCGACGATCCCAGCCGCCAGTCCGTTGGCCGCGTACGGATCACGGTCCGCGACAAACCTGACGCTCCTTCTGCCCCGGCAGCTACGGATGTACGCAGCCGGACTGCCGTGCTCAAGTGGGCGCCGCCGTCGGACAATGGCGCAGCCATCACTAAATACACGGTGAAATCTGCCGGCTTCCAACAGGAGTGCCCCACCACTACCTGCACGTTGACCGGGCTGACCAACAACGTCAAGTACGTTTTCACCGTGGTTGCCACCAATGAGGTAGGCGATTCGCAGCCGTCCGTAGCCTCCAACGAGATCACTCCGGATGAGAAGCCGTCACCGCCGGGCGTCCCCACGGTCAAGGCAGGCGACAAGGAGATGGCTATTACCTGGACTCCCGCCAAGACTGAGGGCTCCCCGGTGAAGCACTACAACCTGGAGATCTCGCCGCCACCCGCCAACGGCGTCGCGGTCAAGAATGAGGTCACCGGGCTGAGCTACACGTGGCCGGGCCTGAGTAACGGCGTGAAGTACAAGGTCCGTGCCCAGGCCGTCAATGAACTCGGTCCCTCTGATTGGGGTCTGTATTCCGCCGAAGATCACCCGGCCGGGATCCCCGGCGCCCCAGCGGCGCCGAGCACCGTCGTCGTATCCTCCGTTGGTTCTCAGAACCAGCTCCGGGCGGACTGGGCAGAGCCGGATATCAACGGCGACCCCATCAAGAATTACTACGTCACCATGAGCGGTGGAACCGGAGCGGCGCAAACGCAGACCATCCCCGGAAACGTCCGCACGGCCACCTTTACCGCCGGCAACTCAGAAGCCGCCTACACGTTCACGGTGCAGGCTGAGAACAAGGCCGGCAAGGGCGCAGTCAGTGCGGCGTCAGCTCCCCGGCGGGCCACCGGCAAGCTCGGCACGGTGGGCAACGTGAGCGCGACGCCGGCCAACACAGGCGCTGCGGGCGGGCAGATCACCATTAACTTCACCGCATTGGGCCCGGCTCAACGCAACGGCTCCAAAGCCAATGAAGTTAGCTACACCTACTCGGCAGGCGGACGCTCCGGTGCCATCCAGCCCGGACAGACAGTGGGTGGCTTCACCAACGGGCAGGCGACCAACGTGACCGTGACGGCGCACTCCACCGTGGCACCCAACTCGGACGCCAGCGCGCCCGCGACGGCAACGCCTTACGGATCGCCGGGTACGCCGTCGGCATCCGGTTCCAATGGCGCTGTGAATCAGAAATCGGTGACCTTCAACTGGTCCTCGCCCGGTGCAGGTACCAACGATGTCAAGACCACGAAGATCCGGATCGACGGCGGTGGTTGGGAGACAGTGGGTGCTTCTGGCAGCCGAACCATCAACACAGCCGGGTGGGAAGAAGGGCACAGCATCAGCGTGCAGACCTTCAACTCCCTGGGCACCGGCGGGGGCATTGCCACTGCTAATGCCACCTCCGGACGGCAGGGCCAGTGGACCACCACCATGAACCCCGGAGCGGTGGTTCGATCCTGCAGCTATGCTCTGGGCAGCGCGAGCTATCGGGAATCGGACAGAACCTGTGACGGCAAGGGCGGTAACCAGCCCCCGTGGTTCTACTCCGCTGATCAGGGACCGCTGGTAGTGCGGTGTTACATCGACCAGTCAGATCATGTCGTTGGCATGTTCCGCTGGTGGCGCATCGAATCCGGGTCCTACCGCAACGTGGGCCGGTACATCATCGCAGGTCACACCAATCTTCCGGATCCTGCTGGCATCGGAGCGCCCCCATGCTGACCGTGACGCCATGCGAACGGGCACTTGTCCCCATCGCGCATCCGCCTGCAAAGAAAGTAGGCTGTCAAAGCCAATGGATAGCCCGGTCTCGGGTTTCCTTGGCTGGCCGTGGGGCGCGTGGGATATTCTTAGTGACTGAAAATTCCGCCGCCGTATGGGGGTACTGCGGAATGCACGGCTGCCGGCACATGTCGGTTGGCCCGGAAGTCGCTGGGGGGCGGCTAAACACAAAGGGAATTCTGGGGCTGTGACAACTTTCTTCGGCAAGCTGGGGCTGAAAAAGCGTCAAAACAAGAAACTCGTATCGGGCATAGCTGTGACTGCGGCAGGCGCCGTCCTCGTCGCAGGCGCTGTGCTGTACCCGGGGTTCAAGACCACCGAGGTGGACCTGAACGACGGCGGTGTGTGGGTAGTGAGCAAAACCAAGAACGCCGTGGGCCGGTTGAACTACCCGTCCCGCGTGCTTGACGGTGCCGTCACTCCTGCCACCACAACGTTCGACGTCCTGCAGCACGACGGCAACGTGTTCGTTGACGACGAGTCCGGCTCCACCATCAACCAGGTATCGGCCGCGAACCTGAAGCTGGGCGGCGATAAGCAACTGCCGTCGTCGTCCCAAGTCAGTTACGGTTCCACAGTCCTCTCGGTGACCGATCCCGCCCGCGGCAAGGTGTGGGCGTTGTCTCCCTCCACCGTGAACGGCTTCGACGAAGAAGGAACCGAGCCCGTCCTGACGGGCAACCAGGGCCTGGTGTCGGCAGTGGGCCAGGACAACCGCATCTACACAGCCGATCCCGGCAAGGGCGAAATCACGGTCACCACCGTTGATGCCAACGGCGAGCGGACCGACTCCGAGGTCACGTCAGTGGAGGACCTCAAGGGTGCGGGCGACCTCCAAATTGCAGTCGTAGGGGACAAGCCCGTTGTCCTTGACGCCGCTTCCGGAAACCTGTTCCTGCCCGGCGGACGCAAGCTCCAGTTGCAGGACGCCCGCGAAGCCAAGCTCCAGCAGAGCAGCGAAGACAGCAGCTACGTCGCCATCGCCACGCGTAAAGCACTCCTGAAGCAGCCCTTGGATGGCTCCACCGCAGCAACAGTCAACGCAGACGGCGAAGGCGTTCCCGCCGCTCCCGTGCAGGTGAGCAAGTGTGTCCACTCCGCGTGGTCCGGAGCCAACAAATACGTCCGCGACTGCGACAACGACGCCGACGACAAGAAGAACGATGTCCCCAAGGCCAGTGCATCACCAAGCTACGTGTTCCGCGTTAACCGCGACCTCGTAGTCCTGAACGACGTGAACTCGGGCAGCGTATGGCTGGTCAACCAGAACATGCAGCTCGTCAACAATTGGGACGACGTTGTCCCGCCCAAAAACCAGTCCGATGACCAGGACCAGGAGTCTGCGGACAACAACACCATCAACGTCCTCCCTGACCGGACCAAGCCGAACCGTCCGCCGGAAACCAAGCCTGACGAGTTCGGCGTCCGTCCCGGACGGACCTCCATCCTGAGCGTCCTGGACAATGACTCAGACCCCGACGGCGATGTCCTCACCGCATCGGTGGGAGCCAATGGACCCAAGGCAGGAGCGCTGGAAAACATCTACGGTGGCTCGGCGTTCCAAATCAAGGTTCCGGCAGATGCCAAGCCCGGCACGGAAGTCTTCGACTACAACGCTGCTGATGGTCGAAATTTGTCAGCGGGCGGCAAGGTGACCCTGCGGGTAGTGGCTCCCGAGGAGAACAAGCCTCCCTTCTTCAAACGCGGTGAGCCCACCACCATGTTGGTGGAACAGGGCAAGTCCGTCAGCCAGAACATCCTGACCGACTGGATGGACCCCGACGGTGACGACCTCGTCCTCCTCGACGCGAAATCGGACAACGACCAGGACCAGGTGAAGGTTCGCCGCGACGGCCTGCTCACATATCAGGATTCCGGCGCAGCTCCGGGCAAGAAGAACGTCACCATCACCGTCTGGGACGGCCGGGCCACCACCACAGGCCGTGTCGTGGTCAACGTCCAGCCACCTGGCGCCCTGGCGCCGGTGGTTAACGCCGATCACGTCACTGCAGTGGTAGGCCAGGACCTGGTCATCGCACCCTTGAAGAACGACGTTGATCCCAACGGCGGTGCC
This sequence comes from Arthrobacter sp. cf158, assembly GCF_900106835.1. Lineage (GTDB taxonomy): Bacteria > Actinomycetota > Actinomycetes > Actinomycetales > Micrococcaceae > Arthrobacter. Next base: position 529,060 of record NZ_FNNR01000001.1, read on the forward strand.
TTGCGTGTGGCCCACGTTGAAGCCGCGGGTCCAGCCGAGCTGGGTCCCGTGACCGACGGCGGCACTTTCACGTTCCGCAGCACCACGCCCGGACCTGTGTATCTCACCTACATCGCCAGCAACGGTCCCCAAAGCAGCCAAGGCCTGATCCGCGTTGACGTGGAGTCCGGCAAAGACTCGGGAGCCCCTGTCGCCGTCCATGACGTGGCGCTCCTTCCGGTCGGCGGCAGCGTGCTCGTTGATCCACTGGCTAACGACTCCGATCCGTCCGGTGGTGTGCTGGTGCTTCAGTCCGTCACCGTCCCGGATGGCTCGTCAGCCTCGGTCAGCGTGATTGACCACTCCGTCCTGCGCGTCACCGACGTGCTGGGCGCCAAGGAACCGTTCGTGTTCAGCTACACGATGTCCAATGGCCGGGCCTCGGCCACCGGAACAGTTGGCGTCGTCCCGGTGCCGGCCCCCGCCGTCGTCGAAGCTCCCCAACCAAAACCCGACGAGGTCAACGTCCGCGTCAACGACGTCGTGACCATTCCGGTCCTGGACAATGACTCGCACCCGCAGGGTGAAGAGCTGTCCGTCGATCCGGTGCTGGCACAGAGCATCCCGGAAGAAGACGGCAAGGCGTTTATTTCCGAGAAGACCCTCCGGTTCATTGCAGGTCCCACCCCCAAGACCGTGCGTGCCATCTACAACGCGGTGGACCCGCAAGGCCAGAAGAGCGCCGCGGCGGTGACCATCCACATCCTGCCGCTTGAAGGTGCCCAAAACTCCCGGCCGCAACCGCAGAACCTTACGGCGCGCGTGGTGGCCGGTGGCAGCGTCCGGATTCCGGTTCCGCTGGACGGCATCGATCCCGACGGCGATTCCGTGCAACTCACCGGCATCGACAGCACACCCACCATGGGAACTGCGACGGCGGGCAGCAGCTTCATCGACTTCGTCGCCGCCGGTGACGGGGCCGGTACGGATACGTTCCGGTACAAGGTGATCGATCGCCAAGGTGCGGTCAACACCGGAACAGTGACGGTGGGCGTCGCTCCTCGTGGCGACGACAACCAGAAGCCTGCGCCCGTGGATGACGAGGTCAAGGTCCGCCCGGGGCGCCAGATCGCCGTGGACGCCACAGCCAACGACACCGATCCTGATGGTGACATCATCCGCATCCTGACGGACAGCATCGAAGCCGATGCCGGCCTGGATGCCCAAGTCAGCAAGACCAGCGGCCGCATCCTGGTGACGGCACCTGCCGCCGAGGGGACCGTCAATGTCCGCTACTCCGTAGCCGATGACCGGGACGCAGTGGGCAACGCCAGCATTCGCGTGATCGTCAAGAACGACATCCCCCTGCAGGCCCCCATTGCCCGTGATGATCGAGTGACGTCGGCACAGACGCTCGGCAAGACCGCCGTGGATGTACCAGTCCTCAAGAACGACGAAGATCCTGACGGCGTGGGGGAGAACCTCAAGGTCAGCACAGGCTCGGAAACGGCCCGCCCGGGTTCCGAAGGCAACGTCATTGTTGAGCTCACCGAACAACCGCAACTTGTTCCGTACACCGTGGAGGACGTGGATGGGCAGAAATCCACGGCCATCATCTGGGTCCCCGGCATCGGCCAGCAGGTTCCGACGCTCGCCAAGGACGAGGTGGTGGAGCTCGTCTCCGGCCAGTCCGTCACCGTGGATCTGGCGGATTGGGTGAAGGTCCGTGACGGCCGCTCACCCCGCCTGACCCAGACCGACCGCATCAAGCTCATCGGTGCCGACGGCAGCGACCCCGTGGCCAATGGCGGTTCTTCCATCAAGTACACCGCCGGGGCCGAGTATGTTGGGCCCGGTTCCATCAGCTTTGAAGTGACGGACGGTACTGGTCCGGACGATCCCAATGGATTGAAGTCGACACTGAGCATCCGCACCAAGGTGCTGCCTGACCCCAACAAGAACAACCCGCCTGTGCTCCTGGGCAGTGACGTTGAGGTGCCCAAGGGCGACTCGGCCAGCCTGGACTTGGGCAAGCTCACGTCCGATCCCGACTCCGATGACGTCCAGAACATGAAGTATGAACTGGTGGGCGCTGCTCCCGGTGGCTTCAGGGTCAGCGTCGACGGCCAGACCCTCAAGGTCTCTGCCGAGGATTCGGTGCAAATCGGCCAGGGCGGAACGGTCCAGGTGAAAGCCAAGGACCCGCGGGGGCTTGAAGCGCTGGCAACGTACAAGCTTTCTCTGTCGGCTTCCAACAGGCCCAAGCCAGTGGCCAATGATGATGTCGAACCGGACGCCCAGTCCGGGAAGCCTGTCACGGTCAACGCGTTGGCCAACGATTCCAATCCGTTCCCTGACACGCCATTGAAGATAGTCTCCGCGGTCACCGAAACGGGCCAGGGTACGGCCGAGGCCAGCGGTGGGAATGTGACCATCACGCCATCAGCGGGCTTCACCGGAACCATGGTTGTTGCGTACACAGTAGAGGACAAGACCGGGGAGCTCTCGCGCTACGCCACAGCCCGAATACGCCTGACGGTCAAAGACAAGCCGGCACCGCCCACCACGCCCCTCGCCCAGAGCGTGGGGGACCAGACGGCCTTGCTGACCTGGAACGCCCCCGCCGACCGTGGATCACCCATCACCAAGTACACCGTGTATGGCGAAGGCGGATTCAAGCAGGATTGCCCTGCCAACACGTGTACGTTGACCGGCCTGACCAACAACGTGAAGTACCACTTCGCAGTCACGGCCACCAACGCCATCAATGAATCCGAACGTTCTCCGGTATCCGCGGAGGTCCGTCCCGACGTCAAGCCGGACACCCCGGTTGCTCCGACCCTGAAATTTGGCGACAAGCAACTCTCCGTCGCCTGGGTACCCCCGGCCAGCAAGGGCTCGCCCATCAAGTCCTACGATCTCGAGATCTCCCCGGCACCGGCAGGGCAAAATCCGCAGATCCAAAACCTCACGGGCAACAGCCATGTCTGGACCGGACTGACCAACGGTGTGGCGTACAAGGTTCGGGTTCTGGCCCGAAACGACGCCAAGGAACCTTCCGAGTGGAGCCCGTATTCCGCTGCGGAAACCCCTGCCGGAGTGCCAGCCACCCCGGCTGCACCGTCGGTGTCGGGTGCCGGGTCCGTTGGCCCGCAAAGCCAGCTGCAGGTCAGCTGGAAGGCGCCCAACAACAACGGTGATGCCGTCTCTGCCTACACCTTGACCACCTACCGGGGCGGCGCCGTCGTTGCTTCCCAATCGGTGGCCGCAACCTCGCAGAACGTCACGGTCGCGAATGCCGAAGCCGACTACACGTTTACGGTCTCGGCGACCAACAAGGCCGGCGTCAGTGGCGTCAGCCAGCAGTCCGCTGCCATCCGGGCAGCGGGCAAACCCGGAACCGTGGGGAGTGGCTCCGTCGTGGCCACCGGGGCCAGCGGGCAACTCAGGGTCACCTTCACACCGCTCACGGCCGCAGAACGGAACGGCTCCCAGGACAACGAGATCACTTACCGTTGGCAGACCGCCAGCGGCTCGGGTCCCATTGGCCGCGGCGGCGGCGACATCGGTGGCCAGCCGAACGGCACCAACGTGGTGGTCAACATCATCGCAACCTCTGTGAAGAACGGCATGGCCGGCGATGCCAAGGCGATCGGTACGGGGAACCCTTACGGTCCGCCGAATGCCCCGAACGTGAGCGGTGGGAAGTCTGCCAAGGGCGACGGCCAAGTGCACTGGACGTGGAACAACCCGAACATGAACGGACGTCCTTTGGACCATTACGAGGTCAGCCTCGATAACGGTGGCTGGACCGGCGTGGGCAAGGCGAACAGCTTTGACGCGGCCGGTGGCGGCTGGGAGAAGACCCATCAGCTTAAGGTCAGGGCTGTGACCGTACTGGCCGGGCCAGGAAGCGGAAACGTCGCTGCCACCAGCGGTGCTGACCCCACCCCGCCACCACCTCCGGCTACCGAGATTCAGGCGCACAACAACACGTGCCCTGGAAAGCCCGGACAACCGGACACATACAACCCGAGCGGCCCGTCATGCGGCGTTGGCTGGGTGTCCCGTTCGGAGGGCAGGTTGAAGATTGACTGCACCAAGGACATCTACACCAACGGCACCCCCTGGTACCGCGTCACCGAGGGCAGCCACCCGGGCTGGTTCGTCAAGTCCACCACCGTGGACATTTACGGTGCCCGTCCCGGCGGCTGCTAGGCCATGACATCAACAACTTCATTCGAAACCCCCACCACAAGGAACAGGATCAACCGATGACCATGACAAACGAGCAAGCCGTATGGTTTGCAGAAACGTTCGAGAAGCTCGTGGCCAACGTGGGCAAGGCTGTCCTCGGCAAGGAACACGTCATTCGGCTGACCTTCACCGCGATGCTGGCAGAGGGCCACGTCCTGTTTGAGGATGCACCGGGCACGGGCAAGACCTCGCTGGCCCGCGCGTTGGCCGCAACGGTTCAGGGTTCGCATAACCGCATTCAGTTCACTCCTGACCTCCTGCCGTCCGACGTAACGGGTGTCACCATCTACGACCAAAAGACCCAGAAGTTTGAGTTCCACAAGGGTCCGGTGTTCAACAACATCGTCCTGGCCGATGAAATCAACCGTGCCTCCCCGAAGACCCAGTCAGCTTTGTTGGAGGTCATGGAGGAATCCAGGGTGACCGTGGATGGGACCACCTACGAGGCAGGCCGCCCGTTCATGGTGCTGGCAACCCAGAACCCGATCGAACAAGCCGGTACCTACCGCCTGCCCGAGGCGCAGCTGGACCGCTTCCTGATCAAGACGTCCATTGGCTACCCGGACCACGCCTCCACAGTTCGCCTGCTCGGTGGAGCGAATCTCAAGGACCGGTCCAAGGAACTCACCCCGCTGATCACCACGCAGGCAGTGGCGGACATGGCGGACCTCGCAGCCACAACCCACGTGGACACTGCCGTGCTTGAGTACATTTCCCGCCTGTGCGAGGAGACCCGCAATGCGGCGGAAACCCGTCTTGGTGTCTCCGTTCGTGGTGCACTTGCCATGGTTCGCGCCGCCAAGGTGTGGGCAGCGGGTCAGGGCAGGAACTTCGTGCTCCCGGACGACATCAAGGAACTGGCGCCGGTGGTCTGGACGCACCGTTTGGTGATGGATCCGGAAGCCGAATTCTCCGGAGCCACCCCCGACGTTGTCCTCAACCGGGTCCTGGCAGACGTCGCTGCCCCGCAGCAACGCGCCAGCGCCTAGGCAAGCCCGGCAACGCGTCATCTCCGCACCTGCACCCCAGCCCTAACAAAGGTCCCCATATGTCCTCCAGCACACCCCCGAACAGGGCTGCTGATTCGCTCAAGCGCGCTGCGTCCGCACTTGGCGGCACGCTGCGCAGCCTGCGTGGCTCCGGCGGCGACGCCGGCAAACGTTCCACACGCCCAGGAAAGCCCGGAAGTCCAGGCAAATCCGGCACCCTTCGCCCCGCCGCAGTCTGGGCCGAAGCGGCTGGAACAGCCCGGGAAGCCCTTTCGCCGGCATGGCGCACAGTCCGGGCCGCGTGGCTGAAATTCGTCTGGCCCGTCCTGTCCGTGGTGAGCCTGCTGGGCTGGGTGGTCCTTGCCGCGGCGATCGGGCTGTGGTGGGCAGGGCAGGCCTGGGGCTGGCAAGAGGCGAAGTCGGCGGCCATGGTGGCGTTCCTTCTGTTCGTCCTGGCCATTGCATTCATCGTGGGCCGTTCGGCGTACGGTGTGGTCCTGGACCTCGCCCGTACCCGCGTGGCGGTGGGTGATGACGCCGTGGGCAGCATTGCGGTCTCCAACGTGTCCACCCGGCCGCTGCTTCCTGCTTCACTGGAGCTCCCCGTCGGTGCCAATACGGCCGTTTTCCATCTGCCCCGCATGAAACCGGCCCAGGTGCATGAGGACCTCTTCACCATTCCGACGGCACGCCGTGCCGTGATCGTGGTGGGCCCGGTCCGCTCCGTTCGCGCAGATCCTCTCCACCTGCTGCGCCGCCGCGTGATGTGGACTGAGCCAGTGGACCTGTACGTTCATCCCCGCACGGTGTCGTTGGGTAGCTCGGCAGCAGGCTTCATCCGGGACCTTGAAGGCATGCCCACCACAGAGCTTTCAAGCGCCGATGTGTCCTTCCACGCCCTTCGGGACTATGTGCCCGGAGATGATCGGCGCCACATCCACTGGAAAACGACGGCACGCACCAACAAGCTCATGGTCCGCCAATTCGAAGAGACCCGCCGGGCACACCTGGCCATTTCGCTGTCCATCAATACGGACGAGTACAGCTCCGAGCCGGAATTCGAGATGGCAATCTCCGTGGCCGCGTCCATCGGCCGCCAAGCCATCCGCGAACAGCGCGAGTTGGACGTCCTGACCCAGAAGGGTCCGCTCCGCTGCGAAACCGGCCGTAACCTCCTGGACGACACCACAAGGATTGTCGGGGCACCCATGCGGAAGACCGCCGTCGACCTCGCCCGGACGTTGTCGGACACCGTCCCCAACGCCTCCGTGGTGTTCTTTGTGGTGGGCAGCCACGTGACCGCCACACAGCTGCGCTCTGCGGCTGCGTCCGTCCCTCCCGGCGTCCGGAGCCTCGCGGTCCGTGTTCAACCCGGAGCGGCGCCGTCGAGGGCCAACATCGCTGACCTGACGGTCCTCACGGTTGGTGACCTGGACGATCTTGCCATTGTTCTTCGAAAGGCGGCAGCATGAGTACCGCGCCGAACCTGCGCGTACGCCCCCGCGCCGCCAAGCCCGCCAGCCGCGCCACCAGCGGATCAATGTTCGCTGATGGACGCCCCTTATGGCACTTCGCCGTCGACTGCGGCGCGCTGGTGGTCCTGCTGTTCCTGGGTGTTCTGGGTTTCAGCCTGAGTTTCGGGGGAGACCCGCACTATCTGGTGGCCGGCCTGGGCGGTGTGTTGCTGGGGCTGGGCATCGCCGTCCTGAACGCCCACCTCCGCCTGGGACTGCTGATCACGGCCGCCCTGGCCTTCGGCGCCTACATGCTGTTCGGTTCCGCCCTGGCGGTGCCGGACTCGGCCGTCCTCGGCTTCCTGCCCAGCCTTGATTCGCTGCGGACCCTTCTGCTGGGTGTGGTGTTCTCGTGGAAGGACATGCTGACCGTAGGGGTGCCGGTGGGCACGGCCAACGGCATGCTCATTGTGCCGTTCCTCAGTTCATTGCTCACGGCGCTTTCCGCCGGCCTGCTGACATGGCGCCTGAAGAGTCCTTACTGGCCGTTGCTTCCCGTGCTGGTTCTCTTCGTGACGGGTATTGCGTTCAGCACCAACGCAGGCTTCCTCACCGTAGAGCGCGGCGTCTCACTGACCATCGTCTCGATTGTCTGGGCGACCTTCCGTCGGGACGTCCTCCGCCAACGGAGCACCAAGACAGTTTCTGCCAACCGGCCGGATTCCGACGCCGGTGCTGCGCGCCGCGGCCAACTCCGGCGCCTGGGGACTGCTGCAGCCGTGATCGCCGTTGCAGTCGGCGTCACCGCCATTGCATCTCCGCTGGTCTCTGCCGGCGACGACCGGAAGGTGCTGCGCAACACGATCGTCCCGCCGTTCGATCCGCGGGACTACATCACGCCCCTGGCCAGTTTCCGAAACTTCGTCAAGGACGAGAAGGACAGCACGCTGTTCACGGTCAAGGGCCTGCCCAAGGATGCCCGTGTCCGGCTGGCGGCGCTGGATGCCTTTAACGGGCTGAACTACACCATGGACCCCAACAGCTCCGGCAACTTCAGCAAGGTTGGCGATGCCCGCTCGCTGAACACGTTGGCTGACACCGGGAGCCCCTTGAAGGGCACCAACTACGCGCTGGACATCACCATCGAGGACTACCAGGGCTATTTTGTCCCAGGCGGACGGCACACCACCGGGATGAGCTTCGCTGATACCTCCGGTGCGGCATCCGGTCTCTATTTCAACGCAGGAACTGACACCGCAGTCACCACCAAAGGCATGGCCAAGGGGGACAATTACACGGTCCAGGTCTCCGACCCCGGGACGCTGGAACACGGCCAGCTGACGCAGTACGACTTCGCGAAGCTGACGCTGCCGGAGGCAGAAGAAGTGCCACCGATCGTCGCCTCGCAGGCCAACGAGCTTTCGGCCGATGCACCCACGGCCATTGACCGTGTACGGCAGATTGAAGCGCATTTCCAGAAGAGTGGTGCTTTCAGTAATGGCTTGGTGACCGAGGGGCAGCTTCCCAGCCTCCCCGGGCACAGCGCGGCCCGCGTCCGCAATATGCTCTCCGCCAAGCAGATGCTGGGTGACGACGAGCAGTACGCCGTGTCCATGTCCCTGATGCTGCGCCATTTGGGCATTCCGTCCCGTGTGGTTATGGGCTTCTACCCGGATCCCAAGAGCCCTGAAAACGGTGCCGGGGACATCAAGATCACCGGTAAGGACGTGCACGCCTGGGTCGAGGTGGCTTTCGACCGCGTTGGCTGGGTGTCCTTCGATCCCACCCCACCCAAGGACAACGTCCCCATTCCTCCGGACCCGGAGAACAAATCCAAGCCCAAGCCGCAGGTCCTGCAGCCGCCGCCCCCGCCGCAGGAACCCGCAGACCTGCCGCCGGACTCCACACCGGACGCTTTGGACGCTGACGAGAAGAAGAACAACCCCTGGCTCTTCTGGGGTCCGCTGCTGGCAGCCATTGGAGTTGCGCTGATTCCGTTGGGGATCCTGGCGTTGCCGCTGCTGCTCATCATTCTGTTGAAAGCACGACGCCGGAAGTCGCGTTTCCGTGATGGACACCCCGCCCAGCGGGTAGGCGGCGGTTGGAACGAAGTGATCAGCCTCGCTACCGACATGGGTGCCTCGATTGACACCAAGTCCACACGGCGGGAATCCGCCACGGTCCTGGCCGATGCCTTCCCAACTGCCGGCACCACCACAACGATGCTCGCGCACCGGGCCGACGCCGCAGTATTCGGCGCTGGCCAGCCCAGCGAGGACGAGGTGAAGGAGTACTGGGAGATCGTGGACTCCTCGCTGGAAGACATCACTGGCAGCGTTGGTTTCTGGAAGCGGCAGCAAGCACGCTTCTCTCCTCGATCACTTCTTTCGGACGGCAGGGCAGCCTTGCGCCGCCGTGATCAGGCACCCACCGATCCTGGAAAACGAGGCTTCCGCTTGCCGTTCAAGAAGGACACACCAGATGAACAGTGAGACGGAACTTTGCCCGGCCTGCCGGCACGCGGTCCGTCCGGGGGCAGCGTTCTGCACCCAATGCGGGTCTCCATTGAGCAACCGCGGGGCCCGCAAGGAGGGCAATATCAACCACGCCCAGCGGGCCGCGCAGGAGTTCGCAACCCGGCAGGGACTGCCCGATCCCGGTAGTATCGCGGTAGTGTCGGCGCCGGTACAGCCGACGCATCCGGGAACAACAACAATGCCGGACCGAAGGCAGGGGCCAGGGGGAGGGACCACTATGACCACCAAGCTCGAGTTGGTGCCCGCAACTGCGGGGAAGCGCCTTGGCGCAGCCGTCCTTGACTGGCTGGGTCCAGTTGCCGTCCTTGCCACCACCTTCGCCATTGGGATTGCCGGCATTACGCAAACCCGCCGGAACGGCTTCATCGTCTACGACACAGGCCTGTTGGTCCTCTTGGGCAGCATCGGCCTTGGCGTCACAGTGGTGTACACCGTGGTGCTCCTGGCACTTGAAGCAAAGACCGGAATTACCGTTGGCAACAAGCTCATGGGGATCCGCAGTTCAGACGCCGATGGCTATGCGCCCGGAGCAGGGGCAGTGTTTGTCCGCGGAATAGTTACCGGGGGCCTCCTGCTTCTCGGCGGGATTGTTTCCGTGATTCTTTCCGCGCTGGGTTTGATTGGCCTGGTGTTGTTCATCGGGCTGCCGCTGATGGTCCTCGGAGTCGTCTGGGCCATCCTTGTGGTGGTATCCAACGCGTGGGACAAGAACGGCAAACTGCGTGGTTGGCAGGATAAAGCCGCCAAGTCGCTGATGTTTGACGTCAATGCCGGACGCAACCCCGTGACGACCGGCGGTATCCAAGGTCCTTACAGCTTTGCGCCGATGGACCTCCCGCCGGTGCAACCCGTCGCCTCTCCGGTTCCCTCAGCTTCTGCACACGGCGCATCGCCGGCCATACGCACACAGGCCGCAGCTGTGGCCACCGCCGCGCCGGCTCCGCAGCCTTCGCATGACCCCAACCAATGGCGCCCACCAACGGCACCGCGCCGGGCGTCGGTCCCGCCACAGCCGGCACCTGTGATCCCGCCGGCCGCTGCCGTGATCCCACCGCCGGCCGCTGCCGTGATCCCGGCGCACCCGGATGACGATATTGAGCGCACCCAGATGCGTCCCGGCACCGCACGGGCCCAGGCTGTCCTGCGAATCCGCATTGACGACGGCCAGGATGTCCAATTGGGCGGCTCGGTCCTTCTGGGCCGAAACCCCTCAGCGCAGGCCGGGGAGCAAGTAGAGCAGTTACTTCCCGTCTCTGATCCGGGCAGGTCCATCTCCAAAACGCACCTGCACCTGCGTGTAGAGGGCGACGGCGTCTGGGTCACTGACCGCAACTCCACCAACGGCAGCGCCGTCACTACGCCCGACGGCCTCCAGACGCGACTCCATCCGGGCGAAGCTGTTTTGGTCCGTCCCGGTTCCACCGTTCACTTTGGGGACCGTTCCTTCCACCTAGGACAAGCATGAACTCACAGTCGGCCAGCCCTGCCAACGCCGAAGCCGGTGCGGGCGCAACTTCCTTCCGTCTCAGTTACGGGTATGGGACGGACCGCGGCCTTCGACGCGAACTGAATGAAGACTCCTTCATCGCCGCGGACCCCGTCTTTGCGGTCGCTGACGGCATGGGCGGTCACGAGGCCGGCGAGATTGCCAGTGGGATGTGTGTCCGGACCTTGGGCAGTGCCCCGGAACTCTCGGCGGGTGTGCGGACGGCATCCGCTGCGGACTTGCAGGCATGCCTGTTGAAGGCCGATGCGGGTATCCGCAAGGCTACGGGAGCACGGGCGGGAACCACGTTGTCCGGTGTTGTGGTGGTTGAGCAGATGGGCCTGCCGTACTGGCTGGTCATGAATATTGGCGATTCCAGGACGTACCGGCTCAGCCAGGGCGAGTTCACCCAAGTCAGCGTTGACCACTCCGAGGTCCAGGAACTGGTTGATTCCGGTGACATCACGGCCGAGCAAGCAGCCGTCCACCCCCGCCGCCACGTAGTCACCCGTGCGTTGGGCACGGGCGACGAGACCGAAGCCGATTTCTGGTTGCTTCCCATCCAGGAAGGTGACCGGATCATGGTCTGCTCGGATGGCCTCAATGGCGAACTGGGGGATGACCACATGTTCCGGATCCTCAGCACCGTGGCTCACCCCCAGGATGCCGTGGACGCGCTGATCCAGGCTGCCCTGCGCAGCGGCGGCCGCGACAACGTCACGGTGATTGTGGTTGATGCCAAGAACGTCTTGAACGACGCCGGTATCGCCACCACTGCGCCGCGCCCGGAAGTTGGGTCCGAGGTTGAGGAGGACACGCTTCCCAGGGCCTGGGTGAATGGTACGGACGATGCGTCGGAAAACGGCCGTGAGGAAGGCATCGATGGCAAGCAGTAACCCCCTGTGGCGCACCCGCTACCAGCAGGGCGAGTGGTTTGCTGTGATCCGCAACGGAACAGTGGTGCTCCTCGGCCCGGACACGCCACATGCACTGATCGATGCGGTCTGGGAGCTTTTGGCATCCTCACCTGAAGCGCACGAGGTTCTCCACGAGGTAACGGATGCCTTCGGCGTTTCGCTGAGCCGCATCCCTCCGTTCGGCATCATCGATTCCAAGGACGGACTGCGGGTATTCCTCCGTGGCGATCTGGACCTGGCGGTCCAGTCGGAGACGGGCGAAGAAAAGTTGACGGGTCGGGACGTCACTACGTGGACCGAACGCCGGCTCGCCGGTGCTGCATCGTTCAGCCTCCGCATTGGTGGCACCACTGCGTCCGGGACTCCTGTGAAAACACTCCCGTTGAACAGCCTGCCCTTGGTGGAAGGCGTCGTTTTGCTGGCATCGCTCGACGCTGCCGCCCGCGGACACGACCACCACGACGCTACTCCGGCCATCCAGTCCGCGGGTGTTTCCACCGTGGAGCCGGAACCGGCGGTGCCCGGCCCGGTTTCCGGGCGGGTGTCCGACGAGACCATGATCGGCTATGCGGAGGCAGACCTGGGCCTGACCATCGCGCCGGGCCACCTGGGCTACGCCGCCGACGAGTCAGCAGCCCCGGAGGAGCCCGCCTCAGACGAGCCTTCTCCGGAGGAGCCTGCCTCAGGCGAGTACTCTCCGGAGGCGCCGGCCTCAGATGAGCATTCTCCCGGGGAACGTGCAGCGGTGAAGGCTCCAGTGGAATCCGCTGCGGGGGAACGCGCCGCGGAGGATCTTGCCGCCCTTGAGCCTCCTGCTTTAGAGGTGCCGGTCGTGGAAAACACATCGGAGACGCCCGAGGTTTCGGTCCACACGAGCACCACCGATCCACTGGTTCCGTCACTGGAGAACACCACCAACTATGACCACTTGTGGGACAAAACGGTGATGCGCACCATCGAAGATGCGGCCGTCCGCCTGCAGGACGAGTCCGAGGACCATGAGGGCCCCGCTCCCAAAGAGCCGGATGCCCCTCCATCCAAAGAGCCGGACGCCCCTGTGTCGGCGCCGGCGTATGCCGTGCCGGAATCCGGACCGGCACCCAGCCCGGCGACGCCTCCTGCACCGGCTCCCGCGTCGGCCCCGGCTGATGGCCTGATCGACTCCCTTCCGTGGCTGCGCAGCACTCAAGCCGCACCCGAAGCCGGGAACTCCACGGCTGGTTCTCCGCTCAAGCCGGCAGCCGATCCGGCGCCCCAGCTGCCCTCCGCCTGGCCACCATCACTGTCCCAGGCTCCTTCACCGGTCCACGCTGTGGACGAGGATTCGGATCATGACGGCCAGACGATCATGAAAAGCGTCCTTCCCTTGGACGATCATGGTGCCGACACTCCTGCGCCACCATCTGCGGCAGTCAACGGACCCAGCGTTTTGGCGAGGGTGTGTTCCCAAGGGCACGCCAACCCGCCCACCTACCCCCAGTGCTCGGTATGCGGCACGGCCCTGTCAGGCGATGCAGAGCAGGTTCCGCGTCCGCGGCTGGGCCGGATGCGGCTTTCCACGGGTGAGCTGATCGATCTCGATCAGTCGCTCATCATCGGCCGGCAGCCCTCCGTATCCCGGGTCCAAGGTGGCACCATGCCACGGCTGGTCCAGGTGGAGAGTCCCGGTGGAGACATCTCCCGCTCCCACGTTGAAGTCCGGCTGGAAGGGTGGCACGTGATGCTGTGTGATCTGAAAGCAACCAACGGCACCGTGCTCATCCGGGAGGGCCAGGCACCCCGCAGGCTCGCCCAAAACGAAATGGCCATTTTGCTTGATGGCGATATCGCAGAACTGGGTGACGATATTTCATTGCGTTTCGAGGAGATTCTTTGAGTTCCAAGAGGCCCCCCGCGCCGCCACCACCCATCCCGGGTTTCAAGTACATCAGTCTGCTCGGCTCGGGTGGATTCTCGGATGTTTACCTTTACGAACAGGACAGGCCGCGCCGAAAGGTAGCGGTCAAGGTGCTGCTGTCCGACCTGAAGACCGAGGGCGCCCGCCGTCGCTTCGAGTCCGAGGCCAACCTGATGGCCCAGCTGTCCTCGCACCCGTACATCGTGACCATCTTCGAAGCCGAGATCACCGAGAACGGGCACTCGTATCTCGCCATGGAGTACTGCTCCAGGCCAAGCCTCGATGTCCGCTACCGCCGTCAGCGGTTCAGCGTGGACGAAGTCCTGGCCGTCGGCATCCAGGTGGCTTCCGCCGTCGAAACCGCGCACCGGGCCGGCATTGTGCACCGTGATATCAAGCCGGCAAACATTCTGGTGACCGACTACAACCGTCCCGCGCTGACGGACTTCGGCATCTCCGGCACCATTGGTGCGGATACCGAGGACGACGCCGGAATGTCCATCCCGTGGTCTCCGCCAGAACAGTTCCGTGGCGGTGCAGTGGACGGCGTTCCTGTGGACATCTGGGCCCTGGGCGCTACGCTTTATACCCTGCTGGCCGGCCGGTCACCGTTCGTGCTGCCGGGGCAGGATAATTCGCAACGGGAACTGATTTCCCGTATCACCAACTCCCCATTGCCCAGGCTTGGCCGGGCCGATGTCCCGGAGTCCCTGGAACTGGTGCTGGCCACGTCCATGGCGAAGTCCCCGGACTCGCGCTATTCGTCCGCGCACGCTTTTGCCCTGGCCTTGCAGCGGATCCAGACCGAGTTGAACCTGTCCGTGACGCCCTTCGAAGTGCTCGAAGAACCCGGTCACGGAGACGAGCAGCACCCGGACGATAACTTCGAGGAAACCCGGGTCCGGAGCATCGCGGCGATCGACCCCGATGCGTCGGGTACGGCCACCACGGGTTCTGCGCCCACGTTTCCAGCCCGGACTTTCCCTTCCACCGTGCCGGGCAGCGCCTCCACACCGGCGCCGCCTGCCCAGGCAACGCACGCCACCCAGGCTACCCAGCCACCGCAGGCCGCCCCGCCACTGTTCCATGCACCGGCGCAAGGACTGTACCCGGGCCACGTTGGCCAAGCCCCGGCGGAACAGGAAACAGGGGAGTCCACCGTCCTGCGCGGTTGGCAATCCACCACGGCTCAGGACGACTCCAGCGCCACCGTCAGGCGAAGCAGTTCTCCTGCGGGGGCGCCGACCGGGACTCAGGATGACGCGCCTGCCGATCACAGCAAGCGCAATCTCTGGCTCGCCGCAACGGGCGCAGCAGTTTTGGTCGTCGCCATCGTGGTGGGCGTGGTCCTGGGCGCCCAGGCACAGCCGAAGGTGGCTCCCACCGAATCGGCCAGCAAGCCTCCCGCTGACGCTCTGAGCGACGGCAGCGTCCCCGACGTGCAGGGGCTCCACCCTGAGGTACAGTCCGGGGGCACTGGTCCGCCCCTGATCTTTTTCCGCTGGGACTACGTAGAGCTCAAGCCGGGTGACACTTTCAAATGGCGAACAAAGTCTGCAAAGTCCGAGGGGCCGTACGAGTCGACCCTTGCCAGCTTCGCGCTCCTTTCCAGCACCACGGAGAAGCCCGTCTGCGTGCAGGTCATCATTGTGCGCGCGGACGGCTCCGCCTCACCGGGCGGGCCGGATTCCATTGCCTGCCTGGAAGAGTAGCCGGCATATGACAGTTTCTTACCGCCGACTGAGGAGGCACAGATCATGGGGGATCTAGCAATAGATTTCTGTGGGGAATGGTACGAACCATCCGACGAGGACATCTTCGACATTGGCCGTGAAGGTGATCTGGAGGTGGACGACAACCCCTACCTGCACCGGCGTTTCCTTCAGATCGCCCGCTACGACGGAATGTGGTGGCTGAGCAACGTGGGCACCATGTTGTCGGCCACCATCGCGGATGGATCCGGCGGAATGCAGGCCTGGCTTGCGCCGGGGGCCAGGATCCCGCTGGTGTTCAGCCACACCAATGTCATCTTCACTGCCGGACCCACCACTTATGAGTTCGCTGTTCATTTGAAGACGCCGTCGTTCCGTCACGAGGCCCGCGACGAGGACCAAGCGGGGGACACCACCATTGGTCCCGTAGTCTTCACGGACTCGCAAAAGGCCCTGATCGTTGCCTTGGCCGAGCCGATGCTGCGACGCGAAGGAACAGGCTTCAGCGCCATTCCATCATCGGCGGAGGCGGCCAAGCGGCTGGGGTGGGCGCTGACCCGTTTCAACCGCAAGCTGGACAACGTCTGCGACAAACTTGATCGCGTGGGCGTCGTTGGCCTGCGCGGCGGAGCCGGAAAACTTGCCACCAACCGCCGTGCGCGGCTGGTGGAACACGCCGTCACCTCACATCTGGTGACTCCGGCCGATCTGCACCTTTTGGACACCATGACTGGAGCCGACGACGCATGAAGTTCCGCTTGACCTTGCGGCGTGACCCCGCTGACGCGAAGGACCTCGCCGTCACCGTAGACGGTCGCGCCACCGTGGCTGACATTGCCACCGAACTCTGGGTTGCCGACCCCGCGCGCAAGGGGACCGAACCGCCGTCGAACCTTTCCATCAGCGTGGATGAAGCGTTCGTTGGCGGCGGTCTGTCCGGCCACGTCCTGCGGCCCACTGAGAACCTGCTGGAGTCCGGGCTGCGGCCCGGTTCCAAAGTTTCACTCGCGCAGGTGAGCGAGCAGTTCGCGTCGAATGGCCACGCCTCCGGCTCCAACAGGGGACCGGCTGCGGCGACGTTGCGCGTCATGTCAGGGCCCGACGTCGGACGCGAATTTTCGCTGCCTTTCGGTACCAGCTACATCGGCCGGGACCGGGACGCCGACATCCGCCTCTCGGACCCGTTGACGTCCAAGCGCCACGCCCGCGTCACGGTGGGCGAAACCGTGGAGATCGTGGACACGAACTCCGCCAACGGCCTGCTCATGGATGGTCTGCCAGTCACCAGGGCAACGCTTGAATCGTCGGACACTGTCACGCTGGGTGACACCACCGTAGGCGTTGTTGCCCTGTCCAGGAACCACAGCGGTGGTCCGTCGTCGCCGCTGGTGGACTTCAACCGCTCGCCGCGCGTGCTACCGCGGTTCGAGTCGCCCAAGCGCGTGCCGCCGGCCGGTCCCAAGCGTCCGGAACACCAGCCGTTCCCGTACATCATGCTGGTGGCGCCACTGCTGATGGGTGGCGTGCTCTTTGCCGTGACCCAGAACCTGCTCTCGGTGCTGTTTATGGCCATGATGCCGCTGTTTATTGTGGGCCACTATGTGGACCACAAAATGCAGAGCAAGCGGGCGGCGAAGGAAGGCCACAAGCAGTTCAAGGCCGCAATGCTGGCCTTCCGTGAGGACATCGACCGGCAGCAGAACATTGAGCGCGCAGTCAGGCTCCAGGAAGCACCCTCGGTCAGCGATACCGTGGACGCGATCTACAAGCTGGGCCCGCTTTTGTGGACCAACCGCCCCGAGCACCAGCACTTCCTGGGCGTCCGTTTTGGGCTGGGTTCCGCGCCGTCCCGAATTCCCTTCGACGAGCCTGGCGCCAACGAGACCGAACCCCAGTACATGAGGGAAATCCAGGAGTGCCTTCAGCAGGTCCGTGTCATCGAGGGTGTGCCGATTGTGTCGCAGCTGCGTACCTCGGGCTCGTTCGGCGTGGCGGGAGACCGCGCTGTGGTGGACGACGTGGCACGGGGCATGGTGCTCCAGTTGGTGGGTCTCCATTCGCCCGCCGAGGTTGTCCTGACCTCGCTGACTTCGGCCCGATCCCGTGAACGCTGGGACTGGCTCCAGTGGCTCCCGCACGTTGGGTCCGGCCACAGCCCCCTGTCCGGTGACCACCTCGCAGCAGGACCCGGAGCAGGGGCCGCACTGTTGTCGCGCCTCGAAAGCCTGGTGGAAGAACGCGAATCAATGGCCAAGGAGCCGGGTCCGCAGCCGCGGCCCGGGCTCAAGGACGAGCATGAGGAACTTCCCGGCCCGGTAGTGCCTGCTGTCCTGGTGATCGTGGAGGACGATGCTCCCGTGGACCGCGGACGCCTCACCCGTTTGGTGGAACGCGGACCCGACTACGGCGTGCACATCATGTGGGTGGCCGCCAACGTGCAGTCCCTTCCGGCAGCCTGCCGCGATTTCCTTTCCGTCGACGGGGATCACGGCACCACCACAGGTCAGGTCCGCCTGGGCCGCCACACCTATCCGGTGAGCTGTGAAAGCCTGGACGCGGATCTGGCGACGCAACTCGCGCGCATGATGTCGCCGCTGGTGGACGTCGGAAACCCGCTCGACGACGACTCCGACCTCCCGCGGGCCGTCTCCTATGCCACGTTGATTGGCAAGGAGCTCATGGACAACCCGCAAGCGGTGGCCGAGCGCTGGCAGGAGAACAACTCTGTCCACGCAACGGCGGTGCCCAACCGCAAGGACAACGGCAGCCTCCGTGCCCTGGTGGGTTCCAAGGGCGTGGAGCCCTTCTACCTTGACCTCAAGAACGAAGGCCCGCACGCACTCGTGGGGGGAACAACAGGAGCCGGTAAGTCTGAGTTCCTGCAGTCCTGGGTCATGGGTATGGCTGCGGCTTACAGCCCGGACCGGGTCAGCTTCCTGTTTGTGGATTACAAGGGCGGCGCTGCGTTCGCGGACTGCCTGCACCTGCCCCACACCGTGGGCCTGGTGACGGACTTGTCCCCGCACCTGGTCCGCAGGGCCCTGACCTCCCTGCGCGCTGAACTGCACTACCGGGAACGGCTCCTGAACCGCAAGAAAGCGAAGGACCTGTTGGCGCTGCAACGCGAGGCCGATCCTGAAGCACCGCCCTATCTCATCATCATCGTGGACGAGTTCGCTGCCTTGGCTACCGAGGTTCCCGAGTTCGTCGACGGCGTGGTGGATGTGGCGGCCCGTGGCCGTTCGCTGGGCCTGCATCTGATCCTCGCCACCCAGCGGCCCGCCGGTGTGATCAAGGACAACCTGCGTGCCAACACGAACCTGCGCG
Organism: Arthrobacter sp. cf158; assembly: GCF_900106835.1. GTDB lineage: Bacteria > Actinomycetota > Actinomycetes > Actinomycetales > Micrococcaceae > Arthrobacter. The sequence goes on from NZ_FNNR01000001.1 coordinate 547,615, forward strand.
TCGCCCTTCGTATGGCTGATGAAGTGGACGCCGTGGATATCCTTGGCGTTCCCACTGCTGCCTACTTTGATCCGTCAATCCCCGGACGCGGTGCCGCGAAAACCGGCCCCGGACGCATCCAGGGCTTCCAGACCGGGTATGCCGGCGGCTGGACCACGGACAAGCCCCAGCGTCCGCGGATCGACATCGTGGAGATGGCGTTCGGTTCCGGTCCCACATGGGAACCGCCGTTGGTGGCCCAAGTGGAGGAAGAACCGGCCGGACCCAACGACATTGCCAGGATGACCGGAAACATCATCCGTGCCGCTGACGTTCTGTCGATAGACCCTCCCCGGAAGCCGTGGCTCAACGAACTTGCCACAACCTACGACTTCTCCAAGCTCCCCAACCCACGTACGGATGAGCGTCTCCTGCTGGGCGTGGCGGACGATCCCGCGCACCAGGACCAGCCCACCGTGTTCTACGAACCGGACAAGGACGGCAACATGGCCGTCTATGGCACGGGCGGATCAGGAAAGTCGGCGGCGTTGCGCAGCATCGCGATCGCCGCGGCTGTCACACCCCGCGGTGGTCCCGTGCATGTTTACGGCATCGACTGCGGCTCCTCCGGGCTGAAGATGCTGGACGGACTTCCGCACGTTGGCGAGATCATTAACGGCGACGACGTCGAACGTGTGGGCAGGCTTTTGCGCTGGCTCAAGGAAGTGGCTGACGATCGCGCCGCCCGGTTTGCCGAGGTCAGGGCCTCCACCATCGTCGAGTACCGCCAGTTGGCCAACAGGCCCGACGAAAAGCGGATCTTCATCCTGGTGGACGGCATGTCCTCGTTCCGGGAGGGCTACGAATACAGCAAGTTGTCGGCGTTGTGGGACATCTTCCTCACGCTGGCCACAGACGGCCGTCCCCTGGGCATCCACCTGGTAGTGAGCGGTGACCGCACCAACTCCGTTCCGGCGTCGCTCCTGGCCTCCATCCAGAAGCGGCTGGTCCTGCGACTCAGCTCCGAGGACGACTACATGACCCTGGACGTTCCCAAGGATGTGCTCAACGCAGCGTCGCCTCCCGGGCGTGGGCTGTTGGATGGGCTGGAAGTGCAGCTCGCCGTGCTGGGTGGCAACTCCAACCTCGCCCTGCAAGCACGCGAAGTGGCCAAGCTCAGCCAGGCGATGGTCCGGCAAGGGCTCGAGCAGGCACCCCAGATCCAGCGCCTTCCGGAGTTGGTTGACCTGGACATCCTGCCCTCGGGTGCTCCGGACAACCCCGTGATTGGCGTGGACGACGAGACACTGGGTTCCGCGGCGATCGCTGCCAAAGGCTCCCTCCTCCTGGCAGGTCCGCCGGGTGCCGGCCGCACGGTGGCGCTGGTCACCTTGGCGTATGCCTTGCGACGCTCCAACCCGCGGACCGACCTCATCTACATCGGTTCGAGGCGCTCAGCGGTAGCCTCACTGAATATCTGGAGCAGGTCCCTGGTGGGCCCGGACGAAGTCTCTGATGTGGTGGATGACCTGATCGACAAAGCCTCGGACAACCCCGGCAGCATGGCCATCTTCATCGAGGGACTGACCGAGTTCACCGACACACTGGCTGAATCCGGCGTGGGCCGCTTGGTCACGGCCGCCATCAAGGCAGATCAATGGGTAGTAGGTGAGTCTGAAACCTCCACGTGGTCCCAGGCCTGGTCCCTTGCCCAGCCCTTCAAGTCCGGTCGCCGTGGACTGTTGCTCAATCCCGGGGACGTGGAGGGTGACAGCCTGCTCAACACCTCCTTGGGCCGCATCAGTACGGACTTCATCCCAGGCCGCGGATACATCGTGGGACGTGGAAAGGTACGCAAACTGCAGATCGCGATGCCACCGGAAAACCGAAGCTAGGATTTGCGGCGGCGCGGGGGATGTAGGAGTATTTCACGAAACGCCCCAACTTCCTGATTACTGGGCACGCCCCAACGCCCAGCTGAGGTTACCTTCATGCGACACTCCGTTGTCCCCTCCGTCCTGTTGGCCGCCGGCTTACTGCTGGCGCCGGCTGCCGCCGCCCAGGCTGCTCCGTGCGACGGCAAGTTTTCCTGTGCTCCCAGCGAGGGGGCCGACGACCCGACGCCGACGCAGCCTGCGCTTGCTCCTGAAGCGGACAAGAAGCCAACTCCCAACCCGGAGCCAACCCGGGCGCGTGAGACCCAGGTAGCGCCGGCACCGGCCGCGCCGCAGCCCACGGTCGAGGCGCCACGACCCGTGGTGAGCCAGGCCCCGGTGAGCGTGGCACCCCAGCCCGCCGCTCCGACGTCGGGCCCGTCCGAACCTGTCCCGGAAGCCACATCGGCGTCAGCAACGCCGTCGGCCTCTCCCACCGCCAGCGCCACCTCGGCCAGCCCAAGTCCCTCCAAGTCCTCCAACTGGAACACTCCCGTGGACAAGGGACAGGAAACGCAGGCAGCCGTGCTGGCGTCCAACTCCATTTCGGGTCCCAACATGCTCGGCTTGTTCGGCATCCTGGGGGGCGTGCTGTTGGTGGGCTTGGGCGGACTGGCGTTCGCACTGTGGAGCAAGAACCGCCTCTCGTCGCACTAGCAACCCTTTAATGTCCGTGGCTTGCGGCAAGATAGACCTGTGAGCACACCAGAAACTGCGAATCCGGTAGAAACCACGGCTGAAGAGACGGCGGCCGCCATCGTGGAGGCAGAGGGGACCCCACCCTCGGAGTCTTTGCGGGACGAATACGAGCAGCTGGCCGACCTCGTCCGTAAGTACCGGTATGCCTATTACCAGGAAGACTCGCCCACGGTGTCGGACGCCGAGTTCGATGAACTTTACCGTCGCCTGGAGGAGCTGGAAGCACTTCACCCCGAACTGGTCTCCAACGATTCACCCACGCAGGAAGTCGGCGGGGAAGTCTCCTCAGCGTTTGCTGCAGTGGAGCACCTGCAGCGCATGTACAGCCTGGACGACGTCTTCTCACTGGATGAACTCGAGGCCTGGGTCCGTAAGGCCGAAGCCTCGGTGGCGAAGCTCGGTGATTCCGTTCCGCCCATCGCATGGTTGACCGAGTTGAAGATTGACGGCCTTGCCGTGAACCTGCTCTACCGTGACGGCAAACTGGTCCGTGCTGCGACGCGCGGCGACGGCACCACCGGTGAAGACATCACCCACAACGTCCTCACCATCAAAGAGATCCCACGGGAGCTCAGCGGCTCCGGTTACCCCTCCGAAGTGGAGATCCGGGGCGAGGTGTTTATCCCTTCCAAGGCCTTCCTTGAGTTCAACGAAACCCTGGTGGCTGCCGGCAAAGCACCGCTGGCGAATCCCCGCAACGCTGCTGCCGGTTCGCTGCGGCAGAAGGATCCCGCGGAAACTGCAAAGCGGCCCCTCAGCATGTTTGTTCACGGAATTGGTGCCCGGGAGGGACTGGAAGCCAAGAGCCAGTCCGAAACGTACAAGCTCCTTGAGGCCTGGGGGCTTCCTGTCAGCCCGTATCTCAAGGTTCTGGACTCGTTCAAGGACGTCCTGGCGTTCATAGCCGATTACGGGGAGCGGCGCCATAAGCTCCTGCACGAGATCGATGGCATCGTGGTCAAGATCGATGACTTCGCTACCCAGCGGGCGCTCGGGTACACATCCCGCGTGCCCAGGTGGGCTGCCGCCTACAAGTACCCGCCGGAGGAAGTCCACACCAAGCTCCTGGACATCGCTGTCAACGTTGGCCGCACCGGGCGTGTGACGCCGTTCGGATTGATGGAGCCCGTGAAGGTTGCCGGTTCCACGGTGGGGATGGCTACGCTCCACAACCAGGATGTGGTCAAGGCCAAGGGAGTGATGATTGGCGACATCGTCATCCTCCGTAAAGCCGGCGATGTCATTCCGGAAATTGTGGGCCCAGTGCTGGCCCTGCGCGACAAACAGGACCCGCCGGTTCGCGAGTTCGTGATGCCCACCGAATGCCCGTCCTGTGGCACTCCGCTGGCACCGGCGAAGGAAAGCGACGTAGACATCCGTTGCCCCAACGCCAAGTCCTGCCCGTCGCAGTTGCGTGAGCGCGTCTTCCATGTGGCCAGCAGGGGCGCCTTCGATATCGAAGCCCTTGGCTGGGAAGCCGCTGTTGCCCTCACACAGCCCGCAGAGCCGGAGACGCCGCCACTTACCAGCGAGGCCCGCCTGTTCAGCCTGACGCGCGAGGACCTGGCCGATGTCCTGATCCGCCGGGAAAAGCGTTCCAAGGGTGTGGGCACGGGAGAGTACGAGCTTGTTCCGTACTTCTACACCAAGGGAACGGCCAAGTCCCCGTCCAAGCCCACGGCAACCACGGAGAAACTCTTCGTGGAGTTGGAGAAGGCCAAGAAGCAGCCGCTGTGGCGCGTGCTGGTGGCTCTCTCCATCCGGCATGTGGGCCCCACTGCCTCGCGAGCCTTGGCCACTGCGTTTGGCAGCATGGAAGCCATCCGCAACGCCACGGAAGAGCAAATGGCCCACGTTGATGGCGTGGGACCCACCATTGCGGTGGCCCTGAAGGAATGGTTCGCGGTGGATTGGCACAACGAGATCGTGGACAGCTGGGCCGCGGCGGGCGTGCGCATGGAGGACGAACGCGATACCTCGGTGCCACGGACCCTTGAAGGCCTCACAGTGGTAGTCACCGGTACGCTGCCCAACTTCAGCCGTGACGAAGCGAAGGAAGCCATCATCATCCGTGGCGGCAAGGCCTCCGGCTCCGTCTCCAAGAACACCAGTTACGTGGTGGCTGGTGAGAGCGCAGGCACCAAGCTGGACAAGGCAGAGCAGCTGGGCGTTCCCGTTCTGGATGAGGACGGATTCCGCGATCTCCTGGCCAATGGGCCGGCTACGCCTGACACAGAATCTGACGCGGTGCCCGAAGAAGCAGCTGCGGAAGCAGCCTCCGAATGACGGACGTCCAAGAGCTCCTTGCCGTTGCCAAACGGGCCGCCGCAGCGGGTGCTGCCGTCCTGGCGCAGCGGTCCGTCAACGGCACGGGAGGCGATGGCCTGGGAACCAGCAACAAGGGCGAGGCCGGTGACTGGGTTACGGCCTTCGATGTCGCGGCGGAGAATGCCGTCCGGGAAGCCATCATCGCCGAACGCCCCCACGACGCCATCACCGGGGAAGAACACGGGACAACCCGTCCCGAACAATCGTCCGGATACCGCTGGTCCATTGATCCCCTGGACGGGACCACCAACTTCATCCGCAACATCGTCTATTACGCCACCTCGGTGGCCGTGGCGGATTCCGACGGCGTGTGGTTGGCCGGCGTAGTTCACGCGCCGGCGCTGGGGCGCGTCTATTCGGCGGCCCGTGGACATGGAGCGTGGCTTGAGGCGTCCGGAGAGACAACCCGGCTGGCCGGGCCGGTTCCCGGGCGCAAAGGACTCATTCTGGCCACGGGCTTCAGCTACGATCCCGCTACCCGGGCCAATCAGTCAGCCGGGCTCTCTGAGCTCATGGACGGGTTTGCTGACGTTCGGCGCCTGGGCTCGGCGGCTTTGGATCTGTGCCTGGTGGCCGACGGTACCTTTGACGCTTACGGGGAGCGTGGCTTGAACGAGCATGACTTCTCCGCGGGCGCCCTTGTTGCCGAGGAGGCTGGCTGCTGGGTGCGACGCCCACGTCTGGAAAGCCCTCTCGACGGCGGCCCCAGTACCGAGGATCGCCTGGCTGCGTGGATGTGTGCAGGCACCTTGGAACTGTCCGGCAAGTTCCCTTTGTAACCGCCAGTGATCACCACTCTCGCCATCGCCAACTACCGGTCCATCCGGGATCTCGCCATGGACTTGCACGGCCTGGACATCGTGACCGGGGCCAATGGGAGCGGTAAGTCTTCGCTCTACCGCGCCCTGCGGCTGCTGGCCGAGTGCGCCGGAGGCGATTCCGGCAACGTGGTGGGTTCGCTGGCCAGGGACGGCGGATTGTCCTCTACGTTGTGGGCGGGTCCGGAGAGCATCAGCGAGGCCATGCGCCGCGGTGAGGTGCCCCTCCAAGGAACTGTTCGCCGTGAATCCGTGAATCTGAAATTGGGTTACTCCGGGGACGACTTCGGCTATCTGGTGGACCTTGGCATGCCGGTGCCCAGCGGTGCGGGATTCGATGAAGAGACTGGCAGGCCGAGGCCCTCCGCCTTCAGCCTGGACCCTGAAATCAAGCGGGAACAGATATTTTCCGGACCGGTGGCACGGCCGGGCTCGTTGCTGGTGGACCGCAAGGGTAGCCTGGCCAGGCTGCGCGGCAGCAACGGTGAATGGACGGAACTTTCCCGGCGTCTGGACACATACCAGAGCATGCTGACGGAAGTATCGGACCAGGACCGTGCCCCCGAAGTCCTGCGTGTGCGGGATTCGGTGCGTTCCTGGCGGTTCTACGATCACTTCCGCACGGACGCCGAGGCGCCGGCCAGGCAGGCTCAAATCGGCACCCGCACCCCTGTGCTGCACCACAGCGGCAGGGACTTGGCGGCTGCGCTCCAGACATTGCGGGAAGTGGGCTTCGAGCGCCAGTTGGATGCCGCCGTCGATCACGCCTTTCCCGGCAGCCGGTTGGAGATCGCGGTCAACGACGGCCGCTTCAGCGTCGAGTTGCGGCAGCCAGGCATGCTGCGCCCCATGAAAGCGGCCGAACTCTCGGACGGGACCTTGCGGTTCCTGTTGCTTACCGCTGCTTTGCTCACGCCGAGGCCGCCTGAGCTCATGGTCCTGAACGAACCCGAAACCAGCCTCCATGTGGACCTGATGCCGGCACTGGCCGGACTGATAGTCCAAGCCAGTGCCAGCAGTCAGATGATTGTGGTGACCCACTCCGAGGCGCTGCTGAAGGCGCTGCGGGAAAGCGGCGCCGCCCATGAGCATGAGCTCTACAAGGATCTGGGCGAAACCAGGATCAAGGGCCTGGGTTCTCTGGAAGGTCCGTTGTGGAGCTGGCCAAAGCGCTGAAACACGCCTTGTGGTGGGCTGCTTACCGCAGCGAACGACGACGCCGGGCCGGCTCAGTCAGCCACACCGGCTCATACCCTGCGTCGGCGGCATTCAGAGTAGTTCCTGGCGGCACGATCTCATCGATCCTGTCCAGAACGTCACGGGACAAGGTGAGCTTGTCCGCCCCGAGCGCTGCCTCGAGGTGGTCCAGCGTGCGGGGACCGATGATCGCCGACGTCACTGCCGGGTGCTCCAGCACGAAGGCCAAAGCGAGGTGGATCAGTGACAGCCCCGCTTGCTCGGCCAGTTCTGTCAGCTCAAGCACGGCCTTCGTCTTGAGGGCGTTCTCGGGGAGGTTCGGATCATGCCGGGCGGGTTGGCGTCCTGCGCGGCTCGACGGAAGATGGCCACCGTCGGGCTTGATCCGGCCTGACAACCAGCCGCCGGCGAGGGGGCTCCACGGCAGGATCCCCAAGCCGTGCTGCTGCGCCAGCGGCAGCACTTCCCGTTCAGCGCCCCGGGCCAGGATGGAGTACGGCGGCTGTTCGGTGACGGGTCGCTCGCGGTGGCGTTCGCGGGCCACGTACTGGGCTTCGACGATCTGGCCGGGCAGGAACGTGGACGTACCGATGTAGCGGATCTTGCCTTGGGTGACGAGGTCGCTCAGGGCTCCTAGCGTTTCGTCGATGTCCGTATCAGGCTCAGGCCGGTGGACTTGGTAGAGGTCGATCCAATCGGTCTGCAGCCGACGCAGGCTGTCCTCTACTTCGCGGATGATCCAGCGGCGGGAATTGCCGGCTTGGTTCACGTCGTCGCCGAGCCGCCCGTGGACTTTGGTGGCCAGGACAACCTGGTCGCGCCTGCCCTGCAGGGCCTTGCCGACGATTTCCTCCGACTCGCCCTGGGAGTATACGTCAGCCGTGTCCACCAGGTTGATGCCGGCGTCCAGGGCGCGGTGGATGATGCGGATGCTGTCGTCGTGGTCCGGATTCCCGATGGCCCCGAACATCATGGTGCCCAGTGTCAGCTGGCTGACCTTGACCCCTGTCCGTCCCAGATTGCGGTATTCGGTCATTAGAACGCCGATCCGATGGAAGTCAGCTGCTGTGCCGTGGAACCGGAGAAGCGATTCTCCGGCCGGGCCAGCCCGTAGTGCCCACGCAGGGTGGAGGCGGTGTACTCGGTGCGGAACAGGCCGCGCTGCTGGAGGATGGGCACCACCTGGTCCACAAAGATCTCCAGGCCCGACGGGAGAACCGGCGGCATGATGTTGAAGCCATCGGCCGCTCCCGCAAAGAACCAGTCCTGGATGGCATCGGCAACCTGCTCCGGGGTTCCTGAGAAGGTGCGGTGGCCGCGTCCCCCGCCCAGACGGCCGATCAATTGACGCACAGTGAGCTGCTCGCGGCGGGCCAGTTCCACGATCAGCGTGTAGCGGCTCTTAGCTCCCTCAATCTCATCTTCTGAAGGCAGGTCAGGGGGAAGCTGACGGTCCAGGGGGAGGTCCTCGGGCTTCAGGCGCAGAGTCTTGGCGAGCTGTTCACGGGCGTATTCCGGCTTGATCAGTTCGTCGAGTTCGCGCTCAAGCTTCAAGGCTTCGGCCTCCGTGGACCCGATCACCGGGACGATGCCCGGCAGGATCTTGATGCTTTCCGGATCGCGGCCCACGGCGGCGGTGCGGGCCTTCAGGTCTGAGTAGAAGGCTTGGGCATCGGCCAGGGTCTGGTGCGCGGTGAAAACGGCTTCGGCGTACTGGGCTGCCAGCTTCTTGCCGTCTTCCGAGGACCCGGCCTGGACGATCAGCGGGTGGCCCTGTGGGGAGCGGGGGACATTGAGCGGGCCGCGGACCCGGAAGTGCTTGCCCTCGTGTTCAATGGCGCGGATCTTGTTGTCATCACCCCACACGCCTTCGGCCTTATCTGCCAGTACTGCATCGTCTTCCCAGCTGTCCCAGAGCTTCTGGGCCACCTCAATGAACTCAGCGGCGCGCTCATAGCGGACAGCGTGGGCGGGCTGGTCATCCACTCCGAAGTTGCGCGCGGCGTCCGGTCCCGCCGTGGTGACCACGTTCCAACCGGCGCGTCCGCCACTAACCCAGTCCACCGACGCGAAGCGGCGCGCCAGGTTGAAGGGATCGTTGTAAGTGGTTGAGGCGGTGGCGATCAAACCGATGTTCCGGGTAACGGCCGCGATGGCGGTCAGCAGCACCGTGGGCTCCAGCTTCCCGGCGGGACGGCGGCCTACTTCCCCGAACAGGACGGGGGAATCGGCGAAAAAGATGGAGTCGAGCTTGCCGCGCTCGGCTGTGCGGGCAAGGTGTTGGTAGTGCTCCACCTTGGTGGAGGACAGCGGATCGCTTTCCGGGAGCCGCCACGATGCTTCGTGGTGGCCTGTGCTCATGAGGAAGGCGTTGAGGTGCAGGTGGCGCTGGGGTTCAGACATGGATTACTCCTTGATTCAGGTAGGGGGTTCAGGTCAGGGGGTCAGAGGACGTGGTTGGATTCACGCAGCAGCGTGGACGCCGAGGGCGGCGAGCAGTTCACCCCTCAGCGAGGACTGGTCCACGGAGGTTCCTGCCGTGCGTTCCAAGGCGACGCGGCCGTCTTGGAGGACTATGACGCGGTCAGCCAGGGTGATGGCTTCGTCGACGTCGTGGGTCACCAGCAGGACCGCCGGACGATGCGCGGCCACGAGATCCTTCAGGAGGGCGTGCATTTTCAGGCGGGTCAGCGCATCGAGGGCACCGAAAGGTTCGTCGGCAAGGAGAAGCCGCGGCTCACGGACCAGCGACCTCGCGAGTGCCACGCGCTGCTGTTCGCCGCCGGACAGCTCGTGGGGCCACGCCTTTTCGCGGCCGGCGAGTCCCACCTCGGCGAGTGCGCGGCGGCCGCGGGCGTCGGCGTCGTGGTCCCGGAGGCCCAAGGTGACGTTGCCCAGCACGCTGTCCCAGGGCAGGAGGCGGGAGTCCTGGAATACCACCGAAACCTGCTCGGGAACCTTGACCACACCACTGCCGCGGACGTCACGGTCCAAGCCGGCCAGCGCGCGCAGGAGGGTGCTCTTGCCGCAGCCGCTCGGGCCAAGGAGTGCCACGAACTCACCCGGCGCGATATCGAGATCCACTCCGTTGAGGACGCCTTTGGGTCCAAAGCTCCGGATCAGGTTGCGGACGGAGACCTCGTTTGAGGGACCCGCCGACTTCAGCCCGCCAGTGTGCGTTGCCATGACAATGCCTTTCGTTCCAGGAGCCGGACGGCTGCGTCGGACAGCAAGCCAAGGACGCCGTAGACGGCCAGGCCCAGGACGATGATGTTGGTTTGGCCGTAGGTGCGGGCGAGCTCCATCATGTAGCCGATGCCGCTGGTGGAGTTGATCTGTTCCACCACCACCAAGGACACCCAGGCGCCGGTGACGGCGAAGCGGAGTCCCAGGAAGAACCCAGGCAGCGCCCCCGGCAGCACAACCCGGCGGATGAACCCGGCCCGGCTCAAGCCCACAGTCTGTGCCAACTCCACGTAGCGCAGGTCAATGCCGCGGAGTCCGGCGTGGGTCTGGAGGTAGATGGGGACAAACACGCCCAGCGTGATGGTGAGGACTTTCATGGTTTCGTCGATGCCGAACCACAGGATCAGCAACGGGATCAGGGCCAGCCCTGGGATGGCGCGCTTGATCTGCACAGGACCGTCGATCAGCGACTCACCCACCCTGCTCAGTCCGGACAGGACAGCCAGGACGGCGCCCACCACAATCCCGAAGAACAGGCCAAGGCCCGCCCGTTGGGCCGAGATGGCCAGGTTCTCCTGAAGCCGGCCGTCGGCGATTAGCTCGCCTGCCGTGGCCACCACGGTCCACGGCTCAGAGAGGATGCGGGGGTCCAGAAGTCCGGTCGCCGAGGCGACAACCCACAAAAGGATCAGCGCGGCCGGACCCACCAGGCCGGCAAAGCGGCGGCGTTGGCCGGGGCCCAGGCGGCGGCTGGTGGGGCGGACGTCCGGCCGTCCCGTCAGGGCGGGGTCAAGATGAGGCTCGACGGCGGCACCCGGGTGCGTGCCGGCGTCGCCCTTGGTGGAGTCGCCGTTGGTGGAGTCGCCCTGATACGGGGGAGCGGTGACCGTCGTCGCGCGCCGGGCAGCAGTGGTGGTCATGGCTACGCTCCCTTCCCTGAGCCTGAAGCAGCGGCTGCGTACGCCGTGCCGCCGATGGCCTCGAACCTGAGGTCGTACAGCTTGGCGGCGTCCAGCTTGGGCTTCTTCTGCTCGCGGGCCAGGAGATCGATGGTCTGCTGGTGCCGGGCGATGGCTTCGGTCCACGAGGTAGGGAGGTCGCGCTCGCCGGCGGCGTCGATCAGGTACTGGCCGTCTTCAGCGGAAAGCCCTTGGTTCTTGACGTAGTAGCCCTCAAGCCATTCCTTGGGGTGGTCCTGGATCCACCGCTGGGCTTGACCCCAGACGTCCACGTACTGGGCCAGGGCCGCAGCCTTGGCCGGATCATCCAGCACTTTGGCGGGGGAGTAGAGGTGGCCGGGATCGTCCCGGAGACCATGCCGCAGCGTGGTTCCACCGTCGGCGCCGTATTTGGCCAGGTAACGCTTGATCTGGACGCCGCCCAGCGGAGCGGCATCAACCTGCTTGCTGGACAGGGCTGTTGAGTAGGTGTCCCCGGTGCTGGGCAGTTCCACGAGCTTCACGTCGCTTTGCTGGAGGCCGGCCTTTTCGAGGATGCGCAACACCAGCGCACCTTGCGCCTGGCCCGGGCTGTACGCGATCTTCTTGCCGCGCAGGCCTTGTAGGTCCGCGATGCCCGCGCCGGGCGCTACGCCCAGTTCGTACAACGGGTGGTTCACCGCGTCCTGGCGGTAGACGCTGGCGATGATGCGGACATCCAGCCCCGTCCACGTGGCGTGAATGGGCGGAATGTCGGCCACGGAGCCGACGTCCAGGGCGTTGGCCCTAAAGGCTTCCGTGGTGGCCGGGCCGCCGGAAATGTTGGCGAACTTGACCGGGAAGCTGAGCTTCTTGTCCAGCCCGGACAGCTCCAGGGCAACCTGGACGGCGGGATCGCCCACCACCAGAGTGGTGCCCTCAGGGACAGTGGTGGCCAACGGAGCCGTCACTTGCGCTGCCTGGGTGGCGTCACCGCCTGCGGTGGCCGCTCCGCCGCAGGCTGTCAGCAGGCCGAGGGCAGGAATCGCGAGCAGGGCGCCGAGGACATGGCGGCGGTTTGGTGTTGTTGTGGGGAGTTTTTGGGCGCGGGGGAACGCGGATGACATGTCAAGCCTTTCAGGTGCGGGAGGGGCGCTGCCGGTCCGGAGCCAGGGGCGTCGACGGGGCAGCGGTGCAGATCGCTCAGTTCTGAAGGCAGGGCGGACAGCAGGGGTGAGCCTGCGTTGCGCGTGCAGAAAGACCGGACGTAAGCATCGTTCCTCCTGTTCTGTGTGAAGTGAATTCTCAAAGGTGTGATGGCATCAGTGATTCGCCGTGTGGCAACTCAAGCATGCCCGCAACGCCCGGCGCCAGCGTTTCGACATGTCCCCGCAACAGCACGAAACCGGCGTTCACGGCACGCCACAGGACTCAATCCGGCGCCATGGGAGGCAACACAAAAGCAGTCCGGCGGTTGTCCACCTGATCAACACAGTGCCTGTGACCGGCGTCGTGCGGTCAGTTCGTGACTGATAGTTCCGTCACGGAAAGGCGTATTTGGCATTTACCGTGCGTGCGGCGCGACTACCATTGGTAGGTGCTTTCGCCGATTACCGTCCGTCCCGCCCTGCCCGAAGACTACGACGCCGTTGCCCGCATTACGCAGGACTCCTACGTCACCGCGGGGTACTACGGCGACGCCGATCATCCCTACCTGCAGAAGCTCCAGGACGTGGCGGGCCGCGCTGAGCACGCGGAGATCCTGGTGGCAGAGCGCAACGGTGAGGTCATCGGATCCGTGACGGCTGCTCCGGCGGGCGGCGGATTCTCGGACATCGGACTTGAGGATGAATTGGAACTGCGTACCCTTGTGGTGGATCCGGCAGTCCAGCGTTCCGGTGCCGGCCGGGCCTTGGTGCAGGCCGTCGTCGATCAGGCGAAGGCCATGGACGGGATCAACGCCGTATCCCTGACCACGGGCGCCACGTGGGAAAGTGCCAACGCCCTCTACGCCCGCACCGGCTTTGACCGGGCCCCCCACCGTGACTGGTTTGTTCCCGGCACCGACATAAAGCTGTTCGTTTACCGGCTGGACCTGCCGCAGTCATAAAGTTTCCTTCGTAAACGCCGGTCACCGGGCCGCGCGAAACGACAGGAAGGCGCGGCATGCGCAAGACATTCGGCACGGGTTCGGTCTGGGAACAGACACTTGGCTACTCCCGCGCGGTCCAGGTGGACAACACACTTTTCATTTCTGCCACAGCAGCAAGCGGACCCGACGGCATTGTTGGCGATGGCTTCTACTCGCAGACCAAGTACATCCTTGAAAAGCTTGGTGCCGTGCTTGAAGAGGCCGGGTTCTCTTACCAGGATGTTGTCCAGTCCAAGCTGTATCTGACGGACATCAGCAAGTGGGAAGATGCCGGCCGCGCGCACGGCGAAGTTTTTGGCGAGATCCGTCCGACGCTGGCACTGGTCCACGTCCTGCCATTCCTCGATCCCCAGATGTTGGTGGAGATCGAGCTCGTGGCGCAGAAGAGCGCCGGCTAAATTCCGTCGGCGCCCACACCGGACTGCGTATGTACAGTTGAGGCCCTGGAATCGCATGGCGATTCCAGGGCCTCAGCTCTACGTTCGGGCTTGAGGAAGGGAAAGGCTCATCGCTCGTCGTCGAGCGGGTGGGGTACCACGGGCACCGGTGACGTCAGGGGCAGCCCGGCGCGCTGGAGGCGGCGCTTTTTCACCTGCCACAATACGGCCAGCAGCACGAACCAAAGCGGCGTAGCCAAGAATGGCAGTCGGGTGTCCTCCCCGACGAACAGCGTTGTTGCGATGAAGGCGAAAAAGAGCAGAACCGTCCACGGTGCCACCCGGGCCAGGGGCATCCGGAAGCCGGAGGCCGCGTGGCGTTCCGGGAACCGTCGGCGGTAGAGGATGAAGCTCACAATGATCGAGCCCCAGGTAAACAGAACCAGCGTTGCGCAGACGGAGGAGACGAAGGTGAAGGCCGCCACCACGTTGTCCCCGGCGAACAGCAAGGGGATGGCTGCGAACAGGAAAACGCTGGTGAAGAACACCGCCTTGGCGGGCACGCCCCTACTGTTGGTCCATGCGAATCCCCTTGGGGCATGGCCATCCTTGGCCAGCCCGTAGAGCATGCGGGTGCCGGAGTAGAGCCCGGAATTGGCGCTGGAGGCGGCGGATGTAAGCACCACAAGGTTGATGGCGAGGGCGGCGATCCCTAGGCCCGCGTAGGCGAGAGTGGTCACGAAGGGGCTCTTGCCCGGTTCAATCTGGTTCCATGGGGTGATGGTCATGATGATGGTCAGTGCACCGACGTAGAAGACCAGGATCCGTGCCACGATGGAATTGATCGCCCGCGGCAGGTTCTTCCTGGGCGACTCCGTCTCTGCGGCGGCCGTGCCCACCAGCTCGACGCCGATGAAGGAGAAGATTCCCATCTGGAAGCCCAGGATGAAACCGCTGAGGCCGAAGGGAAACATGCCGCCGTGCTCCCAAAGGTGGGAGAGGGACGCGTGCGTGCCGGTATCAGGGTTCTGGAAGCCGGTGAACAGCAGCACCACTCCGGTGGCGATGAGCCCGACGATGGCCACAATCTTCACCACGGCGAACCAGAATTCGGTTTCACCGAAGAACTTTACGGGCTGGAAATTGAGCACGATCAGCACCAGGGCGGCGATGAGCGCAGGAACCCACGTAGGGATGCCGGGGTCCAGATAGGCCACGTATCCGGTGATGGCCACAATGTCGGCCACACACGCCACAACCCACGAGAACCAGTACGTCCAGGAGACAAAGAACCCAGCCCACGGCCCGATCAGGTCTTTGGCGATATCTCCGAAGGTCTTGTAATGCAGGTTGGAAAGCAGCAGCTCGCCCAGGGCACGCATGACGAAGAAGATCATGAAGCCAATGACCAGGTAGACGAAGATTACCGCCGGTCCGGTGACGCTGATCATCTTCCCTGAACCCATGAACAAGCCGGTGCCGATGGCGCCACCGATGGCCATGAGCTGGAGGTGCCGGTTCTTCAGGCCACGTTCGAGTTCGTCGCGGGGGGCATGGGCGATGGTTGATGCGGACATAGTGTCCTCCTGTGGTGGGGATTTCCTTGTTTCCGGGCAGACCGGATCGCGGCACGCAGGTGCGCGCCGTGACGAGCGGGATTCAGCTGTGGTGTGCTTCGATGGAGCGCCGGGGACTTAGCGGGCGACAACCCGGAAGTAGTCCAGCGCGGGATCGTGCGCTCCGCGGACGTAACCGGACGGGGCAGCCGCGGTGCCGCGCAGGAAAGCGATCGACCCCGAACCCAGCACTTCACCGGGTAGTACGTTGGGGATGCCCGGCGGGTAGGCGGCCAGTGAATCCACGGAGATGCGGCCTTCCGCCTCCTGCCAGGGGACGGTCTCCACTGCGCTGAAGAACGCCGCCTGAAGGCCCATACGGCGTTCGCCGGCGGGAGGAAGCGCACGCATCCGCTCCGGCTCGCTCTCCGCCTGGGGCAGTGAGTGCAGCGCCGTCAGGATGCGTTCAACATCGGCCGGTGCCGTGGCGCCCACCAACAGCAGGAGCGCGGCGGGCGTGGCAAGCTCGCAGTAAATACGGTGGTCCCGGATCAGCCGGTACTGCGCATCGGTGCCCGTGATCCCGGCGCCGCGGGTGTCGATCACGATCTTGAAGGGGTCGTTGGCCACGGCATCGGGGCTGGCCAGGATGTCCGGGGTGGCGTCCCGGAAACGGGGGCTGGCGCGCACCGCGGCGCGGATGGCTTCGGCGGATTCCAGGGCCTTGCCGATCATCTCCGGGCCATCCATGACCAGGTGGCGACGGGCCTCGTCCAACGACGCCAGCAACAGCGCGCTGCAGCTGGTGGATTGAAAGGACCGCACCACGCGGTCCACCAGGGATTCCAGTTTCCGGGCATACGGTCCGTGGCCCAAGTGCAGCATGGCGGACTGGGTGAGGGAGCCGGCGCCTTTGTGGGTACTGGAAATGACCAGGTCTGCGCCGGCACGGACGGCATTGACGGGCAGGGCAGGGTGCAAGCCGAAGTGCGACCCCCAGGCCTCATCGACGATCAACGGAACCTCATACCGGTGCGCCACAGCGCTGATCCCGGTGATGTCTGCCACCGCGCCGAAGTAGCTGGGACTGACCACGTAGACGGCAGCGCTGTCCGGATGGGCTGCCAAGGCTTCCTCGACCTGTTCAGCAGTGACTCCGTGCGCGGAGCCGAGCCCGGCGTCGACAGCTCCCTGCACGAAATGCGGCTCCAGGTCCACATGGGTGATGCCGTCGATCACGCTGGAGTGGACACTGCGCTGCACGACGAACTCCCTGCCGAGGGCGCGGACTACCGTTGTGGCGATGTGGTTTCCGCCGGAAGCGCCGTTGGTGAGGAACCAGGTCCTGGATGCCCCCCAGGCTTCGGCGGCGAGGGCTTGGGCCTGCACAAGGGGAGTCTCGCGCCCGGAGGACACGAGCCGCCAGTCATGCTGATCGATGCCGCTGAACAGCATCGGGAAGTCCAGCGCCAGGGCTTCCGGACCTACCAGGGATGCTACCCCGGGTGCGTTGTGGTCCCGCCCTTGGTGGGCGGGGACATGGAGGCGTTGCCAGTCGTGACTGGCCAGGGAACGCAGGGCATCGGCGTACGGGGTGGTGGACTGCAGCGGGGACATGGATTCGGATGCGCCAGCCGCGTCGCGGGCGTCGGAAGGGGAAATCAAGAGCATGACCTGAACGTTAGTCAGTTCACATCATCTAGGGAATATCATGTTTTAGTATCTCCTAACATAGTGAGTATGTGATGATCAATCTCCAGCAACTCAGCGTCCTGCTAGCCATCCGGGAACATGGAAGCCTCACCAAGGCCGCCGAAGCCATGCGCTACGGGGTTCCCACGGTGACCCACCACCTCAATACCCTGGAGCGCCACCTCAATGTGCGCCTTGTGGAACGGGATCGGCGCGGCGCCACTCTAACGCCGCTTGGGACGGCCTTCGCGGAAGAGGCCGCGCAGATCCTGCAAAAGGTGGGCCAAGCGGAGCGGCTCGTCGCAGAACAGCGGGACGCCGGCCTGGTCACCCTGCGCGTGGGAACTTTCGCCTCCATTGGATCCAGGCTGCTGCCCTCGGCTATCGCGGAACTGCAGGAACGCCTGCGGGTGCGCGTTGAGGTCATTGAGGCCGAGCCCACGGAGGTGGTACGGATGCTCTTTGCCGGGGATGTCCACGCCGGCCTCATCTACGAAGCAGCGGACGATCCCGCCTTCGGCTCCGCGGATCTGGCTGTCGTGCCGTTGCTGCTGGAGCCCTACAGGGTGATGCTGTCGCGGAACAGCGTATTGGCTGCGCAGGAGGTGCTGGACTTCGCGCAGCTCGCCGGCGAAGCCTGGATCCACAGCAGGAACGACAATGAGGCCTCGGACCGGGTCTTGAAAAGAGCATTCAGCCTGGTGGGCCATCGGCCGCGTGAACTCATGCGCACGGACGATCTCAACATGATCCATGGGCTCGTGGCGCAGGGACTGGGGCTCGCGCTGAGCACCGAGACCGCCGTTGATACACGTTTCGATGTGACGCTGCGCCCCACCGTCCAGGACCTCGGAAAGCGGAGGGTCTCGTTCATTACCCTGAACCGGCGGGTGCCGCGGGCGGTCACCCTTCTTGAGAAGCTGCTCCGGGAACGGACAGCCGGAAGCGTCCCAGCCTAAGGTTCGCCCTACCTGCGTGGGTCAGCCCGGGACGCCGTAACGGTGTTCCGGGCGGCCCGTGCTTCCGTACCGCAGTTGAATCTCGACGGCGCCATCGTCCGCGAGCGAGGACAGATACCTTTGAGCTGTGGCGCGGGAAACGCCAACCCGCTCGGCGACTTCGGCGGCGGAGTATTGCTCGCCGGGAAGCAACGATTCCAGGACTGCCGCTTCGGTGGCGGACCTGGGCTTGGCGGAAGGGGTCACATCCCCGGGAATCAGGGACCTTTTGGCTCGCTCAATGGTGGTTTGGTCGACGGCGGTCTGCTGCGCCAGAATCCTGCGATAGCGCGCGTAGGACCTCAGCTGCTGGGACAACGACTCGGCGGTGAAGGGCTTCAACATGTAGCCCAAGGCACCGCGCCGCAGGGCAACTTTGATGGATTGGGCATCGGAGGCAGCAGTGAGCATGACGGCATCGACGTCCAGCTGGCCCAACAGGTCCAAGCCCGAGCCGTCCGGCAGATACACGTCCAGCAGCACCAGATCGGGGCGCAGGCTGTGGATCGCTTGCAGTGCTTGGGACACTGAGCCTGCAGGGGCCAGGGCCATGAAACCGGCCACTGAATCCACATAGGCTGCGTGGAGCCTTGCCACGTGGAAGTCATCGTCCACGATCAGCACCCTCAAGTCGTCAGCCACTGCTGTCCTCCCTGCACGTTGAATCGCTCTTTACGCCGGTGGGCTCCGCGGAATCCATGACGCCCGGGATGGTAGCCATGAAGACGGCGCCCGGTCCGCCTTCTGACCCTGGTTCCAGGACGCGGACATCTCCGCCGCGCCGCCGTGCAAGCTGCCGCACCAAAGCCAATCCCAACCCTTGTCCAGCCCCCGAGCGTACCGGTTGTTCCGACGTCGTAAATCCTTCCGCGAAAACCTCTTCCGGTTCCAGGCTCCCCAAACCGTCGCCTGAATCGCCCACCACAATGTGCAGGGTCCCGCCGGTTGTGGTTGCGTCATCCAGCAGCTCAACCTCCACCCAACGTTCCACTGAAGAGCCGGCGACGGCGGCACTCACCGCATTGTCGATCAGGTTGCCCAATACAGTGGTCACGTCCTGGGGATCTGCAACGTGTCCCCGGACCAGGGTTTCGGGCCCAACCCGGAGGGCCACGCCACGCTCGGAAGCTTCCACACCCTTGGCGCCAACAAAGGCCTGCAGGTACGCGTCCTGCAGGAGTTCGGCTTGTTCAACGGGAAACTTCAGCGGCCCCGTGGCTGAAATCCGGGCCAGGTACTCCTTGGCGGAGTCGTGCTGGCCGATGCTCATGAAGCCCGCGATGGTGTGGAGTTGATTGGCGAACTCGTGGCGCTGCGCGCGGAGGGCAGCGGACATGGTTCCTACGGCGTCCAATTGGCGGGTCAGCTGCTGCAGTTCGGTGCGGTCCCGCAGCATGACCACCCAGCCGAGGTCTTCCTTCCGGTGCCAGGCTTTGCGTGCGCTGGCCACCAGGACGCGTCCTCCGGCCACTATTTCCAAGGCTTCCGCGTCGCGTGATGCCGGTTGCGTGAGTTGCTTCAGTTGTTCAGGCACGGCGGCGGTTGCCCAGTCCTGATCAGTGGCATCGGGCATGTCCAACAGCCTCGCAGCCGCAACATTGAACACCGAGATCCGGCCGTCTGCCGCGATGCCGATGACCCCGTCATCCACGCCTTGGAGCACTGCCACTTGGTCGTGGACCAGGGTGCTGATTTCCTCGGGTTCCAAACCAAGAGTGAGGCGCTGCAGGCGGTGGCGGAGCAGGAACGATGCCAGCACGCCCGCCAGGAGTGCGCCGCCCGCGGTGAGGGCAATGGGCACAATGTCGCGGGCCAGACTGTTGCTGAGGGACTCCACGGAATAGCCCACGCTGACTTCGCCCACGATCACCTCGGAACTGTCCGGAGCGTAGACCGGAACTTTCGCCCCGGCGGAAGGCCCCAGCGTTCCCGTGTTGCGGGTGGTGATTTCTTCGCCGCCCAGTGCCACGGAGGGGTCGGTGCTGACCCGTTCACCCAGCCGTGCCGTCTCCGGGTGGGCAAGGCGCAATCCCGTTTCATCCGTGATGACCACGAACAGTGCTCCGGTCCGGATCCGGACGGCTTCGGCCGCTGCTTGCAGGGTGCCGACGGCGAGCACGTCAGGAGGAGGGGTTCCTTCTTCCTTGCTGATGGCTTGGACGCCGGCCCTGATATCTGGATCTGCGGCGACTGTCCTGGCCAAGGTGAGCGCCTGATTCTCGGCTTCGGTGCCGATCCGTTCGTAAACCAGCCAGGCATGAACTGTCCCGCTGAGCAGTACCACCAGCAGGACCACCCCCAACTGGAGGAGGAGGGTCTGGGTGGAGAAACGCATGCTGACCCTGCTGTTTCGCGGCACCTTCGCTCCTTTCCTCCTGATCCATTGAATCACTGAGCACAATGCGCAAAACGTTCGCAACGAGCAGTATTCCCAACAATTCCCCGAAACCCCTGCCAGTGACGGGCGCCACCATATCGTCTGTAGTGCGCATCACACCGACGTGGCGCCATTCACAGTAGTAAGGAGCCGGCCGTGCTGGTTTTGCTTGGATTCGCAATGATTGCGGTATTCATGGTCCTGATCATGACCAAAAAATTGACGCCCGTTCTGGCGCTGATCATCGTTCCCACCGTCTTCGGTTTGTTCGCCGGGGCGGGCCTCGGTATCGGCGACATGGTGATGGATTCCATGAAGTCCATGACATCCACGGCCGCACTCCTCATGTTCGCCATCATCTACTTCGGGCTGATGATCGACGTCGGACTCTTCGACCCCCTGGTGAAGTTCATCCTCCGCAAGCTGGGGAATGATCCCGCCAAGGTTGTCCTCGGTACCGCAATCCTCGCCGCAGCAGTTTCCTTGGACGGTGACGGCTCCACCACGTTCATCCTTACTACTGCTGCGATGCTGCCCGTTTACCTGCGACTCAAGATGAGCCCCGTGGTACTCACCTGTGTGGCCGGCCTCGCCAACGGCACCATGAACATCCTTCCGTGGGGCGGCCCCACGGCCCGCGCGGCCACAGCGCTGCATCTGGACGTCAACGACGTCTTCGTTCCCATGGTCCCCTCGCTCATTGTCGGCCTGATCGTGGTCCTCGTCTTCGCCTGGCTCCTGGGCCTGCAGGAACGCAACCGACTCCGCGCCACCGCTCCCGAAATCTGGGGCGACGTCGCTGATCCTTCTGACGCGTTCGACGGCGGCACTGGCCGCGGTGGTTCCGTCGCCGCCGGTTCGGGCGCAGGTTCCGTCGCCGCCGGTTCGGGCAAGGGTCGCTTCGGTTTCGGCCGCACCGGCACCACCACCACGGGCAAGCCGGGCACCGGTGGAGGATCCGGCGTCGGGGTTCTGGAACGCCCCGAAACCTTCGTGGACGATCACGACACCGCCATGGCTGATACAGCACTGGATCCCAACCGCACCACCTTGCGTCCCAAGCTGTTCTGGTTCAACCTGGGCCTGACCGTAGCTGTCATGGTGGTCCTGGTAGCCAACATCGTTCCGCTGCCGTTCGTGTTCATGGTGGGATCTGCGATCGCCCTGCTGGTCAACTTCCCCAAGGTCAAGGACCAGGGTGCCCAGCTGATTGCGCACGCGCCGTCGATTGTGGCCGTCGTCAGCATGGTCATGGCAGCCGCAGTCCTCACCGGTGTCCTCAACGGCACGGGCATGGTCAAGGCAATGTCTGAGTGGCTGGTCCAGATCATCCCCGCAGACATGGGGCCCTTCATGGCGGTCATCACCGGCCTGCTCAGCATCCCCATGACGTTCTTCATGAGCAACGATGCCTTCTACTTCGGAGTCCTGCCGGTCCTCAGCGAAACCGCTGCGCACTACGGCGTGGACGCCGCGGACATGGCCCGTGCCTCCATTACCGGCCAGCCCTTCCACCTGCAAAGCCCCCTGGTCCCGGCCATCCTGCTGTTGGTCTCCCTCGCCAAGGTGGATCTGGGCGATCACCACAAGAAGGTCCTCTGGCGCACTGCGGTCATCTCGATCGTGATGCTGGCCGTAGGAGTTCTGACCGGAGCCATCGGCATCGGCTAACCCGCGGGGCCGCGCCATAACCCGAGTGCCCGTGGGCGCAAATCGGGCCAGACATCCTCCGCTTGCTCGCTCGTTCCTCGCTTAGACGCAAGCTTCCGGATGCCTGGCCCGATTTGCGTCGAGGGCCCACCGGACGCTTCGGGTTGGCACCCAGATAGACGCCGCAAGTCCACCCAGCCCCTAACCCAACAAAACAAACGAGACAGCAAAGCGCGAATCGTCCGCTTTGCTGTCTCGCTGTTGTTAGGGGCCCGAAGTGGGGTGGGCGCCGAAGGCGAGCACTTTCCACATAGCTCACCCCGGCCGTCCGTGGGCACACCTAGGCCAAGTAGACTGGTTCGGAAAACCATTTGAACTTTGCAGGGGAGATCCATGGCTGCGATCAACCGTGACGACGTCGCGCATCTTGCGCGTCTGGCTCACATTGAAATGAGTGCCGAAGAACTGGACAGGATGGCTGTTGAGCTTGCTGTCATCGTGGATTCGGTGAAGAGCGTGAGTGAAGCTGCGGGGGAGGACGTCCCGGCGACGTCGCACCCGATTCCGTTGACCAACGTGTTCCGTGAGGACGTTGTGGGCCACACGTTCACGGCTGAGCAGGCGTTGTCCGGCGCTCCGGATGCTTTCGAGAACCGTTTCAAGGTCCCGGCAATTTTGGATGAGGACTAATTACTATGACTGAACTGAAGAACGAGCTAATCCGCCACTCCGCTGCCGATCTCGCTGCCAAGCTGGCTGCCCGCGAGGTGACCGCCGTTGAGGTGACGCAGGCGCACCTTGACCGCATTGCCGACGTCGATGGTCAGGTTAATGCCTTCCTGCACGTCAACAGCGAAGAGGCTTTGGCTGTCGCGGCCGAGGTTGATGCTGCCCGTGCCGCCGGTGGTTCCGCTGCCGAGGAACTGCATGCCCTTGCCGGTGTACCGATTGCCGTGAAGGACCTCATCGTCACCATCGGCCAGCCGACCACCGCTGGCTCCAAGATCCTTGAGGGCTGGCACAGCCCGTATGACGCCACCGTGGTGAAGAAGCTCCGCGCGGCCAAGATGCCGATCCTGGGCAAGACCAACCTGGATGAGTTCGCCATGGGTTCCTCTACGGAGCACTCGGCCTATGGCCCCACCCGCAACCCGTGGGACCTGGACCGCATTCCCGGCGGTTCGGGCGGTGGCTCCGCTGCCGCGGTCGCCGCCTTCGAAGCGCCGCTGGCGCTCGGCACGGACACCGGTGGTTCCATCCGCCAGCCCGGTGCTGTCACCGGAACAGTAGGTGTGAAGCCGACCTACGGTGCAGTCTCCCGTTACGGTGCTATTGCCATGGCGTCCTCGCTGGACCAGATCGGCCCGGTGTCCCGCACGGTGCTGGACTCGGCCCTGCTGCAGGAAGTCATTGGCGGCCACGATCCTTTCGACTCCACTTCGTTGACCGATCCTTTCAACAACCTTGTTGCCGCCGCCCGTGTGGGCAACGTGGCGGGTATGAAGATCGGCATCATCAAGGAGCTTCACGGCGAGGGCTACCAGACCGGCGTCGAGAACCGCTTCAATGAGTCCCTTCAGCTGCTGAAGGATGCCGGTGCGGAAATCGTTGAGGTGTCTTGCCCCAACCTGAAATACGCACTGGGTGCTTATTACCTGATCATGCCGTCCGAGGTGTCCAGCAACCTGGCCAAGTTCGACGGCGTCCGGTTCGGTCTGCGCGTCCTGCCCAAGGACGGTCCCATGACCATCGAGCGCGTCATGGGCGCAACCCGTGCCGCCGGTTTCGGTGATGAGGTCAAGCGCCGCATCATCCTTGGCACCTACGCACTGAGCGCCGGCTACTACGACGCTTACTACGGCTCGGCACAGAAGGTCCGCACGCTCATCCAGCGTGACTTCGACGCCGCGTTCGCCCAGGCCGATGTCCTGATCTCTCCCACCGCTCCCACCACGGCGTTCAAGCTGGGGGAGAAGCTGGACGATCCCCTGGCCATGTACCTGAACGACGTCGCCACCATTCCCGCCAACATGGCCGGAATTCCGGGGCTGTCCCTCCCGGGTGGCCTGGCGGATGAAGACGGCCTGCCCGTTGGCATCCAGTTGCTGGCTCCGGCCCGCGAGGATGCCCGCCTGTACCGCGTGGGTGCGGTGCTCGAATCCATCCTTGAAGAGAAGTGGGGTGGACCGATCCTTGCGAAGGCGCCGGATCTGAAAAATGCTGTCCTTGGTGCAGTATCCAACACCGCCGGAGGTTCCAACTAATGTCCGTCGACGCAACCCTGAGCTTCGAAGAGGCCATGGAGAAGTACGATCCCGTCCTGGGGTTCGAGGTCCACGTGGAACTCAACACCAAGACCAAAATGTTCTCCTCCGCGCCGAACGTGTTTGGTGACGAACCGAACACCAACGTCAATGAGGTTGACCTTGGCATGCCCGGCGTCCTGCCGGTGGTGAACAAGACCGCGGTGGAGTCCTCCATCAAGATCGGCCTTGCCCTGAACTGCAAGATCGCCGAGACATGCCGCTTCGCCCGGAAGAACTACTTCTACCCGGACACTCCCAAGAACTTCCAGACCTCGCAGTATGACGAGCCGATCGCGTATGACGGTTACCTGGACATCGAGCTTGAGGATGGCACAGTCTTCCGCGTTGAGATCGAGCGCGCGCATATGGAAGAGGACGCAGGCAAGCTGACCCACATGGGTGGTGCCGCAGGCCGCATCCAAGGTGCCGACTATTCCCTGGTGGACTACAACCGTTCCGGTGTTCCGCTGGTTGAGATTGTCACCAAGCCGATCGAGGGCGCCGGCAGCCGCGCGCCGGAGCTGGCCAAGGCCTACGTCGCAGCGGTCCGCGAGATCGTCAAGAACCTCGGTGTTTCCGATGCCAAGATGGAGCGCGGCAACGTCCGTTGCGACGCCAACGTTTCCCTGCGCCCGCACGGCCGGGAACGTTTCGGCATTCGTTCGGAAACCAAGAACGTGAACTCGTTGCGCGCAGTTGAGCACGCCGTCCGTTACGAAATCCAGCGGCACGCCGCGGTCTTGGACTCCGGCGAGCCGGTCATCCAGGAAACGCGCCACTGGCACGAGGACACGCGTTCGACGACGTCGGGCCGGCCCAAGTCCGACGCCGACGATTACCGCTACTTCCCGGAGCCGGACCTGGTTCCGGTCGTGGCCTCGCGTGAGTGGGTGGAGGAGCTCCGCGCCACCCTTCCCGAGCCGCCGGCCGAACGCCGCAAGCGCCTCAAGGAAGCCTGGGGCTACTCGGATCTGGAATTCCGCGACGTGGTCAACGCCGGTGTGATGGATTCCATTGAGGAAACCATTGCGGCTGGTGCCTCCGCTGACGTTGCCCGCAAGTGGTGGATGGGCGAGATCGTGGGCCGGGCCAAGGTTGCAGACGTCGATCCTTCCGAACTCGGTGTCACACCGCAGGTCATCGTAGAGCTGAACAAACTCGTCGAAGACGGCAAGATCAACAACAAGATGGCCACCCAGGTCCTGGACGGCGTCCTCGCCGGTGAAGGCACGCCGGCGGAGATCGTCGAGAAGCGCGGCCTTGCCGTGGTGTCCGACGACGGTCCCCTCCTGGAAGCCATCGACGCCGCGCTGGCCGCACAGCCGGATGTCGCGGAGAAGATCCGTGGCGGCAAGGTCCAGGCCATCGGTGCCATTGTTGGCGGTGTCATGAAGGCCACCCGTGGCCAGGCTGACGCGGGCCGCGTCCGCGAACTCATCCTGGAGAAGCTCGGCGTCGAGGGCTAAACGCCAGCTTGTTTCCCATCAAAGTAGGCCGCAGTTATTACTGCGGCCTGCTTTGTTTTGGGCGCACAATGGATGCATGGCCACTCTTACACCGGGCCTTCGTAAGGTCTTAATCGCTGGCGGGATCGCCGTCGCATTGACCGGCGGCGGGGCCGCCGCTGTGTGGGCGGGCACCCAGCCCAGCCCGACGCCGTCGGGCACTTCTGCCTCGCCCAGTCCGTCTGCGTCCGGAATGGCAAAGTCCGTGGAGGGGCGTGGTCAGGCCATCCACGGCGAGCACGTGGTCAAGCAACAGGACGGCACCTTCCGTACCGTGGTTACGCAGACCGGAACCATCGAGTCGGTGAGCAGTTCCGAGGTGACGGTGAAGAGCGAGGATGGCTTTACCCAGCGCTATGCCATTACAGCCGACACCCGCATCGCGAAACTCCCCACCAACGTCTCCGAGCTGAGGAACGGCAGGGGGAAGCCCTCCCTGCCGTCAGCAACGGCCGCTGACCTGACATCCGGCGATGCCGTCCGGCTGAGCGGTACCAAGGACGGCGATACCGTGACCGCAACAAGAATCGTGTCGGGTGAACTGCCGGCCGGCCTCGTGGGCGGACACGGACATCGCGGGCACGGACCCAAGTAGGCAACCGGGCCACAGCTGAGTTACAGGGCCACTGTCCTGAAGCCCAGGTTGGCGCTGGCGGAGTCAGGGGTGTTGGAGCTCCGGGCAGCCAGCCGGTACCGGTTGCAGTAGGAATCGTGGCACAGATACGAGCCTCCCCGCATGACCCTCCCGCGTCCGATCGTGGGGCCTTGCGGGTCTTCCACGGTTCCTGCAGTGAGGCACGTTGTGTAGTACTTGGGCAGGAACCAGTCACTGCACCATTCCCACACGTTTCCGCTGGTTTGGTAGAGCCCGTAGCCGTTGGGGGCGAAGGACATGACGGGCGCGGTGGTGAGGTAGCCGTCGTCGAGGTCGTTACGTGCAGGGAACTCGCCCTGCCAGATGTTGCAATTGTGGGCAGTTGTCCCCGGCGCGTTGTTGTGCAGCTCGTTGCCCCAGGGGTAGCGCTGTCCCGGGAGCCCGCCGCGGGCCGCGTATTCCCACTCGGCTTCGGTGGGGAGGCGGCGGCCCGCCCATGCGCAATACGCCAGGGCATCGTTGTACGACACGTGGGTCACCGGATGATCCGGAATGTCAGTCCAGTGGGAGAGGGGGCCGGCCGGGTGCGCCCAATCGGCGCCCCGCACGTTGAGCCACCACGGAACGTTGGAGACACGGTTCAGGATCTGATGCTTTTCAGCTTTGACGGCCAGATGGAACACCGCTGAGGTTCCGTAGAGCTCTGATTCGGTGCGATGGCCGGTGGCCTCCACAAAGGCGGCAAACGATTCGTTGGTTACTGTGGTGGCGCTGATCCTGAAGCCGGTGACCCGTACTTGATGCACCGGTGACTCGCCATCGGCCGCGTATCCCTCGTTGAAGGGGTCGCCCATGGCGAAGGTGCCACCAGGGACGGGGACATCGTTGGCAGGGGCTGCTGGTGCCGGGCCGTTCGCCGCACGCGCCCCGTGGGCCCCTTGCGTGGAACGTTCGACGGCGGTGCGCGGCTCGAGTGGGGCGTTCGCCTCGAGCGGGGTGACGCGTCGCTCTTCCGGGCTGCAGCAGTCAGCCATATCTACCTTCCGGCCGGAGTTTTCCTCCATCTTAGCGTCGGCGCCCAGACACCAGCGGTGATGAAAACTGATTTCTATGGTCAGTTTCGATCATGATCTTGCAAAAAGAGATGGCCGTCACTTATGGTTTGTTAAACGGTTAACGAGCGTGGCCTGAATCACATTGATGGTTTTGGCTCAGCACCTGAGGAGACAGCATGAACTCGACGACGGAACAGGCTCCGGCATTGCCCGAAGCTCGCCGAGTCCCGGCCCCGGCAGGAAAAGCCTCCGGGTCCGGTCCGAAGAAGGGGAAGAGGAACAAGGTCCCGCAGCAGAGCTTCCGGTCCCGTCTGCGACGCGACAAGCAGATGCTCCTCATGATGGTCCCGGGCATTGCCTTCCTGCTGCTCTTCTTCTACATCCCCATCCTGGGCAACGTCATCGCGTTCCAGGATTACCAGCCCTACCTCGGCATCGGGGACAGCCTGTGGGTTGGCTGGCAGAACTTTGTGGACCTGTTCGGAAACCCTGACTTCATCCACGCCTTCTGGAACACGCTGTACCTCGCGGCTTGGCAACTTGTCTTCCTGTTCCCGGTGCCCCTGGTACTGGCGTTGATCGTTGACTCACTGGTCAGCAACCGGGTCCGCAAGATCTTCCAGAGCATCGCCTACCTGCCGCACTTCCTGTCCTGGGTTTTGGTGATCGCTTTCTTCCAGCAGATGTTGGGTGGCGCAGGATTCGTCAACAACCTGCTCAGGGACTGGGGAATGGATCCCATCCCGTTCATGACCAATCCCGAGTCGTTCCCGGTCATGGTGGTGGTCCAGATGATCTGGAAGGACGCCGGCTGGGCCATGATCATCTTCCTGGCGGCCCTTGCCAGCATCGACGCCTCGCTCTACGAAGCAGCTGCGGCTGACGGAGCAGGGCGCTGGCGCAGAATGTGGCACATCACCCTTCCCGGGCTGCGTCCTGTGATCGTCCTGCTCCTGATCCTGCGCATCGGCGACATCCTTTCCGTCGGCTTTGAGCAGTTCATCCTGCAGCGCGACGCCGTGGGAGCCGGAGCTGCGGAAGTCCTGGACACCTTCACCTACTACACCGGCGTAGTAGGAGGCGGCTGGAGCTCCGGCGCAGCGGCCGGCCTGGCGAAGGGCGTGGTGAGCGCCCTGCTGATCTACGGCGCCAACAAACTTGCCCACCGCTTCGGCGAAGACGGAATCTTCGCAAAACAAGTGCGCTGAAAGCCACGCTGACCCGCGCGCCTGCCGCACAAGGAGAACCCCATGGCAACAACACTTTTCACCAAGAAACCCCGGGAGCTTAGCTACAACCCCAAGCGCCCGGTATGGAAGGAAAAGCCTTCCGCCCTGTATCAAACGGTCAAAGCGGTAGTTCTGATCGTTTTCAGCCTGTCCATCCTCACGCCTATCCTTCTGGTGGTTTCGACGTCCCTCGCTGACACCGAACAACTGGTGAAAGCCGGCGGCTTCGTCCTCTGGCCCGAGCGCCCCACCTTGGAGGCCTACGCCACCATCTTCAAGGGCCCCATGGTCCTTCAGTCACTCGGAGTGAGCATGCTGGTGACTGCGGTGGGCACCATCCTGGCGCTGTTCGTCACCATCACCATGGCCTACGCCACCAGCCGCTCAGTACTCTTCGGCAGGCCCGTCATCCTTGCGGTTCTGTTCACGCTCCTGTTTGCCCCTGGCCTGATCCCGTCCTTCCTGATGATTCGCCAGCTTGGACTGCTGGACTCCCTGTGGTCGCTCATCCTTCCCGGCATTTTCGGAGCCTTCAACTTTGTAGTGATGCGCTCGTTCTTCATGAACATCCCAGGGGAACTGATCGAGAGCGCCAGGATTGACGGCGCCAACGACTGGCAGATTCTGTGGCGGATTGTCATGCCGCTGTCCAAAGCCGTGATCGCCGTCGTCGGGCTGTTCTATGCGGTCGGCTTCTGGAACTCGTTCTTCAATGCCCTGCTCTACATCAACGACCACAGCAAGTGGCCCATCCAGTTGCTCCTCCGCAACTTCGTGGTCCAGGGGAGCGGTGCTGCCGACCAGTTGGGAATCACCACCACGCCCCCGCCGCAGTCCATCCAGATGGCCGTTGTGGTGGTGGCGCTGGTCCCCATCCTGATGGTCTACCCGTTCCTCCAAAAGCACTTTGCCAAGGGCGTCATCACCGGCGCCGTCAAGGGCTAGCCGCACCCGCGGACCCCTGAAGCACTGAAAAAACCACACCATGAAGCAAATAACCAGAAAGGGTTATGCCATGACGAGCACTACCTCACAGGCTGGATTCAGCCGCCGCGGTTTCCTTGGCCTTGCAGGCCTGGCCGTGACCGCTGCAGGTTTGTCCGCCTGCGGTGGAGGCGGAGCCTCGAGCAACGGAGGCGCCGCTGCCTCCGCTTCGGTCAAGCTGCCCACGTACAAGGAATTCACCGGCGTCACCCCGGATATCGCAGGTAACGCCAAGGGCCTCCAAGCCGGATACTTCAAGCTGCCCACCGCTGTGCAGTCCGTGAAGACGCCGCCGCTCAAGGGCAAAGTGACTGGTCTGACCGAAACGTTCGACACCATGAGCCCGGGCTTGAAGGACAACCCCTTCTGGCAGCGGCTCAACAGCAAGCTCGGCGGCGACCTGGAGCTGCAGATCGCAGAGGACATCGGAGACGGTTACCCGGCAAAGTTTGCCACGGTGCTGGCAAGCAACGACCTCCCGGACATGATGTGGGTTCCGCCGAACCAGGGCATCCCCAACGTCGGTCCCATGCTCGAAGCCAAGTTCCAGGACCTGACGCCCTACCTCTCCGGTGACGCCGTCCTTGAGTACCCCAACCTGGCTGCACTGAAGCCCGATTCCTGGAAGACCGCCGTCGTCAACGGCAAGATCTGGGGAGCTCCCATCCCCAGTACCCCGTTCGGCCAGGTCTATGTGGGCAACCACGATGTCTGGTCGCAGGTAGGCGGCTTTGAAGCCGGCAGCGCTGAGGAATTCCTGGAGAAGGCCAAGGAGCTGACACGCCCGGGCGACCAGAAGTACGCGCTGGAACCGGCCTACATCAACGCCCTCCATATGGTCACCGAATGGTTCGGCGCCCCCAACAGCTGGGCCGTCAACAAAGACCGCACCCTCACGCACCTCTACGAGACCGACGAGTACATGGCTGGAGTGGAATTCACCGCCAAGATGTTCGCAGCCGGCGTCTTCTACCCCGATTCCAAGGCCACGGACATCCGCTCACGCGTGGCCAACGGCAGTGTTGCCGCCCAGGTAGTGGTGGGCCCGCATGATATCCGCAGTTACCGTGCGCTGAACAAGACCGCCCGGTTTGATGTCCTTATTCCTTTCAGCGCCGACGGCAAGGTCAAGCCGGTCTACGACATGGGATACGGAACAGTCGGTTTCACGCCTTTCAAGAAGGCCGAAGAGGGGAAGATCCGCGAACTGCTCGCGCTCATCAACTACTTGTCAGCACCGTTCGGCACGGTGGAGTACATGCAGAAGAACTTCGGCGAGCTTGGCGAGGACTACACCATCGACGCCTCCGGCAACCCGGCGCGTACCGACACCGGAACCACCAACGCCCCTGGCCTGGTCTCTGCGTTGAACATCATGTCCAGCCCGGAGAACGTCATCTTCAACCCCGGGTTCGACGACGACACACGCTACGTCAGCCAGCAGGAAGAGAAGCTCCTGGAACTTGCGTGGCGCAACCCCACCAACGGTTCCTACTCGGACACCAACGCCAAGGTGGGTGCCAAGATCACCAAGCAGCTGCGCGACAAGGTGGTGGACATCATTACCGGCCGGGCCAAGATCGACGAGCTCAAGGACGCTGTGAAGCGCTGGAAGAGCGAAGGCGGCGACAAGATGCGCGATGAGTACCAGGCCGCGTTGGACCCGAACGCACCGGTCTTCAGGAGCTAGCCTCAGACCAACAACCAAGCAACGCGCAAGCATCAGAAGGCATCAGCAGGGGGAACCATGGCAAAAGCGAGCAGCACCGGAGTCCGACCCACCATCCGCATGGTGGCCGAACTGGCGGGCGTTTCCACGGCCACCGTTTCCTACGTCCTGTCAGGTCGCCGCGGCGACGGGGGACCGGGTGTTTCGGATCCGACGGCGGAAAAGGTCAAGGCAGCTGCGGAGCGGCTTGGCTACCGCCCCAACCAGGCGGCCCGGGCCATCCGCACGGGCCGCACCAACACCGTGATCCTTTCGCTGACCATGTTGTCCGATCCTTGGTCCCTGTCCGTGATCGAGTCCGTGCAGAAGGCGGCGGTTCCCTTGGGCATCACGCCGATGATTCTGGGCGATGCGGACTGGGTGAAGGTGCTTGGCACGCACAATGCCGACGCCGTGTTCGTTGACGCAGTGCGCCATGACCAACGGGACGCATTGCGGAAACTCGCCGAGCACGGCACCACGTTGGTGGTTTTCGACGAGGGCCTGGAGCCGGAGGGGTTCGACGTCATCCGTTCCATTGCCGGACCCGGCTGCCGCATGGCCGTGGAACACCTGCTCCACGGCCACCGGCAGATTGCCTGCCTGACCCCGGCCACCGCCGCGGGGACGTCGGGCGGGGCGCGGTACCGGGCGTACTCGGAGGCTTTGGTGGCGGCGCAGATCCCGGAGCGGGAAGACTACGTGGGCCTGTTTGATGGCACCAGTGCGGGAGCCTACGCCGCGGCCACGCGGGTGCTCAGCCTGCCGGACCGGCCCACAGCGATCTATGCCACCACGGACTTCGCCGCTGTCAGTGCCATCAACGCTGCCCAGCGGCTGGGCCTGGCAGTCGGTACCGATGTGGACATCATCGGCGTGGGCAACACGGTGGAGGGCGAGCGGATGTCTCCCTCGCTCAGCACTGTTGGTCCCGTGGACTTCTTCGACAAACTTGCGCGGCTGCTCCTGCGGCGGGCAACCGCCCAGTCCGGTCCGGAGGCGGCAGCGGGCCCCGCCGTCCTGGACTTCCCTTGGCACTTGTTCGTCCGCGAATCGGCGCCGCACCGCAGCGCCGCAACCAGACTTTATTAAGAACAGCAGAAGGAAATTGCACACCATGGAAAAGGATTTGAAGGTTGGCATCGTAGGTTTTGGCCTGCGATCAGGGCTGTGGAAACACGCCCATAAGCCGGGCCAGGGCTCTGAGGTCACCATTATTTGTGACGTGAGTGAGCGCGGACGCGCCGACGCTGCAGAGCGTATCCCCACGGCGAAGGTCACGGATAACCTCGAGGAACTGCTGGCCGGCGGCCTGGACGCCGTACTGGTGCTGACACCCGACAACCAGCACGCCGCCGTCGCTGTCCGTACGCTCCAGGCGGGTATCCCCACTTTCTGTGAGAAGCCGCTGGACATCACTGTGGAGGCTGCGGACCTGATCCTGAAAACGGCCTACCAAACCGGCACCCGGCTCTATGTCGGCCACAATATGCGCCACATGCCGGTAGTGGTTCAGATGCGCCAGCTCATCGAGGAAGGCCGGATCGGTGACGTGAAGGCGGTGTGGTGCCGGCACTTCGTGGGCCACGGAGGCGACTACTACTTCAAGGACTGGCATGCACAGCGCGCCAATGTCACCTCCCTGCTCCTCCAAAAAGGTGCGCACGACATCGATGTGATTCACTGGCTTGCCGGTGGCTACACCAAGCGGGTTGCCGCCGTCGGCGATCTCGCCGTCTACGGTGACGTAGCCAATCGCTCCGACAACACGGGCAAGCGCATGGGGGACTGGTTCTCCCTGGACAACTGGCCGCCCACCGAGCAGAAGGACTTGGCCGAGTCGATCGACGTCGAGGACATTTCCATGATGAACATGGTCCTGGATAACGGTGTGCTCGCCTCATACCAGCAATGCCACTTCACGCCGGACTACTGGCGTAATTACACCGTCATCGGCACCAAGGGACGGATCGAAAACCTCGGTGACGGGCCGGGGGAGACCATCAACGTGTGGACCAGCCGGTCCTCGGGCTACGCAGCCCCGGATGAGGTCATCACCATTCAGGACGGCGAGGGCGGCCACGGCGGGGCTGATCCACGCCTCATCGAGGAGTTCCTCCGCTTCGCGTCGGAGGGCGGCCGCACCCAGACCAGCCCGATTGCGGCACGCCAGGCCGTGGTGGCGGGTATCCTCGCTGCGGAATCGCTGCGAGGAGACGGCTCTGCACGCGAGGTACCGGAGCTCCCGGCCGAGCTGGTGGAGTACTTCGACGCCGGTCAGCCAGCCTTGGTCCGCGACTGACCGTTTGAGTTCAGTGGGGTGAGGAAAGCCCGGTCATGACGGTTTGAAGTGACTCGCAAACCGTCATGACCGATTTCCGTTTAAGCGTCTCCGGCCGGGCCAGGATGTCGATCTTGCGCACCGAGTTCACACCGGACAATGGGCGGAGCACCACGCCCGCGTCCAGCACACGCCGCGCCGTGAACCTCGGGAGGAGTCCGATCGCGCCGCCGGCAGATACCAGCGCCGCAACGGTGGAGTAGTCGTTGATACGGTGCAGCACCTCGGCCGGGCGCCCACTGACAGCAACGACGGCGGCCAGGACATCCGCGGGGGAGTAGCCGTCACGGCTGGTCACCCAGGGTTCATCAACCACGTCGGAGGGTTCCAGTTCGTGGCGGGATGCCAACGGGTGATTGGCGGGCAAAGCGATGTCCAAGGGCTCATCCGCGAGTGGAATCACGGCCACTTTGTCTTCGGGCCATTGCGGGCTGTTGTCCATCCGGTGCGCCAGAACCAAGTCGTACCTGGCAGCCAGCCCCGGGAAATCCTCCTGGGCCACATCTTCATCGGACAGCCGCAGGCGTGGCGACTTACCGCCGTCGGACGCATTCCCGGACGCCAGCAGTGCCGCAAGCGGCGCGAAGAGTGCCTGCCCCGCACTGTGGAAAGCGCTCACGCTTACCGGCGCGTCGGGGGCATCGTGGTAGGCGCCAATTGCTGCCCGCGCATCAGCCATGGCATTCACGACGGCGGCACCCGCCTCGGCGAGCACGCGGCCCGCGTCGGTCAGCACCAGGGCCCGGCCCTCCTTGCGTGTCAACGGTACGTCCACCGACTTCTGGAGCAGTGCCAGCTGTTGGGAAACGGCCGACGGTGTGACCATCAGAGTTTCTGCCACAGCCTTGACGCTGCCCAAGTCGCCGAGTTCCCTGAGCATCTGCAGTTGATGGATTTCCATTAGCAAATCCTAAATCGTTGATTGAGAAGAATCTAGTTGTGCTAAATCGTTGCCGGGTCTTCAATGGACTCAGCAGCATTGAAGCAGCCCCAGCCAGTGAGGAATCCCATGAAGGCTCTCTACAAATCCGGACCACACGCAGGGTTCGAACTCGTCGACCGACCCGAGCCCGAAGCGGGCCCCAGCGACGTCAAGATCCGTGTCATGACCACCGGTATCTGCGGCACCGACCTCCACATCCAGAGCTGGGACGCCTGGGCGCAGGGCATCATCGAAACGCCACTGATCGCCGGCCACGAGTTCTACGGTGAAGTGGTGGAAATCGGTGAAGATGTCCGCGATGTCAAGGTGGGGGACCGAGTCTCCGGCGAGGGCCACGTAGTGTGCGGTATCTGCCGCAACTGCCGTGCCGGACGTCGCCAGATGTGCATCCACACTGTGTCCGTTGGCGTGCAACGCGATGGTGCGTTCGCCGAATACGTCGTGATTCCGGAGACGAATGTCTGGGTCCATCACGATGAATCGGTCACCCCGGAGCTCGGCGCCATCTTCGATCCCTTCGGCAACGCCGTTCACACCGCCCTCAGCTTCCCGCTGGTGGGAGAGGACGTGCTCATCACGGGCGCCGGTCCCATTGGACTGATGGCCATTGCGGTGGCCCGCCACGCAGGCGCCCGCAAGATCGCCATCACCGACGTCTCGGCTCCGCGCCTGGAACTGGCCCGCCAGATGGGCGTGGACCTCGCAGTGGATGTTTCCAAGATGCGCGTCCGCGAAGCACAGCAGGAGCTGGGCATGCGGGAAGGGTTCGACATCGGATTGGAAATGTCCGGACACCCCACGGCCCTGCCTGAGATGATCGACAACATGAACCACGGCGGCCGCATCGCCATGCTCGGTCTTCCCAGCCAGTCCATCGACATCGACTGGGGCAAGGTTGTCACCCACATGCTCACGCTCAAGGGCATCTACGGCCGTGAGATGTTTGAGACCTGGTACGCCATGAGCGCCATGCTGTCCTCCAACCTCGTGCTGCACCGCAGCATCTCCGCCGTCGTGACCGACAAGCTGTCCGCAGCCGACTGGGAGAAGGGCTTCGAAATCGCCCGCAACGGCACCGGTGGCAAAGTGGTC
This sequence comes from Arthrobacter sp. cf158, assembly GCF_900106835.1. Taxonomy (GTDB): domain Bacteria; phylum Actinomycetota; class Actinomycetes; order Actinomycetales; family Micrococcaceae; genus Arthrobacter. The sequence goes on from NZ_FNNR01000001.1 coordinate 583,233, forward strand.
CTCGACTGGACCGAACTGTAAACCGGACTGAACTGCAACCGCACTGAACTGCAACCCGGACCGCGGAAAGACTTAGGAGCATCACATGTATTCAGCCATCAAAGACCAGCTGCAGGGCGAACTGGACGAGATCCGCAGCGCCGGCCTCTTCAAAACCGAGCGCCACATCGATTCCCCGCAGGCAAGCCACATCGCCGCCGGCCAACTCGGGCAGCCCGCCAACAAGGTGCTGAACTTCTGTGCCAACAACTACCTTGGCCTGGCCGACCACCCGGACATCATTGCCGCCGCCAAGTCCGCCATGGACGAGCGCGGCTTCGGCATGGCGTCCGTGCGCTTCATCTGCGGCACCCAGGACCTCCACTTGGAGCTCGAGACCCGTGTCTCCGAGTTCCTGGGCACCGAGGACACCATCCTGTTCTCCAGCTGCTTCGATGCCAACGGCGGCGTGTTCGAGTCCCTCTTCGGCCCCGAAGACGCCATCATCTCCGACTCGCTCAACCACGCCTCCATCATTGATGGCATCCGCCTGAGCAAGGCCAAGCGCTTCCGCTACGCCAACCAGGACATGGCAGACCTTGAGGCCAAGCTGATCGAAGCTGAGGGTTCCCGCCGGAAGATCATCGTCACCGATGGTGTCTTCTCCATGGATGGCTTCCTCGCGCCCCTCGAAGCGATCTGCGACCTCGCCGAAAAGCACGACGCCTTGGTCATGGTGGATGACTCCCATGCCGTCGGCTTCATGGGCCCCACCGGCGCCGGCACCCCCGAGCACGCCGGTGTGTCCGATCGCGTGGACATTTACACGGGTACTTTCGGCAAGGCCCTCGGCGGGGCTTCGGGCGGTTATGTTTCCGGCCGTGGCGAGATCGTGGCAATGCTCCGCCAGAAAGCCCGCCCCTACTTGTTCTCCAACTCCCTCGCCCCGGCCATCGTTGCCGCCACCATCAAGGCGATCGAACTGGTGCAGGAATCCGGCGAACTCCGCACCCGCCTCTTTGAGAACGCGGCCCTGTTCCGCCGCCGCATGAGCGAGGAAGGCTTCGAACTCCTCGACGGCGAACACGCCATCATCCCTGTGATGTTCGGCGACGCCGTGGTCGCTGCCAAGGTGGCTGACGAGATGCTGAACAACGGCGTCTTCGTCACGGCCTTCAGCTTCCCCGTGGTGCCGAAGGGCGTGGCGCGGATCCGTGTGCAGCTTTCCGCTGCGCACAGCGCTGACGACGTCGAAGCGTGCGTCCAGGCGTTCGTCAAGAGTCGCGCCGCAGTCGCCTAACCCGACGCTCTCTCACCTTTCGTACGTTTTGAGGGGACGCTCTCTCACCTTTGGCGTGTTTTAACCGGACGCTCTCTCACCTTTCGCACGTTTTGACGGGATGCTCTCTCACCTTTCGCACGTTTTGACGGGATGCTCTCTCACCTTTCGCACGTTTTGAGGGGACGCTCTCTCACTTGCTTGGGGCAAGTGAGAGAGCGTTGGGGGTTGAGGGGCTTTTGGTGAGAGAGCGTTGGTCGTTGGTTGCGCGTTCAGGCGTCCGTCAAGAGTCGCGCCGCAGTCGCCTAACCCGACGCTCTCTCACCTTTCGTACGTTTTGAGGGGACGCTCTCTCACCTTTGGCGTGTTTTAACCGGACGCTCTCTCACCTTTCGCACGTTTTGACGGGATGCTCTCTCACCTTTCGCACGTTTTGACGGGATGCTCTCTCACCTTTCGCACGTTTTGAGGGGATGCTCTCTCACTTGCTTGGGGCAAGTGAGAGAGCGTTGGGGGTTGAGGGGCTTTTGGTGAGAGAGCGTTGGGGGTTGGGGGCTGTTGGGTGAGAGAGCGTCGGGCTGTCGCGGGGGTTACACGGGTCTGACAGGATGGAGCCATGGCTTCGAATTATGACGTGGTAATCGTTGGCGGCGGCATCGGCGGGCTGTCTTTGGCAGCGGCTCTGGCGGGCAAGTGCACTGTGGCACTGGTGGAAGCTGAGCAAACCCTGGCGTTCCACACTTCCTCACGTTCTGCCCGACAACTGATCCCCAGCTATGGTCCGGCGGTGGTTCAGGACCTGACCGTTCGGACGTTGGAGATGCTGGCGGAAAGGGATGCCCAAGCAGCGGAGCCAATCCTCACTCCTCGGGGTTTCATGCTGGTAGGTGACGAGGACACGGTGCGCGCCGAGGCCAGCGGCAACATGCACGCCATCACCCACGACGAAGCGATGCAGCTTTGCCCGGCACTCAACCCTGATTCCTTCACCGCCGCAGGGTTGGACAATGGCTCGTTCGGCTGCAACGCCCCTTTGCTGCTGGAGGAACACCGGCAGACGGCAGAAGCCGCAGGCGTGGACATCATCACCGGAGCCAAAGTGCACTCTGCCCAGCGATTGGGGAGTGGCTGGCAACTGGGTGCGGGCACCGAAGGTTTCCAGTCCGGCGTCGTGGTTAATGCGGCAGGCGCCTGGGCTGATGAGCTGGCCGTCATCAGTGGCGTGGAGAAACTGGGGCTTCAGCCGTACCGGCGCACCGCCGCGATCGTGAACGTGGAGAATCCGTTGACGCCTGAAACGCCCATGTTGTGCGCCGCTGACGATACGTTCTATTTCCGTGCCGAGGGCCATCAGGTCCTGATCTCACCGTCGGAAACCGTGCCCAGCGGCCCGGAGGATGCCAAGCCCTACCCGGGGGACGTGGAGGCATTGATCAACAAACTCAATACTGTAACGACCCTGGGCATCCGCTCCGTGGACCGTGCGTGGACCGGCCTCCGGACCGAAGCCGCGGACGGAATCCCGGTAGTGGGTTTCGACGCCGAAGCGCCCGGCTTCTTCTGGCTGGCAGGACAAGGTGGCTATGGTTTCCAGACATCGTCCGCCATCGCTGAGCTGGCGGCGGCGCTGATCCTCGGCGAGGTAAGTGTCGACAGTCCGGAATCCCGGACAGCGGAGCAGCTCGCAGCCGTACGCTGGTCCATCCGGCGCTGAACAATAGGGTCATGAGCGGAATCACGAACGGGCGCGGCGGCAGCACACTCATCACGAACATCGGCGAGCTGATGACCCAGGATCTGGAGCATAGGGTCTTCAAGGATGCGGCGATCGTATTCGAAGGTGAGCGGATCGCATGGATTGGGGCCAGTAAGGACTCACCGTCTGCTGACGAAAAGATCGACGCCGAGGGCCGAGCAGTGTTGCCTGGCTGGGTGGATTCGCATTCGCATCTGGTCTTCGCCGGAGACCGGACTGCCGAGTTCGAGGCCCGCATGGCCGGCGAAAGCTACAGTGCCGGCGGAATCGCAGTCACCACCGGAGCCACGCGCAGTGTCAGCGACGACGAACTCGCCCGCCTGGTGCGGGACCGTGTGGCCGAGGCTGTTTCGCAAGGAACCACCTATCTGGAGAGCAAAACCGGTTACGGGCTGGACGTGGAGAACGAGGCCCGCAGTGCCCGCATCGCCGCGGCCGAAGTGGACGAGGTCACCTATCTCGGCGCGCACTTGGTCCCCGCCGGCTCGGATGCTGAGGAGTACACGGACCTGGTCTGTGGACCCATGCTCGACGCCGTCCTGCCGCACGTCCGTTGGGCTGACGTCTTCTGCGAGCGCGGGGCCTTCACCGAGGATCAGTCGCGCCGCGTGCTAACGGCGGCCCGCGACGCCGGACTTGGTTTGAGGGTGCACGGCAACCAGCTTGGCGAAGGGCCCGGCGTTGCGTTGGCCGTGGAGTTCGCTGCCGCCAGCGTGGACCACGTCAACTACCTTTCGGACAAGGACGTCGCAGCGCTCGCGGACACGTGGGCCGGCTGGGACCCTGCAACGGGGGCTGGCTCCAAGGGCACGGTGGCAACCTGCCTTCCCGCCTGCGACCTGTCCACCCGCCAGCCCCTGGCGCCTGGCCGTGAACTGATCGATGCCGGCGTGCAGATCGCGCTGGCCGCCAACTGCAACCCCGGTACTTCCTACACCAGCTCCATGGCGTTCTGCGTCACCACGGCTGTCCTCCAGATGCACTTGAGCGTCCATGAGGCCGTCCGCGCGGCGACGTACGGCGGCGCCTTGGCGTTGGGCAGGGAGTCAGGGAACGACGTCGACGGCGAACGGGCGGTGGGTTCGCTCGCGGTCGGGCATCGCGCGGACCTGCACATGCTGAAGGCGCCATCGGCTACGCACCTTGCCTACCGTCCCGGGATCCCGCTGACGCATTCGGTGTGGCGGGCCGGCGTGCGCGTCGTCTAACAACAAACGCGCCGACTAACAACACATCAGGGGCTGCGTTCCGGTAGGAACACAGCCCCTGATGTGTTGGGGATGAAGGGACTAGGCGCAGTTGAACTTCGCGTCCGCCCAATCACCCCAGTCGTCGCCGGCGTCGTCACCGTTCTTGTCGGCGATCAGCTCGACGTTCTGGACACCTGTGATGTCCACGTTGAGGGGAAGTGCCGCGGAATCGGCGCTGAGGACGGGGGTGCGGAGGAGTTCGCGCCCATCACCCCTGACGATAAACACCACCGATCCGTGCAGGCCCTTGTTCAGTTTGGCGTCGTCCACTCCCACCACAGCTGTGAAGGCGGTGCACTTGGCCTCGGTGGCGATGCTGATCTTCGAGTCGGCGTGGACGCCGATCCCCTTCGGATACACGACGCCGTCGAGCCGCAATGCGGGTCCGTCACCGGCGTTCTGCTCACCGTTGGCCCGGTCCCGTTCGGCCGGTCCCCAACCGTTGGTGCTGCCGATCCAAGGGAGGTCGGAGGCGAACACCGTGCCTGTCAGCACGGGTGCCGGCGGTTCCTGCGAGGTGGAGGAGCAGGTGAACTTGGCGTCGGCCCAGTCCGCGTGGTCGTTGCCATTGGAGTCGCCGGCGTCGTTGGCTACCAATTCAACGTACTGGGCTCCGGTGACGTCCACGGTCAGCGGCAGGGGAGCGCTGGTGGCGCCCAATACCGGGGTGGTGACCTTGGTGGTGCCGTCCGCCACCACGGAGAACTTCACGCTTCCCCGCGTAGGCTGTGCGTCATCAATGCCCACGGTGGCGGTAAAGGCAGTGCAGTAGCCGCCCAGGTAGTAACGGACGGTGCCGTTGGCGTGGGCGCCCAGACCTTTGGCATAGACCGTGCCGTTGAGCGTGAGCGGCGTGCCATCGCCTGCGCCGGTTCCGCCATTGGACTGGTCCTTTTCCACGGGACCCCAGCCGTTGGTGGCGCTGACCCAGGGGTGGTCACTGGCGAACACGGTGGTCTGCGGCGGTTTGGGCAGCGTCCGCACAGTGGTGGTGGTGCTGATGGTGCGGTTGCCCGCGGGAGCTGAGGTGGTGGTGTAGCTGGCCTTGGCAGCGATGGGATAGTCGCCGTCAGCTGACGCCGGCGCCGTGATCTTCCACGTGGTGGTGAGTGTTCCTCCGGCCGGGAGGGTTGCAGCCGTGGCAGGCGTGGACGGGGTTGCTGTCCACCCCTCGGGTAGTGCAAGGGTGACGGCGAGGTCGCTGATGGCTGCCGGTTCGTCGGACACGAACGTGGTGACGAAGTCCTGCGCTTTGCCCTGCTGAACCACGTCGCCCTGGAGCGTAGCCGAGAGTTGCGCGCAGGCCGGGACGGCTTCGGAGGCGCCCAGATCTTCCACCAGGAAGTTGTCCAAGGTGAAGTCGGAACCGTTCGAGCTGCCCGTGCGCTGCAATCCCACGAAGTAGTCCCCGCAGAACCCGGTATCCAGGATCTGCTCGAACCGGGACGTGGACGTCTTGGCGTCGATGGGCTGGCTGGCCGTCACCGCGGGACCTGCCTGCGAGTCGTAACCGGACACCCAGGAGTACTGTCCGGCCTTGGAGTTCTGGTAGTCGAAGGACACCTTGTACTTGTGGCCCGCCTGGAACGGCACGGTTGCCTCGGTGGTGCGGTACACCATTCCCGGTCCGCCGTTGGGAGCACGGTTTTCGTCGTGGGCGATCAGGGACCATGTGCCGTCCAGCACTTCGTCGATCACGTTGGTGTCCCAGCCCTTTTGGGTGAAGGGTTCGTGGCGTTCGGTGATGTGGGTGCGCGGATCCGTGGATCCACCGGCGTCGCCCTTCACGAACGGTCCCCAGCCTTGGTCCACGTTTTCGAAGTCCTCGCTGATTACACCGGTGGTGGCGACCCGGGCGGTCTTTACGGCCCGGAAGTCATCCACGCGTACTGTGGCATCGCCGTCGGCCGCCTTCACGGAAACTGTCGCCTTGGTGTTGTTCCGCGGGACGTCCACCAGGACGCGGATGCGCTGGAAGGCTGTGCCGTGCTTCTCGTCGCCAGCTACGAAGTTTTCGGCGTTGGACGAATCGATGGTGACGCTTTCGGTCTTGCCGTTGATGTCTACGGAGAGCGTGGTGGGCCGGGCTTTTCCGGGCTGGATTTCCACCCAGGCACTGACGGATTGGGTTCCGGCGTCCAGTTTGACTTCCTGGCTGATGGACGACGGCGTTGCCCCCATTTCGGCGTAGCGGCGGCCTTTCTCGTCGCGGACCTGGGTGACGGTGCCCGTGGGGGTCCAGGAGGAGAGGTCTGCTCCGTTGAAGCCGGGATCGTTGAAGGCTGTGCCTTCGCCGAAGTCGGCCTTCTTGGGCAGATCGGATTTATTGTTCTTCGGCGCCAGGACGTAGGGCTGTTTGGCGTCGGCCGTGACGGTGACTTGTCCGTTGACAACGGGCACATCGGCGACCTTCACGCGGCCGTTGTCGGTCAGCTTGAAGAGTTCAAGGGAGCCGGACGTGGCGAACTCTTTGGTGAGGGTCCAGGTGCTGGCGCCACCGGCAGGGTTGTAGTGGTAGAGCTTGTCGGCTTTGCCATTTTCCTTGGAGGACCACGGCAGCAGGTAGGTGCCGCCCTGCAACACGGAAGCCCCGGCCACGCTGATGTTGCGTTCCTCGGCGGTGTTTCCGGTGACAGCTACGCCGTCGGCAAGGTCGATGCGGTCTGCCGTCCACTTGGTGATCTGGTGGTGCTGGAGGAACTTGGCAGGCACGTTGGCCGTCCACACGTTCTCGCTGAAGGCATTGAAGTCGTTCTGTCCGGTCCAGCCTTCGAACTCCACGATGTGGCTCACGCCGAGCTTGGGGTCGGGGTTCCAGACGTCCGACTGGGTGTTGTTGATGAACCGCAGGATCTGGGAGTTGATGCCCTTGTTGGTGGATCCACCGTACTTTTCATCGTTGGCCCAGTGGGACCAGGTGTTGTTCCGGGAGAGGTGGTCTGCCCATTCGGAGCCCACACGGAAGCCGTTCTTGACGAGCTCCTGCTGCAAGCGTTCGGCCAGCCAGCCAAATTCGTAATAGACGTCCACGTACACGAAGTCCAGGTTCTTGTCCGTGGCTTCGCGGAGTTCCTTGATGCGCTGGGCGAGCTTGCCGGAGTTAATGTCCTCGCGCTGATTGATGTAGTACGACTGGTCCAGCCAGTTCCAGCCCAGGCCCTTGTCGGCACGGAGGAGGTCCTCGCTGAAGGATTTGGCTTCGGGGTAGATCTCGGTGGCATTAATGTGCACGCCAAAGCTGGCGTTCCAATCCTTACCTTCCTTAACCAGCTTGTTGAGGTCTTCCAAGCCACCTGCCCGGCTATTGAAGTTGTTGCCGTAGTCCGTGTTCGCAGAGTCGTGACCTTCACTGGTGTAACCCTTGAGCATGGCAACCTGGCCCAGTCCGTCCGTTGCCAGGGAGATGCGTTTGACATCATCCAGGGTACGGAGGAACGGGTGGGTTGCCTGCGAGGCGAAGTTGAACGGGATGTGGGTGATCACGTTATCCGGGGTCTGATCACCCTTGTTGGGGCTGACCTGGATAGACCTCATGGCGATGGCCGCATCCTGCCAGTCCACACCGCCGTCGGCATTCGCGTCAGGGGTGATGGCCACGCGTGTCCAGGGGAGTTCCTCGGTGGTGGCTGAGCCGTCAGCGCGGTAGAGCCACTGACCGCTGGCCAGGCCCATGCTCACTCCGCCGGCGCCGTCGCTGACGGCTTGGCGCCAGAAGCGGCCCCGGTCCTTGGCGCCGGGACCTGAGGACGTGTCGTACAGGGCGTTGGATTCAACAGCGGCCCCCAAGGACGCAGTGTTGGCCAGCGCGTAGGCGGAGCTCTTGGCAGTGGCATCGAGGGGAGTTGATGCGGTGATGGGTGTGAATTCGTCCCCCGTGACGCTGCGGTCCACGGACAGGTTGGCCGTGGACACCTGGGCTCCAGGCTGCGTAGAGCCTACGGTCACCAGGTTCAGCCGGGGGAGTTGCAGCGTCTTCACCTGGTGCTCTGCGGAGTCCTTAATCTCCGTGACGTTGAACGAGACCACGTTCTTCTTCACGGACAGCCGGGCTTTGATGATGGTGTTGCCAAAGCCGGGGGCGGTCAGGACGTAGTCCCGTGCGTCTTTTCCGGACGCCGTGGACGTTCCGGTGACCACGTACTCCACGCCGTTGATGGTGATGGTGTTCAGCCGCGTGGTGGTGCCGTCCAGGTGTGCCTTGGTAGCGGTGTGGGTATAGCCGAGGACTTGGGGGAATGCAGTGGCGATGTCCACGCGGAGCTCGCCGGAGGTGATGGCGGAGGTATCGGCAGCGCTGACGATGTCTGTGGGATGGGTGGAAGGGGCTGCCGTTGCGGGTTGTATAGCCAGCAGTCCCAACGAGGATGAGGCGACGACGCAGGCCAAACTTAGCGCGGCAAGCCGTCTGGGGGATGACAAGCGGGGCATGATGCTCCTTCTTGATTATTCCGGGCTAGTAACAGTCATGTTCTTGCGGACTCGTTCAAGACTGCTTCATCGGACAGAAGTTGACAAGAGTTAACAGCAAGTTAACTTAAAAGCACATCTCGGCACACGCTTTCCGCCGCCAGCCGACCATCATGGCCGTGAGCAGTTAATGAGCAGTCTTCGCCGGTGGATGATCCTTGTGAGATCGAAAATGATCGTTTAGTGTTTCTATAGATCAGAAAACGTCATTAAGCTGAGCGGGAGCGGAACACACGATGAGCGAGAACACACTGGGCGCCTTCATGGAGGAAGAGCTGGTTTCCCAGCCCGAGGTTTGGCAGCGGGCCGTTGAGCAGGCCGGTGCCGAGCAACTGCTTCCTGCGGACGGCAAGCGCATCGCGGTCATCGGCTGTGGAACCTCCTGGTTCATGGCCCAGAGCTACGCAGCTGCCCGCGAATCCGCCGGCAAGGGCGTGACGGATGCGTTCGCCGCGTCCGAGGCGTTCCTGAACAGCAACAGTGCCGATCGCCAGTACGACGCCGTTGTGGCCATTACGCGCTCGGGTACCACCACTGAGGTACTTGAGATCCTGGCTGAGCTGAAGGGCATCGTCCCCACCGTCGCGATCATTGGCGACACATCTTCCCCGATCATCGACCTGGCTGACGCCGTGATCGGACTGCAGTACGCCGATGAGCGTTCGGTGGTGCAGACACGCTTCGCCACCACGGCGTTGGTTTACCTCCTCAGCAGCCTCGGAATCGATGTCCAGCAGGCCATCGAGGATGCCCGCGACGCCGTCACGGCCCCGGTCTCCCAGGAATTGTTGGATGCCGAACAGTTCACCTTCCTCGGCACCGGTTGGACGGTTGGCCTTGCCCACGAGGCCGGTCTGAAAATGCGCGAGGCAGTGCAGGGCTGGACAGAGTCCTACCCGGCAATGGAGTACCGCCACGGCCCCATTTCCATCGCAGCCCCCGGGCGGGTTACCTGGTTGTTCGGCGCCCAGCCGGAAGGCCTGGACAACGACATGGCCATTACGGGTGCCCTGTACATCCACACGGACAAGCACCCCCTGGCTGAACTGGCGCGTGTCCACAAAGTAACCCTGGAGCGTGCGCGCGTCCGTGGACTCAATCCGGACCTGCCCCGCAACCTGACGCGCTCCGTTATTCTCGACGCCTCCGCCTAGGCACCCGATCATGGTTCTCGGAGCCGCGGAATCACCCGTCCTTTCCTTCGACGTTGGCGGAACCGACATCAAGGCCGGCTTGGTGGATGCCCGGGGGACCGTCTTGGGCATGCGTCGTGTCCCCACGCCGCTGGACTCCTCGCGGCCGGGGGAAGCAGTCCTGGACAGGCTCGCTGAGCTTGCCGCAGAGTTGGCGTCCGAATTCCCGGGCTCGCCCGCCCGGGCCGCAGGCATCATTGTCCCCGGCATTGTGGACTCCGCGGCCGGAGTTGGCGTCTACTCCGCCAACCTCGGGTGGCGTGACTTCCCCTTCACCGCCGAAGCCGAGAAGCGGCTGGGCATCCCCGTTGCGTTCGATCATGATGTCCGTTCCGCCGCCGCCGTGGAACACAGCTTTGGTGGGTCCAAAGAGTTCAACGACGTCGTGGTGATGGTGGTGGGGACCGGCATCGCAGCAGCCGTGTTCTCCGGTGGCAAGGCTGTTACGGCAGGCGGCTTCGCCGGCGAACTCGGCCACGCCCAGGTACCGGACCCGGATGCCGCCCCAGGCAGCGCAGGCTCCACCATCCTGGAAGCCGTGGGTTCGGCCGGGGCCATCGCCAAGCGCTACCACCGCGCGTCGGGAAACAGCGTGAACGGTGCCCGCGATGTCCTGATCAGGGCCACGGCCGGTGACACACTCGCGGCCCGAATCTGGGCCGATGCCGTGGACGCTTTGGCCTTCACCATCTGCCAGTGCGTCAACATCATCGGAACCGAGGCCGTCGTGATCGGTGGAGGCCTGGCCGAAGCGGGGGACCAACTCCTGGAACCCCTCCGCGCCCGCGTGGACCAGATCCTCGACTTCCAACGCCGTCCACGACTGATACGGGCACAGCTGGGACAAGATGCCGGCCTGCTGGGCGCGGCCCTGAACGCCCGGGCCCTCCTGGAAGGCACACCATGAAACGCGCCGCAGTGAACCGCATCATTACCGTCACGCCCAACCCTGCGATCGACATGACCTACACCGTGCAGGGAATTACCGAAGGCGCCAGCCACCGCGTGCCCACGCCGTTGAGTCGTGCAGGCGGCAAGGGAATCAACGTAGCCCGCGTCACGCACCAGCTTGGCTACCCCGTCCTCGCCATTGCGCCCACAGGTGGGGCTGCAGGGCAGACCCTCGCTGCTGAACTCTGGACCAGCGGCGTGCCGCACACCCTGGTGGGAGTGGCCGCTGAGACCCGCCGAAGCATCGCACTCGTCGACACCGTCGCAGGGGAAACCTCCATCTTCAACGAAGAAGGGCAAGCCCTCCTGCCGGACGACTGGCGCTCGCTCCGCATGGCAGTGGTTGAGGCCGTGAGCGGAAACCGCAACCTTCCGGCCTCTGTGCTGGTTGGATCGGGAAGCCTGCCCCCGGGTGCTCCTGCGGATTTCTACCCGGAGTTGGTGCGCATGGCACACGACGCCGGCATCCCGGCCATCATCGATACCTCCGGTCCCGGCATCATCGCCGCAGCAAAAGCCGGGGCCGATATCCTCAAGCCCAACCATCACGAGCTCGCCGAGGCCACGGGGGAGCCCAGCCTTGAAGCTGCGGCCCTTTCTTTGATCGAGATGGGTGCCCGGACCGTTCTTGTCAGTGCGGGTGCGGACGGGATGCTCGCCTTCGACCATGCAGCCCCCGGCGGCTACTGGAGCGCCCGCTTGCCGGAGGCGCTCAGCGGCAACCCCACAGGGGCGGGCGACGCCGGTGTGGCGGCGGCCGCCGTCGCCCTCGCCGAAGGCGTCACTGAACCCCGGGAAATACTTCGTCGCGCCACCGCTTGGTCGGCGGCGGCGGTGCTGATGCCCGCTGCCGGCGAAATCTCGCCGCGGTACCAGGAACTGGAAGACCAACTGATCGTGACATGGAAGGAGACCCGGTGACCCTGGTCAACACACGGGAGCTGATGGATACGGCCGCTGCCAATGGCACGGGCCAAGGCGCGTTCAACATCATCCACATCGAAACGGCCGAAGGCCTGGTGGCGGGCGCGGAAGCTGCCGGAGTGCCGCTCATCCTCCAGATTTCCGAGAATTGCGCCAAGTACCATGGCGGGCTCGAACCCATCGCCTCCGCCGCGCTGGCCATTGCCCGCTCCGCCGCTGTGCCCGTATCACTCCATCTGGACCACGCGGAGTCCGAGGACCTCGCGCTCGCTGCCGTGGACCTCGGCTTCGGTTCGGTGATGTACGACGGCGCGCACCTTCCCTACGAATGGAACGTCGAAGTCACCCAGCGCGTCGCGAAGTACGCCCACGAGCATGGTGTCTACGTTGAGGCCGAACTCGGCAAGGTGGGAGGCAAGGACGGCGCCCACGCCCCGGGCGTCCGGACCGACCCTGCCGAGGCGCAGGCATTCGTCGAGGCAACGGGTGTGGACGCGCTCGCCGTGGCTGTTGGTTCCTCCCACGCCATGACCGAACGCAGTGCCGCTTTGGACCTGCACTTGATCTCCAGGCTGAAGGCCGCCGTTGGAAAACCGTTGGTTCTTCACGGCTCCTCGGGCGTCACAGATGAGATGCTCGTAGCTGCTATCGGCGCGGGTATGACTAAAATCAACGTATCCACACATCTAAACGGGTTCTTTACCCGCGCCGTCCGTGAGTACCTCGATGCCAACCCTGCAGTGGTAGATTCCCGGAAGTACATCAAGGCCGGCCGGGATGCCCTGGTGCTGGAGTCCGCACGTATGCTGACGCTGTTCGCCAAAGCGAAATAGCAGGAACCCGCGAAAGGCTCGTCATGACCCGCACAGATCGGCTCACCGCCATCCTCGATCTCCTGGCCGAATCCGGCCATGTGGAGGTCGAGGACATCGTGACGCGTCTGGGTGTGTCGCCTGCGACGGCCCGGCGGGATCTTGACAGCCTCGCCAAGCAGAGATTGCTGAGCCGTACGCGGGGTGGCGCTACAACCGGATCCGTGGCCTACGACCTCCCGGGCCGCTACAACCGAGACGACCACGCTGTGGCCAAGCAGGAGATTGCGCTGGCAGCGTCAGCATTGATCCGCGCCGGCGCCGTCATTGGGCTCAGTGGCGGTACCACCAACACGGCCCTCGCCCAGCTCCTGTCCACCCGCGAGGACCTCAACGCGCCATCCCATACGCCCACCTTGACGGTGGTGACCAACGCCATCAACATTGCCTCGCAACTGGCGGTCCGGCCGAACATCAAGATCATGGTCACCGGGGGCATCCTGAACCCACGCTCCTACGAACTCGTGGGTCCTTACACGGATGTCATCATGCAGAAGGTTGCCCTGGACATTGCGTTCATCGGCGTCAACGGGGTGGACCCCGATCTTGGCCCCACCATCACCGATGAGGGCGAAGCCATGGTCAACACCGTGATGGCCCGCCGGGCCACCGAATCCTATGTGGTGGCCGATTCTTCCAAAGTGGGCCGCCGTTCCTTTGCCGCCATGGCAGGGTACGACTTCAGGCACCTCATCACGGACTCCGGGATCAGCCCGGAGGACAAGGCGGCGTTCGAGGCCAAAGGCACAGAGGTCATCGTCGCACCTGCGTCCTGAGGATCGCCGGCTAAAAGCGCATCCTCGGTGCGTGCAGCACCGAGTCGTCAACATCCCTGGGGACCCACTGGGTGAACGGTAAATCCAAACTGTACTGCTCGCCGTCGTTCTTGATCAGTGTCCGCAACTCGGCGTTGTCCGGGTTGTTGAGGGACTCAAAGTACTCCACGGTCCAGTGGAACCAGCGCATACAGAACAGGCGCATGGTCAGCCCGTGGGTCACCAGCAGCGTATTCGGGGCATAAGTGGGCTTGTGCCAGTGTCGGTACAGCGTCTCCATGAACGAGGACACGCGGTCGTACACATCCGAGCCGGACTCGCCCTCGCGGAACCGGTAAAAGAAGTGGCCGTAAAGGTTGCGGAGCTCCTTTTGGTCCTCGATGTCCCCGGCGATCTGGAAGTTGGCCCAGTCCTGTTCCCGGAGCCTCGGTTCCTCGATGACCCGCTCGATCAACGGCCCAAGGTTCATTGCCTCCAGCGTCTGGTATGCGCGCAAGTACGGTGAAACGTAGACGCATACCTGCTGCCCATCGAGCTTCCGCCGAAGGTCCTCACCGGCGATCCGGGCCTGTTCAACGCCCAGGTCCGTGAGGGGGATCCGGTAATCCGGCACACGGTTGTAGATGGACGTGTCGGCATTCGCGGCCGACTGGCCGTGCCGGATCATGAATATTCTCTCTGGGGCACCCATCCCACCAAGCATAGGGCGGCAGTTCCCGGCAAAGTGGCAGGAACTGCAGGCAAGATAGGTACATGTTCCTTGCTTCCCGTCGCCGGCTGCGCGCCGAAGTACTTATTGTGCTGGGCCTTTCCCTGGGCCAGTCGGCCGTCTACTCCGTGGTGCAGTTGCTGGACAAGATGACGCGGGCTCCGCTGGCCGATGCGACATCAACGCTTAACAGATCGCAAAGTACCCGGGAGTACTTCGACCTTACGTACCAGTTGCTGGATATTCTGTTCGCCCTGGTGCCTGTTGCCCTGGTGTTCTATTTCCTGTCCACGCACATCCAGGCAAACAGGGACACCGAGGGCGGCTCGGCGTTCGCGAGGTTGGGCTTCAATTTCGCCCGGCCCGGCAAGGACGTGCTCCAGGGCTTGGGGCTTGCCGCGGCCATAGGCATTCCCTCCTTGGGGCTGTACGCGGCCGGGCGGGCGCTGGGCATCACCACGGCGATCGTCCCAAGCGGGTTGGATGCGTACTGGTGGACAGTCCCGGTGCTCATCCTGTCGGCGATGCGCCACGCGATCGTGGAAGAGGTCATTGTGGTGGGGTACCTGATGGACCGCTTCGGCAAGTTCGGCTGGAGCACGCCGGTGGCGATTGTGGTCAGTGCCGTCCTGCGCGGGAGTTACCACCTGTACCAGGGCTTCGGGCCGTTCATCGGAAACGTTGTGATGGGTCTGGTGTTCGCCTGGATCTACACCAGGACCAAGAGGGTGATGCCGCTGGTAATTGCGCACGCATTGCTGGACATCGTGGCGTTCGTAGGGTTCAGCCTCTTCGGCAAGGCAGTGGGATTGGGCTAGCTGGACGCTACAGGCCGTTAAAAGTATCCGGCCGCCATCGGAGGGGTGACGTCATTGGCACCCCGCTGATGGCGGCCGAAGCTTTGCCCGGACATGGCTGTCCGGCACCGGGGCGGGCCCGGAGGTTGGAACGGTCAGATGGTGACGGCTCCGGAGGCGGTTTCGAAGGTAACTGACATGATGCCCGGGGTTCCGTGCGGGGCCATCCACTGGACCGCTACATCTTCCAGGGGCTTCTCCACCGGTTCGCCCAGCCACTCAGTGACGCGCTCCGCCGAGCCCGCAATGGTGAGGCTGGACATCTTCACGTCGCTCTCGTAGATCTTGGACGGGTGCAGAGAGGGGTCGCCCTCCCACTTGAGCAGGTACGGCACCTGGGGATCGGCGATCAGGCCGAGGATGCCAATCTGCTGCCACACCAATTCGCGGCCGTCAGGGAACTTGCGGTTGCCCGGAACGGCGGAGCGGCCAAGACGGTCTTCGAAGGGAGCGAGGTCGTCAACGGCGACGCACCAGCCCATCCAACCACCGCCTGCTGC
The DNA here is from genome assembly GCF_900106835.1 of Arthrobacter sp. cf158. Classification (GTDB taxonomy): domain Bacteria; phylum Actinomycetota; class Actinomycetes; order Actinomycetales; family Micrococcaceae; genus Arthrobacter. The sequence goes on from NZ_FNNR01000001.1 coordinate 598,746, forward strand.
CGACCTTGCCCGGACGGCTTGGCCAAAGGGTGCTTTGTCGGAAGCAGGGTGGTCCAGGACCTCCACTACTTCCAGGTATTTGTTATCCGCGAGGGGAATGATCATGTTCCGGGTACCGAAGCGCGGGTGCACTCCGCCCCGGACAGCGTCCACTCCCAATGCCGCGGAAATTCGTTCGGTAGTGGCCAAAAGGCCATCTCGTTCACAGGCGTAAGAGACGTGATCCATGCGCATGGCTTCATCTTGGCACTTTGTGATCGGGGTCTCAGCTAAGTCAAGCCTAACTAAGGTGGGATGTATCTGGCTGGTCCTTGATGGCGTCATGAAGGGACTCCCGAAGTCCGAAAGATTCCCCCGGCGTCACAAAGCTGTCTTAGCCCCCGGACACTTCCTAGACTGGCCGCAGCTCACACAAAGCCAGTATCCCGCCGAACCCATGCGCCACGAACAGGAGAACTCCATGTCCCAAGGATGGTCTTTCGAAACCCGCCAGATCCACGCAGGCCAGGAGCCTGACGCCGCCACGGGAGCCCGCTCGCTGCCGATCTACCAGACCACGTCCTTCGTGTTCCCCAGCGCGGAGAGTGCTGCCAACCGCTTCGCCCTGGCAGAGCTTGCGCCCATTTACACCCGGATCGGCAACCCGACGCAGGATGCCGTGGAGCAGCGTGTTGCCAGCCTTGAAGGCGGCCTGGGCGCTCTCCTGCTCAGCTCCGGTCAGGCCGCGGAAACGTTCGCCATCCTGAACATCGCCGAGGCGGGGGACCACATTGTTGCCAGTCCCAGCCTGTATGGCGGCACCTACAACCTGCTGGCACACACGTTGAAGAAGTTCGGCATCTCGGTGACGTTCGTGGAGGATCCGGACAACCTGGATCACTGGCGTGACGCCGTCCAGCCGAACACCAAGCTGTTTTTTGGCGAAGTTGTTTCCAACCCGCGCCAGGACGTGCTGGACATCGAGGGCGTTGCCCGCACCGCGCACGAGGCCGGCGTGCCGCTGATCGTGGACAACACCCTGTCTACGCCGTATCTCATCCGTCCCTTGGAGTGGGGCGCCGATATTGTGGTCCACTCAGCCACCAAGTACCTTGGCGGACACGGTTCTGCCATTGCCGGCGTGATTGTGGACTCCGGCAACTTCGACTTCGGCCAGGATCCGGAGCGATTCCCAGGCTTCAATACCCCGGACCCCAGCTACAACGGACTGGTTTACGCGCGCGATCTCGGCAAGGACGGTGCTCTGGGCGCCAACCTCTCCTACATCCTGAAGGCGCGGGTCCAGCTGCTTCGCGACCTTGGCTCCGCCGTCTCGCCGTTCAATGCCTTCCTGATCGCCCAGGGGCTGGAGACCTTGAGCCTGCGCATCGAACGTCACGTCGCCAACGCCACCAAAGTGGCTGAGTGGCTTGAAGCCCATGACGACGTCGAATCGGTAGCCTACGCGGGGCTGCCGTCGAGCCCTTGGTACGACCGTGGCCGGAAGTATGGTCCGCAGGGCACCGGCGCAATCGTTGCCTTCACCATCAAGGGCGGCGTTGAAGCGGGCAAACGCTTCGTGGACGGCCTGGAGTTGCACTCCCACGTGGCCAACATCGGTGACGTCCGTTCCCTGGTGATCCACCCGGCATCTACCACGCACAGCCAGCTGACCGTGGAGCAGCAGGTTGCTGCCGGCGTCAATCCCGGCTTGGTTCGCCTGTCTGTAGGCATCGAGCATGTGGATGACATCATCGCTGACCTGGAGGCTGGATTCAGGGCCGCAAAGGGCGCCTGAGCAGCGTCCGGCCCCTGGCCAAGGCGCCTTCAGCTGGAACGCCGCCCGGCCCGTCGATTATTCGCCGGGCGGCGCTCCCGGGTGCTCGTTCATGAACCAACCAGCCTTAAACCGTCACACTGCTGTCACATTCTTCGCCAGAACAGCGGTGTCCTTCCTAGACTCTACGTATTAGGTCATGAGTGCCAGCAGACAGCCCCGGCTTGCTGGCCGGCAACCCTCCTTACGCGGTGGGGTGCCCCGGGTGAGGACCTGGCCTGTCGCACGCAAGGCGGCGGGCAAGCGCGAGGTTAGGTATCAAAGGAATGACCATTACTGCTGCAGCCCTGTCCACAGCCGAACAAGAAGACGGCACGGTCAAGTACGCCGGCATAGGGCCGCTGGAACTTGAGGCCGGGGGCTTTCTTCCGGATGTCGTGCTGGCCTACGAAACCTGGGGCCGCCTGAACGCGGATGCGTCCAACGCCGTGCTAATCCAACATGCACTGACGGGCAGCACCCACGTAGCCCGTGGTGCCACGGACGAGGAAGGATGGTGGGAGCAGCTTGTAGGACCGGGCGCCACCATCGACACAGACCGCTTCTTTGTGGTCTCCATCAACATCGTGGGCGGCTGCTATGGAAGCACCGGCCCCTCTTCAGAAGCGCCGGACGGCAAGCCCTGGGGCTCGCGTTTCCCCCTGATCACCCTCCGCGACAGCACGGAGGCCGAAGCGCGGCTTGCCGATGCCTTGGGGATCGAGGCCTGGCATGCGGTCCTGGGCGGCTCCATGGGTGGAGCGAGGGCTCTTGAGTGGGCAGTGACCCTGCCGGAACGGGTCAAACGTTGCGCCGTCATCTCAGTGGGCGCCTACAGCACGGCGGAGCAGATTGCCTTCGCGCAGGCCCAGACCCTCGCCATTCGGCAGGACCCACATTTCAAGAATGGGGACTACTACGGCGGAACGGCACCCGAGCAAGGATTGGCCTTGGCCCGGCGCATCGCCCACATCACTTATCGCTCAGCACTGGAGCTGGACTTCCGCTTTGGCCGGGAGGCCCAGCACCAGGAGACGCCTCTTGCTGCTGCCGTATTGGGGGAGCGGGGCCGGTATCAGGTGGAGAGCTACCTCGACCACCAGGGCAGCAAACTGGTCCGGCGCTTTGACGCGAACAGCTACATCGCCATCACCGAGGCACTGATGTCCCACGACGTCACACGCGGGCGGGGCTCGTTGCAAGAGGCGTTGTCCGGGACTACGGCAGAGTTTTTCGTCGCAGCCGTGGACACGGACAGGCTCTATTTCCCGGCACAGTCACAGGAATTGGCCGCGGCACTGCCGGGCGATGTTCCCGTTCACGTCATCGAAGCGCCGATTGGCCACGATGGATTCCTGACAGAAATCGGGCAGCTGTCAACGCAGCTTCGCCAGGCATTCTTCGCCTGAGCATCCGGACATTCCTGGCCTGAGCATCCGGGCAGATCGGGGCATTCGGGCAGATCGGGCGCTCAGCCGTTCATGATGTCGGCGCGCTGCTTCATGTAATCCTCCATGGCGATTTCGCCATTGCTGAATTTCGCGTCCAAGTCGGCCAGCTTCCGCGCCCGGTAACCCTGGGGCTCCGTGCCGCCCGCAGCGGGGAACGGCGCCGGCGCGGAAGGGCTCGACGCCGGCGCGGCCTGCGGTGCGTCATCTGCGGGGCGGATGACTATCGGCTCAGACGGGTACCCGGGGTAGCCCTGCGGAGGGTAGCCAGGCCCGGGTTGCGGCTGCCCGGGATACTGCTGCCCGGGGTACTGCTGCCCGGGGTACTGCTGCGGGTGCCCTTGCGGAGGGTAGCCCGGGCCGGGGAGATTCTGCGGCGGGTACCCAGGACCCCGGAAGCCGCCGTCCTGGAGCCGCCGTGCCTTGGACCGGTTGTACATGCGGATTCCAAAGGGAATCAGCCACGAGCAGACGATGATCCAGAAGATCAGATTGTTCACAGTGCAGGCCTCCTAGGTCTTCTCCCAGCTTAGCCTTGCCTCTTCACAACCCCGCCACTTCACAAGCCCCGCCACTTCACAAGCCCCGCCGCTTCACACCAGCCTGGTCTCCATCCCCAGAAACAGCCCGTAGCGCTCTGCCTCGGCTTCAAGTGCAGCCTGCTCCTGCGCTGTTGCCGGCTGGTTCATGCGGACGTCCAGCTCGCAGATCCCGCCGGAAAATCCGTGACGCCACCAACCAGCCAGTCTCCCGTCCAGCAGGACTACGTGCATGGGACCGTTGTCCTCGGGGAAGTAGGGGGCCGTGCCACCAAGGTAGTACCGGGACTGCGAGTAGCCCATCACGTACTCGTCGTAGCACTGGATGAGGTCGATCCGGGGCGCGTCCGGCTCCTTCGTCGGAGGGGCAGCGGTGAAATTCACGCCGTCCTCAGCGGCACAGTGAAACTCCAGGCCGTCAAAGCAGGCCGATTCCAGGGCGTCCGGAAACAGCTTGGCAGCGGCTTGGATCCCCAGTTTGATGTCCTTCATGGTCAGCCCGGACCACGCTGCACAGTCCTTGACGGTGGCTGGGCCGCGGCTGCTGAAATAGCGGTGTGCCAGCTGTCCGAGAGCTTGCTCGCGGTCGTCGCCGGTGAGCGGCCCGCGGACGGTGCCGGGCACGCGTTCCTCAAACAGGCCATAGGTCTGTTTGAGCGCTCCTCCGGCCGAACGGACCGGGGCGCCGCTGACCAGGATGCTGCTGATTTCTGCGTGCATCAGGTGGTAGATAAAGCCAAGCCCTTTGCTGGGAAAGCCGGCTTGTCCCAGTACCCCGGCCAGTTCTTCGCGGGTCTTGTGGGCTCCGTTGGCCACGGCTTCGGCCAGGATGCCCCCACTGGTGGCAGCGGCTTCCTCATCGATCCCGGTCTGGCGGTACATGCCTTTGTTGCCCTGATGGAGACGGTCCGCAGACAATCCCATGAGCCAGCCAAGATCGTCCTGATGCACAAAGTGCCAGGTGGGCCGGAGGATATGGGTCCGAAGAATGGTCCCGTCCGCCACTGCCTGCTCCACCTCGGCGGACGTACTGCCGGATGTCCTTTGAGCCAGCGTCCAGCGCGCGTAGGGAAACTCCTGCGACTGCACCGCCAGGAGGTTGCGGAGCACTTCAGAGGGCGCTCCCGGCTTTGGCGTCCGCAGCTGTTGGCGTCGCAGGCGCACCTGCCGGACGGTTTCTGCGGCGGCGGACACACCACCCGGCATGGACGTCACCTTAGCGGCGCGGCAGCAACGTGCCGCTGGGTCCGAAGACGGGTCCCGGCGTCGGACGTTTTGGTGTGATGCCGTCGCCCGACGATTGGTGCCGGAGCCTCCGGATGACCCAGGGGACAAAGTACTCGCGCGCCCAGACGAGATCGGACGAGCGTGCCTCGCGCCAGGTACGCTGCGGCAGCGGCTTGGGCATCAGGGGTTCAAGCGTGTGCTGCACATTCAGGGCATCCAGGACCATGGTGGCGATGGTGTGGTGGCCCAGTGGTGAGAAATGCAAGCGGTCAGCGTCCCACATCTGGGGGTCTGCCAACTGGCGCAGGGACCACATGTCCGCAATGACGGCGTCGTGACGGGCGGCCACCGTCCTCAGGTTCTCGTTGTAAATGGCCACCTTGCCGCGGATCCGGCCCAGGACCGAGGCAGCAGTGTCCGGGCCGTTGAACAACACAACGGTGGCGCCGCCGGAGCTTAGATCGCCGACTGCGACGTCGAGTTTCTCGGCCAGTAGGTCAGGATCGCCGCCGGGGCGGATGAGGTCGTTGCCACCGGCAGAAATGGACACGAGGTCCGGCTGCAGTTCAAGGCATGGTCCCACTTGTTCGTCCACGATCTGCTGCAACAGCCGGCCGCGGATGGCGAGGTTGGCGTAGGCGAAGTCCTGGTGCCCGCGCCCCAGTTCTTCAGCAACACGGTCAGCCCACCCGCGGTGGCCGCCGGGATTCGCCGGCTCGGGGTCGCCGATCCCTTCAGTGAACGAATCGCCCAGGGCCACGTAACGGCCCCAAGGGTGCTTTTGAACAGGCTCGCCGGGTTTCAACAAATGATTGTTCTCACTCACGCTCATATCCTGCCTCGTCACGGCGAACCTACGCCACCGTAAGTTGTTACTTCCGGGTAACTGTAAGAATGGAACCATGACTGAAGCCCCCGCATTCCCCGCGCCCGTTGTCCTGTGGTCCCACGACGAAGCCGAGCGTGCCGGCAAGCCGCTCCTGGTGCTGCTGCACGGTTACGGCTCCAACGAAGAGGACCTGTTCAGCCTGGCCGGGCTGTTGCCTGAGGGTTTTGTGGTGGCGGCGCTTCGGGCGCCCATGCCCATGGGGCCGGGCTTCACCTGGTTCCCGCTCACGGCCTCCATCGACTATTCCCTGGACGCTGTGAAGCTGGCGGCCGAATACGCCCTGGGGTGGCTGGACACCGTTAAGGCCAATCACTCGTCGGTGACGTTGCTGGGCTTCTCGATGGGCATGGCCATGGCCACCACCATGCTCCGGTACCGTCCCGCGGACTTTGCCGCCGTCGTCGGGCTTTCAGGTTTTGTGATCGACGCCGGCGCTGACGCCGCCTTCCGGGACGAGCAACTGGACGGCTCGCTGCCGATGTTCTGGGGCCGCGACCAGCAGGACCCCGTGATTACCCCGGACAAGATTGACTACACCATGGGTTGGGTGCGCAAGCACGTGGACCTCACCAAGGTGCTCTACACCGGCATGTGGCATGGCATCAACCAGCAGGAAATCGGGCACGTGGGTGAGTTCCTCACCCATAAGGTCCTCACTGACTAGCGGGTGTCAGGCGGCGGTGATCCGGACCGTCTGGCCGTTGACCGTCACAGTATCTCCCACGTGGAGCTGGCGGCCACGGCGGTCGTCGATCTCGCCGTTGACCTTGACCAAGCCATTCTTGATGAGCTCCGTGGCTTCAACGCCGTCCTCCACCAGATTGGCAAGCTTCAGCAGCTGGCCGAGGCGGATCATGTCGTCACGGATGGGGATTTCTTCGATTTCCGGGTTGCTCATACAGCAATGATGCCTGAAGTAGTGTGGGGACAGTGCCGCAGCCTTCTCCCCGTCCCGCCCTTCCGCTTGCCCTTGGCCTCCCTGTCGCAGTAGCAACAGGCTTGGTCATTCCGCTCCAAGGAAGGATTAACGGGGCCCTCGGCGCCACACTGAATGATGGCATTGCTGCAGCCGTGGTGAGCTTCACCACAGGCCTCCTGCTGATCGGTGTTATCTCGCTGGCGACGCCCAAGGGCAGGGCCGGCCTTCAACGCATCATCCCCGCGGTCCGGAACCGCAGCTTTCCCCGCTTGTATGTGATGGCCGGCGCTATCGGTGCACTGTTCGTGTTCGCCCAGTCCTTCACAGTGGCCCTTCTGGGGGTGGCGCTGTTCACCGTCGCTGCCGTAACGGGTCAGACGTTGAGTGGTCTGCTCGTTGACCGCATGGGCATCGGCCCTGGTGGCCGGCGTGCCATCACGGGAGTCCGCGTTCTTGGCAGCGTCCTGACCGTTGCCGCCGTCGCCTGGGCGGTTTCTCCGAGGTTCGGCGGCGATGCCGACATCGCGTCGCTGGTACTGCCCGTCCTTCTGCCTTTGACGGCAGGGTTCCTGATGAGCTTCCAACAGGCCATGAATGGAACGGCCACGGTTCATTACGGGACACCGATCGCGGCCACCTTGGTCAACTTCATTGCCGGATCGGCCATTTTGTGGCTCGCCTGGCTCATCAAGCTGGCTGTTGCCGGACCTGGAAATCCGCTTCCCTCCGAGTGGTGGTACTACCTTGGCGGTCCCATGGGCTGCCTTTTCATCGGCCTGGCAGCGTTGCTGGTCCGCAGCCTGGGCGTGCTGATCACCGGCTTGGGCATGATTGCCGGCCAGCTGGTGGGCTCGTTGGTGCTCGACGTCGTGATCCCCAGCCCCGGCGCGGTGGTTGCCTTGCCCACGGTGCTGGGGACCATCCTGACGCTCGCCGCGATCGTCGTGGCCACCTTGCCGTGGCCCAGGGGTGCTTTCGCACGAAAATCAACGGCCAAAGGCCGGTAGGGTTGGTAGGGTGCAGTATTTTTGCGTTCTGCCCACAGTAGAACGCAGTAGTAACAACAAACTTTCCCCCAGTACCCCGCCGGACAACCTCGTCCGGACATCCGGGGCAAACCACCGCGGACCGCACCCAGCGGCCCTGTAGAACAAATGGAGTTACCCATGGCAGCAAAATCCGTCCTTGACCAGGTCATTTCCCTCTCCAAGCGGAGGGGCTTTGTCTTCCAGGCCGGTGAAATCTATGGTGGCTCCCGTTCTGCCTGGGACTACGGTCCCTTGGGTGCGGAACTGAAGGAAAACATCAAGCGCCAATGGTGGCAGAGCATGGTCCGCGGCCGCGAAGATGTGGTGGGTCTGGACTCCTCCGTCATCCTTCCCCGCCAGGTATGGGAAGCCTCCGGCCACGTGGAGGTCTTCTCCGACCCCCTGGTGGAGTGCCTGTCCTGCCACAAGCGCTACCGTGCCGACCACCTCGAGGAAGAGTACGAGGAAAAGAAGGGCCGCCCCGCAGAGAACGGGCTCAAGGATATTGCGTGTGCCAACTGTGGCACCCGCGGCGAATGGACGGAACCCCAGGAATTCTCCGGCCTCCTGAAGACCTTCCTTGGTCCGGTAGCCAGCGACGAAGGCATGCACTACCTGCGTCCCGAAACGGCCCAGGGCATCTTTGTGAACTTCAACAACGTGCTCACCACGTCCCGGAAGAAGCCGCCGTTCGGCATCGGCCAGATCGGCAAGTCCTTCCGTAACGAGATCACCCCGGGCAACTTCATCTTCCGTACCCGCGAGTTCGAGCAGATGGAAATGGAATTCTTCGTCGAGCCCGGCACGGATGAAGAATGGCACCAGTACTGGATGAAGGAGCGTATGTCCTGGTACACCGGCCTGGGCATCCGTGAAGACAACCTTCGCTTCTTCGAGCACCCGGTGGAAAAGCTCAGCCACTACTCCAAGGGCACCACGGACATCGAGTACCGCTTCGGGTTCCAGGGCTCCGAGTGGGGCGAGCTCGAGGGCATCGCCAACCGCACGGACTTTGACCTCTCCACCCACGCCAAGGCTTCCGGCACGGACCTGAGCTACTTCAACCAGGCCACCAACGAGCGCTACACGCCGTTTGTGATCGAGCCCGCTGCCGGCCTCACCCGTTCCTTCATGGCCTTCCTCATCGACGCCTACACCGAGGATGAAGCACCCAACGCCAAGGGCGGCGTCGATGTCCGCACCGTGCTGAAGCTCGATCCGCGCCTGGCTCCGGTCAAGGCCGCGGTCCTGCCGCTGAGCCGCAACGAGGACCTGTCCCCGAAGGCCAAGGCGCTGGGCGCCCAGCTGCGCAAGAACTGGAACATCGACTTTGACGACGCCGGCGCGATCGGCCGCCGTTACCGTCGCCAGGACGAGATCGGTACCCCGTTCTGCATCACCGTGGACTTCGATACCCTCGAGGACCAGGCCGTTACCATCCGCGAGCGCGACACCATGAGCCAGGAACGCGTGTCCTTGGACAAGGTTGAGGGCTACCTGGCAGCACGCTTGATCGGCGCCTGATCGTGGCTCTGGAGTACCGCGAATGGAAGGAAGGCGACGACCTCGCCCTCCTGGAGATCTGGGGTGGCCCGGAAACTCTTCCCGCTGAGCAGTTCCGTGCCGCTTTGGCGCCGTCGGGCAACCAGCCCTGGCGCCGGTGCATCGTCGCCGAGGACGTGGTGGACGGCGTTCGGATACCGGTTGCTGCAGGCGTGGTCCACGAGGCTTCGCTGCACCCGGAACGTCTGTGGGCCTACATCGAGGTTGCCAAGGATCATCGCCGTGAAGGCGTGGGCGCCACCCTCCTGACCATGCTCCGCCGGGAAGCCGGGAACTCGCCGTCGGGCGTTTCCAGGCTCCGCAGCAAGGTGGAACCGGACACGGCAGGTGCGGCCTTTGCCGCAGCCGCCGGCCTTGCACCCATCCAGCGGTCCCAGCTGGTGGTGGTGGAACCCGAGCCGCTGTCACTCCCGCGGTTCGGTGATGGTTCCGAGGAAGCCGCATCTGAGCGGGTGGAGGACCTGGCCACAGGTTCGGTAGAGCTGAGTGAGGTGGTGGGTAAGTACTACTCCCACGTCCACCACTGGGACAGCCCGGGGGAGCTCAGCATCGCTACGGTGCAACGCTTGTTCCTGCATGACCTCACGGGTGCCCACGGTGCAATCGTTTTGAGGGCGCCCAAAGCCAGCGCTTTTGGTGAAGGTGTCCCGGCCAGCCGCAAGGGCAGGATCCAGGCGTTCGCCATCAGCTACGCCCAAGGCAGCTCCGATGAGCCGTCGGATGTCTTCCTGGGGCATGATCCGGAGCTGTCTGCCGAGGAAGCTGCGCTTGCTGTGCGGGACCTTTTGGCACTCATCGCCTACCAGCACCCGGTACTGCTGGAAGTCGACGAATCGATGACGGCCCTGCGTACGGTTCTTGGGCCTTTGCTGGAATCCGGCAAGGCCCACGTGCGTGGTGCGGACACGTTGATCGTGAGCGACTGACCACTGTTTCTGCACGTCAGGATCCTGCCCTCCACCGCCGCTGCGGAGGGCAGGATCCTTGCGTTTAAGCCCCTAAGACGCTCTGCGAACAGTCCGGTTAATAAAGATGATTGACGCTGCCCTGAGGCAGGAGTAGGCCTATCGGAGTAAACCCCCACGCTGCCATCGCTGGAGGGAAGCGGCGTGTGGAACAGAACGGTCTCTCGTCTATATCGGTGGTAAATCACAATGAACCAAATAGCCCTTGATGGGCTGAGGGAACAGGTGCGCGGGCAGCTCATCACGCCCGAAGATCCTGACTACGACTCCGCCCGGGCCGTCTTCAATGCCATGGTGGACAAGCGCCCTGCGGGTATCCTCCGGGTCGCGCAAATATCCGATGTGATCGCCGGCGTGAACTTTGCCCGCGAGAACGCCATGCCCCTGGCCATCAGGGGAGGCGGCCACAGCGCGCCCGGGTTCGGGACCTGGGACGATGCCTTGGTGCTGGACTTCGTCAACCGGACAGGCGTCCGGGTGGACCCGGAGGCGCACACCGCCCGCGCCGAAGCCGGCACCACTTGGGCAGACTTCAACCACGCCACGCACGCCTTTGGGCTGGCAACCACTGGCGGGATCGTCGGTTCCACGGGGGTGGCCGGGCTGACGCTCGGCGGGGGAATCGGATACCTGACCCGGAAGTACGGCTTGTCCTGCGACAACCTCGTCTCCGCGGATGTGGTGACGGCTGACGGCAGTTTCCTCATCGCCAACAAGGAGCGCAACGAGGACCTGTTCTGGGCCCTCCGGGGTGGCGGCGGAAACTTTGGCGTGGTGACCTCTCTGGAGTTCCAGCTCCATCCCGTGGACATGGTCTATGCCGGCATCATCATCTATGGCGCTGAGAACATTCCCACGGTGGCCCGCTTTTACCGCGAGTACTTGGCTTCCGCGCCCGAGGAATTCGGAGCCTTCCTTGGCTTCCACCAGGGACCGCCCGTTCCTTTCCTTCCTGAGGAATGGCATGGCAAATCTGTCTGCGTGGTGGTGGGAATGTGGACGGGCGATCCGGCCGAGGGCCAGGCACGCTGGCAGCCCTTCCTGGATGCAGCGCCTGTGGCGGGATCCATGGTGGGTCCCATGCCCTACCCGGCACTGAACGTGGCCTTCGATGGACTGAACCAGAAGGGGATGCAGGGCTACTGGAAGGCCAATTTCCTGCGGGACCTCAACGATGGTGCCATTGACGCCCACGCAGAGTTCGGGGCAACTGTTACCAGTGTCAACACCTCGGTGCATGTCTACCCGATTGACGGCGCGGTATCCCGAGTGGGTGTCCAGGACACGGCCTTCGCCCACCGCACCATGAAGTTCTCGCCAGTCATCGCAACGCAATGGCCGGACCCGGCGGACAACGAGGCGAACATTGCGTGGGCACGTCAGTATGCGGCGGCACTCGCACCACATTCGGAGGCCGGCGGGTACATCAACTTCATGGACTCCGAGGACCAGAACCGGGTGGCGGACAACTATGGACCCAATTGGGAGAGATTGGTGGCCATTAAAGGCAAATACGATCCCGGGAATCTCTTCCGCGTAAACCAGAACATCGCGCCTGCCTGAGATCCGGGCCGGTCATTCCCGGAACAGCCGCTTGAGGCGCAGGACGTCAGTCTTCCCGCGTAGGGTTAAGGCATGAGGTTTTGCTGCTGATGGGCCACGGTCACTCCCACGGTCATTCTGAAGGTACCGAACCAACGCCGCAGGCGCTGGCATCGCGGAAGCGGGCCAACTGGCTTCTGGCAGCGGTGCTCGCACCCCTGGGTGTGCTCACAGTAGTGGCCATGCTGCTCATGTGGCCCTCGGGCAGCCGGGAGGGAATCTCCTTCTCCAGCCCCTACCAGGCTGCCCCAGGGGTCACGTTTGATACCGGCCGGATCCAGAGCGTGGTGGTGGAAAGCTGCACGCAGACAGGCCAATCAACGCCAGGCCAAACCGATCAAAGCAGCACCGGCCAAAACGGGCAGTCCGGCGGATCCCAGTGCACGTTCGCGTTCACGGAGCCGGACAAGGGCGGCGAAGCGGTCAAGGTGGTCATTAACCCTGATGTTGCCATGTCCCACGGTGTGGACGTGGGGGACTCCATCAGGTATTTGAACCTCTCTGCTGTCCAGGGCGCCAACGCCGGCAGCGGGGCTCCCGCCTATGTGTTCGTCGACTTCGTCCGCAATATTCCCATCGCCTTGCTGGCTGTTCTTTATGCGGCAGTGGTGATCGCTGTGGCCCGTTGGCGCGGCTTCCGGGCGCTCCTGGGCCTGGTGGGTGCGTACTTCGTCCTGGTCAGCTTCATCTTGCCCGGGTTGGTGGAGGGCAAGCCGCCTCTGCTGCTGGCCCTGGTGGGATCTACGGTGATCATGATCGGGGTCCTCTATTTCGCTCACGGGTTCTCGGCGCGGACATCTACCGCGCTGCTGGGGACAATTTTCGGACTTGGCATTACTGCCTTGCTGGCGGCCTGGGCCACGGACGCAGCCAATCTGGCGGGCGTTGGAAACCACGATGCCTCCACCTTGGTGAACATGTCACCCCAGATCTCGATCTCCGGGATCATCCTCTGCGGCCTCATCATTTCCGGCCTGGGCGTGCTCAATGACGTGACCATCACCCAGTCGTCCGCTGTGTGGGAGCTCTACGAACTGGCCCCCAACACCAGTGCCCGCAAACTGTTTTCCTCTGCCATGCGGATCGGCAGGGACCACATCGCCTCCACCGTGTACACCATCGCATTTGCATACGCGGGCGCGGCCCTCCCGATCCTCATCATCGTGATGCTTTACGACCGGCCGCTGGCCGAGGCCCTGACCAGCGCCGAACTGTCCGAGGAAGTCATCCGTACACTCGTGGGTTCCATCGGCCTGGTCCTCGCCATCCCGGTGACCACCCTGATCGCTGTCCTGGTGGTCAAGGCAACCGGCATAAAGCGTCTCGCTGCGGCGGACGCGCCATCGGTACGTCCCGACGACGTGGAGGACACCGGCGCGCTGGCGGCAGCGGCCGCCGTCGTGCGTTCAGAGGCGCACGACGACCACGACGACGATGCCCGCCTGGACGTTTCCGGGAAGCCTGCGCAACCCGGCAGCCGGCGCGCCCAACGCGAAGCGGAACGGCGCGGCACCGACTGAAGCACCTCATGGTCACTACGTTCGGCCGCCCGGGCTGCGTCCGGGGGGCGGCACAGTGGCAGATACCGCCAAAGCCGCGACGCTCTCCGAAGGGAATGTGCGGAACTACCTGTCGGCGGCGATGGCCAAGACAGGGGCAAGAACCAGGGCGGAAGCCGTCAGGTTGGCCGGGGACACCGGCTGGCTTCTGCAGTGCTTCCCGCCGATTTGCCCGCATTTGCAACAATAGATGGGTGACTGTAGTAGCAACGCCCCCCGCACCAAAGCTTGAGCTCCCGCCATTGAAGCTCGGTGGGATTACCGTGGACACCCCGGTAATCCTCGCCCCCATGGCGGGCATCACCAACTCTGCCTTCCGCAGGCTATGCCGTGAATATGGCGGCGGCATGTACGTGGCAGAGATGGTGACGTCGCGTGCCCTGGTGGAGCGGACGCCCGAATCGTTGCGCATCATCTCGCATGATGAGGACGAGAAAGTCCGCTCCGTGCAGCTCTACGGCGTGGATCCCGTGACGGTGGGCGCTGCAGTGCGCATGCTCGTCGAAGAGGACCGCGCCGATCACATCGACCTCAACTTTGGGTGCCCGGTACCTAAAGTCACCCGTCGCGGCGGCGGTTCTGCCCTGCCGTGGAAGATCGACCTCTTCACCTCCATCGTCAATACAGCGGTCAAGGAAGCTTCCAAGGGCGGCATCCCGCTGACCATCAAGATGCGTAAAGGCATTGATGAGGACCACTTGACGTACCTCGACGCCGGCCGCATCGCCCGCGACGCAGGAGTGGCCGCCGTCGCCCTGCACGGCCGAACCGCAGCACAGTTCTATTCCGGCCAGGCCGACTGGTCCGCCATTGCCCGCCTCCGCGAGGCCTTGCCGGATATCCCGGTGCTGGGTAACGGCGATATTTGGTCCGCGGAAGATGCAGTCCGCATGGTGCGCGAAACAGGCGTGGACGGTGTCGTGGTGGGCCGCGGCTGCCAGGGCCGCCCGTGGCTCTTCGGTGACCTCCAGGCGGCCTTCGAAGGCAGCGACCAGCGGCACCGCCCCGGACTCCGCGAAGTGGCTGAGGGCGTTTACCGCCACGCCGAGCTGATGGTGGAAACCTTTGGCAACGACGAATACAAAGCGCTGCGCGAAATCCGCAAGCACATGGCCTGGTACTTCAAGGGCTACGTGGTGGGCGGAGAGCTCCGCGCCAAGCTGGCCACCGTGCCCACCCTTGACGTGCTGCGCGAATACCTTGATGAATTGGACATGGACTCGCCTTACCCGGGCGTGGATTCCGAAGGTCCGCGCGGCCGGGCGGGCTCGCCGAAGAAGCCGGCCTTGCCGAAGGACTGGCTGGAGAGCCGTCAGCTGAACGCTGAACAGAGTGCGGATATCTCGGCGGCAGAGCTGGACGTTTCGGGCGGCTAGCCTCACACGTGTAAGACTGGCTCAAGAAGCTCCACACCCCGGCGCTTGAAGGAGGCAGATACCCATGGGAACCGAAGCAATACTTGGCCACCACGATTTCGTGCTGGCTATTCCCGGCTACACCGACGTGGATTCTGCACGGTGGGTCGAAGAATCCCGCAAGACGACGTACCGCTCGGACTTCGAGCGGGACCGTGCCAGGGTCCTGCATTCCTCGGCATTGCGCCGCTTGGGCGCCAAAACACAGGTGGTGGCCCCGGACACTGATGACTTTGTGCGCACCCGGCTGACCCACAGCCTGGAAGTAGCCCAAGTGGGCCGTGAGCTCGGCCGCTCCTTGGGCTGCGATCCCGACGTCGTGGACACTGCCTGCCTCAGCCATGACCTGGGGCACCCGCCGTTCGGCCACAACGGCGAGTCTGCCCTGAACGAGGTGGCGCACACCATCGGCGGTTTTGAAGGGAATGCGCAAACCCTCAGGCTGCTCACCCGGCTTGAGCCCAAGGTCCTCAGTGAGGACGGAAGGCCTGCCGGGCTCAACCTGACCCGCGCCAGCCTGGACGCCGCGTCCAAATACCCGTGGTCCGCCGTCGACGCCCCCGTCATCCACGGGCACCGCACCAGTAAGTTCGGCGCCTACGAGGACGATCTTCCCGTGTTCGAGTGGCTGCGTGAAGGTGCTCCCGGCAACCGGTCCTGCATCGAGGCACAGGTGATGGACCTGGCAGATGACATATCGTATTCGGTCCATGACGTGGAGGACGCGATCGTTGCCGGCCATTTCCAACTGAAGTGGATGGAGAACCCGGACCACCGCGCCCGCGTGGTGGGCTACACCAAGCAGTGGTACCTCCCGCACAATGATCCCGCCGAAATTGACGCGGCGCTCGCCCGTCTTGAAGCCACCAAGGTGTGGGTCCGCGAAGCAGACGGAAGCCGGAAGTCCATGGCAGCGTTGAAGGACATGACCAGCCAGCTGATCGGCCGGTTCTGCCAGAGCGCCATGGAGACAACCCGGGATCATTTCGGTCCGTCCAATCTGACCCGCTACGCGGCTGAACTCATGGTCCCGGAGGACACCGTCACCGAGATCGCCGTCCTGAAGGGCCTTGCCACCACGTTCGTCATCTCCACCGACCATCGCCAGCCGGTCTACGAGCGCCAGCGCGAGGTGCTCCATGCATTGGTGGGTGTCTTGAACGCCACCGGCGACCGCCACTTGGAGCCGATGTTCGCCGCGGACTGGCGCGACGCCGTCGACGACGGTGCCCGGCTGCGCGTGGTGATTGACCAGGTTGCTTCGCTGACGGATGTTTCCGCCCTGGCCATGTATGAGCGCCTGGTGGGCAGCCTTCCCTCCCTCTGGTAAGGGGGGCCTGGCAGGGCGGCTGGGCAGGGCCCGTCCTCTTGGCCGGAGCGACTAGGATGGTCACGTGGCTGGCCTGATCAAACGTGAAGATATCGACGAAGTACGCCAGCGCACGGATATCAAGGAAGTCGTTGACGGTTACGTCACCCTGAAGGGTGCCGGACTGGGCAGCTTCAAGGGCCTGTGCCCCTTCCACGACGAACGCTCGCCCTCTTTCACCGTCCGCCCCCAAGTGGGCCGCTACCACTGCTTCGGCTGCGGCGAGGACGGGGACGCCATCTCCTTTGTCCAGAAAATGGACCATAGCTCCTTCCACGAAGCCGTTGAGAAGCTCGCCGCCCGGATCGGCTACGAACTGCGGTATGAGGACGGCGGCACCGGTCCCAGCCGGGAGGAAGTGGGCAAGCGCCAGCGACTGCTGGACGCCCACAAAATTGCCGACGAATTCTTCCGTGCCCAACTGCTGACACCGGGAGCCGCGGAGGGGCGCAACTTCCTGGATGGCCGCGGCTTTGACCGCGCTGCCGCCGAGCACTTCGGCGTGGGCTACGCGCCACAGGGGTGGGACGCACTGTTGAAGCATCTCCGCGGCCGTGGGTTCACTGATGCTGAGTTGAAACTCACAGGCATGTTCTCCGAAGGGAACCGAGGGATCTACGACCGCTTCCGGGGCAGGCTGATCTGGCCCATCCGGGACATCGCAGGTGACACTATCGGCTTCGGTGCCCGGAAGCTCTACGAAGATGATCAGGGCCCCAAATACCTGAACACCCCGGAGACCACGCTCTACAAGAAGTCCCAGGTCCTCTACGGGATCGACCTCGCCAAACGGAACATCGCCAAGGAACGCCAACTGGTGGTGGTTGAGGGGTACACCGACGTCATGGCCTGCCACCTCGCAGGAGTCACGACGGCGGTAGCCACCTGCGGTACGGCCTTCGGCACCGAACACATCAAGGTGGCCCGGCGGTTGCTCTCGGACGACGGCAGCGGGGGAGAGGTCATCTTCACCTTCGACGGCGACGCCGCCGGCCAGAAGGCTGCCCTGCGGGCCTTTGAGGAAGACCAGCGCTTCACCGCCCAGACCTACGTGGCCGTGGAGCCATCGGGTGCCGATCCCTGTGATCTTCGCCAGCTCAAGGGTGACGGGGCAGTTCGCGATCTCATCGGAACCCGGAAGCCGCTCTTTGAGTTTGCCATCCGGGCGACCCTCCGCCGGCACAACCTGGACACCGTGGAAGGGCGTGTGGCGGCCCTGCGGGAAGCTGCTCCAGTGGTGGCCCAGATCAGGGACTCCGCCACGAGGCCGGGCTACACGCGGGAACTGGCCGGTTGGCTGGGCATGCCCATCGAAGAGGTCAGCCGATACGTTGGGGCAGCCGCCAAGCGGGTGGGCGCCGGCGGCAGTCCGTCCGGCCCTGCCGATCAGTCGCCCGCCACGCCGGCACCGCAGTCGTCCGGTCCTGTCTTCCAGCGACCTGACCCCAGGGATCCTATTGCGGGAATGGAGCGCCAGGCGCTGGAGGTGGTGCTGCAGGAGCCGGGAGTCCTGGGTGGGGGAGCCTGGGAGCGCTTCGAGGCTTCCCATTTCGCAACGCCCGTCTACGCAGCCGTCCAGACCGCTGTGCGGGCCGCAGGACTGGCCCACTCGGCTGATCCTGTGGCATGGGTGGAGCACGTCCGCCAAGAGGTGCCCGAGCCCCTGCGACCGTTGGTGTCCGAGCTCGCGGTGACTCCGCTGCCTGCCAGCACGCCGGAAGCCATGCAGCGGTATTGTCGCGACATTCTGGCCCGCCTGTTCGAACTCCAGATCACCCGCATCAAGGCGGACAAGATGGGGCAGCTCCAGCGGCTCGACGCCGCCGCCAACCCGGCGGAATTCCAGCGGCTGAACCGGGAGCTGATGCAGCTGGAAATGGAGCGCCGCGCCCTGCGCGCAGACGGCTGAAAGCCCCGATTTCGTTTTCCGGCAGGCCCCTGTTAAGCTAGTAACCGCTTCATTCCTCCGTAGCTCAATTGGCAGAGCATTCGACTGTTAATCGAAGGGTTACTGGTTCAAGTCCAGTCGGAGGAGCGCACAATACCCCCGTTCCGGTCCTCCGGAACGGGGGTATTTTTATACCCCCAGGGGGTATCGGATGCCGATTTCGCATTCCGGCAGAACCTTTGCTAAAGTCATAACCGCTTCATTCCTCCGTAGCTCAATTGGCAGAGCATTCGACTGTTAATCGAAGGGTTACTGGTTCAAGTCCAGTCGGAGGAGCATAAGAACCCCGCATCGGCTTCAAGCCGGTGCGGGGTTCGCTTTTTCCGGGACGTTTCCTAGACGAAATCCATCTCTACGTGGAGGAACCGGGCGGCCTCAGCCACGGCCGCGAGAAATGAATCCTGCTCAGTGGGCGGAGTCCTGGGTTCGCGGGGATGCCACTCGTGGGGTGCTGAATAGACACGGGTGAAGCCGCCGCCGGGAGGCGCATAGAAGATCCCGAACCGCTGTACCGGCCACTCCGGCGAGGTCTCGGGCGCTACCAGCAACGCGGCGTCGGTCTCCGGGTTGTACCACTGGGCGATGGGGCGGCGCCGGTCGTCAGTGAAGAGGCCGGCTGCGTAGAGGGCTGCTGACTGCGGGCTGGTGACTGAGCACAGCCGGTCCCACCACAACGGCAGAATGCGCTCATCCCGACGCTGCCAGGGGGCCGGAAGCGGCTGCAGCTCTTGCCAATGTGGCACAACTCAACTTTATCGCCCGTGCGTTGCCCGGAAAAGGTCCTAGCGGGAGAGTCCCAGACGCGGATACAGCACGTCAAAGCCTTTGGTGAGCCCGGAGTTCAGCGCAATCCCCACGTGTCCGCCATTGGGAACCTCGTAGTACGTCACCGCCATGCCCGCTGCCCGGGCCGCCGCGGAGACGGCCTTGGCGGCCGCCACGTACGTCACGTCGTCGGAGCCCACCGTGAAGACGGCCGTGGTGTCCGGGAATTGCTTGCCCTTCATGATGTTGATGGGCTTCTGGGCGTCATAGTCAGCCTGGTTGCCGCCGAAGATCGTTGCCAGGTTCCCGGCCGGGTCCTCGGCTCCGGGGAACTCTTCGCCGGAAATGTCCACCACATTGCCCCACATGGCGGGGTACTTGACCGCAAAGGAGATGGCGCATTGCCCACCGTTGGAGTAACCGGCGATCGTCCAGTGCTCGCGGTCGGGGAGGATGTTCAGGTTGGCTTTGGCCCAGTTCACCACGTCTTCGTTGATGTACTTCTCCACGTTGCCGTACTTGGCGGTGTCGAGGCAGAGGGTGTCGTCCTGGTCCGGGCCGATCTGGTCCGCGACGATCGCGATGGGGGCCAATCCGTTGTTCTTCGCCGCGAACTCATCCAGTGCAGCGGAAACGTATTGCGGGTCGGGAAGGCCTGGCTGACCCATCATGAGGACGTACAGGGGCAACTTGGGCGGATTGTCGGTGAGGGCTGCGGGAGGGAGGTAGATGCCGGCCGGACGGGCATTGAATCCCGAGGCCGTTGCGGGGATCACCTGCGTGCCCACTTCACCTTTGGCGGGCATGGTGGCCGGGGGTTTCCAGCTCTGCCAGAGCGGACCTGCAGGAATGGAAGCGTCCGGGTTTGGTTTGTTCAATTGGATGGCGCCCTCGGTGGAGATCCCCAGCGCCGAGCCCAGTGTCTTGTTGAGTCCAAACTCAGTATTGATGCCGAGGGCAGCCACCAGGAGGAACACCGGGATGGATACTGCGGCCACTGCTTTCCGCCACCTCGGGCTGTGGCGGAAGCTCACCACAGCAAGCCCCAACGCCGCGAAGCACGTGATCGCCCAGAACCACACCCGCGGCGTGAGTCCCACGTGGAAGACGTCCATGACGTCTTCCACCACCCACACGGTCAGCCACCCCACCAGGGCAGCGGTGACGATGGCGGTGATGGCGGTGAGTGCCCAGCGCGCCGACGGCCGGAGAAACAGCAGCAGGAAAAACGCGGCGCCGATGACTCCCGCGATGATCATGACTACCGGGCCGCTGATCTCGAGTTTCAGGATGTCGTTCATGCCCGGGCCGCACCTTCCGGGATCATGCGGCAGGTTCCCTGGCTACCATCTGCCGCAGCAGGCCGGCGCTTTGTGCCGGGGACAGGCCGGGAAGGTAGGCCGAGCCGACGGCAATGCCGATGGAGGGCAGAGCCAGTGGGTCCTGGTAGTACATGTATAACGTCCGGTGCTCCGGTTGGAACCGTGACTTGAATGCAGCCAATGACTTGAAGCCATACATGGGTTCCAAGGCATTGCCCAGCAGGGCCAGCACGCGGTCCAGGGAGCTCCTGTCGCCCTCGCCGCCGTCGGCCCCGGCATTGGCCAGCGGAGACCCGGACAGGGAGATCTGCGGAACTTCTTCCTTGAAGTGGGTTACCGCAGAAGCGATCAGGAATTCCATGACTCCCTTGAACCCGGTGGTGCGGCGGCGCATGAAGTCCAAGGTCCAGCCGGAGATGACACCCCGGGTGAAGACGGGCAGCCAACTGGTCACGCCGTGGACCAAACCGTCGTCATCCACCGCCACGCAGCAAAGGACCTCAGGATCCTTCAATTCGTTCAAGCCACCCAGGGTGAAGCCCATCTCCGGGAGGGCTTTATCCGCCACCCATTCTTCCGAGATTTCGGCCAACTGGGCCCTGATGCCCGGCGGCATTTCCGGGTAGGAGTACCAGTGGTCCTTGATGGACAGCTTGTCTGCCCGGTTCAGGGCGGTGCGGACGTTCTGCCACTCCTTGCCCTTGAACGTCATGGCCTGGACGTTGAGCAGGGTCTCTTCGGCAACCTCCAATTTGCGGAAGCCCCGGGGGAGAAGCGCGGCGTCCAGGTCCGCGGTAGCCGAGTAGAAGCAGGGGATGAGCCCCAGGCTGGCGCAATGCTTCAGGAAGTCCGTGGCGGCGTTGCCGTGGTACTCCGCGGCACCAAACGGGCCGGCCACAGTCAGGGCCACACCGTTGTGGACCTGGTACGCAATACCGGCCTTCCGGTCCTGGCTGAACCAGTACTGGTTGTTGTCCCATAAAGCCATCCAGGACAACGTGCCGCCGCCGTCGTGCAGCAGCTCCCGGGTGTGGCCCAGGTCCGCGGCCGGATCGCTGGCAAGCATCCGGAAGCGCCGGAAGTTGTTCAGCACCAACACCAGGATGCAGAGCCAGATGACGTCCCCGCCCAGTCCGTACAGCACTGTACTCAGCAGGCCTTGGGGGAGCGCCACAACGAAGGGAACCGGGAAGGGGACCAGGATATGCGTCAACTGGCCGGCAAGGTCCCACAGCGTGGAGCGGCCGGGATTTCCTTCGAGGAACCAGCACACCACGTAGAGCAGCACGGCGGCGACGGCCAGAATCAGCGATGTCCGGCCCAACATGCGGTAACCGGCATCGCTGGACTCCACCCGGAACTTGTGCCGGTTTACCAGGAGCAACGCCACGATAATGACGGGAGCCAGGACTGCCGGGACTGCGTACAAGAGCAGGTACCCGAAGTCGTCGTCGCCCAACGTGACGTCGGGGTCGGTGGCGTACTGGAGAAGGGACAGCACGGTGACGGCCGCCAGGTAGATCTGGATGACCAGGGTCAGGCGGTACGCCAGCCGGCGGCCACGCCGGAGTCCTTCGGCACACACCAGCAGCAACAAGACGGGAATCACGGTAAGGATCGCTGCACCAAAACTCTGCACCCCCACTACGCCCTGCAAGGTGACGCAGTTCGTGTCGTTATTGCATGCTTCCTTGACCTCATCGACGTCCGGGCTGGCCTGGAGCATGACCTCCGAGACAATCGAAAGCGGGCCGATTTCCCAGGTGCCCGTGAGCTGGGTGAGTAAGGGCCCGACGGCGAAGACGCCCACCACAGTGCCCACCAGGAACCGCGTCTCACGAAGGCTGGACGAATGCAGTGATCCCGCCTGACGACGCAGCACCAGTGCCTGGACGGACCAACCCGCCAGCATGCCAATGACGGCCCCTGCAAGTGCCTGGAGGGTTTGGGCCACTCCAACAAACAGTGCGAACATCAGCGTCGCGGCCAGCAGCCACGTCCTCAGGCGCCGGCGCCATAATGACTCAAGGGCCGCCGTCGCGTATCCCAAAGCGGCCGCCGCACCGCCGTAGGCGCCCACGACGTACTCTCCGCCAAGGAAACTGAGCCATTGGTCGCTGTTGTCAGTTCCGAAGGCCACCAGGGCAATCAGAACCAAAGCGCTGAGGGCGGAGCCTGCGACGAAGGCAGCGAGGGCCAGCCACGGACCCACGAGGCGTTCGGCGATGCCGACCCCCACCAGGATGACGGCCGTGCAGGCCACATAGTCGAGCAGGGAGGAGGCAAAGAAGGCAGACGTGAAGGACGACCACCACGGTCCCGGCTCTACCGCCAGGCCAAGGCCCACCTGGTCCAGCAGCGTCTCGCTTGGGCCGTTGAGCAGGCTCCCGGTGGCGGCGCCGAGGACCCACAGCAGAAGCACCAGGACCAGCGTCAGCGGGAGCCTCCGCACGGTTGCCAGGCCGCGCGTAGTACCCCGAAATTCCACAGCCGTGCTCATGTGATGTCCCCTTCACCGTTCAAGCGCCGGTTACCCCGGCTGGCCACCATTCTGCCTTGCAGTGCGCCGTTAGGGGAGGGGCCAAGGACTTGCGACGACGGCGCGTCGCCCGTGGAGCGCGGCTTAGTCCCGGTTCCAGGGGCCAGGGTTGACGCGGTACAGCACCGCAGCCCCGATCACCGCCCCCAGAATCGCTCCAAAAAGGGCACTTCCCGCAGCGCGTCCCAGCAGGGCCCCGGCGATGGCACCCAGCAAGGCTCCCAGGAAGAGGCCCCTGCCGTTGCGGTGCGGTTTCTTGGTCATGGTGTCAGCCTACGTGGACGGTCCTAATGGATGGACGGAACGGACCTGGGCCGGACCACCAGCCAGAGGGCAATAATCGCCCCGATGATGCAGACGGCCATGACCGAGCCCATGGGGACGGCGGACTTGACGCCGAGCCAACCCACCACCGGCGGGACAATGCCGGCCATCATGAATTGGGACGCACCCAGGAGCGATGCAGCGGTGCCGGCCTGTGCCCCGTGGTTCGCCAGGGACAGGACCTGAACGCAGGGGAACATGAAGCCCGTTGCACAAATGTAGAACCACAGCGGAAGGAGAATGCCCCAGAGACCCACATGGAACACGTCCAGAACGACGATCAGGGCGGCCATGAGCACCATGAAGAGCGTTGCCCCTGCCACGATCCATTGCGGGGCCACCCGCCTGATCAGGCGCGAGCTGATTTGGACGCCTGCCACGATGCCCAGTGAATTGATCCCGAACAGGATGCCGTACTCCTGTGGCGAGAACCCATAGACGTCCTGGAAGAGGAAAGTGGACGCCGACAGGTAGGCGAACAATCCGCCGAAGTTCAGGCTTCCCACCAGTACCATGCCAACGAAGATCCTGTCCGTCAGGACGGTTTTGTAGCGTTGCGCCACTGTGACGGTGGACTTGCCCCTCTGGTCCGCCGGAAGTGTTTCCTTGATGAAGAAGACGGACGCAAGGATCACCAGCAGGCCGTAGCCGGCCAGGAAGTAGAAAATGCCGGGCCACGGGAAGGCCAACAGCAACTGCGACCCGATGACGGGAGCCAGGATGGGGGCCAGCCCGTTGACCAGTGACATCCGCGAGAACATCCGCACCATGGAGTAGCCGTGGAAGAGGTCACGCACCATGGCCATCGCCACCACACCGCCTCCGGCAGCGCCGATTCCCATCAGGACGCGGAAGAGTGAAAGCATCCCAATGTCCGTTGCCAACGCAGCACCCAGTGACGAACCGATGTGGACTGCCGTGGCAAGGATGAGCGGCAATCGGCGTCCCACCTTGTCGCTGAAGGGTCCCACCACCAACTGGCCAAGACCGAAGCCAACGGTGGTACCGGTCAGGGTGAGCTGGATGGCAGCTGCTGAGACATCGAAGCTCTCTTCCAGCGCAGGGAAGGCCGGAAGGTAGAGATCAATGGTGAAGGGACCCAGGGCAGTCAAGGCACCCAGCAGGAGAATGTAGACAAGTTTTTCGCGTCGGCTCAGGGAATCGCCCGGAGCAATGGGAGAGGTCACGATCATCTATCCTATGGCCCAGATCATATTTATTCGGCGTATGACAGGCGCGCCGCAGTGCAGTCCCGAAAGTTCAGCAGGAACCTGAATGATAGCTTTGAGGACAGGTGTCCGCGGCTGTAGATTTCAGCCTGCGTTCGCCCGACACGATGCCCAGAGGAAAGCAGTTAGGCGGAACCCATGAGTGGACGTCACACCGGCCGGACCAGTCAAGGACCAGCCATTCGTACTTTGCCGAAGACCCTCAAGCTCGTTGCGCGGTTGGCCCCGAGGCAAATCAACGACGAAATCGCCTTGGCCAAGGTGGAACTCAAGCGCAAGGCCACCCAGGTTGGCGTAGCAGGTGCCTTCTTCGGCGTGGCCCTGGTCTTCCTCTCGCTGCTGGTCATCGCGCTGGTTGTCGCGGCGATTCTGGGGCTGGCCACCATCATGCCTGGCTGGCTCGCCGCGCTGATCGTCGCTGCGTTCTTCTTGCTGGTGGTGGCCGTCGGATCCCTGATAGGCATCGCCAAGTTCAAGAAGGCCATGCCCTTGGTCCCGGAGGACACCATCCGTGGCATCAAGCACGATCTTGGAATCGCCAAGGAGGGCTCTGCCTTCGACGAGTCCATCCTGGATCCGAACTCACCCGCTGCCAAGGCTGCCAAGGCCGAGAAGGAAGCTGCAGCGGAGAAGGCCAAGGCGGAGAAAGCTGCGAAGGAAGCCGCAAAGGAAGCCGACGCCGTCAAGGCGCCCACGGAAGCCGAACTTCGCTCCCGCCTGAAGAGGCGCCGCGAACACCTGACTGGAGTCCGTGACGAACTTGGCGAGCAGCTGGACGTGAAGAAGCAAGGACAGGCGTTGCTGGACAGCGCCAACGGCAAGTTCCAGGAGGGCAAGGAATTCGCCGCCGCCAAACTCGCAGACCTCGGGGACTCCGTGCCGGACAGCCTTTCGGAGCGCCTTGCGGCGCGTTGGAAGGACCTCGCTGCATTTGCCGCCGCTGCCGTGGTGTTCGTTGTGGCACTGCGGAAGTTGCTGAAGAAGTAGCGTCCGGCAGCAGCAAGAAACACTGAAACGAGGAAGGGGGGACACATGAGATTGATCGGTGCTGGATCGCATCCCGACCGGCCACAGGTTGACCATGACCTTATCTTCACCGTTCCCAACATCCTCACCGTCCTGCGTTTCATGGGCGTACCGCTTTTCGTGTGGCTGGTCTTGTCTGAACAGGAATACGGCTTCGCGGTCCTGGTGCTCGTCATCATGGGAAGTACCGACTGGGTGGACGGCTACATCGCCCGGCGTTTCGACCAGACCTCCAAGCTGGGCAGGATCCTCGATCCGATGGCGGACAGGGCCGCGCTCCTGGCTGTCGCCTTCACCTTGGCGATTGCCGGCGTCGTGCAGTGGTGGTACCTCGCCGCGCTGTTGGTGCCGGACGCGATCCTGGCCATTGCATCCCTGATCTACTTCCGGAGCCACCCGGACCTTCCTGTGAGCATCATCGGAAAAATCCGCACGGCTCTGCTGCTGGTTGGCACGCCGCTGCTGGTCCTGTCCAAGCTGCCGATTCCGTTCACCGAGGTGTACTTCGTGGCCGCATGGACATTCCTTGGATTGGGCCTTCTTGGCCACTGGATTGCGGCGTACAACTACTTCTGGGCCATCTTGCGTAAGGGTAAAGAATTGAAATCCGACGACGGCGGACACGCCTGATGGTCTGGCTTGCGGTCTTCCTGGCGGTACTTGGTGCCTTCTTCCTCGCCATCGGGGCGCAGCGGCAGGGCAGCGCGGTCAAAGCCGATACCGGTGGGCTGGCACTGAGCTCCAACGGCTTCCTCCGGCTCCTGCGTAATCCGCGGTGGATGCTCGGCCTTTTGTTCCTTGCCCTCGGAATGGTGATGAACGCCATTGCCCTGGTGTCCGCACCCCTCACCGTGGTCCAACCCATTGGTGCCATCGCTCTGGTGATCACCACGGTGGTTAACGCCAAGGACCAGGGACTGAGCATCAACCGCGCCACGGTGGTGGCCATCAGCGCCTGCGTCACGGGTTCGGCGTTGTTTGTGTTGCTCGCCGTCAACGTCACCCAGGAGAACCACCATGTCAACAGCGAGGACGAGCTGACGATTGTCCTGCTGCTTGCCCTGGCAGTGGGGCTTTTTGGGACATTGGCCGTCCTGTTCAAGCACCGGATGAGTGCCTTCATCTACATCCTGGGTGCCGGTGTCCTGTTTGGATTCGTGGCTGTGCTCACCCGCATCATCGGCAAGCACCTGCTCGATCCCAACGGGCTGTTCCTGCTCAACGTCCAGTGGTACACCCTGATCGCCATCGTTGCCGCTGGCGGGCTGGGCTCCTGGTTCGTCCAGAGTGCCTACTCCGGAGGGCCGCCTGATCTGGTGATCGCCGGCCTGACCGTCATCGACCCCATGGTGGGCATCGCTATCGGCATCGTCATCCTTGGTGAGCTTCGTCCCGATGTGCATGCCGTGATGGCGATCGCCATGGCCGCGGCCGCTACGCTTGCTATCGTGGGGGTTATTGCCCTGAGCCGGCACCATCCGGAAGTCACCAAACGCAAGAAGGACGCGAAGGCGGCAGCCAGCCGTAAGGCCTAGGGCAAATCTTTACCTTGCGCCACCGTTCTGCGGTCGGCAACCCGGCGACACCGCAGCATTGCCACAAGCAACGCTGTCCGCACCGTGACCATCAGGAGTTCTCCACGTGACCATTCCCGACACCAACAAGCCCCTCACCATCCTGATTGCCGCGGATACCTACCCGCCGCACGTCAACGGAGCCGCCCAGTTCGGTTACCGCCTGGCCAAGGGGATGACGGCACGTGGCCACAACGTGCACGTGTTGGCTTGCCGGCCAGACACGGGCAAGAGCTACACCGAGTTCCGCGACGAAGCCACCGTCCACCGCCTCCGCTCCCATGGCGTCTTCACCCACGAGTACTTCCGCATCTGTTTCCCGTGGGAAATCAAGAAGGAAATCAGCCTGCTGTTCGACAAGGTCCAGCCCGACGTTGTCCACATCCAGAGCCACTACATGATTGGCGAGCACGTCCTTTATGAGGCCGTAAAGCGTGGCATCCGGGTTGTGGCCACCAACCACTTCATGCCGGAGAACCTGAACCCCTTCCTGCCTTTCCCGCAGTGGTTCAAGGGCATCGTGGGCCGCATCTCCTGGAAGGACATGGGCAAGGTCATGGGCCAGGCCGACGTCGTCACCACGCCCACGCCGCTTGCGGCAAAAGCCATGCACCAGCACGCGTTCCTGCGCAAAGTACTGCCCTTGTCCAATGGCATCGATTCAGCGGCCTACGAACTGCAGCCCGGTGAAAGCATCGAACCGCACAGCAACCCCACGGTTCTTTTCGCGGGGCGACTCGCTGAAGAGAAGCACGTCGACGTCCTGATCGACGCCGTGGCCAAGACGCCGCGCGCCTTGAATGTACACCTGGAGGTCGTGGGAGGCGGGGAAGTCCGTCCGGCCCTCGAGGCCCAGGTGGCCAGGCTTGGTTTGGAGGATCGCGTGAAGTTCCTGGGCCTGGCGAGTGACGAGGATTTGCGTGAGGCCTACATCAAGGCTGACATCTTCTGCATGCCCGGCACAGCCGAACTCCAGTCCTTGGTGACGCTGGAGGCCATGTCCGCCTCCACGCCCGTGCTGCTCGCCAACGCGATGGCCCTGCCGCACCTGGTGCGTGACGGCGAAAACGGCTACCTCTTCACGCCCAACGACAGCACCGAACTCGCTGCCAGGATCACCCAGCTGGTGGAGTTGCCCAAGGACGAGTTGGAAGCCATGGGCAAGCTGAGCCGCGAAATGGTGGAGCCGCACAGCATCAACGGCACACTCCAGACGTTTGAGGACCTCTACCGCGGAGCTTCCTACGAGGACAAGGTGGTGTGACCAAAGCACTCACTCGAAGCCATTAGTATTGCTAGAGTGCTTTGCCCGGGACCGCTGCCTTACGGTGGCTGATCCGGGTTTTACGGGGCTATAGCTCAGCTGGTTAGAGCGCGGGACTCATAATCCTAAGGTCCTCGGTTCAAGTCCGAGTAGCCCTACATTTCATGGCAGGAGCCGTGGCCGACAATCCTGGATTGTCGGCCACGGCTCTTTTGTGTTCCCTCCCAAGTGCGGTATGTTACTCATCAGTAACTTAGTCTTGGTCGCAGGTGACCACCCTTGAAGGAGCGAACATGTCCAACGCTGCATTCGACGCCACCACCCTTCCCTATGCCGACGGTGACTTCTACGCCTTCGAGCAGATGCTGACCGGCAAAGAGCAGGACCGCTTGGCTGAGGTCCGCGACTTCCTGGCCCGTGAGGTCAAGCCCATCGCGGTGGACTGCTGGAACCGTGGCGAATTCCCCATGGACCTCATTCCCAAGCTTGGCGAGCTCGATCTGGTGAGCCCGGTCCGCCGGCAGGGCTACTCCAACCTCTTCGCTGGAATGCTCCACGCGGAGGTGACCCGCGCGGATGCGTCCATCGCCACGTTCATGGGCGTTCACGACGGCCTTTTCACAGGCTCCATCGAGGCGCTTGCGTCGCAGGAGCAGAAGGACGCTTGGTTGCCGGACATCTACTCCCTGAAGAAGATCGGCGCCTTTGGCCTGACCGAACCACTGGGAGGTTCGGATGTTGCCGGGGGCACGCGCACCACGGCCCGGCGCGATGGCAACAACTGGATCCTCAACGGTGCCAAGCGATGGATCGGCAACGCCACGTTCTCCGATTGGGTGGTCATCTACGCCAAGGACGTCGCCGACAACCAGGTCAAAGCGTTCCTGGTGGACACCTCCCTTCCGGGATACTCCGCCAGCAAGATCGAGAACAAGATCTCCTTGCGCACCGTGCAGAACGCGGACATCACCCTGGACAACGTGGTGGTGCCGGACTTCTTCAAGCTGGCCAACGGCAACAGCTTCCGTGACACCAACAAGGTCCTCAAAGTCACTCGCCTGGCCGTGGCTTGGCAGGCTGTTGGGCTTCAGATGGCCGCTTTCGACGTCGCCCGCAGCTATGCCGTGGAGCGCCAGCAGTTTGGCAGGCCTCTGGCGGCGTTCCAGCTGGTGCAGAACCAGTTGGTGCAGATCCTTGGGAACACCGTGGCGTCCATGGGCATGATGGTCCGCTTGGCCCAGCTTGAGGACGCAGGCGTTGCCAAGGACGAACAATCGGCCCTTGCCAAGGCCTTCACCACCGCCCGCATGCGTGAAAGTGTCGCGTTGGGTCGCAGCATCCTGGGCGGCAACGGAATCGTCACCGATTACGGCATGGCGAAGATTTTCTCTGATGCAGAGGCCATCTATTCCTATGAGGGCACCCATGAGATCAATACCTTGGTCACCGGCCGCGCCATCACCGGGGTTTCGGCGATCGTCTAGAAAGTGCGCTGATGGGCCGGTCTGGCAAGTGCGCTGATGGGCCGGGAAGCAGCACGGTGGACTCTGCCAGGGGGAATCACTCCAGTGGAAGCAGGACGGACGGCCGCATGTCCGCCAGGAATCCCAGGGGATTGACGTAGTCATCGCCCCGCCTCACGCCCCAGTGCAAGCACGTAGTGCTGCCGCAATGACCCGGCTCAAGCGAACCCAGGACCTGGCCCTTCCTGACTGCATCCCCGGGCTTCAGTCCACTGGCCACCGGCTCGAAACTGCTCCGCAGGCCGTTGCCTTGATCGATCGTGATGACGGGGCGGTCCACGACGACGCCGGCAAAGGTCACCACACCGTCGGACGGCGCGGTGACCGGGCCGCCGTCGGCCGCTGGTCCCAAGTCCACACCGCGATGCCCGCTGAGCCATGGCTTGTCCGGCGGATCGAACGTCCGCAGGACGGATGGTTTAGGGGAGAGGGGCCAGCTCCAGTGCGGGCTGGCCGGCGCCGGAGTACTTGCGGTGGCACCCATGACAGCGAGGGCAGCAGTGGTGGCCAGCAGGGCCTTCAAAAGGGTCATGAACCCAGCCTCATGGAGAGCTTTGGATGGATCGATCCCCAGGCCTCCGTATGTGGACAACGGCTGGTGGTGAGCGGTCAAACCGGTGGGGCCGCTGTAGTACACTTGGTGGAGCAGTTTGCTGTGCCCTCAGGCTTGTTCAGGAGCATGTCTCATTCAGATATGCGGGGGCCCCAGGCTGACTACGCGTATCCAGCCCTCCACCAGCGAAGCCTCATGGCTTCAGGCTGCGGAGGATTGTGCCTCTTGCGGTCCGGCTGAGCCCAGGCTTCCACCGGATGAGAAGCGCAATGGATGCCAGGAGCCGCGCCCGTCCGGGCAAAGGCTAAACAACCGTCAACTATTGGCAGGGTAAGAGCAGCCCCATGGGCTCTCTCATGAATGACCTGCCGGAAGGAGCGTCGGCATGCCCGTCGTAACTATGCGCCAGCTGCTTGACAGCGGCGTCCACTTTGGACACCAGACCCGTCGTTGGAACCCGAAGATGAAGCGCTTCATCTTCACGGAGCGCAACGGCATCTACATCATTGACCTCCAGCAGTCGCTGTCCTACATCGACCGCGCCTACGAGTTCGTCAAGGCTACTGTCGCCCACGGCGGCACCGTCCTGTTCGTCGGCACCAAGAAGCAGGCTCAGGAAGCAATTGCCGAGCAGGCTACCCGTGTTGGCCAGCCGTACGTCAACCAGCGTTGGTTGGGCGGTATGCTCACCAACTTCCAGACCGTCGCCAAGCGCATCCAGCGCATGAAGGAACTCGAAGAGATCAACTTCGACGACGTCGCAGGCTCGGCTTACACCAAGAAGGAGCTCCTGCTCCTCAAGCGCGAACTCACCAAGCTTGAGTCCAACCTCGGTGGTATCCGCAACCTGACCAAGGCTCCCTCGGTTCTGTGGGTTGTTGACACCAAGAAGGAACACCTTGCTGTTGACGAAGCCAAGAAGCTGAACATCCCGGTTGTTGCCATCCTGGACACCAACTGCGATCCCGACGAAGTTGACTTCCCGATCCCGGGTAACGACGACGCCATCCGCTCCGTCAACCTGCTCACCCGCGTTGTTGCCGACGCCGTAGCTGAGGGCCTCATCGCCCGTAACCAGCGCGCAACCGGCACCACCGAAGCTCCGGAAGAGCCGCTGGCCGAGTGGGAGCGCGAGCTCCTCGAAGGCAGCAAGGCCGAAGAAGCAGCGGCAACCGAGGCTCCGGCAGCAGAAGCTCCCGCAGCTGAGGCTCCCGAGGCAACTGAAGCTGCAGCCGGCGAAGCTGAAGCCAAGTAAATCTGGACCTTCCCTGGTGCCGGAAACAGCATCGGGGGCAACTGACAGGATGGCGGCTCACACGGTGGGCTGCCGTCCTGTCAGTCCGTAAACACACAAATTTCTAGACAGAGGGGTTCACATGGCGAACTACACTGCTGCTGACATCAAGGCCCTGCGCGAGCGTACCGGCGCCGGCATGATGGACGTCAAGAAGGCTCTTGACGAAGCCAACGGTGACGCTGAGAAGGCCATCGAGATCATCCGCATCAAGGGCCTCAAGGGTGCTACCAAGCGCGAAGGCCGTTCCACTGCTGAAGGCCTGGTTGCTGCCAAGGTCAACGGCGGCGTCGGCGTAATGATCGAGGTCAACTGCGAGACCGACTTCGTCGCCAAGGCTGACAAGTTCATCCAGCTGGCTGACAAGGTCCTCAACGTTGCAGTCGAGTCCGGCGCAGCCGACCTCGAGACCCTGCTGGCCACCGAGGTCGACGGCAAGCCGTTGTCCGAGGTTGTCGTCGAAGAGGGCGCTGTCCTCGGCGAAAAGGTTGTTGTCCGCCGTATCTCCCGCGTTGAGGGCACCACGGTTGACGCTTACCTGCACAAGACGTCCAAGGACCTCCCTGCACAGGTTGGCGTTCTGTTCGCTGTTGACGGTGAAGGCGAAGCCGCTGCCACTGCCGCACACGACATCGCTGTTCACGTTGCAGCCATGGCCCCGAACTACCTGACCCGCGAAGACGTCCCGGCCGAGCTGGTCGAGTCCGAGCGCCGCATCGCAGAAGAGACCGCCAAGGCTGAAGGAAAGCCGGAAGCTGCTCTTTCGAAGATCGTGGAAGGCCGCGTCACGGGCTTCTACAAGGGTGAAGTTCTGGTTGACCAGGCATTCGCCAAGGATTCCAAGAAGACCGTTGCACAGGTCCTCGAAGAAGCCGGCGTCAAGGCAACTGCAGTAACCCGTTTCCGCGTAGGAAACTAGTAATTCATGAAAAGGGGTGGTCACTTCGGTGGCCGCCCCTTTTTCATGCACCCGTCCGGGTAGTATCTGCGCGGACCCACAGCACGATAATCTAGCCAGAGTCCACCAACGGGAGGCACCATGGAAACCGTCAACACTGCAATCCAGCCCGAGAAGACCCGCCGACGTGTACTTCTGAAACTTTCCGGCGAAGTCATCGGCGGCGGCAAGCTCGGCGTCGATCCTGAAACAGTCCGGGCCATCGCCAAGCAGATCGCGGCAGCCGTCTCCGATGTTGAGGTAGCCATCGTTGTTGGTGGCGGTAACTTCTTCCGCGGTGCCGAGCTGTCGCAGAGCGGCATGGACCGCTCCCGCGCCGACTATATGGGCATGCTGGGCACCGTCATGAACTGCCTCGCGCTGCAGGACTTCCTGGAGCAGGCGGGCGTTGAAACCCGTGTCCAGAGCGCCATCACCATGGGCCAGGTTGCCGAGGCCTACATTCCCCGCCGTGCCATCCGCCACATGGAAAAGGGCCGCGTGGTCATTTTCGGCGCAGGCGCAGGCCTGCCTTACTTCTCCACGGATACAGTGGCCGCACAGCGCGCCCTCGAAGTCCACGCTGATGTGGTCCTCATGGCCAAGAGCGGTGTGGACGGCGTCTACACCGCTGATCCCAAGAAGGATCCCAAGGCCGAGAAGCTGGACGTCCTTAGCTACGACGACGCACTGCGCCGCGACATCCGTGTCATGGACCAGACCGCGATGACCATGTGCAAGGACAACAACCTCTCCATGGTGGTCTTTGGCATGGAAGGTGAGGGCAACGTTACCCGCGCCATCCTCGGCGAAACGCTGGGAACCCTGGTTACTCCCTAGCAAGGGCTAGGATATTTCTAGGACCGTCCGCCCTTGTGGCGGATCTTTACTGTGCATTGCGGCCTGCAGTTGGGCAGCAACTATTTTCTGAGGAGAAACCCGTGATCGAAGAGACCTTACTCGAAGCCGGCGAGAAGATGGACAAGGCGGTTGAGGTAGCCAAGGACGATTTCGCCACGATCCGTACGGGCCGGGCAAACCCCGGTCTCTACAACAAGGTGATTGTTGAGTACTACGGCACCCCTACGCCGCTCCAGCAGCTGGCCTCGTTCGGTGTGCCGGATGCCCGGACCATCCTGATCACCCCTTACGACAAGACTGCGTTGCGCGACATCGAGAAGGCCCTGAGCGACTCCGAGGTTGGCGCCAACCCGTCCAACGACGGCAACGTCATTCGCGTGACCATCCCGGAGCTCACCAAGGAGCGCCGCAAGGAGTACGTGAAGATCGTCAAGGGCAAGGGTGAAGACGCCAAGGTCTCCATCCGCAGCATCCGTCGCAAGGCAAAGGACTCCTTGGACAAGCTCGTCAAGGACGGCGAAGCAGGCGAGGACGAAGGCGCGCGCGCTGAGAAGGAGCTCGACGCCCTCACCAAGCAGCACGTCGACAGCATCGATGAATTGCTCAAGCGCAAGGAAGCCGAGCTGCTCGAGGTCTGATGAACCAGGCTGAGCCGGCGCCCGCTGAGCGGGTCCCGACACGCGACACCCCCAAACGCGCCAGGCGTGTGCGGGAGAACCCCACACCCAAGGCCGGCCGCAATCTTCCGGCTGCCATCGGCGTCGGGCTTTCCATGCTCCTGGCCGTGCTGGGAGGGCTGCTGTTCCTTCCGCTGGGGTTCGTCCTGCTCACCACCGCATTTGCGGTTTTGGGCGTGTGGGAAGTTTTCCGGGCCCTTGAGGCCCAGGGCACCAGGATGCCGATCGTCCCCGTGATGATCGGCAGCCTGGTGATGCCGGTATCTGCCTACTTCGGCGGACTTGAAGGTTTGCTGTTCACCATGACGGCCAGCTCCGTGGCTGTTCTGTTGTGGCGTTCCATTGAGACCGCCACCGGGGCGCCGCGCAGCGTTTTTTCCGGAGTTTTCACTCTGGCGTGGATTCCGTTCCTCATCAGTTTCGCGGCTTTGCCGCTCCATGCCACCGGTGGTGCCACGCCCGTGGGTTTCTGGCCGGATGGCATCCCCGACGGCGCGTGGCAGATCGCTTCGATGCTGCTCCTGGTGGTCTCGAATGACACGTTCGGCTACATTGTGGGGGCCTCCTTCGGGAAGCACCCCATGGCCCCCAAGATCAGTCCCAAGAAGTCGTGGGAAGGCTTCGCGGGTTCGGTTGGCGGAGCCATGCTGATTGGTGTCCTGGCCTGCATCTTCCTGCTGGACAAGCCATGGTGGGTGGGGCTTGTGCTGGCCGTGGGAATGGTTGCCGCAGCAACGGCTGGAGACCTCGCGGAGTCCATGGTCAAGCGTGAACTTGGTGTCAAGGATATGAGCAGCATCCTGCCCGGACATGGTGGCGTGATGGACCGATTGGACTCCATTGTGTTCGCTGCCCCTATAGCCTATGTTCTGTTCGCGCTGCTAAGCGGCGTCTGACAAACCCAATGAAGGAAAAGTAGTGTCAGTGGATATTCGACGCCAGATTCCCGCAACATTCGATCGCGTGGAGCGCAGCAAGTACGGCTACAACGCCAAGCAGGTGGATGAGTTCCTCCAGCGCGCCAGGACTTCGTTTGAAAACCCCGTTGGCACCGCTGACCAAGTGGCCAGCGTGGATGTCCGGGATGTAGCTTTTGACCCCGTCAAGGGTGGCTATGATGCGCACAGCGTCGATGCCGCCTTGGACCGGCTGGAAGACGCCTTTGCCCGCCGCGAGCGGGACGATCTCATCGGTCAGCAGGGCGAAGAAGCCTGGCTGCGCCAGATCGGAAAGCTGTCAGGCATCCTGCGTGGCAGGCTTCACCGGCCCGACGGCGAACGGTTTCGCCGCCCGTCCAGGAAAAGGACCCGCAGCTACAATGTCCAGGACGTCGACGCCCTGTGCGCTGAGCTCATCGGGTACCTTGAGCACGATCAGCCGCTGAGCGTGGACACCGTTCGCCGGGCAGTTTTCCGTGCAGCCAAGGGCGACGAAGGCTACGAAGAAGCCCAGGTGGACGCCTTCCTGGCACGGGTCGTGGAACTCATGGCGGCCATCGATTAGTCCGAAAAAGCGGGCTAACCCGGGGTGGGGGAGATGGGCTTGTTGTTCTTCCACACCGCAAAGTACCGGCGTCCGCCCCGGGCCATGGCAATGCCAAAATAAGCCAACGCCGAGCCTACTGCCACGCTGACTGCCAGGGGTACTGCAATCCCTCCTGCCACCATGGCGGAACCGATCAACAGTCCGATGAGGGCTGAGTTGGCCGTCAGCATGAAGACCATGCTGCTGCCCGCCACCTGGCTGAAATCCCGTCGGCCGCCGAAGAAGTAGTAGGTCTGCTTGGCCCCTGCCTCGTCGTCGTTGTATCCGGCCATGAGGTACGGCGCAATGCCGGGATCCATATCGACGTAGGCGGCCCGGAGCCGGTTCATGGCCACGACGTACATCAGGTCTTCCATTCCCACGCTCATGACCCGGATTTGCGTCAGCAGGCCGACCACGACGTCAATGCTGAGGATGGTCAGCGCGAACGCCCGGAAAGCGTCGGAGAACTGCGTGGCCTGACCAACGAGGGCCACACTCAGGAGGCTTGCTGAAGTAAACGTCAGGAACATGCTGATACGGGTCAGGACTTCGCTCTGCGTGGTGCTGCGGGAAGCAAGCAGGCTCCAGTGCTCGGTGGCCAACAGTTGCGCCCTGATGCTGGGGGACAACGTTGGCTGAACCGTCAGGGGTTCGGGCTCTGCCGGGCCTGGTTCCTCGGACATGGCGTCATTGTCCACCCTGCAGGATGCGCCGACAACTACCGTTCTGTTGCCACAGGCCTTTCCGGGACGTGCAACCGGGACATGACCCGGTTCACGGAGGCGGGCACGCGGCCTTTCGTTAGGATCGACACGGTCACGGTCACCGCGAAGGCCGCAGGCACAGTCCAAGCTGCAGGCTGGGCAAGCCAGGCCGGTGCGTTCCCTGTTCCCATGATCGTTCCCACCACCATCGCGCCGCCGCAGAGCAAAGCACCGGTCAGCATGCCGGCGATGGCGCCGGCGTCAGTCAGTCCACGCCACCAGATCCCCAACAGCAACACCGGGCAAATGGTGGACGCCGTGAAAGCGAAGACCAAGCCAACACTCCCCGCCAGAGCCAGCGTGTCGGTGGTAAAGGCAAAACCCAAAGGCACGACGGCGGCCAGCACCGCTGCGAGGCGGAAGCCCCGCACGCTTCCTCCAAACAAGTCCTGGCTGATGACGCCGGACAAGGAGACCACCAGCCCGGACGTGGTGGACAGGAAGGCGGCGAAGGCCCCGGCCACAACCAGCGCTGACAGCAGGTCCCCAGGCACACCGCCGATGAGTTTGCCGGGCAGCAGGAGCACCAAGGCATCAGCTTGCCCGGACTGGGCCAGTTCAGGGGCAAACATCCTTCCCACGGCGCCCGAGAGCGTGGGGAAGAGATAGAACACGGAAAGTAGTCCCAGCACAATCAATGTAGTCCGGCGCGCGGATTGCCCATCCGGGTTGGTGTAGAACCTCACCAGCACGTGAGGGAGCCCCAGAGTTCCGAACAACAAAGCGACCAGCAGCGAAATGTGCTGGTAGGCGCCCGCAGGTGCTTGGCCAGTGGGGTTGATCGGGAGAGGAGCCTGTGGTGCCGTGCCGTTGCCGGCCAGGACCAGCAGCACGAACACCACGGGTACGGCCAAAGCAGTCAGCTTCAGCCAGTACTGGAACGCCTGGACAAAGGTGATGGAGCGCATCCCACCTGCCACCACCGTGAGGCACACCACCAGCACCACCGCCGTCGAACCTACCCACGACGGCAGGCCCGTCGTGATCCGGATAGTGAGCGCGGCGCCGTGGAGTTGCGGGACGATGTACAACCACCCGACGGCCACCACCACCAGGCTGGTGACGCGGCGGACCAGCGCGGAGTCCAGGCGGGCTTCGGTGAAATCGGGAATGGTGTAGGCGCCGGAGCGACGCAGCGGAGCGGCCACGAAGAGCAGGAGCATCAAGTACCCGGCGGTGTAACCCACGGGGAACCACAGGGCATCCGTTCCTGACAAGAGGATCAGGCCGGCGACGCCCAGGAAGCTGGCAGCGGACAGGTACTCGCCGCCGATTGCCGAGGCGTTCCACCAGGGTGGCACTGTGCGCGAGGCTACATAAAAGTCGCCGGTTGTCCGCGAGATGCGCAGACCATAGAAGCCGATGACCGCCGTGGCGAGCGAAACTGCAACGAACGCTATGAGGCCTACTGCGGGATTCACTGGTCCTCCACCAGGTCCCTGTAACGGGCCTCGTTGCGGGCAGCCGCGCGGTTGTAGAGCCAGGCACTCAACCCAATCACGGGGTAAATGCCGGCGCCCAGCACCAGCCAGTCCAGCGGAATACCGAAGATGCTGGTCTCAGCCACACCGGGACCGTAGACGAGGAAGACCGCGAAAACAGCAAGAATGATCAGGAATCCGCAGGCCACTACCAAGGCCAAACGCAGCTGTGAACGGATCAGTGAACGGATAAAGATCCTCCCGGCGTCCGAGTCCTCGGCCACTTCGCGGGGATACGGCAAGCGGCCCGGCGCGGCAGTGGCAGACTGCCGCGGCGCTGTGACACGGACGCGGGTCATCCTTGAGGCCGGATGCGGGTGGACTGCAGCTTGTCGCGGACGGAGGGAAGGTGGCGTCGGCTGATTGGCAACTCAGCACCTGCCACGGCCACGCTGGGCCCGGTCGCCGAGAGCTTGAGGTGCTGGACGTGATTCAGTGCGATGAGGTAGGAGCGGTGGATCCGAATAAACCCTGCCTCGGCCCACTTCTGTTCAAGGTCGCTGAGGGGAACCCGAATGAGGTAACTGGCCTCGGCCGTGTGCAGCCGGGCATAGTCTCCCTGCGCCTGCACATAGGTGACGTCGTCGCGCCGGATCATCCGCGTGGTACTGCCGAGGTCCACGGTGATCATCTCCGGTGCGGGCGTTCCGTCCTTGATGAGCTCGCTGATCCTGTCCACAGAACGGGCAAGCCGCTCTGCGCGCAGTGGTTTCAGAAGGTAGTCGATGGCGGCGAGGTCGAACGCTTCCAGCGCACAGTCTTCGTCGGCGGTGACAAACACGACGGCGGGCGGGCTGCTGCTGCGCGAAATCGCACGGGCGATGTCCAAGCCTGAGAGAGCCGGCATGTGGATGTCCAGGAAGACGGCGTCCACAGGCTCCGATTCCAGTTTCCGTAATGCCTCGGCACCTGATGACGCTCGGTGGATGATGCCAATCCGCTCATCCCGGCCCAGCAGGAAGGCAAGCTCTTCCACGGCGGGCAGTTCGTCATCAGCGACGAGCACGTTGATCATGATTAAAGACTAACCGGGACCTCAGGCGTCGTGGTCTGGCTGCGACTTAGGCACCCGCATGGTGATCAGGGTTCCTTCGCCAGGGGCAGTCTCGATGACCAGCCCGTGCTCGTCCCCGTAGACCTGCCGCAAGCGGGCGTCCACATTGCGGAGCCCCACATGGTCGCCGTCTGTGTGGCCGGCCAGCACGGATCGAAGGTGCTCGGGGTCCATGCCGACGCCGTCGTCCTCGATGGTGACTTCCGCAAATGCTCCGGAGTCGTTGGCGCAAATGGTGATGTGCCCCGGACCCTCTTTGGCCTCCAGGCCATGCCGGACTGCATTCTCCACCAGCGGCTGCAGGCTGAGGAAGGGAATGACGGTGCTCAGCACTTCGGGCGCGATCCGGAGGCTCACTTGTACCCGCTCGCCAAACCTGGCCCGCTCCAAAAGGAGATAGCGGTCAATGCAGCGCAGTTCCTCCGCAACCGTGGTGAAGTCACCGTGCCGGCGGAATGAGTATCTTGTGAAGTCGGCGAACTCCACCACCAGTTCCCGTGCCCGGGCCGGATCGGTGTTGATGAAGGAGGCGATCGCATTCAACGAGTTGTAAATGAAATGCGGGCTGATCTGCGCACGCAGTGCCCGGACTTCTGCTTCCATCAGCAGGGTCCGTGACGCTTCGAGTTCCGCTAGCTCCAGCTGGGCGGCTATCCAGTCAGCAACCTCGCTGGTGGCCCTCACCAACCCTGCGCCCGCTGCGGGAGCCAGGGCGGCCACGGATCCCACAACCCGTGATCCGGCACGGATGGGAGCGATGACGGCGCTGAAGTCGTGGCTTCCGTGCTCGGCCTTGCCCGTTGGGGGATGCCCGGCGTGCGGCACCACCACCGTCCTCCCTGTGGCGAGCACCTCTGCCGCGAGGCGCATGAGCGAGGGCCGGAGTTCCTCGGCGGCACCATCCCACGCGAGCACCGCGTCGGTGTCCGTCATGGCCAGGGCGTCGCAACCAAGCAGCACGCGCAGCTGTTTGCTGGCTTTGGCGGCACCGGCAGGTTGGAGGCCGCCGCGGAGATGCTGCCCCGCCCGGGATGCGGCATGGAGCGTTGTGTAGGTGGCGCGTTCAGCGTCGGTGCCCAGCTCCCGGAAGGAACGCATCACCTTCAGGCCAACACCGACTACGACGGCGACCGCCAGCACGATCACAGCAATCGCAGCGGCAGTGAAGAGCGGAGAGTCGGGCATAAGGCCAGCGTAGCCAATAAGCACGCGTCGTCCTCGTTTGCCGGGTGGGGGGGGTGGTTTCCCGGAACCCTCTCTCACCTTTGGTGTGGTTTCCCGGAACGCTCTCTCACCTTTGGTGTGGTTTCCCGAAACGCTCTCTCGCTTGCCGTTGGGCGCAACGTCGCGACCGTTGAGCGATGGCGTCTGCAATTCTCTGGAACAGTTACAGCGCCGCGTTCGATAGTGATTGCAGTCACATTGGCAAGGCGTGTGCAGCTGATGTGGACACATCACACTCAGGAGGAACCATGGGTAATGAGGCCCAACCCCAGGACGCAACGGCGTCCGTGGACTTCCAGGAAGTCCAGACGACGGAACGGTTCAAGACATTACGCAAGCGTCACCGCAGCTTTGTCTTCCCGATGGCCGTCCTATTCCTGCTCTGGTATTTCGCATATGTCCTCTTGGCCGCCTATGCGGTGGACTTCATGTCCACCAAGGTCTGGGGCAACATCAACGTGGGCCTGATCCTCGGCCTTCTCCAGTTCGTCACCACGTTCGGCATCACGGCCTGGTACGTGAGCTACTCCAACAGGAAGCTGGACCCCATCGCGGCTGAGATCCGTAATGAGATCGAGGGGCACGAATTCGACAAGGACGGCAATGTGATCAGCGGGGTCAACAAATGAAAACCATGGTCCCTGCAGTCAACGTCGAAGCTCTGAAGGACACCACGCTTCTCAACATGGGCATCTTCGCCCTCTTCGTCGCGGTCACCATGGTGATTGTGTTCCGGGCCAGCCGGAACAACAAAACCGCGGCGGACTACTACGCGGCGGGCAGGTCATTCACTGGATCACAGAACGGCACTGCCATTGCCGGCGATTACCTGTCCGCGGCCTCGTTCCTGGGCATTACCGGCGCCATCGCCATCAACGGGTATGACGGGTTCCTGTACTCCATCGGCTTCCTGGTGGCGTGGCTGGTAGCCCTGCTGCTGGTGGCAGAACTGCTCCGAAACACGGGAAAGTTCACCATGGCCGATGTCCTGTCCTTCCGTTTGCGCCAGCGTCCTGTCCGGATCGCTGCGGCGTTGTCCACGCTCGCCGTGTGCTTTTTCTACCTTCTGGCCCAAATGGCCGGTGCCGGAAGCCTGATTTCGCTGCTCTTGGGCATCAGCGACTGGGGCGGACAAGCACTGGTGATTATCGTCGTCGGCGCCTTGATGATCATGTATGTCCTGATCGGTGGCATGAAGGGCACCACGTGGGTGCAGATCATCAAAGCCATCCTGCTGATCGCCGGAGCCGCCGTCATGACCGCGATGGTGCTTGCCATCTACGGCTTCAACTTGTCCAGCCTGCTGGGCTCCGCTGCCGAGGCCGCCAACAATCCGGCAGTCCTCAACCCTGGCCTGCAGTACGGCAAGACCGAGACATCCAAGCTCGACTTCATGTCCCTTGGCCTGGCCCTGGTCCTCGGAACAGCAGCCCTTCCGCACGTGTTGATGCGCTTCTACACCGTCCCTACAGCCAAGGAAGCCCGCAAGTCCGTGGTCTGGGCCATCTGGCTGATCGGGCTGTTCTACCTCTTCACCTTGGTGCTGGGTTACGGTGCAGCGGCCCTGGTGGGTGCGGAAACCATCAAGTCCGCTCCCGGCGGCGTCAACTCGGCTGCACCGTTGCTGGCGTTCCACCTTGGCGGCCCGCTGTTGCTGGGATTCATTTCGGCGGTCGCTTTCGCCACGATCCTGGCGGTGGTGGCCGGCCTGACCATTACGGCGGCGGCATCGTTCGCCCACGACATCTATGCGAACGTCATCTCCAAGGGCAAGGCCGACGCAACCACGGAGGTGAAGGTGGCGCGGCGCACCGTAGTGGTGATCGGCGTGCTGGCGATCCTGGGTGGCATCTTTGCCAACGGCCAGAATGTTGCGTTCCTCGTTGCGCTCGCCTTCGCCGTGGCAGCGTCGGCGAATCTGCCTACCATCGTGTACTCGCTGTTCTGGAAGAAGTTCACCACACAGGGCGCAGTGTGGAGCATGTACGGTGGCCTGGCTGCGGCCATCCTGCTGATCACGTTCTCGCCCGTGGTCTCCGGCGCGAAGACGTCCATGATCCCCGGCGCCAACTTCGCGTTCTTCCCGCTGAGCAACCCGGGCATTGTGTCCATCCCGCTGGCGTTCTTCCTGGGCTGGCTCGGGACCGTGCTGGACAAGCGGCGTGAGGACCCGGCCAAGCAGGCGGAGATGGAGGTGCGCTCGCTGACCGGCGTTGGTGCTGAGAAGGCAGTGAACCACTAGTCCCCACACAAAAGGCCGCTCCTTGCGAATCAGCAAGGAGCAGCCTTTGTGCGTCTGCTTTACTTCTTCAGGCTCAGCCATTCCTGCAGCTGCTTCAGCGGCCAGGTAGTAACGATCCGTTCCTTGGGTACCCCGAGGGCCTCGGCCCGCTCCGCGCCGTACTGCAGGAAATCGAGCTGGCCGGGAGCATGGGCGTCGCTGTCGATGCTGAAGAGGCAACCGGCATCGAGGGCCTGCTTAAT
This sequence comes from Arthrobacter sp. cf158, assembly GCF_900106835.1. Classification (GTDB taxonomy): domain Bacteria; phylum Actinomycetota; class Actinomycetes; order Actinomycetales; family Micrococcaceae; genus Arthrobacter. Next base: position 641,434 of record NZ_FNNR01000001.1, read on the forward strand.
GAGGTCGTCCGGGGGATCCTGCCGTTCGGGCCGGGAGTTGATTTCGACGGCGACGCCCCACTCTGCGCACTCCTTGAAGACCATTGCGGCATCGAATTCAGACTCCGGCCGGGTACCCCGCGATCCCTGAACGAGCCGTCCGGTGCAGTGGCCAAGGACGTTTGTGTGCGGGTCACTGATCCCGCCCAGCATCCGGGCAGTCATGGTCTTCTTGTCGGAACGAAGCTTGGAATGGACGCTGGCCACCACAACATCGAGCTTGTCCAGCATGCCGGGCGTTTGGTCCAAGGTCCCGTCCTCCAGGATGTCCACTTCGATGCCTTTGAGCAATCGAAAACCATCCTGGGCTGAGTTGATGCCGTTCACTACCTCCAGCTGCTTCTCCAGGCGCTCGACGCTGAGCCCGTTGGCGATGGTGAGATTGGGGGAGTGATCTGTCAGTGCAAGGTATTCGCGGCCGAGCGTATGCGCCGCTGCAACCATGGATTCGATGGGGGAGCCGCCGTCGGACCAGTTGCTGTGGCTGTGGAGGTCGCCACGCAAGGCAGCGCGCAGGGTGTCTCCTCCCGAGGCCAGGGATTCCGTTCCGCGTTCGCGCAGATCGGCAAGATAGTCGGGAACCCGGTCTTCCAAGGCCTGGGTAACCACTTCGGCGCTCCGGTTGCCTACGCCTTTAATGCTGGTGATCCGTCCGCTGCCCACCAGCTTCCGCAAGTCTTCGGGCGGCAGCTTCCGTACGGCGTCGGCCGCTTTCCGGAAGGCTTGGACCTTGAAGGTGGGGGCTTGGCTGCGTTCGAGCCAAAAGGAGATTTCGTCGAGGGCCTCAATGGGATCCATGGCTCCATGATCCACGAACCAGGCGCACCATCAACAGTGGGCTGTGGTGATGATGCGCCGGTCCGGCGGCCGCCACCTAGTGGTGGTGGCCCGGTACCAGGGCGGGATTGGAGCCCTGGCCGTTTTCTCCGCTGGGTGCCTGGCCGTGCTCTCCGTGCGGAACGGCGTGTTGGCCGGCCATTGAAGCGGCCAGTCCGGGTGTTGCCACTGAGGCAACAACGACGGCGGCTCCGAACGCGGCTGCCAGAAGCCGCCCGGTCCTTGGCTGGCCGTGGGCGCCGCCGTCGTTGGTCTTGTGCTGCCGCCTCAGCCAGCCCGCTCCGGCAAGTGCCATGAGCGTGAGCCCGAGGGCGGCAAAATGGCTCACATCAAGTGAACGCTGGGTGGTGATGCCCGCCGCCATGACCGCAACATGTGCAGCGGCCGCGAGGGTCAGTGCGGAAATGGCGTAGCGGGGGAGGACGAGGGCGTTGCGGTGCAGCCCCCACAGCGACCAAGCCAGGAAGGCCAGGCCTGCTGCGAGTGTTGCCACACCTGCCAACACCACACCGGTTGTCACGGAGGCGGCTCCAGTGAGGTATCCGGCGGCCAGGGAGAGTTCAACCATGCCCGCCGCCATGGCGGCGAAGTATACGAACAGCAGGGCCGCTGCCCTCAGTGTCGGGTGGTTGCTACGCTCCATGGCTCTCGTCATCCTCTCGCTCGTGTGCCGGTGATCAGGCGCGGGCTGACGTGACGGCGGCCTTGTCCTGGGACAGGGCGACACCCAGCAGGACCACTGCGCTGGCAAGGTGCAGCACGTTGTCTGCGCCGTTGAGGGCAATGATGTTCAGCGAGCTGCCGACGAGGAAGAGTCCGAGGATACCCACCAACAGGTACACACCACCAACAGCGGTGTTGACCGACTTGGACAGCGTCACACCGTTCATGCCGGCGTAAAGCAGAGCCGCGCCAATGGCCAGGTGGATGATGTTGTGAAGCGGGTTCACAGCGAAGATGATCAGGTTGGCACCTTCAGTGGCGAAGAAGCCGATTCCTGAGGTGACAAAGAATCCGAGGACGCCTACCAAGAGGTAAACGGCTCCGAAGATGGTGGCGATCAAGCGATTGGGCGAAGTACGCATGGTCCGAACCTTCCGATGAGGCCGGGAGGATCCCGACCGTCCTGCTGAGCCCCGGGTGGGGCTCTCAAGCAGTAATTCGGACCATGAATTGACGTGGATGGGTCTTAGTAGGATTTATTTTTGAACAATCACGGGCGCAGGCGGATGCTGCTCATTTTGAGGTCGTTGGTGCCTTCGAAGACGTACTGGAGGTCGATGGTCTTGCCATCGCATTGCAGCTTGCCCGCGAGGTCGGCTTTGTTGTTGCCATTGGTGGAGTTCACGTTGACAGAGCTGTAGTTCGGCTTGCATGAGCTGTCCAATTGCAGGCTGGCGATGCCGTCCACGAAGGATTGCTTGTCCAGTTCGTCCTTCAACGGCTGGCTGAGGTAGTCGTCATAGGCCTGCTCCGTTTGCCCGGACACCACCAGGGTGGTGAATTCATCTGCCAGGGACCTGGCTTTGGACGTGGCATTGCCCACCAGGTTGACAAGTACCAGGACGCCCACAACTGCCAGCACGATCACGCCGGCCACGATGCTGAGGACGATCCACAGGACTTTCCGGCTCTTCTTGGGCGGCTGCTGGCCGTACTGGCCCTGAGGGTACTGGCCGGGTTGGTACTGGCCCTGCTGATAGGGGTTCTGGCCTTGCGGATACGGGTTCTGGCCTTGCGGATACGGGTTCTGTCCGTAGGGGTTTTGACCTTGGGCGGCGTACGGTGGGGTGCCCGCCTGCTGGGGGGACGCGGACGACGGCGACTGTTGCCACTGCGGTGAGGCGCCGGTTTGTGGTGGGTACCCGGGCCCGGGTGGAACAGGTGGCGGGTTCTGGCCCGGTTGGTTCTGGTTGGGCTGGTACGGTTCCTGCGGGTTGCTCACGGTAGTGCCCCTTTCGGCAGCCTTCGGTAGCGCCACCACATGGCCGGGGACCTCTGGCCAGCCCCCGAATTCGTCCACTTGCATCAAATCGCATGCCGGTTCTACGGGCAAGTACTCATCACGGAATAGCCGCAGGTGAAAAGGGATTTCACGGCTGGGAGCGGCGTCCCAGCAGGGGCTGAACGCGGTACGGGATCATCTCCCGCATCGCCAGTGCTGTATCCGTCCGGTCCACGCCATCGCAGCCGAGGATCTTTCCATTGATGCGATAGAGGTCTTCCGCGTCCAAGGCAACAACGCGCAGCAGGAGGTCCGCTGAACCCGTCAGGCCGAATCCCTCCAGGATTTCCGGAATGTCGGCGAGGTCCTGGGCGAGGGAAGCCAGTTTTTGTTGTTGTACGTGAACCGTGATGAAGGCCGTCAGCGGGTAGCCCAGAGCCACTGGGTTGATCCGCCGCTCAAAGGAGAGAAACGCGTGCTTCTTCTCAAGCTGCGCCATTCTGGCCTGGACCGTGTTGCGCGATAGTCCCAGCTTTTGGGCGAGGGCCACCACTGTCCCGCGGGGATCCTTCGCCATGGCGGAAAGGAGACGGGTATCAGTGCCATCCAAGGCTTGCATAATGCGCAAGATTAGCACGGAGAGGGAACTCAAAATAGGGCAGAATGCTCAACTTCAGCGAGGGCAGTTGTACCTGATGCCTCTTGTGAGTAGGGTCACACTTAACTCTGGCGAAGGTGCCGGAGGGCCGGTCTGCGGCAGGATCACGAGTCCAGCCAGCGCCGACGAAAACGAGCCGGAAGGTTGCGATCACCTGTGTTGACGGATCAGGCGGGCGAGGGAGTGCACCATGACACTCCGGGCCCTGGACATAGTGCACAAAATTCTCTGAGGACTGGCGGCAATCTGCTCCAGCTGGTGTCTCCCGAGGGCGAGCGGATCAGCCATCCCGAATTCGATGTATGGGTCAAGGACATCGGTGATGAGCAGTTGTGTTCGCTGTATGAGGACATGACGGTTATCCGCCGTATTGATGCCGAGGCAACGGCACTCCAGCGACAGGGAGAACTGGCGCTCTGGCCTCCGCTGCTGGGACAGGAAGCAGCCCAGATCGGTTCGAGCCGATCACTGCACGATGACGATTTCGTGTTTCCGAGCTACCGCGAAAGCGGTGTGGCCTACGTCCGTGGCGCACACCTCTCCGAGATCGCCCGGGTGTGGCGCGGCAATGCCTCCTATGGGTGGGATCCCCAGCGCATCAATCTGGCGACGCCCCAGATCATCATCGGTTCCCAAAGCCTGCACGCCACCGGCTACGCCATGGGTGTCCAGTTGGACGGAGCAAATACTGCCGTCCTTGCCTACTTTGGTGATGGCGCCACGAGTGAAGGTGACGTCAATGAAGCCATGGTGTTCGCCGCCAGCTACCAGGCACCGGTCGTGTTCTTCTGCCAAAACAACCACTGGGCCATTTCGGAACCTGTGCGCATCCAGTCGCACGTCCAACTGGCTGACAGGCCCACCGGATTCGGGATTCCCAGCATGCGCGTTGATGGCAATGACGTGCTGGCTGTCATGGCTGCGACGCGGGTTGCGCTGGACAGGGCGCGCAAGGGCGGGGGGCCAACGTTCATCGAAGCTGTCACCTATCGCATGGGTCCCCACACTACGGCCGATGACCCCACCCGCTACCGCGATCCCATCGAGTTGGAAGATTGGGCCGCAAAAGATCCCATCCTGAGGCTCCGCAAGCTCCTGGAAGCAAAGGGCCTGCTGACTGAGGAGGTGGAATCGAGTGTCAAAGCCAAGGCTGACGCCGTTGCAGCGGAGCTCCGTTCCAGCTGCATTGGGATGCCGGACCCGAAGCCACTGGATGTCTTCAACCACGTTTACAGCACGCCCAATTCCTGGATAGAACGCCAGAAGGACCAGTATTCGCGCTACCTGAACAGTTTCAACGAATCCGTCGAGGAAGGTGCACTCTGATGTCCAAGCTCACTTTTGCCCGGGCCATCAACGCAGGCCTCCGGAAGTCTTTGGAAAACGATCCCAAGGTTGTCCTCATGGGTGAGGATATTGGTTCACTCGGTGGCGTCTTCCGCGTCACCGATGGCTTGCAGAAAGACTTTGGGAAGCACCGCGTCATTGATTCGCCCTTGGCTGAGTCGGGCATTATCGGCACTGCCGTCGGACTGGCATACCGCGGCTACCGTCCGGTGTGCGAGATCCAGTTTGACGGTTTCATCTACCCGGCGTTTGACCAAATTGTCAGCCAGGTAGCCAAAATGCACTACCGCACTCAGGGACGGGTCAAGATGCCCATCACCATCCGGGTTCCGTTCGGTGGTGGCATTGGGTCTCCGGAACACCACTCGGAGTCTCCCGAGGCATACTTCACCCACACCTCCGGCTTGCGGGTGGTGGCCGTTTCCAATCCCCAGGACGCGTACACCATGATCCAGCAGGCCATCGCCTCTGATGATCCCGTGCTCTACTTCGAACCCAAGCGCCGCTATCACGACAAGGGCGACGTGGACGAGGCCATTGACCTTTCCACAGCCCTTCCGCTGGATAAGGCTGCCGTGGTGAACGCAGGATCCGACGTCACCTTGGTGGCTTACGGTCCTTTGGTCAAAACGGCCAAGGATGCGGCTATGGCCGCGGCCGACGAAGGCATTTCCGTGGAGGTTATTGACCTCCGCTCGCTGGCTCCCGTGGATTACCCCGTGGTGGAAGCCTCGGTCCGCAAGACCGGCCGTCTGGTCATCACGCATGAGGCGGGCCAGTCCGGTGGCCTGGGCGCAGAGATTGCTGCCAGCATCACCGAGCGGTGCTTCCACTACTTGGAATCTGCCCCCGTCCGCATCACAGGTTTCGATGTTCCCTATCCCTATTCGAAGCTGGAAATGCACCACTTGCCGGACCTGGACAGGATCCTGGACGGCGTGGACCGTGCCTTGGGCCGCCCCAACTCGTTGAGTGGACTGGAAGGATGACCGCCACCATGATCAAGGAATTCAGGCTGCCGGACCTTGGCGAAGGCTTGACCGAATCGGAAATTCTGAGCTGGAAGGTTGCGGTGGGGGACACCGTCACACTGAACCAGGTCATCGCCGAGGTGGAAACTGCCAAGGCCGTAGTGGAGTTGCCATCGCCCTTCGCAGGAACGGTGGCGGCCCTTCACGAGCAGCCCGGAACCGTGGTGGAAGTCGGCAAACCGATCGTTTCCTTCGAGGTGGACGACGCCGGATCCTCCAACGGGGGCAGCGCGCCGACTGCTGGCGCACCGGCCGCCGTCGAATCCTCCGGCGAGGCGAGTCCAGCAAAACGTGAGCCGAACCTGGTGGGCTACGGCGCCGTCGTCGAACATTCCGGCCGTCCCACCCGCCGTGCCCGCGGGCAGGCTCAATCCGAAGCACCCCGGGAAACACCCGCGAGTACCCCGGCGGTGGCCGGGCCCACGCAGCAACGGCCGTCTGAGACTGAAGCCGCTGAACGTCCACGCTCGACGCCGCCGGTCCGCAAACTGGCCCGTGATATCGGCGTTGACCTGGAGCTCGTCTCCGGCACCGGGCCGGGTGGGCTCATCACCCGCGAGGACGTCCAGAACTTTACCGGCGCAGCTGAAGCACCGGCCGAGATTCCTGTACTTGTGCAGGGCGAACGCGAGACCCGGACACCCATCAAGGGAGTCCGGAAGTTCACGGCCGCGGCAATGGTCCAGAGTGCCTTCACGGCACCCCATGTGACCGAATTCCTCACGGTGGACGTCACGGCAACCATGGAATTGCTGACTCGCCTGAAAGGCAACAGGGCGTTCGAGGGTTACAAACTGACGCCCCTGACCATCGCCTCCAAGGCGGTGCTGGTGGCGCTGCGGAACAATCCCACGCTGAACTCCCGCTGGGACGAGGCGAGCCAGGAGATTGTCCAGTTCAACTATGTGAACCTGGGCATCGCTGCCGCCACGCCCCGTGGGCTGACAGTCCCTAACATCAAGGACGCAGACCGACTGACGCTGCGCGAGCTGTCCACGGCATTGACGGAGCTGACGGATACCGCCCGGGCAGGCAAATCCTCGCCGTCCGATCTTTCCGGGGGCACCATCTCCATTACCAACATCGGAGTGTTCGGGATTGACGCAGGGACACCCATCCTGAACCCGGGAGAGGCCGCCATCGTGGCTCTGGGCGCTGTGAGGAAGGCGCCGTGGGTTGTCAACGATGAACTGGCTGTTCGGCAGGTCATGTCACTCAGCCTGTCCTTCGACCACCGACTGGTGGATGGCGAACAGGGCTCGCGCTTCCTCGCGGATCTGGGCGCCATCCTGTCCGATCCCGCCATGGTCATGACCATGATCTGACACCCCGAAGCTGCGCCGGCCCATCCCTTTACGAGTGCTTGCAGGAAACTGCAGCTAAGGGGTGGGTCGTCGCGCGTCACGGGTCAGCAGAGGCGTCAGTCTTCGGTGGGTGTGGTGCGGTTGGAATGGACCGTGCGCCAGCTGTGCTCCGGCTCGAAGCCCAGCAGCCTGCGGGCTTTGTCGATGGACAGCATCGTTTCGTGCTCGCCCAGTTCCTTGAGGACCTCGACGCCAGGGAAGACTTCCGCGGCAAGCTCGGCGCTGCTTCGACTCATCACGGTATCTGCGGCGGCGATGATGAAGGTCTCGAAGCCAGGTCCGCCATGTTCCAGGGCCCTCACCACTGCGAGAGCACCGTCCCGGGCGTCGATATAGCCCCACAGATTCCATTTGCGGAGTGTGGCGTCCGAGTCGAAGGACGGGAAAGCGTCGTAGTCCTCGGGGTCCATGACATTGGAGAAGCGCAACGCCGTGATGCTCAGGTCCGGGTCCCACCGCGTGAGTTGGATGGCCATCTGTTCTTCGAGGTGCTTGACCAGTGAGTAAGTGCTTTCCGGCCGCGCCGTGTATTCCTCATCGACCGGAATATAGGGAGGATCAATGTCGAAAGGGAGGCCCAGTACGGTCTCGCTCGAAGCATAGACCACCTTCTTAATGCCTGCCCTCCGCGCTGCTTGGAAGACGTTGTAGGTGGACACCATGTTGTTCTCGAAGATCGCGGCATCAGGTGCCAGCCCAGGTGCAGGAATGGCGGCCAGGTGAACGATTGCGTCCAAGCCGTCGTGTTGGTCGTCCAGGCCCAGGATGACGTCCAGGACTTGCCCGTAATTGCGGAGGTCCACGGTGACGTAGCCGCGGCCCCGGGTGCCTGCCCGGTCTATGTTGAGAACCTGGTGGCCGTCTTGCGTCAGCCGCCGGACCACGCTCCTGCCCAGTTTTCCGCTTCCGCCGGTGACAGCAATCCTCATGGTCTGATCCTTCGTCGTCTCGTTGTTGTCCGATGTGGTCATGCTGGTTCCCTCATGTGACGTTTCAATCCAGCCCGATTCCAGCGTAGGCGCGCGCGGCAGCATGGCGCAGCCCCTGAGGCAGGCCCTGTGAGTCCTAGGAATGCCGGAACGACGCAGGGGCATTCCGAACGCAGGGGCCTACCGGAACGACTCCGAACGCAGGGGCCTACCGGAACGACTCCGGGCGTACGGGTTGCCGGCTGCACAAAGCAGTATCTGCACCGGACAAACAATGAGCGCCCACAGTTTCCTGCGCACAGCTCCTGCTCGAATCCCTCGCTGCAAGCGCTCGACTCCCTCATTACAAGCGCTCGACTCCCTCATTACAAGCGCTCGACGGCGGCCCGTCGCCCAGGGTGGTGGGCCGGGGTCGAGCGCTTGTGGGGTTGGGGCGTCCTATGTTCGGTGGGGTGTGTGGTGGTGGTTGCGTCGGGGTGTTTGGTGGGGGTCGATGTGGGGTGGGGGGATGAACCAGGGGATTCCGGTGGTGAG
>NZ_FNNR01000001.1:650127-656515 GCF_900106835.1 Arthrobacter sp. cf158
ACCGACGTCAAAGTAGGCGACATCATCACCTACCACATCCCCGTCGAAGACCAACGCGTCGAAACCCACCGCATCACCAACATCACCACCACCGCCGACGGCGGCATCGCCGTCCAAACCAAAGGCGACGCCAACAACGGCATCGACCCCTGGATCGCCACCCTCCAAGGCAAAACCGTGGACAAGCAAATCGCCACCATCCCCTACGTCGGCAACGCCATCCGCGCCCTCCGCGAACCCCTGGTCATGAACACCCTCATGTACGGCGCACCCGCCATCCTGGTCATCGGAATGCTCACCTCCATCTGGACCAAAAACCCCAACAAGACAGCCCCGGAAGGCGCCGCAGAGCCCCAGGCAGCACGCGGTGAGTGAGGACACCGGGACTCCGGCCCTGGAACCGTGCCGGTTGCAGACCCTGGCTGACGATTTGGGAGACTCCCAGCCGGCGTTGCGTTTCCTGTCCACCTACCTGTCCATGCTGCCCGGCCGGATCCTCCGGATCTCCAACGGCCTGTGCCAGCACGACGCCGACGCCAGCATGGACGCCATCCTGAGCCTCAGGATTTCATCGGCCATGGTGGGTGCGCTGGAGACAGAGGACCAGTGCCGGGCCATTGAGACGATGATCAAGGAAGACCACTTCGACTGGGCCGTCCAGGCCCTTCCGGCACTCCGGAACTCGACGGACAGGTGCTTTGCAGCCGGACCCCGACTGCTGGGGAGGGCGGAGACATCGCTGTGCCCCATGCCGGACCTCCCGTAAGGGTCTAGCGGTGGGCGGGCACTCCTGGTTCAGAGGTCTTGACCTCGTGCGGGACCATGAACAGGGCGGCCACTGCCAGCACACCCGCAGCGGCAAAGACGTAGAACCCGGCGGGATAGGCGATGTTCGCAGCCACCAACGTTCCCGTCACAGCAGGACCAACAATGGCACCGATCCGGCCCACTCCAGCGGCAAAGCCAAGCGCTGTTCCGCGGAGTCGGGCCGGAAACAGTTGGCTGACCCAGGCATATACAAGTACCTGGGAACTGAAAACGAAGACCCCCGTGACGAACACGGCAGCGTTGAGCAGGAATTCGTTCTGGATCTTGACGCTCAGAATCGCAAGGAACACCGCCGACAACCCGAACCACAGCAACACGATCTTCTTGGTCCCATGCTTGTCGGCAAGGATTCCGGCCAGGAACAGCCCCGCCACGGCGCCGAGGTTGAGGACCAGCAGCAAAGTCAGCCCTGTGCTCACGGGGTATCCGGCGGCTGCCATCAGCTGCGGCAACCACGTGTTCAGTCCGTACACCAGCAGCAGTCCCATGAAAGACGCGATGCCGATGCCCACAGCAACCATGGGGTACGGCTTCTGCAGCAGGTCGCGGAACCCGGACTTGGGGACCGCAGTTTCGGAAGCGGCAGTATTGGAAGCTGCAGACTTGGAGGCACCTTCTGCTGCGCGGCCAGGCTCTGTTGCGCGTCCGACGCCGGTATCTGCCTTCGTGGCTTCGCCCGCCGTGGCGGGGGCTGCTTCGGGGAGGGACTCGGGCAGCTTGATCCACAGGAAAGGCAGGAGCACCAGCCCGGCCGCGCCACCGATGATGAACATGAGCCGCCAGTTGGGCACGATGAGGATGGCCAGCAACGCGGTGGCCACGGCACCTACGTGGTAGCCGGTCATGGTCCGGGTGGTGGACTTGCCTGCTGATCCGGCGGGGGCGTAGTCGTTCATGTACGCCAGGGCCGCCGGCAGGCACGCGCCCAAACCAAGTCCGGCCAGCAAACGCAGAACTGAGAAAACAGCCACGTTCGGGGCGAAGGCGACGCCGATGGTGAACAGCGAGAAGCCTGCAACACAGGCGATGAGTAGTTTGCGTCGTCCGAACTTGTCGGAGAGCGGCGCGATGAAGAGTGCACCCAGGCCCACGCCCACCAAGGAAATGGTGGCAGCGAAGGTAGCGCCGACTGCGTCGAATCCGAGCTCTCCGGTCTTGATCAGTGTTGGGATCACGGTACCCAGGACCACCAGGTCAAAGCCGTCCAGGACCATGGCAAGCCAACAGAGCCAGACGGGCCATTGTGAGCGGCGGGCAGATGACAACGTTGGCATAGCGACCTCGGTACTTCTTTGTGATGGTTCCGGACCGCCAGAACGGCCGGTCGGTTATGAGAGTTGTATCACCGCGGGCTGTTGCGTGGCACACGTTCTACCATTGAACGGAAGGCTCCTCCTTGGCGCCCGTCATAAAGGAGCGCATTGTGGCCAATTCAGCATCCGGCGATTCAGTGGTAGATCGCGTGGTACGGGTGATTGAGGCCTTCCCCGAAGGGGTGACATCACTGCAGCTGACCGAACTCGCGGACCGGGCGGAACTCCCGTTGTCTTCAGCTCACAGGCTGGTCCGGCAGCTCTCTGAGCATGGACTGTTGGATCTGGGCGCCGGCGGAACTGTGCGTCTTGGCCTGCGCTTGTGGGAACTCGTCAACCGAAACTCACCCACGTTGGCCCTCCGGCAGGCGGCCATGCCTTTCATGGAGGATATTCAGCAGGTCCTCAACCAGAATGTGAACCTGGCAGTGCTCGACGGCTGGGAGGCGCTGTTCGTGGAGCGGCTTTCGCGGCGGGGATCTGTGGCAAACCGTGCACGGATCGCCGGCCGGATGCCGGTTCACATCACCTCCGCCGGGGTGGCGTTGATGTCACACCAGCCGCGCGAGCTGCAGGCGGAGTACCTCGAACAGTTCCATGACCCATCCGGAAAGGTCACGGCCGACGTCGTGCGCCATTACCTGGCCGAAGCCGCCCAGCAGGGGTATGCACAACTGGCGGGCGTGGTGGATCCGGACACATGGGGCATCGCTGTCCCGGTGCTCAATGGCAAGCGCCGCACGGTGGCGGCACTGGGTGTCGTGGTCCCGCTGGCGGAGATGCGGCTGCAGGCGCTGGTTCCCGCGCTCCAAACAGCTGCGCGAGGGATAGGGCGTCAACTGGGCGACTAACTCCGGCTTCCGTTCAACGGAATTCTTGTAACGCCAATCACTCATGGCGGGCCACACTGATTGCAGATTCATCCCGCTTCCCAGCAAGCCGGGATCCGCAACGAAGCGAGGAAAACCATGGCACGCACGTCTATCACCACCCAAGTAGCCATCATGGGCGCAGGCCCCGCCGGACTGATGCTCTCCCACCTCCTGGCCCGTCAGGGCATCGAGTCCGTGGTGGTCGAAATCCGCAGCCGCAAGGACATCCAGGAGACGGTCCGGGCAGGCATTCTGGAGCACGGCACCGTGAACCTGTTGGTGGATTCCGGTGTTTCGGACCGGGTGCTCCGCGAAGGGGACCGGCACGATGGCATTGAGTTGCGCTTCAACGGCGAAAGCCACCGCATCAACTTCAAGGAACTCGTGGGCGAATCTGTGTGGTTGTATCCGCAGACCGACGTGTTCGTGGACCTCGCCGCCCGCCGCGAGGCCGACGGCGGCGACGTTCGGTACAGCGTCACCGACACCACCGTGCATGACCTCGAAGGCAAACCGAAGGTGTGGTTCACGGATGCTGATGGCCAGGAGTTCGAGATTCAGGCCGACTTCCTGGTAGGGGCGGACGGCTCACGCAGCCACTGCCGCTTCCAGATCCCCGAGGCCAACCGCAAGTGGTACTTCCACGAATACCCGTTCGCTTGGTTTGGCATCCTCGCCGAAGCTCCGCGCAGCGCCGACGAGCTGATCTACGCCAACTCCGAGAATGGCTTCGCCCTGATCAGCCAGCGCACCGAGACCGTTCAGCGCATGTACTTCCAGTGCGACCCCAAGGAGAACGTGGCCGACTGGGACGACGAACGGATCTGGTCCGAATTCCGGAAGCGCGTCAACGGCAACGGGTTTGAGCTCAAGGAAGGACCCGTCCTGGAAAAGATGGTCCTGCCGTTCCGCAGCTTCGTCCACACCCCCATGCGCCACGGCAATCTGTTCCTGGCCGGCGACGCCGCCCACACCGTTCCACCCACCGGCGCCAAGGGCCTCAACCTGGCCATTCACGACGTCAAGGTTCTCTTCGAAGGCCTGGATTCCTTCTATTCCAACGGTTCCACGGCACTGCTGGACTCCTACAGCGACCGCGCACTGGACCGGGTGTGGAAGGCCCAGCATTTCTCCTACTGGATGACCTCCATGCTGCACACCGTTCCCGGCGCCGATGACTTTGACAGGGCCCGCCAACTCGGCGAGCTGCACTCTGTGGTCACGTCCGAACATGCCAAGGCGTACCTCGCAGAGTCGTACACGGGCTGGCCCACCTCGCGCTAAAACTGGCCCGGCTTGCCATCTTTTCGGGTGACGACGAGGTGGTAGCCGCAGCTGGGGAACGCTTGATATTCCAACAAGCCAGCGCCCGACCACGTTGAGTCTCCCCGCGGAGGCTGATTGTCGTCGGGCGCGCTGCTTTAACGGCGTTGGACGTCTGGCCGAGCCGAATAGTTTCGGCGCAAGCATTGTCTCGCCGCATGCATTGTCTCGCCGCAATATGGATCCGATCAGTGCCGCCCCGCGCTCGTGGCCACTGGGAACTGTGCACCGTATGGTCGGGGCCTAAGTATGGACCGGGCAAATGCATGGCTTGGGCCTATATATGGACCGGGCATCATGGCGGGCCGCCCGCGCGGCATGTCTCGCTGTGCGAATGAGCTCAATGCAGCCGGAAGATGCCGACGAAGAGCACGGCAGTGCCCAAGTTCCTCACACTGGATGACTCCGAAGTGGAGCGTTCCTCACCGCTCCCGTTCCCGGCACGTGTTTATGTTCGGTGGGGTGTGTGGTGGTGGTTGCGTCGGGGTGTTTGGTGGGGGTCGATGTGGGGTGGGGGGATGAACCAGGGGATTCCGGTGGTGAGGGTGATTCGCCATTGTTCTTTGTGGATGAGGTGGTGGTGGTGGCTGCAGAGGAGGGTGCCGTTTTCGGTGCTTGTGGTGCCGCCGTGGGACCAGTAGGTGATGTGGTGGGCTTCGCACCAGGGTGCGGGCATGGTGCAGTCGGGGAAGGCGCAGCCGCCGTCGCGGGCGGTGATGGCTTTGCGGATGTGGGGCGGGAAGATGCGGGTGGTGCGTCCGATGTCCAGGACGCGGCCTTGGCTGCCGAGCAGGACGGGGATGATGTCGGCGTCGCAGGCGATTTTGCGGATGGTGTTGGGGTGTAGCGGGCCGGTGAAGGTCGCTGTTCCGGAGCTGAGCGGGTTCGGGCCCGTGCCGGTGTGGCCGGTGTGGTTGGGCTTGTTGTGGTGGGTGAGTTGTTCGAAGAGGTGGCGGTGGTCGATGGTGACGGTGAGTTGGGGTCGGAGTCCGCCGTTGGAGGGTAGTTTCCCGGTGCTCATCGCGAGGGCGCAGGCGCCGACGAGGCCGTTGAGGAGTTTCTGGGCGCGGGTGCGTCGGTCCAGGTCCGGTCCGGTGGGGCCGTGGGCTGCTGCATGCGTGCCCGTTCCTGTGGGGGTGGTTCCGGTGGGGGTTCCGTCGTCCGGGGTGTGACCGGGTTCTGTGGTGTCGCTGGGTTCGGTGGTGTGACTGGGTTCTGGTGTGGTGAGGCGGGGGTTGGTGGCGGTGTTCATGGCGGTGGTGAGGGTTTCGATTTGTTCGTCGGTGGCGAAGATTTCGAGGTGGTGGAGTCCGTGGCGGCGTCGGCGGCGCAGGAACGCGCCTTGGAGTTGGCGGAGGGCTTCTTCTGAGGGTTCCGGGCCGTCTTGGTCGATTCTGTCGGACCAGGCTTTGGCCATTTTGGCGACGAAGTCGGGGTCGGTTTCCTTCGCGGTGGTGGTAAGGGCTTGTTCCATCAGGGTGATGGTGTCGTCGTCGGTGAGGTGGCGGGTTTTGTCCAACGCGGCACTGATGATGGTCGCGGAGCGGGACGGGAGCAGGGCTGAGGAGTGGGCGTCGGCGAGGATCTCGCGGCGGGCGGGGATGTGCTGGCCGGTCATTCCTGTCTGGGGTAGGACGTCGTTGGCGAGGGCGAGCCGGCGGCGGGCTTCGCTGATGCTGATCCTTAGCCGGGCGCGCAGGAATTCGGCGGCGTTCCGGTACCCGTCGTCCAAGGGACTGGCCGGGCTCCCGGCCTTCGCGGCACCGGCACTACCCGCCACCCAGGCGGCTGCGCCCGGTGTGGCTGCACTGTGTGTACCCGTGGCTGCGCCCGGTTGGGCTGCGCTGTATGTACCCATGGCTGCGCCCGGCTGGGCTGCGCCCAACGCCACAGAGTCGACCGGGTTGTCCGCACCCACGGCCGGTTCAGCCCATCCAGTCCGCCACTCCGGCGCTGCAGATGACGACCCTCTCTGCGCGTTCTGCGCCTCGTTCCGGGTCCGTTCGACGGCTTGGGCCGCCACCACCTGCAAGTACTCCAGAACCCGGGCAA
>NZ_FNNR01000012.1 GCF_900106835.1 Arthrobacter sp. cf158
CACCCAGCAAGCTGGGCATCATCGTTCGACTTGCATGTGTTAAGCACGCCGCCAGCGTTCATCCTGAGCCAGGATCAAACTCTCCGTTGAAAAAAACAAATCAAACAGACACAACCACACCCACCGGAAATAACGGCGAACACGGCTGCACAAAATTCGAAACCAGCTGAAAACCAGACCACCACACACGGGGGTGCGCGACAATCCGGCCATAATTTCAACCAATCAAAAAACAATCGGTATCAACAAACTTGGCACACTATTGAGTTCTCAAACAACAGACACACCCGGCACCACCCACACCCACCAAAGGGTCCAAGATCGCTCCGGAGCAACTTTTCAAACTTACCCGAACCAGCCGCACAAAGCAAACCAGCACCAGGCCTCCCACACCACAACCGCAGCACACAAAAGCACTACCGAAACCGGCGATTTGAAGGGAGATTGTCGCTAACTTTCCGCATCAGCGGCGGCGACTCGAATAACTTTACACGCGCCCCACCCCCACACCAAATCCACCCCAACACCACCCAAAAACCCCGCAAACACACGCCAAACAAAGCAAACAACCCCCCAAAACAACCCCAAAACCACCAACACCAACCCCGTGAACCCCATCACACCACCCAAACCCCCACCCAACCCGCCCCCTCACACCAAACCCACCAACCGCCATCGAACACCAACCCGCCACCTCCGCCAACCCCACCAACCGCCGTCGAACACCAACCCCGGAAACCAACAACGCTCCCCCACCACAGTGAGAGAGCGTTGCCCAAAAAAGACCAAAACGTGAGAGAGGATCCCCCGAAAACCCCAAAAAGGTGAGAGAGCGTCGGAAGGGAAGGACGGGGAAAGGAAGCCAATGCGGGAGTATGTGGCGAGGGCGGAGACTGCGGCCACGCGCCTGCGGCCCGCCACTTCACAGGAACGCCCGCTCACCAGTCACGGACAGGGTCAGCGCAGAAGGGCCGGCAACCGTGACGGTTGCCGGCCCTTTCCGGGATTATGACCAGAGGACTCCTAGGCAGAAACCTCAATGGTGGCCAAGTTTTTCTTGCCGCGGCGCAGGAGCAAGTAGCGGCCGTGAAGCAGCTCGTCGCGGGAAACCACAGCATCGGGATCGGAGACCTTGGTGTTGTTTACGTAGGCGCCACCCTCGCCGACGGTCCGGCGTGCTGCCGACTTACTGTCCGACAGACCCGAGGCAACCAGGAGGTCAATGATCCCCAGTCCGTCGGCGCCGACGGTCGCCGAGGGAAGTTCCGCAGTAGCGGCTTCCAGCGTGCGCTCGTCCAGGACGGTGAGATCTCCGTTACCGAAAAGCGCAGCCGAGGCGGCGATGACTTTCTCGGTTGCATCTACGCCGTGCACCAAGGACGTGACTTCGAACGCAAGTTTCTTCTGGCCTTCGCGGGCAAACGGACGTTCCGCCACAGCTTCCCCGAGTGCCTCAATCTCTGCACGCGAAAGGAAAGTGAACACCTTGAGCCGATTCACGACGTCGGCATCAGCGGTGTTGAGCCAGAACTGGTAGAAGGTGTACGGGCTGCACATCTCCGGGTCCAGCCAGATGGCGTTGCCCTCGCTCTTGCCGAACTTGGTGCCGTCAGAGTTGGTGATGAGCGGCGTACCCATGGCGTGGACGCTCTTGCCTTCCACCTTGCGGATAAGTTCGGTTCCGCTGGTGAGGTTGCCCCACTGATCTGATCCGCCGGTCTGCAAGGCGCAACCGTAGTCGCGGAAGAGCTGGAGGTAGTCCATGCCCTGCAGGATCTGGTAGCTGAACTCGGTGTAGCTGATGCCTTCATCCGAGCTCAGGCGTGAAGCCACGGCATCCTTGCGGAGCATGGTGCCCACACGGAAGTGCTTGCCGATTTCACGCAGGAAGTCGATGGCGCTCAGGGGCGCTGTCCAGTCCAGGTTGTTGACCATGCGTGCAGAGTTGTCGCCCTCGAAGCTGAGGAAGCGCCGCACCTGGCCTTGCAGGTAGCCAACCCACTCCGCAACGGTGTCCTTGGTGTTCAAGGTGCGTTCCGCCGTCGGGCGCGGGTCGCCGATCAGGCCGGTGGATCCACCCACCAAACCGAGGGGCTTGTGACCGGCCAACTGCAGGCGCCGCATGACCAGCAACTGCACGAGGTTGCCCAGGTGCAGTGACGGAGCGGTGGGATCGAAGCCACAGTAATACGTGATCGGGTCCCCGGCGAGCAGCTTTTCCAGTTCCGTTTCATCAGTGGAAACGTGGACAAGGCCGCGCCATTTGAGCTCCTGCCAGACGTTGGCAAAGGCGGGATCGTTGTGCTGGGACTCGAGGTTGTTTACGTGTGACACGAGATCTAAGTTAGCAGGATTGCAGGTCCCGTTTTTCCTAGCGCTCGATGCCGGCCGGTACCGGAGCCGCAGCAATGAGACGCAGACGCTGCGTGGCCCTGGTCATCGCAACGTAGAGGTCGCCCACCTTGCCGTGTTCGTGGTTCAGCATCACTGCCGGTTCCAAGACCACCACGCCGTCGAATTCCAGTCCCTTGGCTTCCTTGGGGCTGATCACAACGATGTCCTGTTCGTAGCTGCCGGCGCCCGAACCAATACGTCGTCCATAGACCTCCCGCAGCGCAGCCGTGGCAAGCGGCAGCAGAGGACCGTCGGCGATGACAGCCAGCAGGCCACCGTCGATCGCTTCCACTTCCTCCGGCAGGACCTCAACCAAGCGCTTGATGATGCCATCCGCCTCGACGTGGTCCACAATGGGCGACCATTTGCCTTCGCGCACAGCCTTGGGTGCGGAGACGACGAGGCCTGCGCGGTTGGCCATGCGGACAGCGGCTTCCGCGATCTGCGACGGCGTGCGGTAGTTGACGGTGAGTTCTTCCAGCGTCCAGCGGTCACCGAACGACGGCGCCAGCGCGCTTTGCCACGAATTGGCACCTGCTGCTGCACTCGTTTGCGCGATGTCCCCGACGATGGTGAAGGACTTCAACGGGCAACGCCGCACCAACAGCCGCCACTGCATGGGGGACAGTTCCTGGGCTTCATCAACCACGATGTGGCCGAAAGCCCACGAACGGTCGCTCGTGGCGCGCTCGGCAGCGGTGAGCCGCCCCTCCCGTTCCTGGTTCTGTTCAGCGAGCTCTTCAGCCGTCACCAGGACGTCGACGCCCATGGCTTCCATGTTGGCCAGGGTTTGCTTGGCGTTGGCGAGGTCGCGGGCACGATCAGCTTCCTGCTGCGCCAATCCCCTGCCGGCGGCTGGATCGAGCTCGCCCAGCAGCTCGGCGGCCTCATCCAGCAGCGGAACGTCAGCCTCCGTCCAGGGTGCGTCGACGGGCCGCTGCAGCAGCGAACGCTGGGCGGGTGTCAGATGCGGCGTGCATGCCTCAAGGATGGCCGGCTTGCTGAAAAGCTCGGAAATGAGTTTCTCAGGCGTCATCGGCATCCAGCACAGGTTCAGCGCAATGCGGACATCCCGGGCAGACCGGACGTCCTCGGCGAGGTAGGCGCGATCGGCGTTGTTGCCGATGTTTGATTCTTCAACAAGGTCCGTCAATTGCTCCGTGAGCTCACGCAAAAGGATCTTGACGAACGTGAGCCGCGCTTCATTGTGCGGCTTGCCGGTGGCACGTGCTTTTTCCCTGGCACGACGAACCTGGCGAACCGTCAGTGTCAGCTTCCGCGAATCAACTTCGAGGATGCGGTCTTCTGCAGGCGTCCGTTGCCGGTTGGCTACAGCGTTTGCCACTACGGTTGCCATGTCCAACTTGCCCTTGAGCGCGGCAACATCGGCGTCTTCCTCGGGAATGGCGTGGATCCCGGGCATGAGGCGGCCGAGGCTGGCCATGACTACACCGGTCTCACCGAGCGAGGGCAGTACTCGTTCGATGTAATGCATGAAGGACGACGACGGCCCAACGAGCAGAACACCGGCGCTCTTGAGCCGCTCGCGGTGCGTGTACAACAAATAGGCCGCGCGGTGCAGGGCCACGGCGGTCTTGCCCGTGCCTGGACCACCCTGAACTACCAGGGCACCCGAGATGGAGGAACGAATGATCCGGTCCTGCTCGGACTGGATGGTGCCCACGATGTCCGACATGCGGCCGGTGCGCTTGGAGTTCAACGCAGCCAGCAGTGCGCCTTCGCCTTGCAGGGAATCATTGTCCGCGAGCATCCCGGCATCGAGGACGTCGTCCTCAATCGCTTTGACGTCACGTCCCTGCAGGATCAGGTGACGACGGCGGCGCACGCCTTGGCGGTCGAACGCGGTTGCCTGATAGAAGTGGCCGGCTTCGGGAGCGCGCCAGTCGACCATCAGCCGCTGAAGGTCCGCGGTGGACAGACCGATACGGCCGATGTACTGGGCCTCCCCCGAATCAAGATCGAGGCGCCCGAAGACCAAGCGGTCGTCGACGGCGTCGAGCTGGGCCAGTCGGTCTTCGTACAGTGCCGCGAAAGCGTCACGTTCGGAAACGTTCTGCATGGTTCCCACCGCGCCGGCCTTGCGCACCTGCGCCAGCTGGGCGCGCTTTTCTGCGCGCAGCTCATCGAGCCGGGCGTACAGCCCAGCCACATATTCCTGCTCGTGGACCAAATCAGCATCGTGCATCGAACCGTAACCCCTATCGCAAAAGACAGACCTACCATTCTACAGCGATTTTGGTAAACGCGTGGGGTACAAGTCATCAGCCGGACTGCGTCACACGAAGTTCTTCCTGCCGACGTGGAAAGTCAGCCAGCAGCCGGTGGGTTTCTTGGCCTGGCTGCCTTGTACCGGGACACCGTGGGGTCGTCCTCGATCCAGAATCTCCATGGATAGTCAGTGCTGCCGCCCGGGCCCGCTACCCCCACCCGCGGTCCGCTGGCCACTGCGGCAGCCGGAGTCGCAGGCAGCCACAGACTGAACGGTGCGGCGAGCGCGTCTCGGCCAGTGTCCGCCGTCGTGAGTCCCAGTGCGGCGGCGAGCCTGGCTGGTCCGCTGGCTAAATCCTTCGCCGATTTGGATGCTGGCCTGCGGATTCCGGCGAGCCCTTCGCCTTCCACGATCTCGCCGGCGCGCAGGAGGAGCGCGGAGGGGGCGCCATGGGGCCCGCACACAATATTGGCGCAGTAATGCATTCCGTACGTGAAGTAGACGTACAGGAATCCCGGCGGGCCGAACATGGGCGCGTTGCGGGCCGTGGGGCCGCCAAAAGTATGCGAACCAGGATCGGGATGTTCGGAATCCCGGGGTCCCATATAGGCCTCCACCTCCGTGAGCCTGACCGAGACTGGCCCCGCCTCCGAATGATGGGTCAGCACAGCGCCAAGGAAAAGCGGGGCGATGAGGCGGGCGTCGCCGTTGAGGAAACGACTCACTTCTTTCGGCTCAGTTACGCTGCTCTCCGTAGACGAACTCATCCCCAGACCCTAGCAAAACACGGTAACGGCCATGTCCGATTTCCGCTAGCAAACGCCCTCGGACGGCTGGCAGGATGAAGCCATGGACTTCTGGCAGCGCTACAGGGCGATCGACGCTCGCGACACACGGTTTGACGGTCAATTCTTCACGGCCGTGAGCTCCACCGGCATCTACTGCCGGCCGTCGTGCCCGGCGCGGACGCCCAAGGCTGAGAACGTCACCTTTTACGAAACTTCTGCCGCTGCGCACGATGCCGGCTATCGCGCCTGCAAACGATGTTTGCCCGAGGCCGTTCCGGGAACGCCTGCCTGGAACATCCGCTCGGACATCGCCGGCCGCGCCATGCGGCTGATCAACGACGGCGTCATCACCCGAGAAGGAGTTGATGGGCTGGCGCATCGCCTGGGCTACTCCGCACGTCAGCTCAACCGCATTCTCAGCCATGAACTGGGCGCCGGTCCTCTGTCCCTCGCGCGGGCAAGCAGGGCGCAGACCGCCAGGACACTGCTTGTCTCCACCACCATGTTGCTTGCCGACGTCGCGTTCGCGTCCGGGTTCAACAGCGTTCGGCAGTTCAACGAGACCATCGGGGAGGTGTTCGCGATGACCCCGACGGCGTTGCGGGCCACAGGGGCAAAGTCCAGCCAGCGCCGGGGCCGGGAGGGGGCGGTGTCGATGGAAGCGCCCGCCACACTGACACTGAACTTGCCTTATAGAGAACCGTTCGACCCCGGCATCTTCGACTTCCTGGGCGTTCGTGCCGTACCCGGCATCGAAGTGGCCAGCACCTCTGCGGACGGAACCAGAACCTATGCACGAACCCTGCGACTCCCGCGCGGCAACGCTTCCTTCTCCGTTGCGTTCAATCCCACGGCCCCCGGCAGGCCACTGCAACTCACAGCCACGGCCGTGGACCTGCACGATCTCCCTGCGTTGTTGAGCCGGGCGCGGAGATTGTTCGACCTCGACGCGGACCCGCAGGCGATCGACACCGCACTGGCAGCGGACCCCCGCCTCAAGGACAGCGTCACCGTGATTGCTGGCATTCGAGTGCCGGGAGCCGTCGACCCCCAGGAACTGCTCATCCGGGCCATGATCGGTCAGCAAATCACCGTGGCCGCGGCACGGACCGCCCTGACCCAATTGTCAGCGGCCGGCGCCCCCGCCGACGCGACTGCCCTTGGGCTGAACCGGATGTTTCCGACACCAGCGGAACTCGCCCAGAATGGCCGGGCCCTGCTCCGAGGGCCCCAGCGCCGCATCGACTCGATCGTGTCCGCAGCTGAGGCAATGGCTACGGGGGAACTGGAGTTCGGCTATGGCGACGACCTTCCCAGCCTTGAACGCAAGCTGCTCCCCTTGCCCGGAGTGGGTCCCTGGACGGTAGGGTACGTCGCCATGCGGGTGCTCGGCTCCCCCGATGTCTTCCTGGCCAACGATGCCGCTGTGCGGAACGGCGTGAAGACTCTGCCCGCCAGGGCAGGACTCAGTGCCGACTTCCGGGAAGTCAGCCCGTGGCGCTCTTACGCCACGATGCACCTGTGGCGGGCAGCGGCAAAACCCAAGAACCCGTAGCGGGCCAACCCTCCCGCAACGAGTTGGCGTGCCCACCGCCGCCGGGTGCCGACGTCGTGCCGTCGTGCGACACCGGCGAGTGAGAGAGCGTTCGCACCAACAAGCAATTCGGTGAGAGAGGGTCGGCACCAACAAGCAAAAAGGTGAGAGAGGGTCGGCACCAACAAGCAATTAGGTGAGAGAGCGTTCGCACCAACAAGCAATTAGGTGAGAGAGGGTCCGGGGTGTTAGCGGGCTGCCGGCTGGGCGGCCGGCCACGGAAGAAGCTCGGGCAGTTCGACGCCGTCGGCGGCTGCGGTTGCGCGGAGGCTCCCGAGACTCGGCTCACGGCCCGCGAGCCACGCAGCAATGTCCGTGAGCATGCCCGTAATCGCAATGGACGTGCCGCCGCTGCCAATGCTCAGTTGTGGAAGGCCTGTGGGCTGCAGGACCAGTTTGTAGGTCCGCGGCACACGCGCGGCCAGGAAACTGATGAGGTGCTCGCAGAACGGCCGGCTCCACGTCTCCGGTCCGAAGCCCAATCGCAGGTCCGATGCGTGGATGGTGAGTTCGCGCCACAGTGCCAGCCCGCCGTCGAAGACTATTCCGTCCCTGTAGGCGATGTGGGCTTGCCAATCGTCCGGACCCAAGGCGTCAAAGGCGGCGATGGCGGACCCGACCGCAGTTTTGACCGACTCCGTATGCTGCGCGAGGCTGTGCCCGGCGGCAAGTTCGATCGCCTTCGTTCGGCCGTCCATACCGCCGTCGTACAGTTCCACGGTTTCGCCGCGGCGTGCGTACTCCAGTTGCCGGGCCATGGCGTTGGAAATACCGGCAAGGTGGGCAAGGACGTGGCCACGGGTCCAGCCTGGAAGTTCCGACGGTTCGGCGACGGATGATTCCTCCAGCTTGGAGAGCAGGCGTGTGACGGTGTCAGCGGCTTTGTGAAGCTCTGCGGGCAGCGCCCCAGGGGTGATCTGAGTCATAGCGCCATGTTAACGCACAGCGGGGCGGCACCTCGCGATGCTCTGCCCGAAGGCATTGCTGCGATGTACCGCCCCGGCTGTCGTTCTAACTGGCGTAGGAACGTACTGCGTCCAGTTCCGCTTCCAGGGCCGCCAGCTGGCGTTCGACGGCGGCTGGTGCCGTCCCGCCCTGCGAATTGCGGCTGTTGAGCGAACCTTCGGTGCTCAGTACGCTGCGTACCTCGGGAGTCAGGTGCTCAGAGATTGCCGCGTATTCCTCGTCCGTCAGGTCCCACAGTTCCACGCCACGGCTTTCGGCCTGCTTAACGGCAGCACCGGAAAGCTCGTGCGCCTCACGGAAGGGAACGCCCTGACGGACAAGCCATTCCGCGATGTCCGTGGCCAAGGCGAAACCTTGAGGGGCCAGGGACTCCATGCGCTCGGTGTTGAACGTGAGCGTGGCGATCATTCCGGACACAGCCGGGAGCAGCAGCTCCAAGGTGTCGGCAGCATCGAAGACCGGTTCCTTGTCCTCCTGCAGATCGCGGTTGTACGCGAGTGGCAAGCCCTTGAGCGTGGCCAGCAAACCGGTCAGATTGCCGATGAGGCGTCCTGCCTTGCCGCGGGCCAGCTCGGCGACGTCCGGGTTCTTCTTCTGCGGCATGATCGAGGACCCCGTGGAGTATGAATCATGCAGCGTGACGAAGGAGAACTCCTTGGTTGCCCAGAAGATGACTTCCTCTGAAATCCGGGACAGATCCACGCCAATCATGGAACAGACCCAGGCGAACTCAGCGAAGACATCGCGGGACGCGGTGCCGTCGATGGAGTTGTGGACGGCAGAGAAGAAGCCCAGATCAGCGGCAACAGCCTCAGGGTCCAGGCCGAGGGACGAACCAGCCAACGCACCCGAACCATAGGGTGAAACACCAGCACGCTTGTCCCAGTCCTGGAGACGCTGAACGTCGCGAAGCAAAGCCCAGGCATGCGCCAGAAGGTGGTGGCTCAGCAGGACCGGCTGTGCATGTTGCAAGTGTGTCCGGCCGGGCATGGCGACGCCGTGGTGGGCCTTGGCCTGCTCAACGAGGGCATCAATGGTGGCTAGGACACCGCTGGCGACGATCCGGGCGTGGTCGCGCAGGAACATGCGGCCCAGCGTGGCCACCTGGTCATTGCGGGAACGTCCGGCCCGGAGCTTGCCGCCCAGCTGGGTACCGGCACGCTCAATCAGCCCGCGTTCCAGTGACCCGTGCACGTCCTCGTCGCTCTCAGCCGGGAGGTAGGCGCCGCTGGCGACGTCCTCATCCAGCTGGGTGAGGGCGGCGAGCATGCCTTCGAGCTCGACGTCGTCCAAGAGACCGGCCTTGGCCAACACGCGGGCGTGGGCCTTGGAACCGGCGATGTCGTAGCGGGCAAGCCGCCAGTCAAAGTGGGTGGACTTGCTCAGAGCAGCCAGCGCATCTGCCGGGCCGCCGGCGAACCGGCCGCCCCACAGTGCACCCTCGTTTGTTGCGGACGTCATTACTGCCCTGCGACGCGGAGGTCGCGGCCCGAGGCAACCTTGGAGGACATGCCCCACAGCTCGATGAAGCCACGTGCCATGGACTGGTCGAAAGTGTCGCCGGTGTCGTAGGTGGCGAGGTCGAAGTCGTAGAGCGAGGTCTCGGAGCGACGACCGTTGACGATTGCCTGGCCACCGTGGAGAACCATGCGGATGTCACCGGAAACGTACTGCTGGGTGTCTTCGATGAAGGCATCCAGGGAGCGCTTCAGCGGGGAGAACCACTGTCCGTCGTAAACCAGCTCGGACCAGCGCTGGCCAACCGTGGCCTTGAAGCGGGCCTGCTCGCGCTCGATGGTGATGTCCTCGAGGTGCTTGTGCGCGGTGATCAGCGCCATGGCACCCGGGGCCTCGTAGATTTCGCGGGACTTGATGCCCACAAGGCGGTCCTCGACGACGTCGATGCGGCCAACGCCCTGAGCGCCTGCACGGCGGTTCAGTTCCTGGATGGCCTGCAGCGGGGTGACCTTCACGCCGTCGATGGCTACCGGAACACCGGCCTGGAAGGAGATGGTGACCTCATCCGGTGCCGGCGGGAATTCCGGGGTGGCGGTGTAGTCGTAGATGTCCTTGGTGGGAGCGTTCCAGATGTCCTCGAGGTAACCGGTTTCGACAGCGCGTCCCCAGACGTTCTGGTCGATCGAGTACGGGTTCTTCTTGGTGGTCTCGATCGGCAGTCCCTTTTCCTCGGCGAAGGCGATGGCCTTGTCGCGGGTCAGGGCGAGGTCGCGGACCGGTGCGATGCACTTCAGGTCCGGGCCGAGGGTCTGGATGCCAACTTCGAAGCGGACCTGGTCGTTACCCTTGCCGGTGCAGCCGTGGGCAACCGTGGTGGCGCCGAATTCGCGGGCAGCCTTCACGAGGTGCTTCACGATGACCGGGCGCGAGATGGCCGAAACCAACGGGTAGTGGCCCTGGTAGAGGGCGTTGGCCTTCAGGGTGGGCATGGCGTACTCGTTGGCGAACTCATCGCGGGCGTCGGCCACGTAGGCTTCGACGGCGCCGCAGCCGAGGGCGCGCTGGCGGATGGTCTCCAGGGACTCGCCACCCTGTCCAACATCGACGGCCACAGCGATGACCTCGGCGCCGGTGGCTTCACCGATCCAGCCGATGGCTACGGACGTATCAAGGCCACCGGAGTAGGCCAAAACAATGCGCTCAGTCACGAGAGTGCTCCTTTGTTGTTACTTGGTTCATGTGAATCAATGCTGTGTAAATCGATGCTGCTGAAATGCAGTTAGTTGCCGGGTCCGGCTTCCTCGGCCATGCGCAGGAATCTGGCTGCCAGTTCAGCCCCGCCGTCAGGATCGCGGGCGACCAACAGCAAAGTGTCGTCGCCTGCGATCGTACCCAATACGGACGGCATCACCGAGTGGTCAACGGCAAGGGCCAGGAAGTTGGCGGCTCCCGGCGGAGTCCGCAGCACCACGATGTTGCCCGAGGCCTCCGCTGTCACCAGAAGTTCCCCGCACAAACGTGACAGGCGCGCGTCAAGGATTTCCTGGGTGACACCGCTTTTCGCATTGCGGTCCCCGCCTTCACCCGGCACGGCATAGACCAGTGCGCCTTCCTTGCCACGAACCCTCACCGCGCCAAGCTCCACAAGGTCACGGGACAGTGTGGCTTGGGTGACCTGAACGCCGTCGTCCGCCAGCAGGGCTGCAAGCTCTGCTTGGGAACGCACGGACTCGCCCGTCAGGATCGCGGTGATACGGGCCTGGCGGGCGGTCTTGGTGGCCGGGCTGGCACCCGGCACGGACGGATTGGTGGACACTAGAACGTGCTCTCCCCTGTACCTTCAACGGGCGAAAGTCCGTCCACGAAGGCCAGCCCCGAGCGATGCATCAACCACGCCATCAGCGCCTTCTGGGCGTGGAGACGGTTTTCCGCCTCGTCCCAGACAATCGACTGGGGGCCGTCAATGACACCGGCGGAAATCTCGTAGCCGCGGTAAGCCGGCAGGCAGTGAAGCACGACGGCGTCCGGCGCGGCTTGCGCCATGGCGGCCTCATCCACCGAGTATTCCCGGAACAGCAGCATCCGGGCCTCCTTCTCGGCTTCCTGTCCCATGGAGACCCAGGTGTCCGTGGCCACGACGTCAGCGCCTTTAAGCGCCTCTGCGGCGTCGCTGGTAATCAGCACAGAACCGCCGGTCTCAGCGGCCCGTTCTTCCGCGGCAGCAACGATTTCCGCGGCCGGGAGATATCCCTCGGGGCCGGAGATCCGGACGTGCATTCCGGCAGTGACGCCGGCAAGCAGGTACGAGTTGGCCATGTTGTTGGCCGCATCCCCCAGGTACGCCATGGACAATCCTGCAAGCTCACCCTTGTGCTCCTTGACGGCAAGGAGGTCAGCGAGGAGCTGGCACGGGTGGTAGTCATCGCACAATGCGTTGATCACGGGGACCTCGGAGTTCTCCGCCATGGCCACCAGGCCCGAGTGGGCACCTGTCCGCCACACGATGGTGGACACCATGCGCTCAAGGACTTTCGCTGTGTCCTCTACGGACTCCTTGTGGCCGATCTGCGCCTCACCCGGATTAATGATGAGCGCGTTGCCGCCCATGTCCGCAATGCCAGTAGCGAACGACACGCGCGTTCGAGTGGAGGTCTTGTCGAAGATCACGGCGACGGTTTTGCGGCCGTTCCCTTCGGCGGCGAAAGGCTGCACGCTGTACGGCGCGGCTTTCATCCGGATGGCGAGATCCAGAACTTCGGCCTGCTCAGCCGGGCTCAGGTCCGTGTCCTTGAGGAAGTGACGGGTGGTGGAAGTGCTCACTGTGCGTCCTTAGCGGTGTGGGCCGTAGCCGTAGCGATCAGCGTGGGCAGGGCGCCCAGGAAACGGTCCGCCTGCTCGATGGTCAGAATCAGCGGAGGAGCCAAGCGGATAGTCCGGGGCCCGGGGCTGTTGACGATGAAGCCGGCATCCAAGGCCGCCGTCACCATGGCGGCTGCGATGTCCGCCTCAAGGTCGAAGCCGATCAGGAGGCCTTCACCGCGTACTTCGGTGACACCCTCGACGCCGGCCAGTCCGTCCCGCAGATGCGTTCCGACAGTCAGCACGTTCTGCAACACACCTTGGCTTTCGATCGCGTGCAGCGTCGCCAGGGCGGCAGCCGTGGCCACCGGGTTTCCACCGAAAGTGGTGCCGTGCTGCCCGGCGGAGAGCAGGGCCGACGTCGTACGTCCGAAGGTGATCAAGGCACCTACCGGGAAGCCGCCGCCGAGGCCTTTGGCCAGTGTGACGGCGTCGGGCACGATTCCCGCGTCTTCGCTCGCCAGCCATTTGCCGGTGCGGCCGATGCCGGTCTGGACCTCATCGAGGATCAACAACGCACCAGCCGCGGTGGTGGCCTCGCGGGCAGCTTGCAGGTACTCGGTACTCAACGGCCGGACGCCCGCTTCGCCCTGGATGGGTTCCAGGAAGACAGCTGCGGTGGAATCGTCGACGGCGGCACGCAGGGCCTCGATGTCACCGAACGGGATGTGGACCACGCCACCGGGCAGTGGTTCGAACGGAGCACGGTAAGCCTTTTTGGCCGTGAGCGCCAAGGCGCCCATGGTGCGGCCGTGGAAGGCGCCTTCGAGGGCGATGATCTTGGTGCGCTTGCCGTCCGGGTTGTTCCTGCGGGCCAGTTTAAACGCAGCCTCGTTGGCCTCAGTGCCGGAGTTGGCGAAGAACACCTTGGAACCGGCAGGTGCCTTGCTGATGGCCAGCAGCTTCTCAGCCAGTGCGATCTGCGTGGGGCTGGTGAAGAAGTTGGAGACATGGCCCAGAGTGGCGAGCTGGCTGGAAATCACCGAGGTGACAAACGGGTGGGCGTGGCCCAAAGCGTTCACGGCAATGCCGCCCAGGAGGTCCAGGTATTCCTTGCCATCGGCGTCCCACACCAGGCAACCGGCGCCGCGGACCAGTACCCGTTGCGGGGTTCCGAAAACGCCCATGAGCGAGGACGAATAGCGGGCAAGCCAGTCAGCACCATTGCTCACCCCAGTCATGACGGAAGCTTTGGCATCCGATCCGGCGATGGGACCCCGGGTGTGGTCGGGCACCGCGAAGCGGGCGGGGGTTCCATCGCCGGTCGGATCGATGCCAACAACTTCGCTCATGCGTTCACTTCCTCGTCTGGTACTACTTGCGTGCCGATGCCTGCCGTGGTGAAGGTTTCCAGCAGCATGGAGTGCGGGAGCCGGCCGTCCACGATGTGTGCGCGCTCCACGCCTTCGTCGATTGCTTTCAGGCAGGCTGCCATC
Organism: Arthrobacter sp. cf158; assembly: GCF_900106835.1. GTDB lineage: Bacteria > Actinomycetota > Actinomycetes > Actinomycetales > Micrococcaceae > Arthrobacter. The sequence continues at coordinate 13,726 of NZ_FNNR01000012.1, forward strand.
TTGGGGATCATCCCGGATTCGAGGCGAGGCAGCATTTCACGGAGTTCGGAGGCCGTCAGCGAGGAGATCAGCGATGACTTGTCCGGCCAATTGGCGTAGAGCCCCTCTACGTCGGTCAGGATGACGAGCTTGGTAGCGCCCAAGGCAGACGCTACAGCGGCAGCTGCGGTATCGGCGTTGACGTTAAGGACCTGGCCGGTCGTGGGACCGGAGCCGTTGCCGTCGTCGAGAATTTCAGGCGCGACAGTCGAGATCACGGGAATGCGACCGGCGTCGAGGATGTCCTTGATCCCGGCAGGATCCACACCCACCACTTCGCCCACCAGGCCAAGATCCACTTCTTCGCCGTCAACAAACGTGCCGGTCCGAATGGCGCGCAACAGCCCGCCATCCTCACCGGACATGCCAACAGCGTAGGGGCCATGGGAGTTGATGAGGCCGACGAGTTCCCGTCCTACCTGGCCCGTGAGGACCATGCGGACGACGTCCATGGCCTCGGGGGTGGTGACGCGGAGACCGCCCTTGAACTCGGATTCGATGCCGAGGCGGCCCAGCATGGAGTTGATCTGGGGGCCGCCGCCGTGTACCACCACGGGGTGGATGCCCACGTGATGGAGGAACACGATGTCCTCAGCGAAAGCACGTCGAAGGTCGTCATTAACCATCGCGTTGCCACCGTATTTGATCACCATGGTGGTGCCGGCAAAGCGCTGGATCCAGGGCAAGGCCTCGATCAAGGTTCCGGCTTTGTCCTGGGCTGTTTTGGCCGAGACGTGGCTCGTGGATGTCGTTTCCCGGGTGTGCGCAGTCATAGTCATCCGCTCAGCTCGAGTAGGCGCTGTTCTCATGCACGTAGTCGTGCGTGAGGTCGTTCGTCCAGATGGTCGCCTCGGCGTCGCCGGCCTGCAGGTCAATTTCGACCAGCACTTCGCGCGGCTCCAGGTCCACCAGATTGCGGTCGTCGCCGATTGCGCCGTTTCGGCAGATCTGCACGCCGTTCATCGAGACGTTGAGCTGATCGGCTTCAAAAACGGCGTCAGTGGTTCCCACGGCAGAAAGCACGCGGCCCCAGTTGGGATCCTTGCCGAAGATGGCTGCCTTGAAAAGGTTGGAGCGGGCAACGGAGCGGCTGACGATCTCGGCGTCGCGTTCGCTGGCAGCGTTGAAGGTCCTGATCGCGATGTCATGGCTGGCGCCCTCGGCGTCACCGATCAACTTGCGGGCCAATTCGGCGCAGACCTGCGTCACGGCTTCGCCCAATTGCCCGGTGGACGGCAAGGCCTCGGACGCCCCCGACGACAACAGCACAACGGTGTCGTTGGTGGACATGCAGCCGTCCGAGTCTGCTCGGTCAAAAGTGACGCGCGTGGCGTCGCGGAGGACGACGTCGAGCTCGTCAGCGGGCACCTGGGCGTCTGTGGTGAGGACCACCAGCATGGTTGCCAAGCCCGGTGCCAGCATGCCGGCGCCTTTGGCGATGCCACCCACGGTGAACTGCTTGCCTTCAGCATCAGTGCCCGTGAAGACGGCTTCCTTGGACACGCTGTCCGTGGTCATGATGGCCGTGGCAGCTGCAGAACCACCGTCCGCGGACAGCTCCGCGAACGCGGCATCCACGCCGGGAAGAATCTTGTCCATGGGCAGCTGCTCGCCGATCAGGCCGGTGGAGCACACCACGACGTCGGAAGCTGAGACTCCCAGCACTTCCGCCACTTTCTCGGCCGTGGCATGGGTGTTCTGGAAACCTTGGGGGCCGGTACACGCGTTGGCGCCGCCCGAGTTCAGGACCACGGCGTCCACGCGGCCATCGCTGACTACCTGGCGCGACCAGTGGACGGGTGCGGCTGCCACACGGTTGGACGTGAACACAGCAGCGGCTGCCTTGGATGGCCCGTCATTGACCACCAGGGCAAAGTCCGGGTTGCCGGATGCCTTGATGCCGGCTGTGATGCCCGCTGCGCGGAATCCTTTGGGTGCGGTAATGGTCACGGTGCAACTCCCTGCAGGTTCAGGCCGGCGGTTTCATCCAGGCCGAGGGCAATGTTCATGGACTGCACGGCGCCGCCGGCGGTCCCCTTGGTGAGGTTGTCGATGGCGCATGTCACGATCACTCGGCCCGTGTGCTGGTCGAAAGCAAGTTGCATCACGGCGTGGTTGGATCCCTGCACCGATTTGGTGGCGGGCCACTGGCCTTCGGGAAGCAGGTGCACGAACGGCTCGTCATCGTAGGCGTCTGCCCACGCTTGGCGAAGTTCGGCTTCGGTGACCCCGTGGCCAACCTTGGCCGTCGCGGTGGTGAGGATGCCGCGGCTCATCGGGACCAACGTCGGAGTAAAGGAAACAGTCACGGCTTCGCCGGCGGCGTTGGACAGTCCCTGTTCAATCTCAGGAGTGTGCCGGTGTCCACCACCCACACCATAAGGGCTCATGGAACCCATGACTTCGGCACCAATGAGGTTGACCTTGGCCGCCTTGCCGGCACCGGAAGTACCCGAGGCAGAGACAATAACGACGTCGTCCGTCAGGAGGAGATTGTTGGCGAACCCGGGCGTCAGGGCGAGCAGCGCCGACGTCGGGTAGCAGCCGGGAACGGCGATGCGGGTGGCGCCTTTGAGCGCCTCGCGCTGGCCCGGCAGCTCAGGCAGTCCATAGGGCCACGTTCCCGCATGGGCTGAGCCGTAGAACTTTTCCCACGCCGCGGCGTCCTGCAGTCGGTGATCCGCGCCGGCGTCGATAACTACCGTGCCTTCCGGCAACTGTGCAGCAATCTCCGCGGAAGCGCCGTGCGGCAGGGCTAGGAACACGACGTCGTGACCGGACAGGTTTTCCACCGTGGTGTCTTCAAGGATCCGGCTGGCCAAACCATGGAGATGCGGCTGCAACTCCCCTAGTCTTGAACCGGCGTTGCTGTGCGCAGTGATCGCACCGATGGTGACGTTCGGATGGCCCGCAAGCAGGCGAAGCACTTCTCCCCCGGCATAGCCGCTGGCGCCGGAGACGGCAACAGAAATAGTCATGACTCGAGTGTACAGCAAAACTATTCATAGGTGCCGATATTTATACATGCGTTTGTGATGTGTCTCATTATTTAGGACATTGCACGTATGCTTAGTGGAGGGTGATCCAGACCGTGCAGTCCGAACGTCGGCTGCAGCGTTGCCCGTTAGCGATACGGGGCACATTCATGTCACCCACATCCACCGCTGAGCGCCCCAAGGCTCGCGCAATTCAACCCAATCCTGTGGTCCAAAGCTATTCAGAGCTCCTCAAGAGCGTAAAAGCTGCCGGACTCCTTGAACGCCGCAGCGGCTTCTACATCTGGGTCTTCGTGGCCCTGCTGCTCCTGATGGCCGGCACCTGGCTCGGCTTCGCCCTCATTGGCGAATCCTGGTACCAGCTGCTCATCGCCGCAGCCGTAGGCATTCTCTGCACACAACTGAGCTTCCTGGCCCACGAGGCCGGGCACAAACAGATTTTCGCCTCACGCCGCGCCAACGATTGGTCAGCCCGTCTCCTGGCCACAGGCGTCGCCGGCATCAGCTATTCCTGGTGGGAACAGAAACACGGAGCCCACCACAACCACCCCAACGTCATCTCCAAGGACCCGGACATCCGCAACAACGCCTTGGTGTTCTACGAAGACGCCGCAGCAGAGCGGAAGGGCCGTTTGGCGTTCCTCACCAAGAAACAGGGCTGGTTCTTCTTCCCGCTGCTGACCCTGCTTGGCCTCAGCCTGCAGTTCGATTCGCTTCGCTTCGTCTTCGGCAAGCAGAAAGTACGCCACCGCTGGGTAGAGACACCCATCCTGGTGACAAGGCTCGCGGCCCTTCCGGTACTCGCCTTCACCTTCCTCCCCATCGGCATGGCGTTTGCCTTCCTCGGCGTGCAGATCATGGTGTACGGCTTCTACATGGGTGCCTCGTTCGCGCCCAATCACAAGGGCATGCCGGTCCTTCCCAAGGACAGCCGCGTGGACTTCCTCAACCGCCAGATCCTCACCTCACGCAATATCTCCGGCGGCATCTTCATGGACTTCCTTCTTGGCGGATTGAACCGGCAGGTTGAGCACCACCTGTTCCCGGACATGGCTCGGCCCCACTTGTACAAGGCCACCAAAATCGTGCGCGAGTTCTGCACCAAGCACTCCATTACGTACACGGAAACAACCCTGATGCAGTCCTACGGGATTGTGGTCAGGTACCTCAACGAAGTGGGCCTGGCAGCAGGCCGCGGCTTCGACTGCCCTGTAGCTTCGACGCACGGGCGCCGCTAAGCGTTCAGCACGGGAGGCCCCAACCTCCCTAGGATGGATTCTGAAACCGGGCACCGGAACCACCGCCCCGGAGTGAGGAGCCACCATGACGCACGCTATCGTTGCACGGCAGCCCGGAGGACCTGACGTCCTTGAGTATGCATCCGTGGAACCACCGACACCTGGCCCCGGCCAGCTGCTGATCAAGGTCGCAGCTGCCGGGGTCAACTTCATTGAGACCTATCAACGCAGCGGGACTTACAAGGTGGACTACCCGTTCACCCCCGGCGCGGAGGCCGCCGGCACTGTCGAGGCAGTGGGCGAAGGCGTGGAGGACATTGCCGTCGGCGATCGCATTGCGACTGCCGAGGCATCCCGGACCTACGCCGAGTACGCCGTCGTGGACGCAAGCAAGGCACTCCCGGTTCCTGCCGGCGTCGACGATCACACTGCCGCTGCCTTGCCGCTGCAGGGCATCACTGCCCACTACCTGATGAACTCGTCGTTCCGGGTAGAGCCGGGCCACACCGTTCTGCTTCACGCAGGCGCAGGTGGCGTTGGTCTGCTGCTGACGCAACTGCTGAAGGCCCGCGGAGCCCGCGTGATCACTACCGTGTCCTCGGACGAAAAAGCCGATTTGTCCACTCTGGCCGGCGCCGATGAAGTTCTTCGCTACGAAGGCTTCGCCGACAAGGTCCGTGAACTCACCGACGGCGAAGGCGTCAACGTGGTGTACGACGGCGTCGGCAAGGACACGTTCGACGATTCCCTGAAGAGCCTGCGCACCCGCGGAGCCATGGTGCTCTTCGGCGCTGCGTCCGGGCCTGTACCGCCTTTCGACCCGCAGCGTTTGAATGCGGCAGGATCCCTGACGCTGACCAGGCCCACCATGGCCCACTTCGTACAGAACACGCACGAACGCCGCTGGCGCTCAGCAGAAATATTCGACGCCGCCGCCAACGGCACTCTCGCTGTTCGGGTCGGAGCGACCTACCCCTTGGCAGAGGCTGCCCAGGCCCACCGGGACTTGGAAGGGCGCCTCACCACAGGCAAAGTCCTGCTGGTGCCGTAAGCACCATGCCCGGCTCCCCAACTTCCGGCGACTCACAGGCGAACAGAAGCGCAACAAAATGTTACGGACAGGAAACGTCCGACACCTTTTGTTCACCTTTCTGCGCAAAGCTGAGCCCGTGAGCACAGAACATCCCGCGGGGGCCGGGCAGACACCTGCCTTGACCACCTACCGCCCCCAGATGCCGGGCGGCGCCGCAGCACCCGCCGAGCGGACCCTCGTGGACATCCTGGAAGAGACCGCCGCACAATCCCCTGAGGCTTCGGCGTTGGATGACGGCCACAAGTCCTTGAGCTACACCGAACTACTCAAAGCCGTCCGACAGTTCGCAGGCGCGTTGAACGCTGCAGGACTTGGCCGGGGAGACAAAATCGGCGTCCGCATCCCGTCCGGGACCAACGAGCTTTACATAGCCATCCTGGGAATCCTGATGGCCGGCGCCGCCTACGTTCCCGTGGATGCGGACGACCCCGATGAGAGGGCGCGCCTGGTGTTCGGCGAAGCCAGGGTTGGTGCCATCATCGCTGCGGGCCTGGACGTTCAACTCTCCGGTGCGCCACGGGAGCCGGTCCCCAAACCCAGCAAGCCCGGACTGGACGACGATTCCTGGATCATCTTCACCTCGGGATCCACCGGAACCCCCAAGGGCGTTGCCGTCCAACACCGCTCCTCGGCCGCGTTCGTTGACGCCGAAGCGAGGATCTTCCTCCAAGCTGAGCCCATCGGACCCCATGACCGGGTCCTGGCTGGCCTTTCAGTGGCCTTCGACGCTTCCTGCGAGGAGATGTGGCTGGCTTGGCGTCACGGAGCTTGCCTGGTGCCCGCGCCACGAGCCCTTGTTCGAACCGGCATGGACCTCGGCCCTTGGCTCATCAATCACGGGATCACGGTTGTCTCCACGGTGCCCACTCTTGCCGCGCTGTGGCCTGCCGAAGCGTTGGAAAACGTCCGTCTCCTGATCTTTGGCGGCGAAGCATGCCCGCCCGAACTCGCTGAACGCTTGGCGGTGGACGGCCGCGAAGTGTGGAACACCTATGGCCCCACGGAGGCCACGGTTGTTGCCTGTGCTGCTCCCCTGGGCGGACCCGGCCCCGTAAGGATCGGCCTGCCGCTGGACGGTTGGGACCTGGCTATCGTCGATCCTCAGGGCGTTCCGGTGGCAGAAGGCGAAATCGGCGAACTGATCATCGGCGGGGTTGGGCTGGCCCGCTATCTCGATCCCACCAAGGACGCCGAGAAGTATGCTCCTATGGCCACATTGGGATGGGAACGTGCGTACCGTTCGGGCGACTTGGTGCGATACGAAGCAGAGGGCCTGATCTTCATGGGCAGGGCCGATGAACAGGTCAAACTCGGTGGACGCCGGATTGAACTGGGCGAAGTGGATGCGGCGCTTCAGTCCTTGCCCGGCATAGCTGGCGCGGCTGCAGCAGTGCAGACGACGGCGGCCGGCAACCAGATCCTTGTTGGGTATCTGGCCCCCGTTGAGGGCTATGAATTATCCATGGACGAAGCACGCCGCCTTCTGGGCCAGAGCCTCCCCGCTGCTTTGATCCCCCTGCTGACCGTTGTGGATTCCCTTCCCACCAAGACCAGCGGCAAAGTGGATCGCCATGCACTTCCTTGGCCGCTGGCGGGAGCCGGCGCCACTGAGGCCGGCAACGCACCACTGAATCTGCCCGATGACGCCCGCTGGGTGGTGGAGCAGTGGGAGTCTGTACTGGGCAGTCCAGTGAGTTCCCTGGACGCCGATTTCTTCGCCTATGGTGGCGGCTCCCTTGCTGCGGCCCAGCTCGTTTCCGCGCTCCGCGTCCGGTACCCCACCATCACGGTGGCGGATATCTATGCCACGCCCCGCGTCGGCGCCTTGATCGACGCCGCCCGGCAATCACTCCCCGACGGCGCCTTGCCGGGTCCCGCTGCTGAGCGAACCGTCCGCCCTACAGCCTTGAAGTCGCAAATTTTCCAGGTCCTCATGGGCGCCCCGCTCCACATCCTCGTGGGCATGCGCTGGCTGACCTACCTCATGGCTGCGAACAGGCTGCTGGCTGATGTCGCTGGCTTTGCCGCCGCACCCGTTGTGTCGTGGTGGTGGATTGCGGCATCATGGCTGATCTTTGTCAGCCCCTTGGGCCGGATGGCGATCTCGGTGGTCGCGGCCAAAGTGCTGCTGGGCAGGATCCAACCCGGCACCTACCCGCGTTCGGGAAAGACCCACCTGCGCTTATGGCTGGCCGAGCAAATTCAAGACCTTTCGGGTGCCATAGGCCTGGCCAGCGCACCCTTCGTCCCCTACTACGCACGCGCTCTGGGTGCCAAGATCGGCAAGGACGTCCACCTGCATTCTTTGCCGCCGGTCACCGGCCTGCTGTCTCTGGGCAGCGGAGCCAACATCGAACCCGAAGTGGACCTTTCCGGCTGGTGGGTGGACGGGGATTCCGTACACATCGGACAAATCCATGTGGGAGCGGGTGCCGTTGTGGGAGCACGAAGCACCCTAATGCCCGGAGCGACCATTGGGGCCGGTGCCCACGTCGATGCTGGATCGGCCGTGCTGGGCAAAGTGAAAGCCGGACATCTCGTTGCAGGATCCCCCGCCGAACGCCGTGGCAAGGCCAAGCGCGAGTGGCCGGAAACAGTCAGCCGGCGGCCGGTGGTCGATCGGCTCTGGTTTTCCGCCTTCGCCAGCGCTTCGGCTTTGCTGGCACTGATACCGTACGTCTCGGCATTCGCCGGCGTGCTGGTGGTCTTGGCTTTCATCCAGGGGCACGAGTCGTTGCAAACGGCGCTTCCGCAGATCGCCCTGGCCTTGCCATTTGCCGCTTTGGTGTGGTTCTTTGGCAACCTCGTCCTGATTCTCATCGTTGCAAGACTCCTCGGCCTGGGCCTCAAAGAAGGCTACTACCGGGTGCGTAGCCGCATCGGTTGGCAGGTTTGGGCCACGGAACGCCTTTTGGACATGGCTCGGGATCTTCTCTTCCCCGTCTACGCGAGCTTGTTCACGCCACTCTGGCTTCGACTCCTCGGAGCGAAAGTGGGGAAGAACGTGGAGGCCTCAACAGTACTGCTGGTTCCCAAAATGACCACCATCGGCGATGGCGCTTTCCTGGCCGACGACACCATGGTGGCTTCCTACGAGTTGGGCGGCGGATGGATGAAAATTGCGCCGGCCAAGATCGGGAAGCGCTCCTTCTTGGGTAACTCGGGAATGACGGCCGCAGGACGGAACGTGCCCAAGAATTCCCTTGTCGCGGTGCTCTCGGCGACGCCCCTCAAGGCGAAATCTGGCACTTCGTGGCTGGGCAGTCCCCCCGTCAGGTTGCGCCGCACCGCCGTCGATGCTGACCAAACCCGAACTTTCCGCCCGGCCCTGAAACTGAAGGTGGCACGGGCGTTATGGGAACTGTGCCGACTGATACCGGTCATCCTCACGGTAACCATCGCCGTGGGTGTGATGCTGGTGCTGGACTGGATCGCCCGCGGATGGGGTTACTGGATAGCCGCGGTCCTGGGCGGCATCGTCATGTTGGCAGCCGGGGCTGTGGCCGCCCTGAGTTCCATCGTGGCCAAATGGGTGCTTGTGGGGACCATCCGCTCCGGCGAACACCCATTGTGGAGCTCGTTCATTTGGCGCAATGAGGTTGTGGACACCTTCATAGAGATGGTGAGTGCGCCGTGGTTTGCACGCTCGGCCGCAGGAACTCCCGCCTTGGTGTGGTGGCTGCGCGGGCTCGGAGCCAAGATCGGACGCGGAACGTGGTGCGAAAGCTATTGGCTTCCCGAAGCCGACCTCGTGACCCTGGGCGAAAACTCCACGGTCAACCGTGGCTGCGTAGTCCAGACACACCTCTTCCACGACCGTGTCATGAGCCTTGACACCGTGACACTCGGCAACGGCGCCACCATGGGCCCGCACGGGGTCATCCTCCCCGCGGCGAGCATTGGCGACGGCGGAACTGTGGGGCCGGCGTCGTTGGTGATGCGTGGCGAAACTGTCCCGGCCGGGACGTACTGGATGGGCAACCCTGTGAGCCCGTGGGTGGGTCCGTCCTCACAAGCGCCGCGCCTCAAGTAGATTGGACGGATATGGCCGCTCCAATCAATACTCCCCTTACCGAAGCCGACCCCTACGCCTTGAACCACGGCAGCAGCGCCTACCGCGTGGACAGGTACGAGTTGGACCTCGACGTCAGGCTGGGCAGCAACAAGCTGATCGGCAAGGCGGTCCTACGCTGCACAGCTTTGGAGTCCTCGGCCCAGATTGTCCTTGACCTTGTAGGGCTGCGGGCGTCAAAAGTTCAGCTGGACGGCAAGAAGGTCCCGAAGTTCAGTCATAGGGCAGAACACCTCGTGCTGACCCCGGCGTCTGCACTCAAGCCCGGCCAGCAGTTCTCGCTGGAGATCCGCTATGACGGCAACCCCCAGCCGCGCCGCGGCCTATGGGGCGATGTGGGCTGGGAGGAACTGAACGACGGCGTCCTGGTGGCCGGACAACCAAACGGCGCGGCGTCCTGGTTCCCCTGTAACGACCATCCCCGCTACAAATCCAGCTTCCTCATCTCCGTGACCACGGACGATAATTACCGGCCTGTGTGCAATGGCACTTTGGTGGCCCACTCCCGCAAGTCCAGCCGGGAAACCTGGGTCTATGAACATGTTGAGCCCATGGCGACGTACCTCGCCACGGTGCAGATCGGCCGGTACGCCAGGGTTCCGCTGCACGTGGACGACACTCATCACCGGGTTCCCCAGTTCGTCGCAGTCACTCCCGAGATGGCCGTGGATGCTCTTCAAGGCCTGCGGCGCCAGCCCGACATGATGCGCACCTTCGAGGATTGTTTCGGCCCTTACCCTTTCGCCGAGTACACCTCGGTGGTCACGGAGGACGAGCTGGAGATTCCGCTGGAAGCCCAGACGGTCTCCATTTTCGGCCGAAACCACATGCGGGATGCTTGGGATTCGCAGCGACTGATCGCCCACGAACTTTCCCACCAGTGGTTCGGGAACTCGTTGACGGTCAGCACCTGGAAAGATATCTGGCTGCACGAAGGCTTTGCCTGTTATGCGGAGTGGTTGTGGTCCGAAGAATCCAGCACCATGACTGTTGCCGCGCGGGCAACGGCTGCGTGGAAAAGGCTCGACGCCGGGCCGCAGGACCTGCTGGTGGGCGATCCCGGCCCTGAGCTGATGTTCGACGACCGCGTCTACAAGCGCGGTGCCCTGGCCGTTCACGCTGTGCGGATGGCTGCCGGGGATGAGGCGTTCTTCGGTTTCCTGCAGCATTGGACGGCCACAAACCGCCACGGTTCGGTGTCTACCGACGCGTTTATTGGGGCTGCGGACTCATTCATTCCCGGGTTTGATGCCGCGTCTATTCTCCGCCCGTGGCTGTACGAAGCTTCTCTGCCACTACTGCCTTCAGCGCGCTAGCCCAGTGCCAGGGCGGCTACCAAACCGTCAGGCAGTGCCCTTTCCGTGACATCCCGCAGGCCGGGCAGGTCCAGCACATCCAGCTCTGCGGGGTTGCGCCTCAGGCCCTCCCCCGTCATCTTCAGCCACGCCTCTTTGCGTGCCCACAGGCGCGCGCGCTGACTATCTCGCTCCTGATCCGGGATGCTGGACAGGAAGCGTTTCTCGGTTGCGGTCAACGCGACGTCGTCGAAGCCTTCGAAGGTTGCTTTGCCAGTCGATTCAAGATCCACTCCCAGCCGTAGTTCTTCGGGAGCATGCACAACGCCGGCCAGCAGCACCCAGCCCGACGCCCGGGACGCGCTGAGCACCAAAGGTGCGGGGCCGCCGTCGAGCAAGAACCCTGGGCGACCATGGTCCTGGCCGGGGCCGCACCGCGGGCAGCGATAGTCAGGAACGAGTCGAGCAGGATCCACTTCGAGGAGCGCAGCGGCAAAGTGCCACAGCGCGATCCGGCCGGCAACGAAGTCATCCCTATCCTCGGGTTTGGCCAAGCTGTTGGCACGCTCGAAGGCGGGCAGGCCGAGGGGTTGAATCTGACCGCTTGTGCCGGGCACGTCACTGAGCTTCCGCAGCTCAAGCACGGGGCTGTCCATCTCGGCCTTCCTTACACTTTTGCTCGTGAGTTGAAGCCAGCATTCTGGACGAACAGCTGATCGGGCCCCTTGCCACCCAGCTAAACGTCGCCTGTCAGCTCGCTCCTTCGACGGTTCATCACGTGCCGGCCCACGACGGATCCCACCACGACGATGGCCGCCATAACGAGGCTGATTCCGAGATTGTAAGGCGCAGCGAGAACAACCTGATAAATGAACTGTGCTACGAGGAATGCAGCGCCGGCGATGAGTCCGGCTTTGACCTTCGAGTACTTCATCAGAACTCCTTTCACGCTGCCCATCACTACTGTAGCCCTCCCCTACGACGTTCCACGCCGCGTCGCTGTCTGTAGCCGGCGCCACTCGCCTCACTCAGCAGTGTTCCCCTCAGCCAGGATCTCACTGAGGGGAACACTTGTTGGGTGGGTTAACTCAGCTGGGCTACTTCACCGACGTCAGGTAGTTTGCCAGGGTGGGAGTGATGCGGGTGCCGGAGTTGGAGCTGCCACCGTTGGTGTGGATGGCAACGATGGTGTTGGAGCTGTTGTAGACGGGGGCGCCACTCTGGCCACCATAGGTGTCCATCTTGTAGAACACCTTTTCCGCCTGCGTGCTCTCGATGGGTCCGGTCATGGACCACATGGTGCCGAATGCCTTGTCTCCCGGGTAGCCGCGCACTGTGGTGCTGGTTCCATTCAGGCTTGCGGTGGTACCGGTGTAGTTGAGCCAGCCGGTGGTGTTGCCGATGGCGCAGTCGAGCTTGATGACGCCCCAGTCGGCATTGGTGTTCGCCGAGTCGATCCAGCGCTGGTCCGTGAAGATCTCCGTTGCACCGCACGTGCCGTAGGGGTCGGTTGAACCATTACGGCCCGGGGCTACTTTGACGCCCCACGAGTAGTCGGCCTCGGAGCCGGTGCCGCCCTCATGAACGCAGTGTCCAGCCGTCAGCACGGTGTCATCGGAGATCAGCGCGCCGGAGCAGATGTAGCCGCCATTGAACTCAATCTGCACGATGGAGCGATTGGGGGCTGCCGTAGTGTTGGTGATTCTTACCCTGCCATCGGCGCCGATGACCGAGTCCGTGGAAGCGCCGCCATTCTTGGTGGGTGCGGCAATGGTGTACTTGTCGGCCAGAGGGGATGCGGCCGAGCCCGACGTCTGCGTCTTGTCCACCGTGTGCCCTACGGGCTGAACCTCAGCAGCGGCTACTTGGGGCGTCGACTCTGACGCCACTGCAGCTCCACCAAACGAGGACGTCAGGGCCATTACTGCTGCCCCGACAAGCAAAGCAACATTCTGCTTCTTCATGGGTACCTTTCAAAGGACGGCTCTTATGGAACCGTGCGAGGGATGTGATACACATGTTTCACATGTGTATGACAGAACTGTCATACACATGTGAATAGTCTGTCAAGATGTTGGGAGCTCAATCTCGATAAAAGAAAATCCCCGGAACCAGATGGTTCCGGGGATGATCCATCGCGAGCAGTATCAGCGCTGGACAGCTCCGAAGCGCTCGGCTGCAACAGCAACAGCTGCGGCACGGGCTTCAGAAGCCTCATCCGCGGTCAGCGTGCGGTCGTCAGCACGGAAGCGGAGGCCGAAAGCCAGTGACTTCTTGCCTTCGTCGATTCCGGGACCCGCGTAGACATCGAACAGCGCGACATCTTCGAGGAGCTCGCCCGCACCTTCACGCAGCGCAGCCAGAACCTGGTCCGCCGGCACGTCCTGCGGGACAACCAAGGCAACGTCCTGCGTCGCAACGGGGAAACCGGAGATGTGCTTGGCCACGATCACGTCAGCAGCAGCTTCGAACAACACTTCAACATTGACCTCAAGCGCCACGGAGCGGGCCGGCATGTCGTGCGCAGCCAGCAACTTCGGGTGGAGCTCGCCGGCGTAGCCCACTACGTCGCCGTTGCGCAGCGCGAGCTGAGCTGCACGGCCAGGGTGGAACGCCTGGTGGCTTCCCTGGCTGACAACCAATTCCACGCCCAGAACATCGGCGATCAGGCGTGCCACGTCAACAGCGTCTGCCCAATCCCACGCCCGAGGCGTGTGCGTCGCAGCCGCCGGTGAATCATGTCCGGTCAGGACTGCGGCGATGTGCAGCGGCTGGTGAGGGACGCCGTCGTACAGTCCATCAAGAACCTCGTCGGCAGGCTTGACGCCCAGCGGCGGGATGGAATCCGTACCCAGCGTTTCGCCTGGGAGGAAGACCGAACCGGCCTCGTACACCGCCAAATCGCGGAAACCGCGTGAGTGATTCCGGCGGGCAACCTCGATCAGACCCGGCAGGATGGAAGTCCGGAGGAATCCCTGTTCCTCGCTGATCGGATTCGCCAGCTTCAACGCAGGACGCGCTTCGCCTTCAGCAGCAACGCCGAAGGTGTCGTTGGCTGCCTTGGAGACGAACGGGTAGGACAGCACCTCGGTAAGACCTGCATCAGCCAGGGCCTGGACCACACGACGCTTCTGCTGCTGGCTGCGGCTGAGTCCCCGGCCCGGAGGCGCCACCGGAAGTGTCGAGGGGATGTTGTCGTAGCCCACCAGCCGCGCGATTTCCTCGGAGAGGTCTTCCTTGGTTTCCAGGTCATTGCGCCAGCTCGGAGCCGTCACAACGTAACCCGACGACGTCTTCTCCACGGTTGCACCCAGGTCCACCAGGGAGGTGGTGATCTGCTCTTCAGTGAAATCGATGCCGATCCGGGCGGCGGCAAACTCTGCAGGCAGTTCAATGGTGACAGCCTCAGGGGCGGTGCCGACGTCGGTCCCGGCCTCGTCTGCCGTGCCTCCAGCGAGTTCCACCAAGAGGTCAACGACGCGCTGCGCAGCGATGTTGGCAACGCGCCAATCAACCCCGCGCTCGAAGCGCTTGGAAGCTTCGGACGGCAGCTTGTGGCGGCGACGGGAACGGGCAATGGAGACTTCATCAAAGTGCGCGGCTTCCACCAGGATGTTCGTGGTGGAGTCGGACACCTCGGTGTGGGCGCCGCCCATCACACCTGCAATGCCAATGGCGCCGGAATCGTCGGTGATCAGCAGGTCCTCGACGTCGAGCGTGCGCTCTTTGTCATCGAGGGTGGTGATCTTCTCCCCCGCCACTGCACGGCGTACCACGATGTCGCCCGCAAGCTTATCGAGGTCGTAGCAGTGGTTCGGCTGTCCAAGCTCCAGCATCACGTAGTTGGAGATATCAACCGGAAGAGAGATGGAGCGGACGCCGGCCAGGCGAAGACGGGAGGACATCCACGGCGGGGTGGGACGCGAGGCGTCCACGCCACGTACCGTGCGGGCCACGAAGCGGTCGCAACCGGGCATGCCGTAGATCGGCGCATCGTCGTTGAGCTTGACGCCGTAGCCGCCCTGCAGGGAAGCGGGTGCGTTGACCTTGGACGCGGGGTCCGTGAACAACGTTCCGGTGGCGTGGGCGTACTCGCGGGCCACACCGCGGATGGAGAAGGCATAACCGCGGTCCGGGGTGACGTTGATTTCGGCTGCTTGGTCGTACAGACCGAGCAGTTCCATCGCGTCTGAGCCGATTTCCGGATCCAGTCCGATGCGCGAGAGCACCAGGATGCCGTCGTGGTCATCGCCGATACCCAGCTCACGGACGGAAGCGATCATGCCCGCGGACAGGTGACCGTAGGTCTTGCGCGCCGAGATCTGGAAGTTTCCGGGCAGAACAGCGCCCGGCAGGGTGACAACCACTTTGTCACCCTCAACAAAGTTGTGGGCACCGCAAATGATGCCCTGCACGCCGGAGGGGTCAATGCCCTCGCCGGTGAGGGTCTGCTCCTGGCCTTCAGGAACCACGCGGACCTGGCACCAGTTGATGGTCTTGCCGTTGGACTGCGGTTCCTTGACCAGGCTCAGGACCTGGCCAACCACAACAGGACCCGTCAGCTCATCCGTGGGACGGTGGACTTCTTCTTCTTCAAAGCCAACCTTGACCAGGTCAGCCATGACGTCTTCGGCCGTTGCATCGGCCGGAACCTGCGCGAATTCACGCAGCCAGGAAAGTGGGATACGCACTGTTAGATCTCCATCCCGAAGTGCTCGCTGAAACGTACGTCGCCTTCGATCATGTCGCGCATATCGCCGACCTCGTTGCGGAACATGAGCGTGCGCTCAATGCCCATACCGAAGGCAAAACCTGAATAGATGTCCGGATCGATGCCGGCTGCCCGGAGGACGTTGGGGTTGACCATGCCGCAGCCGCCCCACTCGATCCACCGCGGACCACCCTTGGCACCCGGGTGCCAAATGTCGAGCTCTGCGGACGGCTCGGTGAACGGGAAGTAGTTGGGGCGCAGGCGGATGGAGGCTTCGTCGCCGAACATCTGGCGGGCGAAGTGCTCCAGCGTGCCACGGAGGTCAGCCATGCTGAGGTTCTTGTCGATCGCCAGCCCTTCGAACTGGTGGAAGACAGGAGTGTGCGTGGCATCGAGTTCATCGGTGCGGAACACCTTGCCCGGGCACAGCACGTAGATGGGTACTTCGCGTTCCAGCATGGAACGAACCTGCACCGGCGAGGTGTGTGTGCGCATCAGCAAGTGGGCTTCGGGCGGCTCCACGAAGAACGTGTCCTGCATTTCGCGCGCCGGGTGGTCCGGCTTGAAGTTCAGGGCATCAAAGTTGAACCACTCGGACTCCACCTCGGGGCCTTCGGCGATTTCCCAACCCATGCCAACAAAGATGTCCGAGACGCGGTCCTGCAGCGTGGACAGCGGGTGGCGTGCACCGGCACGCCGCCGGCGCGGTGCGGCCGTGACGTCCACGGTCTCTTCAACCAGGATGCGGGCGTCGTTCTCGGCTTCGAGAACCTGGGTCCGGGCTGCGAGCGCCTGGTTGACCCGGCCACGGGATGAACCCATGAGCTTGCCGGCGGCAGCCTTGTGTTCCTTGGCGAGGCCACCGATTTCACGGTTGGCGAGGCTCAGGGGCGACTTCTCACCGGTGTGGGCGAGGCGGACAGCCTTGAGTTCATCAAGGGAGGAAGCAGCCGCAATAGCAGCAATGGCGTCCTCGACGGCGGCGGTGATGGCGGCTTCATCCAGCGGATTCGGGATGGCAGCGCCTGGCAAAGTGTCAGTCATCTACTGTTCTTAGCTACGAGTAGGGAACGGCCCGGCAAGGCAGGCCTGCAAAACGAAAGGGCAGTGCTCGCCGCGGACGGCAGGCACTACCCTTCAGTCTAGTTGAACCTCACAGTCGGGATTTAACCCCCAGGGCACGGTTCCGCTATCTGGAATAACGACAGCGGTGTGTCGCCCTTTCGCTTAGGCGCCCGACGCCGGAGGTGCCGTGGGCGGCGGAGGCACCTGGCCGTCGTCGTGCGTCCGTCCGGGCTGCTGCGTTGGCGGCTGCGCTGACTGCGCCGGCGGTTGTGGAGCCTGTGCCGGCGGCGCGCCCGGCGTGTAGCCCTGCCCTGCCCAGTCCTGCTGGGGCTGCTGCGCAGGCTGCTGGGGGTAGGCATCCTGTTGGACCGGGGGCTGGTAGCCCTCCTGCCCAGGCTGGGGTGCATACCCCGGCTGTCCGTTCGGCGCGGCGACCGCGAGCGCGGGTTGCGCCGCTTTCCTGCGCAACAACACGAACAGGAGGATCAATCCTGCAGCAATGACCAGCACCGCCACCAAGACCCAAATGATCCACATCGGGATGCCGGCGTTGGCCTCGGCCTTGGCCTGGACGGATGATTCCTTGATGGAGAGCATGTCAAACTTTGCCGTGTTGCCGTCCACTGTGGCGCCCTTGGCTTCGACCACTTTGCCGGGGAACGTGAACGTCACGGAAGCTTCGTCAAACATGGATTTTGCCATGCTGGACGCCTGCGGATCGCTGCTGTCGGCACCCGTGACGCCGCCCATGGAGAGGACGTAGAAATCGCCCTCCCGTTTGAGCTCAAAGGGATTCTCGGAACTGGAGGACTCAGCGAGCTTGGCTGGGTCAAGGTTGGCTGCGGTGATTCGTTTGCCCTTGTACTTCTCGTCCTCGTAGTCCACTACAGTGGCGCCGTCAGGAATGTCCATCTGCTGGCTGCCGCTGCCGTTGGACTCCATGAATTCGTCAAAGGATTTGTCGCCCAATACTGACTTCTGGATTGCGTAGACAACCTCGTAGTCCACGCTCTTTTCGTTGTTGACCTTCACGGACATGTTGAGCTTGACGCATCCGGTCAGTGCCACCATCACTGCGATCAGGACACCCACCACGCCCATGGCGCGTTTTGCGTTCATCTTCCCTCTTCCCCCATTCGAATCCCCCCGCACCGGTCAGTGCTCGAACAGCGTATCCCTGCGGCCCGCGCCCTGCCAGATGCGACGGGGCTAGCATGGCTTCATGACTCCTGCGCAACGCCTCCGGCAGATCGCAAATGTCCTGAACCTGTCCACGCCTTTGGGACTTGCAGTGGCCGCTTGCTCCCGCTCCGTGGTGACACGCGGTCCGCGGGGACTCATCATCGCGGCGGGTTACCACTGGAAACTCCCGCACGCCGGCGCGTTTACGCTCGGGAACGTCATCCTGTACCGGGCGCCGCAGGGGACGGCCGGCAGGAACGAGGTGCTGCTGGGACATGAGGAGCGGCACAGCACCCAGTATGCGTATTGCCTGGGCCTGCCTTTCCTGGCTCTCTACGGCATCGCAGCCGGGTGGTCCATGCTCCGCAGCGGTAACCCGGGCTCCGGGAATTTCTTTGAACGCCAGGCCGGTCTCGCCGCCGGCGGCTACATTGACCATCACAACCGACGGCAGGACGGTCCTGCCGGCAAGGGAATCGAGGCTTGAGCATGAACCGAACCATTACCGTCACCGGGACTGCGAGCGCAAAGGCCGTTCCGGACCTGGTGACTTTGACGCTCGGGGTGGAGACGCGGCGGGACACCGCAGCCCGAGCCTATGACGACGCCGGGAAGGCGGCTGCCGCCGTCGCCGCCAGCTTGCGCGCAGCGGGAGTGCAGGACGTGGATCTTCGAACAAGTGGCCTGAATCTCCGCGCCGACCTGGTGTGGGTGGAGGGGCAGGGCCAAAAGGTAACAGCCTATGTAGCCTCCACGAATCTGCAGGTGGGAATCCGTTCGCACGCGGATGCGCCGGCGGCCATAGCCGCAGCAGTTGCCGCGGGCGGGGACGACATCAGGATCAACGGGATCGAGCAAGGCTTCGCGGACGCCTCAGCCGTCACTGCCCAAGCGCAGGAGGCAGCATGGCAGGATGCGCGATCCCGTGCCGAACAGTACGCTTCTTTGGCTTCCTCACGGCTTGGAGCCGTAATCTCCGTCTCACAGCAGCCAGTGCATAGCGGTCCGGTCCCCTTGGGCGGAATGGTCCGGGCGTCCTACGCCGCAGAGGCATTGCCGGTGGAGGCAGGCGAGTCTTCCGTTTCCGCCAGCGTCACGGTTGAGTGGGAACTCCTCTAGTGGATGGTGCCGGCAGATATTTTGATATCTCCCTGCGGCTGCAGGGCTGTCCGGACTATGACGGCAATGCCCTCGGCCATTGATTCCAAGGACAGGGAGGGGGCCGTGCTGCCTGCCGGGAGGTGTTCCGGCAGATAGGGAACATGGACAAAGCCGCCAAGGACTCCCGGCCTGGAGGCGAGGGAATGCATCAAGGCATAAAAGACGTGGTTACACACATACGTGCCTGCCGATTGGGAGACTTCACCTTTGATCCCTGCAATCTGGAGGTTTCTGAGCGCGGCTTTGATGGGCAGGCTTGAGAAGTAAGCTGCCGGCCCTCCATCGATGACCTCTTGGTCGATGGGACGCTGGCCCTTGTTGTCCGGAATTCGCGCGTCGTCACAGTTGATGGCCACTCTCTCAAGGGACACACGTTCACGCCCTCCCGCCAGGCCTATGCAGACAACCACGTCCGGACGCAGGCGTGCCATGGCCGCTTCGAGAACCACCGCCGACTCACCAAAGACGCAAGGCAACTCGACGGATTCCACAGCGAGGCCCTCCGCCCGAAGGATGTCCTGGGCCCGGAGCGCAGCCAGCCACGAGGAGTTGACCTCGTCCCCACCGAACGGTTCGAAGCCCGTGAGCAGAATCATGGCCCAACCCTAGCAACACCACAGTGGCTCCCTTGGAGGTCGGCTTCCCGGCTGGCCGGGATCCTGGCTGGCCGGGATCCTGGCCAGCCAGATTCGGAGCCTTGACATTCATTCGAACATACATTCGAATGGAGTTCATGAGATGGGACGCACAAGCACTTACACCGATGCCTGGACCGGCGTCAGACGAGAGCGACGCTGCGGCTCCAGGCCCTGCCCCGGCCTTGGATGCGTTGCTGCCACTCTCCGGGCTTGTGCGTTCCGTCTCGACACCCGAATTCTCCGGAGTCACCTTCCATGAGGTCACCGCAAAGTCAGTGCTCAACAAGGTGCCTTCCGGTTCAAACATGCCCTTCGAGTGGACCGTGAATCCCTACCGCGGCTGCAGCCACGCCTGCGTCTATTGCTTCGCCCGCAACAGCCATACCTATTTGGAATTTGACGCCGGGCGGGACTTCGACTCCCAAGTGGTGGTCAAAGTCAACGCCGCTGAAGTCCTCCGCAAAGAGCTCGCCAAGCCTTCCTGGAAACGACCACAGGTGGCACTTGGCACCAACACGGACCCCTATCAAAGGGCAGAAGGACGGTACGCCCTGATGCCGGGAATCATCCGGGCCTTGGCAGACTCAGGCACACCGTTTTCCATCCTGACCAAGGGCACCTTGCTTGCGAGGGATATCCCCTTACTCAAGCACGCCGCCACCCAGGTACCCGTGGACCTTGGTATCTCCCTGGCCATGACCAATGAGGACCTGGCTGAACTGATCGAACCCGGCACACCCTCCCCCAGGGCACGCCTGAAGCTCATCGCCCGCCTCCGGGACGCTGGCCTTGGCTGCGGCGTCATGGCGATGCCCATCCTGCCGTGGCTCACTGATTCGGACGAGGCCCTTGATTCACTGTTCACCGAATTGACCAACGCAGGGGCCACCGGCGTCACCGCTGGAGCCTTGTACCTCAAACCGGGGACACGGGAGTGGTACATGAAATGGCTGGCCGCCCAGCATCCGGAACTTGTGGGAAAGTACCGTCGCCTTTATGGCCAAGGCAGTTATGCGTCCAAGGAATACCGTGCGTGGCTGACCGGAAGGATCAGCCACTTCAAGGCCAAGTACGGTTTCCTGGGGACGTCGGGATTCAGCCACCGGAACGCCCGCCCCGCGGAAGCCTCAAGTACTCCTGAACCTGGCGCCTCCACTCCCCTCCCGGGGCAGCAGTCTCTCTTCTAAGCAAAGCGGCCAGGGCTCCATACGCACCAAAAGATCGTCCTTTCTGGTCCTCACGGACGGCCAGTAGGTTGTAGAACGGGCTGTGGTTGCCCTCAACCAGAATCTGCTTGTCCGAGCTCAGGCGCCATCGCGGGCATGGCCACCCGGCGGCGCACAGATTTCAGGCCGCGCACTGCAGGAGTTTTTCGCAAGGGCGGTATGAGGCTCTCACATTCGAACGGTACGGCTTCACATGACCGGAAGCCCGCTCTCTACCTCATTGAAACGCCATGCTCCCCGGCGGGTGCGCCCACTCGATCAAGCAAAGCCCGGACAATCGGCAAGTCCGCCGGAATCCACGGGAGATTGAGAGCTTCGTCGCAATTATCCAGAGGGATCCAGTGTAATTCGTCGTGATCTTCCAACGGCTGGGGCTCCCCCGCAGTCACTTCAGCGAACCACACACGCATGGAGGCACGCTCATTGAGCCTCCACCCGTTGTCACTGCCGGATGTAAGCTCCGCCCCGAGCTGAACCTCAATTCCCAGTTCCTCAGCGAGTTCACGGTGCAGGGCGGCCTCAGGGGCCTCCCCTGCTTCCACCTTGCCGCCCGGAAATTCCCACATGCCCGCGAATTGCGGTGGGGCTGTGCGGCGTGCGGCCAGAAGGCGGGTGGGCGTGGCCAGGGAGTCAACGACAGCGGCGCCCACGACGTTTATCAATGCAGTCACTGGACCAGTCTATTGGTGGCTCCGATGATGGGCATCGTCACATTGCAACACTAAGTGGAGTGCACGGGGACTAAACTTGTTATCGGATTTTCTCCGCATTCCCCAGCCCCATCAGGCGCCCTTAAGAAGCAGGCTTATGACTACCACCGTGTCCGCACCCGCCACCGCCAAAGCAGTGAAGCGCCACCTTGGCCTGGCCATCCTGGCCTTGGCCATGGGTGGTTTTGCCATTGGCACTACTGAATTCGCGATGATGGGCCTGCTGAAGGAAATCGAGGAGGGTCTGGGCATCAGCACGCCCCAAGCCGGCAACCTCATTTCTGCCTATGCCTTGGGCGTAGTGATCGGCGCCCCGATCTTCGCCGCTTTTGGAGCCAAACTCCCCAAGAAGCACCTCGCACTGGGCCTCATGCTGTTTCTTTCCCTGGCAAACCTCACCTCCTTCATAGCGCCCGACTATGGTTTCATGCTCCTTTCCCGCTTCGCTTCGGGACTTCCCCACGGAGCCTTTTTTGGTGTAGCCGCTGTCATCGCGGCGGGCCTCGTGGCTCCGACCAAGCGTGGCTGGGCGATTTCCATGGTCATGGCCGGCCTCACGGTCTCCAACGTCATCGGAGTGCCCTTGGCCACGTGGGTGGGGCAGACGTTCGGCTGGCGGCTTCTCTTCATCATTGTTGGCGCTATCGGGTTGCTGACGGTGGCCATGGTGTGGAAATTTGTGCCCTTTGAAGCGGCCCACCCTGATGCCAGCATCCGGCGGGAACTTGGCGCCCTCAAGCGTCTGCAGGTGTGGCTTGCCTTGCTGATCGGCATCATCGGCTTCGGCGGGTTCTTCGCCGTCTACACCTACATCGCCCACACCATGACGTCCGTGGCAGGCATCCCCGAGAGCCTTATCCCGGCCGTTGTAGCCCTCTACGGTCTTGGCATGGTTGTAGGCAACATCATCGGCGGGCGCATAGCCGACAAGTCTGTCATGGGCACCATCTACTGGGTGATGCCTGGAATCGCCGCCGCCCTGGTGGTTTACGCCATCGCCGCGCATTGGGCTTGGGCCGCCTTCATCATGGCTTTTGTGGTGGGCGGCGTGGGGTCAATGCTGACACCGGCACTGCAGACGCGTCTCCTGGATGCTGCCCCGGGGGCGGCGTCCCTGGCCTCGTCACTGAACCATTCGGCCCTCAACATCGCCAATGCCTTGGGCGCCTTCCTTGGCGGCACAGTCATCGCCTGGGGGTGGGGTTACGTAGCTCCCGCACTCGTAGGTGCCGTCCTGGCCATCCTCGGCCTCGGTGTAGCCCTTGTCAGCGGCTTCCTGGAACGCAGGAACCCGCTGGCCTGATCAGCATTTGTCCGCATTATGGTTTAAACGATGAATGGCTCCGCACCTGCGGAGCCATTCATCGTTTAAGGAAACTTACGCTTGCGCCTGAACCCGCTCGATATCCGGTTCAAGGTAGATGACCCTGGCGATCGGCACCGCTGCACGGATCCGCTGCTCAGCGTCGTCGATTCCCTTGGCGATCTCCTCGCCTGTTTCTGAAGCACCCATGGAGATCTTGGCAGCTACCAGCAGCTCTTCCGGTCCAAGGTGGAGCGTCTTGAGGTGGATAATGTGCGTTCCGTCAGCTTCAAGGGCTTCGGTGATACGAAGCACGTCTTCCTTGGTGGCGGACTCGCCCAGCAACAAGGACTTGGTTTCCAATGCCAGAACCACAGCAATGGCCACCAGCAGGAGGCCGATCATTGCCGTGCCGAGGGCATCCCATACGCCGTCTCCGGTTACCAGCGTCATGCTGACGCCAAACAGCGCGAACACGAGGCCCAGCAAAGCGCCAAAGTCTTCCAGAAGGATAACGGGCAGCTCAGGCTGTTTGGCGTTGCGGACAAACTTCACCCACGACTGCTGACCGCGAACATGATTCGACTCGATGATCGCGGTGCGGAACGAGAACGATTCGGCGATGATGGCACCCACCAGGACCGCCAAAGGAACCCACCAGAAGGCGCCCTCGATGCCATGCGGGTGCTGGAACTTCTCCCACGCCTCATAAAGCGCAAACAGGCCACCCACGCTGAACAGCACAATCGACACGATGAACGCGTAGATGTACCGCTCACGGCCATAGCCGAAGGGGTGTTCCGGGCTGGCTGCCCGCTTGGCACGTTTACCGCCCACCAGCAACAGAATCTGGTTTCCTGAATCCGCCACGGAGTGGATGGCCTCAGCGAGCATGGACGATGACGCCGTCAGGAAGAATGCAACGAACTTCAATACAGCGATGCTCAAATTGGCGGCGAGAGCCGCTACGATCGCTTTGGTACCGCCACCTGCAGCCACGAAAGCTTCACCTCTTCGGGTTTGGGAAAGTTTGGAATGGGCCAAGAAGAGTCGTCATCGTCTGATCTTGCAAGCAATACCGTACCCGGGGTGGCGCTGTTTACACATTCCCCACTCGGGCGCCCTGCTGGGAACGTGCACTGGCGTACAGGCAAACAGTGGCTGCCGTACCCAGATTCAAGCTCTCGGCGGCACCGTAAACAGGCACTGCTACCCGGTGATCGGCAAGGGCCAATTCGTTGTCCGACAGACCCTGTGCCTCGTTGCCGAAGAGCCAGGCCGTGGGTGCTTCGAGAGCGTATTCCGACACCACGGATTCGTTGCCCAGCCTTCGCGCAGCATTTTGGTCCTGGAGTTGGTCCAGGTTGACGGTTCCATAGCCGTCAGCGGCGAGGATGCCGATCCCTCGCTCCCGGCACCGCACCACCAACTCATCGACGTCCGCCCCCAGGACAACAGGTAGGTGGAACAAGGAACCTGCCGTGGAGCGGACAGCCTTCGGGTTGTAGATGTCCACACTGGAGCCGGTAAGAACAACCGCATCAGCCCCGGCCGCATCAGCGGCGCGCAGGACCGTTCCGGCGTTGCCGGGGTCTCGCACCTGGCACATGACGGCGATCAGGCGGGGCCCGGCGTCAAGCACTGAATCCAAGCTGACGTCCACAAAACTGCAGACAGCTACGATCCCCTGCGGATTCACGGTGTCCGCCATGGCCGCCAGGACCTCGTCGTTGGCGATCCGGAGCAGCGTGCCGTGTGCCAGGTCGTCCAGTTCCGGAAGGCGGTCAAGGCACGCTTCGCTCGCAAAAACTTCATGCACGACGGCGGAGCCTCCTGCCGCGGTGCGCTCACGGTGGAGACTCAACGCCTCCCGAACAGCTTGCGGGCCCTCAGCCAGGAACCGTCCGCGCTTTAAACGCGCCGGGCGCCCGGCAAGCTTGGCGACGTCCCTCACCCGATCAGCTCGGGGGTTGGTCATCGGAAAGTCTTGCGGGCGCCCGGTTTCGTTCATATATAGAACTTTAGTGGCAGTTGCTACTAGTTCTTGATCTGCTGGCGGGCTTCGCCGCCAGCCGGCTCGAAACCAGCTGCCTTTGCAGCCTCAACCGTGGAGAACCAGTATTCAGCAGCGGTGGTGTTGTACCAGGTGGAACCCGGTACGTGGTACTTCTTGGACTCGGCGTTGCCCTTGATGGCGTAGCCTTCCGGAGCCTCGTCACCGTCGGCTGCAACAGCGCCTTCGATGGCCGGCTTCTCGGAAACGACAGCCTTGACGGCCGTTGCCGTGGCAGCTGCCGGAGCAACCTTTGCCTTGGGAGCAGCCTCAGCCTTGGCGGCCGGAGCGGACGTGTCAGCCGGGAGTGCAGCCTTGGCAATGTTCACCAGAGCAGCGAAAGCGTTGGCGTCGGAGACGGCCAGCTCGGCCAGCATGCGGCGGTCAACCTCAACCTCAGCGGCCTTGAGGCCCTGGATGAGACGGTTGTAGGTCAGGCCGTTGGCGCGGGATGCAGCATTGATGCGCTGGATCCAGAGGCGACGGAAGTCACCCTTCTTCTTGCGGCGGTCACCGTAGCTGTACACAAACGAGTGCAGCAGCTGCTCTTTGGCCTTGCGGTACAGGCGCGAACGCTGTCCGCGGTAACCCTTTGCGCGTTCAAGGACAACCCGGCGCTTCTTGTGGGCGTTTACCGCCCGCTTCACACGTGCCACGTGCGTACTCCTTCAGAAATCTTTATCCCAAGCTGCTACTGCCGGAAACCCGGCCGGCCTGAGAAGGCTTTTGGTGTAGTCGGTTCCTGCCGGATGGCAGGTACCAAAGAACTTGGAACTTAGACGCCGAGCATCTTCTTGATGACCTTGGCATCGCCCTTGAAGACGAGCTTGTCGCCGGCCAAGCGACGGGTCAGCCTGGAGGACTTGTGCTCCAGGTAGTGACGACGGTTGGCCTGCTGACGCTTCAGCTTGCCGGTACCGGTCAGCTTGAAGCGCTTCTTAGCACCGCTGTGGGTCTTCATCTTCGGCATGGGAACCGATCTCCTTACGTATCCACGGACAAGTCCGCGATTCTTTCGCGCAGCCGGCCTACGAGGGCCGGCGTGCTGGTTGCTTGCCGGTGGAGGCCAGGCCTCCGCGGCGTTGAACTAGTTGGTCTTGCGTGATGCAGGCTTCGGCATGGCCTTGGGGGCCGCGGGCCGAGCTGCCGGCTTGGGAGCTGCCGGCTTGGCAACGGGCTTCGGAGCCGCAGGTACTGCGGGTTTCGGAGCCGGAACCACAGGCTTCGGGGCCGCCTCTGCCGGAGCGGCCTTGGCAACCGGAGCCTTGGCGGCCGGGGCAGCCTTGGCCGGAGCAGCCTTGGCGACCGGGGCTTCTTCAACCACGGGCGCTTCTTCCACAACCGGAGCCGGAGCTTCGGCGACAACCGGAGCCTCTTCGACAACCGCAGCTTCTTCAGCTGCCGGGGCTTCTTCAACAACCGGGGCTTCTTCAGCCACGGAAGTTTCAACCTCGGGAGCCTCCACGGCTTCCTGCTTGGCCTCTTCCTCGCCAGCCAGGAGGCCAGCGGGAAGGAGATCACCCAAAGTCTGGGTCAAGGGAGCCTGATCACTGGTGGTGTCCACCCGTCCGGATGCCTTGGCTTCATTCTGGGCCTTGGCTTCGGCACGCTGGGCCGCGCGGCGGGCTTCAGCCTTCGCTTCGGCCTTGTTCTTCAGCGGACCAATCACCATGACCATGTTGCGGCCATCGATGCGGGGGCTCGACTCGACGATGCCAACTTCGGCAACGTCTTCAGCAAACTTCTGAAGCAGGCGGATGCCCATCTCAGGACGCTGCTGCTCGCGGCCGCGGAACTGGATCATGGCCTTGACCTTGTCACCGGCACCGAGGAAACGAAGTGCGTGTCCGCGCTTGGTTTCGTAGTCGTGCTTGTCGATCTTGAGGCGGAAGCGAATTTCCTTCAGAACCGTGTTGGTCTGGTTCTTGCGGGCCTCGCGGGCCTTGACTGCGGCTTCGTACTTGTACTTGCCGAAGTCCATCAACTTGCAAACAGGAGGCTTAGCCTGCGGGGCAACTTCAACGAGATCGAGATCGGATTCGGCAGCAAGACGCAGGGCGTCCTCGATGCGGACAATTCCTACCTGTTCGCCGGCAGGGCCGACCAGCCGCACCTCGGGGACGCGGATACGCTCATTGATTCTTGGCTCGCTAATGTTAAAGCTCCTGTGGTTGTGGTGATGTCACCGGCAAATAGAGAAGGCCCCCAATTGCTGGTGCAATCGAAGGCCTCGAAGATCGGCTGCACTCCCCTTTACGGGAAGTACGCACTTCCGGAGGCTGTGCCACCGGAAGTGTCCGACCATGTACCCGGCAACCTCTGGTCCCCGAAGGGAAACGGCTGACGCGGGTGGGAGAGAACTCC
The DNA here is from genome assembly GCF_900106835.1 of Arthrobacter sp. cf158. Taxonomy (GTDB): domain Bacteria; phylum Actinomycetota; class Actinomycetes; order Actinomycetales; family Micrococcaceae; genus Arthrobacter. The sequence goes on from NZ_FNNR01000012.1 coordinate 40,872, forward strand.
GCTTGCAAACTGAAAGTCAATTCTACAGAAACAACCCGCCAAGCGCACATTGCACGCGGCGGGAGCATTACTGCTGATGTATTCCGTGAATAACGACTTCCAGTCGGTCTGTGACAAGCTTACCAGTATGAGCACTGAAGACAGCAATCCCCGCAACTCCTACAGCGAAGACGCGGCACGAGCCGCCGATTCCGGGGTCTCCCAGCAGATCCGTGACATCGCTGAAGTTCCGGCCGTGGAGGTCATCACCACCGGCGCCGTTCACCTCATGAGCGCAGCCGCAGTGAAGGTTGGCCTGGCGGACGACCCCAACGCTGAGGACCTGAAGGATCTCGACGAAGCCCGCAAGCTGATCACAGCGCTTGCCGGCCTTGTCTCCGCAGCCGCACCTGAAATCGGCTCCCAGCATGCCGGTCCATTGCGCGACGGCCTGCGCTCTTTGCAGTTGGCCTTCCGCGAGGCATCGCTCATCCCGGACGCCCCGGGCAAGGGGCCGGGCGAAAAGTTCACGGGACCCGTGAACTAAGCGGCAACTAACGCAAGTACCAACGACGGCGGGTGGACCACATGTGGTCCACCCGCCGTCGTACTTTCTGCAGTTGCCATGGGCTAGACGCGGGCGGACCGCCGGCGCATCGAGGTGAGCGCCAGCCCTGCAACACAAAGCACGACGCCTGCAAAGCCGATGGCAGCGAAGCCGGCAGATGGCCCAACATTGTCGATGAAGACCCCGGCCAAGGGCGCTCCGAGCGCAACACCGGCTGTCAGCGCCGAGCCGTACCAACCCATTGCCTCGCCGCGGCGTTCCTCATCCACCAGGTCCGCCACCTTCTCCGACGATGCGGACAGGACAGGAGCGCACAGCAAACCGGGCAGCAGCGAGAGGAAAGCCAGCGTCCAGGTGTCCTGGGCAAAGCCCATGGGGATGGTCAGGGCAGCCATACCCAGGAGCAGGAGCATGGGCGAAATCGAACGCTTCATGGAACCGTAGATGAGTCCGCCCACCACGGATGCTGCGCACCAGAAGAAGAACACAATGCCAATCTCGTTCTGGTGCCCGCCACGCTCCAGCAAGCCCACGATGCTGACGTCGGAACCGCTGAGCACCATGCCGGATCCCGCGGCCACCGCAAAGAGTGCCGCAACTGAAACCGTGAACCACGTGAAGTTACTGGCCACCCGGCTACGGATGCCCGCACCGCGCGTTGTCGCCGAGGCCATCTCCGAGGCTGCTTCCTGGACATGCGCTGGCGCAGAGGCCACCATGGCCGCTTCTGCCGCAGCAAGGTCCGCCGCCGCCCGGTCCGCAGACTCCTGGGGAGTGCACACTGCTTCACTGCGCGTTGGCGGGTTGAACCACATCAGGAACAGCCCGGCCGCTGACACGGAAATGCCCACGGCGGTGAGACCAATCGCGGAGAAACCACTGGTGGCAACAATGGCACCAACGGCCGGGCCTATCATGAACACGAGTTCGGTGGCGATGGAATCCAGGGCGAAGGCCGAGCGCCGCTGCTCCCCGTCCACCATCACGCCCAGTGACTGACGGACCACACTGAAGATGGGCAGCGTAAACAGACCACCCACAAACACCAGGGGCAGCAGCCACTCGTACGATACGTGCGGAACAATCGACCAGATGACCGTCTCTGAGACAACGGAAGGGATGAGCGCCTTCCTGAGGCCCACCAGGTCCACCCGCCGGCCACGCCATGGCGCGCCCAGGGCAATGCCAATGGTCATCACGGCGGCCGCGGCACCAGCAGCCGCGTATCCCTGCCCCAGAGTCAACACAATGTGCAGGGTAAGAAGCACGCCCGCAGCGGAGTGCGGGATACGGGCAATCATGCCCACAACCAACAACCGCCGGACAGGACGGATGGACAGCATCTCTTTGTAGAGAGCGAAGTTCACTGCAAAATCCTCTTGTTCCCCCGGGGCAGCCCCGGGGAACGGGTGCTGCCGTTAGTGCCGCCCAGGCTCCTGTGCCGCGCGCTGCAATTTAACTTCCATGGAGTCAACGCCTTCGGCGAAGGAATCCATCCCTGCCCACGCATCGTTCAATTGGGCAACGAGCGTCTGCACAGCCACGGCATCAAGGCCATCTTCCAGGAAGAGGACAACCCGCAGCTCAGGTCCCGCACCGCCGCCGGCCACCGTTCGGCCGTCGGCCGTGAGGGACGCAACTCCGGCCCCGGGTTGCGTCTCGAGCCGTCGGACCGTCCGGAAGGACGAGACTGTTGAAGCGAGAGCAGCCTCCAGTTGATCATCCAGGTATGACGGCGTCCAGTCCCGCTGTTGGGCCAGTGCCCACATGGCCGGGCGTCGGACAACAAACGTGAAGTCGGAACCCGGATCCAGGACCAGCAACTGGGCACCCTCGGACACGGCGGAAAGTGCCGCCCGGGCCGCATAAACGGCCACAGGCCGTGCGTCCGGGTGCCACGCCTCAAGTGCTGCTGCAGACGTGAACACGGGCATGGCCTTCCGACCATCCGGAGCCTTGAGTGTGACCAATGCCATATCGGCCTGCTTGTCTGCGTGCAGGCCGTCGACGCCTTCGGCTTCCTCGGCAAGCTGGGCAACAACCGGCACGAACACCCTCGTCGTCGCGAGGGATGCCACGACGTCTGATTCACTTCCCGTTCCAGCCAGCAACGAGGCAATTGCTGCGAGGTAGCCTTCGCCGGCGGAACCGTCGTCGTCCTCGAAGTTATGGATTTTGGCGTCGTCGCCTTCAAAGCTCCTGCCCGCCCACGGCTGGCCTGCAGAATCAGTCGCTCCGCCGGCACCCGCCAAAGCCGCCGCGATGTGACCCGGGAGTTCGCGTCGGCCGTGGCCATGTTCGCCGTGCTGGTGTCCTGCGTCGTGGGGCATCAGCGGCGGCCGGCTACGTCCAGGGCTTCGGGCAGCGTAAAGGCCCCGGCATACAACGCCTTGCCGACGATCGCACCTTCAACGCCCAGCGGTACGAGCTCGCGCAGCACCCGCAGGTCTTCAAGGCTGGAGATACCACCAGAAGCCACAACAGGCTTGCCGGTTTTCTCCACCATCTGGCGCAGCAGGTCCACGTTCGGACCCTGCAACGTACCGTCCTTGGTGACGTCGGTGACGACGTACCGCGCACAGCCAGCGTCCTCAAGACGGGCCAAGACCTCCCAGAGGTCACCACCCTCCTTGGTCCAGCCGCGTCCGGCAAGCGTTGTTCCGCGGACATCGAGTCCGACGGCGATCTTGTCACCGAAACGGTCGATCGCCCGACGGGTCCATTCAGGGTTCTCCAGCGCAGCCGTGCCAAGGTTCACGCGGGCAACGCCCAGCTCCAAGGCACGCTCCAGAGATTCGTCATCCCTCAGGCCACCGGACAGTTCCACCTTGACGTTGAGCTGGGACACCACCTCGCTGATGAGGGCGGCGTTGTTGCCACGTCCAAAAGCGGCGTCGAGGTCAACCATGTGCACCCACTCGGCGCCGGCATTCTGCCAGTTCAGGGCTGCTTCGAGGGGCGTTCCGTAGCTTGTTTCCGAGCCGGCTTCGCCCTGCAGGAGCCGGACTGCCTGGCCATCAACGATGTCGACGGCGGGCAGGAGTTCCAGAACGGACTGGGTAGAGGTGGTCATGTGTGTCCTTGAAGTTTCGAGGGTGACGGGGTCAGGTAGCGGATTCAGCTACCGGGTAGCGTCAGGAGGTAGGCAGCCAGCAGGGACATCCCGGCCAGCACGTAGAAAGAAATGGAGACCCAGCGGGGCTTCTTTTGCTGATGGAAGGAGATCCCGCCACCCACCAGCACGCCGGCGAGGCCCATGAGGACAACAGACCACATTTAGGCGGCACCGCTTCCGGTGGTTTCAGTTACCGGCTTTCGCAAGCCATCAACCCAGTTCCGCAAGAGCCGGGCTCCGGCGTCACCCGATTTCTCTGGGTGGAATTGGGTAGCGCATAGAGGCCCGTTCTCCACGGCCGCAATGAAGCGCGCGCCATGCTCGGACCATGTGACCATCGGCGGAGCCATGCGGGGCTGCACGACGTCGAAGTTCCACTCCTGCACACCATAGGAGTGCACAAAGTAAAAGCGTTCCTGCTCGACGCCGGCAAAGAGCTTGGAGCCCTCCGGCACGTCCACCGTATTCCACCCCATGTGCGGGACAACGGGGGCAGGAAGAAGCTCCACCTTTCCCGGCCATTCCGCCATGCCTTCGGACTCGGTGCCGTGCTCGACACCGGCTTCGAAGAGGACCTGAAGGCCAACGCATATAGCCAGGACGGGGCGCCCGCCGGCAACCCGTCGCCCGATCATTCGGATCGCATCAACTGCTTTGAGTTCCTTCATGACCGTCTCAAAGGCACCAACGCCGGGAACTACCAAGCCATCAGCGTTAAGCACATCTTCCGGCTTGGCGCTCAGCACTACGTGGGCACCGGCTCGTTCCAGTGCACGAACGGCGGAGCGGACGTTGCCGGAACCGTAGTCCAGGACTGTAACGGTGGGCTTGCCCTCAGGGGACTCAGGCTTCACCGATGCGATGGCGTCAGCCACAGCACCATCTTTCAGCACCTGGCCACTCATAGTGCTCCCTTGGTGGAGGGGATTCCCTCAACGCGCGGATCCGACTCAACAGCAGCACGGAGGGCCCGCGCGAACGCCTTGAACTGCGCCTCCACGATGTGGTGCGGATCCCTGCCGGCCAGAACATTCATGTGCAGGCAGATTCCGGCATGGAGGGTGATGGCCTCGAACACGTGGCGGGTCAAAGAGCCGGTGAAGTGACCACCGATGAGGTGGTACTCCTGGCCTGCGGGCTCGCCGCCGTGCACCAGGTACGGGCGCCCGGAAACGTCCACCACCGCATGGGCAAGGGCCTCGTCCAAGGGAACCGTAGCTTCGCCGAAGCGACGAATTCCAGCTTTGTTGCCCAAGGCAGTGCGCAAGACCTCACCGAAAGTGATGGCCACATCCTCCACCGTGTGGTGGGCATCGATGTGGGTGTCACCGGTTGCCTTCACGGTCATGTCAATCAAAGAATGCTTGCTCAAGGCAGTCAGCATGTGGTCGTAAAACGGAACCGATGTGCTGATGTCCGAGACACCGGAGCCGTCCAGGTTGATCTCCACCAGAACGGAGGATTCGCTGGTGGTGCGCTCCATGCGCGCAGTGCGGGCAGCGGACGGCGTAGCGCCGGTTTCGCTCATTGGGACGTCCTTATACACGGAGGATGGGTTGGGTCTATTGACAAGTTTAGGCGGGCTGTGAAGTCTTGCCATCCAAGAGCGCCTCCAGGGCTTCCAGGAAGGCGGTGGTTTCCCGCTCTGTTCCGGCAGTGACACGCAAGTGGCCGGGGATACCGACGTCGCGAATCAGCACGCCCGCATCCAAGAGGCCCTGCCAAATACCGTGGGGATTTTCCAAGCCGCCGAAAAACACATAGTTGGAGTCCGAGGCAGACGGCTTGAGGCCCATGCGCAGGAGTTCGGTCACGATGCGATCGCGCTGGACCTTAATGTCTTCGACGTCGGCCATCAGCGCTTCGCGGTGGCTCAGGGCTGCGAGGGCGGTTGCCTGCGTAACTGCAGACAAGTGGTACGGAAGGCGCACCAGCCTGATGGCGTCCGTGACCTCGGGGGCCGCCGCCATGTAACCCAGCCGCGCACCCGCAAGGGCGAACGCCTTACTCATGGTGCGGGACACGATCAGTCGCTCACGTCCGGGAAGCAAGGTCAAGGCGCTGGGCGTATTGTCGTGGGCGAACTCGTGGTACGCCTCATCCACGATGACGATTGCCTGGCTGGCTTCTCCGGCCTCATATACGGCCTCGACCACATCCAGGCCCAAGCCGGTCCCCGTGGGGTTGTTCGGCGAACACAGGAACACAATATTGGCTCCGGTTTCACGAACCTGCGCAGCAGCCGATGCCGCGTCCAAGCCATAGTCATCAGCACGGACGCCGCGGACATACTCCGTGTCAGTTCCGCTTGCGAGCAGCGGATACATGGAATACGTAGGAGGGAAGCCCAGGGCTTTCCGTCCGGGTCCGCCAAATGCCTGGAGGATCTGCTGGAGGACTTCGTTGGACCCATTGGCTGCCCAGATGTTGGCCGGCGAGAGTCCGTGGCCAAGGTACTCAGCAAGTGCCTCGCGGAGTTCAGTAAACTCGCGATCCGGGTAGCGGTTCAGCCCGGTAGCAGCTGCGGCGACGGCCTCGGTGATGGCGGCTTGAACATCCGCCGGCACACCGTGAGTGTTTTCGTTGACATTGAGCAGAATGGGGACATCAAGCTGCGGTGCGCCATAGGGGCTCAGTCCACGCAGGTTGGTCCGGAGGGGTAGTCGGTCAAGTCGCTCAAGCTGGTCACTCACCACCACAGTTTAAGGGGCTGCCGCTACTGCCTACTAACTGTGACGCCACACCACCGCTTTCGACCCTCCCTGAAGACTGCTTGAAGGACTCAGTTGGCGGGGACGAACAGTTGCTGGCCGGGCTGGATACGGCCGCCGCGGAGATCGTTCAGCTGGATGATTTCCGCGATGACGTCGCGGGGGTCACGCTCCGGAGCTGCCGCCCCGGCAATCCCCCACAGCGACTGACCGGGCTGGACAGTGACGCTCTGGGCAACAGGCGGCTGCAACTGCGATTGCGAGTCCGACGCCTTGGCCGGCGAGGTGATGAATCCGGCCAGGCTCAGGAGCGCAGCCACCAGCAGCATTGCAGGGATGCCGAAGAAGACGATCCGTCCCCGCCGGGTGAGACGCAGGCGGGCGGGTGCCTGGGTGGTGCGGAAATCAGCGAACGTAGTGATTGCGGACATGAGCTGAGCCCTTCTGAGCTATTGCCTTGCGACGGATTGCCCGGCGCCTGGCTGCCAATTCTTTGTGCACTCCCGGACCCAAGACCTGGATGTTCGAACACTTTCTTCGAACATCCAGCTTCAGCGTCAGGTTTATAGAACACATATTCGAACCTTGCTATGACATTTTTAGCACTTATCAACGAACGGTGTCGAGACTCGCTAGAACAAATGTTTGATAAACGCCTGTGCCTGCCCTACGTTTGAGTGAAGAAACAGCACTGTTTCAGTGGAACAGGAGGGTCTGACATTTTTTGCAGACCTGACATCCCCGGGCACCTTCCGGGGCGAATGGAAAGGCATTGGCGAACATGGCAGCGAAAGCCACAGGCGGCGGGGCACCCCTGCGGAGCCAGCAGCCTCAAAAGAGTCCCAAGAGCCTGACTGTCCGGCAGAAAAAGATCCTGGAGACCATCCAGCGCTCCGTCAATGACAACGGGTATCCGCCCAGCATGCGCGAGATCGGCGACACCGTAGGCCTGGCAAGCTTGTCCAGCGTCACGCACCAGCTTTCCCAGCTGGAGAAGCTTGGTTACCTGCGCAGGGACCCCAAGCGTCCTCGCGCCATGGAAGTCCTGATGCCCTTGACCTTGGATGGCGGACCGATTCCTGGAGTCGAAGCGCCCACGACACTTCGCAGCGCCGGTGGTCTCGCCGTTACGGAGCTGGCCAGTGCAAGTGATACCGCCATGGTTCCCCTGGTAGGCCGTATCGCGGCCGGCGGTCCCATCCTGGCTGACCAGACAGTGGAAGACGTACTGCCCCTCCCCCGGCAACTCGTAGGGCACGGCGAACTGTTCATGCTGAAGGTGGCCGGAGACTCCATGATCGATGCCGCCATCTGCGACGGTGACTGGGTAGTGGTGCGCCGCCAGAATGACGCCATCAACGGCGACATCGTGGCCGCCTTGCTGGACGACGAAGCCACGGTGAAGACGTTCCGCCAGCGCGATGGGCACACCTGGCTGCTACCACAGAACACCCAGTACGAGCCCATCCTTGGCGATCAGGCCACCATCATGGGCAAGGTTGTCTCGGTCCTGAGGTCCCTCTAACGCAGAGGTCCTCTGTATCCGGGCCCCTCTGCATCGGAACTCACCTGCACCCAGAAAGCGCCCAGGGCCTCCTAAGAGGCTTTGGGAGAGCCCAGGCGCTCCAGGACGCCCCGCACCACTGTTCGGTCGGTGGTCGCCCAGAACGGCGGTAGGGCAGCCCTCAGGAACCCGCCATAACGTTCCGTCGACAACCTGGAATCGAGCACAGCCACGACTCCTTTATCGCCGGTTGAACGGATGAGGCGTCCGGCACCCTGGGCCAACCGGATGGCGGCATGCGTTGCTGACACGGCCATGAACCCATTGCCACCCGACTGTGCGACAGCCCGCGAACGGGCAGTCATCAGGGGATCGTCCGGACGCGGGAAGGGAATGCGGTCGATCACCACAAGGCGGCACGAACCACCCGGTACGTCAACGCCTTGCCACAGAGACATGGTTCCGAAGAGGCAAGTGTCCGGCTCATCTGCGAATTGTTTTACGAGGGCTGCCATGGTGGATTCGCCCTGACAGAGGATGTCCACGTCCAGGCGGAGCCGCATGGCGTCGGCGGCTTCTTCCGCAGCCCGCCGTGACGAGAAGAGACACAGTGCTCCCCCGCCGGAGGCACGGATGAGGTCTTCCAACTCGTCGAGTGCCTCAGGCGATGTACCGCGGCCAGGTTTGGGCAGATGCTTCGCAACATACAACACACCTTGCTTTGGGTAATCGAAGGGCGAGCCAACATCGATCCCAGTCCAGCTTGGTGCGCCGTCGCCAATCAGCCCCAACCCACCGGCGGCCGGCTCGAAGGCAGATCCAATAGCCAGCGTGGCGGAGGTCAGCACCACGGTGTGGCCCGCGAACAAGCCTTCACGCAAGCGTCCTGCAACACTGAGCGGGGCGATGTTAATCAGTGCCGGTGCAGTCTCGTCCGGTTGCGCATAACCCTGTTGGGGGTCAAAGGTGCTGTTCCTTGAGAACCACACCACTTCCCGGTTTTCCTTGGCAGCGAGCATGCGTTCGCACAGTTCAAGAATGAGCATGAGCCGTGAGCGTGCGAGCTGCCTGCCGCCGTCCACCGCGTTTGAGGAGTCGGTCTTCGAATCGGACAAGGCCGCACGCGTGGCGTCGCGCAGTTGGTCCAGGCAATCGAGCTGCTCATCATTGAGCCCACTGGGCAGCAACCCGTTGGATACCCCCGCTATGGCCATATCCAGGCGCTCCGCCGCAGCGTTGAGGGCATCAACTGTGATGGCGGTGTGCTTGCGGGCGCTCGAGGCCGCGGCATGGACCATTGCCACGGACAACTGGCCGGAGACGGCACCTGTGACGCGGTCCTGCAATTCGTGGGCCTCGTCCACCACCACGACGTCGTATTCAGGCAGGACGGCCAGGCCCTCAAAGGCGCTGACCGCGAGCATGGCATGGTTGGTGACCACGACGTCGGCCTCAGCTGCGCGGGACCGCGCCAGTTCACTGAAGCATTCTTCGGCAAGCGGACACTTCTGCGCACCGAGGCATTCCATGGATGTGACGGATACTTGCCGCCAGGCCCTGTCGGTGACGCCCGGCATGAGTTCGTCACGGTCCCCCGTGGACGTTTTCCCGGCCCACTCGCGCAGCCGGACCACTTCCTTGCCCAGCTGGGATTGCGGCCCGCCCATGGAGGCAGCGAAGTGCGGCACACTGGTGTCCTCGCCCAACGAGAACAGCTGCCCTTCGGAGGGTTCTTCGCTGGGGAAGCCGCCTTCGAGTTTCTGCAGGCACACGTAATTGGCCCTGCCCTTGACCAGCGCCACGTTGACCGGGCGTTCAAGGGCAGGATTGATGGTCTCCAGCAGCCGGGGAAGATCGCGGCCAACAATCTGGGTCTGGAGTGCCAAGGTGGCGGTGGACACGAGGGTGGGCTTATCGCTGTCCATGGAATGGGCGATCAACGGAATCAGGTAAGCCAACGACTTACCTGTTCCCGTTCCCGCTTGGACCAGCAGGTGCTCCCCGGTCTCGATGGCGCGCGTAACATGCTTGGCCATTTCGTGCTGACCGGCCCGGCTTTGACCGCCCATGCCGGCAACAGCCCGGTCCAACAGCTCGAGGGTGGCCTTCTCCCCCACCGATTCGACGGCGTCCGCCGCCACCTTCTCAACCATTACTGACGAATGACTCCAGTTCGGCTGCCAGGCCCTCGCGGACCATCACGACAACACGGGTTCCGCTTTCCTCATGTTCCAGGCTGAGGATCTCCGAGTCAGAGCTGTGCAGCTTGCTGATCATTTCACCGCGATCGTAAGGAATGAGCAGCTCCAAACGCACCCCCGGCCGGGGAATGGACTGGCTGATGTCTTCCAGCAATTCGGCGATGCCCTGTCCGGTGCGGGTGGAAACCACCGCGTGCCGGGGTTCCTTCTGCTTGAGGCGCTCCACCACAAACGGATCCGCAACATCAACCTTGTTCAAGACAATGATTTCCGGAACCTTCCGCGCATCCACTTCCGTGAAAACGGAGCGCACGGCAGCGATCTGGCCTTCCGGGTCCGGGTGCGAAGCGTCCACAACGTGGAGGATCAAGTCCGCATCCGCCACTTCTTCCAGCGTGGAGCGGAATGCCTCGATCAGCTGCGTGGGCAGTGACCTGACGAACCCCACAGTGTCGGCCAGCGTGTAGCCGATCCCGTCCGGGGTCTGCGCCTTACGGACCGTAGGATCCAAGGTAGCGAACAGGGCGTTCTCCACCAGGACACCTGCGTCAGTCAGACGGTTGAGCAATGACGACTTGCCGGCGTTGGTGTACCCGGCGATAGCTACTGAAGGAACAGCATTACGACGGCGGTTGGCCCGCTTGGTTTCGCGGGCCGGCTTCATGGCGGCGATTTCTCGACGCAACTTGGCCATGCGCGTGCGGATTCGCCGGCGATCGAGTTCAATCTTGGTTTCACCGGGACCACGCGAGCCCATACCGGCACCGGCACCGCCCACCTGGCCACCGGCTTGACGGGACATGGAGTCGCCCCAACCACGGAGGCGCGGGAGCAGGTACTCAAGCTGGGCAAGCTCAACTTGAGCCTTGCCTTCGCGGCTCTTGGCGTGCTGGGCGAAGATGTCAAGAATCAGCGTGGTTCGGTCAACAACCTTGACTTTCACGATGTCTTCAAGCCCGCGTCGCTGCGACGGTGCAAGTTCGGTGTCCACCACAACGGTATCTGCGCCGGTGGCGGCCACGATGTCCTTGAGCTCCTGGGCTTTGCCCGACCCAAGGAATGTGCCGGGGTCCGGCTTCATGCGCCGTTGAACCAGGCCATCGAGAACCTCTGAACCTGCGGTCTCCGCCAGCGCTGCGAGCTCGCGGAGCGAATTCTCAGCATCGGCCAGTGTGCCCTCGGTCCACAGGCCGGCCAGAACGACGCGTTCAAGGCGCAGCTGCCGGTACTCGACCTCGGTGACATCCTCGAGTTCAGTGGACAGTCCGGCTGTACGGCGCAGCGCACGACGTTCGGCCAGATCTTCCTGGTCGCCATCGTAAATGCTGTGTTCCTGGTCGAGCGTGGAAATCGCCTGCGCTTTGCCGAACACACCACCGGCATCGTCGTCATCGGATGTTTGCGCAGGTACATCCTTGGAAAGAATCCGGTCGATGACGGCCTGGATTTGTTCAGGACTCATGTCCTGGGCGTCGGAATCGGATCCGGAGTGCTTCTGGGTGGTCATGGTCTCCTTAGACTGTTCGGCAATTCCAGAATAGTGCTGTTTGCTGTTCGATGGGGCGCTCTTCGCGCTGGGCTGACGGGCTTGGGCCAAAAGGGGCCTCCTGAGTGCTGGACGGCCACACCTGAGAAGGCGTTAGGCCGATGCGATCGAGCGGGATTGGTTCCGCAGGGAGGTCCTGGCTCATCTGGGGAGCACCGTCCACCAAAGCCACGGACCGATCGAAGGGGTCCGCAGTACTTCTTGGGTGGTGATCTTCAGAGAGTCCGCCTCCAGCGTTTGGGAGTCGGCGGACTGAGCCGGATGTGGACCTGCCGGGCGGAAAGGCTGCGGGCTGGGCTGAAGAGCCAAGCGAGCCTGCGTCGCGGGCGGTGCCGGGAATCGGCTGATTACTCGAAGATCAAGAACATGCGTTCAACAATAGCAGTCCCTGTCAACCTGCTTTCGCACCCCGGCAGTTTCCCAAGGCGCCAATAGCCAACTAATCTGGCAAATTATGGAGTCTGCACACTATTTCACTGCCCAGCCCGCTGGACCGTTCACCCGCAAGCCCCTCACGGTGGAACTCGCCGGGGAGACACGCCACCTGCAGACTTCTTCCGGCATCTTCAGCCCCGACGCTGTAGACAAAGGGACGGCGATTCTCTTCGCCGAAGTTCCGCCGCCTTCCCCCAAGGGAAACCTGCTGGACATCGGCTGCGGTTGGGGGCCGATAGCCCTTACTTTGGGTCTCATGGCGCCCCACGCCCACGTGCACGCTGTGGATGTCAATGAGCGCTGCGTGACCCTGACCAACGAGAACGCGTCCGCGTTGGGCTTGGCCAACGTGACCGCCAGCCTCCCCGACGAGGTGGATCCCGCCGTCGAGTTCGACACCATCTGGTCCAATCCGCCCATCCGGATCGGCAAGGACGAACTTCACTCGCTGTTGCTGAAGTGGCTGCCCCGCTTGGCGCCGGGCGGGAGCGCCTGGCTGGTTGTTCAGAAGAACCTTGGCTCGGACTCGCTCCAGCGGTGGCTGTCCACCGAACTGGACGAAACCTTCACAGTGTCCCGCGAAAGCACATCCAAGTCCTTCCGGATCATTCGGGTCAGGAAAGCGTCCCGGTAGCAACGATCACGGCGGGGCCGCTGAGCTCCACGTGTTCGCGGCCGCCAGCACCGGGGAAGAACTTAACGCCCACGACGCCGCCGGGCACGTTGACGTGCCAGTCGTTCGGGGCGGTGTTGCCGGCCCAGTGACGAATGGCCACGGCAGCGGCGCAGGCCCCTGTGCCACATGACTGGGTTTCCCCCACGCCACGCTCGTGGACGCGCATGGTGATGGTTCCCACGCCGTCCTCAACCAAAGGTTCGGCAGGAACGACGAATTCGACGTTGGTTCCATTGGCAGGCTTGGGATCGACGACGGGAGCTTTGAACAGCTGGGTAGCGGCAAGCTCACCGAGTTCAGCCAGGGCAACTACCGTGTGGGGGTTTCCCATGCTGACGGAAAGCCCTGGCCGTGCCACTTCCAGGCCATCCGCGCTGACCAGGGCATCCATGGCCTTGCTGGTGGCCTCTTTGGGGAAGATGAACTCCCACGGACCCATATCCACGGCATAGCCGTTGGCAGTGCGGACAATCTTCTTGATGCCGCCTCGAGTGCCAATGGTCAGGGTCTCCCCCGGCCCCAGTGCCACCAAATTCTCGGCAATGAGGAAATGCACGAAGACGCGAACTCCGTTGCCGCACATCTCCGACAGTGAGCCGTCACCGTTGCGGTAGTCCATAAACCATTCGGCAGCAGCATCCAACTCAAGCAAGGCCCGGCCCTCGGGGAGGAATCGTGACGGGACGGCCCGGATAAGTCCGTCGCCCCCAATTCCCACATGCCGGTCACACAGCTGGGCGACCTGGTCCGGGGAGATTTCATGGGCATCGCCCGGGTCTGCAATCAGGACGAAGTCGTTTCCCGTTCCGTGGCCCTTGGAAAACGCAAGCCCGGCAAGGCTGGAAGCGGTTACGGAAGCACCGGCAGCTACTGGCTGCAGGGCGGGAAGGGCGGCGGTTTCATCCATGGTTCTAGGCTACCTTCCACGCCTCATTGGCCAGAAATTACGCCGGTTGACTCACGGTCGCGGCAGCAACTGCTGTGGCCACCAGTTCAGGATCCTGCCAATCCAGCCAGGTGATGCGTGGATCTGCCCTGAACCACGTCAGCTGGCGCCTCGCAAACTGCCTTGTGGCCACAATAGTTTCATCTGCGGCAGCAGCGACGTCGGCCTCGTCGTCGAGCACTTTCAGGAACTGGGCGTAGCCCAAAGCGCGGGAAGCTGTCTTACCCGACCGCAAACCCTCAGCATCGAGCCGCTCAACCTCTGCCAGGAGGCCGGCTTCAACCATCCTGTGCACCCGCAGAGCAAGTCGTTCCCTCAGCACCTCCCGATCCACCGAGAGACCGATCTGCACGGCCGGCTGGAAATACTCACGTTGGGGCATGAAAGAGCTGAAGGGACGGCCCGTGAGCTGGAAAACCTCAAGGGCGCGGATCACGCGGCGGGCATCGCCGAGACGGGCAGCCGAAGCAGGGTCGACTTCTTCAAGACGGGCGCGCAGCGGAGCCAATCCCCGGTCGTCGAACTCTTCTTCGAGGGCCTTTCGAATAATCGGATCGGTCCCGGGGAACTCCAGGACATCCAGTGCTGCACGGACATACAGCCCGGAGCCTCCCACCAGGATGGCGCGCTTTCCCCGCGCGTGGATGTCTTCGATAGCGGCGCGGCATTCCTGTTGGAAGTCGGCAACGCTGGCTTCCTGCGTCACGTCCATGGTGTCCAGGAGATGGTGCGGAACGCCTTTGCGCTCCTCCATGGTGATCTTGGCTGTGCCAATATCCATACCCCGATAGAACTGCAAGGCATCCGCGTTGATAACCTCACCGTCCAGCGCCAACGCCAGGTTGACACCCAGATCCGACTTCCCGGAGCCAGTGGGACCTATGACCGCTATGACCGGCCGCGGGGTTTCCAGAAGGAGATTCGACATATGGTCCAGGCGCCTGCAGCTAGTCGCGACGAACCGGCAATGACGGCATGCCCAAGGACACCCCCGCCTTTCGGGCCGCTGATCCCGGCGAGGGGACACCGCACGAGTCAGCCTGCGATCGGTCCCAAGCATCTCCGGCGCGGGAACGGCGCAAGTGGTAATCCTGCACGCCGGCGGGGTCGGCAACAAGGTGGAAGGCAGCAGCTTCAGTGATGGTCACAGTGACGAAATCACCGGGACGGGGCGTCTCGCCACCGGCGGGCACGGAGAAGTGGACAAGCCTCTGATCCGTCGACCGACCGGACAACCGGTGGGTTTCGCCGGCCTTGCGACCGGACTGGGCTGTGACCAGGATTTCAACTTCGCGGCCGAGCTGGTTTGCGTTCTCCTCCGCCGCAATGCGGTCCTGAAGTGCCGTCAGCCTCTCGAAACGCTCCTGGACCACTGCCTTGGGGAGCTGCTCCGGCAGCTCCGCGGCCGGGGTACCAGGGCGTTTGGAGTACTGGAAGGTAAATGCGGAGGCAAACCGGGACTGCTCCACAACATCCAATGTTGCCTGGAAGTCTTCCTCGGTCTCTCCAGGGAACCCGACGATGATGTCCGTGGTGATGGCTGCATTCGGAATCCGTTCGCGGACCTTGTCCAAAATGCCAAGGAACTTGCTGGAACGGTAGGAGCGACGCATGTCCTTGAGGACTTTGTCCGAACCGGATTGAAGCGGCATGTGCAGCTGAGGCATCACGTTGGGCGTCTCAGCCATGGCGTCGATCACGTCATCGGTGAACGCCGCGGGGTGAGGGCTGGTGAAGCGGACGCGTTCCAGGCCTTGGATCTCCCCGCAGGCCCGCAACAGTTTTGAGAAAGCCTGACGATCGCCGAATTCCACACCGTAGGAGTTCACGTTCTGCCCGAGCAGCGTCACCTCAACCGCTCCGTCATCCACGAGTGCCTGGATTTCCGCAAGGATTTCGCCGGGACGGCGGTCCTTTTCCTTACCGCGAAGCGAGGGCACAATGCAGAACGTGCAAGTGTTGTTGCAGCCCACAGAGATGGAGACCCAACCCGAATAGACCGAATCCCGCTTGGTGGGAAGCGTCGAGGGAAAGACATCAAGGGACTCGAGGATCTCGAGCTGCGCCTCATTGTTGTGCCGAGCCCGGCTCAACAGGGCCGGCAAGGCTCCAACGTTGTGCGTGCCGAAGACAGCGTCAACCCACGGCGCCTTCTTCACGATGGTTTCGCGGTCCTTCTGGGCCAGGCACCCGCCAACAGCGATCTGCATGCCGGGGTTGGCCTCTTTGACCTGCCTCAACTGGCCAAGGTTCCCGTAGAGCTTGTTGTCGGCGTTCTCCCGCACAGCGCAGGTGTTGAAAACAACCACATCCGCGATCTCGCCGTCAGCAGGGACATAGCCGGCGTCCTCGAGGAGTCCCGCCATCCGTTCTGAATCATGGACGTTCATCTGGCAGCCAAAAGTCCGAACCTGATAGGTCCTGGGCTCAGGTGACAGCGTGGTGGCAGCTGCTGGGGAAGGAATGGTCAAACTCACTACTCAAGGGTACCGGCTTCCGCCAGCACCTCGCCGACGATCCTGAAAGCCATGGAGGGAGGATAGCCCTTGCGAGCCAACATGGATGCGAGCCGGCGCGTGTACTTGTCCCGTTCCGTGCGATCAGCCATATCGACACCAGGACGAAGCTTTCGGCGAACCAGCTCACGCGCTGCCAGTTCTTCATCCTGGTCGCTTAATTGGGACAGCGCTTCCTCAGCGAATTCGAGTTCGATGCCTTTGTCCGCAAGTTCGCGACGAAGGGCCCCTTTGGCCAACTTCTTGCTCTGGGAGCGGCTGCGGACCCACATCCGGGCAAACTCGGCATCGTCTATCAACTGGACCTCTTCGAACCGATCCAGAACCGCTTCCGCTACGTCCTCGGGAACGTTTCGCTCCGCGAGTTTACGGGACAACTGGAGCCGGCTCCGTGGCGCCATCGTCAGCTGCCTTAGGACGATGGCACGCGCCACGGATTCGGGATCAGGCTCAGGATCAGCCGCTACGGATGAGTCCGGATCCGGCCCTCGCCTAGCCGTCAACGGCCTTCAGCTTTGGGGAATCTTCTTCAGGCTTGACGCCCACACCGAGCTTCTCCTTAATGAGTCGCTCCAACTCCTGGGCGAGCTCCGGGTTGTCCCGCAGGAACCGGCGGGAGTTCTCCATACCCTGGCCCAGCTGATCGCCGTCGTAGGTGAACCACGAGCCGGACTTCTTGATGATGCCGTGCTCGACACCCATGTCGATGATGCCGCCCTCACGGGAGATGCCCTGGCCATAGATGATGTCGAACTCGGCGATCTTGAACGGCGGAGCCATCTTGTTCTTGACGATCTTCGCCTTGGTACGGTTACCGACTGAATCCGCACCTTCCTTCAGGGTCTGGATGCGGCGAACATCGATGCGCACGGAGGCGTAGAACTTCAGGGCCTTACCACCGGTAGTGGTTTCCGGAGATCCGAAGAAGACGCCGATCTTTTCACGCAACTGGTTGATGAAGATGGCAGTTGTCTTGGTCTGGCTCAAACGGCCAGTGATCTTACGCAGCGCCTGGCTCATGAGGCGGGCCTGGAGGCCAACGTGGGAGTCGCCCATTTCGCCTTCGATTTCAGCGCGCGGAACGAGGGCTGCCACGGAGTCAATGACAACGATGTCCAGTGAGCCCGAACCCACCAGCATGTCCATGATTTCCAGCGCCTGTTCACCGGTATCCGGCTGGGAGACCAAAAGCGCGTCCGTATCCACACCAAGCTTTGCAGCATAGTCCGGGTCCAGGGCATGTTCGGCGTCAATGAAGGCTGCAATGCCTCCGGCACGCTGCGCATTGGCTACAGCATGCAGCGCAACGGTGGTCTTACCGGATGATTCCGGACCGTAGATTTCCACGACGCGGCCACGGGGCAGGCCACCAATGCCGAGGGCGACGTCCAAAGCAATGGAGCCGGTGGGAATGACCTCGATCGGGGCGCGGGTATCATCACCCAGGCGCATGATGGAGCCTTTGCCGAACTGCTTGTCGATCTGGGCAAGCGCTGCTTCGAGCGCCTTCTCACGATCCGGGGTTGCCGCCATGGTTCACACCTCTGATGCTTTCTCGCTGTGGAGTGGCCCGAAGGGCCGCTTTCCTGTCATGTCAGACGCTATTACGCCGCCCTGACATTTTTGTAGGCCGACTCCGGCTATGTGGACAACCGGGGGTCGGGATGCCCGGAATTGCGTCCTTCGAGATCAATTTTCCTCTCACAGGAGCATATCCCCATCCGAACAGATATTCGAACAATGGTCCGGCGTGTCACTCCGGGGCGGCAGTTGCGGGTTCAGTTTGCAGCTGGCTTGATGTCCCGGCCCAGCCTGCGTTCCGGAGGAACGTCCTGGACTTCGCAGACGGCCAACCAGACGTCACGGGGGTGGTAGCCGGCGGCCAAAGCCTCCACGGCGGTCCGCCCACCAACTCCTGCAAGTACCAAGGAGTTGGCCAGGACCCGGGAATAGCCTGCCCCGAACTCGTCGTCCATCAATCGCCAAAAGTCACTTGCCCTCACGGATAGAGTCTCTCACGGAGCCGGACTCTAGAATGGTTGCCATGAGCAATCCTCTCCAGAGCACGGCCGGCGAGCCTGTGCCAGGCGACGCCGTGGACGACGCCCTCCAGCAGGTGGAACACCAGCTGAGCCTGCTCTGGCGCCGCGCCAGGTCCATCTCCCATCAGCTCTCCCGCCAGGTCCACCCCGACATGGAACCAGCAGCCTATGGGCTGCTCACCGTCATTCGCAGGGAAGGGCCTATCCGGCTCACGGATCTTGCTACTTGCATAGGCGTAGGCAAGCCGTCTGTGAGCCGCCAGATCGCTTTTCTGGAAAGCGTCGGCCTTGTGTACAAGGAAGCCGACCCCCAGGACGGCAGGGCCCAGTCCATCCGGCTGACGGAAAAGGGCGAGGAAAAGATGCACCAGGTCCAGGACGCACGCAGGCAGGTGTTCCGTGAACGACTCGGCGAATGGCCGTTGGAGGACGTTCAGACGCTGGCTGACTACATGGGCCGGCTGAATGCCATCTACGGCGACGGCGTTCTCAACGTGAAGGAACCTGAGCTCGACGTTCAGGACAAGCCAGCGGCCGTTTAGGCCCACGCGTCCGAACCCACACGTAAAAAGAAGGTCCCCAGCTTGAAGCCGGGGACCTTCTTCTTGGTCTCTGGTGGAGCGGTTAGCGGGCTCCGGAGAGCATTCCCTGCGGGAAGTCGTCCGTGAGGTCCAGATCGCGACCGTAGCGCTGGGAGAATTCCTGCGGAACAGTGTCCGGTACGGCTACGCCCTCGGCAACGGCCACGCGGTCGCTGACTTCGCGGAGCATGTGGGACAACGGAACATCCAGTGCTGTGCAGATAGAGGAAAGGAGCTCGGAAGAAGCCTCCTTCTGGCCGCGTTCAACTTCACTCAAGTAACCAAGTGAGACGCGGGCGCTGTGCGAAACCTCGCGGAGGGTGCGGCCCTGACGCTGGCGGACATCGCGCAGTACATCACCGATCTCGTGGCGTAGTACAACCATTTTGCGCTCCTTCTGTTCGCTCTGTGTCTGATCAGCCAAGCCCACATCCTTCCAGCGGACAACGCCGTTTACGGATACGGGCTGCTTTACCATCTGTATCGCCTTGCTCCCTCGTTCATCCGGTTCGCTGGCTGGCGGACCGGGTTGGTTTCTACATCCTAGGCGCCCCGGCTCTTCCGAAGCGACACAATGACACAACTATTGGCAATCAGTTTTTGTTCCCGGCTACTTTACGAACGGTAACCAACCTCATTCAAGGCGGCAAGGAGACGCTCCAAGGCGGCCTCGCACGCGTGCTCGCGAATGGCCTGCCGGTCTCCCGAAAAGCTGTATTCAAACGCTCGGGTTCCAGCCTGGGTGGCCACCCCGACGAACACCGTGCCCACGGCTTTGCCGTCGTGCGACTCCGGGCCTGCCACCCCGGTGGTGGAAACCCCGATGTCGGCGGCGCAGGACCGCCGCGCGCCCTCGGCCATGGCTTCCGCCACCCCGCCGTCCACGGAACCGGCAGCAGCGAGCAGCTCCCGGGAAACACCCAGGATGTCCGACTTGACGGAGTTTTGGTAGGCAACGACACCGCCTTGCAACATTCCTGAAGCGCCTGGCGTGTTGGCCAACGTGGCAGCCACCATTCCGGCGGTCAGCGACTCTGCAGTGGCCACCGTCAAGTTCTTGCCGATGGCAACCGCAACCGCCGCCGTCGAGGCCTGCGCCGCGGCGGAGGCGCCTTCATGGGGCGTCACGCGCGACGTCCGGCTGCGCGAAGCCTTAGGGCTTGGATGACATATTCGACGCCGGTCCACAGGGTGATGGCCAAGGCCACCATCATGACCCAGAAGGCGACGACACCCACCCAGGGGGCGATTGCCTGCAGCGGCAGGATGTACAGGAAAATGGCAACCGTTTGGATCACGGTCTTGAGTTTTCCGCCGCGGGAGGCCGGCATGACGCCATACCGGATGACGACGAAGCGCAGGGCGGTGATCCCCCACTCGCGCACCAGGATCAGGATGGTGACCCACCACGGCAACTCGCCCAGGATGGACAGCAGCACCAACGCGGAACCAATGAGGAGCTTGTCGGCAATGGGATCGGCTATTTTGCCGAAGTTGGTGATGAGACCGCGCGCCCTGGCGATATCGCCGTCGAGCTTGTCCGTGTAGATTGCGACGGCGAAAGCAACCACCGCGGCCCAGCGCCAGATTCCGTAGTCACCGTCATCGGCCAGGAGGAACCACACGAAGAACGGGACCAGGACAATGCGGAGCATCGTGAGGATGTTGGGCAGGTTCCAGATGTCGGAACTGCTGGAAGTCGCGTTATCACCCTCGGCTGTAGTCACCCCTCTAGGCTACCGTCTTTGGCGCTGCCCTCTTTGGCTCTACCGTCCCGTGAGCGACCAGGCGTCCTCGCCACCCTCGTCATCCTCGCCCGGGCCGTCGGCGCCGTCGTAATACTCAATGGCTTGCGTGCGGTTGTCCAGGTCCGCCTGCACCAGGTCTTCCGCATAACCGCCGACGGCGATGTTCGAGTTCGCGTTGTCACTCAGGGCCGCGGTGTGCGCGTCCGGAGCAGCGGGTGACTCCTGGCCCTTCATGGCAGCCAGGACGGCGGCGAGGTCATCCGGCTTGACCAGGACGTCGCGGGCCTTGGAACCCTCGGAAGGACCTACGACGCCACGGGACTCAAGGAGGTCCATGAGGCGTCCGGCCTTCGCGAAGCCCACGCGGAGCTTGCGCTGCAGCATCGACGTGGAGCCAAACTGCGTGGTGACCACAAGCTCCGTGGCCTGGAGCAGCACCTCAAGGTCGTCTCCAATGTCGTCGTCGATCTGCTTCTTGGGCGCCTCGGCGGCGACATCATCACGGTAGACGGCCTGGAGCTGGCCCTTGACGTGCTCCACCACCTTGTGAATTTCGGATTCCGTGACCCATGCACCTTGGACACGCATGGCCTTGGAGGCACCCATCGGCAGGAACAATGCGTCACCTTGGCCAATGAGCTTCTCAGCACCCGGTTGGTCCAGCACAACACGGGAGTCCGTGACGGACGAGGTGGCGAAGGCCATACGCGATGGAACGTTGGCCTTGATCAGGCCGGTCACGACGTCCACGGATGGACGCTGGGTTGCCAGCACCAGGTGAATACCGGCGGCACGGGCCAGCTGAGTAATGCGGACAATCGAGTCTTCGACGTCGCGCGGGGCCACCATCATGAGGTCAGCGAGCTCGTCCACGATCACCAACAGGTACGGATATGGCTTGATGACGCGTTTGGAATCGACGGGAGGCACCACTTTGCCTGCCCTGACCGCCTTGTTGAAGTCATCGATGTGCTTGTAGCCGTAGTTGGCGAGGTCGTCGTAGCGGGCGTCCATTTCGCGAACCACCCACTGCAAGGCCTCGGCAGCCTTCTTGGGGTTGGTGATGATGGGCGTGATCAGGTGCGGGACGCCCTCATAGGCCGTCAGTTCCACACGCTTGGGGTCCACCATGACCATGCGGACCTCGTCCGGAGTGGCACGCATCAGGATGGACGTGATCATGGAGTTCACAAAGCTCGACTTACCAGCGCCCGTTGCACCGGCCACCAGGAGGTGAGGCATCTTGGCGAGGTTGGCCACCACGTAGCCGCCCTCAACGTCCTTGCCGACGCCCATAACCATGGGATGGTCTGTGCGGCGGGCATTCTGGCTCCGCAGCACATCGCCCAGGGAGACGGTTTCGCGGTCCGTGTTGGGAATCTCGATACCGATGGCGGACTTCCCGGGAATGGGGCTCAGGATCCGCACATCGCTGGACGCCACGGCGTAGGAGATGTTCTTGGAAAGAGCCGTGACGCGCTCCACCTTGGTGCCGGGAGACAGTTCGATTTCGTAACGGGTCACGGTGGGACCACGGCTGAAGCCGGTCACGGCGGCGTCGACGTTGAACTGCGTCAGGGTGTCCGTCAGGGCGGCGACGACGGCGTCGTTCGCTTCCGTGCGCTCCTTCGGAATGGAGCCCGGCGTCAGGTAGTCCGAGGCCGGCAGGGTGTAGGTGACGTCGCCGGCCAGCGACAACTGTTCCGTACGTTGCGGAATGGGCGTGGGTGGCGGCGGGGGTGTCGCAGGACGTGCGGGCACCTGGGCCACCGTCGGGGCAGTCATCTCGGGCGTGAGGACTGGAATGGCCTCAGTCGGGTTGTCGATGCCAGGGGTGGCGCCAGCCAAGCCCTGGGCCGCTTTGATCTTCCCCACCGCAATCTCCGCCTGGGTGGGGCGGCGCACGCCCGGCGGTACGCGCGGTGCTGACGCCGCGGGAGTTTCGTCGTCGTCCACGATCGCGTGCTCGAAGGCTTCGTCGCCAACGTAGCCCTCCAAACCGGCATCGGCTTCCTCATCCTTGCCAAAGAGACGCATGCGCTTCTTCTTTTTGGGCGCCGCCGCGGTGTCATTCCCGTAAAGGTAACTGCGGTCGTGGGCGTCCTTGCCGGACTCATCCATGAGGTCAACGCCCATAAGGTGCTCATAGGCGCCGCGGATCCGGGCGGGAATGGAGCCAAAAGGTGTTGCTGTGACGATCAGCAGTGAAACGAACGCCAGCAGACTGTAGAGAACCACCGGAACGGCAACGTGGATTGCCGCCAGGGGTGCCGCAGCGAGGAAGCCCAGCATCCCACCGGCCTTGCGGAGGCCATCGAAACCATCAGCGACCGTAGGCAGGCCACCAATCACGTGGGCCAAACCCGAGCCAGCGAGGGTCATGATCATGAAGCCGATGCCAACGCGGTTGTTCCCGCGCCCATCCTGCGGTTTACGGAAAAGCCGGAAAGCGCAGACAAAAAGCATGAATGGCAGGATCAGCGCCATCCAGCCGAAAGTACCATTGACCACGCTGTAGACGACGTCCGGCAACCAACCGGTGAGGCCCCACCAAGCGAAGGTGGCAATCGCGATGCCCAGCACCAGATTGAAGAGGGCCGCGCCGTCCCGGCGGTCAGCGGGGTCGAGATCACTGACGTCGTACCCAATGCGGCGGATGCCTGCACCCACTACGTGGCCTATCCCCTGCCACGCGCCGGAGAGCATGCGCAGGGGCAGCGGAGCCTGGGTTTCGACGGCGGCCGCCTGCTTGGTGCGTGCGGTGCTGCCCCGACCGTTCCTGGCCGGGGTTGCGCTGCTTTTGGATGCAGCAGAGCTCCGGCCTGTGCCGCCGGATTTACTGCTGGAGCTGCCTCGTGGCGTGGAGGTAGTACGGGTCGCCATAAGTGCCACGGTACCCCAAGGGGGCCTGAAATCCGCGGATCTCAGGCCCCCTTGGGCTTGCATGTTGCTGGCGGGCTACGCCTCCAGGACTACCGGGATGATCATGGGGCGGCGGCGAAGCTTGCGGTTGACCCACGTGCCGATGATCCTGCGGACCACCTGCTGGAGCTGGTGATTGGTGTGGTCTGTGTGGTTAAGCACAGCCTCTTCGAGCGCGGCGTTGATTTTCGGGATGATCTCGTCGAAGACGGAATCATCCTCTGCCACGCCACGGGCGTGGATCTCCGGACCGGACACAATCTTGCCCGTGGTGCGGCTGATGACCGTGATGACGGAGATGAACCCTTCATCGCCCAGGACCCGGCGGTCCTTGAGGTCGGCGTCGGTAATTTCACCAACACTGGAACCGTCCACGTAGACGAAACCAACCTCCACCTGGCCAACGATGTTTGCCTTGTGATCTTTGAGGTCGATGACAGTGCCGTTATCGCTCAGGATGATGCCTTCCGAGGGCACTCCCGATTCCAGGGCAATATTGCCGTTGGCGATCAAGTGGCGGGTTTCGCCGTGCACGGGCATCGCGTTGAGAGGCTCAAGGATGTTGTAGCAGTAGAGCAACTCACCGGCAGCTGCGTGGCCGGACACGTGAACCTTCGCAGTGCCCTTGTGGATCACGTCCGCACCCAGCTTGAGCAAGCCGTTGATGATACGGAAAACTGCGTTCTCGTTACCCGGGATGAGGCTCGATGCCAGGATCACGGTATCGCCTTGGCCGACGACCACCCGGTGGTCGCCGTTGGCCATGCGGGAAAGGGCAGCCATCGGTTCACCTTGGGAGCCAGTGGACATGAGGACCACACGGTCATCCGGCATGTTGTCGATGTTCTTGATGTCCACCAGAATGCCGTCCGGCACCTCCAGGTAGCCCAACTTTGCCGCGATGGCCATGTTGCGCACCATGGAACGGCCAACGAAGGCCACTTTGCGTCCGTGCTTGGCCGCAGCGTCGAGCACCTGCTGGACGCGGTGGACGTGGGATGAGAAGGACGCGACAATGATGCGCTTTTTCGCCTGACCAAAGAGACGGTCCAGGGTGGGACCGATCTCCTTCTCGGCCGTAGTGAAGCCCGGAACGTCCGCGTTGGTGGAGTCCGCCATGAAAAGGTCCACGCCCTCTTCGCCCAGGCGGGCAAAGTGCCGGAGGTCCGTAATGCGTCCGTCCAGGGGCAACTGGTCCATCTTGAAGTCGCCCGTGTGCAGGACATTGCCGCCCTCGGTACGGATAAAGACTGCCAGAGCATCCGGGATGGAGTGGTTAACGGCAACGAACTCACACTCGAACGGACCGAACTGCTCCACCTGGCCCTCGGTGACAGTCAAGGTGTAAGGCTTGATCCGGTGTTCCTGGAGCTTTGCTTCCACGAGGGCAAGCGTGAGCTGGGATCCGATCAGCGGAATATCGGCCTTGAGGCGCAGCAGGTAGGGAACCGCACCAATGTGGTCTTCATGGCCGTGCGTCAGAACGACACCCACGACGTCCTGGAGCCGGTCCTCGATGTAGGAGAAATCGGGCAGGATCAAATCGACGCCAGGCTGGGTCTCCTCGGGGAAGAGCACGCCACAGTCAACGACCAGCAGCTTGCCGTCGATTTCGAAAACCGCCATGTTGCGGCCAATCTCTCCCAGTCCACCAAGCGGAACAATCCGCAGCGTGCCTTTCGGCAGTTTTGGCGGCGTAACCAGTCCGGGAAGGGCGGTTTGGGTCATGTTTTGCTACTTTCCGGCGGAAGCGTCCTAGACGTTGAAGTCCATTCCGGCTTCTGCCAAATCCCCGCGGATGATTTCGATCTCGGCCGCGTCCGGCTCCACGAGGGGCAAACGGACAACCGAGTTGGGCAGGACTCCCTGCCACTTGAGAATCTGCTTGGCGGCTACTGCGCCTTGGACACGCGTCATGGTTCCACGAACCACGGGTTCCAGTTCAAAGTTGATTGCCCTCGCCGTAGCGAGGTCGTTGGCGTTGACGGCGTCGATCAGCTCGCGGAAGCGGCGCGTGGCCACGTGCGTGGTGACACCCACCAGGCCGACAGCACCGAGGGCCATCCACTGAAGGGTGAGTCCGTCATCGCCGGAGTAGAAGACCAGGTCTGTTTCCGCCATGACACGCGTCGCTGCGGCGAAATCCGCTTTGGCATCCTTGACGGCCACGATGTTCTGGTGCTTCGCCAGGCCGATCATGGTTTCGGGAGCGATGGCGATGGAGGAACGGCCAGGAATGTCGTAGAGCATGACGGGGAGGTCCGTCGAAGAGGCGATTGTCTCGAAGTGGGCGCGGACACCTGCCTGGCTGGGCTTGTTGTAGTACGGCGTGACGATCAGAAGACCATCGACTCCTACCTCCGCTGCGCGCTGGGAGAGGTGCACGGAGTGGGCGGTGTCATTGGTACCGGTCCCGGCAATGATGGCCGCCTTGCCACCAACAGCTTCTTTGACTGCCCGGAACATGCCAAGGTTTTCGTCATCGGTCAGGGTTGAGGTTTCTCCGGTGGTGCCGGTGACCACGAGTCCATCGCAACCGTCCTGGACGAGCTTCTCTGCCAGTGCCGCGGCTTGATCGTAGTCCACCTTGCCGTCCTCGGTGAACGGGGTGACCATGGCGGTCAGCAGGGTACCAAGGGCGGGGATGGGGGCGCGCAAGTCAGACATAAGAAAAACGTTACCCTGTCAAAGGCTTGTTACAAGAATGGGTTCCGCGTGATGGTCCTCATTCGCCGCCTGACCTGTACGCATCCAAGCGGGAGCGTTCCAGGGCCACAAGGATGGATTCCGTCCCTGTACCAGCCGCCCCAACAATGGCGGCACCATCAGGCCCCCATCCTCCGCTCAGCCCGCAGGAAGTACCCAACGGCGTTTCCCCGCCGAGATTCGCCAGAAGTCCAAACATCCGGTGGTCCATGGAACGGGCGCCCAGATGGAGGCCAAGCCTCAGTTCTTCACCGTTTGTGTATAAGGCGGATACAGCGTAGACATCCGCGTCTGCGCGGGCAGCAGCCGCGGCGTGCGAGGGGTTGGCCGCGTCAGCGCAGATTGCCAGCGCTATCCGCCACCCGTCCACAATGACCATTCCAGGCCCGTCTCCCGGGACGAACAGCTGGCGCTCGGCGCCATGCAGATGTGTTTTGAAGACCGGATGCAGGGAACCGCCAGGCCCAATGATGAGCGATGCCAGCCGCGGCGTTTGGGCCGTCTCCAGCCAGGCAGCGCCGATGACGACCGTCATTTTGTTGCGGGCACAGGCGTCTTGAAGCGGCTCAAGCCGGGGATCGCCCTCCGTTACCCAGGGAGAGGATTGATCGGCGTACGGAGTGCCGGCGAAGGCTCCCAGGCAATACCCCGTCAGCGAGAGTTCAGGAAACAGTACCAGCCGGGCGCCTTGGACATGGGCCCGCTGAACAAGCTCCTCGTGGGCCGTTACGTTCCGGGCAACGTCCGCGCTGCTGGTACCAGCCCCCAGTGCCTGGTACTGAACGACGGCGGCCTGCAACGTTGCCGAGGGGCGGTCCTCTTCGGACGGTCCCGGGACGGCGTGGAGGGAATCTGCCTGCGGCTGCACATGGGTCACCCCGTCATCCTATTCCGGCGAAGGACGAGCCCTGCTCAGGCTGTTCCTGGCGCTCGTGCGGGCTGGCCTGAGCAGTACTGTGCCACGGCCCGGTCCTTCAGCTGCTCCGCCCAGGCCACCAGGCGCTGGGAAGCCCGGACATACTCAAACAATTCGAGCGGCGTAAGTGACTCCACATCGGTCTCGGACAGCCGACGGGCGAGTTCAGCTCCGGGCGCTTGCTCCGCAAGTACGGTGCCTTCTCTGCGCCATTGGGTATCTTCGGGAGGCTCCCCCGCCACGAGTTGCCTGAACAGGAAGTCGACCACACCGGGGCTCATCGCCTTCATGGGTCCTTGAAGGCCTTCCGGCAGCTTTGGAACATCGTTCATGCCGCAATGGTATTCGAACATATATTCGAAGACAAGGTTTGTGCCCACCGCGTCCGGGCCGCGGTCAGTGCTGTGCGTTGGCAATTGCAGCCAACTGCGGCCCAAGCCTGGCAGCCATGAGCCGGTAACCGTCATTGTTCGGATGCAGCGTGTCCGGCATCAACGCTGCTGACTCCGGTGGGGTGAACACTCCGCCACCATCCACCAGCTGGATGCGGTGGTCCCCGCGCTCACGGACTGCCCGGACCACCTCCGCAACGGCATTCCGGTAATCCGAAAGCGTCCATCCCGCTGAGTTGGGTGCTTCCTCACGGGGAAGGGACAGCACAGGAGATATGACAGCGATTGGTACCCCGGGGTGGGCCCGCCGTATGTTGCTGACGAAACCGAGGACCTGGCTTGCGAAGGTCCTGCCGGAGAACGCAGCCACGTTGTAGGTGTTGATGCCCAGGCACAGGGAAATGAAGTCAGCCGGAAGTTGGGAGATGGTGCTCTCCACCGCAGGATCCAACTGGCACTCGCCGCCGAAACCCAGCGACTGCAGCTGCCACCCGTACTGCCTGGCCACAAGCGCCGGCCATGCTTCGGATGGACCATCTGCTTGCCTGCACTGCGTAATGGAACTGCCGTAGGCGATCCACCGCTTGCCGGTCTCCGTGGCCACCGCCACGTCCTCACCTTTCAGCGATACCTCCAGTACTCGCAGGGCACCATATTGGGGCAGCCACAACTGGACGGTGGAATGCGGTGGCATGTCGCCAAGGTCAAGATCATGGCTGACACGCCCCGCTCCGGACACGCGATGCCGCAGGACACCATTGACCAGGACGTCGAACGGTGACCCATCGTCCTGGCCTTCGGCTTCGATCACCAGCCGGCCGGCCGTCACCTTCCAGCTTGCGTGGATTCCGGCGCACATCTTGGCGCGCTCCGCCAAACCGTCCGTGGCCGGGGGAATGAGCAAGGCACCGTCCAGGCGTCTGAACTGCTGCCAGCCATCGGTGTCGTGAACGATCTCAAATGCTCCGGCCCACCGGGCGTCAACGGAATCCATGCCATAGGACTCTACCGGTGCTTCACAGCGCCCTATGAGACGATCGCTGCATGACTTCGCAAGAGACGGCGCCTCCGCGGAAAGCACCAGGCGGCGGTTCGGTCTCCTCCCGGCTCAGGGGGATCGATGCCGCCAGGGGTGCGGCCTTGCTGGGCATGATGTCAACGCATCTGATGCCCACTTTCGGGCCTTCTCCGCAATGGGAGCCAACGTTCGTGGGATTGGTTTTTTCCGGCCGGTCCGCGGCGCTGTTCGCGGTTCTCGCCGGAATTGGACTGGCCCTCAGCACAGGAAAGCAGGAGCCCCGCAGCGGTGCAGACCTTTGGGCGGCCAGAGGCGGCGTCGCCATGCGCGCTTTGGTGATCGCCGTCGTCGGCCTCACCTTGGGAGGCCTGGACGTCAACGTAGCCGTGATCCTGGTGCACTACGCCGTACTGTTCCTCTGCGTCCTGCCATTCCTTGGCCTGCGCCTGAAGGCGCTCTGTTTCTGGGCACTCGGCTGGGTCCTGGTCTCGCCGGTGTTGGCGTACCTGATCCGACCGTTGCTGCTGGAGGCAAACCCTCCGCTCCAGCTGGGGCACAACCCGAACAGCGAGGATCTGGGAACACCCGTCCGTCTCCTGGCCGACCTCTTCTTCACCGGCTACTACCCCGTATTCCAGTGGATCTCCTACCTGTTATTCGGACTGGTCATGGGGCGTCTGGCACTGAAAACCATCAAGGTTCAGGTCCTGCTGTTGGCAGGCGGGACCGTTGTAGCCGTGGTGGCAAAGCTCGCCGGAGTCCTTGCCATGGAAGCGTGGGGCGGGCGGGCTGCCCTGGAGTCGCTCCCCACCACCCGTGGCTACCCTCTGGAGAGCATGCTCCAAGTTAACCTCACGGGGCTGGAACAAACAGGCTCGTGGTGGTGGCTGGCTACTGCAGCCCCACATGCGGGGACCACCCTGGATCTGCTGCACACCGGCGGCACAGCTGCGGGAGCGGTAGGTTTGTTCCTCTTGCTGGGCACCCTGGCTGAACGCATCAAGGTAAATTTCCTGATAGTACTCAGCGGGCCGGGTGCCATGACCTTGAGTCTCTATTCAGCCCATGTTTGGGTTGTCTCCGGGTTCACCGACAAGCCACTGCCCGCCGGCTGGACTGACGAAGGAATGTACTGGGCGCAGGCGCTCGCAGCCATTGTCATCGGCGTCCTCTTTGCCCTGCTCCGGCGGCGTGGTCCCCTTGAATGGGTAGCCCACACTGCGTCAAGGGTGGGCAGCTACCGGCCGGCAGTGGAGGGCTGATCGCGGAAAAGCTTGACGGCGTCGCGCATCGCCGCGCGGGCACGCTTGCGGTCTCCGGACGCGTCGTAGGCACAGCTCAGCCGGAACCAGGAGCGCCAATCCTCCGGCGCTGCCTCAGCTTCGGTGCGGTATTTCTCAAACTCGGCGTCCGCGGCCGCCCGGACAATGCGGCCGCCGGGGGTACGCGGGAGGGTGTCCTCCGGCAGCCCACCCTCGGCCTCAAGGACCTTGGCCATCTGTTCGGTCCGGGCACCAAAAAGCAGCTCGCGGATCAGGGCCCATGCGCCAACGATCGGCAGGACCAGGTAAGCCGCTCCAATGCCCTTGGCTACCAGGTTGGGGTCACCGAGCAAAAGGAACGAGCGCTGCACCGACACCACCAGGTACAGCACCAACAGCAAGGTGATGGCACCCACCCAGATCTTGGTGCGGTTCTTCTTGAGTGAAGTCCAGAAATGTCCCACGTTCCTAGAGCCCCAAGTCCAGGTAGCCGTCCAAGCCCACAGTCAGGCCAGGATTGGCTGCAACCTTCCGCAGTCCAAGGAGGACACCGGGCATGAAGGAGGCGCGGTCGAAGGAATCGTGGCGCAATGTCAGCTGTTCGCCAGGCCCGCCAAAGAGTACTTCCTGGTGGGCCACCAGTCCGCGCAGGCGGACGCTGTGTACACGGACGCCGTCCACATCGCAGCCTCGGGCGCCGTCCAACGACGTTTCCGTGGCGTCCGGGCTGGCGGGGACACCGGCCTCCTGCCGGGCTTCAGCGATCAGCTGCGCCGTGCGCACAGCAGTTCCAGAAGGTGCATCCACCTTGTTGGGGTGGTGCAGCTCGATGATTTCCACCGACTCGAAGTACTGCGAGGCTTTGGCAGCGAAAGCGGAAGCCAGCACCGACCCCAGGGCAAAGTTCGGGGCAATGAGCACCCCTGTTTCCGGGTTCCCTTCCAACAGCGCACGCAGGGAATCCAGCCTGTCGGTGTTCCACCCGGTGGTGCCTACGACGGCGTGGATGCCGTGCTCAACAGCGAACCGGACGTTGGTCTCGGTGATGTCAGGAACGGTGAGATCAACAACATACTTTGCACCGGCGTCGAGCAGTTTTTCCAGGGAATCGCCGCGGCCCAAGGCGGCTACGAGCTTCATGTCCTCGGCTGCTTCAACAGCCTTAACGGCTTCAATTCCCATGCGCCCGTTGGCGCCCAGCACTGCAACAGCAAGTTGTTCGGTCATGCCTTTAACCCTACCGCCGGGCCACGCCCCGGCAGGAACCGTGACTCCGGCCTACTCCCCTGCGCCGACCCATTCCACAGTGCCGTCGCTGAAGAACTGTTCCTTCCAAATAGGGACCTGCGCCTTGACCCTGTCCACGAGTTCCGAGCAAACAGCGAACGCCTGGCCGCGATGGGCAGCTGCCACAGCACACACCAGCGCAGGATCACCGATCTCCAGCATTCCGATGCGGTGGGCGGCCCAGATCCGGACCGGCTGGCTGGCTTCGCCGGAGTGCTCAGCGACCAACGCGGCCACCACATCCGACATGACCTGATGCGCTGTGGGATGCGCGCTGTAACTCAACCGGTCCACGGCCTTGCCGCCATCGTGGTTCCGCACGACGCCGCTGAAGCTCACAACAGCCCCGGCAGTGTCTGATTCAACAGCCTGGATGGCTTGGTCCACAGAAATTGGCTCGGCACTGAGGACAGCGCTGACAACTTCGAAGTCTGTTTCAGTGCCCATGACTTCCTTCCAATTGTTCACAGAGATGTCCGATCACAGGGTCCAGGACAGCCAGCCCGTCCATGACGCCTTTGGGGGACCCCGGGAGGTTGATGATGAACGTCTTTCCAGCAGCTCCGGCGTGGCCACGGCTCAACATGGCCATGGGGGTCTTGGCGGTGCCGGCACGCCGGATGCCCTCCATGATGCCCGGTATTTCGCGATCGAGGAGCGGCAGCGTCATCTCCGGCGTTCGGTCATCCGGGCTGAGGCCCGTTCCCCCGCTGGTGATGACCACGGCGGGTTGCTGCGTCAGCAGTGCCCTCAGGGCAGCTCCCACCGGTTCGCCATCCGGCACCACCATGGTGGGGAAAGTATCGAAGCCGTGCTCGTTGAGCCAATCGAGGATGATCGGGCCAGTCTCATCGGCGTAGACGCCTGCCGCGGCCCGGGTGGACGCAATAACGACGCCGGCCTGCCGGGGCCCATGCGCGTTCGGCTCGCACGCGCTCATGCGCCGGCCTCCTCTGGCATGGTTTCGCCGGTCAGTGCCCAGTCCCCGCTTTTCCCGCCGCTTTTGGCCAGCACCCGGATGTCGGTCAACACGGCATGCTTGTCCACGGCCTTGATCATGTCATAGACGCTGAGGGCCGCTACCGACGCTGCCGTCAGTGCTTCCATTTCGACGCCTGTGACGCCCCGGGTTTTCACGGTGGCCAGGACTCCTACCGAGTCGACGCCCAGTTCGAAATCAACGGTGACCTTGGAGATCGGCAATGGGTGGCAGAGCGGAATCAGCTCCGGAGTCTTCTTTGCCGCCATGATCCCCGCGACCCGCGCAACGGCGAGCGCATCGCCCTTGGGCAGCTCACCCGCGCCCAGCAGGGCCAGCACGGTGGGCGTGCTGCGGACGGTTGCGGTGGCAGTGGCTTCGCGGCTGGTGACGGCTTTGTCAGAGACATCCACCATCTGCGCGGTGCCATCCTGCCTGAGGTGGGTCAGGCCACTGGAAGTTTCTGGAGTTTGGTTCACAGCATCCATACTTCCACTTCAGCTCCCCCGGCGAGTTCCGTGACGCCGCTGGGGATCTGGACCAGGGCGTTGGCGCGGGCCAAAGCGTGGACCAGGTGCGAGCCGGCTCCACCTTCCATGCGCAGGATGCCGTCGACACCGAGGCTGCCCCGGCGTACTTGGTGCTTCCCATCGGGCGACGTCAGGGGTTCGTCAAGACGGGCGGTGTGAATGGGCCGGGGCGCGGGAGCCCCGTACACCTGCGAAAGGGCAGGCCTCAGGAACATCTCGAAGGAAACGAGGCAGCTCACGGGATTTCCGGGAAAACCAAGGAACGGCACGTCGTTGAAGGTGCCCAAACCCTGCGGGCCGCCGGGTTGCATTGCCACTGGCAGGAAATCGACCGGATGGCCGGACATGGCCTGGCGGACCACTTCGTAGGCGCCTTTGCTCACTCCCCCGGTGGTCACAATGACGTCAACGGGGCTCTCCGCGTCCCGGGTGTAACGGTGCAGTACTTCAAGGAGGCTGGCGGGATCGTCATCGGAAATGCCCGTCCGGAGCACGTCGAGGCCAGCCTGGCGCATGGAGGCTTCAAGGAGCGTTCCGTTGGAATCGTAGATTTTGCCGGGCGTCAGTTCGTGCCCGGGCTCCACTACCTCGTCCCCGGTGGTGACCAAGAGGACACGGATGGATTCCCGGACTGCGACGTCAGTCAGACCGAGGGCAGCCAACAGGCCGAGCTGTGCCGGTCCAAGGAGAGTCCCGGCGGCCAGTGCCCGTACGCCCTCTTCGATGTCGCTGCCCCGGTTCCGTACGTAGGTACCGGGAGCGACGGCGGGAAGATCTACCACCGCGTCCCTGGCTGTGGCGGCCGGGAAAGAGTCGGGAGTCGCCTTCTCGATGGGAACGACGGCATCGGCCCCCTCCGGAATCATGGCTCCAGTCATAATAGGGGCGGCGAAGCCGGCTTTCAGCTCTGCCGGCAGGCTACCTGCGGCAACTGGCGCCGCCACCCGGAGCTCCGCACCGGCGTCGGGAATGTCTGCTGAGCGCACGGCAAAGCCGTCCATCTGGGAATTGGCGAACGGCGGCAGGGAGACGGGCGCGTCAAGGTCGACGGCGAGTACACGCCCCAGCGCTTCGAGCAAAGGCAGGTGGACAGTGCCCTTGGCGGCCATCGCAGTGGTGAGCAGTTCCACCACGGCCTGGCGATGGGCTGCAACAGATCGGGGCACGGACATCCTCCTGTGGATACGTTTGCTTCCGGGAAAAATCCGGACGTACCCAGAGTAGGTCCTCAGCCCACCTTGACGCTGATGGTGTGGTAGCCCGTTGCGCCATCAGGGGCTACCGGGGCCTTGTCCTCGGTCTGTGGTTGGCCGGTGGAGTCGGTGGCCCGGACCTGGATTTCGTAGTCACCGGAGCTGAGGTCCAGGCCGAGCTGCCACTGGTACCAGGTGTCTGTGGAGATGGGGCTTGCGAGCGTGGCCTGCTGCCATGGTCCGCGGTTGACCCGAAGTTCCACTCGGGTGATGCCCCTGTGCTGGGCCCACGCCACGCCACCGAATTGCA
Organism: Arthrobacter sp. cf158; assembly: GCF_900106835.1. Taxonomy (GTDB): domain Bacteria; phylum Actinomycetota; class Actinomycetes; order Actinomycetales; family Micrococcaceae; genus Arthrobacter. Next base: position 74,955 of record NZ_FNNR01000012.1, read on the forward strand.
CTGTGCCGGCCTGGACGGTCCGCCCATTGCGGGGCACGTCGATCCGGGACTGCGTTTTGATGGGCCCATGGTCGCTCCAGCCTCGGGGAGTCCAGTAAGCGACGTCGTCCGCGAAGCGCGTCACTTTCAGTTCCGTGAGCCATTTGGTGGCCGAGACGAAACCGTAGAGTCCCGGCACGATCATCCGGACGGGGAAGCCGTGTTCCAGTGGCAGCGGTTCACCGTTCATGCCTATCGCCAGGAGTGCGTCCCTGTCGTCCGCCAGGGCTTCCAGCGGCGTACTGGCCGTCCAGCCGTCATTACTGGTGGACAACACCATGTCAGCGCCTGCCTGCGGCCGTGCCATGGCCAGGAGTTCCCGCACAGGCCAACCGAGCCACCGTGCATTGCCGATGAGGTCGCCACCGACGTTGTTGGACACGCAGGCGATGGTGATGTGCCGCTCCGTCATGGGCTTGGCGAGGAGGGTGGCGAAGTCAAGTTCGATCTCCTGCTCCACCATTCCGGTGACTTTGAGCTTCCAGGCAGGCGGGTCTATTGCAGGAACCGTCAGGGCGGTATCAATCCTGTAGAAATCGGCATTCGGAGTTACCAAGGGGCTGATGCCGTCCAGAGCAAGGGAGGCACCCGCGGGGATGGCCTGCGGCGCTGCGGACGGTGCCGGGAGTGTCATGGAACCCCGGAACCCAGACGCCACAGCAGTTGCCCGGGTGAGGACAACGGTGACTGTTCCTGCAACCACAGCCGCGATGGAGGTTCCCGCGATGGCATTGAGGAAACTCCGTCTGGCCAGGGGCGCAGGTTCGCCATCCTGCTGCGGGGGCCTGCCATGGGACGGCGCCCAGGTGGTCAGCCGGCGGATCAGTGCCCGCAACAGCAACATGGTGACCACTGCCGCCGCGATCGGTGCGAGCGCCGCTTGCGGACCGGCCTGCGCACGGGTCACGACGGCGGTCAGCCCTGCGGCGCCTGCCAAGCCGGCGAGTACCAGCCCCCACCCGGTCCGGCGACGCTCCAGAACGCCGGCTATGGCCGCGAGGAAGCCCGCGACGACTCCGATGGAAGCAATCAACACGATCTTGTCGGCCGTACCAAACAACTGCACTGCCAGGTCCTTGACCCCCGGCGGCACCGCATCGATCACAGCTCCTCCCAAGGCTGTCACCGGCGACACCAGCGGGCTCAGGAGACCAGCGATGAGCTCTCCCGCCGCGATTCCGGCCGCCCCGGCGGCCAGGCCGGAGCCGGCTGCCCAGAGAGCGGGCCTGCCCATGGTTCGCCGCGTTGTGGCCACATTGCGTACAGGCGTGCTCATGATGTGCCTCCGTGGCGGTCATCGGCTAAAGCAGGCGGGAGGCTTTCTCCCGGCAGGGAAGACGGCGGGAGCAATCCAGCCGGCAGTGACAGCGCAAAGCGGCATCCGGCGTCGACGTTGTTCACGGTGACCCACCCGCCGTGGGCCTTGACGATGCCCGCCACCATGCTGAGTCCGATTCCGGCGCCGCTGTAACTGCCCTGCAGCCCTTCCGCGGTGCCGCGCGCGGGATCCTTCTGCCACCCCGTCTGGAACAAGTGTGGAAGGTCCTCGTCAGGGATACCTCCGCAGTGGTCCTGGACGGCAACGACGGCGTTCCCGTTGTCGCGGCCGACGCTGACGTGGACCTCAGTATCAGGACGGCTGTAAATAATGGCGTTCAGCAGGATGTTCCGGACGGCACGTGCCAGGCTTGGCCCATCGGCGACGGCCATGCATTCGCGGTCCCCGCCGCCGTCGAGCCTTATTCCGCGCTTCGAGGCCAAAGGGGCAAGGTCCGCCAAAGCATCGCTGACGAGGTCGTACAGATCCAAAGGTTCAGCGCGAAGGCGGAGACTGCCTGCCTGGATCTTGGACAGTTCCAAGAGGTCGTTGACCATGGCCGTCATCTGTTCTGTCTGGCCGATGATCTTCCGGTAGTAGCCGGGAACATCCGATGCCATGCCATCCTCAAGTGCTTCGGTCATGGCGCGCATGCTGGCAAGGGGTGTGCGGAGGTCGTGCGAAATCCAGGACACGAGTTCGCGCCGCGCCGTCTCGATGGCGGCTTCCCGTTCCCTGGACTCGGCAAGGCTCCGGCTGCTTGCCTCAAGCTCCTGGGCAAGTTCAGCCAGTTCGGAGGTCATGGCGGGAGCGCTCCCCCGCCCCTCACCAACCCCACTGTCCAAGGTTTCACCCCGGCCAAGCCGCCGGGCCGCGTCCACCAATCGGGCCGCGTTCCGGGAGACACCGGCACCGAGCATGAGGGACAAGGCGACGGCCACCACGGAGGCCATGGCCAGGATGTACCACATGACCTCCAGGTCCCTGGCGGAGATGAACATGGCATTGAAGGCACTGACCATGCCCGCCACCAAGACAGCAACCGTGGCCACCACTACCAGGCAGATTTGGGCAAGCACCGAGGCGCGGCGAAGCAGCCGGAGGAGCAGCAAGGTGGTGGCGCCGATGAGGACAGCCCAGAACAGGACCCAGGCGAGGATGGTCCAGAGTTCACTGCTTTCCATGCCCACCTCCTGTGTCATCGAAGCGGTACCCAACGCCCCAGACAGTTTTGATCAGTTGGGGCTTGGTGGGGTTGCTTTCGATCTTCTCCCTCAAACGACGGACGTGGACCGTGACAGTGGAGAGATCGCCGAAGTCCCAACCCCACACTGCCTTGATGAGTTCCTCCCGGCTGAAGACCTGGTTGGGCCTGCGCATCAGAAACGCGAGGAGATCGAACTCGCGGACCGTGAGAGCCAGGTGGGATCCGCCGTGGGTGACCGTCCGGGACCCGGGGTCAAGTTCAAGGCCAGCGGCTTCAACGGGTGGCTCAGGGGCGAACTCCTTGACGCTCCTGCGCAGTACAGATTTGACCCGGAGCACCAGCTCCCGGGGCGAGAAGGGCTTGGTGACGTAGTCATCCGCTCCCATTTCCAACCCCAGGATCCGGTCGTCCTCGGTACCCAGCGCCGTGACCATGATGATGGGCACGCTCATGGTCAGCCTCAAGCGCCTGCACACTTCAACGCCGTCCAGTCCCGGCAACATACGGTCCAGGATCACCAAGTCGGGCCGACGTGACGCTGCGACGCTGAGGGCAGAGAAGCCATCCCCCGCCATATCCACTTGGAATCCTGCCTTCAGCAGGTAGTCACGGACCACATCGGCAATGGTCTGCTCGTCCTCCACCAGGAGTATGCGGCGGTTCCCGGGCTCCGCGAATGATGATGCCGTATGTGTGGTCACGCTTTCAGCATAGGTTTGTGGACGGCGTTGAGCACCCGATCCTGGCGCCGGGGGCTCAAGTGTATGGAATCCGTAAGAAGTGTATGACTGTAACTGGTGTCACTGATCCGGACACTGTGGCGTAGCCTGATTTTATGAGTGTTCAGCTTGGCATGCCGGTGCCCCCTTCGGGCAGCACTGTAGGTGGCGTCGGGGTACCGCCCCCGCGTCCTGCGGACACGCCCGCAGGACTGTGGGACCGTTACGGCCGGCGGGCCACGGACATGCGGCTCTCCTTGACGGACAAATGCAACCTGCGCTGCACCTACTGCATGCCGGCCGAGGGACTGGAATGGTTATCCAAGCAGGCCGTGATGACCAAGGATGAAATCATCCGCATTGTGCGCCTTGGCGTGACATCCCTGGGTGTGCGGGAACTTCGCCTCACCGGTGGCGAGCCATTGGTCCGCGCTGACCTCGTGGATATCATTTCCGGCATTCGAAGCAACCACCCGGAGCTCCCCATCTCCATGACCACCAACGGCGTGGGGTTGGACAAGAAGGCGGCCGCACTGAAGGCCGCAGGCTTGACCCGGATCAACGTCTCACTGGACTCGCTGCACGAGGAGACGTTCACCAAGCTCACACGCCGCCCGTTCCTGGATCGCGTGCTGGCGGGAGTTGATGCCGCTTGGGCAGCCGGACTGGGACCGGTGAAACTGAACGCCGTGCTGATGCGTGGCATCAACGATGCCGAATCACCGGACCTTCTGGCGTGGGCGTTGGGCCGCGGCTACGAACTGCGCTTCATCGAACAGATGCCCTTGGACGCCGATCATGGGTGGACCCGGCGCAACATGATCACGGCAGCAGAAATCCGCGGCCTTCTGTCCCGCGACTACGTCCTCGGCGCGGATTCCCGTGATCGCGACGGCGCCCCCGCGGAGCGCTTTGAAGTACGACGCCGGGACCCGGCAACCGATGCTGCCACCGGTCCGGTCCTCGGTACAGTCGGCATCATCGCCTCGGTGACCGAGCCCTTCTGCTCCGACTGCCTTAGAACGCGTATTACCGCAGAGGGCAAGATCATGAGCTGTCTGTTTTCCCGCGAAGAATTCGATCTTTTGGGCCTGCTGCGCGAAGGGGCCACGGACGACCAACTTGCCCAGCGGTGGCAGGATGCCATGTGGATCAAGCCCAAGGCACACGGCATGGACCACACCGGTCTCGGCGCAGCGGACTTCGTCCAGCCGGACCGCAGCATGAGCGCAATCGGAGGCTGAACCCTTGCTTGTCCGTTACTTCGCCGCCGCACGCTCGGCGGCAGGAGTCGAAGAAGAAGTCCATCATTTGCCGGAAGGGACCAGCCTGGAGGCGCTGCTGGAAGCTGCCCTCGCCGTCGAACGTCCACAGCCTCCCGAAGGCACGCCGTCTCTGGCCCGCATTGTTGCCCGCAGCAGTTTTCTCCGTAACGAGGTGGCGGTTCGCGACCACAAAGCCCCGCTTGGCCCGCAGGACGTCATCGATGTCCTGCCCCCGTTCGCCGGAGGTTAGGACCAGTCCGTGTTCAGACTTTCCGGAAGACGCTTTTCAGCAAGGGACTGAAGTCAGACGTGCCTTCAAGCCGCAAGTCGGCCGTGTGCACCAGTACTCCATCTTCGACGCGGAACGTATGCCTGGCTACCCCGTCGCCTGTTCGCCGGTCCAGGGTCAACGTGCCCGCACTCCATGACCCGCGGACGGGACTGGCTGGCGGCCGTCCCATGCTGTCCACGTAATACCAGAGCGTGTCACCATGATCGCGATCAACAGTGAACATACCGTGCCCCTCAAAATGTGCGCCGTCAGGTTCCCGGTGCCGATAGCTCTGAACTACGGCGTAGCCGCCGGCCGCTTTGGAAAAGACCACCTCAGCTTCAGCTGTCCTGGCGTTTCCCCACGGGGACGCGGCAATTTCCGTGATGCCCCGCCAATGGCCAATGAAGTCTTGCAACATCTCAGCAGCTTGGCCGTTTGAGGGCAAATCCATCACGTCTCCAAAGTCATCAGGGCAGCATCATCACCGTGTGATCATGCTGCCCTGTTCACAGTGCGTGAGTCCAGAGATTGTGGACGGGAACCTAGAGGCCGAAAGTCTCGGTTTCCTCGAACGGTCCGACGACGGTGATGGTGCGGGGCGCCTCTGCGAGCTCGCGGGCCAAATCCTGCACTTCCTCCACCGTGACAGCCTGAATCCGGGCAAGAGTCTGGTCAATGTCCTGGAATTCCCCGGATACGAGTTCTGCCCGGCCCAGCCGTGACATCCGCGAGCCCGTGTCCTCAAGGGCAAGGACGATTCCCCCGCTGAGTTGGCCCACGGCCTTCCTGAGCTCTTCTTCCGTGATGCCGTCCTTGGCCAGCTTCTCCAGCTCCGCGCCAAGGAGGTCAAGCACCTGCCGGACCTTGGAAGGGGTGCATCCGGCATACATGCCGAAGTATCCGGCGTCAGCGTAGGCGGCGGTGAAAGAGTACGTGGAGTACACCAGGCCCCGCTTCTCACGGATCTCCTGAAACAGCCTGGAGGACATACCTCCACCGAGAACGGCGTTGAGAACGCTCATCACAAAGCGGCGGTCGTCGGTGGCCACAATCGTGGGGCAACCCATAATGATGTTCGCCTGCTCCACCGGGCGTTTGACAACGTGGAGGCCCGCAGTCCCGGTGATGACCGCCCGTTCGGTCCCACGGCGCTTGACGGGGGCCGCATCAGCATCCAACTGCCAGCCGGCAGACTTCAGGGCATCAAGAACCAGCTCGCAGACGACGTCATGGTCCAAGCCACCCGCCGCGGTGATGACAAGTTCTTCCGGACGGTAGTACCGCTGGTAGTGCTCCCATACGGAGTCCCTGGCTACAGCCTTGATGGCACCGGGAGTTCCGCCAATGGGGCGGGCCAATGGGTGCTTGCCCAGCACGGCTTCGACGAATTTCTCATGCGCTACGTCCGTGGGGTCATCGCTGTCCATGGCGATTTCTTCAAGGATGACGTCGCGTTCCTGCTCCAGCTCGGCGGGGTCAAGGACCGCACCCGTGATCATGTCGGCAATGACATCTATGGCCATGGGAAGGTCCGTGTCCAGGACCCTTGCGAAGTAGCACGTGCTTTCCTTGGCCGTCGCGGCATTGGATTCGCCGCCTACTTCGTCGAAGGCGGACGCGATCTCCAGGGCCGTGCGCTTCTTGGTGCCCTTGAACAGCAAATGCTCAAGGAAGTGTGTGGAACCATGCTGGCCGTCCGCCTCATCGCGCGAACCCACTGCCACCCAGAAACCAATGGTGGCCGAGCGCTGGCCAGGCATAGCCTCGGTCAGGACGCGTACGCCGCCCGGAAGGACGGAGCGGCGCACCACGGAACCGCCTTCGGCACCATGGATCAATTCGCCACCCGGAAGGGTCTGCTCCAGCGGCAAGGGTACGACAGTCATTAAGGCCTTTCAGGTTAAGGCCGGAAGGGCCGGTGGAGCTTTTTCAAGCCCACCGGCCCCGCCGGGTGTACTGCTTACAGACTACTCTGCGGACGCTTCTGCGGCCTCGGCCGGAGCATCCTCGGAGGCTGCGCCTTCTTCCTCGGCAACAACCGGGGAGAGGGAGAGCTTTCCGCGGTCATCGATCTTGGTGATCTCGACCTGGACCTTCTGGCCCACGGAGACGACGTCATCAACGTTATCCACACGCTTGCCGTTGGCCAGCTTGCGGAGCTCGGAGATGTGCAGCAGGCCGTCCTTGCCCGGGGTCAAGGAAACGAAGGCGCCGAAGGTGGTGGTCTTGACGACCGTACCCAAGTAGCGCTCACCGATTTCCGGAACCTGCGGGTTGGCGATGGCGTTGATCGCGGAACGTGCTGCATCAGCAGACGGGCCGTTGGTGGCGCCGATGTAGACCGTGCCGTCATCTTCGATGGAGATGTCCGCGCCAGTGTCTTCCTGGATCTGGTTGATCATCTTGCCCTTGGGGCCGATGACCTCGCCGATTTTGTCAACGGGGATCTTGACGGCGATGACGCGGGGTGCGAACTCGGAGAGCTCGTCCGGGGTGTCGATCGCTGCGTTGATGACCTCGAGGATGTGGAGGCGGGCTTCGCGGGCCTGCTTCAGGGCTGCTGCCAGTACCGAAGCGGGGATGCCGTCCAGCTTGGTGTCCAGCTGGATGGCCGTAACGAACTCGGAAGTACCGGCTACCTTGAAGTCCATGTCGCCGAAAGCATCTTCGGCGCCGAGGATGTCGGTGAGGGCGGCGTAGCGGGTCTGACCGTCAACCTGGTCGGAAACCAGGCCCATGGCGATACCGGCAACGGCGGCCTTCAGCGGCACACCAGCGTTGAGCATGGAGAGCGTCGAAGCACAGACCGAACCCATGGACGTCGAACCGTTGGATCCGAGGGCTTCGGATACCTGGCGGATGGCGTACGGGAACTCTTCGCGGGTGGGCAGAACCGGAACCAGTGCGCGCTCTGCGAGAGCACCGTGGCCGATTTCGCGGCGCTTCGGGGAACCGACGCGGCCCGTCTCACCGGTGGAGTACGGCGGGAAGTTGTAGTTGTGCATGTAGCGCTTGCGCGTTACCGGCGACAACGAGTCGATCTGCTGTTCCATCTTGAGCATGTTCAGCGTGGTGACGCCCATGATCTGGGTTTCGCCGCGTTCGAAGATTGCGGAACCGTGAACGCGGGGCAGAACCTCTACCTCGGCGGTCAGCTGGCGGATATCGGTCAGGCCACGGCCGTCGATGCGGACCTGGTCCTTGAGGATGCGCTGGCGGACAACGTGCTTGGTGACCGAGCGGAAAGCTGCGGACAGTTCCTTTTCGCGGCCTTCGAACTGGCCGGCAAGTGCACCAAGAACCTCGTCCTTGAGCTCGTCTGAGGCGTTGTCGCGGTCCTGCTTGTCAGCGATCTGGAAGACAGCGGCCAGCTTGTCAGCGGCAGCGGCTTCAACAGCGGCGTAGACGTCATCCTGGTAATCGAGGAAGACCGGGAATTCGACAGTCGGCTTGGCCGCGCGTGCTGCCAGGTCTGCCTGAGCTTCGCACAGAGCCTTGATGAACGGCTTGGCAGCCTCGAGGCCCTCGGAAACAACCTCTTCGGTAGGAGCGGTTGCGCCCTGTTCCTTGATGAGGTTCCAGGAGTTGTCCGTGGCTTCGGCTTCAACCATCATGATGGCGACATCGTCACCAGCAATGCGGCCGGCAACAACCATGTTGAACACGGCGTTCTCCAGCTGGGAGTGCTTGGGGAAGGCAACCCACTGCGAACCCTGCTCATCGGCGATGAGGGCGACGCGAACGCCACCGATCGGGCCGGAGAACGGGAGGCCGGAGAGCTGGGTGGACATCGAGGACGCGTTGATGGCGACGACGTCGTAGAGCTCATCCGGGTTGATCGCCAGAACGGTGACGACGATCTGGACTTCGTTGCGCAGGCCCTTGACGAATGCAGGACGCAGCGGACGGTCCATGAGGCGGCAAGCCAGGATGGCTTCCGTGGACGGGCGGCCTTCGCGGCGGAAGAACGAGCCCGGGATACGTCCGGCAGCGTACATACGCTCTTCGACATCAACCGTCAGCGGGAAGAAGTCGAAACCTTCGCGCGGCTGCTTGCCTGCGGTGGTTGCTGAGAGCAGCGCGGTGTCTTCGTCGATGTAGACCATCGAGGCGCCGGCTGCCTGCTTGGCGAGGCGACCGGTTTCGAAGCGAATGACACGCTTGCCAAAACGGCCGTTGTCGATGATGGCTTCGGAGAACTGGATTTCGGGACCCTCCATAGAGAGTCACCTCCGTTTCTGTTAGCGGAAGTCCACCGCATCAACCCAGGCCTCTTCTTTTTTCCTGGCCTGTACGACACCCGGTCATCGATCGAGATCCACGGGCGTCATCACCACAGATGACCTTCCCGGGAATCACTACCGAGGACCGCGAATGCGCGATGCGGTTGATTCCTGTTTTTAGTTGTTGGTGAAGAAGGCGGCCCGTTCCGGTTAGGAGCGGGCCGCCCCTAAAGGCAGACTAGCGGCGCAGGCCGAGACGCTCGATGAGCGCACGGTAGCGGGCAATGTCAGTGTTCTTCAGGTAGGAAAGCATGCGCTTGCGACGACCAACCATGGCCAGCAAACCGCGCTGGGTGTGGAAGTCGTGCCTGTGCTCCTTCATGTGCTCAGTCAGATCCTTGATCCGCTGGGTCAGGACTGCAACCTGGACCTCGGGCGAACCGGTGTCGCCTTCAGAGGTTGCGTATTCCTTGATGATGGACTGCTTTACAGCGGCGTCAAGTGCCACGTGAACTCCTAGAGTTGTGCCGTGCCTCCCGGTGCAGCGCCTCGCTGACGGGTTGCCCTTGGTACGTTGCCGCACACAAAAACAGGTCCAGCCGCCACGGACTGCAGCCGGATCCACTCATCAGTTTACCGGCAGGTCAGCGGTGTTGTCGAAAACGCCCTTAGCGCCCGGCCAGGAGCTCGTGTGCTTGGGCTACGTCCAAGCACATTTGTTCGACCAATGCCTCCGGTCCCCGGTAAGCCACCATGCCACGGAGCCGTTGCGTGAATTCGACAGCGACGGTCTGGCCGTAGAGATCGAAGTCCTCTACGTTCTCCTCGGGGCGGTCGATCACATGCGCCTCCACCTGTCGGCTCACGCCATCGAAAGTGGGGTTGGAACCAACAGAGATGGCTGCGGGCCAGCGGGTACCGGACTGATCGATCAACCATCCCGCGTAGATGCCATCCGCGGGAACATACCCCGTGGAGTCATGGGAAAGATTTGCTGTTGGGAAGCCAAGATCGCGTCCGCGGGCAGCGCCATGGACCACTTCGCCCCGCATGCGGTGAGGTCGGCCAAGCACGGCAGCCGCAGTCACCACGTCACCTTCGGACAAGGCTTCCCGCACCCAGGTGGAAGAACAGCGGCGGTCGGTGTCGCCGTCGTCGTGAACCGGGAAGCCTCCCGCCCCATACTCGTTGACTACCTGCACACCGAAGCCGAGTTCTTCACCCAACTCCTGCATGGTGACTACATCCCCAACATTCCCGGCACCAAAACGGAGATCGTGGCCTACAACCACGTGTGCCGCGTGGAGTCCTTCAAGGAGAACGCCGCGGACAAACTCACCAGGTGTCATGGCCGCGAGGTCAAGGGTGTACTTCATGACCAGCACGGCATCGACGCCGGTCTCCGCCAGGGCATCGAGTTTGTCCTCCAGCCCCATGATCAGCTCTGGAGCGGACTCCGGCCGGTGAACCTGGGCAGGATGCGGATCAAAGGTCACGGCGACTGACGGAATGTTGTGCCGCTTGGCGGTATCGGTCAGTTGCTCGAGGACATGCTGGTGGCCGCGATGAACGCCGTCAAAGTTCCCTAGGGTAACGACAGCAGGTCCGAAGTCCTGGGGGACTTCAGTGGGATCGTTCCAGATGTGGACCATCAACCTCGCCTTTTACTGCAGATATTCGTTCCGCCCGGCAGCCTTCCGGCGCCGGAACATTCTAAGGTTACCCGCAAGGGCAGTGGGCTCAGGACGGCCGGCGCTTGTTGAGCCACAGGAGTCCCAGAATCGGGAGGACCAGCGGCACGAAGCCATAACCCCGCCCGAACAAGGACCACACGGTGTCGTGCGGGAACGCCACAGGATCAAAGAGGCTGATCGCTCCCACCACCAGCACACCTACAAGCTCCGTGAGCACTGCGGCTACGGAGACCTTGAACCAGGTGCGGCCCGGCTTTGCCAGGGAAATGGTGGCCACGATGTAGACGACGGCGGCGAACGCGGACAGGATGTGCGCCAGCGGGGCTTCGGCGAACTTGGTGGCGATCTGGTAGCCGGCGCGAGCGGTCGCCGACAACGCGAAGACGGCGTACACGGCGATGAGAAGGCGTCCCGGACCCGTGTTCCGGGTGTCCTTCTGCTGCTGCCGCTGGCTCGCAGAGTTTGTCTCGGTTCCAGTCACGTTGTGTTCTTCCTTCATGTCAGTACCAGATCTGGTTCATGCGGGCACCCATCACAAGCACCGTGACACCCACGGCCGCGAGGACGAAATTGCTCCAGCGGGTTCGTTCAAGAATGGCCCAATAGACTGCCCCCAACGGGATCATCAGCGCCGTGATCAAATAGCCCCAGAATTCCCACGCTTCACCGGCAATCTGTTCGCCCAAGGCTACGCGCACAATCGAACCCACCAAGTACACCACCAGCACCAGCTCAACGGCGAGCACGGAGAAGATGGTGGGATCGTTGGGGGCCTTCTTCATGATTCCAGCCACAACGCACATGATGGTGGACACCAATCCAACAATCAGGATGGCGTAGAAGTATCCGTCCATGCCTACTTCGCCTGACCTGTCCCGGTTCCAGGCGCAAAGACCAGCACCGGCTTCGCAAAGCTCCCGGAGTCAGCCAGCAGAGCTACCAACTCTCCCGACGGCGCGAAGGCCGCTGCGGGATTCTCGGCCGTCGCGGCCTCCGGGGTCCCTGTGCCCGGGCCGGCAGCGATTCTGCGGCCGAAGGAGATTTCCGTGGTTTCTTCCTCGCTCAGTTCCCGGTTGGGCATGAGAGCACGGGCGGCGAGGGACATTTCCAGGACTTCAAGCTCCTCCGCCAACTCTTCCAGGGTGCGGGCCTGGTCCAAGGAGTAGGGGCCCACCTTGGTCCTGCGGAGTGCCGTCAGATGACCTCCGACGCCCAAATCCTTGCCGAGGTCGCGTGCCAGAGCCCTGATGTACGTTCCGGAAGAACATTCCACGGTGACATCAACGTCAACCACCCGTCCGGCGTCGATCCTTTTGATGCCGTGGATATCGAAGCGGTGGATGGTCACCGGGCGGGCAGCGAGCTTGACCTCTTCTCCTGAGCGGACACGGGCATAGGAGCGTTCGCCGTTGACCTTGATGGCGCTGACACTGCTGGGCACCTGCTGGATGGGGCCGGTCAGCGCGGCAACACCGGCGGCGATGGCGTCGTCGGTGACATCCGCGGCGCTGCGGGCCTCCGTGACGTCGCCTTCGGCGTCATCGGTGATGGTGGTTTCGCCGAGCCTGATGGTGGCGGTATAGGTCTTTGACGTGCCAACAATGTAGGTCAGCAGGCGTGTTGCCTTGTTGATGCCGAGCACCAGAACGCCGGTAGCCATAGGATCCAGCGTCCCTGCGTGCCCCACTTTCCGGGTACCAGCCAGCCTCCGCATCCGGCCAACCACATCGTGGCTGGTCCATCCCTGCGGTTTGTCAACGATTACCAGTCCAGAAAGCACGCTTACCAGTATATGGGTGGCTAGGATGGCTCCCATGCCTGAGCTTGCCGCGCACGTCCGCGACGTCCCTGTGAACCAGATCCGTGAAATCACCGAGGCCGCCTGGGCGACCCCCGGTGCGATCGTCCTCAGCATCGGCGAGCCAGGGTTTGCCCTGCCGCGCCATATCCTCGACGCCGGAATTGCCTGCCTGGACAGGGATGAGACCAACTACACACCGAACGCCGGGATTCCCGCCCTTCGGGAAGCGTTCGCCGCCCGCTTCCGGGAACAGCAACAAGTGCAGATCGGCGCTGAGCGGGTGTACGTGGTGGACGGCGCCCAACAAGGCCTGCACTTTGCCATGAGCCTCCTCCTCTCCCCCGGTGACGAGATCCTCATCCCCAACCCCGGATACCCCACGTTTGCCATGACCAGCAGGCTCCTGCATGCTGTCCCGGTGCAGTATCCTCTCTACCCCGGGAACGATTTCCAGCCGCACATCGAAGACATCGAAGCACTCATCACGCCGCGAACCAAGGTCCTGATGCTGAACTCGCCCTCCAATCCCTTGGGTGCAGTCCTGAGCGGGGAATCCACGCGCCAACTGGTGGAACTGGCCGTCCGCCACGACCTCTGGATCATTTCAGACGAGTGCTACGAGGCTTTCACGTTCGATGTCCCGCACGTCAGTCCGGCCCGCTTCGACAGCGAGGTCCCCGGTGAGGCCCGTGTGTTCACTTCCCTCACGCTGTCCAAGACCTACGGACTCACGGGCCTTCGGATCGGGGCACTGATCTGTCCTCCCGGCATGGAGCAGAAGATGAACAACGTCATGGAGGCGATCGTTTCCTGCGTGGCCTCACCGTCACAGTACGCAGCGTTGGCGGCGCTGACCGGTCCCCAGGACTACGTTTCCAGTGCGCGGGAGCACTATCGCGGCAACCGGGACGTGGCGTCATCCGTGCTCGAAGCCAAGGGGATTCCGTTCCTCGGCGCGCAAGGAGCGTTCTATCTATGGGCCGACGTTTCGCACGTGAGTGGCGGGGACGTGCGGACTTGGGTGCGTAAGTTCCTGGCAGAGTCGGGCGTGTCGTTTGCCCCTGGCACGGCCTTCGGTTCGATTGGTGAGGGCTGGATCAGGATCGCCCTCTGTGGCAGCCAACAAGACCTGCTCGACGGCGTCAGCCGCCTCCCAGCCAAGGCTTAGGTTCCCGGTAGCTCTAGTAAGCCGTCCGGCGGACATGGTTCTTCCACGCCTCGAACGGGTCCTCGGAAGCGGCCAACTCAGCATGCTCCACGGGGAGAAGTTCAGGCCGGGTCCCTGCGAAGTATTCGTAGAACACTGCGTCATCGAAGCCTGCCCTGGCCGCGCCGTGCCGATCTGCAGCGAAGTAGACGTGCCCGATTCTGGCCCACAGGGTTGCCGAAAGGCATAGCGGGCACGGCTCGCAGCTTGCATAGAGCACGGCACCGCTGAGGTCGAACTTCTGTGTTGCCGACGCAGCCCGACGGATCGCCACCACTTCCGCATGCGCTGTGGGGTCGTGGTCCCGGGTCACCCGATTCACGCCCTCATGGACCGCTCCGTCCGCGGTGACCACGACGGCGCCGAAAGGGCCGCCGCCGTCGGAAACGTTCTGCACGGCCAGTTGAATGGCCAGGTTCAGGTATTCATCACGTTGCTGAGCACTGTGCGCCGACATGCTCCCGATCATAGCGAGTTTGAGTACAGCTAATGCCCCTAAGAAGTTTCCTTAGGGGCATTAGCTGTACAAAAACCCACAGAGAGGTTTAGCGGTTGGCGTCTTCGTCGACGTCGTCCTCGCCGGAGAGGTCAATGTCCTCTTCGTCGAAGTCGTCTTCGTCGATATCCTCGGCGGAGTCGCCCTTGTACGGGTCTGACTCGCCTGCGTGCTTGGCGCTGGCTGCCAGAGCAGCCACCTCGGCGTCACGACGCTTGGCTTCGCGGAGCAACTCCTCAAGGTTTGAGGCGTTGACCGGAATCTGGTCGGCGACGAACTCCAGCGTCGGGGTGAGCCGGACGGTGATGTTGCGGCCGACTTCCTGCCGCAGCACACCCTTGGCCTTTTCCAACGCCCGTGCAGCATCAGCGTGGGCTACCTCGTCACCGAAGACGGTGTAATAAATGGTGGCGTGCTGAAGGTCGTTGGTGACGCGGGCGTCGGTGACCGTGATGGACTCGACGCGCGGATCCTTGACCCGACGACCGAGGGCCTCAGCGACTACGACCTTAATCCGCTGTGCCAGCTTGGCAGCGCGTGCGGGATCAGCCATGACTTCCTCCTGGAAAGTAGAAACGGGGACGGAACGGGTCCGCCGGGGCTACCCGACGGACCCGTTCTAAACGGAACCTAGACGCGCGGCTTCTCGCGCATTTCGAAGGTCTCGATGATGTCGCCTTCAGTGATGTCGTTGAAGGAGCCAAGACCGATACCACACTCGAAGTCGGTACGGACTTCGGTGGCGTCATCCTTGAAGCGCTTGAGCGTCTCAACGGTGAGGTTGTCACCGATGACCTTACCGTCGCGGCTGACACGTGCCTTGGTGTTACGGCGGATGATGCCCGTGCGGACGATCGAGCCTGCGATGTTGCCGAACTTGGAGGAACGGAAGACTTCGCGGACCTCGGCAGTGCCGAGCTGGACTTCTTCGTACTCCGGCTTGAGCATGCCCTTGAGAGCCATCTCAATGTCATCGATTGCTGCGTAGATGACCGAGTAGAAGCGCATGTCGACGCCTTCACGGTCAGCCAGTTCAGCAACGCGCTCGGCCGGCTTGACGTTGAAGCCAATGATGATGGCGTTGTCCACCGTGGCCAGGTTGACGTCGTTCTGCGTGATGGCACCCACACCGCGGTGGATGACACGGAGCTGAACGTCGTCGTCTCCGACGTCGATCTTGAGCAAGGCGTCTTCGAGGGCTTCAACAGCACCGGATACGTCACCCTTGAGGATGAGGTTGAGGGTGTCGATCTTGCCTTCGGCAACGGCCTGGTCAAAGTCTTCCAGGCTGATGCGCTTGCGGCGCTTGGCCAGTGCGGCGTTGCGGTCGGCAGCTTCACGCTTCTCAGCGATCTGGCGGGCCGTACGCTCGTCAGGTGTCACCAGGAAGGTGTCACCTGCACGCGGCACGTTGGACAGGCCGAGGACCTGGACCGGGCGGGACGGCAGTGCGACATCGAGTGCCTCGCCGTTCTCGTCGAACATGGCGCGGACGCGGCCGTGAGCCGTACCGGCCACGATCGTGTCGCCCACTGCCAACGTTCCGGACTGAACCAGGACGGTGGCAACTGCACCGCGGCCCTTGTCCAGGTTCGCTTCGATGGCAATGCCTCGAGCGTCCTTGTCCGGGTTGGCGCGCAGGTCCAGGGCGGCGTCGGCCGTCAGCAGGACGGCGTCGATCAGTTCGTCGATATTGAGGTTCTGGCGGGCAGAGACCTCAACGAACATGGTGTCGCCACCGTATTCTTCCGGAACCAGGCCGTACTCGGTCAGCTGGCCCTTGACCTTGTCAGGGTTGGCGCCTTCCTTGTCGATCTTGTTCACTGCGACGACGATCGGCACGTTGGCTGCCTGTGCGTGGTTGAGTGCTTCCACCGTCTGCGGCATAACGCCGTCGTCGGCTGCAACAACCAGGATCGCGATGTCAGTGACCTTGGCACCACGTGCACGCATGGCCGTGAAGGCCTCGTGACCGGGGGTGTCAATGAAGGTGATGTCGCGGGCCGTGCCCTCGTGGACGTGGCTGATCTGGTAAGCACCGATGTGCTGGGTGATGCCACCGTGCTCGCCGGCCACAACGTTCGAGTTGCGGATGGCGTCCAACAGGCGGGTCTTACCGTGGTCAACGTGACCCATGACGGTAACAACCGGTGCGCGTGCCTCGAGAACGTCGTCACCTTCGGCGTCGAGTTCGTCCTGGATGTTGATGTCGAACTGATCCAGCAGCTCGCGCTCTTCATCCTCAGGGGAAACAACCTGGAGCTTGTAGCCAAGTTCGGCACCAAGCAGGCCAAAGGTGTCTTCGTCGAGGGACTGCGTTGCCGTCGCCATTTCACCGAGGTGGAACAGCACGGTCACCAGCGACGCGGGGTTTGCATCGATCTTCTCGGCAAAGTCCGTGATGGACGAGCCACGACGCAGGCGGATGATGGTCTCGCCGTCACCGCGGGGTACCGATACGCCGCCCAGCGACGGAGCACTCATCTGCTCCAATTCCTGGCGCTTTGCACGCTTCGACTTACGCTGCTTGCCACGACCGGCGCCGCCCTTGCCGAAGGCACCCTGGGTGCCACCGCGACCGCGGCCACCCTTGCCGAAGCCACCGCCGGCGGGAGCACCGCCACCGGTACCTGCACCAGGTGCGCCACCGGGACGACCGGGTCCGCCACCGGGACGGCCTGCGCCACCCGGACGGCCTGCGCCACCGGGAGCCGGACGCTCAGTGCGGTTGGGCATCATGCCCGGAGTAGGACGGTTTCCTGCACCGGGACCGCCAGCGGGACGCGGTGCGCCCGGACGAGGTGCACCGGGACGCGGAGCGCCCGGACGCGGACCGCCGGTACCGGCTGCGGGACGGGGACCGCCTGCACCAGCTGCGGGACGGGGGCCACCGGGACGTTCGCCGTCGTTACGGCGTTCGCCACGGGGCATGCCCTGTGACGGCGCGAACGGATTGTTACCCGGACGCGGCGGACGGTCTCCGTCGCCACCACGGCCACGGGGCATGCCCTGTGACGTAGCAAACGGGTTGTTGCCCGGACGGGGACCGCCGGGGCGAGGAGCCTGGCCGCCTTGACGCGCCGGAGCCGGAGTTTCTGCCTTGGGGGCAGGACGGGCGCCGGGCTTGGCCGAAACCGGGGTGGATGCCGCGGGAGCCACGGGGGCTGCCGGAGCAGGTGCTGCCGGGGCGGGAGCCGCCGGAGTTGCAGGCGCCGGCGCCGGAGCCTTCGGTGCTGCTGGTCCCGGAGCCGGGGCGGCGGGACGGGATGCTGCGGGAGCCTTGGGGGCTGCTGCGGGTGCGGGTGCCTTCGGAGCGCCGGCACCCGGGTAGGCGTCGCGAAGCTTCTTCACGACGGGGGCCTCAATGGTTGAAGAGGCAGAGCGAACGAATTCGCCCAATTCCTGCAGTTTTGTTACTGCATCTTTGGAAGTAATACCGAGCTCTTTGGCGAGCTCATGTACGCGGACCTTGGCCACATTTCTCCTGTCTCGGTCCGCACCGAGCCAGGCACGAACCGTCTACTTCTTACTGCGGGCCCCTGCCGCTAGCGCGACTGAAAGGCCCATTGCAGAGCGCAACAAAGTTGTCATCGTTACGCACTCATCGCTGGGAACTCATCGGGTTTCCATCAGTTTTCTGACCCGCTTTCAGGTTTGGACGGTTTTCCCGTGGCGGCCGTAGCCTCCACAAGTGGCGTGTCTGGCATCAGGTAGCGTTCGACGGCGCTGGTGTCGGCAGCACCCGCGAGGGCCCTGCCGAAAGCACGCCGCTTGATTGCCAATGCCAAGCACTTTTCGCTGGGGTGCAGCCACGCACCCCTGCCGGCCATCCGGCGTCGTTCATCCACCAGGACGGCGGACGAACCGCTGCCTTGGGCGACGAGCCGGACAAGCTCGGACCGGGAGCCTTGCTTCCGGCATCCGATGCACGTGCGAACAGGCCCAATGCCATGCTCAAGCAGTTCAGCCACGACGTGTCCAACCTGCCTTACGCTACTGGCGCCCGACGGGCCCCGGTCCTGCAAACGCAGCTGAGGCACGCCAAAGCGCGCGGATACCGGACGTAAGCCCGGTTCCATCTAGTCTAGCCCCCCGGCCCCGCACTCCCGAAACCGGATGTGCGGCCAGCGCGGCGGAAACCAGCGGCGCGAGCCGCCGGTTGAACCGCTATTCGGCCTTTGCCGGAGCGGCGTCGGAGACGATATCGATCCGCCAGCCGGTCAGCTTGGCCGCAAGCCGCGCGTTCTGGCCTTCTTTGCCGATTGCCAACGAAAGCTGGTAATCCGGCACTACTACGCGGGCCGAACGGGTTGCCTCGTCAGTGATAGTGACGGAATTCACTCGCGACGGCGACAATGAATTGGCGATGAAGGTCGCGGGGTCATCGCTGAAGTCGACGATATCGATCTTTTCGTCGTTGAGTTCGGTCATGACAGCGCGAACGCGCGAACCCATTTCACCGATGCAGGCACCCTTGGCATTGACGCCGGGAGTGTTCGCCTTGACGGCAATCTTGGTGCGGTGACCGGCCTCGCGGGCCAGTGCCACAATCTCCACGGAGTGGTCCGCGATTTCCGGGACCTCCATTTCGAACAGCTTGCGGACCAGGCCCGGGTGCGAACGGGACAGCGTAATGGAGGGACCCTTGGCACCGCGGTGTACGTCCACCACGAAAGCACGCAGGCGGCTTCCATGGAGGTACTTCTCGCCTGGAACCTGCTCGGGCGGCGGCAGCAAGGCCTCAACGGAACCCAGGTTGACCTGAATCATGTGGGGGTTGTTGCCCTGCTGGATCATGCCGGCCACGAGTTCGCCCTCGCGGCCCTTGAATTCGCCCAGCACATTGTCATCCTCAACGTCGCGAAGGCGCTGCAGGATGATCTGGCGTGCCGTGCTGGCCGCAATACGGCCAAATCCAGCGGGTGTGTCCTCGAACTCGCCGATGGGCTCGCCGTCGTCGTCGATTTCCGTGGCCCAGATGGTCACGTGACCGCTCTTGCGGTCCAACTCTGCGCGGGCCTTCTCGAAGGCGCCGGGAGTCTTGTGGTACGCCACCAGCAAGGCTTGCTCGATGGTGGGAATCAGGAGATCCAGCGGGATTTCACGCTCACGCTCCAGGAGTCTCAGTGCGCTCATGTCAATATCCATTAGGCCTCCTCGGAAGGTCCGTTGTGCTCGTCTGCCAGCGCAGCCTCATGGAGGTGGCTGAATTCAATCTCGACTTTTCCTTGGCGGATCCTGTCGAAAGGAATAGTGATGGGGTCGCCCTGCTTGGGCTTCATACCCTTCTTGACTTCATGTTCGGGGATGAGCGTCACGTCGTTGTCGCCCACCGAGGCGATCCGGCCCAGGAGGTTGTCGCCTTGAATGACGTTGACCCGGACCATGCGCCCGCGGGCCCGGTGCCAGTGCCGCGGTTCCGTCAAGGGACGGCCGACTCCCGGGGAGGAAACCTCAAGGTCATAGGGGCGGCCGTCATCGTGGGGATCGTTGTCCAGAATATCGGACAGCCCGCGGGAAACCTCGGCGATGGCGTCAAGGCTGACGCCGCCGGTCTCCTCCTGCGGAAGGTCCACAACGACGTGGACCGTCCGGTGCGAACCGGCAATGTGGATGGAAACATCCTCGAGGTAGAGCCTGCTGGCCAGGACGGCCGGTTCAAGCAGCGTCTTAAGCCTGCTCTCTTCCGGGTTGTGGATGGTGGCCGTTGAGTTCGAATCAGAACGGTCTGTTGAAGTCGTGGCTTCCGAGTCACTCACGTTGCCCGCCGCCTCCCGATAGATGTTGTTGTGACTACTAGCCTAACGATTTTCCCGGGAACATGGTGCACGGACTTCCCCGCCCCCGTGACACCATGGTGTGTTGTGAACGGGCGGACAAGAGAAAAACAACGAACACCAGCATGGGGCCGGCTTGTGCTCGTTGCCATCGTGGCCCTGCTGGTGGCGGGCACCGGAATGGTGCTTATTCCGCGTGATTCCGGGTCTCCCCCGGCCCCGTCTTCCTCCGAAACCGCCCGCATGACGGCGTTGGAAGATACCTTGCGACTGGGTGATGCGGCCGCCGCGTTGATGGAAGCCACTGCTCCCAACGCCGGGAATGAGTCCCTCAACGACACTGTGACATTGCTGACAACCCATGCGCGGGCCCTCCTGGACCCTGCGGGTTCGCTGTCCTTCCCTCCGTCCAGTTCTCCATCGGATTCCAGCCGGGCAGCCTTTATCGCAGGACTTTCCGAGAGCGGGCAGAAACGCCTGGCGGACGCACGCCTAGCCGACGGCGGGATCGCGCGCCTGCTTGCCGCCGTCGGCTCCGCTCAGCTGCTGCGGGCCGAAAAGCTGGCGGCCGCGTGGCAGCTGCCGACGCCTCACCAAAGCCCGTCCTCTGACAACAACATCCCGGCGGCGACTCCCTCCGCGGCCCCCTGTCCTTCCGTCAGCCCCACCCCCGACCCCGGGTCTGCCACCACAGACGCGGCATTGGCAGCTGCGGTCCGCTCCCATCAGGAGGCTGTCTACGCATATCAGGTGGCCCTCAAGCGGCTGGACGCTGCCGCCGCTGCTGTGGCTGCCAAAGACCTGAAAATGCATGAACTCCTGCTGCAGCAGGCCGAGGCTCTGACGCGTGCAAACTGCGCAGACGTGCCAACCAGCGAGGCCGGTTACCGGCTCCCCGGCCAGTTCGCACAGGACCCGGCCGGTTCGTTGGGTGCCCTTGAGGCGTCATCCTTGCCGGTGCTGGGGGACCTTGTTGCCCTGTCCACCGGCCAGAGCCGCGAGTGGGCCGTGGACGGGCTGCTGGCCGCCGCACGGAGGAGCCTGGCATGGGGTTCTTCCTTGCCGGCCTTGCCGGGCCTGGAGCTCGACGCCGGCAACTTGCCTTCCTTGCCGACGCCCAGTGATTCCGCAGCGTCATCGGGTAGATAGGCCAGCCTAGCCATGCTGGCCAAGGCAGAAGTCCGGTGCTTGGCTAGGAGCATGGCTTCCACCGACACTGCCACGATGCATGAGAACGAGCCCCACCGGGATGATTTGGCCCACCGGCTGAATTGGTTGCGGGCCGGAGTCCTTGGCGCCAACGACGGCATCGTGTCCGTCGCTGCGATCGTGGTGGGAGTGGCCGGTGCCACGACCAGCACTGGCAGCATTCTCGCCGCCGGCACAGCCGGGCTGGTGGGTGGCGCCATCTCCATGGCCTTGGGTGAGTACGTCTCCGTCAGCAGCCAGAGCGATACCCAGAAGGCACTGATTGAGAAGGAACGCCGGGAACTGGCCGAGGAACCGGAAGATGAACTCAACGAGCTCGCCGCGATCTACGAGTCCAAAGGGCTCAGCGCCAAGACCGCCAGGACTGTTGCCGAAGAGCTGACCAAGCACGATGCCTTGGCCGCACACCTTTCGGCGGAACTGAATATCCATGAAGAGGACATCGTCAGTCCCTGGAACGCGGCCTTGGCTTCCGCCGTGGCTTTCACCCTGGGAGCAGCGCTTCCGATGCTGGCGATCCTCTTGCCGCCACCGGAGATGCGCGTGCCCCTGACTTTCGTGGCGGTGCTCCTCGCCCTCGCGATCACCGGCGCCGTGGGCGCGTGGATCGGCGGCGCTTCCCGGTTCCGGGCTGCGGCCCGGGTGGTGTTGGGCGGGGCCTTGGCCCTTGCCGCCACCTTCTCCATTGGAAGCCTCTTGGGTGCCAGCGGCGTTTTCTAGCGGACGGTCATTGCTGCGGCGTTAGGCTGATCGCGTGACCCTTCACGCGATGATTCCCATTCCGGGCGACCTCCACGCCCGGTACAACCGCGACTCGGCAGGCCGCGATTGGTTGGCCAGCCTCCCGGGACTTATCTCCGACGCCCTTGACCGTTGGCACTTGTCGGTTGACTTGGCGCCCGGCGCCGAGCCCTGGAACGGCCACGGCGCCCTGGTGGTGCCGGTACTGCAGGACACCATCCCGGCTGCCCTGAAAATTGCTTTCCCCCACGACGAAGCCCTGGTTGAGCGCCACGCACTGACACTCTGGGACGGCCACGGAGCTGCCCGGCTCCTGGCCGCGGATGCCCCCAGCTGCTCCATGCTCCTTGAACGCCTGGATGCCTCGCGTTGGCTCCACAGCGCTCCTCTGGACGAGGCCCGGGACGCCTGGGGCGCCATTGTGCGCCAGCTCTCCATCACACCTGACGAACGCCTTGAATGGCAGGCCTTCGAGCATATTGCCGCCACTGCCGAGCGATGGAGTGACGAACTCCCCGCGGACTGGGAACAATTGGAGCAACCATTTCCACGGTGGTTGCTGGAGGCAGCCCTTGAGGTGTGCCAGACCCGCGGAGCAGTGGGACGCCGCTCCGGCACGGATGTCCTGGTCCACACGGACCTGCACTTCATGAACATCCTGGCCACAGCCGGCGGCAGTGCTCCATTCCGAGGCGACTACCTGGCCATCGATCCGCAGCCACAGATTGGCGAGGCCGAGTTCGCCGTCGCTCCGATCCTGTGGAACCGCGTTCATGACCTTTCACGCACCGATCCGGAGGCCGCGTTGCTGGAACGGTGCCGGGACTTCAGCCTCGCCGCTGGACTTGATCCGGAGGCTGCCCGGCAATGGAGCATCGCCCGTGAAGTGGAAAACGCCTTGTGGTACGCCGCCAAACCCGGGCACAGCGGGGATCTTGCCCGCTCACTGTGGGTAGCAAGCACCCTTGCCGGCAAAACGCTGGACAATCTGCCCAAAGCGCACCAGCTTCCTGAGCCCGGGGAAGCGGTTCACTAACCCATGGCCCTCACAGTCGCTTTGATTGGTTCGGGTGCCATCGGCTCACGGATCGCAGAACTTCTTGACGCCGGCAATGCCCCAGGCATCCAGTTGGCCGGCTTTGTACCTCACGGCGATGCCGGAACAGGATTCAGTTTCGACGAAGCCTTGGATGTGGCAGACGTGGTGGTGGAGTGCGCCGGTGTTGGAGCTGTTGCCGAATTCGGCCCGCGGGTCATCTCGGCCGGAAGGGATCTGTTGGTGACCTCCATTGGTGCCCTGTGTGACGGCACGCTGCGGAAAACGTTGCTCGACGACGGTCCAGGCCGCACCTTTCTGACATCCGGTGCGTTGGGTGGACTGGATGCCATCGCTGCCGCTGCCGCGGGCGGCAGCATCCACCGCATCACCGTGGAATCGCGGAAACTGCCGGCAGCCTTGATTCAACCCTGGATGGATGGCGAAACGAAAAAGGGAATTCTCGCAACCACCCACCCCGTGGAATTGCTGCGGGGCGGACCGGCCGACATGATCAAAGCCTTCCCCAAATCCACCAACGTAGTGTCCGCGCTCGCTGTGGCAGCCGGTGATTGGGACGTGGTGGAAGCGGCGCTGATCGCCGACCCCGCTGCCAAGCAGACGAGCCATCACGTGGTGGCCGAAACGAGCCTTGGCACCCTCGAAGTCCGTGTCACCAACCAGGCTTCCCCCGATAACCCTGCCTCAAGCGCCTTGGTGCCACACGCCGTCGTGCGTGGTTTGAAGACGCTGGCCAACGCCAGCGGAACGTTCATCTGACGCCGCCCTACGCGGCGAAGTTCTCGTTCCAGACATCCACGCCGAGCTTGATGATCAGCGCGGCTACGACGATCAGGAAAACGATCCGCACAAAGCCGCTCCCCTTGGCCACTGCTGTGCGGGCACCGAGGTAGCCGCCGGCCATGTTCGCCAACCCCAGAACCAGCCCTACGCCCCACAGCAGGGAGCCATGAGGGAGGAAGAAAATCAAGGCTCCGGCGTTCGTGGCCATGTTGACGATCTTCGCCTTGGCGCTGGCTTCGAGGAACGCATAGCCCATGGCTGAAACAAGGGCGATCACCAGGAAAGAGCCGGTACCGGGGCCGATCAGGCCGTCGTAAAAGCCAATGACGGCCCCAATGAGGCACGCCACGACGTAATGCTTATGACCGTCATGGCGCAGCGCTGTCAGCTCACCGGCGCCAGGCCGCAACGCCGTGAAGATTGCGACGGCGATCAAGGCCACCACGATGATGGGCTTGAACACGCTGGCCGGCAGGGAGGCAGCAAGGATTGCACCGCCGAAACTCCCGGCCAAGGCTATTACTGCCATGGGAACCGCAGTTTTGAGGTCGGGTCCCACACGGCCGTAGTACGTGACCGCGCTGGTGGTGGTCCCGAAAATGGACCCCATCTTGTTGGTCGCCAGCGCTTGGACGGGCGTGATGCCCGGGACCAGCAGGAGGGCCGGAAGCTGGATCAGCCCCCCGCCACCAACAACAGCATCGACCCACCCTGCTGCGAATCCAGCCACCACAATCAGGATGATAGTGGTGAGCTGGATCGACTCGAAGCCGGAAATCACCGGTTTCGTACGGCGTTGACCACGTAATCCACGGCCTTGTCCACCGAGATGTTCTCGGCTTCACCGCTGCGGCGGTCCTTGATTTCCACGACGCCATCCACCAGTCCCCGGCCGACAGCCAAGATGGTGGGTACGCCCACGAGCTCGGCATCGCCGAACTTCACGCCGGGCGAAACCTTGGGACGGTCATCGAAAATGACGTCCAAGCCAGCGGATTCCAACTCTGCGGAGAGCTTCTCAGCGGCCTCGAAGATCTCATCGCCACGGCCAACAGCCACCACGTGAACGTCAGCGGGAGCCACCGAGCGGGGCCAGACAATGCCGCGGTCATCGTGGTTGGCCTCGGCCAGGGCTGCCACGGCACGCGTAACACCCACGCCGTAGGAGCCCATGGTGACAACAACCTGCTTGCCGTTCTGGTCCAGGACCTTCAGGTCCAGTGCTTCGGCGTACTTGCGGCCGAGCTGGAAAATGTGACCCATCTCGATGCCACGGGCGGTCTCCAAAGGACCGGAGCCGTCAGGGGCGGGATCGCCGGCACGCACTTCGGTGCTCTCGATGACGCCATCCCAGCTGAAGTCCCGGCCTGCCACCAGTCCGAAAACGTGCTTGCCCTCGGCGTTGGCACCGGTAACCCAGCTGGTGCCGGAAACCACCCGGGGGTCCACCAGGAAGAGCACCTTGGAGGATCCCTCAAGGCCCAGGACGGGCTGATCCAGGGACAGGCCGGGGCCGATGTAGCCCTTGACCAGCCACGGGAGCTTCTTGAGGTCCTCTTCGTTGGCAGCTTCGAGGCCGATTTCACCGGCGATGGGCAGGTGGGAGCCGATGTTGGCTTCCACGCGCTTGAGGTCCACGGCGCGGTCTCCCGGTACGCCGATGACCACGATCTGGCGCTCACCGGTGGGCAGCGTCACGGCGAGGACCACGTTCTTGAGGGTGTCAGCGGCAGTCCAGGCGCCGCCGTCGGACTCGCTGCGGGAAGCCAGCTGGTTGGCGGCGTCCACCAAAGTATCGATGGTGGGGGTGTTCGGGGTGTCCAGGACCTGGGCCGCGGGCGCATCGGTGAAGTCAATCTCTGCCGGGACAACGGTGGTGACGGCTTCGACGTTGGCGTAGTAGCCGCCGGCGGAGCGAACGAACGTGTCCTCGCCGATCTCGGTGGGGAACAGGAATTCCTCGCTCTTGGAACCACCCATGGCACCGGCCGTGGCGGCAACCGGGATGACTTCCAGGCCCAGGCGTTCGAAGATCTTCAGGTACGCGGCACGGTGGGCGGCGTAGCTGGCGTCCAAGCCGGCGTCATCGACGTCGAAGGAGTAGGAATCCTTCATGATGAACTCGCGGCCGCGAAGGAGGCCTGCACGGGGACGGGCCTCATCGCGGTACTTGTTCTGGATCTGGTACAGGCTCAGCGGCAGGTCCTTGTACGAGGAGTACAGATCCTTGACCAGGAGCGTGAACATTTCCTCGTGCGTGGGAGCAAGGAGGTAGTCCGCGCCCTTGCGGTCCTGGAGGCGGAAAAGGCCCTCGCCGTACTCGGTCCAGCGGTTGGTGGCCTCGTAAGGTTCGCGCGGCAGCAGCGCCGGGAAGTGGACTTCCTGGGCACCGATGGCCGACATCTCCTGGCGGATGATCTCCTCCACCTTGCGCAGGACACTCAGGCCCAGCGGCAGCCAGGTGTAAATGCCGGGGGCTGCGCGGCGGATGTACCCGGCGCGGACCAGGAGCTTGTGGCTGGCGACCTCGGCGTCGACGGGATCTTCACGCAGGGTGCGCAGGAACAGCTGGGAAAGGCGAAGGACCACGGGTACGTATCCGTTTCTATGGCAGATGTGGCAAAAACAACTGCCTACTAATCTACCGGCTGACTGCCCTGCCGCTTGAACATGCGGTTGGACGGTGCTGGCGGGCCCACGCGCAGAAGAGCCACGCCGTCGCGTTTGGAAGCCCCTGGCCGCTAAGGGCTGGTCATCCTGCGATGGCGTGGCTCAGCGGCCGGCCGGCCGCAGACTCTGTCCGGGGACTAGTTCCCCGTTCCCTCCAGCGGAACGGGATTGCCTGCAGCAGGGAAGCATTGCTTATTGCCGAACTCACGGATGATGCGGGCGCTCATGGCACCCTTCAAGGTCTTTGTCACGATTCCCCCTCAACCATCCGCACCCCAACGACACGGCTTGGAAAGAACCTATGTGATAGCGGACACGTTTTCAAGGATTTGCCACCTCGCAAATGTGCACCGCTCCCCTTGACCCGCCCTCTTGGCCGTCATATTTTTAATTCATCAGATGGTGAATTTTGGAGTCTCCGGAGGCCACAATGTCCCTTTCCTCACCGGCCATGGAGTCCTCAACGGCCATCCGGGCCACCGGACTTCATATCACCCGCTCCCGGACGAAGATTCTCCGCGGTCTTGATTTCACGGTGGCTTCCGGCAGGATTACGGGCCTGCTGGGCCCCTCCGGCAGCGGTAAGACAACGCTCATGCGCGCCATCGTTGGCGTCCAGCGGATCACACGGGGCGCGGTTACTGTCCTCGACCGCCCTGCGGGCAGTGCACCGCTCAGGCACGACGTCGGTTACGTTACCCAGGGTGCAAGCGTCTACGGGGACCTCAGCGTCGAAGCGAATGTCAGGTACTTCGGTGCCATGCACGGCGCGACGCCGGCAGACGCCAAAGAGGCGATTGCCGCCGTCGGGCTCGCATCACTCGCGCGACAAAAGGCAGCCGATCTGTCCGGCGGACAGTTCAGCCGGGTATCCCTGGCATGCGCCTTGGTTTCCCACCCAAAGCTCCTGGTCCTGGACGAGCCAACCGTGGGGCTTGATCCGGTGCTTCGCGCAGAACTGTGGGAACGTTTCGCTGCCATGGCTGCCGCCGGCACAACGCTGCTGGTGTCCAGCCACGTGATGGAAGAAGCCTCGCACTGCTCCTCGCTCCTCCTGCTGCGCGACGGGCTGCTCCTGGCACAGCTCAGTCCGGCGGAACTGGCGGCCCGCGGCCGCAGCGATGACCTGGAGCGCGCATTCCTGACCATCATCAAGGCCGCCGATCGTGGCCAGGAAAGCCAGGTGGCATCATGAACCTCCGCATGACCCTCGCCACCACCACGCGGGTTTTGGGACAACTCCGCCACGACCACCGCAGCGTGGCACTGATCCTGGTGGTCCCTGCCCTTCTGCTGGCAGCGGTCTATTTCCTGTTCGAAAACGAGACACTGCCACCTGGTTTCCCCCGCACCTTCGACCGCGTCGGCCTGATGATGCTGGCCATTTTCCCCTTTGTGGTGATGTTCCTGGTCACCTCCATCACCATGCTGCGTGAGCGGACATCGGGGACCTTGGAACGGCTACTGACCACGCCCATCCATAAGGCCGACCTGCTGTTCGGCTATGCACTGGCCTTCTCCATCATGGCCGCACTGCAATCCCTGGTGGCGACAGCTGTTGCCTATTGGGTGTTCGATCTGGACATCAAGGGAAGCCCGGGATTCGTGGTGATGATCGCCGTCATCAACGCCGTTTTGGGTGTTGCCCTGGGGCTGCTGTGCTCGGCCTTCGCCCGCACCGAATTCCAGGCCGTCCAGTTCATGCCCGTGGTGGTGGTCCCCCAAATCCTGTTGTGCGGCCTGTTCGTGGCCCGGGAGGACATGAATGCGGTCCTCGAAGCCATCTCCGGAGCCCTCCCACTGACGTTTTCCGTGGATGCACTCAAGGAAATCGCCGCTAACGCCGAGGCCACCTCAGCGATGTGGCAGGACACCCTGGTGATGGGCGCGATTGTGGTGGGCGTCCTTGTCCTGGCCTCCCTGACGCTTCGGCGGCAGACACGATGAGCCTTCCGCAGATACGGCGAGGCCGACGCAGCGCCCGCGAGCATTCCCGGGAGGCCATCCTCGCGGCTGCCCGGAAACTGTTTGCCGAGCATGGGTTCGAGGGGACCAGCTTGCGCCAGGTGGCCCGGGAGGCCTCGGTGGACCCGGCCATGGTGCACCACTTCTTCCGGGGCAAGGACGAACTCTTTGCCGCCAGCGTGGAGTTGCCCGCGGATCCGGCCGAGGTTCTGGCCGGCGTCGAAGGTACCGACCCCGGCGCCAGGGCCGAGGTGATCGTCCGGGCTGTGCTGCGCTTGTGGGAGGGCCCGGCACAGCATGGGCTGGTGGCGTTCGTTCGGGGAACCATCGGGTCCAAAGCCAAGACGGCCATGCTGCGGGAAATGGTGAACCGGACCATCCTGTCCCGCGTGATGGCCGGTGTACCTGGGCCAGCTGAGGAAGTGCGCCTCAGGGGTAGCCTGGTGGCGTCACAGGTGATGGGCTTGATGCTGACCCGGTACGTACTCCGGCTCGAGCCCTTGGCCTCCGCTGCCCAGGATGACGTGGTCCGCTGGGTGGCACCGAACATCCAGCGCTACCTCACAGGGAACCTGGACTCCCCCAAATAGCAGCAGCACGGGCCCTTTGGGGAACCCGTGCTGCTGCTTGGCCGTGCTGCTATTTGGCCGTGCTGCTATTTGGCCGTGCTGCTATTTGATGAGGTCCGCGGCTTCGTCCAGCATCGCCTCAAGCTTGGGGAGCTCGGAGTCCTCCACCTTGGTTCCCGTTGACTGCGCTACCAGCACAACTCCACTTTTGACCGCTGAGACGAACAATTGGTTCTGGGATCCGGCTGTTCCGGCAACCGTGCTCCGGTACGCGATGGCCCCAGGAGTCTTGGCTGAGGTCGGCAGGGCTTTGCTGCTTGCCTGGACTACCTCTCCCATGATGGTCATCTGGACATTTCCGCACGCGGCGAGATCTTTGGCGCTCTTCTCGGAAACAGCCTTCACCTTGTCCTCGGACACTCCGGAGAAGAGCGACAGAAGGTTGGCCGTCTCGGCAGTCGAACTTGCTGAGGCACCGATGCTGATGGTGGCTCCTTCCTCCATCTGAATGCCGCCCCCGGTAAGGAAGTTTGCACACGCGGCAGGCTCCACCGTGACGTTGGCAAGAAGGTCCTTAACCTGCTTCAAGGTATCTGCAAGGCGGTCCTCCGGCATCACCATGAGGCGAGTGCCCTTGGCATCGCGGACGTCGCCCACCATGGACGTCAGTTCAGCTTTCGAGTACGTTCGGAAGGGAGCCTCGGTGGGCGTCGGGGTTCCTGCTTCGCTCGCCGGAGCCGAGGCCGCATCGGTAGAGGTACCGGCACCGCTACAGGCGGTGAGGCCCATGACCAACAGTCCTGACACGGCAAATCCGCGCAGCGCATTCTTATTCATTTGTTCCCCAGGGAAATGTGAGTGATGTGCTGACAGACGTCAGCGGAGATAAGAATACAAGCAGGAAGCCCCTGGCCTAGAAAAGTACTGTGGCGAACGTGCCCACTTGCTCGAAGCCCACACGCTCGTAAGTAGCGCGGGCCTTGGCGTTGTAATCGTTCACGTAAAGGCTCGTCACCGGCGCAAAAGTCCGTGACAGATTCACGACGGCGGCCATGTAGCCGGCGCTTTGGCCGCGTCCACGCAGGTCCGGATTCATCCACACGCCCTGCACCTGGGTAACGTCCTGGGTGACAGCGCCCAGTTCTGCCTTGAAGATCACCGTGCCTGCTGCATCGATATGGACCAAAGAATGGCCTTGCCGAATGAGCCCGGCAACCCGACGGCTGTAGAACTCCTGCCCTCCAAGAAAGGGCGAATACCCAACCTCTTCCTCAAACATCGCTGCGCAGGCAGGCAGAATGCGGTCGAAGTCGTTCATGGCGCCAAAGGTCAGCGCAGGATTGGCGTGAATGGCGGGGGCTCCGGAGATCGTCAGAAGCGGCTGCTGCGCACGTACTTCGTGCGCCCCATGACCTAACTGCTCGAAGCGGGAGTACAACGCCAGAACGGTATCGGCTGGCCCAAAAATGGAAGCGTACCGGCGTCCTGTTTGATGGGCTGCCGTGGCTATGTAGCCTGCCAGCCCTGGATCGAGTTGCACGGGCACCAGATTGGCTCCTGCCCAGCAAGCACCCAGGAGTGTCCCGCCGTCGAAGACTCCGAAGACGCTGGCGCCACCGCTGGTGGGCGCGGCTGTGCCCGTGCTGTCCAGATGGGCCAAAATGAAGACGTTGGCCACGACGTCCTCACGTGCAAGCGCGCGAAGAGCCAGGGTGTCGGCACTGCCGAGCACCCTGACTCCCAGGCCGTTCTCGTTACGAGACGCTAACCACGGGGCTACCCTTGACAGCATCTTCGCCATCGGCCTCCCCCATCTCTTCAGCGATACGCATGGCCTCTTCGATCAGTGTCTCAACAATTTCGCTCTCAGGCACAGTCTTGATGACTTCACCCTTCACGAAAATCTGGCCCTTGCCGTTTCCGGAGGCCACGCCCAGGTCGGCTTCACGGGCCTCACCGGGTCCGTTGACCACGCAGCCCATCACGGCAACGCGCAGCGGAATCTCCATGCCTTCGAGGCCGGCGGTGACCTGCTCAGCCAGCGTATACACGTCCACTTGGGCGCGGCCACACGAAGGGCAGGACACAATCTCGAGCTTGCGCGGGCGCAGGTTCAGGGACTGCAGGATCTGGTTGCCCACCTTGATTTCCTCTACCGGCGGGGCCGAAAGGGAAACGCGGATGGTGTCACCAATGCCACGGGAGAGGAGTGCACCGAAAGCCGTTGCCGACTTGATGGTGCCCTGGAATGCCGGACCGGCCTCGGTCACACCGAGGTGGAGGGGCCAGTCGCCCTTCTCTGCAAGCATCTCGTAGGCGGCCACCATGATGACGGGGTCGTTGTGCTTGACGGAGATCTTGAAGTCGTGGAAGCCGTGCTCTTCGAACAGCGAGGCTTCCCAGACGGCGGACTCAACCAGCGCCTCAGGCGTCGCCTTGCCGTACTTTTTCATGATGCCGGGTTCCAAGGAACCGGCGTTGACGCCGATACGAATGGACGTACCGTGGTCCCGGGCCGCTGCTGCGATTTCCTTGACCTGGTCATCGAACTTACGGATGTTGCCCGGGTTCACGCGGACCGCGGCACATCCTGCTTCAATCGCGGCGAAGACGTACTTCGGCTGGAAGTGGATGTCCGCGATGACGGGGATCTGCGACTTGCGGGCAATGATGGGCAACGCTTCAGCATCGTCCGCGGAGGGACAGGCAACCCGCACGATGTCACAGCCGGAAGCAGTCAGCTCAGCGATCTGCTGAAGCGTGGCGTTGATGTCCGTGGTGGGCGTAGTGGTCATGGACTGAACGCTGATGGGCGAGTCGGAACCAACACCAACGGACCCAACCTTGATCTGCCGCGTCTTACGGCGGGGGGCAAGGACGGGGGGTGGGGCTGCTGGCATTCCCAGGCTGACCGAGGTCACGTGGACTCCTTGGATTGGGGTGGATCGAAGTAGTAGAGAGCGTCCGCTTAGGACGCGTGGGCAGCCAGGACGCCGATGATGGGGGCCCATTCCGTGGTACGGATGCCGGCGATGACGCCGGCTTCAGCGAACGGATCCTGCTTGAGGAGGTCATTGAGCCCGGCTTCGTCTGCGGACTTGAAGATCAGCAGGGCGCCAGCACCGTCACCGTACGGGCCACTGGCCAGCAGAGTGCCTTCCTCGGCCAGATCGCCGAGCCAGGCACGGTGTGCGGGGCGGGCTTCGTCGCGAAGGGGACCGGAATCTGCAACGTATACGTACTCAACAGCGAAAACAGTCATGGAGCTAGCCTATCCCGCCTGCTCTGCCGAAAATGTTCATGGGTGTGCCGAAAATACTCAACGGTCAACCGAAGATGTTCACCGGCTTCACGATGTCCGCGTAGATCAGCAGGGCGCCCATCGCCATGAGCAGC
Organism: Arthrobacter sp. cf158; assembly: GCF_900106835.1. Classification (GTDB taxonomy): domain Bacteria; phylum Actinomycetota; class Actinomycetes; order Actinomycetales; family Micrococcaceae; genus Arthrobacter. Next base: position 107,365 of record NZ_FNNR01000012.1, read on the forward strand.
GCTGCCACCACGTAGGTAACGGGCAGCAGTTTGGCGATGTCGAATGCGCCCGGGTCCGGCTTGCCGCGCAATTTGGCTACTTGGCGTCGCGCGCCCTCGTACAGCGCTCCGGCCACGTGACCACCGTCAAGGGGCAGCAAGGGAATGAGGTTGAAGATGGCCAACGCGAAATTGAGCCCGGCCAGCAAGCCCACCAGGGTTCCGATGCGTGCCTGCATCGGAACCTCCTCCATGGCAGCGACTTCGCCTGCGACGCGGCCAACACCCACCACACTGATGGGTCCGTTGGGATCGCGCGGCTCTTCGCTGAAGGCTGCTTTCGCAACGCCAACCACCCGGGCGGGCAGGTTGAAGATCACACCGGAGATCTGCTTGATGTTTTCCCCGGCCATGGGAAGAACGGCCGACGCCGGTTGCGGAACCAAGGCACTTTGGGCACCGATGCCCAGGAAACCGACCTCCTGATATTGCAGAACCCCATTGGCGTCCTGTGCTTGGCGTCCGTCGGAACCGACGACGGGGCGGGACGAAAGCACGGGCGTCACCGTGGCGTCCACGGAAGTTCCGTTCCGCTGCACCGTGATGGGCACCTCCTTACCCGCGGAGGCACGGATCCAGCCCGTCAGCTCGTCCCAGCTGGTGACGGGCTTTCCATCGAAGGACGTGATGGTGTCGTTTGGCTGGAGACCGGCGGCAGCGGCTGGGGTGGGCTTGCAGTCAGCCGAGTCCGGATCCACAGTCTCCCCCGCCGCAACCTGGCATTTGGAAACATCGGCGATGGTGGTGGTTGCCTGGGCTGTGCCAAAGCCCATCAGCAGGACCGCCAACAGGATGAGCCCGATGATCATGTTCATGGCCGGGCCGCCCAGCATGATGATGATCTTTTTCCATACAGGAAGCTTGTAGAACACACGGTTTTCGTCCCCGGCACCCACTTCTTCATGTGCCATGGAACGTGCCTCGGTGGCCAGCGTCTGGAACATGCCCGTACTCGAGGGGCGGACTGCACCATCTTCCTTGTTCGGCGGGTACATGCCGATCATGGACACATACCCACCCAAGGGTAGGGCCTTGAAGCCGTACTCGGTCTCGCCCTTCTTCCTGGACCACAGCGTGGGTCCAAAGCCGATCATGTACTTGGTCACGCGGACTTTGAAGAGCTTCGCAGGCACCAGGTGGCCTACCTCGTGCAACGCGATGGAGACGGCTACGCCGATCGCGACGAAGACGACTCCGAGGATAAAGAGAAGGACGGGACTCATGCCGGTGGGACTGCTTCCGTAAAGGTTGTGTGAGCTACAGGGCGCTGCTGGTGGCTAAACGATCGTGGGTTCGGCCGCGTGCCCACTTCTCAGCATCCAGCACGGACTCCACCGTTAGCTCAGAAGAGCCTGAATGTTCGCTGAGGACAGACTCAACCGTATCCACGATGTCCGTGAAACGAATGCGGCCGGCGTGGAAGGCAACAACAGCTTCCTCATTGGCGGCGTTGAAGACGGCAGGGAAGGTACTGCCCTGCTTGGCTGCGTCCTTGGCGAGGTCCACGGCCGGGAACGCCACGGTATCCAGTGGCTCAAACGTCCAGCTGGTGGCCTGAGTCCAGTCGCAGGCCTTGGCAGCATGGGGCACACGGTCCGGCCAGCCCAGCCCCAGGGCGATGGGCAGCCTCATGTCCGGGGGCGAGGCCTGGGCGATGATGGATCCGTCCACGAACTGGACCATGGAGTGGACCACCGATTGAGGATGAACCACGACGTCGATCCTGTCCAGGGGAACATCGAAGAGCAGGTGGGCCTCGATCACTTCCAGGCCCTTGTTCACCAGGCTGGCTGAGTTGGTGGTGACCATGAGGCCCATGTCCCACGTGGGGTGGGCCAGCGCTTCCTGCGGCGTGACGCTGTGAAGCTGCTCGCGGCTCCGCCCGCGGAACGGACCACCGGAGGCCGTGAGGATCAGCTTCTCCACTTCCTGTTCAGTGCCGGAACGCAGGCACTGGGCAATGGCGGAATGCTCGGAATCAACAGGGACTATCTGACCGGGGCGTGCGGCAGCTTTGACCAGGGCGCCCCCGACGATCAGTGATTCCTTGTTGGCCAGGGCCAATGTGGCGCCGGTTCTGAGCGCAGCGAGCGTGGGCGCCAGGCCGATGGACCCGGTGATGCCATTCAGGACGACGTCGCATTCGATGGCTGCGATGTGTGTGGAGGCGTCCGGACCAACAAAGATTTCCGGAGCGAAGTTGACCAGACCGGACGCGGCTGCGGCTGCGGCTATCAGCTGCCGCAAGAGCGTGGCATCTCCCCCGGCGATACCCACTGCTTGCGCCTTGGTGTGCACGGCCTGCCGTGCGATGAGCTCAAGATTCCCGCCGCCGGCACTCAGCGCCACCACCTCGAAACGGTGTGGGGCAGCATCGACGACATCAATCGCCTGTGTGCCGATGGAACCGGTGGACCCGAGGATGACGATCTTGCGCGGCTGCATTGCTTAAGTATCCCAGCCGGCACAGGGAGCAGCGACCGGTCCAGGGCATCACGTGGATAACCCGGGCCGCTTGACCGGCCTCCTGCCGCGCGAACCGTTGGATTCACGCGTACCGTGGGAATGTGGAGTGGCTGTCCTGGTTCGACGCGCGGGACTACGAATTCGCCCGGCAAGTGTTGCAGCGCGGCACGGCTGCGCTGTATCTGGTTGCGTTCCTTTCCACCCTGAACCAATTTCCAGCCCTCCTCGGCGAGCGCGGGCTCTTGCCGGTACCGGACTTCCTGGGCTTGGCCCGTCGCCTGGACCGGCCCACCCTCTTCACGCGGCACTATTCGGACCGTTTCCTCAGGGCAGTGTGCTGGGCGGGCATGGCGATCGCTGCGCTGCTGGTGGCAGGTCTACCCCAAACCGGCCCACCGTGGGTGCCCATGCTGGCCTTCCTCACCCTATGGTTTCTCTACATGTCAATCGTCAACGTGGGCCAAACGTTCTACGGCTTTGGCTGGGAGATCCTGCTCCTCGAAGCCGGATTTACGGTGGCATTCCTTGGCTCGGACCAGACTCCCCCACCCACCACCATCTTGATCCTCATTGCCTGGCTCGTTTTCCGGCTTGAGTTCGGTGCAGGAATGATCAAGATCCGGGGTGGCCGCGAATGGCGCGACATGACGGCGATGTTCTACCACCATGAGACACAGCCAATGCCCGGCCCGCTCAGCAGGCAGGCGCACCTATTGCCGCGCGCACTCCACAAAGTGGAGGTGATGGGCAACCACTTCGCGCAACTGGTGGTCCCCTTTTTCCTGTTCGCACCGCAACCGCTCGCCAGCATCGCAGCCAGCGTCATCATCGTCACCCAGCTGTGGCTGGTGGGCACCGGGAACTTTGCGTGGTTGAACTGGGTGGCTATCGTCCTGGCGTTCGCTGCAGTGAGCGATCCCGTGGCGCATGCCGTTTTCCCGTTCATCCCGCTTGAGTGGCACGCAGGCGCCGAAACCCCGGGGTGGTGGCTCGCCGTCGTCGTCCTTGTAACCCTTCTGTTGCTGGTACTGAGCTACCGCCCGCTCCTCAATCTGTTCTCGAGACAGCAACTGATGAATGCGAGCTTTAACCGGTGGCGACTGGTCAACGCCTACGGCGCGTTCGGGACTGTCACCAAGCAGCGGATCGAGATCGTGGTGGAGGGCACGTTGGATGCGGAAGCCAACGTGCCGGATGGCCGGTGGTTGGAGTACGGGTTCAAAGGGAAGCCGGGCGATGTCCGGCGACTCTCCCGGCAATGGGCGCCGTATCATCTCAGGCTGGACTGGCTGATGTGGTTCCTGCCGTTGCGCACCGTCCACGAGGACTGGTTTTACGCTTTCATGGATAAGTTGCTGGAGGCCGACAAGCCGACGCTTGGGCTGCTTGGCCGGGACCCTTTCGACGGCGAACGCCCGCGTTGGGTGCGGGCGCGCAGCTATCTGTACCGCTTCGCCAGCCGTGCGGAGTTCCGCGAAACGGGCGACCGTTGGGTGCGGGTGTTGCTGTATGACGCCATCCCGCCCATGGAACTGAACAGTCGACGACGGCAGCTCCCCTAGACGGCGGCCTCCCTGCACGGCCTACCCCCCATGGCGGCTACGCCCGCGGCGGAGCCGTGGACTCCCGGACGACGAGGTGTGTGGCCAGTTCCACCCTGCGCGAGTCGATTTCCTCCCCGTTCTTCTGGCGGAGGATGAAGCTCAGCGCGGATCGTCCCATTTCCTGTAGCGGCTGGGACACTGAGGTCAGTGGCGGTACTGACTCTTCGGCTTGATGCGTGCCGTCGAATCCCACCAAGCTCATTTCCTCGGGAATCCGAACGTCCTGACGTCGGGCTTCTGCCAGGACGCCGAGGGCGATGCTGTCGCTGCCGGCGAAGATCGCGGTGGGCGGATCGTCGAGTGCCAACAAGGCCTTCATGGCCCGTACGCCGTTCTCCGGTTTGAACGGGCCCGCAGAAACGTAGTCGTCGTCCACGGTGACTCCCCCTGCCATCAAGGCAGCCATGTAGCCATGCAGGCGGGCCTGGCTGCACTCCGCCGTCGAAGGACCACCAATGTAGGCGATCTTCCGGTGGCCCAACTCCAACAGGTGCGAGGCCGCAGCCTTCCCGCCAGCCCAGTTGCTGGCGCCAACGCTGAAAACATCGGCGGGGGGCGGATTCAGCGGGTCAACCACCACAATAGGGATTTGGCGTCGTTTGAAAGCCTCCAATTGAGCGGCTCCAAACGCCGAGGTCACCACGATCATGCCTGCCCGGCCTTCGTCGATCATGCGTTGCGCGCGTTCCTCCGGACCCAACGGCGACGCCGCCTGGCGCCCGGTAATGGAGAGAATGACTTCCATTTCGGACACCGCCGCGTGCTCCATGACTCCATTGAGCACCTCCACCCCATAGGCCGAATTCAAGGAATCGAAGACCACCTCCACGGCGCGATGCTCGGGAATGCTTTTGCGTTGCACGGGCGACTTGTAGCCGGTGCGCTGAAGAGCTGCCAGCACCCGGGCGCGGGTTGCCTCCGCTACGTCCTCGCGGCCGTTGACAACTTTGGAAACGGTGGGCGCTGAAACCCCCACTTCCGCGGCGACGGCGGCCAGAGTGAGCTTGGACGGGCGAAGATCACGATCCACAATGCTCCTGCTTTCGAAATATTTCGGTCGCATTCAGTGTGCTTGATGCATGCCTGCCCCGTCAATGCAAGGTCATAATCTCCTGAAAATAAGCCAGCCTTGGGGCTTGACGGTGATGCCCCTCACAGCTAAATTTGGTGGGCACTTCCGAAAGGATTGTCGAAATATTTCGAAATGTCAACGGATTCGAAACGATCGATGTAGATCGTTCCGCCGCGGAGTGTGGCTTTTTACACGAAACAACCGGGCGATCAGAGTCGAGCCCGAAGGACGAATGGAAATGCACATGAAAAATCTGAAGTTGCGCACCGCCGGAATGGCGGTTTCCGCAGCCGCATTGTCGATTGCCCTGGCAGCCTGCGGATCCTCCGGACCTGCGGGGTCGGGAACATCCGCGGACTCCGCAACCATGTGGGGGCTGACAGGCGGCAACCAGCCCGTCCTCCAGACATCCGTTGACTCCTGGAACAAGGCACACCCCGATTCGTCCATCAAGCTCGACTTCTTCGCGAACGATGCTTACAAGACCAAGGTGCGGACCGCCGTCGGCGCCGGCCAGGGACCTACCTTCATCTACGGCTGGGGCGGCGGCGTCCTGAAGTCCTACGTTGATTCCGGCCAGGTGGACGACCTCTCCGGCTTCCTCAAGGAACACCCTGATGTTCAGAGCCGCTACCTTCCTTCGGTGCTCAAGAACGGCGAGATCGAGGGCAAGACGTACGCTCTGCCCAACAACAACGTGCAGCCCGTAGTCCTTTACTACAACAAAGAAGTCTTCGAGAAAATCGGTGCAGAAGCCCCCAAGACCTGGGACGAACTCATGGCACTGGTCCCCAAGTTCAAGGAAGCCGGCGTTGCTCCCTTCTCCCTGGGTGGGCAGTCCAAGTGGCCTGACCTGATGTGGCTCGAGTACCTGGTGGAACGCATTGGAGGCCCCGAGGTCTTCGCGAACATCGCGGCGAACAAGCCCAATGCCTGGTCGGATCCGGCCGTGATTGAGGCCCTGACCAAGATCCAGGACCTGGTGGACGCCGGAGGCTTCATCAACGGCTTCTCTTCGGTCGCAGCTGACAGCAACGCTGACCAAGCCCTGATGTACACGGGCAAAGCCGCCATGATCCTGCAAGGTGGCTGGATCTACCAAGGGCTGAAGAAGGACGCTGCAGATTTCGTCAAGAGCGGCAAGCTTGGCTACACCACGTTCCCCACAGTGGAGGGCGGCAAGGGTGATCCCGCCAACGTCGTGGGCAACCCGTCGAACTTCTGGTCCCTCTCCTCGAAAGCCACTGAAGGCCAAAAGAAGGCAGCCTTGGACTACGTCGCCGATGGCATGTTCACGGACGAGAACATCCAGGGACTCATTGATTCAGGTGCGGTGCCGGTGGTCAACGGTATCGAGGACAAGCTCGCTGCTTCCCCGGACAAGGACTTCCTGACCTACGTCTACGGCATGGCTAAGAACGCCCCCAGCTTCACCCTCTCCTGGGACCAGGCCCTCAGCCCCGCCCAAGGCGACGCGATGCTGGCAAACCTCGACCAGATCTTCCTGAAGAAGATCACCCCTGAGCAGTTCGCCTCCACCATGAACGCGACGATCGGGAAGTAGTCCTGTGTCAACCACAACAACCACCCGGGAGCAGTTGTCCCGGCGGGGTCAGGCATCCCGACGGACCTTGGAAAAAGGTCCGTCGGGATGGCTGGCGGCCCCGGCCCTCGCGTTCTTCATGCTCTTCGCCATCCTCCCGCTCCTGGGAGTCCTGTTCCTCAGCTTTACCCGCTGGGACGGACTTGGCGAGATCAAACTCGACGGACTCTCCAGCTGGAACACGGTCCTGGCCGATCCCGTCACGGGCAACGCCCTCCTGGTGACAGCAAAGATCATGCTCTTCTCCTTCATCGTCCAGGCACCCATCAGCCTCTTACTCGGTGTCTTCACTGCCGCCAGTCAGAAGTACCGGGCCGCTCTGGCGGTTCTCTACTTCGTACCGCTGCTGTTGTCCTCGGCTGCTGTGGCCATTGCCTTCAAGGCGCTGCTGGACCCCAACTTCGGCCTTGGCCCAGGCTTGGGGCTGCCGTTCCTGGCGCAGGACTGGCTGGGTAACTCGGATCTGGTGCTGTTCGTGGTGGTCTTTGTGATCGCCTGGCAATTCGTGCCGTTCCACACGCTCATCTACCAAGGCGGCGTACGGCAAATCCCCACCTCGCTGTATGAGGCAGCACAAATCGACGGTGCCGGCAGGATCCAGCAGTTCTTCAACATCACGTTGCCGCAGTTGAAATACACCATGATCACCTCTTCCACGCTCATGGTGGTGGGGTCCCTGGCTTACTTCGACCTGATCTTCGTGCTCACGGCCGGCGGCCCTGGCTACTCCACCAGGCTGCTTCCGCTCCACATGTACCTCACCGGCTTCAAAGCCAATGACATGGGAGCTGCGAGCGCCTTGGGCGTGATCCTGGTGGTCATCGGCCTGGCTTTGGCTTTGTTCCTTCAACGACTCGGCGGCAAGAACCGCAACGCCAGCCAATTGGAAGGTGCCTAATGGCTTCCACCACTCAACTCCCAACAGCACCCTCCGCGCTGCCAACGCCGGTGACCACCCGCCGTCGGCCCCAAAAACTTGGCCGCTCGCGGCCCAACCTTCTGGGTGGTCTGGGCGGCTGGATCTGGTTGGCGGTCATCATTGTGCCGGTCTACTACGTGGTGATCACAAGCCTGAAGAACCAAGCAGGGTTCTTCACCTCCAACCCGATGCTGCCTCCGGCTGAGCCAACGCTGGACAATTACAAGCTGGTTCTGGAGAACGACTTCGCCAGGTACTTCGCCAACAGCCTCATCGTGACCGTGGGCAGTGTGGTTCCAGCCCTCTTTGTCGCCTTCATGGCGGCTTACGCAATTGTTCGAGGCAAAGGCAGGTTCCTCAGCTGGACCAACAATGTGTTCCTGCTGGGCCTCGCCATCCCGCTGCATGCCACGATCATCCCCATCTATTGGATGATCACCAAAGCCCACATGTACGACACCTTGCTGGCCCTCATCCTGCCGTCCATTGCGTTCGCGATCCCCGTGTCCGTGCTCATCCTGTCCAACTTCATGCGGGATGTTCCCAATGAGTTGTTTGAGTCGATGCGGCTGGATGGCTGCTCTGATTGGGCCATGATGTGGCGCCTCGCGCTGCCCCTGACCAAGCCCGCTGTCATCACGGTTGGCATCTACAACGCACTGCATGTGTGGAACGGATTCCTGTTCCCGCTGATCCTCACGCAAAGCCCGGAGACCCGTGTACTGCCGTTGTCGCTTTGGACCTTCCAAGGTGAGTTCAGCGTCAACATTCCGGCGGTGCTGGCCTCCGTCGTGTTGGCCACGCTCCCCCTGCTGGTGGTCTACGTGGTGGCCCGCCGGCAGTTGCTCAGCGGCCTGACCGCCGGTTTCAGCAAGTAACTGGTTTCCAGCAGAAAGGAATTACTCATGACGGAACCGAAGCCCCTGCGGGTTGGCATGGTGGGTTATGCGTTCATGGGTGCCGCCCACTCCCACGCCTGGCGCACGGCACCGCGCTTCTTTGACTTGCCCCTCATACCGGAACTCACGGCCGTGGCGGGCAGGAATGCGGACGGTGTACGGGCAGCAGCAAGCAAGTACGGCTGGGCCTCCACAGAGACTGATTGGCGTCGGTTGATTGAACGGGACGACATCGACCTCGTTGATATCTGCACCCCGGGAAACACCCACGCCGAGATTGCCATCGCCGCCCTGGAAGCCGGAAAACACGTCCTGTGTGAAAAGCCGTTGGCCAACTCCGTGGAAGAAGCGCAGAAGATGACCGCCGTGGCAACAGCGGCAGCCGAGCGTGGTGTGCTCTCCATGTGCGGCTTCAGTTACCGCCGCACACCTGCACTGGCCCTTGCCAAGCGGATGGTGGACGACGGCCGTTTGGGTGAACTTCGCCACGTCCGCGCACAGTACCTGCAGGACTGGCTCAGTGATGCCGATGCCCCGCTGACCTGGCGGTTGGACAAGTCAAAGTCCGGCTCAGGTTCCCTGGGTGACATCGGGGCACACAGCATAGATGCCGCTCAATGGATCACCGGGCTCAACATCACCGGCGTCTCGGCGCTGCTGGAGACGTTCGTGAAAGAGCGGCCGGTTGGCGGCGACTTTGTGGGCTTGGGCGGTCACGGTGGCGCTGACGGTCCGCGCGGTCCGGTGACCGTGGACGACGCCGCGCTGTTCACCGCCCGTTTCGAAGCCAGGCACGACGACGGCACTGACGCCCGCCCCGGCGGCACCGGCGCACGGGCCGGGGCAGGTCCCATCGGTATCTTCGAAGCCACCCGGTTTGCCTTGGGGCGCAAGAATGCGATGCGCCTGGAGCTGAACGGCACCAAGGGTTCCATCGCGTTCGACTTCGAAGACATGAACTCGCTGCAATTCTACGATTCCGCGTTGGAACCGGATGCCGGGTTCCGGAAGATCATGGTCACCGAACCGTCCCACCCGTACACCGCCAACTGGTGGCCCACCGGCCACGGCCTGGGCTATGAACACGGATTCACCCATCAGGTAGTAGACCTCGTGAATGCCATCGGCGCAGGCGAGCAGCCGTCGCCGTCGTTCGCGGACGCCTTGCAGGTGCAGAAGGTTCTGGCCGCTGTCGAGGCGAGCGCGGATAACGCAAGCCGCTGGCAGAACGTCCACAAGGAAGCATTATGACGCGGCCCATTACCCTCTTCACCGGCCAGTGGGCAGACCTGCCGTTCGAGGAGGTGGCACGGCTGGCTGGAGAGTGGGGTTTCGACGGACTGGAGATCGCGTGTTGGGGCGACCACCTGGATCCGCAGCGCATTGTGGAGGACGATGCCTACTTGCAGGCCAAGCTGGACGTCCTGGAAAGGCACCATCTGACCGTCCACGCGATTGCGAACCATCTCACCGGGCAAGCGGTTTGCGATGATCCCATCGATGAGCGCCACCGGGACATCCTGTCCCCGGCCGTATGGGGCGACGGAGAACCGGAAGGCGTGAGGCAGCGGGCCGCCGAAGCAATGAAGACTACAGCCCGGGCAGCAGCGAGGCTTGGGGTCAAGACTGTCACGGGGTTCACTGGCTCTTCCATCTGGAAATGCGTGGCGATGTTCCCACCGGCCTCGGACGCCATGATCGAGCGCGGGTACCAGGACTTTGCCGACCGCTGGAATCCCATCATTGACGTGTTCGACGAGGTTGGGGTCAGGTTCGCCCTTGAAGTCCACCCCTCAGAAATCGCCTACGACTACTGGACGGCCCAACGCACGCTGGACGCAATGGAACACCGGGACGGCTTCGGCCTGAACTTCGATCCCTCCCATTTCATCTGGCAGGACCTTGACCCGGTGATGTTCCTGCAGGACTTTGCGGACAAGATCTTCCACGTCCATGTCAAGGAATCCGTGCGGCAGCTCAACGGGCGGAACGGCCGCCTTGGATCCCACCTGCCGTGGGCAGATCCCCGCCGCGGTTGGGACTTCGTCACCGCCGGCCACGGCGATGTGAACTGGGAGCCCATCTTCCGGACCCTGAACGCCATTGGCTATGAAGGACCCACCAGCATCGAGTGGGAGGACGCCGGCATGGACCGGCTGCTCGGCGCTCCCCAGGCGCTGGACATGGTCCGGAAACTGGCAGCCATCCGTCCCCCGGCCGCCGCATTCGATGCTGCCTTTGCAACGCGCTGAGCCAACAGACCCAGACTCCAATGATTACGCCCCGAAATGAAGGAAACCATGACAAGCAATAACAAGACAGCGCTGGTGGTTCGCGGCGGCTGGGACGGACACCAACCGGTGGAAGCCACAGAGCTGTTCATCCCCTGCCTCAAGGACAACGGTTATGACGTCAGGGTGGAAGAGTCCCCTAAAATCTACGCCGATCCTGATTACATGGCGGGAGTAGACCTCATCGTGCAGTGCATGACGATGACCACCATCGAACAGGACGAGTTCGAGGGACTCCGCACCGCCGTCGGGAATGGCACCGGCCTGGCGGGCTGGCACGGTGGCATCGCCGATTCCTACCGCAACAACTCGGACTATCTGCATCTGATCGGTGGCCAGTTTGCCTGCCACCCGGGCAAGCACCCTGACGAGCGGATCGGCGAGCAATCGGACAATTATGTCCCCTACACCGTGAACATGCTCCCCGCGGCCGCCGAGCACCCGATCACACAGGGAATCGGCGATTTCGACCTCGTCACGGAGCAATACTGGGTCCTCAGCGACGACTACATTGATGTCCTGGCCACCACCACCCAAAAGGTGCGGGAATGGGACCCTTGGAACCGCGAAGTGACCTCCCCCGCCATCTGGACCCGCCAGTGGGGCAAGGGCAAGATCTTTGTCTGCACCCCTGGCCACCGCGTGGAAATCCTCCAGGAGAGCAACGTTCGCACCATCATCGAAAGGGGAATGCTGTGGGCATCCCGCTGAACCCTGCCAAGCCGCTGAACGTCGGAATCATCGGCTGCGGTGCCATCATCGCGCAGTACCTGAGCAACTTCCGCAGGCTGGAATCGATCAATCTTGTGGCCGTAGCGGACCTCGATCCGGCCCGGGCGCAGGCTGTGGCCGACTCCTACGACGGAGTCCGTGCATTGACCGTGGACGAGCTCCTGGCCGCGGACGACGTCCAGCTCGTCCTGAACCTGACCATCCCCGCGGCGCACGCCGATATTGCGTTGAAGGCGATCGCCGCCGGCAAGTCGGTCTACGGTGAAAAGCCGCTCGCTGCCACCACCGCCGAGGCCCTGGAGGTCCTCGACGCGGCCGCAGCGGCCGGAGTAGTGGTTGGCTGCGCACCGGATACCGTGCTGGGCACGGGTATCCAAACGGCCCGCAAAGCGATCGATGATGGACTCATCGGCGCGCCGGTATCGGCCACAGCAACCATGGCAACGCCGGGCCACGAACGCTGGCACCCCAATCCCGACTTCTACTACCAGCCCGGTGGCGGACCGCTGCTCGACATGGGACCTTACTACGTCTCGGCGCTGGTGACGCTGCTGGGACCTGTGGTGTCCGTGGTGGGCGCGGCGAGCCACACCCGCAGCGAACGCACCATTGGCTCGGGTCCGCGCGAAGGCCAGAAAGTCCCGGTGGACATCGATTCCCACGTCACGGGTGTCCTGGTCCACCAGTCCGGCGCTCTTTCCACGCTGTTCATGAGCTTCGACGCCGTCAAGACCAAGAGCCCCAATATTGAGATCCACGGGCAGACGGGCTCGTTGATCGTCCCGGACCCCAACTACTTCGACGGCGACGTGCAGCTCTTCGCACTGGGCGCTGAAGACTGGGAAACGCTGCCTGTCTCGGCCGGCTACGTGGATTCCGGCCGTGGGTTCGGCATCGCCGATCTCGCAGCAACACCGGAAGGACAGGAACCACGCGCCGGCGGCCAACTGGCATTCCATGCCCTGGATGTCATGGAATCAGTCTTGGAGTCCGCCAGGAGCGGTCAGGCGGTGGCCATCAGGAGCACGGCCGCCCGGCCCACCGCCGTGGACCTGCAGGAACTCGCGACGACGGTAAGCGCCTAGCGCTGCGACCACCGGCCAGGATGCCGGCTAACGCGGATGTTTTGGGGAGAACATTGGCTTTAGCTGGCATCCCGCTCGAGGCCTGCGCGACGCAGGGTCGCTTGGGCGTGCTTGAGGATGGGACCGTCGATCATCCTGCCTTTGAACTGGAACACCCCCGTGCCGGCCGCAGCCGCTGCTTCGAGGAGTTCGGTGGCTTGGGCGACGGCTTCGGGACTCGGGGCGTAGGCTTCCCCAACCACGGCGACCTGGTTGGGGTGAATGCAGGCCTTCGCGCCGAAGCCGCTGGCCACGGCGTCTGCGGACTCGGCCATCAGGCCCTCAAGGTCCGGGATGTTCACATACACGGAGTCGATGGCTTCTTTGCCCGCGGCCTTGGCGGCAAGCAGTACAGCAGACCGTGAGTGGAGCGCGACAGCCCGGTACCCGCCGTCGTCGTTTCGGCTGGAGAGTCCACCCAGAGAAGCCAGCAGGTCCTCTGCACCCCACATGAGTCCCACCACGTTCGGTTCGGCGGCGATCGCGGCAGCGTTGACGATGCCTGCCGCCGTTTCGCAAAGGGCAATGACCTGGTAGCCCTCCAAGGACCTGGGCTGCTCCGCGCTCTCAGCCTTGGCCAGCATGACGGTGCGGTATGGCGTCTTCGCCAACGTCTGAAGATCAAGCTCAAACTCCGGCGTCCCCACGGGATTGACCCGGACGATGGTGGAGGCCGGATCAAGCTCTCCCGCGCCGAGCTGCGCGAGGATCGCTTCGCGGGCCCCCGGCTTGTCCGTAGGAGCCACTGCGTCCTCGAGATCCAGGATGACGGCGTCGGATCGATCAGCTGCCTTTCCGAAACGCTCCGGCCGGTCGGCTGGGCAGAACAGGAGCGCCGGACCCATGGTGAACGGCTGAACTGCACTTGCGGAGGACGGAGCGGGAGAAGGCATGCGGATTCCTTGCTGGAGAAGTGCTGACATGAACGTGGGAAGAGTGACTAAGGCTGCGCGGCGTGCGCTTGCTCGGTCCACATGAGGCAGGTTCGGGTGGCCAAAGCCACCACAACGCCGTCCTGGTTCCGACCGGTGTGCTGCATGGTCACCACGCCCTGTCCGGGGCGGGATGAGGACAACCGTTTCCGGGTGATCACCGTTTCCGTGTACAGGGTATCCCCGTGATACAGCGGGTGTGGAAAGGTGACATCCGTCAGCCCCAGCTGCGCGATGATGGTCCCTTGCGTCAGCTGGGTCACCGACTGCCCCACCATGGTGGATAACGTGAACATGGAATTCATCAGCCGCTGCCCGAACGGCTGTGAAGAACTCCATGCCGCGTCCAGATGCAGCGCCTGCGTGTTCATGGTCATGGTGGTGAACAGGACGTTGTCCGTCTCGGTGACCGTACGGCCGGGCTTGTGCGCGTAGATCACTCCTTCTTCCAGTTCATCAAAATACAGCCCGCGCTGCTCCACAACACGCGTCATACGGTGAGCTCCTGGTCTTCTTCGAACAGTTCGGCCCCTGTAGCGGCCAGGACGTCGTCCAGCGTGACGTTGGGGGCAAGCTCGCGGAGTACCAGACGCGGATCCCCTTCGTCCTTGACCACGTCAATCACCGCGAGGTCTGTGATGATCCGGTCCACGCACCCCTTCCCCGTGAGCGGCAGTGTGCAGTCCTGGACGATTTTCGGCCGGCCGTTGCGGTCCACATGTTCCATCATCACGATGACCTTCTTGGCACCGAACACCAGGTCCATGGCACCACCCATGCCCTTGACCATCTTGCCGGGAATCATCCAGTTGGCCAGATCGCCGTTGGCCGCCACCTCCATCGCGCCCAGAACCGCCACATCGACGTGCCCGCCACGGATCATGCCGAAGGAGGATGCCGAATCGAAGAAAGCAGCTCCCGCGTTGGTGGTCACCGTTTCCTTGCCGGCGTTGATGAGGTCAGGATCCACCTGGTCCTCCGCCGGGTACGGCCCCACTCCCAGGATGCCGTTCTCGGAATGGAGAATGACCTCCACACCGTCAGGAATGTAGTTGGGGATCAGTGTCGGCATACCAATGCCCAGGTTCACGTACTGCCCGTTGGTCAGTTCCTTGGCCACGCGGGCGGCCAGCTCATTGCGGGTCCAGCCTTTGGCTTCGTGATGTTCGACGTCGGCACGCCGGTACTCGTGGCGCACGGCTTCGGGGCGGGGCGGCAGGTCTTGGAGGCTGTTCGATTCCATGGCTAGGCTCCTGCCTGCTCCGGGGTTGCGGAGGACAATGCCACCGTTCGCTTTTCTATCCGCTTCTCATTTGAAGTTGCCACCACTACCCGTTGCACAAAGATGCCAGGTGTGTGGATGTGTTCGGGGTCCAGCTCCCCGGGTTCCACCAATTCCTCTACTTCAGCGATGGTGGTCTTCGCAGCCATGGCACAAAGCGGGTTGAAGTTCATCGCTGTTGCGTGGAACACGAGGTTGCCGTGCCGGTCGCCCTTCCAGGCATGGACCAAACCGAAGTCCGGTGTCAGGGACTCTTCCAGCACATAGTCCGCGTCGTTGAAGGTGCGTACCTCCTTGGGTGAGGAGGCCAGCGCAACGTTCCCGTCGGCGTCGTACTTTTGCGGAAGGCCGCCTTCGGACACCTGGGTTCCTACACCGGCCTTGGTGTAGAAGGCGGGGATGCCGGCGCCACCGGCGCGGAGCTTCTCGGCCAAGGTGCCCTGCGGGGTGAGGACCACTTCCAGCTCCCCGGCCAGGTACTGGCGTGCGAATTCCTTGTTCTCGCCCACATACGAGCTGATGGTTCGCCGGATGCGCCCGTCCCTCAGGAGGATGCCCAAGCCCCAGTCGTCCACTCCGCAGTTGTTGCTGACGGTTTCCAGGTCCGTGGTGCCTTGGCTGTGGAGAGCGTCGATCAAGGAAACCGGGATTCCGCATAACCCGAAACCTCCCACGGCGAGCGAAGCCCCATCCGGGATGTCCTTCACCGCGTCCGCGGCGCTGGCAACAACCTTGTCAATCATCCTTGATCCTTCCCGTACGGTTACAGACCCAGCTCGCGGGCGATGAGCATCAACTGGACTTCGGTGGTGCCTTCCCCGATTTCAAGGATCTTTGAGTCGCGGTAATGCCGTGCCACCGTGAATTCGTTGATGAAGCCATAGCCGCCGAACACCTGGGTGGCGTCCCGCGCGTTGTCCATGGCTGCCTCGCCTGCGACCATCTTAGCGATGGCCGCTTCGGTCTTGAACGGCTTGCCGGCCAGCATCCTGGAGGCGGCGTCGTAGTACGCCAAGCGGGCCGTGTGTGCCCTGGCTTGCATCCGTGCGATCTTGAACTGGATGGCCTGGTACTTGCCGATGTTCTGCCCAAAGGCGCTGCGTTCCTTGGCGTATTTCACGGACAAGTCCACGCACCCTTGGGCTGCGCCGGTGGCCAGCGCAGCGATCGCGATGCGTCCTTCGTCCAGGATGGAAAGAAAGTTAGCGTAGCCACGGCCACGCTCCCCCAGGAGATTGGCTTCGGGAACACGGACATTATCCAGGGTGAGCGGGTGGGTGTCGGAGGCATTCCACCCCACCTTGTTGTATGGCTTTTCTGCCGTGAAGCCGGGCGTGTCCGTAGGCACCAGGATGGTGGAGATTTCCTTCTTGGTGCTGCCGTCGGCGTTCTCCTTCAGGCCCGTGACTGCAGTGACGGTGACCAGGGTGGTGATGTCCGTACCGGAGTTGGTGATGAACTCTTTGTTGCCGTTGATGACCCACTGGCCGTCCTCCAGGTGGGCGTGGGTCTTGGTGCCGCCGGCATCAGATCCGGCCTCACGCTCCGTCAACCCAAAACCAGCCAAGGACCGACCAGAGGCCAGTTGCGGCAGCCACTCCTGCTTCTGCTCCTCGGTGCCGAAACGGTGAACGGGCATGGCACCCAGCGATACCCCGGCTTCCAAGGTGATGGCCACGGACTGGTCCACGCGGCCCAACTGTTCCAGAGCCAGGGCCAGCGCGAAATAGTCTCCGCCCATCCCGCCGAATTCCTCAGGGAACGGCAGGCCGAACAGACCCATTTCCCCCATCTGTTTGACTACTTCGTAGGGGAAGCTGTGCTCTTCGTCGTGCTTGGCGGACACGGGCGCAACTACTTCGTCGGCGAACTCGCGGACGGAGTCGCTGAGGTCCTGGTATTCCTCATTCAGTTCAAAGGTGCTCATGGCTGGACTTCCTTGTCTGTGCTCTTGCCGGCCGTGTCTTCAGGGGCTACGGCTACGTGAATGGTGGCGAGTACCTGGTCTGCCTTGACCAGGTCCCCGGGCTTGCTGCTGAGGTGGACAGTTCCGGATACCGAGGCCACCAGTTGGTGCTCCATCTTCATGGCTTCCACAGCCAGGAGGACCTGGCCTTCCTCCACCGAATCTCCGTTGGCCACGGACACCGAAACCACGGTCCCGGGCATGGGCGAGCGCACTTCAGGATCCGCGGCTCCCTCGTCACGCTGGATCCCGGCGAGCACGCGCCTCAGGCGATCAGCCCGGTTCAGGACCTCAAGCCGAGCGGACCAGCCGTCGTTGCCAACGAACATCTCCCCTGCGCCGCCGGCCGCCACCGCATAGGTGACCATCCCGCCGTCGAGCTCCAGGACGATGCTGTCACCGCCGCTTTCCAGCACCCTGACCTTCACAGGAGGGGCGTCGTCCACCGTGACTGTCACAGAGGGGTCATTTTGGGTGACGGACGCATTGTTGGCGACCGACACGGTCGCCATCTTGCCGCCCGGAACACCGAAAGTGGCAGTCCATGCTCCGGGGGCGCCAACGCGCCAGGAGTCGGGAGTCTTCCACGCAGTGCCGGCGAGCACCGAGCCCTTGCGCCCCAGCCACAGCGTGAGCGCAGCGGCGATGAGTTCCGGATGACCCGCGTGCCTGAACGTCATGGACGGGAGTTTCCGCTCAATCAGGCCGGTGTCGAGGTGCCCGGCCCGGACATCGGCATCATTGATGAGCAGCCTTAAGTACTCCACGTTCGTGTCCACGCCCAGCAAGGTGTAACGTCCAAGCGCCGCGTCGAGAGTATCCAGGGCCGCCGCCCGGTCTTCGCCCCACGCGATGACTTTAGCCAGCATGGGATCGTAGTCGCCCGTAATGTCCAGGCCACTTCGCATAGCGGAGTCGATCCGCACGTTGGCGTGGGTTGGTTCCAGCCCTGTCACTGCAGGATCCGCCGCGCCCTGTTCGGCCACGGCCACGATCCGCCCCATGGACGGCATGAAGTTTCTCTCGGGGACCTCGGCGTAGATCCGGGCTTCTACGGCATGACCCTTAAGCACGACGTCGGGCTGCTGGACGGTGAGTACCTCACCGGCGGCGATCCGCACCTGCCATTCCACGAGGTCGATGCCCGTCACCATCTCCGTGACAGGATGTTCCACCTGCAGGCGGGTGTTCATCTCCATGAAGAAGAACTCGTCCGGGTGTTCGTCGGACACCAGGAACTCGACGGTACCGGCGCCGCTGTAGTTGACCGAACGCGCTGCGTTGCAGGCTGCCTCGCCCATCCTCATCCGCTGCGCGGCTCCGTCCGCCAGCGATTCGAACAGGGCGGACGGGGCCTCCTCGATGACCTTCTGGTGCCGCCGCTGGAGCGAGCACTCGCGTTCGCCCAAGTGGATAACGTTGCCATGGTTGTCAGCCAGGACCTGCACCTCAATATGCCGGGGAGCCCGAATGAGCCGCTCCAGGAAGAGGGTGTCATCCCCAAATGCAGATGCTGCCACCCGTCGTGCTGCCAGCAGCGTGGGGGCCATGTCCTCGGCCCGTTCCACCACGTGCATGCCCTTGCCGCCACCACCGGCTGACGGCTTGATCAGCAAAGGGAATCCCACCCCCGGGGCCGCAGCGATCAGTTCCTGGTCGGTGAGTCCGGGCTTGGCGATGCCGGGGACGCACGGAACGTCGTAGGCCATGACATGGTTCTTGGAGCGGATCTTGTCTCCCATGACCTCAATGGCTCCGATACCTGGCCCGATGAACGTGATTCCAGCCGACTCAAGCGCCTTGGCGAACTCCACATTCTCGGACAGGAAGCCATATCCCGGGTGCACGGCATCTGCTCCGCTGCGACGGCACGCGTCGATGATGGCGTCGATCATCAGGTAACTCTCCGCGGGCGATCTGCCACCGATGGCAACGGCGGTATCGGCCAGCGCAACGTGTTTGGCATCCTTATCCGCGTCTGAGTAAACGGCGACAGAGCGGATGCCCATCTCCTTCAGTGTCTGGATGACACGGCACGCAATCTCACCCCGGTTGGCCACCAGGACAGCGTTGAAGGCCGGCGGCGCGGAAGCGGGCAGGGTATGTGTTGGCAGGGTCATGGTCACATCCTGAAGAGGCCGAAGGAGGTCTCGGGCAGTTGTTGTCGGGAAACGACGTCCAGGGCCATTCCCAGGACTCGCCGGGTGTCAGCGGGGTCGATGATGCCGTCGTCCCAGAGCCGGGCAGTGGAATAGTAGGGACTTCCCTGATCCTCGTATTGCTGCTTAATGGGAGCTTTGAAGGCTTCCTCGTCTTCCGCGGACCATTCCTGGCCTGCGGCCTCGTACTGGTCCCTCTTGACCGTGGCAAGGACGCTGGAGGCCTGGTTGCCGCCCATGACGGAGATGCGGGCGGCGGGCCACATCCACAGGAAACGTGGTGAGTAAGCCCGGCCGCACATGGAATAGTTACCCGCGCCGAAGGAACCACCGATGACGACGGTCAGCTTGGGCACCCGGGCTGTGGCAACCGCCGTGACCATCTTGGCGCCGTTCTTGGCGATGCCGCCTTGCTCATAGTCCTTGCCCACCATGAAGCCGGAAAGATTCTGCAGAAAGATCAAGGGGATGCCGCGCTGGTCGCAGAGTTCAACGAAATGGGCGCCCTTCAGGGACGACTCGCTGAAAAGGACGCCGTTGTTGGCCACGATGCCCACGGGATGCCCGTGGAGGTGCGCGAACCCGGTCACCAGCGTGGTGCCATAGTTTTTCTTGAACTCATGGAATTCGGAACCGTCCACGAGCCGGGCGATGACTTCGCGGACGTCGTACTGTGCGTTGACGTCCGTGGGAACCACACCGTAGATCTCTGAAGGGTCGACGACGGGCGGCAGGACGACGTCGAGCACGTCCCACGCCGGCTGTGCCGGCTTCGGCAACGTTGCCACGATGTCCCTGACGATTTCCAACGCGTGCTGGTCGTTCTCCGCCAAATGGTCCGTGACACCGGAAATCCGCGAGTGCACATCGCCGCCACCGAGCTCCTCGGCAGTGACGATCTCGCCAATGGCTGCTTTGACCAGCGGCGGACCGCCCAGGAAGATGGTTCCCTGGTTCCGGACGATAACTGTCTCATCGCTCATCGCGGGCACGTACGCACCACCGGCGGTGCAGGACCCCATCACCGAAGCGATCTGCGGGATCTTGGCCGCGGACATCCTGGCCTGGTTGTAGAAGATACGACCAAAATGTTCCTTGTCCGGGAAGACCTCGTCCTGCCTGGGGAGGAAGGCTCCGCCGGAATCGACGAGGTAGATGCAGGGAAGCTTGTTCTCCAAGGCGATTTCCTGCGCCCGGAGGTGCTTCTTGACCGTCATGGGATAGTACGTTCCACCCTTGACCGTGGCGTCATTGGAAATCACCAGGACGTGGCGGCCGTGGACCAGGCCGATGCCTGCGATCACCCCGGCACCCGGGGAATCGTCGTTGTACATGCCGTTGGCGGCCAGCGGTGCAATCTCGAGGAAGGGGCTGCCATCATCCAGCAGGAAGTCAATGCGTTCGCGCGGCAGAAGTTTGCCCCGGGCGATATGCCGCTCCCGGGACTTGGCCGGGCCGCCAAGCGCCGTCGTCGCCAAACGCTCTTTCAGTTCCTCCACCAAGGCAAGCTGTGCTCCTTGGTTGGCTTCGAAGGTGCCGCTGCTGGACCCCATCAGGCTGGCAAGTGTCTCCATTGACCGTGTTCCATTCCCGGCCCCAGGCCATTTCGGTTAGTGCCACGTAACTGAAATTTAGGTTAGTCTTTATTAACTGTGATGTCCAGCACAGCAAGGCCCGCCAGGCTGGCTGAGACGGTATGAACACCAGGGAGGACAACGTGGCCGTAGGCCCGGAAGCAAGCGCAGACGGCGACCGCACTGGTACAGCGCACGTTGGTAACGACCGCGCAGGAACCGGCCGCGTTGGAACCGACCGTGTTGGAACCGACCGTGTTGGAACCGACCGTGTTGGAACCACGCAACGAAGCCACGCCAAGGAGCTGCGCCGTTTAGCACTGCTGACCGCTGCAGCGGGACTCTTCGCGGAAAACGGGTTCAGCCGGGTCTCCCTCGAAGACCTCGGCGCCGCCGCGGGTGTCAGTGGGCCGGCCGTGTACCGCCACTTCCCCGGCAAGCAAGCGGTCCTGGGTGAACTTCTCCTCAGCGTCAGCAGGGATCTGCTGGAGGGCGGACTACGGGTGGTGTCGGAATCGGATGATCCCCGGTCCGCTCTGAAGGGGCTGATCCAGTTCCAGGTGGACTTCGCCCTCAGCAATCCCGACGTGATCCGGGTCCAGGACAGGGATTTCGGAAGCCTCAGCGACGCCGACCAAGCCGAAGTCAGGTCCCTGCAACGCAGCTACGTTGAAACCTGGGTGGACGTCCTTGCGCGGATCCACCATGGCGCGGACATTCCTGCCCTGCGCGTCCGGGCACACGCGGCGTTTGGCCTGATCAACTCCACCCCGCACTCGGTACGCCACCACGGCCGGAAGATCGCCGTAAAGTCTGCCCGCCCCATCCTGGAACAGATGGCCTTCACGGCTCTGACTTCAACTTGATGCTGAATTCCCGGGAGTTTTGAGCCCTCTTCCAACTGTCCGCTCATAATGTCGGAGCCCGGTGAAATGATTTCTTCATGGAAGATATGGGGCAGTTGAGAGCATCATGGGCGGCACCGTCCGCCGCTGTCGTCGCTCTCGCTGCGGTCCTATCACGTCAGAAATTGGGTACGCCGCACCTGGTTAAGGCTGGGTACAAGGATCCGGCTGCGTTCAAGGGTCCGACGGCGCCCGTCACCACCATCAGCCGCTTCCACGGGGTTGGGCTGGCCAACGGCCCGGTAAAGTTCGACCGGCCTGCAGAGTCCGCGGGCCCCATGTCAGCGGGCACCAGGTCCACGGGCCCCGAGTCCGCGGACTCCCGGTCAGCGGGCCCGGAGATGGCAGCCGCTTTAGCCCACAGTTCCGGTTCGATTCTGGAACTGTGGCCTGAGCATGAGACCGACCAACGCTTGGAGGCTGCTCAACCAACCCAAGGTTTCGACGCTAAGCGTCCGGAACTTGTTACGGCTGATGGACGTGACTTGGCGGCGCTTCTTGACGACGGCGCGGCGCTTCTGGACTCAGCGCGTTTGGTGGCTGCGGCCGAAGCTTCCCTCTTTGGTTTCGTAGAGGCTGCGGATTTTGCCGGCAAAGTCGAGGAGTTTGCCCGGGTTCTGGAGTACTTGCAGGTGGTGGCGGCCCAAGCCGTCGAACGGACCCGGAACGAGGCGCAGAACGCGCAGAGAGGGTCGTCATCTGCAGCGCCGGAGTGGCGGACTGGATGGGCTGAACCGGCCGTGGGTGCGGACAACCCGGTCGACTCTGTGGCGTTGGGCGCAGCCCAGCCGGGCGCAGCCATGGGTACATACAGCGCAGCCCAACCGGGCGCAGCCACGGGTACACACAGTGCAGCCACACCGGGCGCAGCCGCCTGGGTGGCGGGTAGTGCCGGTGCCGCGAAGGCCGGGAGCCCGGCCAGTCCCTTGGACGACGGGTACCGGAACGCCGCCGAATTCCTGCGCGCCCGGCTAAGGATCAGCATCAGCGAAGCCCGCCGCCGGCTCGCCCTCGCCAACGACGTCCTACCCCAGACAGGAATGACCGGCCAGCACATCCCCGCCCGCCGCGAGATCCTCGCCGACGCCCACTCCTCAGCCCTGCTCCCGTCCCGCTCCGCGACCATCATCAGTGCCGCGTTGGACAAAACCCGCCACCTCACCGACGACGACACCATCACCCTGATGGAACAAGCCCTTACCACCACCGCGAAGGAAACCGACCCCGACTTCGTCGCCAAAATGGCCAAAGCCTGGTCCGACAGAATCGACCAAGACGGCCCGGAACCCTCAGAAGAAGCCCTCCGCCAACTCCAAGGCGCGTTCCTGCGCCGCCGACGCCGCCACGGACTCCACCACCTCGAAATCTTCGCCACCGACGAACAAATCGAAACCCTCACCACCGCCATGAACACCGCCACCAACCCCCGCCTCACCACACCAGAACCCAGTCACACCACCGAACCCAGCGACACCACAGAACCCGGTCACACCCCGGACGACGGAACCCCCACCGGAACCACCCCCACAGGAACGGGCACGCATGCAGCAGCCCACGGCCCCACCGGACCGGACCTGGACCGACGCACCCGCGCCCAGAAACTCCTCAACGGCCTCGTCGGCGCCTGCGCCCTCGCGATGAGCACCGGGAAACTACCCTCCAACGGCGGACTCCGACCCCAACTCACCGTCACCATCGACCACCGCCACCTCTTCGAACAACTCACCCACCACAACAAGCCCAACCACACCGGCCACACCGGCACGGGCCCGAACCCGCTCAGCTCCGGAACAGCGACCTTCACCGGCCCGCTACACCCCAACACCATCCGCAAAATCGCCTGCGACGCCGACATCATCCCCGTCCTGCTCGGCAGCCAAGGCCGCGTCCTGGACATCGGA
>NZ_FNNR01000015.1 GCF_900106835.1 Arthrobacter sp. cf158
CCGGTTGAACGTAAGCCTGAGTGGATCAAGGCCAAGGTCCAGATGGGTCCTGAGTTTGTCCAGCTCAAGAACCTGGTGAAGAAGGAAGGCCTGCACACGGTTTGTGAAGAGGCCGGGTGCCCGAACATTTTCGAGTGCTGGGAAGACAAGGAAGCGACGTTCCTGATCGGCGGGTCCGAGTGCACCCGGCGCTGTGATTTCTGCCAGATCGATACCGGTAAACCCTCCCCGGTGGACATGTTCGAACCCACCAAGGTGGCCCGCAGCGTCCAGGCGATGCAGCTGCGGTACGCCACGGTGACCGGCGTGGCCCGTGATGACCTGGCCGATGAGGGTGTCTGGTTGTACGCCGAAACGGTCCGGAAGATCCACGAACTGAACCCGGGCACCGGGGTGGAGTTGCTGATCCCTGACTTCTCCGGCAAGCCCGAGCACATCGCGGCGATCTGTGATTCCAAGCCCGAGGTGTTCGCGCACAACGTAGAGACCGTACCCAGGATTTTCAAGCGGATCCGTCCGGCATTCCGGTACGAGCGCTCCCTGGACGTCATTACCCAGGGCCGGGACCTGGGCATGGTGACCAAGTCCAACCTGATCCTGGGCATGGGCGAGACCCGCGAGGAAATCTCCGAAGCACTGCGGGACCTGCACGCTGCCGGTTGTGACCTGATCACCATCACCCAGTACCTGCGCCCGTCCGAACGGCACCTCCCGGTGGACCGGTGGGTCAAGCCCCAGGAGTTCGTGGACCTCCAAAACGAGGCCCAGGAGATCGGCTTCCTCGGCGTCATGTCCGGACCCCTGGTCCGTTCCTCCTACCGGGCCGGCCGGCTCTGGGCCACCGCGATGCGCAAGAAGGGCTGGGAAATCCCCGCCGCCCTGGCCCACATCGAGTCCTCCGGCTCCACCCGCCAGGAAGCCTCCACCATCCTGGCCGCCCACAACTAACAGCCACCCCACACCAGAGCACCTGCAGTACCGAAGGACCGAATGCCATCCGTCATGGCGTCCGGTCCTTCGACGTACATCACGTAGAATTAAGGCACTATGGCGAATTCCCCTGATTCCAGCAAATCGACCCCCTCGGCCGACGCACCCAAGCGTGGGCTCTTCCAGCGCAAGCCCAAGGAAGCCAAGGCAAAGAAGCCCAGCCAGCTGAAGCAGATCGCTGAAGTCTTCAAAATGACCCGGCGGAACGATCCCCAGGTTGTGTGGATCATGCTGCTGGCGTTCCTTGCCGTGGTGGCGGTCGCCTTCCTGATCGGTTTCCTCCTGGAGAACTGGGTCACCGGCCTGATCATTGGTATTCCGCTGGGCCTCCTTGCGGCGGTGTTCATTCTTTCCCGCCGCGCGGAAAAAGCTGCCTTCGCTCAGATAGAGAACCAACCGGGCGCATCAGGTGCAGCCTTGGGGACCCTTCGCCGGGGCTGGGTGACGCAAGACCAGCCAGTTGCCGTTAATCCGCGCACACAGGACGCGGTTTTCATGGCCATTGGCCGTCCCGGCGTAGTGCTCGTCAGCGAAGGTCCCACGCATCGCGTTAAGCCGCTCGTGGATTCAGAACGCAAGAGGTTGGCCCGGATCCTCCCGAACGTCACTATCCACGTCCTTGAGTCCGGCCGCGGCGAGGGACAGGTTCCGCTGAACAAGCTGGCCAAGACCATGGGAAAACTCAAGAACGAGCTCACCAAGGTTGAGGTCAACGCCGTCAGCAAACGCATCAATTCTCTCGGAAATCGTCTTCCGATCCCCAAGGGCATCGACCCCTACAAGGCCCGCCCGGACCGCAAGGCCGCCCGCGGCCGCTGATCTGATAGGTCAAAGCAAAAGAAAAACCGCTTCTTCCCTGGTTCAGAGAAGAAGCGGTTTTTGGCTTTTGTTAGGGAAGATTGGCAGTTACATCCGAATCAGGATGGTGTTCATCGCCTTGTCGTGAAGCCCCCGCTGATCGGGGTCGAAGACCACCGCCGGGATAACCAAGCACAGGAGCAGGGTCCGGACGACGGCAGCAAGCGGGCCTGCGGGGCCGCCACCAAGGCGGACCACATGAATGCCAGCCAGCCTGTGGCCAATGCTGTACCCCAGTGTTCCAATCAAAAGAATCTGTTCTGCGGCGAAAATGGCCAAGGTGGCCCATTGATTGCCACCGAAGGCGAAGTTGCTGATGACCAGCGCAATCGTCCAGTCCACCACGATGCCCAAAATCCGGCGCCCTGCCCGCGCCATGGAGCCGGGACCGGACTCAGGCAACCCAAGCCTCTCACCCGGATACTTTGAGATTCCTGACGTATCCGGACCGCTCAACCAAGAGCCAATGTCTTTTCTATCAACCACACTCCAAGCCTAACGGCTGGCCAGGCCGGCGCCCGACTCCCATCCCTTGGCTTGGTGCCCACGAGACCGCCAGGTGTTCGCCCACCGGACCTTCTTGGACCTGACACGGGGAAGCCGACTACCGTTTACACAACAGATGATTCTGTAACCTGCCGGAAACAATACTGACACCCCCGGGAAATCCCATCTCCCTAAGGTGGTATGAGTTGCCAGCCACCATGGCAAGGGGATCTTTTTGTGTCTCCGGACCTTGGTACGGGCTGCACCACGCGGCCTTCCGGGCCTGTTACTTGATATGCATAAGGAGCATAGATGTTCAAGACTGCGGACGAAGTCCTCAAGTTCATCAAAGACGAAGACGTCAAATTCGTCGATATCCGCTTCACCGACCTTCCTGGTGTCCAGCAGCACTTCAATGTGCCGGCCAAGAGCGTAGACCTCGACTTCTTCGTGAACGGTCAGCTCTTCGACGGATCCTCCATCCGCGGCTTCCAGGGCATCGCTGAATCCGACATGCAGCTCATCCCGGATGTGACCTCGGCCTTCATCGACACGTTCCGCATCGAGAAGACGCTTGCGTTGAACTTCTCCATCGTGAACCCGCGCACCGGTGATCCTTACCACCGCGACCCCCGCGGTGTGGCAGAAAAGGCTGAAGCGTACCTGGCATCGACCGGTATCGCTGACACCGCATTCTTCGCTCCCGAAGCCGAATTCTTCGTCTTCGACAACATCCAGTACGAGTCCTCCCCGCAGGGCAGCTTCTACAAGATCGACTCCGAGGAAGCACACTGGAACACCGGCCGCAAGGAAGAGGGCGGAAACCTTGGCTACAAGACCCCCGTCAAGGGCGGTTACTTCCCGGTTTCCCCGACTGACAAGCAAGCCGACCTCCGCGACGCCATGTGCGTCGAGCTTGACAAGGCCGGCCTCGAAGTTGAGCGGTCCCACCACGAAGTTGGCTCTGCCGGCCAGGCCGAGATCAACTACAAGTTCACCACGCTGACTGCAGCTGCCGATGACCTCCAGAAGTTCAAGTACGTCATCAAGAACACCGCTGACGCCTGGGGCAAGTCCGTCACGTTCATGCCGAAGCCGGTATTCGGTGACAACGGCTCGGGCATGCACTGCCACCAGTCGCTGTGGAGCAACGGCGACCCGCTGTTCTACGACGAGAAGGGCTACGCCGGCCTCTCTGACACCGCCCGCTGGTACATCGGCGGCCTGCTCAAGCACTCCTCGGCTGTTCTCGCCTTCACCAACCCGACGGTGAACTCCTACCGCCGATTGGTCAAGGGCTTCGAAGCCCCCGTGAACATGGTCTACTCGCAGGGCAACCGCTCCGCCGGTATTCGTATCCCCATCACGGGCACCAACCCGAAGGCCAAGCGCATTGAGTTCCGCGCTCCGGACCCCTCGTCCAACCCTTACCTGGCATTCGCTGCCCAGCTGATGGCCGGCATTGACGGTATCCGCAACCGTATTGAACCCCCGGCTCCCATCGACAAGGACCTCTACGAGCTCCCCGCCGAGGAAGCAAAGGACATCCCCAAGGCTCCGGGCTCCCTGGAAGAGGCACTTGAGGCCCTGCGCGAGGACAACGAGTTCCTGCAGGCTGGCGGCGTCTTCACCCAGGACCTGATCGACACTTGGATTGACTACAAGTACGAGAATGAGATTCGCCCGCTGTCCCTGCGCCCGAACCCGTACGAGTTCGAGCTCTACTACGGCGTCTAACTAGACAGTGACCAAGGGCCTCAGGCATCATGCTTGGGGCCCTTTTTCATGTCTGGAACCAGCCGTTTGCAGCGCAACGCGTCGATCCCAGGGGGCTTTGACTGTTGAACCGGACACGCCGTACAGAGTCACCGCACAGAGCTCTGAGCCTCCCGCCGGCACAAGGCGAAGATGGTCAGTGCCGGATGGTGGGTACTTGTCCCGCCTGCTCCGGGGCGGAGCACTCGCTGCAGAACAACTGATCGGTTTCTTCTCCGCAGCACTGGCAGCGATGAACAAGGGCCGCTGATTCAATCACATACGTTGTCATATCGACAATGCTGCCTGCGCGTCCTGCACCGGGCACGAGTAGTGAGTACTCGTTTTTTAGTCCTCCGAGCGGTGGGACTACTTGGATTCAAACATCCCTTGCCCGTCGGCGTGGAGCAAAGCCGGCGCCTGGCCTCCCGCTCCAACTGCACTGGACTCCTGATCGGCAAAGGTGGCGAAGCAGCGGCGGCAGGCGAAAATACCGGCGCCGCTGTGGCGGGAGCCCCAATGGGGCCCCGCCTGCTCACAACGGAAGCAGCTCACGTTGGAGAACGCGGTGCCTTCCGAGTCCAGCATGATTGTCACGCGAGAATCCTAGACGAAGCCTGCCGCTCCGCAACAGACCCTTGCAACTGGCCAAGCCAAACTGGCTCATTGTTTGCCGTATTTTTTGTGGACAGCCTGCTTGCTGACGCCCAGGCATAGGGCAATCGCTTCCCAGGACAGGCCGGATTGGCGCGCGGCGCGCACCAATGAAGCTTCTCTCCGGCCGACTTCCTTTTGCAGCTCCGCCACAGCGTAGAGCGCCTCGGCCGGGCCCATGCCATCCATCGATCCCACGAGTGTCTTCATGCGGTCCACCTCCATGACGTCAACCATAATTGACGAATGGAACGGCGTCAACCAAAGTTGACCAATACTGGGACTTGGTCAGAAATCCTTGTACATGATGCACTGGGGACCGGAAGCGCCTCCCAAGTACCGCCCCGAGTCAACAAATCCAGCTTTGGCGTAGGCGGCCTGACCCGCCGGATTCCGCTCGTTGACCGACAGTACGACGCCGGCCTGACCGCCATTCAGCCGGATGGTCAGCTTACGCGCTTCATCCACCGCGGCCTTGGCAGCCATGGCCCCCAGGCCTTGCCCCTGCCTGCCCGAATCGATGAGAAACCCCCTGAGCAGCCACGCCGAATCGTCGTCGGGCCAGCCGGCCAGCCGGGCCGCTCCGGCCTGGAGGGTCAGCACCCCCACAGCCACTCCCCCGGACTCGATGACATACGGCAGCCTGGATTCCTCCTCCAGTCCGATCAGCATCATACGGAGGGGCTCTTCAACGAAGTCGCGCTGCCCTGACTCCAGCGACAGCTCCGCCACAGCGCCAAGTTGTATTGCCCGCGAGTCGTCATCAAGCAGCTTGAGTGGGATCAGCCAGATATCGCCACGATCATGATGATCGTTTGCGATTGTAAATACGTCATCTGAGTCATATTCAAGCAATTTGCGAAGTCCTCCAACTAGGGTTGTTTCAACAGTTCCCAAACCACCAAGGAACCCTTCCGATGAGCCAGCCGAACGTGATCCTGATCTGTGTCGACGAGTGGAGGGGCGACTGCCTGTCCTCCGACGGCCACCCTTACGTCGAGACACCTCACCTCGACGAACTGGCACGAAACGGCGTCCGGTTTTCCAGGGGCTATTCCGCTACGCCGTCATGCGTGCCCGCCCGTGCCGCTCTCTTCACGGGACAGTCGCAGGAACAGCACGGGCGCGTCGGCTACAACGACGGTGTCCCGTTCCACAAAGTCCACCCGGTGACAGTACAGGAAGAGTTCAGAAGGGGCGGATACCACACGCAGGCCATCGGAAAAATGCACGTCTGGCCGGAACGCTCACGACTCGGCTTCGACGACGTTATCCTGCATGACGGCTACCTTCACCACGCCCGGAGGGAACATCAACAGCACTTCGCCATGTTTGACGACTATGTTCCGTGGCTACGGAGGCAACCGGGAATGGGTCCGGACGCCGAATATTTCGACCACGGCGTCAACTGCAATTCGATTGTCGCCCGCCCGTGGGATAAAGCCGAGAACCTTCACCCCACACACTGGATCGGTACCCAGGCGATTGAGTGGACGCACCGGCGCGACCCCGTGAAGCCCTTTTTCCTCTACCTGTCTTTCCACCGCCCACACCCGCCCTACGATCCGCCGTCGTGGGCTTTCGAACAGTACCTCAATCTTCCCGCCTATACAGCGGTGGAGGGCAACTGGGAACATCATTGGGACGACTACAGGCAGGATGGTGACTACCAGGCCAGCTACTCCAGAATTCCGGACCATGTGGTCCATAGGGCCAGGGCCGGATACTACGGACTGATGGCTCAGATCGATCTCCAGATCAACCGCATCAAGGAGTCACTGGCGGACTTCGGCCTCCTGCACAACACTGTTATCGCCTTCACCAGCGACCACGGTGAGATGATGGGCGACCACCACATGTTCCGCAAGGCCGTGCCTTATGAAGGTTCTGCCCGCGTGCCCTTCATCATTGCCAACTCCCCCGCCGCAGAAACGGCGGCGCGGGGAACCGTTGTGGACCACGTAGTGGAGCTCAGGGACATCATGCCCACGCTCCTGGACCTTGCCGGCCTGCCGATTCCGGATTCTGTTGACGGAAAGTCGTTGGCTGCGATTGTCCGTGGTGAGGGCACCGGCCCCGTAAGGGAAGTCCTCCACGGCGAACATGTCTACTGGGGACAGAACCTGCATTGGTTGACCGACGGGCACCATAAATACATTTGGGGCTCCGGGAAAGGCACAGAAGAACTGTTCAACCTCGACGCCGACCCCCAGGAACGTAACAACCTCGCCGATGACATCGCCCACCGGAGCGAACTGCACTCCTGGCGTCAACGGATGGTGGTGACGCTCAGGGACCGCGAAGAAGGTTACGTCGTTGATGGCAGCCTTGTCCCGGGAGTACCCGTTGTTGCCATGTTGCGGCACGCCCGGGAAAAAGCTGCGGCGACGCCAGCCACCGCCCAAGCAGCCCAGGCCTAGGTGTCGTAGAACTTCTTCTCAAAGACACCCCTGGCGCGACGACTGAGCCTCAAGTAGTCCTCTTCGAACTGACCAGCGTTCCCGGGAGCATATCCGCACCAGCGTGCCGCTGCCTCAAGATCCTTCCGGGAGGACGGCAGGAGGTCGGAGGCCCTGCCTGTGACAATCACGTTCGCTGACCGGATCCGGCTGGCCAACCGCCATGCCTCCCGCAGCAGAGCAGCGTCGTCCTCGGCGATGAATTCCAGTTTTTCGGCCGCTGCGAGTGCCTCCAACGTGGAACTGGTCCGCAGCTCCGGGTGCTTCCCGGCATGCTGAAGTTGAATCAGCTGGACCAGCCACTCAACGTCGCTGAGCCCACCACGGCCAAGCTTGACGTGCCGTGCTGGATCGGCGCCGCGGGGCAACCGCTCCGATTCCACTCGCGCCTTAATCCGACGGATCTCCCGGACATCCTGCTCCGCGAGCTGCCCGGGGTATCGGATGGGATCGATGAGCTTCACAAAATCGGCCGCCAGCTCGTCCGAACCTGCCATGGGACGGGCCCGCAACAAAGCTTGGGCCTCCCAGATCAAGGACCATCGGCGATAGTACTCCGAGTACGACTCCAGGGACCGCACCATCGCGCCGTTCTTTCCCTCTGGCCGGAGGTCCGCGTCCACCATGAGAACGCGCTCTGCCATGATTGCCGGCTTGAGCGGTTGCGTGAGGAAGCTGGAAATCTTGGCGACAATCGCCGTGGCCTGTTCCTGCGCCTCAGCGTCGCTGAATCCGGGCCGGGCGCGGTGCACGTAGATAACGTCGGCATCCGAGCCATAGCCGATTTCACGTCCACCCTGCCTGCCCATTGCGACCACCAGGACATCAGTTTTCAACGGGCCCTCTGCGGCGACCACAGCCTCCGCTACATGCAACGCTCCCAGCACGGCCGCCCGGTCAGTTTCGGCCAGCGCAAGTCCAACCGCATCCTGGTCCAACAAACCGGAGCTGTCCGCGATAGCAGTGCGCAGGATCTCCCGTCGGCGGATCAACCGGATGAGCCTCATGGCGCTTTCAGGATCGGGGTGTCGTGAAAGCTTGGACTGGATTTCCTGCCACTGGGCCTCAAAGCGAATGGGAACCAATTCCTTGTCGCTGCCAAGCCAGGCCACGGACTCCGGTGAAACTTCCAGGAGGTCCGAAATCAGCCGTGAATTGGCCAGCACCTGGCACAACCGTTCCGCAGCTGCTTGGGAATCCCTGAGGAGGCCCAGGTACCAATGGGTGGTTCCCAGGGCCTCGCTGACGCGGCGGAACGCGAGAAGTCCGGCGTCGGGATCCACGCCCTCGGCGAGCCAGCCGAGAAGAATCGGCAGAAGCTGGCGCTGCAGCGCCGCCCGCCGGCTCACGCCCCCTGTCAGTGCCTCGATGTGCCGCATGGCACCTTGGGGGTCCAGGTAGCCGAGCGCGGCCAGGCGGCCCTGCGCTGCTTCCGGGCTGAGCTTGGCGTCTTCGCTGCTGAGCTTGGCCGCGGTATTGAGCAGCGGCCGGTAGAAGATCCGCTCGTGCAGTTCGCGCACGGCCTTCTTGGTTTTTTGCCAGGTCCCCATCAGCTGGTCCGGATGCGGGCGCTCCAGCGAGAAAGGACCCAGCACTGCCTTGGCAAGGAAACGCTGGGCGTCTTCGGTCACCGGCATGAGGTGGGTCCGCCGCAGCTGGAACAACTGGATGCGGTGTTCCAACAGGCGAAGGTAGCGGTAGGCGTTGTCAAAGGCGGCAGCATCCGTCCGGCCGATGTATCCACCAGCGGAGAGCGCGGCAATGGCAGATGTGGTGTCCCTGCAGCGAAGGGACTCGTCAGACTTGCCATGAACCAACTGCAACAACTGGACCGTGAACTCAACATCCCGGAGGCCACCGCGTCCGAGCTTGATCTGACGTTGCTCCTCGGCGGCAGGAATGTAATCTGTCACCCTGCGACGCATTGCCTGCACGGATTCCACAAAGCCCTCCCGGCCTGCGGAGGACCACACCAGAGGTTCCACTGCTTTCTCGTAACGCTGTCCGAGATCCCTGTCACCAGCGATCGTCCGGGCCTTTAGCAGTGCCTGGAACTCCCAGCTTTCCGCCCATCGCGCGTAGTAGCTCAGGTGCGAGGGCAGGGTGCGGACCAGCGGCCCTGACTTCCCTTCCGGCCGAAGGTTGGCATCCACTTCCCACAGCCCGGGTTCAGGTGCCGAGGATGAAATGGCCCGTGAAATCCCCGAAGCCAGTGCGGTACCAATGGTGGAGGCCCGTGCATCATCCAATTCCCCGGCTTCGACCACGTAGATGACGTCGACGTCGGAAATGTAATTCAGCTCGCGGGCACCGCATTTGCCCATGCCGATGACGGCAAGCCCGACGTCGGCAATCTCGTCAGCGTCGTACTGCCCGGCCGCTTCGGCCCGGGACACCGCCAGTGCAGCTTCGATCGCTGCTCCGGCGAGATCGGCCAGTTCGGCGCCAACGGCCGGCATGAAGTCCTGCGGTGATGCCGCGCAGAGATCCTTGATGGCAAGCTCGGTCAGCCCCCTGCGGTACGCGGTTCTCAACGCAGCGTAGGCCGGCATGCCTGTGATTCCGGCAACGGGACGCTGGGCCCCGGGCTCGGCTTTCACGGACCGAAGAAGCAGCGCCCTGAGCTCTTCGCTGGACGCTTGCAGGGGCTCCGGACTGGTGCGGACATCAAAGACATCCAGATGCTCCGGCCGACGTATGAGGAACTCGCCCAACGCCTCGGAAGCTCCCAACAGCCGGTACATGGGCTCGCAGACATCCTGCTCAGCCGCCGCCAGTTTCCTCAGCCCGGGATTCTTCTCGATAAGTCGGACCAAGGACTGAAGAGCCGTATCAGGGCTGGCCGACATGGACAGCCCGGCAAACAGGGCGTCCTCGTCAATCCCCTCAAGTTCAGGGGCGGCAAGGAACCGTTCGCCCTTTTCAAGATCACTGAATCCGGCTGAAATGAGCCGACGTGCAAGGCTCACTGGCCCTGCCTACAGAATGCCGAGGTTGCGCTGCAACTCGTATGGGGTGACCTGGAGGCGGTAGTCCTGCCACTCTGCACGCTTATTGCGCAGGAAGTGCTCGAAGACTTGCTCGCCGAGGATCTCCGCCACCAGTTCCGATTCCTCCATGGCACGGATGGCGTCGTGGAGGCTTGCAGGCAGGGGCGCATGCCCCATGGCCTTGCGCTCCGCAGTGGTCAGCGACCAGATGTCATCCTCGGCAGCAGCGGGGAGCTCGTAACCTTCTTCGATGCCCTTGAGTCCAGCGCCCAGAAGAACGGCGTAGGCCAGGTAAGGGTTGGTTGCCGAGTCGATCCCGCGGTACTCGATCCGTGCCGACTGGCCCTTGCCCGGCTTGTAGAGGGGCACGCGGACCAACGCAGAACGGTTGTTGTGGCCCCAGCTCAGGTAGCTTGGTGCCTCGCCGCCACCCCACAGGCGCTTGTACGAGTTGACGAACTGATTGGTGACAGCCGTGAACTCAGGAGCATGCTTGAGGATGCCTGCTATGAACTGGCGTGCCGTCTTGGACAGCTGGAACTCTGCTCCCGCTTCGAAGAAGGCGTTGGTATCGCCTTCAAACAACGAGAAGTGCGTGTGCATGCCGGAACCGGGGTGGTCAGTGAACGGTTTGGGCATGAAGGTGGCGTAGGTGCCCTGCTGGAGTGCGACTTCCTTGATGACGGTGCGGAACGTCATGATGTTGTCCGCGGTCTGGAGTGCGTCCGCGTAGCGGAGGTCGATCTCGTTCTGGCCCGGTCCGCCTTCGTGGTGGCTGAACTCAACAGAGATGCCTACAGATTCCAGCATGGTGACGGCCGTGCGCCGGAAGTCCTGCGCGACACCGCCGGGAACGTGGTCAAAGTAGCCGCCCTCATCAACGGGAACCGGCGAGCCATCAGGACCGAGATCCTTGGACTTCAGCAGGTAGAACTCGATCTCAGGGTGGGTGTAGCAGGTGAATCCCATATCCGCGGCCTTGGCCAGGGTCCTCTTGAGGACATTGCGGGGATCGGCGGCGGAAGGTTCACCATCGGGCGTCAGGATGTCGCAGAACATCCTGGATGTCTGTTCGGTCTCACCGCGCCACGGCAGGATCTGGAAGGTCGACGGATCAGGCTGCGCGAGCATGTCGGACTCGAACACACGGGCCAGGCCCTCAATGGCTGAACCATCAAAGCCCAGGCCTTCTTCAAAGGCGCCCTCGACCTCCGCCGGCGCAAGCGCCACCGATTTCAGGGAACCCACGACGTCGGTGAACCACAAGCGTACGAAGCGCACGTCACGCTCTTCGATCGTCCGCAGAACGAACTCTTGCTGGCGGTCCATAGGGCCTCTTTTCCGATTCGGTGTCCATGCCGCTGGTTTCAATGGATAGAAGCCACGACAGCTCAGCCTTCACTCTACTAAGAGTTCCGTGCTATTGCCGCAGCAGTAGCTGCGTGTAACACAGCGTTTACAGAAGGTGACGCTGGGCACAGTGGTGGCAGGCGCCGTCGGCACCGCTTAGGCTCTATCCATGGCCCCGAGCAACCTTCCTGAGTCCACCACGCCCGCCGAAGTTTCCGCGCCGTACGGCAGCGGTCCAGCAGCAGCGGCGCAGACGCCCTCGGCACCCGGCAGGAAGCCTGCGGGCAGGGTCCGGATCCACCACCTCCAGCAGGCCAAGGACAACGGCGAACACTTCGCCATGCTGACCGCTTATGAGCAATACACTGCTGAAATCTTTGACCAAGCCGGAATCGAAGTCCTTCTGGTGGGCGACTCCGCGTCCAACAACGTGTTCGGCAATGAGACCAGTCTCCCCGTCACTGTGGATGAGCTCCTCCCCCTGACCCGGGCTGTCAGCAGGGCGGCCAAGCGTGCACTGATTGTGGCCGACCTGCCGTTTGGCAGCTACGAGGTCTCACCCCAACAGGCAGTGGCTACAGGCGTCCGGTTCCTGAAGGAAGGGCTGGCGCACGCCGTCAAGATCGAGGGCACGGCGTACTACGCTGACACGGTCACTGCCATGGTCCAGGCAGGCATTCCCGTCATGGCCCACATTGGTTTCACCCCCCAGAGCGAGCACTCCCTCGGTGGATACCGGGTCCAGGGCCGTGGCGATGATGCGCAGCGACTGGTGGCCGACGCTGTCGCTTTGCAGGATGCCGGCGCTTTCAGCGTTCTCATGGAAATGGTTCCTGCAGAGACAGCCGCTGTGGTCGACGCTGCGCTGCGCGTGCCGACAGTTGGTATTGGTGCTGGCAAGGACACCACTGGCCAGGTCCTCGTCTGGCAGGATATGGCGGGACTGCGCGGCGGGAAAATGGCCAAGTTCGTCAAGCAGTATGCAGACTTGCGCACCACCTTGGGTGATGCTGCAGCCGCTTACGCCGAGGAAGTCCGGTCCGGGCAATTCCCCGGACCGGAGCATTCCTTTTAGTCGTCGTCCTGGGCGTCCCAGGCCTCATTGCGCGCCTTGACTTTTTCCAGGGCATGTTCAGCCTCTTCGCGGGTCTTGTAAGGACCGATCAGCTGAGTCCAATCGGACATAGCGTCCTCTTCGATCTGGTGCGTCTTGACGTTGTACCAGTACTCCGCCACGTCTCCTCCTGGGTTCTCGGTGCCTTGAACGCGTAACGTTGGCGGGGTCACAGGAACCCTGCCGCACTTTGTTACTTACGTCTCTTGTGTGCCTTATATGATCAATCTATGCCTTCTCTAGCTTCGACCGCACCCATTGGCGCCCTCACACCGGGAACCATCAGTCCCGAACGGTCCGTCCCGGCATCCATACGCCGGCCCGAGTACGTCGGCAAGAAGGCGCCAGCCAAGTTCACCGGCTCTGAGGTGAAGTCCGCGGAGACCATCGAGACGATCCGGATTGCGGGCAGGATCGCTGCGCAGGCGATCGTCGAAGTGGGCAAGCACATCCAGCCGGGCGTTACCACCGACCACCTGGACAAGGTCGGCCACGAGTTCCTCCTGGACCACAACGCCTACCCGTCCACCCTCGGCTACCGTGGCTTCCCCAAATCGCTGTGTTCTTCCCTCAACGAGGTCATCTGTCACGGCATCCCGGATTCCACCGTGGTGCAGGACGGGGACATCCTGAACATTGACATCACCGCCTTCATCGGCGGCGTGCATGGGGACACAAACTACACTTTCCTTGTTGGCGACGTGGACGAAGAATCCCGTCTGCTGGTTGAGCGTACGCAGGAGTCGCTCAACCGGGCTATCAAGGCTGTGGCCCCGGGCCGCGAAATCAACGTTATTGGCCGTGCCATCCAGTCCTACGCAAAACGCTTCGGCTACGGCGTGGTACGGGATTTCACCGGCCATGGCGTGGGTGAGGCGTTCCACACCGGCCTCATCATTCCGCATTACGACGCCGCCCCGGCGTACAACACTGTGATCGAGGCAGGCATGGTCTTTACCATCGAACCCATGCTCACACTCGGCACCATCGAATGGGATATGTGGGCCGACGACTGGACTGTCGTCACCAAGGACCACAAACGTACGGCCCAATTCGAGCACACCCTGCTGGTCACAGAGACCGGCGCGGAAATCCTGACCCTTCCCTAAGCTCCCGGAAGGTCCTTGCAGCCCGGACGGCTGCGCCATGCCCATCCCCTCCTGCCATGATCGGAAATGCATTGTCCAAGAAGGATGAGAAGACCCACAAGAACGCACCGCTGATCGGTATCGACATCGGCGGCACCGGCATCAAGGGCGGCATTGTCGACCTGAAGAAGGGCAAACTGATCGGCGACCGCTTCCGCGTGCCAACTCCCCAGCCCGCCACGCCGGAGGCTGTGGCAGAGGTTGTTGCCCAGATCGTCGAGGAACTCTCCAACCGTCCGGACGCTCCTGCGGCCGATTCACCCGTGGGTGTGACTTTCCCGGGAATCATCCAGCACGGCGTGGTCAACTCAGCGGCCAACGTTGACAAGACCTGGTTGGGCACCGACATCGACGCGACCTTCACCAAACGCCTTGGGCGCCCTGTGGAGGTCATCAACGACGCCGATGCGGCCGGCTTGGCCGAAGCCCGCTACGGCGCCGGAGAAGGCGTGGACGGAACCGTCCTGGTCATCACGCTGGGAACCGGAATCGGATCCGCGTTTATTTTCAACGGCCAGCTGGTCCCCAATGCTGAGCTGGGCCACCTTGAGGTGGACGGATTCGACGCCGAAACCAAAGCATCCGCTGTTGCGCGCGAACGCGATGGGCTCAGCTGGGACGAGTACGGTGTGCTGCTCAACCGCTATCTCCAGCACGTGGAGTTCCTGTTCTCCCCCGAACTCTTCATCGTCGGCGGCGGTATTTCCAAGCGATCCGACGAGTACTTCCCGCATTTGGAACTGCGCACCAAGATCGTCACCGCCAAACTGAAGAACGACGCCGGCATTGTCGGTGCAGCGCTTGAGGTGGCCCTGCACCACAAGCTCGCCAAGTAGTCCACGCATGCCTGGGGGCAAGCCAACGGACGTCGGAACAGCGATTGTCACCGGCGCAAGCCGCGGGATCGGCGCTGCCGTAGCCCTCGCTGCGGCACGCGCCGGTTTCGGCGTCGTCGTCAACTACTCCGAAGACAGCACCGGCGCCACGTCAGTCGTTGAGCAAATCCTTGCCCAGGGTGGCCGGGCCGTCCCGGTGCAGGCCGATGTCAGCCGGCCTGCCGACGTCGTGCGCTTGTTTGACGAAGCCGCGGGCCTCGGCACAGTGACCGCCGTCATTAACAATGCGGCCATCACTGGCAACCTCATTGGCACTCTGGCAGAAGTGCCTGCCGAGACAGTTCAGCGGGTGGTTGACGTCAACGTCGCCGGCATGATTTTCATGTGCCAGGAAGCTGTCCGGAGACTGTCGACAGCCAACGGCGGCATGGGTGGTTCTGTCATCAATATCTCCTCTACAGCCACCAAGGCCGGCTCCCCCGGAACATGGATCCACTACGCCGCCACCAAGGGTGCGGTGGATGTATTAACGGTCGGTTTGGCAGCCGAGGTGGCCAAACAGGGCATCCGGGTCAACGCAGTTGCCCCGGGCAGCACCAACACTGGCCTGCATGCAGCTGCCGGCATGCCGGACCGGGTAGAGAGGCTCAACCCGAGCATTCCCATGGGTCGCGGAGCTGAACCCGAAGAGGTAGCCGCAGCCGTGATGTGGCTGATGTCGGGTGACGCCGGATACATCACGGGGGCGGTGCTCCCCGTATCGGGTGGCCGATAAACCAACGGCATATGGTGCCGGTGGCGGCTGCGGCTTCCCCTCCGCTGCCGCCACCGGAGCTAGAGCTGGCTCTTCTCCGAGCCCTTGGTTTCAGTGTTTCCAGCCTTGGCATGCGCTTCAGCCTCGTGGCGGAGCAACGAGATAGCAGACTCGAAATCCTCCAAGGACTCAAAGGCCTGGTAGACGCTGGCAAAGCGCAGGTAAGCCACTTCATCCAACTTCCGCAGCGGGCCAAGAATGGCAAGTCCCACCTCG
Source organism: Arthrobacter sp. cf158 (assembly GCF_900106835.1). GTDB lineage: Bacteria > Actinomycetota > Actinomycetes > Actinomycetales > Micrococcaceae > Arthrobacter. Next base: position 15,671 of record NZ_FNNR01000015.1, read on the forward strand.
TGGGCGTCTATTTCCGCTGCGCCCGAAGAACGGATGTTTTCTTCAACTTCCTGGGCCAGCATGGCGAGGTCGTCCTCAGTGACCGGACGTCCTTGGCAGGCCTTACGGACGCCACTGATGACTTTGATCCGGCTGAAGGGCTCGCCCACACCTGAGCGCTTGATGACAGAAAGACTGGTGGTTTCCACCGTGGTAAACCGGCGGCCACATTCGGGGCACTGGCGCCTACGGCGGATGGAGGAGCCGTCATCGGCCATGCGGCTGTCGACGACGCGGGAGTCGGGATTCCGGCAGAACGGACAATACACGCTGGGCCTCCCCTGACAGCTCCGGCACGGAACCATGCCCGGCGGGTTGCCGGAGACGCAAAAGGTGCCGGAAGTTTCACTTCCGGCACCAGTTTACGTTCGTTCACACCCTAATGACAAGCGTGTAACTACTACATGTAGTGGTAACCACCCGTATATGTAGTGGTTGAGCCTGCTAGGCGAACCGGATTCGAACCGCATCTCCGTGCCCGGGAAGGTCTTCCGCGCCGGACAGGCTCACGATGTGCCCACTGACCTGTTCAAGTGCAGCACGGTTGTAGTTGATGACCTGAACCGCACGCAGGAAGGTGGTGACGTTCAAGCCTGAGGAGAATGCAGCCGTGCCGCTGGTGGGCAGGACGTGGTTGGATCCGGCGCAGTAGTCTCCCAGGCTGACGGGGCTGTAGTCGCCCACGAAGATCGCTCCTGCATTGCGGATTCGCGACGCAACTGCCGTTGCGTCAGCCGTCATGATTTCAAGGTGCTCGGCTGCATAGGCGTTGCAGACGGCGATGCCCTGTTCGAGGTCGTCCACCAGGACCACCCCGGACTGTGGACCGGACAAGGCCTCAAGAACCCTGGCGCTGTGCTTGGTCGCGCTGGCTTGCCGTGCGAGTTCCACCACGACGGCGTCGGCCAGGTCTACGGAGTCCGTTACCAGGACAGATGCTGCTTTGGGATCATGTTCGGCCTGGCTGATGAGGTCGGCCGCCACAAGCGGCGCCTGCGCGGTGGAGTCGGCCAGGATGGCGATCTCGGTGGTGCCGGCCTCGGAATCGATGCCCACGACGCCCTTGACAAGCCTCTTCGCGGTTGCCACGAAGATGTTGCCCGGACCAGTCACAACATCCACAGGCTCGATCGGCAGCTCACCGCCGGACCCAGGGATGCCATAGGCGAACGACACAATCGCCTGTGCACCACCGATGGCATAGACCTCATCGATACCCAGGAGCTTGGCAGCCGCGAGGATGGTGGGGTGCGGAAGACCGCCGAAGTCCTTCTGTGGCGGGGACGCCAACGCGATGGATTCGACACCGGCAGCAACGGCCGGCACTACGTTCATGATCACCGAAGATGCCAATGGGGCGAGGCCCCCGGGAACGTAGAGCCCCACACGTCCCACTGGGATCCAATTCTGGCTGACGACAGCGCCGTCGGCCAGCGATACGTCCAGATCAGCCGGGCGCTGCCTGTCCGCAAACTGCCGTGCCCGACTGATTGATTCCTCCAGAGCCACACGAACCTTTGGGTCAAGGCCGTCCAACGCCTGGGTCAGTGCTTCGGCCGGGACACGTGGGTGCGACTGTTCTACACCGTCAAACTTCTTCGCAAGCTCGCTGAGGGCAGCAAAGCCCTGGCCCCGGACTGCAGAAATGATGTCCTGGACCTTCTGCTCTGCGTCCGCCATGGTCTGATGCCGTGCCCTGGGGACGGCAGCACGAAGTTCCGCCAAGGAAAGGTGGCGGCCCCGGAAGTCGATGCTCCGGAAGTTAAGGGCGGCGGGGGCGGAAGTATCCGAGGAAGTGGTCACCCAGCTATTTTACGGGCTTCTTTGACAGAACCCCGAACAGCGCCAGGATGAACGTGACAAAGGCAGTGGCGCCCGGCCAGAGCACCAGCACGGCAAACGAGCGGAGGGTAAATCCGTATCCGGCCCCGAGGGCCGGGTCCGGAGCAGGACCCCACCATTGAGCGGCGAGCAAACCCACAAGCCATGCGATGGCGGCCCCTGCCGCACCGCCAATGAGTGCGAACGTCAAGCGGCGCGTTGCATCAGTGCCCTGCAGCTTTCCGTCCAGCGTAAGGCCCGTGGCGCAGCCCGAGACGAGCATCAGAGCCCCGAGGACAAGGTCGCGCGGCAGCCAGGACGCAGGATTGTTCGGGTCGGCCAGTTCCGGGTTCCCCGAGACCAGGTTGAGCCCGCCCGGAGCAAGCAGCCACCAAAGCAGGCCAAGAACAATCCCGGAGGCTGCAGGAACCGCCAGCCAGAGGGCACCCCTGGAACGCTTGGACAATGGGGCCGCAGCCGGTTCAGCAGGAGCAGTAAGGTGCACGATGGGCTCGGTCATGGAACTCACATTAACAAAGGTTCATGCAGGCTCAACAAAATGAGGGGCGGCGGCGCGGGAGGAATACCCTGAGGGGAAGAGGAAAGCCCCCAAATCCAGGAGAATTACGCACGTGGCAAGCGAACTACCCGGCTTCGAGCAGACTTTCAAGGAGATGTTCCGCAGGCATGCCGCCGGGGTGGCCATCATCACTGCCAACCTGAACGGCAAACCGTTCGGCTTCACAGCTACGTCCGTGGCTTCGTTGTCGGCCGAGCCGCCTCGATTCACGTTCAACATGGCCAGGAGTTCCAGCTCGTGGCCGGCAGTGGCCAACGCCGAGTACATCGGAGTCCATATGCTGGGACTCGAGAACCAGGCTCTCGCCAATCGCTTCGCCCGAACCCGCGACAGGTTCGAAGGGGACCATTGGGAGCCCGGGCCTTACGACGTTCCGATCCTCAAGGACGTCAGCGGCTGGCTCGTGGGCAAAATCCAGATGCGGTTGTCGTTTGAGAACAACGCCGTAGTGGTGGTGGAGGTCGTCGCGGGCCAGGTTGGCGAGGACGGCGCTCCCCTGCTCTACCACAGCGGCGGTTACAGCCAACCGGCACCGCTCGACTACGAGATCTGACCGGGCGGCGGCCGGCCCGCTAATTATCCAGGCAGGCCGGCCCCAGCAGCACCTTGAGGTCGCCGAACAGCGATGGGCTGGGGTTCACCCGCATGTGTACGGGCAGCCCCATGACTTCCACCTTGGTATCGCCCATCAGCTTCAGCCGGACCTCTGAGTTTCCACGGTGGGTCCGTAGAACATCCCGCAGGTCCGTCACTACGGCCTCCGTAGCCTTGAATGTGGGAATGGTGATCACCACCGGACCGTTGACGCTTTCGCTCAGGTCCGGCACGGAGAGTTCCATGCAGTTCAGCGTCACGGCGCCGTCGTCCCGCCGCTGCAACCTTCCTTTGACCACCACAATCAGGTCTTCAGCCAGGACAGACGCGATTGGCCCGTACACCTGCCCGAAGAACATGACTTCCATGGAAGCACCCAGGTCCTCGATCTCCGCCCGGGCATAGGCGTTTCCACTGGCCTTTGCGATCCTGCGGCTCAGCGAGGTGATCATGCCGGCAATGGTGACAATCGCGCCGTCGTGCGGTCCGTCCTCGGCGATGATCGACGTAATGGACTGTTCGGCGTGCTGGCTGAGGACGCCCTCCAGCCCCTGAAGGGGATGGTCTGACACGTAAAGGCCCAGCATGTCCCGTTCGAAGGATAGTTTGTCCTTCTTCTCCCATTCCGGCAGGTCCGGAATTTCAGTGGTCAGCGACGCCTCCGGCTCTTGGTCTTCGAATCCCGCGAAGAGATCGAACTGACCGATGGCCTCGTTGCGCTTCAGGGTAATGACGGAGTCGATTGCTTCTTCGTGGATCATCGCAAGCGCACGTCGGTGGTGGCCAAGGGAGTCGAACGCGCCTGCTTTGATCAAGGATTCTATGGTGCGCTTGTTGCACACCACCGCTGGCACCTTCAGAAGGAAATCCTTGAAAGAGGTGTAGCTGCCCTCTGTGGTCCGGGCAGAGACCATTGCATCCACCACGTTGACGCCGACGTTGCGGATGGCACCCATGCCAAAGCGGATGTCCGTTCCCACTGGGGTGAAGTTCAGCGAGGACTCGTTGACATCCGGTGGAAGAACCGTAATGCCCATGCGGCGGCACTCGTTGAGGTAGATGGCGGATTTGTCTTTGTCATCACCCACGGAGGTGAGCAGGGCAGCCATGTACTCCGGCGCGTAGTGCGCCTTCAAATAGGCGGTCCAATAGGAGATGACCCCATAGGCCGCCGAGTGCGCTTTGTTGAAGGCGTAGTCGGAGAACGGGAGCAGGATGTCCCAGAGGGTCTTAACCGCTGCCATGGAGTAGCCGTTGTCCTGCATACCCTGTGAGAATCCCGCGAACTGCTTGTCCAGCTCGGACTTCTTTTTCTTGCCCATCGCGCGGCGGAGGATGTCTGCCTGTCCGAGCGAGTAGCCTGCCAGCTTCTGCGCTACGGCCATCACCTGTTCCTGGTACACGATCAGGCCAAAGGTTCCGCCAAGGATTTCCTTGAGAGGCTCTTCGAGCTCCGGGTGGATCGGAATGACCTCCTGGATCCCGTTCTTGCGCAAGGCGTAATCGGTGTGGGCGTTGGCACCCATGGGGCCGGGCCGGTAAAGAGCCAACACGGCGGAGATGTCTTCGAAGTTGTCAGGCTTCATCAGCTTGAGCAGCGACCGCATGGGTCCGCCGTCGAGCTGGAACACACCCAAGGTATCGCCGCGTGCCAGAAGCTCATAGGATGCGGCGTCGTCCAGTTCAAGGTTTTCCAGGTCCAGGTCAACGTCGCGGTTCATTTTGATGTTTTCCAGGGCGTCCGAAATAATCGTCAGGTTTCGGAGGCCCAGGAAGTCCATCTTGATCAGCCCGAGACCTTCGGACGTGGGGTAATCGAACTGCGTGATGACCTGGCCGTCCTGGAAACGGCGCATGATCGGAATGACGTCAATGATGGGGTCCGAGGACATGATGACACCGGCAGCATGGACACCCCACTGCCTCTTCAGGCCCTCGATGCCCAGCGCTGTCTCGAAGACCTTGGCAGCCTCGGGGTCCGTGGCGATGAGCTGGCGGAAATCTCCGGCCTCGCTGTAGCGCTTGGACTCGGGGTTCTGGATGTCCGCAAGCGGAATATCCTTGGCCATGACAGCAGGGGGAAGGGCTTTTGTGAGCTGCTCACCCATGCTGAACGGATAGCCCAACACGCGGGACGAGTCCTTCAGCGCCTGCTTGGTCTTGATGGTGCCGTAGGTAACGATCATGGCCACGCGCTCGTCACCATACTTCTTGGTGACGTAGTCAATCACTTCGGATCGGCGACGATCATCGAAGTCGACGTCGAAGTCGGGCATGGACACGCGGTCCGGGTTCAGGAAGCGTTCAAAGATCAGGCCGTGCTGCAGGGGGTCGAGGTCAGTAATGCGCATGGCGTAGGCAACCATGGAGCCTGCACCGGAACCACGTCCGGGACCCACCCGGATGCCGTTGTTCTTGGCCCAGTTGATGAAGTCGGCAACCACCAGGAAGTATCCGGGGAATCCCATGGAGGTAATGACGCCGAGCTCGTAGTCCGCCTGTTTGCGGACCTTGTCCGGAATGCCCTGAGGGTAACGGTACTTGAGTCCCGTATCCACTTCCTTGACCAACCACGAGGTTTCGTCCTCCCCCGGAGGGCAAGGGAAGCGGGGCATGTAGTTGGCCCCGGTATTGAAGGAGACTTCACAGCGCTCGGCAATGAGCAGGGTGTTGTCGCAGGCATCCGGATGATCGCGGAACAGTTCACGCATTTCCTGCGGTGACTTCAAGTAATAACCGCTGCCTGAGAAGGCGAAGCGGGACCCGCCATTGTCGTACGTCGGCTCGAGCAGGGTGGACCCGGACTGAATGGCCAGCAGAGCCTCGTGCGCCTTGGCATCGTGTTCATGCGTGTAGTGGAGGTCGTTGGTGGCCACCAGCGGGAGGTTCAGCTCCTTGGCCAAGCGAAGGAGGTCACCTGTGACGCGTCGTTCGATGTCCAGGCCATGGTCCATCAACTCGCAGAAGTAGTTCTCCGCACCAAAAATGTCACGAAATTCTGCGGCGGCCTCGACGGCCTCACGATACTGCCCGAGTCGCAGCTTCGTCTGGACTTCCCCTGAAGGGCAACCCGTGGTGGCAATCAGGCCTTCTGAATATGTGTTCAGCAGTTCGCGGTCCAGCCTGGGCCACTTACCAAAAACTGAGTCCAGGGAAGCAATGGACGAGGCCCTGAACAGGTTCCGCATGCCCACGTTGTTGTAGCTCAGGAGCGTCATGTGCGTGTACGAACCACCACCGGAGACGTCGTCCTTGCGTTGGCTTTCGTCACCCCAGCGGACACGCTCTTTATCGCCGCGGGCCGTCCCGGGAGTTACATAGGCTTCAACGCCAATGATCGGCTTAATGCCCTTGTCCGTTGCCTTGCGCCAGAAATCAAAAGCACCGAAGAGGTAGCCGTGGTCAGTGGTGGCCAAGGCCGGCATCCCCAGCCGTTCAGTTTCATCAAACAGTTCGCCCAAGCGGGCCGCTCCATCCAGCATGGAGTACTCGGTATGGGTGTGCAGGTGGACGAACGAATCATTGCTGGAAGTCACCACGACAGTCTACCGTCCGGTTCCGACAGAATCAGGAACAGCTGACGGAGAAGGCCCGCTTAGGCTGAGCCGGTGGCAAGCAGGTCCAGCGCGTATTGGAGGTCCGCCGGATACTCACTGGCGACTTCCACCCACTCCCCCGTCCGCGGGTGCGTGAACCCAAGCTTCCGGGCGTGAAGCCACTGCCGGGTAAGCCCCAGGGTTGCGGCAAGACGAGGGTCCGCCCCGTAGGTGAGATCTCCGGCACAGGGGTGCCGCAGCGCTGAAAAGTGGACGCGGATCTGGTGCGTACGGCCCGTTTCCAGGTGCACTTCAACCAGGGTTGCCTTGCCAAATGCTTCCAGGACCTCATAGTGGGTCACGGACGGCCGCCCGTCCTCAATCACGGCGAAACGCCAGTCATGGCCGGGATGGCGCCCGATCGGCGCGTCAATGGTGCCCTCGAGTGGATCAGGAAGCCCCTGAACCACAGCGTGGTAGACCTTCTCCACCGTGCGCTCCTTGAAGGCGCGTTTCAGAACCGTGTAGGCATGCTCTGTCTTGGCCACCACCATGACCCCGGATGTGCCCACATCGAGCCTGTGGACGATTCCCGCCCGCTCCGGGGCTCCCGATGTCGAAATCCGGTAACCGGCCCCGGCGAGACCGCCCACCACAGTTGGTCCCACCCACCCCGGGGAGGGATGCGCGGCCACACCCACCGGCTTGTCGATGACAACGAATTCCTCGTCATCCAGCAGGATTTTCAGGCCTTCCACAACTTCCTCCACGACTTCCAAGGGGTCCGGCCGTTCGGGAACGGTCACGTCCAGTACGGCGCCGGCGGCAAGCTTTGCAGACTTGCCCAGCCGCACGCCGCCAACCGTGACATTTCCTTCGGCAATCAACAACGCCGCCGCTGACCTGGAAATGTCCAGCAGCTGCGCCAACCCGGCGTCGGCCCTCATGCCTGCCATGTCCTCGGGTACCGCCACGGGGTTACTCACCGGCTGTCTCCCCCGTGGAACCGCCGGCGGACTTGGCATCATTGGCCGGCTTAGGGGCGGGAACGTGCCGCTTCCCGTCCATGCCAATACCGCGCAATGTCAGCAGGCAGATAATAACGACGCCGGACACCACTGCAGAGTCTGCAATGTTGAAGATGGCGAAATTGGGCAATTGGATAAAGTCCACGACGTGCCCCATGGCGAACGACGGCTCCCGGAACAAGCGATCTGTGAGGTTACCCAGCGCTCCTCCCAACAACAGCCCGAGTGACAGGGCCCACCAAGCCGAGCCCAAGCGGCGCAGCTGAAACAGGATTGCGACCGAAACAGCAGCCATGACAATCGTGAAGATCCACGTCACATTCTCGCCAATGGAGAAAGCTGCCCCTGAGTTCCGGATGTAGTACCAGTGCAGCAGCGGCGGCAAGACGGGAATCCGCTCGCCTTCCGTCATGGTGCTGGTCACCCAGAGCTTGGTGAGCTGGTCAAAGGTGTAAGCGAACACGGCGAAGCCGGCAAAGAGCCAGATCATGGCCGGACGCCACTTGCGGCGCGCGGTGGGCGCCGGCTGTGAGGCGTTATCGGTGAAGTCGTCGGTCATAGTGCTTTCATTCGGGAAGCGAGGCGGGGCGCTGTCACGGTGTTAACAGCAAAAGCCGGCGGCCGAGGAGTCCTCAGCCACCGGCTTTCAGAATACTTGCTAAACGTCGGCCGTTGCTTCGCCAACCTCAGGGGCAGCGACGGAACCACGGGCGTCGAGGTCGCGCAGCTGGCCTTCGATGTAGGCCTTCAGACGCGAGCGGTAGTCACGCTCAAAGCCGCGCAGCTGCTCCACCTTGCGCTCCAGAACGGAACGCTGCTGCTCAAGGGCGCCAAGGATCTTGCGGGACTTTTCCTGGGCGTCGTTGACGAGGCTGGAGGCCTCGATCTGAGCCTCGGCAATGATCTTTTCCTTCTGCTGCGCACCGTCGGATACGTGCTTGTCGTGCATCTGCTGGGCCATGGCCAGCAGGCCTGCAGCAGATTCAGCCGAAGGAGTGACACCGTTGTTGGCGGCGGGAGCCTTGGCGGCAGCTGCAGCGGCGGCAGCCTGCTCAGCTTCCTTCTTCTTGGCGGCTTCGGCAGCCTTGGCCTCAGCTTCTGCCTTGGCTTCAGCTTCCTTGTCGACCTTCACGGGTGCGGGAACCTTTTCAACGACTGGAGCCGCAGCGGTAGCAGCAGGCACAGCCGAACCGGCTTCGCCGAGCTTCTTGCGAAGCTCGTCATTTTCCTGGTTCAAGCGGCGCAGTTCCACCACGATCTCGTCGAGGAAGTCATCTACCTCGTCCTGGTCGTAGCCTTCGCGGAACTTGGTCGGCTGAAAGCGCTTGTTGACAACGTCTTCTGGCGTCAAAGCCATCTGGTCACCTCGTTGGTCTAGTTAGTCAGTAGGCCTTCCGGCCGTTCAAAACTACGGTACCTAAATATCATCTGGTTCCTCCAATTCAACACCATCGTGTTGATTTGGAGAATTTGCGGCCTTTGAACCATCGGTGGCCCAGGTTCCGCGGAGCAGCTAGGCCAGGCCGCCGGTCACTGACATGCCAATGCTGACGGCAATAATCAGGATCAAAAAGCCCAAATCCAAGGAGATTCCGCCCAGTTGGAGGGGTGGAATCAGTTTGCGGAGCCTCCGCAGCGGAGGATCCGTTATGGAGTAGACCACATGGGCTGTAACCAACGCCACACCCCTGGGTCGCCACTGTCGGGCGAACATCTGAACCCATTCGAAGATGAGTCTAATGATCAGGGCAATGAAGAACAGCAACAACAGAATATAGATAAGGCCGAAAACAATGCCCACGAGTTAGCTCAGATCTCCCACTTGTTCCGGAATGCGGATCGGTCCCTACTATTGCAACACAGATGCCAGGCAGGTTGACCCGCCTGGCATCTGTAAAGATCGTTGTCAGCTCTGATTGAAGAAGCTGGCCTGCGTTTCGGTGGCCTTCTTGTCGTCCCCGATGACCTCGACGTACGACGGCGACAACAGGAACACCTTGTTGGTCACCCGCTCGATGCTGCCGTGGAGGCCAAAGACCAGGCCGGCGGAGAAGTCCACAAGGCGCTTTGCGTCAGCTTCGCCCATGTCAGTGACGTTCATGATGACGGGAATACCATCCCGGAAGCTCTCGCCGATGACCTTGGCGTCATTATAAGAGCGGGGGTGAACGGTGGTGATCTGCCTCAGACCCGAGGCATCTTCGCGGCTGGACGCCGCACGCTTAATGGGTGTCACGGGTGCGCGGTATTCCTCTTCGGCATCAACAATGGGCATTTCACGGACAACTTCCCGGACGGGAGCAGGCGCCCGGCGCTCTTCCCGTTCCTGTACCTGGGGGCGTTCTTCGTCGTGGTGCGAGGCGACGGCCTGCTCAGATTCGTAGTGTTCATCGCCGTCGGCGAGCCCAAGATAGATCATTGTCTTGCGCAGAGCGCCAGCCATGGTGCACTCCTATCGTTTCTGCAGTAGGCGGGCCGCCATGACTTGACATATTGGAACCCCGGCCCGTCATTCCAATACTTTGACGCTACCCCACGGCCGGACGTGAACCGAGAATATCGGAGCCAATTCTCAGGTGTGTCGCTCCGAACTTCACGGCCGCCTCAAGGTCCTGGCTCATCCCCGCGGAAATCCGGTCCGCAGCCGGATGGACAGCGCGCAGCGCCGCCGAAAAACCGGCCAGCTTTTCGAATGCCGCTTCCGGATCGGCCCCCAAGGGCGCCACTGCCATCAGCCCTGAGAGCTGCAACCCGGCAGCAGCTGCGATCTGTCCGGCCAGAACCTCGACGTCGGCCGGGGCTGCACCCCCGCGGTGCGCACCGGCGTCGTCCTCCAAGCTGACCTGAATGAAGCAGTCGAGGTCTGCCCGGCCGGTAGTGTCTTGTTCCCGCTTGATGGCCTTCGCCAAAGCGTCCACCAATTGTGGCCGATCTATCGACTGGACGGAGGCAGCGTATTTAGCGACAGATTTTGCCTTGTTGCTCTGAAGCTGCCCGATGAAGTGCCAGTGCACCTCCAGGTCAGTAAGCCCGGAGGCCTTGGCAGCTGCTTCCTGATCGCGGTTTTCACCGACATCACTCACTCCGAGGGCCGCCAAGCGGCGGACATCAGCAGCGGGGTGAAACTTGGTCACTACGATCAGGCGGGGTTGTTCACTGCGCCCGGCAGCGGCGGCAGCTGCCTCGATCCGGCCCCTGACCACGTCCAAACGTCCAGCAAGCTGAGCGGTACGGGCGTCTCCATCTGCACCCGACAGCCGCTCGCCGCCGTATCCAAGGCTAGTCATGAGTCCACACCAAACCTGCAAATCGACCGGTTCGGGAGTCCCGCCGGTATGAGAAAAGGGAATCGTTCTCCAAGGTGCACTGCCCCGAGTACTCCACCGGAACATCCAAGGAAGCCAACTGGGCCGTCACACCTGCCGGCAAGTCCAGGGCTGGCGTGTCCCAGGAGGAGGTGGACCACGTGGCGGGAACCAGATCCGCCACCTCGGCCCGGAGTTGCTCCGGGACCTCATAGCAGGATCCGCAGATGGAAGGACCCAGCCAGGCGTGGATGTCCGCTGCTCCCCGGTGGCGCATTTCCGCCACCGTAGCGGGAACAACAGCGGAGGCCACGCCTGGGCGTCCGGCGTGGGCTACAGCGATCACCGCCTTGTGGCTGGCATCCACGCCTACCATGACGACGGGTACGCAATCAGCCACCATGACGGCCAATGGCTGGGCCGCACCCGCTAAACCGGAGTATGAGGAATCAGTGGCAGTGGACACCATGGCGTCTGCGGTAGGCCCAGGCCCGTGGGCTGCGATGAATTCCACCGTGTTGCCATGGACTTGATCCATGTATTGGAATTGGCGCACACCCAGACCTGCACTCCTCGCAAGGCGGACGCGGCGCGCCATCACCTGCTCAGGATTATCCCCCACATGGAGAGCCAGGTTCCCGGCGCCTGTATCCGTGAAGGCTACAGAAACGCCGGGCCGAACTTCGTTGCGCCACCAAAACACCAAGTACTGACTCTCCGATGCGGCTTACTTCAGGAAGTCGGGGACATCGAGGTCGTCAGAGCGGCTGCCCGAAAGGTCAGGCTCCACAACTGCCGGGAGGTCGACGTCGAAGCCGGAGTCAGCGGGCAGGGCAGAGGGACGCTGCTGGCCCCAGTTGCTCAAGCCCGCCGCACCGATGCCAGCCGTAGCGTGCTGCGGTGCTGCAGCGCTGGACGGTGCGCTGCTGGGTGCGGCCGGTCGCTCCGAGGGGACAGGGTTCTGGGCGGGACGCGACTGGTCCATGGAGGGCGAGGTCGCCTTGACGTCGTCGAAACCTGCAGCAATGACCGTCACACGGGCTTCGTCACCCAGGGCGTCATCAATGACGGCACCGAAGATGATGTTTGCCTCAGGGTGGGCCACTTCCTGCACCAGGCGTGCTGCCTCATTGATTTCGAACAGGCCAAGGTCCGATCCGCCCTGAATGGAGAGCAGGACGCCATGGGCACCATCAATGGAAGCCTCAAGGAGCGGGGACGCGATAGCCAGCTCTGCAGCTTTGACTGCGCGATCCTCGCCACGGGCAGAACCAATACCCATCAGGGCCGATCCTGCGCCCTGCATCACGGACTTGACGTCAGCGAAGTCCAGGTTGATCAGGCCGGGGGTGGTGATCAGGTCCGTGATGCCCTGGACACCCGAAAGGAGAACCTGGTCCGCGGAACGGAAAGCGTCCAGGACGGAGACGTTGCGATCACTGATGGACAGGAGGCGATCATTGGGAATGACGATCAGAGTGTCAACTTCGTCACGGAGCGCATCGATGCCGGCCTCTGCGGAACCAGCACGACGGCGGCCCTCGAAGGTGAACGGGCGCGTTACCACGCCGATGGTCAGCGCACCCAAGGAGCGGGCGATGCGCGCGACCACGGGGGCGCCACCCGTTCCGGTGCCACCACCTTCGCCGGCGGTTACGAAGACCATGTCAGCGCCGCGGAGAACTTCTTCGATCTCGTCAGCATGGTCTTCGGCGGCCTGCTTTCCGACCTCGGGGTTCGCGCCGGCACCAAGGCCACGCGTTAGTTCACGTCCGACGTCAAGCTTGACGTCGGCGTCGCTCATGAGCAGCGCCTGCGCGTCAGTATTGATGGCGATGAACTCGACGCCCCGAAGGCCGACCTCGATCATGCGGTTGACTGCGTTCACGCCACCGCCGCCGATGCCGACGACCTTGATGACGGCCAAGTAATTCTGCGGTGCTGCCACGTTTCGTGCCCCTTGCTTGTGTCCTATAGCGAAACTGATCGAGTCCAACTTGAATACTTGGACCTTAACCCTCTAGTTGAAGGTTATAGTTATGTCAAGTAACTCTACTGCGACGGTATTTCCTATGGTTCGCACATGCAATGACCGCTTGCGCGTGTCGTCTGAATGTCCCGAAATAAGGTCACCGTCAGCAGGAGGTTACGTTCTCAAAGCTCTTATTTTGTGAATGGGTGCCGTGGGACGCTGACATCGTAGACGCTCACGGGAACCTTTGGGTCAGCCGGCATCTTGAGCAGCGCTTCAAGTGCCTTCGCCTTCAGTTCCCTGTCCTCGGCATTGCCCCACACTACCGTCTTTCCATCCACGAGTTTCAGCTCCACAGCGTCCGGGGACGCAGCCGACGCTGTTGACATCCTGGCCCGAACGTCGGCGGGCAAAGTATCCAAAACGGCGGCGATCGACTTAAACAATTCCGTGTTGGTTGCACCGGCACCGGCATCGATCAACGGGAGCGCCACCGCAGACTGGTCCTTCGTCGCCCCGAGCTGCACACCGTCCACATCAACCATCACATACGTTTCGCCCTGCTTCAGCAGCGCCACCGGGACACGTTCGTTGACGTGCACCAGCAGCTCCGAGGGCGGCCGCGCTTCCATGGTGGCTGAGCGGACCTGCACCAGCGGCTTCAGCAGCTCGTTGATTTCCTGCTCGCTGACCTGTGGGAGCGGCTTTCCTTCGAGACCCGAAAGGGCTTTCTGCACTGCCTCCGGAGTCAAAAGGGTGGTGCCATCCACAGTGACGGTCCGAACCGCCAGCACAGGTGAAAAGACCGCACCGCCAATGAGGACGGCGACGACCACCGCCACGATCGAGAGCGTCCACGCGACAAGCCTTCGCTGACGCCGCCTCTTCGGTTCGGGAAACACAATGATGTTGTCCGACGGCGCTGCTTTCCGGGACTTGGAGGCAGGGGAAGCTTTGGAGGCTGACGCCCCCTTGACCTCCGGTTCAACCGAACGTTGGGCGTTGATAACAGCGTCCGCGTCGCCTCCCTTGCTCAGGCCCGGAGTTGCCTTAGTTCCCCCAGCGCGCCCGGCATCAACCGGGCGGGCGTCCGTTCCGGCCTTGTACGTCGGTTTCCGGGTGCTAGCCACCCAAGGCCTCCACGATCACTGGCCCATAGGAAGTGACGTCACCGGCCCCAACAGTCAGGACCACATCTCCTTCGCCCGCGACGGCGAGGATGGCATCCACGGCTTCACCTGCGGAAACGAGACGCCCGGTGGACAACCGGTCGGCGATCAGGGCGCTGGTGACGCCGGGAATCGGATCCTCGCGTGCCGGATAAATGTCCAGGACAAGGGCTGTATCAGCAGCGTTCAAGGCCGACGCAAACTCGCCGGCAAACTCCCTTGTCCGGGAAAACAGGTGAGGCTGGAACAGGACGTGCACTCTATGGCCGCCAGCTACCGAGCGCGCGGCGGACAAGGCCGCGCGGACCTCCGTGGGGTGGTGCGCGTAGTCGTCATACACCCGCACTCCCCTGCCTAGCCCTTTGAGTTCGAACCGACGGGATGCACCTGTGAAGTGGCCCAATGCCGCTGCTGCAGCTTCGGGTGCCACGCCAAGTTCGACGGCGACCGCGAACGCCGCCGCGGCGTTGAGGGCATTGTGCCGCCCGGGCACCTGGAGTCCTACCCTGTGGACGTCTGCACCGATGGCCACAGAAACGTCACCAGGTCCGCCGTCGTGAAGCCGGACATCGGCGTCGTCGGACGTCCCGTACGTCAGGACGCGGGTGGTTCCCTTGGAGGCGGTGCGTTCCGCGAGTGAACGTGCGCCGGGGTCGTCTGCGCAGGCGAGGAGGACGCCATCGACGGGCAGAAGCGCCGCAAAGTCATCAAAGGAGGCGAAGACAGCCTCCGGCGTTCCATAGTGGTCCAGGTGATCGGCCTCGACGTTGGTGACCACTGCGATCAGGGGGCGATAGTTCAGGAACGAGCCATCGGATTCGTCGGCCTCGGCCACGAAAATGTCGGACTCGCCGTGCGCCGCATTAACGCCCAGAGCAGGCACGTTCGCTCCGATGGCGAAGGAAGGATCAAATCCTGCCTCCTTCAGCAGGACAGCCACCATGGAGGTGGTAGTGGACTTGCCGTGCGTACCTGCAACCGTGACTACGCGGTGGCTTGCCATGGTGGCGGCAAGCGCTTCGGAACGGTGAAGCACCGGCAGCCCTGCCTCGCGTGCGGCTGTGAGTTCCGGATTGTCTGCGCGGATAGCTGAGCCGGCCACGATCGTCTGGGCATCGCCGAGGTTTCCAGCGTCGTATCCCACAGCTATCCGGGCACCGGCCGACGAGAGGTCGTGCATGACTGGCAGGTCCTTGGCGTCGGACCCACTGACGGGCACACCTCTGGCCACCATGATCCGCGCCACGGCGGACATTCCCACGCCGCCAACGCCTATGAAGTGGACACGTCCGAGGGATTCGAGGGGGGCGATGCTGGTGGTCATGCGGATACCGCTTCCAAGACAAGATCAGCCATGCGCTGATCGGCGTTTCTGATACCAAGGGCTTCGGTCTTGCGGGCCATGTCGAGGAGCCTGCCACGGTCCAGCAAGAGTGGAATGAGCTCGGTCTGGAGCCATTCCGGGCTGAGGTCCTTGTCATCCACCAGGAGCGCGGCCCCGGCATCCACCAACAGGGCGGCATTCAGGGACTGCTCCCCATTTCCGATGGGCAGCGGCACAAAGACTGCCGGCACTCCCACTGCAGCAACTTCGCTGACGGTACCGGCCCCGGCGCGGGCAAGGAGGACATCGGCTGCAGCATAGACGTTTTCCATCCCGTCCACGTACTCCACCTGACGGTATCCGTCGGCCGTGAGCAGGCCGCCGTCGTGGTTGAGAACGGCTTTGCCGGTTCCCGTAATGTGCAAGGTTTGGACGCCGGCAGCCGTCAATGCCGGCAAAGCGGCCGTTACTGAACGGTTGATGCTCAGCGCGCCCGAGGAACCGCCGGTGACGATCAACACTGGACGTTCCGGATCCAATCCCAGCGCCGCCTTGGCCTCAGGGGCCGCGCCGGCCCGGTCGAGTCCTGAGATGGCGCGTCGCATGGGCATCCCAACGTGGCGGGCGCCCCGCAAGCGCGTAGCGGCAAAGGCCACAGCGACGTAGTCGCTGAACCGGGCTCCGACACGGTTGGCCAGACCGGCCTTCATGTTGGCTTCATGAATCACGATGGGGACACCGAGTTTCCGGGCAGCCAGGTACATCGGCGTGCAGACGTATCCACCCACACCCACCAGGACGTCTGCCTCTGCCTCCTCAAGGATCCGCCGCGCCTGCCGAACCGCTCCCCGCAAGCGGCCGGGAAGCTTGATGAGATCAAGCGACGGTCGCCGCGGAAACGGCACGCGGTCGATGGTTGCGAGGTCATACCCGGCCGCTGGAATGAGCCGTGTCTCCATGCCGGAAGGTGTGCCGACAGCAAGGATGGCTGCCTCCGGACGACGGTCCTTGATGGCATCGGCGATGGCCAGCAAGGGGCTGACATGCCCGGCAGTTCCGCCGCCTGCCAGGACGACGGACAAAGGCTTGGACGCGTTGCGGGAATCAGAAGTCATGAAGTGCTAAGTACGCTTTCGTGCGGTTTTTCGAGAACGGCGCGGCAAGAACCGGGGACGCTGCTGGGGCGGCAATTGCCCCCGGGCCAAGGACAACACTACGCCGACGCCGCACAGTGACATCACCAGCGCCGAGCCGCCGTAGGAAATGAACGGCAGCGGGACTCCAACCACGGGAAGCAGCTGGGTTACCACGGCCATGTTCATGCTTGCCTGGCCCAGGAGCCACACCATGATGCCGCCGGCCAGCGTGCGCTGGAAGGGGTCCGTCTGCCGGACCACCACACGGAAGATGGCGATGCCAAGAATGGCGAAGAGCACCAGCACCACCAAGGTGCCCACCAGGCCCAGTTCCTCGCCAATGATCGCGAAGATGAAGTCATTGTGGGCTTCCGGCAGCCAGTTGTACTTCTGTCGGCTCTGCCCCAATCCCAGCCCGGTCCAACTCCCCTGCGCCAGACCGTACATGCCGTTGGTGGACTGGAAATCAAAGTCAAAGTTTTCGGTGCAGGACGCCGATGCCGTACCCAACCACGACGTAATGCGGCAGATCCGGTTGGCGCTGCTGATGGTGGCCAGAACGGCTCCCACTGCACCCACAGCACCCGCTATGGCCAGCATCCGCCCCGGTACGCCTGCAAAATAGAGCCCTGCTGCTGTAATGGCCGCTATCACGATCACTGTGCCGAGGTCGTTGCCCAGCATTACCAGGCCAATGACCAGGCCGGCACCGGGAACCACAGGGATAATGACATGCCACCAACGGTTCAAGAGCTTCTGTTTGCGGGCCAGCACAGCTGCAATCCAGACACAGAGGACCAGTTTGGCCATCTCGGACGGCTGGAGTGTCACACCGCCAATGTCGATCCAGTTCTTATTGCCGTTGACGCTATTGCCCATCACCTGGACAAGTGCCAGAAGCACCACAACAGCCCCGAGCGCCCACCACGACAACCGCTTCATCCAGTTGACGTTGGTTCGTGAGATGACGTACATGGCGGCAGCACCCAGAACGCCGAACATCGCCTGCTTCAGCGCATCGGCGTACGGAGACTTGCCCTCAGAGATCGCTTCCACGCTGGAGGCCGAAAGAACCATCATGACGCCGATGGCAGTCAGGGCCAGGGCACACCCGAGGATGAGGTAGTAGGTGGAGCTGTTGGGAGCCTTGCTCTTGCCTTCAAGGCTTTCCCAGAAGCCGCGAAGGTGTACGCGGAGCCGGGCGGGCTGCTTGGCGGCATCTTTGGGGGCCTTGGCTGCGCCGTCTCCGGAAACCTTTCCGCGGCTGCGGGTGGGCGTGCTGACCATTGTTACTCCTCGGTGGTCGGTGCCTGCCCTTCCACAAGCTCGCGAACTGCCTGGACGAAAGCGTCGCCACGGTGAGCGTAGGAAGAGAACTGATCCATGGACGCAGCCGCAGGTGCCATCAGGACGGTATCGCCTGACGCTGCCACGCCGGCCGCCGATGCCACGGCCTGGGCCATGATGGTCTCGCCGTAGATGGGCGAGGCGGCGTTACCGGCTGCGGTCTGCACCCCTTCAGTGTCGCCCTTGGCCGGCGCTATCACGGGGACATCCGGTGCGTGTCGCTGGAGCGAGCCTTCCAGTGCTTCAGTGTCCGTGCCAATGAGGACCACTGCCTTCAGCCGTGGCGCGTGCTCTTTGACGAGGTCGTCATAGTTCACGCCCTTGGAGAGACCGCCGGCAATCCACACAACGTGCTGGAAAGCAGAGAGCGCAGCCGAGGCAGCATGGGGGTTGGTTGCCTTGGAGTCATTGATCCACAGAATGTCGTTGTGCTTGGCAACCAGTTGGATGCGATGGGCGCCCGGGAGGTAATTCGCCAACCCCTGCTTCACTGCCGCCGGTTCCACCCCATAGGCGCGGACCAAGGCGGCTGCTGCCAGCGCGTTGGCAACCATGTGGCGTGGTGCCACGGGTCCGAGGTCGGACATGGCGGCAAGCTCTGCAGCGGAATCCTTCCGTTCAGCGATGAAGGCGCGGTCCACCAAGAGTCCGTCCACCACACCCACCATGCTGATGGCCGGTGTATTGGTGGTGAACCCGATGGCCCGGCACCCCTCTACGACGTCAGCGTCCTCCACCATGCGTTCGGTTTCGATTTGCTCGGCGTTGTAAATCGCGGCCTTTTGCGTGTTCGCATAAATCCTGGCTTTGTCTGCCAAGTACGAAGCATAGGAGCCATGCCAGTCAACGTGGTCTTCAGCGACGTTGAGGCAGACACTGGCCACGGGTGAGAGCGAATGGCTCCAGTGAAGCTGGAAGCTGGAAAGCTCAACGGCGAAAGCATCGTAGTCAACGGGATCCCGGAGTGCGTCCAGGATGGGTGTTCCCACGTTTCCCACCGCGATGGCCTTGAGGCCTGCTGCCTGCAGCATGGATTCGGTCATGCCCACAGTGGTGGTCTTGCCGTTGGTGCCCGTGATCGTGAGCCAATCCGCCGTCTTGCGTCCCGCACGAACCCGGAGCCGCCAAGCAAGCTCAACATCGCCCCACACGGCGATGTGCTTGCGTTTGGCGGCGGCCAGGAGTGCCTGGTCCGGACGCCAACCTGGCGACGTGACAACCAGCTCCGGCATAGCACCATCGATCAGCGGAAGGGCATTGACGGCGTCTTCGCCCAGCAGGACATCAACGGCACCAACGATTTTCAGCGTGTCAGCCTGGGCCTGCGCCTTGGGCGTTGTGGCTGCGTCAACCACCACCACCTTGGCTCCGAGCTCGATGAGGGTGTCGGCAGCGGAGAAGCCTGAAAGGCCGATTCCCGTCACCACCACCCGCAGGCCGCTCCAGTCAGCATCCCAGCTGGTGAGTTCGTTGAGCCTGTTGGCGGCCGACGGTGTTGTCTCCTGGCTTCCGTTCACAGCAGTACCACCCATTCAGCGTAGAAAATTCCGAGGCCGGCGGCTACGAAGAGTCCGGCGAGGATCCAGAACCGGACCACCACAGTGACTTCTGCCCAGCCCTTCAGTTCAAAGTGGTGTTGGAGCGGTGCCATCTTGAAGACACGTTTACCGCCACTGAGCTTGAAGAAGCCCACCTGAATGATGACCGAGAGGGTGATCAGGACGAACAGGCCGCCGATGAAGGCCAGCAGGAGTTCAGTGCGCGACAGGATGGCGAAAGCCGCCACGGCGCCACCGATCGCCAGTGATCCGGTGTCTCCCATGAAAATCTTGGCAGGCGATGTGTTCCACCAGAGGAAGCCCACCAGGGCGGCACTAAGGATCGCGGCCAGCAGGGCCAGATCCATGGGGTCGCGTACTTGGTAGCATCCGCTGCCGGCCTCACGGGGCGATCCGCAGGCCTGGTTGTTCTGCCAGATGCCCATGATGGTGTACGCGCCGAAGACCATGATGGAGGCGCCTGCGGCCAGTCCATCCAGGCCATCCGTCAGGTTCACACCGTTGGTGGCCGCAGTGATGATCAGGTTGGACCAAACAATGAAGAGTATTGCGCCGAGGACAGTCCCTCCGAAAGCGAGATCCAGCCAGGGGATGTCACGCACCAAAGAGATCTGGGTTGATGCGGGTCGCAACCCATCTTCGTTCGGGAACTGCAGGACCAGCACCGCGAAGATGATGCCGACGGCGGCCTGCAGGATCAGCTTGGCCCGTGCGTTGAGTCCCAGGCTGCGTTTGTTGGAGATCTTGATGTAGTCGTCAAGGAAGCCCACAAAGCCCATGCCGACCATGAGGAACAGGAGCAGAAGCCCTGAAGCGGAAGGCCCGGGCGATCGCGGGTTCATCATCCACATGATCAGATGCGTCACGAAGTAGCTGATCAGCACAGCCGCCACAACCACTGTGCCGCCCATGGTGGGCGTTCCGCGCTTGGTGTGGTGCGATGTGGGTCCGTCATCACGGATGAACTGCCCGTAGCTCTTGGCTACGAGGAACCTGATGAAAAGCGGCGTCCCTATCAGGGCCACCAGAAGGGCGACGCCGGCGCCGATCAAAAGTGCAATCACAGCAGCTCGTTCCCTTCGTTTGCGGCAGCTTCAGCCGCGTTTTCTCCGGTGGGCTCGGCCCGTGGAGGTAATGCTATCCGATCACCCAAATGCCTTAGACCTACGCCGTTGGAGGATTTGAATAACACCAGGTCACCGGGTTCCAGTTCATTTTGCAGAAGCTCATAAGCTTCTTCCACCGTCTCAGTGAACGAACACTCGTCCCCCCAGGATCCTTCCTGAATGGCCGAGACGTAGAGGGCGCGGGCCTCGCGACCCACCACTACCAGCCGTGAGATATTCAGTCGGACCACCTGAGTGCCCACTGCTGTGTGCTCGCGGATGGAGTCCTCGCCCAGTTCGAGCATGGCACCAAGCACAGCCCAGGTCCGCCGCCCCTGGCCAAGATCGGCAAGGGTGCGCAGAGCTGCTCGCATGGATTCGGGGTTTGCGTTGTAGGCGTCATTGATGATGGTGACGCCGTCTTCACGTTCAGTACGCTCCATACGCCAGCGGCTGGCCGCTGACTGGGAACTGAGTGAGGAGGCAATCTGGTGTGCCGGAAGGCCTGCGGCGAATGCGGCTGCAGCGGCTGCCAACAAGTTCGTCACGTGGTGTCCGCCGATCAGGCGGCTCCGCACCTCAACGGACGGGCCGCCGTCGGGCAGGACAAGATCGAAGTCCGGGTACCCTTGCTCGTTAACCACAACGTTTCGGGCTTCGACTTCCTCAGTGGTGGCCGGCGAGGCGGTGAATCCCAGAACTTTTGCTTTAGTGCGGGAGCGCATGGCAGCAACGCGGCCATCGTCCAGGTTGATCACTGCGGTGCCGTGCTCACTCAGGGCTTCAACGAGCTCCCCCTTGGTCTTTGCGATGTTCTCCACGCCACCGAATTCACCGGCGTGCGCTGTGCCAACCACCAGGACCACCCCAATGTCCGGCTTGACCATATCTGCCAGGTATCTGATGTGGCCAAGGCCGGTTGCACCCATTTCAATGACCAGGAACCGGGTGTCGGCGTCGGCAGCAAACACCGTCAGCGGAACGCCCACTTCGCCGTTGTAGGAGCCCTGGGGGGCCACGGTCTTGCCCGCCGTGGCCAGCAAGCCCGCAAGGAGATCCTTGGTGGTGGTCTTGCCGGCGGAGCCGGTAATACCAACCACAGTGAAGTCCTCGCCACGCTGCTGACGCGCGGCGCGGATTCGACGCACGGATTCCGCTGCCAGCGCGCCCATGGCCAGGACAGCGTCGTCCACTACGACGGCGGGAAAGGGGTTCCCGCCGGCATCGGCCACATCGCGTTCGGCCAGGACCAAAACGGCGCCGCGCTGGAAAGCGGCATCGACGAAGTCGTGGCCGTCTGCGTGTTCGCCAGGTTTGGCCACGTACAACGAACCGGGAACTGCTTCCCGTGAATCAGTGACGACGGAGGTGGGCACGACGTCCGTGTTTCCGGTCAATCGGCCATGGGTGATGTCGGCGATCTCCGCCGCAGTAAATGCAATCATCTCGGTTTAGGACTCTATCCGCTGGTCCGTTGAAACGCTGAATCCCTTGGATGTCAAGGCCGCCCGCAATTCCACGCGGTCATCCAGTGCCAGGTTTACGCCCTTGACCTCTTGCCAGACCTCGTGGCCACGGCCCGCGATGAGGATGGTGTCCTTTGACGTTGCCATGTCAACGGCCAGACGAATCGCGGCATCACGAGGGAAGGACTCGACAATTTCGCAGCCCAGATGCTCCGCATCACGGGCTGCGTAAGCGCCTTGTAGGACATCGCTGCGAATGGATGCGGCGTCTTCGTCGTGGGGATCGTCATCGCTGACAATAACGATGTCAGCAAGGCGTGCCGCAATGGCTCCCATGGTGGGCCTCTTGCCTTGGTCGCGTTGGCCCGTAGCTCCGAAGACCACAATCACCCGAGAGCCCTCTTCAGGCGAGCGGACGGCTTCCAAAGCACGGGCCAGGGCATCAGGATTGTGGGCAAAATCAACAACGGAGGCGGGCTCTGTTGAGACCAACTGCATACGGCCCGGAACGGCAACCGTGAAGGGATCGTGGGCATCCAAGGCCGCTTGCAGCGTCTTTTCGTCAACGCCGGAGGCAAGGACCATGACGGTGGCCAACGCGGCATTGGCTACATTGAAGTCACCCGGCAGGCCAGTGTGGACGCGCAGGCTCCGTCCATCTGTGTGCCTGAGTTCAAACCCGGAGCCAAGTCCACGGGCAGTGGTGGCTGCCACCTGCCAGTCGGCACCAGAGCTGCCCTCCTTGGCCGAAAGCGTGGTGACTGGAATATCAGCCACATCAGCCAGCTTCCGTCCCCATTCATCGTCCACAGTAACAACGGCGTGCCTGGCCCTGCTGGCGGTGAAGAGTTCCGCTTTGGTCTTGAAATACTCTTCCATGCTGCCGTGGAGGTCCAGATGGTCCTGGGTGAGGTTGGTGAAGCCTGCCACGTTGAACATCACGCCATCCACGCGGTGATAGGAGATCGCGTGGGATGAAACTTCCATGGACGCAGCCTCCAGGCCGCGTTCACGCATCAAGGCCAACAGCGCGTGGACGTCGGTGGACTCCGGAGTGGTCAGGAGGCTCGGGATGGGGTCCCCGCCTGCCACGATCTCGATGGTCCCGATCAGGCCAGGATTCATGCCCAGTGCCCGCAGCAACGAGTTGATGAAGTAGGTGGTGGTGGTCTTTCCGTTGGTCCCCGTGACGCCAAACAGCGACGGATAACCGTCCTCCACCGGCTGACTGCGATAGATCAGTGAGGCCAAATGCCCGACGGCGGTACGCGGCTGTTGGACTATCAGCACCGGAACGGGCTGCTCGCCCGCCAGCGCAAGTTGGCGCGCCCCGGCGTCGTCCGTAACAACGGCGACCGCACCGGCGGCGACCGCCTGGGGCACGAAATCGGCGCCGTGGCGGGAAGCCCCCGGCAAGGCCATGTAAAGGTCACCGGCTTCCACAGCCCTGGAGTTGAGCGTAATGCCTGTCACTCCCCTGCCGTGACTGCCCTCCGGAGCGGAGATTCCGAGAGCCTCAGCAATAGTGGCCAGGGGCACCGCGGCCACGGATTCGGGGCGGAAGGCTGACCGGCCGGTATCCGGCGTCGTGGCGCTGTTAGCTGCCTCATTGTGCTCTGACACGTGGTTCTCCGTTGGTGCTCGTGGAACGACCGGCTGGGGGCCAGCGGCGCCCGGGCCGTTAGTGGTTGATCGATTTTGGGCCGAAACAGACGCCCAAGAAGCTTACTTGACGAACTGGGGCAGGCGCGCGGGAGTTCCCGTGGAAGGCGCCACGTTGTACGTCCGCAGCACCTGTGCCATGACCGAACGGAACACGGGTCCGTTGGTGAGTCCGTAGATGTTGCCCTTGGGACGTTGCAGCACCACTTCGACGATGAACCGGGGGTCGTCCATGGGCGCCATGCCCACCATGGACGCCGTGTAGCCATCGAAACCGGGAAGCCCGTCCTCACGGGGCGCCTGTGACGTTCCGGTCTTCGCGCCCACACGGTAGCCGTCTATTGCAGCGTCCTTGATCTGCCCCTCGGTTACGGCACTCTCCAGGATGTCCCGGACCTGCTGCGCTGTCTCCTTGGACACCACTTGCCGGGAATCCTTCGCCGGAACCTTCTGCTCCTGGCCTTCGGGAGTGATGTAGCTGTCAATGAGCCTGGGCTGAACCATGACGCCGTTATTGGCGATGCTCTGGAAAGCGCGAACTGTCTGGAGCGTCGACTGGGAGACGCCCTGTCCGAAGAGCACGGTATATTGCTGGCGTTCATCCCACTGATCGGGTGTGGCAAGGATGCCGGTGGCTTCTGCGGGCAAGCCGATGTCGGTCTGCTCACCAATACCGAATTTCTTCAGCCAGTCGTACCGTTGCTCCTTGCTCAGCCGGCTGCCGACCATGACGGTCCCAGTGTTCATGGACCAGCCCAGGATTCCTGCCAGGGTTCGTTCCTCCGTGCCGTGCTCGAAAGCGTCGGTGAAGGTTTGGCCGTCAATCGTGTAGGACGACGGAATGGTGAAATGATCCAGGGGGAAGGATTTACCTTCTTCGATCGCAGCGGCGGCAGTAATCATCTTCTGCACGGAGCCGGGCTCGTAGGCAGCCGTCACTGAACGCACGCCGCGGTCCTTGGCGTCCACTTTGCCAGGGTCGTTGGGGTCCGGGGCGTTGGTGTCCGCCAAGGCGATCAGGTTGCCGGTTTTGGCATCCATCACAATGATGGAGCCCCACTCGGCATTCATCTTGTTCACTTGGCTTTGAATCGCTTGCTGCGCGAAGTATTGAATGTCGGTGTTAAGGGTCAACTTCACGTCACTGCCATCGACGGCGGGCGTGAGTTCGTCAGTGGCAACGGGGATCCGCAGGCCATCAGCGCCGATCTCAAAGACACGCTTTCCTTCAGCGCCACGGAGAATCTCGTCTTGGGTTTGTTCGATGCCGGCCTGTCCGGTGGTGCCGTCCTTGAGGAAGCCCACCACTCCACCGGCTACGCTGCCGTTGGGATACACGCGCTTGCTGACACCTTCAGGAACTATCCCAGGAATGTTCAGCTTGGAGATCCGGTCTTCCAGTTCCGGCTTCACATCTTTGGCCACCACAAAGTACTTCTTGTCGCCCGTAAGTGCCTCGCGGATCTTGGCCTCATCGGACCCCAGCAGGGCTGCAAGTTCGGAGATCCCCTGCTCCCTGGTGATCTCCTCGACCTCTTCGGTTTTTTCGTTGTACCGCTTAAACGTCGGAGTATTCGAGTTCAGAACCTGGTCAACCACCAGGTTGTAGCGGATCACACTGCTGGCCAGTACGGTGCCGTTTGCATCTACGATCTGTCCACGTTCTGCGGGCAAAACCTGGGGCGTCAGGCGTTTAGCCAAGGCAGCCTCGGCCATCCCGCCCATATCCAGGCCCTGGACCATGAAGAGTTTTCCGCCCACCACCAAGAGCAGCGTCAGCATGATGCCGAGGCCAACCCGCAACCGCTTTCTTGCCGCCGGCGTCTTCGTTTTTTTCGATGTGCCGGGGTTCTGAGCCACGTTGATTCCTTGCTGCTGGCCTTGCTTCAGTGGACTGATGGACTACTGCCCGGGTGCCTTCTGCTGGGGAGCCGGGACTGATCCCCCATTGAGTTCAACCGGCGGTGTCGCTGCCGGGGATGCTGCGGGTGCAGCCGGAGTTGCGGCTGCGGGTGCTGCCGGCGCCACCGGGGTGACGGGCTTAAGGTTTTCCAGCGGATCCTTGGTAGTCACGGATGGAACCACATCAAGCATGCCTGCCACAGCCGGCGGGGCGATCTGGGCCCCGGGATTATCTCCCTTGACTGCAGGGGTTGCCTTGCCGGTGACCGCCAGGGTATTGAGGTCGATCTGGCCTTTAACGGTGGACGGTACCATTCCCAATTCTGCAGCCTTCGCTGCCAGATTCTGCGGAGCCTCGTAGTTCTGCTTCTTCTGTGTCAGGTCCTGGTTTTCCTTGTTCAAGGTGGCAGCTTCGGCCTTGAGCTGCACCAACTGGTACTGGGCAGTGGAGACCGAGATGTTCAAGACGAGGACCGTCAGGAGGGCAGCAGCCATTGCCACAAAGCACAGCACCACAAAGGGCGTCCGCCGCTTTCCAGGTGTGCTGCGCACGAGGGAAAGGGGGGTACGTGCCTTACGGCCGGCGTCGGGTTTTCCTGCTGGCGCAGGGAGCGCCCGGGCGGTATTGCCCACCACGGAGGGCAGTGTCTTCGCTGCGGCGTTGCTCATGCGTCTCTCCTTGGTTTGATGCGCTCCACAGCCCTCAATCGGGCGGACGCCGCGCGGGGGTTTTCGGCGATTTCTGCTGCCGTAGGCACTTCGGTGCCCTTGGTAATGGTCTTTAGTTCGGGCTTATGTTCTTCAAGTTCCACAGGGAAGCCGAGTGGGGCCGAGGATTTGGATCCGGATTGGAAAACCGACTTGACGATTTTGTCCTCAAGGGAGTGATACGACATGACCACGATCCGCCCGCCCATCGCGGTGGCTGCCACCGCCGCGGGAACCGCACGCTCCAGGACGTCAAGTTCCTCGTTGACTTCAATACGCAATGCCTGGAAGGTTCGCTTGGCGGGGTGGCCGCCACTCTTGGCTGCCGCCGCCGGAACAACACTGCGGATCTGTTCGACGAGTTCCCCGGTAGTAGCGAAGGGCTTTTCCGCCCGTGCGTTGACGATCCGGTTGGCAATCCGCCCCGCGAACTTCTCCTCGCCCCATTTGCGGATAATCCTGACCAATTCGTCTTCGCTGTACCGGTTAACGACGTCGGCCGCAGTCTGCCCGCGGCTGGTGTCCATGCGCATGTCCAGCGGAGCGTCGTAAGAGTAGGCAAAGCCTCGCTCCCGCTCATCCAGCTGCAGGGAGGACACTCCCAGATCCATGAGGATGCCGTGGACTTCCGGGATGCCAAGGTCCGCCAGGACGTCCTCGATCTCGTCGTATACGGCGTGAACCAGGTCCGTTCGGGCGGAGAAAGGCTCCAACCGTGCACCAGCCAAGGCAAGTGCTTCCTCATCGCGGTCAATGCCCACCAAGTGAAGGTCGGGGAAGCGCTGCAGCATGGCCTCGGAGTGGCCGCCCATGCCCAGCGTCGCATCGATAGCCACGGGTGTTGCACCGTTCTTACGGGCGGCCTCGAAACCAGGAGCCAGGAGATTGATGCAGCGATCTTTGAGGACGGGTACGTGGCGCTCTGATGTGGGCTTTGCCGCGTCCTGCTCTTCCACGCTGCCTCCTCTTTCTTCCATCGCTGGCATGCTGTTTCTTGAATCGGATCCCCATCCGCGCCTATCGTTCCGCCGGCCTGGCTCAGGGGAAGGTGAGCCAGGAAGACTGTTCGATGGGCGGCTGGAGATCCCATTCAAGAAGCGGTACCGCTGTTCCCTCCGACCGGTTAGATGAACCCGGGCAGATTGTCGTCATCCGTTTCCGAGAAGGCGGCTTCCTTCTCGTTGAGGTACTCATTCCAAGCATCGGCATCCCAGATCTCTGCGCGGGTACCGGCACCGATTACTGCCAGTTCCCGACCAAGGCCTGCATATGCCCGGAGCGCCGGCGGAATCGTCACGCGCCCCTGCTTGTCAGGTACTTCGTCAGAGGCTCCGGACAGAAAAACGCGAATGTAATCGCGAGCCTGCTTGGAAGACAGTGGTGCCTCCCGCATCGATTCGTGAATACGCTCGAATTCCTTCTGGCTGAAGACGTAGATGCAGCGTTCCTGGCCCCTGGTGAGGACCAGTCCCTCGGCAAGCTCCTCACGAAACTTCGCGGGAAGTATGATCCGGCCCTTTTCATCGAGACGCGGCGAGTGAGTACCCAGAAACACTGGCCCCACCGCCCCTCAGTCAAGGTGCCCGTTCATGCCCCAACACTGCCACTACCCTCTTATGCGCTCCACTTTACTCCACAACGCCCCACAGTCAACGCAGGAAGGGGTGTTTCTCCACCACTTTGAGATTCAGGAGGCCTGAAATGGCGCGGGATTCCGCGCTGCGGCGGAAAGTGGAGGACGTGCACCGGCAGCTATGGGCAGGACGGGATTCGGTAGGTGAGATTGACTTCACAGGGCCGAATCCACCATTTTTAGCCCCTTGGCCGGAGGAAAGTGCCCCCTGGTGGTGGAAAGTGGAGTCAGGGGCGCGCAGTGGAGGATGTGGCCCCTGTTGACGGTCAGGCTCTTTAAACGCGAAAAGACCCGCAGTGCGGGTCTTTCGTTGATCCCCTCGGGAACATCAGGGGCAAGCTTCAAACACGTTGGTCACCGGCCGCCACATGCGGGACCGGAGCGGCTGCTCAGGAGTCGTCGCGACGCCGTTCGTCCCATCGCTCTTCCAAGCTGCTCATGAAAGAACTCTTGGGCTTGGCCTTGCCTGGCTTTCCTTTGTTGGCCTTACCGAAGGCCGCACCACGCAAGGTGGCGAAGTAGACACCAGCACCCATGACAACAAAGCCGAGGACACCCACCGGTATCGCCTGCAATGAAACCCCGACAAGCAAGAGGAGGATGCCGGCAATGGCGCCTAATACGCCGATGATTACATGCCGGGTTGACCAACTGCGGATGGGATCCGAACCCATGGTGTTGGCAAACTTCGGATCGTCCTCGTGAAGTTGCTTTTCGAGTTGCTCAAGCAGCTTCTGTTCATGCTCCGAGAGGGGCATCGCGACCTCCTTTAGTCAGCCAGCGTCTGGACACAACGCGTCTTGTGCGTCTGTTACCCAAAACGATCGGACCAAGAAAATCGTTCCCAAAATTCCCTCTTGGTTCAGCGGGCATCTTAGGGCCGACTGTTCAGGAAACAGTTTGTCCAGACGATCTAAATCTCTGTAATAAATAGGATAGTTTGTCCGACGCCGTTCTGAAAGACGCGTGGAGCCCGGCGGCGCAAGCAGACAAGTTCTAATGACCGGTTGGAGGCTTCCCCGGTTCCAAAAGACGGGCCGGCAGCAGGGTTTTGGAACCGAAGCGTTCCGACACCCGGTCCAATGCCTGCTCGGCAGCGCGCCAGTTGTCATCACGGCGGTCCAGACTCAGCTGAAGTGATGTCTGGCCAGCTGGTTCCAGTTGCTCTGCCCGTACTCCCACCAATCGGACGCTCATGGATCGTGAGCCCAACGATTCCAGAAGCTGCACGGCAACCTGGTAGATCATCTGCGCGCTGTCCACCGGAGAGTGCACGGTGCGGCTGCGCGTCACGGTGGAGAAGTCCGAATAGCGCAGCTTAAGTGCCACGGTCCTGGCGAGCATCCCCGAACTCCGCAGACGGGCTGCCGTCCGGTGCGACAACCTCAACAATTCCCGGTGGAGCAAGGCGTCGTCGCCGGTGTCGACGGAGAACGTCTCTTCGGCCCCAATGCTCTTCTCAAGCCGGGTGGGGGTGACAGGGCGAGGATCAACACCCATGGATAAACGGTGGACATGTTCGCCGCTGGCCCCCAGGACCTTCTTCAGCGATGCCAGTGGCGTGGCGGCAACATCAGCCACGGTGCGGATTCCCAGGCGCGCCAGGACCTCCGCGGTCTTTCCACCGACACCCCAGAGCGCATTCACCGGGAGGCTGTGGAGATAGGGAATAGAGTCCTCGGCATCGATCTGAAGGATGCCGTCAGGCTTGCATCGCGTGGAGGCGATCTTCGCCACAAACTTGGTACTTGCGATTCCCACGGACGCAGTGATGCCAAGTTCGGTCTGGACTCTTTGGCGAATGAGGTGGCCGATATCCAAAGGCGACCCGAGCCTTCGAATGGCCCCTCCCACGTCCAGGAAGGCTTCGTCAACGCTGAGCGGCTCCACCAAGTCAGTGATGGATGCGAAGATCTCCATGAGCTGCGCGGAAACTTCGTAATACACAGTGTGCCGGGGATTGATGATTACTGCGGCAGGGCACCGCCTCATGGCGATTGACATCGGCATGGCGGACTTCACGCCCGTGGCGCGGGCCTCGTAGGAAGCCGAAAGCACCACTGAGCGCTCCGCGGGAAATCCGACTATGACTGGCTTGCCGCGGAGTTCGGGGCGGCTGCGTAGTTCCACCGAGACGAAGAAGGCGTCCATGTCCACATGAAGGATGCTGGTTCGCCGCATTTCCCGCAGTGCATCTCCAGCGCTGCGGGCGGCCTCATGGCCGGCACCTGGGGCGCCGCCGAATGCTTCCTGCCTCACAACGGCAATACTATGCCCGGCCACTGACTAAACTGGAGGCACAGTCAGGCTCAGCCCCAGGAAGGAACACTGTGAAGCTCTTTGGAACTCCTCAATCGCGAGGGTTTGCCCTGCTCGCAGTAGGTGTCGCCGTGGCGGCCTCGGCATGCACACCGTCATCCGATGGTTCGGCCGCTCCATCCCCTACGGGAACGTCCACGCCGTCGTCCGCGTCGTCGCCTGCAGGCTCCGCGTCGTCGCCCGTCCCGGAAACCACAGGTTTCACCGAGTCAGCCACCCCTGCGCCCGGGACAACGGCGACCGTGAACGCACTGGTTCCCGGCTTCCCTGAGCAACTCATTCCGGTCATGCCCAAAACATCGGTTCGCTCCAGCAGCTTCGATAAGAGCGCTTCGCTGGCCACAGTGGCCTTGGTGGGGACCATCAAAGCTCCGCCGCAGGGTGTCGTGGACTATTACAAGGCTTCATTGGAGGCCCAGGGCTTCAAACTTGTTCCCGGGCCGGAGGCCGTGGGCAACGTCACCTCCCTGGACTTCATCCGCGGCGACGGCGAAACGGTTAACGTATCGGTGCGGCAGAAGGAAGGCGTCTCCACCTTCACCATCGGCGCCAACGTGGCGTCCGGGTCCGTCAAGTGACGGCCGTCTCCCACATCACGTCAGAACAGACGCAGTTCATCAATGGCGTCTCCGGAAGATTGAAGGGCTTCCTGTCGGATCAGCAGGAGGTCATGGCAACCGTCTCCGCCGACGTCGCACCGCTCATCGGGTCCATTTCACATCTGGTCACGGGCGGCAAACGCCTCCGCGCGCTGATGTGCTACTGGGGTTGGAGGGGTGCCGGCGGCCGTGCGGAGGACCCCAACATTGTTACCGCGGGATGTGCCCTGGAACTCTTTCAGGCGGCAGCTCTCATCCATGACGACATCATTGACCGTTCGGATACGCGCCGTGGTGGTCCCAGTGTTCACAAGCGCTTCGGCCAACTTCACGAGATCAATGGCTGGGCCCTCGACAGTGGGCGCTTTGGCGACGCCGCTGCCATCCTGACAGGCGACCTGTGCCTATCCTTCAGCGAGGAAGCGTTCACCGAGATCGGCCCCCGGGCTGCGGCGGGAACTGCCGCGCGCCGGATCTTCAATGTGATGCGTGCAGAAGTAATGGCCGGGCAATACCTTGACATCCTGGAAGAGGTAGCGGGCCCGGTCCGCGATCGGGCAGGTTCTGTGGACCGCGCGCAATCGATCATCCGGTACAAATCCGCCAAGTACTCCACTGAACATCCCCTAGCCTTGGGCGGTGCACTGGCTGGAGCGCCCGCTGAGCTCTTGAAAAGCTACTCGGAATTCTCCTTGCCACTTGGCGAGGCCTTCCAGATGCGGGACGACGTCCTGGGAGTCTTCGGCGATCCTGAAACCACCGGCAAGCCCGCCGGCGATGATCTGCGTGAGGGAAAGCGCACCGTTCTGGTTGGCTTTGCCCTTAATCAAGCGCCTGCAGCGGAAGCGGACTACCTTGACCGCGTGCTCGGTAGCCCGGGTCTCGGTGAAACAGACGTAGCCGAGATTCGACGCATCATGGTTGATTGCGGCGCTTTGGACGCTACGGAGACCCTCATCGCAGAGCTCAGTAACCGCGCCTTCGGAGCTTTGGAGCGCCTGCCGCTTGACGAGGTCCCGTTGCGGGCCCTTGGCCAATTGGCGGAGGCAGCTGTCAGCCGCGCCGCTTAGCAGGAGTCAGTAGCGTCGGCGCAAGCCAACGGCAGCAGGACATGACGCAGACGACGACGGTGGGAACCGTCGTCGTCTGCTTTTATTTGTCTTTACTGCCGGGGAAGGCGACAGCGCAGGGAAGGCGACGCTACCAGGCCAAAGACTGGGCGCGGCGCCTGATCTCTGTCTTGCGCCCCTCGCGCAGTGCGTCGATGGGGCGGCCCCGCAGTGATTCGTCCGGGGTGAACAGCCAAACGATCAGTTCTTCGTCGTTGTAGCCGGCATCGCTGAGAACCGCAATGGTTCCCTTCAAGCTGTCCACAACATGCCCATCCTGGATAAACAAGGCCGGGATCGAACGGATATTCCGTTCTCCACGCCTGGTGGCTACCAGTGCACGTTCGTCCAAAAGTCCATGGACTTTGGTGATGGATACTTCCAACAGTTCGGCAACATCCGGCAGCGGGAGCCAGTCGGAAACAAGGCTTTCTACATTACTCACGGATCAAGGTTGCCACGCCGCCCCGCCCGGCGCCTAGCCGGAGCCCGACGCCGGTATCCAGGGATCGCCGGTTTGTCGCCATTTCATTCCGAATAAATAGCTGCGGATAATCCGTGACGCCGGGAATTCTTGTGCCGATTGAATAAGTGTGAGAGATTCACACTGATCACACTTGCACCATTGATAACATCAGTAACATTGGTAACACTGACAACAGCGCTAACAATCGCCCCCGCTGTTGAGATGAGGACACTTTCATGACGACGCCCCGCTCGCCGAAACGAACCATGAGCATGCCGGTCATCGCGGCAACCACGGCTGCGCTTCCCGCCGTGGTTTTGTCTTCGCTTGCCCTGGCTCAACCGTCCATGGCTGCCCCCGCCCCGCAGCCCCGCAAAATCCCTGCGACCCTTGCTGCCGCCATGAAGGCCCAGGCGGTCAGCACCGCCACCGTGATCCCTGCCCAAGCGGTCGCGGCAACCCTCCCGGCTGCACTGCGCCCCATGGCCCCGTCAGTTCCGGACACCTACACGATCGTCCGCGGAGATACCATCAGCGCCA
Source organism: Arthrobacter sp. cf158 (assembly GCF_900106835.1). Lineage (GTDB taxonomy): Bacteria > Actinomycetota > Actinomycetes > Actinomycetales > Micrococcaceae > Arthrobacter. Next base: position 48,591 of record NZ_FNNR01000015.1, read on the forward strand.
TTGCGCGTCGATTCAACCTGGACACCAATGCTGTGCTCCAGCTGAACAAACTCACGGCCACGACGCTGATCTACCCGGGCCAGACCATCAAACTCAAGGGCACGGCTACCTCCGCACCCGCGCAGCCTTCGGCCCCGACGACTCCCACTGCCCCCAGCAACGCAACGGTTTACACCGTGGTGTCCGGGGATACTTTGGGCGCAATCGCCGCCAAGCATGGCGTGCCGCTGTCCAGCATTTTCAGCTGGAACAACCTCAACGGCAGCTCCATCATCTACCCCGGGCAGAAGATCAAAGTCAGCGGCGGAACCGCGCCCGCGACGCCGTCAACTCCTGCTCCAGCGCCCGCGCCTGCGCCCACTCCCCTGGCCACCACGGGCTCGTACACCATCAAGGCCGGCGACACCCTGAGCTCCATCGCGTCACGCCACGGAGTTTCCTTGAGCGCCTTGATGACGGCCAACAACGTGACAGCAACCACCGTCATTTACCCAGGCCAGAAGCTCACTATCCCCGGTGCCAGCCTCCAGCCGGCCGGCGACACCAAACCGCTGGTACCCAGCACGTTCCTGGGCTTCACCTACCCGCCGGCTGTTGTCAGCTCCGCCAACGAAAACAAGGCATTGCTTAATGCCTCCCCCGTTCCCAGCCGCGCTGAGATGAAGGGCATCGTGGCCGATACGGCACGGCGGATGGGCGTGAGCCCCTCGTTGGCTTTGGCCTTCGCCGAACAGGAATCCGGTTTTGACCAGCGGGCTGTATCGCCCGCCAACGCCATCGGCACCATGCAGGTCATCCCGTCTTCCGGTCAGTGGGCCTCTGACCTTGTGGGCAGGAAGCTCAACCTTCTGGATCCGTACGACAATGCAACGGCAGGTGTCGCCATCATCCGGGCGCTGATCGCCACGAGCAAGGACCTGGACACGGCGATCGCCGGCTACTACCAGGGCCAATACTCGGTCAGCAAGTACGGCATGTACGACGACACCAAGCGTTACGTCGAGTCGATCAAGGCCCGCCAGCGCACCTTCGGCTAGGCACTTTCAAGCACCTCGGGAGGGGTCCGGATCCTTTGTGGATTCGGGCCCCTTCCCCGTCTCGTTTAGGATCGTATGGTGCAAGAACCAACGCAGGACCACCTCATCGGGACCACTGTGGATGGGCGATACCACGTCCGTTCACGCTTGGCGCGGGGTGGAATGTCCACTGTTTACCTGGCCACGGACCAGCGCCTTGAGCGCGACGTGGCCCTCAAAGTCCTGCACCCGCACCTGGCCAACGATCCCACCTTCCTGGAGCGGCTCAGCCGGGAGGCCAAAGCTGCCGCCAGCCTCTCCCACCCCCATATTGTGGGCGTACTGGACCAAGGGGAAGACGGTCATATCGCCTACCTCGTCATGGAGTACGTCCAGGGACATACCCTTCGAGACACCCTGAATGATCAAGGTGCGTTGCCCCCGCGGCTGGCCCTGGCTCTGATAGATCCTGTTATTGAGGGCCTGGCAGCGGCACACAATTCGGGATTGATCCACCGCGACATCAAACCTGAAAACGTCCTCATCGCGGACGATGGACGTATCAAGGTGGGCGACTTTGGTCTGGCCAGGGCAGTCTCGGCCAACACCAGCACCGGTGCCTTGATTGGCACAGTGGCCTATTTGGCTCCCGAGCTGGTACTCGGACAGCCGGCGGATGCGCGCAGCGACATCTACTCAGCGGGCATCATGCTGTACGAAATGTTGACGGGCAAGCAGCCCTACGCAGGGGACTCCCCCATCCAAGTTGCGTACCAGCACGTCAATGCTGTGGTGGGCCGTCCTTCGGACGCCGCTCCGGGCCTCGCTGAGGATCTGGATGAGCTGGTCCAATGGTGCACAGCGGCCGACGCCGAGAACAGACCGGTGGACGGAACGGCCCTGCTGGCCGAACTCCGCCACATCCGCACCACCCTCTCTGACGAACAGCTCGATCACCGGCAGGGCCCGGAACCAGCAGCTCCCTCCACCGCGCCCACGTCAGTCATCGTCCCTCCGGGCAGCCCCGCCGGGAATCCAACCGAAGCGCTTGCCACCACGGCCTCGCCCACTGAATTCATCTCACAGCAGCGCAATCCCACCACGATCATGGCCGCGGGGAGTCCTGCGTTTCGGCAGTCCGGGGCGTCCATGGCCGGGCTGGACCGCGATGAAGACCAGCGCCAGCCCGGCAAGCGGGAATTGAAAAGGATCGAGCGGCAACAGAGCAAGGACCGCGCGCGGGCAGCTGCTACCCCGGTTCGCCCGCTACGGGAAGGCAATCCACGTCGTCGTGGGGTGATTTGGACAATCGTCATTGTCATCCTGGCGCTCCTGGCAGCATCGGCCGGATGGTTCTTCGGCATGGGGCCGGGGTCGCCAGGCACCGTACCCGACGTCAAGAACAAGACAGTCGCCGAGGCCCAGCAGCTTCTCCGCACGGCTGGCTTCCAATCTGAGCCGCGGGATGTCTTCGACGACGACATCGGCGCCGGCCTGGCAGTCGGCACGGAACCCGAGTCGGGCGCCGAAGTACGAAAGTTTCAATCCATCACCCTGTTCGTCTCCAAAGGCGCCCAGCTGTTCGCGTTGCCCGCCTTGGCCGGAGGAAGCCTGGCCGAGGCGAAGACAGCTTTGAACACCGCTGAGATGGCCCTTGGCAACGTCACTGAAGCTTTCGACGAAAAGGTACCGGCCGGCGTCGTTATTTCCCAGGACCCCGCACAGGGCACGGAGGTGCGGCACGGAACCCCGGTGGCTATGGTGGTCTCCAAGGGGCCGCAGCCTATCCCTGTCCCGGATGTGAGGGGTCAGGCCCAGGATGCTGCCGTCAAGGCGATCCAGGACGCTGGACTGAAGGCTGTGATCGCTCCGGAGACCGTCAACGACAAGACCGTCCCCAAGGGAGCGGTGGTTTCCCAGACGCCCGCCAACGGCACTCTCATCAAAGGCGAGTCCGTGACGTTGACCGTCTCCAAGGGACCAAAGTTGGTCAAGGTCCCCAGCTTCATCGGCAAGCAAGCCAAAGAAGCCCGGCAACAATTGGAAGCGCTGGGCTTTGATGTGAAAGTGAACGAAATCCTGGGCGGATTCTTCGGTACAGTGCGCGACCAGAATCCGGTGGACAAAGAAGTACCCGAGGGCTCCACTATCACGCTGACGGTGGTCTAGGACTCCAGCAAACGTAAAAGGCGCGGTTCGGATGATTCCGAACCGCGCCTTTTACTTTTAAGCGTTAGCGCTGGATATTCAGCGCTTGGAGAGGGCCCCAGCCACCAGGAACGCCATCTCCAGGGACTGCATGTGGTTCAGGCGGGGATCGCAGACTGACTCGTAGCGGTCCAGGAAGGCTTCCTGATCGATCGGGTCGGCCCCACCCAGGCACTCCGCGACGTCGTCGCCCGTCATCTCGACGTGCAGGCCACCCGGAACAGTACCCAGCGCCTGGTGGACCTCGAAGAAGCCGCGGACCTCGTCAATGACGTCATCAAAGTTGCGGGTCTTGTAGCCGTTCGGCGAGGTAACCGTGTTTCCGTGCATCGGATCAGTCACCCACAGCACCTGGGCGCCGGAGGCGGTCACACGTTCGACGACGGCCGGCAGCTTTTCGCGGATATTCCTGGCACCCATGCGGGTGATGAAGGTGAGACGTCCGGGTTCCCGGTTGGGGTCCAGCTTGTCGATCAACCGCAAGGCATCATCGCCGCTGGTACCGGGGCCGAGCTTAACGCCGATGGGGTTGCGCACGCGGGACAGGAAGTCCACGTGTGCGTGGTCGAGTTCACGGGTACGCTCACCAATCCACAGGAAGTGCGAGGAAGTGTCGTAGGGCAGGCCGGTCCGCGAATCGATGCGGGTCAGCGCACGCTCATAGTCCAGCAGCAGCGCTTCGTGGCTGGCAAAGAATTCCACCCGCTTGAGTGCCTCAAAGTCGGCACCGCAGGAATCCATGAAGCTGATGGCGCGGTCGATGTCGCGTGCCAGTGATTCGTAGCGTGCGTGTGCCGGGTTCTCCGTGAACCCCTTGTTCCACTGGTGAACCAGGCGAAGGTCCGCAAAACCACCCTGGGTGAAGGCGCGGATGAGGTTCAAGGTGGAAGCGGACGTGTGGTAGGCCTTCAGCATCCGGCCGGCGTCGTGCGCGCGGGACTCGGGAGTGAAGTCGTAGCCGTTAACGATGTCGCCGCGGTACGCGGGCAGTGTCACGCCATCGCGGGTCTCGTCATTGGACGAGCGCGGCTTGGCGAACTGGCCTGCCATGCGACCCATCTTGATGACAGGCATCGCTGCGCCGTAGGTCAGGACCACTGCCATCTGCAGGATGGTCTTTACTCGGGCGCTGATCCTGTCCGCCGTGGCGGCCTCAAAGGTTTCAGCGCAGTCACCTCCCTGCAGGAGAAAGGCTTTGCCCTGTGCGGCAGCCGCGAGTCGCTCCCTCAGAACGTCCACTTCTCCAGCGAAAACCAGGGGCGGAACCACTGAAAGTTCCTTGACGGAGGCCTTGAAGACTTCAGCGTCCGACCATGTGGGCTGCTGGGAAATCGGCAGGTCCCGCCAGGCGTCAAGCCCGGGATAGTTCGCCGCGCCGCTTTGGGCGGTGCTGGCGAGGGGATCTGCTACGGAGGATGCGGTGTTCGCGGTTAGCTCAGTCACCCTTCAAGAGTAGTAGCCTCCGGCCGGGTTGCGGGACTGGAGCCGTAACTGATGGTGCCGCCTGCGTCACAGTTTCCCCGGGGATTCGTCCCCATCTGCCCGGGGTTCATCTTTGTCGTCGGCAACATCCTCAGCGGTGTCTTCGGCTGCTTTCACCTGATGGACCGGTTCGGGACCCTTGCCTGCCAACCGGGCCTTAACCACCGCCGCGTATTCATCCACGTATTCCTGGCCGGAGAGCCGCATCAACTCGTACATAATCTCATCCGTCACAGCCCTTTGAATCAGGCGGTCGTCCTCCATGCCGTAGTAACGGCTGAAGTCCAGCGGCTGCCCGAAAATCAGGCCAATCCGACGGATATTCGGCAGCCGCTTGCCGATGGGTTGGACTTTCTCCGTACCAATCATGGCGACGGGCACCACCGGTACCCGCGTTTCCAGTGCTAGACGGGCGACGCCGACCTTGCCGCGGTAGAGCCTGGCATCCGGGCTGCGCGTGCCTTCCGGATAAATGCCCAGCAGGCCGCCGCCGTTCAGGACGTCCTTGCCGGCTTGCAGTGACATCTCCGAGGCCGCGCCGCCGGACCGGTCCATGGGCAGTTGGTTGCTCAGCCTGAAGAAGAGGGCCGTGAGCCGCCCCTTAATCCCCTTACCCGTGAAGTACTCGGACTTGGCCAGGAAGATCACCGGGCGGTGCACCATCAAGGGCAGGAAGATGGAATCTGAAAACGAAAGGTGGTTGGACGCCAGGATCGCGGCGCCGTTCTCAGGAACGTTGTCCAAGCCTTTAACCCAAGGACGGAACAGGAGCTTGAGGATGGGACCCAGAAAGATCCTCTTCATGACCCAATAGAACACGTTTGTCCTCTCACGGCCGACGGTTGGCATGCTTCCGGCAACCCGGCGGGCACTCAACAGCAACCCTACTCCAGTGAGAAATCTCCGGAAGAGTGACACGATGGGACTCATGACGGAACGCCCCTCACCCTCTGCGCCGCTTGCCTTCCACCATCCCGGCCATGGGCCCAATGCCTCCATTGGCGTCGCCATCTGCCATGGATTCACTGGCAGCCCGCTGAGCATGCTGCCCTGGGCAGAGTACTTGGCCGCGCAGGGATTTGCTGTTTCGGTGCCTCTCCTCCCCGGCCACGGCACCAGTTGGCAGGATCTGGCAACCACTCGGTGGCAAGACTGGTACCGGGCCTTCGAGCAGAGCTATCTGGACCTCGCCGGACAGACCAGCACCTGTTTTGTCGCGGGGCTGTCCATGGGAGGCGCTGTGGCTCTTCGCGTCGCCGCCCTCCACGACGTTCCAGGGCTGGTCCTGGTCAATCCTGGCCTGAGCTTTTACGACCGCAGGGTCCGGTATGTAGGCGCCCTGAAGTATGTCATGAGGACCACCACCCCCATCGTGGAAGACTCACCGGCTCCGGCCACCGCTGAGACTGGCGACTATTCCAAGACGCCCCTGAAATCGGTGCATGAACTCAAGAAGCTGTTCCGCGCGGCGACTCTCGGTTTGCCCCGGGTGGAAGCACCGGCCTTGGTGTTCAAGTCATCCGTGGACGGTGTCATACCGCCCAGCTCCGTGGCCACTATCAGCAAGCACATCGCAGCGTCCCGCCTGAAGATTGTCACGCTTCCCCACAGCGGCCACGTTGCCACGCTTGATGTTGACGCCCCCACCATTTTTGAAGAATCAGCAGAGTTTTTCCGTCAGCACGCCAGCGACAGAGTAGCCTCAGAGTCATCATGAACAAGCTTCCGGATTTCTCGCCGTTCCTCAGCAGTTGGAACGGGATTGGGCCGCGCGTTGGTGTAGTAATGTCCCACGGGTTCACCGGCAGCCCGCACAGTGTCAGGCCGTGGGCGGAGCACCTGGCAGCGGCCGGCTTCGCCGTCAGGCTGCCCCTGCTGCCCGGCCACGGCACCATATGGCAGGACATGGCCAAGCGCTCGTGGCGGGAGTGGCACCGCGCGGTGGATGAGGCCTACCTTGAGCTCGCCGCCGAGTGCGACTACGTTTTCACGGCGGGTCTGTCCATGGGCGGCACGCTGGCACTGCGGATCGCTGCCACGCGTCCCGTTGCAGGCACTGTTGTGGTCAACCCGGGGCTGGTCCTCGACGATCCCCGCGCCGTGATTGTGGCCGCGCTGAAGTACGTGGTGAAGACAACTCCGGCCATTGCCAACGACATCCTTAAACCGGACCAGGACGAGGGCGCCTATGCCCGTACGCCAGTTGCCGCTGCCCACCAACTGAAGAAGATGTACAAAGACACAGCAGCCATCCTTCCCCGCATCAGCTCGCCCGTACTCGTCTACAAATCCACAGTGGACAACGTCATCTCCACTGCCAGCCTGGAGTTCCTGCGTGACCGGGTGACTGCACCGGTGGATGTCCGCTACCTGGGCAACAGCTACCACGTAGCCACTCTCGACAACGACGCCCCGGAGATCTTCGAGGGTACCGTGGAATTTATCCAAAGAACCGTTGCAACCCTGGCCGGACGCGGGCCCTCCCCCGAAAAGGACACAGCCCATGAACAGGCCTGATCCCAACTCTGCAGATCAGAGCGCCAACAAAGACGACGACGCCGTATGGCTGGACCTCGTGGCACGGCTGGAAGCCACGGAGTCCGGAGCGGGTGAACCGGCAGCTGCCGACAACGCTGAGCAGGCCTCGGAGGCCGGCACTTCACAGTCTGAGTCGAACAAGACCTTCAAGGACTTCGACCCCTTGGGCCTGTCCACGCCAGTGACGGAGCCCGCACCCGAAGCCACGGCAATTCCGGCGGCCACCGGCCGCTCCCTGGGACCTCGCGACTTCGAGGTCGATGAAGAGGACGACTCGTTCGTTCCTGAGGAGCCCGCGAGCCTTGCCGGCACGGAGCCACTGACCATGCTGGCATGGGTTGGTGCGGTGGGAGGTCCCATTGCCTTGCTTCTCACGGCAATGTTCTGGCGTTCCGCGCCCCTGACCGCCATTTTAGGAATTGTTGCCGCTTTTGTGGCGTCGGTGGTTTTCCTCATCATGCGGCTCCCGCAGGAAAAAAATGACAACGACGACGGCGCCCGCATCTAGGTGCCTATCCCCTCTGCCGCATGGTCGCTACGGAGGGATCGCGGGAGATATCGGAGTCTAGTGGTGCGCGCGGCCACTGACGCGTGAGAGGTCCGCCGCGCCGATCATGCCGGCACGCGGACCCAATGCCGCCAATTCAATCCTTGCCATGGGTCGGAAGCCCCGGCCGGTAAGGTTCTTCGCGAACGATTCACGAGCCGGTCCAGCCAGCAGGTCACCTGCGTCGCACAAGCCTCCTCCGATCACGAACATTCCAGGGTCCAGGGCTGCGGCGAGGTTGGCCAGGCCGAGCCCCAGCCACTCTCCTTGGTCTGCCAGGAGTTCCCGGGACGTAGCATCGCCTCCGAGGGCCAGCGCTGTGACGGCTGCTCCCGTGATGTTCCCGGCGGTACCGCCTGCCCGCTCCAAAAGCGCCCGGCCCTCCGGTGAGTTGGTCCGCACGAGCTGCCGGGCTTCGCGTCCCAGCGCATTGCCGGAGGCGTACTGCTCCCAGCACCCCCGGTTGCCGCACTCGCACCGGTGTCCGCCAGGAAAGATGATCTGGTGCCCAAACTCGCCGGCCACGCCGTAACGTCCCCGCTCCACGCGGCCGTCCATCACCATTGCCCCGCCAATGCCGGTACCCAAAGTGATGCACACCAGCCGGCTCTCGCCCTGGCCTGCTCCGAAGCGCCATTCCGCCCAGGCAGCGGCATCTGCGTCGTTGGTCAGGAGGACAGGACGCCTCAGCAGCTTCTGCAAGCTCGCCCGAAGGGGCTCGTTTCGCCAGGCGAGATGCGGGCTGAACAGCACTGTGCCGCCGTCGAGGTCCATCCAGCCGGCCGCGCCGATGCCCACGGAAGCTACGCGATGCCCTGCGCTGAGCTCGTCCACCAGTTCCACTATGGTCTGCTCGACTGCACGGGGGTCTGCACCAGGAGTGGATCTGCGGGCCTCGTCAAGAACCCGGCCTTCGGCGTCCACCACACCGGCGGCCACCTTGGTGCCACCGATATCGATTCCGATCGCCAGGCCCCGCCGGCCCAAGTGGCTGCGGCGGGCGGCCCATGGCACGTCCTTCCAAGCTGCGGCCGGAGGCCTGAATCGTGCGCGGGAACTGGACCGTAGTGCGGGCATCCCATCATCTTATTCCGCTGGGCAACGCACCCCTGCATCACAGGCGCCTGATGGCCCCGAGTTGCTTGAAATGACGGCTCATCCGTAAAGTTACCCGCCAGTAGGTGAAATAGGACACACCTCCGCGAGCGGGCATACTAGAGTGAAAGCAGCCCCCTCGTGGCCCGTGGATATCAAAGGAGCTACCGTGCGTGAAATCAGTGTTCCTCCCCTCGTGAACATCGCCCCGGAAACCAACATCACGGACCTCGTGATCCGGGAAGCAGGCAAGGAATCCAACCCCGCCCTGTTTTCCAAGCTGGACAAGAGCGGGCAGTGGCAGGACATCCGCGCCACGGACTTCCTGGCAGACGTCAGGGCCTTGGCCAAGGGCCTCATTGCCAGCGGAGTAGGCCAGGGCGACAGGGTGGGCATCATGTCCAGAACCCGTTACGAATGGTCCCTGGTGGACTTCGCCATCTGGTTTGCCGGCGCCGTCTCTGTCCCGATCTATGAAACGTCGTCGCCGTCTCAGGTGGCGTGGAACCTGGGTGACTCCGGCGCAGTGGCCGCCTTTGGCGAGGCAGCGCACCATGAGGATGTCATCCGCCAGGCAGTGGCAGCCGAGGACATCAGTTCGGTGGCCAACGTATGGCAACTCGAGGGCGCTGGCCTGGATGCCCTGCGCGCGGCGGGTGCAGGGGTACCTGACGACGAGCTTGAGTCCCGACGATCCGCGGCCGGCCTCACGGACGTCGCCACGATTATCTACACCTCCGGCACCACTGGCCGGCCGAAGGGCTGCGAACTGACCCACGGCAACTTTGTGGAATTGTCGGAAAACGCCCGGGCATCGTTGCCCGAGATCATCAATGAGTCCGCCAAGACCATCATGTTCCTCCCACTGGCGCACGTCTTCGCACGCTTCATCTCGGTGCTGGCGGTGGCTGGTGGCGTCAAGGTGGCGCACACCCCGGATATCAAGAATCTGCTGGCTGATCTCCAGAGCTTCCAGCCGACCTTCATCCTGGCGGTACCGCGGGTCTTTGAGAAGGTTTACAACTCGGCTCTGACCAAGGCCGAAGACGGCGGCAAGGGCGCCATCTTCCACCGGGCAGTGGATACCGCGATTGCCTACTCCAAAGCGCGCCAGTCAGGTTCCCTGGGCATCGGCCTGAAAATCAAGCACGCTGTGTTCGACAAACTGGTCTACGGGAAACTCCGGGCTGCCATGGGCGGTCACGTGGCCCACGCTGTCTCTGGCGGCGGACCCCTGGGCGAACGCCTGGGGCACTTCTTCCAGGGCATCGGCCTCCAAATTCTGGAGGGCTATGGCTTGACGGAAACCACGGCCCCCATTTCCGTCAACACGCCCTCCATGATCAGGATCGGTACCGTAGGTGCCCCGCTGCCTGGCAACTCCGTGAAGATCGCCGAGGACGGCGAAATCCTGGCCAAGGGCGTGTGCGTCATGCGCGGCTACTACAAGCGCGAAGACCTGACGGAAGAAACCTTTGCCGATGGCTGGTTCCGCACCGGCGATATTGGCGAACTCGATAGCAATGGCTTCCTCAAGATCACAGGCCGCAAGAAGGAAATCATCGTCACAGCTGGTGGCAAGAATGTGGTGCCTGCTTTGTTGGAGGACCAGATCCGCGCAGACGCCCTGGTCTCCCAGGTCCTTGTAGTTGGAGACAACCGCCCCTTCATTGGCGCTTTGGTCACTCTCGACGAGGAAGCACTCCCGGGCTGGCTGGAACGCCACGGACTACCGTCCAGCACTACGCTGGCCGAAGCCACCGATCACGCCGTGGTGAAGGCCGCCGTGCAGGAGCTCATCACCAAAGCCAACCAATCCGTGTCCCAGGCAGAGGCAATCAAGTCGTTCAGGATCGTTCCGGCGGATTTCACGGAAGCTTCCGGGCACCTCACCCCGTCCCTCAAGGTCAAGCGCGCACAGGTCATGAAAGACTTCGACACTGTGATCGAGGAAATGTACTCGGCACCCCGCGCCTCCTAAGTCCGTCCGGCCAGGACCACTTTGGCGGGCATAAAGAAGAGCCAGACAAAAAAGTACCCCGTCCGGGAATGCCCGGACGGGGTACTTCTTTGGCCGTTGCTAGCCGATTACCAGCAGCAAGTCGCCGCCTTGTACCTGTTCCACCGCGGAGATGGCCAGGCGGGAAACCGTGCCGGCTACCGGCGTCGTAATGGACGCTTCCATTTTCATCGCCTCAATGGTGGCCACAGTGTCGCCTGCGCTGACGACGTCGCCGGCCTTGACAGTGACGGTCACGGCACCTGCGAACGGTGCGGCAACCTGGCCGGGCTGTGCGGGATCGGCTTTTTCGGCAGCCTTGACGTTGCTGACCACTGACCGGTCACGGACCACCACGGGGCGGGACTGGCCGTTGAGCGTACACATGACCGTGCGCATGCCCTTTTCGTCAGCCTCGGATACGGCCTCAAGCTGGGCAATGAGGCGGACGCCCTTCTCCAACTCGATGACGTGCTCTTCGCCATGCTGGAAACCGTAGAGGTAGTCGCGCGTGTCCAGGACGGAGATGTTGCCGTAGGTGTCGACGCTCTTCAGGTAGTCCTTGGTGGGTCCTGCGAAGAGGAGACGGTTCAGCGTGTGCTGGCGGGTCTTGGAATCACCCTTGAGCGCAGCGCTGTCTTCTGCGCTGATCTCCACGTCCCGCACCTTGACGCTGCGGCCTTGGAGGGCTTTGGTGCGGAACGGCTCGGGCCAGCCTCCGGGAGGATCTCCCAGCTCGCCGGAGAGGAAGCCGATAACGGAGTCCGGGATGTCGTAATTCTGCGGGTTCTCATTGAAGTCCGCAGGATCGGCGTTCAGGCCTACCAGGTGCAAGGCGAGGTCACCCACCACCTTGGAGGACGGCGTTACCTTTACCAGGCGACCGAGGATGCGGTCTGCCGCCGTGTACATGTCCTCAATGGCTTCGAACCGCTCGCCCAGGCCCAGGGCGATGGCTTGCTGGCGAAGGTTGGACAGCTGGCCACCGGGGATTTCGTGCTGGTAGACGCGCCCTGTAGGACCCGGCAGGCCGGACTCGAACGGCGCGTAGACGCGGCGCACGGCTTCCCAGTAGGGTTCCATGGCGCCCACGTTGGTCAAGCTGAGCCCGGTGTCGCGTGGCGTGTTGGCCAATGCTGCCACCAGCGCCGACGCGGCCGGCTGGCTCGTGGTTCCGGCAAGGGACGCGGCAGCGACGTCAACGGCGTCAACTCCGGCATCGACGGCAGCCAGGAGCGTGGCAAGCTGCCCACCGGCGGTGTCGTGCGTGTGCAGGTGCACGGGAAGATCAAAACGCTCGCGCAGGGCCGTGACCAGCTTTGCCGCTGCCGCAGGGCGGAGCAACCCAGCCATGTCCTTGATGGCGAGGATGTGGGCACCGGCGTCGACGATCTTCTGGGCGAGGTTCAAGTAGTAGTCGAGGGTGTACAGGTCCTCGTTGGGGTCAAGGAGGTTGCCGGTGTAACACAGTGCCACTTCAGCGACTGCGGTTCCGGTTGCGCGCACTGCCCGGATGGCCGGGGCCATCTGGTTGACGTCATTGAGGGCGTCAAAGATGCGGAAGATGTCGATGCCCGTGGCCGCTGCTTCGCTCACGAACGCCTCAGTCACTTCTTCCGGGTACGGCGTGTAGCCAACAGTGTTGCGGCCGCGGAGGAGCATCTGGATGCAGGTGTTCGGGAGTGCCTGGCGCAAGGCCGCCAAACGGTCCCAGGGGTCCTCACCGAGGAATCGGAGCGCTACGTCGTAGGTGGCACCGCCCCAGGCTTCCACCGAAAGGAGTTCCGGGAGGAGCGCGGTAACTGCCGGCCCTGCCGCCACGAGGTCGCGGGTGCGCACTCGCGTGGCAAGCAGCGACTGGTGTGCGTCGCGGAAGGTGGTATCCGTCACGGCCAAAGCCTGCTGTTCGCGAAGTGCCTTGGCAAAGCCCTCGGGTCCAAGCTCGATCAGCTTCTGGCGCGAACCTGAGGTGGGAACCGGAGCATCAATGACCGGCAGCTTGCTGGCGGGATCGGAGTGGACCTTCAGCTCACCGTTCGGCTTGTTCACGGTGACCTCGGCCAGCCACGTGAGGAGCTTGGTGCCGCGGTCAGCCGAAATGTGCGACTTGAGGAGTTCCGGGCGCTTGTCGATGAAGTCCGTGGCCACGTTGCCGGCGTTGAAATCAGGGTCCGCGAGGACGGCCTGCAGGAACGGGATGTTGGTGGATACGCCACGGATGCGGAACTCGGCCAAACCACGGCGGGCACGCGCAACGGCTGCGGGGTAGTCACGGCCGCGGCACGTCAGCTTCACCAGCATGGAGTCAAAGTGCGGGCTGATCTCAGCACCCGAGTAAACCGTACCGCCGTCGAGCCTTACACCGGCGCCGCCGGCTGACCGGTAACCGGTGATCTTTCCGACGTCCGGCCGGAAGCCGTTGGCGGGGTCTTCGGTGGTGATGCGGCACTGCAGTGCTGCACCCTTGATGGATACCGACTCCTGGCTGAGGCCAAGATCCGCAAGGGTCTCCCCTGAGGCAATGCGCATCTGTGCCTGCACCAGGTCTACGTCCGTGATCTCTTCGGTCACGGTGTGCTCGACCTGGATGCGCGGGTTCATTTCGATGAAGACGTGCTGGCCGGCACGCTCACCTTCGGTGTCAACCAGGAACTCAACGGTTCCTGCGTTGACGTAGTTCAAGGCCTTCGCGAAGGCAACGGCGTCGCGGTACAACGCCTGGCGGATGTTCTCATCCAGATTCGGCGCCGGCGCGATTTCCACCACCTTCTGGTGACGGCGCTGCAGTGAACAGTCACGCTCAAAGAGATGCATGACGTTGCCCTCTGCATCAGCCAGAATCTGCACTTCGATGTGCCGGGGACGCAACACTGCCTGCTCGAGGAACATCGTGGGATCACCAAAGGCCGCATCGGCCTCGCGCATGGCCGACTGGAGCGCTTGAGGAAGGGCTTCGCGAGTCTCCACGCGGCGCATGCCACGGCCGCCACCGCCGGCGACTGCCTTGGCGAAGATCGGGAACCCGATCTGGTCAGCGGCCGCAATGAGCTCGTCAAGGTCCTTGGACGGCTTACTGGACTTCAGGACGGGCACGCCTGCCTTGCGGGCAGCTTCCAGGGCAGCCACTTTGTTGCCTGCCAACTCCAGTACCTCTGCCGGCGGGCCCACGAAGGTGATTCCGGCGGCCTTGGCTGCACGTGCGAGGTCCGGATTCTCCGAGAGGAAGCCGTAACCGGGGTAGATGGCGTCAGCGCCGGCTTCTTTGGCGACGCGGACAACCTCCTCTACGTCCAAGTAGGCGCGGACGGGGTGGCCCACCTCGCCGATCAGGTAAGCTTCGTCGGCCTTCTGCCGGTGGATCGAGTTACGGTCCTCATGCGGAAAGACGGCTACGGTCTTGGCGCCCAGTTCATAACCAGCGCGAAACGCCCTGATCGCGATTTCGCCGCGATTGGCCACCAGAATTTTCGAAAACATACTTCTCCTGCATCATTGCGGGTGGATCGGTCGGTGGTCACAGTGTGTAGTGCCGCCAGCATCAAACACAAATCTTTGTGGCAACCATCACAAAGGATTCGTCATGTGGGCTGTATATGCGTGCGCGCGATCCAACGGCATGCTAATGCCCACCCCTCTCCCCCTCGGCCGGGCGCGTAGAAAGCGGGATTCGGCCGCTGTGCACCATATGATGTTGAGGGGGCTTCGGCAAGCCCCGGCTCCGGCGCTTCCGGAGCCGAATCAGCGCGATACGGCAACCGGCGTTAGGTTTTGGGTTTTCAAGTGCAAGTAGTCAGCATCAGCAGCCTTAAAGGTGGAGTGGGAAAGACGTCCGTGACCACTGGTCTGGCGTCCGCGGCCCTCGCAGCCGGAATTCCTACTCTGGTAGTGGATCTCGATCCCCACGCGGACGCCACCACGGCACTCGGTGTTCAGCCGGGCAGCCAGTTGGACATTGGCCGGATGCTGAAAAGCCCGCGCAAGGCCAGGCTCCAGGACAACGTGGCGGGCAGCAGCTGGGTCTCCAACGGTTCCAGCGACGGCACGCTGGACGTTGCGGTGGGTTCCGCCTTCACCGGGATCTATGACCGCCCGGACCTGGGCCGCCGCGATCTCCGCCGGCTTTCTGCCGTGTTGGCCGGAACCACCACCTACGAGCTTGTCCTGGTGGACTGCCCTCCCTCATTGAATGGTCTGACCCGCATGGCCTGGAGTGCCAGCGACCGCGTGGTCCTCGTGGCCGAGCCTGGATTGTTCTCCGTGGCCGGCACTGAACGGACCATGCGCGCCATTCAGTTGTTCCGGCAGGAATTTGCTCCCCATCTGGCGCCTGCAGGAATCGTTGCCAACCGTGTGCGGACCGGCTCAGCAGAGCACACTTTCCGCTTGGCAGAGATGGAGTCCATGTTCGGTGAGTTGCTGTTGACACCCCATATTCCTGAACAGGCCAACTGGCAGCAGATCCAGGGTGCAGCCCATTCCGTGCACCACTGGCCCGGAGATTCAGCCAAAAACTCCGCCAAGCTCTTCGATGCCCTGCTGCAGAGCCTTCTGGCCGGGCAGCCTTCGCTGCGGGACCGCCGCCAGCGCTGAGGTACAAACCTTAAGAACGGAAGCCCCGTCCCAGCAGGGACGGGGCTTCCGTTCTCTCAGTGAAATTCTGTAGCTGGCGTTCTAGCCAATACGGCGCGCCACGCGACGTTTGCTCAGTTCGTCGTCCGGAAAGGACTGCTCGGCGGCGTGCTCGCTCGGAAGCGCGGCAAGGCTTCCCTCAACTTCCCGCCATACGCGTCCAACGGCGATGCCGAAGACGCCCTGTCCGCCCTGCACGAGGTCGATGACTTCGTCCGCAGAGGTACATTCGTAGACGCTGGCGCCATCGCTCATGAGCGTGATTTGCGCAAGGTCCTCGACGCCCCTCTCACGGAGGTGCTCGACGGCGGTGCGTATCTGCTGCAGCGAAACACCGGTATCAAGGAGTCGTTTGACCACCTTGAGAACCAGGATGTCCCGGAAACCATAGAGCCGCTGGGACCCGGAACCGGCGGCGCCGCGCACTGCGGGTTCAACCAGGCCCGTGCGTGCCCAGTAGTCGAGCTGGCGGTACGTGATTCCCGCGGCCTTGCATGCAGTGGGACCGCGGTAACCCGCGTCCTCGTCCAGCACGGGAAGGTCCTCTGTGAAGAGCAAACCCTGGGCGCCGGATGCGGGCGCAGCAATACCGGAAGAGGACTGCTTCAGCTCGCCTGCTTCGCCTTTCGGACTCACGTGACCTCCTTGTTCTCAGTTCCCTTGGGGACGGTGCATACCCTGACGCAACAACGAAATGCAGCAGTGTAATTCCCGCAAGTCCGCACCTTCCAGTGTGACTTGCGCAGGCAGTGTATGCAACGGGAACTTGATACCTTCGACGTTAGGCCCGTCGAGGGCCGAGGTCAAAGACCTTGGCCCCAAATTCCGGTCGTGTCGAAAGTTTCACCCTCAACTTTAGGCTTAGGGTGGCTCAGCCTTCGAAATCCTCTGGTTCCACGTCGTCCAGGAACTCGCGGAACCGGCGCATTTCGCGTTCTTCGTCCACTGTGGGATCCGGCTCCGAATCCTCGCCTTCATCATGCTCGGTGATGCGGACACCGGCCTCGTCCATCACCGCATCGGCACACCAGATGCGGCACTTGGCCCGGAGCGCCAAGGCAAGCGCGTCCGAAGCGCGCGAACTGACCACTGTTCCGTCGTCGAACTGCAGTTGTCCGTAAAAGATGTTGTCCTCCACCGCCACAATGTTGACGCTGATGATGGAGTGCCCCAGGGACTCGACGACGTCCACCAAGAGGTCGTGCGTCATGGGACGGGGCGGGACGACACCTTGCTGGGCCAAGGCAATGGCACTGGCTTCCGGGGTACCGATCCAGATGGGGACATGCCGCTCACCGTTGAGTTCACGAAGAAGTACCAACGGTTGGTTGGACGGCAATTCAATCCGGACGCCGACGATTTCGACCTCAATCATCAGCTGTCCATCCGGGAAATACGGTCGTGAACGAGTGCGCGGTGCAGCGTGAGGCAGAGGTCGCTGATCTCACGGGCTGCTTCCGCAGCGCGCGCCTGTGAAGCGGCATCGCGGCGGGAGGTCAGCGGCGCAACAGCTCGTTCCACCAGGCCGAACTCGCGCTCAGCCGCAGCTTGGAAGGGGCGGAGATGGCGGGGCTCAAGGCCGTGCCCCTCCAATTGAACGCAGGCCCGCGCCACTTGGAGCGCGTGTTCATCGAACCGCCCACCCACGTGGCTGATCAGGCCAAAGCTCAAGAGTGCTTCCAACAGCGGCACACTCGCGCCTGACTCTGCCCGCAACTGGTCCTCTGTCAACGCCCGCGCGCGACCCTGCACGTCCGCAGCCATCTCGGCCGAGACTACCCTGGGCGAAACCGTGACGCCGGGAGGAAGATTCTCCGGCCGCTCACCGCGGTCAATGGCATCCAGGTAATCCTTGATGACCTTCAGCGGCAGGTACTGGTCGCGCTGCAGCGCGAGGACAAAGCGGAGGCGCTCAACATCGTGGTCCGCATACTGCCTGTAGCCGGCCGGGGTCCTCTTGGGATTGATGAGCCCCTTTTCCTCCAGGAAACGGATCTTGGACGCGGTCATCCCCGGGAAGTCGTCGCTCAATTGCGCGAGGACTTCCCCAATGTTCAGGACCTGCGGTCCGCGGCGGTCCGGCTGGGCAATAGCCACAGGCAGATACCCCGTCAGACTTGGCCTGCTGCGCGGACAGGGCTCAGGTAGTAAGTCAACCGGAACTTGCCGATCTGGACCTCATTGCCGCTCTTGAGCTGCACACGGTCTACGCGGTCGTGGTTAACGTACGTTCCATTAAGGCTACCCATATCCACCAACTCGAAGCCGGACGCTGAGCGGATGAACTGGACGTGCTTGCGGGACACAGTGACGTCATCGAGGAAGATGTCAGCGTCCGGGTGCCGGCCTGCCGTGGTGGTATCCGCATCAAGCAGGAAACGGGCTCCTGCGTTGGGACCGCTGTGGGCAATGAGCAAAGCCGAGTTCGGCGGAAGTGCATCTACGGACGCGCGCTCCTCAGGGGCCAACTTGGGGGCAGTGCTCGGCTCGTCCCACGTTGGCGTGATGCTGATCGAGGTGGTCTCCGACGTCGGCTGTTCCTCCGCGCCGTTCCCGACATTGGCTTGATTCTGTTCGCCGCCAACCATGGAATTTCCTCCTCATCTGCCGGCAAATCCAAACCTTGCCGGCCACTTCCACCTCCCGGTACCGCCGGGCAAATCGGTTGCTGGCCCGCCCTACCGCATTTCCATGGAAGGAAAAACAGCTTGGCGGGCCAGATAACTTTAGCCTACCTGTTGTTCGTACTCCGATGCACTGAGCAGGGAATCCACTGCATCCGCTTCGGCAAGCTTTACCTCAATGAGCCAACCTTCACCGTACGGGTCCGAGTTAATCAGCGCGGGATCGGTGTCCAAAGCGTCATTGCGATTAATGACTTCGCCACTGACCGGGGCGTAGATATCACTGACGCTCTTGGTGGATTCAACTTCGCCAACAACCTCATTGCCTTTGACCTTGGTCCCCGGCTCAGGCATCTGGGCATAGACGACATCTCCCAGGGCGTCCTGTGCGAAGTCGGTAATGCCAATCCGCACCACGCCGTCGGCATCGGGGGCGGTCACCCATTCGTGTTCCGCAGTGTACGAAAGTTCTTCTGGAATATTGCTCACTGGTGGCCTTTCATCGGGACAATTACGAACCTCGACGGCGGCCGCGCTGCTGGCCACCGCTGAAAGTATAGGCACATTTCCCCTGCGCCTGATGGGGTCTCTGCCATGATTGACCCATGACTGAACAAGCACAAGTACCAGCTCAGAAAAAGCGCAATTGGGGCGTCAAAATTATCCTGATCCTGGTGGCATTGCTTGTCGCTGTGGCCGCCTACTTCATCCTGGGTGCCATCCTCCCCCGCTGGTGGTCCGATGTCATCGCCGGTCAAATCCGACGAGACCTTGGGGCCAGTGTCCTGGTGGGAATGTTTTACGGCTTCGTCTTCACCTTCATTCCCCTGCTGGTGGCCTGGCAGGCCACACGCAAGGCCGTGACATGGCCATGGAAGATCGTTATCCTCCTGGTGGCCGTAGCCATCGCCACACCCAACCTGCTTACGGCCGGCATCGCGTTCGGAACGACAGAGTCCGCCCATGCCGGCCAGCGCACCTTGAGCGTGGATGCAGGGTTCTTCACAACCTGGACCGCCGTTTCTGCCATTGCCGCTGTGGTGGTCTTCATAGGGGTCACGGTCCTTTGGGCCTTGTGGCGGCGGCGCGGCAAGCAAATGAAAGTGCTGAAGCAGGCAGAAAGCGAGCGCGTCAGGGCAGCGAAGCAGGCGGAGGCGGAAAGGCCAGACCCCACACCCAACGTTTAGGACGCGAAAGCCCGCCACGGTGGTCCGCGGCGGGCTTCCTTCTTTAATCAGTGGTCAGCTTGGTCAGCGTTCCGTTGAACCATTGCCCAGCGTCAGGCGACAGGCGCCTCGCGCGGTTCGCGTTCGACGTCGGGCGTTGCTGCAGGTGCCGCAACTTTCCCACGCTTGGCTGCTGCAGCAGCCACCACCATGACGATCAACGCGGCGACCGTAATACCGGCACCGGCCCAAATCGGCGAGGTGTAGCCGAGACCGGCGGTGATGGTCACGCCGCCGAGCCAGGCTCCTAGGGCGTTCCCCAGGTTGAAGGCCCCAATGTTCGCGCCGGAGGCCAGGGTGGGGGCTGTGGAAGCGAAGTGCATGACCCGCATCTGCAACCCCGGAACGGTGGCGAAGCCAAAGCCGCCCATGAGCGCCAGTGAGATCAGCGTGGCAATGCTGCTGCCTGCGGTCAGGGCGAAGAAGACCAGCACCACCACCAGCCCGGCAAGGATGACGATGAGGGTCTTATCCAAAGCCTTGTCGGCAGCCTTCCCACCGAGGAAGTTTCCAACGAACAGGCCGCCACCGAAGAGAACCAGGAGCCAGGGCACCGCACTGGACTCGAACCCGGAAACCTCAGTCAGCGTGAAGGCGATGTAGGTAAAGGCCCCGAACATACCGCCAAATCCGAGGATGGTCACGAGGATTGAGAGCCATACCTGGCCGGACTTGAATGCTCCCAGTTCGCTGCGAAGACCCTTGGTGGGCTCTGTACTGGCTTTGGGGACCATGAGTGCGATGCCGAGCAGCGCAACAACACCGATCGCAGTGATGGCCCAGAACGTGGAGCGCCAGCCGAAGTTCTGGCCGAGCAAGGTTCCGAACGGCACACCCAGCACATTGGCGGCGGTGAGTCCGGTGAACATGATGGCGATGGCCCCGGCTTTCTTGTGGGCCGGCACCAGACTGGCCGCCACAACCGAGCCAATGCCGAAGAAGGCACCGTGGCACAGTGCTGCGACAATGCGGCCGATCAGCATTGCCGTGTAGCTATCGGCGATCGCGGACAGGAAGTTGCCGGCGATAAAGAGAACGAGCAAGCCGATCAGAACTGGCTTGCGCGGCAACCGGGTCACTGCGGCCGTAACCAAGAGGGCGCCGACGGTGACGCTGAGGGCATAGCCGGAAATAAACCAGCCGGCCGATGCCTCGCTGACCTGGAAGTCGGCAGCAACCTCGGGCAAGAGGCCCATGATCACGAACTCGGTCAGTCCAATGCCGAATCCGCCGAGGGCTAGGGCAATCAACCCTGCGGGCATATGAAGCTCCTTAATGGGTGGTTCCCTCGGAAAAGTGGAAGTGCGCCGCCGGGAACCGTAGAATAATAGTTGCAGACGCTCTATATATAGTTGCACACGCTAGGTACTTGCGCAAGCAACTACTTTTTGGATGCGTCATGAACCACTCGACGGCAAGGCAGGAGCACAGCAGACATGGGCATCAAGGATGACGCCGTAGAAGTACGGGCACAGGGTTGGCGAACCCTGGCCGCCCTGCACGGAAGCATCGAAGCAGAACTGGAGAAGGCGCTCCAGGCTTCCAGTGCCCTGTCTGTGGTCGAATACACAGTGCTGGATGCATTGAGCCGGCAGGACGGCTGGCACATGCGGATGCAGCAACTCGCCCGCGCCACCGCATTGTCCAGCAGTGCAACGACCCGCCTGGTCAACCGCCTCGAAGACCGGGGCCTGCTCACCCGCATTCTGTGCGCCGACGACCGCCGCGGCATCTACACCGAACTCACCGTTCCCGGACAAAAGCTGCTAGAGGCAGCCAAGCCGGTCCACGATGACACCTTGGCAGCGGCCCTGGATGCTGCCGAGTCGGTGCCGGAACTTGAGCCGCTCGTCAGGGCGCTTGGCGCACTGCAAGTGGTCTAAGTCATCCTCGACGCGTTCGTTATGCCCGGCGATGAAAGACGGGCATAACGGACACGTGGGATCCACTCGGATCTTTAACGACCAAAGGCCGGAATCGCCGTGTTTCCACGTGATTCCGGCCTTTATGGTCGGGCTGACAGGATTTGAACCTGCGACCCCTTGACCCCCAGTCAAGTGCGCTACCAAGCTGCGCTACAGCCCGCTGGTTCTACCGTTCTCCGCCTAAGTTTTCCTCCGTAGAGTCCCACCTAAGCAGTCCGGCCGAACCACCTCCAAAAGCTTACACGAAGTTGGAGGCCGCCAACGCCATCTCAGCCAAAGTCGACTGTGATGCCCGTCTCAATTAGCGCTTCTTGCCACGCTTCTCGCGTACACGCATGTTGACCTCGATGGGAGTGCCCTCGAAGCCGAACGTTTCGCGGAGGCGACGCGTGATGAAGCGACGGTATCCGGGATCCAGGAAGCCTGTGGTGAACAGCACGAACTTCGGCGGGCGGCTGGATGCCTGGGTGCCGAAGAGGATGCGCGGCTGCTTTCCGCCACGGACCGGGTGCGGGTGGGCTGCCACGAGCTCGCCCAGGAACGCGTTGAGGCGACCCGTGGGGATGCGGCGGTCCCAGCTCTCCAAGGCGATGTCCAGCGCAGGGACCAGCCGATCCTTATGCCAGCCGGTCTTGGCTGAGATGTTCACGCGGGGAGCCCACTCCACGTGGGCAAGATCCTGCTCGATTTCGCGCTCCAGGTAACGGCGGCGTTCGTCATCGAGCAGATCCCACTTGTTAAACGCGAGCACCAGGGCACGGCCGGATTCGATGGCCAACTGCAGGATGCGGACATCCTGCTCGCTGAGGACCTCGTCAACGGCAAGAAGCACGACGGCGACCTCCGCCTTTTCGAGCGCGGCCTGAGTGCGCAAGGACGCGTAGAAGTCGGCACCCTGTGCCATGTGCTGGCGGCGGCGGATACCTGCGGTATCCACGAAGCGCCATGTGCGGTCGCCGAGTTCGATGAACTCGTCAACGGGGTCACGCGTGGTGCCGGCCAGCGGATCCACCACAACACGCTCGGAGCCTGCGAGCTTGTTCAGCAAAGAAGACTTGCCCACGTTCGGGCGGCCAATCAGTGCGATACGGCGCGGTCCGCCTGAGCGCTCCACACCGTCCACCAAGGAGTACTCGGGGAGGGTATCCATGACATGGTCCAGGAGATCGGCGACGCCACGGCCGTGCAGGGCCGAAACCGGGTACGGCTCACCGAAGCCCAAGCCCCAAAGGGTCGCGGAGTCGGCTTCCTGCGCAAAGTCGTCCACCTTGTTGGCCACCATGATGACCGGTTTCTTGCTCTTGCGGAGCATCTTCATGACACCCTCGTCTGTGGCGGTCGCGCCGACGGCGGAATCCACCACAAAGAGAACTGCGTCAGCAAGCTCCACGGCCATTTCGGCCTGCTCAGCCACGCGGGCGTGGATGCCCTTGGCATCATGTTCCCATCCCCCGGTGTCCACCAGGGTGAAGTTGCGGCCATTCCAACGGGCCGAGTACATGACACGGTCGCGGGTAACCCCAGGGGTATCCTCTACGACAGCTTCACGGCGGCCCAGGATGCGGTTTACCAACGTTGACTTGCCCACGTTGGGCCGTCCAATGATGGCAAGGACTGGATCCAGCTTGAGGGGACCTTCGTCGCCCTCATCGCCGTACTCGCCACTGAGCAGCGCGGCATCTTCTTCATCGAGATCGTAATCGTCCAGGCCGGCCCGGAGGGTGGCCGCACGGAGCTCGGCCTCGTCATCGTCCAAGGCAGCCAGGTTTTCAGCCACCTGGTCGGTGCCGGTGGGCGTGTATTCGTCGTCGCCGGCTCCGTGGAGGCCGGATTTTTGAGTCGTATCGCTCATTGCACTTTCCTTAGTGGTGGTCTGCCGGCGTCCCGGCTACTGCTGTTTGGCGGTGCTGCGAAGTTGGTTTTCCGGGCGCAGGCTCTGTGGGAAGGCCCTGGCCTGTGGCCCGGATGGCGCCCTGGACGTGTTCTGCCAGGGCTTCACGGATCTCCGCAGCCGCCCTGTCCATTGAAACACGCCCCGGTTCGCCCTTCCGGCGCTTCACCGTGATGGGTTCGCCGAAGCTGACATACAGCTTGCGGCGTGGTGTGGGGATATGGTCGCGATGCTCATTGCCCTGTCGGGTTCCGAGGATGGCGACCGGTATAACCGTTGCTCCCGAGTTGAGGGCCAGCCAGGCAACTCCGTTGCTGATGCTTTCTGCCGAGCCGCTCCCCCGGGTTCCTTCCGGAAGAATCCCTACGCAACGTCCGGCGTCGAGCAGTTTCCTGCCGAGGTGCAGGGCGGTGCGGTCGCCGGTCCGGTCCACGGGGATCTGTCCGGATCCACGGAGAACCTTGCCCAGGAAGCCTTTGAACATCTCTTTCTTGACCAGAATGTGCATGGGGCGCGGCGAAGCGCCGAACATCACTGGCCCGTCAAGGAAGCTGATGTGGTTCGCGGCGAAAACCACGGGCCCTGCGGCGGGCACGTTGCTTTTGCCTGCCACGAACGTCCGATAGATGACGTGGTCCACGATCCACCCGATGGGCCGGCTCCACAGGCGGGTCCATGGCGCCGGGAGCTCATTCTCAGTCACCATAAATAACCTTGCTGACAATCGCCAGTGCGGTTTCCACCGTTTCCTCGAAGTTAAGGTCCGAGGAATCGAGCGTGACCACGCCGTCGGCCGCTTGCGTGAAGTTCACTACCGTGGAGTCCTTGGCATCCCGTTGGATAACCTGGGCGGCGAGCTCTTCCTTGCTTTGCGTGCCACCCAACTGGATTCCACGCCGCCGGAGCCTTGCTTCCTCGCTGGCGGTCAGGAGCATGCGGACCTCGGCATTCGGAGCGACGACAGTGGTGATGTCGCGTCCTTCCACCACCATCCGGTGGTGGTGCTGGTCGATCAACTCGCGCTGGCGGCGGATGAGCTCGGTGCGGGCACCCAAGGTAGTGGCGACGGCGCTCACGGACGACGAGATCAAAGGATCACGGATTTCATCCGTAATGTCCGTACCGTCCACAGCCACATACTCCGTGACCGTGGTGGTGCTGATCTCCAGGGGCATCAGCTTGGAAGCCTGTTCCACGGCAGCGCCATCCTGGAGGTCAACGCCGGTCTTGAGGCAGTACCACGTCAGGGCGCGATACATCGCGCCGGTATCGAGGTACGCCAGCTTCAAACGCCGGGCAACTTCCTTGCTAACGCTGGACTTGCCCGACCCCGAGGGGCCGTCGATGGCAATTACCAGCGGCTTGCCGGGGCGGGCAACCGTTTCCGGGCCAAAGAATTCACGCGTCATTACTGGAGTACCCGCCATCCACGGTCAGTCAAAGCTTCAACAAGGAGGTCATGCTTGCTGGGAAGCACGGAAAGCTCCACCATGCCTACGTTCTGTCCCGACGAATGGTCCAGCCGAAGGTCTTCGAGGTTCACGCCGATCTCGCCGATCTCCGTCAGGAGGTGTGCGATCTGTCCAGGCTTGTCGTCCACCAGGATGGTGAGCCACGAGTACGCCTGCGGAGGTCCGCCATGCTTGCCGGGAATCCGTGCTTGCCCCGCGTTACCCTCACTGATGAGCTGCGCCAGGTCCAGCCGGGCACCGGGCGCCAAGGGTTCTTCCAGTGTCCCAATCAATCGGTTCAGGTCCTCGCGGACGCCGTGCAGGATGGAAACCACCTTTTCAGCGTTGCCCCCAAGAATCTGCACCCACAGAGTGGGATCACTGGCTGCGATCCGGGTAGTGTCCCGGAGTCCGTTGCCGGCCAAGGACAGTGCGTGAAGAGGCGTGCCCTGCAGTCGGCTCGCCAGGAGGGACGACATGATCTGCGGCAAGTGGGACACCAAGGCCACGGCTTCATCGTGCTCGTCCGCCGTGAACTGGGAAACGATCGCGCCAAGATCCCCGGCCAACGTACGCGCCGTTTGCAGGGCGTCGCTTCCGGTTTCCTCCGATGGGCAAACAACCCACGGCATGGAGGTGAAAAGCTCGCCCCTCGCCGCAACCGGACCTGACTTCTCACGACCAGCCATGGGATGGGTGCCAACGTACCGGGAGAGATCCACGCCACGTTGCCGCAGTTGCGCCTGGATACTGGCCTTGACGCTTGCGATGTCAACCACGACGGCGGACGGGTAGTCCGCCAGCGCTTTCTCCACGACGTCGGCCGTGACGTCCGGCGGCGCAGCAACAACTACCAGCTGGGGTTCTTCGTCCAGCTCCGCCAGTGGCCGGCCTGCGCCAATATCCACCGCGACCGCCTGGTTGGTGGGCGAAGGATCGAAAAGGAACACGGGAACCCCGCGGCCGCGCAGCCCGAGTCCAATGCTGGCCCCGAGCAAGCCTGTGCCGAGAACGACGACCGGACCATCAAGATGGCCCCGGCCGTGCGTACCGAATGCCGACATGCCCTAGAGCCCTACAGATGCCAGGAGGTGTCCGACTTCCTGCCTGCCGAGGTTGCGGATGCTGCCCTGTCGCTGGTCGCCCAAGCCGATGGGGCCTACCTTGACACGGACCAGCCGCTCCACCGGGAAGCCGACGGCGTCGAACATGCGGCGCACAATACGGTTCTTGCCGGAGTGAAGGACAACCTCGATCAGGACGTGGCCGGGGGTCGAGTCAACCAAGCGGAAGGAGTCCACTGCAGCAACACCGTCTTCAAGCTCGACGCCGTTCTTCAGCTTCGCGCCGACGCCTTGCGGGAAGGGGCCACGGACCTGGACCAAGTACGTCTTTGGCACCTCATAAGAAGGGTGCGTCAGGCGGTTGGCGAGTTCGCCGTCGTTCGTCAGCAGCAGCAGTCCCTCGGTGGCGACATCCAAGCGGCCAACGTGGAACAG
The DNA here is from genome assembly GCF_900106835.1 of Arthrobacter sp. cf158. Lineage (GTDB taxonomy): Bacteria > Actinomycetota > Actinomycetes > Actinomycetales > Micrococcaceae > Arthrobacter. Next base: position 74,721 of record NZ_FNNR01000015.1, read on the forward strand.
GCGTTCGCCCTTGTTCTTGTTGTTCTTGAGGAAGTCGCTGATGCAGGGACGTCCTTCAGGGTCTTCCATAGTGGAAACGACGCCCTTGGGCTTGTTGAAGACCATGTAGACGAGTGTTTCGTCGAGCTGGATCCGGATTCCGTCCACGTGGATTACGGCAGACGTGGGGTCCACGCGCATTCCGAGCTCGGTGGTGACAACGCCATCGACCTCTACGCGGCCCTCGAGGATCATTTCCTCACACACGCGGCGGGAAGCCACGCCTGCCTGGGCCATGACCTTCTGCAGGCGCACGCCGTCAGCGTCGTGGAGGTCCGACTGCGGCACTTCCTGGCGCGGACCGCGGTTGCGGGTCGGCTTGCGAATGGGGCCAAGGTTTTGGCCGAAGCGTTCGCTGCCGAACGCCTTGGAACCGTACTGTCTGGCGGGCTTCGCCTTTGGCTTCAAAGCTCCGGGAGTACCGGGAGCCTTCCCAAAGCCGGGCTTGTTGGAGCCTGGCTTACGGAACGGCTTGGCCGGCTTTGCCGCCTGGCCGCGATCGTAGTCGCCAGCTGTTGTGGGGTTGTCGGGATCGAAGGGGGCCGCTTCCCGAGGCTTGGATGCCTTGAACGGGCGGCCCTCGCCCTGGTTAAAGTTGCGCTTTCCTGCGCCGGCACTGCCGCCGCGGCCCGAGAAGCCGCCGGCGTTGGAGCGGCCTGTGCCGCCCTTGGCCTCATTGCGTCCAGAACTGTTGCGTCCCGAACTGTTACGTGGTGAACTCTGGCGTCCCGCCTGTGTCATGACCCGTCCTTGTGTAGTAATGGCCGGCATTTGGTGTTGGAATCAACACTAGCCAGCCGGGCAGACATCGTCTGCCCCTTGTTGCCGTGGCACCTCGTTGCGGTGCCGCATATCCGTATTAAGTTCTGGTGCTGTGCCGGTGAAGCCTGGGGCTACATCCGGCTGGCGTCGTAGTACTCGTCAATCCCTTCCAGACCTGGAAGGTGCGGCGAGAGCTGGGGCAGTTCCGCCACCGAGCCGATGCCCATCCGTTCCAGGAAATAGGAGGTTGTCCGGTACAGGACCGCCCCCGATTCAGGATCGTTTCCGGAGTCCTCAATCAAACCCCTTTGGGTCAGAGTCCGGACCACGGAATCAACGTTTACGCCGCGAATGGCGGAAACCCGGGCCCTGGAGACCGGCTGCCGGTAAGCAATGACTGCCAGTGTTTCAAGCGCCGCCTGAGTAAGCCTGGTGGTCTGCCCTTCGAGAACGAACCTGCCCACGATGTCGGCAAAGTCCGACCGTGAATAAATCCGCCACCCGCCGGCAACGTTCCGCAATTCAAAACCCCGGGGTTCGGTGCTGGCAACGGCAAAGCCGACAGCATCCACGTCCGGGGCTTTAACAGTATAGCCGCTATACTCCCGCTGCAGGTCATCCAACAAATCCTCGACGACGGCGACCGTCACGTTGAGACCCGCGGCCAGCTCTTCTGAGGTAGCGGGCTGGTCAATGACCATGAGTACCGCCTCAAGCGCTGCGCGTGCGCCTCCGGGCAGCGCTTCGAGTTCCGCCAGGCCATCCGCTGCCGTTTCCTGTTCACTCACTGACGTTTTCCCCGCTTCCGGTTCCGTGCGATTCGGCGCCTGCTTCATATTCCTCGCTCAGGCTGGAACTATCCCACCCAGCGTCCTCGCCCGTCCAACGAACCGTGAGTAGCGCCAGTGGTTCGGGCTGCTCGAAAGCAACAACACGGTCGCGGAACATCTCCAGCAACGCCAGGAAGCGTGCCACTACCACCAGGGTGGTCTCGGCATCTGCGATCAAGGTTTGGAACGACAGCGGCGCACCGAGCTTCAAGCGGTAGCCCATGATCTCGGCCTGTTCCTTGACGCTGACCGGCGGCGCGTGGAGATGGTCCAAGCCGACTTCCGCGGGTGCCGTGTCCTTGGGTTTGAGTGCTTTGGCCGCAAGCTCCGCAAATTGCCCGGGAGTGTGCCGCCAGACGAGTTCGGGAAGCAGCGCCGCGAAATGCTCCTCCAGCGCAACCTGCCGGGGGTACCGGCGCGCTTCCTGCTCCAGGGTTTCGCCCATGATGCCGGCCACCTGCTTAAAAGCCTTGTATTGCAGGAGCCGCGCGAAGAGCAGGTCCCTGGCCTCCAGGAGGGCAATGTCCTCGGCGTCCTCCACCTCACCTGCAGGAAGGAGGCGGGCAGCCTTAAGATCCAGTAGGGTCGCAGCGATCACCAGGAATTCGCTGGCTTCATCCAACGCCCAGTCCTCCCCCAATTTCTGGAGGCCCCGGATGTACTTGATGAACTCGTCGGTGACCGTGGCAAGGGCTACCTCCGTGATGTCCAGCTTGTGCTTGGAAATGAGGCCGAGCAGGAGATCGAAAGGGCCTGTGAAGTTTGCCAGGCGAACTTCGAAGCCGGCCTTACGGCTTTCGGAGGTACCGGCGTCGGGCGTTACCGCTGGTCCGGCCGCGTCCGCCGGTGCGGGCGTCTCCGCCGTCGGGGCAAGTGACGGTGCCACCGTCCGCTACGGCGCGCCGCCGCGCGAGATCAGTTCCTTGGCAAGGCGGCGGTAGGCGTCGGCACCAATGTGGTTGCCGGCGTAGCTGGTAATCGGCTCGGCGGCGACTGTGGCGTCAGCGAACTTGATGGAACGCTTGATAACGGTCTCGAACACTTTGTCGCCGAAGGCCTCCACCAGGCGCGAAATGACTTCGCGGCTGTGCAGGGTGCGGGCATCGTACATAGTGGCCAGGACACCGTCCACCTGCAGGCGCGGATTGAGGCGGTCCTGCACTTTCTCGATGGTTTCCACCAGGAGTGCGACGGCACGGAGTGCAAAGAACTCGCAGATCAACGGGATGATGACGCCATGGGCAGCGGTGAGGGCATTGACTGTCAGGAGGCCCAAGGACGGCTGGCAGTCGATCAGGACGACGTCGTAGTCGTCTTCGACGCTCTTCAGCGCGCGGTCCAGGACCTGTTCACGTGCTACCTCGTTGACGAGCTGCACTTCGGCAGCAGAGAGGTCAATGTTGGCGGGAAGGAGGTCCACGCCGTCCACACCGGTCTGCTGAATGGCGTCGCGGATGTCCACCTTGCGATCCATCAGGACGTTGTAAACCGTGAGGTCGAGCTCGTGCGGGTTGGCGCCCAGGCCAGCGGACAGCGCACCCTGGGGATCAAAGTCCACCAACAGGACACGCCGGCCGTATTCAGCCAGCGCAGCCGCGAGGTTAATGGTGGACGTGGTCTTACCCACCCCGCCCTTTTGATTGACCATGGCAATGACCCTGGCCGGACCATGGGAGGCAAGAGGAGCGGGTTCCGGGAATTCGCGGTGAGGACGGCCCGTGGGCCCCATGATGGCGTCTTCCAGATCGAGCTCGGTGCCTTCCAGCGTTGCTGAACCCCGTTCGATGCTCACGTATCTAACCACTCTTTCGACGACGATCTTCCCTGCCACTGAGCCCCTGGCTACAGCGCTGCTACCCACCTAGGCTACAGCGCCCGACACGGTTATTCGGGGAACTTGACATTGCTCCGCAGTTGAGCCTTGACCCTCTAGTTGAGGTCGAAGGTTGATCACTTGTTCCTGTTCCGGTGCGCGAAATGTCGATGGACGGCACCCCCGCGGGGTGCCGTCCATCGACTCATCCGTTCTGCGAGCGCCTGTCCTTGCTAGACAGCTGCCTTCTCGCGGGTGTCGGCCTCAGGAGCAGCCTCTTCTTCGCCACCGTGGGCGATCATGGTCTGCTCATCGAAGGGCTCGCTGCCTGAGAGGACTCGCTCCACCTGGCCATTGTCGATTTCCTTGACCCAAGTACCGATCAGCACAGTTGCCACGGCGTTGCCGGTGAAGTTCGTCAGAGCACGGGCCTCGGACATGAAGCGATCGATTCCGACGATCATGCCCACGCCGCCCAGGAGCTCCGGCTTGTGTGCCTGGAGACCCGCGGCCAGGGTTGCGAGCCCGGCACCAGTGACGCCTGCAGCACCCTTGGAAGCAATGATCATGAAGACCAGGAGGGAGATCTGGGCGCCGAGGTCCAGCGGGGTGCCCATGGCGTTGGCGACGAACAAGGAGGCCATGGTCAGGTAGATTGCCGTGCCATCAAGGTTGAAGGAGTAACCCGTGGGGACCGTTACACCGACCACCGGCTTGGAGACACCCAGGTGCTCCATCTTGGCGATCAGTCGGGGCAATGCAGCCTCGGAGGACGAGGTGGAGAAGATCAAAAGGTACTCGCGGGCCAGATACTTCATGAGCTTGAAGATGTTGACGCCGGCCACTGCGCGGAGCAGCGTTCCGAGGATGACCACAATGAACAATGCGCAGGTGATGTAGAAGGCCACCATGAGGGTGAACATGCTGAGGATCGCCTGGGCGCCGGTTGCACCAACGACGGCGGCGATGGCGCCGAACGCGCCCACCGGGGCCAGCCACATGATCATGATGAGGATGCGGAAAACGAGTCGCTGCCCGTGTCCGATGGCTCCGAGGATCGGGGCTCCCTGCTTACCCATCTTCTGCAGGGCGAAACCGACCAGAATCGCGGCAAGAAGAGTGGGAAGGACTGGAATGTCACCGGGAATGATGCCCAGGAGGAAGTCCACTGTGCTGTTCGTGTCAGCCTTCTTGGTGGGATCGTACGGGGTCAGCTTGAGGCCTTCACCCGGGTGGATGAGGTTGCCCACTACGAGGCCGATCGCCAGCGCGAAAGTTGACATGGCCACGAAGTAGCCCAGGGCGAGCCCGCCCACTTTGCCAACAGTGGCAGCCTTCGCGATGGACCCGATACCCAGGACGATGGTGCAGAAGATAACCGGAGCAATCATCATCTTGATGAGCTTGATGAAGCCGTCACCGAGAGGCTTGAGGGACTTTCCAACTTCCGGGAACACCAGGCCGACGACCGCGCCGAGCACGACGGCCAGGATGACCGCGATGTACAGGTAGTGCGACTTGTCGAGCCCCTTGCGTCCAGCTTTGGCAGCAACTGCCGACTCTCCTCGTTGAGAGGTCATGGGATTCTCCTTTGGATACTGTGTAAGGCGCTGCGGTCCTGCACTGATGTCCAATCCGCTGCCCTTGTGTGATATCCATCATTGAGCCGCTGGTGACACACATCACCATTGCGGTCATATTGGTCATGGAGGCCCACGTGTTTCACAGCTGGAGCATCGCCCGCCGTTTGTTTGTGGCGAATCTGTTGTTCGTCCTGGTGCTGACCGCCGTCTTCGGGACGTTTTCCGTGGTGGAAGCCAGGGACCGGGCCTACGACGAGGCGGGCGGCCGGATGCTCGCGATTGCCACCTCGTTGGCAGACAGCCCCTTGGTCCTGGAAGCGGCTACAGCAGCGGACCCTTCGGCGGTCCTTCAGCCCTATGCGCTGGAGGTGATGGACGACGCCGACGCCGATTTCATCACCATCATGGCCCCCGACCGGACCCGCTGGACGCACCCCCGGGCCGAAGAGCTGGGCAAGCCCTACATCGGAACCATCGAGCCAGCCTTGCGGGGTGAAACCTTCACCGAGGTCACGGCAGGCACTCTGGGCCCTTCGGTGCGCACCATTGCACCCGTGATGGATGCCGGCGGAGGCGTCAAGGCCCTGGTAGCTGCCGGCGTGACGGTGCGCACTGTGGACACGGACGTCGCCGAGAGGCTGGGGGTGATTGGCGTCATCGCCTTGGTGGTGTTGTTCTTTGGCTCCGTTGCCTCATGGCTTCTGGGCCGATACCTTCGATCGGTCACGCGCGGATGGGGTCCTGAGCAGCTGGCGCAGTTGTTCGCGTACTACGAGTCCGTCCTTCACTCGGTCCGCGAAGGCGTGATCCTGATCGACACCCATGGCAAGGCTGTGATGTACAACGACCAAGCCGCAGAGCTGTTGGGGCTGGCTCCCTCCGACGCCGACCGGTCACCTGACGCAGCACCGAAACTGGCCGAGCTCCCCTTTGATGGAAGCCTGCGAGCGCTGTTCGAGTCCGGTCGTCCCGCCCACGATGAAATCCACCTGACGGGTTCAAGGATTTTGGTGGTCAACCAGGCCCCCGCCGTGGGTCCGGTGCCTGAACGCAGCCGGCAGAAACCTGCCATCTACGGCACGGTGGCCACCCTCAGGGACTGCACGGAAATTGAATCGCTGGGCACGGAACTCCAAACAATGAAGACCCTTTCTGACGCCCTGCGCGCACAGACCCATGAACACGCCAACCGACTGCATATGATCGTCTCCTTGCTGGAGCTGGGTCGAACTCCGCAGGCCCTGGATTTTGCTACCAAGGACCTTGAGTTGAGCCAGCAACTGACCGATGACATGGTGGCTTCGGTGGACGAACCGGTGATGAGTGCCTTGGTGATGGGCAAGGCCGCGGAGGCCCACGAGCGTGGAGTGGAACTGGAGGTCCGGACGTCGGGCAGTGCCGGAGTCCGCGGCCTGGAGATCCAGGACCTGGTGACCATTCTGGGGAACCTGCTGGACAACGCGATAGATGCCGCCGCTGCCGGCGACTTCCCGCGGAAGGTGGAGTTGGACGTGGATGCCGGGGCCGCCGCCGTCGAATTCACCGTGCGTGACTCTGGCATGGGCATAAATCCGGATTCCATCGACGATGTCCTGCAGTACGGATTCAGTACCAAATCCTCCGAGGGAGATCCGCGTGGCAGCCATGGCAGGGGTGTCGGGCTCGCATTGGTGCGCCAGGCCGTGGACCGGCTCAACGGTACGATGACCATCAGCAATCCCGGCGGAGCACAGTTCAATGTTGTGCTGCCTGCGCCGGCTCCCGAGGAAGAGAAGGCATGACAGAGATCCGCGTCCTGGTAGTGGAGGACGAACCGATAGCCTCTGACGCCCACTCCATCTACATTGGCCGTTTGGACGGCTTCACTTTGGTTGGGACGGCGCCGGACGGGCAGTCTGCCCTGCGCATACTCGGCGAATTTGCAGCATCGGGTTCGCCCGTGGACCTGGTCCTGTTGGACATGAACCTGCCGGATCTGCACGGCCTGGACGTCGCCCGCCGGATGCGTTCGGCCGGCGTTTTTGCCGACATCATCGCCATTACCGCCGTGCGGGAGTTAAACATTGTCCGCAGTGCCGTGTCCATCGGCGTGGTGCAGTACCTCATCAAGCCGTTTACCTACGCAACTTTCGCGGACAAACTCAGCAGCTACCGGACCTTCCGTGAGCAATTGGCGGGCTCGATGTCCGGGATTTCCAAAGCGGGGGCATCGCAAAGCGACGTGGACCAGGCGTTTGCGAGCCTTCGCGCTCCTACGGAATTACCGCTGCCCAAGGGCTTGTCCGGATCCACTCTTGAATCTGTGAAGGACCTGGTGCGGGCTGGGCACCAACCGGTGTCCGCCAGTGAAGTGATGGATGCACTGGGCATGTCCCGTGTCACGGCCCGCCGCTATCTGGAGTACTTGGCCGACGCCGGCACGGTCACCCGGGCACCTCGGTACGGTACCCCCGGGCGCCCCGAGAATGAGTACGGCTGGAATCACGCCTGAGCGATCATGTATACACAGAGGGGAAATTTAGTGGCCCTGATGACTATTTGAGAGTCCTGTGTATACACTGAGGGCATGCGCGCCAGTGACAGGGCTTATGCCTCCCTTCGTGAAGACATCATTGAATGGCGCCTTCGCCCGGGCACAGTCCTCGCCGAAGTGGAACAGTCCGAACGCCTTGGCGTGTCCCGCACGCCCGTCCGGGAGGCGCTGGGCCGGCTCACTGCAGAAGGATTGACGACGGCGGCAGGCGGCCGCGGCGTCGTCGTCACCGATATCTCGCTGGACACCATCGACGAGCTGTTCGAACTGCGCGAAACCCTGGAGGTTCGGGCTGCCGCCTTGGCCGCTGAGCGCGGTGAGCCCGGCGTCTTCGGCAAGTTGCACGCCCAACTGCTGCGGGCCCCTGAACTGCTTAGCGACAGCGATCCCGCGCGGCACGAGTACTACGCCTTGGTGGGCCGCCTGGATGAGGCAATCGATGCCGCGATTTCCAATTCGTACCTGGCCAACGCCATGCGGAGCCTGCGCGTCCATTTGGTCCGCGTCCGGCGTCTCGCAGCCGACGACGCTGCCCGCCTCCACGCGGCCGCTGCCGAGCACGCGGCCATCGCCGAAGCCATCGCCGCCGGCAACCCGCGCCTGGCGGAAGCCGCCACCACTGTCCACCTGCATCGCAGCCTCACCCACGTCAAAGCCACCCACACGGCACGGTAGAACGTCCCACCAGAAGGAGCACCATGGTCAAGAACAACCACGTCCGCGTCTACAAGAGCGAAGAGAACCTGCCCCGTGAGGAGCAGTTGGCGCACAAGATCGCCGTGGTCGCCGCGGACCCCGTCGAGGTGACACCGGAGGTCACTGACATGGTGATTAACCGAATTATCGACAACGCCTCGGTGGCTATCGCCTCGTTGAACCGGGCACCGATCGTCGCGGCCCGCGCGCAGGCCCTGACCCATTCCCCGTCTGCCAACGGCAAGGGCGCCCACGTTTTCGGCATCAGCGAGCAGGTCTCCCCCGAGTGGGCCGCCTGGGCCAACGGTGTGGCCGTGCGGGAACTCGATTACCACGACACCTTCCTGGCCGCGGATTACTCCCACCCTGGAGATAACATCCCGCCGATCCTGGCCGTCGCCCAGCACGTGGGCTCCAACGGCGCCGACCTTGTCCGTGCCATCGCCACCGGCTACGAGATCCAGGTGAACCTGGTCAAGGCCATCTGCCTGCACAAGCACAAGATTGACCATGTGGCCCACCTCGGCCCCTCCGCCGCCGCAGGCATCGGGACATTGTTGGGACTGGATGTTGAGACGATCTTCCAGTCCGTGGGCCAGGCCTTGCACACCACCACCGCTACCCGGCAGTCCCGCAAGGGCGAGATCTCCACCTGGAAGGCGCACGCTCCGGCGTTCGCGGGCAAGATGGCCGTCGAGGCGGTGGACCGCTCCATGCGCGGACAGACCTCCCCCGTGCCGATCTATGAAGGCGAAGACGGCGTGATCGCCTGGATGCTGGACGGCCCGGACGCCTCCTATGAGGTTCCGTTGCCGCTGCCAGGGGAGGCCAAGCGCGCCATCCTGGACACCTACACCAAGGAACACTCCGCCGAATACCAGGCCCAGGCGTGGATCGACCTCGCCCGCAAGCTCAACCGCGAACATCCCGAAACCACCGATCCGGCCAACGTGGAATCCGTGCTGATCAAAACCAGCCACCACACCCACTACGTGATCGGTTCCGGCGCGAACGATCCCCAGAAGTACTCTCCCACCGCGTCCCGCGAAACCCTGGACCACTCCATCCCGTACATCTTCACCGTCGCCCTGCAGGACGGCGCCTGGCACCACGTGGACTCCTACGCCCCCGAACGCGCCGCCCGCCCGGACACCGTGGAACTCTGGCACAAGGTCACCACCGTCGAAGACCCGGAATGGACCCGCCGCTACCACTCCCTGGACATCGCGGAGAAGGCCTTCGGCGGTTCCGTGGAAATCACCCTCACGGATGGGTCTGTTGTCACGGACGAGATCGCCGTGGCCGACGCCCACCCGCTCGGCGCCCGGCCCTTCGCCCGCGAGCAGTACATCAACAAGTTCCGCACCCTCGCTGCCGGTCTCGTAGAGGAAGCCGAAATCGAAAGGTTCCTCGCCGCCGTCGAACGCGTCACCGAACTCGGCGAAGGCGAACTGGACCAACTGAACATCACCGCAGCACCCGGCGTGATCGACCTCAACAACGCACCCAAGGGACTGTTCTAAATGCTGTACTCCAAAGTCACCCCCGAACAGAAGCGCCTCAAGCTGCGGGAGTTGCTGGCATCCGGGACCGTGCAGCAGTTCCCAGGAGCGTTCAACCCGCTCTCGGCACGGCTGATCGAGGAAAAAGGCTTCGCCGGCGTCTACATCTCCGGGGCCGTCCTGGCCAACGACCTCGGCCTGCCCGATATCGGCCTCACCACGCTCACCGAAGTAGCCACCCGCGCCGGGCAGATCGCCCGCATGACGGACCTGCCCTCCCTGGTGGACGCGGACACCGGCTTCGGTGAGCCCATGAACGTGGCCCGGACCATCCAGGAACTTGAGAACGCAGGCCTGGCCGGCTGCCACATCGAGGACCAATTCAACCCGAAGCGCTGCGGCCACCTGGACGGCAAAAACGTGGTGGACATTGACACCGCCACCAAACGCATCCGCGCCGCAGCAGATGCCCGCCGGGACCCGAACTTCCTCATCATGGCCCGCACCGACATCCGCGCCGTCGAAGGAATCCAGGCCGCGCAGGACCGCGCGAAAGCCCTGGTGGACGCGGGCGCTGATGCGATCTTCCCGGAAGCCATGGCAACGTTGGACGAATTCCAGGCCATCCGTGACGCCGTGGACGTGCCCATCCTGGCCAATATGACCGAGTTCGGAAAGAGCGACCTCTTCACTGTGGACCAGCTTCAGAGTGTTGGCGTGAACATGGTCATTTACCCGGTCACCTTGCTCCGCATTGCCATGGGCGCTGCAGAGCGTACGCTGGAATCGATCAAGGCTGCGGGGACCCAAGAGGCGCACGTTGGAGACATGCTCACCCGTGCGCGCCTCTATGAACTCGTGGACTACGAGGCATACAACCAGTTCGATACCGGCGTTTTCAACTTCCAGGTTCCTGGCACTCGCTAGGTTCCGGGACTCATACAGGGGAAAGCAGGCAGTCCGGGGCTTCCGGGCCGCGTGCATCATGAACGAAGGAGGGCAGCATGGCAGCTGTTGATATCAAAAAAGGCCTTGCCGGCGTCGTAGTGGATTACACCGCCGTCTCGAAGGTCAACCCGGACACCAACTCGCTGCTGTATCGCGGGTACCCGGTCCAGGAACTGGCCGCCAAATGCAGCTTCGAAGAGGTCGCTTACCTCTTGTGGAACGGTGAACTGCCCGACGAAGCCCAGCTGGCAGAATTTACTGCCCGTGAACGCGCAGGCCGCGCACTGGACCCAGTGGTCAAGACAGTCGTGGATACCTTGCCCACCACAGCACATCCCATGGATGTCTGCCGTACGGCGGCATCCGTGCTCGGCGCCCGGCACGAGTTGGCTGAGGATTCCAGCCCCGAAGCGAACATGAAAAAGGCAATCGACCTCTGGGCAGCCATGCCCGCCGTGGTGGCCTACGACCAGCGCCGCCGCCGCGGCCAGGAACCCGTGGAACCCCGCGAGGACCTGGACTACTCGGCGAACTTCCTGTGGATGACCTTCGGAGAAGACCCCGTGGATGAGGTGGTGGAAGCGTTCAACGTCTCCATGATTCTCTACGCGGAGCACTCCTTCAACGCCTCCACCTTTACCGCCCGCGTGGTCACGTCCACCCTTTCGGACCTCCACTCAGCGGTCACTGCGGCGATCGGCGCTCTTAAGGGCCCCCTGCACGGTGGAGCCAATGAGGCCGTTATGCACACCTTTGACGAGATTGGCATCCGCAGCGAAGAATCCCTGGAGGAAGCCGCCACCCGCGCCCGCGCATGGATGGAAGACGCCCTCGCCCAAAAGAAGAAAGTCATGGGCTTCGGACACCGCGTCTACAAGCACGGCGACTCCCGCGTGCCCACCATGAAAGCCGCGCTGGACAAGATGATCGCCCACTACGGACGCCCCGAACTGCTGGGGCTCTACAACGGCTTGGAACAGGCCATGGATGAGGCCAAAGCCATCAAGCCCAACCTCGACTACCCGGCCGGCCCGACGTACCACCTCATGGGCTTCGACACGCAGACGTTCACCCCGCTGTTCGTCGCCAGCCGCATCACCGGTTGGACCGCCCACATCATGGAACAGGTGGCCTCCAACTCGCTGATCCGTCCGTTGAGCGAATACAACGGTCCGGAAGAGCGCCACGTGCCTTAGGCCTCTGGAATTAAAGCAGCAGGAACGACGGCGGGACGGTCACCGAAAGGCGACCGTCCCGCCGTCGTTTGTCCTACTCCCCGGGGTCCGCCCACTCCACCGTATGCACGTTGGCCACATTCTCGTTGTCCGGGGCCAAGGCAACCCGGACTTTGATCCTCTGACCGGCGATCATGGCGGGCAGCCAATGTTCGGCATCGGCCCACATGCGCTCCACCGGTAGCTGCTTGACCGGGAACCACGCGGGAGCGATTTCCTCGCTTTCCGACGGTTCCCCCACCCATGAACGCGTCAGGTAGACGGTAGTGGCCATGTCCCAGTCCGGTCGTGCCGGAAAGACGAAATCGACGGTCCCTGCCGGAATCAGGTCATCCGCCCTGACCACCACGTTGATCTCCTCCTTGACCTCCCGGCACGCCGCCTCGGAGGCGGTCTCCCCCGGCTCGACGTGCCCTCCGACGCCCACCACCTTGCCCCGGCCGAAGCCGGTCTTCTTGGTTCCGAGCAGAACGTCTTCGCCGTGCGCGCCGTCGCGGAGGAGGAAGCACAAAGTCACATGGGCTGCAGTCATGCTGCCTACCTTAACCTGATCTCCCCCACTGCTGCGGCCCGTTGCTACAGTGAGCGCATGACTGAAGGTGGGGGTGACGCGCGAGCCGGGGTGGCCGCCGTTAACGACGTAGCAGATGCTGTGACAAACACCGGTGGCACGGACGACGACAAGCCTGCCACCGCCAAGCCGGACCGGGACGCCTGGCTTCCGCGCTGGCTTGTGGCTCATCCGCTCTACGCCGGCTGGGTCTGGACCGTTGTGTGGGCCAGTCTCATCGTCCTGGACGAAGTGGTGGACCTGGCCGGATGGACCTGGTACTTGCTGGTCCTGGTGGCGGCCCTCCCGACGCTCATTTCCACCTTGGTGGTGCTGCATGCCACGCCGCGGAGCCACCTGAGAGCCGTCGATGCCACCGTGCTGGGACACTTCTTTGTGCGGTTCCTGGCCTTGGTTGCTGCGTTCATGGTGTGGGCCGCGTCCGTGGTGATGAGTGCGTCAATCTCCACCACGGTCCAGTCGGTGATCGGTGATTCCGAGAAAGAAGTCACGGCGCTGGGCTTCAACCTCATGCTGGCCGCGGTTCCGCTGGTGCTTTCCATTCTGTGGATGGCATTCATCGTCCGCTGTGCATGGTTCCTGCGGCGACTGCGAGGCTGGCGGCAGGTCCCCGTGAAGACGCGCGTTCCCAAGAAGTTCCTCAAAGGGCGCCCTCGCCTCAAGCGCGTGGTGGTAGGCCTGGCCCACCCAGGCCTGTTGCTGGTGGCCGGTCTGGGGACATCCCTGTTGGCCCTGTTTGTGGACGCCGTGGAGCTGACGCTGAATGTGATCGGCTAGCCGGCCATGGGCCCGGCTTTGGCAGATTTAGCCGAGCGCCCTGGGGTGCGCTGCCGCGTAAACCTCGCGCAACGTATCCGCGGTGACCAAGGTGTAAACCTGCGTGGTGGTCACTGAGGCGTGACCCAAGAGCTCCTGCACCACCCTGACATCAGCCCCGCCTTCAAGAAGATGAGTGGCGAAGGAATGGCGCAGGGTGTGCGGCGAAACGTCCTTGGTGATGTTGGCTTTCTCCGCCGCAACTTTGAGGATGGTCCATGCGCTTTGCCTGCTGATCCGTCCGCCGCGCGCGTTAAGAAACAGGGCAGGCGTGCCTTTACCCTTGGACGCCAACAGCGGCCTGCCGCGGACAACATATGCGCCGACGGCGCGGGCGCCGTAGGAGCCGAGGGGTACCAAACGCTCCTTGGAACCCTTGCCGAACAGCCTCACGATGGCCGGATCGCCGCCGGTGTCCTCCAGGGAAACATCATCCACGTCGAGGCCCACGGCCTCGCTGATGCGGGCGCCGGTGGAGTACAGAAATTCAAGAAGCGCGCGGTCCCGGAGGCCCGTCGCGCTATCTGAGCCGGCAGCTTCAAGAATGCGCGTCACTTCGCCCACGCTGATGGCTTTGGGAAGCCGCTTGCCCGGCATGGGCGGGTGAACATCGCTGGCGGGATCCGCCGTCGTGGTTCCTTCCAGAGCCCAAAACTTGTGCAGACCCCGGACGGCAACCACCGTGCGGGCCGCTGAGCGGACACCCAGTGTTGCCGCGCCGTCGGATCCGTCGGACAGCGCCTGAACAAAGGCCGTTACATGATGCCGGGTGATGTTGCCGGGCTGCTCTACCCCTTGGGCGGCGAGGAAGTTTGAGTATCGGGCCAAATCGCGGCGGTACGCGGCCAAGGTGTTGGCGGCCAAGCCTCGCTCCACGCCCATATGCTGCAGGTAGTCAGTGATGGCCCGGTCGATGCCGTTGATCGTGCGCGTGGTGGCTTCGGGCATGCTTAGCGCTGGCTCGGGTGAGCCGGCCAGGGCGCGTTGGCAGGCCGCAGGCTGGTGAATCCGTCAGCTTTGGCAGCTGCGGCCGCCAGGATCCCCACCACGGCAGAGGGATTGTGCAAACGGCCTTCGAGCACGGCCCGCACGGCTTCTTCAAGGGGGACCCAGTGCAGCTCGATCTCTGCCTCTTCGTCGGTGCGCGTGTGGCGGTCTGCCTCCGGCACGTCGCTGAGGCCACGCGCAAGATAGATCCGGATAGCCTCGCTGGACGAACCCGGCGAGTTGAAGAAGTCCGCCAGGACGTTCCACGTGGCTGCGTTGAGGTCCGCTTCTTCGGCAAGCTCCCGGGCCGCGCCCACCACGAATTCTTCGCCTTCCACATCCAACAGGCCCGCCGGAATCTCCCAGAGATCCATCCCCACAGGGTGACGGTACTGCTTGAGCAGCAAAATCTCGCCGTCCACGTTCATGGGAAGCACCGCCACGGCGCCCGGGTGGTCGATATAGTCACGGACCAGGGTGTCAGTGTCCTCACTGAGCTGGAACGAGTCACTGACGACGTCCCAAATTCGGCCTTCGTAAACCTTGCTGGTAGACAAAAGACGGCGCGGGCTCGGCATGTCCGAAACCTGCCTCGAAGTGCTGGGGGTTTCAGAGATACCGGGCATCGCGCCGTCCTTCGTTAGTACTTGCGTTTACTTGGCAGCTACCGCGCGTGCACCGGTCTTGGTGGCCACGGGGCCGCCTTCACGACGCTCCAGGGCAGCCTTGACCAAACCTGCGAACAGCGGGTGCGGACGCGTGGGGCGGGAGCTGAGCTCCGGGTGCGCCTGCGTAGCCACGTAGAACGGGTGGACTTCACGGGGGAGCTCCACGTACTCCACCAGCTTGCCATCGGGAGAAGTACCGGAGAACACCAGGCCCTCAGCCGCGATCTGCTCGCGGTACTTGTTGTTGACCTCGTAGCGGTGACGGTGGCGTTCGCTGACCGTGGTGGTGCCATAGGTCTCGGCGATGACCGAGCCCTCGTCCAGCTTGGCTTCGTAGAGGCCCAGGCGCATGGTGCCGCCAAGGTCACCCTTGCCGTCCACGATGTCCAGCTGCTCTTCCATGGTGGCGATGACCGGGTACTTGGAATCGGGCTCGAACTCGCTCGAGGAAGCACCTTCAAGGCCAACCACGTTGCGGGCGTACTCGATCACCATGCACTGCAGGCCGAGGCACAGGCCCAGGACGGGGAGCTTGGATTCACGGGCGAACTTCAGGGCGCCAAGCTTGCCCTCAAGGCCACGGATGCCGAAGCCGCCGGGTACGCAGATGGCGTCCACGCCGGCAAGGGACTTGGTGGCGCCGGCAAGCGTTTCACATTCGTCCGAAGGAACCCAGCGGATCTTAACCTTGGCCTCATTGGCAAAACCGCCGGCACGGAGTGCTTCGGTCACCGAGAGGTACGCATCCGGGAGGTCGATGTACTTGCCCACGAGGGCGATCTCGACCTCGTGCTTGGGGTTGTGGACAGCTTCGAGGAGCTTGTCCCACTTGCTCCAGTCCACGTCCTTGAACGGCAGATCCAGTGCGCGGACGATGTACGAGTCCAGCCCTTGGGAGTGCAGCGTCTTGGGAATGTCGTAGATGCTGGGCGCGTCAGCGGCGTTGACCACGGCGTCGATATCGACATCGCACATGCGGCCGATCTTCTCGCGCATGGCCTCGGGCACTTCGCGGTCCGAACGGATCACGATTGCTTCCGGCTGGATGCCGATGGAGCGAAGGGCTGCCACCGAGTGCTGCGTGGGCTTGGTCTTCAGTTCCTGGGAAGGTCCGATGTACGGGACCAGCGAGACGTGAAGGAAGAAGACGTTGTTGCGACCCACATCCTGGCGGACCTGGCGGGCCGACTCAAGGAACGGCTGCGACTCGATGTCGCCCACGGTTCCACCGATTTCGGTGATGATGACGTCTGGAGCGTTCTTGCCCTCGGCGGGCAAGCGCATACGGCGCTTGATCTCATCGGTGATGTGCGGGATGACCTGCACAGTGTCTCCGAGGTACTCGCCGCGGCGTTCCTTGGCGATAACGGTGGAGTAGATCTGGCCGGTTGTGACGTTGGCCGAACCTTCGAGGTTTTCGTCGAGGAAGCGCTCGTAGTGTCCGATGTCGAGGTCGGTTTCGGCGCCGTCATCCGTCACGAATACTTCACCGTGCTGGAAGGGGTTCATCGTGCCCGGATCCACGTTCAGATACGGATCGAGCTTCTGCATAGTTACAGACAAACCGCGTGCCCGCAGCAGGTGGCCGAGGCTGGAAGCCGTCAGACCCTTACCGAGCGAGGACGCCACACCACCGGTGACGAAGATGTGTTTGGTCGTCTTGGACGAGCCCGGGAACCGGGAATTTACACGGGAATTTGATCGCTGCACCACGGAATTCGAGCTTATCATCAATTACGCCTTCCAAGCGTCTGTTCGGATTCCCCAAATGGTCAATGGTTGCTCACCACTGCATTCCAGGCAAGAGGCAAGCGGACTGGAGAGCGCGGATGTGACAGTCCTCGCACTTCTTCGGCGCACCGCAGCGGTTCCCGGCCTCAGGCTCGCTGGGGCAGGAGCTTCGCATCATCCAGCAACTCCTGGGCATGGGCCTGCGCAGACTCCGAGTCCTCCTGGCCGGCCAGCATGCGCGCAAGCTCCTTGACCCGCTCGTCGTCGCTGAGGAGTTGAACGTCACTGGAGGTGAATCCTGTGGTCGTCTTCCCGTCTGAGCCCCGGACGGACGTCTTGGTCACCCGGATATGCTGATCGGCGAATGCTGCCACCTGGGGCAGGTGGGTCACCACCAGCACCTGGACGTGGCGGGCCAACATGGCCAGGCGTCGTCCAATTTCGACGGCGGCACGACCGCCCACACCGGCGTCCACCTCGTCAAAGACAAAAGTTGGCACAGGGTCCACCGCAGCAAGTACCACTTCGATGGCCAGCATCACCCTGGAGAGTTCACCGCCCGAAGCCCCCTTGCCCAGCGGCCTGGCCGGAGCTCCGGAGTGGGGCCGAAGGAGGAACGCGATCTCATCGGTCCCCCAAGGGCCCAACGCACCGCTGCCGTCCACCTCGATGACCAACGTCGCATCGGCCATCGCCAGGGCCTTCAGTTCGGCGCTGACACGCGCTGACAAGTCCTTGGCCGCTTTGAGGCGTGCCTTGCTGATGCCGGCCGCCTGCTTGCGGAGCGTGGCTTCCGCAGTAGCCACTTCCGCGTCCAAAGACTCGATCCGGCTGGAGTCATCCTGCAGTTCGTCCAACCGGGTTCTGGCAGTGGCGGCCCATTCGAGGACCTCGTCAATGCTCGGCGCATATTTGCGGATCAGTTTGGCAAGGGCCGCCCGGCGTTCCTCGATTTCCGAGAGCCGTTCGGGCCCTTCGGTATCAAGGGCAGCCTGGTAACTGGACAATTCGGCCGCGATATCGTTGAGCAGGAATCCCACCTCGGCCAGCCGGCCAGCCGCGGATCGCAGTTCTTCGTCATGGTCGGCTACGTGTTCCAGTGTCCGTTTAGCCGCATCCACCATGGACGTTGCGTCTCCGGCATCCCCGAATTCCTCGGCGATGAGCGACTCATGGGCGGCCGCTGCTGCCAGCCTCAATTCCTCGACATTCGCCAGCTTCACAGCCTCGGCTTTGAGACTCTCGTCTTCGCCAGGCTGGGGATCCACCTCGTCAATTTCCTTGAGGGCAGCATCCAAAGACTCAGCTTCACGCAGGCGTTCGCGGGCCTCGCTGCGGAGCGTTTCGAGCTCGTTCTGGATGGCCTTCCAGTGGTTGTACAGCTCCTGATACTCCCCCAGCGCCTTCGCGAGGGGTGCCCCGGCAAACCTGTCCAGAGCATGCCGTTGCGCAGTCGCACTCTTGAGCCTGATCTGGTCCGACTGGCCATGGACCACCACCAGGCTCTCCCCCAGCTCGGCCAGCACCCCCACAGGTGCCGCGCGGCCGCCAACGTAAGCCCGGCTGCGTCCATCGGCACCCACGGTGCGTGCCAGCAGAAGTTCAGCCACGCCGTCGAACTCTTCTGCCTCACCGCCGGCCTCCTTGGCGCGCTCAACCGCACTGTGCGCCGGATCAAGCTTCAGCACGGCCTCAGCGGAAGCGGACTTGGCGCCACTCCTGACAGCGCCGGCATCCGACCGGGCGCCGAGAAGAAGCCCGACGGCGGTCACCACCATGGTCTTGCCCGCACCGGTTTCGCCGGTGACGACGCTAAGCCCGGGCCCTAGGGGTAGTGCGGCGTCAGTAATGACGCCAAGGTCACGGATTCGGAGTTCTTCAAGCATGGTTCACTTCGCATTCGTGGGGTGGTTAGGGTCACCGTCCCGGGGACTGTCCACATCCCGCGGACTGTCTACATCCCGCGGACTGGGCAACGGAGCCGGTGACAGGGTCCGGATCACAGGAATGGGACCCGTATGGACTTCGCCTCTCCGCGGAGCTGGACCCCGCCAGCCGTGGATGGGCAGCTCGAACTTTCGGACAAGTCGTGCGGAGAACGGCGTCTTATGGGTGCGCGCCAGCCGCACGGGGGTGGCTGAGCGCGTGACTTCCACACGTGCGCCCGGTGGCAGATCCACGGAACGCCGTCCGTCGCACCAGAGGACGCCCAGTGCGTCAGTCCGGTTCATGATTTCAACAGCCAGTTTGGACCGCGGCGACACCACCAAGGGCTTGGCAAAGAGCGCGTGGGCACTGATGGGAACAATGACCAAGGCTTCCACTTCCGGCCACACCACAGGCCCGCCCGAGGAGAAGGCGTAGGCAGTAGAGCCGGTGGGAGTCGCCATCACCACGCCATCGCAGCCGAAGGACGTCAGGGGACGCTCGTCCACTTCGGTGACCACTTCCAACATGCGTTCGCGGTTGGCTTTCTCAATGGCGGCCTCGTTCAGAGCCCACGTGTGCCAAATCTTCTGGCCCTTGATCCACACCTGCACATCGATGGTCATGCGCTCTTCCACCGTGTACTGGCGGCTGGCGATCCACTCCACTGTCTGCGCGAGGTCGGCCCGTTCGCTCTCGGCCAGGAAGCCCACATGTCCCAGGTTCACTCCCAGCAGCGGGACGTCAACCTCACGCACAAGCTCCGCCGCGCGAAGAATCGTTCCGTCGCCGCCCAGGACCATGACCAACTCCACGTCCTCCAGGCTGACGTGGTCATGGAGAATTTCAATGGGCGTATCCAACGCACCGAAGAACCGCTCTATATCCGCGAGTTCTGACTTCTGCAGCACGGGAACCAAACCTGACGAGTGCAGTTGCTCACAGGCATCCCACGCAGCGCGAAGCGATTCCTCCCGCCCAGTGTGGGCAAGGACAAGTACACGCCTGCTCATCGGGTTCTGCTTTCTAGTGGTTCGGCCAAAGTTTCTTGATCAACGCAGCAACGTGCCCGTCCCGCTCTTCGATCTTAGGCAACACCGCGGACATCCTGCGCTTCATCCACAGGAAGTATTCAACATTTCCGTCCTGACCCGGCAGCGGACTGGCTGCAAGGTCCTGGAGATCCAGGCCGGCGTCCACCGCAGCACGGGCAACCTGGGCCACCGCCCGGCGTCGTTCATTCTCCGACGACACCACGCCCGTCCGGCTCAGCCGCTCCTTGCCTACCTCGAACTGCGGCTTAACCATGAGGACCATGTCTCCGCCGGGTTCCGTGCAGTGAGCCAAGGGCGACAACACCAAAGTCAAGGAAATAAAGGACAGATCCGCTACCGTCAGTTGCGCAGGTCCGCCAACCTGCTCCGGCGTCATGTACCGGACGTTGAGGCCTTCATGGACGTCCACGCGGGGGTCATCCCGGAGGTGCGGGACCAACTGGCCGTGTCCGACGTCGACGGCTACCACCCTCGCGGCATCGCGCCGAAGCAGCACGTCAGTGAAACCACCCGTGGAGGCACCGGCGTCGAGACACCGCTTACCGGCAACCACGACGGCGGGAAAGGCCTCCAGCGCGCCAGCCAACTTATGACCGGCACGGCTGACGTAGATGTCCTCCAAGTGCGCCTCCACCGTCAAGTCCGTGTCCGCGTCCACCTGCAGCGCAGCTTTGGAAAGGACGGCACCACCGGAGCTGACCTTGCGGTCGCTGATGAGCTTGGCCGCATGGGTACGGGACCTCGCCAGCCCACGGGTGACGAGTTCCTGATCGAGTCGTGCCATGCGTTATCTGTCGCCTTCCGGGCGGGGATCGCTGGAGGAGGTTTGAGGAGCGGAAGGGAGACCGGGCTCAGCGTCCAAGGCTTCCAGCAAGGAATCATGGATGCCGGCGTACAGCTCCCCATGATCCGCCACGGGAGCTGCCGCGACGTCCTCCAAAGAGGCAAGTGCCCTGTCCACCAAGGGATCCCCGGTGGGGTTCGCGGCGTCAGGCCATTGGACCTCAGGTGGTCCGGGACTCTCGTCCTGGGGCACCAGTGAATTGTTGGGCTCGGTCATCGCACCAGTCTAGTGAGTTCGCCATTCCAGCTGCGGCGCCTGCGCCACGGCTGTGGAGGGAACAGCCGCCCACCACGCGGCACAGGCCGCGCGCCACGCATCGAGGTCGCCCTCATCGCCGGTGATGATGACCATGCCGTCCGTTGCAAATGCCGAGGCCGCACCGCAACGGTAGGTGCCGCCGTCGCTGACAATCGCAGGATAAGGAACGTAAAGGTCCTCGAGGTCCGCCAGCAGGTAATCGGGCCTTTCGTCAGTCCGCGCCGCAAGGATGGTAAAGGTGGTGTCCACCCCAGTGAGGACAGCCGCCGTCGCGAATCCTGCGCGGTTTCCACCCAGGATGTCCGTGTCCAGGCGGTCGCCAACTACCAGCGGCCGCTCGGCATCGAGCCGTTTCGCAGCGGCGTGAAAGAGGGGTGCCTCAGGCTTGCCGGCAACCAAAGGTGTCTTGCCCGTGGCGGCTGCCACGGCAGCAACCAAGGTTCCGTTGCCTGGTGCCATACCGCGGGCCTGTGGGATGGACATGTCCGTGTTGGTGGCGAACCACATGGCGCCGCCGGCCACGACGTACGATGCTTCCGCTAAGTCCTTCCAGCCGATCTCCGGGTTGAACCCCTGAACCACGGCCACCGGGGACTCCGCAGCGCTGTGCACTGGCGTGAGTCCCACCAATTCGATCTCATGGGCCAGTGCTGCGCTGCCAGTGATCAGGACATGCGCCCCCGCAGGCAGCATGGAAGCAAGGAGCTCCCCTGCTGCCTGGGAGGAACTGACCACCTGATGGTCCTCTGCCGGGGCACCAAGTTCACGCAAGTGCGCGGCGACCTGGGCCGGCGTCCTGGAAGCGTTGTTAGTGACGTAACCCAGCCCAACGCCAACGCTTTCGAGGCGCTGCAACGATTCCACGGCGCCGGGAATGGCGTGTGGTCCTGCGTACACCACGCCATCAAGATCGGAGAGGACAGCATCAAATGATGAGATCAGTGAATCAGCCATGCTGGGAGTCGTTGCCCTCGTTGTCAGCTTCTGCGGTTTCGTTGCGCTCTTCATCTTCCTCGGCAGAGTCGATATCCGACTCCGCATCATCGGACTCGAAGTAGTCCGACTCGGCGTCATCCAGTTCAACGTCATCGTGCTCAACGTCAGCGGCCGCGGCCTCAACGATCACAGTTTCAGTTTCGGCCGTTACGACGTCGGTCTCCGGGGCAGGCTTCTGGAAACGCGGCTTGCGCGCGGCTTCTTCTTCCTGCTCATCCCAGCCAAGATCAAGAATCTCAGGTTCCGCGAAGTCTCCAACGCCCAGGGCGTTCTCGGCCACAAGGGCCTGGCGGGCCCACTTGTCTGCTTCCTCGGTACGACCGACAGCGCTCAAAGCCTCCGCATACGCGCGGAAAAGACGCGGGCTGTAGGAGAAGGCCCGGTTGATGTCCAGCTGTGCGATTTCGAGCTCACTGACAGCTGCGTCCAGTTGATTGAGGTCGGCACGGGCGCCCGAGGCCACGATAGCCAGCTCAACCTTGCCCGGAGCATCAAGGTCCTGGGCTTCAGGCGAACGAACCATGTCCAGCGCACGATCCGGACGGCCAAGGCCACGCTCACAGTCGGCCATGACAGGCAGGTGCACGTTGGAACCGCTGATACGACGGTAGGTACGGAACTCGCGCAGGGCTTCGCCATAGTGACCAGCAGCGTAGGCGGTCAAACCCACAGCTTCACGGACTGCCGACAAGCGCCCGCCACGTCGGCTGGCGGCAAGCGCGTGCTGGAAAGCCAGCTCGGGCTCAATGTCGATCAAGCGGCCGGCCATGACCAGGTGCTTGGCAACCCAGCCTGCACTCTGCTCCTCGAGGGTCTTGATCTGGTGGCCCGTTGCGCGGTCGAGCTCCCTGCCGGTGACATCCTCATCGATCTCGGGTGAACGTTCGCGGTCCGGACGGTTGGCGCTCCGGATGTCCTTGGCGTTGGGAACTCGCGCCGGACGCTCTTCCCAGGAGCCGCCCCGCTCGCCACGGTCGCCAAAGGGCTTACGGTCCCGGTCACCGAAAGGCTTGCGATCGCCACGGTCACTACCGAAGGAACGACGTTCGCCGTCACGGGCGGGACGCTCACCGAACGACCGGCGCTCACCATCACGAGCGGGACGGTCACCACGGTCATTATTGAATGGACGGCGTTCGCCATCACGAGCTGGACGGTCGCCACGGTCGCCAAAGGGCTTACGGTCCCGGTCACCGAAAGGCTTGCGATCGCCACGGTCACTACCGAAGGAACGACGTTCGCCG
>NZ_FNNR01000018.1 GCF_900106835.1 Arthrobacter sp. cf158
AACGGCCGCTACCTGACCGCGTTGACGTTCGGGAACGTGCACGGTGTGTACAAGCCGGGCAACGTGAAGCTCCGCCCGGAACTGCTCAAGCAGATCCAGGCCGAGGTGGGCGCGAAGATCGGCAAGGAAAACCCGTTTGATCTGGTCTTCCATGGTGGTTCGGGTTCCACGGAGCAGGAAATCGCTGACGCTGTTTCCTATGGTGTGATCAAGATGAACATCGACACGGACACTCAGTACGCGTTCACGCGCCCGGTGGCCGGTCACATGCTCTCCAACTACGACGGCGTCCTGAAGATCGACGGCGAAATGGGTAACAAGAAGACCTATGACCCCCGCGTTTGGGGTGCTTCGGCCGAGGCCGGTATGGCCGCGCGCATCGTCGAAGCCGCCCAGCAGCTCGGATCGGTTGGCAAGACCTTCTAATGTCCGACGAATTCCGCAGAAACCTCATGGGGCCGGAGCCCACGCTCCTGCCCGCTGAAACCGAGATCTACCAGCACCTGGCTCTCGGCAAGGAAGCACTGGATCTCGTGGAGAAGAACCCCACGTCGTCCCTCCTGTGGGCCATCCTCGCAGAGGAAGCCTGGGCGGAAGGCCGGACCATCGAGTCCTACGCCTACGCCCGCGTTGGCTACCACCGCGGCCTGGATTCCCTGCGCCGCAACGGCTGGCGCGGAGTGGGACCCATCCCGTGGGAGCACGAGCCCAACCAAGGCTTCCTGCGTGCGCTCTACGCATTGGGCCGGGCCGCTTCTGCAATCGGCGAAGCTGAAGAGCCGGAGCGGATTGAGAAGTTCCTTAACGACTCGGACCCGAAGGCCAAGGCAGCGCTCGAAGCCCGCTAAGGCATCACAGCAAACAACGACGGCGCCCCTCACCAAAAGGTGGGGGTCGCCGTCGTCGTTAATCACGTTAGTCCGTGACCGCTGCGTGCCGCGGCCGTCCGAGCGGCACTACCAGGGGCGTGTGCGTCACGGGGTCATCGATAATCCGGCAGGCCATGCCGAACACTTCTTCCACCAAGGATTCGGTGATTACGTCAACCGGAGGACCTTCGGCCACCACCACGCCGTCCTTCATGGCAATGATGTGGTCCGCGTATCGGCTGGCGTGGTTGAGATCGTGCAGCACCGCAACCAACGTGTGGCCCTTGTCCAGGTTGAGCTCGCGGAAGAGTTCCAGCAACTCGATCTGGTGGGCGATGTCCAAGAAGGTGGTGGGCTCGTCCAGGAGCATCAGCGGTGTTTGCTGGGCCAGGACCATGGCCACCCACACGCGCTGCCGCTGGCCGCCGGACAGTTCATCCACCAGCCGCCCGGACAAGGCCGAGACGCCCGTGGCCTCCATAGCCTCCACCACTGCGGACTCGTCCTCCACGCTCCACTGCCGCAGGAGTTTCTGGTGCGGGTACCGGCCCCGCGCCACGAGGTCCGCCACGGTGATGCCGTCGGGGGCGATGGAGGATTGGGGCAGGAGTCCCAGGCGCCGGGCGAGTTCCTTTGCCGGCAGGGATGTGACGGACTTCCCGTCCAGCAGCACCTGTCCACTGCGTGGCTTGATGAGCCGGGCCAAGGCGCGGAGCAGCGTGGACTTGCCGCAGGCGTTGGGCCCAACGATCACCGTGAACTTACCCTCGGGGATGCGTACATTGAGGTTCTCGGAGATGATGCGTTGCTCGTAGCCGATGGTCAGCGCTTCAGCGTGGAGCTGCGGGGCAACAGTAGTCAGGCTCATGATTTCCTTGCTTCCCTGGCCAGCAGCCAGACGAGGTAGATGCCGCCGATGCACACCGTCACAACACCAACGGGCAACTGGATCGGAGCGAACAGCCTTTGCGCGGCGAGGTCGCTGGAAACCAGCAGGAAGGCGCCCATCACTGAGGAGGGAACCAGACTGATGCCGGCGCTACGGGTCAGGCGGCGGGCGAGTTGCGGCGCGGCAAGGGCCACAAACGCGATGGGCCCGGCCACCGCAGTCACGGCCGCCGTCAGCGCGACGCCCAGAATCAGCAGCAGCAAACGGGTGGGTTCCGCCCGGACGCCCAAGGCGCGTGCGGCGTCGTCGCCTATTTCCAGAAGCTGCATCCGACGCGCCACTGCCAGCGTGGCCACGCCAACCACAACCACCACGACGGCGGCAGGCGCCGCTTGCTCCCACGTGATGCCGTTGAGGGACCCGGCACCCCAGACGGCTGCCGCCAGGGCGGCCTCAAGCTCGGCCTGCAGGATCAGCCAGTGGTTCAAGGCGGCGAGCATCGCACTGATGCCGATGCCTACAATGATGAGCCGGAAGCCCTGGGAGCCGCGGCGGTAAGCCAGTAAGTAAACGGCCAGAGCGGTGAGGATGCCACCCACCAGGGCGCCGGCTGCGATGCCGAGGTAGCCGCCGCCAACGGTCAGCATCACGATCAGTGCACCGGTGTAGGCGCCCGTGTTGAACCCGATGATGTCAGGGCTGCCCAGCGGGTTGCGGGTCATTGACTGGAAAATTCCGCCGCTCATTCCCAAGGCCGCGCCGAACACCAGCGCCGCAAGTACACGGGGGAGACGCCACTCCATAACGACGGTTTGCGCGAGCCCCGGGGCATCGCCGGTGAAGGCCTGGAGGACCTCCGGCACGGAGACCTCGTAGTCGCCGGTGGCCAGCGAGACCACGGCAACGGCAAGCGCGGCCAGAACAAGCGGGATGCAGACGAGGATGCTGCGGACATCCAACCGGGTGCTCAGCGAACGGTTGCGGAGCACCGCAACAGGCCGGCCGAAGTCGATGCGGGTCCCAGGTTCCAAGCGGGCGGGTTCCAGGCGACTCATAGCCCGCTCACTTTCCGACGGCGGGCCAGCGCAATGAGCACCGGCGCGCCAATGAACGCCGTCACCACGCCTACCTGCAGCTCACCGGGCGCGGCAACCCTGCCAACGACGTCGGAGACCAACAGCAGGATGGGGGACAGGACCACGGTGGTGGCCAGGATCCAACGCTGGTCCGGGCCTACGATCCACCGGGCCACATGCGGAATTATGAGCCCCACGAATCCGATGGCACCGGCCCCGGCGGTAGCTGCGCCGCTGAGGAGTGTGATGGCGATAATCCCCAGGATGCGTGTGCGGTTGACGTTGGCGCCGAGGGAGGTGGCCAGGTCATCACCCAGTGCCACGGCGTTGAGTCCACGGACGCAGAACAAGGCCACCAGGAGCCCCGCACCCATGAACGGTGCCACGGTCAGGACGGACTCCATGCTGCGGGTGTCCAGCGAGCCGATGCTCCACGAGCGCAGGTGGTCGAAGGCCTTGGGGTTCAAGAGCGTGAGCCCGGAGCCGATCCCGGTGAGGACCGCGCCCAAAGCAACGCCCGCCAGCGTCAGCCGGATGGGATTCACCACGTTCCTGCCGGAGGTCCCGATCAGGTACACGGCCGCGGTGGTGAGGATGGCGCCCGCGAACGCAAACCAGATGTAGCCGCTCAGCGAACCAATGCCAAAGACGCCAATCGCCAGCACGATCGCGAAAGATGCGCCGGCGTTGACGCCCAGGATGCCCGGATCGGCCAGCGGGTTCCGCGTGATGGCCTGGATGAGCGCGCCGGCCACGCCCAGGGCAACGCCGACGGCGATCCCCATCAAGGTGCGGGGCAAGCGGCTTTCAAGAATGATCGCGTGATCGGCGGTGTCCTGCGGGTTGGTGAATGCTTCCAGGACGGCGGAGGCAGGGATGAATTTGGCTCCCACGCCGAGACTGAGGATCGCAGCGCCCAGGAGGACTGCCGCCGCAAGTACCAGGAAAGCGATCCGCCAGCGGGATTTATTGACGACGCCGGAACTGGCCACTGCGCTTGCAGCCGATCGGGCGGGAGCGGCTACTTGGGACATAGCGCCGTCAGGTGGGACACAGCAGGGGACCATTCCGGAGAGGTGGGCATTCGTGGGGGCGATTCCGTGACTGTTGTCACAACGTCACAGAAGTGTGCCTTAATTAGGTTAGCCTTACCCAGTGAAAAATGACGATTTTGAAGTACCGTCGCGCACGGCTTCCCCCTTGCGCCGGACTGCAGTACGCAAACTTGCCATGAAGGTGGCCGGTGCCGCCGTCGTGGTGGGCCTCCTCGCGGGCTGCGGCACCAGCGGCGGCTCCGGCTCTACCGCAGGCAACGCCGATGTTGCCACGGGCGGATCCAAGTTCACCACCGCGGACCAGGAAACGGCCAAGCTCGGCACGGACGCAGCTCCCGGCGTCTTCCCTCGCACCCTCAAGCACGCCAACGGCGAGACCACCCTGGAGAAGAAGCCCACCCGCGTGGTGGTGCTCGACACCGGCGAGCTGGACGACGTCGTGAGCCTCGGCATCACGCCGGTAGGCATGGCCACCACCGAAGGTGCCAACCCTGTTCCCTCGTATTTGGCTGACAAAGTCAAGGATGTGGCCTCGATTGGAACCATCCAGGATCTCAATCTTGAAGCCATCGCAGCGCTGAAGCCGGACCTCATCCTTGGCAGCCAGCTCCGCGCCGACAAGCTGTACAAGCAGTTGTCCACCATCGCTCCCACGGTGTTCAGCATCCGCCCCGGGTTCCCGTGGAAGGAGAACTTCCTCCTGGTGGGCAAGACCTTGGGCGAGGAAGACAAGGCCGTGAAGGCCCTGAACGACTACCAGGCCGAAGCTGACGCCCTCAACGCGGACGTCAAGGGCGATCCCAAGATCTCGCTGGTCCGCTTCCTGCCTGGCAAGATCCGCCTGTACGCGAACAAGTCGCTGATCGGCGTCATCCTCAAGGACGCTGGCTTGGCCCGTTCGGAGAACCAGAACATCGATGAACTCGCAGCTGAGATCTCGGCCGAGAACATCGAGCAGGGCGACGCCGACTGGATCTTCTACAGCAGTTACGGCGATCCCGCAGCCACCGGCGAAAAGTCGGTTGTTGAAGGTGCCGTCTGGCCCAAGCTCGGTGCAGTCAAAGCCGGCCAGGCCAAGGCCGTCAGCGACGACGTCTGGTTCCTCGGCCTCGGCCCCACAGGTGCGCAGCTGATCCTGAAGGACCTCCGCAGCATGCTGGTCGGCTAACAGCCTCAACCCCACTACAAGCACCCCCAACGACGACGGCGGCCCTCACCAGAAGGTGAGGGCCGCCGTCGTAAGCGCAGGGGTAATCAGGCCTTGCGGGGGATACCCGTGCGGGCCATGGCCTCGGCGTAGGCGCCGTGGATGGCGTCCAGGTATTCCTGCTGGCGGACCGGGGTTCCGGCGAAGGAGCGGCCACCGAGCGAGCGGACCTTGAAGGTCTTGAAGCCGCGGCGGGCGATGCTGGCCGGAGCAGCCTTCATGAGCTGATCGGCAAGGCGGTGTGCCTCGTTGCCGTGTGCCACCAGGGCCGAGGTGCGCGGCAGGAGCTGGAGGAGACGCAGCAAGGGCTTGAGGCCCTCGGTGATGTTGGCCGGCGTGAGCTTGCCCGGTTCCTCGGTGGGTTCGATCCACGGGTACGCGTTCCACGGCATCATGAGCTCGGGACGGAGGCCCAGCTGCCACTGCATGCCGAGCATGCGGGTAGCGGCTTCGTCGTCGCCCGGGGTGATGAAACCCTCGCCGGTGTTGGTGCGCTGATTGGAGAAAAGGCTGACGATGCGGCAGTCATCCATGCTGTGGGCGGGGTCGATGTAGAGGACCTCGCTGCCCGGCTTCTGCTCCTTGATGGAGTCGCACAGCTCGTTGACCTCGGCAATGTGCGGTTCGTAGCGGCGGTTCCAGAGGATTTCTTCGGGTGATTCAGTCGCCAGTTCTTGCATCAGGGGTTAGGTCTCCTAGGTGTTACAGCGCACCGTTCCAAGGGGCCGCGGGCATGCCGCAGCCGAACCTCAAAGGGTGCTGTTGGGGGCTAACTAACCTTACCGGACTATGGGGGTGAACGGGTGCTGCGTCGGCGCGCCCCCGAATGCGACGCGGCGTGTTGCCCGGGAAACGTGGCGGGGGTCTCGACGGCGGCCGGCTGAAGCTCGACGACGGTCCGCAGCGTGGGGCATGATGCGGCGTATGGAGAAACAAGAATCGTCCGCTGCCGCCATCTCCGCCTTCGTGGATCTGGGGGCCGATTTGGCGCAAGCCGGCGTGGTGATGGGGAAGATGTTCGGGGCGAGCTCGCTCATGCTGAACAAGAAGGCGCTGGCTTGTCTGAACGGCGACAAAGTGGTGTTCAAACTCGGCCGGGACACCCCGGAGCACGCCCGGGCACTTGCCCTTCCGGGTGCTGTGTTGTTTGATCCGTCAGGCTTGAAGCGCCCCTTCAAGGACTGGGTGGAAGTGCCCTTCTCCTCGCATGCGGACTGGCCGGCGTTCGCCGAGGCCGCGTTGCAGTTTGTGGCCGGTGAGTGATTAACCCTTAAGTGCAGGTCTGCGTCTCTGCTCGCGGCCCGAGGAGATGATGGGTGGGAAGGGAGTCATTTGGCGTCCCCTCACGCGAACCAACATCCATCTCGGGGGAGAAAATGGTTGCAAACAATGAAGCTTCACCGGAAACACCCCAGCGTCAAGGCAAAGCACCCAAGGTCCGGGCCATTCTGGCGGGCGGCCTGGTTCTGGGCGTAGGTGCAGCCATCACCCTGGCAGCCTGGAACGATTTCGAATTTGCGCAGGGAACCTTCACGGCAGGCGCGTTCAACCTTGAGGGCAGCACCGACGGCACCACGTTCGGAGAAAACCCCGTCACTGCTCCGGCAACGTTGGGCTTCACCGCCACTCCGTCCAACCTTTCACCCGGCGACGTCGTCACGGCACCTTTCGCCGTCAGGCTGGACGACGCGTCCACCAACGACGCCACGGTGACCGTCTCCACTGAAGCATCCACAGGCGCCCTGACCGGCCTCACCTACTCACTCACGCAGTCGACGGCTTTTGGATGCGGCGAAGCAGTCACGGCCACTTTGGTGGCGGCCGGGCAAGAGCTGGGCACGACGCCGGGCAGTGTCACCTTTGCGTTGACGCAAGGAGCTGGCGCCGATCCTGGCGCTCCAGTAAACCTTTGCTTCCGGATCACGGCGGACGATGACCTCGTCCAATCCCAAACCGGGAGCACCACCTGGGAATTCGCCGCGCAATCGCAGTGATCCATGGGTCGTCGACAAGCCAAGACCAAGCGCGGCGCAGCCTTCCTCCGCGCCCGTGCGATCCTCGCAGGGGCGTTGGTGCTGGGACTCGGCAGCTCCGTGACCCTGGCGTCGTGGACTGACAGCGACTTTGCAGCGGGATCCTTTGGTGCCAGCGTCTTCCAGACCGAATCGAACGTCACCAAACCGTACGACGTTCAAGGTGCGTGGAGTACCAATGATGTGGCCCCCGGCGGCACGCTGGTGTTCAACGCTGCCGCGATGAGCCCCGGTACGGTGGCCTACGCCCCGTTCGCCATCAGGACCAAGGCAACCTCAGTAGCCGGCGAAGTGGTTCTGGGAGTTCCAGTAGTAACCAGCAGCGGCACCGGAAATGCAGACCTTGGCGCGGCACTCCGGTACCGCGTGGTCCGCTCGGCCACCTGCCAGGCGTCGTCATTCACAGGATCGCCCACCTGGGTGGTGGGCAGCGACGGTGCCAAGCCGTTCACCTCAGGCCAGGCGGCCGGCGTCGTCAATCCACTGGCAGCGGCCACGGCTACGCTGCCCGGGACGCCCACGCAATTCTGCTTTGAGGTGACACTTCCGGCGGGGGCAAACACCGCGCTGCAGGGCCAAACGGCCACGGCGACCTGGCAGTTCACTGCCACCTCCAGCTCATGAGCCGCCCACTCCGCGGCCGACTGCGGGAAATCCTGTTGAACATCGCTGCCGCTGGGGGTGCGGTGTGCATCCTTGCCGTGGTCTGTGCGCTCCTGTTCAACATCACCCTGATCATGTTCAAGACCGGGTCCATGTCACCCACCATTCCAGCTGGGTCACTGGCCGTGGTCCGTGAGATTCCTGCGGATGAAATCAAGGTTGGCGATGTTGTGACTGTGGACAGGCCCGGAAAGCTGCCCATCACGCACCGTGTCCAAACAGTGGTTCCAGCCGAAGGGCAGGCCCGGACCATCACCATGAAAGGCGATGCCAACTCCGACGCTGATCCTGCGCCCTACGTGGTGGAGCGCGTCCGTCTGGTCCTCTGGTCCGTGCCCGGACTCGCGCAACCGCTGGCAGCAGCCGCCAATCCAGTGGTCCTGGGTGCCACCACGGTGGCTGTGTCCGGACTGGTGACGTGGGTGCTGTGGCCCCGGCACACGCGACGACGCAGGAGTGGGCAGCATGCCGCGGCGTAGCTGGTTCTTGCTGGCGGCCTTCGCGGTGGTCCTGCCGTTGGGAGCAGCTCCGGCGGTAGCTGCTGACGGGGAACCATCCGGCTGGTTGGAGCTCGACGCCGGTCCAGCCGGCGAGGTGCATCGGCTCACCCCCGGTGGGAGTGCGGATTGGGCAGTGGACGTCACTGTCCACGGTGAGCCCGCCAGTTCCCTGGAGGTGGGGCTGCGGCCAGAGCCGGCGGCCTCGGAGGTGCTCCGGGACTTCCTGAGCGTGGAACTCCGGGCGTGCTCCCAACCGTGGAATGGAGGTTCCTGCCTCGGCGGTCAACGCACATTGATGGATCCCACAGCCCTGGCCAGCGCGGAAGGCGTGCGGGTGGACCTGCTGGAGCCCGGCACCTCGTCGGCCACGACTGCGCATGTGTTACTGACCGCCACCTTGGCCGTGGATGCGCCCCGCGAAGTGCAAGGCAGCCGCACGCAGATCGTGGTGGGTGTCCATGGCTCCGGTGACGGTGCCGGCGGAGCAGGAAACGGCGGCGGAGGGGATGACGGGGACGGCGGGGCCGGCCCAGGTGGCAACGCTGGAAGCGGGGCATTCCCCGGGAACCCCACAGGGCCGTCGTCGGGCCTTCTGGCCGATACCGGTGCCCGTCTGGGCGGCTTCGCGCTCCTCGGCCTCCTGGCGGTCGCGGCCGGGTTCGGAATGGCGCGGCTGCGGAGTGGTGCCAGATGAGGTTGCTGCGTCGGAAGCGTGCGGCCCTGATGGTTGCGCTGCCGCTCGCCCTGGTGTTCCCGGCGTCGAATCCGCCGGCAGTGACGGAAGCATCGTGGGAGCGCGGTGAGTATTCTTCGGGGAGTTTTGGCACGATCACCATCCCACCGCCCACGTTGAACGGGGCATGCACCTATAACCCGGGCATCATCGGTCTGGGCGCTTACGTGAGGATCTTTTGGAAGCCTCCCGCGGGCTACACCCTGGCCAACTCAGAGATGCAGGCGTCCACCAGTGGTTTGGGATCCTTGCTTGCTCCGCTGACCGGCTTCTCCATCACGTCCAACACCACAGGCTCGGCCGCTGCCGGCTACGTTACCGATGTTCCGGTCAACCTCCTTGGCGGCCTGTTGGGTCTCGGCACTGAACTCCAGCTGGCCATCGTGATCAAGGACCCGGTCAACCTATGGATCTCCAAGCCGGCCTCCGTGGCGACGAACGCGGGTCTCATCGCCGGTTTGGGTGGCAACTGCCGGAACCTGCCTGCCGCGTAGTTCCCTGCTGTGCTGGTTTCGCAGGAGAAAACTTCATCAGGCCGTCTCTCAACACACCTTGACACCAGAGAAAGCGGTGCCATCGGCTAAACTTGGCTGGTAAGAGCCCCGAACTCTTGCGTACGCCCGCCCCTGTGGCAGGCTGCACCGGTATCGTCGGGGCATTCTCATGTACGGCGCACAGGTCCCAGCTATCCCGCTGGGGTCAGCCCGAAAGAATGGGGGAGGATCCCATGCCCGCTATCGTGATCGTCGGAGCCCAGTGGGGCGACGAAGGCAAAGGCAAAGCAACCGATCTGCTCGGTGGCCGCGTTGACTACGTGGTCAAGCCCAACGGCGGCAACAACGCCGGGCACACCGTGGTTGTTGGCGGTGAGAAGTATGAGCTGAAGCTCCTTCCCGCGGGCATCCTGAGCCCCAACGCAATTCCCATTATTGGCAACGGCTGCGTGGTAAACCTCGAGGCACTGTTCCAGGAAATCGATGGCCTTGAAGCCCGCGGCGCGGACACTTCCCGCCTGCGCGTCTCGGCCAACGCCCACCTGGTTGCCCCGTACCACCAGGTTCTGGACAAGGTCACCGAACGCTTCCTCGGCAGCCGCGCCATCGGCACCACGGGCCGCGGCATCGGGCCGGCGTACATGGACAAGGTGGCCCGCTTGGGTATCCGCGTCCAGGACGTCTTTGATGAGTCCATCCTCCGCCAGAAGGTGGAAGGCTCGCTGCGCCAGAAGAACGAACTCCTGGTCAAGGTGTACAACCGCCGCGACATTATTGCGGATGAGATCGTGGAGTACTTCCTGTCCTTCGCCGAGCGCCTGCGGCCGCTGGTCATCGACAGCACCCTGGAGCTCAACAACGCGCTGGATGAGGGCAAGGTTGTGCTCATGGAAGGCGGCCAGGCAACCTTCCTGGACGTCGACCACGGCACCTACCCGTTCGTCACCTCGTCCAACCCGACGGCCGGCGGCGCTTCGGTTGGCTCGGGCATCGGACCCACCCGCATCTCCCGCTCCATCGGCATCATCAAGGCCTACACCACCCGTGTTGGCGCTGGCCCGTTCCCCACGGAACTGTTCGACGACATGGGCGTTTACCTGCAGAAGACCGGTGGCGAGTTCGGTGTGAACACCGGCCGTCCGCGTCGCTGCGGTTGGTACGACGCCGTCCTGGCCCGCCACGCTTCCCGCGTCAACGGCTTCACGGACTACTTCGTCACCAAGCTGGACGTCCTCACAGGCATTGAGCAGATCCCCGTGTGCGTGGCCTACGACGTTGACGGCGTCCGCCACGACGAAATGCCCATGACGCAGACCGAGTTCCACCACGCAGTGCCGATCTTCGAGTACTTCGACGGCTGGACCGAGGACATCACCACGGCCCGCACCTTGGAAGACCTCCCCGAGAATGCGCGCAATTACGTGCTGGCCCTCGAAAAGCTCTCCGGCACGCGCTTCTCGGCCATCGGCGTGGGCCCGGACCGCGATCAGACCATCGTGGTCCACGACCTGATCAACGACTAGCCTTTGTTGGCGCCGCGACTGTGGCGGACTTGATTTACGACGACGGCGGGTCGCCCTGGTTCCTCATGGAACCGGAGGCGGCCCGCCGTTGTTGTTCCACTTAGCCGGATTTCCGGCCAATCTGTAGCCTGATGTTTGGCCGATGTGAGCCCTCATGTCACTCGGCGCAGTCGATCGCGTCCTCGATGCGGGACTAATTCACCAACGGGCGCGGTTACGCCATGTGGAACGAAACCGGTGATGACGACGGGACCTGAGGCATGACGACAGCAACTGAAGAAGGAGTCGGGTTCCGCTCCCGGCGCGGGCCGATTCTGATTGCCCTGATGCTCGCGACGGGCCTGGTGGCGATCGACGCCACCATTGTTGCCACGGCCGTGCCATCGATCGTGGAGGACATTGGCGGTTTCGCCTCCTTCCCTTGGTTGTTTTCCGCCTACCTGTTGGCGCAGGCCGTCTCGGTTCCCGTTTATGCCAAGCTCTCCGACGTCCTGGGCCGTAAGCCCGTGATCCTCCTCGGCATCGGCCTCTTCCTGCTTGGATCGATCCTCTGCGGAGTGGCGTGGAGCATGCCGGCACTCATCGCCTTCCGGGTACTCCAAGGACTTGGCGCCGGAGCCGTCCAGCCGGTGGCAATCACCATTGCGGGTGACATTTATACGCTTGCAGAGCGGGCGAAAGTACAGGGTTACTTGGCCAGTGTGTGGGCTGTTTCTTCGGTGGTGGGACCAACTTTGGGAGGCCTCTTCGCATCGCTGGGGATCTGGCGGTGGATCTTCCTCATCAACATCCCGCTCTGTCTCCTGGCCGCGTGGATGCTCCTCCGTGCGTTCCACGAGAACATTGAACGCACCAAGCACCGCATCGACTACCTGGGTGCGACGCTGCTGACCATTTCCTTGAGTCTGCTCATTCTCGGAGCCCTGGAGGGTGGCCAGGCATGGGCCTGGAACTCGGCCATCAGCATCACGGTCTTCGCAGTGGGCGCGTTGTTGTTCGGTGTGTTCTTGCTGGTGGAGAGGAAGGCCGCGGAGCCTGTCCTGCCGCCGTGGGTGGTTTCCCGCAGGCTGCTGGCGACGACGGCCATGATCGCTTTCGGGGTGGGCGCAGTGATGCTGGGGCTCACCAGCTACGTGCCGACGTTCCTGGAGGGAGCCCTGAACACATCCCCGCTCCTTGCTGGGCTCGCTTTGGCGGCCTTGACGCTGGGCTGGCCCATCAGTGCATCACAGGCCGGCCGGTTCTACCTCCGGATCGGCTTCCGCAGAACAGCAATCATCGGCATCCTGATCACCGTCATCGGCACCGCCGTGTTGGCTCTGACTGCGTCGTCGCCCAGTGTTCTCCTGGTGGCCATGGCGTGCTTCATCGTGGGTCTCGGACTGGGACTGGTAGCGACTCCGAGCCTCATTGCCGCCCAGACGAGTGTGGAATGGAACGAGCGCGGCGTCGTCACCGGTACCAACCTGTTTGCCCGCTCCATCGGCAGTGCCATTGGCGTGGCGGTATTCGGGGCGGTGGCCAACGCCATTTATGCGAATGGCCCCGGCGGCGGACCCGATCACGGCACCACCGTGGCGGCGTCCACGGCCGTTTTCCTGGCGGTTCTTGTGAGTGCTGTCCTGACCGTTGCGGCGGTGCTGGCGATGCCGGCGGAGGGCAAGCGCAGCAGCCCCGAACCGGCCAGGAAGCCCAGCTCGGAACCTGCTAACGACTAGTCTCGAACGCATGGAAGAACTGATCACCGGCACCCTGGAGAAGGTGTTTGAAGGAACAGTCTGGGCGGAGGGACCCCTCTGGGTTCCGGAGTCGCAGACGGTTCGCTGGAGCGACATCCCCAACAACAGGATCCTCGAGTTCAACCCCGCCACCGGCCAGACGCGGGAGTATGCCACCGCCGTCGAGTTCACCAACGGGCGGACCCTGGACCGCGAGGGGAGCGTGGTGCAGTGCAGCCACGGCCACAGGCGCGTTGAACGGGATCACGACGGCGTGGTGACGGCAATCGTGGACTCGTTCGGTGGCCGGCGGCTCAACTCGCCCAACGACGTTGTGGTTGCTGGCGATGGCACCATCTGGTTTACGGATCCGCCGTATGGAATCCTGCCGGGGACAACTGAGGGGTACGAGGGCGATCAGGAATATGGCGGCTGCTACGTGTTTCGCTTCGACCCCGTGGGCGAAGTTCTGACACCGGTGGTTACTGACCTGATTCATCCCAACGGCTTGGCGTTTTCTCCGGATGAGTCGCTTCTCTACGTGGCGGATACGGCCGGTCCGGGCCTGGGATCCCCGTTCCGGATCGCCGTCTATCCGGTAACGGGCGGCATGTGTGGGGAAGGCAGGACCTTCGTTGAGCTCGAAGACGACGCAGTTTCGGACGGATTCCGCGTGGATGTGGAGGGGCGCGTGTGGACCTCCGCGGGGTCGGCCGTGCGCGTCTACTCTGCCGACGGTGAGCTGCTGACCGCCGTCGATGTTCCGGAACGAGTCTCCAATCTCTGCTTCGGCGGCCCGGATGGCAGGGACCTTTACATCACTGCCGCTACCAGCCTGTATCGACTGCGGACGTCGACGCAGGACACAGCCGCCAGGTCATAGAACACAGCCGCCAGGCCATAGGACACAGCCGCCATTCGACAGCCGGACTTGGCGAGGAGCATAATAGTTAGCGGAGCTAATTAGCATTGCTAACTATTACCCCCCCAGGAGGCGCCTCGCAGTGACGGCAAAAGACGCAGTGACGGCAACCAACGCAGCATTCAACACCACAGACCACGAACCCCAAGCCATCCGGGCGGATGCCCTGGCCATCGATCTTCGAACAGCCGTGATGCGCACATCGCGCAGGCTGCGTATCGAAGCAACGGGCGATGTCATTACCCCCGGCCAGTACACGGTGCTGGCCCACCTCAACGCCGGTTCGCAAACACTCAGGGAGCTGGCAGAACGCGAGCACGTCCAGGCCCCCTCCATGACCCGCATAGTGAACGCCTTGACGGAGCAAGGGTTCGCCAGCCGGCAGGCGCATCCGGGAGACGGGCGCCAGGTCCGGATCAGCATCACAGCAGCAGGCCAGGAAGTCCTGGCGGAAGCACGCAGCCAACGGACTGCCTGGTTGGCCCAGCGCGTTGCAGGACTCAGCGAGGAGGACCGACTGACGCTCAGCCGCGCCGCGCACATCATGCAGGAAATGAGCGCCAAATGAGTGCCATGTTCCGTGCGCTGGAGAACCCCAACTATCGGCTCTGGGCGGGCGGTGCACTGGTCTCCAACATTGGCACCTGGATGCAGCGGGTAGCCCAGGACTGGCTGGTCCTGACAGTCCTCACCAACCACTCGGGAACGGCCGTGGGCATCACCACGTCACTTCAGTTCCTTCCCATGCTGCTGCTGGGCCCCTACGCGGGCGTGCTGGCCGATCGCTACCGCAAGCGCGTGATTCTGCTGTGGACCCAGACCGCCATGGGGATCTGCGGACTGTTGGTTGGCCTCCTGGTGGTGACCGGTGTGGCGCAGCTGTGGCACGTCTACCTCGCGGCTCTTGCACTCGGAATTGCAGCAGCGATCGACGGTCCGGCACGGCAGGCATTCGTCTCCGAACTGGTGGGACCGGACAAAGTCTCCAATGCCGTGGCCCTCAACTCCGCTTCCTTCAACAGTGCCCGGCTCACCGGGCCGGCCATTGCTGGCGTACTTATTGCGTGGATCGGTACGGGGCCGGTATTTCTCCTGAACGCTGCGAGCTTTGCAGCCGTGATCATTTCCCTCTTCCGGGTGAAGATCTCCCAGCTTGAGCCGGCCACTCCCGTGGTGCGCGGCAAACACCAGGTAGCGGAGGGCCTGCGTTACGTGCGCCAGCGCCCGGACCTGGTCCTCATCCTGGTCATGGTGGGAATGCTCGGAGCCTTTGGCATGAACTTCCCTGTCACCAACTCGCTGATGTCCACCGCCGAGTTTGGCATGGGGCCCGAAGAGTTCGGTCTTCTGGGCTCCATCATGGCGGTGGGCACGCTTGCCGGCGCCCTGCTTGCTGCCCGCCGTTCGGGGCCAAGGCTCCGCTTCATGCTGGGCGGCGCGCTGAGCCTGGGCGCGTTTACCCTCCTCGCCAGCATCTCGCCAACGTTCTGGATCTATGCCGCCGTTCTTATCCCGGTGGGCCTTGCCTCGATCACGTTCCTGAACAGCTGCAACACCACCATCCAGCTATCCGTTGAACCTCAGTTCCGGGGCCGGGTGCTGGCGTTGTACCTGGCCATCCTGCAGGGCGGCACGGCTATTGGTGCTCCGCTCATGGGCTGGATCGGCACGGAGTTCGGCGCCCGATGGGCCGTGGCCGTCGGAGGCGCAGTGGTCCTTGCCACCGGCGTCGCATCGGTGATCCTGGTCAGCCGGCGCAGCCAGCGCACCCTCCGCGAGCAGGTGCGCAGAGCGTGGCTCCGAAGGCGGGCAACGCAAGCGTCCTGAGGACCCTTTAAACGCGAGCGGACGACGGCGGAAACCTCCCGCCGTCGTCCGCTTTTGCGTGCGCCGCAGCGGCACGTAAGATTCTCTGGTCATCCACCATCCCGCACAGCAAAAGCATGACGGGGCTGCCTTGAAAGGACACCATGGAATTGCTGTGGGAAATCGCTGGCTGGACGGGAGCGGCCCTGATTCTCAGTGCCTATCTGGCGGTCTCCATGGGCTGGCTTAAAGCAGGAAGACGCTTCCAGATTGCCAATCTGATTGGCGCCTGCACCTTCATCGCCAACGGGGCATTGCATGAGGCCTGGCCTTCGGTGGTCACCAACATTGCGTGGTTCCTGATCTCCGCCGTCGCACTCCTGCGGATGCGTGCGTCGGAGCAGTCCCCCGCGGTGATGGCCGAAGAGCCGCAGGTCCAATTCCCTGGCGTTCCGGACACCACCGGGCAAATAGCCGTCGTCGAGGCCGTAGCCGCGGTTGTTCACGGTGACGTGGAAGCGCGCGCGGCGGCGTGTCAGGCCAGTCTCAGGGAAACGCATGTGGCAGGGCCGGTTCGCGTCTAGCGGGTTTCCAGGTCCTCCAGCGATTTGCCCTTGGTGTCGGACGACAGGAGGGTGGCTACTGCCGAGACGAGGCAGATGCCGAGCGTCGTCAGGCCGATGACCAGGGGGATGTTCGCTGAACCCGGCGGGGCGATTGCGGTGAACAGGCTGGGGAAGAACGAGGCGATCATGAGGCCGATGTTCTGGGAGACCGCGAAACCAGTCACCCGCATGCGCATGGGGAATTGCTCCTGGAAGAACGTGGCAAAAGTGGCGTTCCACATCTGGAAGAGGATGCCCTGCACGATCACCACGCAGACGAACACCAGGGGCAGGCTCCGCTGTTCGATGGCCCACAAGTACCCGATGGTCAGCAATCCGCCGGCGATCCCGCCGGCCACCATGAGCGCGCGCCTTCCGATCCGATCGGACAAAGCGCCGAAAACCGGGATGGTCACCACGGCGGCCACGTTGGCGGCCATGGTTACCCAGAGGAATTCGCTGCTCGAGAAGCCGATCCCGTAGCCCTTCTGCGTGGCGAAAGATACGCCGAAAATGAGCGTGGCCATGCCGATGACATTGGTGAAGGTCATCACGACGCAGCGGACCAGGACCCACGGGTGGGTGCGCAGGAGGTCTACCAGCGGGAAGCGGCGTTTGGTGCCGGCGACGTCGGACTGGGCCAGGTACGCGGGCGGTTCCTGCACTCGCCTGCGGATGACGTAGCCGGCAATAATCACCACGGCGCTGAGCAGGAACGGCAACCGCCATCCCCACGAGTGGAACTGCTCATCCGGAAGGAGTGCCGCCAGCGGAATCAGGACGGCTGTTGCGAGGATAGAGCCCACCTGCGTGCCCTGCAGGCTGAAACTCGCGAAGAAGCCGCGCTTGGCGTCGGGGGAGTGCTCCACGATCATGGCGCTGGCACCACCGAGTTCGCCTGCGACGGCGAAACCCTGGATCAAGCGAAGGATCACCAGGAGGACGGGAGCAAGCAGCCCCACTTGGCCGTAGGTGGGCAGGAGCCCCACGGCGAAGGTAGCGAAGCCCATGAGGAGCATCGCGAAGACGAGCACCTTCTTGCGCCCGTGCCGGTCACCGTAGGCGCCCAGGACCACGGCGCCGAGCGGGCGGGAAACGTACCCGACGGCGTACGTGGCCAGCGACGCGATGATGCCAACAGTGGCGTTCTCGGTGGGGAAGAAGATGGTGGGGAAGAGGAGTGTTGCGGCCAGCGAGTACAAGGCGAAGTCGTAGTATTCCAGCGCGCTGCCGATCCAGCCGCTCATGGCGGCTTTCCTCGGGTCCTTGTGGCCGGTCGCCTCGTCCTGTGTGGAGGGAACATCCCTCCCGTGCATCACGGTCATTGCGGCTGAACTCCTATGTCGTCGTTGGCAAGGAACAAGTGCTCTTCCCATCCAAGACTGAACAATGTGATGCTCATTCAGCGTGAGGAAGGTTACATCTTGAATCGATTCATAAAGCATAGGACGTGACCCGCGCTACGTCAACGCGCGAACGACGGAAGGCTGCGGCTAAGGCGTAGACGCCACGCGGCCTCTGGCCTCGCTCTGGTCCGAGCCCTATATTTCTCGGTACAGCTCCCTACACCGGATTGAGGGCCACTATGGCTGAAGGGCGGGCACCATCCCCGGAACATCACAAGGGCTCCCGCCGACGCACCATCTTCCGGAGGGTTCTCCTGGCCGCGCTCATCGTTGTGGGAATCGGGGTGGCGCCGGGAGCCGCACGTTTGATCGACTTCGGTGTCCGCGTCGGGGAGGGCGCTGCCGTTCAACCCGCGGTAGCTCCGTTCTACATCGCACCGACCCCCGCTCCGGGCCCGGCTGCTCCCGGGACGATCTTCCGTCAGGAAGTGGTGGTGGGCGCACCGGAAGGAGCCACCGCCTGGCGCATCCTGTATCACTCCACCGACGTCAACGGCTCGGACGCCCTGGTGTCGGGACTCGTCATCGCCCCCAGCGCTCCTGCCGCCGACGGTACCCGCACCGTGGTGTCGTGGGCGCATCCCACCACGGGAACGGCCCCGAGGTGCGCTCCCTCCAGCGGAATAGCGCCGGTCGTCTTCATTGAGGGCCTGTCTGATCTCCTTGCCGCAGGCCACGTGGTGGTGGCCACCGACTATGCCGGGATGGGCATCGCCGGTCCGCCGTCGTTCCTCATCGGTGCCACGGAAGCCGCCAACGTGCTGGACATTGCCCGCGCAGCCCGGCTGATTGAGGGAGCCGGCGCCAGCGACCGCGTGGTGCTGT
Source organism: Arthrobacter sp. cf158 (assembly GCF_900106835.1). Lineage (GTDB taxonomy): Bacteria > Actinomycetota > Actinomycetes > Actinomycetales > Micrococcaceae > Arthrobacter. The sequence goes on from NZ_FNNR01000018.1 coordinate 18,325, forward strand.
GGGGTCACTCCCAGGGCGGGCACGCCTCGCTCTTCGCCGCCCAGCGGGCAGCAAGCTACGCCCCGGAATTGACCATCGCCGGGGTTGCGGTGGCCGCCCCCGCCACCAACCTGGGTGCCCTCCTCAGCGCAGACATCGGGGACGTTTCAGGAGTCACCATCGGTGCTTACGCCTTTACCTCGTACGCCGAGGCCTACGCGTCACGATTGCCGGGTAATCCACTCGCCTCCGTCCTCACGGCGGCCGGCGCTGCGGCTGCTCCCAGGATGGCGGAGCTCTGTCTCCTTGGCCAGAACAGCGAGCTGCACACCATGGCGAATCCCCTGATCGGGGCATTCGTCACGGGTGATCCCACCACGAAACCCGGCTGGAGCCAACTCTTGGCGGAGAACACTCCGGCCCAGGTTCCCGTGCCCGTCCCGCTCTTTGTAGCCCAGGGCGCAAAGGACACCCTGGTCCGGCCGGAAATTACCGCCGCGTACGTCGCGGCCCAGACGCAAGGCGGGACCGCCGTCGAATCCCATGTCCTGCCTGACGCCACCCATGCGACAGTGGCGCTGGAGGCCATGCCGTACCTGATGAAGTGGATGGGCGCTCTGCTGTAGCGGGTTGACCGTGGAAGACTGGACCCATGTCTCCCCGTCCCATGAAACCGCGCCCCCAGTCCGACGCCGTTGAAAGTGGCGGCCCCAAACCCGCGGCCAACGGACGCCGCCACCTCGCCATGAGGCTCGACGACGCGTGGCTGGGTTTCCAGACCCGCCTGGCCATCCGGCGTGGCCGGGTGGAGACCGTGATTCCTTACACCGGCTACGGCTCCACCTCCTGGGTCCGGGTCCTGGCGCGCGTGGTCCGCAGCGATCCCCGCGACGCCGCAGGCCACGCCAAACCGCTGCAGGAAAGCATGCGCGGTTGGCGCAACTTCACCAGTGCCCCCGTGGCGCATGCAGCCGTGAAGGTGACCATTGCCGGCGTCGTTCATGATGTGGTTGCCGACCGCGGAGGCGTGGTGGACGTTCGGGTCCCAGTGGCCCTCGACGCCGGGTGGCACACCATCACCCTGCAGTCAGGGGAGTCCTCCGTGGTGGAGGCTCCGGTGGAGATCGTGGCGGACGACGCGGACTTCGGCGTGGTGTCCGATATTGACGACACCGTCATGGTGACGGCCCTGCCGCGTCCTTTCCTCGCCGCCTGGAACACCTTTGTGCTCAATGAGCACGCAAGGACGCCGACGCCGGGCATGGCCGTGCTGTACGAGCGGATCGCCCGGACAGCACCCTCTGCCCCCGTGCTGTACCTGTCCACCGGCGCCTGGAACGTAGCCCCAACCCTGTCGCGTTTCCTGTCCCGCAATCTGTACCCCGCCGGTCCCAAGCTGCTCACTGATTGGGGCCCCACTCCCGACCGCTGGTTCAGGAGCGGCCAGGAACACAAGAGGAAATCGCTGGAACGCCTCGCGGAGGAGTTCCCCCACATCAAGTGGCTGCTGGTGGGCGACGACGGGCAACACGACGAAGCCATCTACTCCGAATTTGCCCAGCGCCACCCGGAAAACGTCAGGGCCATCGCCATCCGCCAACTCTCCGCCGGAGAAGCCGTGCTCGCAGGTGGACGGTCCAAGACCGGGGGCCAGCCCACCCCCGGCGTGCCTTGGATCTACGCTCCGGACGGTGCCGGGATGTCGGCCCGGCTCGAGGAACTGGGCATCATCCGGTGACGTCGATGAACACCGGGTTGGCGTAGAACCAGGTGTCCGCCCATGGGCTGTAGCAGCTAGAACAGCGGTATCTGGACTTCCTTGATCCATTCGCCCCGGCGGTAGTCGCGGGCCTTAATCACAACGCAGTCGTTGTAGACCTCCACTTGCAGTCCGCTGGCTTCACGGCCGTCGAGGGCGCGCTCGCCGCCCGCGCCGTTGTCCTCCCAAAGCGTCTGAACAGCACCGGTATTGATGACCTGGAAGCCCTGGAGGTTGCCGGTGCCGGGAACTGTCCGGCGCACTTCCCAGTCAGCCAGCTGAAGTGCCCAATGCGTGTGGGCGGTGAAGACGAAGACGTTCTTGTACTTGCCAAGAATGCCCAGCAGCCGGTCAACCTGCAGGTAATCCTTCTTGTAGAGGTTGTTGCGGGTTCCGGAAACGGTGTCCGGGAACGGGTGGTGGGTGAAGACCATGACGGGCTGGCCTTTGCGGTCCCAGTAGGCCAGCCGCTGCTCAAACCAGCTGAGCTGTTCCTCGCTGAGCCACACCTCGTCCCAGAGTGTTGTGTCGTGGTAGTGCATGTACTTTTCAGTGCCCAGGATCAGGCCGGGAACGCCGCCGAGGTCGATTTCGGTGTACACCTTGTCCCGGCCCGTGAACGTGAAGAAACTCTGGAAGAGGGACGCTTCGGTGGTGCCATTGGGCCAGGTGGCTTGGGCAAGCGTGGCGGGGTTGGAGTACTTGGGAACATAGAACTCGTGGTTGCCGATTGCCCAATGGACGTTGGCGGCATGTGTATTGGCGTCCAGTACCTTGCGCACGGCCTGGTACTCAAAGTCGTATCCCCGTGGGGTGATATCTCCATTCACCACCAAACCGGCGCTTCGCTTGCTGGGGTTGGTCTTTTCGATGTCCTTCAGCGCCAGGTCAAAGTCGCCCAAATCTCCCTGGATATCGCTGATAACGGTGAAAACTGTGGCCTTTCCGGAGGGACGGTTGCTGCCGTGCCCGTTCCCGGTGGCCTGTGCTGGAGATGCGACGGCGGCGGTGGCGCCGATGGTGGCCAGTCCTGCGAGGGATGCCGCGATTGCAGAGCGGCGACTGGGGGAAGACATGATGGAACCTTTCACTCAAAGGGGTGTGATGACCCTCAGAATGTAGGGACGCCTGATGAATGACGGGCAAATGGACCATGGCCAACTTGTCATGACAGGTTGTCCGTTTGGTGATGGGGGTGGCTACCTGCGGCACCTGGTTGCCGGGATTCTGGCACCCGAGTTGTATAGCCAGGGATGCTGACCCTCTCCTTGGGTGTGGACATATGTCTACTCAGCTACTCATTTTTCGCTCAATGTAGTGCCAGCTGCTGTCGGTCCTTTCCCTACGGTGGGGGCAGATGCTTCGCACATCGATCCGCCGTCAGAAAAGAGAATGCAGTGACTGAAATCAACCAGCTTCAGGTGGTCCCGCACTGGATCGGAGGCGCTGAGTCGCCGTCGGCCGGGGATCGGACGGCTCCCGTCTTCGATCCCGCCTTGGGCAGGGAAACAAAACTTGTGAATCTCGGGAACGCCGAGGATATCGAGTCGGCCATCGCCTCCGCGCACAAGGCGTTCCCCGCCTGGCGCGATATGTCCATCACCAAGCGCCAGCAGATCATCTTCCGCTTCCGGGAGCTGCTGAACCAGCGCAAAGGCGAACTGGCAGAGATCATCACCTCGGAGCACGGCAAGGTAGTCTCCGATGCCCTCGGTGAAATCACCAGAGGCCAGGAGGTCGTGGAACTGGCCACAGGCTTCCCGCACCTCATCAAGGGCGAGCATTCAGAGAACGTCTCCACCGGCGTCGACGTCTACTCCACCAAGGCGCCGCTGGGCGTTGTCGGCATCATCAGCCCGTTCAACTTCCCCGCCATGGTGCCTCTGTGGTTCCTGCCGATCGCCATCGCCGCCGGCAACACTGTTGTCCTGAAGCCGAGCGAAAAGGACCCGACGGCGGCCAACTGGCTCGCTGCCCTCTTCACCGAGGCTGGACTTCCGGACGGCGTCTTCAACGTCCTGCACGGCGATAAAGAAGCAGTGGACGGGCTCCTGGAGCACCCGGACGTGAAGGCGATTTCGTTCGTCGGCTCCACCCCGATCGCCCAGTACATCTACGAGACCGCAGCCCGCAAGGGCAAGCGCGTCCAGGCCCTGGGTGGGGCGAAGAACCACATGCTGGTCCTGCCCGACGCCGACCTCGAACTGACCGCCGACGCCGCCATCAACGCCGGTTTCGGTTCCGCAGGTGAGCGCTGCATGGCCATCAGCGTGGTGGTTGCCGTCGAGCCGGTTGCCGATGCGCTGATCGAGAAGATCACCGCCCGTATGTCCACGCTGAAGATCGGCGATGGCCGCCGCAATTGCGATATGGGCCCGTTGGTCACCCGGCAGCACCGCGACAAAGTGGCCTCGTACATCGACGTCGCCATCGAAGACGGCGCCAACGTTGTCGTGGACGGCCGCGGCGTCACCGTCGATGGCGACGAGAACGGCTTCTGGCTCGGCCCCACACTGATCGACGACGTCCCGGTTACCTCTCGCGTCTACACCGAGGAGATCTTCGGCCCAGTCCTGGCCGTGGTCCGCGTGAAGAGCTACGAAGAGGGACTGCACTTGATCAACTCCGGCGCCTTCGGCAACGGGACAGCGATCTTCACGAACGACGGCGGCGCTGCCCGTCGTTTCCAATCCGAGGTTGAGGTGGGGATGGTGGGCATCAACGTGCCCATCCCGGTGCCGGTGGCCTATTACTCCTTCGGAGGTTTCAAGGACTCCATCTTCGGCAGCTCCAAGGCCTACGGGATGCAGGGTTTCCAGTTCTTCACCCGCGAGAAAGCCATCACCTCACGCTGGCTCGACCCCAGCCACGGCGGCATCAACCTGGGGTTCCCCCAGAACTAACGATAGGTGAGAGAGCGTCGGTAGTTTGGCGCCGATAGGTGAGAGAGCGTCGGTTTCTACCGGACGCTCTCTCACCTTTCGTCGGTTTTTGGCTAACGCTTTTCCAAAAACTCGACGGCGGCGAACAGTTCCAGCCGGTCGCGCAGACTGTCCAAGTTGAGGCCCAGGACGGTGCCGGCGGCGTCGATCCTGTTGCGGAGCGTGTGCCGGTGGATCCCCAGCTCTTTGGCCGTGCGGTCCCAAACACAGTTGTTTGCCAGCCAGGCGGTCACTGTCGGTAGAAGCTGTGTCTGCTCCGATTCGTCGTGCTTTGCCAGTGGTTCGATCAGCCGCGTTGCCACGGAGCCGGCTTCGTCGCGGCGCAGCAAGCCCAACATGCCGCCTTCCGAAATCTCGTCGAAGGCCACGAAGGCCCGGGATAACTCCACGGCCCGCTGAAGGGAGCGTTCCCCTTCCTTCAGCCCCTGGGCCAGATTGGCGAAGGTGGTGGTGCCGGAGGCCCCGGCTGTGGCCCCGTACCTCTCCAAGAGCTGGGTCACTTTGTCCTGAAGGGTGGCGCCCGCCAGGATCACCACATTCTGGTTCCGTTGGGCATAGAAGACCGCTCCGCGGTGATCGTCTGACAACAATTCAAGGGCTTCGAGCAGGTTCTGTCCCTGTCCCGGTTGATGAGCCACCGTCACCACCAGGGGCTCTGCCGGCAGCCTTCCCCAGACCTGGCGGGCGGTTCGTTCCGCGACGTCGATGCCTCCAGCCAGCAATTGCTCGAAGACGCCTGCCCGAAGGTGGCGGCGGGCGGTATCCAGGGTGCGTGTTTGCTCGAGCGCCAGGCTGGCCAACGCGATAACGCTGTTGATGATGTCTGTGCGGGCCGGATCCAAGGGCTCAATCGCCCCGAGAACAAGGACACCCCGCAGGTAGTGCCGCCGCCCCAGCGTTTGCAAGGTGACCTGTTCGCCGTCGACCGTCAACTGGGTTACTGACCGCGAACCCTGGCCCAGCGCCTTGGCGACCGCCTCCTGCACACCAGGCATCAACGCCGAGGGTATGGGGCGGTTGTTGGGCATCAGGATGTGGTTTCCGGCGGCGTCGAACAACGCCACCCACCCATGCAGCTGGCGTTCCAGTTCGGCCAGAATCGATCGGAGCCCGTCGGGCCTGAGCGCGGCCCTGGCGATGGCCCGTTGTGCTTGGAGGGACCACTCGGACCGCGCGTGCTGTTCCTTGGCGAGCCAATCCGCTACGAAGCGGATAATCGCAATGAAGGGAGTCCGGTCGGGCACTTCCAGCAGGGGCAGGCCATGGTGGCTGCACGCGTCCTTCAAGCCCTGCGGCAGGACGCCATGGATTACCTGGGTGGCAAAACCCAGCCCGCTGATCCCGTGGTTGACGAGCCGCTGCACGTAGTCGCTGTACTGAGAATCCGTGGAGTCGCTGACGGAAAACTGCGTGCCGTCCGTCAGCAGCAGTTGCCCGGGGTCCAGGAAGGGCGTGGGGTCATCCAAATCAGAGCTGTGCACCCAGGAGACGGGGGCTTGCAGAGCGGGATCCGCGGCTCCGGGCTCAACCAACCTCAGGTTGAGCGAACTGTTGTGCAGGATCGCGCTAATGGTGGGCGGCATGGTCAGGGGCTCCTTGGAAAAACGTAGTTCCACACCCGGCTAACTATACAAATGTCCAGAGGTGTTCGTGGGCGGTGAATCCCATGATGGAGGAAAGCCCCACCCTTTCGAGAGGACCCTCCAATGTCTCCCACCCGGACCGCCACGGCTGCTTCCAGCGCCGACGTCGCCTCGCTGGACACCGCCAGTGTTTTCCACTCATGGTCAGCCCAGAAAGCATTGAAACCTTTGGCGATTGCCGGTGGATCCGGCAGCACAGTGTGGGATCACGATGGCAGGACGTACCTTGACTTTTCCAGCCAGTTGGTCAACACCAACATTGGCCACCAGCACCCCCGCCTCATCGAAGCCATCAAGCAGCAGTTGGATACCCTCACCACAGTGGCTCCTGCGCACGCCAACCTGACCAGGGCAACGGCAGCGGAAAAGATCCTGTCCCACGCCCCGTCCACCATGGACAAGGTGTTCTTCACCAACGGTGGTGCGGACGCCAACGAGAATGCGATTCGCATGGCCCGGCTCCACACCGGTCGGGACAAAATCATCTCCCGCTACCGCTCGTATCACGGCAACACTGGCGCCGCGATCGTGGCCACGGGAGACTGGCGCCGTATCCCCAACGAATACTCCCGGGGACACGTCCATGTCTTCGGGCCGTACCTTTACCGCTCCGAGTTCTGGGCGGAAACCCCGCAGCAGGAAGCCGAGCGCGCGTTGCAGCACCTGCGCCGGACCATCGAACTCGAAGGGCCTCAATCCGTTGCCGCGGTTCTCCTGGAGACGGTCCCAGGTACGGCCGGGATTCTGTTGCCGCCGCAGGGCTACCTGGAAGGAGTCCGCGAACTTTGCGATCAGCATGGAATCGTGCTCATCCTGGACGAAGTCATGGCTGGCTTTGGACGCACCGGGGACTGGTTCGCCCTGGATGCCTTCAATGTCCGCCCGGACCTCATTACCTTCGCCAAAGGCGTCAACTCCGGCTACGTTCCCGTGGGCGGTGTCATCATTTCGGAAGAGATCTCCCGGGCTTTCGATGACCGCGTCTTCCCCGGCGGCCTGACCTACTCCGGGCATCCCTTGGCTGCAGCCTCCATCGTTGCCTCCATCGAAGCCTTCGAGGAAGAGAACATCGTTGAGAACGCCGCACGCATCGGTGCCGACCACCTTGAGCCAGGCTTGAATGCCCTCGCCGCCAAGCACAACGTCATCGGTGAAGTCCGCGGACGTGGCGTTTTCTGGGCCCTCGAACTGGTGGAAGACCGCGAAACCCGCGCGCCCGTCACTGCCGCGTTCATGGGCAAGCTCAAGGCGGAACTGCTCCACCGCGGACTGTTGCCCTTCATCGCCGACAACCGCGTGCACGTGGTTCCTCCCGCCGTCGTGACCCCCGAAGAAGTACGCCAGGCTCTGGCGATTTACGACGACGCCCTGGCCGCCGTCCGCTGACGTCAGCAGCTGAGCGTGCCTTTGAGGACTTTGCCGGTCCAGGTGTTGGAGGTGCCGGGAACCTTGTAGTAGCCGCGGATTTCGTAGCTCCAGGTGCCGATGACCTCGTAGCCGGACGTGTACGTCTTGCCGGCAGCCTTGCTGAGGTCGCCGGTGAATTCCAGATTGCCGGAGCGGTCGAAGATTTTGATGTCGTGGTAGTTGGCGTTGGCCACGGTGCTGAAGGAATTGACGGTGACCGTGGCGCGGATGCCGAACGAGCAGGCCATGGACACGTTGGCGGCGGCAGGGGCCGCGAGGCTCGCGGCAGTGAACTGCGGGGTGGCGCGTTCGGTGTCAGTAAATGCGGCCAACGCTGCGGTGGGTGCTGCGATGAGACCAAGAAGCACGACGGCGGCGATCACCAGGGCGCGAAGGAAACTGTTCCGCGTGGTCATGATGATCGCCCTCCTTTACTGCCTTGGTTCCTGGTGTGGTTCTTTGAAGATGTGCCGCCGGGGCTGATCGGGCTGGGGTAGTGAATCCGATCAGACCCGGCGAAGTTTGGGTGGTGTTTATTTGGTGGTTTCGGTGCGTTGGGTGCCGGTGAAGGAGAACCCGATGGTGGAGGTGGCGCCTTGGAAGGTGTCTCCGGCGGTGGTGGGGAAGGTGGTGGTGACTTTGAGGTTGTCGGTTTTGGTCGAGGTCAGGGAGGTCAGGTTGTTCAGGGCCTTGTTCGCTGCGATGACCGGTCCGGTGGCCAGGACGGTGGTTTTGGTGCCCGCGCAGCTGTAGGGGGCCGCGGTTCCGGTCCAGGCAACACTGCAGTTTTCGATGGTCAGTTGCAGGCCGTTGGTGGTGTCGGTGGTGAG
>NZ_FNNR01000027.1 GCF_900106835.1 Arthrobacter sp. cf158
CCCCCAAAACCCCCACCACACCGCCGTCGAACACCTGATAGGTTCAGGGACGCTTTGAAGGCGCAGCTGCCAGCCCACCTAATCCCTGGTTCGGTGGCCAGCTCGGTGCAAGCACTGTCCCGGCGCGTTCCTGGACTGGGAAGGCTATGCCGTCACTCCCTGACATGGACCGCCGCGAAGGCGGTGAAACCACACACAAAATGCCACCGGAAGCGCGGGAGTTATTTCGAGGGGCTCCCACCTTGTTGGGAGCCCCTCGGTGTGGTCAGCCCCAGAGATCGATCAGTCTTCCGGCAAGTAGTCCCGCTTGCTCGTAGCCGGCCTGGGCGGCGGCCGGTCGCAGTGCAATGTTCATGGCATCTGCGCCGAACATGTGGTCATTCTCTGCGTTGGGAAAGATCGTCTCCACTGTGCTGCCGCCTGCGCGTAGAGCATCAGCCTGGGTACCCAGGTGCATGCCCCACTCCACTGGTTGAAGGGATCTGCCGCTGAAAGGTGACAGGACCAGCACCCTGCCGTAGCCGGCTGCCAGATCTGCGTTTTCGGCATTCGAGCGGAAACCGCCATCAATGAACCTGTCGTCCCCAATCCTGTAGGGCCGGCCGCTGGAACAGCTGGCTGCCACTGCGTCCACCAAGGCAACGCCACTCCTGCGATCAAACACGACAGCCTCGCCGCTGCGGGCGTCGACAGCCGTGATGAGCACCTCCTGCTCAGGCCAATCCTGCTGCGGGAGCCGCGCGGCAACAGTTGAGCGCCACTGCCCACTCCAGGAATCGTCCGAATCCGCGTCCAGTTCCAGTGCAGCCTTGGCCACTCTGCGACGCATGTCGGTCGCGTCTGACGAGCCGGCAACAATGCGGTTCATCCGCGTCAGATGGTCCACCACTGCGCCGGCCTGACCAGATCCGGGACCATTCCCGCGCGGGCGGCGCTGGGCCCCTGGTATCGGCGCGAGGGTGGCAGCAAACAGATCACGAGGTGAAGCAGCGACTATCTGCGCTGCTGCGGTGGCACCCGCAGATGTGCCAATGATCAGGTCAGCCTTTGCGACATCAAGGCCTGCGTCGAAAAGACCGGCCACGACGCCAATAAGCCACGCATTGCCGGTGGAACCGCCGCCCCCGAGGACCAACGCGCGGCCTTCCGGGGAACGTGAAGTGAGCGCGGCTGTAAGCGGACCCGGATACTGATTGGAAATGGATGATCCGTGCACTGCTGCTGCAGTGGCACGTATCGCTGAAGAAGGTTTTGTTTGCATGGGAGTTGCCTTTCGCGTCATGCGGCTTAGGGGCTCCCGACGGCGACTACTTCAGTCGCGGGATCGTGGACAACCTGGAGAGCCCAATGGGGATACTGCATTCATGGGTCTCACCTCCTGCGGATGGTTCACGATCACCTGAAAAGCTAGCACGGCCTGGGGGCATTGCACCATGGGCCTTAACGAAGAGAAGGCCTCCACGTTGGTGGGGGGCCTTCTTCAGGGGTTGCATGCGGCGGACCGTTAAATGCGAAGAGCCCCGGCCGTGGTGGTCGGGGCTCTTCGTGAATGGTTGTCCGGCGGTGTCCTACTCTCCCACACCCTCCCGGGTGCAGTA
>NZ_FNNR01000019.1 GCF_900106835.1 Arthrobacter sp. cf158
CCGGTTGAACGTAAGCCTGAGTGGATCAAGGCCAAGGTCCAGATGGGTCCTGAGTTTGTCCAGCTCAAGAACCTGGTGAAGAAGGAAGGCCTGCACACGGTTTGTGAAGAGGCCGGGTGCCCGAACATTTTCGAGTGCTGGGAAGACAAGGAAGCGACGTTCCTGATCGGCGGGTCCGAGTGCACCCGGCGCTGTGATTTCTGCCAGATCGATACCGGTAAACCCTCCCCGGTGGACATGTTCGAACCCACCAAGGTGGCCCGCAGCGTCCAGGCGATGCAGCTGCGGTACGCCACGGTGACCGGCGTGGCCCGTGATGACCTGGCCGATGAGGGTGTCTGGTTGTACGCCGAAACGGTCCGGAAGATCCACGAACTGAACCCGGGCACCGGGGTGGAGTTGCTGATCCCTGACTTCTCCGGCAAGCCCGAGCACATCGCGGCGATCTGTGATTCCAAGCCCGAGGTGTTCGCGCACAACGTAGAGACCGTACCCAGGATTTTCAAGCGGATCCGTCCGGCGTTCCGGTACGAGCGCTCCCTGGACGTCATTACCCAGGGCCGGGACCTGGGCATGGTGACCAAGTCCAACCTGATCCTGGGCATGGGCGAGACCCGCGAGGAAATCTCCGAAGCGTTGCGTGACCTGCACGCTGCCGGTTGTGACTTGATCACCATCACCCAGTACCTGCGCCCGTCCGAACGGCACCTCCCGGTGGACCGGTGGGTCAAGCCGCAGGAGTTCGTGGACCTCCAAAACGAGGCCCAGGAGATCGGCTTCCTCGGCGTCATGTCCGGCCCCTTGGTCCGTTCCTCCTACCGGGCCGGCCGACTCTGGGCCACCGCGATGCGCAAGAAGGGCTGGGAAATCCCCGCCGCCCTGGCCCACATCGAGTCCTCCGGCTCCACCCGCCAGGAAGCCTCCACCATCCTGGCCGCCCACAGCTAACAGCCACCCCACACCCGCTCCGCGCGCCCCTAGGACGCCAGACTCCAACCACGACGGCGGTTGGTTGCCTCCACAGGGCGACCGGCCGCCGTCGTGCCTTGCAGCGCTGTGCCTTCAGCGGTGGTGCATTCAGCTGCTGTGCCGTGCAGCGCTGTGCCTTCAACCGCTGTGCCTTCAACCGCGGTGCCCACGTCATGACTCCGTCATCATCGAACGCCAGCGCAGTTTTGGCTCAAGAAGAGCACAATGTTTGCGCAGGCCCCACGAACAAGCGTGGTGGGCAGCGTTGATTCGGTCCGGATGGCAGCGTTCCCACAGTGAGTACACGGAGCCGCGCCCAGCCGGTTGAACCGCCTCACATCCAAGTGGTCGGACCCTGAAAACTGAGTACTCCGGTGCCCGAAAGGCGTATTTCCGACCCCTTGGTCGGACGCAAAAGAGGCGTACATCCAAGAGTAGCCACGGCTCCTCCGCTGGTTGAACCATTGGGGGCATCGCTTCATCCGCCAGCAACGGACGGATGCTGGGGGTTGCGCTGCGGCTCCCCGGTACATCGATCAACCAAGGAGTCTTACCATGCGCAAACTTTCGAAGAAGAGCCGGATCACAGCAGCGGTTGCTGGCGTGGCCTTGGTGGCTGTCGGCGGCGGCGCTGCCTACGCCTACTGGACCACCACGGGCTCCGGCAGTGGCTCGGCTACGAACTCGGCCGGCGGCGGAACGGTCACGCTTCACGCCACCTTTGCCGGCGGACTCGCCCCGGGCAACCAGGTTTCTGTCGCGTACACCGCCGACAATTCCACGACGTCGGGCACCGTGGTGGGAGCCCTCAGCGCGAACGTGACCACCAACGTGGCCGGCTGCCTCCCCGCCTGGTTCGACGTCACCGCGGTCACCACCAACACGTTGGTCGCCGCCAACACCACGGGCACCTCAGTGGGCAGCGGAACACTGAAGTTCAACGACAGCGGCACGGTCAACCAGGACGCCTGCAAGTCAGCGATCGTCACCGTCAACGTCGCCAGCCAGTAGTGCCACCTTGCCGGGGGCCACTGTGCGAGTGGTGGTCCCCGGCGTGAAGCTTTCTCCCGCCCAGAAGCGCCCGTCCGAAAAGAGGCTCCATGCAACCCCATCCAGTACGCATGCGGATGCCGTTGGGTGGTGCGGGAACGGCGGTCAAGGCTGCGCTCCTCACGTTGTTGGTTGTCCTGGCGTCAGTGGCATCCCTGGGTGCCAGCGGAGGGCCGGGCGCAGGGAAGGCCGCCGGAGCCAAAGAAACGGTGGGTATTTTGCTGGCCCTCTCGCCATCAAGCCGCAGCCTGGATCAAGGCCAGTCGGCAGCGTTCGAGGCCACGGTCTCCTCGAGTGGGGGCTTTTCCGGGTCGGTCGCCTTCTCTGCAACGGGCCTGCCGTCGGGTACGACGGCGGCATGGCGGCCGTCGTCGCTGGTCCTCTCCTCCGGGAGCTCGGCGAAGGTGACGTTGACCCTCAGCACGAGTCCCACCACGCCCGCCGGGAAATCCGAGATCACGGTGACGGGCACCAGCGGCAGCATTCAGTCCAACGCCGCGAAGGCGCAGTTGCAGGTGAAGGAAGTGAAGCGAAACTTTGGCGTCTCCGGTTCCTTGCAGGGTCCGTTGGCGCCAGGGCTGTCCCTCCCTTTGGACCTGCAGATCTCCAACCCGGAGAACAAAAACATCACGGTGACCCAGTTGTCCGCGTCCATCAGCAACGTGGTTCGAACGCCCGCGGCCGTGGCGGCCGGGCTCCCTTGCAGCAGCGCGGATTACAACGTCACCCAATTCACCGGCAGCTACCCCATCGACATCAAGCCAGGATCAACCTCGTTGTCCGCTTTGGGGCTTCCGCAGCTGGCTTGGCCCCGCATCAGCATGTTGGACACCCTGCAGCTCCAGGACGGCTGCAAGGGCGCCACCCTGGAACTCACCTTCTCTGGGACGGGACAGGCGAGCTGACATGAACACGACCCACCGGACTCCGCGTACTCCCCGCACAGGCCGACTCGCCCGGACAGCGGCTGCCACCGTGGCGCTCTGCATCCTGGGCGGCGCGGGCTCTGCTTACGCGTACTGGACGAGCACCGGCATCGGCGCAGGTTCGGCAAGCAACGGGACCATGCAGGCAGTCCTTGTGGACGCTCTGATTGCGGGGGACGCTCCGCAAAACACCCTTGTTCCCGGCGGTACGGCCGATGTGATCCTCAGGGCCACCAACCCCAACGCCCATGCCGTCACCATCTACGGATTGACGGCCAACGGAGCTATCACGGCGGACGCGGCCCATGCCGGCTGCACCACCACAGGAGTGACCTTCACTCCGCCGCCCGTTCCGATCAGCCCGCCGGTTACCATCCAGCCGAACTCCTCCATCCTGCTGACGCTCCCAGGGGCAGCGAGTATGAGCACCGAATCGCTCTCCGCCTGTCAGGGTGCCCAATTCCGCATCCCCGTCGCCTTGGAGGCCCACAAGTGAACCGGCGTCGCACGTCCGAGGGCCGGCATCCCGCCCCGTCCGTCACCATGGGACGTTGGAACCGCATCGTGGTGATCGTGGTGGGCATTCTCCTGGTCACCTGGGGAGGGCCGGCCGCCAGCGCGTTCTGGAGCACGGTAAGCACCAGCAACTTCGCGGCGGCCAAGGCGGACACCGTCAACCAGGGCGCCAAGCCGGGTGCCGTCGTCGGCCTTGCCGGCAGCGTGACGGTCACCTGGACGGCAAGCACGACGACGGCAGGCAGGTCTGCCACCGGGTACAGCATCGCCCGCTATGCTTCCGCCACGGGCGGCACCAGGATCCCGGCGGCCGGAACGTGCACCGGCACTGTGGTTGTGCTGAGCTGCACGGATACGGCGCCAAGCGGCACGTGGTACTACGCGGTCACACCGATGCTTTCCTTGTGGCAAGGGACTGAAAGCCTCCGAAGCACTGGCTCAGTGGTGGATGCAACCGCCCCTGGCGCTCCTGTTGTCACCGCACCGGCTTACGTGACCACCGGCAACGTGTCCAACGTCCCCGTCTCCGGCACGGCAGAAGCCAACTCCACTGTGGTGTTGACGGTAACGGACGCCGGTGCCGCACACACCGTCACCCAGACCCGCACAGCGAATGGATCCGGAGCGTGGTCCGCCACCACACTGAATCTGACCACGTTCAACGCCGGAACAATCACCTACTCCGCCCGAGCAACCGATGCGGCCGGAAACACGGGGATCCCCGGAACAGCGACATCCGTCAAGGACACCACCGTTCCAACGGTCACCAACGTGCAGCTCAGCAACGGTGGGAGCCTGATTGGCAGAATCGAACGTGACGACACGGTGACCCTGACCTTCTCCGAAGCCCTGGACGCGAGCAAGATGTGCACTGCTTGGACCGATGACACCACCACACAAACACTTGACGGCGACAACCAGGTGACTGTCTCGGTCACGTCGGCAGACGTCCTCAGCGTTACTGCCACTGGCTGCTCCACCCTCAAACTGGGCACCGTGGATCTTGGAGGCAACTACACCTCGCAAACGCTCACATACCGGGGAACCAGCACCAATGCATCGGTGCTGGAGTGGAACCCCACGGCCAAGACCATCACCATCACCCTGGGTGCGCTGGTGTCAGGGAACCCGATCTCGTCAATGCAGAGCGCAGACAACGCTGCCTTTACTCCGGCATCCGGGCTGACGGATATCGCCGGCAACGCGCTCTCCACCGCCAAGTTCACCAGCGCCGCAACCTCGAGGTTCTAAGCCCGCCGTTTGTGTCGGGACAGTGCGCACGGATAGTGCCCCTCAATCGTGATGAGGGGCACTATCTGTGCGCAATTCGGGAGTAGCGCGGCGGTCGGAGCGTAATCTTGGGAGCGGACGCCAGTGCCGCCGTCGGACGTTTGATCCTGCGACGAAAGGCGAGCCGCCCCTTGAAGGCTGTAGCGGAACTGTTCACGATGGGTCCTGGAAACAAGGACCACCATCCCGCCCTCCGCTGCGCCGTTGGTGTTTTTGTTCCGCTGATTACCCTCACGTTGCTGGGCAGGCTGGATCTGGCGGTGTTTGCTTCATTTGGGGCGTTTACCGGAATCTATGGCCGCAACGAGCCGCATAGTGTCCGTTTCCGCAGTCAGCTTCGCGCAGGCGGCTTCATGCTTTTGGTGATCCTGCTTGCCACTCTCATGGCGCGGGTTGCACAGTCCTGGGGCTTGGAAGGCGCCGCATATTCTTGGCTTTTGACCGCGGCTACCACTGTGGTGGCCGGTGGTTGCTCCGTAGTGGTTGCTGCGTGGCGGCTCCGGCCAGGCGGCTCTCTCTTTCATATTTTTGCCTTCGCTGCCATCGCTTCCATCGCCGCCCAGCCGCCCCTCTGGGAGGCCATGTTGGTATCGGTCCTGACCACCGTTTTCTGCCTGCTTATTGGGATGTCCTCGCGCATATTCAAGAGCCACCGGACACCCTGGAAGCGGCCACCACGCATCCGCCACACCACTGCCGAGCGCCGGGCCATTTGGCTGGAAGGCGGCGGCTACCTGGTGGCAGCGGGCCTGGCCGGCACCATTGCCACCCTGGTGGGGGAGCGGCTGGGCTTTGGGCACACGTATTGGGCGATGGTGGCGGCGGTAGTCCCTCTGGTGGGTCATTCCACGCGTCATAGGGTGAGCCGCGGTATCCAAAGAATCGCCGGAACAGTGATCGGGTTGGTGCTTTTGGCCGGAATCCTGTGGCTCAATCCGGCGCCGTGGGCCATGGTCCTGGTCATCGCCGCGTGCCAGTTCGGGGCGGAGATGTTCATTGCCCGCCAGTATTTTGTGGCTCAGGTTTTCGTGACTCCGCTGGCGTTGATCGCCACGCTGCTTGCCGCGCCGGTTGACCCGGGTTTGCTCCTGCGGGACCGCATCGTGGAGACCGTCATTGGTGCCGCGATCGGTGTTGCAGTGGTAGTGGCTCCGGGAGTGTGGCGGCGGATCCGGACCACGCGCACCTTGGCCTAGGCAGGCCCGGGTCTGCGAACCCGTGCCTTAGCGCCTAGGATCAATTGGTTAGACAAGCGAGATACATGTCTACCAAAGGATTGGTAATGAACGATAACGGCGATCGTCAGGGCTATTGGTATGGGCTGGAAAGTCGCAAGCGAATGGGCGCCGTGGATGTCCTGAACGCACTGAGGGACTATCGCACGGCGGAGGCCGAGATGCGGCGTCGAACCCGGGCATCCATGGGGATGGGCGAGACCGACCTGCTCGCGCTCCGATACCTGCTTGAAGCGGAGCGGTCAGGCCGGGACGTGGGTCCGAAGGAGTTGGCGGTGCGGCTGGGGTTGACCTCCGCATCCATCACCTCGCTGGTGGACCGCCTGGTGCGCTCCGGGTATGTGACCAGGGAGCCGCACCCGACGGATCGGCGCGCCCTGATCCTTCGCCCCAGTGCAGGTTCGGACCAGGAAGTCCGTGGCACTTTGGGCGATATGCACGCCCGCATGATGGAGGTTGCGGGCACTCTCAGCGAGCAGGATTCCGCCACCGTGGTGGACTTCCTGAGGCGCATGCGGAGGGCGATTGATGGCATGGCGACCTGATCTCAGTTGGACTTATTTAGTAAGTACACATATAACTAGATAGCCAAGCTACTTATCCATCTAGATGTGAGAGAAGACGACGATGACTGTCGCCCTGCGTGAACCAGACTCCACACCAGTGGTTGAGACCGCCGTGGAAGGACACACGGACCAGGTAATGCCTATGGGCCCGATGCACTGCGGTGCCAACATGGCGATCTCCGCAGGGCCCACCTACGATTCCATGAAGTGGGTCTCTGTGGAGCCCATCTGGCCCGAATGGGCTTGCGGTTGCGGCTTCCGGATGGACATCGACGCCGTAGATCCAGTGAGTGGCGTCTGGATAGCGGCCCTCCGCCGGCAAAGCCTGCAACACGAGCTGGCCATTGCCCAGAACACCCTGCAGCTGGCCTTCAGGAAGGCAGTTCAGGCAGGAGTTGAACCGGGTGCACTTGCCGAGGTAGCCGGGGTACCATCCGCCGACATTGAAGCCCTCCTCCGATGACGTTGCTTGACACCCCTGCCGTCCGCGCCGATCGCGGAGCAGAGTGTGCTGATCGCGGCGTGGACGAGGCGCAGATCGTGTTGGGTGGACGTTACCGCCTGGGTGCCCCGTTGGGCGGGGGATCCGAGGCCAACGTCAACGAGGCTTTGGACCTGGAAACCGGCACGTCCGTGGCGGTGAAGATCTTCAGGACTTGTGACGATGCTCCTTATGACCGGGAGATGAAGATCCATAGTCGCCTCCGGCATAAGAACATCGTCCGTGTGCTCGGTTCCAGTGGTGTCCAGCTCCGGCGCGAAGAACTCGAGGGAGAACACGACGCGCGCCGTAACTATCTGGTCATGGATCTGGTGGAGGGCAAGGACCTGCGGTGGATCCTGCAGCAGGCTCCTGCTTCCGAGGTCCAGACGGTGGCATGGATGACGGGGATTGCGCGTGCATTGACGCACCTGCATCGCAGGGGCGTAGTCCATAACGACATCAAGCCCGGCAACATCCTGGTGGATTTTACTGCTGATCCGAAGGGTCCCGGCATCGCAAAACTGACTGACTTCGGCATTGCCATCAACGGACGCCAGGCTGCCCCGAACTCCTCGTCCGGGACTCCTCATTACCTGAGTCCCGAGGAAGTGTGCGGCGGAGAATCCACGTCTGCAAGCGATATCTATTCGCTGGGGCTGGTTGCCCTGGAGTGCTTGACCGGAACCAAAGCGTTCCCTGGTGCTCCGCTGGAGTCAATGGTGGCCAGGACACTTGGCGAACCACGAATTCCCGGCACGGTGCGGCGTCGCTGGTCCATGGTGCTTCATGCCATGACCGACCCCAACCCGGCCGGCAGGCCGTCTGCCAGCCAGACCGTCGGTATGCTCCGACGGCTCAGCTGGTAGCCAACAATCAGGTCGATAGAGGCAAGGAAGATACCTGCCGAACTGGGACCTCGTCACGAAAGAGAGAATGACAAATGGGAATCATCGGTTGGATTGTTTTGGGTTTGATTGCTGGCGCCATCGCCAAGGCCATTAAGCCTGGCAAGCAGGGCGGGGGCTGGATCGCTACGCTGCTCCTGGGCGTCGTTGGCGCACTCCTGGGTGGCTGGATCGGCAGTGCTCTGTTCAACGTGGGCATCAGCGAGTTCTGGTCGCTTTCCACCTGGCTGCTGGCCATCGGTGGCGCCCTGATCGTCCTGATCATCTGGGGACTGCTTACCCGCAAGAAGGCATAACTGCCCAACGCCAAAAAGGCCCTGACGCTGATGCGTCAGGGCCTTTTTCGTGCTCAGAACCGGTTCCCGGTTATTCGGCCGAGTATCCCAACGCCAGGTCAATCAGCAGGCGGGCACCGAACCCTGTAGCTCCCTTGCTTCGCCACACATCGTCCTTGTCCGATTGCATGGTTCCCGCGATATCGATGTGGGCCCAGGGGGTGTCGCCGACGAACTCGGCCAGGAACAGGGCGGCAGTGGTGGCCCCTGCGTAGGGACCTCCCAGGTTGGAAATGTCCGCTACATCCGAGTCCAGCTGAGGGCGGTAGGCACGTTCCAAGGGCAACTGCCACAACTGCTCGTCGGTACGGGCTCCCGACTCCAGCACGCGGTCCACCAGGCGCTGTTCGTTCCCGAATACCGGGGCGGTGAGCTGGCCTAAGGACAAGAGTGCGTTGCCGGTGAGCGTGGCGATGTCAACGATCCCGTCCACCTGGTCCTCGATGGCCAGCGTCAGGGCATCGCACATCACAAGCCGGCCCTCGGCGTCGGTATTCTTGACCTCGATGGTGAGCCCGCTGCGGGTGGTGAGGACATCTCCCAACTTGTAGGCCGAGCCCGAGGGCATGTTGTCCGTGCACATCAGGAATCCGGTGACGGCTGCCTGGCAGCCCAGATCCCGGAGCGCCGTGAACACGGCCAGGACCGCCGCTGCGCCGCCCATGTCCATTTTCATGAGCAGGTGCATGGGGTCGCTGGGCTTGAGGCTGACGCCGCCGGAGTCATACATGATTCCCTTGCCCACCAAGCCAAGATGACCGCTGGGGGCTCCCTCCGGCCGATAGCTGAGTTTGATCATCCGGGGCTCCTGGGCACTTCCGGCGTTGACGCCCAGGAGGCCACCGCAACGGAGCTCGATGAGCTGCTCCTTGTTGAACTCCTCAACTCCAAAACCGAACCGTTCACCCAGGTCCTTCGCCACTTCACCAAGCCCGACGGCGGTCAAATGGCTGGGTGGCGCGTTGCACAGGTCCCGGGCGATGGTGGTGGCCCGTACCTTCACCCGGCCGGTGGCCAGGCCGCGGCTTGCGTCGGCCCTGTCCACGCCAGGGGCCAGGAACTGCACTTCGGCCAAGGGGGAATGCCTGGCTTTGCTCTTGAGTGAGTCGTAGCCGTACCGCGCCAGGAGTACGCCCTCGGCCAATACCTGGCCCAAGCGCCCGGCGTCCATGCCTGCGGTGTCCGGGAGTTCGAAGCCAATCCGGGAGTGCCGCTTGGTGGCACGAACAAGGGCCGCGGCTGCCTTACGCCAACCGTCGGCATCCAGCGTGCCGGGTTTCCCGCCGCCAACAGCTACCACCAACGTTCCGGAGGCGTTGGGCAGCTGCAGGGTTGCACCGGGTTTGCCGTCGAAGCCGGCACGTTCCAGGGTTTCCCGGTTCAGGCCGATGGATGCCGGAACGTCACCTTCTGAGGAGACCTGGACGCCGATTGCCTCCAGCTGATCGAAACCGTCCACGAATCGCAGCTCGGTTTCGGCCTGGTCAAGGGACGGGACAGCTGTGAAACCTTCCGGGATCAGTTTGTAGGGATCGTGGCTCACCGTTTTGCCTGTTCTGTGGAGGTTGGAACCGCTGTAGTGGTTGGAACGGTAGTGGTTGGAACCGTGAAGGTTGGGGCTGCCGTGGGATCGGGGATCGCATCAGGATCGTCCGGTTCCAGCTGCTCAGGGAGGTCACCCTTCATCCGGCCAGGCATTCGACCCGCCGGAACGATGGCCAGCAGGGCAAGTCCCGACAACCCAAGGAGGGATATCTGGAGGGCCCGCAACCGGGCTTCCGCGTTGACCTCGGTAGCGGCCGCCAGCTCGGAGGGGCTGCTCACCCGGTCTCCGATGGCCGCTTCGACTTGCGCGTTGGTCATGAAGTCGGCGTCGTTGATGCTCACTTTGGATATCAGTTCCGGGGAGACTTCCGGGTGCGCGGCGGCTCCGCTGGCGATCAGTGAGGACAGCATTCCGACGGCGAACGCACTCGCCACCGCGATGCCGACGCTGCCGGAGAGATTGTGCACCAGCCCGCGCCAGGCTCCCACGTCGCCGGCCAACTCGCGGGGAACTGCACTGAGGAGCGTGTTGAACACCAGGGCAACAATGGCGCCCTGACCGAGTCCCAGCAGGATCAATCCCAGCACCACAAAGAGCTGTCCCCAGTCGTTGCGGATAGTGAAAGCGAGCAGGACCAGCGCACCGGCCACCACCACGAATCCTGCTTGGGCGATGGTCCGTGGCGGGAACCTGTCATAGAGGAAGGCCACGAAGGTGCTGGCGAGGAAGATGGACAGGGTGTACGGGATGATCGCAAAGGAGGTCTCGAGGCTGGACCGGCCCTGCACGATCTGCATGTAGAGCGGGATCAGGAAGTTGGCAGCCGTACCTACGAACAGCATGGTGGCCATGCACGCCGTGACGGCGAGTTCCGAACTGGAAGCCAGCACCCTGAGATCAAAGATGCGGGGCAGCTTGGCGTCCTGGCGCTTCCGCACCCACATGAAGAACACCTGCCCGGCAATGGCGCCCAGGAGGATCAGGAGCGGTGCCGGTGAGAGGCCAAGGATGTCGAAGGGGGCCTGGTCCGTGGCGAACCAGGTTCCCCAAGCGGACAGGCCACTGAAGCCGAAGCTCAGCAGGATGATGGCAACTGCGGCGATGATGGCGCCGGTCCAGTCGATCTTCAACTGGGGTTGGGCAGGGACGGACTTGAGCTTGAAACTGAGCAAGAGGTTGATGGCACCGAGGACCACCATCAGCCCGAACGAGTAGCGCCAGCCGATGGTGGTGGCGAACCACCCGGCAATCAGCAGGGCCAGGACGCCCGCCGCGGGGATGGCTGCCGCCAGGAGGCCGATGGCTTTGGCTTGCTGCTGGTCCTTGTAATTGGTGGCGATGAAAACCGTGAGTGCAGGCGCAATCAGCGCGATGACTGCGCCGGAGGATGCCTGGGCGATGAAGAGCATCGCGGGGCTGAGGCTCAGGGCCACACCTGCCATGGCAGCTGCATGGATGGCGACGGCGATTTGGAACACCTTGCGTGTTCCGAACCGGGCGCCAACCTTTGCCCCCAACAGGATGAACGCCGCCATTGAAAACGTGCCGGCGGTGATGGCCGTTCCCACGGATGTTGCTGCCGTATCCAGGTCCGTGGTGATGCCCTGCATTGACACCGTCAATGCGTTGACGGCGAATGATGCCTGGATCTGCGTGAGGACCACCACGATCAAAGGCAGCCAGGTGGCGGCTTTGACGGTAG
The DNA here is from genome assembly GCF_900106835.1 of Arthrobacter sp. cf158. Classification (GTDB taxonomy): domain Bacteria; phylum Actinomycetota; class Actinomycetes; order Actinomycetales; family Micrococcaceae; genus Arthrobacter. Next base: position 11,525 of record NZ_FNNR01000019.1, read on the forward strand.
GTGGTGTGGCTGTGGTGGTGTGGTCACTGGCCATGTCTTGCTCCTGTTGTGCTGGGCCCGCTCTTGGGAACGGGCGCTTGAATACCTCACTACGGGGTTGTCGGAACGGTGTGCGCGGTTGTGTCGTGGGAGAATCTCCGATCTCGTGTGCCTAAGTTCTGCGGGGTCCTAGGTGTGGAGTGGCCAGAACACCGGTACCAACAGGATGGCTACGGCTGCGTAGAGCGCCATGATGACCAGACCAAACTTCCAGTAGTCGCCAAAGCGGTAGCCTGCCGGTTGCATGATCATCATGTTCGCTGGCGTGGCCACCGGCGTGAGCAGGGCAGCAGAGGATGCGACGGAGACACACATCAGCACGGCGTAGGGGTTGATCGAAGACTCCTGCGCCACCGACAAGGCAATCGGGATGATGATCAGAGCCGTTGCCGTATTGCTGATCAGTTGTCCCAGGACGGCCGTGACCACGAAGATTCCCACCAACAACAGCATTGGACCGGAGTTCCCCACTACTGACACCATGCCCTCGGCAAGGATCTCGGCTGTGCCGGTTGAGGTGATCGCCGTGGACACCGGAATCATTCCCGCCACCAGAATGAGCGTGGTCCAGGCCATGGAACGGTGCGCCTGCTGCACAGTCACTACCCGCAGCACCACCATGGCCAACGCGGCCAGTAATGCGGCCACTGGCGCCGGCACCAGGTTGGTGGCCAACAGGATGACCATGATTCCGACGACGATCAGCGCGGGGGTTGCCCGCGGCCCCAACGGAACAGTCTGCCGGCGAATGGTGTCCGGTGAGTCCACCAGCAAGACGTTGTGATCCACGGTGTGCTGATCCAGTGCCGACCACGTTCCCTGAAGGAGCAGCCTGTCTCCGGCGGTAATGGGTGAGCGCCCGGTACTTTCCTGTTCCCCGGGATGCTGATGGGCCAGGACCACCAGCGTGCCGCTGGCCGTGACCATACCGGGGTAAGCCTCCGTGCCCACCAGGTTTGAACGGGGTGCGACCACAACCTCGGCAACGCCATAGCTGCTGCTGATGAGTCCGCAAGTGGCGTCGTCGTCCTGTGTGAGGCCGTGCTTCACGGCAAAAGCATCGATCAGCGGTTGGCCTCCCCGCACCACAACATCGTTGCCTGCCTCGAAAACAGTACTGGTGGCGGGTTTACCGTCGCGCTGCTGCACGCTGATGAGGTGGAGGTGACCGCCGTCGTCATCATTGTGGATGCAGTCAACGGGCTGGCCCACCAGGCCGGAACCGGCCGGGATAGTGAGCCGGCTGAGTCGGTCGTCTCCCAGGTAATGGGTCATCAGCGTCCGGCCGTGGGAGCCCAGGTCCTTTGGCAGCGCCTCCGGAGTCCGGTTGGGCAACAGGGACGGGCCCAGCCAGAGAGTCAGCCCGATGGTGCCCGCAAGCAGAGGCAAGCCCACCAAACCGAACTCAAAGAACCCAATCCCGGTTCCGGTGGTTTCCAGGGCCGCGTTGAGGATCAGGATGTTCACCGGTGACCCCGTGAGGATCAGCAATGAGCCGGCATGCGCGGCGAAAGCCATGGGCATGAGCAGCTCGGAAGGCCGCCGGCCCAGGCGAACAGCGAGCACCACCACCATGGGCAACAACGCGGCAACAGCTCCGTTGACGCTGATGAGTGCGGTCAGCAGAGCCGTCAGGACCATCATCAACACCATCAGCCGGGCGCGGCTCGTCCCCGAAAACCTGATGAGCAAACTTCCCAGCCACGTGGTGACACCCGCTGCATCGATGGCTTCCGCCACCACGAAGAGCGCTGCGATCAACACCACGGTTCCGCTCCCGAAACCGGCAAACGTATCCTCCAAGCCCACAATGCCGGTTCCATAAAGAGCCAGGGCTGCTCCGAGTGCCACAACTTCCACGGGCAGGCGGTTCCAAACGAATGCGGCGATCACCATCACCAGCACCAGCAATGTGATGGAGACGTCCGTCATGGGTGCCTTCGGCAATGCGCAGGATCATTTGCCAGCATGCTTTCAGACTAGATCCGGGTTCAGGCCGCAGGGTCACCCCAATCAGGTGAGTGATGGGCGTTTACCGAGGTCACGGCTAAGGCAGGTGACCAAACTTGTAGGCCGCTGCTACGGCGTCATGCCGGGACCCTGCCCCGAGCTTGGAGTAGATGATGCGGATGTGCGTCTTGACGGTGTTCACGGACAAGTGAAGTTCCGCGGCCATCTGGTCCTGGGATAAATGTGAGGGAAGCAGGGTGAGCACCTCGCGTTCCCGGGGTGTCAACGACGGCGCTCGCCGGGCGTCGTCGGGCCGCCTTAAGGCAATCAGCCGCTGGGCGAGGGCTTCCTGCGGTCCGTGGGTTCCCGCACGTTCCATCAGGAGATCGATCACTTCCTGGGGAGCGATGGCCAAGGGGCGGATCACTCCCAATTCGTCAGCCTTGAGCAGGGCCTCGTCAAGGATCTTGCCGGCCAAGGTCCGCCGGCCCGTGCGGATGGCCATGGAGCATTCCAGGACGGCCACGTGGAGCCACGTCCACTCCAGCACGGGCATGGCTGGGTCTGCGTGCAGTGGCCGGAGCCGGTCCGTGGCTGCCTCGAACCGGCTGATTCCTGCCGGGCCTTGCGCGCGCAACAGGCACAGTTCACCTGTTCCGGGAAGCCGTTCCTCTGCCCATTCCAACACCTCGCGTGCCCGCTCTGCGTGGCCGAGTCCCAGAGCAGCGGTGTGCTCAACGACGGCGATGCAGGCCGCCATGGGTCGGGCGAAGAGGTTGTCCCGCCCGATGCGGAGCCTGGCCTGCCGCATGCCGTCCAAAGCGTGGCGCCTGTCCCCGGTGTCCAGATGCGCACAGGCGGTGATCAGCTCCAGGGTGGCACGCATGGTGGCACCCACTCCTTTGGGGGAGGACCCTAGCTGGCCGAGCTCAGCCGTCCCCTCTGCAGCGAACGTTAATGCCGCTGCCGGTTCGGCTCCGAGCAGCGCGGAAGACGCATGCATCAGGGCGCCCACGGATCGTCCTGCTCCTGATGTCCACACGTACGCAGGCAATTTCTCCTCCGCCTGGCGCAGGTATTCATTGGCTCGGCGCAGTTGGCCCTGCAGGGAAGATGTAGCGGCCAGTTTGAGGTACGCCTTGCCGGCCAGGTACGTGTTGCCGGCCTCGGCGGCGTCGATCAGGGCTGCCGTGGCCTCCTGCTCAGCGGTTCCGTACTGCCCTTCCGCGAGGGCGGCTGTCACCGAGACCATCCTCGCTTCAATCCGCATTTCGCTTTGCCCGGAAAGGGGAAGGGCTGCGTCGTCGACGGCGGCCTGCGGGTCCTGTGTTTCCCAGCCTCCGCTGAACCAGGAAAGGCGGGCTTCAGCCAAGGCGCGCAGCTCACACAGATCGGACGGTGCATCGTTGGACCAATTGCGGTGGGCCGCCGCCAGGTATCGGGCAGCAGTGGTGGGTTGTCGGCTTTCCACATGGGCCAAGGCGGCAACCACACAGAGCCGGGGACTCGCTGCCAGAACGGATTCAGGCAGCATGGTGATGGCCCGCCGGACCCGTTGGACTCCGCCGGTGCCAAGGAGCGCGGCCCCGTGCTGTTCAAGAATTGTTCCGATGAGCTGGTTGTCTCCTGAGTCCATGGCATGCCTGAGGGCAGCTTCGGGCTGGCCGGCCGCCTCGTGCCAGTGGGCTGCAATCCGGTTCAGGCGAATCAGCTCATCGGGGTCCTTCCGGGCCAGTTCGGCGCGGAAGTGCGCCCGGATCAAGGGGCGCACCAGGAATGCAGTGCGTCCGTTGCCGGCAGACTCCACCAGATCGCAGTCGTCGGCAAGGCAGGAGAGGATGCTGCCGGCATTCCGGTGGCCGGAGAGAGCGTGGGCTTGCGCCGCCACCACGGTGCGGCACACGCTGGTGCTGGAAAGCACGTTGTGCTGCTCGTGCGACAGGGTGCGGAGAATCTCGTGGTCCAGGTATTCGGCGAGCTCCCTGTTATTGGCGGCAAGGTCCCCCAGGGGAGTGCGGGGATCAGCCGAGGCGCGCAGCGAGCGGAGGGCAAGGACCACTGCGGCAGGCCAACCCGCAGTTTGTTTGAACAGCTCGCCCAGTTGATGCATTCCCAGCAGCGTGAGGGTCCTTGCCGCGAGGGCGTTGAGCTCGTCCAGCGAGAACGCGAGGTCGCTCGAGTGCAGTTCCACGATGCGGCCGTTCAGCCGGGCACGCCCGGGATCAACAGCGGCGTTGCTCCGGGTGGCCAGTATTAACTGGATGGGCAGCCCTGCTTGGTTCAGCAGCCCTGGAATCCAGCGATCACGTTCATGGTGGGAGAAGTTGTCCACGCCGTCGATCACCAGCCGGATGCTGCTTCCGGCGGCATTGAGTTGCCCGGCCAGCAGTTCCAGGACGTCCGGGGCGTTGTCCTCGGCTCCGGAGAACAGGCTCAGTGTGCCGGGCGGGATGGCGGGGCACCGGTGAAGCGCGTGGAGGATTGCCGGCCAAAGTTCCGCCTTGTGGTGGCCATCGGCAGTGAGCCACGCGACGTTGTGCTTCCGGCCATGAAGCCATTGGCTGAGGAGCACCGTCTTGCCGTATCCGGCGGGCGCGCAGAGAAGGACTGCGTCTGTTGCGGCATGGAGCTTGGCCACAAGTCGGGATCGAGCCAGCAGGTCCAAGGGCGGCCTGGGGACCGCAATTAGCTGGGGGCTCAAGAGGTCCGGGCGGGTACCACCTTGGTCGTCCACCCCTTTAGTGTAGGGGCGGGGCATCGAGGATTCACCCGGTACAGGCGATCCGCGCGGCGACTATCCGGCGTAAGGATGGTGGTGGCCGCCGAGAGACGCTTGGACGACGCCCGGAGAGGGGGTTCACCGTGCAAGCTTTCAAGGACATCATGAGTGCCGCTGAATCCGGATGGGTCTACCCACTGGGGGCCATTTTTGTCGCATTGTCCGCGATATTTCCGCCCATCCCCACAACGTCCCTGTTTGTGGCCTTGGGGGCACTTGCAGCCACGGACGGCCTTCCCAACGGCTTCCTGTTGGTAGCCGCCATGCTTGCCGGTGCGGTGGCCGGGGACCTGGGGGCCTATGAACTGGTCCGGCGCCGGGACATGGCAAATTGGAAGATGCTCCGCGGACCCCGCACGCAGAAGGCTCTGCACGCCTCCCGGGAGCGCTTGTCCAAGCACGCAGCATCGTGGGTCCTGACGTCCCGCTTTGTTCCGCTGGGGCGGCTGACCATGAACGTCGCCAGTGCCATCACCCCCGTGCCGAGGGGGAGGTTCGTCCTCTACTCCGTGGCGGCTGGCATCCTGTGGTCCGCGTACTCAGTGGGGATCGGCGCCTTGTCGGGGCTCTTGCCGGGTTTGTCCACGGAGTTCGCCGTTGTCATTGCCATCGCGTTCTCGCTGCTGTTGGGCCGGGGCATCAGCGCCGGTGTGACCTGGTATCTGCAGCTAGACGACTGACTTAACCCATCCGTGCTAGTGGAGAATTCTATTGAAGCGATGAGGTCAGCCGGGCAAGGTTATCCAATGCCACCTGTCCCACGGGCCGGCGCAGCCAGTCCTCCAGCAGCAGCTCCCTGCTGGCTGCCCGGTACCGGTCTTCAACCTCGCGCATCTGGTCCACAATTGACCGGCCGTGAACCAGCACCGAGACCTCCATGTTGAGGCTGAACGAGCGGACATCCATGTTGCTTGAGCCGATGACCGCGACGTCGTAGTCTACGGTGAAGTGCTTGGCATGCAGCACTTGCGGAGCCTTGTACAAGTAGATGCGGACGCCGGCGCGCAGCAGGACCTCGTAGTAGGAACGTTGCGCGTGATAGACCATGGCCTGGTCGCCAACCTCTGACACGAAGAGTTCAACGCTGAGGCCCCGTGAAGCGGCAGTGATGATCGCCAACTGGATGGCCTCGTCGGGCACAAAGTAGGGGCTGGTGATGCTGACCCGGTGTTCGGCCTTGTAGATGAGCGTGGTGTACAGCTTCAGGTTGTTGTCGTTGTCGAAGCTGGGGCCGCTGGGCAGCACTTGGGCGTCAATGAGTTCGGGTGCCGAGCCCAGAACCACCGGAGAGGTATCCAGGGGCAGCAGGACCTGGGATTCGCTGTACCAGTCGGTGACGAAGACGGCGTTGAGCTCCCGTACGGCCGGACCTTCCAAACGCACCATCAACTCGTGCCACTGGAGGCCACGCCGAATGTTGCGCTTCTTGTTGTAGGACGCGTCGATGAGGTTCTGCGAACCCGTGTAGCCCACCCTGCCGTCAACCACCACCAGTTTGCGGTGATTGCGCAGATCCGGGCGTTGCCACTGGCCTTTGAAGGGACGCAAGGGCAGCATGGCGTGCCATTCGGCTCCCATCTCAGCGAAAGCCCGCAGCATGTCCCGGTACGTGGGGTCGCCCACTGCTGCGAGGTGGTCGAAGAGGACCCTGACCACCACTCCCCGTCCGCAAGCCCTTGCCATGGCATCGAAGAAGGGGGTTGTTGCGGGGTCCAACGCAAAAATATAGAACTCCACATGCACGTACTCTTCGGCGGCATCGATGTCCGCAATCATCCGGTCGAAGCTTCCGTTGTAGTCCTCCAGCAACTCGGCCCGGTTGCCGCCCACCATGGGCAGAGCGCCCAGCCTGAGATTAAGTTCGACGGCGGAACGCAGCCAGGCGGGCCAGTCGTCACTGTGGCTGACAGCTGAGAGGCCTGGCGTGCGTCCGAGGATAAGTTCGTTGACGGCGCGCTGCTTTTCCCGCCGGGCCTTGGGTAACTTGCCGCGGCCTACCAGCAGAAACGCCACCATTCCCAAGTACGGAATGAAGATGATGGCCAGCACCCAGGCAATGGCGGAGGACGGGCGGCGGTTGGCCGAGACCATCACGGCTGCAAGGGATCCCAGCACAATGTGGAGCGCCAACAAGATCAAGGCGACGGCATCGGCGTCGAGCATTGGTCCTGGCATGCCGCGCTACTTGGCGTTCTGCTGCGGAATGACCACTTTTTTGATGATCAGCAGAATCGAGGCCGTGGTGGGGCACGCAATCAGCGCCCCCAACAGTCCCAGGAGCGTCCCGCCCACCATAGCGCCGATGAGGACCAGGGATCCGGGGATGCTGATTGCTTTCCCCACCACCCGTGGCGTCAACACGTACGCCTCTACCTGCATGTAGGCCAGCATCACGAGGAATACCACCAACGCCGTGGTGGGCGATGTGAAAAGGGAGACCACCGTCATGATGGCCGTGCTGATCGCACTGCCCACCAACGGAATGAGGGTAATGGGGAACGCGAGGACTGCGAGCACTGCGGCGTACCTGACTCCGGCAAGAGACAGCAGAATGAAGGTGAAGATTGCATTGAACAAAGCAAGAATGGACATTCCACTGAGGTATTTGCCGACGGACGCAATGATCGTTTCGGAGATGTCCGCGAATGACTCCCTGCGGGATGCCGGGACCAGTGCGTAGAGGCTGGACTTCATGGCCTCATGCCCTGCCACGAAATACAGCGTCAGGACAACTACGAACACCACTGCGAAGGTGCCGTTCACCACGTTGTAGCCCACCTGCACAGCGCCGCCGCCAATAGCGAGCCACACGTTGGGGTCGGCGGCCGAGGTTTCCAGCCATTCAAGCAAAGGGGTCAGTGCTCCGCCCAACGATCCGTTGAATTCCTGGAACCATGGCTGGTCACCCACCGCATCGAAACTGGACGGCAGCAACTGGACCAGTGTGGCACCTTCCTCCACCAAGATGGGCACGATGAACCGGATCAGCAGGACCACCACCACCAAAAAGCCGACCGCTACGGCGAGTACAGCACCGGCCCGTGAGAGTTTCCTGCGTTCCAGCCAGAGAACCAGGGGGTAGAGGCCCAACGAGATGAACAGTGCCGCAAAGATCAACGTCAGCGAGTACCGCAGGGTGATGACTGCAGAACCCAAGGCCAAGGCAACCAGCACGCCCAGCGCCGCTATGAGGCCGAATCTAAACGGTCCGCCTTCCAACAGCGGGAATGCCTTCAATCGCGTCATGCGGTCCCTTTCGACCGAAGGTGGATGGCGGACCGTCGCCCGGATCAGGCCAGAGCGAGTTCCTTCAGGCGGGCGTACTCGGCCTCAGTGATATCTCCGGCAGCAAGGAGCGCCTTGGCAGCCTCGATTTGCTGGGTGGGAGAGGGGGCTCCGGCCACACCCCTGATGTACTTTTCGGTCTCTTCAACCGACTCGCGCATCCGCATTTCGCTGCGTAAAGCCATGCCTTTCCCGCGCATGATCACGTAAATCAACGCGGAAATGTAAGGGGCTACGAACAGGCACAGAATCCACAATGCTTTGACGCCGCCGCCCAGGGTTTTGTCGCGAAGGAGGTCGGAAATGATGTGGAAGAGAAGGATCAAATACGCGATGAAGAAGAAAGCAACAATGATGCTCCACAACGATTCCCAAAAGTTCATGGCGTCATTCCAATCGTTCGTTCGGCCGGGGCTGGACCGTCGTCTTCCGTCACTGGCCCCGTTCCCCCACGGGACCACAAGACCATTCTCGATTCGGCCGCGACATACGGGGTCTGCCCGGGCTGGATGGGCAGGGATTGGGTGGAAAGATCACCCACTAAGGGTGAGCGTTGCGGTTAAGGCCCGACGACGGATGGCGTAGTTGGGTGCCCGGCGCCCGGTCACAAATCCCCCGTAACACCGCGGTTGTGAGGGGCGTTGGGCGGACAGTTACGCTGCTCCTCGTTAGGCAACACCACACGCCAAGGGCTACCAATGACGCACTCTTCAGCTACCACGCCGGCCGTAACCCGGCCGCCGGAACCACCGCTCCACCACGGCCCCGTGGGCACTGCCGTGGGGGCTTTCGGCATGGTGATGATCGTTGGCGTCTTCGCACTTTTCCTGCACATTGTCGGTCAGGATGCGCTGCGGATGGGCCCCGTTGACGCGGGCTGGCCGGAAGGCGTCGCCGACTCTCCGTTGGCCGCCATCCGCTGGTTCCTTGGTGACATGACTGAGCCCTTGTTCTTCAAATCGGACCTTGCAGCACTCGGCCTGCTGGCCGGGGCCGCGGTGGCGTGGTGGTCCGGCCGCCGGGGTGCGCGGTGGGCTGGTTCGCTCAGCTATGGCACCGGCCTTTGGCCTTGGGTGCTGGCGTCGGCGTCGTTGAGTCTGCTGCTGTCCAACCTGGCGTTCGGGTGGATGCTCGACGACGGGTGGCAGCCCACGTTCGTGCCCTTCGTGTGCGTGGCCCCGGCAATGGTCCTTCTCTACGGGCCTGGTTGGAGGAACTGCGTCACGGGGGCTGTCCTGGGAGCAGGGACTGTTACCCCCTTGGCTTTGCTGTTCATCCCCACCGTGTCTGCGCCCCTTGGCCTGCCTCCGGTGGTGGCGAACGTCCTCGCGATGTCCGTGGGTTCAGCGGTTGCGTTCGTCATCGCAAGGCGGTTGCCGTGGCTGGTCCTGCGGGAGGCGAGGCCTTCCCCGCAACGGCACCGGCCGTCGTCGGGCGCTCATCGAAACGTCGCCAGCGACGCGGCCTGGGCTGCGCGCCGGGTCCTCAAGGACTTCACTGAGACGCATTTCCTCGCCAACGAACTCGCAGGCCTCTGTGTGATCCTGGCCGTCGGGGTGGCTTTCGTCCTGAACCCGGAGCTGCCATCGTATGGGTCCCGGCTGCTGCCCCACATATTGTTTGCCCAGGCGCTGACATCAGGGATCGGCGTGGTGCTGTGGCGGCGTTGGTACAGCGGCGGGGGATGGGCGGCCACGTACGCGTCCGTAGTGTCCGTGGCGCCCGCAGCAGTCCTCGCCTACGGGGGATCCTGGAGCGGGATGATCGGCGGAGCAGTGCTGGGAGCGGTGCTGGCGCCGCCGATTGCCAGGGCCGTTTCCGCACGCCTGCCCGCTGGTTTTCACCCGGTTATTGGCAACACTGCGGCCATGGCAGGTGCGACGGCGCTCGCCTTACCTTTACTCGGGCTGCTGCCCCACTAGCCGCCCACGTGGTGGATGGTGAAGGCGCTCAGGAAGCCGACGGCGGCGGTTAGGCCGGTGAGGTTGTGGTGCTCTTCGAAAGCCTCGGGAATCATCGTGTCGGCCAGCATGGCCAGAATTCCGCCCGCGGCGATGGCGGTGATGAAGGCGATCACGGTTTCCGGCGCGTTCTCCAAAGCAGTGAAGCCGATCAGTGCCGCCAGTCCGCTGAACACGGCAATGCCGATCCACGTGCCAAAGACATACGCAGGACTGCGGCCGGCCCTCTTCATGCCGGCCGTGCTGGAAAGGCCCTCCGGAACGTTGGAGATGAAGACGGCGGCGAGCATCGCTGGGCTGACCGCCCCGCCGGCCAGGAGACCGACGCCCAAAACAACCGACTCCGGGATGCCGTCGATCAGCGCCCCTATGGCGATGGCAGTTCCGCTGCCGGGGGAGTCCTTCTCGGAGGGCTGCGGCCCGGACGAACGCTTCCGGTGCTTGGCGCCGGCGCGGGCCAGCAGGACATTGGAGCCCACGAAGATCAGCGCACCCAGAAGGAAGCCCAGAATGGTGGGGATCAACCCGCCGCCTTGGACGGCTTCATCCACCAGCTCGAAGGCAAGGGCAGAGATCAGCACACCGGCGCCGAAAGCCATCACGGTGGACACAATCTTGGGTGGGACTTTCCATAGCCAGGCGATTCCGGCTCCGAGGACCAAGGCTCCGCCTGCCAGTGTTCCCCACATCAGGGCCTGCAACCACATCGGCATTGCTTTGCCCTTTCATCGCCGGTTCACGTGCAGCTAGAAGTGTTTCATAAGGTTCCTGTGGGCATGCAAAGGGTACGGACAGGAAAAAGGTGCGGACAGGTAAAAGGTGCGGACAGGTAGAAGTCTTGAGGTTTTCCTGAGGAACTGTTGCGGGTTTGCAGGATGGGTTCTTGATGCTGGCCCGGCACAGTAGTTCTCATCAGCCAGAGAGGCTGAAGAAACGGCCGGCCGGTCTCACGGTGGCCCACCGAAAGGACACTGATTCCAATGGCCATCAGCCTCAAGACCACCTCCGGCAAGATCCTCGCCTCCGTCGCACTGGTCGGCACCGCAGCCGCCGTCGCCGGAATGGGCACCTACGGCGCGTTCACCTCCTCCACCTCCGCTTCCCAGGCCGTCACCGCAGGAACCGTCACCATCGCCCTGGGCACCGGAACCTCCAACACCCTCAACGTCCCCGTCGCAGGACTGCTCCCCGGAGACAAAGTGGAAAAGCTCGTCACCCTGGCCAACACCGGCAACTCGGACCTGAACAACGTCACCCTCACCACCTCCGCCGGAACCACCGC
>NZ_FNNR01000020.1 GCF_900106835.1 Arthrobacter sp. cf158
GTTGGACTGGGCCTGGTAGATCGCGTTCATCGGGCCGATACCCATCGACACGGTCGGGAATTCCCAGAAGTCCGGCATCAGCCGCGGGTGCGGGTACGAGGACAGGGCGTGGCCTTCCTTGGACTTTTCCTGACGGAACCCGTCCAAATCCTCCTCACTCAACCGGCCTTCCATGAACGCCCTCGCGTACATGCCCGGCGAAGCATGGCCCTGGAAAAACACCTGGTCCCCGCCCGAGGGGTGGTCCTTGCCGCGGAAGAAGTGGTTGAACCCCACCTCATACAACGTCGCGGCACCGGCATACGTGGAAATATGCCCGCCCACACCAATATCGGAGCGCTGCGCCCGGTGGACCATCACCGCGGCGTTCCACCGCATATACGCCCGGTACCGGCGCTCGAACTCCTCGTTCCCCGGGAACGGCGCTTCCTGGTCCACCGGGATCGTGTTCACATAATCAGTGGTCGTCACCATCGGCACACCCACCGACCGGGCACCAGCCCGCTGCAACAACGACCGCATAATGTACTGGGCACGCTCGGTACCCTGCTCCGCGATCAACGCATCAAGGGACTCAATCCACTCCGCGGTCTCTTCCGGATCACGATCAGGCAGCTGGGCAGTCAACCCGCTGAGGATGTGTGAGGTCTCTTCTCCTGCAGCCACGTCCAACCTTCCTTTAGGCGCATGCATCGGCGCCTCAGGTCTGGCAGGGTAACTGCCCGTCGTGAACGCGTCGTGTGCGACATCTCGGTTTCAACAGCCCGGTCGGATGCGCCGGGCAGGTCTTGTGAGCGCTTGGCTGCCCAGTAGAATTCTGCGGGGCGATCGCCCTGCAGCCAGAGCGCTCATGGCCACTCTAGCTTTGACGGCGCTGCGATGCGTAGCCGCAGGCCCTCAAGGGCGTTGTATGTCACACCTTGCTGGGCTCCGTGACGGAAAGCACGTCATTGTCGCAGCCTCGAAACACCCCAGGTAGTGCGGAATGTGGCCCGGGGCAGGGACAATGGCTTGAAGCACACGCCCAAAGGGTGTTGGCTGTTAGTAATGGAAGTCACTTCAAAAGGAGGAAACGTGAGCGAGGCCGACGCCGCCACATCGGTAAATGTGGCGGAACGAATGGGTTTCAAAGATGGGGATCTGATTCAGGAGCGCGGCTACGACGATGACGTCGACTTCGACTTGCGTGACGATATTGAAGATGTCACGGGCTCCGAGCTGTTGGATGAAGACGACCATGACGTAGTGGATGCCGTTGTTTTTTGGTGGCGGGATGGCGACGGTGATCTTGTTGATGCCCTCATGGATTCGCTCACCACGTTGAAGGAAGGCGGCGTTGTCTGGGTTCTCACGCCCAAGTCAGGACGTGACAACTATGTGTCGCCTGCAGACATCCAGGACGCCGCACCGACGTCCGGCCTCCACCTGACTACCTCTGCCGGGGTCTCGAAGGACTGGAGCGCAACGCGCTTGGTGCCCAAGAAGAACAAGTGACGGAAGTCCAGCACGCGCCCGCTCCAGGGCTGGTTCCTGAAGTAGGGCAGTTGGCGCCGGACTTTGAGCTGCTGAACCAATACGGTGAGCCTGTCCGGTTGTCTGACTACCGCGGGGGCAACGTTGTGGTGGTTTTTTACCCCTTTGCCTTCTCCGGCATCTGCACCGGAGAGTTGTGTGAGATTCGCGACAATTTAGCGACGTTCGCAGATTCAAACGCCACTGTGCTGGGGATCTCTGTGGACAGTAAGTTCGCGCAGCGGGCCTATGCAGAGCAAGAACAGCTGGGGTTCGACCTCTTGGCGGATTTCTGGCCGCACGGTGCAGTCGCGAAGGAATATGGAGTCTTCGACGCCTCAAGCGGAATGGCCCTCAGGGGGACGTTCATCATCGATGGCTTCGGCGTTGTGCGCTACGTCGTTGTCAACCCACGAGGCCAAGCCCGGGACTTTGTTGAATACCGCCGGGCCTTGGCGGACTTGGAGTAACAGAAGCCATGAACCTTGGCCGGCCCGGAGTTGGCATGACTGGATTTGCGAGTATGGAGCCCGCTCCTGGAGCAGAGCTCGATCCCAGCGAGCTCCATGCTGTTGGACTGGCCCTCGACGTCCTGAGCGGTAAGCGTCTGGCGGTGCTCACGGGAGCCGGGCTTAGCACGGACTCCGGCATCCCCGATTACCGGGGGCCGGGATCTGCGCCGCGGAACCCCATGACATATCAAGAGTTCATCGGCAGTGAGGCCAACCGGCGGCGATACTGGGCCCGGAACCATCTGGGCTGGTCCCACCTGCGGCATGCCGACCCCAACACTGGACACGCCGCCGTGGCACTGATGGAACGCCGCGGGCTGTTGTCCGGCCTCATCACCCAGAATGTGGACAGGCTCCACGAGGATGCGGGCAGCGTTAATGTAGTGGATCTCCACGGCCGCTTTGATCAAGTCATCTGCTTGGAAAACGGGCATACCTTCAGCAGGCGGCTGATTGCAGCCATCCTGGAGGAAGTCAATCCAGGGTTTGTGGAAGCTGTGCTGGAGTCCGGGGTGGTGGAGATCGCACCGGACGCCGACGCGACGGTCGAGGATCCGGAACTCATCACGTCCTTCGTCATGGCAGTTTGTCCTGTATGTGGCGGAACGCTCAAACCCGATTTTGTGTATTTCGGCGAGAACGTCCCCAAGGCTCGTGTGGCTCGTGCCTACGCCATGGTGGACGGGGCTGATGCGCTGCTGGTGGCAGGATCGTCCTTGACCGTCCAAAGCGGCCTTCGATTTGTGCGGCATGCCGCAAAAGCTGGCAAGCCAGTGGTCATCATCAACAGGGGTGCTACCCGCGGCGACCAATTTGCCGAACTCAAAATCGAGCAAGGAGTTAGTGGCGCTTTGGAGTATTTGGCTCGGGAATTACCTGATCTTCCAGAGGCTGTTGAGCCGATTGGCGTTTCCGGTGATTGATCATGTAGAGTCATTGTTCGTTGGTTGAAGCGCTGAGGCACTGATACTGCGACTTGGGTCTTTAGCTCAGCTGGTAGAGCGCCACGTTTACACCGTGGATGTCATCGGTTCGATCCCGGTAGGACCCACCAAGTAAAACCCCATCTTCCAAGCCTTATGGCCAGGAAGGTGGGGTTTTTTGCGTCCTTCCCAGCACTTCCGGGCCAGTGCATTCATGGCGGTGCCTTCCGACACATCGGAAGACTAAAAATGTCAGTGGCAACTCCTAATGTTTCGCCCATGGAGCACGTCTATATCCGATCCACCGCCCAAGGCGCGCCGACCGCCGTCGTGAGAGGCAGCCGGGAATGGCAAATAGTGGTGGAGCCTGTCCGGTGGTTCGAACGTGTGCCGTGGTGGGAGACGTCCCAGCGCATGCCCAGGGGCCAGGGCCGCGTGGATGTAGAGGTCTGGCAAGTCCAGGTTCGGCTGGGAAGCAATGTCCGGTCCAGCATCGCTACGTGGGAGCTGGTACGGGACGGGGCCGGTGGGGGCTGGTGCCTGCGAGGCGAGGAAGTCGCTGCGGCATAGGCTACGAGCCGGGAAGTGGATGAGCTCTCCACCACGACTATTGGGGGATGCCGCGGTGGAGAGCTCGAAAATGAATATACAGCGAACTCTTGGGTTTGGAAAGCAGGGCCCCCAGGGCGCCATGTCATGTCGATGATCCGACCGGCTCTGACCTCAAAGAGGTCACGCCATGCCACTATGATGGGTACTGTTCAGCAGAATGAACAACAGAATGTACTGACGAAGGAGAATCATGGCCGATTCCCGCACCACCCGCTCCGAAGGGTTGGGCGCTTCGTCGCCGGCACCCGCAGTGACCCGCGCCGCCGCCGTCCTCGAGGCCCTTGCGGAGTCGCCGTCGGGTCGTTTGACCCTGAGTGACTTGTCGCGGGAGCTCGGAATTCCCAAGTCTTCGACGTCCAATCTGTTGCTGGCGCTCGAGGAAGCGCGCCTCATCACCAGGCAGGGTGCAGACTTCGCTTTGGGGCGAAAGCTGGTTGAGCTCGGCGCCGCTTATCTCAGCCGGCTCGACGAAGTCCAGGAGTTCTACAAGTATTGCGAGCAAGCTCCCACACTTTCCGGCGAGACCGTGCGAATTGCCATGCTGGACGGCGACCATGTGATCTACCTGGCCCGGTACGAAGGGCACCCTGCGGTCAGGCTGACCTCCAACATCGGCGACAAAATGCCCGTATCGCTATGCGGGGTGGGTAAGGCCCTTTTGGCCCAATTGCATGATCACGATATCGATGCGATGTTCCCGGACGGAATGGAGCTGCCCACCATGACGGCCAACTCCCTTCGCAGGGCCGAAGAGCTCAAGGCGCAGATTTCCACCATTCGCAAACAGGGATTCGCTTTCGAAGATGAGGAGTCGACAGTGGGAGTGGTTTGCCTGGCAGTGCCGGTGCCGACACACGGGGCCCATGGACCCAGTCTGGGGCTATCTGTGACAGCTCTCAAGGCTACGTACTCGGAGGAGCAGGGAGCCCTCATGGTCAAGGAGCTCAAGGAGTTGGCCCGTTCCTTGGGCAACCCCATGGGGTAATTCAAATAAATCTGATTACAACCTTGGCAGTCCGTTCAACACGCTGTACGCTGTTCATCATAGTGATCTTGGCGGTGATGCCATCACTATCTCGCTGGGCCAACGGGGGCCCGGGGTGATTTTGAGGGAGTGCTTGTGATAACTCGTACTAATGCAAAGCTCGCAGCCGAGGCTGACGACGCTGTAGTTGAGCCGGAACAACTTCGGCGGGCTACGCTGGCAAGTTCCGTCGGTTCGGCCCTGGAGTACTACGACTTCTACATTTATGGCTTGGCGTCCGCCCTGATCTTTGGGCCGCTGTTCTTTTCGCCCCTGGGCCCTGACGGTGCCCTGATTGCATCTTTCGCCACCTACGGTGTGGGATTCGCGGCTCGACCTTTCGGTGGACTGATTTTTGGTTACATTGGAGACCGCTTCGGCCGGAAGATGGTCCTGATCCTGACCATCGCGTTGATGGGAACGGCAAGCTTTGCCATCGGCTTGCTTCCCACGTTCGAGCAAGCGGGAATGCTGGGTGCGGTGCTGTTGGTGACGTTGCGGATCATCCAGGGCCTTGGCGCTGGAGCTGAACAGGCTGGAGCAACCACTCTTATCTCTGAAGTGGCACCGCGCCGCCGTCGTGGTTTCTTTGCGTCGTTGCCGTTTGTGGGGATCCAGCTGGGTACTCTCCTCGGTGCGGGAACCTTTGCCCTCATTACGCTGGCAGACAAGTCCGTACTACAGGGTTGGCTATGGCGTGTGCCGTTCCTGGCCAGCTTCATCCTGATTGCCGTTGCCATCTTCATTCGTCTCAAGCTCAAGGAAACTCCTGCGTTCCAGGAGTTGGAGAAGCACAAGAACGTGGTAAAGAACCCGATCGGTGCCCTGTGGAAGCACTCCAAGAAGAATGTGCTGATTGGTATCGGTCTCCGCATGGGCGAGAACGGCAACTCGTCGATCTACTCCGCGCTTCTGGTGTCCTTCATGAGCATGCCCGCCGGCGTCTTTGCTGGAAACAACTCCATTGGTCCGGTGGGGCTCCTGATCGCGGCAGGCTTCGCGGCTGTCATGGTGGTGACCTTCGGTGCATTGTCGGATCGATACGGCCGTGTCCCTGTGTACCGCTACGGTGCACTGTTCCAGGCGATCATCGCCGTCCCCGCGTTTTATCTGGTGACCCTTGGCAACGTCACCTTGGTGTGGGTTGTCATGGCGGTTGGCATCGCCATCGGCGTTCAGTCGATGCTGGGCCCTCAGTGCCCGCTGCTGCCGGAGCTTTTCGGATCCCAGTACCGTTTCACGGGAGTGGCCATGAGCCGCGAAATCTCAGCGGTCCTGGCCGGTGGACTGGCACCTCTGCTGGGTGCCCTCATGTTGGCTGCCACGAACCACTCATGGCTGGTCCTCGCCATCTACTCACTGGTGCTGGCCCTGATCTCCTTCGTGACCACTTTCTTCACCCCGGAGACGGCGGGACGCGACCTCGTCAGCACGGAAGACGCCAAGTAACTTCCTCACTACGCACGGCAGCAGTATTCACGGCAGCGCAGCGCGGCACCCTCCACGTGGAGAGTGCCGCGCTGTTCTTGTGTGGGCCGGAGTGGGAGGGAGGCTGGCTATTCCTGCCCGACTGGGGGTGGCTTGAATACACTGCCTGACCGGGGCGCATAGGCGTACCACCCCGTGGTTCCGCCTTGTCCGGAAGACGCAACGGCGTCGGAGACTCTTAACCGTTCGTCCCGTGATTCCGTCACCAGTGCAGTGAATGCGGCAACCGCCGTGGCATTGGCGGCTGCAATACCCCGGAACCGGCGGGTGGGTACGCCTTCTTCGTAAGACCTGAACTCAATCTCGAAGCCCGGGCCGAGTTCGTCCGCCACGCGCTGGGCCAGGCGGTTGCCCTCCTCGGTGAACCGCGTAGCCAGAGCCGCCGACTTCCATTTGATTTCCGGAGTCAAAGACGCGTAGTAAGACAGTTCCCACGCGCGAAGCTCGTCCACCAGGTCTCCCGGGAGGCCTGTGAGTTCATAGTCGATGGGAAAGTTGAGCCAGAGCACCGTGTCACCGTAGTCCGGAAACAGCCGCACGACACTTGGTTGTGGGTTCTCCACGGGTTTCATGAGGCGATGCTACTGCACGCTTTACGACAATGGGCACGGCCAGGGTTGCCCTTGGCCGTGCCCATTGCGCGGAACGGATGAACGCCACCGCTGGGTGGCAGCTGCCTAGTAGAAGTGGACAGGATCAACCAAGTGAGGCAATTCGCCGCCGCTCAGGAACGCCCGCAGGTTGCTGCAGAACCGCTCCGCGATGAGGCGGTTCTCCGCTGAACTCAAGGCAGAGGTGTGCGGCGAGACCAACACCCTGGGGTGGCTCCAGAGGGGGCTGTCCTGGGGGAGCGGTTCTACTGCGAAGACATCAAGGCAGGCGTAAGAGACCTGGCCGTTGTCCAAGGCTTCGAGGAGTGCTTCCTCATCCACCACGGTTCCGCGACCCACGTTTACGAACACGGTCCCCGGCTTCATCGCGGAGAAGATGTCCTTATTGAACAGCTTTTCCGTGTACGGAGTGCCGGGCAGCGTGTTGACGACGGCGTCGGCATCAGCGAGCAGGCCGGGGAGGCCATCGTTGCCAGTCACCTGCTCGATGCCTTCGATCTCTTCGACGTTGCGCTTGGTGCCACTGACCTTCATGCCCAGGGCGCGCGCGATCCTGGCCGTTTCCATGCCGATTTCACCGAGGCCGGCGATGACAACTTTGGAGCCGTTGGCGAGTTTGGTGGGCGTCCGCAATTCCGGCCAGAACTTGGCGGCCTGATCCTGTGCCATCTCCGCGCTGCGCTTGAAGCCGTTGAGGATACCGAAGGCAGAGAACTCAGCCAGGGGCAGTGCGTGAACGCCGGCAGATGTGGTGACGCGGAACTTCCGAAGGGTTTCAGTGTCCAGTCCGGAAGCCTTGACGGCTCCACCGGCGCCGGCCGCCATGGCGTGAATCCATTGCAGGTGCGGGTTGCTGGCAGCGATGCGCGCGAGTCCGGCCGGGCTTTCGTTGGGGAAGCCGTACAGGATCCGGGCGCGGTTCAGCATGGCCCAGTAGCGTTCTTCCTGCTCGGGTGTCCGCTTGAAATCCGGGTCGCCGGCGTGATCGGCGGGGAAGCGCTCCGGGGGCAGCAGCTCGGGATCGTAGAGAACTGTTACGGAGGGATCTACAGCGCGGATCAGCTCTACGTGCTCTGCTTCGAGCGGTACAGCGATGGCGATGGTAAGTTCATCAGTCGTCATAGTGTTCATCATACTGAATGACGGCTAGGATATTGAACAGAATTTGCTTACATGACCACGAAGAAGTGAGGTGTTACCCAACATGACCAGCAAACGTGTGGGCTTTGTGGGCCTTGGACTCATGGGGGCGCCCATGGCTGCCAACATCGCCAAGGCTGGCTGGGGTGTCATCGCTTGGAACCGCTCGGATGCCGCCTTCACGGGCCTCGCCGGCGTCGGTCGCGCAGCTGCGGTGGCCGACCTCCGTGATGAAGATGCCATCATCTTCATGCTCCCTGACCTGCCGTTCATTGAAGAAGCGTCCGCAGCGCTGCTCGAATCCTGGCGAAGCGAGCCGCCCAAGCCAGGTACCGCCGTCGTCGTGATGAGCAGCGTCTCCCCAACGGCAGTCCAGCGTTTTGGCGAGACCGTCCGTCAGGCAAGCGACGGTAACGCAGCGGTGGTGGACGCGCCGGTCAGCGGGGGGACGGCGGGTGCGCAAAGCGGAACACTTGCCATCATGGTCGGTGCCGCTGAGCCGGACTTTGAAGGTCTCAGGCCGCTCTTCGAAACCATGGGCAGCACCGTGCGGCGCATGGGGCCGCTAGGATCGGGATCGCTCGCCAAGGCCTGCAACCAACTCATCGTCGGGACGACGACGGCGGCACTCGCTGAAGCGGCCGAACTCGCCGAACGCTCCGGTATGGACGTAGGGGCACTCTTCGAGGTCCTTTCAGGCGGTCTGGCCGGAAGCAGGGTGCTGGAGAACGTTGGCCCACGCCTGGCTGCCAAGGACTATGCACCCACGGGGCCGGCCAAGTTCATGCACAAGGATCTTGGCTTTGTCCTGGACAGCGCGGAAGCTGTTGGATCGGCCACACCGCTCGCCACGGCCGCCATAGGGCTCTACGCCGAACTCAAGCGCCAGGGACTGGGCGATCAAGACCTCGCCGTCGTCCGCCAAACCATCGCCAACCTGAGCCGGACACCAGCCGCGACGTCAGTCAGCAAGTGACCCGGCCTCAACCCTGAAGGAATGAAGAACAAACTATGAGTGGACTTTTCGATCTGACCGGGCGGGTTGCCTTGGTCACTGGTTCAAGCCGGGGGATCGGCAACGCCCTGGCCAGGGGCCTAGCCGACGCCGGAGCAACAGTGGTGCTCAACGGCATCAACGCTGAGCGGCTTGATGCCGCCCAGCAGTCCATGGCCGCCGACTACCCGGAAGGCCGGGTCCGCAGCCGTGCTTTCGATGTCACCGACGCCGCAGCAGCCGCTGACGGGGTGGCATGGATCGAGCAGAACGTGGGACCGCTGGACATCCTGGTTAACAACGCCGGGATCCAACATCGTGTGCCCATGCTTGATCTGGACGTCAAGGACTGGGACCGCGTCATTACCACGGACCTCACCAGTGCCTTCCTGGTGGGCCGCGAAGCCGCCAGGCACATGATTCCCAGAGGGCAAGGCAAGATCATCAACATCTGTTCGGTCCAGACTGACCTGGCCCGCCCCACCATCGCCCCTTACGTGGCGGCCAAGGGCGGACTCCGTAACCTGACCCGCGCCATGACGGCCGAGTGGGCTGCGTCGGGCTTGCAGATCAACGGGATCGCGCCGGGATACATCCACACGGAAATGACCCAGAACCTGGTGGACGACGCCGACTTCAATTCATGGATCCTTGGCCGCACCCCGGCCAACCGTTGGGGCACTGTCGCCGACCTTGCCGGACCTACGGTGTGGCTCGCGTCCCAGGCGTCCAACTTCGTCAACGGCCAGACGATCTTCGTCGACGGCGGAATGACGGTGGTGGTCTGATGAGCATCACACTTCCTTCCTCAGGTCCTGCTGTGGTGGCCCACGGCAAGGGTGACCTGCGAATTGAGGACATCCCGCTGACAGAGCCCGCCTCCAACGAATCAATCGTGGAGATTGCCTATGGCGGCATCTGCGGATCGGACCTCCACTACTGGTTGCATGGTGCAGCAGGGGAGTCCATCCTCAAGGAGCCCATGGTCCTGGGCCACGAAATCGTCGGCGTGGTTCTCCAGCAAGCGGCCGACGGTTCCGGCCCGGCCGCAGGAACGCCCGTGGCCGTTCACCCCGCCACGCCCGCGCCCGGCGACGCCAGATACCCCGAGGATCGGCCCAACCTATCCCCGGGCTGCACGTACTTGGGAAGCGCCGCGCGGTATCCGCATACGGATGGTGCGTTCAGTCGCTACGCCAACCTGCCCTCCCGCATGCTCCGGACGCTGCCGGAAGGCCTGGCTCTGCGTACGGCCGCGCTGGTTGAACCGGCCAGCGTTGCTTGGCATGCCGTCGCGCGCGCGGGCGACGTCAAGGGAAAGACGGCCCTCGTGATCGGTAGCGGACCCATTGGGGCGCTGGCGGTTGCCGTGCTGAAGCGCGCCGGAGCAGCCCGCATAGTCGCCGTGGACATGCATGACAAGCCGCTGGAGATCGCACGTGCCGTCGGTGCGGATGCCGTCCTGAAGGGCGATGAAGCGGACGCCATTGCAGCCGTGGAGGCCGACGTCGTCATTGAATCATCTGGCAGCCATTACGGCCTTGCCTCGGCCATCAAGGGTGCTGCCCGCGGGGGCAAAGTGGTGATGGTGGGACTGCTGCCGTCCGGCCCCCAGCCCGTGTTCATCTCCCTCGCCATCACGCGCGAGCTCGAACTGCTGGGATCTTTCCGGTTCAACGACGAAATCGACCAGGTCATCGAGGCTTTGGCCGACGGTTCATTGTTTGTGGATCCCGTGGTGACGCACGAATTCGACCTCGCACACGGCCTTGAGGCCTTTGACGTGGCGAAGAACTCGGCTGAGTCCGGAAAGGTTCTGCTGAACTTCCAGGACTAATCCGGCTGGCTAGTTCCTGGAAACGGGGACAAAGACGCGGGGCTGGTCATCCCAGCTGGGTGCCAGCTCCGCGATGGTCTGCCGCATGATCTTGGCAGCGGAATCGCGGGCGAGGGGACCATCGCCGGCGTCGATCGCATGCGCCACGTCCATGTGCCATTGAAGCGCCTGCTGTTGGGGGTGTTCGGGCATGAGGCCATGCACAGTACGCCCGGTGAGGGTCTCGGTGACCTGGCCAATCAGGTTGGCGAACATCTCGTTACCCGAGCCGGACAACACCAACGCATGGAACCGGATATCCAATTCAAGGAACCTGGCCATATCGCCGGCATCGCCGGACTCCTTCATGGCCAGCGAAATGCCCACCAACTCCTTCCGGAGGCTTTCCGGAGCGTTTCCGGCAGCAAGTTCTGCGGCAACAGGCTCGACGGCGGAACGCAGCTCCGCGAGCGATCGCAACTGGGCGCCACGGCCCTCACCGGCCAGTCGCCAACGAATCACCAAGGGGTCGAACGGATTCCATCGGTGGGCGGGGAGGACACGGATACCCACCCGTTTGATGGTTTCCACAAGCCCTAGTGATTGCAGTACCCGGACGGCTTCGCGGACCACGGAACGGGACACGTTAAGTTCGTCTTCCAGGTGCTCCGCCAACATGACGTGGCCGGTAGGAAGAGCACCACCGACAATCCGGGTTCCCAAATGCTCAACGGCGCGGTGGTGGAGGCTGGTTGACATAGAGGTAAGCATAATGGGGCGGGGAGTGCGGCGCGTGGGACCACGTGTCAGGGCGCCACCCGCGAGTCGGTTGCGTCGGCCGGTCATCATAGACTGTTTATGACGCGGCGCTGTTCCACAACGTGGGCGCCGCTTTCCCGCCCAAGGTTTAAATACGTATGGTTTATTACAGCCCCTGGTTATGAAATCGCTTCCTGCGTGCCCCCATAGGGGAACGGGGACTGTTTGTACACGAACGAATTGGAGTTTTGATGTCAGCACACATCGGTGTCACCGGCCTTGCGGTGATGGGCGCCAACTTGGCCCGCAACCTTGCCCGCAACGGCTTCACCGTGGCTCTCCACAACCGCTCCGTGGAAAAGACTGACGCCCTGCTGGAAAAGCACGGCACGGACGGCGATTTCATCCGCACCGAAACGCTGCAGGAACTCGTCGACTCCCTTGAGAAGCCCCGCCGCGTTCTCATCATGGTCAAGGCCGGAGCTCCCGTTGACAACGTCATCGAGCAGCTCGAGCCGCTGCTCGAGGCCGGCGACATCATTATCGATGCCGGCAACTCGCACTACGAGGACACCCGTCGTCGCGAAGCTGCGCTGGCCAAGAAGGACCTCCACTTTGTTGGCGTCGGTGTTTCCGGCGGCGAAGAAGGCGCCCTGAACGGTCCCTCCATCATGCCCGGTGGTTCCAGGGAGTCCTACGACGCCCTCGGCCCGCTGCTGGAGAAGATCTCGGCCAAGGTTGACGGCGAACCGTGCTGCGCTTGGGTTGGTACCGACGGCGCAGGCCACTTCGTCAAGATGGTCCACAACGGCATCGAATACGCCGACATGCAGGTCATTGGCGAAGCGTTCGACCTCCTCCGTTCAGGCGCAGGCATTGAGCCGGCCGAGCAGTCCAAGATTTTCGCCGAATGGAACAAGGGCGATCTGTCCTCCTTCCTGATCGAAATCTCCGCTGAGGTCCTGGGTCACGTTGACGCCAAGACGGGCAAGCCGTTCGTGGACGTCGTGGTGGACGCCGCTGGCCAGAAGGGCACGGGCCGTTGGACGGTCATCTCCGCACTGGAGCTCGGTTCGCCGGTCTCCGGCATCGCCGAGTCCGTTTTTGCCCGCGCGCTGTCCTCCCAGACCGAGCAGCGCAAGCTTGGCCAGGAACTGTTGGCCGGTGAAGAAGCGTCCGTGGAAATCCCCGAGACCTTCGTCGAGGACGTCCGCCAGGCACTGTACGCCTCCAAGCTGGTCTCCTACGCCCAGGGCCTGGATATGCTGACCTCCGCTGCCAAGGAATACGGCTGGGACCTGAAGCTGGACGAGATCGCTTCCCTGTGGCGCGCAGGCTGCATCATCCGTGCGGAGCTGCTCAAGGACATCACCAAGGCCTACGCTGCCGAAGAGAAGCCCGCCAACCTGCTGTTCGCTCCGGCCTTCACCAAGGCGATCGCCGAGGCCCTTCCGGCATGGCGCCGCGTTGTGGCTACGGCTGTTCAGCTGGGTATCCCGGTACCGGTGTTCTCGTCCTCCCTGGCGTACTACGACGGCCTCCGCCGCAAGCGTGTTGCCGCTGCCCTCATCCAGGGCCAGCGCGACCTCTTCGGCGCACACACCTACGGTCGCGTAGACACTGAAGGCACATTCCACACCCTGTGGGGCGAAGACAAGTCCGAGATCTCGGCCGTCGACACCCACTAGCAGCATTACGCTCAAGGCCGGTGCTTCCCAGTTACTCTGGGAAGAACCGGCCTTTGCCGTATACAGGTGACGGTGCTCCCGCTCCAGTAAGGAACAACTGCCATGACGTCACGCATTGCCCTTGTGACGGGGGCGTCCACGGGAATCGGTTTCGAAACTGCCATCGCCCTCAGTGCCGCGGGTTTCACCGTGTACGCCGGCGCACGACGGGTTCAGAAGATGGAACCCCTGAAATCCCATGGCATCACAGTGCTGTCCCTGGACGTCACTGTGGAAGAGTCCATGGCATCCGCCGTCGCCTTCATCGAGGCAGCCCATGGCCGCATTGACGTCCTGGTGAACAACGCCGGTTACGGCTCCTATGGTTCCCTGGAAGAGGTGCCCATCGCGGAAGGCAGGCGCCAGTTCGAGGTCAATGTGATCGGCTTGGCCCGGATGACCCAACTGGTCATCCCCGCCATGCGTCAGGCGGGTGCGGGCCGCATCATCAATATCTCGTCCATCGGCGGCAAAATGTACGAGCCCCTGGGGGCTTGGTATCACGGAACCAAGTTTGCCGTGGAGGGCATGAGCGATTCGCTGCGGCTCGAACTGAAACCACACGGGGTGGACGTCGTGATTGTCGAACCTGCAGGGACGGATACCGAATGGGGGACAGTCGCAGGCCAAGGATTACTGGAGGCATCCGCGGAAGGGCCCTACAGGGAGCAGGCACACGTGATGGCAGCCGCCCTGGCATCGACGTCGGGTCAAATACTTTCCACACCGGCGCGAGTGGTGGCAGCAACAATTGTCCGTGCAGCAACGGCCAAACGCCCCAGGACCCGCTACCCGGTGGGCAGGGGAGCCTGGAGCGTCCTGGCGCTTCGCAGGGTGCTCCCGGACCGGCTGTTTGACGCGGTGCTCTGGAGCGCCTATCAGCGGTTTACGGGTTAGATCCGGTACTCGATGTAATACTCGGCCGGATCTACGGCGGGCTTTCTCTCCGACTTCGCGTCGCGGTGGCGCCACGTTGCGGGAATTCCCGTGATGATCGACTCCGGTGGCGCATCCTTTACCACCACGGCATTGGCGCCAACGGCACTATCCGCACCGATGGTGATGGGACCCAGGACCTTGGCGCCGGCGCCGATTGTGACGCGGTCGCCAATGGTGGGGTGCCGCTTGACCTTGGCCAGAGAACGTCCACCGAGTGTCACGCCGTGATAGATCATCACGTCCTCGCCGATCTCGGATGTCTCGCCGATCACGACGCCCATGCCGTGGTCGATGAAGAACCGTCGGCCAATGGTAGCGCCTGGATGGATTTCAATGCCGGTCAGGAACCTGGCCAGTTGGGAGATCAGGCGCGCAGGAAAACGGAGTGCCGGATTCTGCCACAACCGATGCGTCAGCCGATGAGCCCAAATGGCGTGCAGTCCGGAGTAGGCGAAAAAGTTCTCAAAAGAGCCTCGAGCCGCCGGGTCGTGTGACCGGGCGGCATCGAGGTCTTCCTTAAGCCTTGCGAAGAAGCTCACAAAGACCTTTCTACAGGAAATGAAGGCGTGCGGACCAAGTGCTAGCCGCGGATGTCGTCGAACAACACAGTGGAGATGTAGCGCTCTCCAAAGTCGCAGACGACTGCAACGATCAGCTTGCCTGCGTTCTCAGGACGCTTGGCCAGCTCAAGGGCACCCCAGACGATTGCGCCGGAGGAGATGCCGCCGAGGATGCCTTCGCGGGCACCGAGATCACGGGCAACGCGAACTGAATCTTCCAGCGTGGCGTCCAGGACTTCGTCGTAGACGTTGGTGTCCAGGATTTCGGGGACAAAGTTGGCACCGATTCCCTGGATCTTGTGGGGGCCGGGAGCTCCACCGTTGAGGATCGCGGAGTCCTTGGGCTCGATGGCCACAATCTGGACGCCAGGCTTGCGTTCCTTAAGTACCTGGCCAACACCGGTGATGGTGCCGCCGGTGCCTACGCCGGCAACAAAGATGTCCACTTCGCCGTCGGTGTCTTCCCAGACTTCCTCGGCAGTGGTGGTGCGGTGAATGGCAGGGTTGGCCTCATTGGCGAACTGCTGGGCCCAGATGGAGTTCTCGGTGTTGGCAACGATTTCCTGTGCCTTCTCCACGGCTCCGCGCATGCCCTCGGAACCGGGGGTCAGGACAATCTCCGCCCCGTAGGCCCGCAGCATGACGCGGCGCTCGGTGGACATTGTCTCAGGCATGGTCAGGATGACCTTATAACCGCGTGCTGCACCGACCAGTGCCAAGGCGATTCCAGTGTTGCCGGAGGTGCCTTCAACGATCGTTCCACCGGGCTTCAAGGCGCCGGACTTCTCGGCAGCATCAATAATGGCCACCCCGATGCGGTCCTTGACGCTGTTGGCCGGGTTGTAGAACTCGAGCTTGACCGCAACGGTCGCGTCGAGGCCTTCGGTGAGCCGGTTCAAACGGACCAGCGGAGTGCGACCGACCAGCTGCGTGACGTCGTCGTAGATCCTTGCCATGAAAGTTACGCCTATCTCTGAAGAGGGAATGCTGAGGTCAGCCTAGCCAGCCGGGACGAAACACCGCTAAGCAGTAAGCCATGCAGAGTAATATTTCCTGGCCTTGGCCAGCTTGGGGTTAATGATCACTTGGCAATACCCCTGGTACGGGAATTTGGCGTAGTAATTCTGGTGGACTTCCTCAGCCTCATGGAACTCCGGAAGGCGGCTGACCTCGGTCACAATGGGGTCGGACCAGAGTGCTTGGGCGCGCTCGATGGCTTCCTCGAACAGCACCTTTTCCTCGGTGGTGGTGTAGAACATGGACGACCGGTATTGGGTTCCGACGTCGTAGCCCTGGCGGTTCAACGTGGTGGGATCGTGAAGGGCGAAGAACATGTCAAGAATGACTTCCTCCGGGACCACGGATTCGTCGAAGGTCACTGCCACGACTTCCGCATGGCCGGTGGTTCCTGAGCAGACCTCGTAGTAGTCGGGATTGCGGACGTGGCCGCCGGTGTAGCCGGAGACCACCGAGCTGACACCGCGGGTCTTTTGGTAAACGGCGTCCAGGCACCAGAAGCAGCCACCGCCAAGTACGAATGTTTTCATGTTCTCTTCAATGGATCGCAGGGCTTGATGATTCCCGCTTCACCTTACGGGAGAATTACGGCACCCGGCAGGTACGGCAGGCGCCGAAACCGCCCGATCCAGCCCAGTAGGGAAGAATAAGAGTATGGAAGCAGTAAACACTGACATTTCTGATGCGGATTCCGTCGAAGATGACGAAACAGAAAACGACGAAACAGTTGAAGCCAGTGGGGATCCCACGCTCGGTCAGGTGTTGCTGGCTGTGGAAGAGCTCTGGCCGGAGTCCTTGGCTGAAGACTGGGACGAAGTAGGTCTGGTGGTCGGTCGCCCCAATGTCCCCGTCACCAAAGTCCTTTTTGCTGTGGATCCCACCTTGGCCGTCATTGACGAGGCCGTTGAATGGGGAGCGGATCTGCTGATTACACACCACCCCTTGCTTCTTAAAAGTGTGAATTCAGTGGCCGCCACATCAGCGAAGGGCCTGGCCGTCCACCGGTTGATCGAGTCCGGTACCGGGCTGTTGACCGTCCACACCAACGGGGACTCAGCCGTTGGTGGGGTCTCGGACGTGCTGGCCGATGCCTTCGGATTGGAAAATGTGGCTCCCTTGACAACTGCTGCCAACGGCTTGCCGGAAGAAGGTATTGGCAGGGTTGGCGACCTTCCGGAGCTCATCACCCTGGGAGATTTCGCTGCCCGCGTCTTCGAAATGCTGCCTGCAGTTGCCGGTGGCGTCCGGGTGGCCGGCGACAAGGACGGGCTGGTGCGGCGAATTGCCGTCTGCGGCGGGGCAGGCGACAGCCTTTTTGACGCTGTTCGAGCCAGCCACGCAGACGTCTACGTTACTGCGGACATGCGCCACCACCCGGCCTCGGAAGCGCGGGAAAGTGCCATCAACGGGCGCCCGTATCTCATCGACGTTTCCCACTTCGCGAGTGAGTGGCTGTGGTTGCCCGCAGCCGCTGAAGCGCTGGGCAACGTCCTTGCTGACCAGGGCTACGACGTCGAGATCCGCGTCAGCAGCACCAACAGCGATCCCTGGGACTTCATACTCACTCCCGGCGGGGACTAGAGTCTAGAAGGACATGGACCGCCTCGACACATAGAGGCGGTCCGGCCGTGACTGATACCCGGTTCCGGCAGCGACAAGCGGAGGTAAGCGTGGCGAAAGCAGCACCGGCAGAACAATTGAAATTGCTTGAACTGCAGGGACTGGATGCCAAGCTGAAGTCGCTGGCCGGCCGCCGGCGGGTCCTGGAAACAGATCCCCGCATCACTGACCTGACTGACGCCCTCAGCGTGGCGAACGGCGAACTGGGTGCGGCGAAAGTCGCGGTACACGACGCAGAGGCTGAATTGCGCCGCGCAGAGGCCGACGTCGAGCAGGTGGCTACCCGCATCGAACGCGACGAGACCAGGCTCAACAGCGGCACCGGCCTGTCCAAGGACCTGGTTGCGCTGCAGAACGACATCGCCTCGCTCAACAAGCGCCGCTCCGACCTCGAGGACGTCGAGCTGGAGATTCTGGAGCGTCTGGATACGCTCCGCGAGCGGCAGGCCGCCCAGCAGGCGATCGTGGACGACATCCAGGGTTCCTTCGGCAGTATCCGAGCTGAACTCGATGAAGCCATTGCGGAAATTGCGGCCGAAGAAACGGTGGTTCGGGGCCAGCGGGCGTCGTTTGCCGAGACGCTCGAGGCTGCAGTGCTGGCCGTCTACGAAAAGACCATCGCCAAGCGCGGGGTCGGTGCTGCCAGGCTGTTCCATGGCAAGTCCGAAGGCTCGGGCATGATGCTCAGCCCCGGTGACCTTGCGGAGGTCAAGGCTGCTGCCGACGACGACATTGTCTTTTGCCCGGATTCAGGCGTGATCCTGGTCCGTTCGGCAGAGTGGAACTGAGCCAGGCCACGTGAGGTTGGCCCGGACCTGCTTGGCTGGGCCTAGCTGGACAGAATGATGTTGAGGGCGTGTGGCTTGCGGGCTGTGCCCTCAACCAGCTCTGTGGTCCAGACTTCGCGCGCAGCCTTCAGGAGTTGATCCGGCGTTGCCGGCGCTTTGCCACGCCTCGTCAATAGATGCCGCGCCAACTCGCCTCTGGTGTGCTTGGCGAAGTGGCTCACCACTGTGCGCTTTCCATTTGCTTCGTTGAAAACGTTGACATTGACGGTCTGGACGGCCGGGGGAGTCCAGGCGGCGGCGTAGGTGCTCGATCGGCAATCCACCAAAAGCTCGCCCTCAGCGCGATTGGCGAGGGCTGCGTTAAGGTTCGGCTTCCAATACGAGGCGAGGCGTCCGACGTCGGGAAGTGCGGTTCCCATGGACAGGCGATAGGCCGGTACGTGGTCGCCAAAACCAATGGCGCCCCACAGGGCGGAGACCACCAGGATGGATTCGGTCGCCTTGCGGCGCTGCGTTGCCGTCATGCTGTTGTAACCCAGGGCGTCGTAGAGAACTCCCGAATAGACCTGGTGGGCCGGCGCGGCCGGCTCTGCGTGCAGCCGCGTGTTACGTTCGACGTCGTCCCGCAGGGAGGCGCCGACGCCCAGCAGTGCGAGAGCGTCCTCGTGCGCGCTCACCGTTCCCAAAGACTCCAACACTTTCGCCCTGAAGGGGTTCAGTTCAGGAAAGCTCAGTGACTCCCAGTTGACGGCGGAACCTTTGGCAGCGGGGGTCTTGCCTTCGGAAGGCGGCAGCAGAATCAGCACCAGTCGATATTACCGGGGACTTTGAGCGCTCCCAACGCCGGTAGACTGGACGGCGGATGGGTCGACCAGGCGGCCGCGCGCCACGAAAGTGGCTCGAGGAACGTCCGGGCTCCGCAGGGCAGGGTGGTGGGTAACGCCCACTCGGGGTAACCCGCAGGCCAGTGCCACAGAGAACAGACCGCCTGCGCTTAGTGGTGTTTGCATCACCATGCAGCAGGTAAGGGTGAAACGGTGGTGTAAGAGACCACCAGCTCCCTGGGTGACCGGGGAGGCTAGGTAAACCCCACCCGGAGCAAGGCCAGACAGGACACGTTTGAGGGCTGCCCGCCCGAGTGTCCGGGTAGGCTGCTGGAGGGCGTCGGCAACGGCGTTCGTAGATGGATGGCCGCTACTCCTTTGCCGGTAACGGCACAGGATGACAGAACCCGGCGTATCGGTCGACCCATCCATTTATGACTGCCGGGATTACCTGCGTGTGAGTGATTTCACGCCCATCGGATGCCTATGCCCCTTCCTTCCGCCCTAGAATGGTTACTGAACGTAGATGTTCTGCCGCCGGGACTGCGTTCGCAGCCGGCGGATTTTCTTTGCTCTCGTTCAAGGCGCTGTGGGTGGACCGAAGCCCGCCGGCGCATGTGCCGCAGGATTACTCCGGGCGGCCGCTGCCATCTACATACGAGGACGTATGTGGTTGACCCAAGGAAGGTAGTTCTGTGAGCCAGACGTCAGATTCTTGTCTTGATAAGTGGATGGGCCGGGAGGCTCTCGCCGAGGCCATGATTCCGGTGATCGGCCGGTTGTACCGGGAAAACAATGTGGTCACCAGCATCCATGGCCGGAGCCTGATCAATAAGTCCACCATGAACATCCTCAAGGCGCACCGCTTCGCGCGCCGGATGAGCAACACCGAGCTTCTGCTCGAAGAAACCGCTCCTTTGCTGAACGCGCTCTCCAAGCTGGAACTCGGCGCCGCCGCGATTGATATTGCGCGTTTGACCGAGAAGTTCCGGGCCGAAGGCAACGGCGCCTCCCTAGATGAGTACCTGCGCGCCGAGCTCGCCGGGATCGTGGGTAAGCGGGGCGCTGATGACCGCACCAGCACCGACGTCGTGCTGTATGGTTTTGGCCGTATCGGCCGTCTTCTGGCGCGCATCCTGATTGAGAAGGCCGGCGGCGGCCACGGGCTGCGGCTTCGCGCGATTGTGGTCCGCAAGGGCGCTGACAATGACCTCGTCAAGCGCGCGAGCTTGCTGCGCCGTGACTCTGTGCACGGCTCCTTTGAGGGAACCATCCGGGTGGATGAGGAGGCCAACACCATCACCGCCAACGGCGTACAGATCCAGGTCATTTACTCGGACAACCCTGCCACGGTGGATTACACCGCTTATGGCATCAAGGACGCGTTGGTGGTGGACAACACCGGCCGCTGGCGCGACGCCGAGGGCCTGGCCCAGCACCTGCAGAGCAAGGGCGCAGCACGGGTGCTGCTCACCGCTCCGGGCAAGGGCGAGCTGAAGAACATTGTGCATGGCATCAACCACGGGGATATCTCCGATGAGGACACGATCGTCACCGCGGCGTCCTGCACCACGAACGCCATCACG
>NZ_FNNR01000028.1 GCF_900106835.1 Arthrobacter sp. cf158
CCGCAGAACAGACGCCTGCGCAATGGGCAACACTGACAACCACCACCACACCCATGCAGGCACAGCAGCAATCATTAGCAGCTCCTTAGAAAGGAGGTGATCCAGCCGCACCTTCCGGTACGGCTACCTTGTTACGACTTAGTCCCAATCGCCGGTCCCACCTTCGACGGCTCCCCCCACAAGGGTTAGGCCACCGGCTTCGGGTGTTACCAACTTTCGTGACTTGACGGGCGGTGTGTACAAGGCCCGGGAACGTATTCACCGCAGCGTTGCTGATCTGCGATTACTAGCGACTCCGACTTCATGGGGTCGAGTTGCAGACCCCAATCCGAACTGAGACCGGCTTTTTGGGATTAGCTCCACCTCACAGTATCGCAACCCTTTGTACCGGCCATTGTAGCATGCGTGAAGCCCAAGACATAAGGGGCATGATGATTTGACGTCGTCCCCACCTTCCTCCGAGTTGACCCCGGCAGTCTCCTATGAGTCCCCGCCATAACGCGCTGGCAACATAGAACGAGGGTTGCGCTCGTTGCGGGACTTAACCCAACATCTCACGACACGAGCTGACGACAACCATGCACCACCTGTAAACCGACCGCAAGCGGGGCACCTGTTTCCAGGTATTACCGGTTCATGTCAAGCCTTGGTAAGGTTCTTCGCGTTGCATCGAATTAATCCGCATGCTCCGCCGCTTGTGCGGGCCCCCGTCAATTCCTTTGAGTTTTAGCCTTGCGGCCGTACTCCCCAGGCGGGGCACTTAATGCGTTAGCTACGGCGCGGAAAACGTGGAATGTCCCCCACACCTAGTGCCCAACGTTTACGGCATGGACTACCAGGGTATCTAATCCTGTTCGCTCCCCATGCTTTCGCTCCTCAGCGTCAGTTACAGCCCAGAGACCTGCCTTCGCCATCGGTGTTCCTCCTGATATCTGCGCATTTCACCGCTACACCAGGAATTCCAGTCTCCCCTACTGCACTCTAGTCTGCCCGTACCCACTGCAGAACCGGAGTTGAGCCCCGGTCTTTCACAGCAGACGCGACAAACCGCCTACGAGCTCTTTACGCCCAATAATTCCGGATAACGCTTGCGCCCTACGTATTACCGCGGCTGCTGGCACGTAGTTAGCCGGCGCTTCTTCTGCAGGTACCGTCACTTTCGCTTCTTCCCTACTGAAAGAGGTTTACAACCCGAAGGCCGTCATCCCTCACGCGGCGTCGCTGCATCAGGCTTGCGCCCATTGTGCAATATTCCCCACTGCTGCCTCCCGTAGGAGTCTGGGCCGTGTCTCAGTCCCAGTGTGGCCGGTCACCCTCTCAGGCCGGCTACCCGTCGTCGCCTTGGTAGGCCATTACCCCACCAACAAGCTGATAGGCCGCGAGTCCATCCAAAACCACAAAAGCTTTCCACCACCATGACATGCGCCAGATGGTCGTATCCGGTATTAGACCCAGTTTCCCAGGCTTATCCCAGAGTCAAGGGCAGGTTACTCACGTGTTACTCACCCGTTCGCCACTAATCCACCCAGCAAGCTGGGCATCATCGTTCGACTTGCATGTGTTAAGCACGCCGCCAGCGTTCATCCTGAGCCAGGATCAAACTCTCCGTTGAA
>NZ_FNNR01000005.1:0-77768 GCF_900106835.1 Arthrobacter sp. cf158
TCCACCGGGGAGGGTTTACCGGTATCGATCTGGCAGAAATCACAGCGCCGGGTGCACTCGGACCCGCCGATCAGGAACGTCGCTTCCTTGTCTTCCCAGCACTCGAAAATGTTCGGGCACCCGGCCTCTTCACAGACCGTGTGCAGGCCTTCCTTCTTCACCAGGTTCTTGAGCTGGACAAACTCAGGACCCATCTGGACCTTGGCCTTGATCCACTCAGGCTTACGTTCAACCGGTACCGCCGAGTTACGCTGCTCAACGCGCAGCAACTTACGGCCTTCAGGTGCCAAGGTCACTGGAGTGCTCCTTCGGGTGTGGAAACGAGTGCTTGTTCATGCTTGCGGAATTCTTCCACGAAGCGGTCAACGATGTCGGCCGGATTGATGGTCCTGCCTGTTTCCAGAGTCATGGTGGTGACACTGGCGTCGGTAATCCCGCAGGCGATGATCTGTGCGTAGGGTGCCAAGTCGTTGCTGCAGTTGATGGCGACACCATGCATGGTGACGC
This sequence comes from Arthrobacter sp. cf158, assembly GCF_900106835.1. Lineage (GTDB taxonomy): Bacteria > Actinomycetota > Actinomycetes > Actinomycetales > Micrococcaceae > Arthrobacter. The sequence continues at coordinate 508 of NZ_FNNR01000005.1, forward strand.
CGTCCAGAACGCGAATGCCAATAGCCGCAATTTTGCGGTCAGGACCCTTGTCATCGGCAAGGATCCATACGCCGGCACGGCCTTTTACGGTGACAGCCTTGATGCCGTAGTCCGACATGACGGCGATCATGGTTGCCTCGAGCCGTTCAACATAATCGCGGATGCCGGCCCGGTTCTTGAGTTTGAGGATGGGATAAGCGATCAGCTGTCCGGGGCCGTGCCACGTCAGCTTCCCGCCACGATCCACCGGAACTACGGGCGTTCCGTCGAAGGGGCGCTCATGATCTTCCGTGAGTTTGCCGGCCGTATAGACGGCGGCGTGCTCCAGGAGCAAGACCGTGCTGTTCTTCTCGCCCGCAACAACCTTGTTGTGTATTTCGCGCTGCAGGTCCCAGCCCTGCATGTAATCTACGAAATCCGGGGCAAGACCCAATTGTGAAAACTCAAGAGTCATGGGTTCAAGCTTAGACCCAGCAGCAGACGCGCCATGGTTTTGTGGTGAAGCTCTCAGTCGCATCCGGCGCTGTTGCCAGGGGCGCCGGTGGGCGGGACCCGCCTGTGGATAACTTCTGCGGCGAATCGCAAGGTCCGGTAGACCTGTTCCTATGGAAACTTTGGATACTCCCGCCCCTGTGGTTCCGGTTATTCCGGGCTATCTGGTAACGCGCCAGCTGGGCCAGGGAAGCAGCGGCACGGTGTGGCTTGCCACGAGGGACAGGGACGGGGCACGGTTCGCGATTAAGTGTGCCGGAGTTGGTGGGGCGGTGTCAGATGCGCAGGCCGGCGTGGAAATATCCCGCGAGGTACAGCTCCTGTTGGGTTTCCGGCATCAGCACCTTGTCCGGGTTCACGACGTTGTTCCTGTGGCTGGTCCGGGTGGAGCAACCAGCGGAATCGTCATGGACTATGCAGCGGGTGGCTCGTTGGCGAACCTCCTGGCCGGGCGGCGGAAACTGGGGATAGGTGAAGCAGTCACCATGTTGACTCCGATCGCGCAAGCCTTGGAGTACCTCCACGTCAACGGCGCGGTGCACGGGGATGTATCGCCGGGGAACATATTGTTCACGGCCGAGGGAATGCCTCTGTTGGCGGATCTGGGCATCGCCTCGGTATTGGGTGGCCCTTCCGGGGACACGGACAGTGGCACCCCCGGGTTCATCGAGCCCGTAAAGCTGGAGTGGCAGGCACAGCCGGGTCACGGGGTGTTGCGGCCCCAGCGTGACGTCTATTCGCTGGCTGCCGTCGGTTGGTATTGCATGACTGGAACCACTCCGGAGCCAGTGCAGCACCGCCCACCCTTGTCCCTGCTTGTTCCGGGTGTTCCACAGTCCTTGGTTGCCGCACTGGAGGCGGCCTTGGACGAGGATCCCCACATGCGGCCCTCGGCGGGGGAATTGGGAACGGCAATTTTCCGAAGTGCGGCTCCTGAGGCCTTGGACTTATCCGGTGCGGTGCACCCGTCCGTTATTCCCGAGTTACTCACACGCAGGCAGGCCCGTCGGCGTCCGCCGCGCCCCGGAACGTCGTGGATGAGGTCTCTGCGGAAGTTCCGGCCAGTCCGGCTACGATTCCTGCGCCGACAGTCTGGGCGGCCGAGGTGGCAGCGAATCAGTTGGCCGACTGGAATGGCGGTCCGACTCGCCATGGCAGGGGTGCTGTTGGGGGTGGCGGGATGGATTGCCTGGCAACAATACGTGTCCGTGACGGTGGCACCGAAGCAGGAGTCGACGGCCGGCAGCGAAGCACCATCCGGCGAGGCATCAACCAGCTCGGATTCCGCGGACCTGCCCGTCGGATTGAGCCGGGATCTGGGATCCGCGGATCCTGCGGCGGCTGTGCGAGCGATGTCTTCCGTGCGGGACATGGCCTTTCGGCAGGGCCAGTTGGAGCTTCTGGCCCTTATTAACGCGCCAGGATCACCTGCGGCAGCGGCGGACGAGCTGGTGACCAATCACTTGAGGGAGACCGGCGCAGTATTCAGCGGATTCATCACGTCGTTGTCGGCCGTGACGGTGGAAGAGCCCTCAGCGGACGACGACGTGCTGGTAGCGGTGACTGCCTCCACCTCAGCTTATGAGGAGCGGATCCAGTCCGGTGAAATTGTCAGGACGCAGGGGGCCGGGACTCCCCGTGATCTTCGCCTGCATTTGCTTCGTTCGGACGGGCGGTGGTGGCTGTTCGAAATTCTGGCTCCCAGCGGCGTCGGGTAGCAGCCGCACCCTGGCCCGGTCGGATGAGCGGATCAGGAGTCTCCCTTAGCGTTCTGTTTCCGTGACCAGCCAGTTCATGGCATCGGACAGGGAAGGGTGCTGCCATTGAAAGCCTGCTTCGGCCAACTTGGCGGGCTCCATCTGTTGGTTGGCCAAAACGAGTTCATCGGCCAATGTGCCGAGGACCAATCTCAGGGCTGGTCGCGGCACGCGGAACGCTGCGGGCCTGTGGAAGGCCTTTGCCAGGGCAGCGACAATCGCGTTGACGTCCGCGCTTTCAGGGGCGCAGACGTTGACTGGACCCTCAAGGTCAGATGTAAGGAGGTAGGCAAGGGCGCTGGCCTCATCCGCCAACGTGATCCACGGCCAGAATTGGCGTCCGTTTCCGAAAGGCCCGCCCAGTCCTAGTTTCAACAGAGGGAGCAGCGGCCCCAGCGCCCCACCTGAGGCGCTGAGCACAACTCCGGTTCTGGGCGTAACAACCCGAACACCCGGCGGGGCTGCATGGGCCTTACGTTCCCACTCAACACATAAACTGCCGAGGACGCCGCCACCGGGGCCTGAATCCTCCCGCAGCACGCCGTCGCGGGAGGCGCCATAATAACCGGACGCCGATTGGCTGATGAAAGCCGGGGGCGGTGCGCTGAGGCTGCGCATGGCCGCCGTCAGGGTCTGGGTGGCCTGGACCCGGGAGTCCCGGAGAACCTGGATCCTCCGTTTTGTCCATGGGCGGTCTCCGATGCCGGCGCCGGACAGGTTGACAACGGCGTCTGTGGCTTCCAGTACGGCGGCGTCGAGCTCTCCCGCGGCCGGATCCCATGTCCATTCCGCGGAGTTCCTGGCTGGCCGCCGGACCAGGCGGATCACTTCATGGCCTTGGCCGGTCAGATGCTCCGCCAACGCTGTTCCGATCATTCCCGAGGCTCCGGACATCACGATTCGCATGACCCATCTCACCATGGCGAAGGCATGCGGCGGAAACGCCTGTCGGTACCGCAATCGACGGCTGCCTCTTGACTATGATCGAACAATGACCTCCTCCAGCTACCTCCGTTTCCCGCATGTGCACGGCGATCTGGTCACTTTCGTGGCCGAAGACGACATCTGGGTCGCCCCTCTTTCCGGAGGCCGTGCCTGGCGGGTTTCCTCCCAGCAACTTCCGGCCAGGAACCCCCGGTTCACTCCGGACGGAAAGTCCCTGGTGTGGACGGCTGTTGTGGGTACGTCACCCGAGGTGGTGACAGCACAGGTCGACGGCGGCGGGTACAGGCAGCTGAGCTACTTCGGCCACAGCACTACGAAGGTCAAGGGTTTTACGCCCGCTGGAAACGTTGTGGTGACCAGTGCATTCCAGCAAGCGGAAAGCCGCCACACGCATGCCTATAGCCTCCCCTTGGACGGTGGCGCCGCCGTCGGACTTCCCTTCGGTCCCGTGGAAGCGGTGGCTTTCGGCCCTGAGATCGGTGACGAGAAGCCCGTTGTCCTGGCCAGCGTCCTCTCCCGCGAACCCGCGTGGTGGAAGCGTTACCGTGGCGGAACGGCCGGAAAACTCTGGATCGACTCAGACGGCAACGGCGAGTTTGAGCGCTTGGTCCCTGAGCTCGACGGTAACCTGACCGATCCGCTGTGGGTCAAGGGGCGGATTGCTTTCCTTTCCGACCATGAGGGGTATGGCAACCTCTATTCGGTTCTTCCTGACGGTTCAGACTTGCGCCGCCACACGGACCACGAGGACTTCTACGTCAGGCACGCCAGCACTGACGGGAACAGGGTTATCTTCGAATCCGCCGGTGAACTCTGGGTCATTCCGTCGTTGGACGCCGATGCAGTGGCAACAAAAATCCCCATCACGTTGGGTTCTGCGTCCCCTGCGCGCCGGCCGGCACCCCTCAAAGCATCGAAGCATCTTGGCGACGTTGTTCCGAACATTGCAGGCACGGCCAGCGCCGTGGAGTCGCACGGTACCCTTCACTGGCTGCGTCACAAGGACGGACCCTCACGGGTGGTGGAGGCTACGCCGGGTGTCCGGGCCCGCCTGCCACGCCCGCTGACGGACGGCCGGATCGCCTACGTAGCGGACCACGGGGGAGTGGAAGCTCTGTACGTCAAGCAGATCGCGTCGCCACTCTCTGCCCCCGTTGAGGCACCCAAGGTCGTAACGGAACCGTCCGCACCGGCACCGGAAGCCGACCCGCTGCCGAAGCCCGTGTCAGCCTCCAACGTGGTGGGACAGGGCAATGCTCCCGTCCAGGTTGTTTCAGAGCCTGGCCAAGCTGCCACGTCCGGGCAGTCAGCGGACACGGTAAGCGGAGTGGCAGCCGAGCCGGCCTCCACAGCAGTAGAGGACGTGGCGGATCTCCGCATTGACTTCCCGACGCCCACCCGCACGAGTGCTTTGGAAGCTAGCCCTGATGGCCGGTGGATTGCAGTTGGGACCTCGTTCGGGGACGTCTATGTGGCCGACACTTCTGCCGGAACACTGACACTGCTGGTCAGTGTTGGCGAGGGATCCATTGAGCAGCTCTCGTGGTCGAGTGACTCCCAGTGGCTTGCCTGGTCTGAACCGGTAACGTCCTTCGGGTCCCGCAGCAAGCTCCGGATTGTCCGCCCTGCTGAGCCTGGATCCGGCATCATTGATGTCACTGACGGGCGCTTCTGCGACGAATCACCACGTTTCACGCCCGACGGAAAGTTCCTGGCCTTCCTGTCCAACCGGAGCTTTGACCCCGTCTATGACGGTCACTCGTTCGATCTGTCGTTCCCCAGCCCCATCAAGCCCTACCTGGTGGCGCTGGCGGCGGACACGCCGTCACCGTTCGGGCCTTCCGTGGACTCGCTTGATGACGGACAGGTCACCTCTGCAAAGTCCGACGACGGCGACGCCCCGGCAGTGCGGGTGGACCAGGAAGGCCTGGCTCATCGGGTTATCGCCGTCCCGGTTCCCCAAGGAAACTACTCAGACCTTGCCGTTGGTGATGGCTCCCTGTTGTGGCTGGATACCGAGTTGTCCGGTGTCACCGGAGAAGGAAAGGGCACCCTCCAGGACAAGAAAACACCCCCGTCCCTGGTTCGCTATGACATTGCGAAGCGTAAGAAGTCCACGCTCGTCACCGCGGTGGATAGCTACCGCATCTCCGGCGATCTCAGCCGGATCATTTACCTCCTGGACAAACAAATCACCTCCGTTCCTGCTGACAGCAAGGTTGAGGAAGATTCAGCCGAACTCGTCAAGGTGGAGCTCAACAGGATTCGTGTCATCCTTGATCCCGTTGCTGCCTGGGGACAGGCCTTTGATGAGGCTTGGCGGCTGCAGCGTGACTTCTTCTGGACGGCCGACATGGCAGGCCAGGATTGGGAGTCGGTGTACAAGCGCTACCGCCCGATCGTGGACAGGCTCGGATCGCACGATGACCTGGTGGACCTGCTCTGGGAAATCCACGGCGAACTGGGGACGTCACACGCCTACGTGAGGCCGGCGGCCGTGACAGAGAACGGACGGAATGGTCAGGGCCGGCTGGGCGCTGAACTGCAGCTGGGTAGCAAGGGCTGGGAAATCACCAGAATCCTGGCAGGGGAGTCCTCTGACCCGTTGGCTACTTCACCCTTGACGCGACCAGGTGCGGACGCCAAGGTTGGCGACGTGCTCTTGGCGATTGACGGCGTCGGGCTTTCTGCTGCCGTGACGCCCGCGATGCAGTTGGTCGGCGCCGCTGGCCGGACCGTCGAACTGACGCTGTTGAACGGAGAAGGGCACGGGGCAGCGGCTGGAATCCAGCGCCGCGTTGCCGTGGTGCCCGTTCGCGACGAGGAACGGTTGCGTTACCAGGATTGGGTCCGGGCCAACCGGCGCACAGTCCGTGAGGCGTCCGATGGCTCGTTCGGGTACCTGCATGTCCCGGACATGATGGCTAACGGATGGGCGCAGCTGCACCGGGATCTGGACACCGAAACGGCCCTTGACGGTCTGATCGTGGATGTTCGGCGCAACCGCGGCGGGCATACATCGCAACTGGTTGCTGAACTCATCGGGCGAAAGGTGACCGGTTGGAGCATGCCACGCGGCGAAAAGCCCCGGACCTACCCGGACCACGCGCCCCGCGGCCCCGTGATCATCCTTACGGACGAATTTGCCGGATCCGACGGCGACATCATCACCCAGGTCTCCAAGTTGAGGGGCATCGGCCCCGTGATCGGCACGCGGACCTGGGGCGGCGTGGTGGGCATCGACAACCGCTTTGCCCTGGCGGACGGCACCGGTGTCACGCAGCCTCGATACGCCACCTGGTTCGGCGGTGGGATTGGCTGGGATGTCGAAAACCGTGGAGTGGAGCCGGACATCGAGGTGGTGTTCCCGCCGCATGCTTACGCTGCCGGCACGGATCCGCAACTTGAGTATGGCATTGGCGCACTCAAGGAAATGATCCAGGAACTGCCTACCGACCGTCCTCCGCGCCGCGAAGGTTACCGGAAGCTTCGCCCTGCACCGCTGCCCTCCCGGCCGCAGAAGGGCTAGACGGGCCAGGTCCGGTCACAGAAGAGCCCCGCCACTTCCCTGCTGGAAAGGACGGGGCTCTTCCGCGTTAAGCCTGGGGCTAATGCTAGGAAGCCAGGGTGGCGTCCAACGTGATCTCAATGCTGGCCAGTGCTCCGGAAACAGGGCAGCCTGTCTTGGCATCCTCGGAGATGCGGCGGAAGTCCTCTTCGGAGAGACCCGGGACCTTGGCGGTCATGGTCAGGTGGCTGCCGGTGATGCCGGTGCCGGGAACGAAGGTAACGTCCGCCTTCGTGTTCACTTCTTCTGCAGTGAATCCTTCTCCGGCCAGGGCGTGGCTGAACGCCATGGAGAAGCAGGCAGAGTGTGCAGCTGCAATGAGTTCCTCGGGGCTGGTCTTGCCGCCGGACTGTTCGGTGCGGGCTTTCCACGTGACATCGAACGTGCCCAGTCCTGAGCTGTCCAGCGTCGTGTTGCCGGCGCCTTCGATGAGGTTGCCGTTCCAAACCGTGTGTGCGGTGCGTGTTGCTGCCATGTCCACTCCTTGGGGGGTCGTTGTAAGTCGGCAACCAGCCTTTGGCAGGTGCCACCGGGATCAATCCTAGGGACTTGCCGTCAGGACTGCACGGCCATTCCGCTGACAGTGGATTGTGACCCCTAGACTGACGAAATGGATACTCAAGAACAGTCACTTGCCGGCCATCGAACTGGGCCAAGAATCGCATCCATCATGATTAATGCCGTTGATGCAGAACGGTTGTCGCGCTTCTGGTCGGAACTGTTGGCGACGCCCGTTGCGGCAGAACATGAAGGGTTCATTTGGCTGCAGCCGTCCGAGCCTGGATTCCCCCAACTGGCGTTTCAGCAGCTGGCGGCGCCCACCGAGGGGCGTCGTCGGCTTCATTTGGACCTTCACGACGCCGATGCTGCAGCTTTGAGGCGAAAAGCTGAGGCTCTGGGTGCTTCCTTGGTTGAATCGCACGACATCGGGCACTTCTGTTGGGACGTCATGCAAGATCCCGAGGGGAACGAGTTTTGCATAGCCCAGGAGTAGCACCGCAGGGAAGACAGACAGAAGCCGTCCCAACGTGCCAACGGCACGAATGGGACGGCTTCTGTCAGTTCAGCTGGCAGGACCAACAGGCCCGCCTGACATTAGTTCCAGAGGGTGGCGATAGCGATGTTGACCAAGGCAAGCCCGCCTACACCATGGGCCAAGCCTGTTGATACGGGTTCGCCGTTTTTGACCTTGCGCGAGCCGATGACTGCGAGGACTGCAACTGCGACGCCGATGGCGAACTTGACGCCCAGCTTGAAGTAGTTGGGATCGGCGTCAGGCAGCAGGGGGAAAAGACCCATCATTGCGATGCCCGTCAGGAGCTGAAGGAAGGCGCCGTCACGCTGGCGCGGGTGGACGGTTGGCTCCCTGAGGGTGGCGATCCAGTAGCCCACAATCATGGCTGCGCCGACGATGTGCAAGAACACCAGAATGTTGAAGAGAATACTCATGGCCCCAGCTTATCCAGTTGGTTCTACGACCCGTAGCAAAGCCACGCGTGGGTGACAAAGCCCGTGGGCGACAAAGCAAAGGAGCAGGTTGCCGGAAACCGGCAACCTGCTCCTTTGCTGTCATTCAAACGCGCTATTGGCAGTGAGTCCTAGAGACCGAGATCTGCTTCGAACGCACCCTCTTCAAGGCGGGCCTTAAGGGTCTGGAGGAAGCGACCCGCGTCCGCGCCGTCCACCAGGCGGTGGTCGTACGTGAGCGACAGGTACATCATGGAGCGGATGGCGATCGAGTCGTCGCCGTTTTCGTCAGCAACCACAACGGCGCGCTTGACGATGGCTCCCGTGCCGAGGATGCCCACCTGGGGCTGGTTGATGATCGGAGTGTCAAACAGGGCACCAACGGAGCCAATGTTGGTGATGCTGAAGGTGCCGCCGGACAGTTCGTCCGGACCGATCTTGCCGTCACGGGTGCGGCCTGCGACATCCGCGATCTTGCCGGCCAGGCCGGCGAGGTTCAGGTTGCCGGCGTCGGAGATGACGGGGACCAGGAGGCCCTTGTCGGTGTCCACGGCGATCGCCAGGTGTTCGGCGTTGTGATAGGTGATTTCCTGCTTGGACTCGTCGTACGCAGCGTTCAGCTTGGGGTGCTGCTTCAGGGCCTCGGCAACGGCCTTGGCGATGAACGGCAGGAAGGTCAGCTTGACGCCGTTCTGGGCCTGGAACTGGTTCTTGGCCTTGAGGCGGAGTTTGGCGATCTTGGTCATGTCGACCTCGTGCACCTGGGTCAACTGAGTCGAGACCTCAAGCGATTCGCGCATGCGGCGGGCGATGACCTGACGGATGCGCGGAGCCTTCTCCGTGGTGCCACGCAGGGAGGAAGCGACCACCGGGGCAGCTGTCTTGGCAGCGGGAGCCGCGGCAGGAGCGGATGCAGCGGGAGCTGCAGCGGCCTGCTTGGCTTCGGCAGCGGCCAGAACGTCCTGCTTGCGGATGCGGCCACCGACGCCGGTGCCAGCGACGGCAGCGATGTCCACACCGTGCTGGTTTGCAAGCTTGCGGACCAGGGGAGTGACGTAGCCGGACTCCGATGCGGGGGCATCGGCAGCCGGGGCGGGAGCGGCCGGAGCGGCAGCAGCAGGAGCCGGAGCAGCAGCGGCAGGAGCCGGAGCTGCAGCGGCGGGTGCCGGGGCAGCAGGAGCCGCGGGGGCGGGGGCAGCAGCGGGTGCCGGAGCGGCAGGAGCGGCGGCAGGAGCCGGTGCAGCGGCGGGCGCGGCTGCACCGGAACCGATAACTGCCAGGACCGAGCCAACCTCAGCGGTCTCGTCCTCGCTGACGCGGATTTCCTGCAGGGTGCCGGCAACCGGGGAAGGAATCTCGGTGTCCACCTTGTCGGTGGATACCTCGAGGAGCGGCTCGTCTACCTCGACGGTGTCGCCTACGGCCTTGAGCCAGCGGGTGACGGTTCCCTCGGTGACGCTCTCACCCAACGCGGGAAGGGTTACTTCGTGGCCCTCGCCGCCGGAAGCTGCGGGAGCCTCGGCTGCCGGTGCTTCGTCAGCGGCCGGAGCGGCGGGAGCTTCCTCGGCGGGCGCGGCCTGCTCTGCGGGGGCAGCGGGTGCTTCTGCAGCCGGTGCAGCCTCGGCAGCCGGAGCGGCGGAGCCGGAGCCATCGCCGATGCGGACCAAGGGGGCGCCAACTTCGGCCGTCTCGTCTTCAGCGACGAGGATTTCTTCGATGACGCCTGAGATCGGAGAAGGGATTTCGGTGTCTACTTTGTCGGTTGAAACCTCGAGCAGCGGCTCGTCGATCTCTACCCGGTCACCAACCTGCTTGAGCCAGCGGGTGACGGTTCCTTCGGTGACACTCTCACCGAGGGCGGGCAAGTTAACGGATTCAGACATGTCGTCCCCGTTCTCCTTATTGATCTTTGTGCGGATGAATTCTGCTGGTCCGGGCCGGGTGCATCCGGCAGATTCCGCTGCATGCACCCGACCCGTTTGTCTTGGGTAAAGACTTAGCCGTGGAGCGGCTTGCCCGCGAGGGCGAGGTGGGCTTCGCCCAAAGCTTCGTTCTGGGTGGGGTGGGCGTGAACCAGCTGGGCCACGTCCTCCGGGTATGCTTCCCAGTTCACGATCAGTTGTGCTTCACCGATCTGTTCACCGATGCGTGAACCGATCATGTGAATGCCCACTACGGGGCCGTCCTTCTGGCGAACGAGCTTGACGATGCCACCGGTACCGAGGATGGAGCTCTTGCCGTTGCCGGCAAGGTTGTATTCCTGGGTCTGTACTTGGTCGTCGCCGAACTTCTCCTTGGCGGCCTTTTCGGTGTAACCGACCGTGGCGATTTCAGGCTCGCAGTAGGTCACCTTGGGGATGTTGATGTCCTCGACGATGGCCGGGTTCAGACCGGCGATTTCCTCGGCCACGAAGATGCCCTGCTGGTAGCCACGGTGTGCGAGCTGGACGCCGGGGACGATGTCGCCCACAGCGTAGATGTTGCCAACGCCCGTGTGGAGGCGCTCGTTGGTGATAACGAAGCCACGGTCGATGGTGATGCCGGCTTCTTCGTAGCCCAGGTTGGCGGTGACGGGACCGCGGCCCACAGCTACGAGCAGGAGATCGGCTTCGAATGTCTGGCCGTCAACCAAAGTGACCTTGACGCCGTCGTCGTTCTGTTCCACGCCCTGGAAGAAGATGCCGGTGGTGAACTTGATTCCGCGCTTCTTGAAGGCACGCTCGAGGTTCTTGACGATCGAAGCGTCCTCGTTGGGAACCAAAGAGGGGAGGCCCTCGATGATAGTGACATCCACGCCAAAGGACTTCCACACCGAGGCGAACTCGACGCCGATAACGCCGCCGCCGAGCACGATGGCGCTCTTGGGGATGTAATCCATGGTGAGGGCCTGGTCAGAGGTGATGACCTTGCCGCCGATTTCCAGTCCGGGGAGGGATCGCGAGTAGGAACCCGTTGCGAGGACAATGTTCTTGCCCGTGTAAGCGGTGCCGTTCACGACGACGGTGTTGTTGCCCTGGAGCTTGCCTTCACCCTCGATGACGGTGATGCCCTTGGACTTGATGAGTCCTTGGAGGCCCTTGAACTTGCCGGCGATGATGCCGTCCTTGTATGCGTTCACTGCCGGCATGTCGATGCTGTCCAGCGTGACGTTCACGCCGTACTTGGCGGAATCGCGTGCATGGTCGGCCAGTTCAGCCGAGTGCAGGAGGGCCTTGGTGGGGATACAACCGTTGTGCAGGCAGGTTCCGCCGAGCTTTGCCTTTTCCACAAGGCCAACGGTGAACCCAAGCTGTACGGCCCGCAGGGCAGTGGCGTAGCCGCCGCTGCCGCCACCGAGTACCAGGATGTCGAATTCTTGCGCAGTTGCCTGATCGGCCACTAAAACGCTCCCTCGCGTGAATGATGACACGGGACTGCGTGTCATCTGGTCTTTGGAACTTGTTCTGCCGTGATTATGCCAGCACCTAAGTTCTCTTGCATTTGTGACTATCGAGTTCACCTTAGCGAACCACCTACCCATGCTCCACCCTCTGCGGGCGTTTGTGGAGCGCTTGTGTCGAGACTCACGTTCACTTGTGACACAGCGCTACACGCCGCATAATTCCGGGGTTGTGCGGGCCCTGCAGAGTCTTCCGCGGGGCCCGCACAGCCGGGAGGGCGTGGGGGTGACGCCTAGGCGGAAACTGCCAGAAGGTCCTCGGCATAGGCAACCAGGGTGCGGACAGTGCATCCGGTTCCCTGCTTGGGGGTGTAGCCGTAGGGGCTGCCGTTGTTGAAGGATGGGCCGGCAATATCGACGTGTGCCCACGGGATCTGTTGGCCGTCGCCATTCTTGCCAACAAATTCGCGTAGGAACACCGCAGCGGTCATCATGCCGCCGTTGCGTTCACCGATGTTGGCAAGGTCCGCCACCTGCGAGTCAATGCTGGGGCGAAGTTCCTCCGGCAACGGCATTGGCCAGACCAACTCTCCGGCACGATCCGCTGCGGATTTCAGGGCCGCCGTCACGGAATCGGAACCCATGACGCCGGCCGTGCGGAGACCCAGGGCGATCAACTGCGCACCCGTCAGGGTTGCGACATCGATGATGGCATCAGGTGCTTCCAGGCTGGCGGCCACGATGCCATCGGCCATCACCAGGCGGCCTTCGGCGTCGGTGTTGAGGACTTCCACCGTCTTGCCGCCGTAGACGGTGAGGACGTCTGCCGGCCGCTGCGCGGCACCCGAGGGCATGTTCTCCGCAATGCAGAGCCACGCCGTCGCCTTGATGGGCAGGCCCAACGAGGCGATGGCCAGAACGGCGTTCAGTACGACGGCGGCGCCCGCCATATCGCTCTTCATGTCACCCATGCCGAGGGCCGGCTTAATGGAAATGCCGCCGGTGTCGAACGTGATGCCTTTGCCAACCAGGGCAATTTTCTTGGTGGCCTTTGCGGGTGCATATTCGACCTTGACCAGTCGCGGCTGGCGGGTGGAACCCTTACCTACGCCGAGGATGCCTCCGAAACCTTCCTTTTCCAGGCGCTTCTCATCCCAGACGGTGACCTTAACGGGAAGGCCCTTGGCGAGTTCCTTGGCGGATTCAGCGAACGATTCCGGGTAAAGGTGGCTGGGAGGCTGGTTAACCAGCGTCCGCGTGGCATTAACCGCACGGGCCAGCACAAGGGCCCTGTCCAGTGCAGGCTGCGCCGCTTTGGCATCGACATCGGTGAAAATCAGGGCTTTGGCGACGGGCGCCTTGAGGCCGTCCTTGCTGGAGCGGTGCTCTGTGTAGGAGTAGGCCCCCAACGCGGCGCCTTCGGCAACGGCCGCGACCTCGGCGACAGACGTCGTCGGGAATGCCAGAGTGGCGGAGGAAACGCCGGCAAGCTGGCGAACCGCGGATCCAGCGGCCCGACGCAGCGCCTCTTCGGTGAGGATGCCGGCATCGGACAGTTTGCCTACTCCCGCAAGGACCAAAATTCCGGAGCCCGTCTCCGGCAGTCCGGGCAGGCGGTGTACCTGGTCTGCAGCACCAGTGATCCCCAAAAGCCGCAGGGAGGCCGACACTGACTCGGCTGCCTTTGCGCTCAAAGGATTCGAGAGCAGCACCGGCCCGTCAGTACCTTGTGTAACTCCAATCACCAGCGCGTCGCTGGGGGACTTTTTCAGGTCCTTGGCGATGATGCCCAGGATGATGTCAGTAGTCTTGACCACGAGGATGTGTCCTCACTTCTCTCTGCATTGCATGGCGGGGCCGCATGTTTGGCGGCCTGCCCCGGTACGCGCCCGACGTCCTCTTGCGACGGCGGCCTTGGTCTTCAGGGCCGCCGGGGCGGCCCTTTTCGATCGTAGTCTCTTGAGCGCTGCGGACAGCAATTAAATGAGAGCTGCCGCACATCCGGGGCAGGAATGCCTGTTGGATGTGCAGCGTTGTAACGATTAATAGAGTCCCTCAGCCCAACGTTGGTGCCCGAAAGCGCCAGATAGCTGGTGCTCCGGGACCTTCCCGAACTTTGTCATTGCGAAAGGAACATGCCGTGTTTGAACGGATATCCGGCTCCCTCCTGGACCCCGAATCGCTGTACGCGCGAAACATCGAGACCTTCCACAGCCCGGAGTTGCGTGGACTGAACATGGTCATGGGGTTCACGGGCTTTGCCGACGCCGGTCATGTGGTTCGGCAGATCAATGCTGAACTGCTGGACGAACTGGACGCCGAGGTCGTCGCCATGTTCGACGCCGACCAGCTGATCGACTACCGCTCGCGCCGTCCCCACATCAGCTTCGTGGAGGACCACCTGCAGGACTATCAGGCACCCAAGCTCGGCTTGTACAAGCTGAACGATGGTCTGGGACAACCATTCCTTTTGCTTGCCGGCTTCGAGCCCGATCTCCAGTGGGAGCGTTTCTCGAGGGCCGTCATCGGGATTGTGGAAATGCTGGACGTCAATCTGGTGACGTGGATCCATTCCATTCCCATGCCGGTTCCGCATACACGGCCCGTGGGCGTGACTGTTCACGGCAACCGCCCCGAACTCATCGAGGGCATTTCCAGTTGGAAGCCCACGGTGGATGTTCCTGCCGCCATTGGTCACATTCTTGAACTTCGGCTCACGGAAGCAGAGCGCAACGTGGCAGGCTACGTGATCCACGTGCCTCATTATCTTTCCGAAGCCGAGTATCCGCCGGCAGCTGTAGCCGGTCTGGAGTACCTGGGTGCGGCCACGTCCCTGATGTTGCCCACGGACCGTCTCCGCGAAGCGGGCCGTGAGGTGGGGCGCCAGATCGCCGAACAAATCGAAGCCTCTGAAGAAGTGCAGGCGGTGGTCACCAATCTTGAGACCCGTTATGACGAGAAATCCGAAGGCGTCGTTCGTCGCTCCCTGCTGGCTGATGAGAATGATGAGCTGCCCAACGCAGAGGACCTCGGGGCTGCCGTCGAAGCGTACCTGGCACGTAAAGACTCGCCTCAATAAATCATCTTTGATGGGACCGGAGGCATAATTGGGGGGTGAATGCTCCCCGCGCCTGGCTCATCTGGACGATCGGCGTGTTCGCCTACCTGGTGGCTGTGGCGCAACGGACCTCGTTTGGTGTCGCTGGCTTGGAGGCTACTGAGCGCTTCCACGCCAGCGCTGCCGCCATCTCCTTCTTTACGGTGCTCCAACTTCTGGTTTACGCCGGTTTGCAAATACCTGTCGGAGTGCTGGTGGACAGGTTCGGTTCCCGCGCCATGGTGGCCGGCGGAGCAGTGCTGATGGGTTTGGGCCAGCTGCAACTGGCTTTTGCGGACAGCGTGCCCGGCGGTGTCCTGGGCCGTGTCCTTGTGGGCGCCGGCGACGCCATGACGTTTATCTCCGTGATCCGGCTCGTCCCTTTGTGGTTTGCGCCGGCCAAAGTTCCGTTGGTTACGCAGCTCACCGGCATGTGCGGCCAACTTGGTCAACTCTTCAGCGTGGTTCCCTTCGCGCTGCTCCTTCATTCAGCCGGGTGGACGCCGGCCTTCCTGACGTTGGCGGCGATGTCCGTGGTGGCCATCGTCCTGGTCCTCGCACTGCTGCGGGATGCGCCGCCAGGGCACCCGCCCAAGGAAACCGGCCAAGGCCTCCGGGCGACGGGTGTGTCGCTGTCGCGGGCATGGAAACAACCGGGTACCCGGCTGGGGCTGTGGAGCCACTTCACTGTCCAGTTCAGCGGGAACCTTTTTGCGATGACTTGGGGCTATCCCTTCCTATTGTCAGCGCAGGGACTCGACGCCGGGACGGTATCGGCTTTAATGGCGTTGTTCGTGGCTACGGCAATTGTCGCGGGTCCTGGCTTCGGGCGCTTTGTGTCAAAGCACCCCATGCGGAGATCTGCCATGGTTCTTCTCATCACCTTCGCCACGGCGTTGGCGTGGGCGGCGGTGCTCCTTCTCCCCGAGCGTGCTCCGCTGTGGCTACTGGTGATCCTTGTGGTGGTACTGGCTGTAGGCGGGCCAGGATCAATGATCGGCTTTGACTTTGCCCGCACGTTCAATCCCTCGCACCGGATCGGCACGGCAACCGGCATTGTTAACGTCGGTGGCTTCATTGCTGCGCTGGTGGCGATTTACCTCATTGGCCTGGTGCTGGACCTCTTGAACGCCAGCGGCTTCTCTGACGGAGATTTGTACGGCCTTGCACCTTTCCGTATCGCCCTGAGTGTCCAGTTTGTCCTCCTTGCCCTCGGCACAGTTCTCATTCTGGTGACGAGACGTAAAGTGCGGCGGCAGATGGCCGCACAGGGTATCCACGTGGCTCCGCTCGTGGCGACCCTTGCCAGACAACGCCGGGAACGGATCGAGCGGCGCCGTGCATCGCGTTCGGATGAGGCAGATGAACAGCAGAACAGCCATTAGCGGCTTCGGTTCCACCTGCTTTTCCACATAGGCAAGGTGTTATCTGTTTCCTCTGCCTCGACTTGAGCAGGCTGGAGGCATGACCACCAATCGAACGTTGAGCATCCACCAGCCCGAAGACATCCTTGGCTACATACCGCACATGCTGGGGTACTGGCCTGAAGACAGCCTCGTGGCGATCACCATGCAAGGGAATGTACTGGGTGCCACACTTCGCGTGGACCTGCCGTCCGACCGATCCCGTCGAGCGTTGGCAGGCTTCGCAGACCTGATCCGTAGTTACCTGATCGCCGACGAAGACGCCAATGGTGTGGTTCTTGCCGTCTACACGGACGCCGGATGGGCCGATGGCAGAGTAGTGGGCATGTCTGCTCCGATGCTGGACGCTCTGCAGCTGAGTTTGCAGGAGGTAGGTCTCCCGGTTCGGGATGCGTGGCTGATTGGCCCTGAATACTGGCGTGGCGCGTATTGCTCCGATGAAAACTGCTGTTCAGCCCCGGGACTTCCTGTTGAGCGCATCAGGAACAGCCGGCTCAGTGCGGAACTGGTGTTCAGGGGAAGTGCGATCGGGCCATCGCCGCGAAGCGGATTGGGTAACCCGTTGCTGGCGAGGCAGGGGGCACTGGATCCCTTGGTGCTGGCAGCTGAGTCCCGCTACTCGGAACTCCTGAGCGGCAGATGGCGCAGCGAGGCTTGCTTGGACGCCGTGCTGGCCGTGTGGATGCACGTGATGCAAGGATGCAGCCAAAGCCAGCCTGCGCAGCTGGCAGCCGATGCCGGGCTCGTGGGATTCCTCAGATATACGATGACGGTCACTAGCTGGCGGGATGCCGTCGTGGTGATGGCAGCTGCAGGTATTGAATCGGCGAAATTGGGGGCGGGGGCCTTCGGCCTGTTCGTCGAAGATGACGAGGATGGCCTTCCCTTCGACCCTGACGATTTCGGCTTACCTTTCGCCGGAGTAACGCCACCCGCTGAAACATTGGGTGATTCGGGCGGGATGGGAAACGTCTTTGGATATGGGGAGGTCTTGCTGGGAATGAAGCCGGACAAGCCGTCATGGGGCCACCTCGATGCCTTGGCCCGCATACTTTCCAGGCTGTGTGTGGTGGACGAAAAAGGCGAGGTGGCCGCGGCGGCTTTGACTCTTCAAGGGTGGATCTCGTGGTGCAAGGGGAGCGGATCCATTGCCCATGGTTGTCTTAGCCGGGCACAACTGGCCTTTCCGGGATACAGGCTGGCGGAACTCCTGATGGAAGTCATGGGGCAGGGTGCCATTTGTGGGTGGGCGCGGCGGTCCGGTTCTGCCTGGCGGGGCTCGGAGGGTGCCAACGCCTAGTCGTTGCGGATTCATCAGGCGTGTGTTTCGCAAAACCGTGAGACAATGGATGCCGAGACCCGGTTGGGTCCGCGTTCGAATGCCTGTATTGCCCCGGAATCCGGGAACAATACAGTGTCGTCGGGAGTTCTACATAGTGACTCTGCAGACGGCGATCGCATTTGAAATTGATCGCGGACTTGACAGGGTCATAGTGGTGTTGCCCGTATGGTGATTCCACAGACCGCCGCTAGAAAGGTTTTCTGTGACCCCGTCTTCCGTCGAGAAGGAACCCGCCGCCCAGGCCGAACTGTCCGCTGAGGAAAAGAAGGCGGCCACATCGGCAAAGCGCGCTGCGACACGTGCTGCCAACAAGGCTTCAGAGGGTGACTCTGACAAGCCGGCACCCAAGAAGCGTGGACCCAAGCCCGGCGCGAAGGCCGCCGCTGAAGCCGCGAACAACTCCTCTGGCTCCGATTCCGATGAAGCCAGTGCCGAGGATGAAGACTTTGATCCCGCAGCCGCGGAGGAAGTCGAAGTCGGAGAAGATGACGCCGAGGATGGTGCGGTTGCCGCCAAGGAGAAGGCCGCGCCTTCCGGTTCGGGGTTCGTCTACTCGGACGCCGATGACGACGACGCCCCTGTACAGCAGGTCATGTCGGCTGGAGCTACCGCAGACCCCGTCAAGGATTACCTGAAGCAGATCGGCAAGGTTGCCCTGCTGAACGCAGAGCAGGAAGTCGATCTGGCGCTCCGAATTGAAGCCGGCCTCTTCGCTGAGGAAAAGATCAATGCTGACGACGGATCCATGGATCCCAAGCTCAAGCGTGAGCTTGAGTTCGTCATCCACGACGGCAAGCGTGCCAAGAACCACCTCCTCGAGGCCAACCTGCGACTCGTGGTTTCCCTGGCCAAGCGCTACACGGGCCGCGGCATGCTCTTCCTGGACTTGATCCAGGAAGGTAACCTTGGCCTGATCCGTGCAGTGGAGAAGTTCGATTACACCAAGGGCTTCAAGTTCTCCACCTACGCCACGTGGTGGATCCGCCAGGCAATCACACGCGCCATGGCCGACCAAGCGCGCACCATCCGTATCCCGGTACACATGGTGGAAGTCATCAACAAACTGGCCCGTGTCCAGCGCCAGATGCTTCAGGACCTCGGCCGCGAACCTACGCCGGAAGAATTGGCCCTGGAACTGGACATGACGCCTGAAAAGGTCGTCGAGGTTCAGAAGTACGGCCGCGAGCCGATTTCGCTCCACACTCCTCTTGGCGAGGACGGCGACTCCGAGTTCGGTGACCTTATTGAGGACTCGGAAGCAGTTGTCCCGGCTGACGCCGTCAGCTTCACCCTCCTGCAGGAGCAGCTGCACTCCGTCCTGGATACGTTGTCCGAGCGCGAAGCTGGAGTTGTTGCCATGCGCTTCGGCCTGACTGACGGCCAGCCGAAGACTTTAGACGAAATCGGCAAGGTCTACGGAGTAACGCGTGAGCGCATCCGTCAGATCGAATCCAAAACCATGTCCAAGCTGCGGCACCCGTCCCGCTCCCAGGTCCTCCGGGACTACTTGGACTAAAAATTCCAGCAATACGCAAGCGGCCCGGTCGAATCCTCGACTGGGCCGTTTTGTTTGGCTGGACCGCTTAGTTTGAAGAGGCCGCATTGTTAGGCTCGGGCTCGGAGCAGCACAAGCCTCTTAACGTAAGGAGGCTCCTCCCGTTGGGGAGGAGCCTCATCACCTGTTCAAAGTAGTTTCCGGACTGAGTCGGATTTGCCCTGCCTCGCCGGAGTGCCCTGCCTAGTCGACGGGGACGGGAGCCTTCTCGTTGAGGCGCTCGGTCTCATCGTGCCAGTCAGAAGTCATGGGCCGAAGCGTAGCTTCAACTGCACGTGCGTGGTGGCCGCAGAAGAGCAGCTCACCGCCGGAGGACTCGAGTACAACGCGGACGTACGCCTGGGCTCCGCAACGATCACAGCGGTCAGCTGCGTTCAGCGTGCGGTCTGCAACTGCTGTTGTCATGTCGGCCTCCTTAGTAGTTCTGTACATCCATATAACCAGCATTCGACGCAGATCCATGGCAAGGATGGGTCACTTTCGCTGTCCGCGTATCACATGTGCGTAACGTAACCATGGAGCCTGGGCTTGCCCGGGAGTGGCAACCCGCGCCGGGAGGCCTCCGCGGCTAGCCTAGTATGGGCAGTGTTTGCCTTGAATTGCCAGCAGAATCACGGCTGGGAAGCACCCTGAGATATACCCCCGAAGGAGCACACCGCGAGTGGCACCGAGTTCTGAATACAACGCCCGGCATCTTTCTGTCCTTGAGGGCCTGGAAGCCGTCCGCAAGCGTCCGGGCATGTACATCGGTTCCACCGATTCCCGTGGCCTCATGCACTGCTTGTGGGAAATCATCGATAACGCGGTGGACGAGGCCCTGGCAGGCTTTGGCCATGACATCAAGGTGATCCTGCATGCCGACAACTCAGTGGAAATCCACGACGACGGGCGTGGCATCCCTGTGGACGTTGAACCCAAAACCGGCCTGTCCGGCGTCGAGGTTGTGTTCACCAAGCTGCATGCCGGCGGCAAGTTCGGCGGCGGTTCCTATACCGCGTCGGGTGGTTTGCACGGTGTGGGCGCATCGGTAGTCAACGCGTTGTCCAGCCGCCTGGACGTCCAGGTGGATCGTGGCAGCAAGACCTACCAGATGTCCTTCCGCCGGGGCGAGCCAGGACGATTCGTGGACTCAGGGTCCAAGCCGGGCCCGGATGCACCCTTTGAGCCTTTTGTTGAAAATTCGGTGCTGGATATTGTGGGGAAGGCGAAGCGCGGCGTCACCGGAACCCGGGTGCGCTACTGGGCTGACCGGCAGATTTTCACTCCGGATGCCAAATTCTCCTATGACGATCTCGCATCCAGGGCACGCCAGACGTCCTTCCTTGTCCCGGGCCTGAAGATCACTGTCCGCGATGAGCGAAAGTTGGCCGGAACGCCGGGCGAGAATGGGGCCCACGAGGAAGTCTTCCACCACGACGGCGGCATCAGCGAGTTCGTCGAATTCCTGGCTGCTGACGCGGGCGTAACGGACGTCTGGCGCCTTCACGGTTCGGGGAAGTTCAAGGAGACCGTCCCGGTTCTCGACGAGAACGGGCACAGCAAGATCGCCGAAGTTGAGCGGGATTGCGAGGTGGACATTGCCTTGCGGTGGGGCATTGGCTACGAAACCACCATGCGAAGCTTCGTCAACATCATCGCCACACCCAAGGGCGGCACTCATCAATCAGGCTTTGAGGCCGCGTTGCTGAAAACCTTCCGCAAGGCCGTGGAGACGAATGCCCGCAAGCTCAAAGCCGGCAACGACAAAGTGGAGAAGGACGACATCCTTGCCGGGCTGACGGCTGTATTGACGGTCCGTTTGGCTGAGCCGCAATTCGAGGGGCAGACCAAGGAGATACTGGGTACGTCCGCGGTCCGTGCCATCGTGGCCAAGGTGGTTGAAAAGGAAATCACCTCGCGTCTCACATCGGCCAACCGCAACGACAAGGCGCAGTCCGCGCTCCTGTTGGAGAAGATGGTCAGCGAGATGAAGTCGCGCATCTCGGCCCGTTTGCACAAGGAGACCCAGCGGCGCAAGAACGCCCTGGAAACCTCGTCGATGCCCACCAAGCTGGCCGACTGCCGCACCGACGACGTCGCCCGCTCGGAACTGTTCATCGTTGAAGGTGACTCCGCACTGGGGACGGCAAAGCTGGCCCGCTCTTCCGATTTCCAGGCGCTGCTTCCCATTCGCGGCAAGATCCTTAATGTCCAGAAGGCGTCCGTGGGGGACATGCTCTCCAACGCAGAATGTGCGGCGCTGATCCAGGTGGTGGGTGCGGGTTCCGGACGCAGCTTCGATATTGATGCAGCCCGCTACGGCAAGGTGATCCTCATGACAGACGCCGACGTGGACGGTGCGCACATCCGTACGCTGCTGCTGACGCTGTTCTTCCGTTACATGCGTCCCATGGTGGAAGCGGGGCGCGTCTTTGCGGCGGTCCCGCCTCTGCACCGAGTGGAAGTGATCAACCCGGGCCAGAAGGCCAATGAGATGATCTACACCTACTCCGAGGCCGAGCTCCACGTCCTGCTGGCAAACCTTGCCAAAGAAGGGAAGCGCTACAAGGAGCCCATCCAGCGTTACAAGGGTTTGGGGGAAATGGATGCACAGCAGCTTGCTGAAACCACTATGGATCCGCGCCACCGGACGCTCCGGAAAGTGGGTATTGAAAGTGCCCAGCGTGCCGAAGAAGTGTTCGACCTCTTGATGGGTTCTGACGTTGCACCGCGCAAGGAGTTCATCATTGCCGGCGCGGCCACTCTGGACCGGGAACGCATCGACGCCTAGTTCTTAGGTGGAACCGGAGTTGCCTCACGGGCTGGATCCGTGCGGGAGGAAGGGGCAGCAGCTGCCGCCGCCCCCACCAGCAACGCCAAAGCGCCGAGTCCCCACGGCAGTCCCGCGGCAACGGCAACTCCGCCCACCAGGAGGGGTCCGCCGGCGTCGCCGAGTTCCCGCCCCAATTCGGCCGAGCCCATGGTCCGGCCGAGTCGTTCCGCCGGCGTCGAATCCGCGAGGTGGGCAAACGCCAGGGGTGTGGCCACGCCGATGCCCAGTCCGATGAGGACAGCGGCACAATAGATCCAGCCGGCTCCCGGGAGGAAGCCTGCCATTAGTGTTCCGACTGCAATGGAGAGCAAGCCGGCTACCATGCCGGGCTTGTCGGCCAGCGCTCCACGGTCCCGTAACGCACCCACGCGGGGCTGTACGAGCGACGACGCGACGGCCAAGACGGTAACCACGGCAACGCTCCCCGCCGTGCCCAGGCCCTCGCGTGCTGCCAACGCGGGAAGGAAGCCAACTGCGGCGCCCAACGCTCCGGTAGCTGCGGCCAGCACCAGGGTGGGCCCAAGGAACGAGCGTTCCGTGCTTTGCCTCCATACGTCCGCGATGGTGTACCGGGGCCGGGGGAGCGGTTCCAGGCGTGGCACTGAAAAGATGGTCCACACGGCAACGCCCAGCCCCAGGGCGGACAGGATGCCGAACAGGAAGCCGAAGCCACCGCTCAAGATCGCCAGGGCTCCCAGCAAGGGGCCAATCGCGTAGCCAAGTCCCTTCCACGAGCCGTAACGTCCGAAGTAGTGACCGGTCTTTGTCCCGGCGAGTCGGGCAACGCTTGCGGACGACGCCGGAGAGAAAGCCGAGGCTGCCATCCCCTGCCCCAGACGCGCTGCGGCCAGCAGGGCGGGTTGATCTGCCCAGAGGCCAATGAGGGAGGCAGCTGAGAACGCGAGGAGCCCGCCCACGATGACCGGTTTCGGTCCAATGCGGTCCGAGAGTGCACCGAACACGGGCTTGAGGAATACTTCTGCGATGTCGTACAGGGCCAAAAGGATTCCCAGGACCAGGAGGCTCAACCCGATGTCGGCGCTCTCGGCACCGAGACCAGCGGCGACGGCATGGGCGCCGAAGGCTGTGGTGAACCCGGCCGCGTAGAGCGGCCATCGTTGGCCGGCGGCAGGGCGTACGGGCGGGGGAGTTTCGGGTGTGGTCACGCTTCCCAATGTAACAGCTGCTACATTCATGTTTGTGATTGATGAACGTTGGTTGTTAATCCTGGTTCAGGTTCCATCGCAACCGTCCAGGCACCGTGTTGCTGTCTGGCGGGAACTGCGTCGCATAGGTGCCGTGCCGTTGTCGCCGGGAACCTGGGTTTTGCCTGCGCACCCGGCTTTCGACTCTGGTTTGGCCCGGGCGGAGGAGCTGGCGGCCAAGGGCGGGGGCTCCTGGACGTTGGTAGACGCCTTACCGCGCAATCAAGGTGCCGAGACCTTCCGGAGTGCCTACGAGGCTGCGCGGCTGGAGGAGTGGGCTGAGTTCATGTCGGACTGCCGAAAGTTCGAACAGGAGATAGCCAAAGAGGTTTCACAGGAGAAGTTCACGTTTGCCGAGTTGGAGGAAGAAGAGCAGAGCCTGGAACGCTTGAGGCGCTGGTACAGGGACTTGAAATCCCGCGACGTTCTTCTCCTTCCCCAAGCCGGGGAGGCCGCCGGGCTCCTTGCCGGCTGCGCAGATGCGTTGGAGGCGTATGCAGCCATGGTGTACGAGGCCACGCTGCCGCAGTAAGAGGTGCAGAGAGCCGCACTAAAGGGCTCCTCTAGCCCAACAATCCCGGCACGATCAACAATGCAGTTGGTACAGCCAGAAGCAGAGCAGATGCCGCCAGGACCAGCAGGCGCAGACCCTTGGTGAGTGGCGGCTGTGGTGAGAGCAAGCGGCTGACGCGTGACGCCGTCGTACGTGGCGAGTCGGCACCACCGGTGGCGCTGACTGTATTGCCTTCGACGACGGCCCCTCCGGCATTGAGGGCGGGGGCTCCGATGGCGGGCTGCGAGGTGCCGCTGGCCACAATCGCAATGGCTTTGATGAGCGTGCCCTTGCTCTCGGTACGGAGGGCAACGTCGTCGGCCAGCATTTCGATCAGGGAGTTCACGGCTGTTTGCGCCAACCGGGTGGTCGGAAACCATGGGAGTGCCTGTCGCCAGGCCGCGAATGCCCACAGCAGCAAATCGTGGCGCTGGGACAGGTGCGCGTTTTCGTGGATGAGGACAGCTCTGAGCTCGGCTGGTTCCAGGGCTGCCATGAGCCCATCCGAGAGTACCGTTACCGAGCGGGCGCCGCCGGGAAGGCAGTAAGCCACGGGGGAATCGTGGTTGATGACCACAGTCCCCGGACCGTCCTCCGATGGTGAAGCCAGCAGGGCCAGCAGTTCGCGGTGACGCCTCCGCTGCCTCTCGATTTTGTAGTACGTCAGCAGCAGGGTGAAAACCAGGTGTGCGGTTAGAAGGGCCGCGGCTGAGAGCGCGAAGAGGTGCCAGAAACCCAGCGCTGTTGTGGGTTCATTGTTGAAGACCATCCCGGCCAGACTCTTGAGCCCGGCTATGAGGTTCTCGCCTATCGGCTCAAGGCCATAAACGAGCATGGCCCCAATCATGGACAGGCCGCCGGCGAGGGCGATTGCCTGCCATAGGACCATGGCTGTGAAGGGAGAACGCGCCGGCCACTGCGCGCGCGACAACAAAACGGGCACGGGCCACGCCAGAATCAATGCCAGGACCGCAAGCAGGTATGAGGTCCAGAACATAGTGGCTAATTGTAGCCGAGCAGTTTGCGCAGGGTAGCGGCTTCACTTTCAGTGACGGATCCAATGAAGCGGGCCAGTACGGCTTCGCGGTCCGGAGCGGAGCCCAGGACCTCGTGCATCAGTTCGGCCGTGTGGTCTGCCCGGCTTGAAACGGCCTGGTAGCGGTGCGGACGCGTTCCGCGTTCACGCTCCACGAGACCCTTCTTTTCCAGGCGGGAGAGCACCGTGAGCACCGTGGTGACGGCCAGGTCCTTGCCCTGGTGGCCCGCAGTGCCGTCGCCGGCCTCGGAATCCTGCGCGAGCAGATCACGCAGTGTGTTGGCAGTTGCAGCCTCCTGGCCTGCCCAGAGCAGATCCATCACTGCCCGTTCCAGTTCCCCAAGACTTGCCATCTATACGTCCCTACTTTCCGCTTCCCGGTGCAGGTGGCTGCTGCCGAGGGCGATGATCCAACATTCCACAATAAATCTACCGCTTTTCAGGCCTTCATTCTACGTGAGGTAGAACTATCGGCGCGCCGTGTCCTCCGCGGAGCTCTTGCGCGTGTGTAACGCCACTTGAAGAATGGGTTTGGTGTTCCGCCGTTTGTTCTACACTGTGTAGAAGAGTACTTTTCTACACTACGTAGAAGTAACGTCATCGTACTTCGGTCCGCCGTACAAAGGACAGCCATGGACGCCTTGGAAATCGCACGCTGGCAATTCGGTATCACCACCGTCTACCACTTCATGATGGTGCCCCTCACTATTGGCCTCGGCCTGGTGGTGGCCATCATCCAGACCATCTGGTATCGCACGGGCAAGCCCGAGTACCTACGGATGACCAAGTTCTGGGGAAAGCTCTTCCTCATCAACTTCATCATGGGCGTAGCCACCGGCATTGTTCAGGAATTCCAGTTCGGGATGGCCTGGAGTGAATACAGCCGCTTCGTTGGCGACGTTTTTGGCGCGCCGCTTGCCCTCGAAGCTCTATTGGCCTTCTTCGTGGAGTCGACATTCCTGGGACTGTGGATATTCGGCTGGAAGCAGCTGAAGCGCGGCGTCCATCTGGCATGCCTGTGGATCGCAGTCATTGGGTCCGTCTTTTCCGCCTACTTCATCATCGTGGCGAACTCCTGGATGCAGCACCCGGTAGGCGTTGAGATGGTGGATGGCCGGCCGGTGATGACCGATGCCTGGGCCGTGTTCACCAATAACACCGCGCTGGTTGCCGTCCCCCACACACTGTTCGGTGCGCTGGGGGTTGCCGGGGCCTTCCTGCTGGGGATCGCCTGGTACCACCTGTGGCGCCGCCGCCACGACGGCATTGACGTAGTGGGCAAGGACGGCAGGCTGGTTCCCGGCGAAGCTGCGATTCCCGGCCGCGACAAGGCTGATTACACCGTGTGGATGAAGTCACTCAGGATCGGTGCCGTGGTGGCCATGATTTCCTTCGCGGGAACTGCGGTCACCGGCGACCTCCAGGGCAAGTTGATGTTTGAACAGCAACCCATGAAGATGGCTGCCGCTGAAGCCGCCTGCCATGATGGCACCGGATTCTCGGTACTGAGCGTTGGCAACCTTGGCGCCACAAACTGCGACGACATCGTGGCAGTCATTGAAGTACCCGGCATCCTTTCTTTCCTGGCCAAGGGCGACTTCACCACAGAGGTCAAGGGCGTGAACAGCCTGTTGGGCGAGTACAAGGAAAAGTACGGCACCCACTTGCCGGACAACCCGCTGTACGGTGAGCGCGCCGGCCAGGAAATCCAGTACGTTCCCGTCATGGAAGTCACTTATTGGGGCTTCCGCATGATGATCGGTTTCGGCGGCATCGCAGCCTTCGCTGCATTGCTGGCACTATGGGTGACCCGCAAGGGCGTCGTCCCCCAATCCAAGTGGCTCATGCGCCTGGCAGTCTTTGGGATCCTTGCGCCTTTCGGTGCCAACGCAGCCGGCTGGATCTTCACCGAGATGGGACGCCAGCCGTTCGTGGTGGCCCCCAACCCGGACATGAACGGCATCGACCAGGTCTTCATGTTTACAGCCGCGGCGGTCTCGCCCGGCGTCAGCGCGGGCGAACTGATGACATCGCTGGTGGTTCTCACCGCCATCTATGCCGTGCTCCTGGTGGTGGAAGTGAAGCTCCTGGTCAAGTACATCAGGGGTGGCGTGGCCTCAGCAATGCCCGAACTGGCACATGCGAAAGACTCAAACAATCACCACGACAAGAACGACGACGGAAATGGTCCGGACAAATCCGGCGACGACGTCCTGGCATTCGCCTACTAGAAGCAGGGGAAACTGACAATGGAACTGTTGCCAACCATCTGGTTCGTGGCCATAGCCGTCCTGTGGACCGGCTACCTCTTCCTCGAGGGCTTTGACCTTGGCGTCGGCATGCTGATGAAGCTGTTCGCACGCAACAACACCGACCGCCGGGTTCTTTTGAACACCATCGGTCCAGTATGGGATGGCAATGAGGTTTGGCTGCTCACTGCGGCCGGGGCAACCTTTGCTGCCTTCCCGCTCTGGTATGCGTCCTTATTCTCGGCCTTGTACCTGCCGCTCCTCTGCGTCCTTGCGGCCTTGATCTTCCGAGCCGTTGCCTTCGAATACCGGGGCAAGGTTGACTCGGAGCGCTGGCGCAACCGCTGGGACTGGGCCATCGCCGTCGGATCCTTCGTTGCGGCGTTCGGAATTGGTGCGGCCTTGGCGCTGACAACAACGGGCCTGCCACTGAACGCCAACGGCGATCGCGTGGGTGGCCCTATGTCCTGGTTCAGTGGCTATGCGCTGCTTGGCGGATTTGGGGTGGTGGCGTTCGCCGTGGTGCACGCCCTGGCATTCCTCGCCCTGAAGACCGACGGCGAGGTGCGGCACCGTGCCCGCCGTTGGTTTGTGCGGTTGGTCCCGGTGGCCGTAGTGCCTATGCTCGGCTGGATGGTGGCGGTCCAGTTCCTCAGCGGGAAACCGTGGACGTGGGCGTTGGTGGCAGCGGCGATCGTCGCCGTCGTGCTGGCCTGGCAGTTGGAACGAGCCGGTTCCGAAGGGCGGGCATTCGGTGCGCTCGGCGCCTTCATAGTCTGCGCCACGGCATCGATCTTCGGGGCAGCCTTTCCCGTGGTCATTCCCTCCACGATCGATCCCGGCTTCAACCTGACCATCTCCAACGCCTCGTCCTCTGACTACACCCTGGGTCTGATGAGCATTGTTGCCGCCGTTGGACTGCCCTTGGTGATTGCATACCAGTCCTGGACCTACTGGGTCTTCAGGAGGCGTGTCAGCGCCGCCCACATCCCCGAGGCACATGGGTTCCTTCCCGCAATTGCCGCCAAAGTGTTGGTGTCCAAGGAGCCAGGAGCATCCAGCCACCAGTCCAGCGACCAGTCATAACCGGGAGACCAAGCCCTTCATGAAACCCGTGTTCCCCTCCGGCCCGGCCACGCGATCAGCTCTCTACGTGATCGGCTTGATGTCCGCGCTCAAGGCGCTTGCCCTGGTGTTGATGGCACAAGCCGTGGCGGGCATGCTGGCCGGTCTCGCCTCCGGGTCTGAGGATTGGAACAGCGGGCTCATATGGGGTGCTGCGGGAGCGGTCCTGCGGTCGCTGACCGTGTGGGGCCAGGGTATTGCCTCCAGACGTGCCGCCCTGGGCGTCAAGGAGGAACTGCGCGCAGGCTTGTTGAAGCGCACGCTGGCCGACGGCGGCTCAGCGCCGTTGGAGGGAATGAACGACGGCGGCCTGGCGATTCTCGCGACGCGCGGCCTCGATGCGCTGGACGACTATTACACGCAATACCTTCCCGCCTTGGTGAACTGCGCAACCGTTCCGCTGCTGATCGGCGCCCGCATCCTGTTTGCCGATTGGGTCAGTGCCGTGGTGATCGTCCTGACGGTGCCGTTGGTGCCTTTGTTCATGGTGTTGATAGGCCGGCATACCGAAGACAGCGTCAAGGACGCGCAGAGCACCCTTCGCAAGCTCTCGGGACACATCCTGGAGCTGGCCAAAGGCCTCCCCGTGCTGGTGGGCCTGGGGCGGGCCAGCGAACAGCGCGCCGCCCTCGAAGACATCTCGGAGCAGTACCGCAGCCGAACCATGGGCACCCTCCGCACGGCGTTCCTCTCCGCGCTGGCCCTGGAACTCATCGCAACCATCTCAGTGGCCGTTGTGGCTGTGTTTATCGGCGTCCGGCTGGTGCACGGCGATATGGCATTGGAAGCTGGCCTGTTGGCGCTGATCCTTGCCCCTGATTGCTACCTGCCCCTCAGGGAACTCGGAACCGCCCATCACGCCAGCGACGACGGTCGGGCAGCCCTTGAAACCACCAACGCTGTGCTGGAAGCACCGGCACATCAGCGATTGCAAGGTAACGGCGACAACCCGGGACCAGCCGACACCGTGGTCACCAAGCTGACAGTGACCTACCGCGGAAGGTCAGCAGCCGCCGTCGGGCCCCTCAGCTTTACCGCGCCTAAGGGGAGCGTCACCGCACTGGACGGTGACAGCGGAGCCGGGAAGAGCACCGTGCTCGGCGTCCTGGCCGGACTCATTGGACCCGGGCATGCCGCGACAGTCACCGGAAACATCAGTGTTCCAGGTATGCGTGCCGTGGCATGGGTCCCACAACACCCTGTCATGGCGGCCGAAACGGTCCAGCAGGAGATCGAGCTCTACCTGGACGGGTACAACGGCGACACCGCCGAAGCTGCGGCCCGTGTACTGAAGAGGACATCTGCGGACCACTTGGCAGCCAAACACCCTGCCGAACTAAGCCCCGGCGAATTGCGCCGGGTTGCACTCGCCCGGGGACTGGCACGGGTAGAGGCCGGGGCCACCCTGTTATTGCTCGACGAGCCCACCGCCCACCTGGACCACTACTCCGCCAGCGTGGTACGGAAGGCCATCGAATCCCTCCGTGGCTCTGTCACGGTAATCCTCGTGGCACATGACGCCGCCACACGGGCGCTCGCGGACCACCTTGTGCCCGTGGGACCTCAGCACTCCAGCCCCTCGTTAGAGTCCGGGGAGGGAAAGCAAAGCCTGGTGGTTGAGACGACCATGGCAGCTGTCGCGTCGATTCCTGCACACGGGTCCGGGCCTCAGGGGGAGCGCCCGCACACAACCGGGAGCGTGAAGCGACTCCTGGGAGTTCTCACCCCGGTCCGATGGAAGTTCGCCGCCGCTGGTGTGGTGGCAGTCCTGGCGGCCCTGTTCGCCGTAGCCCTTTCCGGGTTGTCCGGCTGGCTGATCATCCGGGCCAGTGAGCAACCGCCCATCCTCTACCTGCTCGGTGCCATTGTGGGCGTCAGGTTCTTCGGCATCGGACGCGCCGTCCTCCGGTACTGCGAGCGTCTCCTGACACACGACGCCGTGTTTGCGGCCATGACCCGTCTCCGTGGAGCCCTGTGGGCAAGCCTGAGCCGCAGGGCACTATCGCTCCGGAAGCTCCTCCAAGGCGGCAACGTCCTTGGCTCGGTGGTGGACGACGTCGACACCCTCCGCGACCTCCTGCCACGGGTCGTCTTGCCTCCCATCACTGCTGTGGGCGTGGGGGGAGCCGCGCTGGCAGCCACCGCCATCGTCTTGCCCGCCGCGCTGCCCGCTGTGCTGGTGGCATCAGTGATCGGTGTAGCGGTTGCCCCGTTCCTTGCAGTCATGGCAGACCGGAACGCCGCCACAGCGGAACAGCAAATGCGCTCCGTGGTGCTGAAAGGAGTGGCTGCGGCCTTGGACGCAAGGGCAGAGCTGACTGCCAACGCAGTGGGACTGCCTGTCCTTGAGGAACTGCGTGCCAAAGACCGTGCCGCCACCGTTTCAGCGCAGCGCTCAGCCTGGGCTGAAGGGCTCGGGCAGGCCGTGATCGTTCTCGCCTGTTCGCTGGCCGCACTGTGGGCCGGCGTCCTCAGTGCCCCTTCGGTAGCCAACGGCTCCGCAGCCCCTGAGCTCGTCGCCGTGATTGTCCTCCTGCAACTGGCCCTGGTGGAACCATTCGGCGGCATCGTTTCCGCGGTACGCCAAGCCCCCGCGCTCGCAGCGGTCCTGGGGCGGGTAGCGGCCTCCGGAGCGTTGGATGCACCTGCTGCTGTGAACGGTCCGCGAGGCCACGACGACGGACCGCGGCCACTGCCTGACCGCGCCGGCAAGGCAGGGCTCGAGTTGAAGAATGCAGCGGCCGCGTGGCCCGGCGGACCTGACGTTTTCACAGGCCTCACCGCCGCGGCCGAACCAGGTCGCTGGCTCGCCATCACAGGACCATCCGGAGCGGGGAAGTCCACGCTGCTGTCCGTGCTGCTCGGTTTCCTGCCGCTCACACAGGGAACTGCGCACTTGACGGGTTCTGCCGCGTGGTGCCCCCAGGAGGCGCATCTCTTTGACTCCACGATCCGTGGGAATTTGCTCCTGAGCCGGGCTGCCGGGACGAAACCCAGCGAGGCGGAGATGCACAAGGCGCTGGCCAACGTCGGACTTGATGCAGTGGTGGAGCGACTTCCAGACGGACTCGATGCGCGGATAGGCCCCGGCGGTTCGTTCCTCAGCGGTGGCGAACGGCAGCGCCTGGCCATGGCCAGAACGCTCCTGACCGGCGCCTCGGTGTTGTTGCTGGATGAGCCAACGGCTCATCTGGACGCTGCTTCCGCGCGGGAAATGATGTCTATCCTCCGCCAAGGGCTTAAGGACGTCACGGTTGTCCTGGTCACACACAATCCGGACGACATTGACCCCTCGGATGCGCGTCTTGAGTTGTGTGGTTCAGGAAGCGTCGTATCCCCAAGCGCGGGCGCGGCGGAGCTGGTGGGAGAGCCTACTCCTCAGTAGCCTGTTGGCATGCCTTTCGAAGACGCAAGCCACTCCATGCCCGACGTCGCGGTGACGGGCCTCCAGTGGAGGCCCGCCACTCTGGAGGACCTCGATATCTGGGCTGCACTGATAGCCCGGACGGCCGCCGTCGAGCACCCCGCCTGGTTCGAGAAACGAGGCGATCTGATCCACGTCCTGGAGTCTTCCAAGAATCCGGCGGAGACGAGCACACTCCTGGGAGTGGATGGCGACGGCGTGGCGCGAGCCTATGGGCGCATCATGAAGAACCCGACGGGCGACAAAGCCACCGGAATGGCATGCGTTGACCCCGAGTGGCAGCAGCGCGGCATAGGCTCCGCAGTCCTGGCCTGGCAGGAAGCACAGGTCCGTGCACGGTTCCAGTCCGATGAAGCTGCGGGTAACACCACCGCTCCTCCCCGGCTCCGTATCCAGACCGAAGAGCAGCACGAGCACCAGGCCGCATTGCTGATGGGGCATGGCTACGGAGCGGTGCGCTGGTTCAACGAAATGCACCGGCCATTGTCCGCGGAGCTCCCGCACGCAAGGCTTGATGGAGGACTGGAACTGAGGAACCTGGACGCTTCCCTGTTCGAGGCAGTCCGTCTGGCGCACAACGATGCTTTCAGGGATCACTGGGGGAGTGAACCGAGGGACCAGGAGTCGTGGCGGTTCACCATTGAAGAACCCACTGCCAGGCATGACCTCAGTGCCGTGGTTATCGACGGCGGCACTGGCGAAGTGGCCGGATACCAGTTGGCAAGCTTTGATCCCGACGCCGCCGCAGACCGCGGCTTCACAGAGGGCTACACCGAGCTCCTTGGCGTGCGGCGGGCATACCGTGGCCGGGGGATTGCCCAAGCCTTGCTGGCCGACGCCATGCGGCGGTATTCGGAAGCAGGCATGGACGTAGCCTCGCTGGACGTGGACTCAGCCAATCCCACCGGAGCGCTGGAGTTGTACCTCGGCATGGGCTATACGCCCGTGAACCGCAGCATGACCTGGGAGAGAGTGCTGCCGGTGACCTAGCCGTCCACGTCGTGCAGGTGATGGACGACGTCATGCAGGAAGTACTGCGAAAACGTCAGTACGGTGAACGACGAGCCGTTGCTGCGCATCCCGGTTCGCTGCCAGTCATCTTCCACCACGCGGGCAAAGGACTCGGCAATTTCCTGTCCTGCAGCGTCCAATTCATCGGCCACGGTTCGTGGATCGGCCGAGGTGTATTCGCCGTCAATGGCTGCCTGGTCCTGGTCCCAGTTGGCGAACGTGGCATCATCTTCGGCCAGCATCAGATTCAGCCGCTGGTCGAACAGGCTGAAGACGTCGCGGACGTGGCATGCGTACTCAAGGGTGGACCAGGTGTGATCGTTGGGACGAGTCGCTACGTCCTCCCGCCGCAGGACTGCCCGCCATCGGGGGAGCATGTTCAGCACTGTCCCCGGCACCGTGGAGGGAGTCACCGTGGCGGCGTCGAAACCACACTCGGGGCAGGGCTCGGAGAGGACCCAGGTCCAGTCTTTTTCGTCAGGCATGATAGGCATGCGGCCAGTCTAAGGCGATCCAGCGGACGCCCCTTTGCGGGCCATGAAATATGGTGTCGTTTTCCGATTTCTAAGCGAAGCGCCCAAGAGTAGAGTTCGTTCCGGGGGGAGAGCCGGAAAGAGAAAACAATGCTCAAGGATCAGCAGGTTGGTGCCGTTCTACCGGCACAGGACATAGCCCGGGCACGTGCCTATTACAGCGAAAAGCTCGGGTTGGAACCCGAGAATCCGGACGCCGATGACAACCTCCAATACAGGTGCGGCGATGGGACCGGATTCTTCCTTTATCAAACACCCAATGCGGGGACTGCCAAGAACACGCAAATGGGTTGGATGGTCAGCGATGTCGCCGCAGCGGTGGCGGAATTGCGGGACAAGGGAGTCACGTTCGAGGACTACGATTTCCCCGGGTTGAAGACTGAGAACGGTGTCGCCACCATGCCGGATGGGAGCGCCGCAGCATGGTTCCTTGACACTGAAGGAAACATTCTGAGCCTCAACCAAACCGGCTAGCCCATGCAGGTGGCCCGGATGCCACAGCAGCAACGAAGGCCCGGCGGTGACAACCGCCGGGCCTCGCTGCGCCTGCGTCTACTCTGCAGCCTCAGCCCACGCCATGCTCGGGCCGATCGCTTCCACGGGCTGGGACAGTGGCACGCCGGAGCCGTCCCTGCGGCCATGCTCATGCGGAAGGGCCCGTGCGACACCGGCCGCGGACGACGCCTTTGCGGGACCATGTCCGGCCCAGGCGAGCAGCAGGGTGTCTTCACCCTTAAGGAAGCGGTGGACGCGGACGCCGCCAGTAGCCCGGCCCTTGGCGGGGTATTCCTCGAAAGCCGTCACCTTTGCGGTTCCGGGAGCCGTGCCCGGCAAAGCTCCGTTGGTGCCGGCAATAGTCACCACGACGGCGGCAGGATCGTTGGCGCGTACGGTACCAAAGTGGATCACATCGTCACCGGCGGCGAGCTTGATACCGGCCATTCCACCCGCGGTTCGTCCCTGCGGACGGACGTTGGACGCACTGAATCGCAGCAACTGGGCCTGCCTCGTCACAAAGACGAGATCGACGTCGTCGTCCTGTGCCGGTTCCACAGCCAGGACCGAATCCTTATCCTTCAGGGCGATGATCTCCCAATCTTCGCGGTTCAGCGGATAGTCCGGCTGAACCCGCTTCACGACGCCCTGAACCGTGCCAATGGCAAGGATGGCGTCCAGGGGAACGAAGGCAACCAGGGTCTCGCCCTTGACCAGGGTGATGAAGTCCTTCGCCGGCACGCCTCCAGCCAGGTTTGGAAGGCCCGACGTCGGCGGCAGCACGGGCATATCCATCACTTGAAGGCGCAGCATGCGGCCCTGCGATGTGACCGCCCCGATCTCGCCGCGGGCGGTGGTTTTCACCACTGACCGGAAGACGTCGTGCTTAGCCCGCGGTCCGGCTTCAGCCAACGGCTCCTGGTTGGAAGTCCGGGCTATCTGGCCGGAAACACTGAGCAAAGCCCAGCAGGGGTCATCCGGAATCTCCAAGGGAAGTGCTGCGGCCTTGCCCTTGGGGCCGGGCACCGCAGCAGCGAGGGCGGCGGCCACTGTGGGGGACACCGCTTCCGATTCAAGAAGCACCGTGCGGCGGGGTGTGCCGTACTTCTCGGAAATCACTGCAAGCTCACCGGACACGAGGTCGCGAAGCAACTCGTCCGAGGCCAGGATGGCTTCGAGCGCCTCGATTTCCCGGCGAAGTTCGTCCTGTTCCTTCTCCAGTTCCAGACGCGAGTACTTGGTCAACTGCCGCAGCCGCAGTTCCAGGATGTAGTTGGCCTGGATTTCGGTGAGGTCGTAGATGGACATCAACCGCTCACGCGCAGCTGAGGCTTCATCGGAGGAACGGATGATCTGGATGACCTCATCGATGTCCACGATCGCGATCAACAGGCCCTCCACCAGGTGCAGGCGGTCCTTCTTCTTGCCCAATCGGAAGGCGGTCCGGCGGCGGACCACATTCAGGCGGTGCTCCACATACACCTGCAACAGCTGCAGGAGGCCCAGCGTTTGCGGCTGGCCGTCCACCAAGGTGACGTTGTTGATGCCGAAGGAATCTTCCATTGGCGAATAGCGGTACAGCTGTTGGAGGACTGCGTTGGGGTTGAAACCGTTCTTGAGCTCAATCACCAAGCGGAGGCCGTGGTTGCGGTCCGTCAGATCCACTACGTCGCTGATGCCCGTCAGTTTCTTGGCGTTGACGGCATCCTTGATCTTCTCGATGACCTTTTCCGGGCCCACCATGTAGGGAAGCTCAGTGACCACCAGGCCGGTGCGGCGGGCAGAGAGCTGCTCCACCTCCACCTTGGCGCGGGTCTTGAAGGAACCCCTGCCCGTGGCGTATGCGTCGCGGATCCCGTCCAAACCAACGATGCGGCCACCGGTGGGGAGGTCCGGTCCGGGAACGAACCGCATGATCTCATCCAGCGTGGCGTCCGGGTTCGCGATCAAGTGACGTGCCGCAGCGATGACCTCCACCAGGTTGTGCGGAGCCATATTGGTGGCCATTCCCACCGCGATGCCGGTGGTGCCGTTGACCAGCAGGTTGGGGAAAGCGGCCGGGAGCACGTCCGGCTGCGTCAGCTGGTTGTCGTAGTTGGGGACGAAGTCCACCACATCTTCATCGAGGTGGTCCGTCATGGTGAGCGCAGCGGCCGCGAGCCGTGCCTCGGTGTAACGGGGGGCGGCCGGTCCGTCGTCGAGCGAGCCGAAGTTGCCGTGGCCATCGATCAACGGCAGGCGCAGGGAGAAGTCCTGCGCCATGCGGACCATGGCGTCATAAATGGCGGCATCACCGTGCGGGTGGAGCTTGCCCATGACTTCGCCCACCACGCGTGCGCTCTTGACATGGCCACGGTCAGGGCGCAAACCCATGTCCGCCATCATGTACAGAATGCGCCGTTGAACGGGCTTGAGTCCGTCGCGCGCGTCCGGAAGGGCGCGCGAATAAATCACTGAGTAGGCATACTCCAGGAAGGAGCCTTCCATCTCGGAAGTGACGTCGATATCGACGATGTTCTCGGTGAAATCTCCGAGGGGCTCGCCTTTGCGTGCGGAAGTTTGGCTGCGGGCCATGGGGTCGGTGGATCCTTGAAAGTTGTACTGCGGATGTTTTAGCTAGGCTAAGCCTATGGTGGATCAGCCCGGCGTCGGCATTTATCCGGAATATTGGGAGGCCGATGTCGTCCTGCGCGACGGCGGAACAGCCCACCTCAGGCCAATAAGACCCGAAGACGCCGATGCACTTCAAGCGTTCCACGCCGGCCAGTCGCAAGCATCCATCTACATGAGGTTCTTTTCCTTCAAGCCAAAACTTTCCGGCAAGGAAGTCAGGCGCTTCACGGAAGTGGACCATATCAACCGGGTGGCGTTCGTCATCACCATCGGTGGCGAGATCATGGGCATTGGCCGCTACGACCGGTTGGACGATCCCACCGAGGCCGAGGTTGCCTTCAACATTTCCGACGCCCACCAGGGCCGGGGCATCGGGTCGATCCTCCTTGAGCATCTGGCTGTGGCGGCCCGGGAGAACGGGATCCGGCGCTTTACCGCCGAGGTCCTGCCGGACAACCGGAAAATGCTGATGGTCTTTGCCGACGCGGGCTATGACCTCACGCGCCAGTTCGACGACGGCGTCGTCAGCGTTGAGTTCAACATCGACCCCACGGAGAAGTCCAGGGCCGTCATGGAATCTCGTGAGCACCGCGCTGAGGCGCGGAGCGTCCGGGACTTGTTGTCGCCGTCGTCCGTGGCTGTTATCGGTGCCAGCCGCAAGTGGGGGACGGTGGGCTATCAACTGCTGGAGCACATCATCGAGGGCGGCTTCAAGGGGCCGGTGTATGCCGTCAACCCCGAAGCTTTCGAACTCGCCGGCATGATCTCCTTCGCCAGGTTGTCCGAAATCCCGGGCCCGGTACAACTGGCCATCATCGCCGTTCCCTACGAAGAAGTGCCCACGGTGGTGGACGACTGCGCTGCTGCCGGCGTGAAGGGCATCGTGGTGGCGACGGCAGGATTCGCCGACGACGGAGAACGCGGCTTGATGCGCCAGCATGAGTTGGTGCGGCGCGCCCGGGCGAACGGCATGCGCGTGATCGGCCCGGAGTCGCTTGGGATCCTGAACACCCACCCTGCCGTGTCCTTGAACGCTTCCATGGCCCCCACCATGCCGCCCAGGGGCAGCTTGGGCTTGTTCAGCCAGTCGGCCGCTGTTGGCGTGGCCGTGTACGCGGCTGCCAGCCGCCGTCGGCTCGGTCTTTCCTCATTCCTGTCCGCGGGCAACCGCGCCGACGTATCGGGCAACGACGCCATGCAATATTGGGAGGACGACGCCGATACTTCCGCCGTTGGCCTCTACCTGGAGTCGATCGGAAATCCCCGTAAGTTCTCCCGGCTGGCACGCCGGCTGTCCCGCAGCAAGCCCGTTATCGTGGCCAAGTCCGATGTCACCGGGCTGAGCCTTCCGCCCGGGCACGAAGTCCGGACCACCCAGGCACCGGCCGCGGCAGTTGATGCGATGATGCGCCAAGCCGGTGTTATCCGCGTTGAAACCATTGAGCAGCTCATGGATATCGCACAAATCGCGTCCTCGCAGGCACTGCCGAAGGGCCCCGGCGTTGCCGTCTATTCCAATTCCGTGGCCTTGGGCAAAGTGGTCTCGGACAGCGCAGGTCCGCTTGGATTGGACGTGAACCGTCTGGTGACGGACGTGGACCTCGACGCCGGCATGTCGATTGCCCTTCCCGCCCTTCGGTCCAGCCTGCAGGAGAGCCTGGCAGACGAGTCCGTCCACGCTGTGGTTGCCGCCCTGCTTCCTGCGCGCGGGCTCACCGTGGAGTCCCTGGCCGCAGTACTTGCCGAATGCAGTGCCGAGGCTGGTAAGCCAGTGGTTGCCGCCTTCACGGGAATCCTGGACCCCTCCGTCCACGTGGAGGGGATGGTGGGGGCAGCGGGCAGGACCGTGCTGCCCTGCTACTCCAATGCCGGTGCCGCCGTTGCCGCGTTGGCGGCCATCGTCCGCTATGCCCAGTGGCGCGACAGGGATCAAGGACTGTTCGTCGAACCTGGGGGCTGCGATGCCGACGGCACGCGGGAAGCATTGACAACGATGCTGGCCGGCGTCACGGGTGAAAAGATCAGAAAGCTCGACGCCGGCGCTGCCGCTGCGTTGTTGGCAGGTTACGGCATCGAGGTAGTGCCCACATTCGGCTTCGGCACACCGGATGAAGCTGTCCTGGCGGCAGATGCCGCGGGGTGGCCCGTGGTGCTGAAGACCACCGATCCCGCATTGCGGCACCGGCTGGATCTGGGTGGAGTCCGCCTTGATATCCAGGACGCCGAATCCCTCCGGCAGAACATAGCCCAGATGCGCCGTGCCCTGGAACCCTACGGATCGCCGTCACTGGAGGTCCAGGCCATGGCTCCGGTGGGGCAGGCCTGCACGTTCCGGGCCATGGAGGACCCTCTGCTGGGCCCGGTCCTGTCCTTTGGTTTGGCCGGCGATGCCGTGAACCTTTTGGACGACTGGGCTCATCGTGTGCCGCCGCTCTCAGCGGCGGACCTGCATGATGTCATTCGCTCACCCAGGGCTTCCCGGAAACTCTTCGGCTACCAAGGCTTGCCTGCCGTGGATGTCGCAGCCCTGGAAGATATTGCCGCCAGGCTGGCCAAGCTCAAGGATGACCACCCTGGAATTGCCTTGGTGGAATTCAACCCCGTACTGGCTGGTCCCTCGGGCGCAACGATACTGGGTGCCGATGTGTGGATCGGCAACGCAGCCCAACGCACCGACAGTGCCCGCCGCGCGATGCGAAGTTAGCCACAGGGGGCGGAGCGCACGGTTAGGAAGTCACCAAGCGATCTGTGAAAATGGGGGAATGAGCACCCAGTCTCCGACGCCTCAATCACGCCCGTCCAACACCGGGCACCACACCTCGCACAACCATAGCTCGCAGGGACAGAGCCTGGACCAGGCTTTGCAGCAGGCAGGTTTCTACCCGCGGTTGGTTGCAGACGTCGTGGACGATGCGCTGGATGGCAGGGAGTGCCTGTCGCACTTGGTGCACTTGGAAACGCACTTCGACCGTGCCGAGGTCCGCAGGCACATCACTGTGCTGGTTCTCACGGAGGACATGCTGGTAATAACCCACGTTGATGACCAGCAGTTGGACGAAGCCGGTGAGCAGATCGTTGCTCAGATCTCTACGGAATCTGTGCCGGTTGCCCAAATCCGCTCCGTGGTCCTCAGTTACATGTATTCGCAGCCGCAGGACTACAAGCCGTCGGATCCCGTTCGGGAACTGACGGTTTCCATCGCCTGGTCCGGCGGGCAACGGTTGGATATGGGCCCCGCCAGCTGTGGGGATCCCCAATGCGAGGCAGACCACGGCTACAGCGGAACCATCGCCCAGGAAGACATCGTCTTGCGTATCAGCGCCGAGGCGGACGGGCTGCAGGCCGTGCAGGACGCCAAGTTGTTTGCGCGTGCGCTGCGTGCTGTCAATACAGGAAATCCCGGCCCGGTCCAGCATGCAAGCATTCCCGCTCCAAGGCCTCGTTCGGGCGTCTTCAGCAACCGCCTGAGCCGCGGACACCAGCGTTGAGGGACGCTGCACAGAACCAGAACGACGCTCCAAGCGGGACGAGGCACGCTGCCGACCTCCCTTCGCCCCCTCTCTTCGGGAGCAAGTCGATCGCTGAAGTCTTCACGAGTTCCGCCGCCTCCCTGGGGATTCCAGGATTCACCAACCACCTCAGCTTGCCGTCAGCCCAGCGTGTCTGTGTGATCCTGGCGGATGGTCTGGGCCGGAGCCTGCTGAAGCAAAAGGCCTCCCATACGCCGTTCATCCGGTCGGTTCTTGCCGGCGGGCAGAGGAGCGTGCCGCAGTGGATCGATTCGGCGTTCCCCAGCACCACGGCGGCTTCGCTCGCGAGTCTTGGCACAGGCTTGCCCGCGGGACAGCACGGCATGGTGGGATACGACGTCCTCGATCCCGCGCAGGACAAGGTAGTTAACCTCTTAGGCAACTGGGATCCGCAGGTGGACCCTGCGCAATGGCAGCCTCATGCAACAGTCTTTGAACGTCTGGCCTCCGAGCTGGACGTTGTGACCGTGAGCTTGCCCCAATTCGGCAATTCCCCGATGACCCAGGCTGCACTGCGGGGCAGCCGCTTCGTGGGCGGCACCACTCTCCATGCGCGGACTGCCGCAGCTGCAGAAGCGATGTCCGGTGGCGGCCGGTCCTTGATGTACTTTTACGTCAACGAGCTCGACAAAGCGGGCCACCGCTACGGTTGCCAGTCGGACCGTTGGGAACACCAACTCGAAGAACTCGATTCCACGGTGAAGAGGCTCTCGGCAACGTTGCCCGCAGGAACCACCATTCTGCTGACAGGCGACCACGGAATGCTGGACGTTCCCGAATCCCAGCGGATCGACTACTCCGCTGATGAATCGCTGGTGGCCGGTGTCCGGCACACCGCGGGGGAGCCGAGGATGGTGCACCTCTACCTTGAACCGGATGCCACCGATTCGCACCGCGAATCACTCCTTGCTGCCTGGCGTCGGCGTTTCGGCGAACGGATCTGGGCTTTCAGCCGGGACGAGGCCGTGGAAGCAGGCTTGTTCGGCACGGTGCGTCCGGAGGTCGCTCCCCGGATTGGCGATGTCATGATTGCCGCCCGCGACACCCTGGCACTCTACGACACCCGCCGTGCCCGCCCGGCATCCTTGGAGGTAGTGGGCCAGCACGGTTCGCTGACGAAGGCCGAGCGTGAGGTTCCACTGCTGTGCTTCGCCGCTGCCGGCAGGAAGGGCAAACGTGGCTGAGCTGGTCTTCTTTTCAGGCACCATGGACTGCGGCAAGTCCACCTTGGCTCTCCAGATGGACCACAACCACCGTGCGCGGGGCCGGGGCGGCGTTCGCTTCAGCTGCAACGACCGGGCCGGGGATTCCACCATCTCCAGCAGGCTGGGCCTTCAAACCGACGCGGTGGAGGTGGAAGACCACACCGATTTCTGGGACGAAGTGGTGGTTCGGCGTACCAGTGGACTTCGTGTGGACTATCTCATCTGTGACGAGGCACAGTTCTACTCGCCGCTCCAAGTGGAGCAGCTGGCTCGGGTTGTTGATGAGATGGACGTGGATGTCTTCGCGTTTGGCATTACGTCGGACTTCCGTACCAGGCTGTTCCCAGGTTCGCAGCGGCTGATCGAGCTCGCCGACAGGGTGCAGGTTTTGCAGGTCGAAGCTTTGTGCTGGTGCGGACGCCGGGCAACACAGAACGCCCGCACGCTGAACGGCATCATGGTAGTGGAGGGCGAGCAAGTGATGGTGGGCGATGTCGCTCCCACGGACGATGCTCCGTTTGCGGGAGTGGTGGGTTACGAGACACTGTGCCGCCGCCATTACATGCGACGCGTCACGGCGCATGGAGCCAATTTGATGGCGGGAGCGGACCAACCGCTTCCCTTCGACATTGACGCCTGCCTCTGGCCCGGCGCGGGCGAACTCCACCGTCAGTAGAGCTTCGCCACGGAATTAGTCTCCGCGGGCCCCAAAGACGATCTCGTCCCAGCTGGGGATGCTGGACCTCTTGGGCCGCGACGGTTGCCGCTCCGCCGGAGCATCTGCGTCCTTGGGAGCCCCGGCATCCTTGGCGTCCTCAGCGGTGGGCTTTTCTCCGTGGTTCTCGTTGAAGGACTCGTCGCGCGGGGACTCGTCCTCGGCCCGGGGAGTGCTGCTGCCACCGAGGAGTTCGTCAAGCCCCGCCGGCTTGCGACCGGCCAGCGATGTAACGGGGCGCAGGGGACTGGCCACCACTGTGATTTCCCGCGTCTCAGTGCTGACGCCGTTATGGAGCTTGAGTGAATCGTCGTCGTCATGGGATTCGACGTGCCTCGGCGCCAGGCTCAAACGCGACAGCATGGAGGGGCGTCCGTCCTTGCGGGCGGGTTCATCGGCCTGAGGCGTGGGCTCCGGATCGGCTGCCGCCGTTTCCTGCGGATCGTCAGCAACGTCCTCGCCGGGCCGCGGGTGGGCAGCGGG
Source organism: Arthrobacter sp. cf158 (assembly GCF_900106835.1). GTDB lineage: Bacteria > Actinomycetota > Actinomycetes > Actinomycetales > Micrococcaceae > Arthrobacter. The sequence continues at coordinate 42,523 of NZ_FNNR01000005.1, forward strand.
TACGTTGCTGAGGAGGACAGCCAACGCGTCATCCCCGTCCTCGTCCACGCCCAGGCGCTGACCGCGCCGCGACCGGAGCATTTCCAAGAGGCTGTCCGATTCCTTGGCTGCGGCCCGCGCGGCTGTGTCGGCATCGCTTTCAAAGTCGAAAGGCCGGTCGGAGACAGCGGCAAGCCTTCGTGCCGGCACGGGGCCGTCCAAGGGCTCCAGTTCACTGAGTTGCTGTGCCCACCGGTTGGCATTCTGCAGCGACTTGCGCTGGGGGCTGAACGTCCACATGGCGGGAGGCTCTTCGCCGATGCTGCCCTGGGTGCCCGGCACGGTTTCGAAGCGTGCGACGACGGTCCAGGAACCGTCCTGGCGGCGCCACGAATCCCACTCGACGGTGGAGGAATCTATGCCGTGGGCCGAAAGCCTGTGATCCACCATGTCGCCCAGCGTGGCCGGATTGTCGCCAAAAGCCGAACGATAGGTGTCGTGGCCAGGTACGGGAGATGCGACCTCGATGGCCCGTGCCTGCCGGGCGACGTACTCACGCTCTGCCAGGACTGGACCCTCGTACCGCTGGACGTTGGCAAGGGGAAGGCCGGAGAGCTCCGCGACTTCTGCTGCGGTGGCGCCGCTGCGGATCCTGGACTGAATGTCCCTGGGGGACATGGCGATAGGTGCATTGGAGGCGCGCGCGGCCACTTGGGCAGGGGTCCGGCTCGCCGCTGCCCTGAGGGCTTCGTCGATCGGAAGCTGGAACATCGCACCGCCCGGGCCGCTCAAGAGCAGATGCCCGCCGTCGTCGTGGACGCCTACCAGTCGTAGATCCTGCATAACACCCTCCACCACATGGCATAACTGACATTCGAAACTCTGCCACCCGGCGGGCCCTTTTCCTACTAGGAGCAAGGGCGTGCCGTGATATTCCGACGAAACCGGCCGAATGCCAGCTACTTTCGGGCAAAGATCGCGGGTATGGACTTCCGGGGTTGGGGGGAGGACAATCTGCCCGATATCGGGCACAAAACCGGGGTGCCCAACGTTGCACCCTTACACCGGCAGTAGATATATCCGCGAGACCGGGCGATCCCACCCGCAGCAGGTATGGAGGACTGAGAAGGACCATGGCCACCGATTACGATGCCCCTCGCAAAACCGAGGAAGACGCCAGCGAGGATTCCCTTGAGGAGCTCAAGACGCGCCAGTCGGGGAAGCAATCCTCTGCTGTGGACGTGGATGAGACCGAGCTTGCCGACGGCTTCGAATTGCCCGGGGCTGATCTTTCAGGAGAAGAACTCCTTATTCAGGTCATGCCGGCCCAGGCGGATGAGTTTACGTGCTTCAACTGTTTCCTGGTCAAGCACAGGTCTCAAATCGCGGCCGAGCGGAACGGCCACCTGTATTGCACTGAGTGCGAGAGCTAGGCCGCTTTTGTTGGCGGCCTTTAGCTGCGCGTGGTGGTCAGTGCCGACACGAGTTCGTCCGGCCTGCGCGACGACGCCAGCCAATACGGCGTGCGGTCTGCGGGGTCGGTGATCTCAATCTTGACCACCGGATCGATCCAACCACGGAAGCACATGTAGGCGAGGCCATTCAGTCGGGGACCCCGTTCTGCCGTTGCCTCGGCTTTCTTGAACGCCTGGACGGTACCGACGAACTTACGGTCGATGCTCGCCCTGCCCACCCGAACGGTATCGGACGTCACAGTGATTGTTGGCGTGGAGAGAACCAACATGGTGGTCATGATGGCCAGCAGCACCAGAGCTGCGATGATGCCGGTGGCAGCGCTGATGGGGCCAAACATCAGGATGCCCGCGCCGGACAGGCCTACCACCACGATCCAGATCCACACGGAGGGCCACAGCTTTTCTGTGTACACCACCCCGGCCGAGGAGGAGTTCCGGGCAGGAGTGGGCGAAGACTGGTCAGACGTAGGCATGGGTCCAGCTTATCGGTCAGGGGAGTGCCGTTGCGTCCAGTGGGCACCGTTGTCCGCGGACCTGCCAGGGGCTGGCTTTGCTGTCCCCGTAGAATGGACCACTGTGAGCAATGAGACCGCAGTTTTCAATTCAGATGCCGCCCCCGCCACTGCGGACGGCAGCGACACCACCGCAGCTTACGGTGCACCAACCTTGGAGGTGGAGCTGAAAATGCTCGACGCCGGGCTGGAAGCACCGTCATACGCGCACCCGGGAGACGCCGGTGCTGATCTTCGAGCCCGTGAGGACGTGCACCTTGCCCCGGGCGAGAGGAAGCTGGTTCCCACGGGCGTATCCATCGCCCTGCCAGACGGATTCGTGGCACTCATCCACCCCCGGTCGGGGCTCGCCACCAAGCATGGTCTCACCGTCGTCAACGCTCCCGGCACTGTTGACGCAGGCTACCGTGGCGAAATCGCGGTGACGCTGCTGAACACGGACCAAAACCATGCCATCGACCTCAAGCGCGGCGATAGAATTGCCCAAATGGTGATTCAGCGCGTTGAATACGCGCGGTTCGTGGCTGTTGACCAGCTGTCCGAATCCGTTCGGGGCACCGGCGGGTTCGGGTCCACGGGCGGCTTCAATGTAACGAAGGCCTGAGCAAACTACCGAACCCGGCATGCAGTGCTGACTGAATGGCTGCTGCATTGCCGTTGTTCAGCGTGGTTGCGGTTTACTTGGGGATAGACCACTACTAAGGAGAAAACCCAATGCTTTTTGGGCGCGGCAAAAAGTCCAAGGACGAGCGGTCGGAAACCGCCGGTACCGTTGAGGAATCCGGTGCGGCGGCGCAAGACCCGGAGGCCGGCGAAGCAGCCGGCACGCGGGGTGACTTCCGGTTGGGCAAGGGCCCCTTGGATATCGATGAGATCGAAAGCCGTGAAGGCTATGTTGACCTCGGTGCGCTGCTGATTGCTCCGGCCGAAGGTCTCCAGCTGAGGCTCGAAGTGGAAGAGGCCACCCAGCGGGTGGTTGCCGTAACCATGGACCTCGAGGGTTCCAGCTTGCAGCTCCAGGCCTTTGCAGCTCCACGATCCGAGGGTTTGTGGGACGAGATCCGGGAACAGATCACGGAATCCGTGTCGAGCCAAGGTGGCGAGACCGAGGAGATTACCGGCTCGTTCGGCACTGAATTGGTGGCCAAGCTGCCAGCAGAAGCTGCGGATGGCAGCCGTGGGTTCCGTGCGGCCCGTTTCATGGGTGTTGACGGTCCCCGCTGGTTCCTCCGCGGTGTGCTGGGAGGGCAGGCTGCTCTTGAGCGGGAAGCCGCAGCAGGCCTGGAGGAACTCTTCCGCCGGGTTGTGGTGGTACGTGGCGACAATCCGATGCCTCCGCGCGAACTCCTGCAGCTCCGCCTCCCCAAGGACGCAGCAGTGCCCGGACAAGCCGGCGCCCCGCAGGCAGCCCCGGAAATGCAGCAGCCGGAGCGAGGGCCGGAGATCACCCAGATTGGCTGACACTTCGGGCCTCAGCGGAGGGGCCGGCCAAGAGCACCAGGCGCAGGGCGTAAGGGATCTGCCGGGCCGGGGCAGGGCGGTATGCACAGGGTTCATCGAATCCGTGACTCACCAGCCGCCCAGCGAACAACCGTTCTTCTCCGCTGTGGTGGTGGATGCCTTGCGGCCCGGAACCCAGCCAGGGGCCGGGGCCGGGGGAGCCAGGAAGCCCTTTGACCGCCTCCGCGTGATCTGGCTGGGCAGGACCCGCGTTCCGGGCATCGAGGCCGGGGTGCAGCTTCGCCTCGAGGGCATGGTGACCCAGCTCGACGGCCTTCCGGCCATGTTCAATCCACGCTACGAAATACTTTCCCGTCAGGAGCACCTATAACCGTGGCCAACGGATCAGAACCAAACGACACCGGGCATGTGACGCCCCAAAGTGATGAATCACCGATAACTGTTCCGGCGAAATCCGCCGCGGACGGACCCAGCATGTCGGATCTTGCTGCCGGTTATGCCGAGAAAGCGGGCCTTCACAGGAACAGTGCCGGTCACGTGGACATGCTCAAATCGGCAGGTGGAGTGCAAGGCATCGCCGAGAGCATTGTCCCGGGCCTGGTGTTCCTGGTGGCATTCACCGTCACGCGCGACCTGACGCCTGCCCTCATCGCTGCTTTGGTTGCTGCCGCGGTTTTCACCGTGGTCAGGCTCATCCAACGCCGCCCCTTGACGCAGGCGCTGGCCGGCGTGGTGGGCGTTGGCATTTCTGCCTGGTTGGCGAACACCACCGGCAAAGCCGAGGATTTCTATGTGCTGGGCTTCTTCACCAACATGGCCTACATCGCTGCCATGGTGCTCTCCATCGCCCTTAAATGGCCGGTCGCCGGACTGCTCTTTGGTTTCGTGCGCAACGAGGGACTTGAGTGGCGAAAGGACCCGGAAAGGCTCCGGGCCTACAAGTTGGGTACGTGGATCGTGGTGGCCGTGCTTGGATTGCGCCTGGTGGTGCAGGTGCCCCTGTATTTCATGGGCGAGCCTGGACTCACAGCACTGGCTACCACCAGGTTGCTGATGGGGGCCCCGCTTTACATTCTGGGCCTCTGGGTGGCTTGGCTGGTCACCAAGCCGGCCCCTCAGCCGTCGAAGCCGTCGTCCTCAGCAGACTGATCGGCCACGTCCGAAACACTCTCGCGGGTTTCGTTCCCGTCATCTGACGCTGGTGACAAGAGGGCCCGCAGGCCGTCCTCCGCCGCAATGGTGGTGACGAAGAAGAGTTCGTCACCGCCGTCCAGGACGTCATCACGGGTGGGCGTGATGGGAGCCTGGTCCCGCAGAATGGCAACCAAGGTGGAGTCCTCCGGCCAGTCGATCCCGCCCACGGTGCTGCCAATGACGTGTGAGTCATGCGGAACGGTGAACTCCACTATGGATGCCACACCCGTCTGCAGGGTCAGCAGGCGCACAATGTCGCCGATCTCAACGGCCTCTTCCACGAGCGCCGTCATGAGCTGCGGTGTGTTGACGGCAACATCGACACCCCAGGAATCGTTGAACATCCAGTCATTTTTGGGGTTGTTGACGCGTCCAACGGTGCGCCCCACTCCGAACTCCGTCTTGGCGAGCAGCGACACCACCAAGTTGACCTTGTCGTCACCAGTGGCGGAAACCACGACGTCGGCATCCTCAAGTTTTGCGTCCTGGAGGGTGCTGAGTTCGCAGGCGTCTCCCACCAACCAGCGGGCACCCCGCAGCCCGCTGCGTCCGATGACCTCGGGCTTCAGATCGATCAGCAGGATCTGGTGCTTGTGGGCAAGAAGCTCACGGGCAATAGACGAGCCCACGCTGCCTGCTCCGACGATGACAACTTTCACTAAGACTCCTTGGCGGGTGCTTTGGCGAGGATTCGGCTGATCTCGGACGAGCGCTCCAGGCTCAACATCGCATGAACGGTGTCGCCCTCCTGATAGGCGGTGCCCTCTTCCGGGAGCAGGCCCTCGCCGAACCGTGTGAGAAACGCGATGCGGATGCCTGAGGCCGCCTCGATGGAATGCAGGCTGTGTCCGATCCAGCCCTCATGCAGGTCCACTTCGGCCAACACAAGGCGGCCTGATGGCTCGCGGTAGTCGCCGGCCAAATGTTGCTCAGGAAGAATCCGGCGGAGAACCTGGTCAGCACTCCAGCGCACCGCCGCAACAGTGGGTATACCGAGGCGCTGGTAGATTTCGGCGCGGCCGGGATCGTAAATGCGTGCCACCACGTGGGCAACGTGGAATGTCTCGCGCGCTACACGGGTGGCCAGGATGTTCGAGTTGTCTCCACTGGAGACGGCGGCGAAAGCGTACGCCTCTTCCACGCCGGCCTGCTTGAGGGTGTCCCGGTCAAATCCGACGCCAGTGACCTTGCGTCCGGTAAAGGTGTTGCGCAACCGGCGGAACGCCCGCTCGTCCTGGTCGATGATGGCGACCGAATGGCCCGCATCCTCCAAAGTGTGTGCCAAGGTTGCGCCAACACGGCCGCAACCCATGATCACGAAGTGAGCCACCATGTCTCCTTTTGTCTGTCGTCCGTCCCGCTCGGTATGACTTTACCTTTGCGGCCGGGGTAAGCCTGCGACAACCGTCATGACATCGCTGGGGATTCAGAGTAGCTTTGCGGAGTGCTGACAATTCTGAATGCTGCGAAGCGCGTATTGGTGGGCAGGCCGGTCCGGAACGACCGCCTGTCCCATACCTTGTTGCCCAAGCGCATCGCCCTGCCGATCTTTGCTTCGGACGCCCTTTCCTCAGTGGCCTATGCCCCGGACGAAATCTTACTGACACTCGCCCTCGCCGGAGTGAGCGCTGTGGCATTCTCCCCGTTGGTGGGCCTTGCCGTCATGGTGGTCTTGCTCACAGTGGTGGCTTCCTACCGTCAGAACGTCCACGCCTACCCGTCAGGCGGCGGTGACTACGAAATTGCCAACGTCAACCTGGGCAAATATGCCGGTCTGACTGTAGCGTCCGCCCTGCTGGTGGACTATGTCCTCACCGTCGCAGTGTCGATGTCCTCGGCCGCCACCTACCTCACCACCGCCATCCCGTCCCTTCATGGACAACAGGCGTTGATCGCTACGGTGGGCGTCATCATCCTTGCCCTGGTCAACCTTCGGGGTGTTAAAGAAGCCGGGACGGTTTTCGCAATCCCCACGTACATCTTTATGGCGTCCATCCTGGGCATGACCGGCGTGGGCATTTTCCAGGCGATCACAGGAACCCTGGGGGAGGCGCCTTCCGCGAACTTCACCATTGTGCCGGAGCCTGGATTTGATGAGGGCCTGGTAGGGTTGGCGGGCGCATTCCTGCTTCTCCGGGCCTTTTCCTCGGGTGCCGCTGCCTTGACCGGTGTTGAAGCCATCAGTAACGGCGTGCCCAATTTCCAGAAGCCGAAGAGCAAGAATGCAGCCACCACGTTGCTGCTGCTCGGAGTTATTGCCGCATCGATGCTCGCCGGAATTCTCTATCTGGCCAACGCTACAAAAGTGCACATCGTCCTGGACCCGGCGCGGGAGTTCCTGGTGGACGGCAAGCCGCTTCCGGAGGGGTACATCCAGACTCCTGCCATCAGCCAGATAGCCGACACCATCTTTGGGTCCGGCTCCATCCTCTTTTATGTGGTGGTTGCTGCCACCGGCGTCATCCTGGTGTTCGCCTCCAACACTGCCTTCAATGGCTTCCCGGTGCTTGGCTCCATCCTCGCCCAGGACGGCTACCTTCCCCGCCAACTGCGCACGCGGGGCGACAGGCTGGCCTTCAGCAACGGCGTCCTGGCATTGGCGGCTGGTGCACTGGTCCTGATCCTGTCGTTCAACGCCGATGTCACCAAGCTGATCCAGCTCTACATCGTGGGCGTTTTCATTTCGTTTACGGCCAGCCAGCTCGGAATGATCCGCCACTGGGGGCGCGAATTGAAATTGGCCAAGGACAAGGCTGTCCGCCGGCGCATCTTCAAATCGCGCACCATCAACATGTTGGGCTTCGGCATGACGGCACTGGTCCTGGTCATCGTCCTGATCACCAAATTCGAGCAGGGTGCCTGGATCGCCCTGCTGGCGATGTTCGTTCTTTTCCTCATCATGTGGAGCATCCGCGCCCACTATGACAATGTGGCCAGGGAACTGGCGGTGGATGAGGACTCATCTCCCCGTGCGCTGCCAACCCGCGTCCACGCCGTGCTCCTTGTTTCACACGTCCGCAAGCCGGTGTTGAGGGCGCTGGCCTATGCGCGGGCATCGCGTCCTTCCCGCCTGGATGCGGTGACAGTTGACATCAACTCCGAGGAGACAGAACACACCGTCAGGGACTGGGAGAAACTGGAGATTCCGGTTCCCCTTACCGTATTGGCCAGTCCCTACCGCGAGACCGTAACTCCCATCATGGACTACATCAAGAACATGCGCCGTGACTCACCGCGGGACCTGATCGTGGTCTACATCCCCGAGTATGTGGTGGGCAAATGGTGGGAACAGCTGGTCCACAACCAGACAGCACTCAGAATCAAGACGAGGCTCCACTTTGAACCTGGAGTCATGGTTGCCAGCGTTCCGTGGCAGCTGAAGTCGTCCGAAGAAGCAAAGGCACTGCAGGATACCCAATGACCCCCCACAACAATTCCCCGCTCGCCGAACCCAGCAGCCTTCAGGGCACTCCCGGCACTGACCTCGTGGTCGACGTTGGCCCGATCGCCCATGGCGGACACTTCGTGGCACGGCATGAAGGCCGAGTCATCTTCGTTCGGCACGCCATCCCGGGGGAGAAGGTCCGCATCCGGTTGACCGACTCCGGTGAGTCGTCACGCTTCTGGCGTGCCGACGTCGTCGAGGTCCTGGAAGGCTCGCCCGACCGCATCCCACACTTCTGGAAGCCTGCAGACTCCCTGGGGTCCTGGAGCCGTGGCGGGCCGCCTGTTGGCGGTGCCGAGCTCGGACACATTTCGCTGCAGAGGCAACGCTCGTTGAAGGCTGAGGTACTGGCGGAACAACTTCAGCGTCTGGCGGGGCTCCAGCGCACCACCGAGGTGGAGGCAGTGGGTGACAACCACGACGACGGACTCGGCTGGCGTACGCGCGCCAGCTTTGCAGTGACCTCCAAGGGTCGGTTGGGCATGCACGCACACCGCTCCGATGTGGTGCTTCCCATCAAGGAGATGCCCTTGGCTCTCCCGGGGTTGAATGAACTCAAACTGTGGGACCTGGACCTTTCGGGAATCGCGCGCGTCGAGGTTGCTGTGCCTGCCAACGGTTCTAGGCCCTTGATTCTCCTGGCTCCGGAAGAGTCGACGAGTCCCAAGAGGCTGCACAGCATCCTTTCGCAATTGCCGCACGACGTCTCCGTGGCGAGCTTTGACCCTTCGAAGGGCGAGGTCCTGCAATTGCGGGGCAGGACGTGGGTGCAGGAGACTGCTGCCGGCCATGAGTATCGCGTCACCGGCGAAGGGTTCTGGCAGATTCACAAGGACGCGCCGGACACACTGGTGGGCGTTGTAACGGACTATCTTTCGGGCGGTGGGTACTTGCAGCCGGGTGCTGCCGTCGCCGACCTCTACGCCGGTGCAGGCCTGTTTACGGCATCCCTGGCCGACGCCGTAGGAGTTACCGGCTCGGTTCTTTCTGTGGAAGGAGCGCCTGGCACCAGCCGGGACGCCCGCAAGAACCTTCATGGCGAACCCCAGGTGGAAATCGTCCAGGGGCGTGTGGAACGCGTACTCCACCAGAGGCCGCGAAACTTCGACTCTTTGGTCCTGGACCCACCACGCGCCGGAGCAGGCAAGGCAGTGGTCAAGCAGATGATGGCCGCCGGACCCCGCGCAATTGCCTATGTGTCCTGCGATCCAGCCTCGTTTGCCCGTGATCTGGGTTACTTCCAGCAGGGTGGGTGGCGGCTGGAGTCTCTGCGCGCTTTCGATCTGTACCCCAACACGCATCACCTTGAAACGGTGGGCCTCATAGTCCCTGCCTCATAGCCCAGGTATCGCCCGCCCGCTGGAAAGGGGCGGGCGGGCCCTGCTTGGGGCGACGCCTGCCCCTCCTGCGATATATGCCACTACGATGGGGCGTAGTAGTCCCGCTCCGCAGGAATCATCGTCGCGGTCCGGGGTGACCAAGAGAGATGCCGCCCGGCTAAGTAAGGTCCGCCTAACTGGCTAGCGGCCAACCACGCGACAAAGATGAAACTGTTGCGAGAGGAGTCCTGCCATGAGCACTGTGGACAGCTTCGGTTCCAAAGGCGTACTGAATGTAGCCGGCACCGATTATGAAATTTTCCGGTTGAACTCCGTAGAAGGCGCCGACAGCCTTCCGTTCAGCCTTAAGGTATTGCTTGAAAACCTCCTGCGGACTGAGGATGGCGCCAATATTACGGCGGACCATGTCCGCGCCCTGGCCGGTTGGGATCCCAATGCGGAGCCCGACACGGAAATCCAGTTCACCCCGGCACGAGTCATCATGCAGGACTTCACTGGCGTTCCCTGCGTCGTTGACCTCGCCACCATGCGCGAAGCTGTCAAGGAACTTGGCGGCGACCCCAAGCGCGTCAACCCGTTGGCGCCGGCAGAAATGGTCATCGACCACTCCGTCCAGATCGACGCCTTCGGTAACTCCGGCGCACTGGAGCGCAACATGGAGATCGAGTACCAGCGCAATGGTGAGCGCTACCAGTTCCTTCGCTGGGGCCAGACCGCATTCGATGACTTCAAGGTTGTTCCCCCGGGAACCGGCATCGTCCACCAGGTCAACATCGAGTACCTGGCGCGCACCGTCATGACCCGTGAGGTAGACGGCGTTGTCCGCGCATACCCTGACACCTGTGTTGGCACCGACTCGCACACCACCATGGTCAACGGCCTGGGCATCCTGGGCTGGGGCGTTGGCGGAATTGAAGCCGAGGCAGCAATGCTCGGCCAGCCTGTTTCCATGCTGATTCCCCGCGTTGTCGGCTTCAAGCTCAACGGCAGCATCCCGGCCGGCGCCACCGCCACGGACGTGGTCCTCACCATCACCGAAATGCTGCGTAAGCACGGTGTGGTTGGCAAGTTCGTGGAGTTCTACGGTGAGGGTGTCGCGGCTGTGCCGCTGGCCAACCGCGCCACCATCGGCAACATGAGCCCGGAATTCGGTTCCACCGCTGCCATGTTCCCGATCGATGACGTCACACTTGACTACCTGCGCCTGACCGGCCGTTCCGAGGAAAATGTCGCCCTTGTGGAGGCATACACCAAGGAACAGGGTCTCTGGCACGATCCCTCCCGTGAACTGCGCTTCTCCGAGTTCCTGGAACTGGACCTTTCCACGGTTGTTCCGTCCATCTCCGGCCCGAAGCGTCCGCAGGACCGCATCGAGCTCACGGATGCAAAGGAACAGTTCCGCAAGGACATCCACAACTACGTCTCCATCGAAGACGGCAGCGTGGACGAATCCCTGGACGAGTCCTTCCCCGCTTCCGATTCACCGTCCTTCACGCACGCCGATTCGCACACCACGGAGACGAGCCGGGTTGTATCGGCCGCCAACGGTGCGAACGGCCGTCCGTCGTCGCCCGTCAAGGTAACCACCGCTGACGGCCGCGAGTTTGAGCTGGACCACGGTGCTGTGTCGATCGCGTCGATCACGTCCTGCACCAACACGTCCAACCCGTCGGTGATGTTGGCTGCAGCTCTCCTGGCACGCAATGCCGTGGATAAGGGCCTCACCTCCAAGCCGTGGGTCAAGACCTCCGTGGCCCCGGGCTCGAAGGTCGTCACAGACTACTACGAGAAGTCCGGCCTTACCCCCTACCTGGAGAAGCTCGGCTTCTACATCGTGGGCTATGGCTGCGCCACCTGCATCGGTAACTCCGGCCCGCTTGAGCCGGAAATTTCCGAGGCAATCCAGGCCAACGACCTCTCCGTCACCGCAGTCCTTTCGGGTAACCGCAACTTCGAGGGCCGCATCAACCCGGACGTCAAGATGAACTACCTGGCTTCGCCGCCGCTGGTCATCGCCTACGCCCTGGCCGGTTCCATGGACTTCGACTTCGATACCGATGCCCTGGGCACGGACTCCGAAGGCAACGAGGTCTTCCTCAAGGACATTTGGCCGAACCCCACGGAGGTGCAGGAAGTCATTGACTCCTCCATCGACGAAGCCATGTTCGCCAAGGGTTACGAGGGCGTCTTCGACGGCGACGACCGCTGGAAGGCACTCGACACCCCTGCAGGCGATACCTTCGCCTGGGCCGAGGATTCCACCTACGTTCGGAAGCCCCCGTACTTTGAGGGCATGAAGGCGCAGCCGGACCCTGTCAAGGACATTGCCGGCGCCCGCGTGCTCCTGAAGCTTGGCGACTCCGTCACCACGGACCACATCTCCCCGGCAGGCTCCTTCAAGTCGGATACCCCCGCGGGCCAGTACCTCCTGGCCAACGGTGTGGAGCGCAAGGACTTCAACTCCTACGGCTCACGCCGTGGCAACCACGAAGTCATGATCCGCGGTACGTTCGCCAACATCCGCATCAAGAACCAGCTCCTGGACGGCGTGGAGGGTGGCTTCACCCGCGACTTCAGCCAGGAAGGCGCACCGCAGGCCTACGTCTACGATGCCGCTCAGAACTACCAGGCAGCCGGCACCCCGCTGGTAGTCCTGGCAGGCAAAGAGTACGGTTCCGGTTCCTCCCGTGACTGGGCAGCCAAGGGTACTGCGCTCCTGGGTGTCAAGGCCGTCGTCGCCGAAAGCTACGAGCGCATCCACCGCTCCAACCTGATTGGCATGGGCGTCCTTCCGCTGCAGTTCCCCGCAGGTGAGTCCGCGGCCACGCTGGGCCTCACCGGTACCGAGACGTTCGCTGTTGAAGGCGTCACCGAGCTGAACAACGGCACCACGCCGAAGACGCTCAAGGTGACGGCCACGGCTGAGGACGGCACTGCCAAGTCCTTCGACGCCGTTCTGCGCATCGATACCCCGGGTGAAGCGGATTACTACCGCAACGGTGGCATCCTGCAGTACGTTCTGCGCCAGATCTCCGCATAGCGAAGCAGCTGGATTCCAGCTGACTCCGTTTGCCAGACAGCCCCGGCTGGTCGCCTGACCAGCCGGGGCTGTTGGCGTCCGGGGATTTGCCGCTGCCGGATCGCGGGAGTGGGAAACGCGCGTGCCTCGGGCACGCGCTAAAGTTAACAAGCACGTCATTCACCCTAAGGAGGGCCGTTGGGACTTTTGGAAACCGTCAAGGATCCACAGGACCTGGCCAAACTGTCCAGCACAGAGCTGGAAGAACTGGCCGGAGAAATCAGGGCATTCCTGATCACCAACGTAGCCGCGACGGGTGGTCACCTCGGCCCGAATCTTGGCGTCGTTGAACTCACGCTTGCCGTCCACCGCAGCTTTGAGTCGCCACGGGACAGCATCGTGTTCGACACCGGGCACCAGTCCTATGTGCACAAACTCCTCACAGGGCGCCAGGACTTCAGCACGCTCCGCCAGCAAGGCGGACTCTCCGGATATCCGGACCGGGCTGAATCGGAGCATGACATTGTGGAGAGTTCACATGCTTCCTCGTCGCTGTCCTGGGCTGACGGAATCTCCCGCGCCCGTCAGCTCACCGGCGAAGGTGACCGGTTCGTCGTCGCGGTTGTTGGTGACGGTGCGCTGACCGGTGGCATGACGTGGGAAGCCATTAACAACATTGCCGCTGACAAGCGGCGTCGCGTGGTGATCGTGGTCAATGACAACGGGCGTTCCTATGCCCCTACCGTCGGCGGTTTTGCCGACTACCTCGCGTCGCTCCGGCCCACCATCGACTCCCTGCGGACGGCTCCGGCCTACGAGGGAATGCTGGACTGGTGGAAGAAGAAGCTCCAGAACGGCGGTCCGGCCGGTCAGTTCACCTACAAGAGTCTCCACGCCATGAAAAAGGGCATCAAGGACTGGTGGGCTCCCCAGGGCATGTTTGAGGACCTGGGTATGAAATACATCGGCCCGGTGGACGGGCACAACCTCCAGGCCATGGAACATGCACTCAGCACGGCCAAGGCCTATGGTGGTCCGGTTATTGTGCACGCTATGACGGAGAAGGGCCATGGCTACGCTCCGGCACTGGCCAACGAAGCAGACCAGTTCCACGCCGTGGGCATCATCGACCCCGAAACGGGCGAGTCCACGGAGATGCCAGGTGCCAGGTCCTGGACATCGGTGTTCGCCGAGGAAATTGCCGACATTGCTGATGATCGCCCCGACATCGTGGGCATCACCGGCGCCATGCTTATTCCCGTCGGGCTGCACAAGTTCGCAGAGCGTCATCCGGAGCGTGTCATCGATGTTGGTATCGCAGAGCAACACGCCCTCACGTCCGCTGCGGGCATGGCCTTCGGTGGGCTCCACCCTGTGGTGGCGGTCTACGCCACGTTCCTGAACAGGGCCTTCGACCAGCTCCTCATGGATGTGGCCTTGCACAAGGCCGGTGTCACCATCGTCCTGGACCGTGCCGGCGTCACCGGTCCGGACGGCCCCAGCCATCACGGTATGTGGGACATGGCCATGGTCCAGATCGTGCCTGGCCTGCATTTGGCAGCCCCACGCGATGCCACCCGGCTCCGCGAGGAACTGCGCGAGGCCGTGGCCATCAACGATGCTCCCACCGTGGTGCGCTTCTCCAAGGGCAGCGTCGGCTCAGAGGTGGACGCCATCGAGCGGCTCCACGACGGCGTGGACATCCTGGCCCGGCGACCTGAAGGTTCCACTGAGAACGACGTCCTGATTGTCAGCGTCGGTGCCATGTCCGAGCTCGCCTTGGATGTGGCGGGCCGTTTGGGCGCCCAAGGCATCAGTTCAACAGTGGTGGACCCGCGGTGGGTCCTCCCTGTCCGGAAATCGATCATTGCCCTGGCCGCACGCCACCGTCTGGTGATCTGCATCGAGGATGGTGTCCGGGCCGGCGGCGTCGGTTCCCGGATCCGGCAGGAAATGCGCGCCGCGGGCGTTGATACCGCGCTGAACGAAGTCGGCCTGCCTGTCGAGTTCCTGGTCCACGGCTCCCGCAGCCAGGTCCTGGAGCGGGTTGGACTGACCGCCCAGAAAATAACTCACGACGTCGTAGCCCAGGTTTTGGGTACAAAGGTCCCCTTTGCCAGGCCCCTGCCGGGCCAGGAGCACCCCACCACCGGCAGTCTGCCCACGTTGTGAGTGCCGGTAGCGGACCGGGCGACTTGCAGCCCGGCGATCTTGTGGTGTCGAGAAACAGGAAATGGAACGGGACTGCACACTGGGTGGTGCCCGGTACCTATCTTGGCGAAGACATCCATGGTTGGTGGATCTTCCAAGGCGCGGGGGAGTTCTGTTCCCGTCCAGGGGCGGCCTTCTACACGGCCTCAGATGCCATCCTGCTGGTCCCGCGCGCGGGTGAGTTCGTTGCCACGTTCTACGACGATTCGTATCCCGGCGACTTCAGGATCTATGTTGATCTCGCCACAGAGCATGCATGGAAGTCCATCAGACCAGGCGTCACAGAGTTCCACATGATCGACATGGACCTGGACGTTATCCGCTCCACCCAGCACGGGGTGTTTGTTGATGACGAAGACGAGTTTGAAGAACACCAGGTGGCCATGGGCTATCCCCAGGCGATGGTGGACAGTATGCGGGCAGAATGTGCAGCCCTTTTCGAGGCAGTGGACACAATGACAGCACCATTCGACATCACCGGCACCAACAGCACCAGCGCTGAGTGGTTCAGGAAAGGACGGGCATGAGCGGCATCATCCGTACGTACAAGCGGGACGAGGACGAGGTTCTTCACTTCCGGGAAGCCTGGTACGACGACGAAGACCAGCAATTCGTGATCAATCACGGCGTCGTTGGGCACCAAAGCACAACAGACGAAACAAGCGTCGAGGATGACTCATCGGTGGAAGGACTCATGGTTGCCTTCGCCGCACAGTGTGAAGAAGACGGATATGCGGAAATCCCCGAGTCAGATCAATTCTGGGTGGTGGCGCAGATCGCCCTCAAGACCAAGGACGGAACCGAGCGCGACCGGCACCTTGAGCGCAAAGCAAAAGCTGCGCTGACCGGCGAATTGGCGTGGCGTGGCCTGGGGATCGTGGACCGTTCGGAGATTGGGAACGGGCACCTGAATATCTTCTGCCTCTGCCCGGACGTCAACAAGGCTGTGAACGCCATCAAGATCTGCGTTCGTGGCGAGGATCTGGACTTTACCAAACTCACAGTGGCAGCAGCACCCCATGGTGAGCCCACGGCGTTCAAGGTGAAGCACTCGCCCAAGCAGGGTGTGGGCTTTACTCTCTAAGTAGCACCCATCACGTCCAGGAGGGACCCCATGTCGTCCAAGAGCAACTGGCCAGGACATACACCGCTGCCTAAGGGTCTCGCCGCACCAGCGAGACGCGCCTTGGCGCATGAGGGGATTGAGACGCTGGAGCAACTGGCGGAGTACGGGGAAGTGAAAATCTCCAAGCTCCACGGCATGGGGCCAGTGGCCATCGCCCAACTCGAGGACGCCATGGAGGAATCCGGCATTTCGTTCGGCACCGTGTAACGGGCGGTCCTATTTGTTGCCCGAGGTGACTATTGGCACGGCAGGGCAATAGGGTGAATTCATGACTGAATACAGACGCCTTGGCCGTTCCGGACTGACCGTCTCAGCTGTAGGGCTGGGCTGCAACAATTTGGGCCGCGCCAATACGCCCACCGAGTCCCAGGAAGGCACGGACGCTGTAGTCCACGCCGCGATCGATGCCGGGGTGACGTTCTTCGACGTCGCAGATGTCTACGGTCGCGAGCCTGGCCTGAGTGAAACCATGCTGGGGAAGGCACTGAAGGGGCGCCGGGACGACGTCGTCATTGGAACCAAATTCGGCATGGACATGCGCGGTGTCAACGGCAAAGACTTCGATGCCCGCGGTTCACGCCGGTACATTGTGAAGGCGGTCGAAGCCTCGCTGCGCCGTCTGGACACCGAGTGGATCGACCTTTACCAGTTCCACACTCCGGATCCACGGACTCCCATCGAGGAAACCTTGGCCGCCTTGGATGACCTGGTGTCCAGTGGCAAGGTCCGCTACATCGGACACTCGAACTTCGCCGGTTGGCAAATTGCCGAGGCAGAGTACGTTGGGCGGCAATCCGGCGGTGTCCGGTTCATCTCTACACAGAACCACTACAACCTGCTGGATCGTAGGGCCGAACTGGAAGTCCTGCCTGCGGCCGGGGCATTCTCCCTGGGCGTCCTCCCGTACTTCCCCTTGGCCAATGGGCTTCTCACCGGCAAGTACTCTGCCGGCACGGCACCCGAGGGCTCCCGCCTGAGCCACACCCGCACCAATCTGGTGCACGACGCCGACTGGGAACAGCTGGGCCGCTTTGGCCAGTTCGCCAAAGAGCGGGGCATCAGCGAACTCCAGCTGGCCTTCTCCTGGCTGGCCGCTCAGCCAGGTGTCAGCAGCGTGATCGCCGGTGCCACGCGCCCGGAACAGATCCGTGAAAACGCTGACGCCGTGTGCTGGGTTCCGACGCCGGACGAGCGGCTGGAACTGGACGACATCTTCCCGCGTGCACCAAAAGTGGCGCTTTTCTAGGTCCCATTCTTCCAATTCACCAGATAGAGGGCCGTGCCCGGAGCGGATGCTCCGGGCACGGCCCTCTATCTGTCCATGCGGCTCAGTGCATGCGGCCGTTTAGGCAGGTGCAGAAGCCACACCGGGTGCCAGGAACCTCTTACCGTTGACGCGCTCGGATGCGCCAACCCGGTCCAGGTATGGCGTAATGCCGCCCAGGAACATCGGCCACCCGGCACCCATGATGACGCAGAGGTCGATGTCCTCCGGGCCCGCTACCACGCCTTCTGCAAGCATGAGCCCGATCTCCTCGGCCAAAGCGTCCTGGGTGCGTCGGAGGACTTCCTCCGCTGTTGATGGCGTGTTGCCGAAGGACATGAGGGCCAGCGTGTCAGCGGGAATGACGGGGGTTCCTTCCGGACCCGGGGTCCAGAGGGTCTTGACGCCGTTGTCGATGAGCTTCTGCAGGTTTTGCGATACGGGGAACCGGTCGCCGAAAGCTGCGTGCAGGGACTCCTGAACGTGCTGGGCTACCGGCAGGCCCACCATGGCACTGAGGGTAAAAGGCGACATCGGCAGGCCCATGGGCCGCAGTGCCGAGTCGGCCACCTCCGCAGGAGTTCCTTCGTCAAATGCGGCGATGACCTCGCCCATGAGGCGAAGCAGGATGCGGTTCACCACGAAGGCTGCCGCGTCCTTGACGAGGACCGCCGTCTTCTTGAGGCCTTTGGCGAGTTCGAAAGCGGTGGCCAGGACGGCGTCGTCGGTCTTTGGTGCCCGAACGATTTCCAGCAGGGGCATGACGGCCACTGGGTTGAAGAAGTGGAAGCCCACCAGCCGCTCTGGGTGCTTCAAGTCTTCGGCCATGGCCGTGACGGACAAGGACGACGTGTTGGTGGCCAGGATGCACTCGGGTGAGACGATTTCCTCAACCTCGGCAAAGACCTGCTTCTTGATATGGAGTTCTTCGAAGACGGCCTCAATAACAAAGTCGGCGTCGGCAAAGACTTCCTTGGACACGGAGCCGGTGACGAGTGCCTTTGTCCGGTTGGCGGCGTCGGGCTTGATCTTTTTCTTTTCAAGCATCTTGTCGACTTCGGCGTGGACATAGGCTACGCCCTTGTCCACGCGTGCCTGGTCAATGTCGGTCATCACTACGGGGACTTTGAGTTGCCGGGCGAACAGCAGAGCCAACTGGCTGGCCATGAGTCCGGCGCCGACCACGCCGATCTTGGTCACCGGGCGGGCCAACTTCCGGTCCGGGGCGCCGGCGGGGCGCTTGGAACGCTTCTGGACGAGGTCCAGGAAGGCGTACACGGTGGAACGGAACTCGTCTGTCTGCATGAGACCGGCGAGGGTCTCGCATTCGAGCTCAGCAGACTCTGCCTGGGTCATGGTGCGGTTGGCTTCCATGACATCAAGGACCTTTGCCGGTGCCGGAGAAGCGTTGGAGGTCTTGGCTTCGACGAATGCGCGCCCTGCAGACACGGCAGCTGCCCAGCGGGCGGCCACCGCATCCTCTGACGCATCAACCGAGTTCGAGCGCTCCGGTGTCACCTCGCCGGAGAGTACGCGCGCCGCCCAAGCCAGGGACTGCTCCACGAAGTCAGCCGGTTCAAAGATGGCGTCGGCTACGCCCAGCTGGAATGCCTGCGGCCCGGTGAGCGTGCGATTGTTGCTCAACGGGTTCTCGATCATGACCTTGACCGCATTTTCCGGACCGATCAAGCGCGGAAGAATGTACACGCCGCCCCAGCCCGGTACAAGGCCAATGAATGCTTCGGGGAGGGCAAGCGCGCCTGCGCCCGTGGACACGGTGCGGTAGGTGGACTGCAGGGCGATTTCCAGCCCGCCCCCCAGCGCGAGGCCATTGATGAAAGCGAAGCTCGGAACGCCAAGGTTGGCAAGCGTTGAGTACACCGCGTGGCCCAGTTGGGCCATCCAGAGTCCGTGCTCACGTTCCTTGAGCGTTTTCACGGCAGAAAGGTCGGCACCCGCCACGAGGAAGTATGGCTTTCCGGTGACGCCCACGCCGACGATCTCGCCGCGGGAAGCGCGTTGCTTGAGGGTCTCCAGGACGCCGCCGAGCTCGACAAGCGTGTTGGGGCCAAGAGTGGTCGGTTTGGAGTGATCCAGCCCATTGTCCAAGGTGATCAGTGCGAAGGTGCCGGCCCCAGGGAGCTGGATGTCCTGGACGTACGAATGAGTTACTACTTCATCGGGGAACAGTGCGGCGAGCTTCTGGAATTCGGCGGCGCTCATGCTGCGGCTCCTTCGGTGGTGGCGGTGGTGGCAAAAGCTTCGAAGTCGGCGTGGTGCGGGTTTTCCCAGATCACGGTGGCCCCCATGCCCAGTCCAATGCACATGGTGGTGATGCCGTAGCGAACCGAGGGATCTTCCTCGAATTGCCGGGCAAGTTGGTTCATCAGGCGGACGCCTGAGGATGCGAGGGGATGTCCGACGGCGATCGCCCCACCATAGCGATTGACCCGGGGGTCGTCATCGGCGATGCCGAAGTGATCAAGGAAGCTCAGGACCTGGACTGCGAAGGCTTCATTGACTTCGAAGAGTCCGATGTCCTCAATGCCCAGCCCGGCATTCTTGAGGGCTTTTTCCGTGGCGGGCACCGGCCCAATGCCCATGACCTCAGGCTCTACGCCCGCAAAGGCATAGGACACCAGGCGCATCTTGACTGACAATCCGAGCTCTTCAGCCGCTTCGGCCGACGCCAGAACAGCTGCTGTGGCGCCGTCGTTCAATCCTGCGGCATTGCCTGCCGTCACGCGTCCATGGGCGCGGAAAGGGGTACGCAGTTCGGCCAGATCCTCCACTGTGGTTCCGGGGCGCGGCGGCTCGTCGGTGGTGTGAAGGGCCCAACCCTGGCCCGGCTTCATGGTTGCTACCGGAACCAGGTCGTGCTGGATTTGCTCATTGGCGTAGGCAGCCGCGAGTTTGGCCTGCGACGCGGCAGCGTAGGCGTCCGTGCGGTCCTTTGTGATGGCCGGGAAACGGTCGTGCAGGTTCTCGGCCGTGTTGCCCATGTTCAGCGCTGCCGGGTCCACCAAGCGTTCGGACATGAAGCGGGGGTTCGGGTCGGCGCCGGCGCCCATGGGGTGGTTGCCCATGTGCTCCACACCGCCTGCGATCACGACGTCGTAGGCGCCAAAGCCGATGCCGCTGGCCGTCGTCGTGACTGCCGTCATGGCGCCGGCGCACATGCGGTCGATCGCGAAACCGGGAACCGTACGCGGGAGCCCGGCCAGCAGGGCGGCAGTGCGGCCGATCGTCAGGCCCTGGTCCCCGGTCTGCGTGGTGGCCGCGATGGCGACTTCGTCCACACGGTCAGCGGGTAGTGACGGGTTCCGCCGCATCAGTTCGCGGATACATTTCACCACGAGGTCATCGGCGCGGGTTCCCGCATAGATGCCTTTCTCGCCGGCTTTGCCGAAGGGCGTGCGGACACCGTCCACGAAGACGACGTCGCGGACGTTCCTCTGAGCATTGCGTGATGGACTCATGTATTAACTCCTCGTTGAGACATGGTGCCGGACCCGCAGGGCGGGTACTCCGGTTGGCATTGATGCAATGTTACTCGTGGGTAACTTAGCTTGCAAGGTGTAAGACGGTGGCCCGTCAGCCGGGCCGGAGACGCAAGAGGCCCGCCTCCGCGAACCGTGGTTCGGGTGGCGGGCCTGGGGGCCGCAGGTGTTCAGCCGGCTTCCTTGGACTGCGGTGCTTCTTTAGCCTTGGGTTCCTTGGCCGGAAGCGGCTTGGGGTTCAAGCACGCTTCGCTAAGGATCGGGGCGGCAAAGGAGATTTGCCACTCACGGGCACCGAGTGACCGAAGTTCCGCCGCGACGCTCTCCAGCGAAACGTCGGCCGGGGGGCGCCAGGCAACCCGCCGCAGGAAGTCCGGCGTCAGCAGGTTCTCGACCGGCAGCTTGAGTTCGTCAGCCTTGGCCTGCAGGGCAGGCCTGGCGGTGGCCAAGCGTGCCGCGGCCTCGGGGTCGCGGTCCACCCACACCCGTGGAGGGGGTGGAGCGTTGGTGGGCAAGTGCAGCGGCGGGAGGTCACCCAAGGTCCGGGCATTGGTGATGCAGCGCAGCCAACGGGGCGCCTCACGCTGGGCCGACCTCCCATGGAATCCCTTGGTTGCCAGTAGCTGGGGGACGGTTGTGGGCATGGCCTTGGCAGCAGCGACGAGCGCGGAGTCAGGGAGAAGCCTGCCCGGGGCGACATCCCGCTTGCGCGCCAACTGGTCCCGTTCCTGCCACAGCTCACGGACTGCCGCCAATTGCCGGCGATCACGGATCTGGTGGAGCCCCGACGTCTTGCGCCACGGATCCACGCGCGGCGGGGAGATGCCGGCGGCAAGGATTCCCTGGAACTCCTGCTCGGCGTAGTCCAGCTTGCCGTCAGCCTCGAGGAGTTCAATGAGTTCCTCGCGGAGTTCGGCAAGGACCTCGACATCCAGCGCTGCGTACCGCAGCCACGGTTCCGGTAGAGGGCGCGTGGACCAATCGGCAGCGGAGTGCTCTTTGGCAAGGCCGAAGCCGAGGAGTTGCTCAATCACGGCGGCCAGGCCCACGCGGGGGAGTCCCGCAAGCCGCGCGGCCAGTTCCGTGTCGAAGAGCTTGTCCGGCCACATGCCGAGCTCTGACAAGCAGGGCAGGTCCTGCGTGGCCGCGTGCAGGATCCACTCGACGCCACGGAGGGCGTCATTGACGATGTTCAGGTTGTTGAACGGCTCAGGATCGATCAGCCAGGTGCCGGCGCCCTCGCGGCGGATCTGCACCAGGAAGGCACGTTGTCCGTAGCGGAATCCTGAGGCGCGCTCAGCATCCACTCCGGCCGGTCCTGTTCCTGCCGCGATGGCTGCAGCGCAACGCTCCAGGCCTGCAGGGGTATCGATGACCAGCGGCACGCCTTCGCGCGGGGTATCGAGATCGATGACTTCAGGGACATGGCTATCGAAGCCGTCAACCTTGATGTGGGTGGTGGGATCAGCAACCGGATCGCCGGCTGTGGTTTTTTCCGGATTTTCAGGGGTCATGGTGGCTTAAGCTTACCGATTCCCGCCACAGCAGGGTGCTGGCGGGGCAAAGGATGCGTTTGCCGGGAGGCAGAGAGTGGTCAATTGAGCCTCCTGTTGGGTAGTCCGGTGACGCCTGGCGGAAGGGGTGGCAGTCCGGCAAAGGTGCAGACCATGTCCGACCACGCTTCCAGATGGGCTTGCACGTCGGCGCCTCCGGGAGTCCACGAGGCACGGAGTTCGATGTCGATCGTGTCGGGTCGCCCGGTTAGTGTGCCGAAGCTTTCGGAAAGAATCCGCGTAGCAGTACCGCCCGCAGCACGGTAGGGGGCCGCGTGGTTTTCCAGAGCATCCACGAGCCATGTCCAGGCGACTGAGCCCAGCATGCTGTCGTTACCCATCTCCGCATCCATTTGGGCGCGGATGTAGGTGACGATCCGGAATTCGCCTTCCCACACAGCGGACCCCTCGGGGTCGTACAAGAGGATGAAGCGGCCGGTGGCCAATTCGTCGTCTTCTTCGCTGGAGGGGTTGCTGCTTTGGCTTTGGGCAAAGGCCTTGGCAGCGGGGCCGTGGACGGGTACCTGTCGGGTAGCTGCCGTAGGGCTGAAGACTTCAGCGCCCAAGGCCACGGCGTAGGGAGCCAGGCGTGCAGGCGCAGGGATCTCGTCAAGCCGCAATTCGCTGCGGCATTGTGCTTTTCGTAGGGTTCCCAAGGCGACGAGGAAGTCCGCGGGAACCTGTGCGAGGGCGTTCACCCTCGCAGGTTATGCGTCCGGGGCAGCGATTCTGTGCAGGCTCGCCGCCCCGGATTCCAAGGGTTATACGGAGTCCAGCTCCCGTTTAATCCCAGCAACAAAGGCATCGATGTCGTCCTCTGTGGTGTCGAAGGAGCACATCCAACGGACTTCGCGTCGGGCCGCGTCCCAATCGTAGAATGCGAAGGACTTCCGGAGGCGGTCCGCAATTCCTTCGGGAAGGATGGCGAAGACGCCATTGGACTGCGTCGCCTGGGTGGGCTCGACGCCGTCGATCGCTTCCACAGCCGTCCGCAGGCGGGCCGCCATGGCGTTGGCGTGCGCAGCCGAACGGAGCCACAGGCCGTCCTCCAGCAAAGCAATGAACTGGGCGGAGATGAAACGCATCTTGGAAGCAAGCTGCATGTTCATTTTGCGAAGGAACTTCAGGCCATCAGCGGCCTCGGGGTTTAAGGCAACCACCACCTCGCCGAAGAGCATTCCGTTCTTGGTGCCGCCGAAGGACAGGATATCCACGCCGGCGTCGCGCGTGAACTCGCGGAGGGGAACTCCAAGGTAGGCGGCCGCGTTGGCCAGCCGGGCGCCGTCCATGTGAAGCTTCATGCCTTTGGCGTGGGCATGCCCGGCAATGGCACGCACCTCCTCCGGCGTGTAGCACGTGCCGAGTTCGGTGGTCTGTGTAATGGACACGGCAAGCGGCTGTGCCCGGTGCTCATCGCCCCAGCCCCAGGCTTCCCGGTCAATCAGCTCGGGGGTGAGCTTCCCATCGTCGGTGGGCACCTGAAGGAGTTTGATCCCACCGACCCGCTCCGGTGCGCCGTTCTCATCCATATTGATATGCGCCGTGGATGCACAGATCACCGCACCCCATCGCGGAAGCAGCGACTGCAGCGACAGGACATTGGCGCCCGTTCCGTTGAAGACGGGGAAGCATTCGATGCCCGGGCCGAACTGCTGCTCCATGACTTCCTGGAGCCGGGCTGTGTAGACGTCCTCACCATAAGAAACCTGGTGTCCTCCGTTGGCCATTGCCAGCGCCGACAGGATCTCAGGATGCACACCGGAGTAGTTGTCCGACGCAAATCCACGCACCGATGGGTCGTGCAGTTGGCCTGATCCAGCTGTGCTGTCGGCGTTGTGGATTGCCTCTGTAGTGCTCGTCACTTGTTCATTCACGCTTTCAAGTCTATTTCGCCAGCAGGATGCGCTGACCGTTCAGGGTGGCGGCAGGTTGGTCAAAGAGCCCGACGACGGCCGTCGCCAGGTCTGCGACGTCCGTGTATCCGGGAAATCGCCGTTCCGGATGCTGTCGCCGCATGGCATCGTCAACGAGGGCCTTGACCACGAAGATCACAGCTGCGCTGTGCTGCTCAGTGGGAGTCCCGGGGTTCCCGCTGTTGGCGGACTGGTCTCGGCGGAAACCGTCGGCTACCGCCAACGTCCAGGCCTCTGCAGCGGCTTTCGCCGCCGCATAGCTGGCGGCTGCGGCTGTGGGTGCCGACGCGGTGGTAGAGGACACCATCGCAAGCCGGCCGTGAGGAGATGCTTCGAGTTGGCTGTAGAAGACCCTGGAGACGTTGCGCAAAGTGGTGATTGCGCCCCGTTCCAAGGACTCCCAGTCCTCGTCGGATTGGTCCTTGATGCCTTTCGCGCCGCGCCAACCGCCGACCAGGTGGATGACCCCGTCGACGCCCCCAATGCCCAGCTTTTCGATGGCGGAACCCAACTCACGGACGGACTCAAGGCTGCCGAGATCACAGACCAATGGTGTGACCCCCTGGCCCGCAGCAGCCGCAGCCGCCTTGATCCGGACATCGTCCGAACCCACGGTGAGTACCCTGTGGCCGGCGGCGGCAAGTGCGCCCGCCACGGCAATGCCGGATGCGCTGCTGCCACCGGTCACGAGGATAGTCAGAGTGGTCATCAGGCCGCCGTCGCGCCGGTAATACCGGTGGTGGACTCGATAACGGGGCGCATCTTCTTCTCCAGCGCTTCATAGAACATGGAGAGCGGGAATTCATCGTCC
Organism: Arthrobacter sp. cf158; assembly: GCF_900106835.1. Lineage (GTDB taxonomy): Bacteria > Actinomycetota > Actinomycetes > Actinomycetales > Micrococcaceae > Arthrobacter. The sequence continues at coordinate 67,326 of NZ_FNNR01000005.1, forward strand.
AGGACCTGGTCGGTGAGGCCGCGCGGCGGGCCGTCCAGCGGCAACGCGTCCGGGCCCTTGGACCATACGGACGCCGGGTGCGGAGTCACCGTGCCCGAAATCAGTTCGTACGCTGCCAACCAGTGGGCAGCCTTCGGACGGTCGATGGAACGCCAGTAGAGTTCTTCGATTTTGGCGCCAAGTTCAACCACGACGTCGGCGGCATCGTCCCAGTCGATGGAGAGTTTGCTGTCCGTCCAGTGGAGTACACGGTGCTGGTGCATCCAGGCAAACAGGAGTTGGCCACCGAGTCCGTCATAGTTACGGACGCGGCTGCCGGTGATGGCGAAGCGGAAGATGCGGTCAAAGATGACCGCATACTGCACGAGTTTTGCGTGCTTCCTTGCGTCAGGATCAGCGTCCTCGTCTTTTTCGATCAGGACGGATTCGCGGAATGCCGTCAGATCGCAGCGCAGCTCCTCCAACGAGTACAGGAAGAACGGCATGCGCTGTTTGATCATGAACGGATCAAAAGGAAGATCGCCACGCATGTGGGTACGGTCATGGATCAGGTCCCACATGACGAATGTGCGCTGCGTCAGTTCCTGGTCCTCGATCAGCTGCGCTGCATCCTCGGGGAGTTCCAGGGACGTGGTTGCCGCAGCGGCTTTCAGGACGCGGCGGAAACGAGCGGCCTCGCGGTCGGCGAAGATGGCACCCCAGGTAAAGGTGGGTGTCTGGCGGACGGCCACCGTTTCGGGGAAAAGGACGGCCGAGTTGGTGTCGTACCCGGGCGTAAAGTCGATGAACCGAATGGGGACGAAGAGCTTGTTGGAGTAAGCGCCAGCTTCCAGTCCGCCAATGAATTCCGGCCAAATAACTTCGATCAGCACGGCTTCAACCAGCCTGTTGGTGCTGCCGTTCTGCGTGTACATGGGGAAGACCACCAGGTGTTGCAGGCCATCGACGCGCTGCTGCTGGGGCTGGAAGGCCTGGAGGGAATCCAGGAAGTCCGGAATGCCGAAGCCGGCTTTCGCCCACCGGTCAAAGTCCTCGACCAACAACTGGAGGTACGTGGCGTCGTGGGGGAAATGCGGGGCCAGTGACACGATGGCCTGGGTAATGGTTGCCACGAGGCCGGCTGCTTCTTGGTGGGCAGCAGGATCGGCAATGGAGCCGTCTTGCTCCTGGTGTGCCTGCAGTGCAGTGGCCGCAGCCTTAAGGGTCATCCACTCGGCGTTGTCGGCAGTGACACGCGGGAGAGTGTGGGTGGCGGTGATCGTCATGGAGCTCGGCCCTTTCCGGAGTACGAATTGCTTCTGGCCCGAGCGTAGCAAGCGGAAAGGGTTGCTAATTCAAAAATGGTGTGAGCATAAGAAACCCTTGGCCATGGAGTGCTTGGAGGTAGCTTGAGATCCAGTTGTCGCGAGTACATGCCCGAATGCGCCAGCCGGACGGACCACCCTGGGGTGATCCGTCCGAAACCGCTAGCCCTGGTCCGGGTTCACCAGGCGGAGCGAAATGGAGTTGATGCAGAACCGCTGGTCCGTGGGAGTGCCGTAGCCTTCACCTTCGAATACATGACCCAAATGGGAATCACAGTTGGCGCAGCGGACTTCAACGCGGTCCATACCCATGGTGCGGTCGTGGAGATAGCGCACGGTTCCCTCAGCCAACGGGGCCCAAAAGGACGGCCACCCACAATGGGAGTCGAACTTTTCCCGGCTTGTGAAGAGTTGGCTGCCACAGGCGCGGCACTGGTACACGCCCTCAGTGTGCGTGTCCCAATACTCGCCCGTATATGGCCGCTCCGTGCCCGCCTGCCGCAGCACCCGGTACTCCTCGGGTGTCAACTCCTCGCGCCATTGGGCATCGCTCTTCTCAACGGGCGCAGAAGTTGTCTTGCTGGTGTTGTCAGGAGTGTTCATGTTTTATCCAACGCTCACGAGTCGCCGATAAATCCCGAACCGGCATAGAGATGGAGTACTGGAAGCCCCAGTTGATCCTGCGCCTTGTTGGCCCAGTCTGTATGGAACGTGTCTGCAATTGCATGTGGCCTGGTCACCACGACAGCCTGCGCCGCGTCCAGCGCCCTGACCTTGGCCACCAAGCCTGCCACGGCACCGCCGTCGACGATCTCGCCGGTGACGCCTCCTCCCAAACCTGCCAACGCCGCAAGCGACGCGGCCAAAGTCTCAGAGGCTTCCGCCCGCTCCGCCTCAGGGTCCGGCGACTGGGCCGTGAGTTCGCGGAACGCCTTTGCTATATCAAGCAGTGACAGATTCTCGAGGAAATCCACCAAGAGGTGCCGCTCGGTATTGGAGGGAACCAGCACAACAAGGGGTGCGTCACCCCCGTCGATCAGTTTGGCGATATTAACGCGGTCGTCGGGGCCAAGGGGTTCTTCAGTCAGGATGACTATGGGATCACTCATGGCTACAGCGTAGTCCCGGGGAACCCGAGTCCGCAGGCTTTTGGACCCCGGCACCCACGTGCCGGTACGCCGCGCGGTCCGCGCCTGCACCAGGCACTGCCAAGGAACGGCAACAATGGAACCATGGCATCGAACACCCGGTCAGCGAGAGAAGCTGCAGACACCAAACTGTCCCTTCGCACCAAGTGGGCAATAGCAGGCTTCGTGGCCGGCGGAACTCTCGCTGGCCTGGTGGCAGCCGGATCCTCTGCGCTCGCCGTGTATTTCGCCCGCCGCGTGATTACTCCCGCCGCACGGCACGAGGACCAGGAAGTGCTCGCAGTCATCCGCGGTGACAAAGGTTTGCAGGTCATCTTGGCAGCCACCCCCGATGCAACCATCGACGGCGTCTTCAGCCTCTTCTTCGCCGGGGGACAGGGGCATGCGCGGATCGGGCGGATCGTTTCCTATTCACCGGCAGAACAGACAGTCCTGCGTGAAGTCGAAGAGGTTTACAGCGGCGATCTGTCGGAGGCACGTCGCGGCTGGTGGAGTGGTGCAACGTATCCGGACCCGGCCGCGATCGGACTCGCGGCCGAGGACGTCACCATAGACGTCGACGGCGGGCAGGCGCCGGCCTGGCTGATTCGCGCCGAAGCGTCGGCTCCAGCGCCCATCTGGGCCATCATGGTGCACGGCCGGGGCGCCACCCGGCTGGAAGGGCTCAGGGCAGTTCGTACTGCGCGCCAGTTGGGTATGGACAGCCTGCTGATTTCGTACCGGAACGACGGCCTGGCACCGTCAGCGCTGGATGGTCGCTATGGGCTGGGATCCACCGAATGGCGCGACGTCGAGGCGGCGATCGAATACGCGGTGGAGCATGGGGCCAAGGAAATCGTCCTGTTCGGATGGTCAATGGGTGGGGCCATCAGCCTGCAAACCGCAGATCTCTCCAAACACCGGCACCTCATCAGGGCCCTGGTGCTGGACGCACCCGTCATCAATTGGGTCAACGTCATGGCCCATCACGCTGAAATGAACAGGATCCCCTACAACGTGGGGCGCTACGGACAACTGATGCTGGGACACCCACTGGGCCGGCGGCTGACCGGTTTGTCAGCGCCCGTGGACCTGAAGGCGATGGACTGGGAGGCCCGGGCAGTGGAGTTGCGCACGCCGACACTGCTGATCCACAGCGTTGACGATGACTACGTTCCCTACGGGCCCTCCGCCAGCCTCGCAGAGAAAAATCCGGAGATGGTCACCTTCGAGCCGTTCAACGGGGCGCGCCACACCAAGGAATGGAACGTCGACCCTGAGCGGTGGGAGCGTGTAGTCCATGCCTGGCTGCAGCGGCAATTGGCCCCGCGCAATAACCCCGGCCAGCCAGGTAGTTCAGAGGGCGCAGCTGGAGCAGCGCCCGCTGGTTAGCGCTTGGTGGCCGTGGCGGTCCCAATTGGTGCAATGACAGCCTCGGTCAACCGGACAAGATCCGCTGGCGCGAGCTCGATGTCCAAGCCGCGGCGGCCCCCTGACACCAGGATTGCTTTATAGGACAACGCTGATTCGTCCACCACCGTGGGAGAGATCTGGCGCTGTCCCAAGGGGGAAATCCCGCCCAGTACATACCCCGTGCGGCGTTCGGCTGCCGCGCGATCCGCCATGGTTGCTTTCTTGGAACCCAGGGCAGCGGCTGCTGCCTTCAGGTCCAGGTTTCCGGAAACCGGGACGACGGCCACGGCCAGGCGTCCCTCCACCTCCACCATCAAGGTCTTGAAGACCCGGGCGGGTTCGATGCCCAGCACCTCGGCCGCCTCCAGGCCATAGCTGGTGGTCGATGGATCATGGGTATAGGGGTGCAGCACGAAAGGAACGCCGGCCGCAGCGAGTGCTGCGGTAGCCGGCGTTCCCTGTGATGCCAATTTCCTTGCCATACCGTGTGGCGATGCCTTTCAGCGTTCCAGACGGCTTGCAGCCGCGACCTTACGCTTGATGCGGCCGAGCATGGCGGTCATTCCCCGCATGCGGAGGGGAGTGATGGCCCTCGTCAAACCCAGCAACTCCGGCATATCGTCCGGAACGGCAAGGATTTCTTCAGCAGTCAATCCGTCGAGTCCTTCGTGCAGGACGCCTGCGAAGCCACGGGTTGTCGGTGCCTCCTGCGGTGCCTTGAAATAGAGCCGGTAGGCGCGGGAGCCTTCGGCATTCTTCTCGGACTCAATGGTGAGGAACAAGGGGGACTGGCATTCGACAACCTGCTCCAGCAATTCCGGATGGTCTTTCAGACGTTCCGGAAGCTCCGGCAATCCCCTGGAGAACTCAAGCAGGAGCTGCAGGCGGTCAGGCTCCGTCAAAGCCTGGAAGTCATCGACGATTTCCGCCAGCGCGGTGGGCAATGTGTTCGTACTCATCTCTTCCAGCTTACGCACAACCGCGGCGAATGCACTTTGTGTCCGGCAACGCTTCTTCCCGAACTAGTTGCGTGCGAACGCGGCAGGAACGGCGCCGCGGTCAGCGCCTTTAACGATGGGTACACGGACTGCGTTACCCCATTCGGTCCAGGAACCGTCGTAGTTGCGCACGGTGTCGAAGCCCAGCAGATACTTCAGGGCAAACCACGTGTGGCTTGAGCGTTCCCCGATGCGGCAGTACGCCACGACGTCGTCGCCGGCTTTCAGGCCGGCTTCGCCCAGGTAGAGGGCTTCGAGTTCTTCGCGGTTGCGGTAGGTACCGTCTTCAGCTGCTGCCCGGGCCCACGGAATGGAGGCCGCTGTGGGGATGTGACCGCCACGCAACGCACCCTCTTCCGGGTAAGCAGGCATGTGAGTGCGCTGACCCGTGTATTCCTCAGGCGAACGGACGTCAATGAGCGGGTTGCCCAGGTGCGCCAGGACGTCCTCCTTGAATGCGCGGATGGGGGCATCGTTACGTTCAACCTCGGGGTATTCGCCGGCTGAAGGCTGAGTAACGTCAGTAGTCAGTTCACGGCCTTCGGCGATCCACTTGTCGCGGCCGCCATCCAGGAGACGGACGTCCTCGTGCCCGAAGAGCGTGAAGACCCACAATGCGTAGGCCGCCCACCAGTTGGATTTGTCACCGTAGATGACCACGGTGCTGTCGCGGGAGATACCCTTGGACGCCGCCAGCGCGGCGAACGCGGTGCCGTCCACGTAATCGCGGGTGACCTCGTCATTCAGATCGGTGTGCCAGTCGATCTTGACGGCGCCGGGGATGTGGCCGGTCTCGTAAAGGAGGACGTCTTCATCGGACTCTACGACTACCAGCTTGCCATCGGCAATGGCGCCGTCTGCAAGTGCTGCTGCGAGCCACTCGGTGGACACGAGGCGTTCAGGGTTTGCGTACGACGCAAACTTTTCGTTCTGTTCAACGGGGTAGGACATGATGATGGCCTTTCACTGACAACGGACGGAGCCAGGCCGTGGGAGGTGGTGCAGGTGCCAGCCCGGCGTGCTCCAACACTAACCACGGGCCGCGTGGAATGCTTCCCTCGGGTCATACGGTGAAACATGGGCTTGGTCACGTGTCCGTTCCGGGCCGTCCGATGCCGGTATTCTTGCTGGGGACCTAAAACCGAAGGAACGGACCACCGTGGTACAGATCGAACAACTGGCTGCCCGCACGCCGGCAGTCTCCGTGGAAGAACTCCTCAAGGGGTTCTACCCGTCTCCTCGATTCGGAGAGGTATCGTTCGACAGCTACCGGCCCGATCCTTCGCAGCCCAGCCAGGCCAACGCAGTCAAGTTGTTGTCTGCCTTCGCCGATGGCGTCGGCTCTGACGACGGCGGTGGGCTCTTCAAGAAGCTCTTCGCCAAGAAGGCCCCTGCCACCCGCGCGGGCATCTACCTTGACGGCGGCTTTGGTGTGGGCAAGACCCACCTGTTGGCTTCGCTGTGGCACAGGTCACCGGGACCCAAGGCCTTCGGAACGTTCGTGGAATACACCAACCTTGTAGGCGCGCTCTCGTTCCGTAAGACCGTCGAAGCGCTGAGTAGCTACAAACTGGTCTGCATTGACGAATTCGAACTCGACGATCCAGGCGATACGGTCCTGATGTCACGCCTCATGCGCGAGCTGGCTGACGCGGGCGTCAAGCTCGCAGCCACGTCCAACACCCTCCCGGGTTCCTTGGGCGAAGGCCGCTTTGCCGCCGTCGACTTCCAGCGCGAGATCCAGGTCCTCGCGGACCAGTTCGACGTCGTGAGGATCGACGGCGAGGACTTCCGCCACCGGGGTCTGCCCGCCGCTCCCGCACCTCTGAAGACCGAAGAACTCAAGCACCGTATGCGGGCCGAATTCGATGGCAAGACCGTAGCTGTGGATGATTTCCGCACCCTCGTAAACCACTTGGCCGCTGTCCACCCGAGCCGTTATCGGCAGCTCATCTCGGGCGTGGAAGCTGTGGTCTGGAGCGACGTCGAAACCATCACCGAGCAGGCAGTGGCCCTCCGCTTCGTGGTGTTGGCCGACCGGCTTTACGACAAGGACGTGCCCATCCTTGCCAGCGGAGTCCCATTCGACAAGCTCTTCACCGAAGAAATGATGACCGGCGGTTACACCAAGAAGTACTTCCGTGCCGTTTCCCGACTCACGGCGCTTGCCCGTGAGGCCCAAAACCACGAGCCCGCGTGATCTAGGACTGTTGAAGAGGCTCCCTGGTCTTCAACATCCAGCGAACCAGCAGGCCTCCGGCCAAGGCCCAGAAAGCAGCGCCAACACCGGCGAAGCTTAGGCCTGATGCGGCCAGCAGGAAAGTGATGCACGCTGGGATGCGTTCTTCAGCTGTTGCCAAGGCCGACGAGATGGATGACGCCAGAGTCCCCAGCAGTGCAAGTCCCGCAACTGCCTCAAGGAGTCCGGACGGTGCCGCGGCCACCAGGGTAACAAGCGCCGCGGAGGCGGCAGCAAGTACCAAGTAGGCGATCCCGGAAACGAAGGCTGCTATCCAGCGCCTGCTCTGATCCTTGCCGGCTTCCTCACCCGCGGCCAGTGCCGCACTGAGGGCGGCCAGGTTGATCGCATGACCACCGAAGGGTGCGCCCGCCATGGTTCCCGCTCCGGTAACCAGCATCGACGAGCGCCATGGCGTGGTGTATCCAAACGATTTAAGCACTGCCACCCCCGGGATGTTCTGTGACGCCATGGTCACGATGAACAAGGGGAGCGCCAGCCCTACGGCAGCCTCCACGGTGAACCCGGGAGTGGTCCACTCCAGCCTGGGGAGAAGGCCATCCACAGGGACGTGAACGCCGTTGGACACAATGTGGAAGCCGATCACTGCCAAGGCGACCAACAGTGAGGCCGGGACCGACCACCTGGGCGCGAACTTCATCAGGACAACCCAGCTCAGCACCACCGGCGCAATGAACATTGGTGCTGAGCCCAAGGACTTGAAGGGTGCCAGACATAGGGGGAGCAGCACTCCTGCGAGCATGGCCTGTGCCAACGCCGTGGGAATCTTCGCCATGAGCCGCCCCAGAACGGGCAGCAGACCCGTCAGCACTATCAGGACCCCGACGATCAGGAATGCGCCCACGGCGGCCGGCCAGCCGCCGTCGACCATCCCGGCCGAGGCCAGCAGCGCTGCTCCGGGCGTGGACCAAGCGAGGGTTACCGGCATCCTGGACCGCCAGGCCAGCCAGAGAATGCCCAGGCCAAAAGTGAGGGTCAGGGCCAGCAACCCGCTGGAGGCCTGCGCCTGATTGGCGCCTACAGCCTGCAATCCGGCGAGGACAACAGCGAAAGACGAGGTGAAGCCCACCAAAGCGGTGACGATGCCTGCCGTGACCGGAGGGCCCAGTGTCTCCCGGCTGGAATGGCTGCGGGTGGTTGGCGGGGAGACGGAAGGCATAGGGTCCAAAATACCTGACCCTTGGATGGAACTTGTGACCGTGAAGGTCGGGTTAAACGCCAAGGGCACCGGTGGCGCCTCTCGGCGGGACCGGTGCCCCCTTGACGTATCTGGTACGGCGGCTCAGGCAGCTATGGCTGCTTCGGCTCATCCGTGACGGGAGCCTGTCCAGGCTGACCGTCGTTCTTGGCCACGAAGTCGGAAGCGGCATTCTGGACTTTGTCGACGTGACCGGCGTACTTGCCGCCCGTCTTCTGGTCCACAAAATCCCCGGCTTTTTCGATGCCATTCTTGATGGCTTCCTCGTTGCCTTGAATGAGACCCTGAGCCTTGCCCTTCAGGTCGTCAATTAAACCCACGGGCACCTCCCTTCCATCGCGGAGCCAGTTCGCTCCTCCGCGTCCGACCCTAACACCAGTTGACAGAGGTGCCAAGGGTCCAAGGGAGGCCTGTAGGCAACTATGCCAAGGGCGTACTTGTCACCTTGTGCCGTGGACTGTCAGGGTTCATCAGCGAGTGCCGGCGCCCGTACGCAAAGTAGATGATCAAGCCTATGATCAACCAAACGCCAAACCGCACCCAGGTTTCCCAGTGCAACTGGAACATGAGGAACGCAGATGCCAGGACACCGAAGGCGGGAACAACCGGCATCAGTGGCAAGCGGAAGGTGCGCGGGGCATTGGGCTTGGTGTAGCGGAAGACAATCACAGAAACGCAGACCACCACGAAGGCCGCCAGGATGCCGATGTTGGTGAGGTCCGCCACTTCCTTAATGGGGAAGACTCCGGCGAGGAACGCTGAAGCAATACCGGCGATCCACGTAACGCGCTGCGGAGTGCCGTGCGTGTCCGTCTTGGCGAACCAGCCGGGGAGCAATCCGTCGCGGCTCATCGAGAACCACACGCGGGTGACTCCCAGGAGGAACGTCAGCATCACAGTCAGGATGGACAGGACCGCAAATACCGAGATGATGGTGGCGATGACGGGCAATCCCACGCCCGTGAACGCGGAAGCGAAGCCGGCGGTGGGATTGATGTCCTTGTAGTTCTGCATGCCGGTCAGGACAAGCGTGGCCGCAACATAGAGCAGCATGGCAATGATCAGGGACAGGATGATGGCCTTGGGCATGTGCTTCTTGCCATCCTTGGCCTCTTCCGCTGCCGTACTCATGGCGTCATAGCCAAAGACCGCGAAGAACACGGTCGCTGCACCGGCCACCACCGGACCGAATCCGCTGGGCATGAACGGGTTGTAGTTCTCTGTGTTCACATAGAAAATGCCCAGGCCGATGATGAACAGGATCAGGATGACCTTGATGGCCACCGCTACAAGTTCGAACCGGCCAAAAGCCTTGGTTCCACGGCTTAGGATCCATGTGACCAGGAGGCAAACGAGGATGGCGGGGAGGTTGATGATGCCGCCCTTGCCTTCATCTGCCGTGGACGTCATCCAGGTTGGCATGTGGATGCCGATGCCGGAGAGGAAGGCGTCGAAGTAGCCGGAGATGCCGATGGCCACGACGGCCACGATGGCGATGTACTCAAGCAGGAGATCCCATCCGATAAACCAGCCAATGATCTCGCCAAGGGCTACGTAGCCATACGTGTACGCCGATCCGGCGCGGGGGATCATGCCGGCGAATTCGGCGTAGGACAATGCTGCTGCTCCGGAGGCGAGGCCGGCGATGAGGAAGGAAAAGAGCACCGCGGGGCCTACGCCCGGGTTGCCCTCGCTGCCGTGGGCAACCAGTCCGGCGAGGGAAAAGATGCCGACGCCGATGATTCCGCCGACGCCGATAGCCGTCAGTTGCCAGAGGCCAAGACTCTTGAAGAGTCCGCTGTGTTTACTTTCTTCCTCGATATCGTCGATGGGCTTGCGCCTCAGGACGGACTTGGAAGCCGTCTGTTGATTCATGGGGGTACTCCTGCCAGTTGGCGTGGAACGGTGATGAGCTCGCAGTACATTATGCGAGTCGAATCACATTAGATAAAGCGAATTCTTCTGAGGGGTATCGGTTACTTCAAATAATGTATTGGGATCCAGCTGAATGTGGGCATAAAAAAAGCAGCTCCGAAGAGCTGCTTTTTTATTCTGGAGCGGACGACGAGATTCGAACTCGCGACATCCACCTTGGCAAGGTGGTGCTCTACCAGCTGAGCTACGTCCGCACATGCTGCCTGCC
>NZ_FNNR01000005.1:78018-410539 GCF_900106835.1 Arthrobacter sp. cf158
ACAAACAAGTTGCCTTGTTCTGGTGGGCGATACTGGGATCGAACCAGTGACCTCTTCCGTGTCAGGGAAGCGCGCTACCGCTGCGCCAATCGCCCATGCATCCAGCCAAAAGCTGGAAGACATGGTTTTCACCGAGGTGGGTACGGGATTCGAACCCGTGTATACGGCTTTGCAGGCCGCTGCCTCGCCTCTCGGCCAACCCACCGTGTAAGCAGGATTCCGAGGAATTCTTGCCTTGACAGTGCCTTGCGAGCGGACGACGAGATTCGAACTCGCGACATCCACCTTGGCAAGGTGGTGCTCTACCAGCTGAGCTACGTCCGCAGTGTCATTTCGGCGGGCAGCCCTTCAGGCATTCCGTCGCTTTCCGACGAGTAAAAACTCTATAGGAGGTTGCTGCAAACTCCAAATCGGTAGCCTGCCTTTGACGGTGGAGGTGGCTGGATCCTTGTATTTACGCGGTTCCGGTGAAGTTTCATCGCCGTAATTCCACTGTAGTAGTTCGCTAGGAGTTCGGTGCCGTGCCGGACGCCGTGATCCGTTTTGCATTCCGGCAATGGTCCGTTAGTGTTTTCTATGCACCGGGCGATTGGCGCAGTGGTAGCGCGCTTCGTTCACACCGAAGAGGTCACTGGTTCGAACCCAGTATCGCCCACCAAGATTGCCCCCGGACTTCCGGGGGCTTTTTGGGTTTCCGGGCTGCTCATCTGCACAGTGCTCACTACAACGAGCCAGGATGCGTTAGGACACGTCCTGGACAGGTCGCCGGTTATTCTCCCGTGAGGCATGTACTTGGGCGTCGCTGATGGGGCTTCCTGCAGAAGGCACAAGGCGACGCCGGGACCTCCAACGGGGCGCGGCGTCGCCTTATTAATTGAGTGAAGTGCCCTAGAGGATGGGGCTCATGCCGTTCCAGCCGGAGCCAACCCGGACCTGCGACAACCAGCCGCCTTTGCCGTTGCCGGGATACATCCACAAGTAGCCGGACGTGTCCCGGGCAAGGACATCCGCGAATCCGTCGCCGTTGAAGTCACCGGGTCCGGTCAGTTCGGACATGGCGTTCCATCCTGCGCCCACCCGGACCTGCGGCAACCAGCCGCCTTTGCCGTTGCCGGGATACATCCACAAGTAGCCGGACGTGTCCCGGGCAAGGACATCCGCGAATCCGTCGCCGTTGAAGTCACCGGGTCCGGTCAGTTCGGACATGGCGTTCCATCCTGCGCCCACCCGGACCTGCGGCAACCAGCCGCCTTTGCCGTTGCCGGGATACATCCACAAGTAGCGGGACGTGTCCCGGGCAAGGACATCCGCGAATCCGTCGCCGTTGAAGTCACCGGGACCTGTCAACGCAGACATGACGTTCCAACCGGAACCCACCCGGACCTGCGGCAACCAGCCGCCTTTGCCGTTGCCGGGATACATCCACAAGTAGCCGGACGTGTCCCGGGCTAGTAGGTCGGAGAATCCGTCGCCGTTGAAGTCACCGGGCACGGTCAGTTCGGACATGACGTTCCAGCCCGTGCCAACCTGCCTCTGGGGGAGCCAGTCGCCCGTTCCGTTGCCGGGATACATCCATAGGTTCCCTACCCTGTCGCGAGCCAATATGTCCGCGAAACCGTCGGCATCCTGTCCCTGACGAGCCCTGGGGTCTGGCCAGCTGCTGTCCATAACGATGACCTTGTCTAAATGCTCCAGCAGGACTTTGTCATGAACCGGGTCCACGACCATTCGGCCGTGCCCGATGTTGAAGCTCCCGAGGCTCTGAAAACGGCCGTCCCTCGCTGCTATCAGCTCATAACCGCTCACGCTGCCACCAAGAGACTTCGCGAAGAAGAACGTTCGCGTTTCGGCGTCGTAAGTCAACATGCGCGCTCTATCGCTATTGGGGAAGAAGTCCGGGAACTGGGTTATTTTGCCGTCTTTGTACTCGACCAAGTCACCCATATTCCAAAACAGGAGGCGGTTTTCGACTGCATCGAAGGCAAGACTGGATATCGTGGGCAGCTCACCCCAGCTGTCTTTCGTAGGGATACCGTTGACGATGTGTTGGATCGCGTTGTAGGCGACTCCGCTGCTGCCGGTGCCTGCCTCGACCCGAACAAAAGCGGTGTGAGTCATCGAATCGACCACTATCTCACTCGGAAACTGCCCAAAGGGAAGTCGAACTGTGCTTGTGACACTTGCGTCGTTGATGAGGGCTACGCTGGCCCCGTCTATCTGTGACACGTAAGCCGTGTGGGTACTTGAATCCACGGCCACGTTACCTGGTCCCCAGTCCACACTTACCGTATTGGTGACCGATGTCCCCTTGATAACCAAGACCTTGTTTTCCGATGTCGTGACGTAGACCGTATGGTCACCGGAATCGACCCCTATGAGGCGTGCTGTTCCATTAATCGGGATGGTGGCCGTGACCGTGGTGCCGTTGATGACAACCAGTGAATAGGTGGTCGGTATCTGTTGTGACTGAGCCTTGAGGATGTAAGCGGTACCGCTGGTCTCATCCACCGCCATATCGAGAATTTCTCCTCCGACCTCGATGGTGGCAGACACCGGATACGGCACATCCGCGGCGAAGGCAATATTTGAACTCCCTAGCAAGAATGCTGTCAGGACTGATAAGGCGCAGGCGCGCAGTAGGCTCTTTCGTCTCATAAAGCAGCACTCTACGGAGGCGAATTTCATGTGGATCGGAACGAGTTTCAATGTACTAAAACACGGCTGTCCTCGGTCGCCCTCAAAGAAACATGGCTGGCTGCCTGGGGGACGCCGATCTGATGCCTCTTGCGTCACGAATCCCGTGGACGCGCCACCCATCAGCATGCACGAACACGACGAATCGAAAGAGCCCTCGGCTGACGCGAGCCCTGCTTCGCCTTTTGGGGAGCTGGCCCTGACCGCCCCCATCCTCGCAGGCAAGCTCGCCAGGCTTTCCCCGGAGCAGCTCGCGCTGATCTTTCCGCGGATGAATTCTGTCGGTCCTCTGTGACACAGTCTTTATATGACTGCTCCACTGCTTGCCCACGCTACTGACTACGGCCGCATGTACGCCCGCTCCACAACTGAGCATTTTTCCGTGCCGTCCATCACCACGGTGATCGGCCAACAGGCCCATTCCTTGGATGGTTGGTTCAGTTACATGGGCGCCAGCAGCCTGGCTTCAGATCCTGAGCTTTCCGGAATTCTTGGAAGTCCCGCAAAAGTCCGGCAGGCGATCAACAAAGCCTCCAAGGCCGCCGAGGTTTACCGGGATGCGGCTGCAGCACGCGGGGATCGCGTTCATACGTACTGCGAACAGGTGGCTTTGCGGGCCCTGGGACGCGCCCATCGTATGCAGGAATGCCGGGACGAACTCGCGGCAAACGGCGAACAAGCTTTTGCCGCCCGTTTTGACGAGTGGTGGGAGCTGTACCGCGTTGAGCCACTGGCCCCGGAGATCACTGTCTGGAACAAGACAGTAGGCTACGCCGGAACACTGGACCTTGTGGCAAGGATCAATGGCCGTATCTGCCTGATCGACTACAAGACGAAGGGAACTACGCGGGACGGCACAGTCAAGGCCCTGGATGACAAAGTGGTCATGCAACTCGCCGCCGGGATGAAGGCAGAAGAAAGCCTGGTTGATCCAGTCGCCGGCGAATGGGAACCGTGGAAATACGGGGACAACCCCATGCTGCTGGCAGTAGCCATTGGTGAAACCGAAGTGCGTCCACAACGAGCCAACCCGGAAATCCTCAAACACCACTGGTGGAAGTTCTGTGCCCTGCGGCGTGTATGGGAAATGTCTGCAGACGTCACTGCAGCCGGACAGGCGTTACTGCCGATTGCCCCTCCCGTGTTCGCTTCCGCCGGTGCTTCGCCTGCGAACAGCGGCAGTGCCATGACCTCAACTAAACTGGCTTAGGCCCAGCAACGCACGGAGCCGGGTTTGACGATCGTGAGGACTGACAGCACATGGCAATTTTGAGTATCCGAATCATCGGGGATCCGGTGTTGCGCACCGTGGCGGACCCCGTTACCGATTTTGGTCCTGAGCTCGCCAAGCTGGTAGCCGACATGACCGAAACCATGGAGGACGTTGACGGTGCAGGCTTGGCCGCGCCCCAAATCGGCGTCAGCCAGCGTGTATTCACTTACCGCATCGGGGGAGTGGAAGGCCACATCATCAACCCGGTCTTGGAAAACAGTGAAGACTTCCAAGCTGACGAGGTGGAAGGATGCCTTTCCATTCCGGGTCTCGGTTTTCCCGTGCGCCGTCACCGCGCTACGCGGGCAACAGGTGTTGATCTGAACGGCAACCCGGTCACGGTGGAAGCGGAAGGCATGCTTGCCCGCTGCTTCCAGCACGAGACGGATCACCTCGACGGCGTGTTGTACACGGACCGGTTGGAAGGGGAGGACCGCAAAGCTGCCCTCCGCGCTATCCGAAACGCCAATTACCACGCCATTACAGAACAGACCACGTCCAAGCGTGCCACCACAGTGGGCTCAAGTTTCGGTGGCGGCAGTTTCGGAGTTCCCGAGTGAGAGTACTCTTCGCAGGAACTCCTGCCGTAGCAGTACCGTCGTTGGATGCCTTGCTCAAGGCGGGCTTTGACGTGGTGGCCGTCCTGACGAGGCCGGACGCGCCACTGGGCCGCAAACGGGTGATGACTCCTTCTCCAGTGGCGGCGCGTGCCGGGGAATTGGGAATCGACGTCATTCGCGCGGCGAAAGTGGACGCCGATACCACGGCACGCATTGCAGAATTCGCACCCGACGTCGCCGCCATTGTGGCCTACGGCGGCATTGTTCCGAGGGCCGCTCTGGGAGTTCCCACGTACGGTTGGGTCAACCTGCATTTCTCCCTTCTGCCAGCGTGGAGGGGCGCTGCTCCCGTTCAGCGGTCCATTATTGCCGGAGACGACGTCACCGGCGCCGCGACGTTCCAGCTTGAGGAAGGCCTTGATACTGGCCCCGTGTTTGGAACTCTCACTGAGACCGTCCGTCCGGAAGACACCGCCGGTGATCTCCTCGAACGGCTGTCCATCAGCGGGGCAGTGCTTCTGAGCCAGACGCTCTCCGCCATCGACGCGGGACAGGCGGCTCCGCAGCCGCAAACCGGAGAGGTCTCCCTGGCGCCCAAACTGACACTCGAAGACGGGCGCATGGACTGGCAGCAGCCGGCACTTGCCCTGAACCGCCGGGCGCGCGGCGTTACCCCTGAACCCGGAGCCTGGACCACGCTGGAAGGCCAGCGGATCAAGCTTGAACCCGTGGAACTGAGGCCGGAGGTCAAGGACCTCGCGCCAGGAACCATCAGAATTGACGGCAAATCCGTTCTGGTAGGTACCGGGTCCCATGCAGTGGAACTTGGCCGGATTCAGCCGGCCGGTAAGAAAATGATGTCATCGGCTGATTGGGCCCGCGGCCTGGCAGCACCCGAGAGAGTGGTATTCGAATGAGCGAGTCCGGCCGCCGAGGCCCCAACAACAGCGGGAGCCGGGACGGCGGCGGGGCGGGAAACCGAGGTTCACAGGGCAACCGGGGAGCCGGAGGGCAGAGCAGACGCAACGCCCAGGGCAGGGAGCGGAACAGGGGCCCCCAGAAGGGCTTCTCCAACAATGCTCCGTCCCAGCGAACCCGCCGTGCTGATCCTGCGCGACTGGTGGCCTTTGAAGTGCTCCGTGCTGTGGCTGCCGAGGACGCATATGCCAACCTTGTCCTTCCCGCACGCATCCGCGAGCACCGGCTCGACCGCCGTGATGCTGGGTTCGCCACCGAGCTGAGCTACGGGGCGCTTCGCGGCCAGGGCACCTACGATGCCATCCTGGCTCGCTGCGTGGACCGCCCCCTCGAACAACTGGATCCGGCAGTCCTGGACGCTCTGCGGATTGGCTCGCATCAGCTCCTGTCCATGCGCGTTCCCGCCCATGCTGCCCTGGACCAGACCGTTGGCTTGGCCCGTGCCGTCATTGGCGCCGGACCGTCAGCCCTCATCAACGCAGTACTCCGCAAAGTCACTGCCCACAGCATGGATGAATGGCTGGGCATCTTGTTGGAGCAAGAGACTGACGAGACAAAAATCGCCGCCCTGCGCCACGCCCACCCGGAGTGGATTGTCCGCGCATTGCGTCAATCGCTGGTTAATCACGGACGACCCAAGACCGACATAGATGACCTGCTGGAGGCCGACAACGCAGCCCCGGTGGTCAACCTTGTGGCGTTGCCGGGTCTGGGAGACCTGGAGGAGGCCTTTGAGAATGGAGCCACCGCCGGTGAATTGGTGGAGGGTTCCGCGCTGTCCGCAGGCGGAGACCTCGGACGATTCGAATCGGTCCGGCGCGGCACCACGCGCGTGCAGGATGTCGGATCGCAGTTGGTGGCGCGTGCATTGGCCAGCGTCGAGCTGGGAGAGTCTCCCGCCCACGGCGAACGGTGGCTTGACTTGTGTGCAGGTCCTGGTGGCAAAGCCGCGCTGCTCGCCGCCTTGGCTCATCGCGACGGAGCCACCCTTCTGGCAAATGAGCCCGCACCTCACCGGGCCAAGCTCGTTCAGCAGGCTCTTTCCGCAGTTCCCGATGAATCGTGGACTGTTAGAACCGGAGACGGACGTGACGTCGGAACCGAGCAGCCCGAGGCATTCGATCGCGTCCTGGTGGACGTTCCGTGCAGTGGTCTGGGGGCGCTGCGCCGACGCCCGGAGTCACGGTGGCGCCGCTCGCCCAAGGACATTGGAGACCTCGGTCCGCTGCAGCGTGAACTCCTGAAGTCTGCGATTGATTCCGTGAAACCTGGCGGTGTCGTGGCCTATGTGACGTGCTCTCCGCACCCAGCGGAAACCACCGCGGTGGTTAGCGACGTGCTCAGCAAGCGCGAGGACCTTGAACTGATCGACGCCGGAAAAGCACTGGATGATGTCAGCCTTACCGGCAACCTTGGCGCAGGTCACGAACTCACTGCACAGCTGTGGCCGCACGTCCACCAAACGGACGCAATGTTCCTGGCGATTATCCGCAAGAAAGCGTAGTCACCTACACCTGGCTGCCGTGGCCGGATTTCCTTGGCCTTGGCAGTCGTCTTCCGACCCACAACTCACCCGAAGGGGCTGCCTTGTCTGAGTGCTGTATCAATCCGAGCATCCTGTCTGCGGACTTTGTTAATCTTGAGGCCGAACTGCAGCGGATCAGCAACGCCGATGCCGTCCATGTGGACGTTATGGACAACCATTTTGTGCCCAATCTGACGCTCGGCTTGCCAGTGGTCCAGAGGATTCAGGCGGTGAGCCCGGTTCCGCTGGACGCACACCTGATGATCTCCGACGCCGACCGCTGGGCACCTGCCTACGCGGACGCCGGTGTCGCGTCAGTGACGTTCCACGCGGAGGCCGCCATGGCGCCGGTCAAGTTGGCCCGCGAACTGCGTGCCCGTGGTTCCAAAGCCGGGATGGCGCTGCGGCCCGCAACCCCGGTGGAGCCCTACCTGGACATGCTCAGCGAACTGGACATGCTGTTGATCATGACCGTGGAGCCTGGTTTCGGTGGACAGTCATTCCTGGATATCACCTTGCCTAAGATCAGGCGTGCCCGGGCCGCAGTAGAGGACTCGGGTATTGGGGTCGCCATTCAAGTGGACGGCGGCATCACCGAGGAGACCATCATCCGGGCTGCTGAAGCAGGCGCAAATGTCTTTGTTGCAGGTTCGGCCGTCTATGGTCACCAGGATCCCGCGGCCGCCATCGATCGGCTTCGTGCAGCAGGCCAGGCTGCGGCCTCGGCGAAAGCCTGACGACCGTCACCACATGTTACGAAGATGGCCGGGAATAGCCCGGCCATCTTTGTAGTTGTGGCAGAATAACAACACACATACGTGCTCCGGGGTCGGTGTAAGTCCGAACCGGCGGTTATAGTCCGCGACCCGTGAGCCATGGCATTCCGAGTGATTGGAATGTAATGGCGAACGGTTGAACCGGTGGAATTCCGGTACCGACAGTTAAAGTCTGGATGGGAGAAGCACGTACAGTCATGCCGTGGGCTGTCCTTTAGCGACGCCCGGCATTGCGCTGTCGTACACCCCCGGAGTCATCGCGGCTTACTGGGAAGGAACGGCATGGATTTTCTGCGATGGCTCTTCGAAGCACAGATCCCCGTTGGGGGATCTGCTCTTGTCTTACGCGAAGTGCTAGGTAACATTTTTGGGCTGCTCAGCGCCCTCGGCGGCATGCGCCGCAAAGTCTGGGCTTGGCCAATCGGCATTCTAGGCAACATCCTCCTGCTCACGGTCTTTCTGGGCAACGTGTTTGGCGCGGCTGCGCCCGCCACGCTGTGGGGCCAGGCCGCGCGGCAGATCATGTTCATTGCAGTTGCGCTTTACGGCTGGTACCGCTGGCGGCAAGGCCAGCAATCCAGCTCGCAGGGACGGGCCATTGTTCCTGGATGGGCCAGCAACAAAGTCCGCATTGCACTGATCGGCGCGATGATCGCCGGCACAGCTGCCCTGACCCCGGTTTTTGATTCCCTGGGCTCCTACCCACCGGTCTGGGCCGATGCCTGGACCTTCATGGGATCTCTCCTGGCTACGTACGGCATGGCCAAGGGCTGGACGGAATTCTGGCTTATTTGGGTGGCCGTGGACATCGTTGGCGTGCCGCTGCTCTTCAGCGCCGGCTATTACGCCAGTGCGGTCATGTACTTGTTCTACGGCTTCTTTACCCTGACTGGCTTCTTTGTGTGGTGGCGTGCCGAAAAGCGTGAACGGGACAGTCGTGTTGCCACCAAGAATGCAAGCCCGGCTCCCACCGTGGGAGCTGCACAATGATTGCTGGGAAAAACCGTTACACGGGTGCGGAGAGTGCAGCCATGGATGCCGCGCTGACTGCCGCACTTGCCGGTCCGCGCGGAGCCAATCCCTTGGTTGGTGCGGTGATCCTCAGCCGCCAAGGTGAACAACTCGCTACGGGTTACCACCGCGGAGCCGGAACGGCCCATGCCGAGGCGGACGCAATTTCCGAGGCACGCAAGCAGGGGATCGACATCAGCGGGACCTCCATGGTTGTCACGTTGGAGCCCTGCAACCACGAAGGCCGCACAGGTCCTTGCGCGCAGGCAATCATTGATGCCGGAATCGCCAAGGTGATTTACGCCGTCGACGATCCGCATGACCCCGCAGCGGGCGGCGCCCGAACCCTTCGCGCCGCCGGGGTTGAGGTCCAGTCCGGGCTGGGCGCAACGGAGGCGTTCGGCTTGAACCGGGAATGGTTCGACGCCGTTACCGCCAAGCGTCCATTCGTCACGCTGCATATCGCCCAGACGCTGGACAGCCGTATTGCTGCGGTGGACGGCACCAGTCAATGGATTTCCAGCCCGGAATCGCTCGCGGACAACCACGGGTTGCGTGAACTCATCGACGCGATTCTGGTAGGTACCGGAACAGTGCTGATCGACAACCCGCGGCTGACGGCCAGAACCGCGGACGGCGAACGTTCGCAGCGACAGCCCATCCGCGCTGTCATGGGCCTGCGGAAGGTGCCGGACGATGCGGCAGTCCGGGGAAGAGATGGACGCTTTGTCCACCTGCCCACAAGGGACCCGGCCGCGGCCCTGGGCACGCTGTTCGACCAAGGGGTCCGGCATGTCATGGTCGAAGGAGGTTCGTCGATCCTGAGCACCTTCCTGGCGGCGGAACTGGTGGACGAACTGATTGTCTATCTGGCGCCGACGCTGCTGGGTTCCGGAACTCCGGCACTCAACGACCTCGGGATCACCACCTTGACCGCCGCCCAGCAATGGTCGTGGGACGAAGCAGGCGGCGGGGCAGTCCGGACCCTCGGCAAGGACCTTCGTCTGCACTTACGGCCCACCAGGGCCAGCCATATCAAGAATTCCATTCCGCGCAGTGAAGCTGCGGAATATGTCACAGGAGGACACTGATGTTTACGGGAATCGTCGCCGAGCAAGGCACCGTGCTGGGGATTGAGCATGATGGAGATGCCAGTGCCACCTTGCGTTTGAAAGCTCCAACCACCACAGGCGACCTGGCGTTGGGCGGATCCATCGCAGTCAATGGTGTTTGCCTGACGGCTACGCAGATTGACGGTCAGGATTTCAGTGTGGATGTCATGGGCGAGACACTCATTCGCACCACTATCGGCGAACTCGCGGCCGGCGACACCGTGAACCTGGAGCGTTGCGTTCCCGCAGGCGGCCGCCTGGACGGCCACGTCGTACAAGGCCACGTGGACGGCGTAGGCGAACTGTTGGAACGTGAACCTTCGGGCAACTGGGACCGCCTTCGCTTCGGGGTCCCCGCCCCGCTGGCACGCTACATCGCGGAGAAGGGTTCGATCGCCGTCGACGGTGTTTCCCTGACGGTGACCGCCGTCAGTGCCGCGGCGGAAACCGCGCCGTGGTTTGAAGTGGGACTGATCCCCACCACGCTGGAGGAAACCGGGTTGGGAGCAAAGCCAGTGGGCGGCCGGGTGAACCTGGAGGTAGATGTGCTGGCCAAGTACACCGAGCGCTTGCTGTCCTTCGCGCCGCAGCAAGGAACCGCCCGATGAGCGCCCCCGCCAAGACGCCGGCGTCGGCGCAGCGTACGGGTCTTGATCCTGTTGAAGCTGCAATCGCTGCCATGGCGGCCGGGAAGGCGGTGATAGTGGTGGACAACGAGGACAGGGAAAACGAAGGCGACATCATTTTCGCCGCCCAGCACGCCACGCCGGCCCTCATGGGGTGGACCATCCGTTATTCATCCGGCGTCATCTGCGTCCCCCTGGCTGGCGACCGCGCCGACGCCCTGGTGCTGCCGCCCATGGTGGAGATCAACGAAGACGCCAAGGGCACTGCCTACACAGTGTCCTGCGATGCTGCGATTGGAGTCAGCACCGGCATTTCGGCAACGGATCGAGCCCTGACGGCACGGATTTTGGCAGATCCGAGCAGTTCGCCGGCGTCCATCACGCGTCCCGGGCATATTTTCCCGTTGCGGGCCGTTAAGGGGGGAGTGCGTGAACGTCCGGGTCATACGGAAGCTGCCGTGGACCTGTGTCGGCTTGCCGGGCTGGCCCCGGTGGGCGTGATCGCAGAGTTGGTACATGACGATGGTGAAATGATGCGCTTGGACAGCCTGCGTGGGTTTGCCGCCGAGCATGGATGCCCCCTCATCTCCATTGAGGACCTGGTGTCGTATGTGGAAGCGGTAGAGTCCCAGGCGGCACATGTTTCACGGGGAGACGAGGAGAAGCGATGACCGCATCGACCACACGCAACAGTGACCACACGGGCCCGGCGCCGCACCCCGTCAGTGGTGGGCCGATCGTGCAGTTGCCCACAGCATTCGGTGACTTTGTGGCCCAAGCATGGACGGACCATGTCACCGGCGTGGAACACCTCGCCGTGAGTTCTCCCAACCCGCCCAAGGACGGCAAAGCGCCTCTCGTCCGGTTGCACTCCGAGTGCCTTACCGGCGACGTTTTCGGTTCCTACCGCTGTGATTGCGGCGAGCAGCTCGCCTTCGCCCTGGAGCTCATCCACGCCGAAGGCGGCACGTTGCTCTACCTGCGCGGCCAGGAAGGCCGTGGCATCGGGTTGGCCAACAAGATCAAGGCCTATGCCTTGCAGGAAGCGGGCTTTGACACGGTTGAGGCCAACGAGCAGTTGGGTCTGCCCGTTGATGCCCGCTCGTACACTGCCGCGGGCCAGATCCTGGCCGAAATGGGACTCCACGAAGTCCGGCTGCTGAGCAATAACCCTGACAAGCAGCACCGCTTGGACAAGGCCGGAGTTACCGTCGTGGAAATGGTGCCCACCGAGGTGCCCTCACGCGAACAGAACCTGCGTTACCTGCAGACAAAGAAGGACCGGATGGACCACCGGTTGACGCTCGATGTCGAGCCCGTCAGCAATGGCAAGACCCCTTCTGCCCACACCTTTGACAACAACCAAGACTGAACGGACCCACACCACACCATGAGCGGACACGGCGCGCCCACTATCGACCTCACCACCCTCAACCCGGAGGAAACTTCGCAGCTCAAGCTGGCCATCGTGGCGGCAAGCTGGCACACACAGATCATGGACGGCTTGGTTGACGGTGCGCTTCGCGCCGCCAAGGAAGCCGGCATTGCAGAACCCACCCTGTTGCGCGTTCCGGGCAGCTTCGAGCTCCCGGTTGCCGCTGCGAGGCTCGCGCCGCACTTTGACGCCGTCGTTGCACTCGGAGTGGTCATCCGGGGAGGCACGCCCCACTTCGACTACGTCTGCCAGGCCGCGACGTCGGGTCTTACCGATGTCAGCGTTCGCACCGGTGTGCCGGTTGGCTTTGGCGTTCTCACCTGCGACACCGAACAGCAGGGGCTCGACCGGGCAGGCTTGCCGGGTTCCCAGGAAGACAAAGGCCACGAAGCTGTCACGGCCGCCCTCTCCACTGCTGTGACCCTCAAGCAGTACAGCTAGGGCCACCGGCTGACGAAGGGGATGTGCATGTGTCTTCACTCACATCCCCTTCGTCATGCAACGCCCCAACAAGCGGTGGCAGCCCCCGAGCCAGTAGTCTGGAAGGCGTGAAGAATTTCGAGACGCTGTTCGCAGAACTGAGTGAGAAAGCAGCGACCCGCCCGGCAGGCTCGCGCACGGTTGCCGAACTGGACTCCGGAATCCACGGCATCGGCAAGAAGGTGGTCGAAGAGGCCGCAGAAGTGTGGATGGCCGCGGAGTACGAAACGGACGAAGCTGCTGCTGAGGAAATTTCCCAGTTGCTGTACCACCTGCAGGTCCTCATGCTCGCCAAGGGCCTCAGCCTGGAGGACGTTTACAAGCATCTCTAGCCACGCCACTCCGCCGTCCCCCAGGCGGAGGCCGCTGCGTGGCCAACGTGCCTGAAAACCTCCATTCCAAAGAGAAAGTCTCCCAATGCTCCGTGTAGCAGTCCCCAACAAGGGATCCCTGTCCGAAGCCGCCTCGGCAATGCTTTCCGAGGCCGGCTACCGCCAGCGCCGCGACTCCCGCGAACTGGTCATGGTGGATCCCGATAACGACATTGAATTCTTCTTCCTCCGTCCCCGCGACATCGCTGTCTATGTAGGCCAGGGAACCTTGGACGTCGGTATCACCGGCAGGGACCTCCTGCTTGACGCGAAGGTCGAAGCCGAGGAAATACTTCCCTTGGGATTTGCCCCGTCAACTTTCCGTTTCGCTGGCCCCGTGGGTGACTTCGCCGGCGTCGAGCAGCTTGAAGGAAAGCGTCTGGCCACCAGCTACGACGGCCTCCTGCGCGACTACCTCGCCGATCGAGGCGTGAACGCGAAGGTTGTCCGCCTGGACGGAGCCGTGGAATCTTCGGTGCGTCTCGGTGTCGCTGACGCGATTGCCGACGTCGTGGAAACCGGCAACACCCTCAAGGCTGCCGGCATGGAAATCTTTGGCGACCCCATCCTGAAATCAGAAGCTGTGTTGATCCGCCGCTCCGGTTCGGGTGGCGCTGCCAACGGCACGGTAAAGGAAATCGAAATCCTCATCCGGCGCCTGCAGGGTGTTCTCGTGGCACGCCAGTATGTGCTGATGGACTACGACATCCGCAAGGACCTGGTGGAAGACGCTGCAGCACTGACCCCTGGGCTTGAATCGCCCACTGTGTCCCCGCTCCGTGATTCCGAGTGGGTTGCGGTCCGGTCCATGGTTCCCAAGAAGGAAACCAACCGCATCATGGACGAGCTCTACGACCTCGGCGCCCGTGCCATCCTGGTCAGCAGCATTCACGCCTGCCGGATCTGATCCCACCCGTCGATCAAGCCGAGCCCAGTAAATCTAGGAGCAGCACATGGCTGTAGCCGTACGCGTCATTCCCTGCCTGGACGTCGACGCCGGTCGCGTTGTTAAAGGCGTTAACTTCGAGGGTCTTCGCGACGCCGGAGATCCGGTAGAGCTGGCACACCGCTACGACAATGGCGGAGCTGACGAACTTACGTTCCTCGACGTCACGGCGTCGTCGGGAAACCGTGAAACCACGTTCGACGTCGTTCGCCGCACCGCCGAGGAAGTATTCATTCCGCTGACAGTGGGCGGCGGCGTACGCGGCGTGGCAGAGGTGGACAAACTCCTGCGCTTCGGTGCGGACAAAGCGTCCATCAACACAGCGGCCGTTGCCAGGCCCGACGTCATCGACGAAATCACCCGCCACTTCGGTTCGCAGGTGCTGGTGCTCTCTGTGGATGCGCGCCGTACCCGCGAAGGGGACGTTCCGACGTCGTCCGGCTTTGAGGTCACCACCCATGGTGGCCGCACCGGCACGGGGATCGACGCCATAGCGTGGGCAAAGGAAGCAGCTGACCGGGGCGTCGGGGAGATCCTGCTGAACTCGATTGACGCAGACGGCACCAAAGATGGCTTCGACCTCGAACTCATCCGGCTGGTTCGCGCAGCCGTGAACATTCCCATCATCGCCTCGGGCGGCGCCGGTGTGCCTGCGCACTTCCCGCCTGCCGTTGAGGCCGGTGCAGACGCCGTGCTGGCGGCTTCGGTGTTCCACTTTGGCCCGGACGACATGATTGCCCAGGTCAAAACGGCTATCCGTGAGGCTGGCTTCGACGTCCGCTAGCGTGAAAGATCAAACAACAAGGGAGGGTCACCCGTAGGTGACCCTCCCTTGCTCGTCCTAGAGGCCTATGTCCGCGGACTGCAATAGCGCGACGGCGTCCGGCTGGCCTTCGAAAGTGACCAGTGCTTGGCTGGTGCGGCCGTGGGCATGCATCAGAAGTTCGCCCGGCTCGCCGACGATGGCTACAGAGACCGGAGCGCGCTTGGCGACATGCCGGGGGCCGGTGGGCCGGACCAGCACGATTCCGAGGTCCACTCCGCGGTAGAGGAAAGCGGCACGCTTGATCAGCTCATCCCAGAGGGCGTCGGAATACGCTTCATCGAGGGCCCGGGGCGCCCAGCGATCACCGGCGCGGCGGATGTCCTCGGTGTGAACGAAGTATTCGATGAGATTCGATGTCTCATCCAGTGCCTTGATCTTCAAAGGGGACAGCGCCGGCGGGCCTGCGCGGAACGTCTTGACCAGATCGGCGTAGGCGTCCGAGCTCTTCAGCTTGTCCGCAAGTTTGGACGTGGCTTTCTCAGAGGCCTTGCCCAAGCTGGGGATCAGCAGGCCGAGGCCCACCGCGATTTTCCGTTCACGCAAGTACAAATGCGCGGCAAGATCCCGGGTCATCCACCCTTCGCAGAGCGTGGGGGAGTCAGGTCCGGCCGCCAAGAGGGTTTCGGCCAGTACTTCTCGGGAAGGATCGACGAAATGCATCACTTGTGAAACTAGCACGATCGGGGCGCTCTTGCGCAGTGGAACCGCCGCAGAACCCGCCTGCCGCCGAAGGCACTAGACTTGATCTGATGTCAGAGCAGTATGCCCCCAGCCCAACTCCTGCCGTGGAGCTTTCCAGCGACCCCGCCGGCCCCTTGCCGCAGGAGATCGCCAGCGCGCTCAAACGCGACGCGTCCGGTTTGGTAGCCGCCATCATTCAGCAGCACGACACCAACGAGGTTCTCATGCTCGGCTGGATGGATGACGAGGCACTCCACCGCACTATGACGAGCGGCCGGGTAACGTTCTTTTCCCGCTCCCGCCAAGAGTACTGGCGTAAGGGCGACACTTCCGGACACGTACAGTTCGTGAAGTCTGTCGCCCTGGACTGCGACGGCGATGCCCTCCTGATCCGCGTGGACCAGATCGGCGCAGCCTGCCACACCGGAACCCGGACCTGCTTTGATGGTCGCGACTTCACTGTCGTTACGGGCCACCGCGACTAAGGCACCCACCACTTCCACTGACGCACCACCTCAGACCAAAAGGCGGAGAAAATAGCCATGCAGGACCTTGGAATCATCAGCCCGGGCCTGGAAGAGTTCCGCGAACTCGCCGTCCACAGCCGTGTCATCCCTGTCCGACTCAAGGTCTTGGCGGACGCCGAGACCCCCATTGGCCTCTACCGGAAGCTGGCCAAGGGTCAGCCCGGAACATTCCTCCTGGAGTCGGCAGCCGTAGGCGGGGCATGGTCCCGTTACTCTTTCATCGGCTCCAAGTCGCGGGCCACCCTGACCACCAAAGACGGCCAGGCGCACTGGATCGGTGAACCGCCGGTTGGCGTGCCGGTTTCCGGTAATCCGGTCGAAGCCGTTCGCGACACCATTGCGGCACTCCAGACGGACCGCTTTGACGACCTCCCTCCGTTCACGTCAGGACTGGTCGGCTTCCTCGGTTGGGAGGCCGTGCGCCACTGGGAGCGGCTGACCGCTCCGCCCGAGGATGATCTGCAGCTGCCCGAAATGGCACTGAACCTGGTGACGGACATGGCCGTGCACGACAACATGGATGGAACAGTCCTCCTGATCGCCAATGCCATCAACTTTGATGACAGTTCCGAACGCGTGGACGACGCCTGGCACGATGCAGTGGCCCGTGTGAAAGATTTGCTGGACCACATCAGCACCCCTGTTGCCCAGCCGGTATCTGTTCTGGAAACGGCCGCCTTGGACTTCGCTTCCAGCGTTCAGGAGCGATGGGACGAGGCCAAGTACCTGGACGCAATCGACCGCGGCAAGGAAGCGATCGTGGACGGCGAGGTCTTCCAGGTGGTGATCTCGCGGCGCTTCGAGATGGAATGCGGGGCTGACCCCCTCGACGTTTACCGGGTCCTCCGCAACACGAACCCCAGCCCCTATATGTACCTCTTCAGCCTGGAGGATGCAGAGGGCCGGGAGTACTCGATTGTTGGTTCGTCGCCCGAGGCCTTGGTCACGGTCACCGGCGAGGAAGTCATTACGCACCCCATCGCAGGTTCGCGCCCCCGGGGCAAAACCGTGGAGGCGGACAAGGCCTTGGCGACCGAACTGTTGGCTGACCAGAAAGAGCGCGCCGAGCACCTGATGCTGGTGGATCTTTCACGGAACGACCTCTCCAAGGTGTGCGTAGCCGGCACTGTAGACGTCACCCAGTTCATGGAAGTGGAGCGGTTCAGCCACATCATGCACCTCGTCTCCACCGTTGTGGGGGAGTTGGCACCCCATGCCAAGGCATACGACGTCCTCAAGGCCACGTTCCCGGCGGGTACCCTCTCCGGCGCGCCGAAGCCGCGCGCGCTGCGCCTGCTCGACGAACTCGAACCACACCGGCGCGGCATTTATGGCGGAGTCGTGGGGTACCTGGACTTTGCCGGTGATATGGACATGGCCATTGCCATCCGGTCCGCGTTGCTCCGTGAGGGCCGGGCTTACGTGCAGGCAGGCGGTGGAATCGTGGCAGATTCGCACAAGCCGTCCGAAGCGCTGGAGACGGTGAACAAGGCGGCGGCGCCCCTGCGGGCCGTGCATACTGCAGGTTCCCTGCGCAACATCTCCGCGGAGACGGTACGGAACGCACACATCGTCGACGACGGGACGCCGGCCTCATGACAACAGCATCGTCAGTTCCCGGAACAGTCAAAGCCCCGCGATGGGCCCGTAAGTCCACTCTGGTGCTGGCCACCGTGGTCATAGCGTTGGCGGTTTTCGGGGCCACGACGCAGACGTGGATCGAGGTTCGCCTGGATCCCACCGGAGCATCCAACAGCGACCTCCACGTCCAGGGAAGCAAGGCCGCCACTGCCGTCACTGCATTGGCAGTTGTCGCATTGGCCGGAGGCCTCGCTGCTTCCATTGCTGGCAAGATCGCACGCTGGATCATTGCGGTCCTTGTTGCTTTGTCAGCCGCCGGGATCATCCTGGCAGCGGTGACCGTACTGCTCGATCCGCTGGGTGCTGCGCAAGGGGCCATCGCAGCCGCTACCGGTATTTCCGGTGGGCAGGCGGATGCGACAGCCACTGTGTTCCCCGTTCTGGCCGTCGTCGCCGGTTCCCTGCTGGCCGTGTGCGCCATCGTCCTGCCCGTGGCTGGCCGCTACTGGACGTCACGGACCAAATACGACGCCGGGTCCCGTGCTGGGAAGAATGCTGGCGAACCAGTGGACGAGATCGACAGTTGGGACCGTTTGTCCCGGGGCGAAGACCCCACGTAGGCGGCCGGATTTGGGCTTTTGGACAGGCTCGGCGCAATAAAGGGGCCCACGCCTGTCCTGACGTCGGGCGATGTCCCGGACGCCGTCAATAAATGGCAGAATGTAAGCAGTATTCATCCTGAGGAGATTTCACATGAGCAAAACCACAGTGTCCGCAAACCAAGCTGAATCGACCATGGCCAGCCACGCTGACGCCATCGGTCACGGTAATAGCCCGGCTGCCTGGACCTGCGTGATTGTGATGCTGGTTGGCGCCCTGATTTCCTCGATCGCCTTCGTCATTGCCAGCACCCCGATCTTTGTCGGCGGCCTGGTTGTCATGGTCATCGGCCTCATCGTGGGCTTGGTAATGCGCAAGGCCGGCTACGGAGTTGGTGGCAGCAAGCTGCAGAACAACGGCCACTAATCGTGACCGTTCTTGATGACATCATTGTTGGCGTCAAGGAGGAGATGGAGGCTCGGCGTCGGCTCGTGTCTCTCGCGGAGCTGAAGGATCGGGCTGCAAGTGCCGCTCCCGCCCGCGACGCATGGGCAGCCTTGGGTGGCTCGTCGACCGTTCGTGACGATCTCAAGGTCATCGCGGAAATCAAGCGCCGCAGCCCCTCCAAGGGTGACCTCGCGCCCATCGCCGATCCCGCATCCCTCGCGGTGCAGTACGCCGACGGCGGAGCTTCCGTCATCAGTGTCCTCACCGAACAACGCCGCTTCGGCGGTTCCCTCGCGGACCTCGACGCCGTGCGTGCCGCCGTCGACATCCCCTTGCTGCGCAAGGACTTCACTGTTGACGAGTACCAGATCTGGGAAGCGCGTGCCCACGGTGCGGACCTCATCCTGCTCATCGTTGCGGCTTTGTCCGATGCCGAGCTTGCTGAGTTCAGCGCGTTGAGCCACCAGCTCGGCATGAACGTGCTGGTGGAGACGCACACCGAGGAAGAGATCGAGCGTGCCGTTGCAGCGGAAGCCAGGATCATTGGCATCAACGTACGGAACCTCAAGACGCTCGACGTCGACCGCTCGGTTTTCGGGTCACTGGCGGGATTAATTCCGGCTGAGTCCGTCATCGTGGCCGAGTCAGGTGTCAGGGGCGCCGACGACGTTTCGCATTACGCAGCAGGTGGCGCCAACGCCATCCTGGTGGGGGAGGCGCTGGTCAGCGACTCTACCCCGCGCGAACGCATTACCGAATTCAAAGCAGCTGGAGCTGCAGCCATCGCCGTGAGGAACTGAGGCAGTCCCTGAATCACGGTGAACAGTCATAAGGCAGCCCGGGCATGAGCCTGCGGCTGCCTTGTGGCAGGTGGAACTACCCAAAGAACTAACTGGAACAGGACGGTGAGACTGATGGTCGACGCGCCAACAGCCGGCTCAGAAGAGAATGCGGCCGACGCATTCCTGCAAGGTGGCCCTTCGCTGCGCAACGCCTCCGGGCCCTACTTCGGCAACTATGGCGGACGCTGGATGCCGGAGTCTCTTATCGCCGCCCTGGATGAAGTCCAGGACACCTTTGAGAAGGCCAAAGCTGATCCCGACTTCATCGCGCAGCTGAAAGACCTCAACAAGAATTACTCCGGCAGGCCCTCCCTGCTGACCGAAGCCAAACGCTTCTCCGAGCACGCAGGCGGAGCGCGCATCTTCCTCAAGCGCGAGGACCTCAACCACACCGGGTCCCACAAGATCAACAACGTCCTGGGCCAGGCACTACTCGCCAAGCGCATGGGCAAGACCCGTGTTATCGCCGAGACCGGCGCCGGACAACACGGCGTTGCAAGTGCCACGGCCGCAGCCCTCCTGGGCCTCGAATGCGTGGTCTACATGGGTGCAGAGGACTGCCGCCGGCAGGCGTTGAACGTGGCCCGGATGCAACTCCTGGGTGCCACTGTGGTTCCCGTGACCAACGGCAGCCAGACGCTTAAGGACGCTATCAACGACGCCCTCCGCGATTGGGTCTCCAATGTGGAGAACACTCACTACCTGCTGGGGACCGCAGCCGGTGCCCATCCGTTCCCTGCGATGGTGCGCTACTTCCACGAAGTGATCGGCGAGGAAGCCCGCAGCCAGATCCTTGAGCAAACCGGTAAGCTTCCCGACGCCATTGCGGCTTGTATCGGTGGTGGCTCGAACGCCATTGGGCTGTTCCACGCCTTCCTGGATGACGCCTCGGTCAAGATCTACGGCTTTGAGGCCGGCGGTGAAGGTGTGGATACCGGCCGCCACGCCGCAGCAATCACGCTGGGACGTCCGGGCGTGCTGCACGGTGCCCGCTCCTACCTGATGCAGGACGAAGACGGACAGACCATCGAGTCGCACTCCATCTCTGCAGGACTGGACTACCCCAGCGTCGGTCCGGAGCACTCGTACTTGGCCGACATCGGCCGCGTTACGTATGAGGCGGTCACCGATACCGAGGCAATGGACGCTTTCAGCCTCTTGTGCCGCACGGAAGGAATCATCCCCGCGATCGAGTCCTCGCATGCGCTTGCCGGTGCCATCAAGATCGGCAAGCGACTCACTGATGGCAAGGAGAACCCCTCCGACGTTACTGTGATCGTCAACCTGTCCGGACGCGGAGACAAGGACGTGGAAACCGCTGCTGCCTGGTTCAACATGTTGGACGAGGAAGGGCATGTCAAGGGCACTACGCTCTCCACCCGGAAGCCCAAGGGGCCCGCGGAGCGCACGTCCGAAGCCGCCATGGATGTCAACGAGGACCACAACTGATGACTGAAGAATTCGCCAGCAAATCCGCTGCCGCCATTGACCGCGCCAAAGCAGAAGGTCGCGCCGCACTGGTGGGCTACCTTCCCGCGGGCTACCCCACGGTCCAGGAGAGCATTGAGGCCGGTATAGCCCTGGCCCGCAACGGTGCTGACCTGATCGAAATCGGCATCCCGTACTCCGATCCCGTGATGGACGGCCCCGTCATTCAGGCCGCCACCACCGAAGCAATTTCCAACGGCTTCCGCGTTGCCAACGTCTTTGACGTGGTAGCCGGCATCACCGCCGTCACGGATGCGGCAGTGCTGGTCATGACTTACTGGAACCCGGTCATGCGCATGGGTGTGGATGAGTTCTCCCGCCGCCTGGCCGAGGCCGGAGGCGCCGGGCTCATTACCCCTGACTTGGTTCCTGACGAGGCTCGTGAGTGGATCGAAGCCTCCAACAAGTACGGCTTGGACCGGGTGTTCCTGGTGGCGCCGTCTTCCACGCCCGAACGGCTGGACATGACGGTCAAGGCAAGCCGTGGATTCGTCTACGCTGTCTCCATCATGGGTGTCACCGGAACACGTACCTCGGTCAGCAGCAGTGCGGAGTCCGTGGTGGCACGCGCGCACGCTGCCGGTGCCGAGCGTGTGTGCGTAGGTTTGGGCGTTTCCAATCCGGACCACGTCCGTGAAATCGCTGCCTACGCGGACGGCGTGATCGTCGGTACTGCCCTGGTTGCTGCCCTCCGCGATGGCGGCGTGGACGCCGTCGGACAACTCACCAAGAACCTCAGCGCCGGCCTGGGCCGCGCAGCTGCAGAAGCCTAGGAAAAGGAAACAGCGAAGCGAATGCAGACCGTCCTCCACGCTGCGGCAATGGTCCCCTTGAGTATCCCGAGCCCCTCGTGGTCCGGTTTCGACATTCCGCTGCCGTGGGGGACGTTACGCATTCACGCTTACGCCCTCTGCATCCTGGCGGGCATCATTGTTGGCCTGTGGCTGACCTCTGCACGTTGGAAGCGACGTGGAGCGCCTGAAGGCAGCCTCTGGGACATTGCCATTTGGGCGATTCCCTTCGGCATCATCGGTGGCCGTCTCTACCACGTGTTCTCCTCTCCGGATGCGTACTTCGGTCCTGGCTTTGACGGGACCGGGGACCTCTCGCTGATTCCGCAGATCCAGCGCGGTGGGCTGGGCATCTGGGGTGCGGTGATCCTCGGCGCCGTCGGCGCGTGGATCGGTTGCCGCCGTGCCGGCGTCAAACTGACGGCCTTCCTGGATGCAGCTGCTCCCGGGCTCCTGCTGGCACAGGCAATTGGCCGCTTGGGTAACTGGTTCAACCAGGAACTCTTCGGTGCGCCGACCACACTTCCCTGGGGCCTGGAGATCGATCCAGCCAATGCCAACTTCCCGCCTGACATGGCTGCTGGCACTCTGTTCCACCCGACATTCCTCTACGAAATGCTGTGGAACCTCGCAGGCGTAGCCATCCTCTTGCTGCTGGACAAAAAGTTCACCTTCCGCTGGGGCCGGCTCTTCTGGCTCTACGCCGTGTACTACACCCTTGGCCGCGTCTGGATTGAAGCATTGCGCATCGATGATGCCGAACAGATCAATCTGTTTGGGATCACCACAAGACTCAATGTGTGGACCAGCATCTTCGTCTTTATCGCAGCCCTGGCCATCTTCTTCCTCCTTGGTATGAAGGGCCGCCCGGTCCCTGATACCCCTTATTTGGCGGGGCGCGAGCCGGAAGAAACCAAAGAAAAGGTGCCTGCTTCGGTGACCAGCGTCACCAGTCATGATGTGGACGCATCTGTCTCAGATACTGGTTCGCGTGGTAATCTCCCTGATAACCAAAGCGATTCGGGCCACGTTGACGAGCCGCGGGAAAAAGCAGGGAAACCGGAAAAGGACAGCGTGTCCTCTACGGATTCCGCATCAGCTGAACCTGCCGCGAGGAAGGCCCCCGAATCCACACCGAAGGCAGACGACACCAAGTAGTCGCGTTCGGTAAAGGGGCAACAGAGTCACCGCTCGTAGGGCCCAGTCCACAGCGTCGTGGCACCCCGGAAACCGGATCGCAGCATACCGATGTTCGCTGGTCAAGCCGGGGCCAGAGGTCTGCGTAACTGTTCGTTGCGCTGGATCGGCTGGCCTACAATTCCAATAACTAGCGCTTTGTTGTGCCCGTCACAGGGCAGGCAAGGTGGGGCCAACGTTGTCCCTTCCATACGCACGATCTCGAGGAAGGACGTCTCCCATGACCCATCTTCATAACCCCGGTTGGTCCGAAAAAATCGAACCTCAGGGTGCCATGTCTCCGTTCAAGCGCTTTGCTGCGCTCCCGGAGGCTCAGGGTCTTTACAACCCTGATAAGGAGAAGGACGCCTGCGGACTGGCGATTATTGCCACGCTCCGCGGGGAACCGGGATACGACATCGTGGAAGCGGCACTGACCGCCCTCCGCAATCTCGAACACCGCGGCGCCGTGGGCGCCGACGAAGGTACCGGCGACGGTGCGGGACTGCTCATGCAGGTTCCGGACGAGTTCTTCCGGGCCGTCACCGAATTCGAGCTGCCCGCCCCGGGCCAGTACGTGGTGGGCACCGCCTTCCTTCCAGCTGAGTCCCGCGAGGCAGAGACGGCGAAGGCCGGCATTGAGGCACTGGCAGCAGACGAGGGCCTTACTGTCCTCGGCTGGCGCGAGGTTCCGGTGGTCGCAGACCTCGTAGGTGCCATGGCGCGTGCGTGTATGCCGTACTTCTCGCAGCCATTCCTTGCTTCGGCTACCGGTGAGCAGCTTGAGCACAATGAGCTGGACTCCCGCGCCTGGCGTATCCGCAAGCGTGCCCAGAACAAGTTCGGCGTGTACTTCCCGTCGCTGTCCTCGCGCACCATCGTCTACAAGGGCATGCTGACCACCGCGCAGCTGGAGCCGTTCTACCCCGACCTCTCGGACCAGCGCTTCAAGACGAAGCTTGCAATTGTGCACTCGCGCTTCTCCACCAACACGTTCCCGTCGTGGCCCCTGGCGCAGCCCTTCCGCACCATCGCCCACAATGGCGAAATCAACACGGTCAAGGGCAACCGCAACTGGATGCGTGCACGGCAGTCACAGTTGGCCAGCCCGCTTCTTGGCTCGGTCCCGGAAGAGCTGTACCCGATCTGCACCCCCGGTGCCTCGGATTCTGCTTCCTTCGATGAAGTAGCCGAACTCCTCTGGCTGTCCGGCCGCCCCATCACGCACTCGATCATGATGATGATCCCGGAGGCGTGGGAAAACCATGCCACCATGGATCCAGCGCGCCGTGCCTTCTACGAGTACCACTCCCTGCTCATGGAGCCGTGGGACGGTCCTGCTGCCGTTTCCTTCACTGACGGCAATTTGGTTGGTGCGACATTGGACCGCAATGGCCTGCGCCCGGGACGTTACTGGATCACCGAAGACGGACTGATCATCTTCGCCTCTGAAGTTGGCGTGATCGAGGTTGAACCCTCCAACGTGGTCAAGAAGGGCCGTGTTGCCCCCGGCAAGATGTTCCTGGTGGACACCGAGGCCGGCCGTATCATCGACGACGCCGAGGTCAAGGCCGAAGTCGCCGCTGCCAACCCTTGGGCGGAATGGCTCAAGGACAACCTGATCGACATCAACGAGCTCCCCGAGCGCGAGCACGTCGTGCACACCGCCGCGTCGGTCAACATCCGTCAGCGCACCTTCGGTTACACCACAGAAGAACTGAAGATCCTGCTTGGACCGATGTCCCGCACGGGTGCCGAACCTCTGGGTGCCATGGGTTCGGACACTCCAGTAGCCGTTCTCTCCAAGCGTCCCCGCCTGCTGTTCGACTACTTCGTTCAATCCTTCGCCCAGGTCACCAACCCACCGTTGGATGCCATCCGCGAAGAGCTGGTGACCTCACTGAAGTGCGCCATTGGCCCGAACGGCAACCTCCTTGATGGCAAGCAGGTCCGCCAGCCGCAGATCTCCCTGCCGTTCCCGGTGATCAACAACGATCAGCTCGCCAAGATCGCCAACATCGAAACGCCCGACGGCGATCGCATCGCCATGAAGGTCCGTGGCCTCTACCGCCCCGAGGGTGGGGAAGCTGCACTTCGTGCTCGGCTGACCGAGATCTGCGAGCAGGTCTCCGGTGCGATCAACCGCGGTGTGCAGTACGTTGTGCTGTCCGACCGCGACTCCAACGCGCAGTGGGCTCCAATTCCTTCGCTCCTGCTGGTCAGCGCCGTTCACCACCACCTGCTCCGCAGTGCCAACCGCACCAAGACCGCTCTGGTGGTTGAGGCCGGCGACGTCCGCGAGACGCACCACGTCGCGGTTTTGATCGGCTACGGCGCTTCCGCAGTCAACCCGTACTTGGCCATGGAATCGGTGGAACAGCTGATTTCCAACGGCGATGTTGTTGGTGTGACTGCCGAAGACGGCGTCTACAACCTCATCAAGGGCCTGGGCAAGGGCGTCTTGAAGATCATGTCCAAGATGGGCATCTCCACCGTGGCTTCCTACACGGGCGCCCAGACCTTCGAAGCACTGGGCCTGTCCCAGGAACTCGTTGACGAATTCTTCTCCGGCACGCACTCCCAGCTGGGCGGCGTCGGCCTGGACGTCATTGCAGCCGAAGTTTCGGCCCGCCACCAGATGGCGTACCCGGAAGGCGGCATCGAGCACCCGCACCAGCCGTTGCTGGGCGGCGGCGAGTACCAGTGGCGCCGCGACGGCGAACCGCACCTCTTCAACCCGGAGACTGTGTTCCGCCTGCAGCACGCTACCCGCGAACGCCGGTACGACATCTTCAAGTCCTACACCAAGGGCATTGACGATCAGTCCGAGAACCTGATGACGCTGCGTGGCCTCCTTAAGTTCAAGGACGGCGTGCGTCCGGCCGTTCCGCTGGAGGAAGTGGAACCGGTCTCCAGCATTGTCAAGCGCTTCTCCACCGGTGCCATGAGCTATGGCTCTATTTCCAAGGAAGCACACGAGACACTCGCGATCGCCATGAACCGGTTGGGCGCAAAGTCCAACACCGGTGAGGGCGGGGAGGACGTTGACCGTCTGCTGGATCCGGAGCGCCGCTCGGCCATCAAGCAGATCGCGTCCGGTCGTTTTGGCGTGACCAGCCTCTACTTGACCAACGCTGACGATATCCAGATCAAGATGGCCCAAGGCGCCAAGCCCGGCGAGGGTGGCCAGCTGATGGCCCAGAAGGTCTACCCGTGGGTGGCCCGGACGCGGCACTCAACCCCCGGTGTCGGACTTATTTCCCCGCCCCCGCACCACGACATCTACTCGATCGAAGACCTCGCGCAGCTCATTTACGATGCCAAGCGCGCCAACCCTTCGGCCCGGGTCCATGTGAAGTTGGTTTCGGAAGTCGGGATCGGCACGGTGGCGTCCGG
This sequence comes from Arthrobacter sp. cf158, assembly GCF_900106835.1. Taxonomy (GTDB): domain Bacteria; phylum Actinomycetota; class Actinomycetes; order Actinomycetales; family Micrococcaceae; genus Arthrobacter. Next base: position 104,161 of record NZ_FNNR01000005.1, read on the forward strand.
CGTCACCAAGGCGAAGGCCGACGTCGTACTTGTATCAGGTCACGACGGCGGAACCGGCGCCTCGCCGCTGAACTCGCTTAAGCACGCTGGTGTGCCCTGGGAACTCGGCCTGGCCGAAACCCAGCAGACCCTGATGCTCAACGGTCTCCGTGACCGCGTGGTGGTTCAGGTTGATGGCCAGCTCAAGACCGGCCGCGACGTTGTGATTGCTGCCCTGCTGGGTGGCGAAGAATACGGATTCGCAACCGCTCCGCTGGTGGTTTCCGGCTGCATCATGATGCGCGTTTGCCACCTGGATACCTGCCCGGTGGGCGTTGCCACCCAGAATCCCGAGCTCCGCTCGCGGTTCAATGGCAAGCCCGAGTTCGTGGTCAACTTCTTTGAGTTCCTCGCCGAGGAAGTCCGTGAAATCCTCGCCGAGCTCGGCTTCCGTAGCCTGGAAGAGGCAATCGGCCACGCCGAGGTCCTGGATACCCGTGAGGCAATCGATCACTGGAAGGCCGAAGGCCTGGACTTGGACCCCATCCTCCACGGGCTGGAGTTCGACGACGACGTGCCGCTGCGCAACATGACCGGCCAGAACCATGAGCTGGACAAGCACTTCGACCAGCGCCTGATCACCATGGCGCAGGAAGCGCTCAGCGATCGGATGCCCGTCAAGATCACCCTGGACGTCATCAACACGGACCGTTCCGTGGGCACAATGCTGGGCCACGTGGTGACCAAGACCTTCGGCATCGATGTCCTGGCGACCGACACGATCGACGTCACGCTCAACGGCACCGCGGGCCAGTCCCTCGGCGCGTTCCTGCCTGCCGGAATCACGCTGCGCATGTTCGGTGACTCCAACGACTACGTCGGCAAGGGCTTGTCCGGTGGGCGCATTATCGTCCGCCCGGACCGCACCAACGTGTTCCAGGCAGAACGCAACGTTATCGCCGGCAATGTGATCGGCTATGGGGCCACCAGCGGCGAGATGTTCCTGCGTGGACAGGTGGGCGAACGCTTCCTGGTGCGTAACTCCGGTGCCACCGCCGTCGTCGAAGGTATTGGCGATCACGGGTGCGAGTACATGACCGGCGGCCAGACGCTGATCATTGGCCGCACCGGCCGTAACTTTGGTGCCGGCATGTCCGGCGGTACGGCCTATGTGCTGGACCTTCAGGCCGAGCGCGTCAACAAGATGGCCCTCGATACCGGTGAACTCCAGCTCCTGGAGCTCGACGCCGAGGACCGCGACATTGTCCACGGACTGCTCACCAAGCATGTTGAGGAAACCGAATCCGTCCTGGCCGGCCGTCTGCTCGAGAACTTCGACGACACCGCCGCCCGTATCACCAAAGTACTGCCGCGCGACTACGCCGCAGTCCTGCAAACCCGTCTCGACGCCATCGAAGAGGGCCTTGACCCCGATGGCGAAGAAGTATGGTCTCGAATCCTGGAGGTAACCGGTGGCTGATCCACGCGGATTTTTGAAAGTCCGGCAGCGCGAGACGCAGCCACGCCGTCCCGTTCCGGTCCGGATCATGGACTGGAAAGAAGTGTACGAAGCCCAGGAAAAGGGTGTTCTGAAGAGCCAGGCCGGCCGCTGCATGGACTGTGGCGTTCCGTTCTGCCACCAGGGCTGCCCGTTGGGTAACCTCATTCCGGAATGGAATGACCTGGTGTGGCGTGACAAGGGTGAAGAAGCGATTGAACGCCTTCACGCCACGAACAACTTCCCTGAGTTCACGGGCCGCCTGTGTCCTGCACCCTGTGAGGCTTCCTGCGTGCTGGGTATCAACCAGCCTGCAGTGACCATCAAGCAGGTTGAGGTCTCCATCATCGACCAGGCCTTCGACAACGACTGGGTCCAGCCGCTTCCTCCGACCCGCCTCACCGGCAAGACCGTGGCCGTCGTCGGTTCCGGCCCTGCCGGTCTGGCCGTGGCACAGCAACTGACCCGTGTGGGCCACACCGTTGCCGTGTACGAGCGCGACGACAAGATCGGCGGCCTGCTCCGCTACGGCATCCCCGACTTCAAAATGGAGAAGGAACAGGTTGACCGCCGCCTGGAGCAGATGAAGGCCGAAGGAACCCGCTTCCGCACCGGCGTTGCGGTCGGTACCGACGTCACTTGGGAGCAGCTGCGACGCCGTTACGACGCCGTAGTTGTGGCCACCGGGGCTACCGTCCCGCGCGACCTGCCTATCCCGGGCCGCGACCTTGAGGGCGTGCACTTCGCCATGGACTACCTGGTTCCTTCGAACCGTGTAGTGGCGGGGGAGAACCCTGAGAACCACATCGACGCCCGTGGCAAGCACGTAGTCATCCTCGGTGGCGGCGATACCGGTGCTGACTGCATCGGCACCGCGCACCGCCACCAGGCTGCCTCGGTGACCACGCTCGCCATCGGCAAGCAGCCGCCGGCCGAACGTGCAACCCACCAGCCGTGGCCGACGTTCCCCACTCTCTTCGAGGTCGCCAGCGCCCACGAAGAAGGAGGCGAGCGGACCTACCTTGCATCCACCGTTGAGTTCGTTGGAGAAAACGGCAAGCTCACCGGCGTCAAAGTTGCTGAAACCGAGTTCGTGGACGGCAAACGCCTGCCCAAGGCCGGCACAGAGCGCATTATCCCAGCTGACCTTGTCTTCCTGAGCCTTGGCTTCACCGGCGCTGAGCCGGCGGGGATCACGGAGCAGGTCAGTGCAGAGTTCGACGGTCGGGGCAACGTTGCCCGCGACGGCTACTACATGACAAATACCGAGGGCGTGTTTGTTGCCGGCGACGCCGGACGTGGCCAGTCACTGATTGTGTGGGCCATTGCGGAAGGCCGTGCATGTGCGGCCGCAGTGGACAAGTTCCTGATGGGAAGCACCATTCTCCCGGCACCGGTCGCCCCCACCGACCGGGCGATAGCGGTCTTATAGCGCCGGCAGGAACAATCTTTTACTCAATCAGCATGAACTACTTAGGGTAGGTATATGAGACGCGCGAAAATTGTGGCAACTTTCGGCCCGGCTATCTCCAGCTTCGACAACACCCTCGCGGTGCTGGAGGCCGGCGTCGACGTTGCTCGCATGAACATGAGCCACGGCGACTACTCCGTGCACGACAACACCTACGAGAACGTCCGCAAGGCTGCCGCCCAGCTTGGCAAGCCTGTGGCGATCATGGCCGACCTCCAGGGACCCAAGATCCGTCTGGGTCGCTTTGTTGACGGCCCCCATGACCTCGCGGTCGGGGACACCTTCACCATCACCACCGAAGACGTTCCCGGCACCAAGGACATCTGCTCCACGACGCTGAAGAGCCTCACCGAAGACGTCAACGTGGGCGACGCCCTGCTGATCGACGATGGCAAGGTGGCGCTGCGCGCCATCGAGGTTGACGACGTCAAGGTTGTTGCCACCGTGACAGTCGGCGGCAAGGTTTCCAACAACAAGGGCATCAACCTGCCCGGTGTTGCTGTCAACGTTCCTGCACTGAGCGAAAAGGACGAGGACGACCTCCGCTGGGCCCTCAAGCGTGGTGCTGACCTGATCGCCCTCTCGTTCGTGCGTGATGCCTCCGACATCAAGCGCGTCCACGAGATCATGGATGAAGAAGGCCGCCGCGTGCCGGTGATCGCCAAGATCGAAAAGCCGCAGGCAGTGGAGCAGCTCCACGAAATCATCGACGCGTTCGATGCCATCATGGTTGCCCGTGGCGACCTCGGCGTCGAGCTGCCGCTCGAAGAGGTCCCGATCGTCCAGAAGCGCGCCATCGAACTGGCGCGTCGCTGGGCCAAGCCGGTCATCGTGGCCACCCAGGTCCTCGAATCCATGATCGACAACCCGCGTCCGACGCGCGCCGAAGCTTCCGACTGCGCCAACGCAGTTCTCGACGGCGCCGACGCAGTCATGCTTTCCGGCGAAACCTCCGTGGGACAGTACCCCATCGAGACCGTGAAGGTCATGGCCCGGATCATCGAGTCCACCGAAGTTCACGGCCTCGAGCGCGTCCCCCCGCTGGGTACCAAGCCCAAGACCCGCGGTGGCGCCATCACCCGTGCCGCCGTCGAAATCGCTGACCAGTTGGACGCAAAGTACATCTGTACTTTCACCCAGTCCGGCGACTCGGCACGACGCCTCTCGCGCCTGCGCCCCGTCAAGCCGGTCTTCGCTTTCACCCCGGTGGAGCACGTGTGGAACCAGTTGGCCCTCACCTGGGGCATCCAGCCGGTACTGGTCCCCTCCGTGGGCCACACCGATGAGATGACCGCACAAGTGGACAAGAGCCTCCTGGAAATGGATCTCGTGGACGAAGGCGACCTGGTTGTCATCGCTGCCGGTTCCCCTCCAGGACAGGCCGGTTCCACGAACTCGCTGAAGGTCCACAAGGTAGGCGACCTTGCCGACACTTCCAAGACCGACGAAGGTTCACGCAAGGAACCCGTTGGCCCGTGGCCCGAAAAGAAGTCCAAGGCCAAGGCATAGTTCTTAGCTTGCAGGAAGCGGACCCCACCGACGTGGTGGGGTCCGCTTTTCTATTGCTTGTGGTGGGTACAACGGCGGCCGCGAACCTCGTGTGAGGTGCGCGGCCGCCGTCGTGCGTTGATTCTTGTTAGTTGACCTGGTTGATAATGGTTTCGGCAACCTCACGCATGCTGAGGCGACGGTCCATGGAGGTCTTCTGGATCCAGCGGAACGCCTCCGGCTCCGTCAGGCCCATCTTGGTGGTCAGGAGGCTCTTGGCGCGCTCCACAAGCTTGCGCGTGGCAAACTGCTCCTGGAGGTCGGAAACCTCGTTCTCAAGCGCCTTGATTTCCTCATGGCGGGAGAGAGCAATCTCAATGGCCGGGATCAGGTCCGCAGGGGAGAATGGCTTGACGACGTAAGCCATGGCACCGGCGTCGCGTGCCCGCTCCACCAGTTCCTTCTGGCTGAAAGCGGTCAGCAGGACAACAGGGGCAATGCGGGCCTTGACGATCTTCTCAGCAGCCGAGATGCCGTCCATGACAGGCATCTTGACGTCCATGAGGACGAGGTCAGGCTTGAGTTCCTCAGCCAGCTGCACAGCTTTCTCGCCGTTGTCTGCCTCGCCGACGACGTCATACCCTTCGCCCTTCAGGATCTCGATAATGTCCAAGCGGATGAGAGTCTCATCCTCGGCTACGACAACGCGTCGGGCCGGCTGGGCTGTGGACGTTGACTCCGTCTGTTCGGTCACGGGATCTCCTTGAAAAGGTTCGGCGGGTTCATGTCCATCTTAGTGTGGACTCTTTGATGGCTGGTTTTTGTTGCATCAGCGCGCCCGGTTCTTTGAATCAGCCTATCTGCATGTATAGTAATTTCGCGTGCTGGGAAAGGATCGCGTTGCTCACAGAAGTGAGAGCAGTCAGCGAGATTTAACCTCCCGGTAATCCGCGCCCGAGTGGCGGAATTGGCAGACGCGCTGCACTCAAAATGCAGTATCGAAAGGTGTGTGGGTTCGAGTCCCACCTCGGGCACAGCAATGTCGCAGGTCAGGGGCCTATATGGCCCCTGACTGTTGACAAAACCCCCAAATCTGTTGACACGGAACTAGCATTTTTATGTGGCTAGTATCCGGAAACGCGTCAAAAAGGACGGCTCTTCGTCCTTCATGGTGGTCTGGCGCGACCCCAAGATCCGGAAGCAGCAGGGCATCACTGTCGACTCCGCGCATGAGGCTGAAACGCTCAAGCGGTTGCTCGATGCCAACGGTCAATCCTTCGAAATCGCGCAGCAGGCACTTCTGGACAACAGAGCGAAGATACCTACGGTTGGCGAAGTCATCCAGGAGCACATCGACCTCCTGATCCGGCCTTCGAGCGGGACCGTCAAGACTTATCAGACGATGCTTGATCTCCATGTGAAAACGGCCATTGGCCACGTCCCCGTCGACAAGCTGGATTACCGGATGATCGCCTACTGGGTGAAGTCAATGATGGCCAAGGGACGCTCACCGAAGACGATCAAGAACGTGCACGGCCTGATCTCGGCGTCGATGAATACCGCAGAGATGCTGGGGTACATCACACGCAATCCCTGCCGCGGCGTTCAGCTACCGAGCGTCGAGAAGGCTGAAGACGAAATGATGTTTCTCACGCATGCTGAGTTTGGGTTGATCATGGACGGCATGGGGGAGCGGTACAAGGACTTCACCAACTTCCTGGTCATGACGGGTACGCGCTTTGGGGAAGCCACGGCGTTGAACGTTGCGGACATCGATTTGCTGGGCAAGCCGGCGACAGCCCGAATCAACAAGGCATGGAAGCGGGACGGGCAGAACCAGTTCTACATCGGGCCGACGAAGACGGGCGCCGGCAAACGGACCATTGGATTGAACCCCGCGCTTGTGGATTTGCTGATCCCGTTGGTGGCCGGGCGCCTTGGTGGCGACCTGCTTTTCACAACACCCAAAGGTGAGCGGATTGTGCACAAGCTGTACTGGCACCACTATTGGATGCCGGCGGTCAAGGCAGCGCAGGATCGCGGCCTGAGGAAGAATCCACGCATTCACGATCTACGGCACACGCACGCTTCGTGGTTAATTCAGGACGGCGTCCCTATCTTCACGATCTCGCGTCGGTTGGGGCATGCATCGACCAGGACTACAGAGGGCGTGTATGGGCACCTGATGCCGGAGGCTCTGCAGGCTGGGGCGGACGCCACGGAGCGGTCGGTCTCGGCGTTTATGCGGTGAGTCGGCGCTGGTAGGCCGCGGCTCGGGTTACGGTCGTTGTGCCGTCACGATGCCTTGTTGGTGAGTGAGTAAATAGTTCCCTAGTTTCTAGCCCAACGACAAGGGGACTCACGCAACTCGGGTCTCCGCACGAGGTGGCTCGATCATCTGCCTTCAGCAATTTCGGCAGCGCTGTTATTGCCAGTTCGCCAGCAGTTCACAGCTGGAATGCGGTCAACGAAATCATGACTTCTATGCATAGAGCATGATGTTGAGTTTCGAGCTGCCGTCCCGAATGCGAATCCAGATCCGAAGTTGGGTTGCTCGTGTCAGTTCGTCGGTCAGTTTCTGGGTGAGAACCTAGGGCGATCTCGACCGACCGGTAACTTGTTTACGATGGTCATGCGCCGTCGGACGCTGCGGCGTGACGTAGCAATGTCATCTTCGACCGATAGCATCGAATATGTCTGACCGGGTTGAGCGAACCCACTAACAAGGATGTGCGCGATTTGGGCCAAAGTGTCAAAAGTGTCAAGCCAGAAATTCCCATGAACTGGATCGCAGCGGCCAAGGATGAAACCGCTGGCAAAGACGTTATGCTCGCCAGCCTCACGCCCAGATTCGATGAGGCAAATCACCGCGTCTACTATGACTTGCTCAAGAGGGCCATCGATGCTGAGGGAGTGCGTAACGTCGCACTAACTGGTGCTTACGGTACTGGTAAAAGCAGCGTTCTCGAGGAGCTCCGCAGGCAAAGTCAAGGGGACGTCATCGAGATATCCCTCTCCACTATCGCACCTCCTCAGAGGGATGCAGAGGCGTCTAGCACGACCGACGACGAAAAGACCCAAACAAATCTCATTCAAAAAGAAATCGTAAAGCAACTGCTCTATAGGCTACCGGCCCATAAAACGCCTCGATCTCGGTTCCGCCGGACCAGTGCGCCACAAACCAAGCGTGATTGGATCGTTTCGGCTGGTATCGGTTTACTGACCGTCGCCGTCGGTTTCGTCCTTGGATTGCTCCCACCTGTGGTTGATGTCGTTGTGCCTGAACCTTGGGGGCGGCGCTTGCTTGCCTACTCTGTCATCGCGGGAGCAGCGACGTGCGTGGCATGGCTTATCCGGAGGCTGATCGCAGGCGGCCCCACGATGAGTGCTTCTGTTGGTGCCGGCCTTACGAGCGTGACCCTGTCCAGCGCTGCGAATACCTACTTTGATGAGTACTTGGACGAGATCGTCTACTTTTTCCAGGCGAGCAAGACCAAGGTAGTCGTTATCGAGGACATCGACCGATTTGAAGACGTCAAGGTTTTCGACACCCTGCGTGCCCTGAACGTGCTACTGAATAGTTCCAGTGTGCTCGGCCGAATTGTCTTCGTATACGCAATCCGAGACAGTATTTTTGAACAGATCGAGAGCGTATCCAAGTCAGGTGAAGACCTCACACGACAAGCCGTTCAAGTTGCCAGCCGCGCCAAATTCTTCGATGTGATAGTTCCCGTAGTGCCCTTTGTTAATGCGGACAATGCCAGGGATTTGATGAGTCGGGCGATGACAAGTGCAAGATTTGCAATTGATCAGTCACTCATACGGGTTGTAGCCCGTCATACGGCCGATATGCGCCTTATACACAACATTCGGAATGAGTTCGAAGTTTATCGAAATCGTCTCATCGTCCCAAAAGAGCACATGTACGGCATCAATAATGATCTAGTCTTTGCGATGATTGTCTTCAAAAATGCCCACCTGGCCGACTTTGAGAAGATTCGGCACAAAGACAGCTCCCTCGATCACCTTTACAGGGAATGGCGCGACCTTGTGCGCACTAACTTGAAAATTGAGACAGGCCGACTGGACAAGCTTCGGGCTTCTGCAGAAGTCGATGATAGCGCGGATGAGCGTGCACGCCTTTGGGCCGAGCGCTTTCTGGCGCAGACCGAGGTTATCCGGTCCAGCCTTCAAGGCGGAAACGGTGGTCAAACGTCGCTCAGTTTTGTGGGTGAAATCGATGAGTCGATGTTGGCCATGCGGAGTACTTGGCGATCTATCGCTACCGGATTATCCATTCGCCTCCAAGCTCGCACACCTCGCGGATACATACTTTCATTTGACTTTGATGCCGACCAGCTAGCGGATCTGCTGGGTATAGCGATTGACCCAGCTGAATGGGGTAAGCCTGTACAAGATGAAATCCTAAACAAAATCGAGGTTTGTGAGGAACGTATCCGGTTCCTTCGTCATCACACTTGGGAAGAACTCCGCCTCCGTCCCGAATTTACTCTGCAGGGCCTGCAAGGCCCTCTGACTTTTGAGCAGCTCCTGCAAGAAAACGCTCCATCCCCTTTGATTGAGGAACTAGTACAGCGAGGTTTCATTACCTCGCATTTCGCCCTCTACACGTCTACCTATTACGGAACGCACCTCGGCCCCGACGCCCTCGAGTACGTGCGCCGTTGCATCGAACCTGGTGAACCCGACAGTCTCTTTCAGCTCGACACCAAATCGGTCAGGCAACTCCTCATCGAGCAGGGCGCAGATCAAGATGACGCGGCCGCACTCTTCGACGACGCCAGCATACGAAACGTCTCGATCATGGACTATTTGCTGCGAAACCGACCACAGGCTGCGGCCAGAGTCGCAAAGGGACTTAGTGAATGGGGAGAGCATGAATCTGAATTTGTTGCGACTTATTGCTCACGTGGCGAAGATCCTGAGCTTCTTCTGGCAGCTATGGCTCCGTGGTGGCCCGCCGCCTTACAGTATGCTGCCGTTAGTGCCCCTTTGCCATCGGAAAGGCGTGTATCAGCTGTCGATGGTGTCCTCGGCGCACTGCCTAATTCCGAGGAATATGCCACTGACGAAAAGGTACGTGACTTACTCGAGGCGCACTATGCAGAGTTCGTCTCACTTACTGCACCAAAGTCGTCTAAACAGGCTGCAATTGTCGTAGGCGCCTTCGCATCCTGCCAAGCGATGGTTAGGGACGTCAGCCCGCTGAACCACGACGCTCGCGAGCAGGTCATCACGCAAGGGCTGTATCCGGTTACAAAAGACAATCTGTTGGAACTTACGGGAGCACAGTCCCTCTCATTGGACGACCTTCTCGAAGCTGATGAACGCGTGTACAAGCACGCTGTCCACCACCTCGGCGACTACCTTGCTGCATATTCCGAGGCTGAGGCCAGCCATACTATCGATGACCCTCGAAACTTCGTAGCCATTCTGACAAGTGCAAGCAAACACGGCAACGCCGAAGCTCTACGACAACTGGTTTCTCAATCAGACGAAGCCTGTGAGGTGGCAGTACTCTCCGATCTTCCGGTCTCCGTCTGGCCGACGATTCTTGTTGAAGGCCGTACACATGCGAACTTTACAAACGTCCACTTGTACATCGCCGAGTTTGGTCGAGTTGATGAGGAGTTGGCTGATTTCCTTTCGAATCACCATGAATTGAAATGGGATGAAGACAGCGTTCCGCTAGAGGATAGACGGAATGTATCCATAGCGATTCTCAACGCATCCGATGTCCTTCCCAACGGGAGAGTCAGGCTCGATTTGGCGGCTCAGCTGGATCCAGGCGTGCTGACCGTGCAGAGCATCAGCCCTGAGACGGGTGAGTTTGCCAGCGGACTCATTGAGAAGGACCTCGTCAGCGATGATGCTGAAACGTTTGCCAGCGCCCTTATGGTCGACTGGAAGACACGCGAATCTGCGATCGTAGTTTCGGGGAACTTCGAGTCCTTCGTGTCGCCAGAAACGCTGCCGGTATCGGAATTCCCACAGCTGCTACGGAGTGACAGGGTAACGAAGAGCATCAAAAGGGTTGTGGCCAGCAGTCTGGCTGACTACCTGGAGGGGGCCACGTCCCTTCAGGCTGAGCAGTGCGCCCGCGCACTCAATGAGGGGCACTGGACTATTGGTGCTTCTCGGATCGAAGCGCTCCTAAAACGGGGAGTTTCAGTATCGCAAGTCCTTCAGTTGATTGTCCGCGAGTCAGACCTGTCGCTCGACAAATTGCGCTATTTGCTCCGGCAGATGGGCGACCCATATGCGCGACTAGCTGACCCGGGTAGGCGCCCTGTTCACGTACCAGACGATGAAGATCACAATGCACTTCTTGGACGTCTGGAGGGTGTAACAGTCTCAACTTACAAGAAGACAGGAACGCAGTTGAAGGTAAATTTGTTCAGATTGGAGAGATAGCATGTCGTAGTTCCGCGCGAACACCGATGATCTGCACTACCCAGCCGCCTCAGCATGCTCGCATCATTCCTTGCCTACCGTCGGTTGAGGCGAATGATCGCTTTAGTTCCAGAAGACATCATGGTCTCCAAAGGTCGAAAACCAGCGTGGCCAGGCATGAAGTACGGGGTTGGAGTTTCTTATTGCCTAAGTCTGCGGATCCATTTGGTCTACCGAGAGCTCGGGAGGCCAGGTTTGGATTTCACTCACGATGCCATGCGACCTCTGGCTCGAGTGCCGATAAGTCGACCATTATTGGGGTTGGTGACCGTAGCCGCATGGGGCGCGCTACAGGAACTTGGTCGGATTTCGCTGAGCCTAGCTATCTCCGTGATGTGTTCGGATGTGAAGACAATTTTACCTTTGCCCCAGCAGGCGTGAGGGAACTTACCCGACGCTGCTCCATCGCGAAGCCATCCCTCGGTACAGCGCATCAGCGCTGCAGCTTCTGCCGGTTCGAAGAATTCGAGTTCCATGTCTCCCCGATCCAAGATGAATGCCTGCAGCACTCCATGCAGCCCCAAGCAGATTCGTACATGACGCGTAACCAATGACTTTTTCCTAGCCTCTCCTGTGCTCTGGACATGTCCATAGCACAGGAGTTCAATTGAATTGAGGGTTCACGACGGGCGATTGGCATCAACTCGCCACGAACCGTGGGACACGCATCATTGGGGATGCTCATGAACAACCACCCATATCCCTCTGGACAATCTGCGGCGGAGCGTGCAGCGAGAGCCTTCGACGGACTGACGCTCCCGACCCACGTCAATCTGGAACGCCTGGTTGGAGTAGTCGAGGGAGTACGGCGTCGCCCCATACAGATCGAAGCTGCTGGAGCACTGAACGGTGGCTCTGTCTGTGGACTCTGGCTTTCCACCGACGACGTCGAAATCATCTTGCACGCGATCAGTCCTTCTGGACTTCACCGGCAACAGTTTGTGCTCCACGAGCTTGGGCACATGGTCTTGAGGCACGACGAAGTGGTCGTCCCGGTCGACTATATTGAGGTTCTCTTTCCGAACCTCTCGGCGGGTCTCGTGTCCCGGGTGTTGGCTCGCAGCAGCTTCACTGATGATTTAGAGGCCGCCGCGGAATCGCTCGCGGATCTCTTTGCAGCAGCAATAAGGAACAGCGCGAAAGAGCCAAGATCGTTCGAGAGGGTTTTCGAATGATCCAGATTGTGGCCGCAGCTCTGATTTGGCTACTCGTCATCTGTCTCCTCCCTGGAATCAGGAGACGGCGCGATCACAGCGTGCTGACGGCCGCAATCACGATTTCAGTCTCACTGACGCTCAACATCGATCAGGTCTACTTGGGCATTGATTCTGCCTTGGGCGGTCGCAACCTCGCGGACCTGTTGGCCAACATATCTATGGTTGTGGGCATCTACTTTCTTTCTAGAGCTATCATCCGGGCGGCGACGCCGGACGGGACGGCCGGGAAACGAGACCGGGGTGGTCTAACTCTCTTGGCCGTGGTGATCATGGGTCTCGCAGCCAGCTTCAGCGCCATCGTCACTCAGGGCAGTTCTACTCGTTTCATGGTCGACTACGGTGACCAATCGGCTGCTGCCCTCTACTCATCCATCCAGTTCGTATACATCGGCTACGTGGTTGGCGTTACCGGTCTTACGTGTTTCCACTTTCGCGGTGACATGTTGAGGCCCTTCTTCCGCACGGCATTTACGTGCATCGGGGTTGGCTGCGTCTTTGCCTTTCTCCTTGTAATCCTGGTACTGGTCATGGACATTCTGCATCTGCAAGGGCGCCTGGATGCTATGCGGGCGATCTCGCCTGTTTATGATGCGACGGTCGTTGCTGCCATGTTCTTCCTCTGTTTAGGTCTGGGCATACCGCCGGTGGCGCGTCGAGTTCTCCGCCACAGGGAGTCCGTGACCGAAGACGAGTTAATCCGCAGCCTCATGAAAATCTGGGAAAAGACAACAAAGAAACGGCAAGACGTTCGGCTCGCGCAAGGCGCCGAAATGATCAGCCAACAGGACCGGGCACAGAGACTCCATAGAATGCTTGTTGAAGTACAGGACGCACTGTTAGTCGAGCCCGGTTTAGGCAGCTTCCTGGACATCCATGACCTCAATGTTCTGAACGCTGCAGAGAATTACCTGGCGGGACCGATCGTGCACCAAGTTCCAGTGCGTCGACGCAAGGGGGAGCGGGCGATATGACGGATGATGCCGCTTCCTCCGAAAACCCACAGACCAGATTGGCGCGAAAGCTCAACCTCCTTCTTGACCTCTATGAGACTAAGGGATCGGAAGCATTGACCTATCCCGAGATCAACAGGCACATGACCCAGCGTGGAACGCCACTTTCCCGCTCTCGCTGGGCCTACATGCGAAGCGGAGATAGCTCGCTGGCAACCGATCCCATGCTGCTTCGTAACCTAGCAGAGTTCTTTGGAGTGGACCGTGATTACCTGTTGGACGATGCCGGCGAGATACCAAAGCTTGTAGACGCTCAGCTGGAACTTCTTCGTACCTTGCGTGAGTCACGTGTGCGGAACTTCGCCGCTCGTCAGTTGCAGGGGATCTCTCCGGAAACCCTGGTGAAGCTCCGCCAAGTCATCGACGAACGCAAGAGGGCCGAGGCCGCGGGCGATGCCGACAGTAACCAGTCGTAGGGCTTTAGAGGTTGGAGTTCTTGCTGCGTCCGTGGCTTTGCTTGCAGGCGTCGCCGGTGCAGCGTACTTCGCTCGTCAAGTTGTTGTGCCGAAATACAGCCGTCGTGAGGATTTGGACGTACGGGCCGTGCGCACCGACGGGGACGGATCTCTGCAGATCGAACTTCCCGCTACAGAAAAAACTAGAGCGGCGGGACGGTATAGCCTTTGGTTTGAGCAGGGGACCGGCCATGCATGCCTAGGACCGGTGGTCGAGTCCGACCCCGTCCGAAGGACAGTAATCCGGGCGGTTGAGCGAGTGGACTCTGGCAACCTCAAACATGCCGCGGCAGGTATCTGGAGCGGGTACGTTTACTCGAAACCGGAGCAACTCGGCTTGCCGTACCAAGACGTTCTGATTCCCGTTGAGAATGGTGTCGCCCCGGCTTGGATATTCGATCCTCCCGCCGCTGCCAAGGCACCCGGCGGATGGGCCATCCATATCCATGGCATGGGCGGTAACAGAGCCGGCACACTTCGCGGCATACCGGTCGCAAGGCGTCTGGGACTGACGTCGCTGGTTGTCTCGTTCCGCAACGACGGCGACGCACCGCCGTCGTACGATGGCCGCTACAACCTCGGCCAAGGCGAGTGGCGAGACGTCGAGGCCGGCATCAATTACGCCATCTCCAATGGAGCTGAACGCATTGTCCTTTTTGGGTGGTCACTCGGCGCCGCCATCGCCCTTCAAACAGCGGCCCTGTCGCCGAATTCCTTGCGAGTAGCCGGGATGGTTCTTGACGCGCCAGTCTTCGACTGGCGAACGACCCTGGCAGCGAACGCCAAGGCGGCCGGACTACCTCGGTCACTTGTGCACCTCGGCTTCATTATTCTTCAATCCAAGACCCTCCGCTGGGTGACCGGCCTTGCTGAACCCATATGTCTCGATTCCCTTGATTGGCTGGCGCGAGCAACTGAACTGGACATACCCGTCCTCGTACTACACGGAGAGAAGGACGACACAACGCCGTTCGAAGCATCCAAGAAGGCTGCCAGTTTGAGGCCGGACCTAGTCACACTGGTGGAGTTTGAATCTGAGGGCCACTCTTTGGAGTGGAATGTCGACTCCGAAAAGTGGGAGCGATCGGTCGAGGAGTGGTTCCGCGGTCACCCGATGGCTGGCTCTAGTCCTGAACAAGCGGGAGTGCAGTCGTAGGAGGCATTTGCACTGAGTACTGGGCCGCTAAGTCAATGAGCTGACACTCGACGCGTGAGGCGTGAGCGGAGTAACGCTCGTCGGCCAAAGCCTGAACGTAACCAGCCGACTCAAGGACGAGGAGATGACGCCGAACCGTCGCTCGAGAAGCGTGAATTCCTGATGCCAAGACGCCAGGGGTTGATGGCCCACTTCTGATGAGGAAGCGAAGGATCTGGCTCCGTGTTCGGTTCATCAGGATGGATGTCGACATTCAAACCACGGCTCAGGTTTGGGGGATGCTTGCTGTAGACGGGTCTACACCATCAGAATACGCCTCATGTAGGCGGCCGACTAGATTCAAGGTGGGGTTGATTGTTTAGTTACGGCGCTCGCGGAATACTGATGGCAACGCAGCAGTATTTCTATTGGAACGAGGCGGTGGAGCATGCCGGCAAGAGACGCTAGCCGCAACGGCGAGTTGTCACCACAGGCGACCCTTGCCCGCCGTCTAAACCTGCTGCTCGACGTCGTTGTAGCCGAGAGGGGTTCGCCCGTCACTTTCAGGGAGATTGAAGCCGGACTCCGAAATCGAGGAATCAAGATCTCCCGAGCAAGATGGTTCTACATGAAGGACGGGACGGGGCGGCTGGTTAGTGACCCGGAGCTGCTCGCCGCTATTTGCGAGATGTTCCACGTCGATCCCTCCTATCTGCTGAACGGCGTCGAAGGCGACGTTCCCGAACGCATCGACTCGCAATTGGAGTTTGTGAAGTCTCTGAGGGCAGCCCGGGTGAAGTCCTTCGCTGCAAGGACGCTAGGGGACGTCTCTCCGGAAACGCTGCGCGCAATCTCTGAGTATCTGAACAAAGACATCGACTTGCACCCGAATGGCGAGCGTGCCGCAGCTACTCCTCCAAGACATACCGCAGATGGGCGTCAAGTAGCTCCTTGATGCGGGCAGGATTGGCTGAGTAACGGGGGGAGCGGCCGTGGCGTCGTCCGGCTTCCACGTCGACCTCGATGGCGCCGACTTCCTCAAGCGCGATGAGGTGTTTGGCGACGCTGGGCTCGCCGGCGCTGACCGCTGCGACAATGTCCCCTCTGGACGCGGGACCGTTTGCCGTCAGGAACCTCAGAATCTCATTCCGTGAGCGGTTCCCGAACGTCGCCACAGCGTCTTCAACGTCGGGCGACCAGGCGTCGTCGTGAGGCTGCGTGATCCGTGGCATGGCTCCATTCTTGCTGAACAACATGCAAAAAGTAAGAACTAGGGTCTTGACGATACTTTAATTATCTTTGACAATAATTTTTAGAAGCTTGTGTTGTGGTCAGGATCGTTCCTGCCACGTCGAGTCGCCCCATCTGGTGACTCTGAAGATATTCAAATCCGTTAGTCGAAGCGGTGAGAGCCATGAGTCTGGAACGCCTGGCGGGCAACGCTGAAATAGAGCACTCAACCCCATCCCCTGTGGATATTTCGCTGCTGAGTCCGGTGGCGCCGACGCTGACTGTACCCGTCGACCAAATGATGGGAGCGGTCGAAGGCGTGCGTCGATACGTCATCTCGCACTTGGCTCGGATCGGCCGCTCGTGCGATGTGGACGATGTCATGCAAGACATCAGGATGGCTGTCTGGGACGGGGTGGCACGCGGAAACTACCGGCAGATCCCTGGAGTTCCGTTCGAAGCCTGGGTGCAAGGTGTCACCGGGAATGTCTGCGCCGCGCACGTCCGCAGGGAACTCGGCCACAAGACGTTGCCGCTGCTTTTGGATCCGGGCAACGGTGAGAGCTCGGACAATCTCCAGCAGCTAACGGTGCTGGTCGTGTCCCGTGATTATCGCGATGCTGAGGAGATCATCGATCAAGAGTGGGCGCACATGGTTCTGGGGCTGACTCGGGCCGCTTTGTCAGCTCCGGTATGGCGCCTCGCAGTGGGCAGCCTTACCGAGCCGCGACGATACGCCCCTCCTTCGCCGCAAGACCGTCGCCGCTGGAATGCAGTCACCGCGGTTCGGCAGACTGCAAAGACAATAAGCCAAGCGTTGGAAGTAGATCCTGAAGCTGTGCATGACATGCCCGGTCTCTGTCGGCACGCCGTTGGTTGTCTGCCGAGTCCACTGCTGCGGGGAGTGGCAGAAGCAATCGTGCTCCCGGAACATCACGGCGTCGAACGGCAGGTTGCCATAGCCGCGGTTGCCGAGGAGTTCAAAGTCACTGATCGATATGTGGCAGTTCAAATCGGTACTGCCCGTCGCCTGTATCAAACGGCATGGCGAGTCATTCGCAGTTCCATGAACTCCACTGTTTGAGTCATGTTGCTCATTGGCGAGCGGAGCCATGAACAGGCTAGGAGGAAAACATGATGGAATCCATTTGGCGGGGGCGAACGATTCGTCTGTGGGTGTTTGGCCTAGCACTGGCGGCTATCCTCGGCGCCCTCATTCTTGTTCTGTTCGCACCGCGGGAGTCCCCGTCTACGAAAGGGGCGGATGTCCCATCGGCAGAGTCTCAAACCCGCAAGGCTCTACCGAGCAATTCTCCGACTACTACAGCGCGACCAACGAGGTCAGCTCCGTCCTCGAAAATGCCTCCGTCCGTTCCGCCTGTCACGGCCGATTATCGGGCGCTTGCTTCCGCCGCCGCCGTGGCCATCTATAGCTGGGACACCCGAAATTCGTCCTATTCGGATGTGTACGCTCGAATTCGGGGTTGGTGGTTCGTCCTCCCTGACGGATCAAATCCGTTGGCGGTCCTGATCCAGGAGTTTGAGGCAACGGGCGTAAACGCGGGGTCCTTCGCTTCGCTTGCGGGCCAAGGTGCCTACAGGGTAGCAACGTTCGAATCCATGGCTTGCGACAACGAACTCGTAAAGGTTCGCGAACGCCCTGCACCATGGGCGGGGCTTCATGTCTGCACGGTTCGACTCAAAGTCGTTGACCAGACAGTCAGTAGCAGCAATTCATACACAGCGCCGGTCAGTGTCATGGCCAATTGCCCGCCGGCAGCGACCGCCCCGCCTGATCGATGCCAAATGGTCGGCTTCTATGCCTCGACTCGCCGGATCGTCTACTGATGCCGCATCCGGCTTTGGCGATGGCCCTACTCAGGCGACGAACGCTCGTGCGGGTTGCAACCGCCGTCGTTCTCGTCATCGTACTTTGCCTGGGTGTTGTCGTCAGTGCCGTCGCTTTAGCCTTGGTAGGCGGCGAACCGAAATCACCAGTCGGGTGTGCGTCAAGCAGCGGCGCTGTCACACAAAGCGTCCTTGAGAAGAGTGGATCTCGGCCGGAAGGTCAAGCCGTTGGACTCTCCGCAAGGCAGATTGCTATCGCACAGGGGTACATTTCAGTCGGGAAGCAACTTGGCGTTCCTCGGGAGGCGATGGTGATCGCCATCATGATGTCTCTGCAGGAGTCGACCCTCCGGATGCTGGCCAACGCGAATGTCCCTGCGTCATTTCAGTTTCCTCATGACGGGGTTGGGAGTGACCACGACTCAGTAGGCTCGGCACAGCAGCGGCCAGCGGCCGGATGGGGAACCGTTGCAGAGCTGATGGATCTTTCTTACAACGCACGAGCATTCTATGGAGGGCCGTCTGGACCGAATCACGGTAGTCCTCGAGGTTTGCTGGATGTGCCAGGCTGGTCGGCCATGAGCAAAGGGCAAGCTGCCCAAGCCGTCCAAGTCTCAGCGTTCCCAGAGCTCTATGCTCGATGGGAACCGCAGGCGACATCCATCGTGGATCTGCTTCAGGGCGTCACCACGGTTCCGTCGTGCAGCGCGGGGGAGAAGGGCCGAACGGATGCGGTCTCTGCAGAAGGCTTGCCTCAAATCCGACAGGATATTCTGCGTTTCACCCAAGCAGGCGTTGGTGGTGCCTACGTCTGGGGCGGTACGGCTTTCAAGGCATGGGATTGTTCGGGGTTTGTTCAGTGGATTTACCGCCAAGTTGGGATCGAATTGCCACGAGTAGAGCAGTGGCGGGTTGGACGAATGACGGGCAGGCCACAAATCGGGGACCTTGTAGTGCAGAACCCTCAGGGTCCCTACAACTGGGGGCATGTAGGCATCTACGCGGGTGACGGGATGATGTACAGCGCACTCAACCCTTCAGCGGGAACCTTGTTGCATCCGATCGACTGGAATCCGGGTACGGCCTATTTCGACCTTTTAGTGAAATAGGCTAGGCCGAAACCGTGCCAGTTCAAGGTCAGGCGCGATGTGCTCTTTCCTTCGAGCGACATAAGCGACACGCATCCCACCGCCGTGTCCGGAGTGACCGTTAACTCAGGAGGTGGGTAACGAGCCCTAGTTGCACTGTCCCGGCAGGTTGATGACACGGGGACTGATTTGAAGCAGTAAGAGGACCTCCGGGTTTTATGACGCCGTTAAGGATGCTTACGCCTGTCACCAGAATGTGTCGCTCGCCAGAATCTCGTTAATCGACACCATCAACGGAATTAGCCAGCCCAGGACCCGCCCAGGTGCCCTCGGTACGTCGGCGAGCGTGTAGACCAAAGTCATCCGCGTCATCGACGGAGGCAACTGAACAGCGACAGCTGAATAGGTCACGTAGAGAAGGTTCCGTCATCAGCGCACCTTCAAGGGCGAAGGCGGGGCCCTTTTTCCGGTACGCATGGCGCGTCCCGTGCTGCCGGCATCGCCGGACGACCGGAAACAGGGAGCAGGGGTGCTGCACGCACAGCGACTCCACGACCGGCGGTGATGAGAGGAAGCGTGCATGCTCTCGGATGCGGGCACCGGCGCGAGTCGCCTGCCACACCGGGTTCACTGGCCCACTTTGACCTGCACCTTGCTGCCGTCGCTCTTTCCATACTGGAAGATAGCGTCCGCGGATGTCTGGCCGCTGACGAACTCTGGAGGAGCCGTTATCGTCTGCCCGCTTGGCAGGTCGTCGGCCCTCAGCCGCTGCCAACCCTGATATATGACAACTCTGTTGCAGGCGTCGGCGGATACTTGAGACCCCGCCATCCTTGCACTCCACACCTGATATAGCCAAGACTTACCTGAGGCGTCCAGCAAACTCGCTTCAGCGTGGCCGCATGTGTAATAGGAGTCCTCGAAGGGAAACGGCGTCACCACGATTCGCTGCGCCGTCGCGTCCTCCTGTGCCTGCCAGAGGGAGGTGCCGAAGGAGCCAACCGGCAACGATACCGCGACCAGCGCCAAACCCACGAGTCCGGATCCGACGCGCCCGGTCCAAGGCTGGAGGACCATTGCAATACCGCCGACCAACAGCAACCCTGCGACGCCTCCAACGTACAGTGTTGGTACGTAGGGCCAGAACTCCCGCGCGCTTCTGTTGAAGACACCCGAAGAGGCGGTGTACATGATGTTGTCCTGCAGGACGAAGCGCCCGAGCAGCCAAGGCCCAACGCCGGTCAATGCGAGCCCGACCAGCCAAGAGAGCACCGCTTTGTCGATCGGCGACCGACGTCCCAAGAAATCCTTGGACGACTGGCACAGGCGCTTCCGGGCGTCGATCACGTGCTGCGGCGTCTTCGGAAGTGCTTTCGTGGCCGCGTTGCAGAGGCAGAGTCCGATCCCGATGTAGATGAGGGGAGCCCAAGCGGTCCATTCCCCCCAAAAACCATTTGTGTTGACGAAGAAGCCGTAGAGCGGCCCGGGGGGCGTCCTGACGAGGAATTCTGGAATGAGCGTTGGGAGAACCCCACTCAACGCACCATACCCGAACCCGAGCAGTGAGAGCCTGCGAATTCGCGTCCCGACGAGTGCTACCAGCAAGCCGAACAGCAGGGAGGGTCCGAATGCGTGGGACTGTGCCGACGAGATCACATCGACTATCACCCCAGCGTCGCTGGGATAAGAGTAGCTCCAGATATGGGTCCAGACCCATCCCGGGAACACCCCAAGAAGGACCGCAGCAGCGGTTAGGACTGCAGCAATGACCCGCCGCCCTGGCTGATAGCGGGAACGGAAAGAGCCGCCGAGCGCCCGAGGAGTCGCCGGCGAAGGGGCCGCGGGAGCAGTCGATGTCTTCGCGCCGACCGTAGAGGTCCGTGGTTGAGGCCGTGGGGATCCTGCCCCCGTGGCCGCCGTACTGGGTTTCGATACAAGCGGCCGTGCTGGCCCCGGAGATCCTGCCCCTGTGCCTGCCGTACTGGGTTTCGATGCAGGTGGCCGCGAGGTCGCCACCGTAGAACGAGCCGAAGTCCCGCTTGATCGGGCCCTTCTCAGACTGCCCTTATCGAAGACCCGCAGGCGGATAGTGCCGTCGCCTTTGAGAGCGTCATTGAGCTCTGACTCAGCGAGCGGTCCACCGTAGAGGCGGACTTCCGTCGCCTTGATCCCCGGTACGAGGCCCTGCGCATCCATAATCTGGTCGACCACCGCGATTGCTATTCCTGGCGCAGCGGTCCCCGCTGCGGACGTCGAGACTTGCAAAGGAATGTGGTCGGACGAGGGTGTAGGCCGGACCACCCAGTTCGATTTCGTTCCATCGAGAAGCGCCAGCGACAGGTAGCCCCCACCTGAGGAAACTTCGTTTCGGACTGCTGCCCAATCGAGCACACTCGACGCGTGTCCCGCTTCTACCGCGATATATACGTGGTGCCCATTCACAGCGCCCCCTCTTTGCTCTCGTGCAACATGCTGACCGTAACTGTTGACATCCGTCAAGCGAGCACAGCAATATTGCCGTACAACTCGCCGTCAGGCGTCACACAATGGGAGGCAGGCACGTGTCCACTGATACCCAGCTCGAGGCGCTCGAGGAAGACGCGAAGTACATCCTCCCCGTTTACGTAGCCGTGGATCACTCGTGGTCGATGTCCCCTGAGGAGAATAACGCGATCGATGCGGCCAACTCGCTGATCCCCACGATCATCCGCACTTGTATCAAGAACCCTCTTGCGGACGAGCGCGCTCGCTTCTGCGTCATAGGGTTTAACGACCGGGCTCAAGTGGTATCACCGCTCGCACGGGGGGCAAATCTGGCTCAGCACACATTCGAAGCTTCCAACGGAACGAGCTTCTCCGAGGTATTTAAGCTCCTTAGGGCGCAGCTGGAAGATGATTATTCATCGCTCAAGGCCGACGGATACAAGGTTTACCGTCCCGCTGTGTTCTTCATTACGGACGGGGAGCCCAATGACGATCCGACGGCTGCATTCGCCGAGCTGACCGATTCAAGCTTCAGCCGTCGTCCCAACCTGTCGGTCTTCGGCCTCGGTCACAAAGTCCCCCGCGAGGTTGTCGAGACCTACACAGCAGGCCAAGGTCGGGCCTTCATTACTGCTGATGGATCCGATGCTTCTGAAGCTCTCGCTGGCTTCATCGAGATCCTCATGCAGAGCATCGTCAGCAGCACGGCCAAGGTGAGCGGCGCTGACGCCTCCGAGGCCGATGACGGCTTCAAATGGGATGATGACGCGATCGCAGACGAGGATTTCCTTCTCGAAATCGAGTCGTAAATTGCGCTGGTTCCCGGCGAGGGGCTGGGTGCGATGCCCATCATGGAAGAAGTGGATCCAGAGCATGCAGAATCCTCAGACAGATGAAGAACCGCCCGGCGATCCCGAGTTCCCGATAGGGATTGGGGTAAGGCAGCCCCAACCAATTCGTTGGACCACAGCTAGTTCCGACTACCCACCGCCGGTGACAGCTGAAGTACCGCCCGGCGATCTCGAGTTCTCTGCACCGGTCCGGCAGCCCCCACCCGTTCGCGGGCCAGCAGCAAGTTCCGCCGACTCACCGGAAAGTGAGCCCCCGCCCTACCCGCCAGGTCCTCCGCTTCAGGCTGCGCCTGGCACCGGAGTCGGCGGCACGGTACCACTCTGCGATCAGGATGACGACATAGGAGAGAGGTCTCCTGCAGATGATCCCCTCCCGCTGGCCGCTGGTGCTGTTAATCGGCTCTTGCCCGATGGGCCGCCGCCATCATTGTCGACTGGGGCGGGAGAACCACGCTGGACACTCCCGGCCGCCCCGGACGACGTGAGCGTGCTCGAAGGCATCTACCGCGGCCGATCGCAGGTCGGGGACGCCGGCGCGATTCTTCGGATCGCCCCGTCAGTGAGGAGCAGACTTTCGGGGGCCCACGTACCCGATTCCACGGTTGACTCGGGAATCGTGAGTGACTCGGTGAGCGTCGGGGCGGTGAGCATCAAGGGAGCAAGCCACCACTTGTCAGGAACGCCGCGTCAGGACGCCTATGCTATCGGTTCTGATGATTCCTGGGTGGTGATCGCGGTCGCCGACGGGGTCTCAGGGGGCAAACTGTCCCACGTGGCCGCGACTGAGGCGGCAAGAGTCACTGTCACAGAGTCCCTTCGAGCTCTCGCCGCCATGCCTCCCGACCTCATTCACTGGCCGGAGGTCGGCAGGAAAGCAAAGGAAGCGGTCCGTGCGCTCGGGCAGCGCCGCGCGCAGCAGCAATTCGGTCCGACTGATTCCGCGCCCGAGATTTCCGACCGGACGATCGCGCAGATTATGTCGACTACCTGCGACTTGCTCGTTGTTCCAACTGCACGGAAGGACGGTTCGCTTCGCGTCTGGCGCATCCGGATCTCTGGTGATGGAAGCTTCTACGTCCTCGACCCGGTCCGGGGCTGGGGCCTCCTTGACGCCGGGAAAAATCCCACTTCGAGCACCGTCGATAACTCGGTGTCGGACGCGTTGCCGTTGGGCGGCGATAGCCCGGATGTCGACAGCTGGGAGCTGAGCCCAGGGCAGGCGATCATTCTTTGCACGGATGGCTTCGGCGACGTCATCGAAGAGGGGGCGCGCCCTGTGGGACGGTATCTCTTCGATGCCTGGAAAAATCCGCTGGATACCACCCAGTTGCTCTTCACATCCTCTTTCGTCAACACGAACGCGGACGACGACAGGACCGCAGCAATCGTTTGGGCAACTGCATGAGCCGCTCGCCAGCCGACGTCACTGTCCAGAAGTCGGCGCTGGGACCGATGGCCAAGCTCGGCAGGGGCGGTCAGGCCACAGTGTTCAAACTGTCCTCTCCGCCGCCGATTCCCGGTGCCGAAGGCCAGTACGTCTTCAAACGCTACAACTCGGCGATCCTTGAAGAGTCGGGGCATTCCCTCGCCGCAACGATGCCGCAGTTGGTCCTCCATCCGGACACCATGAGCGAGGACGACCAGAAGTTCGTCCGTCGCCATACCGTCTGGCCGCAAGGATTGGTCGTCGCGAACGGCACAGCCCAGGGCATCCTCATGAAGCTGATTCCGGATCCGTTCTTCTTCGATCTCGAGTTCAATGGGATCGGTCCGAGTGAAAGGACGCTTCTCGAGGTCCAGTACCTCATGGTGCCGGAAGCCAAGAAACGGGAGCGAGGCATTCCTTCGGCCACCGCCAAAGAACGTCTCTATCTCATCTTGGACGTCCTGAAAATTGTCGAATTCCTCCACGGGAATGGACTGGTGATCGGAGACTTCAGCCCGAAGAACCTTGTTGTCACCAACCCCGGCAAGGGCGTCGCGTCCAGTGGAAAGAAGTTCACGCCGAAGTTCCTAGACGTAGACGCATTCCGATTTGCGGGTGGCGTGCCCCCGATCCAGCAAATGCATACGCCGAACTGGTTCCCGCCAGAGGTCCGCGCAGCAGCTGTCCTCCGGGACCAGCTTTTTGCAGCGGGGGCCTCGCAAATTGAAATCAGCAAAGCGCGTGCGGCTGCGAACAGACAAACGACCAAGTCCGACATCTTCAAGATGGGGCTTCTCGCACTTCGACTGCTGCATATTCCGCATGACCCCAATGAGGATGACACGCAGAGTGTCTACGTCTCTGCAACTGCGACCTCGAACATCGAACGTTTGGTCGGTGCGAAACGCGCCCGCCTTCTCCGAAGCATGCTCGACACCGATCCTGCTAGCCGCCCAACCGCACATGACGTCCTTGCCGCTTTCTCCCGGAAGTAGGTTTCTGTGGCGCTTCCAACTCTGGCTTACTGGATCAAAAGGCTGACGCCGGAAGGCTACGCGGCTGCTGTCGGTCAGGGCCTGGCTGGCACTGTCAGAGGTGTCGAAGCCCATCTGACGAAGGTGGCGCGGTCACTCGACGTCTGTACGGTCGCGATCAGCTCGATTGTCGACGAGCGCGAAGCGATTGTTGACGCGTTCGCCTCCCGGTGGAACGTTGCGGTGCCCTCCATGCAGCAGATTGCAATGGCTCACCCTCCGACAGATCTTGTCGAGCGACTCAGGACTGGTCGCCAGCCCTGGTTCCAGTCCGGCAAGGATGGTCAGCGCCAGAGGGAAAGCATGTGGGTCAGCCAACGTTTGTTCGAGTTGGAGAAATCCCTTGTCACAGAACTTCAGGCGTTCGCGAATACCTGGAGCCGGAGCCGTCCGGCTCAAGTCCAGAGCCCTGCGACCCAGCCCCCCGCCCTTCTGCCGGGCATCGCGGACCGCCCGAATGGGCTGGATCGAGTGAACCCGGGAGAAGGGCCGCTCGTCCTCCAAATTGGTGAAGCGGTCTGGTCTCTGGACGTGGGGGTTCCACACCTGAGCGGCATGACTTCGTCGGGGCTGACAAGTCAGATCGTCGCTGCACTTCCGCCTGCCAAATCGTTCCCGGTGTTGATCGACTTCGTGCGCGACGGCGGATTTGCAACCGATCACCGAAGCACCGTCGAATCTGCGGTTGTACGCCTTCTGGCGCTGTTGCCGGCGGCCCAGTTGAAGGTCCGCCTGTTCGACCCGGTGAGGGTCGGCGCTTCGCTCAAGTTCCTCAGCGATTTGGGTGATCTCACTCGATCCGCGGTGGCCGATGTGCGTGTAGTGGCCGCTGATTTGGAACCCCTGTTGGACGATCTGACACGTCATGTGGCGCTGGTGACGCAGCAGTACCTGGGTTCCCGGCACGGCTCCCTGGCCGAGTACAACCGGGCGGCGGGCGAAGTCGCCGAGGCCTATCACCTTCTCGTTCTGATGGACTTCCCGGCGGGCCGGGTCGATGACGAAGTGCTGCGCAAGCTCGAAACGCTCGTCAGGGCGGGGCCCACATGTGGGGTGTTCACGCTTATCCTCTCGGCCGAGCCGGGCCGCTACTCGTTCGGGCTCCCGGTGCTGCAGAACGCGGTCTGGGTATCCTCAGACCAAATGGTGAGAGGGATGCGCGGAGCTCTCCCTGCACTGGGTAGTCAATCAGGCCAAGTCACAATTGACGGCATCCGATCCAAGGACTGGCGTCGCTACCTCTCTCTTCGGCCCAAGGTCCTCTGGTCTGGGTCAGCCTGGTCCTCCTCGGCTGCGCCGGAAGTAAAGCGCCTGGTCGTCCGGCTGGACCGTGACGTCAGAGGAGCCAAACCTCGGAGCATCACCCCTGCCGCCGCAGCGAAGCGTCTACAGTCGATGCCCGGCCGCGGCCGGGACGCCAACCCGGACGACCCTTCGACCTGGTGGCGGAAGAGGGCCATCCACGGGGTCGAAGCCAACGTCGGCGTGACAGGCGATCGCGATGTCGCCACCGTTGTCCTCGAATCAGCGGGGAGCGAGCCCGGTCTCATCATCGGCGGTCAGCCCGGCACCGGAAAGTCTGTCCTGCTCCACGCACTCATCTGCGACCTAGCCCGGAACTATTCGCCTCAGGATCTCGAACTTTATCTGCTGGATCCCAAGCAGGGGGTGGAGTTCACGGTTTACGCAACCGGTAAGCTGCCCCACGCCAAGGTCATCACCGTGAAGGCACCACCAGCGTCGACGATCCTCGTTCTCGAAGACCTGATGGACCAGATCGCGGCGCGAGGAGAACTTTTCCGCAACACTCGAACAGCGAGCGGAGCCAATCCCGACAAGCTCGATGACTACCTCGCAGCCCCCGGGGCCCGTCCAATACCACGAATTGTCGCCGTGATCGACGAGTTTCAGGCGCTCCTGAATACCGGGGACGACGAGACCTCGATGCGCGCAGCAGGGCTCCTCGACCGCACAATCCGCGAAGGACGCGCATTCGGTATCCACCTTGTACTTGCGACACAGAGCCTCCAGGGGATCAGCCACCTGCCCTCAGCGGTGACAAACATGATCGGCTCCAAGGTAGTTCTTCGCGTCAGCGAGGATGACTCGCGTATCTTCCTTGGCCCACAAGATCTCGATGCCGCAAGGCTCGGTAAAGGCAGCGGGAAAGCAATCCTCAAACGACCCGGCATCCGCAAAAGAGAAATTCAAGTCACCAATGAGACTAAGGATTCAGCACATACGACAGTGAAGTCACTCGCGGCAAAGGTTCGCAATACTCAACGGCCGACGGTGCTCGACTTCTCGCGCATGCGCCCCCCGACCAGACTGAGCTCGAAGGCGGATAGCAACGTCGGCCTGCAGCTACTCGTCGCCCGCGGAATGGGTGTCACAGAGTCAGTGAACGCACGCCTGCCCGTCAACGATGATGGACATCTCCTCGTGGTGGCCGGCCCGGGCCGAGGGACTACGCCGGGCCCGAACCTCGGCATACTGTCCGCGATGCTGGCTACCTGCGTTGTTGCGAGGGTTCCCTTCGATGTGGTCGACTTCGGGGACATGCAGACAGGGTTCGACATAGCGCTGGGACAGATTCAGCGGACAGTCTCGGGTCCCCAGCGAAGGTTTGCGAGAAGAAACCTGTTCGAGCTTTACCTCGATGAAGCCCTAACCCTTGCCCGGCAGGGCGGCCCGAAGGCGTCGACTCGGAAGGTTTTGTTCCTTGTGAACGCCCATCGGAACCGTGAGCTTGTCGATGGAGGGGACATCGCCTATAAGCTCAGTGAGTTGCTTTCTGTTGCCGCCACCGGAAGGGTCCACGTGGTGCTGCACAGCGATACCGGGACCGCGGCTTCGCGGATTCTGTCCAACGCCGACCTTTTGCCTCAGTTCGGGGCTCGCCTGTTTACACGGCTGGATTCCGACAGCAGCTACCAACTGCTCGGCTCAAACGAAGCCGAGCGACTTGTCGGCGACGAACTCCTACTGTGGGAGCAGACAGGGGAGAAGACAAAAGCAGTGCCATTCGCGCCGTTCGACGCGAAGACCTGGGCGCGGATTGCCCGATGAGCAGGCTCGTCGTCGATCCCCAAACCCTCAGAGCCCTGCAGCTGGCGCTCAAATCGACCTTAGATAGAGTGCAGGCCGAGCACAGTGCCACCTCGAACGCAGCGAGACGGACACTGGACACAGTCGATGCCGCAGTAAAGTTGCGCCAGGCCAGGGTGCAGCAGTGCCAAACCGCTCTTGCAGCCTGCAGGAATTCCGAACGCGAGGACTGTTCCATTGAGGCGGCGGCCCTAGCCGAAGCGCAACGCCATCTTGCCGCCGCACTGAATGCCCGGAGGCTCGTTTCTCAAGCCACTGCTGACTATGAGTTGCAAGCTCGCGCATCACTGAAGCGGCTAGAGAGTTTACAAGCACAGGGGCACCGTTACCTCACCTTCAAGCTGGACAAAGTGGCCGCTGTCAATGCTGGAGGGCCAGGCGGTACAGGTTCTGTGTCCGTTCCAGGCAGCATAACCGTTGGTTTAGTACCTCCGGCAGGACTTGGAATCCACTCGCTTCCGGGCCTCCCCGCCGGCTTTGTGATGGTTCCGGTCGATCAGATCGATCAGACCGAAAACCCAATCAGCGGTCCCCAGGACTTCGGCAAGGGCTACTCCATCGAAGATCTCGACTACGCCTTCGACCTCCTCTCGAGTCAGGTGTTGCCGGGGCTCGCGAACGGTTCGAGCCCGTCGTCCTTCGCCGTGACCGACAAGGCCAACGGCAGCTACGGGACAAGGTCACTCTCCGACACCTACAGCGGGTTTTTCGGCGGCGACGCAATCAGGCTTGAGCGTCGCCCAGACGGGACCTACGCGATCACTAACGGCCGGCATCGGGTCTATGTCGCAAGCCGCTTTGGACGGGAGTATGTGCCCGCAAAAATAGTCGGAGGTCTCCCTTGAGAGTCGTCGGCCATCAATCCAACAATCTCCGTTACATCGGGGAACACCTCAAGTTGACGTCCGAGCAGACCCGCCCCACCTTCACCGACGAGTCGCGCCCTCAGTTCGACCATCGCGTGATCGACCCGATGCGTATTGAGATCCGAAATCTCTCTGTCCGAGTATCCGAGCTGGACGTGGCTCTCGAGAATGCGCTCCGCTTATTGGAGTAGCCGGCCTCCACCTCGACAGCTCCGAGCCGGACGCCCAATAAAACATCAAGTCCTATGTCCGCTTCTTATAAGAATTCATATCCTCTCATCGTTGGAGCCGATGATTTCACATTTCGATCCGGCGGTAGCTGTGTCCCAGCTCTAGGACACCGCCAATCTTAATGACGCTCCAAATTCTGCCCGCCTCATCAAGGCCTAACCGTCCATCCAATTGCAGGCCGCAGTCTTCCTAAACTCCACCGAGTCGGGCACTCCGGGCCGGTCGGCAGCCACCAAGCGCCTCGTGCCTCATTTCGCTTGCCTTTCACTCAGGTTGTTCCACCCCTAGCCGCGGTTGATGCTCTCAAGCTGTTGCGCCACTGAGTTCAGACGCTTCTCGAATTCGCCGAGTCCGACCTTGGCGGCGTTCACCTTCTGCCTGGCGTCACGCAGAAGGTCATCGATCTTGCTCTTATTCGGTACGTCGAAGCGCATCGAGTTGTACGCACTCTCCACAGCACGTAGGTCCGACTCAATCGACTTTTGTGCGCTTCGAGCTTTGGCGGCCGCACTCCGGAGCTCGGTCGGCTTGCCACTTACCATCAGGTTCTCCCTCGTTCAGTCATATCGTCCGGAACGCCTCTCAAGATCCACCCTTCCTCGGCTGTTTCCGGAGGCGGAACTTGACCGCCAACGAGTAGCCTTCCTCTAAGCGGCGGTATTCCTGGTAAAGCCCGGAGATCTCGATGCTTTTGTCGACGTCGGCAGAAGCCACCTGCTGTGCGCAGGTCATCACATCACCACCGGATATGAGCCCTTCGATCCGTGCTATCAGCGCCATTGCCTGAAGCGTTTTGGTGAAATCGACTTCCCGTACGTCGTCTGTCAGGTGCGTCTGCTGGGTCAGGCCGAAACTCAGCATGGACGCCTCCGATGCCGCTGTCGTGAGCAGGTAACGCCGCCGAAAGTCGACATCATTTCGGAGCTGGTCGGGAAGGGCCCCAGCGCTGGTGACCGTGCCGCCGGCATTCCACGTCACATCCACGTTCCACCACACGCCGTCAAGATGGACTGCGTTCCAGGCATGGTTCAAGGACTGGCTCATCACTGATTTCGTTCTTATACCCACTCGTCGCGCGGAGGCCTCGAAGAGCGCCGCGTAGTCCATGCAGACTCCCAGCCCACGCCGCAGCGTCTCCTGTGGGGACTGAAGGACGAGCGGAGACACAGAACGGGCTCGATCGTGGTCGTATCGGACCCTTTTCAAGATGGCATCGTTAATCCGGCAGACAGCCGTCCATTCCGTCTGGCCCACCCCTTCCGGCCGCGTGGCGAGCGGGACTTGCACGACACGGACGCCGTCGAGAAGCAGCGTCTTGGTCCTCGGTTTTGAGTCGTCCCGAGAAAGGTCCTGGGTGCGAGTCGTCTGCAACCGTACTACCTCCGCTCAAGCGCTCGCTCACAGCTAGGGATCGCCTTGTCCAGAAATCGTACAGCGGATCCGGTGTTTAGATCATTGCGTTACCGAATCGAGATCAAGATCCCTCATCCCAGCCACGACGTGACGCCACTCTTCAGGCAAATTCGCTACGGACACGGGTTCGTTCTCCAGCGCGGAGGCGAGGTCTGAAAGAAGTCGCTGCTCGCCTGTGCGCCGGTGGAATGGAACGAACGTCCGCGCCAGTGCGGCACGTTGACCCCGGGGGAGTCGTCTCGGAGCCGCCACGATCTTTGTGGCGAGCCCCTGAAGGTCCAGTTGTCCAGCATCGACCAATCGCATGACAGCTGCTTCGAGGTGTTGCCTGTCCATAGCCTGGACGGGCCACATCTCCGGCTCGCCCGGCCATTCTTCGACGGCGATGTCGAAAGCAGCAGACCGTGCTGCAGCAGAAAGCTTGGTGTCAACCCCGGACGCTTCGATCTCGGGGGCCACCCGCTGATACTCGGATACGGCCCGGGCCGGTCCACGAGCGCCACGAGGCCGATGCGGTCGAGTTCGGTGCGGCAACGCTCGTCTTCGCCCGTCCTCGGGTCATCGAGGAGCTCCTCAAGGATCGCCGCTGCCTGGGACGCGTCGCCCCCGTGGGCCAACCAAGACGCCTGAACACGGCCCGCGTGGCACAACTGCGCCCACAGCTCCTTCCGCGCTAAACGCTTCGCTTCCGCTTGCTGCAAGTCCTCCACCGCAGCCGCGATGTGTTGAACGGCCTGCTGAAAGCAGGCCTCCTCGCCGAGCGCTCGGGCGAGTTGAAGCCGTGCCTGGACGGTCAAGTCTGCCTCATCTGAGCGGATCGCCAGCTCCAGCGCTTTCGCATAGTGCTGCCGGGCTTCTGCGAACTCGCCCTGCTCTACCAAATTCAACGCCGCATGCATCCCGCCTCGATCGCCTCTCGAGAGGCGGCCCCGATCAGATCGTCTAAGTCACGTATGGTTGCCTTCATCATGCGCTGTGCCCGTTGTCGCTCCCGGGTGCTACCCATCCAGACAGCCAGTGCCCGGTAGTTCTCGAGCGTCGATCTACCCCGGAGTCCCTCTGCCTCCGCACGTCGCAGCAATGCTTCCTGAAACCAGGCACGGGCGACCTCCGGTTCTCCGGATTCGCCGCGGCGGACTGCCTCAGCGTCTCCCAGGGCTAGGTCCTCGACACCAGGCGACGCGACTTCCACATCTGTAAGAGTCTCCCAGGAGTCCACAACGGACCGAATTAGATCGCTGACTGAACCCCAGCCCTGTGGTCGAAGGTGGACACGCAATAGGGGGTCGGCGATGTCGTACCAGCTTCGTCTTCGATCTGCGCCGGCCGGAGCAGGGATATTCATGACCCAACCGTCAGCGTGCAGCCTTGCGATCGCGCTGGCAGCCGCCTGATTCCGCACCTCGACGGCTTCAGCTATCTCCTGAACGGTTCGCGGCGCGCCCCCCCCGGGCGATCTCCAGCAGGACGCGTTGCTCGCTCGGTGCGACCCGCAGCAGGAGCGCGCTGTAGTGCGCCTTCATCAGAGCACGAAGATCGCCCTCTGCCCGGACTAGCAGGTTCTGATCCCCTGCAGCCAAGTGCGGCCCTGTGAGCGCCCAAAATAATTGGTTCCCGAGAAAAGCGAGTTCAACCTGCCTCGACATGCGCAAGAGACCAGGGCCTATGGAGGGCGCGAGAAACCCGATGCTGGAGAGCGCGCTCAACGGCTATCTGCACACCTTCGGCCACGGTGCCCACCGGTGAGGTCTGCAGGACCTCGAACGAGGGAGCGAACTCGTCCGGAAGCACACCAAGGATAGCGGTGCCAACTACAAGAGGCCCATCCGGGGCGACCGGAAGTTCAGAGAAGGCCGGGCGGTCAGCAGCGCGGATCTGGCGAACGAGCTGATCCAAGCCCTCCACGATGATCACCAAGGGGGAGCGCTCGTTCGCGTCCCCAAGTGGCTGGACTTTGCCATCCGCCGCCGGCTGACCGTCCGAAACCGACACAGCAGCGTCGACTGCGGCGAGGAAGTCGTCGAACGAGGAAATCCCCAGAGGACCCTGCTCCAGACGGGCAACCCGGCTCCCGCTGGCAGCAGCTGCGAGGGCCGCGGTGCCCACTGCTCTCGACTTTCCGGTACCGAAGCCACCGGTGACGAAGGTGTGGTTCTTGAAGCGCCCCTCGATGAAGCCGGTGACGGTTCCCACGAGGCGGTCGTCCAGAAGTGCTTCGACCGAGGACCGGCGGCCTTCGGATTCGAAATCGACGGGTAAGCCTGACAGAGATCTTCCTGGCATCATCCCTCCAGCCGTTCACCAAGGTAACTCCACACGGCGGTGCAGTATAGCCCTTCTCGCGCGCTTCTAGTGGAAGACTATCGGGAGAATCAGCGAGAAGACGTCTGATTCGAGTTGGAGACGGTCGAAGCTGCCCTCCTGACACCGCCGACGCCGTCGCGGCGGCCATGGTCGTCACGCGCTTGAAACCGAGGAGGTTCCCGACTCGGAATCGCCGGCTGAAGCACAGCGAAGCCACGACAAACTTGGTCGAATCTCGCAACCGCCCGCGCCAGCTTCACAGCCGGCCGATGTCGTTCGATGACCGAAAAGCTACGAGTTCGGAGCTTCGTATGAGTACGGAAACGAGCCCCCGACGCGACTGGACATGCAGTCAGTTCTGCCTCGGTTTCCCGGAACCGGATCACTTGAGGGCCCAATGTGTTGACCCCCTCCGGTCCCTTCACCACGAGGGTCCGCGCTATGGTCCTGCCCAGTTGATCCAGTTCCTGGTTGAGTCGCCGCAATTCTGCCTGCTCGAATTTGGAGCGCTTCATCACTTCAGGGTTCCTGTGTCAGCGCTCCTCTCCGGGAAAGGGCCAGCGACAAATCCGCACCCGATGACTGGGCACACGGACTGACGACCTACCGTGTGATGATCCCGGCAAAGCTCCGCTTTGCGGGTGTCGAACGCACTCGCCGAGTCTCCGTCCGGATGCCTGCATTTGGTTCACTTGGTAACCTGTTCCGGCGCTGTCCGTCATGTGCAAGACAAAGCACAAAGCCGCCGGCTGGGCCGACGGCTTTGCAAGGTCTATGCGGTGTAGTTACCTGTTATATCGACACAGAGGCTGTTTCCAAACCTGTAGTCGAGATACCTGCGCCGATGCATCTGGTGAACAGCCACCCCGGGCGAAATGCCAATTTCAGCCGCTTTTCGCTTTATCTCATGATCACGAGTCAAGCCACGGAACTCGTCTATACCCGACGTTCCGAAAAGCACGTCAAGGGCGAAGCTGTTCGCAGCCTTTTCGGCGGCGGAGTTCCGCTTTTTCTCTGTGCTGTATTCCAGATGCATCTCGCCCCTGGGGTCGTTGAGGACGTGACCTAACTCATGGAAGAGCGTCCAGATGACGAAGCCGTCCTTACCCCATCGACCTGTCTGTTGGATAACCGGAACGCGTTTGTCGATCCAACGAGTCATTCCCAAGAGGGGAAAATTCTTGGGAGATTCCACTACCAGAAATAGAACCCCGACCTCAGCCAGCATGTCGGCAATGTCCCGAAGCATTGTCGCGTCGGGGCGGGAAGCCCGCTCGCGCAAATTCGGCAATGCGAGACGAAGTTGGCTGGCGTCGTATGTAAAACGGCGCCCAAGTTCGAATGCTTCGGTCAATTCTGCCGCGCGTAGCCAAGTGGTTAGCAGCGTCTGGTTGATCGTGGAGCCTGCCTCCTTGAGTGCAGCCAGTGCGTAGTCGCCCTGGGACGCGGACTCATGAAGGTGCGTATAGGCCTCCCAGGTTCCACAGCGGTGAAATGCTAGAAAGTCCGACACCAGTTGTCCGGGAGATCTAAGCGTCGCGGTTGTGATCCCCAGGGACCGCAGGTAAGTCGTTGCATTAGCGTCGATTTTCTCGGCGTGTTTTGCGAGGTCTTCCTGGTCTGCCAAGCGTGCGAGATCCGCGCGATACGCTGATTCGTAGCGAAGCCATGATCCAGCCGGGATGCCCACAACTCTTTCCAGCCTGATGGCGGTTTCATGGGTGATGGGCGCGCGTCCATTGACGATCTCGTTTACTTGTTTTCGGCTACATCCCAAGAGGTCGGCAACGTGTTGCTGGGACAATCCCTGGTCTTCAATCCATTCCTCCAGGTATTCGCCCGGAGCAACGGCGTAGTTGGTCGCGGTCATGGCTTCTCCTCTCAGTGATCGTAGTGGTTGGAGATCTCGATGGCGGTGACTGTCACGGCTGATTCGGGATCTTCGGCGTTCTCAGGGCGAATCAGGAGTCGATAGTTGGCGCTCAACTTCCCGGCCCAATATCCATCGAGATTTGCAGTAAGGGGGTGCCACTTTCCAAGTGGGTCGTGGTTGGCCAGTTCCCCGACGGACTCGGCTGTCTCAAGGGCGTTGATTCGCAGTTTTAGTTTTCCGGCGACATCTTCGCGTTTCCTGCGCATCTCACGTTCGTCAGTACAAAGCTTCTTGAACTTCGAATCTTCATAAATAACTTCCAAGGTGTCACCGATCTCGTTACAGTCTAACGCAGGAACTTTGAGTATGATACCTGTTGGACGGCCGGTGGGGTGACATGACGATGACTACGGTTAGCGGCCGGATCCACTTGGCGTTGCCTTCGGCGAGGAACTTCGGCGAATCATCCACCTTGACTCGAAAGCTTGGTATGAACGACTTTTCTGCATTGTATGGAGACGACCCGCTAGTCGGGACTGACCAGGACGCTGATCGCGGTGGACTGGTTTCACGGCTGACAAAGTCCCTGGATCTGATGACACGGCGGACTGAGAGTGCTGTGATTGCGCTGGTCGGGCCGTGGGGCAGCGGAAAGTCAACCGTACTTAATTCTGTTGAGGCCGCATTGCGCAACGGAGGATCGTGGCGTACGGCCCGGTACAACCCGTGGTCATATTCCTCTTTGGAAGCTGCTATTCCGGGCTTTTTCGCCGAGCTTACAGCGACGCTTCCTGAGGAGTTCCGGAAAAAAAGTAAGCGCAAGACGATTGGTTCCTGGATTTCCAAGGCCGCGCCGATGGGAAGCCTGGGGTCAATCGCTGGAGTAGATGCTTCCGGGGCCCTCAAGGTGGTGGCTGATCTCGTCGCAGGAGAGGAGAGTCCGGAACAGCTGAGGGCCAAGGTCGCAGCGGATTTGCGTACTCTGGACAAGCCGGTCTTGATGCTCATTGATGATCTCGACA
Source organism: Arthrobacter sp. cf158 (assembly GCF_900106835.1). Classification (GTDB taxonomy): domain Bacteria; phylum Actinomycetota; class Actinomycetes; order Actinomycetales; family Micrococcaceae; genus Arthrobacter. The sequence goes on from NZ_FNNR01000005.1 coordinate 139,666, forward strand.
GGCTGGGACCCGATGAGCTGTTGACGACTTTCAAACTCGTGCGAATGCTCGGTCGGCTACCGAACGTTTACTACTTGCTCTGCTACGACGAAGCGACTTTGATAGACGTGCTTTGCCGCACCGGACTCGTGGATGACGACCCTAGCCGTGCCCGGGCGTACTTGGAGAAAATGATCCAATTGCGTCTGGATATACCCACGATGCGCGTGGGGGAGCAGCTTGAGCTTGTGAACCTCGTCTTGGGTGAGGTGCAGAAGAACCACGGACTTGAGCTTGTTCCGTCTGAGTCGAACCGGCTCTCGACGATGTGGCGCGAATCCATGCGGACGTACTTGTCACAACCCAGGGCTGTAAAGCGCCTGTTCACACAGGTCGATGCGACCTGGGCTGAAGTGCACGGGGAAGTAGATTTCCCTGATTTCGTCGCGACAACGTTCATTCGCACCTTTGAGCCGTCAGTTTTCACCCTCATTGAGGAACACGAAGCGGAGCTGCTGGGCTTTAGCGACAAGTGGACTGACGAGACAGGCACGGCCAAGATTGGACGATGGCACCAGTACCTGGAAGACCTAAAAGTCCGCCATCCAGAAAAGATTTTGAATCTGCTGGCCCACTTGTTCCTGCCCCTGAAAGGTGCCCAGACAGGTACAACTCCCGGCCACGAAGCCCGTCTGGACCTGGGTCGACGGAACGGCGTGGGACACGAGGACTATTTCCATAGGTACACTCAAATCGGCGTTCCCCAGGATGATCTCTCGAATGGCAAAGTGGCCGAAGCGTTGGGTCACATGAGGGAAGGGCGACAAGGCCCGGCTGTGAACCTAATGGAGAGTTTCATCTCCAAGGATGCAAACATGGTCGTCCAGAAAATCATGAAACATGATGTCCGTGATCTCCCCCTCGGACCACTGGCGCTCATGATGGCCCGGCAATACGACGTGATCGGTAGTGAGGGTGCTGGCATTTTGGCGGCTCCGCCGTCGTTTGCGCTCCTGACCCTGGGTCGGCATTTGTTTGCTGCTGCGACGGCTGAAGTGGCTCTTCCGCTGTTGGCAACTTGCAGCACAACGTCATCAGGTCTTGCCCTCGTCGCGGACCTTTTGAGGGAGTTCAGCAAATCAGTTCACAATGGGACGGCACCTGACTGGCTGCAGGAAGCCAAAAATCAGGCGACTGCCGACATAGAGGACCAGTTCCGAAAGCTTGTGCCTCAGGCACCAGACCAGGAGATTGAACGGGCTCTCAGGAACATTTGGGCCATGAGAGACTTTTCTGCCCACCAGCGCGCTAAGGACCTCCTTTGGGAACTCATCAATAGCGACCGAGGGTGGACCGTGGCATCCTTTATCGCCATGTTGTATCCAATCGGCCAGGACGCTGAGGGCAAGTGGATGATCGACAGGTACAACCTGTCTGCCGAAAAGATCGATAGCTTGCTGGGTTTCGAGGAGACGGTGGCGGCGGTGCAGCTACTGGAATCTCCAAGCGGTGTTCCTGGTGTCCTGACGAGGTATGAGGAGCGACCCTCCTTGGCGGTTCGCGCGGCGTGCGTTCGGGAGGACGTTCTTCAGTTGGCGGATGATATGAGAGTATCCAGTCTGGCCCCCGGTGAGCTTTAGCTTCACGGAATCTTGACCTTCAATGGTCAGGGAGACACAGCGAGGGACCCACCCCTTTCGCCAACAGTGAGCGGGGACTCTGCTCTTGGGTGGGTCCGTCGGCACACGAGCAAGTGAGATGGGCGCAGACATGGGTCCATCGACATTCTGCTGGCATGGAGGAAATTGCCAACCGCCCGTGACTGCCGTCTAAAGACGCCGGAGCCACAGATCGCTCGCCTAAGGCGAGCTGGGCGAGCGGTCATGTCGTCCCCTCACTCTCCACCCATGAAGTCGTGAGCTCAATCAGCTCATTCCATTGGAAGACGACTGGATGGAGCACCAGATGGTACTGGCAGCGGTGGATCCTGGGATCACACCAAACGCAAACTTTCCCTTTCTTGAGTCCCTCAAGCAGATCGGCGGCGGCATCCTCGTCGGCGCCTTCATCGTCATCGCGATCGTGGCGATCATTGGAGCCGCAATGCTGTTGGCCGGCAAGCTGAGCCAATCCTCGAGACTCGCCTCAGGCGGTGGGGTGATCCTGTTGTGGACAGGCCCGGTCGCGGCGATCCTCGGCGGCATCAACGGATACATACTCTGGTCTCAGACGGCCTTTCCGTTGGGCTTCTAACCGCGCGCGATCATGCCCATCGAGTGTGACCTCAACGGTTGGTGGCCGCCGGGTTGTGGACTGGTTTCCCAGGCCAACGAAGGCGTCCAGGGTTCCATCACTTCAATCTTCGCCAACCTCCTTCAAAACATTGCATCGTGGATGTGGGGGTTCATCACCGGGGCCTTCCGCGTTTCGGAAGTCGACGATTCCCAATGGACCGCTATCGGCGGACTTACCAATTGGTGGGTCATCGTGATGATGACTCCGCTTGTGGTCGTGATGATCCTCCAACTCCTCTCCGGACTGATCAGCCAGCAACCTCGCCGGCTGATCAGAGCTCTGGTCGGGGGAGCTGCAGCGGTTCCCTTGGTTGCCGCCGCGGTCTACCTCGTCCAGCAGCTCACCCGAGTGACCGACTCCGCTTCGACCGCTCTCTTGGAGTCGATCGGGACAGATCCTTATGTCGTGTTCATGCGACTCTTCGGCTTCGAACGAGCTCCCCAAGGCTCCGAGCGCGAATGGAATGTCATCTCCCTGGCGCCGGGCAATCAAGGCGGAGCCGTCGGCGGCGCGATAGTGACGGTAATGGCGGTCATCGTCGTGTGGATTCTGGCATTCATCCTCATGTGCTCGATGATCTTCAGGACGTTCGCCCTAGCCGTCCTGGCGGCCGTCGCACCGGTCGCCCTCATGATGATGCCCTGGGAGAAGTCAAAGGCTTGGGCCGGACGGTGGTGCGAAGTCGTCGTCGCGCTTTTGCTAGCGAAACCGCTGGCAGCCACAGTTCTTGCGGCGGCGATCAAGCTATTTGCGGAGTCGACGTCTTTTGCCGGGTTGGCGGCTGGCACTGTCGGTATGGTTCTTGCCTGCGGAGCGCCATTGATGGCGCTGAGGCTCGTGAGCTTTGCGGGTGGCGAACTCGCAGCAGCGGCTCAAACGGCTGGCGGTGGCCACGTTCTTGCTCGCAGCACCAGCGTTGCCTCCAGGCAGTTCAGTCGACAACTCGGTGGCATGACGATTGCATCAATGTTGGGCAGATCGTCACTGGCTCGACCAATTCCCTCAAGTCACAGAGACATCCCCACGCGCGTACTGGCACCTTCAGTGCCCCTGCCGCGCAGCCTGACGAGCACGACGCCGATACTCACCTCCAGTGAAAACGCTTCGACAACCCACGGGCCAGACTCTGCCCGCGTAGGCGCCGCAAGGCAGAACGACGTAGTGAGTGGAGAGGTCGTCACCGAGCAGAGCAAGCAAGCATCGTCAGCGACACCCTCGTCGGGAGGCCGGAACCCGGCCGTAGGACCGCCAAAGGCAAACCGACTTAGGACCCCTCGGCAGTCCGAAGTGCGAAGTCCCGGCAGCGCGCTAACCACATCCCAATTGCCGCCCATCAGGCCAAAGGCATCTGAGGGGCACTTCCCTCCGGAGAAACCCCATGACTGAAGATTCCCGCGCCCTTGAGGCCGTCAAATTTCCCCGATACGAGCGCCGCGGCATTTTTATGGGGTTGAAGTGGTATCAGCTCGTGTTGCTGGCCCTCAGTATCCTGACGGCGATTATTGCCTCTGCAACGGGAGGCCCGGCCGGACTGACGACACTGAGTCCCATCTGGCTGCTGCTCATGCTCATGGGGGTACTCCAACACGCTCGAATCCCGTATCCCATTTGGGTCAGTCTCATCACGCTGTTCTTCGTTCGCGTGGTCCTGGGGCAGACGCGATACCTCGCCCGTCCCGAAAAGGCACTGAAAGCGGGGAAGCTTGCGCTGCCAGGTGGACTCGGCAGCCTGAAACTCCAGATGACCAGCCGTGGAGAGTGCTTCATCGTCGACGCGCACGGTAAGGAAGTAACGGTCGTCTTGCGGTGTACCACCAGGTCATTCGCTCTCCTCGACGACGATGACAAAGCGTGGGCCGCCCAGGCCTGGTCACGAGTGCAGGCCGGATTGGCCCAGCGATCGGACATCGCAAGAATCGCCGTTCAGGACTACACGGTTCCGTATCCGTCGTCCGCCCTTCAGGATTTCTATGACCACACCATCGTGCAAAACGGTGGCCGACCCGGTGGCGATTCGTGGGGTGAGGTGGCGTACCAGGACTTGATAGCTGCAGCTGGATCCGCAATGAGCCACGACGTGCTGTTGTCCGTTGTTGTAGATACCGCCAAGTCGAGGAGGCGCATCAAGGAATCGGGCGGAGGCATAGCCGGACTTGAGCGTGTTCTGCGTTTGGAGGTGCAGGCAATCACGACATCCCTGGCAACTCATGGAGTGCGGGTGGACGAGTGGCTTTCGGAGTCCCGACTACTTGAAGTGTTCAGGGGTTCCTTTGATCCTGAAACGGTCTCCCGAGGGTCGGTGAAGAAAGACAGCGAGCCGCAGGACGACCAGCTGACCGGGAAGCGGCGACTGAGTTCGAGCCCGATGGCCGTAGAGGAGCACTGGACATATCTCCGTACGGACTCCGGATTCCATCAGACTTTCTGGGTCGCAGAATGGCCGCGGCAAAAGGTGTACCCCGGATTCCTGCACCCGCTGGTTTATGTCGGCGACTTCCGACACACGGTCACGCAGGTCATTCGTGCTGTTCCCACGTTGGAGGCGCTGCGGGACATCCGATCGGCACAGGAAGCTCATGAAACCCGTCGCAGGATCAATGCCCGGTTCGACCGACCCACCACGCGGGAACAGCGAGCCGAGGAAGAAGAAGTATCGCAACGGGAGGAAGAGATCGTTGCCGGGCATGGAGATGTTCGACCGACCGCCTTCGTGACGATCACCGCGGCGTCCCTGGAGGATCTCGCCCGACACCGCCACGAACTTGAGTCCGCAGCTGCCGGTGCGTTCGTCGAACTTCGATTGCTGGCCAGGCAGCAGTGGGCAGCCTTCATAGCTGGCGGACTGCCTCTTGGAAGGGGATTGCGATGAGCCTCAAGAACAAAGAGGTGACCTATACGCCGTCGGGCACCCGCGCCGAACGCAAGAGTCTCAGAAAGGCGACAACCGCTGAGTCATTGCCACCCAAGCGCCGACTCGGACAGCGGATCGATGAAGCCTTGGAACGGCACGGTGACCGCGAGCGCCTTGTCGGCGATTGGGGGAGCAGGGAACCGCAGTCACTATGGGGACCGCATAGACTCCGGCCGGCACCTCACCGCGCCTCGACCATGACCTTCGCGGCGGCCTACCCCTTCATCACGGAGTCAGGTCTTGGCCACGAGGGGACCTACATAGGAACTGACGTCTTTGGTTCGGGAGCCTTTTCCTATGATCCGTGGATCCTGTACGACAAGGGAATCATTAGCGGTCCTTCGATCGTCGTGATTGGCACGGTGGGCACCGGTAAGTCAATGTGTGGGAAGTCGCTGGTTGCCCGCTCCATAACGCTGGGACGGAAAGCGGCAGTCGCATCTGACCCCAAGGGTGAATGGGTGGCGGTGGCTAAGGCCGTCGGCGGCAAGGTCATCTCCGTTGGTCCTGGGCGCACGGCGCGGGTGAATCCTTTAGACGCGGGTCCACGGCCGAGCTCGCTATCGGACACTCAGTGGAAGGCTGTCGTCCGGCAGCGGCGCCGGCAATTGATAGTGGCTCTGGTGTCGCTTATGCGTCAGGGCACCCCGTTGCATCCCGTTGAGCACACTGCTCTGGACATGGCCCTCATGGAAACCACTGCGGAAAACTCGACGCCGACACTTCCTATGGTGCTTGACCACCTAATGAGTCCTTCCGCAGAAACGCTCGCCCTTGTTGGCAAGGACGGTGGAGCCTCAGTCAGTCACTCGCTGCGGCGCACAGTCTCGGGTGACTTGGAAGGCATGTTCGATGCGCCGTCCACGGTGGCCTTCGACGCCGACGCACCAATGATGGTCATGGACACATCCGCACTCATCGGTGCGTCCGAGCAGGCGTTGTCTCTTGCCGCTGCCTGCAGTGCCACCTGGCTGGAGGCGGCTGTGACGAACCCCGACGGCGGCAAGCGGCTTGTGGTGTACGACGAAGGTTGGCGGATGCTCGCCGATCCCTACATGTTGGCCAAAATGAGTGAGCAATGGCGTCTTGCGCGAACCTACGGGATTGCGAACCTCCTCATCATGCACAAGGTGGCTGACCTCAATGAGATCGGAGACAGCACTAGTGGCCACCGTCAGAAGGCGCTAGGCCTGCTGACGGAAGCGGATACCCGCATCATCTATCGCCAGAAGCATGATGCCATGCGGCTGACCAAGGAAGCCTTGGGTCTCACCGAAGCTGAGTGCGAGCATGTTGAGAACCTGCCCAAGGGCGTCGGGCTCTGGAAGGTTGGAAACCGCTCGTTCATCGTCGCGAACAGAGTGACCACGGACGAGTTGGAAGTCTTTGGCACTGATGACCGGATGCACCTGTGAGGACGAGATCGGGTAGCAGCAGCCCTCTGGTCTCGGCCGGACTCTGGGCGCTGACCGGCTACATGGCCTTCTGCATGTTGGTCCAAGCGGCCGCTAGTCTTGCCGGCGCTGGGCACTGCGGCGGCAGGCCGCCGTCGTTCTTCAACCCCGCTTCAGGTGTTGGCCTGTTTGCCGGCCGTCAGGATTGGGTTATTGGTACCTCCCGACACTGCACTATAGACATGGCTGCGGTGTGGTGGATTGTGGGCGTCGTTCTCACGTTGCTAACGGCGCTCGCAGTCGCTGCGGCCTTCGCGTGGAGAACCTGGAAGCAGTCCGGCGCCTGGCTGCGGCAGGACATCCTGAGCAGGGATGGGGTAGCTGGCCGGGCGGAGATACTTCGGGACTTCGGAGCCAGGGCGGTTCGCAAGCGTGGGCAATACACTCGGCCAGGCCTCACCAAGCCGAGCATTCACGATGTGTCGTGGACACTTGGGCGATCTCGTGGAGTGACCATCCATGTTTCCACGGAAGAGTCGATGGTCATTCAGGGGGCGCCTCGATCGGGCAAGGGCCTATATGTCGTCATCAACGCGATTCTTGACGCGCCCGGTGCTGTTGTCACCACATCCACGCGAGCGGACAATCTGGTGGTCACGATGCGAGCGCGGATGTCTGAGGGCCGGCCAGTGACGGTCTTTGACCCTCAGGGCATGTCGGGTCTGCCATCGACTCTGCGCTGGTCACCGGTACGTGGGTGTGGTGACCCGGACATTGCAACCCGGCGGGCCCTCGTCATCACCGCGGACACCGAGATGAAGGGCGAGAATGCCGCGTGGCAAAAGCGCTCGCTGATCGTGCTGCAGTGTCTGCTCCATGCGGCTGCGTTGTCAGGCGAGGGCATCGCGGCATTCCGTCGATGGTCGTCCAGTCCAGTGTTGGCCAGGGAGGCGCTGGATATTCTGGGGCGGTCCGGTGCGGCGTTGGGGTGGCAGGCGGATCTGATGGGGATCTTGGAAGACGACCCACGGAACACTTCCAACTCTTGGATTGGCGTCTCAGCCGCAGTGGCCCCGCTTTCATCTCCGAGGGTGCTGGCGGCGCTGAACCCAGAGGACGAGGCTCAGGAGTTTGATCCCAAGAGCTTCATCAGGCAGCGGGGGACGCTCTACCTTATTGGCACACGCTCTGGAGCGGCGGCCGCTGGCCCCTACTTGTCCGCTCTGATCGACGACATCGATAACGCCGCGCGAGAGCTGGCCTTCATCGCATCTGGAGGCCGACTCGATCCGCCGCTTTCTTTGATCCTCGATGAAATCGCGAATCTGTCTCCGTGGCCCGGTCTGCCCGTGGTGCTCTCTGACGGCGGCGGTATTGGCATCTCTACGCTTGTGGTCCTACAGTCACTGTCGCAGGCGCGGAGTGGATGGTCGATCGAGGAAGCGGCCACCATCTGGGATTCGGCGATCATCAAGGTGATTTTCGGTGGAGGCTCGGATGAGCGTGATCTGCGCTCGCTGGCAGGCCTGTTGGGGGAGCGGAGTCTCATCCTGAACACCCGGTCATGGTCCTCGCAGGGCCGTCAGGACGGCGAGCAGATCAGGGAGAGCCCGGTCATTCGCTTGGATGAAATACGGAGGCTTCCTGTTGGTACGGCGCTCATGCTAGGCCGACGAACGAGGCCGATTCTCTTGGACTTGCGTGACTGGCATAAGCGTAAGGATGCCGCTGAGCTTGGTCGTTCGAAGCTGGCGACCGAGCGAGAGTTGGCTGCTGGCCATCTGAGTAGGCAGGCAGCAGACAGTGAGGCTGATCATGAGCACGCAGGCGGATGACTCTGACTTCGAGGTGGGACGGGTATCCGACTTAGATGACGAACTAACGGCGGAACTGTTCCGTTCCTCGTACCAGCCGTCGCCGCGCAACGCTGGCTTGACCCATCGTTGGCGGGACATGTCGTCGGCGCAGGCGGAAGTGGTGTGGCAGAGCCTCTTTGACTGGGTGCGGTGGTTCGTTGCCTCTTATCAGCTGACGACGTCGGTGGTGCCGGATTGCTGGTGGAGGCACTCGGAGATTGTGGCCGAGTTGTATGCGCTTCAGCGGGCGGAAGCGGCTTCTTTCACGTCCGATGACTCGGGATTCGGGCCGTTGGCGTTCCACGAGAGGCTGCCACACGGCGTCGAGCGTCTCCGAACCCACACGCGGACCGCCGGGTGCGTGGGGCTGCAGAGCCATAAGGAGCCGGTCATGAGGATCCTGCCGCCCGCACCAGACTTCGAGGACTGGAAGCTAGACACCCATCAGACCCGCAGCTGACTTCGTCATGCCGTTGCTTCGTTCACTCGACATGAATAGGTGATCCCTTCTTGGGGGCCGTCTAGAAGCACGAAGGATGGCTGTCGTGGCCTCTGCATCTGAAGTAAATGCTGACGCAAGCGGGGCATCGGAAGCCGCCGCACCGGCGTCGAACGTACGCCTGTCACCCGAGGAACGCATAGCCGAACTGACCAGGGGACTCCATGCAGCCCTTGAAGAAGCCATTGATTCGCCCATGCGCTGGCAAGTTCTGCTCGACGCGTCCGCAACCCTGTGGCGGTACTCCGGAGGTAACGTCGCCCTGCTGATGATGCAGATGGCACAGCGCGGTACACAAGAGCCGACGCTGGTGGCCGGCTACAAAGAGTGGGCCCGGCATGGGCGAACGGTTCTGCGGGGAGAGCACGCGCTCTGGGTTATCGCGCCCCGGACGGCCTCGATGCAGGAACTGATTTTGCCTGACGGACAGCGCAAGCTCCTGCCAGCGAATCAGGCTGCACCTGATGATGCTGTCAGCAGGGGCAAGAAGAACGTGATCACGGGTTGGCGTGGGCAGGCTGTCTTTGACGTTACTCAAACGGAGGGCACGCCGCTGCTGGTGCCTCGCCCGGATGCTCACGGCGGGGCGGACGTGGGTGATTTGTGGAGTTCCCTGCGGGAGGTTGCGAAGGAACACAGCTTCCGGGTTGAGGTGTCGGGATTTCAACACGGCTACACCAGTGGCTATACCGACTTTGATGCTCGTCGAATTCAAGTTGGTGCCTGGATGAACGACGAGGAGCGGGTAGCGGTTCTTGCCCACGAACTCGGACATGTTCTGTTGCATGGGCCCGACGACCGTCTGGGGCGACTGTATGGAAGCAGCGTAAACCATCGCGGCTTGGCCGAAGTGGAAGCTGAATCGGTTGCCTATACCGTCCTGCGGGCGCACGGCATCGATCGAGGAGCGCAGTCGGCGTCCTATCTTGCTGGCTGGGCCGACGCTGTGATCCGTGCGGAGAAGGACTTGAAGCACGACTCCTCAGAAGGTTGGATGCCGTCGTCGCGCGTCGACATTGCCAAGTCGGTGTTGGGGAGGGTGACCGGGGCTACCAAGGGGATCCTGGCGGTCTCGGATCCTCCTGGGTTCGGGGGGAAGTTCGCTGGCGCCAGTGCTGACCGGTCCATTGCGGACAATCCGACGTATGCCGGTGTCCCTGGACCGAATGCTTCTTTGACTGGTCCCGAAATTGCTGGTCCCTGAACGCGCAGATGTCCGTCGGGAGAGGCCCGTCGACTACGGAAGGTAATCCATCATGAATACAAAGATCCCCATCACTATCGCGGGGAACCTGGTCGCAGATCCCGAACTGACCATCGGGGAATCCGGTACTCCGCACGCGAAGCTCCGCGTTGCCGTGAACCAGCGGATTCAGAACCCAGATGGCACTTGGCGAGATGGCGAACCGGTCTTCCACAACGTGTCTGCGTTCCGGATGCTCGCGGAGAACGCTTCGACTTCACTGAAGAAGGGTGACCCCGTGACGGTGTCGGGAGAGCTTGAGTTCCGTTCTTACGACAAGGACGGGGAACGACGCGAAGCCCGGCGGATCATCGCTGACACCATCGGCCCGGATCTTCGGTTTGGTACGGCGACCTATCAACGCTCCGCGCGAGCAGTCGCCGAACCCGAGGCTGCCATGGAGGCCAGCGGGCCACAAGCCACGACGGCGACTGGGTGGCCCGTGTACAACGTGACCACGAAGCCGCCGGTGGTGACGTCCCCTTTAGGCGGAGCACCGGTGAATGACATGACAGTTTGATCCGTCTTCGCCGTTCCTGGCCCACGTCTCGATCGTTGAGGCGTGGGCTCTTTCGTGGGAGCGAGACGCCTATTCGAATGTATGTTCTAATCTTGTTTGTATGAGACCAAAGCAAGACTCCATAGCTTTCGCCCGCATGATGGCCCAGATAGACGCCGACAATAGCCACCCCAGACCTGACGACGGCCAGATCATTGAACTGGAACTTGGGAGTCAGCCGCTGGTACGGGTGGGGGAAATCTATGGTCGGGCGATCAAATACACGAGGACCTTTGGGCTGGTTGAGTGGGTTGATGACCGACGGGTGTATCACGTTGAGTGGTTCCCCGCTGGCCAAGTTAGGCGTGTGGACGCAGAATCGTGGAGGGGGCGGCCACTGTAGGTTCCTGATATCGGCTTTAACTGGGTATGGCCGGAACTACTAAGTGGTTGAACCGCCGCCGGAGTTCGCGGACGCAACGACTAGACGAGCGGCGCCCACGCTAAGACTTGGTCGCCGCTGATGCGGTAGGTCGAAGGCCATGGAGCTCCCGGTTGCACTTGCGCTGGATCTGGCCGAATCAGCAGAACAGATCCCGGCCAGATGGGCTCGGGAAGTGCTTCGATCCAAGCCGGCTGGATGTAGTCGAATCTATTCCATTGGATGGTGATCCAGGAGCCTGTCGGCTCCAGAGCGTCTACCGTCAGAACTGTGACCTCGGTTGTGGTCCCAGCGGCCGCCTTCAGGCTCTCGAACCGCTTCCATTGTTCCGCTGTTTCGTCCTGCCAGTGCCGTTGGCCGCGGAGGCGTTGGACCCAGAAAAGCAGCACTATTACACAGGGAGTCGTGAGAGCGACTAGCAACCAGGCCGTGCCGGAAAGCGTGAGGCATAGAACCGTCAGGATCACGGCAAGCACCACCGTCACTGCGCTCGCAACAATCAGAGCGGGTGTCGCTACTCTCGGCTTGAGGACTGGATTCATCTGCATACTTGCTCCAATACCCAGTTTAAAGCTGCCATCCAGCGCTTGTCAGGCTTATTAGGGAGTCGAACTCATACGAGTTGCGGACATCTTTTAGCTCTGGCTGTCCTGTGACAAATCGGCCGATTGCTCGCTGCAGGTAGTCCCACTGCGCGCGCTGCTCCCAGTCCCAGTTCGCCGGAGTCGGACCGAGGGGGAGTGTTGCCCTATCGACACCCCAACGATCCCTGTAGACGGCCACCTCTCGAATCAACGTGGTCAACTCGAACGGATCTTCCCCCGCCACCATGTCCTGGCGCAATTCCGCGGCCCATCCAGGCTCATCAAGTAGCGCTCCGTTGGCGACGTGCTCCGTACGGTTCCCAATCCGCTGTCGTACTTGGTCCAGCAGCGCTTCAAGGTCTGGTCGGTCGATTGTCATTTGCTCAGTCAACGGATCTATGGGTGATAGGGGCATCGTCGAGCAGAATGAGCGTAAGCGAGCGTGGGCAACTGCGCTTAGGTCCCGGGTGCTGGCCTCGGAGTTCAAACTCGCGCGCAAGACCCGTAGGGCTCCGGGGCGACTGACATTGCAGGCGCGTCGCCAGGCAGAGATGACGGCGCCCCATGCGGGGGATTCTCTCATCGTCTCGGAGCGGCCGGGCATTAGACCGTCTATAGCCTTTGCGAGTTCAAAACCCGCGGCGATTTGAGCCAGGTAATCGTACTCGCGGCTCAGACGTTCGAGGCTGTCGGCGTGCTGCCGTTCGGCGTCCCGTACCTCGTGAGCGGTTCGCTCCGCACCTTCACCAGCAAGGACTTCGCCCAGGATCACCCGCCAGCTCGAACGGGCACTCGGATCCAGGATCTCGTCCTCGTCTGGGTCGTTCTCGCTCACATAGGCAGTGTTCGAGTACCGCCCCCGGGTCATGCTTACGTACAGCAGCTCGCGCGTCAGGCGGCCGGGGGTTACAACCGTGTGGCCTGTGTCTACGGTGAGACCCTGACTTCGATGGGCAGTTGTAGCGTAGCCCAGCTCTATGGACGTCTCCACATAGATGCGCGGCAAGAGTAGGGCCGCTCCGGTGTCTTTCCGCATCGCCCGCAGAGCACCGTGAAGTCTATCGACTCCCTTGACTTCGAGGAGCGTCCCATTGCGGAGGAACTCACCTCGATCGTCGCTAATGGATCTGTCATTCCGACGGGCAATAACGATGTCGCCACTACCAGCACGAAGCCCGTCCCGAAGGACCAAAGTACGTTCTGCGTCTACCACGCCCAGGCTTACTCGGTCGGCTTGGGCCCGTTCATTGAGCATTTGGACGGTCTCGTTGTCAGGAGCTATCAAGACCGAGACACGGCCAGCCAGGATATCCGTGTGCCATGCGGAGTAGGCGCGGTCGACCATGTCCGAGTAGTGGCCATGTTTGATGCGATCGTGGTTCTCATAGTCTGTGAGCACAGACGGATGTCCCTCACGTAGTCCGAGGGAGGCGGACCGTTCCCACGTATTCTTGAAACGCCAGATCGTACTCAACCGGGCTGCCTTGCCATGCCGATCAAGCCACCCAAGCACACCGCCGGCATCGATGGAATCGAGCTGGGCGGGATCCCCAACCAAGAGGATCTTGGCACCCGCTTCCCTGGCCTGGCGGACCAGCGCTGCGAGCTGAAGAGTTGAGACCATGGAGGCTTCATCGATAATCACGAGCTGTTGGGGGTGGAATCGCCATTGGGATTGCTCGGCGGCCAGCCAGGCTACTTCTTGTTGAAGCCTGTTGACGAATGGGCGGCCCAGGGGGCCGGCTGCCCTACGTAGTCGATCGTCCGCCTGGAAAAATCGGTCTGCGCGCTGGGCTGTACCAGCCCCTACGGATTCATGCAACCACTTCGCGACGTTCTCAGTCACCATGCGCAGTTCCGAGCCGAGAACTTCGGCGCTCGCAGCAGCAGGCGCCAGGCCGATGACGCTGCCCATCCCATGCGTTGCCTCCCATGCTGCTTTGACCGCGCCAAGGGTCGTCGTCTTCCCGGTCCCGGCCGGCCCGACGATGGCGTCGAGCCGGCTGGAGCTCAGCAGGACATCCGACGCTGCCGTCAGTTGGTCATCGTGCAGGGGCGACCCTTCGCCGTTTCTGTAAGAGGTGAGCGTCTGGAAGGTGAGATCGACCGAAACAGCCGGGCCGTCGTCGTCGTTCTTCGCCGCCAGGACTTGGTCCTCAAACGCGAGTGTCGACTCATCCGTGTAGAGGCGCGACCCGTGGAAATCAAAGACGCTTCGCCCGCCGAACCGCAGATCATCAGGCGCATCCGTGGCGACGGTGTACCGATACTGGTTGAGTGGCACGGATTGACGCTCTGCCGCGGTGGCCACGGCGTCGATCAGCGCGTTGCGGTCGGCGGGGGAGGCGCAGCGAATCTCAGCGCACGCACGCTCACCCTCGGCGATCAGGTTCCAGCGATTCCAGGTTGAGCGTTTGGCCGCCACACGCTGTCGGGTGACGAGACCGACGGCGTCAATCCAGTCGGGTGCGAAGTCGCCGACGCGGAACGGACGTGAGCGGGAGCGCCGAATAGTGGAGGCTACGACGGACTCGGGATCGAAACCTTTGGCCTTTGCTCTATCTCGCCATTGTGCGGACAGCGTTCTTAGTGGTGACGGCGAAGCGTTCTTGGGAGTGCGGGTCGAGAGGGTGGATTGCTGGCGCAATTTCACGATGGTCGTCGCTGTCGGGGGAGCCCCGTGGTCCGTGGTCCACTGCTTGACTAGGCGATCGGTTTCGATGTCGATGAGCCTTGATCGGTTGGAGAATTCGCGGACAAGGGCTTCGGCGATGCCAGTGAGTTGCTGGCTGGGATTGTGTGTGTTTTGCGCTGGGGTTCGGATGTCGGTTTCTGCGCCGAGACTCGTGTGCAAGGCATCAAAGAGGAGTCCATTGTAATGTTCGCTGGCAGCGACGACGGCTTTGTATAGGGACCGAGAATCTAAGGTGACCCAAGCGCCGTCCGTAACGCGCTGGACTCGGTTCGCGATGACAAGGTGGGTGTGGAGCTGAGGGTCGCCGGCGCGGGATTCCCAATGGTCGAATGATGCTGCGATCACTCCTCTAGTTCCGACGTGTGCAACTCCGTTCCGCCCGGATCTCGTGTTGATGACTTGCTCTTCCATCCAGGCAAGCGTTGCTTCGACGGCTTCGTGATGGGTCTGCAGGATTAGTTCTTGGAGGTGTCTTGGGCTGAGGGCCCACAGTGTGGAGACGGATTTCGGGACGCTGAAGGTGAGGTCGAAGCCGGCCACGGCGTGCTTCGTCGCTTCTTTGTTGCTGGCCTCTTGGTTGATCGGCGGCTGCCCGTGGGGCCTTCCCAGCGGTTCATTGCTGTCGGGGTGGGCCGCGTCTTGGAAAATGGAACGAGCATCAGATTCATTGACTTTATCTCCAGGTGTCCGAGCAACGCCGCTGAGCCCGTTGCCCATCCAACGACCCTGAGGTGTTCCGGTTTTCACGTAATAGCTGATTGTGTCTTGGGGAGTAGGGGAGAAGTCGTCCAGCATCGTGGATTTGAAGAGGTACTTGAGTCCTGATCTGACTGAGAGCCTGGCGATGGACATGGTCATGGCCGTGCTGCTCCGGTTCGGTTCTTGGTGGGCAGCCAGCCTCGCCGTCGGAGGATGTCGAGCGTGGCGGCGTCGAGGGCCACGCCTTTTGCTCTTGAAACTTGAAGCAAGACGGCCGCCAACCGGGCGAGGTCTTGAACATTAGTTCGTTGGGCACGCTTTAGGCGGAGGACTTCGTTGTGCAGGAGGCCGTTTCTGGTTTCCAGTTCGTCGTAGATGGCATGCAAGCGTTCTAGTTCGGAGGACTGCGATCGTAGCTCGGTTAGGAGCCGGTCTAAGGTTTGGCCGCTGTCGGATTGCTCGCTGATTGTTTGGCTTCCGGGGCACTGCTTGTTCACACCAGTTCATGTGGGCTGCGCGCACACTCCGCATGATTTTCCGGCCCGCTGGCCCTGGATGCCAGAGGTGTGAGTAGAGTGGCGGCGCACGTTCGTGAGGGCAGATCGTCATAGCCGGTGGGTATTTGCATTGTGGCGACGCGGCTGCCTGTCTGTTAGAAACGGGGCCTGTGGAACCAGGAAACTGCCATTAGGCGCGTTTTGTTTTCGAGGGAGCCGTTGGCTGAGGCTCAAGTAGTGGGCATAACGTGCCAGAGACTATAGCCCGTTCCTATTTATAGGACGGCAGTTCCAAGCTATGAGTGATGAGTTTCTTTCTCTCTACGCCCAATCATCCAGACACTGTCTGGATGATTGCCACGGAAAGGCTCCTTCTTCATTAGGCTCGGTGGCTTTTGTGCAATGGGAGTTGGTCTGGACAGCTAGACCAACAGATGATGGCGAAAGGGGTTTAAAGCGCCGAAAGCTTTGCAGTTCGCTGTCACCGCCCGACTAAAACCTCAATGAACGAGACAAAAGCCGATAAGGGCCATATGTCACCCTGGCCCCCGGAAGTTTAGGATTGGGCAAAGAGCTTCTGAAGCGCCTACCTACGAAGCGAGTGCCACACCCTAGGCTGCAGTTCTTTGACTATCGATCTGACGTCAGATTGGCGTCTGCTTCATTGCCACGGGGACTGTACGGAGCGGCACACGACTTAATGAGAACAGGAGTGGTGGACCTAATCTCGTCTAATCCTAGAACTTCTAGTGGGCTTTCGTAGACGCTCGCGGCGGCAAGTACTGCCTGAAAACCTAGTACCCGGGCGCGGGGACGTACCACGCGGGAATTCCTTACGGAACCTAAGCGGAGACCGACGCGCATCTGGCCAACATCGCGTTGGGGCGCCGGGTACGGAAAGATGAATTAGCGGACGCCAGCATGTTCTTGCTCAGTGACTTCGGCGGCTACGTCATGGGCGCAGAGCTCTCGCTTGACGGCGGCAGGCGGGGCTGACCTGCCACTGACGCCGTCTCTGCGTACCGGGCGAGGTAGGCCGCTTCAGCAGCGGTGAGACTCCGCGGGCGGTTCGATTCTGGGTCCAGCGGGACCACCACCGTGGTGCCCGTAAAGACAGTGGCGCCTTCTTGTATACCGGTATGGCGGACCGTAAAGGACCCGTTGCCTACCTTGGAGATGTCCAGCATCAGCTTGAGCTCACCCTCGTAGTGGACGGGCACCTTGTACTCGACGTTCAGCGAAGCCACCACCTTGGGGCATCGGAACGAGTCCAGTCCGTCAGCGGCCGCCTTGATGTTGAGCCACCGCACACGCGCCTCCTCCATCAGCGTTACGATGCGGGCGTTATTGATGTGCCCGTTGACATCCTGGTCGGACCAGCGGAGGGGCATGAGTATTTCGAAGCGCTTAGGCATGCCGACCGCCCGTGATTGCCAGGACCGTTCCGGTCATATAGCTGGTGAGGCACAGCACCACGCTGGCTACTTCATCAGGCTCGTTGAAGCGGGTCAGTGGGAACTCGGAGAGCTTCTCTTCCAGCACGTTCGGGCGGAGTGAATCGACCAACTCGGTCCGAATGATGTCCGGTTGGTCGGCATTAAGGCGGATGCCGGCGAAGGCGAGCTCTTCGGCGACCATCTTGGTCAGGTCAATGATCCCGCCTTCTCGGCGGCTGTAGGTAGTCTGACGGGTCGTGCCGACCTTGCCCGAGAGGGACGGGACGTTGATGATGGACCCGAATGTATCGACGGCGGCACCTGCCGCAGCGGGGGCATCCTCTGCTGAGTTCACATCATAGACGACCGTCACAACGCCCTTCCCGGGAGTGCAGCGGCGCGCTCCAGTCCTGCGGCATCCACGTCGGCACGGACAATGTTGCTGCCTTGCTCCGAGAGTGTGCGGGCTTCGGAGGCCGATGCCCTCTCCTCCCCGGGTGACCAGATTAGCCCTGTCCTGCAACAGAAATGCGCTCCTCAAATCGGTTGAAAGTGTTCATAATCCTGAAAACGGGGACGCTGCGCTGCGCGAAAGCCCGTTTTGCGTGCGGTTGGTGGCTCCTACGGCGAGAACGCGTCCTCCCAGTAGGGTATTCCATCTGCCAGCGCCTTTTTGATGCCTTCAAAGGCGGTGCGACCAAAGCCAAACTTTGGGGTCGGCTGATGATGTCGAAGGCCAGTTTGTCCTGCGTCATATGCGGGCATCTACGCGACGCGTGCGCCGGAGGCGAGTTGGACGGCGACGTCGACGATCATGTCTTCTTGTCCGCCTACGTAGCCGGCTTTGCCCACTTCTTCGAGGATTTGCCATGCAGGGATGCCGTAGCGCTCGGCGGCGCGTTCGGCGTGGATGAGGAAGGAGGAGTAGACCCCTGCGTATCCCTGCATGATGGACGCGCGATCCATGATGGGCATGCGGGTAATGATGCGTTTGACAAAGTCTTCGGCAACGGCCATTACGCCGTGGACGTCGACACCTGTGTGGATGTTCAGGCGTTCGAAGGCGGCGGCGAGGACTTCGGTGGGTGAGTTCCCGGCGCCGGCGCCGAGGGCCAGGAGCGTCCCGTCGATTTGCTGGGCTCCGGCGCGGGCGGCGTAGACGGAGTTTGCGACGCCGAAGGACAGGTTCTGGTGGCCGTGGAACCCGACTTGGGCGTCGGCGCCGAGTTCGGTCACGAGCGCGGAGACGCGTTCCGAGACGTCCTCGAGGATGAGGGCGCCGGCGGAGTCGACGACGTAGACGCATTGGCATCCTGCGTCGGCCATGATGCGTGCCTGCTTGGCCAGGGTTTCCGGTGTCGTGCGGTGGGAGAGCATGAGGAAACCCACGGTTTCCATGCCGAGCTTGCGGGCTTTCTGGAAGTGCTGGATGGAGACGTCGGCTTCGGTGCAGTGCGTGGCGATGCGGGCCACGGACGCGCCGGCCTCGTGAGCCTGGTTCAAATCGTGGATGGTGCCCAGACCCGGGAGCATCAGGACCGCGATTTTGGCGTTCCTCGCTTCATCGACGGCGGCGCGGACCAGGTCCAGTTCCGGGGTCAGAGAGAACCCGTAGTTAAAGGAGGACCCGCCCAGCCCGTCACCGTGGGTGACTTCAATGACCTCGACCTTGGCCTCGTCCAGGGCCCGGACAATCGCACGGACATGTTCTTCCGTGAATTTGTGGCTCATGGCGTGGGAGCCGTCACGCAGGGTGGTGTCGGTCAGGCGGACGCGCAGGTGGTTTGTCGCGGTCATGGTTATGCTCCTACGGGTGTTGGCAGGTTGGTGGCGTCCACGCGTTGTGCGAGCAGGTCAGCTGTCCGGGTCGCGGCGGAGGTGATGATGTCCAGGTTCCCGGCATATTCAGGCAGGTAGTCAGCAGCGCCCTTGACCTGGACCCAGACACCGACCCTGCCGTTGCCGTTCCAGTCCTCCCGGGGGGTGTCGAACTGGGGATCCACGCGCAGGGAGTAGCCGGGGACGTAGTCCTGAATCTTGGTGACCGCGTCGTGGATCGCAGCCGTGATTTTGTCCTGCAGCTCGCCAGGTTCGGCGGCGTCGGCGGGAATCGCGGCGTAGACGGTGTTGCGCATGATCATGGGTGGTTCTACCGGGTTGATTATGATGATAGCCTTGCCGCGTTTGGCGCCGCCGACCTCTTCGAGGGCTTTGGCGGTGGTTTCGGTGAACTCGTCCACGTTGGCCCGGGTGCCGGGCCCGGCGGACTTGGAAGCGATCGAAGCGACGATCTCGGCGTAGTCCACGGGTACCACGGACGAGATCGCGGCAACGATCGGGGTGGTGGCCTGCCCGGCGCAGGTAATCATGTTCACGTTCAGAACGTCCTCGAGCGCGTCCAGGTTCACCACCGGGCAGAGGTACGGGCCAACCGCGGCCGGTGTCAGGTCGATCGCGTGGATCCCGGCGGCCTTGTACTTGGGGGCGTTGACCTCGTGCGCTTTCGCGGAGGTGCACTCGAAGACGAAGTCAGGGAGCTCATCCTGGGCCAGGAGCCAGTCAACACCCTCGGCGGAGGTAGTGATGCCCAGCCGGGCGGCCCTGGCGAGCCCGTCGGAGGCTGGGTCCACGCCGATCATGTACTTGACTTCGACGTTGGTGCTGCGTCGCATAATTTTGAACATCAGGTCAGTACCGATGTTTCCTGAGCCGACGATGGCTGCTGTTTTCTTGGCCATGGGGTGTCCTTAGTCTGTGAAGTGAATGGTCAGTGAGCCCAGCGGTCCGAAGTCCGCGGTCGCCGTGCTGTTGGCTACGACCGGCATGGCCACCGTGAAGGAGCCGGGCAGGATCAGCTGGCCAGCCTCAAGGGCCACGCCCCGCTCGCCCAGCACATTGGCCAGCCAGGCCAACGGCGCAAGGGGGTGACCCATGACATCGGTGCCGGTGCCGGTGCCGGTGACTTCCCCGTCGATCACCAGTGAGCAGGTGACCTCCACAAGGGCTGCGGGATCGGCAGGGTCCAGCGCCAGCGGGTGTGCACCGACAGCGATAGCCCCGCAGGAGGCATTGTCGGCAATCGTGTCGACAAGTTTGATGTCCCAGTCCCTGATCCGGGAGTCAATGATTTCGATGGCCGGGTAAAGGGCGCCTATGGCGGCCGCGGCCCGCTCCACCGTGATACCCGGGCCCTGAAGGGACTCTTTCAGCACAAAACCGAGTTCCGGTTCCACCTTGGGCTGAATGAACTGCGCCGCCGGAATTTGAGCTTCATCATGGTGCACCATGTCCTCAAAGAAGAACCCGAAGTCCGGGGAGTCCACCCCGAGCTGCTTCTGCATGGCCAAGGACGTCAAACCCACCTTCCGTCCCGCCAGCACCCGCCCGGTAGCGATGTGGTTTTCGAGCTGCGCAGTCTGGACGCTGTATGCATCGGCCAGCGTCATTCCCTCGAACCGGTCCCGTAACGGAGCTACGGGCACTAGCGACTGGGTTGCTTGGAGCAGTTCGTCAGCGAAACGCTCAAAGACGGTCTTTGCGGTGCGACTCACAGGAACCTCCATTCATGTTTTGATTTGCGGGTTGTGGAACGCCGAATTGAGACAGCTGAATCGCGCTGCGGCCCCGCAGGGCAGATGCTATGGCTGAGCAACAAATGAGGCCACGGTTCGGTTGAATTCATCGGCGTGCTCCAGTTGCACCCAATGGCCGCACCGGTTGATGATCACCAGCCGGGCATTCTCGATGGCACCAACCAGGCGTAGCGAGTGCTCGATGTTCAGGACGCGATCGTCCCTGCCATGTATTAACAGGACAGGCACCTTGATCTGCGCGATCTCGTCCTGGCTGGCCGGCTTGAGGATGATCGGCAGGTGCTCGTCGAGGTCGGCAACGAAATTCTCTCGATGATGCGGATACTTCAGCGTATTTCGCGATCGTTCGATCGCAACGTCTTGCGAATTGCTGCCCGAATCGAAAGTCATGACGTCGACCAGTCGCGCCATGTTTTGCGGAGAGGGATCACGGTAGGCCTGGAAGAGGACTTTTAAGCCCTCAGAGGGGCCATCGGCCGGACTGAACAACATGCGCTGACCGACCATTGCGGCCCCCATGGTTACCACGTGGGTGACACGCTCCGGATACCGGGCCGCGAACGCGAGTGAGGTAACCGCTCCCATTGAATTCCCGACGACGGCGACACGTTCAATTTTCAGTTTGTCGAGGATTTCAACCAGGGTGGCTGCATGGTCGCGGTCGCGTACCCGCATCGGATGGGATTCACCCCAGCCAGGCATGTCGATGGCCAGGACCCGGAACTGACTGGACAGCGCCATGATGTTCGGACCGAAGTTGCTCCATGCCGTCGCGCCGGGGCCGCTGCCGTGTAGAAGCACGAGCACTGGTCCTTGGCCTACATCGTGGTAGCGGATGTCTCCCGTAGACACCGTGATGTACTGTGTTGAGCTTCGCTCAAAGTTTGAAGTTGCCGTTCCAAGCATCTGATCATCTCTGCAAATTGCGGTGGTGGGATCTATGACTGCACGATTCACGCCACGGCCCCCACAGGCGAGGCCTTCTTTGCCAGTTCTGCATTTACAGCGGGCACCACTTCCTCAGCCAGCAGCTGCATGGAGCGGAACCATCGGTCCTTGTCCTCCTCGTAGTCGACGCCTTCCATGAGAAGCGTGCCGAAGCCACCGGTTTCCTCCTGCATACGGAGCAGCTGCTCGGTCACCGTTTCGACCGATCCGATGAGGAACTGCTGCCGCAGGAGATACTCGAGGTCAATATCAGCGGCATTGACGGCGTCGTCGTGTTTCCAGTTCTCGCTGTAGCCCAGGAACTTGAAAATGGGGAGAAGGAATTCGTTGAGGAACTCGCCGAAGTACCCATTGCGAGCCATATCAAGGGCTTCCTCGTCGGTGTCAGCGACCACGACCTCGCGGGCAATACGCCAGTTGTTCCGGTCTGCTGTGCGTCCACGGCTTTCGGCCGCGGCACTGTATGTATCCCACTGGCCGGCCATGAAGCGTGTGTTCATGCCCAGCGAAATCGGGAGCAATCCTTCCTCTCCTGCCCACTTCAGGGTGGCCGAGTTTGCACTCAGGCCTGCGACAGCGATAGGAGGGTGGGGTTGCTGGTAGGGCTTCAGGTGGTTGCCGAGCGTACCGGGGACGGCAGCGAAAGCGTCCGCGTCGACCTTCTCACAGGTCCAGAACTCGCCCTCGAAGCGCCATGGTCCCTCCTCAGTCCAGTACTTTCGCATGATTTCCAGCCCCTCGGCTGCCTTCCGCCGGTGCTCGCCTGTGGACATGTCGATGCCGAACATCTGCGCGTCTGTAGGAGTTCCGCCCGACCCGATTCCAACCATGTAGCGCCCCTCGAACAGTTGGTCCTGGTAGGAGATGCGCGCTGCGAGTTCTGCGGGGTGATGGAAACCGGGAACGTGGGCCCCAGCCGCCAACACAATCTGTTTGGTCTCACGCAATGCGGCTTGGATCAACAGGTCGGGCGACGGAAGCGGTTCCCAGAGGTTCGTGAAGTGTTCTCCCACCCACGCTTCCGAAAAGCCCAAACGGTCAGCCGTCTTGATCATCTCAAGGTCCCATTCGAAGCCCTTCTTGTATCCGCCGGGGGCCTGGGATTGTGATGGACGGTGGCCCGTCATGAGGAAAAGTCCGAGCTTCATGATTCTCTCCTTTGAGTGGTGCTGCTGGGTTTGTTGTCCGGTGTGCCGGTGGCCCGGCGCTCAAGGCCGCAGGGAAGCAATCGGCGTGAGCTGGTAAAGCTACGACGCGGCGATTGAGTCTGGCTTTGCAAGGCCCCTGAAACCCGCGCCATGCCAGATGAGCGGCTCATTGTCCGACACCCCCATCTGTGTAACTTTGAGGAGTGCTATCCAGTGGTCACCCGCGTCCAGTTCGTTGTAAAGCACGCATTCGAACCAAAGCGAAGCGTCCTCGATGTACACCGCGCCGGAGTCGTCCACCTCGACGGCAACTTCTTCGAAGCGGGCAGCCCTGTCCTTGCTTGCGAGCTGACGCGTAAGGCTTCCTTGACCCTGGCTGAATACGGAAGCGCCAACTGACTGACTGTTCTTGATCCAGGTCCACGTCTCGGACGTTTTTTGCACAGCGACGGCCACCAAACAGGGTTCTAGTGAGACCCCCACCATGAACGAAGAAGCGACAAGGGCATGCTTCTGGCCGTCCTGTTCAGTGGCAAGCACAACCACACCTGAGGGGAACTGCGCAAAGGTCTTGCGTACGAACATCGGATCACCATCCCCGGTGTGCAATTTCGACTTCTTTGTCCTGGACGTAGTCATCGTCATTGTTCTCTCCTTTGAGTTCAGCAACCGTGGAAGGCTCGGCCGTCCGTCGACGGGCGTGTCGACAGCTTCAGGCTCGCATGGGCCAGGAAAGTCGACTAGACGGCGATTTCGTATCGCCCTGCAACCGCGCGCGTATCACGATGGTGCCACCGTTCTGATATCCCGGCTGATCCGATAGAAGTATTGGACGCGCTCTTCCTCCCACCAGAGAATCAACTAAGGCTGGCAATGCCGCTGGCCAGATTCAAGGTGGAAGGACGTGGATCATGGCGCACCGACCAAATCGTCAAATCATCCTGGCAAAGCGACCGAGCGGAATACCTCGGCCGGAACACTTCGCCATTAAGCAGTCGACTATCGGCGATCCAGGGCCGGGCCAACTCCTCGTCAGAAACCAATACCTGTCTGTGGACCCTGCCATGCGTGGCTGGGTCAGCATGGAGAAAAATTACGCGGCACCTGTCCCCATCGGAGGCGTGATGCGAGCATCAGCCGTCGGCACCGTCGTCGCGAGCAACCAGACCAGACTTCAGCCCGGTGACCAAGTGGTCGGCCGCTTCGGCTGGCAGGAATACTCGCTCGTTTCCGAAACCGACGATGTGCGCAGGGTCAACACCTCGGTGCCCGCCTCCCTTGCACTGGGTGTGCTCGGTGCCAACGGGATCACCGCGTGGCTGGGGTTATTTGGTGTTGGCTTTCCGCTTCCGGGTGAACTCGTCGTTGTCTCTACGGCGGCCGGGGCGGTGGGTTCTGTCGTCGGGCAACTGGCCCGGCTGGCGGGGTGCCGCACCGTCGGCATAACAGGCAGCCAGCGGAAGGTGGATGTTTGCGTTGACGAATACGGCTTCGACGTGGCGTTGAACTACCGCACACCTGAGTTCGAAGCGGAGCTTGAAAATGCATGCAGGGATGGCGTCGGCGTGTTTTTCGACAACACGAGCGGGCCTATCAGTGATTCGGTTTTGCAGCACCTGGCACATGGCGCCCGTGTGGTGGTCTGCGGAACGGCAGCCATCGAGTCGTGGGATTCATGGCCCCTGGGCCCGCGCGTTCACCGGCATCTCCTCACGAAGGGTGCCAGCATGACTGGATTCCTCCTTCAGGACCATGCACATGAGTCTGAGGAAGTCCTCGCCCGCCTCGTCCCTCTTCTGGCCAGTGGCGCGATACGATACCACGAACATGTCCTCGACGGGCTGGAGAGTGCCCCGGGGGCGGTAAGTCTGCTTTACGCCGGCGGCAACACCGGAAAAATGATCATCCGGCTCCCGGACTAACCGCGTGGGCCCCAAGTGGCAATCCCTAGACCAGGAGTTTCCCCTCTGGGAGAAGGTGTATATGCCGCCCCGCCGCTGCTGCAACGACCTCGATCACATTCTGCGTCATCCGCCGGGTATCTGAACGACGGTAGGCGACGGCGAATACCGACGGCGACAGGCCTTCAACCTCGAGAGAACGGACGCCCGCCGATGGCGACAGCCGTGTCGTCGACTTCGACATAGTTATGGCAGCATTGCTGGTTGTCAGCGCGAGTTGGGCGCCTGACACCGTGCGCACCGGCCCAGTAGAGGCGTCGAGAAGCGAACCGCCCCTTAGGTCGTCCAGCTGCCATGTCTTGGCCCACTCGGGCGGAGCAGACAGGCCGAGCATCGGTAAGCACAGCACCTCGTCTGCAGTCAATTGCCCGGCCTCAGCCAGCGGGTGCTGGCTGCCGACGATCAGGCACCGGGGCTCTTGGGCGATGGGGAGAACCACAAATTCTGTGCCGGAAATTGGGGGACGGACGAAAGCAATATCAACCTCGCCGGTGCGCAATGCCTCTACCTGGTCGATAAACGTCGTCTCGTGAAGGACGATTTCCGCGCCCTCGAATCCGTTGCGAAGGGCTTGAATGATCGGCGAGGTGAGCTCACCGGCAGCAAGTTCCCCGTTCAACACGGCCACCCTAAGAATTGTCTTATGAACGCCAACGCTGTTCCGCACGGCGTCGCGCACTGAATCGACCTGTGCCAGAATCTCGCGGGCGCGATCAACAAACGCCCAACCCGCCTGCGTCGGAATTACTCCTCGGGTGCTTCGTTCGAAAAGCTTCACGCCCAGCTCGGACTCCAACTGCTGGACAGCAGTGGAGAGGGGTGGTTGTGCGGTGTAGAGCCGGCGTGCGGCTGGGCGGAAGCCGCCTTCCTCGGCCACAGCAATCACATATCGGAGCTGCCGTAGGTCCATGTTTGATTCCTTCTGTATGAACGTCTGATCGGCAACCGATATGACCTCATCATCAAGGCCCTAGACGTTGCGGGAATATATCACAGATAGTGGCACCTATGCTGCATGGGCCAGCAGGCAGCCATCAATTTGAGCGTAGTTGGGCGCCTCGGGTTGCATTGTCCGATACGTGCCCCGTCGCACCGAGTACCGAGTCAAGCCAGTACACCCGGTTTGCGAAACGTTTGATCTTGCCCACAGAAGTCCACCGGTAGGCGTCATGCTCCCAATCAATTCTCAATTGACGCGTGCTTGAGATCGCTACGAACGTGTGAATCATCCAGGGCAATTGCTGATTATCAATAACAATGAGCTTTTGTCCTTGACGAAACTCGAGCAAGTCTTCCATTTGGAGACCCGTTTCTTCCAGGAGTTCCTGCGCAGCTTGTTGATGGGGAGACGCTCCTTCTTCCATGAACCCGGTAATGCAGTGCCAAAGGCCTTGGTCGTGACCAAGTCGGTGGCTTCTCTTGAACAGGGCGAGCTTTCCCCGCCATTCAACGACAACGGCTATGACGGTGCGGGATTGCGGGATGGCCGGCGCATCCCACGAAGTAGTCGCAGTATTGCTCATGCAGTTCCCTTGGCCAGGGTGGATCATGCGGGACATTGAGTGCGGCACATCTGTCGGGACGCAGGTGTCTTCCTGATCCCTAGAGGCGCGCCCTTGAGTTGTCAATCGTGCAATTTCAGCCCGGTCCTGGCTTCAAGGTCATGTGGGCTTAACCCCCCGAATATCTCACGCACACGGAAGCCATGCCGCGTCACGTCAAAAATGGCGTGGTCGGTATAGATACGCTTGACGCAGCGTGGGGCCGTCAGTGGGTATGAGCACGTGTTGACGAGCTTCGGTTCACCAGATCTGGCAAAGAGGTCAGTCATGACGTAGACCTCTTTCGCGCCCACAGCCAGGTCCATGGCCCCACCGACGGCAGGTACAGCGCCGGGCTGCCCTGTCGACCAGTTAGCGAGGTCGCCGTTTTCGGAAACCTGAAATGCGCCTAGGACACATAAATCCAGATGCCCTCCGCGCATCATCGCGAATGAGTCGGCATGATGGAAATAGGCTGCACCGGCTCTCTCGGTGACCGGCTGCTTCCCGGCGTTGATAAGGTCGGGATCCAGCCGCCGGGCTGACGGCGCAGGCCCCATGCCGAGCATCCCGTTTTCCGTATGAAAAATGATTTCCCGACCCTCAGGGATGAAATTCGCCACCAGGGTGGGCGCCCCTATGCCGAGATTGACGACGGCCCCTTCGGGAATGTCCTCAGCGATGCGAGCTGCGAGTTCCTCGCGGGTGGGCAGGCGTCTCAACATATCTCCTTCGTGCTCAGCGGCAGGGTAATCCCCGTTGGGTCAGTTCCTCCGACGAAGCGGCCGTCCGCGAGCCAGGACCGCTCGCCGACAGCCACAACGTGATCGACGAAGATCCCGGCGGTGACAATGCTTTCAGGGTCCAGCGCGCCCAATTCCACACAGGTGTCCACCTGGGCGATTGTGATGGTTGCGGCGGTCGCCATGATCGGGCCGAAGTTTCGACCCGTCTTGCGGTAGACCAAATTGCCATAACGGTCAGCATGCAATGCACTGATGAGCGCTGCATCGGCATGGATAGGGTATTCCAGCACGTACTCACGTTCGCCGATCGCCCTGTGCTCCTTCCCGGCTGCAAGCTCCGTGCCTACGCCCGTCGGGCTGAAGAACGCGCCGATGCCGGCGCCCGCGGCACGGATACGCTCCGCCAGGTTGCCTTGGGGTACGAGTTCGAGCTCGACCTCGCCTGCCCGGTACAACCTGTCGAATACCCACGAGTCGCTCTGCCTCGGGAACGAGCAGACAACTTTGCGCACCCGTCCTGCAGCGAGGAGCGCGGCGATACCGGTGTCACCGCTTCCGGCGTTATTGCTCACAATGGTGAGATCACGGACGCCGTGCTCAATGAGTGCGTCGATTAGCTCGATGGGCTGCCCGGCGCGTCCAAAACCGCCAATCATGACGGTTGCCCCGTCAGGGATATGGGCAACCGCATCCCGTATGTTTGTCCTGATCTTCGAGATCACAGCGCAGCCAGCCTGATCGCAGGTGGTCCCGCCTGTTGAGCGTGCGGCATCAGCCGGCTACAGGGTCGCTGAAGATGGTGAACTCGCGTGCGAGGGGTGACCCATACCAAATAAGCGATTTATCTAAGTTGTCCTCTGTCCACGTGAGTGGCTTCCAGGCGGGGTCGAAGATCAGGTAGCCCGTGTCGCCGAACAGCTCGATTCGGTTGCCGCCTGGTTCGAATACGTAGAGGAACTGCGCCTGGGTCGCTCCGTGTTTTCCAGGCCCAAGATCGATCGTCAGGCCGTGGTCGGTGAACATATCTGCAGCGTCGAGCAGGTGCTGCGGGAAGCCATACCAGAACGCGAGGTGGTGGAGGCCGCCTTGCCCGTTAGCCGATTGGCCTGTGCGGTCGGCGAGGTTGGCGATCTCGTGCACCAGGGGGCTGACGCTCATCCATGCGGCGGCCTCTCGTCCGTGAACCACGATGTTTTCACGAAGACGAAAGCCGAGCGTATCCTGCAGGAATCGGCGGTTTTCTGTGACGTCGTCGACCAGGTGGTTGACGTGGTCGAGCCGTCGAACGGGTACACCCTTAAGCGGACGCTTCTGCGGCCGGCTAAGCAGTTGTGAGGCTTGGTCTTCGGATGCTCTGAAGTAGTCAACCTCCCAAAGGATGGAATGGGAATGTCCGGATGGCGATGTGAAGTCGACGGTAGGACCTTGTCCAAGATCGCCCTCTCGCCAGTTGACGGCCACTCCGCTGGTTGCAAGCGCGTCAATGCGTCGGCCAAGAGCTTGCGGGGAACTGCTGCGCCACGTTGTTCTGCCCATGCCAGGCTCGCGGCGATGCGTAATCTTGAGCGAATGGTGATACCAGTCCTCGTAAGCTCGGAGATACACCGAGTCACCGTCACGGCCGGACACCGACATGCCTAGAAGTTCTGTGAAGAACCATACGCTCTCATCCACTCGTGGGGAGAACATCTCCACGCTGGCAAGCTGTGCGATATCGAAGTTGGGTTCCGGATAGGCAGCATCGATCTGGTAGTTGATAGTCATGGTATTTCTCAATTCTGGACAAGGTCTGCGGGGGGGGGGTGGAAGGGGTGAACGGGAGTTCCGGAGCACCGCGTCCGGTGGCTGCACTCGCTTCCTTGAGTGCAGCCACCGGGATGCTTCGAGGTTGGTCATCTAACGAGCCGTTGCCAGTTCGGCGGCGTTCACGCGAGGAAGAACCTCCGTGGCCAAGAGTTCCATTGAGCGGAACCAGGCGTCCTTCCGATCTTCGTAATCCATGGCTTCCACGAGAAGCGTGCCGAATCCGCCGGACTCCCGTTGCATGTCCTCCAACTTCTTGGCTACCGTCTCGACGGAACCAACAATGAACATGTGCTCGATAAGGTAGTCGAGCGTCAACTCGTCATCGGTTACCGAGTCGTCATGCTTCCAGTTGTCTGCGTATCCTCCGAGGTTCTTAAACACGGGCAGCAGTTGGTCACGGTAGAACCTGCCGTAAAAACCGTTGCGCACATTCTCAAGCGCCTCTTCGTCCGTGTCGGCGACGAATACCTCGCGTGCGATGCGCCAGTCGTCCCGATTCGCTACCCGACCGGCCTTCGTCGCGCCGCGCTCGACAGTCTCCCAGTGTCCGGCCATAAAGCGGTTATTCATGTTCAGCGAAATAGGGAGGTACCCCATCTCACCGGCCCATTCGAGCGATGGGGAGTTCGGGCTGAGGCCCGACACTGCGATCGGCGGGTGTGGACTCTGAAACGGGTGGAGGTGATCCCCGAGCGTGCCGGGCACGATGCTGAAAGCATCCGGAGCGACTTTCTCACACGTCCAGTACTTGCCTTCGTAGCGCCAGGGTCCCTTTTCCGTCCAGTACTTAACGATGATTTCAACCGCCTCGCGGTTCATGTCCCGATGCTCGCCAGTGGAGCCATCGATGCCGAACATCTTAAGGTCGCTTGGTACCGAACCTGCGCCAAATCCCACCATATAGCGCCCTTCGAGGAGCTGATCCTGATAGGAGATACGCGAAGCCAGTTCGGCTGGGTGATGGAAGGGCGGGAGGAAGGTGCCAGCGCCAAGCTTGATGTTGGTTGTTTCACGCGCGGCCGTTTGCAGGATGAGATCTGGCGAAGGGACTGGTTCCCAGATGTGGGTGTAGTGCTCTCCGTACCATATTTCTTCAAATCCCAACACATCGGCGTGCTTGATAACTGACAGATCCCAGTCGAACATGCGCTTATAGCCGCCGACCTCCAGGGTCCGCTCCGGCGGGTGGGCTGGTGCAAAGAACAGTCCAATTTTCACGTCAATCTCCTTTGATTTGGTGGGTATTGCTTGGGTCCTACAGTCGGCGGGTGTGCGCCTTGACGCACGGGACCCTACAGTCAAGTCGCCTGACTTAGCTGCCGCCCTTTTGTTCAGTGCGCGCCGACGATGAGTTGTGGAACGGCAGTCCTGGCAAGTATCTGATCGAGCGCACGTGTGAGGACATGGGACGCTTCCGGCACGTACGCTTCAGAACGCCACGCAACATGACGGTCCGGACGCACCAGAACGCAACCGCTCTCACCAATTTCGCGCCGCAGTGCCCATTCTCCGTAAATGTCCCGGAATCCCCCCGGCTCGCCGATGAGGTGAACATCGATGTCTATGCCGGTTGCGGCGCTTGCTGCCTCTGCCGCTTCACGCCATCCTTCACCTCCGAAGCCGGTAAGCAGGCAAAAGCGCGTTCCCTCGACAAGGTCAAGCGTTGAACATTCCGAACCGCCATCGCCTAACCGGGCGTGGGGCACACGGGCTCCCGGCGTCGTCGTGGGCCGATAGTAGAGTTGCGAATCAACATCGGCTTGAGGAGTCTGAGGGTAGTCATCATCACTGAGCGCGCCAGCGCGGTAGCGATATCCGAGTTCGATGCCGTGGGCATTGAACTGGTAGTTTGTCAGCGCAATGGCTTCGCGGATTAATCTGCGCCGCCGGTCACCGACCGCTCCGGGTTGGGTGAGTTCATCGAGCCGTCGCTGTCCCTCCGCGACGCTTTGCCCCTGTTCATAACCGAGCGCATCGGACACGGCTGCGAACTCCCTTCGGCTCTGCAGTGCCCGGGCAACCCCCGCTGCACCAATCGGCTGACGCTCTTCGGAGTACGTGGCCAGTACGCCAGGTCCGGCCTGGCCCTTCAGGACCAACGCCAGCTTCCACGACAGGTTGTAGGCATCTGCCACGGACATGTTGAGTCCTAGCCCATTAGCGGGCGGATGGCGGTGTACAGAGTCGCCCATGCAGAAGACACGGTCAGTCGAGTATGTCGGGGCAACCTGGGCATTCACGATCCACGGAGAGCTCCCCAATATCTCAACCTCGACATCGTTATCGCCTATGACGGCGCGGACCCGGGCAGTCATTGCTTCGTTATCGAATCCCGTCATGTCTTCGAGTTCCGGATCGTAGTTGATGGCAAGTACAAATTCTGTAAAGGGGCGGTGGCATATGAGTGTTCCAAGACGGCCCGTGGGGAGCGGTCCGGGAGCCAGGTTCCATGCGAGAACACCAGGTCGATGTGCGAGGTACTTCGTAAGGTCCGCGCGGAACCAGATGTTGAGAGCGTGCGCAATGGCCGTTTCCCCAGTAACTTTGAGACCGGCCTGGGAAAGGATCGTGGCGCGGGCCCCGTCCGCCCCCACCAAGTATTTCGAGTGAATTCGGAGGAATTCTCCGGTTTCAAGGTCTTTGACAATGCTATCGACCCCGTTCGCTGCTTCCTCATGTGACTCAAATTCGTGCCGCATCCTCACCTCGCAGCCGGCTTCCCGTACCGCGTCCATCAGCAGTGGCTCGAAGACGGTTTGTGGGCAGTTGAGCATCGGACTCGGGCTTGCCGCAGCGTACTCGCCCGCACGGTCATGGCCGGTCCCCCACGCTTCGAGACGTCCGACTTCAGGGTCCGCCAACGTCGTGATCCATAAGTTGTTGCGCATCAGCTCGGGAGGTGTCGCTACCGCCATGAGGTTCTTATCCACGCCCAAGTGCCGCATGATTTCCACGGTCCTCTGGTTGATGATGTGCGCGCGTGGCGTGTGAGCCGTACCTGAATACTTCTCAACGAGTAGGCACTGGATCCCGTACTGACGCAGCGCAAGCGCGGTGGTCAGACCCGCTGGTCCCGCACCGACAATCAAGACAGGAACATCGATTTCTTGCATCAGAGTCACTCCAAATTTTCGTGCGCGTAAGCTCAGAGAGCGGCTTACAACAGCCTCCGGCTCGTCGTGCCGGAGGTGACTGTTCGTGCCACTGTTAGAAGATTCACATGCCAGCCCAAAGCTGGCTAGACGGCGAATTCAGATCACCGGCGCACAGATTTTGGAATCACCAGCGCCGATAATCTTGACTAACGACACACGAGGGAGGCCTGCCTGGTCAGGGGTGAGGCGATGTCGAGAGGGCCCAATGTCGGGGCTATGTAGGTGGGGGTACGAAGCCCGCAGCAGGTGGTGGAGAAGATCTTCGCTGTCCATGAGGTGCTGTGCCATAGTCGTTATATGGCGCAGATCGGGCTACGTGGCCTGACGTTTGCCGAGACTGCGCGTTCCATCGAATTCTTGCCACCGAAATCATGCCTACGCTCAGGTTGAACTCAGAGTTCCGTCGTCTGCCTCATGAGCAGGCCTTGCCCCAGCTGACCAAGGCGAACGCCCAGGTGCATACCGTCGGCGCGCCGGATGCTACGGCCAAAGCGGGCGCGGGGCGGGTGAAATCGCAGTCAGTTAAAATGAAGGCAGGTCCAGTCATCAATCGAGTGGGGTTGCCGATGTGGCCAGGGTTTCCTTAATCCACGCGGTCTCGGCGCGGCTAGCTGCCCGGCCGATGGTAATCATTCCTTGGCGGTAAGTGTCCGTAATCTCCGCTTTTCGCATGGGCCGTCCATCTTCATAGAAGAAACTGGCGGGCGCTTCGAGGAACTCCAGTCGCCGTTGGAGCACTTGATGCTGCTCCGCGACGTCGGGGAGTTCCGACAGAAACGCCAGGATCACCATAAAGCGGCCAAGGTCTGTAATGTCCCCGCCCGAAGCGTTTCGAAGCCGCGACTGAAGGTCCTTACGGCCTTCGCCGGTCAGTTCCAAAGTGTGGCGTTGTGCCGCTTTCCCCTTCTCCACGTGGCGTTCCACAAGCCCGGCTTTGATGAGCCGGGTGATGGCGGGGTAGAGACTGCCGTCGCTGATGTCCCGGGCGAAGCCGTACAGCTCGTGCATCTTCTTACGTAGTTCGTAGCCGTGGAGCGGCCCCTTGGTGAGGAATCCCAGGATCATTAGTTCAAGCACAAACGTCATACTACCTGACGGAATACATCGAAACGAGGTATCGTTGCGATGAAAGAGTGCCTCGGTTCGAGGTAAAGCCCATCCCTGTTCCCTGTGAAGGACTTCCCCATGCCGACATCACCAGCAACTGCCACATCGCCGCCTGGCCTAAGCCGCGGACGGCTCACCATTGCTGTCTTCTCAACTGTTGTGGAATGGTACGACTTCACGCTGTTCCTGTATCTGAGCGCCGTCCTGTCCCGGGTGTTCTTCGGTGATAGCGCTACAGGCGTCCTCATGGCCCTTGGAACGTTCGCTGTTTCCTACCTGCTGCGGCCGGTGGGCGGCTTGGTATTTGGTTACGTGGGGGACCGCTGGGGGCGGCGACCCGTGCTGTTGGCGTCCATGGCGTTGATGTTGTTGGCAACCATCGGCACGGCTTTCCTGCCCACCCATGCCCAGGTTGGCGACGCTGCTGCGGTATGGCTCCTGGTGCTCCGCTGTGTGATGGCCTTCTCCGTGGGCGGCGAATACACGGGCGTCATGACCTACCTCTTGGAAAGCAGTCATCCTAAGAGACGGGGGTTGGTGACATCCCTCGCCGCTGCGGCAAGCGAAATTGGCGCGCTGCTGGCCGCTGGTGTCGCTGCCATCACCATCGCAGCCCTTCCCTCGCCACAGATGGAGGAGTGGGGATGGCGGGTCCCCTTCATGGTGGGCGGTGTGCTCGCAGCAGTGATTCTGGCTCTGAGGACCCGCCTGCCGGAGACGCCGCTCTTCGTTAGGAGCAGTGCACAGAAAGACAAGGAATCGATGCCTGTGGTCATCAGGCGCCAGTGGCGGGCCATCGTTCGCACCTTCGTCATTTCTGGTCTCGTTTCGGCTGCCTACTATGTCGGCATTATCTACCTGCCCACATATTTGGTTTCGCTCCAAGGCTGGACTGAATCGTCCGCATTTGCACTGGCGACTCTCGCGGCCGCCGTCGTGGTTGTTGCATCGCCTGCGGCCGGTTGGCTGTCAGACTGCTTCGGGCGGCGCCGGACGTTGCTCATCCTGGCGATAGGGGCTGTGGTTCTTCCGGTTCCGATGTTCGCCGCGGCAGGCCAATCCGCGGCACCCCTGGCCGTTGCGGCAGTGGTGGTTCTGGCGTGCCTGGCTGGAAGCCTTAGCGCAGTCGGTGCCTCCGCCATCCCGGAGCAGTTCGATGTTCGCGGCCGACTCACAGCCCTTGCGATCGGCGGAACCATCGCAACCACCATCTTCGGTGGCATTGCACCCTACGCCGTTCAAGCGCTCAGCGAAACCACTGGGTGGCCGCTGATCCCCGGCGTCTTGATTGCCGTCGTCGCTCTTGCATCGATCCCGGCGATTCGCCGCGGACCGGAAACCGCGGGGCGGCACCAAACACCGTCGACGGCGGGTATGTCGCCCGTCGTGACCGATCACGATACCGAACTAGAAGGAGCAAGCAAACATGCCTGAGTTGATGCGTGCAATCGTCCTCGACGGTCCCGGAGCGCCCGATGCTCTCAACATCCGGGACGTTCCGCGACCAGTCGCTACGCCGGGTTGGGTCCTGCTCAAGGTCCATGCCTTCGGCCTCAACCGCTCCGAGTTCCATTTCCGCAGAGGACTGGGCTCGTTCGGATCCTTCCCGCGCATTCCCGGGATCGAGGCCACCGGAGTGGTGGTGGAAGCGCCCGGTGGCGAGTTCGACGCCGGCACTCAGGCCGCCGCCCTGATGGGCGGCATGGGTAGGACGTTCGACGGCGGTTACGCCGAGTACGTCCTGGTGCCCGCAGCTAACGTGGTTCCGTTTAAGAGCAGCCTCGACTGGGCAACGCTCGGCGCGGTGCCGGAAATGCTGCAAACCGCCAACGGATCCCTGGCGATTGGAGTGAACGCGCCCCCGGGAAGCAGCCTGCTTATCCGCGGTGGTACCTCATCAATCGGCTTGGCGTTGGCAGTGCTGGCCAAGCGACAGGGTATGACCGTGGTCTCGACCACCAGGAGTCCCGCCAAGACCCAGGCCCTCCTCGATGCGGGCGTTGACCACGTGGTGGTTGATGCAGGTTCCATCGCCGAGGACGTGCGGGCGATTTTCCCGGAAGGAGTCGGCGGTGCAGTGGAGTTGGTAGGCACACCTACATTGCAGGACACGTTGAAGGCTACTGCCGTCCACGGAACCGTATGCTTCACTGGAATGCTCTCCGATGAATGGACTGTCAAGGACTTCTATCCCATCGACTTCATTCCCAACGGTGTCCGCCTCACGGCATATTCCGGCGAAGCGAGTGACCTGCCGGCACCTGTTCTGCAGGACTTCCTCGAGGCAGTCGAAGCCGGACACGTCGCGGTCCCCATCGGCAAGACCTATGCGTTCGATCAGATTGCCCAAGCCCACCAGGACATGGAAGACGGCACGGTGACCGGGAAACTCGTGGTCACCGTGGACGGAAACATCAATGGCTGAGTCAAGCGTTGTGACGCTGCCCTTGGATGAGCTGCCTGACGGTGCTTTGTTGAAATCTGTTACCTCACAGCCCTGCGAGATTGCGGGTCGGGCGGCAATCCAAGTCTCGCTAACCAACGAAGCCTCCGGAGGTGTTCCGGGGGTCGACTACATTGACCAACCCACGTTCGTTCTGCTTCCACTGGAATTCGAGAACGGTGTCGTCGAAGTGGATGTGCTGGGCCGTTTGCTTCCCGGGGCCCCCGATTATGCGCGGGCCTTTGCCGGCATTGCGTATCGCATTACCGCGAATGCCGACAGCTTTGAGGCTGTCTATGTTCGGCCGCTCAACGGCGCGAAGCTCAACCCGCCAGGTCCCCGGGTGAATCGGGGGCTGCAGTATTTCGCCTACCCCGAGTGGGACTTTGGACGACTCCGCGAGGAATACCCGGACGGTCGCTATGAAGCCAGGGCAGTCATTGGCCCGGACGAATGGATCCGCCTGAGGCTCGAAGTGCAGGACCGGCGTCTCGGTGTCAGCGTCAACGGCGTGCCGGTGCTTTCCGTGAACGAGACCAAGGCAACGCCGGTTCGCGGGAGGGTGGGACTGTGGGTCGATATTGGGACCGAAGCGTTCTTCTCCAAGCTAAGTGTCACAGCGCAGTAGGACTCAGCCGGGAGTCCCTGCCGTCACTGTTAGAACCGCTCCGTGGTCAGCGCATTGAGGTACGTCTTTACCTCGGCCGTCATGTCCACTGAGGTTTTGTCCAACAGCCATTGCACTTGAAGGCCATCCAGGAGTGCAATGAGTTGGCGCGCTGCCGACGAGGCAGCTACACCCTCGCGCAGTTTCCCTTGTCGTTGCAGGTCTGAGAATGCTTGAAATCCGACGTCCCGAAGCCAGTTGTAGCGTTGCTGGAAATATGCGTGCGCCGGATGTGTGGGATCCGTTGACTCCGAGGACAAGACGGCGTGAAGGGCGACCAGTCCGGGAACGCTGGCGTTGTGTTGCACCAGGCGGATGATCCCATCCAGGGTAGCCCTGCCGTTGTCTGTAACAATGCCTGCAGTAGCCCACGATTCCGCGTCGCGGAGTGTCAACACAGCTTCGAGAAGGGCTTCCTTGCTGCGGAAGTGGTGCAGAAGCCCGGCCTTCGTGATGCCGATCTTGTCCGCAATCTCTTGCATGGATCCTGAGCGATAACCCGATGTGGAGAAGACGTCTATCGCGGCTGCGAGGATCTCGCGGCGGCGCGACTCCGTCTTCGCGTAGCTGCCACGAGCGCGTCCAACGGACGCTTCGGCAGTACTGAGTGCTGTTTCCGTCATTGTGAAACTCTAACAACCTCTCTGATGGCCATAATTTGCAACGCCCCGATGTGGTTCCCGTCACAATGCGCAACATTTTTCTGACGGACAACGAAAACCTACCACACCGTTAGTTTTCGTGTTAGGTTCTCTCTCATTGGTCGTCCATGGTGGACGCCACAGACCGTGAAAGGGACCAATGATGTTCCGACCTACGCGAATGGCCGCCGTAGTTGCCGCCGTTGCCCTGAGCCTCACCGGCTGTGCTGCCGGTGGCGAGACTTCCGCAAACGAATCGTCACAG
This sequence comes from Arthrobacter sp. cf158, assembly GCF_900106835.1. Taxonomy (GTDB): domain Bacteria; phylum Actinomycetota; class Actinomycetes; order Actinomycetales; family Micrococcaceae; genus Arthrobacter. The sequence continues at coordinate 176,716 of NZ_FNNR01000005.1, forward strand.
ACCCTCACCTTGGGAACCCTCATGGCGCCGAAGTCCTTCGCCGCTGCAGATTCTGACTTCGCCAATGTTTCGCCGTTTTATCAAGCCGTCTACGACACTTTGATCCGCATGGAGCCCGACGGCACGCTGGTGCCCATGCTGGCCACCGAGTGGAAGTACAACGACGACAAAACTGTCCTCACGCTGAAGCTGCGGGAGGGCGTCAAATTTACGGATGGCACAGGCTTCAACGCCGAGGCAGCAAAGCAGAACCTTGAACGGTTCAAAGCGGGAACGTCGGCAGACGCACAGTTCCTGGCCGCGCTGAAGAACGCTACTGCTGTGGATGCAACTACTCTCGAACTCACCCTCTCGGCGCCTGATCCTGCATTCCTGGGTTACTTGTCCAAAGATGCCTCGTTCATGCAGAGCCCGGCCTCCTTTGGCAACGCGGACATTGCCACCAACCCCGTTGGGTCCGGACCGTACGTTTTGGATACCGCTGCCACCGTGACGGGCACTTCGTACGCTTACAAAACGAATCCGGACTACTGGAACAAGGACCTGGTCCACTACGAGAATCTGGTTCTGAATGTCTACCCGGAACAAACGTCGCTGCTGAGCGCAGTCAAATCCGGCACACTTAATGGCTCGCTGATCGACATTTCAATGGTCCAGGAAGCCGAAGCTGCCGGCTACAAGAACAACGCATTCGAAGGGAACTGGGTTGGCCTGATGCTGTTCGATCGTGCGGGCACCACAAATCCGGCCCTCAAGGATGTTCGGGTGCGGCAGGCGCTGAACTATGCCTTCGATACGAAGGCGCTTCTGGAAGCTGTCAACCAAGGACGGGGCACGCCCACCACACAAGTGTTCCCGCCGTCGTCTGACGCTTATGACGCGAGCCTCGACTCTCGCTACACCTACGACCCCGGCAAGGCCAAATCGCTTCTGGCTGAGGCGGGATACGCCAACGGTTTTACCCTGCAGATGCCTTCCACTCCACTCGTCAACGCCTCCATCTTCACGTTGATCACGCAGCAGTTAAAGGACATCGGAGTCACGGTCGAAACGGTCGACGCCGGTAACAACTTCATTGCCGACCTTTTGGCCGCGAAGTATGCCGCCAGCTACATGATTCTGGAGCAGCAGTCGGACTGGCAGCTGATCAACATGAAGATTGCACCGAACGCGGCCTGGAATCCCTACAAGTATGCAGATCCCAAAGTTGATGACTTGATCAGGAAGATCAATGTGGGCACTGAAGACGAGCAGAAAACTGCAGCCAAGGAACTGAATAAGTACATCGTTGAACAAGCGTGGTTTGCGCCTTGGTACCGTCCGCAGAACAGCTTCGTTACGGACGCTAAAACCAACGTGAAACTTCAAACGGGCAACGTGTACCCCTACCTCTGGTCTTTCACCCCCGCCTCCTAGCGGAAAGCGGTTGGGCCGGGGAGCGTTCCCTGGCCCAACCGCCTCAGCTGACCCTCCAAAGGAAATCCGAATGTATCGATTCGTGCTGCGCCGCCTGCTCTCGGGCGTCCTGCTGCTGTTCGTCATCACCACGGTGGCCTACGTTCTGCTTTACGCCGGTGGTGGTGACATCGCCCGCCGCATCGTTGGTCCCACGGCCACGGATGCTCAGGTTGCCATGAAGTCCAGCCAACTCGGTTTGGACCGCCCTCTGCTAATCCAATATTGGGAGTGGCTGACCAAAGCCCTGACCGGCGACCTTGGCCGTTCGTGGTTCAACGGACAACTCGTCAGCACCGGGGTCAGCAGCCGGCTTTCTGTCACCATCTCACTGGTCCTCGGTGCCGTTATCATTGCCGCACTCATCTCCGTGGTGATTGGCGTTTGGGCGGCCGTGCGGCGCGGCTGGGTGGATCGGCTGGTCCAATTCGTGGGTGTCATGGGCTTCGCCATCCCAGGATTCCTGATCGCGCTGGGACTGGTTTCCTTGTTTGCCCTCAACCTCAAGTGGTTCAAGGCCACGGGGTATGTACCGATGACGACGTCGTTCGGCGGTTGGGCGGCGACCGTCACCTTGCCGATCATCGCGCTATCGATCGGCTGTATTGCGGCCGTGGTCCAACAGATCCGCGGTTCACTGATCGATGCGCTCCGTCAGGACTACGTCCGTACCCTGAGGGCCCGCGGATTGTCTTTCAATCGTGTGGTCTACAAGCACGTCCTGCGCAACGCCGGCGGTCCCGCCCTGGCGGTGCTGGCCGTTCAATTCATTGGCCTTCTGGGCGGAGCCGTCATCATCGAACAGATCTTCGCCCTGCCCGGTCTGGGGCAAATCACCGTAGCCGCCACCGGGCAAGGTGACATTCCGGTGGTGATGGGGGTCGTGGTTGCCACGGCTGCCATCGTTGTCATCGTCAACCTCATCATCGACCTCGCCCAGGGCTGGCTTAATCCGAAAGTTCGTTTGTCATGACTGGAGCACCACTCCCACTGCCTGCCTCGGCAGCTAAAGTTTCCCTTTTTCGTAAGCTGCTGATCCACCCGACCGGTGCTGTCTCGCTGCTTGTCCTGTTTTTGGTGGCCTTGGCCTCCATACTGGCCCCGGTGCTGGCACCTTACGATCCCAACGCATCCAGCCTCAAGGATGTGCTCGCCAAAGCCGGGTCAGAGTTTCTGTTGGGGGCTGACAGCGCTGGCCGCGATGTCTTCAGTCGCCTGCTTTTCGCCGGCCAGTTCAGCCTCGCCGGCGCGTTGGTCGCCCTTACGGTGGCGCTGGTCATCGGTGTGACGGCAGGGTTGATCGCCGGATATCACGGCGGTTGGTTCGACACTGTGTCCTCTTGGCTCACCGGCCTCTTGATGGCTTTGCCCGGCATGGTTGTCCTGCTGGCGGCCCGCGCCGTGGTTGGCCAGTCCATGTGGCTGTCCATGGTGATCTTCGGCGTGTTGCTTTCACCGGCTTTCTTCCGCTTGGTTTATGCATCAGTCACCGCGGTCCGCAACGAGTTGTATGTTGATGCTGCGCGCGTTTCAGGCCTGGGAGATGTCCGGATCATAGGCCGCCACATACTCACGGTGGTCCGGGCCCCCGTCATTATTCAATCTGCCATGGTCCTGGGAATTGCAATAGCCATCCAAGCCGGGCTGGAGTTTTTAGGCCTGGGTGACAGGACCATCCCCACGTGGGGCAGCATGCTCAATGACGGCTTCATCAACATCTTCAAAGCGCCCACACTTGTCCTCTGGCCGGCCTTGGTCATCGGCCTGGTCTGCGTTGCCCTGACGTTGCTGGCCAACGCCATGCGTGACGAACTCGAACGCAGCCGCGGTCCGGTCAAGAAGGGCCGCAAGGCAGCGCCAACCGGAGCCGAAAATGCCTCGGAGAAGCGAGGGAACGCGGCGGTGGTCCACGCCGAAGAACCGAGCAGCAATCACGGCGAGCTGCTGCTGGAAGTCACAGACCTCGGGGTCGGCTACGACCAGCCGGATGGATCCACTACCGACGTCGTGCATCACGTGAACCTGACAGTCCGGAGAGGCGAGGTGCATGGCCTGGTGGGGGAATCCGGCTCCGGCAAGACGCAGACCGCGTTCTCCATCCTCCGGCTCTTGCCCCAGGACGGTCGTATCACCGGCGGTTCCATCCTCTTTGAAGGAAGGGACTTGGCGCACCTCTCCGAAAAGGAGATGACCAAGGTTCGCGGAAAGCGCATCGCCTACATCCCGCAGGAACCAATGTCCAACCTGGACGCCGCCTTCACCATCGGCAGTCAGCTGATGGAACCTATGCGGGTCTGCCTGGGAATATCCAAGACCGAGGCGCGCAAACGTGCCCTTGCGTTGCTGGCCAAGGTAGGAATTCCCCACCCCGAACGGACCTTCAACTCCTACCCGCACCAGATCTCCGGCGGTATGGCCCAGCGCGTCCTGATCGCAGGCGCCGTGTCCTGCGAACCGGACCTGCTGATCGCCGACGAACCTACCACCGCCCTGGACGTGACTGTGCAAGCCGAAGTTCTGAACCTGCTCCGGGAACTTCAGGAAGAGCTGAAGATGGGCGTCATCCTGGTGACCCACAACTTCGGTGTAGTCGCAGATCTCTGTGACCGCGTCACAGTGATGCAGAGCGGCAGGGTGGTGGAAACGGGACCCGTCCGTGCCATCTTCAACGATGCGAAGCACCCGTACACCCGCAAGCTGCTTGAAGCGATTCTCGAAGACACCGCTCCCCGCGGTCCGCTCGTCACGGCCGGCACGCCCAGGGAACTGAATGGAGTGACACCATGACTGAGACACTGCTCGATATCAAAGACGTCGTTGTGGAATACCCGCCCAAGGGCTTCCGTGCGAAACCCTTCAAGGCGATAAAGGGCGTGTCCCTGGACATTCGTCCGGGCGAGACCGTGGGGCTGGTGGGGGAGTCAGGTTCCGGTAAAACCACTCTGGGCCGCTCCGTGCTGGGACTGGCGCCGGTCACCGGCGGCAGCATCAAATACCGGGGCCAGGAGATCTCCAATGCCACCCGGGCCCAGCGCAGAGAACTTAGCCACGAGATCCAAGTGGTTTTTCAAGACCCTTACACGTCGCTGAATCCGTCCATGACCATCGAACAGATCCTCACCGAACCGCTAACTGTCCGCAAAATGGAACGCCAGGCGGCCAACAAACGCGTGGCCGAACTGTTGGACCAGGTCCGCTTACCCCATGACGCCGCACATCGGTTGCCCCGAGAGTTTTCCGGCGGCCAGCGTCAGCGTGTTGCCATCGCCCGGGCCTTGGCCTTGGACCCCAAGCTCATCGTCTGCGATGAACCCGTTTCTGCCCTGGATCTCTCCACTCAGGCCCGCGTGATGGAGCTCTTTATCGAAATCCAGGAGCGCACCGGCGTCGCCTACCTGTTCATTTCCCACGACCTCGCCGTCGTTCGCCACCTCAGCCACCGCGTGGCAGTGATGTACCACGGCGAGATCGTCGAATGGGGCGACGGCGGGCAGGTCACCAGTGCGCCGGAACACCCTTACACCCAGCGGTTGCTCATGGCAGCCCCGATTCCCGATCCTGACCGGCAGGCAAAACACCGGGCAGACAGGCTTCGCCTTCTGGGAATCCAACGCGAGCAGGATGTGCAGGCGGGCTTCGCCTGACCGGCACCCTAACAACCCCGTCACATCCAAGTACTGCCAAGAAAGCACCATGGAACTCTTAACCCCTGCAACAGAACATGACAACAGCACCCTCGAGCGGCTGGAGTCCCTCGTAGCTGAACTAACACTCGAGGAAAAGGTCCACCTTCTGACCGGCCGCGATTTTTGGACCACTCGGCCGCTTGAAAAAATCGGGCTGCGGCGCATGCTTTTTTCAGACGGCCCCACAGGTGTGCGCGGTGAAGTGTGGGACGAACGACGTCCGTCGTTGAACTTTCCTTCAGCCGCAGCCATCAGCTCCTCCTGGGATCCTGTCATTGCAGATCGGCTTGGCGTGGCGTCGGCTGTTGAAGCCCGGCGCAAAGGCGTGGATGTAGTACTCGGCCCCACCATCAACCTGCACCGATCACCGCTCGGCGGTCGCCACTTTGAAGCTTTCAGCGAGGATCCGGTCCTGACGGCTGAGCTGGCAGCCGCCTACGTTTCCGGTGTGCAGCGCAACGGCGTGGGTGCTACCCCTAAGCATTACGTAGCCAACGATTCTGAAACTGACCGCTTTACGGTAAACGTCAAGGTGGCAGATCGGCCGCTACGGGAGCTCTACCTCCTGGCCTTCGAGAAGGCCATCGTTGAGGCTGAGGCCTGGCTGGTCATGAGCGCCTACAACTCCATCAACGGAATCACAGTCACCGAGAATGAACTCTTGGAAGCTCCCCTGAACAGCGAGTGGGGCTTTAACGGCGTGGTCATCAGCGATTGGACGGCTGTTCGCAGCGTCAATAGTGCTGCGGCTTCCCAAGACCTTGTGATGCCGGGTCCAGAGGGCCCCTGGGGCGAAACGCTGGTCAGGGCAGTCACGGCCGGCGAGATCCCTGAGGCAGCGGTCGACCGGAAAGTCCTCCGGATTCTCCAGCTCGCTGCGCGTGTGGGGGCTTTGGCTGGCTTCGACGCCGTCCTCCCCGAGCCCTGGAGCATGGAGGAGCTCATCGCGTTCGCCCGTGAGGCATCCACAGCCGGGACTGTCATGGTGAAAAATGACGGTCTTCTACCAATCAGCCCGGCCTCGGTTCGAAAGGTCGCTGTCATCGGTCACAATGCCCTCCACGCCCGGACCCAAGGCGGCGGGTCAGCGACCGTGGTTCCTGAAGAGGTTGTTAACCCGCTGGACGGAATCCGGGCTGCTTTTAGTGCGGACAAAGTCAGTTACAGCATGGGGGCGGTGGTTCAGGAGGGTATTGCCGAGCTGCCACTTGAGCAGATCGGCAACCCAGTCACTGGGGAACCGGGTATCCAGGTTCGCTTTTTGGATTCCGATGGGCAAGAGCTCCTTGCCGAGGACAGGCAGTCCACCGCTCTGGTGTGGTTCGGTGGAGACGCACCCATCACAGCGTCCTCATCGATTCAGTTCCATTGCATCTACACTCCCGCGCAGAACGGCACCGTGAGATTGGGGTTTTCAACCCTGGGGCGTGGCCGGATCTTTGTAGACAACAAACTCATCCACGAAGCAACCCTGGAACCCGTCGGAACCGACCTGGGGGCAGCGTTGTTGGCTCCTCCGGCAGCTACGGTGCCGTTGGAAGTGAAGGAGGGCGCGCCGCTGGACCTACGGGTGGAAATCGACACCAGGACCACGGGTGCTCTGTTGAATACGCTGGGGATCACCATTGGCATCGAGGCGGCAGACGAAGATCCTGAAACGCTGATTCATGAAGCTGTGGAGGCTGCCCGGGCGGCCGATATTGCCGTGGTCGTGGTGGGCACCAACTCGCACGTCGAATCCGAGGGATATGACCGGGCATCCCTTGAGCTCCCCGGACTGCAGGACCGTCTAGTCCACGCGGTTGCGGCCGCAAACCCCCGCACCGTGGTCGTCGTAAACTCCGGTTCTCCGGTCCTGATGCCGTGGCGGAACGAAGTAGCGGCGATCCTGATTGGCTACTTCGGCGGCCAGGAGTTCGGCCATGCCCTTGCAGACATCATGACGGGTACGGCTGAACCAGGTGGCAGGCTGCCCACCACGTGGCCGGATCGCCAAGAGGACGTACCCGTCATCAATGTCACCCCGGATTCCGACGGCAGTCTCACCTATGCCGAGGGGATCCACATTGGTTACCGTGCCTGGCTCAAAGCCGGCATTACCCCCGCTTACGAATTCGGGTATGGCCTCGGCTACACGCAATGGAGCATCGATTCCGTCGAAGCGCCGGCTGAGGCCACAGCCAACGCAGCCCACCCAGTCATCATCGCAATGACGAATACCGGCGGCCGGGCCGGTAAGAACGTCGTCCAAGTGTACGCAGAGAAGCCGGGTTCCGCCGTCGAGCGTCCCGTGCGGTGGCTGGTGGCCGCCACTCCGGTGTGGGCAGAACCAGGTGAAACCGTGACGACTGTCCTGAATATCCCCACCCGTCTCCTTGCCTATTGGGACCATGGTTGGAGGTACGAGCCGGGTGAATACGTCCTCCGGATCGGCACTTCCGTGAGCGAACTTCCGTTGGCATCCACCCTGGTATTGGTAGAGGACTAGAGCCTCCTTATGAAGGAAGAAACCAAAGACATGGCCGAGACAGGCACGCAGAATACATCGTCATCCATAGCCAGTCAGTTGATCCGTGGGTTGGAGCTGCAGGGGCAACCCACGGATCCTCGAACCAACACCGACTATCTGTCCCTCGTGTCCATATACCCGGAACTGAACACCGTATCGACATCCGACGTTCAAATTCCGACGTCGGATGGAGGGGTTCCAGCGCGCCTGTATCGTCCTGCCGGCGATGCTCTTGCTGGTTTTGTATGGGTCCACGGAGGCGCTTTCATTGCCGGACACCTGGACATGCCGGAGGCCCATTGGGTCAGCTTGTACCTTGCGTCCCAAGGCATTTCAGTGCTGTCGCTGGATTACCGAAAAGCCCTACACGGAGTCAAGTATCCGGCACCCTCCAACGATGTGCTTGCTGGTTGGAGTTGGGCCTCGGAAAATCCCGGAGCCTTGGGATTGAGCTGTGAAGCACGCCTGCATCTCGGGGGAGCAAGCGCCGGAGCCGCTCTAACGGCCTCGCTCACGGCTCGGCTGAGGGATGGCGCGGGCGTGCTGCCAGCGTCATTGCTGCTGGCATATCCGTTGGTTCATGCAGAGCTACCCGAGCTCAACGAGGAACTCAGGGAGGCGATGACAGGTGTTCCCGCAGATCTCGCCTTTGATGCCGGGTTCATTAGGGATATTAACCTCAACTTCGCGGGCAGCGAAGACAACTTCAAAGATCCTTACGCGTTTGCCGGTGAAGATCCGCTTACCGGCTTCCCGCCGGTTTACGTCATCAACGCTGAGTCCGACACCCTTCGTGCATCAGGGGAGCTTTTTGTGGACCAACTGCACGCGGCAGGAGTGTCAGTGCGCATGGACACGGAACCCGGCAGTATGCACGGTCACTTGGACCACCCTCACACAGAACCTGCCAGAAAATCAGTTGAGCGGATGCTCGCGTGGCTCCTCCAAAGCAACAGCTGAATCGTTTGATGCTACGAAAGAAAGGCTTTCATAAATGACTTCCATCGCGACACCCGTCCACAACCGGTCCATGGGGACGGTCGCTCCTGGGTTTGAAAACGTCCGTGACGAATTCGATGCGTACCTCGCCGATGACCCCAATTACAGCGCCCAACTAGCCGTGTACTGGAAAGACGAACTGGTGGTTGATCTGGCCGGAGGGGACGGCCTCAGGAACGACACGCTCACGGGGACGTTTTCGGCCACAAAAGGCGTTGCCGCGATTACTCTGGCGACCCTTATCAGATCGGGTGAACTCAATCTGGATAGAACGGTGGTCCATTACTGGCCTGAATTCGCTGCTTACGGGAAGGACAAGATCCTTATCCGGGAACTCTTGTCCCATCAGGCGGGACTCATCAACGTAGATGCCGGGCTGGAAACGGCGGATATCCTGGACTCTCGTGGCGCCGCCCACAAGCTCGCGGGGCAGCGTCCATTCTGGCATCCATCCACGGCGTTCGGTTATCACGGCCTCACCGTAGGGGCCTTCATGGAGGAACTAGTCCGGCGGATCACGGGCGGGACCCTTCAGGACCTATATGAGGCCAAGATCCGCAGGCCTAGGGACATCGATTTTTGGCTCGGCTTGCCGGAGTCACACGAGCAAAGGTTCGAAGCGCTGCGTCCCGCACAGCCAAGCGCCGATCAACTCGCGCTGATGGCACAAAGCCAGGTGCCCTCAGATGGTTTGGGAGCGTTGATGTTCAATAGTGTCAACAATACGTTCCCGCTGCTCACGGGACCTTACTCACCGAACCTTCGCGAAGTACGAGCGGCTGGACCGGCCGCGCTCGGCGGAGTCGGATCGGCCAGGGGTCTGGCCCAGGTCTACGCCGCAGCGATTGGGCTGACAGGCGAAGCACTTCTGGATGCTGACACCCTGGCAGCAGTCGCACAGCAACAAGTGTGGGGAGTCGACCGTGTGCTGAATTTCCCCGCGGCCTTTGGCATCGTTTTTATGAAGCCTCACCCTTCAAGTGATTTTGGCAGTTTCCGTGCCTTTGGCCACGATGGGGCCGGGGGAGCACTCGGGTACGCAGATCCCCTCTATGATGTCAGCTTTGGTTACATCCCGCTTCAGATGCAGCTTCCCGGCGGGGCGGATGCCAGGGCACTGCAGCTCTCGCAGACCGTTAGGACTGCTGTGCGACAGCTCTAGCGCGCGGCTGTTCCAGTCGCCCGCCACGTTTGTAACCTTCACATGGCCAGCGCTGCTGTAGGCGCTTCCGGCAATCCGCTGCGGTAACGGAGTGTGCTTCGCTTAAAGACTTCCGCGAACATCGATGACCGGGCGGAGACGACACCCTCGCGGCCGTGGAGTTCGTTCACCAGGATGCGCAGGTCGTCCATCGTGGCCGCTGCTACCTGGGCGTGAAGCTGGTCGCCGGATGCAGCGGCCCACCTCGTTACGGAAAGACCGGCCAGATACTCGCCCAGTTTCTGCGTTTCCCCTCCAGCGCAGCTGATGGTCAGAAGCGATTCAAGGGGGAACCCGAACAGGTTCAGATCCAGGACAGCCCTGATGAACAGGGCACCGGAACCGGTCATGGTGTCAAGGCGCCGGCTGACGGTTGCTTTGGAAACACCCAGTTCCGAAGCAATCTCGTCCACTGCGGCCCGCCCGTTGTTCTGGAGGTGTCGCGCAATCATGAGGTTGGTCTCGTCGAGGGGCCCATGGTGGCCCAAGGGCCGCGCCAACCGGCCATCTTCATCGTTGTGCAAGGCGTCGTATTGCTCGCTGTCCAAGACGTCGGGCCTCCAGCCGGATGGTGTCCTGAAGTAGTCAAACAGCGGCGTCATGGTGAACGACTGGACACCATCGATGTCGGCAAGACGTTCATAGAGCAGCTCGGCCAAACCGTCGTTGGGAAGAAATAGTTCGGCCACGCCTTCGTTCGACCCGGCCAATCCGCTGACCCAAGCGGATTCTTCAAGGTCGGCAAGCCAGGAACAGGCACTTCTCAGATATCTGGGAGTTACCTTCAAGCGGAGCAGAAAGGCGGTCTTCGTGCTGACGGCCATAGGATTTACGAAGGCATTAATGCGAACAACGCCGGACTCCAGTAACTTGTTTCCCCGGCGGGCAACCGTCCGTTCCTGCTGGCCCAGGACCTCAGCGATCAGCCTCCACGGTGCCCGACCGTTGCGGACGAGCGCGGCCAATATTTGCCGGTCCAGTGTGTCCAACTGTTCCAATTCGGTTCCTTTCGCCGGCGCCCACCCGCGTTTGGGTCAAACAGATGCCGCCGGGGGAGGGGTGGCGCGCTCGTGGGCCACCCCTCTCCATCAGTCCCGGCCCAGATAGGCTAGCACTCCGGAGAGTGCCGCCCCGGTTCCGCCGATGATGGCGGTGTGGGCGTCGGGTGCGAAAAACGGCGAGTGGTTGCCGGCCGGTGAGGTTCCATCGGCGAAGAGTTCGGGTTCGTAGGCGCCGAATGCCCAATACACCCCTGGAACGCCTATGGCGTCACTGAGCCATCCTGCGTCCTCGGATCCCATGCCCAAGGGAGCTTCCGTTACGGCGTCGGGGCCAAAGTCCGCGGCGAACGCGTCCATGACGCGCAGCGCGGCTTGAGGATCGTTGTAACAGCGTGGAAAGCTGTTCAGTTCCGTTACGGTGGGTGCGGGCATGGCCGATGCGGCAGCCTCGGCAGCGATGATCCGGCGGATGGCCGTGAGCACAGTGTCCCTGGTCGCCTCATCCGGGGTGCGAACATTGATAGTGAATTCCGCAGACTCGGGAATAATGTTTTCCTTGAGACCGGCGTGAAACGTTCCGACGGTCACCACTGCGGGGGTCGAGGGCGCGAGCTCCCGGGAGACGATGGTCTGGAGGCGGAGGACCATGGCGGCGGCGGCCACGATGGGATCGATCGATTCCTGCGGCTGCGAACCGTGGGCTTGCTTGCCGTGGACTGTGACTTTCCACGAGTCTGCCAGGCTTGCCATGTGGCCGCCGCGGATCAGGATCTTCCCCCGTTCAAGGGCTAGGACGTGCTGTGCGAGGACGGCTTCGGGCTTTGGTGCCCGTTCCCACAAACCATCGTCAACCATGGCCTTTGCTCCGTAGGCTGTTTCTTCCCCTGGCTGGAATATGAGAACCAACGTGCCGGACCAGAGGCCCCTCCGTTCAGTGAGGAGTGCTGCCAGCGCCAACGCGGCCGTGATGTGAGTGTCGTGGCCGCAACCGTGCATCACGGGAACAGTGGCACCATCGGGCAGCCTCCCGGTGTCGATGCTCGCGTAGTCCAATTGAGTCTGTTCGGCTATGGGCAAGCCATCTGTGTCGGCCCGAAACCCGACGACAGGTCCGTCGCCATTTTCAAGGATGCCGACGACTCCCGTCACGCCGCAACGAAAATTTTCTATCCCCAGTCCTGTGAGATGCGATTCGATGTACGACGCTGTCTCGAATTCCTGACCTGAAAGTTCAGGATGGGCGTGCAGATGCTTGTAGACCTCGACGTACTCGTTGATAAACGATTCGGGAACCTCTGTTGTGGCGGTTAGTTGGACCTTAGTGGTAGTGGACAATTCCCTGTTTCCTTTCAGTGGGTGTGTGGCTCAGCGGGTTTGTGTGGCGGAATCGCCTGACACCACAGGATCAGCGACACGTGGTGGCGTTTTGGCCCTGGCAAACCAGGCGATGGCTATGGTGGTGACCACTGCCAGTGCCGTGGCGTAGTGTGTCAGGGCCGGGGCCAGCGGCACTACGACGAAGACCATGAGTGCAGCAACAATGACCGCCACGATGGTGGTGCGGCGGCTTTTCATGGCTAGGACGCTCTGCAGCACCACCGCTCCGAAGACTGCGGGAAGAATGTAGACGCGGGCGGTGGCAATAAGTGGAGCGGGCAGAGTGCCCAGCAACCACGTACCCAGGACGCCGACAAAGAGAACCAACGTGGTGATGTGGACCAGCACCGCTCCGATGATGGCACTGCCCGCAATGAGCTCGGCCCGGCGCGTCCCGGGCCTTTCGGCCAGATTGGCTTGAGCCACAACGGCTGCCGGGAGGAGCTTGTTGGCGATGTTGCCGATGAGGAACGCCTGGTACATGGCTGACCGGCCGAGAATCGGGAAGTACGAGATCGGCTCAATGATGGCGATCACTCCGAACGTCGCGAGGACGGCAGCCACTGCGGTAAGCAGTTCAGTAGTGGAGATTCCCATGCCGGAGCCAAAGGCAGCGTAGAGTGCTGCGCCGAGGGAGATGAGTAGCCCGAGTCCCAAGGTGATTGGTCCCCAGATGGAGGTGGTGCGGTCGAACGTGGCAAATCCTGCGGACTTGTCAGTAGATGTTGTCGTAGACATCAGGTTGCTCCTTTCGGGGGGTTTCAGGATGCGGTCATGAAGAAGGCAGCCGCGAGGGCCACGATGATGGCAAGCCCGAGCCCCCACTCGCGCAGCCACGGAAGCCGCAGCTTGCGTGCCAGCAGCAGGAAGACACCCATTGCTGCGGCTGAAACCGCGATGGTGACCATATGGACTGGCGATTTAACCACCTCTGTGAATGCCAGTGTGAAGAAGGCGCCCAAAAGAGCCGCTGTTGGCACCACGGTCATGACGGCTGGGTTGACCTTCCGCAGCGAGGCGTCGCCCTTACTCAGGATGGGAGTGAGGACCAGGGCTGAGAGCATCCATGCCAACCCGCCGATCGTCATGGCTGCGAAGGCCAGAGCGAAGATTTTCTGTGTGTACGTGGGGCCACCGAGCTGTGCGCCCTGTGTGCCGGCGGATATTCCGGCTGCGGCGACGTCAAAGGCCGCCGACCCCACCAGACCTACGCGGGTGAGCACGGCAGGCGTCCCGAACAGCGGGAGCAACGAAATGGCAATGAGCGCTACAGCAAGCGAGGGTCCTATGGCTGCTACGGCCCCGGTTCGGACTGAAACCGTGACTTGCTCAGGAGTGAGATCCGCGGCTGGGGCTGCCTTGCGGATCGCCTTGTAATAGATGATCGATTGAAGGACTACCACGGCGAAAACTCCGGCGGCGCACACCCAGAACACCGGGTGCTGAATGAGGGGGGTGATGTCTGTGGAACTGGGATCGATAGCTGCAACAACCATGTTTTCTCCCTTGAAGGAATGACAGCGTCCGCCATTGGACGTCTGAAAGGCTAGATTGGTTTGACTACAGTGACTGCTTGTTTCATTTTTACAGCACTATGTGTCGTTAAGTACATACTTTTCACGTTTCTGTTGTGTATCCACTGTGGGGCTGCAGTGTTAATTGACCGGAGGCACGGTTAAATGCGAAGAGCCCCCTCTGTTGCTTGAGGGGGCCCATCGGTGGCGCGGACAGTCGCGCGGTCCAGGAGAGCTAGGTAGCTGGTGTTGGTCTTAATCTCAGGGCAATCGCCGTGAGGACACGGTCGGTAACTTCATCGATACCGCCAATGCCATCAACCTGCGTGAGGCTGCCACGCTCGGCGTACTTGGCCACAACCGCCTCGGTCTGCTCGTGGTAGAGGTCAAGACGGTGACGGATCACAGTCTCGTTGTCGTCGGAGCGGCCGGTTTCCTTGGCACGTCCCAGAAGACGGGTTACCAGTTCCTCGTCGTCGGCAGTCAGCTGGAGCACGACGTCGAGCTCCTGCTCACCCTCAGCGAGAACCCGGTCCAGGTAGTCCACCTGCGTGGTGGTGCGCGGGTAGCCATCCAGGAGGAAGCCATTCTCGGCGTCGCTCTGGCTCAAGCGATCGCGAACCATATTGTTCGTGACGCCGTCCGGAACGAAGTCGCCCGCGTCCATGTACTTCTTGGCTTCGATGCCCAAAGGGGTTTCGCCCTTGACGTTGGCACGGAAGATGTCGCCGGTGGAGATGGCGACTACGCCGAGGCGCTCGGAAATCCGCTCAGCCTGCGTACCCTTGCCCGACCCCGGAGGTCCAATGATCAGCATTTTCGTCATATGTGCTCGTCTCTTAGATCCATTTGGGTGGGGGCGGGACTTCGTTCCGTGAGGCACCGTCAAGTCCTTGGCCGGTTGCTGTGACGCTGTTGGTGCCGCGGCCTGTGGCCCATTCGACGACGGCGGGGAGGGGGCCGGTGATGATCGTCGGGTCCAGGGCGCTGGTGTCGCCGAACGTGAGGTTGGTGCCGTTCCCGGCAGTGTCGGTAACGTTGATCAGGAGTCCGGTGTCGGTGCCGCGGGTTTTCCAGGCGCCGGTGATGTCTTTGAGTAGCCGTTCGAGGACCGGGGCTGGGATGTCGTTGAAGGTGGCTCCGTTGTCCAGGTCCACGGCGTGGACCCAGACTTCGCGGGTGCGCATCCATACTGTTTCCGAGGCCGGGACGGTCCTGCCTTGGGCGGTGCGGACCTCGTTGGCCCAGTTCGGGTCGGGGAGGTCGCGCCATTCGACGGACAGGTGCACGGCGGAGTGGTCGAACAGGTTCCGCAACGCGATCGGGGAGAGTGTCGCACCGAAGTTGATTTCGTGGTTCCGTGCCTCGGGGGAGGGATACATGGGCGTCTCCACACCGGTGGCAGCCCATTCGACCAAGCGCGCTATTGCGCGGGCGTTGTATCCGACGTGTGCGATGACGTGGCGGCGGTTCCAGTTCGGGAGGAGGGTGCCGCCGTCGAGCTGGGCATCGGTGAGTTCGTTGAGTTTCCGGGCGAAGAACGCGGTGCCCCGCCGGGCCTGCAGGAGGTCTTCCTGCAGGCCCGGATCGGTGGTGAGGTCGTGGCGGGCTGCCATCAGGCTTCCTTGACCACGCGGTTGTTCAGCTGGCCCAGGCCCTCGATGGTGGTGACCAGGAGCTGGCCTTCCTGCAGGTACCTTTTGGGGTCCTGGGCGTGGCCCACGCCGCCGGGCGTTCCGGTCGCGATCACGTCGCCCGGGTTCAGGGTAATGATGGTGGAGATGTAGGAGACCAGGAATTCGGGGGTGAAGACGAGGTCGCCGGTCGGGGTGGACTGCTGGACTTCCCCGTCCACCGCGGAGGTCATGAGCGGCCCGGCGGTGAATTCGTCGCGGGTGACCAGGGCCGGGCCGAACGGGGTTGAGTTCTCCCACGTCTTGCCCTGGAGCCATTGGATGGTGCGGAACTGGTAGTCGCGCATGGAGATGTCGTTCAGGACCGCGTACCCGGCGATGTGCTCGGTTGCGTTGGCTTCGGGGATGCGGCGGCCCTTCTTGCCGATGATTACGGCGAGTTCTGCTTCCCAGTCCACGGTGTCTGATTCCTGCGGCAATGCCAGGTCATCGTTCGGGCCGATCAGCGATTCCTGGTACTTGGCGAACAGGGTGGGGTATTCGGGGATCTCCCGGCCCATTTCCTTGATGTGGTTGCGGTAGTTGTGGCCCACGCAGATGATCTTTCCCGGCGCGGGCACGACGGCGGCGAGGTCCGCGCCGTCGAGCGCGTGCGTGGCGCCGTTGGCCGCCTTAGCCTTTTGTTCCCAGGCGGGGTCGGCCAGCAGCGCGCCGACGTCGGCGAAGCCGGGAATCTCAGTGAGGGTCTCGCCGTCCTGACGGACGGCAACGGTGCCTTTGCCGGTGGCGGTGCCGGTTTCGGTGCGGAGGGTCAGGAGTCTCATGCGTTCTTGCGTCCTTCGGTGTAGCTGCGGTTGAAGTTCAGTCGTTCAAAGATGGGGGCGTCGCTGAAACGGAACAGATCAAAGCCTGGCTGGTCGTTGTCCGCGTGGAGGGACCATTCCTGCCAGGACGGGACCACGAACAGGTCGCCCTTGGCCAGCTGTTTGTTTTCGCCGTTAAGGACTACGGTGCCCGTGCCCTCAAAGACCTGCCAGACACTGGAACCAACCTCGCGCAGCGGTTCGGTGGAGGCGCCGGCGCGGAGACGATGGAACTCGGCCCGGATGGTGGGCATGACGTCCCCGCCCGTGGTGGGGTTCGAGTACCGGACAGCGGCGTGGCCCTGGGACACCGTGGCCGGGTGGCCCTCATCCTCCAGCAACAATTGCTCACGCAGGGCGGCGTCGGTGTGTTCCCAGCGGTACGCGGCGATGGGGGAGTTGGTGGTGTCATCGAGACCGGAAAGTGGGCGCAGGCCGGGGTGGGCCCAAAGCCGTTCGGAACGGGAAATGTCCGGGGTCGCTTCGTCAGTGACGCGTTCGGTGCCGAACTCGAAGAACCCGGCATCCGCGTAGTGCACGAACGGGATGTCCAAGCCGTCGATCCAGGCCATCGGCTGGTCGGTGTCGTTGTGGTGGCCATGGAAGTTCCAGCCCGGGGTCAGCAGGAAGTCGCCACGTCGCATGGCCACCGGGTCCCCGTTCACCACGGTCCACACACCCTCTCCCTCCACCACAAAACGGAACGCGTTTTGGGAATGGCGGTGCTCGGGGGCCACCTCGTGCGGGCCGAGGTACTGGATCGCGGCCCACAACGTCGGCGTCGCATAGGGCGTGCCTGCCAGGCCCGGGTTCGCCAGGGCAATGGCCCGCCGCTCCCCGCCACGTCCTACCGGAACCAGATCCCCGGCACGGGCAGCCAACGGGTAGAGGTCGTTCCAGCGCCACACATGCGCCACGGCCTTCGGGGTGGGGACCATCGGCATCAGGTCACCGATCTCCGTCCACAGCGGGATCAGGTTCTCCGCCTCGAAGTCCTTATACAGCTGCTCCAACTGGGCAGCTTCCTCCGCAGTGGGCTCCGGCACAACATGCGCGGCGGCCACAGATTCATGAGTTGGGTTCTCGATCATTGCTTTCCTCTCTACTTTGAGTGGGCGCTGGCAGAAGCCAGCCGTTCGGCGATATCGGCGCGCAGTTCCTTCTTGTTGATCTTGCCCACCTTGGTTGCCGGGAGCTCATCGACTACCACCAGGTGTTCCGGAATCTTGAAGGCTGCAACACCGGTATCGCGTAGAAGCGTCTGGATCTGCTCCAGTGTCACTTCCGCTCCCGGCTTCACGGTGATGTAGAGGCACAGCTTTTCACCGAGTACTTCATCTGGCATCGCGATAGCGGCGGCCATAGTGACGTCCTCAATGCGGTACACCAGGCTTTCGATCTCCTCGGCGGAAATCTTTTCGCCGCCACGGTTGATCATGTCCTTATCACGGCCTTGGACAATCAAGTTCCCGTCCGGTCGCCGTTCCACGATGTCGCCACTGGCGTACCAGCCGTCGGGGGTAAATGCCCGGGCATTGGCTTCGGGTGCACGGTAGTAACCTCGGGGAGTGTAGGGGCCCCGGGTAAGGATGGAACCGGGAACCCCGTCGGGAAGGTCGTTGCCGGCCTCGTCCACGATCCTGACCTCGTCGGCTTCAGAGACAGGGCGTCCCTGCGTCGTGCAGATTGCGTCCTCGGGGTCGTCCAAGCGGGTGACATTGATGAGCCCCTCAGCCATGCCAAAGACTTGCTGCAGCGTGGCACCCAACACTGGCTTCACCTTCCGGGCGATTTCATCCGGCAACCGCGAGCCCCCTACTTGGATGACCTCCAGGCTCGCCAATTGGTTGCCACCGGTTTCCTCCTGATGCTCAATCCAGCGCTGAGCTACAGCCGGAACTGCCGCGGAGAGCGTGACGCCCTCCCGTTCGATCGCTGCGAAGGCCTTCCGCGGCTCAGGGCTGGGGAGCATCACCACGCGGCCTCCGGCGAACAGGATTCCCAGGATGCCCGGGCAGGCGAGCGGGAAATTGTGGCTGGCCGGAAGCGTGCCCAAGTAGACAGTGTCTTCGGAGACATTGGTTGGAACGGAGGTGGCCTTGATGTTGTAGGCGTAGTCGTTGTGGGTGCGGGTGATGAGCTTGGGGAGCCCGGTGGTGCCGCCGGAGAGAAGGAACAGGGCCGGCGCGTCGGGGGACGGCGCTGAAGCATCCAGTCGTGTACGGGCGCCGGCGGGGTCCGCGCCCAGTGCGAGAATCTCTTCCAGTCGCGCATTCAGAGGGTTTGCCGCGCCTGAAACAAGCACCATGTCCAGCGACGGAACGGAAGATGCGAGTTCCTCCGCTAGGGCCTGGTGATCAAAGTCCTTGATGACGTCGGGCACAGCGATGGCCCGGGACTCCGAAAGCTCCGTGAGGAAGGACAGCTCGTACTTCCTGTGCGCGGGGAGGGCCATGACTGGAACAATTCCAGCCCTGAAGCAAGCAAGCGTCAGGACGGTGAACTGCCAGCCGTTGGGCAGCTGGACCATCATGCGGTCGTCTGCCTTGAGTCCCAGTTGGAGGAGTCGCTCAGCGGCAGCATCCATGCGGTCGGCAAGTTCCGAATACGTGATCCGGACATCACCGTCCACCAAGGCAATCTTTTCCGGAAGGCGATCTGCGGTCTCGTGGATGTAGCTGCCCAAAGTCCGGTCTTCCCAGTAACCCTTACGACGGAACTCCGCAGTAAGGTCTGCAGGCCAGGCGACGGTGCCTTCGCTGGTGTGGCTGGTCATTTAGATGTCCTCCTCGACATTGATAACTACTGCGTCCAGCGCTATGAGACCGCTATGCGTCAGGCGCAGGGGATTGATTTCGATTTCGGCGATCGCCTGGTTGGAAACCAGCGCGTCGCCTAGCCTGACCAACAGTTCTGCCAGCGCCGATGTGTCCAGCATCGGCCCCGAACGGAAGCCGTACAAGAGTTCGCGGGCCAAGAGTTCAGTGGGCATGCCCTCCGCAGCCCGCTTGGCCAGCGGGGCGGAGCGTATGGCGATGTCCGCGAACACCTCAGCCGCGGTTCCGCCGAGTCCCAGAACAACGATCGGTCCGAAAACCGGATCGCGTCGAACGCCCACAACGAGGTCCACACCCGAGGGGGCCATGGCCTCCACAATGTACTCGCGGGCTCCAGCAGCCTCTAGCTTTTCCAAGGCATGGTCCATGTCATCCGCGGACTTGATCCCCAGATGCACACCGCCGATTTCGGTCTTGTGAAGGACTGCGGCATCCAGCAACTTGACGGCCACAGGTCCTCCAAGGACCTTCAGCGCTTGCTGGGCGGCCGCACGCGTCGTGCATACGCGCCGATCCGGCGTGGCAATACCAAAGGCATCCAGAAGTTCCTTGGAGCGGTTTTCGTCCCATGGGCCCTGGACGTCAGGCCATTCCAGCGAGCTTGCGGGCACCTCTGCGCGCTGGAATTGTCCACGGGAGTCGTTCACCAAGGCGGATATGCCGTGGGCAAGCGACGTAGGCCCGGTGATCAGGGGAAGCTCATGCTGTTGGGCGGACTTGCGGGTACGTTCCAGGTCCCCGTCCGGTCCGTCGACGCCGATCACGAACGGCATGGTCCGTGCAGCCCCGGAGTTTGCCACAGCCAGGGGGAGATCGGCTACTGGTTCAGTTAGGCCGTAAACGGCAACGACGTCGATTGCCGGGTCTTGAGCCACGGCGGCAACGATTTTCTCGTACCCGGGTCCGGGACGTCCGGTGTCCACCGGATTGGCCTGGAAGGTAAGCGGTGGAAGCAGCCCGCCGATAGTGTCCTGGCTGCTTTGCGACAGACGGGGCAGCGTTACGCCGGCAGTGTGCAGGGCATCAGCTATCAGTAGACCGGGGCCGGCTTGTCCCGTAATGAGCCCTACGCCGGGGTCCGGCATAGGCGAAAGCCGCTGGCCCGCCAAGGCTGTAACGGCAGCAACCAACTGGTTCTCATCCTCGACAATGACTGCACCGGCCTGCTTAAGGACTGAACGTGTGGTGCGCCAGGAAGTGGCCAAAGCACCTGTATGGGACTGGGCGAACTCCGAAACGTCGTTCCGGCCCACCACCAGTGCGACAACCGGCTTGACCGCGCTCAGGCGAGACACGGCATCTATCAGGGCAGGACCGTCCGAGACTGTTTCCAAGTGCAGGGCAACTGCCTTGGTCTGATCGTCGGTCAAGAGGTAGTCCAGAACGTCGGGCGCCGTGATATCCGTGCCGGCACCTATCCCGGCAGCCAGGCTGACGCCTGCCCCGGAACGCTGGAGATGGAATGCCAGAACGTGGTTGACCCCACCGCTGGCCGCAACCACGGCAACTGAACCCGGCTCCAGTTCAGCGACGCCGGGGACGAAGCTGGCCCGAAGGTTGCGGTGTGGGACAAAGAATCCGGAGGTATTAGGCCCAAGTAGCCGGATGCCGGTTTCCCGGACAGCGGCCTCAACTTGCAGGGCGAATTCGACGCCGGGACCGCCGGCTTCTGCGAATCCTCCGGCGCAGACCAGGGCGGCGGTGGCGCCGCTGGCGGCGCTGTCACGCAGGGCCTGTGCCGTGGCGGAAGCCGGTACGCAGAGAACTGCGAGATCCGGACCGCCCGGGATGGCTGCCGCGGCGTCGGCGATGGTGGTGTGCATGCCGTTCTCACCGCGGCTGTTCACGAGTTCCACAGGAGCCGGGTAGGTGGACAGCGACTGCGCCATGACGGCGCCGAGCTTTTCCGGGCTGGACGAGGCGCCGACGACGATGATGCCCCGCGGTGCGAAAAGAGAGGAGAGACTATGCATTGGAAGCTCCCTCCGCGACAGCAGCTACAGCGTCAGCACGTCCGGAGAGGACCAGAGTCAGATTGGATGCCGGACCCCGGTCGTCCACGATTACGGTGGTCAGGCCGCGGCCAAGCCGGGCTTCTTCCGAGAGCAGGATGCGGGTGAACGGGTTGCCGCCGTGGATCACCACGGCAGCAGCATCGGCCGGCAGTTTCTGGAACATTGCGGCCAGTCCTTCTTCATGGTCGGGCGCGGTGAGCAGGAGGCCGGTGTTGGCGTTCGTTTTCGCCGGGTCCGTGACCAAGGTAAGGTTGTCGTCGTCGTGCTTCAAGGCGAACTCGCCGTTCTGTTCGGTGAGCGTCAATAGACGGCCATTGAAGCGCATGGAGCCTGCCGTGAGAGGCGTTTCCAGGGGCGTATTCCCGTGGCGATCAAACCAGTCCTGTTCCGCTGATTCCACCAATCCCGGGTCGCGTTGACGGATCTTGTCGATGTCGATGCTGCGGGAGAAGAAGTGGAACGTGAACTGCGTGGGTTCAAAGGAGTTGTAGTAGCGCGAAAAGTGTTCCCACCAGCTCAGGCCGCCGCGGGCCTGGTTCTGGATCTTGGCCACCTGCGGCTGGCGTTCGGCTTCATAGTTGGTGAAGGCCAGCTCAAGGTCATCCTGGTGCGCTGCCACTTCACGAACCAGCGTGATGGCATCTTCCATGGCCATCTTGGTGCCGGAACCAACAGAGAAGTGCGCAGTGTGGACTGCATCGCCCAACAACACGACGTTGTCTTTGTGCCAGGTGCGCGTGCGGCGGGTGCGGAAATTGGCCCATCGGGAGTTGTTCGCTACCAGCGGCTCACCTGCGATGTCCTCGGCGAAGAGCTTTTCCAGGAATCGCTGGGTCTTCAGGTCCGAAGGGCCTGGAGGCTGGCTGGCATCGAACTCATCCAGACCTGCCTTGCGCCAGGTTTCTTCATCCGTTTCCACGATGAACGTGCTCAGATCGTCGCTGATCGGGTAGGCATGGACGGCGAAATTGCCGAACTCACTTTGGCGATGAACGAAGGTCAGGCCGCTGAATTTGTACGTGGTTCCGAACCAAATGAACTTGGCTGTGGCTGTTTCAGCGGAGTGGCCGAGGCTTTCGCCGAGCTGTTCGCGGGTGGAAGAGTTTGCGCCGTCGGCGCCGACAATCAGATCAAAGTCGGACAACTGCTGGAGATCCGGGACGTACTGCCCGAAACGTGTATCGACGCCGACTTCGGCTGCCCGCTCCTGCATGAGCTTGAGGAGGGTTTTTCGGTAGATGGCGGCCATGCCATTGCCGGCGAAGGACTTCTGCTCGCCCTTGAGCCAGACTTCGATGTCTTCCCAATGGGTGCCATAGTCTCGCAGGCCATCGCGGACTACGGGGTCAGCGTCGTTGATGCGGTTCAGGGTGGCGTCGGAAAACACCACGCCGAACCCGAAAGCGTCAGTTGCCTGGTTGCGTTCGAACAGTACTACCTCAGCGTCGGGGACGGTCTGCTTGAATAAGGTTGAAAAGAACAGTCCGCCAGGACCGCCGCCAATGCAGGCTACGCGAAGTGCCATCGATGCCACCTTCTAAAAATTGGAATTCAGTGAGAGAGGTCTCACCACCAATTATGTAACCAATCTAAGCGGAGCGTCAAGCTTTTGTTACATATCAGCGAACGCCGATCTCTGCCGCAACCTCGCGGCCGGGGCCGATCTCGTGGCCGAGAGTGCTGGAGACGAAGTCCGTGGCGGCTGGACCCAACTGTCGGTGCACGGCCCCGAACAGGCGGTACGCCTCGCCGCTGGGCCAGTTCTCGGGCTGGAGGTCGCGTGGGAGGTAGGGGTCCCGGAAAAGAAAGCGTCGGTAGTCGCCGATGATGCGCATTCGCTCCAGGAGGGCCGTTTTGCCATCCTTTGCGGCGTTGACCGCTTGATTGTCCAACGTGCAGTAGGAGTGAATGAAGTGCTCGTAGTCGTGGCCGAGCTGATCCAGGTCCCAGCAGCGGGTAGCCAGGTCCCTGTCCTCTTGGATGTTCCCTGTGCCGCACCAGAGGGCGTCGACTTTGGCCAAGGGATTTTCGATCCCGATTTGGCGGACTTCGGCCATGAGGTCATGGGGGCTCATCCAGGTTGATGGTGAGAGCTGGCCGAATCCGTGCCATGCGAGTTGCTTCCGGAGCTGCTCGCGAACCGCTCGTTCGGATTCCGGAACCTGGTAGATGGCCATGGTCCATCGGCCCTCCCACGCCTCGTCCCTGCGTCGGAAGATCCGCTCCCGGCCGTCGTCGAGTATCTCCAGCATGTGGGGCGTGAGTGAGTAGACCGTCTCGCGGCCGACGCGCCGGGTGGTGAACCACCCCTCCTTCCGGAGCCGGGACAGGTTGACGCGCACCGTGGCTGCTTCAATATCGAATACTGCCAGTAATGCGGTGATGTCTGCGAGCTTCACTTCACTGCCGGCATAACGTAGGTAATCCCCGAAAAGATCCAGGATCACTGCTCTGGGTTTCCACTGCACGGGACTCTCCAAATCTGTGGGCCGCGCCAATGGTGGCCGGCCTGAGTGACGTGCAACAAGTATAGGTACGAGCAACACTTGGGCGTTACGTGTCTGGTCAAGATGAGATCCGGGTCGATGCTTGAAGAAACATGCAACAGTTCTCTTGACGCGCAACGAGTTAATGTTACATTTGTTTGTGGGTCAGGTCACAGAAGACCGCCATCCCATCTCTGGAACCACCACAATGTCGTGTACTTCACCTGGAGCTCCAAATGGCTTTTCAATCGCCAGCCTCAACAACGGTTACCCCCCGCAAATCCGCGGGCGTCGTCATTTTTCTCTGCTTCCTCGCCATCGTTTTTGATGGTTATGATCTGGTCGTTTACGGTGCGATCGTTCCGAAACTCCTGGCCTACGAGCCGTGGGGTCTTACTGCAGTGCAAACAGGTGCCATCGGCAGCTATGCGCTGGCAGGTATGTTTATCGGCGCCATCCTGATCGGCTATCTCACGGATATTGTCGGTCGCCGGAAGGTCATGATGGTCTCCATCGCTTCCTTCTCCCTCTTGATGCTCCTGACCGCGTGGGCTCCAACTCCCGAACTGTTTGGCCTCTTCCGCTTCCTGGCCGGCCTCGGCCTCGGTGGTGTGATTCCGACGGCTATCGCCTTGACAGTGGAGTTTTCAAAGTCGAACAGGCGCAACTTCAACAACGCACTGATGTTCTCCGGATATGCCGTGGGTGGCATCCTTGCTGCCCTGCTTTCCCTCGCCTTCCTGTCCACTTTGGGATTCCAGGGCATGCTTGCACTGGGTGGAATCCCGCTGGTTGCCGTAGTTCCATTGCTCTTCAAGCTCCTGCCGGAATCACCCGCTTTCCTTGCCGCTAAGGGCCGCCGGAGTGAGGCCGAAAAGATCATCGCCGATTATGGCCTGGATCAACTGCCGCCGGAGCGTGCTGCCGGTGATGCACCGGCGAAGGGCAGGTTCCGCACACTTCTAACGGGCCGGTTGCTCGGAGCCATGATCCTCTTCTGCGTTGCCGGGATCTGCGGACAGACGCTGGTCTATGGCCTGAACACTTGGCTTCCCCAACTGATGGTCATCGCCAACTACTCGCTGGCCTCATCGTTGTCCTTCCTCCTGACCGTTAACATCGGGGCCGTGGTGGGCGTTCTCGTGTCTTCCCGACTGGCTGACAAATTCGGGCCGCGGAACGTCACTGCGATTTCGTTTGCTTGTTCCGGCGTTGCGCTTGTCCTTATGGGCACCGGCATCATGCCGCTCGTCGTCATGTATTTCCTGGTGGGAGTGGTGGGCTTCGGCTCTGTTGGTGCGCAGATCCTCGTCAACGGATTTGTGGCTACCTATTTCTCCGGCGCCACCCGGGCCACTGCTTTGGGCATCACCTTGGGAATCGGGCGCATTGGCGCTGTCCTCGCCATCTCCGGTGGCGGCGTCCTGGTGGCAGCCTCACTGGGGAACTTCATCAACTTCTCCATTTGGGCCATCGCCGCTGCCATAGGTGTGGTGGCCGTGCTGGCCGTGCCAAGGAGTTCTCCGCATGGGTCCGACGCGAAAGCAGGCGGAACTGCTGCGACAGTATCCGACAACCCTGTTGCGCATTGAGACGACAGTGCCCGGCCGTCAAGAGCATCCGTGCCCGAGACCTCATACTAAGGACTGACGTGTTATGTGCGACGTGATCTCGCAATTTTCCGGTGTTTCAAGAAGATCGCTGCTTGGCCTAGCTGGAGTCGCTGGGGGAGCGGCCCTGGTCTCAAGCATGACGGCACCGGCTGTTGCGGCCGGGGATTATAAGAAGGATCTGGGCAACGCCCGTGACTATCACACCAGACTTGCACTTCTAGGTACTGCTGCTGGAAGGACCTTTTGGGGTGGGACGGAGCGACAAGGAATTTCTTCCGCGCTGGCAGTGGGTGATGCCGTATATCTGATTGATTGCGGAGACGGTTGGGCCCGACGTTACCTTCAAGCAGGCTTGGGTACCCAGAAGGAATTTTCCGGCCTGGAGGGACTAGAGGGCGTGTTCATTACCCACATGCACTCAGACCATCTGATTGACTACCCGTCACTCCTAATCTTCGGCTCGACTGATGGTCTTGCCGTGCGCAAGAAGCCTGTCCAAGTGTTTGGCCCCGGAAGCAGGGGTAAGCTCGTGCCACTATCACCGAGCGCTACGGACACTCCGCCGGTAATAAATCCCGAGAACCCGACCCCCGGGATCTCCGATATGACTGAGTATGTCTACCAGGCATACGCGGCTGACTTAAATGACAACATGAGGGACAGCCTCAAGCCGGACCCGCATACATTGATCAACGTGTCTGAGGTCGTGGTTCCGCCTGGGCTGGTCGTAAACCCCGACGTCGATCCGGCGCCGCCAATGGAGCCTTTGCATGTATACGAAGACGAGAATGTCCGCGTGACGGCGACACTTGTCAAGCACCCCCCGGTTTACCCCGCGCTTGCCTACCGCTTTGACGCGGCCGAAGGATCCGTCGTCTTCTCTGGCGACACTGCCTACTCGGACAATCTCATACGCCTGGCCCAAGGCGCGGACATATTGGTGCACGAAGTCATTGACCCCCGATGGGTGGAGAGTCTGTTCCCTTCACCGCCTACACCTGCCCAGGAGGCGAAGATCCATCACCTGATCAACTCTCACACAAGCATTGAGGAAGTTGGCGTCGTTGCCGAGAACGCTGGAGTAAAAACTCTAGTGCTCTCGCACCTAGCGCCGGCGGACAACCCCAAAAACCGCTGGTTGGAGGCAGGACGTTCTTTCTCAGGGAGGCTCGTTGTCGGTGAAGACCTGATGCAAATCGGCATCGGGAAGCGACGCAGGTAACACCAACGCCGGCGCCCGGCAGATCGCTTCGGCAGCGCTACGACACAGCAATTCAACCAACGGATAAATAAGGAGATACCTTGCAAACGCAACTCATCATTGACAACGAGCCCCGCAACGGACGCGAAGGAAAGACGTTTGAACGGCGGCACCCGGTGACTGGGGCGTTGGTGACGGAAAGCGCTGCTGCCGGCGTAGACGATGCGCTGGATGCCGTGGAATCGGCGTCGAAAGCATTCACTTCCTGGTCCACCACTGGACCCAGCGAACGGCGTGCGGTGATGTTGAAAGCCGCCGAAATCATGGAGCGTCGCGGGCCCGAGTTTATCGAGACCATGATGTCCGAAGTTGGCGCCGCTGGTCTTTGGGCTGGTTTCAACGTCTACCTGACAGCCCAGCTTTTCCGTGAGGCAGCCGGCCTTGCCAGCCAGATCCAGGGCGAAACCCTCCCCACCGATAAGCCCGGAACCCTCTCCATGACCGTCCGTCAGCCCGCAGGCGTGGTACTCAGCATGGCACCGTGGAATGGAGCAGGTGTCCTCGCCGCGCGCGCCATCGCCTACCCGATCGTCTGTGGAAACTCGGTAGTATTCCGGGCCTCGGAGACCAGCCCGAAGACCCACGCCATCATTGCCGAGGTCCTGCATGAAGCGGGGCTTCCGGCCGGTGTCCTGAACTTCCTGACCAGCACCGCGGAAGACTCGGATCGTGTGGTGGAAGCAATCATCGCGCATCCGGCAGTCCGGCGAATCAACTTCACCGGATCCACCACGGTGGGGCGCATCATCGCTGAGAAGGCTGCCCGCTACCTGAAGCCGGTTCTGCTGGAACTCGGCGGCAAGGCTCCGTTCGTGGTCCTTGATGACGCCGATGTTGATGGCGCAGTCAATGCTGCCGTTTTTGGGTCTTTCCTGTACCAGGGCCAGATCTGTATGTCCACCGAGCGTTTCGTGGTGGATGAGAAGATTGCCGATGAGTTCGTAGGAAAGTTCGCTGCTCGGGCAGCTCAGTTGGGCGCCGGAGATCCGCTTACTGACGAGAACTGCATTGTTGGCCCCATGATTCGGGAAGAATCTGGTACCCGCATCAACGGACTCATTGACGACGCACTGGCAAAGGGTGCTGAACTCGTAGTGGGGGAGCGCGCCAACGGCGCCTCCATGCCCGCCACTATTGTGGACAAGGTCAGCCCGGAGATGTCCATCTACGACCAGGAAACCTTCGGTCCCATCACTACGGTAGTCCGCGTCTCCGGCATCGAAGAAGCTGTCCAGGTTGCCAACGACACCGAGTACGGGCTGGCAGCGGCAGTCTTCGGCAAAGACAGCACCCGGGCCCTGCAGGTTGCCATGCAAATTCAGGCAGGTCACGTGCATGTCAACGGTGCAACAGTGCAGAACGAGGCCCAAGCTCCTTACGGCGGCATGAAGAACAGTGGCTACGGCCGATTCGATGGACGGGCAGTCATCAACGAGTTCACAGAACTCAAATGGATCACGGTGGAGCAGTCCGACCAGCAGTACCCCTTCTAAAGCCAGCCCCAACGTAGAGAAAGACAGACCATGCAGGTAACCGCAGCAGTGGCCAGAGAGCCGCACCAGCCGCTCAGTATTGAGGACCTCGAACTCGACGAACTCCGACCTAACGAAGTCCTGGTCAAAATGGTGGCATCAGGCGTGTGTCACACGGATGCGATTGTCCGCGACCAGGTGTACCCCACTCCGTTACCCGCTGTCCTCGGGCATGAGGGTGCCGGAGTTGTTGAGCGGATCGGCAGTTCAGTAACCACCGTTCAGCCCGGCGACCACGTACTGCTCGCAGCTGCCTATTGCGGCAAATGCGATCGCTGCCGGTCTGGAGAGATGGCATACTGCGAAAACCTTTTCGCGGCGGATTTCGGTGGACGTCGACCTGACGGCACCACAGCGCTCAGCAAGGATGGAGAAGTAATCTCCTCACATTTCTTCGGCCAGTCCTCCTTCGCCACGTACGCCAACGTCGTAGAGGAGAGCGTGGTCAGGATTGGTGCTGATGTCCCGTTGGAGATTGTTGCTCCGCTGGGCTGCGGCATCCAGACTGGCGCCGGCGCAGTTCTGAATGAACTTAAGCCCCGGCTGAACAGCACGCTGGTGGTCATCGGGACCGGCGCCGTCGGTTCCGGTGCCATCATGGCCGGATCCGTTGCAGGCTGTGCTCGGATCATTGCTGTGGACATCCACACGTCCCGCCTCGATCTCGCCAAGGAACTTGGCGCGACGGATGTCATCAACACCACTGAGCAGGACCTGACTGAGGAGATCCTTCGCCTCACTGACGGGCGTGGGGCTGACTACGTGGTGGACACAACGGCGCGTCCGGAATTGCTTCGCCAAGCGGCGGATGCCATCGCGCTGCGCGGAACCCTCGCACTGGTAGGTGCTGCCAAGCCCGGAACGGAAGTCACGTTCGAGATCGGCCTTTCGTTGGTCAAGGGGTGGACTTTCAAGACCATCATTCAGGGAAGCTCCGTGCCGCAGGTCTTCATCCCCAAGCTCATTGAGTTGTGGAAGGAAGGCAGGTTCCCCATGGACAAGCTGATGCAGAACTACACCTTGGACCAGATCAATCAAGGGTTCGAGGACTCCGCCAAGGGGCACGTGATTAAGCCGGTCATTGTCTTCTAGCGATCCAAGCCGGTTTAGCCTCAAACAAGAGCGGACGACGGCGGGTGCTTACCCGCCGTCGTCCGCTTCTGGGTCGGCGGCCTAGGAGACATTCGCGTGACTGAAGAAGCCGTGGTTGAGGGTGGGATAGCAGCGCAGAGTCACGTCCACTCCTACGTCCTTGAGCCTCTGGGCAAAGTGGAGATTGACGTCGTAGGGGAAATCGTGATCACCGACGCCGATAATGGTGGGGCAGCCAGGCAAGGCTCGCAGAGAGCAGGGGATTGCGCCGGGTCATCCAATGGAACCAAGGGATCGGGGCCCAGGTATTGATGTTCCATGACGGTGCCTGCCATCAGGGTGAAATCGGTGGCTGGCTCGATGAGAAGCTGTGCCGCTAGGGTGACGTCCGTGTCCGGCAATGATGTGCCGCAATTGCCGCGAGGTTTCCACCAGCGCAGTCCCGGCCACGACCAGCTTTTCTGGGTTCCCGCCGAAGCGATCGATGTGCGCGGCTGCCCACTCGACCGCGGCGATGGCGTCTTCAACCCTTGCAGGGTGGGGTTTTTCGGGTGCGAACCTGTAATCCACCTGCACGACGTGCGCGCCGGTGCGGGCAGCGATACGGCCCGTCCAAGTCGCCTATAGTCCAACTCTCGCCGTGAAAGTACACAACGCTGGCATCGCTTGCATCCTGGGGTTTTGAATGAGAATTCTGAAGTCGCCAGCCGGGACGGGAAACTTCGATTCGGCGATCGACTCGACGCCGAAGAACTGTCGATGATTGAAGCTGTCCCGAAGTCGGACCCCCTTGCGCGGGCAGTAGGACCGTCGACATCGGTAAATATCGGGAAGTCGCCAGTCGCTGCCATTCCTTTTCCATGGCCCGAATGGCTGGATCAAGGCCAGTCTTCAACTCAGATCCCATACGTTCGCGCAAGAACGTGAGCGAGGCTTCGGTGACCTGTTGAAGGAAGGGCGTACCGACGAACACACGTCCGCCGCCCGTTTCCAAGTCTTCGGTGTCTGCACCTGCCCGCAGTTTGGTGTCGTTGGCCCGGTGGCTCCATGGTGACCAGCAGTCCGGTGTCCCAGTTGAAGTCCTCAAAACTACGGATTGGCCCGCATGGTCCTTAGCACGAACTGGAGGGCGGCAAGTTCGCGTACTATTTTCAGGGGTCATAGTCCTGTCGCTGATTGCCCGCTGGTGTCCGTGGGTAGCTGGTGGCGGATTACTGGGTGGCACTTATCTTGCGTGCCGCTTCCACAACTGGGTCACTCGCGGCCTCGCTGTCGAAGTCCTGAAGGGCGACCAACCCAATGGAAGCCTCCGGCCCGCCGTGGAGGGTGCCGGCGAGTCTTAGTGGAGCGGCAACGCCGACGGCGCCTGCCTGCAGTTGTCCACGGGTGATGCAATAGCCCTGGCGGCGAGCCTCGACAACTTCCGGCGTGTCAGCTTCGGATGGTGCGCGGGCAGCGAGGATGGCGATTCCCGCGGCCGCCAGGGCTAGTGGGTGCCGACTTCCCACCCGGTAGCCAACACGGAGGACTGAAGCTACGGCTGGGTCCAAGGACAGCACGGCAACGGCTTCGTCGCCCTCTGCGACCGACATAAACGCCGTCGCATTCGTCTTGTCAGCAAGGTCTTGCAGGATCGGCGTCGCAAGCGAAAGCAGTCCCGGCCAATACTGCGAGGCAAGTGCGGGAATTGAAGCCCCGAGATGCAACTTTCCGTCTGTGTCTCGCATGAGAAGTCGGTGTTCTTCGAGTGTGGCTACTAGTCGATAACCGATTGCGCGGGCTACCCCGATCTCGGCGGAAAGGTCCGCCACGGAGATGCCACTGGGTCTCGCCGCGACGACCTCCAAGGCACGAATACCGCGGTCCAGGGTCTGTAGGGTGCTCACGGGCATTCCTTTGCTGGTCAGTAGCGAGTGATGCGTCAACTGTTCCATACGCGTGGACAACACTATGACGCGTCCATCTGAAACTCGAACCTTGACTGCTGTTTACCGGACCGCTTACATTGGAGGTGTCCACTAGATGGAACAACATGTTCACTATTAGTAACAGATGGAGCAATGGTGGTCCAGCAGATGCAAAGCTGCCCAGTTACTGGGTCGGCCTCAAAGAACGTATCCGAGGCGAGTGGATGTCCCGTCATGGGGTCCGCCGCTGAATTTGACCCCTTCGAGGACGGGTATCAACAGAACCCTGCCGGTTATGTCGCGTGGGCCCGTCGGGATGAACCCGTCTTCTTCAGCCCTAAGCTTGGATACTGGGTAGTCACTCGTTACCACGACGTGCAAGAGATCTTCCGTGACAACGTCACCTTCAGCCCGTCCATAGCGTTGGAGAACATAACGCCCGTCGGTGAAGCAGCGAAGGAGATCCTTAACTCCTACGATTTTGGGCTGAAGCGTACTCTCGTCAACGAAGACGAACCGGCGCATATGCCGCGTCGTCGGTTGCTCATTGAGCCGTTCGAACCCGCCCAGTTGGCCCACCACGAGCCCATGGTACGAAGGTTGGCCAAGGAATTCGTCGACCGCTTCATCGACAAGGGCGCGGTGGACCTGGTCGAAGAAATGCTCTTTGAATTGCCCTTGACAGTTGCCCTTCACTTTCTCGGTGTCCCGGAAGACGACATGGATGTACTGCGACGCTATTCCGTTGCCCATACAGTCAACATCTGGGGCCGGCCCGATCCCAAGGAGCAGATTGCCGTTGCTGAAGCGGTTGGTAAGTTTTGGCAGTACTCTGGCGAGGTTTTGGAAAAGATCCGCCGGAATCCAAATGGCTCAGGGTGGATGCAGTTTGCTATCCGGATGCAGCCCGACCATCCCGAGATCGTGACGGACTCGTTTCTACATTCCATGATGATGGCCGGCATTGTGGCAGCGCACGAGACCACTGCCATTGCCGCGACCAATGCCATCAAGTTGCTGCTGCAAAACCGTGAGGTCTGGGATGAGATCTGCGCCGATCCCGCTTTGATTCCCAATGCGGTTGAAGAGTGTCTGCGTTTGGACGGCTCAGTGTCTGCGTGGCGACGCATCGCTATGACGGACACGAAAGTTGGCGGTGTCGACATACCCAAAGGCGCGAAAATCCTCATGATGCAGTCGTCGGCAAACCACGATGAGCGGTACTTCGAGGACCCGGAAATGATTGACCTTCGCAGGGTGAGCGCCTCTGAGCACCTAACCTTTGGCTACGGCGCTCACCAGTGCATGGGTAAGAACCTGGCCCGAATGGAACTCCAGATCATTCTCGAGGAATTAACGCGACGGCTTCCCCAATTGGAACTCAGCGCGCAGACATTTTCATATGTTCGCAATACTTCCTTCAGGGGACCGGAACACCTTCTGGTCGAGTGGGAGCCTGAACTCAATCCCGAACGAGCCGACCCTTCCATCCTCGCGTCGAAGGCGGAGGTTCGCATTGGGCCGAACGCAACGAAACACATAACGCGTCCCGTGGTGGTCACGCAACGAAGGCAGCTCACTGACAAGGTTGTCCGCCTTCGACTCGAATCACCCAACGGGAAACCGTTCCCGGCGTGGAGTCCAGGCTCCCACATCGATGTAATTTGCGGAGATACAGGGCACTCACGTCAATACTCACTTTGCGGCGACGCAACGGACCCAAGGGGTCTGGAAATCGCTGTCCTTCAGGAACCGGATGGACGCGGCGGCTCAGCCTGGGTCCACGATAATGCCGCCATGGGTACAGCATTGGAAATTCGTGGTCCGCGAAACCATTTCCGGCTTGACCCCGGGGCTACCGCTTATGTGTTCATCGCGGGTGGCATAGGTATCACTGCAATCAGTGCCATGGCAGCCGAAGCCCAGCGGCGCGGCATGAAGTACGACCTTCATTATGCAGGCCGCAGCCGGAGGGCCATGGCCATGGTCGACGAGCTCCGCGCAATACATGGAGACCGGTTGCACCTTTGGGTCAGTGATGAAGGCACAAGGGCATCAATGCCCACGATCCTGGACCACCTGTCCCAAGGGGCGCAGGTCTACTGCTGCGGACCAGCCGGCATGATCGCCGAGCTGCAGAGCATTGCTGAGAACTGGCGGGAGGGAACGCTGCACGTTGAGCACTTTACATCCAGCTTGGGAACGCTGGATCCCGCAGTCGAGAGTGCATTTGATCTGGAGCTGAACAACTCCGGCATAACAGTCCGGGTCGCCGCCAATGAGACTGTTTTACAAGCCTTGCGGGCAGCCAAAGTCGAGGTGCCCAGCGATTGTGAAGAGGGGTTGTGCGGCACCTGTCAGGTGGGCGTCGTCAGCGGCAGTATCGACCATCGGGACCTCGTGCTGACCCCGGATGAACGAGCAGAAGGCAACCTCATGCTCACGTGCTGTTCGCGCGCCTGCGGCGAACGATTGATTCTTGACCTCTAACCGGCCTGTCGGCCCGTAACCAAAGGAATATGAAATGGTTTTCTATCGCCAGCTGGGAGTTGTCCCCAAAACGCGGCATACTCTGTTCCGTGCTGATTCCGGAGCTATTTACTACGAAGAACTGATGGGGGAGGAGGGCTTCTCCTCTGATTCTTCGCTCCTCTACCATCGGAATATTCCTTCCGCCCTGGTTGGTGCTCGAATTTGGGACCTAAACGACCAGTCATTAACCCCAAATTTGCCGCTGCTGCCTCGCCATTTGCGACTACACAGTCTGTTTGATGTGGGAGATGCAACAAACGTCGACGCGGTAACGGGACGGCGCCTCGTTTTGGGGAACGGCGATGTGCGCATCAGCTATGCCTGGGTTGGCAAGACTTCTCCCCTTTACCGAAACTCGACAGGCGACGAGTGCGTCTATGTTGAAGACGGAACAGCCGTCGTCGAGACGGTCTTTGGTTCCTTGTCCGTCGCCAAGGGAGACTACATCGTCATCCCCCGCGCGACTACCCATCGATGGGTCATGCCGGCTGGTGATGCTGCCAAGCTCTACTTCATCGAGGCCAACAGCCACATTGGACCACCGAAGCAGTACCTTTCAAAGCACGGTCAACTGTTGGAGCATGCACCGTACTGCGAACGAGACCTTCGCGGTCCCAACGAGCCACTTTTGACTGAAGGTCAGGATGTCGAGGTCTACATCAAGCATCGCGGCAACGGTCCCAGCGGTCTTGCCGGAAGCATACACGTGCTCCCTTACCACCCATTTGATGTTGTGGGCTGGGACGGCTGCTTGTACCCGTATGTCTTCAACATCAATAGCTTCATGCCTATCACGGGTAAGGTCCACCAGCCACCACCCGTGCATCAGGTGTTTGAGGGCAACAATTTCGTCGTGTGCAACTTTGTGCCGAGGAAAGTCGACTACCATCCGGACTCCGTCCCCGTGCCCTACTATCACTCCAACGTTGATTCGGACGAGATCATGTTCTACGTCGACGGTGATTATGAGGCAAGAAAGGGTTCAGGTATCAACAAGGGATCGATCTCCATTCACCCTGGCGGTCACGCGCACGGTCCCCAACCTGGAGCTGTGGAGGCCAGCCTCGGTATGGAGTACTTCGACGAACTTGCCGTAATGGTGGATACCTTCAGGCCTCTTGAACTTGGTGAGGCGGCCATGAAATCGGATGATGGCCGCTACGCAAGCTCGTGGACAGGCGGTCGTTGGAACAATGTCTGACTACGAACTGCCAGACGCCTTCTACAGATTCTTCGACGATGCGGCCGTCTTTCCGCCTGGTCTCGCACCCCTTGAGGTCGCGGTAAAGGACTATGTCGTCCGCCGAGACTCCGTTCTGGGAGTGGCAATCGGACCTCTTGTTTTGCCACTTCAGGACATGCCGAAAGCCGAGGAGATACTAGTTGGCTGGGGTTTCAAAGGTGCCTCCATTGAGGTAAGCGTTGTGGTACCGCCCGGACAATTGGAGGCGGCGCTTACGGCCGCCCATGCTCCCGGGCCCCTAACAATCGTTTCTGTCGAGCTGAAAACCGGCCCTCTTCAAGAAGACTGGAAAAAGGAACTATTTGGCGCTGCAACGCTCGCGGGGGAGTGTGACGTCTACGTGGAATTGACGGCGAGCCAAATCGGGCAGGATGCCCTAGAACTTATTGTGAAGGCTGGTGCCAGGCTGAAGTATCGTACGGGCGGAATCACTGCCGACCTTTTTCCGACAGCCGAACAACTCGCATTTGTCATAGGTGCTGCAGTTGAACTTGCAGTGCCCTTCAAGCTCACCGCTGGTCTTCACCGTGCGGTTCGCTACACAGACCAGGAAACTGGCTTCACCCACCATGGCTTCTTGAATATAGCCATGGCAACCGCCTTGGCGTATGAAGCCGAGCCAACTGCGTCGCTGATTGCCGTTTTGCGGGAGCAACGCCCGGCGGTTCTGGCGGAAATGTACAATGCGCACTCCTCGCGCTGGCGCCAAGGTTTCAGTTCCTTCGGAACCTGCAGTGTCACGGAGCCTCTTAAGACCTTGGAGGAGCTGGACATTCTGCCGGCGGGGGCCAGTGCCATTTCCTTGTCCCTACTGAAAGCGATTCAGTCATGATTACAACTGATGTCCAGCTTCGGCCGCAACCTGGAAGCGTCGCGGACTTGAATGCCCAGCCGGGGTTCGGTGCTGAGAATCTCCCATACGCTTCATTTGCGCCCTACGGAGAAGATCCACGGCTCGGCGTTCGGATTGGAAACAAGATCCTCGGAGTGGCTGCAGCTGTGGAGTACGACGGGAGGAGATCTCAAGCACTCGTCAACGCTGTCCTCGGTCAAAATCTCGATGGGTTACTCAAAGCGGGCCGGCCAATCTGGGACGAGCTGCGTGCGATGCTGACCCAACAAGTCACATCCGCCGAAGCTGCGTCGTCTCTGGAAGTTCACGATCTTCGAGACGTTTCGTTGTTTATGCCCTTTACGGTGGCAGACTACGTTGACTTCTACGCATCCGAACATCACGCGACAAACGTAGGACGTATCTTCCGGCCCGATCAGCGTCCGCTTACAACCAACTGGAAATACTTGCCTATCGGCTACCACGGACGTTCAGGAACCATCGTTGCTTCGGGTACGGAGATCGTCCGCCCCAAGGGCCTTCGACCCGAGCCCAAAGGAAGTCCAACTTTTGGACCCAGCAGGAAGCTGGATATTGAGGCTGAAGTTGGTTTTGTCATCGGAGGAGCTGCCCCGCAGGGCGAAGTAAAGCTTGCCGACACGGAGAACCATATTTTCGGCACAGTACTGGTCAACGACTGGTCCGCCAGGGACATCCAGGCCTTCGAATACGTGCCTCTCGGACCCTTCCTGGGCAAGTCCTTTGCCACCTCAATCTCCCCGTGGGTTGTGCCGATGGCTGCGCTTTCCTGCGCATCGATTGAACCGCCAACCCGAGACGCCGATCTTGCTGAATACCTCGATGACGGGTCGGCCCGCGCGTCAGGGTTGGATATCAGCCTCGAGATCTCCATTAACAACAAACTCGTGTCCCGACCGCCTTTTGCATCGATGTATTGGACTCCAGCGCAAATGCTGGCTCACATGACTGTTAACGGTGCCAGCCTGCGGCCGGGCGACTTCTTTGCATCCGGGACAGTGTCGGGACCCGGAAGAGATCAGCGCGGTTCCCTCCTCGAACTTACGTGGAACGGCAGGGACCCGTTGACCCTTACGGATGGCGGGAAAATGTGCTTCCTAGAGGACGGAGCCGAGGTTGTCATCCGCGCCACAGCACCCGGACCTTCGGGTACCAGCATCTGCTTCGGGGAGGTCGCCGGCCGTATAGTGCCGGCAACGTAGGAGATCCCCACCTGGCATATAGGGGTCCTGCAGTCAGGTCCCAAGTGGGCGAATAGCACTAAGGAGCTTCAAAAGCGACGGCAGGGCCTGGGCGCGGTGGTGAGCCGAGCCCAGGCCCTCAGTCGTCAACAGACCCCGAGCTCAGCCTCATGAGGCATCACAGGAGTGGCTACACGGCCTTGAACAGCCGATAACGACTTTTATGGTCCTGCCGGGAGAAACCTTCTTGGGGCAAGAAACTGCTCCCCAAAGCCCAATGACTTTGAGGAGCAGTTCAAGTGGAAACGTGCCCTTTCATGCTTCCCGGAGCACGGCGATTCGCTCGTTAGCGATGTGCCGGATTGTAGGCAGCAAGCCCAGGAAAAGAGGGCTGGCGCCTGGCGCCGACGGGAAGAGATTGGTGGTGAACCCGACTCCCAGCGCGAGTTCCGGATCTGCGAAGGCGACAGACCCTCCCGCTCCTTCGTGGCCAAATGACTGCCGGCCAATAGGGAGCCGTGGGAAGGAGAGCTGAGTCCCCGACCCGAACCTCGTAGGTACTCCAAGCACCAGATCCAGACCGGACGAACAGGGACGAGTCATGCTGTCAACGGTGTTAGCATCCAAAAGACGGATGCCGTCAACTTCACTCACTGTCGATGCCATGATCCTCGCCAGAGACGAAGCTGTGGTAACAACTCCCATCGAAGGTAGTCCTGCTTCGAGAAAAGCATCAGAATTGAAAAGCTCCGGATCAGCAACCAAGGCCTCAAGAAGACCGTCACGCTGCGGTAGGGGTGCCCCCGGAACGCTCGCTTCAGCGGGTTCTGAGAACAGTACGGGATGAATCTCGGTCTGTCTCCCACCGAGTACAAGATCCACACCGAGTGGGTCGGCGATCTCTCTGCGTATAAGCTCAGTAACGCTAATCCCCAGAGCTTCCTCAACTACTGCCCCAAGAACTGTGCCGAACGTCACTGCATGGTAGCCATGGCCGTCCAGCCGGTGGGCAGTGGCAGCGGCCGCAAGAACAGCCTCGCGATCGCCTCCACTCAGTACCCCTTGGGAGGTCTGGACGACATCCAGAGCGGCCAATGAGGTTCTGTGCGCCAGCACGTCACGGACGGTCACGTTCGAGCCACCTGCCGAGCCGAAACCCGGCCATGCCTCAGACAGCTGCGCATCCAGGTTGAGGGCACCCCGCTCCGCCACCCTGTGTAAGGCGATGGCCAAGATGAGTTTGGAAACAGAGAAGACCACCTGACGTGAGGAAGTAGAGTAGTCACCGAAGGATAGGTCCGCTACACACCGACCACCCTGAAATACGGTCACCGCCGCACCACCTTTGGACTGCTGGGCCGCTAGCCGCCCGAAAACGTCTGCGAGGCCTTCAAAGCTTTCCGTGCTCCCTTTGACGAATATCTTGTTCATTGCGTACTCACCGGTGTATGGGCGCGAGTTCGCGCTCAAAGAATTCAATGCCGGCACGGAGTTCGCCAATGGGATCCGGGGACATATCGATTTCGGCAATGGCCCAGCCGGACCAGTTTGATGCCTTAAGGATCTGTTGCCAGCTCTTCCAGTCCACCGCGCCGTTTCCGAGAATACGGAAGTGCGTGAGCATCACTGCGTGCCGATCCATGACAGGACCTGTGAGCGTGGCTCCATCGAGCGGGCTCACACAATCCTTCCAGTGCATGATCGGCACCCGATCAACGTGGGTGCGTAACATTTCCACCGCGTCGCCACCGTCCAAGGTGACATGTCCCGCGTCGAGGCACAGCGAGACTGTGTCTGCAGATGTTTGCGAGAGGACTTCTGAGACGTCTTCCAGGCGAGAACAGACTGAATACGCGTCTGTGTGCAGAGCAAGTCGAACGCCAGCTGGGGCTGCAGCGGCGCCCAAGTGGTCTAGCTGCTCTGCTATGCGGACTAAGTCCAATCGCGGAACGACCCCATTAGGATCCCCGCCCGTGACTGACGCTCGTGGTACTGCCCCGAGCACAATGAGCCCACAATCCAATTCGGCGAGGGCGTCAGCGTGCCTGCGGATTTCGTCGTCAGCCGTGGACCTGTAGGCAGGATTTTCGAGCGCACCCATGATGAGAGGCGCTCCAAAAGTAAAACTGGAGCTGACGGAAAGGCCTCGTGAGCGCAAAGCCGCCCCGAGCTTGGCAGCTGATCCGTAGGCGGCCAAGGCAGTCGTCAAACCTCCGGGCGGTGGAGCAAATTCGATGCCCTGCACACCTGCCTCTACACACCCATCAAACATCCTTTCGAAATATAGATGAGGGTCAGCTTCAACCATGCGCATCCACTCCTCGTAGGAAGTTTCGGCAGCAATGCCCCAATAGGAAAGATCAAAGAATGTGATCAGGTCTGTTCCAAGTCTGATTCGCGGGGTGCTCATCAAATTCCCTTGGGGCGGTCCGGCATGGTTACCCAGGCATTCGTGAAGGCTGACTGTTCGATCGCATCGATCACCTGTTGGATTCGGACTGCCTCGCCAAAATTGGGGGTGGCTGGCCGATCATCCGCAATCGCCTGAAGGAATCGGCGCAACTGGATCGCCATGCCGTCGACGTAGCCTTGGCCTAGGCCCGGGACCGGATACCAGACATCTTCCTGGATGCCTTGGGATACCTCAACGGTCCGCGGTCCAGCGACCGCAGCTTGGTCATCCAGCAGGTCGACAATCAGCTGATCTGGATTGTTCCAGTCAAAGGCTACCGCGCCGCCGGTGGCGTCAATTTCGAACGCAAGGGCGTTTTTCTTTCCTGGCGAGTAGAAGCCGGCAGAGAAGGTGCCGATTGTCCCGTTTTCGAACTCGGCGATCCAAGTCGCGGCTTCGTCAAGGAGCTCTCCCCGTTCAGCGTCTGTCGTCTTGTGCCATCCACTGTCGGCGTGCGAGCGATCGCGGGTTACCTGTAGGGCGGAGACGCGGACAATGGGACCGCAAAGGTATTCAGCTATGTCGATAAGATGCGATCCGATGTCGCCGGTCGCTCCTGAGCCACCCGTGGCCTTGCTCCCGCGCCAACCAAAGTCGCTAATGAAGAAGAGCGCGTCGTGGAGGTATGTTCCACGGAACTGAAGCGGTGCCCCCAGTTTCCCGGGTGAGAGAAGTTCTTTCGCGTGCGTGATAGCGGGTATGTGGCGGTAATTGAAACCGACTTGATTGGTGACGCCTCCCTCGCGGGCGGCGTCCCACATCTCCAGGGCTCCAGGAACGTCATTGGTAATAGGTTTTTCGCAGAATACGTGTTTGCCATGGGCGATCGCGGCCAGTGCGATCTCTTTATGAAGTCCAGGCGGTGTGACGATGTCCACTGCATCGATGTCCGGGGAAGCGACTACTGACCTCCAGTCGGCGGAGCTTGCTTCCCACCCCAGTGCGCTGGCTGCCAGCGCTGCTGCGTCACCATCCACATCGACCAGGATTGATTTTCTGACGCGGAAGTCGACTTCAGAGAGCTGAGTCGCTACTGAATATCCCAAACTATGCGCACGGCCCATAAACCCGCCACCGCCAATAAGCGCGACCCTAATCTCTTTCACTAATTTGTCCTTCCAAACTGAACTGATCACGGTTATCTGTACCCGGTGGTGTCGGTTGGCCGTCACCACGTGGCGCGCCACCCTACGGCGGCTGCGCTGCTCAATAGGTCGGCCGGAACGTTCGTGGAGCAAACCAGAGACAAACCGTCGTTGTCTCCTCGAGGCCGTTCTCGACCATGGCACAACTCAATACTTCCCGTTTGTGCGGGATGCTACTTGTACGCCCGGGCCCTCTTCTTGTGCAGGATTGACAGATCTTCTGATACTTGAAGGCAGGCGTAATCAAGCCAGTCGTTGAAGGGGTTACAACAGAGGAACGCTTCCTCAGGCCGACGTTCGTCGAATCAGGGACAGCATTTCGTTTTCGATTGAAGGATCTACTTCAGCACCCAAAGCAGTAAGCACCTTATTGGTGATGTTTGCGGCGCACACTTCGGCATCCAAAGCAATGGTAGTTAATTCCAGTTCGGCCAGCGGGATGTCATCTGACCCTATAACTGCCAAGTTCTCCGGGGCGGATTGCCGACGTGCACGAAGGGCTTCCAGAAGCATGAGCGCAACGTCGTCGTTATGCCCGCAGGCCGCGGTGACTCCAGTGGCTTCGAATTCGTCGAGACACTCGGAGTAACTCTTCAGAGACCCCTCAACAACGGTGATGACGGGTGGAGAAAGAGAGGCCCTTTCACACGCCTGCATTACGCCGGCAGCACGGTCCAGCGCGTAAGCACGTAGGGCCGCATCGTTGGGCATGACGAAACCGAGTGTCCTGTGTCCCCGGTCTATAAGGTAGTCGGCCTGCATTTGTCCAACGCGGCTGTGTTCGACAATGCCGTAATCACTAACCACAGGAGCGGGAGAATGCCCTTCGAGCACTGCTGTTTCTGAAGGCGGGAGTCCGCCTATAGTGACAATCAGTGTTGGAGTCAAATACGACCAGATGTCTTGCACGCCTCGGGAATCCAACTTGTCCGAAATGCGGTGGACCAGCAGGACGTAGCCCCGTTGCGCCAGCTCCCGTGTTAGGGCATCCAAAGCATGATCGAAGACGAACCCCAATGTAAGTGCAGGAACCAAGCACAGGACTATGTTGCTGTTGCCGGTTTTCAACGCCCTCGCCTGAGGGTTGGGAACATGCCCCAGACGGCGTGCGGTGCGTATTACGAGCTCCCGCGTAGCTGGTGAGATGTGCTTGTTGGGAGTGTTATTGAGCACGTAGCTGACGGTCGCTCTCGATACGCCTGACTCACGCGCCACATCAGTACTTGTCGCCCGCCTTCGTCCCTGGGGTGCGCCTGCCACTGTTCTCCTAACGTCATCACAACAAACCGAACGTTCACATCAGAATACTTAGCCCCCGATCCCTGTGATGGGGAACGAGCGCCACCAACTTGTCACCAAGAGACAAGCAGACACTCTTGACGATTGGTTACAGGTGTAATCTAATTATGTTTACACCTGTAACCATACTACGAGGAGGTAGGCGATGGTACGAGTTCCAGGCACCCTAAGCATTCACCGGCTAGGCCGAGGGCAGTGGCTGCTCAAGGAGGCGCCAGATAGCCCAGACGGGATCTGGATTGTATTCGCTGATCAGGGAATTGCCCGTGTATCTGCGGGGTCAAACGTTGCGAACTTGAATGAGCACCAGATGCTCATCACTGGAAACCTGGCAGCTTTGACCTTAGCGGTTCCGGATGATTCGCGAGTTATTGCCGTCCTGCTGCCCGCCGGCGCTAAAGACCTTCCCTTGCAAACAAGATCAGCGGGAGGACGACTGATAAATGACCGTCGAGGTTCTACTTCCGGAATCCTCGCCCATATTCTCAGGGGGTTGGCCGAAGATGATCATGGCGGTTTCCACGAGCATGATCGCCGCGTGTGTGACCAGCTCAGTGTAATTGTCCGTATGGCTTGCGCCGAGGAGAAGCCAGAGGGGCGGAGCGATACGCAGGCTCTCTTCACTGCTTCTACGGAAATAATCGAAAATCGGCTGTGGGATGACGCGATGGATGCTGAGGCCCTCGCCGCAAGGTTGAATGTTTCAACTAGGACCCTTCACCGGGCCTTCAGGGCACAGGGCGCCAGCATTAGTATGTGGATTCGTGAGCGCAGGTTGGATCGTTGCAGGCAGGATCTGCAAGATCCTGCATTTAGCCACCTCCCCGTAAGTTCGATCGCGGCGCAATGGGGTTTGCGGGATGCTGCCCACTTCAGCCGTCTCTTCAAAGCACGGTTCGGCGAATCACCGCGGAGCTTCAGGGTCACCGGACGTCAGTATGCGGAGAGCTTTGACGGCCATCTTTCGACTGGTAGCCGCGTATTCGCTTGAGCAGGATCGAGTCGTCGCGCCGTTCTGATCGTCTAGCGAGCGACGTTTGGGCATCAGGCAATAGTCAGTGGCTCAATCAGTCAATATCGAGTCCCAACTGCACAAGTATTTGCCCGATACCGGGAACACAATTGAACCAAGGTCGCCGGGCTAGGTACCCGGCAAATACTCATCGAAAAGGAAGCTGCAATGACGCAAAATCGCTGGGGCATCGCCGGGGCAGGATTTATTGCCGGGATGTTCTCCTGGGACATGGGATTCACTGACGAGGCAACTGTAACGGCAGTGGGTTCACGGGATCTTATAAAGGCACAGCGCTTCGCTGATGAGCGCGGTCCAATGCGGGCCCACGGATCTTACGAAGAACTGATCGCGGACCCAGAGGTTGACTTCATCTATGTTGCTGTCCCGCACAGCGAACATGCCCGTGTTGCCGAGCTTGCTGTCAGGGCGGGCAAACCGGTCTTGGTGGAGAAACCTTTTGCTTTGAATGCCAACCAAGCAGAGTCTTTGTTCGAATTGGCGATGCAGGAAAAAGTTTTCGTCATGGAAGGCATGTGGTCGCGGTTTCTTCCGCACATGGTCAAGCTCCGGGAAGTCATCGAATCCGGTGCTATCGGAGAGGTCATCTCGGTGTCTGCCGACCACGGTTTGCGCTTCGACCCGAACTCTCCCGAACACCGTCTCTACGACCGCTCATTGGGCGGCGGAGCCCTCTTGGACCTCGGCGTCTATCCCGTGTCACTCGTCGCCGGTTTGCTTGGTGATATCACGGAGATCAGGGCCTTTGGAACCCTGACAACCACAGGTGTGGATGCTGAAACCTCAGCGGTTATGCGCGACGCTGCAGGACGACACGGCATCATCAGCACATCACTTTCTACGGAATCCTCAAACCGGGCCAGCGTAAACGGAACTCTCGGAAGAATCGAGCTCGGGTACAACTACATGATTCCGACGGATCTAAAGGTGGTCACGTTCGGGGAGGGGAACCCTGCACACGGCGAGAAGGTCGAGGACTTCATGGGCACAGTTGAGGGA
The DNA here is from genome assembly GCF_900106835.1 of Arthrobacter sp. cf158. Taxonomy (GTDB): domain Bacteria; phylum Actinomycetota; class Actinomycetes; order Actinomycetales; family Micrococcaceae; genus Arthrobacter. Next base: position 220,453 of record NZ_FNNR01000005.1, read on the forward strand.
GGTATGGGTTGGCGCTTTGAAGCGCTTGAGGTCGGTCGCTGCGTTAGTGCCGGAAAACTGGAAAGCCCTGTGGTTCCGCACGCACTCACGCTCAAGACACTCCGGATCATGGACGAGATCCGCGGGCAAGTGGGAGTTCGCTATGACGCTGACTGATGACGCCGGTAAGGCCCCAGTACTGTCGGCCAGGGGCGTGCGCGTTTCCTTTGGTGGCGTTGCTGTGGTCAAAGACGTCGACTTGGAGCTGTATCCGGGTGAAGTGGTTGCGCTACTCGGAGAAAACGGGGCAGGCAAATCCTCCTTAATGAAGGTCTTGGCGGGGGTGTATAGCCCTGACACTGCCAACGTCATTGTTGAGGGCGAATCCGTCCACCTCGGTTCAGTCAGCCACGCGCGCTCCCACGGAATTGCCATGGTCCATCAAGAACTGAACCTGGTGGACAATCTCTCCGTTGCAGAAAACATCGCGTTGGGTCGGGAACCCGGAACAGGCCCCGGCCTCGCGGCGGTCGTGAATCGCAAAGCCAGCGTCAAGCAAGCGAAGGATGCACTCGAGCAGGTCGGTTCACGGGTAGATCCTCGGACGCTTGTTGGCAGGCTTTCCCTGGCCCAACAGCAACAGGTTGAAATTGCGAAGGCACTCGCGCAGGACGAGGTTCGGGTTCTACTCATGGACGAGCCAACTAGCTCGCTTCCCGAAGAACAGGCACAGGACCTCATGAGCCTGATTCACCGTCTCCGTGACGCTGGCCTCGCTGTGGTCATTACGACTCACCGGATACCTGAGGCATTTGCGGTCGCCGACCGCATTGTCGTCATGCGCGATGGCAACAAAGTTGCTGAGTACGACCCCAATGATGGGAAGACTTCAAGGGAGGAGATCGTGAACAGCCTCATCGGCAGGGAACTGACCACTCTTTTTCCGGACAAAAGGACTGAGGTTGGTTCCGTCGCGCTTGAACTTGAGGGCATGTCCGGCGGAATCGTCGAAGACGTCAATCTCGTCGTCCGCGAAGGTGAAATCCTGGGCCTAGGGGGATTGGTTGGAGCAGGCCGAACTGAATTGGCCCGCCTGGTTTTCGGATGTGATCCCCTTACGGCCGGAAGTATCTGGGTAGACGGGCAGAAGTGCAGGATCCGGGGGCCGAGGGATGCTGTGAAGTACGGCCTTGGATTTATCCCGGAAGACCGCAAACGTGACGGACTGGTTCTCGGCCAGGACATAGAGATGAACTTGTCGCTCCCGAATTTGGGCAAATGGAGTAAAGGTGGCGTGCTCTCATTACGCCAACTTGCGAGTAAAGCTGAAGACGCCATCGGTTCGTTCCGCGTGCGTACCAGGTCCTACCGTCAGCCGGTTGGGACCCTGAGCGGCGGAAACCAGCAGAAGGTCGTGCTGGCCAAGTGGATGGCGGTACCCCGGCGAGTACTAATTCTTGATGAGCCCACTCGTGGCGTCGATGTGGGCGCCAGACAGGAGATCTACACAGCTATCGATGAAATCGCACGGTCTGGAGTTGCGGTGCTGCTCATTTCTTCCGACATGGAGGAGCTCATCGGCATGAGCGATCGAATTGCCGTCATGGCAGAAGGACGACTTCAAGGCGTCCTTGAAAAAGAAGAAGTTTCGCAGGCATACATCTTTAAGCTGGCGAGCCAATTGGAGAGTGTTTCATGAGTATTGTAAAGAGCCAGCCGGTCCCTACTGAACGGAAAGTTTCCAGGGCCGGCACCGGAGCCAAGAAACTTACCAGTGGCTTCTTGGCGGCGCCTTCTTCCGGTGCTGTCGTATCTGTTGTGTTGGTCTCGGCTTTTCTGTCCATTGCAACGCCGCAGTTCTTGACGCTCGACAACTTGAGCCTTGTTGCCAGGGCCTTTTCCTTCATCGCCATCGCTGCCATCGGGCAGTTCGTCGTTATTCTTACCCGCGGCATTGATATCTCATCCGGCTCTGTCATCGGTCTTTCCGGCATCGTTACCGCCTTGATCTCCGGAGCTGGCCTACCGACGTGGATGGCTCTACTGGGCGGTATTGCCGCAGCCATGGCTGTCGGCCTCTTTAACGGCTCGCTCATTGCCGGGCTCGGGTTGGTTTCCTTTATGGTGACGCTGGGCATGCTGAACGTCGTCAGAGGTGCGGACGTTGCTCTTACGGGTGGCTACCCCGTGACCGGCTTGGATCCGTTCATCAAGAGCCTTGGTCAAGGCTTTCTCCTGGGAATTCCCATGCCCGTTATTATCATGCTTGTGCTGGCCGCAGTTATGTGGTGGGTAATGACGAGGACAGTATTTGGACGTCAACTCTACGCCATCGGCGGCAACGAGGAGGCAGCGCGTTTGTCCGGCGTCAAGGTAAAGACCGTAACGGCCTTGGCTTACGTTATTTCAGGCCTCTTTGCCGGGATAGCCGGCATTCTTCTGACAGCCCGGCTGGGTGTAGCGGAATCCACTATTGGTACAGGTTACGAGCTGGACATCATCGCCGCAGCCGTCATTGGTGGTGCAAGCTTCGCAGGAGGCATCGGAAATGTAACGGGCGTCATCTGGGGTGCTGCTTTGCTGGGAATCGTCCGCAACGGCATGGCTCTGCTGGGTGTTGACAGCTATTGGCAACAAATTGTCATCGGTGCGGTTATTGTGATCGCCGTCATCATCGACCGTGTACGAACACGAACAACTATTCACTGATTCTTGTGACATCTGAAAATACCACCGCTATCCAAAGGAGAATAGCTATGAAAGAACGTCAGTCTTCCAAATCGTGGGTAAGCAAGCTGGGTGGAAGCATACTGGCACTCGGCGTCGCCCTCGCTCTCGGCCTTACAGGTTGTAGCTCCGGTCAGCAGGCAGGGACGACTGTGTCCAAAGGCCCGAATGACCAACTTACCTTCGTCGCCATTTTCAAAGCACTGGGCAATGCAGGCGTTACCGCAGCGAAAAAGGGTATGGAGGAGCGCGCCAAGGAAATCGGGAACATCAAGGTTGAAGTGACTGCACCGTCCGCGCCGGACGCCGCGGCACAAGTGCAACTTATCGAGTCGTACGTACAACGTGGTGTAGACGGACTGATGGTGTCCAGTCTTGGCCCATCGGTGTGTGAGGCAATCGATTCCGCTATGTCGCGTGGCATTCCTGTCATCACGTTCGACTCCGATTGCCCCGACAGCAAGCGACTCACCTACGTCGGGTCCGATAATAAAGCTGGCGGCGAAGCAGCGGGCAAGCTCTACGCTGAAGCTGTAAAGGGCAAAGGTAAGCAGCGTATCGCCATTCTTACCGGAGTGCTTGGTTCGCAGAACCTTACCGAGCGTGACCAAGGCTTCCAGGAAGGTCTCAAGAAGGCCGGTGTCGATTTCGAGATCGTGAAGACGGTCCCCGGCAATGACGATGTGCCCAAGTCTGTAGATGCCGTCGAGTCGACTCTTCGTGGTGACCAGAGCATAAATGGCTTCTTCTTCGACGGTCCATGGCCATTCCTTGTTGAAGCATCGAACCTGCCGACTCTTGTAGACCGGACAAAGAACGGGGGCCTTACGGTAGTAGCCTTCGACACCATCCAACCTGAGATGGATGCGGTGAAGAACGGACTGGCACACGCTCTCGTTGGCCAAAAATATTACGGCTGGGGTTACCAAGGAGCTCAGGTTTTGGACCAGATCGTACGCCACGGAGCGAAGTTCGACACTGTAACGGCAACGGGCTTCGACCTCGTAACCAAGGATGGCGGCGAAGGTCGCTTCACCCCGGACGAGATGGACGCTCTTTGGCAGAGCTACGCATTCAAGGAAACTCCAATCATGCCACCTTCTAAGTAGCCGGGAAGTGGGGGGCGTTGCCGGCCCCCCTACTTCACGACCGCTCACAGTCGACACGGGTTGGCGATGCGGTCTTTGCCAGGAATGTGTCCCCAGGACAGTTTTTGTCCATCATCAAAACTCCATATCAACTTTGTCCCGAGGCGATTTCGTTCGCTTTGCTTCCAAACGGTCCAGGAGCCCCGCATGACCCGCTTGTTCAATGAACCCGCAGCTTTTGCCGACGAGATGATCGAAGGTTTCGTTGCATCGCACGGCCGTTGGGTACGTCGTGTGTCCGGTGGCGTTGCCAGAAGCACCCGCAGCACCCCGGGTTCCGTTGCACTGGTCATCGGTGGCGGCTCCGGACACTACCCGGCCTTTGCCGGGCTGGTCGGCCAGGGCCTGGCGCACGGCGCAGCGATGGGCAACCTGTTCGCATCCCCCTCGGCACAGCAGGTCTACAACGTGGCCAAGGCTGCGGAGAACGGTGGCGGTGTGCTCCTGGGCTACGGCAACTACGCCGGGGACGTCCTGCACTTCACCCAGGCACAGGACAAGCTGCGCGCCGAGGGCATCGACTGCAGAAGCATCGCCGTCACGGACGACATCTCGTCGGCTCCGCTGGCGGACAAGCACAAGCGCCGCGGGATCGCCGGGGACCTGACGGTCTTCAAAGTTGCAGCCGCTGCCTCCGAGGCCGGCTACTCCATGAACGCGGTGGTGGAGATCGCCGAACGCGCCAACCACCGCACCCGTTCCTTCGGTGTTGCCTTCACCGGCTGCACCCTCCCGGGCGCGGACCACCCGCTCTTCTCCGTTCCCGAAGGCCGCATGGCCGTCGGCATGGGCATCCATGGCGAACCCGGCATCGGCGAGACAGACATTCCGACGGCGAATGAACTCGCCGAACTGCTGGTCAAGGACCTCCTCGCCGAGATCCCGGACGGCGTCCAGGTCCAGGGCGCCCGTGTGGTCCCGATCCTCAACGGTCTGGGCAGCGTCAAGTACGAGGAACTCTTTGTGGTCTACCGCCGGGTGGCGCAGTTGCTGGCCGAAGCCGGCATCGAGGCCGTTGACCCGCAGGTGGGAGAACTGGTCACCAGCTTCGACATGGCCGGCACCTCGCTGACACTGTTCTGGCTGGACTCCGAGCTCGAAGAACTGTGGCTGGCCCCCGCCGATGCACCGGCCTTCCGGCGCGGTGCGGTAAGCGCTCAAGCGCTCGACGCCGAGCAACTCACCATGGGCGCCGAGCAGCAAGCCGTGATCCCGGACGCCAGCGAAGAATCCAAGGCCGCCGCGCCCGGCATCCTGGCCGCGCTTACCGCCGCCAAAGCAGTGATTGATGCCAACGTGGAGGAGCTGGGCCGGATCGACGCGATCGCCGGCGACGGTGACCACGGCATCGGCATGGAGCGCGGTATCCACGCCGCCGTCGCTGCTGCGGCAGGCGCCGTCGAACGCGGTGCCGGAGCTGGGACCGTCCTGAATCTTGCTGCCGATGCCTGGGCGGACAAAGCCGGTGGCACTTCGGGTGCGCTGTGGGGCATGGCCCTGCGCTCCGTCGGCCAATCCGTCGGTGACAGTGACCGCCCGAACGCGGCAGCCGTTGCCGCAGGGATAGCCGAAGCGAGGCGTTCCATCATGGACTTCGGCAAGGCAAAGGTAGGCGACAAAACCTTGGTGGATGTCCTGGCCCCGTTCAGCGAAGCCCTCACGGCCGCTGTTCAGGGCGGAGCAACACTTCAGGAAGCATGGGGTGCCGCGGCGACCATCGCTGAACAGTCCGCCGAGGCGACCGCCAACCTGCTGCCCCTCATGGGCCGGGCACGCCCGCACGCCGAAAAGAGCCTCGGAACGCCCGACGCCGGAGCCGTCTCCATGGCCCTGATCGTCCGGGCCATCCACAACACCCTCGCCGGGAACACCGCCGGGAAGATCTCAGTAAAGGAAACAGCATGAGCACCAAACTGCGCCTGGTCGTTGGATCGGACGATGCCGGATTCGAGTACAAGGAAGCCCTGAAAGCCGATCTGGAAGCGAACGGCTTGGTCGAATCGGTGACCGACGTCGGGGTGGACGCCTCGAGCCACACACCGTACCCCTCTGTTGCCATCGCCGCCGCTGAACTGATCGCCGCCGGCAAGGCGGACCGGGCACTCCTGGTCTGCGGCACCGGACTGGGCGTTGCGATCGCCGCGAACAAGGTTCCCGGCATCCGCGCCGTCACCGCCCACGATTCCTTCTCCGTGGAGCGCTCGGTCCTGAGCAACAACGCCCAGGTCCTCACGTTCGGCCAGCGTGTGGTGGGACTGGAGCTCGCCCGCCGCCTGGCCAAGGAATGGCTCACCTACACCTTCGACGAAACCTCTGCCTCGGCCGAGAAAGTCACACTGATTAAGGACTACGAGGGTGTCTCTTCCTGCTAAGACCGCCAGCGCGGCAGCCCAACAACCACGCGCGGTCATCGGTGTGAGCCTGAAAATGTACTTCGGCTACCAGCGTTCCGTGGACTACTGCCGCGACATCGCCACCATCGCCTTCAAGCACCCGGCAGTGGTGAGCGGCGACATCGAACTGTTCGTGCTCCCCACCCTCCCGGTACTGCCCGAAGCAGCCCGGATCCTGGGCGCGGCCGCTGTTGGAACCGGAGCGCAGGACATCTTCTGGGAAGACGAAGGCGCGTACACCGGCGAAGTCGGCGGCAAAACCGTTGCCGAGCTCGGCGGCCGGTATGTGGAGGTAGGGCACGCGGAACGCCGCCGGATCTTCGGAGAAGACGACCGGGTGATCGGCTTGAAAACGGCCGCGGCCTACCGCAACGGACTCACCCCCGTGCTGTGCGTGGGCGAACTGAATGCCGGCTCCCCCGAGGAAGCAATCGCCCACTGCACGGCCGACATCGATGCCGCCCTCAACCGCGCCGGAACGCTCGGCCCCACAGCCCGGACCATCGTGGCCTACGAGCCGCAGTGGGCCATCGGCGCCCCGGAACCGGCAACACCGGAATACATCAGCGCCGTAGTCCGCGGCCTGGACCAGCACCTGCGTTCGTTGCCGGGTCAGGAAGACAGCAGCGTCATCTACGGCGGCAGCGCCGGACCGGGCCTCATCACGGAACTGGACACCGCCGTCGCGGGCTTGTTCCTGGGCCGCTTCGCGCACGATCCCGCAGCGCTGAAAACCATCCTGGACGAAACCGCCGCACGCCTCACCACGAAGAAAGAGGAAAAATCAGCAGCAACAACACACACACCAACCAAGCGATACGCCGACAAACCACGGACCAGGAAACACACCCCATGAACACACACCACCCCCCGCCAAAAGCCCCGGAGAAGCCCGTGGACCGGAGCAAGATCTCCAACCACGCGACCCGGGAAACCAAGAACGACGACGAGCTCGCCGAAGTCCACCGCAAAGCAGACGAACCCCACACAACCCTGAAACGGCGAACGAAAGGGAGCCCCACGGAACACCGGAGCACCCACCCGCACATCGCCCAGGCGCTGAGAACGAACCCGCGGCCCACCAGCAGCAACGGCACCGCCCACACGCCGAAAAACGACGAAGCCAACAAGACCTCCACCAACGGCCGGCCGGAGGGTGAGGCAGCCGCGACAAACACCGCAATGCAGACCCATAAACAGGGACCCACGCAAAGGAGACGACACCGGCTCAACAGCGCCAACAGCCCCCACCAGGCAAGCAGCACCGACACCACCAACACCGACCCCGGAATGCAAAAACACAAGCACATGAAAGACGCCCTCACGCAGCACCCCCGGAACAGCCACACAAAAGACCGAACGAGAAGACGCAAACAAGCACCAGGAAACCTCACGCACACGGAAACACCACCACACAAACGCCAACGCCACCACCACAACAAGCCCGACAAGAGCCAGCACAAACAAAGACACACCAACCAAAGCAACGAACAAGGGCGGCCCCGACAGCACCCCCAACCGGAGACCAACCACCGACAAAACCAGAGGACACAACAAAGCCTCGAGGTCCCAAACAACAAATGAAAAGCAACAAGAAACAGGGAAAGGCACCGCCCGCGCAAACCCCGACAAAAAGGCGAGCAGCGAGCACCACAACCGCCAAAAGGCCACCCACAACAACCCCGACAACCAAAACTACCCCCACGCCCAGGAACAAGTACCCCCCGAACACCACCACATCACCACCAACCACGACCACGACCCCACGGCCGACAAAGCCAGAACCGACGAGCAGGAAAACCACCACCGCAACGAAACCAAAACCGCACCGCAGCAGAGGAAAGCCAACAACAGACTCCACACAATAGAACACAACAACGAACACGCAGAACACAACGCCAAACGCCAAAACGCCGCCCAGACAGGCACAAACCCGGGCCACCCGCACGACCACCTGCAGCGCAACAACAAGAAAGAAGACGCCGATACCTACGACGGACAAGATGCCCAGCAGAACGAGAGCGCCAACAACGAAGACGACACCCCAAAAGCAACCCCAGACCAGGCCGAAGCCGCCACCCAAACCAAACACGAACCCGGCAACGACGGCCAAGACCACAACGACAACCAACACACCAACCCGCAACCCACCCGCGTGAAAACCGGCGCCTGCAAGATACACAACCCGCCCAACGAGGCACGCCACGACAAAGAACACACCCACCAAGAACCCCAACAACCAGCAAAGGAAATCCGGGACGCGCACCCCCAGAACCACCCCAACAACACCACCCGCGCAGCCAACCCCGCCGAACACCCCAACAAAACCCCCACCCACAACCCCAAGGACAAAAGCAACAAAAACGAGGGGAAGAACAGCCGCGACGACAACGACCGCGAAAGCACCATCCCCAAGACGCGCAACAAGGACGAACTCAAGCGCGAAGCCAACACCGCCGACAACCCAACAACCCCCAAACCACAGCAGCCCAATGGTGAACCCAAAACAATGCCACCAACGGCCAGAAAGCCCCCCGCAAACGAGCAGCAAAACACCAAATCCAAGACCGAACCAGCGGACGAACCACTGACCGACAACGACGAGCAACCCAACAACCACGACGGCCGCAACCACACACACGAAAACCACCGAAAAAGCGAACACCACCACCAGCCCGGCAACGAAAATAACGACCAACACCAGCCAGCGACGGGGAGTCGCCACGACACCGATGAGAGCGGCGGAGCGATCGGCAAGGACGACATCCCCGACAGCATGCCACCCAGCACCCCACACATAGCCGAAAAAAAAGCCGCCACCCCCAACCGCGACCACCCCGACCACACCGGAAACACACACCCCGCAACCCACCGCCCGGCAACCACCCACACGGCCCCACAAAGAACAAGACCGCCCACCCGCGACCAAAAGCACCCCGCAGGAGTCCCGCCACAGCCCCCACAACAAGAAAAGGACCACCACCGACCAACCAACCAGGAATGGAGCAACAGAGACAGACCACGCCGCCCGCAAGAAGCGGACACCCAACGAATGGCCGACCCCAAGAAAGACCAGCCCACCGATCCGAGCCCGACCGCGCAAAACAACGCACCAACCAACCAGGAGCGGGCGCAAGAAAGCACACAGCGAAGCGCCCGCACAAGCCAAGACCCCGAGAACGCGGAGAAGCAGGAACGACACCGAAAGAAAGCAGACGGCAACCGACGGAGACGCGGTAAAAGGAGGCGCAGGGGAAACCCACGGCCGCGCCAAAGGCCTCACACGGAACAATCCAAACCCCCCACGCCGAATGCCCCAAGCCGCAAACGAACCAACGCCAGCCAACGCTCCACGGGCCTGCGCCGAGCCGACAAGAACGAAACAACGGTACTACCGACGGACGGCAGAGGACAGACCTGCAACGCACACCGATCCCCCAGCGCAACGTCACACCCAGCACGCCAAAGACCCGGAAGACGGAACACCCGAAACGAGCGACGGCAAGCAATGAGGCACCCGCCAACACCACATCATGGAAAGGAACGTATGCCTGATAGCGAGCCCCACCCCCACCATGAACCGCCCAACATCGACGCAGAACAGCTACCCGCCCATCACCGAAAGAACCGAAAGCCACAACAACGCCACAACACGCCCACAGACCTCCGGCCGCACTCGGATCCGCCAAACAGAACGAAACGGGGAACACAACCACGCCGCCGGCACAGCACGCCACCCAACCCCAGCACCGAGCAAGAACTGAGGAAAACACCCGGCTCGGACTCCAGCAAGCAAGAGCGACGCTTAGGCCAATCAGCCAAAGCGCAGCCGTGATAACCAATCCTCCGGACCCAGACGGGCCTAACGCAGGGCGGGAGTCCAGACAGAGCGAAACCCTCAGAACTCCAGCCGCGGACAAGAGCCGCTACCACGACCGGGCATCAACGCACTGCCCACACGCCGCAGCACAACCAGACCCAGGACGACGCACAAAGGAGAGCCACCCAGGGGCGTCGCCCAAGCACACCCACCCAAAAAGCCGATCGTAAAGAAGAGCACGCGCAAGAGCACAGCGCAACAAGGGAGAGGCAACCACACCGCGACCAGAAGCAAAACCCACCGCAAAACAGTTACAGGCCTCCCCACACACCCGGCCGAACCCAGAATGCCCGAAGCAGGCCACATCCCACCCGGCCACACAGCATAAACCAAAGCCTACCGTGCTGCCACAAACCAGACAGGAAACACCGGCACCAGCGACCACGCGAAGCCCAACGGGCCAAAAACCAGCAGGCCCGCCCCAAACACCGCGGACTCAAGTAAACGCCAGAGGTGGACCCGCGGGCCACCGCTCAACGAAGGACCGCCCAGTGCCGCCCACCGATGCGGCAAGACAAGCACCACCATCCCGGCCACGCGGCGGGCAGCCGCCAAGCAACACAGACGAAGCAAGGAGCCAGCACGCGCCAAAACGCAAAACACCGAAGGAAGCCGGAGAGCAAGAAACCGGACGCCCTCAGCCAGCACACCAGCCCAAGGAAACCGAAGACCAAACAACCACTGCGAGAGGAGCGCCAGACGAAATGCAACCCCCACACAAACCAGCCCCACCAGTTGCACCAAGAACTCAACAAACCCACAACCCAACGCCAGCACAACGCAAGCGGCGACCGCTCCGAAAAAACCACAAGCGAACGCAAACATCGAACGCAACCGATCAACCCCGCACACGCAAGCCTGCCCCCAGCCACCGAGGAAATCCCAGACCTGGACCCACACAAGAGCCGCCCGACCCGCCCGAGCATGCGGAAACCAACACAGCCCACCAAACGCTAACCGAAAAAGCCGTGCACCAATCCCAAACCCAACACGCCCAACAGACCGGCAGCGCCGCCGCCCCCCACCCGACAGAAAACCAAGCACGAGCCGACACCCGAGGAAGCCACGCACCGGCGGTGCAGGCCAAAAGCCAGAGCGCGACTCCGACGGCCGCAAACGCGCCAAGACCTCCGAACGCAAAGACACGGAAAGGGGAAAGCGCAGACCGCCAAGAAGGCCGTGAGGGGCCCAACGGGGGCCAAGGGCCGCGTCAGCCCCAAACGACGCCCCAAGCCACCAGAGGACCGCAAGCAACGGCCAGCAGAAGCCCAGGAAACCCACCACACGAGCATCCACACACGGCGCAACGACACGCAAAAACGCAGCCCGGACCCCCACCGAGCAAGCACCAACCGCCCCCCGGCAACCCCACCGCCCGGACAGCACGAGGGAGACCAGCAACACCTGAGGCGCCCCGCAAACAAGGGAACCAACGCCGGCGCCGACATCGCAAAACAGCAACCGCCCGACCACAGCCCACAACCCGCCCAAGACACAGCACCAGGACCCGCACCGCCATATAACCAAAAACAGAGAGGCAGCACCGCACGAGGAAAGAGGCAATCCCAGCGCCACCACGCAAGTCACTGAAGAAGCCAAGCACGGGCAGACGAGTCCACACGGCCAACCAGCCGGGACACGAACCCAGAAGGATGACGCAAGGCGAGACGCCAATCCCACCACAAAAACCAAACCGCCGCAGTCGACCACCACCAAATCCCCCCGGAACCCACACCGCAACCCACCCAGGCAATCCCACAACCCGAACCACGCCGCAAACGCCCCCCCGCAGCCCGGCCACACTAAAACCCGGAAAAACCCACAACGGCTCACCAAATATGGCCCCGAACCGAAAAAGCCAGCAAACGCACCCAACAGAAGACGCAAACACCAGGGGGAGAACAACGGACGCAGCCCAAACCCAACGGCACCAGGAGCCCACCCCAACATCGTCGCCCGCAACCAAGAGCCCCCCCGGATCCGCAGCACAAAGGCGGAATAGGCACCGACCGAAAGGCGACCGCCCAGAACCACGCCCACCCACCACACAAAGACAACCACCCCATCCGACGGAAAACCAAACAGAGCCGAACCCAAAGAACTCCCCAGGACCGAAACCAAAGCATCACCCAACGCGGGAGAATCCAAACCGCGCCCAACGCAACACCGCGTAAGACCCACGCAAACCACAATGCCGCAGAAGAGCAGCGCCCAGAACACGAGGTGAACATCAACAAAGAACTCCACCGCAGGAGCCCGGCCGACAACACGCCCCCAACGCAACACAACCACATCCGAAACAAACTCCACGACGACGCCGAGAGCATGGGCCAGAAAACAAATCACAACCAGAACGTCAGCGGGCACACCCACAACAAGGTCGACGAGGAAGCGAGCCACAGCCACGAAAAGACCAGGGACGGGCTCAAAAACGACAAAGAACGAGACCCGAACCACCAAGGCCAAACCAACAACCACCAACTACACCACCCCGCCCGAAAACGGAAAGGAATAACCACGCACGAGCTGCCCGGGCTCGCCGACTACGACAAAATCGAACGACCCAACGACAAGACCGCGGGCCGACGCCCCGACGATCCTCACGCCCACCAAACCAGCCGCCGCAACCTGCCACACAAGGGTCACGAAAGGGTCGACCAACACCTCTCAACACAGCAACACCGCCCCCAGAACCTGGCCACCCACGGAGCCAACGACATGATCAACACAGGCGGAAATACCTACACCGTCCACCACAAGCAAGACACCACCGCGCCAGAAGCCGCGGGAGCACACGCCAACCACGCGAAGCGAAAGAAATGACACCCCAACGCCGGAACCCACGAAAACGCCCAGCACCCCGCCACCACCCACAACGAACAAGAAGCAACCAAGGACCGGGACATCCGACCCCTCACGGACCCGGAACAGCCCGCGGACGCCACACACGAGAACCGCGACAAACCCGGCCCCGAACCCCACGAGCGGCGCGACCAGCCGATCACCCCAACGCCCACAAAATACAAAGCACACCCGAAGAGGATCAACCCAACCCACGCCAAGAACCACATCCACCACAAAGACACCGCGGGACGGCCACACGCAATCAGAAAACCCCACTCGGAACTGCCAGGCACCAACCCAACCCCGAAAAATCCAACCATCGAGAAAAAAATCCACAAACACGCGGAGGCAACCGCAGAGAACGAAATCACCGGGCTAAAAAGGATCGCCACAAGACCACGGAGGAAAAACACCACCACGCAACCGCCCAACACCCACGCCGAATCGGCAGACACCACAGCACTACGGCAGAACACGTAGCCCCGAGCCAACCACAGGAACAAGGCAATACCCACGAACACCACCACGACAACAACCTCGGCCAGCCAGCCCCCGGAACGAACCACAAAGAGCAACCACAGAAAAAGAGAACAAAAAGCCCGCAGCAACGACACCAGCCAAAACACAATCAAGCCAAAGACCCCACACACGAAACCGCTCACGGCGCCAATCAAACCGCCCCCCACCAAAGCAAGACCAACACACACAAAACACACACCAAACACCCACCCGACAAAGACCAACGCCGCACAGAAGATGACGGAGCCGACGCCCTCGCAGCCAAAACAAAACAGGAAGCCCCCAAGGAAAAAAGCAACGACCACACAACGCGAAAGACGACCGAACGGGGCCAAGACAGACCAGATCAACGACACAAGCAACAGCGCCCCCAAGACCAGCAGACAAAAAGCAACAGCAAAAGCGACACGCGGAAATCTGATGACGCGCCACCAACCAAGCACCGACACCAACGCCACCGAACAATCCAAGCCCTTCAGGAAGACCCAAGAAGCCCGCCAGCCAGGAGACAACCAACATATACCCCCGCAGAAACGACAAAAAAAAGGACGCCTCAACAGACCAAGAAACCACCCAAAGAAGGAAACGACCACCGCTGGATGGCAACAAGGACCTATGCGCAAACGCCACCCAAGCCCAACACACACTCAACAAGCACAACACCAGCAAAAGCGAAGGCCACACCGCGGGCAAGCACGGCCACAACTGCAAAAACCACACTACGGAGCCCATACCGGAAATGGACCACACACGACCGGAAGCCAAGACCCCGGCCAACTCGAACACACCCACCGTCCAGCCAACCAACAACGGCGGCCAAGCGAAAACCGGAGACAAGGGAGAACACCCCCAACACAAGACTCACCACCGGCACGACAAGGAACGTCAACCCAACACCCGATGTTCACCATTGGCCAGAGAAAGCAGCAACGAGGAAACACCAACCACACAAAACCAGTGGCGGGGACACAACAAACACCAAAAGGCCGACGACACCCGCCACGACCCCCAGACTCACGAACAAAAAAAAAACCAGCACGAACAAAAACCACAACCAAAGCAGCGCCAGAGCCGACACCAGCAAAAAACCCAGACGGCGAACCAGGAAGCCGCCACGACCGACCCCCACCAAAACAACCAGCAAGACGCCCACAATGACGCCGACAACAACCGCACACCCCCCGAGCCCCAAACCACCGCGCAAACCACATCAAACACCGCCGGCCACGCCCCACCCCGGCAGAAACCACCGGCCCAAATCCCCGTCCACAAGGCAATGCAGAAAGCGCAAATAACAAGCCCAAAGGCAAGCACCAAGCCCAAAGTCACCACCGACTGCCGCACCTACCGCACAGCGGGCAACCCCAGGAACAAGGAGACTGCCGGCAGAGCGGAAAACGAGACGGAATACAAAGAAGCCCAAACAGACAACCCCCCAGAGGACGAAAACAGCCCCCCCGGAGCGGACGGCGAAAGCACCAAACAGGAGCCCACACCAGCATCGCCGGCGAGGAACGCCGGAAGGACCCACAAACAGCCCGGCACCAGCAAGCGAACCGGCCGGACCCAGGCCACGGAGCACACGGCAGCCACGGCAACGGCCAGGAACGACACGACGCAGGCCACGGCACCCAAATGGAACTGGCCAAGACAAAAAACACGGCCCCCAAGGAGGACCACCGCGTACTCGACCCCGAACACGACCCCGCCACAAACAACCAGCACCACGTGCTCCAAGATATCGCCGACAGCACCGGCAACCAGAGGGGACCAAAGCAGGAACCAAGCGACCCCCACCTCGGCGACGTAGACCCGCAGCGATGCCACGACCGCCGAAGGAGACACCACCAGGAGCAAGCCACCAACGCCGCCGGCCCGGAACGCCGCGAGAAGCACGCCCACGGGAACCGCAGGCAGGAACACCGGGGCGGGGCACAGCACAACATCGAACCGCACAACCGCGCTGACCACCCCCGCCAAAAGCAAAAACCGAACCACCGCAAGGACAATCAGCACCATACCGAACACGAACCCGACGCCGCCAACCACAGCCAAGCACTACTCCGCGACGACGGCGACCGGCACGAGGCCCTGCTCCGCAACAAGCTCAGCAACCAGCGGCACGCCAACAAGAACCTACAGCGAGCCACCGGCACCGCCCGCTGCCCCCGCCCCCACAAGGACCACCGCGAAGTGGGACAAAACCGCCAGAGCGCCAGAGCAACCGAGCAAAACGAACTCGCCGACCAACGCGGCGAACCCCGCGCCAAGGACAGACACCACGGCCTGAAAAACCACGGGACGGACCCCCGGGCGCCCCGACACAAGAAACATGCCACGGAAGAAAAAGAAGCCGCCGACCAACTCCACCGCAACGACCAGGCAAACACCGGCAGAAACCCTGCCGACCAGCGACGCCTGCACCGCCCCGCCGAGCCAGGCACCGACCCACAGAGTGACCAGCACGCCGAAGCAAGCGGAAACGACGGAGGAACGGACAGAGCGCGTAGCCAGATCGACAACGAACACACCAAACGCGGCAACAGCAGACAACCCAGCCACGAAGATCCACACCACCCCGCCGTGGCAAAAAACAGCCACGACAGCGAAACGGCGGACACCACAGGAGCCAAGGGCGAAGGTCAGAGCACCCGTCAATACCAGGCCCATGCGCTCACTCCCCGATCAAAGAGAGGACAACACCACCAGCGGAGCCGACCGCGACAGCGCGGCCGCAGCCAGCGCCGAAGGCGCGAACAACCCCCAGACCGACGGCGAGCCGAAACAGCCGGCCAAGAAGATCAACGCCAACGTCGCCGCCGCCACACACGGAGACAGCCAAGGCCAGCAGGGAAAAGACCAGAAACACACCGCCGCCGTGACGGAGGGACACCAACGGAGCACCCAAGGACCGGTCGATCACACCGTTGAGAAAAACCCAAGCAGCAATCGCATCACAACAATCCGCCATGACCTCACCCCCCCGGTACGACCAAACAACCAAACCCCAGCACAGGCGGTCACAACCGATCACAAAAAGAGCCTCGACAAAACAAACCTTCACGACAGGAGGAAAAAACAACCCGGCCCAAGCGCGGAAACCCTACCCAAGCCACCAAAGACGCGACCGAACGCCTGCAAAATACACACGCCCCCCCCCAACGCCCAGCAACGGGAGAAGGGGCCCCTGCACCCCGAAAACCTCCTGAAACCCGGCATCAGTCAAGAAGAACAACAACGAAGCCCCCGACAGACCAACCAAACGAAACAGCCAAAGGCCCCCACAGAACACAGCAAGGAAATAGCCAAGGACGAAACCCGCCAACGCAAACGCAAAGAGAGACCCGACCTCCCGCGCCCCGACACAGAGCAAGCCCCCGCAGTCGAACACCCCACCGCCCACCGACTGCAAACCAACCATCACCTGAACCAGACGGGCCAGCAAAACCCAAACACCCGGGGTGAACAACCCCGGACCCACCTCAGCCCCAGTACGCAACCACGCCACCCCAAGGAAACACGCCAGAGAGGACAGCGAACCAACCGCGAACAGCTGAGCGAACACCACAGCAAAACGGACAGCCCCACCATCCTGCAGGCACAGCAGCTCCGGGAACACGACGCCAGCGAGGCCCACACACCCCACCGACCAGCCACGACGCTCAGCCCTCGCATGCCGGACCACCGCAATCCCGGCGGCAAGCTCCTGCTCGCCCAGCTTCCCGAGGACAAACTGCTGGAAACGTATCCTTCAGAAGAACTGGTTCAGGCGAACGCCAAGAGCATCGCAACCAGGGACGAACTTCAGGTTCACCTGCGAAAGACGGCCAAGCGTGGCTATGCCACAAACTTTGGTGAGGGTGAACCCGGTATCAGTGGGGTGGCTGTCCTGGTTGAATCCAAGTCGCGGCCAAGCTATGCCTTGGCGGTAGCAGCGCCGAGCGAAAGGCTGGCCCAAGGGCGTGTGAAGGAATTGGTTAGTGAACTCCAGGCTACGGCCAGCGCATTGTCTGACTTGAGCTGAGGTCCTTGCCGGGCACTTAGGTACTTCCTTACAAACAAGAGCGGACGACGGCGGGTGCTTACCCGCCGTCGTCCGCTTCTGTTTTGCGCTGAGTGCTACTGGGTGACCAGCAGTCCGGTGTCCCAGTTGAAGTCCTCAAACTCCGGGTTGGCCTGCATGGTCATCAGCACGAACTGGAAGCCCTCGAGCTCACGAGCCCGCTTCAGGGGGCCGACCACCAAGGGGCGCATGCCGGCGGCGCTGACGAAGGTGCTGACGGCGGTGGTGGCTTCTGCGTTATCGCCTGCGATGAAGACGTCCAGCGGCTTGCCACCGGACTCGCCGGCAATCAGGGTGCCGGCAAAGGTCGTGTTGAAGGCCTTGACGACGTTGGCGCCCACGGGAGCGAGCTGAGCGATTTCCTCTGCGGCTGACGTGCCGGGTTCGACAACGAGCGAATCGAAGGTTTCGAAGTTCACCGGATTGGTGATGTCGATGATCGTCTTGCCGGCCAGCGCGTCGCCATAGGCAGTGACGATCGACTTGGCTGCCTCGAACGGAACGGCAAGAACGACGATTGCTCCTTGCGGGGCAGTGGCAGTAGAGCCAGCGGCGACGCCTGCGCCCAGATCAGCAGCGAGTTCCTGGGCCTTGAGGACATCTTGTCCGAGGATCTCGACCGTGAGGCCGCCTGCAAGGGCGCGGGTAGCGATGCCACGTGCCATGTTGCCGTTTCCGATGATGGTGAGGTTGGTCATGGGAGTCTTCTTTCCGAATATGCGGGCGAGGAAATTTTTCATGGGATTCTGCTCTACTGGGAATCAATGGTTGAAGCTACAACTAAATATAGATGATTATGGTTGAAGCGTCAAGTAGTTTCTTTTGAGGGGTGGCCCCAAGTCTGGGGTTGAGGTCCAGCTAAGGCGTGTCGCCAGCCATGAGTTCGGTGTGCCTCACGATGGTCCGGCGCCTGCGTTCCAGATCAAGCTGCCCGGTAATTACCTCGTGGATGTTGGGGCTGGAAACCCAGGCGTGGCACAGGGTCACTATCGAAAGGAGGAGATCCTCCGCCTGGGTAACAGTCGCGCCGGGGAGTGCGGCTTGTATTTCTGTAACTTTGTTTGCTGCCTGCAGGGCGCGCACCCTGGCGCCTACGGGAGAGCTCCGCTCCAGCCCCTCCCAGGACGTCAAGCGGGCCAGGCTTGGGTGGTTGACGGCAAAGTCGAAATATCGACCAGCGAAATCCGCGACGGCGATCGGGCCCTGGCCGTTGATCGGCAGGTCCTCCAACGCCGTTGTCAGTTCGTGGGTGAGGGCCGCTTCGAAGAGCTTGGCCTTGTTGCCGAAGTAGAAGTAGATGCGTTCAGGGTTGGTTCCGGACTTTTTTGAGATCTCTTGCACGCGCCCACCGGAGAATCCCCGCTCTGAGAATTCCGAGATGGCGGCGTTCAGTAGCTTCGCCTTAGTTGCGTCCGTGTCCCAAGCCATGTGCCCATCCTAACTCCAAACGTTTTTTTGCAGTTGCGACTCTGTGGGTCTAGCATCAATTCCAAGTGAAAGTTTGGAGATTACATGGAGCACGATGGCAAAGCGTTGGCAGCGGACGAGATGGATGCCCACCACCACCGCACGCCGGGGCTGGCTTCAGTCCATGTCCGGGCAATCATTACGTGGCTGGCAATATTTCCGCTTGCAGCGCTGGGCATGAGTGCGCTCGGTGACCTGGCTCCTGCTTGGCCACCGGTTTTACGGGCTTTCGTTTTGACCCTTGTGGTGGTCCCCACGGCGGTCTACTTTGCTGTACCCCGGCTCTTGTCCTTCCATGCCCGCATGACCCGGGCTGCGAGGCGCCGCAGGGGCAGCCGCGTCTAATAATCCGCCGGGGAGCATCCCGGCCATCACCATAGGAGAGTGCAGTGCAGATAACTGCAGCCGTAGCACGTGAGCATGACAAGCCCTTCACCATTGAACAGCTTGAGCTGGACGGCCTCCGGCACAATGAAGTCAGGGTGCGCTTGGTTGCCACCGGAATATGCCACACAGACGTACTGGTTCGTGACGGGGTCTACCCCACGCCCCTCCCTGCAGTCCTCGGGCACGAGGGGGCCGGTGTAGTCGAAGCTGTGGGTGACTCCGTTGTGTCCGTCGTTCCCGGGGACCATGTGGTCCTGGCTGCTGCGTACTGCGGACACTGCAAACGCTGCCGCAACGGGCAAATGGCTTACTGCGAAAATCTGATGGCCGCCGACTTTGGTGGGCGGCGGATGGACGGCCAGACGTCACTGAGTAAGGATGGCGAGGTCATCTCGTCTCACTTCTTCGGCCAGTCATCCTTTGCGACGTACGCGAACGTGGTTGAGGAATCGATCGTTCGGGTTGATAAAGACATCCCCTTGGAGCACTTGGGGCCGCTGGGCTGCGGCATCAACACTGGAGCGGGGACAGT
This sequence comes from Arthrobacter sp. cf158, assembly GCF_900106835.1. Taxonomy (GTDB): domain Bacteria; phylum Actinomycetota; class Actinomycetes; order Actinomycetales; family Micrococcaceae; genus Arthrobacter. Next base: position 240,392 of record NZ_FNNR01000005.1, read on the forward strand.
GCTCAATGAGCTCCAACCCGACATTGGATCCTCGCTGGTGGTCTTTGGTACCGGGGCTGTAGGATGCGCGGCCGTCATGGCGGCCAAGGTGGCCGACTGCGCCACGATCGTTGCCGTGGACATCCATGATTCGCGGCTGGAGCTGGCCCGCGAGCTTGGTGCCACGCATGTGATCAATTCACTCACGGAAAACGTAGCGGATCGTCTGCGGGAGATTACTGCCGGTCAGGGTGTCGACTATGTGGTGGACACTACGGGAATTCCGGCATTGCTTCGCCAGGCTGCCGATGCTCTGGGCGTCCGCGGAACTGTGGCGCTGGTGGGTGCTGCCAAGCCCGGCACTGAAGTCAGTTTCGAAATTGGAGCGTCTCTGGTGAAGGGGTGGACATTCAAGACGGTTGTCCAGGGCAGCTCTGTCCCGCAGGTATTTATCCCGCGGCTGATTCAGCTGTGGAAGGAAGGACGCTTCCCGTTTGAAAAGCTCGTTGGCGACTATTCGTTGGGGGACATCAACCGGGGGTTTGCCGACTCCAAGAGTGGTAAGACCATCAAGCCAGTGATCGTCTTCTGAGCTGCCGGTTCTGAGCTGCCGGTTTTGAGCTGGGCGAAAAGGACCCGGCCGGTATTCACCGGCCGGGTCTTCTCGTGCGCGACGTGCCACTATGCTGTTGCGGCTGTTGTGACTTCCTGGATCCAATGACTAAGTTCTGCGACAGTCTCGGCGGTGATTTGGTGTCCACCCGGGTCGCGGCGCGAGCGGGTTTTGGCTGCGGACTCTGTCAGCAGATAGTTCCAGGTGCGGCTGAGCAGCTCTGCCGGGATAACGCCGTCGCGATCGCCTTGGGCCACGAAGACTGGGAGCCCGGACAGCCGTTCCGGCGTCACTGGCACGCCGGCTTCAAAGGGTAGCGTTCCGTAAAGAATGGCTGCCCCGGCGAATCGCCGGGGTTCTGCGAGGACCAGTCCGCCAGCGAAAGCGGCACCGCCGCTGAAACCGATGACGAGCACTGGACGGTCTTCGGGTGCAATCTCTTCAAGCCAACGGTGGAACCATTCCATACCCGCCGCAAGGGACCCTGCAATGGGCCGGCCGATGCCCCGGTTGGCAAACCAAGCGTAGCCCCCGCCTTCGCCGATGGGCGCCCGGAGCGCTACATAAGCGGGCCCCTCGGGCAGGTGCCCTGCCAGGCCAAGAATTTCGCGCTCATTCGAGCCTCTGCCGTGGAGCAGCACCACCAGCGGTGCGGATGGATCGGTTGAGCCCGCTGAGGCAGTGACGTGTGGGCTGGCCATGGATTCGGCGGCCGGTGCTGGCATGACGTCTTGCGTGTTCATGAGCTCTCCTGATGATCTTGATGCGAAAAGGGTGTTTGTTGAATCTTCAACAAACACCCTTTTGCCAGTATTCCCTCTCCAGCGCCGATCAGCTGCTGGGGTCCACCAGGAGCTTCATTTTCTGTCCGGCTTTGAGTTGCTCAAAGCCATCTTCAACGACGCGGCTCAGCGGCACGTCCTCCACCCAACCGGTGGTGTCGTAATGCCCCTTTGCCATGAGGTCGATGACCGCCTTGTAGTCATCCTTGGTGTAGCAAATGGTTCCCTGGATCCGTCGTTCACGCAGTACCAACTGGATCAAGGGAGTAGGTAGGGGCTTGTCGTAAATCGCGACGCTCACCAAAGGGCGGCGTTCGCCCAGGCATGCGAGGGCCGACTCCACCGCTGGCGTTACTCCAGCTGCGTCGAAGGCGGCATCAACGCCGTCACCTTTGGTTCTCTCGTCAATGAGGCCGGGAATGTCCACCGAGGTGGGATCCAGCGTGCGTGCCCCAAGGGCCTCGATGGACTTGCGGCGGGTCTCTGACGGCTCCACGACGTCGATCTCGGTCAGTCCCATTCCTCGAAGAGCGAACCAAAGCCCGATGCCGATGGGGCCGGCACCATAGATCAGAGCCCGGCTTTGATCATTGACTTCGCCCATCACTGCTGCGTGATACGCCACCGAGAGCGGTTCCACCAGAGCGCCCATCTCCAGGGAAATGCTGTCAGGCAGATGATGGATCTGGTTACGGGGTACCACCGTGTACTCGGCCATTCCGCCATCGGCCATCAATCCATGGAAGCCGATGACGTTGCACAGGTTGTAATGGCCGGTCCGGCAGGGACGGCATTTGCCACAGCGGTAGATCGGTTCGATTGTCACACGGTCACCCTCCCGCACATCTGTCACGCCGGCACCCACTTCGGTGATCACGCCGGAGAATTCATGGCCCAAGGTGAGTGGCAAGCATTTATGGGTCAGGGGATGGGGCTCAGTGGGTGGAATGAAGATGGGACCGTCGTAGTACTCGTGGAGATCCGTACCGCAAATGCCATTGCGGCTCACTTTGACTTTCACTTCGCCCGGCCCTGGTGACGGCTCGGCGACGTCTTCTATGGCAACCTTGTTCTTCCCGTAATACACGGCGGCACGCATGTGTGCTCCTTTTCGTGATTGGTGACTAGATAATGCGGACGAGTTTCTTGTTCGCGAACTCGTTGAGTCCGAACTTGCCAAGCTCGCGTCCAATGCCGGACGTCTTGACGCCGCCGAATGGGAGATCCGGTGCACTCTTGATGGTGGTGTTGATGCCCACCATGCCCACTTCAAGGCGGTTGGCCGCATCGGCTGCCAATTCCTGGTCCTCGGTGAATACCGCGCTTCCAAGCCCGAAGGGGGAGTCGTTGGCCAAGTCGATGGCTTCGTCAACTGATGCCACCCGGTACAGGACAGCAACGGGACCGAACAACTCTTCGCGGTAAGCACGCATATCCGGTGTCACGCCCGACAGGACAGTAGCGGGGTAGTAGGCGCCGGGGCCGTCAGGGACAACGCCGCCTTGGTGGATCGTAGCCCCCTTTGCGATGGCGTCGTCCACTTGCTCAGCCAGCTCCGTGCGTGCTTGATAGGAGGACATGGGTCCGAGGCGCGTATCGATGCTCATGGGGTCGCCGGCCTGCCATTCGGCTGCTTTTTCAAGGAAGGCAGCAACAAACGGATCCCATACGGACTCTTCCACAATGAGTCGTTTGGACGAGGTGCAAGCCTGCCCGGCGTTCCCGAAACGTCCGGAGGCCGCCGCACTCGCGGCCTTCTTGATGTCAGCTGCGGCCAGTACAAGTAATGGATCTGAACCTCCCAGCTCCAGCACGCATTTCTTCATGTACTGGCCCGCCAGGGCGCCGATTGCGCTTCCTGCTTTCTCGGACCCGGTCAGCGACACCCCTTGGAGCAAGGGGCTGGCAATGACATCGGCGATCTGCGCCGATGTGGCAAAGAGATTCTGGTAGAGACCGTCCGGGGCGCCTGCTGCTGTAATGAGGTCGGCAATACTTAACGCCTGCTGCGGGCAGTTGCTGGCGTGCTTGAGCAAGATGGTGTTTCCCAGGAGAAGGCTTGGCGCCACAAATCGCGCAACCTGGTAGTACGGAAAATTCCACGGCATAACACCAAGGAGGGGCCCTATCGAAGCCGTGCGCACCAGTGCGCGGCCCGCTCCGGCGATGGTGAGCTCCTCATCCGCGAGTAACTCCTCACCATTGCGGGCGTAGTACTCATAGATGGAAGCGGACAATTCCACTTCGGCTTTGGCCTGTGAAATTGGCTTGCCCATCTCAAGCGTCATCAGTTTTGCCAGCACCACGGAGTGCTGCCTGTGCAGGTCCGCGATCCGCTGAAGCAGCGAGCGGCGCTCGGTCAGGTCCTGGGACTGCCAACGCCGGTAAGCTGTGGCGGAGCGAGCCAAGGCATCAGCCACATCCGCGTCCGTCATGGTGTCGAATTCCTGCACCACCTGACCGCTCGTGGGATCCACTGTTGCATATTTCTTCATGGTGAAACCTTCGTGTGATGAGGGATGCGCCCGGGGCGGGGGAGCCGCCCTGGGCGCTGTATTTAAGTTGGTCAGGCCGCTGGCTCCAGAGCTTCCGCGGCGGTCAAGAAGCTCGGGTAGTCGCTTGAGGCTTCATCGGCGAGGATGGATCGGTACTGCTTCAGGCCGCCCAGGTAGAACATGACTGTCCGCTTCTTGCCCGGGATATTGGCACCGAAGATCCAGGAAGCTGCCTTGCGGAAGAGCGTTTGATCGGCTATATCAGCGCAGACGTCCGTCCAGTCAGTTTCCGTACCGGGCTTGACGTCGAGCCAGCCGATGTTGGAGCTGGATATGTGGCTGATGGTCTGCCCAATCCACTCCACCTGCGTCTCGATCGACGGCGGCAAGTTGGTGAAGGGTCCGTTGGGGCCCAGAATCATATACATGTTGGGGAAACCGCTAGTGGCCATGCCGAGGTAGCTGGTGGGCCCATCGGCCCAGTGCTCCTTCAGGCTTTCCCCGTCACGGCCCCGGATGTTCACCCGGACATAGTTACCGTCAACAGCGTCAAAACCCGTCGCGCAGATCAGGACGTCGATCTCGTGGAGTGTTCCATCAGCAGTGACGATTCCTTCCTCCGTAACATGTGAGATCGGATTCTCCTTGACATTGACCAGCGAGACATTGGGCCGGTTGAACGTCTCGTAGAAGCCTGAGTCGCACAGAGGCCGCCGCGCGTAGAGATCCGTGGGGGTCAGGTGCCGGCGGGTTTCGGGGTCCTTGACGATTTCGGCGATCTTAGCGCGGATGAACTTGGCGGCTTCTTCGTTGGCCGCAGGATCCGTAGCGATGTCTGAGAAGGTTTCAAACATGAACCTGAATCCGCCGCCCTCCTCCCAAGCCCGCTGGTAGATCCGCTCACGTTCTTCGGGGGAGACGCTGAAGGTAGGTACACTGCTTTCCACGAAACCCATGGCTACGCTGGAGTTCCGTACCTGGTCCCAGTTGGCGTCGAAATTATCCTTGTGGTTTCGCAGTTCCTGTTCGCTCAGTTCACGATTGCCTGCGGGGACGCTGTACTGCGGCGTCCGCTGGAAAGAGATCAGGTGCGCGGCAACGGGAGCGGTGGCGGTTATCACCTGATTGCCCGTGGAACCGTTGCCGATCACGCCTACGCGCTTGCCGGTGAGGTCGAGGTCCTCGGGCCATGCTCCGGTGTGTACCAAGCGGCCTTTGAAGGAGTCCATTCCCTCAAACTTTGGCAGGTTGGTAGCTGAAAGGAGACCGAGTCCGGTGACCAGGAACCGGGACCGGTAGGTGATTCCGCGGTCGGTCTGAACTGTCCACGTGCCCGTGGACTCGTCAAACTCTGCTTCGGTCATGCCTGTTTCGAGTTGAATGTGCTCCCGGAGCGCATAGCGGTCCACTACGCCGTTAAGGTAGGCAAGAATTTCGCGCTGTGGAACGAACTTAGTCTTCCACGGAGTGTCCTTGTAAAGCTCCCGATCAAAGGAATACTGGTAGACAAAACTCTCGGAATCGGACAGGGCGCCCGGGTACTTGTTCCAGAACCAGGTCCCGCCGACGCCTCCTGCACGATCGATGGCCACAGCGTTGAGGCCTTGCTCGTTACGCAACTTGTGCAGCATGTAAATGCCGCCGAATCCTGCTCCGACGACCAATGCGTCGAGATCCTGGACTTTGGTGGGGACGACGTTGTCCATGATGTGTGCTCCTCCGACTAATAGGGCGGTGTGAGATAATTCACTTCGTAGTTACCAGTCTCTGGTGGCCGAAGACGTAGCCGGTGTTTCACTATGGAACACTTCCAATTAGCTCGAAATGGCGGTTTTGATACCCCAAACGCAATAATCCGAGACTTTAGAGCGAACTGACCAAACATCGCAAAGGTGCGCAAATGACAGATCCAGTGAGGGCAGCACGAGAGCAACTCATCCGTGTGGGACTCACAGGGAATTACCAGGCCAATGATGTTCCTGACCTCATTGTCAGGAGTTGGCGCCGTTCCATCAGCAGTGCCGCCGAAAGCGCTGCGCCGCAGCGCTTTCGGGAAGTGGATACAGACACACTGCTAGGCCGTGCGGCGGTTCCGGTCCTTGACCGCTGGCAGCATCAGTTGGCTGACACGGGTACTACCCTTTTCCTGAGTGACCGTGGCGGCAGCATTGTTGACAGGCGTGCCAGCGATAGCAGCGAGCGCCGGCGTTTGGACAACTTGCATGCAGCTGAAGGATTCGACTACTCCGAGGACTCCATTGGTACTAACGCTTTGGGGACGTCAATGGTGGAAAAGCGTCCGGTTTTCGTCAAGGGAAGCCAGCACTACAGCGACGCATTAGCTGCTAACGCATGTGCTGCTGCACCCATCTACACACCCGCCGGACTGGTGGTGGGGTCCATTGCCTTGGGTGGCCCGGTGGAGGCGGCGAACCCCATCATGCTTTCCCTTGCCCGGGAAATAAGCCAACAGATCGCTGAACGGTTACGTGCTTCGGCCAGACCCCAGGATTTGGCCCTGGCCATGTCCTTTATGAGATTCACCAGTTCGCAGCGGCCCACAATTGTCCTGGATCACGAATCCGTACTAGCCAATACTCCAGGCTTGCCGTACGTCAGTGTGGCTTCCCATGTCATGCTCTGGGAAGTCCTGAACTCTCACAACTGGCAATCCAGTGCAACTCTCCGACGCGAGCTTGAGGGTACGCACCTGGAAATCACTGCCCGCAGAGTCGCGGACGGGAACCGTGGTCACTTCGTCGTCCACTTCGCTGAAATCGCAACATCCGGACCCCGCCAGGAGTTGGCTCCTCAGTTGCAGGCTCAGCGCTTGGATTCCGAGCCGGCCCTCATGACGCCACGGGATGCGGTGGCTGTCGTGGACGGACCAGTGGGGTCCGGAAGATCCACGGCTGTGGATGAGTTGCGGGCGGAATGGGGCAGGACACGCCCTCTGGAAACTTTTGTGCCGTCGGCTGAAGGCATACCGTGGAACTCGGTTGAAAGCCTTCTGGAAGCCGGCAGTGACGTTCTGCTTCGGCGAATTGAGTCCTTGGCCGACGACGAATTGCTGTCGTTAAGGGAAGTGGTTTCGCGCCATGGAGCCAGACGCAGTGTTTCGCCGGCAGCGGGCGTCCTGTTCCTGACGACGCACGCCAGCGGGTCCTCCGCATCGATGTCATCCTACATCGAAGAGTTGGGTGTGCAGAGAAAGACAGCTGCGTTGAGCGACACTCCCGAACGAATTCCGGGGCTGGTCACTCGTATCCTCAATGACCTCGACCCGCATTCCAGACACAGCATCTCGCCGGCCGCCTTGCAGTCTCTGGTGCAATGGAACTGGCCCGGCAATGTCTCGGAACTCGTGCAGACGCTCACTCAATTGCTCGGTTCTGTCAGTGCTTCGCTGATCGAACGCAAGCATCTTCCAAAGCACTTGCAGCAGGCCCCTCCGAGGCGTCATCTGTCCCTGATCGAGTCAGCTGAACGGGATGCCATCATTCGAGCTATGGAAGCAGCCGGCGGGAACAAGTCGGAAGCGGCAGAATTGCTCGGAATAGGGCGGACCACGCTGTACCGCCGCCTCCGTCAACTGGGGCTCGATGCCGGCGAAGGATCCATCTAGGGCCTGGTCACGCGGGCTAGGCGGCAGTCATGTCCTCAAGATTCGTGACTTCGGCCAGTACCGCCCCTAGGGCAGGATTTGGGTCCTGCCGCCGCCATGCCGCCCGAAGATCCACATCCGTGGTGGAATCTTCGAGCGGAACAAACACCACGTGGGGATCGGTGGCGTTCCCTGCCACGGAACCCAGGGTCAAATGACAACCGACCTCGGCGCTGACAAGAGCCAATGCAGTCTGGGTATCCGGTGCCACTTGAATAATGGTGGGTACGAAGCCGTTGTCGTGGGCAAGGCGGCGGAGCCTGTCCGGGAGCACGGCACCTTCGTATGCCGGCAAGGAGATGAAGCCTTCGGTCGCCAAGCGCGAAATGGATAGGCGCCGCGACCCGGCCAGGGGATGAGTGTCCGGAAGTGCAATCACCAGGGAATCCCGCATGACCACTTTGGACGCTATGTCGGCCGGAATGACATCCCAGCGCCCAAAAGCGATATCGGTCTCGCCTTGCACGAGCTTGGTCATCGCCGGTTGGGCAAAGTTCTGGCTTGAGAGCTCCAGTTGGATACCCGGCCGCTGTGAACGTACCAGCCGTGCCAACCGCGCAACAAGCGGGTGCGTGGATACACCTGCGAATGCGATGCGCACGAGGCCTGACTCGCCGTCGTCCGCGGATCGGACGGCATCTTCGGCGCGGCGCAATGCCTCCAGTACCTCCGAGGCCGGTGCTATGAGCGCCTGGCCGCTGGCTGTCAGCTTCACGGATCGGGTGGTCCGGTCCAGCAGGCGGGTTCCGAGCTCCCGCTCCAATTGCTTGATGATCCGGCTCAGGGGAGGCTGCGCCATGTGCAGCCGCTCCGCGGCCCGACCAAAGTGAAGTTCTTCTGCGACCGCAAGAAAGGCGCGGAGCTGGCTGATTTCCACAGGGGATTTCCTTCCGATTATTGCATTGAAGGTATCACTGCGCCGGTTGGGTTAGGGAAGTGGGCAATAATATGACTCTAGGCGGTCCAATTGTAGAATCCAATCCCTGCCTTCCGGCCCAGCTGTCCAGCGGCGACTTTTTCCCGGAGAATCTTCGGCGGAGCGAACCTGGGCCCCAAAGTGGACTCCAAGTACTCCGCAATGCCAAGGCGCACGTCGAGACCAACAATGTCGGTGGTCCGCAGCGGGCCCACGGGATGTTTATAGCCAAGGACCATGGCGTTGTCGATGTCCTCAGCGCTTGCCACGCCTTCTTCCACCATGCGCATAGCCTCCAAGGCAATCGCGACACCGAGCCTGGACGATGCAAAGCCTGGTGCATCTTTGACCACTACGGCCGTCTTGTCCAAGCCGGCTACCCAAGCCCGGGCAGCGGCAACGGTGCCAGCCGCTGTTTTGTCACCAACCACCACCTCAATAAGAGTGGACGCAGGCACGGGGTTGAAAAAGTGAAGGCCAAGGAACGACTCTGGCCTGGCTAACGACTTTGCGAGTCCGCTCACCGAAAGTGACGACGTATTGGTTGCCAGGAAGGCCCCGCTGGACAGATGGCGTTCCACCTCGACTAATGCCGACGTCTTGAGTCCGGCATCCTCTGGCACGGCTTCGACCACGAGTCCACAGGAAGCAAAGGAAGTGTGGTCCGTGGTGGTAGTGAACCTGCCGAGAACTTCCTGCCGATAGCCGCTGAACGCACCACGTTGGAACGACGCGTCCACGGAAGCGGCCAATCGCTCGCTGGCAGTCCGAGCGGCGTCGGCGTCGCGTTCCACCACAGTGACTGTGGCGCCTTTGATGAGGAACGCATGCGCGATGCCTGCGCCCATGCGTCCGCCTCCCAAGACTCCTACATTGTTCGGAATCATTGAATCTGTGCCGGTCATGACTTCTTCCTGTCCAAAAACTGTTGCATGAGATCGAATTTTGCAGGGGATTCAAAAAGGATGCCCTGCGCGAGGGTATCGATCAGAGGATGGGCCTCCCTGGGGGCGTGGAACACAGACTTAGTCAGCCGCACTGCCAGGGCATCCTGACGCGCTATACGGTCTGCAAGCGCGTTGGCGGCCTGGATGAGTTCTTCCGGCTCAACGATTTGGGTGATGAGTCCGGCATCGAGGCATTCTTCGCCGGTGAGGATGCGGCCGGCCAACAGGATCTCCTTGGCGAGAGGTTCTCCCACCAGTTCACGGAGCCGCCACGTGGCACCCGCGGCGGCCAGGATCCCCAGTCCGGTCTCCGGGTTGCCCATGCGGAGGCCCGCAGTGCCGATTCGAAAATCGGCGGCATAGGCCAGTTCGGCGCCGCCGCCCAAAGCGAAGCCGTCCAGGGCGGCAATGACTGGCATGGGAAGGACTGCAATGCGGTTGAAAAGTGAGGAGTTGATGCCGGCCAACGCGTCATCACGACGACGGGCGCGTAGTTGGGCGATGTCGGCACCCGAGGCGAATATTGCCTTCGTCCCGCTCGACGGATCGGCAGCGGTTCCTGACAAGATCAGCATCCTGGGGTTCGACTCAAGTTCAGCACATACCGCATGCAGTTCCTCGACCATTGCCGCATCGATGGCATTGCGCACTTCGGGGCGGTGGAGGCGAACATGCAAGCGATCGTCTCCCTGCTCCACGTTCAATGTGGTGAACCCTGAGGTGTTCTGGACCTCCGCGGTCGATGTGGAAGCCGTCATCACACTCCCTCCACCAGGAGTGCCGTTCCCTGGCCGACTCCGACGCACATGGTTGCCAGCCCCAGCTTGCGTTGCTCGCTCCCGAGCTCTCGTTCCATGCGTCCCAGGAGGGTGACCACCAAGCGGGAACCTGACGAACCGAGCGGATGACCCAACGCGATCGCACCGCCGTCGGAGTTGACCGTTTCCTCAGCGAGTTTGAGCTCGCGCATCACGGCGAGTGACTGCGATGCGAAGGCTTCGTTGAGTTCCACTGCACCGAGATCGCTCACTGACAGGCCGGTGCGGTCCAGGATCTTCCGGGTTGCCGGAACCGGCCCGATTCCCATGATCTCTGGCGCAACGCCAGCTGAACCGCCGTCGAGAATCCTCGCCCGGGGTGTCAAGCCGTACTTTTGGATGGCAGCTTCGGATGCAACGATGATCGCGGAGGCGCCGTCGTTGAGAGACGAGGCGTTGCCTGCCGTAACGACGGAACCGCCCTTTACTACTGGCCGCAGGCCCGAGAGTACGTCCATGGTGGTACCGGGGCGCGGACCCTCGTCCCTGCTGACCACTGTCTGGACGCCCTTCCTGCCGGTAATGGTGACGGGAATAATCTCGTCATCAAAACGGCCGGCCTCGATGGCGGCCAATGCGCGCGCGTGGGAACGCACGGCGAAAGCGTCGCAGTCATCGCGTGGGGTGCCAAAGACGCGGGCAACCTCCTCAGCCGTTTCCGGCATGGAAAAGGAAGTTTTACCTTCGCGCGACAACGGGCCGGAAACGAATGCCGGATTGACGAAGCGCCAACCAATGGCGGTGTCCACCACCACTCCTGGCTTGGCGAAGGCCTTATCAGGCTTTTCCATCACCCAGGGAGCCCGGCTCATGGACTCCACACCTCCGGCAACCACAATGTCAGCCGCCCCTGCTTTGACCATGTGGCTGGCCATGATGATCGCACTCAGTCCGGACGCACACAGCCGGTTGACGGTGATGCCTGGAACACTGTCCGGGAAGCCCGCCAACAGCCACGCCATTCGGGCGACGTTCCGGTTCTCCTCACCAGCCCCGTTGGCGTTGCCAAGGATCACTTCATCGACGACTGCCGGGTCCAGGCCGGCGCTTTCGACGACGGTGCGCACGGTGAGTGCGGCGAGGTCGTCTGGGCGGACAGCGGACAGGGCTCCGCCGTAGCGGCCCACAGGGGTGCGGGCGCCACCTATCAGGAAGGCCTCAGGCATGGTTGGTTCCTATCTTTCGTCATTCGTGGAAGGTGTGAGGGTGGGGACTAGTTGAAGGCCGAGATGCCCGTGATGTCACGTCCAACTATTAGGGCCTGCATGGAGTCTGTTCCCTCGTAGGTGGAGACGACTTCCATGTCGGTCATGTGGCGCACTACGTGATTTTCCAGAAGCAGGCCGTTACCGCCTAGCAGATCCCGGGCTTCATTGCAGATCCATTTGCCCTTTTGGGACGTTGCCATCTTGACCATGGAAGCTTGGGCGTTCGTCAACTGCCCACGGTCGGCGAGTTCTGCCATACGCGTGCACAACAATTGCATGGTGGTCAGTTCGCTGAGCATGTTGGCGAGCCGGGACTGGACCAATTGGTATGACCCGATGGGCTTTCCGAACTGGTGCCGTGTTCGTGCGTAGTCGGCGGCTATTTCGAAGGCCGCCATGGCGTGGCCGACTGCTTCCCAGGCCGCGCCGCCGCGGGTCGCCTGCAGGACCCGGGAGACATCCTTGAAGGAGTGGCAGCCTTCCAGCCGGTTGGCGGCGGGTAGGCGCATCTGGCGTATCTCGATATCGGCTTGGAGTATGGCCCGTTTGCCGACTTTTCCGCTGATGACTGTGGGAAAGTATCCCGCCGGGTATTTGCCGTCGGCATCCTTCTCCACCACGAAAGCGTTGACATTGCCGTCCTCGGCGTTCCGGGCGAACAGCACAATCACATCGGCGCAGTGGCCGTTGCCAATCCAACGCTTGTGCCCGGTGATGACCCAGTGCTCGCCATCGCGGCGGGCTTCGGTCTCCAACGCGACAGAGTCCGATCCATGATCCGGTTCCGTGAGGGCGAAAGCCCCTGTCTTGGCGATCCTGGCCAGGGGAGGGAGCCACTTTTCCTTCTGTTCGTCGCTGCCCAGAATGTTGAGCGCGCCCATGCACAGGTTCGAGTGAATGCCAAGGAACGTGTTGAGGCTACCGTCGGCGCGAGCCATTTCACGGGCCACCATGCCTGCGGCTTTGCGGCTCATGCCCGGGCAGCCATAGCCCTGGATGATGGTTCCGATGATGTTCAGCTTGGCCAGCGGCTCCAGGAGTTCATCCGGAAACTCTGCTTTTTCCCAATATTCATTGATGACCGGAAGAACACGGTTCTCTGCGAAGTCACGGACCTTGTCCCGAACGGCGATCTCCTCAGCGGTCAGATCTGAATCCAGGAGGAAATAGTCGGAGGTTGCAGTGGTACGTTCGGATATTCTGCGATCTGTGGTGGCGGTCATTTCCGCGCCTTTCTTGACGGACAGGCCAGCTGTTCAGCGGTCGTTGGGAATGTGGGCTGTGGTTTTCGGAGACGTCGCTGCAAGCCAGGACAGAACAGATTGCCTGTCCGCGTCGTGGGCTGGCGGAGCCAGGTCGTAGCTGACGGGAGTCTCTGAGAACGTGATGGGATTGCGGACTGTAGGCATCGACCCAGGGCCGCGGCCGATGGTGACCACGGGGTCCAGCCCTATTCTTTCCGCGAAGTCGATGCCCTGCCGGACGTCATTAATGGGGGCACAGGGGAGGCCGCATTCGGTGAGGATGTCGAACCATTCCGTTGAGGACTTCCGGGCGAGGGCCGCTTGGAGCATGGGCCTGAGTTCCTCCCGGTTCAGGCTTCGATCCGGAGCTACGGCGAACCGGGGGTCGTCGGCCGCGTGGGGAAGTCCCAATGCTTGGCATAACTTCCGGAACTGGGGATCATTGCCGATGGCAATAACGATCTCACCATCGCCCGTCATGAGTGGTTCGTACGGGTAGATGCTCGGGTGTTCATTTCCCAGCCTGGCGGGTACTGTCCCACTCAGGAGATATCCGGCAGTCTGATTGACCATTCCGGACAATGCCGATGCCATCAGGTTGACTTCAATCCGCTGACCTTTACCACTGTGATCTCGTTCGTGCAGAGCGGCGAGGATACCAATTGCTGCGTGGAGCCCGGTGATGACGTCAAAGACTGCCACACCGGAGCGGTACGCCGGGCTGTCCGGTGATCCCGTCAGGCTCATCAAGCCGGACATCGCTTGCACCAAAAGGTCATATCCGGGGAGGGATGCGCCTCCGGCGGTCCCGAACCCCGTGATGGATGCATAGATCACGTTTGGATTGGTGGCGGCCACCGAGTGGTAGTCCAGCCCAAAGCGATCCAGGCCGCCTGGCTTGAAGTTTTCCACCACGACGTCGGCCCGGCAGGCAAGATCCAAGGCGATTTTCTGGTCCTCGGGATCCCGCAGATCCAAGGAGATGGAACCCTTATTGCGGTTGATGGAGAGGTAATACGTGGACTCTCCGTCCCGAACCGGTGGCTTCCAGGCGCGGGTTTCGTCGCCGTCGGGACTTTCAACCTTGACCACTGTGGCTCCCATGTCGGCCAGCAGCATGGTGCAGTAGGGACCGGCCAAAACCCGGCCGAAGTCGGCTATGAGGATTCCCGACAGCGGGCCGGTGCCTATGCGTCCGAACATGTCGGCGGGAAACGTCTGTTCTTGCGGGGCGTCGTCCAGGGCCGTCTTTGGCCCGGCAACGCCGGGGCTGGTGTGGATCGTCACGGCTCTCCTAGGGGATCGTTGTCGATACATCAACCATCCCAGCTGGATTACCATCGGTCCAATACTTATTCGCTTTCCTATTGATGCAGATTAGGTAATAATTAAAGGTGGCCCAACGAACAGCAGCACCCCGGGTTGTCCGGGGTGCTGCTTTCATCTTCTAGGGGGACTGTCCGGCTAGACGAGCACCATGCCGCCGTCGATCATGACAACCTGGCCAGTCATGTAGTCGGAGTCGGATGAAGCCAGGTAGAGGGCCGTCCCGGTCACATCCTCCGGCGTACCGGGCCGTCCTGCGAGGATGGATCCCGAGAACTCCTCGAATGCCTGACCGGGTGCACTCGTGTCTCCCAGTTCCATAATGTCCAGGTCCAGCTTGCGCCAGAGCGGCGTGTCCACCACGCCGGGGGCGAAGGCGTTACAGGTGATGCCGTGTTCGGCCAGTCCCCTTGCTGCGGCCTGCACGAGGGAATTGACGGCGAATTTACTTGCACAATACGGCGCGAAGTTCGGGTAACCCTGGCGGCCGGCAATGGAGGACGTAAGGATCAACTTTCCGCCGGTTCCTTGCGCGATCATTTGCTTGGCGGCCTCCTGCTGGCAGATCAGGGACCCTAAACCATTGACATCCAGGGTGGTTCGCCAGTTCTCTTCCGTCACGTCGAGAAAATGCATGGGGCGAATGATGCCCGCGATGGCGAACATCACATCCAGGCCGCCAAATTCTTCGACTCCTGCCATGACAGCGGCAGCAACATCTTTGCGCTCAACCACATTGCCTGAAGTTGCGATGGCCCTGCCTCCGTCCGCCACAATCTCCTGCGCAGCTTTTTCGGCCGCCTCGGCATTGAGATCGAAGATGGTCAGCAATGCGCCCTCGGCCGCCAGGCTACGGGCCACAGCCCTGCCCATGCCGCTGCCCGCACCAGTGATGAGGATTCTCTTGCCGTCTACTCGTCCTGCCATGGGTGACTCCTTTGTTCGTGCCTCATGGGATGGCTCCGACACTACTGAGCACCTTTGCCCACTGTCCAAGACCTATATCGGCGTCTATTGATGACTTGGAGGCATCAATAGGCCGAGGCACGGCAAAAGGGACCGCCCGCCGGAAGTCCGGCGGGCAGTCCCTTCACGCGTTGGTCAGGACGTTTGCGTGATCTCTTCGGTGGTAGTGAACTCGGCAATGTTGGTCAGAGCATAGGAAAGCGCGGCCTGGTGCCATTCGGCGTTGATGCTGGACGTGGCGTCCTTCACCAGGACGGCCCGGAATCCGTGATCTGCCGCATCCCGGATGGTGTGCTCAACGGCCATGTTGGTCCAGACGCCCACCACAATGACGGTGTCGACGCCCGCATTCCGGAGGAGGACGTCCAGGCCGGTTCCGTTGAAGCCGCTCATGCGGTTGCGGGTCAGGACCGGTTCGTTGGGGAGGGCTTCCAGGCCTTCCAGTGCATCAGCGCCCCACGATCCCACCTTGAGCGACTCGGGTCCGATCATTCGGAAGATGGGAGCATTGGTTCCGCCGAAGTTGTGGCCCGGATAAAAGACGATCCGATTGTGGATCACCGGCAGGGATTGTTCCCGCGCCCAGCGAACAACGTTGCGGACATTGGCGACGAGATTCTGCTCTTTGGCGTGATCAGCGGCCCCAAAGGAGGCGAAGGCTCCGTTCTCATGGACGTTGTCATTCTGGAGGTCCACCAGAAGGAGCGCCGTCTTGGTCAGGTCGATAGAGGCTTCTGCCACAGAGATCTCCTTGATATGAATCGTGCTGCTCGATAAGGTATTACTTGAAATATCAACTAACCGTAACACCATTCAGGAAAGCCAGCAGCTCGCGGTTGAAGGCCTCAGGTTCGTTCCAGTGCGGGCAGTGGCCGCTGTGTTCGAAGATGCTGAGGGATGATTTCGGCAAGGCATCCGAAAACATGCGCATTCCCTCCTCCGGAAACACAGGGGAGTGACGTCCGGTTGCCACCCAGGCCGGAACCCCTACGCCTGGAAGAACATCCCGCCAGTCTGCCGAGAAATGGTCCACCATCAATTGCCGCACGGCCCCTTCGGGGTACTCCGTGAGGGGGCCCGCTTCAGCCATGAGTTGCTGCACATGGGCGGGCATGGCGGGCTCACGTGACCAATCGCCCCACGGAACGCGGTAGTTGACGGCGTCCCAGAGGTTGCTCCACTCAACGGACCGGAGTCCACCATGCCATGAGTCGTCATTGACGATCTTTGGTGACTGGTCAATCGCCACGAAGGCTGCGACGCGGTCCGTTCCGTAGAGGCTGAAGTAGGCCAGGCTAACCGAGACTCCCATGGAGTGCGCCACCACCGCAACGTTCTGAAGGTCCAGGTGTTCCAGCAGTTCCCGAAGATCTGCGCCGAAGCGCGATATGCGCTGTCCGTGAGGCGGAGTCTCGGACCTTCCATGAAGACGCAGGTCGATCCCAATCACCCGGTATCCGGCGTCGAGAAGGGCGTCCCGCTGGAAGGCCCAGTGCGCCGCCTGGCAGGAAAAACCGTGCACCAACAGTACGGCGGGACCGGTGCCTTCGTCGTCGTAAGCGAGCCTCACGCCGTCGTTGGTGCGGAAGAAGTTAGCCACGTCCATAGGCGCCCTTACGGTAGACATCGATCACTGCAGAAGCGTCTTCCGAAGCCAGGCCCTGTTCCACCGCCTTCTCCAGGACTGCGACGGTAGCGTCGATCATCTCGCCCTTGTAGCCCGCTGCTGTTGCCGTTTCGCCCACCAACGCAGCGTCCTTGAGGAAAATGTCCACCCGAGCGGCGATGTCCCTGGTTTCGGTCAGCATCCGCGGGCCATAGTGGCTGAGCATCCACGATCCACCCGCGCCACCCTTGACTGCCTCGAACACCTTGGCGGCATCCAAGCCGAGCTTCTCTGCGAAGGCCAATGCTTCGGCAGCCACCACGAGTTGGCTGGTGGCGAGGAGCTGATTCACGATTTTGTACGCTTGGCCATCAGCCAGATTGGGTCCTGCGAGCACCACGTTGCCCATGCTTTCGAGTACGGGACGGATCTGCTCGATCGCTGAGGTGTCACCGCCGGAGAAGAGGGTCAGCGTGCCCGCAATCGCCCCAGGGATGCCACCCGTAACGGGGATATCAAGCAGCGTTGGTCCATCACTGGGCCGGTTGCTTGCGATCTTCTCCATGGCGGCCGGGCCGATGGTGGAAAGGAGTGCGACGACAGCCGTGGGTGCGGTGGTCTCGTACACGCCGCCCGGACCAAAGAGGACTGACTCGGCCTGCTGCGCCGTTGCCACCATGACCAAGACCACGTCCGCGGCCGGTGCCGCGCTCAATGAGTCGGACGTTTCCAGCTCATGCGAGCGTGCTTCGGCCAACCTCTCAGGCGAGGTGTCGACGACGGTGACGGTGCCTGCCGCCGCGGCGCGGACGGCCATCGGCAGGCCAATGGCGCCAGCGCCAACAAACGTGATCTTGGGGGTGCTCATGGTGGCAACCTTTCGGTGAGGGGTGGGGTGCTGCTTCGTGTTTGCCTACGCGGCAGCGATGGCTTGAATCTGGGTGATGGTGGTAAAGATGGCCACGGCGGCGTAGAAGACCACGGCGATACCAAGGGCAACCATGCGTGGCCGGCTGATGCGGACCACCTTGTGGAGCTTGCGGTTGACCTGGATGAGCAGGGCGCAGTACACCACCATGACGCCGCAGTTGAGTATTGCGGCCATGGCCAGCAGGGTAATCGGCTGGGTTACGCCGGCCCCCAGGATCACGATGCCTAGACCGACCATGGTCCACACGGAGACCGAGTAGATCTTGGCTTCGGTCCAGAACTTGTGTTCACGCAGGTAGCTGACTGCCAGGACATCTGCCACCACGCGGGCGACGATATCCACTACGGCCAGGTTGGCGAACATCAGAGCAACAGTGCCGATAAGCAGGTAGAAAGTCTGCAGGACACCGCCAAATTGCTCGCCAATCACACTTGCCTGAAGTTGGATGAAGGAAAGGTCGCCCTTGCCCTCGTAGGTGCCCACGGGAATCAGCCGGTAAGCCAGGAGGGAGAAGATCACGATGGTGAACAACCCGATCACGAAGAACGACCAGAACTGCTCGGTCTTCGCGTTCTTCCACCAGATCTTCCAGTTGGCAGTGTTCTCCGGGGTCATCTTGAACTGGGTTCCCGTGCCGGAACCGGCTTCCTCATGACCAGTGATGGGGGAGACGATGCGCGGAGCGTGAGCTCCCATGCCCCAGCCTTTGTCCCTGATGTAGTTGCTGACAGTAAGGTTCAGGGCTCCACCGCCACCTGCGAACACCATCGCCGTGACCAGGAATGCTGCCGAGATGCCGTCGGGCATCCGGAATGCCCCCTGCACAGTGGCGGAGGGCAATGCGGCCCACGGCTCCCATCCGATGACGAAAAGGATGATGACGACGGCGAAGATGAGGATGGCGATCACCTTGAGGAACTCGAGGCGCTCGACGGTTTTGTAGACGATGGGGGAGAGCGTCAGTACCAGACCAATGAGTACGAGGCCCCCGATGGAGATCCATTGGACATTGCCCTGCCCGCCGGCGGTGAAGGTCACCATGGTGGCAGCGCTGCTCATCCAGCCCGGCCAGGCGAAAGGAATGACGGTCATGATGACGAACAGGGGTGCCCATCCGCGCCATAGGCGGGTAAACCCAGTAACTGCGGTTTCGCCTGTGGCCAACGTGTAGCGGGCTACTTCGGTGTTGATGAAGTACTGGAGTCCCAATCCGACGGCGGCCGCCCACAGGAAGGTAAGGCCGACCTGACTGGTGATGTAGGGGTGGGAGATGTACTCGCCGGACCCGATGCCGACAGCGACCAGGATGACACCCGGGCCGAGCATCTTGCGGAGCGCGACGGGTTTGGGCAGTTCAGCCCATCGGAGGGCCGGGAGTCGGCCTGTCTTCTGGCGTCCGGCGGAACCGGAGGCTTCGTCGCCTTTCAACCCCTTGCCGGATGTGTGTGGATCATGCAATGTCATGGCCTCGAGCTCATTCTCGTTAGGTGTCCTTGTGCGCCTCTGCTGCGGGCCGACGTTGGCCGTAGCTGGCGATGACGGCAATCCCGGGCTGGTGCCGGTCAACTGCCACATTCGAATGTGATGCCGCTAACAGCGGCTCTCCATGAATGCTAAGGAGAAATTCCTATCTAGCACAAATACCAATCGCTCATGGTTTATATGGAAAATTAGATAAGACGCTATATTGCAGTCGCCTCGCTGCTCGTGTCCGGCAGCACTTCGTCGAACACTTCCAGAACCCGTGCCAGGGCGGGGGAGCTATTGTCCTTTCGCCAGGCGATGGCTGCGTGGAGCCAGGCGGGATCACCTGCAAGCGGAAGGTAGGCCACGCCGGTTGGCTGGACGTGCTGGACGGATGTCAGGGTCAAGGTGGCACCGGCGCCGGCGGCAACCAGAGCAAGGATGGTGTAAGAGTCGGGAGCTTCCTGAACGATTCTGGGCGTTATTCCCACGCGGGCGCAGGATTCGACAAGCGCTGCCCTGAGGGAGGAACCTCCTTCCGCCGGAAAGCTGATGAACGGGACATCGGCCAGCTGGGCCAAGGACACTTCCGCCTCGCCTGCGAGGGGGTGCGACGACGGCAGTGCGCAGATGAGTCGTTCGTGCTCGACAATACGGAAATCCACTTCCGGATGGTTGATGGGAAGCCGGACGAAGCCGAGGTCCAGCTGACCGTTCACCACTTGGTCGAGTGCTGCATACGCATACGTTTGTCCTTGGAGGACAAAATCGATCCCGGGATAGCGGCGTCGAACCTCCTGCGCTAAGGGCGGAAGGATCTTGCTGCTGGACGCTCCGGCAAAACCCAGCCGCACCCTCCCGAACTCACCTGCGGTGAGTGACTGCGCAGCAGCTCGTGCAAGCTCGACGTCGGCCAGCACCTTGCGGGCGGGGCCAAGTAATCGTTCGCCGGCGTCTGTCAGGGTGACAGACCTGGTGTTCCGGTTGAAGAGCTTGACCTTCAACTGCTTCTCGAGTTGCTGGATGCGGTAACTCAGGGGTGGCTGGGCAATCTGCAAGCGCTCCGCAGCGCGGCTGAAGTGGAGTTCCTCCGCCACGGCCACAAAAGCCTCAAGTTCCTTGAATTCCATGCGCGCGTCCTTCGTTTTGATGGTGGTATGCGGGGCGACGCATCCCTCCGGTGTATATATCTATACATTGTATAAGAGTGGTCTTGATTAGTATTGGACGCAGCATAGTTGCTTTGGGAAGGTTGACGCAGCAGAACGTAACCTCTTGCGTATTAAAAGGAGCTTCCCGGTGACCATTCAAGCCTCGGCAACGCCGCCGAAAGCTGCTCCCACGACCAAAGACAAAACGCTTTCAATGAAGGAAGCGATCAGCCGATACGTCCACGACGGAGACGTGGTGGCCATCGAAGGCTTTACCCATGCCATTCCCACCGCGGCAGGGCATGAAATTATCCGGCAGCGCAGGAAGAACCTGACACTCGTCCGCATGACAGCTGACATCGTGGCAGATCAGATGCTTGCCGGCGGATGCATCGCCACACTGGTCTCCTCATTCGTAGGAAACTCATCGGCGGGCTCGCTGGGGGAAATTCGCCGCAGGATAGAACGGGCAGATCCGGAGCCCCTGGACTACCAGGAATACAGCCACTACGGCATGATTTGCCGCTACCTGGCAGGAGCGCAGCGGTTGCCCTTCTATCCGCTGCGGTCATACTTCGGATCTGACCTCCCGAGAATCCAGCAGGGGATGCGTAAAGTAACCTCGCCATTTCCCGATGACGATGGTGCCTTCGAAGAAATCTATGTTGTACCGCCCATTAATCCCGATGTGGCAATCGTCCATGCCCAACGCGCCGACCGCTCTGGCAACGTCCAAATGTGGGGGTTGACCGGTATCCAGGCAGAGGCGGTCTTCTCAGCGAAGCGCGCGATCGTCGTGGTCGAAGAAGTAGTGGACGATGACGTCATCCGCGCAGATCCCAATCGCACGGTGATTCCCGCGTTGGCAGTTGACGCAGTGGTGGAATGCCCGGGGGCTACGCACCCGTCCTTTTCCCAGGGCTATTCCGACCGCGACAACGATTTTTACCGTGCGTGGTCAGGCATCAGTGGCGACAAGACGTTGTTGTCGGCCTGGATGGAGGAATGGATCTACGGGACCGCTGACCATACTGAATATTTGGCCAAACTGGGTTCGTCAACACTGAGCCGCCTCGGCGTCGGTCAAGCGTTAAGCGGGCGAATCAACTACGGAACACGACTCGAACCGGCCCTGGATGCCGATGACCACGTTAAGGAATCGAAATGACGTCAGTAGCAGAAGGCGTAGGTGTCACTGCCACGGAGCTGCTTACTGTGGTGGCATCCCGGGAGCTGGCCGGCAGGCACACCGTCTTTGCCGGAATTGGGCTGCCTACGTTGGCCGTGTCCTTGGCCAGTATGACCACTGAACCAAACCTGGAAATCGTCTACGAATCCGGGGTATGCGGTGCCCATCCGTCCCATCTGCCAGAAACGATTGCGGACTCAGTGCTCATTACAGGAGCTGAGGCGGTGCTCTCCATGCCCGTGCTCTTTGGCTACGTATTGCAGGGCGGCCACATCGACGTCGGGTTCCTCGGCGCTGCTCAGATTGATCGATGGGGAAACCTCAACTCCTCCGTCATTGGCCCGTGGGAGAATCCCAAGGTGAGGCTGCCTGGGTCGGGTGGAGCCGTTGAAGTGGCCGCGAACTCCAAGGAAGTCTTTGTTGTTATGCGCCGCCATGACGCGCGCACGTTTGTTGAGAGCCTGGACTTTTGCACGTCTCCCGGGCCGGACCGTGCGCTGGCTGAAGGTGGACGGGTGCGCGGCGCCGGTGTGACCAAGGTGGTTACCGAGCTTGGCATCCTGACGCGTTCCGGCGTTCATGATGAACTGAAGCTCTCGGCGGTGCATGAAGGTGTTTCCGTTGACCACGTTTTGGCCAATACCGGCTGGGATTTGAAGGTGGCGGAGGACCTCCGGGTGACGCCGGCGCCTACCGCTGAAGAATTGCGCTTGTTGCGGACGGAAATTGACCCCCGCAGGGTTTACCTGCGCTGACTCCGAAGGAAGACAGTCTCATAATGAAGATTGAACGCATTGAAGCGATTCCCTACGAAATCCCCTACGTCAGGCCTTTGAAGTTTGCCAGCGGCGAAGTCACTGCTGCGGACCACGTGTTGCTGCGGATCCACACGGACACCGGCATCATGGGGGTGGCCGATATTCCGCCCAGGCCTTATACCTATGGGGAAACCCAAGCCTCTATTGTGGCCGTCATCAACGGAATCTTTGCGCCTGCACTGATCGGGATGGACCCGTTTAACCGTCAATCGGTCCAGCAGACCCTGCGCCGCACCGTCCATAACAACACTGCCAAGGGGGCAGTGGACATTGCGCTTTGGGACGCCATCGGACATGCCACGGGCGCTTCCGTGTGGAGCCTCCTTGGTGGGTACGCTCCCAGCATGCGGGTCAGTCACATGCTGGGCTTTAAGGAACCAAAAGTCCTGTTGGAGGAAGCCCAACGTTTCGGATCCGAGTATGGGGTTACCACCTTCAAACTCAAGGTGGGGCGGCGTCCCCTGGCGCTGGATATCGAGGCCTGCCGCGTCCTCCGTGAGGGTCTGGGAGAGGACGTCCAGATCTACCTGGATGCCAACCGCGGCTGGACGGCCAATGAGGCAATCGACGTCCTGCGCCGCACTGAGGGACTGGGCTTGGCCTTTTTGGAAGAACCCTGTGATGCCAAGGAAGCCATGGGCCGCCGACGGTTGGTGGAGAGATCCACCATTCCAATTTTTGGCGACGAAAGCGTCCCTACTGCCGGTGATGCTTCGCGGGAATTGCTGTCAGGAGGGTGTAACGGCATTTGCATCAAGACAGCACGGACAGGATTTACGGAGTCCCAGGAGGTTCTTGGGCTGTCCACGGGGCTCGGTGTTGATGTGTATATGGGCAACCAGATTGATACCCAGATCGGCACCATCGCCACTGTGGTGTTTGGGGCTGCCCATGAAGCTACCAGCCGTCGCGCGGGTGAGCTCTCCAACTTCCTGGATATGGCGGATGACCTCTTGGCTGAACCCTTGGTGATTCGGGATGGCCGCATCGACGTTCCGGAAGGCCCCGGCGTCGGAGCCACGATTGATGAGGATAAACTGGCCCACTACCGCGTTGATGGTGCATGATGCGTGCAATTCTCAAAGCGAAACCAGGACGCGGCGTCGAATACCGCACTGATTACCCGGAGCCGACGGTCGATGCAGGACAGGTCAAAATACGCATAGCGGCAGCATCTGTCTGCGGCACGGACAGGGAGCTCTATGAGTTCTCGCCGATGGCCCAAGCATTCAACCTCAGCATCCCGGTGGTCTTGGGGCACGAGTGCGCGGGAACGGTCATGGAGGTAGGGGCGGGTGTTGAAAGCCTTCGGGTTGGTGACACTGTGGCACTCGAATCCCATGTGGCATGTTGGAACTGCTATCCGTGCAAGACAGGCGATGCCCATAACTGCCTGAATATGGAGCTTCTGGGCTTGCACCTGGACGGGGGCTTCGCCGAGCGGTTGGTGGTGCCTGCCACGGCCTGCTTCAAATTGCCAGAAGGCTTTCCTCTGGAACAGGGGGCTCTGCTTGAGCCCGCAGGCGTGGCAATGCACGCGATCCAACGCTCCAAAGTGGACATGTCCGGCGCCGATGTCCTCATCACGGGTGGCGGGCCAGTAGGACTCTTCATCGCCGCGATTGCCAAGGCCCTGGGTGCCGGCCAAGTGGTGGTTGTCGAGCCCAATGAGTATCGCAGGGGCCTCATTGATGGCCTGGGAGCCACGTCCGTGACGCCCACGGACGACGTCGCCGGGATCTGCCGCGAATTGTCCGGACCGAAGGTCGGATTCGATGTTGCTTTCGATGCCTCCGGAGTTCCGGCAGCTTTGGCGTCGCTCTTCGAAGCAGTCCGCAAGGAGGCCACTGTCGTCGCCGTCGGAATTCCAGGCAGGTCCCTTGAACTCGACGTCGCTGCCCACCTCATCAAGAAGGGCCTTACATTTACGGGTAGTTTCGGGCGTTCCCTATGGGGGACTTGGGAGCAGATTGCTGAGCTTGTGGCGGGCGGAAAGCTCGATTTGTCTTCGTTCGTCACTCATCGGCTTCCGCTGTCTGCCATGGATGAAGCCATTGGGCTCCTCTCCCAGGATGCCTGCAAGGTGCTGCTGATCCCGGAGCTTCCGGATCACGAAAAACAGGCCGCCCTATGAACCGGGACGCAAGTTTCCCACGTTACAGCGAGCTGCTCAATCGTACTGACGCACCGCCCGGCAGCAGTTGGGGCATCTTTGGCGCGGCCGACGAGTTGGGAACATTGAACTTCCTGACCCCGGAGCTTAGGAAACAAGCTGCCGGATTGGTGGCCTCGGGCAATACGCATTCACTGGATCTCCCGCTTGATGCTTTCCCAAAGCCACTGATCTCTCATCGGGGCTCCTTGGAACACAATGTCTTCGGACTCAACGAGTTTCATCGGGACGACCGCATCGACAACCTCTTTCCCCAAGCCACCAGTCAGATTGACGGGCTGAGGCACTTTGGAAACCCTGACTACGGTTTTTACAATGACGCGGACGCCAACAAGCTCATCGCTGGGGATCCAACCCTGGGCATCCAACGGTTTGCCGAGCATGGCATAGCCGGCAGGGGAGTCCTACTGGACGTTGCCCGGTATCTGGAACACACAGGCGATCCCCTTGACTTCAGCCAACCCCGGGCTATTCCGGTCAACGTTTTGGACGCCACTGCCGAGCACCAGGGCGTCAGCCTGATGTCCGGCGACATCCTCATGGTGCGCTTTGGTTGGGTCGGTCACCGTCTGGAGCAGCAACGCTTAAACGCCTTGGACGACGGTGCTCCGCTGGTATCCGTCGGGCTGGAACCCAGCCACGCCACAGCTGAATGGCTCTGGGACCACCAAGTTGCCCTTGCCGCCGCTGACAATGTTGCACTGGAAGCGTGGCCGGCCTCCGGGTCCAAACTGACCGTCCAAGCTGAGATTGACGGGAAACTGGCGGCTTCCTCCCATACCGGCATGCTGCATCGCATTCTTATTCCACTCCTTGGCCTTGCCATTGGTGAACTCTGGTATCTGGATGAGCTGGCGCAGGCCTGCCACGACGACAAGCGCTACGACTGCATGGTGGTGGCAAACCCGCTGCGACTGCCCGGAGGCGTCGGCTCTCCCTCCAACGCGATGGCTATCCGCTAGGCATCGTCTACCCGATCAGGAAGAAATCATGGAATTGCTTAAGCAACGAACGGCTGTCATCACCGGTGGCGCCAACGGACTGGGGCTGGCGACTGCTGTCGCTTTCGCCAGGGAAGGCGCCAATGTTGTTATTGGCGATCTCGACGCCCAACAGGCCGCCAAAGCCGCAGCCAGCCTGGGCATTGGCGACCGCGCCGTGGGCATCGGTTGCAATGTCACCTCAACGGACGACGTCGATCGTCTCGCCGCAGAGGCCCGCGACGCCTTCGGAGGCCTCGACGTGTGGGTGAACAACGCCGGATTTACGCGTGACGCCACCATGCGGAAGATGTCCGAGGATGATTTCGACGCCGTCATTTCAGTCCACCTGAAAGGGGCTTGGTTGGGGACCCGCGCTGCTGCGAACATCATGCGGGATCAACCCGACGGCGGCTCCATCATCAACGTCTCGTCCATTTCCGGCAAAGTAGGCAACCCCGGGCAGACCAACTACAGCGCCGCCAAGGCTGGCATCGTTGGCCTGACCAAATCTGCGGCAAAAGAGGTCGGTTTTGCCGGAGTAAGGGTAAACGCCGTGCAGCCGGGCATCATTCGCACAGCACTTATCGACTCCATGAAACCTGAAGTCCTCGAGTCCAGGTTGGCCGAGGTTCCTCTGGGCCGTTTTGGCGAACCGGAAGAAGTGGCGTCTGTGATCCTGTTCCTGGCCAGTGACATGTCCAGCTACTTGACCGGTACGGTGCTGGAAATCGCCGGCGGACGAAACATCTAGGACGAAGGAAAACCCATGAATCAGGCTTTTGTGTACGACGCCGTGCGCACGCCCTTTGGCAAGTTCGGCTCCGGCCTTGCCGCTGTCCGTCCCGATGACCTTGCCGCCCATGTGGTCCGTGAGTCCGTTAAGCGTGCTCCGGGGCTTGATGTTGAGCGGATTGACGAGGTGGTGTTCGGCAACGCCAACGGTGCCGGCGAGGAAAACCGCAACGTGGCCCGCATGGCCACGCTCCTGGCTGGCCTGCCGGTCTCCATTCCCGGCACCTCGGTGAACCGGCTGTGCGGGTCCTCGTTGGACGCGGCGATCATCGCTTCGCGCCAGATTAATGCCGGTGATGCCGAGTTGATGCTGGTGGGCGGCGCGGAATCCATGTCCCGTGCGCCGTGGGTGCTGCCGAAGACCTCCAAGCCCTACCCGGCCGGCGACATGACCTTGGCGTCCACCACCCTGGGCTGGCGTTTGGTGAACCCGGCCATGAACAAGGACTGGACCATTTCCCTGGGCGAAGCCACCGAGCGGCTGCGCGAGAAGTACGGGATCACCCGTGAGCGGCAGGACCAGTTCGCTGCTGATTCGCACAATTTGGCGGATGCTGCGTGGAATGAAGGCTTCTACGACAACCTGGTGACAGCGGTTCCGGGCACCGATCTGGTCCGTGATGAGGGCATCCGTGCCGGATCATCGGCGGAGAAGCTGGCCGGTCTGAAGACCGTGTTCCGGCCTGAGTCCTCAGGGCCCGACGGCGGTACGGTCACCGCCGGGAATGCCTCGCCTTTGTCTGATGGTGCTTCGGCGGCGTGGATCGGCTCAGAGGCTGCTTCGTCCATCCTTGGTCTTGAACCCCTGGCCCGGATCGCGGGCCGCGGTGCGCACGGCAATGATCCCCAGTTCTTCGGGTTCGCCCCGGTGGAGGCCGCGAATAAGGCCCTCGCGAAGGCGGGTATCGGCTGGGACCAGGTGGGCGCCGTCGAACTTAACGAGGCGTTCGCCGCGCAGTCGCTGGCGTGCCTTGACGCGTGGGGGATTGACCCCGGGATCGTGAACCAGCACGGTGGCGCGATCGCGATGGGTCACCCGCTGGGTGCTTCCGGTACCCGCATCCTGGGCACGCTGGCCCGTTCCCTGCAGGCTTCAGGGCAGCGCTGGGGCGTGGCAGCGATCTGCATCGGCGTGGGCCAAGGCCTGGCCGTGGTGCTCGAAAACGTCACCGCCGGCGTGGAGCAGTAATCGTCGGCACGGAGGTGGGGCGGGGAGTAGATTTCTAAAGGCATGGACCATGACCGCAGGAGGGAGCAAAGTGCCACGTGCACAGAGGGTGACCGCGTCCGACGTCGCAAAGGCTGCGGGAGTTTCCAAGACCACCGTGAGTTACGTGCTCAACCAGACGCCAAACCAGTCGATTCCGGAACACACTCGGCTGCGGGTTCTGGAAGCGGTCCGCGAACTGGACTATACGTCGCTTGCGGCGGCCCGGGCGCTCCGGATAGGTCGCAATGACACGGTCTTGTTTGTACTTCCGGATTGGCCGCTAAGCCACGCGCTGTCGAGGGTTATCGAGCAGGTCACAGAAGGGCTCGCGCTGCATGGGCTGTCCCTGCTGCTTCAGCGACCCAGCCCCGGACGCTCCCTGATTTCCCTGTGGCGGGAACTCGCACCAGCGGCGCTCATGACTGTTGAGGCAATGGACGCTGGAGATGAGCTGCTCATCAGAGAATCCGGCACTGTGGTGGTGGCCGCTGCTACTGCAGAATTTGGGATCAGGCAGGAGCTCATCGGTGCGATGCAGGCAGAATACTTGGCAGGGCGGGGTCATAGGCACCTTGCCTATGCACGCGTTCTGGATCCCAAGTTGGGGACGCTAAGCGCTGAGCGATGGCATGGATTCAGGAATGCCTGCCATCGTTTGGAGCTCGGCGAGCCCGTGGAGCTGGGCTTTGACCTCAGCGTTGATGGGTCTGTCAGTGCCTTGAAAGGCATGTCTGAAACTGCTGCCTATGTCACCGGAATGGCCACGTACAACGATCAGATTGCTGCAGCGGTCCTGGCTGGTATGCGACGGCTCGGGAAGAACGTTCCCTTTGACCTGGCCGTTGTTGGGGTGGACGATGAACCGTTCGCTCAGTTTGCCGAGCCACCCCTGACCACGGTCAGGCAGAACCACACCCTCTTCGGACGCTATCTGGCGGACCGGGTTGCATCCGCCATCGGCGGCGAGGAGATGGTCAACGACGCCAAGCCGGACGTGCTTTCGATGATAATCCGTGAGTCTGCCTAGGCTTTGAACGGCCCGCTTTTATATTGATTTTGCATAACTCATCCTCGAATAAATATTGGACGCCGATACATGGCTGGTCAGATACTGGATGAACGATTCGAAAGGAATTTCCCATGGCTTACCTTCGCCTTCATCACGTCAATGTCACCTCGGATGACATGCACACACTTAGCGACTTCTACCGCGATGCCCTCGGCCTTCCCCTGCTGCCATCGCCGAAGATGATCGCGACTACCCATGCCGCTGAATCCGGACAGACGGACGGCGACGCCGAATGGGAAGAGGGGGCACGCTTCTTCGAGGCCGGCGATCCCGAAGAGCTGCAGGTGCACGCCACCCGGCGTCAGGCTTACCTTGCTCTCCAGGAAGGGCATACTGTCAACCCGCTGGTAGGTGGCCACTTCGCCTTCCGCACTGATGACATTGAGGCGATCAAGGCCCGGCTGACGGAACACAACATTCCCTTCGATGACTGGGGAATCTGGTCCGTGGAGGGTTGGCACCAGATCTTCCTGACCGATCCGGCCGGAAACATGATTGAGATCCATCAGGTTAAGGACACCGAGAAGTAGTTGGCTCCCTGCCCCACCTGCGCTACGGGAGCGCAGGTGGGGCGACTTTGGCAAAAGCGGACTGTGAATCACGCAGGCTTCTGATTTCGCTTTACTTAATCGAATCAGTAATGGTGCGAAGCTTACTGACTGGACACCCGTGATGGCCCTCGCCGTCGCAGGCCGCTAACACCCACGGAAAGCACACCGGCTCGAGCGCAGTTCAGTTCACAGGGCGGCGCACGCCGGCGCAACCACTCGGACGAGAGTTTCCATTGAGCGTGCCGTCCGGGCATATTTACAACGGAGTAGTAATGACCCATACGGAAACAAGGGCAGTTCTTCAATCAGCCGAAGAAGGTGCACCTGAAAGAAACATCAGGCTTACTGGCCAACAGGTCGGCAAGTGGTTCATCGCCAAATATATAGCGGCCCTGATCGGCGTCTACCTGGCGCTGGTGACTCCAGCCTCCGTGACCATCGCCCTGCGGGTTGGGCAAATCGACCCCGAAGGCAAAGCAGGGTCCTTTGCCCTTGTTTCCGCGGTCGGTGCGGGTGCCGCGCTGATATCCAATCCCATCTTCGGTGCCTTGAGTGATCGTTCGACGTCCCGCTGGGGACAGCGCCGCCCGTTCCTCATTGTGGGGTTCACCTGCGGTGCGCTGGCACTCCTGGCGATCGGCTTCGCCCCGTCCATCTTGTGGGTTGCCGTAGGTTGGGCCGCTGCGCAGTGCGCGTTCAATGCAGCGCTGGCGGCCATCATGTCCGTTCTTCCGGAACGGGTTCCGGTAGCGCTGCGCGGCCGCGTTTCCGGGTTCATGGGCATGACGGGACAGATGGGAGTGGTGGGCGGAACTTTTCTCATCCAGTTAGTGGGCACATCCGGCGCTTCCATGTTCATCTGGCCCACGCTAGTGGGTGCCCTTATGGTCCTTCCCTTCGCACTTACCCTTCGTGAGGTCCCCAAAGCCCGGGGAGAGCGTGTCAGGGAGACCGCGCGCACGGTGCTCAGTTCCTTCTGGATCAACCCTCTGAAACACCCCGATTTCGGTTTCGCCTGGTTCGGCCGATTCTTCGCTTGGATTGCCCTGTACCTGCTGACCACCTACAAGACGTATTTCCTCATCGACCATTTGGGGTACACCACAGCTACAGTTGCGCCCGTACTGACGCTTGCCATGTTCGTGCTGGCCCTTGCCATTGCGGTATCCAGTATCGGCGGCGGATGGTTGTCTGACCGTATCGGTCGCAGGAAGCCCTTTGTCATTGCTGCGTCCCTGTTGTTCGTGATCGCCATGGTGATCGTCGCGATGTCAAGCACCGTGGAGATGTTCCTCGTCGGAATGGTCATTGCCGGGTTGGGCAACGGCCTCTATCTCGGCGTCGATTTGGCGCTTATTGCGGAGGTCCTCCCGGACAGCGGAACCGCAGCGGGCAAGGGGATGGGAGTATTCAATCTCTCCAGCACCATCCCCCAAACTGTCGCCCCGGTGCTGGCGCCGGCGCTGCTGCTCATCAACGCTGACGGTAAAAGTGGCAACTACACATCCCTCTACCTCATAGCCGCGGGACTCGCGTTTGCGGGGGCAGTTCTCATTCAATTTATTCGAGGCACCCGATGACCGACGTAATCCCTCAAGCATCCATTGCCCGGAGCGACCCGTCATCATCGGGCGTCTCCCACGCTCGAGCCGCAGCACTGACCACAGGTGCGGATTACTGGACCACCAAGGAAGTGCCGGACATCGGACTGCGCTCGCTGCGGTTTGCGGACGGTCCGCACGGCCTCCGCGTCCAGAACGACGAGAACCCCGATCATCTCGGGCTGGAACGAAGTGCCCCCGCCACATGTTTTCCGCCGGCAGTTACCCTCGCATCATCTTGGGACCCCGCACTGGTTGAGGCCATCGGTGCGGCTTTGGGACACGAGGCCAGGGCCGCTGGCGTTGATGTGGTTCTCGGTCCCGGACTAAATATCAAGCGCAGCCCGTTGTGCGGCAGGAACTTTGAGTACTACTCCGAAGATCCGCTCCTGGCCGGCAGCCTTGCAGCTGCGGCAGTGCGAGGTCTCCAAAGCCAGAATGTGGCTGCCTGCCTGAAGCATTTCGCCGTAAACAACCAGGAAACTGACCGTCTTCGGATCAGTGCCGAGGTGGATGAACGTACCCTTCGCGAGGTTTACCTCAGGGCATTCCAGGTAGCCCTGCGGGAGTCTCAACCATGGTCCATGATGAGCTCGTACAACCGCATCAACGGGGTTTATGCCTCGGAGAATCGCTGGCTGCTCACGGACCTGCTGCGCGGAGAGTGGGGCTATGACGGAGTTGTGGTGTCCGACTGGGGCGCTGTGCACGATCCTGTAGCCGCCGTCAACGCCGGGTTGGAGCTCCGCATGCCGGGCAGACCGGAAGACGCGCGTGTCAGCGGCGCCCTGAAGAACGGCCTGATCCCGCCGGTCGTGCTTGAGCGAAGTGCGGAACGGCTCCTTCGCCTCGCCGCCCGGACCACGCAAGACAGCCCAAACCTGGCACTCGACCACGATGCGCATCACGAGCTTGTAAGGCATGCTGCTGCTGAGTCCGCTGTCTTGCTGACCAACGACGGAACGCTGCCGTTGGACGTCTCAACGCCGCGGCGGGTGGCAATCATCGGCGAACTCGCCCGCACGCCCAGATATCAGGGTGCCGGCAGTTCGCGGGTGAACGCTTCGCGCGTAGTGTCTGCACTCGACGCGCTGACGGGCCGATTGGAGTCCGGCGGCTGGGTGGTAGATTTCGTGCCTGGATATCACTTGGACGCCGGCGCCGCATCGGCCGAGTTGGTCCAGGAGGCTGTCAATGCGGCCCGCGGCGCCGATGTGGTTCTGTTGTTCCTTGGCTTGCCCGGCGCCTACGAATCCGAGGGCGTTGACCGTACGTCGATAGATCTCCCGGAAGACCAGCTGGAACTTCTCCGCAGTCTGGGGCCCATGGACGTTCCCAAGATTGCCAGCCTCAGCAACGGCGCCGTTGTCACCACGGCGGCCTGGCGCTCGTCAGTCAATGCGATCGTGGAATTTTGGCTGACCGGACAAGCTCACGGGGACAGCATTGCGGATGTCCTCTTGGGAGATGCCGAGCCCGGTGGACGCCTGGCCGAGACCATTCCGGTGCGCCTTGAAGACACTGCGTCCTTCCTTTCGTTCCCGGGAGAGGCAGGGGAAGTCGTCTATGGCGAGGGGATTCACGTGGGCTATCGCTATCACGATGCGAGGGATCTCGCCGTGGATTATCCGTTTGGCCATGGACTTTCCTACACTACCTTCAGTTATGCAGACCTTGCTGTCAGTGTCCGCCCGCTCGAAGATCCCGTCGCCTTTGAGGTGGAGGCGCTGGTCACCAACACTGGTATCCGTTCCGGCTCCGAGGTAGTACAGGTTTATGTGACGGATCATTGCTGTGGTGTGCAGACTCCGCCTCGTGAGCTGAGGGGCTGGAAGAAAATCAAGCTCGACGGCGGCGCTTCCGACGTTGTTCGGATCCCCGTCCGCCGGGCCGATTTGGAGCACTGGCACAGTGGCGTAGGAGGCTGGGCATACGAGGGCGGACTGGCTACGGTTCACATCGGTTCATCGTCAAGGGACCTCAAATTGGCCGCGGACGTTGCCTTGCCGGGCAAAGCGATTGTGGTTCCGCTCAATCAGTGGTCCACGTTTGGGGACTTCATGGATCACGCCGTCATCGGGCCGCAGCTCAGGGCATTGGCCGAGAGCCGCGGCGGCTTCCGAGGCAGGATCGGTGACCTTCTCGGCGAAGAAGCAGGCCGTGCCAACGTTCTGGCTATGCCCCTTGCGACCATCGTTGAGTTCCCGGGCATCCCTCTGGAACCAGGAGATCTCCAAGATTTCATCAGCCGGCAGAACCAGTAGTTCCGCCCGCGGTATCGACTCAAGGAAAGGGATCCATCATAAGTGGCGTGGGATACAGAACGAACAAAAACCCAATTGCTGGACGCCGCCGTCTCGGAGTTCAGCGCCAAGGGACTGGCCGGGGCCCGCATGGACCACATCGCAAAGGCAGCCGGCATCAGCAAGGAGCGCATCTACCAATACTTTGGCAACAAGGATGCGCTCTACGGTGCGGTGATAACGGCTGAATTGAACCGATTCTTCATGGGCCTCAGTATCGAGGGCAGCGGCGTAGCGGCAGTGGGCGATTTCGCGGGTCGCCTGTTTGACTTCCATGCAGCGGAACCCGGCACAGCCAAGCTTTTGTTCTGGGTAGGCCTGGAAGAGGGGGTGCCGGCAGGTCGCGAGGCCATTTGCAGGGAACAAACACCCCGACTCATCAGGGAGATGCGCCGGGCGCTCCCGGGTATTCTTGATCATGACGCCACTGACTTGCTTGTCACCATCCTGACTCTGTGCAGTGCGGGGGCTGTCTTGTCGCAGGTGGATCTATTGATGGCCGGGGCAGGGTCTGGACGTACTGACCGTCGCAGGAAAGCCATCGTGCTGGTCGCCACGCTTGCAGCGCAAGATCTGGCCACGAAAATGGCTGGGCAGCATGAATAAGGCGGGCTCAACGGTCGCCCGTGAGGACTTGACGAACTTCCTTGTCATGGCTGACACATGCTTTGGGGAGGCTACGGCTCCCACGGTTGCTGGCATTGACTTGTTGGGGAAGCCAGCCCCGGCCCGGAACCGGCTTATTGGGAAGAGGTTTTACATCGGGCTGACACAGGAGGAGCATTGGGTTGAACCCACGGAACGCTCGGTATCGGCGTTCATGCGCTGGTGCGCCGAGCTTGTTGGGCCCCTTACGAAGCTAAGGGCGACAAAAAGCAGAACCATGGGAAGTGATCTCGGTCCGGCCAATACGCCGAAGAGCCCGGTCAGGGTCAGTGTTGCACAGATGATGGTGACCCCGGCGGATCCGAACCGATCTGCTGCGCAGGCGGCGATGAATGAGCCGAATACTGCTGCGTCGGTGAGGGAGAAACGAAAAGTTCCAGGATTGAGCCGCGGTTTTCGAACAGTGTGGTGAATTTCTGGGACGGCTGGCCCTGGCGTGAGGGGCGTGATTGCGGGCCGGCGTCATGGCGGTGGTGATCGCTCCGCCGACGCCGATGCCGGTGATGAACCGGGCGAGTCCGAGGAGTTCGGGGTTGGGAGCCATGGAGGCCATTACAGCCCCGATTGAGAAAACGGTGGCGGCAGCGGCCATGACTTTGTGGCGGCCAAAGCGGTCAGCGAGGCTGGTTCCGAGCAGCACTCCGGTCAATGCACCGAGATAGACGACGCCGCCCACTGTGCCGGTGGTCTGTTCGTCGATTCCAAGGTCTGGATCCTGGAGGGGACGACGGCCCCGAAGACGATGAGGTTGCAGCCTTCCACGACCGTGACGAACATGCAGAGGGGGACGATGGTGGAATTGGAAAGGTATGGCCGAGCGGAGCGGCCGGTTTGGGGCTGCCCGGTTGCTGGACTTGTCATGGTGGGGTCCTTGAACAGGAAGGGATGGAACGTCGTTGTGCCTTGGAGGGTTAACGTGTGATCACCCGGTGCTCCGACCAGATAAGTCCGGCCGCAACGGGAGTGAAGCTGCCGGCGTAGTGACCGAGCGCCTCACAGACGGGAGCCGTGGGATCAGCCACGGACCATCGTTGGTAAATGGCGTTGTATTCGATGCGCTTCGTACCCGGCTCGATCGTCAGGTTGCTGACCAGGTGGCGGGTGCGCGACGGGTTTGGAAACATGGTGGCGAAGAATGCTGCGATCTTTCGGCGTTCCTGCAACGGGGGGTTGTTTTTGAAGTGCAGTACGGCGTTGGCCAGCAGCGTTGCGGCTGTTTCCGGGTCCTGATTGTCTATGGCCCGGGTGTAGCGGGCCAGGCATTCTTCGATGGTGTAGCGTATCTCCGGCAGCTCCGGGGCGCTGCCGGAGGTCGGGAACGTGGTCATAGTGCGGCAGCGCTGAGACCGGACGTCTCAACGGCCTCGATCGGCGTGCCCAGATCCGAGAGGAAGTCGCGGACCAGCGTCTGAAGACCATCAACCCCGGCGACGCCGTAGATGTAGAAGTCGGGGCGGACGAGCACGGCATCGGCGCCGAGGGCATCGAACCACTGGCCATAGGCTCCGGTAGCGTCCACTGCTGTCGTATCCGAGGGCTCCTGGCCAAACTCGATGATCTGGAATCCGAGGCCTGTCAGTCCGCTGGCGGCATCTGAAGGCAGGTGGGCGCGGACGTCGGCATCTTTGAGCAGCAGTGTTCCGGAGGGAACGAAGACGTCATCGAAGAGCGTCTGTCCGGCCCTGGCCTGGACAGGGGCCTGGATGGAGAGCGTGCCACCGCCGGCGTCGGCACGGTGCAGGCCATCACCGAGTTTGGGCAGCGGGCGGGGAGGAATCGAGGCGCCGTCGGCGATGTCCTTTGCCATCGCTGCGTCCCGCGTGGCAACGGCGCCGGGATCGGTCAGGCAGATGACTTCTCCGAGCTGCATGGACCGGTCGATGAAGTGGCGGACATGTTCGGAGCGTTCCGGGCCGTAGCTGTCCAGCAGTGAATCGGGCGCCAGGTCCCGCAGGATCAGGTCGAGCTTCCATTCGAGGTTGGCAACATCGCGCAGACCCGAGCACATGCCTTGCCCGGCGAAGGGTGGCATCAGGTGCGCGGAGTCTCCGGCCAGGAGCAGGCGGCCGCGGCGCCACTCGTCGCACCAGCGTGCCTGGAAAGTGTAGACGGTGTGGCGTTCCATTTTGGCGGTCTCGGGGGTGACGCCCCACGGCCGCAGGAGTTCCCACGCCCGTCTTTCGTTGTTCAGTTCGTCCTTAGTCTCGTGTTCGAGGCGCATGAATTCAAAGCGTCGGCGCCCGGGGCCGCCCGGGACGACGGTGGTGGGCCGATCGGGGTCGCAGAATTGGGACGCGGGAGGGCTGATCTGCAGCGGCGTCAGAGGGATGAGGTCTACGACGAGCCAGTCGTGGAAGTATCCAAGGTCGGTCATCGGTGTGCCGATCCAGTCCCTGACCTTACTGTTGGCGCCGTCGGCGCCGACGACGTAACGGGCGTTGAGCTCGCGGCGTTCGTCGGCGGCGTTGCGGATCTGCAGCAGGACCCTGTCTTCAGTTTCGGTGTGGGTGATAGCTTCCCATCCGCGCAGAATGGTCACCGAGGGAAGGGCCATGACCTTGGCGTCGAGGAAGTTTTCCATTCCGGGCTGGTAGAAAAAATTGCTGACATTCCAGCCGGAGGGACCGGCTCCGCGCCAGTCCAAGTGCAAGAGTGTCTCTTGATTGGCGTTGCGCCATTCGTAGAAATCGTCGTAGGGCTCTACAACCTCGGCCATGATGTCCGGCCCGGCTCCTACAGACTGGAAGATGCGGCCGATTTCGTCGTCGAAGTGTACGGCCCGGGGGAGCGGGTAGACCCCTTCCTGGCGTTCGATCACGGCCACGCGGTGACCGCGACGGCCCAGTTGCAGGGCGAGCAGTCGCCCGACGGGTCCGTAACCGACGATGACTACATCGAAGTGCTCGTCTTGAGCTGCCGTAGTTTGGGCGTCTTTGCCCGGTGAGTGGCTCATGGGTGTTTGCTCTCCGCTTCCATCGCTGTTTCCCAGAGGAAAGGCTTACTGTCCGCTTGGCGGACACGTGTACGTTTTATTGAAACGATGGTGACAGAAGGCGAAGAGGCGTGTCAAGAGTCACGCGGTGGGGGCTGAGTAATTTGGTTCAGGCCTTAGGGTTTCAGGGACTTTGCCGGTCGGGACTGCCAGCGCGCCCAGTCCTTCCCGACGGCTGCGGCCGCCTCCTGCAGCATGGGCAGGTACTCGGAGGTCAGCTTTTCCACGCTCGTTTCCTGAGCCTGGACTGTAATGTTCATCGATGCGCGAACCGCATTTTCGCCGTCGCGCACTCCTACGGAGATGGAGCGGACACCCGGGGCCAGTTCCTCGTCCGCCAGCGCCCACCCCCGATGGCGGACGTCTGCAAGAATCTGCAGGATGCGTTTCTCATCCAGCTGGCTTGGTGCCGGTACGCTTGATCGGGAAGGCTGAGACAAGACCCGCAGTGCGTCCTGAGGGGCGAGGGCGGCGAGGAGAATTTTTCCCTGGGAGGTCAGCATCGCTGGGAATCTTGTCCCTACGTCAACCCTGAGTGCGATCAGTTTGGGCACGGCGACCCGGGCTACATAAATGATGTCGGAGCCATCGAGCTGAGCCATGGAGGAGGACTCGCCGGTCTTTCCCACAAGATCTTCCAAATGGGGCCGGGCCATGTCCCAGAGCCCGAGTGCCCCGATGTAGGCCATTCCAAGCTCCAAGACCTTAGGTGTCAGGGTGAAGGCGCCATTGGTTGCCCTGACATAGTCGAGCTCTTCCAGGGTGAGAAGGATTCTTCTGGCCGTGGGGCGTGCCAGGTCCGCGGCCTGTGCCACCTGACTCAGGCTCATATGCGGCTGGTCTGTTGAAAAGCACCGCAGGACATCCAAGCCGCGCGCCAAAGCCTCTATGAAGTCTGGACCTGTTCCCCGTTGCGCCATCGCGCACCTCCTTTTGCTTTTGGTGAGCCTTGACACATCCGCGCCAAAAGCTCATTCTATAAATATCTCACATCTTCGGACGGTTGTCCGCTAGACGGACGGTGAGTTTGAAGCCGAAAGGAACCACTGTGACTAGCCACTCCCATCTGGAGGCCGCCAAAGCCCGGACGGCCCGCCCCCTGGACGGGATCATCATCGCCGACTTCTCCCGCGTTCTGGCCGGGCCCTATGCCACCATGCTCCTGGCTGACATGGGCGCCGAAGTCATCAAAGTCGAAAGCCCGGGCGGGGATGACACCCGCTCGTGGGTGCCCCCGGTCCGGCCCGACGGAGTGTCGACCTACTACTCGGCCATCAACCGCAACAAAAAATCCGTCGTGCTGAACCTGAAGGAAGCGGACGACCTCGCCGCGGCCAAGGAGCTCGCCGCCCGCGCCGACGTCGTCATCGAAAATTTCAAGCCCGGCGGACTTAAACGGTTCGGACTGGACTACGGCTCGGTCAGGGAACGCAACAAGGCCGTCATTTACTGCTCTATTAGCGGATTTGGCACGGCCGAAGGCGCCGACCTTCCTGGTTATGACCTGATCGTCCAAGCGATGTCCGGGCTCATGAGCCTCACCGGTGACCCAAATGGGGAACCCTACCGCGCCGGCATCAGCGTCTTCGACGTCATGGCAGGGCTGCATTCGACCATCGGCATCCTCGCCGCCCTGCACCACCGCGACCGCACCGGCGAGGGTCAAAATATAGAGACGAGCCTTATGGCCTCGGCCATGAGCGGGCTTGTCAATCAAACCTCCGCCTATGTTGCTGGGGGCGTCACGCCCTTCAGGATGGGCAACGCCCACCCGAGCCTGTTCCCCTACGAAGCATTGCCAACCAAGGACGATGACCTGATCATCACCGCCGGGAACAACGCACAGTTCCGTAAGCTCTGCGCCGTACTGGACGTGCCCGAACTCGCCGACGATGAGCGGTTTGCCGACAACGCCGACCGTACACGGCTCCGCGAAGAACTCCGCCCCCTGCTGGTGGAACGGCTGAAGACCCGGACCGCCGAAGAATGGTTCGGGAAGCTGAACAAAGCCGGCGTTCCCAACGGACCTATCAACACCATCAAACAAGGCGTTGAATACGCCCAGAATCTCGGGCTGCAGCCCGTGGTCCAGGTGGGCGCCGGCGCCAAAACCGTCCCGGGCGTGCGCAACCCTATTACGTTCTCTGCAACCCCGGCACGGTACGATCTGGCACCGCCGGAGCTAGGCGAACACACCGATGAGATCCGTGCCTGGCTTGCTGCCGCCGCCGTCCCGACCGCTTCAACCCCTGGAGAATCATGAATCCCACCCTCGAGCAGGAAAAGCTGCAGTTCCCGACTTCACTGGGAACCTCTTCCGCCACAGAAATCCGCCTCTTGGGCCAGGACCTCGCCGCGGACCTGATGGGCAAAGCCAGCTTCGGCGAACTCGCCTTCTGGCTCGTCGCCATGCGCCGCCCCACCACTGGCGAGCTGCGTGTCTTTGAATCCGTTCTAGTGGCACTTGCCGACCACGGTTTCACGCCCACAGCCATCGCCGCCCGGCTCACCTACCTGAGCGCCCCCGATTCCCTCCAGGGAGCCATGGCCGCCGGCCTGCTCGGCGGCGGCTCCCGGTTCCTCGGTGTCACCGAAGACTGCGGCCAGTTCCTCGCCACGACCCTCGCAGCCCACAAGGAGAACCTCCCGGACACCGATGCGGGTTGGGATGACCTCGCACTGGGTGCCATCACCGCCCAGCGTGCTGCCGGCAAATTCGTCCCCGGACTGGGCCACCCGAACCACAAGGAGGGCGACCCCCGGACGCCGGTGCTGATCGGCATCGCCGAGGAGGAAGGCCTGCGCGGGCCACATCTGCGCCTGTTCGAAGCCATTGGCCGGATGAGCGAAAAGGCCCTTGGCCGCACATTGCCGCTCAACGGCGCTGGCGTCTGCGGTGCCGCCCTGGCCGACCTCGGCCTGCCACCCGAACTGCTCCGAGGTTTCGCCCTCCTCGCCCGCGCTGCAGGGTTGCTCGGGCAGATAGCCGAGGAACGGCGCAACCCCATAGCAAACGAGATCTACATGGCAGTGGACCGGAACGCCGTCTATGTCGACCCGCAGTCACCCGCAGCACTGGAAGACATTTAAACCAAAAGGGCCGTCACGGCCCGTAGCCGATCCCGGCCGCTCCCGGAGCACGCCGGCCGCAATCAAAGGAGATGCAATGGCTGAACTGACAGCCGTACTGGCCAGCACCCACCACCCGTTCTACCTCAAAGCCACCACCGCGCCCCCGGAAGAACGCATCCCTCAGGCCGACGAGTGGAAACGCAAAGTCGAGGCCTACCGGGAAACGCTCACCGCGGCCGAACCGGACATCCTTGTCATGGTCGGCGCGGACCACTTCCACCAGTTCTTTCTGGACAATTACCCGACCTTCATGATTGGCAAACAGAATAAATACGACGCCACCTTTTACAACGAGGAGCGCGAGTTTGGCATCCCGAAGTACGTGCTCGAGGGGGATGTTGCCTTCTCCAATTTCATGCATCAGGGCCTACTGGACCGTGGCTTCGACTTCTCGTTCAGCCACGAACTAAAAATTGACCATTCCATCATCTGTCCGATCATCACCGTACGCCCGGACGCTGA
The DNA here is from genome assembly GCF_900106835.1 of Arthrobacter sp. cf158. Lineage (GTDB taxonomy): Bacteria > Actinomycetota > Actinomycetes > Actinomycetales > Micrococcaceae > Arthrobacter. Next base: position 280,443 of record NZ_FNNR01000005.1, read on the forward strand.
CCTGCCGGTGGTTCCGATCTACACCAATATCTTCGCTCCACCGCTGCCCTCACCAAAACGGTTCTGGGACCTTGGCCGAGCCATCCGCCAGGTGATCGATGAATACCCGACGGACAAGAACATCGCGGCGATCGGAACCGGCCATCTAAGCCTGGAACTTGGCGGGCCCCGGCAGTTCGGCGAGCACGGGCCCGACCCGGAATTTGACCGCCAGGCCATTGAATGGCTCTCCACCGGCAACATTGATGCCATCCTGGAAAACGTCACGCATGAATCCATGTCCGGGGCTGGCAACGCCACCCACGGCTTTATGGACCTGATCCTGATGATGGGTATCGCCGGCCCCGAAAACGCCGACTACGTGGACCAGCTGGATTTGTATCACACCAGGGAAATGTTCATGACGTGGTACCCGAACAAGAACGGGAGACAGGCCGCCGCGGCCGAGCAGTCAGCCGCCGTATCCGGTGGCACCGCCGGACCCGTCACTGCCAAAGTAGGTGTCACAGCGTGAGCAAGTACTACGTCAACAAATTCCTGTACACGGTGGACCGCGACCCCCGATGGGTAGCACGCTACAAGGAAGATCCCGCCAGAGCACTCGCGGACTGGGAAAAAGACGTCGGCATATGGCTCAATGATGTCGAGAAAACCTCATGGGTGTCCTTCACTGACGAGGAACGCCAGGCGCTGATCAACCAGGACTACGTTTGGCTGTTCGAAAACGGCGCCCACTTCTTCCTTTCGCTGACACTCTTTGTCGCCGTCTTTGAAGAGGACTACACCAGAGAACATGGGCCTCTTTCCTTCCAAAGGGAATTTGCCAGGAAGCTGGACCACTGGCTGGGTAAGGACTACCCGTCCGTAGCCCTCTAAGGAACGGGTGGATGCCGATCCGGTGGTCTATTTGATATGGATCACTCTGACCGGTTCTGAAGATGGGCCCTTCGCCAGGCGGCGAAGGGCCCAGGCTAGGACGTGACGAGGCGAACCTGGTGCCTCATTGACCGTAACTGGAACCTATCCTCCGCTTCAACCCACCCTCGGGCCGTACCCGCCAGTTCGACGGAGGTCGCGTTCCGACTACTACATGGCAATTAGTAGGCGGCCCCTGCACTTCCCGGTCGGGGAGGTCTCAAGGTCCATACAGGTTGGCCGGTACCTCGATTCAGCACGTTAGCTCGTGTAGGGGTCGGTGATGCCGATGTATTGGGTGGTGGTGTACTCGGCGACCCCTTTGGAGCCGCCCTTTGCGGCCGAGGCCTGACTGCTTGACCCCGCCGAACGGTGCCGCGGCATTGGAGTTCACGCCGGCGTTGAAGCCAACCATGCCGAACTCGATCTGTTCGGCCACGTGCAACAGCTTGTTGTGTCCCGGTTGTGAAGGTAGGACGCCGCGCCGTAATCGCTGGCGTTGGCCAGCCGGATGGCGTCCTCTTCGGTGCTGAACGTGGTGACCGCGGCGACGGGGCCGAAGATCTCCTGACGGAGGATGGCGGCATCGTTGGGGACGTTAGCCAGGATGGTGGGCTGGTAGAAGTAGCCGGGACCGTCAACCGGCGCGCCGCCGGTGACGGTGGTGGCTCCGGCCCCGACGGCGGCACTCACCAGGGGCTACCTTGCGGGTAGCCATGGCGAGCGGGAAATTCGATGGTGTGATCAGCAGGCACGGGCCCGCGGGTTTGTGCTGGACCAGAATTTTGTTCTTGCCCTTCGGCGCGGCGAGATAGCGGCCGTAATCACGGACAGTTTCTTCGGAGAACCATCGCAGGAATTCGGCGCCATAGGCGACTTCATTGTTTCTTGTCTTTTTTGGCTCACCTTGCAGGGCTGCCCGGCGCGGAAGGCCGGTTCCCGGATTTCAGTCAGGATTGATTCTGTCCCCTAACAGGCCGGCCACGCATCAGGAGACGTCGGCACGGTCAAGCCGGTTCAGCCAGGACACTCACCCGGTGACACTCACCGCGGCGGCAGTAGCGCAGGCTGGGGCGTCCAATCAGCGAATCTCAGGTGACGTTTAGCGAGAAAGGGCCGGATTCACCGGCCCAGATTTTGGTATGGCAAATAGCTCGAGGGCACCGCAGCTGTCTTTCAGAGACAGCTCAAGCCTTTCGGATTCGGGGTAACTTGCCACAGGGTTGTCTGCACCCCAAATCTGGGTGGTCAGTTCGGGCCCCCATTGTGGCCATCCTGGGTTTCCAGTTGCGGCGAAGCCGGTCCATGCCTTGCGCATTCGGGCGCCTGATTCGAGCACTGAGTCAGTTGGCTCAGGTATCAGCGCTCCTAATCCGGTGTCAAGGGTATCGAAGGTCAAGGGCAAGTCGATGGCGTGCGGTGAGCCAATGCCCCCAACCGGGTCGATGCACAGTTCGTAGACGAAAACGTGTCCCCCAGCATCAGTGGCGGCGATTGCAGCCTGCATTGTTGGGGCAAGGAACAGGTAGTCGGTGATGACTTTTTCGTATACCTCCCCGGGTTCTGCCTTCGGCATGATGGCGCGGTAGCTGTCGGCGTCTCCGTTGGGTGCGAAGATGTGCAGAGCGGTATCCGCTTCATCGCTTGAGATGTTAAACCGCTTCTGTTGGGCGGTGAAGATACGGTATTCATCGCGGGTGTGGCCGGTGATCAGCGGGATATCACGGGCGGCCCCACCTCGCAGCGCCGTCCAGGGGTCCTCGGGCAAGGTGTCCCCATCCATGATCGGCCCAAAGGGCGACGGAGAGTGGGCAAGAGGTCCCCATTGGTCTGCGCGTTCTCCCATAGTGCTCATGACCTGCCGCGTTGCGTCTGCCAGCGCTTGAGGACTCAACTTTTCCAGGGAGCTCGAATCTGCTGTTCCTTCTATGCCAGCTGCGGCGGCAATGGCCTGGGTGACCGAGTGCGCGAGCGTTTGGGTGAGGAACATGCGCGGAATACTTTGGGCGATGGCACGGTGGAACAGGCCGCGGGCGCATGGCATGGCGAGCATGGCCAGGACACAGCCAGCTCCCGCGGATTGTCCGAAGATCGTGACCTTTTGCGGATCACCTCCGAAGCCGGCAATGTTGTCCCGTACCCATTCCAAGGCCGCGATCTGGTCGAGAATCCCGCGGTTGGAGACGGTGCCCTCGATCTGTCCGAAGCCGTCCACGCCCATGCGGTAGTTCACGGTGACCAAGACGACGCCTTCTTGGACCAGTGACGCTCCGTTGTAGGCCTTTTCTGACCCTGCACCTGCGAGGTACGCTCCGCCGTGGAACCACACCATGACCGGCAACCGTTCTGGCGTTGGAGTTGGGGCCCACACGTTGAGGGTCAGACAGTCTGGTGCGGGATCAGTCGACGGCGCGATATCCGAGCCTGGCAGCTGCAAACCTTGGGGTGCCGGGGGCCCGTAGGAGCAGGCATCACGAACAGTGCTCCATGGCGTGCGTGGCTGGGGCGGTGTAAAGCGTTGCTGGCCCCAAGGTGGGGCGGCGTAGGGGATGCCAAGCCAACTGCGGACGCCGCTATTTTCACGGCCTTGGACTGGACCTAATTGAGTTGCAACTGGGTTGAGCATGGCATCTCTTTCATGATTTCATGACGTGAAGAAGGGCCTGCGAAGCGGCGACAAGGTCTGACGTCTGGGGTTCGTGATTACCTCGTGGTGTCTGCACTAGGAGAAAGAGTTGTGGTTGGCATCAGAACTTGCCGATTAAACCCTGTCGCCCGATTAAACCCTGTCGCGGAGGGCCCGGTCCCTGCTGTACCCAGCGACTACGACGAGAATCAGGATCCCGTAGATAATCGTCTGATCTGAACTGGAAAACCCCACCCCAATGAGAATGGTCGACAGTACCGTTAGAAGCAACGCGCCGATGAAGGTATGCCAATAGTCTCCCCGGGCGCCAAAGGCAGTGCCTCCGACTATTACTGCTGTCAGGCTCTGGAACAGGTAGGGGTCACCCATTGTGAGATCCGCGCTTCCGCTGAAGCCTGCAAGGAGGGCCCCTACGACGGCGGCGGAAAGGGCGCTGAGGGAGAATGCTGACACCCAGATTCTGCGGGTGGGGACGAGGGCTAATTCTGCAGCCCGGATACTCGATCCTGTCGCGTAGAGAGATTTCCCAAACTTTGTGTGCCGCAGAATTAACCCGATGCCTACTGCAAGTAGGCACCAGAGAACCACAGCAGGGGGTATTTTGAGACCAAAGGTTGTGCCGACGGGGGATACAAAATTTGAAAGAAAGGCGGGTGCGGAGCCTGGCTGCTTTCCACCGATCCAAATAAGTGTCGCCCCGGTCACTACTGTTCCAACTCCCAGAGTGACAATAAGCGGTTGGACGCGATACTTGTGGGAAATATAGCCACTGATTCCGCCGACCACAAGCGACACGAGAACTATGAATGCCGCAATGGCAGGGAAGGGCCAGCCATAGGTGCCGTATAGTTCGGAAGTTAGCATTGCGCTCAGCACAATGAACGCTGGCACTGAAAGGTCAAGGCCCCCCAAAAGAACGACAAGAGTTTGTCCCAGTGCTGCGAGTCCAAGAAAACTAGCGATTATCAACATGGAGTAGACGCTGTTCAAGCGGGTAAACCCGGGTATGAGCGAAGCACCCAGGATTATCAGCGTCGTGAGCATAACGAGTTGCAGCATCGGCACGCGGCCTTTGCCCCGGGTAAGAATGTCACGGATCCTTCCGGACTTCGCCCGTGGGGTGTCCGTTGATACGGCGTTGGTGGGGGAGCTCATGCCACTTTTCCTTTGGTCTTGTTGGCCGTTGAGGTCCGGACTGTCACGATGATGGCTCCAATGAGCATTGCTCCGTATGTTAAGTTCAGCCAGGGCGTTGGCACTCGCATGGCGGAGAGCAGTATCTGAAACAGGAAAATGGCCGCTGCCGCCGCGAGGGAACCTCCCATGCCACCCCGGCCGCCGGTCATGGAAGTCCCGCCCAGCACGACGGCGGTGATTGCGATCAGCGTGTACTGCATGCCCACGGTACTGTCGCCCGAGCGTAGGATTCCCGTCAGCGCTATACCTCCGATTCCCGCGAAGAGCCCGCCTGTCGCGTATGCAACGACCCGCACGGCCGTGACATTTACGCCAGCGGTGAAGGCTGCGGTGTCGCTTCCTCCCACCGAGTAGAGGTTTGTCATCCAGGCCGTCTTGCCCAAGAGCGACCAAAGCGCAAGTGGAGCAAGAATGAGGACCGCCGCGACGGGGACAGGGCCCCAGGAGCTGCTGACTGCGTCTGTCCAGTTGTCACCGGCCTGCATGGGAGAAGGGGCGAGACGAATATTGATACCGATGAGGATCAACATGGCACAAAGGGTGGCGATGATGGGCTGATACCTGAGCACTGCGACCAGGACACCGTTAAGCGCCCCTATGCCAAGGCCGAGAACCAGCGCGGCAGTAACTCCCATAACTGGTCCGTCCAGCAATTGGCTTGGCAGCAGTAGAGTAACGATGACTATGTTGACCAGCGACATGACTGGGCCCACGGATATGTCTATGCCGCCGCCGCCCCCGAGTATGGCAGGTGTTGACGCCATGGCAGCCAAGGCAAAGGGTGCGAATGCAGCAATGGTCTGTGGCATGTACTGGGGCGAGAAGGCCGCGGGATTGACGATGAGATTCGCTGCAAGCAGAGCTATTGTCAGTATCGCGGCAATGGCGTAGGGGCGTTGCCATAACCTCAATATTTTATTGGTCCTTGTCACTGGGAATCCTCATGTCCGAAGAAACTCGAAACCAGTTTCTCTCTGGTGGTCATCGTCCGATCAAGCTCTACGAAGACGTTATTTTCTCTGAAAACCAAAGTGCGATCTGCAATCTCCAGGATTTCATCCACTTCTGTGGAAAGAACTATGAATGACACTCCTTGCTGAGTCATTCGCCTCATGAGAGCGTAAATGTCTCGTTTCGCGCCGAGGTCAACTCCTCTGGTTGGGTCGTTGAGAAGAACTACGTCCGGCTCCGAAGCCAGCCATCGGGCAAGGACAACTTTTTGCTGGTTGCCTCCGCTGAGTGTTGTTATGGGGTCTCGGTCGCTGCTCATTTTGATCTTCAGCGTCTCTTTGAAGGCCTTCAATCGTGTTAAGGACCGAGACGGCTTTACTACACCAAACTGCACGTCCTGCGACATAGTTGCTATAGAGAAGTTGTCTCCAATGGATTGATTGGGAAAGATGCCCTCCGTCCGGCGGTCGCGAGGAACGTAAACAATGGAAGCCCTCACGGCATCTGCGGGCGAAGTGATCTTTTGGGCCTGATTCTTGGTGTAGGCGACGACGGCGCCGGCCACAGGTTCCAAGGCCCAGAGGGCCCTGAGGAAGTGGTCCTGGCCGTGGCCCTCGAGCCCCGCCAGGGCGACGACTTCGCCCTTCCTCAAATGGAAATTGATGCCTTTTGACTCTGCCGACAGTTTGAGGTCCTGCGTCTCCAGCTGGACTTTTCCATCCAGTCCTGGCGTTCGTACGTCAACCGATTCTTCGGCCTGGGCAAATGTTTTTCCGGTCATTGAACTGACAAGGACTTCAGGGGTTGCTTCACCGCGGGTGAAGTGGCCGACTGTTCTGCCCGACCTCAGCACTGTGACCCGGTCGGCAATCGCCATTACTTCGTCCATACGATGAGAAATGAAGATGATGCTGGTGCCTTCGCCGGTTAGCTCGCTGCAGGTCTTGAAAAGACGATCCCGAGTGGCGATATCAAGTGCCGATGTCGACTCGTCGAGAATGAGTATCTTCGGCTTCTTGACGAGTGCGCGGGCAATGCAACACGCCTGCTGATCGGACAAAGACAGGGATTCGGTGTGCTGGTCAAGGTCCAACTGTCGGCCCAAGAGTACCTTGAGCACCTTGTCTGCAATGTGACGCTTCTCAGCCTTTCGAAGCCTGTTTCTGAACACTCCGTCGTAACCAACCCATATGTTGTCCAATACGGTCTGGTTTTCAATGATGGGTACTTCCTGAAACACTGCGACGATACCTGCGCTTATCCCGTCCACCGGGTTGGAGAAGGGGCGCAGCCGTCGGCCGTCCATAGAGAGTGTTCCCTCGTCGAGATTTTGAACTCCGGTCAAAATCTTCACGAGCGTGCTTTTCCCCGAGCCGTTTTCGCCCATGACGGCGAGGATTTCGCCGGAAAATAGTTCCATGTCGCAAGCCGTGAGGGCGCGGGTATGGCCGTACGACTTGGCTACCTTCTCAACGCGCAGTACCGGGGTCACCGACGTCGCTGGCGTGTTTTCCTCGCTCACCGGCTGCAAACCCATGCTGCTGTCCCTGTCAGGCCCCGCGAGCATCATTGCGTTCACTTCGCAAAAAACTGGTCAATATAACCCGCTGGCGGAAAGGTGCCGGCCGGCGGTTCGGCGGACTTGCCAGAGGACACTTCCGCGCCGCTGACGGCCCAGTCATCCAGGTTTTTGTCCGTGACAAGAGCCGGCTCAAGCAGGACGGTGTTGACCTTTACGCCGTCTCCATTCAAGACCCGGAGAGCAATATCAGCGATTACACCACCCATGGCCTGGGGGCCCTGCCCGGTTGCAGCCCCCCGATAACCTTCGGGTGCGTTTTTCTGCCAGTAGGCGAGGCTTCCTTCGCTCGCCGCGGCATCGGCCATGGGCGGCATCGGCCGGCCTGCCTGTTCGAAGGCGCTGATGACTCCGTTGCCCATGATGGCTGCGTGGACCACGCCGCCAACGTCAGTCTGATGGGTGCTTAGCCACTTCAGCACTTCCGTCTTTGCGGTTGTGGGGTTGTAGGCGCCCACCACGGAGTCGTCGAGGGTGATTTCGGGGCACAGTCCGATGACTTGCTTGATTCCTTCGAAGGTCTCCGTTTCGATTGAGACGCCTTTGACCCCTCGCACTCCCAGCATGGTTCCCTTGCCTCCCATCAGTTTTGCTACTTCCGCCGCTGGCCGGGCTCCGAGAAGGAACGAGTTGGGGGAGATGTTGATGACCTTGTCGGAGGGAACAACTGACTGCATGGTGAGCGAAGGAATTCCTGCTGCGGCTGCCTGCTCACTCAGTGGCACGAAAGGATCAGGTGCCAGCGGCTGATAGAGGATGAGGTCCGGAGCGGCCTGGATGGCCGCCTGGAACTGCTGCAACTGCGTCGGAAGGTTGTTCTCGGCAAATGACACAGTGACTTTCCCAATGAGTGGGTCTTTCCCCAGGGCCTCCTTTACAGTCTTCAGAAGGGTCGCCTGGTACGGCACGGCTTCGGTCGAGTAGACGATGGCAACGTCATATGGCGGAGGCGTGGCCGGCTTCCAGTTGCTCCAGAAACTGGGCTTGAGGGCTCCCGAGAATCCGGTGTAGGCCGCCTTGGCGGCAGCGTCCATCTTTGATATGAGCCCTTCGGGATCATTCAGCGGCGTTGTCGGGATGCTTCCGCATTGCCCGTCGCCGGCCGTTTCAATCGCTGACGGCGCTTGCCCTACGGGATCTGCGGCCGCGCAGCCCGACAAAATAGCCCCGAGGGTGAGTATTCCTACCAGCGCAGGAGTACCAGCCCTGCGCTTCATGATCGTGGTATTCATCAAATCTCCTTTGATTCGCAAAATAATTTTGGGTGGGTCTGACGTCTTCGGTTGGTTCTCTGATATCGGGTCGCTCCTGAGACGGCTGAATAGAAGCTGTGAGGGCGACCTTGCGTTCCGTGGCTCTGGTCGGACAGGGTGATGCGTCGACCTACCCATGCTGGTGATGACCAGATCTGCGAGGGTGCCGGTTCACTCGGGTTACTACCCGGGAATGAGGCGGGTTATTCGCCGTGTTTCCGTTCGAAAGACACGTCAAAGGTCTGCGGGTCGACGGGTTGTCGTCGTGGAACAGAATTTTGGAGTTCTGGGGTGATATCCCGCTGCCTGTTGGCGAGGATCACGGTCAAATGTTTCTGTATGTTTTCCTGGAGGGCGGCGGTCTCCGCCCTCCAGGAGGTGATGGAAGGCCGATCAGCGCTTGATGACGGGGAGGTAGAGGTGGCTGTCGAACTCTCCGCCTGTGTGGATTGTGTGGTTGCCGGAGTTGTGCAGGGGCGCGAAGACGATTTCGAACCTTCCGCTGTAGCGTTGTACGGGCGTTCCCTTGACAATAACGCGGAGGCTCTCTCCGGGTTCGAAAAGGACGCTGTTAGGCCAGATCTCGATGTCCACCGGCACCGGTTTGCCGTGGACAAGCCAGTCCCGCCGGGCGTGCGAGTGCCAGGGTCGCTCCGGCGTGGACCGCTCCTCATCCAGTGCGCGGTGGGAGGCCCGCAGCCAACCGAAGCCCATCGGCCCGTCGTCGTACATTTGGGAGAACGTGAAGGGTACCCGTTTCCCGTGCTGATCGAGTTTTTCAACTCCAACGAATAGGTCGGCGTCGTTGCTGAGGTCAGTTGAAATCCACAGCCTGAGCTTGGCGTTGCCGGTCATCTCAACACGCTCGTCGAAACGGATATCGAATGTAGCGGCTCCGCTGTCGTCAGTTGACGCATACGATACGGCGGCGGCTATTTCCGGTCGTTGGGTGTTCAATGTCCCTGCGTCCGCATCCAGCCACAAGGTCTCGTACGTGACGTCGGGCAGGGGCCAATCGGTTTCGTCCCGGAAGGTCCACTGGTCCTCGCGGGTGCGCACGCCAATGCGGACCCGCGGCCACTCGCTGACGCCGTTGTCGACGTTTTTGAGGTAGCGGTCGAAGAACTCCCTTTGGCGTTGGACGGACTCGGGCTGGTAAAAGCCCTCCCATTCCTTATCTCCGCGTATCTCGAGGAACTTGTCCGGAGAACTAATGCCTTTCCAAGCCTCGACTGTTCCCCGAAGATGAAGGTTGTTGGGGAATTCGGTCACGGCGTAAGTGGGTACGTCCACGGCTTGCCAGTCCGCGACCCTGCACTGCCAGTACTCATCGAAGGTTGGGTGGTCGCGCATCCCTGCTTCCATGTCCTCGACGCGTTGCTGGCCGGTGCCGGTGAGCTGCATCCAGCCGTGGATGAAAGGGAAAGAAGGGATGCCAGCGTGCAGGAAGGCCTCACGGTAACAGTCGCTGGCAGCATCCCAGGGCAAAATAGCAGCTAGGTGGGGCGGCTTTGTTGCCGCGACAGACCAGGCTGTCATGGCGAAGTACGACACTCCACCCCAGCCCACCTTGCCCGTTGACCAGTCGCACTGGGCGAGCCACTCGACAATGTCATGACCCGCCCAAGCTTCTTCAGGCGTGAAGTAGGTAGCGTCCCCCTCGGAGTACCAGTTGCCCACGCCATCGACGATGGCGATGGCATAGCCCCATTCCGTCCAGGGAACGGGGTCAAACTGTTCCCAGGGCACAAAATCCGAAAGCGTCTCGAACGGGATGCCGGACCCGGCCCAGAGCGTTTCGATGTCGAGGTGGGGGTGCTTACCGAAAGGTGCGTAGCCCACGATCACCGGAACCTGGGTTGCGTTGCGCGGCCGGAAGACATCGGCGTAAACGGTTCCTCTTCGGGTTGGAATGGCCACATCACGTTCGATAAGCATGTTGCCGTGCTCCTCCCGCCGGTAGCCGAAACCCGGATGAGGCTCGGCGCCGGGCAGAGGCTGGGAGGGCTCCCGGCCCGGGCGGTAGCTGCGCCCGAGACGTGCGTCTGTTTGGGCTTGTTCCTCCGCCGAGCAAACCGGGCCTGTGCGTGCGGTAGTTGCTTCTGTCATGCCAGTACTCCGTCCTGGGCAGAGATCTCTGTATTCCACTGCCCCCAATTGCGCTCCGTGGCGAGCGTTCCCGCCTCGACACTGCCGGGCGTCTCCACCGCAGGGCGCGGGAGAGCATCCGGGTCGGTGTAATCCCACACCACTCGCTCTACCACCGTCATGGAGAAACTGCGCCCCGCATCAATAATGCTGCTTTCGAGTTCCCTGCACTTCTGGTCCGATTCCCGGCGCTCCCTGAAACGGCGTGCCGCCTCCCGGTCGGGAAACCAAAGCTCTTCGATTCCGGAGTAGGTCTGCACACCACCCGCTTCAAACAGGGTGCCTTTGAACATCGCTGCGTCTAGGGGCAGCTGAGTGTTTTGCACGTAACGGCGGAGGTCTTCGCCCTCGCCGGCAAGTTCAGCTATACGCGCCGAGTACTCACCGCGGCCCACGCGCTCGAACGTGTCACGATCGATGCCCTCTGCCGGAGCGACGAAATTGACGACTTTCACCCCATGGCCCGGCTTCATTCCGGGACCAAATGATTGATCGGAAACTACGGAGGTAAGTTCGATAACGAACTCCTTGTCACCGAACGAGTGCGGCTGCATCCGGCGAGGGTAGTCCTCTCCTCCGAAAATCGCCTCCAAAGCATGAACATCCGGCATCACATGGTTCGCAATGGAATACCAGCCCTTTTCATGCCGCCCATAAGGGAAACAGCTATCCGGTACATCGTCGACGGCACGGTGTTGGGAGTATTTCGTGAAACCCGCCATCACGCTCGGGGTGGTCAGCATGAGGGCGACATGAATTACGCCCCACTCAAAGTCGAACATGTCGCGGTCCGCACCCGGCTTTGGGCGGGAAGCAAGCCAAAAGTTGATCATCATTGATCCTTACCTAGGTGGTCCCAGAGCCCTTCAGGAATTCTGGTCTACCTAAAGCATGTGACACCAGTTACATTTCGTCCATGTCGAAATCGGCCGCGATCATTAACTACGTGTTAATAGTTCCTGTTTGACTACCCGGAGCATGCCGATGTTGCCCTGGAGCAGGAGCTTAGACGTCTGCTGGCTAGGGTGCAGCTGGACGCGGTAAGCCCGCATCGAGGGCATCAGGTTCGGTACTGTCTTGGGCAAATTCCGCGCTCACCAGCCTGGCAAAGCGATCCCCCAGCGAGGAGGCGGGGCGCTGCCAGGTGCATACGTTGAATGTCACCGCAGGAATGTCATTCACCGTTGCCCAGAACACCCCAGGGTGTTGAATAGCCTGAGCCACAGGTTCCGGGACGAGGCAGACACCCAATCCGGTGACCACCATCGCCAATGCCTCGTCCAGATTGTGCACACGAGGTCCGCGCTTAGGTCGGCTGCCGTCGGGACGAGGATCCGCCAAGGCCCAACTGGTGTACCGCTCATCTGCGGAGGCCGGAACGAGGAACGGCATACTGCTCAGCTGAGTTATGGAAATTTGATCGTGGCTTGACCGGATAAGATCGCGAGAAGTGTTTGCGCTGAAGAGGACTGCGCGGGGAGCCGTTGAGAGGGTCCTTGTGGTTACCCCGTCAAACCAGTTGGGGCCCCAGCTGAAGGCAACGTCGATGCTGCCGTCACGCAACGCACCAAGGATGGTGTCCCGGTCGATATGGCGGAACTCCAAGCGGGCGCCATCCAAACGCTCGGGCACCTCCGTGAAGATGCCGGCCAGCCTGTCCGGTGCTCCCACGTGCACAAAGCCTACGCTGAGTACTTTTTCCAGGCGCTTGTTGGACCAGTACTGAATTCGGTCGACTGCGTCAATAGCCTCTTTGGCCAGGGGCAACAGTTCAGTTCCCTGCACGCTGAGTTCAACGCGCCGGGAAGACCTGACGAAAAGCGGGGCCCCGAGCAGGGACTCCAATCGATGGACCTGCTGACTCAACGCAGGAGTCGTCATGTGAAGTGACTGCGCCGCACGCGTGAAATGCAGGTGCTCCGCCACTGCGACAAAAGCACGCAGGGCGATGGTGCTTGGTTCAGCCACGGCCACTCCTGAAACGTTAAACTTTTCTTAAGAATAGGAACATTTGAGCTGGCCCGCCAGACCTATAGGCCTGCAGGCCGGCTGCTTTTTCATTTTCGTCTCCGGCCTTTCGTAATGAGCGGCCAATCCGGGCTCGACCGGATCCAGTTTCCGGTGCTGATGGCCCCTGTCGGAAGGGCCCGGAAAGTGTGGGTTTGGGGGCTGGAACCTCCATTCCAAAGCAAGGCGTGGGGAGCATGCCACACTTGGTGGACGGGTAGAGCCACAGTGGAAATTCGGAGCGTGCAGCCATATTCGACCGTACAAGCGTTGGCTTGGGTGTCCGTGCCCGACCTGTTGTCTTTGCGCGTTGGACGCGCCGGCCGGCGAAAAACATCTGCACCGGATGACTCCGGACCAAGGAGCGATGCGTGCCTGGATTCTCTCCCTGCCCTCGCCGGTCAGGGTCGTTACGAGGCAGGCCCGCTGCCCTTGGACGGGTGAGGTCTCGGGGTAAGAATTCCCTCAGCGGGCCGGGAAGCCGCGCGGGTTCTGGACCGTTCCCGCAAGGACCTCCGCGGAGATCTCGTGCGTTGCCGGCACCGGACCTCTAAACTCTTGCTGCGCCAAGCTATCGTCTATTTCGGCGGGCGGGCCTGGGTCGCGGCAGAGGGTGGCGTTCCTGGCAGGACCAAGGCAATGCCTAACCCGAACTTCATAGCAGTGACGTTCGCCGGCGACAGGCAGCTCGTCCAGTGAGGCACGCCCCATCCGGGTGGTCAGCCAGAGTGCAGGTAAGGCAGGCTGTAGGACGGCGTCACACTATTCCTGGTGGCGGCGGGGCAGTTGCCGTGGCGATTTCCGTCGGCCAGGACGCCCTTCATACTGCCCCGCCCGGCAGACGCGGAACCCGTCTTGGCGACTTTTTCACCCCATACAGGGCAGAGCGCTCCAGCACAGTACGCGGCGCATCCATCACTCCTAAAAGGCGGCGGTGAGATGCCGGGAGCGAAGTCCTTCCAGGAAACCCGAGGTGAGCTCCTTGGTTCTAGCGCCGGTGGCTGTCCCGTACAGATGGAAGTCCGGCCTGATCAGTACGACGTCGACGGGGGACTCGGGTGTGCTGAGGGTGTCCAGCCATTGGTGGTAGGTTCCATCGATGTCATTGATGATCTCCACGCCGTCAGAGACAACACTGTCTGCTTCGAAGCTGGCCAGGCGGATCCCGATGAGCCCGAGGCGCCTCTGGTCTTCCAAGGAGATGCCCGTGAGCATGGAGCTGCGCTTCGTGAGAAGTACGCCTGGGCCGCCCAGTAGGTCATCCAATAGCATGCTCGTCTTGCCGGACCCGGTCACGCGCCCCTGAATGGCGAGTTCTCCACCGTGCGGGCCGGTGTGCAGGCCAAGACCTAGCCCGGGGCGGGGTGGGGCAGGTGCTTTCCGGGTGGTTTCCCATTCAGCGATCATGCGCCCGTCGCGCGCCGCTGCTTCCCCCGGCTCGGTAAGGCAAATGACCTGACCAAGACTTATTGAGAACTTCACGAAGGCGGTGGCGTGCTGGGAACGCTCCGGGCCGTATGTGTCCAGCAAAGAGTCGTCAGCGAGGCCGTCGACGACTGCAGCCAGCTTCCACGCCAGATTCATGGCATCGCGGACGCCAGCTCCCAGCCCCTGACCGGCGAATGGGGGCATGAGGTGGGCTGCGTCGCCGGCAAGGAGAATTCGCCCTCGGCGCCACTCGGTTGCCCAGCATGCCTGGAAGGTGTACACCGAGTGCCGTTCGAGCTTCGCGTTCTCCGCCGTGACGCCGTGAGGGGCCAGTAGTTCCCAGGCCTTCTCCGTGCGGTTGAGTTCTTCCCGGGTTTCCCCCGGGAGGCGCATGAACTCCCAGCGGCGCCGCCCGGGCCCTCCGGGTACCATCGTCGCCGGGCGGGAGGTATCGCACAACTGAGAGGCGACGTGGGGAAAATTGAGGCCAGGTCCGGGCTTGACGTCAACTACGAGCCAGTCGTAGAAGAAACCCTCGTCATGCCATTCAATCCCGGTATGCTGGCGCACCGCACTGTTGGCTCCGTCGGCACCTATAAGCCAGCCGGACACGGCGGTAACGTGTTCCCCGTCGCTGGTCCGGGTCAGTTTGACGCGGACGCTGTCCTTGTCTTGGGATATGTCCCCGGCTTCCCAACCACGGAGGACGGTGACCGTGGGCAGTTCCTTGACCAGCGCGTCCAGACGGTCCTCCAGCGCAGGCTGGTTGAAGAAGTAGGTGTTGTACCAACCGGATTCTCCGCGCCCGCTCCAATCAACCTCGACAAGAGTTTGCCCTTGACCGTTCCGCCAGATGTACATGTCGTCATAGGGCTGGGTTACCTCAGGGATGCTGTCGGGGGCGAGCCCGACGGATTGCAGGATCCGCGCAAAATCCGAGCAATGCGTCACGGCGCGAGGAAGCGGATATCCGGTTTCCTTGCGGTCGACGACCAGCACCCGGTGCCCCCGGCGTCCAAGCTGGAGCGCGAGCAGTTTCCCCACTGGCCCGAAACCGACGATGGTTACGTCTGCACTCTGCAGGTCTGAGCCGCCGATGGTGTTCATTGACATACCTTTCGATCCCGCGCCTCCACTTCGAGGCATCACTGCATCCAACGTAAGGAATTCAAAGTGATTCGACTCACAGAGTGTCCCAATTCGCGGGACGGTAATTGCCTGAGGCGGCACCCTTGCTGATTTCAGGGCCGCCGTGTGGTTCAGCTCACACTCTGGTCCTCCATTAATGCCATGGAACGCCGACGAAGGAGATGCGTCCAGGCGGGGCCCCGTTCGCCT
Source organism: Arthrobacter sp. cf158 (assembly GCF_900106835.1). Lineage (GTDB taxonomy): Bacteria > Actinomycetota > Actinomycetes > Actinomycetales > Micrococcaceae > Arthrobacter. Next base: position 295,906 of record NZ_FNNR01000005.1, read on the forward strand.
CAGCGGCCGCTCCCAACCCCCTCCAGCACGCCTACGACCAGCTCAGGTTCTTCGCGTTCTTCGCGCGGATCCTACCGCCGCTCTGCGTCGCAGAAAACGGGGCATGGGTGTCCTGTGGCCCTCGTAAAAAGTCCAGAGGAAACACCATAAGTTGGCGGGCCGGACTCAACCGAGTCCGACCCGCTTCTTGCGCTCCAAATGCTCCCTGGCGCCTGGTAGGTCAATGACCGGATTCAGTTCCTTCAGGGCCTCCAGGGCTGCGGGGCCTTTGGCCGCGAAGCGGCTTGTCGGCATAACGACAGCTATGGCCTGCAGTGCACCGGTTGGGCCGGTCATTGCTGTGGCGAGCGCACAGATGCCCAGATCATGCTCTTCAATGTCCACGGCCACGCCGACACGTTGAACGAGCTGCACTTCGCTCTGAAGCTCCAGCCTGTTAGTGACGGTGGTGTCCGTGAATTGTTCGAGTTCCTGGGGGAGGAGGTCCTCGGCCCGGGCCGGTGGAAGGGCCGCCAGAAGGGCCTTGCCGACGCAGCTGGCGTGAAGTGAGAAGCTCCTGCCGACCTTGGTGACACCCTTGAGGCGCTCAGGGGAGGCTACCTGGTCGACGATGACAACTTCGCGGCCACTGAAGATGGCCAACTCGGCGTTCTCGTTTGTTGCCCTCGCCAAGGCGACAAGCTGTCCGCGGTTGGCGCTTAGCAGGTGAAGATGGCCGGCCATGCCGAATTTCAGCACGCCCGGGCCCAGAGCGTATCCGGGGCGGCCTGGTGTTCGGACAACGTAAAGCTCTTCCTCCAGGTGCTGGATGGTCCGGTGCACGGATGATCGGGGAAGGCCTGTGCGGGCAGCGAGTTCTGACAGGCTAAGACGCCCCCGGCTTTCGGCGAGGGTGTCCAGGACCAGGCTGACACGGGAAAGGGTCGTCACGGCTTCATCACCGGAACATCATTGCCTCTTAGGATCCGGCTGTCCAAATGCGGCTTACGGTCAAGTGCCGAACAGACCAATCCCCGCTGTTCACCAGGAGCTCGTACTGTCCAAGGGTGTGCACAAATGGTGTACCGCCCGTAAGTAGCCATCGCAGGTAATGGGCAGAGGCACGCCACTGTCCCTCCTCAGGTCCGGGGTTGACGATCAGGTTGCTCACGTCGTGCCGGTGCCCCTCGGGACTGCTCCACAACCGTGTGAACAGTTCACGCGCTCCTTCCGCATTCGTGGAAGTGGCAGTGGGAAACTGGACGTGGCTGTTTCCCAACATGACCACCGCACCGTCTACGTCCTTGCGGTCTGCGATGGCGACGTACGTGTGCAGGAGATTTGCGATTTGGTGTCTGGCTTCGGCGCCTTGAATGCTCATCGGGCTACCTCCGAATGTGCTGCCTGCCATTGACGGACCCAGGACCGGCCATAGTCGTTGCCGTGTGGGGTCCGCAGAACAGTGTGGACATGGAATTGCTTGGGCGTGCGGTAGTCGAGAAACACTCCGCAGTGATGGTCAAGTTCGGCAATGACAACTGGGGACTGGATCCGGTAGTAGAAGACATCGCCGGGCTTGTGCCCGCCGATCCAGGAGAACCAGGTTTCGTTCAGGTGTCCTTTGACCTCGCGCATCCGTGCCGCACGGGGGCCTTCAGGTAAGGGGAGGACGAATTTTTCGACGATTGAAAGGACGATTTGTTGTGCTTCGGCGGGCATGTCCGCCACCCGGATCCCTTCAAAGGGGATGACCCGGTTGTCCTGGAACGCGCCGGCCAGGTGCCTTTCGTCACCGGGATGAACCCGTCCCTCCGGCATGGCCGGGTCGACTATCTGCTGGTAGACCGTCGCGGCGGCCAGTTGGTCGGCCGGCAGCGCTGCCATGAGGTTGGTGCCAAGCTGGATCCGGTCTTCGAAAGCGGCAGTGCCGGCGTGGGGTCCTTCGTCGATCTCGTTTGGCTCTGCTCCGAAGAAGACCGGGCTGAGGGACATGCGTCCATCAATGACAAGGCAATTCACAGCGCAGTGGTGCCCGTATAGCTGCCAGCCCCATGGTGCGCTGTGGTGGGGGGTCCCGTACAAGGCGAAATTGTAGCTGAACTCATTCAGGACACTTTGGAGTCCCACGACTTCTCCCAGGAAACCGTTGATCAGCATCATGCCGTGTGCGAGCTCATAGCCTTCCGGGCTTAGGGATGCCTTTACAAGCGTCAAAGCTATTTCACGGACGTCCTGGGGCTGGAACTCGAGCCTGAGGCCCGTATCGAACTGCATGAATTCGGGGTTGGCCCAGGTTTGCCACTCCACGGCATCCACCGGGTAGGTGAGCTTGTCCCGGTCCTCAGCCGAAACCGCAGCCAGCAGGGCCTCCGCTGCCTCGACCATGGCGATAACGGGAGCCTCCTCACCGGGCAGTGCCGGTACAAACGGGTAGAGGCCCTCCCGCAAAGTGCCGTCCTCGGTGACTCCACGGAATTCATTCAAATAAAGAGGTGTCCAGCCCTCAACCAGTCCACCGGTGAAGGTTCCGGCCTTGCGGGCCTCCTGGCGGTAGGCGTAGGCATCAAGGCCCTTCACGTCTTCAATGCGGGGATGTCCTTTCGGGAAAAGGAACTGGCGGAATTCTGCTGTGCTCAAGGGCGCACTCCTTCGTGCTCGTATAACCGGGTCAGTGGTTGTGGTCGGCGACCGCTTGCCGGACAGCCGCGAGTTCGCCGCTGGCGATCGCTTCCACAAGTTCGGCATGAACCCTCAGGCGGTCAGCTCTGTAGGCAGCTGCTGCGGCTTCGTCCTCATCGAAGCGTGATGAAGCCGACGACGATAAATGCCCGAGCGTGCCGATGTATACTGCCCGGGCCATTGCGTTCGGGCAGATAGCGGCGATTCTTTCGTGCAGCGCCCAGTTCGCCCGCATGAACTCGTCCCAGTCCGTCGAGGATTCCATATTGCCCACGAGAAGGCGCAGCTCGGCGAGGTCCGCGTCGGTACGGCATCGGGCAGCCCCGACGTCGATGAGCTCTTCGAGGTGGTCCCGCAGTTCAATGGCATCCATCACGGCAGATGGCTGGTCCCCGACCGTCAGGAGCGTGCGGCGCAATCGGACAACGGGGCTCGTTTCGGCCACGAATAGACCCCCGGTACGGCCCGGGCGGATCTCCAGCACTCCGCGCTCCCGCAGAAGCCGGACCGCTTCGCTGACCGTCGCCCGGGCATAGCCGGTTTCTTCACGCAACGACGGCAGGGTCCCCACAAGGGCCCCTGGCTCAAGACCCTGGGCGCGGACCCTCTCCTCCAATGCGGCAGCAAGATGTTCAGCCCGTGAACGCGGTGCGGCCAGATTCAATCCTGAAGCTGCGGCGTTCTGAGGTGTCCCGGAATCCTGAACGGCGGGCTGTACGGCGCTGGAGTTCTGTGTCATGCTCCTATTGAAGCACAAAAGGTGCGAATGTTTTAGCTCTTTCCGCCAATGGCTGTCGGAGCACGAAGGGAATACTTATGAAAATCGTCGGTATCCGCCGCAATGCTGGTCCGGTGGAAGTCGCTGCGCTTTCCCGGGACGGGCAGTCCGTCTCCGTCTTGGCCGGGCTTGAGCAGTTCTGGGCCGCACCTGCCCATCACCTCGCATCAGAAGCATCGGGGGAGGCCCTACCGGCAAGTTCAGTGGAGTTCGTCCCGCCGGTTCTGCCAGGAGCCCGGGTGATCTGTATAGGCCTGAACTACCTCAAGCACGTCGCTGAGGGCTCCTTTAAGGACCAGGAACTTCCCGAACACCCGACCTTGTTCGCACGGTGGACGCAGTCCCTCACCGTGGACGGTGCCGCAGTTCCGGTTCCGTCCGGGGAGGATGGTCTGGACTGGGAAGGCGAGATCGTTGCCTGGGTCGGTGGGACGCTCGTGGACGCTTCCCCGGAAGAAGCGTTGAACGCTGTTATCGGCTATTCGGTCTTCAACGATCTCACGGGCCGCCGGGCCCAGAAACTCACTTCACAGTGGATCCTGGGGAAAAACGCTGACCTTTCCGGTCCGGTTGGACCCATGGTCCAAGCCGGCGAGGTCGGTGACCTGCGCGACGGTCTGCGGGTCCAAACCCGTGTCAACGGCGAGACGGTGCAGGACGCGAATACTACTGAGATGGTCTACACCGTAGGTGAAACTCTGGCGCACATTTCCAAGACCTTCACCCTTCGCCCCGGGGACCTGCTCGCCACCGGAACGCCCTCCGGTGTTGGCTACGCACGCACCCCCCAATGGCTCCTCCAGCCCGGGGACACCGTCGAAGTCGAGGTCGAGAAAATGGGCACGTTGCGCAACTCCATAGTTGGCAACGAAGCCCGCCACGCCGCCACCCGCGAGGTCCAGGGAGTACTGCAGTGAGGGTCCGGCTCATCCTGCCGTCTGTCACAGTCCCTGCGTCAGGCCGGGCCTCTAGCCTGCGCATCGGCAAAGGTGCCGCGGAATGAACAGAACTGACAACCCACTAAACCCTCTGTCCGGCCACACGGTTATCGATCTGAGCCGGGCCCTGGCCGGACCGCACGCCGGCATGATGCTGGCCGATCTGGGCGCCCGGGTCATCAAGGTGGAGAACCCGGGTACCGGAGACGACACCCGGGGCTGGGGCCCGCCGTTTGTGGGCCCCGAGGATGACTTGCAGTCCACCTACTTTATGTCCTGCAACCGCAACAAGGAGTCCATCAGTCTGGACCTCAAGAGCGGGGAGGGCAAGGCTGTGCTCCGCGGGCTGCTGGAACGCGCCGACGTTGTCATCGAAAACTTCCGTCCAGGCGTCATGGGCCGGCTGGGGTTCTCCCCGGCAGCCATGCATGCGCTTAATCCGCGCTTGGTGATCCTCTCCATCACCGGCTTCGGCCACGACGGGCCGGAATCGCAACGCAGCGGCTACGACCAGATTCTCCAGGGCGAGGCCGGCCTGATGTCCCTCACCGGTCCCGGGCCGGACGACCCGCAGCGCGTCGGCGTCCCCATCGCCGACCTGCTGGCCGGGATGAACGGGGCCATCGGGGTCCTGGCAGCGCTGGTGGAACGGGACCGGACCGGCCAGGGCAAGGTGGTGCGCACCTCGCTGCTGGCGTCACTGATCGGTGTCCATGCGTTCCAAGGCACCCGCACTACCGTGGCGGGCGAAGTGCCACAGGCCCAGGGCAACCACCACCCGTCCATCGCGCCCTACGGCCTCTTCGCCTGCAAGGACAGCGGCGTCCAGATCAGTGTGGGCAGCGAAAAGTTGTGGGCCTCCTTCGCGGATGCATTCGACCTGGAGAGCTCGCCGCGCCCGGCTTTGCCAGCAACGCCGAAAGGGTGCGGAATCGGGCCGGGGTGATCGCCGCCGTCGAACGCGTCTTTTCCGGCTACGGCGCCACGGAACTCCTCCAAAAGCTTAACGACGCCGGGATCCCGGCCGGGAAGGTCCGCTCGCTGGACGAGGTGTACGCCTGGGAACAGGTTGCCTCCCAGGGCCTTGTGGTGGACGTTATTCACCCGTTGCTGGGCAAGGTCAGCCTGCCCGGCCCGCCGCTGAGGTTCTTCGCACCCGGAGACGCTGCCGAAACCACCCTGACCGCACACGACGCGCCACCGCTGCTCAATGAAGACGGGCCGGCGATCCGGCAATGGCTGGGCCTCGTTCCCGTAGATACGGCTGCCGCCGCGGCGTCGGAGGCGAATTAGCATGGCCACAACAGAAAAAATGTGCCACCTGACTGCCGCCGAACTGCTGGACGCAGTCGTGGACGAGGGCTCCTTCTTCTCTTGGGATACTGAGCCGGAGCAACCCGTGGTATCCGCAGAGTATGCCCGCGACCTGGCCCGGGCGCGTGAGCGCAGCGGCGTCGACGAGTCTGTGATCACCGGCGCGGGGCTCATCCGTGGCCGACAAGTGGCGTTGGTTGTCAGTGAATTCTCCTTCCTGGCCGGTTCAATCGGCCATGCGGCGGCGCAGAGGATTGTTGCCGCCGTGGAGCGCGCCACCGCGGAGGGGTTGCCTCTGCTGGCCGGCCCCGCCTCAGGGGGAACGCGGATGCAGGAAGGGACGCTCGCGTTCCTCTCCATGGTGAAGATCACTGGCGCAGTCCGCGCGCACCGGAAGGCAGGGCTTCCGTACCTTGTCTATCTCCGTCACCCCACCACAGGGGGCGTCATGGGATCTTGGGGATCCCTGGGGCACATCAACGTTGCCGACCAGGCGCTCTATTGGGATTTCTTGGCCCCCACGTGTACGAAGCGCTCCACTCCGTACCGTTCCCGCAGAACGTGCAGGTTACAGAGAACCTGTTCAACAAGGGGCTGATCGATGGCGTGGTGAACACCGCCTCCCTGGCTGACCTGGTGAACCGGGCACTGCGCATCCTCATGCCCCACCGGTACCCCGTCCCATCGCTGGCCGCTCCCTCCACCCTGTCCCTCAGCCCCGCCGAGGTAGACGCTTGGACCTCCATCGGAATCACCCGCCAGCCGCGGCGGCCCGATCTCCGACAGCTCCTCAAGTACGGCGCCACCGACGCGCTGCCCCTAAGTGGAACCGGGCAAGGGGAGAAGGACCCCGGTCTGCTGCTGGCCTTGGCCCGGTTCGGCACCTAGTCCTGCATAGTCCTGGGCCACTCGCGCCCTCTGAGGAAGGACGCACCCGGCATGGGCCCAGGCTCCCTCCGGGAGGCGCGGCGCGGCATGAAGCTCGCCGAGGAACTGCGCCTGCCACTTCTCACGGTCATCCACACCGCCGGCGCCGCACTGTCCCAGGAGGCCGAGGAGGGCGGATTGGCCGGCGAGATCGCGCGGTCGCTGTATGACCTGATCGGACTGGAATCACCGTCCGTCTCGGTCCTGCTGCGACAGGGCACTGGGGGAGGGGCGTTAGCGCTGCTGCCTGCGGACCGCACAATAGCGGCGCAGCACAGCTGGCTCTCGCCGCTCCCGCCCGAAGGAGCCAGCGCAATCGTACATCGCACCACAGCTTTCGCTCCTGACATGGCGGAGGTACAGGGCGTGAACGTGGCATCCCTCTACGCCAGCGGCCTGGTGGACCACATCGTGGACGAACGCGACGCTGCACTGGAACCCCGTGAATTCTGCACACGGATGGCGCATGCGATCGAATACGAGCTCGCGTCCGTGGCTGGCGTCCCCATCTCGAAACTGGTGGCAGCCCGCGGACGGAAATACAGTAACCTGGGTGTTTTCTGACTGGCATTGGGGCCGCCTTGGCTGCGTCATGAGCCGCCGACGGACGCTGGCGCGCAGCTGAGGATGGGGCATAATCGGTGTTCGCCGACCCCCGCCGCACCAGCACGGCCTCCGGGTTCTCACACGTTACTGAGAAAGACACCCGTTGCTTCTTCTGTGTGGGGAGTACCCGGGCGCGGGTGTAGCAGGGCCTGGCAACGGGCGCCCGTCACACCGAGCAACTCGCTAACAAAACAGATTCGATAAAGCTGATCGGGCATGCACCCGAGCGGTTAGGGCATGTCGAGTCTGGTTTTGTAGGCGGTGTTTTTGTTGGTGTTCCAGCCGGCGATGATGCCAGCTCCGAGCATTTGGTCGGTGAGGCGTGCGAAGCGGTAGCCGGGGTCGGTGTCGAGGGCGAGTTGCATGTATTGGTGTGCTTTGGATCCTCGTCCTTCCCACCAGTTGATGTAGCCGATGGTGGTGAGGATGGGTGCTGCGTGTTGGGGGCTGGTTCTGGTGTAGGCGTGGAGGAGGAGTTGTTGGGCCCATTCGATCCGTGACCATTGAGGCGCGGTGTCAGTTTGGGCGAAGAGGATGTGTTGGGGTGGTTCGTTGATGCCGGGGATGTCGGCCATGAGTCGGTCGCGGATGTGGGGGAATTGGAAGTTTGCGATGAGGGTGGTGCAGTCTTCGTCGGTGGGGAAGTCGTTACTGTCGAGCATGCCCATCCAGAGTTGGCTGGCTTGTTGGGCAGCTTGATGGGGCGTCTGGGTGCGGATGGTGGTCATGCGGTTTTCGACGGCGGTGGCGTGGTCTGCTTCGCGGGTCGGCGTTGGAAGGACGATTTGGTTGGTGGGTTGGATGGTGCTGCCGCGGTAGATGAATTCGGCGTTGACGCGGCTGTACTCGGTAGTGCTGATGGGCAGGCTGATGTCTTGTCCGGGTTCACTGTCGTAGGGGGAGTAGGTGTCGTCGCTAACGAAGATGCCGTCGCGGATGGTGATGCCGTTTTCGGCGAGGACTCCGGTGAGTGCGGCGATGGTCGCTGCATGCGGTTTCGGTTGCCCTGTTTGGCAGTGCTGGGAGGTGTAGAGGGCGAAGACGATGCTCGTCGCGGTGGTGTCACTGGTGAGATAACTGCTGACAGTCCTGGCATAGGGGAGTTCTGTTCCCGGTTGGCGGGGTAGGTCGATGCGCAGGGTGGCGCCGACCTTGCCTTTATCCAGGGTGATGCAGACCAGGCTCTCCTCGGGCCAGAACCCTAGGGTGTGCCCGATGAAGCTGAGCAGGTCTGCCGGGTCTTTGATGGTAAGCGCATTCATTGCCCTTTTCCTTTGCACATGCGTTGCGTTTTTGGTCTTGTGGGCCGTTCTGATAGGGGCCGAAGTGCAACTCAGGAGACCGGGTCCGCCGCGTCAGTGCCCTTGCTAGGCGGAGTACCGTCCAGCGATGATCGGGATATCAGAATGACAAACAGCATTGTTGCTTCTGCCTATTCATGGGCAGGCTGATGCGCGGCGCCATGACGTGAGCTGCCATATTCTTCGGTGTGTGCCATCGCTTGGAGGGATCGCAGCACCGGGTCGGCCGGGGGTGCTTCCAGTCCCGACATATGCGCCGTTATCGGAATCCTCCGTGACGGACCATTAAACCTCAGCCAGTCCATGGACCGCAGCTCAGACCCTTTTGCACAGGCACGACAGGCGAAGGCGGGCTATCTCTGCAATATCCGGCCGGAGTCCGTTCTGTACGATCGAGCGGTCACAGAGCTGTTGCGGTCTGTCGGATGTTTGGGTGTGCGACTGCGTGCGGTTGGGGCGGTAGCGTCATGCGGACACTCCACCGACAACCGTGCATCGAGGCGTCGGTGCCATTGCCCGGATTCACGATGGCGGTACTCGGGAAGGACTAGCGCCCGAGGCGGGGTAGCTTCGCGGAATGAACTTCCTGGAGCCAAGAAGCGATGGGACGCTTCAAGGGGCGCGGCGGTTTAGCCAGTAAGTACAACCGCCACATCACGGCGCCGTCGGCGACGTGTCACGACGCGCCGTATCCCGGCGACACGCTGGTGATTAAATGTGGCTAAGTAGTCCACAGGGTGTGGATTTCATCTCTGACTTCGGCGGAATTACGGACATTTTTAGGAACCTGCCCTGTGGACGAGTGGTGGATTGAATGACATAGTTGTAATACATCATCTTGGGGTTCCGGCGAGACGCTTGCACTACATGTAGTGTCTAAGTGTGTCCTAGCGGCACGAAAAAGCCTCAGGGTAATCCCACCTTGAGGTTAGGGGCTACCGACTGAGGCTGTTTTCGTTCCCTTGCGACCGGGATGAGAAGAGCCTACATCCTCAAGACTTGCTCAAGAAATGTTCGGCGAGTCGTGAGGAGGGTCGGCGGTCACACCTATCTCTCAGGAGTGGTATGACAATTTCACTTGAACAAACAGGGTTTCGAGACCTCGAAGAGGTCCTGGGTGCCAGCATTTCCACGCTAGACATCACCGAGAACGAGAGGGTTCAGATTACCTCCCGTTATGAAAGCGTCGGGGAGATCCTGGACAAGCACTGGGCCGATTCACCTGCCAACAATCGGGTGTACGTACAAGGTTCATTCGCCCTCGGCACCATGACCCGAAAGTTCCACCGCAATGACGACGTCGACATCGACCTTGTCGTCCTGCGCGGAATTCAGGCCGCTTCGACCACTCAATCCGATCTGAAGGAAGACACCGGCGCGGGCCTCCGGAAGTTCGTTGCGGCGTCACAGCCCAAAGCCTCGCTGGCGGAAAGCGAGCGGTGCTGGACGCTCAAATACCCCGGCACGCACATGGACATCCTTCCCGCAGTTCCTGATACGTCGCCAGAGCGAGGGTCGGACGACGGCATCCTTATCACAGATCACGACGTAAGGGCTTGGCAACGTTCTGATCCCCGCGGTTACGCTTCGTGGTTTCGGCAAGTGACCCGCGAAGAGGTGATGCTGAAGGAAATACTTCTGGCGAAACGTGGTGTCGATGTAGATGCGGTTCCGGCCTGGACACGCAAGACAACGCTGCAACTAGCTGTGCAAGTACTCAAACGGCACCGGGATATCTACTTCACCGGCCGCTTGGAACAGCGGCCTTCGTCAATTGTCATCACCACCCTTGCCGCGCGCGCCTACCAGAGGGGCGAGAATCTCTTCGAGGTCTTGCAAGGCATCTCCGGCAGCTTTGTCGAACACATTCAAATGATCAATGGAAAGCACGTGGTCGCCAATCCCGTGATGCCGGAAGAGAATTTCGCGGACTGCTGGGCCAACGAGCGCTGGCGCGCTGCCGCGATGTTCGAGTGGGCAGAAGCGGTTTCCCGCGACGTCAACGCAATCGCTGCTCGTAGCGGCAACGATAATGTCCTCAAGGGGGTACGGATGGTACTCGGCGAGAATGCAGCATTGGCCGGAGCCCGTGCGCTAAGCACCCCGCTCGTTGATGCTCGCCAATCGGGATTCCTGCGCGCAGAGAGTGGCACAGGAGCACTGGCAATTGCCGGTGCAGCGACCGCTACACGACCGGTCCGGCCGCACATATTCCACGGAGGCGGGATGTGAGCCCCGGCCGTTTGAACCTCGGCCAACAAGCGTTGGGACTCAGGAGCATTTACCCCGACGGCTCGGTGTGGCTTGGTCCTAACAGCCTGGTTTGGAGGGGACGACTGAAGCCTTCAGAGTTGTCACGTGAATACATCATCGAGATCTCCCTCAAAGTCGGACATAACCCTGTTGTGAACGTAGTAGACCCACCACTGGAACCAAATGCTCAAGGCGTACTTCCCCATATATGGGACGACGGTTCGCTGTGCCTCAATAAGCCGGGACAATGGACCTCAAGGATGCACTTGGTGGACACGATCTTGCCTTGGGCTTCGGAATGGTTGTTCCACTACGAGATATGGAAAGGCACGGGGTTATGGTTCGGGGACGGGCCGGGTGCCGCATCCCAGGACGCACAGTTAGAGCTCTTGCACCCTGTGCCTAACAATATGCGTAAAGCCTAAACGGTCAAACAGTGTCATTTGCGTTGCTAAACCCCGCCGGGCCCAGCTTGCGCTCCTACTCGGAGATGCTCTCCGGGCCCGGCGTGGGAACGTACTACTTAGGATTGGGTGGACTTTGGTGGGTAGAGGTTTCTCCGGCAGGAGACTGGATCCGAACATGGACTTGATTCGTGAAGAATTTGGACGAGTAGCCTACACGCATAAGACTCACGAGAAGGCCCGGGAAGAATGTAGCCGTAAAGCGTTTGTCTCCCAGTGGGTTAATATCATCTTCAACGCCCTAACTTTCGGCGGAGTGCTGACAAGCCTCCAAAGTGAGAACCGGGCGTTTCTGTATGTGGCCTTGGCGTTTGCCACGCTGACAGCCGGATACACTCTGTATCAACTCAGCTTCAATCCGAGGCAGGAAGCTGTGGAGCATCGGGAAGCTGCCAAATCCCTACTCAGGATCCGCGACAGCTATGTCCACTTGTTAGCGGATGTAAAGGGGCACGCTTTGAGTGCCAAGGAGATTAGTCTCCGGAGAGAGGAGCTAAGTATCCGGGCGCAGGAAGTGTATTTCACAGCTCCAGATACGAGCTCAAAAGCGTATCGTTTGGCTCAGCGAGCACTGAAAGAGCAGGAAGATCTCACGTTTTCCGACGAGGAAATCGACAAGTTCCTGCCCCGAAACCTTCGCAAGAACACCTGTCGGCGCTAGCCGCAAGAAACCTGCACGGAGCGAAACCGCTGGCCGGATTCCTTTTGGCCAAGCACCGATCAATAGCGGTTGATCGAAGCTTCGTCCGCACTATGCCCACCCGAAGCTTGACGTGGCCGGGAGGACATCACCCCCTGGCTGGCTCCGGGGTTTGCCTGGCTCCCGGATAGCCCGCACTAGTTTCACACGGTGACAACAGCTGCAGCTGTGCGGGACTTCTTGTCAGTCGCCACGGTCGACCGAGGGCTACAGGGTAGGTCTCGGTCGGCGTCGCATAACTACGAATGAATGGGGAGTGTCCCGGTGCAGGTTGCGGTCCCTGCCAAGTCCGCCGAAGCATTGCGAGTTCACTCGCTCGTCGTCCTCGCATTTCGAAGCCGAATAGTTTGGCGATAGGGGACCATACGTCGCGCTTCTGGGCTGGACTTGTAGCTACGGAGGATCTGTCAATGAGGGGCCCGCCGAAGTTATCTGCCCGATGTGGGCTGCGTACTTCCAATGTCCAAACAGCGCCAAGTCAGGTGCTCTTGAACTTCAGCAGCCGCCACACAACTGAAGCCTGCGACAGGCCTATGCACCTCGATCCTGCCAGCGGGCCCCACTGACCTTTGACCTCGGCAGAAGCGCGTTGGCTTTGGATTAGACCCGGGCTACTCCTGTGCGCGACGATATGGGGAAGGACTTGCCTGCAGCTAATGCCGTTGCGCCTCCAAGTAACCGCCCAAGATCTAGGATCGATTCCTCATGCTAACTTGCGTTCCGGCGCCACCCCCTTACTTGGGCGGAACTCTTCGTTGCGACGGCCCAAACATCATCGTACAAACCGCATCGCGGCCCGATGGACTCACTTGGTTAGGCCAAGACTGGGGTGATTTCCCGACATGGTGTGCAGTTGTGGCCGCCGTGGCCGCCGCCATTTACGCCGCGCGGGCTTACCGTCTTGAACGTGGGCGTGACATTGCCGCGGAACGGATCGAGCTGCAGAGTCAGGCCAACAATGTGGCGTTCTGGATAGATATGGCATCCGGCAGGTGCGAGCTGTTCTACAAAAACTCAACAAATCAGGTTGTAGAGAAGACAGTTATGGAAATAGTAGAAGCTGAAAGCGGCCAAGTGGTTGCCGATTATGAGCTCGGACCTCTTGCGCCAGGAGCTTTCGGAAAGAAGTCTACCGATTTTACTAAGTTTGCTAGTCCCGTCGCGCTTCGAACCACGTTTCGTGATGCACAAGGAATCAGCTGGACGCGGTTCGCGGGCAAACTTGAGCCAGCGTCTGATGCCGAGCAGCCCCCGTGGTGGAAGTCTCTCAACGTTGACTCGGACAGGCTCTTAATGGCTCCAATTCCAGCCGTTCTGCTGGTCTTCTTCGAGGGTTTTCGCTATCTTGGCCGAACTTTCGTCCCGGTTTTTCAGGGCATCTTCTCAGTGTTTCGGGACATTGGTCGGTCGCTGATAAGTCTCTTTTGGAAGCGCTAGTTAAATAAAGCGTCCAACCAGACATGTAGGGTGGTTACCGTGGGCTCCGGTCCAAAGCGTACGACGGGATGAGCCTAGGATGGTTTTGACTCCCATCAACTTTGGGTAGCACGACGCCGTCGAGGGGACAACACCTTGGAAATTGCCCATCTCGTTCTCGAGTATCTGAAGGTTCTCGCCTGGCCGGCCACGGCGATCACCATTGTCTTCGTTTTCCGGGGACACCTGAGAGGAGTACTTGGCCGACTCACAAATGGGGAACTGGATGCTTTGGGTGTGAAGGTGCGGGTCGATTTGAGCAAGGCCCAAGCCGATGTTCAGAGGGCTGAGGATCGGGCGGGTTCTCCTCCCGCCGACAGCGTGGAAGATGACGCATTGCGTGAAGCACAAGTTCATCTTGAGATCGAATACAACGATTTTTTCAGCAAGGTGGAAAAACTGTTGTCCGCGCCTGAAGCGTCAGCTGAACGCATCGTTAGTTGGACTTTCATCGCCTATATCCAGACCGTCATTGAGTGCGCCAAGGCTTTGGGAATCGATCCGGTGAACAGCAGCTTTCCTGCGAACGATGTGTATGGCGCAGCTGTCCTGGAGCTAGAAGCAGCAGGCATATTCAATGATGATATGGCTAGAGCCGCTCAGCGGCTGATCCGAATCTACAGTTCTCAAAACCCCGATAGCCCGCCGCTTGGACGTGAAGTAGCTGACCTCTATTTCTCCACCGCCAAAGACCTTGCGGGGCTAGTCGTTACGACGACAAAGACTGCGATGCGACAGAAAGCTGCTGGCGTCGCAACAGCGCGTCGCTAACCCCGCAGGCGCTCAAGGGGCCGTTGCCGGTTAAGAGCTGGCAGGGAGTCTTAGCAGCTCGTCTACTCCCGCAGTCTTTACGCCGTTTACGGATGTTCTGTCGTCGGGCTGGCCGGTAGGCCTGGGTCATGTTCTTTGGTGCCGTCTCGGCCATGCACTTGATGAAGAAGGTGCTCGCACCGTGTCGAGTTATTCATCGTTCTGGAGTGCAGAGTGCCGTCGGGTTTTGGGTTGTTCTGCCGGCCGGAGGGGTCAGCCCTGGAGGTCGTGGCCTCACTTGGACCGGGAGATGCCATCCAGTATGCAATCTGCAGGATCGACGGCAGTGCAGATTTCCCTGCGCACACTATGAGTGCGCAGGGACGCGTTAAGTCTCCGATTTTGATGCTGGGTTGAGCAAAATGAAGTGTGGACAATGTCCACACTTTCCGCCTGGGACTGGCCCTACCGCCGCCGGACTGGCCTGGATGCATGTTTCCGCCACTTCCCAGTGTTTCCATGGCCTTGAATCCCCTTCGAGTCCCACCTCGGGCACTGTGTTGCCGCAGGTCAGGGGCCTATATGGCCCCTGACTGTTGACAAAGCCTGACTTTTCGGAAGTCTTCATGTTGCACAGCTCCGCATCGCTGGTAGCGAGCACTGGATCGGTGCAACCCCTGCGCAGAGCAGCTCAGACGTTTCCTCGAGAACTCAACCAGATTTCCTAGTGGCGTGAGAGCTGGGAACGAGGGCACGGGTAGTGCACGCACATCCGATGGGCCGGTCCCTGCTGCGGACTACGACGGCGGCAAAGCAGACACTTGGCGCGCACCGGGGAGTGCTGTTCCTGGACGAAGCGTCAAACCTATGACATACCCCAGTCTTGGTCAAGCTCTGAGTGCGCTTCTGTCGGGGGTGTTCGATAGCGTTGAGTCATGCGCGCTATCGATCTTGAGACCAGAGTCTTGACTGCTGTTGAGCAAATTCGCAAGGGGCAACAAGTCGAGCACGACTTCATAGAATGCAAGCGCAGTTGGCCCCAAGAGAACAAAGCGCGCCAACTAGCAGGTAGCCTCAACCGCGCTGGTGGCGACCCAGTCATCTACATCATTGGAATCGACGAAGATTCTGGGCAAATTTTTGATGTTTCAGGGACAGACGTGTTGGATTGGTGGAATCAGATTGGCCCTCAGTTTGATCAGACCGGACCGGAGTTGATTCGGCATATGCCAGTGGTCATCAATTCCGATGGTGAACAGGTCGTGGCATTGGCGTTCGCTTCCGATAGAGCACCCTATGTCGTCAAGGTCGGTGACAGTCCCAAACTTGAAGTTCCGATGCGAGAGGGAACCGGGACTCGGAGCGCCAAGCGCGATGAACTGCTGCGCCTGTTGATTCCGGCTGTTAGCGTCCCGTCAACGGTGATGTTAAAGGCGTCATTCAAGCTGCAGAGAGTTGAGACGACAATAGACTGGCAGCAAGTGGTGGACTTCAAGCCCAGCGGGGAGATTCGAATCTACTTCGAGCACAACAGTAGTGAGCCGGTGACGCTGCCCTCACATGGCATGAGCGCAAGTCTGATCGCTGATGGGTCAACTTCTCCGCTGCGTATTCGTCCGGCTCGCGGATTGGTTACTAATCCCGCTTCTGGACGGTACCTCGTGGGTCCGGTGGTGGACGGTGTTGCACTCGACGTACCAAAGGCGGTGTCTTTCGAACTGGAGTTCCCAGCATTTGATGAAGTGACCGCCATGAAGTTGCAGGCCGGCCAATCATTTACCTATGAGATTGAATTCGAAGTTCTGAATGCACAGAAAACTATAAGAGTCACAGCAGAGCTTTCACCCGATGACATCGACCCTCAGCGCCCAAATGTGCTGTGTGCTTGGTCCTATAAGCACCCTCGCTTCTGGCCAGCCGAATCCTAAATAGTCGAGAGATACTTTAGGTGTTGCCGAACAAAAATAGAGGGACGCCACTAGAACATGTGGACATCTTTAGGTAGGCAATAAGATCAATCTATTTCATTCACCTCCTATTTTACCAATTATCCCATTAGCAATAAATAGCATTCCCTCATAATACGGTGCAGAAGTGATCATATTCCCGTGATCACTCGCACCTAACCCTTGGAGGGGGTGAAAAAGATGGGATGCCTATCAAAGCGTACGTCGGACATCAGCGGAGAGATCGTCTCCGATGATGCTGTCAGCACCGTGGTTGTTCGCAGCCTTTACCTTCATAGCTTTAATTAGAACATATGTTCGAAGACCCTCTTGCTAGGATCATCCGTGTCGCGGTCAGCCAAGTCCGGCAGGTACGTCACTGACAGGGGTGCAAAGAGAAACCCGAGTTCAACCGTCAATGAGTCTGTTCAGATTGAAGCGGCTGCTTTTAGCGCTGCCACTAGAGTCTCGCGTGCCCTGAGGAACCAGCTCGCTCACGGCTTCACTAAGTCTCCTGCACCAGAGCCGATTATCGTCCGGGTCTACCTAGACACTGATGATGCCGTGACTGCTTTCAAAGCTATCCAGGCGCTGGAAGTTGTCCTGGCTGATGCTGGCTACGGTCGGACGAAGATAGAAAACGTCGACAGAGGATCGCTACGGCTGCGGCTCAAGGCATGGCTAGATGGCGACGATGGCCAGATTGCTCAGCAGGCAGCCAAGAACAAGCTGGGAGAAGCAGCGGTTATTGCTGATCGGTGGGCCAAGGACTTTACGGTCAATAAGCAGCGTGCCGAGATAAGTGCGATCAACGCCAACACCGCGTACCAGCTGATGGAGTCGGTCAAGGATGTTGAGAACGTGGCACTGCAGATGGATGAATGGCTGATCGTCAAGTACAAAGATGCCAAAGGCGAACCTATCTGCTCGGTTCGGAAGCTCACTGTCACTGAACTTTCGGTGCTGGACCGTAGTCCTGGAATCTTGAACAATCCAAGCAAAACACTCGACAACCTCTCGCTCTTGGCTTACGAGCAAGAGAACGGGCTAGCGGTTGAAAGCTAGTCCTAGCCGCTAGCTGCTACTGCATCGGGAGCCTTGGCTTCGGTCTTAGGCTCATTCTTCTTGTTCCAGCCGGGTACGCGCTCCAGTGCTTTGCTTGGAACCACGCCGGCTTTGATGGCCTCTGCCCCAATTTCTGTTGCTTCGTTCATCTTGTGAATGCCCTTGACGAAAAGAACGGTGCTTACGACAAGGCCAGTGATGCCGATTAGAAGGGCAAGCACGAAGTCACTGTTCCACATGTTCACGGCGGTTCCGACCGCTATGAAGAACAAGGGGAGGTGAATGCAGAACCTAAACTCAGCTTCGGATCTAGCTCGGTCGTAGTTGTTGAAGACACGCTCATTACCGGCTTGCAGAGCGGCGGCTATATCTGTTGCTTCTTCCAACAGGTCTCTTTTGATGTGCTCGATCAAGACCTCGTTGTCGTCACCAGGTTCGCGCTCGGGATCGAGGAAGTCGTAGTGCTTGCGGATAGGAACCAAGCTGTGACCCTGCTTGCCTGCGGTATATACGGCATCGATAGCGAGGAACTCCAGCAACTCCTCGCTTCTCCTGGTGTGGCCGCCCCGTCGAGGGTGCTCAGGTTGGCGAAGGTGGAGATTACCCCTCCACATCAACCGACGAATCCACTTGATCTTTCGCTTATCGTAGAACTTCGCGAGTCCAGCCTTGAACCAGTGGATTCGGACAGAGCCACGCCTCAGTTTGCGTCGGATGTCAGGCATGAGCAGAACGCCCAGCACATATGCGCTAAAGCTGACCACTCCCAGCACAAGGGTGGGCGATAGGTAATCTGACACCTGATTAAGGAGGCCAAAGATGCCGTCCTTGTCGTCCTTCTTTGGGATCGGCGTTCCGAGAAAGACCCATAACGCCGTGAGCCACAGGACCCCCGTCATCAGGGGAGTGCGGAAATCACGGAAGCCGGGCAGTATTTGGGCGAGCATTTATCCTCTTGGGATTCGCTGGGAGCGCTGAAAAGCCTAACACGTCTCTTTTAATCTATTGCTGTTTGTGTCTAAATAGGGGCAGGTATGGCAGGGCAGTCACGAAGTAAGAAGTCTACAACCAAGAAGCATTAGCCAGGAAAGTTGGACGGCCCAGTGAAGTTTTTCAGGCTCGAAGAACTCGACGGTACGGTGCCGCATTGTTGATTAAAATTGGCTTTAAAACAATTCGCTCTGTGTTACCTTCAGGATAGTAACTAGATAGGGCAATTGCAGACTTCACGTGGTAGGCGGAAAAGCAAAAGCAACCACAAGGCAACCAGCAGCAGCGAAGATGAAGACTTGAAAAAGGCGATGAAGCGCTTTGACGACTCGTGGAAGTACGCCAAGACCAACTTCCACGACAAGTGGGACCGAGACAACAAGCTTTACGACAACGAGCGCTACAAAAAGGCCTACAAGGGCACAACTGACACGTTCGTCCCAATGCCCTTCTCCATCGTTGAGACGCTGACAACAGCCGTGTTCAACGCAAACCTGCGCTTCCAGCTCAAGTCAGGCACGCCCATAGGGTTTGAGACCATCGAAACAGGCCTTCCAGCCGCCTAAAAACTATCAACCCCGAGGGCCAACGAAACCCGGGCAGTCCGTTCATCACCTCTGCCGCTCGACGAGCGACGGGTTGGAGTTAGGGCTTGAGCATGTCATGTCGTTGCCTGGGTTGAGCCGCCATGAACGTGTCGGAGGAGGAAATCGGATGAACAGGTCTTTGTCAGTGCTCGCAGGCACTTCGGACTACCGAGGATTGTCCGTCGTCTGCTGCGTTCTCCATTTCGTTTCCTCAGCCATGGACGGCGACCCGACGACCGCCGACAGGGGCAAAAAGGAGGTGTGGACAATGTCCACACCTCCGGCCTCGGACTGGCCCGTACAGCCGCCGGATTGCCCCGGATTCCGCATGTTTCCGCCACTTCCCAGCAATGACAAGGCCCGGAATCGCTTTCGAGTCCCACCTCGGGCACGGCAAACCCCCTCGTCAGAGGGGGTTTTTGCTTTAATGTGTGTACATTTCTTGACAAGTCCCTCTGATTGGGAGTCCCGGCTTTAGCCTGGCCACCGGGTGCGGCCTGTTCAGTTTGGGTGGGGAGCGGGATCAGTGCCCTGGCTGGTGAGCGCTCCGCTGGTTGGGTTGTGGGGTCATTCAGCCCTCCTTTCTGGGTGTTGTGGCGGTCCCTGTTTGGCCGTTCACTGCTTCATGGTCCTCGCATGTGCCGATGACATGACTTTCAGTAAAATTCTGAGAGGATTTTTCGAGATCCGGTTCACCGGCACTCGGCACGGACCGGCGTCTCGCCGTCTTTGTCCATCCAAAAGGGGTGTGGACAGTGTCCACACTTAAATCTCCTTTATCGAGACTGATCACAGCCATCGCGTTGTCCCTCCTTCGTCCTATATCTACTCATTGCATCTGCGTGGCCATAGCGACATGACGCCGGCTCGGAAGCGCACTGCACGTGCAGGGCCACTCCGCGTGGGAACTCGATCGCTAAGCCGACCGAGTGCTGTGGGGTCGGTTTCAGCCGCGTAGTCCACGCGGTACTCCAGCGGTACTACAAATGGAGGTTTGTTGGTTCAGCCGAGAGTCGGCCGGGCATATCGGAGCCGACCAGTTTGCCGGTGAGGGTCGCTATGTCGCCTTACCAGAAGGCGTATAGCAGGTGGTGTCTGCCGTCGGCGTTCTCGGGTGGTTGCTGTCTGTTGCTCTCTCACGGGGCTTCCTAGGATGGTGCTGTGGAAACTGATGAGCAGAACGGAGACTTCCAGCGGCTTCATCAACTGATCCCCGGCACGACCGATATCAAGGGTTTCGTGGACGGCGTGACCCGGTACGCGGCAACGACCCTGAGCCGTGCCACTCGAGCACGCGTTGAATGCGCCGTGACTTAATGGCGGCGCAAACGGGCCGTGACCATTGCCGGCAACAGCGACGAAGCGATCCTGCTCGACGGCGTGGAACAGGCACTCGGGTACGGGCCCTGCTTGGAATCCCTGGAGACGTTGCAACCGGTGCTGCTGGCGGACACCCACACGGACACTCGCTGGCCGGCGTATGCCGGGACCCTTGCTGCCGCCGGTGCCCGCAGCGTGCTCGGTCTTCCGCTGGACTTGGGCAAGGACGCCTCAGCAGCCCTGAAGTTCTTCGCCCCCGCGACAGGACTCTTCACCGAAGAGGCCATCGGCGAGGCCGTGGTCTTCGGCGACATGGCAGGCCAGGCTTTGCGGCTCGCCTGCGTGTCATTGCCGCCGACCTGCTCGCGCAAGACCTCAAGGCCGCGATGGAGCTCCGGACGCCGATCGATCTGGCATGCGGAATGATCATGGAGCAAAGCCACTGCACCCAGGAAGAGGCCTTCAAATTCCTCACGACGGCCTCCCGGCACCGCAACCAGAAGGTTCACGACGTCGCTGACGGCATCATTAAAGCCCGCACCGGTAGCAGCGGGCACATCACGGCCCACTTCCAGGACAGATCCTGCTTGGCCCAAAGGACACACGCAGCCTGGGCTATGCGACGTTCAGGTCCTCCAACGCCCAAGCGATGACGGTGTTGTCGAACGGGCACAGCTCGAAGGCGCCGTTAAGGAAAGCATCCGACTCGAATTCCATGGCACTGCCGCCGTTGGCCCATACTGCATCCATAGGTCGTCTAGGGTGACGACGTGCTGCTGAATCAGCTTAAGCGCTCTCACGCGAGGATTCTCCGCAGGGTTGCCCCTGACCAGCGGCCCAACACCGCTAGTAGTCGTCGTGCCCTTGCTTCTAAAAGACACCCTGATAATCCCAAATCGCACTCGTGAGGACCAGACCCGGCGAACCCGATGGGGGTCGGTAAGTGCAACCCTGAGCCCCCCTGTATTGGCACTTGTGGGTATCCAGGGTGGTCGCCGGAGTCTCTCCGCGTACTCAACGCGGCCCAGAGCAGTATGCGTCAGGCTCATATCTGAGGCTTCCGCAAAGGCGTGTTGTCAAATCGTTTTCCGAATTTTCACTTGACGCTTGCAGGTGCCCCCTCTGACGTCAGGTTGGAGGTGTATTTCATACTGTTGGCGCAGAGGTGTCTTGCTCGTGAGTTCGGTTTGCAAGACGTGATGACGGGGACTCCTGAGTCACGCCGCATGGCACGTCTTGATCGACGCGGACGACGTACTTTCCGTAATCGCGTTGTATGACGAGGATGCCCTGCTTGCGTTCCAAAGCGGCGGGCATGAGTGTGTCTACCGCATGGTTGAGCTTTTCGTCCCGGCTTCCGGGCTCCTCCACAGTGACTTCAAGGGAAGCTAGAGGCGAAATGTCGTTGTCCGTTATCGAGAAGACAGCGCTGGTTACCAAAGAAAGCGAATTGTGGGACACAAGTCCTCCTGATAGGGATCGATCGGGGTGTGCTTCAATTGCGCTGTCCGCGGTTCGGATATCCGCGCCGGTCAAGTCGCCGATAGCGGGAATCGCGATCATATGGATCGAGTGCGCGGGGTGCTTTCGTCGTAGGATGCTGACTGGTGTCAAGGGTCATACCTATAAGCGGCTAGCCTCCGGCGAATTCTGCCGAAGGTGTTGGCACGTGCTCTGCCCCAACGTGGAGTGACTGAAGGGCCGTAATCAACGTGGAGTCGAGCTGACGCGTTCGCACGGGGCCAATGTCTCATTCATCGGTCCAGTGCTGGGGCCAACGGATAAGGAATGCGATGTCTGGCCAACGTAGGTGTTTATCGGTGCTGCCTACCACTTTTACTTGACCGAGTTGCAAGTAGTTCCAGATCGCGGGATACGGCCGCCACAGCGGCTGCCCGTCGATGCAACTCACTCTTCTTTTGTCCTCGGTTCTTCCGTGCCCTCGTCGTGGCCGAATGCTTCGATCCGGCAAGGGGGTCGTAGAAAAGGGGCAGGGATTCTTGTGTTTCCTGAGTTCGGTCAAACATTCGACTCGTTCACCTGCAAATCCCTTTGATGTGGATACCAGGGCCTTCCGCGTTGCGAGGACGGAAGGCCCTGGTGGTCTGATTGCCGCCTAGTCGGCGTATGGGTCCGCGATACCTACGTACTGGGTGTAGAGGTACTCTTCGATGCCTTCGGAACCGCCTTCGCGGCCCAGGCCGGACTGCTTGACGCCACCGAACGGTGCGGCCGCGTTGGAGATCACACCGGCGTTCAGGCCCAGCATGCCGGTCTCAAGACGTTCGCTGATGCGCAGGCCACGGTTGAGGTCCTTGGTGAAGACGTAGGCAACCAGGCCGTACTCGGTGGTGTTGGCCAGGCGAACGGCCTCGTCTTCCGTGGAGAAGGTGATTATCGGCGCTACCGGTCCGAAGATTTCTTCCCGCAGAATGCGGGCGTCGGCGGCAACGTTCTTCAGCACGGTGGGCTGGTAGAAGTAGCCGGGGCCATCCACGTGCGCACCACCGGTAACGGCGGTCGCGCCACCCTCCACGGCTTCAGTGACCAAGGCGTGCACGCCATCGCGGGCCTTCCCGTCGATCAGCGGCCCAACCTTGGACTCCGGCTCCGTGCCACGGGCAGTGGTCAGTGCACCGATCTTGGCAGCGAACTTCTCCGCGAAGGAATCAGCGATGGACTCGTGCACAATGAAGCGGTTCGCAGCGGTGCAGGCCTCGCCCATGTTGCGCATCTTCGCCGCGATGGCGCCCTCAACAGCCTTGTCCAGGTCAGCGTCTTCGAAGACCACGAACGGGGCGTTACCACCGAGTTCCATGGAGGTGCGCAGGACCTTGCCCGCCGCTTCACGGATCAGAGCCTGGCCCACCGGGGTGGAACCGGTGAACGAGATCTTGCGGAGACGGTCATCCTTGATCAACGGCCCCGTCACGGCGCCCGCGGTGGAGGACTGGATGACGTTCAGTACACCGGCGGGCAGGCCGGCTTCCTGCATAACCTGGGCGAACAGCAGGCTGGTCAACGGGGTCAGCTTGGCGGGCTTGAGAACCATGGTGCAACCGGCGGCGACGGCGGGGGCTACCTTACGGGTGGCCATGGCCAGCGGGAAGTTCCACGGGGTGATCAGCAGGCAGGGACCCACCGGCTTCTTCTGCACCAGGAGGCGGTTCTTGCCATCCGGAGCTGCGGAGTAACGGCCCGAAACGCGGACGGCTTCCTCGGAGAACCAGCGCAGGAACTCGGCACCGTAGGTCACTTCGCCGCGGGCTTCGGCCAGGGGCTTACCCATTTCCAGGGTCATCAGCAGTGCGAAGTCTTCGGCGCGCTCGGTGACCAGCTCAAAGGCACGGCGCAGGATCTCGCCGCGTTCGCGCGGCGCGGTGCGGGCCCAATCAGCCTGGGCGGCAGCAGCGGCGTCGAGGGCGGCA
This sequence comes from Arthrobacter sp. cf158, assembly GCF_900106835.1. Taxonomy (GTDB): domain Bacteria; phylum Actinomycetota; class Actinomycetes; order Actinomycetales; family Micrococcaceae; genus Arthrobacter. Next base: position 319,407 of record NZ_FNNR01000005.1, read on the forward strand.
GCGCCGTCTTCAGCACCGGCGTCGGAAATGCTGAGGAGGACTTTGCCCGTTGCCGGGTCCTCAACATCAAAGGTCTTTCCGGAACCGGCCGGGCGCCACTGACCGTTGATCAGCAGGCCGGTAGGGACGGAATCGAGTAGTTCAAGTTCAATCAAAGCGGAGATAGACATTTATTCTTCCATTCGTAGGCCATCATGCCGACGGCGGGAGCGCCGGGGGCGGAGAGTCAGTAGGCCTTGACCCGCTGTTCGACAATGATGTGGATCAGCGCGAAGACTTTGTCCTCATCGATGGCCTTCAGAGCGCTCTGAAGGGCTTGCGGCACATCCGCATCCTGTTCAACTCTTACTCCATACCCGCCGAATGCCTGGGCCATGAGTGCGAAGTCCGGGTTCTTGAGTTGGGTTCCCGAGACACGGTCAGGGTAGTGACGCTCCTGATGGGTGCGAATGGTGCCGTATTCCTGGTTATCCATGACGACCACTAAGGGCGTGGCGCCGTACTGCGCGGCGGTGGCGAGTTCTTGTCCGTTCATCAGGAACTCGCCGTCACCGGCAATCGTGACAACGCGACGCTCTGGATGAGCCAGTGAGGCCGCGATAGCTGACGGTATCGAGTAGCCCATGGAACCGTTGCGGGCACTGATCATGGAGGCGTAGCGGCGGGTGGGGAAGTAGCGGTGCGCCCAGTTGGTGTGTTCACCCGCGCCGAATGTCACCATGGCGTCATCAGCGAGAGCCGGAACGAGGTTGGCCATTAATGTGTCCATACTTGCCTTACCATCCGACGGCGTTGCGGGTGGCAGCGTTGCGAATTTTTCCTGCTCGCCCCGCATCCGGGCTGTCCAGAACTTCCATTCCTCTTTGACGGGAAGGTCAATCTTGGTCAGGTCGCGCACAAAGACATCTGGTTTTGCGACGATTTGGTAGGAGACCGGACCGGAGCGGCCACGTAGGGACGGGTCAATGGTGACGAGGAAGTTCTTCTTGGTCCAGTCCTGCCGGCAAACGAAGCCGTCGGTGATGACATCGCCAGGAACTGTCCCGACAAAGATCAACAGATCCGTTTCGTCCAGGAGATCGTACGTAGGTCGTGGACGGCCGTAGCCGATAGGTCCAACATAAGAGGGCGAGTCAAAAGGAACAGTGCCTTCTGTGCGCCATTCGGCGGCCGCGGGAATGTGGTGCTTTTCCAGCCATTGCGTCAGTTGATCGGCGCCATGCTGGGTCCAGTCGTTGCCACCGGTGACAAAAAGCGGTTTCGATGAGGCTGCCAGGGCTTCGGCGATGGCCGCAGAGTCGGCCACGGTCATTCCGCCGGTCGCAACAGGGATGGGTGGATGAATGGTGTTGGGGACGTGCTCTCGAATGATGTCTTCGGGCAGGCCCACGACCACTGGGCCTGGCCTGCCGTTCGTAGCGGCAAACATCGCTTCGGCTACGATTTCCGATGCTCTTTCAGGGTGGTCGAGGACCATGACCCGTTTAGCACCTGTATCAAACCAAGCCTTGATATCGAACTCTTGAAACGCTTCCCTATCCCTGTGGGTGAAGGGAATAAGACCCACGAAAAGGACCATCGGCGTCGAGTCCTGCCAAGCTGTATGCAGCCCTACGTGGGCATTTGCTGCACCTGGACCTCTGGTCACCATGGCGATGCCCGGAACCTGCGTCATCTTTCCATCGGCCTCTGCCATATAGGCTGCGCCGCCTTCATGGCGGCAGACGATCGTTTCGATGTCTGATTGGTGCAGCCCGTCGAGTACTTCCAGGAAGGATTCTCCAGGCACCACATAAGTGCGTTTAACTCCATGCGAAGCCAAGGACTGGACGATGACATGTCCCGCTGAGGCCGTTGCCGGACGTGGATCTGTTTCCGGAGCGAATGAACGGCGGAGGTCGGCCATAGGCGTCGTTGGTGTGCTGCCTCCGCTTTCCGATGTCCCAAGGTCTGTGACCTCGGCACTGGAAATGGAAGGTGTGGGGTGAGCAGACTTCGTTGTCATGGCCTCTGTGTCTTCGTGTCGTCTTGGGGCTGCTTGAATGTTCTGATTGGGTTTCGCGATGTTCTGAGTCATCGGGTAACTGCTATTGGGCGGACGTGGCGCTCAAATCGTTCTCGAGGCCTTCGCCGACTGATCCGCGGTGGCAGATCAACTGCATATAAACGTCGTTGGGGAGGGTTGCCGGCTCGACCCACGCTTCGTAGCCCTCGTCGGCCAAGTAAAGAGTCCGTCCATCGACTCCTTCGGCATGCAGCCAGAGTATGGAGGAATCTGTGGTCGCGTCAGTGGTCGCGGCTTCCACCAGTCCGTCCCGGACGGGGTTGCCGTGGTGCCGGATTTCTATTCTTAAGCCGATCAGGCTCGGCCAGTGGTCACATCTATGCATGGGCTTTCAGCTTGCTGGGAGGAGAATGGATGGTCCTGGAAGCGCGCGGCGTTGCTGCTAGTCTGTCTCGGGTCCTGCGCAGAAGAAGCAGCCGTCCTCGCAGGTGGAGCTTTCTCCGGACTCTTGCTGCGGCCTCGAACGGAATTGCCGCTGGGTGGAGCCGTTTGCATCAGAGCAAGTCAAGGTATGCCCCCGGAACGCAGAGTTCGTAACGCTGGCGATTGGCAACCTGGATCCGGTCCGTCTCCCATGAGACCCGAATACCGTCGTGGGTGGGCATAATGCTGCCTTCCGTCAGGAATTGTGGCTCTGCTCCCACCTGGCCGGACGGAACCCACCATCCGGTCTTGGGGCAGTGGCTACCAGTATTGCTCCTTGTCCAGTGCAGTCCCGCGGCCCTGGCGGGATTCCTCTTCTTCATGGTCTCTTCCTTGTTGTCAGTGGTGGTTCTGTTTAGTCGAATGGTGAGCCTGGGGCTCCGGACGCTGTCCAGAGCCCCAGATTCGCCTACAGGCAACCTTGTCTGAAGGCGGATGTTGCTAGCGGTTGAAACGGTCCAGACGCAGGGTGGCTGTGGCGCGGTGCGCTTCCATGCCTTCGAATGCGGAGATGGTGGCCACGTAGTTCGCCAGGCGGGGAGTTGCTTCCTTTTCGACGCGCTGGAAGGTCAGCGGCTTGAGGAACCGGGAGACGGAAAGTCCAGCAGAAGACTTGGCGCCGCGACCGGTCGGGAGGACGTGGTTGGTACCGGCAATACCCTTGTCGGAGTAGGCCACAGTCGACCAGGGGCCCAGGAAGATGGAGCCGTAGTTCTTCAGATTGTCGTGGTACCAAGCGTCATCGGAGGTCTGAATTTCCAAGTGCTCTGGTGCCAACATGTCCATGATTTCGGCAGCGGTCTCTCGGTCTTCCGCTACGTACACGGTGCCGTAATCACGCCAAGCCGGTCCGGCGATGTTCCGCGTGGCCAGGGTTTCGAGCTGCTTTTCGATGTGCCGGATAACTTCTTCGCCGAATGTGCGGTTGGTGGTGACGAGCGAAGCGGGCGAGAGGACACCATGCTCGGCTTGGCCCAAGAGGTCAGCTGCGACCAGTTCGGGATCTGCGGTCTCGTCGGCGATGACGGCCACTTCAGAAGGACCGGCAAGAAGGTCAATGCCGACGCGACCGAAGAGCTGCCTCTTGGCCTCGGTAACATACGCGTTGCCAGCGCCCACGAGGATGTCTGCGGGCTGCTCACCGAGAAGGCCGAAAGCCATTGCGGCCAACGCCTGGACACCGCCGACAGCGAAGGCGCGGTCTACACCGGAGAGGTATGCGGCGTGAAGGACGGCCGGGTGTCCACCTGTGGGGCTCGTTGGGGGCGTGCAGGCGATCACGGTCGGTACACCCGCGGCCTTGGCCACGCCGACCGTCATGAAGGCGCTGGCGAGGATGGGGAACTGGCCCGCGGGCAAGTAGGCGCCTACCCGGGGGACGGGGGTGTAGCGCTGGCCCGCAAAGACGCCGGGAAGAATCTCCGTTTCGAAGTCTGTCAGGTGTTCGCGCTGTTCGACCGCGAAGAGACGGGTCCTCTCAGCGCCTGCGGCAAGAGCTTCGCGCAGTTCGGGGGTGAGTTCATCGCCGGTCTTGGCGAGCTGGGCTTGGCTGATTTCGATGTCGTTCCCAGCCCAGCCATCGAGTTTCTGTGAGTACTTTATGACGGCGTCGATGCCGTTCTTTTCGATGTCAGTCAACATCGTGGAGACTGTTTCGATCACAGCCGGAAGCCGCTGTGCCGGCACGCCTCCGACCTCGGGTGCCTTGATGACTTCGAAGTGTCCGTTGATGAATGCCTTGTCGGCTTCGTTGATTTGCATACCAATAACGCTAGAGATGGGCCAGGCATCGCACAACCCGATAAGATGCTATAGAAATCATCGGATCATCCGATGATCGGCCGGGTTGTGATGCTGTAGCGATGGCGAAAAACCCTGAAAATTCGGGCTCAACGACGGCGGACCCAGGTCCTCGACGCGCACGTGTTCGGCAGGGCAAAGTTCGGCGTCCGCAGAAAAAAACCCTCGGATCCAACCCGAATATTTATCTGGAGCCATAGGATATTCCTGTGACTCTTACCCAGCTCAAAGCCTTTTTAGCCGCCTACGACCTCGGATCATTCACGGCCGCGGCAAACCTTCTCGATACCAGCCAGGCGTCCGTTTCCGAACTCATCGCCCGGTTGGAACAGGAAGTAGGACTTAGCCTATTCACGCGTGGAGGCAGGCGCCTGCAACCCACCAACGCAGCGGTCGAATTACGCGAGCACGCGCAGCAAGCTGTGACATCCTTCGATAACGGAATTCAGGCACTTCGTTCCATCTCCTCCCTGGACGGCGGGGTTTGTACCTTCGGGGTGCTGCGCAACGCCGGATATTATGACCTTTCGGATCTGGTTCAGCGGTTCCACAAGCGCTACCCTGCGGTAAAGGTCCGCTTGGTTGGTTTGAATTCCGCCCTCGTTGCAGAGTCCGTGCTGAACGGGGAAATCGAGGCCGGCCTGGTCGTTCTACCCGTCCCGGACCGCGGCCTGGTGGTCAAGCCGCTGTTCCGGGATGAGGTGGTTTATGCATCAACGACGCGCAGTCCGCGTCTGGGACCGATGACGATCGAGGAATTCGCCGAGTCCAAGGTCGTTCTCTATGACGCATACGCGGGCTGGAGCGACCCTACGCGGAAGCAGATTCAGGAGCGGGCGCAGTTGCGGGGGCTGAAGATTGTGCCTGATATCGAAGTCGAGCACGTTGAGACGGCGCTCAGCCTCGTCTCCACAGGAGCTGCGGGGACGATAGTTTGCAGAACCATAGCTGAGGGCCCTGGCTTTCCGAAGAACATCAAAACGGTTCCTTTTGCCGAGCCCCTCTACGACACGCTTGCTCTTGTGCAACGCGAATCGTCGTATCTTTCTCCGGCTACTCGGAAAATCGCACAACTGGCGGAAGGCACTCTCATGGCGAAAGTCCGCCCGGAACAGAGGATCCCGACCGCGCACTAAGTACTGAACGGCTGCTGGAGCCGCGATGCAGTGCCAGTCGCAAAAGTACTTGACGGAACTGCCCGCGAAGTCGTCAGCGCGACATTCTGTTTGCAGTAAGCCATAGGAAAGACCTGTAGCTTCTATCGTATCCACTGGGCTTGTGGGGGGTGATTCGTCGCTCTACGCTGAATGACATGCAATATTCGCCAACGGTCGCTGTAGCCCCCAAGCTGGACTGCTACCGACGTTGGCGCTCAGCGCCCGGAATTCCTCACAGCCTGACTGTGCTTAGGTCATGTGCGCCGAACAACCACAGCGGCTCTCGAACCAGACTCCGGCCCGACCGGCACCCAGATAGCCCACGCATTGCTGGCCTGGAGCCAGCGGCCGCGTGGTTGTTGAATCGCCTCGCGACTCCACACCCACTGGGTTCCGCTAGCGGCGGATCATCCTCATAAGCATTAGGCAACTCAACGTGAAGGCAAAGGAGCCGATCATGCCCGCAAATACGACCGAAGGACCGGAATGATGCGCCTTCAACCACGGAAGAGGGCCAGCCGGAAGTACTCGCAGTCTCCCGTGAAGGTGGCCGCGGCGCTCGTGGCATTCAGCGGCATGCTGGCGGTCACTGGATGCAGCGGCCCAACGAACGCTGCATCCAGCAACGGCGACGACGACACCATCCGGATCGGTGTATCAGCGGTCCTGACCACCCTTGACCCAGGTCAAAACTTTTCCATTGGCCAGGTGGCCATTACGAACCTCTTCGGAGGGACTTTGACCAACCTGAACTCTGACGGCAAAGCAGTCAGCATGGGGTTGGCCGAAAGTGTGACTCCCGGCGATGAGCAGTATGTGGTCAAGCTCCGGGCCGGCCTGAAGTTCTCCGACGGAAGCCCGCTAACTGCGGCTGACGTTGCGGCGTCATTCGGACACTATTTGGCGGACAAGACCAACGGCTACGACTACACGTATGCCCCGATTGAGAAAGTGACGGCGATTGATGACTTGACGGTCGCTTTCGACCTCAATTATCCGTATCCTGCGCTGGAGTACGCCCTCTCACTTCCCGGGTCGATCATTGTTCCGGCTAAAGACATAGAGGAGCGGGGAGCTGACCTCTACAGGGGGGAACCGCTGCCGAGCTCAGGACGATACAAGATCCAGACGTCCAACCAGGACGAGATCATCCTTGAGGCCAATCCAAATTATCCCGCGCAGCAACCAGAGACGAAGACTTTGATATTCCAGAAGGTAGCCGACCCAGTGTCGCGGCTTGCCCAGGTTCAAAGCGGTCAGCTCGATTACGCCGAAGAAATCGCTCCCAAACAGCTTGCCCAGTTATCCGGGCCGGTTGAAGCCCGCACTGCCTTCGCTGCAAATGGGCAGACGTTTCTGGCAATGAACAACAGGGACAACAGTATTCTCAGCGACCCGCGCATCAGGAAGGCGGTCTCGACGGCGATCGACCGTGAGCAGATCAACCAAATTGTCTTTGCCGACCGAAATCGGCTCGGACTGGGTCTGTTTGCGAGCTCTTCGCCGCACAACCGCCCCTTCCTTCAAGAGAAAGCGAACGTCGCAGCCGCAAAGTTGCTCCTAGCAGGGACCAAATGCGAGAACAGTTGTTCATTGCGATTTACGAACGCTGGCGATGCTGACATTGCCGTGGTGGTTCAACAAAACCTGAAGGCCGTCGGTATCGAAGTAAGCATAGAGAACGTCGAGCCGGCCGTCTTGTCCAAAAATGCAGACGAGGGAAATTACGATCTGCTCGCGACGGGGAACTTCGAACAGGGAGATTATCCAGCTATCTCTCTTCAGTTCACGCTCGGGCCGACTATCCAAGCACTGCGCACGGGTTACAACAACCCGGAGATGACTCAGCTTCTCGAAAAACTCAAAACCGCTAGTGGGTCCGAGGCGGACTCAACGCTCGATCAGGTCAATACCTTGTTTGAGGAGGATTTGCCACTGGCCCCGATTGCCGACTACATGGTCAACTCCGCCAGCAGGATACCTTCGGAGCGCTTCGGCCTCGACTCGACCCTCTTTTACCATGTTCGATAGCCGACCCGAACCCGTTCGTCGATTCAACACTGAGATCTCGCACGGGGTGGAGATAAGAAAATGATTGCCGTATTACGTATCCTGTTGGGGAGAGTCCTTCAGATTGTCCTGGTCGCGTTATTCGTAACGGTCGGCACCGGCGCGCTGGTGAGGCTCATTCCTGGCGACCCAGCAAGGGCCATTCTTGGCTCCCGGGCATCGCCGGAGGCGGTCAGTGCCCTGCGCGGTGAACTTGGCCTCGACCTGCCGATGATTCAACAGCTTGGCGAGTCAGTGGCCAAATTATTCCAAGGGGACTTGGGCACCTCTTTCGCCGTCCGCGGCCAGGATGTCCTCTCACTCATCCTTCCTGCCTTAGCGGTCACGGCCAGTCTTGCGGCCGTAGCCCTCGTCTTCTCAATCGTTAGCGGCGTGGGCGTAGGGCTATGGCTTGCGTTGGTCCGCCGCCCCGAAGCGGATCTCGCCGGCCGGTTGGTAATGACTGTCCTGCTGGCACTGCCAGGTTTCATGGCAGGCTTGATTCTGCTCTACGTCGTCTCCGTTCAGCTCAAACTCGCCCCCGCTGGCGGGTGGGCAGGCTCTTGGCCGGGAAATGCTCGATACATTTGGCTTCCGGCACTGGCACTTACCATCTACCTCGGTTCCCTGATTGCTCGGGCAGTGCGGCAGGCCGCGCTGGACACAATCGGTGAACCATTTGTGCAGGCAGCGCGCACGAGGGGCGTCCCACGCTCCCGTATCGTTCTGCGTCACATCCTTCCAAACGCGATTCTCCCCGTCATCCCGCTGGTCGGTCTCAACGCTGGATTTCTTGTCAGCGGCGCCGTGATCGTAGAGTCCGTCTTCGCACTGCCTGGCCTTGGAGCGAAACTGCTCGAGGCGATGGGCTCCAGAGACCTTCCCGTCGTGCAGGGAATCGCGCTCATCACAGCGCTATCCATCGTCGTGTTCAACCTGCTCGCAGACCTCGCCAACATCGCTGCCGATCCCCGCCTTAGAAGGAGCCACTAATGGCCGTAGTAGCAGCCGAGGCCCCCGGCCTCGTCCCTGCCCGCCGCCGCCGCCCACGACGACTCGAGTTGCGGGTCGGCATCGGACTGATCGCCGCTGTGATTCTCGCGTGCGTGGTGATACCGATCGTGAACACTACGGACCCGAACGCGCTTGTCGCCGCTCCGCTCCAGCCTCCGTCCGCCCAACATCCCTTCGGCACGGATACGGTAGGGCGCGATGTCTTTATCCGGGTGTTTACCGCTGGCCGACTCGACCTGGCCTTGGCGGCGTTGGGAGTGATAGTGCCCCTCGTCACGGGAACTGTGATTGGCACGGTTATCGGGGCGAGTCGCAGCCGGACACTTGACGTTGTTGCAATGCGGTTCACGGACGGCCTGATCGCTTTCCCCTTCATGATCGTGGTCCTCTTGATCGTGCTCATCTTGGGGCCTGAAGCCCAGATTCCACCGTTACCGCCAGGTGCAGCGTCGGTGCTGGCTGCCACCTGGCTCGTAAATTGGACCACCTATGCGCGCCTTGCACGAGCTCGTACGCACGTCTTGCGGCAGGAGGACTTTATCGCGGCCACGGGTCTGCTCGGCTACTCACGTCCACGCATTGTGGTACGGCACCTTCTGCCATCGGTCTCGCCTACAACGGCCACATTCGCTGTCGCCGACACACTCGGCATCGTGGCACTCATCGCTGCCCTGCCCTTCCTAGGCGCCGGCATCCAACCCCCAACCCCGGAGTGGGGCAGCATCATGTACGAAGGCCGGGGCGTTCTATCTCAAGCTTGGTGGATCTCTTTGTCAACCGTCGGCGTGGTGCTGGTTCTTGGTACCGGGGTAATGATGGTTGTTGATTCGCTCATTTCAAATACGCGAAGGGCACGTTTGACATGACCCAAACACTTCTTCTACAAGCCTCGAATGTCGCCATAGAGATCGATGGCCGCCAACTCGTTTCGAGCGTCGATTTAGCCGTTAACAAAGGCAGCGCCGTCGGAATCGTGGGTGAGACGGGTTCGGGAAAAAGCCTGACCTGTCGGGCCATCGCTGGATCCCTGCCAGCGATCGGTGGAAGCATCACACATGGCACTCTGACGCTCGATGGGCGCGACCTAACGAAGCCAAAGGCCTACGCGGACCTGTACGGGCGAACGGTATCGCTCGTACCGCAGAACTCGCTTTCAGCTCTTAACCCTCTAATGCGCATCGGCGCCCATCTCATCGAGACCATCAAAGCGCTCGACGCCGACGACGGACTTGGGCCCAAAAACCGGGCAGCGCAACTGCTCGAGCGGGTCGGACTCCGCGACCCCGAGCGCATCTTGCGGCAGTATCCTCATCAACTCTCAGGAGGAATGCGGCAACGGGTCATGATCGCTCTGGCTATCGCAGGTCGGCCGAAATTGCTCATCGCAGACGAACCGACAACGGCTCTGGATGTTTCCGTCCAGAAGGAGATCGTGGAGCTTCTCGGACAACTGACCCGCGAGGAGGACATGGCAATGATCTTGGTCAGCCATGACCTCGGTGTCGTCTCAGCCGCCACGGAGACCGTTGCTGTGATGTACTCAGGCATGGTCGTCGAGCACGGACCCACTGAGACGATCCTGCAGCACCCCCGGCATCCCTACACGAAAGCATTGCTGGAAGCCCGCCCGACTATCGGACGCACCGGTCGGCTGGTCGGCATACCAGGAGCGCCGGCCAGCCCGGATGCCTGGCCGAGCGGATGCCGTTTCGCGCCGCGGTGCAAATATGCACAACCCGCATGCAACGAAGCAGTCCCGACACTGGAAGCAACTGACTCCGGACAGTTTGTCGCTTGCCGCCGCGTCCACGAAATCGGAGCACTTGAGAGTGCTGGAGCAGCATGAAACATATAATCAGTGACCAAGACCTGGTGGAAGTGAATCCGATGGAGCCTGAAGGCAGCATCAATCGCACGGTACCTGCAGCGGGAGGGGTTCTTGTCGCATCCGACGTCACCTTCGCCTACGGATCCGGTCCGGCTGTCGTCAAAAACGTTAGCTTGGCAGTCCCGGAAGGCGCTGCGATCGGAATCGTCGGCGAAAGCGGATCAGGTAAAAGCACCCTGGCCAGCCTTCTCGTTGGCATGTTGACACCCACCACCGGCACCATCACGGTGGGCGGACGGCCGTGGAGTTCGGTCCGCCGACGCGACCCGCTCCGCCTCGCGGTGCAGATGGTGTTCCAGAATCCCTACACCGCTCTTAATCCCCGGATGACGGCTTTGAGGACAGTCTCCGAGGTCTACGAGGCCTGCAGCGGAGCGGCAAAGGCTGAAGCATCTGAACACGCGCGCGAGATGCTTCAGCGGGTGGGACTGACCGGTCTGGCCATTGACAAACGCCCTGGGGAAATGAGCGGTGGCCAATGCCAGCGAGTGGGGATCGCCCGGGCGCTGGCGGCCAATCCGTCGGTCATCGTCGCTGACGAGCCAACCTCTGCCCTTGACGTCTCAGTTCAAGCCCAGATTCTCAACCTGTTGAGTGACCTGCGGCAAGAACAAGGCATCGGCCTGGTCCTGATCTCCCACGACCTCAATGTCGTCAGCTACCTCACCGACTCCGCGATTGTCATGCGACACGGCGAAGTCGTTGAACAAGGGGCAACCGATGGCCTGCTCAATTCCCCGGCCCACCCATATACACGGAGCCTGATCGACTCGGTCCTCTAGGGGGCAGCACGGCAACGTATTCAAGCAATGGCTGACAGTAGAAACCGCCGATGCGCGGGCATGCTCTCACGCGATAAAACAATGAAAGGCCTGTCTTTATGACACTCGACTCTATTCCCAACCCGGATCTCGCCATCACCTACGATGACAAGCCGCGATGGGAGGTTTCCGACCATCGTCGACAGGGTTGGCATAACCTGCACACCACAACTCGCTACGGAATGACCTTGCGCGCTCCCGGGTTCCTGCCTCTGAGAAAAGAAACAGACTGGACCATCGGCGAGCAGTCCGGAGTTGCACGGTTTCTGGCCGTCCCACACTTCTCTGCTTTCGCTGTAGTGCGCGGCGATCGGGTCCTCTACGAGGCCTACGCTCCGGATTTCGGCCCGGAAAAACCCCACTCCATCCAGTCAATCACCAAGACAACGCTCAACCTGATGCTGGGCCGCGTGGTCGCAGAGGGACTCGTCGACCTCAATGAGACGGTAGGGACTTATCTACCAGAGATCGGCTCCGGTTACGCTACGGCGACAGTGAAAGATGTCGCCAATATGAATGTCGTCAACGACTACACCGAGGACTGGAGCGATCCCAACGCCTCGGTCTTCGACCTCGACGCCGCCATCGGCTGGCGCCCTCCGCGCGAAGGCCAGGAAGAAAACACGATCCGCTCCTTCCTCTGCGGTGTCACGGGAAATGACCTGACGAATCACGCAGGCGACCTGGACTATAAATCGGCCAACACCGAGGTCCTGGCCTGGATTGTAGAACGGGTCAGTGGCCGGCCCCTGAGGGACTGGCTCATCGAGATCGTGGAAGCCGCAGGTCTTGAAGGATGCCTGCACATCAGCTGCGACCGGGCAGGTGTACCAGTGCTCGCGGGCGGGGCCTCGCTCACCGCCCGCGATCTCGCCCGATATGGGCTGCTGTTCGCCCGCGGCGGCGAAGGAGTCGATGGCCGCCGGGTGGGTGATGCCACATTCATGGCAGAGACGCGCAGCGACACGAGCGGGCCCTCATGGCCGACAGCCAGCGGATACATTCGCTACAACCGCCAAATGAGCACGAACGGTACATTCGTTGGCCACGGCGGTTGGGGAGGACAGTACCTGCTCGTGAATCACGAAACAGATACCGCCGTCGTGTATTTCAGCGTGCTGGAAGACAGAACGGCCGAGGACCTCGAGTTCTTTGCTCCCCTCGTCGAGATGATGGCCGCGGTCGCTGCAAAGTAGAGGACTCGGATGTGAAGGCGCTGTCGGGAGTAATTTGCCTGAACAGCGCTTTCGCATTTCCGCACCCATACTGCTTCCGCCCCGCTAACTTCACGCACTAGAACGGACAGGACCATCAACGTCAACACCCCACCCAGCCTGCAAGCATTCACCAACGACAGGCTCACCCTGCGCTTCCTGACCTCACCCCAGGACATGGACCACACGGGAAAACACGTCCAAGCCGGAAGAGTCCTCGAATGGATCGACCGTGCAGGCTACGCCTGCGCCGCCGCGTGGAGCACCAGTTATTGCGTCACTGCATACGTCGGCAACGTCCACTATGACGGAACCATCGGCCCTGGCGCCGTCGTGGAAGTCGGCGCCAAAGTGATCCACACCGGAACCTCCAGCGTCCACGTCCTTGTCTCCGTGCACGCCAGAGGCCTGCATGACACTGAATTCAACCGTGCCATGCACTGCATCCTGGTGCTTGTGGCCGTCGACGAACACGGCAAACCGCACCCCGTCAGGGCCTGGGAGCCCCGCAGCATCGACGATGCCGCGCGCCAAAAACTGGCTCTGGAACGTATCCCCGTGCGCACACGCATCAAAGACGCCATGTTGGCCGAACGCTACTCCGGCCAAGGAACTGCTCCACGCAGCACGCTCCGCTTCGTGGCCGGAGACAACACCGCCAACTGGGCAGGCAACGCTCACGGCGGCACCGTTATGCGTTGGATCCACGAAGCGGCCGCTACCTGCGCCGTCCTCCTGGGCGCTGAACACGTCAGGGCCAGGTACTCGGGCGGCATCCACTTCCACCGCCCGATACGAATTGGCGACATCGTGGAAGTCGATGCAAGAGCAATTCTCGTCTCCGGAACGGACATCCACATCAGCATCCTTGTCCGGTCAGCGCCGCCCAGAACGCCTGACAAGGCGTCGCTCACCACCCGATGCATGATGATCTTCTCAGCTCCAAATGACCAACCTCGCCCAGCATCGATCGAGGAACGCACGTCCGAAGACCGCCGCCTCGCAGCGCACGCCCGCGAAATTATCAGCCACCGCAGTGAGCTCACCAAGATTGGCGATGAACTTCTTCGGGCCTCAGGGAGCACACACTAAAGGCGCATTCACGACTGCAAGCAGCGCGTGATCCGCAGGGACCAGGATTCGATCGGACCTGGTCCCTGCGGCCAATCGGCAACTGCCACCCACCTGTTGAGCAGGCCGTTGTCGATGAGATGGGGTCGACTACGAACGGTTTGCGAGAAACCGCCGTAGGACATTTTCGGTCATCCGTGAGACACCGTTGTCTCCTCCGTTGTGGTTGAGGGCACCGGACCAGGCCATTGACCCCGCAGAAAACACCTCGCCTCCGCCCGGCGTGCGGAAGTAGATGATGTCTGAGTGCACTTCAGGATCGTCCTCGCCACCCGGCGAGTTGGGGCTGGGCTGTGTAGCGCCGGTTTCTTCCGGAACGCGTTGATAGTAGTTGTCGTGGCCGCGGGAACTGGCGACGAGGGTGGCGTGATACGGAGTTCCCAGGAACAAGTCGGCGCGATCGATCTCGTCACCGGCCGCGCCGCCCATCAAGGCGCCGTAGTCGCCGATGGGGTCTTCCTCTACACCTTCCAGGATCCAGGCGGCCGAGGGGTCGGACGCTGCTGCCGTGCTGCGGTAGTAAGGGTAAGACTTGCTCCATCCCTGCGCAGCCATACCGACTCCGAAGATCTTTTGCGGGGCCCTGCCCCGGTGCCTCCAAAGGCCACCAGGCTGTTTACCGGACATGAGAGTGACTTCGCCGGGGTACGATGCCATCCAGACGAGCGGTCCCGCGTGCCCGCGTCGGATCTCGACTGTAAGGCCGGCAGAAGAGTAGACACCTGTTACCCAGTACCAGCCGTTACCGCCGAGATACATCAATCCACCGCCGGAATCCCGGTAGGTCTGGAAGGCATCCAGTTGCTCGGCTGTGGTGTATTCGGGGTGCATGCCGGAGATCACCGCGGAGTACGGCTTAAGCGCACTGGCTCCTCCGGCGTGTACCTCATAGTCGGTGAGGATGTCGTATTCGATCCCGCGGCTCTCGAGCCACTCCACGAGGTACATGTCGGCAGAGAAGCCGCGCCCAGCCTCGAACAGCCACATCTTGTAGCCGCGGCGCATGTTCACGATCGGGCGCCGGGTGGAGGAGTAGGCTACGGCGCTTCCGTCCGGGTGAAAGTCGTACAGAGACAGGCCGTAGGTGGAGTCGCCCACGCGTGCGGCATCCTCCGCCGATACCTTAACCAGCCCGGAGTTTGTCCACGTGGACGGGTCACCCGAGGCGTACATGCCTTCGTTACCGTAGGCGAGGTAGCAGAACGTCGGTAACACCACGGCCACTTTGCGGCCGGTGATGTCCCCGACCGCCGGGGTCACGAAGAGCGGCATCAGGTCGGTGGACGTCGGCCCGGCAATCTCTATTGCGTAGACACCGCTGGGGAGGTCGGAAGGGAGCTTCGCGGTCAGCAGGGGATCCCAGCCGGCATCCGACATGTCGGAGGAATGGAAGTGCACTGCCGCATAGTGCGATGGATTGTGTCGGTAGTCAGTTTCGCTTCCATCAAAGAAGCGCCCGGTAACGCCTTGCGTGGGCAAGTTTACGAGGGGGACCAATGATCCGCTCGCGCGGTCGATGATGACGTTGGGATCGTCGCCAGCACTGAACGGGGAGAAGTCCCAACGCGCTATCACATCGGGGCCACCAGCATCCGACGCTCCGATAGCTCCAGATGCGATGTCCTGTAATGTACTGGAGTCAAGCGCTGCGCTTGAGACGAAGAACCCCCCAATCTTGCCGGTAAAGAGGTCCACGGCGTGGCCCCGTACCAGGCCCGAATCCATTGCAATGCCTTGCGGGTTTCTCCCCGCAAGAGTTGCGGTCAGCGCGGCGCTGGAATGGAACGGCGCTCCCGACGCAAAGGTGGATGAGGCTGAGTCGCCACGCAACAGGTCGGTCGAGATGAGCTCAATTGATGCCACGCCGTCCTCCACCACCACGCCAAGGAAATACCAGACATAGGGGCGCACAGTCACGTCCAGGTCTGTTGTTTTCTCACCCACGGTGACCGACAACATCTGGCCGTTGAGTTGCGCGGATGCCGTCCCGCCCTCCGGCGATGTGATGCTCCATAGCGTGCGCGTGCCCTCCAACCGGCCGGAGGCCAACCAGAAGAACAGGCCCACCGTGAGCTCAGCTCCAGTGAGCGTCCCAATAGGCGCAGTCGCGAATGAGCCGAGGCAAGTCCTTTGCTTGCGAACTTGATACGTTCCTTCCGCATCCCACGCGACTGCCAAGTCCGTCGTGGCATCGCTCGAATGCACAAGTCGTTTAAGTGATACCCGCACGTCCTGCGCTTCGCCGTCACAGTATAAGGAGACGGCATCGCCGGCACGGTAGCTGAGGGTGTTCGTATAGCTGCGGAGAGCGTGTGACACAGTGTTCCTTGCTTTGGACTTGTTGTTCCGGATAATGATGGGCCAGGCAGGACCCGCCTGGGTCTGCCCACGGAGGATGAATCGACTTTATGCAAGCTCAATTCGGTCCACAAGCCCCTATGATCACCGCAGGAGGCATAGGGCAACCCTTTGGCTAAGCCTTAAAGGATAAGTTATCAACGACTCCGGGCGGGCGCTGACGAGCCGCCGGAAGACGCCAAGAACCGATACACAAATCCACAGGATAATCCTGTGAGAAGTAACGTGCGGTACAGGGTTGTGCACGTACTAAAGCCGGACGTATGCTGCTCGAAACACCAATCATCGACACACCTGAACTGGCGGGGGCATGGGGGCAGTGCAGATCTGTCGACTGCTGGATACTTGAGCGCTCACCCACCAGCGCATCATGCGTAAGACACCACCGCACCAGCCAACGCAGTGCAGGTGGCGTCGGATTTGAAGGGTATGGCTGCCAGCAGCGCTACAGCAACTGCGGGGTACGCCGGGGACCTTCGACACATCACCTAGAGCGGCGAGTGCGCCAGCAATCATCAAAGAAGACGAAGGACATACCTTGAATACGAAGCGGACAATAGCAAGTTGGATCGCGGTGGCCGGAATGGCGAGTTTACTCGTGGGCTGTAGTGGCAGTGAGCCGTCGGCAAATTTCGACTCCCTCACAGTCGGAGTGGCCTCGGTTCCTCAGGTCTTGGACCCAGGACAGGCGTACTCTCGACAAGACATATCGATCATGGGTCTCGCGTCGGGCACGCTGACTACTCTCAACGACGACGGTAAGGGCACATCCAACGGCCTTGCAGATGCGATCAAAGAGACGGAGACGGACTTCACCATTACCCTGCGTCCCGGCCTGAAGTTCTCCGACGGGACCGACCTAACGTCTGCGGACATCGTCGCGTCGTTCGAACACCATCTCGCGGACGCCACCAACGCCTTTGCCTACAAGTTTGCGCCCATCAAGTCGGTGACTGCCAAGGATGACCTCACCGTCATGTTCAACCTCAAGAGGGCCTATCCCTCTCTTCCGTGGATTCTCGCTACTCCGCAGGCCGCGATCATCCCCTCCGAGGTGATCGAGGCCAGGGGGGAGAAGCTCTACGAAACACCCGTGCCAACAGCCGGGAAGTTTGGCATCGAGACCGTAAACCCAAGTGAAATCAAACTCACGGCGAATCCCAATTACGCCGGCACGAAGCCCACAGCGAAGAGTATAACGTTCAAGAAAATCGCCGACTCTGCTGCACGCCTCGCCCAAGTTCAGGGAGGCGAGATCGACTTCGCAGATGGCGTCTCTCCCAAGGTGCTTAGTCAGCTCTCTGCGCCTTTGGAAGCGCGCACTACCGTGGGCGTGAACGGGATTCAGACACTGTCACTGAACGAGCTGGGCGTGCTCGGCGATGTCAACATCCGCCAAGCCATTGCCCGCGCGATTAACCGCGAGCAGATCAACAAGGTTGCATGGGCCGGGATGAACGTACCCGCGTTGGGCCTGTTTGCCCCGTCCTCCCAATACAGCCGCCCGTTCCTCCCAGCGACACCCGAATTGGACAGTGCCAAGCGCTACCTAGCGGGCACGAAGTGCGAGACGGGCTGCACACTGCAGCTCATCGTCGACTCCACCGACGAACCATCGAACGACATTGCAGTGGTTCTCCAGCAGAACCTCAAGGAAATTGGCATAACCATGAACATCAACAAGATGGAAACGGCCGCCATGGTTCAGCGATCGAATGATGCGGATTTCGACATTCTCGTGGCCTTCACGTATGAAAACGGCGACTTCCCTGACGCACTTCTTCCCTTCCAGCTCGGCCCGGCCCTCCAGGGCTTCTACACCGGCTACTCGTCACCAAAGATGAATGAACTGCTCGATCAACTTGGCACCACTCGTGACGAGGCCCGCGCCGAGGTGGTCGACCAGATCAACACGTTGTTCGAGCAAGACCTTTCGCTTGTGCCGATTGCAGCCAACCTGTCCTCGTCTGCGAGCCGTGTTCCTTCGAACATCTTCGACATCAGCCCTTCATTCGCCTACATCGTAGGGTAACGGTGCTGGCATAGACGGTCTCCACTTCTAACCATGGCCCCGAGAACCCGGTCTTCATTGCGAGACAGATCGACATGTTCAGTGGCGACAAGGGTCCAAGCTGACCGGATTCGAAGGTCGCAGTCCGGACTTCACTCGAGGCTCATGGCATAGGAGGCTAGGCTACAACGGTGTGAAATGGCGCGGTCGGCTTGCTGACCGCGCCATTTGCGCACGAACTTGCCCGTAACGCGCAGAAACACTACCAAAGGCACCAGGACGTGCCCTTTCTATGATCAACAGCGGTTCAGAATGGCGAGTCCGGACGTGTCACCCTCCGTGTCCTTCATGGAAGGGTCGGGTTCCGCCGTGAAATGTTGAGCCTTCAGGGCAGAAGAAGTATGGTCTCTGCTGGTTCCAGCGACTCAACGGTACCGTGTGCGGTGACATCTTCGAGGGTTCGAGGTGCCTGTGCAACCCAACCGCCCGGAAGGGTAGGCGCTTCCGTCGAGCTGCCAAAGCGCGCTCTCTGGTCGGTACTTGTGCATGGCGGAATCAACAGGCGCATACGTTCTTCAGCACGGACACCTGCACGTCCCCATATAGGCAGGGCACGTCTTGGCGCGCTAGGTATCTGGTTTGCCTGCTTCCAACGCTTCTCGGGAAGATGGCTCGGAACCACCCGCTGCAGCTTTAATCTAATGTTCTCGCCCGAGAAGCGGCGGGAGGGCCAAAAGACTATGCCCGCTGGTTCCGCGTGCTCGTCCGCTTCCTAACCTGGAGCGGGCTGCATGCTTCTGCAAGCTGTGGCATCCCAAAGGATTATTCGGTCCGGGAGCGGCGGAGATCAGCCTTACCTCGGGGTCGTGTTGCAACACGAGCTGGATTTGCATGGACAGTCCTGCGGGGGTAGAGCCATGGGGGAGTGCGACCGGTGGACGTTCACTGAGGTTGAGGGCATTAGTGAACCAAGCCCCGTCCAGATAGTTGGCCGTAACTCCGTTCACGTTTTCGGGGTTGTCGTGCCGGTCGTGAAGGAAGGG
Organism: Arthrobacter sp. cf158; assembly: GCF_900106835.1. Taxonomy (GTDB): domain Bacteria; phylum Actinomycetota; class Actinomycetes; order Actinomycetales; family Micrococcaceae; genus Arthrobacter. Next base: position 338,381 of record NZ_FNNR01000005.1, read on the forward strand.
CTGGAAGTAGTTGGAGTCAGTAGTAAGACATTGCCATTGAAGAACCCGGCTATTTCGGCTTTGTACATCAGGAGTTGAAGATGCGCTCGGGTCAGATCAGCGCAACTAAACCCCGACGTCTGATTCACAACCCTGGCAAGGCCTTCATCCACGCCGTATTGGACTGACTGGGCACTGGCGGCGAACCCGCTCGTCCAGATGATGTGTAACAAGTCGAAGCGATACTCGTGGCTGATCTCGAAAGATCGACAGTATGTCCCACCACCGGAAGTTTAGTCACGGCATCAGAGTGACGCCCTCCAAGCTCTTTAGGGGCGAGCCATGGGGTGACGCGGGTACCGCATCAGCAGAGGGGAACGTTTACGGCCAATCCGCCCATTGCGGTTTCCTTATACTTGTCGCTCATATCCATGCCTGTTTGTCGCATGGTTTCGATGACTTGATCGAGAGTGACGTGATGCTGCCCGTCACCGCGGAGTGCCATGCGGGCTGCGTTGATCGCTTTGTTTGCGGCTATGGCGTTGAGTTCAATGCAGGGGACTTGTACCAGGCCGCCGATGGGGTCGCAGGTCAGGCCAAGGTTGCGTTCCATGGCAATTTCTGCAGCATTTTCGACTTGTTGGGGGGGTACCTCCGAGTAATTCAGCGAGGCCTGCGGCGGCGAGCCGTAAATGCAGCATGGTTCCGTGGGGCAGAAACTCAGCTAGAGGCCCTCTGAATAAGCGTGGGCTCAAAGACGATATGCCTTGTTTCTGGTGCTGGCAGTTCTCCGAGTTCGGAGAGCAGTAGTTCGACAATGGCTCGTCCGTAGTCGAAAGGTGGGGTGTGCATTGTTGTGAGCGGAACCGCTCCAGAGGCGGCCACATCCAGGTCGTCAAAGCCGATTACAGCGATGTCGTTGGGGACACGCAGCCTAGTTGACTTGTGGATTCCATCAATAAGGCCAATGCCGAGAAAATCGTTGGCTGCGAAAATACCGTCGGGAATCTTCGCAGCGGGTCGGTTTACTAGTTGGGCAGCAGCTGTCCTTCCCGCTGCCACGGTCCTCTCCTCGACTGTGTGAATTTCAAGTACAACGTCCTCAGCTTCCCCAACGGCCTTGGCGGCGCCCTGTAGGCGCTCGTGGATCTGCTGAAGGTCAAGAGGTCCACCAACGAACGCCAGCGATTTGCATCCTCTGCCAATGAGGTGCTTAGCGGCGAGATACCCGCCTAAGGCATCGTCGACAGAGACTGATGGCTGGGATGATGTTTCAGCTTTTCGACCTGTCATTACGGATGGAATCCCCCTTTTCCGTAAGGTCTCGAGCTGGGGTTCGATGTTGTCCAGCGGGGCAACTATGACACCGCGCACCTGTTGGGCGGCGAATAGGTCGAGATAGGCGCGTTCGCGTTTCCGGTCAGCCGCGTTGTTGGCGATGAGGACGTGAAGACCGGCCTCGGCCGCACGTTGTTCTACTGCTTGGGCGATGTCTGAGAAGTACGTATTGCCAACTTCAAAAACAACGTAGCCGATCACCGTACTTCGTCCTGCCCGGAGTTGACGTGCAGCGTCGCTTCTCACGTAGCCCAAAGTTTCTATAGCAACACCGATTCGCGCACGAACTGCCGGCGATATCTTCTCTGGCGCATTGAAATAATTGGAAATTGTGGTTTTGGACACACCGGCGGCCTCTGCCACGTGCCCTATGGCGACCTTACCCATGTTCTCCCTATTGTTTCTCAGATTGCCGGGCTGATATCGCCTTCCGGGCCGGCTCCTCGAATTCACTTCTATTTGAGCACGCCCGAGGCGTGTTGGCTGAGGGGCCGCCGGTTGCCTGACAATCATCAGGCGACCGGGCGGACCTCTCTATACTCTCATTTGCCTAGGGATTTAGACGGAACTCAATGCCTTTGCAGGCAATGCGGTAGAGAACTCATGGTGGCCCCCGGTGATGGTGAACGAAGGACATGATGGGAGTTCGACCTCCGCTGTCAGATCCGCTGGAAGGTCCAGGGATAGTTTCATCAGGTCGTCGGCAACGTTCCATTCGACGCTTATCGGCCCGTTGGGGGTTTTCAGGGAAGACTTTGCGTACTGAATGCCCGGACCTGGCTTCGGAGCGATGCGTACCTTGGCGTAGCCAGGAGCTGCGGGGCTGATTCCACCAACGACTTGGTGCAGCCAGTCCGCGACCGAGCCGAAAGCGTAGTGATTGAAGCTGGTCATAGTGCCAGGGTTGATCGACCCGTCCGGCAGTTTTGAATCCCATCGCTCCCAGATCGTGGTCGCACCCATGGTCACGGGGTAGAGCCAGGAAGGGCATTGCTCTTCGAGCAGCAGTTTGTAGGCGTCCTCGATGAAGCCAGATTCAGATAGCGCCCAGGTGATGTAGGGGGTTCCTGCGAAACCAGTGGAAATTCGGTAGTTGTTTGCCCGAACAAGTTCCGAGAGGCGTTCACCGGCAGAGCGGCGTGCCGAGTCATCCGGAAGGATGTCGAAGGTTATCGCCAAGGTATATGCGGTGGTGCTGTCGCTGGCAATGCGGCCGTCGGACTCGAGATAGTTCTCGGCAAAAGCCTGCTGAGTGCGGGCAGCTAGTTTACCGAAATGCGCAGCGTCGTCTGTGTGGTCGAGCAGCTCTGCAGTCTTGGCCATCAGCGTAGCTGTCCGATAGAGGCAGATGGTGGCCACAACGCCTGGATCGGCCTTGGCGGCTGCCGGTTTCTGCGGCGGCGCGTCGGGGTCGAGCCAGTCGCCGAATTGGAAGCCTTGATCCCACAGTCCGTTGCTTGATAACAACTGTTCGACGTAGCGGGTGTGGGAACTCATTGAGTCGTACTGTCGGACAAGGACGCCCTTGTCGCCGTAGGCTTCCCAAAGAGTCCAGGGCAGCCACACAGCCGCATCGCTCCAAACAGCTGTGGAAGCCGCGGACGTGGGAAGGCTGATCTTTAGGCGGCCGAATTTGAAGATGTCCGGTACTACGAATGGCACGAGGCCACCTTGCGCTTGCTGTTCTTTGGCGAGGTCTTGGAGCCAATCGCCGAGGAAATCCTTCACGTCATAGAGATAGGCTGCGGTGGGTCCAAAAACAGCGATGTCTCCTGTCCATCCGAGACGTTCGTCGCGTTGGGGGCAGTCAGTGGGCAGATCCAGAAAGTTCCCTTTGAGTCCCCAAACGACATTCCGGTGCAATTTGTTGATGAGTTCGTTAGAGCATTCGAACGTTCCCGTCCGTTCAAGTGCACTATGGACGACTACGGCTTCCAGCGATTCCTTGGATAGCTCACCGGGCCACCCCTCGACTTCGATGTAGCGGAACCCATGGAAGGTAAGGGTTGGCTCGAAAAAATCGTCACCGCCCGAGAGGATCACGGCGTCCGTTGCTTTGGCGCTGCGAAGCGGGCGCGTTGCGAGTTCACCATGTTCGATTTCTTCGGCATAGCGAATAGTAATGGTGTCGCCCCGAGAGCCCCGAACATGGAATCTCACCCAGCCCACCAGATTCTGACCGAAATCGATGAGGTGCTTGCCATGAGGCCTGGGCCAGATATGGATTGGGGGCAGGACCTCGTGTCTCACTGTCGACGGGCCCAAGGGTGCCACGAGCCGGCTTGGGTCGAGGTCCAGTGTGTGTACTGTTGTCCACTTTGTGTTCTGATAGCCCGGGAGCATCCAGGAAGGGTCTTGGCGCCGGGCGTCTATTAATTGACCGTCATAGAGGTCATTTGAGAGAGTAGCCGAGGGCCCAGCAAGCCACGTGTCGTCGGTAGTCACCGTTTGGACGAATCCGTCGTCGTACTCGATGTCTAAGTGCGCCCAGAAACCGAGCTCGTCGCCGTAGTTGTTGTCTACACCATTTATACCGAGGCGGCCACGGTACCAGCCATTGCCGATTGAGGCCCCGATGACGCTGGTCTCTTCAAGCAGGGGTAGAACATCGTAGCTTCGGTACTTGAGGCGCCACTCGTAGGAGCTCCAACCCGGACTGAGGACGTCCTCTCCTGCCGGTTTTCCGTTAACCCAGGCCTCGAAGATGCCGAAAGCCGTTGCTCGAAGATCAGCCCGAACTGGGCCGCCGTGCCCTTGCACCAACCGAAATTCTTTACGAAAAAGGGGGGCGCCTGCGAAGTCGTCCTTGGCCGCGATCATCTGGGCATTTGAGGTCCTCATCCAGATTGTGCCTTTCTTGGAGGTACGTTGATAAGTGGTTTAGCGGGTCAATTCTGATGCGGGCCGGGGTGCTGTCGTTTCAGCCCCGGGTTTGGGAAGGCGATGTATCCAGACGCCGATCGCGCCAGCACCCAGGGCAAGTACCGCCAGGGTTGCAAAGAGTATGTTTGGACCAGCGGCGAGGAGCGTAGGAGTCCAGAGCGCCACCGCTGCGGCAATAACGCGTGCGATAGCGAGAATGGCGCCCTGAGCAGTGCTGCGCATGAGGGTAGGAAATGACTCCTGAGTCCAGACCTTGAAGATGCCTTCGAACGCGAATGCCATTCCCATGGTCCCGAAGGCGTAGCCCAGCGCCAGTGTCCAGACGGTGATACCGAAGACTGCAGGAATAGTGAATTGGGCAGCGGTAAACGCAATGCCCAAGGCAAACCAACGCATGCGGTGGGGTCCGTCGACCAGACGCATGAAGATAATTGCAAAGGTAGTGCTGACCAGCAGCAGGCTAAGCATAATAGCGGAGGCAGTCTGCACAGTGGTTCCGGCGACCTTCACATACATGTAAACGCCGAATTGGCCCTTGGTGTTGGCCGCAACGTTCATGGTCGAGTAAAACAGGGCCAAGGCAACAAAGGAGATGAGAAGGGGCTTCTTGAACAGCTGCTTGAATGTCGAGAATTTGACCCCATCGCTCGGGTCTTTTCGTACGCGGTTTTTTGCTTCCATCCATTGGCGGGATTCAGGAACCCGGAGGCGTAGAACGAGTACTATGATGCCGACGACGACGACATGACCGTAGAGGATCCGCGCACCAAACTCGCCAAGTCCTCCGGCGAGAATTCCGACCGACTGTGCCGCGATCAAGCCCAGATACCAGAAGACTTGACTGAACGCCACGAGCTTTCCACGAGCACCCTCCGGTGCCTCTTCAGAAATCAGAGCAAGCGAAACCGGCAAGTCGGCGCCAGCGGCAAATCCCAATGCCACCACTCCGACGTACAGGAACTCCGCAGCCGGAGCCGCTGCCAGGAGAGTAGCGCCGAGAACCAGCAAGATCATTGTTGCTGTGAAGACTTTGCGGCGGCCGAATCTGTCACCTAGGTTGCCACCGACTAGTGCTCCGGCGGCAATCGACAGTGTGAGGAGCGACGAGAGCAATCCAATGGCGCCCGGCGTCAATCCGAAGGGTTCTTGGTAAAGAACGAGCGCGGTTCCTGTGGACACGATTGCTGCAGCGTCCAGGTACGACGCCATGCCCGCTACGCCAGAGCGGAACCATACTCTTCGGGGAATTTGAACTTTTTGTGACATGACTCGCCTTCGAGTGGATATACGGGACGCCAAACGTCCAAGGTGCGAACAAGGTAGCTATCAGTGGAGGTCGGTACTGCGGCCAGTGGCACTTGAATACTCAGTGAACCGATACACTCATCACCTTCGCTTGGATTACTGTAGGCACTGAAAACCCTTTAAATCAAGGTAAATTTCAACATCGTTTTTAGTGTATCGATACACTAAAGCGCAGCGTCTTGCTAGATGACCTGATAACCTTGTGTCAGTGACGGCGTGGGTATGCCCGTCTCGATTCGAAGGAGCTGGTCGCCGCCCGCGCATCGTAGATTGCATTTGCACCCTCGAACGCGAAGCAGGCAGTACCCGAAACATTCCGTTGGTTTATGAACCTGCTGCACCACGTGCTGGGAATTCACGGCGTTCGAGGGGCCGGAGCGCCGTGTGCCGGGCTCGATGGCTGCGTATGCGGCGAGATGCCCGGGAGGAGTGAAGGTGCCGGCATCGCCGATGGTCAGGAGTATCGTCGCTCTGGTCTTGATGCAGACTCCCGGCATGCACATCAGGTCCTGGGAAAGAGGGAAGGCATCGAGAAGCTTCTCGACTTCCTTGGCCACAATGGCTGGCTGGTGTTTGAGCTCCTTGATCTGCCCCGCGACGCGGGCGCTGACCAATTCGGCGGCTTCGGTGCCATTCACGGTGACTGTCTGCTCGCCCAGCGCCGTGAATGTGGCATCAACCAGGCTCACCGGATCCTTGCGCAACACGTTGGATCGCCCGGCGGCCCGCAGGTCGGTCGGTCCGGCGTATTTGATGAACGGCTCCACGATCAAAGACCGGGTCATTGGCTGTCCCCGGGAAGTCGCATTACGGGGTGGGGAAAGCTGAAGCAGCAGCGACCACGGCCGGTTGACCGCCTTGGTGCACTCATAGGTAGGATCAGCGTCGAATCCGGAGAGCACCTTCGGCGCTGCGAGCACCTCGCTGTCCCGGTCAACGGCCCGCAGCGTGTGTGGCGGTCCACGAGCCGTCGCAGCGATGATGAATGCATCCCGCGCGTCCGTCTTGGACTTTTGCGGCAGGTCAGCGGCTTTACGTAACGTCAGACCGGGCATGTACCGGCACAGCCGCAGTCCCTGGCCATGGCTATCGGAAGAGCGGCGATGGTGTTGGGCTGGTCGACAATCACGAGCACCCTGCCTAGCTGCTGCTGCCGGTGAACAGATCACGCAGCCGCGCCTCATCCTGAGGCAGGGGCTTGTAGAAGACCCCTTCGCCGGCTGCATTCAATGCTGCGGAGTGGTGCTCGATTTGGCGACATCAAGCGCCTCAGAATGACAGCTGTGTTCGATACGGCTCGGTCTACTGGATCTGACCTTCTACATGTCCGCCACAACCTCCCGGCGGTTGATTACACAGCAGTTTCAACTGAGGAACATTTGTTGGGGCTCGAGAATAGGCCTAGCCAGAGTTCGATTTGGCTTAGCAGCAAGTCACTCTGCAAGCCAGCACCCTGTGGGTAGTTAAAGTACGTCGGCGGCCCCGCTGTGAGGAGCCGCCGACGCGGTGACCACTCTGGAGGGTAGTGCCCTTCCCTCCGGAACGATCTGCTTTGCGAACGCCGTTCCCGCCTGGCGTATGTCGTTCCTATAACTGTTGCATCATCGAATGTTCAACAGCCTGGAAAGCAATGACTACTTGGGGGCTGCGATGTACCCCGTGGTCTGGGAATCTTCTTCCCCTGCGATCTCATGGTGTTCGTGCAGATCTTGGTTGACGTTGCGGATTCTGTCCCGGACTGAGAGCCATACCAAGAGGCCGACAAGGGCGATGCCAGCCAGACCGATCGGTACTGACCATGAGACATACCAGGGCAGTTCGTCGCCAGGGTTGCGAGGCCATGCGAGATTGATGATCTCGAAGATGATCCAACCCGCTGCGCCGATGACCACTGGGAGGGTGAAGGCGCCCAAGGTGAACGGTCCGTGGTGCCATTTCTTGCTCACGATCCGTACAAGCAATGCGACCACTACGAGCCCCATGGTTACGAAGAAGCCGCCGGCCGCGGCTGCGATGAGCGTTGCGTAGACCTGCTCGGAGAAGGCCAGGAGTGTGATCACAACAGCGAGCAGGCCAACCACGATGATCGCACGGTTCGGTGTGCGGTGCTTGTTCGAGAGCTTGGACAAGAACTTGGAGGCAGGCAAGACGCCATCTCGCGAAAAGGACCAGATAACGCGTGAAATGCTGGTTTGGGCGGTAAGCATGGAGGCCGCGAAACCAATGATAACCAGGGCAAAGAATGGTTGGGCGATACCAGGGCCGAGCGCTTCGGTGATGTTGTTGGCGGCAGGGTCGACGATGGCTCCTGCAATCACAGCCCCAAAGTCAGGGGTTGACAGGACCAGCGCAAGTGAGGAGTAAAGAACGACGATTCCGATGGTGGCAAGGGCGCCGACAATCGCCTTAGGCAGGTTCTTCTCGGGATTCTCGATTTCTTCGGCCATGCTGCAGACAGTCTCAAATCCCGCGAACCCGAAGCCTACGAATCCGATCGCAAGGATAAATCCGCCCCAGAGATAGTCGCCGTCGGCCGCTCCGCCTGAGGTGAAGAGGATGTCGAAAGGTTGCTCGCGGTGCCAAATGAGCAGCACAGTTGCCAGAACGATCGATCCGATAACTTCAGCGGCCAAGCTGAGCCGAGTGAGAATCTTCAATACGACCGGACCTATCAGGTTGAGCCCGGTCGTCAGAACGAGAATACCGAGAGCCACGAGAATGTGTTCGGGCAGGGTGAACTCAGGGATGCTCAACAGAGGCGGTATGAAACTCGCAATGGCATAAGCATTGCTCGCTATCACGATGACAATAGTCCAGATGTAGGCCCAGCCCGCCGCCCAACCGTAGTTTTCCCCGACGAGACGCCGGGCCCACTGGTAACTGCCACCTTGGAACGGCCACCGGGAAACCAATACGCCAAGGCTCAACGCAATAAGGAGCTGGAGAACGAGAACGATGGCGAACGCCCACCATCCTGCCGGCCCGGCAGCCTGCATGACCAAGCCGAAAACGGCGTAGAGGGCAACGATGGGGGAGATAAAGACGAATGCCAGGGTGAATGCATCGCGCATCCTGAACTGACGTTTAAGCGTTGCGCTTCCAGCCGGGGTAGCACGTGGTGATGGGTGGGACATTTGGGGGGCCTTTCAGTATTTCTGTATCCGGAGGCCGCTATGGCCAGCAGTCTACGGTGACCGCTCCAAGGGAAGCCGGATTTGAGGCGCAGAGGGGATCTTGCTTCAGCTACCGTACTCGGTTATGACACCAATCACAAGGGTTTTTTTCATAAGCTCAAGAAATAGATGGATTATTGATCATATGTGCTTGCGTCTGCCTGATGATTGCTCGCATCGTTACGATTAGCTAGTGGTCGCGCTTCCGTAGCCTGGCTGGCATCCGTGCCTCGATGGAAGGGGCTCAGCTCCCTGGAAGCGCCATAGACTTTCATGGGTATCAGCGCCCGCGCGCGCATCCCCGGAATGCATACAGGCATGCCAAGCGCGCGGTCGAGCGGCGCATTGCCCGCTATACCGATCTTCGGGAGGCGCGTTTGGACACGCGCCATGAGCGGTATCGGCAATGCTGGCCCTAATCCTGAGCGCAAACGGCCCTGATCTAGCCTGAGGTCAACACTGAAATCAGCATGACGGCTTCTTTGCCTATGACCGACTTTCGGGCTCGCTGAGGCCCTGGCAGCCTTTTGGCAGTGTCCTGCTTGCCGTCCGGACACGAATCCCGGAGTCTGGTGCCACTGTGTGGCATGGGGGTAGCCAACCAGGAGAACGCTCCCGAAGGAGGGGCTATCTAGCTGTCTGACAAGTTTGGTCTCGTGCGGGGCGTACGGCTTAGGTAAGGCCGGACCAGGTGTAGGGCAGCTTGTGGATATGAAGATAGGTGTAGGTGTGTGTTCCTACTACTGATTGGATAGACCGCAGGCGGGATCCGACAAAGTCTGCAAGGTCTGCTTTGTCCCTGCAGGTCACTTCGAGCATGAGATCGTGCCGACCGCTGGTAGTGATGATCATGCCCACTTCGGGGTGCTCTGCGAGATCCTTGGCTGCCGCGCGGATGTCGCCTGACACGGTGACGCCAATCCCCGCTTGTACTTGGCCTTGTGACAGCAGGCGGTTCACCATGGTGTTGATGTGCAGAACGCCCGTGTCCAGCAGTCGTAGTACCCGTCGCCGGGCGCTGGGGTAGGTCAGCCCTGAAACGGCGGCGAGGTCGGTGTATGAAGCGCGGCCGTCCTCTCGAAGGGCCTGAATAATCGACATGTCTGCCTGGTCGAGTGTGAGCGCTTCCTGCTGTGAACTCATGTTCAGTCTGCGGCCGCCTCCCAAGCCACCTGAAGTGTCGTATCCGTACTTTTCAAAAGAGAGGTAGAGGAAGGTCTGGCAGCTTTGAACGCCGTGAACGGCCCGGATCTCATCGAGGACCTGCAGCAGTTCGTCGTCGTCTTTGCATACGACTTCGACGAGGATATCGAAGTCCCCGGCGGTGGAGACGACAAAGTCTGTAGCCGGGAACGCTGCAAGGTGTTCGGCCACTTCCCGGGCAGACGTACTGACATTAATGGCGACACCAGCGAACGTCCTATAACCGAGAACCTCTGGAGATACGCTACCGACTACCTTGATGACGCCGCCGCGTTCAAGCCTGTCAATTCGATGCCGAATGGCTTCCCCTGAGAGGCTGACCTCGTTGCCCATATCGGAGAAAGTGGCTCGGCCGTCCTCACGAAGCAGATCGATCAAGGCCAGGTCAACGGGGTCGAGCGTCACCGATGGATGCTGTGCTGCTGCTCCGATTCGGGCTGTTTCGGTCGTCACCGATCATCTCCTTGAGTTTGGGCGCTGGTGCTCCTGAAAATATATCAAGTTAAGCACCGGCAAGGTGGCATTTTCTCAAATGCCACCTTGCTTGGTACTCGCGTAGGCGCCTAGGGGGCCAAATGAAGGACTGATGTTTTGGAGTGGGTGTAGTGCTCCACGGCTTGGGGACCGAGTTCACGCCCGAATCCGGATGCCTTCATACCTCCGAAGGGGAGGGTGGGGTGGAAGACGCCGTAGGTGTTGGCCCAGACGGTACCGGCTTCCAGCTTCCGAGTGATGCGGTGAACCCGGGAGACGTCCTTGGTCCACAGCCCAGCTGCGAGTCCGTATTCTGTGGAGTTAGCCTTCTCCACGGCGTCCTGCTCATCCGTGAACGTATCGATGGCTAGCACCGGGCCAAAGACCTCCTGGCTCGCCAGCGGGTGACCTGCGGGGATGCCAGAGACGATTGTCGGAGCCAGGAAGAAGCCGTGATCGGGAACGGTCGTACTACTGGTCGAGACCGATGCGCCCGCTTGTTGAGCTTCGGTGAGGAAGGATTTGATTTTCTTCAGTTGACCTTCTGAGATCACTGGCCCGATGTCGGCTCCTGGATCCATGGAGTGTCCGAGTGAGAGCTTGCCGGTGCGCTCGGTCAGGGCTTTGAGGAATTTTTCCTTAATGCTTTCCTGAACCAGAACTCGGCTGCCGGCGATGCAGATTTGTCCTGCGTTGGTCCAGATTCCGGCCGCGACACCCTCAACGGCAGCTTCAAGATCAGCGTCCTCAAAAATGACTTGGGCGCTCTTGCCGCCCAGCTCCACGGTTGCAGGTGTCAGGGTCTCTGCAGCTGCCCGGAGTATGGCCTTGCCGGTTGCGGTCGAGCCTGTGAACGCAATCTTGTCGACATCCGTGGAGGCGGAGAGAGCTTCTCCGGCCGTTCTCCCTCCAGTCACCACGTTGAATACTCCAGCAGGCACGCCGGCTTCGTAGGCAAGGTGTGCCAGAAGGACGCTGGACGCCGAGGCGAGCTCGGATGGTTTGGCGACTACCGTGTTGCCGAAGGCCAAGGCCGGACCAACCTTGTAGGTGAGGATGGGCAGTGGGTAGTTCCATGGGGTGATGGCCGCACAGACGCCCAGTGGTTCGCGGGTGGTGGTTGCGAAATACTCTCGCGGTGCGGGGACAACGGTCCCGGACGCTTTAGTGCACCAACCGGCGAAGTAGCGCAGTACGGATGCAGCTTCGGCGATGTCCAGTCGTGCTTCGGCCAAGGGCTTTCCGGTGTCTCGGGCCTCAATTTCACTGAGGATCTCGGCATCACGCTCCACTAGGTCGGCAAGCCGGAAGAGAATACGCTCACGTTCTTCGGGATCGACTTCGGACCAACGGCCGTCTTTGAAGGCCGCGCGCGCGGCAGCGACGGCTGCGTCAACGTCGCCGGCACCCGAATCGGCGAGTTCACCAATGACTTGCCCGGTGCCCGGATCGATGATGTTGAGATAAGTCCCGCCCGTCGATGCATACGTTTCCCCGTTGATGAAGCTCTGGACGGGGTAGTCGAATATAGCTTGGCTGGACGCGGACTCTGCAAGGTGCGCCGCGTCAGTGATGTGGGTCATTTGTTTTCTCCAAGGGTCTGTGCCGTTGCAATGGAAAGTGCCTCGATAAGAACGTCCAGCCCGTCTTGGAGGAGGTCTTGCCCGATCACCAAGGGCGGCAACAGTCGAATGACGTTGCCGTGCGTTCCAGTGACGAGGACGAGAACGCCTTGTTCGTGGCAGAGCCGTGCCGCCGCCCGGGCCAGGTCCGGCGCAGGTGTCTTTGTTCCAGGGAGGACGAGTTCGATGGCTATCATGGCACCGCGTCCGCGGATGTCCCCGATGGGCGAACCGGGGAGCTTTTGCGCCGTGGCGAACCTGCTGATTGCTGTCTCACCGATTTTCCTGGCAGCTTCAAGGAGCCCGTTATCGGTGATTTCCGCGATTGCCGCCAAAGCCGAGGCGCAGGCTGCTGGATTGCCGCTGTAAGTTCCGCCGAGGCCGCCAGGTTGGACGGCGTCCATGAGTTCGGCGCGGCCGGTGACCGCTGACAGGGGTAGTCCGCCTCCCACGCCCTTACCGATAGCCATGAGGTCGGGAACAATCTGCTCATGTTCTGAGGCGAACCAGTCGCCGGTGCGGCCGGTGCCGCTTTGTACTTCGTCGGCGATGATCAGAATGCCGTTGGTATGCGCGTACGACTGGAGTGCGGTGAGGTAACCGGGCGCGGGAACAATAAATCCGCCCTCGCCTTGGATGGGTTCCACCACGATTGCCGCCACTTCGGTAGCACCGATGCGGGATTCTATGGCATTGATGACCAGGGTTGCCGCCTCTTCCCCGGAGAGGCCGTCCCGGTAAGGGTAGGACGCCGGCACTCGGTAAATTTCGCTGGCGAGGGGCCCGAAACCAAGTTTGAAGGGTGCGGCTTTCGCTGTCATGGCCAAGGTCAGGTTGGTGCGTCCGTGGTAGGCGTGCTCAAGCACGACAATTGCTTGCCGGCCAGTAGCCTTCCTAGCGACTTTAACGGCGTTCTCCACAGCTTCGGAGCCGGAATTGAACAGGGCAGTCCGTTTGGCGTGTGTGCCAGGTGTGATGCTGTTGAGTTTCTCGCACACCTCGACGTACCCCTCGTAGGGAGTAACGAAGAATGCGGTGTGCGTGAATGCGTTGATTTGCCGGGTGACCGCCTCGACGACTTTGGGGTTGGCGTTGCCGACAGTGGACACTCCCACCCCTGAGGCCAGATCGATCAGCTGGTTCCCATCGGCGTCGACCAGGATTCCGCCACCAGCTGCTGTGACATAAATGGGCAGCACGGAGGGGATCGCCGAGGTGACGGCCTCGGCACGTCGGTTTTGGAGCTTGAGGGAATTGGGGCCCGGAATCTGGGTGCGCACAATCCGTTGCTGCGAGATGGCGGGGCCGCCGGTGATGCTGTTCATGGGGGTTCTCCTGACGTTTTCTGTTACCACTGGACGGCGATGTACTTGGTTTCGAGGAATTCGTGAATTCCGTGATGCCCGCCTTCACGGCCGATGCCGCTTTGCTTTACACCGCCGAAGGGTGCAGCGGGGTCCGAGAAGATGCCGGTGTTCACGCCCACCATGCCGGCATGGACTCGTTCGGCGACGCGCAGCGCCCTGGCCAGGTCGGCGCTGAAGACGTAGGAACCGAGTCCCATGTCCGTCGCGTTGGCCATGGTGACCACGTGGTCTTCATCGGAGAAGCCCACTACTGGGGCGACGGGGCCGAAGAGCTCGTGGTTCAAGATGTCGGCGTCGGGCGCTACGTTGGTCAGCACGGTGGGAGCGAAGTAGTAGCCGGGGCCGGCCGGCACCTCTGTACTGGTGGCACGCTCGGCTCCGGCCTCGATGGCAGACGCCACGGCTTCTCTCAGGCCTTCCAAGGCGGCCTTGCTGGCGAGAGGTCCGACTTCAGTGGAGGCGTCGCTGCCCGGGCCAAGGCGCAGGGCTTCCATGGCCTTGACGAATTTGTTGGTGAATTCCTCACGGATGGCGTCATGAACGTAGAAGCGGTTGGCTGCGGTGCAGGCTTCGGCGTTGTGGCGCATTTTTGCAGTCATTGCAGCTTCGACGGCTTTGTCGACGTCGGCGTCCTCAAAGATGATGAAGGGCGCGTTGCCGCCCAGCTCCATACCAGTGTTGAGCACCCGTCCGCTGGCCTGATTAAGCAGTTGGCGACCCACTTGAGTGGAACCGGTGAAGGAGAGCATTTGAACCGGGCTGGAGTCGATCAAAGCTGCAACGACTTCCTTGTCCCTGCGGGTCGGGACGATGTTGAGCGCGCCGTTGGGCACTCCAGCCTGAGTCAGTAACTCGGCGATTCTCAGAGCCGTCAGGGGTGTCTGGTTGGAGGGTTTGACGACGACGGTACAGCCTGCCGCCAACGCGGGGGCAACCTTGCGGGTGATCATGGCGGCGGGCAGGTTCCACGGGGTAATCGCCAGAACGACGCCGACAGGCTGGGAAATCTCCATGATGCGCCGGTTTCCGGTGGGGGACTCACGGAGAGAGCCAGGGAGCCGTACTGCCTCTTCGCTAAACCAGCGGAAGAACTCGGCAGCGTAGTCTGCTTCGGCGAGAGCGTCGGCACGCGCCTTACCGTTTTCGGCGACGATCAGGCTCGCGATTTCTTCGCGGTGAGCTGTGAGGACCTCGAAGGCGGACCGGAGCACCTCGGCGCGCTGGCGAGGCGTCAAGGCTCCCCACGGTTTTAGCGCCTTCTGCGCCGCTTCTGCGGCTGCGAGGCCGTCACTGATGGAGCCGTTTGCGACGTCGACGATGGTTTTGCCGGTGGCTGGATCCTCCACCGGGAAAACGGCGCCGTCGGAGGCGCGGCGGAATCCGCCGTCGATGAACAGGCCGCTGGGGCCGGTAAAAGATTCTGTCATGGTTTTTCCTATTACGCTCTGGGAATCTGGGTGGTCTGTCGCTTAGACAGGCTGGTGGTCGGCCGCCAGACGTGGGGCCTTGTCCTGAATTGCCAGGAATGCTTCGGCACCGAAGTCAGCAACGAGATCGGTACCGTTGATCCAGTGCGACTCGGGCGTGGTCAGGAACCAGGCGACGTTGGCGATTTCCGTGGGCGTTCCCGGCCGGCCGGAGCGTTGGACGATCGGGTCGAGCTCTTCGGCGCCCATGGATTCGTAGAAGGAATCCAGCAGCGGTGTCTGTACCGGGCCGGGGCTGACCGAGTTGACCCGGAAGCGTCCAAAGTATTTTTGCGCTGCCAGAATGGTCCACACCACCGCTGCTTCCTTGGCGCGGTTGTACGCAAGGTAGCCGTCATCTTCGGAGAGGTTGAGGGCTTTGAGGGCAGATTCGACGTCGGGGGCTTGGATGAGGGAGGTTACTTCTTCGAGGTGGTCCCGCCAGTACCACCCGGAGGTAGAGGCGACGTTGACTACCGACCCACCGGGGGTGATTTTCGGGGCCGCCTTCTCGATCAGTTCACGGATACCGAGGAAGTTCACGGACAACACGGTGCGGGATCCGGCCGTGCCGGCAACCCCAGCGACGTTGCACAGGATGTCGATGGCGTCGGGCAGGGCGTCGACAGCTGCAGCAATTGAAGCCGAATCGGCCAGGTTAACGGTGATGGTTTGAACGTCCAGCGGACAGGCGTTGCGGTCCAGGACGATGACGTTGTCATTGTTGTCGAGGAATTTCTGAGCGGTTGCCAAGCCGATGCCGGAGGATGCTCCGGTGATTACTACGGTGCGGGGAGTCATGTTTTCTCCTAGGAGTGATGCCTGTCGGCTGTTCAGTAGACGTGGATGTGTTGTTGTACTCGGCGGCCGAGTTCACGATTGCCGCGGATGGCCAGCAGGTTTGCCGCCTCAGGGAGGCCGACGCGTCCGGTAGCCCAAAGGATGAAGGCATCGGCATCGGAAATGATGGTGGCCGCTGCGGTTTCGTGTTTATCAGTGTGCTCGGCGCTGACAGCTCCGTCCGCGGACCGGCGCAATATCCACGAGCTGCCACCCTCCCCGCTGAGGAACAACCGGACGGGTTCTGCAAGTTGGCTTGCCAAGGTGGAGGGGGACATTTGCGGCAGCCCGGCCATGAGCCACTTTATGGATGGTTCGAGGAATTCTCTGAGGGGGGCGATCTGTGGGATTTCCAGGGGACCGCGGGGTTCGATCAGATCGTGGCGGAGGTGGCAGTAGTGGTCGAACACCAGAGAGTCTGCGATGAGGTGGGCTGGGTACTTACCGGCGTTGTCAAAATCAACCAGGAGGTCCCGGGCTGCGGGGGTCTGCATATGCCGCAGGGCGGGCAGGGCCAATGGCAGCAACGCCTTGTAGTCCATGACTGTCTGCTGCGGTGACTGCGCGCGGAAGTGTTCGACGTGTTTGTCATTGGTGGCTTCAAGGTCGCCACTGACCGGAGAAGGCAGCGATTCAGGCTCCACCACTTCTCGGAGGGTGGATGTTAAGTGAATGAAGACATCATGAACGGACCAGCCCGGGCATGCGCTGGGCAGGCTCCAGTGCTCGTTCTTGAGGCGAGCGGCCATTTCCAGGGCGAAGGATCCCAGTCGTTCCAGGGCCGGGATAGCCTGGGTGCTCATGTCAGAGCGCCTTTGACGAGGGAGTGCAGCAGTTCGCCGTTGTGCTGCCCCAGGTCCGGGACCGGGCCGGGCCGTGCGGATTTGCCGTCGAAGACCAACGGGGATCGGGGGAGCATCAGCGGTGCACCGTCGCGATGGGAAGCGCGGGTGTCTTCCAGTGGGGTAAAAAGATTCCGATGCGCTAACTGCGGGCAGTTGCGGACATCTTCGATGGTTTGCACGGCACCGGCTGGCTGGCCTGCGTCCCGAAGTTTTGCGGTTGCTTCTTCGCGTGAGAGTTTGCCCTCCGCAGCCCATGCTTCCAAGGCGGGCACGATATGGGTTTTCATATTTCCGGCACGCTTTAGGACGGTGTCCAGGTCCGGATCGCTGGCCAGCTCGGGGCGTTCCATGGCTTTGCAGCACCGCTGCCACATATCGTCGGTGGGGATGACGATAGAGATCCATCCACCATCCGCGGCACGGAAGGCCCCGACCGGGCTGAACTCGTCCGCGCCGCGGGTGGGCACGGCTCCGGTGAATTCGTGCAAGGTCAGGGGGCGCTCGAGGAGAGCGGCTCCGACGTCGTACATTGCAGTATCGACATGGCAGCCTTGACCGGAGGTCGCGCGGCCGGCGAGGCCTGTCAGGATGCCCAGCGCACCCCAAATCCCAGCGAGAAGGTCCATGGTGGACATGGGTGCCAGGCCGGGAGGAGCATCAGCCGAGGGACCAATGAGGCTGCTGAGTCCACTCATGGCCTGGATCACCGAGTCGAAGGCAGGCCATTTGGCGTATGGACCCCCGGATGCGCCGAAACCTGTGATTTCGCAGATGACGAGCCGGGGATACTGGGCGCGCAGTTGCTCGCTGCTGAATCCTTGGCGGGCGAGGGCGCCGGGACGGAGGTTGGATACCAGGACGTCCGCGGTCTTGAGCAATACGGCGAATTGTTCCTTGTCCTCAGGGGAGTCCAAGTTCAGCGTGATCGACTTCTTGCCGCGGTTGTAGGAGGCAAAACCTCCGCTGATGTAGTCGTCGTCGCTTCCTTTGCGGGGTTCGTAGCTGCGCCGCGGGTCTCCGGAACCGGGGCGTTCAATCTTGATGACTTCGGCACCGGCGTCGGCGAGGATCGAGGTGCAGTAAGGGCCAGCGATGTATTGCTCCAGCGACAGAACGCGGATGCCTTCAAGGAGGCGGGGAGTTTCGGTCATGGCTTTCCTTCGGGATCGGTCTTGGAGGCGGTCCACACGACGGGGATCCATGAGAGCACGTCAACGGGCTCGGAACCCGGCCGGTGGGCCGTGGCGGTAATGCGGTAGGCGGTGACGTTTCCTTGTTTATGCGGGGTCACGTCTTCCAGGACAGCCGAGAAGCTCAGCAGGTCCTCTTCGAACACGGGCGCTAGGTGGTCGCAGGAGTGCCAGCCCAGCACGGTGGCGATGCCGGGGTCGATGCGGCTCAGTGAGGCTTGGGCAAGGCCGACGGTGTGGCCACCGTAAACCAGTCTGCGGCCCTGTTGACCGCGGGCAACGTCCCGGTGTGCTGCAGCAAGGTTCTGCGTGATCCGAACAAGAGTCTGGGCTTCTGTCACTGGTTCCCGTAGCGGATCCTTAACTTCGATCCCTTGGGCAACCAGAGCCGGTGCAGGAAGACCGGACAGGTCCCAACCCCCGGGGACGAGCTGCAGGTAGTCTCCCAGGCTCAGCCGGTCTTCGGCCGTACCGATGTCGCCGGTTTCATCGATGGCGCTGCGGTCCTGCACGGGAATCAGCGCCAGGCGCTCGAAATCCGCGACGATATTCCCGGACTGGTCACGGGTGGTCATGCCCAGGAGTACCTTGGCACGTTCGCCGCCAGCGCCAGGGCGGGCGAGTTTTGCAGCCTTGGGCGTGACAGTTGTTTCTAGGGTTGTCCCGACAGGGACCTGACGCAGGAGCCGGACGTTGCGGTAGAAAAGGTTGGCTATGACGCGGCGGGTAGCCACAGTCGATTGACCGATGGCGACCTGCAATACCAAGGCGGGGTTGACTAGGCGGTCTCCTCCGGTGACCTGCTCGGACAATGGCGCACTGAGGGGCAAACGCAGGGGGTCGCCGGTGATGGCCTGGTACTGAGCGGCCAATCCCCCGGTAAGAGTGATGGCCGGTGCAGTGGGCAGCGGTACGCCGAGTACGAGTTCTTCTCCAAAAGGTTCATGGATGCTCATCGGGTTGCTCCTGCCAGGCGCACGGCGGCCCGCGCACGATCGATCACTGGTGCGTCGACCATCTGGCCGCGGAACCGGAACGCGCCCCCGTGATTGCCTCTTTCGATTTCTTCAAGGAGGTCCTTGGCCCAGCTCACATATTCAGGTGCCGGCCCGAATTCCTCATTGACTGTGCCGATCTGGTTGGGGTGGATGCAGAGCTTACCGGCAAAACCGAGGCTTGCTTCGCGGCGTGACTGCTCCTGAAGAGCTGCGGCGTCACTGAAGTCCGCGTTGGGTCCGGCGATCGACCATCGGCCAGCGGCGGCAGCGGCGTTGATAATACGGGACTTGGCCCATCCGGTGTCACTCATCCGAGAGGCGCCGGAGGCCGCCATTGTGGCCAGAAAATCGTACTCGCCGAACATCAGGCCGACGATGCGGTCCAGGCTGGCGATGTGGGGGGCCTGCTCAAGACTTACGGCCGTTTCGATCATGGCGACCAGCGGCACCCCGTCCAGGCGGGCAAGAGCTGTCTTTGCCGATTCGAGCGTGGCCATGGGAAGCACCACTGCGCTGGGACGATTGGCCCATTGGTTGACGGCCGCTGCGTCGTGGTCGAAATGTTCCGTATAGGTGGCATTGACGCGAACCCACACGGGTCCGGCGGACGGGTCTTGGGCGTGGAGAAAGCCGTTCGTGAGTTCCCTCGCTGTACCCTTGTCATCGTTCCCGACGCCGTCTTCCCAGTCGATCATGACAACATCAGCAGCTGAGCTGCCGGCTTTGTCGAGGAAGCGTTGGGATGATCCGGGCACCGATAGGACGCTGCGTGCATAGGTCATGTGCATGTTCCTTCTTTTGAGGGGCTAGCGGGTGCGCAGTGCCGAAAGATCCACGGCAGGTGAAATGGCCGAAAGGATCTCGTAGCCGACATGTGCCGCTGCTATGCCGGTGATGTCGGCGTGGTCGTACGCAGGGGAAACTTCGACGATGTCGCCGCCAACAACGTTCAGGGACTTCATGGACCTGAGCATGGTGAGCAACTCCCGGCTGGTCATACCGCCGGATTCGGGGGTTCCCGTGCCCGGAGCGAAGGCGGGATCGAGGACGTCGATATCCACGCTGACATAGACCGGTCGTTGGCCGACGCGAGCTTTGAGCTTCTCGATGGCACCGTGAAGGCCGGCGAATTCGATTTCCTCGCAACGGACGGTAGCGAACCCCAAAGCCCTGTCATCATCCATGTCGCCGGGTGCGTAGAGGCCGCCACGGGTTCCGATGTGCATGCAGGCTTCCTGGTCCAGAAGTCCTTCTTCTGAGGCCCGGCGGAACGGGGTCCCATGGAGAACAGGAGTGTTGAAGTATGTGTCCCAGGTGTCCAGGTGAGCGTCGAAATGCACCACTGCAATTGGCCCGTGAACGGCGTGGAGGGCGCGCAATGTAGGGAGGGCGATGCTGTGGTCCCCACCAAGGACGAGCAATTTCGGTGCGCGTTCCAGCACGCTGCGCATCGATCGTTCAATGGAGGTGATGGCCTCGTCGATGTTGTAGGGGTTGACTCCGATGTCACCCAAGTCTGCAATCTGCTGGCTCTGGAACGGCCATGAGTCCGCTTCGGGGTTATACGGGCGAAGAAGCTTGGAAGCGTTGCGGATGTGTTCTGGTCCGAAGCGGGTTCCCGGCCTGTAGCTGACGCCGGAATCGTACGGAACGCCAACGATGGCGACATCGAGATCTGACACTTCACCCGGGGTCGGCAGTGCAGCAAACGTTGTGGGCGCAGAGAACCGCGGCAGGCGCGTGAAGTCTGGTTGGCCTACAACTTTACCGGTTGTAATCCGGGGCACGGTTGGAAAAGATTCGCTCATTCGGGGATGCTCCATTGCGGGGTCGAACTAAAACTTTGGTTATCGAATATTAGGCAGAAGGGTTGGATATCTGTCAAGACATCACTATTTTTCTTGCTTTTTGATCATTTTGAGTCGATTGGTTCGGGTTTTTTTGGTTGCTCACGCAGGGGCGACAATGACCTCGAGCGCAGGAAAGTCCTGAGCCTGATGGCGGCGTCCTCGATCTCTGCCAGTGAGGGCAGAAAGGCGAAACGGAAATACTGGGATCCGAACCAATTGAAGGCGCTGCCGTGGGTTACCAGGAGCTTTTGGTCATGCAAGAGCTCGTATGAGAAGTCTTCATCGCTGGCGAACGGGTACATGTCTGTGTCGATGCGGACGAACAGGTAGAGTGCGCCGCCAGCCTGGACGCATTCCAGTCCGGGAATTTCGTTAAGGACTTTGTGGGCGTAGTCCCGCTGCAACCGCAGCCGCCCGCCGGGCCGTACTAGGTCGTCAATGCTCTGGTATCCGCCCAATGCGGTTTGGATTGCGTGCTGCGCCGGTACGTTGGCGCAGAGGCGGAGTGAGGCGAGGAGTTCCAGTCCTTCGCGGTATGATGCGCTGGCCGAGCGAGGACCGGTGATCACCAGCCAGCCGGCGCGGTATCCGGGGACGCGGTAGGCCTTGGACAGCCCGCTGAAGGTGATGCAGCAGAGGTCTGGAGCGATCGCAGCAGTGTGAATGTGCGAGTCCTCAAACAGGACCTTCTCGTAGATTTCGTCGGCAAAAATCACCAAACCGTGCTGGCGGGCCAGATCTGCAATGCCGCGAAGAATCGCCTCGGGGTAGACCGCTCCCGTGGGGTTGTTGGGGTTAATGACGACGACCGCGCGTGTCCTGGGTGTGATTTTCCGTCGGATATCGTCAAGACTCGGCATCCAGTCGTTGTCCGGATCGCAGAGATAGTGCCTGACTACGCCGTCAGCCAAACCGACGGCTGCGGTCCATACAGGAAAATCGGGGGAGGGGACCAGCACTTCATCCCCGTCTTCCAGCAGAGCCTGCAGGGCCATGGGAATGAGTTCGCTGACCCCGTTGCCGATGAAGACATCTTCCACCTGGACATCCAGAAGCCCTCTGTTTTGGTAATGCTGAGCGACGGCCGTCCGGGCGGAAAACAGGCCCTTGGAGTCGCTGTAGCCTTGGGCGCGTCCAAGATTGTGGATGACGTCACGAACGATTGGCTCGGGCACGGCGAACCCGTAAGGAGCGGGATCGCCGAGGTTCATGTTCAGGATGCGGTGGCCAAGGGATTCGAGCTCCTTTGCTGCGCGGGGCACCCTTCCCCGCAGCTCATACCGGATCCCGGCTAGTTTGCTTGACTGAAGGACCTGCTTCATCGCTGCCACCCCGCTGTCGTTCCCTGTTGCAGCTGAAAGGGTGCAATCCAAAGATCGTGCCCCTCGGCCCTCGTGAACATCTGCCGGGCTTCGGCCCCTGACTGCGCGATCCACGCTACAGACTCGTCAGCCGCGACCATTTCGAGTGCACCCACCCTTACGACTTGCCCACCCTTGGCTACGTAGACCTCCCCGCCGACGGCCGCGGACCACTCATCCACGCGCATTAGGCGGGCCAAAAGGGAGCCTGGCGGGAGCGATGCAGCCGCGGGTATCCGAAGTTCAAGTGGAGCGACCATGCTTCATATCCTCTCAAGATCATGATTGTTGATCAAGAGTATCGTCAAAATCTTGAAAAATATATAACAATGCGGAATTTGACCTGAGTTCTGTTCAAGCGGCGTTGCTATTGACCTGGAGGGAACTCAATACGTCCTCGAACCAAGCGACGGCGACTTCGCCGACGGGTTCCCACGTGGATGCGTCGTGACGTCCGAAATCGCCGGCGCGGTGCGCGCCCAGATCTTTAAGCTGGGCGTCGAGCTTTAGTGAGCCGTGTCCGAAGGTCTCTGTATAGAACGAGTCACCGAGCCCGAAGATGGCGTAGTGGACGCCGGTCAGATCGGGCCGCGTTTGGCTGAGCGCGGTGTAGAACGGCAATGCCGAGTTAGGCAGTTCGCCCTCTCCGTATGTCGAGCAGACGAACACGTACAGCGCATCCTCGCGGAGGTCTTCGGGGGAGACCTCCGCGAGGTCGCGGATTTCGGTCTCGTAAGTATCAGCCAGGGAGGCGGCAAGATCCTCTGCCGCCATTTCGCTGTTGCCGGACTCGGTGCCGAACAGAATTGAAATCTTCACGATTGCTCCTTTACGTGGCGGCGCTGGGCCGCAGATGTTGTTTGCCCATCGATGTTTTCGTGGGCCGTAGCGACCATCCACGAATGGTCCGCAAATTTCTTCCTGCTCCGGTTCGGAGGCGCCGCGGCACGTTCAGCGGCGTCCACCCTGAGCCAGCCCTCGAAATCAATCACGTGCCGGAGGGTCGCGTCGGGCAACCCGGAGTAGCCCGCCTTTGGCGCAGAGGACTGGGTTGCTGCCAGATATTTGAGGATTTCGGCTGCGACGGCCTTCGCGCACTGACGGTTCTCGGGAATGGTTCCCCGTGAGCCGCGTTTCGCCCAACCGGTCCGGTACAGGCCTTCCGCAAGGAGGCCTGTATCGCTATTGGCGCCCATTTCTCCGAGCAGGGGATCGGAAGGGTCGAAGTCGAAACCCACCGCAGTGATCACCGATCGGGCCTCGATGACGTGCAGTGAACCATCCGGCAGGCGTATCTCCACGCCTTCCACGCGGTCCTTTCCGGCGATGCGTGTAGTAGTCGAATTGAAGTGGATCCGTACGCGGACGCGTGGTGGGCCGTCGGGCTCGGATGAGCGGAGGCCTTCCAGTGCGGATTGAGTTGCGCTGCTGGTGTTGGCTCCGGACAAGGTTTGACCTTCGCTGGCGAACTGCACACCAGGGATCCTGCCCAGCTCTGCAAGCATGCTGGGGTCGAAGGGGGCGGCGTCTGCTGAGGAGCGGCAAATCAAATCGATTTCCCTGACGGGCGATTCGGCATACGCTTCAACTGCGGGGTCATTGACATCGCTCCCGTCGAAATCGGCTGGCGACTTGATCAGCAACCGGACAACGTCCAAGGAAACGTTTCCGCCGCCAATGATGGCTACAGTGTCTCCAAGCAGTGGCAGCGTGGGATTTTCATGGGGGTGGGTGTTCATGGTCCTGGTGAATTGCCCGGCCCCGTAAACCCCCGATAGGCTTTCTCCCGGCACCCTCAGGGCTCGGTCTCGGGCGAGCCCGGTGGCGAGGACAACCACATGGTGGGTATCCCGCAGAGCATCCAGGCTTAGCTTTGAGCCCACCTCGACATTGCCGGCAAACCTGACATTGTCCCGTTCAAAAAGCCGGGCAAATTGCGCTTGTATTGATTTGGTGCCCTGGTGGTCTGGGGCAACACCGTAGCGGACCAGCCCGAAGGGCGAAGCCAGCCGGTCGAACATGGTGATCTCAGCGTCCGGCATACTTCGCCGAAGCGTCTGTGCCAGGTAGCAACCGGCCGGGCCGCTTCCTACGATTGCGATGGCTGGGTTCGGTTGCATTAGAGGACCACCACTTTGCTTTTTCGAACTTTGAGCTTCGCCGGGGCCAGCAGCCAGCCTGGCGGGTACTTACCGAAGAACATCTCCGAACCTGCCTCAGTAAGCCGAAATTCGATGGGATCCATGCCGGGAGCGCGGCCGACAAGAGGGGCTGTTGCCAGCTCCACGTCAGCGCCCTGAGAGGCAATATCTTGCACCGAGAGTCTGAGGTCATGCTCGCCAACAGTTATTCGCGGAGCCGATATTCGCAGGCTCAGCACGCCCATATAGGCCTTGTACTCCACAGAGCCTGAGAAGCAAGCGGTGGACGATCCACCTTTGCCGGCGACGGCAGGAAACAGGTACTGGCCATCATCATCGACCGCTGCGCCTCCTGTCAGAACGACTTCGCCGTCCCCAGTGAGGTTGCGGACGTAATGGTCAAACCGATCGTCGATGCGCCATTGGAGCGCGTCGATCGTTGATGGGTCAAACTGAAGTTTCATGGGAATACCGTATACCAAATACGAAACCCGAACAAGGGTTTAGGTTGTTGCGGAGCCCGACGCGAGGCTGGTGCCAAGTAACGCGCCTTCTGCCCCGCCGTCAACCACCACATCTGTCCCGGAGATCCAGGAGGCTTCAGGTGAGATGAGGAACGAAATCGCAGAAGCCACCTCCTCGGGCCTGCCGTGACGGCCGGCGAACTCCTTGAGGGGGTCCAATTGGGCAGAGCCCATGCTTGCGTAGAACTCGCCGAGAAGCGGGGTTTCCACCGGGCCGGGGCTTACTGACACTGTCCGGATACCAGGACCGAAGTGACGGGACGTTGTTGCGCTCCAGACGATAGCGGCAGCCTTGGAGAGGTTGTAGGCTTCGTAGGCTTCCCGCCCGGAGGGGAGGAAGGGTGCAACCGAGTCAGATGCTTGCTCTATCGATCTGCAGGCAAGGAGGGTTTTCACTGCGGCCAGCCTGTCGCGCCACTCGTAACCAGCGGTTGACGCCACTGTAGCGATGCAAGAGTCCGGACGAAGTCGCGGGGCGGCCGCTTCGGTGAACTGGCGAAGTCCGATGAAGTTCACCGCCAGGGCCATCTCTGCCCCACTTGCCCCGGAGACTCCCGCGGCGTTGACCAACGCGTGCAGCCCGGATGGCAGCTGCGCAACAGCTTCGTGGATGGACGCCGTTGAGGCGAGGTCCATTTGAATGAACGCCACGTCACGGTTAGGGGGGTTTCGGTCCAGAACAACAACCGATGCCCCCCCGTCCAGCAACTGGGTGGCGAGGGCCGATCCTATTCCGGAGGATCCCCCGGTTATGGCAATGGTGCGGGACTTGGCTGGCATGGCGGATCTTTCTGTGAGAAGCGGATCTGTGAGATGCGGAGTAGTATTAACAAATACCGTATACGCAAATTCGGGCGACGAAAATGACGATAGGCTAACTTCTTGGAGGTAAGTCATGAAGAAGATCGAACTGGCGCGCGCGACACTCGCGGATGCGGCCTATGCACAGATCGCCGAGGGCGTTCTTACCGGGGACCTTGGCCCGGGGACGCGCTTGTTGATGGATGATTTGGCGGAGCGGCTGGGCATCAGCCGGACCCCCGTGCGCGAAGCGTTGCTGCGGCTGGAGATGGAACGCGTCATAGAACCTCACGGCCGGCGGGGGTATGTGGTCCGCGAGCTTTCGGATGCTGAGCTGGACAAGCAGTACGCGGCACGGACGGCCATTGAGCCTTTTGTTTTGGCTGAAGTTGCCCGGCGTGGCGGGGACGCGTCCAAGTATGTGCGGACGACGTTCGACGAGCTCTCAGTGGCGCCACAGACGACGGCAATGGAAGTCTTTCTGGTCAATAAGGCGATTCACCGTGCCACAGTTGAAGCATTGGAGAACGAGTATCTGTTGAGCATGTTCGACATGATCTGGCAGACGGGTATCGCGGGGCGGGTGTGGGGAGACATTCTCGAAAGCGGGGAGTCGCTCAACTTCGCCGAGAGCCACCGGAGCATTGTCGAGGCGGCGGAGTCGGGGGATCCGGACTTGGCTTTCCGGGTCGCTAACGAACACATTGTGGCCGGGCGGAGTTTGCACGCTGTTCATGCGCCCGCCTAAAAGCGTGGTGACCATGGGGGCGAGGGGCTGGGCTGGCCCGCGGGAAAGCGGGCCAGCCCAGCCACTATTCAGGCTGGACCAGGTTCTCAGACGGATAGATCCAGCATCACGGCCTTAGAACGGGTGTAGGACATCACGCTTTCGCGACCAAGCTCCCGGCTGTTTCCGGATTTGCTGTAGCCGCCGAAGCTTTGGGCGGGATCGAGGCGGCCACTGGTGTTCACCCAAACGGTTCCGGCGTGGATCCGGCGGCTTAGCGTGAGCGCCCTCGAGATGTCTCGGGTCCATATGGCCGCGGACAGGTCGTAGGCCGATTCGTTCGCCATCTGTACAACTTCTTCCTCGGAATTGAAGGGCAGGATGGAGAGCACCGGGCCGAAGACTTCTTCACGCGCGATGCGCATGTTGTTATTGACATCGGCAAAGATAGTGGGTTCCACGAAGTACCCCGTACGTTCCGGGAGTCGGCCTCCAGTGGTGAGCCTCGCACCTTCGTTGAGGGCGATGTCAATGTATTCCTTCACGGAGCCGTACTGACGGGATGAAACGACCGGTCCGATATCGGTGGCCGGATTCAGCGGGTCACCGATCTGTAGCGCAGCGGTCTGCTGTCCCATAAGCCTAACGACTTCGTCGTAAATGTCATCGTGAACGAACATCCTTGTGGGCGCGACGCAGACTTGACCTGCGTTTTCCCACATGGCTTCCGCGGACCCTCGCACCACAGCGTCAATGTCGGCGTCCGGGAATACGATGTTGGCCGTTTTGCCGCCGAGCTCCACATTGACCTTCTTCATGTGGCGACTCCCGGCCTCCAAGATCCCCCGGCCCACAGGAGTTGAGCCCGTGAACGAGATCTTGGCGACGTCCGGATGCTCTACCAAGGCTTGCCCGACAGACCGGCCCGGACCCGTGACGATGTTGAGGACGCCGGCTGGCAGGCCAACTGCACGGGCAAGGTCCGCCAGGTAGAGAGTCGAATAACTGCTCACTTCCGCTGGTTTGAGGACAATCGTGTTGCCTGCGGCCAGGGCGGGCCCGATCTTGTGGGAAGCCATGACGATCGGGAAGTTCCATGGCGTGATGGCGCCGCAGACCCCCAAGGGCTCGAGCTGCGTGAGGCCCAGATAAGGTTGCCGGACTGGATTGACGGAGCCTTCCAGTTTGGTGGGCCAACCGCCGTAGTACCGGAACACGGTGGCCACTGCCAGCACGTCTTCCCGAGACTGGGAGATGGGTTTTCCCATGTCGAGGGTTTCAAGTTCGGACAGCTGGTCGACGTGATCCTCGACTGCGTCGGCGAGGTCGAAAAGGTACTTGGCCCGTGTGGCGGCGCTTGCGCCACCCCAGCTCGCGGAGCCTAGCGCAGCCGACGCGGCGGCAACGGCAGCGTCTACGTCTTTGCTTGATCCCGAGGCAATGGATCCCAGGATGGTTTCGGTCGTCGGGTCAATGGAAGCAAACGTTGCGCCCTGCTCGGCTTCACGGTCCGTGCCGGCACCGATCCTGAGGCCTTGAGTGTTTTCCAGGAATTTCTGCGTGGCAGGAGAAACGGAGCGTAGAGTCTGCGCCGTGGTTGTTGATGACATGGGTTTCCTTGACGTTGGTGGTTTGAAGGTTCAGGCGTATGTCAGGCTGACGGGCAGTTCTTTGATTCCATGCGTCAGGTTGGATCGAAGCCGTCGAACAGGCCCATCGATCTCGATCGTGTGCACCCGCCTGGCAAGTTCGCGGAATACGATCTGCAGTTCAAGTCGGGCCAGGCTGTTGCCCAGGCAGATATGGGGGCCACCGCCACCGAATGCAATGTGGGGGTTTGGCTTGCGGGTTATGTCGAACGAGTACGGGTCCTCGAAGACCGTTTCGTCGCGGTTGGCTGAGGCGTACCAGATAAGGATTTTGTCTCCGGCGCTGATTTTTGTTCCGGCGATTTCGGTGTCAACGAGGGCTGTCCTGCGGAAATGATGGATGGGCGTAGCCCAGCGAAGGACTTCTTCAACGGCGGTAGGCAACAGGGAAGCATCCTTTTGAAGGAGGTTGAATTGCTCAGGGTGCTCTGCGAAAGCGAGCAAACCGTGGGACAGGGCCATTCTGGTTGTCTCGTTGCCCGCGACGACCAGGAGCGAAAAGAAGTTGTCCAGTTCCCGGGTGCTGAGTTTTCTGTCTCCGATGGTTCCTGTCATGAGGAGAGAGAAGATGTCGTGACCGAGGTTGTCCTTTCTGCGCTGCCTGAGGTCGTCCGCGTATTCCCAAAGATCCCTGCCTGCGGGGCTGGAGAACGGATAGGCGCTGTATTCCGCTGCGTTCTCCGGTGAGTCGGCTGTTCGGGGAGCATGGTCCGGGTCGCTCCCGGCAATCATTTCATCGCCGAGGCCCATGAGATATGCCCGGTCTTCGTCAGGAACACCGAGCAGTTCACCCAGGACAGCAATAGGTATGGTGGAGGCCACCTCGGCCACGTAGTCGAACTGTTTCCTTGCGAACGCCCGGTCCAACATGGTCATGACGGTGGTTTCGACGAACCCGAGCCATTCTTTGTGCACACTGCCGGGTGTAAATCGTGGTGCCAGGAGGCGGCGCATCCGGGTATGTGCCGGCGGATCTGTGTCGATCAACGTCTGACGGGCGAGCAGGTCCGCGGGCGCTATGTCCTCCCGGGTCGTTCCCCCGGCTTCTGACGAGAACTCCTTGAAGTTCCGTGTTACCGCTAGGACGTCAGCGTAGCGCGTAACGGACCAATAGCCGGGTCCGCCGTCCTCTTCGACCCAACGCACCGGGTCATCCCGACGCGCGGTATCAAAGTACTCGTACGGGACCGCTTCTTCGAAGACAAGGTCGGATAGTGCATCGTGTGTGTAGCCCATGGTGTGCTCCTAAATCACGCCGACGAAGCGGGCGCGTTCGAAGTCGCTGACATGCCCGGCGAGCTGACGGTATTCCCAACGGGCCGTGTCGACGAAGGTATCGGTCAGCAGGGGCGGGAATGCGCGGTGGGCAAATTCGGAACCCTGGAGCAGGTCGGCTGCTTCGACTGCGCTCTGCGGCAGCATTTCGGCTTGGGCATCTGTGTAGGAGTTGCCCTCGCACTTGGCCGGAGGTTCGATCCCTTTGGCGATTCCTTCCCGGCCCGCGGCCAGTTGCGCCGCCAGAACCAGGTAGGGATTGGCTGAGGCGGCGGCGTCTCTTTGCTCAATTCGGCAGGAGTCTGCGGTGATAACGCGGATGGCAACGGTCCGGTTGTCATCGCCCCATGTTGCTCGTGTTGGGCAGAATGATCCCTCCTGACGCCTCTTGAAGTCATTAAGAGAAGGGGAGCCGAACAGGGTGAGGTCGCGGATATGTTTTTGCAGACCGCCGAGGTAGTGCCTGCCAAGGTCGCTGAGGTGCCGGCTGTCGTCACTGGCGAAGGCATTGGTTCCGTCTTTCCAGAGTGACTGATGCACGTGCATCCCGCTTCCGGCGAGATGCCCGAATGGCTTGCCCATAAATGTGGCAACGAGACCGTGTTTGAGCGCGATCTCTTTTACCGCGTTCTTGAGCAGAACCCCGTCCTCAGCGGCTTTCAGAGCATCGTCGTACCGGACATTGACCTCAAACTGACCAGGTGCATACTCATAGTTCCAAGCCTCCACGGCTATGCCGTACTCCTCAACCAGAGTCTGGATGTCCTCCAGGACGGGGCCATAACCTTGGGGGTCCGCGATCCCATAGCAATTGACGTCTGTTCCGCGAGGGTGTGCAGTTTCGGGGTTCAGCAGGTAGAACTCCATTTCTATCGCAGCTTTTACCTGGTACCCCAGATCAGCAAATGAGTGGACGACGTTCACAAGTGCGTTGCGGGCGCAGAGTGGGTGCCGCGCTCCGTCCATGGTGTAGATGTCACAACCGATCTGCACGACGCCGGGCTTCCATGGCACCCTGCGGAGACTCTCTCCCCGGGGGATCAGCTTCATGTCGGGAAAGCCTTCGGCCATGCCGCCGGCCGGGGAGTCATCTCGTAGTTCGCATCGAGCGCCCCAAATGAGGGCTGCTGATGATGCTGCCACTCCTGTCTCGGCCACCTTGTCCCACTGGCTTGCCGGAACCCTTTTGCCTCGTAGAACGCCGAAGGCGTCTGCGAAAACGAGTTCAACGGTGTGAGTGCCGGTGGGAAGTTGTATGTTCGCCATTGGTAAATCCATTCCTTGTCTGGTGGTCTTCGTTGACCCGGAGTCGAGGCTTTCAAAATGCTTGACCGCTTCGAACCGTGCGGATACCGTATACCGTATGCTATCCATTGACCAACAAGTGAGCAAGCCCACAATTGCATTTTCCACCTGGAAGCGAAAAGTAAGTATCGCCCCCTACGGGACGTTCGCCCTCGAAAGTGTCGGCGCGGAATACATAGCCGCCATCCAGGCAGAAGGTGGAAACGCTATCCTCCTGCCACACTCCGACCCCGAGGATGCCGGCCGTCTCTTGAAGCTGGCCGATGGACTTGTCCTGGTCGGGGGAGAGGACGTGGACCCAGCTGCATACGGGGAGCAGAATGACGGACTGAGCCGTCGCACAGATCCAGCCGCAGATGCCTTCGAGCTTGCACTGGCTGCGGCAGCCCGGTCGCGTGAAATTCCGACTCTCGCAATCTGCCGGGGGATGCAGATTGTCAACGTGGCATTGGGTGGCACGTTGAACCAGGACATTCCCTCAACGGCTGTGCCGCATCAGGACCCGGACCCTGCCGCGGCCGGACTGCCCGTTGCCTACCACCGCATTTCCATAAGTGATCAGTCCCGTTTACTGTCCGGCCTCTATGGAACGGAAACCACCGTCAATTCGATCCATCATCAATCATTAGCGCGGGTGGCCAGGCAACTCGTCGTTGTCGCCAATGCCGAGGATGGCGTCGTTGAAGGTATCGAATCCTCCGATGGTCAATGGCCTCTGATCGGAGTGCAGTGGCACCCGGAGAAGTCCCAGGACGGATCTGCACTTTTTCGATGGCTTGTTGATGCCGCCATGCAGTTTCGGACGCAGGGCTCCGTCGTTCTGGAATCTTCTGCCCCCTAGTGTGGCCACCGGCATTTCCGGTGAGCACTCCTTGGGCGGCCGTCCGGCCACCCAACACCTCCCCCAACAAATTCAAGAAGGGTCTGACCATGGTCGTTCACACCCCCGAGCCGGCTGAACTTAAACCGGAGTCCTCGGATCGCCTCCGCGCAGGATCCGTCGGTGCGGCAGGAATTACTTTCTTCGTCATCGCCGCTGCCGCGCCCCTTACCTGCGTCATTGCCATAACCCCGCTGATCATCGGATTCGGTGCAGGTATCAGTGCTCCGCTGATCTACCTGCTGATCGGTGCGATCCTGCTGCTTTTCGCGGTCGGCTACGTCGCCATGTCGCGGCGCCTTCCAAATCCGGGGGCCCTGTACGCGTACATAGCAAACGGTCTTGGGCCGACAGCAGGAGTCGGAGCAGCCTTCGTATCCATACTGGCGTACATAGCTTCGCTGGTAACACTGGCCGCCTTTTTTGGCTACGCACTGAGTGGCCTTCTGGAGACCCTTATCGGAATTTCCCTACCGTGGTACGGATGCTGCCTTCTGGCCATTGGTGCCGCAATGGCCCTTGGGCATCGGGAGATTTCCGTTGGCGCGAAAGTCCTGGGAATCCTCTTGATCGCTGAAGTGTCCGTTCTCCTGGTCCTTGCCGTGGTGGTCCTTGCCCAAGGCGGAGCCCGTGGCATCGAATTTTCTGCTTTCAACCCACAGGGGCTGGCCATTGCCGGTGTCGGGGTCGGGTTGGCTTTCGCTTACTCTTCGTACATTGGCTTTGAGCAGACGGCCATTTACGCCGAAGAAGCCAAAAGTCCCCACTCCGTGAGGAGGGCAACTTTCGCGGCCATCATCCTGTCGTCCTTGTTCTATGCGGGGATTACGTGGATCGTCATTCTCGCCTTCGGTTCCGACGCCGTCGTGGACATCGCGGGCGGCTCGCCGGGCACACTCGTATTCGATTCCACGAGCCAGTATCTGGGCTCCACGGCCTTGACCATCATGGAGATGCTGGTTGTCACCAGCTCCCTGGCTACTGTTGTTTCGTTCCACAACGCGACGTCCCGTTATCTTTACGCCCTCGGCCGCGAGCGGGTCCTGCCCTTCTGGCTGGGCCGGTCCCACCACCGCACCCAATCCCCATACCGGGCGAGCATTCTGGTCGGAGTTGTGGCGGCTTCGGTATTGGGCGCGTTTGCCCTCGCGTCTGTCGACCCATACCTCGGAGTCTTTACTTGGGGTGCTGCGGGATCCGCTGTCGGCTTCATTGCGCTTCAGGCCGCCTGCTCCCTCGCTGTGTTGGGCTACTTCAGGCGCCGAAAGAACCTTGAGAACAAGTGGACGGCTGTGGTGAGTCCTCTACTGGCGTTCCTTGGCTTGGCTGGAATCCTTTGCCTGATCCTTGTCAACTTTCCCCTCCTGCTCGGAGTTGACGTCGGAATGGTGGCTGCCCTTGTGCCATTGTCCTTTGCCGCGGCAGCCATAGCCGGGGTCATTTACGGGGTAACGCTGAAGCGTTCGTCGCCAGCGGTTTGGGAGTCCGTAGGCGCAGGCGTTCGACCAAACGATCAGTAAAAATACACCCCCGTCAGTGACCACAGGGCCACCACTTCAGTTATGCCGAAGCGGTGGCCCTGCGCTTCGTTCGCGTCAAGGCCAAGCCTCCAATGCTCATGATCACAGTATCCAAATAATTCTTGATTTTCTTTCATTGCATCCTCAACCTACATGAGTTATTGTTATCTAAATCACCCGATCACGGGGTTTAACTCCAGAAGGACTAAAAGCAATGAACCTTCCCCAAACCCAGGAACACAAAGTCACGGTCGCGGCCAAGACAACGCTTGCGGCCGGTGTCGTGGAGCTGGAACTGGCCTCCGAAGACGGAAACGATCTCCCGCAGTGGGAGCCTGGTGCGCACGTTGACCTCATCCTGCCCTCAGGCGCCGTCCGTCAGTATTCCCTCTGCGGAGACCCTAGCCAGCTTTCGTCGTACAAGGTTTCGGTACTGCTGGATGAAAAGGGCAGGGGAGGCTCCCGCGAGGTCCATGAAGCCGTGGATGCCGGTGCCATCTTGACCATTAAGGGCCCCCGGAACCATTTCCCACTGGGGGACCACCAGTCATACCTGTTCATCGCAGGAGGGATCGGCATCACCCCGATGCTGGCGATGGCACGGAAAGTTTCTGCGGCGGGCCTGAAATGGCGATTGATCTACGGTGGCCGGAGCCTGGAGACCATGGCCTACCTGCCCGAGATTGCCGAGCTGGTAGGTGGAGACGTTGAACTCGTTCCTGCCGACACCAAAGGAATCCCGGACATCAAAGGGGCGATCGAAACCTCTGACGGCGCCCACGTCTACACCTGCGGCCCTGAACCCATGCTCCGGGTTGTCGAAGAGAACACCAAAGCAATTCTGGGCGATGAGTTTTTTCACTTTGAGCGCTTCGGCGCTGACCCTAACGCGGTAGCGGCCGACACCGACGGTGACACCGCATTCGAAGTGGAGCTGGCAACCACCGGCAAGACCCTCACTGTGGCAGCGAACCAAAAACTGATTGACGTGGTACGAAGTGTGGTTCCGGGTGTGCCCTTCTCCTGCGAGCAGGGCTACTGCGGCTCTTGCGAAACCGGAGTCCTTGCCGGCATTCCCTTGCACCGCGATCAGCTCCTCACTGAAGAAGAGCGCGCCTGCAACGACACCATGATGATCTGCGTCGGCCGTTCCAAGACCCCTAAGCTCACCCTCGACATCTAGCTCCCTAAGGACAGCCAGCATGAACAGCACTCTTCAAACTCCAGGCTTCACCCTCGCCGACCCGTCCTTGTGGACCAACGGACCAGCCGAAGATGAGCTAAGAATCCTTCGGGAAAACCACCCCCTTTCCTGGCATGAAGAACCGTCTAGTGAATGGTTCCCGGAAGGCGGCCGAGGCTTCTGGTCCCTTGTCCGTCACGAAGACGTCTCCGCGGCAAGCAAGGACCAGGACACCTACTCATCCGGGCAGGGAACCGAACTTATTGACATGCCGGCCGAGATGGTGCGCACCTACGGCGGCATGCTGAACATGACGGGGGAGGACCACGCCAAGCATCGGGCGATCGTGAGCAGGGTCTTCACCCCACGCACCCTAGCCCAGCTTGCTCCGCAGATCCTTGAGCATGCCCGGACTTGCATCGCCAGGATCAAGGACCGGGAGGACTTCGATTTCATGGAAGACCTCGTCGCGGATTTCCCGGCTCAGATCGTCTGTGACCTGATGGGTGTCCCCGCTGAAGACAGGCCCGAACTGATCCGTCTCACCGGCATCGCGCTGGCCGGAAACGGCACTGCAGAGTCGTACAAAACCATGACTCAAATCGTCGAATACGCCAAGGGTTTGGCGGCGAGGGTCGAAGTGGCTGCATCGGACGATGCCAGCCTGCTTCGTAAGCTCGTGGACGCAGAAGTCAACGGCGAGCGCCTTAGCAACGAAGAGGTCGGAATCTTCCTGGCACTGCTCCTGACGGCCGGCATTGAAACGACGGCAACAAGCATCGGGCAGGGCTTTTATGCAATGTCCCAGTACCCGGAGCAACGCAAGGCGTGGCAGGAAGATTACGACGCACTCGCGCCTCGCGCCGTTGAGGAAATCGTTCGCTGGGTAACCCCGGTCATGCATTTCCGCAGAACCGCCACAAGGGACATCGAGCTCTACGGCCAAACGATTCGCAAGGGCGACAAAGTCCTCCTGTGGTACACCTCCGGAAACCGGGACGAGTCGGTGTTTCCGGAGGCGGAGAAACTGGACTTCTCCCGTGAATCTGAAGTTCCACACGTTGCCTTTGGCGGGGGCGGACCACACTTCTGCCTTGGCGCCCAGCTGGCGCGCCTGGAGATCAGTATCTTCTTCAAGGAACTCTTCCAGACACTTCCCAACGTAGCGGTCAACGGCGAACCCGTCCGGCTGCACTCCAATTTCGTCAACGGGCTGGCCCACCTTCCCTGCACCACCGGCCGCGCCTAAAAACTCTTCCATCAAAGGAGATGGACATGAAAAGCATCAAAGCCATGAACGACCTCAGAGCTGCCGCCCGGAGTTCGGTGGGCACCGGAGTCCACTGCCCCCGCACCGGGTGGTGGGTCCCGGAGCCCCTGCACGATCTCTCAGCCCGCTACATCTGGCAGGGCGCCATCATGCCGGGTGCCAACGGCCGAAACATCCAATGGCGCCTTGCCGTAGAGGATCCGACAGGAAAGTTCGCACAGGACGCTGCATGGACTCCGCATATGCAAAACAAAACGCCACTCACGTATGCCTCACGGGTCCTCTGGCCGGACTGCCAGGACTAGTCAGCGAAGCCCGCCCTTGGAGACAGATCAGTTACGTCCAGAGCCAGTGCCCTTCAGTGCAACCTCAATGCCGCTGTTCCTCGATCCACTTGGCTCGTCCGATGACCGGCGGCCGCCAAGCTCCGCCAGGACCGCCAGTGAACGAAAGGCCGAGCCGCGCCCCAGGCCACAAGTGCAAAGCAGTCAGAGGCGCAGAAAACACGCCAGCCGCACGCAGCGGCTTGGTCTAGTCGTCGCCGACATCGCAGCACTTTCCCAGCGCGCGCTGTCATAGGATCCGGCGCACTACGCAGCACCCGACATGCAGGAGTCCGCACCGGCTGAACACTTTGAGAAAGGCCACCACCAGAGCCGCACGGCAAGGTGGTGGCCTTTCCTTTTAAGTCCGGTTGCTACGCCTCAGGGCCGAGTGCTAGCCGGGTACAACTGTCGCGGATATATTCCACGAAATCAAGACCCCTGTGGTTAATTTCCATCTCTAGGGTTTACTTTTTGGATAATTCGCTGCTACGCTAAGTGTGTGCTTGTGGCCCACGTCACGCACAACTCCCAGCAACAGGCAACAGCCCTAAGAGTCAAGGAACCACGACATGGAAATCACTGAGGCAGAAGTAATCGAAGCGGCAGCCAAGATGGTCGAGGCGTTCTCGAACAGCCGTACCGAGGACTACTTTGCGTGTTTCGACGAGCACGCGACATTTCTCTTCCATGGGGAAGGAAGTCGACTGGAAACACGGGCGGCATACCAATCAATCTGGGAAGGTTGGATGGAAGAGGGCCTGAGGATCACCAGCTGCAAGAGCACCAACCGCCGGATCCAGATTCATGGGGCGGTGGCCCTGCTCACGCACGATGTGGAAACGGATCTGGACGACAAGGGGTCGCTGTCCACGGCCTTCGAGCGGGAAACAATCGTTTTTGCGAAGAACCAGGATGGCACGGTCTCCTGCCTGCATGAGCACCTCTCCCTGGATCCGACACAGAACTAATGAAGGACACAACTCCACCTCCTGTTCTGGCCGCCCCCGGGATTCTCGAAGTCGAGCATCATGGCGTAGAACCGATTCCCGACCATGAGCGCACGGCAACTCCGTTCGATCTATTCCGCCTGATCTTCGGTGGGGCGAACACCTTCGTGACGGTCATTCTGGGGTCGGTCCCCATCCTGCTTGGCCTGTCCTTCGTAGATGCGCTGTGGGTGACCGTTGCCGGCGTCCTGCTTGGGTCGCTCATCGTTGCACCGATGGCCCTGTTCGGCCCCGTCAGCGGCAGTAACAACGCGGTCTCCTCGTCGGGCCACTTTGGGGCACACGGGCGCATTATCGGGTCTTGCCTTGCCTTGCTCGTGGCAGTTGCGTTCTATTCGATCTCCGTTTGGACCTCCGGCGACGTCATCATTGGTGCGGCCCACGAATTCTTCGATGTTCCCAGCAGTCCATGGGCGCTTGGGGCTGTGTACAGCGTCCTTGCTGTACTAATGCTCGTTGTCTGCATTTATGGTTTCCGGTTCATGCTTTGGGTCAACAAAGTGGCGATCATCGGCGCAACCGCTATGTTCCTGGCCGGCATCTTTGCCTTCTGGGACAAGTTCGACTTTGGATACTCTGGCGCGTTTGGCATCAATGGAGTTGCCTCGGTTGATCCAGCATTTTGGGCCGCCGCGATCGGCGCGGGCCTGGTGGTCATGTCAAACCCTGTTTCCTTTGCCACGTTCCTGGGGGACTGGACGCGGTACATCCCAAAGGAAACATCACGCAGCAAGCTCATGGTGTCGGTGATTCTGGCAAATTTGGCCACGCTGCTTCCCTTCATCTTCGGCCTGGCAACCACGAGCATCATCGCCTCGTCGGCACAGCCGTTCTTTGAGGCCGGAGATTACGTTGGCGGGCTCCTGAACGTCTCTCCGATCTGGTACTGCATCCCCATCAGCATCCTGGCGATCATCGGGGGCATGTCCACGGGAACCGGACTGCTCTATGGTACGGGCTTGGACTTCGCGAGCATCGTGCCCCGCCTGTCCAGGATTCAATCGACCATCCTCATCGGAGTTTCGTCCTTGGCGTTCATCTTCTTCGGAAAGTTTGTTCTGAACGTCGTCCAAAGCATCTCTACCTTTGCCATCCTCATCGTTACCTGCACCGCTCCCTGGATGGTGATCATGATCATCGGCTTCGTCAAGCGGAAAGGGTGGTATGACCAGGACGCCCTCCAAGTGTTCAACCGGCGCCTCAAGGGCGGAATCTACTGGTTCAACGACGGATGGAACTGGCGGGCAGTTGCTGTCTGGGCTGTCTCGGCAGTTGCCGGGCTGCTGTTCGTAAATGTACCGGGCCAGTTTGTGGGCTGGCTGAGCCCAATAGTCGCCGGAATCGACATCAGTATCCCGGTCGCGGCAGGCCTGGCGTGTCTTCTGTACCTGACGGTGCTGAAAACGTTCCCTGAGCCATACGAAGTGTTCGGCCCCATGAACGGGCCGTCGTCTTCACAAAAACCCATGTCCTCCACCGAATCCAATGCGACACCGACTTCGGACACCCTCCTGCAACAGAAAGCATCACAATGACCCAGTACGGTATTCAAGCCATTAAGACCCTGAGAGAGGAAGTACTAAACCTCGGTCAGTCCCTCACCCTTGACGACTGGGCGCGTCCGAGCGCTTGCGCTGGATGGAGCGTCCAGGACATCCTCATACACCTCAATTGCACGCTGCGGGAAGTAGTCTCGCCGGACTCGCTCCCGGCTCCCGTTGCCGGGGACATCGAAGCTTCGAACGACGTCGGAGTTGCAGCCTTCCGAGGTCAGACCCCAGAAGAAACTCTTGCAGAGTACCGGTCGATGATTGACTCAACCATCGATGAACTCGCACAACTCCAAGTACCGCCGGCCAGTGAGTCCGAGGTCGACATGGACAATGCCGGTGTATACCCGGCTCACCTGCTCGTCGACTCGCTGGTTTTCGACCACTACTGTCACCTGCGGCACGACATCATCGCACCACATGGGCCGGTCGAGGCCGCGACCGTCGAACCTGACGAGGATATTGTCAAGTCTTCGCTGGCGTGGCTTCTGGCAGGCCTGCCGCAAATGTCGCCGGAGCGTCTGGGCGTGTCGGTGACGGCACCGGTGCGCCTTAGCCTTACGGGGGTCGGGGGAGGGGACTGGCTCATTTCGCCCGAGCCGGGCAAACCCGCGGTTGCTCCGGATGACCGCGTGGTGCAACCAGCGGCGATCATCACGAGTGATGCCGACGACTTCATCAGGTGGGGAACGAAGCGCGCCACTGAGACCGAACGTGCCCGCATGGTCACCCTCAGCGGGGACCGTGAACTGGGCCAGCGAGTCGTGGAATCAAT
Organism: Arthrobacter sp. cf158; assembly: GCF_900106835.1. Taxonomy (GTDB): domain Bacteria; phylum Actinomycetota; class Actinomycetes; order Actinomycetales; family Micrococcaceae; genus Arthrobacter. The sequence continues at coordinate 377,208 of NZ_FNNR01000005.1, forward strand.
CCACGTGTTCTAGCACGTGGGTTCGCAGGCGACGGCGCCGGACCGCATTGCAGGTCCGGCGCCGTTTCATGCCTGGTAACGCAAGAGCAGTCTCCAAACGCAATCCCGCACTGAAGTTCTCGGCCCCTCATTATGAGTAGGCAGATAGCAAACGGTATGCGTCGCAGCCACCAGCAAGGATCAAAATGACAGGAACATACGCCCGCGCCCTTGGCGCCTTGATGAACGCTCTTTCCGATCTTTCTGAGTTCATGGTGCAGCGCCTCGCCTCCCGGAATCTGTTCACGGAAAGAGCCGTTGCACAAAACGCGAAACCGTCCGCCCCTGGAGACTGACGGATCCACCCGCCCGTCCGTGGGTTGGGCCTACGACCGCGACTGGATGCCGGCCAAGTGCTCATCCAGCGTCCTGGTGGCCCAAGTGAAATCCGAGCTTGGTTCCTGCCGAATGATGTGCAAGGCAAGTCCATCAATCAGGGCATGCAAGCGGTCCGTCTCAAAACGGGCAGATTCTGCGGTTCCTTGATGCAGAATGCTCACGACTGTCTCACAGATCCTCCGCACGGCGTTGTGCGTTTGCATGTGGGTGGGCCGGAGATCGGGATCGGTCATCGCCGCTGTTCCGAGTGCCAGAAAGACTTCCATCTCCATGCGGCGTTCCGCATCAAGCGGGAGTAATTCATGAACGATTGATCTGCCCCAAACTTCGCTCTGCTGCCCGGCTTCGACTGCGGCAATCCGCTCGAGAGTTCTGGACAGAACCAATTCAAGAGCGTGCACGCGGACGCTGGTCTGGGTTGGGAAGGTGTACCGCAGCGAGCTCGGGGGTAGGCCCGCTTCGGCGGCCACGTTTCGTACCGACAATCCCGCTAATCCTTGGTCCACTAAAACACGCCACGCAGCTTCAGAAACCTGCTGCCGGCGGCTGTCCACATCGAGGTTCTTTGCCATAGCCCCCATACTCGCACAACTGTGCGAAATGTGGTAAAAATGAAACCGTACAGTCGTACCAAATGCTGCGGTGGCGGCGGATAAGGAACTGATGACATGGCTTGGGTAGTACTTCTCGTGTCCGGCGTGCTGGAGGCAGTATGGGCAACTGCGTTGGGTGCTTCAGATGGTTTTAAGCGGCGAAAGCCCACGATCATCTTCGCGGTGACCATGGCGCTCAGCATGGCTGGCTTGGCGTACGCCATGCTCAGTCTCCCCGTAGGAACGGCTTACGCCGTGTGGGTTGGGATTGGCGCGGTGCTGACCGTTCTGATAGCAGTTCTAACAGGCTCCGAGGTCCTGACATGGCCGCGCGCGGCCCTGTTGGTCGGTCTCGTTGGATGTGTTGCAGGATTGAAGGTGATCAGCTGATGCCGTGGGTAATCCTGCTTGTCAGTGCCGTCCTGGAGGCCATATGGGCCACAGCATTGGGTGCCAGTATGGGATTCACCGATCCCACTGCTACCACCATTTTCGCCGTCGCTTTGCTTCTCAGCATGCTCGGCCTCGGTTATGCGGCGCGGCAAATTCCGATCAGCACTGCTTACGCGGTCTGGACTGGCGCTGGGGCCGCGTTGACTGTGGCCTGGAGCCTGATCACTGGGGCCGAAGAGTTGACGGTTCTCAGGGTACTCTTTCTTGCTGGCATTGTCGGCTGCGTCGTGGGTTTGAAACTCGTGAAGTCGCCAAAGCCTTCCCAGTCACCTCGCCGAAGTGCGCTGGCGCGGCGAGATTAAGATGATTGGGGGCTTCCTGCAATTGCTTCAGACCGTTTCCGCTGTGCTATGCAGAGGACCCGAAGGAAACCCCAAAAGAGCAGTTATCTGTCTTCATATACTCTGGGATCGTCACCGTGCCGCTGACCAAGAGGCGTCAAAAGAAGACCCAAGTACCCTTCAATCCGAGGACCTGACATGACGAGATCCCACGCCGGGAGCGCCGCTGCTTCCGTTCCCGGAACAGGCAGGAAGGTTGTGACCCTGGATCCGATCGACCACGAACTCGTCAGGCTCCTTCAAATCGACGGACGGGCAACCTTCCAAGAGCTCAGCGAATCAGTCGGCCTCTCGGGGGAGAGTACACGACTGCGCGTCGCCCGATTGGAGCGGACCGGCGTCGTCCGGATCGTTGCCAGCGTCGCTCCGCAACTGCTCGGCTACAGCAGTTCGGCGATGGTTGGCGTGAACGTAGGCGCGGCAGCGCGATCGGTCGCTCAACGGCTTGCTCAGTTGCCGTCGACGAGCTTCGTTGTCTGCACTGGGGGTAAGTTTGACCTCCTGGCGGAGATTGATTGCAGGGATGATGCGGAACTTCTGGATGTGCTCGACGAAGTTCGCGAGATCCCCGGAGTTGTCCGATGCGAGTCATTCATGTATCTGAGCGTTGCCAAGTACGCATACCGTCAAAGCGTCTTCCTGGCAGGTTCGGACGTCAAGGCGGGTACCGACGGAGGTGCCGCCGCGGCGCCAGTTGTGCTGGACGAGGTGGATCATTCGCTCATTGAAGCCCTCCGGGAGGATGGCCGCGCGTCCTACTCAGCGCTCGCGAAGAAGGCCGGAGTGCCCTATTCGAGCACTCGACGCAAGGTGCTCCAGCTCGTGGAATCCGGCGTACTGCATATCAATACACTGCTGGGTGATGCCGCGCCTTACCGTTACGTTCAGGCGAGTATCGGGATCAGAACAACAGGGCGCCCCGGGCGGGTGGCTGTCGAGCTGCAGCAGCATCCTGAGGTAGGAATGATCCTGTTGACGGCGGGCTCCCACGATCTGATTATCGAGGTCACCTGCGAGGATAAACAGGCATTATTGGCGTTCGTCGAAGACACTCTGGGTTCCACGGAAGGCGTCGTTTCCAGTGAGAGCTACGTCTATCTGGACATCGAAAAGCTCCCGTTTTCTTGGGGGGCAATGCACTAGCTGGAACGGGCGAAGATTGCATCCGTTAAGGTGCGCCTGCTTGGCCTTCGTTCGCCGGCGCCACGCGGGAGCTGGGTCATGGCCGAATAGGCGATCTTCCAGCTGCCCGTTTTCATGACCCGAATTCCCGCCGCCGACATCGCGGGGTGCATGGAGCATCGCGTCCTGGTAGACCCGCGGATCGTTCGACGTGGTGGGGATGGTCATGCAACTTACATGTGTACGGAATACGGTATACGGAGTATGATATGTATTATCGCTTGAAGGGCTCCGCAGATGACTAGGCGACCCGTCCAAAAGCGACCACCGCGATTGAGATTGGGACATGACCATGATGAGAAGGGCCAGCTTCGCTGAACGGGTTGTAGGCGTTCGAGACCCGCAGCCCAAAGAAACTACGCAGGAAAAGCTGCCGAGGTTCGAAGATACAGTCTTCCCAGACGTTCAGGATTAGTCCTCAAACCGTAGGAGGGCGGGCTGTCTTGGCTGCGGTTGGCAGTGGCGCGGCACCCCTTCCCGCCTGCCCAGGGTTGCTGCCGGAGTTGTAAGTCACGAGCTTCCCATCCGGATCCGTGAGCGGCTGCCGTCATTGAGCTGTAAGTGCATGGTGTGCCCAGCATGGCGGGGGTACTACCGTAATATACCTAGAGTACGAGCTCCGAATCGGGCAGCAGTTGCCGCGACTTGAACCCTAAAAGGGAGATCCAGAATGAATTCCGCCGTCAAAAGGACCGCTGCTCCGTTGAGGCAAGAGGTGGTAGGTGCACTCCGTCGCGCCATCGTGTCCGGCGAGTTCGCTCCTGGTCAGAGACTGGTGGAGTCGGTGCTGTGTGACAAATTTGCCGTCAGCCGGACGGTTATTCGAGAGGTGTTGAGGCAACTCGAAGCCGAGGGGCTCGTAATAATAGTCCCCAACAGAGGCCCGGAAGTTGCAACGCTGACCATCAAAGAAGCGGAAAATCTATACGAAGTTCGACGAGCCCTGGAGTCGCTGGCCGGAAGTCTCTTCGCTGAGCGCGCAACAGAAGAACAGTGCAGCAAGCTCGTCGAGTGCTTGAGTGACGTTAAAATGGCGATGGGTTCTGATGATCCTGACCGCAAACTTGAGGTCAAGGATCAGTACTACGCGGTCCTGCTCGACGGTGCTGGCAACGATGAAATCTCCAAGCTTCTTAACCTCGTAAACGCTCGCACTCAGGTATTGCGAATGTACTCCCTCTCCTCCGAGAACCGCGGGCCCCATACGGTAGCCGAGATATCCAGGATCACGGCCGCCGCTGCGCTTGACCGCGACCCGGACGAGGCGAGAATTGCCTGCGAAGATCATGTGCGCAGTGCCGCAAACGCGGCCCTTCGGGAAATGAAGCGCGCTATCGCTAAGTAGCGGCCGCCTGTTCCGCCATCGAACGGGCGGATCAGCCACCATGGTCGCCCCGCCGAGATGAGGGTACTGAAACTTACATATCCATTTGAATCGTCGTACCGTAATACGGTAATATAACTCTAGTTGAGCGGTGACATCGGAGTCATCGCCCGGAGGAGGCAGCATTGAGTATCACCGACATTTGGGGCGCTTCCTGGGTATTGGCGGTCAACGCGGATAGGGAAAACCGCCACATCGGCCGGATGTCCCGGTTTATGCTCCGTTTTGAACTAGAAGACGGCGAGCATGCAGATTTCCTTTATGCAGCGGGGACCCTGTCATTCGCAAGCGCCGACCCCACGGGGGAAGACCTATTACACATCGCGGGAGGCGCTGCTGCTTGGGCCGAACTCTCCGATGCAAATGCAGCGCCGCGCCGACATGACCTTTTAGCCCTCCTTAAGGCGCCACAGGGGCTGGAGGTAGTTGATGGCCACGACATTCTCCTGCGTCACCTGCGCGTCATTACCCGCCTCGTTGAGATTGGAAAAAAAGATGCCAAAGCCTGACGTTTACCTTGAACCAATCCGTGGCGGTTACGTCAGGTTCACTTCTAGAAACGTAAAGTACAGGGTCTACTACGAAGAAGCCGGCGCTGGCCCGGTGATCCTGGGCCTACACACGGCCGGAGCAGATTCCCGCCAGTTCCGCCATATGCTGGCCGATGAGGAGATAACCTCGAGGTTTCGAGTCGTTGTATTTGACCTTCCCTGGCATGGTAAGTCCCTTCCACCAGCCGACTGGTGGAAGGACGAATACTTGCTGACTACCGACACCTATGCATCGGTCGTCGAGGACTTCTGCGCGGCCCTTGATTTGGATACGCCCATCGTCATCGGTTGCTCAATGGCAGGCTCGCTGGCAATTGAGCTGGCTCGCCGGAGTCCGGATCGGTGGCGGGCAGTTCTCGGGCTATCGGGAGCACTGAAAGTTGAAGGGCGGTTCCACGACTGGCCCCTGCGCCCTGACCTTAATGCACAGCAGGTCGTTCCCACATGGACCCATAGCCTAATGGCTCCCCACAGTCCGGAGGAGTCCCGACGGGAGGTCTGGTGGATCTACAGCCAAGGCGGCCCCGGGATCTATAGAGGGGACACCTATTTTTACGCCAAGGACTTCGACCTGAGGGAGACGGCCTCCACTATAGATACGGCCCGTTGCCCCGTCTACCTTCTGACCGGCGAGTACGACCACGCTTGCACGCCGGAGGACACCGAAGAAGCCCTCGCGGTTATCCCCGGAGCCCGGGGTGGACGGATGAAGGGCATCGGGCACTTTCCCATGGCAGAGAACTATCCTCTGTTCCGCACATTCCTGACCCCGGTTCTTGGGGAAATCATGAATGAAGCAGGTTTGCACGAGGGAACAGGCGCCCAGGCTTGACCAGGAGATCCAAGCCCGCCGGGTCGACGACCCTTGCGGCTTCAAGATGACCCTTGATCCAGCCTGTTCAAGATCACTCCTGCCTAAGCAGATAACTGCTCATAACGTCACCTGGCCCTGGCAGGGTACTAAGTCTCAAAATGCAAGGAATCAAAGATGAACTTCAAGGACCAGACGGTCATTGTCACCGGCGCGGGAAGCGGGATTGGCCGCGCGGCCGCGCTCAGGTTCGCGGAACTCGGTGCAAACGTGGCCGTGGCCGACAATAACGAATCTGCAGCAGCGGCAGTCGCGGAGGAGGCCGGACATTCAGCCATACCGGTCGTCGTTGATGTCAGCGACTCAGGGATGGTTCAAAAGATGGTCACCGTGGTCGTCGATACGTTTGGCAATCTGGATGTGCTCTGCAACAACGCAGGCTTTGGCGCTCCTGGGAATGTGCCGGAAATCGAAGAAGACGACTGGGATCGTCTGATGGCGGTAAACCTCAAGGGCGTCTACCTCTGCTCAAAATATGCCATCCCTGAGCTCGCAAAAACCGGAGACGGACGAATCGTTAACACGTCCTCTTACACCGCCAGCGTCGGTATCCGTGATCGTGCTGCCTATGTGGCCTCTAAGGGGGGCGTCTCGGCTCTGACACGGGCAATGGCGTTGGATCACGTGGATCAAGGTATTCGAGTGAATGCTGTTGCTCCCGGCACGGTGAACTCACCTTATTTCGACAAGATGATTAAGGAATCGGACGAACCGGGCACGCTCCTCAACGAACTCAACAGCCGTTCGCCCATGCGCCGCATGGGCGACCCGAATGAAATCGCTGAAGCCATAGTCTGGCTCGCGGCCAAGGAATCAAGCTTCGTCACGGGCTCAGTCCTAACAATTGATGGAGGGACGTCGATTTGGTGAACGCCCCTCAAACACCTCCTGTTTATTCATAGCTTTATCAAGAACCCAGAACTTACCCGCTGCTCACCTAAGTCCGTGCAGCACAACAGAAAGGTACTACTCATGGCAATCGATTCGGTCAAGGAACAGAACGCTGAAGCCCAGACGTACATCGACGACATGGCACAGAAGAGAGGCTACGTCCTCGATTACCACAAGGTGATGGCCATGCATGATTTTCCCGTCCTCCAGGCCGCAAACCACTTGGTTTCGGCCGCCTACCTGGACCAGCGGACTTTGGATCGCAAGACGAAAGAACTCATCTTCATCGTGAGCCTCACAGTCATGCGAGCCTCAAAGAGCCACATCCAAAGTCATATCCGCGTGGCCCTCGACCTCGGCGTAAGTCCTGCGGAGATTCTGGAGGCAATTGAAATTTCCCTTCCTGAAGCCGGCATCGTCGCATTCCAAGCGGGACTTGAGGCGTGGCGCGAAACAGTCGGCGCCGACGGCTTGGAACCCACCGTTTTAGTCCATGAGGGTGGTAACGGCGCCGACTAAGTAGGCCGAGCGGCCGAAGGGTCACAATTGAGCGGCCCGCAGGGTTGGTACACACTCACTTGGCGCAAGGCCGCTTCACCGCCATTCCGGATTTGCCCACAACTCCCAAGGAGAAATCATGGCCACCACCTTCAACGTCGTTGCCCAATACCGGACGAAACCCGGAACAACGGAGAATATCCTCAAACATCTGCAGAACATTGCTGCCGAAACCCGAAAAGAACCAGGCAACCTCTCGTATGAGTTCTTCGGCGGAGTTGAAGATTCAAGGAGCATCGTCATACTGGAGAGCTACCAGAGCGCCGAAGCTTTTGAACTTCATCGCCAGACTCCGCACTTTCTCAACATTGGCGCTGTATACGTCATCCCCGAACTGGAATCGCGTTCTGTTTCGACTTACCTCAACCCGGTAGAACCGGCTGAAGCTCCTTAGTTGCGTTGGCCGGGGAGATGGATTAACCGGTCGATGGGTGGTCTGTTGCCGAGAACGGGGTGGGGCCTGTGCGACTTCAGTCGAGGATTTAACCGGGTTGAGCATCTCTGCGCGTATTTTGGCTGCCGTAGCACTTCGCGCAGGCCCCAGCCGTCGCTGACTGTCCGGGGGAAGCCTTCGATCTTCCGTTTGTCTGGCGCCTTTAGAAGAAGGCGTCTCGCGGAAATTCCGACGTCGGCGCCGGCGTCTTACTCGTCGTGGTGGATTTCAGGCTAGTGGCAACGGGCATCCGCGTCAGTGCTGACCTAAGTGGCGCCTTTTTTTGGGGTTTGCTGGCGGATGTAGCCGCTGCGCGCTGTGGAGGTCCTGGAATTCTTGCCGCCTTCACCCGGCCCAGGTAGCGGTGGCCCCCGCGTGGAATAAGAAGGCCTTCTGGTGTGAGTTGTTTCTTGGACAGCTCAACTCCACACCGGGAGGCCTTCGTCAACCCGAAAAACTTTAAGCCGTGTCCCGGGCGGCCTGCACCCGCGCACTGCAGATAGGTGCACAGCGCCGCTTTCAGCGAGTCACAGTCCGACGGCCCCCGCTCCCTTCCCCTAGTGTTACAAGAATCCAAAATCTACGTGGATATCTTTCGAATTCAGAAGCATCGATCCAAAGATTTTTCTCCAAAGGGACTAGCGGGTTGTGTATTTTTCGGATTATGGTGTGACTTGACACACATAACTGGACTCCGGTTGTGTTCCGTAAGCGATGTCGCCAGCATGGAGCCTGACTCCGGCAAGGCGGCCTGGATCAAATGTGAGAACCCATGACCACTACGCACAGTCCCGCACTCACACTTAAGAAGGCATTCACCTTCCGAAGTGCTTTTATGTTTTCCTTCGTCTTCGTGTCGCCGATCGTGGCGCTCTATGGAGTGTTCGCGCTGGTGCTTGGCGCGGCCGGCCCATCAGGCTGGTGGTCTTTCCTGATTGTGTTTGCAGGTCAGATCATTGTCGCCTTTGTGTTCGCTGAGTTGGCCTCCCGCTGGCCCATTGAAGGGTCCCTGTATCAATGGGCTCGCCGCCTCGTCGGCAACCACTATGGCTGGTTTACCGGCTGGATCTACATGTGGACACTGGCCATCGCCTGCGCGGGTGGTTCGTTCATCACTTCACAGTTCCTGCCTCTGGTGCTAGGGCTCCAACCCTTTGACTTGTTCACACAGATATTGGTCGCGCTGGGCACGCTGGCAGTAATCATGGTGCTAAACCTGATCGGTCCGAAAGCAATCAAAGCCGTCGTTTTCCTGGCCATCATCGCGGAGGTCGTCGGTAGCGTCGCCTTGGCAATCACGCTCTTCCTCTTCTTTCAAGAGCAGCCCTTCAGTGTCCTCCTCCAGGGTGCCGACGTCACCATGCCGGGCGTCACTTTCGCAGGTATCGCGGCGGCTGCGGCCTTCGTCGGCTGGGGCTTCGTTGGCTTCGAAAGTGCTGGAGACATCGCCGAAGAGGTAGAGGATCCGCGGCGCAATGTGCCGAAGGCGATCATTGCCGCGATTCTGAGCGTTGGAACTGTTGTGGTTGTGTCAGCACTCGCCCTCATCATCGCGATACCGGACCTTGGGCGCGTACTCAGTGGCGAGGAGGTTGACCCTGCAGCCTACATCGTCGGGTCGGCACTCGGGGAACAAGCCGTCGTGCTGCTATTCCTGCTGATCATCATCGGCTTCGTGGCCTGCATGCTGGCAACGCAAATGGCTTCGTCGCGGGTCATGTGGGCTTTCGCTCGAGATAACGCTTTTCCGGCATCCAAGTGGATCAAGCGCCTGTCACCGCGCACGTCGAACCCTAATAGCGCCATCGTGGTTACGGCCATTCTGACGATGCTCATCCTTGTGGCCGCGACCACAGGACCCGTATACGCAACCTTAGTGAGCTTCTCGACAGCAGGTTTCTTTATATCTTTCGCCCTACCACTCGTAGCGCACGCATTGACACGCCACAAGAGCTACTGGACGCCAGGACCTTTCTCACTGGGAACTGCGGGCAAAGTAGTCGTGCCGTTGGCCGCTATTTGGGTGGTTCTGGAGCTGATTAACATTGCGTGGCCGCGCACGCCGGAACTGGATTGGTGGCAGAACTACTCGGTCATCATAGGGCTGGTAGCTGTGCTTTCACTCGGCCTCATCGTCTGGATTCCCAGGCGCTCGACGATTGCGAATCTCCCGATCATCGATCCGGGTAGCCGAGACAATCACGCATCCCAAACGGCCGAGAGCGCAGCAGCTGGGGCAGCATCTGATTCCTGATTATCTCTTCACCCCGGAGCGCCGCTGGTGATTCGTCGTTTGGTGCGGGGGAGCACGCCGTCAGGTACCGCATGTGTGAGGTACCAGACCGGCCAGCTCGGCCAGGGTTAGCGCCGGACTTGAAGAAAAGAAATGGCTATAGCGCCAGCTTCGGGATCCATGCTACGGTAATATCGTATTACGGTATTCAGATCATGGGTCCCGAAGTTCTATTTCGCATATGACATTTGCCTTGTTCGACTATCTGCTCACCGGCGAAAGACCCGCTACGCTCCGGTTCAAATATCAAGGGCATAACACGGGCGGTGCGTCGGCAAAGCGTCGAAGGGCGTAATCACCACTCTCCACGACAGATGAACACCCAGCCCTCGGCCAGCAGAAAAATCGTCTGCTGAAACGAGCCCCGCCGGTTTCCCTCACGGCGGTAAATGTTCTCTGTCGCTCTCCACTCCTCATCTCTCAGGAAGGTCAATGATGACCCCCTTAAAGCGCAACGCACTCATGCTCACCGCTATCGCTTCTCTGGCGTTAGCACTCGCCGGCTGTGCGGGAACTGCCTCGGAAAAAACTGAAGCCGGTCCCCAAGGGCTGATTCAACCGGGCACCCTAACTACTTGCACCTACCCCGAGTATCACCCGATGGAATACTTCGAAGGAGGAACCGGCGGCGAGATCGTGGGCTTCGACGTCGATCTCGCGCGGGCCGTTGGTGACAGCTGGGGAGTTCAAACCAAGGTTGTGAACACCGCCTTTGATGGACTCATTCCGGGGCTGGATGCACAACGATGTGATTTGGTCATCTCCGGCCTGTCTGTCAGCGACGCGCGCCGGGAGGTAGCGGACGCCGTGCCTTATATGCTGACCGGCTACGCATTCGCCATTCAAAGCGGAAAAAATAGCCTGGAAAATCCCGAGGACTACTCAAGCCGCACCGTGGCGGTACTGGCGGGAAGCCGGATGGTAGCGAAGCTCAAAACCGTGAACGAGCAGCTGGCTTCCGAGGGTAAGCCGCTGATCAAGATTGACGAATACCCTGGAACCCCTCTTGCGGCGGGAGCTGTCATCTCGGGAAAGGCGGACGCGGTAATCGACACTGACATCGCCATCGCATCCCTTGTGAGTAAGAGCAACGGCACCTTGGAAGCAGTCACCAGTGCATTTGACCCTGATGAGGTCTTCGGCGCATACCTCCGCAAAGACGGCGCTCTCACCGGCTCTTTCCGGGACGCACTCAAGGCACTGCACGAAAAGGGCACCCTCGCGGCCCTTGCAGAGCGGTACGGACTTGAGCCCAACAAGATCGACCTCTCCAGCAACCTGTCAAGCAAAAAGTAATGAGGGGTTGTGACCGTATGACGACCGCGTCCGCACGAGAAGGGCAATACCCCGCATGAACTTTGACTTTTCCATCTTTTGGAACGCTCTGACGTCGCTAAATTATGTTAGTGGCGCGGTCCTTGCGATTCTGCTGGCGGTTCTCGCCATGGTGCTTGGCACCGTACTCGGTTTTCTCATTGCCTTGGCTCGTAGCTCTGGTAAACGCTGGCTGGTAACGCTGTCCGGCGTCTATGTGGGGGTCTTTCGTGGCCTGCCCACTCTGCTAATTCTGCTACTGGCATGGAATGCTGCGCCGCAGCTGATTCCGGCCCTCCGCTCGGAAGCCTACAGCCCGTTTGTCGCCGCATTAATCTCGCTCACCTTGGTTCAAGCGGCCTACATGGCAGAAATTATCCGCTCTGCTTTACTCAGCGTGGACGCGGGTCAGCCTTTGGCTGCGAGAGCGCTCGGGCTGACACCTGTCCAAACCATGATTCGCGTGGTGATCCCACAAGCAATTCGCATAGCTATTCCCCCGACGGGCAGCGAACTAATCAACACCATTAAGTACACGAGCCTGGCGAGCGTGATCTCACTGCGTGAGTTGCTGACCACAGCACAAAGCGGTGTATCCACAACGTTCCGTTACGCAGAATTTTACGCGGCGGCAGCTATCTACTACCTGGTTATCGTGACGGTCGTGACGGTCGTGCAGTCGCAGCTGGAGCGAAAATTCCTTTGGACGTCGAAAGATTTGCCGTCCGCTTCGCAGCCCGAACCAGGGACCGTTACCCTCGACTTGAAAGGAACGAAGGCATGATCCCTTCAACAATCGAGCCACTGCTCAGTGTTTCAGATCTAGCCAAGAGCTATGGTGCGAACGAAATTCTCAAGGGGGTCAACTTCTCGATCAAGGCGGGAGAGGTGAAGGCCATCCTCGGTGCGTCGGGGTCTGGGAAGAGCACTATGCTCCGCCTGATCGCTCTTTTGGAGCGGGCCGACCGTGGGGAGATCGTATTAGCTGGCCGCCGCCTCGGAGTCGCCGATCGTGCGGGAAAGGATACAGCCGCATCGGAGCGGCAGCTCGCTCACCAACGTCGCGACGTAGGAATGGTCTTCCAACAATTCAATCTCTTCCCCCATATGGATGCGCTGCACAACGTGGCCCTCGCGCTGACCATCGTGCAGAAGGTGCGGAAACACGAGGCGCTGGAAGCCGCTGCGGAGATGCTTAACCGAGTCGGTCTCGGGAACCGGAGCCATAAATATCCGCGTGAACTTTCAGGTGGACAACAACAGCGAGTAGCGATTGCACGCGCTTTGGTACTGAACCCGTCGGTGTTGCTGTTTGACGAACCAACTTCAGCGCTGGATGTAGAACTGGTCGGTGAGGTACTCAAAGTGATGGAAAGCCTCGCAGCAGATGGCATGACAATGATCGTCGTTACCCACGAGATCGGCTTCGCTAAGCGGGTCGCGGATGAAGTCTTGATGTTTGACCGTGGCAGCATCATAGAGCAGGCCGATCCCGAGACCTTCTTTGGATCACCCGCGCACGAGCGGACGCGAAGCTTCCTCAGCCACGTCCGATGAAAGTGTTTTGTGCAGGCTAGGCGTACCTCCACATTGGTCGAATGGCACAACCAGGTTCACCGCAACAACAGAACCTGCAAAAAGCGCCAGCATGAAAATGGCGATCCCCTCGTGGCCAGCGAGTCACGAGGGGATCCTATTTACTTACAAGGTTCGTCACAGGGGCGCGCTCGGACATGAACTGGTTGGACGTCCGGTCATGTGCACTATGGGCTAGAACGCTCCGGCCTGGCACCTAGTCACCGGTTGTCGCAAAGTTCGAGGCATTTGCCTGCTCAACCTTGATGCCGGCTGCGAGAAATTTCCGCACTTGTTCCGGGTCGGCGCCGTCATCGGTGACCAGGGTCCAGGGGAGCGCGAGTCGTGCCCACGCGTGGAAGGGCCGGAGGCCGAGCTTGGACGAGTCGGCGAGGACGTAGACGTCGTTGCCGCGGCGGGCCATGAGTTCCTTAAGGCGCGTCTGGGCATGGTCCGCTTCACAGATGCCGTCCTCGGCGGTGACGGCGTCCGCGCCGAGGAACACCCGGTCGAAGCTCATCCGTTCCAAGGCCGCTTCAGCGAGTGGGCCTACGAAGCTCTGGCTCACATTCCGGAGGCGGCCGCCGAGGCAGTCCACCTCAATGCCTTCGGATTCGGCGAGTTCCTGCATGATGTTCAGACCCGGTGTGGTCACGGACAGCTTCTCGAACTTTTGCAGTTCATGGGCGAGCGCGCCAACGGTGGAGCCGGCGTCGAGGAGGATACTTTCTCCGGGGATGATCAATGCTGCGGCCCAACGGGCGATGGCATGCTTCTGCTCAAAGGCCTCGCCGGTTCGTTGCCGTAGCGACGCCTCGGGGTGGGCTCCCAATGCCATGGCGCCGCCGTAGGTGCGGGCCAGCCGGCCTTGCCCGTTCAAGAGCGCCAAGTCGCGGCGGATGGTTGAGGCAGTTACCTCGAACCGGGCGGAGAGTTCCTCCACCGAGGCAAGGCCGGTGGTGACGGCGAGGTGGTAGATTTCCTCGCGCCGCGCGTTTGCGCTGAGCATTCCCGGTCTCCTTCCCGTGGCCGTGGTTACCATGCTAGTTCCGCCCGCGGGCAAGTGCCCGCCGCACCGCCGCCCGCTTCCATCACTACAAGACCTATCCGTCCAGGGCGGGGCGGGTGGCCATCTCGGCAGCCTGGTGCAGCGCCTCCACCATGGACCGCGGATCGGCGATGGCCTTGCCGGCGATGTCGAACGCGGTGCCGTGATCCACGGACGTGCGGATCACCGGCAGGCCCACGGTGATGTTCACGCCGGCTTCAATCCCCAGCACCTTCACCGGGCCGTGTCCTTGGTCGTGGTACATGGCAACGACGAGGTCGTAGTCGCCGCGCCCGGCCAGGAAGAACAGGGTGTCTGCGGGCAGCGGGCCCACCGCGTTGATGCCGGCCGCTTGTGCGGCTTTAACTCCGGGTTCGATCTTCTCCGCTTCCTCGCCCTGTCCGAACAGTCCGTTCTCGCCGGCGTGCGGGTTGATGGCGCAGACGCCTATCTTCGGGTTAGGGATTCCGGACCGGACCAGTGCCTCGTGGCCGCGGCGGATGGTGCGCTCCACCAGGTCCGGGTTGATCTTGCGGACGGCGTCCATCAGACCGATGTGCGTGGTCACGTGGATCACCCGGATCTTGGGAGTGGAGAGCATCATGGATACTTCTTCCGTCCCGGTAAGGTGCGCCAGCAGTTCAGTGTGCCCGGGGTAGATGTGGCCCGCCGAGTGGAGTGCCTCCTTGTTCAGCGGCGCCGTGCAGATGGCCTGCACCTTGCCTGCCATCGCAAGCTCGCTGGCCACCCGGATGTACTCGTACGCGCCGTGCCCGGCCACGGGGGAGAGCTGCCCCCATGGCAGGTCTTCAGGCAGCAGGGCCAGATCTATCACGTTCACGCGGCCTGGCGTGAACACCGCGTCCTCCACGTTCGTGATGCTCTGGATGTCCGCCTCGATGCCCAGGACGTCCGCGGCCTGGCGAAGGCGCAGCGCGTCGCCGATCACCACGGGACGGCACTCGGCGTTGCTCTGTGGATCCAGCACGGCGGCCACCACCACCTCCGGCCCCACCCCAGCGCCGTCGCCCATGGTCACGGCTACGTAGGGGAGTTCGTTCTGCTCGGTCTTGATACCTGCGGTGCTTGTCATTTCTGCTCCAGTTGGTTCGGAAGTCGTGCGGGGGGAAGCGGTGGTGGGAGCCTGCGTCGATTGGCCGCGGCGCTCCCTGATTTCGTTGTAGAGCTGTAAGAGGGCATGGTCGTCGCCGAAGCTGCCGGGTTTGGTTCCCACCAGCGTTCCGTCGTCGGCGCAGCTGAGCACCGCTCCGTGCTGCACGGACGTGACCGGCACCAGCCGGTGAAGGCCGACGGCGTCCAGGACTTCCCGGGCCGTCTCGCCGCCGGTGAGGATCAGGTCGGCCGTTGTTCCTCGCGATGCTTGGGCAGCGAAGGTGGACAGGTCCTGGACAATGCCGGCGGCGGCGGATGGGTACACTTTCCCTCCTGCTACGGTGACGGCCACGTTGGCACCTGCCGTCAGGAGGTGCTGTACTTCGTCGAGCTGCGTTTGATAGGCCCCCAGCGCATCGGCCCGCTGCGGCTTCAGCCTCACGACGGTGAAGTTGTACGTTTCCAGCTGCGCCAGTTGCGCCTGCGCTGTTGGGGATGCGGAGCCGACGACGGCGAGCACCGGCCTGGCGCCTTGCTGCGGTGGGGTGGTGAATTGGTCCGCTCGTGCTTCGGATTGCGCGTTCTGCGCATGTTGGGCAGCGGATCGTTGCGTAGCGAACCTCTGCGCAAGGACGTCGGCGGTCCCGCCTGTGCCAACCAGGACGATGCGGCGGTTGCCAGCTTGGAAGCCCAGATGCAGTAGCGCATCAACCACATTCTGGAGGTCGCCGAGCGTTTCGCCGTCGGCCACGGTTATGGAGGGCTGACTGGATTCCAGCACGGCGGACATTTTCTGGAGCAGCATTCCCGAGCGGACCGCGGCCAGATCCAGGGCCTGCACAGACGCAGGGTTGCCCGGACGGAGCAGCGAGGGAATATCAGCCGGAGGTTCCAAGAGCTCGGCCTGCCACAGGTTCGTCTCCGCCAAGGCAACGCCGGCCACCAGGGGTTCTCCGTTCTGGACTGAACGCTGCAACTGGGGGAGAGCGCCTGCTATAACGGCGTGGAAACCCAAGGCAGTCAATGCAGCCACCTCGGCGCGGATGTTCCCGCGCCACAGTGAGTCGATTTTCTTGAAGGCAACCTGCGCCCCGGATGCTGCGGGACTGGAGAAGGCATCCCTGGTTAGCGCTTCGGCGGTGGGCCCGGGAAGTGCGCGGGAGTGCGTGTCGGTGACCACGACGTCGGTGGCGGGCACAGCGCAGGAGGAACCGCCGTCGTATGTTCCCAGCAGGACTTGCGCGGAGAAGCCGTGCTGGACAAAGCAGTAGCCAACCTCGGCGGCGCCGGAGAAATCGTCGGCCTGCACATATACAGAAGCCACGTTGCTCCTCTCTCGTCATTTGTCGGTTGGAACCCCGCCGTTCAGCGGGAAGCTTTTCAACATTCTGACACGGTTGCGCGAATCGCGCTAGAAGGGTTGCGCAAATTGCGCATGGGTGGCAAAGTGATGGACACAACATTCGGCGCAGCCATCAGGCCGGCAGCCGTCCCCCCGATCTACCGAGAGGTCAACGATGACCGTTCTTCCTCAAGGACGTGAGATTTCCCGGCGCCGCCTGATCCAGTTCGGTGCGGCCGCAGGGTTTCTGCTGGGAACTGGCAGCCTCGCCGGCTGCGCCGGACCCACGGGCCTGCCAGGACCCAGTACCCTGACATTGGCCCTCAACCGGTCCCTGGTCAGCCTGGACAATAAGCTCAATCAGTTCGACGCCGCCGTCACTGTGCAGCGCTCGGTCCGCCAGGGCCTCACCGCGATCGGCCCCGAAACCGAGCCCATCCTGGTCCTGGCCGAGCGCTTCGAGATGACCGCCCCCACTGAGTGGACCGTCACCCTCCGGGAGGGTATCCGATACTCGGATGGCAGCCCGGTCAAGATTGAGGACGTAGCCACCGCACTGAAGATGTACCAGCAGGTACAGGGCTCGTTCGTGGCCGGATTCTTCCCCGAATTCCCCCAGGTGGTACCGGTGGATGAGCGTACCTTCAAGATGGTGTCCAAGAAGCCTGTTCCCATCCTGGACTCGCTCATGAGCATGATCCTGATAACCCCTGCGGCGCAGAACAAGCCGGAGGAACTGCAGGACGGCGTGGGCACCGGACCCTACGTTGTTACCAAGTTCAACCGTGGCGCCGGTACTTACAGCCTGGCCCGCAACGAGAACTACTGGGGTCCCAAACCCGGGATTGAGAACGTCGAAGTCCGCTTCCTTCCCGAGGAATCCAGCCGCGTCATCGCCTTGCGCAGCGGCGAAGTGGACATCATCGATTCCATCACCCCGGATTCGCGCGAACAGCTTGCCGGACTACCCGGCGTCCAGCTCAAGGAAGCATCGAGCCTCCGCCTGAACCAGATCTTCTACAACTTCCGCAAGCCCGCTGGCCACCCCTTGGCCGACGTCCGTGTCCGAGAAGCCCTCAGCTGGGCGATTGACGGTGAGGCGCTGGTCAAAGATGTTCTGGTGGACTCCGTCAGCGCGGCCGAAGGCGTCACTCCGGGCAGCCTGACCGGCTATCACAAGACCGGCACGTACACCTACGATCCCGAGAAGGCCAAAGCACGGCTCGCCGAACTCGGCGTCGAGGACCTGACTTTGAAGATCATCTGGGAAACCGGCGAGTTCGCCTCCGACACCTCCGTGATGGAAGCCCTGGTGGAGATGTTCGGCAACATCGGAGTGAAGACGGAGCTGCAACAGTTCGAGCCCGGTGGCAATATCCTCGCGTGGCGCCAGGGCAAGCAGGGTGACTGGGACTTGCTGGGCAACGGCTTCAGCAGCCCCACGGGCTTGGCCATCACCATGATGCAGGGCATGTACGCCGGAACCCCTGAAAAGGAAGCCACCCGCGATACGTACCAGGGCTACGTCTTCCCCGAAGTGCAGGCCAAGATCCAAGCCGCTTCCTCCGAAGTTGACCCCACCAAGCGGCAGGAACTGCTGGCCCAGGCGCAGCAAGCCATCTGGGACACGTGGCCTTGCGCCTGGGCCTTCGTGCCCAAATCCGTGCTCGCCCAGCGCGACCGGGTGTCCGGCGTCAACCTGGCGCCCACCAACTCCTACCCGCTCGTCGATGCACGGCTGGAGGCATAAGCCATGACGAACTACATCCTGAAACGCCTGGGACAGGGCCTGCTGACAGTGTTCCTCACGGTGTCCACCGTGTTCATCCTGATCCGCATGGCCCCGGGCGATCCCGCGGTCTCCTATGCCGGACCGCTGGCCACCACCGAACAGCTCGACGCCGTCCGGGAACAGTTCGGCCTCAACAAGCCCGTGCTGGAGCAGTACTGGATCTTCCTGCAGCAATTGTTCACCGGCAACCTGGGACAGTCCTACTCCTTCCAGGCACCCGCCATGGTGGTGGTGGCCGAGCGTATGCCCTACACGCTGACCCTCGCCACCGCAGCCATCCTCCTCACCGCCGTCGTCGCCATCCCACTGGGCGTATGGATGTCCCGCCGTCCGGACACCGGACGCGAGTTCGGCGTCAACGTCCTCACCATCGCCGGGCAATCCATGCCCGACTTTTGGACAGGCATCATGCTCCTCACCGGCTTCGCCGTGCTGATCCCCATCTTCCCGGCCTCCGGCTTCGCTACCTGGGGTGGGCTGGTCCTGCCCACCATCACCATCGCCATCCTGCAGATAGCTCTGATCTCCCGCATGGTCCGGCGCGAAATGACCGCCAACTTTGCCGCCCCGTATCTTACTGTGGCCCGCTCCCGAGGCGTCAGGAACTCGATGCTGACGTGGCGCTACGCCATGGGCAACTCCGCTATCCCCGTCTTCACCGCCCTTGGCACCCGCTTCGCCGCGATGCTCAACGGCGTGGTGGTGGTGGAGGTGGTGTTCGCCTGGCCAGGCGTCGGCTCCCTGATCGTTCGGGCACTCGAAACCCGCGATTACCCCCTGATCCAGGCCACGGTCCTGCTCACCGCGTTGCTCGCGGTCGGTGTCCAGCTACTCATTGACCTCGCCTACCCGCTTCTTGATCCCCGCGTTCGTCTTGGAAAGGCGGCAACAGCATGAGCCTCGACACCGCAACCCCCGCTGGACCCGGAAGCCCCGCAGGGCAACCGGCCCGGCAGCCCAGTCCCAGCGCAGTCACCAAAGCGGACATCGCCAAGGCGGGCGCCACCCGCCGTCGCAACGCTGCCAAGTGGAAGCTCATAGTGGGAACCATCTGCACGCTGCTGGTGATGATCCCCATCATTCTGGCCCAGGAGCTCCCGCTGCCTGACGCCAACTTCCAGGACCTCTCCGCACGGCGCCTCCCGCCGCTCACGGACGGGCACCTGTTCGGCACTGACCAGCTGGGCCGAGACCTCCTTTCCCGCGTCCTGCACGGCGGCCAGGTCTCGCTGACAATCGGCGTGCTTGCCGTGCTGGTCTCCGGCGCCATCGGCATCATCCTCGGCGCGGCCGCCGGCTACTTCGGTGGCTGGGTGGACACGGTTGTCTCGCGTGTCCTCGAGGCCCAGATGTCGTTGCCGCTGCTCATGATGCTGTTGCTGGTGGTTGCCTTGTTCGGCCCCTCCATCCCGGTCATCACGTTCGTGATCGCTATCGCCCAATGGCCGGAAGTGGCCCGACTTACCCGCTCCATGGTGCTGGTGGAACGCGAAAAGCCGTACGTCTCGGCGGCCCGGATCCTGGGATTGCATCGGGTCCAGATCCTTATCCAGCACATCATTCCCAATGTCATCAAGCAGGCAACCCTGGTGGTCCTGCTCCTGCTGGCCCAAGCTGTGCTGCTCGAATCAGCCCTCAGCTTCCTCGGCGCCGGTCCGCAGCGGCCGTTCGCAACGTGGGGCCGCATCATCTCCGATGGCCAGGACTACATCACCACCTCCTGGTGGATGGTCACCCTGCCCGGCCTGGTGATCGTGCTCATGGTGGTTGGCGTGAACCTGCTGGGTGACGGCCTTCGCGACCGTCCCCGCCGCAAGAAGAAGGGTGCCTGACATGACTGCACAACCCGCATCGCAGCCCGCGTTCAAAGAGCAGCCGCTGCTGGAAGTCCGCGATTTCCAGGTGGAGCTGATCACCGAGGCCGGAATCGTCCGTGCCGTGGACTCCGTCAGCTTCAGCATTCACCGGGGCGAGACGGTCACCATCATCGGCGAGTCAGGCTCCGGGAAGTCGACGACGGCGATGGGCGTCCTCCGCCTGCTGCCCGAGGACCTGGCCGTACTGTCCGGCACAGTGCTGATTGACGGCGTCGACATCACCGCCGACCCCAAGGCGATTAACAAGGTCCGAGGCAAGACCCTCGCCCTGATCCCGCAGGACCCCATGACTGCGCTGAGCCCGGTGCATTCGATCGGCAGCCAGCTGTTCGAAGCCATCCGGATCTCAGGGGCCGCGTCCGCAAAGGACAAGGGTGCGCTGCAGGCCCGCGCCGTCCGGCTGTTGGAGCAGGTGCACATTCCAACACCGGAGAAGCAGCTTAAGAAATACCCGCACCAGCTCTCCGGCGGCATGCTGCAGCGTGTGCTGATCGCCATCGCACTGGCCAGCGAGCCGCAACTCCTGGTGGCGGACGAGCCGACGTCGGCCCTGGATGTGACTGTGCAGGGAGGCATCCTGGACCTGCTGCTGGAACTCCAGGAGCAGCGCGGCATCGGCATCCTGATGATCACGCACGACCTCGGCGTGGCCCGGCTGATTTCGGACCGCATCCACGTGATGAAGGACGGCGCGTTTGTGGAGTCGGGCGAAGTCCAGCAGATCGTGGACCACCCCGCCACCGAGTACACCCGCAAACTGCTGGCCGCCGTGCCCGTGCTGGGTCCGTGGGACGAGACACCCCCCGGATCCCGCCCCACGCAGGCCGCCTCCGCCGGCAGCAGCCAAGCCCTGACCCAGACCGGAGCAACCCATGAGTAAGCCATTCCTCGCCGTCGAAAACCTGGTGGTGGATTACCACGTACCCGGTGGGACCTTCCGTGCCGTAGATGATGTGTCCTTCTCCGTAGACAAAGGCAAGACGATCGCCGTCGTAGGTGAATCCGGCTGCGGCAAGTCCACCATTGCCAAGGCACTGATGCGCCTGGTGGCTCCCACCAGCGGGCGAATCGACCTGGACGGCACGGACATCGCGTCCATGAGTGAGGCGAAGTTGCGGCCCATGCGCTCCAGGTTCCAGATGGTGTTCCAGGACCCCTATGGCTCGCTGGACCCGCACATGACCGCGCAGGAGATCGTCGCCGAGCCGCTGAAGTTGCAGGGTGTCCGGTCCAGGGCCGAACGACAACAGGCAGCAGCGAAACTGATCGACCAAGTGGGCCTGCCCGTCCGCTCATTGGACAAACACCCGGGCGAATTCTCCGGCGGCCAGCGCCAGCGCATCGGGATCGCCCGTGCCCTTGCGTCCAAGCCCGAACTTCTGGTCTGCGACGAGGCCACCAGCGCCCTGGATGTGTCCGTTCAGGCGCAGGTGCTGCGGCTGCTGAAGTCCATCCAGGACGAAACCGGCATCACCTACGTTTTCATCTCGCACAACCTTGGCGTGGTTCAGGAGATCAGCGATAGCGTCATGGTGATGCAGAAGGGCAGGCTGGTGGAACACGGCTCCACTGAGTCCGTCCTGACCGCCCCGAAGGAGGCCTACACGCGCAAGCTTCGCCGCGCCGCCCTGGACCCCTCCACCATGACGGGCCTGAAACCGCGACACCTGGTCCGGTCCTTGGCCCTGTCCAACCAGGCCTAAACCCCCTTGAACGACGCAACCATGAGGAATCAACGCATGAGCACACAGCCCTACGGCACCCAAGTGAATGGCCTGAAACTTCCCATTTCCCGGCTGGTCCTGGGGACCATGACATTCGGCGACACCGTCGATGAAGCCACCGCCGGGCGGATGGTGGAGGAAGCGCTTGCCGCCGGCATCACCACCATCGACACTGCCAACGCCTATGTTGGGGGCGTCACCGAAGAGATGCTGGCACGGCTTTTGAAGGGAAAGCGCGACGACGTCGTACTGGCTTCCAAAGCCGGCATGCCGCACGGGGACCATGGCTCCAATACTCCGTTGTCGCCTGCTGGGCTGCGGGCCAGCGTGGAGGGAAGCTTGCGTCGTTTGGGTGTGGACAGCATTGACCTCTTCTACTTGCACCAGCCGGACCGGGCCACGCCACTATCTGAGACCCTATCCACGGTGGCCGAGCTCTTTGCCGAGGGCAAAATCGGGGCTCTCGGCGTATCCAACTTCGCCGCCTGGCAGATCGCCGACGTTATCCACACGGCACGCGAAGTGGGAGCCCCGCAGCCTGTCGTCGCACAGCAGCTGTACAACCTGGTGGCCCGCCGGCTGGAGGAGGAGTACCTCGAATTTGCCGCGACCCACAACGTGCACACCATGGTCTACAACCCATTGGGCGGCGGCCTGCTCACCGGTAAGCACAGCTTCGACGCCAAGCCCACTGAGGGTCGCTACGGCGACTCGAAGCTCGCTGCAATGTACACGCAGCGGTACTGGGACAAACAACTGTTCGATGCGATCGGGGAACTGTCCCGCATCGCCAATGATGCCGGCATCACGTTGGCCGAGTTGTCGCTGCGCTGGCTTGCCTACCGCAAGGGCGTGGGGTCCATGCTGTTGGGCGGGTCCAAGGTAGAGCAGCTCCGCGCCAACATCGCCGCCGTGGCAAACGGACCGCTGCCAGCCGACGTCGTGGAGGCCTGCGATGCCGTGGGAACCTCGCTGCGCGGCCCCATGCCGGCTTACAACCGATGACTCACTCCACACCTACTGAACCGAATCTGACTGAAGGACTCTGATGACTTCCGAACTGGCCCTCGAATTCGCCCGCAAGATCCGCACCCGTGAGCAGGCGGTGGGCTATTGGGCTGTGCTGGACGCGCCCGTGGCCACCGAACGCATCGGCCGGCTCGGCTACGACTACGTGGCTCTGGACGCGCAGCATGGCTTGCTCGGCTACTCGGGCGTGCTCAACGGACTGATGGCCATCGACGCCGGACACACCGCCGTGGGTATGGTCCGGGTGGAAGCCAACGACTTCACAGCGATCGGCAAGGCGCTCGACGCCGGCGCCGTGGGCGTCATCGTCCCGCTTGTCAACAGCGCCGCAGACGCCGCTGCCGCCGTGGCGGCAGCCAAGTACCCGCCGCTGGGTGGCCGCTCCTACGGTCCCATGCGCTCTGCACTGCGGATCGGCCCCAAGCCCGCCGAAGCAAACGAAACCACCATGGTCTTCGCCATGATCGAGACCCCGGAAGGTCTGGCAAACGTCAAGGAAATCTGCGCCACCCCTGGCCTGGACGGCATCTACGTTGGACCGTCGGATCTGGCCATCGCCGTGGGCGGCGCCTTCCCAGGGGACCCCGCCGTCGAAACTGAATTCAACGCCGCACTGGAGACCATTGCAGAAGCGGCCGCCTCCGCAGGCATCGCCGCCGGTATCCACACACCCGCAGGCACGGTGGCTGCGCAGCGGCTGGCACAGGGCTACACCTTCACCACCATCGCCTCGGACCTGACGCACCTGGAACAAATCGCGAAGTCCCACCTGGACGCCGCGCGCTCTGACGCCGCCCGCGCCACCGGAACCAAAGAGAGCTAATCCCATGCAGAACACCACCACCGACGCGTACAGCACCGTCACTCCGGACGGCGCTGTCAAGCGGGCCGACGGCGCCGATTTCGCCTACCTGCCTGCGCCCACGGTTCAGAGCCACGCCGCCAACCTGCTCACCCTGCCGGACGGCCGGTTGGGTTGCGTGTGGTTCGGCGGCACCCAGGAAGGCGTGCCGGATATCTCCATCTGGTTCTCCGCCCTGGAACCGGGCAGCAGCCACTGGTCCCAACCGGCGCAGCTCTCGGACGACTCCACCCGTTCGGAGCAGAACCCCATCCTGTTTACCAACACTGATGGTGCGCTCTGGCTGCTGTACACCGCCCAAAAGGCGGGCAACCAGGACACAGCTGAGGTCCGGCGTCGTATTTCCACGGACAGCGGCCGCACCTGGGGACCCGTTGAAGTGCTGTTCGCCGCCAATCAAACCGGCGGAGTGTTCGTTCGCCAGCTGCCCGTAGCCCTTCCATCCGGCCGCTTGATCATCCCCATCTTCCGGTGCATCACTACACCGGGCGAGAAATGGGTAGGCAACAGCGACGACAGTGCCGTGATGATCTCCGACGACGCCGGCACCACGTGGACCGAGAGCATCCTGCCCGGGAGCCAGGGCTGCGTCCACATGAACATCCAACCCCTGGCGGATGGCTCGCTGCTGTCGCTCTTCCGCAGCCGCTGGGCCGACTCCATCTATGAGTCCCGTTCCACCGACGACGGGACCACCTGGAGCGAGCCAGTCCCCACAGAACTGCCCAACAACAACTCCTCCATCCAATTCACAGCCCTCGCGGACGGCCGCCTGGCCCTGGTGTACAACCACAGCCGGGCAGGCGCATCCACCGAGCGGCGCTTGTCGCTGTACGACGAAATCGACGACGACGGCCTGGCCGAGGAACAGGGCCAACTCGCCGAGCCGGACGCTGCTGCAGTGGAGGACGACGGTTCGCGGAAGGCCTTCTGGGGAACCCCGCGGTCTCCCATGACCCTGGCCATCTCCGAAGACTCCGGGCGCACCTGGCCCATCCGCCGCAACCTGGACGTGGGGGACGGGTACTGCCTGTCCAACAACTCCCGTGACGGACTCAACCGCGAGTACTCCTACCCGTCCATCCACCAAGGCCCGGACGGTGCGCTCAACATCGCGTACACGTACTTCCGGCAGGCCATCAAATACGTCCGGGTAGACCCGCAATGGGCCTACGAGGGCACGCAAACGCCAGGTGGCCTGGACGACGGGGCGATCAATGACGGTTGAGCCAGTGTTGCCCGGGCAGCACGCGGTAGTCACAGGCTGCAGCTCGGGAATCGGCATGGCCATCACCCGCCGCCTGCTGGCAGACGGATGGTCTGTGACCGGGTTGAGCCGGACCCCGACCTCGCTGGAGGGAAAGTTTGAGTGGCTCCAAGCGGACCTTTCCGACCCTGATTCGTTGGCTTCTGCAGTCAGCGACTTACGGCCGGTGGAAGCCCTGGTGCACGCCGCCGGGTTCCAACGGACCGCGGCCTTGGGGGAACTGGACCCGGCCGCGCTCTCCGGGATGTTCGCCGTGCACGTGAGTGCGGCCTCTGTGCTTGCCAATGCACTGGTGCCCTTAATGCCCAACGGCGGTCGGATCGTACTGCTGGGAAGCCGCACCTCGACGGGGTCACCGGGAAAGAGCCAGTACGCGGCAACCAAGGCAGCTCTGATGGGATTGGCCAGGACGTGGGCGCAAGAGCTGGCGCCGCGTAGCATCACAGTGAACGTGCTGTCTCCGGGTCCCACTGATACCCCCATGCTGAACGACCCCGGTCGAGCTGCCACCCCGGTGCGGATGCCCGCGTTGGGTGCTTTGGTAGACCCGGAGGATGTAGCCGCCTTGGCCGCCTTCCTCCTGGGCCCGCATGGCAAGTCGATCACGGGCCAGAACTACGTGATCTGCGGTGGTGCCTCGCTCTAGGCACAGTCGTGGGGTGATCGACATTTTCCAAGCGAGGGACAGTCGGGCTTACGGCATATCGAACCGGGTTTGCAGTCGCTGCTTTTGTTGGTTGTCCAAGCGGCGATGATGCCGACTCTGAGTAAGTGGTCAGAGAGTCGTGCGAAGCCGTAACTAGGTGTGTGTCGAGGGCGAGTCGCATGTATTGGTGTGCTTTGGAACCTTGGCCATCCCAACAGTTGATGTGGTGCCGGTGAGGATAGATAGCGCATTCTGTGCGCTTGAGCTTGGTCGGCTCGTCACCACAGTTGGCGTCTTCCTGGACACGGGCCTCATTGAAGGAAGCTTTGTTTCCAGAAGAAGGCGCCGACGCTAAATGCGGCCATGGCAGCATATAGCGTCGATGCACTGTCCCTCCCTTTGAGTTTCGGGGGGATTTTTCCCAAGAGGCAAGCGACCACTCAACGCTGGTCCTTGGAGGTCGGTCCCAGCAGTTCGGTAGATGACCCCTTGACCTTGGGCCGGGTTCACCCGGCCCAACGCGGGAGTATGTCCTGGTCAATGGCCAGGAGGTGTCCCAGCCCGGCAAGGACCAGGCCCTTGTTCTCCAGCAGGACTTAGTGGACGAATGCGCCGCGGTTAGCGTCTGAGGAGCCTGACTCTGTTTGTTCATCTACGAGCAACGACGATGATGCGTAAGCGCTGTCGTTTCGGGTATCGCGATTGCGGCTTTCAATGAGGCTGATGAACTCGTAAACGATCTGGGAGGCGGATAGTGACGTGAGTTCTGCGTGGTCAAAGGGGGGAGAGACCTCGACGACGTCGGCGCCGACGATGTTGAGCCCGCTCAGTCCTCGAATTATTTCGAGAGTCTCGCGTGAGGAGAGCCCGCCGGGTTCCGGTGTGCCAGTCCCGGGTGCGTGAGAAGGGTCAATGACGTCAATATCCAGGGATAGGTAAACCGGCAGGCCCTTCAGTCGGAGGTGGAGATCGTCAACGATGGCCTGCGTACCCGCCCGCGATATCTCTTCGGTAGAAACAATACGGAACCCAAGGTCGCGGTCCGCGTCCAAGTCATGACGTGACTGCAGCGAGTTTCGGATGCCGACGTGGACGAGGGGTTCTTTCAGCAGTAACCCCTCTTCCTGAGCCCGTCGGAAGGGAGACCCGTGGTGGATGCTCTCGCCAAAAATCACGTCCCAGGTGTCTAGATGAGCGTCAAAGTGTACGAGTGCCACTGGACCATGCACTGCGGCCGTGGCCCGCAGAAGTGGTAGGGCAATCGTGTGGTCTCCGCCGATGGCTACCACTCGCGTCGATTGCGTGATCATGGTTCGGGCTTGCGCCTCGATTTGTGTAACTGCTTCCTGGGTACTGAACGGGGTACATCCGAAATCTCCGGCGTCGGCTACAACTGCGTCCGACCATGGATAAACGTTCTGGTGCGGGTTGTAGGGTCGGAGAATTCGGCTTGCCTGACGGATAGCGGCAGGGCCGAGCCGAGCTCCGGGACGGTAGGTGGTTCCTGAATCGAAAGGAACTCCAACAATGGCAATGTCCGGCGCTCGGTCCAGGTCTTCGGCTCGGGGAAGGCGCGCAAACGTGGCAAAGCCCGCATATCTCGGAAGCGCATGTGGGTTAGTTACGCCGGGGGCCGTTGAGGTGGTGGCTGTGAGTCCGTTGCTGACTGTATTTTCGTTCGTGGTCATTGTTACCGTCCTTTATTCCGGGCGAGGACTGCGTGCGTAGGGAGTCCAGGTTCGAGCGTGTGAAGAGCCTCAGTGAATGCATTGAGGATGGTGTCCAGATCGGAGGGGGTGGATACCAGCGCTGGCGATATCTGCAGAGACCCGACCGCGCTCACGCGGGTAAGGACGCCTCGGGCTCGGATAGCACGGACTGCTTTCTGCCCTAAATGGCTATCTGCAGCCAGGGCCTGCGGGTCGAGTTGGATTCCCGCGAGGAAGCCCTCGCCCGTGCGGACTGCCGAAACGACGGAGCACGACTCGAGTGAGTGGAACTTGGCCATTAGCCTTTCGAGCTCCTGCCCCCGAAGAAGAAGGGACTCGTCCCGGATAATTCGCAGGTTTTCGAGCGCCGCGGCGGCACCAGTCGGGTGACCGCTGAATGTGTAGCCGTGAGCGAGGTACCGTTCTCTGGAATTGGAAAAAGGCGCAGCTACTCTGGGTGTAGCGATTACTGCTCCGAGAGGGAAGTATCCGCTCGTGATGGCCTTGGCAACAAGGAGGATATCGGGAACAACGCCGAAGCGGGTACTGGCGAACCAGTGACCCGCTCGACCGAAGCCTGTGGTCACTTCGTCCGCGATGAAGAGGATGTCGTTCTCTGCGCAGATTTCAGCTGTTCGCTGGAGGTAACCGGGTGTCGGGAAGTGAACTCCACCTGCTCCTACGATGGGCTCCACGATAAAGGCCGCGAGTTGGTCCGAGCCCACGGTGTCTATGACCCTTTGCAGGGCCTCGGCATCGTCCCTGTCGATCTGGTGGGAGCCGGGACCCAAGTCTCCAAAACCAGCCTTGTTGGAGTCGATTCCCGAAACTCCGGTGCTCGTGACATGCATTCCGTGGTAGGAGCCGCGTCTCGAAACGATCCCTTGTTTTTGCGGCAGACCGTGTTCGAACCAGTATCGGCGGGACAACTTGATTGCCGTTTCCACTGTGTCGCTGCCACCATTCGAGAATAGGATTTTCGACCCGGGCACTGGTGCAATTTCGTCCAGCTCGGCAGAAAGTTGTTCGATCGGTCCGTTGCTGTAGTCACCGAAGGTCGAGTAGGCGTGTAGTTTCACGGATTGCTTCCGCATCGCATCGGCGATGGTTGCTCGGCCGAAGCCGACGTGCGCATACCAGATGCCTGCAGTTGCATCGGTGTAGCTGCGGCCGTCTTCGTCGGTCACCGTCACACCGTCTGCGTGATCGATAATCACAGTTTCGGTGCTGCCGCCGAGGATTGGCGAAAACGGACGCCAGTGAGCGCTTTCGAAGGCGTTGGCCTCATGGCTCGCTTGAATCATTGTGATCTTGTTCTTTCAGATGGTTGGGGTGTTCACCAGAGTTCTAAGATCAGCGGGACAAGACGCTTGTGGGCGTGACGACGTTGGTCTCGCTGATGTTGTATTTTTTGGCGATCCTGGCCGCCTCACCGGAACTAACGACGCTGGACCAGGCCGTCAGGATTGCAGGTCCCATGCTGCTGCCCTTTTTGACGTAGACACCGAAATTTGTTGTTCCTGGGAAGGCGCCGGAAATCTCTTCCAAACTCCCGCTCTTCTCAGCTGCGAGTCTGACCGCAATGTCAAGGTCCACGGCGACGTCTTCCTTGCCGGAGATGAGCGCTGCGTACTCGCTTCCTCCCGGATACTCACTGATCTTGGCCGGACTTAGCCCCTTTTTGACCAAGTCCTCTGAAGCGGCGCGAAGCTGCTTGCTCACTGCACCGCCGGCGGATACTGCTGCCCGGAGGCCAGCCAAATCGTCGAGCGACTTGATGTTTTTTGGGTTACCAGCGGGAACGGCGATCGATACCGAAGATGCCAAATACGGAACAGCATCAGCTGCTGCCAGCCTGTCGTCATTTATGAAAAGTCCGCTCCAGGCAACGTCGCACCGTCCTGCTTCCATGGCGGGGATGGTGCTTGCGAAAGCGGTGTTCAACACTTTGAGCTCAACTCCCCATTCTTTCGCCACTGCCCGGGCCGCATCCATGTCGAAACCTATTTCCTTGCCGGTCGTCCCGTTCTCGAAGTAATCCATAGGCGGGTAGGTCAGGTCAGAGCACACGGTCAACTGTCCGGGTGTTGTCAGACCTTCCGGCGCTCCCGCAGTGTTCTGAGTGCTTGTCGATGCGCTGCCACAACCCGCAAGAACCACCGCCAGAGCGGCGGCGCCAGTCGTAAAAGCCGTAATCCGTGAAGCAGGTACCATCAGTCAGTCCTTTTTAGAAAACTGCAGAAACAGAACGTGTGTGACAACTTACATTCAAAATATGAGGTTTGGCAATAGGTAATGATCATTTTGAACGCATAGAGCCCGTGGAATAATCGTCAAGGCTCTGACTGTAAGCCGGTGTCAGCGACCTGTTGGCTACGGCTCGCCCGTAATGGTGAGGGCTTTGCGAGGTCGCCCGGGAGCGGGCCAGCTCACCTCGGATCTGCGGGAGTTGCCAAGGCGCGGGAGTCGGCCATTTCTCCTGAAGCAGACGCGGTCCGCTGAGCCAGGCGATAGCCTGCCGAGAGAGCACGCCGCAGTGTCGGCCGACGGCATGGCGGGACGGCCGGACCCTAGACGGTGATAACACCCGCTAGGGAGGGGAACTCTCGAACTGCCGCAGCGCATTCAAGGGCCGGAGCGTCGGCCCATCAGGTGATGCGACGGCGCATGTCAGTTCTGACCAAGCGATCGGTTCACCTTGGCTGCCCTGGCTGCCCTTGGCTGCACAGATCGACTAAATACCAGCCTTGAAGGTCACGACCAGGGTTCAAGCCTGCGACCGCAGCCCTGCCCCGCGATTGCTGTTACGACGTCAAAACGCTGGGCCAGCTGCCCAGGGCCATTGTGTTTTCTGGAGGGGTTAGCCGAAACGGACGTCCGTACCAACTTTGAGCATCTTGAGCCAGGGATACACCTCTAGGCTGAGGAGCGGGGAGACCTCACGGATCCGGCGCCCGACGACGTCAAGTTGGGAATCGACGTCCGGGCATCCGATCACTGCTATCGCATCAAAACGGCCCAAGCAATGACTGAGCATTTCAACCTCGGGAAACTCTGACAGCTGTTGAATTGCCTCAGCTGCGTTGCCCGCCCATCTCAACCCGACATGAGCGAAAACGCCTAAGCCAAGGGCCTCGCGATTGATGACGGTTACGATTTCCACCACGCCGGAATTTATCAACGCCATTGCGCGCCGCCGCGCAGTTGCGTAGCTCATTCCTGCCATCTCTGCCAGGTCCCGGTATGATATGCGCCCGTCATTGGTCAGGGCATCAATGATGATGTTGTCTTCATCGGTGAGCCGACCCGGACTCACCATCGGCGGAGTCGCAACCGTGGTGACGCCCCAATTTGGACGTGATATTGGAATGTTGCGTTGAGAGCGTGCCGGTTTTCGGCTGTGGATCTCGAACTTGCTGAACGTAAGGTTGATAAACGTTTCCGTGGTCGTGATCTCCGGAATTGACCTCACCTGGGAGTCGAGAAGTTCCAAGAAGTCAGCCCTGTCACGTGCGTTAACCTCTGCAATGAGGTCGAAGCCACCAGCCGTCTCAACCAAGAAGGCGATCTGGGGCAGCGCAATGAGCTGGTCGGCGACAGGTCCGACAGGACCGCTTATGTTCAGGCCTATGTTTGCGAAGAAGCCCCACTCCATGCGTTCCATCGTGCTAACGCCCATGACACGGAACGCGTTGAGCTCCTTTAGCTTCAAGACTCGGCCTCTTGCCACGTCAGGGGTTACCCCGGTCCGGGATGCCAAGTCAGCATAGGAGACGCGACCGTCCTCTTGTAGGGCGCTGATGACAGCGAGATCTAAGTCATCGGGGCCGCTCTGGGCTAATAGTTGCGTCATTGCCGCTAGATCCTATCTGAGAAGCTGCGCCACCGCAGGTTGGGCCTGACTAACGATACCGGGCGCGCAGCCTGTCCGTTCAGTCGCGCTAGCCGTGCACTCCTAGCCTACGAGGAGCAGTCGATTCTGCAAATAACAGTTGCCAGACTGTTGATAATGAACTTATAGTGATCTAGATCGCAGCATTTGAATAAATCCCGTCCGCAGATAGCTTCATGCAAGGCCGGGGGTCGGTCGCCGAAACCCTCTCACTTCCCACCTCAGGAACCAAATTATGAGTTTCGATTTCAATCTTTTCCTTAGTGCTCTCTTCTCAAGCGAGTTTGCAGCTGGAGCAGGAATCAGCCTTGTCCTGGCTATCTTGGCGCAACTGCTCGCCGTCCTGCTCGGCTTCCTATTGGCCTTGGTCCGGATGTCCAGCCATCCAGTGGTCCGATCCTTGTCCGGCGCCTATGTTTGGTTTTTTCGTGCCATCCCTACCCTGATCATCCTGCTCGTTATCTGGAACGCTCTCCCACAAGTCATTACGCCCCTAAGGGGTGAATGGTTTACCCCCTTCATAGCTGCACTCATTGGACTCAGCCTGACAGAAGCTGCCTACATGGCCGAGATCTTGCGCTCTGCTCTCAACAGTGTTGACTCCGGTCAGGCGCTTGCCGGCCGGGCGCTAGGTATGACACCTGCTCAGGTCATGCTGAAAGTAACATTGCCGCAGGTGATTCGAGTGGCGCTCCCACCCACAGGCAACGAGTTCATAGGAATGGTCAAGTTCACATCCCTGGCCAGTGTTATTTCTCTAACTGAGCTTTTGGCAACGGCCGAAGCTCGAATCGCCCAAACGTTCCGCTACGCCGAGATGTATTCAGCAGCAGTGATTTACTACCTGATCATTGTAAGCATCCTGATGTTCGTGCAGCGTAACGTCGAAATCAAGTACCGATGGAGCAGAAAGCTCCCCGCCCGCGCAGCCCGGATCAAGGTGGCCCAGTGATGCACTCGACGACAACCAAGAGCCCAGTGGAGGGAAAAATGCAACTACCCGTCATTAGCGCCAGAGGCATCATCAAACGCTATGGGCACGACGAAGTGCTCCGTGGAGTGGACTATGACATCCACCAGGGTCAGGTGAAGGCCATTATCGGCCCGTCGGGATCGGGCAAATCCACGCTGCTGCGGCTTCTGGCACTGCTGGAACACGCCGACGGCGGGAGCATCCACCTAGATGGCGACCTCGTAGGGGCTCGCGCTCACCAGAACGGTTCCAGCCGCCCTGCCCCCGAGCGGATTCTGTCTCGGCAAAGGCGGCCGGTAGGTATGGTTTTCCAGAAGTTCAATCTGTTTCCACACCTGACAGCCCTCGAGAACGTGATGCTGGCGCAGGTGGTAGTGACAAAAAGGCACAAAAAAGAAGCAGAAGAAAGGGCCATGGAAACTTTGGCCCGCGTTGGCCTGCAAAACCACGGCTCCCACTACCCGTCAGAGCTTTCAGGAGGGCAACAGCAGAGAGTTGCGATAGCCCGAGCAGTGGTTCAGCAGCCCCGTGCTTTGCTCTTCGACGAACCAACTTCGGCGTTGGACCCTGAATTGGTTTCCGAAGTCCTTAGGGTCATGGAATCGCTGGCCGCAGAAGGGATGACGATGGTCATCGTTACACACGAGATCGCCTTTGCAAGAAAAGTAGCAGATGAAATCGCCTTCTTTGACGCTGGCCTAATCCTCGAACAGTCCGCCCCACTGTCACTGTTTGAGAACCCCCAGCACGAACGCACGCGCCAATTCCTCACCCACGTCTCGTAGCCGCGTTCCGCCGCGGGGTCCGCAGGAAAAGTCGCGAACGATGGCTGGACACGGCCCCATTGCAGCTGCTTCCCAGGCCCGTTTTGGGAATAAGTTCTTCTTTGGGCGCGACTGGCCAACGTCATTGAAACTTTCCGGACTCGGACACAGTAACTTATGGCATGTCGAGTCGGGTTTTGTAGGCGGTGTTTTTGTTGGTGTTCCAGCCGGCGATGATTCCGGCTCCGAGCATTTGATCGGTTAGGCGTGCGAAGCGGTAGCCGGGGTCTGTGTCGAGAGCGAGTTGCATGTATTGGTGTGCTTTGGATCCTCGGCCTTCCCACCAGTTGATGTATCCGATGGTGGTGAGGATGGGTGCTGCGTGTTGGGGGCTGGTTCTGGTGTAGGCGTGGATGAGTAGTTGTTGGGCCCATTCGATCCGTGACCATTGAGGCGCCGTTTCGGTTAAAGCGAACA
>NZ_FNNR01000002.1 GCF_900106835.1 Arthrobacter sp. cf158
GCCAGGGTTCCCTCGCCGCCGATGGCGATGATCGCTTCAATGCCCAGCCGTTCCATGTGGGCTTTGATGACGTCCGGGCCGCCGCCGTTTTCGAACGGGTTGGTGCGGGAGGTGCCCAGGATGGTGCCGCCTTGCTTGGCGATACCGCGGACCATGGTGCGGGGAATGTCGATGACATCACCTTCAACCACGCCACGCCAGCCGTCGCGGAAGCCAACGAACTCCTGGCCGTGGATGGCAATGCCTTTGAGGACTGCTCCGCGGATCACTGCGTTGAGGCCGGGGCAGTCGCCACCGCTGGTAAGAATGCCAATTTTCATGTTTGCTCACTCATGGCTTGGAGGAATACGTGCAGAGCGCCACGCTGAGCTCCCCATGATTGTAGACGGGCATGTGGGGTGGGACACAAACGGTTACTTTTCAACCCGGCCGTGCGGTATTGGAAACCTGACGGAAAACATCGCAAAAGCGCCCCGCCAACCGGCGGGGCGCTGCGCGTCGCTCTAGAACTGTTTCACCGTGAACTACCGGGAACGCTGGCTGATGAAGGATTCGAGGGGGATCTTGTTCTTCTGGTCCGGCAGGATGAGCCAGCCCAGGATGTAGACCACCAGGGCCGGCCCTGGCAGCAGGCAGAAGAGCAGGAAGGCGACCCGGACATAGGCTACGTCCACACGGAGTTTCGCTGCGATTCCTCCGCAGATGCCTCCCAGCCAGCGTTGCGGTCCACGCTTCAGGCCGAAGCCCCTGACGATGCTGAAGAACTTGTCCATGGCTACAGACTTCCCTGTTGTGCTTGCTTTGTCACTTTGTGGTGGTCACTTTTTTGGAACCCTTGCGGGCGGAGAGGAGTCCACCCACTACCAATGCGGCTCCCGCACCGATCATGAGGCCGATCAGCACGTACGTCCCGTTGAGTGTCACCCAGCCGAGTGTGGAGATGACAATCAGGGCGGCCAGCGCCATCACGATCAGCCCCCACACCACGGTTCCTATCCGCGCCTGCTGTGGATCGTCGTCGTCCGTGTGCTCTACCTTGAAGCTGGGTTCCAGCGGGGGTGTGAGCGGAATCTGCTGGAGGGTTGGCTTGGGAAGGGCCTCGGTGGGGCGGGTTTCCCTGGGCAGTGGCTGCGTTGGCTGGGCCTCGTGGGCCTTGCCTGGCTCGTTGATGCTCATGTCAGTTTCCTTCCTGGATGGTCACGTTGCTGAACGTGCCGTCGATTTCCACCACGAGGTTGGCTCCGGGCTTTTCGGTGTTGTACAGAGTCCGGTCGTCCTGAAGGCGGCCACCGCGGTCGGACCCGCGTTCGTTGAGATTGCCGAAGGTCATATCCGCCCTGACCTCCACGGGAACGTCATCGGGGATGATCACAGTGACGTTGCTGGCCGTGGCGTCCACCGGAATGGTGACCTCGGAGATCAACGGCGCCGTCAGGGACAGCTCGCTCAAGTCCAATTGCCCTTGGGCCCCCGTGACGTTGATGCCGAGCCGTGCCTGCTCCACGCTGGTGGGTGTCCAGTTCACGTCGTGGAAGGTGAAGCGGTCTCCATTCCTGGGAACCACATTGAAGATGCCACCGATGATCAGCGCTACGATCGCGAGGAATCCGAGGAATCCTGGCGTCCGGCCGCGGAGTCCGGCGATGAGTATGCCCAGGCCCAGAACTGCGGCACCGGTTGCCCACACCACGGCGTTGGCCGAGTTGCCCAACTCAATGATGTTGCCGGCGTCGAGCGCTTTCAGGGTGCCGCCGGCCAGAAGTGCAGCGCCCGCAGAGACTGCCACGATCGCGGGACCGGGGCCCTTTTTCTTTGGTGCTGCCGGCTTCGGCTGCCACCCTTGCGGGGGAGTGGGACCATACGGCGGCCGCGGACCGGAAGGTGCGGCAGGGCCGGAAGGAGTGAAGTGGCCTGATGGGGGAACCTGGCTTGATGGCGGAACCGGACCGGAACTGTAGCCGCCAGAGGGATTGGGGCGTCCTTGGTGCTTGGTGCCCGGAGCCGATGCACCGTAGACAGGCACCCCGGTGTTGCTGCCCGCGGTGGCAGTGGATGCATAGGATGCGGGCGTTCCGTACGTGGCATTGCTGCCGGGAGCGGTTGCGTAATTCTGCTGCCCCATGGTGGGTGTTCCCTTCGAAGCCTTGTTTCGCTGCACCAGGAAGTAGATGAGATAGAAGACGCCGCCCATCCAGAAGAGCGTCCAGAACACCCCAGGAAGTCCGTCCCAGCCCCAGCCCCAGAAGCCGCGGCCCAGACCCGGCAGGCCAATGATCGTAGTGATCAATGCCCCGGTCATGCCTCCCGACCATCGGCCGGCACCAGCCTCCTGGACGTGGATGCGGCCATCCGGCTCGGGGAGCAGCGCCCAGGCAACGCCGTAGAGCAGCACGCCAACGCCGGCGAAGAGTGCCAGGACAATGAAAATGCCCCTCACGATCAGCGGGTCGATGCCAAACCGGTGGGCTACACCGCTTGCGACGCCACCGATCCAACGGTCCGGTCCACGGCGGATGCCCTGGTTGCGGATCCAGTCGAAGAAGTTCTGCTGGGAACCTGCCGGTGCGTCGCCGGTGGGCGGGTAGTTGCCGCTGGCGGGACCAGTCCCCGCAGAAGTGCCGGCCGTGGGCTCTTCCGGTGCCCCGGAAGCGGAACCGGCGGCGCCGGTTGAAGCGCCGCTGGACGAGCCGGTGGAGGCGCTGGAGCCGGATGCGCCGGTGGTGCCAGGCGTTCCGGGTTCCTCTGGGTTCATGCTGTTCGCGTTCATACTTCGATCCTGCCGTCCGGCAGGGCACGCCCTCTACTGGGGGATACCCTGAATGATCCCTGAGAGACCCCCGAACAACGCTGGTTCCCGGTCCGGGGCACCCTGATCCGTGTTTGGATTGGTACATGACAACCGCTGTACAACGCCCCGCGCTGGTCCGCAGCAGCGACCGCATGATCGCAGGCGTCTGCAGCGGACTGGCCGATCACCTGGGCTGGCCCGTCAAATTCGTCCGGCTCGGCATGATCCTGGCCTGTTTCGCCGGCGGTGCCGGCGTGGCCTTCTATGCGTGGCTTTGGACCATGGTTCCCACCGCGGATGAGAGCGCCAAACGCAATGCCCGCCGGCCGGCGTCGCCCATTGCTCCTGCGGTGAGCTTGCCGTCTGCCGCTGCGGCGCCCGCCCGGGCCTCAAAAGCGTACGACGCCGGTCCGTCGCCGGCGGTGGGTGGAGGACCCCCTGCGGCTGGTGCATCAGCCGCTGGCGTCCAGGCATCCGGTTCCTCCAATGGGACTGGATCTTCCGCCGGCTTCGGCGCCACGTCCGCCGATGACTGGTGGGGCGGCAGTGCCTTGGCGTCCTGGTTCTCGTTCCGCAAGATCCAGTACGGCAAGGAGATCCTGCTCGGCGCCGCTTTGCTCCTGGTGGCCGCCATCCTGATTGCACGCCAGTTCGGCGTGGACGTTCCCTTGGGAACGCTCATCCCTGCTGCGGCCATCCTTGGCGGCGCGGCGATTGCCTGGATGCAGCTGGACGAAACCCGCAGGGCCGGATTGGTGGACAAGACCAAGGCCGATCAGGCAGGTGGATGGGTCCGGCTGGCGGCCGGTTTGGCCTTGGTAGTGGCAGGTGTCCTGGTAATGGTGTCCGGTTCAGGTTCGTGGGAACAGACCTGGCTGGCGCTGCTGGCATCCGTGGCCGTCCTTGGCGGTGTGGCCCTGGTACTGCTGCCATGGGGATTGAAGTTTTGGAAGGATCTCGAAACAGAACGGGCGGGCCGGGTCCGGGAAACAGAACGAGCAGAAATAGCCGCCCATTTGCACGACTCCGTCCTCCAGACTCTGGCCCTTATCCAACGGCGGGCCGGCTCCGAACAGGACGTGGTCCGGCTGGCGAGGGCGCAGGAACGCGAACTCCGGGCCTGGCTCTTCAGCGATGCTGCCAAGGAATCGGGGCTCTTGGCTGATCGGATCAAATCAGTAGCAGCTGAAGTGGAAGACTCCCACGGCCAAGCGGTGGAAGTGGTGACTGTGGGCGATACCGAAATGACGGACAGGCATGAAGCTTTGGTCCAGGCGGCCAGGGAAGCAATGCTTAACGCTGCACGGCACGGAGGCGGAACCGTCTCCGTGTACCTGGAGAGCACCGCCGGCAGTACCGAGATTTTCATCAAGGACCGGGGACCCGGATTCGATCCCGACGCTGTTCCGGAAGACAGGCTGGGCGTCAAGGAATCGATCATCGGCCGCATGAAGCGGCACGGTGGTAGCGCTGCCATCACCAGCAGCAGCAACGGAACGGAAGTCCGGTTGACCCTGCCATCGGCAAACGCGGACACGGGGGAGCAACGGAACAACGATGTGCGGAATGGAGAAGCGAAACAATGACGACCACCCCTGACAGTGGTGCCGGACGCAGGGTGCGCGTGGTGATCGTGGATGACCACACCATCTTCCGGTCCGGTCTGAAAGCCGACCTCGATCACCGCATGGACGTGGTGGGCGAAGCAGGAACCGTGGAGCAGGCCATCGCAATAATCGCGGAGACCCGCCCTGAGGTTGTGCTGCTGGATGTCCACCTCCCCGGCGGCCTGGGTGGTGGCGGCCGTGAAGTCATTGCCGGGTCTTCTGCACTGCTGGGCACCACCAGCTTCCTGGCGCTCAGCGTCTCCGACGCAGCGGAGGACGTGGTCTCCGTGATCCGTGCAGGCGCCCGGGGCTACGTCACCAAGACCATCTCCGGCAAGGAGATTTCGGATGCCGTGATCCGGGTAGCCGACGGCGATGCCGTGTTTTCGCCACGGCTTGCCGGCTTTGTACTGGATGCCTTTGGGACCGCTCCGGCGGACATCGCGGACGACGAACTGGACAAGCTTTCGGCCCGCGAACTCGAAGTCATGCGGCTGATCGCCCGCGGCTACAGCTACAAGGAAGTTGCCAAGGAGCTCTTCATTTCCATCAAGACCGTGGAAACGCATGTGTCGGCGGTTCTGCGGAAGTTGCAACTGTCCAGCCGGCACGAGCTCACCAAATGGGCGGCCGAGCGCCGCCTCCTCTGACGCTCTCTCACCTATCGTCGGTTTTTCCCGATCGCTCTCTCACCTATCGTCGGTTAACCGCGAACGCTCTCCCACCTACCGCCGGTTAAACGCGAACGCTCTCCCACCTACCGAGGTGGGAGAGCGTTTGCGTTGGCTGGCTGCTACTTTGCCTTGCCCAGGAACTCCTGGATTCGACGAACGCCTTCTGCCAGGTCCTCATCACCGAGTGCGTAGCTCAGGCGGACGTAGCCGGAGGGTCCGAACGCCTCGCCGGGAACCACGGCAACCTCAACCTCATCGAGGATGAGCGTGGCAAGTTCCGCTGAAGTGGTGGGGCGGACGGGACCGTTGGAGGTCTCAAATTCTTTGCCCAGCAGTCCTCGGACATCCGCGTAAACGTAGAAGGCGCCTGTCGGCGTCGGGCATTCGACGCCTTCGATCGCGTTCAGGCCGGCCACAATTGCTTTGCGACGGCGGTCGAAGGCCACCTTCATCTCGTCGACGGCGGTCAACGGGCCCGTGAGGGCGGCGGCAGCAGCGATCTGCATGATGTTGGAGACGTTGGACGTCGCGTGCGACTGAAGGTTGGTGGCCGCCTTGATGACGTCGGCAGGGCCGATCATCCATCCCACGCGCCAACCGGTCATGGCATAGGTCTTGGCCACACCGTTGAGGATGACAACTTTGTCGCCCAGTTCCGGTGCAGCGGTGGCAATGGAGGTGAACTCGACGCCGTCGTAGGTCAGGTGCTCGTAGATCTCGTCGGTAACAACCCAGAGTCCCTTGGACGCGGCCCACTTGCCGATTTCCGCTACCTGTTCCGGGCTGTACACGGCGCCGGTGGGGTTGGACGGGGAGACGAAGAGCAGGATCTTGGTCTTGTCCGTTACAGCGGCTTCAAGCTGCTCAACGGTCACAAGGTAGCCCTGCTCCGGCCCGGCGAAGACTTCCACGGGCACACCGCCGGCAAGACGGATGGCCTCCGGGTACGTGGTCCAGAACGGGGTGGGAATGATGACCTCGTCGCCCGGATCCACCAAGGTAGCGAACGTGTTGTACACGGCCTGCTTCCCACCGTTGGTCACCAGCACCTGGGAGGGATCCACCTTGTAGCCGGAGTCCCGCAGGGTCTTCTCCGCGATGGCCTTCTTCAGCTCGGGCAGACCGCCTGCGGGGGAGTAGCGGTGGTACTTCGGCTGGCTGGCAGCCTCAATGGCCGCCTGGACGATGTAGTCCGGGGTGGGGAAATCGGGTTCACCGGCACCAAAACCAATCACGGGACGCCCCGCGGCCTTCAGTGCCTTGGCCTTGGCATCAACGGCAAGGGTGGCGGACTCGGCGATGGCGGAGATTCGCTGTGAAATGCGGGCGGCAGTTGTTCCGGCAGACATCTATGTACCGTTCTTCGCAGGCAGCTCGTGGGCTGGATGATGGGATTCGACGTAAACTACCTTATGCTGTTCTGCGGAGCTCCCGGGCGCCTGTCGAAGTTTGTGACTGATAATGCTGGTCACAGGGTTTAGAGGCTTGGGAGGTCCGGAATTGGGCCGGTTCGACTATCGCGAAATTCTTGCGTAGACTGGTTCACCGGTGTTGAAAAGCACCACAGGCTGAAGTGCGGCCTGAAACATGGATTTGATCCATAGGGTAGTGGCGCAATTGGTAGCGCAGCGGTCTCCAAAACCGCAGGTTGCAGGTTCGAGTCCTGTCTGCCCTGCGCAAGCTGTTCCGGCGGAAACGCCGGGGCAAGCGCAGCAACCATGGCTCTGATCAGAGTCGGGTCAACGACTTTGCAAGGTGAGTGAGGACCAGGTGACCGAAACAGCTGCCAGCAGCTCGAAGGGCCGTCCCGCCAAGAAAGCCGATCGCGGCTTCTTCGCCCGTATTGCACTTTTCGTCCGCCAGGTCATCGGTGAACTGAAGAAGGTCGTTGCACCCACCCGTAAGGAACTGATCAACTACACGCTCGTGGTGCTGGTGTTCGTAGCCATCATGATGCTCATCGTCACCCTGCTGGATCTGGCCTTCGGTACGGGAGTCAGCTGGGTCTTTGGTGGGGCAGGCGCTACGGACCGCTAAGCGGATCTGTCCGCAAACTGTGTGAAATCTTCTGGGAAATCAGGAATTTTGCGGGGTTTGCGGAATTGAGCCATTTAAATAGGCATGTTAGGCAATGAGGAAGCAGGAGACCAAGTGTCTGAGCAGGAGCTCGAGGTAAACGAGACTGAGCTGGAAGAAACTGAGGGCGCCGCAGCTGAGGCTGTGGAAGAGTCCGAGGTTGATTCTGCTGCGCCCGAATCTGCCGACGTCGACGATTCCGAAGAGGATTTCGAAGCTGACGTAGACGACGAGTCTGATGACGAGTCGGACGACGAAGCTGCGGAAGAGTCCGACGGCGACGACCTTGCAGCCGCTGCTGCTGCAGCGCCGGCTGATCCGGCCGAAGAATTCAAAGGCAAGCTGCGCCGCCAGGAAGGTGACTGGTACGTCATCCACTCCTACGCCGGTTATGAGAACCGCGTGAAGGCAAACCTTGAGACCCGCATCCAGACCCTGGACATGGAAGATTACATCTTCGAGATCCAGGTGCCCATGGAAGAGGTCGTCGAGATCAAGAACGCGCAGCGCAAGGTCATCAACCGCGTTCGCATTCCCGGCTACGTCCTGGTCCGCATGGACTTGACCGACGCCTCCTGGGGCGCCGTTCGTCACACCCCGGGCGTCACCGGCTTCGTGGGCAACGCCCACAACCCCGTGCCGCTGCGCCTTGATGAGGTCTTCTCCATGCTCGCCCCGGTCTTCGAAGAAGAGCAGGCAGAGCAGGGCAAGCCCGTCAACAAGCAGAACCAGGCTCCCGTGGCCGTCGACTTCGAGGTCGGAGAGTCGGTCATCGTCAAGGAAGGCCCGTTCGAGACCCTTCCGGCAACGATCTCCGAGATCAAGCCCGAGTCCCAGACCCTTGTGGTGCTGGTCTCGATCTTCGAGCGCGAAACTCCGGTGACGCTCGCATTCAACCAGGTCACCAAGATCTAGCTGATTCCAAAATTTCGCTCCAGTCCTGCCTGCTTAGCAGTTCGGGAGCGGCCGGTCGCCTCGCCATGGCGGCCACCAACCTGGGACGCGCTCCTGTGTCCCAGGAAGCTATTGAGAGAAGGACCCTACATTGGCTCCCAAGAAGAAGGTCACCGGCCTCATCAAGCTGCAGATCCAGGCAGGTGCCGCTAACCCGGCTCCGCCGATCGGTCCTGCGCTTGGCCAGCACGGTGTCAACATCATGGAATTCTGCAAGGCGTACAACGCTGCAACGGAATCCCAGCGCGGAAACGTTATCCCGGTTGAAATCACGGTTTACGAAGACCGTTCCTTCACCTTCATCACCAAGACCCCGCCGGCTGCAGAGCTCATCAAGAAGGCTGCAGGCGTTGCCAAGGGTTCGGCTACCCCGCACACCGTCAAGGTTGCCAAGCTGACCCAGGCACAGGTTGAGGAAATTGCTTCCACCAAGATGGAAGACCTCAACGCCAACGACATCAAGGCAGCTGCCCTGATCATCGCAGGCACCGCCCGCTCCATGGGCATCACCGTAGAAGGTTAATAACCTTCGAAGGCCCTTGTGGCCTTCACCCGCCGGGCAACCGGCATCTGAAACATTGAAATGTCGCAGGATCCTTGCCGGATCCACGACTGTGGCAGGGCCCAGCGCGGTCCGCAGACCACAACTGCACAAGGAGAAACAGCAGCATGGCAAAGCGCAGCAAAGCATATGAGGCAGCCGTAGCCAAGATCGAGGCAGACAAGGTCTACGCCCCGATCGAAGCCATCACCCTCGCGAAGGACACCAACCCTTCCAAGTTCGACGCAACCGTTGAGGTCGCTTTCCGCCTGGGCGTTGACCCGCGTAAGGCTGACCAGATGGTTCGTGGCACCGTCAACCTGCCGCACGGCACCGGTAAGACCGCCCGCGTCCTCGTTTTCGCAACCGGCGACAAGGCTGAAGCAGCAATCGCTGCCGGCGCCGACTTCGTTGGTTCCGATGACCTGATCGAGAAGATCGCAGCCGGCTGGACCGACTTCGACGCCGCAGTGGCAACCCCTGACCTCATGGGCAAGGTTGGCCGCCTCGGTAAGGTCCTCGGACCGCGTAACCTCATGCCGAACCCGAAGACCGGTACGGTTACCCCGGATGTCACCAAGGCTGTCAACGACATCAAGGGCGGCAAGATCGACTTCCGCGTCGACAAGCACTCGAACCTGCACTTCATCATTGGCAAGGTTTCCTTCGACGCCAACAAACTGGCCGAGAACTACGCAGCTGCACTGGAAGAGGTGCTTCGCTTGAAGCCGTCTGCTTCCAAGGGCCGCTACATCCAGAAGGCTACCGTTGCCACCACGTTCGGTCCGGGAATCACCGTTGACCCGAACGTCACCAAGGTTCTCACCGACGCGTAAGCTTCGGGAGCACTTGCTCTGGTAAAAGGGACCGTCCGGCTTAGCCGGGCGGTCCTTTTCTTTGCCGTTTCCCTGTTCACCGCAGGAGGTCCGCCGTAGGCTGTGGTGCGTGTCGTCGTCGAGCGTTGCCGAAAGTTCCGGGTGGTCCGTAGAGCGGATCGGGGTGCCGGAAAGTCCTGATGCCCAGGGGGCGCCCGACTTCCGAGCCTTTCATGAGCTCGACGTTGCCCACCACGTCAAACTGTGGGGGGACCTGGACCGTTGCGCCACCTTGGCCGAGGCTGTCCTCTTCTGGCAGGGCAATGAATACGAAGAACGACACGTGTTCCTGGCACGCTTCGACGGGGTGGTGGTGGGCCGCGGCACACTGACGTTGCCGCTCAGCGAAAACACGACGACGGCGGGTGTGGACGTTCTGGTGGACGCCGCCTATCGCCGGCGGGGCTTTGGGTCGAAGATCCTGGCCGTGCTGGAAGATCTGGCCCGGGAGCGGGGTCGCGTCTCCTTTGATGCGTTTGTTTCCGAACCAATCGGGCTCCTGGTTCCAGGTGCTGGGTTGCTGGAGGCAAAGTCCGGGACGGGTGGCGTCCCTTTGGATACGGCCTCCACCGGCTTCGCTATCCACCATGGGTATTCCCTGGAGCAGGTTGAAACAAACAGCACACTGCCCCTTCCGGTGGGGGAAGCGCTCCTGCAGGAGCTCGAAGGAGAGGCCGCAACGCGGGCAACCGGCTACAGCGTGATTGGGTGGCAGGATCGTTGCCCTGATGAGCTTGTG
This sequence comes from Arthrobacter sp. cf158, assembly GCF_900106835.1. GTDB lineage: Bacteria > Actinomycetota > Actinomycetes > Actinomycetales > Micrococcaceae > Arthrobacter. The sequence goes on from NZ_FNNR01000002.1 coordinate 10,255, forward strand.
GACGTGTTCGCCAGACTCAAAAGCCTCATGAGCACGGAGGTGCCCATCGCAGGTCTGGGCTGGGAAGGCGAGGAATGGGATGCCAACCGCGTCCGGGTTGAGGAATCTACGTGGCTGGCAGGCGGTGTTTCTTTCACGGCGGCTGTTGCCCGACACGACGCCACGGGAGAGCTGGCCGCCTACACCGTCCTCACCCACCGCGAAGCCACCCCGGGTATGGTGTACCAGGAGGACACGTTGGTTGCTCCCGGGCACCGCGGTCATCGACTTGGCATGTTGGTCAAGATTGCCAATCTCCGCCGTGTTCATCAGTTGTGGCCGGCCGCCACGTCGGTGATGACGTGGAACGCCAATGAAAACCGGCATATGCTGGCCATAAATATCGCCCTTGGATTCAAGCCTTCCGGCTTTGACGGCGAATGGCAGAAACGGCTGGGATGACTGTAGACGAGGCGAAGACCGTTCAAGTCGAGCAGCTGTGGGTGCCTGACACCCTGGACAGCCCCGACGCCACTGATTTCCTGGACGCCGTGGAAGTAGGGCGCCGGGTCCGTATGGAGACCTGGGGGAGTGACGACCTCGCCTACACTCCCTTGGAGAAACTGCTTGAATTTTCAGATCCCTATGAACGGCAGATCATCTTGGTGGCCAAGGTGGACGGGGCGATTGTGGGCACAGTAGATATCGCCCTGCCCTTGGCGGACAACATGGACCTGGCGGAGTTCACCTTGGATATCCTGCCTGAGTTCCAGAGCCAGGGTGTCGGGCGCCAATTGCTCGAAGCGGCGGAACAGCTTGCCCGGGCAGAGGGCCGCACCATGATCCTGGTGGACACGAATCATCCGGCAACGTCCTTGACTGAAGTTCCCGAGGATCAGCTGATTCCAGGAAGCGGTGCGGGATTTGTTCCTGTCAGCAGCAGGGAAGTGGACTTCGCCAAGCGCGCCGGCTACACCTTGCAGCATATTGAGCAGTTCAGTTCCTGCGCATTGCCGCTCGATTCAAAGCTGGTGGCGGACCTGCAGCTTGAGGCGGAGGAAGCCAACGGCGGTCGTTACGCCCTGCATCATTGGACTGATCGCTGCCCGGAGCCTTGGCTGGAGGCAGTGGCTGCGTTGGAAAATGCTGCAGGCGAAGTTGTTCGTGACGACACGGAGGATGAGGCCCCGGAAGTCGAAGCGAGCGGCATGGTCTTCGACCCCATCGTTTTGCGTGAGACTGAGGACGCCGCACTGGCGCAGGGGCGGCGTACGGTGGTCACCGCCGTCGAGCATGTGGAGAGCGGCAGGCTGGTGGGCCTGACCACCATCAGCGTCCTCGCGCACCGCCAGGACGTGGTTTTCCAGGACGACACCCTGGTCCTCCAGGAGCACCGGGGCAACAAGCTCGGACTGCTCATCAAAGTGGCCAACATGGAACGGCTCAGCGAGCAGTTCCCGGACGCCCGCGTGGTCTACACATGGAATGCGCCTGAAAACCGCTACCTGCTGACGGTCAACAAGCAGCTCGGATTTACGACGGCGGGCGTCACCGGGCTGTGGCAGAAGGAACTGCCTGGCAGGGGTACAGGAACCACATCCTCGGACTAGGGCGCCGTCGATTTGGTTTGCTGAACACTCTCCCGTAACCTTGAAGTACCAAAGACCGTCGGTTGATGGGAATCCACTCTTTCGAGCCAAGCTCAATTCTGCAGCCACGCCCGTGAGAACCAAGTGAATTCCTTGACGAAGGACCCTGAACATAGGGCGGCCGGCGCAGGTGAACGAAGCTAGTCTCCACGGATCAGTCTGTGTTGAGCCAAGCCCCGTGCATCTGCGCGGGGCGTTTTTTAGTTTTAGCTCTCGAGCGGGGACCCGGAAGACCGGCTTTATTCCCCGGAAGGAGGGTTATGACAACGCCTAGCAAGATCTCCGCAGTTGCAGAGATCACGAACGATTTCAAGGAATCGAACGCGGCTGTCCTGACCGAATACCGCGGGCTCACTGTTGCACAGCTCAAGGAACTGCGTGTTGCGCTCGGCCAGGACACCAAGTTCTCGGTCGTCAAGAACACCCTGAGTGCCATTGCAGCCAAGGAAGCTGGTGTTGAAGCATTCAACGATCAGCTTGCCGGCCCCACTGCAATCGCCTTCATCAAGGGTGACGCTGTTGCTGCTGCCAAGAGCCTGACGGACTTTGCCAAGGCCAACAAGCAGCTGGTTATCAAGACCGGCGTCTTCGAAGGCAAGGCATTGGACGCAGCAGGAGTTGCCGCACTGGCAGCCCTCGAGTCCCGCGAGCTGCAGCTTGCACGTGTTGCTGGTGTCCTCAAGGCTCCCGCATCCGCTGCTGCACGCATCATCGACGCTCTGCGCCTCAAGCTTGAAGAAGAGGGCGGCGCATCTGCACCGGCCGCTGAAGAAGCCCCGGCCGCTGAAGAGGCTGCTGCTGAAGAGGTTGCGGCTCCGGCCGAAGCCGCTGAAGCTGCAACCGAAGAGAACTAAGTTCTCCCCTCAATCAAACTCTGGTGCATGGACCGGCTTGAGCCGGATGTGCTCCAACTAATGGAAGGACGCCACCATGGCGAAGCTCAGCAACGAAGAGCTCATTGAAGCTTTCAAGGAACTGACCATCATCGAGCTCTCCGAGTTCGTCAAGCTCTTCGAAGAGACCTTCGAAGTTACGGCTGCTGCTGTTGCAGTTGCTGGCCCCGCTGCCGGCGGTGCTGCTGAAGCTGCTGAAGAGAAGACCGAATTCGACGTCGTTCTCGAAGCTGCTGGCGACAAGAAGATCGCAGTGATCAAGGAAGTTCGCGCTATCACCTCCCTCGGCCTCAAGGAAGCCAAGGACCTGGTTGACGGTGCACCGAAGGCTGTTCTCGAAGGCGCCACCAAGGAAGCCGCAGAGAAGGCAAAGGCTCAGCTCGAAGAAGCTGGCGCAACGGTTACCCTCAAGTAACTCGTCTTGCTTGTGGAAGCCCCGTCCGGTTCGCCGGGCGGGGCTTCCTGCGTTAAGCGTTGCCTTAAACGGGTTCGCTGATGTCCGCCACGATGGCTCCCAGGGCCGCCGTCAGCGCGTCGGCATCCACGAAGGCACTGCGGCCGTGCGCACCTGCCCCCATCGAGATACGCCGCCCGGTAATGGTGGCGTCCGCGTAGACCGGCCAAGGAGTCGTGCTTCCCAAAGGTGTGATGGTTCCACGTTCGTAGCCAGTTGCAGCCAGGGCAACATCGGCGTGCGGGAGCGACAACTTGTTGACGCCCACCAAGGCACGCAGTTTGGGCCATGAGATCTGGCGATCCCCTGGAATGAGCGCGAACAGGAAGCTCCCATCGCGGTGCTTGACCACCAATGACTTCACGATGTCCGCAGGGCTGATACCCAGGATCCCGGCTGCCTCTTCAAGGCTCCGCGCAGCGGGGCGCTCGACGACGTCTACGTCCAGCCCCCGCGCGGCGGCATCGGAGAGGAACCGCTCGGCTCCATCCATCATGGATTCAGTCATGCCTTTTCCCTTCAGTCGCGGTACAGGAGCAGGGCTTCACCCTGTCCGCCGCCACCGCAGAGGGAGACAGCGGCTTTGCCCGTTCCCCTGCGCTTCAGTTCGTGGGCTGCGTGAAGGGCCAGCCGCGCGCCCGATGCCCCGATAGGGTGGCCCAGGGCAATGGCTCCACCATGGATGTTGCACTTTTCCAAGGGATAGCGCAGGTCCTTGAGGGACTGGACGGCCACAGACCCAAACGCCTCGTTGATCTCGATGAAATCGAGGTCTTCGGCTGTCCATCCGGCCCGCTTCAGCGCTTGGGCAATGGCGTTTGACGGCTGGGAGTGCAGGGAGTTGTCAGGCCCAGCAACCTGACCGGGCTTGCCCACTACAGCCAGGTAGTCCAGTCCGTTGTCCTCGGCGAAGCGTCGACTCGTCAGCACCAGTGCGGAGGCGCCGTCGGACAGGGGAGAGGAGTTGCCGGCCGTGATAGTGCCATCAGTGGCGAAGGCTGCCTTGAGCGGAGCCAACGTCTCGATGGTCGTGGCGGGCCGGACACCCTCGTCCGTGGTCAGGACCAGGGGCTCGCCCTTGCGCTGCTTGACGCGGACCGGAGCAATTTCGACGTCGAACGTTCCGTCCGCGATTGCGGCAGCGGCACGCTGGTGGGAAGCAGCTGCTACCTCGTCCTGGGACCTGCGGTCAATGCCAAGCGTGACGTTCTTGCTCTCGGTGGACAATCCCATGGACTGTCCGTCGAAGGCATCGGTGAGTCCGTCGTGAGCGGCAACATCCAGGGCCTGGATGGCACCGTAAGTCCAGCCCTGACGGGAACCCGGGAGGAGGTGGGGCGCCCGGGTCATGGATTCCTGGCCACCGGCAATAACCACCGTGGCGTCACCGCTGCGGATCATACGGGCGGCATCAATGACGGCCGTCAGGCCGGACAAGCACACCTTGTTGATGGTCACGGCCGGGATGTTCCAGCCAACGCCTGCGGCAATTGCGCTCTGCCGGGCAGGATTCTGTCCGGCGCCGGCCTGGAGGACCTGGCCCATGATGACGGCGTCCACCTGCTCGGCTTTGACGCCGCTGGCCGCCAGGGCTGCCGCGATGGCATGCGCACCAAGGTCGACGGCGGTGAAGCCCGCCAATTGCCCGTTGAGCCGACCCTGTGGGGTACGGGAAGCGGCAAGGATGACAACGTCATTGTCGTCAGCGGAGTTGGTCATGGTCTCTCTTCCGATCCGGGAGTGGTCCTGCAAGGCTATCGCGGGGCGTGCGTCAGCCTAACGTTTCAACGGTTGTGCCCTCCCCAGCATTCCATGACGGGGATTCCGCGGCTACGCAGCGGCCCGGTGGACCGCTTAGGTGCCTGCAGCAACGGTGCTTGCAATCACGGACGATCTGGGGTAGACAGGAAGGCTGCTTTGCCGTATCGTAGATATTTGCGTCTTCCCTGTTAACCTTCAGCCTTCATATAGCGGTGGGCTTTACCTCTCAGCTGCGTCATTGACGTGCCGTTCCTACAACGTGCACAACCATGAGCAGGCTGGGTCCGGGTCATATAGCGGAACCGGAATAAGTATGCTGCAGAGCACTCTGCAGGATGCAAACGGGGGAGATCTGAAAACGCCTGAAGGTCTGTGGAAGGATCCCTCTTGGTCGCCTCGAGCACCTCTAATAACGAAACCGCTAACACGGCAAGCACCGATGGTGCCACCCGCCGCCTCTCATTCGCAAAGATTCACGAACCCTTGGATGTTCCGAATCTTCTCGCCCTGCAGACGGACAGCTTTGACTGGCTGGTCGGAAACGAACGCTGGCAGGCGCGGGTAGCGAAGGCTGTCGAGGAGGGCGACCTCAGCGTCGCCACCACCTCCGGACTTGCCGACATCTTCGAAGAGATCTCCCCTATCGAGGACTTCCAGGGCACCATGTCCCTGAGCTTCTCCGAGCCGGAGTTCGCTGACCCGAAGTACACCATGGCCGAATGTAAAGACCGTGACGCCACCTACTCGGCACCGCTGTATGTCAAGGCCGAGTTCATGAACAACAATACGGGCGAAATCAAGCAGCAGACCGTGTTCATGGGCGACTTCCCCCTGATGACTGAAAAGGGGACGTTCGTCGTCAACGGCACTGAGCGTGTCGTGGTCTCCCAGCTGGTCCGTTCGCCGGGCGCCTACTTTGAGCGCACCGCAGACAAGACCAGTGACAAGGACATCTTCACTGCGAAGATCATCCCGTCCCGTGGTGCATGGTTTGAACTCGAAATCGACAAGCGCGACCAGGTCGGCGTTCGCCTCGACCGCAAGCGCAAGCAGTCGGTCACGGTTCTCCTGAAGGCCCTCGGCTGGACCGAAGGCCAGATCCTGGAAGAGTTCGGCCAGTACGACTCCATGCGTGCAACGCTGGAGAAGGACGCCACCGAAACCCGCGAAGACGCGCTTCTGGACATCTACCGCAAGCTGCGTCCGGGCGAGCCGCCCACAGTCGAGGCTGCCCAGTCCCTGCTGGACAACCTGTACTTCAACGCCAAGCGCTACGATCTTGCCAAGGTTGGCCGTTACAAGATCAACCGCAAGCTCGGCATCGACCGCTCCCTTGGTGACAAGGAAGCATCGGTCCTGCACGTTGAAGACATCGTTGCCATGATCAAGTTCCTCGTCGCGCTTCACGCCGGCGAGAAGACCCTCATGGGCAAGCGCGATGGCGAAGACCACGAGCTCCGCGTTGACGTGGACGACATCGACCACTTCGGCAACCGTCGTATCCGCGCCGTGGGCGAACTGATCGAGAACCAGGTCCGCACCGGTCTTTCCCGCATGGAACGCGTCGTTCGCGAACGCATGACCACGCAGGACGTCGAGGCCATCACGCCGCAGACGCTGATCAACATCCGTCCCGTTGTTGCAGCCATCAAGGAGTTCTTCGGAACGTCCCAGCTGTCGCAGTTCATGGACCAGAACAACCCGCTCTCGGGTCTTACCCACAAGCGCCGTCTGTCGGCACTTGGCCCGGGTGGTCTGTCCCGTGACCGTGCAGGCATGGAAGTTCGAGACGTTCACCCGTCCCACTACGGACGTATGTGCCCCATCGAAACTCCTGAAGGCCCGAACATTGGTCTGATCGGTTCGCTGGCTTCTTACGGCCGCATCAACCCGTTCGGCTTCATCGAGACGCCGTACCGACTGGTTTCCGAAGGCGTTGTTTCCGACGAAGTCCAGTACCTGACGGCCGACGACGAAGCCGAGGTCCTGATCGCACAGGCCAACGCTCCGCTGGATGCTGACAAGAAGTTCTCTGAAGAGACCGTCCTTGTCCGTGCCCGTGGTGGTGGAGGCGAGCCCGTTCTGGTTCCCGCTGCAGACGTTCAGTTCATGGACGTTTCCCCGCGCCAGATGGTGTCCGTGGCAACAGCCCTGATTCCGTTCCTTGAGCATGACGATGCTAACCGTGCACTCATGGGTGCCAACATGCAGCGCCAGGCCGTGCCGCTGGTCCGTTCCGAGGCTCCTTTCGTGGGCACCGGCATGGAGCGCGCAGCAGCCGTCGACGCCGGTGACGTTGTCATCGCGAAGAAGGCAGGTGTGGTGACCGAGGTTTCCGCCGAGCTCGTTGTGATGATCAACGACGACGGTACCGAGACCAACTACCGCATCAACAAGTTTGCCCGTTCCAACCAGGGCAACTGCTACAACCACCGCGTCCTGGTCAACGAAGGCCAGCGCTTGGAAGTTGGCGGCATCATTGCCGACGGTCCCGCAACGGACCAGGGTGAACTCGCCCTCGGTAAGAACCTGCTCGTGGCATTCATGTCATGGGAAGGCCACAACTTCGAGGACGCCATCATCCTGTCCCAGCGCATCGTTGCTGAGGATGTTCTTTCCTCCATCCACATCGAGGAGCACGAAATTGATGCCCGCGACACCAAGCTTGGTGCCGAGGAAATCACGCGTGACATCCCCAACGTGTCCGAGGAAGTCCTGGCAGGCCTGGACGAGCGCGGCATCATCCACATCGGTGCCGAGGTTGAAGCAGGCGACATCCTGGTCGGTAAGGTCACCCCGAAGGGCGAGACCGAACTGACTCCGGAAGAGCGCCTTCTCCGCGCGATCTTCGGTGAGAAGTCCCGTGAAGTCCGCGACACCTCCTTGAAGGTGCCCCACGGCGAGTCCGGTACGGTCATCGGCGTTCGCGTCTTCGATCGCGACAACGACGACGAACTGCCCCCGGGCGTGAACCAGCTGGTCCGCGTCTACGTTGCAGCCAAGCGCAAGATCACCGACGGCGACAAGCTCGCCGGCCGTCACGGCAACAAGGGTGTTATCTCCAAGATCCTTCCGATCGAGGACATGCCCTTCCTTGCAGACGGTACCCCGGTGGACATCGTCCTGAACCCGCTGGGTGTTCCGGGTCGAATGAACGTTGGCCAGGTTCTGGAAACCCACCTCGGTTGGGTTGCCAAGACCGGTTGGAAGATCGAAGGCGAGCCTGAGTGGGTCAAGAACCTGCCCAACCTGCCCCGTGAAACCGGCCAGACCACCGTTGCCACCCCGGTGTTCGATGGCGCCCGCGAAGAAGAAATCACGGGCCTGCTTGACTCCACCAACGTGACCCGCGATGGCGATCGCCTGATCGACTCCTCCGGCAAGACCCGTCTGTTCGACGGCCGCTCCGGCGAGCCGTTCCCGGACCCGATCTCTGTCGGTTACATGTACATCCTGAAGCTCCACCACTTGGTGGACGACAAGATCCACGCACGCTCCACCGGCCCGTACTCCATGATCACGCAGCAGCCGCTGGGTGGTAAGGCTCAGTTCGGTGGCCAGCGCTTCGGTGAAATGGAAGTGTGGGCGCTCGAAGCTTACGGTGCCGCTTACACCCTTCAGGAACTCCTCACGATCAAGTCGGATGACATCCATGGTCGTGTGAAGGTCTACGAAGCCATCGTCAAGGGCGAGAACATCCCTGAGCCTGGCGTTCCCGAGTCCTTCAAGGTCTTGATCAAGGAAATGCAGTCGTTGTGCCTGAACGTGGAAGTCCTTTCCACCGACGGAACCACGATCGAAATGCGCGACTCTGATGACGCAGTCTTCACGGCTGCGGAAGAACTGGGCATCGATCTGTCTCGTGCAGAGCCCAGTTCCGTAGAAGAGGTCTAGCAGCCGTTCCGGCGGACAGTCTTAACGTCTGCCCGCCGGAACAGCTCCCTCTTCCCGTAACCAAGACTTCAGAATTTAGAGAACAAGAGAGAACAGGGACCATATGTCCAGCGAATCCTCCTTCGGCCTCATGCAGATCGGCCTCGCCACCGCGGAAGACATCCGCGGATGGTCTTACGGTGAGGTCAAGAAGCCGGAAACCATCAACTACCGCACGCTCAAGCCCGAGAAGGACGGCCTCTTCTGCGAGAAGATCTTCGGCCCGTCCCGCGACTGGGAATGCTACTGCGGCAAGTACAAGCGCGTCCGCTTCAAGGGCATCATCTGCGAGCGTTGTGGCGTTGAAGTCACCCGCGCCAAGGTGCGCCGTGAGCGCATGGGCCACATTGAGCTGGCTGCGCCTGTAACCCACATCTGGTACTTCAAGGGCGTTCCCTCGCGCTTGGGCTACCTTCTGGACCTGGCACCGAAGGACCTTGAGAAGGTCATTTACTTCGCTGCCTACATGATCACCAGCGTCGACACCGAAAGCCGTCACGCAGAACTGCCGAACCTCCAGGTTGAGCATGACCTCGAGAAGAAGCAGATGGTGGACAACCGCGACAGCGACATCGCCACGATCGCCCGCGACCTTGAAGACGAGCTTGCACGTCTTGAAGGCGAAGGCGCCAAGGCTGCCGACAAGAAGAAGGCCCGCGACTCTGCTGACCGCCAGATGGCGAATGTCCGCAAGCGTGCCGACGCCGACATCGAGCGCCTTGAGCAGGTTTGGGACCGCTTCAAGAACCTCAAGGTCGCTGACCTTGAAGGCGACGAAGGCCTTTACCGCGAACTGCGGGACCGCTACGGCCTGTACTTCGAAGGCTCCATGGGTGCCGAAGCCATCAAGAAGCGTCTTGAGACCTTCGACATGCAGGCAGAGGCCGAGTCACTGCGCGACACCATCCAGAACGGCAAGGGCCAGCGTAAGACGCGTGCCCTGAAGCGACTGAAGGTTGTCAACGCGTTCCTGACCACCAACAACAGCCCCCTCGGCATGGTTCTGGACGCCGTCCCGGTGATCCCGCCGGAACTGCGCCCGATGGTCCAGTTGGATGGTGGCCGCTTCGCGACCTCCGACCTCAACGACCTCTACCGTCGTGTGATCAACCGCAACAACCGACTCAAGCGACTGCTTGACCTCGGTGCTCCGGAGATCATCGTCAACAACGAGAAGCGCATGCTTCAGGAAGCTGTTGACAGCCTCTTCGACAACGGCCGTCGTGGCCGTCCCGTCACGGGTCCGGGCAACCGTCCGCTGAAGTCCCTGAGCGACATGCTCAAGGGCAAGCAGGGTCGTTTCCGCCAGAACCTCCTCGGCAAGCGTGTTGACTACTCCGGCCGTTCGGTCATCGTCGTCGGCCCGCAGCTGAAGCTGCACCAGTGTGGTCTGCCCAAGCAGATGGCCCTGGAGCTCTTCAAGCCGTTCGTGATGAAGCGCCTGGTTGACCTCAACCACGCCCAGAACATCAAGTCGGCAAAGCGCATGGTTGAGCGTTACCGTCCGCAGGTTTGGGACGTGCTGGAAGAGATCATCACCGAACACCCGGTGCTGCTCAACCGTGCACCTACCCTGCACCGCCTTGGCATCCAGGCCTTCGAACCGCAGCTTGTGGAAGGCAAGGCAATCCAGCTTCACCCGTTGGTTTGTGGCGCCTTCAACGCTGACTTCGACGGCGACCAGATGGCAGTCCACCTGCCGCTGAGCCCGGAAGCCCAGGCCGAAGCCCGCATTCTGATGCTGTCCTCGAACAACATCCTGAAGCCGTCCGATGGCCGTCCGGTGACCCTGCCTTCGCAGGACATGATCATCGGCCTGTACCACCTGACCACCAAGCGCGTCGGCTCTGCCGGCGAAGGCCGTATCTTCTCCTCGGTTTCGGAAGCGATCATGGCGTACGACGCCCGTGACCTGCACCTGAACTCCCAGGTCAAGATCCGCCTGGACGACTTCGTGCCGTACGCCGGTTGGGAAGCTCCGGAAGGTTGGGAGCCCGGTCAGCCGGCTCTCGTCCAGACCTCCCTGGGCCAGGTCATCTTCAACCAGACGCTGCCCGAGGATTACCCGTGGGTTGAGGCTGTTGCCGACAAGGGCGAACTGTCCCGGATCGTCAACGACCTCGCTGAGCGCTACCCGAAGGTTGTGACGGCCGCAACGCTGGATAACCTGAAGGATGCCGGTTTCTACTGGGCCACCCGTTCGGGTGTCACGGTTGCTATCTCGGACATCGAGGTTCCGGCTTCCAAGCCGGGTATCCTCGCCGGTTACGAGGCCATGGCTGCCAAGATCCAGGGCCAGTACGACAAGGGCCTGATCGACGACGACGAGCGTCGCCAGGAACTGATCGAGATCTGGAACAAGGCAACCAACGAAATCGCCCAGGCGATGCGCGACAGCCTGTCCCCGATGAACACCATCAACCGCATGGTGTCCTCCGGTGCACGTGGTAACTGGATGCAGGTCCGCCAGATCGCGGGTATCCGTGGTCTTGTGGCCAACCCGAAGGGTGAGATCATTCCTCGCCCGATCAAGTCCTCCTACCGTGAGGGCCTGTCGGTTCTGGAATACTTCATCGCCACGCACGGTGCCCGTAAGGGTCTGGCCGATACCGCTCTGCGTACCGCCAACTCGGGTTACCTGACCCGTCGTCTGGTGGACGTTTCGCAGGACGTCATCGTTCGCGAAGAAGACTGTGGCACTGAGCGTGGTCTGCTGACCCCGATCGCTGTACCGGATTCCAACGGTGAACTGGTTCTGGACGAAAACGTCGAGAACAGCGCCTACGCACGTACGCTGGCTGTCGACGTCGTCGATGCCCAGGGCAACGTCCTGGCTGCCGGCGGCACCGACTGCGGCGACGTCGTCATCGACCAGCTGCTGGCTGCAGGCATCACTGAGGTCAAGGTCCGCTCCGTACTCACCTGTGAGTCCAAGGTGGGCACCTGTGCGCTGTGCTACGGCCGTTCGTTGGCTACGGGCAAGACCGTGGACATCGGCGAGGCCGTGGGCATCATCGCCGCACAGTCCATCGGTGAGCCCGGTACCCAGCTGACCATGCGTACGTTCCACACCGGTGGTGCTGTTTCCGCTGGTGGTGGCGACGACATCACCCAGGGTCTGCCCCGTATCCAGGAGCTCTTCGAAGCCCGTACTCCGAAGGGTGTCGCACCGATTGCTGAAGCAGCCGGCCGCATCACCATCGAAGAGTCCGAGCGTCAGATGCGCCTGGTCATCACTCCGGACGATGGTTCCGAAGAGATTGCCTACCCCGTGCTGCGCCGTTCACGTCTCCTCATTGAAGATGGCGATCACGTCAGCGTCGGCCAGAAGCTGATCAACGGTCCGGTGGACCCGAAGCAGGTTCTGCGCATCATGGGCCCCCGTGCCGCACAGAAGTTCCTTGTGGACGAGGTTCAGGGCGTTTACCGCAGCCAGGGTATTGGTATCCACGACAAGCACGTCGAGGTTATCGTCCGCCAGATGCTCCGCCGCGTGACCGTCATCGAATCCGGCGACTCCGATCTGCTCCCCGGTGAGCTTGCAGAGCGCGCCCGCTTCGAGGACGAGAACCGCCGCGTCGTATCCGAGGGCAAGTCCCCGGCTTCGGGTCGTCCGGAACTCATGGGTATCACCAAGGCTTCCTTGGCTACCGAGTCCTGGTTGTCGGCAGCTTCCTTCCAGGAAACCACCCGCGTCCTGACGCAGGCGGCCATGGAAGGCAAGAGCGATCCTCTGCTCGGCCTCAAGGAAAACGTCATCATCGGTAAGCTCATCCCGGCTGGTACGGGTCTGCCCCGCTACACAGAGGTCACTGTGGAGCCGACGGAAGAAGCAAAGGCAAGCCTGTTCACGGGCCCCAGCGCTTTCACCGACTTCTCCTATGACGCACTGGGTGGCGACGGCGCTCCTGAGTTCCACGCCATCCCGTTGGATGACTACGATCTCGGCAACGACTTCCGCTAAAAGCGGCAGTCAGAGCTTTGACGGTCAGGCCCCGCACTTTCGAGTGCGGGGCCTGACCCGTTAACGCCGTCTGGTGAGGCGACCCGGGGGAGCGGCGGCCGACGGCGGGAGCCAACGGGCGCCGTCGGCCTCCATACACCCGATTAAGGCGCCAGATCAAGCCGTGCTAGACTTTTGGTAATTGTTCTGTGTGGCAGTGGATGAAGGCCGCCGCAGCATCATTTTGGTTTTGTTCTCATGGTGCTGGGTGGAGCCTGTTTCCGGGTTGCGGGCAACATGCGCAACGAATGCCGCACTTTTGCACGCCTACCGGAGTTTCGGCCGGCTGCACGAGCAACGCCAAAGTTCCCACGTTTACACCGGCTGGCGCCTGTGTGTGGGAGCAGAGATCAAACAACGGAGAACACGAAAGTGCCTACGATTAACCAGCTGGTCCGCAAGGGCCGCACGCCGAAGGTCTCCAAGACCAAGGCTCCCGCGCTGAAGGGCAGCCCGATGCGCCGCGGTGTTTGCACCCGCGTTTACACCACCACCCCCAAGAAGCCGAACTCGGCTCTTCGTAAGGTGGCACGTGTGCGCCTCAACGGTGGCGTGGAAGTTACCGCTTACATCCCCGGTGTTGGCCACAACCTCCAGGAGCACTCCATCGTGCTCGTTCGTGGTGGTCGTGTGAAGGACCTTCCGGGTGTCCGCTACAAGATCGTCCGCGGCGCACTTGACACCCAGGGTGTAAAGAACCGCAAGCAGGCCCGCAGCCGTTACGGCGCAAAGATGGAGAAGAAGTAATATGCCTCGCAAGGGTCCGGCCCCGAAGCGGCCGCTAGTTTCCGATCCCGTTTACGGCTCCCCGTTGGTCACTCAGCTGATCAACAAGGTTCTTGTTGACGGCAAGAAGTCCACCGCAGAGCGCATCGTTTACGGTGCACTCGAAGGTGCACGTGCCAAGTCCGGCGGCGACCCCGTTGCCGCTCTCAAGAAGGCCATGGACAACGTCAAGCCTTCCCTCGAGGTGCGTTCACGCCGTGTTGGTGGCGCCACCTACCAGGTTCCGGTTGAGGTCAAGCCGGGCCGCTCCACCGCCCTCGCTCTGCGTTGGCTCGTGGGCTACTCCAAGGCCCGCCGGGAGAAGACCATGACCGAGCGCCTCCAGAACGAAATCCTGGATGCCTCCAATGGTCTTGGTGCCGCTGTGAAGCGTCGCGAAGACACCCACAAGATGGCCGAGTCCAACAAGGCCTTCGCACACTACCGCTGGTAAAAACTTTCCGGACGCCGCCGGCTCACTGAGCCGGCGGCGAACGTGTAGTCCATCCGAAAGGGAGACCCCGTGGCACAGGACGTGCTTACCGACCTTAATAAGGTCCGCAACATCGGCATCATGGCCCACATCGATGCCGGCAAGACCACCACTACCGAGCGCATCCTGTTCTACACGGGTGTGAACCACAAGATCGGCGAGACGCACGACGGTGCTTCGACGACTGACTGGATGGAACAGGAAAAGGAACGCGGCATTACCATCACGTCTGCCGCCGTGACTTGCTTCTGGGACAAGAACCAGATCAACATCATTGACACCCCGGGCCACGTTGACTTCACGGTTGAGGTTGAGCGCTCCCTGCGCGTCCTCGACGGTGCAGTTGCAGTGTTCGACGGCAAGGAAGGCGTGGAGCCGCAGTCCGAGACTGTTTGGCGCCAGGCTGACAAGTACAACGTTCCGCGTATCTGCTTCGTCAACAAGATGGACAAGCTGGGTGCTGACTTCTACTTCACCGTAGACACCATCATCTCCCGCCTTGGTGCCAAGCCGTTGGTTATGCAGCTCCCCATCGGCGCCGAGAACGACTTCATCGGTGTTGTAGACCTCCTCGAAATGCGCGCCCTGGTTTGGCCTGGCGACGCAAAGGGTGACGTCACCATGGGCGCTTCCTACGAAGTGCAGGAAATCCCGGCGGACCTCCAGGCCAAGGCCGAAGAGTACCGTGCACAGCTCGTTGAGACTGTGGCCGAGGCTTCCGAAGAGCTCATGGAGAAGTACCTCGAAGGTGAAGAACTCACCCTCGAAGAGATCAAAGCCGGCATCCGCAAGATGACCATCAACTCTGAGCTCTACCCGGTCTTCTGTGGTTCTGCCTTCAAGAACCGCGGTGTCCAGCCGATGCTTGACGCTGTTGTTGACTTCCTGCCGAACCCGCTCGACGTCCCGCCGATGATCGGTCACGATCCCCGCGACGAAGAGAAGGAACTCACCCGCAAGCCGTCTGCCGACGAGCCGTTCTCGGCCCTCGCCTTCAAGATTGCTGCGCACCCGTTCTTCGGACAGCTGACCTTCGTCCGCGTGTACTCCGGTCACGTTGAGGCAGGCGCCCAGGTGGTCAACTCCACCAAGGGCAAGAAGGAACGTATCGGCAAGCTGTTCCAGATGCACGCCAACAAGGAAATGCCTGTTGAGGGCGCTACCGCCGGCCACATCTACGCAGCCATCGGTCTGAAGGACACCACCACGGGCGACACCCTGTGTGATGCCAACAACCAGATCGTCCTCGAGTCCATGAGCTTCCCGGAGCCCGTGATCTCTGTTGCGATCGAGCCCAACACCAAGGGTGACCAGGAGAAGCTCTCCACGGCCATCCAGAAGCTCTCCGCTGAGGACCCGACCTTCCAGGTCTCCCTCAACGAAGACACGGGCCAGACCATCATCGCCGGCATGGGCGAGCTCCACCTGGACATCCTGGTGGACCGCATGCGCCGCGAATTCAAGGTCGAGGCAAACGTTGGCAAGCCGCAGGTTGCTTACCGCGAAACCATCAAGCGCGCCGTCGAGCGCCTTGACTACACGCACAAGAAGCAGACCGGTGGTTCGGGTCAGTTCGCAAAGATCCAGATCGCGATCGAGCCCATGGACACCGCTTCCGGCGAGCTGTACGCGTTCGAGAACAAGGTCACTGGTGGCCGCGTTCCGCGCGAATACATCCCGTCCGTTGACGCTGGTATCCAGGATGCACTGAACGACGGCGTCCTGGCCGGTTACCCGGTTGTCGGCATCAAGGCCACGCTGATTGACGGCGCGTCCCACGATGTTGACTCTTCGGAAATGGCGTTCAAGATCGCCGGCCGTATGGCTTTCAAGGAAGCTGCACGCAAGGCGAACCCTGTTCTGCTTGAACCGCTGATGGATGTTGAGGTCCGCACACCCGAGGAATACATGGGTGATGTTATTGGTGACCTGAACGCCCGTCGTGGCCAGATGCAGTCCATGGAAGACGCAGCAGGTGTGAAGGTTATCCGTGCACACGTTCCGCTGTCCGGCATGTTCGGTTACATCGGCGACCTGCGGTCCAAGACCCAGGGCCGTGCTGTGTACTCCATGACGTTCAACAGCTACGCCGAGGTCCCGAAGGCAGTTGCCGACGAGATCATCCAGAAAACCCGCGGCGAGTAATCTCCCGGTAACGGATGCAATTCCGGTATCGGGAAGGCATCTGAGCGTATGAGGTGGGGCTGCGGCGAGAGCCGCGGCCCGGCCCCTGCGCAAACAGGCTCGAGGAACTATCATTGGTTCCTGAATCTGCAATTTCACCAAAACCAAGCCCCCAAGTAGACTTGCTAAAGTTTCTGCCGCGAAAAGCGCGGCCGAGGAGCACTTCACTTGAAATCGTTCTAGGAGGAACCTGTGGCAAAGGCAAAGTTCGAGCGGACTAAGCCGCACGTCAACATCGGCACCATTGGTCACGTTGACCACGGTAAGACGACGCTGACTGCCGCCATTTCCAAGGTGCTGTACGACCAGTACCCGGATCTCAACGAGCAGCGCGACTTCGCGTCGATCGACTCTGCTCCGGAAGAGCGCCAGCGCGGTATTACCATCAACATCTCCCACGTGGAGTACCAGACCGAGAAGCGCCACTACGCACACGTAGACGCCCCGGGTCACGCTGACTACATCAAGAACATGATCACCGGTGCTGCCCAGATGGACGGCGCAATCCTCGTGGTTGCTGCAACCGATGGTCCGATGGCTCAGACCCGTGAGCACGTTCTGCTCGCCCGCCAGGTTGGTGTTCCCTACCTGCTGGTCGCACTGAACAAGTCCGACATGGTTGATGACGAAGAACTCCTCGACCTCGTCGAAATGGAAGTTCGTGAGCTCCTGAGCTCGCAGGGCTTCGATGGCGATGAGGCTCCGGTTGTTCGCGTTTCCGGTCTGAAGGCTCTGGAAGGCGACCCGGTTTGGGTCAAGTCCGTCCAGGACCTGATGGCAGCTGTCGACGAGTCCGTTCCGGACCCCGTACGTGACCGCGACAAGCCGTTCCTGATGCCGATCGAAGACGTCTTCACGATCACCGGCCGTGGCACCGTTGTTACGGGCCGCGCCGAGCGTGGAACCCTCGCCATCAACTCCGAGGTTGAGATCGTTGGCATCCGCCCGATCCAGAAGACCACGGTTACCGGTATCGAGATGTTCCACAAGCAGCTCGACGAAGCATGGGCCGGCGAGAACTGTGGCCTCCTGCTCCGCGGTCTCAAGCGCGACGATGTCGAGCGTGGCCAGGTTGTCGTCAAGCCGGGTTCCATCACCCCGCACACCGACTTCGAGGCTAACGTCTACATCCTTTCCAAGGACGAAGGCGGACGTCACAACCCGTTCTACTCCAACTACCGTCCGCAGTTCTACTTCCGTACCACGGACGTAACCGGCGTTATCACCCTGCCGGAAGGCACGGAAATGGTTATGCCTGGCGACAACACTGAGATGACCGTTGCGCTCATCCAGCCGATCGCTATGGAAGAGGGCCTCGGCTTCGCTATCCGCGAAGGCGGCCGCACCGTTGGTTCGGGACGTGTCACCAGCATCATCAAGTAGTTTCTACTTGTAGGTCAGTGACCTTCCGGCCCAGCCGGTAGTTACGCAAAGAGAGCCCCACCGCTTCGGCGGTGGGGCTCTTCTTTGCTATTATTTATCTATCGAATGGATAAAGCCCGCATTGGGCTGTGTCCGACGAAGCCAAGGAGCTCCCGTGAATGCATTCGTAGTGATGATGTTGCTGATCATTGCCATTGTGGTCAGCTATGCCGTCGGTGTGACGCGGGGGCGCAAGGCGGCTGCCCGGGTGTCACGTGCTGTGGGGCCAGAGGCGGGTGGATATCGCGAGGGTTATCTCGCCGGACATGTGGCAGGGTGGCGGGATGCTGAGGCGAAGCATTTCCGGGCAGGCCCACAAACGGCGCCCGCTACGTCCGCACCGCCGGCAAGTACGCTGTCGCGTCCGGCCTACATCCAGTCGCCGATGCGGCTTCCGGCGCCGCACAGTACGCCACCACCTGCCGTAGCACCACTACCAGTCTTCGCACCACCATTAGCCGTCGCACCACCAGCGGCCGGCCCTGTCCGGCAGCCGCCCCTGCGCGTTCAGCAGCCTCCCGTTCAGAGGGAGAACCCTGCAGAAGCCGCAGCCCGCAAAGCCAAACGCGATCAGCAGAACATCAACATCACCCTCTACGTCGCCAGTCTCTTGCTGGTGGCCGCAGGGGCTCTGTTTGTGGGAACAAGCCTGCCGGAGCTCTTCCGGTTCGCGGGCATTTGGTTCATCACGGCGTTGTTCTATACCTCAGGATTGATCATCCACGCCAAGGTGCCGCGCTTGCGCCCAGCGGCGATTGCCTTTGTCGGAACGGGGCTTGCCCTCGTCCCCGTCACCGGTCTGGCGATGTACAACTTCGTGCTGCACAACGGTCCCGCTGCATGGCTGGTGACGTCGCTGCTCGGTACTATCGCCTACGCTTACACCGCCGTTCGGCTGGATAACAAGGTCCTGGCGTTCCTGTCCCTGAGCTTCGTGGTGTCCACGGCGTGGTCCGGGGTGTCCATCCTCGGTGGCGCATTGGTCTGGTACTTCACCTCCCTGATCGGCGTCGCCATCCTGATGACGGTGGCATCACTTCTCCGTCCCCGTTGGTTGCCGCCCCTCTACGTCCGGCCGCTGATGCTGCTGCACCCCTTCGTTGTTCCATTCGTAGCACTGGCTGTCTCCTTAACGCCGCACCTCTTGTCCAAGGGGGAATACGCCTTGGTCATGCTGATGTGCGGTACCTATTTCGCCGTCATGGTCTTGGTACCGAGGTCCAGATACAGGCTCCGGCACTACTACTCAGCGCGTGCAGCGCTTACCCTGGCGTTGCTTGGCCTGATCTGGGACATTTCAGCCGATGTCAGCACCGTGATGCTCGCAGCCATCATCTGCTTGGGCGTTCAATCCCTGGGAGTAGCCTTCGCGGCCGAGAAGCTGGCCCCGCGCACTTGGTGGAATGACGCTGTGTCCTGCTTGGGCTTGCAGTTGGTCATAGCTGCCATCCTCACAGTGCTCCTCGGCGTGGGCCGGTTCGACATCCAGGACTACCTGCCATTGTCCGTAGCGATGCTGACCGCCATGGTCCTTGGCTGGAAGCTCGGCCACGGCACAGAGTTCGCGCCGGGCGCTGTGGCCGTGGTGGGCATCCCCTTCATCGGTTTCCTTGGAGCATGGCCTGTTTCCCTGCTGCTCGCCTCTGCCGGGCTGTATTGGTTCCTCCGCGCGGCCGTTAGGCCGGCGGACTACCGCCTACAGTTGATCTTCGCAGGGCGGCTTGCCGTAACACTCGCTGTACCGGCCATGGTTGCAGGTGCATTGGAGGGCCACCCGGACAGGGCCGCCCTAACCCTGGCGGCATTCGTGGCAGCGGCGGGCGCACAGCAGGCAGTGAACGCAATTTTGGTCCGCGGGGGAGTCCTGCTGCTCGCCCCGCAAGCGTCGCTGGCCGGGTTTGGTGGCGCTGCGCTGGCAGGGCTGATGGTCCTGCCGGCATTGGACGACGCCGCAGGACGACCAGTGGTTGCTGCGTCACTGCTTCTGGTTCTGTCGGCCGGGGTAGCCTCCGGCTTGTTGATATTTCCGGCCACCCTGCTGCGGGCACCGGTTGCCGATGTATGGCGGCCGACCATGAGTGAGGTCCTTGCCCCGGTCACGATGCTGATAACAGGCCTGGTAGCCGCAGCCAGCGTGTCCCGGGCTTTGGGCAATGTGGTGCTTCTGGTGGCCGTTGCCTACTGTGCCGCGTCCGCGTTGCGTCTCGCGGCTCCACTCCATCGTCAGGGCTATTGGTGGCTCTCCCGGGCAGCCGGAACGCTGTTGGCAGGATCAGCCTACGCCGACGCGATGACGTCCGGCTGGACCTTTCGCGTTGCCGGCGAGATGCCATCGATTCCGCTTTTGGTGATAACAGTGGCAGCCGCACAACTCTGCATTCCGTTGCTGGCAGTCAGCAGGCGCCGGTTCCCCCGTGCTTCAACGGTCGACGCCGGAACAGTGCTCGCTGTGATGCTGGTGGGGGCTGTGGTCCTGACTTTCGGCGCGTATTTGGGGGAGGGCATGGAGCGGGTTGGATGGCAGCCGGGTGCGAGTGCTGTGGCAGCGGCGATTGCGGCGGTTCTCTGTGGTGTGATAATGCGGGCTCAGCGTGGTGCCTGGCTGTTTGCGCCGGCCGCGTTGGTGCTTCTGCTGCCCTTACGCCTTGCACACGTAACGGACATTGAAATTCTGCTGGGTGTCTTCGCGGCGTACTGCGCTTTCATGATGGGCGCCGCCCGTACCCGCCTGGTCCGGGGCGGATACTTGATGGGCCTGCGGGTTCTGGCCGCCGGTTTCATCGTGGTGACCGTCGCAGACCTGACAGACTCATCGGCGGCCGTGCACATAGCGCTGGCCGTGGTCCTCATGGGGCAGCATGCCATAACGCTGTTCCTGCGCAAGCGTGCCGTCGATGTCGCCTTTCAGCGGCCAACGGCATGGGCTGCACTGGGTGCACAGCTCCTGTTGCCGCTGGTCTACCTGCTCGAAGGAAATTACGACGGCGGTGGCCGTTGGCTGGTGATCTTGCAGTTGGCCCTCGTCCCGGCCGCAGCTGCGTTGACGTGGCGCTTCATGAGTGCGCGGGGATCCCAATATCTTGGCGTTGCAGCGGCAGCAGCGATTGCGTTTGCGTGTGGCCCGGCCTTCGCCTTCCCTGCTGAGACATGGCTCCACCAACCGTTGCTGGCCAAGGCGCAGGTGCCGGTTGTCTTGCTCGCATTGGGCGCCGCGATGGTGGCTTTCCGGATCGTGTTCCGGAAAACCGCGCGGGCCGGTCTCGCTGGCGTTGTGCACAGTACGGATCGCTGGTTCTGGCTGGTGTCCGCGCTATTCTTCGTTTTCGCCGGCGGCCTGCTGGCGGTGGGAGTGTCCGTCTCCCTCGCAGGGTTGTCCTTGCTCGTGTTGGCCGTGGTGCTCTTCGTTGCCTCGCACCTGGAGCAGATGCCCGCCCTTTACGCTGCTGCGGCACCGTCCGTGCTGCTGGGTGCCATACCCGTTGGCGACGGCTTGCTGGAGGGTATGGCGCCGAGTGTCTGGGGCAACTACGCGCCCTGGCTGGTGGGAGGCGTTGGTACTTTTGTGTTCCTCTATTCCGCAAAGCTACTGGGGAGGGAGGCAATCGCCGGCGAGGTGTGGCGGCGGAACGCGTTGCTTGCGGCGTCGGCGGCCGGACTTGCGGTGTCAGCCGCAGCCGGGGTTCTACGTGATGAAACGTCCATGCTGGGATTCGTCCTGGTGGTGGCTACAGGCGTGCTGGTGGTTGTTGAGGCTCCCCACAGCAAGTGGTTGGCCGCAGAGCTGGCGGGCTTGGTCGCCGTCGCTGCCTTGCAACGCGCGCTGCTGTTTGTGGACGGGGCCAGGCCGGATTGGTTCTGGGCCGCACAGTGGTATGTCGTTACCGGTGTTGTTCTAGCAGGACTGCGCTACATAAGGAAACAGCGGACCGATGGTCTCCTCAGGCTCTGCATTGCTGCTGGCGCCCTGTCACTATCGTCCTTGGGAATCATTGTGGGCGGTACATCCCCGCAACATCTTTATGTCCTGGTGGCGCACGTGGTGCTCCTTATCCTGGGCGTGCTGGTGGCCGAACGGGTGATCGTCTGGTGGGGCGCTGCCGGTGTCGCATTAAGCGTCATGTGGGCGCTGCGCTCCTACGCCTTCGCCATGCTGGCCCTCGTGGCTGTGGCACTGATAGTGCTGGCTGTGTGGCGTTTGAACCGCAGGCCGGCAACAAGCGGCCACGCCCCGGCTCCCGGTGGGGATCCCGACGATATGCAAGCGGAGCGGACTCAGGACAGAATCCGATAATGTTGCAGTCTACGGAGAGGAGCGCACCATGGAATTCCTGATCTTCCTGGCAATCATCGCCGCCATCGGCGGCGGTGTTATCTGGGGCCGCAAGAACTTTCGGAATGAGATCGAGCGTGCCAAGCGCATTAGGCGCGCCAACAAGAACCAATAGGGCAGCCTTGAAGGCTGCTTGATTTAACCTGCCCGTGCCATGCTCGGGTCAGTGTTCGTGGCTGCGTGCGCGCGCCAGTGCACGCAACCAGTAAAACGATTCCTTCGGGGTACGTTCCAAGGATTCGAAGTCCACATGGACCAATCCGAAACGCTGGGAGTAGCCGGCCGCCCACTCGAAGTTGTCCAACAAGGTCCAGACGTAATAGCCGCGCAGGTCCACATCGCCAGCGATGCCTCCGGGCCCTGTGGCTGTCAGGGCGTGGCCCAAGTGCTCTGCCAGGTAGGAGATCCTGTTGGTGTCCTGGACGGGCCCATCAACGTGGGCAGGTTCCGGGAAGCTGGCTCCGCCTTCGGTAATGAAAACAGGGGGGAGCGCGTCCCCATAGCGGTCCTTCAATTCCCGGAGTACCAACGCCAGGTGTTCCGGCGCCACAGGCCAACCGAATCCAGTGGTTTCGTATTCCTGGTAGGCAGCCAGATGGAAGGGCACTTTGGTCATCTCAGTGGACGTTCCGGTGGGGATCTCGGCTGGCCCCGGGCCCGCGGCCACCTTGACGGGGTAGTAATAGTTCAGGCCGTAGAAGTCCAAGGGTTGGCAGATCGTGGCCATGTCACCGTCCTCCACGGTGCCTAAAGACCGAAACCACGGCTTCATGGCAAAGGGAGGCTTGGGATATTCGCCCAGAAGCACCGCGTCCGCATAGATGCGATTAAGAATGTGGTCAAAGGCTTGGGCCATCAGGCGGTCGGGAAGACTGTTGGTGGCGGCCCGGACGGGGGAGTGCATATTGGATATCCCGATTTGCCCTTTCACGCCAGCGGTTCGGAGCGCTTGCACAGCCAATCCATGCCCGAGGAGTTGATGGTGGGCTGCAGGAAGAGCATCGAACAGCAGTTGTCGTCCTGGAGCATGGACCCCCAGAGCATACCCCTGCAGAGTGACGGAGACCGGCTCATTCAGGGTGACCCACTGGGCTACGCGATCTCCAAAGCGCTCAGCAGCTGCGGTGCAATAAACGGCGAAGCGCTGGGCCGTGTCCCGGTTCATCCAGCCGCCTGCGTGCTCCAGTTCAAGCGGGGTATCCCAATGGAACAGTGTGGTCATAGGGGAGATGCCCGCGGCCAGGAGTTTATCGATGAGCCGGTCGTAAAAATCCAGTCCCCTCTGGTTCACCGCACCCTTGCCACCGGGCTGGATGCGGGGCCAGGAGAGCGAGAACCGGTACGAGTCGACGCCCAGCTCCTGCATCAGGGCAATGTCTTCATCCGAGCGGTTGTAGTGATCGCACGCCAAGGTGGGAGAGCCGCCGTCGAAAATTGCTCCTGGCTTTTCCGCGAACGCATCCCAAGCGGATGGCCCGCGGCCATCAGCGGTCAGTGATCCCTCGATCTGGAATGCCGCCGCCGCGACACCCAGTGTGAAACCAGGACGCAGACGTGCGGCAAGATCTTCCACGGAGCCCGAATCCTGGACGGTCATGCCCCAATCTTCCTCAGCCGCAGGCCGCCGGGCAATGGCGTGGGAGGCCCGATTGGCCTTTACCCTATATTTCCGCCATACTGGATGAGTTGTTCAAGCGCTTCTTCGTGTCCCGATCCGGATAATGCCGGGTGTCAGGGTCCAGGTTGAAGCCCAAACATAACCCTGAACCCCATGGAATGCGGTCGAGTCTGCGTGGAAATCGCGACACGCCCGACCGCGGGGGTCGGTGCGCCGGCAGGTTGAGGAACCCGGAATATCCGGATTCAGCTTGTGCGGCGTGTGGTGGTAATACCTCAAACGCCTCGGCGGCCACATCAACAGGTAAGTAAACAGAGCAGCCCTAACTAGAGCAGCACTAGCTGAAAGAGAGTCAGGCGACATGGCGGGACAAAAAATCCGCATCCGGCTGAAGTCATATGACCACGAGGTCATTGATGTTTCAGCGCGGAAGATCGTTGAGACGGTCACGCGCGCAGGCGCAACGGTAGTCGGCCCGGTGCCGCTGCCCACGGAGAAGAACGTTTACTGCGTTATTCGCTCTCCTCACAAGTACAAGGACAGCCGTGAGCACTTCGAAATGCGTACTCACAAGCGTCTGATCGACATCATCGACCCCACGCCGAAGGCTGTTGACTCGCTTATGCGTCTCGACCTGCCCGCAGACGTGAACATCGAAATCAAGCTCTAGGGAGGTGCTGAGAGACTATGACCGCAACCCGTAACGTAAAGGGCCTGCTGGGCACGAAGCTCGGCATGACCCAGGTCTGGGACGAGAACAACAAGCTCATCCCGGTAACTGTCGTCCAGGCTGACTCCAACGTCATCACGCAGCTGCGCAACGCAGATGTCGATGGCTACGTCGCCGTCCAGATCGGCTACGGCCAGATCGACCCCCGCAAGGTCACCAAGCCGCTGGCTGGTCACTTTGAAAAGGCTGGCGTTACCCCTCGCCGCCACGTCGTCGAACTGCGTACCGCAGACGCCGCATCCTACGAGCTGGGCCAGGAGCTCTCTGTTGAGATCTTCGAAGCCGGCCAGAAGATCGACGTCGTCGGCACCTCAAAGGGTAAGGGCTTCGCCGGTGTTATGAAGCGTCACGGCTTCCACGGCGTTGGCGCTTCCCACGGTGCCCACAAGAACCACCGTAAGCCTGGCTCCATCGGTGGCGCATCCACCCCGAGCCGCGTCTTCAAGGGCCTGAAAATGGCCGGCCGCATGGGCGCCGAGCGTCACACCACGCTGAACCTCACGGTTCACGCTGTTGACGTTGAGAAGTCGCTGCTCCTTATCAAGGGTGCCGTTCCCGGTGCCCGCGGCCAGGTCGTACTCGTACGCACCGCCGTGAAGGGAGCCTAGTTCAATGACTAGCACTGTCAAGGTAGACCTGCCTGCAGAGATCTTCGACGTCCAGACCAACGTGCCGCTGCTGCACCAGGTCGTCGTCGCACAGCTCGCTGCTGCACGCCAGGGTACCCACAAGACGAAGACCCGCGCCGAGGTTTCCGGTGCAGGTCGCAAGCCGTTCAAGCAGAAGGGTACCGGCCGCGCCCGTCAGGGTTCCATCCGTGCTCCTCACATGACCGGCGGTGGCGTTGTCCACGGTCCGACCCCTCGTGACTACAGCCAGCGCACCCCCAAGAAGATGAAGGCTGCTGCACTCCGCGGCGCCCTGTCTGACCGCGCCCGCAACGGCCGCATCCACGTCATCGCTGAACTGGTAGCCGGCACCAAGCCGTCCGCCAAGGACGCACTGGCTTCGCTGCGCTCCGTCACTGAGCGCAAGAACCTGCTCGTCGTAATCGAGCGCGCCAACGATGTTGCTGCACTGTCCGTGCGCAACCTCCAGGATGTTCATGTTCTGTACGCAGATCAGCTGAACACCTACGACGTGCTTGTCTCCGACGACGTGGTCTTCACCAAGGCTGCTTTCGAGGCGTTCGTCGCTGACAAGGCAAAGAACGAGGAGGCCTCCAAGTGAGCGTAACCACCATCAAGGACCCGCGCGACGTCGTGCTTGCACCCGTCGTATCGGAAAAGAGCTACGGTCTGATCGACGAAGGCAAGTACACCTTCCTGGTGGACCCTCGCTCGAACAAGACCGAGATCAAGCTGGCCGTTGAGAAGATCTTCTCGGTCAAAGTTGACTCGATCAACACCATCAACCGTGCCGGTAAGCGCAAGCGCACCAAATTCGGCTGGGGACAGCGCAAGAGCACCAAGCGTGCAATTGTCACCCTCAAAGAAGGCACAATCGACATCTTCGGCGGTCCGCTCGCGTAGCGGAGACCACTTTAACGAGGAAATAAATTATGGGAATCCGTAAATACAAGCCGACTACCCCGGGCCGTCGTGGCTCGAGCGTAGCCGACTTTGCTGAAATCACGCGATCGACTCCGGAAAAGTCGTTGCTGCGTCCGCTGCACAAGACTGGCGGCCGTAACAACTCCGGTAAGATCACCACCCGTCACAAGGGTGGTGGGCACAAGCGCCAGTACCGTCTGATCGACTTCCGTCGTCACGACAAGGACGGCATCAACGCCCGCGTTGCCGAAATCGAGTACGACCCGAACCGTACGGCTCGCATCGCACTCCTGCACTACGTTGATGGCACCAAGCGTTACATCATCGCTCCTAACAAGCTGTCCCAGGGTGACTTCGTCGAGGCTGGTCCTGACGCTGACATCAAGCCGGGCAACAACCTGCCGCTGCGCAACATCCCGGTTGGTACCGTAATCCACGCAGTTGAACTGCGTCCGGGTGGCGGCGCCAAGATGGCACGTTCCGCAGGTGCTTCGGTACAGCTCGTTGCCAAGGAAGGCCGCTTCGCACAGCTGCGTCTGCCCTCCGGCGAAATCCGCAACGTTGACGTGCGCTGCCGTGCAACTGTCGGCGAGGTCGGCAACGCCGAGCAGTCGAACATCAACTGGGGCAAGGCCGGCCGTATGCGCTGGAAGGGTGTTCGCCCGACTGTCCGTGGTGTAGCCATGAACCCGGTTGACCACCCGCACGGTGGTGGTGAAGGTAAGACTTCCGGTGGACGTCACCCGGTTAACCCGAACGGCAAGCCCGAGGGCCGTACCCGCCGTCCGAACAAAGAGAGCGACAAGCTTATTGTTCGTCGCCGCCGTACTGGCAAGAACAAGCGATAGGAGCCTGGACACATGCCACGCAGCCTGAAAAAAGGTCCTTTCGTTGACCAGCACCTCTTTGTGAAGGTCGCACGGGAAAACGATAAGGGCACCAAGAACGTCATCAAGACCTGGTCCCGCCGTTCGATGATCATCCCCGACATGCTCGGGCACACGATCGCCGTACACGACGGACGCAAGCACATCCCGGTGTTTGTCACTGAGTCGATGGTCGGGCACAAGCTCGGCGAATTCGCTCCCACGCGGACATTCCGCGGCCATGTTAAGGACGACCGTAAGGGCAAGCGCCGCTAGGCGCCTGACCTTACGTCTTAGACGAGAGAAGGAAAGCAATGGAAGCCAAGGCTATTGCGCGTCACATCCGCGTAACGCCTATGAAGGCCCGGCGCGTCGTCAACCTTGTTCGTGGTAAGCAAGCGAATGAGGCTCTGGCAATTCTGAAGTTTGCCCCCCAGGCAGCTTCGGAGCCGGTATTCAAGGTACTTCAGTCGGCAATGGCCAACGCACGCGTCCTCGCGGACCGTGACGGCGTTGCATTCGACGACAGCGACCTGTTCATCAGCGAAGCATTCGTTGATGAAGGCCCGACCATGAAGCGGTTCCAGCCGCGTGCCCAAGGCCGCGCCTACCGCATTAGGAAGCGGACCAGCCACATCACCGTGGTCGTCGCAACCCCGGAGAAAGAGGAGGCTCGCTAAGTGGGACAGAAAGTAAACCCGCACGGGTTCCGACTCGGCATCACCACCGACCACGTTTCGCACTGGTTCGCTGACAGCACCAAGCCCGGACAGCGCTACAAGGACTTCGTCCGCGAGGACATCAAGATCCGTCAGCTCATGTCCACCGGCATGGAGCGCGCCGGCATCGCCAAGGTCGAGATCGAGCGTACCCGTGACCGTGTCCGCGTGGATATCCACACGGCACGCCCGGGTATCGTTATCGGCCGCCGCGGCGCCGAAGCAGACCGCATCCGTGGCGAGCTCGAAAAGCTCACCGGCAAGCAGGTTCAGCTGAACATCCTCGAGGTCAAGAACCCCGAGATGGAAGCCCAGCTTGTTGCCCAGGGCATCGCAGAGCAGCTCACTTCCCGCGTGGCGTTCCGCCGCGCGATGAAGAAGGCAATGCAGTCCGCACAGCGTGCGGGTGCCAAGGGCATCCGTGTTGCTTGCTCGGGTCGTCTGGGTGGCGCAGAAATGTCCCGCTCGGAGTTCTACCGCGAAGGCCGTGTGCCCCTGCACACCCTCCGTGCGAACATCGACTACGGCTTCTACGAAGCCAAGACCACCTTCGGCCGTATCGGTGTGAAGGTTTGGATCTACAAGGGTGACGTAACTGCCAAGGAACTGGCTCAGCAGGCAGCTGCTGCTCCGTCCCGTGGCCGTGCAGGAGACCGTCCGGGCCGCCCGGGTGGCGACCGCCGTCGTCGTAACGACCGTCCGGCAGCTGAGGCAGCACCCGCTGCCGTTGAAGCACCGGCCGCTGAAGCTGCTGCTCCGGCAGCAGAAGGAGGACAGGCTTAAATGCTTATCCCACGTCGAGTCAAGCACCGTAAGCAGCACCACCCGGGTCGTTCCGGCGCTGCTACGGGCGGCACCAAGGTCAGCTTCGGTGAGTACGGTATCCAGGCCCTGAGCCCGGCATACGTGACGAACCGTCAGATCGAGTCCGCTCGTATCGCGATGACCCGCCACATCAAGCGTGGCGGTAAGGTCTGGATCAACATCTACCCGGACCGTCCGCTGACGAAGAAGCCTGCTGAAACCCGCATGGGTTCCGGTAAGGGTTCTCCGGAATGGTGGGTCGCAAACGTCAAGCCGGGCCGGGTTCTCTTCGAACTCTCCGGTGTCAATGAAGAGGTAGCTCGCGAGGCCCTGCGCCTGGCAATCCACAAGCTCCCGTTGAAGGCACGCATTGTGCGTCGCGAAGGTGGTGAATAGAAATGGCAGTAGGGTCGAAGGATCTCGCACCCGCACAGCTGGACGGTTTCGACAACGAGCGTCTCGTTGAAGAACTCCGCAAGTCCAAGGAAGAGCTGTTCAACCTGCGTTTCCAGTCCGCCACCGGACAGCTGGAGAACCACGGTCGCCTGCGCGCGGTAAAGAAGGACATCGCACGCATCTACACCGTTCTCCGTGAGCGCGAGCTGGGCATTCGTGCCGAGGTTGCCGCACCGGTTGTGGAAGCCAAGGAAGAAAAGAAGTCCAAGAAGGCTGCCAAGGCTGAAAAGGCCGAGGTTGAAGCTGGAGAGGACGCCAAGTGAGCGAGAAGGAAACTGTGACGGAAGCAGCAGCCAGCGCTGAACAGCGCGGTTACCGTAAGACGCGTCGCGGCTACGTTGTCTCTGACAAGATGGAAAAGACCATCGTTGTTCAGGTTGAAGACCGCGTGAAGCACGCTCTGTACGGCAAGGTTATTCGCCGCACCTCGAAGATCAAGGCTCACGACGAAGAGAACACCGCCGGCATCGGCGACCTCGTTCTCATCTCTGAGACCCGCCCGCTCTCCGCTACCAAGCGGTGGCGTCTGGTGGAGATCCTCGAAAAGGCCAAGTAAATCCAACGTCAGGCTTGCCTGGCAGGGTTCACTGGAAAGGCCCGCATTCCTTCGGGAATGCGGGCCTTTCCGCATCTCCGGCCGTTTCGGAATCAGGCCGTAAACGTGCTAGGATATTGAGTTTGTATGGCGCCACTTGTGCGTCATCAACTACCTCGTAAACAATCGTGCCGCTGCATACTGCCCCGCGCAGAGTTTTCTGCAAGGGAAGCTGATGCTTGTGGCACGGGCGTTTAGGCCTGTACTGGCAAAATCCAGGCAGGTCAAGAGACACCCCGATCAACCGTTCCGCAAGGCTCATTCCGTATGCATGATTTCGGTCTGAGAACCGGCGCGACGCAAGGAGTAAAAATTGATTCAGCAGGAGTCGCGACTCAAGGTCGCCGACAACACGGGTGCTAAGGAAATCCTTACCATTCGCGTTCTCGGTGGATCCGGTCGTCGCTACGCAGGCATTGGCGACGTCATCGTCGCTACCGTCAAGGACGCTATCCCTGGCGGCAACGTAAAGAAGGGTGACGTCGTCAAGGCCGTCATCGTTCGTACCAAGAAGGAACGCCGCCGTGCGGATGGTTCCTACATCAAGTTTGACGAAAACGCAGCTGTGATCCTGAAGAACGACGGTGACCCCCGCGGTACCCGTATCTTCGGCCCGGTTGGTCGTGAACTTCGCGACAAGAAGTTCATGAAGATCGTTTCGCTGGCCCCGGAGGTGCTTTAGTCCATGGCTAAGATCAAGAAGGGTGACCTCGTTCAGGTCATCACCGGCGCCAAGCAGGAACGCGGCGGCGACCGCGGCAAGCAGGGCAAGGTCCTGCGCGTATTCCCGGACACCAACCGCGTGCTGGTAGAGGGAATCAACCGCGTCACCAAGCACACCAAGGTCGGTCAGTCGCAGCGCGGCACCAAGACCGGTGGCATCGAGGTTGTTGAAGCCCCGATCCACGTTTCCAACGTTGCTTTGGTTGACCCGTCGACCAAGAAGCCGACCCGTGTTGGTTTCCGTCTCGACACCGTTGAGAAGGATGGCGCTACCAAGACCGTCCGTATCCGCGTGTCCAAGGCCACCGGGAAGGACATCTAATGACTGAGACTCTCGAGACTCCAGTAAAGATCGTTCCGCGTCTGAAGACGAAGTACGCAGAGACCATCAAGAAGTCCCTGCAGGACGAATTCAGCTACGCGAACGTCAACCAGGTTCCCCGCCTGGTGAAGGTTGTAGTGAACATGGGTGTTGGAGATGCCGCCAAGGACTCCAAGCTGATCGACGGCGCTGTCCGCGACCTCACCCTGATCACCGGCCAGAAGCCGCAGGTAACCAAGGCCCGCAAGTCGATCGCACAGTTCAAGCTGCGCGAAGGCATGCCGATCGGTGCACACGCAACTCTGCGTGGAGACCGCATGTGGGAATTCGTGGACCGTCTGGTTTCGCTGGCTCTGCCGCGTATCCGTGACTTCCGCGGCCTCAACGGCAAGCAGTTCGATGGCAACGGCAACTACACCTTCGGTCTGACCGAGCAGGTTATGTTCCACGAAATCGACCAGGACTCCATCGACCGCGTTCGCGGTATGGACATCACGGTCGTCACCACCGCCAAGACCGATGACGAAGGCCGTGCGCTGCTCAAGGCGCTTGGTTTCCCGTTCAAGACCGAAAACTAACTACGTGACAGGTCCGTCTGCGCAGGCTCCTAAGAGCCAGCGCAACGGAAACCGGTACGAGGAAGGGCTATAGCCCAAATGACTATGACAGATCCTGTCGCAGACATGCTCACGCGTCTGCGCAATGCAAACTCGGCATACCACGACACCGTGTCCATGCCGTACAGCAAACTGAAGGCACGCGTTGCTGACATCCTGAAGGCAGAAGGCTACATTGCTGGCTGGAAGGAAGAAGACGCCGAGGTTGGCAAGAAGCTGACCATCGACCTGAAGTTCGGTCCGAACCGCGAGCGTTCCATCGCTGGCGTCCGCCGCATCTCCAAGCCGGGCCTCCGCGTTTACGCGAAGTCCACCAACCTGCCGCACGTGCTGGGTGGCCTGGGTATCGCAATCCTGTCCACCTCTTCCGGCCTCCTGACTGACAAGCAGGCCGGCAAGAAGGGCGTGGGCGGCGAAGTCCTCGCGTACGTCTGGTAACGGGAAAGGAAGAGAATAATGTCACGTATTGGACGTCTCCCCATCACCGTTCCTGCCGGAGTTGAGGTCAAGCTCGATGGCTCCGTCATCAGCGTCAAGGGTTCCAAGGGCGAGCTGAGCCACACTGTTGCCAGCCCGATCGAGGTTTCCCTGGAAGAGAACACTCTCACGGTCACCCGCCCGAACGACGAGCGCAACTCGCGTTCGCTGCACGGCCTGACCCGCACCCTGATCGCCAACATGATCCAGGGCGTTACCGAGGGCTACGAGAAGAAGCTTGAAATCGTTGGTACTGGTTACCGCGTTCAGGCAAAGGGTTCTGACCTGGAGTTCGCTCTGGGCTACAGCCACCCGGTTAGCGTCTCTGCACCCGAAGGCATCACCTTCGTAGTAGAGGGTCCGACCAAGCTCTCTGTTGCGGGTATCAACAAGCAGCAGGTCGGCGAGGTTGCTGCCAACATTCGCAAGCTGCGCAAGCCTGACCCCTACAAGGGCAAGGGTGTCCGTTACGCCGGCGAAGTCATCCGCCGCAAGGTCGGAAAGGCTGGTAAGTAAACCATGGCCATCGCAATTAACAAGAAGCGTACGAACAAGAGCAAGTCTGCTGCACGCAGCCGTCGCCAGCTTCGTATCCGCAAGCGCATCACCGGTACGGCTGTACGTCCTCGTCTGGTCGTCAACCGTTCGGCACGTCACGTATTCGTTCAGGTTGTCGATGACAGCAAGGGTGTAACCGTGGCTTACGCTTCCACCCTGGAAGCTGACCTTCGCGCATTCGACGGAGACAAGACTGCCAAGGCCAAGCGCGTCGGCGAGCTCGTTGCCGAGCGTGCCAAGGCTGCAGGCGTCGAGGCTGTTGTCTTCGACCGTGGCGGTAACAAGTACCACGGCCGCATCGCCGCCGTCGCTGACGGTGCTCGCGAAGGTGGGCTGGCACTGTGACCGTTGAAAATAACGAAAAGGACATTCAGGTGACTGAAGCTGTAGCTGCTGAAGCAACTGAGACCGCACCCGCTACCGATGACCGCCGCGGCGGACGTCGTGGCGAGCGTGGCGACCGTGGCCAGGGCCGCGGCGACCGTGGTGGCCGTGGTGGCCGCGACGGCGGTCGTGAAGCCGAGAAGAGCCAGTTCGTAGAGCGCGTTGTCACCATCAACCGCGTTGCCAAGGTGGTCAAGGGTGGTCGTCGCTTCAGCTTCACCGCCCTGGTCGTCGTCGGTGACGGCAACGGTATGGTCGGCGTAGGCTACGGCAAGGCCAAGGAAGTTCCCGCAGCAATCGCGAAGGGCGTTGAAGAGGCCAAGAAGTCCTTCTTCCGTGTTCCCCGCGTTGGCAGCACCATCCCGCACCGTGTGCAGGGTGAAGCTGCTGCAGGCGTAGTCCTGCTGCGTCCGGCTTCTGCCGGTACCGGTGTTATTGCCGGTGGTCCGGTCCGCGCTGTACTGGAGTGCGTGGGCATCCACGACATCCTCTCCAAGTCGCTCGGTTCTTCCAACGCGATCAACATCGTTCACGCGACCGTTGCCGCTCTGAAGCAGCTCGAAGAGCCCGCTTCCGTGGCTGCCCGCCGTGGCTTGCCGCTGGACGAGGTTGCTCCTGCTGCTCTGGTGCGCGCGCTCCAGAACCAGAAGGCAGGTGTTTAGTCATGGCTAAGAACCTGACTCCCTCCGACGCCAAGTTGGAAATCACCCAGATCAAGGGCGTCATTGGCGCCAAGCAGAACCAGATTGCGACCCTTCGGTCCCTCGGTCTCAAGCGCATCGGACACACCGTTGTCCGTAACGCTGACGCCGTGACCGTTGGCATGCTGAACACGGTTCCGCACCTCGTGAATGTAGAGGAGGCGAAGTAATGGCAGAGAACAAGACCGCCGCAGAGACTGCTGAGAAGCAGAACGCTCTGAAGGTCCACCACCTGCGTCCCGCCCCGGGTGCCAAGACCGCCAAGACCCGTGTTGGTCGTGGTGAAGGCTCCAAGGGTAAGACCGCTGGTCGCGGTACCAAGGGTACGAAGGCCCGCTACCAGGTAAAGGCTGGCTTTGCCGGCGGCCAGCTGCCGCTGCACATGCGCCTGCCGAAGCTGCGCGGCTTCAAGAACCCGTTCCGGGTTGAGTTCCAGGTTGTGAACCTGGAGAAGCTCAACGAGCTGTTCCCGGAAGGTGGCACCGTCACCGTTGAGTCCCTGGTTGAGAAGGGCGCCGTTCGCAAGAACCAGCCCGTCAAGGTGCTTGGCACCGGCGACATCACCGTCAAGGTTGATGTTACGGCCCACGCATTCTCCGCCAGCGCTACGGAGAAGATTGCTGCAGCAGGCGGAAGCACCACTGCTCTCTAAGAGCCAGTGGGGCTGAGGCCCGTTGAAAAAGATCCCGGTATGCGGGGCTTCGGCCCTGTG
Organism: Arthrobacter sp. cf158; assembly: GCF_900106835.1. Classification (GTDB taxonomy): domain Bacteria; phylum Actinomycetota; class Actinomycetes; order Actinomycetales; family Micrococcaceae; genus Arthrobacter. The sequence goes on from NZ_FNNR01000002.1 coordinate 43,956, forward strand.
TACCGGGATTTTTTGCGTGATTGTGCACTCTCGATTATTAAGACGGCGTCACAAGACGTTAGACTCGGTTGTTGGGTTTCATTGAGCCCCATCACATCCTTGTACTTTCTACTCAGGAGGACGCTTGCTAAGCGCATTCGGCCGGGCGTTTCGGACGCCTGATTTGCGACGCAAGTTGTTGTTCACGCTGGGAATCATCACAATCTTCCGCTTGGGAGCTTTCATCCCCTCGCCTGGTGTGAACTACCAGAATGTCCAGCAATGCTTGAACACAGGTGACACCTCGCAGGGCATCTACCAGCTGGTGAACTTGTTCAGCGGCGGCGCGTTGCTGCAGGTTTCAGTCTTCGCCTTGGGCATCATGCCCTACATCACGGCGAGCATCATCGTGCAGTTGCTCCGGGTGGTTATTCCCCGCTTCCAGCAGCTCTACGAAGAGGGCGCCTCGGGTCAGTCAAAGTTGACGCAGTACACCCGGTACCTCACCATTGCCCTGGGCCTGTTGAACGCCACCACGCTGGTGTCCCTGGCCCGATCCGGCCAGTTGCTGCCGGGCTGTAACCTGCCCATCATTCCTGATGAAAGCATCATCACCACCATCCTCATCATCATCACCTTGACGGCCGGTACCGGCCTCATCATGTGGATGGGCGAGCTGGTAACGGAAAAGGGTGTCGGCAACGGAATGTCGCTGCTGATCTTCACCTCCATCGCTGCAAGCTTCCCCGGTTCGCTGGGTTCGATCTGGAACACCAAGGGACCGGGAACGTTCTTCATCGTTCTGGCTGTCGGGTTGCTGACGGTGGCCCTGGTGGTCTTCGTGGAGCAGTCCCAGCGCCGGGTTCCTGTGCAGTACGCCAAGCGCATGATTGGTCGCCGCACGGTGGGTGGCACCAGCACCTACATCCCCATCAAGGTGAACATGGCCGGCGTCGTGCCCGTCATCTTCGCTTCCTCCATGCTGTACCTGCCCGGCCTGATCTCGCAGTTCAATCAGCCGGCACCAGGGGAGCAGATCGCGCCGTGGGTTGAGTGGATCAACAACAACCTCACCCGTGGCGACCACCCCATCTACATGGCGCTCTACTTCGCCATGATTGTGTTCTTTACCTACTTCTACGTGGCCATCACCTTCAACCCTGAAGAAGTGTCGGACAACATGAAGAAGTACGGCGGGTTCATTCCGGGCATCCGGGCGGGTAAACCGACCGCGGACTACCTGCAATACGTGCTTTCCAGGATCACTTTGCCTGGAGCCCTTTACCTGGGCTTCGTGGCGTTGATTCCGCTGGTTGCACTCGTCCTGATCAACGCCAACCAGAACTTCCCGTTCGGTGGCACGTCAATTCTGATCATGGTGGGTGTGGGCCTGGAAACCGTCAAGCAGATTGATGCGCAGCTACAACAACGTCACTACGAAGGGCTTTTGCGATGACGAGAATGCTGATCATTGGACCTCCCGGTTCGGGCAAGGGTACACAGGCTGAGCGGATTTCCGAGCGCCTCGGCGTAGTCGCCATCTCCACCGGCGACATCTTCCGTGCCAACGTCAAGGGCGAGACCCCCTTGGGCATCGAAGCCAAGAAGTACATGGACGCCGGCGACTTCGTTCCGGACAGCGTTACGAACAACATGGTTCGTGACCGCCTGGGTCAGAGCGATGTGGAGAACGGCTTCCTCCTGGATGGATACCCGCGCACTACTGCGCAGGTTGACTACCTGGACCAGATCCTCGCTGAGGGTGAGCAGGAGCTCGACGTCGTGCTCCAGCTGACCGCCGACGACGAAGAACTGGTGGCCCGTCTTCTGGGTCGCGCCAAGGAGACCGGCCGCTCGGACGACAACGAGACCGTGATCCGTCACCGTCTGGACCTCTACCACGAGCAGACCGAGGCAGTTGTTGCCAAGTACGCCGAGCGTGGCATCCTGACACAGGTTGATGGCATCGGCGGTATCGACGAAGTTACCGATCGTGTCCTCACGGCCATTGAGTCGGCCAAGGCTGTCTAGCGTGTTATCCACATAGCCGGTTCACCGGCGGTGGAGCGAAGGGTGTGTCCCGTACCATTGGTGCGGGACACACCCTTTTTCGTTTCGCGGCAGACTGTGGGGGAACCGCATGAAGACAGCTCTATCAGGACGCAGCCGGATTTCAGGGCTTGAGGTATACCTGCCACCCGCCCGGCTGGACACGTCCGCCGTCGAGCGCCGTATAGCCGATTCCAGTCCCGGGTTCCGGGTCCCCAGGGGTCTTATTGGCCGCGTGACAGGAATCCGCTCACGGAGCGTCATGGCGGATACTGAACAAGCGTCGGATCTGGCCGCCAATGCTGCTGCGAAGGTCCTGGCCGGGTGTGGTCTGCAGGCCCCGGACGTGGACTTGCTGATCTTTGCCTCGGCCAGCCAGGACATGGTGGAGCCTGCCACAGGACATATGGTTGCGGCGAAACTGGGGCTCGGCTGCCCGGTGATGGACGTCAAGAACGCCTGCAACAGCTTCCTGAACGGAATGGAAGTTGCGGATTCCCTGATTGCTGCGGGCCGCTATGCACGAGTGGTGGTGGCCACCGGCGAGTCCCCGTCCAGGGCAGTGCGATGGTCTGTGGCGGACTTTGAGACCTTTGCCTCGAGCTTTCCCGGGTACACCATGAGCGACGCCGGCGCTGCCGTGCTACTGGAGGCGACGGACCCGCCAGCGTCGGGGGTCAACGATGCTCCGGGAATTCTGGGCATGGCCTTCACGGCGAGAAGCCGCCACTGGTCTGTGGGGACGCTCGCGGCGGGAGGGTCCGCATTTCCCAGGGAACCTGAAGCCAGTTATTTCAGCATGGATGGGGAGAAACTGAAGGACGCGTTCCTGGATCTGGGCTGCGATGTCCTGGACCAGACTCTGGCGGGCCTTGATTTGACGTGGACCGATTTCTCCGTGGTGTGCGTGCACCAGGTCAGCGCCCCTTATAGGTCGATCTTTGCTGAGCGGGCCGGCGTCCCCACCGAATTGCTGGTTCCGTCCGTGGAAGACTTTGGCAATCTGGCCTCGGCCAGCCTGCCCCTGCAATTGAAGCTTGCTCTGGACAGCGGCCGTTGCGGACCGGGGGATCTCGTGGCCTTGGTGGGGCTGGCCGGTGGCGTGAGCCTGGGCATGGCCGTGGTGCGTCTATGACAATGCAGCAGCCCAGGAGCGGGATGAGCGGCGAAGGACTGAGCAGCACTGCGCCCACCCGTCCGCTATGCATCGCCGTACCCATGCTCAACGAGGAAAAGCTGGTCCAACAGACCCTTGATTCCCTGGCGGCACAGGAGCTGCAGGACTTCACCGTAGTGGTGGTGGACAACGGCTCCGTGGATCGCAGTTGCGGCATCGTTGCCGACTTCGCGAAAGGACATCCGGACATGGACATCCGGTTGATCCGGGAACCTCAGAAAGGCACGGGTGCCGCGGCGGACACGGGAATGCGTTTCGGGGTGGAGCATGGAGCCGAATGGTTGGCACGCACGGATTCCGACTGCCTGGCGGCGCCTGACTGGACGGCGCGGGTCATGGCGGGTTTTCACGATGGCCTGGAACTCATCGCCGGGCAGTTGATTCCACGCTTGGATGAAGGCATCACACCTTGGGAGCGCCGCATGATGTTGCTCGCTGTGGAAGTGGCGTCATTCTTTGGCCGTATCCGTCCGGGCAACAAGGGCGACGGCTATCTGGGCCCCTACCAAATGCTCCCTGGCTGCAACATGGCCATTACGGCGGCCATGTATGACCGCTCCGGTGGCTTTCCCCGGAGCAGGATCGAAGACCTCCATGAGGACCGCGCACTCTCCAACCAGGTCCGCAAGCTGACCCGGAAGTATGCGCTGCGACGCGACGTGGTGGTGTTTGGCTCCTCCCGCAGGGTCAAAGCGTGGGGCCTGAAAAACACTCTGGCGTGGTACGCGGACCATCGATACCGCCCCGAGCATGTGGATATCCGGTGACGTCGCCAACGGTTACTGCTGAGCGTTGGGAGCAACGCATCCACCTGGGCGCGCATCCCTTGTTGTATCCCCTGATCAGAGGTTTGGGACACGCAAGGCCGGTGCTGCGGTTGCCCGGGCTCGGGGTGTTGGTCAGTGAGGCGGGGTTGGTGCGGGAAGTCCTCATGGACCAGCAGCGGTTCGTCAAGAATGGCCCAACAGGCTCGGGTGCGTTGTGGACCCCTGTAGTGGGACCCAAGGCACTGGTAAACATGGATGGCGCGGAACACCGGGAGCTGCGCCAGCGCCTGGGGGACTTGTTCACTCCACGATCGGTGGCTGGCATCGTGGAACCGGCGGCGGGCGCCCTCCACGCGCGGATCCATGGCGAGCTGGATTCAGGGCGTGCACTGGACCTGGTGGACTGTGTCAAAGAGCTGGCCGGGGGAGTGATCGCCCGCCTCCTCGGGGTGCCGGACAACGCCCCCGGCAGGCTCCCGGACAGGGAGCTTTTCAATCTTGGCTCCTCCATCTCATCCCTCGTCCGGCTGGGGCGCCCCACCCTGACGGTGAGGCAAATTGCGAAGGGGAGATCCGCCGTCGGGATTTTGGCTGGACCCGCCACAGCCGCCTACCGCGACAGCGATCCCGGGACTTTTCCTGGAAGGCTCCGCGAGCTGGGAATGTCAGAGGATGAGGCGATGGGCATCATCAGCGCCTTTGTGATGGTGGGCACAGAAACCCTGGTGTCGTTCGTCCCGCGGTTGGTTGCATTATTGGCAGACACTGGGCGTGTTGGCATGTTGGCTAAGGACCGCTCAGCCCTTCCTGGCGCCATCAATGAGGCGCTCCGGTTTACGGTGCCGTCACCCATGATGTTGAGGGACACCGTGGAGGCAGGGGTCATCGGCGGGACAGCTGTCCGGGCCGGCGACCGGATCCTGTTGTCCACCATTCATGCGGCCAAAAGCCTGGGAGGCTTTGATCCGTCCCGGGCCATGCCACCGCAGGCCCGCCAACTCTGGTTCGGTGCAGGCCCGCACTTTTGTATTGGCATGCCGCTTGCCATGGCGGAGATCCACGCGTCGCTGGATGTGCTGTTGAACAGGTACATCGAGCAACCTTGGACAATTTCAGGACGCCGGATCAGCAGGGGTGTGCTTATTCCGGGTTACAAAAGTTTGGAGTTGTCCAATGCTCAATGATTCGGTGGACCAGACTGACCTGATTACAGCCGTCTTCGCTGCGGCGGATCGGGTTCCCGACGCTCCGGCCATCACGGCGCCCGGCAGGGTACGGCGGGTTCTGGGGCGTGGGGGCAACGCAGTTCGGCCGGGACGAACCATCACCTACCGCGGCTTGGTTGACGGGATCGAAGCCACTGCACTCCGGCTCCGACACGATGGATTCGGACCCGGGGAGCGCATGCTGTTCTCGGTGCGGCCCAGTCCAGCAGCATTCATCCTGGCCCTCGGGGCTGTCCGCGCGGGTGGTTCGGTGGTGTTCATTGACCCGGGAATCGGTCCCTCGCTTTTTCGGGACCGGGCAGAACTCGCCGCACCGCGTTGGGCCGCCGCTGAGTCGCTTCTGTATTCGCTGAGCACCAAGAGCCCGCTCCGGCCCCTGGCTCGCAAGCGGGGATTGTTGCTCCCGGACTATGGGGCCATGGACGTCCGCCACTACTATTCGGGGCCGTGGCTCCCGGGCGTCCCGAGGGGAGCGACGCCGGTGAAGGCTCTGGCTTCGCCGTTGGAAGGGCCGGCGTTGGAGGGGGCGCTGCCGGAGGGGAACTCTCCAAGCGCGGATCATGCCTCCGATCAGGAAGCAGTCATCATTTTTACGTCCGGGACTACGGGTGCTCCCAAAGGTGTCATTCACACCAGGGGCACACTCGCCGCTGGCTTCGGGCAGTTGACCAGCCGCTGTGCCTTTGGCGAGGGCGATCGGGTCCATTCCGAACAACTCATGATGGGACTCCCGGCCCTGATCGCCGGCGCCCACTGGACCATGCCCTCGTACGGGTTCTCCGCACACATTGATCCGCTTCGCCTGGCCAGCGAACTGGGACCGGTGACAAGCAAGGAGACAGAGTACGACGGCGCCACCCACCTTTTTCTGGTGCCCTCACAATTGGCGCCCATCCTGCACGCGATCGAGGACGGCACGGTCACCTTGCCCGGTACGCTCAGGACCGTCATGCTGGGTGCAGCACCCATTCTTGCGCCGTTTCTGAAACGCGCCATGAAGTTGTTGCCGGAGGTCGACTTCAAGCTCATCTATGGGATGACTGAAGTTCTGCCCATCGCCATAGCTGATGGTCGGGAGAAGCTGGCGTTCGCCTCCGGAACAGAAGTGGAATTCACTGCGCCGGATGGCAGCGGCGAAGGCGACTTCCTCGGAGCGCCGCTTCCCGCCGTCGGAATCCGGGTGGCAGATGACCACGAACTGTTTGCCCACGGGCCCAACATGTGCCGCGGCTATCTGGGCGAAGATCCCATGCTGGAACATGCCACCGGTGACTTGGTGCGGCTGGACCACGGTGATTCCGGCGAGCCGAGGTTGGTGATGATCGGGCGCAAAAAGGACATGATCATCCGCGGCAAAACGAACATCTACCCCGCACTGTACGAGCCCGTCATCAGCGGTGTGCCCGGAATCATGCAAGCGGTGATGGTGGGCGTCCCGGATGTCATCGGAGACGAAGCAGTCTGGTTGGCTGTGGTGGCCGATGCCGGCGAGTCTGCGGGGGCCGTGAAGTCCCGGCTTCTGAAGGAACTCCCCAGGCTCATTGATGAATCCGCGCTTCCGGACCACATCGAAGTCCTGGATGCCATCCCGTCGATCGGGCGGCACAGGAAGCCTGACCGGGTAGCACTGCGGCAGGAGTTCGCTTCCAGGCCCCTGAGCGAGGCTGTGACATGAAAATTGCGGTGACGGGAGCCACCGGCTTTGTGGGGGGAGCGGTGGCCAAGGCCGCGGAAGCCCGTGGGTGGGAGGTGGTCCGATTCGCGCGTCGCGCCGGAGCCGGATTGAACTACTGGGACCTGACAGGGCTCCCGCCGGCGCAGCTTCCCGGCGTCGATGCCGTGGTCCACGCCGGTGCGCATGTGTCCGATTGGGGCGACCCTGGCCTCTTCCACCGGGCAAATGTCCTGGGGACGCGCGCCGTTGCCGAGGCCTACGCAGGAACCCGGCTGGTCCATATCTCCAGTTCCAGCGTTTATCCGTGGTGGGAGCCATGTGTCAATCGGGCCGAGGATGAGGTGGCGGCGCGCCACCTCAACGCCTATGGACGCAGCAAGGCGCTCGCAGATGTGGAGGCCCGCAGACATGGCAACGCGGTGGCGCTGCGCCCACACGGCATTTATGGTCCGGGGGATCGGACGCTCCTGCCGCGTTTGGTCAGCAATGTTCGGCGTGGCCGGCTCTTGAGCGTCGGACATGCACGCGTAAAGCATCAGCTGACGCACGTGGACAACCTGACGCGGACTGTCCTGTCCGCCTGCGAGTCGGAGGTGCGGGGCGCTGTCAATGTAGGCGATGCGGAGCCCGTGGAGTTGGGCAGCGTCCTCCGCCAAGTCCTCGACTTTTCCGGTCACGCCGGGGTTCCCATCACGTACCTTCCGGAGCCGGCAGCCATGGCGCTGGCTCGCGCGTTGGAGGTAGTGTCCAGCGTCCGGGGCCGGCCGCCAATGCTGACGCGCTACGCAGTGAGCCAGCTGGGGCGGGAGCGAACCTACCGGCTGGACCGGCTCCGGGATGAGCTGGGAATCGAGCCAATTTCAACCACAGTCCTTGATGCGGGAAAATGGTTGAAGCATGGGGCCTGATCGGCTCCTACAGCAAACTTTCCAGAGGAGAACATGGCGTTCGGTCAGCCCCGCATTGAATACAAGTCCAACGAGCAGATGCGCACCATGCACCAGGCCGGACTTGTCCTGAGCCGTGCACTCGATGCGGCTGTCGCGGCTGCCAAGCCCGGCGTCACCACCAAAGACCTGGATGATGTCTTCGCCGCAGTCCTCAACGACGCCGGAGCCAAGTCGAACTTCCTGGGCTATCACGGATTCCCGGCCACCATCTGCACGTCGGTCAACGAAGAAGTAGTCCACGGTATCCCCGGAGGCCGTGTCCTCAACGATGGCGACATCATCTCCATCGACGGCGGCTGCATCGTGGATGGCTGGCATTCAGACTCGGCGCGGACGGTCATTGTGGGCTCCGTGGATCCGGAAGACCAGCGGCTCTCCGATGTCACCGAGGCCGCAATGTGGCGCGGCATCGCGGCTCTTGCCCAGGGGAAGTTCGTGGGGGACATCGGGAACGCCATCGATGACTACGTCTCCTCTGTCCCGGGCAAGCCCTTGGGCATCCTGGAAGACTACGTCGGCCACGGAATCGGTTCCGAAATGCACATGGCACCGGATGTCCTGAATTACCGGACCAGCCACCGCGGTCCCAAGATCCGCCCGGGCCTCTGCCTCGCGATCGAACCCATGTTGGTACGTGGCGGCATCGAAACAGCAACACTCGACGACGACTGGACTGTGGTGACCACCGACGGCAAGCGCTCCTGCCAGTGGGAACACTCGGTAGCTGTGCACGAGAAGGGCATCTGGGTTCTGTCCGCCCCGGACGGAGGCGCCGAACACTTGGTGCCCCTCGGCGTCGTGCCTGTCCCGATCCCGTAACGGTTGGGAAAAGAGCCGGGCTGCTGAAGCAGCCCGGCTCTTCCATTATCGGCAGGAACTATGCTTTCAGCTTTGGCTTGACGTCCTTGGTGTAGATGCCCTCGAGCGTCTTCTTCAACTCAGTCATGGTTGCCTGCACATCGCCCTGTTGCGTGAGGATCTTGGCCGCTGACTTGGCCATCTCCTGGTCCGCACCCGGCAGGAACACGCGGGCGTTGTCCTGGACCTTGGTGGCCGCGAGCTGGTCCATGGCGGTCTTAATCTGCGGTGTGGCGGCGAGAACGGCCGACATGTCCGCCGACAGCCGGGTTGGCATGTAGCCAGTGGCGGCGGAGAAAGCAGCGGTGTTTTCCGGCTCGGTCATGAACTTCAGGAAGGTTGCAGCGGCCAGTTGCTCTTCCTTGGTGATGCCGCTCGGGATGCCCAGGCCGGCGCCGCCGGTGGGGCACACACCGCTGGGTACCTCGGGACCGCCGGGCAGGAAGCCGACGCCCACGTTGAATTTGGCCGCCTTCAGGACACCAAGGAGTGAACCGGTGGACGAAATGGTGGACGAGGTAATACCGGCGGCAAAGTCATCAGCGGCTTCCTTGGAGGAAACACCCGCCCAGGCGTCCTTGTAGATGGAATCCTGTGCCCACTGGAGTGCCGCTACAGATTCCTTTGAGTCACACGTGATGTCCCAGTCCTTGGACCAGCTGCCGCCCCAGCCCCACAGGTTGTTCTGCAGAGTCCAGCCCGCGTAGCCAGCCAAGGCCGGGTAGATGTAGGCGTACTGTGCGCCGGAGGTGGCCTTGAGTTTGGGGGCCCACTCGGCGAATTCCTGCCAGGTTGCCGGCGCGCGATCCGGCAGGCCGGCTGCTTTGAAATGGTCCTTGTTGTAGTAGAACAACGGCGTGGAGCGGCCGTAGGGGAGCGCCCATTGCTTGTCGTCGTACTTGTAGTCGTCCACCAAGGACTTCTGGAAGTCGTCGATCTTGATGTCCAACTGCTTCACCAGGCCATCAATGGGGATGATGCTGCCGTTGGAGAAATAGCGGAACCACCAAACGTCGGAAAGAACCACCAGGCCCGGCAGGCCGGTCTTGGCTGCCTGTGACGTCTGGAACTTCTGGGCAATTTCCTCGTAGTTGGCGCCTGCCGTTACCAGGTTGACCTTGATGTCCGGGAATTTGGGGTGGAATTTCTCAATGATCGCCTTCTCCACGTCCTGCGACTTGCCCGGGTGGTTGGTCCAGAAATCGATGGATGCCGCGGGCTTCACGCCGGTGAAGTCGATGGCTGCAGTGTCGACGGCGTCGGCCGTGCCCGCCGTGGAGGGCCCGCCGCAAGCGGCCAAAGCGGCTGCTCCGGCTCCGAGGCCTGCCAGCCCCAGGAAATGTCGGCGGTCAAGGTTGGTGCGCATGGTGCTTCCTCTCAATAACTTTCACTAGGGGTACTTCGATGCGATTGGTGCGGTTGGAAATCAGCCGGTGACACTGCCCTGGGTCAGGCCGGCAACGATGTAGCGCTGGAGCGCGGCGAACACCAGCAGGATGGGGACGATCACCAGAACGGCTCCGGCCATGAGGATTCCCCAGCCGGCCCCGTTGCCTTCAGAGTTCTGCAGCAACGTCAGGCCTACGGGAAGTGTCATGGTTTCGGGGCGGTCCGTGATGATCAGCGGCCAAATGTAGTCGTTCCATTCGCTGACGACGGTCACCAGCGCCACGGTCGCAATGGATGGGACGGACACCGGAACGATGATCTGCCACAGGCGTCGCCAGTGGCCCCCACCGTCGATTTCGGCGGCTTCAAGGATGGACGGCGGCAGTGTCAGGAAGTGTTGCCGCAGCAGGAAGGTGCCGAACGCCGTCCCGAGGCCTGGAAGGATGATGCCCCACAGGGTGTTCTTGCCTCCCATTCCTGCGATGAGGATGTAGTTGGGCAGGATGGACACTTGTGCCGGCACCATCAGGGCTACCAGTATCACTACGAAGATCACGTTCTTGAACGGGAAACGGACAAAAACCAGCGCGTAGGCGGTCAGGATGGCCAGGATGACCTTGATGGATGATCCCACCACCGTGACGATGAGGCTGTTGGCAAAGAACTGTGCGAAGGGCACGGTGGTCATCGCGGTGACGTAGTTCTGCAGGTTCAGTGACTCGGGCAGGATCCTCAGGTCCATGGTGACAATCTCGCCCGGTTGCTTGAAGGAGCTCAACAGCATCCACAGCAGTGGCAGGAACACCACAAGGGTGGCAATGACCAGGGGAAGGTAACCGGTGGCAACAGTCTGGAGCAGGTTCGCTCTGGAGAGCGGGCGCGGCAGTTCCTGCCGTGACTCCGGTTCGTGGGAAATAACGACGGCGGCTGGTGACGGCGCGCTCATGAGTAGTGGACCTTTCGCTCGACGAACCGCAGTTGCAGGACCGTAATAACCAGCAGGATGGCGAAAAGGACCACCGAGATTGCGGCGGAGTATCCTGCCCTGTTATAGGCCCCGAAGGCCTGCAGGTATGCCTCGTAGATCAGTGTGCTGGTGCCGTTTCCCAGGGGTGTCATGATGCGGATCAGGTCGAATGCCTGCAGCGAGCTGAGCATGGTGGTGATCAGCAGGAAGAACGTGGTGGGTGAGAGGAGCGGGAGGGAGATGTTGAGGAAACGGCGCAGGCCATTTGCCCCATCCAGTGCCGCGGCTTCCATGACGTCCCGTGGAAGGGATTGCAAGCCAGCAAGGTAGACCACCGCGCAATAGCCCAGGTTTTTCCAGATGTACACAATGATCACCATCACCAAGGAAAGCTGGGGATCGTTGATCCACTGCGGGCTCTGCTGCCCCATGCCACGGAGTATCCAGGCGAGCACGCCGTACCCGGGATCGAAGATGAACAGCCACACCAGCCCCACGCCCACCCCGGACAGCACGTAGGGTGCGAACACAGCAGACCTGGCAAACGTTGTGCCACGGACCTTTGAATTCAGGGCGAGGGCAACCAGCAATCCGAGCACCATGGAACCGCCCACGGTTATCAGCGTGAAAACGGCAGTGGTCCCCAGGACTTTGGAGGCATCCTCGCTGGTGAAGAACGTGACGTAGTTCTGCAGTCCAACCACTGTGGCCGAGGCCGAACCGAGCGTCCAGTCCAACGTGGAGTAGTAGATGTTGTTGATGAGTGGCCAATACGTGAAGGTTCCGATCAGGACCAGGTTGGGCAGGGCCATGGCCAGGAAGACCAGGAAATCCTTACGGCTGCGGCCGGACCAGCGATGTCTTTCCGGGCCGGGCTTGCTGGCAGGTGCGGGCGGGGCAGACGGCGATGCCGGCAGCCTGTCTGCGGGCGCGGTGCTGCTGTTGTGAATCAAGGGGGCAGTCATGGGTCACTATCGTTTTCGGGCGAACGTGGGACGCCAGCTCCCGGATCGGGGCGGCGAAGACAGGCCTAGCTCACCACACGCGATGTCCCGGATCGGTCCAAAAGGGGATCCCTTGGCGATAGTTGTCTTACACTTCCCAACCCGTTTACTCAGCGTTTCTCGCGTGTTCGTATTTGAGGCACGGCTCCCACTTGTCGCAGCACATTCCCGCGCTGGCGATGCCAGCCGGGGCGCAACCCTCGGCGCGCTCGGTCGTGCCGCCTCCACGGCCCCCTTACCTCGCAAGCCCGGCCAGGGAATCCGGCCGTCGTGGGCCCACCTTTGACGCGTGGAGGCGGGTCCCGGCGCACCGCCAGTTCGCTCTGCTCCCGGCAGGTGGAGAATGGAGCCATGAATTCGATCACCGATGTTGCCGGCATACGGGTTGGGCATGTGCAGAGGGTGGGGGATGGGTGGCTCAGCGGCGTCACTGTGGTGCTCCCTCCTGTGGGGACCGTAGGTTCCGTGGACGTGCGTGGGGGAGGTCCCGGGACGCATGAGACTGATGCCCTTGATCCGACGACGTTGGTGTCCACCGTTGATGCCGTGGTGTTGACCGGGGGCAGTGCCTTTGGGTTGGCGTCGGCGACAGGTGCTCAGCTGTGGTGCGAGGAGCAGGGCAGGGGTTTTGCTGTTCCGGGGACTGTGGTGCCGATCGTTCCGGCCGCGGCCATCTTTGACCTTGGCAGGGGTGGCGACGTCAAGGCGCGACCCGGTGCGGAGATGGGTTACCAGGCTGCTGCCGCGGCGTTCGCTTCCGGTGACCATGCCGCCGTCGAGCGTGGAAACGTGGGCGCCGGGACTGGGGCCGTTGTTGCCCGCGGGCAGTACAAGGGCGGGATCGGTACCTCGTCGATCACTCTGGACGGTGGTGTGCTGGTTGGTGCCATTGCGGTGGTAAATGCGCTGGGAGCGCCAGTCGGACTGGGGATCGGCACGCAGGCGTCGGCGGGCGAGCAGGGGCTGAACACGACCCTTGTGGTGATCGCCACCAATGCTGTCTTGGACGTGGCCGAGTGCAAGAGGACTGCCTCTGCAGGCCATGCAGGCCTGGCCCGGGCCTTGGATCCGTCCCATACCCTTGCGGACGGCGATACCGTGTTCGCCTTGGCGACCGGCGCCGTCGAGCTTGACCGCAGTACCGAACAGGCGCGGCAAGTATCACTGATTACTCTCCAAAGTGCGGCGGCAGAGGCCGTTCGGCTGGCGATTCTGGACGGCGTGCGCTCGGCTGAAAGCGTCACCACAACGGCAGGTGAATTCCCGGCGTTCCGGCCATCGGGAGGGTGACGGCAGCGGGTGCTTGCGCTACCATGGACGGATTTAACTTTCCGGCCTGATTGGCGTAGAGTTATTTGTTGGTTGTCTGTGCAGCCACGCCCTTTTTGGTGTCGTGGTTCCAAGAGGGCCAAGCAAACAAAAAACGTCCGCTGGATCTTCGGTGCCTAACTGAAGGACGGTGGCAAACAACAGTTAGCGGAGGATATGGCCAAGAAGGACGGGGTCATTGAGATCGAGGGCGTTGTGACTGAGGCGCTGCCCAATGCGATGTTTCGTGTTGAGCTCACCAATAAGCACGTCGTTCTCGCACACATCTCTGGGAAGATGCGACAGCACTACATTCGAATCCTCCCCGAGGACCGGGTAGTGGTTGAGCTGAGCCCATACGACCTCACACGTGGTCGTATCGTCTACCGCTACAAGTAAATTGCTGGGCGGCAAGGCAACAGTGCCTAAGCCGCTCCAGCAGATCAACTGCAAAACACGCAAAGGAACGCCATGAAGGTCAAGCCGAGCGTCAAGCAGATCTGCGACAAGTGCAAAGTGATCCGCCGTAACGGCCGGGTCATGGTGATCTGCGAGAACCCGCGCCACAAGCAGCGCCAGGGCTAATTCCCCTTCGGGAATCTGCGTCCGCAAGGACAAACCTGAGCTGCTAGCCCACGCAAGTAAATAAAGGCAGCACAAGCTGTGCCAGGACTGCATTACAGAGCCTGGTCAGCGAACCCCCGGTCGGAGGCTGGGGCCACACTGAACGTGTGGGTGTACTGCCTACGACCTCCGGTTTATTCAAGGAGTACTGCCACTATGGCTCGTCTCGCTGGCGTAGACATTCCCCGCGAAAAGCGGTTGGAAATTGCGCTTACTTACATCTACGGCGTGGGCAAGACCCGTGCACACGAAACCCTGGCTGCCACCGGCATCAGCGCTGACGTTCGCGTCAAGGACCTGACTGACGCCGAACTGGTCCAGCTGCGTGACTACATTGAAGGCAACTACAAGGTTGAGGGTGACCTTCGCCGCGAGGTAGCCGCTGACATCCGCCGCAAGGTAGAGATCGGCAGCTACGAAGGCCTGCGCCACCGCAAGGGCCTGCCCGTACGCGGTCAGCGTACGAAGACCAACGCTCGTACCCGCAAGGGCCCGAAGCGCACCGTCGCCGGCAAGAAGAAGGCCGGACGTTAATCCCTCGGGATTGATCCGGTTTTCCCCCGATAACTTTCTGTAGGAGAAACAATGCCCCCGAAGACTCGTGGAGCGGTTCGTAAGCCGCGTCGCAAGGATAAGAAGAATATTGCGCTTGGCCAGGCGCACATCAAGAGCACCTTTAACAACACCATCGTGTCCATCACGGACCCGAACGGTGCTGTAATCTCATGGGCTTCCGCCGGTGAGGTTGGCTTCAAGGGCTCCCGTAAGTCCACCCCGTTCGCTGCCCAGATGGCTGCCGAAGCTGCTGCAAAGCGCGCTCAGGAGCACGGTCTGCGCAAGGTTGACGTATTCGTCAAGGGCCCGGGATCCGGACGCGAAACCGCAATCCGTTCGCTTCAGGCCGCTGGCCTCGAGGTTGGCTCCATCCAGGACGTCACCCCCAGCGCCCACAACGGTTGCCGCCCGCCGAAGCGCCGCCGCGTCTAATTAGGTCTTCCCCGCCTGACCGGCCGGGCCTGCTATGGATGGTTTCGATCATCCATCAGCATGGCCCGGCTGGTCAGGCTGGAAACGAAGCCGATTTCCACCACCTGTGTTGCGTCATATAGCGGATGCTCGCCGAAAGGAAACCTAAGTGCTCATTGCACAGCGCCCCACCCTGTCTGAAGAAGTTGTATCCGAGAACCGCTCCCGTTTCATCATTGAACCGCTGGAGCCGGGCTTCGGCTACACCCTCGGAAACTCCCTCCGCCGTACCCTGCTCTCCTCCATCCCCGGTGCCGCTGTAACCAGCATCCGGATCGATGGCGTGCTGCACGAGTTCACCACGGTTCCGGGTGTCAAGGAAGATGTCACCGAGATCATCCTGAACATCAAGAACCTTTCGGTTTCCTCCGAGCACGATGAGCCGGTTGTTGCTTACCTGCGCAAGCAGGGCCCCGGAGTCGTCACCGCCGCGGACATCGCTCCGCCGGCCGGCGTCGAATTCCACAACCCGGATCTGCACATTGCCACTCTGAACTCGAAGGGCAAGTTCGAACTCGAACTGACCATCGAGCGCGGCCGTGGCTACGTTTCGGCAGCTCAGAACAAGTCCGGCGACTCCGAGATCGGCCGTATTCCGGTTGACTCGATCTACTCGCCGGTCATGAAGGTAACTTTCCGCGTGGAAGCTACCCGTGTTGAGCAGCGCACCGACTTCGACAAGCTCATTGTCGACGTCGAGACCAAGCAGGCTATCGCCCCGCGCGATGCTGTTGCTTCCGCAGGCACCACCTTGGTGGAACTGTTCGGTCTGGCTCGTGAGCTGAACACCGCAGCTGAAGGTATCGAGATTGGCCCGTCGCCGACGGACGCTGCCCTGGCAGCGGACATGGCTCTGCCGATCGAGGATCTGGACCTCACCGTCCGTTCCTACAACTGCCTCAAGCGTGAGGGCATCCACACCGTGGGTGAACTCGTTGCCCGCTCCGAGGCTGACCTGATGGACATTCGTAACTTCGGTGCGAAGTCCATTGACGAGGTCAAGGCAAAGCTCGTGGAACTGGGTCTGTCCCTCAAGGACTCCCCTCCCGGTTTCGATCTCGCAGCCCGCGCCGCAGCCATCGAAGAGGACGACGCCGCGTTCAGCGACGACGAGCTCTAAACAGCAGATCTTGGCCGCCGGGTCCAGTAATGGACCTGATCGGCTTACATAACAGGAGAAATAACTATGCCTACCCCCACTAAGGGTCCGCGCCTCGGAGGCGGCCCGGCTCACGAGCGCCTGATGCTCGCGAACCTGGCAGCTGCTCTCTTTGAGCACAAGCGCATCACCACCACGGTCACCAAGGCCAAGCGCCTCAAGCCGTACGCAGAGCGTCTGGTCACCTTCGCCAAGCGTGGCGACCTCGCTTCCCGCCGCCGCGTTCTCGGCCTGATCAGCGACAAGGGCGTTGTCCACGAGCTGTTCACCGACATCGCCGGCGCTGTTGCCAACCGCGATGGTGGCTACACCCGCATCACCAAGATCGGCAACCGCAAGGGCGACAACGCTCCCATGGCTGTCATCGAGCTCGTTCTCGAGCCGGTTTCCCCGAAGCAGGCCGTTGTTGCTGAAGCAACCGCTGCCGCTGCCAAGGCTGCTCCGGCTGCCGAGGAAGAGGTCGTTGAGACCGAAGCCGTAGAGACCGAAGCTGCTGAAACCGAAGAGGCTCCGGCCGCTGAGGCAGAGGCAACTGAAGCTGAAGCTGCTGAAACCGAAGAGGCTCCGGCCGCTGAGGACAAGAAGTAATTCACTGAATTCTTCGCAGTAGACTTGAGTCTATGAACGAACGAAAACCCGCTGCCCCCGTTTTGGGGGGCGGCGGGTTTTTGCGTGTCCGGCTTGATCTTTCGTACGATGGCGGACCCTTCAACGGTTGGGCATTGCAGCCAGGGCTTCGGACGGTGCAGGGTTCGCTGGAGGAAGCGTTGGGGCTCCTGTTGCAACGGCCCGTTCGCGTAACAGTCGCAGGCCGGACCGACGCCGGCGTCCACGCCCGCGGCCAAGTGGTTCATCTGGACCTGACTGAAGCCGAGTGGCTCTCACTGCCGCGCGGGCACGAACTTGATCCAGCCGTCGCGCTTCTACGGCGGTTGCGCGGAGCCTTGAGCCGCATCCTTGGTGGCCTCACCGGTGCTGTGGAGGTGCACGACGCCGGTCTGGCGCCGGAAGGGTTCGACGCCCGCTTTTCGGCGTTGTGGCGAAGGTACAGTTACCGGATTGCTGACGGTCCTGAACGGTGGGATCCGGTTCTCCGCGGCATCACTCTGTGGCACAAAGCGCCGCTGGATGTTTCTGTGATGAACGAGGGTGCGTCTTCGCTGCTGGGGCTTCAGGACTTCCGTTCTTATTGCAAACCCCGCGAAGGTGCCACCACCATCCGCGAGCTGCAGAAGTTTGCCTTCTCCCGGGGGAGCGACGGCGTCATTACAGCCACAGTGCAGGCCGACGCTTTCTGCCACAACATGGTGCGTTCCCTGGTGGGCTCTGCGCTGCGTGTGGGGGAGGAGCTTGAGTCTCCGGCGTGGTTGCACCACCGCCTGCTGGAGCGGAAACGCGACGCCAAATCTGTCCTGGCTGCCCCGCACCCGTTGGTGCTGGAGGAAGTGGCCTACCCGTCGGACAGTGAACTCCTGGCCCGGGCTGAGCTGACACGGGCTCGGCGGGAGTAGTCTTCTTTCAGTCCGGGCGTTGGAGGACCCCCTCCCGGCTCTGGGTACCGGAAGGGGGCCGTTGTGGCACTCCGTGGTCTGGGATCCACGAAGTGCCGGTCTATTTCCTGCACGGCAGGGTCAGCTGAATGCCTCCATGATTCTGATACCTGCGGGGCCCAGAAGGATGATGAAGAGTACCGGGAAGATACAGAACAGCAGGGGGAAAAGAACCTTGACCGGCAACTTCATGGCTTTCTCTTCTGCATTCTGACGCCGCTTGACACGGGCTTGTTTGGCCTGCGCACGCAGTACGTTGGCGATGCCGATTCCATACTTGTCTGCTTGAATGACCGCAAGAACGAAACTGCGGACGTCCGTCAGAGTCGAACGGTCCGCCAACGCCTCGTAGGCCTCCTGCCGGGGCCTCCCTACTTGGATGTCTTGGAGGGTCCTCATGAGTTCATGTGCCAGCGGACCAGTCCCCTGAGCGGATGCCCGTTCCATGGCAGACTCGAAACCAAGTCCCGCCTCAACCGAAATCAACATCTGGTCGAGGGTATTGGGAAACTCCATCTTCATGGCTTCCTGCCGTTTGGCGCCTTGGTTGTAGACCAACAGGTCGGGAATGAAGTAAAGAAACAGCGAGAGGAAAAGACCAAACCCAACAACCGTGGGGCTGGGGTTGGCAACGAACAGCAGGATGCTGAAGAGGGCGCCGACGGCCGCCATCATCGGCTTGATTGCAATGAGCTTAGTGAGGGGCATGGACTTCGGGCGCCCCGCAAGTGCCAGCCAGTGGTCAAGTTTGGCTTCGTAACTTCCTGGCGTCAGTTTCCGGGCGACACCAAGCAGCATGGGAGGCCGCTGGATGGTGACGCCGGCCCCCTGCGCGAAGCCCGACCCTAGGTTGGTGTTAATGGCCACAATGCCCTTGCGGTCGATGGTGGCCAAGGACCAGACAAAGTAGGCGAGTGGAAGAACAATCGCGGCGATGATCAGCCACACATGGGTCGACATGTCACTTACCTCCTAGAACTTGATCTTTACGGTGCGGTTCATCCAGAAGCCCCCGACGACGAAGAGCACGCAGCTCAGGACCGTTAATCCGATTCCGACGGGGTGGTGGACGAAAACCCGCAGATACCCCGGGTTGATAACGCCAAGTACCGCGCCAACACCAACAGGCAATGCCATCAGGATGACGGCAGACATCCTGCCTTCAGCACTCAGGGATCGGACGTGGCCCTTAATTTCACTGCGTTCGCGGATAGTGCCCGCCACTTGTTCCAAAACTTCTGCCAGGTCTCCACCGACTTCGCGGTTGATTTGTATAGCCTGGCCGATCCAGCGAAAGTCCTCGCTGTCCATGCGGGCCGCGCAATCATCTATTGCTTGGCGGGCGTCCTTGCCAATCCTCACTTCATTGACGATCCGGGCCAGTTCTTCTGATGTCGGACCTTGAGACTCCTGGGCCGCGGCCTCAAGCGACCGCATGATGCTGTGGCCAACACGAAGCCCGCCGATCAGCATCTGTATGGTGTCGGTCAATTGCGTTTCAAATTTGGATCGACGCTTCTCGGTTCGATAGACCAGAACCAGTTTTGCCGCAAAGGGGGTTGTTATGGCAGCCATGACGCCGATCAGGGGATTGGTCAGCAGCGCCCCCAGGATGCCCAGCATCACGGTGGCGAGGGCTACCAGAACCGTAAAGTCAGCTGGAGACTGCTTCACACCTGCCTTGTATAAAACCTCCCTGTTGTAAGGTCCTCCCGAACGGCCAAGGGCAGTGTCAACCACTTGGACGGCAGACTGGGATACTCGCCCCAACGCCGACTCGTCCGGGGTGAAGCCCAGGCGGCGGCGCTCCAGGGGAATGCTTCCGTTGCGGGGCTTCATCACCACGACGACGAGAATCAGGAGGGCGGCAGCACATGAAGCAATCGCGGAAAAGAACAGTACTGGAGTGTCCACGTTTACCGCCTCCCGCTGGTGACCGGTGCGGCTCCGAAGACGGAAGGCGGAACATTGATCCCCAGTTCCGTAAAGCGGTCCAGGAAGCGAGGGCGAATGCCTGTAGGCAGGGCCTTGCCAAGGAAGCGGCCCTCGGAATCGAGTCCAGCTGCGTAGTCGAACAGAAATGCATCCTGGAGGGTCACGACCTCGCCCTCCATCCCCTGTACTTCGGTGACGTGCGTGATTCGCCTGCTTCCATCGCGTAATCGCGTGACTTGGACGATCAAGTCGACGGCCGAGGATACTTGCTCCCGCACTGCTCGGAGCGGCAGGTCCATGCCTGCCATCAGGACAAGGGTCTCCAGCCGTGCGATGGCATCGCGAGGGGAGTTTGCATGGACCGTCGACAACGAGCCGTCGTGCCCTGTGTTCATGGCCTGGAGCATGTCGAGTGATTCTCCACCACGTACTTCCCCGACAATGATCCGATCGGGCCGCATACGGAGTGAGTTACGCACCAGGTCTCGAATGGTGACGGCGCCCTTACCCTCGATATTGGGCGGGCGACTTTCCAACCTGACCACATGACGTTGCTGCAGCTGGAGTTCCACAGCGTCCTCGATGGTGACAATCCGGTCGGATTCCGGGATGAACGACGACAACACGTTCAAAAGCGTTGTCTTGCCCGTTCCCGTTCCTCCGGAGACGATGACGTTTAACCGGGCACGCACGCAGGCACTGAGCAGTTCAGCCATTTCGTGGCTCATCGATCCCCAGTCGATGAGATTTCGAACCGTCAAGGGAACGTGACTGAATTTCCTGATGGTGAGCGACGGACCGTTCACGGCCAGAGGAGGAATGATGGCATTGACACGGGAACCGTCCTCCAGCCGGGCATCCACGAGTGGCGAGGACTCATCTATGCGACGTCCGACCTTGGATACAATCCGCTCAATGACTTTTCTGAGGTGGGCATCGGAGCTGAACTGCAGGTCCGTGAAGGCCAAGTGTCCATGTCGCTCGACGTAGATCTGGTCGAAGCGATTCACCATGACTTCCGTGACAGAAGGGTCCTCCAAGAGGCGCTGCAGGGGACCAAACCCCATCACTTCGTCCGAAATCTCGCGAATCAGCCGCCGCCGCTCTTCGGGACTGAGCGGCACCTGTTCTTCGTCAATGACAGCCGACAGTTCCTCAACAGCGAAGGAACGCAATTCCTCCTCGGAAGACGATGTGTCCCCAATTCTGCTTCCCATGCGATCAAAGAGCGCCGAAGCTGCCCGTTGTTTCAGGCCGGCAAGAGCATCCACCGCTGGCGCGGAAAGAGTTCCGCCCAACATCGGGCCGCTGGCGGGTGGCAGGGTTTGAGCGCTGCGCGGGTCCTCGTCCTGATGTCCGTCGTCGGAAGCCTGGGCTTCGGCGATAATGTCCGGGTTCTTCTTCGAGAGCCGTTCTGACAGTTTCACGAGACCACCACCCTTCGGTGAAGTTTGCCCTGGGGGACTGTTTCCAGCCGGGGATCGAAGCGTTCCACGAGTTTTTTCAGCCCCTTTACGGCTGAGTCCCGCGAGGTCCCTTGGAGAACAGGCACCCCACGGTTGGTCGAATAGGGGAGATTCCGCGATCGTGGAATCACGGTGTCGATGGGCACTCCAATGGTGGCTTCGACGTCCTGGACGGAGATTCCGCTCTTCCTGTCCGCGAAGTTCAGCACAGTATGCCGGCCTTGCGGCAGGAGTTGGAGTTCTCTCAAAACGCTGAAGCACTTCCGTAAGCCGCGGATGCTGGGTACGTCCATTCCGCATACCCAAACGCCATCCGTCGCAAGCTCCAACGTTGCGAGGCAATGCTCGCCCAAGCCCGGGGCAGTATCCACTACGACGTACCTGAACTCTGTGGCAAGTTGGTTGATCAGCCTTGTCACGTGATCCGCCGTGATGTAATCCGACTCAGACGGCTTCTTGGGTGCGCAGAGCGCGTAGATGCCTGACGGGTGCACAGTGAGGAATGCCTTGAGAACCATGGAGTCCTGTGAGGCTGAGCCATGAACAGCCTCGGTGATGGAATGCTCCGGCTCAAGCAGCAAGCCGGAAGCAACATCTCCGAATTGGAGATCCAGATCCACAATCACGACACTCATCGGGGCAACGGCACCCAGCCCGACGGCAAGGTTCGTCGCAACAGTAGTCTTGCCAACGCCACCTTTGGGTGACATGACAGCTATGACTCTGCCCCTTTCCTGACCGGGTTCGGAAACCGACTGCATTCCACGGCGCCTGCTGGCTGCGGCCAAACAGGCCCTTTCCAAGAGAACCCGTAGCTCGTTGACGTCGATCTCAGGTGTCACGACGTCTCGAATCCCGGCGTGCATGGCGCGAAGGATGATGTCCGGGCTCGGGTCCGATACCAGCAGGAGACTGATTTCCGGGTATTGGAGGTCGAAGACCGTAGCCAGCTTCAGGGCGTCGTCCGGGTTTACGCCAGGCCCCAAGATCATGACTTCCGGCGGTGCCCCGGTCAGCTGCTTGAAAACGTCATCTGTTCCGCCCGTCAGTACATCGGGCGACAGAGTTTGCAGGTCGCCGTGCAGCGCGCCGGTGACGGCTTGACGCACACGGCCTTCGAAGTCGCGGACCGCCGTGATGGCTACGAAGCGGCTCATTGGACCAGCCCTCCAAAATTGGTGGTGGGTGGGTCCGTCTTCACGGTCTTGTCGGTCTGCTTGGAGAGCCAGAGCGTGCCAAATTCAGCGCCAAAGACCATCTTTGCAGCGTTCGCATCGCTGAGGGCGACGGTGACATAGGCGGAACCATTCGGCAGCGCTACTCCCTTGTCGGCTCCGGCCGACTTCTCGGCATCAGGTGCTGCTTGCTGAACTGCTGTCACCAAGACGTCGTGATACAGCAGTTCCGTGAAGTCTTTCCACCCGGTCATACCGGCTGGAAGGCCGGCTCCTGCCGGAACGGCCTCATCCAACTTGAAGGATGCGAATACTGTGACAGCGTCTCCGGCTTCAATTCTTCCACCGAGGATTCTTTCCGGGGCAAGGACAAAGGTAGCTTCCTGCAGGCCGTCCGGCACTGGCACGGTCCCAGGCGCCAGCTCCTTCGGGTCCACGAGCTTGACGCCCAGCAGTTGCTCGCCGGGCTGAAGGTCGGCCGAAGTGACCTTTCCCTTCTGGTCAGTGAGTGCCTGGATGGTGCCAGGCGCTACCGCGGTCTGTGGAAGGGTTTCCACCCGAACCTTTGAATCAAGCTCCTCGGCCTTGGTACCAGCCGGAACACGTTCCTTGACGACCAGGACGTTGACGGGATCGAGCCCTTGCTGCGCACGTTTGTCTGCTCCCTGTACATAGGTAACCAGCAAAACGGTGCCAATGACTGCCAAGAGCAGTGCTGCAATGCCTCCCAGTAGGCGTGTTTTCACTTTTAACTCCTTTCGAGCTTTGGTGATGCATTTGTTGATACTGCGCGCAGCTAATCGGTCAGTGTGACTACGGAGGCGCCGTAGTTGGGGACAGTGCCGCCTATCTGCGAGCCCTCTTCGAGAGATACGAAGCGGGAGAAGTACCCTTGAAGCCCCCGGCAGTTTCCAGTGCAGTTAGGGGCTAGAGGGTCGAGTACCGCCCCTGATCCGCTGAACTTGTAACCGGTGACCTGAAAGGCTGCGAAGCCGATCAGCGTGTACTTTGCATTGCTTCCGTTTCCGGTTGCAGTCTTGAAAAGTGGTATGAGCGCGGGTTCGTCCATGATGGTGGAAAGTACAGCGTCACAAGCGGCCGCGTTGGGGAAATGATTGCCGGTTTGCCCGTTGACAGTCGCGTTGACAGAGATGTTTGTGGAGCAACCCGCGTTGGTGACGAGCCACCCAAAACCACCGGGTTGGTAGCCGTTTTGTGCAGCGCAACCTGGCATAGTGGGGGCGTTTTCGTCGTAGCGAAGCAGGATATGGGTGGGAATTGGGTCGCCGGAGAAGTTGCCTGTGGAGTTGAGCGATGCCAGTTGAGTCGGTGAGAGGTACTTCTTGAAAACGCACTCACTCACAGTCCACGGCAACGTCGTCGCAGCGTTTGGCGCACCCCATTGGGCTTCCGCGGCGGCATCCACGGTTGCTGTGTCCATCCCCAGAACCCGGGCGAAGTACAGTGAGAAGCTGTTCGCCCCTGAGCCGTCATCGCGTGCATTCGTCACAACGCGGACGGTGGTGGACGCCGGAAACGACACGGCGGATCCGCTGGAACCATCATTGGCGTTGCTGTTGGCGAAGCTGTTTGCCGTTGCAGTGCTGTCTCCGCAATTCCCGTTGGCGCAATCGGTTGCGATGGCCAGCGCGGCGGCATCGGCGCCGTTCTGCAGTTGGGCCTTCTCCGCATACAGGGCGCCGACATCTATGGCCAGAGCCGCGAAGCCCAAAAGGACAACCATCAACCCTGCGACAACTATGGTTGCTGCTCCCCGTTCGTTTGACCGGATGTCATTCGGCGGAGTCTGGCTCTTATCCCGGATTTGCTTTAGCCGCCGCATCTCATCACCCCAACCCCTGTCATGTTGAGTGGGAAGATTCCCGGTGCTCCGAAGAAACCGGCGTCCAGGAATCCCGACATCGACGGCAGCGAAACGCTGGTTGTAACTTCGACATTCGAGCCGGGCGTGCAACTGGAAGCGTTGTCGGTGACACTTACCCCTAAACCATCCAACGAAGGCGCTGCGGTCAATGCCGTGCCGGCAACATCCAAACCGCCATCCTGATAGTGAACCGCTGCATAGCGTGCACCCTCCCGTGCCGCTTGTGTCAGGGATACCTGCACGTTAAGCACGCGTCCGAACTCGATGATTCCTATGAGGATGAGAAGCAACAGTGGCAGGAGGATCGCCATTTCAATTGCTACCGCGCCTCGTTCTTTCCGATCCATGTCGATTCCCCGGCTTTCCCAGATAGGGCTGAAAGTGGAACTATTCGGAAAGCAGTTTTGGCTCCGGTGGAACGATGCCACCAGAGCCAAAACTGCGTTTGGGGTGGTGATGCCTAGATGGCGGCGTCCACTCGGGTGAAGAGGTTTGCGATCTGCGGACCAAGGAGGGTGACGGCCGCAAGCACCAGGAGCGCGATGAAGGCGACCATGATGCCGTATTCAACCATCGTCGCGCCCTTCTCCTCTTTGGTGAAGCGGTCCTTGACGCCGGCGATGTACGAGGTGACGGTGAAAATGAAAGCAGACATTGGTAAATCCTTCCCAGAAAAATGATTTGCGAAATAGGTTATAGGTCCAGCAAATTATCGGAATTTGCTTCGACTCCCGAACTACCCCCATGTTTCCTTTAGCGGTTCGGATTTCGATGAGATAAGAATTCACCCTGGGAGGGTTGCCAAACAATGCGTAGTCCTACGCGAATTCACGGGGCGGCGTTATGCCACCACTCGTTCCGGGGCAGGGGTGTACTCGGTTTAGGGGTGAGCGGAAGGGCAGGACTACTTGTTTTTGTCAGCACCCTTAGGGAAACCGGCGAGAATCGAGCCGCATCGAACCCCGCGGGAAGCTCCTATTGGAGTACCAGCACCACGCCAATGGCGGCTGCGATCATGGCGGGCCCGTGAGCGGTTTCTGCGGGCATTTCCTTGCGTCGCAGACGCAACATCAGCACCGTCAGCACCCCGCCCACCACGAATCCCAGGAGGCCGCCATAGAGTACTTGCTCCCAACCCAAGTACCCCAAGTACATTCCGAGGGGTGCCGCGAGCTTCACATCGCCCATTCCGATGCTTCCCGGCGAAAAAAGTCCAAGAATCAGGTAGCCGGAGAACAGGATTGCCCCTCCGGCGAGGGCTCGGAACAGCCCGGGCCAGTCCGGCGTGAAGGCGGCGGCCGGGGCGAGAAGTACTAAACTGCCCGTCAGCAACAGTAAAACCAAGGGGTTGGGCAGCAAATGCAGCGTGAAATCGATCCTCGCAAGCTGCGCGCCAAGCAGTGCCAATAACAGGAACGCCGGCAATTCCGGAGAAAAGCCAAAACGCCACGCAAGCAGGCCAAACAGCAGCGCGGTGACTGCCGCCGTCGTGATCCGGATCTTAAGGGCAGGGAGTCCGCCAAGTCGCGGCAGTATCCGGGCGATCAGGAACTCGGACGCCGGGCTCAACAACAGGCCGCCCAAGGCAACAAGGAGGGGGAGCGTGGGGTCGTGGGTCATGTGCTCTCCCTCTGCGCGGTGCTTGACCCCGAGGGGCGGATACCCCATTTTGACCCGGGCGCCCCGTTGAAGGTATTGTTTAGAGTCGTTGTGCGTGTCCTATCTCGATGACACATGCCTTGCGGGGGATCCAGTTGCAGGATCGCTAACTCCAGAGGCATTTCGAGATCCTGGGATAACTGGTACATAGAGCCCTCACCTCTGCTCCGGTAGCGCATACATAGTAGGTACACGCCTTATTGCGTGTGGCCTAAAACATGAACGCCAGAACAAGAACGAGGCAAAACCGTGCGTACGTACACCCCGAAGCCCGGCGATATCAACCGCCAGTGGCACGTCATTGACGCCACCGACGTTGTCCTTGGTCGTCTTGCCAGCCAGACCGCAACACTGCTGCGCGGAAAGCACAAGCCGACCTTTGCGTCCCACATGGACATGGGCGACTTCGTCATCATCATCAACGCTGAAAAGGTTGCCCTCACCGGCGCCAAGCTGGAGCAGAAGCGCGCATACCGCCACTCCGGTTACCCGGGCGGCCTGACCTCCGTCAACTACGCCGAGCTGTTGGAATCCAACCCGGTTCGCGCTGTTGAGAAGGCCATCAAGGGCATGCTCCCCAAGAACTCCCTCGCAGCTCAGCAGCTGGGCAAGCTCAAGGTCTACGCAGGCCCCGAGCACCCCCACGCTGCACAGCAGCCGAAGACTTTCGAAATCACCCAGGTCGCCCAGTAGTCCTGGCCACCAACCAACTTTTCATTACAAGGAGAACCGTGGCTCAGAACGAAGAACTGACCGCCGAAGCCGTCGAGGCTGAGGAAACCCTCACCAGCTACACCTCTGAAAGCACGTCTGCTGAAGACGCGCCGAAGAAGGAACGCCCGGCACTGACCGTTGCCGGTGCAGCTGTTGGCCGTCGCAAGGAAGCCGTTGCACGCGTTCGCGTTGTTCCGGGTTCCGGCAAGTGGACCATCAACGGCCGCACGCTGGACAACTACTTCCCGAACAAGCTGCACCAGCAGGACGTCAACGAACCTTTCAAGATCCTTGATCTCGAAGGCGCTTACGACGTCATCGCCCGCATCCACGGCGGTGGCATCTCCGGCCAGGCCGGTGCACTGCGCCTCGGTGTTGCTCGCTCGCTGAACGAGATCGACGTCGACAACAACCGCGCTACCCTCAAGAAGGCCGGTTACCTGCGCCGTGACGCCCGCGTCATCGAGCGTAAGAAGGCCGGTCTCAAGAAGGCACGCAAGGCTCAGCAGTACTCCAAGCGCTAAACCCGCTTTCCCGGACCGATGGCCGCTCTCGCGGCCACCGCTGGGGTATCGAACGCCCGTTCCGCCATTTCGGCGGGGCGGGCGTTCGCCGTTTAAAAGGCCACTGCCGCCCACCGAATCCCGGCGCTCATGTGACGCTCCGACACGCCCCTGAACTGATGGCGTCCCGTCGTCGTCTAAACTTGAGCCGATGTCTAGATTATTTGGAACAGATGGCGTGCGCGGTCTCGCGAACGGATTGCTCACCGCTGAGCTGGCTATGCAGCTCGCCCAGGCCGCCGCCGTCGTACTTGGCCATGACCGCGCAACCAACGGCAAACGGCCGCGTGCCGTTGTCGCGAGGGACCCGAGAGCGAGTGGCGAGTTCCTCGCCGCAGCCGTCGAGGCAGGGCTGTCCAGCTCGGGCATCGACGTCTATGACGCCGGCGTCCTCCCCACACCGGCTGCCGCTTACTTGGTGGCAGATCTCGACGCTGATTTCGGCGTCATGTTGTCGGCCTCCCACAACCCCGCGCCGGACAACGGCATTAAGTTCTTTGCCCGGGGTGGCCAGAAGCTCCCGGACCACGTGGAAGATGCCATTGAGGCGCAGCTCGGCAAAGAGCCGCAGCGCCCGATTGGAGCGGACGTCGGACGCATCCAGCGCTTCTCGGACGCTGAGGACCGTTACATCGTGCACCTGTTGGGCACGCTTCCCCAGCGCCTGGACGGCCTGAAAGTTGTCCTGGACTGCGCCCACGGCGCGGCCAGTGGTTGTTCGCCCCAGGTCTTCAAAGACGCCGGCGCGGATGTCATCGTTATTGGCGCCGAGCCTGATGGTCTGAACATCAATGAAGGGGTCGGCTCCACGCACTTGGGTCCGTTGAAGGAAGCGGTAGTGAAGCACGGGGCTGACCTTGGTGTCGCCCACGACGGCGACGCTGACCGCTGCCTTGCGGTTGACCATGAAGGCAACGAGGTAGACGGTGACCAGATCATGGCGATCCTGGCATTGGCCCTCAACGAGGCCGGCAAGCTCAAGGACAACATCCTGGTTGCGACCGTCATGAGCAACCTGGGGCTGAAGATCGCCCTCCGTGATGCCGGCATCACCATCCGGGAAACCGGAGTAGGCGACCGTTATGTCCTGGAAGAAATGCGCGACGGCGGTTACAACCTGGGCGGCGAACAGTCCGGCCACGTGATCTTCTCCGATTACGCGACCACCGGCGATGGTGTCCTGACCGGCCTGCAGTTGGCAGCGCAGGTTGCCCTGACAGGCCGGAGCCTCAAGGAACTTGCCACCGCGATGACCAAGCTGCCGCAGCTGATGATCAACGTCAAGGACGTGGATAAGGCACGCGCGGGCACTGACGAAGGCGTGGCGGCCGCAGTAGCCGCTGCCGAGCTCGAACTGGGGGAGACCGGCCGTGTGCTGCTCCGCCCGTCCGGCACGGAGGCACTGGTGCGCGTCATGGTGGAAGCTGCGGACATGGAAACCGCAGAGCGCATCTGCACCGGTCTGGCTGCCGTCGTCAAGGAACGCCTTGGTGCAAGCAGCGAACTGGCTGTCTAAGAACTCCCCACGGCTTCGGCCCGCACCGCTGGTTGGCCAGCGATGCGGGCCGAACCCTTTTTAAGTGCTAGAGATAGTCGGGCGCTGCTTCCAGCCCGAAGTACTCCTCGAGGGTCGCGATGCCCCGATTGGCCATGTCCGTGGCGGCCTCGACACCTACGTAGCGCAGATGCCAGGACTCGTAGAAATAACCCGTGGTGTCGTGGAACATCCATGGATACCGGACCACGAATCCGAACTTGTGGGCATTGGCTTTGGCCCATACGGCAGCCGGTTGATCGGCAAAACACGGTTGGAAGCTGCAGGCGCCGCCGCCATCCGCGATGTCGAAGGACCAGCCCGTTTGGTGTTCCGAATGTCCGGGGCGGGCGGACGCACGGTCAGCTGCCGCCTGGCCGGTGCTGGCGACGTACCCGTTGTACGTGGCCACCTGCGTGGTGTAAGAGCGGTAGCCCGAAGCCAAGGCCATGACGACGCCCTCGGATGCGGCAGCGCCGAACATCTTTTCTGCGGCAGCCGCCGTCGTGCTGTTAACCATGGATGCTTCGCCGCTGACGGCGAGCCGAACGTTCGGCTGGACGAGGTCTGCCGGAACGAAGTCCTGGGGATTCAGCGGCCGGTGCTTGTTCACGATGACCCAAGGGCTGGTGGGATCCGTGAGGGAATGCTGAGGAGCAACGGCGCTGGAGGGAGCTGCGCTGGAAGGCTCCGGGCTGGCCGGGGGAGTTACAGCCGCCGGATCCGTGGTGGGGACACTGGAGGGCGTTGCAGAAGGGGCATGGGAGGCCATGCTGGGCGCATTGGCAGCGGCGGGGGAGGGAACGGCTTTGTCCGGCGTGCAGGCGGCCAGGGCTGCCATACCGGCCCCCGCAGTGAGGAAGCCTGCGAATGCCCGCCGGTTGGGAAGGGGTTTGGCCACGCTAGACCTTCCTAAGCAACATGCGCCGGATGGAGTGGTCCGCGTCCTTGGTCAGCACCAGTTGCGCCCGCCCGCGTGTGGGCAGCACGTTTTCTTCGAGGTTCGGTTCGTTGATGCGCTTCCAAATGCCGCGGGCGGTCGATTCGGCATCGTCGTCGGACAGTGTGGCGTACCGGTGGAAGTAGGACTCCGGCTGCGCGAAGGCAGTGGTGCGCAGCTTCCGGAACCGGTCAACGTACCATTCCTCGATGTAGGAAGTCTTGGCATCGACGTAGATGGAGAAGTCGAAGAAGTCGCTGACGGCCAGTCCTTGTTTGCCATCCATGCGGGGTCGGGCCGGGGCCAGAACGTTCAAGCCTTCCACGATCAGGACGTCAGGACGCCGCACCACGACTTCCTTGCCCGGCACGATGTCGTAGGTAACGTGGGAATACCACGGTGCCCGGACTTCCTCGGCCCCGCCTTTGACTTCGGACACAAAGCGAAGGAGCCCGCGGCGGTCATAGGATTCCGGGAAGCCCTTGCGTTCCAGCAGGTGCCTGCGTTTGAGCTCCGCCAGGGGGTACAGAAACCCGTCCGTGGTGATGAGTTCCACGTTGGGCGTCCCCGGCCAGCGGCGCAGCATTTCCCGGAGGACGCGGGCGATGGTGGACTTACCGACAGCCACCGAGCCTGCAACGCCAATCACGAACGGCGTGCGCTGCGTTTGTTCGCCCAGGAACGTGGTGGTGGCGGCATGAAGTTGGTGCGAAGCCTGGACGTACAGGTGCAGGAGCCGTGAAAGCGGCAGATAGACCTCCCTGACTTCCTTCATGTCCAGGGGATCGCCAAGTCCGCGGAGACGGAAGATGTCCTCTTCGTTGAGGGGCTGCTCCATCTGTGCCGCGAGCCGGGACCACGTCTGCCGGTCCAGCTCCACGAACGGGGAAGCGCCGTCGCCATTAGCTTCGGTGCGTTGCAAAGTCACGCTCATGATTCTGCCCTCCGCGTGCCGGATCAGGAAATGCGCGACGACGGGAAGGTGAATTGTGAGTGATGGACGTCTCCACCGCAAGGGGAGGAGCTGGGATGTCCCACGTCAGTTGTTTGCGCTAGCCGTTAGGCTTGTACCCATGTGTGGAATCGTAGGCTATGTTGGCAATTCGTCTCGCAAGGCAGCTGGTCACAGCGCCCTTGACGTCGTCGTGGAAGGGCTGCGTCGTCTTGAGTACCGCGGCTATGACTCCGCAGGCGTCGCAGTGGTGGCTGACGGGACGATTTCGTCCCGCAAAAAGTCCGGCAAGCTGAGCAACCTGATCGCGGAGCTGGAAGCAAACCCGGTCCCTGAATCCCTTACCGGCATTGGCCATACCCGTTGGGCCACGCACGGCGGCCCCACGGACCGCAACGCGCACCCGCACCTCTCCGACGGCGGGCGCCTGGCGCTGATTCACAACGGCATCATCGAAAACTTCGCCGAGCTCAAGCAGGAACTGCTCGCCAAGGGCGTTACCTTTGAGTCGGAAACCGACACCGAGGTTGCGGCCGCCCTGGTTGGCGACATCTTCCGCAACCAACTCAATGGCGACGGCGGCAACCTCACCGAGGCCATGCGCCTTGCCTGCCAGCGCCTTGAGGGCGCCTTCACCCTCCTCGCTGTCCACGCCGACCAGCCTGACGTGGTTGTGGCAGCCCGCCGCAACTCCCCGCTGGTAGTGGGCTTGGGCGACGGCGAGAACTTCCTGGGCTCCGACGTCTCCGGCTTCATCGACTACACCCGTCGCGCCGTGGAACTGGGCCAGGACCAGATCGTTACCATCACCGCGGATTCCGTGGAAATCACCGACTTCTTCGGCGCTCCCGCCGAAGGCAAGGAATACCACGTTGACTGGGATCCGGCATCTGCCGAAAAGGGTGGCTTCAACTCCTTCATGGAGAAGGAAATCCACGACCAGCCCGACGCCGTTGCGCAGACCCTCCTGGGCCGCTCGGACCTTGACGGCAAGCTGACCCTGGACGAGGTCCGCATCGACCCCGAGCTCTTGAAGCAGGTTGACAAGATCATCGTCCTGGCTTGCGGTACCGCAGCTTACGCCGGCCTGGTGGCAAAGTACGCGATAGAGAACTGGTGCCGTATTCCCACGGAAGTGGAGCTTGCACACGAGTTCCGCTACCGCGATCCGATCGTCGACTCCAACACTCTGGTGGTTTCCATCAGCCAGTCGGGCGAGACCATGGACACGCTGATGGCCGTCCGCTACGCCCGCGAGCAGGGTGCCAAGACGATCTCCATCTGCAACACCAACGGATCCACCATCCCGCGCGAGTCCGACGCCGTGCTCTACACGCACGCCGGCCCGGAAATCGCTGTTGCTTCCACCAAGGCATTCCTGGCGCAGATCACTGCTGCTTACCTGCTGGGTCTGTACCTGGCCCAGCTGCGTGGCAACATCTTCTCCGGCCAGATCAAGGACGTCCTCGCGGACCTCAACAAGATCCCGGCCAAGATCCAGCACATTCTGGACAACGCCGGTCCTCTGCGCGAGCTCGCCCGCAGCATGAAGGACGAAAAGTCCGTGTTGTTCCTGGGCCGCCACGTTGGATACCCGGTAGCCCTCGAAGGTGCCTTGAAGCTCAAGGAAATTGCCTACATCCACGCTGAAGGCTTCGCAGCCGGCGAGCTCAAGCATGGTCCCATCGCCCTGATCGACGACGGCCAGCCGGTCTTCGTCGTTGTGCCGTCGCCGCGTGGCCGCGACTCCCTGCACTCGAAGGTAGTCAGCAACATCCAGGAAGTGCGCGCACGTGGTGCCCGTACCCTGGTCATCGCTGAAGAAGGCGACGAGTCGGTCAAGGACTACGCAGAGCAGGTGTTCTACGTACCGGAGACGCCCACGCTGCTGATGCCGCTGCTGACCACCGTTCCGCTGCAGATCTTCGCTGCTGAACTCGCCGGCGCCAAGGGCTATGACGTGGATCAGCCGCGTAACCTCGCCAAGAGCGTCACCGTAGAATAACGCCATGATTGTTGGCATTGGCGTAGACGTCGTAGACATCGAGCGGTTCGGCCGGCAGTTGGAACGGACCCCCGGTCTCCGGGACCGCTTGTTTGTTCCTGCCGAACGGGAACTTAATACCCGGTCCTTGGCTGCCCGTTTTGCAGCCAAGGAAGCAGTGGCCAAGGTCCTGGGCGCTCCGGCAGGCATGAACTGGCAGGACTGCTGGATCGGCCTCGACCAGAACGGCCCTACGGTCCAGGTCAAGGGAACCGTGCTTGCCGTGGCTGAGGCCAAAGGCGTCAAGCGTTGGCACCTGTCCATCAGCCACGACGGCGGCATCGCGACGGCGACTGTCCTCGCCGAGGGCTGAACGGACTCTCAACAGCAATGATCAGCGCCTTCACCGGACAACAGATCAGGGACGCGGAACAACCGCTCCTGGACTCCGGTGAGGGCGCTGTTCTTATGCAGCGGGCTGCCTACGGCCTGGCGCAAACCGTGGCCCGCGAAGTCAAAAGCAGGCGCAAGCTGGCCGGTGCCGGCATCACCGTACTGGCCGGCAAGGGAAACAATGGCGGCGACGGCCTTTTTGCCGCGTCTTTCCTCGCGCGCAGGGGAATGCGCACGACGGCGGTACTCGCCGCTTCTGAAGTGCACCCGGAGGCTCTGGCTGCCTTTGTCGCGGCGGGCGGCCGGACGCTGCGTTTGGAACCCGGGAATGCCGAAGAGCTGGCAGTCATGTGTGCGGGCAACGATGTGATCATTGATGCACTGCTCGGTACCGGCGCCCGGGGCGGACTCCGTGGTGCTTCAGCCGAACTCATCGCCTTGCTCCAGGAGCTGCGCCCAGCCCTGGTGGTGGCCTGCGACCTCCCCAGCGGGCTGGACGCCAATACCGGAGAAGTCCACTGGCCCGTCCTGGACGCGGACGTCACTGTGACTTTTGGTGGCATCAAAGCCGGGCTGATGACGGATCCGGGTGAGGGCTGCTCGGGACGCATCGAACTTGCGCGGATCGGCATAGAGGAGTCGCTGTCACCCGAAGAGGCCGAACTGCGCCGTATCACTGCCGTGGAGCTTGGCGCGTTGCTGCCCGCTCCCGATCGCCGTGCGCACAAATACTCCAGAGGCGTCCTTGGCGTCGTGGCAGGTTCGGCGAGGTTTGCCGGGGCTGGGGTCCTGAGCGTCCATGCTGCGGCTACGGCCGGAGTGGGGATGGTGCGCTACCTTGGTCCCGAATCTGCTGCGCAATTGGTCCTTGGCCGCACCCCCGAAGCCTTGTGGGAGTCCGGAGACCCCGGCAGGGTCCAAGCGTGGCTGCTGGGTTCGGGTGTTGATGGCGAGGAACAAATGGAGCGTGCCCGGGCCGTTGCTGCCGCAGCCCTCACCGCTGGCTTGCCTGTGGTGGTGGATGCCGGTGCCTTGAGCCTCTTGCCGGAACGGTGCCCGCCTCACTGGATCCTGACCCCGCACGCTGGTGAATTGGCCACGCTGTTAGGCACCCTGCCCTCCACAGGGGAGGTAGCGGTAACCCGTGAAGACATCGAATCCCGGCCATTGCACTTTGTGCGGCAGGCTGCGGAACAAACCGGGGCAACAGTGCTCCTGAAGGGTGCCACCACACTGGTGGCGTCGCCGTCGGGCGTGGTTTTTAGCCAGTCTGAGGGCACTGCGTGGATGGCCACCGCGGGCAGTGGCGACGTTTTGGCTGGCGTTCTTGGTGCACTGGTGGCGCAGTGTGCGGAATCCATCAAGGACGACGCCGGCGCGTACGCAGCGTTGGGCCTGGACCCCGATGACCGCTGGGCTGCTGCGGCCGCCGTGGCGGCGAGTATCCATGGGCGCGCGGGAGTGGCCGCATCCACTGATTTTTCCGGCGGCCCCCTTACCGCATCGGCGATCGCGGCGGCGGTGCCGTGCGTTATGGGTTCGCTCGCGGCGGAATACGACCGAACAAGACCATAAGGTTACTGTCAATGTCGGGGACATGAGTAGGCTTGCAGCAGGTTATCCGCATCACCAAGAGGAGAACGCATGGAAGTCTGGCCTGGATCGGCTTATCCGCTGGGTGCCACTTTTGACGGCACCGGCACCAACTTCGCGCTGTTTAGCGAGAAGGCCGAGAAAGTGGAATTGTGCCTCTTCGACGACGACGGCGGGGAAGTCCGCGTTGATGTCACCGAGGTAGATGGTTTTGTATGGCACTGCTACTTGCCCCAGGTTCAGCCCGGGCAGAAGTACGGCTACCGGGTCCACGGTCCCTACGACCCCGACGCCGGTCAGCGCTTCAACCCCAACAAGCTGCTGCTGGATCCCTATGCCAAGGCAGTCCACCGGCAAATCGACTGGGATCCGGCCCTGTTCTCCTACAACATGGGCGATCCTGATTCCCGCAATGACGAGGATTCGGCGCCCCACATGATGTTGGGCGTGGTCATCAATCCGTTCTTTGACTGGGACGGCGACAAACTGCTGCGGATTCCGTACCACAAGTCGGTCATCTACGAGGCCCACGTCAAGGGCCTTACCCAGATGCACCCGGAGGTTCCGGAGGAGCAGCGCGGCACCTATGCCGGCGTCGCCCACCCTGCTGTCATCTCGCACTTGCAGAAGCTGGGCATCACGGCCATCGAACTCATGCCGGTGCACCAATTCGTCAACGACGGCATCCTGCAGGACAAAGGCCTGAACAACTACTGGGGCTACAACACCATTGGCTTCTTCGCCCCGCACAACAGCTACAGCTCCAAGGGCGATACCGGCCAGCAGGTCCAGGACTTCAAGGCCATGGTGCGGGCCCTGCACACCGCCGGCATCGAAGTCATCCTGGACGTCGTCTACAACCACACCGCTGAGGGCAACCACCTGGGACCCACGCTGTCCTTCAAGGGCATCGACAACTCCGCGTACTACCGCCTGGTGGAAGATGACCAGAAGTACTACATGGACTACACCGGCACCGGTAACTCACTGAATGTCCGCAGCCCGCATTCCCTCCAGCTGCTCATGGACTCGCTGCGCTACTGGGTGACCGAGATGCACGTGGACGGTTTCCGCTTTGACCTCGCTTCCACGCTGGCCCGCGAATTCTACGACGTAGACAAGCTTTCCACCTTCTTCGAACTGATCCAGCAGGACCCCGTAGTGTCCCAGGTGAAACTCATCGCCGAGCCGTGGGACGTTGGCCCCGGGGGTTACCAAGTGGGCAACTTCCCGCCGCAGTGGACGGAATGGAACGGCCAGTACCGCGACACCGTCCGCGACTTCTGGCGTGGCGAACCTTCCACCTTGGGTGAATTCGCTTCCCGTCTGACCGGTTCCGCGGACCTCTACGAACACTCGGGCCGGCGTCCGGTGGCATCGATCAACTTCGTCACCGCCCACGATGGCTTCACGCTTGCGGACCTGGTCTCCTACAACGAGAAACACAACGAGGCCAACGGCGAAGACAACAACGACGGCGAATCCCATAACCGTTCCTGGAATTGTGGTGCCGAGGGCCCTACGGACGATCCCACGGTGCTCGGAATGAGGGCACGCCAGCAGCGCAACTTCATCGCCACCCTGTTCCTTTCGCAAGGCGTTCCCATGCTGCTCCACGGTGATGAGCTGGGCAGGACGCAGCGCGGCAACAACAACGGTTACTGCCAGGACTCTGAACTGACGTGGATCAACTGGGAGAACGTGGACCAGCCGCTCATCGAGTTCACCGCTGCGGTGTGCGCCCTCCGGGCCAAGCACCCCAGCCTGCGCCGCAGCCGCTTCTTTGACGGCCGTCCGGTACTGCGTGGCGAAGGCGAGCGGCTCCCGGACATCGTATGGCTGGACGCCGATGCCAGCACCATGAGCCCCTCGGATTGGGACGAGGCCTTGGGCCGCTCCGTTGGTGTATTCCTGAACGGTGACGGAATTCATGGCCGCGACAACCAAGGCCGGCGCATCACCGACGTAAACTTCCTGCTGTACTTCAACGCAGACCAGGACGAGGTCGGCTTCCGGATCCCTTCGGATGAGTATGCACCGGCGTGGGACGTCATGATTGACACCGCCGGAGAAGGCGCTGAAGCAGGGGTGGTCAAGCCGGACCAGATCCTCATGGTTGGCGGCAAGTCATTGGTGGTGCTGCGGGCACACAGCACCCCTGAAGTTGAGCCGGACCACTCGGTGGCAGCGTCCCTTGCCGCGCTGACCCAGACCAGCACTCCGGAAACGGCATCCATCACGGCACCCGCGGTGACATCGCTGCCGTTCGACTACAAGGGAGATTCCACGGCGGATGAGGACTCCGGTTCGTCGGAGAAGGCTGACTCATGAGGACGCCCATCTCGACGTACCGGCTCCAAATCCGTCCGGAGTTGACGCTGCAGGACGCTGCGCAGCTTACGGGCTACCTGCGGTCCCTTGGAGTCGACTGGGTGTATGTCTCACCAATCCTCACCGCGGAGGAGGGCTCGGATCACGGCTATGACGTCACCGATCCCACCACCGTGGATCCTTCGCGAGGCGGCCCCGAAGGGCTTGCTGCCCTGTCCAAGGCCGCCCGCGAACAGGGCCTGGGCATCTTGGCCGACATTGTGCCAAACCACATGGGTGTTGCCACCCCCGGGCAGAATGCCTGGTGGTGGCAGCTTCTGAAGGAAGGGCGCACGTCCAAGTACGCTGAAGCCTTCGACGTCGATTGGGACTTCGGCGGCGGGAGGATCCGGATTCCGATTCTGGGTAACGACGACGAGCTGGACCAGCTCAGGATCGTTGACGGCGAACTGCACTACTACGATCACCGCCTTCCCCTGGCTGACGGCACCTACAGCGACGGGGACAGCCCCCAGGACGTCCACGCGCGGCAGCACTATCAGCTGGTGGGGTGGCGCAGGGCCGACGCTGAACTGAACTATCGCCGGTTCTTCGCGGTGAACACCTTGGCCGGCCTGCGCGTAGAGGTGCCGTGGGTGTTTGATGAATCCCACCAAGAGATCGTGCGCTGGTTCCGTGAAGGGCTGGTGGACGGCCTCAGGATCGACCACCCGGACGGTTTGGCAGACCCCGAAGGCTACCTGGCGAGGCTGCGGGAAGCCACGGGCAGCGCGTATCTACTGGTGGAGAAGATCCTGGAGCCGGGGGAGCAGCTGCCGGACACCTTCGATTGTGAAGGCACCACAGGATACGACGCCCTCGCTGACGTGGACCGCCTCTTTGTGGATCCCGCAGCCGAAGAGTATCTCGATTCCCTGGACGCCAGATTGCGGGACACCGAACAGCCAGCGGATTACGGCGACATGATCCATGGGACCAAACGCCGTATCGCGGACGGCATCCTGCGCTCGGAGGTTCTCAGGCTGGCGCGTCTGGTTCCGGAGTCCTTGGGGCTTCCTGTGGAGAAGGTGGCCGATGCGATCGCCGAAGTCATCTGCTGCTTCCCCATCTACCGGACGTACCTTCCCTACGGTCGGGAAGTCCTGGAGGAATCCATCGGTCACGCCGCCGAGAACCGGGCAGACCTGAAAGCTGTGCTGGAAGACCTGAAGCCACTGCTGCTGGACCGTGACGGGGCGTTGGCCCGGCGTTTCCAGCAGACTTCGGGCATGGTGATGGCCAAGGGGGTAGAGGACACGGCGTTCTTCCGCTTCACCCGGCTGGGCACGCTGACTGAAGTGGGTGCAGACCCTACCGAGTTTGCTGTCACCACTCCGGATTTCCACGAGCGGATGGCCCGCCGCCAAGCGGAGCTGCCGCTCTCCATGACCACGCTGAGCACTCACGACACCAAGCGCAGCGAGGATGCCCGGGCGCGGATTTCGGTGATTTCCGAGGCAGTCCCGGAATGGGAACTGTTCCTTGGAACGGTCCAGGAACTGGCACCGATCCCGGACGGACCGCTGGCTGCCCTTATTTGGCAGTCGATTGTCGGGGCATGGCCGGCAGACCGCGGTCGTCTGCAGGCATATGCCTTGAAGGCGGCCCGCGAGGCAGGCAATTCCACCAACTGGACCGATCCCGACGCCGACTTCGAACGCCACCTGGCTGCCGCCGTCGACGCCGTTTTTGATGTCCCGGAGGTTGCTGCAGCCCTGGAGAACTTCGTTGCCGAGCTCGAACCGTACGGCACCTCCAACTCTTTGTCTGCGAAGCTGGTCCAGCTGACCATGCCCGGTGTCCCGGACGTCTACCAGGGCACTGAGTTCAGGGATGGTTCCTTGACCGACCCCGACAACCGTCGGCCGGTGGACTTTCAAGCCCGCATGGAGGCGCTGGCGGAGTTGGACCAAGGCGCCAAGCCCGCTGCCACCGAGGAATCCGCCAAGCTTCTTGTTGTTTCCCGGGCCTTGAGGTTGCGCCGGGACCGCCCTGAACTGTTTGGTGGCTACCGCGCTGTGGAAGTTCGTGGTGAGGCCGCGGCACACGTGGTTGCTTTCGACCGTGGAGCGGAAGCGCCGGGTGCTGTGACGGTCGGTACTCGCTTGCCCAAGCGCTTGGAAGCCGAAGGTGGCTGGCGCAACACGTCCATTGAGCTGACAACCAACGTTCGGGACGAACTCACCGGAGCCACATACGGTGCCGGCTCTGTCCCGGTGGGCACCATGTTGGAGCAGTATCCGGTGGCCCTGTTGGTGCCCACAGACTGATTCGCGAACCACCCACACCATCACTGCAACGAACGCTTGAGATTACGTACAGGGAGCATGATGCTGGAGCACGCTGCTGGAAAAGACCGTTTCGACGTCTGGGCGCCTGACGCCGGGTCGGTCCGGTTGCTCGCGGACGGCCGCGAGTACGCCATGGAACAACATCACGACGGCGCCGCCACCGGTTGGTGGCGCGCGCCGGCTGACGCTGTGGCAGGGGAAGCTGACGGACTGCGCTATGGCTACCTCGTGGACGGGGAAGGGCCGTTTCCCGATCCCCGTTCGCGGAGGGTACCGGACGGCGTTCACGGCTTGTCCGCCACGTTCAATCCCGACGCCCATGCCTGGAAAGATTCCGGCTGGAAGGGACGCAGCCTCCAAGGCTCCGTCATCTACGAACTCCACGTGGGAACCTTCACCCCGGAGGGCACGCTTGATGCGGCCGTCGGGAAACTGGACTACCTGGTGGACCTCGGCGTCGATTTCGTTGAGTTGCTCCCGGTCAACGGCTTCAACGGAGTCCACAACTGGGGCTACGACGGCGTCCTGTGGTATGCCGTCCACGAGCCCTATGGTGGTCCGGCCGCTTACCAACGATTCGTTGATGCGGCGCACGCAGTGGGACTGGGCGTCATCCAGGACGTTGTCTACAACCACCTCGGGCCCAGCGGAAACTATCTGCCCAAGTTCGGGCCCTACCTGAAATCGGGGGAGGGCAACACCTGGGGTGACTCCGTGAACCTTGACGGCCCGGGCTCTGACGATGTGCGCCGCTACATCCTGGAGAACGCCGCGATGTGGCTCCGCGATTACCACGTGGATGGCCTGCGACTCGATGCAGTCCATGCACTGCGGGACGAACGGGCAGTGCACATCCTCGAGGAATTTGGGGCCTTGGCGGACCAGATCGAGGCCGAGACGGGAATCCCAAAGACCCTGATCGCGGAATCGGACCTGAACAATCCGCGGCTCATCTACCCCCGCAAGGACAATGGTTATGGGCTGGAAGGCCAATGGAGCGACGACTTCCATCACGCCCTCCACGTCAACCTCAGCGGTGAGACCACCGGGTATTATTCGGACTTCGACTCGCTCGCAGTCCTGGCGAAGGTCCTGGAGCACGGATTCCTCCATGACGGCAGTTATTCCAGTTTCCGCGGGCGGCACCATGGCAGGCCCATTCGGCATGACCTGGCCCATCCGTCGGCCTTGGTGGTCTGCCTCCAGAACCACGATCAAATTGGCAACCGGGCCATTGGAGACCGGCTCACTGCATCTGTGCCTGTCGGCAAACTGGCCATCGGCGCAGTGCTGACCATGACGTCACCCTTCACCCCCATGCTGTTCATGGGGGAGGAGTTTGGCGCGTCCACACCATGGCAGTTCTTCACCTCGCATCCGGAACCGGAGCTTGGCAAAGCAACAGCCGAGGGGCGGATTAAGGAGTTTGAGCGAATGGGCTGGGATCCATCCGTTGTTCCAGACCCCCAGGATCCGGAAACATTCCACCGCTCCAAGCTCACGTGGGACGAAGCCGGCGAAGGGGATCACGCGCGCCTGCTCCAGCTGTATAAGGATTTAGCACAGCTGCGCCGCAACACGCCTGAGTTGGTGGACGGCGGTTTCGGGGGGACGTCCGTCGAGTTCGACGACGACGAACACTGGCTGCAGTTCTCCCGCGGCAACGTTCGGGTGGTGTGCAACTTCGGGGATCAAGCACTCGGGACACCACTGGACGGCTCCGTTTTGCTGGCCACCGACCCCCAGGCAGCCTTGGACGAGGGCACCTTGAGGCTTCCCGGCGCCAGCGCCGCCGTCGTCCGTTTTAACTGACCTGATCAGAACTGAAGGTGACGGCGCCCACATAGCGGACGGCGCCGTCACCGTTTGTTTGTGCAGTGGCAGGATGGAACGTATGACTTATTCGGCTGCGGAAAACCGCTACGAAACCATGCCCTACCGCCGCGTTGGACGCAGCGGACTCAAACTCCCCGCCATCTCGCTGGGTCTCTGGCACAACTTCGGGGACGACAAGCGGTTCGACGAACAGCGCGCCATCCTGCGCCGTGCGTTCGACCTTGGGGTGACCCACTTCGACCTCGCCAACAACTACGGACCGCCGGATGGATCGGCCGAGACGAACTTCGGGCGCCACCTGAAAGACGACTTCAAGCCCTACCGTGATGAACTGGTCATCTCTACCAAGGCCGGCTACTACATGTGGCCCGGTCCCTATGGTGAGTGGGGATCCCGCAAGAACCTGATTTCAAGCCTGGACCAGTCCCTGGAGCGCATGGGCCTGGATTACGTAGACATCTTCTACAGCCACCGCCCCGACCCCGAGACGCCGTTGGAAGAAACCATGGGCGCGCTGGATTACGCAGTCCGCTCCGGCAAGGCACTCTACGCCGGTATCTCCTCCTACACCCCGGAGCAGACGCTGCAAGCCGCGCGGATCCTGAAGGAACTGGGCACCCCGCTGCTCATCCACCAGCCCAGCTACTCCATGTTGAACCGGTGGACCGAGAACGGTTCGCCGAACCTGTACGAGGCACTGGACCAGGTGGGCGCAGGCTCCATCGCGTTCTCGCCACTGGCCCAGGGGATGCTGACCAACCGCTACCTCAACGGCGTGCCGGCGGATTCCCGTGCCGCCAAGGAACGGTTCCTGTCCGAGTCGCAACTGACCGAGGAGAAGCTGGACCGGGTGCGCGGCCTCAACGCCATTGCCGAGGGACGCGGGCAGACCCTGGCCCAGATGGCGATTGCGTGGATCCTGCGTGACCAGCCCAAGGGATCACCCGTGACGTCGGCACTGATTGGTGCCTCCAGCGTGGCGCAGCTTGAGGACACCCTCAGCGCCATCAACAACCTGGAGTTCACCGCGGAAGAGCTGACGGCGATCGACGAGTTCGCCGTTGAATCAGACATCAACCGGTGGGCTCAGAAGTAGCCTTCGGACGGTGACACAAACAGCAGGGGCCGGGCGGGAACAAAACCGGTCCCTGCTGTGTTGGTTACAATGCAAGTGTGCGCCGAATGGCGCCGTGCCAATTAGTCGCGCCCTGGACTCAGTCAGGGATTCGCCTGGCACCTGAGGTTATTTCTCAAAAGGAGTTCCGTGTCTTCACATCCGATTCGTGTTGCCATTGTCGGTGTAGGTAACTGCGCCGCATCGCTGGTCCAAGGTGTTCAGTACTACCGCGACGCTGACCCGAAGGCCACCATCCCGGGTCTGATGCACGTCGAGTTCGGGCAGTACCACGTCAACGACGTCCACTTCGTCGCAGCTTTCGACGTCGACAGCAAGAAGGTGGGACTGGACCTTGCAGACGCCATCGGCGCCAGCGAAAACAACACCATCAAGATCGCCGACGTTCCTGCAACGGGCGTGACCGTCCAGCGTGGCCACACCCTCGACGGCCTGGGCAAGTACTACCGCGAGACCATCGTTGAGGCACCGGAAGAAGCTGTGGACATCGTCGCAGCCCTCCGTGAAGCCAAAGCTGACGTCATGGTCTGCTACCTGCCGGTCGGTTCGGACCAGGCTGCCAAGTTCTACGCCCAGTGCGCCATCGACGCCGGTGTTGCGTTCGTGAATGCGCTTCCGGTCTTCATTGCCGGCACCAAGGAGTGGGCTGACAAGTTCACCGAGGCCGGTGTGCCGATCGTTGGCGACGACATCAAGAGCCAGATCGGTGCCACCATCACGCACCGCGTCATGGCCAAGCTCTTCGAAGACCGTGGCGTCACCCTGGACCGCACGTACCAGCTGAA
This sequence comes from Arthrobacter sp. cf158, assembly GCF_900106835.1. GTDB lineage: Bacteria > Actinomycetota > Actinomycetes > Actinomycetales > Micrococcaceae > Arthrobacter. Next base: position 86,874 of record NZ_FNNR01000002.1, read on the forward strand.
CGTCGGCGGCAACATGGACTTCAAGAACATGCTGGAGCGCGACCGCCTGGAGTCGAAGAAGATCTCCAAGACGCAGGCTGTGACCTCCAACGTTGAGGCCGAACTGCACGCCGACGACGTCCACATTGGACCGTCGGACTACGTTGCCTGGCTCGATGACCGCAAGTGGGCTTTCGTCCGCCTCGAGGGCCGCAACTTCGGCGACGCCCCCGTGTCCCTCGAATACAAGCTCGAGGTATGGGATTCCCCGAACTCCGCCGGTGTGATCATCGACGCCATCCGCGCCGCCAAGATCGGTTTGGACCGCGGCATCGGTGGCCCGCTGCTCTCCGCGTCCAGCTACTTCATGAAGTCGCCGCCGGAGCAGTTCAACGACGACATCGCCCGCGACAAGGTTGAAGCCTTCATCCGCGGCGACATCGAACGCTAAATCCCGACGCTTCGACCAAGCGCCCTTCCACACATGCGGGAGGGCGCTTTGTCGTATCCGGACGCTCTCTCACCTTTTGGGTGTTTTGGTGGGACGCTCTCTCACCTTTTGGGTGTTTTGGTGGGACGCTCTCTCACCTTTTGGGTGTTTTGGTGGGACGCTCTCTCACCCTTCGCTCAGCGTCAACGACGACGGCACCTACGTGATCGCCGACGTTGGCCAGGAGTTCCGACATAGGTGAGAGAGGGTTTGGGTGGGGCGCGCGATGGGTGAGAGAGGGTTTGGGTGGGGCGCGCGATGGGTGAGAGAGGGTTTGGGTGGGGCCTGCTATTGGTGAGAGAGGGTTTGGGTGGGGCGCGCGATGGGTGAGAGAGGGTTTGGGCCCTGCCCGGGGAGGCCTAGAACAAGCCGGTGGGCTGACCCTCGGCGTCCACGTCCATGCGCATCGCAGCCGGCTCCTTGGGCAAGCCGGGCATGGTCATGACAGCGCCGGTCAAGGCAACGATGAACCCGGCACCGGTCTTGGGAATGAGTTCGCGCACATGGACCCTGAAGCCCTTGGGGGCACCCAACCTGGAGGCGTCATCCGTGAAGGAATACTGCGTCTTGGCCATGCAAATTGGGAACCCGGACCAGCCGTTTTTCTCGATCTCGGCCAGGCGCCTCAATGCGGGAACGGAGAATTCGACGCCGTCGGCCCCGTAGATCTCTTGCGCAATGGTCCGGATTTTGTCCTCCACTCCCATGTCCAGCGGGTACAAATGGTGGAAGCCGGATGGTGAGTCAATCGCAGCAGCTACTTTGGCAGCGAGCTGGTCACCGCCGTCGCCTCCACCGCCGCGGCCCCAAACATCGGCGACGGCGGCCTCCACGCCTTCCGCTGCGCACCATGCCAGCAGCCACTCCAGTTCTTCGGGGGTGTCAGTGGCGAACTTGTTGATGGAGACCACTGGTGAGATGCCGAATTTTGCCACGTTGCCAACGTGCCTCTTCAGGTTCTCCACACCGGCGGCCACGGCGTCGACGTTGGGTTCGCTGAGTTGTTCCTTGGGGACGCCGCCCTGCATCTTGAGCGCGCGGATGGTTGCGACTATAACGACGGCGGATGGTGCCACCTCTGCGATCCGTGCCTTGATGTCCATGTACTTTTCGGCGCCAAGGTCGGCACCGAATCCTGCTTCGGTGACAACGATGTCAGCCAGTTGCATTGCGGTGCGGGTGGCGATCAAGGAGTTGCAGCCGTGGGCAATGTTGGCAAACGGCCCGCCATGCACCAACGCGGGAGTCCCGGCGATGGTTTGGACGAGGTTGGGCTTGATGGCGTCCTTTAAGAGCATCGTCAGCGCACCCTCAACCCCCAGGTCCGCCACGGTCACTGGTGCGCGATCGTAGGTGTACCCAAAGGTGATCCGGCCCAGCCGGGAGCGGAGGTCATCGAGGTCTCTGGCCAGGCAGAAAACGGCCATGATTTCGGAGGCGACCGTGATGTCAAAACCATCCTGGCGGGGCACGCCCTGCGCTGGGCCGCCGAGTCCGATGATGACTTCCCGAAGTGAGCGGTCGTTCATGTCCAGGACTCGTTTGAACGTCATGCGGCGCGGATCGATTCCGAGTTCGTTGCCCTGGAAAATGTGGTTGTCCACCAGCGCCATGAGTGCGTTGTTCGCCGACGTGATGGCGTGGAAGTCGCCGGTGAAGTGCAAATTGATGTCATCCATCGGCAGGACCTGGGAGTATCCGCCGCCGGTCGCCCCACCCTTCATGCCCAGAATCGGGCCGAGCGAAGGCTCGCGCAGTGCGATCATCACCTTGTGTCCTGCCCGGGCCAGGGAGTCGGCAAGGCCCACAGTGGTGGTGGACTTCCCTTCACCCGCTGGGGTAGGGGACATGGCGGACACCAGCACCACTTTCCCTGGCGCCTTCCCGGCGGGGTGGACCAGTTTTGCCGGGTTGATCTTGGCCTTGTACGGCCCATAGAACTCCACTGCCTCTACGGAGATACCCGCGCGTTGGGCGATCTCCTCAATGGGCAGGATGGCGGCGTTGCGGGCGATTTCAAGATCGGTCTTGACCTTGTTCTCAGACATCGTTGTCCTTCGGCTGGGTGTTCCCTTAGCGGGCTGGCGCTTGTGGCGTGCTTACGCTGTGCGGGTCAATCTACCAGCCGTGGGCTCGTATCCCGGGAAGGAAATCAGCGCCGGGGCACCAACAGTCCGCTGACCGCCTCCCGATAGCTCTCCAGGGTGATGGCTGCCGTCCGTTGCCATCCGAAGGATTCGGCGTGGGTGGCCGCCAGCCTTCCCATGTCCTCACGGGTCTGGACATCGTCGTACAGGTCTTCGAGGGCGTCTGCCCAGTCCGAGGGGTCATGGCCGTCCACCAGGATGCCGGTCCGGCCGTCGGAGATGGCCCGGGAAAGCCCGCCGACGTTGGTCGCCACCACAGGGGTCCCGCACGCCTGTGCTTCCAACGCCACCAGGCCAAAAGACTCGCTGAAGGACGGCATGACCACCACGTCCGCCGAACGGAACCAGCTGGCGAGCTCCGGCGCCACAACGGGCGGGCGGTGTGTGACGACGTCGGCAAGTCCTGCATCCTCGATGATGTGCTGGAGGTTGAAGTCCTTGGCCCCGCTGAGAGATCCCAGGATGGTCATCTCCAAGTCGATGTCCGGCCGGCGCTTGCGCAGGATCCCGGCGGCTTTGACGAAAACCTGGGGCCCCTTGAGCCGCTGGATCCGTCCGGCGAAGAGGATATGGAAGCTGTCCGGCCGAACGTCACGTTCCCTGCGGGACTTGCGCCGGAACGATGGCGTGAATACTTTGAGGTCCACTCCGGGCGGCGCGACGTCGATGCGGTCAAGGTCCGCCCCATAGTGCGACACCAGTTCACCGGCTTCCGCAGGGGTGTTGGCCACCAGGCGCGAGGCTCCGTCCACAATCCGTTGTTCGCCTTCTTCGCGGCGCCGTGGTTCCGGGCGCTCGCCGGATTCGAGGACGAGGTTCTTGACCTTTGCCATGGTGTGCATGGTGTGGACCAGCGGAACGCCCCACAGCTCGGATAACTCAAGCCCGGCCACGCCGGAAACCCAGTAGTGCGAGTGAATGGCGTCGTAGCGGCCATGGAGCTGCCGTTGCCGGATACGGTCGATTTCCTCCACCATCTGGTGCAGGAGGGCCGGCAGCTCTTCCTTTGGCACTTTTCGACGAGGTCCGGCCGTCACGTTATGAACGCACACACCGGGCCCGGGGTGCTCGACGGCGGGCTGGCCGGCTTTGGTGGACCGCGTGAAGATCTCCACCTCCACGCCTGACTCTGCCAGTGCCATGGCCAGCGCCCTCACGTAGACGTTCATGCCGCCGGCATCCCCGGCTCCGGGCTGCTCCATGGGGGAGGTATGCAACGACAGGAACGCCACACGACGGATCAATGGCAACGTTTTCCTCCTGACACACTGCAAATTCACTTTTGCCCTGCAGAAAACACTACTCCTGCCGGCAAACGCTCTGTTCAGGCAAACCGGCTATGTGGACAAGGCTGCTAGCGTGGCGGCTGTGAGCCAAGAACAGACTTTCGACATCCGCCCTGCAACTCCCGGGGACTGGCCCGGCATCTGGTCAGTCCTGGAACCGGTGATCCGGGAGGGCGAAACCTTTACGTGGGACCGCGATACCACTGAGGACGCTGCCCGGGCCAAGTGGATCAAGGACGCCCCTGGACAGACCTTTGTGGCAGTCCGCCAGGAGACCGGAGAGGTCCTTGGCACTGGCGAGTTCCACGCCAACCAAGCCGGTGGTGGAAGCCATGTGGCCAACGCCGGTTACATGGTGGGGGCGAAGCACAGTGGGCAGGGCATCGCACGGGCGTTGTGCGCGTACTCCTTGGCTGCGGCCAAGGCAGCAGGCTTCCATGCCATGCAGTACAACGCCGTGGTGGAAAGCAACGTCCGTGCGGTGTGGCTGTGGCAATCCATGGGCTTCAAGATCCTGGCCACGGTTCCCGAGGCGTTCAACCACCCGGAGATCGGGTACGTCGGCCTGCACGTGATGTACCGGAAGCTCTGACTCCGGGCAGGGTCAGCCCCACAGCCCCCGCAGTTCGGGAAAAGCGGCCTCATACCCGTCCAGGAGTTGTTCTCCCAGTTGTGCCGATCCGATCAGCGGATGCGCGGCGAACGCCTGCACGGCTGTAGGGCGACCGCCGCCGCGAACAGCTTGTATCGTCAGCCGCTCCACCTCTTTGACGTGCTGCATCAGGGTGAGGAACTGACCGCCGGGCCGTTCCTGCGCCAGCGGCACCGCGCCGTCGGGCGTTACTTCACAAGGAACCTCGACGACGGCGTCGGCCGGCAGCCCGGGAACGGCCACGTCCGCTTCGGCCGGGCCGCGGGCAGGCACCACGGGCGCGTTGGGCACGTTCAGGATCAACTGGGCGGTCCCGCCGCCAGTCAACGCACGCATAACGGACAGGGCCACCCGCTCATAACCGCCACCGGCGAGGTCGTCCTCGTCCCGTTCCTCGCCGTGCGTGCGGGCCTCGGCCAGATATCCTTCCTCGCGGGACCGCCGGGCGGAGTCCCACAGTGCGTAAGGGTGTGAAGTCTGCGCCAGGGCCGGGTACAGCGAATTCTGCTGGTGATGGATGGAGGCCCCGCGGGTCTGCTGTTGCCGGCGGATTGCTGCCGTGGCTTGCGCAGTTTGGTAGTAGTAGAAAAGGTATTCGTTGGGCAGGCAGCCGAGCTGCAGCAGGGTGTGTTGCCCAAACAGCCGCCCTTCTTCCATGGACTCCAGCGCGTGGTGATCAGCCAGTAGCCCTGGGAGCAGGTCACGGCCGCCAGGTGCCAGCCGATAGAGCCAGCCGAGATGGTTCAGCCCGAAGTAGCCCACGCCGTCGAGCGTTCCCTCCGTCAACGGCGCGCCGGCAGCGCGGGCTGCCCGCTGGACCAGGCCGCCGGCCGAGTCGCAGATGCCGATGACCCGGCGGCCCAGCACCGGGACAAGGGCCTCCGTCACCATTCCGGCGGGGTTGGTGAAATTGATCAGCCACGCGTCCGGACAGTAGCGTTGCATCGCCTCGGCGAGTTCCAGCATCCGGGGAATGGAACGCAACGCATAGGAGATGCCTCCGGCGCCGGTGGTCTCCTGGCCCAACAGGCCAAGATCCAACGCCACGCGTTCGTCGGCGATCCGTCCGGCCGTTCCGCCAGGCCGGATGGCTGCGAACACCATGTCCGTTCCCTTGAGTGCGTGGGCAAGATCAGTGGAACTCACGACGACGGGCGCGGAACCAGCCGCTGCGGGCATATCGCGGAGCACGGCCTCGATGGCCGTCAGCCGTGCCGCATCCACGTCGTAAAGGACCAGTTCGTCCACCAGCCCCGCGAAAGGACCCGCGCACAAGGCCCGGTACACCAGGGGTACCCGGAATCCGCCGCCGCCGGCGATCATGAGCCTCATGGTCCGAGTCTATGCAGCCCCGGGGCCGCAGCGTAGTCTGCCGTGCATGGACGCTATGCCCCAGCGACGTTTTGATCCCCTTGCTGCCGTGCGATCGGACGGCGACAACCAGTGCGACCTGCTGCTGACCGGAACCGTGTTCCAGGACATCATCTTTACCGGTCTGCCGCACTCGCCCGAGCCCGGAACCGAGGTTTGGAGCGAAGGTATGGGCAGCTGCCCCGGAGGTGTCGCCAACCAGGCCATTGCGGCGGCCAGGTTGGGCCTGCGCACCAACCTCGCCGCCACATTCGGCGATGACGGTTACGGGGACTACAACTGGCAGATCCTGGAGAGCCAGGAACACGTGGACCTGTCATTGTCACGCACCATCCCGGGATGGCATTCACCCGTGACGGTTTCCATGTGCGTGAACCAGGACCGTTCCATGGTCACCCACGGACACCCCGCACCGATCAGTTCCTCCGAGCTGATCGGGCGGCCACCCAAGGCACTAGCCGCGGTGGCGGACCTGGGCGAGGAACTGGAACCATGGATGCTGTCCGCAAAGTCCGCGGGGACCAAGCTGTTTGGCGTGGTGGGCTGGGATCCCACGGGTGAATGGTCCGAACGCAGGCTGGACCAGTTGGAGAACTTCCACGCGTTCCTGCCCAACGCCCCAGAGGCCATGGCGTTCACCGGGAAGACCGACCCCTGGGCGGCCCTGTATTCATTGGCCGACCGTGTACCTGTGGCCGTGGTGACGCTCGGCCCCCAGGGTGCCGTGGCCGTGGACTCCGAGACCGGCGAGGAGGAATGGGTGCCCTCCCTCCCAGTGTCCGCCTACGATCCCACAGGGGCAGGGGACTGCTTTGGAGCAGCCTTCATAGTGGGTTGCCTGGCAGGCTGGCGGTTGGGGGACCGGCTGCGGTTCGCCAACCTGTGTGCCTCCCTGGCCGTCCAGGAAGTGGGAGGTTCGCTGGCTGCGCCCGGGTGGGGCGACATTGCCGACTGGTGGCAAAGGGCCAACGCCAGGAAGGAACGCCAGTCCAGCCAGTGGTTGCGGCGCTTCGCATTCCTGGAGCCGATAGTGAAGGACATCCCCGCGGAGGCCCAACGGAGGGCCCGCGCCACCATCGCTCATTTGTCCGACGCCCAGTGAGGGTGCCCGCAGTTAACCCGAATTCACCGGCGCTACTAGAATCTCTAGGGTGACTTACGAAGCAGCTGCAGATATCGGTATCGGGTCCAGGGCCTCCATAGCAAAGTCGGCGGTGCTTGAACGCTCCGCCGTGATTGACCTCGAAGCCGTACGGCACAACGTTCGTCAGTTCGTTGGTATCGCATCCCCGGCCGCTGTCATGGCGGTTGTCAAGGCAGATGCCTATGGCCACGGCGCCGTGCAGGTGGCCCGCGCAGCCCTCGACGCCGGAGCTGCCTGGCTCGGTGTCGCGCACATTTCCGAGGCGCTCGCCTTGCGTGCTGCCGGAATTGACGCCCCGCTGCTTGCCTGGCTGCACACCCGTGAGAGCAACTTCCAAGCGGCAGTCGCTGCCGGCGTCGACGTCGGAATTTCCGGCTGGGAACTGGACGCCGTGGTCGCGGCAGCACGGGAACAGGAACGGCCCGCGCGTGTGCACCTGAAGGTGGACACCGGCCTGGGACGGAACGGCTGCACCATTGCCGATTGGGATCAGCTGGTGGGCCAGGCCATGGACTACCAGGACCAGGGCCTCCTGCGCGTGGTGGGTATCTTCTCGCACCTCGCCGTGGCCGACGAGCCGCACCGCCCGGAAACCGATGAGCAGCTGGCGGTCTTCCGCGAAGCAATCGCCATGGCCGAGGACGCCGGCGTGGACACCGAAGTCCGCCACATCGCCAACACCCCAGCCACACTGTCCCGCCCGGACTCGCACTTCGACCTTGTCCGCGTGGGCCTGGGTATCTACGGCCTGTCGCCGTTCGAAGGTGCCACTTCCGCGGAGCTTGGCCTCCATCCGGCCATGACAGTGCGCACGCTGTTGTCCAACTGCAAGAAAGTTCCTGAGGGCCAGGGCGTCTCCTACGGCCTCAATTACCGGACCACCGGGGAAAGTACGCTGGGTTTGGTGCCGTTGGGCTACGCTGACGGCGTCCCGAGGATCGGCACCGGCGGTCCTGTACGCGTCAACGGAGTCACCTACCCGGTGGTGGGCAGGATTGCGATGGATCAAATGGTGATCGACCTTGGAGCGCTGGCACCCGAAGAGGTGGCCGCCTTCAAGGGAGTCGAAGCCGTGATGTTCGGCGACGGCGCCAACGGCGGACCCACCGCCGATGACTGGGCGGCTGCCGCCGGCACCAACAACTACGAGATCGTCACGCGCATCAGCCCCCGTGTACCGCGCAGCTACGTCAACGAGCAGCCGGACAGTTCCGCGCCGGAGCACCACGCAACGCCGGAAACGGCCGCACTGTGAGCAAACCCCAATGGGAGCGCACGGTGACGGTCACGACGGCGGAACAGACTCACGCGCTCGCAGCAGCTCTGGGTGAGGTGCTTGAAGGCGGGGACCTCCTGGTCCTCACCGGCGAACTGGGTGCCGGTAAAACGACGTTCACCCAAGGCCTCGGCGAAGGCCTCGGCGTACGCGCCGGCATCATTTCACCCACGTTTGTGTTGGTACGCATCCATCCGAACCTTGCCGATGGCCCCAGGCCTGGCGGTCCGGACCTGGTACATGTTGACGCTTACCGGCTGGATTCGTCGGCGGAGATCGACGACCTCGATCTTGAGAACACCATGGACACTGCCGTCACGGTGGTGGAATGGGGCCGTGACAGGGTGGAGCACCTCTCCGACAGTCGCCTGGAGGTTGACCTGCACAGGGCTGTGGGCGGCGAAGGACCGGCACCCGCAGCGGCCGGTGACGTTCTGGATTTCGATACCGACGATGACGACGAGCCCCGCACCATTGTGTTTCGCGGCTTCGGTCCCCGCTGGGCCGCGGCGCCGCACATCCTTGACGTCACCTCCCCAGAGAAGGGCAACTGATGCTGATTCTGGCTATTGACACCTCGGCTGTTGCCAGTGCCGCACTGATATCCGACGATGCCATGGAGAGTGTGGTTGATTCGTTCGCCACTGAAGACACCCGCAGCCATGCCGAAGTCCTTGCCCCGGGTATTGAGAAGCTCTTGGCCGGTGCGGGCATCAATGGCGCAGACATCGACGCCATTGTCACCGGTGTGGGGCCAGGCCCGTTTACGGGCCTCCGCTCAGGGATTGCTACCGCGCGGACCTTGGCTTTCGTATGGAACAAGCCCCTGTATGGGCTGATGAGCCTGGACGCCATTGCCCTTGAAGTGGCGGAATCCACCAAGGCTGCTCCTGAGTTCCTGGTAGCCACCGACGCCCGTCGCAAGGAAGTCTATTGGGCCCGCTACACCCTCGCAGAGGGGCAGCTGCCGGAATTGGTGGCTGGCCCCCACGTGGGCTTCGCCTCGGAGCTTCCGGACCTGCCGGTGTTCGGGGCGGGTGCCGGCTTGTACGCCGATGTCCTTACAGCGGATGAAGACTTCGCTTCCACCCAGCCGGATGCGGCCTCCCTGGGCCAGTTCGCCTTGGCCAGGATCACGGCAGGGCAACCGTTGATGGACTCCACGCCGCTGTACCTGAGGGAATCCGATGCGCAGGTCCCCGGCCCCAGGAAACGTGCATTGTGATGGGACGGAAACCGTGAAATTGTCACCCAAACTGGAACTCGCCGGCGTCTCCCTCCGGGACATGACCGAGGCCGACATCCCGGCCGTGGAGCAGCTGGAACGCCAGCTGTTCCCAGTGGACGCGTGGCCGTTGCAAATGTTCATCGATGAACTCGCCCAGCCTGAAACCCGCCGCTACGTGGTGGCCGAGGTTGCGGGCCGGATCGTGGCGTACGCAGGGTTGATGTGCATTGAGCCGATCGCGGACGTCCAGACGATCGCCGTCGTGCCTGAATTCGAAGGCAAGGGCATCGGCTCCGCTGTCCTTACCGAACTCATCGATGAAGCGCGGCGCCGCCGTGCGGACGACGTCCTGCTTGAAGTCCGGGCGGACAACCCCCGTGCCCAGCAGCTGTACGTGCGCTTCGGGTTTGAGCAGATCCATGTCCGTCCCCGCTACTATCGGGACGGTACAGATGCCCTGATCATGAGGCTTCCCCTCAACGACCCCAACTCTTCCGAAGGAGCCCCGCATGAGCGGCCCTGATCCACAGCAGCCGTTGGTGCTCGGCATCGAGTCCTCCTGCGACGAGACCGGCGTTGGAATCGTGCGTGGCACCACCTTGCTGACCAACACGGTGTCCTCGTCCATGGATGAACACGTGCGATTTGGCGGAGTCATCCCGGAGATCGCGTCGCGTGCGCACCTGGACGCTTTTGTTCCGACGCTGCAGGAATCCTTGCACGAGGCAGGCGTGACCCTGGACGACATTGACGCCATTGCCGTGACGTCCGGCCCGGGCCTCGCCGGGGCACTGATGGTTGGCGTCTGCGCGGCCAAGGCCCTGGCTGTGGCCACCGGTAAACCGCTCTACGCGATTAATCACTTGGTGGCGCACGTTGGAGTTGGCCTGTTGGACCGAAAGCCCAGGACTGACGGAAGGCCCGACGCCGGTGCTGCCGCCGGCTTGGGTGCAGGAACGCTCCCGGAGAACCTCGGAGCGCTGCTGGTATCGGGCGGGCACACGGAAATCCTGCGGATCAGGAGCATTACGGACGACGTTGAGCTGCTTGGCTCAACCATCGACGACGCCGCCGGCGAAGCCTACGACAAGGTTGCCCGGATCCTCGGCCTGGGCTATCCGGGCGGGCCCGCGATCGACAAGCTGGCGCGCCAGGGCAATCCCAAATCCATCCGGTTCCCCCGCGGACTCACCCAGCCCAAGTACATGGGGACCGCCGAGGAGAAGGGCCCGCACCGCTATGACTGGTCGTTCAGCGGCCTGAAGACAGCCGTGGCCAGGTGCGTTGAGCAGTTCGAGGCCCGTGGCGAGGAAGTACCTGTGGCGGACATCGCGGCGGCGTTCCAGGAAGCCGTGGTTGACGTCATCAGCTCCAAGGCCGTCCTGGCGTGCAAGGAGAACGGCATTACCGACGTCTTGCTAGGTGGCGGCGTAGCAGCGAATTCGCGGCTCAGGGAGTTGACAGGGCAGCGCTGTACCTCGGCCGGAATCACGCTGCACGTACCGCCGCTGGACCTCTGTACGGATAACGGCGCCATGGTGGCGGCGCTGGGAGCCCAGCTGATCATGGCCGGAGTGGGTCCGAGCGGGGTCAGCTTCGCGCCGGATTCCTCCATGCCCGTCACCACGGTGTCAGTGCCTGCCTAAGCTTCCCGCCAAGGCAGGCACACCGGCCGGGGCAGGCGTCGGGGCAGTGAAAGTCAGGCGTCGGGGCCCTTGCGCATCTGCTTCACGAGGTCCATGACCACTGCCTGCAGGTCGCCGTTGTGTTCGGCGGCCACGCGGCGTTGTCGCTGGTAGCTGGCGCCACGTTCGATGATCTTGAGGACGTCGGCCAACTCCTCCGAACATCCCAGCTTCGCAGCCACAGGTTCCAAGCGCGCTACAGTTTCCGCGAGGTGCTCCGTGACCAACTGTTCGTTGCCTGCAGCATCAAGGATGATGATGGCTTCCATACCGTAGCGGGCGGCGCGCCACTTGTTCTCCTGCACATGCCATGGCGGCATGGTGGGGATGGTTCCACCGGCGTCCAGGATGGAGGAGAACTCGTCCACCAGGCACTGGGTGAGGGCAGCTATGGCTCCCACCTCTTCAAGGGTGGCCAAGCCGTCGCAGATACGCATCTCAATGGTGCCAAGGTTGGAGACAGGCCGGATATCCCAACGGATCTCGGACGTCGCATCGATCACACCGGTGGTGAACATGTCCTGGACATAGGACTCGTAGTCCGCCCAGGTTTCGAACTGGAACGGCAGGCCGGCAGTGGGCAGCTGCTGGAACATGAGCGCACGCTGGGAGGCATAGCCGGTTTCCTCGCCGGCCCAGTAGGGGCTTGAGGCGGACAGCGCCTGGAAGTGCGGGAAGTAGTTGACCAGTCCGTCCAGGATGGGGAGGACTTTGTCCTTGCGATCGATGCCAACGTGGACGTGAACGCCGTAGATGACCATTTGGCGTCCCCACCATTGGGTTCGCTCGATCAGCTTGGCATAGCGCTCTTTGTCAGTGACGGGCTGGAGCAGGGGAGGACTGAAGGGGTGGCTGCCTGCGCAGAACACCTCGACTCCCATGGGGTCGGTGACCTCGCGTACCGCTGCCAGTGATCGGCTGAGGTCCTCTTTGGCGTCCCTGACGGTTTCGCAGATCCCGGTAACAAGTTCCACGGTGTTGAGGAGCAGCTCGCGCTTGATATGGGGGTGTTCGTCGTCCTCGTTGAGGTCGGGGTGGTTTGCGGCTACGCCCTTGAGGACATCGTTCGCGACGGATACCAGTTCCCCGGTACGTGCATTGACGAGCGCCAACTCCCATTCCACACCCAGTGTCGATTGCCTGGATGGCGCAAAATCAATCTGCACGTAGTCCCCTCATTGTGTTGTATCAGCCGGGCATGTTTCCCCGCTGCGGGGCCGCCAGCGGTCGGGTCAAGTCTAATGCAGCAGGAACACTGGTGATATCGGCGGGTTTCCGGTGCAACGAAACCGTCATTTGCTAATAATAATGATTCTCATTAGAGTTGAGGCATGCACCTCACAGTCGTCAGTTCCCTGGACAGCCAATGCCGTGAGGCAGCTGCAGACAGACTTGGCCGCACGCACGCCAATTCGGTGGTGGTCCTCCATGACCTCCTGGACGGTTCGCTGGTCCTCCGCCGGGTTTACCGTGGCGGCCGGTTGTTCGAACGTGAAACCACAGTCCTGGAGCATGGTTGCCTCAGCTGCACCGTCAGGTTGGACGTTGTCCCCACAGCGGAACGCCTCGCTGCGTGCGGCTTCGACCACGTTGTCCTTGGGCTTCCGCCAGGGGTGGCAGCGGGGATGGCCGTTGCGGAACTTCGCAGGGGCCTGAGCCGCCCGGCAATCATCGACAACGCTGTGCTGGCCCTGGACCCGGCGGATCTTGATGACCACATCTGGGACCGCCACACATTGTTCGAATCTGGATTTACCTCCATGCCTCAGGATGACCGCACCAGCGGTGAGTTTCTGATCGGAGAATTTGGGCAGGTGGACACCGTCATGGTGATCCCCGGCTTGGGGGCCGAGCTGACCGGCGATCACCGGGACGGTTCGGCCGCATGGACAACAGGAGTTGAGTTGCTGGGGGAGTTGGCGCCCCACGCAGCCATCGTCGGAGCCGCTGACCTCTTCCGATCGGGATGTTTCGATGACGCCGAAGCGGCGGCACGCAACCGGCCCGGCGTCGTGCGTGTCCCTGTCAGCGAGACGGCCGGCGCCTTCCGGACCGTGCTCCACAAAGCAGGACGTCCGCTGCACCCGGGACGCTTCCGCGATGCGCTGCCGCAACTTGCTGTAGCCACGCACTGGATGCGCGGGCGCCTGTGGATAGCTTCTGCTCCCAGTATCCGGATCGCCGTTCAGGGGATAGGGCCGAGGGTCTGGCTGGAAAGCACCGGGAAGTGGCTGGCCGATTCCCCCGACGGAACGCGTCGCCCCGCTAACACCGGGGTGACGGGTGTCGACGTCGACTCCTTCCTTGACTGGCACCCAAGCCATGGCGACCGCGGCACGGTCCTGGCGCTCACCGGGCGCTCCGAGGACATGGACGGACAGGAGATCCGCCAGCTCCTGGATGCTTGCCAGCTCACCGAGGAGGAGATGGACCTGGATTACGGCGTCTGGGACGACCCCCTGGAACTTAGCGACGCCCTCTAGCCAGCAACCTAAGCCAGGCCAAACCACCAACAAGAAGGAGAAACACCATGAAGGTCAGGAACTCGCTGCGCGCCCTCAAGAAAATCCCCGGCGCCCAGATTGTGCGTCGGCGCGGGCGTTCGTTCGTCATCAACAAGAACAACCCGCGAATGAAGGCGCGGCAAGGCTGAGCATGGGCCGTTGTTTAATGGGGGAATGCCAATCCTGAACAAAGACATGTCCATGTGCATTTCGCTCGCGGCCCGGCCCAGCAACATCGGTACCCGGTTCCACAACTACCTGTACGATCTGCTCGGCTTGAACTTTGTCTACAAGGCATTCGCCCCTGCTGACATCACCCTCGCGGTGGCGGGCATCCGCGGCCTCCCGATCCGGGGCGCCGCGGTGTCCATGCCGTACAAGGAAGCGGTCATCCCCCTGGTTGACGTGATGGACCCGTCGGCCAAGGCCATCGATTCGGTCAACACCATCGTGAACGACGACGGCGTCCTCACCGCTTACAACACCGACTACATCGCCATTGCCCGGCTCTTGAAGGACCATCAGGTTCCCAGCGGCCACACTGTGCTGCTCCGTGGTGCCGGCGGCATGGCCAAGGCTGTTGCCGCAGCCTTGCGGGATGCCGGGTTCACTGCTGTCACCATCGTGGCCCGCAACGAAGACACCGGCCGTGCCCTCGCGGAACTCTACGGCTTCGCATGGCAGAACGACGTCAACGGTTCCACCGCGGACCTCATCATCAATGTCACTCCGCTGGGAATGGCAGGCGCGGACGAAACGGCCCAGTCCTTCGACGACGCCACGATTGCCGCAGCGAAGGTGGTATTCGACGTCGTAGCCCTTCCCTCGGAGACGCCCCTTATTTCGGCTGCACGCGCCGCCGGCAAGCCAGTAATCACGGGCGCTGAGGTCATTGCCATCCAGGCGGAAGAGCAGTTTGTGCTCTACACCGGGGTGCGCCCGACGGCCGGGCAGGTCCGCGAAGCATCGGAGTTCTCGCGCCGCTGACGGCAGGAGCACGTTAGGCGGTCACGGGCTCCACGACCACAGTCACTCTCTCCTCGCCAATCCGGGTGAGGACCAGGGTGGCTGTTTTCGCATCCTTGCCTTTGACGGGTTTGGCTGGGAGCAGCTGCTTCCGAAGCTCCTCCGGGGTTACCGCGGTGCCGCGCTTCTTGATGTCCAGCACCGTGATGCCGTTTTCCTTCACCCAGGTTTTGAGGGCCTTGACGTTGTAAGGCATCACCTCGAGGACCCGGTAAGCGCGCGCAAACGGCGTGTCATGCAGTTCCGGAGCGCAGATGTAAGCGATGTGCTCGTCCACCAGGTGACCGCCCAGCCGTTCGGCGACGTCGGCCACCAGGCCTGCGCGGATGACGGCACCATCGGGTTCGTAAAGGAAGCCTTCAACACGCCCGACGGCGGCGACCGGACCGCCGTCGAAATCCTCACCGCTGGTGATTTCAGCGGCCCCCTGGCCGCCAATCACCAAAGCGGCCCGACGTACACCGGGACGGGACACTGCGTTGAACCACAACGTCACTTCGGTGACGTCTCCGCCCACCGAGACCCACTGGGCCTCGCAACCTGACGGTACGGAGTCGTGGGGGATACCCGGCCCCATCTTGACGCCTATGGCACGTCCGGTGGCGGCCAGCTTTTCCACGAAGGACAGTGGGGGAGAGAACGCTTCGGGGTCCCAGATCCGCTTGGTCCCGGATGAGGACGTGGTTCGCCGGGCGGGATCCAGCCACACGCCGTCGATCCCGTCCAGTTCCACCGCCATGGCGTCCGAGTGCACCACCGTGGCGTGCGGGAACGGCATGAGGTTGATGGTTGCGCAAGCGGCAGTGGTCTCGTCCATCTCCACCGCGGTGACTGCGATGTCCATGGACGCCATGGCCATCGAATCGGCGCCCAGACCGCAGCCGAGGTCCGCCACGTGCGCAATTCCGGCCTTGGCAAAACGTTCGGCATGCCTGGCGGCAACGTTCAACCGGGTGGCCTGTTCAAGGCCGGCCTGTGTGAACAGCATCTGACGTGCGAACTCGCCAAACTTGGCTTCTGCACGGGTACGCAGGCGGGACTGCGTCAGGACGGCGGCAACCAGGTCAGGGGAGTGCCCCGCCTTCCGCAGGGTGGCATTGACGTTGAACGAATCGGCTTCCCGGTAGGGCCCCAATGAGGCAAGAAGTTCCCATCCTTCAGTAGTCAGCAAGGGCGCGATCTGTTCCTGCGGTGCATGAGGCATGCCATCAAGCCTAACGGCGCGGCTTATGACAACGTGACTGCTGAATCAGCCAGATAGGGTTGTTTTCATGGAAGACAACGCAGCCCCGCATCCCTCCGCCATCACAAAGTTTGCGCGCCCTGCCCTGATAGCGGGCGCCGTAATCACGGTGGTCTGCATCGGCCTGCTGATCATTATCTTCGCGCTGGATTCCTTTAACGCGGCCACATACTCAGTGGCCGGGAAGAGCGTCAACGACGCCACGGACGAGGCACGGGACATCCGCGAGCTGTACAGCGGCGCCCGGACCGGCGGAATTATCACCCTGGTGATCGCCGGCGTCGTAACTGTTGCTTCAGCCGTGCTGCTGTACTTGAACCGGGGCAATGCCCCGCTGGACGAGGACGATGACGGCGAAGACTATGATCTGGACGACCTCACCGGTCGGTGACGGACGTTCACCGATGACGAAATGCTGGCACTCACCTTGACCGAGTGCTAACGCCTTACATAGAGTCTTATTAGCACTCTCCCCTGGAGGGTGCTAATCACGCCAGGCGTACTTCCGGCACCGCGACGACGGTTGCACGCTCCGGCACCCTAGTTCTTAGTCCATGAATCAGCTCATGAAAAGGAGAGTCCGAGTGTCGGTCTCGATTAAGCCTCTTGAGGATCGTATTGTTGTTCGCCCGCTCGAAGCAGAGCAGACCACGGCTTCCGGCCTGGTAATTCCGGACTCCGCGCAGGAGAAGCCGCAGGAAGGCGAAGTTGTTGCAATCGGCCCCGGCCGCTTCGATGACAACGGCAACCGCGTACCGGTTGACGTAGCTGTTGGCGACGTCGTCATCTACTCCAAGTACGGTGGAACCGAAGTCAAGACCGGCGGCAACGAGTACCTCGTTCTGTCCGCCCGCGACGTCCTTGCGATCGTCGTAAAGTAACTTCCTGGAGCCCCGCACCGCCGCCGCGTTGGATTCATTCCGACCCGACAGCGGTGCGGGTTTTCTGTCTTGAAAGGACACAACCATGGCAAAGCAGCTTGCTTTTAACGATGCTGCCCGCCGGTCTCTTGAGGCCGGTATCGACAAGCTCGCCAACACTGTCAAGGTGACGCTTGGCCCGCGCGGCCGCAACGTCGTGCTGGACAAGAAGTGGGGCGCTCCCACGATCACCAACGACGGCGTAACCATCGCCCGTGAAGTTGAGCTTGACGACCCCTACGAGAACCTTGGCGCACAGCTGGCCAAGGAAGTAGCCACCAAGACCAACGACGTCGCAGGCGACGGCACCACCACAGCCACCGTGCTTGCACAGGCCCTGGTCAAGGAAGGCCTCCGCAACGTTGCTGCCGGCGCCGCTCCGGGTGAGATCAAGCGCGGCATCGAGGTTTCCGTTGAAGCCATCGCAGCCCGCCTCCTGGAAAATGCCCGCGAAGTAGAAGGCACCCAGGTTGCCAGCGTTGCAGCCATCTCCGCTCAGAGCGACGAGGTTGGCGAACTGCTGGCCGAGGCCTTCGGCAAGGTGGGCAAGGATGGCGTCATCACCATCGAAGAGTCCTCCACCACGCAGACCGAGCTGGTTCTGACCGAGGGCATGCAGTTCGACAAGGGCTACCTCTCCCCGTACTTCGTCACCGACGCAGAGCGCCAGGAAGCCGTCCTCGAAGACGCACTGATCCTCATCAACCAGGGCAAGATCTCCTCGCTGCAGGACTTCCTGCCGCTGCTGGAGAAGGCACTTCAGGCCAACAAGCCGCTCTTCATCATTGCCGAAGACATCGAAGGCGAAGCCCTGTCCACGCTGATCGTCAACCGCATCCGCGGCACGCTCAACGTTGTTGCCGTCAAGGCACCGGGCTTCGGCGACCGCCGCAAGGCCATGCTCCAGGACATCGCCACGCTCACGGGCGCACAGGTTGTCTCCCCGGACCTCGGCCTGACCCTGGACACCGTTGGCCTCGAGGTACTCGGTACGGCACGCCGCATCACGGTCACCAAGGACAACACCACCATTGTTGACGGTGCAGGTTCCGCCCAGGACGTCGCCGACCGCGTTTCCCAGCTGCGTGCTGAGCTCACCCGGACGGACTCCGACTGGGACAAGGAAAAGCTGCAGGAACGCCTTGCCAAGCTGGCAGGCGGCATCGGCGTGATCAAGGTTGGCGCAGCCACCGAGGTTGAGCTGAAGGAAAAGAAGCACCGCATCGAGGACGCAGTGTCCTCCACGCGTGCCGCCCTCGAAGAAGGCATCGTTTCCGGTGGCGGCTCCGCACTCATCCACGCCCTCAAGGCACTGGACGAGTCACCGGCCGTCAAGGCACTGGAAGGTGACGCAGCAGCAGCTGTTGGCATCGTCCGCCGCGCCCTGATCCAGCCGCTGCGTTGGATCGCCCAGAACGCCGGATTCGACGGCTTCGTGGTTGTTGCCAAGGTTTCCGAGCTGGAAGCCAACCACGGCTTCAACGCCAAGTCCGGTGAGTACGAGGACCTGATCGCCGCAGGCGTGATCGACCCCGTCAAGGTCACCCGCTCCGCTCTCCGCAACGCCGCTTCCATCGCAGCCCTGGTTCTCACCACCGAGACCCTGGTTGCCGAGAAGCCGGCTGAGGAAGAAGACGCACACGCAGGCCACCAGCACTAATAGACCTGCCCCAAAGAACCCCGGTCACGTCCGTGACCGGGGTTTTTTGTCGTCTCCCGCCAAGCGCGGGAGGGCTATTGTGGGCGTACGACGGCGGCGGTAACCTGACGCTAAGACGGCGGCTTTGGGCGCAAACCAGGCCGCTTCCACCCACAGGGTGAGCCATGACAGCTCCGGATACGGCATTGGACCTCGGGCGCTCGGCATACTCCGAGCGCCGCTGGCGCGATGCCTTGGAATGTCTTGTCCGCGCTGACGCTGAAGGCGGACTACCTCCCCAGGACATTGAGCTGGTGGCCTCGGTGGCCATGCTGCTGGGCCTCAACGCTGAGAGCGTGGAGTATCTCAACCGGGCGCACGACGAGTACCTGACCTTGGGGGACACGAACAGTGCAGCGCGGTGCGCCGCGTGGTTGGTCATGTTTCTTATGGACATGGGTGAGTACTCACTCGGACAAGGATGGTTGGCCCGCGCCAAGCATTTGCTTGAAGGAAGCGTGGGCCCCAGCGCCGCAGAAGGCTACCTGCTCATTCCTGCCGGGCTGGGTTTGTTGAGGGCCGGCGACCCTCAGGCCGGGCATGGCCTTTTCAGCAGGGCCCTGGAAATCGGGTCCCTCTTCCACGACCGCGACCTTCAGGCCATGGGACAGCTCGGCATGGGTACTTCTCAGGTTTCCCTTGGGCACGCGGATGATGGTCTGGAACTCCTGGATGAGGTCATGGTGTCGGTCACGGCCGGGGAGGTCTCTCCCATCCCTGCGGGAATCATCTACTGCGCAGTTCTGGGCAGTTGCCGCCTGGCCCAGGATGTCCGGAGGGCCCATGAATGGACAGCAGCACTGGAACGCTGGTGCGGGGATCGTCCGGACATGGTCATGTTCAGCGGTCAGTGCCAGGCCAACCGTGCGGAGTTGCTCATCCTGCACGGTGCCTGGAACGAAGCCCTGTCTGTGGCACGGGCGGCAGAGGGGCGGATCAGGAAAGGTGATCCTGACGCCACCTTTGGAAGCTGGTACCAACAGGGCGAAGTTCTTCGTTTGACCGGGTGGTTGGACGACGCGGAACGTGCATATGCAAAGGCCGCAGAGACAGGCTTTGAACCCGTCCCTGGGATCGCGTACCTCCACCTGGTCCAGCACAAAGTGGCGCAGGCGAAAAACACCATGCGCCGGGCGTTGGCCGGGGCGGATCCGGCTAACCGTAGGCGACTGCTCCCGGCGGCCGTGGACATTGAGCTTGCCGCCGGCGACGTGGCCGCTGCCCGGGCCGCCTTAGATGAGTTGTCTGCACCGCTGCACAGCACGAGCCGGCCGCTGGAGCTGGCGCTGGCTTCCCTCGCCTCAGCCGCCGTGCTGCTTGCCGAGGGCCACCCCGTGGCTTCTCTTCAAGCGTCGAGGAAGGCTTGGCGGATTTGGTACAGCCTTGAAGCCCCCTATCAAGCAGCACGGTGCAGGGTCCTTGCCGGCCGGGCGTGCGCAGCAATGGGGGATACAGACTCCGCGGCCATGGAGTTCGAGGCGGCCACCGCAGAGTTCGCTGATTTGGGGGCTACCCCGGCAGCGGCAGAAGTCCTGGAACTTGCGGGCGAAAAGCCCAAGGGCCAGTCGTCATTGAGTGCCAGGGAAATGGAAGTCCTGCGGCTCGTTGCTGATGGGCTGGCGAACAAAGCGATTGCACGCGAGCTGTATCTCAGCGAAAAGACGGTGGCCAGGCACGTCAGCAATATCCTCTCCAAACTGGCTGTGCCATCCAGGGCTGCAGCCACCAGCTACGCCTTCGAACACGGCTTGATTCACTGACCTTCCCTCAGGTGTGGGTATTAATACCCATGCGCCAGCGCCCGGAATGCGCAATTCGCCCGACGCGGTAGTGGAGGCTACAGCACTAAATTGGCTGTATCAGGGACCACCAAGGCACCACTCAAGGAAGGGTAAGCAGCCATGGCATCGCAACAGCACACGGAAATAGACACGGTCATCGTAGGAGGCGGACAGGCCGGCGTGGCGCTTGGCTACTGGCTGGCCCAGGAAGGCAGGGAGTTCGTGATTGTGGACGGGAATGCCCGGCCCGGAGATGCCTGGCGGCAGCGTTGGGACTCCCTCCGGCTGTTTACTCCGGCCAAGTACGACGGACTGCCGGGTAGGCCGTTCCCGGGAGACCGCCTGGCGTTCCCCACCAAGGACCAGCTGGCCGATTACGTGGAGGAATATGTGGGCCGCTTTAACCTTCCCTTCGTGTCCAACGTCCAGGTGGAAGAGATCCGTGCCGAGGGTGAGGGGTTCGTCGTCCGGGCAGGCGACCGCACGTGGCGCTCGCACAACGTGGTGATTGCCACCGGCGGCCACCGTCTTCCGAGGCGGCCGGCGTTCGCGGCGGAACTGGACCCGCAGATACGCCAATTGCATTCACAGGACTATAAGAACCCTGGGCAGTTGAGGGACGGGACCGTACTGGTGGTTGGGCTGGGAAACTCGGGGGCGGAGATCGCACTTGACGTGGGACAACACCATTCAACTGTTATTGCCGGAAAACCCAGCGGCGAGATGCCCATGAAGCACGGCCGGACGGCAGCACGTTTTGCCCTGCCTGTGGTCAGATTCCTGGGTGTCCATGTCCTCACGCTCAATACGCCCATAGGACGCAAGGCCGCCCCGGGTTTCAAGTCCATGGCAGCTCCGTTGATCCGGACAAAAACCAAGGACCTGGCTGCCGCTGGTGTGCAGATGGTCCCCAGGCTGGCGGGGGTCTCGGAGGTGGGAATGCCGGTCCTGGACGACGGAACACAGGTGGAGGCCGCCAACGTTATCTGGTGCACCGGCTATCACGAGGATTATTCGTGGGTGAAGCTGCCCGTCTTCGACGATCACGGTGAGCCGAAGCAGACCAGGGGTGTAGCCGACGATCTTCCGGGTGTGTACTTCCTAGGCCAGGAGTTCCTTTTCTCGGCGGCTTCGGCAACGCTTCCCGGGGTTGCCCGGGATGCCCGCTACCTGGCCCGTCGGCTGGCCAAGGAACGCCGGCCCATGACTGCACGCCGCCAAGAGGCGGCCGGACGCCGCACAGATGAGGGCCGTTTGCCGATGAGCCGGTAGAACATCAGCACGGCCGCTGCAGCTGCCACGATTCCCACGAGGTTGAGTGCCAGCTGCATCGCCGACCCTGCCGCCTTGCTGTATTCGCCCAGCACCAGGGCAACGGCGACGTATCCGGCGGCAGGGACGGTGGTCACGGATATGAAGACCCCCACCAAGGCGGAAGATCTGTGGCTGATCATGGAGAGCATGCCCGCAGCGCCGGCCAGTGCCGCCACAATCAGCGAGTACGGGCCCGGGTGGTAGATGAACTCGACGGCTGATCCCCGGTCCAGCGTGTCCCGGGGAAACAAGCCCAAGGGGATGGATAACCACGCCGCCAATGCCGTCACCACCATGGCCAGTGGGAAGCCGACGCCGAGGGCCACCAGGGAAGTCCGTACCAAACGCCACTTCCGTTCCACCAGTCCCACAGCCAACGCTGCCAGTGGTCCGAACTCGGGCCCCACCACCATCGCGCCCACAATTGCGATGGTGGAATCGGTCACAATGCCGATTGCGGCCAACTGCGTGGCAATGACCAGGAAGGCCAGGAAGCTCCATGTGAGTTTCGAGTCCTCACCGGTTTGCCGTGAGACCTCATCCCAGATGACCGAGTCCGCGGACTCGCCGGGGGCGGAGTCCTCGGCGGCGTCGGCTCGTTTGGACAAGACGAGGTCCGGCGATGAGATGGAGATGGAACCCAGCTCCGGAACCTTGAGGGCATGAAGCCGTTCGATCAGCTCTTCCGCGGATTCCCGGGCGATCTGGACGGTTATCACATCGCCCGGAGGCACCACGGATGCGCCCCTGTGCAGTGCTACCTCTGCGGCACCTGTTTGACCGGAGCAGCATTCAAGGACGGCGTCGGACAACTCCGCAGGCACGCACAGGCGCAGTTGCACGATCATGGGGTTTCCTTTCTGTGGTTCCGATCCAGAGTAGTTCCGTGGAGACGAAAGCAGAGTCATTCGGCACAGGCCACGCACAGGTATGTCTGGGAAGATACATAGCCGGACCTGAGCTAATTGGGCTTCGGAAGAGGGTTCACAGGGCGGTCCCGACTGGGGTGGGGCCGCCAACCCGCGTATGATTGATGCTTTGTGCCACAGCTTTGAGGAACTGCCTAACGTGACTATGCCAACGATCCCAGCCCCTGCCCGGCCCGGCAGGCGGGCTTCGGGACCCGTTGCAAAGTCCAAGTTCCGCCCCGAAATCCAAGGCTTGAGATCCCTCGCCGTCCTCATGGTGGTGAGCTACCACATCTGGATTGGGCGGGTTTCCGGAGGCGTTGACGTCTTCCTCCTCATCTCGGCGTTCCTGATGACTCTTCAGTTCACCGGACGCTATAAACAGGGCCGGCCCATGGACCTGCTGCGGCACTGGTTGCACCTGTTCCGGCGACTGCTGCCGGCCGTCGTCGTGGTTCTTCTGGCTACGCTTGCCGCCACGTTCGCGTTCCTGCCGCCTACCCGCTGGGTTGAAGTTGTCCACCAGGCGTGGGCATCCCTGTTCTATTTCGAGAATTGGCTCCTGCAGGGCCTCGCGGTTGATTACTACGCCGCGGACCACAGCCTGGCCAGTCCGCTGCAGCACTTCTGGTCGCTGTCCATCCAGGGCCAGGTATTCATCATGTGGCCTCTTATTTTCGCCACGGTGGCACTTCTTTGCCGACGTTTTGGTTTGCGGTACCGGGCAACGCTCGCATATGTCTTTGCGATCATTTTTGTCCTCTCCCTCACCTATTCCGTGATCTTCACGGCCAACAACCAGGCCGTTGCCTACTTCGACACCTTCGCGCGGCTATGGGAGTTCGCCCTGGGCACCTTGCTGGCGCTGATCCTTCCTGGCCTGAATTTCGCGAAGCCCGTGCGCGTGGTGATGGGCTGGATCGGCGTGGTTGCCATGCTCACGTGTGGGGTGCTGCTTCAGGTCCAAACGGCATTCCCCGGGTTTGTGGCGCTGTGGCCCACCCTTGCCGCAGTATTGGTGATTGCCGCTGGCCAAACCGGCAGCCGCTTCGGCGTGGACCGGATTCTGAGTTCCAAGTTCCTGGTCCGGCTCGGCGACAATTCCTACGCCCTTTACCTGTGGCACTGGCCCATTCTGGTCATTGCGTTGGCTTGGAGCGGCAAGGACCACGCCGGCTGGCTTTCCGGAACCGCAATCGTTGCTTTGGCGCTTGTCTTGGCGTTCCTCACTACCAAATATGTGGAGAAGCCCTTCCGCGAATGGAAGTGGCCCGAAGTCAAACGCCGCCGCTCGGCGATCGCGATCGCCGCATGCCTGGCCGTGGCATCCGCTCCGCTCCTGGGCTTCCAATACAAACAGGACCTGGACCTCAAAGCAGCGCAGGCGCAGGCCTTCAATGACAACCCCGGCGCCCACGCGCTCCTCCCCGGATACGTTGATTTGGTCAGCGACGGCGCAAAGACGCTGCCCACCGCGGAACAACTTCCCGAGGACTGGGCAACCCTGGCCGGGCCCTGTGAAGGCGACTCCAAGCCAACTGAAAAGATGCTGCAGGACAAATGCCAGCAGAACGCCGTGGGGGACGACGCCGTCAAGGACATTCTGGTTTTGGGTGATTCCCACTCCCAGCAGTGGCTCGCTGCGCTTGGCCCCTTGGCCGAGGCCGAACACTGGAAAGTGACAGCGCTGTTGTTGGGCGGATGCCATTTCATGCCGGACAACCCTGATGCCGAAGACGGCTGCAACGATTTCAATGCGGCTGCTTTCAAGTACGCCGCTGCCCAGGCACCCGACGCTGTTTTCATGGTGGGGACCATGGCGTCGCCGTCGTCGCCGGACGAGCAACTGGTGTATGGATTTGAGCAGACCGTCACCAACTTCAATGACCTCGGAATCCAGGTGGTGGCCATGCGCGATAACCCGCGGTATGACTATAACGTCACCGAGTGCGCCCTCTCCAAGGGTGTGGACAGTGCTGATTGCAAGTCCGACCAGCCCGATGTCCTCGCCGCAGAAAGCCCCTTTGCGGCAGTGCAGGGAATGTTTGGGAACGCAGCCTTCCTGGACATGACGGATCTGCTCTGCGATGGCGTGACGTGCCCGAGCGTCGTGGGCAACGTCTTCGTGTATTTGGACGACAACCACTTGTCCAAAACCTATGTCACCAGCATGGGCGAGATGTTTGACGAAAGGTGGTTTGCCGCGACCGGGTGGCAGCAATGATGGAGGCACGCAGAACCGCACCGGCACCTGCCGGAGAGAAACGCACGACGCCGAAACCCGGCTTCCGTCCGGAAGTCCAGGGACTGCGCGCCCTGGCGGTGCTCATGGTGGCGGCGTACCACATTTGGCTTGGCCGGGTTTCCGGCGGGGTTGACGTCTTCCTGCTGATCTCAGCATTCCTCCTGACGCTGTCTTTTACGCGCAAGCTCGAAAACCGCAGGCCGTTGAGGCTGCTGAAACACTGGCTGCACGTGTTCAAGCGGCTGCTGCCCGCCGTCGTCGTTGTCCTGTTGGGGGTGCTGACCGCCACCTGGGTGTTCATCCCGCAGAGCCGCTGGCCGGATGTCCTCGCCGAGGCGTGGGCATCCCTGTTTTACCGGCAGAATTGGCAGCTTGCTGACGCCGCCGTTGACTACTACGCCCAGGATCATTCCGGCGCCAGCCCACTCCAGCACTTCTGGTCGTTGTCCGTCCAGGGCCAGGTATTCATCCTGTGGCCGCTGATTTTTGCAGCTGTGGCCTTGCTGCAGCCACGGCTGGCCAAGGTGTTCCCGCGCCGGAAGGCAGTAGCCCACCGGCCGCTGTTGTTCATGGCTTTCGGAGCGGTTTTTGTGGCCTCCCTGGTCTTTTCCATCGAGCAGACCGCCAGCAACCAGGGGTACGCGTACTTTGATACCCGCACCCGGCTGTGGGAGTTCGCCTTGGGCTCCCTGCTGGCGCTGGCTCTTCCGTACTTGAAGCCAGGACCACGGCTCCGGGTACTCCTGGGTTGGGCCGGCATCGTCGCAATGCTCGCCTGCGGATTGGTCCTGACAGTGGACCGTTCCTTCCCGGGCTTTATTGCACTGTGGCCCACCCTCGCTGCTGCGGCGGTCATCATCGCCGGGCAGAGCAACAGCCGTTGTGGCGTGGACCGGATCCTGTGTTCCAGGCCGCTGGTATTTGTGGGGGACAACTCATACGCCCTGTACCTCTGGCATTGGCCGGTCCTGGTGTTTTTCCTCCTCATCTCCGGGACCACCACGCCCAACCTGCTCCAAGGTCTGGGAATCATGGCGGCGTCCATGTTGTTGGCCATCGCCACCACCAAATACGTTGAAGTACCCATGCGCCGCTGGGAGTGGCCGGATGTGCGGTCCTGGCGTGCCGCCGTCGTGATTGCATCCTGTGGCGCGCTGCTGGCGCTGCCGGTGACCGCGTGGCAGGGCGCCATTGCGTCCGAAAGCGCGGCGATCGCGGGCCAGCCGAAGGAATTGACGCCCGGGGCTGCGGCCCTGTCCCCGGAATTCGTGGGCGAACCCACCCAGGAAGCCATGATCATCCCGGCTCCGGCCGCCATGAAGGACGAGTGGGCGGACATTGATGGATTGTGCACCGGCGACAACGTGCCCACGGACCCTTTGCTGGAGGGCTGCCTGCAGAACGACGAACCGGAGGAAGTCACCAAGGAAATAGTGGTCCTCGGTGATTCGCATGCACAGCAGTACATGGCTGCTCTGGGACCTATCGCCAAGCAGCACGGCTGGGAAGTAGTGACGCTCCTGAAGGGCAGTTGCCGTTTCGGCGCGGAGTCCCCGGAGCGAACGGACGAATGCAATGAGTTCAACAAGGCAAGTGCCGCCTACGTCATGGAGCACAAACCTGACGCCGTGTTCACGGTGGCTTCGCTGACGCACGTGACGGAGCCGTTCGAGACGGAAGTTCCCGGCTATCTGGAAGGCATCCAGCCGTTCACGGATGCCGGGATCGATGTGGTGGGTGTCCGTGACAATCCGCGGTTCAGCATCAATATGCCCGAATGTGTGCAGAAAAAGGGACCCGATTCGCCGGACTGCAACGCGCCCTTGGAGCAGTCCCTGGCAGCGTCTTCACCCTTGGACGACTACATCGGCAAGATTGACCGGCTCTACTTGATGGACATGAGCGACTTCATCTGCGAGCAGGGGACGTGTCCGGCTGTGGTGGGCAACGTCTACGTCTATAAGGACGACAACCACCTCACCAAAACGTATGTCCAAAGCATGATCCCCATGTTTGAGGAGCGGCTCCTGGCTGCCACGGGATGGTCCGGCAGGCAAGTGGCGCCCCAGTAGCGGTGCAAAGTGTACGACGCCGGGCTGCTGCCAGTGCTGTTGCTCACACTGAGGCGTCGCGGAATATGGCGATCGGCGCGGAGGTTCTACTATTTATTCAATACCCGGCAGCACTTTTCTCCTGCAGTACCCATGCCGCAGTACGTATGCACAGGCCAGTCCCGTAATGACGGGCTGGTCATCAGTTGCAACCCCTACCAGTTAAGCCCCCCAGAACCCAGGTAAGAGGCGCACACTCATGACCCAGCCCGAACACGATCCCTTTGGCTTTGTTGGCCTGACGTACGACGACGTCCTGCTGCTCCCGGGCCACACAGATGTCATTCCGTCCGATGCTGACACGTCTTCGCGCATTTCCAAGCGCATCTCCGTGCAGACGCCGCTGCTCTCCGCTGCCATGGATACCGTGACCGAATCCCGCATGGCCATCGCCATGGCCCGCCAGGGCGGCCTGGGCGTTGTTCACCGAAACCTGTCCATCGATGACCAGGCTGAGCATGTGGACCGCGTAAAGCGCAGCGAATCCGGCATGATCACCAACCCGTTGACCATTGGCCCCCAGGCCACGCTGCAGGAACTGGACGAGCTCTGTTCCCGTTACCGCGTGTCCGGCCTTCCCGTGGTGGACACCGACGGACGCCTGCTGGGCATTGTCACCAACCGCGATACGCGCTTCATTCCGGAGTCGGAGTTCCCGCTGCGCAGTGTCAGCGATGCCATGACCAAGATGCCCCTCATCACCGGACACGTGGGCATCAGCCGCGAGGAAGCCTCGCACAAGCTCGCTACCAACAAGATCGAGAAGCTTCCCCTCGTAGACGAGCAGGGCCGCCTCAAGGGCCTCATCACCACCAAGGACTTCACCAAGGCTGAGCAGTACCCCCTGGCCACCAAGGACGACGAAGGCCGCCTGCGCGTCGGTGCTGCCATCGGCTTCTTCGGCGATGGCTGGGAGCGCGCCATGAAGCTCATCGATGCCGGCGTGGATGCCTTGTTCGTAGACACCGCCAATGGGCATTCGCAGGGGGTGCTGGACATGATCCGCCGCCTGAAGTCGGACCCGATTGCTGCCCACGTGGACATCATCGGTGGCCAGGCCGCAACCCGTGAAGGCGCCCAGGCGCTGATCGACGCCGGTGCCGACGGCATCAAGGTTGGCGTTGGCCCCGGATCCATCTGCACCACCCGTGTTGTAGCCGGTGTTGGCGTTCCGCAGATCACCGCCATCTACGAATCCGCGAAGGCTGCCATCCCGGCCGGTGTTCCGCTGATCGCCGACGGCGGCCTGCAGTACTCGGGCGACATCGGCAAGGCGCTGGTCGCCGGTGCCGACACCGTGATGCTCGGCTCCCTGCTGGCCGGCTGCGAGGAATCGCCGGGCGAACTCATCTTCGTCAACGGCAAGCAGTTCAAGAGCTACCGCGGCATGGGCTCCCTCGGCGCCATGCAGTCCCGCGGCAAGAACACGTCCTACTCCAAGGACCGCTACTTCCAGGCCGACGTCTCCGGCGATGACAAGCTCATCCCCGAGGGCATCGAAGGCCGGGTGGCCTTCCGCGGTCCGTTGGCTTCCGTTGCTTACCAGTTGGTAGGTGGCCTCCGCCAGACCATGTTCTACACCGGTGCTCCCACCATCCCCGAGCTCAAGGCACGCGGCAAGTTCGTCCGCATCACGCCTGCCGGGCTCAAGGAATCGCACCCGCATGACATCCAGATGACAGTGGAAGCGCCCAACTACGGTTCACGCTAAAGCATCGCCTGTTCCCCGCGGAGAATTCCGTGGGGAACAGTTGTTTAAGGGCCGCCCGTTCCGGGACCAACGGAAATGTCTGCCCGGGAGAATAGGCTGGGGTCATGTCTGAAAAGCCCGCGCAACCGCGGCACCCGGAGTCGGTCCGGCTGAACAACACGCCGCCGCGGAAGCTGGCGCTGCGCCCTTATGCACGCGCCGTCGGGCAGGTCCTGAAGGTGAGCTTCCAAGCCTCGCCCGTGGCGGTGATCATGAAGGTCCTTGGCTCCCTGATTTCTGCCACCCTGCCGCTGGTCACCACCTACTTCGCAGCGCTGACCACCACGGCTTTGGCGGCCGGTTACGCAGGAGACCCCGACGCCGGTCCGCGGGCCATTCTGTACGTCATCATCACCGCGGCGCTGGGGCTGTTCTGGGGCGCGTTCAGCAGCGTTGACCGCTACATCCAGCAACTGATGAGCTTCAAGGTTGGCGCGATCGTGGGGGACATGATGTACCAGCGGTTCCTCGCGCTGGAGTTCTGGCGCTACGACGACAAAGAGACGGTGGACCTCTACGACCGCGCCAAGCGGTTTTCAGACTCCTACGCCCGCGTCCTGGACCGCATTGCAGCCATCTTCACGCAACTGGTCTCCGTGATCCTGGCCATTGGTGCGCTGTTCCTGGTCAGCTGGTGGATCGCCGTGATTGTCCTGGTGGCCATCGTGCCCAGTGTCTACCTGCAGTTCAAGCTGTCCCGTGAGCAGATTGCCCATTGGAACACGCAGGTGGATTCGCGGCGGCAGCGCCGGATGATCGAACAGAACCTGCTCCGTCCCCAGCACATCGCGGAGATGCGGCTGTACGGCATCGTTGGGTACCTCATGGATCTGCGATCACGGCTGCGCGATGCTGACGAGAAACGACGCCTGGATTTCCAAAAGCGGTACATCCCCAAACAGTTGGCTGCCGATTCCCTGCAGTATGGGGCAGAAGTGGTGTCCCTTATTTGGGTTGTGGGGCAGATTATTGCCAGGGCCCAGCCCGTGGGGCAGTTCCTCTACGTCCAGCAGATCGTGAGCCGGGCGCTTTCAACAGCCAACAACCTGGTCTCGTCCTTGAGTTCCATCGACGAGGACCTTGCCAACCTTAAGGACTATGAACTGTTCATGGCCTTGCCCGTGCCCAGTGGCCACGAGCAACCTCTGCCCTCGTCTCCCGCCACTGTGGAACTGCGGAACATCCGCTTCAGCTATACCGGAAGCGACATTGAGGTCATCAAGGGCATTTCCATGACCATCAAGGCCGGCCAGCACATAGCGATCGTCGGAGAGAACGGAGCGGGGAAGTCCACGCTGATCCGTATCCTCGCCGGTCTCTACACGCCCGATTCAGGCCACGTACTGCTGGACGGCGTTGACCTTGCGGGGATTGACGTCACCAGTTGGCACCGGCACCTGGCAGTCCTGAGCCAGGAGTTCCTCAAGTACGAGTTCGCCACGGCCGCGGAGAACATCTATCTCGGTGATGTGGACCAGCCCCGCAATGATGACCGCATCCGTCGGGCAGCTTCGGATGCAGAGGCCATGGAGTTCATCAACAAACTGCCCAACGGCTTGGAAAACCATGTCAGCAACTGGATGGAAGATCCCCGCGGCCGCAAGGGCAGTGGCCTGTCCGGCGGGCAATGGCAGCGGCTGGCAATGGCGCGTAACTTCTACCGGGACGCATCCTTCATGGTCATGGACGAACCCACCTCGGCCATCGATGCCCTGGCAGAACACCGTATCTTTACCAGGCTTTTCGCCGACCGGAGCAGCACCATCATTGCCATCAGCCACCGCCTGGCCACCATCGAGAAGGCGGACATCGTATACATGCTGGAGGACGGCAAGATCGCGGAGCAGGGCACGCACAAGGAACTGGTGGCCTTGCGGGGCCGGTATTTCCGCATGTTCGAGTCCCAGCTCTCCGTCGACGAGACCAGCCAGAAAAGTCCGTAGGCGCCAACATCACACGGAGTCGCACATGTCGGGCGCGAACCGGGGGCCCGGCCTTGGTGGGATAAACTCAAGCAGTGACTTATGAGATTGAGATTGGCCGTGGCAAGCGTGGGCGTCGTGCCTACTCCCTGGATGACATCGCGATCGTCCCGAACCGCCGGACGCGTGACCCTAAGGACGTCTCTGTCTCCTGGCAGATCGACGCCTATAAGTTCGACACCCCCGTGATTGCCGCTCCCATGGACTCCGTGATGTCCCCGGATACCGCAATCGCCTTCGGCCGGCTTGGTGGCTTGGGCGTCCTTGACCTCGAAGGTCTCTGGACCCGCTACGAGGACCCCCAGAAGGTGCTTGACGAGATCGCCGCCCTGGCCGATGAAACCAGTAGCCCGGCCGTCACCCGCCGCATGCAGGATCTTTACCAGGCTCCCGTCCAGCCCGAGCTCATCAGCTCCCGCCTGGCCGAGATCCGCGCCGCGGGCGTCACTGTCGCAGGCTCCCTGACCCCGCAGCGCACGCAGGAACACTACAAGACGGTGGTGGCCGCCGGCGTCGATATCTTCGTTATCCGCGGAACCACGGTTTCGGCGGAGCACGTGTCCAAGAACCACGAACCGCTGAACCTCAAGCAATTCATCTACGAACTCGATGTTCCCGTGATCGTGGGTGGGGCAGCCGGCTACACGCCAGCCCTCCACCTCATGCGCACCGGTGCCGCAGGCGTCCTGGTGGGCTTCGGTGGCGGCGCCACCACCACCACGAGGCGGGCCCTGGGTATCCACTCGCCCATGGCGTCGGCCATCTCCGATGTCGCAGCCGCACGCCGCGACTACATGGATGAGTCCGGCGGCCGTTACGTCCACGTCATTGCCGACGGCGGCATGGGCACCTCCGGCGACATCGTCAAGGCCATCGCCATGGGCGCGGACGCCGTCATGCTCGGCAGTGCCTTGGCACGCGCCGAGGAAGCGCCCGGCCGTGGCTGGCACTGGGGTCCGGAGGCGCACCACCTCGAATCACCCCGTGGCGACCGCGTCAACGTTGGCACGGTGGGCCCGCTGGAGGAGGTCCTCTTCGGACCCGGACACCACACTGACGGCACGTCCAACCTCATCGGTGCACTGCGTCGCTCCATGGCCACTACCGGCTACTCGGATCTCAAGGAATTCCAGCGTGTCGACGTCGTAGTGTCGCCGTACGCAGGCAACTGACGCCGGCATTCCCAGCCACTTCAGTGGCATGGCCTCTCTGTCCTGGCGGGTTGGGTCTCTCTGAGAATGGCCCTGCCCAAGGCGGCGGGCAACAAGTAGGGTAGGGGACTACCAGCTGTTGCGTTTGAGGAGGGGTCCGATGAGCAATGTCGCAGGCGGTCCGCAAGTGAGTTCCCCGGGAGCACTGAGCCCGGAATTCCGAGCCGCGTCGATCGACGTCCTGAAAGCCACTGCCGAGGCCGGTAAGGAGCTCGACATCCTGATTGTCGGCGGCGGCGTCGTGGGGGCAGGGGCTGCACTTGATGCCGTGACCCGTGGCCTTACAGTGGGCATTGTGGAGGCCAGGGACTGGGCATCAGGTACCTCGTCCCGGTCCTCCAAGCTCATTCACGGCGGTCTCCGGTACCTGGAGATGCTCGACTTCGGCCTGGTCCAGGAAGCACTCCAGGAGCGGGGACGGCTCATTCAGCAGATCGCCCCGCATTTGGTTCGCCCGGTGCCCTTCCTCTACCCGCTGACCCGCCGTTTCTGGGAGCGTCCCTACGTCGGGGCGGGCATCATGC
Organism: Arthrobacter sp. cf158; assembly: GCF_900106835.1. Lineage (GTDB taxonomy): Bacteria > Actinomycetota > Actinomycetes > Actinomycetales > Micrococcaceae > Arthrobacter. The sequence continues at coordinate 119,350 of NZ_FNNR01000002.1, forward strand.
TGTACGACACCTTGGGACTGACATCCGGGCACAGTCGGGGAGTCCCGATGCACAAGCACCTCTTCAGGCGTGGAACGCTGCGTGCGGCCCCCAGCCTCAAGGATGACGCTTTCGTCGGCTCCATCCGCTACTACGATGCCCAAGTGGATGACGCCAGACTGGTGGTCAACCTGGTGAGGACCGCCGCGCATTACGGTGCGTACGCCGCCAACCGGGTGCGGGTGGTTGATTTCCTCCGCGAGGGCGAACGCGTGGTCGGGGCCAAGGTGGAAAACCAGGAGGACGGCAGCGTCTTCGAGGTCAGGGCCAAGCAAGTAGTCAACGCAACCGGGGTGTGGACCGACGAAACGCAAGCGATGGTCACAGACCGTGGCCAGTTGAAGGTCAGGGCATCCAAGGGCATCCACCTCGTGGTTCCGCGCGACCGTTTCCAGTCCACGGTGGGGCTGATCCTGCGCACTGAGAAATCCGTACTCTTCGTGATCCCTTGGGGGCGGCACTGGATTATTGGGACCACGGACACTGATTGGAAGCTGGACAAGGCGCACCCGGCAGCGTCCAGCAAGGACATCGACTATGTCCTGGAGCACGTCAACAAGGTACTCAAGCGTCCGCTGACCCGGGAGGATGTGGAAGGGGTCTATGCAGGGCTCCGTCCGCTCCTGGCGGGCGATAACGATTCCACCGCAAAATTGTCCCGTGAGCACGTGGTTGCACACCCCGTCCCGGGACTTGTGGTGGTAGCCGGCGGAAAATACACCACCTACCGGATCATGGCCAAGGATGCTGTGGATGAGGCAACCAGAGCCATGGACGAACGTGTTCCGTCCAGCTGCACCGACACCATTCCGCTGCTCGGCGCCGAGGGATTCAAGGCAGCCTGGAACCGTCGCGGCAGGTCGGCAGAACAAGCCGGCGTTCACGTTGCACGCGTGGAGCACTTGCTCAACCGCTTCGGTTCAATGACACCCGAAGTCCTGGACATCATCTCCGGCCGACCGGAACTGGGAGAGCCGCTTCCCGGCGCCGACGATTACCTTGCAGCGGAGGTTGTGTATGCGACAACCCACGAAGGCGCCCGTCACGTTGACGACGTTTTGACCCGCCGGACGCGAATTTCCATCGAAGCGTGGGACCGGGGTGTGTCTGCTGCGCCCGTAGTAGCTAAGCTGATGGGAGAAATCCTTGGCTGGAGCGAGACTCAGCGCGAAAGCGAAATCAAGCACTACCTGGCGCGTGTGGAGGCTGAACGACTCAGTCAGCAGCAACCCGATGATGAATCGGCAGATGCCGCGCGCATGGGAGTGGATGACATCGTTCCCCTTCGCTGACCAGCTCAGGGTAATGCGGCCGGGAGGCCACACTGGAGGGAACACGACTTGGCTGAACCACTTGATCGGTATGACGCGGAACTGACAACCCCGGATACTGTCATCCTCGAGCTTGTCGCCCAGGACAAGATCGACGCCGCTGCCCAGCTTGCCCGCAAGCTCCACCAAGCCGGCAGGATTACCAATCTTGAGGGCTTCCTGGAGCAGGTTCATTCGCGGGAGCACCAGCTCGCCACGGGACTCCCGGGGGGCATCGGGCTGCCGCACGCGCGCAGCGAGTTTGTGGACAGGATTTCCATCGCCGTGGGCGTGACCAAATTCGGCCACGCGCTGGACTTCGGGGCAACTGATGGGCCAGCCACTCTGATCCTCCTCATCGCCACCCCTGCCAGCTCATTCTCGGACCACCTTGAGGTCCTGGCCACGTTGGCGCGCTCCCTGTCCAAGGAGTCGTTCCGGGAGTCGCTTCGGCGGGCACATGATCCCGAGGTTATCTCCGAACTCATCAACTCCAGTCTGGTCTTCTTCGACCACTAAAAGATTTGGGCAGGCCCTTTACCCCCGTTTCGTTGTTCTACAGCAGGACGAAGTACGGTTAAGGGGTGTTGAAAACCGCGTTGAAACCCCGCTGGATCGCAGGACTGGTCTTTGCGCTTCTGTTGTCCGGGGTGTTTGTGCTGCTCAGTCAGTGGCAGCTCAGCCGGTCCGCCCAACACGAGCCCCCCGTGCCTTCCAGCATCGAGGAAGTCAAACCGCTGGTGGAGGTCTTGAAGCCAGGGCAATTCTTCCCCGGCTCGGTCTCGGACCAGATGGTCAGCGCCACGGGAAGCTACGATCCCGGCAAGCAGGTCCTTGTCGAGGGGCGCCTCTACAACAACCAAAAGGGCTTCTGGATCGTCTCGGCATTCGCGGTAGACGCCGCTCCGACGCTGAAAGGCGTCGGTGCCTCGCCGCAGACATGGATCCCTGTGGCCCGCGGCTGGGTGGCCGAAGCCTCCCAAGCCGGCCCGCCGCCGTCGGGAACCATTACGCTGACCGGCCGCCTCATCCCTTCTGAAGCGCCGGTTCCAAACGTCGACGCCGGTCTGGGCCGCGCGTCTGCGGTCTCCGCAGCGGAACTCATCAACAAGTGGGAAGTCTCCAGCTATCCGGGGTTCGTTGCGGCGACGTCCGAAATTGCCGGCGGCTCGCCCATTTCCCTCGGCGACAACGTCAAGGCCCTCAATATTCCGCCGCAGCCCCCTGCTGAGCAGGTCAATTGGCTGAACCTTTTCTACGCGGTGGAATGGGTTGTCTTTGCCGGTTTCTCGATTTTCATCTGGTGGCGGCTGGTGAAGGACGACTACCGGCGCGATCTCGAAGACGATGAGTTCGAGGACGACGACGTAGAGGACGAGCCGGTAGACCCCGGGGCCAGTACAGAACCAACAAGCCCACAGCCAGAACAAAAGGTGCAGCAATGATCGAGCCAAAGCCGGCTATCCAGCCCGAGCAATCAGGTCCCAAGACTAAGAAGCGGCGATTCGGCGGAACGGAAGCCCAAATCCGTTCGGCGTTGAAGTTCTACAAAGTCATGGCCTACCTCACCGGTGCGATGCTCCTGCTGCTGTGCGCTGAACTGATCGCGCGCTACGTCTTCGGCGTCTCCCTCTTCGCCGGCGGTACCAGTGCCGTCACCGGCCAACCGTTCGGCTTCGGGTTTGCAGAATCCGAACCCAAGGGAGTCATCGGAGGGTTCAACATCTCCACATCGGTGCTGATTGTGCACGGCTGGATGTATGTGGTTTACCTCGTCTCCAACTTCCGCCTCTGGTCACTCATGAGGTGGCCGTTCTCCAAAATGATCCTCTTGGCGCTGGGCGGCGTCATCCCTCTGTTGTCCTTCATCGTCGAGAAGAAATTCCACGCGCAGGTGGAAGCGGAACTCGCAGCCAACCCCCAGGCATCCAAGCGTTACTAGGCCCTGAAGGCCTTCCACTGTGAGATGCCTAACGGCGAGGCCTCTTTTGGCCCTTGGCCGCCCTCGTCAACGTGCATGGGGGTGGCCGGGCCAAGTAGTCTTGTCTGGTGACTACTCCCACCGCACCCCAGACTTCCCAGAAGCCGGTGCTGGTTGTTGACTACGGTGCCCAGTACGCGCAGCTGATTGCCCGCCGCGTCCGCGAAGCGAATGTGTATTCGGAAATTGTTCCGCATACCTTCACCACCGAGCAGCTTCTGGCCAAAAACCCGGCAGCCATCATTCTCTCCGGAGGGCCCTCCAGCGTTTACGCCGAGGGTGCCCCGAGCGTAGGCGCCGACCTCTTCGAAGCCGGGGTGCCCGTTTTCGGTATCTGCTACGGCTTCCAGGCGATGGCCAACGCACTGGGCGGCAAGGTGGCCCAGACGGGCCTCCGGGAGTACGGCGCCACCGAAGCCCTGGTTGTGGGGGATGCCCGTTCCATTCTTGATGGCGTTCCCGCTTCCCAGAACACCTGGATGAGCCACGGCGACTCCGTCCATGAGGCTCCTGAGGGCTTCGAGGTCCTCGCTTCCACGGCAGGTGCGCCGGTCGCTGCTTTCGCCAACGAGCAGAAGCGTCTCTACGGCGTGCAGTGGCACCCCGAAGTGAAGCATTCCGTCCATGGCCAGCATGTGCTGGAGAACTTCCTGTTCAAGGGTGCGGGCCTGAGCCCCAACTGGACCACAGGGAACATCCTGGAAGAGCAGGTGGACCGTATTCGCCAGCAGATCGGCGACTCCAAGGTCATCTGCGGTCTTTCCGGCGGTGTCGACTCTGCAGTAGCTGCCGCTCTTGTCCAGCGCGCCGTCGGCGACCAGCTGACCTGTGTCTTCGTGGATCACGGTCTCCTCCGTGAAGGCGAAGCCGAGCAGGTTGAACGCGACTTCGTAGCCGCTACTGGTGTCAACCTGTACGTTGCCAACGAGCAGGAACGCTTCCAGTCGGCCCTCGCCGGCGTCAGCGATCCCGAAACCAAGCGCAAGATCATCGGCCGCGAATTCATTCGCGCCTTCGAGGAAGCGGAGCGGGCCATCATCGCCCAGGCCGCTGCCGAGGGTGAAAAGATCAAGTTCCTGGTCCAGGGCACCCTGTACCCTGATGTCGTCGAATCCGGCGGTGGTGAGGGCGCAGCCAACATCAAGAGCCACCACAACGTGGGCGGGCTCCCGGAGGATCTGCAGTTCGAGCTCGTCGAGCCACTGCGTGCCCTGTTCAAGGACGAGGTCCGTGCGGTTGGCGCCCAGTTGGGCCTGCCGCAGGAAATCGTCGGCCGCCAGCCGTTCCCAGGTCCCGGCCTGGGTATCCGCATCGTGGGCGAAGTGACCAAGGAACGCCTGGACCTGCTGCGCAAGGCTGACGCCATTGCCCGCGCAGAGCTGACCGCCGCTGGCTTGGACAACGACGTCTGGCAGATGCCCGTGGTGCTTCTGGCAGACGTTCGCAGCGTTGGCGTTCAGGGCGATGGCCGGACCTACGGTCACCCCATCGTTCTGCGTCCGGTGTCTTCCGAAGACGCCATGACGGCAGACTGGTCGCGGTTGCCCTACGACCTCCTGGCCCGGATCTCCAACCGCATCACCAATGAGGTGGATGGAGTGAACCGCGTGGTACTGGACGTCACCAGCAAGCCACCGGGAACCATCGAGTGGGAATAGCATTCTGAGTGGCCGGCTTCCTCTGGAAGCCGGCCACTTTGCTTGAAGTCCTCAGGTGTGCTCGATCCGTGAAAAACGGCAGGCACCTGTGAAATGACGGCGAATTTCGGGTCGGAACAGCGTTGCGGAACGGGCTGACCGCGTATTCCCGCTACCCTCGAAAGTATGCCGGTATGGTCCAAGGCGTCTAAAGCTAGTACAGAAAAGAAGGCAGAAGTTGTGTCAGTAGGTCAAGGCCAGGAAGAGGGCTCCGAAGAGCTCCGTAAATGGCTGTCTGGTCTTAAGCCCGTCACCGGGGCGGACACGATGCTGCGCTTCGTCAAGACGCCCGAAGGCGCCATCGACCTCAGCAACGCGCACCCGTCCGGGCTTGCCCAGTTGCTGGCAGGCCGCCGAACACGCCTCTCTACCCTGATCAGGGATCGGCAACAGTACCTGGTGGCGGCCCGCGCAGCGCGCAACATCCGGTCCAAGATTTTTGAGCTCAGCAATGACCGCGGTATCGAAGCCGGCTATTTGTCCGCCGGTACCGTTGTGTGGACGTCCGCGGTGGGCGGCAAGCCTCAGCGAGTTTCCGCGCCTGTGATGCTCACCTCCATTGTCCTGACGGTCAGGCCCGGTGAGGACGACTTCGAACTCCAGCTGACTGAGCAAGCACGCATGAACCCGGCGCTGGTGCGTCACCTCAAGACCGTCCACGGCATCGTCTTTGATGTCAACGCGGTAGCGAGGATGGCCTACAACACCGCGAGGTTCGATCCCCAGCCGGTGCTGGATCGCCTGTCCACGCTCGTGCAGCCAATCCACGGTGCCGATGTTGAGTTCAACCTGCTGGTGACCACGCTCGCCGACCTGTCGGGCAATCTCGACGATCCTTGGATCAATACGAACAACCCCACAGTCGCGGCTCTGTCGTTGGCAGCGAACGGCGGCGACATTGAGCCCGAGGCCATCAAGGCGGGCAGGTTCCCCAGCCTTGATGTCCGCGATCCGGCTGATGAACTTCTCTTGCTCGACGCCGACACGGACCAGCAGTACGTGGTGGATGCTGTTCGCGCCGGTGACTCACTGGTGGTCAGTACCCCACCCGGGAGCGGCCAGACACAGACTGCCATTAATGCCATAGGTGCGTTGGTCAGCGCAGGCAAATCCGTGCTCGTGGTAGGGGACAGGCAGTCCAGCCTCGCAGGCCTTTCCGCCCATTTGGAATCACTCGGCCTTGAATCGATGCTGTTCCGCCCTGGCAACGGAACCACGCCGCAGCAGCTTAAGGGGCAGTTGGTCCGGGCCATCATGCGGAACGAGAAGGCACTCGAACCGCAGTTGGGCAACCTGCACCAGACTCTGACCGGTCACCGCCATGCACTCATGGACCATGTGGCCTCGCTGCATAACGTCCGGGAGCGCTGGGGATGCTCTCCTTACCAGGCCATGCAATCGCTTGCTGAGCTGACGTCAATCCACCCCGCGCCCTCAACGACGGTCCGCTTGAAGCGCAGCGTCCTGGACAACATCAAGGACCGTGAGGAACTCGCGGGCCGTTTGCGTCGCGCTGCCGAACTGGGCAGTTTCAGCCGGGCGTCCACTTCCAGCCCTTGGTATGGGGCGCGGCTGGTCACCCGCAAGGAGACTGAGGAAGCCCAGCAGCTAGCCCGTTTGGCAGAAGAAAAGCTGCCGGTGCTGCGGGACCGGATGAAGCAGTTGTCCGATCACGCCGAAATTCGTTTGGGGGAAACGTTCACGGAGTGGGGCGCCCAGCTCGAACTGCTCATTGCCGTTCGGGAGAGCCTGGACAAGTTCACGCCTGATATCTTCGACCGTCCGGTGCATGATCTGATATCCGCCACCGCGAGCTCCGCTTGGCGCCGTGAGCGCAACCTTGAGATGCCCTCCATGCAGCGGTCCCGTCTGCGCCGGGTAGCCAAAGAGTACGTGCGGCCCGGTGTGCACATCGCAGACCTCCACAGTTCACTGGTCCTGGTCCAGGAGCAGCGGGCCCTCTGGGCAGGCTACGCCACCACGCAACGTCACCCTGCCGTTCCTTCTGGCCTTGCTGACCTCGGTGCTTTGTACCGGGAACTGGACGGTGAACTACATCGCTTGGGTGATGCCCTGAAGCACACAAGCGCGGGAGGTTTGCTGCATGGGACCCCGTATCTGGAGTTGATGGAGCGGCTGGAACGGCTTGTTGCAGACACTTCTACCTTGGAAACCCTTCCCGAGCGCACACTCCTGATCGAGGAAATGCGCGAGCACGGCTTGGGCGAGTTGCTGTCCGATTTGGCTGCCCGTGAAGTTCCTGCGTCCTCTGTTGCTGCGGAATTGGACCTTGCCTGGTGGCAGTCCGCTTTGGAAGCCATGATCAGCGGGGACGACTACCTTGCCATGTCTGACGGCGACTCCTTGCGGCGCCTCGAAGCCGAGTACCGGTTGGCGGACCAAGCACACATTGCCAGTGGAGCCGCGCGGCTGCGGTGGCAATTGGCCCAGAAGTGGCGGCAGGGCCTCCTGGAGCACCCCAGGCAGGCTGAGCTCCTCAAGGCGTTGCTGAAGGACGGCCGGGTTACCTTGCCGGCGCTCAGCGCCCAAGCGCCCGACCTCGTACCCCTCCTGGTTCCGGTGTGGTCCGTCAGCCCGTATCTGCTGACCGGCGTTCTTCCGGCCGAGCAGAAGTTTGACGCTGTGGTGGTCATCGACGCAGAGTCGACCTCACTGCAGGCAGTGCTTCCCGCGATAGCCCGGGCGCCGCAGGTAGTGGCTTTCGGTGATGCAAAAATTGCCAATGCCCGCACCTTCAGTGTGGCTGTGGAGCCTCCAGTAGCTGGAGTTGCCAGCCATGAGAACGTGGACAGCGCCTATAAGGCTTTGGCCCGGGTGCTGCCTACGTGGCAGCTGAACTGGGTCTACCGGGCTGTGGATGAGGACCTGATCCTCCAGCTGAGCAAGAACTACTACGACGGCGGCCTGCGCAGGCTGCCGGACGGCAACTCGGTCACCGGCCTGGATCGTTCCATTCATGTGGAGTACATTCCCGATGGCACCGGGCTCCCGGGTGCCGACCACGAGGGCGTCGAGTCGGTCACCGCCGAGGTCAACCGCGTGGTGGACCTGGTCTTTGAGCACGCCAGGCTGCGGCCCCGGACGTCTTTGGCCGTGGTGACGGCCAGCCTGCGTCACGCCGCCCGTATTGGCGAGGCCATCAGGCTTCAGTTGCCCAACCATTCGTTGCTGTCCGCATTCTTTGGAGCCGGTCCGGAATCTTTCCGTGTAGTGGACCTCGAGCGCGCCCAAGGTTTGGTGCGGGATCACGTGATCTTCTCGCTGGGTTACGGGCGTACTCCCCACGGCCGTGCCCTGCATTCGTTCGGCCCATTGTCCGTTGAAGGTGGCCGGAACCGGTTCGCCCTGGCGATGACCCGTGCGCGCCGCTCCATGCACGTTCTGAGTTGCTTCCGCCCCGAGGATCTGGACCTTGACCGCTTGGCTCATGGAGCGGTGGACTTCTACGAACTGCTGGACCGGGAACTCTCCGGAAACAGCAACCTCGGAACGCCTGCATCCCGCGCTGTTGCCAGTGAGCAGGCGCTGGGGGAGGATCCCCTGGTGGCTGATCTCGGTGAACGCCTGCGTGCCCGGGGAGCCAGGGTCTGGCACCTTTACGATGGCGTGCTGGATATCGCTGCCGCAGCGGATCCCGTCCATACGATTGGCCGGGAAGGTGCGGAGATCCCTACTCCCGTGGCCATCGAGTCCGACGGAACGGAACGCTACCGGCGCATGAGCGTCCGCGAACGCAGCCGCCTGCGCCCGCAGCTGCTTGAACGAATGGGCTGGCGTTATATGTCGCTGTGGACGATCGAGGTCTTTACGGATCCCTCGTCCTGTGCAGATCGGATTGGATCCTACCTCGGGCTGGAGAACCACATCCCGAGGCCTGCTTCCCCCCAGCATGGTTTCCTGGACATGGATGTTGAACAATTGACATTGGATAAAGGGCAACCAAGCTACGCCCACAGTTCGGCCGGGCAAGCGGAGGGCGAAGTCCACGATGCTGCGGGCCACGCGAACAACGTCATAGAGAACGGGAAAGAAGCACCACAGATGGAACAGGAAACCGGCACGGACGACGCAGCCGCTGAGTCCGGCGCACAGGTCGATGCCGCTCCGGAGGAAAGAGCCGGGTCCAAGGCGTCCGCGTCCAAGCCCGGCACTGGCGGGATTCTTCCCACCAAGGCTGCAGAGGACGATCCCCGGCAGTGGGGCGACGAGCCCGGATACGATCATGAGCAGTGGCTGAAGGAGCAAAAGCCGCCGCATTGGGGCTGACTTGCCTGCGGCAATTGCTCCGCTGATCACGGACTGACCAAAACAAAGAAGAGCTTGCCCTGCGTTGACGCGCCGGCAAGCTTTTCTGCTTGCTGGGGATCGGCTGCCACCACTACCAGCCCCTCAGTGTCGCTTGTCCCGAGCCATTCTCCGGCCTTGCCCCCGTGGGCCGAAGTCCAGAGGACGGGAACGGGGCCGGCCAGTACCTCGCTTTGTTTGGGCTCGTCGTAGGAACCCGCTGACGTGAGCACCACCGTTACGAGCTGGCCGGGGGAGAGCAGCTGAATGGACGAGGGGTCAGCCATCCGTAGCGGGACTGCTGCCGAGCCCAAGGGGGCTCCCGTGAGCAGCCCAGGTCCCAGGAGGTTGGATTCAGCAGGGATCTGCCCTTTGCCGAGTGGCGACGCGAGCTGGCGTCCAACCAGGACTCCCGCGTCTGTTACGGATCCGGAGACAGCCAGCTCCGGGGCTACAGCTACATTCGCAAAGTCGGATTCGGTGAGGCTGGTGCCCGTTGGAAGGTCTCGGGCTGCGACCAGTACATTGACCCGCAGTTGGGACTCCGGAGTCATCTGTTGGACTGCGATGCCAGTGGCGAGGCACAGCAGGAGTGCCACTGTCAGCCGACGATTGCGTGCAATCCAAGAGCGTGATGCCTGAACCGGGTTCCGGCGCGCAACGCGGTTGAAGGGTTTGCCCCGGGAGAAGGTTTCGCCCCGATAAACGGTTCCTGGCGGACGGGAATTCGTGACGGGAGGCAGAGGCATGGCAGCTGATGCTGAGCGTTCAGCGCGGGCAAGGAGCGCGCTACGGGACTTCTGTGGCATGCCGCCACGTTAGCCAGCGGACCGGACGGCCTGACAGTAGCTTGAGGCCGTATGTGGAAAAGGAAGAGTCCTAGCTCGCTGCTGGTGCCGGAGCGGCAGCAGCAGCAGGGGACGCTGCCGGAGCGGCGGAAACCGTGCTGCCCTTGGAATCGCGGGAATCAGTCCTGTAGAACCCGGAGCCCTTGAAGACGACGCCAACGCTGTTGAACTTCTTGCGAAGCGAACCTTTGCACTCGGGGCACTCTGTCAGGGAGCTGTCAGAGAACGACTGGACGATGTCAAAGGCATGGTCGCAGTCTTTGCAGGCGTATGCGTATGTGGGCACTGAAATCCTCCTTCAGGACAAAGTTCAGGTCCTGTGCAGCGTCAGCGGAGAACATCCGCATTAGCAGTCGCAGGGCCTGAGTGCCAATTCTATCATCCGGACTCCGGGAGCGTGCCAGTGAGTGTGCCGGAACTCACCCGACGGCACAGTGCAGTCAGGACCCCTCAGATGCGACGCCGAGCTGGACGACGCCGGAAGGGGTAAGGACTTCGCGCACCGGGCGGTCAAAGGCTTCGGCGGGAATCGAACCCGGAGGCAACACGTCGTCGTCGTACACCACAGCGATAGTGGGTGGTCGCTGGCCGGAAGCATCCAGACCCTGGAGCAGGCGGTCGTAGTAGCCGCCGCCCTGGCCGATCCTGTTGCCATCCCGGTCAACTGCTGTAGCGGGCATGAAGATACCGGCAGCCCCGGCTATCACGGAGCTCGCCAGGCGTTCGCCAACAGGTTCGTCGATGGGTGCGTAGGCAGATCGGGCAAAGTTCGTGCCGGGCGTCCAGAAGACCCAGCTCAGCTGCCTGCCCGGCTCGCAAACGGGCAGTAGAACCCGGTGGCCAGCGTCATGGAGGGACGTGATCAGGGGCAGGGTGGGTGGCTCGAAGGCGACTCCGACATAGACGGCAAACGTTGCGCCTGAGCCTGGTGAAGTCCTCGCAGCCCACGCTGTTCCATGCCCGGCAATGGATTCGCCCGCCTCTGCTATCTGTTCCGGAGTCAGGGTCCGCCGGTGCAGGCGCCTGCTACTGCGGATGTCTTCCTTGGATGCCATCTGTGTCCGATCGTGAGGTGTTGTTCGTCCTGGTAAGCCGCGTATGCCATCAGTTCCGCGATCCAAATGTGCTAACGGTGCGGCGAGGGTTTAGCCGTTGATGTATTCCTTCCGTTACATTAGTCCCGTGACTCTTGATAACAATGCTGTCCGTAAGGCCGTCATCCCCGCAGCGGGTCTTGGCACCAGGTTCCTCCCTGCAACAAAGGCGATGCCGAAGGAAATGCTGCCAGTGGTTGACAAGCCGGCCATCCAGTACGTCGTCGAAGAAGCCGTAAAGGTTGGCTTGCATGACGTCCTGATGATCACCGGACGCAGCAAGCGTGCCTTGGAGGATCACTTTGACCGCGTGCCGGCGCTGGAGGCGACCCTGGCTGAAAAGGGTGACACCGCCAAGCTTGAAGCTATTCAGTCCGCCACCAACCTGGGTGACATTCACTACGTCCGCCAAGGTGACCCCAACGGTTTGGGCCACGCAGTCCTCCGCGCCAAGCAGCACGTGGGCTATGAACCCTTCGCTGTCCTTCTGGGTGATGACCTGATCGACGCCCGCGAGGACCTCCTGAGCGAAATGATCGCTGTCCAGCAGAAGACCGGTGGGTCAGTTGTGGCCCTCATTGAAGTTGAACCCTCCAAGATCAGCGCCTACGGCTGCGCGGATGTAGAGGAGATCGGCGAAGAAGGCTACGTGCGCATCAAGCAGCTCGTGGAGAAGCCTTCCCCGGAAGAGGCTCCCTCCAACCTTGCTGTGATCGGCCGTTACGTGCTGCATCCCGCCGTGTTTGATGTCCTGGAGAAGACAGCTCCGGGGCGCGGCGGAGAGATCCAGTTGACTGATGCGCTGGAGGTCCTGGCTGCTGGCGAGGGCGAAGGCTACGGCGTGTACGGTGTCGTCTTCCGCGGCCGTCGCTACGATACCGGTGACAAGCTCAGCTATCTCAAGGCATGCATTGAGCTCGCGTGCGAACGTGAGGATCTCGGTCCCGAGCTTCGTGAGTGGCTGCCGACCTTTACCGCTGCGCTTCCCAAGTAACACCGGATGTACGGCTCTGCGATCTGGCCGGTAACGCTGGAAAGCGGAGACTTGCTTCTTCGGCCCATTCGTTACCGCGACAAGCGGGAATGGTCTGAAGTCCGCTCGAAGAACAGTGAATGGCTCGCACCATGGGAGGCGTCCAACCCGGCACCGGGTGGGCGCCTGCCCAGTTACCGTCAGATGGTGGGGTCCCTGAACGATCAGGCCCGCCAGTCCACGGCCCTTCCGTTTGTCATCGTCGAACGGACTCCCGGTTTCCGGGAGCCGCGCATCGTGGGGCAATTGACGGTGTCGTCCATAGTGTGGGGATCGGCCATGATGGCCACACTGGGGTATTGGGTTGATCAGGAGCGGGCGGGCCGCGGAATTGCTCCGACAGCGGTGGCCATGGCCACGGACCACTGCTTCAGGGTGCTGGGACTTCACCGGATGGAAATCAACATCAGGCCGGAGAATGGCCCCAGCCTCCGGGTGGTGGAGAAGCTCGGATTCCGTGACGAGGGTTACCGTGAACGGTATCTGCACATCAACGGGGAATGGGCTGACCACCGTTCATTTGCGTTGACATCGGACGAGGTTCCCGAGGGGCTCCTGCGCAGGTGGCTCCAAGGACAAACGGGCAGGTCATAAGGCTTTTCGACCGTATCTCCAGTCATTTGCGGACTCGCCGACGACACACCGGGCGCAATGCCGCCACCCCCGGGGATTTGCTTCTACGGTTTTGAATGTGGACTTCCCTCTCAGCAGCTCAGTGATACTCGTGGTCACTGTCGCGCTGTGGATGGTCTGGGTGGCGCCTTACGTTCTGCGTAACCGCCGGCAACAAGTCCAAACGGCCACTGTGCCAGCAGAGGCATTCGACGACGAACCAGACGAACCGCAGGCAGGGGTGGTATTGACTTTGGCACCTCAGCAGGAGAAACCGATGGAGACCATGCACAGCAAAGCACAGGCCTCGCCGCAGGATTCCCGCGTGGCAGAGTCGTCCGCCATACCAACGCCCGTTACCCCCTTCACGATTCGTTACGCGCGGTGCACTCTGGCGTTGTCCGGTGCAGCGCTGCTTTTGACGGCAGTGATTTCCGGGGTGCTTCTGCTTTTCCGCACGGGATCCTTTTGGTTGCCGTTGGTGTCCTTCATTGGGGCGGTCTTCGCTGTCGTGATTCTGCGCAGGCTTGCTCTTCGGGATCTGCGCGAACGACGTGCGCGCCGTGCAGCCCAGGCATCGCGCATCCCCACTCCCGCGCGCTATCTGCCGAAAGAGCCGGCCGTCGAGTCGAAGGAAACCACTGTTTTCGACGCCGAGGCCAGTAGTAGTGAGGCTGCGCGCCTGTCCGCTGTGGAGCTTCGTGAGGCTGCGCTGGCAGTTGCCGTGGCGGCTGGAGACACGTCTGCACAAGCGGCCGAAGACACGAGGGGTTCCAGTTGGCAGCCGGTTTCGGTTCCCAAGCCCACCTACGTTGATGCCGCCAAGGCCCCGAGGCCTGCTCCCGAGCCCTTGGATCTCCCTGAGGCTCCCAAGCCAGTTGGCAAGCCTGTGCTGAAACAGGGCGTTGATCAGATGGATGCTGCTGCGATGTCGGCGGCGTCGGTCAAGGGTCAGAGCGCCCTGAGCAATCTGGACGACGTCCTGCAGCGCCGCCGCGCGTAATTTCCGATGACCAGCATCTGCGTGGCTGGTGGAACCGGTCAGGTGGGCCGCGAGGTTGTCCGGCTTGCCCTGGCTGCCGGGCACTCCGTCACAGTCCTGTCCCGCCACGTGCCCCCGACAGGATCGAACAGGCATCACGATGTAGCCAGCTACTTTGCGGGCGACGTCACCACAGGGGATGGTCTGTCAGACGCATTGGCGGGTGCCGACGTCGTGATCGACTGCCTTGAAGGGCAGTTTGGCAAGGCGCAAAAGCATTTCGCCGACGGCGGTGCCAGGCTTCTGGCCGCGGCCAACCGGGCAGGGGTTGTAAAGGCCGTGGCCCTGTCCATCATCAATTGCGACCAGAGCACGTTTGATTACTATGCGACAAAAGCAGCCAAGGAACAGAAATACGCTGAGTCGACATTGGAAACGGTGGTGGTGAGAGCGACGCAATTTCACAGCTTGGTGGCGGCTGTCTTCGCGGCCGCTGCGAAAGTGCGGGTTATTCCTGTTTTCAAGGGTGTGGGTTTCCAGAGCATTTCTCCCGTGGACGTGGCGAAGGTCTTGCTGCTGGAAGCCGTGGAGGAACCTTCTTCCCAGCTGCACAGGGTCCGCACCATCGGCGGTCCGGACGTGCTGGACATGAGGGCGATGGCGGTGTCCTGGAAGGCCGTAACGGGTGCGCGGGGCAGGATTGTGCAGTTGCCTTTGCCTGGCGCGATGGGCGCTTTCCTGCGTGCCGGCCGTAACCTGATCCCGGAGCAAAGGATCGGGACTGAGACCTTCGTGTCGTGGTTGGAAAAGCGCAAGGAAAGTTTGTAGCCTAGGGACACTGGCCGGGTGCCCACCACCGGTCCAGGGGCTATAGCTCAGTTGGTAGAGCGCTTCGTTCGCATCGAAGAGGTCAGGAGTTCGAATCTCCTTAGCTCCACAAATTTCCCGGGATAATTCCAGCCGCGCCAATCCTCGGAGCGATCAGGATGCAGGTAGTGCCGGGTCCCAGCCGCTGTAAAAGACGAGTACCTACTACTCGTGTGCGGGCATAGCCGGTTCGTCTTTACTGAACCCAGCGGATCCCCTGCGCCGGCTAATGATCCCCCTCGTTTGCCGGGGCAGCCCCAAAGATCCGCGGCCGGGGCCGGGCGACACCACCCAGAAGTGTTGTCCGGTCCTGTGCTTAACCCAGCAGACCCCTTGGGTATATCGTTAACTATCGTTCAGTATCGTTCGCGACGTCCCCGAGGTGAGCAAGATGCATAATTCATTCCCTGCAAACGGATTTATGGGCAACAACCTGGATGGCATGTGGCAGGCTGTCGAAGAGTTTCGCTCCCGCTTCGAGAAGCGTGCCGGCACCCGTGCCGGCCGGGGGGAGTTACGGACGGCTATTCTGGCACTCCTTGCCGAGCGGCCCATGCACGGGTATCAGATCATCCGGGAAATCGAGGAGCGCAGCGGTGGCAACTGGAAGCCCAGTGCCGGCTCCGTTTATCCCACCCTGCAATTGCTGGCAGATGAGGGCTTCGTCAATGCCGAAGAATCAAGCGGACGCAAAATCTACTCCTTGACCGAAGCGGGTCGGGAAGACGTGGCCAGTGCCGAGGCATCCGCGCCGTGGGACTCCGTGGGCACCAGTTCGGGCCCGGGTTTTGCTGCCTTGCCCAAAGCTGGCGTGGACCTTGCGCAGGCCGCAGCACAGGTTGGCCGCACAGGGACGCCCAAGCAGGTTCAGGAGGCCGTTGCAGTGCTGGAAGAGGCTCGCCGCAGGCTGTACTCGATCCTCGCACAGGACTGAGGGCGGTGACGTTGGATCGTCGCCACCGGGTAGGTGCAACACCGGGCGCAGGGGACGCCCGCACCCGATATCGTCGGATCCTGCGGTTTGCTTCATGGAATCTCGCCGTCACGTGGTGGTTTGAGTTGTTCCTGCCCCGGGTGGGTCTGCGGTGGGTCTCTGATCGCAACCGCGCCCAGCGGATGAGGGGCTTTGCGAAGCGCTTCCATGACTTGGCTGTGGAACTTGGTGGCCTGATGATCAAGGTGGGCCAGTTCATGTCGTCCAGGCTGGACGTCCTGCCACCTGAGATCACGGCCGAACTTGAAGGGCTCCAGGACGAAGTCCCGGCGGTGCCATTTTCGGAGATACGTTTACTGGCTGAAGCTGAGCTGGGTGCGCCGTTGGAGACAGTGTTCGCCTCGGTTGAAGAGACACCTATAGCTGCCGCTTCACTCGGGCAGGCCCACCGGGCAAAGCTTCTGGCCGGAAATGCGGAGGACACCGGGCTCAGCAGCGTGGTCTTTAAGGTTCAGCGGCCGGGCATCGATACCATTGTGGACGTCGATCTGGCGGCTCTTCGCAAAGTAGGCGGATGGCTGAGCCGTATCCGCCTCGTATCGGATCGGGCGGATGTGCCTGCCCTGATCAAGGAGTTTGCGCAGACCAGCCTTGAGGAGATCGACTACCTTAACGAGGCCGCAAATTCCGAGCGTTTCGCAGCGGATTTCGCCGGTGACCAGAGGGTGACTGTGCCCGGAGTCGTGTGGGAAAGGACAACGCGACGCGTGCTTACCCTCGAAGATGTCACTGCCATCAAGATCACCGACACCGAATCATTGCGGATGGCCGGAATTGACCCAGCGACTGTGGCGCCGGTCTTTGCATCCGTGATGTTTGACCAGCTGTTCACGAACGGCTTTTTCCATGCGGATCCACATCCCGGGAACATCTTTGTCACGCCCATGGCCGGCGCATCCGGCGAGCGACCCTGGAAACTAACATTCATCGACTTCGGCATGATGGGGGAGGTCCCGCCAAAGACCCGGAGCGGGCTGAGGAAGCTCCTGATTGTTGCTGCCTCCCGGGACGGCAAGGGCTTGGTGTCCGCCATCAGCGACGTTGGTGTGCTGATGCCATCTGCTGACACAGCAGAGCTGCAGCGTGCCATGACCCAGCTCTTCTCACGGTTTGGAGGAATGGGGTTCGCAGAGCTCCGCGATGTGGATCCGCGGGAATTCCGCGACTTTGGCTCCGAGTTCGGCGCTGTCATTCGTTCGTTGCCCTTCCAGCTGCCGGAGAACTTTCTCCTCATCATCCGTGCCATGTCGCTGACGTCCGGCGTATGCAGTTCCTTGGATGCCCGCTTCAATTTGTGGGACGCGGTGGAACCCTACGCAGCACAGCTACTCCGCGACGAACGTGGCAACATCGTCAACGACGTCGCGTCCCAGGCTCTGGATGCCGCAACAGTTGCTTTGCGCTTACCGAAACGGCTGGACGGGCTGATCAACCAAATCGAGGACGGTGCCCTGGAAGTGGGCAATCGTCGCCTCGAACGACAAATGGAGAGGCTCATCGTCACGGCGCGCAGGGCTGTAGCCGCCCTGGTCTTCGGGGCGCTCCTGATTGCAGGATCCGTGGTGAGGGCTGACGACGCGGTGCTCGGCAACGTGCTCATGATCCTGTCCGTCATTCCGTTGGTCCATGGTTTGTGGTCCGGGCGTCGTCGTCGTCCGTGAGCTACAGCCGGCGTCGTAGAATTGCCGTGTGACTGAGCCCCCAGCACCTCCTCCCGAGGCATCCAACAGCATGTCAGGTCCCATCCTGGTGGGTGTGATGCCGGGGCAGCGTCCGGTGGTCGTCGAGCAGGCAGCACAAGTAGCTGCCGCTGCGGGCCTCCCACTCGTGTGTGCATTTGCCGATGTCACGGTGTATCCGGTGGATGGCAGCGCCGGGGGTCCGGCTGCGCCCATTGATCCTGACGGGGTTGATGACGATGCTCCCTGGATTCCTGAGGAGTTGAAAACTGCCATTGCCTCGCAGCTGGCAGGGAGAGGCGTGGCGTGGTCCATCGTGCGTCTGGCAGGTGAGCCGGCGCAGGCCTTGGCCCGCCAGGCCAAGGACATAGGCGCGTCGATGCTCGTGGTGGGCACGCGGGAGCACACGCTGTCGGCGGCTTTTAAGGACCTGACGGCCGGCTCCGTGGCCCGGCAACTGTTCCATCGCCAGGACCTGCCGGTACTGGTCATCCCGGTGAACCCCCGGGTTCCGGATGATGATGACGACTGAGGCCAAGCGTCCGGTCCACTTGCACTGGAGATTTATCGGCATCGTGGCGGCGGGCGGCGTGCTGGGTGCCTTGGCGCGGTATGGCCTTGGATTAGTGATCCCGGCGCCAGGTGCGTGGCCACTTCCCACCTTGGTCATCAATCTGACGGGTGCTTTGGCGCTAGGCGCGTTGCTGGAAGGACTCTCCCGCAGCGGACCCGACGTCGGTAATCGCCGCGTCCTGCGCCTTGCCCTGGGAACGGGGTTCTTGGGCGCCTACACCACCTACAGCACATTGGCGCTGGACGCAGTCCATCTCTTCGCTGCGGGTGCAGCCCCTGCGGCCGCGGGCTACCTTCTGGCCAGCCTCCTGGGCGGCGCAGTAGCCACCACTGCCGGTATCTGGCTTGGCGCATGGCACCACAGGCGGAACCAATGACGGTGGTTCTGCTCGCTCTGGCTGGTGGAGCCGGCGCAGGGGTTCGGTTCGTCATCGACGGACTGGTCCGCTCGCGCCTCAAGACGGCGCTCCCTTGGGGAACCATCATTATCAACATCTCGGGTTCCCTGCTGCTCGGCTTTCTTGCTGGTCTTGTCATGCGCGGCCAAGCACCGGAATCCCTCCTCCTGGTTTTAGGCACAGGATTTCTGGGTGGCTACACCACCTTCAGCACGTCCAGCCTGGAGACCATCCGATTGGTCCAAAGTGGCAGGGCAGGACTGGCGCTTGTCAACGCCATGGGGTCAATGGCCGCGAGCGTTCTGGCCTCCGCTGCAGGCGTATTGATCGCTTCACTGCTGCCCTGAGCTGTGGTGAACTTCACCATCAAAAGTGTCATTGCCCGCCTGTAGGATCGAGCCATGGCTAAGAAGACTTTCAATGAGCTGTTGTCCGCCCAGGTCGCCAATGAGTTTGCGGCCTCCCAGCAATACATCGCAGTAGCTGTGTACTTTGACGGCGAGGACTTGCCGCAGCTTGCCCGGCATTTCTACCGGCAATCCCTTGAGGAGCGCAACCACGCCATGATGATGGTCCAGTACATGCTGGACCGCAACGTGCACGTGGAAATCCCTGGCATCGCACCCGTGCGCAACAACTTCACCAACGCCAAGGAACCCATCGCACTGGCCTTGGAGCAGGAGAAGGAAGTCACCCGGAACATTGAGGAAATGTTCCGTGTTGCCCGCGCAGAAGGAGATGCTCTGGGTGAGCAGTTCATGCTCTGGTTCCTGAAGGAGCAGGTTGAAGAGGTCGCGTCCATGACCACGCTGCTGAACATCACTGAACGGGCGGAGAACCTCTTCGACATCGAGAACTACGTCGCCCGCGAAACTGTGGGCGATGGCGGAAACGATGCCAGTGCCCCGTCCGCAGCCGGCGGCGTTATCTAGCTGTCCGCGTCAAACCACTTTTTGGAGAGAGGCCGCAGGAAGTTTAGCTTCCGGCGGCCTCTTCGCGTGCCGGGGAATCGTCCACGCTGGAACGCCCCAGCAATGCCAGCCGGCTAGCGATGCGTGCCAGGTCCACGGGGAGGATATTGCCGGTGGCACCGATATCCCAGTCGAGGGGTCCTTGGCCGATCAGGAACAGCCGAATGTCCTGATCATGAAGGACGTCCACCACGTTGCTGAAACGCTGCCAGGCAGGAGCGGACGCAGAGTCGGTGATGGAGGGTGACGGGACATCGTCAATGACCCACGTCGTGTAGGCGTCAGCCAACGCCAGGAAGTCGGAGGTGGACGTCAACCCACCACATAGCTCCTCAAAAGATACCCAGAGGAGATCGGGGTCCGAGTTCTTGACGACGATCGGCTGGGTGGTTGGGCTGAGCACCCGTCTTTGGGATGGCGGTGGCCGGAACAAGCCAAGGCGTCCAAGTTGTCCGGGCGTGCCGGGGGAGATGATGCGCCCTGAGCCGAATGCCTCAAAGCCAGTGCCCGAGGTGGACCCGTCGGCGGGAAAACGACGGAAGTCCCACGAGCCATTGATTTCCACGATGTCCATCATCTCCTTGATGGCCTCGATGGTGGGTAGGTAATGGTCATGCCACAGAGGATTGGGCAGCAAGTCGTCAGGCGCGTAATTCGAGGTCACCACCAACGGAACGCGTTGTTGCGCGGCTGTCCGGAGCAGCCGGGAAATGAACATGCCGTCGCCGACGTCATGCACATGGAACTCGTCAAAGAAGAGCACGTCTGTGTCAGCCAGCAGCGCGTCAATTGAGTGTTGGATGGCGGTTCCGTTAACGGCGTCCAACCCACGTGTCCCCGCATGAAGCTTGCGGAAGAAATCGTGGAAGTGGACTCGCCTGGTCCGCAGGCCCAACCGCGCGTGGAAGCTGTCCATCAGCCAGGTCTTGCCGCGGCCCACGGGTCCGTGCAGGTAGATGCTTCGCGGTGCCTTTGGGGAAAATGTGCGACGCCGGCCCGCAATCTGGGCGCCAAAGGCGGCCAGTCGCTCGGCTGCTTGGCGCTGGCTGGACTCAAGCTCGAAACCCGAGCCCGCGGCGTCGTTCTCCATGCCGTCCATCAAAGTCCTGGCAGCCTCCCGCGCAGTGCCGGGAGCAGGCCTTGAAGGAGGTGTCACAGCCAGCCTTTTCTCTTGAAGATGAGGTACATCAGCAGGGCCGCGCCGAACATGAGGGCCACAGCCAGCGGGTACCCGAAATCCCAATGCAGCTCGGGCATATGGTCGAAGTTCATGCCGTAGACGCCGGCAACAAAGGAGGGTGCGAAGAGGATCGCAGCCCAGGAGGAGATCTTCTTGACCTGTTCGTTTTGTGCGGCGCTGGCCTCGTTCTGGCGGTTGGCCGTCAAGGTTCCATCCAGCGTGAGTGCATTCTGCAAGAGGTCCCTGAACGAGTTCACCCGGGAGATGACACGTTGAACGTGGTCCTCAACGTCGCGCAGTGAGCGCTGCAGTTCGATGTCCACACCGTATTTTTCGAAACCCTTCTCCAGCAGGGCCATCATGTCCGGGAGCGGTTGGATGGCCCGCTGGAACTGGATGACTTCGCGGGCGAGTTCGTAGATGCGGCGTGACACGGCGCTGTCGCCGCTGAAAAGCTGATCTTCGATTTCGTCGATGTCATTCTCAAGGCCCGCCACAACGGGTGCGTAATCGTCCACCACCTGGTCAAGAAGTGCGTAGAGCACCGCTTCGGGCCCGTGGCAGAGAAGGTCCGGACGCTGTTCGAGGCGGTGCCGGACCCTGGCGACTCCGCCGGTTTCGGCATGGCGGATGGTCACCACAAAGTTCTTTCCTGTGAAGATGTGCAGTTCGCCGAACTCTACCGACTCGGTGTCGTCCAGGTACCGGGCGGGGCGGAGAACGGTAAACAGGTTGTTGTCGTACCGCTCAAGCTTGGGCCGTTGATGCGCCGATACTGCGTCCTCCACGGCCAGCTCGTGAAGTCCGAACTCGTGGGCGACGGCGGCCATCTCGTCCTTCGTGGGCCGGTACAGGCCAATCCATGCCATGCCGCCATGCTCCGCCAACGTCTCAAACGTTTGCTCGAGGTTGTGCGGGGTTGCTGTGCGTACGCCGTCTACGTATACGGCGTTGTCGATGATGGTCACTGGTTGAACGCTACTGCATGGCTCCGATGATGGCGCCCGCAATGGTCATGGCTACGATGTCGTGGCCGGAGTCGATCACAGTTACTACCGACGGGCGCCCTGCGAAGCCGTTGTGGATGACATGGCCACCGGCGCGGAAAACCACGGACGCAACCAAGGCGAAGAAGCCTCCCGCTACGAAAGTGTTGATGTCCAAGGCGCTGATGAGGATGGCGAGGAGGATGCTGGTCAGCGCCGCAGCCACCATCATGGGCACCCAGATGCCCGCTCCGCCGTCGATGTTCTTGAGGTCGTCTTCGGTCTTGCCGATTGCCTGCATCCACCGGCGCCCAAGGACGGCGGGCATGTACCAGACAAAGCCGATCACCATGCTTGAAACGAAGGCCAGAAGTACGGCAAACCAGTTGATCTGGGAAATATGTGAGAGCCAATCCATGCCTGAAATCCTAGTCCGTTCCGTCCTCTGAACCGGCGCGCTGGCCATCCTGTCTGGCGCGTGTTGGGGCTGCGGCCATCCTTCCGATGAGCGGTTCGGTGCGGTAGGGAATATGCGTGTGCAGGGCCAACACGGTTTCAGTCCTGATAACCCCCTTGGTGCGAAGGACAGAGCGCAGTGCGGACTGCAGATTGTGGGTATCCGTGGCCACCACCCGGCACCACAGATCTCCGCGCCCTGAGATTTCGTGGACTTCCAGTACTTGGGGAATCAGGCGCAGGGCGCCGATGACGCCGTCCAGTTCCCGGTGGGTGACTTCAATCGTGACGAAAGCGACGACGTCGTACCCTACCTTCTCAAGATCAACTTCCCGCCCTGCCGCCTGCAGCACGCCGGAGCGAGCCAGGCGCTTTACGCGGCTCTGGGCAGTGTTGCGGGCTATGCCCAACGCATCGCTTAACTCTGCGATCTGGATGCGAGGGTCCTTAATGAGCTCCAGGAGTATCTTCAGGTCCATAGGGTCAAGGGTGTTCAAATGGTCACTCCAGCTCACGTGGTGGGAACTTCTTTGAGTATTTTGATCAATTTTTACACTTTTGTGGCCCTTGCAGATCAGCGTCATTGCATTCTATTGCCATCATTACTTAGCCAAACTGCGCTCCCAGAAGGAATCACGCAGGGCGGCCACCGAGTCCGAAGGCATGGAAATGACTGTCTTGAGCGAACTCCGCATGCGTCCGGCTACCGCCGAACGCATGGGATGGGATGCCTCCACCACGGCCAGGCTGGTCCTGGCCGGCGTTGTGATCTTTACGTTGTTGGTGGGCGCCAATCTCGCCACACCCCTCTACCCGTTGCTGCAAGCCAAACTTGGGATGTCGTCCCTGGACGTGACAGTGGCGTTTTCCAGTTACGTCCTTGCGCTCGTGGCAGTTCTCATGGTGGCTGGCCACTGGTCGGATCACATCGGCAGGCGGGCCGCACTGGTCCTGGCGATACTGGTCGGCTTGGTGGGCGGAGTAATTTTCGCGAATGCGGACTCGCTTGTTTCTTTGTCCCTCGGCCGGGCATTGCAAGGCGTGGCTGTTGGCCTTGCCACTGGAGCCAGCTCCGCTGCTTTGCGGGAGTTGTTGCCGCAACGGCCTGATTGGGCTTCCCGGTTTACCCTGTTGTCCTCGGCAGGTGGCGTGGCTGCAGGTCCCGCAATCGGCGGTGTCCTCTCGCTCCTGCCTGACCCCACCCGCACGCCGTACTACATCCATTCGGCCGTGTTGCTTGCTGCGCTGGTTCCTTTGTGGTTACTCAAGGCCCGGCCGGCCATCGCACCGGCCCAGGGTCCAAGGCCCCTCAAGGTCCTTGCGCCGCGGAAGCCATCCATCTCCAGAGACGCTCGCGGAGCGTTCTGGATGGCGGCGGCCACCGGTTTCCTGAGCTTCGCTGTGTTTGGCTTCTGCTTGTCCCTGGCTCCGGGCTACTTCGCCAGCGTGGTCCACGCCGACTCGCGGCCATTGATCGGCCTGCTGGCGGGCGTCACTCTTGGGGCCTCGGCCCTGAGCCAGCTCCTGGGGGCGCGAGGGCGCTTCGTTGTCCCGGTGTCTCTTGCTGTTCTGGGAGCATCGGTAATTCTGGTGGGGGCCGCCGCTGCGTGGTCCAGTCCGTGGCTGCTGGTGGCCGCGAGTATCACTGCGGGGGCCGGCCAGGGAATTGCCTTCCGGCAGGTTTTCAACGAAGTAGCCGGAAAAGTGGAGGCGGCCCGTCATGCGCAGGTCATCAGTACCGTCTACGTGATCACGTATCTGGGAAGCGCGGTTCCAGTGATTGGCTTGGGGCTGGCCGTCGCGGTGCTAGGCTTGCACGCCGCCGTCGTGGTTTTCACTGCGGTGTGCGGCGTGGCGGCACTGGCGCTCGCGGCAGTGTCTCTTCGGAAGGCCTTGCGGGACTGAACGCCGCTGCGCCGGCCCTTATTCGGGCAGCGGTCCCCGGTTACCCGGGATATGCTGGAAGACCATGGTGGTTTCGGTGTGACCCACCACGGGGTCGGTGGCGAGGTTGTCCAAAAGCCAGTTGCGAAGGTCGTCCGTGTTGGCCACGGCAATATGGAGAAGGTAATCCACCGAGCCTGTGGTGTGGAACGTGGAAATGACCGCCGGAAGCTTGGGGACTCGCGCGGTAAAGCGGTCGATCTGGTCGCGGTCGTGTGCGCGGAGGCGAACGGCAATGAGGGCCTGTACCGATCGGCCAATAGCCGGAAGGCTCAACACGGCCTCGAAGCCTTCAATGATTCCGCGTTCGGAGAGCGCCCTGGTGCGCATCAAGGCCGTGGAGGGGGCGATCCCCACAAGTTCAGCCAGTTGCTTGTTGGAGATGCGGGCGTCGTCCACCAACGCTGCGAGAATCCGTTCATCAATCGCGTCCAGCGGCTCTGCGCTGCCCGTGCTTGACCGAACATTCTTCGTGGGGTTGCTCACGGATCCTCCTGAAATTGCCTTCCATCCATCATAGGCTGTGAATTCTTCAGGCGACCATCACTTTTGGAGGGCTGCGTGGTCGCGACGGCTGGCCACGTGTTGAAGCGGTCCGCTCAGCAGCATCAGCAGCAAGGTCAGGTTTCCCGCGTCGGGAACCATCAAGGCCACCAGCAGGGCTGCCAGGAACAAGCCTGCGACGATGCAGCCGCCTCGGATTCCGGACCGTGTCTCCAACGGGTCCAGATCGTGGAGGTCCGGGTGGTAGCGCAAGTACAAGCGCGCTGCCAAAAGCATGAGGCTGGTGGCCAGGAGGGTTCCGATGTAGACCAGAGCCTGGGCGCCGTCCGCCTTCATCTGCGTTGACAGCGAGGTGGCAACAGGCATCCACACAATGGTGAACATCCAGGCGATGGTCAACCACAGCAGGCCTGTGTCTATACGGTGGACTTTCCGGAAGAG
This sequence comes from Arthrobacter sp. cf158, assembly GCF_900106835.1. Lineage (GTDB taxonomy): Bacteria > Actinomycetota > Actinomycetes > Actinomycetales > Micrococcaceae > Arthrobacter. The sequence continues at coordinate 144,244 of NZ_FNNR01000002.1, forward strand.
CCGGTGGTGATGAACCCAGAAGACGGCGATAAGCACAAAGCTGAGGACAAAACCCAGGAGGGCGTACTGTTCGTCAGCCAACCATTCGGCCGTGGTGCCGTCGTGGTCCGCGAGTTCACCCACGCTTTCCATGAGCGGCAATATCAACAGAGTCAGGGCAATCGCCACGACTGCATCGGTAAACGCCTGCAAACGTTCCGGCGACGACAGTTCCCGGGCTTTCGTGACCTGTGTCATGCCTCCGATTGTAGGACCAGATCGCCCGAAATCAGCTGGAGTGGCGCGCTGGCCGGTGGACTGCCAAGGTGACTGCCGCCGTCGTGAATGAAAGGGCGATGACGCTCAACGCCAAGGCGGGCCAGCCATACGCCTGAAATGCCAGCCCACCCGCCCAGCCAATGACGCTGGAACCGAGGTAATAGGACAGGTTATACAAGGAAGCTGCCTGGGCCCGTCCTGTGGTGGCAATGGTTCCCGTCCACCCTGAGCCGACACTATGGGCCGCAAAGAATCCTCCGGTGAAGATCACCAGCCCTGCAAGGGTGGCTGCCAGGTTCTCCATCAACGTCAGCGCCAAACCGCACGACATGACGGCGATCCCGGTCAGGAGCACATTCCGCCTGCCAAACCTCGAGGTGAGCCCCGCAGCCCACCGTGAGCTGACGGTGCCGGACAAATACGCCAGGAAGATGAGGCTGACCACGGTGGCAGGGAGACCAAACGGTTCTGCATGCAATCGGAATCCGAGGTAGTTATAGACGGCCACAAAGCCGCCCATCAGCAGGAAAGCCTGCAAATACAAGGCCACCAGCTTGGGATTGCTCGAGTGGCCACCCAAGGTCCGGAGGGCTCCGCGAAAGCCCATCGCCGGAGCAGGGCTGAAACGCCTTTGCTTTGGGACAAGCACCAGGAAGAGGACAGCGGAGACTGTCGCGAGGAGGGATACAGCCAAAGCTGCAGCCCGCCAGCCCCAGAGCTCGCCCACGGGGCCGGCCACCAAACGCCCGGCCAGCCCGCCCAGGGTAGTCCCGGCAACGTACGTTCCCGCTGCCAAGGCAGTGTGAATCTTGGTGACTTCCTCGTTGAGGTAGGCAATGGCGATGGCCGGGATGCCACCCAACGCCATTCCTTCCAATGTTCGTAGTCCCAGCAACAACGGCACGGAGGGTGCCAGGGGTACCAGGAGCCCCAGCAGGGTAGCAGCGCCGATTCCGATGGACATGGCACGGACGCGGCCAATCCTGTCGGCCACGAAAGACCACGGCAGCACTGTGATGGCAAGCCCTACCGTGGCCAAGGAGATGCTGAGGGCGGCCTCGGCGGCTGTGATGTTCAGGTCGCTGGCCATGAGGGGCAGGACAGCCTGTGTGGAGTACAACTGCGCAAAGGTGGCCACGCCGGCCAGCGCCAAAGCGGCAAGCAACCGCCGGTATCCCCGGGACCCTTTGGTGTGTCCGTCCCACGTTTCGGCGGTGTTTATGGCGATTGCTTTACTCACCCGGCAAGGTTAGGACGCAGTCGACTCCGCATTCCAATGCATGATTTGAGTACGATTGATGCAGAAATGCATGAGTAATTCAGGCAAGGAGACACGTGGAACCCGATCATCAGCAACTCGTCCAGCTCCTTCCTCTGCTGCCGGTCCTTGCTGAACTTGGCCGCACTGAACACATGACCGAAACCGCTGAGATCCTTGGCGTTCCCCAATCGACAGTCAGCCGCGCCGTGGCCCGGGCCAGTGCGATCGTCGGCATGGACCTGCTGATCCGCGACGGCCGCGGCATCCGCCTGACGCCCGCTGCCAAAACCCTGCTTCCCTACATCGAGGCAGCTCTGGCGGACTTCCAAGCAGGACTGGACAGGGTGCGCCATGAGTCCGATGTGGTGCGGGGGCGCATTGGCGTTTCCTTCCAGCACACCTTCGGCGAAGCCACACTTCCGTTGCTGATCAGCGCTTTCCGTGGCCGCCACCCGCAGACCATGTTCGAGCTGTGGCAGGGGCCGCGGGACGATTGCCTGCAACGGATGGCCAGCGGCGATATGGACTTCGCGCTGATCGCGCCCATCGCTCCAGAAGGCAGGGGGATCCGATCGTTGCCGCTCTACCGCGAGCCGCTGAGGGTGGTCCTGCATTACAGGCACCCCTTGGCGGGGCGGTCCAGCGTGCGCCTTTCCGAATTACGGCACGACCCCTACATCACCCTTCCAGAGGGAGTCGGCCTGAGGGCGCTGGGTGAGGCGCTGCTGCGTGAATCCGGGTTTCGTCCCCGGATCGCTTTCGAAGTCCAGGAGTCCACCTCTGCCCGCGGCCTGGTTTCCGCTGGCCTGGGGTTCAGTATCCTTCCGCCGGCAGGCCCAGGCTCAGGCACGGGCCAATTCCTTCCCGAGGCCGAGCTTGGACTGGTGGAAGTGGCTATCGAATCGGAACTGGCCTTCCGGCAAATCGGGATTGCGTGGCGTGAGCGTAGTTTTGAACCGGATGCCGTACGGCTGTTCCGTGAATTGGTGGTGACGGAGGGCGGCGGATTACTGGCCGAACTGGTCAGAGCCCGTTCAGGAACTCCCTGACCACTTCCTTGGCAGAACCTTCGCGTGCCTGGCGCCAGCCCGTGCCGGCCCACAAGTTGAGGCGCTGGGGATCGCCGGCGGCGGATGAGGCCGCGCGAACAGGCGCTGTGAGGTGGTGAATGGCGGGGTAGCCCTCCGGCGCATCCCGGTGGTCGAGCACGAACTCATTGACCAGCGATCGTGCCAGTCGCCCCGTGAATGCCCGGGTCATGGCTGTTTCCGTGAAGGAAGGATCGCCCAGCGCATCCTTGTGCGGCGTCCGGGCTCCACTCTCGTCGGTGCGGACCAGGGCGGTACCGACTTGCGCGGCTGTTGCACCAGCGGTCAGAACGTCGCGAAGTGCGCTGCCGTCCATGATTCCGCCTGCTGCTATCAGCGGAAGCCCGACGGCGGCACGCACCTGGGCGATCAGTTCCGCCGTCGTCCGGGCCGCCAGTGTTCCCGCACCGTCTGTGCTTTCGGTCAGGAAGGCGGCCGTGTGCCCGCCTGCGGACTGGTGTTGGACGGCGATGGCGTCCGGGCCTTCCTCCGCAGCCGCGAGGCCCTCCGCAACGGTCGTGACGCTGGAAATGACCATGCTTCCCGCCTTCTGCAGCGCGTGGACCACTGGCTTTCCCGGGAGACCGAAAGCGAAGCTCACCAACTCCACGGGATCGGCCAGCAGGGCATCAATTTTTTCCTGCCACGCGTCGTCGTCATCCAGGCGCAGGGAAGGAAGGTCCACCCCGTAGCGGGCGGCGTCGGGCTCCAGCTCACGACGGTAAGCCTCAAGGCGGGCCACTGCATCCGGAGCCGGCGGCAGCTGGCGATGATCCGGCACGAAGAGGTTGATGCCAAACCGAATGTCGAGGGCCCGCGCGGAGGCGATGTCAGCAGCCATGGCTTCGGGGCTCTTGTAGCCAGCGGCAAGGAATCCCACACCGCCACCCTCCTGGACTGCCTGCACCAAAGCAGGCGTTGACGTTCCCCCAGCCATGGGAGCTGCAATAAACGGTGTGCCAAACAGGGAATCGGGCATATGCGGTTTCTCCTCGGGACGCTCCAAGCTAGTCTTTCACGGTGAACAATCTTGACTCTGCCCAGCATTCCCATGCCACTACGGAGGCCTTGAGCGGCACCGTCATCGGGCTCGATATCGGCGGCACAAAGACCCGCGGTGTGAGGTTTGAAGACGGAGCTCCGGTCCGGGACGAGAATGCCGGCAGTTCCAATGTCCAGAACGTGACGCGGGAGCAAGCCATAGCCAACCTGGCCGAGTTGTTCGGCAAGATTGGTGGGGGACGGATTGATGAGGTCTACGCCGGTGCGGGTGGGATTGACACCGACCAGGACGCTCAGGCGCTCGCAGACCTGATCGCGCCCCATGCGCCCGGGGCCCGTATCACTGTTGTTCACGATTCGCGGCTGCTGCTGGCAGCCGGGGGAGCAAGCACGGGAGTGGCAGTGATCGCCGGTACCGGTTCTGCCGCGTGGGGGAAGAACGACGCCGGCCAGGAAGCCCGGGCGGGCGGCTGGGGGTATCTCCTCGGTGACGAAGGAAGCGGCTACTGGCTGGGACGCGAAGCCGTGCGGCACAGTCTTCGGCGGATGAACCAGGGCCTGGAACCGGATCAGCTGAGCCGTGCACTGCTGGATTCATGCGGTGTGGATGAGCCGGGGAAGCTGATCGCCCTCTTCCATTCGCCTGAAACCGGCCGCCGATTTTGGGCTCAGCAGGCCCGCCTTGTAGTGGAGGCCGCTGATGCGGGCGATGAAACCAGCAAAAAGCTGGTGGAGCAGGCAGGCCGTGACTTGGCTGACCTGGCCGCGCAAGCAGTCCGCCAGTTGGGTCTTGACGGGCCAGTGATCCTGGGCAGCGGGCTCGGTATGAATGTTCCGCGGCTTCAGGAAGCCTTCGCTGCCAAGCTGGCCGAAGGCGGCATCGATGACGTGCGGATTTTGACGCAGGATCCTGTCTTCGGGGTCCCGCGGCTCGTGGCAGAGCAGCGCGTCCAGCCGTAGGAAACGTCTAGCCGCGGGTCCTCGGCCGCAGCTTGACACCGGGAAGTGGCGGAGCGGGAATGCGGCCGGCTTCCGGTCCGGCATCAGGGCCGTGGCCTTGGACGAAACCAAAACGGGAGGCCGCGGCAGCGTCGTCGTCGAGCAGTCCCTCGGCTTCCCATTCTTCGCGGGCCTGTTCCACTTCCTCATGGGTCCGGCCCACGAAATTCCACCACATCAGGAGGTCTTCGCCGAACGGTTCGCCGCCCAGGAGCATGAATCGGGTGTTTGGCCGGGAGTCGACACGCAGGCTCGACCTGCCGGCGCCGAGGTAAGCCAACGGCCCGGCGTCAATGTCCTGACCATCGATCACAACATGACCGTCCAGAACCAGCACCGCGTGTTCAAAGTCAGGGCGCAACGGCAGCTCAAGTGAACCAGCGCCCGTGATGTCGGCTCCCACGATGGGGCTGAACATGCTGGCGGGGGAGCGTTGGCCCGCAAACTCGCCCACCATGACCGTTGCGGTGAAGCCGTCGCCCACTGCCACGGGCAGGTCCTTGACCTGTTCGAAGGACGGCGCGCGGTGGCGGTGCTCCTCCGGTAGGGCAACCCACAGTTGGAGTCCACGGGAAACGGGGATTTCCTCCAGCAGGGGACCTGTGGTGGCGGGAAGGACCGAGAACTCCGAGTGTGAGATCCCTTTGCCCGCGGTCATGATGTTCAGCTCGCCAGGCCGGACCACGACGTCACTGCCCACGCTGTCTCGGTGCCGAACCGCGCCTTCCATGGGCCAGGTCACCGTTTGGAGTCCGCAGTGCGGGTGGGGGAGGACGCTCATGGCCACCCGATCCGGCCCGAAGCTGTCCAGGAAGCACCAGGCGCCTACGGTGGGTAGCCCGCGTTGAGGCAGCGTCCGCATGACGTTCATGGCCCGGACACCACCCAGGGGAACTTCACGCTCAGGCCACAACTGAACGCACGGGCCTTGACCCTCCGGCGCCGCCGGGCATACTTCTTGTGCCGGGGAAGTATCAAGATTGGTCACGTGTTCATCACCTGTGCATAAATGTTGGAAATTGAGCTAATCTGTTCTGTGTGAACAACGCGCTCTTGAGCTACCACGACGCTGTCCTTTACCGTTCGGGTGAACCGTATCGCATCCTCGCCGGAGCCATCCACTACTTCCGGGTTCATCCGGACCTATGGCAGGACCGTCTGCGTCGGCTCAAGGCAATGGGCGCCAACACTGTGGACACCTACGTGGCCTGGAACTTCCACCAGCCGCAGCAGGATGAAGCGCCGGACTTCAGCGGATGGCGGGATCTTGGCCGCTTCATCGACCTCGCAGGCGAGGTGGGACTGGACGTTATTGTCCGTCCCGGACCCTACATCTGCGCCGAGTGGGACAACGGCGGCTTCCCGGCCTGGTTGACCGGCATTCCCGGCATCGGCCTGCGCTGCATGGACCCGGTCTTCACAGGTGCGATCGAGGAATGGTTCGATCACCTGCTCCCGATTATTGCGTCCCGTCAAACGTCTGCAGGCGGTCCAGTGGTGGCGGTGCAGATTGAGAACGAGTGCGGCAGCTACGGCGACGACCATGAGTACATCCGTTGGAATCGACGGGTCCTTGAGGAACGCGGGATCACGGAGTTGTTGTTCACTGCCGACGGCGGCAACGACTACTTCCTCGACGGCGGCTCCGTGGAAGGAACCTGGGCGACGGCAACACTGGGAAGCCGCGGCGATGAGGCGGTAGCTACCTGGAAACGTCGCCGGCCTGACGAACCATTCTTCAACGTCGAGTTTTGGGGCGGCTGGTTCGATCACTGGGGCGAACTGCACCACCGCCGTGACGCTGATGATGCGGCAGCGGAAGCACGGAAGATGCTCGATCTCGGTGGTTCACTCTGCGTCTACATGGCTCACGGAGGGACCAATTTTGGCCTGGGGTCCGGCAGTAACCACGATGGCACCATGCTCCAGCCCACAGTCACGAGCTACGACTCAGACGCACCGATCGCAGAGAATGGAGCCCTGACCCCCAAGTTCCATGCCTTCCGCAAAGAGTTCTTCCGCGCGCAAGGAATCGAAGACCTCCCGGAGTTGCCCGCCGAACTGTTGGCAGATGCTCCTGTACTGCCTGCCCAGTCGTTGCCACTGGGCCATGGCTCAGGGCTGTTGGAGTTGGCACGCGCCGCCGGAAAGCAGATCACCAGCGTCAAGCCGCTCAGCTTCGAAGAGTTGGGACTCGACGCCGGTATGGTCCTCTACGCCTCCGAAGCCATCCTGCCGGGCCATTCCGACGCTCCCGCGGAGAGCAGGCTGAAGATCACCGGGCTGAACGACCGTGCCTACGTGTGGGTGGATGACCACTTTGTTGGTGTCCTGGACGACGTCACCGGAGCCGAGGGCCTAACGGTTACTGGCACCGGGATTCCAGCCAAGATCGACATCCTGGTGGAGAACCTTGGACGGATCAACTATGGTCCGTTGACCGGCCAGGGCAAGGGCATCCTGGGAGGCGTCCTGGTCAACCAGCGCTATACCTTCCACTGGACGCAGACTCCCGTAGCGCTGGCCGACTGGAAGCAAGAGGACCTGGAATCCTTGGCAAGAGCCGACTTCGAAGTTGATGAGCCGGCCGACACCTATATCGCCCTGCCTGATTCCGGCAAGGGCTTCGTCTGGCTCAACGGTTTTCTCCTGGGCAGGTATTGGGAAAAAGGACCGCAGGTCACCCTGTATGCACCTGCCCCACTGCTGAACGCCGGCCGCAACAGCATCAGGGTATTGGAGCTCGTGAAGCCCGGGACCGTCGTCGAACTTCGCGAGGAGCCAGATCTCGGGCCTGAAGAAGGCGGCCCGATCGCCGCGGCCGAACTTCCGTAGGGATGTGGGCCAAGGGAATTATGCTGGCTCCATGACCCTGCAGTTCGATACCCGTCCAGCGGCTTACGCTGTGATCGTCCAGGATGGGCAAATCCTCCTGGCCTACTGGAAACAGGACGACAAGGAAGGGTGGACGCTCCCGGGTGGCGGCCTGGATCTAGCAGAACATCCGGTGGATGGATGCCGGCGTGAAGTCTTCGAAGAGACCGGCTATGAGGCCAGGATCGAGCGCATGCTGGGAATCGACGTCGGGCACTGGCCAGGGGAGACCCGGCCGGATGGTTCCGTGAAGGACTTTCAGGCACTTCGGCTGGTGTATGAGGCATCAGTGATAGGCGGCGAATTGACTCATGAGGTGGATGGCAGCACTACCCACGCCGCATGGATTCCCCTGCCGGACATTGAACAGCTGAACCGGGTGTCCCTGGTGGACACGGCGCTCCGCTTGTACACGGAGCGGCCCGAGGACGGCAAGCTCACGTAGAGCGCGGGTCTAGCCAAATTCGGCAGTGGTTGGCTAGGCTAAGCATCGTTGCCGGCATTTCAATGGCCGGCCTGGATGCCAAGGAGGTGGATTTGATGATTGTCATGATCTTGCGTGCCCCGCACTCATTTGCGGCGCACCGTCATCACCCCACCATTCCTGTCCCGGTATCCGCCTGCCAGAGCTAGGTGGCCGGGCCTCATCAGAGGCTTCCATTGAACACTTTCGCTTACTCAAGCAACCCTTTAACCAGCTCAGTCCAGCCCCTCCACGGGCCCATGAAGTACGGCTACACCACTAAAACCGCGGAGCTTTTCCGCGCCCATATGGACCCCAACGGGCACAATAATGCCGCCCCGGGTCGTGTAGTCCGCCTCGACCGGAACCGCGTGCTGGTTGCATCCGGCGACGGACTCCTTCATTTGCCCTACCCGGCTCACAGTGTGGTACCGGCCACCGGTGACTGGGTGTGGGTAGGCCACAATGCCGCAGGTGAGCCGGCCGTCGTCGAGGTCCTGCCCCGGCATCCCGCACTAAGCCGCAAGAGGGCCTTTGAGGCTTCTTCGGAAGAACAAATTTTGGGCAGCAACGTGGACATCGTGGCGGTGGTGGTTCCTGTGGACCGTCCGCTGACCCACAACCGTCTGGAACGGACGCTGGTGGCTGCATGGGATTCCGGTGCCACGCCGCTTGTCGTCATCACTAAAGCTGACCTGGCCGATCTGGCGGATGACGTTGTGGGCGAGGTCATCCTGCAGGCGGCCGGCGTGGACGTTGTCACTACTTCGGCGGAACACGGTGACGGACTCGACGAACTGATGAACCACATTCCCGCGGGTTCAACGTTGGTGCTGCTGGGGCCGTCCGGCGCCGGGAAATCGACCCTTATCAACGCCCTCGTGGGACGCGACGTCCAGCAGACCGGCGCAGTCCGGGCAGGAGACGGCAAGGGAAAGCACACCACAACGTCAAGGGAACTGGTGCCCCTGCCCGGTGGTGCCGTACTGATGGATACCCCGGGAGTCCGTGGCTTCGGGCTGTTCGACGCCGATGACGGGATGGAGGAGATGTTCGGGGACCTTGACCAACTCTTCGCGCGCTGCCGTTTCGCGGACTGCGCGCACCAAGCAGAGCCGGGCTGTGCCGTGCAGGACGCCCTTGCTGACGGAAGCCTGGATCCCCGCCGCTGGGCCAGTTACCTGAAACTGCAACGTGAGTTGGCTGCTCTTGCCAGGAAACACGATGCAGCGGCACGCCGCGCCTACCAGCGCGAATGGCACCAGAAGGTGGTGTCAGCGGAAAGAGGCCAGCGGGCGGCGGAGCGATACAGGCATGACCAAGCTGAAGAACGGTCCGGGAAAAATGGAAAACGACGGAAGCGCTGAACATTGCCGATTCATTACGGAAAACGTGGCGGCGCTGACATCGTCGGTGGTGCTGGCTACGCTGGGTGAAGATTGCTTTGCAGCCAAGTAATAAGAGTGCATATGATCGTGTGGCTCTGCCGATGTTCTCCACCACAGATAGGTAAGCCCGGGTATGGCCGAAGCCATGATTGAGTTCCAGAGCGTCACCAAGCAATACCAGGGCGGGCAACCCGCGGTGGATGCCCTGAGCATGTCCATCGATAAGGGCTCCATTACCGTGTTTGTTGGGCCTTCGGGCTGCGGTAAGACGACATCCCTGCGCATGATCAACCGGATGGTGGAGCCCACCAGCGGCACTATCACAGTGGCCGGCGAGGATGTCTCGCAGGTGCCCGCGGCACAGCTCCGCCGTTCCATGGGCTACGTCATGCAGTCATCGGGCCTGCTGCCGCACCGTTCGGTGCTGGACAACATCGCCACCGTCCCACGGCTGAACGGGGTTCCCAAAGCAGCGGCACGGAAGCGCGCAGCGGAACTGCTCGACGTCGTCGGGCTGGCTGCGGTCCTTGGCAAGCGGTATCCGTCACAACTTTCGGGTGGTCAGCAGCAGCGCGTCGGGGTGGCCCGGGCGCTTGCTGCTGATCCGCCGGTTCTGTTGATGGATGAACCCTTCAGCGCGGTGGACCCTGTGGTGCGCGACGAACTGCAGCAGGAACTGCTTCGCCTGCAGCGTGAACTCGCCAAGACCATCGTTTTCGTCACGCACGACATCGACGAAGCCACAGTGCTGGGCGATAAAGTGGCCGTGTTCGCCGTCGGCGGGAAGCTGGCCCAGTATGCGGCGCCGGAAGAAATCCTGAGGGCGCCGTCCAACGACTTCGTGGCCTCATTCGTGGGACGCGACCGCGGATTCCGCCATCTTGCCTTCAATCCTGCGGACGCCGTAACACTTCACCCGGTGACCATGGTAAATGCTTCTGATGGTCAGCAGGCGGGACGTGAGTCGGGGGAGTGGGCCTTGGTGGTGGATGAGGATTCACGTCCGCTCGGCTGGTCCTCGCCGCGTGACGGTGCCGGTTTGATACCGGGCGGTTCGCTTTTCCGTAAGGGCGATACGTTGCGCCGCGCCCTGGATGCGGCGTTGTCGTCGCCGTCGGGCCTGGGCGTAGCAGTGGACGACGACGGCCGGGTGGCCGGGGTCCTGAAGGCGCCGGAAGTCCTGGCTCTCATCGAGGAAGTCCGGCACCACAGGGAGGACGCCACCTGATGGAGTGGTTCCTCGCCAACAGTGGCATGGTGATGGGGTTGGCCGGTCAGCACATGGTGCTTGCGATCATTCCCATGATCCTTGGCCTGCTGATTTCGATTCCCCTGGCCCAGCTGGCCAGGCGCAACAGTACGCTCAGGTCCGTGGTGGCCACGGCTACTTCGCTGCTGTACACCATTCCGTCCCTGGCCCTTTTCATTATTCTTCCTACCGTCCTGGGGACGCGGATCCTGGACCCGATCAACGTCGTGGTGGCGCTAACCATCTACGCTGTGGCTCTTCTGGTTCGTGCTGCCATGGATGCCTTTGATTCCGTGGACGACGACCTCCGTAATGCCGCCGTCGCCATGGGCTTTAAACCCCTTGCCCGGTTCTTCCAAGTGGATCTCCCGTTGTCCCTCCCTGTGCTGTTCGCCGGGTTAAGGGTGGTATCGGTCAGCAACATTTCCCTGGTGAGCGTGGCGGCGTTGCTTGGCGTGGGCAACCTTGGAGTCCTCTTTACGGACGGTCTGCAGCGGACGTTCATCACCGAGGTGGTGGTGGGCATCATCGCGATCCTGGTGCTTGCCCTGCTGATGGACGCGCTGCTCGTGGTGCTGGAACGGCTCTTGACTCCCTGGACACGGGCGGCGGGTGGAAAGTCTTCGCGACTGGACATCAACTCCCTGGCCGCGGAGCCCAAGGCAGGATCTGCCACTCCGCACGCTGCACTCCGGCCTGATCCGGGGGCGTCCGCATGAACATCTTTGCAGAGACCATCGCCTGGCTCACCGACCCGGCGCACTGGACCGGAAGCGGTGGAATCCCCACGCGGCTTCTGGAACACCTCCAATACAGTGCACTGGTGCTCGTCATCGCGGCCGCCATCGCGGTACCCATCGGCCTCTACATCGGGCACACAGGACGCGGCAGGGTGGTTGCTGTTGCTGTGGCGGGAGCCCTCCGGGCCCTGCCGACCCTGGGTTTGTTGGTCCTCTTCGCTTTGCTTGCCGGCAGTGGGTTGATGCCCCCGGTATGGGCGCTGGTCATCCTGACAGTCCCGCCGCTGTTGGCCGGCACCTACGCCGGCATTTCCAGCGTCGATGCCGTTGTGGTGGACGCTGCCCGCGCCATGGGTATGACCGAACTCCAGATCCTGTTCCGGGTGGAACTCCCTAACGGCCTGCAGGTCATGTTTGGTGGAATCCGCACCGCAGTCCTGCAGGTCATCGCCACCGTTTCGGTAGTGGCCTACCTGCCCTTGGGCGGGCTGGGACGCTACCTGTTTGACGGGCTTGTACTTCAGGACTTCCCAAGGATGCTCGGCGGTTCCCTGCTTATTGCCGGGCTTGCCATCGCCGTGGACCTGATCCTGGCCGGAGTGCAAAGGCTTGTTCTCTCGCCCGGCCTGACCCTCGATTCAAGCGGCCGCCAGAAGGCGGCCGATGATCTCACAGCCACAGCTCCCGCAGGGGCTGCCGTTCAAGGAGGTACACCATGAAAAACCCCGTTCCCATGACCCTTACGCGCCGTGGTCTCGGCGGCCTCGCAGCCGGACTGGGTGTAGCCCTCGCGTTGAGCGCGTGTGGCGGCAGCCCGTTGGCCACTCCCTCCAGCTCGGCCCCCAGCGGCTCGGCTGCCGGTGGCTCGCTGGTGGTTGGTTCGGCCGACTTCCCGGAGAGCCAGGTCATCGCCGAGATCTATGTTGGCGCCTTGAACGCAGCAGGCCTCACTGCCACGTCCAAGCCGAACATCGGTTCTCGCGAGATCTACTTCAAGGCCGTTCAGGACGGCTCCATCGATCTGGTCCCCGACTACTCGGGCAACCTTCTCTCCTATGTGGACAAGGAAGCTACCGAAGTATCGGCCGAGGACGTCTACAAGGCGCTCCCTGGAAAGCTTCCTGAAGGCCTCGCGGTCCTTGAGCCTGCGAAGGCGGAGTCCAAGGATGCCATGGTGGTTACCAAAGCTACGGCTGAGAAGTACCAGCTGAAGTCCATTGAGGACCTCGCGAAGGTGTGCAAGGACTTCACCATGGCTGCACCGGCCACGTTCGAGACCCGTGCCTACGGATTCCCCGGTCTGAAGGCCAATTACAACTGCGAGCTCAAGGGCCTGCAGCCGTTCAACGACGGCGGCGGCAACCTCACGCTTCAGGCCCTGCTGGAGGACAAGGTACAGGTGGCGGACATCTACACCACCACGCCCTCCATCGCTGACAACGACCTCGTGGTCCTTGAAGACCCGAAGAACAACTTCAAGGCTCAGCAGGTCCTGCCTCTGTACAGCAAGGCCAAGATGACGGACAAGGCCAAGGAGGCGCTTAACAACGTTTCCAAGATCCTCACCACGGATGACCTGATCAACCTGAACCGTGCCGTGAGTGGCGACCAGAAGCAGGCCCCCAAGGATGCAGCCGCCGCTTGGCTGAAGGACAAAGGCATCGTCAAGTAACGCTTGAACAAAACCGCGCACGACGGCGGTGACGGACCCGCGTGGGACCGTCACCGCCGTCGTCGTATGTGTGAGTTAAGTCTCAGCTGAACTCCATCACCCATGTGGCATATTTGATGAATGGCGAATTTCAAGCAGTCCACCAAGCTTCATAATGTCCTTTACGACATCCGTGGACCGATTCTTCAGGCCGCCCAGCAAATGGAGGCGGAGGGTCACCGGATCCTTAAACTGAACATCGGAAACCCGGCTCCTTTCGGTTTTGAAGCACCTGACGCCATCTTGGTGGACATGATCCGCCACCTGCCAAACGCCCAGGGTTACAGCGATTCACGTGGCATCTTCTCCGCCCGGACCGCCGTCTCGCAGTATTACCAAACCCGCGGCATCCAGAACATCCACGTGGACGATATCTACCTGGGCAACGGCGTCAGCGAGCTCATCACGATGTCCCTGATGGCGCTCCTGGACGACGGCGATGAAGTACTGATTCCTACCCCGGACTATCCCTTGTGGACCGCTTCTGTTGCGCTGGCTGGCGGGCGCCCTGTCCACTACCTCTGTGACGAGGACTCCGGCTGGCAGCCTGACCTGGAGGACCTGGAGTCCAAGATCACGCCACGCACCAAGGGCATTGTTGTTATCAACCCCAACAACCCCACCGGGGCGGTCTACCCGGAAGAAACACTCAAGAAGATCGTTGCGTTGGCAGAGAAGCACGGCTTGGTTCTTTTCGCGGATGAGATTTACGAGAAGATCCTTTACGAGGACGCGGTCCACATCAACCTGGCCGCGCTTACCGGCGATGACGTCCTTTGCTTGACGTTTAGTGGCCTGTCCAAGGCTTACCGTGTGTGCGGCTATCGGGCCGGTTGGATGGCGATTTCCGGTCCCAAAAAGGAGGCTGCGGACTATCTTGAAGGCATCAACCTGCTGGCCAACATGCGGCTGTGTGCCAACGTCCCGGCGCAGCACGCCATCCAGACTGCTCTCGGTGGCTACCAGAGCATCAACGATCTCATCCTGCCCGGCGGCCGGCTGTTGGAGCAGCGCAACAAGGCATACGACCTCCTCAACGCCATTCCCGGTGTCAGCACGCAACAGGCCAGGGGTGCACTCTATTTGTTCCCCAAGCTGGATCCCGAGGTCTACCACATCAGGGATGACGAAAAGTTTGTCCTGGACCTGCTGAAGGAGCAGAAAATCCTGGTATCCCATGGACGCGCCTTTAACTGGGTCCGCCCGGACCACTTCCGAATGGTGACCTTGCCCAACGTGAAAGATATCGAAGAGGCGATTGGCCGCATGGCGGACTTCCTGTCGAGGTACCCGGGCAACTAGCCTGAGGCCATGGCCGCGTCATAGGGGCGCGGCCCGGCAGAAAGGCACGCCCCATGGCCGTTGCAGTTGAGTTCGCCAAGAGTCCCGCCGAAGTCCTGAGGGTTGGCCCAGGTTTTTCGCTGGCCGACGTCGACCAAAAGTCAACGCCGGGGTACACCGGTGCCAAAGCCGATGGACGCACCTTGCTTGAGGCACAGGACGGCCGGCTGGCGGAACTGCAGGAGCAACTCTTCGCCCAGGGCAAATTCGGCAGCAACAAGCGGCTGCTGCTGATCCTGCAGGCCATGGATACTGCGGGCAAGGGCGGCATCGTCAGCCATGTGGTGGGTGCCATGGACCCCCAAGGTGTTCAACTGTCCGCTTTCAAGGCTCCCACGGACGAGGAAAAGTCCCACGATTTTTTGTGGAGGATCGAGAGGCAAGTGCCGGCGGCAGGAATGGTGGGAGTGTTCGATCGGTCCCATTATGAGGACGTCCTCATCCACCGCGTCCATGGGTGGGCAGACGGACCCGAGCTTGAGCGGCGGTATGCCGCGATCAACGACTTTGAGGCCCGGCTTGCCGAGCAGGGCACCACCATCGTCAAGGTCATGCTCAACATCAGCAAGGACGAGCAGAAAGAACGACTCATAGCCAGGCTTGACGACCCCAGCAAGCATTGGAAGTACAGCAGGGGCGACCTCGCTGAGCGTGCCTACTGGGATGACTATATGGACGCCTACAGCACAGCGTTCGAGAAGACATCCACCGAGGTGGCTCCCTGGCATGTAGTACCGGCCAACAAGAAGTGGTACGCACGCATTGCCGTTCAGCAGTTGCTGTTGGACGCCCTCGAAGGGTTGCAATTGGACTGGCCAATGGGCGACTTTGACGTTGCAGCTGAACGCGCGCTTGTGGAGAAGTCCTAGCAGTTCAGCAGCCACATCCGCACGGCGTCATGCGCGGTTAGTCCGTGCCTGCCGCACTCCCGGCGTCGTTGTTTGCGTCGCGTGCGGTTGCCAGCCGCTGACGGGCGCCTTCCAGCCAATCCTCGCATCGCTTGGCCAATGCCTCGCCCCGTTCCCAGAGGGCCAAGGATTCCTCCAGGCTCGCTCCGCCAGCCTCCAGCCGGCCAACGACGCCCACAAGTTGCTCGCGGGCTTCCTCGTAGCTCAAGGAATCAAGGGCGTCGGGTGAGGGGGCCATTGGGTTGTTGTCGGTCATGATGTCCTTTGTTTTGATGATGGCTGGTGATGTGGCGGGGCTTAGGACTCGAGGAGTTGTCCCTGACCAGTAGAGACGGCCCGGAAACGTCCCTCGGCAACGCGGATGGCCAGTGCCGTCCCGTCAGGGGCTTCTTCCGGGCTGCTGATCACGTGGTGTCCGGCTTGGTCCTCACCGAGTAGTTGGACCACTGCATATCCGCGGTCCAGAGTCTTTTGCGGTGACAGCGCCCTGACTTGGGCCCGCAGGTGATGGACTTGGTCCAAGGCGCGGACAACGGCTGTGCTGACCGAAGAATGGGAGCGCTGTTGGAGCCGGCGGATGTCATCGGCACGGGCGTCCACCATGGAGTCCGGAGTAGCCAGGACCGGCCGTGACCTCAGCGAGTGGAGCCGGTCCGTTTCCCGATCCACCATCCGGCCGATGCTTCGGCGGAGGTGGTCCCTGGCCTGCCGCACCATGGCCAATTCCTCTGCAACGTCCGGAACTATCCGTTTGGCAGCATCCGTAGGCGTTGAGGCGCGGAGATCCGCTACGTCGTCCAGGATGGGACGGTCCGCTTCGTGGCCTATTGCGCTGACAACGGGTGTCGTCGCCGCCGAAACGGCGCGAATCAGGTCCTCGTTGCTGAATGGGAGGAGATCCTCCAACGCGCCGCCACCGCGAGCGAGGACGATGACGTCTACGTGAGGATCGGCGTCGAGCTTCTTCAGTGCTGCGATGATCTGGGAAACGGCGGTGTTGCCTTGAACCGCAACCTCGCGAACGTCGAACTCAACTGCCGGCCAGCGCAGTGCGGCATTGCGCAGGACGTCTTTTTTGGCATCCGAATCCCGGCCTGTGATGAGTCCGATGCGATGGGGCAGCAGGGGCAGTTTGCGTTTGCGGGAATCCGCAAACAGCCCTTCGGCTGCAAGGGCCTGCCGAAGTCTCTCGATCCGGGCCAGCAGGTCGCCCAGGCCCACTGGACGGATGTCCTTCACAGACATGTTGAGGCGTCCCGTTTTGACCCAGAAGTCCGCCTTGACCAGGGCAACCACGCGGGATCCGCGTTCGAGGGGTATTTTTTGCCGGTCGAGCACAGTGGACCAGACTGAGGCCGGCAGGGAAATTTCGGCATCAACGTCCCGCAGGGTAAGGAATGCGTTGCCGCCCCGCCGGTTCAGCTCGATGACCTGGCCCTCGATCCAGGCTGCAGGTGCCCGCTCAATATGCGCCTTGAGTTTGCGCGACAAGAGTTGCAGCGGCCAAGGGTTGTCCGGACTTGTTTCAGCGGCAGTTCCGGGCAGGGTGGTCTCCGGTGTTTGTTCAGCGGACATTGGCGTTCTCCGCCTGGTCCAGTAACCGTGGTTGTGCCTGCATGTGTTTCTGTCCTCGCTCAGGGGTGCGGCCATGGGTCCCAGCCGGCCTTCCAACTCTATCCATAGCTTTAGCGCAGCGCCCTGACATTTTCCCTATCATGTGGACAGTTCTAGGATGGTGGCACAGCCCCCGAGCCCCGAGGATGACCTTGCGTACATTTGTTTCAGCAGTGGGAGTGGTCCTCGCTTTACTGCTCACTGCAGTGGCCGTTCCTGCCGCCTGGGTAGACCAGAACATCGTCAAGGAAAAAGGCTTTGTCCGCATCGCCGGAGGCCTGGGGAACGATCCCGACTTCCAGAGCCGTCTAGCCACCGCCGCCGTCGGAACCTTCGAGTCCTCAGTGGAGCTCCCGGGACCCATCCAGTCCCTTGCCGCTGATGCGCTTCAGAATGCCGCAACCGGGATGCAGTCGTGGAGCGATTATCCTGCCGCGTGGGAAGAGACCGTCAGGAACAGCCACAGGCTGAACTTCGGCGCAGCCCCGGAGGCGGAAGAATCCGCGGCCTCGACGGCCCTGGTTCTGGATATTGGTCCCCTGGTCAGGCTCATTCGCGACCATTTTGCCGAAGCCACCCGGATTCGGCTGGACGTGCCGGCGCAAAGCCTCGTGTCCTTGGGAGAGCCCTCCCATAGGCAACTGGTGGAACGAGTGGCCACCTTTGCGCCGATGTGGTGGATTGCTGCGGCGGGTGCGCTGGTGGCGGGCCTCCTGGCGCTCGCGGCAGCGCGACGCCGGTCGCTCGTCCTGGTCTTCCTCGGTTTGGGGGGCTTGGCGCTTGCTGCACTATGGGCCGCAGGCGCCGACTTTGCTGGAAACATGGTGGGGAACCTCGCCAGTGCCAACGGTGTGGCTGAGCTATTCAAGCAGGAGTTCCTCACCGCTGCACGTACAGGATTTGGGCAGTGGACTCTGATTGCTGCAGTAGCCTCAGGGGTGGTCTTCGTGCTGGGCGTCATCTCTACGGTGGTGTCAGGGCGACAACGGTCACGTTCTGCCCGTAGCTAAAGGCTGGGCCGGTAGCATGGAGGGATGACCAGCACAGCAGTTTCCATTCCTATGCCCACGGTGCCCCGCAGACGCCGATCTCCGGAAGAGGTACAGGCAGCGGCACCCGTCTCGGGTCCCAAAAAGGTTCTGCTCGCTGCCCCACGCGGTTACTGCGCCGGCGTGGACAGGGCTGTCATCGCCGTCGAAAAGGCGCTGGAGCACTACGGTCCTCCCGTGTACGTCCGTAAGCAGATCGTCCACAACGTGCATGTGGTCAGCTCGCTGGAAGAACAAGGCGCCATTTTCGTCGAGGAAACGGACGAAGTACCCGAGGGTGCCCTGGTGATTTTTTCGGCGCATGGCGTTTCGCCGGCGGTGGTCCAGTCCGCAGAGGATCGCGGTCTGCGTACGATCGACGCCACCTGCCCCCTGGTGACCAAAGTCCATAAGGAAGCCGTGCGCTTCGCCAAGGAAGATTACGACATCCTGCTCATCGGCCACGAGGGCCACGAGGAAGTCGAGGGAACCGCTGGTGAAGCCCCCGAGCACATCCAGATCATCAACGGCCCGCACGAGGTAGACAAAGTCACCGTCCGCGACCCCGAGAAGACCATTTGGCTCTCGCAGACGACACTCAGCGTGGATGAAACCATGGAGACCGTCCGCCTGCTCAAGGACCGTTTCCCCACGCTCCAGGATCCGCCCAGCGATGACATCTGCTATGCCACCACCAACCGCCAGGTGGCTATCAAGAAGATCGCCCCGCAAGCGGACCTAGTGATCGTTGTTGGTTCAGCCAACTCTTCCAATTCTGTCCGGCTGGTTGAGGTTGCCCTTGAGTATGGTGCCAAGAGCTCCTACCGGGTGGACTTTGCCAATGAAGTTGACGAAGCCTGGTTTGAAGGGGTTGCAACCGTAGGTGTGACGTCAGGTGCATCTGTTCCCGAGGTACTCGTCCAGGACGTGCTGCGCCTCTTGGCCGACTACGGCTACGGCGAAGTCCAGGAAGTTGTCACGGCCGAGGAAGACTTGCTCTTCTCGCTGCCTAAGGAACTCAGGGCAACCCTCAAGAAGGCCGGAGATGTTTCCCGCGCCCTCGGCGGCCGCGGGAACAGGCCCACCTCCTAGGAATAACCGACCTCATGGAGCAGGCCCGTAGCGGTTGCCGTCACAAGGACGACAACCGCCACGGGTCGCTTCGTTTAAGCGGCCGATTCGCGGTCTTCCCTGTCCTGGTCACTGTCATCGTGACGGCCCAGGGGTGAGTGCTGATCGTGGGTGTCGACAGCCAGCAACTCAGGGGCCGCCAAGGCGCGGGGGACGGCCTCCACGGACATTGGCGCGGCTAGACCGGCATCGTCCATGGTGTTGAGCTTGCGCGCGGTAGGCAGGACGCGGGCCTCCAAAGTGCCCACCATGGCGTTGTAGCGGTCTACGGACGTCTTCAGCGAACTGCCCAGCTTGCCGACATTTTCACCCAAAGTACCCATGCGCTCGTAGAGCTGCTTGGCGAGCTCGAACAGCTCGTGCGCGCTGTCGGTGAGAACGTCCTGCCGCCAGGTGAACGCCACCGACTTGAGGACCGCCAGCAGGGTCCCGGGAGAGGCCAGCACAACATTTCTGGACAGAGCATGTTCCAAAAGGGCCGGGTCGGCTTCCAAGGCTGACGCCAGGATGGACTCGGCCGGGAGGAAACAGATCACCAGCTCGGGGGAGTTCCCCGGAATGTCCCAGTACTTCTTGGAAGCCAGAGCATCGATGTGGGCTTTGAGTGCCTTGGCGTGCTGTGCCAGCAGCGTCTTGGAGTCGTGGTTGGAGCCGGGGGTTACTGACTCTCCGAAGGCCCCATCGCCGTGCATCTGTTCCTGCGCAGAGAGGTAGGAAGCCAGCGGCACTTTCGCATCCACCACCAGTTGCTTGCCGCCAGGCAGTTGGACCACCAGGTCAGGACGGAGCGTATTCTCGCTCCTGCCGGAATGAACCTGTTCGTGGAAGTCCACGTGCCGGAGCATTCCCGAGGCCTCCACCACCCTGCGGAGCTGAACCTCGCCCCACTGGCCCCGGGCGCTGTTCGAACGCAGTGCTGAAGCAAGAGCGTGGGTGGAGCGCAGGAGCTGTTCGTCAGACAGGCGGGCGTCCTGCAGTTGCTGGGCGAGCTGTCCGTACTGCTCCACCCTGTCCCGCTCAAGGAGCGATACCTGTTGCTGCACCGCCGTGAGCTTTTCGGCCACTGGAGCGAGCGCACGCAGAACGCTGCCATCCGAGTTTCTTGCTGCGCTCAGCTCGCGGTTCTGTGTGAACAGGAGCCGCCGCTCGGCGTCGGCTGCTGCCAGCTGTGCGGTCACCTCTGAAAGCCGCGACGAAACGGCGTCGAAGTCTTCTTCCAACCCTGCCCCCCGGCGTCGGAAGACGACGTATCCAGCCGCGAGACCAACCGCGGCACCTATCAGCAGCATGAGCAGGGCCAATACCAATCCAAATCCATCCATGTGGCAACCCTGTCACAGGGGTACGACAGTTTTAGAGAGGCTGTATGCCTGCGCCCCATTCGCGGGCACTGACAACGCCGGACGTGGTTCCACCGGGTAGAATCAATGCTCGTGGCTCTTACTATTGGCATCGTCGGACTGCCCAACGTCGGCAAATCAACTCTTTTCAACGCACTGACCCGTAACCAGGTGCTCGCTGCGAACTATCCGTTCGCAACGATTGAACCCAACGTCGGCGTGGTCAACCTGCCGGATACGCGTCTGGCCAAGCTGGCGGAGATCTTCGGTTCGCAGAAGTTGCTGCCGGCTCCCGTGTCCTTCGTGGACATCGCCGGCATCGTCAAGGGTGCCTCCGAGGGCGAAGGCCTGGGCAACAAGTTCCTGGCCAACATCCGTGAAGCAGAGGCCATCGCGCAGGTCGTCCGCGTCTTTGACGATCCCGACGTCATCCACGTGGATGGCAAGGTTGATCCGCGCTCCGACATGGAGACCATCAACACCGAGCTGATCCTGGCAGACCTTCAGACCATCGAAAACGCCATCCCGCGTATCGAAAAAGAAGTCAAGATCAAGAAGCGTGAAGCAGCCGAGCTGGCCGCCATTAAGGCAGCCCAGGCGGTTCTGGAACGCGGCGACACCATCTTCTCCTCGATCAAGAGCGACAAGCTGGAGATGGCTCACCTCAAAGAGCTCGGACTTCTGACTGCCAAGCCCTTCATCTACGTTTTCAACGCAGATGAAGGGATCCTGGGGGATCCGGCAAAGCAGGACGAACTGCGTGCCTTGGTGGCCCCTGCTGATGCAGTGTTCCTTGATGCCAAGCTAGAAGCCGACCTCGTGGAACTGGACGAGGAAGAAGCCCGCGAGATGCTGGAAATGAATGGCCAGAGCGAATCCGGCCTGGACCAGTTGGCCCGCGTTGGCTTCCACACCCTCGGCTTGCAGACTTATTTGACGGCTGGCCCGAAGGAAACCCGCGCATGGACCATCCGCCAAGGCGACACCGCACCCCAGGCGGCCGGCGTGATCCACTCCGACTTCCAGCGTGGCTTCATCAAGGCCGAGGTTGTCTCGTTCGATGACCTCATCGACGCCGGTTCCATGTCCGAGGCAAAGTCCCGCGGCAAAGTCCGGATCGAAGGCAAAGAGTATGTGATGGCCGACGGCGACGTGGTGGAGTTCCGCTTCAACGTCTAGTCAAGGCTGAGCGCCTCAGCTTCTGGAAGGGTCCTGGTTCGAGAGAACCAGGACCCTTTTTTGGTGCCAAAAACGTCCTGTCCTGCTGTCAGACAGCGAATGCTACCACCGAGTAGTGTTTGACTTGAAATTCCCGGCAATTTAGGCATCTGTAGGTTGCGGAACGGTTACAGTTTGGCCAGCATGTCCCAACATTCGGACGCAATGTGGGTAGGCTTACACTCACATGTAGGCAACGTCACAGTAGGAAACTGTGCCCGCGCCTGGGGGAATCACGAGTTTTCCCTGCTCAACTCCACGACTCATAGGAGGCGGAATGCGTTTCTCGCGCACTTCCAAAGCTCTAGGCGTAGCGGCGATCATCGCCCTCGCAGTGACCGGTTGCGGCGGCGGTGGCGGCAGCAATACGAACAGCTCTGCCGCGGCTGACCCGAACAAGGTCATTTCCGCATACAGCAACGAACCGCAGAACCCGCTGCTTCCGGCCAACACCAACGAGGTGTACGGTGGCCGCGTCGTCGAGCTGCTGTTCGAAGGCCTTCGCGCCTACGACTCGGACGGCAAGCCCGTCAACGCATTGGCGGAGTCGATCGAAACCACCGACTCGCAGAACTGGACCATTAAGGTCAAGTCCGGCGCCAAGTTCACCAACGGTGAGGCCATTACGGCCAAGACGTTCGTTGATTCCTGGAACTTCGCCGCGCTGAGCACCAACCTCCAGAACAACGGCTTCTTCTTTGAGTCCATCGAAGGCTACGCCGATGTCAGTGCAGTCACCGAGACCACCGGTGCTGACGGCAAGAAGACCTCCACTCCGGCCCCGACGGCGCAGACCATGTCCGGTCTGGCAGCGACTGACGACCAGACCATTACGGTCAAGCTCGGTCAGCCTGAAGCTGACTGGTCGCTGCGCCTGGGTTACTCCGCCTTCTACCCGCTGCCTTCCGAGGCTCTGAAGGACCCGAAGAAGTTCGGTGAGAACCCGATCGGCAACGGACCGTACAAGTTCGAGAAGGAAGGTGCCTGGGTACACGACCAGTCCATCTCCCTGGTCAAGAACGCTGACTACACCGGTCCCCGCGCTGCCAAGAACGGTGGCGTGACCTTCAAGTTCTACACCGATCCGGGCCCCGCATACACGGATCTTCAGGCCGACAACCTCGACATCACTGACGTCGTGCCGTCCAACGCACTGAAGACCTACACCACGGACTTCCCGGACCGTAACTCCACTCGTCCGAACGCCAACAACTCCACCTTGAACATCCCGGGCTACAACCCGAACTTCCAGGGTGAAGCCGGTCTTCTGCGTCGCCAGGCTCTGTCCCACGCCATCAACCGCGATGAGATCACCAAGGTCATCTTCAACGGCACGCGTACTCCGGCCACCGAGTTCACGGCTCCCGTCCTCGATGGCTACAACGACGCCATCCCGGGCAGCGATGTCCTGAAGTTCGACGCCGCCAAGGCCAAGGATCTCTGGGCACAGGCCGAGAAAATCAAGCCGTACGACGGATCCAAGCCGTTGCTGATCGCCTCCAACACCGACGGTGGCAACAAGGAATGGATCGACGCCGTTGCCAACGGTTTCAAGAACAACCTCGGCATCGAAGCAGAAATCCAGCCGTTCGCTAAGTTCGCTGAAGTTCTGGACCTGCGCAAGTCCCAGTCCCTCCCGGGCCTGACCCGCGCCGGTTGGCAGGGTGACTACCCGTCGCTCTACAACTTCCTCGGACCTGTATGGGCAACCAACGCTTCGTCCAACTACGAGAAGTACTCGAACCCTGAGTTCGACAAGCTCCTCAAGGAAGGCCTTGCAGCCAAGACTCCGGAAGACGCCAACACCAAGTTCAACCAGGCACAGGAGATCCTGTTCAAGGACCTCCCCGGCCTGCCGCTTTGGTACCGGGCAACCCCGATTGTTTGGAGCAACAACGTTGTCTCAGCCGAAACCGGCTGGAACGGCGGCATCCGTTACTTCGACATCGAGGCCAAGTAGTCCTCAGGATCTGAACTTGCCTTAGGGCATCGGGGGTCCGGCCACAGCGCCGGGCCCCCCTTGCTTGCTTGGCAGGAAGGCACACATGACACAGCAACACCCGACCAACGGAGAGGGGTGACCCGTGGTTCGCTTCATCTTCCGTAGGCTCCTCCAGGTCATCCCGGTATTCCTGGGGACCACGCTCCTCGTGTACTACATGGTCTTCGCACTACCCGGCGACCCTATTGCTGCCCTCTTCGGGGATCGCCAGCCACCGCAGAGCGTCATCGACGCTCTCAGGGCCCAGTACAACCTGGACCAGCCATTCTGGGTTCAATACGGGCTCTTCATCAAGAACTTGTTCACGTTCAACCTTGGCGTCGACTTCACCCAGCAGCCAATTGCCGATTCCCTGGCAAGGGCGTTCCCTGTCACGGCAATGCTCGCCATTGAAGCCCTGATTATCCAGGCCGTGTTTGGCATCGCCTTCGGCGTCTTCGCGGGCCTCAAAAAGGGCAAGCTCTTCGACTCCACCGTTCTGGTCGTTTCGCTCCTGGTGATCGCAGTCCCGACTTTCGTTCTGGGCTTCGTTTTCCAGCTTGTGTTCGGTGTCCAGCTCGGCTGGGCCAAACCTACTGTGGGCGCTAACGCCGACTGGGGCAACCTGATCCTCCCCGCCGTCGTGCTGGGACTGGTGTCCTTCGCGTACGTGCTGCGCCTGACCCGCGCCTCCGTCAGCGAGAACATGAATGCGGACTACGTGCGTACGGCAACAGCAAAGGGCCTTTCGCGTCCCCGAGTCGTGATGGCCCACATCCTCAGGAACTCGTTGATCCCCGTCGTGACCTACCTGGGTGCCAACCTGGGTGGACTCATGGGTGGTGCCATCGTTACCGAGGGTATTTTCAACGTCCCTGGAGTGGGTAACAAGCTCTTCCAGGCCATTCAGCGCAGCGAGGGTCCAACCATCGTCGCGATTGTGAGTGTCCTGGTTCTAGTCTTTGTCATTACCAACCTTCTGGTTGACCTCCTGTACGCCTGGCTTGACCCGAGGATCCGCTATGACCAGTAATACTGAACACTTCGTGGCTCCCGTAGAGGAGACGCCGCTTCTGGCCACTGACGCTGTCAAAACAGATCAGGCGCCTCTGAGCCTCTGGGCCGATGCGTGGCGGAAGCTTCGCCGCCGGCCCATGTTCATCGTCTCCTCGCTGCTGATCCTGCTCTTGGTGATCGTCGCGGTCTTCCCGGGACTTTTCACCAGCGTGGAACCCAATAACGACTGCCAACTGGCCAACTCCGAAGGTGCGCCCACTGCCGGGCACCCGCTGGGGTTCACCCTGCAAGGCTGCGACGTTTATTCCCGCGTGATCCACGGTACGCAGGCTTCCTTGTCTGTCGGTGTGTTGTCCGTGCTGGCCGTAGTACTCATTGGCGTCACCCTTGGTGCGCTGGCCGGTTACTACGGCGGCTGGCTGGACTCAGTCCTGGCACGTCTCGGCGATATTTTCTTCGCGTTGCCCATCATCCTCGGCGCACTTGTTATCACCCAGCTGCCTTTGTTCCGCGAGAACAGGAGCGTGTGGACGGTGGTCTTGACGATATCCCTGCTTGCGTGGCCTCAAATGGCGCGCATCACCAGAGGTGCCGTCATCGAGGTGCGCAATGCGGACTTTGTCACTGCGGCCCGATCGCTGGGAGTCTCCAAGTTTGGTGCCCTGGTCAAACATGCGCTGCCCAACGCTTTGGCTCCCGTCATTGTCTTGGCCACGCTGGAACTGGGCGTGTTCATCGTCCTGGAAGCCACTCTGTCCTTCCTGGGTGTCGGTCTGCCCGGCAGCGTGATGTCGTGGGGTAACGACATCTCAGCGGCCAACGCGTCCATCCGCACCAACCCGGGAATTCTGCTTTACCCGGCAGCCGCCCTGTCCATCACCGTCCTGAGCTTCATCATGCTTGGCGACGCCGTCCGCGATGCTCTTGATCCCAAGAGCCGTCAGCGCTAAGGAGGCGAACATGACTTCTGCCAACATCAGAATTGATGAAGCCACGGCACCAGTACGGCCCATCCTGGAGATCAAGGACCTGGCCATCACCTTCAAGACCGGTTCCGGTGAGGTCAAGGCGGTTAAGAACGCCCACTTGTCCATCATGCCGGGCGAAACGGTCGCCATTGTGGGGGAGTCGGGTTCTGGAAAGTCGACGACGGCGCTGGCCGCCATTGGCCTCCTGCCCAACAACGGTCGAGTCTCGGGCGGTCAGATTCTGCTCGACGGCGAGGACATCGCCCACGCGTCGGAAAAGCGCATGATCGAACTCCGTGGCAGCCACATCGGCATGGTTCCGCAAGACCCCATGTCCAACCTGAACCCGGTATGGAAGATCGGCTACCAGGTACGGGAGACCTTGAAGGCCAATGGTCGTCCGGACGGCCCCGAGGACGTAGCCCGCGTCCTGGCGGAAGCCGGCCTACCGGATGCTGCGCGGCGTGCCAAGCAGTATCCACATGAGTTTTCCGGTGGCATGCGCCAGCGCGCGCTCATCGCCATTGGCCTCAGCTGCCAGCCCAAGCTTCTGATTGCTGACGAGCCAACCTCTGCGTTGGACGTTACGGTGCAGCGCCGGATCCTGGATCACCTGGACAAGATGACCACTGAGCTGGGTACTTCCGTATTGCTCATCACCCACGACCTCGGCCTTGCAGCTGAACGCGCGGACAAGGTCATCGTCATGTACCAGGGGAACGTTGTGGAAGCAGGTCCCTCGTTGGATCTGCTGCGCAATCCCCAGCACCCGTACACCCGTCGCCTTGTCGAATCGGCACCTTCCCTGGCGTCGCGACGTATCCAGGTGGCTAAAGAGCAGGGCGTGGAAGCCGGTGATCTGCTGGCACCTGTAGCGGCCGCGAAGGATCGCTCCCAGGATGAGGTTCTGCAGATCAAGAACCTGCGCAAGATCTACAAACTGCGTCAGGGACTCGGCCAGACGTCCGATTTCGCGGCTGTTGACGATGTCAGTTTCAGCGTCAAGCGCGGAACAACCACGGCAATTGTGGGCGAGTCCGGTTCGGGCAAGTCAACTGTCGCCAAGATGGTTCTGCAGCTGGAAAAGCCCACTGAGGGCCAGATCGTCTTTGACGGTGTGGACACAGCGGGGCTGAAGGGCAAGGAACTCTTTAAGTTCCGTCGCCGTGTGCAGCCCATTTTCCAGGACCCGTATGGTTCCCTGGACCCGATGTACAACATCTTCAGGACCATCGAAGAACCGTTGCGTGTGCACAAGATCGGTAATGCGGCCAGCCGTGAAAAGAAGGTTCGGGAATTGCTGGACCAGGTAGCCCTGCCGCAGTCCATGATGCAGCGGTACCCCAACGAGCTCTCAGGTGGTCAGCGTCAGCGCATCGCGATCGCACGGGCCTTGGCCTTGGATCCCGAAGTGATCATCTGTGATGAGGCTGTCTCAGCACTCGACGTTCTGGTCCAAGCGCAGGTGCTCAACCTGCTGGCTGACCTTCAGGACAACCTGGGCTTGACGTACTTGTTCATCACGCACGACCTCGCGGTAGTGCGCCAGATCGCGGATCACGTCTGCGTCATGGAAAAGGGCAAGCTCGTGGAAACGGGCAGCACGGATGATGTCTTTGACAATCCCCGTGAGGCCTACACCCAGGCTCTCCTGGATGCTATCCCCGGTGGTTCGCTGCTGCTGCCGCCTGCGGTGGCCTGACCCGGCGTCGTACGTTTTACCACGCGTTCAGCGCAAGAGCCGGTGGTTCCCACGAGGGAACTACCGGCTCTAGCCGTTTAACACATTTGTTGTGGGGCCTGCTTTGCGCGCCAAAGAGCGCAGTAAGCGCGCAGAGCGGACCCCGCAACGCCCGTTATGACGACGCCGCGGGCTACTTAGCTGGCTCGGAAGTGTCCTGACGGGCCGTGAGGCCCAGGGCCGTGAGCTGGCCCGCCAGGATTGCACCAAGCTTGCTGTGTCCTGAGGGCTTCAGGTGCACGCCATCCTGGAGATCACCCACTGCGTCGTACCGGGTGAGCCAGTCGCCCGTACTGACGAACGGGATGCTGTGTTTGGCTGCGACCCGGCCCAACAGGGCATCCACTTCGGTGCGGCGGCCGCCTCCGTTGCTTGCACCGCGTGCCAAGGTGCCGATCATGGCGAGCTGGGCGCCGGGGTAGCGCTTCTTCAGCGCTGCCAGCAAGCGGTCTGCGTTGCTCGTGATCTGAGTATCAGTGGCTTTCTGCGAGGCATCATTACCGCCGCCCTGGACAACTATCAGGGGCGGAACGCCGTAGGGCAGGATCCAGTCGCCACGCTGCATCGCGTCGATGTAGTTGCCCGTCTTGCCGTTGGAAGCCACGAATCCCGTGCCGCCCATGCCCACAACGTGCAGCTTGTATCCCAAAGCTGCAATGCCTTGCTGGGGCCAGGAATCTTTTGGCATCGCCTGAGAGTCGCCGATCAGCACCGCGGTGTGGCGAACGTCAGCCAGCACCACTTCGTTGCGGTTGTTGGCAGGGTTCTTGTATAGCGATCCCACGGGCAAATCCAGTGAGCTGGGTGTGGGCGCAGCTTGGAGCGGCTTGCCGGCTGCGGCCGTCTGGGCAGGAGCGGGCGCGGCTGAGCGCGTGGGGACGGGTACTGTGGTGGCTTGGTTTGCTCCGCAGCCCACCGACAGAACGCCCACGGCGATCAAAGGTGCGAGCATGCGGATCGCGGCCGAGGCTTTGCGCATCGTGTGGTCTCCGTGTGGCACTGGTTCTGCAGCAATCATGGGGCACGAAGCCGGGAAAATCCAGCATCTGGACTTGCGGTTACAAAAGCGTAATGACATGTGAGCCGCACCACATCCCGGACGAGAATGGCTTGCTTTTTAGGCTCAGAAATGCAACTGCGTTTAGACTGGATGCAGGTGCCCTGTGTCCCGGGGTCTTTTCGCTGTGTGTTCCGATCAAGTAGATCAGGTATGCGCGCGGATACAAACAGCTGACTTCACCACTGAAACGAGTCATTAACGCATGTCTGAAACCATCACCAACACTGCGTCGCGGAGCGATCTGCGCAACGTCGCGATCGTCGCACACGTTGACCACGGTAAGACCACCCTGGTCGACGCCATGCTCAAGCAGACCAACTCCTTCGCTTCCCACGGTGAGGTTGAGGACCGCGTCATGGACTCCGGTGACCTGGAGCGCGAAAAGGGCATCACCATCCTCGCCAAGAACACCACGGTTGCCTACAACGGCCCGTCGTCCAACGGCGAGACCATCACCATCAACGTCATTGACACCCCCGGCCACGCCGACTTCGGTGGCGAGGTAGAGCGCGGTCTCTCCATGGTTGATGGAGTTGTCCTGCTGGTTGACTCCTCCGAGGGTCCGCTGCCCCAGACCCGCTTCGTGCTCCGCAAGGCCCTTGCCGCGCACCTGCCGGTTATCCTCCTGGTCAACAAGACCGACCGTCCCGACGCCCGCATCGACGAGGTTGTCCACGAGTCCATGGACCTGCTCCTTGGCCTCGCTTCGGACCTCGCGGACGAAGTTCCGGACCTGGACCTGGACAAGGTCCTCGAGGTTCCCGTTGTCTACGCAGCCGCCAAGGTTGGCCGCGCATCCCTGGACCAGCCAGCCAACGGCTCGGCCCCGGAGAATGAGGACCTTGAGCCCCTCTTCAAGACCATCATCGAGCACATCCCCGCTCCGACGTACAACCCGGACGGCGTGCTGCAGGCACATGTGACCAACCTGGACGCCTCGCCGTTCCTTGGCCGCCTCGCCCTGCTCCGCATCTACAACGGCACGCTCCGCAAGGGTCAGACCGTTGCTTGGGCACGCGCAAACGGTGAGCTCAAGAACGTCAAGATCACCGAACTGCTGGCCACCAAGGCACTCACCCGTGTTCCTGCCGAATCGGCCGGTCCCGGTGAAATCGTGGCTGTCGCCGGCATCGAGGAGATCACCATCGGTGAAACCCTCACGGATGCCGAGAACCCGCAGCCGCTGCCGCTGATCACCGTGGACGATCCCGCGATCTCCATGACCATTGGTATCAACACCTCGCCGCTGGCCGGCAAGGTCAAGGGCGCCAAGGTCACCGCCCGCCAGGTGAAGGATCGCCTGGACAAGGAACTGATCGGTAACGTGTCCATCAAGGTTCTCCCCACCGAGCGTCCCGACGCCTGGGAAGTTCAGGGCCGTGGTGAGCTCGCGCTGGCCATCCTGGTTGAGCAGATGCGCCGTGAAGGCTTCGAGCTGACCGTGGGCAAGCCGCAGGTTGTCACCAAGACCATCGACGGCAAGCTCCATGAGCCGATGGAACACATGACCATCGACGTGCCGGAAGAGTACCTCGGTGCTGTCACGCAGCTCATGGCTGCCCGCAAGGGCCGCATGACCAACATGGCCAACCACGGTACCGGCTGGTGCCGCATGGAGTTCATCGTTCCTGCGCGTGGCCTGATCGGCTTCCGCACCCGGTTCCTCACGGACACCCGCGGCGCCGGTATTGCTGCTTCCATCTCCGAAGGCTACGAGCCGTGGGCCGGCCCGATCGAATACCGTACCAACGGTTCCATGATCGCCGACCGCGCCGGTGTTGTGACACCGTTCGCCATGATCAACCTGCAGGAGCGCGGTTCCTTCTTCGTGAAGCCCACCTCCGAGGTCTACGAAGGCATGATCGTGGGCGAGAACTCACGCGCTGACGACATGGACGTCAACATCACCAAGGAAAAGAAGCTCACCAACATGCGTGCGGCTTCCTCTGACACCTTCGAAAACCTGACGCCGCCGCGCGACCTGACCCTCGAAGAGTCCTTGGAATTCGCCCGCGAGGACGAGTGCGTTGAGGTCACCCCGGAATCGATCCGTATCCGTAAGGTCATCCTGGACTCCAACGAGCGCGCCAAGGCTAACCGCGCCCGCGCCAAGTCCTAGCCTGAACTGACTGACACGGTCAGGCATAGCTGAATGAAGAGAGGGGTCGCCGGTACGGTCCGTGGCATCGCCACGGCCGTGCTGGCGGCTCTTTTCGTTGCTGCGGCAGGAACCGCCCTGCACCGCCAAGCGCTGCCTTGGTCCGGCGTCGAGGTCCCGTGGGGCGTAGCTGGGGCTTTGCTCCTGCTCGCGTCTGTCCAGTTGTGGCTCGCTGCCTGGTCGCGTTCGGTGGTCCCGACGGCGGTGGCCGGCGTGGTGACTTATGCCGCCGTCGGCGTCTTCTCATCTGCAGGACCGGCCAAGCAGTTGGTGCTGGGCGACGCCGTGGGCAACGTGTGGGTGTTCGGTATCGCTGCGGTTACTGTGGTGATGCTGGTGGCAGCCAGCCGTCTCCGCGCGGGACGGCCTGCCGCCGCGGCGGTGGCGGTGGAACCTCCTTCGCCGCGATGATCATCGCCAACGGAATTTCGACGTCGGCGTTGCGTGTTCGTATGGTGCAACTGCTCTCGCTGGCGTCCAGCAGGTAACCCAACGCGTCCGTGAGGCCGCCGTCAATTCTGTACCGGACCACCACCCGCACGCCGGGCTGTGCAGTGAGTAGGAATTGTCTGGGCGGCAAATGCGGGGGAGTCACTGATTCATACTAAGACGCGGGCTAGGTTGGCGTCAGCGCACTGTTGGATAATAGGCTCGGAAGTTGAGTGCCCGGCATGATGCCGGCAGTATTACCCCGGCCATCGCCGGGACAAACCGTGGAGAGGTCTGGGACGTGACGTACGTAATCGCGCAGCCGTGTGTGGATGTCAAGGACAAGGCATGTATTGAAGAGTGCCCTGTCGACTGCATTTACGAAGGTGAGCGTTCCCTCTATATCCACCCCGATGAATGTGTCGACTGTGGTGCCTGTGAACCCGTGTGCCCTGTTGAGGCCATTTACTACGAGGATGACACCCCGGAAGAATGGGCCGACTACTACAAGGCCAATGTTGAGTTCTTCGACGACCTCGGTTCCCCGGGTGGAGCGGCCAAGATCGGCAATACGGGTAAGGACCACCCGTTCATCTCCGCACTGCCCCCGCAGAACCAAGACCACTAAGGGCGGTTGTTTCATTGATTTCCGCGGCGCCGGCTTTCGGCCTGAACCTGCCTGACTACCCGTGGGAGGCTATGGCGCCGTATGTTGCCACAGCCGCTAAACACCCCGGTGGCGCAGTGAATCTTTCCATCGGCACGCCGGTGGACCCCACTCCCGGACTCATCCGTGAGGCCCTGGCCGCGGCCTCGGACGCCCATGGCTACCCCACGGTGCATGGCACCCAGGCCCTGCGCCAAGCCGTGGCGGACTGGTTCGCCAGCCGCCGTGGAGTGCCGGGGCTGGACCCCAAGGACGTCATGCCAACCGTCGGCTCCAAAGAGCTCGTGGCCTGGTTGCCGTTCCTGCTCGGTTTGAGTGCCGGCGATGTTGTTGTCAGGCCTACCGTTGCTTACCCGACGTACGATATCGGCGCGTCACTTGCAGGTGCCACGGCGGTTGCTGCGGATGACCTCGACGAACTTGATGCAGCCACCCGCGCGAAGGTTCGTTTGATCTGGATCAACTCGCCCGGCAATCCCACGGGCAGCGTCCGTGATGTCGAGTCTCTCCGCAGGATCGTTGGCCAGGCCCGCGAGCTCGGCGCCGTTGTGGCTTCGGATGAGTGCTACGCCGAGCTGGGTTGGGGCGAATGGGATGCCCAACGCGGGGGGGAAGCTGTGCCCAGCATCCTGGATCCCCGGGTTACCGGTGGTTCCACCGATGGCCTGCTCTGTGTCTACTCGCTGAGCAAGCAATCCAACCTGGCCGGATATCGTGCCGCCTTCGTCGCTGGAGATTCGGCCATCATGGCCAATCTGGTCAACAGCCGCAAACACGCGGGCATGATCGTCCCTTACCCGGTGCAGGAAGCAATGCGGGTTGCCTTGGGCGACTCCGGGCACGTCCTGGCGCAGAAAGACCTGTACCGCGGCCGGCGCGAGCGAATCGTTCCCGCCCTTGAAAGCTTCGGATTGCAGATCCAGGAATCCAAGGCTGGGCTTTACCTGTGGTCCACGGCGGGCGAGGCTACTTGGGACACAGTTGCCCGTTTCGCTGAGCTTGGCATCGTGGTTGGACCCGGGGTTTTCTACGGGGATGCGGGCAACGGCTTCATCCGCGTGGCTCTGACAGGCAGTGACGAACGCATCGATGCAGCGGTTGAGCGACTTGGACACGGCGCATAACAATGCTGTGACTTGCACCACGATTAGCGTCATTCCGCCAGTAACCGGACGGCACGGATTAGTTCCGCAGGGTTACTGGCGGTAGCTTTTTAACTGACTATCAATGGTGGCCTTCACTAAGAAAGCACTTCGGCCGTTGGAGCCCTGCAACAGTAGGGCCGAAGGCGGCGGCACCAGAAGTTGGTTGGACAAGCGTTCGATAGAGGCCCAAAGGCCTCATGAAGGGGACTCCATGACTGAGACCACCAGCGCAACACTGCGCCATGCCGGCGGCGAACTCGAACTGCCGCGCATCCAGGTTGTAGAAGGAAACGAAGGCTACGACGTTTCCAAGCTGCTGAAGCAGACGGGCGCCGTTGCCTATGA
This sequence comes from Arthrobacter sp. cf158, assembly GCF_900106835.1. Taxonomy (GTDB): domain Bacteria; phylum Actinomycetota; class Actinomycetes; order Actinomycetales; family Micrococcaceae; genus Arthrobacter. The sequence goes on from NZ_FNNR01000002.1 coordinate 177,368, forward strand.
CCCCGGCTTCATGAACACAGCGGCCACCACCTCGGCCATTACCTACATCGACGGCGACGCAGGCATCCTGCGGTACCGCGGTTACCCCATTGAGCAGCTCGCGCAGCACTCGAGCTTCCTCGAAGTTTCCTACCTTCTGATCTACGGCAACCTTCCCACCCCCACTGAGTTGGAAGAGTTCGATCAGAAGATCCGACGTCACACACTCCTGCACGAAGAGCTCAAGGGCTTCTTCGGCGGGTTCCCGCGTGACGCCCACCCCATGCCGGTGCTCTCCTCGGCTGTTTCTGCGCTGTCCACGTTCTATCAGGACTCGCTGGATCCCTTCAACGCGGAGCACGTGGAAGTTTCCACCATCCGCCTAATGGCCAAGCTGCCGGTCATCGCCGCCTACGCGCACAAGAAGTCCATCGGCCAGCCGATGCTCTACCCGGATAACTCCATGAACCTCGTGGAGAACTTCCTGCGCCTGAGCTTCGGTCTTCCGGCCGAGCAGTACGAAATGGATCCGGTAGTAGTCAAGGCACTGGACCTCCTGCTCATCCTGCACGCCGACCACGAGCAGAACTGTTCCACGTCCACCGTGCGCCTTGTTGGCTCCTCCAACGCCAACCTCTTCGCGTCGGTTTCCGCCGGCATCAACGCCCTCTTCGGCCCCGCACACGGTGGCGCCAACGAGGCCGTGCTGAAGATGCTCCGCCAGATCCAGGCCGACGGCATCAAGCCCGAGGACTACATGGAGAAGGTCAAGAACAAGGAAGACGGCGTCCGCCTCATGGGCTTCGGGCACCGCGTCTACAAGAACTACGATCCCCGCGCCAAGATCATCAAGGCAACGGCACACGAAGTTCTGGGCAAGCTCGGCGGCAACGACGAACTGCTGGACATCGCCATGCGCCTGGAAGAGAAGGCCCTGGCTGACGACTACTTCATCCAGCGCAAGCTGTACCCGAACGTCGACTTCTACACCGGCCTCATCTACAAGGCCATGGGCTTCCCGGAGAAGATGTTCACGGTCCTGTTCGCCATCGGCCGCCTCCCGGGCTGGATTGCCCAGTGGCGCGAAATGATTAACGATCCCCAGACCAAGATCGGCCGTCCGCGGCAGCTCTACACAGGGGAGCCGGAGCGCAACTACCCGGCAAACTAATGCCCCAACAGCGTTAATAACGACGGCGGCCGCTCACCTCGTGCGAGGTGGGCGGCCGCCGTCGTTATTGCTGTGGTTGGTGACCTAAGCGTTGTTTGCCGCGGCAGGCTCAGCGGCGTTGTACCCGTAAGGGTTGTTCTTCTGCCAACGCCAGTGGTCCTCGCACATTTGGTCCACGGTCTTGGTGGTGGACCAGCCGAGGTCCGCCAGCGCGGAGGACGCATCGGCCCAGAAAGCCGGAAGATCGCCGGCGCGGCGACCCGTGATCTTGTAAGGAATCGGCTGGCCGACGGCCTTCTCGAAGGAGCGCAGGACCTCCAGGACCGAGGAGCCGCGGCCCGAGCCGAGGTTCCAACGGCGCACTCCTGCGCGTTCTGCGATGTAGCTCAGGGCTGCTACGTGGCCATCTGCCAGGTCAACCACGTGGATGTAATCGCGCTGCGCGGTGCCATCGGGGGTGTCGTAGTCGCCGCCGAAGACCATCAGCTTCTCGCGGCGTCCCACTGCTACCTGCGCAATAAAGGGCACGAGGTTGTTCGGGATCCCTTGCGGGTCCTCGCCGATGCGGCCGGACGGGTGGGCCCCCACGGGGTTGAAATAGCGCAGCAGTGCGATATGCCAGCGATCGTCAGCGTTGCCCAGGTCAGAGAGGATGTCCTCGATCTGTTCCTTGGTGCGGCCATAAGGGTTGTTGGCGCCAATTTCCATCTTTTCGATGTAGGGGATGGGGTTGTGTTCGCCGTACACGGTGGCAGAAGAGCTGAAGACAATGGATCGCACATTGTGCTTGTCCATGGCCCGGAGCAGGTTCAGGGTGCCCACAATGTTGTTGTAGTAGTAGGCGAGCGGCTCCTGGACGGATTCCCCCACGGCCTTCAATCCCGCAAAGTGGATCACGGCGTCGATCTGGTGCTGGTCGAACACAGCCTCAACTGCGGGCTCGTCCACCAGGTCAACCTGGTGGAAGGCGGCAGTCTTGCCGGTCAGCTCGGAAACACGGCGGAGGGATTCCTCGCTGGAATTCACGAGGTTATCCAGCACGACGACGTCGTGGCCGGCTTCCTGGAGGGACAGAACGGTGTGGGAACCGATGTAGCCGGTGCCGCCCGTGACAAGAATTTTCATGGTCCCTACGCTATCGGAAATCGGAGCCACGCCGCTCTGTGTTGAGCGGTGTTGAAGCACGTTCGTGCTAAAAAATACTGGTGCCCAAAATTGTTGATGCCGAAGCCCGGCGCCAGGAAGTTGTCCAAGCCGTCTTCCGGATCATCGCCAGTGATGGCTTGGAACGGGCATCCTTGAGGGAAGTAGCCGATGAGGCAGGGCTGGCCGTCGGCTCGGTACGGCACTATTTCGCCAGCAGCGACGATCTCCTGGTCTTCTCCTTTGGCGCAGTGATCGACCGGATTGCCGGCCGTTTGGAGTCCGCCATGACGGCAGTGGAAGCGGAACGTCAGGGCAGCTCAGCGCAGCAGGCCGCTGTGCTGAATCTCCTCGGCCAGTTCCTTCCCCTGGACGAAGAGCTCGCGGTGGATGCCTGCGTATGGATGGCGTTCCGCCACGCTGCACGTATCAAGCCTGTCCTGGCAGCCGAAGCTGAGCGCAGCCACCGCGCTGTGGCGGCCGTCGTCGGGCGTTTGATCATGCTGTTGAGCCCCCAAGAGGCTGAGGCCCAACAAACCCTTGTAGCGGAAGCGGAGAGGCTCCTGGCCACCATGGATGGGCTGTGCATGCACGCATTGCTGCAACCGGAGTGGATGACAGCGGAAATGTGCAGCGACGTCCTGACGGCGCACTTACGTTCTTTGGCTGGAGCACCTGCTTCGTCCTGAACCACCGAGGCCTCTGCCAAGCAGTGCCTCCGCGCCACTACCGTCTGGACTCATCGGGAATAGACTGGGAGAAGTCGGGAACCTGCCAAGGGAGGAATTCGGATGCATGAGTCATGCGGCCCGGGATGGCGTATCACCATGGACACGTCCGGGCCGATGCTCATCGCCCTCTATTTGCGCGATGTCGCGGGGTTGGATGGTGCTGGCAAACCTGTGTTGTCGCACGCAGCTCCCAAGGTCCGGCATGCCGATCACAGCCACCTCACCTCCGATGTGGGGGGAATTCACGCTCTCAAGACGGAATGGGAAGCGTGGTGGGAGAACCTGGTTAAGTCCTACCCCAACCCGGCATCGGAACTGGCTCCTCCCAGCTTCAAGGCATTCGGGAATTCGCCGGCACTCCAGCGCGTCCTGCAGGCTCACTTCGGATCGGCCCTGGGGTGGGCGACGGATCGCATTGACGAGTATGCAAGCCTTGAGGCTGCCCGCGAAGCAAACGGCGTGACACAGGTCCTGAACGAAATGGTGGAGGACAGGCTGCTAGAAGTCGGCCGCAGTTCCCGGGACTTCGATCTCACCATCATTGAGCTACCCCTCAATGAACCCCGCGCCTGGTATTTGGAACCCAGCACCATGATCATGAGCCACCGGTTGCTGGCCGAGCCAGATGTCTTCCGCAGCTATGTCCAGCCAGTGGTGGAGTTGCTTGCCTGAGTCAGGTGGTGGGGGCGGACACCGTGATAGTGACTCCCCCGGACGGATCGGCAGAAGCATGCCAGCCGTCCCTTTTCTCCCTGTTCCAGGTCTGGCCGGCAGCGTCCACTTGGGTGATGGACAGGGATTTCGCGTTTGCTACGGCCCAGTGGGCAATGGCCCATGCCTGTGTTCCAGCGACCTCCAGCTGGACCGAACGGCCCTGAACCGTGGCCGCGTGGCCGCCGAACGCCGTCGTGATGCCATCGACGACGGCGGCAGGGTCGCCTGCCGCTTCGGGCATACGCAGCTCACAGTTCAACGATGATTCGGAGTGCCCGGTCAGGGCGGAGGCGAAAGCACGACCCATGGCTTCATGCTGGGCATAGGCGCGTGGGAATGCCGATCGCTGGACGGCTTGGGCGGCCTGGGTGATTTCCATGGTCTCGAACCCGGGCACTTTGACCAGTCCGTCATAGAACGCGTTGCTCGCATAGACGGGGTCCATGACCTGGGCCTCGGTGCCCCAGCCCTGTGAGGGCCTCTGTTGGAACAGGCCACGGGAGTCCGGTCCCGCTTCATCGCCGTAGTTGATGTTCCGGAGACGGGATTCCTGCATAGCGGTGGCCAGCGCAATGCTCGCCGCCCGGGGCGGCAACCCCCGCTGCACGGATATGGCCGAAATGAGTGAAGCGTTGGCAGCTTGGTCTGTGGCCAGCTCGTGGGTGTCGGAACCTGCGACGGCGACGCAGCGCTCCGTGACCAAGGTCTCGGAGCGCTGCAGTACAGCAACTATCGCGTAGATGGCACCTGCTACGAGGGCCAAAGCCAGCACCGCAACGATGGCGCGGCGGAACCGGCGCATTGAACGTCTCCTGCTAGTTGGCGTGCAGAGCCTCGTTCAGCTCCACGGTCTGACCCTTGCGCGGCAGAACTTCCACGCCGCCGGTGGTGGAGTTGCGGCGGAACAGCAGGTTGGGAACGCCGGAGAGTTCCACCGCCTTGATGATCTTGCTGGTGTCCTCCCCGTTCTCGTCCTTGGGTCCAGGGACGCGCACGCGGGTTCCGGCGGTGACATAGAGACCGGCTTCGACCACTGAGTCATCGCCAATGCTGATGCCGACGCCGGAGTTGGCGCCGAGCAGCACGCGCTCACCCAGGGCGATCTTTTCCTTGCCGCCGCCGGAGAGCGTGCCCATGATGGATGCTCCACCGCCCACGTCCGTGCCGTCACCGGCAACGACGCCTGCCGAGATGCGGCCTTCGACCATGGAAGTGCCCAGCGTACCGGCGTTGAAGTTGACGAAACCTTCGTGCATCACGGTGGTGCCTTCGGCAAGGTGGGCACCCAAGCGAACGCGGTCGGCGTCGGCAATGCGTACGCCTGTGGGGACAACATAGTCCACCATCCGCGGGAACTTGTCCACGCCATAGACCACAACGTTGCCGCGCTTGCGCAGGCGTGCACGGGTCAGTTCGAAGCCGTCAACCGCGGCGGGGCCGAAGTTGGTCCACACCACGTTGGGCAGCTTGCCGAAGACACCGTCCAGGTTGATGCTGTTGGGCTTGACCAGGCGGTGTGAGAGAAGGTGCAAGCGAAGGTAGGCGTCAGCGGTGTCTGCCGGCGCGGCGTCGAGGTCGATCTGTGCGAAGACCACCTTCTGCTCGGTGCCACGATCGGCGTCGTTGCCTTCATCGGCGAGTGCAGTGAGTGAGGGGTCTGCGTTTTCGATGTCGCGCAGCGACTCGGCCGCTACGCCAAGCGCAGGCGCCGGGAACCAGACATCCAGCACGGTTGCTTCCCCGGAGGCCGAGGTGGCGATGGTCGCGAGGCCGAATCCGTAGGCCGAACGGTCGGTGGCGGGCGCGTTTGCGGGCACAGCAGAAGCAGCAGTTTCAGTCATGCGCCAAGTCTATCCAGCAGTCGGAGGTCGGTTAAAACCCGTCTCACGCCGTGAAGGTCGCATTTGACGTTGTGTCCGGGGATTAAGCTGGACGGGTGACCCTGAACCCTGCTCCCGCCCTCCTTGACCTGCGCCAGGACGTTGCTTTGCTGACGGCCGCGATCATCGACTTCAACAGCGTCTCCGGTAACGAGACCGAACTGGCCGACGCGGTGGAGGCCGCCTTGCGTGCCATCCCCGCTTACGCCGTGGTCCGGGACGGTGACGCCATCATTGCGCGAACCGAACTTGGCCGTCCTGAGCGCGTCATCCTTGCCGGGCACCTGGACACGGTTCCACTGCCCACGGTTGAGGGATCGTTGGGCACCGTTCCCGCGACGTGGGAGTCCGGCGTTCCCGGGGAAGGCGTGCTTTATGGCCGGGGGACCACCGACATGAAGGGCGGGGTCGCGGTGCAACTCGCACTGGCGGCAACACTGTTCGACGACGGACGGCAGCCGGACAAAGATGTCACCTTCGTCTTCTACGACCATGAGGAAGTGGAGGCAGTGAAGAGCGGCCTTGGCAGATTGGTACGCAATCACGGCGACCTGCTGGACGGCGATTTTGCGATCCTCCTGGAGCCCACGCACGGCACCGTGGAAGGTGGGTGCAACGGCACCAGCCGGTTCGAAGCCACCACCATCGGTGAGACTGCCCACTCCGCGCGTGCGTGGATGGGCAGCAACGCCATCCACGCTGCGGCTCCCATCCTTGCCAGGCTGGCTGCGTATGAACCCAGGACCATCAACGTGGACGGCCTTGACTACCGCGAAAGCCTTAATGCCGTGAAGATCAACGGCGGCACAGCCGGTAACGTCATTCCCGATCGCTGCGTGGTGGAAATCAACTATCGTTTTGCCCCGGACAAGACTCCTGACCAGGCCGAGGCCCATGTTCGGGAGCTGCTGGAGGGTTTCGACGTCGTTCGGACCGACGCAGCTGCCGGCGCTCGTCCGGGACTCAACCATCCGGCTGCCGCGTCCTTTGTTGCCGCAGTCGGGGCCGAGCCGAAGCCCAAGTACGGCTGGACCGACGTCGCTCGCTTCAGTGAGCTGGGCATCCCGGCGGTGAACTTCGGCCCCGGCGATCCGCTGCTGGCGCATAAGGACAATGAACACGTCGACGCCGATGCCGTCCGTGAGTGCCTCCGGGCACTGAGGACGTGGCTGGCGCCGTAGCTGGCTCTACTGACCCGAGGGGTTGCTTGGGTGGCCTGGCCCGCCCCTACCATGCACTGGTCTGGCGTTCGGTGGGGGTTCGCCGACTTCGTGGATGGTATGGCCGCTGCAAGGCGTTCCGGTTGCGCTGGCCCGCTCGATGCGCGAGACGGTGAACCATCGCATTGCATCGCGTAGTTGGCACCACCCAACCAGGTACCACCGGCCGTTCGTGGAGGCGAAGAGAACTGGTTCAACGTCGCGGGTAGTGGTGGTCCCGTCTCCCGAGGTGTAGCGAATGCGGACCACCCGCTGCTCGGCCATCGCCGCCTCCAGTGCCGACCTGATGGTGCGTGAAGATGATGGAAGCGGGTTGACCCACACGCGGCCGGCCAGCTGCTCGGCTCTTGCACGTGTTTTTGGATCGAGGACGTCCAGGATCTTCTGGATCCCGGCCGCTGCCAGATCGGAGTACGGGGCGTCAGGTGCAGCGGACACGGCCGCCATCAGCGCAACAGCTTGCGCTGGGGACAAGCTGACAGGCGGCAGGGACGCGCCTATGGCCAATCCGTAGCCACCGCCCGGACCCGGGCGCGACCAGACGGGCGCTCCGCTGTTCTCGAGCGCAGCGAGGTCTCTCTTGACTGTGCGCACGGACACGCCGAACTCTCTCGCCAGCCGTTCGGCGGAGCAACCCCGGGATCCATTGCGGCGCAGCATTTCGGACAGGGCATGCAGTCGCTCTGTTCGCTTCACCCTTCTGCCTGCAGCAAATTCATGACATAAATAGTGACATACACCTGTCTGCACCGCCTACGAAGCTGGTGATATGACAACCGCAACGAGCAATCCGCACATCATTCTCATCGCCGGCCACTGGCTGGGCGCTTGGGCGTGGGATGAAGTCCTCGAATACCTGAAAACCGACCACCCCCGTGCTATGGCCATGACACTGCCTGGGTTGGAGGGGGACGATCCTGAGCGTGCCTCGAAGACTCTCGACGATCAAGCCGCAGCGGTCATGGACCTCATGGTCCGGCTAGGGGTTTCCGAGGACGGGCCTGCCGTAATCGTCGCTCACAGCGGGGCAAATGCTCCCGTCAGTCTTGTCCTGGACCGGCAGCCTGAGCTTGTTCAACGGGTGGTATGGGTGGACTCTGGTCCTGTGGTGACGGGCAGCGTCTTTGCCGCAGACCTCCCGGAGGGGTTGGAGGAGCTTCCGCTGCCGCCCTTCGGTGCGCTGGCACAGCAGGCCAGCCTCGAGGGCCTGAGCGCAGACGTCCTGGAGCGTTTCCGGAGCCGGGCAGTCCCTGAGCCAGGCCCCGTGCTTCGTCAGCCCGTCGAGCTCACGAACGATGCCCGCCGCACGGTCCGGACAACTCTGGTGTGCTGCTCGATCCCGAGCGCCCAGGTGCTGGAACTGGCCCGCGCAGGCCATGCCATGTTTGCCGAAGTCGCGAACCTCGTCAACCTCGATGTCATTGACCTCCCAACGGGCCATTGGCCCATGTGGAGCCGACCCCGCGATCTGGCCAGGGCCATTCTGGCGGCGTCTTCCTGAATGACCTGAACCGCTTGTACAACCTGAGGGGCCAGCCGATTCCGGCTGGCCCCTTCAGTCCGCGAGGAAATTCATGACACAGCGCCACGCTGCTCTCACGGCGGAGCCAGCCCCTAAAAAGCCAACCCCTAAAAAGGGAGAAGGTCCGCAGCCTGTTGGCTGCGGACCTTCCTTGTGCGGTGCAGGATGGCTACTTCGTGCCCGGTCCCTCCACAGAGTCCTTGGCGACGGGATCATTACCGCCGGCTGAAAGGCCTGTGCGAATGCTGGCCGGAGCCACGCCCCCAGCGGCCTTCTTGGAGCCGCGGCGCTCGATCATGATCGCAATCCGGGAAACGGACAGGTTGATCAGGATGTAAATTGCGGCGCCCACGAAGAACGCTGGGAACAGGAAGTCCGGACCCAGGAAGTCAGCCATGATCTGGATCTTCCGCAGGAGTTCTTCGTATCCGACGATGTAGCCCAGCGAGGTGTCCTTGAGGAGCACCACCAGCTGCGCAATCAACGATGGCAGCATGCGTCGTACGGCCTGGGGGAACTCGATGGACATGCGCGACTGGAAGCTGCGCAAACCGATGGCCAGCCCGGCCTCGCGTTGTCCCTTGGGCAGGGACTGGATGCCTGCTCGAAGGATTTCGGCGAAGATGGCGGCGTTGTAGAGCACCAAGCCAACCACGACCGCCTGGAACTGTCCGGTGGCGAAGACCAGCAGAACGAACAACATCATAAGGACCACGGGCATGCCGCGAAGGAACTCAAGGACCACCTGTGTGGGTATGCGAATCCAGGAGATCAAGGAGATGCGCAACAGGCAGAGCGCGATGCCCAACGGGAAAGCAATGACGGCTGCCACTGCGGCCGCAGCCAGGGTGGACAGGATGCCTTGGCCGATCAGGCTCCAGACGTCCGGCGCCAGGGGACCGTAGAAGATTTCCCAGCGGTCCGCGTCGAAGATGCCTTGCTGCGCCAAAGTGACGACGGCGATTGCGAGGACTCCGAGGATGATCAGAATTCCGGCGGCTGATCCGATCAGCGAGTAGAGGCGGGCTTTCGGCCCGGGGACGTCGTACAGGACCGATGTCATCGGGCAATCGCCACCTTTCGTTCAACAAAGTGAGCCAGGAGCCCCAGCGGAACCGTAATCAGGAGGTAGAAGAACGCTACCCCTAGAAGGATCCAGAGGACTTGGTCGCCGTAGTCGTTGGAGAGCTGGCGGCCGTAACCGAACAGCTCCAGGACGAAGAACGCGCCTGCCACGGAGGAGTTCTTGACCAGTGCGATCAGGATGTTGATCAAGGGAGGAATGACTGTGCGGACTGCCTGGGGGAGGACGATGAACCCCAGAACCTGGGTAAAGGTCATGCCGACGCTGCGGGCGGCTTCTGCTTGACCGACGGGCACGCTGTTGACGCCTGAACGGACGGCTTCGGCAATGAAGGCGGCCGTGTAGCTGCTCAGCGCAATAATGGCGGCCACTTCGAATTGCTCGAATTTGACGCCAAGTCGGGGCAGGACAATGGCTGCGAAAAAGAAAATGATGGTCAGTGGGGTATTTCGTGCGACTTCAACATAAAACATGCTGAAACCACGGAGTGCAGCCACGGGGGAAACCCTCATGGCCGCCAGGAGTGTGCCGACGATGAGGGCAATGATTCCTGAAATTACGGAGAGATATAGGGTGCGGAGAAATCCGTCCCAGTATTCGGGGAGGCTTGCTATGACGGCGTCCATGGCTTCCTTCGGCTGCAGCTAATCAGGGAACAGGGTCCTGGAGTCATCAACTGCCGCCGCCCGACGGGGCGGCGGCAGCTAACTGATCCCGACTAGTAGCGGTTGACTGCGGGAAGTTCAGGAGTGGTCTTGATGACCTTGCCTGCAGTGGCTTCCCAAGCCTTCTTGTACTCGCCGTCCTTCTGGAATGCTTCGAGCTGGTCGTTGATCCAGTTGCGGAAGACGGTGTCGTCCTTCTTCAGGCCGATGCCGTAGGGCTCCTTGGTGAAGGTTTCGTCCGAGGCAAGCTTGAAAGCGTCCGGTTCTTTGTCCACGTAGCCGGCGAGGATCACGTTGTCAGTGGTGACAGCCACAACCTGCTTGTTGCGCAACGGCTCCAGGCAAGCGGTGTAGGTGGCGGCCGGAACAACCTCTGCGCCGTACTTCTCGGCGATGGTCTTTGCCGGGGTGGAACCCGTCACGGAGCAGACCTTCTTGCCCTTGACGTCCTCAGGCTTGGTGATGGAGGTATCGTCCTTGTTCACCAGCAGCGCCTGGCCGGCTTCGTAGTACGGGCCAGCAAAAGCGACCTTTTCCTTACGGGCATCGTTGATGGTGTAGGTAGCGATGACGAGGTCAACGCGACCCTGCTCGATGAACGACTCGCGGTTCTGGGAGACGGTCTCTACCCACTCGATCTTGTCTGCAGCAATTCCCAGCTTGGCGGCGATTGCCTTGCCCATTTCAACGTCGAAACCGACAGGCTTGCCGTCCAGGCCCTTCTGGCCGAACAGCGGCTGGTCAAACTTGGTGCCGATGGTGATTTTCTGGGCCTTGTTCAGCTTCTCCATGGTGGTGCCGGCTTCGAAGCTTGCCGAGGCAACAGGGGGAGTGGTGGTGCTGCTGCCGCCACAAGCACTCAGTGAGAGGGCGAGCACGGCAGAAGCGGCCACCAGCAGCGACTTCCTCCGGGTAATGAAAGCCTTCATGACATTCCTTTCTTAGGTTGGCCGTCTTAGGGCCTGGGTGCGGTCTCTACAGTCTTGGGTGCGGGCGATAGAGAGCTAGTGGGTCAAGAGCTTGGACAGGAAGTCCTTGGCGCGGGTGCTCTTCGGGTTGGTGAAGAATTCCTCGGGGGTTGCATCTTCCACGATCTGACCGTCGGCCATGAAGACCACGCGGTCGGCAGCTTTGCGGGCAAAACCCATCTCGTGGGTTACCACGATCATGGTCATGCCTTCTTTTGCCAGCTGGATCATGACGTCCAGGACTTCGTTGATCATCTCGGGGTCCAACGCGGACGTCGGTTCGTCGAACAACATCACCTTCGGCTTCATGGCAAGAGCGCGTGCTATGGCCACACGTTGCTGCTGGCCGCCGGAGAGCTGTGCGGGAAGCTTGGGAGCCTGGTGTCCGACACCGACGCGTTCAAGAAGCGCCATGGCCTCTTTGTCGGCGGTTCCTTTGGCTACCTTCTTGACCTTGATCGGTCCCAGCGTGACGTTCTCAAGAATCGTCTTGTGGGCGAACAAGTTGAAGGACTGGAAGACCATTCCGACGTCGGCGCGCAGGTGCGCCAGATCCTTGCCTTCTTCGGGGAGTTTCTTCCCGTCAATGGCGATGTCGCCGTCGTCGATCGTTTCCAGACGATTGATCGCACGGCACAGGGTGGACTTACCGGAACCGGAGGGTCCGATAACCACCACGACTTCACCCTTCTTGACGTGGAGGTTGATGTCTTTCAGGACGTGCAATTGACCGTAATGCTTATTGACGCCGTTCAGGGAGACGAGGGCATCGCCGGACGCTTGAGTAGTCATACGACGAATCTAGCGAACAAAGAAGCAAATATGACCACGGTCACGCCAAGTTCCTGAAGATCGTGACTGAACAGAAACCTGCTCCCCAGCGATATACCAGACTGCAATGCAAGAAGCGGGTCGCAGCGACTGAGCAGGCATCCATAGGCGCTAGCCTTGGGCAATGAGCATCAGCCAGCACCCAGTACCCCACCCGGATGCCAACGGCCACGTCAGGGCAGCCCATGTGCCCCTGCCATCGGAGGTTGCACCGGCCAAGCACAAAGGCTCTTTGGAGCTTCGCCGCAAACAAGCGGATACGGGGATGTCTGACCAGCACTTGCTGGACACCAGTGGTGCCGGGCAATTCATTCACACTGATCCGTGGCGTGTCCTGAGGATTCAAAGTGAGTTCGTTGAAGGCTTCGGAGCCTTGGCGGATCTGGGACCGGCTGTCAGTGTGTTCGGTTCGGCGCGCACCAAGCCCGGGACCGAGTACTACGAGATGGCCGTGGACGTTGGACGCAAGCTGGCCGAAGCCGGCGTAGCGGTCATCACCGGCGGTGGACCTGGTTCCATGGAAGCGGCAAACAAGGGCGCCGTGGAAGGCAACGGAGTTTCCGTTGGCTTGGGTATTGAACTTCCCTTTGAGCAGGGCCTCAATCAGTGGGTGGACCTGGGTATAAACTTCCGGTATTTCTTCGCCAGAAAGACCATGTTCGTCAAGTACGCCCAAGGATTCGTTGTGCTCCCGGGCGGCCTCGGAACCTTGGATGAACTCTTCGAGGCCATGGTGCTCGTGCAGACCCGCAAGGTGACATCGTTCCCGATCGTCCTTCTGGGCGTCAGGTTCTGGGGCCCAATGATCGAGTGGATCAGGGAAACTCTGGTGGCGGAGGGCATGGTGTCGGAGAAGGATCTGGACTTGATCCAGCTCGTGGATGACCCTGCTGACGCCGTGCACCGTGTCCTGCACGGGGCACCCCTGCCGCCGGCCGCCAACGGCAACCAGCGCCCGGAGTAGCCAGGCGCATCTGGCACGATGGACCTTGTGAGCTTTTTCCTGGTGTTTCTCGCGATCGTTCTTATTGGTGCTGCACTGTATTTCGGTGCAGGAATCGTCCGGGGGCGCTCTATAGGGGCGGGGTTTGATGACCCCGTTCCCACTCTGCCGCCTGTGCTCCTGCCTGCCGAAGCCAAGCCTTCCGACGTGGATTCCCTGCGCTTTGCCTTGGGACTGAGGGGTTATCGGATGGACCAGGTTGATCAGGTCCTGGATGAACTGAGGGACCAGCTTGAGGCGAAGGACCGTGAAATCGAAAGACTCGGGGCTTTGGCCCAGCCCGGGCTGGAGGACGGCGAGACCAGCCGGACCAAGCAGTGAGCCCACAAGGCCCGGTTTCGGCTGGGGAAGGACTCACGGCACGGCTTTCGCGCGCAGTGTCTTCTTCCGGGGCACGAATGGCGGGATGGCCGTGGTGGCTGCAGGTCGCTGTGGTCTTTGTTGTTGCGCGCCTTGTCAGCGCCTGCATCTTCATGGCGGCAGCAATTCACCAAGGCACCAACCCCTGGTTCCCGCCTGCGCCTGACTACTGGAATTTTGTCACCATCTGGGACGGCCGCTGGTACCAGGAAGCCGCTGAGAAAGGCTATCCCACGGTCTTGCCCGTGGACGCGAATGGCGTAGTCAAGGAAAACGCGTGGGCCTTCTACGCACTCTTCCCTTTCCTCGCCCGGGGTTTGTCCGCCATGACCGGGATGGGAATTTTGCCCGCACTGACGGCAATCGCCATGGTGGCAGGTCTCGGCGCAGCGTTGGTCATCTTCCAGCTCTTCAGGGAGTTCGCGGGCAGGCGAACGGCCATGTGGGGCGTCATTTTTGTTTCCACGTTTCCGGTATCCCCTATTCTGCAGGTCCCGTATGCAGAGTCCTTGAACCTGTTGCTCCTTGCGGCGTCATTGTTGCTGGTTGTCCGGCGGCACTATCTCGCCGCCATTCCCGTGGTCCTCCTGATGTGCTTGTCCAGGCCCACCGGAGTGCCCTTCGCTGCCATGCTCGGGCTGCTGTTCCTCTGGCGGTTGTGGGGCAGGCTCCGGCCGTCGTTGTCTGCCCAGCCACCAGAAGGCGGCGCGGCAACACGCCCGACGTCGACACGCAGCTTGGTGTCACTGGCCGTCCTGGTGTTCGCGACCGCGCTCGGAGCCTTGGCGTGGCCGACCATCGCCTGGGCCGTGACAGGGGACCCTGCCGCTTACACGCGTACCGAGACCGCCTGGCGGGGACACGATCTTGTCCCCTTCAAACCGTGGTTCGATACCGGCCGGATGCTGTTCGGCCCCGTTCTAGGAGTGCTGGCGCCTTTTGTCTTCACAGCGCTTTTCGTGTTGCTGATGATTTCCAGGCCCGTCAGGGCCATTGGAATGGAACTCCGGCTGTGGTGTGCCTGCTATATGGGTTATCTGCTGGTGTTCCTGCATCCGCAGACCAGTACCTTCCGGATGCTGTTACCGCTGTTCCCGCTGGCCTTGGGTGCGGCGTTGCTGTCCAAGTCCAAGGCTTACCGGGGGACCGTGGTGGTGCTGTTCGTCCTCCTCCAGATCGTCTGGGTGGTATGGCTGTGGGCCTGGGCTCCGTTGCCCGGTGGGGGCGACTATCCGCCCTGACGTGGAGCTTTGCCCGGGAAACACAATATGTACAAAGCCCGGACAAATAGCCCGCTGATTCGCTACGGACGGGTAAGTACGGGATAATGGACTACGAGCAAGGACAAAGCACCTAAAAGTGCCCGGCCAAGGCGGCCTCCCAAGCGGTGCCGCCGGCTGCAATTGCGAAGCGGATCCAGCCCGGCCGGGTTGGGCGTGACTTGGGACAAATGGAGGGGATTTTCCTAATGGCGGCTATGAAACCACGTACTGGCGACGGCCCTATGGAAGTTACCAAAGAGGGACGCAGCCTTATCATGCGTGTGCCACTCGAAGGCGGAGGGCGACTTGTCGTCGAGCTCAATGCCGCCGAAGCGGAAAACCTCAAGGAATGCCTCGTAGGTGTGACCGAATAGATTTAGGAGCAGGGCCCGGCGGGAGCTGGGCCCTGCTTTTTTGTTTAAGGAACGTTCCGCGCTGAATACTGCAAGCGCTGCGCCTACTTCTTGACCGCGACCAGCAACCCATCGCCGGTGGGCAGCATTGCCGAGGCCAACCGCTCGTCATCGCGGATGGCTTTGCCAATCTGGCGCAACACCACGGTGGTGGAGTCCCGGGCGGCCGGGTTGGCTACGCGGTCTTTGTCCAAGGCATCGTTGATGACCAAGGTGCCACCGGACTTCAACAGACGGATCGCCTGTTCCACGTACTTGGGAAAGTTCGGCTTATCGGCATCAATGAAAACAAGGTCATAGGCGGAGTCCGTCAGGCGAGGCAACACGTCAGCGGCGCGGCCCGAAATGGTGCGCGTCCGGTTGGCTGGGCTCCCTGACTCAAGGAACGCTTCCCTGGCCGCCTTGAGGTGTTCCACATCGACGTCGATGGTGGTCAGGACTGCCTGCGGGCTCAGGCCCCGCAGAAGGCAGACGCCGGACACTCCGGCGCCGGAGCCCACCTCAACCACGGTCTGCGCCTTGGATGCGGCAGCCAGGACCGTCAGCACGGCACCCACGCCGGGACTGATGGGCGTGACGCCCAGCTCGAAGGACCGCTCGCGGGCGCGCAACAAGACGTCATCCTCAGCCGGCAGATCTTCTGCGTAGGACCAGCTGCTTGACTTGTCGGCACTCATGAAGGGTTTCGCTTTCCGCGGGTAGGGGTGTTTGTACCAGACTACTGGGTCCGCCCTTGTAATCCCGCTGTTGGTCAACCGCCCAGCGGTTGTGTCCGACGTCGGATTCAGCCTTGCGGGAAAAATGCCCGCCAGTCAGGAAATTCCCAGACAACCTTGGGATGATAATGCTCCGGTCATCCATGAGGTGGGCGGCGCCGAATTCTTGGTGAATCACAGTTTGAGGGGAGTGGACGATGCCGGCATCGCATGCTGCGCCAGTCCAAACATCGGAAAGCGTTGAGGCCGTTGCTGAGTGGGTCATGCCCAGCTGGGAGGAAGTGGTAGCGAACCACTCCGCCAAGGTATATCGCCTCGCCTATCGCCTGACGGGAAACAAGTTCGACGCCGAAGACCTGACCCAGGAGGTCTTTGTCCGCGTGTTCCGTTCGCTTGAAAACTTCAAGCCGGGAACTCTCGACGGCTGGTTGCACCGTATTACCACCAACCTGTTCCTCGACCAGGCCCGCCGCAAGAGCCGGATCCGCTTCGACGCGCTTGCCGAGGATGCGGAATCCCGCCTGCCGGGCCGCGAGCCCGGACCCGAGCAGAGCTTCGAGCACAACAACCTTGATCTTGACGTCCAGCGCGCCCTGGAGGAGTTACCGCCCGACTTCCGCGCCGCCGTCGTGCTGTGCGATCTCGAAGGCCTGTCCTATGACGAGGTCGCAGAGGCCCTGGGGGTCAAGCTGGGCACTGTCAGGTCCCGTATCCACCGCGGCCGCACCATGTTGCGCGAGAAGCTTGCCCACCGCGATCCTCGTCCGGCGGAGGCTCGCAAGCCACGCCTGAAGATGCCGCGCATCGCCAGCATTCTTTAGGACGTCGATGCCTCGACATCCACGTCGTCCGGGATTTCTGTCCCGGCGCAAACTGGTTGCGCTGCGCCACACGCGAGCCCCCGAACACCTTGAGGTATGCGCGGAGTGCCGCAATGCCCTGCAACGGGAACGTCAGTACCTTGAACGTCTCCGGTGTGCCTCTGTTCCTGAGGCCAGCCACGATCTCGCAGCGCGTCTCATCCAGCACACGGAACGGCTTGCCAACCAGCCAAGCCAGCCGTTTGCCACCCAGCAGGCCCCTCACGGAGGGAGGCGGGCAGTCCGCCTTGCGGCCGTGGCGGCCAGCACGCTGGCGGTCAGCGCCGGAGCCCTTGCTGTGTCCGCTTATGTGGTGGCAGGTGATGACGAAAAGCAGGCGTTTGGAGGGACAAGCGACGTCGGTGCCCTGGCCGGAGCCTGGACGGGAAGCCCGGCAGAAACCATGGTGGGACCGGCGTTCAGGGCCGGCAGCACAGTCAGTTTGAGTTCTGCGCAGCTGGATACGCTGAGGAAAGAAGGATGGGCGTGCCCCGAGCTGTCGGCGATGGGTTTCCACGTCGTGTCAGCCCAAGCAACCATGCATAACGGCCACGCGGCGGTTGAGATCAAGCTGGAGAGCAACGGACACTACGCCACCATCGTGGAAGAGCACCTGCCGGAGGATCGCACTGCCGTGGGTACTTCGACGCCTGCCCGGCTTTCCGTTACCCAGGGGATGCCTTGGAAAGCCGTGTACACAATGCCTGCAGCCGTGATCAGCTACTCGTCAGACCTCCCCGCGGACACCGCTGATGATGCAGTCCCCGAAATCGTCCGCGCCGGCGAGTCCCTGGGAGCCATACCAACCAACGAAAGTCCCGAAGCCTGGCACGACAGACTGCTGCGCGGGCTCCGGACCCTTCTCCGGCCCGCCGGTTTATGAGCGACACCACAGACAAGGTAATCTTCGTAGCGTGTTAGGAATCAACGGCCCGGAGTTCATACTCCTTCTGATTATCGGCGTGCTCGTCATCGGTCCCAGCCGTTTGCCCGAATACACTCAAAAGCTCGCAAATCTGGTCAAGGAAGTCCGCCGGATGGCTTCGGGTGCCCGCGAGCAGATCAAGGAAGAAGTCGGCATCGATATCGATGAGGTCGACTGGAAGAAATATGATCCCCGTCAGTACGATCCCCGGCGCATCATCAAGGATGCACTCCTGGACGATGACGCCAAACCCGTGAGTCCGGGAGCGCCGGCTGTAGCGGCGACCGCTGCCGCCGCAGCGGTACAGACGAAGCCACAAACACCCACCAGGGTGATCGAGCGCTTGGCCGAGGGAGAACCTGCACCCTTCGACTCTGAGGCCACCTAAAACCCGTTGTTGGGCGGTTGTCCGCAGTTGTCCCTGCCTAGCGGGGTTGGATTCCCAGCGGAAGGCCCGACAGTCCGCGCGGCCGTGATGCCAAGGCCTCAGCGATCGTCTCCATAGCTCTTGCAGCTACAGTTTCCGGTGCTGCCAGGACCACGGGTTTCCCGGCATCGCCTCCCTCCCGCAAACGGATGTCCAAGGGAATCTGGCCAAGCAACGGAACCTCGCTGCCCACCGCGGCAGTCAACCTCTCAGCCAGGATGGCGCCGCCGCCGCTTCCGAACAGTTCCATGCGACCGCCGTCGGGCATCTCCAGGAACGACATGTTTTCGATGACGCCAGCCACCTTCTGGCCAGTCTGGGTGGCAATGGTTCCAGCGCGCTCCGCGACGTCCGCGGCAGCTGCCTGCGGCGTGGTCACCACCAGGATCTCAGCGTTGGGCAGCAACTGCGCCACGGAAATCGCGATGTCGCCGGTGCCGGGGGGAAGGTCCAGGAAAAGGGCATCGAGGTCACCAAAGTAGACATCGGTGAGGAACTGTTCCAAGGCCCGGTGCAGCATGGGACCACGCCACGCCACCGGCTGGTTGCCGGCCACGAACATTCCGATGGAGATGACCTTAACGCCGTAAGCCACGGGCGGCAGAATCATGTCGTCCACTTGCGTGGGCTTTTGCGTGATCCCCATCAGTGCCGGTACTGAGAAGCCGTGAACGTCGGCGTCCACGATGCCCACCCGGAGACCCTGGGCGGCCAAGGCGCAGGCGAGATTGACGGTGACGGAGGACTTGCCCACTCCGCCTTTTCCGCTGGCTACGGCGTACACCTTGGTCAATGATCCCGGCTTGGTGAACGGAATGCCGCGCTGTCCACCAGGGCCGCGGAGCTGCTCCTTGAGGGCCTCGCGCTGGGCGGAAGTCATCACCTTGAGTTCAACATCCACGCTGGTGACCCCAGGGACCCGTGAGAGGGCCTCGGTGGCGTCGTTTGTAATGGTGTCACGGAGGGGGCAACCGGCAATGGTCAGCAAGACAGCCAGTTGGACGGCTCCGGCAGCATCGGCAGAAACCGATTCCACCATCCCGAGTTCCGTGATGGGGCGGCGGAGTTCGGGATCAATGACAGTTGCCAAGGCAGCCTGAAGCGCCTCGGCAGATGCGGTGCTCATACGGTCAGGCCCGGCTTTCAGGGTTCTCAGTGGATGGTTTCGCAGAGGAATGCTGTGGCCCGGTGTTCCGCGGAGGGCGGACCTTGGGGATCTGCTGCGTCCGCGGACCGCGCGACTTGTCGCGCTTCTCCTTCAATTTTTCCTTCACCTTGTCGCCGGCCGATTCGGTGCCGTCAGAGGCCGCCTCATTGTCGCGGAGTTCCTCCTGAGCATCGATGATGTCCTCCAGGAGGCTACGGAGCTCGGCCCTGACGTAGTCACGGGTGGCCACCTCGCGCAGGGCGATGCGCAACGACGCCAGTTCCCGGGTGAGGTACTCGGTGTCGGAGAGATTGCGTTCGGCCCTCTGGCGGTCCTGCTGAAGCGAGACACGGTCGCGGTCATCCTGCCGGTTTTGGGCCAACAGAAGGAGGGGTGCGGCGTAGGAGGCCTGGAGGGAGAGCATCAGAGTGAGCAGGGTGAACCCCAACTCCATCCGGTCAAACTGCCAGTCGGTGGGAGCAAAGGAGTTCCAGGCCAGCCAGAACACACAGAACACCGTCATGTACACAAGGAACGTCGGCGTACCCATGAAACGGGCGAAGCCTTCCGTCGCGTTGCCAAAGGCATCCGGGTTGGGCGAGAACTTGGGGAGGATCCGTTGGCGGCCACTCAGCGGCGTATCGAGGCTGCTGCCCGAGCGTCCCGCGGACTTGGCGGATCGGGTGGCGTTGTTATCAGCCAATGCGGCCTCCAAGTTTCCTTATAGGGGCGTCGTCCTCGTGGGCGCGCCAGTCATCCGGCAACAGGTGATCCAGCACGTCATCAACAGTCACCGCCCCCACAAGGCGGCCGTCGTCGTCGACGACTGGAAGGGAATTCAAGTTGTATGTGGCCAGGGTCCGGGCTACCTCGCTGATGTGCGCCTGGTCCGAGAGCGGTTCCAGGTTCTTGTCCACGAGGTTGCCCAAGGGTTCCGGCGGGGGGAACCGGAGAAGCTGCTGGATATGCACCACGCCGAGGAAGCGGCCGGTGGGCGTTTCCAACGGCGGACGGGCGATGAAGATGGAGGAGGCCAGCGCGGGGGAAAGCTCCTCGCGGCGGACATGGGCCAGGGCCTCGGCCACAGTGGCCTCGGGCGGCAGGATGACGGGGACAGGCGTCATGAGGCCACCGGCGGTGTCTTCGTCGTACTCCAGGAGGCGGCGTACGTCTTCAGCTTCCTGCGGCTCCATGAGCTGCAACAACTCTTCGGCCTGGGCAGAGGGGAGCTCGGCGAGGAGGTCGGCGGCGTCGTCCGGATCCATCTCCTCCAGGACGTCGGCTGCACGCTCCACGTCCAGTGCGGACAGGATCTCCACCTGGTCGTCTTCCGGGAGTTCCTGAAGGACATCGGCGAGGCGCTCATCCTGCAATTCACTGGCTACTTCGAACCGGCGTTTGTCACTCATTTCCTGCAGGGCTTCTGCGAAGTCGGCTGGCTTGAGGTCTTCGTGCGTGGCGACGAACTGTGTGGCGGCCTGGGGCTCGTTGTGGGCGCCTGTCTGGGCGTCGGCCCAGTCAATGATCAAGGTTTCGTTGCGGCGCAGCCGGCTCAATGGCGACAGGGAATGTCCGCGGCGGACAAACAGCTTGCTGACAAACCAGTCCTTGGAGCGGTGCTGGTCCATGGCGATGTCCTCGATCGTGGCGTCTCCGCTGCCGTCGGCAAGCGTGACCCGGCGATCGAACATTTCCGCCACCACCAGCGTTTCAGCACCACGCTGTTCGAAACGGCGCAGGTTGACCAAGCCAGTGCAGATGATCTGCGTCTGGTCGATGGACGTAATCCGGGTCATGGGTACAAAAACCCGCTTCTTGCCCGGCACTTCCACCACGATGCCCACCACATGCGGGGCACCACGGGTCCCGCGCGAGAGCACCACGACGTCGCGCAATCGGCCCAGACGGTCGCCCAAGGGGTCGAAGACGTCCAAGCCGAGCAGGCGCGCGACAAAGACGCGTGAAGGATGTGTGCTCATGTTTACAGGCTACCGAGTCTGCTCTCTTTTAGCTGAATTCCAGCCTCTTCACATGTCCATGAGACACAATGGGGCTATGTCTAACATTTTTGGTGGTCCCAAAGCCATTGAGGAATCCCGCAGCGTCCCCCAAGGAGACACCGTGGGGTCGTACACCTCTTATTTGGATGCCCAGAAGGCGGTGGACTACCTCGCGGACCAACAGTTCCCGGTTCAGCTGGTATCAATCGTGGGTAACGACCTCAAAATGGTTGAGCGGGTGACCGGCCGCCTGAGCTACCCGCGGGTGGCCTTGTCCGGCGCTCTGAGCGGCATGTGGTTCGGCCTGTTCGTCGGTGTGATGCTCTCCTTCTTCACTCCAGCCGGCGGTCCGTTCTCCATCATCACCTCGGTGCTGATGGGCGCGGCTTTCTTCATGCTGTTTGGCATCGTCACCTACGCCACCCAGAGGGGTAAGCGTGACTTCACCTCCACCAGCCAGGTGGTGGCCACCAACTATGACGTCATTGTTGCCGTCGAGGCATCCCATGAGGCCCGCCGCCTGCTGCAGCAATTGCCCATGAACCCCTCGCAGGCAGCTGCGCCGCAGGGCAGCAACTACAAACCCCAGAACACTCCGTTCCAGCAGCCCGGCCAAGCTCCTGAGCGTCCCACCACCTGGAACGACCCCTACGGCCAACGTGGCCCGGAGTCCGGCGCGCCGGAGGGCCAGCAGGCTCCTGCAGCCGCGGCGGCACCCGGCCCGCAGCCTGCACAAAACCCCACACCGGCCGCGGTCCGTTACCCGGACCTTCCGGATGGTCGTCCGCAGTACGGTGTACGCGTGACAGAGGGCCAGAATGCACCCCGGGAGGACGGACAGCAGTCCAGCTCCGAAGACTCCTCCAAGCAGTAACAGCCGGAGCAAAGCATTAAGGGAAGGCCACCGGATTCATGATCCGGTGGCCTTCCCTTAATGTTCGCGCTGGAATGTGTTCGCGGCTGGCTAAGCCTTGGTGCTGGCTTGGCCCTGCGCCTCCTGGTAGATGCCGGCCATCCAGGACTCGACGTCGTCTGCCTTGCGCGGCAACGCGGCGCTGAGGTTCACGGGGCCATCGGCGGTCATGAGGATGTCGTCTTCGATCCGGACGCCGATGCCGCGGTACTCAGCGGGGATGGCGAGGTCTTCGTCCTTGAAGTACAGGCCGGGTTCGATGGTGAAGACCATGCCTTCGGTGAGGATCCCGTCGAGGTAGAGTTCGCGCTTTGCCTGGGCGCAGTCGTGAACGTCCAGGCCCAGGTGGTGGCTGGTTCCATGCGGCATCCAGCGGCGGTGCTGCTGGCCCTCAGGGCTGATGGCTTCCTCGACCGACACCGGCAGCAGGCCCCACTCAGCGAGGCGCTCGGCCAACACGGTGGTTGCCGCTGTGTGGATGTCGCGGAACCGGACACCTGGCTGGGCGGCGGCGAAACCGGCGTCGGCGGCATCCAGGACAGCCTCGTAAACCTTGCGCTGGACATCGGTGAACGTGCCGGTGGCTGGCAGGGTGCGGGTGACGTCCGCGGTGTAGAGGGAGTCGGCTTCCACACCGGCGTCGAGCAGGAGGAGCTCACCGGCGTTGACGGTTCCCGAGTTGCGGTTCCAGTGCAGCACAGTGGCGTTATTGCCGGAGGCAGCAATGGTGTCGTAGCCGAGTTCGTTGCCTTCCTCACGGGCGCGGGCGAAGAAGGCACCCTCAACAACACGTTCGCCGCGCTTGTGGGTCAGCGCCCGGGGGAGTGCACGGACGACGTCGGCGAAGCCTTCCACGGTGGCCGCGACGGCGATCTTCATCTGCTCGATTTCCCACTCGTCCTTGAGGAGGCGCAGCTCGGAGAGCGCTTCGCTGAGCTTTTCGTCCAGGGCGTCGAGTTCACCGAGGTCCAGGGTTTCGGGGTCCTTGGCGGTGTTATAGCGGGCGGTGTCCACCAGGGCGTCAATGTTCTCGTCCACCTTGCGGACCAGGCGGATGGAGATGCCGCCGATTTCCGGAGCGCCGACGTTCTTGGTGATCGCCATTTCAAGCTCGGAAATGTGTGCGGTGGGCAGGCCCAGGCGGGCTTCGAACTCGGCCAGTGTGGGGCGTGCACCGATCCAGAACTCACCGGCGCGGGAATCAGCATAGAACTGTTCGGTATCGCGGCCGGCCAGCGGCCGGAAGTAGAGCGTCGCAGTGTGGTGACCGCCGTCGTCGCCCTTTCCTTCAGCCACCGGCTCCAGGACCAGGACGGCGTCAGGCTCGTGGTCCAGGCCCAGCCCCGTGAGATGGGCGAAACCGGAGTGGGGGCGGAAGCGGTAGTCGCAGTCGTTGGAGCGGACCTTCAGCGGACCGGCCGGGATAACAAGCCGTTCGCCTTTGAACAGTTCGGAGATGGTACGACGGCGGCGCGCGGCATGGTCTGCAACGGCGTCACGCGCAGGGGTCACCTGCGGCGCCGGCGCCCAATTGCTGGCCATGAATGCCTTGAAGGCGTCGGAGGTGGGCCTCTGTGAGCGGTTGTTGACACGCTCCTCCAGGGGCTGGGAATTTGCGGTGTCCATGTTTTGGGTGTTTTCGGCATCGTTCACCGTTACATCGTCCCACCAGTTCCGTGAGGAGGCCAACGGCGCAACGCTCCAAGGGGCCGCACATCCCATAGGCTGGGGAAGTGAGGATAGACCTGCATGCGCACTCCAATGTTTCCGACGGAACCGAGACACCCGCCGGGGTGATCATTTCCGCCGTGACGGCCGGCCTGGACGCCGTCGCGCTGACTGACCACGATTCCACGGATGGCTGGGAGCCCGCCGCCGCTGCGGCCTTGGAACATGGCATCGCGTTTGTTCCAGGCATGGAAATCTCCTGCCGGACGGAGCAAGGCATCAGCGTCCACCTGCTCAGTTATCTCCACGACCCCGCACATCCCGGATTACTGGAGGAGATCACCAAGTCGAAGGATGCCAGGCTCACCCGGGCCGAGCACATGGTCACCTTGTTGTCCGAGGATTATCCGCTGACATGGGATGACGTCATCCACCATGTGGCTCCCGGCGCAACAGTTGGACGCCCGCACATTGCCGATGCCCTGGTTGCCGCCGGTGTGGTGGCCGACCGTACGGAAGCGTTCACCTCCATCCTCACCTCACATTCGCGGTACTTCGTGCAGCACTACGCGCCCAACCCTGCTGTCGCCGTCGAGCTTGTCCGGGCCGCTGGCGGCGTCCCGGTCTTCGCCCATCCAGTGGCGTCGGCCAGGGGACGCATCGTAGGGGAACGCACGTACAGGGACATGATCGACGCCGGTTTGCTGGGGCTTGAAGTGGAGCACCGCGACAATCCTGAGGAAGGCCGCATCTTCCTGCGGGGCCTGGCGGCCGAGCACGGCCTGTTCATCACAGGCTCCTCCGACTATCACGGAACGGGAAAACCAAACCTCTTGGGCGAGAACACGACGTCGCCTGAGGTCTTGGCGCAGATCGAGGAGCTGGCAACAGGATCTACGGTGATTCGGTGAAGGGGCTCCGCTGATGGATTTGCAGCTGCTCGCATCGGTAGTCGTCACGTTGTTCGTGATCATGGATCCGCCCGGAACGGTGCCTATTTTCATGTCCTTAACGGCTCAGATGTCCGCGAAGGACCGTAACCGCTCCGCGTTCCAGGCGCTCTTGGTGGCCACCGGCGTGATAGTGGTTTTCGCGATCTTTGGCCAGTCAATCCTGAACTACATGCACATCTCGCTGGCTGCCTTGCAGGGTGCGGGTGGTCTGCTCTTGGTTCTTATTGCCCTGCAGCTGCTGACCGGGTCCACCAGTGGCGAAGAAAACGCCGCCAAATATAAGAATGTGGCGTTCGTGCCGCTGGGGACTCCGCTCATGGCTGGTCCCGGTGCGATCGTGGCAGTCATGGTCTTCGTCCAGCAGTCCAGCGAACTGTCAGAGTATCTTGCAGTTGGACTTGGCATTGCGGTGGTGCTTGCCTCGCTGTACCTTGCGATGCGGTTCGCGGGCGTGGTTCAGCGCGTCCTCGGCGAAAATGGTGTGGAACTTGTCACCAGGATCGCCGGCCTGTTGCTCTCAGCCATTGCCGTGCAGATGATCGCGGACTCCGTGACGGCCTTCGTGAAGGGCGTCGCCTGATCCCGGGTCAGGCTTGGGACACCGAAGGCTGGATGTCGTGGAACACGGCTTTGCTGCCCAGCCGCTTGCGCATGACCTCGATGGCCTGCTCGTTTTGGTCGACACACACGAAGCTGCGGCCCAGCTTGGCTGCGACAGCACCGAGCGTCCCGGAACCTGCGAAGAAATCGAGGCACCAATCGCCCTCGCGGCTCGATGCGGAGACAATCCGGCGCACCAGGCCTTCGGGCTTCTGGGTGGGGTAGCCGGTCTTCTCGCGGCCGGTCGGTGAAACAATCGTGTGCCACCAGACGTCTGTGGGCAGCTTGCCGAGTTCACGTTTGGCGGGGGTAACCAGGCCGGGCGCCATGTAGGGTTCACGGTCCACCTCGGCGTTGTCGAAGTGGTATTTGGTGGGGTTTTTCACGTACACCAAGATGTTGTCGTGCTTGGTGGGCCAGCGGTTTTTGGCGCGGGCACCGTAATCGTAGGCCCAGATGATCTCGTTGAGGAAACATTCCCTGCCGAAGATCGAGTCAAGCATCACCTTGGCGTAGTGCACTTCGCGGTAATCGAGGTGCAGGTACAGCGTGCCGTCATCTGCCAGGAGACGCCACGCTTCCACGAGTTTGGGCTCCAGGAACGACCAGTAGTCGCTGAAGGCGTCGTCGTAACTGTGTAGGGCGCCCTTGATGGTGTCGTAGGAGCGGCCCTTGAAGCCGACGCGGTCGCCGTCGCCGTCCGCGTTGCGGACCATGCGGGTTTCCTGGCGGCGTTGGACCCGGCCGGTGTTAAAGGGCGGATCCACGTAAATGAGTGTGAAGGCGCCGTCCGGCAGCGTAGGGAGGAACTGCGCGTTGTCCGCGTGCACCACCAAATTGCCGCCGTCCGGCGCCCAAACAGTTTCAGTCATTGAGGGTTTTAGGCCTCGGCGCTGCCGGATTGGGCGGCAGCGGTCTCACCGGAAACCACTTCGCCGTTGCGGCGACGCGTACGGGTACGGCGCGTGCGGGCGGGCTTCTCAGCGTTGTCAGCGGTGGCGGTGCGGGCTTCTGCGACGCCTGCAGCCGGGGCTGCTTCGCCATCAGAGGTACGACGACGGCGCGTACGGTTGCGTCCGCCGTCGCCCTTGGACTCGCTGGAGTCTGAGTCGCCGGACTTCCCGGAGCGGCCACGGCGGCCATCGCGGCCACGTCCGCCGTCACGACCGGCATTGCGGTCAGAGCCGCCGGAGCGGGCGTTCTTCTTGCCGGTCTCGCCAAGGTCTTCGAGGACCTCGGCGTCCACGCCTGCGAGAACGCGCTTGTTGCGCGGCAAGCGGCCCTTGGTGCCCTCGGGAATATCGAGGTCGCTGTAGAGGTGCGGCGAGGAAGAGTAGGTCTCGATGGGCTCCGGAACGCTGAGTCCCAAAGCCTTGTTGATCAAACCCCAGCGCGGCATGTCGTCCCAGTCAACAAAAGTGACGGCGGTGCCCTTGTTTCCGGCGCGGCCGGTACGGCCAACACGGTGCAGGTAGATCTTCTCGTCTTCAACGCACTGGTAGTTGATGACGTGCGTGACGTCATCAACGTCGATACCGCGGGCCGCGACGTCGGTGGCCACCAGGACGTCCACCTTGTTGTTGCGGAAAGCGCGAAGGGCTTGCTCGCGGGCACCCTGGCCGAGGTCGCCGTGAATGGCAGCAGCCGCGAAGCCGCGGTCAACCAGTTCCTCGGCCACCTTCGCGGCAGTGCGCTTGGTCTTGGTGAAGATGATGGTGCGGCCACGCCCGCGTGCCTGCAGGATGCGGGCCACAACCTCGGTCTTGTCCATGCTGTGTGCACGGTAGATAAGTTGGCGGATATCGCGCTTGGTGAGGCCCTCATCATTCGGGTCAGCTGCCCGGATGTGGGTCGGCTGTGTCATGTAACGGCGTGCCATCGCGATGACGGGGCCGGGCATAGTTGCTGAGAAGAGCAGCGTCTGGCGGACGGCCGGCGTGCCGGCGATCAGGGTCTCAACGTCCGGAAGGAAGCCAAGGTCCAGCATTTCGTCGGCCTCGTCAAGAATCACCATCTTGACGTTCTTGAGGCTCAGGTGCTTTTGCTTGTAGAGATCGATCAACCGGCCCGGGGTGCCCACAACGATTTCGACGCCCTTTTGCAGGGCGTCAATCTGGGGTTCATAGGCACGGCCGCCGTAAATAGTGGCGATGCGGGCGTTGCGCTTGCGTGATGCGGTCTGGAGGTCGTTGGCAACCTGCACGGCAAGTTCACGCGTGGGAACGATTACCAAGGCCTGGGGTGCACCCGGCACGGCAAGCTTTTCGTAGCCGGCGTCATCGCGGCCTGATACGCGCTGCAGGGCAGGGATGCCGAAGCCCAACGTCTTACCGGTACCCGTCTTGGCCTGACCAATGATGTCGTGGCCGCTCAGTGCAACCGGCAAGGTCATTGCCTGGATGGGGAAGGGGTGCGTAATGCCGGCGTCGGCCAAGGACTCGACGATGTCGGCGCGGACGTTGTAGTCCGCAAACGACTTTTCTTCGATCTCGTGGGGCGTCTCATCCGAGATGATCGTTTCCTCGGGTTCGATGGATTCAGTTCCGGTGGAGTCCGTCAGGACTTCATGGGTATGCAATTCACTCACAGGGAGTTTCCTTATTCATTTGGGCATTGGCGCTGCATGCTCAACGGGGGCGGCGGAGCCGTACCGGAGCACGAACGGGCGCGCAAGCAAGTCCAGTGGAAGCCGATCGCGGGCTATCTAAGTACTGGCACTGGTGACCAGTTGGTACATCTCAAGATCGCGTAGGGGCGGGCTTGTTGAGTTCAAAAATTAACTGAATCAACGACCGGGCATCCATTACTACAGGCCCAGTCTATCCTCTGGGAGCCATAAAGCCCGGATCGCCGGATGCGTCGCGTCACCGCTGCAGTTCGAACCTGATCTCACGGCTGGCAATATCGGCCTTGACAAGCCGCACCCGGACCTCGGTTCCTGACTCCAACTCGCCGTCGCACCTGGCGGTAACAGCGGGTTCCGCAATCTGGACAACGCCGTAAGGGCCGCTCCCGTTTCCGTTGCCGTTTCCATTCCCATTGGAGGGCTTGGACCCGGAGATCACCACGGCATCGAATTCCTGGCCCACATGGTTGGCCACGAGGGCTGCTTCCACCGTGTCCAACGCCGCCCGCTCAAGACGTCCGGCCAGTTGGTCCGAAGACGCCATAATGTCCGGCAATGACGGGAGGGCCTCGCGTGCCCAGTGAGGAATTTCCCTGTTGTTGCTGAGTGCCTCGCAGATCACCAGGACGAACCTGTCAATGAGGCGGCGCAACGGCGCTGTGGTGTGGGCGTACGGCGCACCAATGGCCGCTTGGATCACTGTGTCTGGCACTTCGCCGTCAAACGGGGTATACCCGGCGCCCCTGAACAGTGTCCCGGCCGAGTGCAGGATGGCCAATTGCTTGGGATCTGAGGCATCCAGCGTCCGCAAGTACTCGCCATAGGTAATTTGACCATCCCAAGGCTTTCCAAGTGCAGTGGTTTGCCTCTTGAAGTGCTGCAGGGAGCGCTGGTCCGGGGCGGGCATGGTGCGAAGGATGCCCACTTTCCCGTCAAGCATCAGCTGGGCAGCCGCCATCCCCGTCATCAGCGAGATTTGTGCATTCCAGTCCTCCACCGGCAGCGAGGGGGCAGCCACGATCCTGTAGCCACCGCCGTCGGTTGCCTGGACAATTTCCTGCTCCGGCATGTTGAGGCTTGCGCCGCCGCGCAGCCTTTCCAGCTCAACGCGCTTGAGTCCTACTTCCTTCAGGAGCTGCAGGACGGGCGGGGCTGTTCCATCATCGATGTGCTGCTGCGCGTCTTTGTAGCTCAGCTTGGCTCTGCTGCGCACGGCGGCGCGTGCTACTGACACTGTCTGCACTTTCGCACCCGCGTCCAGGTCGAAATCCCAGACGAAGGCGCTGCAGTCCTGATCGGCCAGCAGGCTTCCGGCGTTTTCACTGATGACCTCCGGGTGCAGCGGGATGCGGCCGTCCGGGGCGTAAAAGGTCTGTCCGCGGTGACGTGTTTCGGCATCCAGCGCGCCACCGGGAGCCACGAACGACGGGACGTCGGCGATGGCGTAGAGGACTTTGTACCCTGCACCGGCGCGGTCAATGAACAGCGCCTGATCGAGGTCGGTTGACGTTGCAGGATCAATGGTCACAAAGGGAACGTCCCGCAGGTCGCGTTCCGGGATCTCGTGTGTTGCCACCGCATGCTGAGCCTCCTCCACGGCTTCTGTGGGGTACGCGCCTGGGAGTTCAAGCTCGGTCCTCAGGGCTGCAAGGGCCGCTGCGAGCTGATCAGTCGAGTCGTCGACGTTGGGAGCAATCCGATGATGTGACACGAAAGTCAGGTTAGCCCGAATCGGGCGGATAGTCTCACAATGGGCCAGCCTGGCAGGGACAAACGCCCGAAGCGGCCAAAGGGGGCCGGAGTAGTAGAGGACATCCGGGGATAGTCTTGACCCATGGGCACTTCCCCGGACGCCTCGCCTTCAGCCGGGCAACTCGCAGCAGAGCTCCTCGGGGCAATGGCCTACGGTGAGTTGTCCGCTTTCGGCAGGCTCTCCTTCGATTCCCGTTTCGCTCCGACACTTCATGACCGATCGGTACTCGCAAAAATCGCCGTCGGCGCCTACGGAAACTTTGCCCTGCTCAACGATCGGCTCACGGAAATGGGCATTGATCCCGAGGAAGCCATGCTGCCGTTTCAACGATCGTTTGACCACTTTCATGAGCGGACCAAGCCCGGAGACTGGTACGAGTCCGTGATGAAGGCTTACGTCATCGATACCGTGTCATCGGATTTCTACAGATCAGTTTCGGCTTTTCTGGACTCCGCGACCCAGCAATTCGTTGAGCGGGTGGCCTCTCCCGATCAGGCTACCGAAGTCCTCCGGGTCCTCCTGCGGCGGGCGTTGGCCGATGACCCCAGGCTCGCGTCGCGGCTGGCTATGTGGGGCCGCCGTTTAGTGGGCGAAGCACTCACACAGGCGCAACGGGTTGGCATGGAACATCCCCGCCTGGGACCTACCCTCAAGAGCGGCGGAGATGCCCGGGCTGCCATCAAGAGGTTGACAGGAGAACTCGCCGAAAAGCATGGGCGACGAATGACCGGTCTGGGCTTGACGGCTTGACCAGCTGCAGCTTGACGTTCGCTAGACCGCGTCCAGGGCTTGCAGCAGCGACTTGGCAGCCGCCGTCGGATCCGTTGCCTCAGTGATCGCGCGGACCACCACCACACGGCTGGCTCCGGCAGCTACCACCTTTTCTACGTTGCTGAGGTCAATGCCACCGATGGCGAACCAGGGAAGCGTAGTTTGGTTGGCGTTCTTGACCGCTTCTGCGGCAAATGTGACCAGGTCCAGTCCGACGGCGTCGCGGCCGGGTTTTGTGGGTGTTGCCCACACAGGACCTACGCAGAAGTAATCCAGTCCGGACTGGCCGGAAGAGGCAGCAATAGCAGCGTCAATCTGCGCCGGAGTGTGTGTTGAGAGCCCGATGCCGATGCCGCCTGGCAGCAAGGTCCTGGCCGCTTCCAAGGGCAGGTCCTTTTGACCGACGTGGAAGACCGGAGCCCCGGAAATACGGGCAACATCGGCCCGATCATTGACCGCCCAGAGCCGTCCGTGGCGCTCGGCGACGCTACGCAGAACCGCCAGCAGTTCCAATTCTTCGGCCGCTTCAATGGTCTTGTCACGGAGTTGGATGATGTCCACGCCGCCCTCGAACGCGGCATCCACAAAGTCTTCAAAATCGCCCTGCCGCTTGCGGGCATCGGTGCACAGGTAGAGGCGGGCTGAGGCGAGTGATTCAGGCTGGGTCATGGGAACCAGAGTAGTTCCTCTAAACTGGGCACGTACTGCGGGAGCCGCGACGTTCGTCATATGACTGTCCGGCTGAGAGGGCTTCAGCGCCGACCGCTTGACCTGATCCGGCTAGTACCGGCGTAGGGAAGGAATCCAATGGCAGGTCCCCGCCATACCAACCTCCAAGCAGATGTGGCCGTCATCGGCGGCGGCGTCATCGGGCTTGGCATAGCGTACGAGGCCCGACGATTGGGCCGCTCCGTGGCCCTGATTGATCCCGCGCCGGCAAGCGGAGCAAGCTATGCGGCGGCCGGCATGCTGGCCCCGGTAAGTGAACTGCACTATCAGGAGGAAGACCTCCTCGAGCTGATGCTGGAATCCTCCCGGTTGTGGCCCTCGTTTACTGCCGGCCTCCCTCAGGGGTCTGAAGCCACCGGATACCGCACGACGCCGACCCTTGCGGTGGGTGCCGACGCGGCCGACCGCCGTGCGCTCGCAGACCTGAGGTCAGTACAGCTGGCAGCAGGATTGGGTGTGGAGCCCCTGGCCCTGCGCGAGGCGAGGGACCGCGAGCCCCTGCTCAGTCCCCAAATCTCCTGTGCATTCGATATCCCCGCTGATCACCAAGTGGATCCGCGAAAATTGGCTGAATGCCTGTTGGCCGGCCTGGCACTCCACGCACCTGGCAGCACCACGTGGGTCCCCGGCGCAGAGAACGGGTTTGCCGTGACATCCCAGGCCCGCGGTTTGCTGTGGGAAGCGGGAAGAGTCTCCGGCGTAGAACTTGAATCTGGTGCACCAGTGGCGGCAACCGAGACGGTTGTTGCCAACGGCCTCGGCGCAGCAAGCCTGGCTGGCCTGCCTGAAGGACTCACGCTGCCCTTGCGTCCGGTGTACGGCGACATCCTCCGGCTCCGCGTCCCCGAACACCTTCGGCCCCTCATCACCTCCACGGTGCGCGGCATGGTGCGTGGCGTCCCCGTCTACATCGTGCCCCGGGAAGACGGCACGGTGGTCATCGGAGCTACCCAGCGGGAGGACGGATTGTCCGCGTCGTCCAACGCAGTCTCAGCGGGAGGCGTTTACCAGCTCCTGCGCGATGCCCAAGTGCTGGTTCCGGCGGTGGCAGAGCTGGAACTGCTGGAGGCCACCGCCCGCGCCAGGCCCGGGACCCCGGACAACGCACCGTTGCTGGGACGCGTCGCCGCAACCAATGGCGACATTAACGGCTTGGTGATTGCTACTGGCTTCTTCCGTCACGGAGTCCTCTTGACACCCGTCGCCGCAAGGATCGTGGGCGAACTGATCGGCGGTTCGACGGACCCCCGATGGGCTCCCTTCCGGCCCGGCCGTTTCGCAGGGGACGCGGCCATTCTCGACGACCTCATCCCAGTCCACGCTCCCAACAAGGAATCAGCATGAACATCAAACTCAATGGATCCGACCATTCAGTGCCGGACGACGCATCCGTCAGCACCCTCGTCAGTGCCATCACAGGCCGCATCCTGGACCCCCGCGGGCAGGCGGCCGACGGCGGCAAGTTGGGCGTCGCCGTCGCACGCAACTCCGAAGTAGTGCCTCGCAGCCAATGGTCTGCAACGGCGCTCGCCGACGGAGACGAACTCGAACTCGTTACAGCAGTCCAAGGAGGCTGAACAATGACAGCAGCAAACACTGAGGTCCGCACCGACGCATTGGTGATTGACGGCGTCGAATTCGGTTCCCGCCTGATCATGGGCACCGGAGGTGCGCCGAGTCTGGACGGGCTTGGCGCAGCGTTGCTTGCCTCGGGGACCGAACTCACCACCGTCGCCATGCGGCGCTATTCTCCTGCCGAAACGGGCTCGCTGTTCCAGCTTCTGGTGGACAACGGCATCCGGGTGCTGCCCAACACCGCTGGGTGTTTCACGGCCAAGGACGCGGTGATGACCGCGGAATTGGCCCGCGAAGCACTCGAGACGGATTGGGTGAAACTGGAAGTCATCGCGGACGAGCACACGCTCCTACCGGATGCCGTGGAACTCGTAGACGCCACTGAGCAACTGGTTAACCGCGGATTCAAGGTCTTCGCCTACACCAACGACGATCCCGTGCTGGCGCTCCGTCTGGAGAACCTTGGCGCTGCCGCCGTCATGCCGCTTGGTTCACCGATTGGAACCGGCCTGGGCATCCTGAACCCGCACAACATTGAACTGATCGTGTCCAGGGCCTCCGTTCCTGTGGTTCTGGACGCCGGAATCGGGACAGCATCCGATGCCGCACTCGCCATGGAGCTTGGCTGCGACGCCGTTCTGTTGGCCACTGCCGTAACCCGTGCACAGAACCCGGTGCAGATGGGCCAAGCCTTCAAACACGCCGTGATCGCCGGTAGGCTGGCCAGGCAGGCAGGCCGGATTCCGCGGCGGGAGCACGCTTTGGCGTCGTCAGCCATGGAAGGCCGTGCAGAGTTCCTCTAGGCGCAGATTTCCACTAAGCAAGGAGCAGTCATGGCGGGCATCGGAGACCAATTGTCGCAAGCGGACATCGACGCCGCCCTGAAGGACCTCCCGGACTGGAAGTTTCAGGACGGCCTGGTGACCGTCTATAAAAGTCCGACGGCGGCCGGCGCGCTGGAGTTCATCGCCGCCGTTGGCCGGATCGCCGAAGAACAAAACCACCATCCGGATCTGGAGTGGCGTTACAACAGGGTCTTTCTCCGTTATGTTTCCCACGACGCCGGACAAGCCATAACGCGGCGTGATGTCGACGCTGCAGTTTCCGTGAGCGTGGCCGCAGCCAGACTCGGTGCCGCCGCTGAACCGGGGCGCTATCCGGCGGCGTGAATGCCCTTAAAAGGCGATGACCACCACCCTGGGGGTGGTGGTCATCGCCTTTACTCTTTTAGAGCCTCAAAGCCTTGGTCAGCTCCGCAGTATCGTGCTTGGTGCGTGTCCGGCCCAGAAAGACTACAACGCCTGCGGCGGCGGCGGTCCCCAGTACGATCGGCAGGATCCAGGGGATCCAGGTCGCGCCGGGCTGGTAGCCCAACCCGGCGCTGATGAAAGCGATCCAGCTGAGCACACCAACGGCCGCAGAGATCCCAGCGGGCAACGCTATCCCGTACTTACCGTGCCGCTTGTCGTTGGCCCACACAATAAAACCAGTAGCAACGGTAGCCAGAACCACCACGACGAGTGAAAGCATCAAGACTCCTTAGCGGACGTGAAGCGGGAAAGGCCTAGAGGGCGCCGAAACCCACGCGGCGGACTTCTTCAGCACCGATTTCCACGTAGCCCAGGACGTTACCGGGAACGATGATCTGGCGGCCTTTCTCGTCCGTCAGGCGCAGTTCCGAGCCCTTGGACACGGCTTCGGCCACAATCTTGGCTACGGCGTCGGCGTCCAATGAGGATTCGAGCACGATCTCACGGCCAACGTTCTGAATGCCGATCTTTACTTCCACAGCAAGGCCTCCAAGCCAATCAAGTGTTAAGTCAGTCCTCTATTTGTAGCCTAGGACTCTTTGGGGAATCGACTGATTCCGCGCCAAGCTAAACGATAGATCAGATCACTGGCCACATCGAGGTCAAGATTTCCATCCGTTTCAAGCCAATAACGGGCGCTGACCTGCGCCATTCCGGCCAGGCCGCGTCCCAGAAGCTGCGCCTCGAGCGGTGGCAACTTGGTGTCTTCGGCAATGACATGCGCCACCGCATCCGCGAACGTTTTGTTGAAAGTCTCCAAACGGGAGCTGACATCGGGATCATTAATGAGGTCCGATTCGAACACCAGGCGGTGGGCTTGATCGTCGTCAGCGATGAACCGGTAATAGGCGCGCATCACAGCCTTGACGCGTTCCTTGTTGTCCGTGGTGGAGTTCAATGCGCTGAGCATCAGCTCCGTCAGTGTGGCCAGATGGCTGTCCAGAAGGGCCATGTAGAGCTCGCGCTTGGAGGGGAAGTGTTGGTACAGCACGGGCTTGCTCACGTGGGCAGCCTCTGCGATTTCGTCCATGGCCGCGCCATGGAAACCGTTGGAGACGAAAACTTCCAACGCCGCATTCAGCAATTGTGCGCGGCGCTCGTCCCGCGGCAACCTTGGTGAACGCGTTGAACCAGTCCGTTCCTGCTTGGCTGGTGCCCCATCGTTTGCCCGTGTGCCGTCAGCCACAGTCTGCCGCCTTTCCTTTGCAGTTATGACCACTCTACCGGTGGGTAATATGACCGGGCGGCATCTGCAGGCATACATTGGGGTATGGCCTCAATTGTTGCTGCCCACACCGCTGCGCCCGCTGTCCTGCCGCCCCTCGTTGAACCTGCTGCCGAACTCACGCCGGCCGAGGTGGAGCGATACTCCCGGCATCTCATCATTCCGGAAATCGGCGCCGTGGGCCAACGCAGGCTTAAGAATGCGAAAGTCCTTGTCATAGGCGCAGGGGGGCTCGGTTCTCCTGCGTTGTTGTACCTGGCTGCTGCCGGGGTGGGGACCCTGGGCATTGTGGACGACGACGACGTGGACCTTACCAACCTCCAGCGCCAGGTCATCCACGGCGTGAAGGACGTGGGCACGCCAAAGATTGAGTCCGCCCGCAACGCCATCGCTGAGCTCAATCCCTTGGTGAACGTGGTCCTGCACAACGTGCGCCTCGACTCCTCGAACGCCCTGGACTTGTTTTCGCACTATGACCTCATCCTCGACGGCGCTGACAACTTTGCCACGCGATACCTCGTCAACGATGCCGCAGCCATTCTGGGGAAACCGTATGTGTGGGGCTCCATCTTCCGTTTTGACGGCCAGGTGAGTGTTTTCTGGGCCGAGCATGGCCCCACCTACAGGGATCTGTATCCGGAAGCTCCTCCCGCGGGCTCCGTACCGTCCTGTGGTGAGGGCGGCGTCTTCGGCATGCTGTGCGCAGCGGTCGGATCACTCATGGTGACTGAGGCAGTGAAGCTGATTACCGGCGTCGGGCGCTCTTTGCTGGGGCGCGTTGCGCTCTTTGACGCCCTGGGCGGCAGCTGGCGCGAGATCAAGGTATCCAAGGATCCGGAAGCCGACCCCATCACGGAGCTCACTGATTACGAGGCGTTTTGCGGTGTGACGCCCTTGGCGCCCACTGACCAGGACCACACAGTGTCCGCCAAGGAACTCGCCGGAATGCTGGCCGAGCGGGAAACGGGGGAGAGGGACTTCGAGCTGGTGGATGTCCGTGAATCGGGCGAGCACAGCATCGTGAGCATCGACGGTTCCGTCCTCATACCGCAAGGCAGAATCCTCTCCGGTGAAGCCTGGGTGGACTTGCCGCTGGACAAGGACATCATCTTCCACTGCAAGGCAGGCACGCGCTCAGCTGCTGTCCTGGAGGCGGTGCAGAAGGCAGGCTACAGCCGGGTCCGCCATCTCGACGGCGGTATTCTCGCCTGGGTCCGGGATGTAGAGCCGGAGAAGCCAATCTACTGAGTTCGTTGCTGCTCGGCCGGTGTGTCTGCGAAGCTCAACCATGAGTGAAATCACGGATACACCCCAGCAACCCCTTGGATCGGAATTCGGACACGGCTCCACGGCCATGGACGTTGTGTCCGGAGTTGACCTCTCTGGCAAGACGGCCATTGTGACTGGCGGATATTCAGGCCTCGGATTGGAGACAGTGCGCGCCCTGGTTTCAGCGGGAGCCAGGGTGACGGTTCCGGCCCGCAGACTGGAGCATGCCAAGGCTGTTCTGGCGGAAGCCGGGTTGGAAAACGAGGTAGAGATTGACCGCCTTGACCTGGCAGATCAGGACAGTGTGAAGGACTTTGCGGCACGCTTTCTTGCCGGGCATGACACCCTGGACATCTTGATCAACAACGCAGCGATTATGGCAAGCCCGGAGCAGCGCGTGGGGCCAGGGTGGGAAGCGCAGTTCGCCACCAACCATCTGGGGCACTACACGCTGGTCAACGTTCTCTGGCCGGCCCTGGTGGCTTCCGGGGACGCCCGCGTTGTCTCCCTGTCTTCCACTGGACACAAGCTGTCACCTCTCCGGTTCGACGACGTCGACTTCGCTTCCGGCTACGACAAGTGGCGCGCCTATGGCCAGGCCAAAACCGCCAATTCGCTCTTCGCCGTCGAGCTGGACCGGCTGGGCAGGGAGTTCGGCGTGCGGGCCTTTGCAGTTCACCCAGGCGGCATCATGACCGAACTGCAAAGGCACTTGCCCATGGAGGAAATGGTGGCCGCCGGCTGGATGGACGCCGAAGGCAATCTTCGTGACGGGTTCAAGACACCGGAACAAGGGGCTGCAACGTCGGTGTGGGCAGCGACGTCCAAAGCGCTGGAGGGCAAGGGCGGTGTTTACTGCGAGGACTGCGATGTAGCCCATCCCACGGATAAGGAATCACCACTGGCGCGGTATCAGGGAGTGGACGCCCACGCCGTGGACAAGGACTCGGCAAGGAAACTGTGGGAGTTGTCCGCCGGGATGACAGGCGTTAACGCCTTCGCCTAGCGTGTGCCTCAGGCGCTTTCGGAGCGAAGCTGCTGGTGGTCCACGGGGCATTCCGCGGCCGGGGCTGCGGACCGGGGCTGTTCCACCTGGATACCGTACAAGGCCTCCAACGCGGCGACGTAGTCGTCTTGTTGGCCGTTGGCGGCGAGCTCGCGGGCGCGGACCGTGGGGATGTGCAGGAGCTGCTTCACCATGCGGCGCAGAGCGAACTCCACTTCTTCGGCTGCGGCCGTGCAACCGTGCCGGGCGCGCACCTTTTCCATCTCCGCATCCAGGACATTCATGGTGTGACGCCGCAGCGCCACGATGGCCGTGTCCACGGACCGGGCTTCACGCTCTGACTCAAAGGACGCGGCCGCCCCGGTGACGATTGCGCTGGCCTGGGACAGGGATTCGGCCTGTTCCTGGGGTGCGGCAAGGCGAACGGACTCAAGGGTCAGGAGCTCTACGCCGTCCAGTTCGCCCACAGCGGGATCGAAATCATGGGTCAGGGCGAGGTCGATCGCGATCAACGGCTTGCCCGAAGTTTGCCGGACACGGGCAAGGTCAGCGGCCTCAACCCGGTTGTCGGAACCGCTGCAGCCAATCATGACGTCGGCCGCAGCAACAGCAGCGGGGAGGGTGTCGGCGTCGAGCGCAATTCCACCGCGGGTGGCGACGAAGCCTTCGGCGCGGCCTGAGGACGAGTAGACGGAGACTTCAGTGCAGCCGCGTTCCCTCAGGAGTGACATAGTGGCGCCGGCGTACGCTCCGGTACCGAAGACCACTACCTTCTTGGTGGCCCAATCGTCATTCTCTGCAAGATCCGTCGCGAGGTCCAAAGCAACGGAGACGATGGACAGGCCGCGGGAGCCCAGGGCGGTCTGCGCGCCGACGTCCTTTGCCGTTTTGGAAGCGGCCTGGAAAAGGCGGACCAAGCCGGAGCTGGCTGTGCCTTCCTGCTGTGCGGTGATAAGTGCCCTGCGCACCTGGCCGGCGATTTCCCGTTCGCCCACAACTGCGGAGTCCAGGCCCGCACTCACGGCGAAGAGGTGCCGGGTGACATCGGAGCCCGTGTGGGTGGCGAAAGAGCGGGAAACCAGTTGCTCGTTAAGGCCACTCAGTTCGCTGATCTGGGAAACGAGAGCTGAACGGGCTGCTTCAAGGTCAGCCCCGTTGGCCGTTTCGCCGTATACCTCGTAGCGGTTGCAGGTGGCCAGCACCACCGCTCCGGAGACTACGGGGGAATCCGTGAGCGCCGCAGAGGCAAGCCCAGAGGAACCGTTGCTCAACTGAGCGACGGTTTCGAGGTCGATGTCGGCGTGTGTAGCCACCAATGAGAAAAGAACCACAGCACCCCAATCATAGCTTTTTCGTAGCCCGGTAGAACAATACGGCGCCGTGGTGATCCACACGCAGGTGAGTGATCCCCGCCACAACGGCCCGGGCGGGGCACGACGTGACAGCTTGTCGTTATCTTTTGCCCCGGATTTTCGGCACAATCGAAGGCATGACTTCTAGTGCGGCAGCATCCAACAGTACGGCCTCCACCGCCCCGGCGGGAACCCTTGGCACCAACCACCCGCTGAAGGACGGCCGCACCTCGGACTCACCGCTGATCACGGCCTATCGCGGCGGAAAGCCGTCGCGCAGGCCCGTATGGTTCATGCGCCAGGCAGGCCGTTCCCTGCCGGAATACCTCAAGGTCCGTGAAG
This sequence comes from Arthrobacter sp. cf158, assembly GCF_900106835.1. Classification (GTDB taxonomy): domain Bacteria; phylum Actinomycetota; class Actinomycetes; order Actinomycetales; family Micrococcaceae; genus Arthrobacter. The sequence continues at coordinate 216,481 of NZ_FNNR01000002.1, forward strand.
GCGTCGCGATGCTGGATTCTTGCCTGCGGCCCGAACTTGCCGCCGAGATTACCCTTCAGCCGGTCCGCCGCCATGACGTCGATGCCGCCATCTTCTTCTCCGACATCGTCATCCCTTTGAAGCTTGCGGGTGTGGGCGTGGACATTGTCCCCGGCGTGGGTCCCGTGTTGGACAAGCCCGTGCGTACGGCTGCAGATGTAGCGGCGCTGCCCACGCTGACCTGGGAAGCGCTGGAACCCATCCGTGAAGCCGTCCGCCTGACAGTCGCCGAACTGGGGAAGACGCCGCTGATCGGTTTCGCAGGTGCACCGTTCACCCTCGCGGCCTACATGGTTGAGGGGAAGCCGTCCCGTGACCACCTCGGCCCGCGGACCATGATGCACGCCGATCCTGAAACCTGGGCGGCGCTTGCCAACTGGGCTGCCGATACCTCCGGCATGTTCCTCCAGGCACAGCTTGAGGCGGGTGCCTCGGCTGCGCAGCTCTTCGATTCCTGGGCAGGTTCCCTGGGTCTGGCCGATTACACCAAGTACGTGGCCCCGGCCTCGGAACGCGCGCTCGACCATGTGCGTGGTTTGGGAGCCCCTTTGGTCCACTTCGGCACCGGCACGTCCGAGCTCCTGGTTGCGATGCGTGATGTCGGGGTGGATGTGGTGGGCGTCGACTACCGCCTGCCCCTGGACGAGGCCAACCGTCGCTTGGGTGGAACCGTGCCGCTCCAGGGCAACATCGATCCCGCGCTGCTTTCGGCGCCTTGGGAGGTCCTGGAAGCACATGTGCGCGAGGTCATCAGCGCGGGTTCCCATGCCCCGGGGCACGTCCTGAATCTCGGCCATGGCGTTCCTCCGGAGACGGATCCCACGGTCCTGACGCGGGTTGTGGAGCTCATTCACTCGATCCCCGCAGAGTAGGGCCGATGCGCGGGGGACACCCACGTCCAAGGACGCACGAACCCAGGGAGTCCGCCGTTGTAGTGGGCGGTGGTATCTCCGGCCTCCTCGCTGCGCGCGAACTCGCCGTGGCGGGTTTGTCGGTCACCATCCTTGAGGCAAGCCAGGAGTGGGGAGGGTGCGTCGGGAGCCACGTTGTGGCCGGGCTGCACCTGGATAGCGGTGCCGAGTCCTTCGCTACACGGTCCACCGCCGTAGCCGACCTCGCGCGTGAACTTGGCCTGGCGGACAACATCGTCGCGCCGCACCCCGGAGGTGCCTGGGTGCAATTGCCGGACGGCCCGCAGGAACTCCCGAAGACCGGCGTCCTGGGAATTCCAGCCAATCCATGGGATCCCGAGGTGCGGCGTTCCTTGGGGCTGATGGGTGCCATCAGGGCATCCGCGGACCGTTGGTTGCCGGCATCAGTGGGAACCTCGGTTGATGTCACCAGCGTCTCCTCCTTGGTTCGTTCCCGCATGGGTAAAAAAGTGCTGGAGCGCTTGGTTGCCCCGGTAGTGGGTGGTGTTCACTCCGCGGATCCCGGCCTCCTGGACGTCGATATGGTCGCGCCAGGGTTGAGGGCAGGAATCCGCAAGCACGGTTCGCTTGCTGCTGCCGTGGCGGCCCAACGCAGCGTCTCCCAAGGCAAGGCATCCGGTCCTGCGAAGGCTGGTTCCGCCGTCGCAGGCTTGAAGGGCGGCATGAACACGCTGGTAGCTGCGTTGGTGGGTGATCTGCAGAGGCGTGGGGTGGAGTTGCAGGCGGGTCAACGCGCCGAGGCCGTGGTGAAGACGAGTCTCGGCTGGCACGTCACCGCTGGCGATTCCACGTACGACGCCGGCCGGCTGGTGGTAGCGCTCGACGGTCCGGCCGCCGTCGGGCTGCTGGAGCCGTGCCTGCCGGAGCTATCCGGATTGCGCCCCGCTCCCGGGCCCCTGGTGAGCCTGGTGACAATGGTGGTGGACCTGCCGGAGCTGGACCGCCGCCCCCGCGGAACCGGAATACTGGTGGCACCGCAGACTCCTGGAATCAAAGCCAAGGCCCTGACCCACGCCACCGCCAAATGGGATTGGCTGGCCGAAGAGGCCGGCCCGGGCACCCATGTCCTGCGCCTTTCCTACGGTCGGCGGGAAGAAGCTGCCGGGGGAGCGGACGTTGTTCTGGATGAAGGGTCCCTCTTGGACGCTGCCCTGGAAGACGCGTCCATCCTGCTGACAGTTCGGGTGTCCCGTTCGGACATCGTGGATTGGGATGTGGTGCGCTGGTCCGGCGCCCTTCCCTTTGCCGCCGTCGGTCATAAACAGCGTGTAGCGCAGGTGCGCAAGGTATGCGCTGAAGTGGACGGTTTGACTGTCGTGGGCGGCTGGCTGGCGGGAAATGGCTTGGCTGCCGTGGTGGCAGATACCCGGGCGCAGCTTGCTGCGGCTTTTGCGCATAAGCCCTCGCTTTAGTGATTTGCGTCACTTCTACGGCTTGTAGAACTGATCCGTTTCGACTTAGGGGCTGGCACGGGGCAAACTTGAACCATGAGCCACACTTCTGCCGAATCTGTCACTAAAACTGCTGAAACTGAAGAACAGTTCTACACGCTGTGGACGGTCTTCAAGCGCTCGGCCGACGTCCTTCGCAGCGGCGATGCTGCCCAGGAATTCGAAGCCCTTGCGGACAAGCTCGCCGAAGGCGGCGTGATCCTGCGGGGTAGCTACGACGTCTCGGCCATGCGCTCGGACGCTGACATTATGGTGTGGCTCCACGGACCCAAGCCGGAGGACCTGCAATCCGCCGTCCGCTCCATTCGCCGCAGCAAGCTCTTCGCGGGAACCGAGATCGTTTGGTCCGCCATGGGCGTGCACCGCGAAGCCGAGTTCTCCAAAAGCCACGTTCCGGCCTATGCGCGTGGCGTGGAGCCCAGCACTTGGCTGTGCGTGTACCCCTTCGTGCGCTCCTACGAGTGGTACATCCTTCCGGCCGAGGAACGCGGCGCCATGCTCCGCGAACACGGCTTGCTGGGCAGGGAATTCCCGCAGGTCATCTCCAACACCGTCTCCTCCTTCGCGCTGGGGGACTGGGAATGGATTCTTGGACTCGAGGCACCGGAACTCGTGGACCTTGTTGACCTGATGCGCCACCTGCGGGACAGCGAGGCCCGCAACCATGTCCGCGAAGAAATCCCGTTCTACACCGGCCGCCGCGTGTCCGCCGCCGAGATTGCCGAGGTCCTTGCATGAGCACTCCAGTCGTTTCCACGGCCGTCAATGAAGTCACTGAGCGCGGCCGCCAGGAAGCCAAGCGCTACGACGCCGTGCTGCTCGCGTCCTTCGGTGGCCCGGAAGGTCAAGATGACGTCATCCCCTTCCTCCGCAACGTCACCCGAGGCCGGGGCATCCCGGACGAGCGCCTCGAAGAGGTTTCGCACCACTACCGTGCTTTCGGCGGGATCAGCCCCATCAACCAGCAGAACCGTGAGCTGAAGGCCGCCATCGAGGCCGAGCTGGCCAAGCGGGACATCGAGCTGCCCGTACTCTGGGGCAACCGCAACTGGGATCCCTACATTGCGCCCGTCCTGCAGGACGCTTACGACGCCGGACACCGCCGGATCCTGATGCTCACCACCAGCATCTACTCCTGTTACTCCAGCTGCCGCCAGTACCGCGAAGACATCGGCATTGCCCTGACGGAGACGGGCTTGGACGGCAAGCTGGAAGTGGACAAGATCCGCCAGTACTTTGACCACCCCGGCGTGGTCCAGCCCTTCCTCGAAGGCACTGCCGCCGGTCTGGAAGAAATCCGAGGCAAGCTGGCCGCTGCAGGCGAGGCTGATCCGGATTCGAAGATCCGGGTGCTGTTCGCCACGCACTCGATTCCTACCCGGGATGCAGAGGCCGCCGGCAGGTCCGAGGACGAGCCGCGCGAGTTCGCTGAAGGATCCGCCTATGCCGCGCAGCATCTTGCCAACGCCCAGGCCATCATGGACACCGTGGCACCGAACGTTGCCTGGGACCTGGTGTACCAGTCCCGCTCCGGCGCCCCGCACATTCCTTGGCTTGAACCGGACATCAACGACCACCTTGAGGAAATTGCCCCCGAAGGCGTCCGCGGCGTGGTAATCGTTCCTCTGGGGTTCGTCAGCGACCATATGGAAGTTGCCTGGGACCTGGACACCGAGGCGCTGGAAACCTGCAAAAACCTCAACATCGAGGCCACCCGTGTTCCCACCCCGGGGACGCACGCGGCGTTCGTGTCCGGTCTGGTGGACCTTATCTGTGAGCGCACGGTGGAAAACAACATCGCCGATCGTCCCCACGTGACGGACCTGGGCCCTTGGTATGACGTCTGCCGTCCCAACTGCTGCGAAAACTTCCGCGGGGCAAAACCCGTCATTTCCGAAGTTGGCGTCGGCATCGGTATCGGTCACGATGCCTACCCCGCTTCGGAGGCTGCCAAGTGACGGTACGCATCGGCACCAGGGCAAGCAAACTTGCCCTGACGCAGACGCAGCAAACAGCGGACCGCTTGGCTGCCGTTGGCGGCTTCCCGGTGGAGCTCGTGCACATCAAGACCGAGGGCGACGTCAAGACCGGGTCACTTTCCCAGATGGGCGGTACCGGCGTGTTCGTCGCCGCGTTGCGTGACGCGTTGCTGGCTGACAGCTGCGATGTCGCCGTGCACTCCCTCAAGGATCTGCCCACTGGGGCTGCCCTGGGCCTCAGCATTGCAGCGACGCCCAAGCGCGTTGATGTCAGGGACGTACTTTGTGCCCGCGATGGACTGACCCTCGCGGAGCTTCCGGGTGGGGCAAGGGTGGGCACAGGCTCACCCCGGCGGGCCGCGCAACTCCGTGCGGCGCGGCCGGATATTGAGGTGCTGGACATCCGCGGAAACGTGGACACCCGCCTTGGCCGCGTACCCGGGCTGAGCGGAAATGCCACCGATGAAATTGTTCCCGGCAAGTCCTGCGATCTGGACGCCGTGGTGCTGGCCGCCGCCGGCTTGGAACGAATCGACCGGCTGGACACCGTGAGCGAGTTCTTTGCCACGGACGTCATGCTTCCCGCTCCCGGACAAGGCGCCCTGGCCATCGAGTGCCGAACAGAGGACGCTCCACGCCAAGTGGGAACCACTGAGGGCTCCAACGGTGTGCTGGCACAAGCACTCGCAGCATTGAATGACGACGATACCCGGCTGGCCGTAACAGCAGAACGGGCCGTCCTGGCAAGGCTCGAAGCCGGTTGCGCCGCACCCGTCGGCGCGTATGCCTTCCGTAAGGGCAGCATGCTGCATCTGGAAGCCGTTGTCTGCGCCGTGGACGGCACTAAAACTGTCCGCGAGAAAAAGGCCACGGACGGCCTGACCGAAGTTGGAGCCACGTTGCTCGGCATCGAAGTGGCGGAGCTTTTACTCGCTGCCGGCGCCGCGGAGATCGCGGACCTTGCCGCATCCTGATCTGCATGATCGCCAGGGACTGAACGGTCGGCGCGTCCTGATTACCAGGAGCGCCGACCGTGCCAGGCCATTGGCTTCGCTATTAGGCAGCTTGGGAGCAGAGCCGTTGGTTCTGCCGCTTATCGATTTTGAGACGGCGGAGGACCAGGCGCCCCTTGATGCGTACCTGAATCAACTGGCCGCCGGCGATTTTGACTGGTTGGTGCTCAGCAGCGTCACCACCGTGCGGGTTCTGTTGCAGAAGGCTGCGGGGCTTGGAAAATCCCTCGCGGACATCGTTCCTGCCGGAACCAAGGTGGCGACTATTGGTCCATCTTCCCGGGACGTCCTCGAATCCCTTGGCCTCGCGGTTGCCTTGGCACCCACGGACCTCCAGTCCGCCGAAGGGTTGCTTGCTGTGTGGGAGGCTGCCCCGGTGCGGGTACTCCTGCCGCAGGCCGACATTGCTGCGGCGGGTCTGCGGGACGGTTTGGCTGCGAAGGGTGCGGACGTGACCACCGTGGTCGCGTACCGCACCGTCGACTACCCGGCCCGGCCGGAGCGGCGGCTGACAGCGCAACTGCCTGCCGCCGTCGTCAATTCCGAATCCGAACTACCGCCAAGCCTCACCCCTGAAGACGTACTGACGGCGCTCGAAGCAGGGACAGTGGACGCTGTGGTTGCTGCCTCACCCAGCGCCGTCCGGCGGATCGCCACGGTGTTTCCGACGTTGGGTGCCTGTCGTTTGGTTGCGATAGGGCGTCCGACGGCGGCAGAGGCTTCCCGCCTGGGTCTCACCGTCGCTGCCACAGCCAAAGAACCAACCCCGGACGGCATCGTGGCCGCCTTGGAATCTGTTTTCGTCAACGAAGGGAACCCGCAATGAGCTTTCCAAACCATCGTCCCCGCCGCTTGCGCACAACTCCCGCCATGCGCAGGCTCACCGCTGAGAACCGACTGGCACCCGCAGACCTGATCCTGCCCACTTTTATCCGGGAGGGACTCACTGAACCCAGCCCCATCAGCTCCATGCCGGGAGTGGTCCAGCACACCACCGATTCGTTGAAGCGGGCGGCCGCCGAAGCCGTGGAGCTGGGCGTGGGCGGCATCATGCTGTTCGGTGTACCCGCGGTACGCGATGCGCGGGGTACGGCGTCCCTTGAACCCGACGGTGTTCTCAACAAAGCCATCCGCGACGTCAAAGCGGAGGTCGGTGACAACCTGGTGATCATGGGCGATGTTTGCCTGGACGAATTCACCGACCACGGCCACTGCGGTGTGCTGGACGCTGACGGCTACGTGGACAACGACGCTACCCTGGAGATCTACGGCCAGATGGCTGTTGCACAAGCCGAAGCCGGAGCCCACGTGCTGGGGCCCTCGGGAATGATGGATGGCCAGATCGCCGTGATCCGCCAGGCGCTGGAGGAATCCGGCAACAAGAACACTGCGGTCCTGGCCTATGCCGCCAAATACGCATCAGCGTTCTATGGACCGTTCCGGGAAGCCGTCGATTCCCAGCTCACGGGCGACCGCCGGACCTACCAAATGGACGCGGCAAACCGCCGCGAGGCCATCCTGGAGGTTGAGCTGGACCTCGAAGAAGGTGCGGACATGGTGATGGTCAAGCCGGCCATGAGCTACCTCGACATTCTGGCCGACGTCGCTGCCATGAGTCCCGTCCCGGTGTCGGCCTACCAAATTTCAGGCGAGTACGCCATGATCGAAGCGGCTGCGGCCAACGGTTGGATCGACAGGCGTGGGGCCATTACCGAATCCGTGCTTGGAATCAAGCGTGCCGGAGCCGATACCGTCCTGACCTACTGGGCCTCCGAACTGGCAGGCTGGCTGAAGGAGTCCTGATGACCTCCGTTCCCTCCGATCCCGCGGCGCCGGTAGCGTCAAACCAGATCCTGCTGGGCCTGAACACCTTCGGCGACGCAGGCCTGGACGCCCAGGGGAACCCCAAGGAACATGCCCTCGTGCTGCGCGAGCTGCTGGAGGAAGCAAAGCTGGCTGACGCCGTCGGGATCCATGCTTTTGGCGTGGGCGAACACCACCGGCGGGACTTTGCCGTCTCCGCGCCCGAAGTTTTCCTCGCGGCCGCGGCCGCAGTGACCTCCCGGATTCGCTTGGGATCGGCCGTCACGGTCCTCAGCTCGGATGATCCCATCCGCGTCTTCCAACGTTTCGCCACCGTGGACGCCATCGCCAACGGCAGGGCCGAGGTGATGCTGGGGCGAGGATCGTTCGTGGAGTCCTTCCCCCTGTTTGGCTTGGATCTGGCAGAGTACGAGGTCCTCTTTGAGGAAAAGCTGGAGCTGTTCCACAAGGTGCGCGCGCAGAAACCGGTCCACTGGGAAGGGCGCACCCGGCCGAACGTCAGTGGACTTCAGGTCTATCCGCGGTTGCAGCACCACCTGCTGCCGGCATGGATCGGCGTGGGCGGCACACCGGAGTCCGTACTGCGCTGTGCTGAATACGGGTACCCGATCATCTTCGCCATCATTGGTGGTGAGCCCCGCCGTTTTGCCCCCTTGGTGAATCTGTACCGCGAAGCCATGGGCAAGTACGGCCATCCGATGCGCCAGATCGCAACCCATTCGCCCGGATTCATTGCTGATACCGATGAAGCCGCACGGGAGGAGCTCTTCCCGCACTGGCTTGAGCAGCGCAACAGGATCGGTGCCGAGCGTGGCTGGGGACCGGGAAACCGGGCCGAGTTCGATGCCATGTGCGGTCCTGAAGGTGCGCTCTACGTGGGCTCGCCGGAAACCGTCGCGCGAAAGATCGCCCTCCTCAAGAGGAACCTTGGAGTGGACCGCTTCGACCTCAAATACAGCAACGGGACGCTGCCGCACCAGTCCATGATGCGCTGCATCGAGCTGTACGGCACCGAGGTTGCCCCACGCGTCGCTGAACTGCTGGCTGACGCCTCATAACTTGCGGCCTTGCCGCCGATGAATCACTGAAAGAATAGGAACCATGACTTCCAACACCCCTGTCTCCGATCAGCTCTTTGACCGTGCACGGTCCCTCATGCCCGGCGGTGTGAACTCCCCGGTCCGGGCCTTCGGCTCCGTGGGTGGAAACCCAAAGTTCATGGTCTCTGCCAAGGGTGCCTATCTCACGGACGCCGATGGCAAAGAATACGTGGACCTGGTGTGCTCCTGGGGACCGGCACTGCTGGGGCATGCGCACCCCGCTGTGCTCGACGCCGTCCACGCGGCTGTGGACCGCGGGCTGTCCTTCGGTGCTTCGACACCGGATGAAGCCAACCTGGCAGCCATCGTGAAGGAGCGGGTCTCCGCCGTAGAGAGGCTGCGGATGGTGTCCACCGGCACTGAAGCCACCATGACTGCGGTACGGCTGGCCCGCGGCTTCACCGGCCGTAACCTGATCATCAAGTTCGCAGGCTGCTACCACGGCCACCTGGATGGCCTGCTTGCCGCCGCAGGCTCCGGCGTCGCCACACTGGCATTGCCGGGCTCGGCCGGCGTCACCGAAGCTACGGCTGCGGAGACTCTGGTTCTGCCGTATAACGATCTCGACGCCGTTGAGGCCGCCTTCGCTGCCCACGGCAAGAACATCGCTGCCGTCATTACCGAGGCCGCTCCGGCGAACATGGGCGTAGTCACCCCGGGGGAGGGCTTCAACGCCGGGCTGTCCCGCATCACCAAAGAACACGGCGCCCTCCTCATCCTCGACGAAGTCCTCACCGGGTTCCGCACCGGCTACGCCGGCTACTGGGGGCTGACGGGCAGGCAGGAAGGCTGGGCACCGGATCTGCTCACCTTCGGCAAGGTCATCGGTGGCGGAATGCCGACGGCGGCACTCGGCGGCCGCGCCGACGTCATGGACTATCTTGCTCCTGTTGGCCCGGTCTACCAGGCAGGCACCCTGTCGGGGAACCCCGTGGCCATGGCCGCTGGTGTAGCAACGCTGACTCACGCAACTCCTGATATCTACGCCTATGTTGATGCCCGTTCGTTGGAACTCTCGGCAGCTCTGTCCGCGGCCCTGGACGCTGTTGGCGTGGACCACTCCATCCAAAGGGCGGGAAACCTGTTCTCCGTTGCTTTCGGCACTTCGGCCCACGGCGTGCACAACTACGCCGATGCCCAGGGCCAGGAAACGTTCCGTTATGCGCCGTTCTTCCACTCCATGTTGGACTCCGGGGTCTACCTTCCGCCGTCCGTCTTCGAAGCCTGGTTCCTGTCAGCGGCCCACGACGACGCCGCGATGAATCGCATTGTGGACGCCCTCCCGGCAGCTGCGAAGGCGGCTGCCGCAGCCTCCGCCTGATCGCTGATGCCCCGGGCAACCGCTGCCCGGGGCAGTGTGGCGCCCGCACGGGGTAGGCTCGTAGATGGAAACCCAACCCCAACGAATTAACGGTTTACCATGCGCAAGACCCAGACAATTGCATCCCTCGGTATGAGCATCGCGGCGGCTGGAGCTTTCCTCGCCATGGCGTCCGGCTGCTCAACCGGGAGTGGAAGTTCCGCACCGACTGCCACGGACGGGTCGCCGTCGGCCTCTGCCCCTGCGTCGTCAGGCACTCCGGTTCCCACCACCGCGCAGGCGACGTCACCACCGCGATCCCCGGCTCCTTCCACGCCACCATCGGCCCCTGCATCAGGGACGAGCGCGCCGTCCGTGGCGGACCAGCAACTTGCGGCCATGAGCCTGGAACAGCGCGTGGGGCAGTTGTTCATGGTGGCGGCCAAGGCAACTGGTGCTGAGCCGGGGACCATGGAAGCACTGAAGAAGTATCACACGGGCAACGTCTACCTCAGCGGGCGCAGCAAGGCAGGAACCGGGGCCACCACGTCAGTTGTCTCGTCCCTGACGGGCACGGTCTCTCCAGCTACCACAGGTGGTGTGCCCCTTTTTGTAGCCACGGACCAAGAGGGTGGCTACGTCCAAGTCCTCTCCGGCCCCGGTTTCTCCACGATCCCCACCGCGTTGGTCCAGGCGGGGTCCGGGGCGGCTAAGCTCCGCGCTGACGCCGCCGTATGGGGTAAAGAGCTGCGGAGCGTCGGCGTGAACGTCAACCTTGCTCCGGTCTTGGACACGGTGACCAGCCCGGAGTTTGCGCCGTCCAACGCCCCGATCGGGCATTTCCAGCGAGAATACGGTTACGCACCGCCGGCAGTTTCTGCACTCGGCAGCGCCTTTGCCGACGGCATGAAGGACGCCGGTGTCGCGCCAGTGGTCAAGCACTTTCCCGGTCTGGGCAGAGTTGTCCCCAACACAGATGTGACCAGCGATGTCAGGGACACGGTAACAACCCGGAACGATCCCGCTCTGGAACCTTTCCACGCAGCGATCGAGTCGGGCACGCAGTGGGTCATGGTGTCCAACGCGTTCTACGACAAGATCGATCCTGCCAACATTGCGCCGTTCTCCCCGATGGTCATGGACACTATGCTGCGGGCAGACGCGGGCTTCAAAGGCATCGTTCTCTCGGATGACCTCTGCAGTGCCGCTCAATTGGAAGCCTGGTCTGATGCGGACCGGGCCCTGAACTTCTTTAGCGCCGGTGGAACCATGCTGGTGTGCGCCGATCCCGCGGCCATTCCATCAATGCACCAGGCCGTAGTGAAGAAAGCGCAATCCGATCCCGGGTTCCTGGCAAAGGTGGATGCCGCTGCCCTGACGGTGCTTAGAGTCAAAGCCGGGCAATAAGCGCAACGGGGAAACCCCGCCCTTCCTGATCAAGCACGAGGCTTGATGCGCGGAAAGACGGGGTTTCAGTGGAAGCTGGCGGTGGCTACAGGACGTCCGAAAGGAAGCCCTGCAGACGTTCCGTTTGAGGATCGGTGAAGAGCTTTTCCGGCGGACCGGATTCCACCACAACGCCTGCGTCCATGAAGGTCACGATGTCCGAGACATTGCGGGAGAAGCCCATCTCGTGGGTCACCACCACCATGGTCATGCCTCCTTGCGCCAGATCCGTCATGAGGGCCAGTACGCCCTTGACCAGTTCAGGGTCCAGCGCTGAGGTTGCTTCGTCGAAGAACATGACCTCCGGCTTCATAGCCAGCGCGCGGGCGATCGCCACGCGCTGCTGCTGGCCACCGGAGAGGTTGGCAGGGCGGGCATCGGCCTTGTGCTTCAGTCCGACCAGGTCGAGTTGGGCCAGGGCCTCGTCCCGTGCTTCGTCCTTGGACATGCCACGGAGCTTGCGCAAGGCGAGGGAGATGTTCTCAGCCACTGTCTTGTGCGGGAAGAGGTTGAACTGCTGGAACACCATGCCGATACGGCGGCGCAGTTCGTCCGGGTTGTCCTTCAGAACTGAACGGCCATCGAGGAGAATGTCGCCTTGGTCCGGTTCGATGAGTCGGTTCATCACACGGAGCAGCGTTGACTTTCCGGAGCCCGAAGGCCCGATCACAGAGGCTGTGGTGCCCTTCTCCACGTGAAGGTCAATGCCGCGCAACACATGGTTGCTGCCAAATGACAGGTGGATGTTCTTCGCAGACAGCGTTCCTGAAGCGAATTCGCTCATGCCTGGGCTCCCTTTCCAACGACGGCTGCTGCCTCGTCCGGTTCCTTCTTCTCCGGGCGACCGGCTCGCATGCGGGCATCAATCCAGTTCACGAAGTGAGTGAGCGGGATGGTCAATGCCAGATAGAAGATGGCTGCAGCTACATACGGCGACAGGTTGCCGCTGTTGGCAGCAGCGTCCTTGCCGATCTGGAAGATCTCACGTTCCGTTGCCAGCAGGCCAAGCATGAAGACCAAGGACGATTCCTTGATCAGCGCGATGAACTGGTTGACCAGCGCCGGAAGGACGCGGCGGATGCCCTGGGGCACCACCACCAGACGCATGGACGAACCGTAGCTGAACCCCAAAGCGCGGGTTGCCTCGAGTTGGCCCTTGTCCACGCTCTGAATACCTGAGCGGAAGATCTCGCCGATATACGCACCGGACATCAAGGACAACGCCGCGATGGCCATGGGGTACGGGCTCGTGGAACCGGTCAGTTCACGGATGACGGGGCCGAAGCCGAATCCGATGACCAGGATGGTCAGGACGGGCGGAAGGCCACGCAGGATGTCCGTGTAGATGCGGGCAATCCACCGTGCTGCTGCGTTCCGGGAGATCCCCATCAGGGCAAGCAGCATTCCGATCGCCGTCCCGATGATGCCTGATATAACAGCCAGGATCAGCGTATTCGGAAGGCCGATGGCGAACATCTTGGGGATGACTTGGCCCATCGCCTCCCAGTCAAAGAAGGTGTCGGCAAGTTGATTGAGGATATCCATGGAACGCCCGGGTTACTTGGCGGGGACTTGGACGGCCTTGCTGCCCGGCGTCCAGCCCTGCGGGGTCTGCTCGGCAGCAGTCGGACGGTCCTTGTACCATTCGGCGGTGAGCTTGGCCCACGTGCCGTCAGCGATCACTGCGTCGAGGCCGGAGTTCAAAGCGTCGATCAGCGGCTGGTTGTCCTTGTTCACGGCGTAGGCGGTGAAGTTCTGGGTGTTGACAACCTTCTCGGCGATCTTGGTGTTGTCGCCTTCCTTGACCTGGCCCTCAGCCTGCTGCGACGGTGCAACCCAAGCGTCGATCTGGCCGTTCTTCACGTTGCCGTAGACGGTGTTGTAGTCGGGGAAACGAACCGGCTCAATCTTGAGGGTGTTCGTCATGTAGTCGTCCTGGACGGTGCCCTGGACTACACCAACCCGCAGGCCTTCCTTGAGGTCCGCGAAACCCTTGACAGCGGAATCGTTCTTGGTCACGACGGCCATGTAGCCGAAGTCGTAGCCATTTGTGAATCCGACGGTCTTGCGACGTGCGTCAGTGGTGGAGATCGAGGAGGATCCGACGTCGAACTGCTTGTTGGCTACCTGGGACAGGAGGGCCGAGAAATCCGTGGAGGCGAACTCGACCTTAAGGCCCAGCTTGTCGCCGATGGCGCGGAGGAGTTCGTTGTCGTAACCGGTGAACTTGCCGGAGGGATCGATGAAGATGTTCGGCGGGGCATCGGAAAGGGTGCCCACGCGCAGGGTGCCGTCGGTGATGAGGCCGAGCTTGGACTTGTCGATCTTGTCCAGGGGAGTGACGTCAGCGGTGGTGAACTTGTCCAGGGTCTGCTGGTCACTGCCGGCGAGGGCGTCGGTGGGCGAGCCGCTGGGCTCGGAGGTTCCTCCGCCGCATGCTGCCAGGGAAATCACCAGGGCTGCGGCCACCGGGGCAACAGACAGCCACTTAGGGGCTTTGAATTTCATAAAGAAATCACTTTCATCGGGTCACTGAGACGTTTCGCGGGTGGGCGGGGAATGTGGCAACCGTGAGAAGGTTGGCTGCCCTAGCAGACTTCAACCCGCCAAACTTAATTATGTCACCAGCCCACCGGCGCATGGTGAATCGAATAAACGGTTGTCGGCACTCGATTTCACCGAATAAAGTTCCCGCGGATGACGCTATGCGCCTTGGTCTGTTCCGACTGTTGCCTTCGAGATGAAATCCCCGCGCGACTCAGCTTTGTATGGGGGTTCCCGAATTTCATGTGACTTGCGTCGCAGTACGTAACCTGCGGGAGTGCTCCCGGCTTAGAAGCCACCCCGGCTTGCATCTTCGGGTGGGAGGACGGGCCATTCGCCTTCAATGACTGCTGTAGGTTTGCTGCGCCGCAGGTATTGCTGGAAATCGGCAGCCTGGGATGCGGCCCAGTCTACTTGCAGCTGGTGGAGGGTGGATGCGGGCATCTGCAGTTTGGGGAACTTGCCGGCCATGGCGTCAAGGACGCGGAGCGTGGCCAGTGCGTCAGCCGCGGACGTGTGCGCGTTGCTCAAGTCCACACCGTATTCCTCGCACAGGGCCGTCAGGGTGCGCTTGCCCTTGCGGTAGCGGTCCACCTGCTTGTTCATCACATAGGGGTCCAATACTGGAAAGCGGGTCAGCTGGGGGACACCATATCGAGCGGACTCCGCCGCAAGGACCGTGAAGTCGTAGCTGGCGTTGAAAGCGATAACTGGAGTGCCGTCGTCGAACAGCCGCTGAAGCACCTCCGCGACCTCACGGGTGACATCCGCTGCCGGCCGGCCCTCTGCACGGGCTTTCTCCGTGGTGACCCCGTGCACTTCACTTGCTTCAAGAGGAATCTCCACGCCGGGATCGGCCAGCCACTCGTGCTCTGCGATGAGCTCGCCATGAGCATCCACCACCGTGATCGAAGCGGTGACGATCCGGGCCGAACGTGAGTTCTTTCCGGTGGTCTCGAGGTCGAATGCGGCGCGGGAGAGGGTGTTCCAGGAACTCATGACTTCAAGCTACCGGCTGGCTCCGACACTATTGGGCACGACACTCCTGCCGTTACGCTGAACACATGCGGATGGAGTATGTGACGGCGGTGCTGGCCGTCGTGGACCTCGTACCGTCTGGTTCTGCAGTGTCCTACGGAGATGTCGCCGAGCTGCTCGGAGCCGGGGGACCGCGGCAGGTTGGCGCAGTGATGAGCCACTATGGAAGTTCCGTAGCCTGGTGGCGGGTGCTGCGCGCAAGCGGCGAGGCACCTCCGGGCCATGAAGCAGATGCCTTGCGGCACTACCTGGCGGAATCCACTCCACTGCACGGCGCCTACGAGGCATTCATGCGGACGGGCGAGGGCCGATGGCGTGTGGACCTGACAACCGCTCGCTGGGCGCCCACCGACACTGACTTCGACCAACTTGATGTGATCTCTGACCAGTTGGAGCGTCAACTCCATATTTTGTCGGTGCCCAATGATGAAATGACTGTGTGACCGCGACTCCCACCAAAACCCGGCAGGCTCCCGCAGCCCTTCGCCTGCTGCCGCCTAGAGAGACCCACTTCGCGGCACCTGATTTGTCCCAGGACCAACTCGCAGTGGTTTCCATCGCGCAGGGAAGTGGCCCCATCCTCGTTCCCGGGGGCCCGGGCACCGGCAAGTCCACGGTGCTCGTCGAATCTGCTGTCCGCCGTGTACGCCAGGACGGCCTTGATCCTGAAGAGATTCTCATTCTCGCTCCGGGTCGTCACGCGGCAGCAGCTTTGCGGGACACCTTCACGGGGCGGTTGGACCGCAGCCTCAGTACGACGCCGGCACGCACCTGGGCGTCCTACGCTTTTGATGTAATCCGGCGCGCCAAGGCAGAAGGCATCTTGCCGCTGACCCGGCCACCGAAGCTCCTCTCGGGTCCCGAGCAAGACCTCATCATCAAGGAACTGCTGGAGGGGCACTCCCGTCCCGGTTCCCGGTTGCCTTGGCCGGAGGATCTTGCGGCAGCCCTTCCCACCCGCGGCTTCCGCCACGAGATCCGCCAATTGTTCGACCGCATTATTGAGTCTGGACGCACCGCCGAGGACTTGGTTGGCCTCGCCTATGAGTGTGGTCGGCCGGACTGGATGGCTGCGGCCGAACTCTACAGCGAGTACAGGGACGTTCTGGATCTCCGGATGCCGGAGGCCTTCGACCCCGCGGGCATCATTACCACCGCACGGCAAATTTTTCAGGACTCTCCGGCTTTCCTGGCCGCGGAACGCGAACGGCTCAAGCTCATCCTGGTTGACGACGCCCAGGAATCGAACCCCGCAGTATTCGAGCTCCTCGCGGATATCGCCGAGGGCAAGGACGTCGTGGTGACCT
Organism: Arthrobacter sp. cf158; assembly: GCF_900106835.1. Taxonomy (GTDB): domain Bacteria; phylum Actinomycetota; class Actinomycetes; order Actinomycetales; family Micrococcaceae; genus Arthrobacter. The sequence continues at coordinate 232,454 of NZ_FNNR01000002.1, forward strand.
ATTCACCGGATACCGTGGTTCAGGGCTTCCGTGGTGCTCGCCCGGACCTTGTTGCAGAATTGCCGTCCTTGCTGGGCGGCGCGGAACAGGATGTTCTTGAGCTTCCCCTCTGGGTCACGCACCGGCACACGCCAAGGGTTGCTGAAGCGTGGACGCGGGTTGCGGCCCGGATTTCCCAGCGCTCCGGGGGGCAATTGGCCCGGCGCCTGGAGCAACCGCCCCAGCAGGAGAAGGACACCCTTGGGCTGTCCGGCGACGGAGGCGTGGAGGGGCACGTCCTTCCGTCGGCTGTGCACGAACTGCGATACGTTGCGCAGCGCATTTTGGAAGCGCAGCTCCGTGAGGGCCGGGAGTTCAGCGACATCGCGGTCATCGTTCGAAACGGCGGACAAATTTCTCAAGTGCAGCGCTACCTCAGCGGTCAGGGCATTCCCGTGCGCGTACCCGTGGCGGATTCTGCCGTCCGTGATGAAGTGGCCGTGCGTCCGCTGTTGGAGGCATTCGCGATTGTCCTGGATCCCTCCAAGCTGACGCCGGAGACCGCAGTGTCGCTCCTGACGTCCCGCATTGGTGGTGCCACCGCCATCGAGCTGCGCAGGCTCCGGCAGTCGCTGCGCCGGGAGGAACTTCTTGGCGGCGGCGGCCGCTCCAGCGATGCCTTGCTGGTGGAGGCCCTGCTTCAACCGGGGGCGTTGGCCTCGATCGGAATCGAAGGCAGCCCGGCGCGACGGCTGGCGCGCATGTTTGTGGCAGGCGCCGCAGCTGCAGGCGTACCGGGGGCCAACGCGGAGTCGGTTCTCTGGGCCCTATGGCAAGCTACTGGCCTGTCCTCACGATGGGCCGAGGCGGCTCTGGAAGGTGGAACCTTCGGAGCTCGGGCAGATCGGGACCTGGATGCCATGATGGCCCTGTTCCATACGGCAGAACGTTTCGTGGACCAATTGCCGGGGTCCGGTCCGGAGCAGTTCCTGGAGTACTTGCTCAACCAGGAGCTTCCCATGGACACCCTTGCCGCGCGGGCGCAACTGGAAGCCTGCGTTGAAATCATGACTCCAGCCAGTGCAGCCGGTCGTGAATGGCCTATGGTGATCGTCGCTGGCCTCCAAGAGGGAGTCTGGCCCAACACCCGCCTCCGTGGTGAACTGCTCGGCAGCACGCTCTACGCCGATGCCGTGGAGCACGGAGTGGACTACGCACTCCATCGCGGGCCATTGAGCCGGCTCCGGGATATCCGCTACGACGAACTGAGGAGCTTCTCAACGGCAGTTTCGCGTGCCCGCGAGGTCCTGATTTGCACAGCGGTTTCCTCTGAGGATGAACAGCCCTCGGCCTTCCTGGACTACGCGGCACCACTGGGACCAGGTGAATACCGGCGCGATTACACGCCGGTGGACCGGCCCATGACGCTTCGCGCGCTGGTTGCTGAATTGCGGCAGCATGCTCAGTCCCATGATGCAGCCGGCAATGGTTCCTCGCAGGAGGCGGCACGGATCCTGGCCCGTCTCGCCACAGCGGAGCCGCCTGTACCTGGCGCGCATCCGGACACCTGGTGGGGCTTGGCGCCGCTGAGCTCCCACGAGGCCGTGGTCCCGCCCGGGGGTACGGTCTCGGTGTCGCCTTCCAAAGTGGAATCCGTCCACAAGTCACCGTTGGATTGGTTTGTTCAAGCAGCGGGCGGTGAGGCTGCCACCGATTTTGCTCGCAGCCTCGGGACCTTGGTCCATAGCATCGCCCAGGAGCTCCCTGACGCTTCGGGCGCCGAGTACGTCGCGGAACTAGTCCGGCGGTGGCCAACCTTGGGCATGAAGGACAACTGGGAGGGCAAGCTCGACTTCCAGCGTGCTGAACTGATGGTCCGCAAATTGGCACAATATGTGCTCATCATGCGCAGCGAAGGCAGGAGCCTGCTGGCCGTGGAACGCGACTTCGAAGTCCAGCTTCCTGACATTCAGGTTGATGCGGCCCCCGCTGAGGAGACCGAGGCCGACACCATGCGCCATGCGGTACTCCGTGGCCAGGTGGACCGTTTGGAGCTCGACCAGGAGGGCCGGCTGGTCATTGTTGACCTCAAGACCGGCAAACGCCAACCTGGTAAAGCCGAGGTTGCCCGGCACCCACAACTGGGCGCATATCAGGCGGCAGTCCTTCAGGGAGCCTTCCAGGACGCAGGAACCAACGAGGAAGCACCCGACGCCGGTCCGGTGGCCCAGCCCGCCCAGGACGTAGTTCCGGGCGGGGCTGTGCTGGCCCAGCTCGGAACCAAAACCAAGAGTCCCTCGGTGCAGCAACAGGCACCATTGGACCCTGCGGAGAATTGGGCGGAGAGCCTGGTGAATGAGGCAGCTGCGCTCATGGCTGGCGCGACGTTCGATGCCAGGCACGATCCCAGCAAGAGCGGCCACGGCGGCCACGGTTGCCGGCTTCCGGATATTTGCCCATTGTGCGCCAGAGGAAAGCAGGTCACCGAATGACAACAGAGCTTTTGGACGGTTCTGCTTCCGGCTCCGTTGACCTTCAAGGAGTTCCACAACCACGGTTCTCGCCCACGGAACTGGCGGATATCCTGGGCGAGAAGAACCATCCCACCGCTGAACAAGCGGGCATCATTGCCTCGTCTCTTTCACCGCGGCTGGTGATCGCCGGCGCGGGTTCCGGCAAGACGGCCACCATGGCTGACCGGGTGGTATGGCTGGTGGCCAACGGCTGGGTGCGCCCCGAGGAAGTGCTTGGCGTGACTTTCACACGGAAAGCGGCTGGTGAACTGGCCAGCCGGATCCGGACCAAGCTGGCCACACTTCAACGGATTGCAGCTGAGGATAACGGCAGTATCGGTTTTCCGGAAGGACTCCTGGGCGAAGACGATCTCGAGCCCAAAGTATCCACCTACCATTCCTACGCCAGCGGTATCGTGTCGGATTACGGACTGCGACTAGGCATCGAACGTGATGTCGTATTGCTCGGTGGCGCGCAATCCTGGCAGTTGGCCAGCGAAGTGGTGGAGGCCTACGACGGTGACTACGAACACTTCACCGCAGCCAAGTCCACCCTGGTCAACGCCGTCATCCAGTTGGCGGGCGAATGCGCCGAGCATCTTCAGGATCCGGCCGAAGTACGTGACTGGGTTCTGGAACGGGTGGAGACCTTCGAGGCACTTCCGTATCTGGCCGCTGCCAAGAAGAACCCCACCCAGGCCGCCGCAGAACTGGCAGCAATGCTCCGTACCCGCGCCAGTGTCGCGGATATGGTGGTGCGCTACCAGGAAGCCAAGCGGCAGCGGGGCGTCCTTGACTTCGGTGACCTCGTGGCCCTTGCTGCCCGGATAGCCAGCGATATTCCTCTCGCGGCGGAGACTGAGCGGGCCCGCTACAAGGTGGTGCTGTTGGACGAATTCCAAGACACTTCCCATGCCCAGCTGGTGCTCTTCTCGCGTCTGTTCGGGCAGGGCCACGCGGTGACGGCGGTGGGTGACCCCAACCAGTCCATCTATGGATTCCGGGGTGCTTCGGCAGGGCAGCTCTTTCACTTTGTGCAGGAGTTTCCGGTGAGGCACCTAGCTGGGTCAGGCGACACGGAGTCCTACACCGTAGCTCCCACCTCTTACCTGACCACAGCGTGGCGGAATGGCCGCAACATTCTTGAGGCCGCCAACACCATCGCCTCGCCGTTGAATAAAGCAGCAGCATCGGAAGGTCCGGCGGGGGAGAGGGGTACAGCCGCCAGCGTCTCAGTCCCGGCACTGGTCCCCAGCCCAGCGGCCGTGGACGGCAGTGTGGTGATCGGGCGGTTTGGGACGGATGAGGACGAAGCCGCCGTCATAGCCCGCGATGTCCGGCGCTACCAGCGCACCGTCTTCGAGGAGGAAAAGGACGGCACGCCTGTCAGGCCGACCATGGCTGTTCTGTGCAGGAGAAGGGCTCAGATGGAGTGCCTCCGGCGTGAGTTCGAAGTTCAGGGAATCGCCTACGAAATTGTGGGACTTGGCGGCCTGCTGGACACGCCGGAGATTGTTGATCTGGTGGCGACACTTCGAGTGCTTGCCGATCCGGGGAGGTCCGACGCCCTGATGCGGCTTCTTGCCGGGGCACGTTGGCGGATTGGCCCGGCAGACTTGATGGCCTTCAGCGACTGGTCCCGTTTCCTTGCCCGCCGTCGATCCGCACCTGATACACACCCTGATGCCACGGATGCCAACGAGGAACCGGCGGCGGTGGTGGTTGAAAGCGACATCACCGATGCCGCAAGCCTTGTGGAGGCACTGGACTTTCTGCCCAAGCCTGGCTGGACTTCGGGGCACGGCCGGCGCCTGAGCGCTGCGGCCCTGGATCGCCTGGCCGGCCTCGCCTCGGAACTTCGCTTCTTGAGGAGCTACATCGGTGATGACCTCACAACGCTCCTTGGCGAGGTTGAACGCGCCATGCTGCTTGATATCGAGGTGGCAGCCAAACCAGGCACCAGTATTCATCAGGCACGCCGTAACCTTGATGCGTTCCAGGACGCCGCGGCGGGCTTCCTGCAGACGTCCCAGCGGATAGACCTGTTGGCTTTTCTGTCCTGGCTGGAGGCGGCGGCATCCGAAGAAGGCGGCTTGGACGTTGCTCCGGTCGAAACCAACCGGGAAGCCATTCAGCTGCTTACGGTCCATGCCTCCAAGGGGCTGGAATGGGATGTTGTCTTTGTTCCCGGGCTGAACGCCGGTTCCTTCCCCAGCAACCGGGATTCACGCTGGAGCAGCGGCGCCGCGGCGTTGCCATGGCCTCTGCGGGGGGACCGTGCGGATCTCCCGCAGTGGGACCTCGATCAGCCAGACCAAAAGGGATGGCTGGACGCGGAGAAAGACTTCAAAGCCGAGGTTCAGCATCATGGTGAAGCAGAGGAGCGCAGGCTGGCATATGTCGCCTACACCCGCGCAAAGTTCGTTTTGTGGGCGTCCAGTGCAGCATGGAATGGCTCCCGATCGGGTATGGCGGCGATGTCTGGCTTCCTTGCCGAACTTGCACCTCTCGCCGCTGGGGAGGGGGAGGAAAACGACATACGGAGGCCGCGTCCGTCCGGTATGGCGGTCGTTCATGCGGAGTCGGTAATTGAGGAAGCACTGCCGGAAGAGAGCCCGCTCACCGCAGCGCTTGAGGTTGCCCGGTTCCCCTACGATCCCCTTGAAGGCCCTGTGGACCCCCGCACCGGCGCCCGACTCCGGCTTGTTCCGGGCCGTCGGCTTGCCATGGACCAAGCGGCGGCAACGGTGCGGGGATACATTGCGGAACCCGCCCCGGCGCCGCAGCTGGTTGAGACAGCTGGTGCGGCGCTCAAATGGTCCCAGGAAGCGGAACTCCTGCTGGACCGTCAGCGGCAGCGCAAGTCAGTGCAGGATGTCCACCTGCCCAGCCATATTTCTGCTTCGCTTTTCGTAGACCTCGGCGCTGACCCAGCCGCCGTTCTCTCCCAACTACGCAGGCCTGTTCCCCGCGAACCAGGCATTTCGGCGCGCAAGGGGACAGCCTTCCATGCTTGGGTTGAGGAGTACTTCGGGACAACGGGCATGCTGGACCTGGACGAAGCACCTGGCTCCGACTCCCATATCGACGAGGCCTATGGACTTGATGAGATGGTGGCCGCGTTCAAACAGTCCGAGTGGGCACAGCGCGCACCCGCCTTTGTCGAAGTTCCCGTCGAAACCCGGATCGGCGACGTCGTCGTCCGCGGACGCATCGACGCAGTGTTCCGCGATGCCGATGGTCGCTGGACGCTCATCGACTGGAAAACCGGCCGACGCCCGGCCGGACGCCAACTGGCAACCCGGGCCGTGCAATTGGCCGTCTACCGGCTCGCCTGGGCACGCCTGAAGGATGTGCCCCTCGAGGACGTCAGTGCAGCCTTCTACTACGTCGCCGATGACTCAGTGGTTCGTCCACACGACCTGGGCAGCGCAGAAGAACTGGAGCAGATCGTGGCGAGGGCCCTGGCAGACAACAACCAGGGAATCAGGAACGATCAGCAGCATGAAGCGGCGTCACGTTAACCACACTGATCGAGGCGGTGGAGGTGTCGTCATGATCGGCGGCCGCGGGAAAGTCGCCGTCCGCTGCCTGTGAGCGCCGTTCTGCCGTACCATCGCTAGCTGCCGGCTCCGCCTCTTCGTTTCCGTTCAATGATGGCTCGGGGGAGGGCTCGTGATGAGTTTCAACTGAATCATCTCTGGCCTGCGAATCGCTTGGTATGGCGGCCACTGTAACGGTCGGACCGGCGTCGGGAATGGCAGTGACGCTGACTGCTGGCTGCTGTCCGGCCGGCGCCTCCGAAGCCTGCAACGCCGCAGCCTCGTTCTCCGCGGCTTCGTCCTCTGCGGCCTGGGCCGCGTCGCGTCGTGCCTGCTCGTCGATGTCGTCGGAGAGGGTCTGCAGCATGGACTCCGCCTCTGCCGTCATACTCTGGTGCCCGGCGGCCATGGCCTTGACCAAGTACTGGGCCAAGGCAAATTCGGCCAACAGAGCGGCCCGGCGAAGCAAGTGGACATCAGGGGTCTCCCTGCGTGCCTGTGTGTACTGCCCCAGGACGGCCTCAACAAAGGAGGATTCGTTGGATGCCACAAGCCACGCAAAGTCATCGGCGGGGTCGCCGATTCTGAGGTCCGTCCATCCTGTCAAGGCAGTCACGGAGTCGTCCTGGACCATCAGGTTGTCTTCGTGGAGATCCCCATGGACAACAGAGGTGTTGAAACGCCAGAGCGCTACGTCTTCGAGGGCATGTTCCCAGCGGCGCAGCAGCGTAGCCGGGATCTTGCCGGTAGTGGCGGCCTGATCGAGTTCGTTGAGCTTGCGCTGGCGGAACTCATTGGCCGAATAACTTGGCAGATCGGCGTTGGTGACCAAGGTCAGCGGAAGGTCATGAATGGCTGCCAAGGCTGTGCCGATTTCCTGTGCCAAGGCAGGGCTGCCCGCAGAGAGTTCCTCGATGGAGAGCATGGAGCCCTGCAAGTGGGCATAGACAAACGTGGTGAGCGCACCTTGGCGGACCGTGCCGGCAATCGTGGGCACATGGAATGGCAGTTCAGCCCGGGTGGCCGGGGCGAACGCACGCAGCACCATGAATTCGGTCTCCAACCGTGTGCTTGCTTCCGGATGCCGCGGCGAGCGGACGCGCCAGCGCTTGCCTTCCGCGTCGAGCAGCAACGCCGAGTCGAAGTCGGCGTCGTCGTCCGGGGAATAGGCTGTGGCCGTCGGCGCCAGGCCGGGCACCGCCGCGGTTGCTATGGCGGCCAGTTCTAGCGGTGTTCTTCTCACGTTCTCCACGGTAGAGTGAGCGCGGCCTGTGGCCATGATGCAGTGCGGCGAGTCTTCATATCGGCCCCAAAACAAGGCCATTCTGCCTGCCCTTGCCCGTTCAAGGGAATGCGTCCACAAGGCGGGACCCTTCCAAATGTTTTTTGTCGGTACGAGTCAGTACGGTAGATACATGAGCTATACGGAGTCACCGGCGCTGGCCAACCACCTGATGGACACTGTTCTTCCAGTGCGCCCTGCCATGGTGGATCGCGGCTCAGGCGCCCGTATGAAGCCCGGGATGGTTGAGGACCTCATCGCGTCGGGCACAGCCAAGGCTATGGTGATCTCCCAGCGCAAGGCGCTGGTGACCGCTGACGGACTGTGGTTCGGCGATGCCACGCGGCTGTGGGATGCCTTGAACGGATCCGACGCCGGTGCTGCCGCCGCCATCTATTTGGGGACTACTTTGGGCCCGTCCTCCTTGCCGCAGGGGACGCCCGTTTTGCTGTTTACTGTTCCGGAACCACCCGCGCAGGGTACAGCCTTGGTACCTGGGGACGCTCAATGGGCCGGCTTCCGGGAAGTCGCTGGACGCCTGGACGCGAACGACACCGCATTGTTCATCGAGTCCAGCGCAATTTCCAACTGGCACGCCACCCATACCCATTGCCCCCAGTGCGGTAACCCCACAGACATTGAGGCGGGTGGTTGGGTGCGGCGTTGCCCCAAAGACAACTCAGAGCATTACCCCCGCACGGATCCGGCGATCATCGTCACAGTCGTGGGACCGGATGGCAGGCTTCTCCTGGGTGGGGGTGGCCCCACCGATGCGAAGAATTACTCCACGCTTGCCGGCTTTGTGGAGCCTGGCGAGTCGTTGGAACAGGCTGTGGTTCGGGAGATCGGCGAGGAAGTGGGCGTCCGGGTGTCCGCCTGCCAATACCTCGGTTCGCAGTCGTGGCCGTTCCCTGCCTCGCTCATGCTGGGGTTCACCGCCACCACTGAAGATTCCGTGGCCCGGCCGGACGGCGTCGAAGTGACTCGGGCGCGTTGGTTCAGCCGCGATGAATTGCAGGCAGCGGTGTCCAGCGGCGAGATCACCATCTCAACGCGCCTGTCCATCGCGCGTTCGTTGATTGAGCATTGGTACGGCGGCGTCATCGAAGACCTCCAGCCGTGACAGAAGACATTTTCGACGCCGGTGGTTCACTGGAGGAGCGTATCCTCGGCGGCTTGGATGACGAACAGCGCGAGGTAGCCAGCACCCTGACGGGCCCCTTATGTGTACTTGCAGGTGCAGGCACGGGGAAGACCCGGGCCATCACCCACCGCATCGCATACGGAGTCCACTCTGGTGTGTATAGCCCGCAACGGTTGCTGGCCGTCACCTTTACGGCGCGCGCCGCAGCGGAAATGCGCAGCAGGCTTCGCGACCTGGGTGTGGCAAACGTTCAAGCCCGCACTTTTCACGCAGCCGCCCTGAGGCAGCTGCAGTTCTTCTGGCCGCAGGCAATCGGCGGCACTTTGCCCAACCTGTTGGACCACAAGGCCAACATGATTGCAGAAGCGTCCCGCAGGCTCCGCCTCAGCACCGACCGCGCCTCCATCAGAGATCTGGCAGCTGAGATCGAGTGGGCCAAAGTATCCATGTTGACGCCCGCCAACTATCTTGAAAACGCCCAGGACCGCGGAGCACCCGGAGGCTTTGACCTCACTGCGGTGTCGCGGGTTTTCCAGGCCTATGAGGACATCAAGACCGACCGGAACGTTATCGACTTCGAGGATGTCCTTCTCATCACTGTCGGCATCCTTCAGGAGGACCCGAAAGTGGCGGCTACGGTTCGCGAACAGTACCGCCATTTCGTGGTGGACGAATACCAGGACGTATCGCCGCTGCAGCAGCGGCTCCTGGATTTGTGGCTGGGCGGCCGGAACGAACTATGCGTGGTGGGCGACGCCAGCCAGACTATCTATTCATTCACCGGCGCCTCACCGAAGCATCTGCTGGGATTCAAGGCCCAGTTCCCGGAGGCAACTGTCGTTAAACTCATCCGCGATTACCGATCCACTCCGCAGGTGGTGAAGTTGGCCAATGAACTCCTCGGTTCCAGGCGCAGCGGCGGGCCTGTAGCAGATGCAGCATGGGCGCCGCCACTTAAGCTGGTCGCTCAACGTCCCTCGGGGCCTGAGCCACGCTTCATGGAGTGCCCGGATGACGAGGCCGAGGCCGCAGTAGTGGCAGGCCGGATTCAGGAGTTGTTGAATTCGGGCGTCAAGGCGAGTGAGATTGCCATACTGTTCCGCACCAACGGCCAGTCCGAAGCCTACGAACAGGCCTTGGCTTCTGCAGGCATCGGATACCAACTGCGTGGTGGAGAGCGGTTTTTCGCCCGCAAGGAAGTCCGCGATGCCATCCTCCAGCTCAGGGCCGCCACCAGGGCTGTGGCGGAGGGACCGCAGGAAGCACTGGGGCAAATCGTTCGGGACATTGTGGCATCACTTGGCTACACCGATGCCGCGCCGCATAGTGGTGGAGCGCTCCGCGAGCGGTGGGAATCCTTGGCCGCGCTCGTCGCCTTGGCTGATGAGCTCGCCATCAGCCGTGGTGAGTCCTTTACTTTGGCGGAATTCGTGAATGAGCTCCAAGAACGCTCCGTGGCACAGCATGCCCCCACGGTTCAAGGCGTCACGCTGGCCTCGCTCCACGCGGCCAAGGGCTTGGAATGGGACGCCGTGTTCCTGGTGGGCTTGAGCGAAGGACTCATGCCGATTTCCTTCGCGGACAGCCCCGAAGACGTAGATGAAGAACGCCGGTTGCTTTACGTCGGAATCACCCGGGCGCGGGAGCACTTGAATCTTTCCTGGTCCACGGCCCGTACACCGGGTGGCCGGGCCAACCGTAAGCCCTCACGATTCCTTGACGGACTGCGCCCCAATTCCGTCGCGTCCGCAAACGCACGCAGCAAAACAGGCCCCACGCGCCGAAAAGCTGCGGCGCCGGCGTCGTGCAGGGTCTGTGGAAGCATGCTGGCAAGTGGTGCTGAACGCAAGGTTGGGCGCTGCAACCAATGCCCGCCGTCTTACGAGGAACAGACCTTTGATGCACTGAGGCAATGGCGAAAGGACGAAGCGAAATCCGCGGATGTCCCGGCTTACGTAGTCTTCACCGACGCCACGCTCACGGCGATCGCTGAGGCCAAGCCGTCATCCCTTGAAGAACTGGCTGGGCTGGCTGGAATTGGCCCCTCCAAACTTGAACGCTACGGCGAAGCAGTCCTGGAAGTACTGGCTGAGAGTACAGAACTCTGATGGCCCGCCTCCGGGCCAATGACGTTGGCGTTCCGCTGGTCACAGATGACGGCGCTCCTGTCGTGGTGCGCCGATCCGCCAGGCGCCGCAGGACCGTGGCTGCGTTCTGGGAGGATGGCAAGGCGGTGGTGGCCATACCGGCCAGCTTTACCAAATCCCAGGAACAGGAATGGGTCCGGCGCATGCTGGCGAAACTAAAGCGCCAGGGCGAACAAGGATCAGGCAGGAACAAGCGGCGCCCAGCCACAGACGAAGTCCTCGCTGCACACGCCGCTCACCTGTCGCGGACCTACCTTGGCGGACGGGCCGTTCCGACGTCGGTCCGCTGGGTTGGCAACCAGAACTCAAGGTGGGGTTCCGCGACGCCTGCCGATGGCACCATCAGGCTTTCAAACAAGCTGCAGCCCATGCCGCAATGGGTCATCGACTACGTGCTCGTGCACGAATTGGCTCACCTGGTGGTGGCGGGGCACACTGCAGACTTTTGGAGATTGGTCGAGGCGTATCCCGAGACGCAGCGCGCCAAGGCATTCCTGGAAGGCGTTGCCTTTGCGACGTCGCGGGGCCTCCCCACGGACTCGGACATCGATCATCCAGCTGTAGATCTGGACTCCTGAGAGAACAGCAAAGGCCGCCGTGTGACACGGCGGCCTTTGCTGTCTGTCGGCCTACTTGCCGGGATCTTGAGGATCTGAGCCGTCCGAGTCCGGTTCCTCGGTGGATTCCGCTTCGTCGCCCGCGGCGTCGCCCTGAGCATCATCGGTTTCGTATCCACCACTGAGCAACTTCTGCAGGGCGTCGTCAACCTCACTGTCGCTGGCCTCGGCAAGCCGACGGCGTTCCGAGAAGCCCTTGGGATCATCCAGGTCCTCTCCGGTTGGCAAAAGGTCCGGGTGGTGCCAGATGGCGTCGCGACCCTCGATGCCGCGTTCTTCCTTCAACGTCGCCCACAAGGTGGCTGCCTCCCGGAGCCTGCGGGGACGCAGTTCCAGACCCACGAGGGACGAGAACGCGTGTTCGGCGGGCCCGCCGGTGGCACGACGTCGTCGTACGGTTTCACGCAGTGCCGTGGCGGATGGCAGGACCTTGGCCGTCGCTTCGGCCGTCAGCTCGTCCACCCAGCCCTCCACCAGCGCGAGTGCTGTCTCCAGCTTCTCCAATGCGGCTGTCTGAACGGGGGTACGTTCCGGGGTGAAGACGCCCTGGGACAACGCTTCCTGGATGCCTTCCGGGTTGCTGGGATCAAGATCCCTGGCCAGGTCTTCAATGCGGGACATGTCGATGTGGATGCCGCGGGCATAAGCCTCAATGGCTCCGAGCAGGTGTCCGCGCAACCAAGGGACCTGAACGAAGAGGCGCGCGTGGGCGGCTTCGCGAACAGCGAGGAAGAGTCGAACGTCGTTCTCGGGGAGGCTGAGGCCTTCGCCGAACTTGGCCACGTTGGCCGGCAGCAGCGCCATTTCCAAATCGGCCAATGGAACGCCGATGTCGGTGGAGCTGACAACCTCTGCCGAAAGCGCGCCGATTGCCTGTCCAAGTTGCATGCCAAAGATGGCGCCGCCCATATTCTGCAGCATGGAGGATGCGCCGCCCATCATGGACTTCATTTCCTCGGGCATCTGCTGGGTTAGGGCATTCGACAGGGCATTGGCGATGCTGTTTGCCACGGGTTCAGTCAGGCGCTTCCAGGTACCGAGGGTTGCTTCAACCCATTCAGCCCGCGACCAAGCGCGGCCGATCAGACCGGTTGCCGAGAGATCAGTGACGGGGTCGAGCCATAGTTCCGCGAGCCTGAGGGCCTCATCGATATCCCTGGTTTGCTGGGCATTGACCGAGGGATCACTGCCAGCGGCCGCAACCCGCCGTGCATTCTCGTGGGCAAGCTGCCAGTTAACAGGGCCGTCTGACGTGGAGCTCATCATGGCTTGGACCTGGGCGAACATCTGCTGGAGAAGCTGGGGGTCATTGGGCAGGCCCGCAGCCTTGGCCAGTTCGGCGGGATCGATGTTACCCATGCCCTGGCCGCCCATCAGGTTCTGCAGCATTTCTGCCAGCGGATCCTTTGGGGTTTCGTCGTCGTTGGACGGGTTGTTGGGGTTGGATGTCATGGTGCCGCCGATCGTCGAACTGGCTGGTGATCTCTTTCACCGTACCCCGCAGCCGGTGGGCTGTCTGCCCGGATGCTGCGTCGTTCGCTGTAGGCAAAGCAGACCCGCAACGTCTGACCGCGTAGTGTTGATGTTTGGTATGTGCCGCCACCGTGTTCGGTGGCACGAGCCGTGGAACCGGTCACGTAACGCCGGCATAGAGAGGCCTCAATGCTTACTTCGCCCAGCCCCGAGGGCTCACTGGATCCGCGTCGGACGCCCGACGCGGATCCCTCCTCAGTGCCTCCGGCACCTCCCCGCGACACCAGGTACATGATCATGGTGATTTCAGGGCTGGTGGCGCTTGGGTTGGGCATAGGCGCGGCGGCCCTGCCGGTCCCGTATGTCATCGAGTCGGCGGGACCCACCTTCAATACGCTGGGCAAAGACGGAGACAAACCGGTCATCAGCATCTCCGGCCGTGAGTCCTTTCCGGCCAAGGGCAACCTGGACCTCACCACCGTCGTGATGACCGGAGGCCCCAAGAGCCCCGCAACGATTTTCGATGTCTTCCGAGCATGGTTGGACAGTTCCAAGGCCATCTACCCGGAAGAACTCATCTATCCCAAGGGCACCACTGCAGAGCAGACGGTGCAAGAGGGCGAGATTGCCATGGAGACGTCACAGGAGAATGCTTTCGCTGCAGCGTTGCGGGAGTTGGATATTCCGTTTGAGCAGCGGCTGAATGTCGCAGGCCTCTCAGACCCGTCACCCTCTGCCGGAAAAATCCAGGCAGGCGATCTCCTGAAGTCCATCAACGGCAAGGCCATTACGTCCATGAGCGTGATCCAGGCCGAACTTGCCGCGGGGGCTGGAGCCCCGGCGGTGGTTGTAGTGGACAGGAACGGCGCCCCAGTGACGGAAACTATTACGCCCACCAAGAATTCGGCCGACCGCTATGTACTGGGTGTTCTTTTGGCCAGTGACTTCACATTCCCGTTCGACGTGCGTATTTCCTTGGAGAATGTGGGCGGCCCCAGCGCTGGAATGATGTTCGCCCTGGGCATCGTGGACAACCTCACGCCAGGGGACATGACGGGCGGCAAGCACGTGGCTGGTACCGGCACCATTACGGCCGACGGCGTCGTGGGACCCATCGGTGGCATCGCCCAGAAGATGATCGGTGCCCGTCAGCAGGGGGCCACCATGTTCCTCGCCCCGGCCGCCAACTGTGCGGATGTGGTGGGCCATGTTCCGGACGGTTTGCAGGTGGTGAAAGTGGAAACATTGGCTGATGCCACCTCGGCCGTGGAGCGGCTCGGGACCGGGGACGACACGGCAGGCCTTCCCACCTGCACAAACAACTAGACTGACGGTGGAACTTAGCTTCACCGCCACTCGTGGCATATATGACGGCCTCCGCCATATCCCAGCGGCTGAGATTGTCAACCCTCGCACACCGACTGTCCACTGACACCAATGAGGTACAGAGTTTGTCCCGTCCCGCCAGCTCCAACCCGCCCGGAAGATCACCGCTGAGACGAGGTGCCCTGACTCCGACGCTCATCGTCGTGGCGGTGGCCGTCGTCGGGTTTATTTTCTTCGCCAATGTGTGGACTGACGTCCTCTGGTACCAGCAGCTTGGGTTCTTCGAAGTTTATCTTCGGGAGAACCTCGCCAGGATTATTACTTTCCTGGTTGGTTTCGCAATGATGTTTGCTGCTGTTTTCTTTGCCATCAGAATCGCCTACCGCTCCCGTCCGGTCTATGCACCTGATGCTGAGTCTCGGGACAACCTGAACCGCTACCAGGCGCAGCTTGAACCTGTGCGCCGCGTGGTCATGATCGGTCTCCCCATTCTCTTCGGTCTCTTTGCCGGCAGCGCCGCAGCCAGCCAGTGGCAGAAGGCACTTTTGTTCTTCAACCAGGAACCGTTCGGTCAGACGGACCCCCTGTTTAACCTCGACATCAGCTTCTACCTCATGTCCTTGCCGTTCCTGGGCTTTGTCACGGGATTCCTGATCAGCATTGCTGTGGTAGCCGGTATCGCCGGCATCCTGACCCACTACCTTTACGGCAGCATCCGCCTCATGGAACGCGGTATCTTCACCAGCCGCGCAGCGCAGATCCATATCGCTGTGACCGGCGCCTTGTTCCTGATCCTGCTGGGTATCAACTTCTGGCTGGACCGGTACACGACCGTCCAGAGCAACTCCGGCCGTTGGGCCGGTGCGCTCTACACAGACGTCAACGCCGTTGTGCCAACCAAAGCCATCCTTGCCGTCGCGGCAGGTCTGGTGGCAATCCTCTTCATCATTGCTGCGATCATCGGACGCTGGCGCCTGCCTGTGATTGGTACCGCGATGCTCGTCATTACGGCCATCCTGGCCGGCGGTGTCTACCCATGGGTGATCCAGCAGTTCCAGGTGCGTCCGTCGGAAAACACCTTGGAAAAGGAATTCATAGACCGCAACATCACCATGACGCGGGCTGCCTATGGCCTGGACAAGATCGATGTGTCCGCTTACAACGCCACAACCACCGCCACGACCGGTGCATTGGCAGCTGACGCTCAGACCACCGCCAACATTCGCCTTCTGGATCCGAACCTTATTTCTTCGGCATTTGCCCAGCTTGAGCAGTACCGCCCGTATTACCAGTTCCCCCAGACGCTGAACGTTGATCGTTACGTGGTGGATGGCAAGGTCCAGGACACGGTTATCGCCGTTCGTGAACTCAACCCGGATGGCCTAAGCGCCAACCAGCAGACGTGGGTCAACCGGCACATTGTCTACACCCACGGCTACGGCGTAGTGGCGGCCAAGGGCAACAAGTTCACCGCCGACGGCAAGCCGGAGTTCCTCCAGTCGGGCATCCCGTCCAATGGAGTCCTCGGAAACGACACCACCTACGAGCCCCGTATCTACTTCGGCGAGAATTCTCCCGAGTACTCCATTGTGGGTGCACCCGACGGTGCTCCCAACCGTGAGCAGGACCGACCCGCGGGCCGTGAAGGCGGGGGAGAGACGCAGTACACCTTCAGCGGCAACGGTGGACCCAACGTTGGAAACTGGCTCAACAGGATTCTGTACTCCATCAAGTTCCAGTCATCGGATCTGTTGCTGTCCGACGGCGTGAACGCTGAGTCTCAGATCTTGTACGAACGCAATCCCCGCGAACGCGTCGAGAAGCTGGCACCGTACCTGACGGTTGACGGTAACGCCTACCCGGCAGTTGTTGACGGACGGGTGAAGTGGATCGTCGACGGTTACACCACCAGCCAGTACTTCCCGTACTCGCAGCCGCAGCAGTTGCAGAACGCGACTGCTGATTCGCAGACCAACGCCGGACGCACCGTTGCCTTGCCGAACAGCTCCGTGAATTACATCCGGAACTCTGTGAAGGCCACAGTGGATGCCTATGACGGCTCAGTAAACCTTTACGCCTGGGATGACCAGGATCCGATTCTGAAGGCGTGGCAGAAGGTCTTCCCAACTGCCATCAAGCCCTACTCAGAGATGTCAGGCGATCTCATGAGCCACGTCCGGTACCCGGAGGACCTCTTCAAGGTCCAGCGTGAACTGCTCGGCCGCTACCACGTAACGGACCCGGACAGCTTCTACCAGAACAATGACGCGTGGAGCGTTCCGAACGATCCCACCGTTTCGGAGGCCGTAAAACAGCCGCCTTTCTACATGTCGTTGCAGATGCCTGATCAGGAGAAGCCAGCCTTCCAGCTGACGTCGTCCTTTATTCCGCAAACAGTCAACGGCAGTGCCCGTAACATCCTGTACGGATTCCTGGCAGCTGACTCCGACGCTGGCAACGTGAAGGGCGTCAAGGGGGAGAGCTACGGAAAGCTGCGGCTGCTGGAACTCCCGACTGACACCCAGGTGCCTGGACCCGGACAAGCGCAGAACAAGTTCAACTCCGATCCCACCGTGTCCCAGGCGCTGAACCTCCTGCGCCAAGGTGCATCCGATGTGCTGAACGGCAACCTGTTGACACTTCCCGTGGGTGGCGGCCTGCTGTACGTGCAGCCCGTTTATTTGAAGTCCACCGGTGAAACGTCCTACCCGACGCTGCAGCGCGTGCTGGTCGCGTTCGGTGACAAGATCGGATTCGCGCCCACCTTGGACGCAGCACTGGACCAATTGTTCGGCGGCAACTCCGGTGCCACAGCCGGCGACGCGGACAACAATGGCCAAACACCCACCGCACCACCCGGTACCACCACGCCACCGGCCGGACCTACCGACGCCAAGGCTGACCTGAAGGCAGCCCTGGACGAGGCCAACAAGGCCATCCAGGACGGTCAGGCAGCGCTGGCCAAGGGCGACTTTGCCGGCTACGGCGCGCAGCAGACCAAGTTGTCTGAAGCGCTGAAGAAGGCGCTGGACGCTGAAGGCCGTTTGGGTGCGACCTCCACGCCGTCTGCGACGCCGGAGGCTACTCCGAGTGCGACTCCGTCGCCTTCGCCGAGCAGCTGACGCGACAGCTTGATTGAAAAGGCCCGTGTTGACTCCCGCCAAGGGGTAGTCGACACGGGCCTTTTCTGCGGGGGAGACACACATCACGCAGTCAGGATTTGGTCTGGCATTCACCGGGCGGTAATGTTGTTCTTGCGACGCGGGGTGGAGCAGTTCGGTAGCTCGCTGGGCTCATAACCCAGAGGTCACAGGTTCAAATCCTGTCCCCGCAACTGGAAAAAGGTCCGGATCAGTAATTACTGATCCGGACCTTTTGCTTTTCCCGAATGGCACACTTTGAATTACTAGTGATCTGCCATCCGCAATCTTGAAAGCAGCCAGGACATTCCTGCGAGCCTGAATTCCCATCCCGCCGGTTCTTCTTCAGTAAACGGCGGAAGTGCGTTTAGACGGGTTCTCAGGTCCCTCGGATGCTATGGAGTGATCTACGGCACTATTGCTACCTTATGGTCAAGAGCACCCCAGCGGGTGCGGTAGAGTTGTTCTTGCGACGCGGGGTGGAGCAGTTCGGTAGCTCGCTGGGCTCATAACCCAGAGGTCACAGGTTCAAATCCTGTCCCCGCAACTGGAGAAAAGGTCCGGATCAGTAATTACTGATCCGGACCTTTTGGTTAAGCCCGGACCTCGTGTCCAGCCGGGAACTTTTGATGAGCCAGTTGTCGGGCAACCCAGTGCTAGCATCAAACCCGGATTTACTGAGGCACGAACGATGGATAGGACGCCCAATGGTCAACGACGACTTCACTGCCGGGGCCGATCGCGACGTTCTTCAGCGGGACAGTCCTGTTGCTGTCTACCAGCAAGTGGCCGATGTTCTGACGGAGCAGGTCAGCCGCTTGGAGCCTGGATCCCGGATAGCCACTGAAGAGTCGCTGATGGACCAGTACGGCATCAGCCGGACCACGGTCCGCAAAGCGATCGAAACGCTCGTGGCAAAGGGCCTGCTGGTCCGCAGGCAGGGCAAAGGGACGTTCGTGATGGCCCAGCGTCCAGTGAAAATGTTGAACCGCCTGGCACCCTTCATGGAGACGTTTACGGCGGCAGGGATGAAAACCGTCAAGGGCCTCATCGAATATAAATGGATGGAAAAGGACACATCGGTTCCGGCCAAGCTGGTTTCCGATGACAACCTTGTGCTTGTGATCCGGCGCTCCTATTCAAGCGCTGGCTGGCCCTACGCAATTGCAGAAATCTTCATCCCCTCCCATATCGGGCGCCACATCAGTTTGGCGGACGCCGAACGCAACTCCATTTATCAGGTCATCCAAGACAGGACGCTGAAGCCGCTGCAGCGGGCTGAAATCACTGTGACCATGCATGCCCCGCCGGAACACCTGGCAGATGCCCTGAACGTCCGTGGGTTCGCCATGGTGCCGCGTCTGGAGCGCACTACGCTGGGCGATCATGGAGAGGTGCTGGAGTGCACCGTGACGTACTTTCACCCCAAAGGATTTGAAATCCGGGCCGAGGTGGCAACGGATGCCAGCCCTATCCAAGACTCCGCAGTTCACGGTGCAGGGTAGCTGCACAGCAGGAAGGGGCCGGATTCTTGTCAGAATCCGGCCCCTTCCGTGGTTCAGCGGTACGATACCGGCAATGCGCCGGCCCCAAGCTTAGAGCTTGTCGAAATCAGCTTCGTCGACGGTTGCCCCGCTTGATGCGGTGGCGCCGGCGCCGATGGCAGGTTTGGAGCCGCCCGACTTCAGAGCGGCAAGGCGAGCCTCAATTTCGGTCTGCTCGCCCAGGTCCTCAAGCTGGTTGAACTGGGCATCAAGGCTGGAGCTTGCAAGTTCCTGCTGGCCCAGGACCTTGGCCTCTTCACGGCGGATCTTCTCTTCGAAGCGGCCCACCTCGCTGGTGGGATCCATGATGTCGATGCTCTTGAGAGCATCGTGAACCTGGGACTGCGCGGCCGCAGTCTTGGAGCGGGCCACCAGCTCGTTGCGCTTTGCGGTGAGCTGGTTGAGCTTGTTCTTCATCTGGTCGAGCCCGGTCTTGAGCTTGTCCACGACCTCGGTCTGTGAGGCGATGCTCGGCTCTGCAGACTTTGCCTCGGACTCCGCGGTCATCTGGCGCTGGATGGCTACCTTGGCAAGGTTGTCGAACTTCTGGGCATCAACGGTGTCGCCTGCGTTGCGGTACTCGTCGGCCTTCCGGGACGCCGCCAGGGCCTTGTTTCCCCAGTCCTGGGCGTTCTTGACGTCCTCGTTGTAGTCGGCCTGCAGCATACGGAGATTACCGATGGTCTGGGCCACGGCTGACTCGGCCTCGGCAATGTTGTTCGTGTAGTCGCGGACCATCTGGTCCAGCATCTTCTGCGGGTCCTCAGCCTGGTCCAGCAAGGCGTTGATGTTTGCCTTGGCGAGCTGTGAGATCCGACCGAAAATGGACTGCTTAACCATGGTGATGCCTTTCGTCCTGCTCAGTGGTGCCACTGAAGTCAGTGATCAGTTGTTGTACCGCTTCTATGCGGGGCATGGACCCCACGTAGTCTGTCTGGCTAGAAGCTGCCGGAGTCTCCGCCGCCGAAGTCGCCACCGCCGCCGAAGTCGCCTCCGCCGCCGAAGTCGCCTCCGCCGCCGGAGTCACCGCCGAAGAAGCCGCCACCTCCGCCGCCGTCATTGCCGCCGCCCCAGCCGCCCCCGCCGCCATTGAGGATGGAATTGATGAGGATGCCGCCGAGGATGGCACCGCCGAGGCCGCCGCCTCCGCCGCCACCGCCGAACATGCCACCGCGTCCGTAGCCTTGGCCCTGGTCTGCATAGCCGAACTGGTCGACGTCCGACTGCGCAAGCTGGGCCGCCTGGGCGGCGAGTGAATGCGCCTGCTGGGCATATGTCAGGGCCGTGACGGGATCGTTGCGCGAGATGGACAGTGCGTAATCGAGGTTGCGTTGAGCTTCGGCCAGCCGGGTCCTTGCCTCTGTGCCCACGCCGCCGCGTCGGGCAGTGATGTAGTCGGAGGTGGCGCTGATCTGGGCCTGGGCAGCCATGATGGTCTGCTGCAGAGATGCTTGTGCCCGGCGGGCCTGCTCCTGCTGGTCGCGAATACCGGACAGGGACTGGTCCAAAGCCTGATGGGCTGACTCCACGCGGCTGAGGGTCGCGATGGGGTCGATCTTTCCACCTTGGATCTCGGTCTTCACTTGTGCCAAGGCGGCTTCGACACCAGCTACGGGGCCGGCAAGTTCAGGGTGCTCGCCCGATTGGATCATGGCCCTGGCCTGGGCGAGGTCCTGGCTGGTCTCCGCAACTGCGCCTTCAAGCGATGTGCGGGCCTCATCCAGGCTTCCAGCCGTCTTTGTTATCGCGTCGATCAGCACATTCGTCTGGTGCAGGCTTTCCTCGGCCGCGCGAACGGCTACTGCGGCCAAGCTGTTCTCGCCGACCGCCAATTTCTCCTGTGCAGCGGTGACAGCATTCTGCACGAATGCGAGTCGCTCTTTAGCCTGCAGGATGTTGTCGGAGACCTGCGTCAAGGCGGATTCAGCGTACTTTGCGCGCAAGCCCTCAAGTGATTGCTCGGCGTTTGCGATCTTTGAGTCCGCGTCCTTGGCTCCAGCGGACACCGCTGCCAGGGCCTGGGGGGCATTCTTTTCAAGCTCCCGCAAAGAGTCGAAGTCTGCCTTTTGGTCACGCAGTGACGCAAGTGCCGCCTCTGACCTGCGAATGATTTCGCCGAGCCAGCTCCGCTGTTGCTCTTCAGTGTCCGGAATGTGGTCATCAAGCTGCTGCTGAAGCTTGAAGGATTCCGTCATGTGGCCCTTGGCTTCCTCCAGGGCTTTGGTGAAGTTCCCGATTGCGGAGTCGCCATACTGTGCCTGGGCAAATCCGAGTTCCTGCTCGCTGGACTTGATGGCGTCGTCCGCCTCGATCAACAGCGAGCCGCTCTTTTGCCGCAGTTCCGGGATGCTGAGGCCAGCCAAGGGGTCAAGCTGCTCACCTTGCGGTCCATAACTGGCGCTGGTGGCCTGGCTGCCCTTCTTGCGGCGGTTACGCAAGTACAGGTATGTCCCTGCGCCACCGGCGGCTACAACACCGACTCCAACGAGGACGCCAACTCCGGCGTTGCCGCTGGGCACTGTCCCGCTTCCACCGCCTGCAGCGTCGCCGATGGCTGCAGCCGTATCTATGGCTGCTTGGGCATAGTCCTTCTTGCCGCCTGCCAGATTGGCAACAACGGCATTCTGAGCGATTGCCGACTGTTTGGAGTAGATGGAGCTCCCCGAGTTCAGGGCGAAGTTGTACTGGCCAGCCGTGGAAATCGCCAGAATGGCGTCCGGCTTACCCATGAGCTTCTTATCGGCAACGGCCTTGGTCCACTCTTTGGGGTCCGACGGGTTGGTGAAGGAGTCCACGGTGACCACGTAAAGGTTGTACTTGTGATCCTTGAGCGTTTTTTGGATGGCGTCCTGGACTTCGCCTTTTCGGCTGCCCAGCACGTTGGCGTCGTCCACGATGTTTTGTCCGGACGGAATGGTCACCGGATCGGTGGCCCAGGCAGCTGAGGCCGGGAAGGCCAACAGTCCAGCCACGCCAAATCCGGCGAGTACGCGTTTAAATATTGACCGCATGTGCAACCCTTCAGCACGTCTGCGACTGGAACAAGGCGTACCAATCGTCACAGAATGCTCAGCGCCCCCACGCATGGTGTAAAGCCGCAGGTCGCTGTGGCAATTCCTCTTGATTCTATGGTGCACCCCATGGCCCGTCCACAGCAGTGAATATGCCACCAGCGAAATATAGGAGAGAGCCGGATTGTTCAGCCGCTGAGGGAATTTTGGAGAGCCGGCCACAGGCGCCCACGCCTTTCAGGAAGCTCCCAGCGAACGTCCGCTTTTGTTCCAGTAATTGGGTACATAGTTGTTGAAGACGAGGACGAAAGGAACCCCCATGACGGAGAACCCAGCGCAGGGCACCGCACCAGAGAACCGCGAGCCTGCTGAGCCGCGGGACGTGACGGGAGAGCACAATGATGCCGCCGCCACCCAGCAGCAGCCTGCCTGGTCTTCAGGGCAGGGCGCGGGCGAGCAGGCCGGGAATACACAGCCAACAACTCCCATGCCGGCCTTCCAGCCACCTGCAACCCCGGCCCAGCACAACACGCCGGCCCAGCACAGCACGCCGGCCCAGCACAGCACGCCGGCCCAGCACAGCACGCCGGCCCAGCACAACACTCCGGACCAGCAGGGCACCGCGCCACACTACGGTGCTCCCGCACAGGCGAACCCGACCGCGCAGCAGCCGCACTACTACGGCGCTCCGCAGCAGCAGGACCCGGCGCATCGCCCCAGCTACCCCCAGCACCAGCCGTTCTACGGCGGCGGTTCGAATCCCGGCGACGGCAACGCGCAGTTCAATAGCGCTCAAGGCCAGCAGGGTCCTGGGATGCAGCACACTCCAGGGCACTCATCGGCGGTAGCGACCAAGCGCAAGCCGGCATTCGGCGTCGGTACCCTGGTTGCGAGCATGCTGGCAGCGGGTCTGGTTGGCGGCGGTGTAGTGGCCGGAACCAACATGCTCTGGGACAACCCTGCTCCGGCCGCCTCCACGAGTGGACAATCCAGCACGGTGATCGTGAACAACAAGGACGACGTCAACGTCATCACGGCTGCCGCCGCCAAGGCATCGCCCAGCGTGGTGACCATCAAGGCAACCAGCGGCAACGAAGGTGGGACCGGCTCTGGCATCATCCTGGATGACCAAGGCCACATTCTCACCAACACGCACGTGGTGACCCTTGACGGCGCCACTGCCAACGCAACCATCGAGGTCCGCACCAATGATGGCAAGGTCCTCAAAGCCACAGTTGTTGGCACGGATCCGTTGTCTGACCTGGCAGTCATCAAGGTCAGCGATGCCTCCGGACTGGTACCGGCAACGCTTGGTGACTCTTCCAAGATCAACGTGGGGGACACCGCCGTCGCCATCGGTTCGCCGCTGGGCCTGACGGGTACGGTGACGGACGGCATCGTCTCCACGCTCAACCGCACCATCAGCGTCGCGTCGTCCGCCGTTCCGGAAGGCACCCCTGATGAAAGCCAGGGTGGTGACGAGGGCTTCCAGTTCGCACCGCCGAACGGTAGCCAGAGCCAGAACACGGCCAATGAGGGCTCGATCGCGATCAACGTCATCCAAACCGACGCGGCCATCAATCCGGGCAACTCCGGTGGTGCGCTGGTGAACAGCAAGGGTGAAGTCATTGGCGTCAACGTTGCCATCGCATCGGCTGGCAGCAGCACGTCCCAGTCTTCAGCCGGCAACATCGGTGTGGGCTTCAGCGTCCCGATCAACCACGCAAAGCGTGTGGCGCAGGAGATTATTGATAACGGCAAGGCAAGCCATGGACAGTTCGGTGTATCTGTTCGTTCGAAGTCTTCCACTGGCAGCGATTCCGGCTTCTCTGTGGGAGCTGAGGTTGCCTCGGTGACCAGCGGATCGGCCGCAGCCAAGGCCGGGCTTAAAGTTGGCGACGTCGTGACCAAGTTCGGTGATTACACGGTCAGTGATCCCAACCAGCTGACCGCAGCCGTCCGGGAACAGCCGGCCGGTGCAAAGGTCAAGGTAACAATCCTGCGTGGTGGCCAGTCACAAGAGGTTGAGGTCACCCTCGACGCCGCTCAACAGTAGTCGGTACAGGCAACGCACGACGACGGGCGGCACCTCATGGGTGCTGCCCGTCGTCGTGGCGTCCCCGGTATTGCCCGGCTGAAACAGGCGTTAACGCTGGGAGTGGTTTTCTGCGGGCAATATGCTTAGCTAGGACGAGCCCACGCGCTGGGCAATTCGCGGCCACGCTCTTGCGGTTGGCCGTCCACAAGCATGGAAGGCTGCTTCGAAGACAGTGGAAGAGACATTGAAGATTGTCGTTCTGGTCAAGCACGTCCCGGACGCGCAGTTCGACCGGCACATCACCGGACCTGGCAACACGACCGACCGTGACGAGAGCATCTTGTCCGAACTCGATGAGTACGCACTTGAGGCAGCCTTGCAGCTGGCGGAAGAGCGTGGTGGTCCGAAGGCCGGCAATGAGGTCATAGCCTTGAGCATGGGTCCGGCCGGTGCGGTCAACGCGGTGAAGAAGTCGCTGCAGATCGGCGCGTATTCTGGCGTTCACCTCAGCGATGACGCTCTGGCAGGTTCTGACGCAGCCGCCACCTCGCTGGCCCTTGCCGCCGCCATCCGGCACCTTTCGGCTGACGGCCGTCCGGTGGACCTGGTCCTGACCGGCATGGCATCCACCGATGGAGAGACGTCGCTGATTCCCGCGCAGCTCGCGGAGCGGTTGTCATTCCCGCAGGTGACCTTTGCTTCCAGCCTTGACATTGCGGGTGGCCAGGTCACTGCACGCCGCGACGCCGGAGCATACTCGGAGACCGTCGAAGCGCAGCTTCCTGCCGTGGTTTCGGTGACGGACCAGATCAACGAGCCCCGCTACCCCAACTTCAAGGGCATTCTGGCCGCGAAGAAGAAGAAGATCGCTTCCCTGTCCCTCGCGGACATCGGCGTGGATGCCTCGCAGGTAGGCCTGGCCGGCTCCTGGACGGTGGTGGAATCCGCTGATGCCCGGCCACCGCGGACAGCCGGCACCATCATTACCGACGACGGCGACGCCGGCATCAAGCTGGTCGACTTCCTCGCCGCACAGAAGCTGCTCTAAAGGGGACTCCAACCATGGCACATGCACTTGTTTTCATTGACAATCCCGGAGCAGCTCTTAAGAAGAGCAGCCTGGAACTCCTGACCATCGGCCGTTCGTTGGGTGAAACCGCCGTCGCCTTCACCGGTGAATTGAACGACGACGTCGCCGCCACCCTGGGTGCCTATGGCGTCACCGCCGTGTACCGGCCGTCGGCCGACGACCTTGACGATTATCTGGTGGGCCCCAAGGCCGTCTACCTGGCCGCCGCTGTGGGAGCTTCCGGTGCCTCAGCCGTTCTGGTGGACAATTCCCCGGAGGGCAAGGAAATTGCGGGCCGGCTCGGGATCAAGCTGAATGCCGGCGTTATTACTGACGTTGTGGGCGTGGAGCCCGACGGTACTGCACATAAGTCGGTTCTTGCAGGCTCGTACACCACCACTGCGAAGGCCACCACCCCGGTGACGATTCTTTCCGTCAAGGCCAACAATGTTGAGCCCGCACCGGCCGCCGTGGCTACGGCTCCGGCTACCGCAACTGTAGATGTCCCGGCTGATGCGGCGGTGAACTCCGCCCGCATCGCCACGCGCACCGAGAAACCCGTCAGCGGCCGGCCGGACCTTGGCGAAGCCAGGATCGTGGTAGCCGGCGGTCGCGGCGTAGACGGCGATTTCGGACCCGTGGAAGAGCTTGCTGACGCCTTGGGTGCAGCTGTGGGTGCTTCACGTGCTGCAACAGATGCGGGCTGGATTGGTCACGACGCACAGGTTGGCCAAACCGGCGTCACGGTCTCCCCGCAGTTGTACATCTCTGCCGGCATTTCAGGTGCCATCCAGCAAAAAGCCGGAATGCAGACCTCCAAGGTCATCGTGGCCATCAACAAGGACGCCGAGTCACCGGTGTTCGAAATCGCGGACTATGGCATCATCGGAGACCTTTTCAAGGTGCTCCCGCAGGCTACTGCCGAAATCAAGAAGCGGAAAGGCTGATCCCTTTGCCCACTGACGTTCCGTCAGCAAAGAGCCCGTTCGACGCCTCCACGGAGCGCGTTGAGCGGGTGCTTTGTTTTACTGCCCATCCCGACGACATCGATTTTGGTGCTGCAGGGACCATCGCGGCCTGGACGGCGGCCGGCGTTCAAGTCAGTTATTGCATCATGACTGACGGCGATGCCGGCGGCTTCGATCCCGCGGACCGCGAACGGATCATCGAGCTGCGGGCCGAGGAGCAAAAGCGCGCCGCTGCTCTGGTGGGTGTTACGGATATCCGCTACCTTCACGAGCGGGACGGGTACCTGGAACCGACACATGGCGTCATCAAGCAGGTAGTGAAGCTGATTCGCGAAATCCGTCCGGACATCGTGCTGACCATGCACCCGGAACGGAACTGGGACCGCCTCCAGAAGAGCCACCCGGACCACCTTGCAGCGGGGGAGGCGGTGACCCGGGCCGTGTATCCAGCAGTGGAGAATCCGTTCGCCTACCCGGAGCTGGCCGCGGCCGGACTAGAGGCCTACAAGTTGCCGTGGCTGTGGTTTATCTCCAGCCCGGAGTCCAGGGAGAACCACTCTGTGGATGTTTCGGAGCATGTCGACGCGAAGCTTGCCGCTATCAGGGTCCATGCGAGCCAGCATCCTGATATCGAGGGAATGGAACGCGTGGTCAGGGCCATGATGCTGGGCAATGGTGAGCGGGCCGGCCTGCCCGGCGGAGCGAGCGCTGAGTTCTTCCACGTAGTTGCAGTCAACGGATCCACCACCATCGCAGGTTTCTGACGTTGCCGTGGTGTAACCCGTGTCATATGCTTGATCTCGGTTAAATCATATTTATTCGAGGAAGGCAGACTTTGATGGCGAAGACTGCGCAACAACCCGTACTGGTGATTATGGGAGTCTCCGGTTCCGGTAAGTCGACCGTGGCAGGCGTTCTCGCTGGGAAGCTTGGGTGGGACCTTGCCGAAGGCGACGACCTGCACCCAGAGGCCAACGTGGCCAAGATGCAATCGGGGCTGGCTCTCAGCGATGACGACCGGTGGCCCTGGCTGGGCATCATCTCGGACTGGATCCGTGAGCGCGCGGATGCCGGAACTCCGGCAATCATTACGTGCTCGGCACTGAAGAAGAAGTATCGCGATGTGCTCCGCGGCGAGAACGTTGTTTTCGTCTTCCTGCAGGGGAGCAAGGACAAGATCTCCGATCGGCTCGCCTCCAGGCACGGCCACTTCATGCCGCCGTCACTCTTGGAATCGCAGTTCGACGCTCTCGAGGAACCGACGGAGGACGAGAGCTACATCTCGTTGTGTGTTTCGGCGTCTCCTGCCGAAGAAGCGGACGAAGTCATTGAACGTCTTGGTCTGCGCCCTGTAGTTGCAGGTACCGAAACGAACGCTTCGTGAGGCTCCTGGAGACCGCCACAGAGGTACAGGAATGGACGGCGCATGACACCCAGTTGCTGGTGGTCGCAGCGCTGGGCATCGCCCTGATTGTGGTGCTGATCGCCAAACTGAAACTGCACCCGTTCCTGGCGCTGGTTCTGGGCTCGGCTTTTGTTGGCCTGGCGTCAGGCGTGGAGCTGGGCAAGGTCATCACCAACTTCGAGGACGGCGTTGGGGGAGTCCTCAAGGAAGTTGGCCTGCTTATTGCGCTGGGGGCCATGCTCGGCAAGCTGCTGGCCGATTCCGGTGGCGCCAACCGTGTGGTGGACACGTTGCTGGCCAAGGCGAGCGGAAACAAGTTGGTCTGGATGATCACGCTTGTAGCCGTCATCATCGGCCTGCCGATGTTCTTCGAAATCGGGCTCGTCCTGTTGCTTCCGGTGATCGTCCTGGTGACCCAGCGATCCAAGATGAAACTGATGCGCATCGCGATCCCGGCGCTGGCTGGACTGTCGGTCCTCCACGGGCTGGTGCCGCCGCATCCGGGACCGCTGATCGCGATCAGTGCAGTCAAAGCGGAATTGGGAACAACACTGGGCCTGGGCATCCTCGTAGCGATTCCCACAGTGATCATCTGTGGTCCGCTTTTCTCACGGTTGGCTGCCCGCTGGGTCCCTGTTGATGCGCCCGCCGTAGCCGGCGGCATCGACACCCAGCACGCAGCGGACCTGAGCGAAGTGAAGCGCCAGCCGTCGTTCCTGGTGACCCTGTTGACCATCATTTTCCCCGTGGTCCTCATGCTGCTGAAGGCTTTGGGCGGCATCATCTGGCCCAACCCTGAAACAGCGCCCGCCATCCGGATCTTCTTCGACTTCGTGGGCCAGCCGTTGGTGGCCATGACACTGGCAGTCCTTCTGGCGATCGTAACGTTCGGATACGCCGTCGGATTCACAGGCAGCAGGATCACTGCGAAATTGGGCGAAAGCCTGGGACCCATTGCGGCGATCCTCCTCATTGTGGGTGCCGGTGGCGGGTTCAAGCAGACGCTGATCGGTGCGGGCGTGGGTGACGCCGTCAAGAAGTGGGCCGAGGGCGCCAACATGTCGGTCCTGGTCCTGGGTTTCATCGTGGCCGTGGCACTCCGCCTGGCCACTGGGTCAGCGACTGTCGCTACGGTGACCGCAGCGGGCATCGTGGCACCGTTGGCAAGCAGCCTGAGCCCAACACACGCGGCTTTGCTCGCCCTGGCCATCGGTGCAGGCTCGCTGTTCCTGTCCCACGTCAATGACGCCGGCTTCTGGCTGGTCAAGGAACTCTTCGGACTCACCGTTGGGCAGACGTTCAAGACGTGGTCAGTGATGGAGACACTGATCTCCGTTGTGGGCTTTGGCTTTGTGATGCTTCTGTCGCTCGTGTTGTAGCCCCAGGAAACCACGGAAACGCCCGACGGCGGCCGTCCCCGCAGGTGGGACGGCCGCCGTCGGGCTTTAACGTCTGCGACTCAGGCGGTAAGCGCCACTACCAGGACCGGAGCGGTGGTGGGTGCGTTCGACCCGCCCGTGGGTTCAACAGTGATGGCCACGGATGACGCCGAGGACAAGCCCTTCACGACTGCAGGTTTGGATAGCGTCTGGGCGTCCATGGTGCCCTGGGGTACGGGGGCCGAGCCGTCCTTGGGCAGTGTCCACAGTTGATAGACCTTGCCGTCGGGTGCGGGAGCCACACCGTCCATCAGGACCACGAAGGAATCCTTCGCCGATGACGCGGAGATGGTGGCAGTACCGCCACCGGGAACGGGTGCGGACTTCTTCTGGACGTCCTGGGCCTGCAACACCTGATTGACGGGGTCGTTCTGCGCCGACACGTAGGTGCCAACTCCGATGCCCCCGAGGGCAATCACGGCCGCTGCCGCTGCCCCCACAATCCACCGGCGTGCGCCGCTGGCGCGCGTACGTTCTTCCCGCCTCATCCTCGCAGCAGCGAGGTCGTCGACTGCGGGGCTGGCCTCCGTGGGCGCTTCCGGCTGTACGGGGGGCTGCGTGGCAGCATCCTTGGTGATGCGCTCCATGATGTTGTCGAAGAGACCCGCAGGCGGTTCCTCTTCGGGAACGAAGCTGACAGCCAGGGTCTCGCGGGCTTGGCCAACCCGCTCCAGGAACTCGGGGCGTTCCGGGGCGTCTTTGATGTAGTCGTCGATCATGGCCCGTTCGTCGTCACTGACGGCGTCCAGGGCGTAGATTTCCGCCAACTCAAGGACCCGGCCCTCGGCAAGGTCGGTAGCGATGTCATTGGCAAACATTCTGCGGATAAAGCCTCCACCGGTGTTTTCACTCATGTCAACCCACCCCCAGGCAGGTCTTCAAGCGCAGCAGTCCGTCGCGGATGCGGGACTTAATGGTTGGGACGGCGGCGCCGAGGTGCTCGGCAACCTCCCGATACGTCAGTCCGCCGTAGTAGGCGAGCCTGACTGATTCACGCTGGGTGTCCGTCAGTGTGCCCAGGCACCGGCTGACGGCCTCGGCCTCAAAGTTTGTGTCGGCCTCTTCAGCCACCACATCACGGTCGGGGTCTTGGCTCGCAGCACCATATTTGGCTTCGCGGTCTGTCGCGGCCTGCACAGCGCGGACGCGGTCGATGGCCCGCCGGTGTGCGATGGTCATGAGCCAGGCCAAGGGGCTTCCTGAAGCGCGGTCGAACCTGGCTGCTCCTTGCCATACCTGGATAAAGACTTCCTGGGTGGCGTCTTCGCTGAGGTCAGGATCGATCAGGACGCGCCTGGCCATGCCAAAGACGCGCCGGGATGTCAGGCGGTAGAACTCGGCGAAAGCCTGTTGGTCGCCTGCTGCCACGAGTTCGATCAAGCCAGCCAGTTGCGAGTTCAAATCTGACGCAGTGCCGGTGGCCTCGAAAACCGGGGGGCCGGGGTTGTTGGGGGTGTCCATCACCGTCCAGCATATGTCGTCCCGTTTGAATCCGGCAGCACAACCGGCTGACGTTGCGGGCGCGGCGGCGTATCGGCTTGGTGCCTTCACCCTGGTCTGCAGCGCGCTCACGTAGGCTCCCTCGATAAATATCAAAGGCAGGACTTGTTCCTGCATAAGGTATTCGGCGCAGATGCCCCGTTGGATGGGCTAGACCTTGGCGCCGGCGAATCCGTTCTGACGCCAAGCTTCAAAGACTGCGATGGAGGCGGCGTTGGCCAGGTTCAGTGAACGCAACGAAGGCTTCATCGGAAGACGAACCCGTGCCGTCACATGTGGATCCTGCTTGAGCCAGTCCGGCAAACCGACCGATTCGGGACCGAACATGAGGACATCGCCCTCGCGGTAGTTGATGTCCGTGTAGGAGGTCTCGCCATCGGAGGTGTAGGCAAAGACGCGGTCAGGCTGCAGGGCAGTCCAGGCCGCCTCGATGTCCTTGTGGACCGTGACTACCGCGAGATCGTGGTAGTCAAGGCCGGCGCGGCGCAGCTTGGCATCGGAAAAGTCGAAGCCGAGGGGCTCCACCAGGTGGAGCTCGGCTCCAGTGATGGCGGCCAGTCGTATGGCGTTGCCCGTATTGCCCGGGATTTCTGGGGTGTGGAAGAGGATGCGGAACACTGTTACATCTTAGTCAGGCCGCACCCTTGCTTCCCTCGCGCTGCACTTGATGCACGCAGGGCGCCTGGAGGTGGGGCTAGTGCATGCCGCGCAGCAGACGGGCCAGGACCGGCACCACCACGGTGTTTGGGGCCGGACCTGAGCTCAGGAACTGCTTGAGTCCCCGGACCAAACCAGCGCCATTGACTACCTCCACGGAGTTCAGGCTTGACTGTCCCTTGCCGTACTGGTCAATGACGGGCTCATGAAGATTGCCATCGGGGCCGTGCAGAACCACCCAGCCGGTGACGTTGAGCTCGGGAAAGATGTCCTGCATGTGCCGGACAATATGGGCCAGTTGCGGGGGAGCGACGGATCGTCCACCGTGCCGGAGTGATTGACCGTCCCATGCATAAGCGCCTTTGGGCAGCAGCATGGATCCCACCAGCGCCAGCCTGTAGCCGGAGAGCACCGCGTGGTCGATGTGGTTGTTGTCCGAAGGGGAACGGAGGCCGTTGATGAGCCGGGCTGCCGGTATGGCGGGCAGGACCTGCCGGCTGATGAGTTGAACCGTACGCATCTCCCGTTGGATGCGCGCCTCGGCACCAAAGATGCCGCGCTTGCGGGGAAGTCCGTGGACCTGCTGGGCCGCTTCCGCCAGCGAGATGAGCGGGACTTCGTTGGGATCGTCAAAGGCCGGTACATAGACCGGTGGATCACCGGCCGTGTTGCGTGGCGCCGAGGGTCGCTTGACATTGGCAGTAGCCGTGGGGCCCGGCGCCGGAGTGCCCGTGTAGTCGCCAGGGCGCGCCTGGCCACGGCTCGCAGCTCCGCTGGCGTACCGGCGGTCGTACTCGGCCCTCCGCTGAGGGTCGATGAGTGTTTCGTACGCGAGAGTGACCCGCCGGAACATTTCGGCTTCTCCACCGTGATCGGGGTGGGCCTTCCGGGCAGCCTTACGGTAGGCCACTTTGATCTCCTTGTCCGTCGCGGTGACGGAGACACGGAGAACCTGATAGTGCGAACTGCTGCCCTCGGCCAAGCACGGGCCCTTCTCTAAGGTGATGATCCGCTCCAGAGCTGGCGCGGTACTGGAAGTTTATCCATCCACAATGTGAACGTGGGCACCGGGGTGCCGGGTTCCCTGCTGGCATAATTCACGCTGTGACTTCACCGGAACCCGCGCATCCCTCCAACAAACCGGGGAAGATCGCACTGGCCATCAATCCAGGGGCGTCCTTCGGCCGCACCCGTGACGCCGGGGACCATGCCGCACAGTACTTCCGCGCCGCCGGCCGGGACGTCGTCGTGCTGGAGGCTGACAGCTATGACGCCCTGCAGAGGATTGTCCGGGATGCCTTGGCACCCGGTTCCGCGGTGGAGGCTCTGGTGGTGGTAGGCGGCGACGGCATGGTCCATCTGGGAGTCAACGCGCTCGCAGGGCTTGAGATACCTCTTGGCATTGTTCCCAGCGGTACCGGCAATGACGTGGCACGGCTGTTGTCTTTGCCGCTGGCTGACACTGCGGCCGCCTGCAGCCGGGTGCTGGCGGCGATGGCGACAGGCGGACGGAGGATCGACGTCGGCCGGGTCACCGCGGCGGGCCGGACCACGCGCTTTGCCGGTGTGCTGTCAGCGGGTTTCGACGCTGCCGTCAATGAACGGGCGAATTCCTGGCGCTGGCCGCGCGGAAAAAGCCGGTACAACCTGGCAATGCTGAGGGAACTCGGCTCTTTCCGGCGGATCGAATATACGGTGACGGCGGACGGCACAACGTGGAAGCAGCCTGCGTTGCTTATCTCAGTGGCGAACGGGCAGTTCATCGGCGGCGGTATGCAGATCACTCCGGATGCTTTGCCCGACGACGGATGGCTGGATCTCTTTGTGGTCAGGCCATTGTCCCGCCTGCGTTTTCTTGCGGTGTTTCCCAAGGTGTTTGCCGGCAAGCACACGAGTCACCCCGCCGTTGAGATCAAGCGTGTCAGAAACGTGCGGTTGGAGGCAGCAGGAGTGGTGGCGTACGCCGACGGCGAGCGCCTCGCCAGCCTGCCCGTTGAGGTGGACGTCATACCTGGTGGCTTGCGTGTCCTTGCCTAGGCGGGAATCCCTTGAGGAGCCTGCGTTTCAAGGCGGGCAGCTAGACTCGATCGCGCCAGAAGGTAGCGACAGATAAATGGGGCTGGGAGCGAAAGTGATGCGAAACGTTCGTCGACGATTGGCTGGGTTGACTGCCTTGGCAACCCTTGGCGTCGTGCTGGCCGCCTGCAGTGTCAACGTTCCGGACCCTGCCGCACCCAAACCGTCACCCTCGGAATCAACTATGGCGACGCCGACGATTACGCCGGGGCATGATGCGGCGGCCGTGGCGGCGAAAGACCTGCCGTTATCGGCCGGCGGAACTTTGGCTCCGGGAGATCCTGTGACGGTGTCCAGCCGCTTGGAGGAAGTCCCGGGATGGTCAGTGGTCCACGCGGCGCTGCAGGGTGAGGTCCGGTACCGGAAGACTGACGGGTGCACGCTCGCTGTTCGGGTCAGCGTCAACCAGGGCCCCCTTGTAGTTGCGGGCGATGACGCTGCATCAACCAAGGAACTCTTCCGCTACCTGGATGCAGGGATAGCTGTGGACAAGCTGAAGACCGCGGCGCTCCGGTGGGGCCAGGAGTCCAACCAGCCGCAGCACAGTGTGGAATTCCTCGCCGTGGAATCGTCGGCTGCATCCGGCGGGGCGGCTGCTGTTGTGCTGGCCAGATTGTTCAGTGCCCCCGAGTCGTCTGTCTACATCTCGGTGGCCTGCCCGGATGCCGCCGCTCTGGCGAAGGCCCGGGCGGAGATGGAGGCCCAGCTGGTGGTGGTCCCACAGTCCTGAGCCGCCCATCGGCCGGTCTTGGGCTGGGTGCCTGTTAAACAGTGGATCTTACTTTTAGAGCTACCCTGTGGTTATGGGCACTTCCAACCTCCCCTGGTCGCGCAGGATTGCGGCCCTCGCCTCCCTGGGAGACGTGAATCGTCGAAAGCTTTTTGAGTATGTCCTGGGCGCCGGCGACGCTGTCGGCCGTGATGAGGCGGCCACGGCCATGCATCTTCCCCGTAGCACGGCCTCGTTCCATCTGGACCGGTTGGTGCGTGAAGGGCTTCTACGCATCGAATTCAGGAAAGCCCCGGACAAAGCCGGCCCTGGCTCCGGGCGTCCCGCCAAGCTCTACAGGCCGGCGTTGGCAGAAGTCAGTGCCTCGGTGCCGGAGAGAAACTATGACCTTGCCGGTGAGCTCTTGGCGTCGGGCATCTCGCAGTCGCTGGCCGAAGGAATTCCCGTGAGCGAGGCATTGCTCACGGTTGCCGACGCCAAGGGGCAACTGATGGGGCGGGCCGGTGATTTCCTGGAAGTTTTGGCCGGACTCGGGTATCAGCCGTCCCCGGATCCAGGCGGGGGATACCGGCTTCTTAACTGCCCCTTTCATCGCTTGTCGCAAGAACACAAGGACGTTGTATGCGCCATGAACGGGGCATTCTTAAAGGGAGCGGCGGTGGCCTCCGGGCTGAACCCGGCAGCAGTGGTTCCTGATGCTGGTCCTGGCCATTGTTGCGCCCGCATCGCCACCGTGGAGGGCCAGAGGTCCTGAAGGTCTCCGCCGGTAGAATGGCAAGGTGTCTGTATACCTCGATCACGCTGCCACCACGCCCCTGTCGGCTGAAGCGCTCGCCGTCATGACGCGCGAGCTGGCGCGAACGGGCAACCCGTCCTCGCTGCATGGCGCGGGCCGCCGGGCCCGACGGGCGGTAGAGGATGCCCGTGAGACGTTGGCGGCCGCGGCCGGTGCCCACCCCTCAGAAGTTATTTTCACCTCAGGTGGAACGGAAGCCGACAACTTGGCGGTCAAAGGCCTGTATTGGGCCCGCCGCGACGAAAACCCGAGGCGGACCCGCATTCTCTGCTCCGCCGTCGAACATCACGCGGTCATGGACACCGTGGAGTGGCTTGAGCGACACGAAGGTGCGGATGTTGTCTGGCTTCCCGTCGACGGCGACGGACTCGTCCGGCGGACGGCTGTGAAGGAGGAAATCGACAGGGATCCCGGTTCTGTTGCCCTGGTCACCGTCATGTGGGCCAACAATGAAGTTGGTACGATCCAGCCGATCGCTGACATCGTGGAGCTGGCCAAGCCCCACGGAATACCCGTCCATTCCGATGCCGTGCAGGCCTTCGGATCTGTTCCCGTTGATTTCCGAGGGTCCGGCCTCTCAGCTATGTCTGTCTCGGGGCACAAGCTCGGTGGCCCGGTGGGGGTTGGTGCGCTTTTCCTGGGGAGGTCTGTGAAGCTGACCCCGGTCCAGCATGGCGGTGGCCAGGAACGCGATGTCCGCTCGGGGACGCTGGACACGCCCGCGATTGCCGCTTTTGCCGCAGCCGCTGAGGCCGTCACAGGAAAGCTGTCGGGAGAGCGGGAGCGCCTTGGCTTGTTGCGGGACCGCCTTATTCGTGGGGTCCTGCACTCGATTCCGGACGCTGTGTTGAGAGGTGCCCCCGGCGACGGGCGGCTGCCTGGAAACGCGCACTTTACGTTTCCTGGTTGTGAAGGGGATTCACTGCTCTTCCTTCTGGACCTGGCAGGCGTTGAGTCGTCCACTGGCTCCGCTTGTACTGCGGGGGTGCCACGTCCCTCGCACGTGCTCCTCGCCATGGGCTTGGATGAGGACACGGCACGTGGAGCCCAGCGCTTCACTCTGGGTCACAGTTCCACGGAAGCGGACGTCGATGCCCTGTTGAAGGCACTTCCCGGGGCTTGCTCGCGGGCACGGCAGGCCGGCATGGCAGGCCATGAGTCCACCATCCAAACGGCAGCAACAGTCGCGCGGCAGGGCTTAACCGGACCCGCCTAGCGGGCCGCTGCTAGCTGGGCAGCAGGCTTTCCAGCGGCACGTCCGGATCAGTGAGGCTTGTGACATCTACGTGCAACCGACCCGAGATCAGGGCCTTGATGGGCTTTTGGACCCGGTGCTGGTTGACGTTCATGCCGGCTACGACGGCTCCATCCCGCAACCAGAAAGCGATGAAGCTGCCCTCGTCCAATGAACCGCGGATGGTGGGCGCAACTCCGGAGGCCAGGGAAGGGAAACCCGAATACTCCATGCTGACGTCGAACTGGTCGGTATAGAAGTAGGGGACCACATCCAGGGTGGCGTCCTGGCCCAGCATGGACTTTGCGGCCACCTTGCCGCCGTTGAGCGCGTTGGCCCAGTGTTCGCTTCGGTGATGCTCGCCGGTGAAGGGGTGCAGAGCATTCGCGACGTCTCCAGCTGCCAGCACGTCCGGTGCGTTGGTGTGGAGTCCCGCATCCACCAGGATCCCGTTGCGAACGGCCAGCTGCGCTGTTTCCGCGAGCGAGGTGTCCGGGACGACTCCGACGGCAACGATCACGATGTCGGCCGGGAGCGTCTGGCCTGTGGTGGTGCGGACCGCACTCGCGCGTCCATCCCGGCCTTCGACGCTTGCCGCGCTCGCCGGGAGGACGAACTTGACCCCGCGGGCCGTGTGGATCTGCTGGAAGTAGCTGCCAAGCTCGGGGCCGATGGCGGCGCTAAGGGGGATATCTTCCAGCCCGATCAACGTGACGTCGTTGCCGTAAGTGCGTGCGGCAGAAGCCAGCTCCATGCCGATCCATCCGGACCCGATCATGACTACCTGGCGTCCTCCGTCCTTGAGAAGGGACTGGAGCCGCAGGCTGTCCGCCAGAGTGCGGAAGGTCATGACCCCATCAAGCCCTGCGCCCGGGATTGGAATTGATCGCGGCTGCGCGCCGGTTGCCAGCAGCAGCTTGGCGTAGTGGAGCCTCCGGTCGTCGGACAGGCGGACCATGTGGTCCGCCGGTTCAATTGCGACGGCTCGGCTCCCCAGGACGAGTTCGACGTCGTTATCCCGGTACCAGCCTGCCGGCACCACCAGCACGGACTCCTCGCCGGCTTTTCCCAAGAGGAACTCTTTGGACAGGGGAGGGCGAATGTACGGAACGTGGTCTTCGGCCGCTATGAGGCTGATGGGGCCGGTGAAACCCTCTGTACGGAGGGTTTTGGCCGCGGTGGCCCCGGCAAGCCCCCCACCGGCAATGACCATGCGATCCTGTGCCATGTCAGCTCGATTCTAAAACCAGTAATTTTGACTTTAGAAGCGTCGGGCAGGCCCGTCAAGCGTTTTTAGCCCACGCGTGGTAATGCAAGCTAGAATGGACGGGCACGCCGGCAGTTCTGGCCGGAGCAGTTGCCCAATCCCACATACACGGAAAGCCAGCATGCGAGTACTTGCAGCAATGAGCGGCGGAGTCGACTCCGCCGTGGCCGCCGCCCGAGCCGTTGAGGCAGGACACGACGTCGTCGGAGTCCACCTCGCGTTGTCGCGGATGCCAGGCACCCTGCGCACAGGAAGCCGGGGTTGTTGCACTATCGAGGACTCCCGCGACGCTTGGCGTGCCTGCGACGTCCTGGGAATCCCTTACTACGTGTGGGATTTCTCCGAACGCTTCAAAGAAGACGTAGTCCAGGACTTCATCGATGAGTATGCCGCTGGGCGCACCCCGAACCCCTGCATGCGCTGCAACGAGCGCATCAAGTTCGCCGCCTTGCTGGAAAAGGCCATTGCGCTGGGCTTTGATGCCGTATGCACCGGGCACTACGCCAAGGTCCTCGAAGACGCCGACGGCAACCGGGAACTGCACCGTGCTGCAGACTGGGCAAAAGACCAGAGCTACGTCCTGGGTGTCCTGACCCATGAACAGCTCAAGCACTCCATGTTCCCGCTGGCAGACACACCGTCCAAGGCCGAGGTTCGTGCCGAAGCGGAGCGCCGTGGCCTCTCGGTAGCCAACAAGCCGGACAGCCACGACATCTGCTTTATTTCAGACGGCGACACACGCGGATGGCTGGCCGAAAAGATCGACATGACCACAGGCGACATTGTGGACGAGACCGGGGCCAAGGTGGGCGAACACCCGGGCGCAAATGCCTTCACCGTGGGCCAGCGTCGTGGCCTGAAGCTCGGCACCCCCGCAGCCGATGGCAAGCCACGGTTCGTCCTTGAGATCCGACCCAAGGAAAATAAGGTTGTTGTCGGTCCGGAGGCCTTGTTGGCCATTGACGAGATCCGGGGCATCAAGGTTTCCTGGGCTGGGCTGCCTATTTCCGAAGTTGCCACGGGCGCCGAGTTCGACTGCCACGCGCAGGTTCGGGCACACGGCGACCCCGTGCCGGCAGTTGCGCGCGTGGAAGCGGTACGGGACGAGTCCGGTGTTGAGAGGACGCAGTTGGTGGTCACCCTGACAGATCCCCTCCGCGGAGTGGCTCCCGGCCAGACCGTGGTTCTTTACCAGGGAAGCCGCGTACTGGGACAGGCGACCATCGATGCCGCCCGTTCCCTGCAGCGCGTAGCCCTCTAGGAACCATTGCCTCGGGGTTGCACCGCCTCCATACTGGGCTAAGCAGCGCTTCCGCTGCGGTGTTTGGGGTTCCGCACTCGGGACGGCGATGGCTGTGGCATTTCCAAAAAAGAGTCCGGGGGATATTCGGGCCGGTCAGATGGTCTCCGTGACTGTCCTGGCCGAAGGGCCGATTGGCACTGCGGGCGCCCCGCCGCTGACAGCGCAGGTTCGGATTCCGGTGGAACGGCTAAGGCGTGGTCCCACCGGGCACCGTTACGCGATTCATATCCGCAAGTGGCGGGGAACCACAGTGTCACCAGTGACCCTCACCCTGCAGGGAGATCCATGGCACCTGGTATCCGAGCCTCCACCCGCGGATCTTCGCGAACTCCTGGATGACACCCGGTTCCTGGCCCAACACGTGTACGGCGTTGCCATGGGTACGCTGGACATTTTCGAGTCCACGCTGGGCAGGCGCATGCCGTGGAATCCGGAAGGTCGGGTGGTTCTCAAGGCCCGGGACCTCGTTACCGCAACGGACACCGGGTATGAGCGGGGAACCAACATCATCCGCTTCGGATCCGTTGACCGAATGGGATACAAAGTGCCCACCGCCCTGTACCGGGACATCGTGGCCCATGAGGTCACGCATGCCATCCTGGACGGATTCCGGCCTGCGTGGGCCGACCAA
Organism: Arthrobacter sp. cf158; assembly: GCF_900106835.1. Lineage (GTDB taxonomy): Bacteria > Actinomycetota > Actinomycetes > Actinomycetales > Micrococcaceae > Arthrobacter. The sequence continues at coordinate 271,285 of NZ_FNNR01000002.1, forward strand.
ATGGCCACCATGGAGCAACTGGCCTTGCACGAGGCCCTGGCTGACACTGTCGCCATCCTTTCGGTATTTTCCTCCCGCGAGGTGGTGTATCGGCAGCTTGAAGCGGCGGCAGGCGGATTCGAAGCGGGGCAAGTGGTTGATGACGCGGTTCTGATGCGTTCACTCTTCGACTTCGCACGTGACCTCTTCGCCCGGGGACCCCTGCGCGAGCCGTTTGTTGGTGCCGTTCCGGACGAGTGGCAATCGTTGCCCGAGCCCCATGCCCGGGGCGCCGTAGTGGTGGGAGCGATTCTCCGCAGCGTGCAGCGATTATGGTCGGCAAGGAACGCGCGGTTTGGGGAAGGCCAAAGTTTGCAACAGAAGGCAGAATCGGGATCGATCGTTGCCACCAGGGTCCTGCGGATGGTGATCCGGGGCCTCTCCTACATGCCTCCGGTGGATGTTTCCTGGCGGGACCTGCTCCGCGGCATCATTGCAGCGGATCTGGACATGGTTCCCGAAGACAACTATGGCTACCGTGAAGCGCTCCAGGCAGAGTTCTCCGCCGTAGGGATCCGGCGGGTGTCCATGAACAACATCAGCGGCGTAGACAAGTACCAAGGGCTCCGGTATCCCATCCGGCTCTCGGCGCTCGGTTCGGACCCCCAGGAGGTTCAACGTTTCGTCTGGGAGAATCCACGGCTCCTGGAAGCAGCGCGGCTTGAGAGGCGCACGCCCCTCAGTTCAACCCGTGTCCGAACCTCGGAGCGCGTTACCCCGGACGGTTTCATCATTTCCGAAATAGGGGCCTCGTTCATCCAGACAGTCCGCATGAGCCGCAGGGAGGCGTACGTCCGCCTGGGGATCAAGACACGGCGGGACTATGTGGATGTCCGCGGGGGAGGCTTGCTGCGTTTCGACGCAGGCGGCCGCTTGGTGTACGCGGCCCTTAAACCTGTGATGGACAGGGAGCGCCAGGCGCTGCTGTTTGGTTCGGACCAGCATCATGACGCAGAGGAAGAAGCGTCGTCCGGCGTCCGTAATAAGTTTCACGGCACGGGAGATTAGTGGCGACTGACTTCACCACAGGCGGAGCCTAGCTACCCCACGCAGCCTTGCGTGCCGCCGTCGTGCCTTCCAACTGGGCGATCTGGTCAAAGCCACCGGTCTTCAGTCCCTTGCTGACCAGCTTCAACACCTCGGCCCGTCCTGCGGTGCCGCCGTCCTGTACGGTCTTCACGAAGTGATAGGTGAAAGCGCCGTTGTAGCGTCCGTCGATCAGGGCATCGGCCGCTGTCTGGTCAGAGCGGCACGCCGCCATCAGGACCGGTGTTGAGAGCTTGGCTGTCCTAACCATGTCCCGCAGACTTCGCGTGTCTTTGGATTCGTTGGCGATCACCGCCCGGGGCGTGGGCGCAGGGAGGAAGCGGGGACGGCGGCCCGGAAGCAGGTCCAGGGACTTGAGCCCCGTGCCGCTATGGCAGGTATCCAGCACAACATCCATGAGCACGCCCTTCGGAAGGCGGGCGAACAGTGCTGCAAGCTCATCGTCGGAAATCACCGTGTCCGGATCCCAGGCATCTCCGGAATTATTGATGTCGTAGCATGCGAAGGCCTCATCAAGGCTGTCACTTTCATCTCCACTGGTGTCCGGCACCTGCGTCCCATGACTGGAGAAGGTGAAGACCAGGTGTGTGGCCGTTCCCGCAATAGCGGCGTCCAGCAACTTGCTGAGTTCAGCCATGACCGACTTCTTGGAGGCCTTGGCATCGCGGAGCACGGTGATATCGGAGGCATCGAAGCCGTACTTTTTCTCAAGCAGCGCCGCCAGGTCCTCGGCATCATTGACGCAGCCGTTGAGCCAACTTGATTGAGGAAGAAACTTGAACTTGTTGATCCCTACACAGAGGGCTGCCTTGCTCATGTGCCTGTCCTTTGGGCCGTCCTTCAGCGATTGAAGACTCGGACACAACGATATTCCGGCACACCCTCCGGGGCAATGGCCCTTCGGCGGAAGAACGAAGCTACTGGAAAGTAAATTTTGTGTCTCAAATCACTGAATTGGGGGTTCGTCGTCTCAGAAGTCTGGTTGAATCGAGGCACTAAGAGTGTGCGCCGTCACAAATATCCCACGGCGGCGCGCCGAATCCATCGAACAGAAGGTTCACCAGATGGCACTGAACAAGAAGGCCCTGCACAGCGTTATCGCGCTGGCGGGCATCTCCGCGCTCGCCTTGACGGCCTGCACGGGACCCTCCGGCGGTGGCTCCTCATCCGCGCCGGCCGCCGCAGGCCCCATCGCCTACGGCACAACTGACAAAGTAACGTCGTTGGACCCCGCAGGATCCTATGACAACGGTTCATTCATGGTGATGAACCAGATCTACTCCTTCCTCCTGAACTCCAAGCCCGGGGGAGCGGAGCCGGTTCCGGACCTCGCCGAGTCGTCGTCCTTCACGGCTCCTTCGGAGTACACGGTCAAGCTGAAGTCCGGGCTGAAATGGGCAAATGGCCACACCTTGGACTCCAAGGACGTCAAGTTCTCCTTCGACCGCCAGGTAGCCATTAATGACCCCGCAGGACCCGCGTCGCTGCTGACCAACATTGAGAGTGTCAGCGCACCCGACGCCACCACGGTGGTGTTCAAGTTGAAGAACGCCAACGACCAAACCTTCAGCCAGATCCTGAGCAGCCCTGCAGCGCCGATCGTGGACGATGAAGTCTTCCCGGCCGACAAGATCCTCTCGGACGACGAGATCATCAAGGCGAATGCTTTCTACGGCCAGTACACCATTGACAGCTACAAGAAGAACGAGCTTGTCAGTTTCAAGGCCTTCGCCGACTATCAGGGCGTGCTGGGCAAACCGGCCAACGATGCGGCCACCATCAAGTACTACGCCAGCCCCACCAACCTGAAGCTGGAAATCCAGCAGGGAGCAATCGACGTTGCCTTCCGCAGCCTCAGCGCCACGGACATCGACGACCTCCGTAAGGATTCCAAGGTCAAGGTTCTTACCGGGCCGGGTGGAGAAATCCGGTACATCACGTTCAACTTCGACACCATGCCGTACGGCACGAAGGCAGCAGGGGCAGACCCTGCCAAGGCACTCGCTGTTCGCCAGGCCGTGGCCAACCTTGTTGACCGGCAGGCCATTGCAGACCAGGTCTACAAGGGCACCTACCTGCCCCTGTACTCCAACGTTCCCAGTGGCTTCCTGGGCGCCAACGAGTCCTTCAAGGATGCCTACGGCGATGCAGGAAAACCAAGCTTGGACAAGGCCAAGAAGGTCCTCACGGATGCCGGAATCACCGAACCCGTTGCCCTCAACCTTCAGTACAACCCGGACCACTACGGTGGATCATCCGGCGATGAATACGCCATGGTCAAAGAGCAGCTGGAGAAATCCGGACTCTTCACGGTGAACCTGCAGTCCACTGAATGGGTCACGTACAGCAAGGCAAGCCGTGCCGACGAATACCCACTGTTCCAGTTTGGTTGGTTCCCGGACTTCAGCGATGCCGATAACTACCTCACCCCGTTCTTCCCGGAGGGTGGCTTCCTGAAGAACCACTACAACAACCCCACGGTGAACGACCTCATCGGTAAGCAGCTCACCGAAGCAGACAAGACCAAGCGCGAAGCGGACATCAAGGAAGTCCAGAACGCGCTGGCCAAGGACATCTCCACCCTGCCCCTGCTCCAGGGTGCTCAGGTGGCGGTGGTCGGAAGCGGCGTGAACGGTGTCGACAAGACCCTGGATCCGTCCTTCAAGTTCCGTCTCGGAACAATTTCCAAGTAAACACGCCCGGGGGAGGCGGGACACTGATCCGGTGTCCCGCCTCCTTTGCTGACCACCACGATGGCCGGCACGCATGAGACAAAACCCCGCGTAATCCACGGGCAGGAAATGCAGGTAACAAATGACAACACTTATAGAGGTACCCGAGGCTGAGCCCGGGATTGTTGCTCCCAAGAGCAAGTCCAAGGCCGGGGGAGGTCTGGGCAGGTACATCGTGATCAGGTTCTTCCTGATCATTCCCACCGTCTTCATCCTGGTGACGTTGGTTTTCTTCCTGATGAGGGTCATCGGCGATCCCATCACGGCATCCCAAGGCGGCCGGCTCCCCCCGGACGTCCTGGCACAACGAATTCATGACGCCGGCTACGACAGGCCGGTTCTGGTGCAGTACTTTGAGTACCTTGGCCAGCTCATCACCGGCAACTTTGGCACCACGATCACCGACCGACGGCCAGTGGTAGAGGTGCTGACCACCTTTGGCGCGGCCACACTGGAACTCTCGATCAACGCTTTGATTGTTGCCCTCGCTGTCGGCATCCCCTTCGGCCTCATCGCCGCTCAACACCGCGACAAGACCCCCGATGCCCTGCTGAGGTTCTTCGCAATCCTCTGCTACGCCACTCCCGTCTTCTTCTCGGGACTGCTGCTGAAACTGACGTTCTCCGTGTGGCTCGGATGGTTCCCCGTTGCCGGCCGTGCCTCTACGCGGACGGAACTGACCATGAGCGGGCTGGCTGCGCCATCAGGGATTTATTGGCTTGACGCGATCCGCAGCGGAAACTTCACTGCGCTCGGAGACATCGCCGCGCACGCCGTCCTCCCCGCAATAGCCCTCGGCCTCCTGACCGCCGGTGTCTTCCTCCGCCTGGTGCGCACCAACGTGATCGGAACGCTGGGGAAGGACTACATCGAAGCAGGACGATCCCGGGGCGTCAGCGAGTACCGACTCGTGACCAAGCACGCTTACAAGCCGGCCCTGATTCCCATCATCACCGTGATGGGACTTCAAATCGCGCTGATGTTGGGCGGCGCAATCCTGACCGAAACCACGTTCGAATGGAAGGGCCTGGGGTACCAGCTGGTGCAATATCTGAATGCCCGTGACTTTGTGGCTGTCCAGGGAATCGTTGTACTGCTGGCCATCATCGTGGCCGTCACCAATTTCATCGTGGACATTATCGCCGCGCTCATCGACCCCCGAGTGAGGTACTGATCATGAGCACTCCTGCATTGACAGCACCCAAGCAGCCACTGTTCTCCCGGCTGCCCGTCATCTCACATCTCAAGAAGAGCGTGGGCCTTCAGCGTGGCATGCTCGTCGTTGGCGTCGTCCTCAGCGGATTGTTCATCCTGACCAGTATCTTCGCGCCACTGCTGGCTCCTTATGGCTACTCGCAACTCAGTGATGCCTCGGGTTCTTTCCCCACGCAACAAGCCCCAAGCAGTGAACACCTGCTGGGAACCACAGTGGGCGGCTACGACGTTTTGTCGCGCGTTATCTGGGGATCGCAAACGGCCGTGACGGTCATCATCGTGTCTGTAGCGATGTCCCTGTTCCTCGGTGTGGCTCTTGGCTTGCTCAGCGGCTACTTTGGCGGGTGGCTGGACAGGATCCTGGTGGTTGTCGCAGACGCCATTTACGCCTTCCCCACACTCCTCCTTGCCATCGTCATCTCCATTGTGATCAGCCGGGGGCAATCCAGCTTCTGGGGCGGTATTTTCTCCTGTGCTTTCTCCATCACTGTGGTCTTCGTCCCGCAGTACTTCCGGGTCATCCGTGCAGAGACCATCCGCCTCAAGGCTGAGCCGTTCGTCGAATCGGCCAAAGTGCTGGGAGCGTCCAGCATGCGCATCATAGGCCGCCATATTTTCAAGAACGCCACCAGGACCCTGCCGCTCATGTTTACGCTCAACGCCTCCGAGGCAATCCTGACGCTGGCCGGTCTGGGCTTCCTGGGCTTCGGCATCGAGCCCACCTCGGCTGCTGAATGGGGCTTCGACCTCAACAAGGCCCTGGCTGACACGTCGTCCGGTATTTGGTGGACGGGCGTCTTCCCGGGTATCGCGATTGTCCTCACGGTCCTGGGACTGACCTTGGTGGGCGAAAGCATCAACGACCTCAACGATCCCCGCATCCGTGGACGCAAGCGCGCAGGCAGAACACCCGCACCCGGGACTCCGGCAGCACCAACAACGCCGTCTACCCCGGCAGAGGCAGGTAAGCCATGACCACCAATCTTGGACATGTTTCAGACCAGGCCGGCAGTGGTCAGCCTGTTCTCACCATTGACCAGCTCCAGGTCACATTCGCCACGGACGGCGGTGATGTTCACGCCGTCAAGGACGTCAGCCTCGACGTAAAGGCCGGTGAAGTCGTTGCGATCGTGGGCGAGTCAGGATCCGGCAAGACTGTTACCGCCAAGACCATCCTGGGCCTGCTTCCGGAAACGGCCATCAGTTCGGGCGCCGTGGTGATCAACGGCAACAACGTCATCAGTGTCAGCAAGTCGACGCTGCGCAAGATCCGCGGGCGCGATGTAGCCATGGTGTTCCAGGAACCTTCCACAGCACTGAATCCGGTCTTTACCGTGGGCTGGCAAATTGCCGAAGGCATCCGGGCACATGCAACGGACGGCAAACGCATCTCCGCCAAGGAAGCGAAACAACGGGCAACTGAGGCACTCCGCAAGGTGGGTATTCCGGACCCCGAAACCCGGGTCAACTATTACCCGCACCAGTTCTCAGGCGGCCAGAAACAACGCGTGGTTATCGCAGCCGCGCTCGCACTGAACCCCGGGTTGATTGTGGCAGACGAGCCAACAACGGCCTTGGACGTCACGGTCCAGGCGGAGATTCTGCAGCTCCTGCGCGATTTACGGGACAACTACGGGACCTCGATTGTGCTGATTACCCACAACATGGGTGTGGTGGCAGACCTCGCGGACCGCGTCGTGGTGATGTACCAGGGCGATGTCGTGGAAGAAGCTCCGTCCAGGGTGCTCTTCGCCGAACCCAAGCAGGAGTACACCAGGAAGCTCTTGGCTGCCGTGCCTCACCTTGGCCGTCATTCGGCCTCGGAAGGTGCCCGTGGCCGCCTCCATCAGGACGGCAAGATCCTGGTGGAAGCAAAGAACCTCACCATCGAGTACCCGGGCCGGTTCGGCAGGCACGGATTCAAAGCCGTGGACGACGTCAGCTTCACGGTTTCGGAGAACGAGGTCTTTGGGCTGGTGGGTGAGTCCGGGTCCGGCAAATCCACCATCGGACGTGCCATCGCAGGCCTGAACCGTTCGACGGGGGGCAGCCTGAAAGTACTCGGCTACGAGATGCTCGACTTCAAGGAGCGGACTTTCCGGCCGCTTCGCAAGGAGATCGGCTTCGTTTTCCAGGACCCTGCGGCGTCCTTCAACCCGCATCTCACCATCGGTGAGTGCGTGGCCGAGCCGCTGATGATCCATACCAAACCGAGTGCGGCTGAGGCGCGGAAGAAGGTAGGCGAGCTGCTTGAGTCAGTCCAGCTGCCGGCGTCGTATGCGCAGCGCTACCCGCATGAACTGTCCGGCGGGCAGCGGCAGCGCGCCTCCTTGGCGAGGTCCTTGGCGCTCAACCCGCGTCTGCTGATCGCCGACGAACCGACGTCCGCCCTGGACGTCTCGGTGCAGGCCAAAGTCCTGGATCTTTTCAAGGACATCCAGGAGCAGTTCGGCTTCGCGGCGCTCTTCATCAGTCACGACCTCGCAGTGGTGGACATGTTGTCGCACTGGGTGGGCGTTCTGTACAAGGGCAAGTTGGTGGAGCAGGGCATCGGTAACCACGTCATGGGTTCACCGCAGCACGACTACACCAAGCGGCTGATCGCCTCCCTGCCGGTACCGGACCCTGACGAACAAGCACGACGACGGGAAGCCCACCGCGCGCTGCTGGGCGGTTAGGCCCGGGCGCGCAAAGCCGGACGCCACAGCAAGTGGTGCGTCCCTCGCCGGAGGGGCGTACCACTTCTGCGTTGGCGGTGAAACGGCGTTATTCAGAGATGATGCCGATGTTGAACATCTTTCCTTGTGGCTGCTGTATGAAGATACGGAGCCACAGGGGTAGCCACATCTCCATTCCGCGGGCAGCGTCGAGGCCCCCGAGGTCCCGGATGTGCCCGGGAGACCAGCCGAATTCCTGCAATAGCCCGGAAACGATCGACTTGGCGCCCTGATCGTTTCCCGCCATGAAGATGTCATGGGCGCCAGGGAGCATGCCAGGATCCACCATGACCGGGGCACTGACCGTGTTCAAGGACTTGACCACACGAACTTCAGGGTAGCTCCGTTGAATTGTCTCGGCGATGCTGTCCGTGTTGCACACCGTCAGAGATGGCGGGAAACCGCCCGAAGAGTCCAGAGGATTTGAGACGTCCAGCAGCACCTTGCCGTTGAGGTTTTCAGTACCGGCTTCCGCCAGTGCCGCGAGGCTCACGGTGCCCGGCGTGGCATTCACGATCAACTCAGAGAAGGCTGCCGCTTGGGCGAAGGAGCCCGCCCGTGCATTCGGTCCGGACTGCCCGGCCCATGCCTCGCCCTTGGGATTGCCGGACTCGCGGGATCCCATGGTGACCTCGTGCCCCAGGGATACGAGCTTCCCCGCGAGTGCATGCCCAACCATCCCCGTGCCCAGAACAGCGATTTTCATGAAGGCTCCTTTGCCGGAACAGCAGTGATGATGCCATTGTGCTCCGATGGAGGCCCGGGGGATACTGCCCTGCTGCCTTGATCCTGCTGCGGCGCCCGTGGACGAAGGTAACACCCGCAGCGGAACTGGGAATCACCATAGACTGGGTTGCATGACCGAGCAGAACAACGCCCTTCCCCATGACGCCGATTCCTTCAACCCGGCTGCGAGTTCCCTGGCCGGCCAAGTGGACCGCACCGTCATGGATGAGTTGTTGTCCATCCGGTCCAGCATCGACAACATCGACGCAACACTGGTCTTCCTGCTTGCAGAGCGGTTCAAAGCCACACAGAAGGTTGGCATTCTCAAGGCAACCCATAAGCTTCCCGCCGGTGACCCGGGCCGCGAAGCCGCCCAGATCGCGCGCTTGCGCCGGCTTGCGGAGGATGCGCACCTGGATCCCGCTTTCGCCGAGAAGTTCCTGAACTTCATCATCAGTGAAGTGATCCGTCACCACGAGGCCATCGCCGAGGATCACCAGATTTCCAGCCAGCAGGCTTGATCAATGTCGTCAGTGAATGACCTGCGCGCCAGCGCCACCGGTCTGGGGCCATGGCCGGGCGGCGATCCCGCAGAGGCCAACCGGATTATCCGGGGGGAGTTGGGGCACCCGCACCTGCCTTTCCTGCCGGAACTTCCGGACCGCGGTGTGGGCTCGGATGCCGTAGGCCGGTCAGCTTCTTTGCTTGTTGACCTGGCCATCGATGTCCAGCCGCATGGCTGGCGGCTTGTGGACCGGCCGGGGAAAGACGCCCAGCGGGCGCGCTCCGCGCTTGCAACGGACATCAACATCCTGGCCGACGTCGCCGGAGCCGAAGAAGTTTCCGCAGGGGAACTCAAGGTCCAGATGTTGGGCCCCCTTAGTCTGGCGGCAAGTCTCCACCTGCACAACGGCGAACGCGCCCTGCTGGATTATGGTGCCCGCCGGGATATTGCGGAGTCCTTGGCGGCCGGTGTGGCGGATCACCTCCGTCGTGTTTCGGCTGCCGTCCCAGGGGCAGGGATTGTAGTCCAGGTGGACGAGCCGGACATTGCCTCGGTGATGGCTGGAACCATCCCGACGGCCAGCGGATACCGAACCTTGCGGTCCATTCCAGGGGAAGAAGTGACCGCTGCCTGGCGGCTGCTGATCGATGCGCTCAAGGCCGCTGGCGTCGTCGAGACTGTCCTGTCCGTCCCGGAAGTTGAGGCGCCCATCGAGCGGATACTCGCGGCCGGGGCCGATGGAGTGTCCGTCCCGCTCCGTGCCCTGACTACCAGGCAGTGGGAACACCTTGCTGCAGCTGTGGAAGATGGAAAGCGGGTGTGGGCGGGAGCGTTGCCCACCTATGATTCCCAGGCGCCTCTGCCCCGGGCATCCGATGTGGTGGAAAGCATTTGGAAACCGTGGCGCCAACTTGGCCTGCCGGCCTCGGCCCTGTCAGGTCTGCGTGTCACTCCCTCGACAGGACTCGCGGGCTTCAAGCCCTCGGCGGCGAAGGACGTCCTGACCAAATTGACGCACGTGGCTGACGGACTGGACCAGTTGGCTCAAGGCTGACGCATGGGCCGTCAGATTCTCTTTTCCCAGCGTTCCGGTTCCGCATACCGGGGGAGCGTTGTGCCGGGTGCGGCTCCTGGAAGATAGGGCGCCAGGTGATAGTCGAAGCGTCCGGCATACACCAGTACAAGGCCGATTTGGGGTTGGATGACCTTGACTTGGATCCGGTGCTTGCGTTCCACCCCGTCCCACCATTGTTCCGCATAGGCGCGGGCGTCGAGGGCTGCGGGCAAAGGGAGGCGCAACGGCCCCAGGAGCAGCCTGCTCGCGTTGGACACCCCACGCAGGCGGCCTTCGGCGGTGACAGTTACGTCCAAGTCGGTTACCAGCCTGCGATACCGTCCCACGTGGTCCACCAGGCGTGCCCGCCCTTGGGCACCCTGTCCGTCGCCGGCCGGCCTGATGGCACTTGTCGTGTCATGGAAGAGCCTGGTCACTGAGGGGAAGTAGATCTCCCTTCGGGCCGTCAAGGCGGGGCGTCCGAACGGGTCCACGTGCGCGTGGTTTTCTATCCGGAACGGAATGCCTTCGCCGTACTCCGGAAAGAAAGCCTCCTCGCTTCCTGTCAACGCCAACAGTGGCCGCAGCCATTTCTGGCGGCAACCCACGACGTCGAAGGTTCCTTGGCCGATGCCGTAGGTTCCGGAACCGGCGGCCAGCGAGAAATACTCCCGCAGCTCAGGGGCCAGCTTGGCGAAATCGTCGCCGAGTGCCAACTGATAAATGGGTGCGCTCATGGCAGTCCTTTCCTGGAGTCCGGGAACTAGAGTCGACCGGCAGCTTTGAGCCGGATATAAGTGTCAGCGAGCAGTGGAGGAACGTCCAGGGGCTCGGCGTCCACCACTTCGGCCCCAAGCTGACGCAGCTGCGCTGTGACGGCGGCGCGTTCCAAGAGGGCACGTTCGGCGGCCGCTGCCCGGAACACTTGGCTTGCCGTGGTTCGCTGTTCCTTCATCGCCCCCAACAATGGATCCCGAACCGAAGCCACAATCACGACGTGCTGCCGGGACAGTTGTGCCACGGTGGGGAGCAGACCTTCCTCGGGGGCGCCGCCGTCGAGCGCCGTCAAGAGCACCACCAACGACCGGTGCGCCGACACGGCCCTGACCTGACCCGGAATCTGCTGCCAGTCCAGTTCGATCAGTTCAGCTTCCAGAGGGGCCATGGCCTGGACAAGCTGACCCAGCAGATTGCCTTTGGACGCCGACTCAACGCGCGCGCGGAGCCGCCGGTCATAGGCAAGGAAGTCCACGCGGTCTCCGCCGCGTTCGGCCAGTACCGCAAGAAGCAGAGCCGCCTCAATCCCGGTGTCGAGGCGTGGCTCATCCTCGATTCTTGCTGCGGCAGTGCGTGAAGTGTCCAGCACGATGACAACGCGCCGGTCACGTTCGGGGCGCCATGTCCGAACCACTACGGAGGTGCGACGGGCAGTGGCTCGCCAGTCGATGGACCGGACGTCGTCGCCGCGGACGTAGTCTCGAAGGGAATCGAATTCTGTCCCGGCTCCGCGGATTTGCACAGCAGCCCGGCCATCCAATTCCCTGAGCTTGCGAAGCTTGGAGGGCAGGTGGCGCTTCGAATGGAACGGCGGCAAGACCCGCAGCTGTCCGGGCAGCGGACGGGTGCGTTGCCGGGCGGCCAGACCCAACGGACCCAGAGAGCGGATGGTCACGTGCGGGCTCTCAAGGTCGCCCCGGCGCCGGGGGAACAAACCAACGGTCATTCGGCGACGTTCGCCCGGTGGCACCATAAGCGGCTGTGCCGGTCCGATAGCACCGGCTGATGGTTGCCATGCATCCCTGACCGTCGCCCGAAGCTTCTTCCGGGTGGGGTTGGTGACTGTCACAACAGATTCTGCTTTGCCTTCAAGCGTTACGTTGCCGGGTTGCCGGCGTGTCAGATCCAGCTTTGCCGGCGATGCCGCCAACAGCAGGTCAACGCTCAGCAGGAGCAATAAACCCAGGCCAACCAACAGAACCGTGATCCATGCAGGAAACATGACCAAGGGCACTAAACCCACGAGCGCCAGCACCACGAAACGCCCCGTGATGGCCATTCAGGGCACCCTTCTGTACACCAACAGCCGTGTCACCGCGGTACCGGAACCGATCCGAGGATGCTGCCCAGGATGTCATCCACCTGGATTCCATCCATCTGCGCTTCGGGACGCAGGCCAACCCTGTGACGAAGGCACGGCAACGACAAAGCCTTGACGTCGTCCGGGGTCACGAACGACCTTCCGGACAACCACGCCCACGCCTTGGAGGTGTTCAGCAGCGCGGTGGCGCCACGGGGAGAGACGCCCAACTGGAACGACGGAGCAGACCGGGTGGCGCGAACGATGTCCACGATGTAGGCAAGGATTTCCGGAGCAACAGCCACCTGCGCCACTGCCGCTTGGGCGGCGGCAAGCTCGACGGCGCCAGCCACCGGCCGCACGCCGGCGGCCGACAGGTTCCGCGGATCAAAGCCGCTGGCATGGCGACGTATGACTTCGATTTCCTCTGCTCTTCCCGGCAACGGCATGGTCAGTTTGAGGAGGAACCGGTCCAACTGGGCCTCTGGCAGTGGATAGGTGCCTTCGTATTCAACGGGGTTTTGCGTGGCCGCCACAATGAAGGGAACCGGAAGCGGACGGGATACGCCATCCACCGAAACCTGTCGCTCTTCCATGGCTTCCAGAAGTGAGGCCTGGGTTTTGGGAGGGGTCCGGTTGATCTCGTCCGCGAGCATGATGTTGGTGAAGACAGGGCCTTCGCGGAACGTAAATTCGGACGAGTGGGCGTCATAGACGAGGGATCCGGTGACGTCGCCGGGCATGAGGTCCGGTGTGAACTGCACCCGCTTGGTATCCAGGCTCAAAGCGGTGGACAACGCCCTCACCAGCAAGGTCTTCGCGACACCTGGAACGCCCTCAAGGAGGACATGTCCGCCGCAGAGCAAGGCGATGAGCATGCCAGTGACGGTGGGGTCCTGTCCCACCACAGCCTTGGCAACTTCCGCCCGGACGTTGAGCAACGACTGCCGGGCGGGATCGTCAACCATCTCATGGTGCCCGTTGTGCGAGGCTTCGCCATGGTGGGGCATGCCGTACTGGTGTGTGCCCTGTTGGGCCGCCACACCGCCCGTGTATTGGCTGTTGCTGTCCGTGTAGCTGTTCGGCTGGTTGCTCATCGGGCGGTCGCCTCCTGTTCTATTCGTTCGATCTGTTGTGCCCACTGCACCAGTTGTCCTTCGTCGGCAGGCATGAAGTCGATCAGGATGGATCGCACTTCCGGGGCTGGCCGGCCCAGGTGTTGGGCTGCCGCGGCCACAATTGAATCTTTGCCCGCATCCGCCCCGAGATTGAAGTGCCGGGCAAGACGCGCCAGGGTTCCGGCACGCAGGTTGTCGGCAGCCCGATCAACAGCTCTCGAGTCCTGGTACAAGCGGGCCCTGCCTTCCGCCGTCTCCGCGGCTTTGACAAACACCGGAAGGGGCTCGAAAACCAGAGGACCCATACGCCGGCCCCGCCACATGATAGCCAAGAGCGCCACCACCGCCAACCATGGACCGGCGAAGGCCAGCCAGCGGGGAGCAAGTTCGTTGAGGGTGGGTGTGGAATCGTTCGCCGCAACATCCCGGACTCCCGGGGTGTACCAGACGAGGTCAGTGTTATTGCCCAGGGTGCGCAAGGCGAGGGCGGCGTTCCCTGACTCCGCGAGGTGCTGATTGTCTACCAGATCGGTGCTGCCGAGAACTATCACCCGGCCATCGGATGAGGATGCGTAGAGTCCGGGCCCGTTGTCCCTGACGGCATAGCAGACTGTTGGGCCGGCATAGATTGAGCCTTGCGCCGACACACGCCCTGCTGCCTGCGCATCGTCCTGGGCGCAGGCAGGCTCCAGTTCGGTGGTCGCTTCAGGAACCACGCCACCAGGCCGGAATTCCGCTTCGAGGCCGTTGAGAGTCCTGAGCCGTGGCGTGATCACCACCAAGCGATCAGCCGCCGCAGTCAAGTCCGCTATCTGGGAGCCGTCCAGAAATCCGCGGGGGTCATAGAGAAGGACTGTGGATTCGGCATTTCCCGACAACGCTGCCAAGGTCTCGTCGAGGGAGTCTGTCGGGGTGACGTTGACCCCGTGTCTGCCCAGGATCTCGGCCACGGCCATGGCCCCATCCGGAGCTGGGTTACGGGCAGACAACGTCCGTGCATCCTTGGTGCCGGCAAGATTGGCGATGGCAAGGTATGCCACCAGGCCAAGCAGCAGGGTACAGATCGCAATCCACGCCAGGCGCTTCCTGAACCAGGACTTGAAACCCTGGCCTGGGCCATTCAAGGGAGTTACCTCGTCAGGGCGCTTCATCGCCTCCTTGGCAGCCACTGTCATCGGGGCACCGCGAATCCGGCGGTGGCATGGCCCGCGAAGTCGGGCTTCAGTGCGAGGATATCGGCATCCAACTGGCGGATAGCAGCGTAATCGGCGTTCGTTGCGCCCTGCTCGCCGTAGCGCACAGCATCGAAAACGCGCGCGGCGGAGTCGAGCCGGGATTGGGCGGTGCCAAACACCGTCCCCAGCTGCCCGGCAGCCTCATCGGCAGTCCTCCCGGCGCGGACGTCAATGACGTCCCTCTCTTCGGCGGAGCGGACCACCGCGCGGAATTGATCGACGACGGCGGCAGGCCAGTCGCCGTCGTCGGCTGCCTGTGCAGCCCGTGTCCGGTAAGCATCAGCATCGAGAGTGGCGTCTTCCCCGTAGATGTCCGCCGTGGCCGCCTTTCTGCGGGCATTCAGGCGTGGACGGACCACCACGATGGCCACGACCAGCAGGGCTACGGCCAGAGCAACAATAAGGGGAATCGCAAAGTTAGGTCCGGCGCCGGTTCCGTCCCCCTCCAAAGAGGACAACCAGTCCATGAAATCGCGCCAGAGCTGGTCCAGCCAGCCGGGCCGGGCATCAGGGTATTGGGGCTTGGAAAGTTCTTCAGCAGCCCAGCGCCGCGCTTCCTCGCGGTCCGGGGTTACGGGAGGTTCCATGACTGCCAAAGGTGCGGTGAAATCCCGGATCGTCCCGCTCATGCGGGGGGCCGCTGCCCGGGGAATGCGGACGGAAATGGTCCACCGTTCGGGGGCCAAACATTGCCGGGATGGACGGACGGTGCACCTGGAATTCCGTCCGGATCGGCGTCGGTTTCCATCAGGCGCAGCAGCTCAACATCCAAGCCATCACGGCGCATTCGCAGATCCATGTAGATCAATGCGAAAACGGAGGCCTGGAAGGCGAACGTCACAGAGCCCACCAATGCTGCAACCGCGGACGAAATCACTGTGGAGAGCACTAAAGCGGAGGCGAGCGATTCCTGGTCCGGGTGCGGTGACACTACTCCACCGATTGCGGTTGCAGCAAAGGAAACAGGGATCTGCACAATCTGGGCAATGACAGCCACCATGATGGCCACCACCAGAGTGATACCGAAAATGCGCCACCAATTATTCTTTGTCAGCTGCCAGGAGCGGAGGAGACCGTCATAGACGCCGGTCCGCTCCACCACAATGGCCGCCGGAGCCAACATCAGCTTTAGTCCGATCCAGACGAACAGCACGATGGAACCCAGGCCCAGGGGCAGGACAATGAGCAGTGCCCCAGGACCCATTGCGGTAAACAGAAGTACTGCTATCCCCACCACTGCAGCTGCGCCCAACAGGCCCCCGAGGGTCAAGAGCACGGCAATGCCCAGCAAGGGCAGGATTCTGCGTCCGGCAAGTTTCCACATCTGTTTGAACCCTGTCCGCCGATTGAGGACGGACCGGGCCACAGGAACCACCAGCACGCCCTGCAGGACCGAGCCAAGGAAACCCACCAGCACTGAGACACCCAAAGTTCCAGCCACGAAGGCAAGGATGGGCCCCATGGCTTCGGTGAACTCCTCTTCCGTGCTGACGGCTTCCATGGACATCGACAACTGGAACGCTCCCAGGGTGACGACCCCTGCAAAGATTGCCCCGAGGGCCTGCACGATCAGGGCGGATCCAAACATGGAGGCAGCATTGCGGCGGATCGTCTGGAAGGAGCCATCCAGAATTTCACCAAACTGGAGCGGACGCAGGGGAATCACGCCCGGCTTGGGGGGAGCGATGTAAAGGGGCTGTCCATAGGGAGGTCCCGGGGGCCACCCCTGCGCAGACTGGCCCTGGGGAAACTGTCCACCACTGTGCGGAGCTGCCCAGGCAGGCGGACCACCCCACTGGGGTTGGTTGCCCCATGCTGGCTGACCGCCTGGCTGGGGTTGGTTGCCCCATGCTGGCTGACCGCCTGGCTGGGGTTGGTTGCCCCATGCTGGCTGACCGCCTGGCGTTGCATTCTGGTGATGCTCTGGTTGCGACACGCTATCCTCCCCATATGACCCGGTCCACCGGCGTCAGACGTCCCCCACAGGACCTTCGCACCCAGCCTATAGTCCCACCGTCGTCCCTCCTAGCCTGCCGCCAGGTTGGTTCGGCAGACGGGTCCGCGGCGCAGTGCAGTACGGTGGAATTGCCCTTGGGGCGCCATGCCGGGCGCCGTGCCCAACGGGACAAAGACTTGGTGATAAGGGAATATATAACTATGAAGGCACGCATTCTGGTAGTTGACGACGACGAAGCACTCGCAGAGATGATTGGCATCGTACTGCGCAATGATGGCTTCGAGCCGGTGTTCTGCGCAGATGGCGGCCAGGCTCTGGAGATCTTCCGCTCTTCCAAGCCGGACTTGGTCCTGCTTGACCTGATGCTGCCGGGCTCAGACGGCATCGAGGTGTGCCGTCAGATCCGCGGGGAGTCGGACGTTCCCATCGTCATGCTCACCGCGAAGTCCGACACTTCGGATGTGGTCAGGGGCCTTGAATCAGGTGCCGATGACTATGTGCCCAAGCCTTTCAAGCCTGCGGAGCTGGTGGCACGCGTTCGCGCCAGGCTACGCCCCGGCGACCAGAAGGCCCCCGAAACCTTGCGGATTGCTGACGTGACTATCGACGTCGCAGGTCACTTGGTGACCCGCGGAGGCGAACGTATCTCGCTGACGCCCCTTGAGTTCGACCTTCTGGTGGCCTTGGCGCGCAAGCCGTGGCAAGTGTTTACCCGTGAACTTCTCCTGGAACAGGTCTGGGGGTATCGCCATGCCGCTGACACACGCCTGGTCAATGTTCACGTCCAGCGCCTGCGCTCCAAGATTGAACGTGATCCGGAAGCGCCCGAGGTTGTTTTGACGGTGCGTGGTGTCGGATATAAAGCAGGTTCCTGAGTCCCCGGCCGGACAGGCCGGCACGGTGGATGAGAACCTCAGCCCCGGAGGTTCAGACCCGGCCGGCGAACAGCAGGTGACGCCGGCTCCGTCAACGACCCCCCAGCCGTCTCCTGAGCGACCTGCCCGGCAGGTTCGAAACATGCCCTGGCTCCTGTCCCGGGCCCGGATTTGGACACGCCGGGGACTCATCCTCGTGTTGAGGGTCTCACGGTTGGTCTCCATCGGTGTGCGGCAGATCAGGCCGGGTCTTCGCTATCTATGGCGCTCATTGCTACGGCGCTGGCGGCGGTCCTTGGAGTTTCGGACAGTCCTGACCACATTGCTTCTGGCAGTGACATCCTTCGCGATTGTTGGTGCATATCTGTCCAATCAAATCGCCAACAACCTCTTCCAAGAGCGTCTTGTGCAGGCGGAGTCCGAGTCGCGCTACAACGTCAAACAAGTCCAGGACACGTTCGACGGCGCACAAGTCACCGACCAGTCCAGCGTTATCACGTTGGTGTATGACACCTTGACCGCAGTCGAGGGCCGTGGCTCGGTGATCCAGCGCCGATACGTTTTTGAGGCGAAACCGGAGCAAACCAAGCCACGAAACCGTTGGGTAGAGTCCCGTGCGTCGGATCAACTCACGGTCCGCGTCATTCCGCCGGAGCTGCGAAAGGCCGTCCAGGAAGGTGGGAAGCAACAGTTCTGGGCGTCCACACAGTTTCCCGTAGGCAATGAGGACCGTCCAGGCATAGCCGTGGGCAACATGGTGACCTTCAACGGCACGTCTTATGAGCTCTACTTGATCTACGACCTCAATACGGCTCAACAAACGCTGAACGAGATCCAGAACGTGCTCTGGGCGGGCGGTGCGGCCCTGGTCCTCATGATCGGTGCGATTGCTTGGTACGTGACGCGCAATGTGGTCAGTCCCGTCAGCCATGCTGCGGTGGTCTCGGAAAAACTCGCGGCGGGCCAACTCCAGGAACGCATGGTGGTCAAGGGCGAAGACGAGGTTGCCAGGCTTGGTGCCTCCTTCAACCACATGGCTGCCAGTCTCCAGGAGCAGATCACGCAGCTGGCCACACTCTCCCAAATGCAGCAGCGGTTCGTCTCCGACGTGTCCCATGAACTGCGCACGCCGCTCACGACTGTCCGGATGGCAGCTGAGGTCCTGTTCGAAGCGCGGGAGGACTTCGACCCTATGAACAAGAGATCGGCAGAGCTGCTCTATCACCAAGTGGAGCGCTTCCAGTCGTTGCTGTCCGATCTCCTCGAGATCTCGAGATTCGACGCCGGTGCCGCTGTTCTCGACGCAGAACCGCAGGACATTTTCCAAGTGATTTCGCACGTCATGGAAGGTGCATCGCCTGTGGCGGCGGAGTACGGTTCGGACGTCCGGTTGAATGCCAGGCAGAAGAGCATTGTGGTGGAGATGGATTCGCGAAGGATAGACCGCATCCTCCGCAATTTGCTCCTCAATGCGCTGGAACACGGCGAGGGAAGGCCGATCCTTATTTCTGTCGCGGCAAACCACGACGCCGTTGCCGTCTCGGTAAGGGACCATGGCATAGGTATGAGCCAGGCCGAAGCCGCCCGGGTCTTCGACCGTTTCTGGCGGGCAGACCCTGCACGGGCGCGCACCACGGGCGGCAGCGGGCTCGGCCTTTCGATTGCGGCTGAGGACACCAAGCTGCACAACGGTTGGCTGCAGGCATGGGGCCGAAAAGGATCGGGGTCAAACTTCCGGTTGACGCTGCCTCTCCGGCAAGGAGGCACTATCGTCAAGTCACCTCTGCAGCTCGAACCGGCTGACATTGAATTCCCGGGTACTGCTCGCGAGCGCCAGATGCTCGTTCTGGGTACCGACCCCGGGACTCCGCCTCAAAGATCCCAGGCTGCTGCGGGACTGGACACTCCGGACGCTGTCGAAGGAGAGGACAGGTGAGTATGGTGCGTATCCGGCGCCAGCGCGCCGTCGTCGCCATGATGGCGTTGTTGCTGGTCTTCCTGGCTTCCTGCGCGCAGATTCCCCGCTCAGGCCCCGTCGGCAAGAGTAAAGACGAAGGCGCAGGCAATCCCAACGCACCGGTCTTCTTTCCTGCTGCCCCGCGCGCGGGCTCCAGCCCGGAGACTGTGATAGAGGATTTCTACATGGCCGGCAGCGGCTATGAGGACGATTACCCCGTGGCTCGCCAGTACCTGACACAAGCACAATCCGTGACGTGGAAACCCGACAAACGAGCCATCGTTTTCCGCGAGGCACAGGTCGTTAAGGCTGCGGGAGAAAACGAATATCTCTACGAACTGGACCTCGCCTATTCGGTGGATGCCGACGGCGTTGCTACTCAGTTCCCTCCGGGAACCAAGGAGACCATCCCCCTGACGCTTGAACAGGTGGAGGGGGAGTGGAGGATCTCCAAGGTGCCGGATGGCACGGCCATTCCGGAGGAAACATTCAAGGTGATTTACGGGGCATTTCCCATCTACTTCTATGACCCGACGTTCACCTATGCGGTGCCCGACTACAGGTGGTTCATCAAGAAGAACACCGTTAAGTCCATGACCAGTGCCCTGCTTGCCGGCCCGGCACCTTATCTGCGAGGTGCCGTCGTCAGTGCCTTCCCGTCGGGGATGAAGCTGGCCCGTGAATCAGTGCCGGTGGTTTCCGGCGCAGCCCAGGTGGACTTGTCCGCCAAGGAACTTTTTGACGCATCGGCAGAGGATCGCCAGAGAATACAGAACCAATTGGCCCTGACGTTCCGGAGCCAGCCCGACGTCATCAATGTCCAGTTGCGCGCCGACCAGGATCTTGTCCGCGTAGAAGACAACGGGACGGTGTTGCCCCCGGTTGTGGACAAGAGTGTTCCTGCCCGCCAAATCGCGGTCAGCAACGGTGATTTGGCGCGTTATGAGAACAACAGGATTACTCCGCTGCCGGACATCCAGTCGGTGGTGGGACTGGGACCGCATGCGCCGGCGGAGTCGCCCGTTTCCCAAACGGCTGCATTCCTCAACGGCGACAAGACCACGTTGTACTCGATCGAGCCAGGACAGCCTGCCAGGCAGCTGACCACCAGGAGTACCTTGACGGGTCCTTCGTTCAGCCCCCACGACTGGGTCTGGACTGCGGGACCGGGAGCCAACGGGGCCGCCGAAGTTGTGGTGTTTAAGCCAACTGGCGTCGCACCCGGCATGGCTGTTCCCAGTGTCACCATGACCCCTTCGTGGCTGTCCGGCAGGACCGTCAAAGACTTCAGGGTTTCCCGCGAGGGCACAAGGGCGCTGGTGATTTCCGAGGCGAACGGGAAGTCTGCGGTACAGGTAACTGGAATAGTCCGGAATCCTGATGGCGTTCCCAAGGATCTCACTACGCCTATTACCTTGCTCAGCAGTGTGGCAGCTGACCAAGGAGCGTGGGTCAACGGCTCTACTGTTGCGGTGATGGCCAGTTCGGCGACCGCCACGGTGGTTCCGGAATTGCTGTCCCTGTCATCCGGTGAACCGCAGCAGCTGGCACCATGGGACGGTCTGACCAGCCTCAGCGCTGGAAACGGTTCCGAGCAAATTTTCGGGCAGTCTGATGCCGGCATCTTCCAACGCGTTGGAAACGGCTGGGAGCTCCAGTTGAAAGGACCCACGGAGCCGGCTTTCCCAGGCTGATCAGCGTCAAGTGGGGTGCTCCGGTTGTCCACATGTGGCGCCGCATGGCTATTGCCTGCGAAGGCGAAGAGGCAGGCTGAGATGGTGGCCTCCTCTGATACCGACAACCTACCCCGAGGTGGGCGGGTCCGCCGCCTCGACCCAGATCACGATGCTTACGATCCAGTCAGGGCACGGCGTCGGGCTACGGACCAGAGACTTATCGGCAGGCTCGTGACCGAACTCCAAGGGGCTCTCGCGGAATTGCTGGCCTTGTTGATACCTGTGGAATGCGTCTGCTGCGAGGTTGAGGACACCGTGCTGTGCGGCGTCTGCGCACAAAATATGCGCCAACTATGCAAGCAACCTTTTCGCGCAGAGCAGGAGTCGCCCTCATTGGTTGACGTCAACGGCATCGCAACGCTCCAGGTCGTGGCGGCAGGTGCCTACAGGGATGAACTGGCACGATGCTTGTTGTCTTTTAAACGCTCCGGTCAGTGGCGCTTGGCGGATGTTCTTGCTCCGTGCCTCGCGAAAGCAGTGGAGAGCGCCATCGGTGGCCGCACCGGGTTTCTCCTGGTACCCATCCCGACGAATGGGCGGGCTTACCGCAAGCGTGGATTCAGCCCGGTCCATCTCCTGCTGCTGTGGGTGCGTCTGCGCAGGCTCCTGCCACACTGTGCCAGCATTGACGCGCTTCAGAAGAAAAGGAGTTGGCCTATGGACCGCCTGCCGACAGCTGTATTCCACATGCTGACAGGACGGTTGGCTGATGTGCTGCCGGGCAGGGAAAGTTTGGTGCAGGGAAATGGCCAAAAGGGCCTGGGCCGGGGCGAACGTGCCAGACGGGTCCGAGGATCCATGCGGGTGCGGCGGCGACGCATCAAGGACATCCGGGGGAGGGAATGCATCCTGATCGACGACGTTCTGACCACGGGAGCTACCCTCGCGGAGGCGGCGCGCGCTGTTAAAGCTGCTGGTGGTGTGGTGTGCGGCGCCGTTGTGCTTGCGGCCACGAGGCCACCAGCCTACGCCCCATTCGCAGCCGAAGACGACCCGCACGGCGTCATTAAGACTCAATCGAAAAATAAGTGGCTAAAGGATGAATAACGGGTGGCGATGAACTAACGTCGGTTGTGGGTACCAAGAACAGATGTACCTGTCGATAGCGGCTCGGAAAGGGGCTCGACTGTCCGTCAGACAAGCCCCTAACAGCGTCGTTGTCGTGTCACCTGAGTTATTTGGAGGGCACCATGGAGTTCATGATCAGCGGACGAAATCTCACAGTTTCTGACCGCTTTCGCGAATACGCCGGCGAGAAAATCTCGAAGATTGAATCGCTGGGGGATAAGGTCCAGCGAGTCGACGCCAAAGTTTCCAAGGAAACCAACCCCCGGCAGATACCGGGGCAGCTCACCGTTGAAGTGACCGTCCTGGGCCGTGGCCCCGTGATCCGTGCCGAGGCCACAGCCGCTGATAAATTTGCTGCCTTCGATCTCGCGTACAACAAGCTCCTTGAAAGGCTTCGTCGTGCGAAAGACCGGAAAAAGGTCCACCACGGCCGCCACACTCCCAAAGCAGTCCGGGAAGCCACGGCCACCCTCGAGCCAGCCAGTGCAAGCGAGCCGCTCTACGTTGAGGCCAGCAACCACCAAGAGCCCGCGCCACAGGCCGACGAGCGTTCTCCATACGAAATCGAGAACGATATTCCGGCGGGCGATTCACCCGTCCTGATCCGCCGGAAGGTATTTCCCGCGGCGTCGCTTACACTCGATGATGCTGTGGACAGCATGGAACTTGTTGGGCACAACTTCTACCTGTTCCTGGACAAGGAAACCAACGCACCATCGGTCGTTTACCGGCGAAGTGGTTGGACGTACGGTGTGATTACCCTTGATTCCACCTGCGAACCCGGCGAGGAAGCCGTCGAAGAGAAGATCCACGCCTACCGCTCGGATGACCAGGCTTCCACGGCCAAATAAGGCCTCAACTCCTGCATGAAGGGACTTCAATGACCGCTTCGCTGAGCCTGTCACAGGCACGGCGGATCGCATTGGCAGCTCAAGGATTGGCAAAGGTACGGCCCGCCGGCCCCGTGACACCACGGGCGGTGGGCCGTACCTTTGCCCAACTCCAGCTCGTCCAGATCGACTCCGTGAATGTCGTGGCGCGAAGCCATTACCTTCCGTTCTTTTCCCGCCTCGGCAACTATGATCCCCTCATTCTCCAAGCGATGGCAGGCCGTAAGCCACGCAGGATGATGGAGTATTGGGCCCATGAGGCCAGCTTCATTCGTCCCGAGCACTTCCACGACCTGCTCCTGTGGCAAAAAAGGGCATGGGTTGGAGCGCATAACCTCGATCCGCTTGTTCGGGGGGACATGGAAGACCGGATACTGGCGGCCCTCAGCGCGGGGCGCCCCATGACCGCGTCGGAGCTTACTGCCAGGCTCGGCCACGACGAGGAAGCTGAGCGCGACAATTGGGGCTGGAACTGGAATATCGTCAAGCGCGTGCTGGAACACCTGTTCGAACAGGGCCGTATTTCGGCCGCATCGCGTACACCGCAATTTGAACGTCAGTACACCCTGACATCCAGGGTCCTTCCCGAGATGACGTTGTCCACACTGGATGCCGAGGCGTCGCTTGATCGACTCATGGACGCAGCGGCCCAAGCCCACGGCATTGGGACAGTGCGGTGCTTCTCTGACTACTTCCGGACACCGCTGAAAGCCGGCGCGGATTCGGTCCAGCGCCTTATCCGGGCAGGCCGCCTCGAACCAGTCACGGTCCGCGGGTGGGACCGTGCCACGTACAGACATGTCGGGGCCAAGTTGCCACGGAGGGCCGAGGGGCGCGCCTTGCTGAGTCCTTTTGACTCCCTGGTCTTCGAAAGGCGCCGCCTTGAAGGGCTGTTTGGGTTCCACTACCGGATCGAGATTTATACCCCAGCCGCCAAGAGGCAATTCGGCTATTACGTCCTCCCGTTCTTGCTGAGGGAGGCCATTGTGGCCAGGGTGGACCTGAAAGCCGATCGGGCGGCTGGTCAGCTTCTGGTGCGTTCTGCCTATGGTGAGGTGGGTGCTCCGCCTGATACCGCCGTCGAGCTTGCAGCAGAACTTGACCTTATGGCCAATTGGCTGGGCTTGCAGGAAGTCGTGGTGTGGCCCGTGGGGGACCTTGCCGCCGATCTATCGCTGGAGGTGAACTGCCGTGCTGACGGTCTTGGACAACAAGGTCGGCCGGCTAGTCCGCTCAGAGGTGAACCCGACAACGTGGCATTGGTCTCTCCCGTAGACTGAAACAGCCAGAATTCGGCAGCATGAGACTGGGAGCAATTTCACGTGGCATCACTAATCGAAAAACTTCTCCGCACGGGTGACAAAAAGACACTCAAGCAACTGCGGAACTATGCCGA
Source organism: Arthrobacter sp. cf158 (assembly GCF_900106835.1). Taxonomy (GTDB): domain Bacteria; phylum Actinomycetota; class Actinomycetes; order Actinomycetales; family Micrococcaceae; genus Arthrobacter. The sequence continues at coordinate 295,629 of NZ_FNNR01000002.1, forward strand.
TTCCATCAATGCCCTGGAAGACTCCTTCAAGTCATTCACAGATGCCGAACTTCGTGAGGAAACGGATCACCTTAGGTCCAGGCATCAGGACGGCGAGACGCTGGATGCCCTCCTTCCTGAAGCCTTTGCCGCTGTTCGCGAGGCTTCTGCGCGTACTTTGGGCATGCGTCACTTCGATGTCCAGTTGATGGGCGGCGCCGCATTGCACCTTGGCAACATCGCAGAAATGAAAACCGGTGAAGGCAAGACCCTGGTGGCTACCGCGCCTGCGTATCTGAACGCGCTCACCGGTAAGGGCGTCCACGTGGTGACTGTGAACGACTACCTCGCTGAATACCAGTCCGAACTCATGGGTCGTGTCTACCGATTCCTGGGCCTGACCAGCGGTTGCATCCTTTCCAACCAGGATCCTGCGGTGCGCAGGCAGCAGTACGCGGCGGACATTACCTATGGCACCAACAACGAATTCGGCTTCGACTACTTGCGCGACAACATGGCCTGGGACTCCAGCGAACTTGTGCAGCGCGGCCACAATTTCGCGATCGTTGACGAGGTCGACTCCATCCTGATCGATGAAGCCCGTACCCCCCTTATTATTTCCGGCCCGGCACAGGGCGACACCAACCGCTGGTACAGCGAATTCGCCAAGGTCGTCCTCCGTCTGCAGCCTGAAGTCGACTATGAAGTCGACGAGAAGAAGCGGACCGTGGGCGTGCTTGAGGCTGGAATCGAAAAGGTAGAGGACTACCTCGGTATCCAGAACCTCTACGAGTCTGCCAATACGCCGCTGATTGGTTTCCTTAACAACGCCATCAAGGCCAAGGAGCTCTTCAAACGGGACAAGGACTACGTCATCCTCGACGGCGAGGTGCTGATCGTTGACGAGCACACCGGCCGCATTTTGGCCGGACGACGCTACAACGAAGGGATGCACCAGGCCATAGAGGCTAAAGAAAACGTTGAGATCAAGGCAGAGAACCAGACTCTCGCCACGGTCACCCTGCAGAACTACTTCCGCATGTATTCAAAGCTTGCCGGTATGACCGGTACGGCCGAGACTGAAGCCGCGGAGTTTATGAGCACCTACAAGCTCGGTGTCGTTCCCATCCCCACGAACCGCGACATGCAGCGCATTGACCAGCCTGACCTCGTCTACAAGAACGAAGTGGTCAAGTTTGATGCTGTGGTTCAGGACATCGCTGAGCGGCACGAGAGTGGCCAGCCTGTACTGGTAGGTACCACGAGTGTTGAGAAGAGCGAGTACCTCTCCAAACTCCTTGCCAAGGAAGGTATCCGGCATGAGGTACTGAACGCCAAGAACCACGCCCGGGAAGCGTCCATCGTGGCGCAGGCAGGGCGAAAAGGTGCCGTCACGGTGGCAACTAATATGGCAGGCCGTGGAACCGACATCATGCTGGGCGGCAACGCTGAATTCACAGCCATTGCTGAACTTGCCAAGAGTGGGCTCGATCCTGAAGAAAATTCCGAAGAGTACGAGGCCGCATGGCCCGACGCTCTTTCGGCTGCCAAGCAGGCAGTCAAGGACGAGCATGAAGAGGTCCTCGATCTTGGTGGGCTCTACGTTCTCGGAACCGAGCGCCATGAATCCCGACGCATCGACAACCAGCTGCGAGGCCGTTCAGGACGTCAGGGTGACCCCGGGGAATCCCGTTTCTACCTTTCCTTGACTGACGATCTCATGAGGCTGTTCAACTCAGGCGCGGCGGAGCGGCTCATGAACAGCTCTGTGCCGGATGACGTTGCGCTCGAATCCAAGCTCGTCTCGCGTGCCATCGCATCGGCTCAGGGGCAGGTCGAAGGCCGCAACGCCGAACAGCGCAAGAACGTCCTCAAGTACGACGACGTCCTCAATCGCCAGCGTGAAGCCATCTACGGTGACCGTCGCCGGATTCTCGAAGGCGATGACCTCCATGAGAAGGTTCAGTTCTTCCTGGAAGACACCATCAACGCCCTCATTGACGCCGCTACGGCCGAAGGCACAGGCGATGACTGGGATTTCAACCAGCTGTGGGCCAATCTGAAAACGCTGTACCCGGCCACTGTTACCGCTGAGGAAATCATTGAAGAAGCCGGTGGCAAGTCGCAAGTGACCGCAGACTTCCTGAGGGATGAAATTCTCTCGGACGCGCGCCTCGTGTACCAGGCCCGCGAAGAGGCTATTGGCTCCGAGAGTATGCGTGAGCTTGAGCGCAGGGTTGTGCTTTCTGTTCTCGGACGGAAGTGGCAGGAACATCTCTACGAGATGGACTACCTGAAAGAGGGCATTGGACTCCGGGCCATGGCCCAGCGTGATCCTCTGGTGGAGTACCAGCGCGAGGGCTTTGTCATGTTCCAGAGCATGATGGAGGCCATCCGCGAGGAGAGCATCGGATTCCTGTACAACCTCGAGGTGGAGGTAACGCCGGCCGAGGACGTTGTAGTGGCCGACGACTCTGCAGCGGGAGTACACACTGAGCATCATGATCCCCAAATCCGGGCAGCTGGACTGCAGGCACCGGAGAAACCGGCACAGTTGCAGTACACAGCTCCGGGTGAGGACGGTGCCACGCAGACGCGCATTGAGGGCCGCTCTTCCGGCCGATCAGGCAACCCTGCGAAGGCAGCAAGCCAAGAGCCTCGCAAGCAGGCAAAAAAGAAGCGCCGCTGAGCCGTTACCAAACGGATAGTTAAGTAGAGGGTGAGCCTGGACAAGTCGTCCGGGCTCACCCTTTTTTCTTTTCTCGACGAAGCGGGATAGATGCGGAAGTACTAGCCAATTTCGAGCGCTGTCACTTGCCATACTCCATCGAATCGCTCCAGACGCATGGCTACTGCACGGTACCGTTGTTCTTCGGCCACTACGATGCTGGCTTCGCAAATTGTTTCGGATATCGAGCAGGCCCGTACGGAGCGGACCATAGGGCTCCGATGCGGCTGCGAATTTCCCCGGAGCCTGGCTGCATGCTTACGAGTGAGAACGGCTCGGTGTTGAAGAGACAAGTAGCACTCTGGATCCAGTGAGCGGGAAAGTTGGCTTACTGGGCGCGTTCCTGCAAGCACCTCCAAGGCCGCCTGGGCAATACTCCGCGCCACTAGCCTTACGTCGATATCCGCACGGGTTGAACCGTGAGTGGCGGCTATGCGTTTGTCGTTTTGGCGTCCTGCGGGTCGGCTTGCAGTTGCAACGATCATGGTCATACCTCTGGCATTCACTACATGAGCTGAGCGCGGGGGAAGACGCTGAACTCGGGTGGTTTCTGCTGGGATGACGTTGGACTTGTTGGTGATGCGTGGACGCCGCCCCTGAGTGGGTGGCGTCCAGCGAAATAGCTAGTGCTTTCTACGAACCGGGCATATTAGCCGGGGAGGGGAGGCCTCAGGAGTTGACCTGGTAGCAAAACAGTTGGGTCAGCTCCAATGGTGGCCCGGTTAGCGATGTACCACTTTGGCCAAGCCATGGCTATGTCCAAATCGGTGGCGAGAGGGCCCAGCCTGGATGAGGCAATTGACCACAGAGAATCGCCGGCATTGACCACTACACTTTCCTCGGATGGCGTGCGGGTTTCCCGAAGAAACTGGCGGCTTAGCAAGCCCGCATCAACGATCGGGGGACCAGGCCGCCATGCTGGATCTGCTGGCTCCCTCCCATTTGTCGTGGTTTCGGGTGGCAATGAAGTCTGCATGGCTCCGGCAAGGGACATCGGCGTCCCCGACTTGGCGACCGCTGGATCCGTGCTTGCGGTGGTGGACTTCCACGAAGGGTCCGGTGGGGCCGTTGATGCCTGTGCAGCGCCTAAGCCCAGAAGGTTCAGGCTCATGAGTGCTACAGCCAGCCGGAGCATGAAGGCCGGGCTGAATTTGGAGAGCGGGTGCGCGCCTGCCCGCGGCCTGCGCCGTTGCAAATACGACGCCAAGAGGGCGATCGTTAATGACAACACCCACCAAGCTACTATCGCAGTTCCCGAGGCGCCGGCGACAATGCCGAGAAGGTGCTCGAACGAGGAGCTCTGCCGATGACTCACAGCGGCCTGCCACTGCTTCATCAGGACGTTCCCCTCGAAGACCAGGAACAATCCGAGCCCAAGAATCGATGCTGCGAGGGCAACGTCTCCACGCAAGGTTCGTGCCATTCGGTGCCCCCAAGACTCGTTTGATGTCATTTGATGCTGTTTGCTTTATTTGCCCTATTTTGAACACACTTGGGAAAGAATGTCCAGTCGAAGGACAAATGTATTGCTGAGTTCGCGCTACCCCCATACTGCAGCCTAGTCTGACGACATGAGATGGGACTCTCTCTTTAGCGACTTGGAGACACAATTTCTGGCCGAGCGTGCCTTGGATCGAGAAGCCGAGATAACAGAGCGTGCCCGGGTTGAGCTGGCAGGCATAGAGTTGGGCGATCGACTTCGGGGCGCGGCGGGGACACAAATCAAAGTCGAGCTCGTTGACGGCAGCGCCATAAAGGGAGTGCTCAGCCACGTCGGCAGTGAGTGGCTGGTGTTGACCGAAGGAATCCGGCAGTGGCTGGTTCCTTGCCCGGCCGTGCTCAGGTATCAAGGTCTGGGAAGGCTGGCCATGCCCGCGCCCTCGCGAATGCGGCTCGCGTTGGGAATGGCTGCTGCGATGAGAGCTCTGGCCAGGGATCGCACTGAACTGGTGGTTCACCTGGCTGCAAAAACTGAAAATGGCTCTAAATTACAGGGAGTCATAGACCGGGTTGGCCGTGATCATTTTGATCTCGCGGTAGTGCCCCACGGGGAAGTCAGGCGAGCCGGTAACGTTGCAGCCGTCATGACCATTCCATTTGGTTCGCTGGCTGCCCTATCCTCGGCGGCTGGCAATGACTTTCAGGGTGGGAGCTACTAGGACTGTCCTGTTTTGGCCTTAGCCTCTTCGATCATGCGGCTGGCTTCTGCGTAGCGGTCCTGGATGTATTGTTCGAGCATTTTTTCTTCAATCCGCCACTGCCCCCGGCCTCCAACCTGTATGGCTTTCAAATCGCCGCTTCGAACCAGTGCGTATGCCTGGGGTGAATTGATCTGGAGCTGTTCGGCGACGTCCGCAAGGGTCAGGAATCGGGGCATGGATCCATTTTGCCACCGTTGCCGCTATTTGAGGCACTTATCCACAGTTTCATCCCATTTGGGGTCGATCGCTTTGGCAGCAAAGAACCCGGCGGTCAGAATGGGAAGGCTGGTCTTTGGGCCATGCCTGAATTCGAAATGGGGAACAGAAGTATGGGGCCAACGGCAACTGTAGCGGCGTCAAGGTTAAAGAAGCCGTCATGGAAGGACCCTCGGCTTCTTGTTGGAGTTCTGCTGGTGCTCGCGTCCATAGCCGGCGTGATTGGGTTGGTGGGTGCCGCAGACAAGACGAAGCAGGTTTACATCGCGAAGGAAGACATTGGGGTTGGGCAGGAGGTCACAGCGGGTGATTTGTCAATCGCCAACGTCCGCCTGGATGACCTCGAGTCCGGTTACCTCACCGTTGAAGGAGGCCTCTCTGAAGGCAAAGTGGCCTTACAACGAGTGGCGAAGAACCAGCTCGTGCCGCAGGAGAGCCTGGGGGAGCCCGATGCTCTGAACCGAAAACCCGTTGCCATTTCCATGGAGGAAGAACTGCCTGAGCAGGCAGTCGCCGGCGCCAGGGTGGACGTCTGGGTCGCAAATCCTGGGGCGAGCAGTGCGTATGAAGCGCCGCAGTTGCTGCTTCCGGGTGCCGAAATTGCACAGGTGACATCCGGCTCCACAACTTTGGGGGCCTCAAAGACGACTGTGGTTCTCGTGCTGGTGACCAATGATCAGATGCCCAAATTGCTCGGGGCGCTTGCGAACAAGGCCAAAATCTCCGTTGTTTGGAACCCTTCAGGTTCACGTCAATGAGTATTCCAGTAGTCACTGTTGGCCCATCACAAGAAGCCGTGGTTGAAGGGTTGGAGCGTCTTCAAGGTCCAGTTACTGTGGTGCGCCGGTGTGAGGAACTGACTGAACTCATTGCTGCCTGCCAAAGCGGCCTCGCCGTGGCGGCCGTTGTGGCGGAAGGCAGCGGGGAACTCACAACCACGTTGGTCGATCGGCTCGGCGCAGTTGGCGTCATGATCGTGGCCCTGACGGACGACCCCGTCGAGATGGCTCGATTGCATTCCATTGGCGTCGTAGCGGCAGCTTCCGGGATTGAGCCGGCTGCGCTGGCTTCCACAATTTCCGAGGCAGTTGGCCGTGACCAATCGCGCGGGCGACTGGGCTCGGGGCTTCATGCGGGCTTCTCTGATGCCGGTGCGGATCCATTGCCGGCGCCTGTCGCTGACATCGCCGAGGATTGGTCGAAGAACCCAGGAAAGATCTATGCCGTATGGGGACCCGTGGGTGCGCCGGGCAGGACACTGCTGGCCGTCAATATGGCAGCGGAGTTGGCGGCCGATGGACAATCCGTCATCCTCGTGGATGCGGACAGCTACGGTGCAAGTGTGGCTGCCGCCCTCGGATTGCTGGACGAATCGGCAGGGTTGGCCTTGGCATGCCGGCTGGCGGATCAAGGCTTGCTCGACGTCAAAGCGCTTGAGGGGGCGGCCATTCAGGTGTTCACCAAGCGCGGCTCATTCCGCGTTCTCACCGGGACGACGCGTGCTGACCGGTGGACAGAACTCCGGGCGGCAGCACTGTCCGCAGTACTGGAACAAGCCCGGCAAATAGCGGACGTCATTGTGGTGGATGTGGGCTTTTGCCTCGAAGCGGACGAAGAGCTGAGCTTTGACAGTATGGCTCCCCGGCGGAATGCGGCCACGCTGCGCAGCCTGGAGCTGGCCGACGTCGTGTTCGCCGTGGGTACGGCGGACGCTATCGGGGTGCCGCGATTGGTCCGGGGCTTGGCGGAGTTGGAAGCTGTTGTGCCTCAGGTCAGTGCTCGTGTGGTGCTGAACAAGGTAAGGAGGGCTGCCGCGGGGCGTTCGCCGCGCCAGCAATTGGAAGATGCGTGGGTCCGGTATGGCCCGGGAATGGGAATAGACGCGTACCTCCCGGCCGATCCGGCGGCGTGCGATGCCGCATTGCTCTCTGGGTCAGTACTACTGGAAGTCGCGCCGGACTCGGAGCTACGGATGGCCATCGCTGGGCTCGTATGTGCGCCTGTCCAGCAAAATCGGAATTCCTTTGGTCGAACTACCAGAGCTTTGGGACTGCATAAGCGCTAGGCTCAAATTGTGGGCTGCAGAGTCGCAGCAATCAACATGTGATGGAGGCGTTTGTCGATGTCGTCAGGATCCAGCGTGGAGGATCGGTCCGATGCAGCAGTTGTTCGTGAAGGGTTCTTCGGTGACTACTATGAGCACCTCGCAGAGGAGGACTCCCGCGCGTATTCGGCTGAACTCCTGATATCGCGGGCATCCAACCACAGGGACGTTGCCCAGTCCCGACTCCCCGGCAACGCCGTTGTTGAAATCGCCGGTGAAGCCGACAGAAGTGTCGTCTACATTGTCACGGACGACATGCCTTTCCTGGTGGACTCTGTTAACGCGGAGCTTGTTCGCCAGAACTGCGCCATCCGATTGGTGATGCACCCCTTGTTTGTGGTCACCCGCGACCGGGTCTCCGGAGAACTCCGTAAGATTTCGAGGGTCCCTTCAAACGTTGGAATTTCCAGTGGTGATACGGCTGCGCTTCCCAGCGTTGCGCACCTCCTGGGCGACGGTGACAACGCATCGCACATGGAATCATGGATTGCGGTCGAAATTGACAGGGTCAGCGATGAGGCCCGCGGGGAATTGATCGCCGGCCTGCAGCGCGTACTTGGAGATGTCAGGGCCGCAGTCGAGGACTGGCCGAAGATGAGAAGCAAGGCTCTCGAATTGGCCGAGGCCCTGGGCGGCATATCCCATCCTGAACAAGTCGCCGAACTCCGTCAGGCGCAGGATCTCCTGCGGTGGCTGGACAACGGCAACTTCACTTTCCTTGGATACCGCGAATACGACCTCGTTGACGAAGACGGCGAGGACGTCCTGCAGCTGCGTGAAGACAGCGGACTTGGACTCCTCCGTGCAGGCGACTCCACCCGTCAGGTCCAGCACCTCACAGATGCAGGGCGGAAGCGCGCCAGGGAGAAGCGGGCTTTGGTGATCACCAAGGCGAACTCCCGCTCCACCGTCCACAGGCCTGCCTATCTCGACTACATCGGGGTCAAGAGTTTCGACGCCTTGGGCAACGTCAATGGGGAACGTCGTTTCATTGGGCTGTTCGCGACCAGCGCCTACACCGGATCTGTTCGCAGCATCCCCATTGTTCGCGACAAGGTCGATGCCGTTCTGCGGAACGCCGGATTCCCGATTGACTCCCACTCGGGCAAGGACTTGCTGGGCATCCTCGAAACCTACCCCCGCGACGAACTGTTCCAGATCGAGATTCCCGACCTGGCTGCTACGGCTACGGGCATTCAGCGACTGCAGGAACGCCGGCGGACCAAGTTGTTCCTCCGCCCTGACATTTACGGCCGTTTCATGTCGGCTGTGGTTTACTTGCCCCGCGACCGTTACACCACCAGTGTCCGCCTCCGGATCGAGCAGGAACTCCGGGAAACTTTCCATGCCGAAAGTATCGATTACGAGGCCCGGATCACTGAGTCGGCGCTGGCCCGTGTGTTCTTCAGGATCAGGTTGCCGCGCACCGCTGAATTGGCAGAAGTCAACGTCGAAGAACTCGAGCACCGCCTGATGAGGGCCTCGCGCTCCTGGAGCGAAGGTGTTGCGGAGGTCCTGCGGGAGCACCGTCCTGCCGAGAATGCAGACATCCTGTCTGCGCTTTGGGCGGAAGCGTTCCCTGCGGGTTACCGGGTGGACTACGAAGTTGAAGACGCCCTTGAAGACATTGAGCGCTTCGAGAAGTATGGCGCCCAGGCGGAGCGGATCGGTGAAGCTGCCAAGCAGGTAAAACCGGGTGTTCACGTATATCTGCCTGAAGGTGCCGGCGAGGCACTGGAAGAAGATGCCCGCGTCAAGCTCTACTTGATGGAACCCAAGAGCCTGAGCCAGATCCTCCCGTACTTCCACAACCTTGGACTTGAGGTTTTGGATGAGCGGCCCTTCGAGATCGAGACCGCCGATCATCGCGATTTCTTCCTGTACGACCTCGGCCTCAAGTATCCCGCGGGAGTTGATCCCCTCGCGACCGGTGACCTGCTGAGTGATTCCTTTGGTGCTGCCGTCACGGGAGCTGTGGAGTCGGACAACTTTGACCGATTGGTTCTCCGCGAAGGCATGCACTGGCGCCAGGTGGTGGTGCTCCGTGCGTATGCCAAGTACATGCGCCAAATGGGCAACACCAACTCGTTCGGATTCATCGCCGACACATTGCTGGCCAATCCCGACGTCGCAAGGGGTCTCAACGACCTCTTCTCCGCGCGCTTCGATCCTGCTGTGCCTGAGGATTTGCGGGCAGAACGCCAAGGCGCTGCACGGGCAGCCCTGGCAGACTCGATTGAGCAGGTTGCCACCCTGGACGCGGACCGCGTGCTGCGAACCTTCGTGAACCTCATCGAATCGACGCTGCGGACCAACTACTTCCAGAACAAGGACTACCTCAGTTTCAAACTGGACCCCACATCGATCGATGGCCTGCCCTTCCCGCGGCCGATGTTCGAGATCTGGGTCTACTCGCCGAGGGTGGAGGGTGTTCACCTCAGGTTTGGCAAGGTGGCCCGTGGCGGCCTCCGCTGGTCGGACCGGAGGGAAGATTTCCGCACGGAAATCCTCGGCCTCGTCAAGGCCCAGACGGTGAAGAATGCTGTCATCGTTCCCACCGGCGCCAAGGGTGGCTTCTTTGCCAAGAAACTGCCGAACCCGGCAGTGGACCGCGCGGCATGGATGGCTGAAGGAATCGAGAGCTATAAGACCTTCATTCGAGGCTTGTTGGACATCACTGACAACCTCGTGACGTCAGCGGAAGGCGAACGGCTGGTACCGCCGTCGGATGTCGTTCGACATGACGGCGACGACTCGTATCTTGTTGTGGCTGCGGATAAGGGCACGGCGACGTTCTCCGATACAGCGAACGGGCTGGCAGCCGAGTATGGTTTCTGGCTTGGTGACGCATTCGCCTCAGGCGGGTCCGTCGGTTATGACCACAAGGCCATGGGAATCACGGCGCGCGGCGCTTGGGAATCGGTCAAGAGGCACTTCAGTGAACTCGATCTGGATACCCAGACCGAAGAATTCACCGTGGTGGGTGTCGGAGACATGTCCGGTGACGTCTTTGGCAACGGAATGCTACTTTCCCGGCACATTCGCCTGCTTGCCGCTTTTGACCACCGTCACATCTTCCTTGATCCGGCACCGGATGCTGCAGCCTCGTTCGCTGAGAGGCAGAGGCTGTTCGAGCTGCCCCGGTCTTCCTGGGACGACTACGACCGCTCGCTCATCAGCGATGGCGGCGGCGTGTATGCGAGGCAAGCGAAGAGTATCCCGGTCTCGGACCAGGTCCGCAAGGCCTTGGGCTTGCCTGAGGGAACCACGCAGCTAAGCCCCCCGGATCTTCTCCGCGCGATATTGCTGGCTCCGGCAGACCTGCTCTACAACGGCGGTATCGGCACGTACGTCAAGGCGAGCACCGAGACCCATGCAGCCGTGGGCGACAAAGCCAATGATGCGATTCGCGTTGACGGCCGGGACCTGCGGGTCAAGGTAGTGGGTGAAGGTGGCAACCTCGGTTTGACCCAGCGGGGTCGCATTGAGGCCGCGCTGCAAGGAGTCATCCTTAATACGGATGCCATCGACAACTCCGCTGGTGTTGATTGCTCGGACCACGAGGTCAACATCAAGATCTTCGTTGACCGTATGGTGGCGGCAGGCAAGCTGGAGGCCGCTGAGCGGGCGTCCTTCCTTGCCGATATGACCGATGAAGTGGGACGGCTGGTCCTTCAGGACAACATCGACCAAAACATTCTGTTGCTCAATGACCGGACCCGGGTTGCTGACTGGAGTCCGAGCTACGAGCGACTCATGGATTGGCTGGAGAAGTCCGCCGACCTGAAGCGCGATCTTGAAGCACTGCCCACGACGGACACCCTGCGCGAAAGGTTGGAGCACGGGCAAGGCCTGACGTCGCCGGAGCTGGCAGTCCTGGCTGCCTACGCGAAGATCGAATTGGGTGCAGCGCTACGCGACAGCAACCTTGCAGATGATCCTTGGTTTGCGGACACCATCCGCAACTACTTCCCAAAGCAACTGAGGGAAAAGTTCGACGCAGAGCTGGACACGCACCCCTTGCGGCGAGAGATCATCGCTACTGTTGTCGCCAACGACATCATCAACCTTGGCGGTATTACGTTCGCGTTCCGTGCCATAGAAGAAACGTCAGCCAATGAGGTTGCCGTTGCGAAGGCCTTTGTGGCCCTGCGTGAAATCTATGACCTCGATCCGATGGTTGCCGAGTTGAACGCCCTGCCCGCCTCCTTCCCCACAGAGCACTGGAGTGAAGTCCACCTGGACATCCGCCGCCTGCTTGACCGGGCGGTTCGGTGGGTCCTGGGCCAGGGGATGGCGTCACAGCCTATTTCAGCCGTGGTGGAATCGTTCAAGCCGATGATGGCCCCGTTGCGGGCAAAGCTTCTTGACTACCTCCGGGGTGAGGACAAGGTCCGTATTTCCGGCTGGCTGGATAAAGCCAAGGGCTGGGAACTGCCCGAGCACCTCGCCCACCGATGGGCGGAACTGTTCGAAAGCTACGCCCTTCTGGACATCGCCCGTATTGCCCAGACAGGCAATGAGGGCGTTGAGGACGTCGCTCACGTCTACTACACCGTTTTCAACCGTTTCCACGTTGACTCGCTGCTCGAACGCATCAGTTCCTTGCCACGCGATGATCGCTGGCAGGCGTTGGCACGGGCCGCCCTTCGGGACGATTTGTACTCAACGGTGGCAGATATGACGACGTCGGTCCTTGAGTCGACGGAATCCGGAGCCTTGGCAGAATATCGCCTGAAGGCGTGGGAAGAGCAAAATGCCGAGCAACTCGGACGTGCCAAGACCATGTTTGATGAGGTCAACGCACTCGAGGCCGACGACATGGCTTCACTGTCGGTAGCATTAAGGCTCTTGAGGTCAATCGTCCGACGCTAGGGACACGTCCCGGCGTCGCAAATGGAGGTGCAGTGGCAATCTTTACGGACCCCATCAGGGAACACGCTGATTTCGGGCCTGGAGATGCCGAATGGCTGCACCTCCTCGTCGGTGACTGGCAAATGGTCGCTGACTTGGCTTTCGCGGACCTGGCGCTCTGGTTTCCGCACCCCGAATACGGATATATTGCCCTCGCCCACGTCCGTCCGTCGACATCCCACACGGTGTTCCATGCGGACTTCGTGGGGGAGGGCATCCGCTCGGATCTTCGGCCCTTGGTTGATAAGGCGTGGAACAGCCGCGCTATTGAACGCTCCAGTGAAACGAGTTGGAGCAGCGAGATGGCGCTGCGCGTGGAAGCCGTACCCATGGTGCGCAACGGTAGGACGCTTGCCGTTGTGACGTCCCACATGGACTTGTCCAGCTCCCGGATGCCGTCGCGGCTGGAGCTGACCTATCGCCAGTGTGCCTACGACCTTTTGCGGATGGGCACACTGGGTTTGTGGCCGGACTTCGCTTCTCCAACAGGGTCCCGCCGCGGCGCGCCGCGCGTTGGTGATGGGCTCATCCGGCTCGACGCCGACGGAATCGTGCAGTACGCCAGCCCCAACGGTGTTTCTGCCTTCCGTCGCCTAGGTGAAGTTGAGTCGTTGGAGGGTCGCTCATTGGCGGAAGTAACTGCCGGCCTGCTCAAAGACCGGCGCATGGTCGATGAGACGTTGCCACTAGTTGTCACCGGCCGCATGCCATGGCGCAGCGAGATTGAATCGCGGGGCGTCAGTCTTTCCCTGCGGGCCATTCCATTGCGCGACGAGCAGCACCGTTTTGGTGCACTGGTCCTATGCCGTGACGTGTCGGAATTGCGTCGTCGGGAAATGGAGCTGGTCACCAAGGATGCCACCATCCGCGAAATCCATCACAGGGTCAAGAACAACCTTCAGACTGTGGCAGCCCTACTGCGAATGCAATCACGGCGGATGGTGAGCGACGAAGCGAAACAAGGTCTGGAACAGGCTATGCGTCGCGTCGCCACCATCGCGCTCGTCCACGAGACCCTGTCGCAAGGACTCACCCAGAGCGTCGACTTTGACGAATTGATCGGGCGCCAATTCCGGTTGTCCGCTGAGGTGGCCTCGCCGTCACAGCAGGTTCGCACGGAACGTTCTGGCCTGTTCGGCGAGTTGCCCAGCGATTTTGCTACTCCCTTGGCCTTGGTTATCAACGAACTGGTCACCAATGCTGTTGAGCACGGACTGGAGGGGCGTACTGGAACCGTGTGGTTGCTGGCCGATCGGGCCGATGGGGACGGAAATGACGAATTCCTTACCGTAACTATTGCCGACGACGGCGTCGGGTTGCCCGAAGGCCAGTACACAGAGGGCCTTGGCTTGCAGATCGTTCGCACGCTGGTAACCAGCGAGCTTGGCGGATCGATCCAGTGGAGCCCACGCGAGGGCGGAGGCACTGCCGTGGAGATCGTCCTGAACCTGGCGCGGGTCTAGTTTCCAGAAGCCAAACCTACCGAGCTGCGACTCCGGGGTCTGGCCATAAACACAGAAAGGCCGCGGACCAATGGTCCGCGGCCTTTCGTGATCCTGTGAGCTAGGAAGCCCGGCGTGCACGTGCGGCACGACGCTTGAGTGCACGACGCTCGTCTTCACTCATGCCGCCCCAAACACCGGCGTCCTGACCTGACTCCAATGCCCACTGTAGGCAAGTGTCCACGACAGGGCAGCGGCGGCAGACGCTTTTTGCTTCCTCGATCTGCAGAAGTGCTGGTCCGGTGTTGCCGACTGGGAAGAAGAGCTCCGGGTCCTTGTCGAGGCAGGCTGCGCGATTACGCCAATCCATGCTGATCAGTCACTCCATTCGTGAGAACTAGATAGGGCCTTTTGTGAAAACATTCACGAGAGGCTCCAAAGGAAAGGGGCCCGCATGGGCCCCCTTGGTCGTCTGAGTCAAGCGTTTCATGTTAACGCCTTGTAAACAAGGGGTGTTAGTGGTCGAAATGCCCGGAATCCGTGAGCGATGCATCACATCAGCCGCCAGTGCCCTCACTGCTAGATGACTATGTCCGGTAGTGTGCCAGTGTGTCAAGACCTCCCATAAACCCTGCCCAGCCTGCCTCCGGACCCGATGGAAACGACGATTCCAACCAGCAGGCGCATGCCACAAGCAACGCTGCCAATGACAGCCGCCGGCCGAGGGGCATTGTGGTCATCTCAGTGGTGGTGGTGCTGGAAGCGCTTGCGCTCCTTGGCGCCGCTGCCTGGTATGCATACGAACTGCTGACGGGGGCTCCGGTACTCAACTTCTGGGGTGCCGTGTTCACGCTCGGCCTCCTTGTTGCGTTTTCAGCGTGGTTGTTTGCTGTAGGCCATTTCCTTTTCCGTGGATACAGGTGGACTCGCGCGGCAGCGCTTGTGGCCCAATTGTTTGTTCTAACTATTGGCTTCCCGACGATGACCGGGGGGCTGGTGCTGCAAGGGCTGGCGATGATCGTCCCTGCCTTGGCTGCGATCGTGTTCTTGTTCCAAAAGGACGTCGTTGGCTTTGCGTCGCGCGTTGGCGGGTCGTCCCGCGCGCTGTGAGCAGGTACGCCTCATGCAGGCCGGCATCTCAATAGCGGGATAAGCCGCGGGGTGGGAAGTCCTTTGAGAATGCTCCTTGAAATGGCCGCATGTCCGTTCCGTTCACGATGAAGCCGCGGCCCGGGCGTACTGTTGAATCGACGTCAAGCCGCACTCCGAGCATTTCGCCGTCGTGTGGTGAACCCGGAGCCAAAACCAATCCCATCCGGATGCTCTGCACTTCCCGGGCCAGCGGCAAATGATGCAGAAGACCTGGTCCAGGCGTGGCTGTCAGCACGATTCCATGTACTTTTCCGTACAAGGCAGCCAAAGCCTGTCGCCCCTGGACGTCCAAGGAATCGGCGTCATCCACCAGCAGCACGCTTTTTGGGTCCAGGTTTCCGGCATCTACTTCGCGTTCGGCCGACGCCCAGAATTCGTCGTGGGAGGTTCGGTCACCGGGGGTTATCCAGGGAATCAACGGATTGAGGGTTTGCAGCGACCCCAGCGCTGAGCTCTTCCCCGTCCCTCGACCTCCAAGAATCGTGCTCACTCCTCCTGCCCGTAGCGGCAGCGATACAGGCGTACCTTCGTCACCACCAAGTCCGATCCACAAGACGGGATCCGCATCCTGGTCCACCAGACCCCGGTCAAGACGCGTCAGGGCCTGTTCTGGAAGGAGCCGGTCCGTGCGGGCTTCCAAGAGCCGATCTTGGAATTCCCGTGTGCTGAGGTGATCCGGGAGCGGGAGAACCCTGAACGGCGGTGGCGATGAGGTGAGATCGAGGTATGGCCAAGATCCTTCGTAAGGGGCTTGCCGAAATTGTGCCACCATGGTTTGCCCGTCGACCCAGCTTCCCGTGAGAACTGAGCGTCCGGGAATGGCTTCCACCTCCGGAAGCCGCGGCCAGTGAAAGCGCGACTCCTCCGTGGACCCGCAAGGAAAAAAAGCGCGATTCTGAATCGCGGCAAAGAACCGTGAGCTGACCAGTTCCCGTTCACCGGAAATCAGCACAATGATGCCCAGGGGACCGCCGTCCCTGACTATGTCCTGCAGAACAGCCTCTGCCCAGGCGAACGGCCCGGCCCGGAAGCTGGCTGCCCAGGAACACCACCCAGTGATAATCAAGCCCAGGGGTTTGTTGGTGCGGTCGGCGCCCCGTGCTGAACGTCGAATTTCCATTTCTTCAGCAAGTCGCCTTAACACACGCGAGGCAAGTTGTACTTGGTGCAGGCCAGCGATGGCCCCGATCCTTCCCTGTCCTGCGGGTTCACTCATGAAGCCGGCGCCGTCCAGAACATAGACGTGCGGTTGGGGTCCTTGGGCAGCGAACATGGCCGAGGTAGCCCGGAAACAATCGTGTAAGCCACTTGCGGCACTGCCGATCATCGCCAAGTGGCCATGCTCGGCAGGGAACCAGAACAGGGGGTCGACGCGTTGCTGGGACGGCACGTCTGCCAAGGCCACTGGCCCAACGGCCCATGGCGCTGTCACGGAATTCTGCAGGGTCGGGGAGGTTAACGTTGAGGGCATTGGGGTCTGCCATGGGATCGAAGTGGGCAGCGGTGCTGCGACAGGCTGCCGCGGGAGAGGCCGGCTGAGGAACTGCCAGGCGTCCTGGACAGCCGAAACGAGCTGTAGCGCGCATGCATCCGAGAGGGCATCCTGATGACGGTTCACAGGTTTGACTGCATGGTTTTGCTGCAGAGCCTGCGCAGTCGCCTGCACGCGCTGGGATTGGTTTTCGCGGAGCGGTCCGTCAGGTATTTGCAGGTCAGGATCAAAGGCAAGAGTCGCGGCTTGGAACTCTTGCGGCTTGCTCGAGGCCTTGGCAAGAAACGCCCGGCCCGGGGCGGCGACAGGTATCGACGCTGCAGCCTTGGAATTGATGATGTCCATGGACTCGCTGTCGGACTGCACTCGGAGCGCGATACTCGACGTCACATTTGCCCGGATATCGGCAGTCAACGCTCCTTGGGGCCGCTGAGTTGCCATCACAAGGTGAATGCCCAGGGACCTTCCTATAGTGGCCACCCGCATGAGCTCGCGGAGGGCACCCGGGGCGTCGTCAATCAACATCCGGAACTCATCGATGACCACCACGAGGTGAGGGAGCACCGTGGATTGGCCGGCAGGGGAGCGCCGATAGTGTGCCAGGTCCGATGCTCCCGCCTTGGCGAACAGCTCTTCGCGGTACCGGATCTCTGACCTGAGTGAAGCCAGAGCACGATCCAGATGCTGGGCACCAAGATCCGTCAGAAAGCCAACACAATGTGGAAGACCGGCTAGAGGGCGCAAGCCCGAGCCGCCCTTGAAATCCAGGAAGAAGAAGGTTGTGTGTTCCGGAGAATAGCTCAAAGCCATGGATGCTATGAGCGTCCGGAGGAGTTCGGACTTACCGGAGCCTGTGGTTCCTGCAACCAAAAGATGGGGGCCGTCACTCTTGAAATCGAAGGTCACCCATCCGTCCTGACCTTGGCCCAGTACTGCCCTGAGCCCGTTGTGCAATGTGGGCTCATCCCAGCGTCGAAGGATTCTCCGCTGTCCGGATGGAAGCAGCTCATTCAGAGAACACCAATCAGGAACACCGTCGTCTCTGGCGGAATCCTCCAAACCTGACATCGCAGCCACATTTCGGCAGTACCCGTCAAAGACGGAGTCCGGAACAAGGTCCGGAACAAAGTGTTGGCGCTCGCCGCCAAACACCACGTGCCCTGAAGTACCTGAGGGTGAGAGGTCGATGGTGGGCCAGGCATGGTCGGGCGAAGAAGAGCAATAGATCACCTGCCATCCCGCGCTGCTGGCGGCGTCCAACAACGGCTCAGGGAGGTCAGTCCTGTCGCGGGCCGGATCGGCAATAAAGATCAGCCTTCCGCTGCGGAAGTCTTTCTGCCGGTGGAGGGCCGTCAGAGCTGCACCCTGGTGGGTAACCAGGGTTACCCCCGGCATGAACCGTGCGCTCAGGGGCAGCCGCTCCACCGGCCCGACGATAATCACAGGCAACTCAGCCGCACAGGGGTAGCTGCTCAGCTGGACAACAATGAAGCGGAGCAGAGCATCCACATGGGCAGGGTGACCCCTAAGACCAACCACAGGATGCCCTGGATCCAACGTCATGGCCGCAGCACCAATGGGCGGCGGACGGAACTGAGGATCGTCCGGCACCAACCGAATATTTGCCACGGCCGCAGTGATGCCCAGCCGGACCCACGCACCCAGTGGTTCGTCACCGCCTCCGGCCTGGGGGCCTGCAGCCAACGGCAAACGGGTCATCCCCTGGATGGCATTCGGAACCGCTTGGCGCATAGCATCAGACCTCCTGTGGGCAGCCATCACCATCTCGGCGGCAGATGGCGAGCTGTGACGGCGCCGATCGGTGTCCTCGAGGACAGCCCGCGTAACAGCCCTTCTACATTCCCGGCGACTCCTGTGACCGGTGATCAGGGGAACAAGGAGAGTGACTGCGGAAATGACCGTGAATCCCAGGTACATCCACATTCCGGTGGCAACGGCTAAGCCAACTCCCGCAATCAAAGGGAGCGCTGCCGTCAGTGCGAGGCTAATTCGGTTGCCTGTGCTCCGAGCGAAGGGCACTTCGATAGGGTTCGCGACGGAGCGGCCGGCATCGTTCGAGATCATGGGGAATGGGCCACATTCCGCCAACACCGAGAAGGTGGAGTTTCCACACTGAACCGTTTGCCCGGAGGTCAGTGATTCACGTCGCTTGGGCTGCCCATCCACCACCACAGGGCTGGAGGCCTTGACTTCATGCAGCGTCAGGGTGGTGCTGGACACCTCCAGGACGGCATGTTCACGGGACATGCCCGGATCCGCCACCTGAATGTCGACGAGGCCCCTGCCGATGATGAACCGGCCGCGCTTAAGCTGGAACACGCTACCGGCGCTGGGGCCGGAATGGGTCAACAGCATCAACGGGAGGGACGACGGTTCCCGGTCCGCGCGGGGCACCTGGCCCTCCACGATGACGGCGCCTGTTACCAGGGGCGGCAACCCCACAGTGAGAGTGGACAGATCGCGTCCGTCCACCGAGAGGTTGCCGGTCCCGCGATGCTCCTGGAGGAGGCTTTGAAGGTGGAGGCCGGAAACACCGTTGGCCACGGCGATGGTCAATTCTTCCGGGGCTGACCACCCCGCAGCACCCGGGCCACGCACCAATGTGCACTCCAAGGTCATAACTCCTCCTGGCATCTCGAATTTAACGGGTGTGCTGTTTCTCGGCGGTCGCCACCATCGACGTTATGGACTTGGGCGCCGGACCGCTGCTCTCATCAGCGTGTATGTGGACAACTCCGGCAATCCCACGCCGCTTAGGCCCTTTGACGCTGAGGCATGGTGTCTCAGCTAAGATGAATCTCGTTGTCGCGTGTGCTCAATGAGGAAGGACCTTCACCGGTGATAGTGGTTGCGGAGAGCGCCGATGTTTCAGACAAGGCGGTAATTGGTGATGGATCAAAGATTTGGCATCTCGCCCAAGTCCGCGAGCAGGCCGAGTTAGGCGTCAATTGCATCGTGGGGCGTGGTGCGTACATTGGCACCGGAGTCAAGATGGGGGACAACTGCAAAGTTCAGAATTATGCCCTCGTCTACGAGCCCGCGGAACTGGAAGCCGGTGTCTTCATTGGCCCTGCTGTAGTGCTGACAAATGACACCTACCCCCGAGCCGTTAGCCCGGACGGCAGCCTGAAGAGCGCTCACGACTGGGAGCCTGTCGGCGTCACCATCCGTGAAGGTGCTTCCATCGGCGCCCGTGCAGTTTGCGTCGCTCCTGTGACGATTGGGCGGTGGGCCACAGTTGCCGCCGGTGCAGTTGTTGCCAAAGACGTCCCTGATTTTGCCCTGATGGTCGGAGTTCCGGCCAAGCGCCATGGTTGGGTCGGCAAAGCTGGTTTCCCGCTACAGCGCAGCGGCGAGAACTGGGTATGTCCTGAGACCGGCGCTACATATGTTGAACAGAACGAGATCCTTCGAGAGGTAGAGGCATGAGCCCCGAATTCATTCCCCCCGCCAAGCCCATCATCGGCGATGAGGAACGCAAGGCCGTAGATGCCGTGCTGGCCTCCGGTCAGCTCGCCCAGGGTTCGGAGGTTGCGTCCTTCGAGCAGGAATTCTCGCAAGTCCTCCTTGACGGCAGGGCTTCGGTTGCCGTTAACTCCGGGACATCTGGCCTGCACCTCGGCTTGCTGGCGGCCGGCATTGGCCCCGGCGATGAAGTTATTGTTCCGTCGTTCACGTTTGCGGCTACTGCCAACTCTGTGGCGCTGACGGGCGCGACCCCCGTATTCGCGGATGTTGACTTGGACCACTACACCCTGGACCCCGCGTCCGTCGAGTCCAAAATCACGGACCGCACGGCGGCCATTATGCCGGTTCACCTTTACGGGCACCCGTTCGACGTTGACGCCATCGGTGCTCTTGCTTCAAAGCATGGTGTGAAGGTGTTCGAGGACGCTGCCCAGGCGCATGGCGCCGCAGTCAATGGTCGCAAGGTAGGCACCTTCGGCGACTTTGCAATGTTCAGCCTTTACCCCACCAAGAACATGACTTCCGGTGAGGGCGGCATGGTCAGCACGGGCCTGGCCGACGTCGAACGCAGGCTGCGGTTGCTTCGCAACCAGGGCATGGAACGTCAGTACGAAAACGAACTGGTCGGCTTCAACTGCCGCATGACCAACATCCATGCTGCCATTGGCCGCGTTCAGTTGACGAAGGTAAATGGCTGGACCAAGACCCGCCAGGAGAACGCTGCCTTCTTCGATGCGAACATCGAAGGCGTCGTTACTCCGAAGGTTGCTGCCGGGTACGAACACGTTTACCACCAGTACACCATCCGCATCGCTGAGGACCGCGACGGTTTCGCGAAGGCCTTGCGGGAGGAATACAACGTAGGGTGCGGCGTCTATTACCCCATCCCCAACCACCGACTTGCGCCCTTCCAGACCTCGGACGACCTTCCTGTTACTGAAGAAGCCGCCGCGAGCGTCCTGTCCCTTCCTGTACACCCGTCGCTGAGCCAGGACGACCTGGAGCGCATCGTTGCTGCCGTGAACGCCATTGCAAAGGCAGGCAGCTAGTGGCCAATTTGCGCGCCGGCCTCATCGGCCTGGGCATGATGGGCCGCCACCACGCACGCGTTATCCGCGAGCTTGAAGGCGTTGATCTGGTGGCCGTTGCGGATTCCTTCGGGGACCCCCACAACGTCGCCGACGGCCTGACTGTGTTCAACACGGTCGAAGAGCTGATTGCCCAAGGCATCGACATGGCCGTAGCTGCCGTGCCCACCATCCTTCACGAGGAGGTTGCGCTTCAGCTCGCTGACGCCGGCGTTCACTGCCTCGTTGAAAAGCCGATCGCCAACGATTCCGAGTCCGGCCGACGCATCGCCGAGGCTTTTGAGTCCAGGGGACTCATTGGAGCAGTTGGACACATTGAGCGCTTCAATCCGTCGCTGCAGAGTCTTCGGGACCGGCTGGAGAACGGCGATTTGGGCGAGGTCTACCAAATCAGCACCAGGCGGCAAGGACCGTTCCCGGCGCGCATTGCCGACGTCGGGGTGGTCAAGGACCTGGCAACCCACGACATCGATCTCACGGCATGGCTTGCCCAGAGTAACTTCATCAACGTTGTTGCGCACACCACTTCCCGCAGCGGTCGTGAGCACGAGGACATGGTCACGGCTATTGGCCATCTGAAGAGCGGAGTGGTGACAAATCACATTGTCAACTGGCTCTCGCCCATGAAAGAGCGGACCACCGTGGTTCTTGGCGAACGCGGCGCCTTTATCGCGGACACCATTTCCGCCGACTTGACCTTCGTTGAGAACGGGACATTCCAGACGGATTGGGATTCCGTTGCGGCCTTCCGCGGTGTTTCGGAGGGTTCCTCGACCCGCTTTGCCTTGGCTAAGCGCGAGCCCCTCAAGATGGAGCACGAGGCGTTCCGCGACGCAGTTCTCGGAAAGTCCCTCAACATCGTGACGATGGCGGAAGGACTGGAGACTTTGAGGGTCGCAGAAGCCGTTTTGGATTCCGCCAAGTCCGGCTCAGTCATCACGCTCTGAAGCAGCAACATCAAGCAAGGCAATAAAGGGGAGTTGGCCATTGGCCAGCTTCCCTTTGCCGTTTGCCGGGGCGGCCCACTGCCACCGTAAGCCGCCCCGGATACAGGGAACCCGTGCCTTGTCGGGTAGCCTTGACCAGTAGACGTGGGCATTTCTGTGCCCGCACGCCAATACACAGGAGAGTTTGTGAACGCTGATCTCGTCGTCGTCGGCTCGGGTTTCTTTGGCCTGACCATTGCAGAACGCGCCGCTACCGAGTTGGGGCTGAAGGTCGCGGTGCTTGATCGCCGCCACCATATTGGAGGAAACGCCTACAGCGAGAACGAGGCGCAGACTGGGATTGAGGTGCACCGTTACGGCGCCCACCTCTTCCACACCTCGAACGAACGAGTCTGGGAATATGTGAACCGGTTTACCAAGTTCACCAGCTACCAGCACAAGGTCTACACCAGCCACAAGGGCGAGGTGTACCCGATGCCCATCAACCTGGGCACCATTAACCAGTTCTTCCGTTCGGCAATGAGTCCGACTGAGGCAAAGGCCCTCATCGCTGAGCAGGCCGGCGAACTGGCCGGAACTGATCCTCAGAACCTCAACGACAAGGGCATTCAACTGATTGGCCGCCCTCTGTACGAGGCCTTCATCAAGCACTACACGGGTAAGCAATGGCAGACGGATCCGAAGGACCTGCCGGCTGAGATCATTTCGCGGCTTCCTGTTCGCTACAACTATGACAACCGCTACTTCAATGACAGCTACGAAGGTCTGCCTGTTGACGGCTACACCGCCTGGATCGAACGTATGGCTGATCACCCGAACATTGAAGTCATCCTGAACGCCGATTTCTTCGACGACGGCGAATACGGCAGGTCCTCGGTCCTCGGCCAGGTGCCGGTCATCTACACGGGTCCGGTGGACCGCTACTTCGACTACGCTGAAGGCGACCTTTCGTGGCGCACCATTGACCTCGAAGAGGAAGTCCTTCCCATCGAGGACTTCCAGGGATGTTCCGTAATGAACTACCCGGATGCCGACGCCGCCTATACGCGCATCCACGAATTCCGGCACTTCCACCCCGAACGGGACTACACCAAAGATGCAACTGTCATCATGCGTGAGTTCTCCCGTTTTGCGGAAAAGGGTGACGAACCGTACTACCCCGTGAACACTTCTGACGACCGCCAGAAGTTGCTTGCTTACCGTGACCTCGCCCGAGGCGAGAAGTCTGTTCTGTTCGGTGGGCGCTTGGGGACCTACAAGTACCTCGACATGCACATGGCGATTGGGTCTGCCCTTTCTATGTTTGACAACAAGATCAAGCCGCACTTCACGGGCGGCGCCAAGCTTGAAAGCGGGGGAGTGGACGCATGACGGCTACTACAAACGAAAGCCAGACGACTGCTATGACCACCACTGAAACCCGGACTTCGAGCGAAGATAACCTGCGCGTCGTACAGCGCGTGATCTTCCCCGCGAACCGCGACCTCGATACCCTTCCGCTGTACGTGGACCCTGACACCAACAAGGTGCAGAAGGAAGAGGGCGGAAGCACCGCCGTCGTACAAGCTGTTGGCATGGCGCGGAAGCTGCACCCTGAAGACATCCTGGACCGGGGCTCTGTGCTGGTTCGCCGCGGTGAGCGACTCTCATTCGGTTCCTACTTCAACGCATTCCCGGCCAGTTACTGGCGCAAGTGGACTGTCGCTACGAAGACCGTTCTGCATCTTGAAACAGAAGGCGAGGGGACGGTCATTGTTTACCGTTCCAACGCCCGGGGTGCCTCCCAGCGCGTCGACTCCATCCTCGTCGAAGGAACATCCAGCAATGACTTTGAGTTGACGCTGGCTCCATTCGGCGACGGCGGCTGGTACTGGTTCGATCTCATCGCCGGTGGCGAGGGCATGACGCTTAAAGGCGCGCACTGGTCTGTTCCGGATGAGGGGCGTCCCCAGGGCCGCGTCACGCTCGGTGTCACTACCTTCAACCGCGCGGACTACTGCCTTGAGACCATCAAGTCGATCGATGCTGACGCTGGTCTGCGGGAAATCCTGGCAGAGCTGATCATCGTCGACCAAGGCAACAAAAAAGTGGCGGACGAAGACGGCTTTGACGCCGTAGCCGAGTCGATGGGCGAGCAGTTGCGCATCATCAACCAGGGCAACCTCGGTGGCTCGGGCGGCTTCGCCCG
Organism: Arthrobacter sp. cf158; assembly: GCF_900106835.1. Lineage (GTDB taxonomy): Bacteria > Actinomycetota > Actinomycetes > Actinomycetales > Micrococcaceae > Arthrobacter. Next base: position 319,569 of record NZ_FNNR01000002.1, read on the forward strand.
CAACATGTACGAGATGGTCGTTTCCGACAAGAGCGACTACGTCATGCTGCTGGACGACGACATTGAGCTCGAAACAGAGGGTGTTATGCGCGCTGTGGCGTTCGCAGACCTCTGCCGGAAGCCCACCATCGTGGGCGGCCACATGTTCGACATGTACAACAAGTCTGTGCTGCACGCCTACTCCGAGGTGGTCAACTTCTACCGGTTCCTGTGGGGCCCCGTGGAAGGCTTGGGTAACCACGACTTCTCTGCCGCGGGCCTGCGTTCGACGCCGCAGCTGCACAGGCGTTGGGACGCAGACTACAACGGCTGGTGGATGTGCCTTATCCCCAAGTCCGTCGTGGAAACCATTGGCCTCTCGCTGCCTGTCTTCATCAAGTGGGATGACGCTGAGTACTCCCTGCGCGGACGTGCCGCCGGATTCCCGACGGTGACGCTCCCCGGCGCGGCAGTATGGCACGTCTCGTGGGCAGATAAAGACGACTCCGTGGACTGGCAGGCCTATTACCACGAGCGCAACCGGCTCATCGCTACGCTCTTGCACTCGCCGTTCCCCAAGGGCGGACGCATCCTGCGCGAGAGCCTGAACACCGACGTCAAACACTTGGTGTCCATGCAGTACTACCCCGAGCAGGCGCGCATCATGGCTCTGCGGGATGTTCTTGCCGGACCGGGCAACCTGCATGAGCAGTTGCCCACTACGATGCCCAAACTCCGGGCAATGCGCGAAGAGTTCCCGGACTCGCAGGTCAAGACCGATCCCGGGGCCTTCCCTGAGGTCTTCCGCAAGCGTCCGCCCAAGAAGCCCCAGTCCTACAAGCAGCCCGGGGCATTGGGTTTGCTTCCGTGGGCCGTGAAGACTGTCTTGAAGCAGACGTTGGCCCCCGTTCGCGACTCAGCCAAGGAAAACCCTGAGGCCCAGGTGGCCCATCAGGACGGCAAATGGTGGAGCTTGGCACACCTGGACAGTGCGGTGGTATCCAATGCCGATGGCACGGGAGCTTCATGGCATCTGCGTGACCCCAAGATGGCGCGTCAACTGGTGGTCGAATCAGCCAAGCTGCATGCCCAGCTTTTCTCCAACTGGGAGACTCTCCGGGCTCAGTACCGCGAGGCACTTCCTGAGATCACCTCGATGGAGTCATGGCGGAAAACCTTTGATGCTTCGGAGCCCAGCAAGTAGCGATGTCGAACTCCACTGATACTTATGCTGTTCCGGGGGTAGGTGCCGGACTGCTCGATGTTTACCGGCGCCGGTACCTCCTCAAACTGATTGTTCGCAAGGAACTGCGTGTTCGCTACCGAGGGTCAGTTCTTGGGCTGGCCTGGTCCTACGTAAAGCCACTTGTCCAGTACGTAGTCCTGTTCTTTGCCTTGGGCATTGTCCTGCGGGTTGGGGACCAGATTCCCAACTATGCGCTCTACATGTTCTCGGGTGTCATCGTCATTAACTTCTTCTCCGAAGCCTTTTCGAATGCCACGCGGTCCATTGTGTCCAACGCGGCGTTGGTGAAGAAGATCTATCTTCCCCGTGAGCTGTTTCCCGTGGCTTCAGTGTGGGTGGCGGCCGTTCACTTCCTCCCACAATTGATTGTCCTGCTCGCTGCCGCGTTGCTGAGTGGCTGGCATCCGGACGTCATGCAGCTCTTTGGTGCCCTGCTGGGCTTCATCATCGTTGCTGTAACGGCAACGGGCCTGGGACTGTTGGCGGGTGCCATCAACGTGTTCTTCCGGGATGCCGAAAACATCGTGGACATGTTGATGATGATCGTCACCTGGACATCGCCTGTCCTCTACGACTGGACCATGATCCGCCGTTTGGCAGCACCGTGGGTTCTGACGATTTACCAGCTCAACCCCATTACGGTCGCTGTGGAGCTGTTCCACTGGGCGTTCTGGTATCCAACTGTCGATCAACCCGTTGAACTCCCGCCTCACCTTTTGGTCACGGGATTCATCGGTTTGGGAATGGCAGCGTTGTTCCTTGTTATTGGCCAGATCGTCTTCCGACGGCTCGAGGGCCACTTTGCGCAGGAGGTCTAGATGGGCGCCGCAGTAATCGTCAAAGGCCTGAAAAAGACGTTCAACCTTCGCCACTCCCACTCCTTGAAAGAGACGCTCGTTTGGCTTGTCAAAGGCCGGAAGGGGGATCTCACCAAGAAGTTCGACGCCCTGCACGATGTCAGCTTCGAGATTCAACCTGGGGAGACTGTGGCCCTGTTGGGCTTCAATGGTTCCGGTAAGTCCACTCTGCTGAAGCTGATCTCGGGCGTTATCCTGCCTGACCAGGGAACGGTGCGCACCAAGGGCCGGGTAGCCGGCCTGATTGAGGTCGGAGCCGGCTTCCACCCGGATTTGTCCGGGCGCGAGAACGTCTACCTCAATGCCGCCATCCTTGGCATGTCTGAACAGGAGATCCACGAGAAGTTCGACGACATCGTTGCCTTCTCCGAAATTGAGCAGTTCATTGACACCGAAGTGAAGTTCTACTCCTCAGGGATGTTCCTTCGGCTTGCCTTCGCGGTAGCAGTCCATACTCAGCCTGATATCTTCCTGGTGGATGAGATTCTGGCCGTGGGGGACGAGCCGTTCCAGAGGAAATGCCTGGCCAAAATCAAGCAACTCTCTGATGAAGGCCGGACCTTGGTAGTGGTCAGCCACGACCTCGACATGATCTCTCGAATCTGTGACAGAGGTGTGGTGCTCTCTTCCGGTACTGTCCAGTTCGAAGGACCGGCAGACCAAGCCGTGGCTTGGCTGAGGGAACGTAACTAACCTGCAATTGAATTGCAATGAGTCGTCTGTCAACGGATGGCTAGTGGAAGCATCTAAGAAAGGCGACCGTAGGAATGGGTATCGGCCCGCTGCTGTTGTGTGTACTCCTGATCGTTGTGTTGTGGTGGGGCCCGGGTTGGATTCTTGGCGAAGCGCTGGGCGTCCGCCGTGTTTTGTTGCCCGTCGTAGCGCCCCTGCTGGGCATGGGTGTGCTGACGGTCATCGGGGTGATGGGCAATTCGCTCGGACTGAGTTGGCAATTGCTCCCGGTAACGGCCGTCCTGTTGCTGTTGGCCGCAGTGTTGTTTGGCCTCCGTCTTACACTGCGACGCTATTTCCCTGACAAGTTCGGGGCGCCGATCCGCACGCAGCCCAGCATCTTTGGCAAGCACAGGTTCGCGGGTTCGTGGTGGATTCTCCTGGCCGGTTTGGTAGCCGGGGGCGCCGTGGCAGCTGTGTCGTGGATTGTTGGTACGGAAGGCCTCCAAGGCATTAACCAGGACTGGGACATTCCGTGGCACGCCAACATGATCCGGCTGATCTCGGTGAACCACGAGTGGGACCCCAGCATCGCGGGAAACTTCGCCTACTACGACACAAATATTCCTGAGGCTCCGATCCGGAGCTACCCCATCGCCTTCCACGCCGTACTCTCCCTGTTCTGGCCGATGAGCGGGGTCAGCATTCCGGTGTTCCTCAACGTATTCGTCCTGGTGATGATGGCCGTGCAGTTGCCTCTGAGCACCATGGCTTTGACAATGCTGGTTACACGTCGTCCCATTGCTGTGGCAGCAGCCGCGGCAGTCTCAGGATGGTTTACGGTCTACCCCTACGACCTCTTGTGGCGCGGTCCGCTCATTCCGTTCTTTGCCGGCATGCTGCTTGTGGGTCCGTTCGCATTTTTGGCGATCAAGGGATCAGTGGAGCGGCAGAAGTTCTGGATTCCCGGTATCGCCTTCGGGGCTGTGGGACTCATAGCCGTTCACCCGTCCTTGGCTTTTGTCGTATTGCCCATTCTTCTCTTCTGGTTGGTGTCGGCCCTGATCCGCCGTAAAGGCAGAATTCTGGGCATTACCGTCTACCTGGCGGTTTCAGGCTTGCTGGCAGTCATTCTGGGGTTGCCCATTATTTCCCAGATGTTGAAGGAATCCGAGCGCGTATCAAAGCAGGTCTGGGCAGCGGACACAGACCGCAATGGCGCCATACAGAACATCATTTTCCTGAACCACGGATCGATGGCAATGCCCATCCTGACTGCCCTCGTGGCATTTGGTTGTCTGGCGGTCGTCCTGAGGATCAGGATGTGGTGGTACTTCGGCCCGGTGCTGGCTTTTGCCTTCCTCTCGGTTTACACCATGGGTACTGACAACCCGCGGTTCATGACCTTGACGGCTCCGTTCTACGACGACCAGTGGCGTATTTTTGGAATTTTGGTCATGCTTTTGGTGCCCCTCGCCGGTTTGGGAGTGGCCCAGCTGGCCGAAGCAGTCGCGTGGCTGGTCGCGAAGATCCGCAGCCGGTCGACCCACACAGCAGATCCGCGAAGGACAAGTCACGTGATCACCGCGGTGGCCGCTGCCGCGGTTCTCCTGGTCAGCGGGATCGCAGCCATTCCGTACTTCAAGCAGAATGCCCAGCGGATCAACATCAATACCAAGGTCGATGGCGCCACGCTGAGCGCTTCTGAGGTGGGACTCCTCAGCAAGATGGATCAGTACGTGCCGCAAGATGCCACCGTGCTCAACGATTCTTGCGACGGCTCCGTGTGGATGTATGCCCTCGGCAACCGAATGCCCATGATCCGGCACTTTGAGATCCTTCCGACGAATCGTCAGTTGCTGGTCCTGCAAAAACTTCCTGAATTGGAATCGGATGCTGAAGCGCGCGATGCCGCAGCTGAGCTGGGCATCGAATGGGTTTACATCGCTGACGGCCGGATCCGTGCATGGGATGAACCCAAGGCGGGGCTGACGCAGCCAGACTCCATTCCGTACCTTAAGCTCGTGGTGCGCGAAGGAAACGCTGCCCTTTACCAGATCGATTGGTCGCAGTTGCCAGGTGGCAAGGAGGCGTTCGACGCCGCCGCGAAGGACCGTGTCCAGCTCGACGGGGTTTCGGGAATCCTGGAGAACCGGAACCCGGACGGAATAGCACCGCTTGGAAGGATTTGCTGATCATGAAGGCTTTCGTGAAAAAGTTCATGGCATCGAGCCTGTTCAAGTTCCTGCTGGTCGGCGGTGCGAGCTTCCTCGTGGACCTGGGCCTACTGGCGCTGTGCTTCCAGGTATTTGGCTGGCCGTTGTGGTTGGCCACAGGCGCGGGGTTCTGGGGCAGCTTCTTCTTTAACTACTTCCTGCAGCGTCACTTTGCCTTCAACGGCGGAGGCACCGCGCTTGGCGGCGTGCTGAGGTACTCGGGGCTCCTGGCCTTCAATACCCTTGCGGTCATGGGCATTGTGGAGCTGTTCCAGTTCCTCGGAGCTGGGTACGTGGTGGGTAAAGTAGTTGCGACGATCGTGACGATGGGATGGAACTACTTCATTTACAAGCACTGGATCTTCCCGCAGAAGAAGCAACAGAAGAGCGCCAGCGAACAGTCAGAAGGCCCGTCGGAGACCGGCGCGCCAGCCCAGAAACTCACACCTAACAGCAGCGAAGGATAATCGATGTATCGAGGCGTTCGAATTGCCGCGGTAGTACCGGCCTATAAAGAAGAAAACCACATCGCGCAGGTCATCGAGACGATGCCTGACTTCGTTGATGACATTGTCATCGTTGACGACTGCAGCCCTGATGACACATCGGGTGCTGCCCGCCGTGCCGACGACGGCCGCGTCACCTTGATCCGGCACGAGGTCAATCAAGGCGTTGGCGGTGCAGTGCTGACGGCCCACAAGGCTGCCATGGAGCTGGGCTCCGACATCAACGTGGTCATGGCCGGTGATGCCCAGATGGATCCCAATTACCTTCCGCAGTTGCTGGACCCCGTTGTGGATGGTTATGGCTTCGCCAAGGCCAACCGTTTCTTCTCCGGTGAGTCATTTGCGGGCATGCCCGGCTACCGCATTTTCGGTAACATCGTGCTGTCCTTCATGACCAAGCTGGCGTCAGGATACTGGCACATCTTCGATCCGCAGAACGGCTATACAGCCATCCGGACCGAAGTTCTCCGGCGCCTCCCCATGAACAAAGTGGCAGCCCGCTACAGCTTCGAAAACGATCTCCTGATCCACCTGAACATTCTTGATGTACCGATCGTTGACGTGCCCATCCCGGCGGTCTATGGCAACGAGGTCTCCAGCATCAAGCTTCGGAAGGTCATTCCCGAGCTTCTTTCCATGCTCTTTGGTGGCTTCTGGCGCCGGGTCTGGTGGAAGTACATGGTGTGGTCCTTCTCCGCGGTTGCTCTGCTGCTGATTGCCGGGCTCGTCCTCATTGTCATGGGCTTGGTGGCCGGCATCTGGGTGCTCGCTGCCAGCGTTGGGTCGCCTACCGCCGGGTCGGTGATGTTGGCTGTGGTGCCGTTTGTCCTTGGCGTTCAGATGCTGTTGGTTTCCCTCCAGCTGGATATTCAGGCGAGCCCCGACAGGCCCACCATGCATCCTATGAAGGAACGCAACTAGAAGTCTCTTGAAAGAGGGGAGGGCCCGGACGCTTGGTGTCCGGGCCCTCCCTTCTTCGTTGTCAGGGAAGGGAAGTGAAACCTCCCCAGCCCCATCCGACTTGACTGCGGGACAGCCATCCAGATGTTCCGTTGCCGGGGTAGAGGAAGAGGTTTCCACCGGCGTCCCTGGCCAGGACGTCGTTCTTTCCGTCGCCGTTGAAGTCGCCCGGGCCGAGGATTGCGGTCATCCCGGTCCAGCCGCTTCCAACCTGGACCCGGGTCAGCCATCCTCCCGTACCGTTTCCAGGGTAGAGCCAGAGGATGCCTGACGTGTCCCTGGCCAGGACGTCGGTCTTGCTGTCGCCGTTGAAGTCGCCCGTGCTCAAGATTGCAGTCATCGAGTTCCATCCGGTGCCGACTTGTGCGCTTGACGTGAAGCCTCCCGTGCCGTTTCCACGGTAGAGCCAGAGGATGCCTGCCGAGTCCCTCGCCAGGACGTCAGCCTTGCCGTCTCCGCTGAAGTCGCCGGGTGCAAGAATGAGCGTCATCCCGGCCCACCCTGTCCCGGCCTGAATCCGGGTCTGCAGCCCGCCTGCTCCATTTCCGGGGTACAGCCAGAGGATGCCACTGGTGTCCCGGGCCAGGATGTCGCTCCTTCCGTCACCGTTGAAGTCCTTGGTGGGGACGATTGCGTTTAACGAGTTCCACCCTGTCCCGAGCGATCGCTGCGTCAGCCATCCACCAGAACCATTGCCTGGATACAGCCATAGCGTGCCGCCATTGTCGCGTGCCACGACGTCGTTCTTGGCGTCACCTGTGTAGTCCTTCCAGGTGTTGGCCGGTGGCGCCGTGACGGTGTACGCCTGGGTGACGATAGCTGAACTGTTGTTGGATGGGTCTACCGCAAAGTACTTCAGCGTCATGGCCGCCGTCAGGGTGATGGCTGCGGAGTACTTGTTGGCTGCCGTTGCGGTGGGATTTGTGCCATTGGTGGTGAAGTAGATGCTGGATCCCGGTTCGTTCACGGTGAGTGTGATTTGTTGGTTGGTGGGATAGCTTCCAGCCGGTGGCGTGACGGTGACCACTGGAGGAGTGGTATCCAGCACTGTGTAGGCCCGGGTGATGATGGGCGAGGCGTTGCCGTAAGCATCTACAGCGATGGCCTTCACCGTGGTGTTGGCTGTCAGCGCGAACGGTGCAGCGTAGGCCTTGGTGCTTCCTGCGGCCGCGGTGGCCGGCGTGGTGCCATCCGTGGTGTAGAAGATGCTTCCAGCTTCACTGGAGGACATAGTGACGAGTTGTCCCGATGCATAGCCGCCAGCAACGGGATTAACCGTGAGAACCGGTGCGATGTTATCCAGTACGTACGTTTGCGTTGACACTGCGGAGGAGTTCCCCGCGGTGTCCCGCGCGAAGTACTTCAGTGTCATCGACGTCAATGGAATGGGACCTGAATACACAGGACTCGACGTTGTGGGGGTGGTGCCGTCCGTTGTGACGTAGATGGTGGCCGCCTCATTGACAGACAAGGCCACTGACTTGTTTGCCGCGTACGTTCCTCCCACAGGATCAACGGTTACTACCGGGGGAGCAGTGTCAGGGGCAAAAACAGTGACGTTCCTTGCCGCCGTGGTGACGTTACCGGCGTTGTCCCGGGCTTCCACAGAGAAGGTGACCGGTCCACTCGGAACGTTGGTGTATGCCTTGGGCGATGTGCATGCCGTGTAAGCGTTGGATCCGAGTTTGCACCTGAACCCCGCAATGTCCGTGGACGACGATGTAAAGGTGAATGAAGGCGAGATGCCGACTGTGGCACCTTCTGCCGGAGCAGTAATGGATACCTGTGGGGCGGTCAGATCGGACGTCACAGTGACGGATGCCAGCGCACTGACGTTGCCGGCCATGTCCGTGGCCCGGACCCGAAGGACATGTTGACCCGCGGTTGTGAGGGCGATGACTTGCCCGTTGGTGCATGCGGTGAATGTGGTGGTGGAGTCAACCGAGCATGCCAGGGTGGAATCCGGGTCCGAGGTGACGCCAAGGACGGGCGAGCCGTTCACGGTTGCTCCGGCCGCCGGCGAAGTAATGACCGGTGTGGTGGGAGCCGTGGTGTCGATCGTGAAGGCACGCGAGACAGGGAGCCCCGAAGGTGCTGCCCGAACCGAGAACGTGTAGCCGCCATTGGCCAAGGCGGTTGTCGGGGTGAACGTTCCGCCCGAGCAAACCTGCCAGACCGGCGTCGCTGAGCTCAACTGCAGGCTGCATTCGAGGGCGCCGCCAGGCGGAGTTGAGGCTACGGCAAACGTTGGCGTGGAATCGTTGGTGAAAGCCGGGTTGGCAGCTTGGGTTCCATTTGCCGCCGTCGGACCGCTGACGATGGACGGTACCACTCCACCGAGCGTCAGCATCCTGCCCCGCTCTGCCGGCTTGGCCGGATCCAGCTGTCCGGGATCCTCCATGACCAGTACCTTGCCGTCCCGCATGGCCAGGCCGCCGATCTTGCTGAATCCGAGGGCCCACTGATTGTCTACGGTGTCGGTGCTCAGGTCGATGCGTGAGATGGTGTCCTTGCCGGCATCGGCGGTGGTGGTGCCGCCGCCCGTTCCTGTGTAGAGGACCAGCGGTGACTGCCAGTCGTAGTAGATGGCTGTGGGCTTTCCGACGTTATAGAGGGGCGCGGGCACAAAGTTGGTCAGGACTCCGTCGTCAGGAGCCGTAAAGACTGTCAAACCTGACGTTTCGGCGACGTATACCACCACGTTTCCGGCACTGTTGCGGTGCGTGGCAGCAAGGCTGAGTGAACTTGAGTTGACCGAAGCGATTGATTCGATGCTCGGGTGGAGCGCCGTGGGATCCACGATCTTCACGATTGACCGTGCATTGGCAAACGACAAGTAGATGTTGCCATCGGGGCCGTCGCTGACGGCGTTCGGCCGAAGGTCGCCGTCGAAGATCGTGAGGGCGCCGTGATATTCGAAGACGCCACCGTCCGGGTTCCAGAGCGCGCGTACGACGTCGGAACTTCCGACGGCGGCATCCGGAATGAACGCGATTTCGTCGCCATCGCCGTGGTTGGCGGGGGTCGGATCAATCATTGCAGGAGTGCCCGGCAAGGCGGGTCCATTCCCGTGGCCAGGCAAGGTTCCCCCCAAGCAGGTGCCGGTCTCGATGCCGCCCGCTGTGGAGCCGGAAGTCTCGGTCACACGGCAGAAACCGGCGCGGGAGTCTGAAACCCACAAGCGACCGTCAGGGTCCACCAGGGTGCCGGCAGCTTTTGTCAGACCGGTGGCCACCGTTTGACGTGCTTGATCTGCGAAGGCCGGGCCAGCGCTGAGTATGCCGGTCAGGGCCGCCGTAGCCAGGCTGGCGGTGGCGAGGATTGCCGTGATTTTGTGACGATACTGTCCGCCGGGAACCGCACTGATGGCGGAGGGCGGGGGAGTCTTATGAGAGGTTCTTGAGCGACCGGCGAAGGCAAGACATGCCAAACCAAGCTGAAGAACACTGCGATTGCGCGTGTCCACCGAGGGATCCCCACTTCATTCGGATGCTCCCCAGCTCCGCATGCATTGGTTATTCGCCCCACGCCGTTTCCGGCTGCGTCTTAGTACATCTTCCCCCAATTTTCACATTTGTCACTAGTAAAGTTTTGGCAGGTCATTGTTTGGACGATTTTGTCCCGGGGCAGCATCTTGACCACGCATCGACAGCCCCGCACGATTGAGGTGGAGGTCACAATGCGCAGACTGTTCCCGGTGGCAGTGTCTATGGCGATGCTGTTGGCCGCCTGCTCGGCTCCTTCGCCCCAGCCTTCCGCCGGCCCCACGACGCCGGCACCGACAAGTGCCAGCGCAACAACGCAACCCAGCGCTTCGCCGTCGTCCGTCCCGGAAAGCAGCGGTACTGCCGAGGGCCAGCTGTCAGCGGGTGACGACGAACCGGGGCGGTTCGCCTACCGGTGTACGAGCCTTGATGCTTCGCCGGAAGTCCAGTTGTCGAGTCTGGCCGAAGTCTGGGCCGCCTCAAACTACACGCGAATGGACTCTTGCGAAGTTACCTTCGAAGGAGGCGGATCCTTTGTGCCCACACCCCGGGAAGCTGAAGCCATCGAGGCAACAGCACCCCAGGGAGCAGCGGCGGACGACGGATTGGCAGCGATGCTGGACGTTCTCCGTTTGTGCACCCGGGTGAGCGACGAGACCGGGCCCGGCGGATTCGCGGAAGCAAGCCACGGCACGTTGCTCGCGGCTGCTGCATTCTGTCCCGAGGCTCCCCAAGGAAAAATCATCGCAGCATGGGCAGACGGCTCACGGATCGGTGATGGCAGCCACGTTGTGGGTGAGTCCTTGAAGCCTGGCACGGTCCAGCTCGTGAAACCCGGTGCGTCAGCCAATGAATGCAACTGGTCTGTCACTGGTTCGGACGGTTCAGTGATTGCCGGCGGTGGATTGGCAGACGCGGGCAAAAACGTGGATCTGGAAACCGGCCAAAACTTTACTAGTGACAAATGCGGAATTTGGGGGAAGATGTACTAAGACGCAGCCGGAGACGGCTTGGGGCGAATAACCAATGCATGCGGAGCTGGGGAGCATCCGAATGAAGTGGGGATCCCTCGGTGGACATGCGCAGGCGCAGTGTTCTTCAGCTCGGTGTGGCAACTCTTGCCTTGGCCGGTTGTTCAGGAACCAAAGTAGATACTTCCCAACCAGCCGCACTCGATGTGGTCCCTGTCGTCGCCAGTGACGACAAAGTTCCCAAGGAGCGCCCGGAACCCCTGATTCGCTACCAATTCACGTGTAGTGCTGTGGACGGCAGCCTCATCGGCAAATTCTCGAGCCTCGAAGAGGTCTGGGCGTCGACACGATACATGCACGTCACCGATTGCCAGGTGGCTTACGTTGGAAGCGGACCGCATGTTCTGACTGCCGAGGAGACAGCAGCCGTCAATGCGGCCGTGGCAGCGGGCGCGGCCCCAGGCCAGGCGTCCGAGCTATGCCTGCGCATTATCAGAGCGTGCACGCGGACGGATCACAGGACGTTGGCGGCGTCTCTCGCGGCCTACGGGATACCTGTGGTGAAGGGCGCCCTGACACTGGCCCCCTTGGCACCACAGGCGGCACTGCTGACCCGATGGCTCAAGACCGCGGTACCTGGATAAGTAATGATTCCCGGCCCTCATTTTTCGGTCCGGCCAATCGCTTGACAGGACGATTTTCCTTCCATCCATCCACACAAAAATGCGGGATCACATGGTCTAATGAAGGTGGTCTCACGTATTGGCTGTTCAGCGTAATTGGGAAACTGACTTTGTTTGGGGGCAAACGAAGATCACCCGTCGCGCACAATCAAGGAGTGATCTTTTATGGCGTTTAGAGTTGGAACTGCAAGCGCTGACATAACGCCGTCGCTGAGCACCAATCCGTATATGGCCGGATATGGCTCAACAGATGGCGGACGCGAGGCCACCAGCAGTTCACCGTTCGAGCCCCTCTATGCTCGGGCAATCCTCATCTGGGAAGACGCCCATCCCCACATCATCATCAGTTTGGATGTCCTGGCACTGCCAAGAGCCATGCACCAGCGGATTCGTGACCGGATCATCGGGCTTGCGGATTGGTCCAGCAGCGACATCCTGATTCAGGCGACGCACACGCACAACGGACCTGCACTCATTGACACCCTTCATCCCTTCATGGCCTATGGATTGGCGGACCTGGGCTTGGTGCGGTCCTATAGCGATGACCTTGAAGACACCATTGTTGACCTGGCAGAGGAAGCCTTGAATGCGGACGAAACGGCGGTGACTTTCGACTACAAAGTTTCAACCCAGAATTTCTCTGCCAACCGCGTGGGACTGCCTTACACGGAAACGGCTGTTCCCATCCTTGTGGCGCGCCGCGGCAATGGAACCCCGGCTGCGGTGATTTTCAGCTACGGTTGCCACCCCATCAGCGCTGGGCTGCGCACGTTGTTTGACGGAGATTTTGCGGCCGGTGCGTGCAATTACATCGAGAACCGGAACGCCGATTGCTTCGCGATGTTCATCCAGGGTCCAGCGGGTGACCAGGACCCGGGAGGTGTCCGGAGCTGGGAACTCAGGGACCAGCACGGGGACGCCCTCGGGGCGACGGTGCATTCGAACATGCAGTCTGCAGGGCGCGCACTCAGCGGGCCCATGGTCACGAGGTACCAGGAAGTCCAATTGCCATTGGACATCACCCCAACGGCCGGAAACCTCGCCGCGGTCCGGGCATCCTATGTTGCCCGCCTGGCCAACCCCAACGGCCAGCCCCAGTGGTACCAGAGGCATGCGCAAGTGATGATAGGGCGGATCGACAGCAACAGTTTTGACACCGCTGTGCCATCGCCATTCCAAGTCTGGAAATTCAACGGCAGCCCGCAATTGAAGATTGCCATGATTGGTGGGGAACTGGTCAGTGGATACGCTGCCTACTTCCGGGGCAGGAACGGCGGAACCAACGGAATTATTGTTGGTGGATATGCCAATGAATCATGCTGCTATATACCGAGTAACGAATTCTTCCCGCCGTCCATGCCCCTGGGCAGCTACGAAGGTGGTTGGGAACCTGATTTCCCTGGAATAGCGGGCGGTTCGATGACCGTCTACGGTCACTTGGCGCATTTCAAAGCAGGTGCCAATGGGGTGGAAACCACGCTGGTGAATGCGATGAATGCATTGCTTGCATAAATAGCTTTCCTTCAGCTCATGCAAAGGGCCCGTCCACGGAAGAAATTCCTTGGGCGGGCCCTCTGTGCTCTATCCGGTGCTATCTGGCGGCAGGGGCCAGGATGGTGAGGCTGTTCCAGCCTGTACCGATCCTTGTGGGCGTTCCCCAGGTCCTGTTCGACCCCACCGGGTAGTATCGCAATTCGCCGATGGTAGTCCGTGCAATGATCCCTGTGGAGCCGGCGCCGGCAAATCCGCGCACCGCGCCGATACTTGAGATAACATTCCACCCCGTCCCCACAGTGCTCGCGGCTTCCTGGACGAAGTTTCCTGTGCCGTTGGTGCGGTACAGCTTGAGATCGCCGGCGCCGGTCTTCACCAGGAGGTCGGCATTGGAATCCTTGTCGAAGTCCATCTGCACGATGTCCAGGCCACTCCAACCCACCCCAATGGCGACCCCGGTAGAAACGGTTTTCCCGGCGGGGTTGTTGAAGTAGTACAGCCGCCCGCTGGAGTCATACCCCACAATGCCCGGGTGGGCGTCGGTCTTCTTCCACGTGCCAACGCTCAGCGTCCAGCCCTTCCAGTTGCTGCCAAGGGAGACAGGAGCACCAAATCCGCTGCCGTTCCGTCCCGGGTAGACATTCACCCGGCCATCTGACCACTGCGCCACGATGTCCAACGCGCCGTCGCCGTTCCAGTCAGTCACGAATCCGGCAACCAGACCGGCCCAGCCGGTGCCGATGAGGTCTTCCGGAAGCAGAGCCGTGGTCCCGGTACCCGGGTACCGATATAGAGCGGCATCGGGGCGGACGGCGAGAACATCTTCTTGATCCACGCCGAGGGTCGTCTCCACGTCAAGTGGGGCATCACTGATCAGGCTCGCATCATTCCAGCCCAAGCCGATGAGGCTGCGGTTGCCCCAGGTTCCCGAACCTGCGGGATAGTAGTACAAATCGCCATTGGCTGCCCGGGCGTGGAGCCCCTGGGAGTCCGCGCCGGAGAAGTCTATTGCGGAAGAAACCGACGTCATGCCGGCCCAACCGGTTCCGATGACACGGCCAGGCTCGTTGAAAAAGCTGCCAACGCCATTGGAGCGGAAGAGCCGGAGGGTACCGTCAGCCGTCCGCGAGACGATGTCTTGGTTGCCGTCGCCGTCAAAGTCGATCTGGTTGAGCTGGTGTCCGCTGAATCCTGTTCCGATCAGAACGCCATTTCCCAGGCCACCACCGCTGCCGTTCGGGTAACGGTACAAATTGCCAAGGTAATCCTGGCCGATAACCCCCGGATAGGCATCCTTGGAGTTCCACCAGCCAACTGTCAGGGACATTTCCTGCCAACCGGAACCGACCTGCACCGGGGCGTAGAAGCTGCCTCCGGGGCCACCCCGGAACACCTTCAGTGTGCCATCGCCCCATTGGGAAAGGATGTCCTGAACGCCGTCCTGGTCCCAGTCCACAACGTACATCGCCTTTGCGCCGGACCATCCTGAGCCTATGGCCACTGGCCCGGTGATCCGACCGGATCCGGATGCGGGGAACACATCCAAGCGGCCCGCCGGGTTAGTGGTGAGGATGTCGGCGCCGGAATTAATGGATGGATTGGAAGGAGACGAAACCCCGCGAGCGAAGGTCCTCAATTGGTCGTAGCTGCCGTTGAAGATGTTTGAATCACCTTCGAAGGGGCCCGTGCTGCTGTATTGCCACATCGTGTAGTTGCCCCAACTGGCCGGCAAGGACCCCGGCGAGTTCGTTGGGTTGTTCCAGTACGAGGCGATCCAGAGGGGATAGCTCCCGAAGGTCGAGTTGCCGACGCAGGTGTTCCACCAATCGGTGGTGCTGTAGATGACCGGGAACCGCCCGGTCAATGCCTTGACGGTGTTACCAAAATCGGCCGCCCATTGCCCCAACTGCGCTTTGGACATGTCGTAGCAGGTGTTGCCGAAGTAGAAGCCGTTGATGGTGCGCCCGGCGTACGGGTTGTACTCGATGTCCAGGACTGGCGGGAGGGTGTAGCCGTCGGCCGTCCAGCCGCCCCCGTTTGCCACGAAGTACCGGGCCTGGTCAGCGCCTGATGACCAGTTGGGGATGGCAAAGTGGTAGGCGCCCCGCACCATGCCCACGTTGCGTGAGCCGTTGTACTGCTGTGTGTAGTTCTCGTTGAGGTAGTAGTTGCCTTCGGATGCTTTGACGTACGCCCAGCGGGATCCTTGGTTCCACTGGCTCTGCCAGTTGACGTTGCCCTGGTGTGCGCTGACGTCCTGTCCGGCGACACCTACGGTGGGGCGCCAGTGGCCAGGGTCCGCAGCCATCGGAACTGCGGTGCTGACCGAGCTTCCGATGGCACGCGAGCCCAACGCTCCCGACGCGCTGTTCTGCTTGGCCGCCAGAACCCGGGGGGATCGCTGTCCCATTTCGGCGCCGCCAGCAGGAATGGAAGCCCGCATGGCCGCTTTCATGGTCTCTGCATCAGGTGCGTTGCCCGGCATTGCCTGTGCTTTGGGAAGCTGCGCCGTGGCACCATTCGATGGTTCCGCGGCAGGCGAAGGCGGTACGTAGGGCGAAGGCTCGACGGCGGGAAGCGGCTGTTGTTCTACGGGCGCCTGTTGTGTGAGGGGAGTGTCGCCGGGCTGCATCGGGTCGACGCCGTCGCCGGCAGGCCGTGGTCCCTGCGTGGGCGTTGATGTCTGAGTCTCTGGTAGAGGAGCTGGCTGGGGTCCGGAAGACTCCGCCAGAGCTGGCGCGCCCAGGCAACTTCCGGCTACGAGGGCGATTGTCATCGCTAAGCCGGCCCGTGCCAGCTGGGTGCGGCGGGGTGCGTCACTTGAACGTCTTTTCATCTTCATATCCGGCCCTGTACCGCGGCTCAGCGGCGCATGGGGTGGCTTGCGGACAAGCTCCGGGGCGGGCGCTTGCGCATGAGACCAAAGGCCAGCTCCTAACGGCCTTTACCCTAACATCCTGGGACTGGAGTGACTAGTGGGATTGAGGATGCTGAAGGGATGGATTTATCCCAAGTTATCCACATGTACAGCAGAGCAAGTTGAGGCTGTGGAATGGCTCGCTTAGCGTAAATGACTCGAGATATGTCTCTCGTTTACGGGCATAAGAGCAATTGGGGGAGCTGTGGATGCAGTAAGGATCGTCGAAGGCGAGGTCCGGGAACTTATTCGGCGCCGCGGCCTCGATCCCCTGGAGCAAGTTGCGGACGTACGGCTACTGGTGGAGGCGGCCGTCAACGACTACGACGAACGTGCGCTTCTGGGGCCGCTTCCTCCATTGGGTCATTTGGAGACCGCCCGCCGGCACATCTTTGATGCAGTGGCAGGTTTCGGGCCGCTTCAACCACTCCTGGATGACTCGTCAGTTGAAGAGGTATGGATCAACGCGCCGCACGAGGTCTATGTCGCACGCAATGGGGAATCGGAGCTAACCGCGCTCAGCCTTACTGAGCAACAGGTGCGCGATCTCGTTGAAAGAATGCTCAAGACTTCGGGGCGCCGGCTGGACCTGTCATCACCGTTCGTGGATGCGGCACTGCCCGACGGCTCGAGGCTGCATGTGGCCATACCCGACATCACCCGGAAGCATTGGGCCGTCAACATCAGGAAGTTCATCGCTCGGGCCAGCAGGCTGGAGCACTTGGTGGAACTGGGGTCGCTGACGCCTCAGGCTGCCAGGTTCTTGGGGGCGGCGGTGGCCAGCGGCCTCAACATACTGGTGTCAGGCGCCACCCAGGCCGGGAAGACCACCATGCTGAACTGCCTGGCTGCCCACATCGGCTCCCGGGAACGCGTCATCACCGTCGAGGAAATCTTCGAACTCCAACTCCCATTGCGGGACGTGGTTGGTTTGCAGTGCCGCCAACCCAACCTGGAGGGTGGGGGCGAAATTCCACTGCGCCGGCTGGTCAAGGAAGCGCTCCGGATGCGGCCGGACCGCTTGGTCGTGGGCGAAGTCCGTGAAGCTGAAAGCCTGGACATGCTGATCGCGCTGAATTCCGGCTTGCCCGGGATGTGTACTGTGCATGCCAATTCAGCGCACGACGCCGTAACGAAGATCTGCACCCTCCCGCTACTGGCCGGTGCGAACATTTCCAGTGCCTTTGTGGTACCGACGGTGGCGTCCTGCATCGACCTCGTGGTGCACTGTGGCCGTCATTCCACCGGACGCAGGCAGGTGACTGAAATCCTTTCACTGGGGCGGAGGGTGGAAAACGGAGTCATCGAATCGTCCGGTGTCTTTGGCATGGCGGACGGTCGTCTGCAGCCCAAGGCCAACTCGATGCCAGCAGCGGATAAGTTTGCCCGCGCAGGCTTCGATGTTGCTGCCCTTCTGGAGGTCAACTGATGGCACCACTTCTGGGATCCATGTGCGGCTTGGGCCTTTTCCTTGTGTGGTGGTCTGCATGGGTGCAGCCACCAGCAGAAGCGAGGACCCCCAAGGCGAAGCGCTTGGACCTTCTGC
This sequence comes from Arthrobacter sp. cf158, assembly GCF_900106835.1. Taxonomy (GTDB): domain Bacteria; phylum Actinomycetota; class Actinomycetes; order Actinomycetales; family Micrococcaceae; genus Arthrobacter. The sequence goes on from NZ_FNNR01000002.1 coordinate 337,101, forward strand.
TGGGGTCGGCAGGAATTGAGAAGGTGACGGGTGGAGGCCTGCTGCTCACTTGCGGATGTTTTGGTCTCACTGCGCTACTGGTGTTCCTCGTTATCACTGGCTCGCCCCCGGTTTCCGTGTGCTTCGCCCTGTTCGGCTCCTGGATCCCGTTTGCCATCGTGCGCTGGCGGGCACGCAAACGCAGGGCGGCCCTTCGGCTGCTGTGGCCGGATGTGGTGGACCACCTGCGCTCAGCGATTCGGGCAGGCCTCGCACTACCGGAAGCACTGATCCAACTGGGCCATAAAGGGCCCGAGGAATTGAGGGCGCTGTTCCTCGATTTCGGAGCCGACTACAGATCAGGCGGACGGTTTGATGCTGCCCTGAACAGACTCAAAGACCGCCTCGCAGATCCTGTGGCAGACCGGATCATAGAGGCGTTGCGAATGACCCGTGAAGTGGGCGGTTCCGACCTTGGGCGCATGTTGGGCATCCTTTCCGAATTCCTTCGGGACAGCGCACGAACCCGCAGTGAGCTCGAAGCCAGGCAATCATGGACGATTAATGCCGCCCGTCTGGCGGTCGCGGCACCCTGGATTGTTCTGGTCGTCATGGCAGGCCGGCCCGAAGCAATGCTGGCCTACAACTCAGGCCTTGGGGCCATGGTGTTGCTCGGTGGGCTGTTGGTTTCCGTCGTGTGCTATTCGGTCATGCTCAGGGTTGGCGCCTTGCCGGAGGACGAACGGGTGCTGCGATGACCACGTTGACCGCATGGGCCGTCCTATGCGGCGCTATTCTCGGCACGGGCTGTTGGCTGGTGGTGGGGCGGCTGCCGTTCATGCGCCGGGTAACCTTCTCGGACCGTATCGAACCCCAGCTGAAGTCACAGAATCTGGAGTCACGGCTTCTCCGGGTGACGTCGCATAACTCGACTCCTTTTGGGCCGCTGGAAAGGATACTTCGGCCGGTCATCGCAGATGCCACCCGTTATTTGTCCCGTCGCAATCTCGGATCAGCAGCAGTGGCAAAGCGCCTCGCACGTGCCGGTTCGCCGAAGTCGACACTGGACTTTCGGGCAGAACAGCTTCTATGGGCCGGGGCAGGGTTCTTGCTCGCAGTACTTGTGGTGGCCATCAGTGCTGCAAGCGGAGGCTTCAGCCCGGTGGTGTCGTTGCTTTCAGTGATCGGCAGCGGATTGGCGGGATACATGCTGCGCGACTATGTACTGGGCCAACAGATCAAGCGACGCGAATCTGTGATGATGTCGGAGTTTCCCAGCCTTGCAGAGTTGATGGCGCTCGCCGTCGCTGCCGGAGAAAGCGCCATGGGTGCCATGGACAGGGTAAGCCGTAGCTCAAGTGGAGAGCTCTCCGCCGAGTTCTCCATCATCCTTGCCGATGCCCGGTCAGGAACTCCACTGGCTGAGGCGCTCCATGCATTCGCTTCAAGATCGGAGTTGCCTCCGCTGGTCAGGTTCTTTGATGGCCTGGTGGTTGCGGTCGAGCGGGGAACACCCTTGGCGGATGTGCTCCGGGCACAAGCTGCCGACGTCCGTGACGCCGCGAAACGTGACCTCATGGAGTCTGCTGGCAGAAAGGAGATAGCGATGATGGTGCCTTTGGTCTTCGGCGTACTGCCCCTCACGGTCGTCTTTGCGGCCTTTCCAGCAATCGCGGCCCTGGAGATGAGCTTTTAGGGCCCACCTGGTCTGTCTATTCAACGTCCATTCAACAAGATCGCGTTCATACGCACACCTCACATTGGGAGAAGCATGAAAATAGCAACCACCCTGACAATTCTGATCTCTGTCTGTTCGTCGCGGTTGACGGCAGTTGTGCTCCGTGGAGTGCCTCCCCGCCAATACCGTGACCGCGGTGATGTGCCGGGCTGGGTGATGATCACACTGATGTCAGCAGTCCTCGTCGCAGGGCTTCTCGCGCTTGCCACTCCGGCATTGAGTGACCTTTTCAATCAGGCGATGAGCAAGGTAGGCAAGTAGTACATGCGGCGGAGCCGCCCTTTGACTGCGACGCCCGCTGCTTGCCGGCCGATGAGTGATACTGCCGAGCGCGGGGCCGCGGTAGTCGATTTTATTCTGGTCGGGGCACTTCTGACTGTGTTCTTCATGGCCATCATCCAACTCACATTGGTTCTGCACGTCAGGAACACCCTCATCGACGCCGCTGCGTCAGGAGCCCGCTTTGGATCGCTGGCTGATCGCGGCCCCGCAGAGGCCAAAGCGCGGACGGCCGAGTTAATCGGCGTGGCCTTGAACAGCGACTTTGCCGGTGAAGTTGGCTCGGCAGAAGTAGTTATAGACGGTATTCGCGCCTTGGAGGTCACGGTGAAGGCGCCCCTGCCCGTTGTTGGGTTGCTTGGGCCAGGCGGAACGCTGGAGGTGAAGGGACATGCGGCGCTTTCGGACTAAGCCTCGGTGGTCACCGATGACCGATGTCCGGACCAGGGTGAGCGAAGCGCTGTGCATCCTCTTGCTCAGGGAGCAAGACTCCTCAGGAGTTTCTTTTGAACCTTCAGCCCGAATGGCCCTTGAATCTGAAGCGCAAACCGGCGACGCTGAAGCACAAATCCGGGCAGCTGAATCACAAAAGGGCAGCGCCGTAGTCGAATTTACGTTCCTGGCGCTTCTGCTCATGGTTCCCGTGGTCTATTTTGTGGTGACGATAGGCCAGATTCAGGGTGGGTCGTTTGCCGTTGTCGGCGCTGCGGACCAGGCCGCAAAGGTCTTTGTTTCCGAGGGGGATGTTGCCCGGGCGAGAACTGCAGCCGAACGGACCGTCAAGCTGGCTCTGAACGATTACGGCTACGGGCAGGAGCAAGCTCGGGTTGAAGTAGCTTGCGATCGTGCAGACTGCCTATCCGCTGGAGCCCTGGTCACCGTGACCGTGGTGTTGGATGTTCCGTTGCCCATGGTTCCTTTTGGCGATGCGCTGCGCTTGAAGGCCAGCCGCCTGACTGCTTCTGCAACCCAGGTAGTTGGACGATACCAATGAGGCTGTCGCGACCCTGCGCAAGTGACCATGAAGATGGCCAAACATCGGTGCTCATTGTGGGATACGTGGTGATTGCCCTGCTCCTGGCCACGGTGGTCATGGCGGCCTCAGCGATTTACCTTGAGCATAAAAAATTGCTTTCCCTTGCCGATGGAGCAGCGCTCGCAGCAGCCGACTCCTACATGGTGGGGGACATCGGCGGCGGGACGATGCCCTCGACAATCCTCGTGAACGAACGCGTGACAAACGCTGCAAAGTCCTACCTCCTCAACAACGGCGCCTTCGCCCGGCACGACCACTTGGCGGTAGGAGCCGGAACGGAAAGTTTGCCCGGCGGGACAGCGGTGGTGGTGCTCACCGCCGTCGCGCATCCTCCCGTCATCAGTTTCCTGGTGCCCGACGGGGTAGTCATTGAGGCCAGGTCCCTAGCCCGCTCCAGGCTGACGCAGTAATGGCCGCAGGGATCTGTGGGAGCCGTCAGGGGAGCGCGGTGGATAGCGTACGCTGGGATGACCATGGCTGAGATAGATTTTCCCGCAGAAATCCGCGCACTTCGCGCAACTTACAGCTCCATCGAGAACGTCACCGATGTTGATGCACTTAAAGCTGAGATCGCTGAATTGAGCGAGCAGGCCGGCGCCCCCGATCTTTGGGACGACCCCTCTTCAGCTCAGGTGATCACCTCGCGGTTGTCGCACCGGCAGTCTGAGGTTGAGGGTTTGTCCAAGCTCGCTTCCAGGATCGACGACCTCGAAGTCCTGGTGGAATTGGGCCAGGACGAGGGCGACGAGGACTCCATGGCGGAAGCCGCGAAGGAACTGTCTTCCATTCGTAAAGCGTTGGCCGAACTCGAGATTACAACGCTGTTGTCCGGGGAGTATGACGAACGCGAAGCTGTGGTCACCATTCGGGCAGGTGCCGGTGGCGTCGATGCTGCCGACTTCGCGGAGATGTTGATGAGAATGTACCTCCGGTGGGCCGAGCGCCACGGCTATCCAACCACCGTGATGGATACGTCCTACGCCGAAGAAGCAGGCTTGAAATCCGCTACCTTCGAAGTCAAGGCTCCTTACGCTTTTGGTACTTTGAGCGTCGAGGCAGGCACACACCGGCTGGTCCGAATCAGCCCGTTCGATAATCAAGGGCGGCGCCAGACGTCATTCGCGGCCGTTGAGGTCATCCCCCTGATCGAGCAGACTGACTCAATCGAGATTCCGGATAACGAGATCCGAGTCGACGTCTTCCGTTCTTCGGGCCCCGGTGGCCAGTCAGTCAACACCACCGACTCCGCAGTTCGCCTGACCCACATTCCCACTGGGATTGTGGTTTCGATGCAGAACGAAAAATCCCAGCTCCAGAACAGGGCTGCTGCCATGCGTGTGCTGCAGTCCCGTCTGCTGTTGGTGAAGAAGGAACAGCAGGACGCGGAGAAGAAGGCCCTTGCCGGGGACGTCAAAGCATCCTGGGGCGATCAAATGCGTTCTTATGTGCTCAATCCTTACCAAATGGTCAAGGACCTGCGAACGGAACACGAAGTAGGCAACACATCGGCCGTCCTGGACGGCGACATCGATGATTTCATCGATGCCGGCATTCGTTGGCGTACGGGTAACCGCAACGCGGCGGCCAACTAGGCGAGGGCTTGGATTCCACGACACGCCCTTGAAAGCCGCGGTTTCCGCGCTTACCCGTGCGTATAGTCGAGTGGCCGGTGCTCTCACTTCCCCCATCGAAAGCCCGCGCTCCGGCTGTTGGACTGGGCGACTATGTCATGTCCGGCGGGGTTCTAAGGGCCATGATCAGATTCGAGAATGTCACCAAGGTCTACGAGCAGAATGCCCGACCGGCGCTCGACTCTGTCAGCCTTGAGATCAACCGCGGCGAGTTCACCTTCCTGGTGGGAGCGTCGGGGTCAGGAAAATCCACTTTCCTGCGATTGATCCTGAAGGAAGACAAAGCCTCCTCCGGATCCGTGTACGTGGCCGGCCAAAATGTTGCGAACATCTCCAGTTGGCGCGTCCCGAAACTCCGTCGTGGCATAGGTGTTGTCTTTCAGGACTTCCGCCTCCTGCCCCAAAAGAATGTCTTCGCCAACGTTGCCTTCGCGATGCAGGTCATTGGCAAGAGCCGCTCCATCATTCGTGAGACAGTCCCGGAGGTCTTGAAGACCGTGGGCCTGGAGGGCAAGGAACGCCGCATGCCCCACGAGCTCTCAGGCGGCGAGCAACAGCGCGTGGCCATCGCCCGCGCAGTGGTTAATCGTCCCGGCATTCTGCTGGCGGACGAACCGACGGGCAACCTGGACCCCATCACCTCGATGGGAATCATGGGTGTCCTGGACAAGATCAACCAGAACGGCACCACGGTAGTTATGGCAACCCACGACGACGACATCGTGAACGAAATGCGCCGCCGCGTGGTGGAACTCAAGAACGGCAAGGTCATCCGTGACGAGGCCAAGGCTCTCTATACGTCGATGATTCCGGTGGTTGGCGAATCGCGTCGGCTCAAGGACGCCAGCGGCGAGGAACTCAACCGTGCGCAGGGGGCCCAACTGTGAGGCTTTTGTTTATCCTGGGGGAAATCGGCAGCGGTCTCCGACGGAACCTCTCCATGGTGATTTCCGTTGTCTTGGTAACTTTTGTTTCGCTCACCTTCGTTGGTGCTGCCGGAATGCTGCAGATGCAGATCAACCAGATGAAGGGCTACTGGTACGACAAAGTCCAGGTGGCCGTCTTCCTTTGCAACGACGGTTCGACGGCGGTGGGTTGTGCTTCCGGTCCTGCCACCAAAGAGCAGCAAGCCAACCTGCAGGCAATGCTTGAGTCGCCGGCAGTCAAGCAATACATCAACGACTTCCAGTTCGAATCCCAGGCCGAGGCGTATACACACTTCAAGGAACAGTTCTCCAACTCTCCCATTGTTGACTCCGTGTCCGAGGATCAGTTGCCGGCGTCTTTCCGGATCAACATGAAGAACCCGGAGAAGTATCAAATCATCAGCGAGACGTTCTCTTCACAGCCGGGAGTGGAGACCGTAAGTGACCAAAGACAGGTCCTCGAACGGATCTTCTCCTGGATGAACGGTGCATCTGTTGCCGCGATGGGTGTAGCCGCGGTAATGATTTTCTGCGCGGTTCTGCTGATTACCACCACCATCCGGCTTTCGGCCTTTAGTCGACGGCGGGAAACCGGAATCATGCGGCTCGTAGGTGCTTCCAAGACGGTTATTCAATTGCCGTTCATTCTGGAAGGTGTCATAGCCGCCGTCGTGGGTGCTGTACTTGCGTCGGTAACGTTGTGGCTCATGGCCCACTTTTGGCTGAATGGGGATTTGTCCACGCAGTTCCTCAACACTCCGTTTATTTCCTCTACTCAGGTGTTGGTGATCGCGCCAGTGCTGATTGCGCTGGGTGCCGGACTGGCCGGGATATCCTCTTTGTTGACCCTCCGGCGTTACCTGAAGGTTTAGCCATGAACATCCAGACTCAACGTGCAAGCCTGCTGACAACCGAAAAGGACTCCCGATGACGACGTTGTACCCAAACTCCTTGCGCCGGCGCTTAGCGTCGGGCAATGCTCGGATTCTGGGTGCCGTTCTTGCGGTGGGTCTGGCTGTCAGTCTCCTTTCTGGTGCCCCCGCCGCCCAGGCCGACAACCTTGAAGACCAGCAAGCCGCCCTCGAGGCAGAGGCTGCCCGGGTACAGGCTTCACTGGAGTTTGTGGATGCAAACATCGCAAAAGCTGCTGGGGATCTGGTGATCTACCAAGGCCGCCTTCCCGGCGCCCAGCAGGCTCTGCTTGAGGCCCAGGGGCGTGTAGCCAGTGCGGTCAAGGAAGTTGAGGCGTTGGCCGCCCGGGTTGAGCTTGCCCAGCAGAACAAGGCCAAGATCACCGAGCAGCTTGAAAGCGACAAGCAGAAGATCACCGAGACCAAGAAGTTGATCGGCCAGATCGCCTCCCAGGCCTACAAATCCGGTGGCGTCCCCACAAACGTTGCTCTTTTGTTCGGCTCCAGCGAAACCGGCAGCCTGACGGAATCCATGGACTTGGCTGACCAAGCCATGCGCAGCCAAAACGCTGCGATGACCAAACTGACCCAGCAAAACGCAACCAACGTCAATTCCCAGGCGAGGCTGGTTGCCGTCGAGGAAGAGATCCAGGATCTCAAAGCCAAGGCAGACGCTGCGTTGGAACGGGAGAAATCCGCACGGGACGAGGCTGCAAGCAAGAAAGCCGAAGTCGACAAGCTGATCGAGGACACAACTCGCCTCAACGGGCAGCTCCAGGCCGCTAAGCCGGGTATCGAAGCCAATCTCGCGCGGGTCAAGGCCGAGCAGGACACTGTGGCAGCCGAAATTGTGGAGCGTGACCGGAAGCTTCGGGAAGCATGGGAAGCCGAACAGCGGCGCCTTGCCGCTGAAGCCGCAGCAGCAGCGGCCGCAGCCGCAGCCGCCCAGGGTCGGCCGGCACCTCCGGAAGCACCCTATGTCCCACCGGCAGCGGGATCGCCGTCCGCCTTCGGATTGCGCCACCCCTTCGCCAGTTACGTGCCCATCACGTCCGGATTCGGCTGGCGGGCAACACCCCCCGGAACCATCGATTTCTACGGCACCGGTGGGTACATGCACACTGGCATCGACTTTGGCGCAGCGTGCGGCACTCCCGTCTACGCGGCGGCAGCGGGCGAAGTGTTCAACTCGGGTTGGAATTCTGCCGACGGCGGTGGCTGGCGGGTGAAGCTTTCCCACGGTGTCGTGCAAGGAAACTCTCTGACAACCATCTACTACCACAACAGCAGCATCGTGGTAGCCAACGGCCAACGGGTCTCCGCGGGCCAACTCATTGCCTATTCGGGAAGCACTGGTAACTCCACCGGATGCCACGCGCACTTCGAAACGTGGCTGAACGGTTCGGCAGTGGACCCCATGAACCTCCTTTAGTGCCCGGAGTGGTCCTCGTGCTGGCGTACACTAGTTGAAATCCGCATCTATCAAGGAGTTCTACCGTGCCCAAGGAAAGTGGCCGTAAGGTAGTGGCCACCAATCGGAAGGCCCGGCATAACTACCATGTCCTGGACACCTATGAGGCAGGCATTGCCCTCATGGGAACGGAAGTGAAGTCCCTTCGGGAGGGCCACGCTTCCATGGTGGATGGATTCTGCACCTTCTATAACGACGAGTTGTGGATGGAGGGAATCCACATCCCCGAATATCACCAGGGAAGCTGGACCAACCATGCCGCGCGCCGGCGTCGCAAGCTCTTGCTGCATCGCGACGAACTGGACAAGATCTCGCAGAAGATCCGCGAATCAGGCTTCACGGTAGTGCCGCTTCAGTTGTACTTCCTGGACGGCCGGGCGAAGGTGGAAATTGCCATTGCCCGGGGTAAGAAGGATTACGACAAGCGGCAGACCCTTCGCGAGCAGCAGGACAAGCGCGAATCGCTCCGCGAACTGCGGGAACGCAACCGCCGCTAGGCAACACGCAGGCTGTTCCGGGAATGGGATGCCGGATGAATGCGTTATGATGAGTAGTCCGACAGTAGCTCCAATCTTCTGTCGGGTTTGGTAACAAAATACGGGGATGATCGGTTTCGACGATGTTAGTCGCGACAGGTGAAGCGGGCCGAGGATGCAGAATTATCTCGTAAACGCTGTCTGCAAACCAATAAGTGCCGAATCTAAGCGCACTGACTTCGCTCTCGCTGCCTAAGCAGTAAGACAGTCCGTCAGCCCGGGGTTGCTATCGCCCCGGTTCCTGGCGTCATTTAGATAGCCACTGCTGTTTGCCTTCGTCATTGAGGTAAACGGGACTCTTAGATGACTGGGCCCGGATCAGCCGCCTGTTTGCAGGACGGCTGGGGCCGAGAAAATCCGACGCAAACTGCGCCCGGAGAAGCCCTGACAAAACGACATCGGACGGGGGTTCAATTCCCCCCATCTCCACTATAGTTAGCCCCGGAATCCTTGTGATTCCGGGGTTTTCTTTTTGCCTGTTGGCTGGAACCCCGATTTTGTTGGCGAGAAACAGCACAGATAGGGGAGCGAGTTGGCTCAGCAAGAGGACAGAACAGAACCGGCCGATCAGATTCCCCCGAACGACACCACGGTTCTTGACGCACTTATTGCCAAGGAGTTGGCCGGGCACGAAGATGCCGACTTCTCTTGGGGCAAGTGGTACTGCGAGTGCGGAGTGAGGCTCCGGCGTGGCCTTATCGAACACGTGGCCCATCAAAAGGACGTTGAGCAGAAGCTGCGTATTGAGGCAACCCGTGGCTAGTATCCGTACCCGTGAGCTCAAGAAGGGAGGGGCCTCGCATACGGTCACGTGGCGGGACCCTGAGCAGGGACTCAAGTCGCGCACGTTCAAAGACGTGGACTACGCGCCGGGGGAGGCGAAGGCGAAAGCGGTCGAACTCAAGGACTTCCTTGACTCGAATGGCAACAGCTTCAAGCTGGCCGCCAAAGCGAAAACAATCAAGGACTCCACCGCGCCCACGGTTTACGAAGTCGTCGTCCGGCACATGGATCTGCTCCGGAAGCCTCAGCCTGGCACCATTGCCAAGTACCGACGCATGGCCGCCGGCCATATTGCCCCCAGCGACCTCGGCAAGACACCCGTTGACAAAGTCACCAAAGCCTCAGTTATTGACTGGCTTGACGGGCTCACGATTCTCAGCCGCGCCAATCAACCGACTGGGCAACCTCTCGGCCGAAAGACCAAGCAGAACATCCACGCTTTGCTGTCGGCAGCTTTCGTGACCGCCATGGACCTTGAACTGATGACGCGTAACCCTGCCAAGGGTGTCGCGGAAGCTGACCTCAACGAGGCGCGTGAACCCGTCTACCTCTCGCCGGAGGATCTCGTCGTGCTCTCCGAGCGCATCAACGCGCACTACTCACTCTTCATTCGCTTTCTCGCCGGCACTGGCCTCAGATACTCGGAAGCAACCGCGCTCCGAAAGCGCGACATAAGTGTTCGCCAAGGCCGGGCAGCCGTACGCGTCGAGCGCGCTTGGAAGTCCATCGGCAACGGCGAAGAGATCGGCCCGCCAAAGACAAAGAAGGCAAAGCGGACCGTCACCTGCAATGCGAAGCTATCCGAGGATCTGATCGAGCACATGAAGCCGCTCGGGCTGGATGAATTCGTGTTCCAGCAGCCGGACGGCGAATATGTCCGCAACGCTCGCTTCCACAAGTACGTTTGGCAGCCCCTCATGGCTGAACTGCTGGAGGATGGCATCTTAGACCGGAAACCGTGGATTCACGAGATCCGGCACGCACACACAACCCACCTTCTGGACGCGAACGTGCCTGTGCACGTCGTGCAAGCCAGGCTTGGGCATGAGGACCCGCAGACTACGCTTCGCGTCTATGCGAGGTTGTCCAAGGCATCAGACGCGGCCGCAGCGGACGCGCTGGGCTGAGGTACACTCGAATGCGCAAGAAGGCTCCGCACTTGTTCAGATCAGGTGCGGAGCCTTCTTCATGTCCGCCCCACTTCCGCGCCATCGACATCACAGAGAATGCGCTGGGAGCCTGGTAATCAGGGATCTGCTTTGGGTGTGGCGGCTCATTTAGGCGTGAGACGATAGTGCCATGACCACGCATGTATCCGGAAAAGTCCTGCGAATCACAGACCTGACCATCACGACGCATGTCATCAGGGACCACCAGTTTGAAGACTGCCTGATCATTGGACCGGCCGTGCTTGCCTTGACCGGTGAATCATCCCTCATTGACTGCACCTTTGATGGCGAAATGGATGCTCTCCTGTGGGAGATCCCATCGACGCGCCCCTACGTTACTGGCGCAATACAGGTCGATGGCAGCACGTTCACACGCTGCCGATTCCAGTTGATTGGGTTCGCAGGGCCGCAGGCCTTTGTAGACAAGTTCCGCGCAGGTACGGCAGGCGATTAGCTATGAATGACCGTATTGAAGGCAACCATACTGAACCTTCAGAGGCAGCAACTTCCGCAGAAATTCAGGCGGACTCCATTCAGGCTGCGAACGTTGCACACGTCGTCACCACCGTCAGTGGGGAGGGTCCAACCACTCCCACATTCAGCATCAAGGCTTCCATAAAGAACAGGCCGGCCGAAAAAAAATTACCCAGCTTTGTCGGACGCGGGTCCCGGTTCACTGATGCCAAGAATCTGTCTGCCCTCTTTGACGATGAGCGCAGGGGGAAAGATTGGTATGACACGCTATGACTCTTGTGGTTGTAGACGCGAACGTACTCATTGCCGCGTACATAGAGGACGACACACAGCACGAAGAAGCGGTCGAGATCATCAGCAAGCTAGGCACGCCACTGTATGTGCCAGTCCTCGCGCTTGCCGAAGCGTCCTACTTTATCGATCGAAGGCTCGGACCTGAAGCCGAGCTGGACTTTATTCGTGCCGTGGCGGAAAAGGAAATATCGCCCGTCTACTTCTCGGATGATTGGCCCCGCATTCTCGAGGTAGCAGCACGCTACGTCGATAGAAGAATGGGTGCATCAGACGCCGCTGTCGTAGTCGCAGCTGAAAAGCTCCACACCACTCGGATCGCGAGCATGGACCTAAGGGACCTCAGTGGCGTTCAACTCGCCAGTGGAGACTACGTGGACCTGATTTCATTCGGAAGCCAGGTTTAGAGCGGGAGGAAGCCTGGCAGCCGGTGTTCGAATTTAGCACCCCACTGGACTACTCGGAGCCACTCCGGGCAGCGGTTATATGCATCAATATCCCAATCGGAGTTGGTGACTGGCCGGACATCTTCCTTCGGTAACCATGCGCTTAGGCTGTCCTTCTCGTCGTCGTACCACTGAACATGGATCTGCGTCCGGTTCCAGTGAGTCGCATGGGCGTACACCCAAACGGTTCCGCCAGGCTTCAGCGGCACCCGCGCATGCACCTTGGGGTAGTTGCCCATCTCCCAAGACTTGACGTCTTCCACGGGCCCCACGCGCTCCGGGCGGATGAACTCGTACTCTTGTCCGTCAAGCACGAACTTCGTTGGTGGGAAGATTGGCATGTTCCAATGATGCATGCTTGGAACGACAGCTTGTCCCCCAGTTAGGAGAGACCACACGTGAGCGACCTCAACGTAGGCGACAGCTTCCCCGTTGAGCTCCTCGCCCTCAGCGCCGAAGAGTGCACCGAATCAACCAGCCATTTAGGCTTCCAAGCGTTCTGCGTTCTGGGCGCAGGCCACGCGGGCAGGCACATCGCCGCGGACGCTCACATGATCGTCCGGGCAGCCTGGGGCTAAGCCGTGGAAGTAACCCTGACAATCGAAAACAGCGAGGGCAAGCTAAGTACAGTCAGCGCCGGGGGCGGAGACTACGACGAGGCCCTCGTGGCCGCACGGGCACTTGTCCCTGAAGGCTGCAGGGCCATCGCCGTCCGCACCGATCGTTGACGTGGATAGCGACATTTTGTCAGTCCACTTTCATAGACTGATGTCATGCGAGTTGACCCTGCACGTGTTGACATGTTCGAGGACTACCTGTCTAGGCACGACCCCGGGCAACTAAGAATGCGGGCCAAACAGTTTTTGGCCTCCCGCAAGCCCCTGACGCGAGCTCAAGCCATCAAGGGGATCTACAACATTGTTCGCCCTCCAGGGGGAGACCGTTTTACGCTGCCAACCACAAGTCGGCCCATTCAGGCGGGCAGCGTCCTCTACCGGGCGCGACCGCTGGAGAGCATTTCAGACATGAAGGTTGTAGCGGATGCCTGGGAGCCTCCCATAGACAGGGCACGCATAGGAAGGCTCAATATGCCCGGCGAGCCAATGCTGTACACCGCTTGGGATCCGGCCACGGCTTGCTTTGAAGTAGGGGTCAGTGGACCGACACTGTTGGCCATGAGCCACTTTGTCGTCTACCAAGACTTCAAATCGACTGAGATCGGCGTGTTGGAAGTCCCTGACAACTTGAGCCTAAAGGCCCAGAAGAAGCTTGCGGTCATCCTGGAATTGCTTCACGACGTTTTCATGAAGCCGTACAGCGACAACGACCCGGACAAGTATGTTGCAACAGAAGTTCTGGTGAAAGACCTCTACGATCTGCCGCCGGATATGTGCCAAGCATGGTCGTACAAGTCGGTAGCCGATCCCTCGCCGCACGCTTTGAACCTATGTTTCCGCCCGGACGCAGGCCGGGAAGTGTTGCGATTGGCTCGAACGGACATCGTAGAAGTGGATCCCTCCCCTGAAGGTCACATTGCGGGGTTCAACTTCACCACGCTCAAGGTCTTGGAGCCTGATACGGAATCAGGTGCCCTCATGGAGGTTATACAGCCTTGGGCGCGTGAGCTGTCGCAGCAGCTTTAATGGCGTCACGCATCTTTTCGTAGACGGCGTTCACATGGTGGTAGGGGGCAAGACCCCACTGATGCTTCGCGGCGGCCACGGCGACATCCTGTCCAACCGTGAACACATTGACCCCGCGCTCCCGGAGCGAGTCCGTGTACCGCTGGTACGTCCTATTCCAGTAGCCAGAGGACATGCCGCGGTACTGCAACCCAGTCTGGCCACTGTCTGCCGTCTCCGCCCATTCTGGGGCGAGGACCAGCAAGGGTTTGCCAGTCTCTGCGATCCTTTTAAGGACAACATCGGATGCTTTCTGCCACAGTTCGAAGTGTTCGTCCGTGCCGAACTTGATGAGGCGCGGCTGGGTGTCCTGCTGCTGAAGGAGTTTGCTCTCTTCGAGCTCCCAGGTCTGGGTGATGTAGGTGTTGGGCGCAAGTTCGTAGACCCCGAGCCGCTCGTCAACGAGATCAAGGACGAACACATCGGCTTTTGATGCTGCTTCGTCGATGGACGGCAAGAGGGAGGATCGGACGTCATTGCGCACGCACTGATTCTGAAACTTCGAGGTCAGAGCGCTCTCACCACGGAGAACGCCTCGCGGCGAGGCCGCGCTGATCATGCTCTGGCGGGCGACGTATTCAACGATCGTCCAGTCCTCGCCCAGAAACGGCTTTGTGTCGCGTGAGACGCAGCTGCCATAGATGAAGATACCCGGCAAAACAAACCCCCATGAAGTGACTGTGAAGAAACCACCCAAGCCTAACAAAGCGCAGCGACGTCCATAGTCACGATCCATTTCGGAAGCAAGTCACGTTCGTCCGGCGTCTGGACATTCAGGTATCTTTTCCTGATGGGGCAAATTCAAAACCTTGAGGACAAGCGCGCCTACGCGCAGGACATGGGCTTCGGCTTCTGCGAACTCTGCGCAGACGTGTTCATTTACACCGGTAGCAACGACGCGCAGGACCACCCGTGCCCGTCACGACCGCGGGTCATCGATCCGAAAAAGCACAACATCACAAAGTACGCCAGCGTTGACCTGTTCCTGAAAAAGGAAACCATCCCGCCCGGCTACCAGATCATTACCGAGAACGGCTTGCCGATCGACGTCATCCCGCAGAACCGCGGGTCGGATACCACCGTTGTGTTCTTCCAAGGTGCAGTTGACAAGACCTGGACGTTGCCCGCTTTCGGCGGCATGGGCGTATCCAAGGACACCGCAGTGAACCGCGTTTTCATCTCCGATCCAAGCCTCGTGCTAACGGACCGGCTGAACCTCGGCTGGTTTGTGGGCAACAGCCGCATGAATACACAGCAGAAGCTGCTCGCTATCATCCGCCACATCGCCGAAGTATGGGGCGATCAGCGTCTTGTGTTTTTCGGGGCATCCGGTGGCGGCTTCGCGTCGCTCTTCTTCTCTGCGCACTTCCCAGGCTCGCTCGCCATTGTTTCCAACCCTCAAACCGACGTCGCCAAGTACGAGCTCCCGGCTGTCGAACGCTTCGCCGAGGTCTGTTACGGCGTCACCGGCGAAGACCCCATGAGCCAACTGCCCGACGACGTCACAACTAATTTGGTGGACCTGTACCGGACCCCGCGGGACAACACAGTGGCGTACATGCAGAACAGCACTGACTTCGATCACGTCGAAGACCACATGACGCCCTTCCTCGAAGCAGCGCACCCGGACAACCAGATCTACGTCCTTATGGAGAACTGGGGTGACGGGCACGTCGCGCCTCCGAAACACATTCACGTTGAAGCTCTGGCTGTGGCGTCAAGCCAGGACTGGGCTGCCGGTCTATCAAAGATGGGCTTCCAGGCGAATCCCCACCGGAAGTGACTCAGTCTTGAACCTGAGCGCCGTGGAAATGCTCAAAATGCGTTTTGGGGACCAGGGCGGCACTACTCCCATGACCGAGGCAGAACAGTGGGAACAAGCGGCCCGAGATATGAAGCCCTTCCTCAATTCGACGAGCAGCGACGAATGGAAGCGTAGATTTGCCGCGTACTACAGCCGCCGGTCGCGTCGCGACAGGACGCGGGAACAAGTCTCCACGGATCTAGGCAGAATCCTGCACCCTGTGGGAACATCCTTCTCTATGGTGGCCCCGAGAGGCTACGTTCCGCAGGGCGCCGCGGTCTTCCGCGCCCGCCCTATTGACAATCCAGAAGAAATTAGCGTCCGGAAGGACGTCGGCGCGCCGCCTCGAGACAAAGCGAAAGCGGGGCGCCTAAACAGTGCCTTAGAACCGCTGCTCTACACCGCAGTTGGTTCACCCGGAACCGCCCTTTGCGAGATCAGGATCGAACCCGGCCAGATGTTCGCCATGGCGCGCTTCAGCATGCGCGAACCTCTCTTTGCGGCCGCGATTGGCCAGACTGAAGAACTTCCCGGCCTGACGGTTCGAGAGAAGAAAAACTACAACCTAGTGATGCAATTTTTGGAGGACATCTTCAACGAACAAGCTAGGCGGGAGCGTCCGAACGACTATATTGCGCCGGAAGTGGTGGCCAAGAACTACTTCGACTACCCGGAAACCTATTCCGAAGGCTGGATGTACCGCTCCGTCGTTTCGCTTGGCAAGGGTGGAGTCAACCTTGCTCTCAGGCCCGAAGTTGGCGAGCGGGTTCTTGAGTTGCACGAAGTGCAGATCGGAGTCTGCACAGGGATTTCTGGAGACGGCCTGAGCCTCGGATTCCAGACGCTCGATTTCTTGGCAGCGGTCCCGGGGCAGGACGAACTCCTGAGCGTGCCCGACGGCGTTAGAGGACCCTTCATTCCGCCCAGCCGTTGGAGCGAGCTGTTTACCACACCTGATGCTTCTGATTAAACGGGAAGAGACCCCCACCCGGTAAGGGTGGGGGTCTTTCTGCTCAATAGCCCGCGATGGAACTCCTCGATATTATTCCTGTACCCAGGCGGACGCTTTGCGGATATAGCGGGAGCCGTTGCCAGTGTTCAGGTACTTGCCACCATCCTTGGACGGGATCGAGTAGGTTCCATAGATGGGGCCGGTGTAGTCGACCGTGACGAGGTTGGTTCCGGTGACGGGCGGGTTGGTCGAGGCGGTCGGAGCGTTGATGTACTTCAACCGGACGTGAACATTCTCGTACGCTCCGACAGTGCCTTCGGGCGGAGCCTCAGAGCGGAGTGCGGCGCCGCCTCGGGAAACGACGACGTCGTCAATGAAGATGTCTTTCATGACGGCCGACTTGTCGTCCAGGAGGATGACGTTGTTCGTGGAACCTCCGTCCAAGAAGCCACCATTGATGCGGAGGTTGCTGACTCCAAAAGGCGGGGTGATTTCGGTGGCGTCCTTGAAGATCATGATCGCGTTTCGTAGGACATCTCTGATGTTCGGCTCAACGATGTCCACGTTCGTGCACGCGAACACGATGAGTCCGTGCTGCCCCGAGTAGGTCTTGTTCCAAGCCCGCAGCGTCGGGTTGATGACGGTCAGACCGTCAATATGGCCGAAACTGTATTGGGAGAAGTTGTTGACCCCGTTGCCTGTCGTGCTGCCGTCCTCGGCACTGCAATTCACCAGGCGGATATTTTTGTGCCTGTGACCGGCGTTTCCCAGGACCTTGAAGGCAGCCCCGCCGGTGGCAAGCTTCTTGGTAGCATTTCCTGGATTTCTGCTGATGCAGTCTTCGAATGTGATGTCACCTACGGTGCACGCTCCGCCGATGCGGTAGTTGTGCTCGGGGGATCCGTCAACAATCCAGTCACGGAATCGCAAGTTGCGGCAGCCGTAGTCCACGTACTTTGCTTCCAACAGCAATCCGTTTTGCCCGGGAACACCCTCGGCGTCAGGGGAAGTGCCGGTGACTTTGAACTTGTCGAACGTTGTGTCCGTGGTGTCCTGCACGTAAACGCCGGTTTGGAAGTTGCGGATGGTGGCGTTACTAAACCGCGACTCTGTCACGTTGATGACCCGCATCGGTGCCCGGAAGCCTGTCAGCGCTATCCCGTTGATGCGAATGTTCGACTTCTGCGCTGATTCATCTCCAACGTAGAGCGCATAGAGCCCTGGCTGGTCGGGTGTCTTGCTCGTAACGGTAATGGCATCAATGACGGTGTGTGAGCCGTTGACCGCGATGCCGGGGTCGTTTAGGGGACCGCCTGCGATCTCGAGGTTCAGTGAATCGGCCACGAACCGGTCTCTGGTCGTGATGGCGAACTTGTCGTTGCTGTTCGACCCCTTCACGAAAGTGCAACCGTAGGTGAAGACACGGAGTCCGGGGGGGGAAGGTGATTCCCGACGTGATGTTGTACCGCTTAGTTCCCTCGAATACCAGGGGGCGACCAAGGGTCGCGGCGTCGTTGGCCGCGGTGGTGATGATCGCAGAATCGTCAGTTGTCCCGTCCGCTGCAGGGTTGTAGTCAGCGAGTCGAACAGCGATTTCTTGTGTCAAAAAGGAACTCCTTGTTTGGTTTGGGTTTACTTGTCGGGGTGCCAGGAATGTCGATCGTTCTCTGGACCCCGTAGGCCGTCATTCCACCTGAGCTTGCAAGCTCAGGTAAAAGTCGCGCCGTAGAACTCATGATGGGCTGACCGTACGACAAAGAGACCCCCACCCGTCACCGGGTGAGGGGTCTCTTGCTTATTGTTTGTCTTCGGGCGCGAGGATCGGCAGGTACTTCCGGAGCCAGTCGTTGACTCCGGGCACTGCAAGGACTCGGGTCATAAGAGCTGTAAGCGCGGCGACTGCCACGAGGATCCCGTTGAGCGCCGGGAACACCCAGGATGGCAGATAGACCTCGTAGGGCTTCAGCGCTTCAACAGTTGCAAGCAGCACGCCGTTGAGCAGCGGCACGAGGGCGAGGACGGCGAACACGGTTCGCAGGACAGCGGAGCGCGGGTTACGTTCCTGTGTGGAAAGTGCGCGATGATCAGCCATTGGACTGGTCCTCTTTCTTTTCAAGTCGAGTGCGGAGAGCGTCGATGAACGCCTCTGCTTGGGCTTCCGGCACAAGGGCCGCAAGCGCTTCGGGAGAAACGCTCTCGCTGATCTCCACCAGCACCTCACCTTGGCCTCGGACTTCCGTGCCGGTGGTGGCGATGTCCTGGATGACAGCGACTTCCTGCCCATCACGCTTGACAACTGTGCCCCACCAAACGCGAGTAGGGAGGGCTTCGAAGTTCTTGCGGTTCTCGGCCAGCCCCACATTTATCAGGCGCTGGTTTTCGAGGACGTGCGGGATGAGTCCCGGGTTGTCCTTGCGGCCTCCCCAGTCATAGCCGCTGAGCAGCAGCGCGTTGATGTGGTCCTTGATTTCCTTGACTTCAGCAGCAGACAATTCGTCCTCCTGTGGGGTTGTGGTTTGGCCGGCGTACTCGATGGAGCCCTTGAAGAGGTCTTCGGGATTGCTGCGGCCGAAGTAGCGGCTGTTCAGTACGTAGCCGTCTCGAAGGATCTCGAAGTGCAGGTGCGGGTTGACTGAGGCTCCCGTAGAGCCAGACGGACCAAGAACCTGTCCTTCATTCACACGCTGCCCAACTGCCACGCGTGAGCCTCCGTCAAGGCAGTGCCCGTATATGCCGATGAATGCCCCGTGATCGACCACGTAGCCATAGCCGAAGAAGCTTGGCAGCAGCCACCACGGATTGTCAGCGTAGGTTCCCGACAGGCGGCCTACGTGCAGCACGGTCCCGAACGTGACGGCGTAGACCGGCGAGCCTGACGCGGCACCGTAGTCCTGCCCGGTGTGCCCGTC
The DNA here is from genome assembly GCF_900106835.1 of Arthrobacter sp. cf158. Lineage (GTDB taxonomy): Bacteria > Actinomycetota > Actinomycetes > Actinomycetales > Micrococcaceae > Arthrobacter. The sequence goes on from NZ_FNNR01000002.1 coordinate 356,118, forward strand.
TGGCTGGTAGTTGCCGTACAGATAGACGTAATACCCCATGCCGGAGTTGGGATTCGAGTTCGCTACGACACCGGCCGTGGCACCAGATCCGAAGTCCTGCGTCAGCGGCGCATCTACTGGTCGCCTCATTTGCGGTCCTTTCGAGGCGCCCAGTCGGGGCCGAGTCTGAGTTGGAAGAACAGGACCGCGAGCCTGACAGCAGCCACCAGGACGGCACTGTAAATGACGATCCGGAAGATCTCACGCAGGGGGGTCGCGCCAAAGAGGCCGCTTGTGATGATCAGGATGAACAGGGCGGCGAGCGAGCCGAGCAGCATCATGAGCGCCCGGCCTAGTCGGGTCTTCCACCACTCTGGATGGCACACCCAGTAGATGATCGGCAGGGCAACCCAGAACGAGCCCGCCACGTAGCCGATGTACAACCCGGGCAGGCCGAGCATCGAATACGTGGTGAGAAACCCCGCTCCGATCAGGGCCCAAGTGAACGCCTTGAAGATGGTCCGCTTCACGTGGCCCCTCCCAACTTCCTCATGATTTGTGCTTCGATGGCCGGCGCGAATCCGTTGCGGATGTTCACCTCGCGGAGGTTCGTGACTACTTGGGTGGCTTCGGCCCGCTGCTCTTGAGCGGCGCGGTGAGCGTCCACCGCGTGCTCAAGAGCAGCTTCAGCCAACGTGTGGTCGACAGGTTCCAACTGGGGGAGTTGCCGGGCTGACGCCCATTTAGCCCGTAGCTTGCTGAACAGCATGGGCGCCACCCCCTGCCGCGTTCTCCTGAATGGCAGACATGACATGTGCCGAGAACTTTGCGTTCTCGATGAAGTCGCTGTTCGTTTTGGCGAGGTCACTGTTGGTTTGGTTCGCCAGCGTGGCCGCCGATTGCCAGTTGTTCCGGTCAGTGACGAGCGCGGCGATCTGGTCCTCCAGCACACGGACGACGTCCATGTGAGCGGCCTTGGTCCACAACCTGCCTGTGAACACAAGGTAGAAGACCGCGATGGTGGCAGCCAAGGGACTGGCCAGGTTCACCACCGCGGGGATTCCGTCAATCATGCGGCCTCCTATATCGCCAGCAGGCTGGGCTTGCGGATCTCAACCAGACCGCCTGAGACTCGGCCGTATTCCAGCTTCACGGTCGCCGTGCCGGTGGTCGGGATACTGAGGATCTTCCGAACTGTTACCCAGTCACTCGACGCGGGCAGCGTGACGTCGCCACTCGAGGTGTCGAAGTTCGCCGGCGTGGTGGAGTCCGATGCGCGAAGCTTGACGATGGCGCCGGCGGTTGCCCGGACCTCCATGTAGAGTTCGCGCGTGGACCCGGCAGCGTAGTTGTGATCGGCCAGCACAAAGGACTGGCTAAGCAGCCCGCCCGTGGATGTGGAGGCGACACCGGCTGCTGCTGTCCAGCCCGCCGTGCCAGCGTAGTTTGTCAGCCCAGAAGTAAAAGCAGAGTCTCGAACCAGGTTGTGGCGGGTCGTTCGCTCCGGATCCGCATTGAGCATGCCTGACACGGTCAGCACCATGGCGCGTCCAGCTGCGCGTTCGGCCACCATGTAGTCGAGGATTTCCCCAAGTACCGCGGAAGTGATTCCCCCGGGCGCGTCGATCATGTTCGGGTGGAGCATGATCACTCCGCCAGTCTTGGTGTCCTGGGCTTTCTTGAGCATGCTAATGGCAGACGCGGACGTGGTGTGGGTATCCACGCTGTACGACTGCCAGCCAAGGGTCTGCCCGGAAGCAAGCGGATTTAGGACGCCGCCGCCGCCATTCGCGGAAGCGAAGTTGAACATCACCAAGCGCCCAGCCTCGGTGTTGAACCAAACCGACGGGTCTGCGAGGTTGTTTGTGAAGCCGCCCCAGAATGTGTTCGTGGTGCCGGGGATCATCATGCCCTTCAGCCGGCACTTGGCAAGCTGGGTTTCGATCTCTGTCCTCGCAGACAGGATCTCTTTCTCCAGCGCCCGCGGCCCCACCGCGTCTTGGTGTGACCATCCGTGCGACCAAGGCTCGATGCCGTGGTTCAGGACAAGGCTTTGCACATCAGACCAGCCATACCCGGTGGAATTGTCGCCGGTGTAGCCAGCGTCGGGCGCGAACTGGTTGACGAAGTGACACATCGAAGCGGGCAGACCGCGAGCCGTGAGCATCGGCAACAGCTTGGTCATCATGCCGACCATGTTGTGATCGATGCGGATAGCGAAGACTCCGAGGCCGCCGGTTCCGATGGTGCCGCCCGTTGACTGCCGCTCCCGCTGGACGCGTACCGTGTGGCCTGCGTTGTAGTCCCGGACGAACCCGAGCTTTTCCCAGTCAGTCCATACAGCCGAACTGTTGAGCGACTGGAACCAGACACCGTTGCCGTTCACGTCATGCCAGATCCGGAGGGAACCGTTGGTTCCGTTGTAGGAAAGGTTGGTGATCTGTGCAGGGCCAGCCGGGATGGGAGGCCGATTGGTCATCGTGTTCGCACTCACCGTCGAGGCGATTCGCCACGGGCCTAGGTCGCGGAACGTCTGGATGTTCGTGCCGTCAGGAATCGTCCGCCCACGGCCGTCAAGCTGAATCCAAGGGCCGAACGTGCCGGTGGCCGTGCTGATGGTGCGGAGCATAAACCCGCCAGCATTCGACATGCGCAACTGCGTTCGGATGCCCGAGTTGGGTCCCGCCACGATGTAAACGGCAGGCTCCGTGTCAGGTGCGTTCAGCAGCGAGTTGGCGATGGCCTGGCTCGTGGCGTTGTACACACCCGGGACCGTCAGAGAGTTCAGGTTCTCCCCGGTGGCCAAGTCGCGCTTGTAATAAAGGGTCGAGAGTGCCGGGACCGCTCCCGGCGTGCCCATGATGTCTGCGATAGGTACCCACTGCCAAGCCATCAGACATTCCTCCATTCTGAGATTTGGCCCGTGTTCAGCGGGTCGAGGGGGTCCTCTGGGTTCTGTTTGAGCCAGAGCGTGAACGGGCGGGGGTTCGTCGGAGGAGTCAGCGAGACGTAGACCATCCGCGTATTTGTCGGAGGCTTGCCGAAGAGATCGGAGAAGACGCCGCCCGCGGTCGGGACTTCCAACTTCCAGTCCGGGAAGTCCGCTTTCACGTAGTTCCCGGCGCCGTCCAGCCACTGGATGGAGACCGTGTACCAGGCGTTGTCCATCATGTTTGTGGTGGCTTGGAGGTCCGCAGACCAGGAGCCATCACCGGCAGGTCGGACAGTGACAGGCTCAGTCGGGAGCATCACGCCTGACCTGCTGTTCGGCGCATTCAGAGTGAAGTGAATCTCTGGAATCTTCCCTACAAGATGCCCGCCCCCAACATCCGTCAGATTGCCGGTAACTACTGGCATAGGTGCCTCCTGGGCATGGAAAGGCCCCGGAGTGCGGGGCCTTGGGTGTATTAATATGAGTCGCCGCCAGATACACTCGGCTCATGCGAAAAATTGGGGGATTACTTCTCATCGGCGCCCTCGCGCTTACTGGATGTTCGGCTGCGGAAACCGCCACCAACCAACGGGAAACTCCCGGCCCGACAGCGTCGGCCAGTGCATCACCCGACGCAGCGGCTCAGCGGATCGCACCACTCCTGGCCGCCCCAGCCCCCGCGGAGAGCGTCGCCCCGGGATTCGACGATGAGTCGGCCCAAGCGAAGTATTTGGCAGGCGTCAAGAAGGTTTGGCGCGGCGACATCCCGTCTGACGAGATCCTGCTCAAAGCGGGAGGGGCGTCGTGCACGCTCTTTGCAGAGGGTAAGAACTACAACGAAATCGCCTCACTCGCAGGGACCGCGGAAGTTGACGTCGATAACGCTGCGGCGGCCGCCGTCTATGCGAGCAGGACTCTCTGCACTCAGTTCAACACTGACCGCTAAGGGATGATCCGCTTGATGTTGCCCGACCCGTCCATGTAAAGATTTGGCTCAACTCCGGTCGTTGTGGGAAGCCCACTCAACTTCAAGTTTGGTGCCGCAAGTTCCAAAGCAACGGAGCTGACAATCAACATACCGAGCGTTGGAGTGGATGACACGGATCCGTTCGGGAAGTTGACCACGCCGCCACCGGCCCCGGTGTTTTCCAGAGTCAGATCACCTAGCTTGATTGTCTTCCCCGGCGCCACCGTAAGGTCGCTATTCAGGGTTGCCGGCCCGTTGATGTCCAGGCTGCCATCGGATTGAAGATCGCCGTTCGCCGCGATGGTGAACTCGCCGAAAGTTGCTGAGCCGTCCGGGTTGATAGTGGCGGACCCGCTGGTGATCTTGCCCGATGGGTCGATCTCCATGCTGCCGAACTTCGCAGACCCGTCCGGTCGCAATTCAATGTCCCCGGCCTTGAACAAACCGCCGGAAGCAATCTCCAAGTCGTTTAGGACGGTCATGACACCGGATACGTCCACGGTGCCGGATACGTCCAAGGGCCCGGAAATGACCACGTCACCGATGAAGGTGACCAGCCCGGAAGCAATGAGCCTGCCAATGATCTCGGCAGTGCCCGTGACCATCAAACCGCCGTTCTCGATGGTGATTACGCCGCCGCTGTGAACGCGTATGCCGCCGCGGCCGATGGCTGCACTGTTCATGTTGGACGCATGCTCCAGCGCCCTAAGCCGCCGGTCGAAGTCTCGGACGTTGCCTTGCGCCTGGTTGTCGATAATGCTCATGAATCAGCCGCCTATCTGCTGCATATGCAGCGTGATCCACTCGTGGTTGAAGTCGTACTGGATAAGCCGCCAGTTGATCCAGTCAGAACCAAGGAACAGGAACTTATTGGTCTTGACACGACAGGTGCCACCCAAGATGAAGTCACCCAGTTTCACGGCCCCGCCAATTGGTATCTCGAAGCTGAGTTGCTGAGTTGGCTCATTGTGGGCGTTGAGTTCCGCCGTCGTCCGGCCCTGCAGTTGCTGTGCGCTGTGCATATCTTGGAAGGACTCGACCTTTTCCAAGGCTGGATAGGTTGAGCCGGCGAACGATGACGCGGACGCGGCCATGAGGTCCTCGCCCGAGCCCTCACCAGTGCCGATGACAAGGTTGGATACCTTCTCGGCGTTTGTGTTGAGCTTGGGGCGGAACAGTTCGCGTTTAGCTGCGGTCCCGTCCCATTCCCAGAGTGCGTTCGCGGTTTCGACTGGCGTCAGACCGCCGGCGCGCATCCCCCATTCAAGCTTCCCGTCGTTCCAGTGCACGTCGAAGTCCACGAACGGGCCACCGTCAGAGTTGATGATTTCCTGCAGCGCATCCTCGACCGTAATGAACTTGAACCCCTCGTAGGTGCGGGATTCTGTACCAGCGACGTCAGCCGTCAACACGATCGGCATGTGATAGCGGTCGGCGGGTCCTCCATCCAACCCTTTGTCCACGATAAGGAAAGCCAAAGATGCAAGCGTGCGGTTTGTCCACACAATAGGTGCGCCCTTCGGGGCACCGGCCCCACGAGAGCTCAGCAGGTACCGGCGTGCCAATATCCACCAAGCCGCGTCATGGTGTTTCACGGTGACAGTGCTCTCGTCCGGGTCTTCGTCCACCTCGTAGATCATGCCCGCGTACACTGCGTTGCCATCTTCCTCAGCTACGAGGACACGCTCCAACGGTGTGATCGCAGTCTTCGTTACAGCTTCAGCCACCCCGGGGTCTTCCATCTGAAATGTGGTCGACCCGCCGACGCCCACATTGAGGGCCCGGCCTCCCGTGAACACATCGGTGGGAAGTTCGATCTTGTCAGCCCATGTACTCGTGCTCACGGAAAAGTACCGCAGCATCGGGCCTCCTAGATGTAAGTGTCAGTCAGCGTCAACGTGACCGTCGCCGTCCCCGTTGTCAGCGGCTCGATCGAGAGCGCCGTCGGGAGCCCGCCCGTGATGAAAGGCGTAAAACCGTAGCCGAGGCCGCCATGCACGATGGCCCCGCCGATCCGGAGACGTCCGTCGCCGTAATCGATGCTGTGCGGCTGCCCGGCAATCAAAGGCTTGGTCACGGTGAACACTTGGCCCTTGATCGTCAGCCGGTACCCGCCAGGCATGTTGCCGACCACTAGGAAGCGGGGGACCGCGCCATAGTTGCCCCGGTGGAAGATGCCTGAAGCGTTCGACCCAACCGAGGCTGCCCAAGTCCGGGTTTCCCCGTATTTGCAGGGGTCAACAAACTTCAGCTGGACTTGCCATGTGGCGAACTTGTCTGTGCCTGGCAGGAACCGGATCTTGCTGTTCCGCTTCCCGTCAGCCCAGAGCGTCGGGCCATGGCCCTGCACCTTGAACCTGCCCTTCATGGAACTGGTCAGATAGTGGCCAGCTTCGTGCATCGTGTCGTGGCCCAGGCTGTGCAGATGCCCGGAGATGGTCAGCAGGCGCGCTTGGTTGTAGATCGGAAGGTCGAGTTCGCCGTCCGCATCGGGGCGGTCCTGAGACCTGCCCCGCGGTTCCGGCGAACCCCACCAATCCTCCATGCCTTCCGTGACTATCCACCGTCCAAATCGGTCCAGTCCTGACAGGGTCCGGGCTCCCCAAGTGATGTGCTCAACGGCCACCGAGCTTCACCCCCTGCTTCTGCAGTTCGTACTTGATTTCGCCCATGACGATCTGCGCTACCTCGCGTGGAGCAGTGGTGCCGTTGACATCGATCTTCAGGCTGACGCTCGCGCCTGCCCCGGCGGCGGCTGCTGGCGTATAGCCCGCTTGCTGAGCCGAGTACTCCTTGAACTTCGGGAACGTGCCCGCGTTGATTGCGGCAAGCTCGCGGTCGTACTCGTTGCTGCTCCGGCCGTTAACAACCCATTCCTGACCCTGCAATGCAATCGGCCGGCCGCCGTTCACGTATCCGAGAACGTTGTCCTTCCGCATATCGGATGGCCGTGCGTAAGGAACCCTGCCCCCGGACCACAGACCAAGAATTTCCTCAACACGCCCGCCAGTAGCGCCGCCCGGGGGAGGCGCGAACGTGCCCGGGCGGAACCCGACCATCGAGGGGTCATCTTTGTACTCAGACTGCGAAATCTGAGTTTCGATGCTCTTGATGGTCTTCTCGACATGCTCGGTGTAAGTCTTGATTACACGCCCATCAAGGCCGTCCGCCTTGCTTTTGATTGCGTCAAGCTTGGCAGAGGACTCGTCCTTCACCCACGACTCAATCGGCACCTCTTTCGGGATGCCCAAGGCCTTACGGGCCATTTCATCGGCGGCGTCTCCCGTGATGCCGAACTGACCAGCAGCAGCGATCAGATCGTTGTAGCTAGCCTGCATCGAAGACTGCAAGCTAGCCATCGCAGCGTCAGAACCTTGGGTCGCGAGGGTTTGGGCAGCCGTTGCCTCGGCGGTTGCCATCGCAGCCTTCGCGATGTTGTTGTACGCCGTCTGGTTGTTCCGACCCGCCTCGGTCGTGACGTCAAGAGTCTTGCCGTTCTGGGTGACTGATTCCGTCAGAGCATCAATAGCCGCTTCGTAGGCAATCGTCGCGTCCGATGCGGACAGGTTCAGCAAGCCAGCGTTGAACAACGACTTAGCGAACTTGTCGATATCAGTCACCGAGCCATCGGCCGATAGACCGATGTCCTCCAGTGCCTTCGCCAGGTCCTCTGCCGACTGCTTAGCTACAGCAGCCTTATCGTTGACTCCACCGATCGCGCCAGCCGCTTTGTCCCCGGAAGCCGCCGCGTTCTTGCTTTCAGCGTCAGCCTTCTGCAATGCGTCGGCGTACTCAGGGAACTTCTTCTTGAGTTCGTCCACGCTGATGCCTTGGGCGTCGGCCGAGGTTTTCAGCCTGTCGAACACCTTGGCAGCGTCGTCGGCCTTACCACCAGAAACCAGGTTGGCCAGAGTCTCATCTACCCGCTTGAACGAGTCGCCCAGGATCTGACTTGATCCCTTGACGCCCGTGATCGAGTTGATGATGCCTTCGCCCCAGTCGTTGAACTGGCGCCCGCCGTCCGGCCGGAAAGTCCGCTTCAGCGCTGAGTCGAGGCTGTCGACATCGTTGATGAGCTGCTTGCCGTCCTTGTCCTTGAACAACGAGTCCAAGCCAGATGCAGCGTTTGGCGAGTTCCGGGCCACGTCAGCGAGAACGTTGGCCACCCGGCCCATGCCCGTATCGATCTTGGACATGTAATCAGACTCTGCAAGCTTTGCCGCGATCAGCGTCAAGGTGCCGATGACCATGGCGCCCTCGGCGCCCTTGGCAACCTTGTCCAGTGCGTTGCGGGCTTTACCACCGGCCGGTGCCAGGTCGTTCAGCGCATCACGGGTATCCCGAATCTTCGGAACCACGGTGATGAAAGCGCCGGCAGCAAGTGCGGCGACGCCCACCAAACCGGCCACGGCTGCCGCAGTAGACAGCGCGATCGGGTCCAGCTGTCCGATCCAGTCCACTGCGTCTTCTGCGCCCTGAGCTAGCCCCCGAAGGAAGTCGTTCGCTCCAGATCCGGACTTGAGGAACACAGAATCGATCGAACCGCCGAGCTTCTCAATGTCCCCGGCAAGGTTGTCCTGCATAATCCCGGCGGTCTCAGCCGCATATCCGGCGTCGTTGACCGCGGCTTCCCACTTGTTGATGCCAGCCGCACCCTGCTCGTACAGGACATTCGCGGCACGCACAGCGTCAGTACCAAACAGGGTTTTGAGCGTCGCGTTGCGCTGCTCGTCAGACATGGTCCGAAGAGCGTTCTGCAAGATTCCCGCGTACTCGGACATGCCCACGAACTTGCCCTGAGCGTCGTATGCAGAGATGCCGAGCTCATTCATGAGCGAAGCCGCGGCAGCCGAGTTCGGGTTGAGGCTCATCAGCATCGTCTTGAACGACGTGCCAGCGTCAGAACCGGTCAGGCCCGCCGAGGCGAAGGCAGCCAGGGCGCCCGTAGTTTCCTCGATGGTGAGGCCTGTGGAGGCGGCCACGAGGCCGGACTGATTCAAGGCCGCGCCCAGGTCACTGACAGAGCCTTGCGCCTTACCAGCGCCCGCCGCAAGCAGGTCTGCGAGGTGCGGAATCTTGTCGCCGGACAGTTTGAACTGCGTCAGAGCGGAGGCACTGATTTCCGCAGACTCCGCAACACTGAGGTTGCCAGCAGCGGCGAGGTCCAAGGATCCCTTAAGTCCGCCGCCCATGATGTCCTTGGTCGAGACGCCAGCCTTCGCCAACTCCTCGATACCCCGCGCCGCGTCGACAGCCGAGAATGCAGTGTCCGCGCCAGCCTTTACGGCCGCCTCGCGGAGGATTGCCATGTTCCCGGCAGACTCATGCGTTGCTGCCTGGACAGATGACATCTGCTTGTCGAAGTCTGCGTAGGACTTTACTGCCGCGCCAACCGCCGCCGTGATGGCAAGGCCGGTGATCGTCGATACCTGACCAACATTCTGGATTGCGTTCTTACGCTTCTCGGCAGCTTCCGCAGCCTTCTTTTCCGCTGCAGCAGCAACCTTGGCGGCTTCCTCCGCTGCTTCGCCAGTAGCCACAGCAGCGCGGCCCGCAAGATACGCCTCCTTGGAGAACGTCTGCAACCCATGCGCAGCTGCCTGCTGAGACGAAACAGCCTTGCCGTTCATCGTGACCAACTGGCCGGTCTTGTCGTACTGAAGGTTTACAGCCTTCGCCGCCGCATGATGCGCCAGCGACTGCTTCTTGACGTCCTTCGCAGCCTTGTCAGCCGCCTTGCCCGCAGCGTCAGCAGCGTCCTTGGCCTTCTTGTTGGCCTGCTCAAGCTCGGCCATCGCCTTGCGGTAGCCCTGAATCTCAGCGCTATATATGACTTTGACGCGCCGCTCAGGCATGGGACCTCCAAGGATCGTGCATGGGTATCGCCGTGGAACAATGGCGAAATGAATCAGACTGGGGACCCGTACAAGCGACGTGCAGCGAACATCATGAAGACCGGGGCGGCGATGCTCGTTTTCGGCGTGGCCGTGGCACTGGCCAGCGCCGGCGAGAACGGCAACGCAGGCCTAAGTGGCTTTTCGGCGTTCGTGGCATTCGCTGGCCTAATCGTCTTGATCGTTGGCGCTGGCAAGTGGCGTGAACGGCCCGCGGGTGATTAGCTCTTCGTCGATCTCGGTCGCGTAGAACCGCTGGCCAGGATCCGGTTTGAAGTCCTTCTGACCTGTGTGCTCTTCGACGGCGGCCTGTCGATAGCAGGTCGTGTCTTGGACCTCGTATAGGCCCTCGTTGGCTTTGTTCCTGCATTCAGCGCGAGAACCGCCGCACACGTTGCAAGTGCCTTCCAGATACAAGGTGTAGGCGTACTCCAGTAGCCTGTCCTTGCGATCCGAAAGGCGCCCAAGGTAAGCAGACGGCGGCCGCTGGAAACGCTCACTGGTCTTCAGCGCTGCAACTACTCGCCCCCACCCTCCGGAGTGGAGGACTTGAGCAAAAAATCAGCGCTCACAGAAGGGATCTCGTTGGATGCCCGGTGATATGCGTGGGCCACAAGTTGGAACTGCGCCTGGCCAACCTTCTCTTCAAGCTTCCCCACCTGTTTGGGGGTGAACTTCGGTTCAAGGATGGCATCAGCGAGGATCACGCAACCGAGGTCCTCAGTACTGCCGCTTTCCTTATGCTTGTCCGCGAGTGCTTGCTTCTCGTCGTCGTCATGCCCCTTGAGGCGGATCACGAGCGCGGAGTCGTGGAACTTCTTCGCGATTTCCGCGTACTTGGCCCGCAACTTCCCGATCCCGCCGCCCATGGAAGGACCGTCGATCTCGTCATCGGGGTCGGCGTTCTCGATCTGGTGCTCCAAGGCATCAATGTCCGCGAGAAGGCTTGGCTTCTGGTAGACGGTCACGGAGCGCTCGGGGCGGTCGGCATCCTCAAGCCAAGCGTTAAGGTCGAATTCCTGTGGTGTGGTGCTCATGGCTTAGGCTCCATTTCGTTGCGGTTCAGGCTCTGGAGGTTGTTGGGATGGCGGCGCGGAGCCTAATCACGCGCCGCCACCCGGCCTAACTACGCCGCAGCGACCACAATCTCGTTGTGCATCTTGCGGGGCTTCATCGGGACACGGCGCTTGATGAAGCCGGTTCCATCCGTGCGCTGAGGCTGGTCGCAGGAGACCTTTCCGCCGAGGTAGATCTCATCGCCAGCCTCCCAAGGCTCGGTGGAGTCCTTGTCGGATTCCCGGGCGTATGCCCAGAACTCCGCGCCCTTCTCCTTCATGACAGCCCAGCCTGCTTCGGCAGTGGTGTCAGGCCCGCCAGCGGTTGCGTACTTCCGCCAAAGTGTGACGCCCAGGTTGTAATTGCCCTTGCCGAACGCCTCGTTCGTGTCCTTGTCGCAGAGCGCGTCTTCTGCGATGGACTCCGAATCGGTGGCCGTCCAGTTGAAGTCTGACTTCAGCACATCGCAGGACATGTCGATCCCGGCGTTGAGCTCAGTCGCGGTCGGGGCCGCTTCATTTACGGGGGCGGTGATCAGCACCGTCCATTTGGTCTTGCCCTCAGCAAGCATTCGTGCACCCATGGGTTACTCCTTCGGGTCCGGCGTGGCCGGGTTGGTGGTTTCGGCCTTAGCCGCTTCCCGCGCCTTTTGGCTTGGTGTTTTCGTCAGGTCGTCGAAGGGCGGGTCCTTGCGATCGAGCCAGGCAGCGGGCACAACCCGCTTCACGCCGGTGGACTTGGAATAGGCATCAATGAGGTTGGGAGCCATGACAGGCCGCCTTTCAGGTTTTGTGGGAGACGAGGGAGAACTCGTCAGCAGCAAACATTGGGTTGCCGTACGTCGGGATCGTCACGTCGGTGTCGGGCTGGGCATCAAGCAGGGGAGACTGCCGGAGCTTCGACAGCTTCCACCCCGCCACGACTGGTGTTTTCCTGTTCAGCGCTGCCCGAACGTTCCTGATGACGATGCCCAGAGAGTCGCCGTTGACGGCCGCGTAGGTGGCGCGGATCCGGAGGGTTAGGACGTCGGGCACATCCTGCAGAGAGTCGCCGTCTGGGCCTCCAGAGGACTCTTCACCGATGTCTCCCCAAAGGCAGACGTACGGGTACTTGATCGGCTCGCGGGAGCCGTTCGGCAGCAGGGCGCCTTCGACCTTCCACATGTAGACGTTCACAGTTGGAGGCAGCATCGCTCTGACCGCGGCGTAGTGCTGGTTGATCACAGCAGCCCCTCCGTCGCTTTGAAGGCGTACTCGTAGAAGTTCGGAGCTTCCTCCAACATCGCTTCCTCTGGGTCACGAACCGTCCCGCCGCCTGGGCGCGAGGATCCGTAGTAGGCGATGCCGGCCAGCGCGGCGCCCGGGTTTCTCTCGGGGTTAGGGCCGATCTCAGCCTCAATAACGGCATCTCCACCGAACTCGTGCTTTTCGATGGTGTAGTCGATCGAGGCGTCAAGGCCTGGCCTCTTCTTCCCCCGGAAGTGCTCGGATTTACGAACGTCCGTCTGCATGATCTTCTTGGTGTTCAGCGCAGACCTAGCGACCACTGCTTCCAACTTCGGGATCATCTTGGCCGGGATCTGCAGGAGCTCCTTGCCGATCGAGTCGAATTCCGAAGTGTCAGCGCTCAAGACGTGATCTCCTCGACTCTGGTCCGCTGCGCGGTGGCCATGCTCTTGTGAAAGACCTCGACAATCCGAAACATGCGCCCGACAAGCTGAGGGTCGAGTTCGGAGGTTTTGAGCGTTGCGACGTCGTTGACGTGCAAGGGTCCAGCAGAAACCGGGAAGTCAATCCGAGCGTCCTGCACCGTGAAGACCAGCCCGCCAGCCTCAGGTTTCGACGATTGGGCGATAGTTTGCTGGACCTTGCACTTCCCCTTCTCAGGAGATTCGGGCCCATAGATCACAGGTCCGGAAGTCGAGACCTCGCCAGTGTCCGGGTCAGTGGTTTGCCCGCCCGGGCGCCTGACTTCGCAGGTGTCGATCATCAGAGCCTCGGCTGCTTCACGTCCGCGCAGTACAGCAGCGCGGGCACTCATGAGCCACCGAGCCGAACTTCGAACGCCTTGCCGGCCGTCCGGACTCCGAAGTAGCTGAGTTCTTCGTCGGAGACGTAAAGCTCTCCGGTGGAGAGCGAACTGTCGATCGTCCCGCCCTCGGTGTAGTCATCGATGGACTCGTTGCGGATCCGGTATCCGTCCGGGTTTTTGAGGACCCTGCGGACCATGTTTTCGATGACGAGCTTCACGAGGGCGTCCGGCTTGGCGTCAAGATTTGGGACCTTGACGCCAAGCAGGACTGTAGCGCGGGGGATGAGAGCCGTGGCCGCTACCGTTTCAGCCTCGGTGAGGGGGCGCCAGCCAGCTGCGATATCTTCTGGAGTTATGACTACGGGCATGTCGCCCCCTTCCTAGCTACTCGCCAGACTCGGTCTTGCCCTCGGACGCCGCAGCGATCTTGGTGAGGATGTCGGCCTTCGCTTTGGCGTCGCCCAGGTCGATGTTCTCGGCCTTCGCGTACGCGGTCAGCTGCTTGACGGTCCACTTCTCAGTGATGTCGCCCTCGGGGATTTCGACCTGTTCCTGATCGTCGCCATCAGCCTTGCCGTCGTCCGAGTCTTCAGACTCCTTCACAGGAGCCTCCGCCCAAACGGACTCGTTGGTGATGGCCTTCTCAGCCCATTCGGGCACGGTGTCATCCGGCCCGAACGCGTGGGAGATGCCATCCTTGTCGTGCACGTGCACGTAGGTGTTCAGCTTCGACATGGGGCGCCTCCTTAGAAGACGTCAGCGACGAGAAGTCGCTTCGGGTTGGCGAGGACGGGCATGCCGACGGCGTCAACGAACGTGTCTTCGCGGAACGGAGGACCGTCCTTGATGACTACGCCGACAATGCCGGGAGCCTGCTCGAAAGAGAAGTCCACCTTTGCGGCGTTGACCAGTTCGAGGGCCGTCGCGGAGATGCCCCATGCCGTGTAGCCCAGGTCGGACGGGTTCGGCGGAACGAATAGCACCTTGTCCTCGGGGAGGACCCGGGTGGAGGAGCCGTCGACGTCGACCTGCGTGTCGTAGACAAACAGAATCGGGGGCAGCCCGAACGTATCCAGCACCTGATCGAGCGCAGCACGGGAGACGATGCCAGGCGTGCCCGCAAGCGAACCGGCGAGGGTGCGAACCTCAGCGTTGCGGAGCATGTAGCCCAGCACCTTGTTGCTGATGGCCAGACCGCCGGGGCGGAAGCCGTTGGTTGCTACGTAGACGTCAACCCATGCGGTGAGGTCAGCGATGACAGTGGCTGTGGCCGTGTTCGACCAAACAGTGCCGGGCGACACGAAATGGTTGCCCGGAACGCCGAAGTCGGCCTCAAGGTAAAGGCCATTCTCACCCGCGAGGGTGAACTTGCCGTCGGTGAGCACATCGCCACGTGCGAGCTCCATGCGGGTGTGGATTTCGCCCGTGAGGATTGTCGCGTCGTCGTAGATCGCGTTGATGACGGCGGCATTGGAGCCGCCATTCTGGCGGGCGGCTTCGAGGTTCAGGCGCTCGAGTTCGCCGATGCCGTTCATCGTGGAGACGGGCGGCAGCTTCACGGAGCGAACTTCGAGGCTGTCGCGCTCGGTCCGGTGGATACGACCGTCGAAGGCACGGAACTTAGCCGCACGATTCGTCTTGGTCAGTTCCGAGACGGGGACCTCGTTCTTGTCGAAGAACTTGTCCGGCAGAAGCTGGTTGAGGATGTAGTTCGCCGGGGTCGGAACCTCGCGAACGAAAGCGGTCAGCGCGTCCGGGGTTACCGGACCATCAAGTACGATCATGGTTTTCTATGTCCCCTTAGACGTAGCGGATCCAGCCGGCGACGTCAGCCTTACCGGCTGCGTCGAGGGCGAACGGAAGTTTGGATTCCTTCACGACGGCCGAGAAGCAGAGCGGTGCGCCTGCGTCTTTGGTCGTGTCGGCGGGGTTTGGCACCTTCGTTGAAATGCCAAGGTGACCCCGGAAGACCTGGCGGCCATCGGTAGCGGTGTCGTCGTACGGGCCGTAGAGGCCAGTCGCCGTGATCTTGCCCAGGTTGGCGCCGGACGGGATGTACCCGTTGGGGTAGTGGGTTCCGGCGGTGAAGGCGGAGATGTCGAGCGTAATGCTCTCCTGCTCGAACCCGCCGCGGTCCAGAAGCCAGGAAAGCTTCTCGACCTGAAAACTGGTCTTGCTAACCGAGATGTCGGTCATCGTTGAGCTCCTTATTCAGGGGTGGATTATTTCTTGCCGAAGCGCTTGGCAGCTTCGGTTTTGCCTGCGTCCCAACCGCCGGTTTTCGCGGTCTGCCGTGGACCTTGGGAATGGTCCGGAGCGGGGCGGAAGGGCTTGCCTTCGGCCTTCGCGTATAGCTCGGCGACCTTCTTTGCGGATGCCAGGTAGCTGGCCTCGTCAGTTCCGACAACCAAGTCCTGGTAGTCGGCAGGGACGGGGTGAGCGGCCAGTGCTGCGAGGCGTGCATTCTCGGACTTGGCGGCAGCAAGTGCGGCCGCCGCGTCATCGCGTTCCTTCTGTGCCCGCTGGATGTCCGAGAGCTTCGCGTCCTCGATCTTCTGCAGCGCAGATTTCGCTTCAGCAAGGTCCTTCTCAGCCTTTGCCCGAGCGTCGCGCTCAGCCTGCAAAGCCTTGAGGCCACCTTCGCCTAGCTTCTCGTCTTTCGCTGCCTCAGCGGCGGCAGCATCGGCGGCGGCCTGCGCTGCTGCGGCATCGGCGGCCGCTTGAGCGGCTGCCTCAGGGTCGTCTTCCATCACGGCATCCCCAAAGGTCAGCCGGTGGAAATCCATGAGTGCTTCAATGCCACCCGGCGCGGTGATATCAATGCCATGAGGGAATCGCTTGTTCAAGGAATGCTCCTTCAGTGAATGCCGCATCGCACGGCGAATGACCCAGCCGCATCGCACGGACGGGAGAGTGTTGAGATCTGTTCCGGCTCAGTAGCCGAGAATGTGTTTGCGGTACTCGCGTTCGACGCGGGCAGCGACCTCCGGGGTGACCTTGGCGTTCTTGCGGTTGGTGAACGGGTTCCGACCGGCGCGGACAGCGTCCCAGTTGGCCTGGGCATCGAAGACTCGACGCTCGGCGGCAGTCATCGTTGCGCGGATCCTCGGATCACGGACACCATCCGCACGAGCACGCTCAACAGCTTCACGAGCACCAACCCGTGTACCGCCACGACCCAGTGCGCCATAACCCTCACGTTGCCCACGGATGACTCCCTCAGGGTTCTGCCCGCCTGGGAGGATGTAGCCGTACCGTTCAAGGTCGGCCAACGTTTCCTCGCGGCTGAGGTTCTTGGCGTAGATCGCTTCCGGGGTGAGCCGCGGTCCTCGGGTATTCCCGTAGTTGCCCCGGCGCGTCACGCCTTCCTTGGTGATGCCACCCGGGCGGACGCCACGTTGAGCGTTCACCACTTGGAAGATGTCCGCGCCATCACGTAGAGCCTGCGCATCAGCCTTGCCGTACGTCTTGTCCTGCTCGTCGGGAGAGAGCGACTTGAAGTACTCGTATGGGTCATGCACGAGACCCTCTGTCTCGGCAGCACGGCTCGACGTCGTCTGCACGTGGATGCAGTCGCACCTCGGATGACGCTTGAAACCTGCGTTCCAGCGGTAGAACTTGCCAGCCAGGATCGAGCATCGCGAGCACGACGGCGGATTCAACATCCGGACGTAACCGACATTGCGACGTGTCGCAGTATCAACACCCGCCGCAGCGCGGCCAGCATCCGCCACCTGAGTTCGGACGATCGTCGTCAGGAACTTCCCGCCCTGTACCAGCGCCTCACGCGGCGCCAGGCCGCCAGCGATCAGCGACTTCGTATGCGGCACCGGAGCGTACAGCAAGCCCGCCAGCGAGCGCCCATCCGATGCCGTACCAGCGAAGCCGTACGGGTCCACGAAGGCGGAAGGTGCCTCATACAGCCCCTGATCAGCGAGTGTGTCCGCTCCGTAGGCTGCTCCAGCTTCAGCGGCTTTCACCTGCGCCCCGGCAAGGATCGGAATCAGAGTGGCGATCTGGGGAGCCCAGGATCCTGTCAAGTCAGTCAGCGAGGCCTCAGCCCACAGATTGGCGGCCGAAACGACAACTAGAGCCTGAATCCGCTGCATCCGTTTGTAGTGGGCGACAGCGGGTTCCGGAATCATCGGCTAGCCTCCTTGGTCTGCTTCCGCATGAACGTCTGAACCGTGAGAACGACAGGACAGATATTCGGATGCTTGAAGGCGTCCCGAGTTACGTAGAAGCGCTCGACCTGCAAACCTCTGAAACGGACGTGGAACGACTGAGGGCTGATCAGAGAAACATCAGTCAATCCGTGAGCCTCTGCATAGCCCTTGGCGTCGGCAATAGTCCTTCCGATGATCACTGTTCCGGTCATTCGCCGTTTACCGCCCGCGTCAGCTGTGCAATATCTGGGTTCGACTTGGCGCGGACGTCCATTTCCAACATGCGTGCGCGCTGCTCGGGGGTGTACCCGAGGTCCTCGCGAGCCTGCTCAACAGGGATGATGCCCGCCTGGACCTTCTTCACGACTGCGTCAGCCGTCTGGGCGATCGTCGGAGTGGACGGATCGCGCCAGACAGTCTCCAAGCTGAGCGCCTTGGGGTCCCACTGGCCTGTCTTGAAGCGAAGGATGAGACGCTGGACGTCTTCCCACGCCCCGCCGAGATATGTGTGCTTGCGTTCCACACGCTTGACGAGCTGAGTCTCCGAAGAACGGATGGCAGCGTCCGACGTCGGGTTACCGCCAACGAAGCTCGCGTAATGCGGCGGCAGTGCCAGCAGCTGGGCGCCGATCTGAATCAGCAACTGCATCGACTTGTGAAAAACAGCGAGGTCAGTCTCATCGAACTGACCAAACTTGGTGTCCTTCGACTCCGTCGCCCACAGTCGGCCGGCGTCACGAGACCAAACACCGATCGGGTTACCGTCAGCGTCCACAAAATCTTCAGCAGACAGCGCAGTGGCCCAGCGTCGAGGCATCGCGTGATACTCGCCGCTGATCATCATGTCGGTGGCCATCTTGTTCAGCGCGTCAGCAATGCCAATGACGTCATGAAACTCAGAACGGCCATCCGGCCGAAGCAGCCGCGGGTTGTTGACCAGCGGGACGACAGGGCAGGCGCCCAGCTCGTGCACATCAGCCGGACCCGTTGACCACCACTCCTTGCGGAAGAAGGCGAACGACTCAGTCGAGTTCGGCAGGTAAAGCGTGGCCCGCTGGACCTGGTCCTGACCTTCACCCTCAGCCCAGCGCTTGATCGCGGAAGACACCTTGCGCGTGCGGGGGTCACGTTCCGCGAACACTTGAAACGGGCTTTCGACAGTGACAATCGGGTCAGCATCGTCGTCATCCCCGGATCCGACGATCGCATAGGTGCGCTTCAGCGCTAGCGAGTCAAGATGCCCCTGCTGAGACTGCTCATCCAAGCCGTTCGCTTGCCAGATGCGCCACAATTCCTCGTCGCTGGACGATGAACCACGGTAACGGAATCCCTCAATGTCGAGGCGGTTCTCGTACGATTCGGTGCCGATGCGGAGGATGTTGATGATCAGCTGATGGACCCGGTCGCCGATCTCGTCCTGCATCGCCGCGGCCATGTACTTGAGCGGCTGTTCACCCTCGAAGTACCTGTCCAAGCGGTCAAGCTCCGGGATTTCGGCAGCCAGCTTCCTGTCCAGGCGTACAAGGGCATCAGAAACAGCCATCAGGCCCTCCATCGGTTAGGAAACGATGACCCTCCGGCGCTTCGGCGTGGGGTCCCAGCCGCCCTCTCGGGCATCACTGGCGGCTGTATGGGCCAGAATGCGGGCCATAGCAGCATCAATTTTTTGGTGGTCAGCGGGCTTGATCAGCACGTACTGTTGGCCAGGCTTGGACGCCTTGCGGGCGTTGCCCATGTGTATCGTGGCGATGGGGCAGCCGTCATGCTTGATGCGTTTCTGAGCGAGGTCGATTTCGAAGCGCTTGATCTCCGCATACATCGGCTTGATGCGGTTCGTTGGCCACTCGAAGACGTGCTCATCTCCATGGGCCAACGACCATTCACCGATCTCCGTGTACCAGTCCTGCGGGTCGCAATACATCCGCTCCACCCGGTACCGCGTGAAGAGCTCATCAACGGCCGCATGGACCTCACCACGCGGAATCTGGCCATTCCACTTCGCCGGGTTCCAGATCGTTGGCTCCTTATCGGAACCGTATCTGGGAGTGAATGAGAATCCGTCGAAGGTTTCCGCCTGAATGGCCGTCCAGTCGTTGTTCTCCGAGCCGTCAAAGCCCAGACAAATCGACGTGCCATCAGGCGGATTGGGCAACCACAGCTGCTTCTGCATATGCGGCCTCCCACAAACCGTCGCGCAACCATGTACCCGCGCCCGAGACGAGACGATTCCCGAAGAACCGTTCCGCCTGGGCAGGATCCGTGGCCATGAGCTCGGCAGCCTCAGCCTCGATGTTGTCCAAGTCGACCCAAGGCGAACCAGAGTAGACGTAGGCATGGATCTTCCGGCGGCCAGCCTTGGAACGGTATGACCAGTCCTTGGGCGGTTCCCGGAAGAACTTGAAGATGTCCTTGGCCTGGGACTCGTACGACTGCTGCGCATAGGAGTTCTCGGCAGGATCCCAAGCATTCGTTGTCGCGACAGAGCGGCCGTTCATGCCAGCCAAACCACGACGTTGAGTCGTAGCGACCTCGATCAGCTTGTTTTCCTTCGTGTACAAGCCAACTTCGTCTTGAATGGCAAAAGTGATCGGCTGGCCCAGTCGAGACTTAGCAGAGGACGACACCACGTCGATGCGGTTGGACTTCGGACCGCCATCGCCGTCGAGGATACGGATGAACCCTTCACGGATGGCCATGAGCTCAGTGAGCGGGCCTTCCATGACGATCGTGGACAGCGGGCCGTACACGTTGCCGGCCTGCTCTTCCGAAGACGCAAGCAACTGGATCAACGGTCCGGGACGACGTCGCCCCATAGGCTCGCCCGGCTCGTACTCGAACTCCCAGCCACAAGAGCAGCCGTTATCCTCACACAGGTACTTGTCACCGGCCTGAGCCCAACCACAAAACATCGACGGGCCAACGGCCTCGCCGGCGGTGATGGCAGCCGTCCACGGACCCTTGCCAGTCTTCTGCGGCGCAACAACGAGCGAACGGCGATAAACGAACGCCTGAGCGAGCGGAGGATTATCCTCATCCCACTTGGCAGTTTCACGGATCCGGTAATGGTTCGCCGTGCACCAAAACTGCCAGTCAGACTGACGGAAAGGGATGCGAAGACCCAAAGAGTTCGGAATCGTGCAGTGCTGCTCATACCAAGCGTCTAGAAGGTCCCCAAGAGTCGGGAAGTCAACAACGCCCAGACCGTCATCCGCTGCCATCCTTCACCGCCCTCAACCGGCGCTCACGCTTGCCAGTCGAAGACGAATCGGGCTCTGACTCCTTCTCGGCACGCCGCGGCGCGACCTCATCACGGGCAATCGCCCAGCCGTTCAGCTTCAATCCCGAAGGAGTGAGGCCAATCTGCTCTTGCAGCCTCAGCAGGCCAGTGCGATCGGCGGCCGAAGCGTCGCTCGTCTCGCAATGGGCTTTCATGCGGACCCAGTCAGCAACGGACTGCCAGCGCCAGGACTCCAACGCCCACGCAGCAGCCTGCGGAGTACGCCACGCCCAGCACCACAACTCGTTCTCACGAGAGAACCGCTCAGCGCTCGCACCCTCGTCCACTTCCGTGAGCTTCTGCCCATCGTCAAAGTAGGTCGAAGTCACTTCCAACCGAGGCAAAGGGAACTCCGGAACATCGCCGTCATAGCCGGAAGCGGGGAGCTTCTCATAGCTCAAACCGCGAGATTCAGATCGAGCCGAATTGATATCGGCGTTGGGGCCAGAACGGGCCCGAGCTCCACCGGACGTCACGCCGACCTCCTCCGAAAGCAGGGACCTTGAAAGTTTTTGAACCCTCCGCACCATCGAGAGACCTCACCGGCGGTGTTGGATTTGACCCTCTGAAGGGGTCTCCCCCCACCCCCTATGAGGGGTCCGGATGGGATCTCTTGCCCGCGTCACTGGTGTTGCAGAAGGGGTGTTCGGGGCCTGTCCATGCAGTTCGGTCATCGTTGTGACCTAGATGCCATGGCGTGCCTGGCTTGATGGGCTCGTTGCACTTGGCGCAGCGGACTGTGCCCTTCTTGATCTTGGGTTCCCATTGCCTGCGCAGTGATTGATGCTCGGGACCGTAGCCTCGTTGGGTTCGTGTGCCTCGTGCTCGGTCTGCTTCACGCTTGTGCTTGGTGCAGTGGCCACCGTTGGAGGGGAGTGGGCAGCCTGGCTTGGAGCAGATGCGCTTGGCTCTTGGCATGGTTACTCGTGCAGCTCTCGTCCGTCGAGGGAGTGGTGTGTGATGACCCATCCGATGTAGCCGTTGTCACCTTCGACTGGTGTGACTGTTGGCCCGCATGCGCAGTTGCCATCGTCGTCGTTGGTGTCGTGTTTGATGAGGTCATCGAGTGGCCACACGTGGTAAGGATCCGAGCCTTCTGTGTGGCATGCCCAAGGTTTGGCACTCATGGGTCTAGCGAGTCGTCTGGGTCATTGCTTCCGCCGCCGTCAGCGAGCCATGCGCCTTGCAGTTCGGTTAGGCCGATGGTGCTGTGCATTGCGCCTCGTGCGTCGTGGAGGTATCCGGTGACGTTGTCGGAGAGTGGCCGGTCGAGGTTGATGTAGGCCATGGTGAGGATGTAGTCGGTCATGACGCGCTGTGGTCCGCACTCGTCGGTGAGGTGTTCTTGTAGCGCTGCTTCGAGTGCAGCCTTGGTCTGTTCGCTCATGGCTGCCTCCGGATGTTTGGTCAAGGGTTTACGCCAGTCGCGGAAGGCGCTCGCCTCGCACGATTGGCTCTGCTTGAGTTGAACGGTTCGTATGAGCACAACGAGAGGGCACGCCATGAGCGAGAACGTCACAACCACCATCAATGGAATGGTCGAGGACTACACACCGGCGTCGTATGCGGCAGCCAAGCGCATCAAGGAGTCGGTCGATGCATTGAATGCCAAGGAAGGCGACCCTGAGTTCCAGGAGATTGTCACCAACCTGCAGCAGCAGGTCGCTGCCGTTCTGGAAGCGGTTGCTCATGTCGAGGTGAAGGCTCGTATTGCAGCCGGCGAGATTACGGTGCAGTAGCGTGACCGGTGAGCGGCGGCGCACTGGTTTTCCAGTGGGCCGCCGCTTGAGTTTTGTTCCGGTGTCGTAGCAGGTAGCGCCTTGGCAGGATGGAGAAAACGGCATCCCGGTTCTACCTTGGTTCCTTGACGTGGCCGCCGTGACTTTGGTTGGTGACTTTGACTGCGGCACCGGAAGTTGTTGCCCCGCCAGTGTCAGTCGCTGGTGTGGGCGTGCCCGGTTTGGTGCCAGCCATAAGGTTCCCTACATGCCCATCTGATTGGCATGGCGCGGAACTGGCCGGGACGTTCGGAGTGGCAGACTATCTCCCCGTCTGCCATGGGATTAGGTCCTCTGCGTCGGTCGTCCCGCCCACCGTTCTTCGTGGGTACGTCGCATTGCCTGGCGTGGGGATGGCTGGACTTGAACCAGCAACACGCCGGAGTGGGGCTTGGGGGCACCACACTCCGGTTGCTCTGCCAATTGAGCTACATCCCCTTTGGCCGGCGCCTCTCGGCGAGCGGCTGTGTGCTTGACCCTGCACGGGAGATAGTGACCTCCGAAAGTGGAAGGTGTTTCGGGCACTAAAAAAGCCGGTCGCTTGTAGCGATCCGGCTGATGCTGGGTACGTCGAATACCCCTCAGTGAGTCACTTTAACACAACCTCGCGGATTCATGTGCGGGTTTGTTCGCGGCGTGTTTCGTACCAAGCGTCGAGCACTTCGTGTGGGTGGTAGGTGGGCGACGGCGTGGATTCAACTGCCTTGATTTTGCCGCGGGCTACCCAGTTTCGTATGTCCTTTCCGGTGAGCGTGATCTGGGCGTTGAGCCGGAGCCATGGCACGAGCTTGCGGGTGGGCATGGGTGGCGCGATGTCTTTGACGCGCTCGCGGTTGGCTGCGTGGTTGACGGGTGGTTCCTCGGGGCCACTGACGAGCAGTTCGGCGCTGGTTACCCAGTCTTGTATTAGCCATGCGAGGCCAGCAGCGCGAGAGTCCTGGGCGTAGTCCTTGGCGTGCCGGCCGACGCTCTTGAGGTTTTCCTGCAGCTGCAGCGCGTCGAGGTTGATGGGTGCTGCGCTGCCGGGTTTGCCGCCGCCGTTCCATCCTCCGCTGATTGGTCGGACGTGATCGAGTTTAGCGATGGTGACGCCTAGGGCCTCGATCAGCGTGGGGATCTTGTCGAGCCAGGCTTGCAGGTCTCGGACGCATTGTGTGCAGAGGTAGGTGCTTGTGTGGTTTTGGCAGTCCGACGTCGTGCACTCGTGACTCACGTTTTGCCTCCTAGTAGTTGGGTTGGTGCGGGTAGTCCGGTTTGTTCGGCGTAGAGGTGCATGAGGCCGAGCGCGGCGGCTCGGAGGTTCAGGTGAGCTTCCGGGGTGACCTTGCCTTCGAGGTTGCGGACGAGTTCGACAGCGGCTTTCATGGTCCGGAAGGTTTTGGCGACGTCGGGGTCTTGCTTGGCAGGGTGGCCGCCTGGTCTGCGTTTGGTGCTCATGTGCTGTTCTGCCAGTCGCCATGGACTTTGCAGATGGCGCCCCATTGGACATTGAATTCGCTGATCGTGATTTCCCAGCCACCTCGGCTGAACCGTCCGCAGGTGGGGCAGTTGTATGGCTTCATTCGTTGTTCACCACCTGCCGAATTTGGAATGCCTTGGTGGACAGGACCAGTACGCGCTCGTCGTCGTCTCCCAAATTCCAAAAGCCGACGCGTCCGGCCTCGTAGAAGTAGACCTCGTGCGATGACACGTGGTGTTCGATGCCGCCGTCGTAGACTCGATAGGCGAAGTTCCGCAGCGGCCGGGGTGGTTTGGGTTCCTCAGTCTTTCCGTGGAAGGTCATCGCGCACTCGCCTTGATGATGTGTTCGTACATCTGCTT
Organism: Arthrobacter sp. cf158; assembly: GCF_900106835.1. GTDB lineage: Bacteria > Actinomycetota > Actinomycetes > Actinomycetales > Micrococcaceae > Arthrobacter. Next base: position 380,019 of record NZ_FNNR01000002.1, read on the forward strand.
GACGTGCCGGGCGTCGGCGAGTGCGTCATGTTCTGCGCCTTGCTGTTTGGGCAGAATGTTGACGCCCGTGAAGTCCACGAGCGATCGGACATCGTTGGTGTACATGGGGATGCCTTCAGGGAGTTCCATCATCGTCCCGAAGAGTTGAGCCAACACCACATGGTCGTAGGCGCTGTACCAAGCCCAGAGTTCAGTGTCGTCGGAGTGCGTGAGGAAGGCTTTCACCTCGTCGCGGATTTGCCAGGTCATCTTCCATTCCGGAGATTTTGGCTCTGGTAGCTGGGCTACAACGTTTTCCGCCAGCCAGGGGTGCTGGTTGATGATTGCCCATTGGGCGCCGGCGTTGATTGCGTAGTACTCGCGGCCGTCTTCAGCAATGATGCCGATGCTGATGAGATCGATGTATTTGCCGGTGTCGAGGAATTCGGTGTCGTAGAAGTACTTCATGCGTTGCCTCCTGCATGTCTGATGGTGATGTCAAGCCCGGGCAGGGTGGTCGCCCAGACTTTGCGGATGTTCCAGTGGACGATTCGGGCGTCGTCCTTGATGACTCCGGATTCGGTGAGTGCGTCACCGATGGCCCGCTGCAGCTTGTCGAGGTCGGGCGGCCCGGCTGGCATGAATCCGAATTTGGTGGTGTCGGGTTTGCGGAGTCGAACTTCGCCCGCGATTGCGACGGGGCCGTCGATCGTCTTCCAGTCCGGGCCCGCAGCGAGCCGGGCTGCGGCTTCGACCGCCTCACGCCAGGCGGGCAGCTTCTCATCCATTTCGACCAGCACGACTTTCTTGCCGCGGATGAATGCTTTCTTGCTGCCTTGGGTTGCGGGAGCTCCGTGCGCGACGATTCGCAATCCGATCATTGGGTTCCTTCCTTCCGGTGCCTGATGATGTGGACGAGGGTCCCGATGCCGTCGTGGAGCCATTTGCCGTCTTTGAGCCAGACCCTGGACTTGCAGAATCGGCACTTGCCGGTGATTTGCTTCATTGCCCGTCACGCTGGGAGGTAAGGCTTGAACTCCGGTGTGTGGCGGGCCTGCTGGGGCTGCCATCCCATGTCGCGGTGAGGGTGACGTATCCGGGGTCGCGCTGATCGCCTTGATACTCCTTGATGCTGACCCGGGCTTCAGGCGGGACGGATGCGGCGAAGTCGCGGAGTGCACCGGCGGTAAGACTGCCGGGCACGTTCATGGAAGCAGTTGAGGTGATGCGGGGCGAGGTGTAAGCGGTCATCGTTGTTCTCCTTCGATGTCAGAAGCCCCAGCGGTTGCCGGGGCTTCGTAGTGTTTTCCGATGTGGGTTTGTGGTCTGTCGCCAGCTTTGAAGTCAGCCCAGCAGGATCGGCAGCTGGTGGACTCTTGGCCGATGTGGTCTTCGCATGAGGGCGGGCGCGGGAGGTGCGACCGGGCCGCTTCCGGCCAGTGCGGTCCGGGGTGGAAGATCGGGCCAGGTGTCTGGCATGTGGACTCCATGGCCTTGGTTGTGGCGGCGATTGTCAGGGCGCCCAGGCTAGGCACGTCACGGTGCTTGTCGATGAGTGACATCAGCGATGCGACTGGCCAGTCTGGGCGGATCTCGTGAAGCAGGTAGGCGATGGCCCGTGCCTGCTGGTCGGTGATCATCAAATTGGGATTTCCTTTCAAGCCAAAACGTCGCCCGACTTTCGCCGCTGGTTGTTGCCGATTTCTGGGCTCTGGTGAGTTAAGAAACAGGCTTGGTTGGCACTTTGAGGTGGTGGTGTGAAGGTGTAGGTGTTAGGTGCAGGTGTTACCGATGCCTTTCGTGATGACATCGGAAAAGCCCGATTGAACCCTTTTCGGAAGGGTTTCCGGAACCCTTTATGCAGCGTCCTCGGAACCCAATTCATTAGGGTTTATGGACCGACTTGCCATGACATCCTTCAAGGCTCCCCAGCTGGTCCAGTCAGGGTTCTCTTTCTGTAACCTATGGAGCTCGTGCACGACGACGCCGCGGATGGTGCGGGACGCCACCGAGGCGTATGCCTTGGCGACGGCCGCGCCCATGTTCCGCTGCTTCAGGAGCCCGTCGCTGCGCATGAACGAGCGGACGAGAACTTCTTCAGTGTCCTCGTCCGCGATGATGTACACGCCTTCGATGAGCTCCTGGGCGGCTGACTCGAGGATGTCGAGCGTGAGGCCGTTTGCCTTCGGGACGATGCGTTTCAGGCGCCAGTCCACGACGCCGCAGTGGCTTAGATCGGCGTGTGTGGAGAGGTGGATGAACAACCACTGAGCCATGGGGGACAGGTCTAGGAAGTCATCATCAACCCAGATGCTTACCTTTATCTGCCCGTATTGCCTGGCCATTTGGTTTCCTTTCTTTGGGTGGGGCCGCCAATGGGCCTATATGATCCGGGAGTGGATGTGTTTGTATGCGGCGAATTCGCCTGGATCACTTGTGGCACTTGGCTCGGCTTCTGGAGTGGAGCCATCGGAGCCCTAGTCGCCGCTTTCGTTGGCGGCATGGTCGCCCTCTTCGTGGTTCGTCTGACGAATGCACAACAACGTCACGGAGTGGAACGTACTGTCGAGATCGCAGCATTGGCTGACTGCGTTGCAGTGATGGAGGGCTTCGAGTCGGCGGTCAGGCGACACAAAGATCCGGAACAAACTTTCGACTCTGCAGGCTTCCTTGCTCCGATGACTTCGGCTGTTGCGAGGCTGCAGATGTCCCGCCAGGAGGCCAAGCCTGTGGCCGACATCCTCATCCACTGGCCGGGGAAACTGAGAGGCATGGCGCTGCACTACGACCGTGCAACACTTCGGCAGGAGCCCTTCGCAAGGGACGTGTTCATCGCCCTGCAGGAAGCCATTACTACCGCCACCGTGGTATTGCCATGGAGCACTTCCTCCAAAAAGAAGAAGCGGAGTGAAGCTCTGAAATTGCTCCGTGAAGCGGATACTAACCTAGACGCCGCAGATGTGAAGTTTGATTTGTTGTTGCCGACTAGGTCGAAGAAGGACCCCACGACAACTTCCGGCAGCACCGGTGAGTCCTCCTCAGACAATTCCTCAAGCGGCGCCGAGTGATTCGGCTGCGATCATGCCGAGGTCTCGCGCGTTGGGTGGGCAGAGGGCACATGGTTCCGCATGGCGCGGGAAGCTCTCGTGAATGCCTTTGTCAGAGGCTGGTATTAGGGTTTAGCCCATGACTATTCCATGGGGGACGCCAGTCGGCTGGACTAGCACACGAGCCGAAATTTCCGAGTTGTACGGCGGCTCATCCCAGGGCGGGATGGTCACGTCTCGGAAGTCCCCGAATGTGTTCATATTCTCGGACCCTGAAGAGGGCCATAAGCACGGATATCAGTACGATGGGTGGGCGGACGGCGGCTCCATTTTCTATTACACGGGAATGGGGGATGACGGGGCACAACGGATGTGGCTCGGCAACAAGGCAGCACGCGACCACAGGGCGGACGGTAAGGCGATCCGACTTTTCGCGGCTGACGGGATCGTGCCCGGGACCAAGAAGACCAAGAGGCAGGTCTACCTGGGCGAGTTCGAGGTCGATACTGCATTGCCCTACTCAGTTGAGGATGCGCCGGACAAGTTTGGCGTGGCCCGCACAGTCTTCGTTTTCAATCTGCGCCCAGTTGGCCGGGTGCTCAGACGGTCCCAGGACAACGCCACTTCGGCCTCAAAGCTGTCCAAGGACTGGGCTGCCAGACGCGTGCCCCTGGAAGAGCACACGTCTGACACGTTCACCGTTCCTGAGAAGACGCAAGGCATCGCTTTGAAGCGAGAGCAGGCTCTGGTCAAGGCATTCCAAACTGTTCTTGAAGCCAGAGGACACGATGTGGGTCGGTTCGCGATAACACCGCCAGGGGCTAGCCACGTGCTGATGTCCGACATTCACGACTTCACGGATAGCGTCCTCTACGAAGCTAAGGCGGAAGCGACGCGGAACAACATTCGAACCGGGTTAGGGCAGATGCTCGATTATCGTAGAGGCGTGTCTGTAGAGCGCTGCCGGATTCTTCTGCCTGCAAAGCCCGCTGGTGATCTACTTGAACTACTCAGGGATCACGGCATTGACACTGTGTGGCGGGAAGCCGAGTCTTCACAGTTCTGGCTGTACTCCAAGGGTCTGATCACCACCTTCTAAAGCCGACTCTCGGCATTCTCGGCAAACTTTTCTTTGGCTTGCTGTCCAAGTTGTTCAGGGTCGAGCCCGCGATCGTTGGCCCATTGCCAGAGCATCTCTGGGTAGTGCTCGCCCCATTCGAGCTTGCGGTCAATCGCTGCGGCCATGGAGTCAGCCCACGCCCGGTTGTAGCCCTGCACTTCGGTGAGGACATCGACAATGACGGCGTCCAGGAGGAACGCGAAGCAATGCATGTTGGCTCGAACGAGTCTGAGTTCGCGCGCGTCGTCGGATTCGCCAGCCTTCCCATCGGCAAGGTTTAGGTGAAAGTAGGTCTCCTGAGTCAGCGCTTCCTTGATGTTCCGCTCGATGATCATGTCGGCCGTGACCACGGGCTCCGGCCATTCGCCTGGGAGCATGTCTTGGGCGTCTGTCATTTCTGTCGTCCTCTCGGCTTTGAGTAGGCGCGCACGTAGCGCTTTGCCCTCTTGTTGGCTTCGGCCACGGCGCGCTCGAATGATCGGTGTGCGGTGATAACGCCGCCGTTGTTGGTCGTTACGAGGTATCCAGTTCGGCTGGCGTAACCTGCGCTGTACGAGCCCTTCCCGACCTTCAAGCGGATCCGGTTTCCAAACTCGGGAGTAGCCAGAACCTCATAGGTTTCATCGCCGGTTTGGCGGCCGACTAGCGTCAACGTCTCCGCGCTCATGGGAGGCGTACCGGCATGATGAGGTGAGAGAGCGCCTCGGTTCCGGTGATCAGGACAGGCTTGCCCCGGTTCTCTTGGAAGCCGAGGGTGATGTTCTCCGATGGCGTCACCGAAAGTGACCATCCGAGGTATCCGGGGTTCACGGCAACGACGACGTCCGTGCCGTTGACTTCGCAGGGGATGGTTTCCTGACCTTGCGCGGCCTCGCCCGTTCCTGCGTCTACGGTCATCTCGCTCCCGGATGCGGTGATGCGGAGCGGAGTGTTGCGCTCGGCGACGAGCCCGACGCGGGATACGACGTCGGCAAGCTCGGCGCGGTCAACGACAATCTCGGTCTCGGTCGACTTCGGGAAGAGCGTCCGGATTTTCGGGAAGTCCTGGTCCAGCACGGTCGTGGTGGTGGCCCGGTTTCCTGATCGGATGCCGACGTTGTTGCCGTCGATGAGGATCTGCGTTTCGCCTGCAAGTCCCTTGGCCGCATCGCGGAGCCAGGTCGCCCGGACGAGCGCTTCGAATCCGTCCCCAGCGGGCGTCCACGGGACGACGACTTCGGCCAAACGGTAACGGTCAGTGGCCAGCAGGATGAGTTCGTTGCCGTCGCTGATGACCTTCACTCCCATGAGTGCCGGCACCGCTGCGTCGGTGGAAGCAGCGTCGATGATTTGGGCCACGGCTGCGGCGAACACGTCGCCGTCTACCGTTCCAGCAGACTGGGGGAGCGGTGGCATGGGCGGGAAGTCCGTGACGCTCATGGAGCCGATGGTGAATACGGCGGATCCGGCGGTGAGCTTTGCGGCCGTACCGTCGACTTCGACGGTGACGGTCTTCTTGCCGAACTTCTTGACGATGTCCGTGAACATCTTGCCGGGCAGCAGCGCGTTGCCGTCGCGTTCGACGTCGGCCGCTGCCTGCGTGCGGGCGGACTTGTCGTAGTCGAATCCGCTGATGCGCAGTGCGCCGGTCGCCGCTTCGATCAGGAGTCCTGACAGGACCGGGTTTGCGGGGCGAGGGCTGATGCCCTTGGCGGCAAATGCTGCGGCGTCGGCGAGTGCGTTGGCGGGGATGGTGAACTTCATGAGTGCTTGCCTTCTTCTCTGTGTTGTTTGACGGGGTGGAGTCGTTCCCAGGCGTCGACTTCTGCGGCGGCTAGGGCGAGTCCGAGGGTGCCGCCCCATAGTGGTTCTGGGAGCGGCATGACTTTGGGCTTTGGTTTCGGGGGCCGTGGTTCCGGGGGCCACGGCTCTGAGCCCCGGTACACGTAGCCGGTCATGACGCTTCGGGCAGCCCTTCGAGGTCGAACAGTGTGGGCATTTCGCGCTGGCGTTCTTCGGCTTCGAGGTATTTCACGGAGTCGAGGAAGTACCCGGGATTGAGTTCGCTTGATCGTCCTTGGCGGCCGAGCTTCAGGGCCCGGAGCGGTACCGTGCCTAGTCCTCCGAACGGATCGAACACGACGTCGCCCGGGTTTGAGTACCGGGTGATGAGTCGGTCAACGATGTCGAACTGCAGCGGGCAGACGTGCATCTGCACGTTGCGGCGCTTCTGCTCGCCGTTGAGGGTGAGCATGCGGTTGATGTCGTGCCAAACATCCGGCGCCCAGGATCCCGGCATGAGGGACATGAACGTTGCCGGAAGCGCACCTTTGCCCTGCAGCGCCTCGCCGACTTCGATGTGCGATTCGTAGTCGTAGACCTCGCGAAGAGTCTGATCAGTGAACAACCGCGACCGCTGCTCGACCGGCAGAGCGGCAAGTTCGTCCGAGGTGAGGTGCCGTTCACCGCTTGACCGCCAGTTGGCATGCGCGTCGACCTGCCAGCGGGCCAGCGAGTAGTCCTCGATATCCTTGGTCACTCGGTCGTCCGCGTAGCCCTTGGACCGATCGGTCTGCGGCTTGTGGAAGAGCAGGATGTACTCTGGCGAACCGACGCCCATCTTTGTTCCGTCCTTGCGCATCTCCGTGTATCCGAGGCGGTAAGTCTGGTTGTTCTCCCGGACGACGTCGGTGACGACAGTGACCATGCCCATGTAGTCGAAGCCGTGCTTCATTCCGTGGAACAGCGCTTCGGCATGGAACGGTGACACGGTGGGGATTCCTGCGCCGGTGACGTTGCCGAAGTTGATGCGGTCCTTCACGTGGCAGGCGTAGATGCGGCCAGGTTTGAGGACCCGGAGCAGCTGCGGGGTGAGGAAGTCCATCTGTTCCCAGAAGTGCGCGTTGTCGTCGGTGTGCCCGAAGTCGTTGTAGGACGGCGTGTACTCGTAGTGGTTGCTGAAGGGGATGGACGTGACGATGAGGTCCACACTGTTCGCGTCCATGTGGTTGGTGGTCTCGTCAACGCAGTCGTTGTTGGCGAGGGTCCAGCCTTCTCCGGAAGCTTCGATGCGCTCGACGCCCATGGAACGGGTGAGGGCTTCGGTGATGGAGTTCCGGGACAGCCCGTATTTCTTGATGATCTCGGTCATGGTGTTGGTGAGCTCCTTGTGCTGCGCCCATTTGTCCTTGAGGGAGTGGACGACTTCCGTTTCGGACTCGGCATGCACCATGTGGATGGTGCAGGGGTGTTCTTGCCCGAATCGTTGGATGCGGTGCCACGCTTGGAAGGTGTCGTTGAATTTGAAGGTGACGCCGGCGAAAACGGCGGTGTGTGCCTGCTGGAAGTTCAGGCCTTGCCCCAGCTGCACGGGCTTGCCGATGAGTGCCCAGGTTTCCTTGTCCCGCCACGCGTCGATGCGGTCTTCAGCGGTGTCCGGGTCCAAGGATCCGTGCACTGAGCTGTAGGTGATGTCCTCGGCGGCCAGTGCCCGTTCGATCGCTGATTGCTCGTCGTTCAGGTCGCACCAGAGGATGATCTGCGAGCCGTCCGTTTCGCGGTGTTGGCGGACAAGGTCCATGAGCTTCCCGATTCTGGCGGTGAGGCTGTCTCGCTTCTCCTTGGCCGCCCCGGCGAGGTCCTTCACTCCGCCGCGGAACAGCCGGGCTTGCCCGTCCCGGTCCACCGCGGCTGTCGAGTGGTCGACGTCCACCGGGTGCCATTCGACGGTCAGCGGTGGGAGGTTGTAGCCCTCGTCGCTGTAGCCGAGGTCGGACGGCTTTTGCAGGAAGATCGACCAGCTGTTCAGCCACATGAAGAACTCTTCCCGTTTGTGCGGGTAGAGGGTCAGGTTGTTGGCCTGCGTGGAGTCGCGCTGGAAGAACCGGGTGAGTGCCTGGCCGGTGTCCATGACGCCGAGGAACCCGGCGTAGTGGATGAGTTCCTTGTACTTGTTGGGCGATGGTGTTGCGGTGGCGACGAAGCGGTACTTGACCTTGTTGAAGAGCGGCAGGAACGTTTGGTAGGTCTTCGATCCGAACGAGCGGAGCACGCCAGCTTCATCGAGGGAGACGGCCGTGAAGAGGCTGGGGTCGAGCTTGCCGTCACGGACGGTCTCGTAGTTGGTGATGTAAAGCCCGCCGCCGTGGAAGGTCATGTCTTTGGCGTTGCGGATGAACTTTATTTCGACGTCCATCTTTCGGCCGTCGCGGATGAACTCGCCCCGGACACCGAGCGGAGCGACGATCAGCCCGGATCCGCCAGCCTCGGCCAGCGTGAGCCGGAGCGTTTCGATTTGCATCATGGACTTGCCCAGGCCGAATGCTGCGAAGATGGCGCGGCGGCCGCCTTCGACAGCCCATTGCACAATGTCGCGCTGGTGGTCTTTGAGGATGGGGTTAACGGCCGTGGCTGGTATCTGGTGGCCGTAGCTCTTCTCGAAGTCCGCTTTGGCGCGTAGGAACTCTTGGTAGTCGCTCATCTGTACCTCCTTTGGGTACGAAAAAGGCCCCGGGTTGCGGGGCCTTGGTGGGCGGTTCAGGTTAGAAGTTGCCGTCGGCGACTTGGAATACGGTGAGGCCGATCGCGCGCCACATCTCTACGACTTGGTTTCGATCGTCGAAGACGCCGCGGACGTTGTACTTGTTGCGGACGTGGCGGTTGAACAGTTCGTGCTTGACGATCGAGTCCTTGCGGTGATCGCCGGCGGCGCGCATGTGGAGCTCGTCGAATTCCAGCCCGTTTGCTTTCAACCACTGCTCAGTAACGCCGCGGTGTTCATCGCTGCGGCCGGACATGTAGATCAGCTGGTGTTGTTCGCCGAGGTAGTGGATGACCATGGCGACGTCTTCATTCACTGTGTCCAGGTGAGCTTTCGCGCCGTCGTAGATGTCGCGGTCACCCTTGATGGCCACTGTTCCGTCAATGTCCACGAGGTATACGGTCGGCAAAGACCAATCCGATTCGTACGGGGTCCACTCAGACTCAGCCTTCTGGCGGGGCGCTGGAACGGGGAGGATCCGGCCGTTGAGGAACTTCATGTTCATGGTGTTGATGACATCCTCTGGCACGCGCGTCTCGGCCGGACGCTGGGCGTTCCGCCACAAGCACGTCTCGAAGGATACGTGGGTGAAGTCCTGTACGGCGAACTCGGCGCCGACGACATCGGCCAACTTGGCCCAGTCTGCTGCGGTCTTCCCTCGAAGGTTCGTGTCGTCCACAACCACATCGGTGCCAGCGCGGAGTGCTTGCCGGGCGGCGTCGTGCTGGAGCTTCGTGATGAGGTGTTCCTGCACGCCATTGGTGGTCGCCTCGACGTCGGCATGCAGCATGCGGCGGAGTTCGTCACGGTTGAGCCGGATACGGGTGCGAGGGTCAGCGTTTACCCAGCGCCGGGCGAAGGTGGTCTTGCCGGATGCGGGCAGCCCGCGGGTGATGATGAGCTTGCTCATGCTGCTTGGTCCTTCTCTGCGTAGGTGGGGTACACGGATTTCCATGCCCAGGCGTTGATGTCTTTGCCGTCGAGCAACTGGAAGAGCGCGGGGCGGCACGCGGGGAAGCGTGATGCTTCGATGGCGTAGTCCTTGCGTTCCCAGCCCTTGGGCATGGATTCGAGGATCTCGGCGTGCAGGGTGTTCGCCTGGTGCAGCATCAGGTCGTGCTCTGCGGTGAGGGTGCGTGCGATATCGGTGGCCCACTTGTGGAACTCGTCGGGCAGACCCTCGATGAGCAGGTCCAGAGGTTCGCCGCTGGACAGCCGCTCCCAGATGGTGCGCTCGTTCCAGCCGGTGACGATCCGGTGCAGCGCGACGTAGTCGTCCTGCTTGATCTTCACGCGGACATCCGAGGTTCGGAAGTGGACCACGAGCCCTTCGGAGTTCTTGCGGGGCGGTGCGGCCAGAGCTTCAGCGAAGGAGTTGAACTCGAAAGTGAAAGCGCGAGGGCCCGGCCACGACAAACCTGCGGGGCTGCAACTGATCCCGCTCTGGATGTTGACCGCTCCGAGAAGTACCAGATCATCGACGTCGCCGTAGTCCACGACGATGCGGTTCTCCGGGTAGACGATCTCGAACAGGGCCGTCCATCCTTCCGGGGGCCGCCAGTCCGGGTAACGCGTCCGGAGGATTGCCGTCGTGTGAATTGCTTGGTCGCTGGTGAAGGATCCTCGCGTGGCGACAGCCAGCGTGCCGCCGGCGGTTGGATAGGTGATGCCCAGCGATCCGTCCATTTTGTCGGTTACGGTGATCGGCTCGGCAGGATCGAAGTGCGGGTGCTGATTTTCGTTGTGGTTGAAGAACTTCGGGAATGGTCGAGCGAGAACTTCGCCGGTTTCGCGATGGACGATCAGGCCGCGGCAAGTCCGGGTCACCGCGGTCCAGGACTTCTGGTACTGAGCGATCTCCGTGTAGTTGAAGAGTCGGAGCGGGAGTGTTGGGTGATCGTTCGGCTTGATCCTTCGAGCTTCGATCTCGGCGTCAAGTTCTTCGAGGGTGAACAGGTCAGTGATGTGCACGGCGGTTTCTTCTCTCGGGTCGTTTTGGTCTGGTGGACCGGATGACGTTGTTGACTGCTTCGTCGCCGGTGGGGTCGCGGTAGAGGCGTCGGGAGATGTCGTCTTTGTCCTGGCGTCGTCGCGTGTCGATGTGGTGCCAGCAGTTGCGGTCGCGGCAGATACCGAACGCGCCTTTGCAAGCGCTACAGCAGTTGTCGCTAAGCAGCATGCGCGTCGGGTCGTTCGGTGATGTGCAGGGCGATCTTCTCTACGTCGAAGCCGGTCCAGTGCTCATCGCCATCGATCGCCGATACGTAAACGACCGGTGCCTTCAGGTAGCCGAGCGTCTTGATGAACGCCAGGGCAACCTCGTCCTCGCTGACGTCGACCTTGGTGAAGTGGATGTTGTGCTTCTTGAGCTTCCGCTCCGTCGCATCGCACTGGACGCACGATGGCTTGCCGTAGAGGACAACAGCGACGCCGTCCCGGGCCTGAATTTCGTTTGCGTGGTTCATAGGGTCCTTTCGAGGGGCGGCGCCCGGTGGTGAGCCGGGCGCCGCGGGCATGAAAAAAGCCGCTCACTGGCGGCTTGCTTTTGGTTCGGTTGTGCTAGATCAGATTGGCTGAGCTACTTGGCGGGGAGGTTGATGATCTGATTTCCGCCGTCGGCTGGGACGACGACGAGGTTCCCGGCTTTGGCCAATTCCTTGAGCGTGTCCAAGTATCGCTGCCGCAGGATGGGATCAGTGAGTGATGCGGCGAGCTTGCTGTTGGCGTCAGCTTCGGCCTGCGCCTGGACAACCTTCTGCTGAGCGGAGATCTGCGCAGCTTCAAGCTCGGCCTGTGCCTTAACGATTTCAGTTCGGGCATTCTGCGCATCTGCGTACTTCTGGCGGACATCGTCGGGGTAGCGGATCTCCTGCAGCGCAACGGATTCGACCTGCACGCCTTGCGATTCCCAGCGCGATGAGAGCGCATCGGTGATCGATTTCTCAACTCCACCGCGGCGGGTGAGGACATCCAAGGTGGCGTACTTGGCAGGAGCGTTGCGGACTACCGAGCGAATGTCTTGGTCGATGAGTCGAGCGCGGAAGTTCTCTTGCACGCCGAACTCGCGGTAGACGTCGCTGACTTTGTCCGGCCGGATCGAGTAGCGGACCACGACGTCAAAGTTGGCGCTCACGCCGTCCTTGTCCTGAATGGTGATCTGCGGGCCGTTCGGTTTCTTGCCGTTGAAGTCATCCTGCCCGTTGCCGATGTAGGCGGCCTGCTGATTTCGGATGTCGTAGTCGATCGCGTCCACCCACGGCGCCTTGACCGCGAAGCCTTCGGTAGTGTCCTGGCCTTCGACGGAACCGGACCAGTTCTTCAGTACCTTGGCCTCGCCGGGATCCTGCGCGTAGACCATTGTGGTGGCTAGGAAGATGATGGCCAGCAGACCGAGACCGGCGCTGACGAGCTTTCCTATTCTGGGTAGCGGCGAGGTGTCGCCATAGCTGTCCCGATTGGGAACGAAGAATGCGGCTGCAAGAGCCGCGAGGGCGAGAACGCCCAGGATGATGGCAAAGATGAACATGTGTGCTCCTTGTTGGTGGTTTGGTTTGGCGGCAGGGGTTATCCCCAACCACCTTGGTTGGCTTGTGGTTCGCCGCCCCATCCGCCGGGATCCGCGGCGGGCTGGTGAGTGGCGGGGACGTCGTTGGCGGGTGCTTGGTGCCAGCGGAGGTCCTTGCCGATGGCTTCGATTCGGATCTGGTCGCCGCGCCGCTTGGTGCCTTGCGCGTCTTCCCAGACCTGAGTTTCGATTTCGCCGTGAAGGATGACGTTGTCACCCTTCTTGAGGGTGTTGGATACGTTGTCCGCGAGCAGCATTTGACCTTGGTTCCAAGCTCGACATGGCCAGAACTTGCCGGGCATGTTCTCCCACTTGTTCGTTTGCTTGTTGTACTTGCGCGGGTTGGTGACGACGGTCAGTCTTGTCACTGCGGATCCGTCAACGTTGAATTTCTGCTCCGGATCGTCGTGGACTTTGCCGATGATGGTGATAAGGGTTTCGCCGGCCACTACTCCTTGACCTCGCCGTCGTCGATGATGATCCCGCGCCCGTCACCGTCACCTACCATTTCGATCCAGACTTGGAAGTCGTGCTCGCGAGCGATGGATTCCACGAGGGCCAGGTTGTCGGAGTCGAGGAGTGAGCCGTCCGCGATTCGGATGACGCGCAGTTTCGGGTTGAGTGCGATGGCCATGGCCAATGAGACGCGCAGCTGCTCAGCGCTGGATGCCTGTTTGAACGGGACGCCCTTGAACGACACGCCGGACTCGTCGAATCCGAGGTCATCCACCGGGAACACGGCAGCGGCCAAGCCTTCAGCCTTGCTCTTGTCGATCGCATCGATCTGGCCGGTGAGGTCAGCCGATTCGGCCTGCAGTTCGCCTGCCCGCTCGGTTGCTCGAACCCAAGACTGGTAGGTGTTCACGTCCGCATTGTTCTGCTCGACGCTATCGAGCTTCTCCTGAATATCCTCAGCAGCCTCGTGCGCCCTGGCACCAATAAACGCTTGGTCACTCGCGCGCGTGGCATCGGCGACCCTTTCCCGCGCCTCTCGGAGCATGCCTTCCACGCGTTCAAGTTCCGCCTCCGCTGACCACAGGTCCTTGAGCCGGGCGTCGACTTCATCTTGGGCGGCCTTGCTGGCCCGGTATTTGGCCAGCAAATCGGAGACGTTGACCGGCTGAAGCTCGGACATCTCCTTGGTCACTTGGATGGAGTCTGCCGCCGCTTTCGCCTGCTTTAGTTCGCGGTTCACTTCGGTTCGTTGGGAGAAGAGGTCGGCGCGTTCGGCGTCCAGCTTCACTGGGTCGAAGGGAAGTTCAACGAGGTCCAGCAGCGCTTTCAGTTGCTCTTTGTCGGACAGCTGCGTGAATGCCAGTGGGTCGAGGGCGAGCGTGCCAAGCCAGTCGTCCAGCTTGGCTTGAGCTTTGGGGTAGACGGCGCCATCATGCGACTTCAGCGTGAGCGTGGACCCGCCTGCGGTGAATCGCCGGGTGACAACAAAGTCCTCGGTTTCGAGGATGATCTCTGCGCGGTCTTCACCGTCGCGGATCGGCTTCGGCGTGGTCTTCGCGTTCACTCCACCGAGCGCGGCCGTGATGCTGTCCAGAACCGAGGACTTGCCCTGCGCGTTCTTGCCGCCGACAACCACGAGGTTGCCGTCAGGATCCGGTTCGATGCGGACGGCCTTGAGCCGCTTGTAGTTGGTGGACTGAAGACTGACGATTCGGCTCACTTGTTTTCTCCTGCTTGGGTGTTGACGTAGTCGATGATGTGCGGTGGCGCGTTGTTCGCGGCGAGGTATTCAAGGTAGGCGGCGACGGTGTTTTCGGCGATGGCCTTGGCTGTGTCGGTCTTGACCTTGTCGCTGATCGTTGGCTGGCCGGATGGTGCGACGTCGGGCAAAGGCTGAACGGTGTAGGTTCGGCGTGTTCCCCGGGCAATCGTGATTGGCACGTCCAAGGGCTTGTTGCCGATATGGGACATGTGGGAGATGCGGATTCCGCCTGGAATGTCTTTGCCGAAACGCACTGTGGCATCTCGGAAGAGCGTGACGCGGCGGCCAACCCATACAGGGGACTCATCGCCCCATGCCTTCATCAGCACGCGGAGCATGCCGAGCGGCGGGCGCCAAGCTCGGCCTTCACCTTCCACAAGGTCGATGTCGTACTTCTGTTCCGCGGTTCCCTTACGGACGCCTGCGATTGTGAAGGTTCGCGGGCCGCCTATGAAGTCATCGGCGTTCCATTGGTCGGAGCGTGGTTCGGCTGTGACTTTCAAAGCTTCAACTCCAATTCGAGGTAGTGATTGATGCGCTCCGTGTCAGGCATGCCGGCGGTCGCATCGAGGTAGTCGCTGACCATTTCAGCGGCGATCCGTTCGAGCTGGGCGGCGGCGTCGAGGATGGCGGCTTGCCAGGCGGGGTCTGCGTAGACGCGCTTTGTCCAGAGCTTCATACCGCCGCAGTAGCTGGTGTAATCGATCCAAGGTCGGCCGGAGACAAGCAAGCCCGTTTGGAGTTGCGCGATGTTCTCCCCGGGCACTTCGTCGCCAAGGACCGTCTTGAGTTGAATCTTCTGGGCGCGGGACTTGATTTCGATAAGCCCGTCATCGCCAACCAACCCATCCGGTGAGTATCCGATCTTGAAGCCGTCGAACTCACGGACCATGAAGCCAAGCTCAGTGACTCGGGCGTGGTGGGTGGAGTAAGCGTCTCTCGCGTACGGCTCATCGAGCTGGCCACGTTCCATGGCCCGGGACTGCAGGGTTGGTTCGACGAATCCGGTGATGCGTTCGGCGGCGAGTGTCATGATGAGGCCGAGCGCTGTTTCGCTGGTGGTGTCTGCCGTGATGACCCTGTCCAGTTCGCGGGCTGCTGCCGCTCGGGCCGAGTGGAGGGTCTTGAGTGGGCCGGGAGTTCGCTTCCCAACGCAGGGGCCTGAGGCTTCTGCGCCGCATTCCGGACAGTCTGTTTCGATTGCCGTTGGCTGGCGCGAAGAAACAATGCTGCCGAGGACGGACGCTGTCAGGAGGCCGCATCGTGCTTGCAACCACTCGTCGGTGCCTTGTTCGAGTTCTGGGTACGTGTGGAGTGTCATTCTTCTCCTTGGTTTGGGCATGAAAAAGGCCCCTGTCCGGGGCCGTGGATCTTGCAGTCTGGGTTGGTGGGTCTGGGCTTTACGGGCGTGTATCGCCATGGCGGGCAGTCGCAGCCGGGTCGGGGGTTGTGTCCGCGTGACCAGTTCTCTTTGGCCCGGTCATGGTTCATTCCAGGCGGGAGGCTACTGGTGGTCATTCCTGACCATGTCATCTGCAATTTCTTGCTCGGGCGCGTTGGCAAGTTCGGCCAGCGTGGGCAGAATCCTCTCGGTCCGGTCCGATACCTCATAGGGAACTGTGTAGCCCAGCTTTTCAGCCAACTGCCGGCGGGCTTCCATGTGCCCTTGCCAGCGGTGATAGTCGGCGACGTCACCGCCCGAGTTCCTCGCCGCCGTCACGTACTCGCTGCGCTGATTGATGAAGGACAGGACCTCGGGAGTGGGAGCAACTGCAGCTTTCGCAGCGGCTTCGAGGTCGCGAGCGTAGAGAGGAGGGTTATCTTGCTCAAATACCTCGCCGATAACTTCGCCGTCGCCGAACCATGAGACGAACTCCAAGATCCGCGTGGCAGCACTCTGCGCTGGCGGAAACTTCTTCGAGTCGTCATGCACATCGACTTCGGGCGGCTGGTCTGCGTTTTCGATCGGGTCCCGGCTCATTCGGACTCCTCAAATACGTACGCCGGAATGGGCTGCGACTTGATCGGTCGGAACACGTACCAGACCTCGTCTTCTTCGACGCCGTCTTCCCAGTCGTACTTGGACGGGAAGCCGTGGTCATCGCCGTTGTGTTCGACCATCGACTCTCCGTGCTTGCCACCGCCTTGCCAGTAGGAGAACCCGAAGAGCCTGCCATCCGACTTGCGGCGTATGACTCGCATGAGTGTGGTGCCTTGGTAGAGGTCGCCGTCCGTGTGCCACCAGTCGTCGTTGCCGTTCTTGACCAGTTCATACGCGTCCTGGAAGGCTGCGATGTCTTCGGGTGAGGCCTCGCCGTATTCGAGGAAGTTCCAGACGACGTCGTGGCCGAGTTCATCGCGGATGGCTACCTTGTCGTCAGCGTCAACTATCAGGGTTGTCATGGTTTCTCTTTCGTTGTCGGTTCGGTGATTTGGAGGATTGTTGCAAGTTCAACTTGCAAGGGATTGCGTGCTTTCGCGGCGAGGATCGGCGGGAGGGGCGCCGGCGGGGTCGGTGCTGGGGTGGTCATGGCTTGCGACCGTTATGGATGAGCTGCTTGGTGGTGAACTTCCGGCTGTCGTGGGATACCGCAGATACATCCCTTTGTTCGGGCCGTTGGTCGCCGCTGATGGGGTATTCGCAGCCGGTCGCGCAGTTGGCGATGGCCTGGTACCAGAGCGCGGGCAGGTTCAGGTCAGCGGCCGCCCAACCACCCGCCGGCATACCCTCAGCCGGACGCTGCTGCACATGCGGGGCACGAAGAGGATGACGGATCACTTGGCCCACCACCGAAGCTGGTACTTGATGTGGAACTGGCAAGCCGGATCATGCGTGGGCTTCTGCGGATCGTTGATCAAACCTGCCGCTGTCATCGCCGAATGCTCTCGGTCGCAGTCGCATGGGTCAGAAGGTTGCAGCCAGTAGTCAATATTGGCCAGCAGCTCTTCTACGGACAGCGCTCCCATGTCATCACCCGGGAAGGTGCGTTCGAGGAATGGCCGATCAAGGATGAGATCCCAGCCGCCGGCAAGCCCAGACATCTCACCGGCGTTGTAGATCGGCTCCCATGTGAGCTCCTTGACCTTGTAACCGCGGGACTCCACAGCGTTCGTGATGCGTTGCCTTGCGCGGCTCATGACTCACCTTTCCTGTAGCTGTCGGCGTCATCCTCGTAACGGGTCTGCGCTTCTTCCTCTATGGCGTCCCAGTCCACCGGCTCGCGCGGTTCCAGACGGCGGTCATGCTGGCGGGCCTTGTGGATCATGAGTGGGCCAGCAGCGAACACAAAAGCGAGCATCAGGATGGTCATTGCTGTTTCCCTTCTGTGCAGCGGCGCCATGTCTTCAGCGAGCCGTTCTTACGGGAACGGGCTGTGGATGTTGCCGAGGTGACCGACTCGATGAGCCCTTGGTTGCGGGCTTGGGCAAACGCCATGCCCGGCCAGTTCTGATGTGCCGGCGGCCGCATCTCCTTACGCAGGTCGTCGGCCGTGAACTCTTCCTTGTCCCGGGAGAGTTGCCCGATGGTGGCGACAGCATCCTCAATCCAGACGTTGTCTTCGAGAGCAGCAGCCTTCATGAGTTCCTCTTCCTTGCCGCGTAGGCGTTGATGTCGTCCTTGATGCGCTTCTGCCGGGCACGCTCGAGTGCATCTGCCATTAGGTCCGGGGTGAATTGGAAGGCGTTCTTGCGGGGCCGCTTGCCGCCGCGGCCGTTCTCGACAGGGCGGGAGTTGATCCCTTGCTTTACTGCGCGCTTCACCATTCCGTCGTTCATGCCGCCAACCTCCGCGCCGCTGCAGCATGGTTGCGCTCTCGCATAACGTTCTTCACTGCTTCCTCGCCCGTCGGGTCCGAGTGTTGAAGGACACGGGCGATGAGCTCGTCATCCGTGAGGGTCAATGCGTTGCACGCTTCGAAGTTGCGGTTGATTTTCTTCGCCGCCCGCCTGACGACCGTGCGATCGAGGGGGAGCCTGTGAGTGGCAGCATAGGAACGGATCTTGTTTTCCCAGCCAGCCAAAGTGTTTTCGGGCATGGCAATTAGCCCTTTCTCCGAGGGACGAACCCATGGGTGAGGTCAAAGATGGTGATGCAGGAAGGGTGCCCAGATAGTCGGGCGAGGGTGCCAGAAGTGGCGGGGCCGTTAGGCGAAGGGGTCGTGCTTTGCTTCTTGCTCGGCTGCGCCGGCGTTTCGTTCGCGTACCCAGAGGATGAGCTTTTCGATGTCATCTTGGTGGAGCATGATTCGGTTCTTGCTGAGTCTGGTGCAGTGCCCGGACTCTCGGCAGTAGCGCCGTAGTTCTGTCTTGGTCATCCCCAACTCTGGGGCGACTTCTTCGGGTGTTCGGAAAGTTGCTGGGGTTTCGGAAGCTTGGAGGGTTACGGTGGACATTCGCTCACGCCGCTTCCCGTGTGGCCATGGAGTTTGGCAACAGCGACGACGGCTGGATGTTGAGTCGATCGGCGACGTGCGCCAGCTGGTTGATGGTGAAGCTACGCTCTCCTTCGAGCGTCCTCCGCATCGTGCTGTAGCTCATGTCGAGCGTCTCGGCGAGAGCTTTCACGGTGACGCGCTTTACGATCAGGGCCTCTTGTACTCGCTGGCCGATCTCCACGTCCGGGCTGTTGGGTGGGGTGGTTGGGGTGTCCATATGAGTACTGTAAGTGTCCGTTTGGACAATTGCAAGTATCCATTTGAACACTTCCAAGTAGTCCGAAGTGCGTGAACTGAGTACACGTTGGTGACCCTAGGTAAACCTGTATCTGGTTACCCAGTTACCAATCACGTTGTGTAAGTGACCAATTGGTGTTTAAGATTGACACATGGACACATACGGTGAACGCCTGGAAGCGGCGTTGGCAACTCAAATCAAGGTTGAACTGGCCGAGCGCGACATGGACCAGAAAGACCTGGCTGCCAAGATGGGCATCGAACGCGCAACCCTGAACCGCTACCTCAAAGGTCACCGCAGCATGCCCATGCCGGCCTTCTTCAAGCTCGCCGAGTCGCTGGGCCTCAGTCCTCAGGCTCTGATGCAGCGCGCTGAAGCTCGTATTGCCGAATAAGCAAGGATGGCAGGACGCCTGCAGCGGCAGCTGTATTGCCAAGCTCCCTTACCGTGCGGATCGTCACTGATCCGACCGTTGCAACGTCAATCCTCAAGCGGCACTCCCCAAATCGTTCGAACATATGTACTAATAAAAGAACCTTAGCGGGAGACTCCGACAAGGTGCGAATAGTCGCCCGTGGCCGCTAGAACTAGGCCCGTAATACTCGAATCGCCAAGGCAAATTTACCCCATATGGGGCGGGTTGCTTAAATCGATCTTGTGGATGTATCACGTAGGCGCGTAGCGTTGATCGCAGCAGCTATGCCCCATATGGGTTGTTAATGGCCATATGGGGTAGATCATGCGTCTATGGGGTTTTCTAGTCCAAGGACGGTTTACGATCATGTCTATGCCCACAGGTAAACAGCCGGAAGCCGGCCCGTTCGCGCGCGCCGTCTCGGCCGAGTTTCGGGCAGTCATGGCCCGGAAGCAGGTGAGCGGCCCGCAACTGGCGAAAGCCAGCAAGATATCCCAGAGCTACCTGTCCAGGCGCCTCCGGAATGAGGTGGCTTTCACGGCCAATGACATCGAGGCGATTTGCAAGGCGTTGGAGGTCAGTTTGTTCGGCGTCTTGCAGGCTGCGGTGAAGTCGATGGCCAGCAGCCAGGTCCGCAGGGATCGGCTGCCGGATCAGTGAGAACCACCAAAAAATGAGCCCCACCCTCGGCAATGAGGATGGGGCTTTTTCGTGGGCCAATATTTGTTGGCCGCGCCAACATGGGACGGAACAGGTGAGGTTGAGGACGGGCAAGAACCGCTAGATTCAGCGGAGGAAAGATCGAACACATGTGCCGAAACATGACCGTACGGGTTTTCAATTCCCCCCATCTCCACCCAGGAAAGCCCTCGGATCTTCGTGATCCGGGGGCTTTTTCTGTGCCCGTAAACAGCGTTCACCCACGGCGTACCAACTTATGGAGTAGTAAGCCGTCGTTGGCGGTTGTAGTGGATAGGCAACTGGACCGCACGCTAGCGGGGCAGCCTACAGGGGTAGCAGGAGGTACGGGATGAGCACCCAGCCGGAGTTCGAACAACCGGAGTTGGATCCGCAAAACGTCGTAGACGAAGACCAAGCGTTGGACGCCTACTCCCGGATTGTCATTAGTGTGGCGGCGTCCGTGACGCCCCACGTCGCGGCCATTGAAATGACCAGCACCGGCCGTCGAGGCCAAATCAGGGTGGGCAGCGGATCGGCGGTCGTTTTCACCGGTGATGGCTACATGTTGACGAATGCCCACGTGGTGGCAGGCATCCAGGCAGGCAGGGCCGTCTTCGCCGATGGCAAGCACACGGACGTGGAGTTGGTCGGCGCAGATCCTTTGTCCGATCTGGCTGTGGTCCGGGGCCATAGGTCCACTCCGCCGCCTGCTCTGCTGGGAAATGCAGATACGTTGCGAGTGGGGCAGCTGGTGATCGCAGTGGGCAACCCGCTGGGTTTGGCGGGATCTGTGACCGCGGGAGTCGTGAGTGGGCTGGGCAGGTCCATCCCTGTCCGGGCAGGCGAACACCGGCGCGTCATTGAGGACGTCATTCAGACGGACGCCGCGCTGAATCCCGGCAACTCGGGTGGTGCTTTGGCGGACACCCAGGGCCGCATAGTCGGAATTAACACGGCTGTGGCAGGTCT
Organism: Arthrobacter sp. cf158; assembly: GCF_900106835.1. Lineage (GTDB taxonomy): Bacteria > Actinomycetota > Actinomycetes > Actinomycetales > Micrococcaceae > Arthrobacter. Next base: position 400,705 of record NZ_FNNR01000002.1, read on the forward strand.
GGGGCTCGGGTTGGCGGTGCCCATCAACAGGACAACGCAACGCATCATCGCGTCGCTGTTAAGGGACGGCAAGGTACACCGTGCCTATCTGGGCCTGGTGAGTACACCGATACCCCTTGACGCCAGTGCAGTGGTGCGGACGGGCCAGAAGGAGGGCCTACGCGTTGTGGAGGTGATACAGGACTCCCCGGCGGAGTTGTCGGGACTCCAGCCAGGCGACCTCGTGCTCCGTGCCCAGGGGCGGGCCGTGTCCAGCGCGGAAAGCCTCCAGAAGCTACTGTTCGAAGAAGCCATTGGCGAATCTTTCCCTTTGACAGTGCTGCGGGACGGAAGAATCCTGCAGCTCATAGCAGTGCCGTCCGAAATGAGCCAACAGTGAGGACAGCCTAGGACTGCTTCTCCGGGACATCCACCACGCCAATGAAGCGGCTGCCTATACCTTCGTACTCGCTGCGGACTTCGCCGAGGAACAGGGCTGGCAGTTCGCTGTTGCGGTGCGTGCCACAGAACACGAAGGAAAAGTCCGGCCACCATTTTTTGGGACGAATGGCCTCGGAGTAGCCGCATACGGCGCAGGTGAGCTGGACCCAGACGGGCCGTTTGCCAGTGCGGTTGGCGCGCGACTGAACCAGCCAGGCGGGGGGATTGTCCTGGATCTCCCGGAGGTCTGCCTCGCTCAGCCGGGACGGAATGCCGTGGCGTTGGGCCATTTCCATCGAAATATCAAGGGCCAATGCGGCATCACGTCTGCTAATCACCATTCAACGATACGGGACTTCCCGGGCGTAGGCTGTGCTCATGACTGATGCAGCGGCCCTGCCACCCAGCACTCCGCTCCAGAAACGCGTTCTTGTGGTGGCAATCGTGGCCTCGTTCATCGCTATCCTCGACGGATTTGTGGTGAATCTCGCACTCCCTGCCATCGGGCGCGAGCTCGGCGGGGGCTTGGTCATCCAGCAATGGGTGGTGGATGCGTATCTGCTGACGCTGGGTGCGCTGATCCTGGTGGCAGGCTCTTTGTCCGACCATTTCGGCAGGGCGCGAATACTTGAATGGGGCTTGGCGGGCTTCGCCATAACGTCGGTCATGTGTGGTCTCGCCTGGAACGGTGAAGTCCTGGTTGTTTCGAGGGCCCTCCAGGGCATAGCCGGAGCCCTGCTGGTTCCCAGCTCGCTCGCCATGATCATTACGTCGTTCTCCGGCCCTTCACAATCGAAAGCCATTGGACAGTGGTCCGGTTGGACCAGTGCTGCGGCCATCGTCGGTCCGCTGATTGGGGGTATGGCTGTTGATCTTCTGTCGTGGCGTGTCATCTTTTTCATCAACGTCATCCCCGCAATTGGCATCTGGCCGATGCTTGCCGGCCTCCGGGCGGCCGATGCCGCGAGGGACAGGAGCAAGCGCATCGATTACCTGGGAGCATTCCTTGCCATGATCGGCCTGGGCGGTCCGGTGTACGCGTTCATCGAACAGGGCCGTATGGGCTGGGGGAGCGTCCAGGTGTGGGTACCGTTGGTGGTTGGTGTTGGCGCCATGGTCCTGTTCCTCATCCATGAGGCGAGGACAGCCGAGCCCATGCTGCCTTTGAGGTTGTTCGCTATCCGTAATTTTGGTTGGGGAAACATTGCAACGCTGGCCATCTACGCGGGGATATCGCTTGGCTTCTTCGTGTTGGGAATCTACCTGCAGCAGGTGGGTGGCATGGGAGCCACCGCGGCCGGGATCGCGTTGCTTCCGGGGACGGTAATCCTGATGCTGGGTGCGTCCTACTTCGGTGGATTGGCGGGCAAGTATGGCCCCCGGTGGTTCATGACTGTGGGCCCGGCGCTGTGTGGCGTGGGCTTCCTGATGGCTTTGTCTGTTCAGGAACCTCTCAACTATTGGGCCCAGGTATTGCCCGGCCAGATAGTCTTCGGCCTGGGCTTGGCCACGCTCGTGGCGCCCCTGACAGCCGCAATTCTTGGTGCTGTCCCGCCTGAAGAGGCCGGAATCGGCTCGGCGGTGAACAATGCTGTAGCCCGCATCGCCGGGTTGATCGCGATTGCGTTCGCTGGGGTGATCGTGGGGCCGGTCTTTAGCAGGGACGGTCTGTACAACGCCTTGCTGGTCACAGCAGGCCTGTTCCTGATCGGTGCGGTGGCATCCGCCGTCGGGATCCGAAACCCTGCGCCTGATGCGGCCGCCGCTTCCAGCGAAACTGATACAGCGTCCGACGACGGCGGCGCGGCCGGGCAACGTGCCTGACCTTTAGTGCGTCCCGGGTCAGAGCGCGGGAAGGACGCACCCTTCATGGATCCCTGCGCTCTGCACCCAGAGGGCCGACGTCACTTCGTCCGCGAGATCGAACTCGCGTCGCTGGGGTCCGCTGCCAATGCGCACCACCAGTGCCCCGCCAAAGGGTTTCCGTCCCACCACTTCCACTGGTGCGTCCAAGGAGATCTCCTCTGCAGCAAGGTACCTGAGGAGGTCTGGATTCTCATCACTGATCCGTGTGATGCGGCCCGCATGGCCGTCGTCGAGCTCGATCATGCGGTAGGCGGGCGGCAACTTAACCGTGCCATCGGCGGATGGAATCGGATCGCCGTGAGGATCGCGGACAGGATGCCCTAGCTTCGCGGACATGCGTTCGATGAACGTATCTGACACCGCATGTTCCAGCATTTCGGCTTCGTCGTGGACCTCATCCCAGCTGTAGCCGAGTTGCTCCACCAGGTACGTCTCGATGAGGCGGTGCCGGCGGACCATGGACAGCGCCAGGCGCATGCCCTCGGGGGTTAGCCGGATGGCGCTGTACGGTTGGTGGTCCACCAGGCCCTGGTCCTTGAGCTTGCGGACCATCTCAGACACCGAGGAGTTTGCCACACCCAGGCGCTGGGCCAGCTGGGAGGAGGTAATCGGCTTGTCTTGCCACTCCGTATAGGAGTAGATGACCTTGACGTAGTCCTCTATCGAGGAGGAGGGCGTACTGGTCTTCACAAGCCAAGCCTACCGTGACGGTGCGGGGTGGACCTTGACCGCACGCCAGGTTTGCGTCACGTAGGGCAACTGGACGGTCCCACCCGGCGCGTGCCCCAAATGGTCGTACAGGTACCACTGCAGGTTACCCATGACTTTTGCCCGCGTGGAATCGCCGGCCCGAAGGTAGTAGCTGCGGGATTTGGTGAGCTCCATGATGTCTTCGGGTGTCAGGGGGTCCTCCCAGGCCGTGAGGTGGCGCTCCAGTCCGGCGAACTCCGGCCCGATGACAGGACGGAAGCCGGGTTTATGGACATCGCCCGCATGCATGATGCGCGAAAGCCGGTGGACCCACGGAATGGACGTATCCAATTGGTTCCAGATCAGTCCAAGGGTTCCTTGCGGCCTTAGGATTCGGGCGATCTCTGTGCTGGCAATGAGGGGATCGCACCAGTGCCAAGCCTGGGCAACGCTGACGACGTCGAATGCTGAGTCCGCCAGTCCAGTTGCCTCGGCCGTGCCTTCCAATGCGTTGACCTGCGGATAGCTTTTCCGCAGTTGCTCCAGCATGTCTGCCGAAGGATCGACGGCGGTTACGTCAAGTCCGCGTTCGACGAGAAGGGCCGTGAACTTTCCGGTTCCTGCGCCCAGGTCCGCGGCTGTCTGCGATGCGTCTGGAAGGAGCCACTCCAAGGAATCCGCGGGGTAACCGGGCCGCACGCGATCGTAGTGCTCACCGCCATCTTGGAAGCTTTGGCCGAGTTCGTGGCGCCGTGTGGCATGGAGTTTCGGACCGCGTGGTCCGGCGGGACCTGGAGTGCCTGCCGCACCGCTTGAGGCGCCCGGGGAACGCAAGGACACGCAGAACTCCTTCACAGGGTGCCAAAAGATACCCTACGAATTTACCGCAGCGCGAGCTCGGGCCGCAGCTTGCCTGGTCCAGCGTGCCTAGTCCACCGTGCAGGGTGCAGCGCCAGCGGTGCCGGGAGTATTCGGCGCCCACTCCGGGTACGTGCGGTGGTCGTTCGCCGGTACCCAGCGGCCCTCGTCCACTACGTAGTCCCAACCAAGGCCGGTGAGCTTGAGCGTCTCGACGCCGGCGAGCAGCCGTGTGGCGTCCTCCAACCGGGAGCCGACGCCGAAGCTGGCACGCAACGAACCGGAGGGGAGACCCAGGCGCTTGAGCAACGGGTGGGCGCAGAAACGGCCATCACGGAGGCCGACGCCGTGTTCCGCAGCCAGGTAGGCGGCGACCAGGCCGGCGTCGAATCCCTCTACGGAGAAATTGACTACGCCGATGGTGTCTTCCGAATCGGAGAAGATCTGGTGAACGGTGACGCCATCGATTGCTTCGAGGCCTTCCACCAGGTAGGAACGGATGGCCGATTCATGGGCGTGCCAGGCGTCCTGGTCCAGCCCGGAGATCACTTGGGTGGCCCTGGCAAGAGTTGCAGCCCCCAGGACGTTGGGGGAGCCACCCTCATGCCGTGCCGGTCCGGTGGCCCAGCTGACGGAATCGAGGCGCGCTTCGCGAACAGCGCCACCACCTGCCAGATGGGGGGTGCCGGCGTCGAGCCAATCCGGCCGGCCCACGACGACGCCCGCGCCGAAGGGGGCGTAAAGCTTGTGGCCAGAGAAGACGACGTAATCGACGTCGGCCTCTGCAATGTTGATCCGGCGATGGGGTGCAAGCTGGGCAGCATCCACCACGATCCGGGCACCGTACTCGTGGGCCAAAGAGGCGAGCTGGGCGATGGGAAGGATTTCGCCGGTGACGTTGGAAGCTCCAGTCACGGCTAGAAGGCTTACGCCACCCTGGGCCAACTCGGCGCGGAGTTTATCCACCGTGGCCGCCAATGTTGGTGCAGCGATGACGCTCCGGTGCGGGACGCCTTGCCAGGGGAGCAGGTTGGCGTGGTGTTCGATGTCCAGGTACAGGACCTCGCCGGAATACTGGCCATCATGCTGTGGCAGGCACCCTGCCAGCAGGTTCAAGGAGTCTGTGGTGTTGCGCGTAAAGATGACGGAATCGTCAGCCCTGCCGCCCACGAAGTCACGGACGATGTTCCGTGAGTTCTCGTAGACAGAGGTGCTGATCTGGGAAGCGTAGCCTGCCCCGCGGTGAACGCTGGCGTAGTAGGGCAGCACTTCATTCAGATAGGCCGAGACGATGGTCAGGGCTGGGGCGGATGCTCCGTAGTCGAGATTCGCGTAACGAACGTGGCCGCCTTGGATCAGCGGAGCCTGCAACTCTGCACCGGTAACGGCTGCGAGGGGCCGTACGGCTGCAGACGCCTGGGCTGCGGATTCTTCGGGGAAGGACGGAATGATGTTTGAGTCGAACGTGACAGTGCTCATGGGACCTCACTCAAGAGGGACCCCCATAGGGGGATCCGCGCTTGCCGCATCCGTTCCGGACCGGCCGGGTCGTCACCCGGGGCACCCCACCGCGAATGGAGGGTTGCCGGCCAGCAAACCGGGGTTTAGCGCTGGCACTCGTGACCTGTAAAAAAGGTTAGGGCACTCCACGTGGCCCATCCAAAGCCGGAACTGTTTATTAAGCTCATTGTTACGCCGGTTGCAAAAATTGCGATTGCCCGAATTAAGAACGGCGGACGACCCCAAAAGGGGTCATCCGCCGTCGAAAATTCCGTAGGTCGCCCCGCGGGATCTTTCTGTGCTTCATCTTAGAGGAGGTCGTCCAGCCCAGGGTTGAGTCGTTTGAGGACCTCCGAGTGGAGAATCGAGTTGGTTGCCAAAGCGTTTCCGCCGAACGGGCCGTCTTCACCTTCCAGAGAGGTAAACCGGCCGCCGGCTTCGGTGACGATGGGGACAAGTGCGGCCATGTCGTACAGATTCAGTTCGGGCTCGCAGGCGATGTCCACCGCACCCTCCGCCACCAGGCAGTAAGACCAGAAATCACCGTAGGCACGAGTTCGCCAAACGTCCTCCGTGAGTCCCATGAACTCGTCAAGGTTGCCACGTTGCTTCCAGCCGGACAGGCTTGAATACGACATCGAAGCGTCGGCCAGTCGGGAAACATTGGACACTTTGAGCCTGGTAGCGGAGGCAAGGGAGCGGCCCATGTAGGCGCCCATATCCTTCGCAGCCCACCAGCGCTTGCCCAGAGCCGGGGCGCTCACCACGCCTACTACTGGTTCGCCCTCGTCCACGAGGGCGATGAGGGTCGCCCATACCGGAACGCCGCGGACGAAATTCTTGGTCCCATCGATGGGGTCGATGATCCAGCGGCGCGAGCCGTGACCGCTGCTGCCAAACTCTTCGCCGAGGACGGCGTCACGCGGGCGGGAGCGCGACAGCTGACCGCGAATGGCTTCTTCGGCGGCCTTGTCAGCATCCGTGACAGGGGTGAGGTCCGGCTTGGTTTCGATCTGGAGGTCCAGCGCCTTGAAGCGATCCATGGTCTGGGCGTCAACGGAATCAGCGAGGACGTGGGCAAGGCGCAGGTCATCGTTGTAGGTGGAAACGGGATGGGTCATGCCACCAAACTATCCTGAATCATTCGCTGCAGTGGGGACGTGAAGCCCTAAACGATCAGTTGACGGTGCCCAGTTCCTTGGTCTCTTTGGCTTCCAGCCTGGGGTCTGCACCCAGCAGGCGTCGAAGGGATGCCAAGCGGGCAACCCCCGACGGCCCGGCATGGCCATCATTGACCCATGGATCCAAACCACAATTGATGGCAGTGGCATCGTGCTTGCAGCCGCGGTCGCAAGCTTCCGTGCCTGGTTCAAGATCCGGAAAGGAATGCAGGATCCGGTCCGGGTCAACGTGGGCCAGTCCGAACGAACGGATGCCCGGGGTGTCGATGATCCAGCTGCCGGACGGCGCATCCGCAAGTTTGAGCGCCAGGGCCGACGAGGATGTGTGCCGCCCCCGACCCGTCACCGCGTTGACGCCCCCGGTGGCACGCTCGGCCCCCGTCAGCGCATTGACCATGGTGGACTTGCCAACACCCGAGTGGCCGAGCATGACGGTGACTTTTCCGCCGAGGTGGGAGCGGAGTTGGGACACGGCGTCCCTGTCCAGCCGGGCAGATAATCCGTCGTCCGAGCGGGCGTCAATTCCGCCTGCTTCGGAGTCCGCAGTGCGGCTGATGATGACGGGGAAGTCCAGGCTCAGGTAGTTGGCGAGCAACTCCGCCGGATCTTTGACGTCTGCTTTGGTGATGAGCAGCAGCGGCTCGATGCCGGCGTCGTAGGCGGCCACCAAGGCGCGGTCGATGAATCCGGTACGCGGTTCCGGATTGGCTGCTGCCACCACCACCACCAGTTGATCGGCGTTGGCTACCACCACGCGTTCGATGGGGTCGGTGTCGTCAGCGCTGCGGCGCAGGAGGGTCCGGCGCTCTTCCACCCGGACCAGGCGGGCGAGGGTGTCCGGAGAACCTGAGACGTCGCCCACCAATGCCACAAAGTCGCCCGGGACTACGGGATTGCGGCGCAGTTCGCGTGCCCGCGCGGCGATGATCACGCGTTCGTTGGCAGAATCCTCGTCCACGATCGCCCTGTAGCGTCCGCGGTCCACTGTGATGATCCGGCCAATAACGGCATCATCGTGACTGGGCCGGTCCTTGGTGCGGGGCCTTGATCCTTTTTTGTTGGGTCGGATCCGGACATCGGATTCATCCCAGGAGCGTGCGTCGCGGCCCATGGTCAGTTGCTGGCCTCATCGGTGCTGGCAGATTGGAGCATTCGTGCCCAGATTTCCGGGAATTCAGGCATGGTCTTTGACGTGGTGGCGATGTCTTCAACCTGGATGCCCTCGACGGCAAGTCCCAGGATGGCACCCGCGGTGGCCATGCGGTGGTCGGCGTAGCTGTGGACCACGCCGGAATGGAGTCGGGCGGGGCGGATAATCAAGCCATCGGCGGTCTCTTCGGCGTCCCCGCCGAGTCGATTGATTTCGGCCACAAGCGCGGCCAGTCGATCCGTTTCGTGCCCGCGGAGGTGCGCAATCCCGGTTAGTCTCGACGGGCTGGTTGCCAGTGCGCACAGAGCGGCTACGGTGGGTGCAAGTTCGCTGGTTTCGTCGAAGTCAGCGCCTTTGATCTCTTTGCCTCCGCTGACCGTCAGAGTCCCGTCCTGCAAAGTGACTTCGGCTCCCATGGTGGCCAGGATGGTTCGCCAGAGGTCGCCAACCTGGGTGGTTCCGGCTGGCCAGTTGGGGATCCGAACGGTTCCTCCAGTGGCCAACGCCGCGGCCAGGAACGGCCCGGCGTTGGAGAGGTCCTGCTCGATCCGCTGGTCAAAGGCCCGGATGGGGCCGGGGGAGACCCTCCAGTGGTTGGGAACGGAGTCGTCCACGCTCACCCCGACGCTGCGGAGGACGGACACGGTCATGCTGATGTGGTCAAGGCTTGGAACCGGCTTGCCGACGTGCTCCAAATGGAGACCTTCGGTGAAGCGTGCTCCTACCAACAGCAAAGCGGACACAAACTGCGATGAAGCGCTGGCGTCAATCACCAGGTGGCCGCCCCGGACTTCGCCGGTGCCCTCCACCGTGAATGGAAGGGCCGACGGCGTCCTGCCGCCCTCGGCCGCCACAGGGACACCGAGGGCAATCAATGCCTCGATGATGGTTCCCATGGGGCGGTTGCGGGCGTGGGGATCGCCGTCGAAGACGCTTGCGCCGTTTCGCAGTGCAGCCAGCGGGGGGACGAACCGCATGACGGTGCCAGCCAAGCCGCAGTCGATCTCAGTGCTTCCGCCGACGGCCGCGGCATCCAGCGGAGTGATTTCCAGGTCCGGGCCGTAATCACCATCGCCGGGCACTTCGGTGACACTTGCACCCAACTGCCTCAGAGCCTGGATCATCAGGGCAGAGTCACGTGAATGGAGCGGTGCCCGGAGCCTGGAAGGACCATCCGCCAAAGCCGCCAACACCAGGAATCTGTTGGTCAGCGACTTTGAACCAGGTACCGTCACCGTGGCGTCCACGGGTCCCTTGGCATGCGGGGCCGGCCACAGTGGCAATGTGGAGCCGGTTTCGGTTGATTCGGTGTTAGCGGCGGTGGTACCGGTCATGCTTCCTTATGCTCCAACTGCGTTATCGACGGCCTTGCGAACTGCTTTGTCTGCGCGCTTGATCTGCTTGCCTGTCACTTTCCTGGCATCTGCAGCCAAGTGCTCCGCACGCCAGGCAATGCTCGGGCGGCCTTCAGTATCCACAGAGGCCAGCAACACGCCTCCAGTCAGGGAAATATTCTTCAGCAACTGTGCCTTGCGGGCGCTCCTGCCTTCCTTGGTGCTGATATCGGCGGAACGCCACTCAACGTAGGAGTTCAAAGCTGACGTCACAGCAAGTACCGTGGCGGCGAAACGGGAGAGCTTGCCGAGTCCCAGCAGCGCGCCGGCGCCCAGTTGCGCGCCACCGATGACGCGGGCAAGGGTCTTCTCATCAGCCTTGAAAGGCAGGGATTCGGAAGCGCGACGAAGCACGGGCGAGAGTTGCTTCGCAGTGTCGTCCGCGTTCCTGAGCTTGTCCAGACCTGCAACGACGAAGCTGGACGCGAGCATAGGTCGCGCGAGAAAACGGATAACAGACATGTCTTGCCTCCTGGATGGCTTGCCACACTAATTCGATGAGTGTTGTGTTCAAGGGGTGCAGTCTGCTCTAGTCTTGCACCTTTGCGGAATATTTACCCAGCGGCGGCCGTTGTGAACATCAGGTGCGGTGGAGGCCGGACCGCGGCATGGTGTTGCCGCTTCGCTGAATGGAGTTGGTTTTTTGACTTTGGTTAAGGACCGCGTGGTTCTGCCGGAGCCCGGGTACGGTACGCAGCCGGATTCCCCGCAGCTGACAGTAGACTTAGCAACGATGAGCACCACGGAACCGGCCGCAGCGGCCATGTACCAAGCAGCCGGCGCGGACGACGACGCAATGGCGGCGCCCGACGTCGACCTCGCTACCGAGACTACTGAACAGCGGCGGGAGCGCTTCGAGCGTGACGCCATGCAGTACGTGGACCAGTTGTACTCGGCGGCCATGCGGATGGCGCGGAACCCTTCAGATGCCGAAGACCTGGTTCAAGAGGCCTACACCAAGGCGTTTTCGGCTTTCCACCAGTACAAGCCGGGGACCAACCTCAAAGCCTGGCTCTACCGGATCCTGACCAACACCTACATCAACCTCTACCGGAAGCGGCAGCGTGAGCCGTTGCAGTCCAATTCGGACACGATCGAGGATTGGCAGTTGGCCAAAGCAGAGTCGCATACTTCGGCAGGGCTGCGATCCGCTGAAACCGAGGCCCTGGATCACCTGCCGGATTCCGACGTCAAGAACGCCTTGCAGTCGATCCCGGAAGAATTCCGTTTGGCCGTCTACTTCGCGGATGTCGAGGGATACGCCTACAAGCAAATTTCAGAGATCATGAACACCCCCATCGGCACGGTCATGTCACGGTTGCACCGCGGCAGGAAGATGCTGCGGGACATGCTGGCGGACTACGCCGCCGAACGGGGCTTCAGGGCCCATACCGAAGATCAGGCCGCGGCCGGAAGCAACAATCAGGAGAAAGAGAAATGAGCGACTGCCAGGGATTGGGCGATTGCGACGATACGCGAATGCAGCGGATCTACGAGTACCTCGATGGTGCGCTGACCCGCGAGGACCTCACCGAGATCAAGCAGCACCTGGACACGTGCGAGGAATGTGCCGAACAGTACGACCTTGAGTGCCTCATTCGCACCATGGTCAAGCGCTCCTGCACGGAGTCGGCTCCGGAGAACCTGAAGAACTCAATCCTCGACAGGATCCACGCCATCAAGCCGGTTGAGGCCTGAATCGCCGGCCTTGCCACAAGATCAACGCCAAGGGCCCCGGAAACCGCATGGTTTCCGGGGCCCTCGCTCTTAAGCCTTTGACGCTAAGCCGCTGGCTTAGGTGTTGGGACGCTTGCCGTGGTTCGCGCCGCCGCGCTTACGGTCACGACGCTTACGTGCACGCTTGCTCATAGCTGGCCTCCTTCAATGATTGATACTCAATAGAGCTGCCCTCCAGTTTCGCACATCAGGGCGCTGCGTCGCGAACCGGGCGACGTGTTGATGCCACAGTGGCCGGCGGCCCGTCAGTTTCCCAGGGAGTTCCTGATGGAGATGCGGGCCTGGTCAAGCACAGCGCGAACAGTTTCAAGGGCTACCGGGGTCAACGGATGAGACGCGCCGTGTTGGCGTAGTTCCACCCGGATGTCATCCCTGAAGGACTGAACCATCAGCTCCGCCTCCTTGAGGATGCGCTGGCCTTCGGGAGTGTAGCCCGCAGTCCGGCTCCTGAACGTTGCCGTGGTTGCGCTGGTGCGTGCGGCTTCAGCAGTCGCTGCCAGATCTGCGCGGAGGCCCCGCATGTTGGTCTGGATGTCTTCCCGGAGGGTGTCAGCCAGCCGCCTGACGGAGGCCGATATGGTGTCCTCGACGTCCGCCAGTTCCTGGCGGCGGCCGTCAAGTTCAGATCGGCCAGCTTCCGTGATGAAGTACTTGGTACGGCGCCCGTCTGTCTCGGTGGCAACAAGACCTTCTTCCTCCAACTTTGCCAAGCGGGGGTAGATGGTTCCGGCGCTGGGCGAATACGTTCCGCCAAAGCGGTCGCCCAGTGCCTTGATCACTTCATAACCGTGTTTGGGACCCGTCTCGAGCAGTGCAAGCAGGTAGAGCCGCAGAGCGCCGTGCGCGAAGACCGGAGGCATCAGAGACCCGCTTCCCCGGGGACCGGGTGACCGTTATCCGGTGCCGGCGCTGAGCCGTGAATGATATAGGTCTTGCCGGAAACGGTGTTGGTCCGCACCAGCATCAGCCGCTCGTCCGGGCCGACAATGGTGTGGACGTTGCTGCCCGGCTGGGCGTACATCTGGTCGTCGATCACCACGATTCCGCTGGCTGACTTTGCCACGATATCCAGGCCCACATCATGCGGCAGCCGGATGGTCAGGTCCCCCGACACGGAGTTGGCCCCGAGGTCGTTGGTGTAGTCCTGGAGATCGAAGCTGAGGTCGCCGCTCACCGTGCTGGCCCGGACGTTCTTGAACGTGCCTGAGGCGGTAACTTCACCCGAGACGCTCTTGGCGGTCAGGACGCCGTCGTGTTTCCTGACGATCACTTCACCACTGACGGTGTTGACATGCAATTCGCCACTTGTGCCGTCTGCCATAACGGAACCGGAAACGGTGTTCAGCCGCGAGCGGCCGCTGATGCCCGAGACCATGCCGTCGCCGCTCACCGTCCCCGCTTCGACGTCGACGCCGGGTGGCAGCGCGATGCCGACCACCACTGAGTTGGTGCTGGTGTTGTTGACAGTTCCCATCAGGTTGCGGAACCAGCCTTGCGGCCCCTGCAGTTGGTGGCGTACTTCCAGGCGTCCATCCACCAGCGTGACAGTGAGTGGGTCACCGGTGATCTCGCTGATTTCGATGCGAACGAAGGGCTCGTCGTGGGTCATGACGTCAAAGCGGCCTTTGACGATTCCCAGCTTCAGGGAGCGGACGTCGTCCACATCAATGGTTTGCGGACCCGTCACGGTCCATAGTTCGTCTGACATGATCCCTCCAAGTTGCGATATATCGCGTTGATGTGAACACGATATATCGCGAATTGCAGGGGCGCAATAGCCTAGCGGGTGGGAGTCAGGATGACGGGCGGTAGACCTTATCGATGAGGGAGCGGGCGATGGTCACGGCCGGGTCCTTCCCATCGGCGGTCGGTGCCAGGTTGGTCCACACCACGAGGGTTACGCCATTGATCGGATCGCTGCCCATGAAGGTGTTGAAGCCCGGGAGTTCCCCAGTGTGGCCGTACAGGTTGCCGAACTTTGCAATCCCCAACCCATACGAAGCGCCGGTTGGGTTATTCGGATTGGTCGGGGTGACGCTGTCGAGCCGTTGTTGCTGAAGTTCCGGTTTCAAGAGCTTTCCGTTAACAAGGCCTTCGCCCAGCGTCTTCAGGTCCGCTGCCGTGGAAATCCCGGAACCGGCAGCCCAAGCCCATGACGGGTTGACATCAGTGACGTCGTTGGGTGCGAGGGTTCCCGCCGTTGCTTCCTTCTGCATGTCCTCCGGAAGGGCGGGATTGGTCATGGTGAGGACGTTGTCACCGAAGAAGTAGCCCTGGGGGTGCGGCTCTGGAATGCCGTTGGACGAAATGTCGGGAAAAACCGTTCCCTTCAAGCCGAGGGGCTCAAGGATGCGCTCCTTGAAAAGGTCACCGAGCGGCTTCCCTCCGACTTTCTCCGCGATCAGGCCAAGAAGGACCGTGTTGGTGTTGGAGTAATGGAACCCTTGGCCGGGCGCGAAGTACGGTTGATGGGCAAACGCCAGGGCGATGAGCTCCTCCGGCTGCCAGACTCTCTGAGGCTCTTTGTCCATGGCTGTATTGAGCTCAAGGGTCTCCGTGTAGTTGAACAGACCGCTTCGCATGGTCAGCATCTGTTCCAGGGTGATTGCACCCCCATTGGGAACGTCGGGGCGATACTTGGACACCGGATCATCCAGTGCGAGCTTGCCCTCCTGAACCAACTGCAGGATGACAGTGGTGGTCCAGGTCTTCGTGACGGAACCTACCCGGATATGGTCCTCCGCGGTTACCGGCCGGTCGGAGCCCCGGACGCCTGTGCCGTACGAAGCACTAAGCGTTCCCTCGGGCGTCTCAAGCAGCACAATGGCTCCGGGCACCAGGACTTCCTTCGCTGCCCGTTCGAACTCCGCGCGTAAGCTCGCGGCATCGAACGGCTGCAAAGCTGCAGGGGCAGCTGTAGCCGAGGTGGTGGATGCGGGTGCTGCGGAAGATGAAGATGCGGGTGCCGTGGAAGAGATGGCAGTGGAGGGAGGACCGGAACTGCAGGAAACTGTGGCTGCGACGGCGGCCACGATGGCCGCTGTGACTGTTGTTCTGACAGAAACCTGCCTGCTCCGCATCATGGCTACTCCGGTTGAGCGATATTAAGCCATTGGAACCAGCCGCGGTGCAGGACGAGCCACGCAATCAATCCGTAGCCCGCCTGGCCCGGTGTGCCCCCATTGGCTGCGAGGTCCGTCCTCCACTGCTCATGATTGAGCAAGGGAGAGAACGTGTCAACGTAATGATGATTTCGCCTGGTGGTGACGTCGGCAAAGGCGGTGTTCAGCTCGGCCAGCCGCTTGTTCCGTGCAGGATCCAGTGTGGGCGGCGGACCGACAACGAAAACCTCCACGCTGCTGTGCGATGCACCGTCAAGGATGTTGGCCAGATTCAGCCGGCTGCGCGCCGTGGACAGACCAAATTCCAGGTCCCGGCCTGAAAGGCCGATCACCAAACGATTCTCGTGGGTATCACTGAACCTCCGGCCGGCTTCATCCTGCCAACGGGCAGCGAGGCCCTCCGTGCCTTCCATGGGGCAGGGGAGCGGGAAACTTTCCACCACGACGGAGTCCTGGGGCGTACGGGCCAGCACTCTTCCGAGCCAACCCAATGCGCGGGGATCCCCCAGGCCCGCGAGCAGTTCATCTCCTACAGCTGCGATGCGCAGCTTCCTGTCTTCCACGGTTACCTCTTCACACTCGTTACGGTCCTTGCACGGTTTCCGGATCATCGGCCGGTTCGGGAACCGGGTACTTGTCCCATTAAACAGAACTGCCCGGCCTGAGGCGCGCTCATCGCTCCTCAGACCGGGCAGTTTCGCTTACTTGCGTTCGAACGCCTGCTTGATCAGGGCATCCTGCTCAGCTGCGTGGCGCTTCATGGAACCGGCAGCGGTGGATGCCGAAGCCGGACGCGACACGAGGCGGAGCTTGCGGTCCAGCTCCGGTGCCAGGTTCAGGCCCATGAACGGCCACGGACCCTGGTTGGCGGGCTCGTCCTGCGCCCAAACGATGTCAGCGTTCGGGTACTTGGCGAGCTCGGCATCAATCTCGGCCTTGGGCAGCGGGTACAACTGCTCCACGCGGATGATCGCGGTGGAGGTATCGCCGGACTTCTGGCGGTTGGACAGGAGGTCGTAGTACAACCGGCCCGAGACCAGGATGACCCTGTCCACGTTGGCAGGCTGTACTTCCGGATCGCCAATGACCGGCCGGAAGCCGCCGTTGGTGAAATCTTCGACGGCGGATGCGGCACCCTTGAGGCGGAGCAACTGCTTGGGAGTGAAGATGATCAACGGCTTGCGCGGACGGCTGTAGGCCTGGCGGCGCAACAAGTGGAAGTGCGAAGCCGCCGTGGTGGGATTCGCCACGATCATGTTGTCCTCGGCGCACATCTGCAGGAAGCGCTCGATGCGTGCCGACGAGTGGTCCGGGCCCTGGCCTTCGTAGCCATGCGGAAGCATGAGCACCAGCGAGGAGCGCTGCCCCCACTTCTGTTCAGCCGAGGAGATGAATTCGTCAATGATGGTCTGCGCGCCGTTGACGAAGTCACCGAACTGGGCTTCCCACAGGACGAGGGCATCCGGACGCTCCACCGAGTAGCCGTATTCGAAGCCCATGGCAGCGTATTCGGACAGCAGGGAGTCGTAAATCCAGAGTTTGGCCTGATCATCGGAGAGATTGCCCAAGGGCAGCCATTCGTTGCCATTGGCGCGGTCGTGGAATACGGCGTGGCGCTGGACGAACGTGCCGCGCCGGGAGTCCTGACCGGCAAGGCGTACGGGTACGCCCTCCATGATCAGCGAACCAAAGGCTGCGATCTCGCCAAAGCCCCAGTCGATGCCACCCTCACGGGACATCTGCTCGCGCTTCTCCAAAAGCTGCTTGAGCTTGGAGTGAACGGTGAAGCCGTCCGGGATTTCCAGGTGGGCCTTGCCGATACGGGCAAGGGTTTCCGCGGAGATCGCCGTGGAGGCAGGGGAGTTGGTCCCGAAGTCGGCCTGCTGGGCGATGGGACGCTCGATGTCCGAGACAGCCGCAGAGTCCGCCGTGATGATCGGGATCGGAGACGTCTGGGCGGCGTGCGTCTCAGCGAAGACACGCTCAAGGCGTTCCTGGTAGTCGCGGAGCAGCTGCTCTGCTTCTTCCTCGGTGATGTCGCCACGGCCGATCAGCGACTCGGTGTACAGCTTGCGGACGGAGCGCTTGGCTTCGATCAGGTTGTACATGAGCGGCTGGGTCATCGAGGGGTCGTCGCCTTCGTTGTGACCGCGACGGCGGTAGCAGACCATGTCGATGACGACGTCCTTGTGGAAACGCTGACGGAACTCGTAGGCCAGCTGCGCAACGCGAACCACGGCCTCCGGGTCGTCGCCGTTCACGTGGAAGACCGGTGCCTGGATCATCTTGGCCACGTCCGTGGAGTACGTGGACGAACGCGATGACGACGGCGCAGTGGTGAAGCCAACCTGGTTGTTGACGATCACGTGGATGGTGCCGCCGGTGCGGTAGCCACGCAATTGCGAGAGGTTGAGGGTTTCAGCCACAACACCCTGGCCGGCGAAGGCCGCGTCACCGTGGACCATGATGGGCAGGACAGGGAAAGATTCACCCTGGTCCAAGCGGTCCTGCTTGGCGCGGACGATGCCCTCAAGGACGGAGTCCACAGCTTCAAGGTGGGACGGATTGGCGGCCAGGTAGACCTTGGTCTGCTTGCCGTTGTCCGACGTGAAGGTTCCTTCGGTACCCAGATGGTACTTGACGTCGCCGGAGCCCTGGACCGAGCGCGGGTCCTGGGTGCCTTCGAATTCACGGAAGACCTGGGCGTAGGTCTTGCCTGCGATGTTGGTCAGCACATTCAGACGGCCACGGTGCGCCATGCCGATGGCAACTTCGTCCAGGCCATCGTCAGCTGCATCCGAGATGACGGCGTCGAGCAGCGGGATCAGCGACTCGCCACCCTCGAGGGAGAAGCGTTTCTGGCCGACGAACTTGGTTTGCAGGAAGGTCTCGAAAGCCTCTGCGGCGTTGAGCTTGGAGACGATGCGCAGCTGCTCTTCGCGGCTGGGCTTGGAGTACGGGTGCTCCAACTGGTCCTGGAACCACTTGCGCTCTGCCGGTTCCTGGATGTGCATGTACTCGATGCCGGTGGTGCGGCAGTAAGCGTCGCGGAGTACTCCGAGGATGTCCCGGAACTTCAGCTGCGGCTTGCCGCCGAAGCCGCCTGTGGGCCACTCGCGGTCAAGGTCCCACAGGGTCAAACCGTAGGTCAGGACGTCGAGGTCAGGGTGCTTGCGCTGCACGTACTCCAGCGGATCGGTGTCGGCCATGAGGTGGCCGCGTACGCGGTAGGAGTGGATGAGCTGCTGGATACGGGCAACCTTGTTGATCTCGTCAGCCGGATCAACCTGGAGGTCAGGGCTCCAGCGCACGGGCTCGTAAGGAATGCGCAGTGCTTCGAAGATTTCGTCGTAGAAGTTCTGCGCGCCGAGGAGCAGCTGGTGGACCAGCTTGAGGAACTCGCCACTGCCGGCACCCTGGATCACACGGTGATCGTAGGTGGAGGTCAGCGTCAGGATTTTGCTGATGGCGTTCTGGGCGATGATCTTCTCGCTGGCACCCTGGAACTCCGCCGGGTAGTCAAGGGCGCCGACGCCGATGATGGCAGCCTGTCCCTTGGAGAGGCGCGGCACCGAATGAACGGTACCGATGCCACCGGGGTTGGTCAGCGAAACCGTAGTGCCTGCGTGGTCGTCAGCCGTCAGCTTGCCGTTGCGGGCGCGCTTGATGAGGTCCTCGTAGGTGTGCCAGAACTCGGCGAAGTCCATGGTCTCGGCCTTCTTGATGTTGGGAACCATCAGGAGGCGGGTGCCATCGGGCTTGGGCATGTCAATGGCAATGCCAAAGTTGACGTGTGCCGGCTGCACGGCGCTCGGCTTGCCATCGATCTCGTCGTAGAAGACGTTCATCGACGGGAACTGGGAAAGCGCGCGAACAACGGCGTAACCGATGAGGTGCGTGAAGGACACCTTGCCACCGCGGGCACGGGCAAGGTTGGAGTTGATGACGACGCGGTTGTCAATGAGCAGCTTGGCGGGAACTGCCCGGACGCTGGTAGCCGTAGGAACTTCCAGGCTGGTGACCATGTTGGTGGCAATGGCCTTGGCCGGTCCCCGGAGGACGGAAACGACGTCTTCCTCCGGTGCCGTTGGAGCTTTGGTGCTCTTGGGCAACTGGGCGGGAATAGGCTGGGCCGTGGTGCCGGCGGCGGGCTTCTTTGCTCCGTCCCGGGCAACCGTGGCAGGTGCTTTCTTCGCCGGGGCGGGGGCCGCGGCAGGGGTAGCGGCCGCGGCAGGGGCTGCTGCAGGAGCGGCCGGCGCCGGTGCCGGTGCCGCTGCAGCCGGAGCTACCACGGGAAGTACTTGGGTAGGGGGGTTGGCAGCTGCTGGAGCTGCAGAGGTTCCGTTGGAAGAAGTGCCGTCAGCGGAAGCAAAGGATTCGAAGAGCGGCCACCACTTGGTGTCCACCGAATTCTTGTCCTGTTGGTACCGCTCGTACAGTTCGTCAACGAGCCACTCGTTTCCGCCAAATTCCTCTGGTAGACGGTGGCTGGGCTGCTCTGGCACTTGAAATACGCCTCTTCCATGAGTGTTGTTTTCCCGCTGGCCAAAGTTGCTTTTCCGCAACGATGGGACAGGGTCCGGGTCCCGCGAACTCAGACCCCTGACAGTCTAGTTAGGATCGTTGGTTAACTGCCAATAGTGGTGACCTAAATCATGTTGCGGCTGACTTAGTGGACCGTCTTGCCTATTAACCTGCGGTAACCCGCGTGCGGGGTCCCCGTCGGGCGGACTGTAGACTGAAAGTCTTATGGACAGTAAATCTAGGTGCCGGCCTGGGAACTGTCGGGGGAGCCAATCTGGCAACTCCGCACAGCGCGCCCGTCGAGCCGGCAATACCCGTTCACATGCCCATCACGCGCCGGCGTTCACAGCCGGTGGCGCCGCAGACCACGCGTCCGCAGCGCCCGACCAGCCTCCGCCAGGGCGAATTTCCCGGCCTTCGGCACCTTCCCCATTGCATGCGCCCGCCCTTGGAGGGATGCGCTAAGTGGAATGGATTCTTCTTTTGGCCGGCTTTGCCCTCATCCTGGGCACCGGCTTCTTCGTAGCAGTTGAGTTTTCCCTGGTTGCCTTGGACCAGTCCAGCGTCCAGCGCGCAGTCGACAATGGCGACCATGCTGCAGCCCCTCTGCTCAAATGCCTGAAGTCGCTCTCCACGCAACTTTCCAGCTGTCAGCTTGGCATTACGTTGACCACGCTGTTGACGGGTTTCGTGATGGAGCCATCCGTCGGCCAGTTGCTGCTGGGGCCCCTTGGTCTTCTGGGTTTGCCGTCGGAGGTGGTGCACTCCGTCGCGTTGATCGTCGCCATGGCTTTCGCAACGCTCCTGTCCATGCTGCTGGGCGAACTGGTTCCCAAGAACATGGCCATTGCCCTGGCATTCCCGCTGGGTAAGCGGCTGGCCCGCCCGCAACTGATGTTTACGGCAGTTTTCAAGCCGGCGATTGTGGTGCTGAATGGTTTTTCCAACAAGGTCCTGAACCTGTTCGGCCTTGAAGCCAAGGAGGAGATCTCGGGCGCGAGGACACCCGCTGAGCTTGCTTCTTTGGTGCGGCGTTCTGCCGAACTTGGAACATTGGATGCAGGGACAGCCAACTTCGTTGCCCGGACCCTGAACTTTTCGGGGCGGACGGCGGCTGATGTCATGACGCCGCGCATTCGCATGGAAACGATCGACGCAGACCAGACGGTGGCTGACATCCTGGATGCCGCCCGGCGAACGGGGTACTCCCGTTTCCCGATCATCGGCGATTCCACGGACGATATCCGTGGGGTGGTCCACGTCAAAAAGGCTGTGGCCGTCCCTGCTGAGCGTCGGGCGAAGCTCCAAGCCGGAGCAATCATGACCGATGTGCTGCAGGTCCCCGAGACAATTCACCTGGACGCCCTCCTGTCTGAACTGCGCGAGGGTAACCTGCAACTCGCCGTCGTTCTTGACGAATATGGCGGCACCGCCGGCATCACCACCCTTGAGGACCTTGTTGAGGAGATCGTCGGCGAAGTATCGGATGAGCATGACAAGGTCCGTCCCGGAGTGCTGCAGAGTGCATCCGGTGACTGGTACTTCCCTGGACTTCTCAGGCCGGACGAAGTGTCCGAGCAGATTCCCAATCTCACTGTCCCTGACGAGTCCGCTTACGAAACGGTGGGCGGCTACGTCATGAGCCAGCTGGGCCGCATTGCCAAAACGGGAGATGTGGTGGAGACGAGTGGGGGCACGCTCACTGTGACCAGGATGGACGGACGAAGAATCGACCGGATTTGCTTCCACCACGTGGAAAGCGATGAGTCGTCCCCTGCCGAGGCCGGGAACCCGCGCAATGAAGAAGGTGCCGCATGAGCGACTGGGCAGGTATTGTCTGGCTGGTTGTCCTCCTGATTGGCAACGCGTTCTTCGTCGGTGCCGAGTTTGCTGTCATGTCTGCACGGCGAAGCCAGATTGAACCGTTGGCCGAAGCCGGCTCCAAGAGTGCGCAGACTACTTTGCGGGCCATGGAAAACGTGTCACTGATGCTCGCATGTGCGCAGTTGGGCATCACTGTCTGCTCCCTCCTGATCCTTCAGGTTGCCGAGCCCGCCATCCACCACCTGTTGGCGGAACCGCTTGAATTGGCAGGCGTGCCGGTGGAGTTGGCAGACGTCATCGCCTTTGCGATCGCGTTGCTGTTCGTCACCTTCCTCCACGTCACGTTTGGCGAGATGGTCCCCAAGAATATTTCGGTGTCCGTGGCGGACAAGGCAGCACTCCTGCTGGCGCCGCCGCTGATGTTCATCGCCCGCGTGGTCAACCCGATCATTTGGTCCCTCAACTGGCTGGCCAACCACATCCTGCGGTTGATGAAAATCGAACCGAAGGATGAGGTGTCTTCCTCGTTCACGCTCGAGGAGGTGCAGTCCATCGTTCAGGAGTCAACCCGACACGGCTTGGTTGACGACGACACAGGATTGTTGAGCGGGGCACTGGAGTTCTCAGAACATACGGCCTCCCACATCATGGTTCCCCTGGACAAGCTGGTGGTATTGAAGACCGCGTCCACGCCTGTGGACCTGGAAAAGGCGGTCAGTCGCACGGGATTCTCCCGTTTCCCGATGGTTGACGACGACGGCGAACTCGCCGGTTACCTGCACGTGAAGGACATCCTGTCCATTCCGGAGGAAGGCAGACGGCACCCTATCGCCGAGGGTCGCATCCGGTCCTTGGCGAATTTGTCTCCGGACGATGAGATCGAGCAAGCGATGTCCGTCATGCAACGAACGGGTTCGCACCTGGCACGCGTGGTGGGAGCGGCCGGTGATACTCAAGGTGTCCTGTTCCTGGAGGATGTCATTGAGCAGTTGGTCGGTGAGATCCGCGATGCCACGCAGGCGACGGGTATCCGCCGCTATGGAGGCCAGCAAGCCCAGTAGTCCGCAGCAACGACGTGGGACAGCCTGGCGCCGACCAATCAGGGTCGGCGCCAGAGCTTTCTAAATAGGAATCATTCCTATTTAGCGCTACACTCGAATGTGTCAGTTATTGTGTTTGATTCTCATTTGAGTAGATCCGAGGTCTTCGTGCGTCGTTCCGCCGCCCGCCTGTCCATCGCCGCTTCCGCTGGTCTTGTCGCGCTCCTGCTTTCCTCTTGTGCCGGAACGGCCGGAGCGGATACCACCTCATCGTCCGGCGCGATTGAGGTGGTCACCTCCACGAACGTCTACGGCGACATTGTGAAGGCCATTGGCGGTGACAAAGTCAACGTGAACGCCATCATCACCAAGACGAGCCAGGACCCCCACTCGTATGAGGCCAGCGCGCAGGACAAGCTGGTGATCTCCAAGGCGAAGCTGGTTGTTGAGAATGGTGGCGGCTACGACGAGTTCCTGCACAAGATCGCTGACGAGACCAAAATCGGCCATGAGAACATGATCAGCGCTGTCGAAATCTCCGGGCTGGCTCCCGAGGAGGAGGCCCACAGCGAAGAAGCCCACAGCGTAGAGGGCCACACGCATAACCACGGCGAGTTCAATGAGCACGTCTGGTACAGCCTGGACACCATGGGCAAGCTCGCAGATGCCGTTGCCAGCAAGCTCGGCAGCCTGGACTCAGCGTCGGCTTCAACTTTCAGCGGCAACGCGGAGGCCTTCAAGGCAAAGCTCTCTGAACTCACCGGAAAGCTGAACGCGGTGAAGGCTACGAGCGATCACGAACCCGTTGCCATCACGGAGCCAGTACCCCTGTACCTCCTGGAAGCGGCAGGCCTGGAGAATAAGACCCCCGAGGCGTACAGTGCCGCGGTTGAAGAGGGAACTGATGTTCCTGCTGCCGTGCTCAAGGAAACTACTGACCTCCTCAACGCCAAGTCGGTGCGGTTCCTTGCCTACAACGAACAGACCGAGGGACCCCAGACCGAGGCCGTCAAGCGTGCCGCAGAAGCCGCTGGCGTGCCGGTACTGAACTTCACGGAGACCCTGCCCGATGGCAAGGACTACGTCCAATGGATGACGGACAACGTGGAGTCCATTTCCTCGGCGCTCAAGAAGTAGCGCTCCGAACACCCCCAGTGCAGTGAAGGGCCCTGTCAGCGTCCTAAGATATTGAGGATGGCTGCGGGCCCTTTTGCCTGCCACCAGAACAGGCGCCAACACCAGCGCCACAACATTGCGTTCCCTGTGGCGCATGGATCGAGGACAAGTTTTGACACCGGTAGTGAGCCTCCGCGGAGCCAGCCTGCAGTTCGGCAAGAGGACACTCTGGCGGGATCTGGACCTCGACATCAATCCGGGGGAGTTCTTTGCGGTTCTGGGCCCCAATGGCAGCGGAAAAACCAGTTTTCTGAAAGTACTTTTGGGATTGCAGGAACTGCACTCCGGGACGGTGTCCTTGGGTGGACACCCTGTGGAACGTGGAAGCAAACGGATCGGTTACATCCCTCAGCAGAAGTCCTTTGCCCCGGATACGCCGTTGCGGGCACGGGACCTGGTGGGCTTGGGCATTGACGGGCACCGCTGGGGTATGCGGCTGTCATCACGCAAGGTCAACCAGCGGATCGACGAGTTGCTTGAGCAGGTTGGTGCCTCCGACTACGCAAGGGTGCCTGTGGGGCAGTTGTCCGGCGGTGAGCAGCAACGGCTCAGGGTGGCCCAGGCCCTTGCCACGGAACCGCAGGTCCTGTTGTGCGACGAGCCGCTGTTGTCGTTGGATCTGCATCATCAGCAGGGCGTCAGCTCGTTGATCAACAAGCAGTGCCACGAACGGAACAGTGCAGTTGTCTTCGTAACCCACGAGATCAACCCTGTGATCGACTACGTCGACCGCGTGCTCTATTTGGCCGGTGGCCAATTTCGGGTAGGAACCCCGCAAGAGGTCATGACCACGGAGGTGCTGTCCGAGCTTTACGACAGCCACGTGGAAGTCATCCATACCAACGGAAGGATCGTCGTCGTCGGTCTTCCCGACGCAACCACGCACTTCCACGACGATGCCCATGCCACCGCCGGGGAGGAGCTCTAAATGGATCTCGACACGATTTTTCAGACCATTTTTAACTTCGAGAACTATGGCGAGCTGCTGGTCCTGGTCCAGAACTCCATCTGGGCCGGTGCCGTCTTGGGGCTACTGGGAGGCTTGGTAGGCACTTTTGTCATGAAGCGGGACCTTGCTTTCGCGGTCCACGGAATCTCCGAGCTGTCATTTGCCGGTGCGGCCTTTGCTTTGCTGATCGGCGCAGACATCATTTTCGGTTCTTTGATCGGCTCAGTGGCTGCGGCAGTGCTGCTCGGCTTCATGGGCGTGAGGGCGCGGGACAAGAACTCGATCATTGGCGTCATCATGCCGTTCGGCCTGGGCTTGGGCATCTTGTTCCTGGCCCTGTATGAGGGCCGCGCAGCCAACAAATTCGGTCTGCTGACCGGTCAGATCGTTTCCGTGGACACGGTCCAACTGCAGGTTCTCGCTGCGACAGCCGTGGTGGTGATGCTGGCACTGGTGGCCATCTGGCGACCGTTGAGTTTTGCCAGCGTGGACCCGGAAATGGCGGAAGCCCGGGGCGTACCGGTCAGGGGACTTGCGATCGGCTTCATGGTGCTGTTGGGCGTCAGCGTGGCGTTGTCCATCCAGATTGTTGGTGCTCTGCTCGTGCTGGCTTTGCTGATTACCCCTGCTGCCGCCGCGCTGCGCGTGACTACCTCGCCGAGGTTGGTGGTGTTGCTGAGCGTGGCCTTCGCAATGACGGCCACGGTAGGTGGCATTCTGCTGGCACTTGGAAGCCGCATTCCCATCAGCCCATACGTCACCACATTGTCTTTCTTGATTTACGTGGTGTGCCGGATTGTTGGAAGGGTTCGAGCCAGCCGTGGCCTCAACGGCAGGGTATCGCGGGAGCAGCCTGCAGGCGCCCTCTAGAGTATTCCGGCCGCTTTTTTCGCCGTGCACTCCGGGCAGAGGCCGAAGATTTCCACGGTGTGGGCCACCTCGGTGAAACCATGTTCAGTGGCCGTCCGCGCAGCCCAGGTTTCGACGGCGGGCGCCTCCACCTCGACGGCCTTGCCGCAGTTACGGCACAGCAAATGGTGGTGGTGTCCGGTGACTGCGCAGCGCCGGTAGACGGCTTCGCCTTCGCCGTTTCGAAGGACGTCAATGAGACCGTCATCTGCCAAAGACTGGAGGATGCGGTACGCGGTGGCCAACGATACGGAAATTCCCTTGTTCTGCAGCAGCCGGTACAGCTCCTGTGTGCTGACGAAGTCATCCAATTCGTCCAGCGCGGCGCTGACAGCCAAGCGTTGCTTGGTGACACGCTGCTCCTTGACGCCGCTGGAGGCCGGCGCCGCGGGGCCGGTCGTGGCGGAATTGGTGCCGTGTGGCATTGAAAGACTCACTTCCGTGGGGATGCTGGCAAACCCCAATTTTACCAGCAGGGGAAGCTTGGAAACTGTCAGCGGCCGCCCATAGGCTGTCCCCATGAAGCTCACCAAGTACACCCATGCCTGTGTCCGGTTGGAGAAGGACGGAAACGTTCTGGTCATTGATCCCGGAACGTTTTCCGAGTCAGAGGAAGCATTGAGCGGGGCCGATGCCGTACTTGTCACCCACGAGCACAATGACCACATTGACCGTCAGGCTGTGCTGGCCGCCATGCGCAGCAATGCCTCCTTGGTGGTCCATGCCCCCGCCGGTGTTGCCGCGGCATTGAAGGAAGATGACGATGTTGCCGAGCGGGTGCACACCGTTGAGCCCGGTTCTGACTTCGAAACCGCCGGATTCAGCGTGCGCACCTTCGGCGGCCAGCATGCTGTCATCCATCCGCAAATCCCGGTGGTGGCAAACATTGGTTACCTGGTGGATGGGAACGTGTTCCACCCCGGGGATTCCTTTGTGGTCCCTGACGGGATCGATGTCAAAACGCTCCTGCTCCCGATCCATGCGCCGTGGTCCAAGGTAGGCGAAGTACTGGACTTCGTTATTTCGGTGCGTGCGCCCAGGGCGTTCCCGGTCCACGACGGCCTGCTCAATGAGCTGGGACGCGGGGTGGTTGAGGGCCACGTGACGCGGATCGGAGCCCGGTACGGTACAAGCTATGAACGGCTTGTTCCCCGTGACTCAGTGGAGGTCTAGCCCGACCAAGCGCCGGTCTCGTGGAATCGGTCCAGAGCGTCCTCATGGGGCGCGGGGTCCAGCCCGTGCGCTGCCAGCCACCCGGCGTCGTTGTAGCTGCCCGCATAGCGGTCGCCGCCGTCGCACATCAACGACACAATGCTGCCCTTGCGTCCTTCGGCGACCATGCCGGCCACCAACTGCCACACGCCCCAGAGATTGGTGCCCGTGGACGGGCCGGCGTGCAGGCCGGTGAGTTTGCGGAGGTGGCGCATGGCAGCGATGGATGCGGCGTCTGGCACCTGGATCATGTGGTCGATGACCGCCGGTACGAAACTGGGCTCCGAACGGGGCCGGCCAATACCTTCGATGCGCGACGGCGAACCGGTGGCAGCAGCCGCGTCGCCGTCCCGCCACGCCGGGTAGAAGGCGGAATTTTCGGGGTCCACCACGGCCAGTCGCGTGTTGTAGCGGTTGTAGCGAAGGTAGCGGCCGATGGTGGCGCTGGTCCCGCCCGTACCCGCTCCCACAACGATCCATTCCGGAACCGGGTGTTCTTCCAAGGAAAGTTGTTCGAAGATGGATTCCGCGATGTTGTTGTTTCCGCGCCAGTCCGTGGCCCGTTCGGCATAGGTGAACTGGTCCATGTAGTAGCCGCCCGACGTCTTTGCGGTTTCCTCGGCCACGGCATAGACCTCCGAAGCATGGTCCACCAACAGGCATGCACCGCCAAAGTCTTCGATCAGGGCGATCTTCTCGGGGCTGGTGGTCTTGGTCATCACCGCGATGAAGGGCAATCCGATGAGCCGGGCAAAGTAGGCCTCGGAGACTGCGGTGCTGCCGCTGGAAGCTTCCACAATGGTGGTGCCCTCCGTGATCCAGCCGTTGACCAGGCCATAGAGGAACAAGGACCGCGCCAAACGGTGTTTGAGGCTGCCCGATCGATGCGTCGACTCATCTTTGAGGTACAGCTGGACGCCCCAGTGTTCCGGCAGCGGGACAGCGTAAAGGTGCGTGTCCGCCGAGCGGTTGTTCTCGGCTTCGATTTTCCGGATGGCCTCGCTGGCCCATGCCCTGTCCTGAATACACGAATTGCTCACCCGATAAGCCTAGGCTGGAATGCGGGCGCCGGCAGCAACAGGGCCCATTCGCCGGAATGAAGGAGAGCTTATGGCCACGCTGATGAGTGCACCAGAACTGCATGCGCGTCTCAAGACGGGGGACCGCACCGTTTTGTTGGACGTCCGCTGGGTGTTGGGCCGCACTGACGGACAGATCGAATATTTGGCGGGGCACCTTCCCGGTGCGGTGTTTGTGGATCTCCCCACCGAACTTGCCGATCATGCGCAGCCACGACTCGGACGCCACCCCTTGCCATCCGCAGAGCGGTTCCAAGAGGCAGCACGCCGGTGGGGTATTAATGACGGCGACACGGTCGTCGCCTACGACAACAGCGGCAGCATGGCGGCGGCACGTGTGTGGTGGATGCTGCGAAACGCCGGTGTTTCCTCGGTGTACCTGCTGGACGGCGGTCTGGCAGCCTGGCGCGCGAACGGGTATGCGGTGGAGCCCGGGGAGGTGATTTCCGGGGCCGGAAATGTCACTTTGGGCGAGGGCAACATGCCGGCCATCACTGAGCTGGAGGCCGCGCAGTGGCACAGCGATGGGGTGTTGCTGGACGCCCGGGCGGGGGAACGCTACAGAGGCGAAGTAGAGCCCATTGATCCCAGGGCGGGACACATTCCGGGTGCTGTGAGCGCACCGACCACTGGGAACATCAGGGCCGATGGGACCTTCCTGCCGGCAGACCAGCTGCGGCAGCGTTTTAAGGAGATGGGCCTGGATATGTCCACCAGCGTGGCCGTCTATTGCGGTTCCGGGGTGACTGCCAGCCACGAAATCGCCGCACTGGAAATCGCCGGATACACTGCCGCGCTCTTCCCGGGATCGTTCTCGCAGTGGTCCAACAACACCGCGAATCCTGTGGTTGTGGGGAGCGAGCCACTTGGCGAAGGCGCTGGTGGTGCCGACGCTCACGCTGGCCCAAGTGGCACCAGTACCTCTGCCGGGAGTAGCGTCGGAGGATGACTCCCGGACGTCCAGTGCCCCCGCCCCTTGCCAAGCCCATCACCCTTGACCCGAGTGGACCCGGTGCCGAAACCAGGACGCTCGCCGCGGCGTACGGCGCAACCTCGCCTGACAGCGGGTTGGTGCCGCTGACAGTGGCACGCCGGGTCCCCACCGAAGACGACATCGAAATCGCCGTCGAATTCTGCGGACTGTGTCACTCCGATGTACATGCGACGCGTGGTGAATGGCGAGTGCCGCCGTACCCGCTGGTCCCTGGCCACGAAATTGTGGGCCGGGTAACCCGCGTGGGCGTCGGAGTGCAGGACTTTGCCGTTGGAGACCGTGTGGGTGTTGGTTGCATGGTTGACTCCTGCCGCGAATGCGAGAGTTGCCTCGAAGGCCTGGAGCAATACTGCGAGCGGGGCAACATCGGCACCTACGGAGCTGCCGACCCCCGCCACGGCGACGCCATCACCCAGGGCGGCTACTCGACGTCGGTTGTGGTGGACAAGCGCTTCGTGCTGCGCGTTCCAGAATCCCTGGACCCCGCAGCGGCAGCGCCTTTGTTGTGTGCAGGAATCACCACCTACTCGCCGCTGCGGTACTTCGACGTAGAAGAAGGCGACACCGTAGGCGTTGTGGGGCTGGGCGGACTGGGACATATGGCCGTCAAGATCGCCAAGGCCATGGGCGCGGAGGTCACTGTTTTTACTACCTCCGAATCCAAGTTCGACGCCGCCAGGGAGCTGGGTGCAGACCACGTGGTCCTCTCCAAGGATGCCGACGCCATGGAGGCCGCGAATCGGAGCATCGACGTCATTATTGATACCGTCGCCGCCCCGCACGACCTCAACCCTTACTTCCGTACGCTTCGCCTTGATGGTGCGCTCTTCCAGTTGGGCCTTCCCGCCGACGATATGCCGCCGGTCAGCCCCGGGCTGCTCATCCGCCGCCGACTCGCCTACGCGGGTTCGTTGATCGGGGGCATCGAGGAGACCCAGGAAATGCTGGATTTCTGCGCGGCACACGGAGTGGCCAGCGACATCGAAATCGTAGGGGCTGAACAGCTGAACGAGGCATACGACCGCATGGTGGCCGGCGACGTGAAGTACCGTTTTGTGCTGGACACCGCAACACTTCAGGAACCATCGGAAAGGGCAGACGCATGAGCACACTGTTCACCAAGATCATCAATGGGGAGATCCCGGGCCGTTTCGTCTGGAAGGACCAGGACGTAGTGGCTTTCCTGACGATCGCGCCACTCACGCACGGACACACCTTGGTGGTGCCGCGTGAAGAGGTTGACTCGTGGACGCACGCCAGCCCCGAGCTCCTTTCAAAGGTCATGGACGTCGCCCAAAGCATCGGCAAGGTCCAGGAGGAGCTGTTCGACGCCAAACGCGTGGGTGTCCTGATGGAGGGCTTTGAGGTGGAACACCTGCACGTGCATGTGTGGCCGGCATACTCCACTGCGGACTTTGAGGTCCACAACGTGGATCACAATCCTGATCCGGCAGTCATGGATGCCACCGCAGTGAAGCTTCGTGCCGCCCTCCGGACGGCTGGGCATGGAGACGCTGTCCCCGAGGACTGATCCCAAACCAGAGTTAACCCGGCGGTGCTGAATCAGCGCCGCCGGGTTTTTCTTTGGTGGCTCGTCAGGCAGGCGCCAGTGCCTGGTTCAACACAGTGCGGATGCGCTTCTCCGACACCGAATATGCGGTCCCCAGCTCCACCGCGAACAGGCTCACCCGAAGTTCCTCGATCATCCAGCGCACCCGGGTTAACTCCGCTCCCGCCCTGCGTCCGGGAAGCAGCGCAGAAACGGCGTCATCGTAGTCATCCTCCAGCGCCTGCACAATTGCCATATTGAGGCCGTCACGCTGGACGTTCCCCGGCAGTTTTTCCAGCCGTTTTTCGATCGCTTGCAGATACCTGGGCAGCTGGCTGAGCTGCGTGTAGCCCGTCCGTGCTACAAAGCCAGGAAAAACCAGCTGTTCCAGTTGGCTCTTCATGTCGTTGAGGGCACTGATCAGCGGGAGGCTTGCGTTGGACTTGAGCTCCTTCTGAATGCGCCGGGTACTTGCCAGGATGCGTTCGACGACGGCAGTCACCGTGAACACGGTGTCGATCAGTTCGGCCCGGACTACCTCGTACAACGCATCAAAAGCCTGCCTGTCCCACGGGAGATCCTGCGGCGTCAGTTTGTCGATGGCCGCAAGGGCGCAGTCCGCGATCAATGCGCTCACTGATCCATGCGGGTTCTGGCTGAAGGTCAGCTTCTCCATGTTGCTCAGGTGCTCCAGCACATAGCGGTCGGGAGGCGGAATGCGAAGGGCCAGGAGCCGGATAACGCCGCCACGCATGGCCGTCTCCTGCTCTGCCCGGGTTTGGAACACCCGGAGTGCAACCGATTTGCCGTCGTCCACGATCGCTGGGAATCCGGTGACGGAGTGTCCCTTCACGGTGCGTGTGACCTGACGCTCCACGGTGCCGAAGTCCCATTCGGTGATACCGCTGCGTTCCGCTACCGCTCCGTTGCCGGCCGAGGCGTTGGGGTTGGCCGCCGTCGACGGTTGGTTGTTTGCGGTGCCGGTTGCCTTGCCGCCTGTTGCGCGGGAAGTGGTAGCAGGGGTAGCCCCGAGCGATTCGGCGATGGCCCGGCGTGTGGCCGGTGCCAGCTTTTCCTGAAGCTCTGCGAGGTCTTTGCCCTCGTCCAGTACTTTGCCCTTGCTGTCCACCACTTTGAAGCTCACCCGGAGGTGCGGCGGTACTGCGTCCCAGTTCCATGAACCAGGAGGAATGACGTGACCCCGGAGGCGGCGCAGGACCAGTTCCAAGGATGGCTCAAGCTCGTCAGCTGCGGGATCAAAGTCTGATTCCAGGGCTGCGGCAGCCTGGCGCGCGACATCGGGGGCAGGAACAAAATTCTTACGAATCTGTTTGGGCAGCGATTTGATGAGCGCCGTGACCAGTTCAGCGCGTTGCCCCGGGATCTGCCACCGGAAGGGGGCATCGTCCAGTTGGTTGAGGAACAGTACAGGCACCTCGGCGGTGACGCCGTCTGAAGGATTCGGTGAGGAGCCCGGAGCCACAGGGTGGAACTCGTAGCTCAGGGGGAGTTCGAAGCCCTTGTGAAACCACGTCTTCGGGTACGCGGAGTCGTCCAAAGCCTCTGCGTCTTCGCTCATCAACAGGGATTGGTCGAAGTCAAGGAGGGTGGCGTCGGATTGACGGGCGTCCTTCCACCACTTATCAAAGTGCCTCTCCGACACCACGTCCTTGCCCACCCGGGCGTCATAGAACTCGAAGAGTGTCTGGTCATCCACGAGGATGTCGCGGCGCCTCATGCGCGTCTCGAGTTCTTCGATCTCCTGGAGCAGCGCCCGGTTACGGTGGAAGAACTTATGGTGCGTCTTCCATTCGCCTTCCACCAGCGCATGGCGGATGAAAAGCTCACGGGAGAGCTCAGGATCGATCCGTCCATAATTGATCCGGCGGTTGGGAATGATCGGCACGCCATACAACGTGACTTTTTCGTGCGCCATGACAGCGCCCTGGCGCGAGGACCAATGCGGCTCGCTGTAGGACCGCTTCACCAGGTCCGGGGCTACCTGCTCTGCCCAGAGAGGATCGAACTTGGCGGCGACACGGGCCCACAGCCGGCTGGTCTCCACCAACTCCGCCGCCATGACAAAAGCAGGAGACTTCTTGAACAATGCCGAACCGGGGAAGATCGCGAAGCGGCTGCCGCGAGCACCGGCGTATTCACGCTTGCGTTCGTCCAAGAGCCCGATGTGGCTCAACAGCCCTGACAACAAGCTGATGTGGATGCCCTCATAGTTCCCCACGGGATCGGCCTCGCGCTTGTTGTCCAGGGCGATACCCAAGGGCTTGGCGAGCTGCCGGAGCTGCGTAAAGAGATCCTGCCACTCACGGACACGCAGGTAGTTGATGAACTCGTTGCGGCAGAGCTTGCGGAATTGCGTTGATGACAGCTCGCGCTGCTTTTCCTGAATGTAGTTCCACAAGTTAAGGAAGCCCGTGAAATCCGACAACTCATCGCGGAATCGCGCGTGCTTCTCCGACGCCAGCTGCTGCTTGTCCGTAGGCCGCTCGCGCGGATCCTGGATGGTCAGGGCCGCCGCGAGGATCATGACTTCCCGGACACAGCCGCGTTTCCCTGCCTCCACGATCATGCGGCCGAGCCGCGGATCCACCGGCAACTGGGCAAGCTTCTGCCCGACGGCGGTCAGCCCACTGCCGCCGCGGCCGTTGCCCGCCGCGTCTGCTGCCTTGGGCAAACTCAAGGCGCCGAGTTCACGCAGAAGCGTGACGCCGTCGTTGATGGCCCGCGAGTCCGGTGGTTCGACGAAAGGGAAGTTCTCAACATCCTTGGGGCCCCGGGCAACTCCCATGGCTGTCATCTGCAGGATCACGGCAGCGAGGTTGGTACGGAGGATTTCCGGGTCGGTGAACTCTGGCCGTGACTCGAAATCGTCCTCGGAGTAGAGCCGGATCGCGATGCCTTCGGACACACGGCCGCAGCGGCCCGAGCGTTGGTTGGCCGACGCCTGGGACACGCGCTCAATGGGGAGGCGCTGGACCTTTGTGCGGTGCGAGTACCGGGAGATGCGTGCCGTTCCGGTATCGATCACATACTTGATGCCCGGGACGGTCAGGGATGTCTCCGCCACGTTGGTAGCGAGGATGATGCGTCGTTTTCCGCCCGGGTTGAACACCCTGTGCTGTTCCTGGAGGCTCAAGCGGGCGAAGAGGGGCAGCACTTCGGTTCCCGCCAAGCGCCGGTTGGTCTGGATGCGCCCATTGATGGCCTCAGCCGCGTCGCGGATTTCCCGCTCGCCGGAGAAGAAGATCAGGATATCGCCGGGTGCTTCCTTGGCGAGCTCATCCACGGCATCGCACACCGCGTCCAAGGGGTCGCGGTCCTCTTCCAATTCGTCGTCGGAGCTGTCATCGTCCGCATCTGCAGGCTGGGACAGCGGCCGATACCGGATCTCCACCGGGTAGGTACGCCCGGAAACTTCGATGATCGGCGCCGGGTCTTCCTCGCTGCCAAAGTGCTTGGCAAAGCGTTGGGGGTCGATGGTGGCCGAGGTAATGATGACCTTCAAGTCCGGGCGCTGGGGGAGGATGCGCTTGAGGTAGCCCAGGATGAAGTCGATATTGAGGCTGCGCTCGTGGGCCTCGTCAATGATGATGGTGCTGTACTCTCGCAGCAGTTTGTCCCGCTGGATCTCAGCAAGGAGGATGCCGTCGGTCATCAGTTTAATCTTGGTGGATGCGCTTACCTCACCGGTGAAGCGGACCTGGAAGCCGACTTCCTGGCCGATCTCGACACCGAGTTCAGAGGCGATGCGTTCGGCAACGGTGCGGGCCGCCAACCGGCGCGGCTGCGTGTGCCCGATCAGTCCCTTGTCTCCAAGGCCAAGTTCGAGGCACATCTTGGGGATCTGCGTGGTCTTACCTGAACCGGTCTCGCCGGCGATGATGGTCACCTGGTTTGCGGCGATGGCCGCCATCAGATCCTCGCGGCGCTCGGATACGGGCAGCTCAACGGGGTAGGAAATATGAAGTGTCATGGCTGCTGCCAGTCTACTGTGGCCGGGGTCCTGCGTCCGCTGCTTCCGTCACAGTCCCGGCCGCCGCGTTGAGCCTGTGGGAGAGATGCCGGGCGAAGGACCTGAATTCTTCGGGTTCGAGGATCTCGAAGTCCATGTCCAGCGCGGCCAGATACGCGGCGGGCGCGGCGAGGTTGTCCCATCCGGAGCGCAGTATTGTGGCCTTGTGGCCATCTGCCGTCAACGTCGCATATTGGGGATTTACGACGGCGGCCACCTCCGCCAGTGGGGCGCGCAGCCGTACCACGACGTCAAATCTGTAGGGCGAACGGGTAATGGACTGCTGCACATAGGCAGCCAGATCATCCGCGGGTAGTGGGCGTGGCACGTACTTCTTGCGTTCGGATGGCAAGGAAGCGAACCGGTCAGCCCGGAAAGTCCGCCAATCCTCGCGATCCACATCCCACGCCACCAGGTACCAGCGGCGGCCAGTGTCCACCAGCCTGTAGGGTTCCACCAGCCTCCGTGCGGAGTCGCCGTCGGACGTGACGTAGTCGAAGGAGATCTGGCGCCGGTCGGATATGGCGGCCGACACCACGGTGAGCTGTTGGGGATCCACTGTTGCCGCATTGCTGGGAAGGGTGGTGACAGCGGCCTTCAGCATGGCGAACTTGGGACGAAGCCGGGACGGCAGGACTTGTTCCAGCTTGGCCAGGGCACGGACCGAAGCCTCACCGATTCCGGCAACTGGGCCCGCGGCCACCGAGTTCAAGCCCAGGGCTACCGCCAGTGCTTCATTGTCGTCCAGGAGAAGGGGCGGTAACTGTGCGCCCGCTCCAAGCTGGTATCCGCCGGCGATGCCGGGGGAGGCATGGATGGGATAGCCCAGGTTCCTCAGCTTGTCGATGTCGCGCCGCACGGTCCGCTCTGTCACGCCCATCCGGTCAGCGAGAGCCGGACCTGTCCATTCCCGGCGAACCTGCAAGAGTGACAACAACTGGAGCAGCCGGGCAGAGGTTTGGATCATGCAAGTGAATCTAGTCCATCTGTTGTGCGTGGTGGTGGGTGGTGCGTGCGTTGGACGGCGTGGGTTGGGCGCTCCTTCGTGAAGGGCACTGAGGGAATGCCCTTCACATACGCCCTGCACATACGCCCTACACATAGGGGCGCCCGCCGTTCGCGTGAATCCTGCAGAATTCCTTGAACAGACGGGCGCCGGTTGGTTATGGCGTGGTGGACCTTGCAGTGGCCTGGCATGCTCCTAGTAGATGCGGGGGTTCCAGTACGGGCTGCTGGGAGCGTCAAATGCGCTCCAAGGTTCTTTGGAGTTGATGGGCGGGTTGTGCCCGCGTCCATCCTTCAACAGTGCTGAGATGGTAGCTGCGACGGCGGTGATGAGGACGATGAAGAGGATGATTCCGAAGATTTCCATGCCTCAAGCCTGCTCCTGTGGCAGATCAAGAAACAGTGGCAGAAATGCCCCATTTAGACAATTTTCTGCCACACTGGAGATATGTTGAAATCAGTCGCGGTGATCGTTGTACCCAACTTCTCGATCTTCGAATTCGGCACGGCTTTCGAAGTCTTCGGCATTGACAGAACGGACCGGAACGCAGGCGTTCCAGCCTTCGATTTCCGGGTGGTCACCCCTGTTCCGGGGGACATCCGGATGAAGTCCGGCCTGTCCCTGCACGTAAACCTCGGCCTCGAGGCAGCGGCAGATGCGGACCTCGTCATCATGGCTCCCTTCGGTCGGGACCAGGAGGTACCGGAGTCGGTCATGGACGCGTTGCGGGCAGCACATGCCAGGGGCGCGTGGGTGATGTCCATCTGTTCCGGGGCGTACGCCTTGGCCCGCGCAGGATTGCTGGACGGACGTCGCTGCACCACTCACTGGCACTATTCGCAGGATCTGGCCAGCCGCTATCCGGAGATCATCGTGGACGAGAACGTTCTCTACGTCCAAGACGGCACCATCATCACCAGTGCAGGTACCGCAGCTGGGATCGATGCCTGCCTCCACCTTGTCCGCGTCGAGTTGGGAGCTAATGTCGCTGCCGCCATTGCGCGTGACATGGTGGTCCCTCCACACCGGGACGGCGGCCAGGCTCAGTTCATCGACCGGCCTATGCCCACGTGCGGCTCGGCGCCGATGGAAGCGTTGTTGCGGTGGATGGTGGAACACCTGGACGAGGAACACAGTGTGAACGAGTTGGCTGCGCGGCTCCACATGTCTCCCAGAACCTTCGCCCGCAGATTCCGGGCAGAAACCGGCACGACGCCGGCGGCCTGGCTGAACTCGCAAAGGGTGCTGCGCGCCCAGGAACTGTTGGAGACCACCGAACTGAACATCGATGAAATCGCCCGCGAGGCCGGGTTTGGGCACTCTGTGTTGCTGCGCCACCATTTCACCAAGGTGCTGGACACGAGTCCACAGAGCTACCGGCGGGCCTTCCGGGGCCAGCTGGCCGAAGCGATCTGACTCAGGCCTGCGGCTGGGGTGCGTTACCGCCGGCTGCCGAGCCGGCCACTGGACTCAGAGCCTTCGGCTTTGGCGCATTCCACCAGCTCTTGCCACGGTCCGGTGACGGCACGGTCAGGAAGGGTGGCGCGCCGTTGACCGGCACGGATGGAATACATGAAACGGTCGGGCTGGTTGATTGTTTTGGCTTGGCCTTTGGCTTCATCCCACGGGCAGGCCTCAACAATTGGCAGCCACCGTTCCTTGTCAACGGGGGAGACAGCCTCCACGCTCCAGACACGTGTCATTGCGGCGATTCCCCCACTGCGTTGGACCGTGATCTTCATGACGGGCTGCTTCTCGTTCGATCTCCTGGAGCCAGCCAACCGGGGGGACCGAACACAGCGGTTCGGTCCCGCCGACTGACTAAACCTTGACCTTCACAGTCTCCCACGCCTTCAGGACGGCGTCATGCTCTGTTGAACCGCTGCCGAACAGTTCTTCGGCGGTAGCAACGGTGGTCTTGGCGAACTTTCCGAAAGTGCAGGTCGCCGGCAAGGCCCCGCTGGTCAACGTGCCATACCAAATCTGTCCTGGCGCTTCCCACGCCCTGCCGCCCAGCTCCGAGGCAACCACATAAAAAGCCTTGTTGGGGATGCCTGAGTTAATATGCACACCACCGTTGTCCGCACTGGTGCGCACATACGAGTCCATGGAATCCGGCTGCGGGTCCTTACCCAGCACATCGTCGTCGTAGGCGGTTCCGGGTGCCTTCATGGAGCGTAGGGCAGCACCTTGGACCTGATCGGTGAAAAGGCCCTCTCCGATCAGCCAACTGGCTTGGCTGACTGTCTCCTGCTTGAGATATTGCTCCACAAGTACTCCAAACACATCCGACATGGACTCGTTGAGTGCGCCGGCTTGGTTCCGATACGCCAAATTTGCTGTGTACTGGGTGACGCCATGAGCCAGTTCATGGCCGATCACGCTGACGGACTTGGTGAAGCGTTGGAAGATCTGGCCGTCGCCGTCACCGAACACCATCTGGGAGCCGTCCCAGAAGGCATTGTCGTAGAGCTTGCCATAGTGGACCGTCGCATCCAGGGCCAGTCCCGCGCCATCAATGGAGTCGCGCCCGAAGACCTCGCCGTACAGGCGGTGAGTGCTGCCCAGGGCATCGTAAGCCTCATCCGCAGCTACGTCACCGACAGGCGCGGCGCCTTCCTTCCGGACAATGCGGCCGGGCAGTGTCTCGGAGGACTCGGCATCGAAAATGGTCCGCTTGGGCGGGCCGGGTTTGGCCTGACGGGCGCTGGGCGCCGCGACGGGAGTCGGAGCCGTCCGGATAGCCTGCAGATTCTTAATATGAAGCAGGGATTCTTTGGCTGCGCGGGCTACCGCACGCAGCCGTGGTTCGTTTTGGGCGGCAATCCTGCGAAGCATGTACGGCGGAACGATCGAGCACATCACGGCAAACCCCTTTGGCAATCGGTAAGTCCAACTGGGATCAGCCTAGAAGCAGGGGCTGACAATATGGCGGCGTGTGCCCGGCAAGCCTTGAACTGATAGTTCTTCACCAGCACAGAAAAATACCCCGCCAGCAGGACTGGCGGGGTATTCGTTGTGCCCTCGATAGGATTCGAACCTACGGCCTTCTGCTCCGGAGGCAGACGCTCTATCCCCTGAGCTACGAGGGCATCCACGGTTCCCTCCGTTGCCGGTGGGACGTCCTAGAGCTTAGCAGCCCCTGCGCCGCAAATGAAAACCCGGTGCCACAGCGGCGGGCTCCACCCGCGAACCTGTGAATCAGTACCCCGCGAACGAGTCAACGCGGACCTTGTGAGCCCCTGCGCCGCGGGCTGCGGCCCGCAAGGAATCCACACTCGCAGGGGAGCCGGAAACGAACACTTCCCTGCCGGCGATGTCCGGAACCAGCTCCTTGAGACGCCCTGCATCGATCCGGGCGTTGCCGGCGTCGAGCATGAACGACGGGGGAGTGGAACCATCGGCGAGCCGGGCAATCACCCTGGCCCCGGACGCTTCCAGTTGTTCCACGCACGCCAATTCGTCGCGGCCTTTGGCGAGGTACAGCACCACCGTGTCGCGGACGCTGCCATCGGCGGCCAGCTGCGACAGGAAAGGCGTGATGCCGATACCCGCAGCAATCAGCAGGACCGGCTTCCCGGCGTCGCGCGGTAACAGGAAGTCGCCGCCGACTGCCGTAGCAGACACGCTGTCCCCGGGCTGAAGGGCGAGCAGTGCCTTCTTCGCCGTGGAGAGGGGCTCGGCCGTGCCCACCCCAAAGGTCAGCTCGGGCGCGTCAGGGGCGCTGGTGATGCTGAAGACGCGGCGGCGGCCCCTACCGTCCGAACCCGGGTGCGGCAGGTTGAGTTCCATGAATTGCCCGGCGGCAAATCGGACCGGCCGGTGCGGTGCGAACCGGAATTCAGTGGTTCCCGGCGTCAGGGGCCGGGAACCCTGGAGCGTCAGTTGGACGCCCCCGCGCTGGCCCAGGAAGAATGCGATCGCGTTGCCCACCAGCAGCGCCAGTTCCGGCGAATTGGCCACGAACCCCAGGTTGTAAGGGACGGCGAAAACAACACCCACGACGGCGGCAAGCGCCAGTTGCTGCCAGCGCCGCGGCGGGAGGGTGAGCGGCTCGGAGAGCATGAAGCCCACGAAAAAGAGAAGGGGGCGTTGCGCGAGAGGCTGCCACAGCGCCTGTCCCAACGTCATGCCGCGGCTCAGCAGCTCCATGCCAACGATTCCTGTGGCCACCACCACGAAGGTTGTTGCCATGAGCAGCTTGCGTGTGCGGTAAAGAACAATGAAGACCCCGGGCACCAGCAGCCACAACATGGCCGGAGTTGCTGCCCACCACGTAGCAATGTTCAGTCCTGTCAAACCTGTGATGAAGGCACCGGCGGCCGCCGGGTTGAAGATATGCCTGCCCCGGAAAGCCAGGGCATATTTGGACGCACTCGCCAGGAAGCAGGCGAGGGCCACCCCGGCCATGTCCAAGGGAGCGAAGGTGGGCCAGAACAGGAAGTACAGGAGCAGGCCGGTGATCAGGGAAGACTCCGAATGCGGTGTGGTCCGGAAAACCAGCGCCAGCAACCGGTTGCTGGCGTAGGTCAAGGCCAAACACAGGGCCAAGTGAACCAGCATTTGGGGGAGTCCGAACGTCAGCCATCCCAGGATGTTCAGGACCATGCTGTAGACCACCAGAATGATCAGCACCCACAAGATCAGCCGATACATGGTGAAACGGCCCAGCCAGGTGTCCAATCGTGACTTCACGGCGTTCATGAGAACAGTCTCCCCTCAAACCCGGACGAAAACGTGGCAGCGCCCGCCGAAGACACGCGCAGCCAGGCAAAGTCGAACTCCTCTTCCAATCTGGCAGGGTCCACCATGAACAGCGCCGTGGCCAACGCATCAGCCACCAAGGCATTCCCGGCCATGGTCCAGGTGGCCACTGTGGTTTGGATGGGCTGGCCCGTTGTCCCGTCAAGCACATGGTGCAGGCCGTCGCCCCAATTACGCCTGTTGGCAGCCGAAGCGCAGAGAGCGGAGTTCTGTAGCTCAATGGTGCCAATGGCCTGCCGCGGATTGTAGGGATGTTCCAGTGCCACCGTGATGGGATGACCGCCGGCGTGCAGCATGTCCCCGCTGCCATCCACCAGAAAGTCGCTGTACCCGGCTGAACGCAGGACCGCGCCCAGCAGATCCACCAGTTGGCCTTTTCCGGCCGCACCGATGTCCAGAACCAAGGGCTCCTTGGCGACGAGGCTGGAACCGCTCCAGTCCAGGGCGTCTTCCCACCGCGGAGGTGCCATGGCGGTACCTGAGGGCTGGAGGCTGTAACCGGCGTCGTAGCCCAGCCGTTCAAGGCTGCTGCCGATCAAGGGTGTCACGGCGCCCTGGCTTAGCCGGTACAGCGCGGCATACACACTGTGGAGCGACGCTGCGTGTTCCGGGAGTGCCACGCGGCCAGGCTCCCGGGACAGGCCGGACACCAAGGAGTCTGCCCTGAACCGTGAGTACGTCCGATCGTATTCCTCGACCGTTTCAAGCAGCCGGTTCTGATCGCCCGCAGGTAGGGCATCCGGCGTCGAAATTTCCCATTGCGTGCCGATCCCCTCGAAACTGAAACTGCTCCAGCCCGAATGCGGCATGATGCTACTTCGCCTGGGACTTGATCTGCTCCACGGCCTCATTGAAGCCGCCGCTGGTCAGGGACGAGCCAGCCACTTTGGAGACATTGAGTTCGTCGATGTCCTTGCCAACGATCTGTGCCGAAATGCCGCTGGCAAACTCACCTTGGAACTTCTTGGTATTCGGGTTGGACGGGTGCGTGGTGATGTTCACGGCGGACACTTTGTCTCCGGCGAGAGTGATCTCCACACCGACGGTTTCCTGGCCGTTTGGTGAAGTGTACGTTCCGTCCGCGCTATAGGTTCCGTCCTTATAGGTGGACGTGGTGGCCGATGTGGAGCCGCCGGCAGCGGATGACGAAGGGCTGCTGGTGCTGGCTTGGCCGCCGTTCTCGGCTGCGGGAGTCGACTGGGTGGACGGGGACTGCGCGGTGGGCGCACATCCGGCCACAGCGCCGATGAGGGAAAGGCCGGCGACGCCGACGTAGAGGCTCTTGCGGAGTGGCGTAGTCATGAGTCTGCTCGTTTCAACTGGACAAGATGTGGTCAAGGAGTTGCTTCGGTTGGGTGACCCTTGAAGGCCACCTCTTACGTCTTCACAACGTTGAAATCAGCGTAATGGTTCAGTCTGTGGCGCCAGGCAGTCATTCCTGTGAGCCGCCTATGTCCGCATTTTCCACATAAGCGTCCCTTAATTCCGCGACTTTGCGGGCCCCCGGTAGGCTAGATGCGTGACTCCCGAAGAACTCTCTGCTGCCATATCCGCCTGCCTTAAGGACGCCGTCTCTACCGGCGAAATCGTCTTGACGGAATCTGCCGTGCCTGACGCCGTGCGAGTGGAGCGACCCAAGAACAGGGAGCATGGGGACTGGGCTACCAACATCGCCCT
Organism: Arthrobacter sp. cf158; assembly: GCF_900106835.1. Lineage (GTDB taxonomy): Bacteria > Actinomycetota > Actinomycetes > Actinomycetales > Micrococcaceae > Arthrobacter. The sequence continues at coordinate 441,356 of NZ_FNNR01000002.1, forward strand.
GCAATTGTCCAAGCAGGCCGGCATGAATCCCCGCGAATTCGCAGGCATTCTCAGCAATCGCCTGCAGGGCATCCCCGGTGTCACCGGGGTGGAAATCGCCGGACCAGGCTTCCTGAACATCACAGTGGACGCGGCCACGGCAGGTGCCCTCGCGAAGGCCATCGTTGAGGCGGGAACAACTTACGGCACCAACACGGCGCTCGCAGGCCGTGTGGTCAACATGGAATTCGTTTCTGCCAATCCGACGGGTCCGTTGCACATCGGGCACACGCGCTGGGCAGCCTTGGGCGATGCGATCGCCCGTGTCCTGCGCGCCTCCGGTGCTGACGTCACCGCTGAGTACTACATCAACGACGCCGGATCGCAGATGAACGTCTTCGCCAACTCCGTGCTCTCCCGCCTTCACGGCCGCGGTGTCCCGGAGGGCGGCTATCCGGGTGAATACATCCGCGAGTTGGGCGACGAGGTCTTGAAGGCCCACCCGGACATCCGCGAGTTGACGGACGAGGCAGCGTTGCCCGTCATCCGCGCCGCAGCCTACGAGGCACAGATGGCCGACATCAAGGCGACGTTGGCCGGATTCGGCGTGGAGTTCGATGTCTTCTTCTCGGAGAAGGAACTACACGACGCCGGTGCCATTGAGTCTGCCGTGGCGCGCCTTCGCGAGCAGGGTCACGTGTTCGACGACGGCGGCGCAGTATGGCTGCGGACCACCGACTTTGGCGACGACAAAGACCGCGTCATGATCCGCGCCAACGGTGAACCGACGTACTTCGCCGCGGACGCCGCTTACTACCTTTCCAAGAAGGACCGTGGGTTCACGGAGAAGATCTACCTCCTCGGTGCCGACCACCACGGATACATCAACCGCCTCAAGGCCATTGCGGCCTGCGCCGGAGATGACCCGGAAGTCAACATCGAGGTCCTCATCGGCCAGCTGGTATCGGTGAATGGCGCCAAGCTGTCAAAGCGCGCAGGCAACATCATCGAACTAAAGGACCTCATTTCCTGGCTTGGCAAGGACGCGGTTCGCTATTCGTTGGCCCGGTTCCCTGCCGATTCCCCGTTGACGCTGGACCCGGAACTCCTGAAGAAGCACAGCAATGAGAACCCGGTGTTCTACGTGCAGTACGCCCACGCCCGGTCACGTGGCACGGCACGGAACGCTGCCGAGGCGGGCGTGGATCGCTCCGTCTTCGACGCCTCACTGCTGGACCACGCTACGGAAAACGAGCTTCTTTCCTACCTAGGCAGTTACCCGTCGATCGTTGCCAAGGCTGCGGAGCTGCGCGAGCCGCACCGCGTGGCCCGCCACCTTGAAGTCATCGCAGGTGCCTATCACCGCTGGTACGACGCTTGCCGGGTTTCCCCACAGGGCGAAGAACCAGTGCAGGACGTCAACCGCACGCGTTTGTGGCTGAACGACGCCACCAGTCAGGTGCTGGCCAACGGACTCGAACTGCTGGGCGTTTCGGCGCCGGAACGGATGTAGGGCAATGAACACTGACGCAGTACATGCTTCTCCGCTGGCCCCGGAATGGCTGGCTGTCCCGGACAACCTCAATGTGCTTCAGGCGCCCATGTGGGCGGCTGGGGTGGAGAAGAGCGACGCCGGTGAGGTCACCATCGACGGTATTCCCGTGAGCGAGCTCAAGGAGAAATTCGGCACACCTCTCTTCGTCATGAGCGAATCGGATTTCCGCTCCCGCGCCCGGGCGTTCAAAGACGCCTTTGACGAAGCTTTCGCGGACATTTGCGGGGGAGTGGATGTCTACTACGCCGGCAAGTCATTCCTGTGCACGGCTGTCGCCAGTTGGGTGGCCGAAGAGGGCCTTCGCCTGGACACTTGCTCCGGCGGTGAGCTCGCAGTCGCCGCCCGTGCCGGAATCGAAGGCCCCAACCTTGGGCTGCATGGGAACAACAAGTCCGACGCCGAGATCAACCGTGCCTTGGACATGAAGCTTGGCAGGATCGTGGTGGACAGCCTCGATGAACTTGAGCGCGTCGCCAAGATTGCCTCCAGCCGTGGGGAAACAGCCAAGGTCATGCTGCGGCTTACCCCTGGTGTGCATGCCCACACGCATGAGTTCATTGCCACAGCGCACGAGGACCAAAAGTTCGGCCTCTCCATGGCGGAAGACTCCACGGAGGAAGCAGGCCTCTCCGCAGCCGAGGAAGCAGTGGCAGCAGCCACCTCCTACTCCAGCATCGAGCTACTGGGCCTGCACTGCCATATCGGCTCGCAGATCTTTGAACCGGATGGCTTTGCCGTGGCAGCGCAGAAGCTGCTGGGGTTCCTCGCCGCCATGCAGCTCAAGTACTCCATAGTCTTGCCGGAGCTGGACCTTGGAGGTGGCTACGGTATCGCCTACACCCCGGTGGACACGCCGCGTCCGGCAGCCGAAATCGCTCAGGCCATGGCCGTCGTCGTACGTTCCACCTGCGCAGAGTTGGGCATTACCGCCCCGCGCATCTCCATTGAGCCCGGACGCGCCATCGTGGGCAGCACCACTTTCACCTTGTACGAGGTCGGCACGCTCAAAACCGTGCGTGTTGACGCTCCTGAGGCTGAATCGCAGCAAGGGAACGTTACGTATCCGCGCCGCTATGTGTCGGTGGATGGCGGTATGAGCGATAACGCCCGTCCGGTGCTGTACGACGCGGATTATTCGGCAATTTTGGCTTCCCGGGAGTCTTCGGCGGATCCGCAGCTGTCCCGCGTAGTGGGCAAACATTGCGAGAGCGGCGACATAGTTGTTAGAGATGTATATCTGCCCGCGGATGTGGCAGCCGGTGATTTGCTCGCAGTACCGGGTACCGGCGCCTACTGCTGGGCCCTCTCCAGCAACTACAACTACCTGGCCCGGCCTGGCGTTGTCGCTGTACGCGACGGAGCCGCCCGGCTGATTGTCCGCGGGGAAACCGAAGAAGATCTCTTGAACCGCGACATGGGAGTGGCGAATGTCTGAAGTGCGAACCTTGAAGGTGGCCCTGCTGGGCTGTGGCAACGTGGGGGCCCAGGTCGCGCGGATTCTTATTGACGACGCCGAGGCCCTCGCTGCTCGCAGCGGTGCCCGCTTGGAACTCTCCGGCATCGCCGTGCGCAACATCGACACCCCGCGGGACGTTGAACTGCCCCGTGAACTGTTCACCACGGATGCGGATACCCTCGTCAAGGAGGCAGACCTGGTCATCGAACTCATGGGCGGCATCGAGCCGGCCCGTTCGCTGATCCTGACCGCCATCCAGAACGGCGCCTGTGTGGTCACCGGCAACAAGGCCCTGCTGGCGCAGGATGGACCCACCCTTTACGAAGAGGCTGACAAAGCCGGCGTCCAGTTGTCCTATGAAGCCGCTGTGGCCGGTGCGATCCCCATCCTCCGACCCATCCGCGACAGCCTGTCCGGAGACCGCATCACCCGCGTGCTGGGCATCGTCAATGGCACCACAAACTTCATCCTTGACCAGATGGACACCACCGGCGCGCAATTTGCCGACGCCCTTGCCGAGGCCCAGCGCCTTGGCTACGCAGAGGCCGATCCCACCGCGGACGTCGAAGGCCACGATGCCGCAGCCAAGGCTGCCATCCTCGCCTCGCTTTCCTTCCACACCCGCTTCTCCCTGGACGACGTCTACTGCGAAGGCATCACCAAGGTCAGCGCTGCTGACATTGCCTCAGCCAAAGAAGCCGGCTTCGTCATCAAGCTCCTCGCGATTGCCGAGAAGATCGATTCCTCGGACAACGGCAGCGGTATTTCAGTGCGGGTCCACCCCACGCTCCTGCCGCGCGAACACCCGCTTGCCGCCGTCCGCGGCGCATTCAACGCGGTCTTCATCGAGGCAGAGAATGCCGGCGAACTGATGTTCTATGGCCAAGGCGCCGGCGGAACCCCGACGGCGTCTGCCGTACTGGGCGACCTCGTATCCGCTGCCCGGCGTCTGGTGTTGGGCGGCCCTGGCCGCACGGAAACCACCACGGGCCACGTCCCGGCGCTGGCCATCGACGCCTCAAACACCAGCTACTACATCGGCCTGGACGTCGCTGACCAGGCAGGCGTGCTGGCCAGGATCGCGCACATCTTTGCGGAGAACGGCGTTTCCATCGAAATCATGCGCCAGACGATTCACCGCGACTCTGCCTCGAACGTTGAGTCGGCCGAACTGAAAATCGTCACGCACCGTGCATCCGAAGCTGCACTCGCAGCAACCGTCGAGGCCGTCAAGAGCCTGGACGTCATCAATTCTGTGACATCCGTTCTGCGGGTAGAAGGGGTCTAAGTGGCTCACCAATGGCGCGGAGTAATCCGCGAATACGCTGATCGTTTGCCCGTAACGGAAGCCACCAAGGTCATCACCCTCGGCGAGGGCGGCACACCGCTGGTCCACGCACAGAAGCTCTCCGAGCTGACCGGCTCAGAGGTCTACCTGAAGGTTGAAGGCATGAACCCCACGGGGTCCTTCAAGGACCGTGGCATGACCATGGCCATGACTGCGGCAGTTGAAGCCGGCGCTAAAGCCGTTGTGTGTGCTTCCACGGGAAACACGTCCGCTTCTGCAGCTGCCTACGCTACGGCCGCTGGCCTTAAGTGTGCTGTCCTGGTGCCTGAAGGCAAGATCTCCATGGGCAAGCTGAGCCAGGCAATCGCGCACGGCGCCACCCTGCTCCAGGTCGATGGCAACTTCGACAACTGCCTGGATATCGCCCGGAAGCTCGGTGAGGCCTACCCCGTATTCCTGGTGAACTCCGTCAACCCGGCACGCATCCAGGGCCAGAAGACCGGTGCTTTCGAAGTTGTGGATTCACTGGGTGACGCCCCGGACATCCATGTGCTGCCTGTCGGCAACGCCGGCAACATCAGTGCGTACTGGAAGGGCTACAAGGAGTACTCCGGGCCGTTCGAGACCGCTAACGGCACGCTTCCGGCCGTTTCCACCAAGACGCCCATCATGTGGGGCTTCCAGGCTGCAGGCGCTGCACCGTTCGTCGCCGGACACCCGATCACCGAGCCTGACACCATTGCCACTGCCATCCGCATCGGCAACCCGGCGTCCTGGGACACCGCTGTTGCAGCCCGCGACGAATCCGGTGGACTCATCGAGGCTGTCTCCGACGACGAGATCCTTGCCGCCCACCGCTGGCTGTCTGCGAAGGAAGGCGTCTTTGTGGAACCCGGCTCAGCTGCCGGCGTCGCTGGGTTGATCAAGAAGCACGCCGCAGGCGAGGTGCCCGCCGGCAAGACCATCGTCATCACCGTTACCGGGCACGGACTTAAGGACCCGCAGTGGGCTCTCCGCACCGAAGACGGCAGCGATGTCCAGCCCGTGAAGGTGCCCAATGACGTCGTCACCGTTGCCGCAGAACTGGGACTGGAAGAAAACTAAGAGTGGAATCAACGCAGCCCACCGCGACCGATCGTGCACTCGTCGCGGCAGGCCAGCGGCTGACCGTCAAGGTCCCCGGTACGAGTGCCAACCTGGGCCCTGGCTACGACAGCCTCGGCTTGGCCCTGTCCATTTACGACACCTTGACGGTGGAAACCCTCAGCACCGGAGAGCTCGAGTTCGAGCTCTCCGGTGAGGGCGCCGACACCCTCCCACGCGATGCCAGCCACTTGGTGGTGCGTGCCATTGACCAGGCGTTGGATCGCCTGGGCTTCCAGCGCTCTGGTCTCAAAATCACCGCAGACAACGTGAACCCGCACGGTCGCGGTCTGGGGTCATCGGCATCCGCCGTAGTCGCCGCGGTGACAGCTGCCAACGCATTGGTTCCGAAGGAATCGCAAAAGGACCGCGATTGGATCCTGCAGCTGACCAGCGAGATGGAAGGCCACCCGGACAACGTCGCACCTGCGATTTTCGGCGGACTGGCGCTGTCATGGCAGGACAGCGAGCAGTACAGCAGTACGCGTGCCGAGGTTGCCCCCTCCGTTATTCCAGTGGTGGCGGTTCCGGACTTTGAATTGTCCACGGAAACCGCCCGTGGACTGCTTCCGGCATCGGTGGGCCATCATGCGGCAGCCATGAACTCCGGGCGGGCAGCTCTCCTGATCCATGCACTGACTGCACAGCCCGGGTTCCTGCTCGCCGGCACGGAGGATTACCTTCACCAGAGCTACCGTGCCCAAGCCATGCGTCCCAGTGCCGACCTCATTGCCGCCCTTCGCTCTGCAGGCCATGCGGCCGTTGTTTCCGGTGCGGGACCAACGGTCATGGTGTTGGCCAATGGCGAAGAGGAAGCTGCCATGGTTGCTGATTTCATCACCGCTTTTACGGCAGCCAACACACCCGATGTCGGCTGGCGTGTGATGACGCTGGCTGTGGACGTTCAAGGTGCTAGAGTGGAAGTGCACCGCCGGTAAAGCCGCGGGCAGTTCCCTGATTTTGGATTTCGGTGGTTTCGCCGTACCTTTCGTCAACTGTGCCAACGTTGGTGGTGTCGTCTCTTTCCGGCCTGTCTCAGGTGCCGAGAACCTTCTCTGTTCCCTGAACATTCAGCCGGCTGTCCGGGCAACCGGATCCAGTGATGACGATCAGTAACCGGCCCTGTTGGCCACAATCCATCAGGCACGGCCGAAATCACCGGCTGCAGATCTGAACTGCAGCCCAGAACAAATCATCGCGTCCAGCTCTCGCTCTGGACGCCGTCGAGGGGGAAGGATCCTTCGTGACAGAAACCACTGAGCTGGCTTCAGCTGTGGACACAACATCTTCTGCTGCTGAGTCGTCAACTGCAGCAACCACCAAGAGCAGCGGCCTTGCAGGCCTTAAGCTCGCCCAGCTTCAGGCTCTCGCGAGCCAGCTGGGAATTTCCGGGGGATCCCGTATGCGCAAGGGAGATTTGGTCACGGCCATTTCCGCCCACCGTGCAGGCACTTCCACCACCAAGGCACCGGCCAAGGCCACGGCCTCGGCAAAGGGAGCCGCCGCCTCGGCAAAGGAAGCCCCGGCAGCGGAGGTCAAAGCCGCTGACAACGGCACCACTGCAGAGACTTCCACCGAGGCCCCTGCCCAGGAAGCCCCCCGTGGACGTGGACGCGGCCGCAGCCGTCGCGCCACCAGCGATGGTGTCGTAGCAGCTGCGGAAGCTACTGCCGCGCCGGTTGAAACCGCAGCTGCGCCCGTTGCCGAAGCGCCGGCAGCTCCGGAAGCCGGTGAGGCCGGCACTGAGCGTCGCCAGCCGCGTACCCGCAACCGTCGTCGAGGCGAAGCCGCTGCAGCGCCTGCCGAAGCGGCCGAGGCACCGGCAGCTGAGCAGCGCACGGAGCAGCGTGCTGACCGCAGCGAACAGCGTGAGCAGCGTGCTGACCGCACGGAACAGCGTGAGCAGCGTGCTGACCGCACGGAACAGCGTGAGCAGCGTGCTGACCGCAGCGATCAGGCCGATTCAGGCGAACAGCGCGAACGCCGGGACAACACCCGCGGTCGCCGTGAAGACAACAACGACGGCGAGGACACGGGCAACCGCCGTAACCGCCGTAACCGTCGGGACCGCAACGACCAGAACGACCGCCGTGGCGGTCAGGACAGCCGTGACGGCGGCAACACCCGCAGCGACCGCTTCCGCGACCGCAACGAGCGCCGCCGTGGCCGTGCACAGGGACCGGACGTTGACGACGTCGAGGTCACTGAAGACGATGTCCTGCTGCCCGTAGCGGGCATCCTGGACGTCCTTGAGAACTACGCCTTCATCCGTACGTCCGGTTACCTTCCCGGTGCCAACGACGTCTACGTTTCCCTGGCACAGGTCAAGAAGTACAACCTTCGCAAGGGCGACGCCGTGGTGGGTGCCATCCGCGCCCCGCGTGATGGTGAAGACCGCAGCCAGCAGTCTGCCCGCCAGAAGTTCAACGCACTTGTCCGCGTCACTTCCGTCAACGGCAAGACGCCGGAGGAACTCAAGGACCGCGTCGAGTTCGCCAAGCTGGTACCGCTGTACCCGTCCGAGCGCCTGCGCCTCGAGACGGACCCCAAGAAGATCGGTCCGCGTGTCATCGACCTCGTGGCACCTATCGGCAAGGGCCAGCGTGGCCTGATCGTCTCCCCGCCGAAGGCCGGTAAGACGCTCATCCTGCAGTCCATCGCGAACGCAATCACCACCAACAATCCTGAGGTCCACCTCATGATGGTGCTGGTTGACGAACGTCCCGAAGAAGTCACGGACATGCAGCGCACCGTCAAGGGCGAGGTCATTGCCTCCACCTTCGACCGTCCCGCCGACGACCACACCACGGTTGCCGAGCTCTCCATCGAACGCGCCAAGCGCCTGGTGGAAATGGGCATGGACGTGGTGGTCCTCCTGGACTCCATGACCCGCCTGGGCCGTGCATACAACCTGGCAGCACCGGCTTCCGGCCGCATCCTGTCCGGTGGCGTTGACTCTGCTGCTCTGTACCCGCCCAAGCGCTTCTTCGGTGCAGCCCGCAACATCGAAAACGGTGGCTCACTCACCATCCTTGCTACCGCTCTGGTGGAGACCGGCTCCAAGATGGACGAAGTCATCTTCGAAGAGTTCAAGGGCACCGGTAACATGGAGCTCCGCTTGTCCCGCCAGCTGGCAGACAAGCGCATCTTCCCGGCCGTGGACGTCAACGCGTCCGGCACGCGCCGCGAAGAGAACCTGCTCTCGCCTGAAGAAGTCAAGATCATGTGGAAACTGCGTCGCGTCCTTTCCGGACTTGAGCAGCAGCAGAGCCTTGAGCTGCTGACCAACAAGATCCGGGAGACGCAAAGCAACGTCGAGTTCCTCATGCAGGTCCAGAAGACGACGCTCGGAGCGAAGTCGGACAACGACAAATAGCTGTGCTCTAACCGCTCAAAATATGCCGGCCCCGCCCCTGTGCCGGGTAGCTTCCGATCTGCGATCGGAAGCTACCCGGCACTGGTAGGCCCGAAGCCACTCCCTGGCCGGCATATTTTGAGCGGTCTTTGTTTAAACGAAACCCTTGACCTGACACCACGCGAGGTCATATGGCCCATGCGGGCCCGCCAGATGGGCTGTACGTGACCCCACGATGCAGTTATTAGACTTGTAGAAGTCGAAAGAGGTTTGAAAATGTTTGAGTCCGTACAGGGATTGCTTGATGAGCATGCTGCCATTCAGGCGCAGCTCAGTGATCCTGCTGTTTATGCCGATCAGTCTGCTGCCAGGAAGTTGGGGCGTCGGTCTGCGCAGCTTCAGGGGATTGTGGAGGCGTACAACAAATGGCGCGGGCTCAATGACGATCTGGAAGCTGCCAAGGAAATGGCTGACGAGGATCCCGAATTTGCCGCTGAGGTTGTGCAGTTGGAGGAGCAGATTCCCGCCGCTCAGGAGCGGCTGCGTCGTCTGCTGATCCCGCGTGATCCAGATGATGCCCGCAATGTCATCCTTGAAGTGAAGGGTGGCGAAGGTGGCGACGAAGCCGCTCTGTTCGCTGGCGATCTATTGCGCATGTACATGCGCTATGCGGAGTCCCGCGGTTGGAAGACTGAAATGATTTCCGCCACTGAGTCAGATCTTGGCGGCTACAAGGATGTTGCTGTTGCCATCAAGGGCAACTCCAACGATCCCGCGCAAGGTGTATTTGCGCGCTTGAAGTTTGAAGGCGGCGTGCACCGGGTGCAGCGTGTTCCCGTGACTGAATCGCAGGGACGCATCCACACGTCCGCTGCAGGTGTGCTGGTCCTCCCCGAAGTGGACGAGCCCGAAGAGCTTGAGATCAACCAGAACGACCTCAAGATCGACGTTTACCGTTCATCCGGTCCGGGTGGACAGTCCGTGAACACCACTGACTCCGCGGTCCGCATCACCCACTTGCCCACGGGCATCGTTGTGGCCATGCAAAACGAGAAGTCCCAACTGCAAAACCGCGAAGCCGGCATGCGTGTTCTCCGCGCCCGCCTCCTTGCCCACCAGCAGGAACAGATTGACGCCGCGAACTCGGAACAGCGCAAATCGCAGATCCGCACCATGGACCGTTCTGAGCGCATTCGCACGTACAACTTCCCCGAAAACCGTATTGCCGATCACCGCACTGGTTACAAGGCATACAACTTGGACGCCGTCATGAACGGTGATCTGGAGCCCGTGATTCAGTCCGCCATTGAAGCGGACGAGCAGGCACGCCTGGACGCTATCGGCGAGTAGCAGCCGATCACCAGCCTGCCGATTCCCAGCAAACCAGAGTAGATCCATGACGTTTTACCAGGGCCAGAGCCTCGCGGACGCCGTCCGCGAGGCCACTGCCGTCCTCACCGACGCCGGGGTTCCGACGCCGAGGGTGGACGCCGAATTGCTGGCCGACCATTTGCTCGGTGTCGGTCTCGGCAGACTCCGCGCAATGCTTCTGGGGGACACGCCTGCCCCGGTGGGCTATCGTGAACTGGTGGAGGAGCGCGCCGGGCGTGTCCCCTTGCAGCACATCACCGGCGTCGCGTATTTCCGTTACCTGGAGCTGCGCGTGGGCCCGGGTGTCTTCATTCCCCGGCCCGAAACGGAATCAGTGGTCCAGCTGGTCATCGACCACTTGGCCGGAGTACGCAAACCCAAAGTGGTGGATCTCGGTACAGGGTCCGGTGCCATCGCCGGTTCCATCGCCCACGAGATTCCGGATGCCGACGTCCACGCCGTTGAATTTAGTACATTTGCGCACGCCTGGGCCGCCAAAAATCTCGAACCACTGGGCGTCACCCTCATTCAGGGCGATCTGCGGGATGCGCTGCCAGAACACAACGGAACCTTCGACGTCGTCGTCTCCAACCCGCCCTACATCCCCGCTGAGGCGATACCCACAGAACCGGAAGTCGCGCTCCATGATCCCCCGGAGGCCTTGTACGGTGGGGGAGCGGACGGCATGGAACTCCCGACGGCGGCAGCTGCCTCCGCGGCCCGGCTTCTGAAACCCGGCGGCTACTTCGTGATGGAGCACGCGGAGGTCCAGGCGGAGTGGATCGCCGGGATGCTGCGACGCGCAGGCCACTGGAATGACGTCACCACACACTTCGACCTGAACGGCAAGGAACGTGCCACCAGCGCTGTGCTGGCAAGCACCGCTCCTGATGAGTGAAAGAATAGCGCTGTGACCACAACCTATAACTGCACTTCAGATGACCAGCGTGCCGAAGGACTTCAGCACGCCCAGCGTGCCATCAGCGAAAAGAAGTGCATCGTGCTGCCGACGGACACTGTGTACGGCATTGCCGCCGATGCTTTTTCCCCTTTGGCCGTGACGATGTTGCTGGCGTCCAAGGGCCGCAGCCGTCAGATACCTCCACCAGTGCTGATCCCGAGGATCAACGCCTTGGACGGGCTGGCCACCGAGGTTCCTGCTGACGCCAGGGCGCTGGCGCAGGCCTTCTGGCCGGGTGGGCTCACACTGATCCTGCACGCGCAGCCCTCCTTGGACTGGGACCTTGGCGACACCAAGGGCACCGTGGCCCTTCGGATGCCTGATGACCAGATTGCCTTGGAACTCCTTGGGCTCACGGGCCCGTTGGCGGTATCCTCAGCCAACCGCACGGGCCAGGAGGCAGCCCAGACAGCGTCGGAAGCACGCCTCCAACTGGCAGAGTCGGTTGAGGTCTATCTGGAAGGTGGTTTCCGGCCGGTAGAGGGCACCGCCGCGCTGCCTTCCACCATTGTGGACGCAACAGCCAGCCCGTTCCGTGTGGTGCGCCAGGGTGCAATCTCACTTGAGCGTCTTCGCGAGATCGTTCCTTCGGTACTCGGCTTCGGCGAGACTGTTGCTGCCGCAGCGGAAGTCCCTCAGGAGACTGTCGCCGAAGAGACGGCTACCGACGAGGCTGAGGCTGACAACAATGCGGTTGCGGAGACCGATGTGGCCGAGCCTGCGGAATCCGCACCTTCAGTTGAAGCGACAAGTGTGGTTGATGTTGTGCCGGTTGAAGCAGCAGAAGCCACCGCCGTCGAAGTGCCGGCGCCGGGCGAAGCAGTGGATCGGAACGCCCAACGAGAAGCCAAGCCCGAATGATTCCGGAGCGCCAGCGCGTCCCCGTCCTTGACGTCGACGCCACTCCGCTGCGCGTCAATGAGCTCATTGAGGCCATCGGCGGACTCATCACTGCCGGCACCATGAGCACCGTGCTGGGACATAACCTCCACAGCATCACCCTGTTTCATTCCTGTCGGAATTTCAGTTCGCTGTACCAGAACAGCTCGATCGTCCTCCTCGACGGCGCCCCCGTCGCGATGCTGTGGGGGTTCGCCCACAGGCGGGAATTGCGGCTCCTGGGCGAAAAGCCCATGGCCTACCGGCTCGGATCGATGGATTGGATCCCGGAACTCGGCCGTGTTCCTGGCATTGAACGCGTGGCTGTGATCGGTGCCGGTCGAGATGCCAACACCACGGCTATAGCACGGTTGCGGTCCATCATTCCCGGTGCGACAGTGGACGGCATGCCCGGCGAAGCATGGGACGAGGCCCTGGAAGGAGCTGTGGTGGAATGGCTTAAGGAATTCCGTCCCCAGCTTGTTTTGCTGGGATTGGGAATGCCCCTCCAGGAAACCGTCCTGCATCGGAGGCTTGGACAACTGCCTCCGGCTGTTTACTGCACCGTGGGCGGTGCCATTGAGCAGGTGGCAGGTATCCAGAAACTGGCGCCGAGGTGGCTCGGGCGACTCGGCCTTGAATGGGCTTGGCGTCTTGTTCTCCACCCGGGCCGGGTTGCCTACAGAGTTTTCGTTGAACCATGGAAGCTGGCCGGACTGCTCGTGCGGCGGAGATTTCAAACACCCAAGACCAAAGGCAAGTAAATGACGTCCCAAGCTGTCGTGGTCGCTGTTGTGGTGACCTACAACCGACGCGAACTCCTCCAAACCACCCTGGCGGGCATCGCAGCCAGCACCAGGGTGCCGGACGCCGTCGTTGTCGTTGACAACGCCTCCACGGACGGAACGGCAGAGTTTCTCCGCAATTACGAAGGGCCGGTGACCACGGACGTCGTCACGCTGAACACGAATGTGGGCGGCGCCGGAGGCTTCGTGGTTGGTATGGAACGTGCCCTTCTGGACCACGGTGCAGACCACGTGTGGATTATGGACGACGACACGGAACCGCAGCCCTCCGCGCTGAGCGAGGCCCTGGACGTTTCGCAGGCCTACCAACAGGAAACGGGGGACACCCCGGCTTTTATTGCCAGCCGCGTGGTGTGGACCGATGGCAGGGACCACCCCATGAACCGCATGCGTCCCAGGATGGGCGCCGCTGAAGTAGCCCGCAGCGCAGCCGCCCGTGTCGGCGCCACCCAGATCCGCAGTGCCTCCTTTGTGTCTGTACTGATCCGGGCGGAAGAGATCAGGAAGCATGGTCTGCCAATTGCCGATTACTTCATCTGGAATGATGACCTTGAGTACACCGCCAGGGTCTCCCGCCGTGCCACCGCTCTGACCACCAATGCATCCGTGGCAAATCACCACACCAAGGTTTTTGGTGACGCCGGTGCCGATCCGGGAGCACGTTTCTACTACGAAGTCCGCAACAAGGTGTGGGTCTACACCCGCTCCAGTGCGCTGGCACCGTGGGAGAAGCTTCTCTTTACCGGCGCTTCCTTGCGCAACTGGACCCGGACCATTGCCGCTTCCCCGAACCGTAAAGTGCTGCTGGCGGGCCTTTTCAAGGGCTTGCGCCACAGCCTGAAATCCCCGCGCTCCAACGCTCAGGTGCTCGAGGGAATCTACGCTCTGCGCAACGTCCAGGGACCGGTCAGCTAACAGAAATGCAGCCAAACCCCGGCCAAACAAGCTGGGGCCTTGCGGCTGCGTCACAGGGTGGTCACGGCCGTTGGCATTAGTATCGTGACTAGAGTCCACAGAAATCCCGCAACATTCGGCACAGCCGGTGCAGGCATGGCGACGGAGTAGTTCCATTTATCCACAGACAGAATTCCACACCTTGAGCTGCCCGGAAACCACCGGCTTTCAAGCGACGCACCGGCTGCGTTCGCCCGTCACGGTTTCCGGTTCGCTAGGCGGGCTGCTCCCGGGAGCCGCGTCATGATCATGTATCTGCTCATGGCGCTCACGGCCGCCGTGGTGTCTTATGCGGGGACCTGGGGTGCCCGCGTGGCCGGTAACAAACTCCGGCTGTACCGTCCCATCCGCAGCCGGGATATGCACTCTGCCCTGATTTCCAAGCTCGGTGGACTGGGAATCTTCACTGGCTTCTTTGTGGCGCTGGTGGTCGCGAGCAACTCTTTCTTCGTCAAGGACATCTTCAGGCACAACGACGCGCCGTGGGGGATACTGGCCGGTGCCGTCGTGATTGTCGCGGTAGGAGTCGCCGACGACATCCTCGACATCCGGTGGTGGATCAAACTGTTGGGACAGGGAGCCGCTGCCTTCATCGTGGCAATTTGGGGCGTGCGGATGTCGGTGGTGCCTTTCATTCCCGAACCGATATTCCTTGATTCTGAAATCCTGCAGATCGTGCTCACCGCTGGCCTGATTGTTACCACCATGAATGCCGTCAACTTCATTGACGGACTGGACGGTTTGGCAGCAGGAGTGGCCATCATCGGTGGCGGAGCCTTCTTCCTCACGGCGTACTGGGTTCATCGGAACAACCCGTCCACCGACAACTCGGACCTCGCGACACTGCTGATGGCCATTCTGGTGGGAAGCTGCATCGGGTTCCTGCCGCACAACTGGTTCCCCGCCAAAATCTTCATGGGGGACTCCGGAGCCATGCTTATTGGCCTGCTCATGGCCTCCGCTGGCGTAGTGGCCACGGGGCAGATTGGGTCAGGGCTCTACGATCGCGCAAACGGTATTCCCACGATCGTTCCCATCTTGCTGCCTTTCGCGGTCCTGTCCCTTCCCCTTCTTGACTTGGGGATGGCCGTCGTCCGGAGGACAGCCAGGGGGCAGTCCCCATGGTCGGCCGACCGTGGGCACCTGCACCACAAGCTCGTGGACCTCGGGTACTCACACCGCACAGCCGTCGTCATGCTCTATGTGTGGACGTGCATCCTCGCCTTCGGAGGCGTTGCGTTTGCCGTATTCCCGTGGCAAATTGTGCTCATCGTCGTCATAGCAGCGGCGCTTGTCATGGCTGCCGTGACGGCGTGGCCTTACTTCACCCGGAACTCGACGCGGCCGGGGGAGTAGTTGTGACGGCCGGTTTAGGGTCACAGTTCTATCTCATGTAGAATTCTTTCTGCGGACAGTCACTCGCCCGTAACCCCACTTTGAGAATATGGCACCTGTGCCACGAGGATTGGTATCCCCATGACATCCAACGCCGATTCCGGACGCCCGTCCGGTAGACGTGGCATTGGAGTTTCCGGCGCGACACCGAACCTCTGGCTTCGATTGCTCTTCTTGAGTTCCAGTGCCTCTTTGGCCGGTGTAGTGGTCACTAGCATCGTGGCAGCAATCGTAGATGGCCACCAAGGCGCCCTCTCGGCAGCCTTCGGCGGCGGACTCGTGATGGCCTTCTTCGCCATCAGCCTCCTGATCGGCCACTTCGTCGGTCGCAACAATCCTTCCGGTGCGGTTGGCCTGTTTGTGGCGACCTACTTTGTGAAGGTCGTTGGATTCGCCGTTGTGCTCTTCGCGATCGGCACCCCCGAATGGCTGGCCAGCCGGTGGTTCCTCATCGGCGCGGTCATTTCCGTGGTCCTTTGGCAGGCCGCAGAAATCTATGGTTTCAGCAAGGCCCGTCTCCAGATCTATAACGATCCTGAAGAACGGAAGGGTGGCCCGGATGTCTCCGCGTAAGCGTTATTCGCGCCCAGCCGCGCAAGCCCAGCAACCTCGAAATGTCCATGGAACTGTGGACGCCGGAAACGACGGCGGATACAACGCCGGCATCGCCGTCTTCAGCTACATTGTTGGCGGGATCATTGTCTGGAGTTTGATAGGCTGGGGTCTGGATAATCTGTGGGGGACCCGCTGGATTGTGCTCCTTGGCGCTCTGCTGGGAGCCGCAGGAGGGTTCTATCTTTCCCATATGCATGGCCTCACCAGGCAAAGCTCCTCTTCTGGCGAGAGCAACGCAGACAGCGGTCCGTCCACGGACGGGGACAGTAATGCCAAATAATTTCACATGGATTACGGATGCGTCCACCGCGTCCATATTCCAACCAATGCCCAATGATGGACACAGCAGAGAGGAAACGCGTTGATCGCGCTTGCGCTCCCCGCCCAGGATTCGGGGTCATTCACCCCACCCGGAATCGACGAAATGCACCTGCCGGCAATCCTGCCTTGGGGTGCGCACGACGGATTCTCCAAGCAGATGCTGCTGGTGATCCTTTCGGTCGTCATTATCGCTACATTCTTCATCCTCGCTGCACGTAAGCAGCAGCTGGTTCCCGGCAAGCTGCAGTTCGCAGGCGAGATGGCCTACGGCTTCGTCCGCAACAGCATCGCCAAGGACATCATCGGCGGCAAGGACTTCATCAAATACGTCCCGCTGCTGTTCAGCTTGTTCTTCTTTATTCTGGTGAACAACATCTACGGCGCCATCCCGGTGATCCAGCTCCCGAGCTTCTCGCACGTAGGCGGCGCCTATGTGCTGGCCGGCATCGTGTACTTCACGTGGATCATCATCGGCATCAAGAAGAACGGTCTGAAGTACTTCAAGCTCGCAACCGTTCCCTCTGGTGTTCCGTGGTACATCCTCCCGATCGTCGTACCGATCGAGATCATCTCCAACTTCCTGGTTCGCCCTGTCACGCACAGCCTCCGTCTGTTCGCGACCATGCTGGCAGGCCACTTGATCGTCATGCTCGCCGGTTCCGGCATCGAGTACCTGGTAATGCAGGAAAACGTCCTTTTGAAGGGCACCTCGGTTCTGGTGCTGGTAGGGGCTATCGCCATGTACATGCTTGAGGCATTGATCATGGCCCTGCAGGCTTACGTGTTCACCCTGTTGACCGCGATCTACATCGAAGGCGCCCTGCACGCCGACAGCCACTAGGCACAAAAACTTCCCCTGATGGGGATTGAAGTAAACCAAACAACCTGCCACATGGGTGGCATCTTGAAAGGAAAAAAATGGAAGGCAATCTCAACCTCGTAGGTTACGGTCTGTCCGCAATCGGCGGTGGTATCGGTGTGGGTCTCGTATTCGCGGCTTACATCAACGGTGTTGCTCGTCAGCCGGAAGCTCAGCGTGTGCTGCAGCCGATCGCGTTCCTTGGTCTGGCACTGACTGAAGCTCTCGCCATCCTCGGCCTCGTCTTCGCTTTCGTTCTCTAGTCTTCGGATCCAGAGCAAAGCGAATTCCGCAACCGAGTAGATAGGACGGGTGAAATATGAATCAGCTGATCATCTCAGCCGCCACTGAAGGCGAAGAGGCCGCCAACCCTCTCGTTCCCAATGTCTGGGAAATGGGCGTCGTCCTCGTCGGCTTTGCGGTCCTCCTGTACATCGTGGTCAAGTTCATTGTCCCGATGTTCGAGAAGACCTTTGCAGAGCGCGCCGAAGCAATTGAAGGTGGCATTGCAAAGGCCGAAGCGGCCCAGGCAGAAGCTTCTGCAGCTCTTGAAGAGTACAAGCAGCAGCTCACCGACGCCCGCGCTGAAGCCAACCGCATCCGCGAAGAAGCACGCGCCGAAGGCGCCCAGATCCTCGCGGACCTCAAGGCCAAGGCCGCTGCTGAGGCTGCACGTATCACTGAGCAGGCACACGCAGCCATCGAGTCGGAGCGCCAGGCAGCAGTTGTCTCGCTCCGCTCTGAGGTCGGCACCCTGGCCACCACACTTGCAGGCCGCATCGTTGGTGAAGCACTCACCGACGACCAGCGCTCCGCACGCGTTGTGGACCGCTTCCTTGCAGATCTGGAGACCCAGAGCGCAGGTGCAGCTAAGTAATGGCAGGAATATCGAGCGAATCGCTGACCACAGCGCTGGCGCAGCTGGAAGCCAAGCTTCCCTTCGCCTCGTTGCAGTTGGCTAAGGACCTCTTCGGAATCCTGGGAACGGTGGACAGCTCGGCTGGCTTGCGCCGCGCCCTGACTGACCCGTCCCGCACTGGAGACGAAAAGTCGGCGCTGGTCAAGCAGCTGGTTGGCGGAAAAGTCTCCGCTGATGCTGCTGAAATTGCTGCCGGGTTGGCCAGCTCACGCTGGGCATCGGCACGCGATATCGGCGATGCACTCGAGACGCTTGCTGCCACGGTGGTTATTGCCGTAGCTGAAAACAAGTCGGCCGTTTCTGCCTCCGGTATCACGGGGCTGGAAGAGCTGGAAAACGATCTGTTTGCTTTCAACCAGACCGTTGCTTCCAGCCACGAAGTACAACGTGCTTTGTCTGAGCCGCAGGCATCACCTGCGGCGAAGATTGCACTGGCCGAGAAACTTCTTCCTGGCAGCAGCGAGGAAGCCAAGGTTCTCATCAGCCAGGCAGTTACGCAGCCGCGCGGTGTCAAGCCGAGCAAGCTCGTCGAGTCTTTCGCCAAGCTTGCAGCCAAGCGTCAGCAGCGCTGGATTGCTACTGTCAGCGTTACCCGTCCGTTGACGGAAACGCAGGCCAGTCGTCTGCAGGCCGGGCTGGATGCCCTGTATGGCCGCGAACTGAAGGTCAACGTCAATGTTGACCCCGCACTGATCGGTGGGATCCGTGTTCAGGTAGGTGACGAAGTACTCGATGCTTCGGTTATCGCCCGCCTGACCGAGCTCCGCCGCCAGCTCGCTGGCTAGCGAAGACAAAGCACAACTTAACTGATATAAAACCCGGTCATCGTGAGCAACGATGATCACGAAAACAGGAGAGCAGGGACTGCAGATGGCCGAATTGACCATCAACGCCGACGACGTCCGTAATGCGTTGAACGAGTTCGCGGCGTCCTACGAACCCGGTAACGCAGAGCGCGTAGAGGTTGGTCGTGTGACCACCGCAAGTGACGGCATCGCCCGTGTTGAGGGTCTTCCCTCGGTCATGGCGAACGAGCTGCTTCGCTTCGAAGATGGCACGCTGGGCCTGGCCCAGAACCTTGACGTCCGCGAGATCGGTGTCATTATCCTCGGTGACTTCACCGGCATCGAAGAGGGCCAGGAAGTTCACCGCACCGGTGAAATCCTGTCCGTTCCGGTTGGCGATGCCTTCCTGGGTCGCGTTGTTGACCCGCTGGGCCAGCCGATCGATGACCTCGGCGAAATCAAGGCCGAAGCCACCCGCGCGCTGGAGCTTCAGGCTCCGGGCGTTACCGAACGCAAGTCGGTCCACGAACCCATGCAGACCGGTCTTAAGGCTATTGACGCCATGATCCCGATCGGCCGTGGCCAGCGTCAGCTGATCATTGGTGACCGCCAGACCGGCAAGACCGCAATTGCCGTGGACACCATCATCAACCAGAAGGCCAACTGGGCTTCGGGAGATGTCACCAAGCAGGTACGTTGCGTATACGTCGGTGTTGGCCAGAAGGCTTCCACTATCGCAGCTGTCCGTCAGACCCTTGAGGACCACGGCGCACTGGAGTACACCACCATCGTGGCTTCTCCGGCATCTGACCCCGCTGGCTTCAAGTACCTGGCACCGTACGCAGGCTCGGCCATTGGCCAGCACTGGATGTACGGCGGCAAGCACGTTCTGGTGATTTTCGATGACCTGTCCAAGCAGGCCGAGGCTTACCGCGCCGTTTCCCTTCTGCTGCGTCGTCCGCCGGGACGCGAAGCTTACCCGGGTGACGTTTTCTACTTGCACTCCCGTCTGCTGGAGCGTTGTGCCAAGCTCTCCGACGAGCTCGGTGCGGGTTCGATGACCGGCCTGCCGATCGTCGAAACCAAGGCAAACGACGTTTCTGCCTACATCCCCACCAACGTGATCTCCATTACCGATGGTCAGATCTTCCTCCAGTCGGACCTCTTCAACGCCAACCAGCGCCCCGCTGTTGACGTTGGCGTGTCCGTCTCCCGTGTTGGTGGTGCTGCACAGGTCAAGTCCATGAAGAAGGTCTCCGGTACCTTGAAGCTGGACCTGGCACAGTACCGCGACATGCAGGCATTCGCGATGTTCGCCTCTGACCTGGATGCTGCTTCCCGTCAGCAGCTGACCCGTGGCGCACGCCTGATGGAACTGCTGAAGCAGGGCCAGTACTCACCGTTCCCGGTTGAGAACCAGGTTGTTTCCATCTGGGCCGGCACCAACGGCTACTTGGACGACGTTCCGGTTGAGGACATCAGCCGTTTCGAGTCCGAGTTCCTGGAGCACCTCACGCACAAGTCCTCCATCCTGACCACGCTGGCTCAGACCAACGTCCTGGATGACGACACCGCTGCAGCTTTGAAGGAAGCCATCGTTTCCTTCAAGAAGGGCTTCTTCGGCGAAGGCGACAACCACTTGGTTGGCGCTGGCCACGAAGAGCACGCAGCGATCTCCGGCGGCGACGTCGACCAGGAAAAGATCGTCAAGCAGAAGCGCTAGTTCCGATAACCTGCTCTGCCGGGGTCCGAAAGGGCCCCGGCAGGGCAGCACATCGGAAACTTAGGAAAGGATAAGTATGGGAGCCCAGATTCGGGTCTACCGTCAGAAGATCAGCTCGACGACGTCGATGCGCAAGATCTTCAAGGCGATGGAACTGATCGCTACCTCGCGCATCGGTAAGGCCCGCGCCCGCGTAGCAGCTTCACTGCCTTACGCGAACGCGATTACCCGCGCCGTTTCTGCTGTCGCAACTCAGAGCGAAATCGACCACCCGCTGACCACCGAACCGGACCAGATCCGCCGCGCCGCAGTCCTGATTATTACATCGGACCGTGGCCTTGCTGGATCCTACTCCGCGAGCGTGCTCAAGCAGGCTGAAGGTCTCACCGAGCTTCTTCACGCAGAAGGCAAGGAAGTCAAGGCGTACCTGGTTGGCCGCAAGGCGCAGGCGTACTTCGATTTCCGCAACCGGTCCTACGCCCGCGTATGGACCGGTGGCACGGACGCACCGGAATTCGAAACCGCGCAGGAAGTCGGAGCTGCACTTCTTGAAGACTTCTCCACTGACTTCGAAGAGGGCGGCGTGGATGAAATCCACGTTGTATACACCCGCTTCAAGTCCATGGTGACGCAGGAGCCCACGGTTATCCGTTTGCTCCCGCTGGAGGTCGTCGAAGAGGAAGCAGCCTCGGAATCCGAGCTGTTGCCGTTGTACGAGTTTGAACCGGAGACAGAGCAGGTGCTCGACGCACTGCTTCCGCGTTACATCGAGTCCCGCATCTTCGCAGCCATGCTGCAGGCCGCAGCTTCTGAGCTCGCAGCCCGCCAGCGCGCTATGAAGTCGGCCGGTGACAACGCTACCGATTTGATCAAGAAGTACACGCGCCTTCGCAACACGGCCCGCCAGGCCGAGATTACGCAGGAGCTTTCCGAAATCGTGGCTGGCGCAGACGCCCTCGCGTCCTAGCCTGCAACGCATTCGGCTCGAAGCCGTACCTGCACCAAACAGATAAACTTAAATCCACGCCATCTACTGAGTGAAGTGAGAGAGATGACTGCCACTGCTACCGAACACGTAGCTACGGCCGGTGCCACCGGCCGCATTGCCCGTGTTATTGGTCCGGTTGTCGACGTCGAATTCCCGGCTGACGCAATCCCCTCGATTTACAACGCTCTGACCACTGAGATCACTCTCAACGGCCAGACCAAGACCATCACGTTCGAGACGTCACAGCACCTGGGTGACAACCTCGTTCGCGCCATCTCCCTGCAGGCAACCGACGGACTCGTCCGCGGGACCACCGTGCAGGACTCCGGCGCTCCGATCTCCGTGCCCGTCGGCGACGGTGTCAAGGGCCACATCTTCAACGTTCTCGGCAAGCCGCTGGACGTTGACGAGTCGGAGATCAAGGCTGACGCCTACTGGCCGATCCACCGCAAGGCTCCGTCCTTCGCCTCCCTCGAGGGCTCCACGGAGATGCTCGAGACCGGCATCAAGGTCATCGACCTTCTCACCCCGTACATCAAGGGTGGCAAGATTGGCCTGTTCGGCGGCGCCGGCGTTGGCAAGACCGTTCTGATCCAGGAAATGATCACCCGTGTTGCCCGCAACTTCGGTGGTACTTCCGTCTTCGCCGGTGTTGGTGAGCGTACCCGTGAAGGTAACGACCTCTGGGTTGAAATGGAAGAGGCAGGCGTTCTCAAGGACACTGCCCTTGTGTTCGGCCAGATGGATGAGCCGCCGGGAACGCGTCTGCGCGTAGCCCTCTCCGCTCTGACCATGGCGGAGTACTTCCGCGATGTCCAGAACCAGGACGTGCTGCTCTTCATCGACAACATCTTCCGCTTCACGCAGGCAGGCTCGGAAGTCTCCACGCTGCTCGGCCGTATGCCGTCTGCTGTGGGCTACCAGCCGAACCTTGCTGACGAGATGGGCCTCCTCCAGGAGCGCATCACCTCCACCAAGGGTCACTCCATCACGTCTATGCAGGCCATCTACGTGCCGGCTGATGACTACACCGACCCGGCTCCGGCAACGACCTTCGCACACCTCGACGCGACCACGGAACTTTCCCGTGAAATCGCATCCCGTGGTCTGTACCCGGCCGTTGACCCGCTGACGTCGACCTCCCGTATTCTGGATCCCCAGTACATCGGCAAGGACCACTACAACACGGCTGTCCGTGTTAAGCAGATCCTGCAGAAGAACAAGGAACTCCAGGACATCATCGCCATCCTCGGTGTTGACGAACTGTCTGAAGAGGACAAGATCGTCGTGTCGCGTGCACGTCGTATCCAGCAGTTCCTCTCCCAGAACACCTACACCGCCAAGCAGTTCACCGGCGTCGAGGGCTCCACCGTGTCCATCAAGGACACCGTGGAAGGCTTCACGGCTATCTGCGACGGCGAGCTGGACCACATCGCAGAGCAGGCGTTCTTCAACGTCGGCGGCCTGGATGACGTCGAGCGCAACTGGGCCAAGATCCAGGAACAGACCAAGTAGTATGGCTGAGCTCGAGGTTGAGATTGTCGCAGCGGACCACTTCGTGTGGTCCGGCGCGGCCAAGATGGTGAAGGCCCGCACCAGCGATGGTGAAATCGGAATCCTGCCGGGCCACTCGCCCCTACTGGCCATCCTGGCCGAGGGCGAGCTGGCAATCCAGCCGGTTTCCGGTGACCGTATTGCGGTAGTAGTCGATGGCGGATTCTTCTCCGTCGACAACGATCGCGTGGTCATTGTTGCTGACAACGCCAAATTGGGCGAAGCGGCTACAGCGGGGATCCGATAGCACGACCTTGATGGACGATTCCCTTATTCCGTTCATCGCTCTGGCAACAGCGTTTACGTTGCTGATCATTTCACTGTGCCTTTTCGGGGTGCGCCGCTTCAACCTGCGGCGTGCCCTGGGCACGGTCGACGCCTCCATTTGCACGGCTGGAAACAGCTGGCAGATGGGGGTTTGTCGTTATCAGGACAATGAGCTCGAGTGGTTCCGCTTGATGTCCCTCAGCGTGATCCCCAAGCACAGGTTCAAACGCAGTTCCTTGGAACTGCTGGGTCGCCGGCAGCCGACTGAAGATGAACTGGTCAGGGTGCAGCCCGGTGTGGTTGTTGTTGAACTGCAGTACGAAGGCAAGAAGTTCATGCTGGCCATGAACTTCGACGCGTACGCAGGGTTGTCTTCCTGGCTGGAGGCCGGGCCGGTCATCGGCGTCGGAACCTGGCGTTAGGCGCCATGGACTTTTTGTCGGACGTCAGCCTGGTAGACGGGCCGTTCCTCTGGTTCAGCATTGTTTGCGGTGCGGGCGGTGGAGTGTATCTCCTGTGGCGGCGTCGGCGCCGGTGGCCGCTCGTCGTCGCCGCCTCCCTGGCTGTTTCCGTGGGGGTGGTGGCACTCGTTCATTGGATCCTGATCGATCTGATGGCCACGTTTTCCGAAAACCTTCCCTTTGAAACTCTGGCCTGGTCGGTCCCAGCGGTCATGGCACTGGTTCTCTGCGCTTTCCGGTTTCCGCGAAACACTGCCAAGGGCCGTTCGCTGAGTGTCGTGGCCATGCTGGGGGTCGTCCTCCTCAGCGTCGTGCAAGTAAATCTGTACTTCGGCCTGAACAATTCGGTCGCCGATTTGATGGGTACCGCCGTGGCGCGGATCCAGCCGCTGGAAAGCGGCCTCAAACGTCTTCCCGGCGGCAACCCCGGCCCTGCGTTATCCACGTGGAAACCGCCGGAGTCCATGCCTAAAACGGGCACCCTGCGGAAGGCCGACATTCCCGGGACGATTTCCGGATTCACAGCGCGGGACGCCTACATCTATCTTCCCCCCGCGTACCAGACGACGCCCCGTCCCGTCCTCCCGGTGTTGGTTCTCTTCTCAGGTCAACCTGGCGGTCCTGCTGACTGGTTGACTGGCGGCCAGCTCCGGTCACAACTGGATCGCTATGCCGAAGCCCATCATGGCATTGCTCCGGTGACGGTGGTGGTGGATCCCAATGGTTCGGGCAGCGCCAACACCATGTGCATGGACAGCCTGATTGCGCCGGCCGGCACCTACCTGTCCCAAGATGTACCCGCATGGATTAAGTCCACGTTGGACGTCTCCACCGATCCTCAGCAGTGGGCGGTGGGTGGATTTTCCTTCGGTGGCACTTGTGCCATGCAAATGGGAACGGCACATCCGGAGATCTTCCCAACCGTGCTCGCATTCTCTGCAGAACGGGAACCTGCGCTTGCGAAGGACCGCAACAAGACCATTGGAGACGCATTCGACGGCGACGCGGCGGCCTTTGAGGCCAAGACGCCCTTGGTCTTGATGCAGCAGCGCAACTACGCAGGCAGCGGCGTTTACTTGACGGCCGGCGAAACAGACCATGAATTTACTGCCTATATGCACGAGCTGGCGGACGCGGCAAAGAATGCGGGATTCGAAACAGAAGAGCACTCGATCCAACACGCCGGGCACTCCTGGGACGCAGTGGTCCGGGGCATGCCGGGAGCGCTGGATTTCCTGGCCACCCGGTGGAGGCTGCCGCGGTGAGCCTCGCCCTCAACAGTGTGGTCAAGCCCGCGATTCTAAAGGCCGGCAGGCATCTACGGGCAACACCTTTCACCTTGCTGGTGCTCGTGTTGTTCGTGGGATTGTCACTGGCGGCCGGTAGTTTCCTGTCCGGCCCGCCGGAACCATGGCTTTCTGTGGCAGGGGTGTCGCTCGATGGGCTCAGGGCGGGGGAGTGGTGGTCCATCTGGACTTCGCTCTTCTTCACCACCAATCCTTTGGCATACGCCACGGCGATCATGATGTTCCTGCTCCTTCTGGGTCTTGCAGAGCGACGCTTCGGTTCTGTCAGAACGGCCGGAGTGTTCTTTGGCAGCCAGTTTGCCTGCGTGTCGGCCTTCCTCCTGGTCACCCAGGTTGCGCGGTATGCCGATGACGGGTGGCTTTCCCGGATGGCAGGAACCCGGCTGATCGGGCCGTATGGTGCCGTTCTTGCAACAGCCCTCGCTGCCAGCGCCCTCCTTCCGACGCTCTGGCAGCGACGCCTGCGGACCGTGGTGCTATCAATCTCACTGCTCTTGGTGCTGTACGTGGGGCACGCAGAGACGGTGGTGGGATTCCTGGGCGCTCTGATTGGCTTGGCCGCGGGATGGTGGATGCAAAGCAGCAAAGGTCATCTCCACCTTCACCGGTCCACGGGCAGGGAGGTGCGAAACCTTCTGTCGTTGACCATGGCAATCTTTGCGGTGGGACCCATCGTGACCGCAGCGGCCAAGAGCCCGTCCGGCCCCTTGGCCTTGCTGCGCGACGTCATCCTGAACCCGCTGCCCACCCTCACGCAATTGGAGAGCAACTGCGGAGGCACCATTGACGTGACGTGCTTGGAGGTCGGCCGGCAGGGTTACACAGGCCCCTTCGGATTGGCCTTGGCCGTGGTGCCGGTCGTCCTGCTTCTGATCTGCGCTGACGGCATGAGAAGGGGACGAAGGCTCGCCCTGGGGATCGCGATCGGTGTGCAGCTGGTGGTGGTGGGTCTTTCGACGATCTACCTGGGCCTTTTTGCCGGTATGCCCAGGCCGCAGGGGCGGCCGCACGTGGGGATGCTGAACTCTGCGGTTGTCCATTTGATCCCCTTGGTGGTGGTCCCGCTGGTCCTGGCCGTTCTCTTGTTTGTCTATCGCGGCCATTTCAGGGTGGTCTCTTCGGATCGGCTCCGACGCAGGGTTTTCTGGTTGGTGGGCCTGACGGGACTGACGCTTGGTCTCATTTATACGGCTGTGTGGCTGGCTTCCGGCGGCATGGACCGCGACGGCGGCTTGTTGGGTCTGGCCGCGGAGCTCGCCAGACAGTATCTCCCGGTTCCACTGCCTGGCGTTTACCGGAAGGTTTTCGCAGACCGGGATGTGCTGGAAGTGTTCCTCTTCTCCTACTCCGGCACGGTCTTTTGGCTGGTGGCCCTGGTGGGTGTGTGGATTTTGCTCATCCGGGGGCACCATTCCGGGGGACTGGACCATCAATCGCGGGAAAGAGCCCGCACGTTGGTCAAGTCCGGTGGTGACTCCTTGTCCTGGATGGCTCTCTGGGAGCCGAACAAATACTGGTTCAATACCGAAGGTACCGGGGGCGTGGCCTACCAACAGCATGGCCACGTGGCCTTGACGCTGGCTGGTCCCTTTGGAGCAGCGGAACACCGTGGGCATACGGCCAGCGGTTTCCTTGACTACTGCACCCGGCATGCGCTCACACCTTGTCTCTATTCCTGCACGGATGAGCTATGGCCCATGCTGCAGCCCCGAGGCTTCCGCAGGGTCGCAGTGGCCCAGGAAACACGGCTGCGGATCACGGATCTGGAGTTTCGCGGCAAGGAGTGGCAGAACGTCAGGACTTCCCTGAACCGTGCTCGGAAGCTGGGGATTTCGGCCAGCTGGGGCCGATACTCGGAGTTTCCGCTGAGTGTGCGCGCTCAAGTCAGTGAGGTGTCGGAGGAATGGGCGGCCCAGAAGAAGATCCCTGAAATGGGCTTCACCTTGGGTGGCTTGGACGAGCTCGACGACGCGGACGTCCAGTGCTGTGTCGCCGTGGACGAAGCTGGCTTTGTCTATGGAGTGACCAGCTGGCTACCGGTCTATGAGAACAGCGTGGTTGTCAGTTGGACACTGGACTTCATGCGTCGGCGGGGTGACACGTTCCCGGGTGTCATGGAATTCCTGATTGCTTCGGCTATCCAGCACTTGCGCGGGTCCGTGGAAGTGATCTCGCTGTCCGGCTCGCCCCTGGCACGGGAGAAGGGCGAGATTGAACAACAGGCGGAAGGCCTGGCCGGCATTCTTGATGTGGTGGGACAGGCACTCGAACCGGTTTATGGATTCAGGTCGCTGGCGTCTTTTAAGTCGAGATTCCAGCCCGAGTACAGAACTCTGTACATGTATTACCAAGACCCTCTGCATCTGCCCGCAATGGGACGTGCGCTGAGCCGGGCATACCTTCCGGGATTGTCTGTGCGGCATTCTGCACGACTCCTCCGAACCTTGGTTGGTTGATTAGTCAACGCCATTTTGGGGTGGGGATTTCTTCTTTCTTCACGGTTTGTAACAGTCGTTGTCGAAATATCAGACATTACCGGTCTTAAACGTGTTGACCCCGGCTCGAAAGCCGGGGTCAACACGTTTGTTGTAGCTGCAACAAGCAGAATTCAACAGTTAAGGCTAGACGACGGTAACGCCGGTTGCCTGGGGGCCCTTGGCGCCCTGACCGATCTCGAACTGAACGCGCTGGTTCTCATCGAGGGTCTTGAAGCCGCCGGTCTGGATCTCGGAGTAGTGGACGAAAACGTCGCCATCCGAGTCATCCGGGGTGATGAAGCCGAAGCCCTTTTCAGCGTTGAACCACTTGACGGTTCCCAGTGCCATGTATTTCTCCTCATTGTGGAACATCAGTCCGATACACTTCGTACCGGCTTTGTTACTCCGCGAGAAGACCTTTGAATCCGGCCAGGCCAGGCCCGGTTGGTTTCGAAGGAGCTTCACGCTCGCAACTCGTCTTGCGAGCATGAAAACCACCTACACAAAGACTGCTACAACACTTTCATGAGCCCTGCCGGAGGTCAACGGTCTTTTGGGCAATTCGGGAAAATTTTCGGTAAAAAGAAGGTAACGCAGACCCGTGCAATTCACGCTAGGACAACCACTGGCCGTTCCGCATGACGCCGGTCAGTTCCAGATCCTCGTTTGTCACAACAACGTCGGCACGAAGGCCTCTGCGCAATCCACCAATTTCGTCGGAAAGCCCCAGGACTGCGGCGGGCACCGCTGTGGCGGAACAAATAGCGTCCGGTAGTGCGACGCCGGCCGCTACGGTCTTGCGGACGACCTCCAGGAGGGTGGCAGTCCCGCCCGCGATGGACCCTGTTGCATCCAGCGTGGCGACGCCATCACTGACCGTCACGGGGGAGGGGCCCAGCATGTAGCGTCCATCCGACAGACCGGCAGCGGCCATCGAGTCTGTCACCAGCACGATGTTATTGGCTCCGACGAGTTGGAAAACCGTAGCCACGGTGCTGGGGTCAAGGTGAGTGCCGTCGGCGATAAGTTCCACCACGGCCTTACCCTCCTGCGCCATCCGGAGGCAGGCGGCGACCGGACCGGGCGCTCTGTGGTGCATCGGCGGCATCCCGTTGAAAAGGTGCGTGACAGTGGGAAGCGAGCTGACGCCGTCGAACCCTGCCGACTCCAATCCCTCCCTGGCGGCGGCCAGAGACGCTGCGGCGGTGGCGTCGTCGCAGTCAGTGTGCCCCAGCGAAGGCGTCACGCCATGGGACGTCATCAGGTCCACCAGCGCAGCGGCTCCCGGCAGCTCCGGCGCATAGGTCATGGTGGCGAGCTTGCCGGCTGCGGCGCCCACCAGCTCGTCCATGAGATCCAGGTCCGGTTCCAGCAAATAATCCGGGTTCTGCGCACCGCAGCGGGCATGGGAAAGGAATGGTCCCTCAAGGTGAATACCGGCCACAAGGCCTTCGTCCACCAGTTTTACGTAGAGCTGGATGCCGCGAAGAAGGTCCTCCCGGGGAGCGGTGACCATGCTCGCGAGGAAGGTGGTTGTTCCCGAGCGGTGCAGGAAATCCACTGCTTTGCGCGCCGAAGTCTCTTCACCGCCGGGAAAATCGCCACCGTTACCACCATGGCAGTGCACGTCCACCAGGCCAGGGACCAGGTAACTGCCGTTGGGTACCCCAAGGCGGACTGCGCTCTGGAAGCCTTCAAATGCCGCGGGATCGAATCCGTTGGCAGGCCCGGCATAGGCAATCCGGTCGCCGTCGATGGCTATGAGGCCGTCCTCCACCACCTCGCCGTCGCTGACAAGCGTTCCTTTGATGATCTGGTGGCTTGGCGCGGAGGAAGTGGGAAAGGGGGATGCGGCAGTCATGTCTTGATTCTAGTGGCCTGCGGCACACCGTCCTGAAGGAAGTGCTTAGAAGAGTCGGGACTCGCTGTCATCCACGCCGCGCATGGCGTCATAATCCAGAGTGACGCAATCGATGCCGCGATCATTGGCGAGCACCTTGGCCTGCGGCTTGATCTGTTGCGCTGCGAAGATCCCACGTACCGGTGCCAGCAGGGGATCCCTGTTGAGCAATTCCAGATAGCGCGTGAGCTGTTCTACGCCATCGATGTCGCCACGGCGTTTCAGTTCGACAGCGACTGTGGCGCCGCTGGCGTCCCGGGCCAGGATGTCCACCGGGCCGATGGCCGTGAAGTACTCGCGACGGATAAGGGAGTATCCGGTTCCCAGCGTTTCGATCTGCTCAGCCAGGAGCCGCTGGAGGTCTGCTTCCACGCCGTCTTTGATCAGGCCGGGATCGGTACCCAGATCGTGTGAGGTGTCGTGCAATTGCTCGTAGATGTTGATGATGAGCCGGTCATCTGTCTTGGCAGATTGAACCGTCCACTGCTCCACGACGCCTTCCTCCACCTCCGTTTCCTCCGGGGTGGTCACCCGCAGCGTGGCAGGTGGGCTCATCCAGTTCAGCGGCTTGTAGGAACCGCCGTCCGAATGTACCAGCACGGAGCCGTCCGCCTTGACCAGCAGCAGCCGGGTGGCGAGGGGGAGATGGGCCTTGAGGCGGCCTACGTAATCAACAGAACAACGGGCTATGACGAGTCGCACCCGCCCCACATTACCGTCTCACCATCTGCAACTGCGTGGCTGGGGCAGAATGGAAGCATGCCCCGCTCCAACCGCCCCCGTCGCAACGCGTCCAGCACACGCTCCGGCAACGCTGGCGGCAAATGGGCGGAACCGGTGCCTGAGCTGGATCTTGAGCGTGCGCGTGCCGGGATTGCCCGGCGCGAAAGCGCACCGGACGGCGATTGGATGGTCCGGACCATGACGGCAAAGAAAGCGGAAAAACAGTACATCTGCCCTGGCTGCGCCACTGCGATCGTTCCGGGCATCGCCCACTTGGTGGTGTGGTCGGACAGCCACTTGTTCGGGCAGGCCGCCGGGCTGGCCGAACGCCGGCACTGGCACACCAATTGCTGGACCGGCCGGACGTACCGATACCGCTGATTCGCTAGGCTTGGCACCATGACTTTCGACCCCGCCTCGTTCGTGTTCACTCCGCAGGATTCACCCTCGGAGATCCGTGCTTCCACGGTTCTGCCTGCCCAGCGCGAGAATGTGGAGTTCACCACCGAAGACGGCAAAGTACTGCGGGGTGAGCTTGCATTGCCTGCATCCGGCGGGATCACCGCCACGTTGATCACTCTCCACCCGCTGCCCACGCACGGTGGCTTTATGGATTCGCACGTCTACCGCAAGGCTTCGTACAGACTGCCTGCGCTGGCCGGGGTCGCCGTCCTGCGGTTCAACACCCGCGGCACGCAGTCGCCACGGGGAACCAGCGATGGCCAGTTTGAGGAAGGCATCGGTGAGCGGTACGACGTCGAGGCTGCCGTGCGGTTCGCGGTGGAACGCGGCTTGCCTAACCGCTGGCTGGTGGGCTGGTCCTTCGGCACTGAACTTGCGCTGATGTACGGAGCAGTGGAGCCAGTGGCCTCAGCGATCGAGGGAGCGGTGTTGTTGTCCCCGCCGCTGCACCGGGCGACGGATGTCCACCTCAAGGAGTGGGCTGCGTCCGGCAAACCGCTCACGGTCCTGGTGCCTGAACACGACGATTACCTGCAGCCAGCTGAGGCGGCCGAACGGTTCAGCCTGGTACCGCAGGCCCGGCTTGTTGGCGTCGACGGCGCCAAGCACCTCTGGGTGGGCGAGAAGTACGCGGCGCGCGTCTTGAATGAAATCGTCGACGACGTCACCCCGGCAGGTGCGGGAGTGGACGGCCTGCCTCGCGAGTGGGCGGGGCCGGTTGCGACGGCATAGCCCGGTTGCGACGGCTTAGCCCGGGTGCGGGTGCTTAGCCCGGGTGCGGGTGCTTAGCCCGGTTGCGACGGCATAGCCCGGGTGCGGGTGCTTAGCCCTGTTGCCAGTGCCTGAGCGAGTCGCCTCCGGAGACGACTCATGCCCCCGAACCGGGTGTTCGGGGGCGTGAGTCGTTAAGCACCTAGGTCGGTCAGTGCCTGTCCTGGCGCATGATGAAGACTTCCTTGATCAGCAGCATGATGGCTGCCGCCGTCGGGATGGCAATAAGTGCACCCAGCACGCCAAGGAGGCTGCCTCCGGCGATCACGGAGATCACGGCCACAGCACCCGGGACCGCCACGGCACGCTGCATGATGCGCGGCGAGATGAAGTACGCCTCGAACTGCAGGTAGGCGAAGTAGGCGATGGCGTAAACCAGAGCTGTCTGCCAGCCTGCGGTGAGTGCCACCAGAATGACCACCACCGCGGCGATCAAGCCACCAACCAGCGGAATAAATGCCAGCAGGGCGACGACGAACGCCAGCAGAACGCTGAACGGGATGCCCAGGATGGTCATCAGGATGAAAGCGAAGATCGCGTTCAGGAGGGCGACACAGACCTGGCCAATGACGTAATTGCCCACGGAATCGGTGATTGCCTCGGACAGCGCTTCAACGCGGGGACGGCGGGATCGGGGTGCCAGACGGTAAGCCCACTTTTTCATGGACGGCAACGCAGCCAGGAAGTAAAGGCTCAGGACCAGGACGATCAGCGAACCGAACAGGCCATTGGCAACGGTGGAACCGAAGCCCACAACGCCGCCGAAAATGCCGCCCATGGCTTCGGGGTCCTTGACGAACTTATCCAGTTCAGTGGTGATCCGGTCACGCACCCCGAACTGGCTATCAGCGTTGCGGAAGAAGTCAGAGTCCAGGAAGCCGCGGATCCAGTCCGGGGCCTGGCGCACGATTTCAGAGACCTGTTCAACGATGGTGGGGATCAACGTTGCGAAGAAGCCGGCCACTGCAAGCACCAGTGCCGACACCGAGATGAGGATGCCGGCAGGCCGGGGCACTTTCCGCGACTCGAGCCAGCGGACCACCGGGTCCAGGCCGAGTGCGATGAAGAGCGCGGCCACGATCCACAGGATGAGTTGGGTGGTGTTGCTTGCGATGTAGAACACCGCCAAGGCAATGCCGACTCCGGCGGTCCCCATGAAGCCGACATAGAGAGGGTGCTGGGATGACATCCGCGGGCCGGGCGCGCCAAAACCGTGGTCGTCCTCGGGACGCGGTTTGTCGCGTTCCCCCTCGGCCTCGTCTTCCGGAGGCATCTCAAATCGGACGCGGTTGCGGGCTCCCGGAATGGGCTGCCTTAGTCTGCGGCCAAGGGCAGCCAGGCGTCCGGTACGGACAGGAACCGTAGCAGCGGTGCCGTCCGTGGAAGCATCCACCGCACTTGACCCGGGCTCATCGGCGGGACGGGGCTCCAAGTGGTCTTTCACGCGGTTTAGCTGCCTTTTCATTGGTGGTAAAGGGGCGATCCAGGCACCGGAAGGCCCGGATATCATGATCATCGCCACACTATCAGGACCACTGAATGACGCTACGGAGCCGCGATCGCGGGCATTTCAGGATGTCGTGGGGATCACCACGATCTGACTCTCTCATAACAAAACGGTTACCCTTTAAGTTCAACGACCGCTGATGATAGGTGATCCTGTGCGTTTGAAGACTGCAGCCTTGCTGGTGCTGCTGGGCCTGCTGACGATGCTGGCCGGCATTGGCCAGCTGACTTTCTGGGCTCCCTCCGAGACCGTGACGGCCTCGGTTCCCAGTGATACCAAAGCTGCCCCGCTGACCGTGATCGACCAAAAGTTGATCGCCCTCCATGACGGGCCGGTGAAGATCAAGATCCAGGGTGAAGGAAACTTCATCGTTGCTACCGGGCGCCCGGATGACGTCGAAGCCTGGGTGGGTGACACTGCCCACACCACGTTGACGGGCGTGTCGGCGGACCAGAAGTCACTCGAGGTGAGCTCTGTTGATGGCGAAGCCACTGCCCCCTCACCGGCTGGATCCGATCTGTGGGTCAGCACCGAGGACGCCAGCGGCGAGCTCGACTACACCTGGAATCCGCCGGCAGATGGTGAGTGGTCCCTGCTGGTAGCCGGCGACGGAACCAAGCCTGCGCCGTCGTCGATTTCCATGACCTTCCCGAACAACGCCACCACCCCCTGGGCTGTGCCGCTGATTGTTCTGGGCATCATCATCATCCTGGTGGGGGCGGCCTTGCCTTTCGTAGCGAAGGCCCTCAGCAACCGACGCAAAGACGATGGCGATGACGGATCGCACGGTGAGGGCGAAACCACCACCTTGCCTGTGCAGTCGCCAGCCGGCGACGCCGCCCGTCGGCGTGGTGCCGAAACTGAGGGACCCGCCCTGAGGGTCACCGCTATCGCTGCCGCACTGGCCGCTGTCATGGTTGGCGGGACGGCTGTGGCCGCCCAGGCAACGACGACTCCCGAGGCTACCTCCACGTCCTCCGCTGCGGCCCCCGCAGAAGGCGACGGCGGCACACCTGTCCTCCTGGAGTCCCAGCTGCAGAGGATCCTGGAACAGGTGGCGAGCACGGTTGATGCAGCCGACGCCGCCAAGGATGCTCCCAAACTGGCTCCCCGCGTGGACAAGATGGAATTGCAGATCCGGACGCAGAACTACAAGATCCGTTCGGCTGTTTCGGCCTACGAAGCCCGTATGCCCGTTCGTGCCACCAAGCTTCAGAGCAGCGTTATCAGCACCAAGCGTGAGTGGCCCCGTACCGTCTTTGCCCTGACGCAGGGCGATGGAAACGTCGTGCCGCAGGTACTGACCCTGGTCCAGCTTTCGCCTCGCGAAAACTACAAGCTGTGGGGCAGTGCACCCCTGCAGCCGGGCACCAACTTCCCGTCGTTCCCCATTCCCCGTGAAGGAACCCAGCCCGTGCCGGCCGGGGACAACACTGGTTTGGCTTACAGCGGCAACGAGGCTTTGGGAATCCTGGCCGAAATGCTGACTACGCCTGACTCGCCGAACCGAAGCAAACTGGCGGACGGGCAGTCGTCCCCGTACATCGCGGGCGCCCTTGCTTACCAGGCTGACACTGTGAAGAACGGAACCAGCGCCAACTTCAAGTTCACCCACACCCCTGTAACCAACCAGACAGTGGTGTTGCGAACTGCCGACGGCGGCGCTTTGGTGGTGGGACGCCTGGACTTCGCGTTCGAAGGTACGCCCAAGGCGGCCGGCGACAAGCTCCTGCTGGAGGACGATTCCGCAGTCTTCGCCGGGGGCAAGGAAACCACAACGGGCATGGTCCTGAACTTTGCCGAGTCCGTCGCGGTGTACATTCCGCCGGCAGGCTCTGCTGATCCCATGAAACTCGTGGCCGCGACGCGTGGCCTGGTGGGAGCCAGCTTCAAGTAGGACATGGCCCTGGCAGGGCAGCGGCTAGAGTGGAACGTATGAGTTCGCCCGGATACCGACCCACTCCAGCCGCTGCCAGCCAGCTCAACCTTCGCGGCGCCGTCGACCTCTCGTCGCTGCGCCGCCCGGCCTCGCCGCCGGTGCCTCCCGCTTCGGCTTCGCCGGATGGCGGCGCCCCAGGGGGCGGTGAGCCCGTCGGTGGCGATGCCGGCAAAGCGCCTCTTCGCGTGGATGCCACCGAAAGTAATTTCCAGGATCTAGTGCAGTTGTCTGCGCAGATCCCCGTACTCTTCCTGCTCTGGTCGCGTTACGCGGCCGAATCGCCGGCTGTCCTTGAGGCCGCCGAACGCGTGGTTGAAAGCTACGGCGGCCGTTTGGTACTCGCCGCCGCGGACGTTGACGCTTTCCCGCAGCTCGCGCAAGCATTTCAGGTGCAGGCTGTACCTACAGCCGTGGCCGTGATCAAGGGCCAGCCCGTGCCCCTCTTTCAAGGACCCGCAGATGACGCGCAGATCCGGGACCTCGTGGAAGAACTCCTTAAGGTTGCGGCAGCCAATGGCGTCACGGGGAGCATCGGTGATGGCGCCCCGGGTGAAGACGCCGAACCCGCACCGCTGCCACCGCTCCATCAAACGGCCATCGATGCCATCGAAGCCGGTGATTACGCAGCAGCTGCTGCGGCCTACAAGCAGGCCCTCCTGGAACAACCCGCAGATGCCGATGCCAAGGCAGGCCTTGCCCAAGTTGATCTGATGGCCAGGTTGGAAAACCTCTCCGCCCCGCAAGCAGACAGCCTCCGCGACCTCGCCGCGCGGGAACCGGACAACATGGACGCCCAGCTTGGCGTCGCCGATCTGGACGTCTCCGGTGGGCACATTGAAGACGCCTTCCAGCGGATCATCACGTTTATCGGCAGGAATTTCGGGCCTGAGCGTGAGACTGCGCGTGTCCGGCTTCTTGAGCTCTTCGAGGTAGTGGGAACCCAGGACGAGAGGGTGGCCAAGGCCCGCCAGGGGCTCGCGAGGGTTCTCTTCTAGTGCCGTCCGCGCTGTTTTCTCCACTGCAGCTGCGCTCTCTCACCGTGCCTCACCGCGGCTGGGTTTCGCCCATGTGCCAGTACAGTTGCCACCCGGAAACCGGAGAGGGTGTCCCCAACGATTGGCACCTGATGCATCTGGGCTCCTTTGCCGCCGGCGGTGCCGGGCTGATCATGAGCGAGGCAGCCGCGGTCAATCCGGCAGGCAGGATCAGTCCGCTGGACGCCGGCCTGTACAGCGATGCGCAGGCCGAAGGCTGGGAACGCATCATCCGTTTTGTCCATCAGTATGGCGCCGTGGATTGCAAGATAGGGGCCCAGCTTGCCCACGCCGGACGCAAGGCATCGACGTACTGGCCGTTTTCCGGCCGCTCGGGTTCCGTTCCAGGGTCCGACGGCGGATGGGTCACCGCCGGGCCGACGAACCAGCCGTTCGATGGCTACTCCGAACCGGCGGCGATGAGTGAGGCCGAGATCCAGGGCGTCGTGGCCGACTTCGCGGCGGCCGCTTCCCGCGCAGTTGCAGCGGGCTTCGACACCGTTGAAATCCACGGTGCGCACGGTTACCTCCTGCATCAGTTCCAGAGCCCGCTCATCAACACCAGGACGGACAGCTGGGGTGGGAGCGAGGAGAAGCGGAACAAGCTCATGCTCGCTGTGGTGGATGCGGTGAGGGCTGTCATCCCTGATTCCATGCCGCTCCTGCTGCGGATCTCCGCGTCCGACTGGGCTGAAGGCGGAGTGGACGTCGGGATATCGGTGAGGCTGGCGCGTGCTGCCGCTGAGCGGGGCGTCGACCTGGTGGATGTTTCCAGTGGCGGTGCTGTGGCGCACCAGCGCATCCATGCTGTTCCCGGCTACCAGGCCGGGTTCGCCGAGCAGGTCAAGCGCGAGGCGGGCGTCCCCACGGGTGCGGTGGGACTGCTGACGAGTGCCACGCAGGCCGAGGACCTTGTTGCCAACGGCCGGGCTGATGCTGTCTTCATGGCCCGTGCAGCGCTGCGCGATCCGCATTGGTGGCTCAGGGCTGCCTACGAACTGGGCCACGACATCACGTGGGTTCCGCAGTACGAACGTGCCGTTCCCCGCCACGGCTTCTAGAACCGTAACGGGCTCACGATTGCGAGGTTAGGCTGGTCACATGACGGAACCACGCCATGAAACCACGCCCATGTCCGCGCCGCCTCAATTTCCCGTGCCGCCACAGGGTGATGTGCCGGCACAAGGTGGGACGCCACCCCGCGCCGCCGCGCCGCTCGGCCACCAGGGTGCCCCCGGCGATGCTCCGCTGGCCGCACTGTCCATTCGTGGCCTGGCCAAGCGGTTCGGGGACAAGATTGCCGTGGATGGCGTGAGTCTGGAGGTGCCTGCGGGCTCGTTTTACGGGATGGTTGGTCCCAACGGCGCCGGCAAAACCACGACACTTTCGATGGCCACCGGCCTTCTCCGTCCCGATTTTGGGACTGCGTTGATCCACGGCGTTGACGTTTGGGCGCGGCCGCTGGAAGCCAAAAAGCTCATGGGCGTGCTGCCTGACGGTGTGCGCCTCTTTGACAGGTTGACGGGCGAACAGTTGGTCACGTATTCCGGACTGCTCCGCGGCATGGACCGCGATGTGGTTGCTTCACGGGTTTCGGAACTTTTGGCGGCCCTTGACCTTGAGGCCGACGCCGGTTCCCTGGTGGTTGATTATTCTGCTGGCATGACCAAGAAGATCGCCTTGGCCTCAGCACTGATTCACGCGCCGCGTCTCCTTGTCCTGGACGAGCCGTTCGAATCAGTGGATCCCGTATCCGCTGCGAACATCCGCGGGATCCTGGAGGGATACGTCTCTTCCGGAGGCTCCGTCATTGTTTCCAGCCATGTGATGGATCTGGTGCAGCGCATGTGCAGCCACGTGGCGGTGGTGGCCGGTGGCCGCGTTCTGGCGGCGGGGTCCGTGGACGAGGTCCGTAACGGTTCCACCTTGGAAGAGCGCTTCGTTCAGTTGGTGGGCGGCGGACACCGGACGGAGGGGCTGGAATGGTTGCGCACCTTCTAGGCCTCAAGTGGCGCCTTCTCCTCAACGGCTTCAAGCGAAGCCCCTGGCAGTTGGTGGGCATGGCCCTGGGTCTGTTGTATGCGCTGGGAGTCTTGTCCCTCCTGATTGGCGGGTTGGTGGCCCTGCGTTGGGCCGACGCCGAACTTGCCCATACCGTGGTGGTGCTGGGCGGCGCGGCCACAGTTTTGGGTTGGGCCATCATCCCGCTGGTTGCATCTGCTGCGGACATGACCTTGGATCCTGCCCGGTTCACCACCTTCGCGATTCCGCCGCGGCAACTCCTGACTGGCCTGGCCCTCGCTGGCTTCATTGGCATTC
Organism: Arthrobacter sp. cf158; assembly: GCF_900106835.1. Classification (GTDB taxonomy): domain Bacteria; phylum Actinomycetota; class Actinomycetes; order Actinomycetales; family Micrococcaceae; genus Arthrobacter. Next base: position 479,429 of record NZ_FNNR01000002.1, read on the forward strand.
CTGGCCTGGCCACCCTGCTGGCGGCCCTGGGCACCGTGGGAACATGGTGGCGCAGTGTTCCTGCTGCCTCCGGGGCGTTGCTTGGCGCAATCCTGGGTGCCCTCACCTGCGTGGTGTTGTCCAAAGTAGTAACGACGGCAACTGCCGGTCTGGCATCCTCGCGGCGTTTCAAGGACGTCAGCAGCATCATCGTGTTCATACCACTGGTGCTTCTGGGGCCCATCATGGTGGGAATCGTCGACGGCGTCCGTGGCAGTGCCGACTACCTGCCGGTGCTCGCCCGCACGCTGTCCTGGACACCTCTTGGTGCGCCGTGGTCCCTTGGTGGCGATCTTGAATCCGGCAATGCTGGAGCGGCAGGCCTGAAAGTCCTGATTTCCGCAGCGACCATTGCCGGCTTGCTCCTGTGCTGGCATGTTCTGTTGCAGCGGGCGTTGGTGACGCCCCCGTACTCCGGAGGGTCATCAAAGAAGGGCGGAAAACTTGGGCTGTTCGGCCTTCTCCCGGGAACTCCGGCAGGTGCAGTTGCTACCCGTGCTTTGATCTACTGGATGAAGGATCCACGGTACGCGGCATCCTTGGTCATTGTTCCGCTATTCCCTGTCCTGTTTTTCTTCAGCGGATCACAGAGCGGCAGCTACGGCCTGCTCATGATCCTGGGGCCTCTGACTGCTTTCGTCATGGCGTGGTCCATCTGCGCTGATGTCTCGTACGACAACACGGCCTTCGCCCTCCATCTTGCCGCTGGGGTCCGCGGAATTGACGACAGGCTGGGCCGTGCCCTCGCCTGCCTGGCAATCTCCCTTCCGGTTGTTTTGGTCTTCACTGTTGGGCCGTTGTTCGTCACGGGGGATTGGCAGTGGCTGCCGAACCTCTTGGGCCTGTCGATCGGAACACTCCTCACTGGCCTGGGACTCTCCTCGGTGATCTCGGCCCGCTACAACATCGCCGTGCCTTTGCCGGGCGACAGCCCGTTCAAGAAGCCGCCGGGAAACGTCGCCCAGACCCTGGCAGTCCAGGCGGTAGGGATGGGCGTCCTGGCCCTCCTGCTGATCCCGGAGCTGGCGCTGGTGGCTGTTCAGGCCTTCAGCGGAGGCCCGGGGGCCGGATGGATCAACCTCGTAGTTGGTCCCTTGCTCGGCGTCATATTGTTCGTCGTCGGCGTCCGCCTCGGGGGAAAATGGCTGGAGGCGCGGGGCCCGGAAATGTTCGCCCAGCTCAGCGTGAACCGCTAGCCGCGTAACAACCATGCCCAAAGGTGGGACATGGGATAACGTCTGTTTCAGATAGCTTGAAGACCCCTTACCTAGAAAGGCCGTGACGATGGAAGTTGTCATTCTCCCTGGCACCAAGCAGATAGGTGTGCTTGCCGCCGATGCCATTGAGGCGCTGGTCCGCCGCAAGCCGAACGCAGTGCTGGGCCTGGCAACTGGATCATCTCCGCTGCCTGTCTATGACGAACTGGCGAGTCGCTACGAAGCCGGTGGATTGGACTTCAGCCAGGCCCATGGATTCGCCCTGGATGAGTACGTTGGACTCGCGGCCGGACACCCGGAGTCTTACCGTGAGGTTATCCGTCGCGAATTTACCAACCGCGTGAACATCAAGCCGGAAAATGTCCATGGTCCGGACGGCGCAGCCGAGGATCTGGAAGCAGCGTGCCAGGCCTACGAGGACGCAATCAAGGCCGTGGGTGGAGTGGACCTCCAGATCCTGGGCGTGGGAACGGACGGTCACATCGGGTTCAACGAGCCTGGCTCATCGCTGGCCTCCCGGACGCGGATCAAGACGCTGATTGAGCAGACACGGAAGGACAACGCCCGCTTCTTTGACAGCATTGACGACGTCCCACACCACGTAGTGACCCAGGGATTGGGGACCATCATGGATGCCCGCCATGTTGTCCTGGTGGCCACGGGCGCCCAAAAAGCCCAGGCCGTACGTGACTTTGTGGAAGGCCCTGTGGCTGCTATTTGCGCGGCATCCATTCTGCAGATGCACCCGCACGCCACCATTTTGGTGGACGAAGCTGCCGCGTCATCGCTGAAACTGGCTGATTACTATCGGCACACCTACGACAACAAGCCGGAGTGGCAGGGCCTGTAGACGGTAAGATGTTTGGCATGACTACGCTTCCTCCGGATCCATTCGAAAACGACCCCATGCGCGAGCTTTCCGGAGCCGGAACGTCCACAGCCACCATTGAGCGCGAGGAAACGCGCCAGGAAGTGGAACCCGGCGACCGTGAGCGGTTTTCCCACTACGTCCGCAAGGAAAAGATCATGGAGTCGGCGTTGACCGGCGAGCCCGTCATTGCCCTCTGCGGCAAAGTATGGACGCCGGGGCGCGATCCCCAGAAGTTTCCGGTCTGCCCGGAGTGCAAGGAGATTTACGAAGGCCTCCGCCCCGGTAACGACGGTGGAAAAAACGGCGGCCCGGGCAACTCCAAGTAGTGGGTGGGAAGAGAACACGGGCCCCTTCTGATCGCTGCCGCTTCGCGGTTCGCTGCGGCGTGCCCGGAAAGCCGAGGATAGTTTTCGCTGCCATCAGGCCGGGGGAGTCAGCATGACAGAAACACTTTTTGGCGGTCCATCACTGCCTCCGGCGTACCCGGAACGCGCAGCTTGGGGCACGGCACCCAAGCTGCGCGCCTGGCAGCAGGAGGCTCTTGACCTCTACATGACCCGCAATCCGAAGGACTTCCTCGCCGTGGCCACGCCTGGTGCAGGTAAGACAACCTTCGCGCTGCGCATCGCCACCACACTGTTGGACAGTGGCGTGGTCAACCGCATCACGATCGTGGCTCCTACGGACCACTTGAAGCGTCAGTGGGCGGACGCGGCTGCCAAAGTTGGCATTGCGATTGATCCCAACTTCAAGAACTCCGATGGCCAGCACGGCCGTGGTTTCGTGGGCGTTGCAGTCACCTACGCGCAGGTAGCCAGCAAGCCCATGCTGCATCGTGCGAAGACCGAAGCAGCCCGCACCTTGGTGATCCTGGACGAAATCCACCACGGCGGCGAAGCGTTGTCGTGGGGAGACGGCCTGCGTGAGGCCTTTGATCCTGCGGCGCGGCGCCTGTCCCTGACGGGTACCCCGTTCCGATCCGATACCTCGCCGATTCCCTTTGTTGAATACGCGGAGGACCGTGATGGTATCCGCCGTTCCAAGGCTGACTACACCTACGGTTACGGCAATGCGCTGCGGGACCACGTGGTGCGTCCTGTGCTGTTCATGGCCTACTCGGGCCAGATGCGCTGGCGGACCAGCGCCGGCGACGAAATGGCGGCGTCTTTGGGTGAAGCCGCTGTCACCAAGGACATCACGTCACAGGCGTGGCGAACTGCGTTGAACCCTACGGGTGAGTGGATTCCGGCCGTCCTTGCCGCGGCAGACAAGCGCCTCAGCGAGGTCCGGCGTACGGTTCCTGACGCTGGTGGGCTGGTCATCGCCACTGACCATGATGACGCCCGGGCCTATGCGGGCCAGCTCAAGAAGATCACGGGCCAGTCGCCCACGGTGATTCTCTCGGATGATTCCAAGGCGTCCAGCAAGATCGAAGAGTTCTCCGCGGGGGAGCAGCGTTGGATGGTGGCTGTCCGCATGGTGTCTGAAGGCGTGGACGTTCCGCGCCTCTCGGTAGGCGTCTATGCCACCTCAACTTCAACGCCCCTGTTCTTTGCCCAGGCAGTGGGACGCTTCGTGCGTGCCCGCAAGAGGGGGGAAACGGCGTCGGTGTTTCTGCCGTCCGTTCCGCCGCTGATGATCCTGGCCAACACCATGGAGGCCGAGCGCGACCACGCCCTGGACCGCCCTGAGAAGGACGATGACGGGCTGTTCAGTCCGGAAGAGAACCTCATGGCGGAAGCCAACCGGGAGGATAAGGCCTCGGACGAGCTCACCAAGGGCAAGTTCGAAGCCTTGGACTCCCAGGCGTCGTTCGACCGCGTCCTGTTCGATGGCGGTGAGTTCGGTACGGGCGCGGATATCGGTTCTGACGAGGAACTCGACTTCCTGGGAATTCCGGGACTGCTCGACGCCGAACAAGTAGGCACGCTGTTGCGGCAGCGCCAGCATGAACAGCAGTCCAGGAAGAAGCGCCAGTCACCGCTGGCGGCAGCGGCGTCACCGGCAATCCCCGATCACCGCATGCTCATGGATCTGCGCAACGAATTGGCCAAAAACGTTGCCGCGTGGTCCGCGCGGACCGGTACACCGCACGGCGTGGTTCATACCAAGTTGCGCGAGGTATGTGGCGGCCCGGCGGTTGCCCAAGCCAATGAGGAACAGTTGCAGGCACGCTTGCGTAAGCTCCAGGATTGGTTCATCGGCCGCAAGTAACCGGCTTCGCACCAGGTATGCAGGGAAAATCCAGCAGGTATGGGAAAGGGCGCCGCAACCGCGGCGCCCTTTCCCATACCTGCTGCACTTGCCGGATCAGCCGCGTTCAACCTCGACGCCGGCCGCTTCCATGTCCTCGAAGGCCTCGGTGAGGTCGTCGGCGATTCCAGCGGTAAGCTCAGCGATGACGGTGGTGGTGTAGCCGGCCTGGACAGCATCCAGCGCTGTCGACTTGACGCAGTAATCCGTCGCCAGGCCCACCACTACTACCTCCTCGACGTCATGGCTCTGCAGCCAATCGTCAAGGCCGATAGCGTCTTCATCCAGGACCTCAGCCACCGCGGCGCCGGCCTTGAGGTCTCCTGAGGGAACGTCGTCCTCAGGAGCAAGGACGCCCTCAAACCCGGAGTAGGCCGCCGTGTACTGGCCCTTGCGGAAGTAGGCCTGGATGTATTCAGGGTCCAGGTCTTCGTGGAGCTCCGCGCCTTTGCTGCGGGCCCGGCAGTGCGGAGGCCAGGAATCAACCATGTCCGGTTCGTCCGAAAAATGCGTGCCCGGCTCAATATGCCAGTCCTGGGTAGCAACGATGTGGTCAAAGTGTTGCTGATTGGCGTCCACGTATTCAGTGATGGCGCCGGCTATTGCAGCGCCGCCTTCGACGGCCAGGGTGCCTCCCTCGCAGAAGTCGTTTTGCACATCGACGATGATCAGGGCCCGGGACATCAGTTCTCCTCGTAGATGGTGGGGATGGCAGCCTCGCCGCGCTGCAGGCGATTGACGACGGCGGGCAGCTCAGCCATGGTGGCTGCGTGCCGTTCCTTGGCCCGGACAACACCCTCGGGGCCCGTCCATCCGGGCAGCACCTCACCATTCTTGACGAAATGCTGAAGCAGGGAACGGTCGTTGCCGTCGTCCTCTGGCCGGTGGCCGATGCCCACGATTTCGTGGGTGGCACGGCCGCGCTCGTTGAGCTTCCGGAGGGCGTATTTGCGTCCGCCCACGCTTGCCTTGTTCTTGGCGGCCTTGGCTACCGAGACGAATTCCCCGGCGTCGTTGGTGCGGCTGACCAGCTTGTAGACCATGCTGGCCGTTGGGGCGCCGGAACCGGTGACCAGCGAGGTGCCCACGCCGTAGGAATCCACTGGAGCGGATTGCAGGGCTGCGATGGCAAATTCGTCGAGGTCGGACGTCACCACGATCCTGGTGTTGACGTTGCCGAGGTCATCGAGCAGCTGCCGGACCCACTGCGCCTGGGCAATGAGGTCGCCCGAATCCAGGCGGACAGCCCCAAGTTTGTCCCCGGCAAGTTCGACCGCGGTGCGTACGGCGGTCTCGACGTCGTAGGTGTCCACCAGCAGCGAGGTCCCGGGGCCGAACGTGGCAATCTGTGCCTCGAATGCTTCACGCTCAGTGTCGTGGAGCAGGGTGAAGGAGTGGGCAGCAGTGCCCACGGTCTTGATGCCGTAGCGCCGTCCGGCCTCCAGATTGGAGGTGCTGGCGAAGCCGGCGATCACAGCGGCGCGGGCGGCCGCCGTCGCCGATTCTTCCTGGGTGCGACGCGAGCCCATCTCGATGCAGGGCCGGGTGCCGGCCGCCGTCGTCATCCTGGATGCAGCAGAGGCTATCGCGCTGTCGTGATTCAGGACGGACAGGATGTACGTTTCCAGGATGCAGGCCTCAGCGAACGTGGACTCCACGATGAGGATGGGGGAGTTGGGGAAGTACGCATCGCCTTCGGCGTAGCCCCAGATGTCACCGCTGAACTTGTAGTTCGCGAGGTAGTCCAGGGTCTCCTTGTTGACTACTTTGTTCTGCTCCAGGAATGCGAGCTCGGCCTGGCCGAACCGGAAGTCGGCTATGCCTTCCAGCAGGCGTCCGGTACCGCCCACCACACCGTAGCGGCGGCCGTCAGGCAGCCGCCGGGCGAAGGCTTCGAACACCGACCGGCGGTGCGCCGCCCCGGAGTGCAGGGCGGCCTGCAACATGGTCAGTTCGTAATGGTCTGTGTACAAGGAAGTTGCGGGGTGGTCCCACGACGTGGCTCTACTCACGAATTCACTCTAGTGCGAGCCGCCATAGAATGGACAGATGAGCCCTAGCGTTGCGTTTGGCACAGACATCGATGAGCGGACCAAAGCTGCAGAGCAGTCGTCCACCGATGTCCTGACGGCCCCCGATGTCCCTTGGAACCTTGTGATCTGGAATGATCCCGTGAATCTCATGAGTTACGTGAGCTACGTGTTCCAGAGTTACTTCGGCTACTCCGAGTCCAAAGCACACAAGCTCATGATGGAGGTCCACAAGAAGGGCCGGTCCATCGTGGCGCACGGCAGCAAGGAACAAGTGGAGCAGCACGCGGTTGCCATGCACGGGTTTGGTCTGTGGGCCACCGTGGAAAAGGCTGCAAGCGGCAACGAGACACCCGGAAAGGGCGGCCGCCAACGTGGCTAAGGCATTCAAGTACGGACTCAAAGGCATCTCCGGGTACCTTGAGCCCGCGGAGCGCGATCTCCTGCGCGGACTGTTGGACGATGTCATTTCGATGCTGGAGCAAGACGTCCGGGAGAACGAGGACCCGTTGGCGGCGCTGATCGGCCTGGACATGGACGTGAAGCAGCCAACCGACAGGGCTCTTCTGCGGCTCCTCCCCAACGTCATGAAGGACGACGACGGCGGCTCCCTGGAGTTCCGGCAACTCACCGAACGCTCGGTGCGGGAAAACAAGATCGGGGCCCTGAAGGCTGCCGCCATGGGTCTGGACAAGGACGACCTCGTCCTGACGCCGGAGGATGCGACGCGTTGGTCCATGGCCCTGAACGATGTCCGCCTGGTGTTGGCTGAACGCCTGGACATCCGGGATGAAGCGGACGCCGAGCACATCCACAGCATGCAGGACTGGAGCCAAGCGGAGGACGTGGAGAGCTACTTGGCCTTGGTTTACAACTTCACCACATGGCTTCAGGAGTCACTGGTGCAGGCCATGCTGGACGCAAGGCAGGCGAAATCCTGATCCGGACGGCCTGTGGAGCAGCCAGCCTTGTGACACATCAGACACGAGGCGGAGACCACAGGTAATGGCCGCACACCGTGGGAAGCCTTATTCTCGAATAATTATGACTTCAGCATCGGGTTCACCAGGCGACGCCCTGGGCAGTGGCGACCCCATCAGCAGCGGCGAACTCGCAGGGCCGCGCCCGATCGGCATTTTCGATTCCGGCGTGGGCGGGCTGACGGTAGCGCGGTCCATCATTGACCAACTCCCCAACGAATCAATCCTGTACGTTGGCGATACCGCCAACGGTCCCTATGGTCCACTCCCCATCGCCGAGGTACGTGCCAACGCTTTGGGTGTCATGGATGAACTGGTGGACTCAGGTGTGAAGTTGTTGACCATCGCCTGCAACTCGGCCTCCGCTGCCGTGCTTCGCGATGCGAGGGAACGCTACACCGCCCGCTACGGCATTCCGGTCATCGAGGTCATCCAACCGGCCGTGCGCCGTGCAGTTTCGGCTACGCGCTCGGGCAGGATCGGCGTCATCGGGACGTCCGCCACCGTCGGCTCGCGTGCCTACGAGGACACGTTTGCTGCCGCCCCGGACCTCACCATCACCTCTGTGGCTTGTCCCGCCTTCGTTAATTTCGTCGAGGCCGGAGTCACCACAGGGCCTGAGCTCCTGGCCGCTGCCAATGAGTACCTGGCCCCGCTGAAGCAAGCTGGCGTGGACACTGTTGTCCTGGGGTGCACGCACTACCCGTTGTTGACCGGCGTCATCTCGTTCGTCATGGGTGAGGACGTTACCCTGGTTTCCAGCGCTGAAGAGACGGCCAAGGACGTCTACCGGGCGCTGGCGAACCACGGCATCCAACGGACAGAGCGCAATGCCCCCAGCCACGAATTCATTGCTACCGGCGATGCCGCCCAGTTCGAGACCCTGGCCCGCCGCTTCCTGGGGCCCGAAGTGCTCTCGGTGAAGCATGTGGACCATGTGGCAGCTCAGTACCCCACGGGCAGTCTGGCGCGAATCACCCCCGAAATGCTCGAAGCCGCACGTTCAGGATCCGGACTCTCCCGGCGTTCCTACTTCGTGCAACCGGAAGGAACCTCCGCAGGCTCCGGCGCAACCATCGGGCGGGGACTGTGAAACTGACCATTGTGGGATGCACCGGTTCCTTCCCCGGGCCTGGATCACCGGCGTCGTGCTATTTGGTGACGGCGCACGATGGTGAGCGCGAGTGGAAGATCGTCATGGACTTGGGTAGCGGTGCCCTGGGTGCCATCCAGCGGTACACCGATCTGGAGGACATCGACGCGATCTTCCTCACCCACCTGCACCCGGACCATTGCATGGACCTTTGTGGGCTTCACGTCGCGGTGCGCTGGAAGCCCGGCGGATGGGGTCGCGACCGGTTGCCCGTGTGGGGGCCGGCAGCTACGGCGGACAGGATGGCCACGGCCTATGGGCTGGACCTGGATCCGGGTATGCACGAGGAATTCGACTTCACTCATTGGGCGGAACTCCAACCTGTCACCGTTGGGCCGTTCACCGTCACTCCGTATGCCGTGAACCACCCGGTTGAAGAGGCATATGCGTTGCGTGTGACTGCCACGGAGCCGGGCAAGGACGGTGTCCCTGTCACCAAGATCCTGACCTACTCGGGGGACACGGATTCCTGCCAGGGGCTGGAAGACGCAGCCAAGGGCTCTGATCTGTTTCTGTGTGAGGCAGCTTTCGAGGAAGGCCGGGACGACGACATCAAGGATGTCCACCTCACTGGCAAACGAGCTGGCGAGGCCGCGACAAACGCCGGGGCCAAGCGACTCCTCCTCACCCACATCCCGGTATGGACCTCCCAGACCAAGGTGCTGGCCGAGGCCAAACCTGTCTTCACCGGTGACGTTGCCGTGGCGGTTGCCGGAGTCCACTACACGATCTAGGGGATGAAGCGTCGGGCGCTGCCGTTGGCTTGGCTAAGCTTGGAGCATGACTTCTGAAGCTACAGCCACCCCCGTTATCCGTGCCGACGGCCGGACCCCCGACCAACTGCGCCCTATCAGCATTACCCGCGGCTGGTCCAAGCAGGCTGAGGGCTCCGCGCTGATCGAGTTCGGCAACACCCGGGTCCTGTGCACAGCTTCCCTGACCGAGGGCGTGCCGCGCTGGCTCAAGGGCGAAGGCCGCGGCTGGGTCACTGCGGAATACGCAATGCTTCCCCGCGCCACCAACACCCGCTCCGACCGCGAGTCGGTAAAGGGCAAAATTGGCGGACGCACCCACGAGATCTCGCGACTCATTGGCCGCTCGCTGCGTTCCATCATCGACACCAAGGCGCTCGGTGAGAACACGATCGTCCTGGACTGCGATGTCCTGCAGGCCGATGGCGGTACCCGTACGGCCGCGATCACCGGTGCCTATGTGGCGCTCGCGGAAGCCATCCGCTTCGCCCGGGAGAACAAGCTCATTGCCCGTAACGCCGAGCCGTTGGTGGACACGATTGCTGCCGTCTCTGTAGGCATCATCGACGGCGTGCCGATGCTGGACCTGCCATACGTGGAAGACGTCCGCGCCGAGACGGACATGAACGTGGTGGTGACCGGCTCCGGTAAGTTCGTTGAAGTCCAGGGCACCGCTGAGGGCGCGCCGTTCGACCGCGACGAACTCAACGCCTTGCTTGACCTCGCCTTGCTGGGTACCACCCAACTCTCAGCCATCCAGCGCGAGACACTCGCGGAGGCTCCGTGAGCGGCGCACAGGAACCTGCGGCCCCACGCCTGGTCCTGGCAACGCACAACAAGGGAAAATTGAAGGAACTCCGTGAACTCCTTCGGGGCCAGGTTCCAGGACTGGACGTCGATACACAGGTGGTTGATGCCTCTGCGGCCGGTGCTCCTGACGTTGCGGAAACAGGTGTGACCTTTGCCGAGAACTCGCTCCTCAAAGCCAGGGCCGTAGCTGAAGCTACCGGCCTCATAGCAATCGCTGATGATTCCGGACTGGCCGTGGATGTCCTGGGCGGGGCTCCGGGCATCTTCTCGGCGCGGTGGTCCGGAACCCATGGGGACGACGTCGCCAACTTGAAGCTGCTTCTGGCGCAACTTTCTGACGTTCCGGATTCGTTCCGTGGTGCGGCCTTTGTCTGTGCCGCAGCGTTGGCGGTGCCCGGATCTGACGGCATTGCCCATGAGACCGTGGAATACGGTCAGCTGGAAGGGACTCTGCTGCGTGAACCCCGGGGTGAGGGCGGCTTCGGCTATGACCCTGTGCTGCAGCCTGCCGGAATGGATCGCAGCTGCGCAGAACTGAGTTCCGATGAAAAGAATGCCATCAGCCATCGCGGCCAGGCGTTCAGGGCTTTGCTGCCCGCCATCGTGTCTGCGCTTTCCGCGGCCGAGGCGCAGCAGTCATAGTGCGCACTACCCGCTGAGTGGCAAACGGCAAACAAAAAGGCACCCCCTGGGGGGGTGCCTTTTTTGTGCGTGCATTGACTCGGGCCGGGATCCTTGCGGAGCCTCAGTGCTCGCTGTGCTTGCCGCCGTCGTGTTCTTCGATGAATTCCTCAACGGGGTCGGTGCCCTCGGCCGCAGCCTTGCGCTTGGCGATGAAACCGCGGGCCACCTCAATGAACACCGGGATTACCGAGAGGAGGACGATGACGATGAAGATAATGTCCAGGTTGTTGCTGACCCACGGCACACGGTCGCCGAGGACGTAACCAAGCAGGGTGACGCCGCCGCCCCACAGGACGGCACCGATGACGTTGAAGAGGAAGAACTTCCGCTTGTCCATCTGCGCGACGCCAACGATCACCGGCACAAAGGTGCGGATGATGGGGACGAACCTAGCCAGGATCAACGCCTTGCCGCCGTGCTTTTCGAAGAAAGCGTGGGCGCTTTCGACGTTTTCCTTCTTGAACAGCTTGGAATCGGGACGGTTGAAGATGGCAGGGCCGGCCTTGGATCCGATGAGGTAGCCGGTTTGGTTACCGATGATCGCAGAGACAATGATGAGCCCAGCCAAGGCCCAGATGTTGAACTTGATGGTATCTGTGGCAACCAGGAGCCCCGCGGTGAACAGCATGGAGTCTCCAGGCAGGAAGAAGCCCACCAGCAGGCCTGTCTCAGCAAAGACTATGCCGCACACCAGCAGCACAACCCACGGTGCAAGGGCGGGATCGGCCAGGAAGATCTGGGGGTTCAACCAGTCCGGCAGGAATGACGCCATGGACGGCTGAACCGGGCCTGCGCCTCCGAAAGTGGATACGGCAAGGTCGCTTATCGCAGAAAAGATCACCCCACAAGCCTACTTGACCGCTGTTGCGGCGACTGTTCCGGCAATCTCTTGACATCGGCTTAGTTGCTTATATGGTTAGTTACATGAGTAATGAACCAGTAAGGCGGTGGTGCTCATGATCGATGACAGCAAGCCGATCTTTATGCAGATCGCCGAACTCATTGAGAACGGAATTGTGGACGGCAGCATGGCCGAAGAATCCCAAGTGCCCTCCACCAATGAGTTCGCAGCCTTCCACCGCATCAACCCGGCAACTGCTGCCAAGGGCGTCAATGTGCTGGTGGATTCAGGAATTCTCTACAAACGCAGGGGGATAGGGATGTTCGTAGCGACCGGGGCGCGGTCCCAGCTGGTAGCCCGCCGGACCGAGGAGTTCTTCGAACAGTACGTCAAGCCGCTGGCATTGGAGGCCCGGAAACTGGGCATCTCGGCAGAGCAGCTGAACACCATGATTGAACGCAGCTCCGGGCTTGTCCCGGAACCCGGGACAGACAAGGAAAGGAGCGCGGCCCTGTGAACGACACCATCGTCGAGGCCCGTAACCTGATCAAGCACTACAAAGACCTCAACGCTCTGGACAACGTCAACCTCAGCCTCTCTGCGAACCGTATCTACGGCCTGCTGGGACGCAACGGCGCCGGCAAGACCACGTTGATGTCCGTACTTACTGCCCAGGCTTTCGCCACCTCCGGGGAAGCGCTCGTCTTTGGCGCAAACGCCTACGAGAACGACGCCGTCCTGTCCCGGATCTGCTTCATCCGTGAATCGCAGAAATACCCGGATGATTTCCAGCCGCGGCACGCCTTTCGCTCCGCTGCGCTGTTCTACAAGAACTGGGACCAGGGGCTCGCGGACAGATTGGCTGCGGACTTCCAGCTTCCCGTCAAACGGCGGATCAAGAAGCTTTCGCGCGGTCAGTTATCCGCCGTCGGAGTTATTATCGGCCTTGCCTCGCGCGCGGAACTGACGTTCTTCGACGAACCGTATTTGGGGCTCGACGCCGTCGCCCGCCAATTGTTCTACGACCGGCTGGTGGAGGACTACGCAGAGCACCCGCGCACCATCATCCTTTCGTCGCACCTCATTGATGAAGTGGCGAACCTCTTGGAACACGTGGTGGTGATCGACCGCGGCCGGATCATCATGGATGCCGATGCCGAGGAAATCCGCGGCTCCGCCGTCACCGTTTCAGGCTCTGCCGAGAAGGTTGACGCATTCCTGGCCGGCCGGAAGATCCTGCACCGCGAAACGTTGGGGTCGCTGGCATCAGTGACCGTCGATGAGTCCCTTGGTAGCCGGGAACGCGCCGAAGCGCAGGAACTGGGCCTTGAACTATCGCCCGTTTCCCTGCAGCAATTGGTGGTCCGCAAGACCATGGCCGGTGCCGGTGGTGCCGGCCACACAGCAGGCACTGGAGATTTCTCCGATGACACGTTGGAGGCAAGGCGATGAGCAGGACCGTAGCAGTTGCCCGGATGCAACTGATCAACAAATGGACGTATATCGGATGGCCGTTGACCATCCTGCTGGCTTCATTCCTGATGTCACTCGCCATCTTCGCCCTGATTCCCGTCCAGGAAGGCAAGTACGGGGGAGGGAGCCAAGCGCCTATGTGGTATTTCCTCGTCCTCGGCATCCAGAGCATGACCTTGGTTTTCCCGTTCTCCCAAGGCCTGAGCATCAGCCGCCGCGCCTTCTACCTGGGAACTTTGAGCCTCTTCTCACTCATCGCCGTCGGGATGACGGGGCTCTACTTGCTGGGTGGCGTCATCGAGAAGGCAACCAATGGCTGGGGAGTCTACGGCTACTTCTTCAGCATTCCTTGGGTCACGGACGGTCCTTGGTACTCCACCGCAGCCTTCTTCTTCGTGGTGATGATGTTCATGTTCATCATCGGGTTCTGGTTCGCCACGATTTTCAAGCGGTGGGGGACCAGCGGAACCCTGGTCTCCACCTTGGGGTCGGCAGTGGTCCTGATCGGCCTTGCAGCCCTCACCACGTTGCTCGAATGGTGGGGTTATGTTGGGGCATGGTTCGCCCAACAAACGCCATTGAGCATCAGTGGCTGGGCCGCGTTGCTCTGCGTTGTCTTGGCGGCCGGATCATACTCAACGCTGCGGCGGGCAACACCGTGATGTAGCGTTCGCCACAATACTGGCCGGAAGGGCCGCCCCGCCGCGCAAATCGGCAGGGGCGGGCTTTTCCGGCGGTAACCTTGTCCAGTGGCATTGGACTTTACGGCGATCGACTTTGAAACAGCCAACGGCTTCAGGGGATCGCCCTGCTCGGTAGGCCTGAGCAAGGTCCGCAATGGAATTGTGGTGGAAGAAGCATCCTGGCTGATGCGTCCCCCGGAGAACCACGATCACTTCGAGTTCCACAACACCCGTATTCACGGCATCCGCGCCGAAGACGTGGCCGGCCGCCCGAGGTTCGGCGAGCTCTTCCCGGAAATTGGGGCCTTCATCGGCGGTGATGTCCTGGCCGCCCACAATGCAGCCTTCGACCTCGGCGTTATCCGGTCGGGCCTGGAAGTCTCCGGCCTGGCCGGACCTGCCTATCACTACGTCTGTACGGTGATGCTCTCCCGCCGCTGCTACTCGTTGGTGTCCAACTCCCTGCCCTATGCCGCCGAAGAGGCGGGGGTCCCCCTGGTCAACCACCACGACGCAGCGGAGGATGCCCGTGCCTGCGCGGGCATCCTTGTGGATATAGCCCGGCGCAACAATGCGAACAGCGTTGCGGAGCTATATCTGTCGCTGGGCCTCAACCTGCCCCATCAGCCGGCATTCCATCCCTCTGAAGGCCTCTCCAAGGCGACCATGTCAGCGCTCGCGGCCAGGACGGGCAGTTCCCTTGAACGAAACCTGGAGGGGGCCCTTGGCGGACCCAGCGGCTGGTCGGCTTGGCCGGAGGAAGGACCCAACCCCCTGCCGAACCCCGCAGCCGAACCGGGACATCCACTCTTTGGACAGACCGTGGTGTTCACGGGTGACCTCGCCATCACGCGGCCGGAAGCCAAATCCCGGGCCGCAGACATGGGCGCGCGGCCCGAGAGCCGCGTAACTGCACGAACCACAGTGCTTATTGTTGGCGACGGTTTTGTGGCAGGTGACTTGAGGGCCGGTCGTCTCACAGGCAAGGCAAAACGGGTCCTTGAACTGCACGCGAAAGGTCAGCAGATCGAGGTGGTCTCTGAGGGTGAGTTCCTGCAGATGGTGGGCGGCGCCTAGAGGGGCCTTCGGGTCATAGTGCGCAACAATGCTTTCGGTCAGTGGAGCAGCGCTCCTAGCCTTGGTGCATGACCAAGCCCAGCCTTCCCCAAGCACCGGCGCGCCAATCTGCGGACACTTCCGGAAACAGCGGGGTTGATTGGCGGGCTGTTTTCGCTTTTCCCAACCCCGTCAACGAATATGCGGCCCGGATCACGGCTGGGCTGGTTACTGTGCTGGCAGTCGCCACACTGCTGACCGGATGGGGTTGGGGGCTGATCGCCCTGGCGGCCGGCTTCTGGCTGCGGGTGCTGTTTGGTCCCAGAATCTCCCCGCTGGCCCTGCTGTCGGTCAAAGTGCTGGCGCCGCGGATCGGGCACGCCAAGCTGGTGGCCGGTCCTCCCAAGCGTTTCGCCCAAGGCATCGGTGCCGCCCTGACGAGTGCCGCCGTCGTCCTGTTCTTCACCGGCTTCCAGCCGGCGGCGTGGGTACTGCTTGCGATGTTGATCGTGGCAGCGTCGCTGGAATCGTTGGTGGGCTTTTGCCTTGGCTGCGCCATCTTCGGGTTCCTGCAGCGCCTGGGGCTTATTCCCGCTGAAGTATGCGAGGCATGCAACAACATCGCCCTGCGCGGCGCGTAGCAGGGCTACTTGGCAGCGGGGCGTAGTGCCCCTCAGCCGGTGGTCACGGCGAGCAGCCGGTCTGCCATGCCACGGATAACCTCAGGGGCCTCCAACGCCTCCAGCCAATCAGCGGGGAGGCATTGCTCCCCGTAGTGGGCCCCCAGGATGTTCCCGGCGATGGAACCCGTGGAGTCACTGTCGCCATTGTGGTTGATGGCCACCGCGATCGCCTTGCGGAAATGCTCGGCAGGGCTATTGCCGCTGGTGGACAGGACAGCATAGAGCCCGACGGCGAGTGCCTCCTCGGCGACCCAACCCTCGCCGAGCGTTGATATCAGTTCTTCCGGACCCAACGCTGTGGGCTCGGCGGACAGCTGCAGGGCAGCTTCCAACTTCCCACCCAGCTCGGGCGCCTTGGTGGGCACTCCGTTGACGAACACGAGCGCCTCGTTGGCGGCGCTGCGGATATCGCTGCCGGCCACGATGTTATGGATCAGCAGGCTGAACGCAGCTGCGCTGAGCCGCGCCGATGGATGCCCGTGCGTGAGCGAGGCAGCGTCGGAGCTGAGTTTGTAGACAGCTTCCCGCGAGATGTGCGGGATGAGCCCGAACGGAGCCGAGCGCATCACGGTGCCGCATCCCTTCGAATCGGGGTTCACCGGCCGGGCCACCGTTCCCATCTCACCGGTTGCCAAGCCACTCAGGCAGGCGTTCCCCGGTGCGCGGCGGTGCCGCAGAACGTCCTGGGTGTCGATCCACCGCGGCTGCGGGACGGGGGCGGAGGCTGAGACAGCGACGTCCTGGGTGCCGAGCCAGCGCAAATATGCCAGCCACAGGCAGGCGATTTCGTCGGCTGCCACGCCGTCGTTCGCCCACTCGAGGGCTTCCACCAACCCATCAACGGTGTACAACGTCATCTGGGTGTCGTCCGAGAAGTGGCTGCCGCCGTCGAGCTGTCCAAAGGAGGTCAGGCCTGCAGCACCGAAGCGTCCCCGAATCGCCGCAAGGGAATCGAACTCCACCTCATAGCCAAGGGAATCACCCAGCGCGCCACCCAAAAGTGACCCATAAACCCTGGATTCGAAGGACGGCGCGGCGGGGGAGGAAGCTTCAACACTCATGCCAGTAACTTACCGTGCCCACCAAGCTGCGCTGGTATGGTGATGAAGCTGCCGGCACCGATGAAACCCTTGGAGAGACAACGTGCGCGAACCTGCTTGGCGACGAACAGGCAAGACACCTGACTACAGGTTCTCGTTGGCCAATGAACGTACCTTCCTGGCATGGATCCGCACCTCCCTGGCGTTGCTCGCAGGTGCCGTAGCCGTTGACCAACTGGCGCCGAACATCGCGCCGACGCCCGTCCGATTGGTCCTGTGCGTCCTGCTGGCACTCGTCGGTGCAGGCCTGGCCGCTTTGTCCTACCGCCGATGGGGACAGATGGAGGCAGCGATGCGCAACGACCAAGCGCTTCCTTTCTCCCGGGTGATGCTGTTCATGACCATCGTGGTGGCTGTAGCGGCGTTTGCCTTCGCTGTGCTGATTTTGGTGGCTCGGTAAGCGTGGAAGTCCGCGACCCCGGCTTGCAGCCGGAGCGCACCACGTTGGCGTGGCGCCGGACGCTGATCTCTCTGGTTGTGGTGGACCTGTTCATCTGGCGCAGTTGGCTTACTTCCGAACCGTCCACAGGGAACCTCGTGGCGGGCCTCCCGGGGCTCGACTACCAAGGTCTCTGCGCGTTGATGGCTGCTGCTGCCACCATCGTGCTGGCCACGGTGGTTTGGGTCCGCTCCCGCCAGCTCCAGACGGGTACCGGGCCGGCATCGGCGCGGCTGGTGCTGGTCAGTACTCTGGCAGTGATGGGCCTCGGGGGTACTGCAATCGCGGCAATTGCGTTGGGCGGCTAAGCTCGGAGGCAGGATTCAGCAACTGCCCAGACTCGGCTGGCAAAATGCTCAAGGGCCCCAGGTTCTCACCGGGGAATACCCATGGCACATCATTGTGCAGCCCTATGCGGCAGGCCAGACCTGCTTCACACCAACCGTAAGGACACACTCACCATGACCTCTCCTGTGCAGGCCACTTCCGAACCCCAACCGGGACTTGTTGCCCGGCTGTCGGCTGAAGCCCTGGGATCGATGTTCGTTGTGGTCGCCGCTGTAGGTGTGGGGATCTTTTCCAATCCCGGTGGTGCGCCTTTGCCGGTAGCCCTGGCGACCGGCCTCACCGTGACGGTCGCGATGCTGGCTTTCGGCTACGTCTCCGGCGGCCATTTCAACCCGGTGATCACTGTGGGCAATCTGATTGCCGGCCGAATCCGGGCTGTGGCGGCCGTAGCTTACGTTGCGGCGCAAATCATCGGAAGCGTGGTTGGCGCGGCGCTGATGTACTTCGTGGTGACCACGGTTCCGGTCCTGACAGATGCCAGGGCGGCGTTCGACGTCGTGTCCCCGGCTTTTGGCGAGCATGCCGCCGCCCAAACGCAGATGGCCGGGGTTCTGCTGGTTGAAGTCCTTGGTTCGGCCCTGTTGGTGGCAGTGTTCCTTGGCGCTACCGCCGGACGCCGGGCGGTTCCCACCTTGGCCCCCTTTGCGGTGGGCCTTGCCATGGCAGTTTTGCTTCAGCTCGGCCAGGTCCTGGGTAACCTTCCCTTCAACCCGGCGCGTGCAACAGCCCAGGCATTCTTCAGTTCATCCTGGGCGCTGGGGGGCCTGTGGCTCTTCTGGGTGGCGCCGCTGATGGGCGCCGCGCTTGCCGGACTCGCTTTCCGAGGCTTCCGGGGCCTGTCGACCGTGGCCAGCCCCGACGAGTTCGCCGGCAGCACCGATGATGGCGTCAACGACTCCTTCGACGCCGACGAGGACCCCACCGAGGACGGCGTGAAAACCGTTGTCATCGGGGGCAAGCAGGAAACGGCGGACGCCAAGGCTGAACCCACTCCGGCGGCTGAGGCTCCGGTTGCGTCGGCCAACGACGACGCACGCGATTTCTTCGACGGTAAAAAGGGCTAAGAACCGGACGGGTTCGACGACGGACGGCTGGCCTCCGCTTTAATGTCGGGGGCCCCGGATAACTTGGGAATATGCGGTTACTTCACACGTCCGATTGGCATCTTGGCCGGTCCTTCCACGGCGTTGGGATGCTTGAAGCCCAACGCAGCTTTGTGGACCAGTTGGTGTCGCTCGTCGAAGCCAAATCCATTGACGTCGTCCTGATAGCCGGCGACGTTTACGACCGCGCGCTGCCTGGGCTGGATGTCGTGAAACTGCTGGACGATGCCCTTGTACGCATCACGCAGGCCGGAGCCAGCGTTGTACTCACCAGCGGCAATCACGACTCCGCCATCAGGCTTGGCTTTGCCTCCCGCCTGCTGGAACGCGGGGGAGTGCACCTGAGGACGCGGGTGGAGGACCTTGATGTGCCGGTTCTGGTCCCTCTTGAAGGGGATGGAAACGGCAAAGATGATACTGGCGGTGGCGTGGTTGCCATTTACGGCATCCCGTACCTTGAGCCGCGGCTCGTGGCTGAACGTCTGGGCGCTGAAAATGCCAATCACTTTGATGTCACCTCCGCGGCAGTGGAGAAGATCCATCGGGATGTTGAGGCCCGCAGCGCATCAGGGCCCGTCTATCCCGTGGTCCTGGCACACACTTTTGCCAGCGGAGGCATTACCTCCGAGAGCGAGCGGGACCTGAGCATCGGCGGGCTGGGAGCAGTTCCCCTGGACCTCTTTGAAAACTTCTCCTACACCGCTCTGGGCCATCTGCATGGTCGGCAGGAGTTGGCGCCCCACGTCCGCTACTCCGGTTCACCCCTGGCCTATTCGTTCTCAGAGGCCAAGCACCATAAGGGCGCTTGGCTGGTGGACATCGACGCCGACGGAGTGACCGGGGTTCAGGACGTGACCTGGGAAGCGCCAAAGGCCCTGGCCGTGCTGCGCGGAACACTGGATGACGTGCTTGGTTCCGTGGAGTACTCCTGGGCGGAAAGCGCGTATTGCCAGATCACGTTGACGGACGCGCAACGTCCCGCGCAGGCCATGGAAAAGCTGCGTGCCCGCTTCCCCGGGACCTTGGTTCTTGCCTTCGATCCCGATTGCGCTGAAGCCCGGTCCAAGACCAGCTACAGCAGTCGGCTTGCGGAGGCCGAGGACGACCTTGGGGTTTGTTGCGGTTTCCTGGAACATGTCCGTGATCGCACGGCCGGCGACGCCGAAGAAGCTGCACTGCGCGAGGCCCTCGAGGCTGTTCGGTTGGAGGAAGCGGAGCTGTGAGAATACACCGCTTGGACATTGAAGCGTTCGGTCCGTTTGCCACGCCCCAGCACATCGACTTTGACCAGCTGAGTGCACAGGGACTCTTCCTCCTCAATGGCGCCACCGGGGCCGGCAAGACCAGCATCCTCGACGCCATTTGCTTCGCCCTTTATGGATCGGTGCCCGGTGCCCGCCAAGACGGAAAGCGGCTTCGCAGCGACCATGCGGCCCCCGGGGCAGAACCCCGTGTGGTCTGCGAGTTTTCCGCGCGCGGACGTCGTTTCGAGGTATCGCGGTCACCTGCATGGGAACGGCCCAGTGCCCGCGGTCGCAACGGCTTCACTACACAGCAGGCCAAGACGCTCCTCCGTGAGCGGGTAGGCGGCAGCTGGGAAGAAAAGTCATCCAGAAATGACGAAGTGGGTGCAGAACTCGCCGACGTCCTGGGTATGGATCGCGAACAGTTCACCCGGGTGGTGATGCTGCCACAGGGGGACTTCGCGGCATTCCTGAGGTCCAAGGCCAGCGATCGTCTGGAACTTCTGCAGAAACTGTTCGGCACGCAACGCTTCGAGGCTGTTGAACGGCAACTCGCCCAGCAAGCCGCTTCGGCGGCCCACGCCGTGCGGGAGAACGCAACAGAGCTCAAGGCACTTCTGGACAGGGTTGCCTCAGAGCGGGACCAGTTAGGCCTTTCTGCCGCTGGCAGCGAGGAAGCAGACGCCCTGGATGCCAACGCCCTGGACGGCAAGGCCCAGGGTGCCGGCTTAGCAGCGGCAAGCCCTTCCGAACCCTTCCCTGCGCACGAGGAACCAACAGTGTGGCTCGCCGGGGTGGAAGCGGCGGTCAAGGATGAACTGAAGCGCCGGGTTGACCTAGCCAGTGAGGCAGAATCCCTGTCTGCCCGCCTTGCGGCGAGCTTCCAGGAAGCCCAGGAGAAATCCCTGCGTCACGGGCGCCTCGCCGCAGCAAAGCAGCGGCGGGTCCTGAATGAGTTGACGGCTCCTCGCGCGCTTGAGAACAGGGAAGCGCTCGGAAAGCACCGTCGCGCCGCTGTTTTGAGCGGCCAGATCGAAGCCGTGGATGCGGCCGCCCGCAAAGTCACAGCTGCCGTCGCACGGGTTACAGCAGCCCGGGAGAAACTGGCGGCCGCGGGAGTGGACGCAGCTGACCCTGCCGCGGCCCTTGACGTGGTGAAGTCATCCCATGCGGTTCTTGAAGCCCGTCTTCCAGAGGAACATCGCATGTTGGACGTCGCAGACCGCCTCGCCGCTCAACGTGATGAACTGACCGGCCATCAAGGGGCTGCGGAATCAGCAGCCTCTGCCCTGGAACAGTTGGCTGGCGATGCAGCAACGGTGGAGTCACGGATCCGGCCGCTGGAGCCACTGGCCGGCATGCTCGCGGAACGGGAGCGGGAGGCAGTGGCGGCTGCTGAACGGGTGGGCATCGTAGCCCGCCACAGCACCGCAGCCGCGGAGCTGGAAACTATCACTGCGGAGCACCTCCAGTCCAGGTCCGCCTCGCAGGACCTTCGGCAACAATGGCTGGACATCCGTGAGCTCCGGCTTGCCAACGCGGCGGGGGAACTGGCAGCGGCCTTGGAAGCTGGCCGGCCATGCGCTGTTTGTGGCAGTGCGGACCACCCCAGTCCTGCCGCTGCCGTGCGGTCGGCACTCTCACTCGCCCAAGACGAGGAGGACGCCAGGCTGTACTTTGAAACAAGTGAAAAAGCCGTGGGGATCCTCGCCGGGAAGGTTTCGTCCGCAGCGCAGTTTCTCGCCGGGCTGGTGGCTCAAGGCGGTTCCCTGGATGCCGCCGAAGCGGAGGCGATGCTTGTGACTGCCCAAGCACTGGCGTCTGAGTCCCGTGAGGCAGCGGTCATGCTGGAGGGGCTTCGTGGAGAGCACCAGGCCCTCACACAGCGCATTGACAACGCGCGCCAGGAACACTCGGGGGCTGTGAGCGCAGCTGCCCAGGCATCGGCGGCCATCTTGCTGCTTGAGGAACAGCACTCAGCCCTGGCCACCGAGCTGGCAGGCTTGCGGGGCGACTTCCCCAGCCTTCGTGAACGTTTGGAAGCCTTGTCCGCAGAGCGTGCATACCTTCAGGCGGCAGCCGAAGCGGACCAGGAACTGGAACGTGCCGGGCAGCTCCAACGTGACGCCGCTGCTTCACTGGATCGGGTTTTGCCGGAATCGGGATTCCACTCTGCAGAGGAAGCCCGTCGGGAGCTTCTCTCACCCGCAGACGTGGTGGGCTTGGAGAAAGACCTTGCCGATTTCGACGCTGAGACATCCCGCCTGGATGAATTGTTTGCCGGTGAGGACCTGGTTCTGGCGGCGAAGGAAGCCAGCATCGGCGAACTGCCCATGCCAGAGGCCGCACGTGCTGAAGCAAAGCTGCTTGCAAACAAGGCCGCCGAGGATGCGCGGTCCGCGGCTCTGGCAGCAGGCCTGGCCGGGAAGTCCGCGGAGGCCGTTGTACAGCTCCGCGCGGACTATCATCTCCTTGCAGCGTCCGGTGAAGAACCGCGTAAAAAGGCCCGCGTCCTGGCTGATCTGGCAGACACGGTACGCGGGGCAGGAGACAACAACTACCGGATGAGCCTGAACAGCTATGTCCTGGCCGCGCGTCTGGAGCAGGTAGCCATCGCCGCGTCGGAGAGGCTCGTTGCCATGAGCGACGGCCGCTATACGCTGCAACACACCGACGCGAAGGCCGCGCGGGGCGCTAAGTCCGGACTCGGATTGGAAGTCGTTGACGAGTGGACGGGCCAGCACCGTGACACGTCCACCTTGTCCGGCGGGGAATCATTTATGGCTTCCTTGGCTCTTGCCTTGGGTCTTGCAGACGTGGTTCAACAGGAGGCCGGCGGCGTGGATATTGAGACGTTGTTTGTCGATGAGGGTTTCGGCAGTCTCGATGAGCAAGCACTGGAGCAGGTCATGGATGCCTTGGAAGGTCTGCGCGATGGCGGCAGGGTAGTGGGCCTTGTCAGTCATGTTGCGGAAATGAAGCAGCGCATCACCAGCCAACTGCAGGTGCTTAAGGGACGCCAGGGGTCCACGGTGCGAATTGCCGAGGTAGCTCCGGTCTGACGGCTATCCGATAGACTTAACCCGTTACACCGGGTCGCGCGCATCGGGAGGAGGGACGATGCGCACCTTTTAGCGAACCCGGATTAATGGAAAAATCTTCAGTGGCCTCCAAGCCCTCGTCATCTGCACCCCCACGCCCCTCACGTCTGCCAGGCCGTTTCGCCCGGCTTCCGGAACTGGCGGGCCCCGGATTCCTGCCGTTGGGCCTCTTTGCCCGGCTTCCGCTCGCCATGCTTACTGTCGGTACCCTGACGTTGGTGACAGCGGTGAGCCACTCGTATGCCATCGGTGGCATGGCTGCAGGGGCAGTGGGCATTGGCTCAGCGCTGGGGGCCCCGGTCCTCGGGTCCCTGGCTGACCGTGCAGGGCAGCGGGTGGTGCTCCTCGTGGCGGCTGTGGTGAATACCCTCGCCGTAGCAGGACTCCTCGCTGCCGCCTACATCACGCCCGGCTACGGATCCGTTAGTGATGCCGCGGGAGTGCTGGTTGCCGCCTTCCTTGCTGGTGCAAGCTGTCCGCAGGTAGGCCCGATGGCCAGGGTACGGTGGATGGCGCTGACCACACGCAATCTTTCCCCTGGCGCGGGCGCCGGAAGCAAAAGTGTGGCAGCCAACCGTGCCGATCTGGATACTGCCCTTTCCTACGAAGGCACCGCTGACGAGATCACCTTTGTGCTTGGGCCGGCCTTGGTTGGTGTCCTGGCCAGTTTGGTGGCGCCGTGGTTGCCGCTCGCGCTGGCGGCCGTCATGACCATCACGCTGGTCCCCGCTTTCGCTGTCCATCCCAGCCAGCAGGCTGTGGCGCCGGCACCCCGGAAGCCGACTGCCGGCGTCGTTGATTCCGGTGCGGAAAGCGGCCAGGCGAATCCTCAGCGGCGCAGCCGTTGGGCCAACGCAGTGGTGGCTGTCCCGGTGGTGGCCATGGTGTGCATGGGTACTTTCTTTGGGGCAACCCAGAACGCGCTGAGTGCCTTCTCCGCGCAGTACGCAAATGCGGAGATCGCGGGGCTCCTTTACGCGGTAATGGGCCTCAGCTCGGCCGTGGCGGCGTTGTCTGTTGCGTTCTGGCCACAACGATTCAGCCTTGCTTCGCGCTGGGTTGCCGCGGCGCTGGCCATGTCGGTTTTGTCGCTGCTGCTCCTGCTCCCAGCCGGAATCTGGCCAATGGTCTTTGTCCTGCTGATACTGGGCATTCCGGTGGGACCTGTGATGGTGACGGTGTTCAGCATCGGGGGCGTGGTGGCCCCCGCGGGCCGAATGGCAACGGTGATGACGGCCCTTGCCAGCGGCATCGTCGCAGGAACCGCGTTGGGCTCCTACTTGGCCGGGCAGCTGGCCGAGACGCAGGGGCCGGCTGCGGCGTTCGTTGTTTCCATGGCGGCTGCCGCGGGCCTGCTGCTCCTGGGGGTCGTCACGTCCCTGGTGATGAAGCGCCAGGCTCAGGGGTAGTCGAGCGCTCCGGCGAGGGACCGGGCCATGAGTTCCACCAGCCGCTGGGACCGTTGTTCGTCGGGGTCGGCCAAATGCTGCATGCTGATGCCATCAATGCCGGAGATGAACAACCGGGTGATGTCCTCCAGATTATCCGGGACGGGTTCCCCGGCTGCCTCAGCAGCGCCGCGGAACAACTCGAGGGTTGAGCTGACCCAGCCGTCATACATGGAGCGGTTCATGAGCAATGCCTGCGGCTGGTCTTCGGCTTCCACCCGGAAGCGCCGGAGCAACAGCTCAAACGTGGTGACCTGCTCATGCGGGTTCTCCAGCATACGGCTCCAGATGCGCCGGGCGTGGACGCCCACCATGTGGCGCAGTCCCATTCCAGGGTCGGTCACAGGTTCCAGGGCTTTGGCGTAGTCCCGGCTGAGGAAGTTGTAGACCTCCTCAAGGAGCTCATCCTTGCTCCGGAAACAGTAGTGCAAGGCTGCAAGCGGGGCGTCGGCTTCACTGGCGATCCGACGTGTAGTCGCCGACGCCAGTCCATCCTGGGCGATCACCCTGGCCGCGGCTTCGACGAACTGCAGCCGCCTTTCCTCGGCGGGAACCCTGGCCATGCACTCACCTTCTTCTTGTTCATTCCACCCTTGGTTGAGTCCACCAACCCGGCGGTCTCATCGATCGTAGGCGTTATCCGCCAGGACTGCCCTGTGGCCGTGCCGTCGAGGTGAAAATGTCCTCTTGGAGAAATTTTACGTCAAAACCTAGTCAAGTGACCAAGTCAAGCGACATACTTCTTTCAGGAACGTTGTCCGCATCACATTTAGGTGCGGTGACCTGAGGAGAATCGATGCAGGATTTCGCTGATCTGGTGATCGTGAATGCCGCGGTCCACACCATGGACCCGACGCGACCACACCGAATGGCTGGTGCCATCGCTGTCAAGGACGGCCGAATTGCAGGGCTTGGCCGCCACGAAGTGAGTCACATGACCGGCCCCAACACCACGGTTATTGATGCTGCCGGTGGGGCAGTTATTCCGGGCATCAACGATGCCCACCTGCATTTCGTTTCAGCAGCCATGGCCGCCCATGGCTATGTGCGGGTGGATCCGGCTGCGGCGCCGGACTGGGCGGCCGTCGTCGACGTTGTCAACGCGGCACCCGCGGGGGAGGACGGCTGGGTTCGTGCCCATGGTTGGGACGAGGCCATCCTCGGTACGGCTTCAGGCAACCTGCTTGATTGCCGGCCCGGCGCACCGCTCGTGGCATTCGACAGCACGGGCCATCAGCTGCTGGCTAACCGGGAGGCGTTACGCCGGGCGGGTATCACCGCTGAAACG
The DNA here is from genome assembly GCF_900106835.1 of Arthrobacter sp. cf158. Classification (GTDB taxonomy): domain Bacteria; phylum Actinomycetota; class Actinomycetes; order Actinomycetales; family Micrococcaceae; genus Arthrobacter. Next base: position 505,025 of record NZ_FNNR01000002.1, read on the forward strand.
CCGGACGTCGACGGCGGCGTGGTGGCCAGGAACGCTGACGGCAGCCCCACGGGCCTGCTACAGGACGGAGCCATGGAGCTTTTGTCGCGCGCAATGCCGCCCGTTCCCGCATCCACGTTGAGGCCGGCTCTGATGAATTTCCAGCAGGAGCTGCATTCACTGGGAATTACTTCCCTCACTGATCCCGGCCTGGGTCCAGCCAGCGCGGGACTCATGGATGGTGCCGGTTCGACGGCGGCACTTGAGTTACTGGGCGACCTCGCCGCGGCGGACAAACTGACGCTAAGAATCAACGTCCTGATGCTCTTCGCAGGAACGGGGGGAGCCAACGCCCGCGCCGTTGCAGATGGCCTGTCCAGCGGACTGGGTGAATGCTTTGCTGACCGCGGCATTGATCCGCAGCAGTTGCGGATTGCCGGCGTCAAGGTCTTCGCTGATGGTATTCCGCGCAGCGGCACGGCGTGGATGAGTGAGCCCTATGGCAAAGCCTGTACGCATGGAAGCCTGGTGATCCAAGGCGCCAGCGATGAAGAGCGGGTCAAGGAGCTCAACAAGATCCTGGAGCTCATTAATGATGCCGGGCTGCAAGCTGGTGTCCACGCCACCGGAGACGCGGCCACCGCGGTGGCCGTCCAGGCCATGATCGCTGCGTCCAAAAACGCCGGAGGTGCCGGCCAACGTCACTACGTCATCCATGGTGCCTTCAGCGACGCCGACACCCTGGCAAGCATGGCTGCACACGGGATCGGCTACAGCACCAACCCCCTGATCCGCCAGGAAGCCGGTGACATCATGCGGCGCGTGCTCGGCGAGGACCGGTTCTCCCATCATCAGCCCCTGCATTCAGCCCTCGAAGCAGGCGTTCGATTCAACCTCGCTTCTGACGCCCCGGTGACAAGTGCGGATTGGCGGCGCACCGTCGTGGCTGCCGTCCGCCGGGCCACTCGTTCCACGCCTGGTGCGCCGGGGGATCCCGAGCGGATCACCGGCCTGCAGGCGCTCGCTGCCATGACCATCGACGCCGCGTGGCAGGACCACGCAGAACACGTCAAAGGCGCGCTTGTCCCTGGCATGACGGCTGACCTGTGTCTCCTGTCCAACCCGTGGCCGGCCGACGAAGAAATTGAGAAGCTCCTCGACAACGAGGTCAGGCTCACCCTCAGTGGTGGCCGCGCAGTCCACCAATCAACCCGCTAGAACCATCCCTATCCGTTCCACCCTTCGTGATTCAAGGAGCACCATATGCGACGCACTATTCCTTTGGCCGTGGCCGCAGCCCTTTCCATGGCTCTTGCAGGCTGCGGGGGCGGTTCGGGCCCTGCCGCCACACCCGCCGCCGACGGCACCACAACCCTCAAGGTAGGTACCATCGGCATCGGGTCCGACGCCGGCATTCGCCTCGCGGCTGACAAAGGATATTTCAAAGAGCAGGGTCTCAACGTCGAGATTTCCGTGATAGCCAACCCGCCGGCGGGCATTGCTGCTGCACAGAGCGGCCAGATTGACCTCACCTACACGCCCTCCATCCCGCTGCTGAATGCCCTCAGCCAGAACGTACCACTCAAGATTGTGGCTGCCGCCGACGGCTACAAAGATGGAGCAGGAGAATCCAGTGACCTCAAACGCGTTGACGACACAGGCCTCCTTGTCCAGAAGGCGTCCACCATTACCCGGCCGAAGGACCTGGAAGGCAAGAGCGTCAGTGTTCCTGCCCGGAAGGCCCAGCTGGAGGTTACGGTCAGCAAACTGGTCAAAGACGATGGGGGAGATCCCGCCAAAGTGAATTGGATGGTCCTTGACCCGTCCTCGGCGCTCCAATCGTTGAACTCCGGGCGCGTTGACGCCGCATCGCTGGTTGCCCCGTTTACGTCCAAAGGGGTATCTGAAGGCAACCAGCTTCTGGCGTCGCCCGGCGTCGAGTTTTTCGAGCAGGGGGCCATTGGCCTCTGGGTAGCTGGCTCCGGAACCGTGAAGTCCAAGGAGAAGGCACTGCTGGCCTTCAAGACTGCCATCTACAAAGCCAATGCCTACGCCAACGGCCACACCGATGAAGCGCAGCAACTCAGCGCCGAGATCACCAAAACACCGCTGGACGTGGTCAAAGCGGGCGCTGTGAATTACTGGCCGGAGGAGGTTCGCATGGAAGACATCGAGCGGGCCAACAACAACCTTGCTGATCTTGGCTTCCTGAGTGCACCTGTGAAGCTGCCCGCCGACGTTATTTTCGGCAAGTAGGCCGGAAGCGACGTGGGAGATTCATCATGAAAGTATCCATCCACCCCTATGCGCTCAGTGCGGTGGGCATCGCCGGCGCCCTCGTTATTTGGCAGATTCTCTCCGCAGCGAACCTTGCAGGAAACGCCCTGCCCGCGGCAACCACAGTATTCGCAACTCTCGCCAGCATCCTGGGGACAGGCGCCTTCTGGTCATCCTTGGGTGCCACCCTCGGTGTGGCATTGCTCGCCTTGGCGGTAGCGGCTGTGGCGGGAGTAGCCCTTGGGTTGCTCGTTGGCAGCTTCGAACCCGTCCGCTACGCCACCGCGGCAGTCTTGGAATTCCTCAAGCCAGTCCCGCCGATCGTCATTCTCCCTCTTGCGGTGCTGGTCCTTGGGCCAACCGCGGAGATGTCCTTTTTCCTGGTGGTCTTTGGGTGCTTGCTCCCCATCGTCATGCAAACTGTGGACGGGGTGCAGGGCGCTGACCCGGTGGCACGTGATACGGCCCGTTCCTACGGCATGGGCGAGGGAGAAATCCTGGCCCGGGTTGTGCTGCCCAGTGCCATGCCCTACATCGGTACGGCGATGCGGGTGGCGGCGCCCGCGGCCTTGGTGGTCACTGTGGTGGCAGGACTTCTTGGTGGTGGGCCCGGCCTCGGCCAGAACATTTACCAAGCCCAAGCGGCAGGTGACTATGCCAGTCTCTACGCCTTGGTGATTGTCCTCGGCGTCCTGGGTCTGTTGTTCCAAGCTGCTACCCGGCTGGCGGAGCGCCGGGTACTGCACTGGCATGAGTCCTACCGGGAAGTGGTGCACTGATGAGAAACCTTGCAATCCGAAACCTGGTCATCGGTACAGGCATCCCCGTGCTGCTGTTGGTGGCGTGGTGGTTTCTCTCAGCCAACTCCGCAGACCCGTTCTTCCCGCCGTTGGAAACCATCCTCCTCCGTTTCCAGGAGCTCTGGCTGTTTGACCACTTCCAGTCCGATGTACTCCTTAGCTTGGGAAACCTGTTCCTGGGCTTCGCCATCGCAGCGGTGGCCGGGGTCGCCCTGGGCTTCGCTACTGCGCTGGTCCCTCCGGTCCGGTGGATGATCGATCCGTTGATCCATTTCCTTCGTGGCATTCCTCCCGTTGCACTGGTGCCGATCTTCATCTCCCTCATTGGCTTCGGGACACAAATGCGAGTGACCAGCATTGCGCTGGCGGCGTTCTTTCCCACCATGATCGCCACAGTGGACGGGATTCGGAGCGTCAGCAACGATCTCATGGACGTTGCAAGGGTTTACCGGCTGAGCCGAAAGGAACGGGTGCTCAATGTACTCCTTCCCGCAGCGATGCCCCAGATCTTCTCCGGGCTGCAGGTGAGCCTTCAGGTGGCCTTCATCGTGATGATCGCCAGCGAGATGCTGGGCAGCTCGCAAGGGATTGGCGCCATGACTTTGCTGGCCCAGCAGAGCTTCATGGCCGCCGACATGTGGGCCGGAATCCTGCTCCTGGGCGTCATTGGCTTCCTGGTCAACATCCTCTTCGGCCTGCTCAGGGGCAAGGTCTTGTCCTGGTACATCGGATCACGTCGCCTGGCGCGTGCAGCATGAGCATCCGTCAGGCCCCGGCTCTCACCACCCACAACAGAAAGTCCACCATGGCACAGCAACCAGAAACCCGCGTCAGCGCAACCACGCCACGGCTGCACGTCGCGCACCTCGCCAAGACCTATGGCAGCGGCGGGAAAGCCCGGACAGTCATCGAAGACCTCACCTTTACTGTGGATGCAGGTGAAGTTGTCTGCATTGTGGGTCCTTCCGGCGTTGGAAAGACCACGCTCCTGAAATGCCTGGCCGGGCTGCAGCCGGCCAGCAGCGGAACGGCGGCCATTGACGGCCGGACCATCAGTGGCCCACCTCCGGAAATGGCCCTGGTGTTCCAGGACTACAACCGGTCTCTCATGCCGTGGCTTACCGTCCGGAAGAACCTTGTGCTTCCCTTGCGGCACCTCAAGTTGCCCGCGGCGGAACTGAAGGAGCGCTGCGACAGTGCGCTGGCCGCCGTCGGCCTTTCCCATGCCGACAACCAGTATCCCTGGCAATTGTCAGGCGGCATGCAACAACGCGTGGCGATCGCCAGGGCACTGGCCTACCGGCCGGAGATCCTCATCATGGACGAACCCTTCGCTTCAGTGGACGCGCAAACCCGCTTTGACCTGGAGGATCTGTGCCTGAAGATCCGGAAGGACTTCAACATGACGATTCTGGTGGTGACCCACGATATCGATGAAGCTGTGTACCTTGCAGATCGTGTGGTGGTCCTCGGTTCAAGGCCTGCGCGCGTTCTCAGGGTGGTGGAGGTGGATCTGCCTGCGCCACGTGACCAAATCACCACACGCTCATTGCCGGAGTTCGCACGGCAGCGGACCGATGTGTTGTCCCTCATTAAGAGGCCCGCATGACGCGGCAGCGGAGCGCCTCCGTCAACCGCCGCCCCAACGTCTTGTTCATCATCGCCGATCAGCTCCGTGCGGACCATCTGGGCTTCGGCGGCAACGTCATTGTGAAGACGCCACATCTGGATGCGCTCGCAGCCAAAAGCGTGGTTTTCGAGAATGCCACGGTGGCCAACCCCACCTGCATGCCCAACCGTGCCAGCCTGATGACCGGCAGGTGGCCGTCGGCGCATGGAACGCGATGCAACGGCATCACTCTGGACCCGCTCACGCAGACCGTTCCCGGATCCCTGGGGGCGGGCGGCTACCGGACCGTGGGTGTGGGAAAGCTGCACCATCAAAACATGGGATGGGAATTTGAGCCGCATCAAGCCGACGAGATCCAGGCTGCTGATCCTCTGCTCTTGGAACGGGGAGTAAGTGATGCGCGGCGTCAGGCATTCTCCCCAGGGTGGGATCAGTGGGAAAACCGTGAAGCTCACGACGATCGCTTCATAGGGCTCCCCTCGGATTACTACGGATATCAGCACGTGGACCTCGTGATTGGGCATGGAGACCGGCCCGGCGGGCACTACGTGCACTGGGCCAGGGAACGGGGTGTTGATCCGGAAACCCTGGGCGGTCCAGGCAATTCATCCAGCACGTATGGCGGGTGGGACCAGGTGTACCAGACGGCCATTCCGGCCGAAGTACACCCCACGAGTTACGTGAGCGAAAAAGCAATCGAGCACTTGAAGGATGCCGCGGGCCAGGATCAACCGTTCTTCATGTTCGTTTCCTTCCCTGATCCCCACCACCCGTTCTCGCCGCCGGCTGGCTACTCGGATCTTTACGATCCGGCTCAATTGCCTCTCCCTCTCGGCTTCGAGCAGGACCACTCAGCTTCGCCAGCGCATGTGCGGGACATGATGGAACACCGTGGTGAGCCCAATGCGGACCCCACCATGACCTGGGCGGCCACTGAGGAACAGTACAGGTTCGCTGCGGCAGCCCAGTACGGGCTGATCACCATGATGGACGAGCACATCGGCCGGATCCTGGACGAGCTGGATCGCCAAGGCCTGGCCGAGGACACCATCGTGGTGTTCACCAGTGATCACGGGGACCTGTTCGGAGACCATGGCCTCATGCTTAAGCACTTTGTCCATTACCGCGCAGTGACCAATGTTCCTTTGCTGGTGCACGTGCCGGGCAGCCTGCCGCGCCGCACAGAGGCCTTGGTTTCCAGCGCGGATTTGGCTCCGACACTTCTTGAACTCACGGGCTCCGCTCCGTACAGGGGAATCCAAGGTCGGTCACTGGTGCCGTTGCTGGAGGGAAAGACGGAACAGCATCGGAAGGCGCTCTTGGTGGAGGAAGAACAGCCCTTTGGCCTGGAAGGACTGCCGGGGCCGGTCAGCATGCGTACAGTCATCACCCTTGAGGGTCGTCTGACCCGGTACTTCGGAACGGACATCACCGAACTCTACGATCACCATGACGATCCCGGGGAACTGCTCAACCGAGCGGGGCATCCGGCGTCCGCAGGGTTGGAGGACCGCTTAATGCGGACGATGTTGGACGAGATGGCTGCGTTCGCGGACCGCGGTACGGCCCCGACGGCGGCTGCCTAGCGGTACGGCCCCGACGGCGCCTGCCTAGCGGTACGGCCCCGACGGCGGTCGCTGCGTTGGAGGCGCGGGCCGCCGTCAGTGGCTGTTGCGGTAGCCGGTGGGGGAGTTCCCGAAGGCGGCCCGGAAGATACGGCTGAAATGCGCGGCATCGGTGAACCCCCACCGCGCGGCGATGGCAGTCACCGGGCGTTCTGCAAGCACAGGATCCCTCAGGTCGCGCCGGCAACGCTCAAGCCGCCTTTGCCGGATGGACGAAGCCACCGTGGTACCAATTTCCTGGAAAAGGTCATGCAGATGTCGGGTGGAGATGTAGTGGGCCGAGGCGATGGTTCCGGGGGAGAGCTCCGGGTCGCCGAGGTTTGCCTCAATGTAATCGTGGATGCGGCCCAGCAGCAGCAGATGGGGATCCCGGCCCGTTTCGATCAGCTGGTCGAGTTCGCCGTTGAACAGCGTTGTCACCAGATCCAGGGCGTTGTGGACCAGGCGGAGGCCGTTGGCGCCCGACAAAGCCTCAAGGTTGTCTGCCAGTTTCACCAGGAAGGGGCTGATGAGTTCGCCGAGTCCCTCGTCACCCGGAATGCGCAAGGCCGTCACATGGCCCATGGCTTCGGCCGGCAAATCCAGCAACACGTGCGGGAACATCAACACCAGGGTACGGAAGTCGTCGTCGAACGTTAGCTCATAGGGGCGGGAGGTGTCGTAGATGGAAAGGTCGCCAGGGCGCAACACGGCTTCGCGTTCGTCCTGAACCAGTCGGCCGGATCCAGCGAGCTGGATGCTGAGTTTGAAGAAACGCCCCGATGACTTGGCGATCAGCTCAGGGGTGCGCAGAACAGTATGGGGTCCGGCCGTAATCTCCACTACGGAGATCTGTCCCAAAACGCGTGCCCGCATGGTGCCGTGGAAGGTGGAATCACGCGGCCCTTGGGCCAGTAATGGAACGAACGATGCGGAGATTGCCCGGCTCCACTCCTGGAACGACTCTGCCACGATGGTGTCCACGGTTGCGGGGCCCGTGTCAGCCGCAACGGTCATCAAACTCCCTTTCAATGGCCCGCGGTGCCGCTGCCACTGGGGCCGGAAGGCCGATCCTGCGGACGTGAGCTTGCCCACGATTCTACACCGGGGCCAGTGGGCCGCCGTGCTTGCGTGCAGCGACAAACACCTTGCCGTGTGAGACAAGTCACGCAACCTCCCGGCGGTGGAAGATTGCGGAATGACAGACACCGTGCCGCGCAATCTCCCGCGGCACCGAGGCAGGAGCACACTATGAGCGTGGACAACCCCGTTAAGGGCAGGACCGCCGCGGCCGCCGGCACCAAGAGGCGGCTGGGCGTACCGGCCGTGACTTTCATGATCATCGCGGCCTCGGCGCCGCTGACCGTCCTTGCTGGCGGAGTAACCACCACCTTCGCGGTCACCGGCGTAACGGGGGTGCCATTGTCCTTCCTGATCCTGGGCGGAATCCTGGCGCTGTTCGCCGTGGGCTATGCCGCCATGAGCCGCTACGTTACCAATGCAGGAGCCTTCTACGCCTACATAGCACAGGGCATCTCAAGGCCGGCAGGGGTGGGCGCATCGCTGATTGCCCTCATGGCCTACAACCTCATGCAAGTGGGCATCTACGGGCTCTTCGGCTTCACGGTCTCGTCACTGTTGTCCGCGAGGCTGGGCGTCAGCGTTCCCTGGTGGATCCCGGTGCTGGTGTGCATCGCCATCGTTGGGTGGCTGGGGGTGAACAGGGTGGACCTGTCCGCCAAGGTACTCGGCGTCCTGGTGGCACTCGAGTTCCTGGTGGTCATCGTGTACGACGTCATCAGCCTTGCTGTGGCTCCGGAGGGTATCAGCGCCGCGACGTTCAGCCCGGAGAGCCTGTTTGTTCCGGGCATCGGCGCCGTCCTGTCTTTCGGCATTGCCGCGTTCATGGGCTTTGAGTCCGCCGCCATCTACGGTGAAGAATCCAAGGACCCCAAACGAACTGTTGCCCGAGCCACCTTTGCAGCCGTGGGCATCATTGCCGTCTTCTATGCGGTATCGGCGTGGGCCATGACCATCGGAGCGGGACCGTCCGCCGTGATAGAGACGGCCACCAACAATGGTCCGGACATGATCTTCGCCTTTCTTGGAGCAAACGGGGGTGTGCTGCTGAGCGACATCGCCCAGGTCCTCTTCGTCACCAGCCTCTTCGCCGCATTGGTGAGTTTCCACAACGCGGTTGCCCGCTACTTCTTCTCTCTCGGCCGCGAACGTGTCTTGCCGGCGGCGCTGGCCAAGGTGCGGGCGCAAAGCGGTGCACCCTTCGCCGGTTCGCTGGCGCAGACGGTGATTGCCGTCGTCGTGACGGTCGCCTTTGCCATTGCAGGAACGGGTTCCGAACTGGGCGAACTGTACCCCGTACTGACCATGTTCACCTGGCTGACCAACAGCGGTGCCATCGGCCTCGTGTTGCTGATGACTGTGGTCTCTGTGGCTGTGATCGGCTTCTTCCGGCGGGAACAACACGGCGCCAGCCTGTGGGTCAGGGTTATCGCCCCGGGCTTGGGCTTTGTGCTCCTGGCCGTGGTCTTCGTGCTCATCCTGGCCAACTTCAACGTTCTGCTGGGCCAGACTGAGTCGACAGCCGTTACGTTCGTCTTGCCGATGCTGGTCCTGTTGCCCGGACTTGCCGGCGTGATCTGGGGCTTGCGTCTCCGGCGCTCGCAGCCGGCACTCTATGCCCGGATTGGGCACGGTGCCGAGGACTGATTCCGGCCCGATAGCAAAGTAAGCCCCGGCGGTTCGTGAACCGCCGGGGCTTACGTTCGTTCTCTGCAGTTGGATTAAGTCGCGTTGGCTTGGTTCAGTTCGGCGGCAGGGTTCAGTTGGGTGGCAGGGTTCAGTTGGGTGGCAGGGTTCAGGTGGGTGGCAGGGTTCAGTTCGGCGCTGTGGTGGGTAATGCTGATCAACCTGCCGTATGCACCAAACGTGAAGTGCACGGGTTCTGTTCCTGCCTCGTCCCAGCCGAAGAGGCTGCCGTGTGAGCGGATGGCGTGGGGATCCCGGTGGTCGGCCACCGTTACCGAGCCGCAGGGGATGACTTTCTCCCGCCACGTGAAGACAAAGATCCCGGGGCGTATCTGGAAGACGGTGTTGGAATCAGTGTCTGCCAGTCCCCGTTCCGGGCCGGCGAGGCATTGCCAGGTGTACCAGGTGGGGCTGAGGTAGATGTGCTCGTACGCGTGTGCATCGCTGTAGACCCATTCGACGCGTCGTCCGATGAGTGCATTGCTTTCAGAGATCGCCGGGCCGAGGGTGCCGTATCCTTCCAGGGTTCCGGCCCGGAAGTCGTGGTGGACTGCGACGCTGGATGGGGTTGCCCTGCCCAGCGCGGCGCCAATGTAGAGCGCCCGGCCGTTGGCCAGATCCAGGACCAGGGATACGGCAAGTTCCCGGTCCACAGGGCTACGCCATTGGGCGTAGTAGAGATCTTCGGCCACGGAAAAGGCCTCGTAGTTGGAGGTTCCCGCGTGGCCGGCGGCAGCCCATTGGACGTCTTCGTCGTCGAAGCTGAACGTCATTGGGCCGCCTTCGCTGCGGACGGAAAACTGTTGTCCTGCCAGGTCTTGCACGGCAGGGGCCTTGTTGGCATCGAAGCCGGGTGCCAGGCCGTCCAGTGGCAGCCAGTTGGAGGTGTCAAGAAGATTCAGGCTCATGGGTTCCTTCTGGTGTTCAAAAGAAGGACGGAACGGGTTTGTCCTGTCCTTCTTCGAGTATTCGGTGAACCGATGATTGCCGTCTTGTGCTGTGGGGCACGTCGTTTGACCTGGAAGGAAAGGTTCAGGCCAGTTGGCTTTCGATGCGGGCTGCGCTGGCGGCCAGCGCCTTGCCCACGGCGTCGGCGTCCTGGTCCAAGCGGATGTACACGACGGCGATCGCTGCCGGCCGCCCGCCGGGAACCCGGATGGGGGCTGCGATGGAGGAGAGGCCGGCGATGACTTCGTCATGGCTGGTTGCATAGCCCAGCCGGCGCGCCTCGTGCGCTTCAGCGCGGTAGGGGTTTCCTGCTCCGACTTGCTGCCAGCGTTCCTCGGTCATGGTTGATTGGATCGCAATTCCGGGAGCGCCTGTGGCGATGGGGTGCCGGTTTCCGGGGTGTTGGGCGAGGGCGGCTCCCGAATGTCTGGGTTCCACTGTGACCAGGTTGACGCATTCCTGGTGGTCCCACACGGCCACGAAAGCGGTCATGTGCAGGGTATTGGCCAGCTGGGTGAGTTCCGGGAGGGCAGCGGTTTGGAGGTTCCGGGAGACTCCGCGGGCCAGGACGGACAGGCCGGGGCCTGGTTGGACGCGTCCGGAGTCATCGCGCACCAGCAAGGAGTGGTCCTCCAGGGTCCGCAGGATTCTGTAGGCGACAGAACGGTGCACTCCGAGTGCCTCTGTCAGTTCCGCGATGCTGAGGGGGCGCTCGGCCGCGGCAAGAATCTCCAGTGCCCGGATGCCCCTGGACAGGGTTTGCGACGGCGGAACTTGCGTCGCTGTTTCCGGTGGACCCTTGATGTCGCTGCGGGGATTCATGCGGACCATCCTATGTTGGCGGGGATGTTCCCGGCCGGACGCCCGCTGTGCGGCGGCGTCGACGAGGCGTGTTCCATATGGGAACCATCATTCCGATTATAGAAGTGCCCGGTCTATTCACTCGGCGGGACGGCACAACTCACGCGATGTGGGGCCGGCTCTGCGCCCCTACTCTCCGTCGAGCCGCGCACGCCGGGCCCCGCAACGCGGAAGCCCTGTGCTTTGGGTCACAGTATGTAGTATCCTTTCCTAACTGACCGTTCTGTCGGTTAATGCACGTCACGCGCCGACCAGTCACTCTCACCCCATGGAGTTCCAATGACCGCAACTTCCACTGTCGACTCCCTGTCAGGACCCAGCAGCAAGCGCGAAGAGCGCCGGGTACTCGCGGGGACACTGGTGGGCACCACCATCGAGTGGTACGACTTCTTCATCTTCGCCCAGCTCACGGCCACCTTGCTGGCTCCGCTCTTCCTTTCTCCCCTTGAGAAGTCCAATCCTGGCGTAGCCCAGCTCTTGTCCTTCGCCACCATTGGTATCAGCTTCCTGTTCAGGCCACTCGGCGCCACCATCGCCGGACACCTCGGAGACCGCCTGGGCCGCAAGGCTGTGCTGGTCATGACGCTGGTGATGATGGGTGCAGCCACGGCCCTCATCGGTGTGCTTCCGACCTACGACACCATCGGCATCTGGGCTCCCGTGCTGCTCATCACCCTCCGTGTTGTCCAGGGCTTCTCCGCTGGCGGCGAATGGGGAGGAGCGGCGCTGATGGCAGTGGAGCACGCTCCCATCAAGAAGCGCGGGCTCTTCGGCGCTTACCCGCAGATCGGCGTTCCCATCGGCATGATCCTGGCAACAGGGCTCCTGTTCTTCCTGCAGTCCGGCATGTCGAAGGAAGATTTCGCTGCCTGGGGCTGGCGCGTCCCGTTTCTGCTGTCCGTGGTCCTCATTGTGGTGGGCTACCTGATCCGGCGTGCTGTGGGCGAAAGCCCGGTCTTCAAGGAAATCGCGCAGCGTAAGGCAGCCAGCAAGGCACCCCTGGGCGAGCTCTTCCGTAAGAACAAGAAGGAAGTCATCCTTGCGGCCATGATCTTCATTGCCAACAATGCTGCCGGGTACCTTCTGATCGCGTTCTTCATCTCCTACGCCACCAAGACCCTGAAGATGCCAACTCCCCAGGTCTTGCTGGCCACCACCATTGCGTCCTTCGGCTGGTTGATCTTCACCATGGTGGGTGGATGGTTGTCGGACAAGATCGGCCGCGTGAAGACGTTCCTGATCGGCTATGGCCTGGTCTTCGCCTGGATGATTCCCATGTTCGTACTCATCGATTCCAAGGACATCCTGCTCTACGGAACCGCCCTGTTCGTTCTGACCATCGGTCTGGGTCTCTCTTATGGCCCCATGTCCGCCATGTATGCGGAGATGTTCCCGGCGCAGGTCCGCTACTCGGGTATCTCCATCGGCTATGCCCTGGGGGCAATTCTGGGCGGTGCCTTTGCTCCGCTGATCGCCCAGGCCCTTCTTGATTCCACCAAATGGTCGGGCTCTGTTGGCCTCTACATCATGGGCCTCTGCATTGTCTCGGCAGTTGGCGTGATCCTGGCCAAGGAAACCAAGGGGCGCCCGCTGGGTTTCAGCGCGCACCACTAGCCCTTCACGGGAATTGACGTGAAAGGCGGGAGCGGTCCAAGTGGCCGCACCCGCCTTTTGCTTTCAGGCAGCGTTTCCGTCAGTCACCTGTTGGGGGTGCCTGCGCCTTCCAGTTGATGGACGACGTCGGAATCGGACAACTGCTCGAATCGTTCGTAGAACGCGCCAACAGCATGGAACTTGCCGGGCGTGTGGAGAGCGAACACGTAATCGCACACCCTGGCCAGGGAAGTGGATGCCTCGAGGGATGCCACCGGCACCGCAGCCACGATGACGCTGGCGCCGCCGGCCCGGACTGCTTCCACGGCTGCACGCATGGTGGCTCCCGTGGCCAGGCCGTCATCGGCCAGCACTATTGTCTTGCCCCGGAGGTCATGGTCCGTACCGGGATACTCTTCTGCCCGCCGAAGAAGCTCCGAGCGTTCATGGGTTTCCACAGCATCCAATGCGGACTGGGAAATACCGCGGGAAAGGATGAGCTCTTTGAGCGGCTTGTTCACGATGCGAAGAACGTCGCCCCGGGACCATGCCAGCGCCCCAAAGGCGGTCTCGTCACGGCCGGGGATACCGAGCTTGCGGACCAGCACGGCGCCAAATGGGAGATACAACTCAGCTGCCGCAGCTGCGGCTACGGGGATTCCTCCCCGGGCGAGGCCCAGGACAATGGTGTCCGGGCGCTCCCTCAGCTGGGGGAGTCCTTCAGCCAGGCGTCGACCGGCTTCCGCACGGTCCTTGAAACGCATGCCCATCTGCTCCACTTCCACGATATTCGTTGCACTTCCAAGCCTACCGTCCATGCCTTGCCCGGGGGCGCCTCCGCTGGAAGCATGGCCTTGTGAACAAGCCCATCGGATACTGGATCAAGAGGCTCGACGCTGCGCTGGACATCCAGCTGGACAGTACCTTGGCGCGGATCAAGCTCAGCAGGCGTCAGTGGCAGACCCTGGGCACTCTCTCAGGGGGCGCCATGCTTCCTGACGAGCTTGAGCAAGCACTGCTGCCACTGTGGGGCAGCGATATCCGCTTGCGCGAAAGGGAGCTTGAGGCCTTGGTGGGCCGCGGATTAATCACCATGATCGATGACCGGCTGGCGCTCAGCGAACGCGGCCGCGAGAAGTATCACGAAGCCCAGCGCCTGGTGGAAGATGCGCGCCGGGACTTGTCCATGGGCATCGGAATTGACGAGTACGCCATGACCTTAAGCGTGTTGGAGCGCATGAGCCTTAACGCGGAGCGGCTGGCCCGCTGACGTCAGCCAGCAGGACCAGCCGAGGGCGTCGGCGGGCCAGCGCCTTACACGCAGGCGCCTTGCACGCAGGCGCCTTACACGCAGGCGCCCTGCACACCAATGACCCTACACACCAATGAATTGGACGGCGGCTTCCTTGAAAGCGCGGCTGGTGATCACGTTGGTGTGCGTGCGTCCGGGGATAACCAGGGTTTCCACCATCCCGCCGCGCTTGCCGGCGATGGAAGCCAGCTCCGGCATGGTGGCAGCCCGCTCGTCCTTCTCGCCCGCAACCAGCAGCAGCGGTACCTGCGGAGCTGCCTCGGCGGGATCGAAGGGCTCACCCTTGATGGCCTCAATGAGGGACAACATGGCGAAAAGGTTGTTGCTGGGCAGCATTTGCGCCATCTTCAACAAGCCGGCAGTTGATGGGTCCTCGATGGGCGTGCCGTCGGCCAAATGCCGTTGGGCGGCCACGAGGTCGAACGCCGCCAACGGATCCGCTGAGCTGGGTCCACCCAGGACAATCCGGTGGACGAGGTCGGGCTGGGTGGCACCGAATTCCCACGCGAGCCTGGAGCCGAGCGAGTAGCCAATGAGGTCCAGCCCCGTGGACGAGTCGCCATCGCGCAGAGGCCGGGCGCCGACGTCGGTCACTATCTGCAGGAGGTCGGCACGGATGCGGCTGGGGGTGTACGAGTCCAGGTCCTCGGGGGAGTGACTGCGGCCGTGACCGGGCAGGTCAACAGTAATCACCCGCCGGCCGGCGTCCTGCAGGGTGGTAATCCATCCGCTGTCCGCCCAGTTCAGTTTGCTGGAGGAAGAGAAGCCATGGATCAACAGGACGGGGCGGAGTCCGGCATCGGCGGCGGGCTCATGGACTTCCACAAACAATCCGGGGTCGGTGCCTTCCACGGTGTGCCTGTTGTGTTCCACGGTGTGCCTGCCGGTCATGGTGTCAGTCCTCATCGAGTACGGCGCTCAGGCGGACCCGGCGCTTGGGTGCTTCGTCCTTCGGAACAGTGCCCACGATACCGGCAGTGTCATCCGGAACCTCGAACACAATCAGGGGTTCGCCGACGTTGATGGTGTCACCGGGCGCCCCATGAATACGCACCACTTTACCTGCCTGCGGGCTGGGCAATTCGAGGGCCGATTTGCTGGTTTCAAGCTCCACGAGCGGCTGGTTCCGTTCCACCTGCTGCCCCGGCTCCACCAGCCAATCCAGCACGGTTGCTTCGATGAGGCCTTCGCCCAGATCGGGGAGCGGGAAGGAAATTTCAGCCACGGCGGTACTCCAGTACGCGTTGGATCCCAAAGAGGATGCGGTCGATGTTGGGGATGTATTCGTCCTCCAGGTCTCCGGAGGGATAAGGCACGTCGAAGCCGGTGACACGCTCCACCGGCGCCTTCAGGGTTGCGAAACAGCTCTGCGTAATGAGTTGGGCCACTTCGGCGCCCAAGCCTGAGGTCAGCGGCGCTTCATGGACGACGACGGCGCGTCGCGTCTTGCCGACGGAGGTCGCCAATGCTTCGGCGTCAATCGGCTTCAGCCAGCGCAGGTCCAGGACCTCGACGTCGATGCCGTCCTCGGCCGCGAGCTCGGCAACCTGCAGGCATCGGGCAACCATTGCACCCCATGCCACCAGCGTAAGGTGGCGGCCTTCCCTGACCACGCGTGCGCCCGTGAGGTTTCCGCCGCTGTCCGTTCCGGCGTCGTGCGCTGCTGTATCCATGTCCGCGGACGCAAGGTTCACCGGGCCCTTTTGCCAGTAGCGGGACTTCGGTTCCATGAAAATGACAGGATCCGGCCGCGTGGCTGCGTACTTGAGCAGATGATAGGCATCGTGCGGGGTGGCGGGCGAGACTACCTTGAGGCCCGGTACGTGGGCGAAGAGCGCCTCCAGGCTTTCGCCGTGGTGCTCGGGTGCGCGGATACCGCCGAAGCTGGGCACCCGCAGCGTGATGGGCATCGGCAGGGTGCCGCGGCTGCGGTAGTTCATCCGGGCGATCTGGCAAACGATTTGGTTGATGGCCGGATAAGCGAAGCCGTCGAACTGGACCTCGGGGATGGGGTGGAATCCGGCCATGGCCAGCCCCACCGACATTCCGAGGATGCCGGACTCAGCCAGCGGGGTGTCGAAGACGCGGTCCTCGCCGTGCTTCGACTGGAGGCCGTCGGTGATCCGGAAAACGCCGCCCAGGCGGCCGCAGTCCTCACCAAAAATGACGGACTTCGGATTGTCGGCCAGGATCTCGTCCAAGGCCCGGTTCAGTGCCAGCTGCATGGACATGTGCTGAACGTTGGCGTCGGTTTCACCAGTTCCAGTCAGGGCTGTGATGGTCTCAGACATGTTCGGACTCCTCGCGCCACGCAGTGGCCTGGGACTGAAGGGTGGGTGTTGGCTCTTGGAAGACCAGGCTGAACATCTCAGCGCCGGGGCGGGGACCGAGGACCTCTATACCGGCACGGACGGCTTCTTCCTCTTCTTCTGCCAAACGTTGGGCCTCCATGAAGAAGGCCTCATCGGCAACTCCGTCGGCCAGCAGGCGCTGCCTGAACCGCTCGAGCGGATCCTCGCCGGCTCCGAGCCTCTCCTCGTCCAGCGTGCGGTAACGGCCAGGATCGTCGGCGGTGGAGTGTGGGCCGCGGCGGTAGGTCATGGCTTCAATGACCACGGGACCATTGCCGGCGCGGCAGTGGGCGAATGCGGATCGGGTGGCTTCAAAAACGGCCACTACGTCATTACCGTCCACTTGAAGGGATGGGATGCCGTACCCGGCGGCGCGGGCTGCAACGGAGCCGCCCGCCACTTGGCGTTCCGTGGGGACGGAGATGGCCCAGCCGTTGTTCTGGATGAAGAAGACCACAGGTGCTTTCATGACGGCGGCGAAGTTCATGGCTTCGTGGACGTCTCCTTGGGAGGATGCGCCATCGCCGAAGTACGTCATGGCGACGCCCATCTCCGGTGCCCCGGAGAGCGTCTGGCCGTGGGCCCAGCCGACGGCGTGCAGGACTGAACCTGCCACTACGGCCTGGATCGGTGCGAAGCGGGACTCCAGCGGGTTGTACATGCCGCCGTGCCAGGTGGCCTTGTGCGTGGACATGTAGCCCACCATGTCCAGGCCCATGGCCCGCGCAACGCCCATTTCGCGGTAGGTGGGAAAGACGAAGTCGCGGCTGCGGTCAACAGCGTAGCCGCTGCCCACCTGCGCGGCCTCCTGGCCCAGTTCGGGTGCATAGCCGGGAATAATTCCCTGGCGCTGCCAGGCGACAGCTGCGGTATCCAGGTGACGGACGGCGGCCATCAGGGTGTACAGCTCACGGAGTTGATGGTGGGTGAGCGGGGCCGCGTCATCATCGACAGCGGCCAGCACAGGTTCTGTAGTCATGGCTGTGACCCTAGTCACCCATCTTGTGTGTGCGCAATCAGCTCAGTTTAAATGGAACAGTTTGTACAATTTGGGCATACACAGAAGCCCTGCACGGTACAAATTGTGCAGGGCTTCTGGAAGGTTGCTAGCAGGTGCTATTCCGCGTGTGATGCCTGCTTGGCGGCCTTGGATTTGGCGTTGACGAAGCAGCCCGCCGCGATGACCAGGATCAGCAGGAAGGTGCCGATCAACTGCCCGGCGCTCTCCGGGTTGGCGAAGCCCACCACGAGGATGAGGCCCAACAACACCAAGCCAAGAATCGTGAGGTAGGGGAAGCCCTTCATTCGCAAGGGAAGGTCGGTGCCCTCCTTGTCCGCCCTGCGGCGCAGGATGAACTGCGACACCAGTGCCGTGCCCCAGACCACCAGGCAGGTGGAGCCCACAAGGTTCAGGAGTGCCGGCAGGATCTTTTCCGGGAACAGAAGTTCAAGGACGGTGGCGATGAAGCCAAACGCGACGGAGACGACGACGGCGGCCACGGGAACCTTGGAAGCGCTCAGGCGCGACAGGATCCGCGGAGCTTCCCCGCGCTCGGAGAGGGAGAAGATCATCCGCGAGGCGCCGTACAGGTTGGCATTCAGCGCGGAGAGCAGAGCCACAACTGCAACCAGCGTGATCGCAGCTCCGGCGCCCGGGATGCCTGCGATGTCCAGTACTCCGGCGAACGGAGACTTGAGTCCCTCTGAGCCTACGGGGAGAACGGCTGCGATCACGAAGACAGAGCCGATGTAGAAGACCAGGATGCGCCAAACCACCGTGCGGATGGCCTTGCCAACGCTGTGGGCGGGGTTCTCGGTTTCAGCGGCAGCAACGCTAACGATCTCTGTTCCACCGAAGGCGAAGATGACGACGAACAAGGCGGCGGCGATGCCGCCGATGCCGTTGGGGGCGAAGTCGCCGAACGCGGAGAAGCCGGGCGACGGGACGTTCGGCAGCCAGCCGAAGAGCAGGGCTGCGCCAATGAGCAGGAAGATGACGATTGCAGCGACCTTGAGGATGGCGAACCAGAATTCGAACTCGCCGAAATTGCGCACGCCCACCAGGTTGATGCCGGTGAACACCACCATGAACACCAGTGCAAGGACCCATACGGGGATGACTGGCCAGATGGAAAACAGGAGCCCGGCCGCTCCAATGGCTTCGGCGGCAATCACCACTACCAGCTGCAACCACCACAGCCAGCCGATGGTTCCGCCGGCTGTCTTGCCCATGGCTTTCTCCGCGTATACGGAGAACGCGCCGCTGTTCGGGTTGGCGGCCGCCATCTCGCCGAGGGCCCACATGACCAGGATGATCAGGGTGCCGGCCACGAGATAAGAAATGAGCACCGCCGGTCCGGCAGCCTGAACGCCTGCTCCCGAGCCGAGGAAGAGGCCGGCGCCGATCGCGCTGCCCAGGCCCATCATGGTGAGCTGGCGTGGCTTGAGGGAGTGGCCGAGGCCGGATGTAGGGGCAGGAGCCGCGATGGACTTCGTTGTCATACGTGTCTACCTTCTATGGATTACATGCTGGTTTTGCGCGTTGGCCTCATGGGCTTGGCACGCGGGCGTCGACGACGCAGCAAGAGCCGTGGAATAATTCTCGCAGATTGTAAGATACATCACTTTTTGCTGTAGCGATGTGATGGGTAAGGATCCCCGGGGACAGGAACTTTGATGCTGGTCGATGCGCTTGATGCAAAAATTGTACGTTTCTTTACTGATTCACCACGATCCTCGGTGCTGGAGGCCTCGCGCGTTCTGCGGGTTGCCAGGGCCACGGTGCAGTCCAGAATCGATCGCATGATCGAGAATGGGGTCATTGGTTCGTGGGTTCCCCAGCCGGATCCAGCCAACTTCGGCTTTCCCGTGGTGGCGTTCTGCTCGGTCACCATCACGCAGGAGATCGGCCATGACGCCATCATCGAAAGCCTGGGCGCCATTCCGGAGATCATCGAAGTGCATACCGTGACCGGAAACTCGGATCTCATGGTGCGGATTGCGGCGCGATCCAATCCGGACATGCAAAGGGTGCTGGATGCCATGATCGCCACCAAGTCCGTGGTGCGCTGCTCGTCGGTGATTGTTCTCAACAGCCACATCCAGGGCCGGACTCTGCCATTGATGGAAGCCGCCGCGAAGTCCGTGTGACGTAAAGCATTTTGCCAGAGGCCGGATCAGTCGTACCATTAGTTCTAGTCAAGATGACTTTAACTAATTCTTCGGCTTATGGGCCGGGTGGCGATGAAGCGAGGTGAACGCCGTGAACACCAACTCAGCAAACGTTGCAGAGCGGCGGCTCGCACCGCCGTCGTTGGCTATTTCCACGGTAATTTTCGCTCTCCGTCCCAGTGAAAAGTCCGGCCGCCCCACCCTGTGGCTCCCGCTGGTCCGCAGGATCCGCGAACCGTACAAGGACATGTGGGCCCTTCCCGGTGGACCGCTGGCCCATGACGAATCGCTCCAGGACGCAGCCTCAAGGAATCTTCGCGAAACCACGGGCCTCACCCCGCACTACCTCGAGCAGCTCTACGCTTTTGGCGGCCTCCACAGGTCACCCACCCAGCGCGTGGTCTCCATCGTGTACTGGGCCTTGGTGCAACCCACCGAGGCCGCCCTCGCTGACGAATCAGAGAATGTGCGGTGGTTCCGCGCGGACCGGCTGGGCGAACTCGCTTTCGACCACAACGCAATCGTGGACTACGCACTGTGGCGGCTCCGCAACAAGATGGCCTACGGATCAATTGCGTACCACCTGCTGGGGGAATTCTTCACCCTGGCGCAGGTCCGCGAAGTCTACGAAGCTGTGTTGGATCGCCAACTGGATCCGGCGAACTTCCGCCGGCACATCAAAGCCACACCGGAAATCGAAGAAACCGGTGAATACCTGCAAGGCGGAAAACATCGTCCGCCACGCCTCTACCGCTTCACCGGCACGCCCGGCCTCGGGCCAGATAACAGGAGTACACCATGAGCAGCGTCAACACTGCCGTCCAGCTGATCACTCGCGAGGAGGCCGAGAAAGGCCTCTCCCGCGCAGGGTCCACGTGCAGCCCGGCCCTGGCCAGGGGCCCATGGGAATACGACCTCGCTGAAGCCGTAGCGGGTGCGCCCGCCTACGGCCCCGGCGCTTCCAGCGAGGACGTCGCGCCCAAGGCCACTCCACGGCAAGGCCAACTGCCTGAGGAATATAAGAAAGCCAGCGACGCCGAACTTGACGCCCGGATCCGGGCCGCCAAGGCGACGCTCGGGGACCGTGCCGTCATCCTTGGCCATTTCTACCAGCGTGACGAAGTCATCCAGTACGCGGACTTCGTAGGCGACTCGTTCCAGCTTGCCAATGCAGCACTCACCAAGCCCGACGCCGAAGCGATCATCTTCTGCGGTGTCCACTTCATGGCTGAGACAGCGGACATCCTCTCCACGCCCCAGCAAGCAGTCATCTTGCCCAACCTCGCTGCTGGCTGCTCTATGGCGGACATGGCGGATGAAGACTCCGTGGAGGAATGCTGGGAGCAGCTTGAAGAAATCTTCGGCACGGAACCGGACGCCGACGGCCGCGTACCCGTCATCCCCGTCACCTACATGAACTCTTCGGCAGCGCTGAAGGCGTTCTGTGGGCGGAACGGCGGGATTGTCTGCACCTCCTCCAACGCCAAAGTGGTCCTGGAGTGGGCCTTCGAACGCGGACAGCGCGTCCTGTTCTTCCCCGACCAGCACCTGGGCCGCAACACGGCAAAGGCACTCGGCGTGCCCCTGGAGCAGATGCCCATGTGGAACCCGCGCAAGGAACTCGGCGGGAACGACGAACAAACACTGCAGGACTCCCGAGTCATCCTCTGGCACGGCTTCTGCTCGGTCCACAAGCGCTTCAACGTGGGCCAGATCGAGAAAGCCCGCCAGGACTTCCCGGGCGTCAACGTGATCGTCCACCCCGAATGCCCCATGGAGGTAGTGGACGCCGCGGACTCCGCAGGATCCACCGACTTCATCAAGAAGGCCATCGCCGCCGCCACCGAACCCACCACATTCGCCATCGGCACCGAGATCAACATGGTGAACCGGCTCGCCGCCGAAAACCCGCACCACACCATCTTCTGCCTCGACCCCGTCATCTGCCCGTGCTCCACCATGTACCGGATCCACCCCGGCTACCTCGCCTGGGTCCTTGAGGAGTTAGTGGAAGGACGCGTCGTCAACCGCATCACCGTGGACGACTCCGTGCAGGACAACGCCAAGATTGCGCTGGAGCGCATGCTGGCCGCCAAGCCGGCCTAGCAGCCAGGCACACCCGACCCATCGAATCGAGCCTCGCATGACCACAGAGAGCTTTGCTGAAGGGCACCGGCCCAAGCGGTTGATCGTCGTCGGAAGCGGCATCGCCGGACTGTACTCCGCCCTGTTGGCAGCCGAAGCGGGAACCGACGTGGTGCTGTTGACCAAGGGCGCGCTCGCGGACAGCAACACGTACTACGCCCAGGGTGGCATCTCAGCTGTTCTGGACGAGCCTGCTCCCGGCGACACCGTGGCGGCCCACATCGCCGATACCCTGAAGGCCGGTGCCGGGCACTGTAACGAAGAAGCAGTGCGAGTACTGTGCACCGAGGCGCGGCTGGATATCGCCGGGCTTGGCAGGTTTGGTGTCCGCTTCGACCTTGACGACGACGGAGGGCCCGCCTTGGGTCTGGAAGCCGCCCACTCAGCGCCACGCATCCTGCACACCGGTGGCGACGCCACGGGGGCCGGGGTAGCTGCTGCTTTGATCCGGGCCGTCCTGGACTTCCAGGCGGCAGGAAAGATCCAGGTCATCGGGCACGCCCAGGTCACGTCACTGTCCCAAGGCCCTGACGATCGGCGCGGCAACAGGGTCATAGGGGCAACCTTCCTTCACGACGGCCGTGAGCTTGGGGTCGACGGCGATGCCGTGCTTCTGGCTACCGGTGGCGCCGGGCAGTTGTTTGCCCAAACCACCAACCCTGCCGTGGCCACAGCAGACGGGCTGGCGCTCGCGTGGCGTGCGGGTGCCGCCGTGGCAGATCTGGAATTCTTCCAATTCCACCCCACCTGCATGGTGCTTGCTGATGACGCCAGGGAAGCCGAAGGCAACAACGACCCCCTGCTCATCTCGGAAGCAGTGCGGGGTGAAGGCGCCGTCCTGGTTGACGCCAGAGGACACAGATTCATGCCCGACTACCACCCTGATGCAGAACTTGCCCCACGGGACGTCGTCTCCCGCAGCATCGCCCTGCACCTGGCAAAACTCGGGGACCCCAACGGCCACGTCTTCCTCGACGCCACCGTGATCGAAGAACAGCGGGGCCGGGGCTTCCTGGCCAAGCGTTTCCCCACCCTCAGCCGACGCACCCGCCAAGCCGGAGTTAACTGGACAACAGAGCTCGTCCCCGTGGCACCCGCGGCCCACTACTGGATGGGTGGCGTGGTGACCGACCTCCACGGCCGGACGTCTGTTCCTGGTCTGCTTGCTGCTGGTGAGGTTGCCTGTACCGGTGTGCAGGGAGCCAACCGTTTGGCGAGTAACTCCCTCCTTGAAGGCCTGGTGTTCGGGCGTCGGGCCGTTGAAGCGTTCCTCTACGGTGACAGCGGCCCCACAGGCCCCTTGGCTCCGCTGGATGAGCTGGAAGCTGACGTCTCCGCTCACATTTCCTGGGAGTTTGAGTCTTTGCCTGGGCCGGGGGCCCGTGAGGTTACTTTTGCGCAGGCGGGAGCATTCTCCCGGCAGGCGCTGCGGCTCCTGATGACCGCCAAGGCTGGCGTACTCCGGAGCGGGGAATTGCTGGCTGAGGCCGCAGAGGTCTTGGCGGCTTGGGACGGTGACGTCATGCCTTTGAATGTGCCGGACTCTTTGGACGCCCGGGTGCATGAGGACTCCAACCTCCTGTTGGCTGCGCAACTGCTTGTTCATGCTGCACGGGAGCGGCGGGAGTCGTTGGGGGCGCATTACCGCAGCGACAGCGTGACCGAAGCGGCCGCCGTCGACGATTTTGACAAGCGTTACACCATGAGCCGGAAAGTGAGCCTCGTCCATGACTAACCTGACCCTCCCCGCAGCCCCTGTTCGGGAGATCCTGGAAAGGGCGTTCGCCGAGGATGCACCAAGCGGGGACATCACCTCGCAACTCCTGATCCCGGCCGACGCACACGCCACGGCCGTGCTGAATGCGCGCGTCCCCGGTGTTTTCAGCGGCGGCACAGTGTTCCGCGACGCCATGAAACTGGTGGACCCTGACACGGTGGTTGAGTTGCTGCTCGCCGACAGTGAAGCGTTCGACGCCGGAACGCACCTCGCGCGCGTCAGCGGCCGCGCCCGTTCGGTGCTGTTGGCCGAACGCATAGGGCTCAACCTGGTGCAGCGCATGAGCGCGATTGCCACCAAGACTGCTGAGTTCGTGCGGTTGGTTGAAGGGACCCGCGCCCGGATTACCGACACCCGCAAGACCACGCCCGGCCTCCGTGTTCTGGAACGCTACGCGGTGCGATGCGGCGGGGGAGCGAACCACCGCTATAGCCTCTCCGACGCCGTCTTGGCCAAAGACAACCACCTGGCCGTCATGACCGGAGGCGATTCCAGCAAGTTGACTGAGCTGCTGATCGCCGCCAAGGCGCAGCTGGGCCACACCACCCACTTCGAGGTGGAAGTGGATAAGGCTGAGCAGATCGAACCCGTCCTGGCTGCAGGAGTGGACACCATCATGTTGGATAACTTCTCCATCGCTGAGCTCCGTGCAGGGGTCAAGCAGGTTGACGGGCGGGCGATCATCGAAGCCAGCGGCAACGTGAACGTCAGCACCGTCACGGAGATCGCCGCGGCTGGCGTGGATGTCATCTCAATCGGGGGACTGACCCATAGCGTGAGCGCCTTGGACCTCGGCCTCGATATCGAACTCACAGCACCCCGGAACTGAAGGTCGCGTAAGCCATGATCTTCCTCGACGCTGCCGCGACCACTCCGGTCCGCCGCGAGGCACTTGAGGCCATGTGGCCCTACTTGAGTGGCGAGTTTGGTAACCCTTCCAGCCACCACAGCCTTGGCGAGGCCGCCGCAGCCGCGCTCGCAGAGGCGCGTTCCGGCGTCGCGAAAGTCCTTAATTGCCGCGCCGGCGAGGTGACCTTTACCTCGGGTGGCTCTGAGGCAGACAACCTTGCCGTCAAAGGCATAGCCCTTGCCCGGCAGGCGACTGATCCGTCGCTGAACCGCCTGGTCATCAGCGCAATCGAGCATCCCGCTGTGGAAGAGTCTGCCCGCTACCTGGAGCGGGTCCATGGCTTTGCCGTGGATGTGGTGCCGGTGGACCGCGACGGCCTGGTCTCCGCGGACGACCTTCGGGACATGCTGCGGGCCGGGACTGCGCTGGTCAGCATCATGTATGCCAACAATGAGATCGGAACTGTTCAACCAGTGGCCCACCTTGCCGCTGTTTGCCGGGAGTACGGAGTGCCCTTCCATACTGACGCGGTGCAGGCCGCGGGGTGGCTCCCCGTGGACGTCAAAGCGTTGGGCGTGGATGCATTGAGTCTCTCCGGACACAAGCTCGGAGCGCCCAAAGGATCTGGCGTGCTGTTTACCAAGGGCCGTTTGCGGGTGGAGCCCTTGGTTCACGGCGGCGGACAGGAACGCGGAAGGCGTTCCGGCACCGAAAATGTGGCCGGAGCTGTCGCATTGTCCACGGCGTTGGCAATGTCCCACGCCGAGCAGCCGGACCAGGCGGCGCGGGTTTCGGGTCTTCGGGATCGGTTCATCGGCCACATCCTGGCCACCGTGCCCGATGCCATGCTGACCGGACACCCCAGCCTGCGACTTCCATCAGTAGCTTCCTTCTGCTTCCCGGGAACAAGCGGCGAATCGGTGCTGCTTGAGCTTGAACGGCTGGGCGTCGTGTGCTCCAGCGGTTCGGCCTGCGCGGCTGGTTCCGATGCTCCTTCGCCCGTACTGGTAGCCCTCGGCCTGGCGACGGAAACCGCTCAGACCGCCGTGCGGTTCAGCTTCCCGTCGACTGTCACCGGGGCCGAACTCGAGCAAGCCGCCGCGGCCGTGGAAGCCGCCGTCGGGCGTGTCCGTAACCTGGCATCTCCACAGCCGAACTGACTACACGTGCCGGGCGCGACGGAAGATCCAGTGCCGCAGCAACGTGAACCGTACGGCGGTGGCAACAAATCCTGAAAGCGTAGTGGTCCAGAGTTCTTCAGTGACCGTAGCTTCCGGGCGTAAGAGGTGGAGCACAGCCAGGGAGCCCCCGGTGATGATCAACGCAATGGCGATGACTATCACCCCACTCAGATGGTCCTGGGCGCGTTTCTTCTTGCCCGTGATTTTGAAGGTCAGCCGACGGTTCAGCGCGGTGTTCATCAGCGATGTCACTATCAGGGCCACCGCGTTGGCCAGTTGCGGATCAATCCATGGGCGCAGCAGCGCGTAGATGGCCAGCGAACTCGCCGTGCACACAACGCCGACGCCAGTGAAGCGCAGTAATTGGCGCACCATAGGATATTTCAGGGGCCCGCGATGCCGTTTCTTGGGTGGCTTTTGTGCGGGAGAAGGGCGTAGCTCAGTGGCCTCCGCAGCGATCTCCATGAGGTTAAGCCTGACACACTATGCGGGATGTTCCTCCCAGGAGGCGCCGGTGACGGGGTTGTGCAGCTCGCCGATGCCCTCCACACGGCACACCACGGTGTCGCCGGGCTGGATGCGCGCGCACTCCGCCGGGAATCCGGTGAGCACCAGGTCGCCGGGTTGCAGGGTCATGAAGGAGGTGAGGTAAACGAGGATCTCTTCCACTTTCCAGCCGAGGTCCGCGGAACTGGCAGCCTTCAGTTCAGTGCCATTGTGGATGATCCCGATGGAGAGGTCTGAGTGGTCCAGCTCCGTGACAATCCACGGACCCGCGGGTGTGAAAGTGTCCTGGCTCTTGGCGCTGATCCAGAGCTCGTCGGTCTTTTGCAGGTCTCGCGCTGAGACATCATTGCCGATGGTGTAGCCCAGGATGGCGGACCGCGCTGTTTCGAGGGTCAGGTTCCGCGAAGCAACCCCGACGACGACGGTCAGTTCAGCCTCCGGGTCCACGTAACCCACCGTGGGGCTGAGCTGGATCGCCTCGCCCGGGCCGATCACGCTGGACGCCGCTTTGTGGAACGCCTGGGGTGGCAGGTCGCGGCCCGGTTGGCCCGTGTTGTGGGCCATGCCGAACACGTTGGCCGGAACTGACGGGGCCAGGAAAGTAAACGCGTCCTCGCTGACAACAGCGCCACGTTCCCATCCAAGCCGGGCTGGGCTGTTCACGTTGGCCCTTGATGCCGGGAAGGGCGAGTCGATGACGGTCCACTGCATGCCTTCGGCGGAATCGAACACGGATGCGTCATTGGCCACGAAGTATTGCTCGTCCAGTGACTGGTCAGTGAAAGACGTGTCCGGGGAGGACTGGCCTGCGGATGGCGGGCCGTCGAGGGGCCGGACACGGGCAATGCGACGGGGGAGGCGTGAAGTCATGAAGACATCCTACGTCCCCTCAGTTGTCATCAGTGCGTTGGCGGCCAGCTTTACGCCCCGCGACGACACGCGACCTCGCGGAGGTCAACCCGTCGCGCGGCCCCACAACGCGTCAGGCGAGAGGCGCAGAGCCGAAAGCCACGCTGAAACG
This sequence comes from Arthrobacter sp. cf158, assembly GCF_900106835.1. Lineage (GTDB taxonomy): Bacteria > Actinomycetota > Actinomycetes > Actinomycetales > Micrococcaceae > Arthrobacter. The sequence goes on from NZ_FNNR01000002.1 coordinate 531,798, forward strand.
GTCGCACCACAGAACTACGGAGGTCAGGCCTGAGAGATCGGTGCCGGCAGGGATGACGTAATTGTGATTGCCATGCGTGGCCTTGACCGCTCCGAGATCTACGTATCGTCCGGAGCGGTACTTGAACCAGTCGCCGCCGGCTTCGAGGCTGCTGAGCCACACCTTGACGTCCGGGCCATCGCTGCTGGCCAGGTTCTCAAGCCGAAGCAAGTGACCGCCATCGGGCAGCTCCAGGACCAGTGCGGTTCCGGATGTTGCGTGCTCCTGTGATTCGAAAGTACCCGAGCTGACCACCACCGGTTCCTGGGACACGGGACGTGGACCGTTGGCCGCAGAGGACGATGGTACGGAATGTGGTGTCCCGCTCACGGAAGCCCCCACAGCAGGCAGGGCCTCGTTGATGCTGCTGGAAGTGAAGATCCGCCACGGCTGAAACAGTGCGGCTCCTGCCAGCACCGCGCAAACGACCGCTGCACCGGCGATCGCGGCGAGTGTCGTGTGGGCCCGGATCAACCTCCGGAAACGGTTCATGGTCCAACGTTAGGCTTCAACACAGCACCGTGGGGGCGTCATTGCTTACAGTACGATGACATGCCGTTGACCGTGCCCCGGAGCTGGAACACAGGGCCCGGGCTTAGAATCCGTTTCATGCGTCTGGCGATCATCGGCTTGGTCCTTCTCGTGGCAGGTGGGGTCACCGTCGCCACGGGTGTCCTGCCATGGCAGGAAGTCGCGGTCCTGATAGACCGGGTGGCGCCCATCCTGGGCTTTGTGGTTGCCATGACAGTGGTGACCGAGCTGGTGAGCGAGGCGGGTGCCTTCCAATGGATTGCCCGGCATCTGCGCGGGTGGGGACGCGGACGCAGCGTCCTGCTGTGGCTACTCGTGGCACTGTTCGCCACCTTGAGTACCATCTTTCTGTCCTTGGATACGACGGCGGTGCTCCTCACCCCGGTGGTGGTCACGGTGGCCCGCCAGGCTGGCTTGCCCGTCCTGCCCTTTGCTTTGACGACTGTGTGGCTGGCGAACACGGCAAGCCTTTTGCTTCCCATCTCCAATCTGACCAACCTTTTGGCGCAGCACAATCTGGGAGGCATCAGTCCTGCCCAGTTCGCCCAGCTCATGTGGGCGCCGTCCCTGGCCGCCGTCCTGGTGCCTTTGGCATGTGTCGCTGTGGTGTTCCGGCGCGATCTGCGGAAGACCTATGCCAGGGACTCCACGCGTCCCGTCCACAGCCCTTCGGCAAGTCCGGCCGCGGACGGGGTCCTGTTGCTGGTCAGTGCGATTGTCCTGTTGTTGCTGTTGCCGGCTTTGGTATCCGGAGTGGCCATCTGGATTCCCGCCGCAGCGGCCGCGGCCATCCTGGCCGTGGCCTTTGCCGTCCGTCGGCCCAAGGTGCTCACAGTGACCTTGATTCCGTGGTCCTTGCTGCTGTTCACCTGCGGCCTCTTCCTGGTGGTTGAGGCCACCCAATACCTCGGGGCCTCCGTGGTGCTGGGAGAGGTGGCAGGCCAGGGCGATGGGTTCTTTGAACTGCTGCGGTTGGCCATGACAGGAGCCCTGGGCTCCAACGTCGTCAATAACCTGCCCGCCTACTTGCTGGCCGAACCACTGGCCGGGACATCCCAAAGAATGGCTGCACTGCTGGTTGGCGTCAACGCGGGCCCACTGATCACGCCGTGGGCATCACTGGCCACCCTGTTGTGGCATGACCGCCTGGTGCGGATGAATGTGCTGATCAAGTGGAAGGGGTACGCCGTCTTGGGCTTGATCGTGGCCCCGCTGACCATACTGGCTGCCATCGCGGCGCTCACCGTTGTGGGGCCTGGCGGGTTGTTTGGCTAGCCCAGGTACATTTCGCCGACGGGAACCTCACTGGCCAGGCGATTGGCTGGTCCTGCCAGTGGGCATGCCCAAGCTTCGTTGTAGGCGCACGACGGGTTGTAGGCGAAGTTGAAGTCCAGAATGAATTCCTGTTCCGCCGACGAGCCCCTGGTCCCGTGGAATGAGCCCTTCACCGTGTCCAGGAGATACCGCCCGGCTCCGTAGCTTCCGCCGGTTTTCCCGGCCGTGGCGTCGCGGAAGGGTACGAAGATGCCGCCCCCGTAGCTCCGCAGTCGCCAGGCAGCCAACGAGCCAAGACCGGGCAACTCAAAAGTGCCGATTCTGACAAACGGCACCACACCGTCGGTGCCTGTCTCAACATTCATTTCCTGCCCCGCACCTTCGGGGGACAATGCGGCGTACCTGCGGAAACCGGGATCGTACTCGGCGGTGCGCAGTCCGGTGAATGAAGCCTTCACTTCGGGTGTCAGTGCTGAGGCTGGATGCGTGGCGAACATCAGATCGCGTTCCTGCCGCCAAAACACGTGGGCGTCGAACGGATTGGTGGCCGCAAGCTGACGCACTTTGTCGTAGAGGGCGAACGTCCGCAAGCGCCAGTCAGCTATTTCCACTGCGGACATTGGGGGGACACTGTCCTCTAATTCGTCGTGCTGATCGGGAGCCATACCTTCAGCCTAGTCCTGTGCGTGTCGCGGCAACGCCGCCACTAGGCTGTGCTCATGAACCCGCACCGCATTCCAAGGAGGCTGGCCGCGTCGGCACTGGCGGTATCCCTGCTGACGGCGACTGCCGCATGCTCCACGGAAAACAAGGGCCCGCAAGTCAGTTCCACTGCCACCTCGCGTCCGAATACGTCGGAGTCAGGCACGGCGACTCCAACAGAAGGCACGACGACGGCACCCGGTTCACCGTCGGTGTCGCCAGGGTCCAGCGGGACGGCTTCTCCAACGGATTCAGCTGAGGTAAGCCCGACTCCGGCGGCCACGGCGGTGTCGTGGAAGACATACACCGATGCGGCCAAGTCTGTGAGTTTTGACTTGCCCAAGGAGTGGATTGCACAGTCGGTAGCTCCGGAGGCGGGCTCTTTGCCCGGCGCGCTGAAAGTCGAAGTCAAGGATGGAGAGGGACGCTACGTAGCCACGCTGCAGACTGGCCTGCCACCTGCTGTGCCGGCTGCCTGCCCAGCAGGACAAGGGCGGCCATACGTGGTGATCAGCAGCGTACCCTTGGATGTTCCGCACTCCGACGGCCCGGACACCATAGATCCCAGGGTGGTTTTTCGTGTTATTCAGGGCTATAAGTTTTTCGGCTCCTACGGAATCACCAATGTGGTGGCCGGTGCTGACGGGCAATCCTGCGAACTTCGGAACCGGGTGCTCGGGCCCGCCAACAAGGGGGATTACTCGTTCGGGGACGTCCCGGCTGTCCATGCCTTCGCCGCTGATGAGAAGGTGGCACCGGCCAAAGCATTCGACACTCTGGACCTGGCCGCCAAGTACGCAGTCCATGGCTCTGAGTTCGCCAATGTCCAGCGGATGCTACTGTCTCTGAAGGTCAATTTGTAGTCCTGCGATTGGCTGATCCACGCAACGGCGGCATTGGGGCTGCCCGCCGCAACCCACCCCGGAGATCAATTGGAACGCAACGTTGCTGCCACGCTCGTTTTCAAGACCGCAGCCAACACCAAGGTAGCGATGGCAATAGCCGTGGCCCGGAACTCCGGCTACGAGTCATTGACGGAGACCCTGTCCATCACTTCGGCTGGAGGAGATGTTCCGTTCGCCGAACTTAGCGACCACCACGGCGGACGCTTCCAGTACATGGAGTTCAGCGAACCGAGCGAAGTGTCGGTGGAGTACCGCGCCACCGTCCACGGCTTTGGCGTGCCTGATGAATCCTCTCCCATGGAGCTGATCCGTTACGTCCGTCCCAGCAGGTATGCCGAGTCCGACCGGCTGCTGCCCACGTCCTATGCCGAATTCGGTGGCCTGCAGGGAGCCGAACTGCTCCACGCTGTCCGCACCTGGGTCAACGGTGAGCTCCGCTACGTCAGCGGATCCTCGCGAGGTACCGACGGCGCCGTGGAAACGCTGCTTCACCGGAAGGGCGTATGCCGGGATTTTGCCCACCTCGCCATCGCCCTGTTGAGGGCAAAAGATGTTCCCGCCCGACTCGCCGCGGTCTACGCTCCAGGCTTGAGTCCCATGGATTTCCACGCCGTGGCGGAAGCTCACATTGACGGTGCCTGGCACATCATCGATCCCACTGGACTGGCGCCACGGGAATCCATGCTCCGCATTACGGCGGGTCGTGATTCCTCGGACACGGCGTTCCTGTCCACCGTGGGAGGCAGCCTTTCCCTCAAGACACTCAAAGTGAGTGCATCGATCAACGGGGAGCTCCCGGTGGAGGACCTCCGGGAGCTCATCAGCCTGCGTTAGTGTCCAGCCACGGAGGCCCGGAGCTTTTCGGTCAGGCGCAACAGCTCCCGCTGTTCGTCTGCGGTGAGTGCTGGTGCCACCAAGTGGGCGATGTCGCGAACGTGTTCGCGGCCGATCGTCTTTTGCAGTTCACTGCCGGCCTCGGTGAGTGACAGCAGGACCCCACGGCCGTCGTCGGGCGCTGTAGTCCGTTCCACCAAACCGCGCTTCTCCAAGCGGTCCACCAGCCGGCTCAGGCTGGACTGGCTCAACAGCACTTTGTCGTTGATTTCGTTGAGGCGCAGCTGGCCGGAGGGGCACCGGGACAGGGTGAACAGGACGTCATACTCCTTGACGGGGAGATTCTTGAACGCGGGTCCGGATTGGAGCTTCCGCATCACCGCCACCTGGGAGCGGAACAACGACTCCCAGGTTTCGGCGGCGAGGCGGACGGCGGACGACGCCGAGGGGCCGGACATCAGGCGTCCTGCCCCGCGGCCCCGGCGGCTGCGGATTCGCTGACCCTGGCCTCCAGCGCTGCGGCAACGCGGGAAGCGTGGGTGGGAGCGTCGGGTACATGGGCCGGCTTCATGGCAGCGTATTCCTTGCGGAGGACAGGAAGGACTTCCTCGCCGAAGAGGTCCAACTGCTCCAGGACGGTCTTCAATGGAAGACCAGCGTGGTCGATCAGGAACAACTGGCGCTGGTAATCGCCGAAGGCCTCGCGGAATGTGAGTGTCTTTTCGATGACTTCCTGCGGGCTGCCTACCGTCAGGGGTGTTTGGGACGTGAAGTCCTCCAGTGAAGGTCCGTGGCCGTACACCGGTGCATTGTCGAAGTAGGGGCGGAATTCCTTCACCGCGTCCTGGGAGTTTTTCCTCATGAAGAACTGGCCTCCCAGCCCGACGATTGCCTGGTCAGCCTTGCCGTGCCCGTAGTGCTCGTAGCGCTCACGGTAGAGGCCGATCAGCTGCTGGTAGTGCTCCTTGGGCCAGAAAATGTTGTTGGCGAAGAAGCCGTCGCCGTAATACGCCGCTACTTCCGCGATCTGTGGCGTCCGGATGGAGCCGTGCCACACAAAGGGAGCGACGTCGTCGAGCGGTCGCGGCGTGGAGGTGAAGTTCTGCAGCGGCGTGCGGAACTTGCCTGACCAGTTGACGGTGTCCTCGTCCCAGAGCTTGCGGAGCAGGCTGTAGTTCTCGATCGCGAGCTCGATCCCGTCCTGGATGTTCTTGCCGAACCAGGGGTACACCGGAGCCGTGTTGCCGCGTCCCAGGACCAGGTCCACGCGACCATCGGAGAGGTGTTGGAGCATGGCGAAGTCTTCGGCAATCTTGACCGGATCATTGGTGGTGATCAGTGTAGTGGCCGTGGAAAGTGTGATGCGCTCTGTCTGGGCGGCAATGTAGGCCAGCGTGGTGGTGGGGGAGGAGGAGAAGAAGGGCCGGTTGTGGTGCTCGCCCAAGGCGTAGACATCCATGCCGATTTCTTCGACCTTCTTGGCGATGGCAACGGAGGCCTTGATGCGTTCGTTTTCCGTGGGCGTGCGGCCCGTGGTGGGGTCAGTGGTGATGTCACTGACGCTGAATACGCCGATCTGCATGATGTGCCTTTCTCCCTGCCCGTGGTTCCGGGCTCTGTAAACAGTGTACCTCAAACTAGATGCATTTGCATGTATCACTGCCTGTAACAGGGCAGGGCCGGGAAATGTTCCCGGCCCTGCTGATGGTGTCGAGGGTGGCTACTCCGCGGTGTTGTGTGCCGCGCGGCGGCCCTTGACCCGGGGAATCATGCCCGTGGTCCAGTCCTGGAACTCGTCCGCTCCATTGCCGGATGGGCTGCCTGTGCCGCTTGTCGGCGTCGGCTTATCCTGAAGGTCCTTCAATAGTTGCTTCTTCTCCCGGCGGCCTTCCACCAACTTGTACAGCACGGGCACCAGGACCAGTGTCAGCGCAGTGGAGGAGACCAAGCCACCGATGACCACAATGGCCAAGGGCTGGGAAATGAACCCGCCGCCGCCCGTCAGGCCCAAAGCCATCGGAGTCAGGGCGAACACTGTGGCCAGCGCCGTCATCAGGATCGGCCGGAGGCGCTGGCGGGCACCGTGCGTGATGGCATCCGCCACGTTCATGCCCGGACTGCCGTCATGTGGTTTGCGGTATTGGTTGATGAGGTCGATCAGCACAATCGCGTTGGTGACCACGATTCCCACCAGCATGAGCATGCCAATCAGCGAGGGGAGTCCCAGCGGAACGCCGGTCAGCAGCAGCAGGCCAACGGCACCCGTTGCGGCGAAGGGGACCGAGACCAGCAGGATCAGCGGTTGGATCAGTGATTTGAAGGCTGCCACCATGATCACGTAGACGATGGCGATGGCGGCCAGCAGAGCCAAGCCGAGTTGCCGGAATGACTCCGCCTGTTGGGTGGTGGCGCCACCGATGGTGGCGGTGACCCCGGCCGGCAAATCGACGGAGGCCAGCCGCTCCTGAACCGCTGTGCTCACGCTTCCGAGGTTGGAGCCCGACGGCGTCACGGTCACCTTCGCTGTCCGCTGGCCGTTGCTGCTGGTGATGGACACAGGAGTGTCCACCTGCTCGACGGCGGCAATGGACTCAAGCGCTACGCCACCCCGGGCTGTGGGGAGTTGGAGTCCCCGGACCGCTGCAATGCTGGTGAAACGCGTTCCTTCACCAATCTGCACTGGGTAGTCGTTGGTGTCGATCCTGACAGTGCCGGCAGGAATGGGGCTGACCGTGGAGGCAAGGAAGGCTCCTACCTGCTCTTCGGTCAGGCCTGCCGCCACTGCCTTGGCCCGGTCAACGCGGACCTGGACCACCGACTGCTTGGCGGCCAGGTTAGTGGCTACTTCGGAACTGCCGGGAACGCCTTCCATGGCCTTCACCATGGCATCGCTGGCTGTCTGAAGATCGGCGGAGTTCGCTGCCTTGATGGTGATGTCCACGGTGGAGGAGGTGCCGAAACCGCCCTGCTGGGATCCCACCGTGACTTTCCCGGCGGCCCCTCCGAGCTTGCTGCGGACCTCGTCCTGAAGCTTGGTTTGGTTCACTTTCTCGTCCGTGACAATGGTGAACGTCGAGTTGGATGAGCCGGTGGACGTCAGCGCGGCAAAGCCCGTTTGGGCGTTGCCTGACGTGACCTGGACGTCCTTGATGCCGTCGATGCCCTTGAGGGAATCTTCGATCTTTGTGGCCTCTTCGCTGGTGGCCTGCAGGCTGGTTCCGGCCGGGAGGACCTGGCGCACAGTCATGCTGTTCTCGCCGGAGCGGCCCAAAAGATCAGTGGCCAGAAGAGGCGAGACGGCGATGGTGGCCACCAGAATCAATGCCGCGGCTGACAAGGTGATGACGGGATGTTTCTGCGTCTTGGCAAGAATCGGAAGGTAACCGCGCTGGAGGCGGCTCCGTTGTTCGGCTTCCCGGGCCTTCTCGGCGGCTTCCTTGGCTGATGCCTGTGCCTCAGCGCCCTTTCCGGGTGAGGAAAGGAACCAATAGGCCAGGACCGGAACGATCGTCAGGGAAACCAGCAGTGATGACAACAGCGCGATGGTTACAGTGAGGGCGAAGGGCCGGAACAGCTCACCGGCGAGGTCGCCCACGAAAGCGATGGGGAGGAACACGGCCACAGTGGTGAGGGTGGAGGCGGTAATGGCTCCGGCAACTTCACGGATGGACGTCACGATGGCGTTCAGTTTGTGTTCGCCATAGCTGAGGTGTCGTTTGATGTTCTCGATCACCACAATGGAATCGTCCACCACACGGCCGATGGCAATGGTGAGGGCACCGAGGGTGAGGATGTTCAGGGAGTACCCAGTGGCCGAGATGCCGATGAACGTGATGAGCAGGGACAGCGGAATGGACACTGCCGTTACCAAAGTAGACCGCACAGACATCAGGAACAGCAGGATGACGGCCACAGCGAAGCCCAAGCCCAGGAGGCCTTCGGTAGTGAGGTCCTTGATGGATTTCTCAATGAAGGGGGCTTGGTCGAACACCGGGGTGAAGGTGGCGTTGTTTCCCAGCTCGGCTTCCATGGGTGCAATTGCATCGCGTACGGCGTGCGATATCGCCACCGTGTCACCTTCTGGTTTCTTGGTGACAGACAATGCCAGCGTGGGCTTGCCATTGGTGCGCGTGATGGACGTGGCGGCATCGTCCTCAATGCTGACTTCCGCGACGGCCCCGATGGTGGCGGCGGTCCTGGTGCCCGCCAAGGGAAGGCCCTTGATAATGTCCAAGGAGTCCACCGGGCTGCCGAGCTGCAGGGAGAGGGTTTTTCCCTGATCCTCGATGGTTCCCACCGGAACCAAGGTCCCGTTGTTCTTCAGCGCATTGTTAATGGCCTGGACGGAAGCTCCGGTGGCAGCGAGATCGGCAGGACGTGGCTGGATGAGGATGTGCTGGCTGGCGCCGCCTGTCACATCGGCGCCGCGGACGCCGTCGATCTTCTGGAGCCGCGGGACGCTCAGCCGCAGGAGGTCGGCGTTGAGTTCGCTGAGCGGCTTGTCCGAGGACACGGCGAGGTAGACGATCGGGAAGTCACTGATGTTGCCGGCGATGGACTGTGGTTCCACGTTGGCGGGCAGTACCCGCTTCGCGTTGGAAATGGCCCGGTCGATCTGGTTGCGTGCCCGGTCCAGGTTGGAACCGTAGGTGAACACCATGGTGATCTGCGAAACGCCGTTGCGTGAGGTCGACGTGGTGGACTCAAGGCCCTCGACGCTGTTCAGCGCTGTTTCCAGGGGCTGGCTGAGCTGCTTGTCCACCACTTCCGGAGAGGCCCCAGGCATGGAGGTGACCACGGTGATTTGAGGGAACTCGATGGACGGGATGAGTTCCTGCTTCAGTGACCCCATGGTGATCACGCCGAACACCGCCGCAAAAACGGTGATCAGCGCGATCAGGGCACGATTTCCCAGGGACAGCGTGGCCAGGCGGAACATTTCATTGACTCCTGAGGTCTAACGAACGATTCAGCTGACGGGAACCGGCCGCAGCCCCGGGTGTGGCCTAGCTTTGGACGGCGTTGGCCACTTCCAGCTGCAGGGACCGTGCTGTGCTTGCTTCCAGCTCGGAAGCGAGCTCAGGGTTCTCGTTGAGCTTGACGCCGTAGCCCGGCATCATGTCCTTGAGCTTGGACTGCCAACCCTTGAAGTTCTTGGGGAAGGACTTCTGCAGCAGTTCGATCATGATGGGCACGGCCGTGGAAGCACCCGGGGAAGCTCCCAACAGGGCACCAATGGAACCATCACGGGAAGCAATGACCTCGGTGCCGAACTGCAGGACGCCACCCTTCTGCGGGTGCTTCTTGATGATCTGCACCCGCTGGCCGGCCGTGATGAGTTCCCAATTGGCGCCGGCAGCCTCGGGGTAGTACTCCCGAAGGGACTCCACCTTGGCTTCGTGGCGCTTGGCCACTTCCTTGATGAGGTAGGCGGTGAGGTCCATGTTGTCCTTGGCCACTGCAAGCATCGGGATGATGTTTCCCGGACGGATGGACAACGGGAGGTCCAAGTAACTGGAGGTCTTCAGGAAGTTCGTGGAGAACCCGGCGTACGGGCCGAACAGCAGGGAGCGCTTGCCGTCCACGTACCGGGTGTCCAAGTGGGGGACAGACATGGGGGGAGCGCCAACGGATGCCTGGCCGTAGACCTTGGCGCTGTGCTGGGACGTAATGGCGTCATCCGTGCAACGGAAGAACTGGCCGGACACGGGGAAGCCGCCGTAGCCCTTGCTTTCGGGAATTCCCGAGGCCTGCAGCAGGTGGAGTGCTCCGCCGCCGGCTCCTACAAAGACGAACTTCGCGTGGATACGGCCGTGCTCCCCGGACTTGGGGTGCTTGATGGACAGGTCCCATCCGCCGCCGGCTGCACGGCTGATGTTGGTGACATCGTGGCCGTAGTTGACCTCTGCGCCGCTGTCCTGCAGGTAAGTGGTCAGTTCGCGCGTCAAGGCGCCGAAATCGACGTCGGTGCCCTCAGCTGCGCGGGTGGCGGCGACGCGCTGCTTGCGGTCCCGGCCCTTGACGATCAGCGGCGCCCACTTGGCGATCTGGGCCTGGTCCTCGGTGTATTCCATGCTGCGGAACAGCGTGTTGGGCTTAAGGGCCTCGTACCGGGTCTTGAGGAAGTCCGCGTGGTCATCGCCAATGACGAAGCTCATGTGCGGAACGGTGTTGATAAAGCCCTTCGGGGACCCGATCACGTTGCTGTCCACCAAATGGGACCAGAACTGGCGGGAGAGCTGGAACTGTTCGTTGATGTGGAGGGCCTTGGACGGATCCACAGAGCCGTCCTTGGCTGCGGGGGAGTAGTTAAGCTCACACAGCGCAGCATGTCCCGTGCCGGCGTTGTTCCACGGCCCGGAGCTCTCAAGCCCCGCTTCGTCGAGTCGTTCGAACAGGGAGATGGTCCAGGTGGGTTCAAGTTGCTTGATGAACGCACCAAGGGTGGCACTCATGATTCCGCCGCCAATAAGGACGACGTCGGCATGTTGAGTCTTGGAAATGAAGGTCACGATCAATCTCCGTTAGCGGCGGCACTGGCTGTCACAGAATATCCCCGCTCAGACCCAATACTGAAATTGCGGGGAATCGTCAAGGCTTTAAGCGGACGTTCGTGAAAACTTCGTTGAGGACGGGGGAAGCGGGGTAGCTTTCCACCTTGTTGGACAACGCCAGTGCAGAGATGGGGAAGGCAATCGGAACGGCCGGCACCGATGCCGCGATCTCCGCGTTGATGGCCTGGTACTGGGCATTGCGGTCGTTGCCGTTGGGCATGGCCCGGGCCCGTTCGATCTTGTGGAAGACCTCAGAGTCCGAGTATCCGAACTCCGCCCGTGTTTCCCCGAAGAGTGGGCCGAGGAAGTTGTCGGCGTCTGCGTAGGAGCCGTTCCAGCCGAGCAGGTGCAGGCCACGGTCCCCGGCGGACTGTACGCGCTGCAGGTAGCCGTCCTCCCAGTCCACTGGCACAGGCTTAATGTTGAAGCCCACTGCCACAAGCTGGCGGCTGATTTCTGCGTAGATCTTCTCCGGAGTGGGCATATAGGCGCGGGTGGCGTTGAGTGGGTAGTAGAACTTGATTTCCTCGCCCTTGTAGCCCGCTTTTTCCAGCAGTTGCTTGGCCTTCTCCGGGTTGTATCCAAGGGACGGAGCGTTGTTGTTGAAGCCACTGAGCTTTGGTGGCACAAACTGGGATGCTTGCGCCGTGTTGTCGATGAAGAAGCGCCGGATGAGCGTTTCCTTGTCAACGGCCATTTCGATCGCTTGGCGGACTTCAAGCTTCTCCAGCGGGGCAACAGCCTGGTTGATGCCGAGGTACATCACCGAGAAGGGGTCGCGTTGGATGATCTGCACGCCCTTTTTGACCAACTGGTCAAAGGTCCCGGATGTCACGAGGTCGTAGGCGTCGATCTTGCCGTCCAGGAGGGCCTGCTGCCGGGTTTCCGCGCGGTCGTAAGGGATGAAGTTGATGGTGGCGATCTGGCCCCTGTTTCCCCAGTACCCCTTGTAACTGGACAGGGTGACCTTGTTCTCGTCCCATGCGCTGAACTGGTACGGGCCAGTCCCCACAGGATGGCTGGAGTAGGCGGAGACCGCTTGCCCGTTCTGGACTTTATCCAGGACGTTGGCCTTCTGGGCCTCCAAGGCAGTGGGGGATGAGATGGCAAATGCCGGCAGCGTCAAAGCCTGCAGGAAGCCTGTGAAAGGCCTTGTCAGGTTGATCTGGACGTTGCTGGGCGAGACCACCTTGCAGTCCTTGAAGATGGAGAACACCGGCTCGTCCGAATAGGCCTTGAAGACGCCTTGGAACGAGATCCCGGGTGCTTGTTTCCGCAGCTCGGCGGGGAAGGAGAACCACCGGTTGAAGTTGGCGCAGACCGCGGCAGCATCCAAGGGAGTTCCATCATGGAAGGTCACCTCGGAACGGAGCGTGAAATCGTAACTGAGTCCGTTGTTGCTGTCCTTCCACTCCGTGGCGAGGAGGGGAGTGGTATCTCCGGTCTCCCCGTCGACGCCGACGAGGCCTTCCAGAACCTGACGCGTAACCCGGTATGACTCCGAGTCGGCCGTCATTGCGGGGTCGAGTCCCAGAGGCATGGAGGCTGTACCGAAGTTGAACGTGGCAGAAGGCTCTGCAGCCGCGGTGCTGCTGGACGATGATGAAGGCGTCGGGGCTGGTGAGCCCGTGCATGCTGCCAGTGCCAAGACCGCGACGGCGGCTCCGAATTGTACGGTCAGGCGCCGCATTTTGATGCTTGCCACTCTTGTCCCCTCAAGCCGGTTGGAAGTGCTGTGGCCGGCTTCGGCCTGACCGCATTCCAGTCTAGTTGAACGTCCTGAGTGCACTTCCCAGCGCATCTTCAGGAAGCAATCCCCGCTGCTTGAGGAAAAACACCCCTGGTTGCGGCTTCCGCAACCAGGGGTGTTCCGGCAATTGTCCATTGCCGCTGTGCGCAAGGGGGGACTTGAACCCCCACGCCCGAAGGCACAGGAACCTAAATCCTGCGTGTCTGCCAATTTCACCACTCGCGCTGGCTGGCATTTGGGCCGTCTTGGTGGACGCCCCTGCCATATACCGGACTACAGTGTACCCGCTAGTTGTCCAGCTTGAGATCCCGCCGAAGCTTGGCCACGTGGCCTGTCGCGCGGACGTTGTACTGCGCCAAGGAAACCTTCCCGTCCGGGTCCACAACAATGGTGGAACGGATCAGTCCCATGTACGTCCGGCCATAGTTTTTCTTTTCGCCCCAGGCCGCGTAGGCATCAGCCACGGCGTGGTCTTCATCCGAGAGCAGCGGAAAGGTCAGCCCTTCATCAGCAGCGAACTTGGCCAGCGCCTTGACGGGGTCCGGTGAGATGCCCACGACGTCGTAGCCCGCGGCTTGGAGGGAACCCAGAGTGTCGCGGAAGTCACAGGCCTCTTTGGTGCACCCCGGCGTGGAAGCTGCCGGGTAGAAATAGACGATGGTCTTCCGCCCGCGGAAGTCCGACAAGCTGACGTTTTTGCCGGATTCGTCCTGAAGTGTGAAGTTCGGGGCATCATCGCCCGGGATTAGTCTTTCAGCCACAATTTGCTCCTTGCTTACGTTCGCGATTCCCCAGTTTAGTGGGAAGACGCCGCGCCTTCACCCCGTCCGCGCATATACTGGCGGCATGCCAGATATGGAGAGATGGCCCACCACCCGATTGCTTTCGACAGCTGCGCGCCTGGTGGAAATCTCGTGGAACGAAAAATTGAAGTCCATCGGCCTTACCCATGCCGGGGTCATTGCCATGCAAGTGCTGGCAGCCAAGGGTGCAATTACCCAGGCAGCGTTGGCCGAAGTTGCGCGGGTCAAGGCCCAGACCATGGGCACCACTCTTGCGCGTTTGGAGTTGCACGGGCATATCACCCGCCAGCGCAGCGACTCCGACCGGAGAAGCCATGTGGTGACCCTTACAGAGGCCGGCATCGCCGCTCTGGCCGAGGCTGTGAAGCTCGAGCAGGACGTCTTGTCGCCCGTGGCGGTTGATACCGCGCGTCTTCGCGAGGAGCTCAGGGTAGTGGTACGCGGCTTGGCCGGACTGCCCGCGCCGGACGCGGGTTCCCCGGAGCTCGATACCGACGTTCCCCGGGCCTGACCACATTCAGTGCGGAGCGGCCCCTCCGGGGCCCAGCCAATGGTAATTAATGGCCGGGAATAGCAGAAAGGCTCCGGATCGTGGAAACGATCCGGAGCCTTTCTTGTTGGTGCACCCCCCGGGACTCGAACCCGGAACCCATTGATTAAGAGTCAATTGCTCTGCCAGTTGAGCTAGAGGTGCATCTATTGTTTTGGCCCGCTGAAGGAATTCCCATTCCTCATTGACCTCCGCAACGACAAATAACTCTACACCACATTTTCGGCACTCATGACCATTGGATGCTGATCGTGATGCAAGCCATGCTTTCACTATTACGAGAGTGGAAAGCAAAAAGGCCTTGGAGTGAAATTCACTCCAAGGCCTTTCTTTAGTGCACCCCCCGGGACTCGAACCCGGAACCCATTGATTAAGAGTCAATTGCTCTGCCAGTTGAGCTAGAGGTGCAGCTGTTGATTTCGACCAACCCGGGGCTTTTCTTTCCCCGGCGATCTCCGCAACGACATGTAACTCTACACGACTTCTGCCGAACTGTGAAATCCACCGGATCCCGCCGTGATCACTTAGTCAGCTACCCCCAAAATCAGCACAAAATCAGGGTTTCTGTTGTTGCTGAGGATCCACAAAGTGCCGTCGGGGGCGCGGGCAACGTCCCGAAGCCGCCCATACTGTCCTGTGAGATAGGCCACGGGGCTCCCTGCGGCCTCGCCGTTTAGTGGAACGGCCCAGAGCCGTTGGCCCCGGAGGGCGCCGGTGTAAGCGACTCCTTCCAGGATTTCCAGGCCACTCGGTGAGGCGTCGGAGGTGGACGGCCAGACGACTTTGGCGTCGATCAACCCGCTCCTGCCGGGTGCGCCGGTCACGGTGGGCCATCCGTAGTTGCCGCCCGGAGTGATGAGGTTCAGTTCGTCATCCACGTCAGGTCCGAATTCGCTGGCCCACAGCCTCCCCTCCGCGTCCCAGGCCAGGCCTTGCACGTTCCGGTGTCCGTAGCTGTAGACCGGATTGTTGCCGAAGGGATTCCCCGGGGCCGGCTGGCCCTCCGGAGTCAGCCGCAGGATCTTGCCACCCAAGGTGTCGATGTCCTGCGGCTGCTCCCGACGCTGCGAATCGCCGGTCCCCACGTACAGGAATCCGTCCGGGCCAAAGCGGATCCGTCCACCATTGTGCGTCGATGCCTTGGAGATGCCGGAGAAGATGACCTCGGGCTGACCAAGGGCAAGTTTGCCGTCGGCATCCGCATCAAGCCGCATGCGGGCCACTCGGTTGTCGCCGGCGGACGTGAAGTAGGCATACAGCCATCGGTCGCTGGCGAACGTCGGGGAGAGGGCGAGGCCCAGCAGCCCGCCTTCGCCGCCGGGAACCACGCCGGGCACCTCACCAACCGTGGTTGCCTTGCCATCGCGGATGCTTTTGATCTGCGCGGAATCGCGCTCGGAGACAACAGCTGTGCCGTCCGGCAGGAAGGCCACAGACCATGGCAACTGCAGGCCGACGTCGAGCTTTTGAAGAAGTTCGGGAGTCTGCGTCGGGGCCTGTGTCGCCGATGCCTGCGGCGTGGCGGCAGTGCCCGGAGACGAGGGGCTCCCGGTACACGAAGCCAGCCCCAGGATCAGCGTGAGCGCAAAGGCAGGCACCAGGTGCGTTCTGCGAATAACCCAGTGCCTGCTCATGGCGGTTACAGCCGGTTCAGTGCCGGTTGCGCCTGGGCGGGCGGAATCCTGCAGCTTCGGCATGGGCTGCGGACTCGAACCACACGTCTGCGGCAACGTCTCCGTAGCCGGCGGCGTCTTCATCGTGATAGGTCATGTCCGTTGCGCTGGCCTTCACCGGATAGGCCTCGCCCGGCGTACTGGATGAACCGGTTCCGTAGGGATGCTCCGCGGCCAGGTGACCGGAAGCGGCCGGATCCTCAGCGGCGGCGGACTCGGCGCCTGGCAGGGTGGGGGAGTGTGCGTCCGTGTACTCGTGATGATGCACTGGAGTTCCGCCGGCATCCGTCCACGAGGATTCCCACTCGGCCTTGTCTGCTGCTTCATCGGCCCGCGTGACGTCGTCGGCGGTGACCTGCGGCGCAGGGGAACCACCTGCCGTCGCCTGCGCCTCTTCGGCTGTCGTCGGGGGCGCGCCTGCATCCCAGTCGTCAACGTCGCCGGCGTCGGCTGCATGGACTTTGCCGTCCCTGTCAACCAGCGGTTCGTCCACCACAGGTTCCTCAACTGCGGGCTCGTCCACTGCAGGGGCGGCAATGGCCGGTTCCGGCACCATGAGTCCCGGCGTCGCGGCCGGCTGGGATTCGGCAGGCACCGGCTGGGTTTCGGCAGGAACAGTCCCCGGTGAATCCTCGATGACGGAACGGGGTTCAGTTTCCATGTCCTGGCCGCTCCCGGTGGCGTGGGAGGCGTCAGGGGTCCTGTCCTCCACGCTGTTGGAGTGTCCTTCGGTGTCCGGCTCCGCGTCGCCGGGTTCGTCAACAATGCCGGGTTCGTCATGAGTAGGGCCACTGCCCTCGGCGGCCGCCTTGCCCAGGTTGGTCACTCCCGCCAAGCCCGCCACGCCGGCTGCTGCGGCAGCGGTGTCCGGTATTGACCCCGTGTTGCTTGGCTCCATGGCGGCAGGAGCTTGGGGGGAGGTGGAATTGCGCGTTTTGTTGCGGTTCATTAGCCACCAAACAATGGCAATGACCAAAACAATGACAATGACCCAAATAAACCAAGTATCCATGGTGGGCGCCCTTCTGCTCGCAGCGGTGCAGTTCGTGGTGTTCCTGACGTTACGTGCCTGTTTATGGGCTGTCCAGCCTCTGACCTGCTGCTCCACGGAATTGATCAGCTTGCTGAGTAAAGCTGGGGGTTCGAATTCCTTGGAAAGGAAATTGGTTCGCGTCGCCTAGTCTGGCTGCATGGACTTCAAAAGGCTGCAGATTCTGCGCGAACTGGCAGACCGGCAAAGCATTGGAGCCACGGCCGATGCCATGAATGTGACGGCTTCGGCTGTCTCCCAACAGTTGAAGACCTTGCAGGCGGAAATCGGTGTTGTGCTGGTGGAGAAGGTGGGCAGGGGCGTCCAGTTGACTGAGGCGGGGTACGCCATGGCTGCCGCTGCTGCAGACATCGCCACGGCGATGGCCCGGGCAGAATCCACCATTGACACCTATAGGAAGGGCTGGCAGACCCGCGTTTCCGCTGCATTCTTTCCCAGCGCTGCCGAAATGCTGTTGCCCGGAGTGCTGCATCGGGTCGCGGCAGTGGATGGACTCACCTTTGATGCCCATTTTGAGGATCCAGGAACCGCGCACTTCGCACCCTTGGTTGCTGACTACGACATCGTGCTCGCCCACAGTGTGGACGGGCCGGAGGTTTTCGCGCGCCAGGGACTGACGGTGGTTCCGCTCTTGGAAGAGGCGCTCGACGTCGCCATGCCCACCGGGCATCCCTTGGCGGAGAAGGAGCGCTTGAGCCCCGGGGATGTGGTGGGCTACCCCTGGATCGGCGTCCCTGAAGGCTTTCCGTTTGATACGGTCCTTCGCCAGATCGAACTCCATGCCGGCAGGCAGGCGATGAGGGGCCAGCGATATCCCGATCTCCGGGTGTTGGAGGCCTTGGTGGGGGCCGGCCACGGGATCTGCCTCCTCCCTCGCTATACGGCGCGGGCGAGTGCCCGCCGCGGCCTGGTCCTGCGGCCACTGACCGAGGTGAAAGCCAGCCGGAGCATCGTGGCTTTGGCTCGGCAGGAGGTTGCTGCCCGGGCCACCATCGCCAGCGTCCTGGACATGCTCACCACTGAGGCCGCTGCCATCGCGAGGGAGCTGAGCGAGTCACGTCCCACCATTTGAGATACGAATCCAGTATCCGGTCCGGATGTGAGCGCAATATTCGGCAGTTCCCACTTAACCCTGTGTGGAACAACCCTTGGCGGGACCAGGTACACATAGACTTTGGACCATGAGCGACACCACCCAGATTGCGACAGACAACACGCCGGACATCAAACCCCGCAGCCGGGTAGTCACCGACGGGATTCACGCGGCGCCCGCCCGCGGCATGTTCCGCGCGGTAGGCATGGGCGACGACGACTTTGCCAAACCCCAAATTGGTGTCGCCAGCTCATGGAACGAGATCACCCCCTGCAACCTGTCCCTGAACCGTCTTGCGCAGGGTGCCAAGGAAGGTGTCCACGCCGGCGGTGGCTTTCCGATGCAGTTCGGCACCATCTCTGTTTCCGATGGCATCTCCATGGGTCACGAAGGCATGCACTTCTCGCTCGTTTCCCGCGAAGTCATCGCCGACTCCGTGGAGACAGTGATGCAGGCCGAGCGCATCGACGGGTCAGTTCTCCTGGCTGGTTGCGATAAGTCCCTCCCCGGCATGCTCATGGCTGCTGCCCGGTTGGACCTTGCTTCTGTCTTCCTTTATGCCGGCTCCATCATGCCGGGCTGGGTCAAGCTTGAGGATGGTTCGGAGAAGGAAGTCACCTTGATTGACGCCTTCGAGGCGGTCGGTGCCTGTGCTGCAGGCAAGATGAGCATGGAAGACCTCACCCGCATCGAAAAAGCCATCTGTCCTGGTGAAGGCGCCTGTGGTGGTATGTACACGGCCAACACCATGGCCTGCATCGGCGAGGCACTGGGTATGTCCCTTCCGGGTTCGGCCGCGCCGCCGTCGGCAGACCGCCGTCGTGATGATTTCGCACGCAAGTCCGGCGAAGCAGTAGTAAACCTCCTGCGCCTTGGCATCACAGCCAGGGACATCATGACCAAGAAGGCTTTCGAGAATGCCATTGCCGTCACCATGGCTTTCGGCGGTTCCACCAACGCTGTTCTCCACCTGCTGGCGATTGCCCGTGAAGCCGAAGTGGAGCTGACCCTGGATGACTTCAACCGCATCGGCGACAAGATTCCGCACCTTGGAGACCTCAAGCCGTTCGGCCGCTACGTGATGACTGACGTGGACAAGATTGGCGGCGTGCCGGTCATCATGAAGGCGCTGCTCGACGCCGGCCTGCTGCATGGCGACTGCCTCACCGTGACGGGCAAGACCCTCGCGGAGAACCTTGCTTCGATCAACCCGCCGGACCTTGACGGAAAGATCCTCCGCGCGCTGGACAACCCGATCCACAAGACCGGCGGCATCACCATCCTCCACGGCTCCATGGCTCCGGAAGGGGCCGTGGTGAAGAGCGCAGGCTTTGATGCGGATGTGTTTGAGGGCACCGCGCGTGTGTTTGAGCGTGAACAGGGTGCCTTGACTGCCCTGGACAACGGCGAGATCCACAAGGGAGATGTGGTGGTCATCCGCTACGAAGGCCCCAAGGGTGGTCCGGGCATGCGCGAAATGCTTGCCATTACCGGTGCCATCAAGGGTGCGGGCTTGGGCAAGGACGTCCTTCTGCTGACCGATGGCCGCTTCTCCGGCGGTACCACCGGCCTCTGCATCGGCCACGTTGCGCCGGAAGCCGTCGACGGCGGTCCGATCGCCTTCGTCAAGGACGGCGACCGCATCCGGGTGGACATCGCGGCCCGCTCGTTCGATCTCCTGGTTGACGAGGCTGAACTTGAGGCCCGGAAGGATGGCTGGGAGCCGCTGCCGGCCAAGTTCACCAAGGGCGTTCTGGCCAAGTACGCCAAGCTGGTCCACAGCGCCTCCACCGGCGCTTATTGCGGCTGATTCCTGCCGGTGGCTCCGGCTGTCATGAGACAGTCGGAGTCCGGTAGGCGGACATTGCTGTCCAAATAGTGAGATACGATGGTGGTCAATTGACACGTATCTCACTTAGAGGGAACACTGAACGCATGATCACATTCGTTACCGTCGGCGTCGTCGTCCTTACCAAGCGCGTGGCTTAGCCCGACTGGTAACGAACCGTCACGCGCAAACCCCTCGAAGAGCCGGAAGGCTGAGGGGTTTTTTTATTCCCAAGACCCACCCATTGAAGATCCACTAAGGAAGAGTCCGATGAGCAAAGGATCGCCGATCAGCCCCTCGCTGATGGCTGCAAAGTCCGCTGGAGCCCACAAAGCTCCGGAAAAGGTCGACCGTCCGGCTGACGCCGTCGTCGTCGACGCTGCTGCACCTCTCTCTCCTGTCCTTGGGCCGAACACCGTTGTACCCCCAACGGTGATGTCCGGCTCGCAAGCAATTGTCCGTTCGCTCGAAGAACTCGGCGTGGACGATATTTTCGGTTTGCCCGGTGGCGCGATCCTGCCCACCTACGACCCCTTGATGGCTTCCAGCATGAATCACATCCTGGTCCGTCACGAACAGGGAGCCGGCCACGCCGCGCAAGGCTACGCCATGGTCACCGGACGGGTTGGCGTTTGCATCGCTACCTCGGGCCCGGGTGCCACCAACCTCGTTACCGCCATCATGGACGCCCACATGGACTCCGTGCCGATGGTGGCCATTACCGGCCAGGTTTCCAGCGGAGTCATCGGTACCGATGCCTTCCAGGAAGCTGACATTGTGGGCATCACCATGCCCATTACCAAGCACTCGTTCCTGGTGACTGACCCCAATGACATCCCTCATGTGATGGCAGAGGCTTTCCACCTCGCCTCCACGGGCCGTCCCGGTCCGGTCCTGGTGGACATCGCCAAGGACGCCCAGGTGGGCCAGATGACCTTCTCCTGGCCGCCGAAGGTAGACCTGCCCGGCTACCGTCCGGTGGTCCGTGGCCACAACAAGCAGGTCCGCGAGGCTGCCAAACTGATCGCAGCAGCCAGCAAGCCTGTCCTGTACGTGGGTGGCGGTGTGGTCAAGGGCCATGCTTCCGCGGAACTGATGGAGTTGGCGTTGGCCACTGGAGCTCCGGTGGTCACCACTTTGATGGCACGCGGCGCCTTCCCTGATTCGCACCCGCAGCACGTGGGCATGCCGGGTATGCACGGTTCCGTCTCCGCGGTCACGGCACTCCAGCAGGCTGACCTGCTGATTACGCTCGGCGCCCGCTTTGATGACCGCGTGACCGGTGTCCTGAAGACTTTCGCTCCCTTTGCCAAGGTTATTCACGCCGATATCGATCCCGCGGAAATCTCCAAGAACCGTACGGCCGATGTCCCGATAGTTGGCTCCGTGAAGGAAATTATTCCGGAACTCACTGAAGCCGTGAAGACCCAATTCGAACTGAGCGGAACACCGGACCTGGATTCCTGGTGGGCCTTCCTGGGCAACCTCCGGGACACATACCCGTTGGGCTGGACGGAGCCGGAAGACGGACTTACCGCCCCGCAGCGCGTGATCAAGCGCATCGGCGAGCTCACGGGTCCCGAAGGTATCTACGTTGCCGGCGTTGGCCAGCACCAGATGTGGGCTGCCCAGTTCATCAAGTACGAACGGCCCCACGCCTGGCTGAACTCCGGTGGCGCAGGAACCATGGGATACTCGGTTCCGGCAGCCATGGGTGCCAAAGTGGGTGAACCGGACCGCGTGGTCTGGGCCATCGACGGTGACGGTTGCTTCCAGATGACCAATCAGGAACTGGCCACGTGCGCCATCAACAACATCCCGATCAAGGTCGCCATCATCAACAACTCCTCGCTGGGCATGGTCCGTCAATGGCAGACACTGTTCTACGAGGGCCGCTACTCAAATACGGATCTGAACACCGGCCACGACACCATCCGGATTCCGGACTTCGTGAAACTGGCCGACGCCTATGGCTGTGCAGCACTGCGTTGTGAGCGCGACGAAGACATCGACGCCACCATCCAGAAGGCGCTCGAGATCAACGACCGCCCGGTGGTCATCGACTTCGTCGTCAGCCCCAACTCGATGGTGTGGCCGATGGTGCCGTCCGGCGTCAGCAATGACCAGATCCAGGTTGCCCGCAACATGACCCCGGAATGGGAAGAGGAGGACTAGGCATGAGCCGCCACACACTGTCCGTTCTGGTAGAAGACAAGCCCGGCGTGCTGACCCGCGTGGCCAGCCTCTTCGCCCGGCGCGCATTCAACATCAATTCCCTTGCTGTAGGACCCACAGAGGTTCCCGGCATGTCCCGCATGACGGTTGTCGTCGACGCCGACGGCGACCTGATCGAGCAGGTCACCAAGCAGCTCAACAAATTGGTCAACGTGATCAAGATTGTGGAGCTGACTTCCGAATCTTCCGTACAACGTGACCACATCCTGGTCAAGGTACGTGCGGATGCCGCGACACGTCTGCAGGTTACCCAGGCTGCAGACCTGTTCCGTGCCGCCGTCGTCGACGTGTCCACAGACTCGTTGGTGATCGAGGCAACCGGTACCCCCGAGAAGCTCGCCGCGCTGCTCTCAGTGCTCGAGCCGTTCGGCATCCGTGAAATCGTGCAGTCCGGCACCTTGGCCGTTGGACGGGGATCCCGCTCCATGAGTGACAGGGCGCTCCGCTCCGCATAAGGGAAGGCAACCCAGGCTTCGGCCTGCGTTGCCTCCATGCTGAGCATCGCGCCCAGTACCGCAGCACCACTATCAATATCTACGAAAAACCACTCAAGAGGAGTTACGCAAGTGACTGAAATGTTCTACGACGACGACGCAGACCTGTCGATCATCCAGGGCCGCAAGGTAGCCATCGTTGGCTACGGCTCCCAGGGCCACGCCCACGCGCTTAACCTGCGCGACTCCGGCGTCGAAGTTGTTATCGCCCTCAAGGAAGGCTCCAAGTCGACCGCCAAGGCCGAGGACGCAGGCTTCACAGTCAAGAACGTTGCGGACGCCGCCGAATGGGCAGACGTCATCATGATCCTGGCACCGGACCAGCACCAGCGCTCGATCTACAACGACTCCATCAAGGACAAGCTGACCGAGGGCAAGGCACTGGCCTTTGCACACGGCTTCAACATCCGCTTCGGTTACATCGAGGCGCCGGCCGGCGTTGACGTTATCCTGATCGCCCCGAAGGCTCCGGGCCACACCGTGCGCCGCGAATTCGAAGCCGGCCGTGGCATCCCGGACATCATTGCTGTGGAGCAGGATGCCTCCGGTTCCGCTTGGGACCTGGCAAAGTCCTACGCCAAGGCCATCGGTGGCACCCGCGCCGGCGTCATCAAGACCACCTTCACCGAAGAGACCGAGACCGACCTCTTCGGCGAGCAGTCCGTCCTCTGCGGCGGCGTTTCCCAGCTCGTCCAGTACGGCTTCGAAACCCTGACCGAAGCCGGCTACCAGCCGCAGATTGCCTACTTCGAGGTTCTTCACGAGCTCAAGCTCATCGTTGACCTCATGTGGGAGGGCGGCATCGCCAAGCAGCGCTGGAGCGTTTCCGACACCGCAGAGTACGGCGACTACGTCTCCGGCCCGCGTGTCATCACCCCCGAGGTGAAGGAAAACATGAAGGCTGTCCTCGCGGACATCCAGAGCGGTGCTTTCGCCAAGCGCTTCATCGACGACCAGGACAATGGCGGCACCGAGTTCAAGGAACTGCGCGCCAAGGCCGAGCAGCACCCGATCGAGGGCGTTGGCCGCGAACTGCGTTCCCTGTTCTCCTGGCAGCAGCAGGACCAGGACTACGTCGAAGGTTCCGCAGCCCGCTGATCGCCACTCCGGCACCAGCACTGACAAACGACGCCCGTCCGGCCACAACAGCCGGGCGGGCGTCGCTGTTTCAGCCGTCATTTCTCCACCGACTTGGCCAGCAAGCCAGGCTGTGAACTTCTTCACAACGGCTACCGGTCCGGCCGTAACATCACTCGCCGGCACCGGAAACCCCGCCCGGATTCGATATTCTGGGCTGGTCCCGGCGCCGTGCCCGGGCCACGCATCCGCTCCTTGTCCAGTTCTGTCCCAAAGTTGTCCAAAGTAAGGTGCCACCCCGTGTCAGCCAGCAAACCCGTCGTCCTCCTCGCTGAGGAACTTTCGCCCGCCACAGTCGAGGCATTGGGCCCGGACTTTGAAATCCGCCAGACCGACGGCGCCGACCGTTCCCAGCTGCTGTCTGCCATCGCTGACGTTGATGCGATCCTGGTCCGCTCGGCCACGCAGGTGGATGCCGAAGCAATCGCCGCGGCCAAGAACCTCAAGGTCATTGCCCGCGCCGGTGTAGGCCTGGACAACGTGGACATCAAGTCCGCCACCCAGGCAGGCGTCATGGTGGTCAACGCCCCGACCTCCAACATCGTCTCGGCCGCAGAGCTCACCGTGGGCCACATCCTGAGCCTCGCCCGCCATATCCCACAGGCCAGCTCCGCGCTGAAGAACGGCGAGTGGAAGCGCTCCAAGTACACCGGCATCGAGCTGTTCGAGAAAAAGATCGGCATCATCGGCCTGGGACGCATCGGCGCGTTGGTTGCCGCCCGTCTGCAGGGCTTCGAGACCGAAATTCTCGCCTACGACCCCTACATCACGTCTGCCCGCGCGGCGCAGTTGGGCGTCAAGCTGGTCACGCTGGATGAACTTCTGCAGAATTCCGATTTCATCACCATCCACATGCCCAAGACCCCTGAGACTGTAGGCATGCTGGGTGCTGACGCCTTCCGCAAGATGAAGGAATCCGCCTACGTCATCAACGTTGCCCGCGGTGGACTGGTGGACGAAGAAGCGCTCTATGTCGCTCTGAAAGAGGGACAGATTGCCGGCGCCGGCGTGGACGTTTTCGTCAAGGAACCGAGTACCGACCTCCCGTTCTTTGAGCTGGACAACGTCATCGTCACTCCGCACCTGGGAGCGTCCACTGACGAAGCCCAGGAGAAGGCCGGCGTCTCCGTTGCCAAGTCCGTCCGCCTGGCACTCGCTGGCGAGCTTGTACCGGATGCCGTGAACGTTGCCGGCGGAGTCATCGCACCTGACGTGCGTCCCGGCATCCCGCTGATTGAAAAACTGGGCCGGATCTTCACCGCGCTGACCCACGCGTCCTTGACGCAGATCGACGTCGAGGTCGCCGGCGAGATTGCTGCACTTGACGTCAAGGTGCTTGAGCTGGCCGCACTGAAGGGCGTTTTCGCTGATGTCGTTACCGAGCAGGTCTCGTATGTGAATGCTCCGGTCATCGCGGAGCAGCGCGGCATCAACACCCGTCTGATCACCACGCCGGACGCTGAAGACTACCGCAACGTGCTGACCATCAGGGGCGCTCTGAGCGATGGCTCACAGATCTCCGTCGCCGGTACCTTGACCGGACCCAAGCAGGTGGAGAAGCTGGTAGGCGTCAACGGCTATGACGTGGAAATCCCCATCAGCGAGCACTTGGTGGTGGTGGCCTACGCCGACCGTCCGGGCGTCATCGGAACCATCGGACACATCCTGGGCATGAACAACATCAACATTGGTGGCATGCAGGTGGCCCGCCAGACTGAAGGTGGCCAGGTCTTGGCGTTGCTGACCATCGACAGCTCTGTTCCGCAGCAGGTACTGGAGGCCATCAAGGCCGGTATCGGCGCTGACATGGTCCGCGAAGTGGACCTGGAGGACTAGAACTGCTGATCCCCATCAGCTAAGTTCGCGTGCCGGCGACACACCTTTGGCACGCAGGAGTGGCCGGTCTGCTTACAATGGCTGGGTCCGGGATTCGGACCCGGCAGCAGGCCGGCCACAACTTTTTGCACATACAGCCCGGTATTCCTCTGTGTTTTTCGAGGAATCACGGACCATGTGTGCGCGCCCGCAATCAAGGTCTCAGGGAGCCCAATGAACGCCGTCCAAAGGTTCATCAGAAGCCGTGTGCTGCTGCTGACCGCGGCCATTTTGATCGTCGCAATGTGCTTGTCCGTCCTCGTCCAAAGCCAGTCGCAGGCTGCTTTGAACCGGACTGTGGATGAGAACTCGCGGGGACTCTACGACATCCTGGTCCAGGCGAAGCCTGACCAGACTCAAGACGGCGACGGCGGTGCATTGATCCAGCCGGAAATAGCGAACGGCCAGGGTGGCATCAGCTTTGACCAGCTGGAGAAGATCCGGACCATGGGACAAACGGCTGTGGCCGCCCCCATCAGCCTGGTTTCCCGCGTATCCCAGAACCTTGAGGCACCCCGCCTCAACGCCATGGATTACCTCGGCTACAACGCCGGCCTCGCAGGGGCTGTGACTGCGGGTGACCCCTCCGCCATGGACTCCAGCAAGTGGCCTGCAGCGGAATCCGTGTTGTCCGACTCACCCAAGAAGTACCGTCTGACCGCTTCAGCGACGAGCTCCGATGGCGTGAACCAGCAAACCCTGTTCAAGACCAGCGCTGAAGGCACCCTGGGCAAGGGCCGCCTGATCCAGGAACAGGCAGCAGGCGGCACGAACGTACGGATCGCAGGCCCTGAAGGTGAGACAGGTGTTAAGTTTCCTGCTCCGGCGCTTGGATCCGAGCACAACCTCTTCAATCTTTCCGTGGCGCTGCCCCTGGCGCCTGAGGTGACAGAATCCGTCGTCGCGGTTGATCCTGCCGCCGAAAGGGCGCTCCTTGGCTCTGCGGGTGACTTCCTGGCACCGCTGGAGAAGGCGCCGCCGGCCGATGCCCGTGACGCAGGCGCCATCGGTCGCCACTTCGAAAGCCTCTTCACCACCGGTCTCAGCATGGACCAGCTGGAAGAAGGGCCGGACTTCCTTGGCGTGAAGCTCAAATACTGGGCTCCGCTGATGACGCAGTACCAGCAGGCCAAGCGTGATGGCTTGCTGACTGACGACTCGCAGGCCATCCCGCTGATTGTCCGCTCCGGTACTTCCCTTGATCTGCAGTACTCGGTGAAGATCGAGGAACTGGACGCCAGTGGCAAGGTCGTCAAGGAAGTCGGGACCGTGACGCGGTCCTTGGACAAGGATTACCTCCCGTTCGTCTCCAAATCCCCGTTTGCCCTGGAATGGCCGGGATCCACTGATCACAGCAAGCTGCTGGGCAGCACTGCTTCGTTCAGCCAGGGCCTCTACAACCCGGCCACGTGGAGCACGGCTTTCGCGGCCGCTCCGCAGTACAAGGACGGCGACGAAGCCGCCAACGGCGCATCGGACAAGAGCGCCACTCCGGGGGACTGGGTCACGGTCAACCGCCTGCCTGAGAAGTCTTCCTTCGGCGCGGCCGTGGACCAGACGCAGCGCAAGCCTGTCGACGAACGCTCCTACCGGGAAGACCTGGAAACAGGCAAGAAGCCGGCCGCTCCGCTGCCCATGGTGTACGGCACCTTTGACCCCGCTGACGTCCAGGCCGCGGCCGGAGACGTCAACAAGCTTCCCCTGGGTGGCTACGACCCCGCTCCGATGACCCTCAGCAAGGACGCCGACGGCAAAGACGTTGATGGGACCGAACTGAAGCCCTCGCTCAGTGCCACGGGCCTGGTTAGCCAGTCCGCCGGCGCCATCACCGATTACTACGGACTTGCAGCAGCCCGAGGCTACGACACCAACGCCAACGTCATCGACGCCATCCGTGTCCGTGCCAGCGCAACCGGCAACTGGAAGACGGCGCAGCCTGAGGTAGAGAAGCTGGCCGCACAGATCCGCGACCTTGGCCTCGAAGCCACCGTGGTTGCCGGTTCCGCCCGCGAAGATGCCAACATCTTCGTCCCCGGTTACAGCAAGGACGACGCCGGCAAGGAGTCGCCGCTGGGCACTGTCCAGCAGTCGTGGGTACGCCAGGATGCGGCCGACGCCGTCTCCGGCTCGCTGACCGGCACCAACATCACGCTGCTCTTCCTGACACTGCTGGGGGCTACGCTCCTGACGGGTGCCTCCACCGTGAGTTACATCCGCCAGCGCCGAAGCGAAGCCGGGATTCTCCGTGCAATGGGTTGGACGCAGAAACGTATCCGCTCGTGGGTCCTCGAAGAATTTGCTGTGGGCGCGGCTGCGCTTGCGGCGGCGGGAATTATCCTGAGCCTGCTGAGCTGGAATGTGGCCACCGTGATCGTGTCCGTCACGATGCTGGTGATCTACTGCGGCGCTGCCTGGCTGGCGGCCCAGCAGTTGCGCCACCGCGTGGTCATCGACCAGGAACCGCAGCACGATGACCGCTTGGTGACAGTGGACTCGCCGTTGACGTTCGCCAACAGGCAGCTCACCACCAATCGGTTCAATTCGGTTTCCTTGGCGGTGGCAGTTGGAGTGTTCGGCGCGGCAGTTGGTGCGTTGATCGCACTCCTGATCGACATCCCACGTGCTGCCGGAGCCAGTGCGCTCAGTGGCCTGGCCGCTGCCAGCATTGCCTTGCCCAGCGTCATCCTCGCCGTCTTCGGCGTGGTTGTTGGCCTGCTGCTCACCCTCGTCACTGGACGTTTCGAACTCCACGCCAAGAGGGAGTACCTCGGTACCCTCCGCGCCATGGGCTGGAACCCGGACATGCTGGGTCAGGTCCGCTTCTTTGAAAACGCACTTGTAGGCACTGTGGCACTTCCCCTGGGTGTCCTCGGCGCCCTTGGGCTGGGACTGCTCCTGGCTCCCTACGCGGCTCTCTGGGCCGGACTGGCCGGTCTGCTGGCCGTAATTTGCTGGATTCCGATTGCAACGAAAGTAGTCAAATGACTGACAACCTCAACCCCGAGCTGACGCCCACCCCGGAGTCCACGGACGAGTCGCTGCAAACCCGCGCCAACACCATCGTGAAGGCCGCGGACCACGCAACTCCCTTGGAACTGAGCCGTGTCACCATCCACTACGGTGGCGACAAGGGCGGTGCCGAGGAAGTCGACGTCGTCGATGACTTCAATCTCACGCTGCACGCTGGAGAGATGCACTGCATCGCCGGCCGAAGCGGCTCCGGCAAGACCAGCATCCTGACGGTGGGTGCCGGCCTCACACTGCCTACCTCGGGCAAGGTCTTCTGGGAAGGCCATTCCCTGGAATCCATGGGCGATGATGAGATCGCTGACCGCCGACGTGCCCTGATTGGGTACGTGGACCAGGGCGGTGCTTTGATCGACGGCATGAGCGCCCTGGAGAACGTCCTGCTCCCTGCCGTACCGGACGGCGAAGTGGAGCAGCGCACTGAGATGGCCAAGGACCTCCTGGACCTGGTGGGTCTGGGACGCCGCATGCGCCACCGTCCCGCCCAGCTCTCCGGCGGTGAGCGCCAGCGCGTGGCCATCGCCCGCGCCCTCATCCTGGGTACCCGTGTGCTGGTGGTGGACGAACCCACAGCCAGCCTTGACCGTGCCGCGGCCAACCGGATCATCGGCATCCTGAAGGACACCACCAGCGACGGCATCGCTGTGCTGGTTGCTTCGCACGACCATGAGCTGGTGCGGCTCAGCGATTCGCTGACCGAGCTTAACTAACGCTATTTCATTCCAAAAAAAGGTAACTTCTTAGAGTGACGTCTCCAGAGAAATCCCCGTTCTACATCACCACCGCAATCAGCTACCCCAATGGCGTGCCGCACATCGGCCACGCCTACGAGGTCATTGCGACTGATGCCATGGCGCGCTTCAAGCGCCTGGATGGCCATGAGGTGTTCTTCATGACCGGAACGGACGAGCACGGACTCAAGATGCAGCAGTCCGCTGAGAAGGAAGGCATTACTGCCAAGCAACTCGCGGACCGCAACTCTGCTGCCTTCAAGCAGATGAGCCAGGATCTGGGCATCTCCCATGATCGCTTTATCCGCACCACGGACCAGGACCACTACGCCGCCTCGCAGGCCATTTGGAAGAAGATGGAAGCCAACGGCGACATTTACCTGTCCAAATACGAGGGCTGGTACTCGGTCCGTGACGAGGCGTATTACGTCGAGGACGATACCGTGGTGAAGGAGGACGGCCTCCGTTACTCCAAGGAGACGGACACCTTGGTGACCTGGACGGCTGAGGAAAGCTACTTCTTCCGGCTTTCCAACTACCAGGAGAAGCTCCTGGCGCTCTATGAGGAACAGCCTGAGTTCGGCGCGCCGCAGTCCCGCTTCAATGAGGTCATCAGCTTCGTCAAGCGTGGCCTGGAAGATCTGTCCATCAGCCGCACCACGTTCGACTGGGGAGTTCCTGTCCCTGGCGACCAGAAGCACGTCATGTACGTGTGGGTTGACGCGCTCACCAACTACTTGACGGGCGTTGGCTACCCGGATGTGGATTCAGAGTCCTTCAGGAAGTTCTGGCCGGCCGACGTTCACGTCATCGGCAAGGACATCTCGCGCTTCCACGCGATCTACTGGCCCGCATTCCTTTTGAGCGCGGGGCTGGAGCTGCCAAAGCGCGTCATGATCCACGGCTTCCTCACCAACAATGGTGTGAAAATGTCCAAGTCTCTGGGCAACGTTGTGGCACCGCAGGATTTCGTGGCGCAGTACGGCCTGGACCAGTGCCGGTACTTCTTCCTGCGCGAAGTTCCGTTTGGTGCGGACGGCAACTACAACCACGAAGCCATTGTGGGTCGTATGAACTCCGACCTCGCCAACAACTTCGGCAACCTTGCCCAGCGTTCGCTGTCCATGGTTGCGAAGAACTGCGAGGGCAAGGTCCCGGTACCCGGCGAGTTCACAGCAGAGGACGAGGCTTTGTTGGCGCAGGCCGCCGGGTTGCTGGAAACCGCCCGTTCTGCGTTTGACAAGCAGGAATTCAGCCGCGCGCTGGAAGCCATTTGGACGGTTCTTGGTGACACCAATGCCTACTTCGCTGAGCAGGCTCCGTGGGTGCTGCGCAAGACGGATATCGACCGTATGAACACGGTCCTTTACGTCACGCTGGAGGTTGTCCGGATCGTGGCGATCCTGGTGCAGCCGGTCATGCCGTCGTCGTCGGCCAAGCTCCTTGAGGTCCTGGGCCAGCCCGAAGGTGAGGCGCGCCAGTTTGCTGCCATCGGCACACCGATCGTTGCCGGCACGGTTTTGCCGGCACCGGCGCCGGTCTTCCCTCGGTACGAAGAACCTGTCGAGGCTTAAGGCCCGACGCTCTCTCGCGTCCCGCCGTCAGACGCGAAACGCTCTCTCATCACCAACCGGTTAGCCGGCAGGGGGTGAGAGAGCGTTTCGCTTTAAGGGTGTTTAGGTGAGAGAGCGTCGGTTCCTTAGGCGGTAGCGAGGCCTTCCACGGGCGATAACCGTGCCGCCCGCCGGGCAGGGATCACCGACGCCAGGAGTCCGGCCACCACCGCGACGCCAAACACTGCAGCCAACTGCAGCCACGGGACTGCCGGAACAACGGTGGCCACGCCGCCCAGGGTCGCCTGGGCGCCGAGCCAGCCGTAAACGATTCCCATGCCGGCTCCCATAATGGCGGCTACGCCTGCGACGAGCACAGCCTCGATGGCCAACATCCCGCGGAGCTGGCCTTTGGTCAGGCCGAGTGCACGGAGGAGTGAGTTTTCCCGTGTGCGTTCGAAGACGGAGAGGGAGAGGGTATTGGCTACACCGATCAGGGCGATGACTACCGCCACGCCGAGCAGCCCCGTGACCACCAGCAGGAGGACGTCGATGATGCTGTTGAACGTGACGCGCTCGATCGCGGCCCCGCTGACCGTGCGCTCCTGCACTCCCAACGCTGCGGCAACTTCTTTCTGGATGGCCTGAACCCGGTCTGCTGACACGGAGTCGTCCAGTTTCACCCACACCATGGCAGGTGTTTCCGGCAGGGCGGCGGACGGGATGCTGGCACTCTCCACGAACGGTGGCACGTGGCGGGTCCGCAGAACCTTAGCGTCGAGCGATACGTTGCCGGACGCCGTCTTGATGGTGGCAGGGCCCTCAGGGGAGTCTTCAGGCAGGTAGACCGTACCCGGAGTCGGCTTGAGGTGGTTGTCGCGGAGGACCGAGCCGGCATCTGAGGCGCTGAGGCTGTAAATCGTGCTGCCGCCATCGGGCGTCGTGGCATCACTCAGCGTTCCCACCGGTTGGAGCAGCACCGCAGCGCTCACGCCGTCGAGGGCTTTGATTCGGGAGACAGCATCGCCGGGGTCGCGTCCACCGTCCACGGCGGTCTGCGCGGACAGGTCCACCGGGTAGTTCTCGGCCAAGGTGTCGTTGAACGCCTGCCGGGAGGTGGCTGCTCCGGTCATCATGAGCGACACCAGGGTGACGCCGATCAGCAGCGCAGCAGCTGTCGCCGAAGTGCGGGCGGGGTTGCGCGTGGCGTTGACAGCGGCGAGCTTGCCCGGAACGCCGGCCGGAGCTGCCAAGCGCCCGGCCAGCGACACAACGGTGGGGATGAACAGCGTGGAGCACAGCAGGATTCCCACGAACGAGGCCGCGCCACCCAACAGTGCGAGCGGAAGCGACACGTTCATGCTGCCGTACACCAGGAGCGTAGAACCACCCGCCAGGGTGATGAGGCCCAGTATCAAGCGGAACTTGCCGCGTCGGTTCCGCACGGATGCGTCATCGGCAGGCCGCAAGGCGGCAAGAGGTGCGACGGCGGTCGCGGCCTTGGCGGGCACCAGCGCCGCCACCACGGTCAGCGAGGTTCCGGCCACCAGGCCGGCAATGATGGCCGACGGCGGCACCGCCAACGTCGCGAAGGCTTGCTCGGGTTGGGACTTGGCCCAGGCAATCAAGCCCGTCATCAGGCCCGTCGCGGCCAGGACGCCCAGTACCGAGGAAATGAAACCAACCACGAGTGCCTCGAGCATCACCGATCCGCGGATCTGCGAACGTCCGGCGCCCAGGCAGCGCAAGAGTGCCAGTTCCCTGGTCCGCTGGGCCACCAGGACGGAGAACGTGTTGGCCACCACCAAGGTGGAAACAAGGATAGCCACACCGGCAAAGGCCAACAGGACAACTGTGAGCTGGTCCTGCCCGGCACTCAGCATGGCCACAGTGGAGGTGACCTTTTCCTGGGCGGTTTCCAGCACAGGCTCAACGGCACCCGCGGCCTCCATACGGTGGGCGATATAGTCCTTGGCCGCAGGCACATCTTCGCCAGGCTTGAGCGTAAATTGCAGACCCGAGTACCCGGCTCCTGCATCCTGCACGGCGTTCAGCACGCTCTCCGAAGCAATCAACTGTGCCGCAGACGACGAGAAGGGATCGTTGGTGGCCTGGATCAGGCCCGTGATGGTCACCTTGGCATTCTTGACAGGCCCGGCACCGTGCAGCTCCAGAGTGCTGCCGACGGAGAGACCCAGGTGCGCGGCAGTTTTCAAATCGACGGCTGCGTCCAAGGCGCGTGAGGGCATGGAACCCGAGGAAAGGACGGCACCTTCCAGGGAAGTGGGGGCTACATTGCGGAGACGGCCATACTGCTCGCCACCGCCGGCCTCGAACGTCACGTACGTGGATCGCTCGGCATAGCTGTCTTCCACTGCGGGGGAGGAAGCAGCAGCATCCACCGCAGCCTGGGTAAATGCTTCGCCGTTCTTGGACGTGGCAACGAGGTCCGCGTTGCGGTAGGCCTCGCCGAGACTTGCACCCAGCGATGCGTTGGTGCTCGCGCCCACCATGAGGGTGGAAGAGAGGAACATGACGGAGAGCATCACGGCCAGGCCGATGGCAACGAAGCGCCGGAAATGCGTCGTCAATTGGGAAAGGGCAACACGCAACATGCCTCAGGCCCCCAGCTTGCCGAGGGCGGCCAGGACGGAGTCTGCGGTGGGGTTGTGGATTTCGCCCACCAGGCCACCGTCGTTCATCAGCACTACACGGTCGGCGTAACTGGCGGCAACGGGATCGTGGGTGACCATGATGATGGTTTGGCCCATCTCCTGGCTGCTCCGCCGCAGGAGGGCCAGGACTTCTCCGCCTGCCTTCGAATCCAGGTTGCCGGTCGGCTCGTCGCCGAATACGACGTCGGGCCGCGTCAACAGTGCTCTCGCCACGGCGACACGCTGCTGCTGGCCACCGGACAACTCATGTGGGCGGTGTTTGAGCCGGTCCTTCAGGCCAAGCGTGCTGACAACGGTATCCAGCCACCCGGCGTCGGCGGTGGTACCCGCCAAGGCAAGCGGAAGCGTGATGTTCTGCTCCGCAGTCAATGTAGGCACCAGGTTGAACGCCTGGAAGACAAAGCCGATCCGCTCCCGCCGCAGCGCCGTCAATTGACGGTCATTGAGCCCCGTGAGCTCTGTTCCGCCCAGCACAATACGTCCGGAATCCGCCGTGTCCAGTCCTGCCAGGCAGTGCATCAGCGTGGATTTGCCTGAACCGGACGGGCCCATGATGGCAGTGAATTTGCCGGCGTCGAAGCTCACTGAGACTTCGTTCAGGGCCGTCACAGAGGTATCGGCGCGGCCGTAGCTCTTGGTCAGCTTGAAAGCCTCGACGGCCGGACGGGCCTGGGCGGCGTCCGATCCCGCGGGGCGGCCGGTACCTGACGGGTGGGGGAGTGGCGTGAATGTTGTCATGGTTCCACGCTATGTTTCAGCCTTGCCCGGCGGGATCGGGCCATGGGCCCATTATCAGGAAGCCCTGCTCATACCCTGGTCTGAGTCCGGGGACAGCCCGGGATGAGGCCGTTAACCCCCGGGCGCCACGATCCCTGTCTCGTAAGCGATGACCACTACCTGCACCCGATCCCGTGCGCCGAGTTTCGCCAGGATATGGCCCACATGGGTCTTCACCGTTGCCTCGGAAAGGAACAGACCCGCCGCAATCTCGGGATTGGACTGTCCCTGTGCGATCAGCTGGAATACCTCTCGCTCGCGGGCAGTGAGGCGCTCCACGGCCGCGGCGTGCTCACCCTGCTCGGGAGTCTGGGCCCGGAGCAGAGGTGCCACATGGTCCAGCAAGCGGCGCGTGGTGGAAGGCGCGATCACTGCGTCCCCCCGGTAAACAGTGCGGATAGCCTCCAGGAGTTCCTCGGGTGGCGCATCCTTCAGGAGGAACCCGCTGGCACCTGCCTGGATTGCGGCAAGGGCGTACTCATCGAGGTCGAAGGTGGTCAGCACCACAATCTTGATCTCGGCCCGCTGGGAGCCAGAGGGCTGTGCCGCTGCTTGCTCCAGAATTCGTCGGGTTGCCTCTATGCCGTCCATGCCAGGCATGCGGACATCCATCAGGACCACATCGGCTGCAGTGGCGCTCAGCGCTTGGACAGCCTCGATCCCGTTGCCTGCCTCGGCAACGACTTCCAGGTCCGGCTGCGAATTGATCAGCATGCCAAAACCTGAACGGACCAGGTGCTGGTCATCAACCAGGGCCACCCGGATGGGTGCAGGAACGTCAGACATGGGTTTAGGCCTCCGAGTAGGGGATGAAAGCGGACACACGGAAACCGCCGCCCTGTTCGGGGCCAGCGGCCAAGGAACCATCGTAGAGGGAGACGCGCTCGCCCATTCCCCGGAGCCCGTTGCCGCCCCCTGCCGACGGCGGATCAGCAGCGGCGCCCCGGCCGTCGTCGACGATGTCCAGTTGCAGGCCGCGGGCCTGCCACGTCAGGGTGACGCCCGCCGTCGCCTTCGGCCCGGCGTGCTTCATCACATTGGTGAGGGCTTCCTGAATGATGCGGTACGCGGTGAGCTCGGCGCCGGCGGGGAGAGAACGGCGGGGGACTCCTACCTGTTCAAACGCGACCTGCAGGGTGGCGGCCCGGAATCCGAGGAGGAGCTCGTCCAAATCTGACAGGCGGGGTTGCGGACGGGTAGGGGAGTCGTCGTCGGAGCGGAGTACGCCCAGCAGCCTGCGCATTTCCCCCAGCGAGTCCCTGCCCGTGGCCGCGATGGTGGCCAGCGCTTCGGTGGCGAGCTCCGGTTTTGCCGCGGCTGCGTATCGGGCACCGTCGGCCTGGGTAATGATGACGGACAGCGAGTGGGCCACGATGTCGTGCATTTCCCGCGCGATGTGGGAGCGTTCATCGGCCGCAGCCAGTTGGCGCTCCTGCTGCTGCTCAACTTCAAGCCGTCGGGTCCGGTCCTCCAGCGCCCGAAGCTGGAGCCTGCGGACGCGTGTGAGGTCACCCAGCGTCCAGCTCACCAGCACCAGCATCCAGATCAACACCGTGTAGAGCGCTCCGATGGTGAGCCCCATGATCCCTGACTCGGCGGTACTGGAGTACTCGCGGGTGGTCAGCATGATGCCACCCAGCATTCCGGCCACCAGGACTGTGCGGCTTGCCCACGCCGGGCCGTAGGCCGCGGTTGCGTAGATGACCAGCGGGACCGCGATCTGGCCGGCTACGGGCTCGGAACCCACCGCCCACTGGATCAGGCACACCAGAATGACGACGCCGGCTGCAACGGCCGGGCGCGTGCGTCGCCAAGCGAGCGGAAGCAGGAGGCTGCAGGAAAGGACAAAGAGCCAGGGCCGTGAGGCCAGCAGATAGACCGGACCAAAAAGGAGTATCAACAAGGACGTCGCCGTCATATCCACTTTGAAGCGGTTGATCCGGAACCATTCATATACTGCGTGCCTTCTGTCCACGCTACGACTCTATGCGCTTGGTCCGGAGGCGGGCATCATGCCGTGGTCTGAATCGGCACGACGTCGAGTGTTCGCAGAATGAGACGATTTTGACCAGCATGTGGATTGCTTGGCTAGATAGAGCTATGAGTGCATCGTCCATCAATCTCGCTGTCATCCCCGGCGACGGCATTGGCCCAGAGGTCATCGCCGAAGCTGTCAAGGTCCTGGAAAAGGCTGTCGCTACCGAAGGCGTCTCCCTCGAGCTGACCAATTACAAGCTCGGTGCCCAGCACTGGCTTGAGACAGGTGAGACCCTCCCCGACGAGGTCCTGGCAGACCTGCGCACCCGCGATGCCATTCTTTTTGGCGCAGTGGGAGCAGCCCCGGGCGATACACGCATCCCTTCGGGCATCATCGAACGCGAGATGCTGCTCAAACTCCGTTTCAGCCTGGACCACTACGTGAACCTCCGCCCGTCCCGCCTCTACGGAACGGTCGGCAGCCCCCTGGCCAACCCCGGGGCGATCGATTTCATCGTGGTCCGCGAAGGCACGGAGGGCCCTTACGTGGGTAACGGCGGCACCCTGCGTGGCGGGACTCCCCACGAAGTAGCCACTGAGGTTTCCCTCAATACCGCCCACGGCGTTGACCGCGTGGTGCGCGATGCCTTCCGCCGTGCCAGCGAGCGTCCGCGCAAGCACGTCACGCTGGTCCACAAGCACAACGTACTGGTGTACGCCGGTCACTTGTGGAAGCGAACCGTTGAAGCTGTGGCCCAGGAATTCCCGGAGGTCACTCACGATTACCTGCACATCGATGCTGCCACCATCTTCATGGTGACCGATCCTTCCCGCTTTGATGTCATCGTCACCGACAACCTCTTCGGCGACATCCTCACCGACCTCGCTGCAGCCGTTACTGGCGGCATTGGCTTGGCGGCATCGGGCAACATCAACATGGACCGCACAGCACCGTCCATGTTTGAGCCCGTCCACGGCTCCGCTCCGGACATCGCCGGACAGCAGAAAGCCGATCCCACCGCGGCCATCCTCTCCGCAGTGCTTCTCCTGGACCACCTTGGCTACACCACGGCGGCCCGCAAGATCGAGGCGGCAGTAGTCGCCGACGTCGAGAGCCGCACCGGCGAGCCACGCAGCACAGCTGCCATTGGCGACGCTATTGCGGCCGCACTTTAGGCCCAATACTCAGGCGTAAGCTTGTCTTGAATTATTTACCTGCTTCCCTGGTCCATCGCTGAACCACACCCTTTTTGGGGCCCGGTTCGCCCTGCCAGGTAGCTGACTGTGGAGGAAACATGACTCAGACTGCCCATGGCGTCGAATTCAGCCAGCAGCTTTCGGAAACCCCGAAGTCTGCTGAGGAGCGTGCAGCCGTCCTGGCGAACCCGGGATTTGGCGACTACTTCACCGACCACACCGCCGTCGTCGACTACAAAGTTGACGCCGATGGCAATGGCGGTTGGCAGAATGCCCGGATCGAGCCGTACGGACCCATTTCCCTGGACCCCTCGGCTGCGGTCCTGCACTACGGCCAGGAGATCTTCGAAGGACTCAAGGCCTACCGCCACGCCGACGGCTCGGTGTGGACCTTCCGGCCCGAAGCCAACGCTGCACGCCTGAACAAGTCGGCACGCCGCCTCGCCCTTCCTGAGCTGCCCGAGGAGTACTTCCTGGGCGCTATCCGGGAACTGGTGCAGGCAGATAGGGAATGGGTTCCGTCCGGCGACGGCGAAGCCCTGTACCTGCGTCCGTTCATGATTGCCACGGAGGCATTCCTCGGAGTTCGGGCTGCCCGCGAAGTTTCCTTCCGGGTTATCGCTTCACCCGCCGGCAACTACTTCGGTGGCGAGCTCAAACCTGTCTCCATCTGGATCTCCCGTGAATACGCCCGCGCGGGCCGCGGCGGAACGGGTGCGGCCAAGTGCGGCGGCAACTACGCTGCTTCGCTGATCGCACAGCAGGAAGCCGAAGCAAACGGCTGCAAGCAGGTGCTTTTCCTGGACCACTTCAACGACGACGCCGTGGAAGAACTGGGCGGCATGAACGTCTTCTTCGTCATGAAGGACGGTTCCCTGGTCACTCCCGCGCTCAGCGGCACCATCCTGGAAGGCGTGACGCGCATGTCCGTTATCCAGGTGGCCAAGGACATGGGCCGTGAGGTCACCGAGCGCAAGATCACCCTGGACGAGTGGCGCGACGGCGTCGCTTCCGGCGAGATCACCGAGGTCTTCGCTTGTGGCACTGCAGCAGTCATCACGCCGATCGGTGTGCTCAAGGATGCCACCGAGTTTATCGGCGCCGAGGATGCCAAGGCGGGCGAAACCACCATGGCCATCCGTGAGCAGCTCCTGGGCATCCAGACCGGCACCGTCGAGGACACCCATGGCTGGCTGACCCGATTGGTCTAACCAACGGATTTCCCCCGCACAACTGAAACGCACGAAACGCACGACGGCGGTCCTGCCTCTTGGTCACCAAGCGGCAGGGCCGCCGTCCTGCATCCCGGACGCTCTCTCACTGTTCGTCGCTTTTTGGTGGATGCTCTCTCACCTTTTGTCGTCTTTTGGTGGATGCTCTCTCACTGTTCGTCGCTTTTTGGTGGTCGCTCTCTCACCGTTTGCCGCTTTATGGCGAACCTTCACTCTTCCGCCGCGAGCCGATCCCTGGGGGTGGTGAGAGAGGGTTGGTGTGGTGGGGGTGTTTGGTGAGAGAGGGTTGGTGTGGTGGGGGTGTTTGGTGAGAGAGGGTTGGTGTGGTGCCAAGATGGGACAGTGACTTCTGAATCCATGGCGACTCCCGGCAACGAAACTCCCGGCCCCACATCTTCCGGCTTTGGCTCCTCCCCTCAACGCGGCAGCGACTCTTTGCAGCGAAGCAGCGAGCTCACTCGATTCCGGCTGGCCCCCAACCCCGGTCCGATGAGTCTTGACGGCACCAACTCATACGTCATAGGCGCGCCGGGCTCCACCCGTGTGGCTGTGGTAGACCCAGGCCCGGAGGACGAACAGCATTTGTCCGATTTGGCAGCAGCCGGCGTGGTGGATGTAGTACTTATTACTCATCGCCATGCCGACCATACCGAGGCTTCTGCGCGCTTCCACGAACTGACGGGGGCGCCGGTCCGGGCTCGGTCCGCCGAGTATTGCCATGGTGGTGACCCCCTCCACGATGGCGAAGTGCTGCATGTGGGCGGTGTCGAAATCCGCGTTGTAGCCACCCCTGGCCACACGTCCGATTCGCTCTGTTTCCACCTGCCCAAGGATGGGCCCACGGGTTCCGTCCTCACAGGGGACACCATCCTGGGCCGCGGTACCACAGTGCTGGACTATCCGGATGGCAAGCTGGGGGACTACCTGGCGAGCCTGGACCGCTTGGAAGCACTCGGCGCCGCGACACTCCTGCCGGCCCACGGACCGGTGCTGCCAGCGCTGGACGAGAAGTGCCGCGAGTATCGGGACCACCGTGAGCAGCGTCTTGACCAGATCAGAACAGCCCTGGAAAACCTGGGACAGGACGCGTCAGTCGAGGCGGTCACGGATGCTGTGTACCCCGACGTCGACCCGTCCGTTCGGTGGGCGGCCGAGACTTCCGTGGCTGCCCAGTTGGATTACCTTCGAGGCTGAGCGCTGACGGTAGGCTTGAGCCCATGCGTATCGCCCGGTTTGTAGTTGATTCTGATCCCCTTTACGGCGTTGTTGAAGGCGAGCCCGGCAGTGAGGAAATCACTGTCATCAACGGCGACCCCTTCTTCAACGGCGTTGAACGTACCCATGTGAAGCACAAGCTCGAGGACGTGCGGCTCCTGGCGCCGATCATTCCGCGCAGCAAGGTGATCGGCGTGGGCCGGAACTTTGCGGAGCACGCCGCGGAACTCGGGAACGAGGTTCCCCAGCAGCCGCTGCTGTTCCTCAAGCCCAATACGTCCGTGATCGGCCCAAACGATCCCATCATCCTTCCCGAGTTCTCCGAAGAAGTGTCCTTCGAAGCTGAGCTGTGCGTCGTTATTGGCCGCATCTGCAAGGACGTCCCGGAGGAGCGCGCAGACGACGTCATCTTCGGCTATACCTGCGGCAACGACCTCACCGCCCGTGATGTTCAGAAGACCGACCTCCAGTGGGCACGCGCCAAGGGCTTCGACACTTCCGCCCCGCTGGGTCCGTGGATTGAGACGGAACTCGACCACGAAGACCTGTCCATCCAGGGACGGCTCAACGGTGAACTTCGCCAGGACGGCAGCACCAACCAGATGATTCGCGGTGTTCGCGAGCTCGTCTCGATTGTCTCCCACGCGTTTACGCTGCTCCCGGGGGACGTCATCATGACAGGTACCCCGGCCGGTGTCGGCCTGGTCAGCGAAGGCGACCGCTTCGAGGTGGAGATCGAAGGCATCGGCCGGCTCTCCAACCCGGTGGTCCGCCGCTAGGCGCCCAACCGCAAGCTGGAGCCCGACGGCGGCACGCACTTTTCGTACGGAAGGTGCGTGCCGCCGTCGGGCACTTCCAACGGGGAAACCGACGCGGTGCCAAGCGGTAAAGTTGGAACCACTATGACTACTGCTTCTGCGTCGAACGCTGCCTCCAGCGCCATCCCTGCCGTCAACGCCGAGACTCCGGTCCGCGTCCGTTTCTGCCCGTCGCCTACGGGAACCCCGCACGTTGGCCTGATCCGTACGGCCCTGTTCAATTGGGCCTATGCGCGCCACACAGGCGGCAAGTTGATCTTCCGCATTGAGGACACGGACTCTGCCCGTGACAGCGAGGAGAGCTACCACCAGTTGTTGGACGCCCTCAAATGGCTCGGCATCAACTGGGATGAGGGCGTGGAGGTGGGCGGCCCGCACGAACCGTACAGGCAGTCGCAGCGAGGTGACATCTACCAGGACGTCATTGCCAAGCTCAAGGCCGGGGGACACGTCTATGAGTCCTATTCCACTCCTGACGAGATTGAAGCCCGCCACAAGGCAGCCGGCCGCGACCCCAAGCTGGGCTACGACGGATTCGACCGCCACCTGACAGAAGAGCAGCTTGCCCAGTTCAAGGCCGAGGGCCGGGAAGCTGTGCTGCGCCTCCGCATGCCGGACGAGGACCTCACCTTCAACGATCTTGTCCGCGGCGAAATCACCTTCAAGGCC
This sequence comes from Arthrobacter sp. cf158, assembly GCF_900106835.1. GTDB lineage: Bacteria > Actinomycetota > Actinomycetes > Actinomycetales > Micrococcaceae > Arthrobacter. The sequence goes on from NZ_FNNR01000002.1 coordinate 572,998, forward strand.
GGCTCGGTTCCCGACTTCGCGGTGGTTCGCGCCAATGGTGCTCCGCTGTACACGCTGGTGAACCCGGTGGACGACGCGCTCATGGGGATCACCCACGTCCTTCGTGGCGAGGACTTGCTGAGCTCCACCCCGCGCCAGATTGCGCTGTACCGCGCTCTCTACGCGATCGGTGTTGCGGAGTACATGCCTGAGTTCGGCCACCTGCCATATGTCATGGGCCAGGGGAACAAGAAGCTTTCCAAGCGCGACCCCGAGTCGAGCCTGTTCCTGCACCGCGAGCGTGGCTTCATCCCCGAGGGCCTGCTCAACTACCTCTCGCTGCTGGGCTGGTCCCTGAGCGCGGATGAGGACATCTTCACGGTGGAGCAGCTGGTGGCCAACTTCGACATCCACGATGTCTTGGGCAACCCGGCGCGCTTCGACATCAAGAAGGCCGAGGCCATCAACGGAACCCACGTCCGGATGCTTGCGCCGGAGGACTTCAAGGAGCGGCTGGTTCCGTACCTCCGCGCCGCCGGTTTTGTAGGGGAGATCCTCACTCCGCGGCAGGAAGAGATCCTCGCCGAGGCGGCTCCGCTGGTCCAGGAACGCATCACCCTCCTTGGCGAGGCTCCTGAAATGCTGGCCTTCCTGTTCAAGGCCGATGACGCCATTGACGTTGCGGACGACGCCCGCAAGGGCCTCCCGGCCAATCTGGAGGAAGTCCTGGACGCGGCCATTGCGGCGCTGGAGCCCATCCAGGACTGGAATGCCGAGAACATTCAGGCGGCGCTGAAACAAGCGCTCGTGGAGGATCTGGGCATCAAACCGCGGGCGGCCTTCGGGCCAGTGCGCACGGCCATCTCCGGCCGCCGGATTTCCCCGCCGCTGTTCGAGTCCATGGTGATCCTCGGCAAGGATTCCTCGCTGGCCCGCGTTCGCGCCTTCCGCGGCTAGAAGCGGCACCCGTCATGGCGATTGCAAGCTCTTTCGGTACTATCCGCGGTGTTCTGTTCGACATCGACGACACTTTGGTGGACCTTGAGTACGCCATGACCACAGCATTGCGTGACGTCAGTGAACATCTCCTGCCCGGCCTTGACCAGGCCGGGTGGGTGAAGTTCGGGCGAATCTTCACGCACGAAACCACGCATTTCTACGACCGTTACCTGGCCGGCGAGCTGACCTTTAACGAGCAGCGGCTGCTTCGCGGCAGGGCTGCATTGGGTCATTTTGGTGTGGAACTGGCGGAGGGCGAGGCGGCGCAGGCCTGGGTCATGGAGTACCACCAGCGCCAGACGGCTTACGTGCGGCCTTTTGATGATGTCCAGGATGTCCTGGATGAGCTCGATGCCGCAGGGATTCCCTATGGAGCTGTGAGCAACAACGTCCATGACTACCAACGCGCCAAGCTGGATGGCGCGGGCCTGTCGCGGATCAAGATCCTCGTCGGAACAGACACCGTGGGCGTGCCCAAGCCGGATCCGGCAATCTACCTCGAAGGTGTGCGCCTGCTTGGCACCAATCCGGGCGAGACCCTTTATGTTGGTGACAACCGGCTCCTCGACGCCGAAGGAGGAACGGCTGCCGGCCTGGTGGGCGTGTGGCTCAACAGGACCGGTGAAGTAGTGGACGAATTCAAGGGGCGCCAAGTGGATTCGCTGTCCCGGCTGCTGGTCAGGGCTTCCACCGCGGCATAGGGCTCCCACGGACATCCAAGGCCCCCATGGCACTGAGTGCCTCCGCGGCGGGCCGGGATTCATGTGATGCAGGTAACGCCTTCTCGATTTGTGCAGGTGGCAAGACTCCGGTAGAGTCATTACTCGTGCTGAGGGGCACGGAGGGAAAAGTCAAGGGAAACCGAGACGAGGAACTCCGGTCCAAAAGTCACTTTGGGATATGGTGTAATTGGCAACACTACGGTTTCTGGTACCGTCATTCTAGGTTCGAGTCCTGGTATCCCAGCTCTGAAAATCCGCGTAAACACGCGGATAATTCGGAACTACCAAGTCGCTAAGGCGATTTGGAGAGAAGCTGAAAGTATGAAATACTCATTCAGCTTGATCGCCGGAAACGGTGATAAAAAGTGCAAGGCCCCATCGTATAGCGGCCTAGTACGCCGCCCTCTCACGGCGGTAACGCGGGTTCGAATCCCGCTGGGGTCACCAACAAATCCCCCGGAACCACGGTTCCGGGGGATTTCTTTTTTCCTCTTCCGCCCGCCTCAGCGCTGATGGCAGCGATCCGGCTGGCATGATGATGCTGTGACCGCAAACGAAGACTCCGCCGCAATCCGGGCAACCCCCTCTGACCACGCTGCGGCCCTTAGCCAAGGTGCGGCCGCCGCCGTCGATATCCTGGAAGCTGCCCGTACGGAGCTTGCGGACACCACGCTTCCGCTCGCCGTGCCGGAAGCGCAGGAGGCCCGGCATTGGATCCGGGAGTCTCTCGCGCAGTTGGACGATTACGTGATTCCCCGGTACCGCAGCCTGGACGCACCGCTGCTGGCCGTCGTCGGCGGTTCAACCGGCGCGGGTAAGTCCACGCTGGTCAACGCGCTGGTTGGCTATCCGGTGACACGTGCCGGCGCCATCCGGCCCACGACCCGCCAGCCTATCCTTTTGCACCACCCCCAAGACGCGGGGTGGTTTGAAGGGCACCGCATCCTGCCGAGCCTGGAACGTATCCGCGGGAACGTATCAGCGAGCCCCGTGCCTGCCAATCAGGCAGGCGCCGCCCCGGATGCCCAAGCGATCACGTCGTTGGTGCTTGTGGGGCACCACCATGTACCTCAAGGCATCGCTCTGCTGGACGCGCCGGACGTCGACTCGATCTCTGATGACAACCGGAGGCTGGCGGGGCAACTGCTGGCCGCTGCGGACCTTTGGGTGTTCGTCACCACAGCAAACCGATACGCCGACGCCGTCCCGTGGCGCTTGCTCCTGGACGCGGCTTCCCGCGACATCACGGTTGCCGTGGTCCTGGACCGGGTGCCGCCCGCCGCAGAGAATGAAGTCAGGACCGATTTGCAGTCAATGCTGGACCGGCAGGGGCTGGGGGCCGCGAAGCTGTTCGTCGTTCCGGAGAGCCCGCTGGATGACCTCGGAATGCTGCCTGAGGAATCGGTGGCACCCTTGCGCCACTGGTTGGGGGCCTTGGCCGCGAACGCCGGGGGACGGGCGGATGTGGCCAGGCGAACACTCAATGGCGCAGTCAACGCCGTCAGTATCCGCATGGAAGGCATCGCGGCTGCAGCGGCGGCCCAGGACCTTGCGGCGCGCGAACTTGAGTCGAGCTGTCTCCATGAGTATGAGCAGGCACTCATCCGGATCCTCGACGCCACCAAGGATGGAGCGCTGCTTCGGGGTGAGGTGCTGGCGCGGTGGCAGGATTTCGTGGGGACCGGGGAATTCTTCAGGGCCCTGGAACAGAATATTGGCCGCATGAGGGATCGGGTGGGGGCGTTCTTCCGGGGTGAACCCGCGCCCGCGGTGAAGGTCGAGACCGCCATCGAGACGGGGCTGCAGGCTGTGATTCTGGACGAAGCCGCCACCGCAGCTGAGAACGTGGACAGGCGATGGCGTTCGGATACTGCCGGCCGACATCTGCTCGGCGCCGACGATCTCTCTGGAACCGGCAATGGCTTTGACGCGAAGGCCGCTGCTGCCATCCGCTCCTGGCAGGAAGGTCTGATGGAGATGATCCGCACGCAGGGACAGGGGAAAAGAACCCAGGCCCGCTGGCTCTCCTTCGGCGTCAACGGGCTCGGCGCTGCGCTCATGGTGGTGGTGTTTTCCATGACGGCAGGCCTGAGTGGTTTGGAGATCGGCATCGCGGGTGGAACTGCTGTGGTGGGCCAGAAGCTGCTGGAGGCTGTGTTTGGCGAGGACGCCGTTCGTCGCCTTGCCCAACAAGCCAGGGACGACCTCCACACGCAGTGCCAGCGGCTTCTTGATGATGAGAAAGAGCGATTCCTCAGCCGCCTAGCTGCAGCCCATCCACGCTCAGGCACTGAACTATTCCGGCATGCCAAGGCCCTTCGCAGCTTGGCAGGAGCCGCATGAGCCGGCATAGCCAGGTCCGCGAATCCTCGCAATTGCAGCGCAGGCTTGAGGCGCTCAACACTGCCCGTGAGCTCGCTGAAGGCGTTCTCCCGGATGATGCACTCCACTCCGCATACGAGGTCCTGGAACGTGCCACGTCCCGGCGCTCCTTGTCCGCGGGGCATACCGTGGTGGGCTTCTTCGGGGCAACCGGCAGCGGTAAATCGTCCTTGTTCAATGCAGTGTCCGGAAGCGGTCTGGCCACCGCGACGGCGCGGCGTCCTACGACGTCCCAACCCCTGGCCGGTATCTGGGGCGAGGATGGCAGCGGACCACTGCTGGACTGGCTGGACGTGAAAGAGCGTCACACGCTGCCACCTGTTCCGGGGTTGGCCGACGCAGACACCGGACTGGTGCTCCTGGATCTGCCGGACTTCGACTCCACCAGGGCGGAGAACCGGGAAATCGCCCAACGCATGGTGGGCATGGTGGACGTCCTGGTGTGGGTATTGGACCCGCAAAAGTATGCAGATGCCGCAGTGCACAATGATTTCCTGCGGCCCATGGCTTCCCACGGCGCGGTCACATTGGTGGTCTTGAACCAAGTGGACACGCTGAGTGCCGCCGATGCATCTGCTGTGATGCTGTCCTTGGAAGGGATCCTGGCGCGTGATGGTCTCGGCGCTGTTCGGGTGCTGGGTACATCGGCTGTAACGGGCGACGGCGTCCCTGCCGTCCGCGGGGCCATCAGGAACGTCGTGGTCCAGCGGGAGGCGACCACCAAGCGTTTGGCCGCCGACGTTGCGAAGGCGGCCGCCGAACTCGCGGCGGTTTCCGGGGAAGGGGAAGCCCGGGGCATCCATGGAGGTGCCAGGGCCCGCCTGGCGTCTGAATTGGCGACGGCGGCGAACGTGCCCGTGGTAGTGGACGCCGTCCAGCGATCTTTCGCGAGGGAGTCGGCCCGCAGGACGGGTTGGCCGGTAACGCGGTGGTTACTGCGCTTCCGTCCTGATCCGTTGCGGAGATTGAATTTGGGCAGGGGGGATACCAGGCCCGAACTGAACCGGACGTCCTTGCCCCCTGCTGGCGCTCCTGAACGTGCGCGAACTGACGCAGCTGTGAGGGATTTCGCCGATGAAGCGTCCGCTGGCGCTCCAGGTCCATGGCGTGCCGCCATCCGGAGTGTGGCCAGGGACGGCCGCGGCCAATTGCCTGATGCACTGGACCAAGCCATTGCGGGAACGGACCTGAAGGCCACCAAGCGTCCGCTGTGGTGGGTTCTCTTCAACACTTTGCAGTGGCTCGCGCTGCTGCTTGCAGTGGGTGGCTTGGGCTGGCTCGGCGTGCTGGCCGCGCTGGGTTATTTCCAGATGCCCGTCCCGGAAGTTCCGCGCACTGAAGGATGGCCATGGCCCACGCTGATGGTGACTGGGGGAGTCGCGCTGGGAATCGCCCTGGCGGTTGCGGGCCGTATTTTGGGTGGATGGGCGGCGCGAGCCCGGGCGTCCGGTGCGGCGAAGCGCCTGAAATCTGCGGTGGCAGTGGTGGCTGAGAAGTGGATCGTGGAACCCGTGGACGTAGAGATCACACGCCTGAAGGCGTTCAACGCCGCGTTGAAAGCGGCGCGCTCGGCCTAGAGGGCCGCTGCTGCGTCGCTGACCTTGATAAGCGTGCGCAGGTTCCTGGTGGTGGTGCTGGCTTTGTAGCGTGCCTTCGCGGAGAGCTTGCTGAATGGGCTGTCCAGCGTGCCGCCCGCGGGGGCCAACCATGCGGACGCTTCAGGGCCCAGACGCACCTGTTCCACGCTGCCCAGGTCCTCGCCGGCCTCGAAGAGTTCATCCAGCATGGCAGTGTCTGATGCCAAAGTGATGTAGCTGTGAGTGGCCTTGTCGTCAGCGGGGTAGGGGCAGGCCTGGACCAGTTCGGCAACCCTGGCTGCCGTGAGCACCACCACCCAGGCGTCGTAGCCGAAGGTTTTCCGCAGGCACGCCTCAAACTGTGCTTTGACGTCCTTGCTGCCGAGTTCGCTTTGCAGGACAACGTTTCCGCTGGCCAGCAAGGTCTTGACCTTGCTGAACGGGTAGTCCTGGAGCGCGGTTTTGAGATCGGCCATCTTGATGTTGATGCCGCCCACGTTGATTCCGCGGAGGAATACGGCGTAGCTGTTCATGTTAGTCGTTGTTCTTGCGCAGGGCCTCGGTGAGTACCCGGGCGGCGTTACAGACAACCTCGGCATGCAATCGGCCCGGCTGGCGGGTGAGGCGCTCAATGGGGCCGGAAATTGATACAGCGGCGATGACCCGCCCGGAGGGTCCGCGCACTGGAGCGGAAACCGAAGCGACCCCCGGCTCGCGTTCGCCCAGACTCTGACCCCAGCCCCGGCGTCGTACTCCTGCCAGGACGGTGGGCGTAAAGCGGGCGTTCTGGAGCCCCTCCAACAGGCGGTCGTGGTCTTCCCAGGCCAGCAGGACCTGGGCGGCGGAGCCGGCCTTCATGGAGAGCTGCGTACCCACCGGAATGGTGTCGCGAAGACCGATGGGCCGTTCGGCCGAGGCCACGCAGACGCGCCAGTCGCCTTGCCGGCGGAAAATCTGGGCACTCTCGCCCGTGGCGTCCCGCAGTTGGATGAGGACAGGGCCGGCCGAGGCGATGAGCCGGTCTTCACCTGCAGCGGATGCCAGTTCCACCAGCCGGCTGCCGAGCACGAACCGTCCTTGGATGTCCCGACTCACCAGGCGGTGGTGAACCAGGGCCAGCGCGAGCCGGTGAACCGTAGGCCGGGCCAGGCCCGTTGCCGCTACAAGTTGCGCGAGTGTCGTGGGCCCGGCCTCGAGGGCATCGAGTACCTGGGCCGCTTTATCAATGACACCGACTCCACTAGAATTGTCCATGTAATGATATTGCCGTCTCAATATCTGAGATGCAAGTTGTTTCACTGGCCTATTTCGCAACCGTGCTGGTTCAGTGGAAGAAGAACAGTTCAGTGGATGACGACCATCCAACCGCAGTGAAGGGAGCAAGGCCGTGGGAAAAACACTGGCCGAGAAAGTCTGGGACGCGCACGTAGTGCGCAAGGGTGAAGGCGAAGGAGCCAATGCCCAGCCCGATCTTCTCTTCATCGACCTGCACCTCGTTCATGAAGTCACCTCACCGCAGGCATTCGAAGGCCTGCGCCTGGCCGGACGGCCTCTGCGTCGCGTCGATCTCACCATCGCCACGGAGGACCACAACACTCCCACGCTGGACATCGACAAGCCGATTGCCGACCTCACCAGCCGCACCCAGATCGAAACCCTGCGCGCCAACTGCAAGGAGTTTGGTGTTCGCCTGCACTCCCTGGGGGACAAGGAACAGGGCATCGTGCACGTCGTGGGACCCCAGTTGGGGCTGACCCAACCCGGAATGACCGTAGTGTGCGGCGACTCCCACACCTCCACGCATGGCGCTTTTGGTGCGCTGGCCATGGGCATTGGTACGTCCGAGGTTGAGCACGTCATGGCCACGCAGACGTTGTCGCTGAAGCCCTTCAAGACTATGGCCATCAACGTTGAAGGTACCCTGCGCCCCGGCGTGACGGCGAAGGACATCATCCTCGCAGTCATCGCAAAGATCGGAACCGGTGGCGGCCAGGGCTACGTTCTGGAATACCGCGGCTCTGCCATCCGGGCGCTTTCCATGGACGCCCGAATGACCATCTGCAACATGTCCATCGAAGCCGGTGCACGTGCCGGCATGGTGGCTCCGGACCAGATCACCTACGACTACATGCATGGCCGCCCCCACGCGCCCGAAGGGGCGGACTGGGATGCCGCCGTCGAGTACTGGAATACATTGCACACGGACGACGACGCCACCTTTGACGTTGAGGTGGACCTCGACGCCGATACCCTGGAACCGTTCGTCACCTGGGGCACCAACCCCGGCCAAGGCGTCTCCCTCTCAGCCAAGGTCCCGTCCCCGGAAGATTTCGGTGACGAGAATGCGAAGGCTGCTGCCGAGCGTGCGCTGCAGTACATGGGCCTTGAGGCCGGCACACCCATGAAAGACATCCGCGTGGATACCGTCTTCCTGGGCTCCTGCACCAACTCCCGCATTGAGGATCTGCGTGCTGCTGCGGACATCATCCGCGGCCGGGCCAAGGACCCCAACGTCCGCATGCTGGTTGTTCCGGGCTCCGCCCGCGTCCGCCTGGAGGCCGAGGCTGAGGGCCTGGACAAGGTATTCAAGGAATTCGGTGCTGAATGGCGATTCGCCGGGTGCTCCATGTGCCTGGGAATGAACCCGGACCAGTTGGAGCCGGGGGAGCGGTGCGCATCAACGTCCAACCGCAACTTCGAGGGGCGCCAGGGCAAGGGCGGCCGCACGCACTTGGTTTCACCCGTAGTGGCCGCGGCCACGGCAGTCCGCGGCACGCTGAGCTCGCCGTCGGATCTTGAGTCCGCCCCCGCAGGCACACTGACCGGAATCGCAGTCTAGGAGGATCCCATGGAAGCATTCACAACCCACACCGGCATCGGTGTACCACTGCGCCAGAGCAACGTGGACACCGACCAGATCATCCCCGCTGTGTACCTCAAGCGCATCACGCGCACCGGCTTCGAAGACGCCCTCTTCGCAGCATGGCGCAAGGATGAGTCCTTTATTCTCAACCAGGCACCGTTTTCTGCTGGTTCCGTGCTGGTGGCCGGGCCCGATTTTGGCACCGGATCATCCCGTGAGCATGCTGTGTGGGCTTTGAAGGACTACGGCTTCAAAGCTGTCCTGTCCTCCCGGTTCGCCGACATTTTCCGTGGCAACTCGGGCAAGCAGGGGTTGCTGGCAGCACAGGTTGCACAGGACGACATTGAACTGATCTGGAAGGTCCTCGAAAACGATCCCGGTACCGAGGTCAAGGTGGACCTGGTCAGCAAGACGGTGGAGTGCGGCAACGTTGTGGCTCCCTTCGACATTGACGATTACACCCGCTGGCGCCTCCTGGAAGGGCTCGACGACATCGGTTTGACCTTGCAGCACGAGGAAGACATCACCGCCTACGAGGCCACCCGTCCCTCCTTTAAGCCCAAGACGCTCCCAGCGAAAGTTGATGCCCAGTAGCGTTTGCTGAAGCAGCCGGATTGCGCTGGAAGAGGACCGCCGAAGCCCCAAAGGAGGGCTCGGCGGTCCTTTTTCGTGGGGCTCCTGCGGGTGCCGGATCCTTGTGGCGCGGGGCGGGTCCATTTCGGTTCGGTAACGCGAGCTTCTATGCTTAGCTGGAGCCTTTGTAAGTTTGGGGGGCGAGTAGTCGTGAGGAAACCGGTATAGATGAGTAGTGTTCTGACAATCCGCGGTGGCGTCCCGTTAACAGGGCGAGTGACCGTTCGCGGTGCCAAGAACCTGGTGCCCAAAGCCATGGTGGCGGCGTTGCTGGGCAGTGAACCATCGGTGCTGAGGAACGTGCCGGAAATCAAGGATGTAGAGGTTGTCACCAGCCTGCTGCAGCTGCACGGCGTGACCGTCGTCAAGGACCCGGTATCAGGTGACCTCACCTTGGACCCCAAAGATGCCAAGACGGCGTCCAGTACCGCCATTGACGCGCACGCCGGGGATTCCAGGATTCCCATCCTGTTGTGCGGGCCCCTGATCCACGCGATCGGGGAGGCTTTCATTCCTGACCTCGGTGGTTGCAAGATCGGCGACAGGCCCATTGACTACCACCTCAACGTGCTTCGCCAGTTCGGGGCAGTGGTGGAGAAGCGCCCCGGCGGCATCCATATCTCCGCTCCGCACGGCCTGCACGGCGCCAAGATCTCCCTTCCATATCCGTCCGTTGGGGCCACCGAGCAGGTCCTGCTGAGCGCGACCCGCGCTGAGGGCATCACGGAACTTATCGGGGCGGCAACTGAGCCGGAGATCATCGACCTCATTGCGGTCCTGCAGAAGATGGGCGCCATTATCAGCGTCCAGACTGATCGCACCATACGCATCGAGGGCGTCAAGGATTTGCGTGGCTATAACCACCGCGCGCTCCCGGACCGCAACGAGTCCGCCTCCTGGGCCTCAGCTGCACTGGTCACCCGTGGCGACATTTTCGTTGAGGGCGCCTCCCAGCGCGACATGATGACCTTCCTGAATACTTACCGCAAAGTGGGCGGCGGGATGGACATCGGGGACGATGGAATCCGTTTCTACCACCAGGGCGGCAAACTTTCACCGCTCGTCCTGGAGACCGACGTGCACCCTGGGTTCATGACCGACTGGCAGCAGCCGTTGGTGGTCGCCTTGACGCAGGCCGAGGGCGTCTCCATCGTTCACGAAACGGTTTACGAGAACCGCTTCGGATTTACTGACGCGCTGGCCCGCATGGGCGCCAACATCCAGGTACATCGCGAGTGTTTGGGCAGCGTTCCGTGCCGGTTCGGACAGCGCAACTTCCTTCACTCCGCCGTGATTTCCGGTCCGACTCCACTCCGGGGTACCGACATCGACATTCCGGACCTCCGGGGTGGGTTCAGTCACCTCATTGCGGCGCTGGCTGCCACGGGCACATCGCGGGTCACAGGCATTGACATCATCAACCGCGGCTACGAGCGCTTCACCGAGAAACTGGCCGGCCTGGGCGCCGACTTCGATATCACCACCACCAAGTAGCGGGGGATCCTTTGAAGGAATCGGCCAAGAGCCGTGCCACGTTCATCTTGCTGGCGGGCCTCGCGCGCCCATTGATGAACATCCTGATGTCCAAGAAGTGGGAGGGCCTGGAAAAGCTGCCCGCCGGCGGCTTCATTGCAGTGCCAAACCATTGCACGGAGATCGACCCCATCGTGGTGGGGCACATGGTGTACAACCAAAAACGCCCGCCGCACTTCCTTGCGAAGTCCGGCCTTTTCAAGGTTCCTGTATTGGGCGCCCTGCTGCGTTCGACCAACCAGATCCCGGTTGAACGCTCGACGGCGGGGGCGAACCGATCGCTGCAAATCGCCAAGGAGGTGGTGGACGCCGGTGGCGCCATCATCATCTACCCGGAGGGAACCCTCACCAGGGACCCTGACCTGTGGCCGATGAAGGGGCATACCGGTGCCGCCCGCCTCGCACTGCAGACGGGTGCGCCCGTGGTTCCGGTGGCTCAGTGGGGTGCCCACGAGGTTTTTCCCCGCTATGCCAAACGCTTCCATGTATTCCCCCGCAAGACCGCACGCGTGCTGGTCGGCGAGCCGGTGGACCTGAGTGCCTTTGCGGACAGGCCCCTGGACAGGGCAACGCTGACCGAGGCAACCGACGTCATCATGGACGCCATCACGGCGCTCCTGGAAACGCTCCGCGGCGAGACCGCTCCGTCTGAGCGTTGGGATCCGGCAGTTCACAAACAATCCAAGCACGGCCGCTTCGTTGAGCGGGGATCCGCCGATGCCCCGGATACGGAGGAAAGTCAATGACAAGTCTCCAGAGTCCTGTTGACGCGCCCAACGTCGTAGCTGTTTTGGGGGCGGGGTCGTGGGGTACCACGTTTGCCAAAGTCCTGGCGGACGCTGCCGCCGCCACCGGTGTTGACCGCAGCATCCGGATCTGGGGACGCCGGGCCGAGGTAGTGGAGCAGATCAATTCGCTTCACCGCAATGAGCAGTATCTGAAAGACATTGAGCTTCCGGGATCGATTACTGCATCGACGGATGTTGCAGCGGTCCTGAAGGACGCAGGCATGGTGGTCCTGGCTGTCCCCGCCCAATCCCTGAGGCCCCAACTGGGCGAGTGGAAGCCGTTGCTGGCGCCTGATGCCGTGGTTGTGTCGCTGATGAAGGGCCTGGAGCTGGGTACTGACGCGCGGATGAGCGAAGTCATAGCCCAGGAGCTGGGGTTCCCGGCGTCGCGTGTAGCCGTGGTTTCCGGCCCCAACCTTGCGATGGAGATTGCCAGGGAGCAGCCAACCGCGTCCGTTGTTGCCTGCAGCGACGGCGAAACGGCTGCCGCCATCGCTTTGTGCTGCACGGCGCCGTATTTCCGCCCTTACACCAGCACCGACGTTGTGGGTGTGGAGATCGGCGGGATCGTCAAGAACGTGATTGCCTTGGCCGTGGGTATCTGCGAAGGCCGCCAGATGGGTGACAACACCAAGGCATCGGTCATTACCCGGGGACTGGCTGAAACCTCCCGGCTGGCGTTGGCCCTCGGCGGGGAAGCCCACACCATGGCCGGCCTTGCCGGACTGGGCGACCTCGTGGCCACCTGTTCTTCGGCCCTCTCCCGGAACCACACGGCTGGCCGGTTGCTGGGCGAAGGACTCAGCCTGGACCAAGTGGCCGAGCACATGACGCAGACTGCTGAAGGTATCAAGTCCGGTCCTGCAGTGCACGAGCTGGCCGGCAAACTGAATGTCGAAATGCCCATCACAGCTGCCGTTGTGGCAGTTCTGGAAGGCAGAATGTCCGTTGATGATCTGGGCCCGCGACTGCTGGCCCGGGCACTGAAGTCCGAAGGCGACTACTGATAGTGACTGAAGAATCTCCCCGCATTGCAGGCAGCCGTCCCCGCGTAGCGATCCTTTTTGGCGGTCGTTCCAGCGAGCACGCCGTCAGTTGTGTCACGGCTGCCGGCGTCATGGGAGCCATCGACAAGACCAAGTACGAGGTCATTCCCATCGGCATCGCCAAGTCGGGGCAATGGGTCCTGGCGTCGGGCGACACCAGCCAATGGTCCCTCAGCTCCGCGGCACTTCCTGAGGTAGCGCCGTCGGGAAAGACAGTGACCCTGGCGGAGGTGGGCGGTGAGCACCAACTGATTGTCACCGAGCCCAATGCCGTTCCGCAGGAACTAGGTTCCGTAGATGTGGTCTTCCCGTTGCTGCACGGGCCATGGGGCGAGGATGGAACCATCCAAGGCTTGCTCGAACTGTCCGACACCCGCTACGTGGGCGCGGGCGTGCTGGCCTCTGCGGTGGGAATGGACAAGCATTTCATGAAGGTGGTGTTTGAATCCGCCGGCTTGAGCGTGGGGCCGTACATTGCCGTCACGGACCGCGACTGGCTCACAGACGCCGAGGCTGTCCGAAAGCGGGTGGACAAGCTTGGGTTCCCGGTATTCGTCAAGCCGGCCCGTGCCGGGTCCTCCATGGGAATTTCCAAGGTCGACTCGATGGAAGAACTGGACGCTGCCGTTGAGGAAGCGCGCCGTCACGACCTGAAACTGGTCATCGAAGCGGGCATAGTCGGCCGCGAGATCGAGTGTGCTGTGCTCCAAGGCCGCGGCACGGATACACCGCGCGTCTCCATGCCCGGTGAAATCGCAGTGGCTGCCGGGGAGCACCAGTTCTATGACTTCGCTGCCAAGTACGTTGAAGACGGTGCTGCGGCACTCAGCTGCCCGGCCGACATGCCAGACGAAGCAATCGCCCGTGTGCGCGAACTTGCGGCTGTCGCTTTCGACGCGGTGGGAGCTGAAGGACTCAGCAGGGTGGACTTCTTCTATACCCCGGCGGGTGAACTGGTCATCAATGAAATCAACACCATGCCGGGCTTCACGCCGAAGAGCATGTATCCACAGATGTGGGCGGCCTCGGGTTTGGCCTATGGCGAGCTGATTGATGAACTCATTCACCTGGCACTGACCCGCAAGACCGGTTTGCGCTAGAGGCCTACTTGCTGGAGGGCAGGTTCTGCAGGTCTTCCTGGCCAACGCACTTGCCGGTGGCTTTGATTTTTCCCACAGCAGCGGCAAGCTCCGTCAGGACTGTTGCGGAGCTGATGTTGGCTGCTTCCAACTTGACCGGATCGATCAGGATTTCGGTGGCAGGTTCCCGGCCAAACGTCGTCAAGGTGTAGACGGGGTCGCCTTCCTTGATGACCCAGTCGATGTCGTTGACGCTCACGCAACGGTCCGTGGTGGGGCCGGGCACATTGACGCCGCACCGGAGGATCACCTGGGACGGGTCGCCCCAAGCCGCGGTGGCCTGGCTGTTGGTCTTGCGGAGGGCGGCGTCGCCGATCTGGTCAGGGAGTGCCACCATCATGGGGGCACAGGCAGGATTGGCGGCGTCAGCCGCGGCAGTGACATCAACGGCGGGTGAACAGGCCGACAAAGCGATGATGGACGCAGAGGCCAATGAAACTGCCAGGGCAGTCCGGCGGAGGGTCTTTTGGTGCATTCATCCAGCCTATCCCGCATGTCATCCCCGGCAGATTCGCGGAGCCCCGGTCACATTTCCAGTCGGCTTCCGGAGTTGGGCAGCGGCACAATCTTGTCGGTGGATCGCGATAGCGTAGTTCCGTGCCCGCAGAACAATTCAGACCCACAGAGCCCTTGAGCCATGCAGTGCTTTCGGGCGCCACAGTGCCTTTAACCGTCCAGGACCTCTCCGAATCTGAGCTTCTGGCCAGGATCTTTCCGCGCCTGAACCATAGCCCCGGCGTTCTTTTGGGGCCGGGCGACGACGCTGCGTTGGTTGCCGCTCCGGACGGCCGAACCTTGATCTCCATCGATACGCAGACCCAGGATCAGGATTTCCGGTTGGAGTGGAACAACGGCTACCGGACCAGCGGGTACGACGTCGGCTGGAAAGCCGCTGCACAAAACCTCAGTGACATCAACGCCATGGGCGGCAGTGCCACGTCATTGGTTGTCAGCCTGACCATGCCGCCGGAAACTCCCGTGGACTGGGTAGAGGCCTTCGCTGACGGTCTGACGGCGGCCATCATCGCCCTGGGTGCTCCGGACTGTTCAGTGGCCGGCGGTGACCTCGGCCGGGGCCGCGAGCTCGCAGTGACCGTCGCCGTCGTCGGGACTCTTGACGGGTTGGCTCCCGTACTGCGTTCCGGGGCAAAACCCGGCGACACCATCGCGGTAGCCGGGACGCTGGGCCGTGCAGCTGCCGGCTGGGCCTTGCTGGAAAGCGACATTCCCATGGAAGGTCTCAGCAGCGACGCGAAGGCCTTCATAGACAGTCAGTGCAGGCCGTCGCCTCCCTTGGCAGCTGGCCCTGTGGCTGCCCGATCCGGTGCCACGGCAATGTTGGATATTTCGGACGGTCTGCTGCGGGACGGCAGTCGACTGGCCGCGGCCAGCAACGTGGCCCTGGATTTCGATCCCGTGGTTTTGAAGATCCATGCTGCTGCATTGGAGCCGGCTGCTGCCCTGCTGGGCAGGGAGGCAATGCCCTGGGTTCTGGGTGGGGGAGAGGACCACGGTTTGCTTGCCACGTTCCCAGCCGGCATTCAGCTGCCACAGGGCTTCACTGCGATAGGCTCAGTTCAAGCCGTTGTCGAGCCGCCAGGCACCGGCGTCCGGATTGCCGGACACGCTGCTGACACCGTTGGATGGGATCACTTTGCAGACTAAGATCGCCGCGAATGCGCACGCCATGAAACGTTGGCTCGGCAAGGCGGAGGTGGTCCTGGGTAACCACAGCGACCGCCTTAATGCGATTAATATCTTCCCGGTCGCTGACGGCGATACCGGCACCAACCTGTACCTCACGGTCCGGGCGGCCGTTTCCGCGCTTGAGGGCGCGGCGACGGACGCCACCGAAGCCGGAAACGATGTTGGCGCAGTACTTTCCCGTGCCGGCCAGGCGGCCATGGAGCAAGCGCGGGGCAACTCCGGCACGCTTTTTGCCGTCTTTTTGTGTGCGGCCGCCGAGCCGTTGGCCGGAAAATCCCGGCTAAGCGCACCCCTGCTGGCCACTGCCCTGAACAGGGCCCAGATCCGGGCTTGGTCTGCGTTGAGTGAGCCCGTTGCCGGCACAATGCTGTCCGTCCTGGAAGCGGCCGCCCATGCGGCCCAGGCCGTGGACGCCGCCCAAAATTCCGACGACAGCAACCACGCACTGGGGACGTCGCTCGATGCTGTTGTGGAGGCAGCTTTCCAGGCTGTTGTCCGGACGGAAGATGAACTCGCGCAGCTGCATGAGGCCCACGTGGTGGACGCTGGAGGCGTGGGCATGCTGCTGGTGCTGGACTGCCTCCGCTCTGCTGTTCTGGGTGAGGCACTTCAGGACGAACTCCTGGACGGCCTGCACGGCTACAAACTGCAGGACCCCCACATCCACGAGCACATGCCGGCCGATGACGGCGTGGAAGTCATGTGCACCATCAGCTTGTCTCCCTTGAATGCGGCAATCCTCCGGCAGCGGCTGGACGAGATGGGCGATTCGGTGATCATGAGCCAGGTGGGCAATGCGCAAGGCCCCGATGATGACGACGATTCAACGGCAGAACCGAGCTATCGGTGGCGGGTTCATGTGCACGTTCCGGATCCGGAGCCGGCCGTAGCCTTGATCCGATCCCTGGGCGAGCCCACGGACATCGCCGTCAGCCAGTTGGCCCTTCCCCGCGAAAACGGTCAGGAAGCGGCTCCACACGAGTCAGCAGGCAAGCAAGCCAACGGTAGTACAGGCCAGTCACGGTATGACCACTGAGCTGGAATTACCCCTCGAACGCAGGATAGGCAAGAGGTCTGCGGCTGTCATCGAAAAGCACCTGGGGCTCAAGACCACAGGTGCCTTGTTGAACTACTTTCCGCGTCGTTACTTGAGCCGCGGTGAGCTGACGCCCATCAGCAACCTTCCGTTGGATGAAGAAGTCACTCTCATCGCCCGGGTCCTGTCCAACAGCACACGCCAGATGCGGGCGCGCCGCGGCTCGATCACTGACGTTGTGGTGACGGACGAGGCCGGTGGCAGCAGCGTTCCGGGCACTCTGAAAGTCAGTTTCTTCAACGGATTCCGGGCTAAGGCAGAGCTCCTGGCTGGGCGCCGTGCGATGTTCTCCGGCAAGGTGACCCGATACGGTGGTGCCCTTGGCCTGACCAACCCGGATTTCCTGTTGCTTGACGAGGATCCCGGGGCAGAGGGGTCCGTGGATCCTGAGAAGCTCGCGGCCATGCCAATCCCGGTCTATCCGGCAACTGCCAAGCTGACCAGCTGGTCCATCCACAAAGTGATCACCGCCTTGCTTCAGACCCTGGACCTGGATGCGCTGGAGGACCCCCTTCCGGTCGAAATCGTCGCCAGGGATGGACTTCTGAGTGTTGCCGAGGCCTACAGGTTGATTCATTCACCGGAGGTCGCCAAGGACTGGCAGCGTGCACAGGAGCGTTTTCGCTATCAGGAAGCCCTGGTGCTCCAGACTGCCCTTGCGCGTCGACGTGCCCAGTTGGCCGCAGAGGAAGCCACTGCCCGCCGGCCCATCGCTGGCGGTTTGCTGGGCAAGTTCGACCAAAGCCTGCCCTTTACGCTGACAGCCGGCCAATCCGCCGTCGGGAAAACACTTGCTGAAGAGCTGGGGCGGGACACCCCCATGAACAGGCTGCTCCAGGGCGAGGTTGGTTCCGGCAAGACCATCGTTGCCTTACGGGCCATGTTGCAGGTGGTGGATGCTGGTGGACAGGCTGCTTTGCTGGCGCCCACGGAGGTCTTGGCGGCGCAGCATTTCCACTCCATCCGCCGGACCTTGGGCGAGTTGGCACGCGACCATGTGTTTGGTGGCACCGGCATGCTCGGCGGAGATTCAGCGCAGGAGGCGGTGCAGGTCACCCTGCTGACGGGTTCCATGCCCACGGCTGCGCGCCGGCAGGCCATGCTGGATGCTGCCTCGGGGAATGCCGGAATCGTGATCGGCACGCACGCCCTGCTGAGCGACAAAACAAGTTTCCAGGACCTCGGCTTGATTGTGGTGGATGAGCAACACCGCTTTGGCGTGGAGCAGCGCGATGCCTTGAGGGCCAAGGCGCAACGGCCGCCGCACCTGCTGGTGATGACGGCCACGCCTATTCCACGCACTGTGGCAATGACGGTGTTCGGAGACCTTGAAACGTCAATCCTTGATGAGCTCCCGGCTGGCCGTGCCCCCATTTCCACTCACGTAGTGGGCCTCGCGGAAAACCCCGGCTGGGTGGACCGTATTTGGAAGCGGTCGCGTGAGGAAGTCGATTCAGGCCACCAGGTCTACGTGGTGTGTCCCAAGATCGGCTCGGACGACGACGGCGACTTCAGCCCCGGTGAAGCGGAACCAAGCGACGCCGACCTTGCGGATGAGGGCCCGGCGAGGGAGTTGGCGTCGGTGACGGCCGTCGTCGAGAGTCTCCTGCAGGAGCCGTCATTGGCTGGCGTGCCTGTTGCGCCGCTTCATGGGCGTCAGGATCCGCAGCTGAAGTCCGACACCATGGCATCGTTCGCGGCCAACCAGACCAAGGTCCTGGTGTCCACCACGGTCATCGAGGTGGGCGTGGATGTCCATAACGCCACCTTGATGGTCATCCTGGACGCTGACCGATTCGGAATTTCGCAGCTTCACCAGTTGCGTGGACGTGTGGGGCGTGGTGGATTGCCGGGCACCTGCCTGCTGGTCACCACGTTGGAACCGGGCCACCCCAGCCGCCGTCGTTTGGAGGCGGTTGCTTCCACCACCGATGGATTTGAGCTCTCCCAGGAAGACTTGAAGCTGCGCCGGGAAGGCGACATCCTGGGCGCTTCGCAATCGGGCGGACGATCCACACTGAAGCTCCTCCGGGTCCTGGACCATGAGGACATCATTGCCAAGGCACGCAGCGACGCCCAAGGTCTGGTGTCGGAAGACCCCACTTTGCAGCAACAGCCGGCCCTTGCAGTCGCAATCGACGAGTATTTGAACCCGGAAAAGGAGGCGTTCCTTGAACGCGGTTAGAGGTCCACGCGAAGCAGCGAATGGAGCAAGCCTGTGAGCCGTATCATCGCCGGCGTCGCCGGAGGCAACCCGCTGACCAGCGTCCCCGGAACCGCCACACGGCCCACCACGGACAGGGTCAAGGAAGCGCTGTTCTCTCGCCTGGAGTCCTTATCCGTGGTTGATGGTTCCAGGGTCCTGGATCTCTACGCAGGTTCGGGCGCTTTGGGTATTGAGAGTGGCAGCCGCGGTGCGCGCAGCGTGGATCTGGTGGAGTTTGATGCCAAGGCCAGCGATGTTTGTCAACGCAACGCGGATCTGGTGAACCAGATTTTGGGCGGGAAGCGAGTCTCGGTCCACCGCTCCAAAGTGGAGTCGTTCCTGGAACGGGCAGGGGACGCTGAGCTGTGGGATCTGGTTTTCCTGGATCCGCCATACCCCTTGGATGAGCCGGCGCTGAGTGCTGTGCTGGCCAAATTGGCCCCGCACCTGGATGACGCAGCCGTAGTGGTAGTGGAGCGGAGCTCGCGGAGTCCCGAACCCGCTTGGCCTGAGTCCTTGGAATGCTTCGCCGACAAGAAGTATGGCGAGACCAAGTTGTGGTTCGCCGAGCCTGCTTAACCCTTGGGAAAGGCGTGGCCTGTGATCCGGTCAAGGTCCACGCCGGTGAGGATACTGGCAGGATGCGGACCGCGCGCCAGCAGTTCCGTGGTCCACTCCGATGGCCACGGACTCCGGGTGCCCACCAGGACGATGTTGCCGGGGTACCGGCCGGCGAACATGCCCGTTTCCGCAAAGGCGGCGACGTCGGGCATCGCCTGCCGCAGTGCGGCCACCTGGCTGCGCACAAGCGTCAGTGCTGCTTCGTCGCCCACGTTCACGATCAGCACTCCGCGGGGGCTTAGCCGCGCGGCGGCTTCCTCGTAGAATTCCCTGCACGCAATGTGTGCCGGCGCCTCTGGCCCGGAAAAGATATCGAGAATCACGACGTCGAAACGCACGTGGGCGGGGAGCTCCGCCAATGCGTCGCGGGCGTCGCCGATGTGTGTGGTCAGGGCGGTGCCGGCGGGCATGGGCAACTTTTGGAGGACGAAGTCCAGGAGTTCACGCTCAAGCTCAACCGCGTATTGTGCCGAGCCTGGCCGCATGGCCTGGATGTACCGGGCGAGTGTGAGGGCTCCTGCGCCCAGGTGGAGGGCATTGATGGGGCATCCAGGCTCTGCGGCCAGGTCCACCACGTGCCCTATCCTGCGCAGGTACTCGTAAAAGATGTCTGCCGGATCTGCCAGGTTGACGTGCGATTGCTCGGCCCCACCAATGCTGAGGATAAAACTGCCCTCGACGAGCGGGTCTGCGTCGATGGTTGCGTGCTGCCCCGTGGTGCGAAGGAAGCGGCTGGCATGGTGGGCCGGGCCTGCGGGTTTCAGAGCCTGTCCTTGAGCGTGGCGAGGCGTCCGGCAGCTTCTTCCAGGACCTCGGTTTTCTTGCAGAAAGCAAAGCGGAGCAAGCTGCGGGTACGCTCTGCTCCCTCCGGATGGCAAAACACCGGGACGGGAATGGCGGCTACTCCCACCAGTCCCGGCAGCCGCCTTGCGAGGTCCACAGAGTCACGGATGCCAAGAGGCGCCGTGTCGACGTTGATGAAGTATGTCCCGCTCGGGTTATAGACGCCAAAGCCGGCGGCGCGCAGTCCTTCTGCAAGAATGTCGCGTTTGTTGCGGAGCGTGCTGGCGATGCCCGTATAAAACTCATCGGGAAGGCCCAGCCCAACAGCGATGGCGCTCTGGAAGGGCGTACCCGAGCTGTAGGTAAGGAATTGCTTGACGGTGCGCACGGCTGCCACCAAATGCTCCGGCCCGGTGAGCCACCCTATTTTCCAGCCGGTGAAGGAGAACGTCTTTCCGGCAGAAGAGATGGTGATGGTCCGTTCCGCAGCGCCGGGCAGCGACGTGATGGGTATGTGTGCCACGCCGAAGGTCAGATGTTCGTAGACTTCGTCGCTGACAATGATTGCTTGGTATTTGGTAGCCAGGTCCACGATCTTCGCCAGGACAAGTTCCGGGAAGACCGCGCCAGTGGGGTTATGCGGATTGTTAAGGAGTACCACCTTGGTGCGGCTGCTGAAGGCGTCCTCCAATGCCGTGAGATCAGGCATGAAGTCAGGAGCCAGCAGGGGAGCGGTGACGTGTTTGGCTCCAGCCATGCCAATGATGGCTCCGTACGAGTCATAGAAAGGTTCGAACGTCAGGACTTCATCCCCGGGCTGGATAAGGGCGAGCAATGTTGCTGCGATGGCTTCTGTTGCACCGGTGGTGACCAGGACTTCGGTGTCCGGGTCCGGGTTCAGCCCGTAGAAACGGCCCTGGTGGGCTGCGATGGCATCCCGTAGGGCGGGAACGCCTTTGCCGGGTGCGTACTGATTGGCCCCTGAGGCCATGGCTTCCTGGGCGGCAGCCTTGATCTCAGCCGGCCCGTCCTCATCGGGAAATCCCTGGCCCAGATTGATGGAGCCCGTGGACATCGCCAAGGTGGTCATCTCCTCAAAGATGGTTACCCCCAAGTCCCCGTTGGGCGACAGAAGGTTTGCTCCGGTGGCGGCCCGTTGCCATGGTGCGGGACTGCCTGCGCTGGTGCCTGTGCTCATGTCAAGAAAGGGGCTGCTGCTGCCTGCGGATGCCATGTCAGCCATGGTATCCCGGCAACGCTATGGGGTAGGTTCGTCTCATGAGACGCGCGGTATGCCCTGGATCCTTTGACCCTATCCACAATGGACATCTCGAAGTCATCGCCCGGGCTGCCGGCCTGTTTGACGAAGTGATCGTTGCCGTGTCCACGAACTACACCAAGAAGTACCGGTTCAGCCTTGAAGACCGGATGGAAATGGCACGCGAAACCTTGGCTTCCCTGCGCGGAATCATTGTTGAACCGATGGGCGAAGGATTGCTTGCCGAATACTGCCGCCACCGGGGCGTTTCTGCGATCGTCAAGGGTTTGCGCTCGTCCTCGGATTTTGACTACGAGTTGCCCATGGCCACCATGAATCGTCAGCTGACCGGTGTTGAAACAGTGTTCCTTCCGGCCGAGGCCCACTACGTCCATCTGTCCTCAACACTGATCAAAGAGGTTAATGTCCTGGGCGGCGACATCTCGGACTTCGTTCCCAAATCCGTGTTGAAGCGGCTCCTTGCTGGCGAGCCTGCAACGGAACAGCCCCGCAGAGGGTAGGCTTGACCGGTACCTCGCAGCTTCATGCGGAGTGCCCCAAGCTGAAACCACCGCGTGCTTGCGCGCGCCCGGCGTCAGTTTGAGTCCTCAAGCGTGATCAGGCTAAGATGGTACGTCGGTCATATGTTCTACAGGAGTTCTCATTAAGCGAGATGCAAGTTCGCCCTTGGCGCTGGTAGTCAAGGACCTTGGACGCAGTCCAGGGACCATGCGGACACTCAACGAGCATGTACCTGCGCCAAGTGACCTTGGTGTGGCGCTCATTGGCGTAAAGGAAGGCTCGGATATCGAGCTGGATCTTCGCCTTGAGGCCGTACACGAAGGAATTCTGGTATCTGGCTCTGTCCTCGTCGAAGTAACCGGCGAGTGCGGTCGATGCCTGGATCCCCTTGCGTATGACCTTGAGGTCAATGTGCAAGAACTTTTCTTCTATGAAGGTGTTGAGCTTTCAGGCGAAGAAGACGATGAAGAGCAACGTCGAGTCGAGTACGATCTAATCGATCTTGAGCCGGTGTTGCGGGACGCAGTTGTCACTATGCTGCCGTTCCAGCCGGTGTGCCGGGAAGACTGCCAGGGTCTGTGCTCCGAATGCGGAGCGCGCCTGGAAGACGAGCCGGGGCACCACCACGAGGTCATTGACCCTCGCTGGGCTGCCCTAGCTGATCTGGCTAAGACTGACCGGCAAACCGATTAGTAAGTGTTCGTCTAAGAGAGAAATGAGATAGCCGTGGCTGTTCCCAAGCGGAAAATGTCTCGCGCAAATACACGCGCCCGCCGTGCCCAGTGGAAGGCAACTGCCCCCAACTTGGTCAAGACCATCGAAAACGGTCAGGTTGTCTACAGCCTGCCGCACCAGGCAAAGGTCGTCACTGACTCTGCCGGCACCGCGCTGTTCCTTGAATACAAGGGCCGCAAGGTCGCAGACGCCTAATCTGCCGTACAGGCTGACTAAGGATGTCTTCAACTGAAGAGCTTCTGAAGCGTCTCGGTGTCTCGATTGACACCGAGACGCTTCGTCTTGCTCTGACACATCGCTCATACGCGTATGAGAACGGCGGGATTCCCACCAACGAGCGCCTGGAGTTCCTTGGCGACTCCATCCTGGGATTCTCCGTCACGGATTCTCTTTACCGTGAGAATCCCTCGCTTCCGGAGGGCGAGCTTGCCAAGCGGCGTTCCGCCGTCGTCAGCACGCGCGCCCTGGCCGGAATTGGCCGGTCGATCGGCGTTGGGGAGTTCATCTACCTCGGGCAAGGCGAAAAGCTGACCGATGGCAAGAACAAGGCCTCAATCCTGGCTGACACCATGGAAGCGTTGATCGGTGCCACGTACCTCTCGAACGACATCGAGACTGCGCGCCAATTGGTCATGCGCCTGGTAGGACCGCTCCTCAAGGATGCAGGTGCCTTGGGAGCAGGAACCGACTGGAAGACGAGCATTCAGGAACTGACCGCCAGCCGGCAACTTGGGGCCATCCACTACGCCGTAGAAGGTTCGGGACCGGACCACGCCCGCACTTTCGAGGCCGTGCTGAACATCGGTGGGACACCCTATGGCAGGGGTTCCGGCCACTCCAAAAAAGAAGCCGAGCAGGAAGCTGCCGCTGACGCCTGGCGAGCCTTGACGGCCCTGGACGCCACAACTGCCGGTCCTGCTTCCGACTGACTCCCATGCCTGAGCTTCCCGAAGTAGAGGTTGTCCGCCGTGGCCTGGCCCGTTGGGTCCGTGGCCGTTCCATCACTGGCGTTGATGTCCTTGATCCACGTTCCATCCGCAGGCATGCCCTTGGGACGGAAGACTTCGTCGGAAACCTTGAACACGCCACGGTGCAGGATGTCGTCCGTAGGGGCAAATTTCTCTGGTTGCCGCTGGCCATGAACAACACCCTGGAGTCCACTCCTGCAGAACTCCCTAAGGTGGCTCTGATGGCGCATCTGGGGATGAGCGGCCAACTGCTGATGCAGGACCCCCACGTCCAGGACGAGAAGCACCTCAAAGTCAGGATCCGGCTCAGTCCTGCAGAAGGTATGCCGGAGCAACTGCGGTTCGTCGACCAGCGTATATTCGGCGGCCTGTTCGTCACGTCCTTGGTGCCGACGCCCGACGGTGGGCCAGGTGGGCTGGGCGAAACGCCGCTGCCCGAAATCGCCGAGGAAGCTTCCCATATTGCCAGGGACCCGCTGGACCCATACTTCTCGTTTGAGGACTTCTACCGCAAGGTCAAGAGTCGGAAGACCGGACTGAAACGGGCGTTGCTGGACCAATCAGTCATTTCGGGCATAGGCAATATCTATGCCGATGAAGCCCTGTGGCGTGCGCGCCTTCATTACGCCAGGGCGACGGATACCTTGCGCCGTCCCGATGCCGAACGGTTGGTGGAGGCGGTCAAGGATGTCATGAACGCTGCGTTGGCCGCTGGCGGGACAAGTTTTGATTCGCTGTATGTGAACGTCAACGGCGATTCGGGGTACTTTGCGCGGTCCCTCAACGCCTATGGGCGGGCCGGAGAATTGTGTGGCCGCTGTGAGGAAATGGGCCTGCACAGCATCATGAAGAGGGAACAGTTCATGAACCGCTCTTCCTACACTTGCCCCGTCTGCCAGCCGCGGCCACGGAACGGACGTTGGTAGAGCCAAAACTGTTCCCGAATCCGGGTGGCAATGGCAGACTGTCCCCATGAACAGCTTGGCGCTTCGAATCGCCATCGCGCAGGCCAACGCCACCACAATGTGGGTGGCGTCAGTTCTACCTGTGACACTTCCTGAATACGCCTCCACCTTTCCCCTGAGCGGTCCTTCCGGATCAGGTAAGCCATGATGGCGCGGCGGCTGGTCATCGCGGGTATTTGCCTTGCCGTGCTGATTGCCGCCGTCGCCATAGTGCTGGACCAGATGGCAAAGCCGGGTGCCACCTCCGCGCAGAGCCCGCCATCCTCCAGTTCAAGCCAGGGTGCCACTCCTTCGGGCGCCGGCACGTCTACGTCCGGCAGTACGGCGTCGGGAGCTGAGGGCAGTGGAACCGGTACCGGCGGGACCGAAACAAACGGAACCGGGAACGACGACGGCGGAGGTTCCGGACCTTCCACCGCCAAACCGCTGGAGGTCCTCCCGCCGGTAACTGCCACCCCCACGGGTTTACCTGCGCCGTCGGCGCCTGCCCCGCTCATCACAGGCGCGCTCCCGGCAGCTGGCAGTGCGTCAGGTGAAATGGTGGACGGCTGGCCTGACGGAGTCCTCACTCTGCCCTCCGGGACCACCATAGGATCTACCTCCGTGTCGACGTCGGGCAATATCCTCCAAGTGACTGCGGACGGTATCCTTGCCAAGCCGCGGGCCGAGGTCCTCGATTTCTTCCGTCAATCCCTGGTTTCGCACGGCTTCTGGTCGGAGGAAGCCCCCGCTGCGCAGGACGCTGTAGCCGCTCGATTTGTGCGGGGGACGGACTCCGTGACGGTTTCAGTGTCCACCACGGGGACAGGCAGCTCGCGCTTCCAGCTGCTGGGCAGCCTTCACACTACGGCGGGCTAGGGGCATCCATGTACATTTCGCTTTCGGACCGCAGCGGCGGTAAACGCGACAAACCACAGGGCAACGGAACGGCACTGGCAAGCGAGGTGCCGTTCCGTTTGTCCCCTGTCATCCTGTGGCTGGGCATCGTGAGCATGGTGACTGATGTGTCCTCCGAGTCCGTTACGGCAATCCTTCCCCTGTACGTGACCGGGTTCCTGGGGCTGTCCACCATCGCCTTTGGATTCATTGACGGTATTAATCAAGGTGCCAGCGCCATCGTCCGGATCGCTGCCGGCTGGGCTGCGGATCGCAGCGGCCACCCCAAACGGATCGCCTTGGCCGGCTATGGACTATCCATGCTCGCCAGGATCGGGTTCCTCTTCGCAGGGGGATTCTGGGCGATCGCCGCCATCGTGACGGGGGACCGGATTGGCAAGGGGATTCGCACGGCTCCCCGGGACGCTCTCATATCAGTGTCCGCGCAGCCTGAACATTTAGCCCGGTCCTTCGGCGTGCACCGAATGCTGGACAACATCGGGGCTGCGGCCGGCCCGTTGATTGCCTTTTTTGTGTTGTTAATGATTCCACAAGGCTTCAGCACTGTTTTTGTGGTGTCATTGGCGTTCGCCGTGATCGGCGTCGCCGTTTTGGCTTTGGTTGTGCCTGACATCCAGGCCCGGGGACTGAAAACTGCCGGGGGACGGGAGGGGCGCAGGCTTTTCGCTTTTTCCTGGAGCCATCTCAAGGAACCTGGGCTGGGCAAGCTGCTGATTGCTGCCGGGCTCCTGGGACTGGTGACCATTGGCGATGGGTTCATCTACTTGGTGTTGCAAGCCAGGGATTCGTTTGCCGTCCAGTGGTTCCCGCTGTTGTTTGTGGGTACCAACGTAGTGTTCCTGGCGCTGGCCATTCCGCTGGGACGGCTCGCGGACCGTGTGGGTAAGGTTCCGGTGTTCATTGGCGGGCACCTCGCGTTACTGATCACGTATTTGCTGGCCTCGGCCCCCTTTGGTGGACTGTGGGGAACCGTGGGCTGCCTGGTTCTGCTGGGGGCGTTCTACGCAGCAACCGACGGCGTGCTGGCCGCCCTGGCCAGCCAGCTGACACCACCTGGCAAGCTTGCCACGGGTATCGCCTCGGCGCAGACCGTGGTGGCGTTGAGCCGCATGACCGCCTCCGCGGGTTTCGGCGTTCTCTGGTATGCCGTGGGTGCAGCCACGGCAATGATCGTGGCCGGTGCCTTGCTGGCCTGTGCCTTGGTTGCTGTGGCGCTCATCCTGCGTGGTACAAAGTCCGGTCCCCGCAGCGACCTGGGCGGAGGGGCATGAGCGGAACCCTGGCTGCCGGCAAAACCAAGTGGGGAATTCTCCTGGCCGTGACAGCCATTGTTCTGGTGGCGGCCGGCATTTATGCCGTGGGAGCCTACCAGCGCTTTGAGGAGAGCCGTACCGCAGCCTCGTCAGTGGGTGTTACGGCGGGCCAACCGCTTCCGGGCGTGCCATTCGTCCTGTTCCGGAATACAGCATCGGGCCAGGGCTATGGCAACGCGGCAACCGTGCCGCTGAGTGCTCCGAGCGGCACCAGGGCCGTCAGCGACCAAGAGTGTGACCGCGTCTATGGAACCCATGAAACAGTGGTGTGCCTCAAGACAAACCGGGGCCTGGTCACAGCTTTCGAAGCGGCTGTGCTGAACAGCGATTGGCAACAACAGCGCACCTGGCCTGTCCCGGGCATTCCCAGCCGGACCCGGATCAGTCCGGACGGGTCCATGATTGCCACCACGGTGTTTGTCAGCGGGCACTCGTACGCAACAGCGGGCTTTTCCACGGCGACGGAGATCACCCTGCCGGGTGGGACCTCCGGAAACCTTGAGGACTTCGCCCTCATGGTGAATGGGGAGCGCCTGGTCACTACGGACAGGAACATTTGGGGTGTCACGTTCGCTCCGGGCCAGAGTGATGTCTTCTACGCCACCGCTGCGTCATCGGGCCGGATCTGGCTGGTCCGTGGGAGTCTTTCGGCGAGGACCCTCACGGCCATGCACGACAATGTGGAGTGCCCGTCGATATCGCCGGACGGAACCCGGATTGCCTTCAAGAAGAACGACGGCGGGGCGTTGGCTGCGCACTGGAAAGTCGCTGTGCTTGACCTCGCTACGGGACAGGAAACGGTCTTGTCGGAAAAGCGAAGCGTGGATGACCAGATTGAATGGTTGGACGACCACAACCTGCTTTACGGTTTGGCGGATGAGGCTGTTGAAGGGGACAGCAACATCTGGAAACTGGGGACCGAAGCAGCGTCGCAGCCCGGCCTGTTCATCGCCCATGCGTGGTCGCCCAGCGTAGTGCGCTGACCGGAGCCGGACCAGAAGGAGAGCCGGCCCGCAGCAAGACAACTCCGCTGGCGCCCGGCCCGGAGTTCGGGGGCAGTGCGCCAGCGGAGCCAGCCTTTACCTTCGGGTCAGCAGAGCCCGAGCAACCCGCAGAGCAGCCCGCCGGATTGTGTGGGGCTGGGCGACGGACTCGGAGTTGCCGTTGCCGTCGCCGTTGGTGACGGTGTAGGCGTCGGGGTTGCCGTTGCCGTTGCTGTAGGTGACGGAGCCGGTGCAGCCAGCTGTTGTGCCGGCGCTGTGGTGGAGTACACCACATCCACAAAGTAGTTCGTGGCATTCCAGGAGCTGGTCGGCATGACCCCGCCAGTGCCATACCGGTAGCGTCCGTTATTTGGGCCGCTGGCTATGAATACTCCGCTGGTGTATGTCTGGTTGAAGAATCCAGAGGTGTAGGAGTAGCGGCCATTGGGTGCTCTGTACGAGACGACGTAGGTTTGGCCCGTCACCAACGCTACGGGGGTTGCCAACGTAGCGGTCTGCCAGCCAGTGGCTGTTTCATTGGTAAAGGTCACCTGGGCCAGCCGTGTGCCTGCCGAGTTCCAGAGCGATCCCACGTGGGTTCCGGTATTGCCGGTCCCTTTGTAGAAACGGATGCCCGTGACGTTCCCGGCCTGCGAAACGGTGAAGGCAGTCCCCAGTTCAACGGACAAGATATCGGGTGCCGATAGCGTCTGGGGTGTCAGAGCGCCGAAGATGGTGGATACCTGGACGGCCGGTGCAGCGGTGGTGAATTGCCAGTTGGTAGTGGGGAACGCTTGCCCCTGTTGGGAGACAACGTTGGCCACACTGGCGG
Source organism: Arthrobacter sp. cf158 (assembly GCF_900106835.1). Lineage (GTDB taxonomy): Bacteria > Actinomycetota > Actinomycetes > Actinomycetales > Micrococcaceae > Arthrobacter. The sequence goes on from NZ_FNNR01000002.1 coordinate 601,545, forward strand.
AAATCACCGTGCTGTTGGGAAGCGGTGCGGCAGGGGTGAACGTGACGGACTTGCTGTCCGCAGAGAGGGATGCTGTGCCGGCCACAGAGGCGCCGTTCGCAGTCAGAGTAAACGACGAGCCCGTATTGATGGCGGAGGAGAACGTTATGGATGGCTTCACATCCGTCGGAATCCCGGTGGCACCTGGGGCGGGAACTTGCTCGGACACCGTCAGTGGCGGTGTTGAGGTAGCGAAGACCAGGTCCACCAGGTAACTGGCAGTGGACGTGGCATTGGGGAAATCGCTGTTATAGGCGAAGGCCCCCGAATCCGCGTCGGTGCGCAGTGGCCCACTGGTGAAGCCGGCACCAAACCCTCCGGCAGTGTAGGAGTACTTACCCGTCGGAGCCTTGTAGGCTGCTACGTACTCCGTGTCGGCCTCGATATTCACTGGCTGGCTGAAGGAAGCGGTCTGCCAACCAGAACTGGATTCATTGGTGAAGGTGACTGTGGCCAGGAGTTGACCGGTGGCCGTGTAGAGCGATCCAGTGTGTGTTCCTGTGTTGCCGGCCGCCTTGTAGAAGCGCACACCGGTTACCTGGCCAGGCGTATCACTGGCAAACCGGACCCCAAGTGACAACGGCATGCCGTCGTTGGCGTCAGGCGTCGAGGGCGTCACCGTGTCCTGGTAGAGCGTGCAGGGGCACACGCCAGGCGTCCTGGGAGCCGGAACTGTGGTGAAGCTCCAGGTGCCACCAGCCGTCATCGGCTGCCCGGACACTGATGTCGCCGTCACCGTTGCCGTGTAGGACGTCCCTGCAGTGAGTGCCGCAGTGGGCGTGAAGGTGACCTTACGGCTCGTAGCGTCGTAGCTGGATGTCCCGGCTACGGCAGCTCCGCTGGTGACCTTCAATGCCATAGTGACGCTCGACGCCACGGCGGCCTCCGACAGCACGGCAGTGACAGCAGTGTTGAGGGGAACGCTGGACGCATTCGGCAACGGCGAATGCGAACCCACCGTGAACGGGGTGTTCGGTACAGTGACCACCACGTCCACCAGATAGCTGGCTGTGGACCGCGAGGACGCAAAGTCGCCGCTGTACGTGTAGGCGCCAGCGTCAGACGCTGCCCGGAGCGGTCCTACGCTCATGCCGGAACCGAAACCGTTGGCAGTTGCCGAATACGTTCCGGTCAGGGACTTGTAGGACACGATGTATTCGGTATTGGCAGCCATCTGGACTGGTTGGCTGAACATGGCAGTCTGCCACCCGGACGCACTCTCGTTGGTGAACGCCACCGTGGCCAGCTGCTGGCCGGTGGCCGAGTACAGGGCGCCGTTGTGGGTGCCCGTGTTTCCAGCGGACTTGTAGAAGCGAACACCCAGCACCTCGCCCGCGGACACGCTGGAGAATCTCACACCCAGGGTCACGGGCACGCCCTCACGGAGCTCCGCGATTCCCGGGGTCACCGAGTCGTCAAAAAGGCTGCAGGGGCAGGAACCCGGCACAGGCAGGGTGGCGGCGGTGGTGAAGGACCAGGTCCCGCCTGCTGTCACGGGACCACCGACAGAGTCGGTGCCGGCCAACGTCGCCGTGAATTGGGTACTGAATGCCAAGGCGCTCGACGGCGTGAAGGTCGCCCGCCGCGTGGCGGCGTCATACGCTGTAGTGCCCGCCACTGGACCCGATGGGGACTGCAACGTGAGTTGGACGCTGGCTGCCGTAACAGGCTTGGAGAATACAGCGCTGACCTTCGTATTGACTGACACGCTGGACGAAGACGGGACGGGCGTGTGGCCCGAGACCGTCATGGGCGAGCTGTCAACGGTGCTGAACAGGGCATCGGCAAAGTAGTTTCCGCCGTTGTAGCTGGTGGTCGGGAAGCCTTGGGAGGTGCTGTACACGCCGGCCGGTTCAGCGCCGAAGCCACCGGCCACCTTCAGCGGAGCATCAGTAGAACCAAAGCTCGCCCATTGATAGTCCTTGGTGGCGTAGTGGCCATTGGGTGCCCAATAGGAGGCTGTGTACTTTTGTCCGGCCGCTACAGGCACTGCCTGGCTGAACAGGGCCGTTTGCCAGCCGGAAGCGGTCTCGTTGGTGAACGTCGCTGTCGCCAGGCGCTCGCCGGTGGAGCTCCACAGGGATCCGGTGTGGGTGCCGGTATTGGCTGTGCTCTTGTAGAAGCGGACACCTGTGATGAAGCCGTCCACTGACGGGGTGAAACGCAGGCCCATCTCGTAAGCGCCGCCATCGCCGGAGTCCTTGACCACTGGGACGGTCTGGCCGAAGACGCTGTACGGGCCGCTAAGCGTGATGCTCCGAGTCACGGCCGTTCCGATGTTGGCGCTGTCGTCAATGGCCCGCGCCTGAACGGTAGCCGTCGTGAGGCCCTTCTGGATATAGGTGTAGGTCCAGGTCTGCTTTCCCTGTGCAGGGTGCCAGGTGGCACCCCCATCAGTGGAGACTTCGACGCCGGCCACCACACCGCCAACATCGGCGGCAGTTCCGGTCACGGTAACGCTGCTGCCATGTGCCACGGTGGCTCCTGTGGCGGGAGCAGAGATGGCCACTGTTGGTTTGGTGGTGTCGGTGCTCGCTACGGCAGCAACCAGTCCGGCTGCCCTGGTTGCCGGTTGCGCGCCCATATCGGCCAGCAGGTTGACCTGGGCCTGCCGCATCCGGACATCGGCCGGTGCGCCATCGCCGTCGTGCTCCTGGTCCAGGCCCCACGTCCACTGGACGCTTCCGGCGGAAAAGACCAAAGCGCCACTGGCTGCCTTGTAGAGGGTCACGTTGTGGGTAGTGCTTCCTGGTGCCACGGTATTGCCGAAGTCCTGAAGGTACTCGGGCACGCTGCCAACAGTGGTGGAGAGCCGGATGAGCCCCGCCGGCCGGAAGCCATTGTCCAGGTCTTCATTGGATTCGTAGCCCACGGTGTGTGCCGCAAGAGCTGCAGAAGACCCTGCAGGCAACGATGCAAGGGTGGTGTTTCGCCAGAGCCTGGTCTTCCCTTCGTCCGCTTTGACAGTGATGGGCAGGTCCGAGTGGTTGGACATGTACATGGTGCCGGTCAGGCCATTCTCCGGCAGCCCGCCGCCATTGGACTGGGAGGCAAAGCGCGGGTCGCGCCAAGTGCCTGTCCACTGGGCGCTGGGATCAATCTTGGCGTTGCCCCAGGTTTCCTTGTAGCAAGTGAGCGTCCGGTTGGCGGCGCCGTCCACCGTTGAGGGTTCAAAGCGGGTACGCCAGTACATCTCGTTGCCCGACAGGAATTGCAGGTTCACCCCGGCGTCCCGGGCAGCAGTGACGTTGGCCCGTTGGGGGCCGGACCAATACTCGTCGTGCCCGACGGACAGGAACACCTTGTGGTTCAGCAATTCCGCGCCGCTGCGATCGGTATCAAGGCCGCTGATATAGCTGACGTCATAACCGTTTTGTTCCAGGAAGCGAACCATGGGGTACTCATTGGAGAAGTAGAAGTCGCGGCCACCGGGGCCGTCCCTGGTTGCCATGGGACGGTTGTAGCTGACTTTGTAGGACCGGCCGTTAGCGGCACCCTGGTAGAAGTCCGAGCCGCCGTAAGTGTTGTAGGCCTGCCAGGTCTGGTCAGCGGTCTGGAAGACGACGGCGGAACGGTTGCCGTCGTTGCGCACGACGAACGTGATGTGGCTCTTCGCTCCCGTGTCAGGGCGCGTGAGCAGTGCAATGTAAACGCCGGACACAGCCGTAGCCGGTACCTGCCACGTTGCAGACACCGCCCACGTACCGCAGTCATAGAGTTCGGTGCTCACGTCAGTCCGGCAAGCGGGCTGGTTCTGGCGGAGGACCGACGGCGTCACATCGGCGATCTTCCGGGCCCCGTTGCCGCCGTACCAGCCTGTCCGGTAGATGCCAATGGTGTACGTGAGCGCATTTGTGTCCACCTTGAATCGGATGGGCTGCCCGGCGTTGACGCTGATCTCAGTGGAGAAGCCCTGAATACTGTCGTCGCCGGCACCGTTGATGTCCCACTCGGAGGGCGGACTTCCGGTTTTGGAGTTCTCGCACGCCACCAGGTTCACCACCGGATCGCAAGGACCGGCAGCCACTGCAGGGCCTGCGGTGAGGGGAAGCAAAGCCGCCACCATGGAAATCACCAAAGGCACAAGGAGTCCCTTGAGGCTTCGCTGGGGTCGGGTAGCTGAAGGACCGGGCATCAGAACTCCTGGAGTGGTACGCCAATTGCTTAGACGGGCCCGCCGATTTCCGTGCACGGTCCCTGCTTGTCGCTCCCCAGCCAGGGTCAAACCAAGATCTTCAGTTGTGTAACTCAGGGTTTCTGCACTTGGGGTCGTCGTTCCGAAGATCGGGACCGGATCCGGAAGGGGCGGAACAGAAGTTCACGCCATTGCCGGATCACCGGAACGATAAGGCCAAGTAGCCCTTGGCAGGAGTGTAGGGGTGCAGCCTGCCGCCCGCAAGGCGTTCCGGCATCAGATCCGTAGATTTCCATCAAACGGCAGTAGATTTAGGGGATACAACCACCCGGGCCACCCAGGAGAACCGAAGCGCCTTGCACCTTAAAAGTCTGACTGTCCGAGGATTCAAGTCGTTCGCGTCGGCCACGACGTTCGACTTCGAGCCCGGCGTCACTGCCGTCGTGGGACCCAACGGATCGGGCAAATCCAACGTGGTGGATGCGCTGGCCTGGGTCATGGGGGAGCAGGGCGCCAAGACCCTGCGCGGCGGAAAAATGGAAGATGTCATCTTCGCCGGCACCTCCGGCAGGGCGCCGTTGGGCCGCGCCCACGTGTCCCTGACCATAGACAATGCCGACAATGCGCTCCCCATCGAATACAGCGAAGTCACCATCTCCCGGACACTCTTCCGTACCGGGGGATCCGAATACGCCATCAATGGCGCACCGTGCCGTCTCCTCGATATCCAGGAACTCTTGTCAGACTCCGGCCTTGGCCGGGAAATGCACGTCATCGTGGGGCAGGGCCAACTTGACCGCGTCCTGCACGCCACCCCCGAGGACCGCCGGGGATTCATTGAGGAAGCTGCGGGAATTCTCAAGCATCGCCGCCGCAAGGAAAAGACCGTCCGCAAGCTGGAAGCAATGCAGGCCAACCTTGCACGGCTCGGAGACCTCACAGCTGAGATCCGGCGCCAACTCACTCCACTGGGCAAGCAGGCAGAAATAGCGCGGCGCGCCCAGACGGTTCAATTCGATGTACGCGATGCCCGGGCCCGCCTCCTTGCTGACGACCTCGTGCAGCTCACAACCAGCCTCGAACAGGACGTTGCCGACGAAGCTGCGCTCAAGGAACGCCGTGTGGTGGTCGAAACCGGGCTGGGAGTGGGACGGCGTCGCCAGGCAGCCTTGGAGCAGCAGGCCGCCCAAGCCACCCCGCGCCTCAACGCAGCACGCGACCATTGGTACCAGCTCTCAGCAGCCCGGGAGCGCCTGAGATCACTGGGCTCGCTGGCCTCTGAACGCCGCAGGCTCCTCGGGTCCTCGGAGGCCACCCCAGACACCGGCCGTGATCCCGAACAGCTTGAGCGCCAGGCCGTCCGGGTTCGGGAAGAGCAGTCGGCTTTGGAACACGACATCCTTGCAAAACAGGCTGCACTCCTTGAAGCAACGGTCGCAAAGGACGGGGCAGAGGCGCTCGCAGCTGCCGAGGACAAGCGGCTGACCGCCATGTTGAGGGCAGCCGCCGATCGGCGTGAAGGCCTGGCCAGGCTGGCCGGTCAGGTTGCGGCCGCTCGATCCCGTGCCGAGGCCGCCGAAGCCGAACGCGGCCGCCTCCGCGAATCACTGGCATCGGGCGACGAACGGCGCCGCAAGGCCCAGAGCGAGTTCACAGCCCTCGAATCCCAGGTGGCCGGCGTAGAAGATGGCGAAGAGAGCCTCGATGCAGAGTATGAAAATGCCAACGATGTCCTGGATGCTGTCCTCGCCGAAATCGAGGAACTGAAAACTTCCGAGGCCGAAGCTGTCCGCGAAAGGGACGCCCTCACGGCGCGCCGTGACGCGCTGCAACTGGGACTCAACCGGAAGGACGGCTCTGGCAGCATCCTTACAGCCGACGGCATCCTGGGGCCCTTGGCCGCGTTGATAGCAATCGAGCCTGGCTACGAGGCGGCCATAGCTTCCGCCCTGGGAAGCGCCTCGGATGCTTTGGTGGTCGCCGGCCCGAAGGCCGCCGTCGCAGCCATCCAGTCGTTGAAGGATGACGACGCCGGCAGGGCAGCTTTGCTTCTGGGGGGCGGTTCAGGTGTGAATGACGAACGGCACGCTGTATCAGGGCTGCCCCCCGGCGGACGTTGGGCAGTCGACGTCGTGAAGATCGCTGATCCAGCCGCCCAAGGTGCCTTGGCGCTGCTTGCCCGCACCGTCGTCGTCGATGATCTTGAGGCAGCCGCAGAGCTCGTCGGGGATCATCCGGAGGTCAGGGCTGTCACCCGGGAGGGTGACGTCGTTACCCATGTGACCATCATGGGCGGCTCGGCCACCGCTCCATCGCTGCTTGAAGTCCAGGCAGCAGTGGACGACGCCGTTGCCAGGCTTCAGGAGGTCACAGCCCGCCTGGAACGTGGGCGGTTCGCCTTGGCAGGAGCTCAAGCCCGCCGCGACGAAGCACAGGACCGGGCCGATGCCGCGCTGGAGCGGTTGCACGAATCCGACGCCAGGCTTGCCGCTGTGGCGGAACGTCTGGGCCATCTCAACTCCCTGCTGCGCAGTGCAGTGGGAGAAAGCGAAAGGCTTGCCGCCTCCATGGCGAAGGCTGAAGCGAATATCGCCGAGGCCCAACTTGACCTTGAAGTCGCCGCGGAGCGTCTGGCTGCTGCACAGGAGGCCCCGGACGAGGAACCATCAACGGATCAGAGGGATGAACTCGCAGTTCAGGCAAGGGCCGCCCGGGCGCTTGAAACAGAAGCCCGTCTGGCACTTCGTACAGCGGAAGAGCAGTTGGGTGCCATCAGTAATCGAGCGGCATCGCTGGAACGGGCAGCAGCTACGGAACGACGCGCCCGTGAAGAGGCGGCACGCAGGGCGCAGCGACGACGTGCCCAGGCACAGCGCGCCGCGGCCGTAGCCTCGGCCGCAGAACAGACACTGAAGTTCCTCGATATCTCCGTGGAACTGGCCGGCTGGGAGCGCGACCTCGCGGAACAAACCCGGGAGCAACTGGAGAAAGAACTGGCAGAGGTCCGTTCCGGGAACGATGCCCTCGCCCGGGAACTCGCAGACCTGACCGATTCCGTGCATCGCGATGAGATGGCGCGAACCCAGCAGCGGTTGCGCATTGAAGCCCTGGAGGCACGGTCCATCGAAGAACTGGGCCTCTCTGCTGAGCAGCTTGTGGCCGATTACGGTCCGGACCAACCCGTGCCGCTTCCTGCCGGAACCACCACCGACAAGTGGGCTGAGCTCCGCGCACCAGTGGATGAGAATGGAGACCCTGTGGTTGAAGGGGTTCCGTTCGTCCGCGCTGAGCAGGAAAAACGGCTCAAGAAAGCTGAACGGGACCTCGCGGCGCTGGGCAAGGTCAACCCGCTGGCGCTCGAAGAGTTTGCCGCCCTGGAGGAACGGCATCAATTCCTCAGTTCCCAGCTGGAAGACCTGAAGTCCAGCCGGAAGGATCTCCTGGACATCATCAAAGAGGTGGACAACCGCGTTCAGCAGGTCTTCACCGAGGCCTTTGCCGATACCTCGGCCCAGTTCGACCACGTCTTCGCCAGGCTTTTTCCTGGTGGCGAGGGCAGGCTGGTGCTTACTGACCCGGAGGACATGCTGACCACTGGAATCGAAGTGGAGGCCAGGCCGGCAGGCAAGAAGATCAAGAGGCTTTCGCTCCTCTCCGGCGGTGAGCGCTCCCTGACCGCAGTGGCACTCCTGGTGGCGATCTTCAAGGCACGGCCGTCGCCGTTTTATGTCATGGACGAAGTGGAGGCAGCGTTGGATGACACCAACCTCGGCCGGCTCATCACTATTTTCGAAGAATTGCGGGAGTCCAGCCAGCTGATCGTGATCACCCACCAAAAGCGCACCATGGAAGTCGCCGACGCGCTTTATGGCGTGACCATGAGGGGCGATGGCGTCTCCACCGTCATCAGCCAGAGGCTCGGTGCCGGGGCTTAGCTTTATGAGAAGGTAGGGGAGTGAACGATTTCCTACCCATAATTCTGTCCATTCTCGCTGCGCTCGTGGTGGTCGGCGGACTCGTGCCGGTACTCCTGAAGGCCCGGAAGTCCGGCGCCAAGTACCCAGGAACGCGGGATGCGAACGACCCCCTCCAGTCATCGGCAGCAGGCGGCGGAACCCTTGTGGAGGACCGCCCGGACGCGGTGAAGGCGCCGGCCCCAACTTTTGACGGAACCGTCGAAGGCACGGATGTGCCGGACGACGCCGCCGGGCTCGAAACCATCGCGATTGATACTCCGGCTCCGGTGGAGGGTCGCCTGACGCGCCTCCGCGCGCGCCTGATCAAATCCAACAACATCCTCGGCAAGGGCCTCCTTGCCTTGTTGTCCGGCGACAAGATCGACGAAAACGTGTGGGATGAGGTGGAAGAGACCCTCTTGCTGGCCGATCTCGGTACAGAACCCACCATGCAGCTGGTTGATGCCCTGCGGGAGCGCGTCAAGGTGCTGGGCACCCGCAGCCCCGAAGACGTCAAGGCCATGCTTCGTGAAGAACTCATCAAGCTCGTTGATCCCACCATGGACCGGTCCCTGAATGTGGAGCGAAAGGCGGACCGGCCCGCCGTCGTGCTTGTTGTGGGTGTGAACGGCGTGGGCAAGACCACCACCGTCGGCAAGCTGGCACGTGTCCTGGTGGCGGAAGACAAGGATGTCCTGTTGGGCGCTGCTGATACGTTCCGCGCGGCAGCGGCCGAGCAATTGGCGACGTGGGGCCAGCGGGTGGGCGTCCCCACCGTTAAGTCCGACATCGACGGTGCCGACCCCGCCTCTGTAGCCTACGAGGCCGTGAAGGCCGGTATCGACCAGGAAGTCGACGTAGTCATGGTGGACACCGCGGGCCGCCTCCAGAACAAGACGGGCTTGATGGACGAGCTCGGCAAGGTCAAGCGGGTCATCGAGAAGCTGGCAGAGGTTGATGAAGTCCTGTTGGTCCTGGACGCCACAACAGGCCAAAACGGCCTGAACCAGGCACGCGTTTTCGCCGAGGTAGTCAATATCACGGGCATTGTGCTGACCAAGCTGGACGGAACCGCCAAGGGCGGCATTGTTGTGGCTATCCAGAAATCACTGGGTGTCCCGGTGAAACTCATTGGCTTGGGCGAAGGCCCGGACGATCTTGCACCGTTCGACGCCGAAAGCTTTGTGGACGCGCTCCTCAACTAGCGCTCCAGCTACAAACTGACTGGCAGGTGTGGTTGTTCTGCGCTTCAGGACAACCCCACCTGCCAGTCAGTTTTTGGGTTTAAGGGGCTCGCGCGCAAACAGCCAGCCTGCAGCTGTGAGCAGCAGTACACCGCCGGTCATGCCGAACGCCCACCCATAGCCCAGACGGTCAGCGAGGAGACCCGCCACAACAGGACCGATGATGGCGCCCGTATCGGCGGCCATTTGGAAGACTGCCAGAACCTTGCCCCCGGAGTGTCCCCGGCCAATCACGTCGGCGACGGCGGCCTGCTGCGCCGGGCCCAGCAAGCCGGAGCCGAATCCCGCTACCGCGGACGCAATCAGGAAACCTGTGAGGTCCGTTGTCAGGCCAATGACGCCGGTAGCAAGCCCGGTGATGACGAGTCCCGGGATCAGCAGGGGCTTCCGTCCCCAGGCATCGGCCAAACGCCCGCTGAAGGTGAGGGCCAGGGCGTTGCCCACAGCGAAGATGGCAAGCGCCCACGCCGCCGTTGCCGGTTGTGACTGCAGGACGGCAACGGCGAACAACGGGATGGTGGCCATGCGGACGCCGAATGTCACCCAGCCGTTGCCGAAGCTCGAGAAAACCGCTGCGCGGTAGGCCGAATCACCGAGCGCTTCCTTCAGCGTCATCGCCGGGGCAGGAGCAGCGTCTGCCGCGGTGTTGCCTTCGCCGCCCAGCATGGTGCGGACCACCAAAGCCGCCGCCAACAGAGCCGCGGCGTACGCGAGGAAGGGGACCCGGAGGCCGAAGCCCGCCAACAAGCCGCCCACCACCGGGCCCAGCACACTCCCGATCAGGAACGCAGATGCATAGGCGCCGGAGACCCGGCCACGGCGTTCGGGTGGGGCGAGCCGGATGAGCAGGCCCATGGCCGCGACGGTAAACATCACCGAGCCGGCACCGCCGAGGCCGCGGAAGATCAGCAACTGCCAGTAATCCTGTGCAAAGGCGCACGCCGCTGTGGAGACTGCCACGATCAGAAGACCGGAGACGTACACATTCCGTTCGCCGAATCGTCCGATCAGGGCACCGCCCGCCGGGGCGAAGACCAGGCGCATGAACGCAAAGATGCTGACGATGATGGCGGCGGCCGTTGCCCCGACGTCGAATGTTGTGGCGAATTGCGGAAGGACAGGTGCCACCAGTCCGAATCCCAAGGCGATAAGGAATGCCGCGGCCAGCATGACCTTGATGTCGCGGGGGAGAGGTGCCTTCTCCGACTGGATCCTTGGTGCGTCAACGGATCTGGGAGACTGCGTCATCTGGTGCTGGTCCTTCACATGGGTTCTTGTGGCGATATCCGGGTAATTCCGGTGAAGTCTGACGTCTGAAACATATCCGTAACACTGGGGATATGCACCATTTACGTTGGGGAGGTTGTTGTAACCAGCCCGCAATGTAAAACCCGCGCAGGTGAAACACGGCGGCACAAAACTCTTAAGCAGGACGCAAAGGGCGTCAGGACAGCGGTTGAACCGCAGATCTAGCAAGAGAGGAACGTGCACCATGGAACTTACCGCAGGTCACGTATGGGTCATGGTGGCGGCGGCGCTTGTGCTGTTCATGACACCTGGTCTGGCATTTTTCTACGGCGGCATGACACGCGCCAAAGCAGCCCTGAACATGATGATGATGAGCTTCATCTCCATCGGTATTGTCGGCGTTGTTTGGGTACTGTGGGGCGCCTCAATGAGCTCCGGCGAAGGCTTTATGGAGATCGTGGGCAACCCGTTCGCCACCTTCGGCCTGGAAGGCATCAGCACTCCTGATGGCTTGATCAAGGTAGGCTACGCAGCCACGTTCGCCATCATTACGGTGGCACTGATCAGCGGCGCCATCGCCGACCGTGCAAAGTTTGGCGCCTGGACCATCTTCGTCCCGGTCTGGGTCACCTTGGTTTACTGCCCGCTGGCCTACATGGTGTGGGGCGGCGGCCTGTTCGGTCCGGAAGGCGCCATCGGCAAGGCTCTCGGTCCGGCGATCGACTTCGCCGGCGGCACCGTAGTTCACATCAATGCCGGTGTAGCCGCGCTGGTCCTGGTCCTCATCATTGGTAACCGCCGCGGCTTCGGCAAGGACCCGAACCACCGCCCGCACAACATCCCGTTCGTCATGCTCGGAGCAGCAATTCTCTGGTTCGGCTGGTTCGGCTTCAACGGCGGTGCAGCCACCACTGCAGAGCAGGGCGGCCTGATCTGGGTCAATACCCTTGCAGCTCCGGCAGCCGCCATGATCGGCTGGCTCATCACTGAACGTATCCGCGACGGACACCCGACGTCGCTGGGCGCAGCCTCCGGTGTAGTTGCCGGTCTGGTTGCCATCACCCCCGCCTGTGCAAACGTCAGCCCGGTTGGTGCCCTCGGACTCGGTGTAGTTGCCGGTGTCGCGTCCGCTCTTGCTGTAGGTCTCAAGTTCCGCTGGGGCTTCGATGACTCCCTGGACGTTGTAGGCGTCCACCTCGTCTCCGGCATCATTGGCACCGTTGCTCTGGGCTTCATTGCCCTTCCCACGGACGGTGTTGGCGGCGGTCTCTTCTACGGCGGCGGTATGACACAAATGTGGGCGCAGCTCGCAGCAGCCGGTATCGCCATCGCTTTCTCGGCCATCATGACGGCCATCATTGCCTTCGCCATCCACAAGACCATGGGCTTCCGGGTCTCCACCGAACAGGAGAACGTTGGCGTGGACCTCAGCCTGCACGCTGAGACGGCCTATGAGTTCGGTGTCAACGGCCACGGTGGCAGCTTCCAGCCGCTGCACGAAGCAATGACCGGCAAGTCCGAAGAGAAGGCTCCCGCAGAAGGCAAGGAGAGTGTCCAGGCATGAAGCTCATCACAGCGATCGTCCGACCCGAAAAGCTTGAAGCAGTCCGGGAAGGCCTCGAAGCATACGGGGTCCAGGGCCTGACGGTCAGCGCGGCCAGCGGGTACGGCCGCCAGCGCGGCTACACCGAGGTGTACCGGGGAGCCGAGTACAACGTGGACCTGCTTCCCAAGATCCGCATCGAGGTTCTCGCCACGGATGAGCAGGCAGATGACATCCTGGATGTTCTGATCGCCAGTTCCAACACCGGACGCGCCGGTGACGGCAAGGTGTGGACCGTGGATGTCTACGAAGCAGTCCGGGTCCGGACCGGTGAGCGCGGCGCAGCCGCAATCTAAGTTCGTAACGCACAACAAGCGGGCCGGGTACCCATCAAGGTACCCGGCCCGCTTGCGCGTTCCCGGTGTCTTTTTCTCTACTGCACGACGTCGCTGGGCCAGTTCGCCGGTCCGCGGCTGCCGGCGTCGTACTCATCCAGCGGAACGGTACCGCCCTCCCAGGCGCGCAGGACCGGCTCGATGATCCGCCAGCAGTCCTCCGCGGTGTCACCCCGGACTGAGAGAAGGGGGTCGCCTGTCAGGATGCCTTCCAGCACTTCTCCGTAGGGCAGCATGCCCGGGGCATTGAGCTCAGCCACCAGGCTTGCCCGGTCCAAGGTGAAGACGTCGCCCGGGCCGTTCACATCCACGTCCAACTGCAGGACGTCCGGACCGAAGCCGATCCGCAGCTGGTTGGGAGAATCCACGCCGGAGAATCCCTTGGGCAGGTGGGGGACGGGGCGGAAGGTGATTACGGCTTCCTTGCGCCGGTGTCCCAGGGCCTTGCCGGAGCGGAGGATGAAGGGGACTCCCTTCCACCGCCAGTTGTCGATGTCCACGTGGACCTCGGCCAGGGTTTCGGTATTTCGGGCCGGATCCACGCCTTCCTCGGCTGCGTAGTCCGGCACTGTCCGCTCCCCGAGGGTGCCTGCCGTGTACCGGGCGCGTCGGGTGGAGTGGCTGTAGGGCGCCTTGATGCTGCTGGCGCGCAGGACTGTGGCCACAGCGTCACGCAAGTCTCGTTCCTCGATGGTGGCCGGGGCGTCGATGGCCAGGAAAGCCATGATGTGGAGCAGATGGCTCTGGATCATGTCCCTAAGGGCCCCGGCATTGTCGTAGTAACGTGCCCGCCCCTCAAGGGCCAGGTCCTCGTCAAAGACCACTTCAATCTTCTCGATGTGTTCGCGGTTCCACACCGGCTCCAGGAACCTGTTGGCAAAGCGGAGGCCCAGGATGTTCAGCACGGTCGCTTTGCCCAGGAAGTGGTCCACTCGGTGGATATGGTCCTCGGATACCAAGGTGGCCAGTGTCTTGTTCAGCTCATGTGCCGATTCCGCGCCCGAACCGAAAGGTTTCTCCATGACCAGGCGTGTCCCTGCAGGCAGTTGGTCCTGATGGAGGACCTCACATGCCTTTTGGCTGACCTGCGGTGGGAGGGCGAAGTAGATGGCAACAGGTCCCTCCAGTTGGGCCAAAAGCGCGGCCAGCGGTCCGTCCGCTGTCACATCCACCTGGTGGTATTCGGTAGCGTCGGCAACGCGGGCCAGCGCGGCGCGCCCGCTGGCGTCAGCTGTTTTCGATGCAGCCTCAAAGGCGCCGTCCACCCGTTGCCTCCATTGGTCGGGAGACCAAGGGTCAGATCCGGCGCCCACCAGTTGGAGCCCTGGAGCCCGTCCGGAAGCAAGGAGGCCGGCCAGCCCCGGGAGCAGGAGCCTGCCCGTGAGGTCCCCGGACGCGCCGAGGATGAGCAACGTTTTTACAGTTGTTTTGCTGGTCACTGTGCCAGCATGCCATCTTGCAGGTGCGACTTGGTACCCTAGATAGTCGAGTCCCCTAGTCGATTCAGATTTGTTGGGTTTGAGACATGTTTGCTGGGGGCAATCGTCAAGACTCTGGTGGGCCGCTTTGGCCGCCATTCGTAGACCATCGAAAGAAGTGCACGGCGCGTGTTCAATTCACTCTCTGACCGGTTGACAGCAACCTTCAAGAACCTCCGTGGCAAGGGCCGCCTCACCGAGGCTGATGTCGATGCCACCGTCCGGGAGATTCGCCGTGCCCTTTTGGACGCCGATGTTGCCGTGTCTGTGGTCCGCGAGTTCACCGGCCGCATCCGCGAACGCGCCCTGGGCGCTGAAGTCTCGGGAGCGTTGAACCCGAGCCAGCAGATCGTAAAGATCGTCAACGAGGAACTCAAGGAGATCCTCGGTGGTGAGACCCGCCGCATTCGCCTGGCCAAGACCGGGCCCACCATCATCATGCTCGCTGGCCTCCAAGGTGCCGGTAAGACCACCCTTGCCGGCAAGCTGTCCAAGTGGCTCAAGGCCCAGGGACACAGCCCCATGCTGGTAGCCTGCGACCTCCAGCGCCCCAACGCTGTCACGCAGCTCCAGGTTGTTGGCCAACGCGCAGGCGTCCCGGTCTTCGCTCCGCACCCCGGCGCGACCTCCGAACTTGAGCACCCCGCCGGTGATCCGGTGGCAGTCGCCAAGGCCGGCGTTGAGGAAGCCCGCCAGAAGCTGCACGACGTCGTCATCGTTGACACCGCCGGCCGCCTTGGCGTCGACGCCGAAATGATGGACCAGGCACGCCGTATCCGTCAGGCGATCATTCCCAACGAAGTCCTCTTCGTGATCGACTCCATGATTGGCCAGGATGCCGTCAACACGGCGATGGCCTTCGATGAAGGCGTCAACTTCACGGGCATCGTGCTGTCCAAGCTCGACGGCGACGCCCGGGGCGGCGCCGCTTTGTCAGTGGCGTCCGTTACCGGTAAGCCGGTCATGTTTGCGTCCACCGGCGAAGGCCTGGACGACTTTGAACTCTTCCACCCTGACCGCATGGCTTCCCGCATCCTGGACATGGGTGACGTCCTCACCCTGATCGAACAGGCAGAGAAGGCATGGGACAAGGACGAAGCCGCCAGGATGGCGAAGAAGTTCGCCGACCAGGAAGACTTCACCCTGGACGACTTCCTCGCCCAGATGCAGCAGATCCGCAACATGGGCTCCATGAAGAAGATGCTCATGATGATGCCGGGTGCGCAGAACATCCGTCAGCAGCTTGAGAACTTCGACGAAAAAGAGATCGACCGCGTCGAGGCCATCGTCCGCTCCATGACTCCCCATGAGCGTGTTGCGCCGAAAATCATCAACGGCTCACGCCGCGCGCGTATCGCCAAGGGCTCAGGTGTCCACGTTTCCGAGGTCAATGGCCTGTTGGAGCGTTTCGCCCAGGCGCAGAAGATGATGAAGAAGCTGGCCCAGGGCGGTGGCATGCCAGGTATGCCGGGAATGCCCGGGCTGGGCGGTCCCGGTGGCGGACGCAAGAACGGCAAGAACGCTCCCAAGAAGAAGGCCCGTTCCGGCAACCCGGCCAAGGCTGCGCAGGAGTTGCGCGACGCCGAGGCCAAGCGGGCCAATGCAGCCTCAGCTGCACCCACGGGCGCGGCTTTCGGGCAGGGCGCCGCGGATTTCGACCCGTCTTCCCTCAACCTTCCCAAGGGCTTCGACAAGTTCCTCGGAAAGTAGACATCGCTTCCCAAGGGGCCGGGTCTGCCGGTCCCTTGGGATGTCAGAGCCGTGGAATAGGCTGAACCAATGCACAAGCAGCGCGTAGTCTTCGTTCACGGCCTGGGCAGTTTTGGTGCTGCGGCATGGCCGAAACAACATGGCATGGCCCTCGCTTATGATGCCTTGTTCCTCCGGCGGTTCGGCTTCGATGCTGTGGCCGATCCCCAGGAATCCAATGTGGCGGCCGACGTCGCCATTGTTGTCAATGCCCTGGTTGACTCTGGCGGCGGTCACATCGTGGCTCACGAGCAAGGTGCAATTTCCGCCATGCTGGCAGCGATCGAACGCCCCGATCTGGTGTATTCGCTCACGTTGGTGGAACCCGCGTGTTTGTCGCTGACGGCCGAGCTTCCGGCAACCGGTTCCCACCGGGCACTCATGGAACCACTGTTTGACGTCCGCGCGCAGCTTAACGACGCCGATTACCAGCGTGAGTACTTCCGGCGGGCCTTCTCTGCGGAGACCGGGGGACTGGATACTCCGGAAGCGCGCCGTTCCGCCCGCAGGCTGAGGCTCCAAGCGCCGCCCTGGGAGGCTCCGCTGCACATTGTTCCCGGTGTTCCCACGCTGGTGCTGACCGGAGGCTGGGAACCTCTTTATGAGGAAATCGCCGGCTACCTCCAGGAAACCGGTGCCCTCCGCCGTGTTGCAGCGGGAGGACACCGGCCCCAGGATTCAGTCGACGGCGATCACATCATCCGCACGTTTGTTGCCGATGTGGGACGCGCCATGTCAGTTCAGGCTTCCTGAACCGCCCGTGCTCTGGCTGGCCGGGACCTGGAGTTCCGGAAGGTAAACCTTTCCGCCGGCAGCCAGGAACTCCGCGCTCTTCTCCCGCATCCCGCTGTACATGTCAGCGATTGCCGCTTGTGCCTCGGCGGAACCGTACTCGTCGCGGATGTCCTGGCTGATCCGCATAGAGCAGAATTTGGGGCCGCACATCGAGCAGAAGTGGGCCGTCTTGGCCGGTTCTGCCGGCAGCGTTTCGTCATGGAACGCTTCGGCCGTCACAGGATCCAGGGACAACGCGAACTGATCGCGCCAACGGAACTCGAACCTGGCTTTGGAGAGGGCGTCATCCCTTTCATTCGCCCCGGGGTGACCCTTGGCGAGGTCAGCAGCGTGGGCGGCGATCTTGTAGGTAATGACACCTGTCTTCACGTCGTCCTTGTTCGGCAGTCCAAGGTGCTCTTTGGGAGTGACGTAGCAAAGCATGGCGGTGCCGTAGCGGGCGATCTCGGTGGCGCCTATGGCCGAAGTGATGTGGTCATAGCCGGGGGCGACATCGGTAACCAGCGGGCCAAGCGTGTAGAAGGGGGCTCCCTTGCACAGTTCCTGCTGGCGTTCCACGTTTTCCCGGACCAGGTGGAACGGCACATGGCCGGGGCCTTCCACCATTACCTGAACGTCGAACTCCCAGGCTCGCTGCGTCAGCTCGGCGAGGGTATCCAGCTCGGCGAACTGGGCGGCGTCGTTGGCATCGGCCGTCGCACCGGGGCGCAGGCCATCGCCCAGGGAGAACGCGACGTCGTATTGGGCGAAGATTTCGCAGAGCTCGTCAAAATGCGTGTACAGGAAATTTTCCTGGTGGTGTGCCAGGCACCAACCGGCCATGATGGAACCGCCGCGGGACACAATGCCCGTGACCCTGTTGGCCGTGAGGGGTACATAGCGCAGGAGCACGCCGGCATGGATGGTCATGTAGTCCACGCCTTGCTCGCACTGCTCGATCACGGTATCGCGGAAGATTTCCCACGTGAGCTTGTTCGCTTCACCATTGACCTTTTCCAAGGCCTGGTAAATGGGAACGGTGCCGATGGGAACCGGGGAGTTGCGGATGATCCATTCGCGGGTGGTGTGGATGTCATCGCCAGTGGAGAGATCCATGACTGTGTCCGCACCCCATTGGGTGGCCCACTGCAGTTTGTCCACTTCCTCGGCGATGGAGCTCGTCACCGCGGAGTTGCCGATGTTGGCGTTGATCTTCACCAGGAAGGCCTTGCCAATGATCATTGGCTCGGATTCCGGGTGGTTGATGTTGTTGGGGATGATGGCCCTGCCGGCGGCGACTTCGCTGCGGACAAGCTCAACATCGCAGTTCTCCCGCAAAGCAACGAACTGCATTTCCCGGGTTACCATTCCCTGTTTCGCGTAGTGCATCTGCGTGACGGTCTTGCCCTCCACGGCACGGCGGGGCACCGGTTGCCCACCTTTCCATTCCGCTGATGCTGCCCCGCGCCGAACCGCAGACTTGCCGTCGTCAAGCAAGTTGCGTGCGCGCCCGGAGTAGGGCTCGGTGTCGCGGCGATCTTCGATCCACGCCGAGCGGAAGGGCTCAAGGCCAACCACGGGATCGCTCCCGGGTCCGGCCGTCCGATAGACCTGCAACGGCTCATTGGCCAAGCCGTTGGGCGACGGCTCCAATGCAATCTCCGTAACGGGAACGCGGATGCCATTGGTGGGATCCTCCACCCACGCCAGCGAGTGGGACTTCAGCGATTGCGTCACCGTCTCAACGCCGGTTTCGCCGGAGCCTGGCTGGTTTTGGCCTGCGCTCAACTCGTTTTGGCCCGCGTTCTTCCCGTTTTGGGCAGGGCTGTGCTGTGTTTCCGTGGTGCTCAAGGATTACTCACTTCCTTCGCCGGCATTACCCGGACAGGTTCAACGGTCGCAGACTGCATCAGTCCGATCTCAGCCCCTGCAGGGGCCCCCGTGTGGTCGTAGATGAAGCTACCACAGCTGCCTACTGGCGCACAGTCACATGGACGCATCCGGTCCACGTGGCCCTGCTGCGGATTAGGCTTTTCCCATGGCCTCCATCATTGAATTCAGCGGACCTGTGCTTGTCTCGTCGGTCGAAGAGCGCCACGGAATGTGGTCTGTGGACGGTGTTCTGACCTTCGAGTGCCCCTCGGAAACGCCGGACAGGGTGTTGGATGGCTGGGTCCTGCCCGGATTCGTGGACGCCCACTGCCACATAGGGCTCGGAGCGGGAGGGGCCGTGGACGAGCAGGTCACTTTCGCCCAGGCCACAGCAGACCGCGACGCCGGAACGCTGCTCATCCGCGATGCCGGATCACCCAGCGACACACGATGGGTGCAGCAGCGGCGGGACCTGCCGCGCCTGATCAGGGCAGGGCGGCACATTGCCCGGAGCCGGCGCTACCTTCGCGGACTGGGGCATGAAATTGAACCCGGCCAGCTGGTGGAGACTGTGCGGAAGGAAGCCCGCGACGGCGATGGCTGGGTAAAGCTCGTGGGGGATTGGATCGACCGCGGTGTGGGGGATCTGGCGGCCTCTTTCCCGGCCAAGACAGTCAAGGACGCCATCGCTGCCGCGCACGACGAGGGCGCCCGCGTCACGGCTCATTGTTTCGCCGAGGACACCATCGATGACATGCTCGATGCCAACATCGACTGCATCGAACATGCCACGGGTCTTCTGCCACGGCACCTTCCCCGCCTCGTGGAACAGGCAGTGCCCATCGTTCCGACGCTGGTCAACATCGCTACCTTTCCGGACATCGCCAGCCAGGCCGCCCCAAAGTTTCCGGTGTACGCGGACCACATGGTGCGTCTTTGGGAGCGTCGCAGGGAGCGGGTCCTCGAAGCTTTTGAGTCCGGCGTTGAGATTTTCGCTGGAACGGACGCGGGCAGCGTGATCAAGCACGGCAGGATCGCTGACGAAATGATGGAACTGCACGACGCCGGCCTGCCGCCGGCCGCTGTCCTGGACGCCGCAGCCTGGCGTGCCCGTGCATGGCTGGGAGCCGAGGGCATCAGCGAGGGGGCAAGTGCCGACGTCGTGCTGTGCAGTGAGGATCCGAGGCGTGACCTAAGGACTGTCACCGAGCTCAAGCACATCGTCCTCCGTGGCAATGTGGTGGGTTAGGAATAAATTGAAGCTTCAAGTAATTTACTAAGGTAGAAAGGTGCCGATGCGCGGCCACCTCAGAACCAGGAGCTTCACATGACCACTTCATCCACCCAGGATCTTCTTCCTGCCGAACTCACCATGGGCACCGTGATGCTCAAGGTTGGCGACATGAAGGTCATGGGCGATTACTATCAGCGCGCCCTGGGCCTGGACATAGTGGCCGAGCAGGACGGTGGGCTGTATCTGGGGCGCATCGGAAAGCCGGTGGTGCATCTTGCCCCTGCGGCCGGCCTGCAGATTCCAGGTCGCGGCGAAGCGGGCCTCTTTCACACTGCCATCCTGTTCCAGGACCAACCCTCGCTTGCCGCCACTATTGCCACGGCCGCCGAGTATGAGCCCCGCGCCTTCGCCGGCAGTGCAGACCACCTTGTCAGTGAAGCTTTCTACTTCACCGATCCTGAAGGTAACGGCATTGAGCTCTACTACGACAAGCCCCGCGAGCTGTGGCAGTGGGATGGCACCTCTGTGGTCATGGACAACGTTGCGCTCCCGCCGCAGCGGTTCCTGCAGCAGCACTTGAGTGAAGCTGCCGTGACCGGTCAGCGCGAGGCTGCTGCCGGCGTCGGGCATGTGCACCTGCAGGTGGGTGACGTCGAGTCTGCGCAAAAGTTCTATGTGGACACCCTGGGCTTCGAACGTACAGCCGGTTGGCACGGCCAGGCCCTGTTCGTCTCCGCCGGTGGGTATCACCACCACATGGCCATGAACGTCTGGAACAGTCGCGGTGCAGGTCCGCGGCGGGACACCCTTGGCCTGGGGGAGGTCCTGATCGAAGTGCCCGGCATGGATGACGTGGCGGCGCTGGCCGATCGACTCAAGATCGCGGGCGTGCAAAACCATCACACGGGCGCTGAGCTGCGGTTTGATGATCCGTGGCGGAACAAGCTGCGTGTCGCCGTTCGCTGACCCGGCTGTCCGGTCCTCGATGGCGCCGGTCCCTGACTGCACTAGGCTGGGCAGTGACGGCACGGAACCTTTGTTCGTGTGCCGCCGCCCCGTCAGCACGAAGGAATGAGAGTACTTTCCATGGGCTTTGCCGAAATTTTTGTAGCCACCCACGATGAAGCACTCAAGCGGGCAGCAGCCTTGGACAAGGGTGCGGACGTCGGCGGACCCGCCGTCAGGATTGATGGGATCACCGATTTTGAGGTGGAGCAGTTGGGCGACCTCGCGGGCCAGGCCGTCCATGCCGCAGGCGCCGACTACGAACTCGCTTTGGTTGATGTCACCAGCGACGCGCTTTTGGGTGTCCCCGAAGCCATGGTCCGGGCGCTCGCCGAGCTGCTCACCTATGAGAGCGAAGGCGACGCCAACGTGCTGGATGACGTCGCTGCGGCGTGGGCCGCGCAGGATGACATGCCCTTCGACGCTGGCCAATCGCGGCAGTACGTCCAGCAATTGGCTGCCCTGGCTACGGATGTGGAAAAGGTTGAACGCTCCGGGCTGTACGTCTGGTCCGTCTGACGGAATATCCGGAGGCGGGAGTCGCGTCCGGAGCTGGAGTGAGCAAGAACACGCCGCCCCACGTGGTGGAAGTCGTAATTGAGGCGGGCATCTGGCACAATAGACAGGTACTCGATCGGTGCGGCCCCTCTCTCCGTGCTCGTATCTTGTCCTTCGAACCGTCAAGTATGGCCCGCCCCACGGGTGCAGAACGTCGGGTTCAACCCCGTTTCAGAAACAGGAGTGACCACAAAAGTGGCCGTAAAGATTCGCCTTAAGCGCTTCGGTAAGATGCGCGCACCGTACTACCGCATCGTCGTCATGGATGCCCGCGCCAAGCGCGATGGCCGTGCCATTGAAGAAATCGGCAAGTACCACCCCACCGAAGAGCCGTCGTACATCGAGGTCGCTTCCGAGCGCGCCCAGTACTGGCTTTCCGTCGGCGCCCAGCCGACTGAGCAGGTTGCTGCGATCCTCAAGATCACCGGTGACTGGCAGAAGTTCAAGGGCCTCCCGGGCCAGGAAGGCACCCTGAAGACCAAAGCTCCGAAGGAAGCTTTCGTAGCTCCGGAGAAGGGTTCCGTCATCATTCCGGAAGCCATCACCAAGAAGGCCAAGAAGGACGACGCTGCTGAGGCTCCGGCCGAGGCTGAAGCAGAGACCACCGAGGCTGAGTAAGTTGCTGGCAGAAGCGCTCGAGCACTTGGTCCGTGGGATCGTTGACAGCCCTGAGGATGTCAAGGTCAGTGCCAAGAACAACCGCCGCGGGGAATCCCTCGAGGTGCGCGTTCACCAGGAGGACCTCGGACGGGTGATCGGCCGTCAAGGACGCACCGCACGCGCATTGCGCACTGTGGTTGCAGCTTTGGCTGGTGGCGAGCAGGTCAGGGTCGACGTCGTCGACACCGACCGCCGCCGGTAACGCGCTCAGCACTACTTGTCTTAGATCCGGCCCCTTCACCGAATATGGTGGAGGGGCCGGATTGCTTTATCCACCATTTCATCACCGTGGCTGCCCGGCGGCCCGGTACACAAGAATTCAGAGGAATCCATGCAGCTCCAGGTGGCCCGGATCGGCAAACCCCACGGCATTCGCGGCGAGGTCACGGTGCAGGTACTCACTGACGCGCCTTCCGAGCGGTTTGTCGCAGGAACCGAGTTCGTCGTGGAGCCGGCCTCTGCCGGCCCGCTGACTATCCGCAGCGCCCGGTGGAACAAGGACATCCTTTTGCTTGGTTTCGAGGAAATCGCGGACCGTAACGCTGCCGAGGCTATCCGTGGCGCCAAGCTCTTCATCGAAACAGAAGAACTCGACGACGAAGACGACGACGAGGGCTGGTATGAGCACGAACTGCTTGGCCTTGAAGCTCGGGTCGGATCGCAGGTTGTTGGTAAAGTAGCCGCACTCACGACGTTGCCGGTCCAGGATCTCCTGACGGTCAAGACGGAGGAGGGCAAGGAGATCCTCATTCCGTTCGTCGATGAGATCGTGCCGGAGGTCAACATCGAAGCCGGGTACGTCCTGATCACTCCGCCTGCCGGCCTTTTTGAGATCAACGACGCCGCGGTTGAGGAATCAGGGGATGATGCCTGAATGAGGATAGATGTCGTCAGCATTTTTCCTGAGTACCTGGCGCCCCTGGAGCTCTCACTCATAGGCAAGGCCCGCCAGGATGGCTTGCTTGAACTCAACGTCCACGATCTCCGGACCTTCACCACTGATAGGCACCGTACGGTGGACGATACCCCGTATGGCGGCGGTGCGGGCATGGTCATGAAGCCGGAACCGTGGGCGCAAGCCCTTGAATCTGTGGCGACTTCGCGTGAAGGTTCCAAGCCCGTCCTGATTGTTCCTTCGCCGGCAGGGGAGCGGTTCAATCAGGCGCTGGCCTATGAACTTGCCGAGGAAGAACACCTTGTCTTCGCTTGTGGTCGCTACGAGGGAATCGATGAGCGCGTCATTGATTGGGCGAAGGAACACTTTACCGTCCGGCCAGTGAGCCTGGGCGACTATGTGCTCAACGGCGGCGAAGTAGCCGTCTTGGCCATGGTGGAAGCCGTCGGGCGTCTCCTTCCGGGGGTAGTAGGTAATCCCGAATCCCTGGTTGAGGAATCCCACTCCGATGGCTTGTTGGAATATCCGGTCTACACCAAGCCGTCCGCGTGGCGTGACCATGAAGTACCGGCCATCCTGCTCAGCGGCAACCACGGAAAGATTGCCCAGTGGCGGCGCCACGAACAGTTTCGCCGCACGGCGGAGCGGCGGCCGGACCTTCTGGACGGATTCGACGCCGGTACGCTGACCCGCGCTGACCGCAACGCCCTTGCGGACCTGGGGTACGCGGTGGTCGAGGGCCGCCTGCGCCCCCGGCCCGGCGGCGACGCCGAAAACTAAAGCCACCTTCCGGCGTCGAACCTTCCACGAGTCCGGCAGTTGGCCGGATGGGTGCGCTTATGGCAGAATTAACCCTTGTGTCTGCTGGGCTGACACCTGCCACAGGGGGAGTTCAGCCAACAGTCGGACAACCCGGCGACGCCAATCAGTGGTGGAGCCGGACACAAAGAAACTTCGGCGGAGATTTCCGGCTGGCTTTCATGCCCCGGGCTTGTTCGCCGTAACCCAAAGTGAATGACCTGTGGCGTTCACCAGGAGTGGATTAATGCATATCCTCGATAGCGTAGATGCAGCCTCGCTGCGTAGCGATGTTCCGGAGTTCCGCGCGGGCGACACCCTCAAGGTTCACGTCAACATCATCGAAGGCAAGAACTCCCGTGTCCAGGTATTCCAGGGCTTCGTCCTGGGCCGCCAGGGCGACGGCGTTCGCGAAACCTTCACCGTGCGCAAGGTTTCCTTCGGTGTCGGCGTAGAGCGTACCTTCCCGGTACACTCCCCGATCATCGACAAGATCGAGGTCGTCACCAAGGGTGACGTCCGCCGCGCCAAGCTTTACTACATGCGCGCACTGCGCGGTAAGGCTGCGAAGATCAAGGAAAAGCGCGACTTCGCCAAGTAAGTCCTGCGACTTACGCAACGGGTCCAGGATTCGTGCCCGGTTGTTCCGGAGCAATCCGCAACGCAACAGGGATACGAGTCATGGACACATCAGAACGCCAGCCCCGGAAACAGGGCTGGCGTTTTGTTTTGCTCGCATTGGTGCTGGCCGTTGCGATCAGCGGCCTGGTCCGGTCCTTGTGGCTGGATGTTTACTACATTCCGTCCGAATCCATGGAGCCCTTGCTGGAGTCGGGAGACCGAATCCTGGTGTCCCGTACAGCGTTCGCCAGACAGCCGATTCAGCGGGGCGACATCGTGGTTTTTGATGGACGTGGATCCTTCGCTCCGCTGAGCAGCGGACAGGGACCATTCGTGGATGCCGTGTCCGCAGCCAGCCAGTGGTTTGGACTCACGGGCAGTGACACCACCTATGTGAAGCGGGTCATCGGTGTCCCCGGTGACCACGTCCAATGCTGCGATGCGGGCGGATTCCTCACAGTCAACGGTCAGCAGCTTGAGGAACCCTATATTTACCCGGGGGACGAGGCCAGCAAACAGAAATTCGACGTCGTGGTGCCCTCTGGCCGACTCTGGCTGATGGGTGACCATCGCTCGCGTTCCGCCGACTCACGTGGCCTGCTCGGAGCGCCGGGCGGGGGCATGGTTCCCATCGAGCGTGTCATCGGCCGACCGGTCCAGATCATCTGGCCACTTGATAGATTTGCAGAGATGCCTCACTCCACGCAGGCGGAATCACCATCGAAGAACGGACAGTAGATGCCGGACAAAGCTCCAGAGAATCCCGAGCGGTACGACGACGACGCCCGGAGCTCGGATGGATCGGCAAGCGCCGCCGGTGTGACCCAGTCCCGCCAAGCGGACGACGACGTGTCGCGGGCTCCGGACGCCACTGACGATTCCGCATCCCGTGATTCCCAGGGTGGTGCCCACGCTGCGGAAAAACCGCGGAAAAACCCTGTTCTGGTGTGGGTCAAGGAGATCGTCACCGTGGTGGCTATCGCGCTGGTGTTGTCCTTCCTCCTGAAGACGTTCCTGTTCCGGGCTTTCTACATTCCTTCGGAGTCCATGGAGAGCACCTTGGACGTCAACGACCGCATCTTCATCAATCTCCTGGTCCCCGGCCCGTTCGATCTTCAGCGTGGAGACGTCGTAGTCTTCAAGGACACCCAGGCCTGGTTGCCGCCAGTGGCCCCGAAACCGGCTGGCCCCATGGATTGGGTTGGGGATGGCCTGGAGTTTGTGGGATTGGCTCCTGACGACAATGAACAGCACCTGGTGAAGCGCATCATTGGGCTGCCGGGTGACAGGGTGTCGTGCTGTGACGCCCAAGGCCACCTCTCGATCAACGGTAAACCGGTCAACGAAACATACATTAATCCCGCAGAGGTGCCGTTCCCGAAACCATTCGACATCGTTGTGCCGGAGGGCAAGGTCTGGGTGATGGGCGACAACCGCAACCACTCCGAGGACTCCCGGGCGCATCAGGAAGTTAATGGGGGATTCGTCAACATTGAGGACGTCGAAGGCAAAGCCACTGTTATTGCATGGCCCGTGAACCGGTGGACCATCCTAGATAACTATCCCGACGTCTTCCGCGATGTTCCCAAAGGCACGTCAGGTAACTGATGGCTACGGTGACCACAGGCGCGACCGGCAGGACCACCGTGAAGGCCCCCGCCAAGTCCAAGGCAAAGACCAAGCCCAAGCCCAAGGGGAAAATCCCAGAGGGTTTCCCGACGCTTGACGTGGAAAGGTCCTTCCTGTCCTCTGGAGTCCGTCTGTTGGCCGGCGTGGATGAAGTAGGCCGCGGCGCATTGGCGGGTCCGGTCAGCGTAGGAATCGCCGTTGTTGAACTGGAGAGCCACGGCTTGCTTGCAGGTGTCAGGGACAGCAAACTGCTCAAACCCGACGACCGCGACCGGCTCGAACCGCTTGTTCGGGACTGGGCTATTGCCTCCGCAGTGGGGCATGCCACGTCCAGGGAAATTGATGAGATTGGCATCATCGCGGCATTACGGCTTGCGGGCACGCGAGCGTGGTTTGAGATCCTGGCCGGCGGCGTCACCCCTGATGTGGTCCTGCTGGACGGCAGCCACAATTGGCTTTCACCGGAAGTCCAGGCTTCGCTCTTCGATACAGCCCCCGCCGGTCCCGGGTGCGAGGCTCCGGTCCATACCAGGGTCAAAGCAGACATGAGCTGCCTCAGTGTCGCCGCCGCCAGCGTGCTGGCCAAAGTGGCGCGTGACCGCATCATGGTGGACTTGCATTCGGAACTGCCCGCATACGGCTGGAATGAGAACAAGGGCTACGCAACCGCAGCACACAGGGATGTCATCCGGCAGCAGGGCCCCAGCGCCTACCACCGGACCAGCTGGCACCTTACAGGACCTGAACCACTGGCAGGGCCCTGATCTGACCCACCTCCCCGGTGGCGCCTGGTGCCCGGCTGATAGTGCAAGATGGAACTATGAGTGCCGAGGACCTTGAGAACTATGAAACCGATATGGAGCTACAGCTCTACCGCGAATACCGGGATGTTGTCGGCCTGTTCAGCTACGTCGTGGAAACCGAGCGGCGGTTCTACCTCGCCAA
Organism: Arthrobacter sp. cf158; assembly: GCF_900106835.1. GTDB lineage: Bacteria > Actinomycetota > Actinomycetes > Actinomycetales > Micrococcaceae > Arthrobacter. Next base: position 628,323 of record NZ_FNNR01000002.1, read on the forward strand.
CCATGTGGATCTTCAGGCCCGCAGTGCAGATGGTGAAGTCTACTTTGACCTGACCCTGCAGGACGCCTGGGTATGGGACGTCTACCGTTCTGCCCGCTTTGTGAAGAACGTGCGGGTTATCACCTTCAAGGACGTCAATGTTGAGGAGCTTCCCCGTAGCGAAGAGTTGTCGCTGCCCAAGGATGGCGGGCTCGGAGACCTGGGAGATCTTGGCAACTAGCACCACCACTGGTCCTCAACAGAGCCGATTCCAGCAGGTTACCCACATAGCGGCATGACCGCCTGCCGCCGGTCGCTCCCAGCCTGAATGCTGGAGAGCGGAGGTGGTGGTCATGAGAGCAAAAGACCTGCTGGGCCGCAACGGCGAAGTGCTGGCGGCTGGTTTCCTGGAAAACCAGGGGATGCGGATCGTCGACCGCAACTGGCGGTGCACAGACGGTGAAATCGACATTGTGGCGTTGGAGGGCGACACCCTCGTCGTGGCTGAGGTAAAGACCCGGCGGAGCCTGGACTACGGGCACCCGTTTGAAGCTGTGGGTGCGGCCAAGTTGGCTCGTCTCCAGCGGCTTGCTTCAGCATGGTGCCGGGCGCACGAACTCGATGTGCCGCTCCGTCGCATCGATGTTGTGTCGGTGATTGATAACGGCATCGGCGATCCGGAACTCGAGCACCTGCGGGGTGTCGGGTAGATGGGGGTCGGCCGCAGTTACTGTGTTGCTTTGCTTGGCCTCAACGGATACATCGTGGAAGTTGAGGCTGACATTGGCCAAACTTTGCCAAACTTCGTGATTCTGGGCCTGCCCGATGCTGCCCTTAACGAGGCCAAGGAACGCATTCGTTCCGCAGCCCAAAACTCGGGGATTCCCCTCAGCCGACGCAAAATCACGGCCAACCTTATTCCTGCGTCCCTGCCCAAGCGTGGATCCGGCTTTGACCTCGCTATCACCATGGCGGTGCTCCGGGCAGCCGACGACATCCGTTCCATCGGCGGGACAGTGTTCATTGCCGAACTTGGCTTGGACGGCAGGCTAAGGCCGGTTCGCGGGATACTTCCGGCCGTAATGGCTGCTGTTCAGGCGGGTTATCCGGACGTCGTGGTGTCTGAGGCCAATGCCGCGGAAGCCTCCTTGGTGCCCGGCGCCAACGTTCGGGGGTACAAAACCCTCGCCCGGCTTGCGTTCGACTTCGGCGCGGACCCCAAGGAGCTCGCTCTGGACTACGATCCTCCGGGCGACGACCTCCCGGACGACGATGGCGATACTGCGACTGTCATGGCAGATCTTTGCGACGTATCCGGACAAGGAGAAGCCCGCCGTGCCTTGGAGGTGGCTGCAGCCGGTGGACACCACATGCTGCTGACAGGTCCGCCCGGGGCGGGTAAGACCATGTTGGCCGAACGACTCCCGGGACTGCTCCCGGACTTGGCGGATAAGGCAGCCATGGAGGTCACCGCCATCCATTCTCTGGCAGCTGTCCAGTCGTCCGCCGTGCGGTTGATCCGCAGGCCACCGTTTGAGAACCCCCATCACAGCGCCACTGCTGCGGCCATCATCGGAGGCGGTTCCGGCCTCCCCAGACCGGGTGCGGCCTCACGCGCCCACCGCGGTGTCCTTTTTCTTGACGAGGCCCCCGAGTACGAGCGGCGTGTGTTGGACGCCCTCCGCCAACCTCTTGAAAGCGGGGAGCTGGTTATCCATCGCTCTGCGGGGACTGCTGCCTACCCCGCCCGTTTCCAGTTGGTCTTGGCGGCCAATCCTTGCCCCTGCGGAAAAGCGTCAGGCAAGGGCATGGACTGCACCTGCACGGCGATGATGCGGCGCAGGTACTTCGGACGAATTTCAGGGCCGCTTTTGGACCGGGTGGACATCCAGCTTCAGGTGGAACGGGTGTCCTTGGCTGACTTTGGCCAGGCGGGCAAAGAAGAAGACAGCCGCGCTGTCGCCGGGCGTGTCTTGGCTGCCAGGGAACGGCAAATCGAGCGATTGCGCGTGCTCGGCCTGGAAACCAATTCGCAGGTGCCAGGACGCACGCTGCGTGGCGAACTCCGGTTGGCTCCGGGAACCACGCGCATCCTGGACACCGCCTTGGAGCGCGGCACTCTCACTGCGCGTGGGTACGATCGCGTCCTGCGGCTCGCGTGGACACTGGCAGACCTGGGGCACAGCGACGCCCCTGACATCGATCACATCGGGCAGGCGCTCGGCCTACGACAGGCCTCGGCTGCATCATGACGACTACCAACACGAAAGGAAACGAAGGCGTGGCGGCAATGGGGATACAGGAGAACGAACGGATTGCCAGGGCCGCGTTGGCGCGGCTGTTGGAACCTCAGGATTCGGTGGGGTTGGCTTTGGTAAAGGCACTGGGTGCCGTCGACGCTTTGGGCGTAGCCACCGGAGAACTGGCCCCCGGACCCAGCCTGGAGCAGGAGATTTCCGCCTTGCTCATGGGCGAAGGCGGCCCCGCCACCTGGCCAGGGCTTTCGGCCAGCCAGCGGCGCTGGGCGCCTCGGGTGGCCGACCTTGCCCCAGACCGGGACCTGGAAACCATGCGCCGGATGGGTGGACGGCTTATTGTGCCGGGGGACGAGTTCTGGCCGAAGCAACTGGCAGACCTTGGCCTTCAGGAACCCCTTTGCCTGTGGTGGCGTGGACAGGAGCAACCGTTGCCGACCGCCCGGCAAGCCATCGCTCTGGTGGGATCACGGGACAGTACAAGTTACGGAGCCTCCGTCACAGGGGATCTGGCCTATGGCTTGGCCCAGCGCGGATACACCGTGGTTTCAGGTGGTGCCTATGGCATTGACGCGCACGCACATCGCGGCGCACTCAGTGGCGGGGTCGCATCCGTGCCCACCATCGCTGTGATGGCTGGAGGGGTGGACCGGTTCTACCCGGCAGGCAACGAGGACCTGCTGCGCGCCGTGTCCAGCCAGGGCGCTGTCATTTCGGAGGTTCCTCCTGGATCCGCCCCAACACGCTACAGATTCCTGCAAAGGAACCGCATCATTGCAGCTTTGGCGTCCGTCACTGTAGTGGTGGAGGCGCGCTGGCGTTCGGGCGCGCTCAACACGGCCCACCACGCTGAGTCCATCGGCCGCGTGGTTGCAACCGTCCCGGGGTCCATTCACAGTGCCAACTCGGCTGGCTGCCACCGGCTGCTGCGTGACGGGGGAGCCGTATGCGTTACCGACGTTGGCGAAATCGCCGAGCTTGCCGGAGCTATCGGTGAAACCCACAGCGCAGAAAAGGACGTGGCCGCAGCCGTGCACGACGACCTGTCCTTGGAAGACCTGATCCTTCTGGACGCTCTGCCCCTCCGGTCCACCACCTCGGTGGAGAAACTGACTGTGGTGGCTGGATTGAGCGCGGACGCTGTGCGCGCAGGCCTCGGTCGGCTGGGGTTGCTGGGGCTCGCCTCTTCGGAGCGGGGTGCGTGGAAGCGGGTCAAGAATGCGTAGGGGGCAAGGCAAAGAGCATGTCGATACTCCCCGACGGTCCATGGTGCTGGCACAGTGGGAAGCGTGGACGGACAATCACTGCCAGCATCCCTGCAAGACGCAGTCGAAGGTTTTCGGCGCTTCCTGGAGGGCGAACGCGCGAGGTCTTCGCACACTGTCCGTGCCTACCTCGCAGATGTCGAGAGTCTTCTCGGTTTTGCTGTCCAGGAGGGGATCGAAGAGCTTGGTCAACTGGAGCTGGGTTCCCTCCGGCGCTGGCTCGGCGCGCAGAGTGAGGCAGGCATGGCCAGAGCCACGTTGGCACGGCGTGCAGCAACAGCCAGATCCTTCACAGGGTGGGCCCTCAGGGAAGAACTCATCACCACGGACCCTGCCGTGCGTCTTCAGGCGCCCAAGAAGGGCAAATCCCTTCCCGGCGTCCTGCAGCAGCAGCAGGTTACCCGGATGGTGGAAGACCTGAACACTGCTGCAGCGGAGGGCGGCCCCATGGCCGTGCGGAACCGGGCCATGGTTGAACTGCTCTACGCCACGGGTGTACGCGTGGGTGAACTCGCCGGGTTGGACATCGATGACCTTGATCCTGACCGCCGAACCCTCCGGGTGCTGGGCAAGGGAAACAAGGAGCGCACGGTCCCCTTCGGTGTTCCCGCAGCCGTAGCCGTGGATGACTGGTTGAGACGCGGCCGCCCAGCGGTGGTGACTGCTTCCAGTGGCCCGGCTTTGTTCCTCGGCGTCCGGGGCAACAGGGTTGATCCCCGGCAGATCCGTGGCGTGGTGAATGAACTGCTGCAGGCCTTGGGTGACACCGCAGCTACGGGGCCGCATGCCCTTCGGCACAGCGCTGCCACCCACCTGCTCGACGGGGGAGCGGATTTGAGGGCTGTCCAGGAGATTCTCGGCCACAGTAGCCTCGCCACCACTCAGATCTACACCCACGTCTCTGTGGACAGGCTCCGCAAAAGCTACCAACAGGCTCACCCCAGGGCCTGAAATAGAACTGATGCGTCCCAACTCGGGTGCTGATGCGTCCGCACTGGCGGAAATGGACAGCGTACGGCAAAATGAAAGCACCACGGGGAAACCTTCAATTCGAAGTTGAGGGTTATATCTGTGCCAAGATCGTCAGTAGCATTACCAATAAATCAATAGCCTGTCAGGGCCCACATGAATTTCATGGCATCCGGCAGCAACAGCAAGCATCCAGGCAGAGGTCGTTGGGGAAGACGTACCTACAGCTATGGAGGATGGAATGTCTGTTGCAACAACCCGCGGTGTCCTGTTCGTGCACTCGGCCCCTACGGCGCTTTGCCCGCACGTTGAGTGGGCCATCGGATCGGTCGTGGACAAGCGGACCGATCTTGAGTGGACCCCTCAGCCTGCTGCGCCTGGAATGTTCCGGGCCGAGTTGTCGTGGACCGGAACGCCCGGCACGGGGGCTCAACTGGCGTCCGCACTCCGTGGCTGGGCGCATCTGCGGTACGAGGTCACCGAAGAGCCGAGCCAGGGCGTTGATGGAGCGCGTTGGTCACACACTCCCGAACTCGGCATTTTCCATGCGGTCACGGACGTCCATGGCAACATCATGGTGACGGAAGACCGCATCCGGTACGCCTATGAGTCAGGTGCCGGCGACCCCTCTGCCGTGTACCACGAACTGTCGTTGGCCCTGGGTGAAGCATGGGACGAAGAGCTTGAGCCCTTCCGTCACGCGGCAGAAGGTGCTCCGGTGCGCTGGCTGCACCAAGTGGGCTAGGACTCCGCGATAACACCCCCATAGCAATGAAGAGGGCCCCACCTGTGGTGGGGCCCTCTTCATGTCTCAATGAGTCGGTGGTGACGCCGGGATCAGACGTTCCGGACTGCAATGACGGCGTTGTGTCCGCCGAAGCCGAAGGAGTTGCTCAGAGCCACGATATCGCCTGCCGGCAAGTCCCGGACCGATGTCACGACGTCGAGAGGGATCTCTGGATCCTGGTTCTCGAGGTTGATGGTCACCGGTGCCTTGCGCTCGTAGACAGCCAGTACGGTCAGTACTGCCTCAACGGCGCCGGAAGCTCCCAGGAGGTGGCCCATTTGCGACTTGGTGGCAGAGACCGCCACATTGTCCACGTGGGTCCCCAGAGCGGCACGCAGGGCCGTGTACTCGGGCTTGTCGCCAACCGGGGTTGAGGTGGCGTGCGCGTTGACGTGCACCACGTCCTCAGCCTGGATCCGGCCATCAAACATCGCAGCCTTGAGTGCGCGGGTGGCACCCAGGCCCTCGGGGTCCGGTGCTGTGATGTGGTAGGCATCTGCGGTCACGGACGTTCCGGCCAGCTCGGCGTAGATGCGGGCACCACGGGCGATTGCGTGTTCTTCGGCCTCAAGGACCAAAGCGCCGGCGCCTTCACCCATGACGAAACCGTCACGGTCGATGTCGTAAGGGCGGGATGCGCGTTCGGGCTCGTCGTTGCGGCGCGAGAGTGCCTGCATGGAGGAGAAAGCGGCCAGAGGCATCGGGTGGATGGCAGCTTCCGCACCACCGCACACCACAACGTCCGCTTTGCCCGAACGGATGAGATCCAGGCCAAGGTGAAGGGCTTCCGTGCCTGATGCGCAGGCCGAAACAGGAGTGTGCGCTCCGGCGCGGGCTCCAAGGTCCAGGCTGACCGCAGCCGCCACGCCGTTGGGCATCAACATGGGAACGGTCATGGGCAGGACCCTGCGGGGTCCCTTGTCCCTCAGCGTGTCCCAGGCGTCAAGGAGTGTCCAGACGCCGCCGATGCCGGTGGCGAAGGCTACAGCCAGGCGATCGTGGTCGATCTCTTCAATCCCGGCGTCGGACCAGGCCTCACGGGCTGCGATGACACCAAACTGCGTGGACGGGTCCATGCGCTTGGCCTCAACCCGGCTCAGGACCTCAAGGGCCGGCGTCGAGCACCGGGCAGCAAAGTGGACGGGGAGGTCGTACTTGGCCACCCACTCATCTTCGAGCGTACGGGCGCCGGAGACCCCTTTCAGCGCGTTCTGCCACATTGTGGGTACGTCGCCGCCGATGGGAGTGGTGGCCCCCAGACCGGTTATGACTACTTTGCGTGCCATGCGATCACTCTCTGTCGGATCAGCCGTCCAACCTGCAGGTTTCACAGGGGGAGGCAAGAAAATCTTTGGGCGTTACTGCGGCTGTGCCGGGCTCAGGGATGGAATCCCGGCCCGGCACAGCTGTGTCAGGACTAGGCCTGTGCGTTGGCGATGAAGCTGACGGCGTCGCCGACGGTCTTGAGGTTCTTGACCTCTTCGTCCGGGATGCGAACGCCGAACTTTTCCTCAGCGTTGACCACGATGGTCATCATGGAGATGGAGTCGATGTCCAGGTCCTCGGTGAAGGACTTGTCCAGCTCCACGGCTTCGGTGGCGAGGCCGGTCTCTTCGTTGACGATTTCAGCCAGGCCGGCCAGGATTTCTTCGTTGCTAGCCATTGTTGGCTCCTTTTCTTGATATACCGGCTACTGCCGGAAAGGGGGCAAACCGCGGTTACGGTTTGGGTTTGTAAGTCGTCTTTGGTTCTACGGCAGAACAACTACCTGGGCACCGAACACCAGACCGGCGCCGAAACCGATCTGCAGTGCCAAGCCGCCGCTCAGCTCAGGGTTTTCCTTGAGCAAGCGGTGCGTTGCCAGTGGGATGGAGGCCGCGGACGTGTTGCCCGCCTGCGCGATGTCGCGGCCGATGACAACGGATTCGGGAAGCTTGAGCTTCTTGACCATCTCGTCAATGATGCGCATGTTCGCTTGGTGGGGAACGAAGGCAGCGAGGTCGCTCGCTTCGATGCCGGCGGCATCCAGAGCTTGCTGGGCTACCTTTGCCATTTCCCAGACGGCCCAGCGGAACACAGTCTGACCATCCTGGCGCAGTGTGGGCCAGACATCCTGGGTGGCGGAGAGAATGGCGGGGTCGTCGATCTCATCAGAGTGTCGGGCCGATTCGCCCAGTTTTTTGACGTCCTCCAGCGAGTGGGTCATTCCAATGGCATCCCACTTGCTGCCGTCAGAGCCCCAGACCGAGGGGCCGATTCCGGGAGTGTCGGACGGGCCAACCACCACAGCGCCGGCACCGTCACCGAGGAGGAAGGAAATGGTGCGTTCATGGTTGTCGATGACGTCGGATAGCTTTTCCGCGCCAACGACGAGCACGTACTCGGCCGCGCCGGAGCGGACCAAAGCATCGGCCTGGGCCACGCCATAGCAGTACCCGGCGCACGCGGCGGAGATATCAAAGGCCGGTGCCGGCGTCGCGCCCAAACGGTCGGTGAGGGCAGCGGCGGCCGACGGCGTCGCATAGGGGTGCGTCACGGTGGATACGATGACTGCTCCCAGCTGGGACGCTTCGATTCCCGCCTGTGCAAGTGCCTCGCGTGCTGCACCTTCGGCCATGTCGATGACGCTGACATCGGCAGCCGCGCGGTGGCGGGTGATGATGCCGGTGCGTTGGCGGATCCACTCGTCGGACGAATCAATCCACTGGCAGACGTCCTCGTTGGTGACGATCACGTCCGGGCGGTATGCGCCGATGCCCAGGATGCGTGCGTTCTCGTTGACCGCAGCCTTATTGAGTACGGGGGTGCTCATGCCTGGCCCTCCAATTCAGCAAAAAGTGCGAGTGCCGCGGACAGGTCATCCGGGGTCTTGACTGCAACTGTCTTCACGCCCGGCATGCCCCGTTTGGCCAGGCCGGCGAGCGTACCAGCGGGCGCGAGCTCAATGACGCCGGTAACGCCGCGCTCAACGAGAGTTTCCATGCACAGGTCCCAGCGGACAGGGCGGGAAACCTGCGCGATCAGGCTTTCGACGGCGGCAGGTCCGGCCGTGACTTCCTTGCCATCGAAGTTCGACAGCAACGGAACAGCAGGGCTCTGCGGCGAAAGTGACGGCTTGAGGGCTTCTAGTGCGCTGACGGCAGGAGCCATGTGGGACGTATGGAAAGCGCCGGCTACTTTCAGGGGGATAACCCGGGCCTTGGCCGGCGGGTTCTCCGCCAACGCTTTCAGTTGCTCAAAGGTGCCCGCGGCGACGGTTTGGCCTGCGCCGTTAACGTTTGCGGGTGTGGCTCCCGAGGCTTCAATGGCGGCGAGGACCTCAGTGGGGTCGCCGCCTACAACAGCGCTCATGCCGGTGGGGGTAACCGCAGCTGCCGCGGCCATGCTGTTGGCCCGTTCCCGGACGAAGGTCATTGCTTCGGCATCAGTGAGGACCCCCGCCAGAGCGGAAGCCGTGATTTCCCCTACGGAGTGCCCGGCAAGGATGACGGGAAGTGTGCTGAGTTCGACGTCGAACAAAGACTTGGCGGCTACGAGGCCTGCCGCAACAATCAGCGGCTGAGCCACCGCAGTGTCCTTGATGGTCTCTTCATCCGAGGTGGTGCCGTGGGCCTTGAGGTCAATGCCTGCGATCTCGCTCAGGGAGGCCAAGTGGCCTTCGACGGAGGGGAGTTCCAGCCAAGGGGCTAAAAATCCGGGGGTCTGGGAGCCCTGTCCAGGGCAGACGATTGCAAGCACGTATCCAGCTTTCCAAATTGCCACGTGATCCACTGGTGTTTTGGTACACCAAGCTCACTGGGTCAGTTTGTAGGAAGTCTACAACGGTTCAGTTCTGTGAACGCGACGCGTGACGTTCGGGGGCGGCTTTTGGCTGGGCCGAAAGCCGGCCCACTACCAAGGCAGTTTGAAGCACAAAAGCCTCCCTTGGAAGGAGAGGATCCCAGCCTGTGACGTCGCAGACACGCTTCAAACGGTAGCGCACAGTGTTGGCATGGACGAACAGTTCGCGGGCTGTCGCTTCCAAGGAGTGCCCCAGCTCAAGGTAGGTTCCCAAGGTCTCCACCAAGCCGTTTGAGGCAGCCAAAAGAGGCCTGTAAATGTTCTTGATCAGTGAGCGGCGGGCGGCGTCGTCTCCGGAAACGACGCGCTCGGGAAGCAGGTCATCGGCAGCAACCGGCCGTGGAGCAGAAGGCCAGGCGCGGGCTGCCGTTAGCCCAGCGAAGGCTGCCTGAGCGGAACTGCTCGCTTCCAGGAGCGATCCTGCCTCCGGGCCATACACCACGGCGCCGGGCGCAAAAAGCTCGCTGAGCTTGACGTAGGCGGTGTCCCTGTCATTGACTCCGCCAAGTATCAGGATCAGCCTGTCTCCTTGGATTCCCACCAGTGCATCCTCCGCGAAACGCCCGGCGGTTCGGCGCAGTTCACTGACGTAGCTTGCACTGGGTTCCGACGGCGAATTGCCCACCATTACTGTGAAGCGCTCCTGGGCCTTCCAGCCGAGGGCCGCGATCCGGGACCTCAGGGCGTCCGTGTTTTCGCCGCGCAGGATGGCGTCCACGATCAGTGCTTCCAGGCGGGTGTCCCAGGAGCCTCGGGACTCGGCAGCCCGCGCGTAGACGTCTGCGGCAGCGAAGGCGACTTCACGCGAGTACCGCAGAACGGCTTCGCGCAGTGAAGGTTGGTCCGATTCCGGCGCGATCACCGGGACCTGGTCCTCGACTACTTCAACCACGATCCGGATCAGCTGCAGGGCCTTCTGCAGGCTGATGGAGCGTGTCAGTTCCGTGGGGGCATTGCCGAAGACGTCGGTCAGGATCCATGACGGCGAACTCGGCCGTTCGTACCACGTCACAAACGCCGCGATGCCGTTCTGTGCCACAAGGCCCAGGGCTGAGCGCTCATCGGAGCTGAGGCGGCTGTACCAGGGCAGCGACTTCTCCAGTTGGCGCATGGTGCTGGTGGACAGCTGGCCCACGTTGGCGCGGAGTTGCCGCAGAGTTTCGGCCTTTTCAGGCGACAATGCCTGGGTTGCTGCCTTGCGCTTGGAAGTTGTTTTGCTCGGCTCTGCCATGGAATGAGCATACGGGCCATCCCGTGCAAGCTCCATTTGTGAGAAGGCTACAACTGATGTTGTTGCTGATCACGTCGGGGTGAACGGTCCAGGCTGTTAAAGCCCGGGTTGTTAAAGCCCGACGGCGGCCCCCACCTTTCGGTGGAAGCCGCCATCGCGTTTATCGCTGGGTTAACCCCGCTGCCGGATAGTGTCCGGCAGCCTGCAGTCAGGCGTCTCCGCCTGCTCCGCCGGTGGTGCCGGCATTCACATCCAGGAGCCGGTACTTTTCGATCGCCTTTTCCAATGCGCCTGCTTCAACTTCGCCCTTGGCGGCGAGGAGTTGGAGGGTTTTGGCGACGATGGAGTGGGTGTCGTTTTTGAAGTAGCGGCGTGCGGCTTGGCGGGTGTCGGAGAAGCCGAAGCCGTCTGCTCCGAGGGAGGCGAAGTCGTTGGGGATGAATTGGCGGATTTGGTCGGGGACGGCTTTCATGTAGTCGGACACGGCGATGACGGGTCCGGTGGTGTCTTTGAGTTGTTCGGTGATGAACGGGGTGCGGGCGGGTTGGCCGGGGTTGAGGAAGGCGTGTTCTTCGGCGGCGAGTCCGTCGCGTCGGAGTTCGTTCCAGGAGGTCACGGAGAAGACGTCGGCGGCGACTCCCCAGTCCTCGTTGAGGATCCGTGCTGCTTCGAGGGCCCAGGGGACGGACACGCCGGAGGCGAGGATGTTCGCGGTGGGCCGGTTGGCCTCTCCCGCGGGGGCGTCTGCGAGTTTGTAGATGCCTTTGAGGAGTCCGTTGAGGTCGAGGTTTTCCGGTTCCGCGGGTTGGGTGATGGGTTCGTTGTAGACGGTGAGGTAGTACATGACATTTCTGTCATCGTCAGCGTCTGGTCCGTACATTTGTTCGAGGCCGTGGCGGATGATGTGGCCGATTTCGTAGCCGTAGGCGGGGTCGTAGGTTTTCACGGCGGGGTTGGTGGAGGCCAGGATGGGGGAGTGTCCGTCGGCGTGTTGGAGTCCTTCGCCGGTGAGGGTGGTCCGTCCTGCGGTGGCGCCGATGATGAAGCCGCGGGTCATTTGGTCCGCT
>NZ_FNNR01000008.1 GCF_900106835.1 Arthrobacter sp. cf158
GGTGGGGCCCGGTGGGTGAGAGAGGGTCCGCTGGTGGGGCTCGTTAGGTGAGAGAGGGTCCGCTGGTGGGGCCCGTTAGGTGAGGGGGGTTCGCCGGGGAGACGAGGTCAGGCGGCCGTGTGAAGCCCGTCGAAGGCCATGGTGATGACATCGTCTGCGAGCTTTTCCGGGGATAGCGAGCCCCCGGGCTTGTACCACTCCACGATCGAGTTGATGGTGCCGAACAGCAGTCGCGTGACGGTGCGGGGATCGATGTCCTGGCGGAGCGAGCCGTCCTCACGGGCGGCCGAGATCAACTCGGCCACCCTGTGGTCGAACGCGCGGCGGCGTTCCAGGGCATTCCGCTCGATTTCCGTGTTGCCCCGAAGACGCAGCAGGAGCGTGACGAACGGCAGCCTGTCCACCAGCACAGCGATGGTCTGCCGCAGCACGAACTCAAGCCGCGCATCGGCGGGCCCGGAGGTAGCCGAAGGCTCTTCCAGAATCGCTTCCAGGCCGCCCAGCGCGTGGTCCAGGGCGAGCTTCAGCAGATCGCCCTTGGACGGCACATGGTGGTAGATGGCTGACTTCGAGATCCCGAGGTTTTCAGCCAGGATGCCCATGGACGTTGCGTCGTACCCGTGGCGGTTGAAGACGTCGACGGCGATGCGGAGCACCGACTGCTGGTCGTAACCGGGCCGTCCGCGCTTGGTGGTGGTCTCAGTAGGCATGCTGGCATTTTCTCACGATCTCACCCAAGGTCAGCCCTTGGGGCGCATGTCGTATATGCGGCGGAGCTTGCCGTTGGAGCGCTCAAGCGAACCCGGCTCCACAACATCAACAACACAAGAGGACCCCACGTGAATCTTGATCTGCTCGCGCAAGGTGTGTGCCGCCGTCGTACCTGCCTCGGGGGACACCGCCTCGCGCCGCTCAATACGAACGGTCAGCGAGTCCATGCGTTTGCCTTCGGGCCGGGTGATTTCGAGCTGGAAGTGCGGGCTCAGCTCGGGGATGCGGAGGGCGATCTCCTCGATCTGTGACGGGAAGAGGTTCACGCCGCGGAGGATGATCATGTCGTCACTGCGGCCGGTGATGCGTCCCATGCGGCGGTGCGCGGGGCGCGCGGTTCCGGGCAGCAGGCGCGTGAGGTCCTTGGTGCGGTAGCGGATGATGGGCAGCGCTTCCTTGGTCAACGACGTGAAGACGAGTTCGCCGGGTTCGCCGTCGGCCAGGACCGTGGAGTGATCGAAGGGGTCGATGATCTCGGGGCGGAAGTGGTCCTCCCAGATGTGGCAGCCGTCCTGCGTCTCCACCGCTTCGCCAGCGACGCCCGGGCCCATGACTTCGGAGAGTCCGTAGATGTCCGAGGCCTTGATGTTCATGGTGGTTTCGAGCTCGTGGCGCATTTCTTCGGTCCACGGCTCGGCCCCCAGGACGGCGTACTTGAGCGAGGTGGACCTGGGGTCGATGCCCTGGTGCTGCATGGCATCGGCGATGGTGAGCAAGTACGTGGGCGTGGCCAGAATGGCGTCCGGCTTGAAGTCCTGGATGAGCTGGATCTGGCGTTCGGTCTGGCCGCCGGAGATGGGGATGACCGTGCAGCCAAGTGCTTCAGCGCCTGCATGCGCGCCGAGGCCGCCGGTGAACAGGCCGTAGCCGTAAGCGTTGTGGACTTTCATGCCGGGGCGGACGCCGGAGGCGCGGAAGGAGCGGGCCACCAGGGTTGCCCAGTTGGCGAGGTCGTTCTTGGTGTAGCCCACCACCGTGGGGCGCCCGGTGGTGCCGGAGCTGGCATGGATGCGCGCCACCTGGTCCTGCGGGACGGCGAACATGCCGAACGGGTATTCCAGGCGGAGGTCCTCTTTGGTGGTGTAGGGGAACTTTCCGAGGTCGCTCAACTCGCGGAGGTCGGAGGGGTGTACGCCGATTTCATCGAACTTGCGCTTGTAGAGCGGCACGCGATCGTAGGCGTAAGCAACGGTGTGCTGGAGGCGGGTGAGCTGGAGTGCTTCCAGTTCGTCGCGGGAGATGGTTTCTTCGCGGTCCAGCACAGGGGCGCTGGCCTGGGAGGTGGCGGGCGCTGCCACGGTGTTCTGAGTCATCAGTTTCCTACTTCTTGGAGATGGTGCGGCTGCGGCCACGGAACTCTGCAATGAGTTCGCCGGGCTCGGTGTCGGGGGCGGCATCGGCATTGGCCGCATAGATCTGGATGTCATACAGGCCGCTTCGGCCGGTACTCGCGCGGCGGTTTGCGACGGCGGTGATCACCTGGCCCTGGAACGCCGGCTTGATGAAGTTGATGTCGACGCCGGAGGCCACCGTGATGTTGGCGGCTTGCTTGGGCGTGGGGTTGGCCGGGTTGCAGGCCAAGGCGAAGGCGGTGTCTCCGAAGGCGAAGATCATTCCGCCGTGGGCCATGCCGAAACCGTTGAGCATCTCCTGGCGGAGGTGCATGCGGATGGTGGCGTGGCCGTCGTCGAGCTTGAGGACCTCGATGCCCATCCATTCGGACGCGTAATCGTTCGTCAGGATGTGGTGCGATGCACCGGAGAGGGTTGTTTCAACCATGCGTCATTGCCTCCAGCTTTATTTACCGAATGTTCATTAGGTAATCCCAGATCGCGCCACGTGTCAAGACTGGGCCACGAATCGGCCGTACCTAGTAGCCTCGATGTCATGCCCGAAATTGAGCTTCCCATCATCACCGATCGACTCATCCTGCGCCGCTTCGAGGCCGAGGACCTCGATCGCTTCCACGGCTATCAGTCCCTGCCCGAAACTGCCCGCTTCCTGTTGCGCAATGAGCTGACCAGGACCAAGTCCATGGAGGTCCTGGGCCGGTACGCGAACTTCGAGTTCAAACAAGAGGGGGACTGGGTTTGCCTGGCCATTGAACGCAAAGACCAGCCCGGCCTCATGGGCGAGGTTGTGCTGAAGTGGCTGGAGGGCACAGGGCAAGCCGAGGTGGGCTGGATACTCCATCCTGACGCCCAGGGCCACGGCATCGCCACGGAAGCGGCGGAAGCCGTGCTGCGGCTGGCGTTCGAGACACTGTCCTTCCACCGGGTGGACGCCAAACTGGATGCCCTCAACGAAGGCTCGGCAGGGATTGCCAAGCGGCTGGGCATGCGGTTGGAGGCCACTTTGGTGGATAACTGGCACTACAAAGGGCAGTGGGCCAGCGAGTGCATCTACGCCATTCTGGACTCGGAATGGCGCACGCGGCACCACCCGTGGACGCGGACCATCAGCTGACAGGCCACGTCTTGTGGTGCTTCAGCTGCTCCGTGAGCTGCTCTTCGGGCAGTGGCCGGCTGAAGTAGTAACCCTGTCCGCTGGTACAGCCGATGCTGAGGAGATATTCGGCCTGCTCAACGGTTTCAATGCCCTCCCATACGGCCGCCAGACCGCACGCACGGATCAGTTGCAGCACAGCAGCCAGCAGCGCGGGCTGTGACGGGTCGCTGCCCAAGGCGGAGAGCAGCGTCCGGTCCACTTTGACGGTGTCCACGGGCAGCTGGCGGAGATAGCTGATGGAGGAGTAGCCGGTGCCGAAGTCGTCAATTTCCAGTCCCACCCCCAGGCGGCGCAGGCTGTTGAGCGTGTAGCGGTCCAGGTCGTTGCCCAGAATGACCGCGCTTTCGGTCAGCTCCAGGACCAGCAGCGAGGGGTCAAGCCCGGCTGAGGCCAGGGCCTCCCGCACATCTTCGATGAATTCAAGACGCTGCAGGTCCGCGGCTGATACGTTGATGCGCATGCTGAAGTCGTGGCCCGCCGTCAGGGGGTCGGTGCGCCATTGCTTCAACTGCTCGACGGCGGTGCGGAGCACCCAGCCGCCCAGCTCTGAGATCATGCCGGTTTCCTCGGCGATGGGAATGAACTCGTCCGGCATGATCAGTCCCCGGGTGGGGTGATTCCAACGGACCAAGGCCTCCACGCCTTCAATTCCGCGGGTATCCAGCCGGATGATGGGCTGGTAGTAGAGCACCAGTTGGGATCCGGCTATTGCCTCTTTGAGCTCGCCCACCAGTTGGTTCCGCATCTGCCTCGCATGCAGCATGGCCGGCTCAAACACCTTGAGCTTGCCGCGTCCGTCAGCCTTGGACTCGTACATGGCAATGTCCGCTTCCATCATCAGCTCCTCGGCGCGATGCCCGGGATCGGCCATCCTGAGGCCCATGCTGGCCCCGCAGCGGAGATGCTGGCCCTCAACCTCCATGACGCTCACTACGGCAGCTAGGATGCGGTTGCCAATGGAAGCGGCCACTGCAGGGGTCACGTCGGGGATGAGCACGGCGAATTCATCCCCACCCATGCGGGCCACCATGTCCTGTTCCCTGACCGCGCCGCTGATCCGGTTGGCCACGGTCTCCAGGACTTTGTCCCCGATGGTGTGGCCCAGGGAGTCGTTGATGGCCTTGAAACCGTCCATGTCCAGCAGGAGGATGGCTGCCCGCCCGCCTGTCACTCCGCCGGCCTGGGCCTCGCTGAGGGCGGAGGCAAAAGCTGAGCGGTTGTTCAAACCCGTCAGGGGATCCGTCATTGCCATGTGCTGCATCGCCAAATGGGCTTCGTTGAGCTGTTGGGTCCGGGCCTGCACCCGTTGTTCCAACTCTTCGTAGACAATCTGGAGGTCCTCGGCCAGGAGGTTGGTCCCCATGATCACAGCATCAATTTCGTCGCGCGCGTCCGAAACTTCGATCCTGGTGTTGAGGTCGCCGGCGGCCAGCCTGACGATACCTTCCAGCAGCAAACCCAGGCGGGGATCGTTGCCGGAGTACATTTTTCCTTCGGACATGCTCACTCCCCGTGTGGCCGGCCTCGTTGTGGATCGGTATGGAGCAGATGCTGCCGGACTGCCGCGCTGCGGTCAGGCAATGCTGCTTGATCGAACAGGCTTGATGCTTCCTCGAAGGTGGCCAGTGCATCATCGCGCCTGCCGGACTCAAGCAACGTTCGGGCCAAGAGGAAATGTGCCTCCGCGGAGGTTTGCGTCGCCAAAATTGAGGATCGGGCGCAGAGCGGTTCAAGGATTCCGGTGGCTTGTTCCATATCGCCGCTGAGAAAATACCAATGTGCGCGGACCAAGGACATTTCCAGATGGTCGCGTTCTGAGCCGCCCACAATGTCCGTGGCGAGTTCGGCCCTTTCAATGCAGCGGAGGGTAGCGGCGTCGCTGAGTTTCGCCTGAAGCCGCATTTCCGCGGAAGCCCGGTTGAAACGCGCCCACAAATCAACGTCCTTTGACGGTGACAGCCGTTCGGCAGCGAGATCGTGATAACGCCCGCCGTCAGCAACCCGATCGGCAAGGAAAGCAACGTTGCCAATCACCCAATAGCCCTTTCCGGCAGTGTCTTCATCCACGTCGTCGGTCAGGAGGGTTTCCAGCACCAAGCACTCACGCCAGGCGTCGTCCAGGAGCCGGCTTTCAGCCAAGGCCGCGATCAGTGCACGCTGGGCAAGGATCTGGACGTAGAGCAGGTCGGCGTCGCGGGCCGCCAGTTTGGCAGCGTCGGCGGCCATGGCTGCTGCCTCGGCGAGGCGGCCCAGCCCTTGGAACGCAATGGCAACCATGGTTCCTGCCTTGGCCCCCAGCTCCGGCGAAGAGGAGGTAAGGCTGTGATCGTTCAGCTCGAAGGCCAGGCTGAGGTACTCCTCGATCCGGCCCTGGTCCCGGAGGCATTCGGCCTGCAGGTACCGCATGTTCCACCATGCTTCTTCGTCCCCGGCCGCCGTGGCGAGCTGTGCGGCCTCTCCTGCCAAGCGGAAGGCTTCATCGAAGTCCCGTTCCTTCCATTTGGCGCGTGCCGTGAGACCGGCAACAAGGTGGGATGCGAGATGGGGACTTTGCATGTGCCCATTATCCATGTCATTGCGGAAGAAAAGCTCGTATAGTTTGCACCGTGACTTTATTCAAGTCACACTCAACAAATTCGCATCAGTACGAAAGGGCATAGCGGATGAAAAAATTTGCGGCAACCCTGCTCATGGCGGCGGTTCTGGCAGTAACGGGATTCGCTGCTCCGGCTAATGCCGAGCCTTCGCAGGACAGCACGGCAATCGGTTGGTGGCCTAACAGCGTCACTTCCACAAAGACGAACACCACCAGCATCGGTTGGTGGCCGAACTAAACATTGGGGGAGTGCCTCTCGAGGCCATATGACGTAAATTGATGCCCTGGGCCGCTGCCCGGGGCATCAGTTTTTGTTTCGCCGGATGTCGCGCATTAGTGACCGCAGACCACATGTCCGGACGCCCGCTTGACACAACTGTCACAGGGGCAGGGGACGCAGAGGACATGGGTGCGGGAGCTCAGGTACAGCGGCATGCACACACCCGCGTGCCCACTACGGTCCGCCCACCGGCAGCTCTACGGACACCGTCGTCCCGGATCCCAACGTGGAGTCCAGCAGGAGGCGGCCCATGTGGCGGCTGATGATGTCGTGGGCTATTGCGAGTCCCAGGCCACTGCCGGGAACCGCAGCGGACGTGGCGTTGGAGGCACGGTAGAAGCGGGTGAAGATATGAGGCAGATCGTGCTCGGGGATGCCCAGGCCATTGTCCGCGACCCGCACCAGGGCCAGGCCGCCATGCTCGGAGGATGACACGGAGCTGGTGATGCCCACGCGGCCACCCTCGGGCGTGAACTTGATGGCGTTGGCCACGATGTTGGTGAACACCTGTTCCAGTTTTGCTTCGTCAGCGGTGACTTCGATGTCCTCGGTTCCTTCGGTAACGGACACGGAGACATGGCGGGAATCTGCCAACGGGCGGAGAGTGGCCACCACCACGTGGAGGAGTTTGGCGATATCCACCGGTTTGAGGTCCAGGTTGCTGCCGTCCTGCATGGAAACGGTGAGCATGTCCTCGATGAGCTTGCGGAGGCGGGTGGAATTCCGGGCGATCACATCAAGCATTTTGCCAATGCCTTCCGGGACCGGGCCCCCGGAACCATCCTGGATCATGTCCAGGTATGCCGTGATGGACGTCAGGGGCGTCCGAAGTTCGTGGTTCACGGTTGCCAGGAAGTCGGTTTTTGCCTTGTCCAACTGCCGTAGCTGGTGCAGGACGCGCTGCTGTGCGCTGATGAGGTGGCCTTGGATGAGGCCGTGGGCCACGTTGCCGGCCACATGCTGCATCAGAGCGATCTCCGGCCGGGTCCAGTCATGTGGCTCACGCACGGTGCTCAGGAGAATGATTCCCATGGCGGATGCGCCTTCGCCCACCGGGAGGAGCACCGTGGACACAGGATGGAGTTCGTGGGACCACGTGCGCAGTTCCCGGGCAATGATGGAATCGGGATCGTCTCTATGGTCTGTGACGGCCAGGACGTCAGCTTCGGCCCATAGCTTGTTGGCCACATCCGCGATGATGTTCTCGCTGTCGCCGAGCCGGGCAGGAAGCATCGGTAAGCCGGGGGCATTCCATTGCGCGCGGATGCTCGGGACGCGTTCGTCACGGAACGTAGCGAACCAGACGTGGTCCACACCCAGGGCCTGACCAAACCCACGGACCACGTGGTCTGCGATGAGTTGGGGCTCGTTGGTTTCCCGGACTGCGGCCGAGACGTTCCTGAGGCTTTCCCGGAGTGCTTCAATCTCGCTGCGGGAGCGTGCACGCTCCTTGGCGCGCCCGATCAGCGTTTCAACACGGTGAACAAGCTCGCCGGGCCGCACAGGACTGAGGACGTAGTCGGCTATACGCCAGGACTCCACTTCCTTAAGGTCCACACAATCCTGTGCCTCAAGGATCAACAGCACTGGAACTCCCGGACTGCGGAGCCCATGAGCCAGGGAGCTCTCGGCCACCACCACAGAGGGGCTTTGCTCCTGGACGTGCCGGACCAAGGCCGCGTGGTCCGGAGCCGGGCGCACGGTGAAACCCGCCAAGGCGAGGGCGTCCGAGGTGGCAGCCAGACGGTCCTTGTTTGAATCCGCCACCACGGCAGAGCGGGCATGCTGTATGGCGGCAACGGTCTCGCCCACTGAGCCCCTTCCGTTCCAACGTTCGTTCACGGTGTTTACGTGATGTGGCAACACCCTATCAGCGGGTTTGAGGACAAGGGTGGCCGTGCGTCAAATGGGTTGGATGAGTCGTGGCCCACACCTTTACTTTGGCCCACGGATTAGACAGCCTTGAGGGAATCAGCGACTGGGAGCCGTGTCCGCCTCCCCTGCAGTACCAAAGGCAAGAGGAGCAACGTGGACCACCCAGCAGCACCGCAGGATCATCAGCAAGTGGCGTTCCGGTTGGAACTCGAGGAATCGGGCATCCTTCGGCTGACATGGCCGCGCGGTGCGAGGATCCAGGAACCGGACGCCCAACGGGCCATGGACCGGGTCAACGAGCTCTGTGGCGAGGACCGCCATCCGATGATTGTGGACATGGCCACCACCGACGACGTCACGCGGGGTGCACGGTCCGTGTTCGCGAAGCCATGCCAGGCCAACAGGATCGCCCTCTGGGGATCGTCTCCGGTGGACAGGGTCATTGCCAACTTCTTCCTTGGCATCATGAAGCCTCCGTGCCCTACCAAGTTCTTTACATCTGAAACAGAGGCGTTGGAGTGGCTGGTGGAGGCGTAGGGCCACTTATATTTGGAGAATGTTCTCCGCCCTCAGGAAGTACCTGCTGATCCCGCGCCTCATCAGGCTCTCTTCCGCTGCTCCCAAGGATCCCCGCACAGCGTGGGACCAGTTTTGGGGCAATATCCGCTCCACTGGCGCTACGGGCGATGTCCTGTGGGATTCCGGCAGCGATCACGAACTGAACGGCTACCTCCCCAAGCTGGCGCATTTGGATCCAGCCCTGCCCGTGGTGGACGTGGGGTGCGGAAACGGCAGCTTCACCCGGCTGCTGGCACAGCACTTCCCGCACGCGCTGGGGCTCGACTACTCGGCAAACGCCGTTGACCGTGCACGGCAGGAAGCCGCGGACATCACGACGGCGTCCTTCGCTGTGTGCGACATGACGGCACCTGACGCGGCGCAGACCGTCGCAACGGCTCTCCAGGAGTCAGGCTGGACCGGAGACGCGAACGTGTTCATCCGCGGCGTTCTGCACGTCCTGGATCGCGACGGCCGTTCCGCGTTGGCGGCGAACCTGCTGCCCGTCGTCGGGACGCGCGGAAGCGTGTTCCTGGCAGAAACCAACTTCCCGGGCACGCCCGTGGACTATGTCAGCCATCTTGGAGCCACCCGGAAATCAATCCCAGGACCACTCGAGTGGGCTATTCGTGGGCTGCCGATGCCGGGACGCTTTGGCGCCAAGCAGCGCGCCAAGGCATTCCCGACGGCGGATTGGAACCTTGTGGAGGAAGGCTCAGCGAGCATCGAGACGCGCCCGCTGAGCAATCCCTCGGCCCCGGACGTGATCCCGGGCTACTACGCACTGCTGCGGGCGCGCCAGCCGTCCTGACCGGCTACTTGAGACCGGCGCCAGGGAGCAGTTCCGTGGCACCCACGGAGTCGGCCACGAAGGCATAGTCCCACGCGCGCTCACGCCACTGGACGTACCGGCCCGACGCGCCGCCATGGCCTCCGTCCATCTCGATTTTCATGACGATCGGCTCAGACCCGGTGGCCACGGAACGCAGGGCCTGGACCCACTTGGCGGGTTCAACATACAGCACCCGGGTGTCATTGAAAGAGGTCACTGCGGCGATCTTGGGATAGGCCACCGCCCCCACATTCTCGTACGGCGTATAGGACTTCATGTAGGCATAGGCCTCGGGATCCGTGATCGGGTTGCCCCATTCCTCCCATTCCAAGGCGGACAGCGGGAGCTCGGGATCGAGGATGGTGGTCAGGGCGTCGACGAACGGCACCTGGGCCACCACGGCAGCGTACTTTTCCGGGGCCATGTTGGCGATGGCACCCATGAGCAGGCCACCTGCCGAGCCGCCCATGGCAGCAATACGGGAGGGCGCAACCCAACCTGAGCCTGCCAACCAGTCCGTGGCCGCTATGAAGTCCGTGAACGTGTTCTTCTTGGTGAGCTTCTTGCCGTCCTCGTACCAGTGCCGCCCCAGTTCACCGCCGCCGCGGATGTGGGCAATCACCATGACGATTCCGCGGTCAAGGAGCGACAACCGGGCAACCCCGAAGCCGGGATCCATGCTCACCTCGTAGGAGCCGTACCCATACACGAGCCCGGCAGCCGTACCGTCCTGCTGGACCGAAGCGTGGCGCAGCACGGACAACGGGACCCTGGTGCCGTCGTCGGCCGTTGCCCATTCACGGGTGGCGACGTAGTCCGTGGAGGAGTAGCCGCCCAATACGGGGCTTTCCTTGCGGAGCAACAGCTGGCCGTCAGGAAGGTCGGCGGTGGGCAGGACGAAGTCGTAGACGCGTGACGGCGTGAAGTAGGACGTGTAGCCCATACGGATCACGGGGGCCTCGTAATCCGAGCCGGAAACGCCGGCAGTGTAGAGCTCTTCAGCAAAGGCGGGCTCAACGGGTGCGCCCTGATCGGCAGTGCCAAGGCCTGCCAGCGGAAGGACCTGCACGCGCTCAATGGTGTCCTTGCGGACGGAGATGACAAGGTGCGTGGACGTTACCCCTGCACCGTTGACCCGCACGTCGTCTGAATGCCCGACGACGGTGCGCCAGTGCTGCTCAGCCAGCGGCTTGGTGAGTTCGGCCGGGTCCACCAGGCTCACCATCGAGTTGATGGCGTCCTTGTTGTGGGTCAGCAGCAGGGTCTCCCGGCCGTCCAGGAGGAAGGGCTCGGCCTCGTAGAGAACGTGGTGGTCGCGGGAGATGACCGTGCTGAGCCCGGCCTCGTAGTCATCGAAGCGGAGCAGCCGGGTTTCGCTGAACTCCGAGCAGCCGATGCTGAGCACCAGGTGGCGGCGGTCGGAGGCGAGGTCGAAACCGAGCCACATGGCGACGTCGTCCTCTTGGTAAAGAACCTCATCCTCAGTGACGGGTGTGCCCAGGACGTGGGCCTTTACCTGGTACGGGCGCCATGAATCGTCCACCACGGTGTAGAAGAGACGGGTGCCGTCAGGGGAGAAGGCCACCCCATAGAAGATGTCCTCGATGATGTCCGGGAGAAGTTCGCCGGTGCGCAGGTCCTTGATCCGGAGAGTGAAGCGCTCGTCCCCGGAGTTGTCCACAGCGTAGGCATAGAGGTTGCCGTCCACGGTTACTGCAGCGCCGCCTACGCTGAAGAATGGCTGGCCCTCGGCTTCGATGTTGCCGTCAAGGAGCACCTGCTCACCGGGAAGGTCCACGCCGGCTTCCACAGCAGGAGGAGTCCAGTCCGCCACAGGGTCGCCAGTGTTCCGGGCCACGACGCGGCACTGGATGCTGTACTCCTTGCCCTCCACTGAACGGTTGTAATACCACCAGCCGTCCTTGCGGTTGGGCACTGACAGGTCCGTCTCCTGGGTGCGGCCCTTGATCTCCTGGAACATCGCCTCGCGCAACGGTTCCTGATGCGCTGTAACGGCTTCCTGGTAGCTGTTTTCCGCCTTGAGATGTGCCACGACCTCGGCGGACTCCTTGTCCCTGAGCCATTCGTAGTTGTCCACGAAGACGTCGCCATGGTGCTCGCGGCGAGTGGGAACCCGCTTGGCGACTGGGGGCTGGACTGCTGATTCCGGAGTAGCGGCAGGGGCCGAAGATGTGTGGCTCATGGGGCAACTCTATAGACGGGCTCTGACAGGCAACCAGTGATTTCGCTCAGAGCGCCGGGAGACTTCCCCGTCAGTCGGATCCGTGGGGGAGGGCGTTTGCCAGGGTCACCCGGTTCCGGCCTGAAGCCTTCGCGGCATACAGGGCAAGATCGGCCTCGCGCAGGAGTTGCTCAGTCCCGGCGCGGTGCCCCTCGGTGGAAGCAGAGACTCCGGCGCTGATGGTCAGAACACCGTCGGGGTCACCGGAGTGTTCGATCCTCAAGGAGTGCACAGCGGACCGGACACGTTCCACCACCACCCCCGCAGTGGCCGCGGACTCCTCCTTGAGGACCAACAGGAATTCTTCGCCGCCAAAGCGGTACACGGCGTCCGTCCTCCGGACCTCGCGCGCCAACGTGGTTGCAATGGCCACCAACGCGGCGTCGCCGGCCTGGTGCCCGTAGATGTCGTTGTAGCTCTTGAAATTGTCCACATCCACCATCGCCAGGCAGTAATTGTGGTCTGTGCGGTTATGCAAAGCGCCCAGGTCCTCGGTGAGCTTCAGACGGTTGTGCAGCTTGGTCAGGGGGTCCGTGCGGGCTTCCTCTGTCAGGGCAGAGCGGTAACGGGCCAGGTCCGCATGCAAGGACGTGATCCGCTGGGCAGCCAGGAGGCGGATATGCAGGTTGAAGGGATCCAATGGCTTGGTGACGTAATCGTCCGCCCCGGCCTCCATGCCTGCCAGGACATCCTTTCGCGATCCGTGGGAGGTCACCAGGATGATGTAGGTGTAACTGTCATCCTCGGCCGCCCGGATGGTGCGGCAAAGGTCCAGACCGTTGAGGCCGGGCATCATCAGGTCGGTCACTACAGCCTCGGGCTGGTGCTCAAGGTAGAGCTGCCACGCAGAGTCGCCGTCCACTGCCACGATGCATTCGTGGCCTGATTGTTCAACGGCGGCCTTGGTGATCATCCGGGAGATCTGGTCGTCGTCGGCGATCAGGACTTTCATGAAGCTCCTAAAAGAGTGCGTTCGAGGGCCAGGTCCACACGGGCGAGTTCGGCCTGCAACTGGGCCAACACAGGGGTGGCGAGTTCGTCCCAGCCCGGGCTTGCTTCGCCACCAAGCCGTTCCAAATCCTTGCACAGGGCGGCGGCACCCACCGCGCCAATGTTCGATGCCGCGCCGGCGAGTTTATGCCCGGCTGCTCCCAGGGCCGGGCCCTGTCCGGAGTTCAATGCGGTGCGCAGCGATTCCAAGGCCAGCTGCGCTTCTTGCCGGAAAGCCCGGATAGCTTCCGGGAGCAGCCCCAGGCCGTCCGCCGGTCCAAGTTCGCGGAGGATCTGCAGCCTCGCGGAGTCCAGGACGCTGGCGTCTGCGGCTTCGGCGTCCGTATCAGCCAAGCCCACACCAACAGCGTCCGACCCAACCGCGTCCGACGGCGGCGCTTCCGCAACTTGTGGCCCGACGCCATCTGCCGCTGGGTCCGCAAAGCTGCCATCCGTCGTCGGGGTTTGCCGTTGTTCCGGAACCCAGCGTCCAAGTACTGCGCCGAGTGTTGCCAGGTCCACGGGCTTGCTGATGTAGTCGTCCATGCCGGCAGCGAAGCAGCGCTCGCGGTCCTCGTTCAGTGCGCCGGCGGTCATGGCGATGATGGGAATGCGGGCCCCATGGCCATTGCGGGCACGGATGGCGCGGGTTGCGTCAAAGCCGTCCATCACCGGCATGTGGCAGTCCATCAGCACGGCCGCGTAGCCTCCGGACAGGGCCGCTGCTACCGCCTGGGCGCCGTCGTCCACGATGTCCACGTCGTAGCCCAGACGGTTGGCCATGCCCCGCGCCACCAGTTGGTTGACTTCATTGTCCTCGGCCACCAGGAGCTTCCCGATCCGTTGCACTGGATCTTCCGGCGCAAGGATGGCAGGGTGCGCCGCGGGGGAGGTAACCCCTGAGGTCCTGGTGGCCATGAGGCGCAGCAGACGGTTGTAGAACTCGGAGCTGCGGACGGGCTTGGTGAGGTACTCGCGGATTCCGGCCGCGGCCAGATCGCCCTTGTCCACCATCATGGTGGAGGTCAGCAGGATGATGCCCGGCGCGCCCGAGCCATTGCTTTCGCTCTTGATGTGCCGCGCGAGTTCCAGTCCGTCGGTATCAGGCATGCACATGTCCACCACCGCAATGTCATAGGGGTGGTGCTCCACAGCAGCGGCGCGGTACTCGTCCAGGGCGTCCGCGGCATTGGCGACAGCTACCGGCAGCATCCCCCAGCTGGCCAGTTGGGTTTCCAGCACGAGGCGGTTGGTGGCGTTGTCGTCCACCACCAGCACCTTGCGTCCAGCGAGTGTGGCAGGGAGCGTGGCGGTGTCTGATGCGGGCGGGCCAACCGGCAGATCCAGCACGAACCAGAACTTGCTGCCAACTCCGGGCTGGCTGTCCAGGCCGATTTCACCGCCCATGACCTCGGTGAGGCGCCGTGAGATGGCCAAGCCAAGCCCTGTACCTCCGTAGCGCCGGGTGGTGGAGGCGTCCGCTTGGGCGAATGATTCGAACAGGCGGTGGTGGTCTGCGGCGCTGATGCCGATTCCGGTGTCCCGGACTTCGAACCGCAGGGACGCGTCATCGGAATCCTTGCGGACCACCGAGACCTGGATTTCGACTTCGCCGGCGGGGGTGAACTTGACCGCGTTGGAGGACAGGTTCAGGAGTATTTGCCGGATCCGCCCGGCATCGCCCATCAGTCTTTCCGGTACGTCGGGGTGGCAGTAGGAGATGAGCTCCAGATTCTTGCCCTGGGCGGTTTCCGCAACCAGTCCCGCCACCTCTTCAACCAACGCCCGGGGATCAAACGCATTCACGTCCAGATCCACTTTCCCGGCTTCCAGCTTCGAGAAATCCAGGATGTCATTGATGAGTGTCAGGAGCACCTCGCCGGCCCCTTTGACGCCTTGGGCGTACTGCCGTTGGCCTTCGCTCAGGGGCGTGTCCATCATGAGCGAGGTCAGGCCAATCACGGCGTTGAGGGGAGTCCGGATTTCGTGGCTCATGGTGGCCAGGAACTCGGACTTGAGGCGGCTTGCCTCGAGCGCGGCTTCACGTGCTGCGAGAAGCTCGGACTCCGCTGCCTTTCGTTCGGTGATGTCGCGGGAGATGGTGGCGACGCCGCGGATCCCGGACTCGCCCCGAACGGGGGAGAGGGTGACGGACACCGGGATGTTTACTCCGTCCCTGCGTTGACGTTCAGACTCATAGTTCTGCACGTCTCCGCTGCGGGCCGTACCTTCCAGTGCCAGACGTTCGGTTTCCAGTAGGCTCCGCGGAACGAAGAAGTCGCCCTTCCTGCCAATGGCTTCCGACGCCGGGTAACCGAAGATGCGCTCCGCTCCAGGGTTCCAACTGGTAATCACGCCGTCGGTAGTTTCGCCAATAATGGCATCCCCGGAAGAATTGACGATCGCCCCGAGCCCCTCCAGTTGGGCCGTGCGTTCGGCCACCTTGGATTCAAGTTCCCGGGTGAGCGTCACATTTTCCACCACGATCAGAACCTGCCGCACGATCACAAAAGCCACCACCACCAACCCTGTGATGAGGAGGATGGGATCCTGGCCAATGGGACGGCTGCGGGAGAAGAACACGGCGCTGAACACCGGCAGGTAGGGGAGCAGTTCAAGGGCGGCGGCGTAGGCTCGGCCATCCTTCCGCGTGCTGCCTGTTTCAGGGAGCAGCGGGCTGAGGCCTACCAGGAGGAAGGCGAGCACCCATCCCAAGGCCAAAGGGGATCCAGTGACACCCGAGATGCCTTCGAGGGTGAACCGCATATAGGTCAGGTCAGTAATGGCCAGGATCCAGAAGCCAATTGCCATGCTCAACCAGGGCAGCCTCCTTCCACGGGCCGCACGCATGGTCAGGACGATGATCACCGAGACCATGAAAACGTCCGCGATGGGGTAGGCCATCTGCGTTATCTGGGCGAAGGCGTCCTGATCTGTGACTCCGGCCAAGGGCCCCAGTACGGAGCTCCACGCAATGAAGAAGGTAGCGCTCGCCACCACGCCTGCGTCCAGGATGGTCCGGCGCAGGGAGAGCCGGAGTCCTTGACCGCGCAGCAGCAGCACCAGGCCGATGGAGGTTGGGAGGGCGTACCAAACGAAGCCAACGTCTGCCAAGGATGGGAAGGGGTATTGGTGGTCCAGTGTGATGCCGTTGATGGTCCACACGGTTTGCCCGGCGCTCCAGACTGCCAAGCCCGCCACAATGAACCACCGCCCGGCGGTGTTGTCCTCTCGTCGCCGGGCTGCGATGGCGTGGGTGGTCAGCGCCGTGAGCGCAGCCAAGAGGATCGCCGAGTCACCGGCGAGTTGCGCCGTCGTTGTCCCTGCTCCGCTGGCCAGCCCATAGGCCAGCAGCACCAAGCAGAACCCAACCGGAATCAGAAAGAGGGGCCATCCATGCCGCGCCGACGAGCGCACCGGAAGAACCCCGTGCTTCACTCCTGCCACTGAACCCCTGCCTTCATAAGTGGCCCCACCAAAAGCGAACAACGCGTCGTGACTCTGCGCTGAGGAGAGCATACGCCGAAAAGGCCCGTTGAGTAGCAGATCACGCCGTTTTGACGGTGTTGTCGTCACAGTGTGTTTCCAACAGTCGGGGGTGACCGGCGGAAGACTAGCCCATGCTGATTGGCGCACCAGTCCGGTGGCCGGTTCACTTCTATAGTTGTTGTCAGGGCGATAGCTGCCGCCGGACGGCGGTGTGGACATCTGTGTGGCGTCCCGGATGTCAGGAAAGGTGAGAGGTGTTTGCTCCGAAGTACACCACGCGGTGGCTCTCAGCGTTTCTTGTCGTGTACCTGGTTTCGCTGTCCTTCGTTGTGTTTCTGCCGGCGCGCGAAGCCAGCGACGTCACTGGGTTCGTGGGGGTCATTGCCGGCTGGTTGTCTGCCCTCGGTTTGCCACGCAATGCCGCCGACGTTGGTGTGGAGTTCGTTGCCAACATCGCCCTGTTTGTCCCTTTGGGACTCTTGGTCCGGCTGCTGCGGCCGACGCTGTGGAACTGGTGGCCGGTGGCGCTTCTGGCAGTCGTGTCCTCGGTGGCCATCGAAGTCCTCCAGCTGGTCATACCCGGCCGGGTGACGGCTCTGTCCGACGTCATAGCGAACACCCTTGGAGCACTGGCAGGCCTGGCACTCGCGAAGTGGCTGGCGGCTCTGCGTTCAGTGATTTAGAGGTGCACAGCGCGGCCCAGATACGGCGGCAGTGACGTGCAGTGCGCGATACACGGGCCGCCCTGCGGCGTAGCCCTTCCGACGACGACTGCTGTTGCCCTGCGTGCCGGGTGTCGTAACGTCGGACCAACTGAGCCTGCCCACCGGATGGTTCATTCCGAGTGGAAAGAAGAATCATGGCCCGCCGGATTCCGGGCGCCACGCGCCGTCGTCGTTTCCTTCGATCTCCGTGGATCCACCTGGTGCTGGCGCTGGTGATTGTGTCCTTGGTTCAAGGCTTCGTCGTGAGGGTCTATTCGGTGCCTTCGGGCTCCATGGAGCAGACCCTCAACGTCGGTGACCGGATGCTGGTGAACCGGACTGCCTACGCCGGTGCGGAGCCCAAGCGTGGGGACGTCGTCGTCTTTCGAAAGCCAGCGGACTGGGGGCCCGGGCCCCAACGAGGCGCCCTGCGGACGGCCGTTGGCTGGTTTGGGGACCTGACGGGCATCGGTCCTGGAAACACCGAGTATTTGGTGAAGCGGGTCATTGGGCTGCCGGGGGACACCGTGGAATGCTGCGACGTCACGGGTCACGTCAAAGTCAACGGGGAAACACGTGCGGAACCGTACGTCTTTAGGGATCTGACGTTCGCGGGCGGAGTCATGGACTGCTCGACGGCGGCGAGGTCGCCGCGCTGCTTCGGCCCCCTCATTCTGGGCGAGGACCAGTACCTGTTCCTCGGTGACCACCGCTCCAATTCGGACGACTCCGTTTCAGCCTGCCGGAGGACCCTGGCGCCGGCCGGCTGCGCCAAGACAGCTGCCCGCTCAGACATCATTGGCCGGGTTGAGTGGTTCCTGTTCCCGTTCCACAAGTGGGGAACTGCAGGTTTCCTCCAGGTGCCGGCGCCAAGCTGAACGACCGGTGTTCAGTTTCCCTTTTCCAGGGCGTGTGCAGTCACATAGCTGTCCAGCTGATCTTTGGAGAGCGCAGCTGCAATATCGGAGATCGCAGTCGTGTCTGCCAAGACGATGGACTGACCATCCGCCGATGTCCCTGTGCCAAGGGTCGGAAGGGTAAACATGACGGTGTCCTGGGCCCGGACGTCCTTCATGCCCAAAGCCAGGTTTCCTATCGCCGCGGCATCGAAGCTCTTGTCCACGCTGACGAAGGGGGAAACAGCGGAGACCATGTTGCTGATGGTGACCGGATTGGTCAGCGTTTCGCGGGCGATGACCTTGCTGATGATGGATTTGAGGTAGGCCTGCTGGTTTCGCACGCGCTGGTAGTCTCCATCGCTGAAGGCCTTGCGCTCCCTAACGAAGGCCAGTGCTTCGTCCCCATTGAACGTCTGCTTGCCTGCCTCGTAGACGTGTCCCGCCATGGGGCCGGAGTTGGGTGCGAATGGGATCTTGACGTCAACTTCCACGCCGCCGAGGGCATCGGTGAGCCCCTTGAAGCCTTCGAAATCGATCATGGCCACGTGGTCGATGCGCTGCTGAAAGAGCGACTCCACGGTCTGAACCATCAGGGGGACGCCGCCGTAGGCAAGCGCGGCGTTGATCTTTGATTCTCCCTTTCCGGGGATGTCTATCCAGAGGTCCCGCATCAGGGAAACTGCGTAGACCTTTTTTCTGTCGGCCGGAATGTGGACCAGCATCAGCGTGTCAGCACGTTGATCAGTGGAAGCGTCGGTCTCCACATCGACTTCCGAGGAACCGCGGGTGTCGCTGCCCATCACCAGAATGTTCATGGCCGTGTTCCCGGCAGCCTTCTGCGGGCGCGTTGACTCTTCAGGGAATGCGTTATCGATCTTGGTGGTGCCTGAGTTGAAGGTCTGCGCCAGGTTAAAGACATAGGCACCGGCAACCAGGCCGACAATAAGCACAGCAGCCGCGAAGCCAAGGAGCACATTCCGGGCAGTCTTCTTACCATTCTTGGGAGGGCGTGAAGACGGTTCCGCAGAGGGATTTCGGGATTCTGTCGGGAGCGTCATGTGTTCCTTGGTTTTCGGCGGCTGCAGTGATGGTTTGGCCCAGCATACTGTGGCAATCACCGGTCAAGCTGGGTGCTGCATCAGTTTGATCCATGGAGGAGGCGCGCACATCCCGTTCATGGACAGTCCTGAACAACCCGGGAAGTGGAACTGTCAGCGCTGCGGGGTGAGCTCCTTCGAGTAGAGGACGGCCCCATTGGCGTTGCGGAGGCTTACAGTAAACGTCCCGTCGGTGGCTATGTCCACGTGCCCGAAGTATTGGTTCTCGCCGTCGCGTGGGGACTCGCCGGCGAATCGGCCGGCCTTGGTGAACAGCACCTCCGGTCCAAACGTCCCGTCCATCTCATTCGGACCAAATGATCCAGCGTTGATGGGGCCGGCCACAAACTCCCAGAAGGGGTCGAAATCCGTGAAAGCGGCGCGCTCGGGGGAGTAATGGTGGGCAGCGCAGTAGTGCACGTCCGCGGTGAGCCACACAGTGTTCTTCACCCCGTACTTCTTGAAGGCGCTGAGCACGGCGGCGATCTCCAGCTCACGGCCCAGAGGAGCACCGTGGTCCCGGTTGGCCAGGCTTTCCTGGTTGACAGGGCCATCGGGGACGATGATGCCCAACGGCAGGTCGGCGGCGATCACCTTCCACGTCGCCTTGGACTTGCGCACTTCCTTGATCAGCCAATCCACCTGCTCCTGCCCCAGGATGTTGGTGGCGTAGCTTTCCTTGCCGTCCGTGTTGGGGGACTTGAACGTCCGCATGTCCAGGCAGAAGACGTCCAGCTGCGGGCCGCGCGAAATCTTCCGGTAGATACGCGCGGGTTGGTACCGCCCGGCGTCGAACGTTCCCGGGCGCCACAGTGCCGCTGCGTCGGCGATGGGCATGTTCTCCTGCCAGGCCTGGCGGCCGCGCGCAGCGAGGACATTGACGTTCCGCTCGGTGTAGCGGGGGTCGTCCAGGATCTCGCCGGGGTACCAGTTGTTGGTGGTCTCGTGATCGTCCCACTGTGCAATCACGGGGACCTCGGCAAACATGGCGCGCATGTTGGCGTCCAGGGAGTTGTAGCGGTGCCGGCCACGGTATTCCTTAAGCGTTTCGGCCACTTTGGACACTTCCTCGGTAACGATGTTCCGCCACACCTGGCCGTCCTTTTCCGTGACGGAGGAGGTGATGGGGCCGTCGGCGTAGATGGTGTCGCCGGAGTGGATGAAGAAGTCCGGCTTTGTGGCGTGCATGGCTTTGTACCCGCGCATGCCTCCCAGGTCCTCGTTGATGCCCCAGCCCTGGCCTGCGGTATCGCCGGTCCAGACGAAGGACTGGGAGGACGACGCCGGCCCGCCGCCTCCACGCGCGTCATCAGCGGCGTCGTCCAGCTGACCCTTTGCAGAACCCGCTCCGGGTGCCGTGCTGAACGTACCGTGGACTGCTTCCCCCGCTCCATTCTCGTCCTCGAAGTTCAGTTCCAAGGCGAAGCGAGTACCAGCGGGGAGGCCTTGGGCGTGGATCTTGGCCGTGAAGTCGCTGGCCTCGGTGGCCAAGGGCCCGCGGATGGTGCGACTGAAGCCGTAACGTCCGCGGAGGATTTCGCCGGCGCTGTCTATGGCACGGAGCTGTGCCGTGAGCCGGCCGGGGCTGGACGCGCGGGACCAGAGGACGGCTGAGTCAGTGGTGACATCCCCGGTAGCGATTCCGGTGGGGAGCGTGAGGCGCTTGCGGACCAGGGGGATGGCGGAGGGGGCGGCCGATGCTGGGGCTGCGTTGGCGGCGAGGCTGGTCAGGGCCAATCCGGCCAGGGAGGTCTTAACGAGGGTGCGGCGCGAAAGGTCAGTCATACGTCCACTCTGGTGAGCCTCCGTGAACGGAAAGTGAGGCTGAGGTGAAGGATTCTGCTGGATCATTTTTGTGGGCTTGCACGTCCGCCGCGTGGTGGCGGGGGCGGCTGGCCGGGCAGATTGGAATGATCCAGCAGAATCTGTGCGGCGGCCCAAAAGCTTGACTGAAAACGTCCATTCCGCATATTCTGAACGAACGGTCGGTAATTTATTAGGAGCAACCATGGCATCGCAGAATCTGCAGTCAGTGCCCGCTGAGCTGTCCCCGGAGGAGCAGGAGCGGGAGGCCGCCGGTCAGGCGTATTTTGATCGCATCATTTCGGAGGACTCGCGCATCGAACCGCGCGACTGGATGCCTGCGGCTTACCGCAAGACTTTGCTGCGCCAGATCTCGCAGCACGCACACTCGGAAATCATCGGCATGCAGCCGGAAGCCAACTGGATCACCAGGGCACCGAGCCTGAAGCGCAAGTCCATCCTGATGGCCAAGGTCCAGGACGAAGCGGGCCACGGCCTGTACCTGTACTCCGCGGCCGAGACCCTGGGCCAGTCCCGGGACCAGATGATGGAAGACCTGATTGCCGGCAAGGCCCGGTATTCGTCCATTTTCAACTACCCCACGATTTCCTGGGCAGACATGGGAGCCATCGGCTGGCTTGTTGATGGCGCCGCCATCTGCAACCAGGTGCCCCTGTGCCGTGCATCCTATGGTCCTTACGGCCGCGCAATGGTGCGCATCTGCAAGGAAGAGTCATTCCACCAGCGCCAGGGTTTTGAGATCCTGCTGGAACTGTCCAACGGCACCCCTGCGCAGAAGCAGATGGCCCAGGACGCAGTGAACCGGTGGTACGCGCCGTCGCTGATGATGTTCGGCCCGCCGGATGACGATTCACCCAACTCCAAGCAGTCCATGGCCTGGAACATCAAGCGCTTCAGCAATGACGAGCTGCGCAGCCGGTTCGTCGGCATGATGGTGGAGCAGGTCCGGGTCCTCGGGCTGACGCTCCCTGACAAGGACATCCGTTTCAACGAAGAAACCAAGAAGTGGGAGCACGGACCCCTGGACTGGAACGAGTTCAAGGAAGTCCTGGCCGGCCGCGGCCCCTGCAACTCGCAGCGCGTCGAGCGCCGCCGCGAGGCACACGAAAACGGTGCCTGGGTCCGCGAAGCCGCAGTGGCGTACGCCCGCAAGCAAGCACAGAAAGAGAACGCAGCATAATGGCTCCCCACGGAAACCCGGAAGCACCTGGCAGCGCCGCCAGCCACATCAACCGCGAAGCGCCCAAAGTAGCGGCCACTACGGAACAGCACCAGGAATCCCCGTGGTCCCTTTGGGAAGTCTTTGTGCGCTCCAGCCGCGGCCTGTCCCACGTGCACGCAGGTTCCCTGCACGCACCGGATGCCGCCATGGCGCTACGGAACGCGCGGGATCTTTACACCCGCCGCAACGAGGGCGTGTCCATCTGGGTGGTCCCTGCCGAGGCTATTTCCTCCAGCGATCCTGACTCCAAGGGCTCCTTCTTCGAGTCCCCGCAGGGCAAGGATTACCGGCATGCCACGTACTACACCAAGAGCGAAGGCGTGAAGCACCTGTGACTACCAAAGACACTGACTTCGCCATCGAAGGCCACGGCGACATCTCCGTTGGCGTCCATGGAGCCGGTGCGTCCGGCGACGGCTCGGCCAGCGCCACCCGAATCACTCCGGGCAACGCACTGCGGCCCGAGGACATTGCGCTGGAAATCAGCCGCGGCCAGGTCAAGCCCACCGAAGACGTTGCCGAGTTCGCGCTGCGCATCGGCGACGACGGCCTGATCCTCGCCCAGCGCCTGGGCCACTGGATTTCCCGTGCTCCCGAGCTCGAGGAAGACATCGCCCTTGGCAACATTGCGCTGGACCAGCTGGGCCACGCGCGTTCCTTCCTCACGTACGCGGGCGCCGCATGGGACAAGTCCGAAGACGATCTCGCCTACTTCCGCCGTGAGCACGAGTTCCGTTCCGCACACCTGTTTGAGCAGCCCAACGGGGACTTCGCGGTGACCATCGCCCGCCAGTTCATTGTGAGCTTCTACCAATACGAGCTCTACACCAAGCTCATGGGGTCCACGGACGCTACCATCGCAGCCATCTCCGCGAAGGCTGTGAAGGAAGTGGATTACCACCGCGACCACAGTGCCCAGTGGGTCCTGCGTTTGGCCGGCGGCACGGATGAGTCCCGAGCACGAATCATTCAAGGCTTCAAACTGGTGTGGCCGTATGTGGACGAACTCTTCGAAGACGATGAGCTCACTACGCGCCTGGCCGAGGCCGGCGTCGCGGTTCAGCCCTCCAGCCTCCGCGCCGAATTCGACCGCCTTACCGGTGAGATCATGGCTGAGGCTGAACTGGAAGTCCCCGGCGTCCCGCAGTCCCTGGGCGGCGGCCGCAAGGGCAAGCACTCCGAATTCCTGGGCTACATCCTTGCTGAAATGCAGGTCCTGGCCCGCGAGCATCCCGGCGCGAGCTGGTGACCATCATGAGGACGCAGGAACGTACTGAAGAGCAGCGGGCGTGGGACATCGCGTCTACTGTCTGCGATCCGGAGATCCCGGTCCTCACCATCGAGGACTTGGGGATCCTGCGCGGCGTGCGCGTCTTGCCGACGCAAGCGGCAGACCAGCCCGACGGCGGCGCCTCAAGTACCGCCGTCGAGGTCACCATCACGCCCACGTACTCGGGTTGCCCGGCGATGGACGCCATTGGTGACGATCTGCGGACGGCTTTTGCGAAGGAGGGCTACGCCAGCGTCCACATCAACCTGGTGTTGTCTCCGGCGTGGACCACTGACTGGATGACCGAGTCCGGCAAGGCCAAACTGGAGGAATACGGGATCGCTCCGCCCAGCGGCATGGCTGCCGCGGGTGGCCACTCCGGTCCTGTGCGCCTGAGCCTGGCCGTGAAGTGTCCCCAGTGCAACTCCTTGAACACCAAGGAACTCACCCGCTTTGGTTCCACGTCCTGCAAGGCACTGTTCGTCTGCCAGGACTGCAAGGAACCGTTCGACTACTTCAAAGTTCTCTAAGGAAGCAGCCATGACCACCGAAACACAGACGGCCAGCCGCCGTCGTGCGTCTTTCCATAACCTGACCGTGGCTGAAGTCCGGCGCCTCACGGACGATGCCATCGAGGTCACGTTCGGTGTTCCCGCCGAGCTCGCCGGCCAGTATGACTACCTTCCCGGCCAGTACGTGGCATTGCGCACCACGCTTCCTGATGACAACGGTGAGCCGCACGAGGTCCGCCGCAGCTACTCCATCTGCGCAGAGCCGCGCAGCTTCGAGGACGGCAGCAGTGAGATCCGGGTGGCCATCAAGAAGGACCTCGGCGGTATTTTCTCCACGTGGGCCAACGCTGAGCTGAAGGCCGGCGATGTCCTGGATGTCATGAGCCCGCAGGGCGCGTTCATTTCGCGTCACGGCAAGGATGGCTCGTCCGTCCAGCACAACGTCATGAACTCCATGAACCATCCGGAGGAGTTGGCGGGGGAGCCCGGCAGCTTTGTGGCCATCGCCGCAGGCTCGGGCATCACGCCGGTGATCGCGATCGCGAGGACACTGCTGGCCGCCAACCCCGAGACCCGCTTTGACCTGGTGTATGCCAACAAAGCCGCCATGGACGTGATGTTCCTGGAGGAACTGGCGGACCTGAAGGACAAGTACCCGTCGCGCCTGGCGTTGCACCACGTGTTGTCCCGCGAGCAGCGCATTGCGCCGCTCATGACTGGTCGGATCGATTCGGAGAAGCTGCAAGCGCTGCTGAGCAGCGCCATTCGATCCGAGGATGTTGACGAATGGTTCCTGTGCGGGCCGTTTGAGCTGGTCCAGCTGTGCCGTGACACCCTTGCAGCGCGCGGCGTGGAGCCTGAGCACGTGCGCTTTGAATTGTTCACCACTGGCCGTCCGGACCGTCCCGAGGGCAACGCCGGCCGTCCCGTTGTGGAGGACGAGTCACAGGACACCTTCAAGATCACGTTCACGTTGGACGGACTGACCGGCGATGTCGCCAGCCCCACCCACGCCCGGGAGTCCATCCTCAACGCTGCTTTGCGCGTCCGTCCGGACGTTCCGTTTGCCTGTGCAGGCGGCGTTTGCGGAACCTGCCGTGCCAAGCTGATCACCGGTACGGTGACCATGGATGAGAACTACGCCCTTGAACAGGACGAGCTGGATAAGGGCTACGTCCTTACTTGCCAGTCCCACCCCACCAGCGAAGAAGTTACCGTCGACTTCGACGTCTAAGGAGTCCCATGATCGAGCTCTCCATTGCCAACGGCATTGCCGAAATCGTCCTCAATTACCCGGACAAGCTGAACTCGCTGAACGAGGACGCGCTTGCCCAACTGGACAAAGCGTACGACGACGCTGCTGCCGCCGCCTCCCGCGGTGAGGTGCGGGCACTGCTGCTTCGCGGAGAGGGACGCGCCTTCTGCGCCGGCCGCGACATCGCCGCCGTGACTCCTGAAACCGATGACGCGCAGGCGTACCTCGGCGGACTCGTGGAGCCATTGCTGAAGAAGATGGCTGCGTTCCCGGCACCGACGTTCGCCGCCGCTCACGGTGCTTGCTTGGGTGTTGGACTGGGATTGTTGCTTGCCACCGATGTTGTGTACGTGGCGGACAACGCCAAGTTCGGCTCACCCTTTGCCAAGCTGGGAGCCACGTTGGATTCCGGTGGGCACTGGTACTTCGCCGAACGGCTCGGTATGCACCGCACTTTGGACCTGATCTACACCGCCGACCTCATGAGCGGCGCCGAAGCTGTGGCGCAGGGGATGTTCAGCAGGGCCATGCCGGCGGATGTTTTGCTGGAGGAGACGCGGGCCATCGTTTCCCGTGTTGCCGTTGGTGCCACCGAAGCCTTCAATGCTTCGAAGGAACTCGTGGCACACATTCGCGATCAGCGCCTGGGCCTGTGGGCTTCCATGGCCGAGGAAAACTCGGAGCAGGCGCGGCTGTGCAAAACCGACGACTACGCCGAAGGTTTCCGTGCGTTCCAGGAGAAACGGGCGCCGGTTTTCAAAGGCTAGACGAAGTCCTTCAGGAGCTTGTACCCGGCCACTTTGCCTTCCAAGGATATGACCGCCATGTCCTGATCCGTGGTGGTTACATCGGTGAGGGCGCCATAGGTGAGTGCAGGTACGGCGGAGCCACTTTTCATGCACGGGAATGCCCAGAACGAGCCTGAACCGGGAGCATCCTTATAGGGTCCATCGGGCGGCATGGGATACGTTGCCTGCTCCAAACAGACAAAGACATCTTCAAAGCTTGTGCCGCGGAATTTTCCAGTCCGGGTATCAAGGAGATTCTGACTCATCGGGACGCCGGCAATGACAAGGTCGCCATGGCTCGCTGTGGGAATAAGTTCACGGGTATTCCATCCGACATCCACGGGTTCGGTCTCCCATGAGACGTCGCCGGTGAGGGGTTTGTAGCCAACCAGCTTCGATTTGGCGCTCCGGTATTTGCCTGAGGGAAACTCGATGAAACCCTCCGTGAACTCGCACCGGACGGGAAAGGAATCCCCATCCTCCAACGTGGTGGCCTCGGTTCCGATTGTCTGTGAACAATCCAGGGTGGAGCCGTCCGCCGTCCACAACACCTGCCCGCTGGAAGCCCGGAAGCCTACCGTCTTAGTGGTTTCGCGCAGGTTCATCGACAACGATTGTTTGGTCAGATTTTGGGGTTCAACACCCGTTGGGTTGATTCCGACCGAGCCCACATAGAGGTCCAGTTTTTCGGAGTAGGCGAAGTGCCGGCCGAAATCGGTGGAGGCCCCTTTACCAAATACCTTTTCCAGCTCCAGTTCCCACAGGACCTCGCCGTAAGCGACGTGGGCCAGCTTTTCGACGCCGTCCTCCACCACTGAGTACAGTTCTTTGCCCACCGGCCCGAAGACCCCGGTAAGCGGGTTGATATCAGCCCCTCCGGACTCCTCTCCGGATTCAAGGTCCACCCAGTGCTCAACCGACTCGGACTTTTCGTCATAGGCGATGAAGCACAGATCGAAAAATCCATCGCAGGCGAAGGGGCGGGTGCTGACCACTTCCGGCCGTCCGCGGTACAGTTCCTTGCCGGTGTTCAGATCAAAGGCAACAGGCGCAGTCCACCATGCCACGTCAGTGTCGAGGCCAGCCGGTGCAGAAGCGGCCTGCAGGAAGATCGCGGCGCTCCGTCCCGCGGCTGTCCTGCTGACAACGGGCTCCAAGGGAACCGAAGGTGCCTCGTAGCCCGGATGGACGGGCTGAGTCCACAGTTGTTTGCCATCGGCAACGGAAACGGCGTGGGCAGAGACGCCTGTCGCGCTCTTGGCGTAAACCAGCGCAACACCGTCGGCAACCACAGGCTGGCCGATCGGTTCGAGCGCCACCTCCCAGGCCGCCGTCGCAATCTCCGTGTTTCGCTCCAGCGGAGGGCTGCTCGGCGCTGGTGTCGTAGCAACGGGCAGGCCGGGGATCGGGAATGCGGTGCACGACGCCAGCAAGATCGCTGCACCGACGGCTACGATACCGAGTCCCACAGACTTCAGGCGGGCAGAAAGAGGCGCCGTTGGAGAGTGATTCATGGTTCCCCCAGGAACATCAATGGTTCAGCACCTGCAGGGCGGAGTTCCAAACCAGAAAAGGCCAGCTAAGCGTGGCTCAGATAGAGAATACAGCTCACCTACCCGGATGGTTGCCTCCGGTTGTCTCACCAGCCAAAGGTGTTCGTCACGAGGAACCATCTGGTAGATCTTGGGCACCCACATTATCGGTTGCCGGCCGGGGCCGGGGCCGGGATGGCTATCCTTGGGAGATGAGTGACGTCGCGCGTTCCACTATTGCTTTCGAAGGGCAGTTCGCCCGGTACTTCCCGGAGATGGCTGTTCCTTGGCGGGCAGACGAAGCTCCCGAACCGCGGCTGGTGGCACTCAACCGGCCACTCGCCGTCGAACTCGGTTTTGATCCTGACTTTCTCTCGAGCCCGGAGGGCGTCCGCCTGCTGATCGGAAATGCCGTCCCGGAAGCTGCAACACCGGTAGCTCAGGCCTACTCAGGTCACCAGTTCGGCTGGTACTCACCGCGTCTTGGCGACGGGCGGGCTTTGCTCCTCGGCGAGATTTCCGGTGCCGACGGGAAGCTCCGCGACATCCACCTCAAAGGTTCGGGGCGTACGCCTTTCGCAAGAAACGGGGATGGCCGGGCTGTGGTCGGTCCGATGCTGCGGGAGTACATCGTCAGTGAGGCCATGCATGCTTTGAATATTCCCACTACCAGGAGCCTTGCCGTCGTCAGGACAGGGAGCCAGGTGCAGCGCGAGAGGCTCCTTCCAGGGGCGGTCCTGACCCGGGTGGCCAGCAGCCATGTGCGAGTTGGCAGTTTCCAATACGCCAGGGCCGGCAACGACCTGGGCCTGTTGCGCCGGCTGGCCGATCATGCGATCGAACGTCACCACCCGTCGTCGGACCGTGAACCCAACCGTTACTTGGGCCTTCTTCAGGATGTCGTGTCTGTCCAGGCGACACTTGTGGCGCAGTGGATGTTGGTCGGGTTCGTGCACGGGGTGATGAACACGGACAACATGACTGTGTCTGGCGAGACCATCGACTACGGTCCCTGTGCTTTCATGGAGGGCTTCGACCCGGGAGCGGTTTACAGTTCCATCGATGAAACAGGCCGCTACGCCTACCGCAATCAGCCGCTGGTAGCAGAGTGGAACCTTGCGCGTTTTGCCGAGTCGCTCGCGCCTCTCATCCATGAGGATGAGGAGCAGGCGGTGTCCCTTGCTGTCGAGTCACTGAAGGGGTTCCGCGAGCAGTACAGCGCTGCCTGGTTCGCGGGCATGAAAGCCAAGCTTGGGCTACCGGAGCGAATTGACGACGACGTTGCCTCACCCTTGGTGGAT
This sequence comes from Arthrobacter sp. cf158, assembly GCF_900106835.1. Lineage (GTDB taxonomy): Bacteria > Actinomycetota > Actinomycetes > Actinomycetales > Micrococcaceae > Arthrobacter. The sequence goes on from NZ_FNNR01000008.1 coordinate 28,546, forward strand.
AACCTGCTTGTGCTGGTGCAGGAGGCGAGGGCGGATTACACCTCGTTCTTCCGCGTTCTGGGAAAGGCGGCCCGCGGGCAGGCTGAACCCGCACGCGGAATGATCCTCGACCTGGCGGCGTTCGACGCCTGGCTGGATCGTTGGCGGACACTGAAGCCGGATGCGGATGCCATGGACAGGGTCAACCCGATCTACATCCCACGCAACCACTTGGTGGAGGAAGCGCTCGCCGCCGCAACAGAGGGGGACGTGGTGCCATCGGAGCGGTTGCTCGAAGCCATATTCGATCCGTACAAAGAACGCCCTGGGCTGGAAAAGTTTGCCGCCCCCGCGCCCGAAAGCTTCGGACCGTACCGGACTTTCTGCGGCACGTAACTGAGCGGGGGCCAGCCAGGTTGAGATTCTGCCTGCCTGTTTCCGACCCTGCCGTTCCGCTTCAACCGGTCCCTCGGAACGATGATTCATCGTGAGGACGATCTTCGTGTACCACCAAGGCAGTACATAAGTGCACACCCAGGGGTGACGCGCGCGGCTCCACTATCCACAAGGCTGGAGATAGGGGGCGCATGGTGTGCCCGTGGAGAGGCACGGTTGAAGAGGTCTGTTAGGAAAATGCTGATGGGGGCCGCTGCCGTTGGGGCGGTACTGGCGGTCGGCCTGGCGACCACCACCGTGGTGAATGTGGTTGCCAGTGAATCCGAGAGCCACCGGATTGAATCCTATGGCCAGCGCGTGGAGGTTAACGGCGGCAAGATGAACGTCTTCATGAGCGGGGCAGGGGAGAACATTGTGCTCTTGCCCGGGTTTGGTACCTCTTCTCCCGTCCTTGATTTTGCGCCGTTGGTCAGGGACCTCGCCACAGATCATCGTGTAATTGTTGTTGAACCCTTCGGCTACGGCCTCAGCGACGGCACTGATCGGGAACGGACCACGGAGAACATCGTCGCGGAGGTCCACACGGCCCTTGAGACGCTGGGTGTTGACCGGTACGTCCTGATGGGACACTCCATCGCAGGTATTTACGGCATTGAGTACGCAGCCCGCTATCCGCAGGAAGTATCAGCGTTCGTGGGCATCGACTCCAGCGTTCCCGGACAGCCCGGCATGGACGCCGGGTTCCCTACCGGGTTGCTCTCCGCCGCGAAGAATCTCGGTCTGCTCCGCATTGTCGCCGCGCTAAATGATGGCTACAGCGACGTGTACTCGGAACATGCCCGTGAGCAGATGCGGATGCTCAGCAACCGCAACTCCATCTCTCCCACTTACCTCAACGAGATGACCCACATAGCCACCAATTTCGAACGTGCCCAGGGAACGGTCTTCCCCGAGGCGCTGCCCCTTCTTCTCTTTGCTGTGTCTGAGAACGCACAGAACCCGGACTGGCTGGGACTTCATGAGAGGCAAGCAGAGAGCGTCTGGGACGGTACCGTGGTGCCCCTCCCGGGTGAGCACTACCTCCATCACACGCACGCCACGGATATCGCTGAGGGGTTCCGGAGTTGGAAAGCCGGACGGAGCCTTTAGGCCAAGACCCGGCTACAACGCAAGTGTCCCGCCTGATGGGGGATCAGGCGGGACACTTCAACTCTAATGCCGCTAGCTGGTAATTGACCGAGTGCCTTGCTTGGTGCGTGCGCCCGGCCCGTTACCACGGCGGGCCCTGCTCTCGAAGCCAGGGACCGCCGTCGTGCTTTCCGCTACGGGTGACCCGGGCGGCTCTCGCAGGCGATGCGGTCCCCGTCGCTGTCAAGACCTGCTATGTCGCCGTACCACGGGTAGTAGTAGTCGAACCAGTCCTGGGCCTGACGCCATGTGGCAAAGTCCGTGCAGTTCTTGGTGTTGCCAGGGTTCGCCGGCGGCTGCGGGGTGACCGGGGGAGTCACGGGCGGCTGCGGCGTGGGCGGAGGTGTTACAACGGGCGGAGGGGGAGGAGAGCACGTGTTGCCTGTGATTCCACCTGTGCCGCCGTTGACGAAGCGGTACATGAACGCTGCCATGGCGTCACGTGCCACGGGCTGGAGCGGGTTATAAGCGCGGCAGCCATAGCCGATGTCCCAACCTGTCGAGATGCCCTGCGCGGCAAGCCAAGTGATCTGCTTGTAGAACTGGGTTCCTACAGGGACATCCTCGAACGGGGAAGTGCCCGGCTCGGAGAAGTCCGGGTTGCCGCCGAAGCGGTACAGGAACGCTGCCATGGCGTCACGGTTGACGGGCGTGAGGGGGCGGAAAGTCTTGGAACCGTTCGATTCGGTCCAGCCCGTTGAGATGCCGCTCGTTGCCAGCCAGGTGATTTCCTTGTAGAACTGGCTCGACGGCGTCACGTCAGTGAACGGCGACGTCGCAGGGGGAGTAAAGGCAGGTTTGCCGGCCAGGCGGTACAGGAACGCTGCCATGGCGTCACGGTTTACGGGGCTGAGCGGACGGTAGGTGCGCGTCCCGTTGGCTTCTACCCAACCCGTGGAGATCCCTTGCGATGCGAGCCAGGAGATCTCTGCATTGAACTGGGTGGAACTGTTGACGTCGCTGAACGTGATCGGCTCTGTGGGAGGAGCGTCCACGGCGATTGTGGGAATGGTGACCTGCGTGGTTGCACAGGAGCCTTGGATGGCCGATGAGATGGCCGCCGATTCAGCTTGGTCGATTGCCAGCTGCCAACGGTATTTCACCAGTACCCAGTCTGTTGCGTATTGGCAGGCTGTTCCTGCCAGCGGCGGCATCCATTCGGCCGGGTCGCGATCGCTCTTGGACTGGTTCACGTTGTCGGTCACAGCTTCGAGGGCCACGTCCAAGGTGAGGTCGTTGGCGTAGTCGCGGCGCTGTTCGGCCGTCCAGGCGCTTGCGCCGGAACCCCACGCTTCGGCGAGTGGGACCAAGTGGTCGATGTCGACGTCGGAGGCGTTTGTCCATGTCGCGCCGTCATACCAAGAGGTCCACTTACCTGTTGCCACAGTGCAGTTACCGGGATTGAACGTCACGGGTGTCAAGGATTCGAGTTGAAGGACCTCGGAGCGTGTATCGCAACCGTCCTGATCGGAGTCCACCCAATGCTGGAAGAGGTCGCGGTTGTAGCCGGTATTTGATTCGGCCGCGACGGTCAATGATGAGAGAAGAGAAGCGACGCTGGCTTTGTCCGAAGCGATCGCGGTTTGCGGCAAAAAGACAGCCGCCGACGCGGTCAGCGATAGGATCGCCAACCACGAAAGTGCCTTGGGCATCTGGGTTCCCCATATTCGATTAGAGCGCTCTGAGCAGCGCATACATCATGGGATCGTACAGGCGGGATGGCTTCCGTCAGGAACCTTGTCACCTCGTGACTCCAGCGTGGCGGGCGTACTCTGGGTCCATGGAGTCCGAGGTCAGGACTGTAGCTCTGCGGACCGGCATCAGTGTTCCCTGTTTTGTCCGAGGTCACCTTGAGCAAACGGTCGACGACGGCGGCACGCCGTTGGTTATGTTGCACGCCTGGGGTGAGTCCTGGCGGAGTTTTGAGCGGTTGATTGCCGCACTCCCGGATGTGGTTGTGGTGGCACCGGACCTGCGTGGACATGGTCTTGCTGAGAAACCTCCGGGCGGTTATTCGTTGGTGGAGGTAGCCGAAGACGTCGTGGCCCTGTTTGATGCCCTGGGCCTTGTTCGTGCCCACGTGCTGGGTTCGTCCAGCGGGGGGTATGTGGCGCAGCAATTGGCGGTGGCGCGGCCCGATCTTGTGGCATCGCTGATTTTGGTGGGGGCGCCGTTGAGCCTCCACGGCACGCCGGCGTTTGCCGCCGAAGTGGATTCTCTGACTGATCCGATCTCGGAGGAGTGGGTGCGCGGGTCATTGTCCTGGTACCGGCTGCTGCACACCGTTCCCGCCTCCTATATAGAGGACCGTGTACAGGACGGTCTGGCCATGCCCGCGTCTGTTTGGAAGGAATCGCTGCGAGGCTTCTACGAAGCCGTCCCGCCGACGGAAGCCGGCAGTATTTCAACGCCCACTCTGATTCTCTGGGGTGCCTACGACCACCTGGTGCCGCGGAACCATGAAGAGACCCTGGCACGGCGCATCCAGGGATCCCGTCTCAAGATCTATGAGGAGACCGGGCACCTGGTGCTGTGGGAATGTCCGGAGCGGGTGGCGGGGGATGTGGTGGGGTTTCTTGGGTGATGTACGGGGCGGCCCTCGTCGATTCCCCCCTACAGGTGCACCTGTTACGGTGCTCCTGTTCCGGAGGTAAAGCAGCAAGCCCCTGCACCTCTGATATTCAGTGCAGGGGCTTGCTACATTCGGACGCGTTCTACTCGACTATCAGTTGCCCTTTTCGAGTGCGTGTGCGGTCACGTAGGCGCCCAGCTGGTCCTTTGATAGAGCCGTTGCGATCTCCGAGATGGCTGTGGTGTCTGCGACGACGATCGACTGACCATCCGTCGAAGTTCCCGTCCCGAGGGTTGGCAAAGTAAACATAACGGTGTCGTTCGCTCGAAGGTCCTTCATGCCCAAAGCGAGGCTACCGATGGCTGTGGCGTCGAAACTCTTGTCGACGCTGATAAATGGAGAAACTGCGCTGACCATACTGTTGACAGTCACGGGGTTGGTTAGTGTCTCACGAGCGATTGTCTTGCTGATGATCGCCTTCATGTACGCCTGTTGGTTTCGCACGCGCTGGTAGTCGCCGTCATTGAACGACATTCGTTCCCTCACAAATGCAAGGGCCTCGTCGCCGTTCAGGGTCTGCTTGCCTGCTTCGTAATAATGGCCCTTCATGGGGCCCTTGGCCGGAGCAAACGGAATCTTCACGTCAACTTCTACGCCGCCCAAGGCATCGGTGAGGCCTTTGAATCCTTCGAAGTCGACCATGGCTACGTGGTCAATGCGCTGCTGAAAAAGCGACTCCACAGTCTGGACCATGAGCGGGACACCGCCCTGGGCAAGAGCCGAGTTGATCTTGGACTCTCCCTTGCCGGGGATGTCCACCCATAAGTCACGCATAAGGGATACGGCGTAGACGTTCTTACGGTCTGCCGGAATGTGAACCAGCATAAGGGTGTCGGCCCGCTGGTCAGTAGACACAGGGGTGTCGACATCGAGTTCAGCAGATCCACGGGTGTCACTGCCCATCACCAGGATGTTCATCGCAGCCGTGCCGTTGACAGGTTCCGCCTTCTGCGGTCGTGTCGATTCTTCAGGAAATGCAGTTTCGATCTTCGTAGTGCCCGAGTTGAAAGTCTGCGCCAGATTGAAAATGTAGGCGCCTCCTATGAGGCCAGCAACCAGCACTGCGGCGGCGAAGCCAAGGAGTACATTCCGCGCAGTTTTCTTGCCGCTTTTCTGACGTCGGGGACGGGACTCAGCAGAGGGAGTTTGGGTGTCTGTCGGGAGCGTCATGTGTTCCTTGATGTTGGCATCAGCAGTGATGATTCTATCAAGGTGCAGAAGTTGCCAGCTCATTGACCGTTCAGACGCGGTCGCTGGAGGGAGTTGCTAGGAGACCAGGGAACGAAACTCTGTCGATTTCACGCCCCACCCATTGGTTACTTTGACAGAATAGGTCCCCTTGGCCTTGGTGGTTATGGCACCGACGTTGACCGTGATCATTTGGAGCTTGGGGTTCATTCCTTTCTGCAGTCCGTATGCGGTGTTTAGACTGCTTGCCTTTACCAACTTCTCAAGTGGTTGCCCCTTTTGGCTGGACCACTTCAGTGTGGCTGTACTTCCTCTTAAGTTGAAACCGACAATCTCGACTCGTCCAGATTCGGGGAAAAAATACGTGTCGGTGATGATGGGGGTTGTTAGTCCCACCTCGATTTGTTTCGTCAGGGAAGTGCCAGTTCCTTGGCAGGTGAAGTACTCATCCCACATAAAGGAAATGACTTTCTTGGCTGTACCCATCTGTTGAAGCTGGCGGTCCAGCCTCGCCTTGGTTGTCTGTCCGCGAAGACTGTCAGCGCAGCCGTTTGCAGTCGTTGCTGGCGCCATCCCTTCCAGATTGGCCCAAAGCACAGCCCCTGTTCCTGAAATCCCTGAGGCCGCTGCGGAAAAGTAGTCCTTGTTGGGGGCGAGGTACTTGTTGCCCCATGTACCTTCGCCCACGATAGTCGCCGCGAAGGGATCAACCGCGGAGTTGGCATCGCTGCCGCTGAACGCTCCGCCTTTGCCGGTGCCCATGCCGTCCTGGATCGCGATATTTAGCACAAGGCCTCCCGCGGTCTGGGCGATTCTGCGGATCCCCTTGCGCGCCTTTTCTGGACTGATTCCCCCGTCAACTCGAGCGTCGATGTACGGACTCACGACCGCCTGACGTGTGGGGAGGTAGCGATGAATGGCACGATTTTGGACTCTGTATATGTCTAGGATCGAGTCGAAGGCGGGACTATCGGTCAGTGGCATCTCGGTGTGGTGGTAGAAGCCGGCCAGTCCTGGTGTGTCGTTGGTTGTCGCTTGGTAGGACAGGAACCGCTCAGTAAAGGCAGCGAGCGTCTCCTGGTAGGAGATGTCCGGAAGATATGGAAGCTCAGTTCTTTTCGCTGGAGCGGGCATGCCAGCAAAGAACTTCATGCCGAGTTTGGTGGCTGCTTTTGCCAGCGAATGAGATGGATCAATTGCGGATGAACTGCTGCCACCGACAACCACAACGTCGTACTTGCCGTTGGAGGAGACGCAGCCTTGCCCCAGTTTGGGCAGAACCAGCACTGAAAAGGATTGTCCCTTGTGTGTGACTTTGCGATCGTTCGGGCACTTGAGAGCCGAACTTCCCCAATTGCTTCCATCCAAGAATGTGAAATAGCGATCAATGCTAAGGGAGCCAGCGGCGACCCTGGCACAATTCTTCCCGTTAATCAGGCAGTCGGGGGGAATCGAATCGAGGGTGGCAGGCTGGAGTGATATTCCGAAAGTGATGACAGTATCGCCGCCGGATGCCTTGATGTCTGCCAGTTTCCTATAGTTCGTAGCGTCTCGAGAGCTAGCGGAGATGAAGTATCCGGTGATCGGGTACGTCGGGTCGGCTACCTTTGGGCTGGGCGTGTTTGAAGCCTCGGGGCTGTGCGTTTCAGCAGTTTGAAGCTTTGCTTCGTCGTGTTGGACGGAACTCGGCCCGGCGGTAACCAGTATCGCAACGGAGAGCCCAGCGAGTGCGGCCACCAAACGTCGGAGTTTCGTGGGGAAGACTGGTTTTTGGGACCAATTGGGAGATGCTTCACACGTAGGCAGCTTGCGTAGCGGCATGTCTTCCTTGGTTTCGGCTGGGGGCAGGTACGACTCTAGCAAGGCGAAGGACCGCCACGGACATGAGGACTCCAGGAGCGCTCCCCGAACTGGAAGGCCGTAAAGTAGCGGAGAAGGGCCGACTCTAATCCATACGATAAACTAATCCGGGTCGCCCTCCGATGGTGGACGTCCGTGCGCCGCCAAGTCTCAGGCGGTTGCGTTCGACAGGACACTGACAGCGTTCTGAAACATATTCAACGGGGGGAAAGTTGGGCACCGGAATCAAACGTGTTCGAGCCGCGCTTGTGGTTTTGATGCTGGCCATTCTTGGGTTCCTTGGAACCCAGCCTGCAATCGCTACCGAAACGGAACCCGGACCTGGGCAGGAAACCGGGCAACCAGTCGACCCGGGAACGCCTACGACGCCGCCGGTCATACCTCCAGTAGTTGTTCCTCCCATTGTTGAACCAGTTCCGACCCCGACGCCCTTGGACCCAGAGCCTACGCCTGCCCCGGTTCAGCCTTCCGAGGAGCCCGCACCTGTCGTTCCGGCTGTCACGCAGCCCCCGGTCCCGCCTGTCGTTGAACCAGTCGTTCCAGTCGCGCCGGCTCAAAACTCACCAGTTCCTGTCACTCCCACCGATGCTGAGGTCCAAGGCTACTTCGTCGAACCGGAAGCGCCGGCAGAGACCATAACGCCTTCCGCTGAGCCCACGCCCACTCCCACACCCGAGCCCACAAAGACGGTCGCTCCGCCGGTTGTCAGCGCGGACATCGCGGGCCCCCTGAAGGTAGCTTTGGCACCGGTTGCTGATAATAACCCTATTGTCCAAGGCCTTACCGTCCTCGTGTTGATCCTTCTGGGTGTTGCCTACTTCCGCGCTCTGCGATCTAAGGGAGTCCCCGGACCCCGCCTCAACGGCAAGTAGGCCGATGGGTTACTCCCTCCCCGGGAAAAAGGCCGCGGAAAATCCTGCATTCGCGATGCGCCTCATGCTCCTCACACACTCGTACTGGCCCGAACACAGTCCTCCACAGCGCAGGTGGATGTCCTTGGCACGGGAGTTTCGGCGGGCTGGGTGGGATGTCGATGTCGTGGCTCCGGTGGCGCATTATCCCAACGGCCGACGCAACCTGCCCCGCCGGGAGGCTGGGATTGCCTTTTCACATCAAAACGGACCCCACGGGGAAACGATCCGCCGTGTTCCGTACTTGCGACACTTGGGCACATCGTCCTTGGCGCGTTTCGTAGATCAGCTTTTTTCGGCTGTCATGTCCGTTCCCGCAGGGCTGGGTGGCAAGAAACCAGATGCAATTCTTGCCACTGCGCCGAGTCTCCCTACGCTGGCCACTGGATACGTCCTCTCCAAATTGCGCAGGGTGCCATTAATTGTCGAGATGCGAGACGCCTGGCCGGATCTCGCGCGAGATGCACGAATGGTCCAAGGCAGCGTGAAAAGCCTAGTTGAGCGCGTTGTGGAATACGTGCAACAGCGGGCGGATCTGGTGGTGACAGTGACAGAGGGCTTTGCGGACACGCTGCGGGATCGGGGCCTGCAAAATGTGGTCACTGTAAGCAACGGACTCGATCTCAACTCAATACCGTTTCTGGAACCGCCCGCAACGCAGCGCGACACCTTCCACGCCCTTTACCTAGGCAACCACGGCAAAAGCCAGCGCTTGGATATACTCATCCGCGCGAGCGCACTCTTAGGTGACGCCTTCCATCTGACTCTTGTCGGCCATGGCACCAGCCGCCCCCAGTTGGTGAAGTTGGCACGTGAACTGAACGCACCGGTGACGTTCTTTCCCTCCCTTCAAGGGCCAGAAGTGGTGGAAAAATACCGTGCGGCGGACACGTGCATCGTTTCCCTCCGCGACGACTGGAAGTCTTTTGAGACCACAGTGCCGTCCAAGACGTATGAAGTCCTTGCTATCGGCAGGCACGTCACAGCCATCGTGCGGGGTGAGGCTGAACGGATCATCCTCGAGGCTGGAGGGGGCGACGTCGTACCCGCGAACCCTGAGGCCGTGGCGCAATTGTGGCGTGAGCTCGCAGCAGACCGTGGTCGGTTGGCGTCCGGCGCCAGTGGACGTGAGTGGGTTCGCGACAACGCAGATTACGCTCAGCTAGCGGTCAAATACATGGAGGCAATCTCTGCTGTTGTGCGTCCGGGCTCCATCCCAGACCGGGAGCACTCGTCGTGATCCAATTCCTTCGCAATGTCAGGCTGACTGCTGGAACTATTTCTGAGCACATAACCGAGGCCCCGTTTGTCTTGGTACTTCAATTCTTGAGAAAGCTGCCGCCTGGTTTCACAAGGCCTGTTGCACGCTTCCTCTCAAGGCTTTCGCCGTCGTCAGGTCGACCTCTCTTCCTGTTGGCCAGCCTTGCCGCGGGACAGGAAGCGGGACTTATCCGTCGCTTTGAGACCTTGCAAGCGTCAGGCGTCGAAGCAGAGCCCGCCCGTAAAGCTGCTGAGGTCGCTGTCGCAGCGGGCCAGCCTCAATGGGCAGACACTCTCCTGAGGATGGCTGGCAGCTCTACGCGGACACCAGCGGCCGTGGCCAGACGCAGATGGTATGACGGCGATATGAGCGGAGCTATCGCTGTCCTTCAAGGGCGAACAGGCAGCATGGAGAAACAACGGCGGCGGCTCGAGTCGGAGCTCAAGGTGTTCAGCGGCTGGAGTCCAGCACTGCCGGCGGCGCCGGTGGAAGCGGAACCGCGTCGAGTGCTCCACCTGCTGACAAACTCGGTACCCCACACGGGAAGCGGATACGCGCGGCGGGCCCATTCCATCTTGATTGCACAGCAGGAAGCCGGCTGGGAGACTCTGGCAGCCACTCGTTTGGGGTACCCCGTTCAGATTGGAGCGCTGACCGCCAGGAAGCGGGACATCGTGGACGGGGTCCGATACGAGCGGATTCTTCCTGGCCGTATAGCCAGCACCATGGACGGCCGCTTACAGCAGCAGGCGTCCGCGCTTCTCACCATTGCCCGTGGATTCAGGCCTTCGATAATTCACACCACTACACACTTTGTTAACGGACTTGTGGCTCGGGAAGTGGCCAATGCTCTGGAAGTTCCGTGGGTCTACGAAGTCCGTGGGCAGTTGGCAGATACGTGGGCATCCAGCCGCGATGAAGCAGCCCGCAGCAGCGAACGGTACGAGCTCTTTTCTGCACGAGAATCCGATGTAATGCACACGGCTGACTTGGTTGTCACCCTTGGCGAGTCCATGAAGAAGAACATCGCCGCCATCGGTGTTCCGGAGGACAAGATCCTGATCAGCCCCAATGCTGTTGGGGGCGCCTATCTCACAACACCGCTGGACCATGGAGTAGCGCGGCAGGCTCTGGGCCTGGAACCAGACGACCTCTATATAGGGACCGTCAGTAGCCTTGTCGGCTACGAAGGCTTGGACGACCTCGTCACAGCATTTGCGCTGCTAGCGCCACGGCTGCCAAAGTTGAAGCTGGTCTTGGTAGGGGATGGCACGGCCGCTCCTGGACTCAAGGACCAAGTACAGCGTTTGGGACTTTCAGATCGAACCATCTTCACAGGGCGGGTTCGTCCTGAACAGGCGCGTCTTTTTCACTTGGCATTGGATGTTTTCGTAGTGCCTCGGAAGAATTCGGCAGTGACCCAGGCTGTAACGCCGCTGAAGCCCGTGGAGGCACTCGCCTCCGCTCGGCCGGTCGTGGCCAGTGACCTGGATGCTCTCCGGGAAATAGTGCAAGACGGCGTCAACGGCAGGATGACCAAGGCCGAGGACCCTGAGCGGCTGGCGGAAGTTCTGTTGGAGTTGCTGGAGGATGAAGGAATGCGTCGGCGGATGGGAATCGCCGGCAGGGAGTACGTATTAGCAACGAGGACGTGGCAGGCCAACGCTCAGGCGTACGGCCAAGCTTATGAAACTTTGGCGTCTAACTATAGGAGGAGGGTCCGCTGATGTCGGCGAAAAAGGCACTTTTGCCAGAGCCAGCAGTGGTGCAGCCGCTGGCTGTGGATATGCGGCGCTTGACGCGCGTCGGCGCGCGCCCTGGCTTCTTGGACTATCTTGTACAGCTTTGGGACTTCCGGGAGTTTATTTATTACGACGCCCGGGCGAGAGTCCAGAGCGGTACTCGTCGTGACCGCTTGGGCAGCGCTTGGCTCCTGCTCAACCCGATTTTCAACGGACTGACCTATTACGTGATCTTTGGGTTGCTGCTACAAACAAGCGGTGGCATTGAGAATTACGTTGGCTACCTGGTTATCGGAATTTTTATCTTCCAAGGAACCTCTGGTGCCATCACCAGCGGCGCCAGATCCATTCACAGCAACAAGTCCGTGGTTCAAGCGTTCAACTTCCCACGCGCTACGTTGCCCATTGGCCTGAATATCAGGGAAATGATGGCAAACGTACCCCTGATCCTAGCTATGCTCCTGATCATCGTGTTGATCCCGCCAGTGGAGAAAATTACCTGGCTGTGGGTGCTAATCATTCCGGCTCTACTGCTTCAGGCGCTCTTCAACCTTGGCGTTGGGTTGATCTTGGCGCGCATCATCTCGCGGGTCCATGACGCGACGCATTTGCTGCCGTTCTTCATGCGTGCGTGGATGTACGGCTCCGCCATTTTCTATTCGTACGAGCGCTTCGTAACGCATCCGGAATTGCTCGCTGTTTTGAAGATGAATCCGCTCTTCAACGTCATTGACATACTTCGCAATTGCATTCTCTATGCCCAGCCTCCTACCTGGCAGTCCTGGGCGACCCTCGCAGTCTGGGCGCTGGGCGCGCTTTTGGTCGGACTCGTCTTCTTCTGGCAGGGGGAGGAATCTTATGGTCGCGGCTGAGCAGGTCCTAGACGTTGAAGGGCATCCATGTGTAGTGGTGGACCGGGCCGCCATGGAGTACAGGGTGGTCACAACGGATTCAGAGGCGGTCGCCCAAGAACGCCGGGATACCAGTTTCATGAGCAGGTTGGGGCGTAGACCCAACACGGTCACTGTGCGTGCTCTCTACGAGCTGTCTCTAGTTGTTGAACGAGGCGAGTCCGTGGGAATCATTGGTCGGAACGGTTCCGGAAAGAGCACGCTGATGAAGCTCATCAGCGGACAGGTCCGACCATCTTCGGGCGCTGTCTTTGCTTCCAGTACGCCTATCATGTTGGGCGTCAACGCGGCCCTCATGCCTGACTTGTCCGGGCACCAGAACGTTGTGCTGGGCTGCCTTGCCATGGGGATGAGTCGGCAGGAAATCGACCAAAAGTTTGCGAGCATCGTCGAGCTCTGCGGGCTGGAAGATTCCATTTATTTGCCGATGAAGTCATATTCTTCCGGAATGGCTTCAAGGTTGCGCTTCGCAATTGCGGCGAGCATCGACCCTGAGATTCTTCTCGTGGACGAGGCCCTGAACACCGGTGATGCCCAGTTTGGCGACCGCAGCAAGCGACGAATGGATCAACTTCGAGAACAGGCTGGCTGCGTCTTCCTCGTCAGCCACTCGCTGGACACCATCACCAAGATGTGTACCCGGGTTATCTGGTTGGATAAAGGCCATCTCATCATGGACGGTGATCCTGCTGAAACTGTCAGGGCCTATCAGGATTTCACTGGCCAACTGGCGAAGGGCAACAACTTGTCCGCTGCCACAATTAGGGATGAAGCGCGTGCGAATCTTCAGATGACCGAAGTTTTGGCTAGAAGTAAGATGCGCAGGAGCCGGGCATGACGCGGAGTTCAACCTCGCTAAGAACGGCGGCATGGCACCTACGTAAAGGTGGCCTCTCGCAACTGCGGCAGTGGTATCGGCGCCAGAAAGCGCAGTCCGCTGGCACTTTTGGCACTGCTAAGGGAACCATGGTCCGCAACAAGGACGGTCGTTCGCTGTCTTTTGAGCCATTCGAGTTCCCCTCTTGGTCCCCACGCAGGGCAGATCTCAGAGTAGGCGTGATCTTGGATGATTTCTCCGCACGAGCGTTCGCGTATGAGTGGGAGATCGTTCTTCTCAAGAAGGACACCTGGCTGAGTGATCTCCAGGAGAAGCGCATTGACTTCCTGTTCGTGGAGTCCGCCTGGAACGGCAATGGCGGCTCCTGGAAGTACCAGTTGACTGGCACCTCAGGGCCAAAGACCGAAATTCTCGGTCTCTTGCGTTGGTGCCGTGAAAACGACGTACCAACGGTCTTTTGGAACAAGGAAGATCCACCACACTTCGAGGACTTCCTGCCAGCGGCCAGAGAGTTTGATGTCGTCTTCACCTCAGATGAGAACAAAATTCCCGAGTATCGCAAAGCTCTAGGGCATGACCGAATCTCTGTGCTTCCATTCGCTGCGCAGCCGGTCATTCACAATCCGGTCCGTCCGGCGGAGGGCAGGCACGCCCGCGACGTAGCATTCGCTGGTATGTACTTTGCGCATAAATATCCAGAGCGTCGAGAACAGATGCGCTTGCTTCTAGACGGAGCCATCGAAGGTTCGGACAGACTTAGGACCGGTCTGGAGATCTTCTCTCGCCAGTTAGGCGGGGAGCCGAACTATCAGTTCCCGGCTCCCTATGACAAGCACGTCGTGGGGGCATTGGACTACGACCGGATGCTCACGGCTTACAAGGCCTACAAGGTGTTTCTAAATGTTAACTCCGTTGTGGATTCTCCGAGCATGTGCGCCCGACGTATCTTCGAAATATCGGCTTCTGGTACTCCTGTCGTGACGACAGGGAGCCATGCCATTCCGCGGTTCTTCCCCGACGGAGAGATACACAGCGTATCTACGTCCGAACAAGCGGCAGATGTCATTAAAGCGCTCATACGCAGCCCGGAACTTAACGACCGCTCTGTCCACTTGGCGCAACGCCGGATTTGGGCTGAGCACACGTATGCACACCGCGCCGAGCACGTCCTTGAGCTCGCCTTGCCACACCGCCGGCGACCCATCATTGCCAAGCCCGTTAGCGCCCTTGTGTCTACCATTCGGCCGCATCAGCTGGAACACGTCTTTAGGACAATTGGGGCCCAACGCGGAGTCGAGGTCGAGCTGGTCCTTTTGACTCACGGATTTACACCTGGCAAGAGTGAAATCCGTGCTCTGCAGGAGAAATACGACGTGAGGAACCTGGTCCTGCTTCAGGAACCGGAGACCACCAGTCTGGGAGCTTGCCTCAATGTTTGTGCCAGTGCGGCGAACCATGCCGTATTGACCAAGATGGACGACGACGACTACTACGGGCCCAACTATCTGTCGGACCAACTGCACGCGTTGATGTATTCCGGTGCCGACGTCGTTGGCAAGCTGGCCCATTTCATGTACATAGCCAGCCGAAACGCTGCAGTATTCAGATTTGACCATATGGAGCACCGGTTCAGCCACATGGTGATGGGCCCCACTATTATGGCCCGTCGCGAAGTCTTCGAACAGCATCGTTTCGGCGACATTAACCGCGGGGAAGACACAGAGTTTCTCAAGGCCATCGTTGAGTCCGGAGGAAAGATCTATTCCTCAGACCGATATAACTACTACCAACACCGGGGTGGGTCGGGTCACACCTGGACCGCCTCCGACGATGAGCTCCTCGCCTCCGGGGAGATCCAGTTCTGGGGGAATCCCACAGAACACGTCACTCTTTAGAAAAATCATAAACACAAATGTGGGGAGCATTGCGTTGAACACCATTAATCGCGTAGCCGTCATCGGATTGGGCTACATCGGACTGCCAACCGCAGCCATCTTGGCAACAAATGGCGTCGAGGTCATCGGCGTTGACGTCAACCAGCGCACGGTGGACGCCGTGAATGCAGGTCAGGTTCCTTTCGTCGAGCCCGACCTAGGTGTGCATGTGGCGGGTGCGGTAAGCCAAGGCAACTTGAGCGCCAGCACCTTGACGCCGCAGGCAGAGGCCTACATCGTGGCAGTACCCACACCGTTTAGGGAAGACCGTTCGGCGGACTTGAGCTACATTGAGTCTGCGGCGCGCGGTATTGCACCCCAGTTGCAAGGGGGGGAGCTTCTGATTCTGGAGTCCACTTCCCCTCCAGGCGCCACCGAACACATGGCCAACTACATCTTGAACTTGCGCCCGGACTTGAGCCTTGACGGTGCCGACTCGAAGCCTGCAATCCTGGTTGCCCACTGCCCCGAACGTGTACTTCCAGGACGAGTCATGATCGAACTCGTGACTAACGACAGGATTGTTGGAGGCATGACGGCCGAGGCCGCCGAAACAGCTAAACACCTCTACGCGGTGTTCTGCCAAGGCGAAATCCTCACCACCGATGCTGTTACAGCGGAGATGGCAAAGTTGGTAGAGAATTCCTACCGTGACGTCAACATTGCGTTCGCCAACGAGCTCTCCGTTATCAGCGATAAGCTCGGCATCGATGTGTGGGAGCTCATCCGTTTGGCCAACCACCATCCGCGGGTGAACATCCTGCAGCCGGGACCCGGCGTTGGCGGCCACTGCATTGCAGTTGACCCGTGGTTCATTGTTGCAGCTGCACCGGAAGAGTCCAGGCTCATTCGGACTGCCCGTGAAGTCAACGATGCAAAGCCGGAGTGGGTCTTCCAGCAGGTCGTGGCATCACTCGAGTCGCTTCCCGCTACTGCCGAGGTTTCGGTCTTGGGACTTGCATTCAAGGCAAACATCGACGACCTCCGCGAATCGCCGGCAATTGAGATCGCAGCACACCTGGCCGAGGCTCTCTCGGACCGCCGCATCAACGTCGCCGAACCGCACGTCGAGGAATTGCCCAAGCAGTTGGCTGGGCGCAACAACGTGGAGCTTGTCTCGATCGAAGAGTCCGTGAAGCGTTCTGACGTAGTGGTTGTCTTAGTTGATCACGATGACGTCAAAGCAATATCGCCCGAACTTCTGGCCGGCAAAATTGTCATTGATACCCGGGGTGCCCTGACTCGTGAACCCACTCCAGCCGCCGCGGCTGTCTAGGATCCAACAACCGTTCGAGTTGCTTGCCTTCCCCAGGAGCGATAGACATGAAAGTAGAGAATGACCCGCGCAAGAAATATTGATCCCAAAGTTCATGCGATCACAGGCTATCCCTCCATTGGCGCATTCCTAGCCGCCCGCAGCATAAGTGGCGGCTACCACGTGATTGACCATGGCGGACTTCCTATTGATGTCTTGGTCCAAAACCGTGGGCACAAGACGACAGCGGTTTTTTTGCATGGAGCCGTCCGCCCGGAATACAGACTTCCAATGATTGCTGGGTTGGGAGTCTCCCGCGATGTGGACGTCAACAGGATCTTCATATCCGATCCCAGCCTGATCATTAGTTCAACAATGAACCTCAGTTGGTATGTAGGCAACTCAAAGCAACGCCTCCAGCAAATTCTGCAGGACATCATCGCTAAGATCGTTTCGTCCTTTGGCAGCGAAAAGCTGGTCTTCTTCGGCACTTCTGGGGGCGGCTTCGCTTCTCTTTACTATTCGTCCCAGTTCGCGGGCTCACTCGCGATCGTGGCCAATCCCCAGACTAATATCGCTCGGTATGAGCCGGATCCTGTAGCCAATTTTGCTGCGACCTGCTTTGAGGTCACGGGAAGCGACGCCATGGAAAGACTTCCTCACAGCGTTACAACGGATCTAGTTGAGGTGTACAGCAAACCAGTAGACAACACCGTTGCCTACATGCAAAACAGCATGGACACATTTCACATCAATGGGCACCGAGATCCATTTGTTGAGAATTTGCACTACAGTAACGCTGTATTTGAATTGATGGGGGACGATTGGGGCGACGGGCACGCGGCTCCGCCTAAGGCACTCATAACCGACGTCTTGAATATTGCAGTAAGCGATGACTGGGCTGCTGGACTTAAAGGACTCGGATTTACCGCGCCGAATCTTGATGGAATGGATGCCTCAACCAGTCGAGGAAGGCGCGTACGCGAATAGCTGTACGTCGCCTTGGCCCAGTCTGCTGTCCTGCCCCGGGGCAGCACGCCGCGGTTCATGACTACGACTTGCAGGCAGATGTTGCCGGACGCGAGTCGCGTTCTGTCGGTCGCCGGTTTGGCTTAGAAAATTTAATACGTCCCAGAGCAGTTCGATGCACGAAACGACTTCACGGAGCATTGCAGAATGTTAAGACCTAAGAGTGACTCACCGCTAACTAGATTTTTACGAACGCCCAGAGGGATCCTGGGTCTGGCGATCGGTGCTCTGATTTTTGCCGGAGGCCTGATCCACTTCGTTGAAACCAAAAACCTGGGCATTTTTATCGTTGTTACGGGGATAGCTATCGCTGTTCCAGTCCTTTTTGAGGGAACGTTCACTCTTCGCCGTTCGCTTGCAGCTGTACGACAGAGTACGCAAAAAACATCGGAACAGACCCAGAACCTGGCCGGAATCGCGAAATCGGCAGACTCAATCGATAGGCGTGTTCGTCTGAATGAAGCTGATGTGGCTAAGCTGGCCACCACTGCGGGCCCCTCCAAGCACTCGGCGGCAACAGAGTTCCACTTTCCAACGGAACAGATTCGCGACTGGGTTGGGATGACTCGACACACCGATGGCCGTAACATCTCGGTGGCCGCCGCGAACGGCATTTTTGAGGCCCTTAGTCATCATTTGCCGACTACTGCAGTGCACGTGGGATCCGGAATCTCGACGGCATGGATTGCAAACTGCCTGGCTCATCTCCAGCCCCGCCCTTCCCGTGTAGCAGGGTTAGTGGAGTCAGACCGAGAATTGGCTGCTTTCCGCGCAGTTTCTGGTGCTGCCCAGGCCAAGGAAATGGCAAGTTGCCAGCTCCTGCCTTCCAGTCCAGTCCCAGCCGCTTCACTTTCAGGCATCACTGCCCACTCGGCTGACATTGTCGTTATCGATTTCGGCGGAATTTCTTCCGGTGAAACACTCGCTAACAGCATCCCGGCACTCTACTTCAACTGGCTCCGACCCAAAACGCCTGTGATTATTGTCGACTCAACAGCTATTGATGTCCGTCCCGCAGTACAGGCATTTTTGCAAGCCCACCCCCGATTTTTTGTCAAAAGCTTGTCGAAATCGTACAACCATGCAGAATTGATTGGAGCGTGAAAGTGATGAACTCGAGCGACGTCCACCATGGCCTGTTTAACCTCGTTAATGCCTCATTTGGTCTGGATATTTCCTACGCCCTACCTGATTCCACAAGGGAGCTCCCCTCGGTAGGTGTGGTGCTGGATGAATTCTCCACGCAGTGCTTCGCTCCGGAAGCCCGCCTCTGGCCGATCTCCACAAAGGACTACTCCGAAGCCCTAGAGCGTCTTCGCCCCGATATCATGCTGATCGAGTCGGCTTGGAATGGAAATGACGGCGATTGGGCCTATCAGATCACTGGGCCCAGCGGTCCTAAGCCTGCCTTCTATGCGTTGATCCAAGCCTGCCGTCAGCAGGGAATTCCTACGGTTTTTTGGAATAAAGAGGATCCGCCCCACTTTGAGGAATTCCTGCCAGCAGCAAAGGAGTTCGACGTTATCCTCACGTCCGAGGAGTCGTTGATCGAGGCGTACTCGTCCGCTGCGGGCCATGACAACGTGGCAACACTACCCTTCGCAGCGCAGCCGAGAATTCACAGGCCTCTGCGCGATCCTCAGTCGAGTGTCGGAAATATAGCTTTTGCCGGCCAGTATTTTGCACACAAATTCCCGGAGCGCCGGGAACAAATGGATCTGCTGTTTCCCCCTTCGGCGGAACTTGGCTTCTCGATATATTCTCGGGCGCTCGGTGGCGATCCAAATTATGCCTTCCCCGAATCCTATGCCCACTTCGTGGTGGGATCGCTGCCTTATGAGGCAATGGTCCGGGCCTATGGTCACCACAAGGTCTTCCTTAACGTCAATTCCGTCCCCCAATCGAAGAGCATGTGTGCGCGCCGAATCTTTGAGCTCAGCAGCAGCAAAACGGCTGTTGTCAGCGTCGAGTCAGAGGCCATTTCAGGAGCATATGCTGCCGACGAGGTCTTCACAGTCCGGACCCAGCCCGAGGCACGGGAAGTTCTCGGGCGGCTAGTGGGTGACCACGTATTCCGCGAGCGGGCGACCCATAGGGCATGGCGTAGGACCCTGCAGCAGCACACTTACGCCCACAGAATGCAGCAGATCTACGGCATGGCCGGGCTTGAGTGGAGGGTGCCCCAAGAGGATGTCACCGCTGTTTTGGTCGCGTCGTCGTTGGCATCCTTGGAACGGCTCATCAGCCAAGCAAAGGAACAGACTGTTGAGCTCTCCAGCATCGTGGTTGTCTGCCGGGTTGGTCCAGAGGACAGCCAAATCCGGGCCGTTTTGCAGCGACGAGGCCTGTCTGAAGCGACAATCATCCTGCGGACTCCGCAAGACATCGAGAACTTCCAGCCACAAACGAGGTTTATAGCCGTTCTGTCGGAAGCGTTTGATTACGCCCCCAACTACGTCGGCGACTTGAAGCTATACACACTTCACGATGCCCAGCCGCGCGTTACGGGCAAGGCAGTCACCGCGAGTTCACATAAAGCCGATAGCGATTACCTCGGTGATAGTTGGCCAGAAGACACTGAAAGCTTCGGCGTTCTCTCGGGGGCCTGGATTGCACCTGTATCTGCCGGCTGGAAACCGCTGCTGGTGCAGGAAGCCTTGGCACCTGGCACTGTGTACGAGTCTTCGGAACTGGTCGCTATTGCGGATCGGTTCAACGTTCGTGAGGCATCTACCAGTTCAGATCCGTCCTGGACGGTTTAGGGAAACATCATGAAAATTGCTTTGTTTGATGGCATTGTCGAAACGCACGTTGCTAGCTCACTTGAGCGGGCTTTGGTGGCAGCCGGTCATACGGTTCTGAACACCGGCAAGGTCGGACACGGTTACAAATTCGCTACTGGTCCTGGCCAACTGCACGTCCTCAACGCCACGTTGGACAAGGTCATCGACTTCCGTCCCGACGTGATCTTTGTGTTCCGTCCCGCCAGTTTGCCCATGCCCTTGTTGGAGCGGGCTAAACGCACCGGTGCACGCTTGGTGGCATGGCTGTCTGATGACCCAGTACTGTGGGACCTTTCGTATGGTCCTGTAGTAGAAAGCTACGACGTGGTGCTGCACTGCGGAACCGCCAGGGTCTTGGACTTCTACGAATCCATGTTCGGGCGTCCGACGGGGGTTAACTTTCCATTCTGGACAGATCAAACGGCGTTTCCGTACGTATTCGGCTCACAGCCACGGGAATCGGACGCGATGTTCTTGGGCAACGTCCACGACGAAGTTCGCCGTACAAGGTACTTCGACCTCGGTTCGCTGTCGTCAAGTATTCGGATCCATGGCAACGTGGGGCGGGACTACTATCACATCGGTGGTGGCTTCCTAGATAGCGATGAGGAAGTAGTTGAGGCCGGTGCCAGAACTGCTCTTGCTATCAACATTCCTCAGTACTTCCGAGATCACCAAGGCCTCGAAACATGGTTTGACGGCCTGGACAAGCTCGGCTTCTTCCAGTATCCGAGCCGCGTCATCCAGTACGCCGCGATGGGTATTCCGATCGTGTCTGTGGTACCAGACGCTGAGGACCTGGCGTCCTTTCCTGAAATAATCTGCGTTGACTCTATTGCCGAACTGGATTCCAAGATTAGGTCTGTGCTCGCGTCTCCTTCACTGGAGGATTTGAGCCGAGCGACGCACGATCGTTTCCTTCGGAACTACTCTGCCGCTGCCCGGGTCATGGCATTGGAGTCCGTGCTTTCGGACGATTCGTGGACGGGCTTGGATGCCACCGAGCGTAGTCTTTGGTTTACGCAGTTTGACGCCGTCGAGGCTGGCCGCGAGAGTGCCGAGCCATTAGGTTCAGGGGAGGTCTCAACCGCGCGAGAGCACATCGAAATCAGTGCCCCTTCAACGGAGCGCTCAATTGCAGTTCTTGGCGTCGGCTTCCGCAGAGTAACCTCAACATCTTCCGTTGCCATGCGCGCACTCCAAACGTTGGGCCACAACGCGCAAGCGCTGGACCTTGCCAAGTACAAGAGCGTTTTGGTGCCGGACCCCAATGGTGAGTTCAAATTTGTCATCAACGCTGCAAAATTCATTCAGTCCGTGAAGGACCTGCCTGAGCTACTGATCGTTTCTGGGCTTGACTGTGGCATAACACAGGCAGGGAGGGATCAACTGCTCGATGCGGGCGTCAGGTTGGCAGTGATTGGTGCTGAGTATTCCAACAGCAGCGAGAAAGTTAAGCGCTTGGCGTCCAGAGTGGACTACCTCGGCGTCCTTAACGAAACCGTTGCCGCCGGGTTGTTGGGTGACGGTTTCGAGACTGTCGAGTACTTGCCGCATCTTGCAGACCGTTCATTCCGGATGGCAACGGACCGAGTTCGCGAGCGCCAACAGCGCGTAGTCGTTGCAGGCAAGCGACGGCTGCATTTCACCAAGCAGGCCGCAGCTTTCCGCGACTTGTCCGACTGGCCCTCGATGGAGCTCTTCATTGAGGAGTCACCGCAGGAATTCAATGACCTTGAGGCCTTGGCCGCAGCCCTGAAGGCCACGGTTATTGTCGCACCATTCGATGCCAGCATTCCTGGTCCCTTGCCTTCGGAGGCATTGCCGTTTGCCCTGGCATCGGGCTCTTTGGTGGTAGTTCCACGCGGTGTAGGCACCATGAATATCTGCCCCGCTGGAACAGCATCGGTGTCTGTGCGGGAGAAGGGCGAGCTGGCGATGAAACTAGCCAGGCTTGCATCTTCCAATGCGAGCACCTCAAGAATTCTAACGGCGGCCCGGGCAACGGTCTTGGGACCCTTGAATGCAGAACAAAGGTTCGCCGGACTTCTGGAGCGGATCTTCGTCGAGGAAACAATTGCGCCCGACACCAAACAAGAGACGAGCGGATTTCCTTGCGTCGAGCAGAACCTTAGCTGGACCTTGGGCCATGACCAGAGATCCGTGGCAGTAACGCACGAACGCATCAAGGGCAAGGGCACGGACTTGGTGGCGACGGTCGCGCACGGTGTAAGCGAGGAGTCGGCGGGCCTTTACAAGCTCATCGTCAATGTGGGCGGTTCAACCGCATACACTGAGGTGCTCAAGCAGTCTCCGGCAACGCGGAACTTGCGGATCCACGTTCCCAAGAACCAGAAGAATCCTGAAGTGTCCTTCGCGATTCTTCCGGCTTCCAAGTCTTTGAAGGTCCGCCCGGGGGCATTTCCCTCGGCGGAGGTCAGCAATTTGGAGTGGGTGGCCGCCTTGGAGAATGTTAATTCGTTGGTGACGGTTTCTACGTCGGCCTGGGGCTCGGGGAACGGCACGTTCTCCCACTAGTCTCTACTGCTGGTACCACAAAGGCGTCTTCTACCCTGTTAAGGGTAGAAGACGCCTTTGCTATTTAACCGCGGTCGGAGTAGTAGGCGTCATTCTTCACGCCTGAACCGTTGGTCACGTTAATCATGTAGTACTTGCCGATACCCAGAGAGGTGGCACCCAGGCTGGCAATTACGGACTCGAGCCGTGGATTGATGCCGCGCTGCTCACCATAATCTGGGTTATAACTGGAAGCGGTAACGGTCTTTTCGTAGGTCCGGCCGGCGGTGTCCGTCCACTTAATGTTCACAGTCCCGCCACTCAAATTGTGCCCCGTGACCAGAACATTCCCATTGCCGTAGAAGATCGAATCTGTGATGACGGGTGTGGTGTTTCCGGCCTTCATTCGATCGGACAGAGGCCCCCAGACGCCTTGGCAAGTGTAGAAGCCGTCCCACATGTAAGAGATTACCTTCATGGGAACGTTGCCCAGTTGCTGGAGTTGACGGTCAATTCGCGCTTTCGTTGACTGGCCCCTGGTATTGGTATCGCATGGGTTTTGGCTGGTCAGGGGGGCCATGCCCTCCAGATTCGCCCATAGCTCGGCGCCTGTGCCGTCGACTCCTTCTGCAGCAGCCGCGAAGTAGTCGCGGATGGGCGCTTGGTATTTGCTTCCCCACGACCCACTTCCGACGATGGAGGCCGCATACTGATCCACCGGGCTATTTGCTTCGTTTCCGAAGAATGCCCCAGATTTGCCTGTTCCCATTCCATCCTGGATAGCGATGGAGAGATGGTTATTGCCGGCCGTGTTTGCAATTTTTTCAGCACCATCGCGGACTTGGGTAGTCGTAAGACCTACGTTATATCTTCCATCCAAATAGGGACTCACAATCGCGCCACGATCCGGATGTAGCCGGGCAATGGCTTGGTTCTGGATTCGGTAGATGTTCAATATAGGGTCAAATGTTGAGCCGCTGGTGACTGGCATCTCGTAGGACAAGTAGAAGCCACCCAGTCCTGAAACATTGATCACCTTGGATTGGTAACGCAGAAAACGATCCGTGAACTGAGTAAACGCTGGAAGGTAACTGACATCCGGCAGATAGCCGTAGTCGGTGCGTGCCACCGGCAAGGGCATCCCGGCGTAGTATTTCATGCCCAGCGATGTAGCTGTTTTTGCTAATGAGATGTTCACGCCGGAAGTACCGGCTGCGGTCGCACCGCTAACGACCACCACATCGTAGAGTCCATTCGATGACGTGCAGTTGCTGCCTTGGTTTGGAAGTACGAGCACAGTGAATGGCTTGCCGTTGCCCGTGAGGGAAACATCGCGAGGGCAAACATGCGAAGGCGTTCCCCACAATGCGCTGTCCGAGTATGTAAAGTACCGGTTGACCTTTATGCCCGATGCTGCAGCTTGAGCGCAGTTCGTTCCGTTAATCGTGCAATCGGCGGGGATATCGCTCAAAGTGGCTGGCTTAATGCGCGAACCAAAGGTGAGGACAGTGTCCCCGCCAACGGCTTTGATGTCAGAGAGTTTTTGTGCATTTATGGCGTCGCTGCTGCTCCCAAAAATGAAATAGCCACTAATGGGGTATACAGGGGGTGCTGCCGCTTGGGCCGCTGTTCCATGAACGGAACCTGCCACCAGGACAAATGCGGCCAGAAGGCTTGCGGCGACATGACGGGCGGTCAGTGTGCTGGCAGTGGATGTTTTGGACCTGAACTTTTCCACGGAGGATCCTTGGGCTCGTAGGGTGAGACCTTGGACCTATGGCAAAAGAATGACGGGGTAGCAGGCGAAACTCAATGACTTGACAGAAATATTCAAGCAAAAGAAAGGGCCGTCAACTCACAGTAAAGTGTGTGACGGCCCTATCACCAATATGGTGGTGTTAGACGGAAACTGTCATGCCGAATTCATCGATTCGCTGGCCAACTCCGAGTAGCTCAGCGATAGCGGCGACAGTGCGTTCTGAAGCGCGACCGTCGCCATACGGGTTCACCGCGTTGGCCATCGCGTCGAAGTGAAGCGGGTCGTTCAGCAGGCGGTCAACTTCTGCAACAATCTTTTCCTCATCAGTACCGATGAGGGTAACCGTGCCGGCAACAACGGCCTCAGGACGCTCAGTGTTTTCGCGCATCACAAGCACGGGCTTGCCAAGGCTGGGTGCCTCCTCCTGGACTCCACCGGAGTCCGTGAGGACGATGTGGGCCATTGAGAGCATTCGAGTGAATTCTCCGTATGCCAGTGGTTCGGTCACAATCACGTTCGGCTTGCCATCCAGCGCAGGCAGAACGGCTTCCCTCACGACGGGATTCTTATGAGCCGGCAGCACGATGACGAGGTTTGGCTCGGCGTCGGCAATTCGGGCAAGCGCACGGCCAACGCCGCGCATTGCGTCGCCCTGGTTTTCGCGGCGGTGTGTCGTGACCAAGAGAATCTTTTGGCCACTGGCCGCAAGTTCCTCCAATTGGGGGTCAGTAAAGGGAATTTTCTTGTCTACCGTGGTGAACAACGCGTCAATAACAGAGTTACCGGTGACAACGATGTCCTTAGCAGGCACACCTTCAGCGAGAAGGTTTGCTCGACTGGTCGACGTGGGAGCCAAGTGGAGCGCCGTGATCTGACTGGTGATCTTACGGTTGGCTTCTTCGGGGAAGGGAGAGTACAAATTGCCACTGCGGAGTCCAGCCTCGACATGGACTACGGGGATGCCGTGATAAAACGCTGCGATGGCGCCAGCTGTTGAAGTCGTCGTGTCACCCTGAACGATGACAGCGTCAGGCTTCTTTTCGGCGAAAAGTTTGTCAAGACCGGTGATGGTGCGGGTCATGATGTCAGAGAGGGACTGGCCGGGCTGAAGAATGTCGAGATCGTGGTCGGGCGTGATGCCGAACAATTCGTTGACCTGGTCCAACATCTCACGGTGCTGACCAGTTACCGTGACGATGCAATCGAACTCTGCCGATTCGTGGAGTGCGTGGACAATGGGCGCCATCTTGATGGCTTCCGGACGGGTACCAAAAATGGGCATGATGCTGGGCACGATTTTCCCCCATAGAGCGATTTTGCGGCAGACAGAGACCTTCACATCCTATCTGAGCGCAACGCTGAGCCAGAATCCGAGCGGATTCGGAACCGTCTGGGCTCTAGCCGGCAAAAATCAAGGCAACTATCAATGTTGGGACGGCGACAACGACCAGGACTACGAGAACCAGGGCCACTCGGCGCTTAAACTGCTGCAGTTCGTAGGCCTTTGTCTGGACTATCGGGGTTGCGGCAGACGATGGTCGAGGATGGGTGGTTGTTGCTCGGACAGAACCCGAAAAGAGCCGGAGTCCGAACCGGCGGCGCTTGAAATGGCGACCAGCCGGAAGCGGACGCGCGGGTTCTTGACTCACCGTTTGTACCTTCCCTGGATGGCGGCTGTAAGGCCGGTTATCGAACTGTTCCTTCCACTACCTTAGTGAGAAGAGCACTCCGGCCGCATCCAGGTGTCGATCAATCCGCCCGTTTCGATCACGAACCGGTCAATCCACGCGCCCGAGGAAAGGTCCGGCTTAGATCCAACCATCTGCACCTCGGCGGACGTGCACTGGCCAATCAGGGTGCCTGCACGCATGAGGTGATATTCAGACGTCACCACGGTCACGGATTTCCAGCCATGATCCGCAATCAATCCGCGCAAAGCCTCAGCCTCACCCCTGGTGTTCAACGGAGACGGACGGAAGCACACAAGATCAGGATCGCCTTCGCCCGCGTTCTCCTGGCATAGTGCGTCCCCTTCCACGTTGCCGGCCAAGCCGGTGGTTGAGACGACCAGAACGGGTATATCCAGTTTCTCCTGCAATTCCAACGCCACCGGTAACCGTTCCTTGCTCATGCCACCCAGGACAACGATCGCGTCGGTGCGGTGGGGCGTCGCCTGAGGCGGGTTGTAGAAGAATTGAAACGCTGCGATCAGCCAGAGAAATACCGCCAAGAAGCATGCCCCAACAACAACGCCCATGACGCGCGTAGCGGGGGCAGTTTTGAGGGGCACGGGGACAGTCTAAGGTTCGGAAATGGGTGCCCTCTCCCAGCCAGGAGCCGCCGGGAGCGCCTAGCGGGTGTCAACATCCTCAAACACAAGGAAAGTCTGGGTATCCAGCACACCGTCCATGGACTGCAATTGGTCGAAGATCACACGGCGGAGATGGATGTTGTCCGTAGCACGCACCAGAAGAATGACGTCAAAGTCCCCACCCACCAGTGCAATGTGGTGAACCTCGGGAATGGCCCGCAGTTGTTCCTTCAGTTCGCGCCACGAATGTTGCTGAACCTTCAGCGTCACGTAGGCAGAAGACCGTAGGCCTGCCTTGATGGGGTCAACCAAGGCAGTGAACTTGGTCAGCACGCCCTCGCCGGTGAGCCGGGCAATGCGGGAGTACGCGTGGGCGCGGCTGATGTGGACGTTCTCGGCCACCTGCGTGATGGACATGCGGCCGTCGGTGGTGAGTTCGCGGATGATGTCCCGGTCCACGTTGTCCAGGGGTATGGCAGTCTGCTCCGCCTCGGCCTCACTCATGCGCTCTCCAAACCGTCTACAGCAAGGGCACGTTACCCAGCTCACAATTGCAATCTGTCTTTCAGAATACCCATTTTAGGCAAGGTCTTCCATGATTCAGCCGAAAGCTGGATACGAAATATCGCGGGGGAACATACTGGAAGCACATAGTGGCTAGAGAAGGACGGACCAATGACGATCCACGCAGACCACTCTGCGCCGGAAACGGTTGTAGAGGACCAAGCTGCTGACGTTCGGACAAAATTCGGCATCAGCGTTGAGGACTACATGCTTCCCGCCCGGCACCAGATCCAAATGGTGAACCCGGACGGCACCCTCCGCTCCCATGACGAGCAAGGCACCGAACCCGGCCATGAATACCCCACGCCCAGCGATGCTGAACTGATGGCCGCGTACGAGCAGCTCGTCGTCGGCCGCCGCGTTAACGACCAGAACTCTGCGCTCGTCAGGCAGGGCCGTATGGCCGTCTACCCCTCAAGCCACGGCCAGGAAGCCTGCCAGGTGGCAGCTGCCATGTGCCTTAGCGAGGGGGACTGGCTTTTTCCCACCTACCGTGATGCCGTCGCCGTCATGACCCGCGGGGTGGACCCCGTTGAGGTGATGACCATTTTCCGCGGCGACTGGCACGGCGGGTACGACCCCACCGAGCACAACGTGGGCATCCAGTGCACCCCGCTCACCACCCAATTGCTGCACGCCGTGGGCGTCGCCCACGCTGCCAAGCTGCGCGGTGAAAACACCGTTGTGATGGCGATGTGCGGCGACGGCGCCACCAGCGAGGGCGACTTCCACGAGGCCCTGAACTTCGCCGCCGTCTTCCACCTTCCCGTCATCTTCTTCGTCCAGAACAACAAATACGCCATCTCCGTACCGCTCAGCCACCAGTCCGTGGCACCGTCGCTGGCCCACAAGGCTGTTGGCTACGGCATGGCCGGTGAGCGCGTTGACGGTAACGACCTCGTGGCGCTGCTCGCCGTGATGGACCGTGCCGTGAAGCTGGCCCGCGACGGCTCAGGACCGTTGCTGATCGAAGCCCACACCTACCGCATGCAGGCCCACACCAACGCCGACGACGCTACCCGCTACCGCCCGGACAGCGAAGTCGCCGAATGGCAGGCAAAGGATCCGCTGGCGCGTATGAAGTCGTACCTCACGGACAATGGTCTCCTCGACGATGAGGCCAGCAACAGGATTGCTGAGCACGCCGAAACCGTCGCCACCCAGCTCCGCGAAGGCCTGGGCGAGGACGTCCCCGTCCAGCCGCTTGACCTCTTCAAGTACGTCTTCGCCAAGCAAACCCCGCAGTTGAAAGAACAGTCCGAGATGCTCGCCAGCGAACTCGCACGAGAGGAGAGCGGAAAATGACCGTCACCACCACCGTTAACGGCAACGTCAGCGCAGCCACCGCCAGCGCCGCCGCTTCCGCCGCGGCCACTGCCGAAGCCACCGGCCCGCAAAGCCTCACCATGGCCAAGGCGCTGAACACGGCCATGGCCGATGCCATGCGCGCCGACTCTTCCGTCCTGGTCTTCGGCGAAGACGTGGGAATGCTGGGCGGCGTCTTCCGTATCACCGACGGCCTCATGGCCGAGTTCGGCGAACAGCGCTGCTTCGACACCCCGTTGGCAGAATCCGGCATCGTCGGCATGGCAGTGGGCATGGCTATCAACGGCATGCGCCCTGTCATCGAAATGCAGTTCGACGCCTTCGCCTACCCGGCCTTCGAGCAGATCGTCAGCCACGTGGCCAAGATGCACAACCGCACCAAGGGCAAGCTCAAAATGCCTTTGGTGATCCGTGTTCCCTACGCCGGCGGCATCGGGGGAGTGGAGCACCACTGCGACTCTTCCGAGTCCTATTACGCCCACACCGCCGGCCTCAAGGTCTATACGCCGGCCACCGTGGCCGACGGATACCGGATGCTCCGCGAAGCTATCGACTCTGATGACCCCGTGATGTTCATGGAACCCAAGAAGCTCTACTGGTCCAAGGACCAGGTTGACTTGGGTGCCTTGCGAGCAGAGCACGACGCCGGAACCTCCACCGAGGGCCGCGCGGCTGTTGCCCGTCCCGGCACAGACGCCACGCTCGTCGCCTACGGGCCGTCCGTCCCCACCGCGCTCGCCGCTGCCGCTGCCGCCGCTGAAGAAGGCCGCTCCCTGGAAGTCATCGACGTCCGCACGCTGGTCCCCTTCGACGACGAGACCGTCTGCGCGTCCGTACGCAAGACGGGACGCGCCGTCGTGATCGCTGAAGCGCATGGCTTCGCGTCCGTGTCCTCCGAGATCGTGGCCCGCGTCCAGGAACGCGCGTTCCACTACCTCGCGGCGCCGATCCTCCGTGTGACCGGCTTCGACGTACCGTTCCCGTCTCCCAAGCTGGAGCACTATTACCTGCCAAGCGTCGATCGCATCCTCGACGCCGTTGACGACCTTCAATGGGAGGACTGACCATGAGCTCAGATATGCAGGTCTTCAAACTGCCCGACTTGGGGGAAGGCCTCACCGAAGCTGAACTGGTGAACTGGCTTGTCGCCGTTGGTGACGAGGTCAAGGTTGACCAGCCGATTGCCGAGGTAGAGACCGCCAAGTCAATGGTGGAGGTGCCTTCGCCTTACGCCGGTACGGTTGCCGAGCTTCACGGTCAGGCCGGGGAAACGCTCGACGTCGGCAAACCGCTGATCTCGATCGCCCGGGCTGGCGCTGCGGCCGCGGCGCCCGCTGCCGCAGCCGTGTCTGTGGCGCCCACTGCCGTCTCCTCCGGTATTGATGCCTCGCCTGCAGTTGAGGCTGCCGCGGAGACGTATCGCACGGAGGAGAAGGCCGGTTCCGGCAACGTGCTGATCGGCTATGGCACCCCTGGTGGCGCGACCGGTGGTCGCACCCGGCCGCGCAAGGCGAGTGTCGCCGTCGTCGATCTTGGTGCCGTGGCTGAGCCCGCTGCTGAACCGATGATGGAACCGGCGGTTGCCGGGACCCGTATCCCCGGCAGGTTGAGTGCTGTCATCTCGCCGCTCGTGCGCAAGATGGCCCGCGATCATGGAGTCTCCCTCGACGCGATTGCGGGTTCGGGTGCAAGCGGTCTGATCATGCGCCGGGATGTGGAGGCTGCTATCTCAGCGCCGGAGGCTCCTGCCGTTGCTCCGTCCAAGGCAGAGGTGACGGCCGCTGCCGAAGGTTCCGTTGACAGCCGGACCGGCTTGAGCGTTTCCGCCCGGATGCCTGTGCGTGGGGTCCGCAAGGCTGTTGCGGCGAATATGACCCGCAGTCGCTCCGAGATACCCGAGGCAACGGTCTGGGTGGATGTCGACGCAACGGCTTTGCTTGAGATGCGGGCTGAGCTCAAGAAGCGCGCACCGCACGATACCCCCGGTCTGCTGGCCTTCATCGCCCGTTTTGTCACGGCTGGGTTAAAAAAGTACCCGGCCCTGAACACCCGCTTTGAAACTGCTGTGGACGGCTCGCAGGAGATCGTCGGCTTCGATGGCATCAACCTCGGCTTCGCGGCCCAGACGGACCGCGGTCTCGTTGTTCCTTCGGTCCGCAACGCGCATGGGCTGAGCGCCCGTGAGCTGGACGCGGAGATCCGCCGCCTTACCGCCGTCGCCCGTGAGGGTAAAGCGACTCCAACCGAGCTGGGCTCGGGCACCTTCACGCTCAACAACTACGGCGTGTTCGGCGTGGACGGATCCGCAGCGATCATCAACTACCCCGAGGTAGCGATGCTGGGCGTGGGCCGCATCATCGACAAGCCCTGGGTGGTCAACGGTGAGCTGGCCGTCCGCAAGGTCACCGAACTGACCCTCGCCTTCGACCACCGGGTGTGCGACGGCGAAACGGCTGCGGGCTTCCTGCGGTACGTGGCTGACGCGATCGAGAACCCGGGTGGAGCGCTCGCGGATATGTAAGGCCGCAAAGTAGGTCAACGACAGCAGGGACCACGATTTCTGTATCGTGGTCCCTGCTGTTGAATCTGGATCAGAAATGAGGGCTGCGCGGTATCGGGGCCGCTACTTTACGGCGGCTGTTATCGCATCCCGCATCTTGTGGTAAACCGCATCTACATAGTGATAGGGCGCCAGGCCCCATTGGTGGCCTGCGGCGGCCTTGACTGTGTCTTGCCCGATGGATAGCACGGTACAACCCTCGGCCCGAAGGTGGTCAAAATAGCGCTGATAAACCTTGTTGTACGTTGCAGCGTAGAGGCCCCGGTATATGAGGTCCGCGTGTCCGCTGTCAGAGCTCTCCGACCATTCCGGGGCCAGGACAAGAATTGGACGGCCTGTGTCTTTGATCTTACGGATCACTACACTTGCCGACTGCGACCAGAGCTTGAAGTGTTCCTCGGACCCAAAGGCGATGAGGCGAGGCTCGATGTCCTGCTGTTGTAGAAGTTTGCTTTCTCCCAGTTCCCAGCTCTGCGTGATGTATGAACCACCTCCGAGCTCGTACACTCCCAGCCGTTCGTCCACGAGGTCCAGAACAAAGAGGTCAGTTTCGCTCGCCGCCTTATCGATCGTGGCAAAGAGGGACGACCGGATGTCATTTCGGACGCACTGATTCTGGAACTTGGATGTGAGTGCGCTCTCTCCACGGAGAACGCCCCTGGGGGAGGCGGCACTGATCATCCCTTGACGGGCGACGTATTCGACGATGGTCCAGTCTTTGTCGAGGAAGGGGTACGTGTCGCGGGACACGCAACTGCCGTAAATGAACAAGCCGGGCAAAATGAACTCCCACATTGTCGGAAGAGAATTCCCCCAGCGTAGCAAGACGAGTGGAGTCCTGATGACATGCCAGCTTCAGTGCCTGGCCGACCGGCGAGTTCGTCGGCCGGAGGACGGGTCCGGTATCTTATCTTGGTGGGGAATATAGAACACTTCGCTGAACGTCGTACTTATGCGTTCGATATGGGCTTTGGTTTTTGTGAGCTGTGTGCTGAGGCGTACTTCCTGAACGGTCAGAATGAGGGCCCGGACCACCCCTGTCCCACGCGGCCCCGGATCATCGACCCTTCGGTACATATGGTCACCAACTACAAGGGTATGGAGTCGTTCCTGCGAGCGTCAGCCATCCCGCAGGGCTATCAGATTGTCGTCGAGAACGGCCTCCCCATTGACGTCAACGTTCAAAACAGGGGTTTCGACACGACCGTTGTCTTCTTCCAAGGAGCCATCGACCCGAGGTGGACATTACCCGCCTTCGCCGGCATGGGTGTCTCATCCGATATAGCCGTGAATCGAATCTTCATATCGGACCCGAGCCTGGTCCTTACCGACCGACTGAACTTGGGATGGTTCGTTGGCAACTCGCGGATGAACATCCAGAAGAACTTGTTGGCCATTATCAGTCACATAACGGAAACATGGGGGGAGCAGCAGATTGTCTTCTACGGTGCATCCGGTGGTGGCTTTGCATCGTTGTTCTTCTCGGCACACTTCCCCGGCTCGTTGGCAATCGTTTCCAACCCGCAGACGAACATAGCTAAATACGAACTAGCAGCAGTGGAACGTTTTGCTGACGTTTGCTACGGCGTCCGTGGAGAGGATCCAATGGATCAGCTTCCTGAGGACGTCACAACCGACCTTCTCGGGCTCTACCGAGAACCGAGGGGAAACGTTGTGGCGTATATGCAAAACAGCACGGACGTCTCCCATGTTGAGAATCACATGAATCCACTTCTGGCCGCGGCACACCCGGACAACGAGATTCATCTTTTGCTCGGCCAGTGGGGTGAGGGTCATGTGGCTCCACCCAAGCCAATCCACGTGGAAGCGCTGACAGTAGCCGCAAGCCGAGACTGGCAGTCGGGGCTCGCCGCCATGGGCTTCGAAAGAGTCGAGTTGTCAGTTCAGGCGTAAGGCACAAACTGTCCGCCGCGCGGGGAAAAGTAGTCACGACGCCGATGGTCAGGTTCCCCTCGAACCTGACCATCGGCGTCGTACTTTTCCGCAACCAAAAAGCCACCGTCCGGTTCCCACAGCCCGACCCGGTAGGCTGGAAGCTGCTTTTTGACGCTCTAAAACCGAGGTACCGTGCGAGTTGTAGTTCTTGGAGACATTGGTCAATCCATTTATCACGTGGGTGACGAAGCGATGACTCATGCCGTAGTGGACGAACTCCAGGCCCGCGGAATCACGGACATTGTGCTCCTGTCCCGGAACCCGGAACAGAGCAGCAAGCTGTATGGCACGGCCGCAGTGAAGACCTTGAAGTTCCCGTGGCCTCCCAACCGTCGAGAGACGTACCTGAAGGAAATCCAGGCTGTCCTGACGGGTGATATGGATGCCCTTCCTGCCGCAGATCAGGTCCATACGCTCATCGAGACAATTAAGTCTTCTGATGGTGTGGTTATTGCAGGCGGCGGCAACATGAACTCCCCGTATGGCTGGTTGCTGTACGAACGGGCCGCAGTGGGCGCAATTGCGAACGCACTCGACAAGCCGCTGGTCATCTCTGGCCAGACCGTGGGACCCGTCCTCACAGGACCCGACTACGACGCCGCTGTGGAACTCTTCCGCTCGGCAGCGCTCTCCAGTGTCCGGGAGCAAACGTCCTTCGAACTGATGCGTGAAGCTGGCGTCCCGGCCGGATTGACCTTGGATGACGCCAGCTTCCTCAAAGCGGGCCCTGTTGACGCAGCCTATTCGTCGGCCGTTCCGACGTACCAGCCCAGCCCGGATCGGCCGTACATAGTGGCCAGCTTCGCGCCTGGAACGGGAGCGATGGACAGGGACGACTTCAACCAGGGCGTGGCAGACCTGCTGGACAGGATCGCCGACGCCGGCCAGGTGGACGTCGTGATGGTTCCGCACATGTCCCGACCGGGGAACCGTGACATGGACATGGAGACGCACGAGGATATCCGCCGCCGGATGCGGTCCAAGAACGTCACCGTCTGCGGGCAGTTCACTGCGGAAGACGCTGCATCCCTGACGATGCGGGCCGAATTCGTAGTCGCCAGCAGATACCACCCCATCGTCTTCGCATTGGCAGCAGGGGTGCCTTGCCTTGGTATTGCGGTGGACTACTACGGAGAAGTCCGGCTGGGTGGCGCCCTTGCCAACTGGGGCTTGGGACACACCCTGCGGTCATTGAGGCACGTGGTAACCCCAGGGTTTGACGACTATGTGGACCTTCTCTGGAACCGCCGGAATGACATCCGGGCTTATCTGCAGGACCTCAGCGCCGCGCAAAGCTCGTTCCAAAGCACCTGGTGGGACGCCGTCGTCGAGACCCTCAAGGGCGCCACCCTGGACGCCCCGGTCCTCAGCACTCCGGAACCGGTCTTCCCCGAACTGCACTCGGGCGAGCACCCTGCCGCTGCCAAACTAACGGCCAACAACGAATCGCACATTGGTCACCAGTCCGTGGAGCTTTACCGGCTGACCCATGCCTTGGAGGACACCACCGGCACTCTCGCGGCGGTGGAAGCTGAACACGAGAAGCTGCGGGTTGCCTTGGAGGACTCGGCCGGGAAACTGTCAGCCGTAGAGACCGAATCCAACGAGCTCCAGAATCAGCTCCGGGCGCTCGAGACGTCCCTTGTTGTACGGGTGGCACGACGCCTGAAGTTGCTCCGGGCCTGACCCGCCAGTCTTCCAGCTTCCCTTCGGATTTGGTGGGTAGAGTAGAGGCCTGAACATCGCCGGATTGCAGTGGATACGGAGCACGAATTGTCAGCTTGGCTAGAACTCGGACCAGACAACTACGTCTTGGAAACCGAGGGATCGTTACTGAACACCGGGCTCGTGGTGGGCTCTGAGCTTGCCATGGTCATCGACACCGGCTGTGGCCCCCGCCAAGGCCGGGAGATCCTCGCTGCGGTCCGCGAAAAGACCCGGCTGCCGCTGGTAGTGGTGAACACGCATGCGCACTATGACCACTTCTTCGGCAATGCAGTTTTTGCCGACGACGGCGTCACGGAGTTTTGGGCGCACGCCAACTGTGCTGCGGCCATCGAGCGCGACGCCGACAACCAGCGCCGCTTCGTGGCCACCAACGAACCGGAGATGGCAGCGGCGGAAGGCGACGCCGTCGACATCGTCGTTCCCAACGCGCTGGTCCACGATCAGCCGGTCCTCGTGGACCTCGGCGGAATCACCGCCACACTCTTCTATCTGGGCCGCGCGCACACTGACGGTGACCTCTTGGTAGGCACCAGCTCCACGTTGTACGTGGGCGATTTGGTGGAGCAGGGTGCGCATCCGTCGTTCGAGGATTCGTACCCCGAGGAGTGGGCCGATGCCCTGCGGCACATCTCCGCCCTCCGACACCGTTACGAGTTCCTGGTCCCCGGGCACGGCAAACCTGCCAGCGACGAGTTCGTCAAAACCATGGCCGACACCATGAGCACGGCTGTACGCCAGGCCACCCAGAGCATTCGGGACATGCCTTCCGACGCAACCAAAGCGATTCCCGTGCTGCCGTACGGCCCGGAGCAGTCCCGCTGGTTCATCAAGAGGCTTCAAGAAACCAACGCCCAAGGACGTGCCTCGCTGGCTACGCCGGACTTCGGACCGGGAAAGACAGGTTCCTACCCTTCTTAAACCAGAGCTGCTGAAATCCAGTCAACGAAGCAGAAGAACGGTCCGTCATCAAATTGTTGGTGACGGACCGTTCAGGTTTTTACCAGTGATGCGAACCCCCTGGCCTACCAACTGCCCGCTAGGGTGTGACTCCGGTGCTGGAGTAGCCGATCTGGATTCTTGATCCTGTGGGCAGCGCGCCGAGTGGCTGGTTCAGTACAACATCGATCATCGTGACGATGATTGAACTGGATGACTTGCTGACCTTATGCAGGGTGACCTGGCCGAGGCCTGCCACCTGCACTACGGTGTTGGGAGCGACAGAAGCATTGATAGCTGGAAGCCCTGCAATCCTCAGGTTGGTGAACGTGGAGGTGTCCGTCAGCGTGGCTGTTGTGGCGCCCGCGGCCCGGGTTGCGCTCGTCTCAGCCTTGATGGCGTCTGCCTGAATCAGGCCGTTGAGCACGTTGAGTCCTGCAAGAGAGTTGGTTACTACGCTCTTCGGTTGCGGGGTCAGTACGCCGCTGGTCTTCGTTGAAGACGCTCCGACTGTCAACAGGCCCGGGATGGTCGTTCCAGCCACGTTTGCCGACCCTGTTCCGCCGCTGCACCCGAGGTAGGCAACTGCGGTTGGACCCGAATTGAGCAGTCCTGAAGCCAGCACAGCCCTGGTGCTGAAACCTGAACCGGCCAGGAAGCCCGACTGTGCAGGGGTCAGGTTGGCCGTGCTGACACCCAAGCGGATATCCGTTCCGATCTTGAGCCCAGGCAGCCCGGCCTTCAGAACTTCTACACGTAGCGCCGTGGTGGATACCTGATAAGTCCCGTTAACCAGGCGCTTTTCCTGCCCGTTCAAGGTGATCTTGCCAACGGAACCCACCAACGGTACAGCCAGATCGAGCACCGTGTTTGCGCCCGGGTTGGCCCCAACCGCGATGCCCAAAACCTTTAGATCAGCAATGGTCGTCTTGTTTGTGCCAGAAAAGGCACCCGCAGTGTTCTTATCCGCAGAACTTTCGGAGGTGATGGCGCCTGCAGTGATAAGCCCACCCAAGAGGCTGGTTCCGTTGATCGTTGATTTGCTTTCGATCCGTTTACCCGTGGTGGTGAGCAGGGTTTTGACACTGGTCGTTGCTGCGCCGACGTTGCCGACGGCGGGAACGGTTAGTGCCGCCGCGGTGTTAGAGGAAGTCTTTCCTGTGGCACCGGTGCAACTGATGCTTGAACTGGCGGTCGGACCGGAAGTTAGTGTCTTATCCGTATTGAAAATGTAGGAACCATACGCGGTACCAGAGAATCCGGTGGTTACCTGCGCTGGTGTGGTTGCAGCAAGGGCCGGTGTAGCCGACCCGGCAAGCGCAAGAGTTAGTGCCCCCACTAAAGCAACATGCGAACGTTTCATGTAGTTCTCCCCAGAATGTCGTACACGATCTCGTAAGAGTGCTTACGGTGGTGCTCACGGTACAGTCCGGAAATAGGCTAAAACAATAGATCCAACGAATCGGGTAAAGAGTTTCTTTTCTATTCCCTCGTCCGACGCCCTAGGCAGGACTAACCAAGAATTGTCCGCGCGGTGCAGGCTGCAGGGATTCTGTGAGATGAGTGCCCCCCCCGGAATCACGTTGTGAAATCTTGTTTACTCCCAGCCATGGACTAATGGGTAACTCCAGTCCTAGGATGAAGGCGACCATTCGGTTCGCGACTACCTGGGGGTGTCGAGATGAAGGGCACACGCGTATTCCCGCGTGCTACCAACATTCTCCGCTCTGTCATGATCGCTGGAGCCGGTACGGCAATCTGGATGGCACTCTCCGCAACAGCTGCGAATGCCGACAGTGGATCTGCAGATAACCACACACTTCTGGGTGAAGCATCGTCCAACGTCTCCGCTGCTGTTTCCTCGGCAACAGACGCCGTCGGGTCCGTTGCAAAAGCTGCTGATCCACCTGCGAAGGCTCAAATCATCAGCATTCCTGTCCCGAACGTGCCGCTGCCCGCACCTAAGGCGGTAGTGCCCACTAAACCGATGACCATTCATGTTCCGGTGGTGACGCCCATCGTGGAGCACGTCGGGGGATCGGTCGGCACCATCGTGGGGACCGTCCCAGTCGTCAACCACGTTGTTCCGGCTGAAACAGTCGAAAACGTCGTGGACACGGTGGTGGCTCCGGTAACTGGAAGCGTTGACCAGACCGTGGAGGCAGTGGTTCCTCCCGTCAACGATGGCCTGGCACCCCTTGGCTTGGAGCCCGTCACCGACGTAACGAACCCCATTGTTCAGCCGATCGTGGATGTGGTTGACACCGTCCTCCTGCCAGTCGCCACGGTTGTTCCACCGGTTGTACCGGGCCTTCCGCCGCTGGCTGGTGGGGGCTCCGAGCCTCCCGAAATCCCGGCTGGAGACACAGCCCCGGGCGTCGGCACGCTCCCAGGTTCCGGCGTCGTAAGTTCACCGGAAGGTGAGGCCGTGGCCGGAACTCCACCCCGGGAGTCATCTCCCGCACAAGTCGAGCAGCTAGCACTCGCGACTGCTGCGCCGGTGCTTCCCAACACCCGCGTGCTCGGCTATTCAGGCACGGTACCGGCCGTTGGAGCAGCCGCGACGAGCAACCCGAGGGCGCCGGCGGAGTTGCCTGCGGACCCCAAAGCTGTACCGGCTGGCCTGGCTGGGGCCGGGTCCGGTAACTCCCAAAACGGTCCACCGACCCCTGCGGCAGCTTTCCTGCACGGCGGACTCATAATTCCCGCGGATTCCCTTTCTGACCTTGTGACGGTCAGCGATGAACACCATCCAAAGCCGGTCTGTTTTGATCCCGGCTCCTCTCCTGACTAGTTCCCCAGCCCAGCTGCGCTTTAGCCCGCAGCAGACGGTAATTCAGGCGATCCGACAACGGACGCCTCGGGGAACAAGACCTTCAGGAGAAGATCACAATGAA
Organism: Arthrobacter sp. cf158; assembly: GCF_900106835.1. Classification (GTDB taxonomy): domain Bacteria; phylum Actinomycetota; class Actinomycetes; order Actinomycetales; family Micrococcaceae; genus Arthrobacter. The sequence goes on from NZ_FNNR01000008.1 coordinate 67,007, forward strand.
CACGACCATTCGCAAGTGCCTGATCGGCACATGCTTTGCCGGGGGCATGATTGTCCTCAGCGCAACCGCGGCAAATGCCGCGGATACTACCAGCGGCAAGGACGGGCTCCTTTCCGGAACGCAGGTGGTTGCGCCTGTATCGGCGCCTATCACCACCGGCGCCACATCACTGGGACTGTTGGGGGATTCAGCAGCTACGACGTCCGCGCCGGCAACTGCTGGAGGTTCGGGCCAAGCACCTGCTGCCACCACCAGCGGCTCCGACAGCATCGTTTCCGGTACGCAAGTAGTCGCCCCGGTTTCGGTGCCCATAAACCTGGGCTCGTCGTCAGTGGGTCTGCTGGGGGGCTCCACTGTGGCGAGCCCAGCCACACCTGCCGCACCAGCAGCGGCAACAAGTTCGACGCCGGCAGCCGGGACCAGCGGTTCCGGCGGCATCGCCTCGGGAACCCAAGTGGTCGCTCCCGTGACGGTTCCCATCACGGTGGGGTCGACGTCGGCGGGCGTCCTGGGTGACTCATCTGCCACCTCAACGCCGGCAACATCAGCTCCCGCACCGGCTCAAGCGCCGGCGCAGGCAACAACGTCGGGGGGAGAGTCAATCGCATCCGGCGCTCAGGTAGTGGCTCCGATAGTGGTCCCTGTTAATGTCGGAGCCACTGCTGTGGGTGTGGCTGGAGATTCTGCAGCCACGTCCGGTAGTGCTGCTCCGGCGGCTCCTGTTGGTACCACGCCCGGTGCTACAACGAGTGGATCCGATGGCATAGCTTCCGGGACGCAGGTTGTAGCTCCGATTACGGCTCCAGTGAACCTGGGTTCTACTTCCGCAGGTGTGTTGGGTGATTCCTCCGCAACGAGCACTGGTTCTTCCGGTGGGGCTGCTCCTGCTGGCACCACGGGTGGCAGTACCACTTCCGGCAACGACGGACTCCTCTCGGGAACCCAGCTGGTCATACCGATTTCGGCTCCCGTAACTGTCGGTTCCACGTCAGTGGGCGTCGGAGGCGGCTCAGCCGGCACCGTTACACCACCGGTTGTGAATCCGCCTGTGGTTACGCCTCCGGTAGTGAACCCGCCTGTGGTTACGCCTCCGGTAGTGAACCCGCCTGTGGTTACGCCTCCGGTGGTGAACCCGCCTGTGGTTACGCCTCCCGTGGTGAATCCGCCGACCGTCAACCCGCCTGCTGGCGGCGGTCCTAACGCTGGGGGCAACGCTCCCGTTACCGGCACCACTGCAGGGGTCGGCACCCAAGCTGGCACCGTTGTGACCCTTAGTTCCACCCAGGGTGCGAAGACCGCGGCAGCCTCCACCGCCGTCGGGAGCTCAAGCTCACTGGCCAATACGGGGCTGAACGGCACCTTCGTTGTCTGGGCAGGCGCCATGGTTCTGATGGGCCTGCTCCTGGCCGCAGGTAGCCGACGGAAGGCGGCAGCCAACCGCCGGTAGTCGGCTGCAGGCAATCCCGCTTCGCATGTAGCTGTTGCGGCTTCGGATCCCGGAGCCGCAACAACTGCGGAACCCACTGGTGCGCTGGTGCGCATTGCACAACGTAATGCTGGCCCCGACTGCAGCTACCGCAGTCCTAGGATGAAAGGGATGACCAAGACCCAGACGAATCAAGCCTTCAGCCTTCGCAGCGTTGCATTGCCGGCCTTCGGGCCCGCACTGTTGTTCTGTATAGGTGAAGGGGCGGTCCTTCCGGTCATCGCACTCTCGGCACGTGACCTCGGAGCGTCCGTGGCAGTTTCCGCCTTGATCGTGACGCTGATCGGGCTGGGGTCCTGGATCTTCAACATTCCGGCGTCAATCATCACCGAGAAGTTCGGCGAACGATGGTCGATCGTCGGGGCGGGCGCCCTGGGCGCTATGGCGTTAGGTGCGGCAGCTTTCGCACCTCAAATGGAGCACGGGCTCTGGTTGCTTGCGGCGTCCATGACCCTGGTGGGGATGTCGGCCAGCGTCTTTAACCTTGCACGGCAAAAGTTCCTCACCGAAGCTGTCCCTGTTCTTTACCGGGCCCGGGCACTGTCCACGCTGGGCGGCGTCACCAGGATCGGTATCTTCATTGGGCCCTTCGTTGGTGCCGGCGTCATGCAGTTCGCGGGAATCAGCGGGGCATACTGGGTTGGATTTGCGGGGATGATGGCGGCAGCGGCCTTGTCGCTCACCATCCCGGACCTGGTGGCCCCTGACACGTCCGACGGCGGTCCGCGCCCTCCGGCGTCCACGTTGCGGAGCGTCGCGTCATCCCACGCGGGGGTGTTCCTGTCTGTAGGTTTCGGCATCCTTCTGCTCAGTGCTTTGCGAGCCTCGCGTCAGGTGGTCATCCCGTTGTGGGCGGATCACCTGGGCCTCGATGCGACGCATGCTTCCCTACTCTTCGGTCTCTCCGGAGCGATCGACATGCTGGTGTTCTACCCTGCCGGAAAGCTCATGGACAGGAAGGGGCGGCAGTGGGTGGCCATCCCGTCCACTGTGATTATGGGGAGCGCACTGATCCTGATCCCATTCACTGGCGGGTTCGTGCCGTTGCTGCTGGTCGCCCTGCTGATCGGCTTCGGCAACGGCATCAGCTCCGGGCTCATCATGACTCTCGGCGCCGACTTCTCGCCTGACAACGGGCGGAGCCACTTCCTGGGTATTTGGCGCTTCATCGCCGACTCGGGCGCTACCGGGGGGCCTGTGCTCCTGTCCGGACTGACGGCCGCCATTTCACTGTCCGCAGGCATCTGGGCCACAGGCGTACTTGGCTTCGCAGCGGCGGTGGTGTTCGCCGTCGCGATTCCCAGGCTGAAGCACCGGCGCAATTATTGAGTTGTTTTGCGTAGGTTTCTGACCCTGTTTATTCCACTGAGGGCGTTCTGAAACCTCGATAGGTTGGGATCGGCTCCTGTGACGGGCAAACCCGATGAAGAACCCCCGGCCGGCGCCAGAGACGACTCACAGGAAATTCGCAGGAAACTCCAGAGAGTGGCTAAACTCATGCTGGCCGTAGACTCGCGGCCATTTTTCCGCGCTCTTGGGGGCGTTTGAGCAGAGGGCGCTGTCTATGCAGAACCGACGGAGAGCCAGCGTGCGCTCTCAAATACTACTTGTAGGCGTTATCGCGTTGGTCGGAGCTGGCCTGCCAGCGTTGCCGGCGACGGCGGATGACGTTCCAGTACCGGCGCCGAGTGCGGCACCGTTGTCGACGTCCACGCAATCGTCAGTGATACCCACCGATCAGTTCATCGTGAAGTTCAAAGAGCGAGCGGGCATCCAATCAGTTGACCGGCAATCTTCTCTTCGGCAGGCTGCCGGTGCCGCTGGCGTCCCTGTCCAAGCCGTACGGACCACCGCCACCGGCGAGGAAGTAGTCAAAACCGACCGAAAGCTTGGGGCCGAAGAAGCCGGTGAGTTGGCTGCCACGCTGGCGGCGGATACTAATGTGGAATACGCAGAACCGGACATGATCATGCGGCTCCACGATGTCCGGCCCAACGATACCTATTTTGATTTTCAGTGGGGTGTGGGCGACAACACACGGGGCGGCATTCGCATGCCAATGGCTTGGGACATCAATCAGGGTGAGGGCAGCGTAGTCGCTGTCATCGACAGCGGGATTCTCAGCCACTCCGACCTGAACGCAAACGTCCTCCCTGGCTACGACATGATCAACGACGCCGCGGTCGCCCGCGATGGGAACGGGCGTGACTCCAACCCACGTGACGAAGGAGACGCCGCCGGCGCTGGTCAGTGCGCGCCGGGCGAGCCTGCCAATATTTCCTCTTGGCACGGGACCCACGTAGCCGGCATTGTTGCGGCCGTAGGTGGCAACGGAAAGGGCGTCACCGGTGTGGCGCCAAAAGCCAAGGTTGTGCCGATCCGAACCATTGGCACGTGCGGTGGCTACACCTCCGATATTGTCGACTCGATCATATGGGCCGCGGGTGGAACCGTGACCGGTGTCCCCGCGAACGCAAACCCTGCCCGGGTCATCAACCTCAGCCTTGGTGGGCGATCCACGTGTCCCACCGCCATGCAGAACGCCGTGGACTTCGCTCATGGCAAGGGTGCGGTGGTGGTGGTATCTGCCGGCAATGAAAACATCGACGCGTCCCTGGTAAGCCCCGGCAACTGCCGGAACGTCATTAACATCGGCGCCACCACGAAAGACGAGCTCAAGGCTTATTACTCCAACTACGGGCCGGCCATCGACGTCATGGCGCCTGGCGGCGACATGAGCGTGGACGTTCTGGGCGGCATCGTGTCCACGCTCAACAACGGCACCGACCGCGCTACAACGGAGGATTACTACCTCAAGGCTGGAACGTCCATGGCCGCACCGCATGTTGCGGGAGTGGCTGCAATGATGTTGTCGGTCCTGCCTGCCCTGAAGCCCGAGGACGTAGAAGCGAAGCTCAAGGCAACAGCCAAAATGCCTACCTGCACCGGTTGTGGTGCGGGGCTCATTAACGCTACAGGTGCCCTTCGCGACGTACAGCTGGAAGCTGAACCGATTATTGGTGGAACCCCGGTGATCACGGGTGAGCCCTTCGTAGGGAAAACCTTGACCTCTACCGACATCGGCAACTGGACCTTCAACCACCTCACGCAGTGGACCCATCAGTGGAACCGTAACGGTGTTGCTATTCCTGGCGCCAGCGACTACTCGTACACGCTCTTGCCGGAAGACTTGGGCTCGACACTCACGTTTACTGTTACAGCCAAAAAGGATTTCACCCCCACGGTCTCAGGCACCTCAGCTCCGACGGCCACGGTGAAGCCGGGCACGTTGTCTTCAAACGTTCCCACTATCAGCGGATCGGCCTACGTGGGCAATGCACTGACGATGGACGCGGGAGCATGGGGACCTGAACCCGTCGAACTTTCGTACCAGTGGTATCGGGCCGGGGCCACTATCCCTGGCGCCACGGGGACGGGTTACACCCTTACCGATGCAGACGCCGGTAAGACAGTGACCGTCAAGGTAACTGGCGTAAAACCGGCCTACGGCACCGTGGTGAAGACCAGCGCTGCTACGCAGACCGTGGTGACGGCAGACAAGGCAGTCACACCGAAGGCAGTTGGCTTCGCAGAAGCCCCATATATGGCGGACGACAAATACACCATCCCGGAATCCGAGGGCACTGATTATCAAATTTCGGGGACAACGGTCGTGGCCGGGACTTATGCAGCCCGAGGCCAAATCAAGGTCACGGCCAAAATCAAGGACGGCTTTGCACTGGCTAACGGTGCAGCATCGGAATGGCTGGCGTACTTCAGCTCCAAAGGCCCAGCCTTCACCCCTCCGGCCAAGTCGCCGTTCAAGGATGTGCTGACCTCCCAGCAGTTCTACAAGGAAATGGCGTGGATGGCAGATCGGAAAATCTCCACGGGTTGGGTAGAAACGGACAAGTCCGTGACTTACCGCCCCGTGACACCGATCAATCGTGACGCGATGGCTGCGTTCCTGTACCGTATGGCGGGCTCGCCCGCCTACACGCCACCGGCCAAGTCCCCGTTCAAGGATGTGCTGACCTCCCAGCAGTTCTACAAGGAAATGGCGTGGTTGGCCGAAACAGGCATCTCATCGGGGTGGACGGAATCTGATGGGTCACGGACCTACCGACCTTTGACTCCCATCAACCGTGACGCCATGGCTGCCTTCCTGTACCGCTTGGCGAACAAGCCCGATTATTTGCCACCGAATTGGCTGCCATTCTATGACGTGCCCTATGGAACGCAGTTCTATAAGGAAATGGCGTGGATGTACGAACAAGGGATCTCCAAGGGCTGGCTTGAGGCTGACGGACAGTACACCTACCGCCCGCTGTCTCCCATCAACCGCGATGCCATGGCAGCCTTCCTCTACCGGATGCCGTAGCGACGCCAAAGTACAAATCAACCGGGGCCGGTTGCAGACTTTTCTGCAGCCGGCCCTCGGCGTTACCGGGCATGTGATACACGACTCACAGGTAATTCGCAGGAATCTTGACTCTCTGGCTAAACTCAATCTGGCTGCAGACTCGCGGCCATTTTTTCGCGCTCTTGGGGGCGTTTGAGCAGAGGGCGCTGTTTATGCAGAACCGACGGAGAGCCAGCGTGTGCTCTCGAGTATTGCTGATGGTCGTAATCGCGATGGCCGGCGCCGTGCTGCCGGCTCTTCCTGCTGCTGCTGCCGACGATGAGCCCGTGCCCAGTGCTGCACCGCTGTCGGAAACTGTCTCTGCGGCGCCAGCACCGACCGATCAGTTCATCGTGAAGTTCAACGAGCGTGCAGGTATTCAGTCTGCTGATCGCCGTAGTTCCCTGGACCGTATCGCCGATAATCTCGGCGGACAGGTTGAAAGCGTTCGAACCACGGCCGCAGGCGAACAGGTGGTCAAAACGGACCGGAAGCTTACCGCGGACGAGGTCGGTGACGTCATTGAAACCCTGGAGTCCGACCCCAGCGTGGAGTACGCCGAACCGGACGTCATCATGAGGTCATTCGCCAGCGCACCGGACGACACGTACTACGACATGCAGTGGGCGCTTGGCGACGGGAGCGCGGGAATCGACATCCTTGGTGCCTGGGACTACAGCGAAGGTGTAGGCAGCGTGGTTGCTGTCATTGATAGCGGCATCCTCAAGCACACCGATCTCGATGCCAACATCCTTCCGGGTTATGACATGATCGCGGACCTCGACACTTCCCGTGACGGCGATGGCCGGGACTCCAACCCCCAGGACGAGGGTGACACAACCTTTGATGGCCAGTGCGCTGCTGGGGAGGCCGGGACAAAGTCCTCATGGCACGGAACGCACGTCGCAGGCATCATCGCCGCTGTTGCTGACAACGGGAAGGGTGTTGCGGGCGTCGCTCCGAAATCGAAAGTTGTCCCGATCCGGGCTATCGGAACGTGCGGGGGATACACCTCTGACATCGCGGACGGCATCCGATGGGCCGTCGGTGGAACCGTGACCGGGGTGCCCGCGAACGCAAATCCCGCCCGGGTGGTCAACTTGAGTTTGGGCGGAAAGGCCACATGTTCCACGACGTACCAAAACGCTATTAACTTTGCACGCAGCAAGGGAGCTGTAGTGGTTGCTGCTGCTGGCAACGAGAACGTGGACGCCGCCCAGGTCAGCCCGGCAAACTGCCAAAACGTGATTACCGTAGCCGCCAGCACACGAACACATGCCAAAGCCGATTACTCGAACTTCGGATCCGTGGATCTCTATGCTCCCGGTGGCGAGATGAGCAAGGCAGCGGTAGATGGCATCGTGTCCACGCTGAACAACGGAACGGACCGACCCGGCGTCGAGGATTACTACCTCAAAGAAGGCACATCCATGGCGGCTCCGCATGTGGCGGGCGTCGCTGCCCTCATGCTGGCGCGGATGCCGGCCTCCACTCCCGCAGATATTGAACGACGACTCATCACGACCGCCCAAGACCTCGGATGCACCTACTTCAGCTGCCGGGTGAACGTGGTTGACGCCAGGTTGGCTCTGAGGGAAACCGAGTGGGATGCAACCCCTTTGGTGGCTGTCCCTCCCACCATCAGTGGTGATCTGAGTGTGGGCTCGGTCTTGTATGCGCTCCCAGGCAACTGGGGACCTGCAGGTAATGATGTTGTTCGATGGGGGTACCAGTGGTTTCGGGATGGCGTACCCGTCCCGGACGCTACGAGTTCCTCCTACAATGTGGTCCCGGGAGACCTGAACGCCGCAATGACGGTGAAAGTCACGGCTAACAAAGTTCACTTTGACGAAGTCACAGCGACCTCGGTGCCAACGGCCAAAGTGGGGCCGGGAACCATCAACGCCAGTGTTCCCGTCATCGACGGGCCCGCATACGTGGGAAGCGTGCTGAAAGCAGAGACAGGGACGTGGGAGCCGGCTCCGGTCGAGTTGACCTACCAATGGAGCCGTGCCGAAAGCCCGATCGAAGGGGCCACTGCCCCCGAGTACGAGGTTACGGAAGCAGACGCGGGCAAGCCTCTGCGGGTCACAGTGTCCGGAAGTAAGACTGCTTACGCACCGACGTCGACCACGAGCGCCCCGACCATCAACGTGCTTGGCGCCGACAAAGCGGCTACACCCGCACAGGTCGTTTTCGAGGATCATTCCTACATGGGCGACGACAAGTACACCATTCCCGAGTCCAACGGTGTGGAGTATCAGGTGAGCGGCAAGGCGGTCGCGGCTGGTACCTACCCCGCCAGGGGACAGATGACGGTCACAGCCACGGCCAAGCCTGGGTACCTCCTGAAGGCCGGCGCCACTTCGGGGTGGTCGGCATACTTCAGCACCAAGGGTCCCGATTTCACCGCCCCCGCCACGTCGCCGTTCAAGGATGTCCTCACTACCCAGCAGTTCTATAAGGAAATGTCCTGGCTTGCCGACAGGAAGATCTCAACGGGATGGCTTGAAACAGATAAGTCGGTCACCTACCGTCCGGTGACGCCCATCAACCGTGACGCCATGGCCGCATTCCTCTATCGCATGGCTGGCTCGCCGGAGTACACACCGCCGGTAAAGTCCCCGTTCAAGGACGTGCTGACCACGCAGCAGTTCTATAAGGAGATGTCCTGGCTGGCTGAAACGGGCATCTCATCCGGTTGGACGGAAAGTGACGGCTCACGCACGTACAAGCCGCTGACGCCGATCAACCGTGACGCTATGGCAGCGTTCCTCTACCGTTTGGCCAACAGCCCGGACTTCGAGGCTCCCACAACCTCGCCGTTCCAGGATGTGTACACCACTCAGCAGTTCTACAAGGAGATGGCGTGGATGGCCGACAAGAAGATCTCGTCGGGTTGGCTGGAGTCAGACGGCGCCTACACCTACCGGGCGTTGTCTCCGATCAACCGTGACGCGATGGCAGCCTTCCTCTACCGCATGCCCTAGGTGATAGGGCCGGAGCGCCACGATCCTGTTTGACACAGCAACGGCCGCGGAGCAACCTCATCAGGTTGCTCCGCGGCCGTTTGGCATCAAAGAAGATCAGGACGCTCGAGGCCCCACCGGTACTGGAGTCTTCCACGCGCGATCCGGAACCTTGCCGGTCACCAGGGCTACAGCAATGACCAGAAGAACCAAGCCCCACGTTGCATTGGCGACGTCCAGGGCCTGCCTCATCACCACGAACGGCGGGATGATCGCCAACGCTGTCCCCATCAGGATGCGCCACATGGCAGGCCGGGCAGCTCCTGGCGCCAACGCAGTACTGGCCAGTTCCAAGCGGACCAGCGGGGTTGAAACCAGGAGCACCAAGGCCCAGGCCGCACCATAGAACAGGGGCCTGCTGAGCCACCACTCGGTGCTGGCCGGCTCAGGGAACGGCAGCCGAAGGACCAGCGCGATCCCGAACATTGCGATGATCAACGGCAGGTGCCACAGGTAAATGGTCATCGCCCTGCTGCCCACCACGAACATCACCTTCTGCACCCAGCCAACGTGCACACACCGCTGCAGGACCGGGTACACGGCCTTCACCAGCAGTACGTGGGCCACACCCACCAGGATGAGCGGGAACATGGGTGGGTTCTGGCTGGTCAACATATCCACGGGGTAGGGCCCCATGTGGGTGAGCGGAATCAGCGTCATGTAGCAAGCAACCGCGGCCAGGATCAGCTTCCACCGGGCAATCCGATCGAAGAAGCCGTCAGCGTAGAAGAACCCGAGCTGCTGCAGCAAGCCCCAGACGAACACCATGTTCAGCAGCCCGATCGGGTTTGAATCGAAGCCCCAGGGGTTGCGCTCCAAACCCAAGCGAACAACGTCAACGACGACGGCGCCCGCAGCCAGCGCTGCGACGGTCCGGTACGGTGCCAGGCCGTGGAGCTTGGCCAAAGTGGGCACCATGGCCTGACAGATCAGGTAGGCGGCGAGGAACCACAACTGCACTCCGGCGCCCGCAGCGATCACTGCGAGCAGATCGCCCGGGACACCAGCCGCCGTCGCGCACCACAACGCTATGGCGAGGAACACGTACAGGGCCACCGTAGGACGAACCAGTCGCAGAACCCTGTTCCGTAGGTAATCCCCGGCATCGCCGCCCTTGCGCTGCAAGCTGCGCCACGAGGTCAGCGACGCGAAGCCACCCACCACAAAGAAGAGCGGCATGACCTGCCCAAACCAGGTTCCCTGTGCGAACCAGCTCAAGGAGGTCAACGGGTTACCCACTCCGATGCCGGATTGGTCCACGCTGATGCCCATCATGAGTAAGTGGACGGCCACCACAGCAAACATGCAGGCGACGCGAATGAAGTCCACCACCAAGTCGCGGGATGCGGGAACGGCGTCAGTGAGCGCAGTGCGGCTGGTGGAATCGGGCCGAAGGGTGGAAGACATGGGTACTCCTGGGATTTGCCATTATTTGTCCATCGAATGGACTAACTGTAATGCATGCGTGGCATATCGTCGACGTCATCCTGGAAAAAGTTGCTCTTTATGGCTCGCGATCGGTCTGTCGGGCGTAGCCTGAAGAAAGAGGACCCCGTACCAAGCCCCGAGTGTTTGTTGCAGCGCATTGTGGGAGTCCTCCAAGTCCCTCAATCAATGAACGGCAGCGCTGATCATCATGCACATCAGGGAATTTTGGACTCAGCTTTCTCCGGACACTCAGCGGTGGCTCATGGATAATCCGGGAAGCATGATTGTGCCCCGGACCATGACGGCAATCTTCAACGGAGAAACGGGTGAGGACGGCGCCGTGGACATCCATGGCGGCACGTCGCTTACCGCCGATGATCGCCTCTTCATTCAGGAGCAGGCCCGGGGGAGTCGGGATACCGCCGGGGAGGCTCCCCGGTTCTTCGACTCAGTGGGCCCCGAAGACTAAGGGTGGACCGCCGTCGACTTCTGGCGGCACTAGGCCTTCCGCGCCGCCAAGCCGAACAGCCATGTCCCGCCAAGGGCTGAAAGATAGCCTGCGATGGCGATGAATGCGGTCCCTGCCCAGAAGTAATCGATGGTGCTGTCGGTGCTCAAGCCAGGCATGACCTGCATCAGTGAGTAGCCCGCCACCGCGATCGCAATTACCAGCGCGGCTACTGTGAGCCATACCCAGATGCGGGACGCGGCCCAGTGTTCGCCGTATCCCTTCCAGACGTTCCAACTGCTGCCGGTGCGCAGGATGAGCCAGCCTGCAGGGAGCATGACGGCACCCACTACCAGGAAGGCCGCCACAACATCTGCCGGGCGGTGCCATTGGTTGATGAGCGTGGAAACGCCTGTTGCCACAGCAAAGGAGCTGCCGAGGAATCCTGCCAAGGGGCGCCAGCGCGGCGACACCATGAGGAACACGGCGGCTGCGGCGGAGGCGGCAAGCGTGGTGTGCCCGGACGGCAGTGAGTTCAATTCCAGGGTCTGCACGCCGCGATCGGGCCTGTCCGGGATGAGGAACTTGAGGATCTGGGTGGCTGCGTTGGCGGCGATGCACGCGGCCACGGCGATTCCCGCCGCCCTCCAGCGACGCCGTGCAACGGTCACGAAGAGCACCATCACCGTGGCGATCGCCAGCGAGAGCATGGGGAGCATGTCCAGGAATTCGGTGGAGGCCCTGCCGGCCGTTCCGCTCAGCACTGTGGCTTCGACGAGAGCTGACTCGTCGATGAACTGCCCCATGGTGGTGCGCACAAAGAAGTAGTACGTCGCGGCCAGGCCAACGATGCTGGCGATGGTGGCCAGGACGAACAAAAGACCTGTGCCGGCGCCTGCGTCGCGTCGTTGAAGCGGCCGCTTGCTCGACCTCCCGCTGGTGCGGAATTGCTGGGAACTCATTCTGTCTAGGGTGCCACAGTTCTCTGGATGGCTGGTGTGAGCATCGCCTTCGCGTGGCGGGGTCCGGTGAGACGTGTGCAACATTCCTGTGACGCTTGACACGTGTTAGGTGGCGGGATTAGGCTTCCTAACACGTGTTAGGGAAGGAAATCTACATGTCGGGAACCAATGGGGCTTTGCGTCAATTCACACGCAGAAGTGCCCTCACAGCCCTCGGCGCCGGGATTGTTGGAGTAACCGCGGCGTCGTGGCCGCGCTTGACCGGAGCAGACATTCCGGGCCGGGGAGACAACAGCCTCAGCATCGCGATCATGGGCACTGCCGCGGACGCTGCCGCCCGCCAGAAGGTCATTGACGCCTTCGCCAAAGTCCACCCTGAAATCAAGGTCAAGGTTCAGGCCATCCAAGCCGTGGACTGGAAGGATTTCTTCACCAAGATCCTCACCATGGTGGCCGCGGGCACTCCGCCGGACGTGGTGTATGTGGCCACGGAAGGCGCCCAGCTGTTCGCCGAAAAGCTTGCCCACCCGCTGGATGAGTACCTGCGCCGCGATGCTGCGGACATGAAGGAGTACTTCGAGGACGTTCATCCAAGCCTGGTAGAAGCGTTCATGTACAAAGGCAGCCTGTTCCAGCTCCCCATCGACTGGAACGCGGCCAACATGTATTACAACACCGCTTCCCTCCGTGCGGCAGGGCTTGAACGCCCTGCAGATGACTGGACGCACACCGACTTCCGGAGCACCCTCGCCGCCATGAAGAAGGCCAAACCGGCCGATTTCACTCCGTACTACTGGACCAACCGCCTCTTCGGCGGAGTGGTGCCGTGGCTGTACGCCAACGAGACCAGCTTCCTCAAGGAAACCAAGTCCCCGGGCGGCGAATGGTTGTGGGATGGCTTCTACGCCAACGATCCCTCGCGAAGCCTCCGCTCCGGCGGCTACCAATGGCTCGAACCCAACGCCGACGATCCCCGCGTTTTCGAATCATTCGACTACCTCCGCGGACTGGTCAAGGACGGGCTGGGTGTGCGGCCCGAGGAAGGAGGCGGAAGCGCGCTGATCGGCCTCTTCGCCTCCAGCAGGATAGGTACGACGCCGGCGGGCGGCTATTGGGTGCAAGGCCTCCACGAGGCGGGCATGACGGAGAACGACTTCGACGTCCAGTTCTTCCCGAAATGGCGGACCCAGCGGCACCAGTTCGGCACAGCCGGCTACGCGATCATGAAAACCGCCAAGGACAAGGACGCCGCCTGGGAATGGGTGAAGTTCAGCTCCAGCCTTGAAGCCATGCAGATTGTGTTCCCTACCCCGAACACGACTCCTGCCCGGCGGTCCATGGTCAACGAACAGCTTTACGCGGGAACCGGTCCGCGGAACTGGAAGGTCTTCTACGACACCCTGGACCGTTTCCCCTCCACAGGTCCCATTCCGGCGCCACCCCAGCAGGCCGCCGTCGAGACCGCCCTGATGAAAAACGTCAGCCTGGCTGTGAGCGGCGACGAGCGCCAACTCAAGGACGCGCTCACTGCCATGCAGCGTGACCTTGAACTTGCCCTGAGGAGGCAGCCATGAGCACCGCAACCAGTACGCCCACTGGAACGGGCAGCGAGCCGGGCCGTAAACCCGCCCACAAAGGCGGTACAACCTCCAAGCGTGGGCGCGTGCAGCAGCGCTGGCTGCCCTGGGCCTTCCTGGCACCCACCATCGTGGGCATGGGCATCTTCACCCTGCTGCCGATTGTCGCTTCAATCGCGCTCGCGTTCTTCCGGTGGGACATCATCTCCGCGCCGACGTTCGTGGGCTTCGACAACTTTGCTGAGGTAGTCCAGGACCCCACGGTGCGGGTCTCGTTCCTGAACACCATCGTGTTCGTGGTGGTGGCCGTGGCACTGCAACTGGGCTTGGCCCTGGGCTTGGCGATCATGGTGCAGGAAAAGCTCCCCGCCTGGCTGCGGGTGTTCTTCCGCTCGGCCTTCTTCTTTCCGCTGATCCTCTCCGCAGCATCGGTATCGATCTTCATGCGCTACCTCTTCAACGAGCAGTTCGGCGTCGTGAATTGGATGCTCTCCCTGGTGGGGATCCCCGCGGTGCCGTGGCTGACGACGCCAGGTGGGTCTGCCGCCGTCGTGATCCTTGTGTACGTGTGGCAGAACTTCGGGTTCTCGTTCCTGCTGTTCATCGGCGGCCTGGCCTCGATCCCAGTGGAGACCTACGAGGCCGCGTCCATTGATGGCGCTACCGGTTTCCGCAAGCACTTCTACGTCACGCTGCCGCTCCTGAGCCCCACCACCCTGGTGGCCTCGGTGATGGCGATCATCAACGCGCTTCAAGTGTTTGACCAGCCCTACGTCCTCACTCGTGGCGGACCCGGCGACTCAACGCGCACAGCGGTGATGGTGATCTTCGAGTCCGCGTTCCAACGCCTCGAGTTCGGCCAGGCCTCGGCGATCGGCGTGATCCTGACGCTCATCATCATGGCCATCACCGCCGCGCAGTTCCGGCTCAGCAAACGATTCGTCTTCTACCAGTGAGGCCCGCCATGACCACCATTCAAGAACGTGTCACCACCACGGCGCCGATCGTCACGCGGAAGAAGCGCGATTGGTCAGTGGCCGTGCGCGTCGCCGTCCTGCTGATCGCGTCCGTCTTTGTCCTGGGGCCGGTTTTGTGGACGTTGTCCACCTCCTTGCGGCCGCCGTCGGAATCCTTCAAACTGCCGCCTGCGTTCCTGCCGCTGAACCCGGACCTGACCTCCTACACGCAGGTCTTCAAGCAGCTCAACATTGTGGCCCTGGTGGTGAACAGTGCGTTGGTGACCGGACTGATCGCCGTCGGGCAGATGCTCACTGCAGCACTGGCCGGCTACGCTTTCGCGCATCTTCGCTTCAAGGGGCGCGGTGCACTGTTCTCGATTGTGCTGGCCACCATGATGGTCCCGGCTCAGGTGACGATTGTGCCCGTCTTCATGTTGATCCGCGGCGTGGGACTCTCCGACACCCTGCTGGCACTGATCATCCCGGCCATCCCGACGGCGTTCGGCACCTTCCTGATGCGCCAGTACTTCATGGGGTTGCCGGGCGAGCTCGCTGAAGCGGCTGCCATCGACGGAGCCTCGCCGTGGCGGACTTTCCGTTCCGTGTACGCCCCGCTGGCCATGCCCGGCCTGGCGATCGTGGGCATCCTGGCGTTCAACTTCCACTGGAACGAGTTCTTCCGGCCACTCATCATGACCATCTCGGAGCAGAACTTCACCCTGCCCCTGGGCTTGGTCTCGCTCCAAGGCAACCTCGGCACCGGAAGTATCTCCGTGGTCCTGGCCGGTGTTGTCCTCTCCATGATTCCCGCGCTGGTGGTGTTCATGTTCGGCCAGCGTGCGCTGCAGGACGGACTCACCGCAGGCACGGGTAAGTAATCTTCTCTTCTCCCTGAAAGGGCTTCCATGACGGACCTTGCACTTGTTGACTCGCTGGCTATGGCAGCGACGCACCCGGATCCCGCGTTCCCGCGCTTCCACCCGCGTCCGGCGCAGGGCTGGATCAACGATCCCAACGGCGTCAGCTTCATCAACGGCCGCTACCACGTGTTCTTCCAGTACAACCCCCTCTCCGCGCGGCACTCGCAGATCATGTGGGGCCACGTGAGCTCCCCGGACCTGGTGGGGTGGGAAGAGCACCCTGTGGCGCTTTCGCCCCAGCACGGCGGGCCCGATTCCGCCGGGTGCTGGACGGGAGTGGTGACCACTGATGACGGGGTGCCGACGGCGGCGTACTCCGGAGTCAAGGATCATGGCGGCCATTCGCAGGTGGTGATTGCCCGGGGTTCCTCTGACTTGGTGACATGGGAGCAAGACGGGCATGTTGCGGCCTCGATGCCTAACGACCCCTTGGTGACCGCCGTGCGAGACCCCTTCATCTTCCGCTTCAACGGTGGTCGGTACGCCATGCAAGGCGCCGGCCTCGCCGACGGGCGCGCTGCACTGCTGCTGTACACCGTGGAGGACATGAACGACTGGAAATACGAAGGGATCTGGCTGACCACGGCCAACCCTGTGGCGGCTTCCCACACCCCGGCTGAGATCTGGGAGTGCCCGCAGCTGGTTCAGGTGCCTTCGGGCGAATGGGTGATGATGTTCTCCCTGTGGCTCTCCGGTGACGATCACGAGCACGCCAACGGTGTGGGGCATCTGATCGGTTCTTTGACCGGGGATCCCGTCTCAGGGTTGCCGGTATTTGTGCCTTCCTCCGGCGGGAAGTCCGATCTGGGCCGTGACTTTTACGCCCCGCAGATCGTGCAGCTTCCTGCCCTCGTTTCCGATTCTGAGATGGGGTCTGAGCCCGCGGCGTTGCTGTGGGGTTGGGCAAACGAGGGCCCCGGCCGGGACGGTCGCCGTGGCCGCACCCAGGAAGAAATCGACCAGGCCGGCTGGGCGGGCGTGTTGACGCATCCGCGCGTTCTAACCGTGGTTGAGGGGGCGCTCGCTGTTTCTCCGGCGCCGGAAATTGACGCCTACCGGGGTGCCGCTGTGGCCTCGGGCGTTGCCGGTTCGATTATTGTTCCGGGGTTCGCCGAGGTGTTGGTTCGGGGTTCTGCCGCCACGTCAGGCCTCGTGGAGCTGGTACTCGGATCGGGGGCCGACGCTCAAGTGGTCTACTCCGGGTCAGTGGCTGCCGGGGAGGAGCTGAGGATCTTCCTGGATGCATCCCTCGTGGAGGTGTACCGATCCGGCTCCGTGGCCACGACGCTCCGTGCCTACCCTGCTCCGGGGGAGGAATGGCAGCTCACCCTGCCCACGGGCGCGACTGCCGACGTGTGGGAGTTGACCCTGCCGGCCTAGGCGGCAGGCCGGCGTCGTGCTTTCGTTGCGGGGCCTGCTGTGCGTGTTTCCGGGTTGTTTTCGGGCGCAGAGTGGGCCTCACAACGTGGGTGGGGTGTGTTGTGGGGCCTGCTGTGCGTCTTTCCGGGTTGTTTTGGGGCGCAGAGCGGGCCTCACAACGAAGGCGTGTGTCAGCGGGTGGGCACGGGGCCGGTGGACTCACGCACCACGAGACGGCAGGGGACCATGGTTTCGATCGGCGTCTCTTGTCTTGGTTCGCCCGTGCCCTCGATCGCGTCCAGCAGCGTGGTCATTGCGGCACGGCCGATTTCCCGTAGGGGCAACGCCATGGTGGTGAGGGAGGGAACCATGGTGTCGGCGATCCGGGTTTCGTCGTCGTAGCCCATGATGGACAGGTCCTCAGGAACTCTCAGTCCAAGACGCGCGGCGGCGAGGATTACGCCCACCGCCAGGCGATCGTTCGCGCACATGATGGCTGTGGGCCGATCGGCGGGGGACACGCCGTCGAGCACTTTCATGGCGCCGCGGAAGCCGGCGTCGATGTCCCAGCCGGCCATGAAGATCCGGTCCTCAAGGACCGGTAGCCCGGCCGCGGCGTGCGCGTCACGGTAACCCTGAACGCGCAGAGGGGCCGCGGGCGAATCCTCTAACCCGGCAAGCAGCGCGATGTCCTGGTGGCCAAGTTCCAGCAGGTGCTCAGTGGCCTCCCTGCCGCCGGTGATCTCGTCCGGAATCACATGGCGCAACTGCGGCTGGGGGTGCTCGTCGTAGCAATTGGCCAGGACCGAGGGGACGCGCAGCATCCCGTGCGGAACCTCGATCGGTTTCAGGCCCACGGTCACGTACATGAGCCCATCAACCTGCCGGTCCAGGAGGGTTTCGATGGCGCTCGCATCCCTGGCGGTATCGCGTTCAGTGTCCATGACCACGGTGACGAATCCGCGGGCGCGGGCAACGTCGTCGGCGCCACCGATGATGTTGCCGTCAAAGGGGCTGACCACCACCTCGTCGGACAGGATGCCGATCACGCGCGACCGCTGATTTCGGAGGCTCAAGGCGATGGCATTGGGGGAGTAATTGAGCTCCTCAGCCGCCTGCCGGATTCGGTCCTGGCTCTCCTTGGCCACGTTCCCGTCGCCACGACCGTTCAAAACCAGCGAGACCGCACTCCTGGAGACACCCGCCTTCTTGGCGACATCCAGCGCGGTGGCCTTGCGGTTCATTGACAGTCCTTTCGTCCTTTATTGTCAGCAGTCTACCTAACGCGTGTGAGGGAACCGGGCTTTCAGTACCCCAGTTCGTAGAACACTGACTGCATGAAGGGCAGCGCCTTGGCGACCCCAGCGACGATGTAGGGGCCCCACGCGGCAACGATGACTGCAATTGGCCACAGCCCTCTTCGTGGTGCCACCTTATGAACCTCTGGGTTCCAGGAGAGCATCAGGGTACCCACGCCAAAGGGCAGGCATGCGAGTAGCCAGATGAAGGGGTTGCCAACTGCCTGATCTGTGGCCAGCAAAGGGCGTGGTGTGTCCGGTGGGGGATACCAGCCGGGCGCTGCTGTCATGCGTTGACCGAGTACCCAAACTGCGAGTACATCGACTGCATGAAGTTGGACATCCAAATGCCGGTAACCACCAGGCTGATAACAATCACGGCGATGCTGGCCCACACCGGCCACAGCCCCCGCTTGGGCGCCACTTTGTTGACGATCACAGAGCGGCCGATCACGTACACCAGTGAGCTGAGGAACGCCCAAGCCCAGTGGAAGGGACGGACGACGCCGGACTTGAGCAGGCGTTGACGGTCCAGGAAAGCGAAAAGCACTGAAAGCCCGTAGGACAGGAAGCTTGCGCCCATCAGCAGGAAATAGCCGGGGGTGTACATGGAGAAGGGGTCCATGGTGGTAACGCCCTGCCGCGTGGTCATCATCCTGAACTCCGGCTGCCAGGTGAGCAGGAGCAGGACGGAGAGCAGCGGCAGCAAGGTTATTGCCCAGATGAACGGGTTGTACACCGGCGTGTCCGGGCTGAGCTGAGGACGTGGTGGCTGGACGGGCGGCTGGAACTGGCCCGGTGCTTGGAATTGGGCGGGCGCTTGGTTGGCTGTCCAGGCGCGTCCGTCCCACCACCGGACGAAACGTGAGTCCGAAGGGTCCGGGTACCAGCCGGGAGGTGTTGTGGAACCGGGCATTGATTGAGTCATTATTCCCCCGCGTTAAGTCGTGGTTCTGAGAATATCGCGATTGCGGCCTCTCGCTTGCAAAGAGCCCCTCCCCAGACGCCACGTGGCGGTGTATGGATGGAGCATGAGCTTTTTCGATGACCTCCCTCAACAGCCATCGCGTCCGCGTGAACCGCAGCCTCCCCAGCCCGGGTGGTTCGGCCCGCCTTCGGACGAGATGCCTGGCATCGCACGCGTTGGTGGGTTTGTTTTCAAGAGCCAGCGGATGGTCCTGGTGCTGAAACTGGTGGAGGTTTTCTCCACTGGTTGCTTGTTGGACCTGGTCTGGTCCGTGCGGCGGGGCAGCGAATCGGACCAGGAATGGCGGGAGATCGTGGAGGAGAGCTATAACAATTCGCGGTCCAGCATAGACACCAGGACGGGCTTGGAAATCGGTGTTGCTTTGGCAGACGGACGCAAAGCTGTGGCGGCCATTCACGGACCGTCGGCCTTCGAAGACGCCGACGACGTCACTGGCCCCGTGCTAACAACTTTGGGAGGCGGTGGAGGAAGCAACAACTCCGAGTTTGCCCAGTTCACCGGTCGGTACTGGTTGTGGCCGTTGCCGGTTGAGGGGGATACGGCGTTGGTGGCCAAATGGGATGCCCTGGGAATGCCGGAAAGCTTGCTCGTCCTGTCCGCACAGCAGCTGGCTGACGCCCTGGGCCGGGTGCAAAAGTACTGGAGCGAGTAGCTTTTCCACATAGCCGAAACGGGCTCCTTGTTGGGTGGGAGGCCGCCGGTACAGTGGCAATATGCCTGCACTTCCCTCTCTCGAAGACCTCCTCGATTCCGCCCACGTAGTCTCGCTGCCCATGCGCGTGAAATTCCGCGGCATCATGGAGCGCGAGACCCTCCTTTTGCGTGGACCGCTCGGCTGGGGTGAGTTCTGTCCTTTCCCCGAATACGACGACGACGAATCCTCCCGCTGGCTGGCCGCAGCGCTGGAAGCGGGCTGGCTGGGTTTCCCCTCACCATTGCGGGACAGGATCCCCGTCAACGCCACAGTTCCCGCCGTCGCTGCGGAGCGGGTGCCTGAGGTGCTGGCGCGCTTCGGGAGGGTTGACGCCGTCAAGATCAAAGTTGCAGAGCGGGGGCAGGAACTGGCGGACGACGTCGCCAGGGTGAATGCAGTACGCGAGACCCTTCCTGACGCTGCCATCCGGGTGGATGCCAACGGAGGATGGGACGTAGTCCAAGCCGTGGAAGCGCTGAGCAAACTCTCCGCGGCTGGGCTTGAGTATGCCGAACAACCCGTTCCCACCATCGAGGGCCTAGCTGAGGTCCGGCGTCGGCTGACGTCTGCAGGTACGCCTGTCCTCATCGCCGCGGACGAGAGTGTCCGCAAGGAAGAGGACCCACTTCGCGTTGCCCGGGCCGGTGCGGCTGACCTGATCGTAGTTAAGGTCGCCCCACTCGGGGGAGTTGCGCGTGCACTGGACATTGTGGAGCAAGCCGGGCTGCCCGCCGTCGTAAGTTCTGCCTTGGACACCTCCGTGGGCATCCGTGCCGGCCTGGCGCTCGCAGCCGCGCTGCCGTCACTCCCTTATGCCTGCGGCCTTGGCACCGTTTCGCTGTTCGCTTCGGACATCACACTGGACCCGCTGGTGGCCGACGACGGCGCCATCCAGTTGCGCGATACCGTTGCCGACCCTGGCCTGCTGGAGCAGTATGCGGCACCGGGGGACCGCCGGGACTGGTGGCTGGACCGGCTCCGCCGCGTGCACTCCGCGTTGGCTCGAAACCAGCATGGTTTGTTCACCGGGGATTAACCAGAGAGACCTCTCAGCTTTGGATTCCGCTGACAGGCTCAGCGGGAACCTCGTACATCCTCTGGAAGGTCTACCCCCATGTCTGAAACCACCGGACGCACGTTTGCGCTGCTCCCCATGCTTGGCCACACCAAAGGCAAGCGCAGTCCCGTGACGTGCGCACTGAAATGCGACAACGCCTGCTCGGGCGATGTCTGCAATACCAGCGCCAACGGTTACTTCCGGGACATCGCTTCAACGGCCATGTCCCGTCGCGCCGCCCTTGGGCTTGGCGCCGCAGGAGCGCTCGCGATCGTGCTTGGTGGTGCTGTTACTGGTGGTGACGCTGCAGTGGCTGACTCGGGCAACGGGCTCTCCGATGCCGCTAAGAAGGGCTACGACAAGTCCAAGCTGAAGTTCACCGCCATCAAGCCCGTTGACGCTGCGGTGGATGCCTTCACCGTGCCTGAAGGGTTCGACTGGAAGCCGGTCATCCGCTGGGGCGACCCCCTCTTCGCCGACTCACCGGCCTTTGACCTCAACGCGCAGACCGCTGCGGCGCAGGCACGCCAATTCGGCTACAACAACGACTACACGGATATCCTGCCCATCCCGGGTTCCAAGGACCGCCGCGCAGTGCTGTTCACCAACCATGAGTACACCAACGAGAACATCATGCTCCCGGAGGGCTTCGACCCCGCCGAGGCGCGCGCGATCGGTCGCGCAGGGCATGGGTTGGCCGTCGTTGAACTGGAACGCAAGAACACGAACAAGCCGTGGAACTACGTCCAGGGCGCACCGCTGAACCGACGCTTCCTCACAGACACCGTCTACGAACTGACTGGCCCTGCCGCCGGGACCAACTTGGTCAAGACCATCGATGACCCCGCCGGCCGGTGGATCAAGGGCACACTGGGCAACTGCTCCGGCGGAACCACCCCGTGGGGCACCATCCTCTCCGGCGAAGAAAACTTCAACGGCTACTTCGCCGCCCCTGGCACCAGTGATGGCGACAGGCGCTATGGCATTTCCGCCAAGGCCACCACCCGCCAGTGGGAACTCGATGAGCCGCGCTTCGATACCCGCAATTCCGGCTACGCCAATGAAACCAACCGCTTCGGGTGGATCGTGGAAGTGGACCCGTTCGACCCCACATCCACCCCCAAGAAGCACTCCGCAATGGGCCGCTTCAAGCATGAGGGCGCCAACGTCATTGTTGCTCCTTCCGGCCGCGTAGTGGCTTACATGGGCGACGACGAGCGCTTTGACTACCTGTACAAGTTCGTCTCCAAGGGCAAGTACCAAGCCGGCGACTCCGCCGCTGCCCGCCGGAACAATATGGGCCTGCTCTCCGAGGGTGACCTGTACGTCGCCAAGTTCACCGGCGATTCACCGGTTGCTGAGATCGATGGCTCCGGCAAGGTTCCCGCGGACGGAGCTTTCGATGGCGCCGGCGAGTGGCTGCCCCTGGTGGTGGACGGCAAGTCTGCTGTTCCGGGCATGTCTGTTCCGGAGGTGCTGGTCTACACGCGCCTCGCGGCAGATAAGGTTGGCCCCACCAAGATGGACCGCTGCGAAGACGTCCAGCCGAACCCGCTCACTGGCAAGGTCTACGTCGCCTGCACCAACAACTCGGACCGCGGCAAGCCCGGCAAGGAAGGTGCCACGGAAGTCAACCCGCGTGCGTTGAACCGCGACGGGCACATCGTGGAGATCACCGAAGGACGCGAGCAGACGGGGACCAAGTTCAACTGGACGCTCTTGCTGGTGGCGGGGGATCCCGCCAAGAACACGTCCACCTACTTCTCCGGCTTCCCGGCGGACAAGGTCTCCCCGATTTCCTGCCCGGACAACGTTGCCTTCGACTCCGTGGGCAACCTCTGGATCTCAACAGACGGCGCGCCGTCCACCATCGGCTACGCAGACGGCCTGTTCAAGGTGACCCTTGAGGGCCGGGAACGCGGCAAGGTGGAGCAGTTCCTGGCCGTGCCCCGTGACGCCGAGACCTGTGGGCCGATCGTTCATGACGAAGAGCGCACCGTCTTCGTCGCGGTACAGCACCCGGGCGAGGAAGGCACCTTCGCGGACCAGCACTCCTTCTTCCCGGACTACGTTCCGGCCGGAAGCACCCCCGTGGCTGGTGCTGTGCGGGCCCCGCGCCCGTCCATCGTGCAGGTGTTCCGCAAGTAACCCTCTCTCACCTTTCGTGCGGTTGGGGTGGATGCTCTCTCACCTTTCGTGTTGTTGGGGTGGACCCTCTCTCACCTTTCGTGCGGTTGGGGTGGATGCTCTCTCACCTTTCGTGCGGTTGGGGTGGATGCTCTCACACCTTTCGTGTTGTTGGGGTGGACCCTCTCTCACCTTTCGTGCCGTTTGGGCGGACCCTCTCTCACCTTTCGTGCCGTGCACGCCGGTAGGTGAGAGAGGGATGCCCGTTGGGGGCCGGTAGGTGAGAGAGCGTTGGGGCCTCTTGGACGCCAATAGACTGGAACGGTGACTTCCCAGGACTCTCTGACTTCCATCGCCGCCGCCCGGATCGCCGTGACAACACTGCTGGACGGCGGTGTGCGGCACGCGGTGGTGGCGCCGGGCTCGCGGTCGGCGCCCCTGGCTTATGCGCTGGCTGAAGCCGAGGCGTCGGGGCGTGTTCGCCTCCACGTGCGGATCGACGAACGCGACGCAGGATTCACTGCTTTGGGCCTGGCCCTCTCCACCGAGGCTCCCGTCGCAGTGGTGACAACATCCGGCACCGCGGTGGGCAACCTCCTGCCGGCCGTCATGGAAGCCAACCATTCAGCCGTTCCAGTGGTGGTTGTCTCCGCGGACCGGCCTGAGGAACTCCACGGAACGGGGGCCAGCCAGACCACCGTCCAGCTGGACCTTTTTGGCGAGCATGTGCGCTTCGCCGTCGACGTTCCTGCGGGTGACCATCCTCAGAAGGCCATTGCCACGGCCCTTTACGCTGCCACGGGCGCCCTGGAAGACACTCCGCCCGGCCCCGTCCAGGTAAATCTCGCGTTCCGGGATCCTCTGGTTCCGGGGGTGGGTGACGCTCTCCCGGAGACCGCGGGACACGGCGTGTTCCATTACGACGCCGGTCCCCAGGCTCTGGATCTTCCGGCGGCCTTGACGGACCTCCCCGTGCGACGCACCGTGGTCCTCGCGGGTCACGACGCAGGTCCCGTGGCCGAAGCCTTTGCACGTGCCCACGGCTTGCCGTTGCTCGCAGAACCTTCGTCCAACGCCCGCTTCGGCCCCAATGCCGTGGGCCCGTACCGGGTGTTGCTGGAACACTTTGGGCCCGGATCGCCCGCCCCGGTCGAACGGGTGGTGCTGTTCGGCAGGGCAACCCTTTCCCGTCCCGTTTCGGCTCTCCTTGCCCGGGAATCGGTCGAATCCGCCATTTACCAGCCAGTGCCCGTGGCCTGGTACGAGGCCGGTCGACGTCGTGAGAAACCCATCGAGACCCTTCCCGAACTGGCAGCATTCGCCGGCCGCGGGTCTTCAGATTGGCTGGACTCCTGGCTTCTGGCAGGTGCTGCGGCCCAGCATGCCCTGGACAGCACCTTGGACGCGGAGGACCTTGCCAACGGGCCTTCCGTGGGGGCAACGGTCTGGGAACACTCCCGCGGACAGCTGGTGCTCGGGTCCTCCAATGGAATCCGCGACGTCGACCTCGCAGGTCAGCCGCACACGGAACCTCTTGCCACTGTCTATGCCAACCGCGGCCTGGCGGGGATCGACGGCACCATCGCTACGGCAACCGGTATCGCGCTGGGCAGCGGACGTGAAACAACGGTCCTCCTGGGCGACGTTACGTTCCTGCACGACGCCGGCGGGCTCCTCCTCGGCCATGGTGAACCCGTCCCGGATCTCCGCATCGTGGTGCTCAACGACTCAGGCGGAGCCATCTTCGCGCTGCTGGAACACGGTGCCGTGGACGACTCAGGCGCCTACGGCACCGCCGTCGAACGCCTCTTTGGTACCCCGCACTCAGTGGACATCGCGGCACTCGCGGCGGCATACGGCGTCGGGCACCGGGCGGTGAGTACGACGGCGGAACTCGCCGACGCACTCAAGTCACCGCTGAAGGGGCGCACCATTGTGGAGGTGCGCGTGGACCGGACCGGCTTGCGGGCGCTCCATGCACGGATCAAAGAGGCCATCAACGCCGCGGTGGGCCAGGTTCTCACCGGCGGCTAAAGACCTGGCTCGCGGGAGACGCAAAAGTCGCCAGTGACGCAGAAAAGGGAGGGCTGCACCCACATGTGAGTGCAGCCCTCCCGTCTCGGTAGCGCTAACGGCGGTGCATGGCTTTAGGCTTCCTCGACACCGATGTGCGTCGGGTCCAGGACGCGGCGCAGGAATTCCTTGGTACGCGGCTGGGTGGGGGCGCTGATGACGTTCTCCGCCGGGCCTTCTTCCACCACAACACCGGCGTCCATGAAGACCACGCGGTCGGCCACTTCACGGGCGAAGCCCATCTCGTGGGTAACAACCAGCATGGTCATGCCCTCCTGGGCCAGCTTGCGCATGACAGCCAGGACATCGCCAACTGTTTCGGGGTCCAGCGCCGAGGTGGGCTCATCAAAAAGCATGAGCTGGGGATCCATGGACAGCGCGCGGGCGATGGCCACACGCTGCTGCTGGCCACCGGAGAGCTGGTCCGGGAAGCGATCGGCCAAGTGACCCAGGCCCACGCGTTCCAGGTTGTGGCGCGCCACTCCGGAAGCCTCGGACTTGGAACGCTTGAGGACCTTCATCTGTGAAATGGTGCAGTTGTCCAACACGCTCAGGTGCGGGAACAGATTGAAGTGCTGGAACACCATTCCAACGCTTTGGCGCATCTTGTTGAGATCAACATCGGGATCGGTGGCTTCGAACTTGCCCACATTGATGGTGCCGGCGTTGGGCTGCTCCAGCAGGTTGACGCAGCGCAGCAGCGTGGACTTACCCGAACCCGACGGGCCGATCAGGCAAACTACCTGGCCCGGTTCGACGGTCAAGGAGATGCCCTTGAGGACCTCATTGCTGCCGTAGGACTTGCGAAGGTCCTTGATGTCCACGCCTGCAGCGCGAACTGTGCTGTTTACGACGTCGTTCATGACTGTCCTGCCTATCGCTTGGTCCGCGCGGAGCGGCTTTCGAACTTCCGTGCCAGGAGGCTCAAGGGGATGGTGATGACCAGGTAGAAGGCACCGGCCACCAGCAACGGGGTCAGGCCCGCGCCGAGGCTGGAGATTCCGTCGCGGCCGAACTTGGTGAGCTCGTACTGGGACGCGGTGAGGCCCAGGACGTAGATCAGCGAGGAGTCCTTGGTGAGCAGGATGATTTCGTTGGTCAGCGGCGGCAGCACGATCTTGAAAGCCTGGGGGATGACGATCGAAACCATGGCCCGCCAGTGCGGCATGCCCAGCGAACGTGCAGCTTCCATCTGGCCCTTGGGCACAGCCTGGAGGCCTGCGCGGAGGGTTTCAGCGATGTAGGCGGAGGCCACCATACCCAGCGAAACCATGACCACGATGTTGACGTCCCACTGGACACCAAACGCGAGCGGGACGCCGTAGCCAAAGGCGATGAAGACCAACAGGGCGGGGACACCGCGGAAGAATTCGATGTAGCCCGTGGCCAGCCAGCGGTACAGCGGGAAGGAGGAAAGCTTCATCAGGGCAAGCAGGAGGCCGCCGGACAAGCCCACCACGAAGGCCAATGCCGTGTAGATGAGGGTGTTCTTGAGGCCCACCAGGAAGATGTCCGGGAACATCGGGCCGATCTTGGCGAAGTTGAAGACGCTGGTGCCGATGGTCTTCCAGTCCACAGCAAGGATCACTGCGGCCAGGACCACAACAAAGATTCCGGCCTGGACGTACAAACTGACTTTGGCTCGTTGACGTGCAGTCATTGCCATGGTGTTCTCACATTCGTGTTGCGCAGGTGGGGCCCCGAAACAACGTATCGTTTCGGGGCCCGCCTGCGTGGTTCTCGGGAGCCGGGGCTCGGACTACTTGGTGGCTTCGCCGAACCAGGTGGTCTCGAACTTCTTCAGGGAGCCGTCGTCGGTGATGCGCTTCAGCGTGGCGTTCACGGCATCGGCCATGGCGGTGTTGCCCTTCTTGATGGAGATACCCAGCTTCTCGCCCGTTGCGTAGTCCTCAACACGCTTCAGGTTGGAGTCGTCCTTGATGGCGTAGCCCAGGACGGACTGGTTGCCGATTGCGGCGTCGATGGTGCCGGCCTTGAGGGCCTGGACCAGGAGGCCGGAGTCTTCGAACTGCTGTGCGTCGATGCCCTTGTCCTTGGCATACTGGGCGCCGGTGGTGGCCTGCTGGACGCCCACCTTCTTGCCCTTGGCACCGTCAATGTTGCTGATACCAGAGGACGAGGTGGCCACGAGGGTGAGGTCGTCGTCCAAGTACGGGGTGGAGAAGTCCATGACGCTCTTGCGGACATCCGTGATGGAGATGGAGGAGATGGAGACATCGCAACCGGTCAGTGCGGTTCCGGTCTCGATTGCCTCGAAGGAGCTGTCCACCACATTGAGTTCGGCCTTGACGTCCTTGGCGACTTCAGCGGCGATGTCCATGTCGAAGCCGACAATCTTGCCGTCCTTCTGGAACTCGAAGGGTTCGTAAGGAACGTCCGAGCACACCGTGAGCTTGCCTGCGTTGATGAGCTTGAGGCCGGAGGCATCCGAGGCGGCCGGAGTGGACGAACCACCGCAAGCGGTGAGGGCCAGTGCGCCGGCGGCGAGCACGGCGGCAATCTTGGTGCCGGACATAACCGAACGGGAGATCTGCATGTTGTTTACCTTTTGTTGCGGTGGATGCTGAACTGAGTCGGTTTTAGTGTAGCGCCGAACATGAGATGTGCATCACAGGAAACGAAGTTTCACTAGTAGATAACTAGTTTACGCACCTATCAACCACCGAAAAGGAAGTGCTGTCTGGAATCCCAGAATCAGCGCCGAATGCCCAGCGCCTCAAGCATCGGGCGGAATTTGGCCCAGGTTTCGGCCAGTTCGGCTTCAGGCTGTGAGCCCTCAACAATGCCGCATCCAGCGAACAAGCGCACAGTGTTGGCATCCTCAATCACGGCTCCGCGGAGGGCGATGCCCCACTCACCGTTGCCCGCGGCGTCCAGCCAACCCACTGGCCCGGCGTAGGGGCCGCGGTCCAGATGCTCCAGTTTTCGAATCAAAGCGCCGGCCACCAACGTCGGTGTCCCGCACACTGCCGCAGTCGGATGCAGTGCATTAATGAGGGCAAGGCACGTGGGCACGTGGCCCTCGATATCAGCCAGTTCAGCCTTCACGTCCGAGGCCAGGTGCCACACATTGGGCAGTTCCAGAATGAACGGTTCGCTGTGCGAATTCATCGCTTCGGAGAACGGAGCCAGCTGGCGCGTCAGGGAGTCAATCGCGATTTCGTGCTCATGGCGCTGCTTATCGGATCCGGCCAATACCCGTTCGGCGTACGCCATGGGGGATCCATCAACGCCCTCTGCATCCCTGCGGTCCAAAGTTCCGGCGAGAACCCGGGCCTGCGCCGTACGGCCCTCCACCTGGATCAGCATTTCCGGCGTGGCACCCACCAAACCGTCAACGCCATACGTCCAGCACTCGCGATACCGTGCTGCCAGCTGGCGAAGTACCTCCGCAGCGTTCACGCCCTCAGGCAGGGTGGCAACGACGTCGCGCGCCAGCACCAGCTTTTCCAGCTTGCCGGCGCGGATCTCTTCCACGCCATCGGCAACAGCCTGCATCCAGGCGGCTTCGCTCAGGGAACCGTGGCTGAGGTGACCGGCTCCGTCTGCGGCGACAGTTTCAGGTAACGGCCCGACGCCGGACCCTCCTGCCGCTGAATCCTCACCGTTCGGCTCGCCGCCAGTCAGCCAGTGGTCAACGGCAGCGAGGACGCCGGCCTCGGTGAGGGGTGCGTCGTCGAACGTTAACTGTGTGGCCCAGGCGCGGCCATCGCGGATGCCGACCACCAACTCCGGGAGGATCAGGCGAGAGATGTGGGGTGATGTTTTGGAGAAGGCGAACGAGCCGAAAGCCACCGGTCCTGTGCCGGGAAGCTCCACATAATCAGTGATCTCTGCCTCAAGAATGAGGTGCCGCCACCAAATATCGGCCTCGAGGAAACGCTCAGGGCCCGTGGCGTTGAACCGGGTCAGCTCGCCGAATCCCACCAGGCCCGCTTCACGGCGGGACCAGCAGAGGACGTCATCCCGCACCAGAAACGACGGCAGCCCCCCGGAGGATGATTCGACATCGAGGGGGACTGTCAAGGTGCGGAGCGTGCTCGTCATGATGGAACAACAGTACTCCCGCGGACAACCAGATTCTGTGCCGACTTCTACAGCGCAGCAAAGTCGCGTGAATGTCTGAGACAATTACAGGGTGAACCGAGCATCCTTGGAAAAGCGTCCGGACGAAGTTGCGACGATGTTTGATGATGTCGCCCCCAAATACGACGTCGTGAATGATGTCCTGTCCATGGGACAGACGCGTCGTTGGCGCCGGATCGTGGTTGATGCCATGGATGTGAAGGTGGGGCAGAAGGTCCTGGACCTCGCCGCCGGAACGGGAACCTCCAGCGAACCCTATGCAGACGCAGGCGTTGACGTCGTAGCCTGCGATTTCTCCCTGGGCATGCTCAAGGTAGGCAAACGCCGCCGCCCGGATATCGACTTCATCGCGGGTGACGCCACCAACCTGCCGTTCGCGGACAACAGCTTTGACGCCTCCACCATTTCCTTTGGCCTGCGCAACGTTGTGGAGCCGCGCAAGGCCCTTGAAGAGATGCTGCGCGTCACCAAGCCCGGCGGCCGGCTGGTCATCGCCGAGTTCTCCCACCCTGTGGTGCCGCTGTGGCGCAACCTCTATACCGAATACCTGATGCGCGCGCTCCCGGCCATCGCCACCAAGGTTTCCTCCAACCCGGACGCCTACGTGTACCTCGCCGAGTCCATCCGCGCCTGGCCGGACCAGGACCACTTGGCCCAATGGCTCAGCGACGCTGGCTGGACCGACATCACCTACCGCAACCTCAGCGGCGGCATCGTAGCCGTGCACCGGGCACAAAAGCCCGCTGAGCACCGCGAAAGTGTTCCCGTTGCCAAGCTTCGCCGCCAGATCAAGCCGCGCCACCAGGCCGGCTGACCTCGTACTGCCTGCTGATTTAGGACGACGTGAAAGTACTGATTGTTGGCGCGGGCCCAGCCGGGTCCACCGCCGCGTATTATCTCGCCCAGGCGGGCATTGACGTCACGGTGCTCGAAAAGACTTCCTTTCCCCGTGAGAAGGTGTGTGGCGACGGACTGACCCCCCGCGCTGTCCGCGAAATCCAAAAGCTTGGCCTTCCGCACGCTGTTGAGGAGGGGTGGCGCCGGAACAAGGGGCTGCGCCTCATTGCCAGCGGACGCACCATCGAGTTGCCCTGGCCCGAGGTTGCCGACTTCCCCACGTACGGCCTGATCCGGACCCGACTCGGTTTCGATGAGGACCTGGCCCGCCACGCTGAGTCCGCGGGCGCTGTCGTGCTTGAACGCCACAGCGTCACCTCCGCACTGACTGCAGACGACGGTCGCGTCATCGGCGCCCGCGCCGCCATCCTTGACGAGTCCGGACGCAAGACGGGCGAAACGCGCGACTTCCATGCCGACGTCGTACTCGCCGCGGACGGCAACTCAACGCGAACCGCCGTGTCGCTGGGCATGCACAAGCGTGACGACCGGCCGCTGGGTGTCGCGGTGCGCACCTACTTTACGTCGCCGCGGCACGAGGACGACTGGATGGAAGGCTGGCTGGAACTGCCCGGCAAGTCCGGGAAGCCACTTCCGGGCTACGGCTGGGTGTTTGGCGTCGGCGATGGCACGTCCAACGTGGGCCTCGGCATCCTGAACTCTTCCAAGGAATTCGGCAAGCTGGACTACAAGCAGGTCCTCCGCGAATGGACCGCCGGCCTGCCCCCAGAATGGGGCTTCACGCCTGAAAACCAGGTGGGGGAGATCCGCGGTGCTGCTCTGCCCATGGGCTTTAACCGTACGCCGCATTACTCGCCGGGGCTCCTCCTGCTGGGCGACGCCGGTGGAATGGTGTCCCCGTTCAACGGTGAAGGCATCTCTTATGCCATGGAATCGGCCCGGTTCGCGGCTGAGTTCCTCATTGACGCTTCTTCGCGTTCGGCTTCCGCCGGTTGGTCCACGCACGACGCCGATGCTCACCTCGCGCGGTACGCGGACTATGTAAGGGACCAGTGGGGATCACACTTCACACTGGGACGTCTCTTCGCCGCCCTCATTGGAAAGCCGGCCGTGATGAAACTTGCGCTGCGCACGGGCATGCCGATTCCGGTGCTGATGCGCTTTGTGGTCCGTATGCTGGCCAACCTCACCGACCCGTCGGCGAAGGGCTTCGAAGACCGCGTGATCCGGGTCCTCGAGATGCTGGTTCCGGCCACGTCCAACACTTCCTCTGCCCGTGCTTTTACGGCGGCAGCCTCCGACACCGCGGTTTCCGCACCAACTAGTTAGGGTTAACCCGTGACGAACTCTGCCGAACACAGCTGGACGCATGCCGGGCACGGCTTGCCGCAGACTGTTGAGCCTGCTCCCAACACCACAGCGATCGCTACGGGGCTTCAGCTGCCCGCCGGTTTTGCCGCCATCGCCGGCGACGCCGAACTCGGTCCTGCCATCACCACCAACCTTGCCCGGGTGGAGAAAAAGCTCCGCGAAGCAATCTCCAACTCGGATCCCCTGGCTGACGCGACGTCCCGTCACCTGGTGGAAGCCGGCGGCAAGCGCATCCGTCCCCTCCTCACGTTGCTGTGTGCGCACCTCGGCGATGCTTCGCGCCCCGAGGTTGTCCAGGCTGCCGTGGTTGTGGAGCTTACGCACCTTGCCACGCTCTACCACGATGATGTGATGGACTCCGCACCCTTCCGCCGCGGTGCTCCCACCGCCCACGAAGTGTGGGGCAACTCGGTAGCCATCCTTACCGGCGACCTCATCTTTGCCCGCGCCTCCATCCTGGTCTCGGAACTGGGCTCCCGCGCCCTTGGCATCCAGGCCCGCACCTTCGAGCGCCTGTGCCTGGGCCAGCTCCACGAAACCGTGGGACCGCGTGAAGACGAAGACCCCGTGGAGCACTACCTTTCCGTGATTGCTGACAAGACCGGCTCGCTGGTGGCAGCATCCGGCCAGCTGGGTGCGATCTTCGCCGGTGCCGACGAAGCTTTTGAGGATTTGCTGGTTGAATACGGCGAGAAGGTTGGCGTGGCCTTCCAGCTTGCCGACGACGTCATTGATGTCACCGGCGTTAAGGTCAAGTCCGGCAAGTCACCGGGCACCGACCTCCGCGAAGGTGTTCCCACGCTGCCCGTCCTGTTGCTTCGTCGCGACGCCGCTGCGGGGGATACCTCCGCTGCTGCCCTCCTTGAATTGATCGACGGCGACCTGTCCTCCGACTCGGCTCTGGCTGAGGCCGTGGCAGGCCTGCGCGAACACCCCGTCACCAATGAGTCCTGGAAGATTGCCCGCCAGTGGTCCTCGGAGGCCATCGCCGCACTGGCGCCGCTGCCCGAAGGTGTTGTAAAAGACTCCCTGACCAACTTCGCCCACGCAGTGGTGGACCGCAGCAGCTAAGTTTTCCCTGTTTTCGCAGGCGTCCGGACTCTCGTAGTCCGGGCGCCTGCTTTTTGTTGCTGCGACTTGGGCGCAGGCGGTCTTGTGCCTGGTACCGTCAGCACCCACTTTGCGGGTCCGAGTGTGGCGACACACTGGTAGATGCGGCGTGTTGGGCGGTTTGTGGAATCAAAGTGGGTGGTGGGCGCATGCGGCTCGACGCACAACCTCCGGGAAAAACGGAATGGCCCCGGCTCGCTGCAACGTTACGAGTCATACGCTGCACCGAACCGGGACCACAATCTCCGTTCGCATCAGACCCACCGGAGGCATTTAGTGGATCCGTGAAAAGCTTATGACAATCCTGTCACATATGCAACTCTCTGGGTCAACGGTTTTAGTGATGGTGCAGCACGATTTACAGCCAATCGCCGTCCCTCGCCATCAGCTTTGAATTTCGGAAGCGACGGACACACCGATTTCGGGGTGTGTTGCAGCCTTCCCGTTGTTCAAAGAGGGCGGTGGAGGTACACGGAGTTATCCATATACGGGACTTCTCAGCGACCGCAGGCTCCCGCCGAAGCCAGCATGGCTGTATGAACATCGAAGATTTCCTCCGAGGCCGGAGCGGAGCAGCCACCACTCGGACCCTGCTGACTGCTGGCTTTACTCGCCGCATACTCGCACATGCGGTGAGGGACGGCCGCGTAACCCGCCTTCATCGTGGCGTCTATACGTCCAAGGACTCAGATCCCGACGTCGTGGCCGCCTTTCGATCCGACGGACTACTTACCTGCATCTCGGCTGCGCGCTTCTATAGCCTGTGGACCCTCGAGGCAGCTGAGCCGCTGCATCTCAGTTGCAGTACTGGACTAGGGAGACGGGGCGTAGTCCACCACGGAGGCTGCCTACACCCGGCTCACCCGTATCTACCAGTTGCAGGGGTAGCCGATGTGGTGATCCACGCCCTCAGATGCCTACCGGAACTTGAAGCACTGGTCATGGTGCAGAGCGCAGTTAGCCAAGCCCTCCTGTCAACAGATTTCCTGAGATCGAAGCTCCCCGGCAACCGGAACGGTAAGGTCCGGGAGACCTTGCTTTTGGTTCTACCTCGTGCCGATTCGCTCTTGGAGGTGCTGGCACACACCCACTTCACCAGGGCAGGTCTTCGAGTCCGTATGCACGTAGACGTGCCCGGTGTGGGAGAGGTGGACTGTCTGGTCAATGAATGCCTGATCGTTGAACTCGACGGCGGGACTCACCTTGAGGGAAAGCAGGTCAAGAAGGACCAGTACAGGAACAACGCGGGCATGCGGGGAGGCCTTTTGACTCTCCGCTATTACTACGTGGACGTCGTGCATCATCCGGAGAGAATGGTCGCCGAAGTCCTGACAGTCCTGCTCAATAGGGAAGTTGGCCGCTACGCTCCGGCACGATACGCGCCAGGGTGGGTTCCGCCGTCGTGAGCCCCCTCACGGTGGTACCGCCACCACCAACTTTGAACGAAAAAGTCAGGCGACACGCCCCGCGTGCGGCGTGTCAGAGTTGTTCCGGAATCAATGTGGGTGGTGGCCGTACGCAGGCCACAAACACAACAGCCCCTCCCAGACCAAGAAGGCCGGGAAGGGGCTGCGGAAAAGTGAAACTTAATCTTCGTCGTCGTTGAATGCCCACTCGAACATGTCGAACACGAACTCGGAGAACGTGCCTTCTTCGCTCTTCCATTGGCCGCGTGCGTTGTTGCGGCGCCAGACGATGGGGTCCGGGATGCCGAGATCGGCGGTGCGGAAGCCCCAGGTGAACTGTTCCTCTTCGTCCTCGAGGAACATGAGGAAGCCATCGTCATCGACTTCGAGTTCCTCGGGATCCCAGAAGTAGTGGTAGGCCTCCATGAGGTCCTCGCAGCCGCCGATGGCGAGGTAAAACTCGCGCAAAACCAGCGGGATGGTGAAGGAGTGATCGGCCAGCGCGTCGTCCAGCTCGTCCGGCGTGAGGCCGTCTTCTTCCTGCCATTCATCCTCGAGATACTTTGGGACCAGCGCGCGGAACTTCTCGAGGAACATGTCAGTCATGCTCTTATCCTAGCTAATCCCGGAGACCTGAAATTGCGCCTCCACCGGTACCTGCGCGATGCCATCCGCGCACAGCCAACGGCACATACCAACTGCGCCGCCACGCGGTTACCCGGAAAGCGAAAACAACCCCCGCAATGACACAAGCGGTAACCCCGTTGAACAGGCCAAGGTTCCACAACAACGTGGTCAAGCCGGCACCAGCGAACGCCGGCAGCGCATAGATGTCGCGGTTGTTGAACAAGGTGGGGATTTCGTTGGCGGTGATGTCACGGAGCAGGCCTCCGCCCACGGCTGTGGTGACTCCCAGCAGGATCGCGGCCACCGGATTCATGCCCGCGCCGATTGCCTTCAACGTGCCCGTGATGCAGAACAAGGCCAGCCCGCCGGCGTCGAACAGGGTCAAAAGGGAAGTGAAGCGCTGCACTGAGGAGAACAAGTAGTAAACCAGCAGCGCAGCCAGCAACGGCGGGGCCAGGTACGCGGGGTTGGTGAAAGCGATAGGGGGACCGGCGTTGATCACGATGTCACGGATTACGCCACCGCCCAGCGCCGCGATGGACGCGAGGAGTATGGAGCCCACGACGTCGAACTGCTTCCGGGCTGCCAACAACGAGCCTGATACAGCAAAAAAGAACACACCAATGAGGTCAAGCCAAAGAAGAACAATGTCAAAGGAAATCAAGTGGACGGGTTCTTTCTTAAGGTGCTTAACAACGGGTGCTGGCTCAACGTTACGCTAGCTCCCATGAACAGCCCCGTTTTGATTGCCTGCGCCCACGGAACCCGCAATGCCGAAGGCCAGGCTGCCATCCGACAGGTCATGGCCGACATTGAAGCCCTGCGCCCGGGTTTGCGCGTTGTTGAGGCCTATGTTGACGTGCAGGAACCCGAGTTGGGCGGTGTGGTGGAGGGCCTGCCTGAGGGGACGGACGCCGTCGTCGTACCGCTGTTGCTGTCCACGGGCTTCCACATCAAGGTGGACGTGCCCAAGGCGATAAAGAACCGTTCTGAGGTAGTTGCTGCCCGTCCGTTGGGTCCGGACGCGCGGCTGGCTGAGCTGTTGGCCACCCACCTGCGTGCGGCTGGGTTGCAGGAGAACGACGGCGTGCTGCTGGCTGCCGCGGGATCGTCCCTTCCGGACGGTTCGGTGGACTCGGAAGAGCAGGCGCGACTCCTCGCCGAGCTGCTGCCGAACAAGGTGCGCGTCGCCTATGGCGCCAGTGCCCAGCCGACAGTGCCCGACGGCGTCGCCTCCTTGCGGGCGGAACTCGCCGCTGAGGGCGAGGCAGGCAGGGTGTTCATTTCCTCCTACCTCCTGGCAACCGGCTACTTCCATGATCAATTGGCCAAAGCGGGGGCGGACATTGTGTCGGCGCCCTTGCTGCCGTCGAAGGTACTCGCTGAGATCGCGCTGGAACGGTACGACGCAGTGTTGGAAAGGCTCTCCTAACCTTTATCCACGCGGAAAAATGCCCAAAGGGGCCTGCATTAAACAGGCCCTTCGGACAAGGCCAATGGCGTGTTCGTGACGAAATGTTTCCCTAGGTGACTTAGCATTTCCGGACCTTTGCTGGCGAAATCTGGCCAGACCTACAGTCGAGATATGACAGATACAGCTGTAGCCGGTGCGTCGGCTGATACCGCCAAGCGTCCGGCACGCACGCGCCCTGCCGCCAAGCCCCACGGCCAGTGGAAGGTTGACGGCACTGAGCCCCTCAATGCCAACGAAACCTGGAAGCAGGAAGACAACGGGCTGAATGTCCGTGAGCGCATTGAGTCTGTCTACTCCAAAGAAGGCTTTGATTCGATCGACGGCACGGACCTTCACGGCCGCTTCCGTTGGTGGGGCCTCTACACCCAGCGCAAGCCCGGGATCGACGGCGGCAAGACCGCAACGCTTGAACCGCACGAGCTCGAAGACAAGTACTTCATGCTGCGCGTGCGCATCGACGGCGGGGCACTGACCACAGAGCAACTCCGGGTCATCGGCCAGATTTCCGTGGACTTCGCCCGCGGCTCGGCTGACCTGACGGACCGTCAGAACATCCAGCTGCACTGGATCCGCGTAGAGGACGTGCCGGAGATCTGGCGCCGCCTTGAAGGCATTGGACTGTCCACCACAGAAGCTTGCGGTGACGTTCCCCGCGTCATCCTCGGTTCGCCGGTTGCGGGCATCGCCAAGGACGAGATCATCGATCCCACGCCGCTCATCCACGAGCTTGCGGAGCGTTTCATCGGCGATCCCGAGCTGGCCAACCTGCCGCGCAAATACAAGACGGCCATCACAGGCCACCCGTCCCAGGACGTGGTGCACGAGATCAACGACTTCGCCCTGGTGGGCGTGGCTCACCCTGAGCTCGGTGCCGGCTACGACCTCTGGGTTGGCGGCGGCTTGTCCACCAACCCGCGCCTGGCCGAGCGCCTTGGCGTGTTCGTCTCCGCGGATGTGGCAGCTGAAGTATGGCTCGGCGTTACCAGCATCTTCCGTGACTACGGCTACCGCCGCATGCGCACCAAGGCCCGCCTGAAGTTCCTCATGAACGACTGGGGCCCGGCCAAGTTCCGCCAGATCCTTGAGGACGAGTACCTCGGCTTCAAGCTCCCGGACGGCCCCGCCGCACCCAAGCCCACATCTCCCGGCGACCACATCGGTGTTCACGAGCAGAAGGACGGCAAGTTCTTCATCGGCGTCACCCCCACTGTCGGACGCACGTCCGGCGAAGCACTCGTGACGCTGGCTGACACGTTGGAGAAGCACGGCAGCTACCGCCTCCGCACTACTCCTCACCAGAAGCTGGTCATCCTGGACGTGGCCAAGGAGCAGGTGGAGCCGCTCATCGCCGAACTGGACACCCTGGGCCTTTCCGCCCGTCCGTCCGTGTTCCGCCGCGGCACCATCGCTTGCACGGGCATCGAGTTCTGCAAGTTGGCCATCGTGGAAACCAAGGTCACGGCAGCTACGGCCATCGCTGAGCTGGAGCGCCGCTTGGCCGACCTCGTGGAATCCAAGCAGCTGCCGTCGGCACTGTCCCTCCACATCAACGGTTGCCCGAACTCCTGCGCACGTATCCAGACGGCCGATATCGGCCTGAAGGGCATGATGCTGCCAACGCCCGACGGCGACCCCACCCCGGGTTTCCAAGTTCACCTCGGTGGCGGGCTGGCCAACAACGAGCGCGAGGAGGCCGGTTTGGGGCGTACCGTCCGCGGCCTCAAGGTCACGGTGGAAGACCTGCCCGATTACGTGGAGCGCGTGGTCCGTAAGTTCGTCGCCGAAGGCGCCGAGGGCCAGACCTTCGCCGAGTGGGCGCACTCCGCAGATGAAGGAGATCTCCAATGACAGATCCCGTCACTATCACCAACCTTGCCAGCGCGGCAGCCCGGCCGGCGTTGCGGTCCAAGGAAGAACTGAAGGCCCTCGCTGAACAAGGTGCTGCGGAACTTGGCTGGAACGCTCCTGCCCGGGAAGTTATCGCTTGGGTTGCCCGCAACTTTGAGCTGCCCACCGTAACCGTGGCTTGCTCCATGGCCGACGCCGTACTGCCGGCTTTGGTCGCAGACCAGCTTCCCGGCGTCGACGTCTTGTTCCTGGAAACCGGCTACCACTTCAAGGAAACGTACGAGACGCGCGACGAAGTCGCCGCGAACCTCCGCGTCAACGTGGTGGACGTCCTTCCCGAAACTACTGTGGAACAACAGGACCGCCTGCTAGGCAAGGACTTGTTCGCCCGCGACCCCGCCCAGTGCTGTGCACTGCGTAAGGTCCAGCCGCTGCGCCGCTCGCTGACCGGCTACGAAGTCTGGTTCACCGGCGTCCGACGCGACGAGGGCCCCACCCGCACCAACACTCCGATCGTCACCTGGGATGAAGGCTTCGGCTTGGTCAAGGTCAACCCCATGGTGGACTGGACCTTCGATCAGCTGATCGAGTATTCCGAGGACAACATCCTTCCCGTCAACCCCCTCCTGAGCCAGGGCTACCCGTCCATCGGCTGCCAGCCCTGCACCCGCAAGGTTGCCCCGGGTGAAGATCCCCGCGCCGGCCGCTGGGCAGGATCCGACAAGACAGAATGCGGACTACACACATGAGCACGTACACAACAGAGGAGTCCACGGTGAAAGTTGCAGCGGCAGTCGACGCCCCCTCGGTCGAGCGCCTGAGCTCATTGGACACCCTCGAGTCCGAAGCCATCCACATCATCCGCGAGGTTGTTGCTGAGTTCGAGAAGCCTGCGCTGCTGTTCTCCGGCGGCAAGGATTCCGTGGTCATGCTGCACCTGGCCACCAAGGCGTTCTGGCCGGGCAAGGTTCCGTTTCCGGTCCTCCACGTGGACACCGGCCACAACTTCCCTGAGGTCATCGACTTCCGTGACCGCACTGTTGAGCGCCTGGGGCTGAAGCTGGTTGTTGGCTCAGTCCAGGAATTCATCGACCGCGGCGAGTTGGCTGAGCGCGCCGATGGCACACGCAACCCGTTGCAGACCGTTCCGCTGCTGGACGCGATCCAGAAGAACAAGTTCGACGCCGTGTTCGGCGGCGGCCGTCGCGACGAGGACAAGGCCCGCGCCAAGGAGCGCATCCTTAGCCTCCGTGACGAGTTCGGCCAGTGGGACCCGCGCAACCAGCGCCCCGAGCTGTGGAACCTGTACAACGGCCGCCACACCGTGGGCCAGCACGTCCGTGCGTTCCCCATCAGCAACTGGACCGAGTTGGACATCTGGCGCTACATCGAGCGCGAGAACATCGAGCTTCCCAGCCTGTACTACGCCCACGAGCGTGAAGTCTTCGCCCGCGACGGTATGTGGCGCGCCGTGGGTGAGGTTTCCCAGCCGCTGCCCAACGAGGACGTCATCACCAAGCTGGTCCGTTACCGCACGGTGGGAGACATGTCCTGCACCGGTGCAGTCGAGTCCGACGCACGCACTGTGGCCGACGTCGTTGTTGAAGTCGCTGCCTCCACCCTGACCGAACGTGGCGCCACCCGAGCAGATGACCGCATCTCCGAGGCAGCCATGGAAGACCGCAAGAAGGACGGCTACTTCTAAATGAGCACCGAAACTTTGGCTGCCGGGCTGGAAACAGCCCTGCCCACCACACTCTTTCGCTTTGCAACCGCCGGTTCGGTGGACGACGGCAAGTCCACTTTGGTGGGCCGTCTCCTTCACGACTCCAAGGCGATTCTTGCTGACACGCTCGACGCCGTTGCCCGCACCTCTGCGGACCGCGGCTTCGGTGGAGAAAAGGGCGGCATCGACCTCGCCCTCCTGACTGACGGCCTGCGTGCCGAGCGTGAACAGGGCATCACCATCGATGTCGCTTACCGCTACTTCGCCACGGACCGCCGCAGCTTCATCCTGGCGGACTGCCCCGGCCACGTTCAGTACACCAAGAACACGGTGACCGGCGCGTCCACTGCGGATGCCGTCGTCGTACTCATTGACGCCCGCAAGGGTGTGCTGGAGCAGACCCGCCGGCACCTGTCCGTGCTGCAACTGCTTCGCGTTGCTCACGTCATTGTGGCGGTCAACAAGATCGACCTGGTGGACTTC
Source organism: Arthrobacter sp. cf158 (assembly GCF_900106835.1). Classification (GTDB taxonomy): domain Bacteria; phylum Actinomycetota; class Actinomycetes; order Actinomycetales; family Micrococcaceae; genus Arthrobacter. Next base: position 106,824 of record NZ_FNNR01000008.1, read on the forward strand.
AGCGAGCAGGTGTTCCGCGACATCGAAGCGGACGTGCAGAAGGTTGCCCGCGAGCTTGGCCTGGGATCCGACGGAGTCGCTGACCTGCTGGTGGTGCCGGTGTCGGCCCTTGATGGCGACAACGTGGTGGACCGCTCTGAGCGCACCCCTTGGTACACGGGCCCGGCACTGCTGGAGGTCCTCGAAACCCTCCCTGCTGCTGACGAGCTTGAGGCTGAACTGGAGAGCTTCCGCTTCCCAGTGCAGCTGGTGATCCGCCCGCAGGGCGCCCTGGCTCCCGATGCTGTTGCTGGCGGGCTCGATGTGGAGGCGTACCGCGATTACCGCGCATACGCAGGCCAAATCACTGAGGGCTCGGTGAAGGTTGGCGACGAAGTTTCCGTGATCAGCCCGGGCCATGAGCCGCGCACCACCACGGTGATCGGCATCGACTTCGCCGGCCAATCGCTGGACGAGGCAGCTGCTCCGCAGTCGGTGGCTGTTCGGCTGGCTGATGAGATCGACATCGCCCGCGGAGACACCATCGCCGCCGCCGGAACGGTCCGCGAAAGCACTGCTGACCTGTATGCGTCGCTCGCATGGCTTTCACCGAAGCCGCTCCGTGAAGGTCAGAAGGTCCTGGTGAAGCACGGCACGCGCACGGTCCAGGCACTGGTCCGCAACGTCACCGGCAAGCTGGACCTGGCCACGTTCAACGTGGAGCCTGCGTCCAACCTGGAACTCAACGACATCGGCCACGCACAATTACGCCTGTCCGCTCCGTTGCCGTTGGAGAACTACCTGCACCACCGCCGCACCGGTGCCTTCCTGGTGATCGACCCCATCGACGGCAATACCCTTGCCGCCGGACTTGTGAAGGACCACCCGGGCGACCACGAAGACGAACGTTACGTCATCTAGGGTCACACGTAGTCACAAAACCGCAGCTTGTTCGCGACTCCTCACGTTGTACGGCGGGATTCGAACAAGCTGCGGTTTTCTTTTTGGAAGGCCGCATGCCACAGAACACCACCCTCAGCACGCTCCTCAACGCCGGCACGGACCTGGTCCTGGACGGCGCCTTGGCCACCGAACTGGAGGCCCACGGCTGCGATCTTGAGGATCCGTTGTGGTCGGCCAAGGTCCTGCTGGAGCAGCCACACCTGATCAAACAGGTCCACCGCGACTACTTCGACGCCGGTGCCTCTGTGGCCATCACGGCCAGTTACCAGGCGACACCGCAGGGTTTTGCGCAGCGCGGATTGTCCGTTGATGAGTCGTTGGAGCTGGTGGCTTTGAGCGCCCGGTTGGCGGACGAAGCACGGCAGGAAGCCTTGGCGGAGGGCACTGCGAATGGCCCCCTGCTGGTGGCCGGATCAGTTGGTCCCTACGGCGCCTACCTCGCCGATGGCTCCGAATACCGGGGTGATTACACGCTTTCAGCAGCGGAATTCCGGGATTTCCACCGGCCACGCATAGCCGCGCTGGTGGAGGCCGGTGCGGATTTCCTGGCGTGCGAGACCCTGCCGTCGTACGCCGAAGCGGAGGCGCTGTTGGCGCTCGTGGCGGAGTTCGACGTCGAATCCTGGTTTACGTTCACGCTGCGCGACAGCGGCCACATCAGTGACGGAACCCCTATTGCGGACGTGGCTGCGCTGCTCAGCACGGAACCGCGAGTGGCCGCCGTCGGGGTTAATTGCGTGCCACTGGAACTGGTCACCGAAGCGCTGGACACCCTGCAGAGGTCCTCGAACAAGCCGCTGGTGGCGTACCCGAATTCAGGGGAAATCTACGATGCTGCGAGCAAGACGTGGAGCCCGGCAGAAGGGGTTCAGGGGAGCGGGACCCTGGCCGGCAACGCCGGTGTTTGGCGGGGTATTGGAGCCCGTCTCATAGGTGGGTGCTGCCGCACAACTCCGCGCGACATTGAAGGCCTGGCAGCGAATATGACGTCAGGTGACCCTGCATGAACCTTGGTTTCTACGGGATTGAAGCGGAAATATGACAGTCCCTACTGTGAACACATGACCTCTCCGGAATGGTCCTTCCTTGCCCACCACGGGCGATGTTACGGGGCCTAATCTTCGCCCCACCTCGCATCCCACATTTCATAAGGACCCCCCCATGGCAAACACACCCGAGTCACAGAAACCCGATTCCGGTACCACCCGCATCGTCGCCGGTGAGACCGCACCCAAGCCCAAGCGCCGCCGCACCCTGGAGATCGGCCTGGCCGTCGGCCTCGTGCTGCTGATCGGAGCAGGCGCAGCAGTGGCCTCCGCTGTCTCGCAAAACAACCAGGCCGCACCGGCTCCTGCCACGACTCCCGCAGCGGAACTCAAGCTGGGCTACTTCAGCAACGTCACCCACGGACCGGCGCTGGTAGGTACCAGCAAGGGCATCATCGCCAAGGAACTGGGCGAGACCAAGCTCAGCACGCAGATCTTCAACGCGGGCCCCGCCGCGATCGAAGCTTTGAACGCCGGCGCCATCGACGCCACCTACATCGGCCCCAACCCCGCCATCAACTCGTTCGTCAAGAGCAACGGTGAGTCCATCAGCATCATCGCCGGTGCTGCTTCGGGCGGCGCCCAACTGGTGGTCAAGCCGGAGATCAACTCCGCAGCCGACCTCAAGGGCAAGGTCCTCAGCTCACCTCAGCTCGGTGGCACGCAGGACGTGGCACTCCGTGCCTGGTTGGGCGATCAGGGCTTCAAGACCAACACCGATGGCAGCGGCGACGTCAACATCAACCCCACCGAAAACGCCCAGTCGCTGAAGCTCTTCCAGGACGGAAAGCTCGACGGCGCGTGGTTGCCTGAGCCGTGGGCCTCCCGCCTGGTGCTCGAAGCCGGAGCGAAGGTGCTGGTGGATGAGAAGGACCTGTGGGAAAACGGTGACTTCACCACCACCATCCTGATCGTGAACAAGAAGTTCGCTGCCGAACACCCGGAGACCGTGAAGGCGCTCCTCAAGGGCCACGTGGAGTCCGTGAACTGGCTCAACTCGGCATCCGCTGAGGAGAAGGCAACCACCATCAACGCTGTCCTCAAGGACACGGCCGGCAAGCCGCTTCCCGCAAATGTGATCGAACGTGCACTCCAGAACATCAAGTTCACCACTGATCCGCTCGCCGGAACGTACAAGAAGCTGCTGGATGACGGCGTCAAGGCCGGCACCACCAAGCAGGCTGACATCAATGGCATCTTCGACCTCCGCACCTTGAACGAGGTGGAGGGCAAGAAGACCTCCGCTGCCGGTCTCGGCCAGGACTAAGCAGTAACAGGCTGGTCCGCTTCCCCTCCTATTGACCGGGGGAGCGGACCGGCCTTTAGCCATATCAGCTCTACAAATCAACACGAAGGACGGGACCATGCCAGTCGTACTCGAGAACCTGGGCAAGCGCTTCGGCGACGGCGCCCCGGTGCTGGACGACGTCAACGCCACCATCGCGCAGGGCGAGTTCGTTGCCCTCCTCGGTGCGTCAGGCTGCGGCAAGTCCACCCTGCTGAACATCATGGCAGGACTGGAAAAGCCGACGTCGGGCGCCCTTGAAGTCCCCAGCGACGGTGCCGCCTTCATGTTCCAGGACGCATCGCTGTTCCCGTGGCTGACCGCGCGTGGCAACATCGAGCTGGCTTTGCAGTTGGCGGACAAGACCAGCACCAAGGCGAGCCGGCGTGAACGCGCCACCGAACTGTTGGAGCTTGTCCACCTCGGTGGCGCAGGGGACAAGCGTCCGCATGAACTCTCGGGCGGCATGCGGCAGCGCGTTGCCCTGGCTCGTTCTTTGGCTCAGGATCGGCAGCTGCTGTTGATGGATGAGCCGTTTGCTGCGCTAGATGCGATCACCCGCGACCTTCTCCATGATGAGCTTGAACGGATTTGGAAGGAAACCGGCCGGACCATCGTGTTCGTGACCCACAACGTCCGCGAAGCTGTCCGCCTCGGCCAGCGGGTGCTGCTCCTGTCCTCGCGTCCCGGCCGCGTGGTGGCTGAATGGAACGTCACCGAGGAACACCGTACCGATGCTGGTCGAGCCGGGGAGCTGACCGGCGTCATTACCCGCCGTCTTCGCGAGGAGATCCGCCGCCATGCCAAGTAACCCCATCACCACCGAAGAGCGGACGCTTCCCGTGACCGAATCCAAAGAGCACATCACCTCGCCGTCGCTGAAGGGCAACGCCTCCGAACTCCGCGATCTTGAAGCCGGCCTGGACAACCTCCAATCTGACACGGGCCGCAAGCACGGTATTGAGTGGAAGCGTGTGCTGCTTCCAATCGCCGCATTGGTGATTCTCATCCTTGCGTGGCAGTTCTATGTTTCGCTGGGCCTCAAGCGTCGCGACCAAGTACCGGGGCCGTTGGATGTGCTGAACCAGCTGGTTCTGCTCTGGAGTGAAGGCAAGGTCCAGGAATCAGTGTGGACCTCGCTGCAGCGTGGTGTGATCGGCTTCCTGATCTCGGTGGTCATCGCAACGCCGGTTGGCTTGATCCTGGCCCAGGTAGCACCCTTGCGCCGTGCGTTTGGTCCGCTCATTTCCGGGCTGCAGGTTCTTCCGTCCGTGGCATGGGTTCCCGCAGCCATCATCTGGTTCGGCCTCACCGATGCCACCGTTTACTTTGTGGTGTTCATGGGCGCCATTCCGTCGATCATCAACGGGCTCATCTCCGGCGTGGACCAGATCCCGCCGCAGTATCGCAGCGTGGGCACCGTCCTTGGTGCGAACAGGCTCCAAATGGCGTTGCAGATTGTCCTCCCAGCGGCGCTTCCCGGCTACATCGGGGGCCTGAAGCAGGGCTGGGCGTTCTCCTGGCGCTCGCTCATGGCCGCCGAAATCATTGCCGTGGGCGGCACCATCGGGTTCGGGCTCGGTTCGCTTCTTGATCAGGGCCGCGTCTTGTCCGACATGGCAATCGTGATGGCCGCGATCCTGCTGATCCTTGCGGTGGGCATCCTGATTGAGCTGCTGGTGTTCGGGCCGATCGAGAAGCGTCTGCTGCAGCGCCGGGGTTTGCTGGCGGGCAGCTCGCGCTAACCGGATCTGGTTTCACACCGGACGAGATGCTACGTTTCGACCAGCCTTTGCATATGGGGGAGGCGATTCCGGGAATCGTGTTAAGGGTGGCAGGTCATGACCAGGCAGCAAAGAATGCTGGTGTCGGTTGCTGTAGCTGCACTGCTTGCCGTCACGTCGTGTGCAGCGCCGGCACCGCAGCCCGACGCGGAAGCGAAGGGCGCTGTTCAGTCTCTTATCGAGCGGGCCATCGACCGTAGAAATCATCAAGTTGTCACAGGGTTCTCCTCCACCAAGGATGAGATCAGTATGGATTTCGTCCCGGCGGCAATTGAGGGTATCGAGCTTGAGTACCGAAAACTCCACCAACGCAGGGACGCGATTGCTCCCTATGGCGTCCTTTTGACGGACACCGGCTCGGAGATCACCATCAAGAAATTCACCATCACCCAAACCGGCGCCAAGGTTGAGATCTCGGAGCAGACACAGCTGGAACACGGTCCGGTGAACGGCGTGCAAGGCCCCGGCGAGTGGTACGTATACGACCAAACCGTTGAGCTTGAGAGGACCGGCGACGCGTGGAAGATCAGCAGTATCGCCCCTGAAAATCCGGGCAAGCCATACCCGACGACAGTTGTTGATCCAGACACGATTTAGGCCCTCGGCACTAAGCGTCGACCGTTGCATAACGTCGACTTCCGGACGGCGCGCAAGGGCTCGACGGCGACCTCCCGCCGTCGAGCCTTTGCGTCACCAGACGGTGAGGTTAGAGTCCCGTCAGCAGATCCCGCATTTCCCGAATCTCTGCTTCCTGCGCCGTGACGATGTCCTTGCCTAGCTGGACAGCCTCAAGGTTCTTGCCCTGGGCTACTTCGGCTTTGGCCATGGTCACGGCACCTTCGTGATGCGCGATCATCTGCGTCAGGAAGAGCTTGGCCGCTTCCACGCCTTGGGCTTCCCTGAGCTTCTGCAGGTCCGCCTCGCTCAGCATGCCCTCCATGCCGTGGCCGCCATGCCCGGAAGATCCCATGACAGGCACATTCCAGCTGTTCAGCCAACCGGTCATCTTCTCGATTTCGGGTGCCTGCGCGTTTTTGATCTTCACTGCCAAGGCAGTGATTGCGGGCGGGATGTCAGCCTTTGCCAGCATGACGTCGGACATCTCCACTGCTTGGGAGTGATGGGGGATCATCAATTGGGCGAACATGGTGTCTGCGGCGTTGTGCCCGGCGTCGCTGCTGTTCGCAGAGGGGCTGATGGAAGTGCCGGAACTTCCATGGTTCATGCCCGGCATGGAACCGGAGCCGGAGTTGGAAGCACAACCAGCCAGGGCAAGCAGACCTGCGAGAGCCGCTCCGGTCACAGTGAAGTGAGTTCTGTTCATGAGTAAAAGTCCTTTGCATTTCGGGCGGCGGTGATAGTCAGCCGCCCGGTAGTCAGCAGATGGTGAATGGATGTACGGTCCCGGCTGTTACCGGACCATCCAGTGCTCACGTACGGCTGATGCAGAGTTGCCCGGGTGTAGGACCGTGGGGTTGGTAGGACCAGGACGGAAAAATGGTGGGCAGTTCCCACGATGCAGGGGTGACTTCGCCTGTCGTGCCGGGCGGGGGAGCGCTCAGGGAAGCTGTTGTGAGGGATGGAATGCAACTGGCAGCCTGAGTGCAGGAGCAGCTTCCAAACTCCGTGCCGCGATCGTCGGCAGCCGAGGCAGCGCTCACCTCATGAGAAGGGCCGTGCGCGTGGTGGGATGAGGAGGTGCTCACTAGGGGTGATGCCGCATGAGACCCATGCGTTCCCCCTGCCCCATGCGGACCGCTGATGATGTGCATTCCGAATATGCCCGCAATGACGGCCGTTACCAGAAGTAGAAGCAACGCCCGCCCGACGACGGCGGCAAGAGCTTGAGGGGACAGCTGCTTGCTCATGATGCTTCACCACCTTCGTCCACTTCCAGGGCCTCCAGCATACCCCGGTAGGGTATACATGAGCGATTCTTTTTCTGGCAGCACTCCTTATCCTGGGCAATCCTCCGCTTTACGCTGCGCCTTTGCGCCTCGCGGCCTAGAATCGTCGAATGGGCCTCTTAACGTTCAGCATCAACGTCACGCTCGATGGTTGCGTGGACCACCAGGAGGGCATCGCCGACGACGAGACGCACGCCCACTTCACCCGCCTTCTGGATAAGAGCGGCGCCATGCTCTGGGGCCGGACTACCTACGAAATGATGGAGGTCTACTGGCCTTTGGTGGCTAATGGTGAGGTTGAAGCCCCGCCGTCGCTGCTTGAGTTTGCCCTTGAACTGGAAACCATGCCCAAATACGTCGTTTCCACAACGCGGAGCGACTTCCCCTGGACCAATAGTCATCAGCTGGTCGGCGAACTGGGTGCGGCGGTTCAGGAACTCAAGGACAGGACTCCCAAGGGGGTGCTTGTCGGCAGCGGGAAATTAGCAACAGAGCTGGACCGATTGGGTCTGATCGACGAGTACAAATTCCTCATCCACCCCATGATCACAGGGCACGGACCCACCCTGTACCAAGGTGGACTGCCCAGCACCCGGCGCCTTGAGCTGATCTCGGCCGAGCCGCTCAGTAACGGAGCGGTGGCGATGCATTATCGCCGGGCTGTTTGACGATTGTGGAGGCAACGTGAAAACGCCGAACCATCCTCATGAGCTCTGGTTTAGAAATCCCCACCTGGGTAGATGCCGTCGGGCAAGGTGAAGCACGGCGAGCCCGAATCGATGTCAATCTGGTTTGGGGCCAATCCTTCGGCGGCGATGTAGTTCTCCCCAGGCGCAGGCAGGTCGATCTGGATTCGGTAGTTTCCGCTTGGATTCCAATCGGCGGATACTTTGGTTCCTTTCGCCCGGTGGTGGGCCTCGATGGCTCTCACGATGGGCTCGATTTTGGTTCCTTCGGCAACGGTGATGGCCGTGAAGCCCTTCCAGTTGTGCTGGGTCTTGTTGCACGACAGAAGCATGCCCTTCTTCTTCTGATCAATTGAGACAACAGCATCTTTTGGGATCAGGGCGGCGAGGTCCAGTTCCATCGCTTGGGTGTGGGCTTTGGCTTCCTGCCAGGTCAGTTCAGCATTCATCGGTTCACCCTGTGTCTCTGCTGCGGTGGGTGCTGCTGGTTCGATATGTGTCCCTCCGGGGCTTCCGGAACAGCCTGCCAGAACCATCGCACCCACCAGCAGCAACGACGCCATGGCACCGCGACGCGCCCTCATCGAGCCACAACTCCCGGCACGTCATTGAGCGCATGGTCGTTGTCTTCACTGTTAGAGGCTACGACATCACGGTTGCTCAAAAGCATCTAGAAATCCCCAACAGGATAGGTACCCTCGGGCATTGTGAAGCAAGGCGAACCTGACGCAATGCGAATGACGCGGGGATCGTCCTCCCTGATGAGATACATTTCCGAGGTGGCCGGATCGCTTATCTCAACACGAAAGGTGCCTTGTATGGTCCGGTCGCTTGAGACCTCAAAACGATGATCCGTGAAGTGTGTCCGTGCAGCCGTCTCAAGTTCTTTCACGACAGATTCAGCTTCGCTTCCCTCAGCCAGCGTGATCGAAGTCGAACCGTTCCAGTTGTGTTCTGTCTTGCTGCAGGACAGGAGAACGCCCGTCTCTTTCTGGACTATGGAAGTAACCTTGTCCTTTGGGATCAAAGCCGCTATCTCCAGCGCTTCCTTTTCCGTGTTTGCTTTAGCTTCCTGCCTAGTGAGTTCCGTGGTCATCGGTTCCTCTTGTGTATCAGCGGCAGTTGGCACGGTTGACTCGGTCGAACTCACGCTTGGGTTTCCGGCGCAACCTGCGAGCCCGATCGAACCCGCCAACAGCAACAACGCCATGGCTCCTTGTCGCGCCCTCATTGAGACACAATTCCAGGCATGACTCTGAGTACTTGCAGGTTGTCCTCGTTGTTTGAGGCGATGAGGTTGTAATTGTTCATGGGATCTAGAAATCCCCGCCTGGGTAGATGCCCTCGGGCAGTGTGAAGCATGGAGAACCCGAATCGATCCAAATCTCATCAGGTTTTACGCCTCCACCGACGAGGTAATTCTCCCCAGGAGCAGGTGGATCGATTTGGACCAGTATCTTTCCGTCTATATCCTTATCGGCTGACACCTTGAGTCCATTCGCCCGGTAGTGGGCTTCGATGTCCTTCACGATTGAATTGATTTTGGTTCCGTCGGCTACCGTGATGGTCGTGGAGCCCTTCCACTTGTGCTGTGTCTTGTTGCAGGACAGCAGCACGCCCTTCTTCTTTTGATCGATCGAGACAACCGTGCCTTTCGGGATCAGGGCGGCGATCTCCAATTCCATGGCTTGGGCTTTGGCCTTCGCTTCCTGCCACGTCAGTTCAGCTTTCGTCGGTTCACCCTGTGTCTTTGTTGCGGTGGTCACTGGTGGTTCGATGTGTGTCCCTCCGGGGCTTCCGGCGCAACCGGCCAGAACCAGCGCACCCGCCAACAACAACGCCATGGCGCCGTGTCGCGCCCTCATCAAGGCAGAATTCCAGGCATGACTCTGAGTACTTGCAGGTTGTCCTCGTTGATTGAGGCGATGAGGTTGTGGTTGTTCATGTGGACCTAAAAATCTCCACCGGGGTAGGTGCCCTCGGGCAATGTGAAGCACGGCGAACCGGAATCAATGCGAATCACATTTGGGGTTAGGCCTCTACCGATAAGATATCCTTCACCGGGAGCGGGCCCAAGCAAATGCACTTGATAGTCACCATCAATTCCCCTTCGAGTTGTCACCTCGAAGCTGCCACCTCTGTAGTGCAGTTCAAGGCCTTTAATAACTTCTTCCACATTCGCGTCGGCCGTCAGCGTGATATCTGTCCAACCGTTCCAGTTGTGAGCGGTCTTGTTGCACGACAGGAGTACGCCGGTCTCCTTCTGAAGGACGGAAGTGACTTTGTCTTTCGGGATTAGACCGGCGATCTCGAGTGCGGTCTTCTGCGTATCTACTTTCGCGCTTTGCCATGTCACGTTTGTTTCCAAGTCATTTTCCTCCCTTGAAATATCCGTACCAGTACAGCCGGAAAGACTTATGATGGTCACCAAAAATAGGGCGATAGCCGTGTAGCGTGACATTTTCATCGGTTAATCAGGCTTTGCATGTCCCGAAGCGCCTCCCGGTTGTCCTTAATGTTGGAGGCAATGAGGTTGTGGTTTTCCATGAGGATGTTCCCTTCTTCGACGGTGTTGATCGCCCTAAGTTGGTCGTCGTGAGGGCCGCGGTAGTAGTGCTGTTCGAACTCTTCGTGATGAATCGGATTGTTTCCCTCCCACACCACCCCTTTTTTCGTGACGGGGTTGGTAACTCCCTGGCCATGGATGAGCAGATCATAGTAGTACAGGTTCGAATATTGCGTGGTTGGCTGTGGTTTCCAGTCCGGGAGCATGCCTGCCCCAGCGAGAGAGACCACCTTGTCGTATCGGGCCCCGGCGACTTCGGAGCTGGCGACGTTTGCCAGGCCCCAGCTGTGCCCGATGCCGATTTGTTCGGCACCGTTCAGGTAGGGATCAGTGCGCATCCCGGCTTCGAAGGATGCCAGTTGCTGCCCTGACGTGCGTGCGAGTTTTTCATCGTTCGCCTCACCGATTCTCGCTAGGTTCGGACCGCCGGCAGTGTTCTCCTCCCCGGGGAACCGCCCATCCTTATAGACGAAAGCCACCGTCCCCGGCACGTTGTTATTGAGGTATGACGAGACCTGCTGTACGCCGCCTTCGTAGAAGATGTTCAGTCCGGTGAACGTTCCCGGGACGTAGGTGATCACATGCCGTGTGTCGGGGCCCGGGGTGCCGATCATTTGCACAATCCGGGACTGGTCCCGGTCATAAAGGTAAAGCTGCACGTCCCCGGCTTCCACCTGCTTCAGGTAGGCCACCTCATTTTCCAGCATCTTTGTTCGGTTCGGGTCGTGGTGGGCTTGCCCGATCCCCGACAACTTCCGGGCTGTTTCCAGGTCGTTCTCCGCCGCACGGAGCAATCTTGGCGCGTTCAACTGGTTAGCCCGGACCCGGGCCAGTGCGGGCATCCCGTCCAAAGCGCCGAACATGGCTGGAGCCGCAGCCAGCAGCAGCTCCTGCACCTGCGTGAACCCGGACTCGTTCGCTGCAAGGTGGGCTCCCGTGTTCATGCCCGCCCACCAAGCCCCAATTTTCGATGGGTCCATGCCTCGCAGGGTCTTCTGCCATCCGGGTATGGTGGCCAATGCCTTCACGTCAGCCTCGGAGGCAGTGGACAAGTAGCCCAGCAGCGCCGAGCCCGATAAGGTCATCGGCGCCGTTGCAAGCACAAGAACGCCGTTCGATACCGTTATCTGCCCGAGGACACCGCTCCCACCGGCAGCACGGAACGTCGACGCGATGTCGGAAAGCCGGGCTGCGTCCTGATGGTTGTCTTCCAGGAACCGTCGCAGCCCGCCACGGACAGCGTCGAGATCAGAGTGCACCCAGGAGCACTTGTCCTCGAACTCGGACACAGCTGCACTGACTCTGTTGGCCGCGCCTCGGTCTGATTCGTCCTGGATCCTGAAGGTTGACACTGCGGGAGTCCAAGGTGTCCGGATCAGCGGAACTCGCCCCACCAGTGCTTCCGCTCGCCCAGACGCGGAATCCCTGCCGCGCAGTCTTCACGCTCACCACCGGACGGTCAGTCTCCTTCATCGACGGGCGCGGCCCCACATCCACTGCAAAACCTCCGCCAGCACGGGCCCAACCGGAGGCAAGCGCCCACTCCGTCACATCGTCCAAGCGACGTTGCTCAACCTCCGCCGCGCCCTTCGCTTCGTGGACCTGACGGGCAACATCTTCCAACGTATGGACCAGCTCGGACCGGGCCGCCCGTTCAGAGGCAACATTCTCACGGAAACAGTCCGCGAACACGCCCCGGAATTCCGTGAGAGCAGCAGTCGAGGCGAATTCCCGTTCGCCTCGTTGATCCTGCAACGTACGCGCTGCGTCTCGACATGCGGCGACCAGGCGATCAGCAGCATGAGCGTCGAATTCCATAAGAACTCCATCGAATAGATAAAGCATCCCCGAGGCCTACTTTATCTAATCCCGCGGATCTATTTGCACAGGTAACGGGAAGTGACGGTCTCGGGACCCTGAGGGTGCGTACACGGTGCCAGTGGAATTTCCCCGGACCGTGAAGAGTTGTCCCGAACATGCACAACAAACGGATCGGTTTCCTCTCCTTCGGTCACTGGGCCCGTGTCCCGGGTTCCCTTGTGCCAACGGCTGGGGAGGCCTTGAAACAGGGCATAGAACTCGCGGTAGCCGCTGAGGAACTGGGAATCGACGGAGCCTTCTTCCGGGTGCATCACTTCGCCCGGCAGCAAGCATCGCCCTTTCCACTGCTGAGCGCTATTGCAGCCAGGACCAGCCGTATCGAGATGGGCACCGGCGTCATCGACATGCGCTACGAAAACCCGCTCTACATGGCTGAGGAAGCAGCAGCCACGGACCTCATCAGTGACGGCAGGCTGCAACTCGGCGTGAGCCGTGGTTCACCCGAGCCCGCACGCAACGGAGCAGCGAACTTCGGCTACGTTCCCGGAGACGGCGAGGACGGCGGCGACATGGCCCGCCGCCACACTGCCCTGTTCCGGAAAGCAATCGCCGGGCACGGGGTGGCCGAAGCGGACCCGCACTACGCCGGTGGGGCCACAGGTCTGCTGCCCATACAGCCTCAATCACCTGGCCTCGCACAAAGAATCTGGTGGGGTGCAGGAACCCGCAAAACGGCCGTGTGGGCGGCTGAGCAGGGGATGAACCTCATGAGTTCCACCCTCCTCACCGAGGACACGGGGGTGCCGTTCGATGAGCTACAGGCAGAGCAGATCCGGATGTTCCGCGAAGCCTGGGCTGCCGCCGGGCACGACTTTGAGCCACGGATCTCCGTGAGCCGCAGCGTGATCCCCATCGTGGACGACGTCGACAACCACTACTTCGGGCTCCGCGCCCAAGCGGACAGCCAGGACCAGGTGGGAATTCTCGACGGCGCGTTGTCCCGTTTCGGGAAGAGCTACATTGGCGAGCCGGATTCACTAGCGGATGAGCTGGCGATGGACGCAGCCGTGCAAGCAGCCGACACTGTCCTGCTCACAGTGCCTAACCAACTGGGAGTGGACTACAACGCCAAGCTGCTTGGGAACGTGGCCAAGCACATTGCACCGGCCTTTGGCTGGAGTGCCTCCCCGACCAAGTAACGGACCCCACGGCCGAGGAAAGGCAGGTATTGTTGCTGGCTGTGCGCTCTCGCGTCAAGAGCGCGCGAGCACTTGTGAGTCCCGTCAATGAGGACAGGAATCACCCAGAGAGCAAAGGTTGCCCATGGACATCCAGAACCTCCTCGAGGACATCGTTGGAGCAGTTCAACCCCACGTCGGTCAGGGAAAAGTAGCCGACTACATCCCGCAACTCGGGGCCGTGGATCCTCACCAGTTTGGGATATCGCTGGTGACCCGGGAGGGGGAAGTGTTCTCGGCAGGGGACGCCCATGTGGAGTTCTCCATTCAAAGCATCTCCAAGGTCTTCGCCCTTGCATTGGTTCTGGCTGCGGACGGCGACCACATTTGGAAGCGCGTCTTCCGCGAACCCTCAGGCAACCCCTTCAACTCCTTGGTTCAGTTGGAAAGCGAAGAGGGCATCCCGCGTAACCCCTTCATCAACGCCGGCGCAATCGTGGTGACGGATCGGCTACTAAGCCTCACAGGCGACGCATCCAAGGCCGTGCGGGAACTGATGCGCCAGGAGACCAGCAAGGAGAGCATCGACACCGATCACGTTGTGGCCTCATCCGAACTGGGCAAGGGACACCGCAATGCCTCGCTGGCCCACTTCCTGGCAAGCTGCGGCAATCTGGAGAATCCTGTCGAGGATGTCCTGGACTCGTACGCAAAGCAATGCGCGCTCGCCATGACCTGTGAAGACCTGGCGCTCGCCACCCGTTTCCTTGCCTCGAATGGTCTGGGCGCGGACGGAACCCTGCTGCTGTCTCCAGCCCAGACCAAGAGAATCAACGCCGTCATGCTCACCTGCGGAACATACGATGCCGCGGGCGAATTCGCCTACCGCGTGGGCCTTCCGGGAAAGAGTGGAGTAGGCGGTGGAATCGTGGCCGTGGTTCCCAACAAGTGCTCCATCAGCGTGTGGAGTCCGGGCCTTGGAAGGTCCGGGAATTCCGTGGCAGGTGTTGCCGCACTGGACGAATTCACCACCCGTACTGGCTGGTCGGTCTTTTAAGCGCATGATGGTGTCATGACCCCCAAGGACGGAAAGGCCACGAAACCAGTCAAGGTCCGCAAGCCTGCTGCGCCGGCACCGGGAACCCAACCCACCGCCGTCGGCTTTTTGCAGCGTTTGAAAATCCGTCAGTCAGACATCGAGCAAGCCAAATACCAGCGCTATTTCAAGACCGGCAAAGGTGACTACGCCGAAGGCGACTTCTTCATGGGCGTGCGCATGGGCGAAGTTTTCACGCTCAGCAAAGAGTTCGCTGCCATGTCAATGGAGGACATCGAAAAGCTTCTGGAGCAGGACATCCATGAGGCCCGCGCGGGCGCCGTAAAGATCATGTCGCTCCAAGCCCAGAAGAAAAAGACCACCGAAGAGCGGCGTCGCCAACTTTACGAGCTCTACCTGCGAAGGCACGACCGGATCAACAACTGGGACCTCGTGGACCTGGGCGCGGGACGGGTGGTGGGTGGCTGGCTCATGGACAAACCGCGGGACCCACTCTACGAACTCGCCCACTCGGAGAACATGTGGGAACGCCGGACCGCCATCGTCGCCACCTCGGCGTTCATCCGTGAAGGCCAGCTGGACGACACCTTCGCCATCGCAGAGATCCTGCTCCACGACAAGGAGGACCTCATCCAAAAAGCCGTGGGTGGGTGGGTCCGTGACGCCGGGCGGAGCAGCCGCGAACGCCTGCTGGCTTTCCTCGACGAACACGCAGCCACCATGCCGAGGACCACGCTTCGTTACGCGATCGAGCATCTGGGCAAGGAGCAGCGGGCCTACTACCTGACCCTGAAAGACAGGGTTTTTCCCACGTGAGTCCATTCCATATGTGACGCTGGATTACCCAGCGTTACCGGGTGTTTCCGAGTCTTTGAAGCATGTTACGGAGCCGCCCTACAGTTTTTTCATGGCAATACAGGACATTTACCCCACCGCGCTGCGGCTGCTCGGCCGCCCGGTGCTGGTGGTGGGCGGCGGACCCGTTGCGGAGCGCCGCGCCAAGGGACTGCTCGACGCCGGTGCGAAAGTCACTGTCGTGGCGCCCGTTGCCACCCAAAACCTTCACGCACTCGCCGCTTCCGGGCTGCTCACCTTGGAGCAGCGCGAGTACCGCACGGCAGACCTCGACGGCGTCTGGTTCGCTCAGACCGCCACGGGCACTTCCGCCGTGGACACCCAGGTAGCAGCCGACGCCGAAGCGCAGCGCATCTGGTGCGTCAACGCCTCCGATCACGAAGCATCAGCCGCCTGGACACCCGCCGTTGCCGTGGTGGACGACGTCAAGATCGCCATTAACGCAGGGGGAGACCCGCGCCGTGCCATGGCCCTTCGCAACGCAGTGGCAACCGCCCTGGAAACAGGTGACCTGCCGCTCCGCCGCCACCGCAAGCCGGATGCCGCCGTGAATGCAGGCTCGGTGGCACTCGTCGGCGGCGGTCCTGGCGACTCGGGACTCATCACCGTCCGCGGCCGGCGCCTGCTGGGCCAGGCCGACGTCGTGGTTGCCGACCGTCTTGGTCCGCGTGAGCTGCTGAAGGAGCTTGCCCCGGACGTTCGCGTGATCGAGGTTGGCAAGACGCCCGGCCACCACCCGGTTCCTCAGCTGGAGATCAACCGCATCTTGGTGGACGAAGCCTTGAAGGGCAACCGCGTGGTCCGCCTCAAAGGCGGCGACCCCTACGTCCTGGGGCGCGGCGGCGAGGAAGCAGAATTCTGCCGGCAGAACGGCGTCGAGGTTGAAGTGGTGTCCGGCGTGACGTCGGCAATCTCGGTTCCGGCCGCTGCCGGTATTCCCGTGACACACCGCGGCCTGGCCAAGGGCTTCAGCGTAGTGACCGGCCATGAAGAGCTGTCCGAGGTCCCCGCACGCCCCGATCACACTGTGGTGTTGCTCATGGGAGTAGCGCAATTGCGGGATTCCGCGGCTGCGCTGGCAGGCTCGGGTCTGCCTTTGGACACGCCAGTAGGTATCGTAGAGAACGGGTATTTGCCGGATCAGCGCGTCACCATCGGCACTCTGGGTACCATCGCGGACCAGGCGGAAGCCGTCGGCGTGGCCAACCCGGCGGTCATCGTGATCGGCGATGTGGTCCGTGTCAGCCCCTTTGCACCGCAGCATTTCAAGACCGCTGATTACAGCACTATTACCCCCAATCGTCCCCGCGTCCGCAGTAACTGAGAAGAAGAAGGAACACAGCCGTGTCAATTAGCACCCCCGTAGGTTCTGCGGACCGTCCGCTTCGCGTCGCCGTCATCGGCTCCGGCCCGGCCGGCGTGTACGCAGCGGACATCCTGACCAAGAGCGAGGCCGTCAAGAGTGGCGAGCTCACCGTCAGCATCGACCTCTTTGACCGCTACCCGGCACCGTATGGCCTCATCCGTTACGGCGTAGCCCCGGACCACCCCCGCATCAAGGGCATCGTCAATGCCCTGCACAAGGTGCTGGACCGCGGCGATATCCGCTTCTTCGGCAACGTGGACTACGGCACGGACATCTCCATTGAGGACCTCCGCAAGCACTACGACGCCATCATCTTCGCCACTGGCGCCATCAAGGACGCCGACCTGAACATCCCGGGCATCGAGCTTGAGGGTTCGTTCGGCGGCGCCGACTTCGTTTCCTGGTTCGACGGTCACCCGGACGTTCCCCGCGAATGGCCGCTGGAAGCCACCGAAATTGCTGTTCTCGGCAACGGCAACGTGGCCTTGGACGTGGCCCGTGTCCTGTCCAAGCACGCCGATGACCTGCTGGTCACCGAGATCCCGGACAACGTGTACGCCGGTCTGAAGGCCTCGCCCGTCACGGACGTGCACGTCTTCGGTCGTCGTGGCCCGGCACAGGTGAAGTTCACCCCGCTGGAACTGCGCGAACTCTCGCACTCCAAGGACGTTGACATCATCCTCTACGCCGAGGACTTCGAATTCGACGAAGAGTCCGATCGCCAGGTCCAGACGAACAACCAGATCAAGACCATGGTTGGCACGCTCACCAACTGGATCGCCGAGCAGCCCGAGGACCTTTCCGAACTCAAGGCTTCCCGTCGCCTGCACCTTCACTTCCTGCACAGCCCGGTTGAAATTGTTGATTCCGCAGAGACGCCCGGCAAGGTTGCCGGCATCAAGTTCGAGCGCACCGAACTGGACGGCACGGGCAACGCCCGCGGCACCGGCGAGTTCATCGACTACCCGGTCCAGGCCGTATACCGAGCAATCGGCTACTTCGGTTCGGCCCTGCCGGACGTCGAGTTCGACCACAAGAAGGGCGTGGTGACCAACGACGGCGGCCGCGTCCTGGACGCCGACGGCCAGCACGTGCCGGGCCTCTACGCAACGGGCTGGATCAAGCGTGGTCCGGTTGGCCTCATCGGCCACACCAAGGGTGACGCCCTGGAGACCGTGACGTACCTCTTGGAAGACCGCGAAAACCTGCCGCTCGCCGAGGTTCCCGCAGCCGACGCCGTAGTGGAACTCCTGGACGCCCGCGGCGTGAAGTTCACCAGCTGGGAAGGCTGGCTGGCGCTGGACGCCCACGAGCTCGCACTCGGTGCAGCCGCGACCGAAGCAGGCACCTCCCACGGTGTTGAGGTCAAGCGTGAGCGCATCAAGGTTGTTCCCCGCGAGGACATGGTCAACATCTCCCGTGACGGTGTAGCCGCACAGGTCTAGTTCCCGCGTTTCCTGGCAGCGGGGTCACTCCTTTCGAGTGGCCCCGCTGCTGCTTATGGGACAACCGCCGGCGGTACCCTGAGTCATGGACGTCGTTGTCATTGAAACGCCCCAGTTGGGGGACCGGAGCTACTTGGTGCACGACGGCAATGTGGCGCTGGTGATTGATCCTCAACGCGATATTGACCGGGTTGAAGCTGCCGCCCGCGAAGCCGGAGTTCGGATCACCCACGTGGCCGAAACGCACCTCCACAACGACTACGTCACCGGTGGGTTGGTCTTGGCAGAGAAGCACGGTGCTGCGTACCTGGTGAATGCCGAGGATCACCTCGCATTTACCCGGGTGCCCGTCACGGACGGGCAGGTTATCCGCGTTGGCCAGCTCGTGGTGCGAGTGGTTGCCACGCCAGGCCACACTCACACGCACCTTTCGTATGTGGTCCGGGATGACACGCACGACGACGGCGCTGAGGCCGTCTTTTCCGGCGGCAGCCTGCTCTACGGTTCGGTGGGCCGGACGGACCTGGTCTCTCCCGATGACACTGCGACGTTGGCTCATCACCAGTACTCCTCGGTCCGGCGCTTGGTGGGCTCGTCGCATCCGGAAGCCTCGCTCTACCCAACCCACGGCTTCGGATCGTTTTGTTCCAGCGGTCCCGCGAGCCACCAGGAAGCATCCACGATGGGTGAGCAATTCAAGAGCAACCATGCCCTAACGGATCCCGACGAGGACCACTTCGTGTCAGAGTTGCTGGCAAACATCACCGCTTATCCCGCGTACTACGCCCACATGAGCCCGCTCAATGCGGCAGGAGTGGGACCCGCAGCCCTTGCCGTCCCGGACTCCGTCAATGCTGAAGTGTTGACCCGACGCCTGGACGCAGGGGAGTGGGTGGTGGATCTTCGGCACAGGGTGGCTTTCGCGGACAGCCACCTCAAGGGCAGCGTGAGCTTCGAGTACGGGAAGGGCGATAACTTCACCAGCTACCTCGGCTGGGTGATCCCCTGGAATCAACCACTCACGCTCCTGGGGCCCAGGGGAGAGGTGGAAAAGGCGATCCGCGACCTGGCGAGAATCGGCATCGACAGTCCGGACGCCGCCGTCGGGCCTTATCCGGGAGCTCTGGCCTCAGATGCGCCTCAAGCCAGCTATCCGCACGGGGACTGGTCTGCGCTCCTCAAAGGCCGTGAACCGGGGGACGTGGTGCTGGACGTTCGTCGCCCGGAGGAGTTCGAGGCATCGCACATCAAGGGAGCCCTCAACATTCCCGTCTACGAGCTTCCCGGCAAGATCACGGAACTGCCGGATGCGAAGATTTGGGTTCACTGCGCCACGGGATACAGGGCGAGTGTCGCGGCCAGCCTGCTGGACCGGGCCGGACGCGACGTGGTGCTGATCGACGCCAGGTTCAAGGATGCGGCCGGGGCCGGGGTTGAGACGACGTCATAGCCCGGCAGTAGTTACCGCGGCGCCTGATCCGAACAGTAGTCAAGGTTCCGGTAGACGCTGCGGACGGCGGCATCGGGATCGTGGGCTTCCAAGGCATCAACCAGTTCGTCGTGGCCTTCGCGGGGGATGCCGTTGAAGCCGCCCTTGCGCTGCTGGCGGAGGAGGTCGTTGTGGAAGACACCGCCGAAGGAGACGTATAGCTGGTGCAACAGCGGATTGCCGGACGCCAAGGCAACGCGCTCGTGGAATTCCCAGTCGGCGCTGGCCCACGTTGGGTAGTCCTCGGCCTGCCAGGCATCATGCCGGAGTGCGAGGAGGCGGCGCATCTCGGCCAGATCCTCGGTGGTGGCGTGCTTGGTGGCGAGCCGGGCAGCCTGGGTGTCCAGACCGAGGCGGACCTCCACGATGTGTTCCTGCGTGTGCTCCAAATACATGCGCTGGGCCGCGCCGGACATCTCACTGTTGGCCCGCACATAGGTGCCGTCACCCCGGCGGACCTCCAACATGCCCGAGTGTGCCAGCGCCTTAATGGCTTCGCGCAGCGTCCCCCTGGACACGCCGAGTGTCGCCATGAGTTCCGGCTCGGCTGGGATGCGCTCCTGAAGCGGCCACTCCCCGGACTTGATCATGTCCCGCAGCTTGGCGGTGATCTCCTCGGCCAAAGCCGGGCGATGCGAAGGGGTAAGGGTCATACTGTCCTCGGTCCGGTCTTGGTGGCAGTGCGCTTGCTGGTGAGCATGTGGCAAGTAACCATGAGCGCCACCGCAACAACCGACAGCAGGCTCAGGGGCAACACCCAGCCGCCGGTGGCGCTGTGGAGGAGTCCCATGCCAAAGGGGCCAATTGCCGCAATCAAGTATCCCAGCGATTGGGCGATGGTGGAGAGCGCGGTGGTTTCCGCCGTCGAGCGTCCGCTGCGGCTGATAATCACCAGAACCAGCGGGAAGATGCCCAAACCGAACCCGAAGAGCACGGCGGGGACAACAGCCAACGACGTCGGCAGCCAGATCATGGCGGCGATGGCCACCAACGTGGAGCTGCTGGCGAGGTACAGTGCGGGACGCAGCATGCCGGGCCGGGAACCGAAGGCCAGCAGGATCATGCCGGCGGCAACGGAGACCAGCTGCATTACCCCGAACTGCAGGCCGCTTTCGGAAGCGCTGAGGCCTTGCGAGGTCAGGATGTAGGCGAACCAGCTCATCACGGCGTAGGCCAGGAAGGCCTGGAAGGTGAAGATTGCGGTGATCAGGATGCCCAAACGGGTGCGCAGCAGGGGCCACATGGAAACCCGCGGACGATCAGTCTTGGTGGCGTTCCGGTGCGTGTGCAGAACCACCGGAAGGAATCCGATGAGGGCTGCGACGCCCAGCAAGCCCCAAGCAGCCAGTCCCATGGATGGCGAGCCGAGCTCCTGTGCCAGGGGAACGCTGACAACTGCCGCGAACGTGGCTCCGCCGGACATGGTGAACGTGTAGAGGCCGGTCATCATGGAGGTGCGCTCGGAGTAGTGTTCGCGGATGAAGGACGGCATGGCAACGTTGCATACGGCCAGGCCGGACATAGCCAGGACTGTACCGCCCAGGAGAGCGCCAGTTACCGGCACACCGCGCAACAGCAGGCCGCCGGCCAGCAGTCCAAGAGCGATGGCGATGGCCTTCTCCACACCCACCCGGCGCGTCAACCAGGACGTTCCCATGCCCGCAACAGCAAAGCACAGCAAGGGAATGGACGGCAGGATCGACGCCACCAGGGCGCCATAGCCCAGCACCTGCTGCAGTTCGTGGAACAGGGCCGCGGCACTGGTAATGCCGGCCCGAAGGTTCAGGCCGATGAGCACCACGGCAATAATGCCGACGACGGCGACGACGCGCGTCTTGGGGACTGCTGAAGTTGCCGAAAGCGCAGGGGCGGCCTGAGCTGGGCTGACAGTAGGGATGTTTCCGGTGCTGGGGGTAAGAGGAGTCGTCGCGGCCATATCTAAAGGTTAGACGTTTGACGTCTAATGTCTAGAGTTTTGTGGTGAACCTCTCCGCGCTGGTTGTTTACGAGGCGGCTATCGAGGGTTGCGGGAACCCAGGCGCTGGACGGCCAATGCCAACCACAGCTGCACACGATCCTGCGTTTGCGAGGGGTCGTAGCCGGTCAGTTCCGTTATTTGCGCCAAGCGGTAGCGAACAGTGTTCCTGTGCAAGGTCAGAGCTTCGGCGACGGCGGCCACTGACCCATTGTGGTTGAGGTAGCTTTCCAACGTGGCCACCAATTCGGCGCCATGGGCAGCATCAAACTTCCGCAACGGGGTGAGGGATTCGCTGGCCATGTCCGCCAGCGGAACATCCTCGCTGGCCAGCAGCAGGGACGTCAGGCTCAACCGCTCAGGCTCGTTGACCGGCAAGCCGTGTGCCACGGCGTCGCGCGCTTCAAAGTAGCTCCACCGCAAGCCGTTCGGCTTCGTGTAGGCGCCCCCGATGCCAATGACGGCGTGGATTCCAGCCTCCTGCAAGTGATCGCTGAGGCTTTTGGCCAACGCGGTAGCTGAGCTGCCGTCGTCGCTGATGACCGTCACCAAATCCTTCCCGACGACGGCGCTGACGCCGGCTTCCAGCGACTGAGGCAGGGAGATGCTGATCAGTTGCTTATGGTGTGCCGTTGATTCCGCCACGAGCACTACGTTTTTCCGTGTGCTGTTGACTCCAACACCCGCCAAGCGCCTGGCAGCCTCAATGGTCTCCAGGGTGCCGTGGATGACGTCGTCCAGCACTTGGCCGGCCATCGCCCGCTGGGACTGACGTTGCTTAACCATGTTGTTGAGTTCCACGCTGATAAGGTTCTGCGCGTAACTCACGATTCCGGAGTCCACAAAGGGCTGCCGCAACCAGAGCGTGCAAGCATCCCTGCGGCCGGTGGGAATCGGGTACGAAGCCCAGCCATCCGCCGTCGGGGCCGGTTTCCCCGCCACGCTGTTGTAGAGCTGCGCGCTGAACTGGGTGAGTACAACGTCGGTGCGGAGCATGCTGCCCAATTGCTTGAGGAGCTCGTTCAGGCCACCTCCGGTGAGGAGCGAGCGGGCCAGGATCTGATGTCCGGCGAGCAAGCGCTCCAGGTTTGAGTAGTGGTCCGCGGAGTGTGACTCGGCCACGAGCTTTCCGATGGCGATGAAGGGGATCTCGTACGGCACTTCCACGAGGGGCAGTCCCCAGCGGTTGGCCTCGGCAATGAGGGCATCCGGAACCGACTCGTGGGTGAGGCCGATGCCGAAGCCGATGCCCACGGCGCCGGCGCGCTGTGCTTGGCGGACAAACCGGCGCTGATCGGCGGCGCTCTTGAGGCGCAGCCCTGTGGTGAGGACCAGTTCTCCGCCGCTCAGAAAACGCTGCGGGTCTTCCAACTCCGTGACAGCAACCCAGCTGATGTCCTGGTTCAACGTGGTTTCAGCGAGGCCGGCCTGACGGAGTTTCAGGGAGGGGACAGCGACGAGCGAAGCGAGGGACATTGCCATGCTTTAAAGCGTAACCCGGTACTGGTCAAGCGCACTAAGCGGGGGGTTCTTGTGTGTGCAGCTGGCTATTCCTTGGACCCCCTCCCTGGCATAGGCTCTGATCAGCTAAACCCATGCCCAGACTCCGAAAGAGGGTTGCACACCGTGGTTCAAACCTTGCAGAACTTCATCAACGGCGAATTCGTTACGCCGGCAGGTACGGGTCTTTTGGACATCGTTAACCCGGCCACCGGGGAGATCGTTGCC
The DNA here is from genome assembly GCF_900106835.1 of Arthrobacter sp. cf158. GTDB lineage: Bacteria > Actinomycetota > Actinomycetes > Actinomycetales > Micrococcaceae > Arthrobacter. The sequence goes on from NZ_FNNR01000008.1 coordinate 129,954, forward strand.
AAGTCGCCCATCTCGGTGCAGGCCGATGTGGATGCCGCCATGACCGCTGCCAACCAGGCGTTCAAGTCCTGGAAGAAGGCCACCCCGGGCCAGCGCCAGCTGATGCTGCTCAAGCTCGCCGATGCCGTAGAGGCCAACAGCGATGAACTCGTGGAAGCCCAGCACCGCAACACCGGGCAGGTCCGCTCCCTGATTGCTTCCGAGGAAGTTGCCGCAGGCGCCGACCAGCTCCGCTTCTTCGCGGGTGCTGCACGCATCATGGAAGGCAAGTCCGCAGGCGAATACTTCGAAGGCCACACCTCCTACGTGCGCCGCGAGCCTATCGGCGTCGTGGCCCAGGTTGCTCCGTGGAACTACCCGTTCCTCATGGCCATCTGGAAGATCGGCCCCGCCCTGGCCGCCGGCAACACCATTGTCCTGAAGCCCTCGGACACTACCCCGGAATCCACCCTGGTGCTGGCACGCCTCGCTGGCGAGATCTTCCCGGCCGGTGTCCTCAACGTTGTTCTTGGCACGGGCGAAACCGGCGCCATGATGGTTGACCACAAGGTCCCCGGCCTGGTCTCCATCACAGGCTCCGTCCGCGCCGGCATTGCCGTCGCCAGCGGTGCAGCCAAGGGCCTCAAGCGTGCCCACCTGGAACTTGGCGGCAAGGCTCCGGCAATCGTCTTCAAGGATGCCGACATCAAGAAGAGCGCAGCGGCCATCGCCGAGTTCGCCTTCTTCAACGCCGGCCAGGACTGCACGGCCATCACCCGCGTACTCATCGAGGATTCGGTCCACGATGACGTTGTGGCAGCCATGGTGGAGCACACCAAGACCCTGCACACGGGTTCGCAGAACGACGAAGACAATTACTTCGGCCCGCTCAACAACGTGAACCACTTCAACGCCGTGACCTCCGTGGTAGAGCACCTCCCGGAGAACTGCAAGATCGAAACCGGCGGCCACCGCGCAGGCGAGAAGGGCTTCTTCTTCGAGCCCACCATCATCACCGGTGCCAAGCAGAGCGACGACATCGTGCAGAAGGAAACCTTCGGCCCGGTCATCACCGTGCAGAAGTTCAGCACGGAAGAAGAAGCGCTCGAGTTGGCCAACGACGTCGAATACGCCCTGGCATCCAGCGTCTGGACCACCGACCACGGCACGGCCATGCGCATGAGCCGCGACCTGGACTTCGGTGCGGTCTGGATCAACACCCACATCCTCCTGACGGCAGAGATGCCTCACGGCGGCTTCAAGCAGTCCGGCTACGGCAAGGACCTCTCCATGTACGGCGTCGAGGACTACACGCGCATCAAGCACGTGATGTCTGCGCTGGACGCATAGCGCCGTCGCGTAACCCGTACGAATTTCCCAGAAAGGCAACCACCTCATGACCACCACCGCGAACGAACTCTCGTACCGCATCGAGCAGAAGCGCAACATCAACGGCGCCTTCCCCGGCCCCAAGTCGCAGGCACTGGCCGAGCGCCGCTCCGCCGTCGTTGCTGCCGGTGTCGCCTCGGGCGTCCCCGTCTACGTTGAAGACGCCGACGGCGGCATCATCCGCGACGTCGACGGCAACTCCTTCATCGACCTCGGCTCCGGCATCGCCGTGACCAGCGTCGGCGCGTCCGACCCCGCCGTCGTCGCCGCTGTCCAGGAAGCTGCCGCGCACTTCACGCACACCTGCTTCATGGTCACCCCGTACGAGGGCTACGTTGCAGTTGCTGAGCAGCTGAACCGCCTTACCCCGGGCGATCACGCCAAGCGCACCGTACTGTTCAACTCCGGCGCTGAAGCCGTGGAGAACGCCGTCAAGGTTGCACGTCTGGCTACCGGCCGCGACGCCGTGGTTGCTTTCGACCACGCTTACCACGGCCGCACCAACCTGACCATGGCACTCACCGCCAAGGCCATGCCGTACAAGACCAACTTCGGCCCGTTCGCGCCCGAGGTCTACCGCATGCCCATGAGCTACCCGTTCCGTGAAGAGAACCCGGAGATCACAGGTGCCGAGGCTGCCAAGCGCGCCATCACCATGATCGAGAAGCAGATCGGTGGCGACCAGGTTGCCGCGATCATCATCGAACCCATCCAGGGCGAGGGCGGCTTCATTGTTCCGGCCGAAGGCTTCCTCCCGGCACTGTCCGCGTGGGCCAAGGAAAAGGGCATCGTCTTCATCGCTGACGAGGTCCAGTCCGGCTTCTGCCGCACGGGCGAATGGTTCGCCGTTGACCACGAGGGTGTTGTCCCGGACATCATCACCATGGCCAAGGGCATCGCCGGCGGCCTCCCGCTGTCCGCGATCACCGGCCGCGCCGACCTCCTCGACGCCGTTCACCCGGGCGGCCTCGGCGGTACGTACGGTGGCAACCCGGTTGCTTGTGCTGCAGCTCTCGCAGCCATCGACACCATGGAACAGCACGACCTCAACGGCCGTGCCCGTCACATCGAAGAGCTCGCCCTGGGCAAGCTCCGCGAACTGGCTGCTGAAGTTTCCGTCGTTGGCGACATCCGTGGCCGTGGCGCCATGCTGGCCATCGAGCTGGTCCAGTCCGGTTCCAAGGAACCGAATGCTGAGCTCACCAAAGCCGTTGCTGCCGCTTGCCTCAAGGAAGGTGTCATCATCCTGACCTGTGGCACCTACGGCAACGTGATCCGCCTGCTCCCGCCGCTGGTCATCAGCGACGAACTGCTGATCGACGGCCTTGAGGTCCTCGCCGCAGCCATCAAGGCTCACGCGTAACACTCCACGCTACAAAACGAGGAGGGCCGGGAAATTTCCCGGCCCTCCTTTTGTTTGGGCGCCGAGTTCGCGGGAAGGCGGCGAGGTCGCTGGAACTCTCCGGCGATCTGGCACACCTCCCGCGAACTCGGCGGGGGCCCGCGAAAGCGCTCGACGGCGGGACGCGCCTAGCTGCCCAGCGTCAGGTTTTTCTGGTGCCCATGGCCGTCGAGTTGGACCTCGACGACCAGGGGATTGGCGCTGACCAGGATGACGCCGGGATCGGCCTGCAGCAGCGTGCGCCACTGTGAGCCAGCCAGCGTTAGCCGGACAACGGACTGCGTCCGGGACGGATCCGCCACAGACAGGGTGAGCTTGTCCCCGGGCTGGTGGGCAGCCACGGTGCAGGGCCCGGACGCTGCGTAGCCGCCGGCAGATGCTGCGGCGAAGAAGTTGGCCAGGACCAGCTTGTCTTTGCCCACTTCCACGATCTGGGCATCCGCCGAGTTGGCCAAGACCTTCACAGCGGGGTTGGCCGACTGGGAGAACGTGTCCGAAGCGGCTGCGGCAGGCAGCATCATGTAGGCGTAGCCCGACGCCACGGGGTCCACGCCGTGGCGGTGGGTAAAGGTCACATAGTCCCGCGTGACAGGATCCGTAGTGCCGCCAGTGTCCGCCCCTGAGTTGACGTCGAACCAGTTGCCGGTCCGCCGGACCACAGCCACTTCCGGGGTGCCCGAAACTCCGGGTGAGTCCAGGAAGACGTAGCCGCCGTGACCTTCAAGGTGCACGGACCGCTTCACGGCAACTGGTGCATCACCTGGTGCCATATGACGATTCCGGGAATCCGTGCGCACAGCAGGCACTGAACCCACGGCGAAGGACCTGTTTTCCACCGTCGTCCGGACCGCGGCGCCGCCGGTTCCTGTGATGCCTGCGCCGAGGCAGACCACGGCGTCGTCCAGGAAGAACCATGACTTCCGGCCGGACAGGGTCTTGTTATGGTTCAGGTGGTCCATGCCGATCACACCCCAGCGACCGTCCACGGTGAGTCCGCCGGCGAACGCCTGGAATGCGCGGGGGATACCGGTCCCTGCGCCTCCAGCTCCGCTTGCCCGAACCTGGTCATTGACGGTGGTGCCAGGAAGGGAATAGGGGTCAACAGTGGGCCAGAAGTCGGCGCTGAATTGGGACGGATCCTGACGGGTGTAGAGAAACGTCATGCCGTCGCCCTGGTACCAGCCGAGGTTGTTCTCACTGTTGCCCCACTCGTAACGGCCTATCCTCTTGGAGGACAGGTTCACGGTGCAGCCCCATTCGGGACGGTGATGGACCAGCCGGTCCTGATCGGCAAACATGCGGCTGTACACAGGCGCCGGAACAGCGACCACGCTGGAATCGGAGAGCACGCCCAGGGAGAGCAAGGACTTCGCCAGGCTCTGCGTTGGATGCCCCACCAGCTTCTGGTCCGCGCAGCGTTCCAACCACCCCTTGGCCAGTGCCAGGAAACGGGAACGGTACGGCTCCTCACAACCCGGTGCCAACAGAAGGACAGCGGAGATCAGCCCAAAGCCGCTGACGTAGTCCGGTTCCCGCTGCCGGGAAACCGCGCGTCCACGGATGGTGTCCATGATCCGGCCGTCCCAGACGAACGGGGCGTACGTCTCTTCCACGGCGTCGAGGAGTACGGATCTCTTGGGGTCGTTGACCGCCCAGGTGCTTCCTCCCAGCATCGCGATGATCTCGGCGATGCCGGCCAAAGCCACCACCCCGTACGTACCGGCGTAGGGCAGATAGGAGTGCTGCACATAGGACCCGTCGGCGTAGAAGCCGTCGCCGCTGGTGACGTATGTGAAGACACTGTTGGTTCCACCGCGGACAGTATCGCTGAGGGCATCGCGGCCCAAGGCGATCTCACTGGGATTGTTGTCCAGGATGCCCCGCATGCAGCAGGCCAATGACTTGTCCACGCGGTTGGCGCCCGTCTCTGCCAGGGATGTAGCACGGCCGCGCCAATTCGGGTTGGGGGCGAACCATCGGACGGCTGCCAACAGCGACGTCCGCAGGGCCGCGGGAACTTCAGCATGAAGGAGGGTCAGGATATCCACGGTCTTCCGGGGGACCCCGATCTCCCAGAACCACCAGTTGCCTGCTGCTTTGATGGACGGTTTGTACGCAGTGTCATTCAGGAGCTGCAGGCCCGCCACGATGTCGGCGGCCAAGTCCGGGTCTCCAGCGTAAGGATTGCCGGGGACTGCGTATCCCAAAGCCATGTCGTACAGGCGGTTGAAGTGCAGGCCCATGTTGCCGGTAGCAGCAGTGGACTGTCCGATGCCCGTCAACGGGATGTCACTCCACAGCGAGGTTCGCACCGGTGCCTTGTCCATGGAAGTCCACCATTTCCCGGTGGTTTCACCCATTCCTTCAAGCTGCGACGCGAGCTCGGGGATGTCTGCCGCGCTCCGGCCTCCGGTCAGGACCAGCCGGCGTCGCTCGATGAGTTCCTGCACTCCGGCATCGGAGGCGGCAAAAGCGGGGCCGGTTTGGGAGAGCAGCGCCCCGGCGAGGGCTGCTGCACCTCCTGCGCGGAAGAGGGTCCTGCGGCTCATTGCGGGTCCATTGAAGTTCAAAACTGCTCCGTTCAAAACTGTTCCAGGTGTGATGGGGGTGGACATTGCGGTGAAAGTTTCCGCAACTTTATGTCCGGTTCCCGGGCACCTCAACAGAAATGAACAAAACTGCTCAGGGCTTGTTGGGTGGCGAAACCGAGTCCCGGATGACGATGTGTGTGCCGACGGTAAGGGTGTTGTCAGAGGAGGCCCCGGCGTCGTGAGGTGACTGGGAGAGCGCCAAACGCACGGCCTCGCGCCCCAGTTCCTCCAGCGGAACCCGGACCGTGGTGAGTCGGGGGCGCAGCTCGCTGGCCACCGGAACGTCGTCGTAGCCAACCACCGAGACGTCCTGTGGAACGCGGATGCCACGCTCCTCCAAGGCTTCGAGGATGCCGGCGGCTACCAGGTCATTGGCACCGAAAACGGCGGTGAAATCCACCTCTTGGTCCAGGAGCTCGCGCATGCGGCTATACCCGAAGCCGCGGCCAAAGGCGCCCTCATGAACCAGGGCCGGGTCCCGCTCAATTCCGCGCGCATCCAAGGCGCGGTAAAAACCGGACAGCCGGGACGCCGTCGTGGAAAAGTCCCGAGGCCCTCCGACATAAAGGATCCTGCGGTGCCCCTGCGAGATCAGATAGTCGGTGATGGCGAAGGCGCCTCCTTCATTGTCGTAGGTGACCATCTTGGTGGGCACTCCCGCCCCCAAGGACGGCCTGCCGCAGAGGACCAGTGAGGAGCCGGCCGCGTCCAACGCGCGTGCCCGGTCCGCCATCTGCTTCCTGTATCGCGGGTCGTCCGAAGCGCCCCCCACCAGAATTACGGCATCAGTGCGTTGTTCACGCATGAGGTCCACCAACGCGAGTTCGCGTTCCTTGTCCCCATGGGTGGCGGTGATGAGGCACATGCGCCCTTCTGCGCTCGCCTGGCGTTCGACTCCGCGGGCGATGTAGGCGAAGAAGGGATCGGCCACATCGTTGATGATGATGCCCACGGTCCTGGTGGTAGCGCCGGCGAGGGCCCGGGCGTGTGCATTGGCCACATAGCCGAGGTCCGTCACGGACCGGAAGATTCGCTCGCGCGTGGCTTTTGCTACCGGGTAGTTGCCGCTCAGGGCCCTAGAAACAGTGGCCACCGATACGCCTGCCGCCTGGGCGACATCAGCAATGGTGGCGCCGCTGCCACCGCGGGCATGGATCGGATCTGTAGGGGAGCTTTTCTCAGTCACTAAGCGATTCTCGCAAGATCCGCGGCCAATACCGGATAAGCCAAGGGCAAGCCCTCGGTCAATCGCCGGATTTCCATCACGGCGTGGCTGCCCAATCGGTGGATTTCGTTGCCCATGGCCCCCGCAATGTGGGGCGTCAGCACCACATTGGGCAGCGTGTGCAGCACGGAGCCGATCGGAAGCGGCTCCGGTTCTGTGACGTCAAGATACGCGTCCAGCCGTCCTGAAACAAGCTCGGCAGTCAGGGCCACGGCATCGATCAAAGCACCCCGGGCAGTGTTGATCACCAGGGTTCCGTCCTTCATGAGACCGAGTTGCTGCGCACCGATGATCCCCTTGGTTTCTGCGATGTCCGGTGCGTGGACGCTCACGACGTCCGACAAAGCACACAGCTGGTCCAAGCCCACGGTTTCCACGCCGAGCGCCGAGGCTTCGACGGCGGTGAGATAGGGATCGTAGACCAGCACCCGGGCATCGAGGTTCTTGAGCAAGCCGATCACCAGGCGCCCGACGCGGGAGGCGCCCACCAGTCCGATGGTCACGCCGTTGGTTCCTATGGTGGGGAAGCCGGACGCGTTGCGGGAAGCGCCTGTGATGCGCAGTTGTTCGCTGAACCGCCGGGCCCTTTTGAGGCCCATGACAATCGCGGCGAAGGTGTACTCCGCCACCGGCACCGCATTGGCAGCGGCCGAGGACGAAACCTCTATTCCGCGGGCGTAGACCTCCGGGGACAGGAAGGTTTTGACGGTACCGGCTGCGTGGACGATGCAGCGCAACTCAGGCAGCTGATCCAGCACGAACCCATCGATGGCGGGCGCGCCCCACCCCGTGATGAGGAGCTGGACGCCCCTGAGTTTTTCCAACGCTCCACGGGCGGCGAAGTCGGCGATGGGCTCGGAGTCCAGGAGCGTGACCATTCCGTGGAGTCGCGCGAGGTCCTCGGAGCTGAACAGGGTGCGCAGGTTGTTGCGGCCCATCGCGAACGCAGCCTTGATGGCGCCGGCTTGGTGGAGGTTGGTGGTCACTGCGGTTCCGTTCGGTTCGTCGAGGGAAATTTATAGTAAGCGCTTGCTATTTGCAGCCACACTAGGTGGCCGGTTGAAATCCTGTCAATCCCGGCAGAAGCAATGAATGTATGGTTTTGTGCATGTTATTGACATCACACCTCGACCATGGGTAGCTTCTTCTCCATAGTAAACGCTTACTATTTCTAGCCATTGAGCGCTCCCCAGGCGCCGGGCCACTCCACATCCGCCCTGACGGCGCAGACAGAGGAAATACATGAGCAGCAACAGTCAGACACTCACGCCCCAAGCGACGCCCGACGTCGGCGGGCCGGCGACGGTGGCGGAAGGTCGCCGTCGGGGTCGACCACCGGCCAATGGTGCAGGGCAGGCCCGCAAGAAGGGTCTCATGGCAAGGATTCGGCGCGACAAAGTGATGCTGCTGCTGATCGCCCCCGGCTTCCTGTACTTTGTGGTGTTCCACTACGTCCCCCTTGCAGGAAACGTCATCGCGTTCCTGGACTACAAGCCGTACCTCGGCTTTATGGACAGCGTCTGGGTGGGCCTGGATAACTTCGCGGCCATGTTCCAGGACGGTGCCTTCTGGGAGGCCCTCCGGAACACGCTGGTGATCACGGGCCTCCAGTTGGCCCTTTTCTTCCCCGTTCCCATCTGCCTGGCGCTGCTGCTCAACAGCATCGTGTCCAATAAGATCCGGAAGTTCGTGCAGAGCGTTGTCTACCTGCCGCACTTCATCGGGTGGGTCATCATCGTGGCGGTCTTCTCCGAGGTCCTCGGTGCCACAGGAGCGGTTCCGCACCTGCTCGAAAACCTGGGCCTGCCCCGCTTCGATGCCATGACCACGCCGGAGTTCTTCCCGTTCCTGGTCACCATCCAGTCCATCTGGAAGGACGCCGGCTGGGGAACCATCATCTTCCTGGCAGCGCTCATGAACGTGGACCAGGAGCTCTACGAGGCCGCGGCGGTGGATGGAGCAAATGCCCGGCATCGGCTCTGGCACATTACGCTCCCCGGGATCATGCCGGTGATCGTCCTGTTGCTCATCCTCAACCTGGGCAGCATCCTGTCCGTCGGATTCGAACAAATCGTCCTCCAACGCGACAACGTGGGACCCGGTGCCGGCGAAGTCCTGGACACGTACGTCTACTTCCACGGCATCCAGGACGGCCAGTGGGGACCCGCGGCCGCCGTGGGCCTCGTCAAGGGAATCGTCGGACTGTTCCTGGTACTTGGCGCCAACAAGCTCGCGCATTTCTTCGGACAGGAAGGTGTCTATTCCAGTGGCAAATCCAAGTAGCACGCTGGTGGCCGGCTTGGGCCGCCGCCCGAAGAACGGGCCCAGGAACGGGCCGAAGAACGGGCCAAAGAACCGGCCCAAGGCCAAGGACTCCCGTCCCGTCTGGATGGAGAAGCCCAAGCCGGCCATGCAGATTTCCAAAGCCATCGCTTTGGTGGTCATCTGTTTCCTGGCGCTGTACCCCTTGCTGGCGGTCCTCGCCACAAGCCTCTCCAGCCAGAGCGAGATCGCCAACAACAACGGCCTGGTGCTCTTCCCCAAAGAACCAACCTTCGCCGCGTACCAGACCATCTTTGCCGGCGGTGTAGTCACTGATGCGCTGATCCGGTCCTTGGTCATCACCACCGTGGGCACGGCCCTGTCCCTGGTGGTCACTGTGGCGATGGCGTACGGCCTGACCCGCCGGGACCTCGTGGGCGGACGGTTCTTCCTGATGACGGCGTTGTTCACCATGCTCTTCAGCCCTGGCATCATCCCCAGCTTCCTCATGGTCAAGGAGCTCGGGCTGCTGGACAATTACGCGGCTTTGGTCCTGCCCACCCTGATGAGCGCCTTCAACCTGGTGGTGGTGCGGTCCTTCTTCATGAACCTGCCGCAGGAATTGTTCGAGGCTGCGAAGATCGACGGCGCGGGAGACTTCCGAATCCTGGTCCAGATGGTGCTCCCTTTGTCGCGGGGAGTGCTGGCCGTCGTCGGGCTTTTCTACGCAGTGGGGTACTGGAACGCGTTCTTCAACGCCATGCTCTACCTGAATGACGACAAGTGGCCGCTGTCCATGATCCTGCGCCAGTACGTTCTGCTCGGCCAGCCCATGGGCGATTCCGCAGTAGCCGAGATCGCGGTGCCGTCACAAGCGATCCAGATGGCCGTCGTCGTGATTTCACTGATCCCCATCGTGATCGTCTTCCCGTTCCTTCAGCGGTACTTCACTAAAGGCGTCCTCACCGGCGCCATCAAAGGCTAGTCGACTCAACTATCCACTTTTGAAAGGGAATCCCATGAAAGCAGTCCCCACCACCGGCCCCAGCCGCCGGAACTTCCTTTCCGTCACGGGCATCGGCGCCCTGGCTTTGTTCAGTGGCGGAGCCTTGGTTGGCTGCGGCCAGCGCACCACCAGTGTTGCCTCCAATGCCAGCGAAGCACTGCTCCCAACGCACATGCCCCTCAAAGCAGCCGCGGCGGACATTCCAGGAACGGCAGAGGGTGTGCCGTCGGCGTTCTACAAGTACCCGGCTCCGTTCCGGAGTGTGGAGAACGCACCGCTCAAGGGCGGCAAGGTCACCGCCATCACCAACCTGTTCGGAACTGCCCCCAACGCCCGTGCGGACAACCCGGCGTGGCAAGCCATCGAAGCCCGTCTGGGCGGCCAGGTGGAGATCACCTCGGTTTCCTCGGATGACTATGCCACCAAGTTCAACACGATCATTGCCGGTGGCGAGCTGCCGGACCTCATGCTCAACGACGGCGCGGCGGTGCCCAACATCGTGGAATTCCTGCAGGCCAAATGTGCTGACCTCACGCCGTTGCTGGGCGGGGACAAGATCAAGGAGTACCCCAACCTGGCGGCCATTCCGGAGGTGTTCTGGAAGCAGACAGTCCAGGCCGGCAAGCTCTACTCGCTGCCTATCCCACGCAACCTCACGGGCGGCTCGGGTTTTGTGAACCAGACCTTGCTGGAAAACGTGGGCATCACATCCACCGAGGACATCAAGGACAAGGACGATTTTTACCGGGTGGCCAAGGAGCTCACCAACCCGTCCAAGAACCAATGGGCCTTGGGCAGCACCAAGTTTGGACTCACCATGCTGCACCACATGTTCCGCACACCGAACGTCTGGAAGAACGACGGCGGCAAACTCACCAGGGCGTTCGAGACGGACGAATACATGGCCGCGATCGAGTTCGCAGCCAAGCTCTACAAGGACGGACTGTATGTGCCGGGTTCCGAGGGCTGGACCAAATCGCAGATGGTGAACTCCTTCATCTCCGGCAAGGTTGCCATGATTTACGACGGGCTTCCCGCGTACATCGGACCCACCGGGTACGGCCGCAGCATCCCTGCAGCGAACAAGGCCAACAAAGCTGTGCCGTTCATTCCCGTGGGCCACGACGGCGGGAAGGCACAGACATGGCTGGACAACATCACCTTCGCCACCGTCATGCTTAAGAAGGCAGATGAAGCCAAGCTCAAGGAAGTCCTGGCCGTGGCAAACTTCCTGGCTGCCCCGTTTGGCAGTGAGGAGTACCTGCTGCTGAACTATGGTGCAGAGGGAGCGGACTACACCTTGGATTCCAACGGGAACCCGGTAGTCACCGAGCGTGCGCTGCTGGACAACGCTGTGCCGTGGAAGTACCTCGCCGCTCCGCAGCAAGTGGTGTACGACCCCAGCAACAAGGACATTGTGGACGTCATGCACAATGCCTACTCCAAGCTCATTCCGCTGGGTGTCGAAGATCCATGCGGCACCCTGTTCAGCCCCACCAACGCCAGCAAGGGCGCCAAGCTGGGCCAGCCAGTCTCCGATGCCGCCACGGCAGTGATCGCAGGCCGTGGCACCATGGACGCACTCAAAAGCGCAGTGGCGGACTGGAAGAAGAATGGTGGAGACACCATTCGTGGCGAATACGAATCAGCGCTGGCCAAGTAGCCGGTCCGCAGAGACCCAAGGATCCGAATACCGTGACACAGACCGTGCCCAACCTGCCCAGCTACCCACGCCTGCCGTGGCTGCCCACTCCAGATCCCGTCCAGTCCCCGTTCACCGGATGGACGCGCGGCCATTGGGAAGCAACAGCTGACCACTGGCTGGAACACATCCGCGGCTATTCCAGCCCGCTCAAGGCCAGTCCACGCCTGCCGGGCCCTGTGACGCGTGACGGCGAGCGCCGGGAAGGCATGGAGACCATTGGCCGGAGTCTGCTGATGGCCGCGCCGCGGATTGCCGGGGCGCGTGGCGAGGACCGGCTTGGGCTGGCGGCCTGGTACCGGGAGGCGCTGCTGGCAGGGACTGATCCTGAAGGCGCGGAGCGCTGGCCGTTGGGTGTCACCTGCAAGTCTCCGCTGTTGGGGGTAACCAACTCGATCGTGGAGGCCGCGAACATTGCTTTCTCGCTTTTCGTTGGGCGTGAGTGGCTGTGGGAGCCGTTGACTGCGCCTGAGAAGAAGCAAGTTGCAGGCTGGTTGCGGCACCATGCCCGGCTTGAGGTGTGGGGCAATAACTGGCAGCTCTTTCCGGCGATGGCAGAGGGTTTCCTGCGTTCGGTGGGCGAGGACGTGTCCGGCTGCACGGGTGCGCGGAACGTGGCCCGGGTGGAGTCCTGGTACCTGGGGGACGGGTGGTATACGGATGGGCCGGAGCATTCCATCGATTACTACAATGCGTGGGCCATCCACCCTTATTTGTGGGCTTGGTACAAGATGACCGGCCGGGAGGGCACCCCTGATGGCCGCCGTCATCTGGAGCGCTTGCGTGAGTTCGTGGGCACGCAGAGCCTGATGTTCGCCAGCGATGGCGCAGCGCTGCACGTTGGGCGATCCCTGGCGTACCGCACTGCGGTCTTGGCGGCCCTGTGGTGTGCTGAGATCTCCGGGGTGAATCCGTTGACACCGGGTGCCACGCGGCGGCTGGCGTCAGGGGTGTTGGCGAACTTCACAGCCAGGGGCGTTGGTGTGGAGGGGCCGCCGAACCTTGGCTGGTATGACGAGCACATGGGTTCCTGCCAGGCGTACAGCGGTTTTGGTTCGCCGTATCTGGCGGGCATTGGATTCCTTGGTTTGGCGCTGCCGCCGGAGCACAGGGTGTGGCAGGACGCCGAAGAGGCCCAGCCCACCGATGGTCCGGGCGTGGTGCAGCCACTACCCGATGCCGGTTGGACCATGAGCACCGATGGCGGCCTGGTCCGCCTGACCAACCACGGCAGCGATCACTGCGGCCTGCCCGTGGGCGGCGGGACGGACCCCGACGATCCGCATTACGCCAAGTTCTCCTATTCGACGCACACGGCACCAGGTACGGGAGCTGCGTGGGAGGACAACATTGACGGTCACTTGGCGCTGTTGGGGTCCGACGGCGTGGCCAGCCGCCGCTGTGCCCTCCGAGGCACCCGCACGGACGGGCTCGTCAGCGGATCGGTACACATTCCGCAGTTATATGGGAAGACCTTGCCCGGCACGGCGGTGACCACCGTCTCTGCAGTGGATGGGATCTACGAGCTTCGCTGCCACTTGGTCCGCGGCCCCGTGGAGTACTCAGTCCGGGAGGGTGGCCATGCTGTGGCTGGGAACCACCCCGGGGAAGCGGGGCTGACCGGGGACACATCGTGGGTCAACAATGGTGACGTGTTCGCTGCCGTCACCGCCGTGCACGGCTGGGAGGTACCAGGGACCACCCGATACACGGATGCCAACGCCATGGGCAAGCACTCGACGGTCCCGAGCCTGAGCGCGCAGCGCCGCGGTGAGGAAACGGTGCATGTTGCCCTCCACGCGCTGACCAGGGGACCGGCTCCGGCGCCCGCAGAACTCAAATCAGCTGCCGCCGTCGTGGTCTCCGGTACGGAAGTCTCCGTCAGGTGGGCAAGCGGCACTTCGCAAACTTTTGACCTGCGGACGTTCGTGCCGTGGGACGGGCAGGTGGGGAAATGATGGAGCTCAAGTACGGTGCATCCCGGCTGGAACCACGCCAGGACGCCGCAATGCAGCGTTTCCGCGGCCATCGGGTGGGGCAGTTCATCCACTGGGGCCTGTACTCGCTCCCGGCGGGCCGGTGGGAAGGCAAGGACGTGGAGTTCGCGGCGGAGTTCCTGCCACGCGTCGCCAAGATTCCGCAGCAGCGGTGGGAAGCCCTTGCCAACGATTTCACGCTGGCCGATTTCGACGCCGGGCAATGGGCAGACACGGCCGTGGCTTTGGGTGCGCGCTACATGACCATCACCACCAAGCACCACGATGGCTTTTGCCTCTGGCCGAGTGCCCACACGGACTTCCACATGGGCAACACGCCGTCGGGCCGGGATGTCTTGGCCGAGCTCATTCAGGCCTACGAAGCCCGGGGCATCGACGTCAACTTTTACTACTCAGTGCTCGACTGGCGGCACCCTGACTGGCGCTTCACGCTGGAGAACGACGACGACCACGCGGCTTTTGCCCGCTACCTGGACTTCGCGATGAAGCAGTTGGAGGAACTCGCGGAACGTTATCCGAGTGTCAAGGGCTTCTGGTTCGATGGCACGTGGGACGAATCCGTCAAGGCCAACGGCCGGTGGACCTGGGAAGTTGAACGGATGCTGAAGGACCGGATTCCCGGCGTGGTGGTTAACAGCCGATTGCGTGCCGACGACATGGGAGCCAGGCATGTGGATACGAATGGCTTCCTGATGGGTGATTACGAAAGTGGCTACGAGCGGAGGTTGCCTGAGCCATGGGACCACGCCGTGGTTACCCGCGACTGGGAAGCGTGTATGACCATTCCGCAGGCAAGCTGGGGGTACCATCAGGGGCCCTGGGCGCAGTCGACACTGAAGCACCCATGGGATGTGGTGGATATGATCGCCCACTGCACGTCCCTTGGCGGTAATTTCCTGTTGAACTTCGGACCCCGGGGCGACGGCTCCATGGCTCCGGCAGAGGTAGAGATTGCCAGCAGGGTGGGGGAGTGGCTCGCCATCAACGGGGAAGCGATCCATGGCTGTGGCTTCGCTGAAGGCTGGGACTACCCGGGGTGGGGGTACTTCACCCGGTCTGGCACCGGCGAGGTGCATGCCATTGTGACCCGGGCGCCGGCATCCGGGCGGATCCGGCTGCAACTGCCCGCGGGACTGGAACTCGTGGGGCTGCGGTTGCTGGGCTTCGCCTCCGGTGAGTATCCGTCCAAGAGGCTGGCCGACTCCTTGTTCGAGGTGGATCTTGGAGCTGCCTCGGGCTCCGGGCCGCTCGTTTTCGCGGTGACAACGGGTGTCCGGACCGCGGTCGCGTCCCCAAGGGAACCCAATCCGGACGTGCTGGACTAGGGCTTATCGACGAGTTCGCGGGAACCATGCCAGTTCGCCGGGAAACTTCCGGCGAGTTGGCAGGCTTCCCGCGATTTGGCGGGCTTTCCTCGCGCCTACGCAGCGGCCAGCCGGGCCTTCTTCTTCAGGACCGAGTTCTTCCGGGTTGTGCGGAGCATGTCAATGGTGAGCAACACCAGAGCCAACCACACTACGCAGAAGCCGATCCAGCGGGCTGTGGTCATGGTCTCGTTGAACACTGTCAGCGCCACGATGAACTGAAGGACCGGGGCGAAGTACTGGAGCAGGCCGATGGTGGTCATGGGCAAGCGTCGTGCCGAGGCTCCGAAGAACAGCAGGGGAACAGCCGTGATGACGCCGGAAGCCACCAGCAGCCAGAAATGCCCGGCTCCCAACGTGGTGAGGGTCTCCGCGCCGGTCACACCCAGCACAACCATGGTGATCGCTGCGAAGGGAGCCAACACCACGGTCTCCACGCTGAGGCTGGTGAGGGCATCGACCTTGGGTCCCACGCGCTTCTTCACGAAACCGTACAGGCCAAAGCTGAAGGCCAGGATAAGGGCGATCCAGGGGAGTTGGCCGTAAGAGAAGGTCAGCACGCCCACTGCGACAAAGCCGATACCCACAGCGGCCCACTGCAGGGGGCGCAGCTTTTCCTTGAGAACAAAAACGCCCAGGAGAACAGAAACCAGAGGGTTGATGAAGTAACCCAAGGACGTCTCAACAGCATGGCCAGTAGTGACACCGAATGTGTAGGTGAGCCAATTGATGGCGATCAGCCCCGCAGCCAGGGCAAGGGGACCGAACACGGAACGATCCTTCACTGCGGTCCAGAACGTTTTCCAGGCCCTGGTGATGGTGATCAGCAGCGCGCAGAACAGCAGGGACCACACGATCCGGTTGGCCACGATCTCGATGGCACTGGCCGGCATCAGGACGAAGAAGTACAGCGGAAGCAGGCCCCACAGGCCGTAAGCACCAATGCCGAACAGGATCCCCGCGGTCGACTCGCTCCGCACCGGCTTGGCGGAACCGCCGGTGCCTTTCCTCCCGCCCCCGGCTACCGTCGTCGTGGGTTGCTTTGAAGGGGGGCCTGAGATGATCTGTTCCGGTGTCGACACATTGTCGGCAACACCATCCGTGGGCGCAATATTCCGCAATGTTTGGGAATTTCTGTGACTCCTGCCATATAAGCGGTCTGGCGTAGGGTCGACATCTAGAATTGGAATCTGCGCGCCCCAACAATGGCGTGGCTCACTGCTTCGGAAGGGCTTACGGTGTCCAACTCAGCCGCAACCACCCCCAAACGTCCACTTCGCGTTGCGATCATTGGCGCAGGTCCTGCAGGCGTGTACGCCGCGGACATCCTGACCAAATCCAATGAGGTCAAGGCCGGTGACGTGGAGGTCAGCATCGATCTCTTCGAGGCATACCCGGCGCCTTATGGCCTGATCCGCTATGGAGTGGCCCCCGATCACCCACGGATCAAGGGCATCGTGAACGCGCTGCACAAGGTGCTGGACCGCGGCGACATCCGCTTCCTGGGAAACGTGACCTATGGCCGCGACCTGACGCTCCACGATTTCCGCGCGTTCTACGACGCCGTGATCTTCTCCACCGGTGCCATCAAAGACGCCGCCCTGAACATCCCCGGAATCGAACTGGCCGGCTCGTTCGGCGGTGCCGATTTTGTGTCCTGGTACGACGGACACCCGGACGTTCCCCGCGAATGGCCCTTGGACGCCAAGGAGATCGCCGTCATTGGCAACGGAAACGTGGCCCTGGACGTCGCCCGCATGCTGGTCAAACACCCAGAAGAACTGCTGGTCACCGAGATTCCGGACAACGTCTATGCCGGGCTCAAGAAGTCCCCGGTCACCGACGTCCACGTTTTCGGCCGACGCGGCCCCGCCCAGGTGAAGTTCACCCCGCTGGAACTGCGCGAACTGTCCCACTGCAAGGACGTGGACATCGTGCTCTACCCGGAGGACTTCGAGTTCGACGAAGCCTCGGATGAGGCCATCAAAACCAACAACCAGATCAAGACCATGGTCAACACCATGACCAACTGGTTGGTGGAGGAGCACGCCGAGTCGGAGCAACCGTCCTCGCGGCGCCTGCACCTGCATTTTCTGCACAGCCCCGTGGAAATCCTCGACTCGCCGGAGACGCCCGGGAAAGTTTCCGGGATCAAGTTCGAGCGTATGGAGTTGGACGGAACAGGCAACGCCAAAGGCACCGGGGAATTCGTGGAGTACCCCGTCCAGTCCGTGTACCGCGCAATCGGCTACCACGGTTCGCCGTTGGAGGAGCTTGAGTTCGATGCCCGCCGCGGCGTCATCCCGAACGACGGCGGCCGCGTCCTGGATGCGGACGGAAACCACGTGCCAGGTATCTACGCCACTGGCTGGATCAAGCGCGGACCCGTTGGCCTGATCGGCCACACCAAAGGCGATGCCCTGGAGACCATCGGATTCCTCCTCGAAGACCGGCTCACCCTGCCTCCCGCCCGGAATCCGGATCCGCAGGCCATCATCGATCTCCTGGAGGAACGGGGCGTCGAATACACCACGTGGGAGGGCTGGAACCGGCTCGATGCCCACGAGGCCGCCCTGGGTGCAGCTTGGACTTCCGGCGAAGGTTCCAACGCCGAAGGGAACGGCGTGGTCCGCGAGCGCATTAAGGTTGTTCCGCGTGAAGAAATGATCCAGATCTCCCGCGGCTGACTGGTGGGTTTTTGCGCAGGTAATGCCCCTTAGACGGGGTCATGAGGGCTTCACCTGTACAAAAACTCCCGTCCTCGAACTAGACTTCACGGTACTGTGCCGCCCACCGCACGCGCAGCGCATCAGGGGAGTTCGATGAGGAATCCAATCCATCCACCGGTTCCGGGCAGCGATGCCGCGGAACTGGTTCAAAGGCGTGCCTTGGCTGGGCACGAGCGTTTGGAGACTCTGCGGCTGGGGATGCCCGAAGGTGAAGGCATTGTTGGCCTCCGCCGCCTGGTGCGTGAGTCCTGGCAGCGTTCGGCAAATCTGCACGCAAACCCAGACGTCGCCGAGGCGCCGCTTGCCTTGGACCGGGACGAGCTGGAGGAGTATCGCAGGCAACACCCGTTGGCTGCCATCATGCCGGTCATCAAGAAGCTCCTGGTTCAGCCCAGCCATGACAGCGGACTGTTGGTGGCCGTGGGCGACGACGTCGGGCGGCTCTTGTGGGTGGACGGCGATCCCGTGATGCAGCGCCGCGCTGAAGGCATGATGTTCGTTGCGGGAGCTGATTGGTCCGAAGCATCCGTGGGCACCAGTGCACCGGGTACGGCGCTGGCCCTTGACCGAAGCATCCAGATCTCCGGTGCGGAGCACTTCAAGCGCTCAGTTCACCCGTGGAGCTGTACTGCCGTTCCCTTCCACGATCCCGATTCCGGTGCCGTGCTGGGCGTCGTAGACATCACGGGCACGGAAACCGCGGTTGCCCCGCACACCCTTTCGTTGGTGGAGGCCACCGTCGCTGCGGCCCAGGCACAGCTACGTATTGAACGCCTGACGATGGCGGCCGCGGTCAGGGAGAAACCTCGACGCCGGAGCGCCGCCACCACCTCCGGGCAGGCCCTGTACCGGAACAGCCTCCAATTGTTGGGCCGGGACCAAGCTCTGCTCAGTATCGAAGGCCGGACTGTCTCGCTTTCCGCACGGCACAGCGAAATCCTGGCGATTCTCAGCAGCCAGCCCGAAGGGCTGAGCGCCGATGACCTCTGCGCCCAGCTCTATCCCGGCGACGGTTCCTCAGTGACTCTCCGCGCGGAAATGGTGCGGCTCCGTAAGGTCCTCCAGGAACTCAGCCCCGATGCTGTTCCCGAATCCCGTCCGTACCGTTTGCCTGTCGAGTTGCTCCCGGATTCCGGCCAGGTGCTCAATTGCCTGCAGCGTGGAGCACATCGCATCGCCCTGGAAATTTACAAAGGTGCCGTTCTTCCACGTTCGGAAGCGCCCGGCGTCGTGCAGTTGCGTGAACGGGTCGGGCACTTGCTGCGCGAGGCGCTGCTCACTGACGGCAGCGTCGATTCGCTGCTCAAGTACGCTGAGCTGCCCGAGGCGAAGTACGACGTCGACCTCCGCCTCGCTGTTCTGAGGCTGCTGCCGCCGCGCTCACCGAAGCGGGCCGCCGTCGTGGCTGATCTTGAACGGATCGAAACCGACCTCACTGCGTGAGCTGAATCACAAGGGTGCAACGTAGTTGCAACCTCCCCGCTCCTAGGCTCGAATCAATGGCGACAGCCACCGTGATTCGCAGCAAAGGAGCTAGCAATGACTGTTTACGCACAGCCGGGTGCCGAGGGTTCGAAGGTCACGTTCAAGGACCGCTACGAGAATTGGATCGGCGGCGAGTGGGTGGCCCCGGTGAAGGGCGCCTACTTTGAGAACATCACACCAGTGACGGGCAAGGCTTTCTGCGAAGTTGCCCGTGGCACGTCCGAGGACATTGAGCTTGCCCTCGACGCCGCCCACAAGGTTGCACCGTCCTGGGGGAAGACCTCAGCCACCGAACGCGCAGCCATCCTGAACAAGATCGCAGACCGCATTGACGACAATGTGGAGCTCCTGGCGGTAGCGGAGACCTGGGACAACGGCAAACCCGTCCGCGAAACGCTCAACGCAGACATCCCGCTGGCAGCAGATCACTTCCGCTACTTCGCTTCGGCAGTCCGCGCACAGGAAGGCCACCTCTCGCAGCTGGATGAGGACACCACCGCCTACCACTTCAAGGAGCCGTTGGGCGTTGTTGGCCAGATCATTCCTTGGAACTTCCCCATCCTCATGGCCGTCTGGAAGCTTGCCCCGGCGCTCGCAGCAGGCAACGCCGTAGTCCTCAAGCCCGCCGAGCAGACGCCCACGTCCATCCTGGTCCTCATGGAACTCATCGGTGACCTCCTCCCGGCCGGCGTGGTGAACGTCGTCAACGGCTTTGGTGTGGAAGCCGGCAAGCCGCTCGCTTCCAGCTCCCGGATCCGCAAGATCGCCTTCACGGGAGAAACCACCACTGGCCGTTTGATCAGCCAGTACGCGTCGAACAACCTCATTCCCGTCACGCTGGAACTGGGCGGCAAGAGCCCGAACATCTTCTTCGATGACGTCGCTGACCAGAATGACGCCTTCTACGACAAGGCCCAGGAAGGGTTCACGCTCTTTGCCTTCAACCAAGGCGAGGTCTGCACCTGCCCGTCCCGTGCCCTGGTCCAGGAGGGCATCTACGACTCCTTCATGACCGACGTCACGGCTAGGACCAACAAGATCATCCAGGGCAATCCGCTGGACACTGACACCCAGATCGGTGCCCAAGCATCCAACGACCAGCTGGAGAAGATCCTGTCCTACATCGACATCGGGAAGCAGGAAGGTGCCAAAATCCTCACAGGCGGTGCTCGCGCGGAACTTTCCGGCGACTTGGCTGGCGGCTACTACGTCCAACCCACCATTTTCGAAGGCCACAACCGGATGCGCATCTTCCAGGAGGAGATCTTCGGCCCGGTGGTGTCCGTGACCAAGTTCAGCGACTACAACGACGCAATCGGGATCGCCAACGACACCCTTTACGGGCTTGGCGCCGGCGTCTGGTCGCGCAACGGAAATGTCGCCTACCGCGCAGGCCGGGAGATCCAGGCTGGCCGCGTGTGGGTGAACAATTACCACGCCTACCCGGCAGGTGCCGCCTTCGGTGGCTACAAGTCCTCAGGTATTGGCCGTGAGAACCACGCCATGATGCTGGACCACTACCAGCAGACCAAGAACCTCCTGGTCAGCTACAACGAGAACAAGCTCGGCTTCTTCTAAACCCGTCCTGTTCATCGATCAAAGGAGATCGTCAATGACCACCATGCAAGCAGCAGTAGTTACGGAATTCGGAACCGACCTCAAGATCCAGGAAGTGGAACGGCCGACGCCGGGTCCCGGCCAGGCGCTGGTCCGCCTCATCACGTCGGGGGTATGCCATACCGATCTGCACGCCGCCGAAGGCGACTGGCCGGTCAAGCCGACGCCGCCGTTCATCCCCGGTCACGAGGGAGTCGGTGAAGTGGTGGCCCTTGGTGACGGTGTCACGGATGTGGCCGTGGGCGACCTCGTGGGAAACGCCTGGCTATGGTCGGCCTGTGGTGATTGCCAGTACTGCCGAACCGGCTGGGAAACGCTGTGCGAGTCCCAACAAAACGGTGGCTACAGCGTTGACGGCTCGTTCGGCGAGTACATGCTGGTGGATACCCGCTTCGCCGCGCGTATCCCGGAAGGCTCGGACCCGGTGGAAGTTGCGCCCGTGCTGTGTGCAGGGGTCACCGTCTACAAGGGCCTGAAGATGACTGAGGCCAGGCCGGGGCAGTGGGTCACCATCTCCGGAATCGGCGGTCTGGGACACATAGCAGTGCAGTATGCGGTGGCCATGGGTCTTCGCGTGGCTGCGGTGGACATTGCCGATGACAAGTTGGCCCTTGCCCGCGAACACGGTGCCGAGCTGACTGTGAACGCCCTGCACGAGGATCCGGCCGAGGTCATCCAGCGCGAAACGGGTGGCTGCCATGGTGTTCTGGTCACGGCAGTGCATCCCTCAGCATTCGGCCAGGCGATCGGCATGGCACGGCGCGGGGGAACGATCGTCTTCAACGGGCTGCCTCCGGGAGACTTCCCGGCGCCCATCTTCGAGATCGTGCTCAAAGGTCTCACGGTCAGGGGGTCGATCGTGGGCACCAGGCAGGACCTTGAAGAGGCACTGGAGTTCTATGCGCAGGGAAAGATCAAGCCAACGGTCTCTACCCGGGAGCTCTCGGAGGTCAATGCGGTGTTTGACGAGATGAAGCACGCCAAGATCGACGGCCGAGTGGTTCTGAAGTTCTGATGAATCCCAACGGCTTGGAAGCCGCAGTGACGCTGCCCGGAGAGGACTTCTCCCGGGTGGCGCTCACCGCGGTGTCCGTGGAACTGCTCCGCAAGCTCTGGGACCAGCACGGGCCTCTCATGTTCCATCAGTCAGGTGGCTGCTGCGATGGCTCCGCTCCCATGTGCTATCCGGCGGGGGAGTTCCTGACAGGTGACTCCGATGTGTTGCTCGGCCGATTCGATATTGGATCCAGCGCAGGGCCGCAGCCACTGGAGTTCTGGATGTCCAAGGAGCAGTTCAACTACTGGTCACACACCCATCTCACTGTGGACGTGGTCCCGGGCAGGGGCAGTGGCTTCTCGGTGGAATCGCCAGAAGGCAAGCGGTTCCTGATCCGCTCAACACTGATGGACTGGGACGTTCCCAGCGTCTGAGAGGTGTGACGGGGGCTACCTGTCCCCGTCACACCAGCAACACCAGTCACGGCGTTTTTGGGTTCGTCTCACTATCTGGGATAAATATGGCCGTCCATTGGTCGGACACTATTCTTGATGAGTCCTATACCACCCCCATCCAGAATGTGGCATTTTTATGAACATTTTCAGGACCAAGTCGATCGAGCAGTCGATCGCCGATGCCGACGAACCCGGTCGCAAGCTCAAGCGCAGCCTGAGCACCTGGGACCTCATGATCATGGGCGTCGCCGTTGCTGTCGGCGCCGGGATCTTCTCGGTGGGCGCCAAGGCTGCTGCAAACTTTGCCGGCCCCGCCGTCACCATCTCCTTTGCCATCGCCGCCATCACATGCGCGCTGGCCATCATGTGTTACGCAGAATTCGCCACGGCAATTCCTGTCGCAGGCTCCGCCTACGTGTTCACCTACGCCACCATGGGCGAGGTCCTCGCGTGGATCATTGGCTGGAACCTCATCCTTGAACTTTTCACCGCCGCTGCCGTGATCGCCAAGTACTGGGGCATCTACCTCAGTACGGTCTTTGGCCTGATGGGCGTGGACATGCCGCCGTCCATCAACGTGGGCGGGGTTGACCTTTACTGGGGCGCCTTCCTCATTGTCGCGATCTTTACCGTGCTGCTGGTGCTGGGGACAAAGTTGTCCGCCCGCGTCGGCAACGTCTTCACGCTGATCAAGATCGCAGTGGTGCTGTTCGTGATCGTTGTTGGCTTCAGCTACGTGAAGTTCTCCAACTACACACCCTTCGTTCCTGCTTCCGAGCCCACAGACTCCGGTGCGGCCGACGTCATGAAGCAGTCCTTCTTCGGCTTCCTGACCGGCGCCGCTCCGGCCCAGTACGGGACCCTGGGTGTCTTCGCAGGTGCAGCACTGGTGTTCTTCGCGTTCATCGGCTTTGACGTGGTGGCGACCTCCGCAGAAGAGGTGAAGAACCCGCAGAAGACACTTCCCCGCGGTATCTTCGGTGGCCTTGCAGTAGTTACGCTGCTCTACATCCTGGTTTCCCTGGCGTTGACCGGTATGGTCTCCTACACGCAGTTGGCCGAGGTCAAGAACCCCACCCTGACCACAGCCTTCGAGGCCGTGGGCAACACTGACGCAGCCAAGGTCATTGCCTTTGGCTCGCTGGTGGGCCTGACTACCGTGATCATGGTGCTGCTTATGGGCTTGTCCCGCGTGGTTCTGGCCATGAGCCGCGACGGACTCCTGCCGCGCTCGCTGTCCAAGACCAGCGAAAAGCGCTCCACGCCTGCCCGGCTCCAGATCATTTGTGGTGCTGCGGTTGCCCTGGTGGCCGGCCTGACCAACGTGGATCTCCTTGAGGAAATGATCAACATCGGCACGCTGTCCGCGTTCGTGATGGTGAGCCTGGGCATCCTGGTGCTGCGTAAGAAGCGCCCGGACCTCAAGCCTGCCTTCCGCGTTCCGTTCGGCAAGGTCCTGCCATGGGTCTCCGCGGTCCTCTGCCTCTACCTCATGACGAACCTGGCCGTGGAGACCTGGATCTTCTTCGCGATCTGGCTGGTCATCGGCATGATCATTTACGTCTCCTACGGCCAGCGCCATTCACGGCTCAACGAGAAGTTCGCTGCGGCGAAGAATGCCGTCACCGGTGATGCCCACAGCAAGCAGCCCAAGGGTGACGAGGACGAAGACACCTACACCAAGGTTTAGCCCCCGCAACAACTGCTTGTCTGACAGCTGCGGCTAAATAGATGTGAGGCGCCCGGGAACCACCATCGGTTTCCGGGCGCTTTTTGCATGTTCCGCCCGCCCCAGCCCCAGTCCAGTCAGGGTGCCGCATGCCCCCGGACCCACTCCACCAGGGGCCTCAGCACCTCCCAACGGGAAGCGATCTCATCCCTGGCCGAGGGATTGGACAACCACTCCGGCTGCCCCACCTCACTGCCCGCTGAGAGGGACTTGTGCTTGAGCAATTCCCCGCGCGGATGGTCCTTGTCGTAGCCCCTCGGAACGGTCTTGAGCTTCTCGCCCTCAATGGCGAAGCCCGCCGCCGCCACCGCGTCAACGATCTTCTGGAGTTCCTCCCCACTGGCAGGAGCATCCACAGCGGCACGGAAACGCGCCAGCTGCGCCGGAGTGTGCGAGTGGTAGCCGCCGCCGATCAGCAGCCCATCTGCGCTGATCTGGAGATAGAAGCCCACACCCTCTTGAGTGGCAGCGAAGGCGCCCTGCGCGGTCTTGTACGGTGACTTGTCCTGGGAGAACCGGATGTCCCTGTTGGGACGAAAGATCTTGGCTGGCCCGAACTGCGGCTCCAACTCTAAAAGGAGAGCGGTCAGCGGCTCTCTGACCTCGGCGTCGTAGGTTGTTTTATGTTCCAGCCACCACTCACGGTTGTTGTTCTCTTCAAGCTCGGCATAGAAACGGAATGCGGCAGCAGGGATGCCTTCGAATGTGCTCATAAAGGGATCCTATGGACGGCGGCACATCCGCAGCCATAGCCCGGGACCGCTATGTGGAAAAACAAAAAGAACACCCCGCCGCGGAGATCCGCAACGGGGTGTTCCTGGAAATGCAGTGGAGCAATGACGCTTAGAGCTTGTTGGCTGCTTCGGCGTCGGACTCGGTCTGGCCGGCGCCGAGGTTGGCGCGGAGCTTGGCGCCGAGGTCGGCATCAACGTTGGTCCAGTACTGGATAGCGCGTTCCTTGATGTCGGCGTGCTTTACGCCGCCCACAGCACCGGTGATGGTGTCAAGGAGGCGGGCCTTTGCGGCGTCGTCGTAGACCTCGCGGTACAACGTGCCAGCCTGGCCGAAGTCGTCGTCCTCAGCGTGAAGGGTGTGGGCGGAGAGGGTGAGCTCGCCGTCGTTCTCCCAGCCGCCGGCCGGTGAGGTGGGCTCAACAGCAGCCGGGCCACCTACCGAGTTCGGTGCGTACACCGGGGTGGAGGGGGAGTTGAACAGGAAACGACCCTGGCCGTCCTGGCTGTAGTTGTTGACCTGGTTCTTGGGCTGGTTCACCGGGATCTGAGCGTGGTTGGTGCCCACGCGGTAACGGTGTGCATCTGCGTAGGAGAAGATGCGGGCCTGTAGCATCTTGTCCGGGGAAGCGGCAATGCCCGGTACGAAGTTCGACGGCGCGAAGGTGGCCTGCTCGATCTGCGCGAAGTAGTTCTCCGGGTTCTTGTTCAGCTCCATGGTGCCCACGTGGATCAGCGGGTAGTCAGAGTGCGGCCACACCTTGGTGAGGTCGAACGGGTTGAAGCGGTACGTCTTGGCGTCCTCGTACGGCATGACCTGGACGTGCAGTTCCCAGGAGGGGAAGTTGCCATCGGCAATGTTCTCCTGGAGGTCGCGGATGTAGAAGTCCGCGTCCGAGCCAGCCAGTTCGGCAGCTTCGTCACCGGTGATGGTCTTGACGCCCTGGTTGGACTTGAAGTGGTACTTGACCCAGAAACGCTCGCCGGCGGCGTTGATCCACTGGTAGGTGTGCGAGCCGTAGCCCTGCATTTCACGCCAGGAAGCCGGGAGGCCACGGTCGCCCATGAGCCAGGTGACCTGGTGGGCGGACTCGGGGGAGAGGGTCCAGAAGTCCCACTGCATGTCAGCGTCACGCAGGTGGCTGCCCGGGAGGCGCTTCTGGGAGTGGATGAAGTCCGGGAACTTGATGCCGTCGCGGATGAAGAAGACGGGGGTGTTGTTGCCAACGAGGTCGTAGTTGCCCTCGGAGGTGTAGAACTTCACGGCGAAACCGCGGGGGTCACGCCAAGTGTCGGGAGAGCCGTTCTCGCCTGCAACGGAGGAGAAACGGATCAGCATGTCCGTCTCGGTACCCGGCTGGAGGAAAGCAGCCTTGGTGTAGGCCGAAACGTCCGAGGTGGTCTTGAACGTACCGAATGCGCCGCCACCCTTGGCGTGCACTACACGCTCCGGGACCCGCTCGCGGTTGAACTGCGCAAGCTTTTCCACCAGGTAGTGGTCGGTGAGGATGATGGCACCGTCAGCGCCGACGGACTTCGAGTGCGCGTCGGACGTAACGGGGGCACCTGACTGGGTTGTTGAAATGGCAGTCATTGTTCTCCTTTTTCTTATTTCTGAGTTACGGAAGTTACGGGAAGCTGTTGTTTGGACTGGCAGTCCTGGCAGATGCCCTGGTAAAGGACATCGGCGATCTGGATGGTCATGGGCTTTGAATTCTCATCCCAATGCGGAGTAAGGCACGGTGCGTGGCCCACGGCGCAATCCACGTCCTCCACCTTGCCGCAGCTGATACAGACGGCGTGGTGGTGGTTATCGCCTACCCGGGTTTCGTAAAGCGCCGGGGAGTGCGGGGGTTCAAAGCGGCGCAGCATCTGCAGATCCGTGAGGTCGCTGAGCACTACGTAAACGGACTGCGCCGTCAGTTCAGGAAGCTCTTTGCGGGCGGCGGCAAGAATGCCTTCCGCCGGGGAATGCGGATGGTGCTGGACCGCGGCCAGCACAGCCAGCCGCTGCTTGGTCACACGCCTGCCGTGGGCATGCAGGGCGGCGGCCCATTCTGCTTGCTCGGCTGTGTGATCTGTCATGCATTCATTGAAACACTTATTTTGAGGAGTTCACAATAAGGCAAGGCTAACTTCGGGTGAACGGAGCAGTGCCTCCAGCGGATTGACTTCTTCTGCCACGGATCGTCCCAGCGCATGGACCTTTAAGGGGACACCAAGTGACTCGGATTCCAACACAACACAGCTGAATCCACTGAGTCCGCCGGACAGCGGAAGCGCCCCCAAGGCCGATGCCATGGCCAAGAGCTCCGCCGGCTGAAGATCCTCGATGGACGCAGTGTGCCGGGCCGGCTCCATGACGGTGTGACGGGGGCCTGCATCGATCGTCCGCACCAGCGGATCGGATCCACTGACAGGCCCGACGACGGCACGCACCTGATCGGCAGAAGTCACCGGGGAGCGGTGTCCACCTCCCCGCAGCGCTTCACGGAGCGCGGCATCGGTACCGTCCAGCTCGTCGTCCGGCACCCCGGTCCGACGGTGGGCCGGAAGCGACAGCTGGAGTCCCGGCGTCGTGGTTTCTCCGTCCCACCGTCCAAACAGGTGGAACGTGGGGGTTGATGACTCAGCGACGGGTTCGCCCATGGCCGAGCCCAACGGGTGCCATTGGTGGGCGAACATGACGGCGCAGCGGGTGGCATCCAGAACCTCACGGAGGGCAGTGCGGACCAGGTTGTGACAGAAAAGCCAGTCGGCGGCCGAGGGGTGTGCGAACTCTGTAGAGGGATCCGAGAGCCTGATCAGGACGTGCCCGGCAGTCAGCGGATGGCGTGGACGGGCGATCTCCCAAAAGCCCGAACGGTACAGCAATCGTCGCGACAGTACCATGTCAACTCCTTCCCCCGGGTGAGCCTACCAAGCCGGCACGTGTGGCGGGAGGCTGCTGCAATGGTCGTTAAGGTAGGACGGTGGCGAAACTACTGGCAGACATCACCCCGCTGAAGGAGAGTCCCGCTTTCCGGCGGCTCTGGATGGGGGCATCGGTGGCCGCCATAGGTACCCAACTGACGCTGGTGGCCGTGAGCCTGGAGGTTTACAGGCTCACGCAGGAGAGCTTCTACGTGGGTCTTCTGGGGATCTTCGCGTTGGTTCCGCTGGTCATCGCGGGCCTTTACGGTGGTTCCATTTCCGATGCTTACGACCGCCGCAAAGTGGCCCTCATCGCCTCATTGGTCCTCTGGGCAACCACTGCGGGACTGGCACTGCAGGCGTGGTTGGAGATCGGAAACATCTGGATCCTGTACGCACTGGTGGCCATCCAGAGCGGCGCCCAAGGCATCAACGGACCAGCCCGCAGCGCCATCATCCCGCTTCTTGTTCGAAAGGACCTGCTGCCGGCGGCCAACGCCCTGAGCATGCTGACCTTCGGCCTGTCCATGACTGCCGGACCGCTGTTGGCCGGTGTGCTGGTAGCCACCATTGGCTTTGGCTGGACCTACACCATTGACGTCATCAGTTTTACGTTCGCACTCTGGGGCCTCTTCAGGCTTCCGCCATTGCCACCTTCCAAGGATGCTGTGCGGCCCGGACTGCGTTCCGTGGTTGAAGGTTTCCGGTTCCTGG
Source organism: Arthrobacter sp. cf158 (assembly GCF_900106835.1). Taxonomy (GTDB): domain Bacteria; phylum Actinomycetota; class Actinomycetes; order Actinomycetales; family Micrococcaceae; genus Arthrobacter. The sequence continues at coordinate 158,241 of NZ_FNNR01000008.1, forward strand.
GCACCCGGCCCAACGTCCGGATGACCTTCATCATCGACCTCATCGCCATGATCTGCGCGCAACCCCGTGCGCTCATGCCTGCCATTGGGGCGGTCATGATCGGCGGCGGCGAAACTACGGTGGGTGTTCTGCTCGCGTCCACGGCCGTGGGTGCTTTCCTCGCAGGCCTGTTCTCTGGACCGCTGGGGCGCGTACGCAAACAGGGCAGCGCCGTGGTGTGGTCCGTCGTTGGCTGGGGTGCCTCGATCGCCGGGTTCGGACTGGTGGTGCTGCTGGCCGGCGATGCCGGTCGCGATGGCGTCACGGCCTGGCTCATTCCTGCAGCCGTCTGCTGTGCGCTCGCGGGCATTTCCGACTCTGTCAGCGCCGTCTTCCGGACCACCATCCTCCAGGCGGCCACACCCGATCACCTGCGTGGGAGGCTGCAGGGCGTGTTCATCGTGGTGGTGGCGGGAGGGCCCCGTGTGGGTGACATGCTGGCCGGCGGTGTCACGCAGTTCCTCAGCGAAGGCGGTGTACTGCTCCTCGGCGGTCTCCTGTGCATTGTCCTGGCATGGCTGGCCTCGCGCATTCAGCCTGGTTTCGTCGCTTACGACGCCAAGCATCCGGTGCCCTAGCTCCGCTGGCCAGACGATGACCACAGCCAGTCACCCTGCCGCCAGCCACCCGGGCGACGTAGGCTGACAACGGAACACGGCGACCGGCGTCGGCGTTAATCCTGAGAGAACCCCTGCAAGTGCTGACGAAAGTGACCAGAGAAACCGTGCATAAACACAACAATGGACTCAAGACTGCCGCGCTCTTCGGTGTGCTGTGGGCGGTGTTGTTGGGTTTGGGTGCCATTATCGCGGCAGGGACGCGCAGCACGACGCCCATCTGGATCATGGCTCTTATCGGCGTTGGTACCACTGCCTACGGATACTGGAACAGCGACAAGATCGCCATTCGTTCCATGGCCGCATACCCAGTCACTGAGGCACAGGCTCCGCAGCTGTACCAGATCGTGAGGGAACTGTCAGTCCGTGCCAACAAGCCCATGCCGCGGATCTACCTTTCGCCCACCATGACTCCCAATGCCTTTGCCACCGGACGCAATCCCAAGAACGCCGCTGTGTGCTGCACTGAAGGTATCCTGCACCTTCTGGACGCACGCGAACTCAGAGGCGTGCTGGGGCATGAATTAATGCACGTGTACAACCGAGACATCCTGACCTCATCCGTAGCCGCTGCCGTGGCCGGTGTTATTACCTCGGTGGGTCAGATGCTGCTGATTTTTGGCAGCGGCGACCGGCGCAACGCCAACCCGCTGGCTACCATTGCCATGGCCCTGCTCGCGCCCTTCGCAGCCTCACTGATCCAAATGGCCATCTCCCGCACACGTGAGTACGACGCCGATGAAGACGGCGCCGAGCTCACTGGCGATCCTCTGGCACTCGCCTCAGCCCTGCGCAAGATTGAGTCCGGCGTCAGCCAGTTGCCCCTTCCCCAGGACCAAAAGCTGGTCAACGCCTCACATCTGATGATTGCCAACCCGTTCCGAGGCGGCGGTATGCGGCGCATGTTCTCCACGCACCCGCCCATGAAGGAACGGATCAGCCGGCTGGAACGAATGGCCGGACGCCCACTTTCATAGAGACAGAAACGCGTTGTGAACCCGCTGCGGGATTAGGAGAACAGGCCCTCGCCGATATATCCGCCCGCTTTGACGCCGGGAGGCACAGCGAATAGACCGGAGCCTGTGTGCTTCAGGTACTCCACGGACAGGGTGTCGCCCTTGGCCAAGGCCAGCTGCATAGGCACGTAGTGGGTCCGGGGATCCTTGACGAACGCGATGAAGAACAGTCCGGCGTCGAGGTGACCCAGGCCGTCCGAACCGTCGGTGAAGTTGTAGCCGCGGCGCAGCATTCTCACGCCGGCGTTCTGGTCCGGGTGTGCAAGGCGGACATGCGAATCGAGGGGAATGAGGGGCTCGTCGTCACGTCCCTTGATCCCGAAGTCCGGAGCGGTGAACTCATCTCCGCCTGACAGGGGAGCGCCCACGCCCTTGGTGCGGCCGATCAGCCCTTCCTGTTCACGCAGGGAAGTCCGGTCCCAGATTTCGATGTGCATTTGGATCCGGCGGGCCACCAGGTAGCTGCCCCCGCTCATCCACTGCTCACCTGGCCGCGAGCTGGACGGCACCCACACGTGCTCATCCAGCAGCGTGTTGTCTTCGACCTTGAGGTTGTTGGTGCCGTCCTTGAAACCAAAGAGGTTCCGCGGTGTCACCTGTGCCCTGGACGTGGAGGAAGTACGGCCAAAGCCCAATTGCGACCAACGCACACGGACTTTCCCAAAACCGATCCTGGCGAGGTTGCGGATGGCATGGACGGCAACCTGGGGGTCATCGGCGCAGGCCTGGATCACAATGTCACCACCCGTGCGGCCCGGCTGAAGGTCATCCCCGGGGAAATGGGGGAGATCGATCAAGGCCTCAGGCCGGCGTCCGTCCAGCCCAAAACGCGCCTTGCCATCCTCCTCAAACAGCCCGGCACCGAAACCGAAGGTCAGGGTGAGCTTGGCGGCCGGCAGGTCCAGTGCTTCGCCGGTGTCTTCCGGCGGTGCATCGTAGGGCCCATCGACGGCGCCCGTCTTGCCCGTGGGAATACCGGTTGTCATGGCCTCGGCCGCGGCAGTCCAGTCTTTGAGGAGCTTGATGAGGTCCTTGCGGTCCTCGGTGGTGACGTCGAACGCGGCCATGTGCAGGCGGTCCTGGGCGGGCGTGGTGATACCCGCCTGGTGGTCGCCGAAGAACGGGACCACAGCCTCTCCGGCCTTGGTGTCCGAGGCTGAAGCGTTGGCAGCCGTCAAAGCATCGTGCCCCAGGAACCCGGCGGCCAAGCCGGCAACGGCCCCGGCGCCGCCCACCCCCGCGAGAGAGAGCAGGCCGCGTCGGGACATACGTGAGGTACTGGCCGCAGCGGTAGCTGCTGAACCGGCGTCGGACGCTTCCTGGGACGTCAGCCCGGCGGAAGTCTCGACGCCGGCTGACGCGCCGGAGTGTCCGACGACGGATCCCTCACCGGTGCGGTTGGCGTCGGGGCTTTCGCCAGTGTGCCCGAAGGGGCAGCCGGTCACAACACCACAGCTGCGGTGAGCTTGGAGAGGGGCTCACCCAGCGAATCGACCAAGGCGGCGAGCTGCTGGACCTGGTCCTGGCTCAGCTCGTTGTAGTACGCGAAGCCATCGCCCTTGGCGTGCTTCTTGAGTTCGGCCTGCAGGGCGGCGAATTTCTCGTCCAAGGACTTTGCCAGCTCCGCATCCTTCTGCTCAAGAGCAGGCTTCAGGCTTTCGAAGGCGATGCGCGCACCGTCCACGTTGGCTTGGAAATCCCAAAGGTCGGTGTGGGACCAGATCTCCTCTTCGCCGGTGACCTTGCCGGTGGCCACTTCATCAAGAAGTTCCTTGGCGCCGTTGCCGAGCTTGTCCGGGGTGAGCTGGACGGTGCGGGTGCGGGTGACGAGGTCCTCGGTGTCAGCCACCAATTGTGTGGAAATCGCCGTACGCTCCGCGGCAGTCATGGCTGTGTAGTCTGCCGGCGGGAAGAGGTCCTTCTCAGCGCGGTGCCAGCCGGTCCATTCCTGTCCCGGCTCAAGGTCGGCCTCACGGGCATCGAGCTTGGGATCGAGGTCGCCGAATGACTCGGCCACGGGTTCGATCCGCTCCCAGTGCATGCGGGTGGACGCGTAGAGGTCCTTGGCCTTGGCGGCGTCACCTGCGGCGAAAGCCTCGGCAAAGGCCTTGGTGCCCACAATGAGCTGTTCGGTCTGGTCCTTGACGTAGGCCATGTACTGCGCGGATCCGGTGTCAAGGAGTTCCTGGAAGCCGGCGTCCACGCTGGGCTTGTTTCCGGACTCAGTGACCTCGAAGGAGGCGCGGATGCCTTCGCCCTGCATGCCAGGCTTGCATGCGGTGTTGTACTTGCCCGCAGGCGCAGTAACCACCAGGTTGCGGGTGATTCCGGGGCCGATGTTCTCTACTTCGCCAATGATCCGCAAGCCGTCGTCGGCCAGCAGGTAGAACTCGGTGACCTCGGTACCTTCGTTCTTCACGTTGAAGGTCAGGTTGCCGCTGGGGGCAGTGCTGGTGGAGACCTTGCACTCGTTGGCGGTGCTGCTGACCTGGATGGGACCATCCGTTGCGCCCGTGGTCTTGGTGTTGTCAGTGCAACCGGAAAGCACCAGCGGTACGGCTGCGGCTGCCCCGATGACGGCGAGCGTCCTGCGAAGTTTCGGGGAAGAGGAGGCGGGCAGGAACATGGGTGTGTCCTTTGTGTTGGGGGCGGGCGTCAGGGCGGGGACTACGGGTGGGCCGTGACGGCGGGGGTGGAAGTCTTGCTGGAAGCCTGGGGTGGAGCCGAACGGTTGGCCCGGATGTAAAGGAACAGCACCGGAATCACGTACAACAGCCATGCAGCGGCTTCGAGCCAGGTGGTGGCGGGGGAGAAGTTCAGCGTGCCCTTCAGCAGGGTTCCGTACCAGGACGACGGCGGGATGGCAGCTGAGACGTCGAAGGCCAGGTTGTTCAGGCCCGGCAGGATGCCCGCCTCCTGGAGATCGTGGATTCCGTAGGCCAGGACGCCACCGGCAATGATGATGAGCCCCACCCCGGTCCACGTGAAGAAGCGGCCGAGGTTCACCTTCAGCACACCCCGGTGGAGCAGATAACCCAGGCCGGCAGCTGTCAGCAGACCGAGCAATGCCCCGAGCAGCGGCAGGGTGGTTTCGCCGGTTGCCTGGGCCGCGGCCCAGATGAAGAGGGCAGTTTCGAGGCCTTCGCGTCCCACTGCCAGTGCCGCAACCACCACGAGGCCCCACGCGGCGCCGTCAGCTGCTTTATCCACCTGCGATCGGAGTTCGCCGCCGAGGCTGCGCGCCGTGCGGGCCATCCAGAAGACCATCCAGGTCACCAGCGCGACCGCCACGATGGACAGGCCTCCGCCGATCGCTTCCTGGGCCTCGAACGTGAGGCCGCGTGGGCCGAAGGTCAGCAGAGCGCCGAAGCCAAGAGAAATGGCGATTGCGAGGCCTACGCCCATCCAGACACGGGAGATCAGATGCCGCCGGCCGGTCTTGATGAGGTATGCCATCAGGAGGACCACGATGAGTGAGGCCTCAAGGCCTTCGCGCAGGCCGATCAGGTAATTGGCGGTCATGGAAGTTCTTTCACTAAGGGGAACCGTACTTAGGTTCGCCTAAGGAAGAAGGATACTGTGACTTGACTATTACGCAAACTAATCGTGTGCTAATGCGCTGGCTCATTACGACAGTCGGTGTAGTTTTTGGGCAGCAAAAAGCCGGGACACGGCGCCCTGATGAGCGTGCGTCCCGGCTTTGAGGCCGGTGGTTGCCTCGGTGCTTTTTGGTGAGGGTGTTAGCTGCGGAAGTTCACGAACTGGAGATCGGCCTCTTCGAACTTCTTCAGGATGTTCATCGTCTCCTGGAGGTCGTCACGGGACTTGGACGTCACGCGGAGCTCGTCACCTTGGATCTGGGACTTGACGGACTTGGGAGCTTCATCGCGGATGATCTTGTTGATCTTCTTGGCGATGTCCTGGGCGATGCCCTCCTTGATGGTGCACTCAAGGCGGAACTCCTTGCCGGAAGGGAAGGGTTCGCCCTGGTCCAGGGACTTCAGGGAGATGCCGCGCTTGATGAGCTTGGACTGGAAGACGTCCAGGACAGCGAGGACGCGGTCCTCGGAGTTGGCCTTCATGAGGATCTTCTCGCCGCTGAAGTCGATCTCTGCGCCCACACCCTTGAAGTCGTATCGCTGCGCGATTTCCTTCTGGGACTGGTTGAGGGCGTTGGCGACCTCTTGCTTGTCTACCTTGCTGACGACGTCGAATGTGGATTCGCCTGCCATGACTCTCCTTAGGTTGGGGGCCCTGTGAGGGCGGGTTGGTCTGGCATCCAGCCTAGTACGGAAGCCGCCGCTTGGGACGGTGGAGGACTTTCACAGTTCGCTCACAGCACATGCAGGGCTGGAACCGAGCGTGCGGGTTGAGAGTTGTAACAGTTGGAAGAACGCATCGTCGGAGGATCAGCATGAGCAGCAAGGCCGTCCAGTCCATTACCAAATCCGCGTCCGCAGCAGCGGGTTCCATCGGAACGGCTGCCGTTGCGGCGGCGAGTGCAGTGGCGGCAGCGGCTGTGGCAGCATCGATCGTCCTGAGCCCGGTACCCGACGCTGCGTCACGTATGGACGGAGTGCACGCGGATTTGCTCCGCGCCGTGCAGCTCAACCAAATCACCGCCGAGCAAGCCGAGAAGTTTGAGGCCAAACTGGCTGGACGGATCCTCGGCGAAGCCTGAAATACGCGGAATTCCGGGGTATCTGCCCCCGATTAGATTCTTCGCAGGAAATTCTGTAAGGTTGTCTCTGCCTTCGGTTACCGGATCGAAAAGAAACGGTCTCCGGAAGTGATCTTCTTTTGAAGTTCGGCAGATTACCCGAGCGGCCAAAGGGGGCTGACTGTAAATCAGCTGGCAACGCCTACGGGGGTTCGAATCCCTCATCTGCCACCCAAGGAAAATCCCCGGAACCACTGGTTCCGGGGATTTTTTCGTATCCCGGGTTGCCTCATTTTTTGGGGATTGCTCGTTTTGGGGCTGCGTCATTTTGGGGCGCCGCCTGGCGCCGCCGGGAGGTGGTGTCCTCAGCCCGAAACTATGACCCGGGCTTTTGCCCGGGTTCCGCGATCTCCCTGAGCTCCGCGATCTCGCGGCGCAGGGCCGCGATCTCCATCACCAGGTCAGCCATCTCCGCACGAACAGGCTCCTCGGCCTCGGCTGCCTTCTGGCCCGCTGCCGCCGCCACGCCCTCGGCGTTCTCTTCGATCCGCTGGACGAGCCAGGAGGCGATGGAAGCCGTCACAATACCGAGGACAGCGATGCCGCTCATCATGAGCGCCGCTGCGACAATCCTGCCGATCGGAGTGACCGGATAGAGGTCTCCGTAGCCCACCGTGGTGATGGTGGTGACAGCCCACCAAGCCGCGTCCCCAAAGGTGAGGATCTTTGCGTCCGGGGCGTTCTGCTCCACGTCGAGCACGGCCAACGCGCCGATGAGGATGAGCATCGCAGCCGCGCCGGCAACGTAGGTGGCCACGCGTCCGCGCAGGGTCTCACCCACGGTGCGTTGGAGGACGGACAAGAGGGTGACCAGGCGCAGCAAGCGAAGGGGCCTGAAGAAGGGGAGAACCACGATCAGGAGCTCATGCAGGTTCCAGAGGAACCACCGCCCGCGGTCCTCGGCGAGCCACAAATTCACGAAGTAGTCCACCGCGAAAATTCCCCACGTGATCCAGAGAACGATCTCGAAGGGCACGGCAGCAGCGCCGTCCACGCGGCCGATGACCTGCCACCCGTAGGCGGTGAGGAAGATCAATGCGGTGGCCATGAGGGGCCATTCCACGAGGTCCCGATATCGAGCTTGCGTCATAGGGGAATACTAGTCACCGCAGGCGCCCTGCCTGGGATGGGCCGGTTCAGGCGGCGGGCGTCTCCAACCAGTAACCATCCAGGTGGTGGATCAACTGGCGGCCAAGGCCACCCTTGAGTTGGATCCAGAGTGTGCTGCGGTCGTTGGTCATGCCATCGATGGTGCCCTCGATCCGGTTGCCACGGGCATCCTGGAGCACAACGTCCTGGTGGCGGGAGAGTTCCGGCCAGACTTCGCCGTGCGGCCTGGTGGTTTGCAGCGTGCTCATGAGGAGTCCCCCTGGTGTTTCCTGGTCAATACGAGTTTCAGATATTGTGCACGGCTTTCATGAACCAGCGGTAAACGTTAGTGCAATCGTTGGACATAAATGGAGCCTCGCAGCCGGTGTTGTTCCAGCATGTGGTCCGCATATTCACAGCAAAGTTACCGACGAGTAACATTGCAGGCATGCATCTGCTTCTTCGCACCCTCATGTTGCTGTTCACGTCCTCCAAGCGCTCGCCACTGGGCGTTTGGGAAGAATCCTCACTGCCTCTGCGGGTGTTGCCGACGGACATCGACATCGCCATGCACGTTAACAACGGAATGTACTTCTCGCTGATGGACCTGGGCCGGTTCGATCTCATGGTTCGCAGCGGAATCTGGACAAAGATGCGCAAACGGGGTTGGAACCCGGTAGCAGCCGGGGAAACCATTGCCTTCCGGAAGTCCCTGCAGCTGTGGCAGCGGTACACCATCGAAACCCGCATCATTGGGCTGGACACCAAGGCCATCTACTTTGAGCAGCGCATGGTGGTGGACGGCGAAATTTACGCCCGCGCCCATATCGCCACCCGTTTGGTGCACAAGGGCAAGCCCGTCACGCAGGAAGAAATCATCGCAGAGTTCGGTGCCCCGCCGGCTGACCTCGAGCTGCCCGAATGGATTCACGAGTGGCGCGGGAACAACGCACTTCCCGGAGCGAGCCGCCCCGCACCCCACGTCTGGGCCTAAACTCCTACATCACGTCGCTGCAGGGCGGCAGCACCCACCGCGATGAGCGCGGCCGAAATTCCGAGCAAGCCCCAGGCGGCACCCCAATCGGCCCCGTTTGTTACGGGTGAATTGCCGTACGCCCAGTGGTACGGCGAAAGGTTCAGCAGCCAATCGACGTCGGGACTCTGCCTCCCGACCGCATTGAACACGTAGCCCAGGACGGCCACCGCGGCACCCGCGGCAATCCCGTAGACCTTCCGGCCCGTCAGCGCGCCTGCGCACAGGGCTGCCGTGCCGCTCAGCAAAGCCAGCGCGGCAAACAGGACCACCGCTCCGAACAGATGCCCGACGTCGATGCCCAGTTCCGAGGGCCGGTTCAGTACCAGCACCAACAGGAAGACCAGTGCGGAGAGAACCACGGTCCGGACTATCAACGCGAAAGCCCTTTCGAGGACCACCTGGACACGGGTAACGCTGTGCGCGAGGGTCAGTTCCAACAGTCCCGATTCCTCGTCTCCGCCTACCGCTGCGGCCCCCCAGCCAACGGACGCCATGGACATCAACAGGAAACCGATCAGCCCGAAAAGTGTGGCTTGGGTATAGCCGGGACCGGTTGCAATTTGGTCGTAGTTCAGTGCTTTGGTCATTTCAGGGGGAAGGGCATTGATGAGGTCCTGCATTTGCGAATTTCCGCCAATGGAGGGATACAGCGGCAGGTAGAGCATGATCGCCGCCGTCAGACCCAGGGCCCAGGCCAGGGTGGACCGCCACGAATCTGTGAGCGCCTTGGTGAACAATGGCAGGATCTTAGGCACGGTGGGCTCCTTCCTTTCGGGCGGCCGGTCTGGAGCCGGAACCGGACGCGTTGTTGGAGCCGGGGCCCTCTCCGTGTCCCGGCGCAGGGGATGTTCCGGTGTAGAGGGTCAGCACGGCTTCTTCCAGATCAGGTTCCTCAAGGACCAGGTCCGTCAGATTCAGGCGGGCGAGTTCCTGGACAAGGGGCTGGACGTGACCTGACAGCGTCGCCGTGGCTTCAACGGTCCCGGCAGCATGGCCATCAGCGGGAAGCTCCCGCACCGCTATGTTGGCGACGCCAGGCACCCTGCCCAGCAACGCCCCGACGTCGGGCGCTTCTGTTCCAGTGCTGGTGAAGCGAAGCTGCCGGACTGCGGCCGTCCTGAGAGCTTCCACGGTGGACACGGTGACGATTTCGCCGTCGCGGAGGATAGCCACGGCGTCGGCCGCTTGCTGGACTTCGCTGAGGACGTGCGAACTGAGGAAGACAGTGGCGCCGCCGTCCACGGCCTCGCGGACCATGGCATGGAAGACCTGCTGGACCAGGGGATCAAGGCCGCTGGTCGGCTCGTCAAGAACCAGGAGTTCAGGCTGATGCATGAAGGCCTGCAGGAGTCCCAGTTTCTGCTTGTTGCCCTTGGAAAGCTTGCGGCTCTGCCGGTCAAGGTCCAGGTCCAGCCGCTCGGCAAGCTGATCGATGTATCCGGGCTGCACGGGTCCACTGATCGCTTCGAAGTGTTCCAGCATGCGGCGGCCCGTAGTGCGGTTCTCCAAGTGCAGTTCGCCCGGAAGATAACCGATCCTTCGGCGGAGACCGGTGCCTGCCCTGCGGGGGTCCTCCCCAAGCACGGCAATGGAACCCGCGCTGGGCCGGATGATGTCCAGCAGGCAGCGCATGGTGGTGGTCTTGCCCGCACCATTCGGTCCGATGACGCCGAACACCGTCCCGCGCTCCACGGCGAAATCAAGTCCGTGCAGCACCTCCCGGTGTCCGAACTTCTTACGCAACCCCTCGACGACGATTGCCTGGGTCACGGGGCATGCTCCCTTCCTTGGTTGGTGTGTCTTGCCGGAGTGCGTCGCGGGCTGCATCCAGGAACCGCGAGTCCGTGTAGAAGCCGTGTGTATAGATGTCCAGGGCCGGAAGTGTGAGGTGACGCAGCAACTCCGGCCCGATTCCGTGGGGCTCGGGCGTGACGGCGCCCAGTGTCCTTGAGAGGTGCCTGCCCAGCATGAGGATCGACAGGCTGTTGGAGGCGATCACCACGGCGGTTGACCGGACGTCATCAACCTTCCGGATGGTGCCGGCGTCGATCCCGTCCTGGATGATGTCCTGCGTCTGCCTCACGACGGCATCGAAGAAGGCGTCACCGGCCGCGGATTCATCCCCCAGGGATTGCCGTATGTACGAGATCTCGTTGGCGTATTGGTCCGGGTGGTTCAGATAATCCTGAATCAGCTGACGCGTGGACCCGGGGTCGGTTTTCTCTCGGCCCTGGGTAGCGGTCTGGGCCAGCACATGGCGGTCACAGGCCTCGCGGAGCCCTGCCTTGCTGCCGAAATGATGGATGACCAAACCAGGGCTTACTCCGGCAGCCGAGGCGACGGCCCGGACGGTGGCGCGGGTAAATCCATCGCGGCCGAAAAGTCCGATTGCGGCGTCGCGGATGCGGGCCCGGGTGGTCAAATCCTCTGCGTTTGAACGCATGTTTCAAAGACTAAACAGCTGTTCAGCCGGGATCAAGAGGGCGGCACATAACGATGTGGCACCATTCGCTGCGTCGCCGCTGTGGTGAGGGCCGGCGTCCAACATACTTGCCTCACTGTTTTCATGTGGGGGAGCAGGTGGGGGCATGCCCGTAGCTTGAGGGGTTAGTGAAGTGAGAAGTGCAAAGTCGGCCGTAACGCGCTGGTTCCTGGGCGTAGTGGCAACGGTGCTGCTGGTTCCAGGATCCCTGGCGACGGCGGTCCAGGCGGCTCCTCCGGCGGCACGCATGACCCTTGAAACGCCCCCGCCCGTCACGGGCGCCATCGGCCAGCTGTACAACACCAGTCCGTGGGCGCGCAGCGTGTTGCAGCTGCCAACAAGCGCAGAAGAATGCACCAGCAGTGGCAGCGGCAATGGCTGCGTGCAGCGGTTCGCCGGCGGCGACATCGCATGGTCCGCGCGCACCGGGGCCCGTGTGGTTGTCAACGGACCTGTCCGCACGTCCTGGTGGCAGAACGATGGGCCTGCCGGTTTCCACGGATATCCCACCAGCGACACGGTGAGCGGGCTCCGGAACGGAGGTACCAAGCAGTCGTTTGAACGCGGGGTCATTGCCTACTCACCGGCCACTGGCGCGCAACGAACCAGCGGATCCATCCATCTGGCCTGGGGTCGTGCCGGATTCGAAAGCGGGTTCCTTGGATACCCGGTCACCGGGGAAAGCACCGGACTGCGCGACGGCGGTGCCTGGCAGGCCTTCGAGCGCGGCTTTGTGGTGTGGTCGCCGGCCACTGGAGCGCACCCCTCCATGGGCGCCATCCGTGAACGCTGGCGTGAATCCGGGTTGGAGGAAGGCGAATTTGGTTACCCATCCACGGACGAAACCACGGGACTGCGGAACGGCGGCTCGTCACAGCAGTACCAACGGGGCACCATTATCTGGTCACCGGCCACCGGAGCACGCGCCATCACGGGCGCCATCCGCAGCTACTGGTCTTCCACGGGAGGCCAAAACGGCGCTCTGGGGTATCCAGTCAGTGAGGAAGTCCGGCAAAGCTCCTTCGTCTACCAACTCTTCCAAGGCGGCACGGTCTACTGGTCCGCGGCAACGGGTGCGCACTCAACCACCCATGGTGACGTCCATAACCGCTATGTTTCACTGGGCGGAGCGGCAGGGTCACTGGGGCTGCCGCTCACGGATAAACTTCCACGCGCGGGCGGACTGGTGCAGCAGTTCGCCAACGGCTGGCTGGTATGGGGTCCGGCCACGGGAGCACGGATTGTGGGACACCCAACCTACAAGGTGTGGTCAGTCAATCCCGGGGAGTTCGGCTGGCCCGTGCGTGACACCTGGTCAGACGGCAGGGGAGACCATGTGGCGTTCCAGAAGGTGGAAACCATCTGGAATGACGTCACGCAGGAGCTCTATTCGGCGGAGGCTGTGGACGCATCCACAGTGGTCTTCCTTGGCGACTCGCAGCTGGACATGGACTCGTGGGGCGAGCAGGGGGCCAGAGCAGCCGGCTACCCTCGCCAGGTTGTCCGCAGCATCGGCGGAATCGGCTATGTCTCCGGCAGCCCGGCCGTAGGCGGAGGCTCCGCAACTGATGCCGTCTTGCAGGACCGCATCCTCCTGCCGCAGGGAAATCCCGGCCTTGTGGTGGTGACCTTGGGCGGCAACGACGCCCGGATCGGTGCTACTGATGCAGCCATCCTCTCGCAAGCAAACCGCCTCTGGGACGAACTGCGCCGTAAGTATCCCCGCAGCACCATCCTGGTCAACGGAGTCCTGTCCCGCTACGACGCCAGCCATGCCCAACGCCGCTGGGTGGACGGGCTGGTGACCCGCGAAGCTGCGCTCCGAGGCTGGCCGCGCATCTCGATGTCCGGCACCGCAACCATCGCAGGTGCGGCCGGGGATTACCTCGATGGAGCCCACATGAATCAGACCGGCCACAACAAGGTTGCGCCGCTCTATGCGTCCGCGCTGCGGTACGTGCTGGGCAAGTAGCCAGCCATCCCGTTTATTCCCGGTAACGCGGGGAGCGAACAGGCTAACCCTCCACGGGACTTAGCAGGCGGGGTCGCGTACCGTGGAAGCATGGCTACAGTTGACATCACTGGAGAACAGTTCGCATCGACCATCGAGGACAACGATATTGTCCTGGTGGATTTCTGGGCTGCCTGGTGCAGCCCGTGCCGCCAGTTCGCGCCCACCTATGGGGCCGCTTCGGAGAAGCACACTGACGTGGTGTTCGCGAAGGTGGACACCGAGGCCGAGCAGCAGCTCGCTGCCGAAGCCGGGATCACGTCCATCCCCACGCTCATGGCCTTCCGCGAAAAGGTCCTCGTCTTCTCGCAGCCTGGCGCCCTCAACGGCCCGCAGCTTGAGCAAGTCATCGAGGCCGTGAAGGGTTTGGACATGGAAGAGGTCCACGCCCACGTTGCCAAGGCCCGTGCCGAGGCGCAGGAAAACTAGACCAACCCGGCGAATTCGCCGGAAAGCAGCGAGGTCGTCGGAAATTTCCGGCGACCTCGCTGCTTTAAGGCGTTCTGGCGGTGTTGCGGCGTCCCGTTCTGGCGGCGCCCCGTTGCGGCGCTTAGAGGCGCTCGAGCTTCACAGGCTCGGCGAGCAATGCGCTGAGGGACTCGTTCAGGTCCTGGACGGCGATGCCTTTGGAGTGTTTCTCAAGGAGTTCCTCGGATTCCCAGCGCTCCGTGAGGACGAGCTTCTCCTCCGTGGCTTCGGTCAGTTCGTAGCGGATGCAGCCGGGCTCGTTCACAACCTCATCGATGGCGATTTCCAAAGCGAGCTTCACGCGGAAGAACTCGCCTTCGTTGGGGATGAACGTGGCCTGCAGGTCAATGGGTGCACTCATGGCTTCAACCCTACCGGCAGGACACGGAGCTGCTGGAGGTGGTTACGGTTCTGTTGCGGGCAGTCCCTTGGTAGCGTTCCGTCATGTTGTCCTACACTGCCGGAGACACTGACGTCCCGCTGCTCGAAGAGACCATCGGCGCTCATTTCGAGCGCATCGCCGCCCGGTTTCCCTTGCGGGACGCACTGATTGAAGCGGCTGCCGTTCCTGGCGGAGACGCCCGCCGCTGGAGCTACGAAAAACTGAACGACGACGTCAATCGCCTGGCCCGCGCATTGCTGGCACAAGGGGTGGCCAAGGGTGAGCGGATCGGCATCTGGAGCCCCAACTGCGCCGAATGGACCATCCTGCAATACGCCACAGCCAAGATCGGGGCGGTGCTGGTCAACGTGAACCCGGCGTACCGCAGCCACGAGCTGGAGTTCGTGGTCAAACAGAACGGGATGCGGATGCTGGTCACCGCGCCGTCTGACAAGAACAGCGACTACGTTGGCATGGCCAGGGAAGCTGCGGGCACGTGTCCCGAGCTCAGGGAATTGGTCTTCCTCCCCGGCGAACCGGTCATTGGACTCACGGCAGGGGTTCCGGAAGCCGGCCACGAACTGAGCTATGGAGAGCTCCTGACCCGGGCTGACGGCGTCGGGCCATCCGCAGTCCGTGACCGCATGGCGGAACTGGACCCGCACGATCCCATCAACCTGCAGTACACGTCCGGAACCACAGGTTTCCCCAAGGGTGCAACCCTGACCCACCACAACATCCTGAACAACGGGAACTCGATCGGCAGGCTCCTGAAGTACACCGAGCGCGATCGCGTGGTGATTCCGGTGCCGTTCTATCACTGCTTCGGCATGGTAATCGGCAATGTGAATGCCCTGAGCTTCGGAGCGGCAACCATCATTCCGGGCCGCGGCTTCAATCCGTCGGCCGCGTTGGAAGCCGTGCAGGACTTCGGGGGGACGTCGCTGTACGGAGTGCCCACCATGTTCATCGCAGAGTTGGCGCTGGAGGATTTCGGATCCTACGATCTTTCGACGCTCAGGACCGGTGTGATGGCCGGTTCCCTATGTCCCATTGAGGTCATGCGCCGGGTAATCGAAGAGATGCACATGGTGGATGTGGCCATTTGCTATGGCATGACGGAAACCTCGCCGGTTTCCACCATGACCAGGGCCGGGGACACCTTGGAGCAGCGCACCACCACGGTGGGCCGGACCATGCCGTATTTGGAGAGCCGGATCGTGGATCCGGGTTCGGGCGAGGTAGTGGAGCATGGTGTGATCGGGGAGCTCTGCACACGCGGTTATGCGGTGATGCAGGGCTACTGGGGCCAGCCGGATAAGACCGCAGAGGCGATCGACGCCGAGGGCTGGATGCACACCGGGGACCTTGCCCGGATGGACCAGGGCGGCTATGTGGTGATCGAGGGCCGCATCAAGGACATGGTGATCCGCGGCGGCGAGAACATCTATCCCCGCGAGATCGAGGAATTCCTGTACCTGCACCCGTCCATCCAGGACGTTCAGGTGATCGGTGTTCCGGACGATAAGTACGGCGAGGAACTCATGGCTTGCATCATCCTTAAACCCGGCGCGACCACGCTCACCGTCGAGGACCTTGCAGAGTACTGCCGGGGAAAGCTGGCCCACTACAAGATCCCGCGCTACATCGATGTCCGCGGGAGCTTCCCCATGACGGTCTCGGGCAAGGTACGGAAAGTGGAGATGCGGCAGGAAGCGGTCTCCCGCCTGCACCTGTAGCTAGTTGGTGTTCCGGTTGATGGTCCGGATTCCCACCACAAGCCCGACGGCGGCAGTCACCACGGCGGCGACGAGTCCCCACATCGTATCCATGCCAATGCGTCCGGCAAACAGCTCCCGTTCGGCGTTGACCAGGTAGGTCAGGGGATTGAAGAGGCTGGCCACTTTCATCCACCCCGGACCCGCCTCGATGGGCAGCATGATGCCGGAGAGGATCATCAGCGGGAACAGCAAAGTTTGCTGCACGCCCCAGAAGATCCATTCTTTGTTCTGCGAGACCAGCGCCAACGCGTAGGACAGGGCGCCCAGACCGATGCCGAAGATGCCCAGGATGACCAACCCCAAGAGCACATGCAGCGGATGGAACACGAAGCCGAACGGGATGCACACCACTGAGATCAGCAGGCCCTGGACCACCAAGGGAGCCCACTCCTTCAGCGCCCGGCCGATCATCAGCGAAGACCGGGACAACGGGGTGGCCAGGATCCGCTCGTAGGAACCGGTCATCAGTTCGTACTGCAGGTTTGAGCCGGTCATCGAAGTGCCGAACAGCGCAATCATCACCACCACGCCCGGGAGGAACCATTGCAGCGTCGACTGGCCACCGAACGCCGGGGCACCAACAGCCGAGCCCAACAAGGGCCCGAACAGCCCCAGGAACACCAACGGTTGGATGAGGGAGAAAATCAGCGAGAACGGATCCCTCAGCGGCAACAACATCTCCCGCCAGAACACGAACCACGTATCCGTCACGACGCTCCGGGGCCCACGTTTCTGGAGGACGACTCCAGGGCTCACGGCTTGTCCGATCATCAGACTTCAGCTCCTTCCCGCAGGCTGCGGCCGGTGAGTTCCAGGAAGACGTCGTCAAGCGTAGGCGGTTTGAGTTCCAGCGACTGGGCGGGAGCGCCGGCGTCGTGCATTTCCTTCAGCAGCCCCGGCGCAAGCCGTGCGCCCTGTGCCAGCCGGAGGCGGAAGCGGACCACGCCGTCGTACGCGTTCTCCTGGATGTCGCCTTCGGCGGCCGCGCGGCCCAGCAAGCCACGTACCTCGGACGCCGAGCCTGCGGCAACCTCCACGGCGAGCAGGTCACCGGCGAGGTTCGCTTTGAGCCGGGAGGCGGTGTCGTCCGCGATGATGGTGCCGTGGTCGATCACGATCACGCGCTCGGACATGGAGTCGGCCTCGTCCATGTAATGCGTTGTGAGCACGATGGTGGTCCCGTGTTCCTCGCGCATCCGCATGATGTGCTCCCAGAGGTTGGCGCGGTTCTGGGGGTCCATGCCCGTGGACGGTTCATCCAGGAACAGAAGGCCGGGGGAGTGCATCAGCCCCAGCGCCACATCCATGCGTCGCCGCTGCCCACCGGAGAGCTTGATGACCGTCCGCTTGGCGAGGTCGCCCAGGTCGAGGGACGCCATGAGCGTCTCAGCCCGGGCCTTCGAATCGCTGGTGTTCATCCCGTAGAAGCGGCCCTGCATGATGAGTTCGTCGATCACACGGTAGCTGTGCCCACCGCCGTTGCCTTGGCCGATGTACCCGATGCGGGCACGGACGCCGGCGGGATCCTTCTGGACATCGACCCCTGCCACCGTGGCCGACCCCGACGTTGGTTTCAGCAACGTGGTGAGCATGCGCAGTGTGGTGGACTTGCCTGCACCGTTAGGGCCCAGGAAGGCGACGAGTTCGCCCGGGGCGACGTCGATGTCCACGCCCTTGACGGCCTCCACCGTTTCCTTCTTCACGGTGAAGGTTTTGGTGAGTTTCTTGGTGTGGATCACGGTCACTCCAGGGACTCCATGGACGGCTGGTGATGGCTCCTACGCGCCAAGGTATACCCGCCGGGGAGGGTCGTCCATGCCCTTGCGGACAGCTCCCGTCCGCGATGAAAACTTAGTGCCCGCGGTGATCCTGAACGGTCATTCGCGGCCCGAAAGTGGGTTTCCGGAAGCCGCTCAAATACAACATCCTCACCAGGCGTTGCCTATGCCCACGCCACGGCTCCAACAGTTCGATCATGCCGGCGTCATCAGTCTTCCTGCCGGTCAGGGCATAACCCACGTAGGACGCCAGATGGTAGTCGCCCACGGAGATTGAATCCGGGCAACCGTGCGTCCGCTGGACAACTTCAGCTGCGGTCCAAATGCCAATACCGGGAATGGTCTGAAGCTTGGCGCCGGCCTGGGCGGAGTCCACCCCGGCCAGCCGCTCAAGCGCGACGGCGGACTGCAGCGCCCGCATCACAGTGGCTGAACGTTGTGGTCCAACCCCGGCCTTGTGCCACTCCCAGGACGGGATGGCCAACCACTGCCTGGCGGTGGGAGGGACCAAGAGCCCCGCGGGGGCCTTGCCCGGCGCCGGCGTCCCATGGCGATACATCAAGTACCGGTAGCCTCGCCTCGCCTCCAAAGTGGTGACCTTTTGCTCCAAAATGGTGGGCACCAGGGAGTCAACCACCCGCCCGGTGGAAGGCAGCCGCACAGCCAGGTTCCGACGTCGTGCTTCCGTGACGAGGCGCGGGAGCGTGGAATGGAACGCGGGCTCGTCAAAGCCGGACCAATCGTCCTCCGCGCCCAACAGCCGCGGCACTCCGGCAACCGCATCCCCGGCTCCGGGTCCCCACGATTGGGCATCCACAAAGGAACCAGCCCCCAAACCGCCCGCGGAGAGCCTCAAGGTGGCCGGTCCGGAGGCGGTGGTGAAGGCCGTCCAGAAACCATTGGCGTGCGCCGCGAAGGAGGGATCAGCGTTGCCGCGCATGAGCGGAAACATGGTCTGGTCCAAGCGGAAGGAACCGCCGGGGTGCCATCGAGCGGCCGCATCTGCCGCGGCCGCAACAAGTGGCGGGGCCTCTGCGATGGTCATGTTTTCATGGTCCCACGCCCGGCTGACAATCTGCTCCTGGGAGCCCTTACGGCGGCAGGCGGCCAACGCTAGACTCCCTGATGTGGCGCGGGTGGGCCGCGCCACATCCCAGTAACATTTCCAGGAAGCAAGGAGCGCCAATCATGGCCGCAATAGTGCATTTTGAGATTCCTACGGACAACAAAGAGCGGGCCAACACTTTCTATGAGAGTGCTTTCGGCTGGAATCTGAGCCCCATGCAAGGGATGGACTACACCATCGCCATTACCGCCCCCTCCGACGAGCAAACAGGAACCCCCAAGGAGCCGGGTGCCATCAACGGGGCATTGTTCCCGCGGACGGAAACCCTCACGACGCCCATCATCACCATTGACGTGGACGACATCGATGCTGCCCTGGCACAGGTGGAATCCGCAGGGGGCAGTGTGGTCCAGGCCAAGGACGCAGTACCCACCATGGGCTGGTACGCCTACTTCAAGGACACCGAGGGCAACGTTTTGGGTGTGTGGCAGACCGACACCTCCGCCGGAACGTAGTCCGTGCCCTGCCCCTTGCCCGCCCGGGCCGTGGTTGCCGGGTACGGGGCCGAAGCAAGACCCACTGCAGGCAGGCGGTAACTTTGTACCTATGAAGTATGCCCAGTCCGTGTTGGACCTCATCGGCAATACGCCGCTCATCAAGCTCAACCACGTAACGGACGGGATCAAAGCCACCGTCCTCGTGAAGCTCGAATACGTCAATCCCGGCGGATCCATCAAGGACCGGATCGCCGTGAAGATGATCGAAGACGCGGAGAAGGACGGCCGCCTCAAGCCAGGTGGGACCATCGTTGAGCCGACGTCGGGGAACACGGGTGTGGGCTTGGCCCTCGTGGCGCAGCAAAAGGGCTACAAGTGCGTTTTTGTTGTGCCGGACAAAGTGGGCGAGGACAAGCGCGCCGTCCTGCAGGCCTACGGTGCCGAGGTTGTGGTGACGCCCACGGCCGTTGCCCCCGACAGCCCCCACAGCTACTACGGCGTTTCCGACCGCCTGGTCCGCGAGATCCCGGGCGCTTTCAAACCGGACCAGTTCTCCAACCCTGCCGCTCCCGGAAGCCATTTCGAATCCACCGGGCCGGAAATCTGGCAGGACACCGATGGCACGGTCACGCACGTGGTCATCGGCGCCGGAACGGGCGGCACCATCACCGGCACGGGCCGCTTCCTCAAGCAGGTCTCCGCTGACCGGGCAGAGTCCGACGGCGGCCGGGTCAAGGTCATCGGCGCGGACCCGGAAGGTTCGGTCTACTCAGGCGGCACGGGCCGCCCGTACTTTGTTGAGGGCGTTGGGGAGGACATGTGGCCCGACAACTACGATCCCTCCGTGCCGGACGACGTCATAGCCGTTTCCGATGCCGACTCCTTCTCCATGACCCGCCGCCTGGCCAGGGAAGAAGGCCTCCTGGTGGGTGGCTCCTCCGGCATGGCCGTGGTGGCCGCGCTGCAGGCAGCCAAGGATCTGGACGAGTCCGCGGTGGTTGTGGTGATCCTCCCGGATTCCGGCCGCGGCTACCTTGCCAAGATCTTCAATGATCAATGGATGCGTTCCTACGGCTTCCTTTCCGGCGGTGAAGAAGCGTCCGTGGGCGAAGTCCTGAAATCCAAGACCGGTGAGATGCCGGACCTGGTGCACATCCATCCCAACGAGTCCGTCCGCGATGTCATCAACATCATGAACGAGTTCGGTGTCTCCCACATCCCGGTCCTCTCACAGGAGCCGCCCGTGGTGATGGGCGAGGTCATGGGAGCCGTGGACGAGCGAAGCCTCACCAGCAAACTCTTCCGCGGCGAAGCCAAACTGACCGACAAGATCTCCGAACACATGGGTGACCGCCTGCCCGTGATTGGCTCACTGGAAACCATTTCCGCCGCACGCGAGTTGCTGTCCGACGTCGACACCGTGATGGTGACCTTTGCGGGCGCCCCGGTGGGCATCCTGACCCGCCACGACCTTCTGGCGTACCTGAGCAATTAGCGCTCCGCGCCCGATCCAATCGTCCAACGAACACAGAGGAGCTTCCATGTCTGCCACCAACAACGCCGGGTTCAATACACGCGCCGTCCACGCCGGACAGGCCTTTGAACCGCGGACCGGTGCCGTGGTGCCGCCGCTGCATTTCAGCTCTACCTACGCCCAGGACGGCATCGGCAACCTGCGCTCCGGCTACGAATACGGCCGCGGCGGGAATCCAACGCGCGACGCTTTGCAGGAGCAGCTGGCCGCACTGGAAGGTGGAACAGCCGCGTTCTCCTTTGGCTCGGGCCTGGCTGCCGAAGACTCCCTGATCCGTGCAGTCGCCCGCCCGGGCGATCACATCGTCCTGGGTAACGACGCCTACGGTGGCACGTACCGTCTCATCAATCGCGTCCTGGGTGACTGGGGCATCGGCAACACGCCCGTGGACATGTCAGACCTCAATGCCGTGGCTGCAGCAGTCACAGCGAACAAGACCCGCATTGTATGGGTGGAGACGCCGTCCAACCCGATGATGAAAATCACCGACATCGAGGCACTCGCCGCCGTGGCGCACGACGCCGGTGCCCTCCTGGTGGTGGACAACACCTTCGCCTCTCCCTACTTGCAGACGCCGCTGGCCCTGGGGGCCGACGTCGTGGTCCATTCCACTACCAAATACATCGGCGGCCACTCCGACGTTGTGGGCGGTGCCATCGTGGTCAAGGACGCTGGGCTTGCGGAGAAAATCGGGTTCATCCAGTTTGCCGTTGGTGCTGTTTCCGGCCCGATGGATGCTTTCCTGACCACCCGTGGCTTGAAGACCCTGGGCGTCCGCATGGACCGCCACAGCGAGAACGGCCAGGCGGTGGCTGAATGGCTCTTGCAGCGTCCCGAGGTGGAAGCTGTCCTGTACCCGGGCCTTCCTGACCACCCGGGCCACGAGCTTGCAGCCAAGCAGATGAAGAAGTTCGGCGGCATGGTGTCCGTTCAGTTCAAGGGTGGCGAGGCAGCAGCACGCACGGTTGCCGAATCCACGTCCGTCTTCACCCTCGCGGAGTCACTGGGCGGCATCGAATCCCTCATGAACTACCCCTCCGAGATGACCCACGCCTCCGTCAAGGGCACCGAGCTGGCTGTTCCCGTCAACCTCCTGCGACTGTCCTGCGGCATCGAAGAAGCCGAGGACCTGATCGCGGACCTTGAGCAGGCGTTCACAAAGATCAGCAACGGCTAACACGTGACTTCCCTTTCTCACCCGGTGGCTTCCACCGCCAGGCGTGGCTGGACCCTCACCGTGGCGGGGGCATTGACCCTCGCCGTTGCAGTGTGGTTCCTGTACACCGACTACCAGCCCGCCTTGAACGACTTTGAGGTGTACTTCTACGGTGGCGACAAGGTCCTGGAAGGCGGCGATCTCTACGCCGTCCGGGAAGGCCTGCCGTTCACGTACCCGCCCTTCGCGGCGTTGCTCTTCGCCGGACTGTCAGCCATGGGCTTTTTTGCCAGCAGCCTGGTGTTCATCGTGGTGGCCTTGGTGGGGGCCGCAGTGGTAGCCGCTTCCTTGGCCAAGCACTACTTTCGGGCGACCACCTGGCGGGAGGCCTTCGCCGATTACCGGTTCCGCACCACGGCTTTGGTGGGCACAGGGGCCATACTGCTCCTGGGACCATGGCGGGACACGTTCGTCTTCGGCCAGATCAACATCATTCTGATGGGTGTGATTCTGCTTGACTTCCTGCTCTACGGAAAAGTGCGCGCAGGCGCCATCCGCTGGCCCGCCGGCCTCCTGATCGGCCTGGCCGCCGGGGTGAAGCTCACGCCGCTGGCATTCGGTCTGTACTTCCTGGTCCGCCGCGACTTCAAAGCACTTGGCTGGATGGCTGCGGGTTTCTTCGGCTCCATCGCGGTGGCATGGGCTGCGTTGCCGCAAGCTTCACTTGCTTTCTGGACCACCATCCTGCCGGACACCGGCCGTATCGGTGGACCGGCGTATGTGGACAATCTGTCCGTCAAGGGGCTGCTGCTGCACTTCGGCATGCCGGACTCCCCGCTCACCAGTTTGCTGTGGTTGGTCCTGTCCCTGGGGTTGGCGTTCATTGCTGCCCTGGTCATCAAGTGGGCTGTGGATGCTGACGAGAACTTCATTGCAGTCTCCGCCACGGCCATCCTGATGCTTCTGATCAGCCCCGTTTCGTGGTCGCACCACTGGGTATGGGTTGCCGTTGCCCTGCCTAGCATGGCGTTCGCCATGCACCGGGTTCCCTCACATACCGGGAAGATGCGTACGGCCGGTTGGGTCATTGTGGTTTGTTCCACCATTGCCTTCTACATGACCCCTAAGAATCTGGCAGTGTGGGCCGGTGCTGCCGAGTGGGGCAAGGACCCACAGACCCAGTGGCAGCTCATGGTCTCCAGCCTCGGTGTGGTGTGCGGGATCGCCATGCTGGTCTACTGGGTTTTGGCCTACCGGCCCTCCCGGGCACGGTCCGTCGAATCCGGCCCCCGTTCGTTGTCCTCTCCGGTGTACGGCGCGAACAACGAACAAGGACCGGATTCTCCACACCGGACCTAGCCGGAGATGCCCTCGTTGCCGTCTTCTTCACGGCCGGTCAGGCGACGCCTGAAAGAGCTGTCCTCTGCCGACGTCACCTGAACGTCGTACCAACCAGCAAGGGTGTCCCAACCGACCTTCTTCGTATGCCCGGCCTTGAGTTTCACGGTGTGGTTGTTCGGCGCATACTGCAGCGACTCCAGCTGCAGTGTTAACGTTTCGGTGCCGTCATTGCGCAACTCCAGCTCCACGGCTTTCTTACCGCGGCGACCTTTAACGGTGACGTCGACGCCGGACGCGGCGCCCGTCGTCGTACCTGTCAGTTCGTACTGAAACCGGTTGGGACCGGTGACGACGACGTCGAAAGTGCCGGAGGCGAGGGGGAGTTCCACCTTCTGGCTACCCAAGACGTCCACGTGCCGGGGTTCGGAGACTTCGCCCGCATAGCCATACACGGTGAAGTGAGCGGACCGTGTGCCGCTGTTGCCCAGAGCCAGGGCGAGCTTGCCAGGCCGGACCGTTGCTGAGACCTGTGGCCGGTAGGGGAGTGGCCTGGCTGGGCGGGGGCCGGGCTCCTGAAGCGGGGCCACCTGGATTTCCGGGGGATTTGGGCGCCAACGGCTGATCTTGGCGGGCACGGCGCCTGGGTGGTCCAGAACCGGGGGCGTGCCGGGCGTTTGGAAGTTGAAAACGCCGGTCAGGTCGCCGCAGACTTCCCTGCGCCACGGCGAGATGTTGGGTTCCTGCACACCGGTCCAGCGTTCCAGGAAACGGATGACGGAGGTGTGGTCGAAGACCTCGGAGCTGACGTAGCCTCCCACCGTCCATGGTGAGACGACCGTCATGGGAACACGGGGGCCGAGTCCGATGGGCTGGGCGGTGGTCCAATCGGTGGACTCGCCGGACGCAGGGCGCGGCTGGACGGGCGGAGGGACGTGGTCAAAGTAGCCGTCATTCTCGTCGAAGTTCAGGAAGATCGCCGTGCTGTTCCATGTGTCCGGGTGGCTGGCGACGGTGTCCAGCAAGCGGTAGACAAAGTTTGCACTGCCCACGGGAGTGGATGCTCCCGGGTGTTCGGAATCCGCTGCAGACGGCACCAGCCAACTGACCCTCGGCAGGGTTCCATCGGCTATGTCAGCGCTGAGTCGCTCCAGGAGAGTGTTGGGCCGGCCGCGCCACATGGCCTTGTCGAACAGGGATTTCTCGGAGTCCGTGAGAACGGCGCGGCCCTGCTCAAGTTGGGCCAGCAGGCGATCCTGCTCAGCGGGCGCCTTGCCCTTGATCGTGTCGTAGAACTCTTCGGTGGTCCGGAAGTTTCCTTCCACGGACGCCAGCATCTTGCGGCCTATCGCCTTGAAGTTTTGGAAGTACTCCACGGCGTTGTCCGTGAAGTTGTCCCAGTCCTGGTAGATCTTCCAGGAGATACCGGACTCTTCCAGGCGCTCGGGGTAGGTGGTCCAGCTGTAGCCACCGTGCGTGTAACTGTAGGCGGCGTTGGTCACGGCACGTTTGGTGCTGGCCGGCTCGTTGCCGGTGGTGCCGCTCCACAGATAATTGCGGTTGGGGTTGGTGGAGCCATTGACAGAGCAGTGGTAGGCGTCGCAGATGGTGAAAGTGTCAGCGAGCTCGTACTGCAGCGGGATGTCCTGGCGCTGGTAGAACGTCATGGTGGACGCGCTTTTTGCCGGAATCCACTTGTCGCACCAGCCGTTGTTCCACGCGGTGGTGGTGCCCGCAAAGGAGTGGTCCAGGTCGCCCAGGTACTGGATATCGGAACCCGGCCTGCCAGCCAGTTCCGCCGCCTTGCGGAGGGAGAACGGCAGCACGCTCCCGCCCGTGGCCCGGGGTTGCTCGAACATCGACGTGCCGTTGGGAAGACGCGTGATCGCCTTGTCGCCGTAGCCGCGGACGCCACGCAGGGAGCCGAAGTAATGATCAAACGAGCGGTTTTCCTGCATGAGAACTATCACGTGCTTGATGGACTGCAGGCTTCCCGGCGGCACGGGCTTTGCCATCGCAGCCTGTACTGAGGGAGGCAAGAGGGACCCGGTAGCTGCGAGTGCCGTTGCGGCAGCGGCGGTACCGAGGAATCCGCGACGGGACAGTCCCTTCGTATTGGTTGAACGATTAACCGAATCGGGGATATTCGAGGACATTCAGGAGTGCCTTTCGTGGTCAGAGTTGACCGGGCAAGCGTAGGCACGTCGAGTGAACCGCCGATGAAACCAAGGCAAACCAGCGGGGTGTGTCGCGCAGATCACGCTGGGTTTCTTTAATTGAGCGCTATCACCAGCATCTGGCTGGTTCCAGGGATGCACGTTTGCAGTACGGCCCTGGGAAAGCCGCCGAAGACGGCCAGGACATCGCTGGTGGTGCCGCCCAACGGTACCTGTCCACGCGCTGTCACTATGTAGCTTCCATAGCCGGCAAGGGTGACGGGCTGGCCCACTCCGATGCCGGAGAACCGTGCCCAACCGCCGCAGAAATCGTGTTCGGTAATGAACAGGGAGTAGCTGTCGGTCGGCGTGAAGTGGATCGGCCCGATGCATGCGTCAACCAGATCCTGACCTCCGGATCCGGCCACGTAGATGGTCCAGCCGGGCTGTGCCGGCTGGGGCTCCGTGGCCGGGGGCTGTGGGGCGGCCTCGGTTGGCGGAATCACGACGGCGGACGGCGTCCCGGGAGCTTCGGCTGGAGGCTCGGCTGGAGCTGGTGCGGCGGCTTCCTCCGGGGCTTCCTCCGGGGCTGCGACCGGTGGCTCGGCTGGAGGTTCGGCTGGTGCTGGTTCGGCTGGAGGTTCGGCTGGCGCTGGTGCAGCCGGATCATGTGGAGGACCCGCGATGGCGGGAGTCGCCAGGCGCTGGAATGACACCGAGTCCAGGGCGATGGATGAGCCGGCAGGCTGGGGCGGGCCGAAGTCCGGAAGCGGCGGCGTCATGGCAATGGCCACAAGCATGGTTCCAGCCGCCACAAGGGACTTGAGGGTTGCGCCAGGCGCTCCGCGCCGGAATCGGAAGGGTGCTTCGGTTGCCGGAGGGAGGGGCAGTTGTGGGTCGCCGTGCAGAGTCATGGGAACTCCAAGCGGGAGTGGATCCGCTAAGGAAGCCGGAATGGATATTCAGAATCCCCAGACACTTTTGATTGTAGGAACTCCCTGGCGGTTGGGAACCCGATGGGGATACTCGTCTTTTATGGGGCGCTACTTGGTTTCGGGGGTGCTGGCGGCAGGAGGGGCAGCTGATGGCCATGGTTGACGTGAACTTTCACGAAGCGTCTCGACCTAGCTTTCTTTAGAAAAGTCAGATACTTTGTGCTCATGCCTCTTCGTTCTGACTGGTCTGCCCGCACGTGTAGCCTCGCCCGGGGCCTCGACGTCCTTGGGGATCCCTGGGGCAGCCTGGTCCTCCGGGAGATCTTCTTCGGCAATGGCCGCTTCGATGCCATCAAACAACGCCTTGAGGTAGCGGACAACGTCCTCAGCAAGCGGCTCGGCTGGTTGGTGGAATCAGGTCTGCTGGCCCAGCGCCCGTACCTGGACGGAACCCGGACCCGGCAGGAGTACGTCCTCACTCCCAAGGGCGAGGACGCGTTGCCAGTCCTCAACGCCATCATTATCTGGGCCGAAAAACACCTTGACGCCCCCAACGAGGTGTCTCACATGAAGGTCATCCACACGGAGTGCGGACAGTCCACCATGTCAGCGGACACCTGCACACACTGCGGCATAGCCCTCACGGCCGCCAATACCAGTTGGCACAGCTTCAAACGCAGCGCCCATGCCTTGCCACTCGCCGTCGCACCCACCCAAACCCAAACTCCCGTAACCCTCACCCCCGAAACGGAGATCTCCGCATGACCGCTCCCGATGTCACAGGGACTCCGCCGGAAAAGACGGGGGTCCAGGAAAAGACAGGAATCCAGTCCGGAACGAAGGGTGTTCCCTCAGGCAAACGACGCCGGATCCACCCGGCCTGGATTGTTGCCGCAGTAGCCTTCCTTGCCTTGGTAGGAGCGGCCGGTTTCCGTGCAGCACCTGGAGTGCTGATGGTCCCCCTGCAGCAGGAATTCGGATGGTCCACCACGGTGTTGTCCCTGGCGGTCAGCATCAACCTGGTCCTGTTCGGGCTGACGGCGCCGTTCGCTGCCGCCCTGATGGAACGCTTCGGCATCCGGAAAGTCACCTCGCTGGCGCTGTGCCTCATCGGCATGGGTTCAGCGCTCACCGTCTTGGTGAATCAGTCCTGGCAGATCCTTCTGACGTGGGGCCTGCTGATCGGACTCGGTACAGGCTCCATGGCCCTCGTCTTCGCCGCGACCATCGCCAACACCTGGTTCGCCAAGAGCCGTGGACTGGTGATCGGCATCCTGACTGCAGGGAGCGCTGCGGGCCAGTTGGTGTTCCTTCCCTTCATTGCTGCTCTGGCGCAGAATCCCGGATGGCGGGGTGCCTCGCTTCTCATCGCCGCCGGTGCGCTCGCAGTTGTCCCGCTGGTGCTGCGCTGGCTGCGGAACTCACCCGCCGACGTCGGGGTCTTGCCGTATGGTGCCGACGTTCCCGATGCCGAAGCGGCCGACGCCGGCACCACGTCCAGCGCGGACCATCCGGTTGCGTCGTCCGCGGCTTCCGCTCCCAAGGACTCGGCCAACGCCGCTGTGAGGGCACTCCAGGTACTCAAACGTGCCAGCAAGGTGCGGACTTTCTGGGCGTTGGCAGCGGGCTTCGCGATCTGTGGGGCCACCACCAACGGGCTGATTGGCACGCACTTCATTCCCTCGGCGCATGATCACGGTATGCCGGAAACCACGGCGGCAGGTTTGCTGGCCGTCGTCGGGATCTTCGATATCGTGGGGACCATTGCCTCCGGTTGGCTGACCGACCGCTTCAACCCCAAAGTCCTGCTGGCCGTGTACTACCAGTTCCGGGGGATCGGCCTGGTGGTGCTGCCGCTGCTGCTGGGTTCGTCAGTAGAACCAAGCATGATCATCTTCGTGGTGGTTTATGGGCTGGACTGGGTAGCCACCGTGCCACCCACCGCAGCGATCTGCCGCTCGGTGTTCGGCGCGGACGGCTCGGTGGTGTTCGGCTGGGTCTTCGCAGCCCACCAGCTCGGGGCTGCCGCGGCCGCGCTCGCCGCTGGTTTCATTCGTGACGCCACCGGGCACTACAACTATGCCTGGCTTGGTGCCGCTGCCATGTGCACAGTGGCCGCGGTCATCAGCGCGACCATCCGCAAGGACGCAGCGAAGAAGGAACCCGTGGCGGTTGCCTGATACGGGGTCCGTCAGGCCCCGCAACGCAGGGGGTTCTGTTGTGGGGCCCGCTCTGCGTGCTTCGGGAGCCAGGAAGGGCGCAAAACAGGCCCCGCAACGCAAGGGGTGGCGTTGTGGGGCCCGCTCTGCGCGCTTCGGGAGCAAGGAAGGGCGCAGAGTAGGCCCCGCAACGGTGGATCTAGCCCGCTTCAGTGATCCGGAACGTGAGTGTCCGGGCTTCCGG
Organism: Arthrobacter sp. cf158; assembly: GCF_900106835.1. GTDB lineage: Bacteria > Actinomycetota > Actinomycetes > Actinomycetales > Micrococcaceae > Arthrobacter. The sequence goes on from NZ_FNNR01000008.1 coordinate 186,745, forward strand.
CCGCAAGGCGTAGTCCGGCCACACATCCGGTCCGCACGCCCTTGAACCGAGTCCGTGCTGGGCGGCATCGAGGTACAGGAAACTGCCGTGACTGGGCGGCAACTCGTGCGGGTGTGCCGCCGCGGAGATCTCCTGGGCAGTGTGCCGGGCAAGAGTGAAGCCCGGCAGGCGGCCACGGGAGTCGGCAACGGCGTTGAACTGAAGCCACGGATCACCGGCATTCTGCAGCTCGAGTGAACGGACAGCACTGCGATGTCCCGATTCCTGGGGCTTGGCGTAGTTCACCGAAAGATCGTCGATGCCTGCTGCGTACCGGCCCACCAGTGCGGCGTGCATGCTGTCCGGGTACGACTCCAGGGGTCCGGTGCCGAACCAGGAGACACTGTCCACGGATCCCGGCAGGTCAAAACGCACCCCCACCCGCGGCCAGATGATGTTCCACCCGGAGCTTGGAACAATGTCCAGGCGGAGCCACAGCCCGCCGTCGGAAATTTGCCAGTTCTCCTCCACGGAGACCCAATGTGCGGCGTCCGCGGCCGCGTAGCGGGTGCCGACCACCACGGCTGAATCGTCGGCAGAGACCTTCTCCACCCTGCCGGCCAGCCGGTCAAGACCGGCAGCACGCCACACCGCCTCCATGGATGGAGCAGGGACGCCGTCGCCGTTGTTGAGCCATGGGTCGGCGAGGTCGTAGCTGCCGCGCCCTGCACCGCGATCGTTGTCCGTGGGTGCGCGCCACAACTCAAGGCGTGGCCCGGACACGGGGAGTCCGGCGAGCGAGACCAGCCGGCCTTCCTCGAAACGGGCAGGGCCCAGGGACACGGTCCCCTCAGCAGCAGCGTCGGCACGTCGGTCCAAGCTCAACGGACGCGGGGCCACCAAACGGGGACGTGCCCGGGCCAGTTCCAGCTGGGCAGCGGAGATCACATGCCCGGCGTCGGCCCAGGCCGTGTCCTTGCGGAGAGCCACCTCCACGGTGAGCCAGCATTCACCGGATGCCACGGCTGCGAACTCCGGTAAGCCGATCCGGGTTGTATCCCCGGCGGCCAGGGGCGCACCCTCGGAGGTGATGATGTCCAGCTCGCCGGAAGCGTGCACCGCACCGTCCACCTCGGTGCGCCATCGCAGCACGACGTCCGAGGTGTCGGCGGTGTGCCGCAGGTTGGCGACGGAGACGAAACGGCGCGTGCCGCCGTCGAGCGTTTCCGTGGCGAAGCCAAATCGAACCGGAGCCACGATCTGCTTGTATTCAAAGAGCCCAGGGCTGGGTGTGGAGTCTGAGAGGACCATGCCGTCCATGACGAAGTTGCCGTCGTGGACAACCTCGCCAAAGTCACCGCCGTAAGCAAAGAACTCCGTGCCGTCAGCTGTGGTGGTGCGGATACCGTGGTCGCGCCATTCCCAGACGAAGCCACCGTGCAGCCTGGGGTAGCGGTCCACAAGGTCCTCGTACTGGTCGATCGCACCAGGGCCGTTGCCCATTGCATGGACGTACTCACACAGGATGAACGGCTTGGTGCGCTGCCGCGCGGACTCGGCGGCGGAGCAGCCCAGAAGGAGCGAGCCGGAATCGTCGCGGCCGATCGCCTCGGTTTCCGGCACGGAGGAGTACATCCGCGAATAAACATCGGTGTAGGCGCCGGTGTAATCGCCCTCATAGTGGACCGGCCGCCCGGTATCGCGTGCATGTGCCCAGGCGGACATCGCCGCGAGATTGGAACCGGTGCCGGACTCGTTGCCCAGGGACCACATGACGATGGAGGGATGGTTCTTGTCCCGCTCCACTGTGCGCTCCATACGGTCCACGTAGGCTTCGCGCCAGGCGGGATCGTCGCTGGGATTGCCCACCCAACCATGCCGCTCGAAGCCATGGGTCTCAAGGTCACACTCAAGGATCACCCAGAACCCCAGCTCATCTGCAATATCCAGCAAACGCGGGTGCGGCGGGTAGTGGCTGGTGCGGATCGCGTTGACGTTGAACTGCTTCATCAGGGCAAGGTCGGCGCGGGCAAAATCCTCATTGAACACGCGGCCGCGGTCCGGATGGGCTTCATGACGGTTCACGCCGTGGAACACCACGCGCTTGCCGTTTACCAGGAACCGGTCGCCTTGGATCTCCACCGTGCGGAAACCGATCTTCTGGGTGATGGTCTCACCCGTGCCGGCCACCGTCGCGGTGTACAGCCGCGGCACTTCTGCGGACCAAGGCTCGACGGCGGCGATCACCACCGGGGCGACGTCGGCAGGGGAGGACCACACGACGTCGACGTCCAGCTCGGGGACCGACAAACGGAGGGGGAACGCGTCCGCATCCGCCGTAATTTCGGGGTCGATCCCACCGGTGCCGTTGCTGAACGACGTCCGCAACCAGACGTCGTCGATGCCCTTTGCTGGACGCGCCAGCAGGGTGACATCGCGGAAGATGCCCGGCATCCACCACTGGTCCTGGTCCTCGATGTAACTGGAAGCTGACCACTGGTGAACGCGGACGGCCAACACGTTCCGGCCAGGACGTACAGCCTCTGTGACATCGAATTCCTGGGCCAGCCGGCTGCCCGTACCTACTCCGATCTCGGTTCCGTTGAGCCACACCTTGTAGCGGGATTCGACGCCGTCGAACCGCAGGACTGTCTTACCGGCGTCGTTCCAGTTTTCCGGTACCTCAAAAGTCCGCCGGTAGTCGCCGGTGGGGTTGTCATCCGGGACGTGGGGAGCATCAGTGGGGAACGGGAACTGCACATTCGTGTAGATGGGGCGCCCGTAGCGGCCCTCGCCCTCCAGTACCCAGTGCGCAGGCACAGCAATCTGGTCCCAGGCGGAATCATCCAGTGTTTCCTGGGCGACTCCCTCAACGGCTTCTCCGGCGGGAAGGACACCGCGTCCACCCGGGGTACCGGGCGCACCGGCCAGGAGCCGGAAGCGCCACTGGCCGTTCAGAGAGAGCGTGGGGGCATCGGTGTGCAGCCACGAACGGGCGGGGAGGCGGTTACCTGAACCCGGACCACGGTCTGTGATGTAGCTGGCGTCGGTCATTACTTAACGGCTCCTTCTGTCAGTCCGCCGCGCCAGAAGCGCTGCAGGACAACCATGGCGATACTGAGCGGAATGATGGAAAGCAGCACCCCGCCCGTGGTCAGTTCATAGAATTCAGGCAAACGGTCCACTTGGCTGAGCCAGTTGTTCAGGCCGAGCGTGATGGGGTAGAGCTCTGAGTCGGAGAGCATCACCAGCGGGAGGAAAAAGTTGTTCCAAATACCCACCAGTTGGAACAGGAACACCGTGACCAGCGCCGGGGTCAGAACCTTCAGCCCGATGGTGTGGAAAATGCGGAGTTCCCCGGCACCATCGATCCTCGCAGCTTCGATCAACGAGGTATCCACGGTGGCTTGCGCGTAGATCCTGCAGAGGAACAAGCCAAACGGGGACACCAGCGACGGCAGGAGGACGCTCCAGTAGGTGTTGGCCAGGCCGAGCTGGCTGAACAGCAGGAACAGTGGCAGGGCTGTTGCCGTGCCTGGAACCAGGACGCCACCCAGGATGGTGCCGAACACCAGGTTGCGTCCCCGGAACTCGTACTTGGCCAGGGCGTAGCCGCCCGCAGCTGCAAAGTAGGTGGCCAGCAGGGCGCCAACTCCTGCGTAGATGGCGGAGTTCAGGAACCAGCGGCCAAAGATCCCGTTGTCATAGCTGACAACACGGCCGATGTTATCCCACAAGGAGAACGTGGGAGCGAACCAGAAGCCGTTGGTGGAGAAGAGATCGGCGGTGGACTTGGTGGAGGCAACGAAGACCCAGTACACAGGAATCAGGAAGTACAGGGCCACCACCACCAAAAGTGCGGTGACGATGATGGTGGAGGACCGGCGTCGTCCGGCTGAGCGGTCCGGACCCGCAGCAGCTTGGCTGCGGGCAGTGGCTGTGGGCTGCTTGGTGGCTGTGGCGGTCATGATGACTTCCTGTTGGTGAGTGCGAGGAAGGCGAAGGACAGGGCGAACGCGGCCACGGCAATGATGACCGATTGGGCGGCAGCGACGTTGTAGTCGTTGTAGGCGAACGCTGTTGTGTAGGCACTGAGATTGGGCGTGTACTGGCTGTCGATGGCCGGGGCCACGGTCTTGAGGACCTGGGCCTCCGCGAACAGCTGCAAGGTTCCGATGATGGAGAACACTGTGGTGAGCATGAGCGCCGGGCGGATCAGTGGGAGTTGGATGCTCCGGGCCACGCGCCACGTAGACGCACCGTCCACCTTGGCTGCCTCGTACAGCTCCACCGGAATGGCTTTCAGCTGCGCAACGATGATCAGCATGTTGTAGCCCGTGTAGCTCCAGGTGACGATGTTGGCGATGGACCACAGCACGCTGTTGGCGCCCAGGAAATCGGGCGTCAGCCCTACGATTTTGGCCGCGTCAAACAAGGGACTGAGCCCGGGCACATACAGGAAGGACCACAGGATGGTGGCGATGACGCCCGGTACGCCGTAGGGGAGGAAGTACGCGGCGCGGAAGAAGCCCGGCCACTTGGCGGAGGCCGATTCCAACATCAGGGCCAGGACGGTGCACAACACGATCATGACGGGCACCTGGACAATGCCGAACAGCAGCATCCGGCCGATGGAGGCCACGAAGCTGCCATCTGCCAGAGCTTGGGCGTAGTTGCTGAAGCCGGCAAACTCACTGGTCACCCCAGCTTCGCCAAAGAGCCCGCTGCGCGTCACCTTGGTGAAGCTGGACATGATGGCCACCACAATGGGGAGCAGAAACGTGAGGATGAAGAGCCCCAGGAACGGTGCCAGCAGGAGCCAGGGTGCACGTGCGGCGGCGCCTGTCCTTTTGCGGCGGCGGGCAGCTGCGGCGGGACGCTGCGCGGTAGGGGCGGTGCGGGTTGTCGTCATGCCGTTTCCTTCCGGATCGTGAGGCCCTTGTTCTTGAAAACGGTGATGATCTGCTGCTCGGAAGCCGCGATGGAATCCACCAAAGAGGTACCGAAAGCTTTCTTACGGAAACCATCGCTGAGGATGTTGAAAGACTGTTGGGTCACCGGCCACCAGGACCAGTCAGGGTTCTGCTGCTGCGTGGCCGGTACGAAGACTTCCTCGTTGTAACGCTGGCCTCCGAAGAACGCAGAGGGCTGCTGGCGGTCCGAGCCGATGAAGTCGGGGTTGGGTGACCAGCCGATGCCGCTGTTCTTGATCTCGGCATCGATTCCTTCTGTGGAGGTGGTCAGCCACACGGCAAAGTCGAGTGCTTCGCGGGGGTGTTTGCTGTTGGCCAGGACGGCCGCAGTGGAGCCGCCCAGGTAGGTGGAGCCGAATCCCGTGCTGCCCCATGTGGGCATGGGCGCAACCCGCCACTTGCCTTCGGAGCCGCTGACTCCCTCAACCAGGGCATCGCCCCAGCTGCCGGTAATGGTCGAAGCAATGCCGCCCTTGCCTGCGGCCGCAAACCAGCCCGGCGAAAAGGCGCCGTAGGCGGTGGTGACGAGGTCGTCGTCGATCGCTTTGTCGAAGAAGCGGGCAGTGTTAAGAGTGGCCTCGTCAGTCATGTTGATGACCCAGCCGTCCTCTTCCGGGCGGAACCATGCAGCTCCGGCCTGTGCAGCGAAGGAGGCAAAGGGCGAGGCGTCACTGATGGGGAAGCAGTCCAGATACGTGTCAACGGCCCTTAGTTCCGCGGCAACACCGGCCCACTCGTCCCAGGTTTTCGGGGTGCCTGCGCCCACTTTGTCCAAGATGGCCGGCTGGTAGAACAAGCCCATAGGCCCTGAGTCCTGGGGAATGCCGTAAATTCCGCCGGTGTAGCTGACCTGCTTCCACAACGTGGGGTCGTAGAGGTGCGAATGCTGGTTGGCGCCGTAGCGGGAAAGGTCCACCAGTCCGTTGACCAGCATGAACTCGGGGATGGAGCGCAGTTCAACCTGGGCCAGGTCCGGTCCACCTCCGGCGGCGAGGGCAGAGTAGAGCTTTTGGTAGCCGCCCGCGTTGCCGCCGGGAATCCACACCACGTCCACCTGGACATTCGGGTTCGCCGCGTTCCAGATATCGGCCACGTTCTGGAAGTCCTTGAGCCAGGCCCAGTAGGTGAGCCTCACGGGCCCTCCGGCGGCGGGAATGGTCGGGGCAGCGTTGACGGACTGTGTTCCTGGAGTTGCGCACCCAGCCAGCAGGCCCATGGCCGCTGTGCCCAGGCCGGCGCCCAGGAGTTGTCTTCGCGTGAAACGGGTCATGAGCCTTCACCTCTTCGTGTCAGGTTGACTATGCCGGCGTGTGGATTCTTGGGGTCCAACCGCAGCAAGTGTGACCACGGTAACAGAAAATTCGAGTAACCACTCGAATTTTAGATCTGGCCCGTAACACGCATGTACACTGGCTAGCCATGACCACAAAGGACGTGGGCCGCGCAGCGAGGCGGGGCCCCTACGCGAAATCCGAGGAGCGGCGCCGGACCATCCTGGACGCTGCTCATGCCGTGTTTGCTGCCCGTGGTTATCGTGGCGGATCCCTGCAAGAGGTTGCCGACCGCGTTGGCCTTAGCCAGACAAGCCTGTTGCACTACTTCCCCTCCAAGAGCGAGCTCCTGATGGCGGTCCTGAAGCGGCGCGATGAAATCACCAGCGGCTCCTTCCCCGATGACATGGAGGAAGGCCTGGTGGACTCCGTGATCCGTACAGCGCTGTTCAACGAGGACATTCCGGGCGTGATTGAGCTGTACACCGTGCTGTGCGCCGAGTCCGTCACCGATGGGCACCCCGGTCGCGAATACTTCACCGAGCGCTTTGAACGTTTGCGCAAGAGCTATGCCCGGCGCTTCGCTGAACTGGCGGCCCAGGGCAGGCTGCGGCCCGGCATTGATCCCGATGAAGCCGCCATGTCCCTGGTTGCCCTGTGGGACGGGCTTCAGACCCAGTGGCTGCTGGCCCCCGACGACGTGGATGTCGCCAAGGGCCTGCGCGGCTACTTCAAGCTCCTGGTCCTCCCGGAAAGTTAGCCGCGGAATGCTCCAATTCCTGTGATGTGCTGGCCCAGGATCAGGGTGTGCACCTCGTCCGTGCCCTCATAAGTCCGCACGGATTCCAGATTGTTGGCATGCCGCAACGGTGAGTAATCCAGCGTGACGCCGTTCCCACCGAGGATGGTCCGGGCATCCCTTGCGATCTTGATGGCCTCGCGGACGTTGTTCAGCTTCCCCAGGGAGATCTGCTGGGGCTGAAGATGACCGGCATCCTTCAGGCGGCCCAGATGCAATGCCAGCAAGGTGCCCTTCTGGATTTCCACCAGCATGTTCACCAGTTTCTCCTGCGTCAGCTGGTAGCCCGCCAGCGGCCTGCCGAACTGGAGGCGGTTGGCTGCGTACTCCAGGGCGGCCTCGTACGAGTCGCGTGCCGCGCCCATGGCACCCCACGCGATTCCATAGCGGGCCTCGTTCAAGCAGGAGAATGGTCCCCGAAGTCCGCTGGCACCCGGGAGGATGGCATCCGGTGCCAGCCGCACGTCGTCGAACGTTACATCGCACTGAACCGATGCGCGCATGGAGAGCTTCGGCTCGATGGGCGTCGCGGTCACCCCGGAGGTCCCCGCCGGAACCAGGAAGCCGCGGATACCGTCATCGGTGCCGGCCCAGACCACCATGACATCGGCAATCGAGGCCAGGCCAATCCATCGCTTGGCACCGTTCAACACCCAGCCGTCGCCCGTTTCCCGGGCAAACGTTGTCATGGACGATGGGTCCGAACCCGCGGTCGGTTCCGTCAGGGCAAAGCATCCAATCAACTCGCCGGCCGCCATGCGGGGTAGCCACTGCTCCTTCTGTGCTTCCGAGCCCCATGTGTGGATCGCCGTCATGGCGAGGGAGCCCTGCACCGACACGAACGTGCGGATCCCGGAATCGCCGGCTTCCAGTTCCATCGCCGCCAATCCATAATCGACGGCGGACCGGCCGGGACAGCCGTACCCCTCCAAGTGCATGCCCAGGACGCCGAGCTCGCCCAACTCGGGCGCGATCTCCCGCGGAAAAACTGCGTCCTCGTACCAGCGGGCGATGTGTGGCCGGATCCGCTGGGCGGTGAAATCGCGGACCTTCTCGCGGAGGGCCAGTTCGTCCGAGGTCAGCAGGGAATCCAAGGCAAGGACGTCGGAGGTGTTCGTCGTTGAATCGCTCATGCCAGCATCCTAGGCCCCACGGGTCAGCGGACCGGCAGCCGCGGGCCAGCGCACCGGCAGCCGAGTGCCGGCAGGCGGCAGCCCAGTGCCGGCGGGCGGCGGCCGACGGACCGGGGGAGCCCTTTCAGTACTATGGAACGGGGGTCGCACACTTCCCCCATTGCTGTTTGCTTAACTTGGGGGATTTTGTATGGCACTGCCTGACGTCGATTTACGGGCCACGGCGGATGCCGCAGCACCGCGCAAAAAAGCATCACGATCCTCGGTTTTGCTCCGTTTGCTGCCGTTGGCCGTGCTGATAGTGCCCGTATGGATGATGCTCGCGGACTGGTCCAAACAAGGCCTGGATTTCAGTGTCTACTGGTTCGGCGGAAGCATCCTGAACCAAGCGGGCCCAGCGCCTTCGGAACTCTACGGTCCCAGCGTTGCCTCGGCCGGCGGACCGCAGCTTCCGTTTACGTACCCGCCCTTCGCAGCCCTGGTCTTCGGGTTGCTGGCGCGGATGCCCCAAGCGGCGGCGCTGATGCTGTTCAACGTTGCGGGCGTGGCACTGGCCGCCTGGGTCGCCGTGACGATCGTCCGGTACTGGTCCTCCAAGCCTGACCTGCGCAGTGCGCTGTCTTCCACCAAGGCTTGCTGGATAGCGTGCGCACTGTTCCTTGCCGTCGTGTTCCTGGGGCCGTGGCGGGAGACGTTGGCGTTCGGGCAGATCAACATCCTGCTCATGGGCTTGATGGTCATTGATTTGCTGGGCGGCTTCTCCAAGCGCCGGGGCTTCAGGGGCAGCGGCTTCCTGGTGGGGGTCGCCGCGGGTATCAAGCTGACCCCGCTGGTATTTGGCCTGTACTTCCTGATGCGGAAGGACTGGCGTGGGCTGGCGAACATGGCCATCGGCTTCGCTGCCACTGTGCTGCTCGGCTGGCTGCTGCGGCCGGCGGAATCCCTGCAGTTTTGGCTGGAGATCCTTCCTGACACGTCACGCATCGGCGGCGCCGGATACGTGGACAACCTCTCCATCAAGGGTGCGCTGCTGCATTTTGGTGTCCCGCACGACTCCGTGACCCTGCCGTGGCTCGCGTTGAGCCTGGCCACCATAGTGCTGGCAGCCTTGCTGATCAGGGCAGCCAGCGCGCAAGGCGCCCGCGTCCTGGCAATCTCGACGACGGCACTGGCCATGCTGCTCATCAGCCCGGTCTCCTGGTCGCACCACTGGGTATGGATGGCCGTGGTCCTGCCCGCCTTCGCCTGGACCATCAAGGAAACCCCGGCCCGCTACAAGACCCAGAGAATAGTCATGGGGGCCGTCCTGGCTGTATCCACAGCCGTGTTCTTCTTCTCACCGAAGACCATCGGCCTGGCGCTGGGGTCCGCTGACCTGAACGTCCAGACTCCCGGACTTTGGATCATGGCATCCAGCGCCGGAGTGTTTTGTGCTGTGGCTATCCTCATCTGCTGGTTCGTGGCGCTTCGGAGGAACTCCGTCCGAACCGATGAGGTGCCTGACGTGCCCACCCGGTTGCGTCAGTGGGCTGCGGCCCGACGCCAGGCCCCGTAGCCTACTCGCCGCGCACCACTCCAATCTCCGGCCGCGCACCTGTGAAGTAGCCACGCGTGGAGGGAGCGAAGCGGCACACAACAGCCAGGACGACGCCCAAGGCCAGCAGCAGCACGCCGCTGACGAAAGCCCCGCCAATCCCGAAGATCTGCGTGTCTCCGTAGGCCGGGTCCCACATCTGGACTGCGGAAATTAAGAACGCCGCAGTGAGGGACAGTGCGCCGAGGAACGGCAGGATCCCACGGAACCACAGATTGCGGGCGGACTCCCGGAGCGTGGAGCGGAAGAACCACACACAGGAGAAGCCGGTCAGGGCGTAGTAGAACGCGATGAACAAGCTGATGGCGCTGATGGAGTCTGAGAGCAGGTTTTCGCTGAGGAAGCTCATGGCCACGTAATAGACCACAGCTACGGCGCCCATGACCTGCGTGGAGAAGCCCGGAGTCTGGAATCGCTCGTGGACCTTGCCGAAACGCGGTGGCAGCGCACCGTGGACACCCATGGACAGTGTTCCGCGTGCGGTGGGCAGGATGGTGGTCTGTGTGGAGGACAGGACGGACGCCAGTACTGCCACGATGATCAGCCAGCCCCAAGGGCCCAGGACGACGTCCTTCATGGCCAGGAACACGTCATCCTGGTTCGCCTCGTTGCCCAGGCCTATGCCATCGGTTCCGATCGTGGCGTACATCATCACCAGGAGTGCCACGGAAACGTAGATGGCCATGAGGACGAATGCCGAGATGACTGCGCCGCGGCCCGGGGTCTTGGCCGGGTTCTCGGTTTCCTCATTGAGGGCCAGGCAGGTGTCCCAGCCCCAGTAAATGAACAACGCCAGCAACACGCCGTGAACCACTGCGCCCGGGTCCGCAAAAGCGCCAGCCGGGTTGAACCATTCAAAATCGAAGGCCTGGCCTTCAGGCGCTCCACCGGCTATCCGGAAAACAATGGCCACCGCGAAGATGCCCAGCGAGATGTACTGAATGTAGGTCAGGGTGCGCTGGACATGTTCGCCCAGCCGGATCCCGCGGTGGTTCACGTAGGTCATGAACCCGATGAACAGCACGCCCGTGGCCGTGACCAGCCACGTGTTGTCGGCCAAGGAACCATCGCCCACCAGCAGCCACAGGTATTTGCCGGCAATTTGTGCCAGGTTGGCCAGGACCACCACCCCGGCCAGCGCCACACCCCAGCCACCCAACCAGCCCGCCCACGGTCCAAAGGCTTTGCGCGCCCAGAAGAAGGTGGTCCCGCAGTCCGGCATGGCACTGTTCAGCTCACGGAAGGCGTAGGCAATGAACAGCACCGGTATGAAGCCGAGAACAAGGATCAGGGGAGTGTAGTTGCCGTTCACGGCAACAATGAGTCCCAGCGTGGCCGCCAGCGAATAGACAGGCGCGGTGGACGCAAGGCCCAGCATCACGGAATCGCCGAGGTCCAGGATTCCGGCATGGAGGCCTTTGGGAGGTACGACGGCGGTACGGTCGCCGCCCGCTGAGCCGCTACCCGGCGTCGAGGTTTCAGTGCTCATAGTGCAGCTCCGTAGGAAGTAGCAGGGGGCGCGATGGGCGCCGGGGCGTCAATGGTGTTGGGAACAAAGCGGCAGAAGTAGTCCGTGATGGGCCCATCGGATTCCCGGATGCCACAACCCACGGATTCGCCATCCACTACCCAGAGGCCCAGGACGGGATGGTTTCCGTCGAAGTCCGGCAGGGAGTGGTACTGCTGGAAGCACCAGCCTTCACGTCCGTAACCGCCCGGCTGCTGGATCTCGATGCCGGGAGCGTGGATGCGGATGTTGTCGCCTTCACGTCCGTGCAGGGGCTTGGCCACCCATTCCTTGAGTGGACCAGGATCGCCGAGGTAGGCAGGCAGCAGGTTCGGGTGATCCGGATAGAGGTGCCAAAGCGCAGCCAACAATGCCTTGTTGGATAACAGCATCTTCCATGCCGGTTCTACCCATCGTGGGTTGTGGGCACGCTGGAGGAGGCGGTGCCCAAACGGCTCCTTCATCATCAGCTCCCACGGGTACAGCTTGAACATGGTGCTGATCATGAAGTTGTCCAGGTCCACGAAGCGGTTCAGGTTGGGATCCCAGCCAATATCGGACATGTTGATGCCGATGGTGGTCCACCCGCCTTGGCTTGCGACGTCCCGCATGTAGGCCGCCGTCATCCAGTCCTCGCCGGACTCCTCAGCCTCGGAGTGCGCCACGTGCAGGGTGCTCATGCCGGTCCTGAACTGCAGCTTCTTCCACTGCCGGATCAGGGCTTCATGGATTCCGTTCCACTGGTCCTTTTCCGGGTAAACGTCCTGCAGCCAGAACCACTGGGCAACGGATGCTTCGATCAGCCCGGTGGGGGTGTCGGCGTTGTATTCCAGCATCTTGGCCGGGCCGCCCTTGCCGTCATAGATGAAGTCGAAGCGGCCGTAGATGTCCATGTCCGCGGCCAGCAAGGATTCGCCGGCGAGCTCCAGTGCCTGTTGTCCAATGCCGATATCGCCCATGGCTCCGGTGGCAAGGTACTTTGCTGCTTCCAGGCACATGATGTGCATGTCCTCGGCAGTCATCTCCAGCGTCTCCACCTCGTCCATGGTGAATTCGTAGTACGCCGACTCGTTCCAGTATTCGATTTTTCGGCCATCGGGCATGGTGGTGGTGGAAAATACCAAGCCCTGTTCTTCGATCTTTTGCTTCCAGTCCGGCCTGGGCTCGGAGTGCAGTCGACGCACGCCTAGCCTCCTGAGCTTCCGCCGCTTTTGGAACTGCTGCCGAAGCCGCCGCGGCTGACCGTGCCGCCCTTGGTGCTGTACCCCGTGGCCGTCTTGGCCCCGGTGGGTACGGTCTTGGTGAAGCTCGGGTAGGAACTGCGGTTCTGCCCCACGGCGGGAACGCTGGCTCCCCGGGAGTAGAAGTACCAGGCATAAATGGCCGAGCTCCGGCCGGCAGAGCTGCTGTTGTTGCACTCGTTGTCATCAACGCGCTCGCCGGTTTCCTCATTGAAGCAGACCTGCGCGTAGTCGGCTTCCTGCTCATTGCTGGCAACGATCGCGGTGATGGTTCCGGCCAGGAGGGCGGTCACACCCAAGCCCACAACCACGGTTCGGCGTTGGGAGCGTTTCTTCTTTTTCGCTGCCTCAGCTGCCCCTCGCTCGCGTTCCTTGGCGAAGGGGTCAATGACAGGGAGGGGCTGGCCAGGCTCTGATGCTCCTGCCTGGCCCTGGGATGCTGCAGCCGGCGCTGGACGCTTCTTGCCCTTGCCCGTACTCTTTTCCTGCTCCGGGCCGCCCTCAACAGGGGTGAACAGCTCGGGGTGGAGTTCAGGCTTGGGCACTTGCCAAGGTGGGGGTTTGGGCGGATTGTTGCCCGCTCCGAACTCGCTGTTGTTGTCCCTGCTGCCGCCGTTGTTGCCGGCTGCGTCAGGGCTGTCTTTCGGGCCCATGAATATCCCCCTGGATAGACCGTTGAAGTGTCCGGCGCCACGCCGGACCAGAATGCTCAGAGCAAGCCTAGTCCTTGCACGCAGCTCCGGCACGGGTGACGGACGGAAATGGGGAGAACTGCCCACGCGGCCAACCATGTAAGGATGGAGCCATGGCGGTACCTGAGGCACAAAGCAACGGCGACGACGGCGTGCTGCTGCGGCTGCCGGCGGTACGCGGCATAGGCAAAGGCCGGGTGATCACGGGCCTGGTGTTGGCACTTTTGCTGCCGCCCGCCGTCGAGCTCCTGGTCACCGTGTTCAATTTCCGTAACTTCGCCATGATCATGTTGCTGCAACTGGCAGTAGCCGTTGCCGTGGCCGCGATCGGCGGATTGTGGCCGGCTGTAGTTGCGGCGGTGCTGGGCAGTTTCCTCCTGAATTACTTCTCGGCCGATCCTGTTGGCTCGCTCTCCATCGCCGATCCCACCACGCTGTTCACGCTGGTGGTCTTCCTGGCCGTGGCCTGTGGCGTGGCGCTCGCGGTGGGCCTTGCCAGCCGGCGTGCGCAGGAAGCGGCGCGGTCCGGAGCGGAAGCCACCGCGCTCAGCGAACTTGCCCTGCGCATCCTGAGCTCTGATGGCAGCCTGGAAACCTTCCTGGAGAAGGTTCGCAGCAACCTGGGCATGGAGGCCGTGACTTTGTTGGGTTCATCGGCTCCCGGAGCCCCGGCACATGGAGGATCCGGCATGCAGCCGACGTGGCAGGTCCTGGCGAGCGCCGGCCCCAATCCGCCGGTGACCCATGCCGCAGCGGACCACGCCGCCGTCGTCGATCCCCATTACACGCTGCTGCTGCGCGGTGGGCCCTTGTCCCCTCAACGGCAGCGGCTGCTGGCTGCGTTCGGGGCTTTCGTGGTGGCCGTGCGGGAACGCCAGCAGTTGGTGAAGAGCCGGAGGGACAATGTCCGGCTGTCCGAGGGCAACAAGATGAGGACCTCCATTCTGCGTGCCGTGTCGCATGACCTGCGGACGCCGTTGGCTGGCATCAAGCTTGCGGTCAGCAGCCTGCGCCAGGAGGACGTGAATTTTCCGCCGGAGGTGGAGCGGGAACTGTTGGAGACCATCGAGGAGTACGCAGACCGCCTGGACCACCTGGTGGACAACCTCCTGGACATGTCCCGGATTACGGCCGATGCTGTCAACCCCTTGCTGACCGGCATTGTCTGGGCCGATGTCCTGCCCCAGGCGCTGAGGGGAGTCCCACGGGAGCGCCTCCGCAACGAACTGCCGGCCAACCTTCCCCCTGTCCAGGCCGATTCCGGGATGCTGGAGCGCGTGGTGGCCAACATTGTGGAAAATGCGGTGAAGTATGCGCCGGACTCTGACGTGGTCCTGACCGCCCGCGCCGGCGCCGGCATTACCTTGGGGGACCGGCCCGCCGGCGAGTTGAGGATTGTGGACCACGGCAGGGGAGTGGGCCACCAGGAAGTCCTCACCATGTTCCAGCCATTCCAACGTTTTGGTGATTCGCCGTCGGCTGTTCCCGGGAGTGGAATCGGACCGGGCGGCATTGCTGCGGGCGGCGGGATTGGCTTGGGACTTGCCGTGGCCAAGGGGTTCAGCGAGGCCATGGGTGGCCGGCTTGCCGCGGAGCCGACGCCGGGTGGAGGCCTGACCATGGTGGTCACCCTGCCGTTGTGGACCGGTGACGCGCAATGACGCTGGTACTCATTGTGGAGGACGAAGCCCGGATTGCCCGGGCAATGCAGGTGACCCTCCAGGCCCACGGTTACCAGGCCCTGTCGGTGGGCACTGGCGCCGATGCCCTCCAGGCTGTGGCCAAGCAGCCCGTGGAGATCGTGGTCCTGGATCTTGGCCTGCCGGACATGGACGGCGTGGAGATTATTCGTCGGATCCGTGGCTGGAGCAGCATGCCCATCATTGTTTTGTCCGCCCGGCACGCTTCGGAAGACAAAGTGGAAGCGCTCGACGCCGGTGCGGACGACTACGTGACCAAGCCCTTCGGTCTGGATGAGCTGCTTGCCCGCCTCCGGGTTGCCTCCCGCCGTGTTGTCACCGAGCACGAGGAACCCACCCTGGCCACCGCGGATTTCATGGTGGATCTTGCGGGCAAGAAAATCGTGAAGGACGGCGCGGAAGTCCGGTTGACTCCCACTGAGTGGAACATCCTGGAGCTCCTGGTCCGTAACAAGGGCAAGCTGGTGAGCCAGCAACAGATTCTTACCCAGGTCTGGGGGCAGGCCTACGCCAAGGAAACCCAGTACCTGCGTGTGTACATTGCCCAGCTGCGGCGCAAACTGGAGCGTGATCCGGCCGAGCCGCGCCACCTGCACACAGAAGCGGGCATGGGCTACCGCTTTGATCCGTGATCCGGGTTTCCTGTTTCCTGTCTCCCGGATTCGTGGGCTGGGCCGCCGGAATCCGTAGACTGTGACCATGAACACCGCATCCCTTCTTGCCGTCTGCCGTGTCCACCAGCTGCTTCCGGACCCCCTTGGAGGCGTGGGCGTCACCGCCATCGACAAACGTCCCGTCGAGGGACCGGTCAAAGTCCACAAGTTGGGCATCCACGGAGATGTGCAGGCCAGCCGTGTGCACCATGGCGGGGAAGACCAGGCCGTCTACGCCTATTCGCAGCCCGACGCCGATTACTGGTCAGCTGAGTTGCAGCGGGACCTTCCAGCCGGCATCTTCGGGGAGAACCTGCGCGTGGCAGGCATTGAAACCACCGGGGCAGTCATCGGCGAACGGTGGAAGATCGGTTTGGACGTGGAGCTGGAGGTGACATCCCCCCGGACCCCCTGCGCCACCTTCCAGCGTGTGCTGGGGGAGCCCACGTGGGTCAAGAGATTCTCCGAGGCCGGGAGGGTGGGTACCTACCTTCGGGTGATCAAGGCGGGCAGCATCTCCGCCGGCGACCACATCCACCGCACCTTCATCCCCAAACATGGCATCACCGTGGGGCAGTGGTTCAGTGAGCCCACCACGGACATGGTCCATATCCTGCTCGATGCCGAAGCTGACGGGGAGATCCGCCTGCAGGATGACTACCGTCCTGAATTTGAGAAAGTCCTGCGGAGGAGCGGACTCTAGCAGCTTCGAGGCCGGGTGTGAACAAGCTCACCCGGCTACCCGGGGGTCTTAACTCGCGGCGGGGGTGCTACGTGCCCTACACTTGAAATATCCCCCACTCCGGAAATCCCTTTCTCCTGCCCAATTCTTGAGGCAGGACTGGTAAGTGTTGGGGCCCGCAATTGTGTGCGGGCATTTTCATAGGGAGAGCCGGCTAAAGAAAACGCTGTACAGACTGCTGGGATAGCAGCCAAGAGATGCAGCGGGAAGTCCTGCCATGGGATTGCGATAGCGCCGGACTTCTTGCGGGAGCAGGGCACTTTGCCTGCCTCCGCGACGAGTACTGCGGCCAAGCCCAACCGGGCCGCGCCGACTGCCCTATGGATGAGGAATTTCCCCCTATGACCGAAAATCTCAACGAAAACTTCGACGCCCAGACCGCTGAGTCCGCTGTAGCAGCCGAGACCACGGCACCCGCCGAAGCTGAAGCACCGGTTGCTGCCGTTGCCCCCGTCGAGAACGCTGCAGCCGAGTCTGCAGCCCCCGCCTTCACCGAAGCTCCTGCCCCCAAGGCAGAAGAAGAGGAAGAAGAAGGCGTCCGCTTCGTCGATCTTGGTATCGATGGCCGTGTTCTGGCCGCTTTGCAGGATGTCGGCTACGAAAAGCCGTCACCCATCCAGGCAGCCACCATCCCGCTGCTCCTTGAAGGCCGCGACGTCGTCGGCCTGGCCCAGACCGGTACCGGCAAGACCGCAGCTTTCGCTGTTCCGGCCCTCTCCCGCCTGGCCGAGCTCCACGACCTCAACGGTCCGTCACGCAAGACCCAGGCACTGGTCCTGGCCCCGACGCGTGAACTTGCCCTCCAGGTTGCCGAGGCTTTCACCTCTTACGCCAAGCACATTGACGACTTCACCGTTCTCCCGGTTTACGGTGGCTCGGCATACGGCCCGCAGCTGGCCGGACTGCGCCGCGGTGCGCAGGTTGTTGTCGGTACCCCGGGCCGTGTGATCGACCACATCGCCAAGGGTTCACTGGACCTTTCCGAGCTCCAGTACCTGGTACTTGACGAAGCTGACGAGATGCTGCGCATGGGCTTTGCCGATGACGTGGAGCAGATTTTCCAGCAGACCCCCGAAACCCGCCAGGTTGCGCTGTTCTCCGCCACCATGCCGGGCCAGATCCGCCGCATGTCCAAGCAGTACCTGAACAACCCTGCTGAAATCTCGGTGAAGTCCAAGACCACCACCGGTGCCAACACCAAGCAGCGTTACCTTCAGGTCATGGGCCCGCACAAGCTGGACGCCCTGACCCGCATCCTCGAGGTGGAAGAGTTCGACGGCGTTATTGCCTTCGTGCGCACCAAGATGGCTACCGAGGACCTCGCCGACAAGCTGAAGTCCCGCGGTTTCCAGGCTGCCGCCATCAACGGCGACATCCCGCAGCAGCAGCGCGAGCGCACTGTTGACGCGCTGAAGGAAGGCCGCATCGATATCCTCGTGGCCACCGACGTCGCTGCCCGTGGTCTTGACGTTGAGCGCATCAGCCACGTCATCAACTACGACATCCCGCACGACACCGAGTCCTACGTGCACCGCATCGGCCGCACCGGCCGTGCAGGACGTTCCGGTGACGCCATCCTGTTCATGACGCCGCGCGAGAAGTACCTGCTGCGTTCCATCGAGAAGGCAACCCGCCAGCCGGTGGAGCAGATGCACCTTCCCACCGCAGAAACCGTCAACACGCTGCGCCTGGGCAAGTTCGCCGAGCGCATCACTGAGACCCTGGCGTCCGAGGATGTTGCAGCATTCCGCGATCTCATCTCCTCCTACGAGGAAGAGCACAACGTTCCGGCTTCCGAGATCGCAGCAGCCTTGGCCGTCATGGCGCAGGGTGGTCAGCCCCTGCTGGTCAAGGAACTGCCTGCAGCTCCTGAGTACCAGAAGCGTGAGCGCTCCAAGGATGGCTTCGGTTCCCGTGGCCCCACCCGTGCACTCACCGAGGGCAACGCTACCTACCGGATCGCCGTCGGACGCCGTCAGCGCGTCATGCCGGGCTCCATCGTTGGCGCCATTGCCAACGAAGGTGGCATTTCCTCCGCACAGATCGGTGGCATCGACATCCGCTCGGACCACTCCCTGGTGGAGCTCCCGGCAGACCTGAGCCCCGAGCAGCTGCGCGCACTGTCCCGCACCCGCATCGGTGGCGAGCTGATCCACCTTGAGCTGGACAACGGCCGCAAGCCGAACAGCGACCGTGGCGGTTACCAGGGCGGTGGACGCGGTGGCTATGGTGACCGCGAGAACCGCGGCGGCGGCAACTTCAAGGGCAACGGTGGCTTCAAGAAGGACTTCCGTAAGTCCGACGGCGAGCGTACCTCCGCTGACCGTGGTGGCCGCTCCTACAGCGACCGTTCCGAGCGCACCGCAGGCAGCTACGGCGACCGCGACCGCGGCCAGGCCAGCGGCTCACGCTTCGGTGGTCACGGTGACGGAGCCCGCAAGCCCCGTACCGGCGGTGAAGGCAGCAACCGCGACTTCAACCGCAAGGGCAAGTGGTAAACACCTGCGGGTGGTAAAAACCCAGTAATTCCCCTCAGGGGCCGGCTTTCCAGCCGGCCCCTGAGGCGTTTAACGGGGTTACATGCGCCCGCGCCCCGCCGTACCATCAAGGTGCCGGCCGACTGGCCGCAGAACACAGGAGGGTGCTCCATGGGATTGCTGGACAACGTGAGGAAGAACCTGGGATTCGGCGCCAAAGACCACGGTGAAAAGGATCACACGGAGCATGCCGCTCCCGGGACCACGCCGGAGGACCAGACAGCCGTGAGCCAGGCCGCAGAGGATGCCGCCGTCGTCGGGGTTTCCGCGGCTGACAAGTCCGCGGCAGAGGCGGCTGCAGCCGAGGCGGCCCAGCAGCAGGCCGCTGCGGATGCGGCAGCGGTGCAGGAGGCCGCTCAGGAGGGCTTGGAACCCGACGCCCCGGAGATTCAGCCGCAAGCGCAGGAGGCGGCCTCTGAGGCCGCTGCAGGGGCGGGGCAGCCCGGGCCGGTGGCGCCGCGGGTCACGGAGGTTGTGGTGGAACAGGGGGACACCATGAGTGGCATTGCTGCCCAGTTCGGTGTGGACCTTGGTGCGTTGATAGCCACCAACGCCGATACCGTCCCCAACCCGGACCTGATCTACCCGGGACAGGTGCTTCGCCTGCCCTGAAGGTGACGGTCTATTGAACCGGATTTGGATCAGGAAAACGGCGACTTCGCAAATTGTGTCGGCGCCGTTTTTCCGCGTTGTTTCGCCGATTTGTAGCTTCTGAAAACGTCCGGTAGAGTATTTACTCGTTGCCCCCCTAGCTCAGTGGTAGAGCGCGTTCTTGGTAAGAACGAGGTCACCGGATCGATTCCGGTGGGGGGCTCTGAATGAGGGCCTGTGTCAAGGCGGTTTTGACCGGCTTGGCACAGGTTTTTCTCATTCGTGGCGGTGTAGCTCAGTTGGTTAGAGCGCACGACTCATAATCGTGAGGTCGGGAGATCGAGCCTCCCCACCGCTACAGAGCAAGACCCCGCAGATATTGCCTGCGGGGTCTTTTTTCGTTCGGTGGGACAGAATGGGTCCATGAGCCGAATTGCAATCATTGGCGGCCACGGGAAAGTGGCCCTGCATCTGTCCCGCATTCTTAGTGGCGAAGGTCACGACGTCACCTCTTTCATTCGGAATCCCGAACATGTGGCAGATGTCACGGACGCCGGAGCCACTGCTGAGGTGCTGGACGCAGAAAACTCGACGACGGCGGAACTCGCGCAGGCACTCAAAGGACATGACGCCGTGGTGTGGTCAGCCGGTGCCGGCGGTGGCAACCCGGACAGGACCTATGCCGTGGACCGTGATGCCGCCATCCGTTCCATGGATGCCGCCGCCGAAGCCGGAGTCCCGCGGTACGTGATGGTGTCCTACCTCGGGGCGGACAAGGACCACGGTGTCCCTGAAGACAATCCGTTCTTTGCTTACGCAGAAGCCAAAGCCGCTGCTGACCACTACCTCCGCAGCACCGGACTCGACTGGACCGTCCTGGGCCCGGGAGCACTCACGGATGAGCCGGCCACCGGCCTGATCCAGACGGACCCCGCCAACCCCGGTGATGGTACCCACACCTCCAGGGCAAACGTGGCGTTGGTGACCGCAGCGGTCCTCGAACTGCCGGGGACCATCCGGCGGACCATCGCTTTCAAGGATGGAACCGAGGACGTGGTGGACGCCCTGACGGGGGACTAACGCCGAAGCGGGCTGGCTCTGGCGCCCGGCTCCAGGTGGTCCGGCCGCCGGGAGCCTGGCCGCCTGTACTCCGGGATATGTTGGTAGGGAACTTTTTCGGCCGGCCCGGGGAAGGGCCTTACAACCTCTGGGGAAGCAGGAACATGGATCAGTTGGCGCTCATTGTCGGGTTGCTGCTTGCAACAGTGGTGGCAGTGGGCCTGGGGGACCGGCTCCGGCTCCCATATCCGGTTCTTATGCTGCTCCTGGCTGTTGCTCTCACCTTCATTCCGGGCTTCCCCGAGTTCGAGATTTCGCCCGAGCTGATCCTGCCGATCTTCCTCCCGCCACTCCTGTTCGCTACGGCCCAGAAGAGTTCTTGGGCGGTCTTCCGGGTGCGGTGGCGGACGTTGTTGCTCCTGGCCGTGGCGTTGGTGGTGGTCTCAACGGCGGTGGTGGCAGGCGCCGCCTGGCTCATGATCCCTGGAATTGGCATTCCGGCAGCAATCGCTTTGGGTGCCATGGTTGCCCCACCGGACCCTGTGGCCGTCGAGTCCGTGGCGGGCCGGGTCCACATGCCCCGGCGACTCATCACGGTCCTTCAGAGCGAAGGGCTCTTCAACGACGCCGCAGCCATCGTGATCTTCCAGGCTGCGGTGGCTGCCACGATGTCCGGTAAGGAAGTTGGGCCGGAGGTCATCCCGCAGTTCGTGATCGGCGCAGCCCTTGCCGTCATCATTGGTATCGCGATGGGTTGGCTGACCAAGTTCATCACCAAGCTGGTCACCTCCATGGTGGCTCGCAGCGCTGTCACGTTGGTGGTGCCTTTCGCGGCCTACATTCTCGCGGAAGAGCTGCACGCCTCAGGTGTGGTGGCCGTCGTCGTCACCGCTTTGGAACTGCAGCGCCACACGCGGCCGCAGGACGCCGCCGAGCGCGTCACGAGGACTGCCTTCTGGGACGTGGTGGAGCTGCTCGCAACTGGCCTGGCCTTTGGGCTGGTGGGCCTGGAGATCCGCCATGTCATCCGCGATGAAGGAACTGCGATCTTCGGGATGATCGGTATGGCTGTGGTGATCTGCGTCCTGGTGTTCGTGGTCCGATACCTGTGGTTCGGCCTTCTTTCCCTGACGGCCCGCAGGCGCAGGAACCTGCTTCCAACATCCCCCAAGGAAGTTCTGATTCTGACGTGGTGCGGAATGCGGGGCCTCGCCACGTTGGCCCTGGCTTTGGCCCTCCCCATGACCTTGCCGGATGGCAGCGACTTCCCCGCCCGGCACGAAATCCTGGTGATTGCCTGCGCAGTCCTCCTGGCGACGCTGGTCCTCCCGGGCCTGACGCTGCCGTGGCTCATGAGGGTACTCAAAGCCACGGAGGACGGTTCGCACGAGCAGGATGCCGCGAAGCTCCTGGCCAAGCGTGCCCAGTCAGCGGCTGTAGCAGCGCTGAAGGACCACGAACTCATGAAGGAACTTCCGGCCGAGAAAGTGGCCTTGGTCAAGGAGAAAATGCGCCGCCTGCATGCTGAGTTGTTGGACGGCACGCTGCAGAACGAGTCGGCTTCGGAGAAACGAAAGCGCGGACGGGAGCTGTCCATCGCGGTCCAGACCATCGCCCTCGATGCTGCCCGCCAAGAGGTAGTGGCAGCGCGCAACGAACCTGGCACTGATCCTGAAGTGGCCGATCGCGTCCTCCGGCAGTTGGACCTGCGCACCATGTCAATGCCGGAATAGGGCCACGCCGCGGCTGGGTAATGCCAGGCAGTACTCGGGGCGGGCGGACAGCGTGCCGGACAGCCGAGTTCCGGACAGCGCAGTGCCGGACAGCGCAGCGCTAGCCGGCGTCCGGGTGCTTGGGCAGTGATGCGGGGTAGAGGTCCAGGGCATGCTCCTCCACGTAGTCCAGTGCGTGGCGGATGGCGCCGAGGGACACGATGCCATCGCCCAGGACGGAGGTTGCAATGCGTGGGGGAGTGAACGTGAAGTCCGGCAGTTCCTTCCCGATGTCCGCTAACAAGGCGTGGGCAGATGCCGCGACGCCTCCTGCGATCACCACCAGTTCAGGATTAACCAGCGTGCTGATGGAGCCGATGACGCGGGCCATGCGGTGCGCTACGCGGTCCAAGGCTTTGCGGGCGGCAGCGTCACCGTCCGCAGCTGCCGTGAAAACCATTTCCGCGGTCAATGCTTCGGGATCGCCATCGCAGAGCAGTCGCAGCGCAGACGCGGGGTCCTGGACGGCTTCCCGCCCCCACAGCGCAGCGTAATGCGCTATGCCGAAGGTGTCGCCCACTCCGTCCACATGGTCCAGATATCCCAGCTCCCCGAAGGCGCCCACCTGCCCGTGGAGCAAACGGCCGGACTCGAGGATGCCGGAGCCAAGACGGTCACCGGCAAGCATGACCACAAGGTTGTCGACTCCCTGCGCAGTACCCTGCCACCTTTCGGCGAGGGCTGCGAGGTTGGCGTCGTTTTCGAGGAGCACCTGCCATCCATGCCGCTCGGACACAATCCGGCGGACATCAAAGGACTTCCAGAATTCCTGTGCCGTGAGGACTTCGCCGTCGCGGCTCACGGGGGCCGCAACTCCAACGGACACTGCGAGTACAGAGTCCGCGGATACGCCGGCTTTGTGCAGGGCGTCCGCGGCGATCCGATCCAGCACATCGGCGCGCTCGTCGGCGGGCACGTTGTAGGTCCGGAAAGGCATGGTCACCTTCGACAGGGATGCCCCGGCCATGTCAGCCACGATTGCGGTGATCTTGGTGGCACCGATGTCGATCCCGATCACACTTGCCGCGCTGTCGTCGAAGATGAATCGGCGCGCGGGGCGGCCCTTGACGTAGTCTCCGGCGCCCCGCTGGTTCTCCAATTCCTGGAGCCATCCCAGCCGGACCAGTTCATCGCAGATGGAGATGACGGTTGCGCGCGAGAGTCCGGTGGCAGCCATGAGTTCAGTGCCGGTGACCACGCCGGCGCCGCGCATCGCCTTGAGCATGGCGCTGGCGTTGACCCTGCGCACCAATTGGGTTGACGGTGCAGTCCCGGTCTGCATTTGGGTGCTCCCACTTTCCAGCCGTCCATCGGATTGATAGGGCGGTCTCTCTAAATTTAGTGCATAAATTTAGATGACGACGCATTTCACCCATGGCTTGACCCTGTGGCGCCCATCACTGACCATGGTTAGCGATAGGTAATAAATTTATCTCCTATCTAAACTTCGGGTGGCGAAGAGCACGGTCCGCCGCACGATGGCAATGCGGCCACTGCGGTCCGCAAGACGAAAGGGCAACGGTGTCTGTGAAAATGACACGCAGGAAACGCTTCGCAGCTATGGGATTGGGACTGGCGCTGCTTGCTGGTCTCCTCTCGGGCTGCACCGGGGAGTCGGGCAAAGAGACAATCCGTTTCACGTTCAGCAAGCGGGAGGCCATCGGCTTCATGACCAAGCTCGTGGCTGACTACAACGCTTCACAGGACCACACCGAAGTGGTACTGGACACGTCCGGAGTGGACGTGGTGTCCGCGAGCTTCGTTCGCGGCAATCCGCCGGACATTGCACTTGCCAACTACAACATGGAGACTTCCCGGTTCGTTCAGCGCGGAGTGTTGAGTGATCTGTCCGGAGCAGAAGCGGCGTCCCGCATCCGCGATGACCTCAAGCCGCTCATGGATCAGTACGGTTCCTATCCTGGCCGGACCAGCGCCCTGCCGTACTCGGTCATGGCATCCTCGGTGATCTACAACAAGGAAATCTTCGCTGCGAACAACATTGCCGTGCCCAAGACCTGGAGCGAATTGATCGGGGCGTGCGAGAAGCTGAAAGCCGCCGGAGTGACGCCGTTTTATGCCACATGGAAGGATGACTGGACCATCGCGCAGGGGTGGTTTGACTATTCGGTGGGCGGCCAGGTGGACAGCCTCGGGTTCTTTAAGGAACTTGAGGCCGAGGGAGTGGACGTCGGGCCGGAGTCTTCAGTGTCCTTCCAGAAGGATTTTGACCAGCCCGTCCAGAAGATGTTGACGCTGGCCAGGAGTTACGTCAACAAGGACGCTGCAAGCCGGGCATATGGCGACGGCAACCTGGCGTTCTCGCAGGGCAAGGCTGCCATGTATCTGCAGGGCCCGTGGGCGTTCAGCGAGATCGCCAAGACAGCCCCGGGGCTGTCGCTCGGAACCTTCCCGTTGCCTATGACGGAAGACCCGCAGGACTTGCGCGTCCGCGTCAACGTAGACCTCGCGGCCTGGATTCCGGAGGCGTCCAAGCATAAGGATGCTGCTCGCGACTTCCTCGAGTACCTGTACCGGCCTGAGGTGATCGACGCCTACAACGAATCGCAGCTGGGGTTCACGCCCACCAAGGATTCTTCCAACAAACCCGACCCCCGCATTGAAGGGATGGTGGAGTACTACAACAACGCCCGGGTTTATCAGGGCCCATCGGTGCTGGTTCCGCGCACCATCCCGATCATGAACTACACGCAGGCAATCGTCTTCGGCGCACCCCCTGCCTCCACCCTCCGTACCCTCGACGCAGATTGGGCGCGCCTGGCGTTCCGCCAGTAGTGCAGAACCAGGGAGTCAACACCATGTCCATCATCACCAGGCCCACCACGTCCGTTGGGCAACCCCATAAACAACGCAGCAGGCGACGCGTCGAACCCATTTTCTACGTCTTCCTCGTGCCCAGCCTCATCCTGTTCACCCTGGCCATCACCATTCCGGGGATCATCGGCATCTTCTTCAGTTTCACCAACTCCATTGGAATAGGTGACTGGGATTTCGTTGGACTGACCAACTACGTCGCGATCTTCAGTGACCCGGCCATTCTGCAGAGCTATCTGTTTACCTTCGGGTTCTCCATCGTCACAGTGATCGCAGTCAACGCAGTGGCCTTCCTCCTGGCCGTCGGACTCACGTCGCGCATCCGGATGAAGTCCGCACTGCGGACCATCTTTGTCATTCCCATGGTGGTCTCCGGCATCATCATCGCCTACGTTTTCAACTTCCTGTTCTCCAATTCCCTGCCCTCGCTCGGTGCTGCGGCCGGCATTCCTTGGTTGGAAAGCAGCCTTTTGGCCAATCCTGACCTCGCGTGGGTTGCCATCGTGCTGGTAACGGCCTGGCAGGCTGTGCCCGGGGCATTGCTGATCTACATTGCCGGCCTTGTTGCTGTGCCCGGGGATGTCTATGAGGCCGCGGAAATCGATGGCGCCAGCAAGTTCCAGCAACTGCTGAAGATCACGCTCCCGCTGGTCTCCGGCTACGTGGTCATCAACATCATTCTGGGCTTCAAAGGCTTCCTCAACGCTTACGACATCATTGTCGGCCTGACCAACGGTGGCCCGGGAACCTCAACCAGAAGCATCGCGATGACCGTCATCGCAGGCTTCAACGGCGGTGACTACGCCTACCAGATGGCCAACGCAACGATCTTCTTCGTGGTGGCCATCGTTATCTCTCTCGTACAGCTATCGCTGACTCGCGGACGGAACGCACTCTGATGACCAACCAAGCAACCCTTGAAATCGACCAACCCCAGGTTCGGAAAACCCCCGCCGGGAACAACAGGCGCAGGTCAACTCCTGCCGTTGAACGGGTGAACTGGTCAGCAACCACCATTCTCATTCTGTGCGCGGTGACCGTGCTCCTTCCCCTATATGTCACGGTTTCGATGGCGTTCAAGACCCAGGGGCAGGCTGTCGATGGGAATGCCTTCTCCCTCCCGGCCCCGTTCAGCATGGACGGATTTGTTCAGGCCTGGACTTTGACCAACTTTCCCGTGGGCGCCGCGATGTCATTGTTGGTCACTGCGGGGACTGTTCTGGCCACCATCATCCTGGCCGCCTTCGCTTCCTACGCAATCGTGCGCAACTGGGAACGCCGGCTGTTCAGGTACTCGTTCTTCTACCTGCTGGGGGCAATGTTCATTCCGTTCCCAGTGGTGGCGCTGCCGCAAATCCAGCTCACGGGCCGCCTGGGCCTGGACAACCCCTTGGGTGTGATCCTGCTGGCCACCATGTTCCAGCTGAGCTTCAGCGTGCTGCTCTTCACCGCCTTTCTCCGGTCCATCCCCATGGAGCTTGAGGAGAGTGCCAGAATCGACGGTGCCACAACATGGCAGACCTTCTGGAAGCTGATCTTTCCGTTGCTCGCGCCGATGAGTGCAACCGTAGGGATCTTCGCGTTCCTCTATGCATGGAATGACTTCATGATGCCGTCGCTGATCATTTCCGATCCCGCACTTCAGACGCTTCCTGTGCGGCAGAACCTGTTCCAGACCCAGTTCAGCAACAACTACCACGTGTCCTTCGCCTCGTACCTGATGGCCATGGCGCCGGCGATCGTCGCGTACCTCTTCACACAGAGGTGGGTCATGGCCGGGGTGACCCAGGGAGCTGTTAAGGGCTAGGCCTTATTGACCTTCAATGCCCGGGCGTTTCATACTGGTCCGGGATATAAATTTAGAATCTAAATCAAAGGAGTTTCGTGAGCACCTCCGCCGCACAGGCACACCGTACCGACGCCCACCGCATGTCCGACCCGAACTGGTGGCGGCAAGCCGCTGTCTACCAGATCTACCCGCGCAGCTTCTCCGATGCGAACGGCGATGGAATCGGCGACATCAAGGGCATCACGGCCAAAGTCCCGTACCTGAAGGAACTGGGGATCGACGCCGTCTGGCTGAGTCCGTTCTATCCCTCCGCGCTCGCTGATGGCGGTTACGACGTTGACGATTACCGCAACGTGGACCCCAAGCTGGGGACCCTTGAGGACTTCGACCAGATGGCGGCAGCCCTGCATGCGGCCGGCATCAAGATCGTGGTGGACATTGTTCCCAACCATTCCTCCGACCGCCACGAGTGGTTCAAGGAAGCGCTGGCATCGCCTAAAGGCTCCGCCGCCCGCGAGCGCTACATTTTCCGTGATGGCCGGGGCAAGAACGGTGAATTGCCGCCGTCGGATTGGGACTCCGTGTTCGGTGGGCCCATCTGGGAGCGCATTACCGAGCCTGATGGCACGCCGGGCCAGTGGTACCTGCACATCTTTGCCAAGGAGCAGCCGGACTTCAACTGGGAGAATCCGGAGATCCGCGAGGACTTCCTGAAGACCCTGCGTTTCTGGTCGGATCGCGGCGTTGATGGGTTCCGCATCGACGTGGCCCACGGCATGGCCAAGGATCTTTCGGAGCCGCTGCCCATGAAGGCGGACCTTGAGGCCAAGGCACATGGAACCGATGGCTTCACCGATGGTTCCCACCCGTTCTGGGACCGCGACGAGGTCCACGAGGTCTATGCCGAGTGGCGGAAGCTTTTCAACGAATACAACCCTCCCCGCACCGCCGTGGCGGAAGCCTGGGTCCACGAGTCCCGGCGTGCACGCTACGCCAGCCCGGAAGGACTCGGCCAGGCATTCAACTTTGACCTGCTGCAGTCCGATTTCGATGCCGCGTCCTTCAAGAAGATCATCACGGACAACCTGGTGGCTGCCAAGGAGTCCGGAGCGTCGTCAACGTGGGTCTTCTCCAACCATGACGTCGTCCGCCATGCCACCCGCTACGGCCTGCCCAAGGGTGGCTCGGTGGCGCATGGCACCAACGCAGCCCAGGACATCACTGGCAGCGAGCCCAAGGGCCAGGACGGCAAGGGCTGGCTTCTGGCCGGCGCACCGTCTGAAGAGCTCGACGTCGAACTCGGCTTGCGTCGTGCACGTGCGGCAACGCTCTTGCTGCTTGCGCTTCCCGGCTCTGCTTATCTCTACCAGGGTGAAGAGCTTGGTTTGCGTGAAGTATCTGAAATCCCAGATTCAGAGCGCCAGGACCCGTCATTCTTCCGCAATCCTGGAGTGGAGATTGGTCGCGACGGTTGCCGCGTGCCGTTGCCGTGGACGGCCGAAGGCCCGTCCTTCGGTTTCGGTACAGGTGCTGCGCACTTGCCGCAGCCGGCATGGTTCTCCGACTATGCCGTGGCCAAGCAGGAGGGCGTGGAGGGTTCCACCCTGGAGCTCTACCGCGATGCCCTGCGTCTTCGCAGCGAACTCCAGGCCGATGAGGAACTCGACTGGGTGGAGACCGGCAACCAGGACGTGCTGCATTTCAGCCGCCCCGGCGGCTGGCACACGGTCACCAACTTCGGCAGCAAGGCTGTGGAACTCCCCGAAGGGAAGGTGGCCGTGGCCAGCGGACCGCTGACAGACGGCAAGCTGCCGGCAGATACCACCGTGTGGATTGTCAGCAACGCGTAAGCGTGGCGCCACTGTCATTGGACGCTGCGGCAGAAGACTGAAGCTATGACGAACGCGAACGGGCGGGGACGCCTCATTTACGGCTGCATGGGACTCGGCGGGCCGTGGGACGGTACGTCCTATGGTGCGGCAGAGATCGATCAAGCCGCTGCCGTGATCGAGGCCGCGCAGGGGATTGGCATTGAGCTGTTCGACCATGCGGATATTTACCGCAGCGGCAAGTCCGAGGCCGTGTTTGGTGAAGTCCTCGTCCGTTCGCAAGGCCTGCGCGAAAAGATCCAGCTGCAAAGCAAATGCGGTATCAGGCTGGGCGAGCGCGGGCTGGACACTCATTATGACCTCAGCCGCGAAGCCATCCTTGAACGGGTCAACCAAAGCCTGAAACGACTCCAAACGGACTACCTGGACGTGTTGCTCCTGCACCGGCCCGATCCGTTGATGGACCCGCGCGAGGCAGCGGACGCCGTCGGGCAGTTGATGGCAGAAGGCAAAGTACGGCAGCTGGGTGTATCCAACATGTCCGGCGCGCAGATCGCTTTTCTGCAGGACGAGTTGCAGGCACCCATCGTGGCGAACCAGCTGGAAATGAGTCTGCTGCGACGGGATTGGCTGGAGAGCACAGTGCTGGTCAACCATGCGGAGAATCTGGAGTACAGCTTCCCTCACGGGACTGTGGAACTCTGCATGACCAAGGGTATTGAGCTGCAGGCCTACGGTTCGCTGGCCCAGGGGCGCTACACCGGAGCGACGCCTGAAGGGTTGTCAGCGGCCGAGTCGGCAACTGCGGTGATGCTTGAACGGTTGGCGGGGGAGAAGGACACCACGCCTGAAGCGGTACTGCTGGGCTGGCTCATGAAGCATCCCGCAAAAATTTCTCCGGTGGTGGGAACCACCAACCCGGCCCGGATAGGAGCTTGTGCTGACGCCGCCTCCGTGGCTGCCACCATGTCCCGCGCCGAGTGGTACGGATTGTGGGTGGCGGCCCGGGGAAGCAATATTCCCTAACCCGGTTTTAACCCAACTGAGCCGCAGTTGAGGCCGTGATGAATGCTCTAAACGGCCTGACTGCGACTCAGTTGGGTGAGGACAGCAACACACGGGGTGCGCCTATGACGCGTTGCTGAGCGGGGCTACCACGGAGTACGTGGTGGAGTCACCCTGGATCGACTGACTGGCCTTGCCGTCAACGCCCACGGGGATGTCGCCGGCAATGGTCACGCGGTTGAGTTTGCGCGGCTGGCCGTCGTAGTTGTCCGGTGCATAGTGCTGGGTGATGCGGTTATCGAACAAGACCACCTGGTTGGGCTCCCAGTTCACCCGGACCACGTTCTCCGGACGCGTCACATATGCCTGCAGCAGGCGGATGATGTCCTTGGACTCAGTGTTGGACAAACCCACAATCCGAAGCCGCTGGGCGAAGCCCCCAATGAACAATCCGCGCTCGCCGGTCAGCGGGTGGACCCTGACCACTGGGTGTGCGGTTTCGAACTTCAGGCGGGTGAACTCCTTGCGGCGCTCCTCGGCGTTGGAATGCTCCAGGTTCTTGGGCACTGAGTAGTCGTAGTCGTTCGTGTGGATGGCCCACAGGGTGTCCGCGAAATTCCGGAGTTCCTCCGGAAGGTCCTGGTACGCGCCAGCCGACGACGCAATCAGGGTCTCGCCACCATAGGCGGGAAGGTCAATGCTGCGCAGGGTGGAAGCCTGAGGCGGGTTGACCACGAACGTGACGTCCGTGTGCCAGTTGTTGGCCGAACCGTTTTCGCTGTCCACGGGCAGCACGTTCTCTTCACCCTCCACCGAGGCAACGGTCGGGTGTGCCTTGGTCAATGGGCCGAAATGCGACGCGAACTTCACCTGCGCTTCGTCGCTGAGGATGTTGGCTTCGCGGAACACCAGTGCTTTGTGTTCGTTGAGTGCAGCCCTGATCTGTGCAACGGTGTCCTCGCTGAGGTCTCCGCTGATGTCCAGCCCGCGGATTTCGGCGCCGATGCGGGAGCCGAGCTTGGCGAACTCGAGTTTGGTTTCGGTAATGACGGTCATGATGTGTTTCCTTACTTGTTGTGATGGTTGCGGCAGGTGCCGCGGGTGGGTGGGTTTAGGAGGCTGCGGCACCGACGGCGGTGCGCCAGCGGGAGAAGTGCCGTTCAAGGGCCACCAGCAGGAAGTTGACGCCGAGGCCCAGCAAGGAGACCGTGAGGATGCCCGCGTACATGTCCGGGATCAGGAAGCTGCTCTGCGCGTTCACGATCAGGTAGCCCAGACCTGCCTTGGCGCCCACCATTTCGGCAGCAATCAGCACCAGGATGGAGGCGGTTCCGGCCATGCGGATGCCTGTGAAGATCGTGGGAACAGCGGACGGAAGAATGACTTTCTGGAACAGCCGGAAGCTGTTGAGCCCCAAGGAACGCGCAGCCCTGATCAGCAGCGGGTCCACGGTCTTCACTCCGGCAATGGTGTTCAGCAGCACCGGGAAGAACGCCGCATAGGCCACGATGCTGATCTTGGATTCTTCGCCGATGCCCAACAGCAGCGTGAACACCGGCAGCAAGGCAAGGGCAGCCGTATTGCGGAACAGTTCCAGCAACGGATTCAGGACCGAGTTCAGCCGTCCGTACCAGGCGATGAGCAAACCCAAGGAGACACCTGCCACCAGCGCCGCACCGAAACCGGCCACCGAGCGGGTGAGGCTGGCTGCGATGTGGCCCTGGATGGTGCCTGCCTCGAAGAGCTTTCCCCATGCCAGGAGCACTTCGTGCAGCGGCGGCAGGAAGACGCGGGTGGAGGGGCTGGCCAAGTACGTCGGCCCAAGCTCCCACAGCGCCAGGAACGCCAGGATGGCTGCAGACTTCCACACAACGGACCCCGCCACCGAGGCCACCCGCCGCGCAGTGGCGAGGATCGGCGTCGTACTTGCCTCAGGTGCGGTCAGTGCGAGGGAAGGTTCGACGGCGGCACCCGGCTCATCGTGTCCGGCCGGCTTGGGTGCGGCTTTTGTTGCCGTAAGCGTTGTGGTCATCAGGCCGCGCTCCTTTCAGTGATGGTGGTGGCAGGCTCATCCGGTGCGCTGCCATCCGGGAGGATCTTGCGGTGTCCGGCATCCTGGGCGCGGCGTACTTCGTCGTGCAGGAGCGTCCACACCTGGTGGCGGTGCTCCACGAAGGCAGTGGTGGAACGGATGTCCTCTTCGCCGTCGCGGTCCGGGATGTCGATGTCGACGATTTCCTTGAGCCGGCCCGGGCGTGCGCTCAGCACCGCAACGCGCTCGCCGAGGTACACGGCCTCGTCAATGCCGTGGGTGATGAAGACGATCGTCTTGCCCGTGGCCTTCCAGATCCGCAGCAGTTCGTCTTGCAACTGCTCACGGGTTTGGGCGTCCAACGCAGCGAAAGGTTCATCCATGAGCAGCACATCAGGCTCATAGGCCAGGCTTCTGGCGATGGCCACGCGTTGCTTCATGCCGCCGGACAGCTCATGCGGATAGCGGTCCTCAAAACCGGCAAGCCCCACCAAGGCCAGGTATTCCTTTGCTTTGGCTGCCCGTTCGCGGCGGTTCAGCTTATTACCGTCCGGGCCGACGCCCTCAAGCCCTATCGAGACGTTCGCCGAGGCCGTCCGCCAGGGGAATAGTGCATACTGCTGGAACACCACCGCGCGGTCCTTTCCCGGCCCGGTGACGGGCTTGCCGTCCACCAGCACTTCGCCGGAAGTGGGCGTGGACAGTCCAGCGAGGAGGTCCAGCAGTGTGGTCTTTCCTGAACCACTGGGCCCCACCAGGGTGAGGAATTCGCCGTCGCGGACGTCAAGGCTCAGCGAGTCGATGGCGGTGAGCCGGGTGGCTGCCGCGTTTTTGGTGGCCCGGACTGTGAATTCCTTGGTGACGTTCCGGAGACTGATTTTGGCTGTCATGACTATCCCTTCTTCGCTGCAGCGAGCTCGTTGAAGTCGTTCGTGTAGTACTTGGACGGGGTGAGCTTGTCTTTGACGATGCCGGCCGAGCTGAGCCACGCCTCCCAGCGGGTGAAGTCCTTGTCCTGGATCACGCCGGAGTCCGGGACGCCAGGGCTTTTCCAGAACTTCAGGTTGGCCGTGCTCTCGTTGCGTCCGCGGCTGTCGATGATCTTGGTGAACCGGGCAATGACTTCATCCCGAGGGGTTTCCGCTGCCCACTTGATGGCTTTGGCAACGCCTGTGGTGAACGTGCGGGTGGTGTTCGGGTTCTTCTCGATGAAGTCGTTGCGGAGCACGATCTGGCCGCCTGCGAACGTTCCGAACAGTTCAAAGTCACTGAACAGCGATCGCAGCCCGCCGGCCTCGATGGCCCTGTCCTGAAGTACGCCGCCGAGTGTTCCTGCGTCCACCTGGCCGCGACGGATGGCTTCCTCGGTGTCGTTGGGTGCCAGCGGGACCAGCTGGACCTGCTTGATCTCGTCCTGGCTGAGTCCGTTCTTGGTCAGCCAGGTGTTGATGACGGCTTCGTGGTGCGCGCCCAGGGTATTGACGGCAATTTTCTTCCCGATCAAGTCACGTGGTTCCTTGATGGTGCTGTCCGCCTTCACGTAATAGCCGCTGAAGGTCTTCTCATCCGAGCCGTAGTAATTTGTCACTGCCTTGACGGGTGCGCCGGCTTCGATCAGCTTGACCACCGCTCCGGAGAACGCCCCGCCGAAATCGGTCTGGTTGGTCGCAGCTGACTGGATGTCCTGCGGACCGCTGGTGGTGTTACCCACCCAGTTCAGTTTCAGGTCGCCCAGGTAGCCAAGGTCCGCAGCAAGTTCAGGGAAGGTCACGTTGTTGGCCGAGCCCTGGTACCGGAGCTCCTTGACCTCGTTGCCGGCTTGGTTGGCTTGTCCTGCTTCGGCTGCACCGCCGCAGCCGGACACCGTCAGCGCTAGTACGACGGCGGCCGCGACGCTCAGGAGGGGCAGATGCAGTTTCATGGGAGCTACTTTCGATGGTTGGGGGTGTTGGGTGGCCGGGCCAGGCAAAGGCCCGGGGACCTTGTGCAAAGGCTTGGGAACGATGAAAGCCCATGGGGACGGCGGCTGGGAAGCGCCCGGGTAACGCCTGGAAACTCTGCGAAACAGCCCGACACGGGAGGAAATCCTGGGCAATTCCGGGCAACCGGGGGACACAAGTCGCCGCGTTGAGCACTGTGAACAACAGCGACCGGCGCGCCGGATATGACTGGCGGGTACCGTCGTCGGACGTTCATACTGTTGGACCCCACAGTCATATGGGGTTTAGTTCGTATTGATCCTCACAAGCGGGCGGATTTCTTCGCCTTGCGGCCCGCAGGGCGGATACGGTAGATACATGACGTCTAGCATCGCCGCCGAGTCCATTCGGCCTACCCGCAACATTCCCGCCGACATCGCCCGTTCCTGGCTCCTTGTGAACGCCATGAAAACGGAGCTTTTTGATGAATCTGCGGGTTCACGCGCTGACGCCATCATCCTGGACATTGAAGATGCCGTGGACCCGTCGCAGAAGGATGCTGCGCGTGAGAATGTCGTGAACTGGTTGACCGCAGGCGGCCAGGCCTGGGTCCGTATCAATGACGCCACCAGCAAGTTCTGGGCCGATGACCTCGCGGGCCTGCGTGGTACTCCCGGCCTGCTCGGCGTGATGCTCGCCAAGACCGAGTCGGCTGACCAGGTCACTGAGTCCTACCACCGCATGGACGGCAAGACCCCCGTGGTTGCCCTGGTGGAGTCTGCCCTCGGCATTGAGGAAGCCAACCACATCGCACGCGCCCAGGGTGCCTTCCGCCTGGCCTTCGGCTCGGGCGACTTCCGCCGCGACACTGGAATGGCGGCAACCCCGGAGGCCATGGCCTACCCGCGCGCAAAGCTCGTCGTCGCCAGCCGCGTGGGTAACCTGCCGGGCCCCATCGACGGCCCCACTGTCGGCACCAATCACCCCATCCTGCGCGAGCAGACGGGTATCACGGTGACCATGGGCATGACCGGCAAGCTTTGCCTGGCCATCGACCAAACCACCGTGATCAACGAGGTCATCAGCCCCACGCCGTCGGACGTTGCCTGGGCTACGGACTTCATGAACGACTTCGAGGCCAACGGCCGCGTCATCCGCGACGGTTCCGATCTCCCGCGTTTGGGCCGCGCTGAGAAGATCATGAAGCTTGCGGTCGCTTTCGGAGTGCAGCCTTCCCTGTAACCATGCTGGTTCACGGAGTCGTTTGGGACTCTTCGTCACCGGCTTTGAGGATGTTCTCGCCGGACGCAGGGTTCACTGATATTGCGTTGGCCCAGGGTTCAGCCCTGGGCCTGCGCGTTATCCCCGGCCTGTGGTGCCTCGGCCACACCAAGGTTCACGGCCCGGGAGACCGCACGCATGTTCCCTGCCGCAGCGAGTCGCCGGCCGAGCGCGGCAAGCAGTGCGGGGCGTGCTTTGCGCGCGACGATTCCCGCTTGATGCACGATTTCCACCGGGGCGGTTCCGTTCCCACAGGCCTGCGTGCCTACCTCATGCAGCCGCACTGGCTCTATGTGGCCACCTTCGCCAACGGCGCCACCAAAGTTGGCACGGCCTCGGGGCAGCGCAAATGGAACCGGCTTGCCGAGCAAGGCGCCGTCCACGCTTCCTATGTGGCCCATGCGGAGGACGGACGGGTTGTTCGCGTGCTCGAGGACCTCGTGACCCGCGAACTCGGCCTCGTCCAGCAGGTCCGCTCCGCCGCAAAAGTGGCCGGA
Source organism: Arthrobacter sp. cf158 (assembly GCF_900106835.1). GTDB lineage: Bacteria > Actinomycetota > Actinomycetes > Actinomycetales > Micrococcaceae > Arthrobacter. The sequence goes on from NZ_FNNR01000008.1 coordinate 222,172, forward strand.
CTTGTGGAGCCGCGTGCCGCCGTCGAGCTTTCGGCGGTGAACCGCCGGCACGCCCGCACTGTGCGCGAACTGTTGGGCGGCCTTGCCCTGACCGGTTACTCGGTGGTGGAGGAAGAGTGGGATCGCCCGGAATTTGCCGAGCGGCTCTGTGTGGCGGGTGCTGGGGGAGGCCGGCGCCACCCCTACCCGGCAACTTTCGACGCCGGCGGGCACGGGCTGCGGGTCCACGCGCTTTCAGGGGCGGTTGCCTTGGCAGGCCTTCCAGAGGCTTCGGGCAATGACATCGAGGGCAGCTTCGTGGCGGACCTCGGTGGGTTGAAGGGCCGCAAGATCGAGTTGGGCCCTCACACCACGGAGATCCCGGCGCTGCAGGACTCGCTCTTCTGACCCCTCATCTTCCGTGCTCTTAAGTTGTGGGGCCCGGTTTGCGGGGTATTCCTGGGTTTATGGGCGCAAAGCAGGCCTCGCAACGCACTCACCTCCCGTTACCCGGCCCACGCGAACCCACCAACCGCGCCCCGGTAGACTTGGACGGTGCTGAACGAATTCTGGGCCACCGCCTCCACGTCCTACAAAGCGCTGGTTTTCAGCGCCATGGGACTGATCGCCGTCGGACTCATCCTGTCCATTGTCGGAAACACCTCCGGCAACCAAGGGCTGGCCATGGCGTCCTTGCCCGTGATCGGTGTGGGTCTGTTGCTGCATGTCACCGGACTGGTCATTCGAGGCCAAAAGATTCGCAAGACCTACAAGAAGTAAGGCCCGCTCAGCGGGGCAGCAATTTCCCGTGGCCCGATAGGGTTGGACCATGAGTATTAATCCGGACCTGCAGGGTCGCAGTTACCCTGCCGCAGAGGTTTACGACGTCGGCCGTGAAAAGATCCGCGAGTTCGCGAAGGCTGTGAAAGCCAGCAACCCCGCGCATTTCGATGTTGAGGCAGCCAAGGCCCTGGGCCACAGCGACCTCGTCGCCCCGCCAACGTTTGCCATTATTGTCGCCCAGCGCGCTGATGCGCAGTTGGTGGAGGACCCTGAATCGGGCATCGATTTTTCCCGCGTGGTCCACGCCGACCAGCGCTTCACCCACCACCGCGCCATCGTTGCCGGCGACCGCCTGGTGGCCGAACTGCACGTCGACGGCGTCCGTGCCATGGGTGGGGGAGCCATGATCACCACGCGCTCTGAAATTTCCACCGCGTCAGGCGAAAGGGTCGCCACCACCACCTCGTCCATCCTGGTCCGCGGAGAGGGACAGTAACCATGAGCCCCACATTCGAAGAACTGACGGTTGGCCAGGAGATTGGCACCCGCAGCATTGACGTTACCCGCCAGGATCTGGTCAAGTACGCGGGAGCTTCCGGCGACTTCAACCCCATCCACTGGAACGAAGCGTTCGCGACCTCCGTTGAGCTGCCGGGCGTCATAGCCCACGGTATGTTCACCATGGGTGCCGCAGTGCAACTGGTCAGTGACTGGGCGGGCGATCCAGCCGCCGTCGTCGATTACCAGACCCGATTCACCAAGCCCGTCATCGTCACCGACACCACGGGCTCTGGTGAAGCCGGCGCTGTCATTGACGTCACCGGCGTAGTGGGCGCGCTCGACGCCGATGCCCGCACCGCGCGCATCGACCTCACCGTCGTGGCTGCCGGCCAAAAAGTCCTCATGAAGTCCCAGGCGGTTGTGAAGGTCTCTTGAACCAACTGAATACCTTCCAACGGCGCGCCACTCCGACTGAAATGTCGCGGTGGCGCGCCGCTGTTCTTGCTTCCTACGCTGCCAGCGGCATCGCGTTTGCCACGTGGGTGTCGCGTCTGCCCGCCATCCGCGACGGACTGGATCTCACGCCCGGCGGCATCGGGCTTTTGCTGATGTGCATGACCGTCGCATCGTTCATTTCGATCTCCGCATCAGGTCTCATCGTGCTGCGGCTTGGGCCCAAGCTGACCACCAGGATCGGCAGCTCCATGGTGGGTGTTGGCCTGGTGACTGTGGGTTTTGGTGCTTCAGTTGCGGCGAATCCGCTGGTGGTGGCGGCCGGACTTGTGGTGCTTGGCCTCGGCACGGCCAGTTGGAACACAGCGTCCAACGTGGAGGGAGCAGCCCTCGAGCGCGCCATGGAACGCCACATCATGCCGCACCTGCATGGTGCATTCAGCCTCGGTACCGTAGCGGCTGCTGGTTTTGGTGCCTGGGCAGCTGCCGTGCACCTGCCGGTGTTCTGGCATTTCCTGATCTCCGGGGTGGTAGTTACGGCGTCAGTGGTGACCGCCGGTTTCTGGTTCCGCGCGGAGAAAACAGCGCCCGCGCAGCAAACTTTCCGCCCGGCTCAACCAGATACTTTCCAGGATCCGTCCACTGGACCGCTCCCGATTATCACCGCAGAGTCGGCGGACCGGGAGGGTACCCAAGGCGAAGCTCCGGCACCGCTGGACAACAAGCGGCTTGTTGCCCTTGCCTGGCGTGACCGCCGGACCTTGCTGATCGGCGTCCTGGTCCTCGGCCTGGCGCTGGCCGAAGGCGCTGCCGGCGACTGGGTGGCCCTGGCACTTGCTGACGGCCATGGACAAACGGATGCCGCAGGTGCAATTGGCTATGGGCTGTTTGTCACGTTCATGACCATCGGTCGCTTCGCGGGAACGTCCATCCTGGACCGGTTCGGACGGGTGCTGGTGATGCGCTGGTGCTCGGCCACGGCCGTCGTGGGTCTTGCGCTCTTCGTTTTTGCCCCTGCTCCGTGGCTCGCGTTCGTGGCCCTGGCCGTGTGGGGCCTTGGCGCATCGCTCGGGTTCCCGGTGGGGATGTCCGCTGCCGCCGATGACCCGGTCCACGCGGCGGCCCGCGTCTCGGTGGTCTCAACCATCGGCTACGGGGCGTTTCTTTGTGGTCCGCCGCTGCTGGGGCTTCTGGCCGAACACTTCGGGATCCTCCATTCGCTGCTGGCCCCGTTGGCGCTGCTGGTGGTGAGTTTCTTCCTGGCCCCCCTGTCCGGTAAGCAACAGGCACAGTCCATGCACGCCAACGAAGCCCGTTAGGCTTGATTGGTGACCCAAACGCTGCTTTCCGAATTGACCACAGCCGCTGTAGGCGGCCCCGCAGGAAACTTTGTGGAGGCCCGTACCGAAGCTGACATCATCGACGCCGTTCGCTCGGCCGACGCTGCCGGCGAGAAACTGCTGATCATCGGCGGTGGCTCCAACCTCCTGATTTCGGACGACGGCTACCCCGGGACTGTCCTGAAAATCGCGTCCGAGGGCTTCACCGTGAACTCCGAAGACAGCTGTGGCGGTGTGTCCGTGGTGGTGCAGGCCGGCCACAACTGGGATGCGCTGGTGGAGCACGCCGTGTTGCATGCATGGTCCGGGCTGGAAGCTTTGTCCGGGATTCCGGGGGCCACCGGCGCCACTCCCGTTCAAAACGTGGGGGCTTACGGAGCCGATGTTTCACAGACCATTGCGGCCGTGCGGACATGGGACCGTGAGCGCAACGCAGTCCAGACCTTCACCAATTCCGAGCTCAGATTCGGTTACCGCGATTCGATCCTGAAGCAGACCACTGTTGAGGGTTCGCCCCGCTACGTGGTGCTGACGGTGGAGTTCCAGTTGCCGCTGGGCCGAATGAGTGCCCCCATCCGCTACGCTGAGCTGGCCCGGGTCCTGGGGGTGGACGCAGGCAAGCGCGCCTACTCCAACGATGTGCGTCGGGAAGTGCTCCGGCTCCGCGCGTCCAAGGGCATGGTCCTGAACGCGGCAGACCGGGACACGTATTCCACGGGCTCGTTCTTTACCAACCCGATTGTGCCTGCGGATCGTGCAGCAGGGCTGCCGGACAATGCACCCCAGTATCCTGCTGGATCTGATGGACTGGTGAAGCTCTCCGCAGCCTGGCTCATCGACCACGCTGGCTTTGGCAAGGGATTCGGGCTTGAGGAGACCAGCGTTTCCGGTGGGCGGGCATCCCTGTCCACCAAGCACACCTTGGCTATCACCAACCGGGGGTCAGCCTCCACCGCGGACATGGTGGCCATCGCGCGCGAGGTGAGGACCGGCGTCGTCGAACGTTTTGGTATTGAACTGCACCCTGAGCCGTTGCTGATCGGGGTCAGCCTCTAGGCATTCCCCCGGATGCCGCCCCTTTGCGGAGCGTGGCCCAGGTGTTAGCGCGTCCGCCGCTCGGCGATGGGCAGGATCCTGTTGAGCAGCAGGAAAGTGAGTCCGCAGCTGACGGAGCCAAGCAGGAAGATCTGGCTGAATGCGATGCTTTGCGGGGATGGTCCGCTGGGCATGAACAGCCCGGCCATGGCGAAGCCCAGCAGTCCCAGAAGCATCACGATGGATCCAAGCAGGAAGCTGCGGACCTGGGCTGCCGCCGCCGGGTAGAACCAAGGCTCTGGAGCCTCGTCGTCCCGTTCGGCTACGGGCTGGCTGGCCGCAGCACTTCCGATCAGGAGCGCGGCTGCGGCCGTGGCAACCAAGCTGGCGGTTTGGATGGCCTGCATGGAAGGGGAGAGGCTCACGCCCGTCCCCACTGCCACAATCAACCCGGCGCCCAGTCCTACCAGCGTGCAGAACCAGCCGGCGGTAGCCAACCACCGGCTCAGCGGCCGCACAAACGGAGCAAGATCACCGAAAAGCATGAATCCATCCTAGGATCTGCTGCTGGTAGGCGGCTGGGAAGCGCGGCAAGGTTCCCTGTGCCCGCAGGCCCTTTTAGGATGAAGCATGCTTTCAGCCCGCACCACCCTCAGTCCGCGCGTCATGGGCCGGTTGCGGCTCGCCAGCCAAGGCCTGGTGGCCGGTGGGTTTCCCTCAGTCCCGGACGCCGTCCGTTGGATGACGGCCATGCAGGCACAGGACCTGGGCTCTGCCTTGTGGGCGGTGGGACAGCGCGTCCCCGGTACTGCGGCCTCGGATGTCCGCAGAGCCCTCGACGCCGGGACCGTGGTCCGTTCGTGGCCGATGCGCGGTACCCTGCACCTGCTCGCGCCTGAAGACCTGCGGTGGATACTGGGAATCACCAGCGACAGGCTGATGAATATGGTGGCAGGGCGTCATCGCGAGCTGGCCATCACCGCGGACGACATCAGCCACTGCCGGGACATCGCCTTCAAAACCGTTGAGGAGCTCAAAACCACAGAGGGCGCAGCCGGTGCCAGCCGGGAGCAGCTCTTCCAGGCGTTCGAGGAAGCAGGCCAGATCACCAAGGCCCAACGCGGCATCCACTTGCTCGGCAGCCTGTGCCAGCGCGCACTGCTCGTTCAAGGGCCCATGGCGGTGTCCAACGGCAAGGTGGGCGTTCAGCAACTGTTCGTGCCTTTCGAGGACTGGATCCCGCAATCGCGGGACCTGGGGCGTGGGGAAGGGATTGCCGAGTTGCTGTTCCGCTACATCCGCAGCCATGGCCCCGCGACAGTCAGGGACTTCTCGTGGTGGAGCCAGGTGCCGCTCACCGAGGCACGTGCCGCCCTCAAGGAGGTGCAGGATCGTTTGGTTGAGGTGGCGTTTGGCGGCGCCAGCTACTGGCTTTCGCCGGAGACGGCAGCAATGCTCGACGACGGCGTCCCCGGCGCCCGCTCGCTGCTGGCTCTCCCCGGCTTCGATGAGTATCTGCTCGGGTACCAGGACCGGAGCCTGGTCCTGGCCCCTGAGTTCGCCGGGTTGGTGGTGCCGGGGAAGAACGGCGTGTTCAAGCGAATCATGGTGTCCGGCGGTGAGGTTGTGGGGACGTGGGCGCGGACGGTGAAAGGCAAAGCCGTCGGTGTCGTGCCGGAGCCATTCACAGGGCAGCTGGGTCCGGCCGCTGAGCGCTCGTTCCAGGCCCAGGGTCGTGCTTACCTGAAGTTCATGGCCGGCTGAACCCCCTAACACGTGGAAAACCCGCTGTTCCGGTGCGGGACAGCAACGGAACAGCGGGTTTAGCGACGTACTGAATGCAGGGGCTAGAGCTTGCCCGTGGCGATGTTGAGCATGCGGCGGAGCGGCTCGGCCGCACCCCACAGGAGTTGGTCGCCCACGGTGAAGGCGCTGATGTACTCCGGGCCCATTTCGAGCTTGCGGATACGGCCCACAGGGATGTCAAGCGTGCCGGATGCAGCCACCGGGGTCAGGTCCGCCATGGACGCTTCCTTGGTGTTCGGGATGACCTTGGCCCACTCGTTGTCCTTGGCCAGGAGGTTCTCGATCTCCGTGACGGACAGGTCTTCGCGCAGCTTGAGAGTGAGGGCCTGGGAGTGGGACCGCATGGCGCCGATGCGGATGCACAGGCCGTCCATGGCGATGTGGTCCTTGCCGGCTGTGCCGTTTCCGGTCCCAAGGATCTTGTTGGTCTCCACTCCGGCTTTCCATTCTTCCTTGGACTGGCCGTTGCCGAGGTCGGCATCGATCCAGGGAATCAGGGACCCTGCCAGCGGCACACCGAACTGCGTGGCGTCCACACCGGTGCGCTGTGCTGCGAGAACCTTGTGGTCGATTTCCAGAATGGCCGATGCGGGGTCGTCCAGTTCGCTGCTGACCTCATTGTTGAGGGTGCCGAACTGGTTCAGGAGCTCGCGCATGTGGCGGGCGCCGCCGCCGGATGCGGCCTGGTACGTCATGGAGGTGCCCCACTCCACGAGGTTGTTCTTGAACAGGCCCCCGAGGCCCATGAGCATGCAGGAGACCGTACAGTTGCCGCCGATGAAGTCCTTCACGCCACCGGAAAGGCCGGCATCGATGACATCTCGGTTGATGGGATCCAGCACGATGATCGAATCGTCATTCATGCGCAGGGTGGAAGCAGCATCGATCCAGAGGCCGTCCCAGCCACGGCTGCGGAGTTCGCCATGGACCTGCTTGGTGTAGTCGCCGCCCTGGGCAGTGACAATAATCGGCAGCTTGGCCAGCGTCTCAATATCGAACGCATCCTCGAGCTTGCCGGCCCCATCAGCGAAGGACGGGGAGGCACCTCCTGCGTTCGAGGTGGAGAAAAATACCGGGTTGATGTTGGCGAAGTCGTTCTCTTCCTGCATGCGCTGCATCAGGACGGAGCCGACCATGCCACGCCAACCGACCAGTCCTACGGACGGATTAGCTGCTGTAGTCATTCACCAAGTCTAAACTTTGGGAGCAAACTGCCGCTGTTGGTTACGTCACGCGTGCGACGTACGACGTCGGCTCCTGGCCGGGCGGCCTGCGCGCCTCCCGCTGCGGCTAGTGTCCGATGTCGGGTTCTTGCAGCAACACGGCCTTGCGCTTGCGCAGGGCGAAGAACGCACCGAAGGTAAATACCTGCGTCACCACCACCAGGATGATGATGCCAACAATCCGGTTGCCACCCAGGATCATGGTCAGCCCCACAATGGCGGAGATCAGGGCGAAGAGCGGCAGCAGCATGTAGCCCAGCACGAACAGGGTTTCAGGTTTTTTCAACATACTGCTTTCCTAGCTTTCTTTCCGTCGCCACGTGGTGAACCGGAAGTTCGTGCCGTTCTTGGCGGTGAGCCAGCCCTCGGCCGGCGCCATGGTGTCGAAGGTCCAGTCGTCACCGAGTTCCGGTGCGAAAGTGTCGCCCTCACAGTCGGCGTCGATGATGGTAATCACCGCGAGGTTGGCGATGCCCATGGACTGTTCGAAGATCTCGGCACCGCCGATGATCCACACCTTGTGGCCGCCGGGTGCGAACTGTGATTCCAGCAGGGCATCGTCAAGGGAGGAGACCACCAAAGCGCCCTCCGCCTCGGGCGTGGAGGCCCATTCAGCGTTGCGGGTCACCACGATGTTGGTGCGTCCGGGCAGCGGGCGGTACTTCTCCGGGAAGGACTCCCAGGTCTTGCGGCCCATGATGACAGGGTGGCCTGTGGTGAGTTGGCTGAAGTGCTTCAGATCCTCCGGCAGGTGCCACGGCATGCTGCCGTCCTTGCCGATCACGCCAGAGGTGGTCTGCGCCCAGATCATGCCGATGCCGGTCATGGTGGCGGCAGTCTCCTGGGTGAAAATGACGCTGGGAAGCTGTGCCGGAATGTCGGAAGAAGAGGTGCTCATACCGCGATCGGCGCCTTGATGGTGGGGTGGTGGCGGTAGTCCACAACCTCGAAGTCATCCAGCGTGTAATCGAAAATGGAGTCCGGCTTGCGGAGGATCTTCAGCTGCGGGTAGTCGTACGGCTCGCGGCTGAGTTGCTCGGCCACTTGGTCAACGTGGTTGTCGTACACGTGGACATCTCCTCCGGTCCAGACGAATTCGCCGGGCTCAAGCCCAAGCTGCTGCGCCACCATGCGGGTCAGCAGGGCGTAGGAGGCAATGTTGAAGGGCACGCCCAGGAACGTGTCCGCGGAGCGCTGGTACAGCTGGCAGGACAGTTTGCCGTCAGCCACGTAGAACTGGAAGAAGGCATGGCACGGAGGCAAGGCCATGTCCTTGAGTTCGGACACATTCCATGCGGACACAATGTGCCGCCGCGAGTCCGGGTTGGAGGCGAGGTTGGACATCAGGTCAGAGATCTGGTCAATGTGCCCGCCGTCGGGGGTGGGCCAACTGCGCCACTGCACGCCGTAGACGGGGCCAAGCTCGCCGTCGGCATCCGCCCATTCGTCCCAGATGGAGACGCCTTGGTCCTGCATCCACTTCACGTTCGAGTCGCCGCGCAGGAACCACAGGAGCTCCACAGCCACGGACTTGAAATGCACCCGCTTGGTGGTGATCAGCGGGAAGCTCTCGGCAAGATCGAACCTCAACTGGCGGCCAAAAACGCTGCGCGTTCCGGTTCCGGTGCGGTCCGACTTGTGCGTGCCGTTGGCCATGACATCGCGCAGGAGGTCTTCATATGGGGTGGGGATGCTCACGAGTCCAGCTTACTTGCCAGCCGGCCACGAAGAAGATCAATGAGCGTTTCATCACTCACACCCGCGTCGCGCGCTGTCAGGATCAAAGCGTCGACGCCGGCAATCACCGCCACATCTCCACCCGCCATGCCGTGCGGCACCCGGGGCGGCCCGACGACGACGGTACCGTTCCGGCGTCGTGATTCAATCAGCCCGGACTGCTCCAGTTCCTTGTAGGCGCGGGCGACGGTCCCTGCGGCGATGCCCAGGTCAGCGGCCAGGCTGCGGACCGTGGGCAGCCGGCTACCGGGTTCAAGGACCCCGACGGCGATCAAGGAGCTGAGTTGCCTGCGGATCTGCTCGTACGGCGGGACGGGATCCGCCAGATCCACCGTGATCCCGGCGGTCATTGCGCGCGTTCCTCGTGCTTGGCGGCGTCGCCGCGGGGGATCTTCCGGAAAAGGCTGCGAACCGGTGTCACGGAGACCATGACGGCGATGACGGCCAGTACGATGCCGATCGTGGGGAGTGGGCTGGGGCCAATAGGATCGAGGCCTGGTTTGGGCGGGAAGAATCCATACCAGGCGTTGCCGGTGCTGATCAGCAGGACGGCTGCCTGTCCCAAGCAGTACGCGGCCAGCGTCCTGACTATGCGGTACATGCTGATGGCCCGCAGCGCGGCGTCCAGGCCTGTGTTCCCGATTGACTCGGGGATACCTCGACGGCGGCGCACTTTCAGGATGGCTGCTGCGCCGGCCAGTGCCACCACCATGGAGACAAGAACAGATGCCGGCCACGTCTTGGGGCTGAATGGCTTTACTTCTCCAGCCACAGCGAAAGCCACAGCCAGTGCCAACACCAGGGCGCTGCCTATCGCAAAGGACAGCAACCCCCGGGAAACGGGTTGGAGCGGCCACTGTACCGGAGCGTTGGAGGCTCCATAGTTCCTGGCTGTCAGGAGATCGCCCGCTGCTATGGCAGCCAAGAGAATCACGGCGATCATGCCGGTGATCGATGGAAAAGCCCACGGCTCAGGTGTTCGGGCCGGGATGAGGATCGCTGTGTAGCCGGCCAGTGCCGCAGTTCCGCCCACCACACCCAACGCGGCGCCGATGGAGAGACTGAGCCGGGCTGCCCCGTGGGTTCGTGGATCAGTGCGGAGCGTAGTGGCACTGATGGTCTTGTTTTCTGTGAGGAGTGACGGGAGTTCGGGAACGCGCCACCACCACATGACCAGGAGTACAGCCATGTTGACCAAGCCAAGCGCATTGAACCAGGACGACTGCCACAAGGCTCCGGGAGCTGGCTGTGCTGCGAAGTTCCCGGCGATGCCCGCGAGCCCGGCTGCGATGGTGGCCACCGTCCGGAGCAAACGGTTGGCGGCTATGGACCTCAAGACACTGTTGTCGGCACCATCCAGCGTTTCCAAGCGTCGCCGTCGAGCAATCAGCAGGAGGACCAGCCACGTTCCCAGGGCGAGAACCAGCAAGGCCCCGCCCAGCCAGGCGGCCAGCTCCCACCCGTGAATCCTGCCCTCCTGCCCTTGACCCATGTATCCGTTATCCAACGGCGGCGCCTGGCCCGGTGGGGTGGGCAGCACCGGTGTGTGGGCCGGGAGCGTGGCAATCCAGGCAATGACCAACGCTGCGAATGCAAAGATCGTGGCGGTGGTCCAGGCAAGTTTGCGGGGAAGGAAGTCCCTGATCCTTCGGACGGCCAGTTCGGCGTACCGGCGGGGCGCCTTGGGTGCTGGGTAGCTCAGCTGGCCCAACGCATGGACAGCGAGGCAGGCCAGAATTGGCCACGCCAATGCGCTGGCTATCTGCTCGGCAGTGGCCGGCGCGCTTGACGCAGTTGGATTCACCCGCAGGATCCCCGTATTCATGGCTCCCTGCAGGGAACTGGCCATCCACCCGATGATGCCCACCCAGAGGCCGTGCGACGCGACGGATTGGGCATCCGGTTTCGACCACACCTGCATCCGAAGGAACAGGTACACGATCACCGCGCCCACAACAGGGCCCAGGAACAACAGCGGTGGCAGGCTCAAGAACACGACGAAGACCCCCAAGTCTTTGTATCAAATGCTTGCTATCAATGTATCAAGCATTTGATACAAAAGTTGTGGGGGATGGTGCGCGTTGCGCGTTAGTCGTCGAAGGGCTTGACCTGTTCCACGGACACAATCTTCCGCTCGGATCCCCGGGCCACCTGGCAGACGATGACCTCGCCGGGAGAAAGGAAGGGGTCAGTGGTGGGAAGGAGAGCCCGCAGCGCCTGCGACATGTGCTGGCCCAGCTGCTTAAGGGCCGTGGGCAGCGCCGGGCGATGAGTGCAGACTGCGATTGGCACCTGCTTATCGAACAATGCCTCGACCGCCGCAGCCGTCTTCTTGGGAGAGCGCTGATGGTTGTGCTCCGTGAGGGCTTCCACCAGTTTCACCTTGGCCCCGCTGGCCTTGGCATAAGGGGCAATGGTGGCTACGCAGCGGGTCCACGGGCTGGTCACCACCCGCTGTGGTTTCCATACCTCCAACAGGCGTTGCACTGCCACTGCCTGCCGCTGACCCGTGGCGGCCAGCGGGCGGTCACCCTCAGCCTTGGTCCACGAGGACCGGGGTTTTGCCTTGGCATGGCGGATCAACACCAACGGCCACGTGTCCAGTTCACCGCGGACGTGAGCCTTCTCAAGATATTCCAGGGGCTCCACGTCCGTGGGATTGCTCAGGAAGGAAGCCGCACGGTCCGGACTGCACCACATGACGCTGTCTACTTCCTTGCCGTCAGGGCGGAGCTGTGCCCCATTAACCTTAACGGCCCAGTACCGAACCACTTTCAGGCCAGCGGCCACATGATAGTGAATCGCGGGGAGCGGTATGCCCAGCGGCGCCTGGAGGCCTATCTCCTCCCACACTTCACGCGCGGCGCACTCCGGGACGGTTTCGCCGGCGTCGAGCTTTCCTTTGGGCCATGACCAATCGTCGTAGCGCGGCCGGTGAATCAGAAGAACCTCAAGGGCGCCCTTGCTGACGCGCCAAGGAATAGCGCCGGCTGCAACTACGGCAACCGGCTCACCGGGGTGGTCTGTCTGATCCTGCACGGGGGTATCGCTGTTCAAGTGGTTCCTTTACCGCCGGGCCGATGCGCGCTGCCGTGAACGCGATTCCAGAAGCCAGGACTGCATGTCCAGGAGCGGCTTGCCGTCCTGGTCCAGGTGGAACCTCGTCCAATGGCCTTGGTTGTCCAGGTGCCAGCTCGCCGTTCCGTCGTCCACGTACCGACGCATCAGGTCCATGACCGTTGCTGTGTCTTCCTTGCTGGCCAGCTGGACCAGGGCCTCCACGCGGCGGTCCAGGTTACGGTGCATCATGTCGGCTGAGCCGATGTACACCACGGGCTCACCGCCATTGCCAAAGGCAAAGACGCGTGAGTGTTCAAGGAACCGGCCAAGGACGGAACGGACAGTGATGTTTTCGCTGAGCCCCGGCACGCCCGGACGCAGCGAGCAGATACCGCGGACCACCACGTCAACCTTCACGCCGGCCTGTGAGGCACGGTAGAGGGCATCAATAATGGCTTCGTCCACCATTGAGTTGACCTTGATCTGAACGAGCCCCGGGATGCCGGCGCGGGCGTTGCGGATTTCGGTTTCGATTCGGTCCACCAACCCGGCCCGGACCGATCGCGGTGCCACAAGAAGCCTCTTGAAAGTGGACTTGGGGGCGTAGCCGGAGAGCTGGTTGAAGAGCTTGGAAAGGTCTTCGCCCACTTGCTCATTTGCCGTCAGCAGGCCGAGGTCCTCATAGTAGCGGGCCGTACGGGGGTGGTAGTTGCCCGTGCCGATGTGGCAGTAACGGCGCAGGCCATCCACTTCCTGACGGACTACCAAGGACAACTTGCAGTGCGTCTTCAGGCCAACGATGCCGTAGACCACGTGCACGCCGGCCTGTTCCAGCTTGCGGGCCCAGGAGATATTCGCTTGCTCGTCAAAGCGTGCCTTGATCTCAACAAGGGCCAGGACCTGCTTGCCCGCCTCTGCTGCGTCGATCAGGGCGTCGACGATGGGGGAGTCGCCGGATGTGCGGTACAGCGTCTGCTTGATGGCCTGGACCTTAGGGTCCGCGGCTGCCTGCTCCAGGAAGGCCTGGACGGACGTAGAGAACGAGTCGTACGGGTGGTGGAGCAGGATGTCGCGTCGCCGCATGGCGGCAAAGACATTCGCGGCCTTGGACGTCTCAGACTCGTTGAGGTATCGCGAGGTGTGCGGCACGTGCTTGGGGTAGTGAAGATCGGCGCGGTCGATGCCGCTGATCGCGGACAGCCCGCGGAGATCCAGGGGAGCAGGCACAGAGTAGACCTCTGACTCCTCAACCCCAAGTTCCCGAATCAGCAGTGCCTTGATGTTCGGGTTGATGTCCGTGGTGACTTCCAAACGCACGGGAGGGCCGAAGCGGCGGCGCAGCAGTTCCTTCTCCAAGGCCTGCAGGAGGTTCTCGGCGTCGTCCTCTTCTACTTCCAGGTCCTCATTGCGGGTGACACGGAAGGTATGGTGCTCCAGCACCTCCATGCCGGGGAAGAGCTTATCCAGATGGACAGCGATGACTTCTTCCAAGGCGATGAACCGGGCCACGCGGCCAGGGATGGCACCCGCACGGGGACCGTCCACCGAGATGAGGCGGGGGAGCTGGTCCGGAACCTTCACACGGGCAAAGAGTTCCTTGTCGCTGATCGGATTGCTCACGATCACGGCGAGGTTCAGGGAGAGGCCGGAGATGTACGGGAAGGGGTGGGCTGGGTCCACGGCCAAGGGGGTCAGGATCGGGAAGACCTTCTCCTGGAACATGATGCTGATCCGGTGGCGGGCATCCTCATCGAGTTCGTGCCAGTGCATGATGTGGATGTGCTCGTAAGCCAGGGCAGGGCGGATCTGCTCTGCGAAGACCCGCGCATGGCGTTCCTGCAGCTTATGGGCCTCTTCGCCGATCTGCTCCAGCACCTCGATGGGGCTCAGCCCTGCGGGGGAAGGGACGGCAAGGCCGGTGGCGATGCGGCGCTTGAGGCCGGCCACCCGGACCATGAAGAACTCGTCCAGGTTGGAAGCGAAGATCGAGAGGAAGTTGACGCGTTCCAGCAAGAACAGGTCAGGATCCTCGGCGAGCTCCAGTACGCGGGAGTTGAACGCAAGCCAACTCAGCTCACGGTCCAGGAAACGGTCCGGGGAGATGTCGCCTTCCGGCTCCAGGCTCGGTGCAAACTCAGGAATATCGATGCGGTCCTGGGTGGCTCGCGAGGCCGGCACTTCCGATGATCCGAAGCGCGGGGGCAGGGTTGCACCCTTCGAGGTGGATCCGGCGGTGCCGACGGGGTCCGGCTGCATGGGGTTCTCCTAAGCTCAGGACGGGGTTTCCTCCCACATTACAAGCAATTGTGGTGCCCGAATCCAAGATGTCACCGGCTTTCCGTCCGGCGATCTCCCAAGGTTAATTTTTGGTTACCGGACCATACATCACGTCGGTATCCCAACGAACGAAGCCGAGTTTCTGATAAAGGGCTACCGCAGCTGCGTTGTCGGCGTCTACGTAGAGCATCACCGCATGCAGGCCCTTGTCCTGGAGATGGTTGATACCCGCTACCGTCAACGCCTTGCCAAGACCCAGCCCTTGGGCCGCCGGCGTAACGCCCACCACGTACACCTCGCCGATGGCCGGGTGCGGACCTTGGCGGGGATGGACCTTGGTCCAGTGGAATCCCAACAGCTCGCCGCCGTCATTGACGGCCAACAGGAAGCCCCCGGGATCGAACCAGTCCTCCGCCTTGCGGGCTTCCAGATCCGCCAGGGTCATCGAACCCTGTTCGGGGTGGTGCGAGAACGCTGCGCGGTTGGCGTCCAGCCATGCTTGCTCGTCCTGGCCCGGCACGAAGGCGCGGAGGGAGACGCCATCCGGCAGGCCGGCGTCGGGCAGTGCAGAGGCCGAGGACATCAGCCGCATCTTCCACAGTTCACGTACTGGCCCGTATCCGAAGCGCGCGGCGAGTTCGGCGGCGGCTTCATGATTGCCGTGGGACCAGGCGCTCAAGCCGTCAAGGCTTCGTTTGCCCTGGAGTGCGCCCAGTAACCTGCCCGCCACACCCTGGTTGCGGTAGCTCGGGTGGACGGCCAACTCCAGCACGCCGCTCTGGTCCGGGCCTTCAACGACGACGGCGATTCCCGCGAGGTCCTCGGCGGTGGCCGGATCTGAGTCCTCGTCAGGAGCATAGAGGGCAAAGGAGAGGACGGAATGGTCGCCCGCGTCGACACCCCGCAGCATCACCAGAGTCTGCTCAGAGAGGGGAGGGTTCCCGTCGGACTCCTCCGCAGCGGCGGCGAGGGTCTTGAAGTCTTTCAGGAGCTCGGTGTCCAAGGCGCCGTTGATGATCAGTACGGGCCAGTTTTCCGGATGCGCGTGACTCATGATGCAAGGCTATACGTCCCACGCAAGCCGCGTGATTTGATGTCCCGGCGCAACGGCGGTAGTCTCGTTATCTCGCTCGGCTTTCGACTGGTTCGTCAGTGAGTGTTGGGGGGATCCACCAGTGGGGTGGCCTCGATACGTTCGACCCGTATGTCCTCCACCAAAAGCAGAAGAGGCCCGGATCCACAAGGATCCGGGCCTCTTCTGCTTTGTTGCAGCGGGTTCTTCGGTGAAGCGGCGGGCAGGCTCAGGCTTCCGAGAGTTCATCATCGGGGAGCCTGACCAGTGTGAGCCGGTACCCGACGTTGCGTACCGTGCTGATCAGGTTCTCGTGGTCCACGCCCAACTTGGCCCTGAGTCGCCGGATATGGACATCCACGGTCCTGGTGCCTCCGTAATAGTCGTAGCCCCACACTTCGGTCAGCAATTGCTGGCGGGTGAACACACGGCCCGGGTGCTGTGCCAAGTACTTCAGGAGTTCGAACTCCTTGAACGTCAGGTTCAGGGGTTGGCCATTCACACGCGCTGTGTAGCTCGCTTCGTCGATCACGACGCCGGCAGCCCGGATCTCGGTCTGGGTCTCCTCTTCGCCGGTGACGGCTCGCGCCATGGCCAGGCGGATCCGCGCTTCCACTTCGGCGGGTCCTGCGGAGTCCAGCACGATGTCATCTACTGCCCAGGCGGAGGAGACAGCAGCCATGCCGCCTTCCGTGAGGATCAGCATGAGGGGTGCGCTCAGGCCGGTGGCCTTGAGCAGCTGCGTCAGTGAGCGGGCGCCCACCAGGTCCTTGCGGGCATCCAGGAAAACGATGTCCGTAGGATCGGTTTCGAGCAGGGCGGTGGGTTCTGCCGGGAGGATGTGCACGCGGTGGTTGAGCAATTCCAAGGCAGGCAGAATGTCCACCGAAGAGCCGGTGCTGTTCGTTAGGAGCAGGATGTGCGACATAGTTCCTCCAATGGGCTTTACGCGCATCATCGGGCGTCGAAACCGGAGTCTCACCGGTCGGTCACAGCGCGCGTGCACCTCTGCCCGTTGTAACGGGATGAAGGCAAACACGGTGCGCCGTTGAAGTCTGAGTATACCCATCAGGGCCCCGCCAGACAGGGATTCGTGACGGGCAGGCGCCGGAATTACGACATATTGGGCCGGGTTAAGGCAGGATTGTCGAGAGGTCGTAAGGCGCATCGGATTGAGGTCGGCACACAGTGAAGTCTTGGAGCATCGGGGTATTTGGACTCGTGGCGCTCGCAGCCATCGTGGCCAGCACCTTCGTTTCCCGGGAAGCCATGGTGGGCGTTGGCATCGCGGCGTCCGCGGCTGTCGGGATTGGCTGGCCCCATTTCCTTGGAGTGCCGGCCAAGAAGACGCTGGCATCCGTCATCGCTTTGGCCGGCGCGGGATCAGCAGTGACTGCCGCGTACATGCCGGCACCAGGGTTCCTGGATGGAGCACCGGCCTTTATTGCCTTGGGCGTGATGGCAGTGTTCATCGTCCAGCTGGTCCGGGGCACTGGCCAGGCCCAACGCCTGGAATCCACACTGGGATGTTGCGCGGGAGTCCTTTTGAACTGCCTGGGCGCCGGGTGGATTGCCAGCGCCCGGTTCAACGGCGTACGGGAGATGGTCCTGGTGGCCGGCCTGAGCGCTGCTGTGGCCCTCCTGATCGGAATCATCCGCTGGCCGGACCGCATCGTGGCGCCCCTTGGTGTGGTGATGGCGGGCCTCATGGGGCCACTGGCCGGCCTCGTCTTCTCTGATATCGCGGTCCTCCCCGCCGCCCTGGTGGGCGTCGTGGTGGGGTCCGTGCTGGTGTGCTTCCGGCGGATGACCACCCTCCGCCGGGGACGCCTCAACATTCCTGCAGCTGTGGGAATGGGCGTAGCGCCTGTTTGGGCCGTGGGGGCTTTGGCATACTTCATTGACAAACTACTCATCTACTAACGGTTAGGATGGCATCATGTCTGTACTCGCATTTGAAATCTTCTTCCTCGTTCTCCTTGGCCTGGCAAGCGTTGCCATGGCTTGGTTTGCAGGTTTTGTCGTTTACCGCCTTTTCCAGGGCCAGAAGTAAGCCTTCTGATCCTGCTTTCCACGCAAGGTAGTCGTTGTGCCTATTGAGATCCCAACAGACCTGACGCCTGAACTCGTCCCGCTTTCCTGGCTCATTGGTGAGTGGGAGGGCCGCGGCCGGCTCGGCAGCGGTGACGAGGATTCGGAGCATTTCGTCCAGCATGCCTCCTTCACCCATAACGGTCTTCCGTACCTGCAGTACCGGGCCGAAACCTGGCTCGCTGATGACGCCGGCACAAAGCTGCGTCCGCTGACGGTTGAGACCGGTTTCTGGGCTTTGGAGCGGAAGCTCCAGGAGGGCGACGGCGGTCCTGGGCTGATCCCGGCCGACATCGTTCCGGTGCTCAAGACGGCCGATGACGTTGAGGAGCGCCGCAACAAAGACGGCGGCTTCGATATCTCTGTCTCGATCGCCCACCCCGGCGGCATCACAGAGCTCTATTACGGCCAGATCAAGGGCCCGCAGATCCAGCTAAGCACTGACATGGTGATGCGCGGCAGCCACTCCAAGGAGTACACCGCCGCCACCCGGATCTTCGGCCTGGTGGACGGCAACCTCTTGTGGCGTTGGGATGTGGCCGCCAGCGGTAAAGCTCTCGAAGCCCACGCCTCTGCCTTCCTCCACAAGGTGTCCTGACCCGGGAAAGGCGTACTTGGCCCGAGGCCTCACTTTTCGTTCCGCACGCAACCAGCAGAAGGAGCAGACAGTGAACAGCAACCTCAAGCCGGGAGGCTATGAGGGCCTCAAGGCCGTCTTTTTCAATGGCACTCTCAAGCCCTCTCCACAGCTCAGCAACACGGATGGCCTGATCAGGATCAGCCGGGACATCATGGAGAAGCAGGGTGTCACCACCCGGCTCATCCGAACCGTTGACCATGACATCGCCAGTGGTGTGTATCCCGATATGCGTGAGCACGGCTGGAAGTCGGACGAGTGGCCGGAGATCTACCCGGCCGTCAAGGATGCCGACATCGTGGTGGTTGCCGGTCCCATCTGGCTGGGGGACAACTCGTCGCAGACCAAGAAACTCATTGAGCGGCTGTATGCGCATTCGGGCCAGCTGAACAGCCGGGGCCAATGGGCGTTTTACCCGAAAGTGGGCGGGTGCCTGATCACCGGCAACGAGGACGGCATCAAGCACTGCTCCATGAACGTGCTGTACAGCCTGCAGCACGTTGGCTTCACTATCCCGCCGCAAGCCGACGCTGGCTGGATTGGCCCCGTGGGTCCCGGGCCCAGCTATTTGGACGAAGGATCGGGTGGTCCGGAGAGTGATTTTACTAACAGGAACACCACCTTCATGACGTGGAACCTGCTCCATATGGCCAAGCTCCTGCGTGATGCAGGCGGCATTCCCGCCTACGGCAACTTGCCGGAGGAATGGAAAGCAGGCACCCGATTTGATTTCGAAAACCCGGAATACCGCTGAGCCGCAAGGACTTCTACTGGATATGACTTACAAAAGCCTTCTGTTGTCGCGCCCTGGCGCTGTCGAGGATACTGGTCTGGATGCCGGCGTCGCGGCCCACTATGGCGAGCCTCTGCGTGAGCAGCGCGCTTTGGCAACCGGTACCGCCGTCGTCGATCTTTCACACCGCGGCGTAGTGACTGTCTCCGGCCCGGACCGGTTGAGCTGGCTCAACACACTGTCCTCCCAGCAGCTCACCAATCTGCAGCCCGGAGTTTCCAGCGAACTGTTGATGCTCAGCGTGCAAGGCCGCATCGAGTTCGACGCGAGGGTCATCGACGACGCTGAAACCATCTGGCTGATCGTGGAGAGCGCGGAAGCGGCCCCGTTGGCGGAATGGCTGAACAAGATGAAGTTCATGCTCCGCGTGGAGATCACGGATGTCTCGGAGCAGTGGGCGGTGGTGGGTGCCACCAAGGCTGTGGAGCAGTTGTCATCCCGCTTGGTATGGGAAGATCCCTGGCCGCATGTCAGCCCTGGCGGCTACGCCTACAGCATCGTCCCCGAAGAGTCCCACCCGGGGCTGGAGCGGCCGTGGTTTGAGTACCTGGTCCCGGTTGCCGAGCTTGAAAACGCCGTGGACGGACTGCCTCTGGCAGGGTCCTTGGCTGCAGACGCCTTGAGGATCGCCGCATGGCGGCCGCGCCTGGGCGCCGAAACGGATGAGAAGACCATTCCCCACGAATTGGATCTCTTGAGGACCTCGGTTCACTTGAACAAGGGGTGCTACAAGGGCCAGGAGACCATCGCCCGCGTGCACAACCTGGGCCACCCGCCGCGGAGGCTGGTATTCCTGCAACTGGACGGCTCCCAGCACACGCTGCCCGCTGTTGGCAGTGTCGTATTTGCCGGGGAACGCAAGGTAGGTACTCTGACTTCGGTGGCGCAGCACTTCGAAATGGGACCGGTGGCCTTGGCCGTGGTCAAGCGCTCCGTTTCAGCGGAGGAAACCCTGACCGTGATGGATGGCGAAGAGCCTTACGTCGCTGCCCAGGAAGTGATCGTCGCCCCCGACGCCGGCCAGGTTGTCGGGCGCCAGACCGGATTCCTGAAGGGACCCCATCGATGAGCCACCCCACCGGCCCGGAGGCCACCGGCCCCGAAACGGCCGCCGACGACGAAACGTTGGCCCTCGCCCATGCCCTGTTTGACGCCGCACGCGGCGGCGACGCCGAATTGCTGCGCAGCTACTTGGCCGCGGGCGCTCCGGCAACCCTGACCAACGCCGCCGGTGATTCGCTGTTGATGCTCGCGGCGTATCACGGTCACGAGGACGCGGTGCAGCTGATCCTGCATCACGGCGCCGACGTCAACGCTGCCAATGACCGCGGGCAGACGCCGCTGGCCGGGGCCGTGTTCAAGGGATATACGGGCGTAGCCCGGGCGCTGCTGGATGCAGGTGCAGACCCCGACGCCGGAACCCCCTCAGCGCGCGACGCTGCGACCATGTTCGCGCGGACGGAGATTTTGGCCCTCCTGGGCTGATTCGGGCCACTACGCCAGCAAGCCCGGTCGCTGCAGCGGCCGGGCTTACTTGCGCCTACATATTCCACGTGGAATAGTTGTGGTGGAATATTTATGATGAAAGGTGTCCGCTGTGCCCAAAGTTGCTGACCTGACGCCCCTGGGTGTTGCGTCCCTGGCGCTTCTGGCAGAAGAACCCATGCATCCGTACGAGATGTATCAAGTCCTGATGGCCCGCCATGAGGACCGGCTCGTCAAAGTCCGCCCCGGCACGCTGTATCACGCGGTCGGCCGGCTTGAGGAACACGGGCTCGTCCAGGCAACCGGAACGGAACGCGAAGGCAACCGCCCCGAACGGACTACGTACTGCATTACCGACGCCGGGCACCAGGCCCTGGATGCCCGGCTCCAAGCGATGCTGTCCACGCCCGTTAACGAGTACCCCCTCTTCCCACACGCGATAGCCGAAGCCCATCACCTTCCCGCGGACGTTGTGATGCGGCTCCTTGAAGAGCGGGTGGTGGCGCTCAGCGCCGATCTTGACTTCCTGGTTACCGCCGAGGCCACCGTGACGGCCAAAGGACTGGACCGCAAGTACTGGATCGACATCACGTATCAACAAGCAATCACGCGAACGGAGATCGCGTGGATCCGCGGTCTCCTGGAGGAGTTGGACAGCGGAAAACTGCCCTGGGACGAACCCCGGCCAACTCCAACCGAACTTTCAAACAAGCCAAAGGAATCCCTTGGAAAACGTAGCTAAGCCGTGGCCCGCGCTGTGGTCACTCGTGGTGGGTTTCTTCATGATCCTCATCGACACCACCATCGTGTCGGTCGCGAATCCGCGGATCATGGAGGGCCTCAACACGGATATCAATGCCGTCATCTGGGTCACCAGCGCCTATCTGCTGGCATACGCCGTCCCCCTGCTCATCACCGGCAGGCTTGGTGACAGGTTTGGTCCCAAGAACCTGTACCTGATCGGCCTTGTGGTCTTCACTCTCGCCTCTTTGTGGTGTGGGCTCTCCGGCGATGTCACCATGCTGATCGCCGCCCGTGCGGTTCAGGGCTTTGGTGCCGCCATGATGACGCCGCAGACCATGGCCGTCATTACCCGCATCTTTCCTCCGGACCGGCGCGGTGCCGCCATGGGTCTGTGGGGAGCTACCGCCGGCATGGCAGTACTCGTTGGGCCGATCCTTGGCGGCGTCCTGGTGGACAGCCTGGGGTGGGAATGGATCTTCTTCGTCAACGTCCCCATCGGCATTGTGGCGTTCATCCTGGTCACCCGTTTTGTCCCGAAACTGACGACGCACAGCCACACGTTCGACGTCGTTGGCGTGGTGCTGTCCGCCGTCGGCATGTTCCTGCTGGTCTTTGGCATCCAGGAGGGCCAGACGTACAAGTGGGGAACAGTCACCGGCTTCATTTCCGTGTGGGGCCTGATCGTCACCGGAATTGTTGTGCTGGTTCTCTTCGTTGTTTGGCAGTGGCTCCTGGAACGCCGGGGCGGGGAACCCCTGCTGCCCCTTGGCTTGTTCAAGGACCGCAACTTCTCGCTGGGCAACACCACCATCATGGCCGTTGGCTTCACGGTCACCGCTTTCCCGCTGCCCACCATCTTCTACTACCAGACGGTGCGAGGCCTGACGCCCACCCAGTCGGCGCTGCTGATGATCCCCATGGCCGTCATTTCGGGTGCGCTGGCGCCATTCGTTGGCAAGCTCATTGACCGTGCGAACCCGCGCTACTTTGCCTCGTTCGGGCTGGTCTGCATGGCCGGAGCATTGTTCTGGACCGCGGCCTTGCTGGGACCTGACACCCCCATCTGGATGTTCCTGCTTCCCAGCGCTTTGCAGGGCGTTGCCAACGCCTTTATCTGGGGTCCGGTATCCAACGCCACCACCCGCAACCTGGCACCCCGCCAGGCCGGGGCCGGTTCGGGCGTGTTCAACACCACCCGCCAAATCGGTGCCGTCCTGGGTTCGGCGGCAATCGCCGCCCTGATCCAGTCGCGGCTGGCAGCAGAACTGCCTGCGGCGCCTGCCGGTGCTCCTGTTGGTGAAGCCTCCATGAGTGGTGTCCTGCCGGAAGCCCTGCATGCAGGATTCTCGACGGCGATGAGCCAGTCCATCATCCTGCCCGCCTGTGCGATTCTGCTGGGTGCCGTGGTGGCTTTGTTCTTTGGCAAGCCGAAGTCGGTGAGTGGTTGGGGCGGCACGTCCGAATCCGAACCAGCCACCGAGAAGGCTGATCTCAACACCTAGACTGCTCAACACCTGGACTGTTTGTACAGCTAACGCCCTTAGGAAGGTTCCTAAAGGGCGTTAGCTGTACAAACACTCCGCCGGGATTCAGCCGAGCAGTACGCTCGCGTGGAGCCCGCCCGTGGCGAAGCCAAGGCTGCGGGCCATCGCGAGTGCTCCAGTGTTGCTGACATCGGCTTTCCACTGGAGGGTCAAGCCCGCCGCCAGGGCCTCGTGCGCCGCGATGGACGCAGCCAGCGTGCCCAAACCGCGCCTTCGCCAGGGTGGCGCCACGAGAACCCCCATGTTGGCCAGGATGCCCTCCCACTCGGAATACGCCCCACAGGCCACCGGTGTGGGCTGCTCCTCATCCGGGTGCATGATGGTGAAGCGGTGCTCCAATCCTTGGAGTCCAACTTCATTGACGTCATCCGGTGGGCAGAGCCCCTCAAGGCTGATCGCCTCGGGATTCCCGTGCGAGACGGTGAGATCGTCCGAGGGTTGCTGCAGGGGCAGATCGTCCGCGAAAAACAGGGCCGTTGACCCGAGACCGTGCCCGCCATGTGCCCGGGTCAGGGTCAGCAAGGTGACGTGCTGTGCGAGCTCGGTATCGGGAAGTTCCGCCGCTGCGTCCAGCGCCCACTGGGGCCCCACCAAAGCTGAAACCCCGAAGAGCCTCAGGAAGACCACTGACCGGGCGGACTCGTCCACGCGGGTGATTCTGTTGGCGGGTTGGCCAGGGTCTGGCGTGCTGGTGGCGAGCTGGGCAGCCGCGGTGGCGAAAGCGTCGTCGCCGAGCCCCAAATGACGAGCCCACGCCAGCTGGATAATGGCAGCGGACGTGGGCTCTAAAGTCATGGATTCAGCCTAGCCGACTACCCGAACAGCACCGACGCTTCGTCGTAACGGTGCTGTGGCACGGTCTTGAGTTTGCCGAGGGCTTCTTCGAAGCCGACGTGGGAGATGTCTGTGCCTTTCAGGGCCACCATGGTGCCCCATCGGCCTTCGACGACGGAGTCGATGGCGGCCATGCCCAGGCGTGTGGCCAGGACGCGGTCGTACGCGGTGGGGACGCCGCCGCGCTGGATGTGGCCAAGGATCGTGGCGCGGGTTTCGATGCCGGTGCGTGCTTCGATCTCGGGTGCCAGTTGATCGGCGATGCCGCCAAGGCGGGGCCGGCCGAAGGTGTCCAGGCCACGCTCGGAGTGCGGGGATTCCATGTGATCGGGAACGAAGCCCTCGGCAACTACCACCAGGGGCGCGCGGCCACGGTCGTGGGCTTCCTGGACCCATTCGGTGATCTGTTCGATGCTGGCTTTCTGTTCCGGGATCAGGATGGCGTGGGCGCCGGCGGCCATGCCGGCGTGCAGTGCGATCCAGCCGACGTGGCGGCCCATGACTTCGGCGATCATGCATCGGTGGTGGGACTCGCCGGTGGTGCGGAGCCTGTCGATGGCCTCGGTGGCGAT
>NZ_FNNR01000021.1 GCF_900106835.1 Arthrobacter sp. cf158
GCACGGTCATGGCGTCGATGTGGAAGTCGTTGACGGTGACGTCGGGGTACTGCTGTGCGACCTCCTTGCAGACGTCGCGGAACAGGCCGGTGG
Source organism: Arthrobacter sp. cf158 (assembly GCF_900106835.1). Classification (GTDB taxonomy): domain Bacteria; phylum Actinomycetota; class Actinomycetes; order Actinomycetales; family Micrococcaceae; genus Arthrobacter. The sequence goes on from NZ_FNNR01000021.1 coordinate 94, forward strand.
TCATTTTCAGGACGTTGGCTTTGTGCACGATGGTCAGGTGCTTGGTCCGGGACTGGGCGAGCTGGAACGCGGAGTGTGCGATGCGTTCGGTGGCGGCGCGGGTGATGATGCCGTGCATGATCGCTACGTCCGGGGTGGGCATGAACTCCCCGGTACCTGCGAAGGTGTTCCGGTCGGCGTAGAAGCCTTCGGTGTTTTCGCGCACGATGACCAGGTCGGTGCCTTCAACGATGGCGTTTCCGCCGGGGAAGGCCTTCGAGGGGCGGATGTTGGCGAAGAGTCCGAAGTGTTTGCGGATGGTGCCCGAGGGGTTCAATGCGGACTTGTGCGGTTCGGGGTAGGACGCGCTGTCGTGCGGGCCCAGGAGCCAGCCGTCGACGTCGGCGAGGGCTTGGAGGGTTTCGTCCGGGACGGCGGTGCCATGGGTGTCGATCGCTTCACGGCCCAGGGGCAGTTCGGTCCAGTCGATGGCCGGCGCTCCGGCAGCGGCCATCGCGGCGTCAAGGATCTTCACGGACGCGGGAACGATTTCCGGGCCGATGCCATCGCCGTTCAGAACGGCCAATCGGTACTGCTTGGATGTAGTCACGGTATTTCCTTTTCTTTATAACCAGGTCTCGTTGACGGACCAGGAACTAGTGAATGACTGCCATGAGTTCGGCGGCGTCGGCTGAGACCACATTGGCGCGGGGGTAGAGACGCAAAGCCTCAATGGGAACGATCAGCATCAAGTCGCCCCGATAAGTGTTGCTTTTGCTGTCTACGGCCAAGGTGCGTGCACCATAGCGAAGCTCGTACTCATAGCGGGAACCGACGTACGACGTCGTGAGGATTTCCACGGGAAGCCCCACATGACCGGACGGTACGGATTCTTCCACCGGTGCGAGGGAGGCTTTTTCCGGACGGAACGCTACGGTGACCGAGTCGCCGTCGTGCATTTCGCCGGTCAGAACGGCGGTAACCGTTTCGCCGGTGTCTTCAAGCCGGACCACTGCCCGGTCCCCGATGGTTGAGGTGATGGTGCCGTCGAGGAAGTTGGAGCGGCCGATGAAGGCGGCGACCTCGGCGGTGGCGGGACGTTCGTAGATTTCCTCGGGCGGGGCGACCTGAAGCATGTTGCCATTGGACATGACCGCGATGCGGTCACTCATGGCCAGGGCTTCCTCTTGGTCGTGGGTGACGTAAACGGTGGTGATGCCGAGCTCGGACTGGAGGCGTTTGAGCCAGACCCGGGCTTGCTCGCGCAGCTTGGCGTCGAGGTTGGACAAGGGTTCGTCCAGCAGCAGGACCTTGGGTGAGTAGACAAGGGCCCGGGCCAGGGCCACGCGCTGCTGCTGGCCACCGGAGAGCTGGTGCGGGTACCTTTGCGCCAGATGCGCCAAGCCCACTTTGTCCAACGCGTCGTGGATCAGGGTCTTCTGCTCAGCCTTGGGGACCTTGCGGATGTTCAGCGGCATCGCCAGGTTCTCAGCCAGCGTCATGTGAGGCCAGAGCGCGTAGGACTGGAACACCATGCCCAGGTTGCGCTCTTCCGGTGGAACAAACTTATTGGAAGAATCGTCCACCAGGACGGTGGTACCAACGGCGATAGATCCCGACGTGGGTTGTTCCAAGCCTGCCAGGCAAGACAAAGTAGTGGACTTGCCACAGCCTGAGGGGCCAAGGAGGGTGAAGAACTCCCCGTCCTTGATGGTGAAGCTCACTTCGTGGAGGACAGTGATGCCTCCGAAGTCTTTGCGGAGATTCTTGACTACGACGTCAGGCATCTTTCTTACCTTTCATGAGCAGGCCGGCGATGCCGACGAAGGCTGCAGTGATAGCGATTTGAATGGTGGCCAGGGCGGCCACTGATCCGGTGTTGCCTTGGACCCAGAGCTCGAGCATCGTGGTGCCAATGATGTTCGTGTCGGCAGATCCAAGGAAGATCGCCGGGGAGTATTCCTTCATCATGACCACGAAGGTCAGCACCATGGCGGCGACGAAGGCGGGGGTGAGGAGCTTGGCCAGGACGCGGATGAACATCCGCATCCAGTCCGCTCCGTTGACGCGGGCTGCGTTGTCCAGTTCTTCACCGATTTGCATGACGGCCGGGGAGATGGAACCGAAGGCACTGGGTAGGGCGCGGAGGCCGAAGCCGATGATGATCGCCCAGATGGTGCCTTGGACGAAGGACCCCATGTTGAACGGCAGGAACGAGAACGCCCAGAAGAGGCCAATGCCGATGATCAGGCCGGGCATGGCTTGCGGGGCCAGGGCCAAATACTCGATGACCTTGCGGTACCGGAACGTGGACCGCTTGGCGACCACCACTGCCACTACGGCCAGGACGCTGACCAGAACGGCGCCGACGCCGGCTACGATCAGGCTGTTGCGGATGGAGGCCATGTAAACGGGGAACTCGAAGATGCGCTGGTAGTTGCCCATGGTGAGGGACTGCAAGGGGTTCTGCAGGGGCGTGAAGACCTTGGTGAAGGAACGCATTACCAAACCTAGGATCGGAACCAGGGCGCCAATGACGACGTAGACGGAGATGAAGGCGACCGAGAGCCACTTGATCCAGCCAAGGTCCAGCAGACGGGGCCGGGTTGCCTTGCCCCGGACGGAGACGAACCGCTTGGCGTCCTTGAGGAGCTTGGCCTGCACGGCGACAAGGAGGATGGTCACGAGCAGGATGATGACGGACGCGGCGCCTAGGATTCCGTAGTCCGGGTCGATGGACTGGAGCCCGTTCTTGTAGAGGAACGTCGCGAAGACGGTGATGCCGACCGGCTGTCCGTAAAGCAACGGGATGGACAGGGTTTCGATGGACATGCTGAACACCAGGACCGAGCTGTAGACCATGGGCGGGCGAAGCATCGGAATGATGACTGACCAGAGGATCCTGAAGGGTCCGGCGCCTACGGTTTGTGCCGCGCCTTCGAGCGAAGCGTCGGAGTTACGCAGGGCATTGGCGCAGAAAACGTAGGCTATTGGAGCCAGGGCCACCGCTTCAGTGATCGCCATTCCCGGGATCGTGTAGAGGTCCCATGGGAGGAAACCCAGGACCCGCTTGACTTGGACACTGGCGAAGCCGGCCGGGCCGTACATAGTGATCCAGCCGAACCCCAGGATCAGGGATGAGATGAAGAACGGCCACTGCATCGCGGTTCCGAAGAATTTCCGGCCGGGGATGTTGGTTCGAACGACGACGATGGCCATCGGCACTGCGATCAGCAGTGTCATCACGGTTGTCAGGACTGCGAACATCAGTGTGTTCAGTGCAACCTGGCCGAAGCCGCCTTCGGTGAAGAGCCTGGTGAAGTTCTCTGTGGTGAACAGACCGCCCTCCTCGTACAGAGGACGGTCCATCACCGACTGGTACAGCGTGGGGACCACAGGTGCAAGGACAAGGAGCGCGAGAATGACTATCGTCGACCAGTAGAGCAACTGGCTGCGGTCCGCACCGAGAATCCTGCGATACTTCGGTGCCGGGAATTCAGTTCGCGCCGGCGTCTGTGTCGGCACCTCGGCGACTTCGGGGAGTGTTTTCATGGTCTTGGTTCCAGATCCTTGCACAGCGGGTTACTTGAGGAGGCTCTGCCAGCGGTCGGTGAATGCCTTCACCTTGTCCGCGGGGACCGACTCGTACGGGGCCATGATCACGTTCTCTTCGCCGACCTTGGACACGACGTCCTGGTAGGTGAGGGCGAACTGGACTGACTTCACGCCATCGCGGTAGGAGGACAAGCCGCCTTCAAGAACAGCCTGCTGTCCTTCCTGGGAGATTACGAAGTCCTGGAAGAGCTTGGCGGTTGCAGGGTGGGGCGCGTCAGCGGAAATGCCGAGCCCACGAGGGATAACCACCGTGCCGTCCTTCGGAAGGGCGATGTCGAACAAGCCGTTGCTGTTCTTCACCACTGGGAACGCCGGTGCTGCGGTGACCAGAACCCCGGCCTTGTACTCGCCGGCGAGGACCTTTTCAGACAAGGTACCCGAGGACGTTTCCGGTCGGGAGGCAGAAAGGATGGTCTCGATGGACTCCCATGACTTCGGCTTGGCCTCGGTCAGGTTGTAAAACATGGTGAACCCGAACGCTCCGGTGGTATCCCGGACGCCAATCATGTTTGTGAAGTCCGCAGGCTTTGCCTTGATCTGTGCGGCCAGGCCCTCCAGGCTCTCGGGCTTCTCCGTAAGGAGCGAGGTGTTGAAGGCGATGGTCTGCGGGTCCGCGGACATCGCCACCACCCCCGGAAGGAGGGACGCGAATTCGGGGACTTTGGCCAGTTCAGGTGAGGTGTACTTGGCCAACATGCCATCACGTGCGGCGAAGTCTGCCCAGGCCCCGGCGGCGTTGGAGACGAAGACATCGGCGCTGGAGGCGTTGGTAGCCTTCTCGCTCAAGGCCTTCTGGAAGACTTCGTCGCTGTCCAGGTTGTTCGCCGCGATCTTGGTGACGAAGGGGTACTTCTTCTTGAAGTCCCGCAGAATCGGATCCCAGTTCTCCTGGTCCGTATTGGAGTAAATGGTCAGCTCGCCGCCTTCTTTCTCGGCTGCTGCCACCAGGTCCTTGTAATCGGCCGGGTAGTAATCCGGGTACTGGCCCACGGCGATGGAGTTCTCCGGGGCCGGCGTCTGTGCCGTTTCGGATCCTCCACCGCAGGCGGTCAGGCCCATCACGGCGGCGATCGCTGCTGCTGCGCCGACGGTCATGACCGTCCGGCGGCGGGGCCCGGCGGGCAGGGCCTTCTTGAATTCAGTCATTGCTTCTCTCCCTTGAGGCTGCACGGCTGGTAGTGATTGGTTCCCCGTGACTGGTGATGCTCAGCCAGTGAGGCTGCTCACATAATCATGAGGCTAAGTGGTCGGCCAGTCAACCACTTTGTTGCGGGAAGTTCTGATTGAATTTGCCTCGCACACCAAGCATGCGCCAAAAGTGGTCGGCCAGTCAACCACTTTGCTCGATGCGTCTGCTGTAATGCTGAAACGTAGGTTTGGGCACAGAAAAGCGGGGAAGCATATCCGCTTCCCCGCTATCGGTCGGTATCGTTGTGCCGGCTATTCAGCAGACTTCAAAGTGGCCATGAGGCGGCCGCTGGCGGCATCCATATGCTGGGCCATCGAGCCCGAAGCCCCCTCGGCGTCTCCGGCAAGAATGGCCTCGTACACCGGCGTGTGCTCCGCGTGCGAACCGTCGAATGACGTTTCGGCGTCCATCACGCGATGGATCCACACGCGCAAAAGCGCAGCGATGTTCTTGAGCATGTTCGCCAGGACCGTGTTACCCGAGGCGTCGGCGACGGCGAGGTGGAAGTCCACGTCAGCGGAGACGAACTCTTCCGTCGTCTTGGCATCACCCATGGCGTCCAGTGCCTTCTTGATGCGCTTGAGGTCCGCGTCCGTCCTTCGGGTGGCTGCAAGACCTGCAGTCACTCGCTCAATGTGCTGGCGGGCCTCCACGAGGTCCGACGTTCGTCGCTCGCCGAGCATCAGGCCCCACTCGATCACCCTAGGGAGGAGCTCCGAATTGGCGTTCCGAAGGAACGTTCCCCCACCATGCCGGAATTCAACCAGACCCAGAAGGCCCAGGGACTTGATCCCTTCGCGGACCACCGAACGCCCCACACCAAAGGACTCGCTCAGTTGACGTTCCGACGGCAGCTTCTCCCCTGGCGCCACCTGCCCGGAGAAAATGTAATCCAGTAATGCCTTGGCCACTTCGGAGGAAGCCGGCTCGGCATGGACCACGCTGACGGGCTTCAATCCGGTCACTGAAGGGGCCGCCCGCTTGCGGCGGGTGGCGCGGGGGGCCGGCTCGGTAACGGCTGGGTCAGCGCTCAACGAGGACTCCATCTGGATCGCAGTACACCATGGCGCCCGGCTTGATAGTGACGCCTGCGAGCGTCAGCTCGACGTCAGTCTCACCTGCACCGGTTTTGGTACTTTTTCTTGGGTTGCTGCCCAATGCTTTCACACCGAGAGGAAGGTTGGAAATCGCTTCACGATCGCGGATTGCTCCATTGATGATCACTCCGGACCAGCCATTCGAAACGGCGATCTCGGCGATCATATCGCCCATGAGCGCCCGTGAGAGCGAGCCACCCCCGTCAACCACCAAGACGGCGCCTTCGCCGGGTCCTGATACGACGGATTTGAGCAGCGCATTGTCTTCAAAGCAGCGGACAGTCCTGGCTGGACCACTGAAGTGGGATTTAGCGCCGAGTGAATGGAACTGAATGGCGATGGACTGAATGTCCTCTCCGAGCTCGTCATAAAGGTCGGCCGTGTTAACAGATGATGCAGTCATGGATAATCCCTTCAAGTCTTACGGCCATGGTACTCCGCGATCGCTAACTGGTCGACCACATAATGATTAAACCCGGGGGTCACAGTGGCAGCGGCCGGTTCTCCACGACGTTCTTCATGACCATAGTGGAGCTCAACCGCTGAACGCACGGCAGTGCAGATAGCTGCTCGTCGTAGAGCCTTTGGATTTCCCGCAGACACCCTCGAAGCTGTGCATACGACACCTTGGAACGGACGTACGCGCTCACCCTTGAGCGAATGAGCGCAGAGGGGATGACGCCCTCAGACACATGTGGGAGTTCTATTTGAGCGACCCGGAAATAAGCAGCCGGGCCCGGCCAAGTGGGAGACCTTGATTGTTTGGCCCGTCATCTGAGCAGCGCGGACTCCGCTCACTATAAAGAAGATTTATGTGTGGACAATGTCCACACCCCCTTTGGCCTGACAAAGCAGCCACCATCAAGGTCTTCTCGCTCGAGGAATGAACAAAGTCAGGATGTTTAGCGCAAGGTCCCGAAGTCGTGTCGTCCTCAGCATCTCTACGCCATGAAGAGGTGTAGGCCAACCACGACCTACCAGACGAACCAAGAGAGGACCCGCATGACCCCAGTTCAAAGCCAGCGGAGGGCCCACAAGCCAGGACCCTGATCCCGCTCCCCCACAACTTCAGAGGCGACCCGCGGCGCCAGGCGCACCCCGCGGCCAGAGTCAGAGGGACCTGGCCGACCAGAATGTACACACGTTAAAGCAAAAACCCCCTCCGACGAGGGGGTATGCCGTGCCCGAGGTGGGACTCGAACGGGATTCCAAGCCTTGGAAACACTGGGAAGTGGCGGAAACATGCGGAATCCGGGCCGGTTCGGTGGCTGTACGGGCCAGTCCGTGGCGGAAAGTGTGGACATTGTCCACACTTCTTTTTTGTTCGGTCGACCGCCGAGAAACGGGGACTTGATGCGTCCCTGCGCACTCAAATACTGCACTGGGAAACCGGCGCTGCCGCCCCTGCAGATTGAGTGCTGAACGGCACCTCAGAGTCTGCGTTAGGCCTCCGGTCAGGATGAGGCCCTGAGCTCCAAGGCATGCCTCCTGCCGGTCGGAAGAACAACCCAAATCGCGACGACACGCTAACTGCCAGAACGATGAATAGCTCAACACAGTGAGAGCACCTCCTTCATCCAAGTCCATGGCCGATACGGCACCGAAGAACATGACCATGCCCTTCCGGCCAGCCCGAATACGAACATCCGCCGAACACACAGCGGTGTAGCCGGCGGTTGGGGCAGTTGCCTAGGTCGGGGAGGTAGTTGGGTTCTTTTCGGCGGCGTGAGGGGCTAGACGGGCCGGAGCGGACACGTACAATCCGTCAGAACAGCAGCCAAAACGTCGTAGACACAACAGGGCCAGGGTGACCGGAGCTCTGCGACGGCGCGCCCTGGCCCCAACAGCCGGCCGCGCCAGCGGACGCCCAACACTGGTTGGAGCGCAGCGGAAACCAGTCAGTCCGAAGAGAAGGAGGCCGGCAGCCAATAGGAATCAATTGAGACCACAAGCGACGCCAAATGTTGTGCATGCGCCTCGGTAGCCGTAACGACGTACGTGTCCAGATAGAATCCTGAAATGAGCGGAACCCGGGCAAGAGCTGAGCGCCGACTTCAACAATCTGAGCCGGCTAAGCCGAGGGGAACCTTCATGCCGGTTCACGGAGAGCCCGATGTAGTGCATTTTTACATTCCCTTGCCGGACCCGATCAAGGTCCCCCATCGGACACAACTTCCTGTTCGGTACGTTTGGAATCCGATCTCAGACAATGGGCCGTGCTTTCGCCTGCCATCACAAGGAAACGTAAATTACGCTGCCAGGCAAATAGTCATTTTTCACCAGGGTGAAGTTTCGGTGGATATACAGCCGTTTGAGGCCGCAATGAAGATTATGGCTCTGGCCCTTGAAAGGTCAGGCTCTTCTGGAAAGGCTGCTGGTGAACAGCGGACACCCCCTCTCCCGATAGCGCACACAACGGTCGAAGTAGTCTGTGTTCTAGACCCGTCACAGGCAGACCCAGTTGACCATGCGTTCGAGCACGCTATCGACGTGCTCACTGACTTTCAGACTTACTACCACCTGTTCACGAAGATACCCACGCGCAGACTAACAAGAAAGCTCCTCCCACCCTTCATTCCGATGATCCATCGGATGTTTGGCACACCGGATAAGTGGGAAGGTGGAATTCTGCATGTCAACGATGGAGGAACAGCACTACTCGCTGCGTCCACTCCCACAATGTCCGCGGATCAACTCATCAACCTCTTGGAGAGCGCTGAGACCTCAGGCGCTGAAATATTTAAGTCTTTCACATTGATGAGACAGGAAGCTTTGGTCTCGTACGCAGCCGGCGCTAACTCTGCTACCAGCCTGTTCATCGCGATTGCGGCCGAAACACTTCTAACTGAGCTCTTCCTCCTTTTGTCATGGGAGGAAGACGCGGATCTTAAGAAGACTGCCGATATCCTAGGCGACCGCGACAATATTTCCAGACGTCTACTCAACGAGCTTGCCTTTAGACTCAAGGGCGACTGGGATCGAGACGGCAATGGACCAATTGGCGAGTGGCAGCGCCAGATAGCCAATCTGCGAAACAAGGTCGCTCATGCAGGGACAATCCCCTCGGATTTTGAGATCCAATCAGCGCTAAACGCACTAAGCACCTTGGATACGCATGTCGGTGACCAGCTAGTGAAGAGCCTAAATAAATATCCTTTCGCTGTGAACAAATACTTAGGGGCCGATGGTTTAGTGCGAAGAAAGAAATTCAAGCGGTGGCAAGAGTTTGCCGCAAAGGTGCAGTTCCCCCGCCATGCCAGTCACCTATTTGCTCGATGGAAGAACGAGGTCGAGCGGATACGTTTGGGCCCCTTCGAGGGCAGGTTGGAGAATTGCATGACATCGGTTGTCTTGTTTGGCAATGGTGCGGAACGATGGTATCTGGTCGATGACGACCTGGACCTCGCCTGCCCCATCGATGCACCTGAGCTCGATTCTGGAACGGTACAGAACCTGGACAAAATAAGAGCCGAAAAACATTTCGATGTGCAGGGCGTTGCCCTGCCTTCGTGCCGCCCTGTTCCACCCGTCGATCCCCACTGGGTGCCTAGCTATCAAGTAATCCCACTCGCTGGTATCAATCGATGGGAGCAGTGTATGTGGGTTCCTCCTACCTAAGCCGAAGCAAGTCGTGCGCAGACTGGTCATCTAGGCGTATCCAGTTGTGGGCACTGCGACTTGCCGCGGGTGACAGCGGAAGAGCCGGCACATGGTCCCCGAAAGTTGGACTCACAATTAAGTGAGCCTATACCGCAGCGGCCACTAGCAGGGTTCTAAGGAAGGCTTCGTCCCACTTCGAAGGCACTGGGATGCCGTTATCGATGTTGCCCCGATACCAAAGCCCGTACGGGGCGTCGGGCAGATCGTCCAAGCCTTCTGGCCAGTGTTCATCTCCTGGGATCAGGAAACCTCCGCCCAGACGTTCGATGGCGGCTAGGTCTTTCTCCGGGTCGACCGTGGAGCCCACCGTCTCAACGCTTCTGACAGTTCTTCGACCGTGACCTCCGGAATGGCGTATACGAGCTGCGCACCGGTGGCAAGCCTCAGCGCGGCGTACGCGCCGAGCCTGCCCACGAGGGCCCGACCGACACGGTCGCCGGGTTCGAAGAGTCGGGTCAGAGCTGCACGTGCAATGCGATAGGGGACTGCCCCGGCTTGTGTTGACTCGGGTTCTTGGGCCGCTGTGAGCGCGGTTCGGTTGATTGTTTCATATTCGATGGGCGTGAGTTTTCCCAGCCGTCTTTGCCGACGCCGGCGGTGGTAGGTTCGCTCGATCCAGGTTGTGATGGCCAGCCGGAGGTCTTGTCGGGTGAGCCATCGCTGACGGTCCAGGATGTTCTTTTGCAGTAGCGAGAAGAACGCTTCCATCGCGGCGTTGTCCGCGCTGGCCCCGACCCCGACCCTGCCCATCGACCCTGTCAGGCCATGGTGCCGGAGCGATTCGACGAACCGGCGGGACCGGAACTGGGACCCACGATCCGAATGCACCACGGTCCCTGCAGGGTTGCGTGCCGGCGCCGCGTTCTCCAGTGCCGCCACGGCAAGCGAGGACTTCATCCGCGAATCCATCGAATACCCGACGATCCTGCCGGAATAGACGTCCTTCACCGCGCAGAGGTAGAGCTTACCCTCGACCGTGGGATGTTCGGTGATGTCTGTCAGCCACAGCTCGTTGGCAGCCGCGGCGGTAGAGTCCCGCTCGACCAGATCGTCATGAACCGGTGGCCCGGGTCTGCGGTTCAGGCCGCGCTTCTTCGAGAACACCGACCAGATTCCGTGGTCCCTGCATAGGCGCTGGACCCTGTTCTCGCCCGCCGTGATGCCCTTCCCAGGAAGTTCGTCGGCGATAAAACGGTACCCGAATGCCGGGTCGTCGGCGTGAATGTCCAAGGCCGCATTGACCAAGTGCGCAACGATCCAGTCCCGTTCCGACACCGGGCTGGCTCTCCAGCGGTAGTAGCCTTGCTTGCTGAATCCCAACACCCTGCAGGTCACCGCCACTGGAACACCGTAGGCAGCAAGATCCGTGACCAGCGGGTAGATCATTTTGGGTTGATGTCCCTGGCCAAATAGGCAGCCGCCGGCGCAGGATCTCGTTCTCCTGCTCCAGCAGACGGTTGCGCTTCTTCAGCTCACGCATCTCTGTCGAATCACCGCCGGCAGGTCCGACTCCGGATTCTTTACGTTCGGCAATGGCAATCCATCGCTTGAGCGTCGTGACTGACAGCCCGAAATCCTTTGCAATCTGCGCCAGCGGGGCTTCGCCCTTGCGGGCCACATCAATAACATCCTGGCGGAACTCCGCCCCATAAGCCGTGGGCATGGTCAACATCCTTCCACGAGCACGAGCTCACTAGGTCAGGGAGTCAACAAAACCGAGGGCAGTCCCGGTCTTACCCCTTCCATCGATGTACGCCCGCTTGCTCGCTGCGTTGCTCTTGCATTCTCGAGAACAGTGTTCTGCATTGCTCTTCTTTCTCGACATGTCCTTTCCGCAATCGGAACAGCTTCTGGGAGGATACGGATTGATGTCCATGTGCTGGACTCAGCGAGGCAGCGTCACCATGTTTGGTCAGCCGGACATAGTGCCGCTGGCAGTAGCCCTTGGCCTTTGGCTTGCCATGGCAACCGGGGTAGATGCATATTGCAGGGTTTGGTGAACGCTCCTGCAGCCCGGGCGGCTTCACCGACCCATGGTTCCTCAACCGCTGATAGTGCTTGGAGCACATTCCCTGGATCAACCTTTTCGCTGGGCCGCACCCGTCTACGCTGCAAACCTTTTCCATATCGACCACACTCTTCCCTGCTCGTTGGTACCTCTTCCGTGCCCAACGTAGAGATGATATGTAGTCTGTTTCACGTTCATTTCGTAACCCTTGTGATCATGACGTGAGCCCGCTCGCAGAGGGTGACCAACACGCCCCAGAACTGCCGCGTGAAGATTCCGAACCCTCGTTTCGCATGCTAATAATGACTCATACGGGATTGGGGGGTGATGGCTCAGCCAATTCTGGATCGCCAGCCCGCAGGCAGTCCTAACCAAGCTGATGTCACCGATGCGAGCATGGAAGAATTCGCGACTCTAGTCCGCATCGTGCGTATTGAAATGGAGCAGGCTTTTGTTGTGTGAGTCATAGACTCTCGATATCTTGAAGTTGTGCGCCTCGCGCAAACCTAGACCGCCGAATGTATGCGCAGAGCTAACGGTGGTGGGCGCCCGCAGCTATAGGTTGCATGCCACCGCGAAACTGTCATCACACCCTATATACCCAACCCGCGCCCGGAGAGGTGCACAACCTCCTATACCAAGCTTCGCAAGAACGGCTCGGAGCTAACGCCTGCGTTTACGGATCATCCAGGTCAACGTAGCCCCAGCAAGGGCTAGAAGGGCGGGTGCTGCGACATGGCGGAGGCAGTCAGGAGGTTCCGGGCCATCGGCCCTGCTGCCTGGAGATAGCGCCAGCCCGCCTGAGTCTTCTGCTACAGGCGCCACACGATTCCGGCGCTTGTGGATAACGTCATTGAGTACAGGGCCTATGGCTCCAACCAGCCAGATTAGGCCACCCCCCGCGGTACCTGCCGCCGCGGAAGCAAGGAAAAGCTGGCGCTGGGCCTCCGTCTCGTCCTGCTGGTCGACGCCAGTCAGCCGAAATCCTGCGGTCGTGTCGGCGCTATGAAGGGGAAGATTCCACCCGGGAGCTGTGATGTCTTCCACCTGTGGGCTTGAGATTGTTGGTACGTACTCGGCCGGGAGATCTCTAGGTTGGATGTTGACCACGGATGAAGCAGCTACCGCCTGAATGTCCAGTAGGTCTATGACAGTAGGCAATGTCAAAGTAGCGATACGCGGGAAGGCGTAGCGATGATGGGAGCCCGTAAAGGCTTCAGTCGGCGCAGTCGTTTCACCCTCAAGGGACACTGCCCAGCTGATACCAGCTTCCCCCACGGTCCTATCCTGAAAGTCCGTAGGGCTGATAACGGTCATGACGCAGTCGTCATCAAGGGAAAATTCGAGTCCGATAGAACTCACCTTCGGATTCGAATCTGTCGGCGGTATCGGCGGCTCAAGTGTGAGTTCTTCGCCATTGCTCGTCTTGCGCAGATGAACGTCTTTCATCGCTCCACAGAACCCAACCATTAACTCACCTGCTAGGTCCGGCGGAACAGCGGCGGAGGCATCTCCTTTCAGGACCATGTCGAACAGGGTCAGGCTTGGAGAAGGAGAGAAGCGCAGGTCAACATCCACTCGGACTGGCGCCGATGCTGACCCCTGCTTCACCCCCACGAAAACCGCACCGGGCAAACTCAGCGACGGGACTGAAGAGAGGGCAGGTTGAGAATAATGCCACGCGCCGAAGGTGGACACGGCAGTGACGAAGGTGGCTGCCACCAGTTGCGCCTTCTCGTTTGTCTTCACCATCCCAGCAGTCTAAGACTGCATGGACACGAAGTCTGGTCTGGTTGCGTTGGGTACACCCCATCGCGACAGTTGCAGCCACCCGTTTCGGCGTCATTTAAGATCCTTTACTGGGCTTTCAGCGAGGGGGCGAGGCTCTAACGTCGCTACCGAGGACCGCGGCATAGCCCGTGAGGAGATCCGTATCCATGCATGGCGAGCGTCTGAACTGCCGGTCGGTGCGCAAGGGGAGGCCGGCGCAAATCTTCGCGTCAAGGAGGCACCGGAGTGGTTGTCCAGCTTGTATAAAGAAAGATCAAGAAGCTGCCGCATGGTTGGACACGACCGGGCTGCCAGTCTTTACCTGGGGCCTCCTACTGAGGTGCGTCCCTTCAGAACGGGGTTGGTTCCTAATCCTTATAGGTATCTGTCTGGGTTCGACATGTTTGGGAAGGCCGATTAGAGGTGGAGCTTGGGACAAAAGGGGTAGCAAAGCCTGAGTACGATTGCCTGATGGATGGGGAGACAATACGGCTGATCGTTGTGGCCTGTGGAACACTTTCAGCTGGTGTAGTCGGAGCTCTGATCGCCGGTGCGTTCAACAGCCGGAACACTCTTGCGACGATTGAGGGTGCACGGGTGGCGGCGGAGGCAAAGCGAGAGCACGAACAGGAACTGGAACAAGCCCAATGGCTGCGGGAGCGCAAAGTTGAGGTCTACTCCGACCACTTAGCCAAACTTCACGAGCTCGAATTAGCGATCGCGGAGACAAAGATGGGTTATAGGCCGTCTGGTGCCCCACCCATCACGGAATTAGCGCGCAACTTGTCGTCAACTCTTTCCATTAGATTGTTTGCCCCGGACCAAGTACAAGTCGCCCTTTCTGAACTAACAAAAATTGTTGTCTCTATCATGAAAGTGATGCAGGTTTCAGATGTATCAGAGCGTGACGCGCTCTATAAGCAAGCCACGGGCCTCTTCAATCAGAAGACTGGGGAACTTGAACGGCTGATCCGCCAAGACCTGGGCGTAGACGAGTTCAATGAGGAGACTGCTGTCTGATGGACTTCAATCCCGATACTTGGGGAACCGTCGCTGAGTGGGTCGGCGGAGTTGGCACAACCGCAGCTTTCATCGCCACCTTCGTCGTCATTTTGCGCGATGCGAAACAACGCCGTCGGCAACAAGCCCGGAAAATCGCTTTCTACGTGGAGGACCAGCCACTTGCCGATCTGCGTGGAGGTGGCACCGTCACCTACAGCAACTTTACGGTCGCCAACCTAAGTGATGAGCCCATTTACGATGTGAGAATTTTGGCAGAACCGCGAGGCGAGTACCGCAACAACGTCCGCAGCGTCCGCCATCTGCAACCTGGCGACAAGCTGGCGTATTCAGTCGAATGGTCTACCAATGCACTCTTGGCTCCCGCATTGTTCCGCGATAACTCGGGAAGACGATGGCACAGAGACTCCAGAGGTGAACTTCATGAGCTCGGGCTTCTTAGAAGAAAACTCTGGACACAGAGTATGAAAATCTCAAGATCAGAAAAGTCAGAAATATTCGCCGACTGATAAGCAATGCCGTTGTTGTCATAAGTTCGTCCCCTGACTCGGCTCACGTGTCGTTGACGTGGTGTCTGTCAGGCGGGTGCGGATGTATGGCAACATTTGGTCCCAGGCTTGACGCCAATGCACACTTCGGCGGACCAATGTCCTTAGCTTCCGCAACAATGATGCAGATAATTCACAGTAAGGCGCAGATGAGTAACACACACTACACAAATGTCGGACCTCGCCCTCTGAGCAGCCAGAATCCTAACGAGAACCTGACTGCGTGCTGTGGGGTCGTAGACGCATGATCTCACCTCACTTCGTCGTCGTCAGCTCAGGCGCGTGGCCAGTCAAGACTGCCCGTACCTTCACTCTGGTCGTCGATATGTGGGACGACTTCCACTACAAGACGAGTTTCATGCTGTACTACGGCACGGGAGATACAGCACTTGAGATCGGCGCCGTCAAGATCGCGCCGCTCAGAATGGCTGAGAGAGATCCTCATACAAAGTTGCCTGCAACCTTCACGCAGCTCAGCCCCGAGTTCTACTCACTAGGACAGGACCGTGAGTACTATGTTGCACTCGCGGCCCTTCCAAACGACATCGGTAGACACGCGCTCCGCGCCCTTCGAGACATAGCTGAAAGCCCTACCATATTCAAGAATGTAGAGGATGAGCCTGCCCTCGGAACCTCGCTTCTCCGCTCGATTCCCATAAATACTGTCACCGTCCAATTCAGCCGAATAATCCAAGGACGAGCACCACTAACACCGTACAGGTTCAGCTACTCACGCTCGACGGTTCCGCCTTTTAGGCTTGAATTCGGAGTTGATCCAGACGTTATGCCGCCGACGAATGTGCATGTTCTAATCGGTGCGAACGGTGTGGGCAAGTCAAGTTTGCTACGCGATTTGGTTGCAGCATCCTGTGGCTCAGAAGCGACGTCCTGGACATTCTCTGACGAGATGACAACAGACATTTCTGCCGATCCTCATCCAGTGCCATTTGCAAACGTTGTGCACGTCGCCTTCTCTGCGTTTGATCTCGACAATATGGCGCCATTCTCAAGCGAAGTGGATGTTCATTTTGTTGGCTTGTCGAGTCGGGAGAAGGAATCGCTCGACGTTCAGTTTGCGAAGAGCCTCCTTGTCTGCTCCAAGGGCCGGCGACGTGATCGTTGGCTGGCGGCAGTTAGAACACTTGCAGCCGCCGACGCGATCCTTGCAGATGCAAACCTAGACGACCTGATCAACTCCAAGGACGCTCAAGCAACGTTTTCATCAATGAGCTCGGGGCACAAGATCGTGCTGTTGACAGTGACGCGCCTTGTCGAGTTAGTGGAGGAACGGTCCCTGATACTCATCGACGAACCCGAGACACATCTACACCCGCCATTGTTGTCGGCGTTAACCAGAGCCGTCTCCGATCTCGTGATCGACCGAAACGGAGTCGCAATCACTGCGACGCACTCGCCCGTCGTGCTGCAGGAGGTGCCGCGTTCGTGCGTCTGGATGCTCCAGCGAAGTGGGGATGACTTTCGCGCCTCGCGGCTTGCCACGGAAACTTTTGGTGAGTCGGTTTCTCGCCTCACTTCCGAAGTATTTCATCTTGATATCAATCGGACGGGCTATAACCAGGTTCTCGTCACGCTACTCGATCAGAACGATAATTCGGCGCTTAGAGTCATGGAGGCCCTTGATTGGCAACTTGGAAGCGAGGGACGATTCGTTCTAAGCGCGCTTGACTACCAGCGGGACGAAGACTATGTATAGGCTAAATCCACCCTCTACTACAGCAGCGGACGCCTACTCAACCGCTGTGAAGAGCATCAAGAAGAGCGATGATCGCATTCCCTATCTCGCGGCAGCGCCAACTGTCCAGGCGAAGTGCGATGCATTCGAGCTCCTTGCTTCAAACGGTCAGTTTGATGAAGCGGAGGGCCGCAATTTTAAGGTTGCCGAGTTGAACGACTCGGCAATGGTCGACCTGTATGACAAGCAGTTCAGTCGCAACCAAAGCACGGAGATCCTTCGTAATGGCATAAAGAACGCAGCGAAGAACGCCCTCTGTCCCTACTGCGGCGAAGGCTTCGCGTCGGAACTCGACCATTACCTTCCAAAGACAAAATTTGCTGGAACTACGGTGCATCCAGCGAACTTAGTTCCCGCTTGCGGCGACTGCAACTTCGCAAAGTTAGCGTACAAGCCCGGTCCCGACAAGCCAGCAATACTCCACCCCTACTTTGATGCTGCCTTCGACTTGCCTTGGTTGACGGCAACGCTAGCCAATGGTCCGCTCGGGACACCAGTCGTCGACTTTGGTGTAAGTCTTCCCGTTCCTGCCCCTGAACTCGAGGCCCGGTTGAAACAGCACATGACTGTATTCAAGCTCTGGGAGAGATTCAGCACATGGAGCGCGCAATCCTTGGACAATTTCGCCACGCTTCTCAGGACCGAATACGGAGCGTCCATGACATTGGCACGAGCTCAGGAGCACCTCCAACTGACCTCGATACAGCAGTCCGGAGGCCGCGTGAACTCTTGGGAGGGTGCAGCGCACATGGCTATGCTTGAGAGCGAATGGTATCTCAGTGTCCACTTTGGACTGACGTGATAGATACTTTGATCGGAATTGCTGGGTCGGCTTCTTAGCATCGCTTATCAAGTGTGCTCGCAGCTGACATCTCTGCGACCCATGGCCAGCGCCGACGCTCCCATCATGATGCACGAACGCTCAAAGAAATCGCTTATGGCCTCGCTTTTGCCCTAATGTAAGCAGCCCGCCGGCCACGCTTCCGCGGCGGATTTTCTGGCCCTGAACTAGTGCGCGCCAAAACTCTATCTGAACGTCCGTTCAAGTTCATGACGCGATTCTAGGGGATGATTCCACCCCGTAACTCACCAACAGATGCACTTCAATTGACCGCGGCGCAAGCCGAAATAAAGATACGCAATTCGTGCAGACGATGGGATGTCGAAACCGGGGCCCGCAGCTCTTGTGTTCTCGGCATACAACAGCAGAGGTACCACAACCCCGTTGGGTGCTTCCCGTCAATGGCGGTTACCGCCGACGTCACCGCCCCTCGCCGATAACGGCGCATATGTCGGGACTGGAAGCCCCCCGGCCGACCCGGTGCTGCGATCCCTCTAAGCGATGGCACACACCGAAGAATATGGCAGCTCACGTCATGGCGCCGCGCATCAGGGTGCCCATGAATAGGCAGAAGCAACAATGCTGTTTGTCATTCTGATATCCCGATCATCGCTGGACGGTACTCCGCCTAGCAAGGGCACTGACTCGGCGGACCCGGTCCCCTGAGTTGCACTTCGGCCCCTATCAGAACGGCCCACAAGACCAAAGACGCAACGCATGTGCAAAGGAAAAGGGCAATGAATGCGCTCACCATCAAAGATCCGGCAGACCTGCTCAGCTTCATCGGGCACACCCTCGGCTTCTGGCCCAACGAGAGCCTCGTCTGCGTCACCCTGGACAAAGGCAAGGTCGGCGCCACCCTGCGCATCGACCTTCCCCGCCAACCCGGGACAGAACTCCCTTACGCCCGCACCGTCAGCAGCTACCTCACTTGCGACACCAACGCGACAAGTATCGTCTTCGCCCTCTACACCTCAGACCACTGCGAACCCGGTCAGCCCAAACCACATGCAGCGACCATCGCAGCCCTTACCGGAGTCCTCGCCGAGAACGGCGTCAGCATCCGCGACGGAATCTTCGTCAACGACGACACCTACTCCCCCTACGACACCGAACCCGGCCAAAACATCACCCTGCCCATCAGCACCACCGAATACAGCCGAGTCAACGCCGAATTCATCTACCGCGGCAGCACC
>NZ_FNNR01000007.1 GCF_900106835.1 Arthrobacter sp. cf158
CAGGCTTATCCCAGAGTCAAGGGCAGGTTACTCACGTGTTACTCACCCGTTCGCCACTAATCCACCCAGCAAGCTGGGCATCATCGTTCGACTTGCATGTGTTAAGCACGCCGCCAGCGTTCATCCTGAGCCAGGATCAAACTCTCCGTTGAAAAAAACAAATCAAACAGACACAACCACACCCACCGGAAATAACGGCGAACACGGCTGCACAAAATTCGAAACCAGCTGAAAACCAGACCACCACACACGGGGGTGCGCGACAATCCGGCCATAATTTCAACCAATCAAAAAACAATCGGTATCAACAAACTTGGCACACTATTGAGTTCTCAAACAACAGGTCACTATTCCGAAGCAGTACCACCAGCCTTCGCTGGATCGCTCCGGAGCAACTTTTCAAACTTACCGGCTAGCTTCCTTCGAGTCAAATCGGCATGCTTGACTTGATTTTTCCTTGCGGTATCTTGTCAGCTTGCGATCTCTACTCGTGGAGCAGCGCGGGTACTAACTATACCCCTACTTCCCCGGGATGGCAAAACCGGTGAACGACACACCCTCTACGCCGAGCAAAAACCCCGAAAACAAAGGGAAGAGGGCCTGAAGAGCAAGCCTTCAGACCCTCCTAACCCCGGCTGTTACTCAGCCGGCGCGAACCAGGAAGCTCCGAGCGGCGGAAGCGTTACGGTCAGGACGGCCGGCTGACCATCTGTCCCTGGAGCGGCAGCCTTCAAGGTTCCGGCGTTGACCACTCCCGAGCCGCCGTAGCTTTCTGAGTCGGTATTCAGCACCTCCACCCAGTCCCCCGCTGCCGGAACACCCAGGATGTAGTCCTTGTGGGGACCGCCGGAGAAGTTCACTGCGCACACCAACGGCTTGCCTTGGTGATCCCAGCGGATAAACGTGAGGACGTTGTGATCGGCGTCCCCGCCGTTGATCCATTGGAAACCACCGGCCTCGTTGTCGCGTTCATAGAGGGCCGGCGTGGACGAATACACCTGGTTCAGGTCCTTGATCAGCAACTGGAGTCCCCGGTGAGCAGGGATATCGGCAAGGAACCAGTCCAGTCCGTACTGTTCGGACCATTCCGCTTCCTGGCCGAATTCAGTGCCCATGAAGATGAGCTGCTTGCCCGGATGCGCCCACTGGTAGGCGAAGAAGGCACGCAGGTTGGCCAGTTGCTGCCACCGGTCACCGGGCATCTTCCGCAGCATGGAGCCTTTGCCGTGAACTACTTCGTCGTGGCTGATGGGCAGCAGGAAGTTCTCAGTGAAGGCGTAGACCAGGGAGAACGTAATGGTGCCGTGGTGCCACTTGCGGTTGATGGGATCCTCGGAGATGTACTTCAGGGAGTCATGCATCCAGCCCATGTTCCACTTCAGGCCGAAGCCGAGCCCGCCGTGGTTGGTGGGAGCCGTGACGCCAGGGAAAGCGGTGGATTCCTCGGCAATGATGATGGCACCCGGGTGGGACTTGTACACCGTGGCGTTGACTTCCTGCATGAAGGAAATGGCTTCGAGGTTCTCGCGGCCGCCGAACTTGTTGGGCCTCCACTGCCCTTCTTCACGGGAGTAGTCCAGGTAAATCATCGAGGCCACAGCGTCCACGCGCAGGCCATCGATGTGGAATTCCTCAAGCCAGTACAGTGCATTGGCCACCAGGAAGTTCCGGACCTCGCTGCGGCCGAAGTCGAAGATGAGGGTTCCCCAGTCCGGGTGTTCTCCCAGCGCGGGATCCGAGTGCTCGTACAGCGGCTGGCCATCAAACTGCGCCAGCGCCCAGGAATCCTTGGGGAAGTGTGCGGGTACCCAGTCCAGGAGGACGCCGATTCCGGCCTGGTGCAGCGAGTCCACCAGGAACCGGAACTCATCCGGGTGACCGAACCGCGACGTCGGCGCGAAGTAGGAGGTCACCTGGTAGCCCCATGACCCACCGAAGGGGTGCTCTGCAACCGGCATGAACTCCACGTGCGAGAAGCCAAGCCACTTGACGTACTCCACCAGTTCCTTGGCCAGCTCCTTGTAGCCAAGCCCCAGACGCCACGAGCCCAAGTGGACTTCGTAGACGCTCATGGGCGAGTTGTGCGGATCCCTTTGTGCACGGGCACTCATCCACTCCGCGTCCTTGAACCTGTAGCTGGGATCCACCACGCGTGAAGCCGTCAGCGGCGGTACCTCAGTACCGAAGGCCAGAGGATCAGCCTTCTCTACCCAGTGCCCGGCCTTGGTCAGGATCTCGTATTTGTAGCACGCCCCTGCTACAACGCCCGGAATGAACAGTTCCCAGACGCCGGAGGAACCCAGCGAGCGCATTCCGTGCGAGCGCCCGTCCCATCCATTGAAGTCGCCCTTGACGCGAACAGCCTGCGCGTTCGGCGCCCACACGGCGAACGAGACACCGTCCACGTCGCTCAGTGCGGAGCGGTAATGCTGGACGTGCGCCCCCAGCACATCCCAGAGACGCTCATGGCGACCCTCGCCGATCAGGTGCAGGTCCACTTCACCTACGGTAGGCAGGTAGTGGTAGGGGTCGTCGATGGTGACGGGTTCGGCGTCGTACACCACGTCCAAACGGTAGTCCGGCACGTGGCCGGCCTGCAGCGGTTCCAGGACCGCGGTCCAGACGCCATGCGACTCATGGGTCATGTCGGTGCGGCCGGCTTCGGTCACAACAACCACTGACTTCGCGAGGTGCTTCACAGTACGGATGGTGACGTGGCCATGGTCGTCCAGGTGTGCGCCGAGGACGGAGTGCGGCGCGTGGTAAGCGCCCGCTGCCACGCGTTCCAAGGTCTCGGAGTCCACGTGCAGGGGAACTCGGGGCCGTTCGGTGCGTGCAGAGCCAGTCATGTCATTACCTTCCGCTGTAGCTGCCGCATGCTTGCCGCGGCTTGTGTTGTCGAGGATTCTTCGCGATGCCATCACCGGAATCGCCAGCCAGTCAGGCCGGTTCCGCAGCTCGTAAACCACCTCGTATAAAGCCTTGTCCAGCCACAATGCCACAAAGAGCGGCGAGCGGCGGTCTATGGTTCCCGGGGTGACTTCGCTGTACCCCTCCAGGAACGCCGTCGCGCAATCGTCCACCCAGGTTTCAGGCACGGTGACGTCCGAATTCTCGCGCGTGGCAGCTCCGGCGGCGTAGTCAAAGGAACGGAGCATGCCCGTGACATCACGTAGGGGAAGGTCTGGTGTGTTGCGCTCATCAATGGTGCGGAGCGGCTCGCCCTCAAAGTCCAGGATGGCCCACCGCCCCGGCTGGCCGTCAGCACCCGGCACCCTGAGAATCTGTCCCAGATGGAGGTCGCCATGAACGCGCTGCAGCTGCCCAACGTCCAGGGGGTCCAGGGCCGCCAGCAGGTGGTCGAGGTTGGCGTCGTAAGGTCCGACGGCGGAGGCCGCCTCAGCCCACGACTGGCGCATGCGCCGGGCCACAGTCGCGATGATGTCCGGGCCCTGCGTTTGGCCGTCCAGAACCCCAAATGTTTCCGCGAGCCTGGCGTGCACTGTGGCAGTGGCGGCCCCGAGCCCGCGGGCCTCAGCGGTGAAGTCCTTGCCCGAAGCGGCCGCGTCAACAGCCAGGCGCCAGGCATCCAAGCCGCCCACGAGGAACTCGTGGGCCACCGTCAGTTCGCCGGTGGCGGCCGCGGAACCGTCCGACGCCGGTACGTCCCATGAGCCTGTGATCCAACCGAGCGTCGCGGGAACCTCGGTGGTCCCGGCAGCGGTCAGTGCCGCACCAAGCTCCACTTCGGGGTTCTTGCCCGGTGCCAGCACACGGAAAATCTTGACGATGGCTGCCGAATCACCGTCGTCGATGATGACCGATGTGTTGGACTGCTCGCCGGAAAGCACCTTCACGGAGGTAGGGTCTTCCGGGAGGGCGACGCGGCCACGCGTGAGGTGCCCTTGGGCGCCACCGACGGTACCTTCGCTGCGCATGAGCCCCAGCCAGGCGGTGATGAAGTCCGGATCGTAGGCGGCGTCGTACACCAGCTGCAGGCCCGAATCATCCGTCAGCTCGCCGACCAAAGCGCCGGGAGCCTCCACCAGCGGTTGGCTCCGGTAACTCAATGGAACCTGGACAACGTCAGTCCGGGGACCGCCGTCGGCCGTCCGGTAGGTGACCGCCAGCAACACCACCTCAAACGCGGGATCGCCACCGGAGACCGGGAGGCTGAAACCGCCCACCTGCTCCAACGCAAAGTCGGGGCTCTTGACCGGGAACCAGCGTTTGCCGGGAAGCCAGGTCCGGAGAAGTCCTTCAATGGAGGGGTTCAAGTTTTCCTTGCTCATCTCATCCTTTGGAGGTCACCACTGGAATCGCCTGGGTAAAAGGCGATGAGGGATTGGAAAATGCCGAACGCACCCGCAGCCAGTAGAAGCTGTGGCTGCCCAGCATCACGGTCAGGTGACCGTTGTCCCCGACGGCCGGGAAAGGCTGGCCGCCAAAAATATCGCGCAAGCCACGGCCAGCGAACTCAGGAAGGTCAAGGGTGGCGGCCACGGGATGCTGTGAGAGGTTGAAGACGCAGAGAATGGTTTCGCCGTCCTCCCCTTCCGGGTTCCCGGCCGGCAGTTCGCGGACGTATGCCAGCACCACTTCGTGGTCCGCTTCGATATGCCGGAAGCCGCCCAGGCCAAACACGGGGTGGTTCTTCCGGACACTGAGGATCTGCCGGGTCCACCGCAGCAGCGACCCTGAATGCGCGGCTTCGGCTTCAACGTTGGCCATGCTGTAGTTGTAAACCAGGGATTGGATCACCGGAAGGTACAGCTTGCCTGGATCCGCTCCGGAGAAACCCGCGTTGCGATCCGGGTTCCACTGCATGGGCGTGCGCACGGCATCACGGTCATCAAGCCAGATATTGTCTCCCATGCCGATCTCGTCCCCGTAATACAGGAACGGACTACCCGGCAGGGAAAGCAGCAGTGCGTTGATGAGCTCGATCTCGGAGCGGGAGTTGTCCAGTAAGGGAGCCAACCTGCGCCGTATCCCGATGTTGGCGCGCATGCGCGGGTCCGGGGCATACCAGCCGAGCATGGCAGCACGCTCCTCGGCAGGAACCATCTCAAGGGTGAGCTCATCATGGTTCCGCAGGAAAGTCCCCCACTGGGCACCCTTGGGAATCTCCGGGGTGTCCTTCAAGGTTTGGATGATTGGCGCGGCCTTCTGGTCCCTGAGGGCGTAGTAGAGCCGCGGCATGATCGGGAAGTGGAACGCCATATGGCATTCGGGGGCCTCTTCGGTGCCGAAGTACTCCACCACTTCATGGGGCGGCTGGTTTGCCTCGGCGATGATCACCCTGCCGGGATAGTTCGCGTCCACCATCCGGCGCAGGTCCTGCAGGAAGGTATGGGTTGCCGGCAGGTTCTCGCAGTTAGTGCCGTCTTCTTCGAACAGGTACGGAATGGCGTCAGCCCGGAAACCATCAATCCCCTGATCCAGCCAGAACCGGATGACGTCATAGAGGGCCTCAACGACCTTGGGATTCTCGAAGTTCAGGTCCGGCTGGTGGCTGAAGAAACGGTGCCAGAAGAACTGCCGGCGGATGGGATCGAAGGTCCAGTTGGATTCCTCGGTGTCCACGAAGATGATGCGGGCGTCCTGATACTTCTCATCCGTATCACTCCACACGTAGAAGTCCCCGTAAGGACCGGTGGGGTCCTTGCGGGACTCCTGGAACCAGGGATGCTGGTCCGAGGTGTGGTTCAACGGAAGGTCGATGATCACCCGGACACCGCGTGCGTGGGCCTCGGCAACCAGCCTTTTGAAGTCGCTGATGGTGCCGAATTCGTCCAGCACCGAGGTGTAGTCCGCGATGTCGTAACCGCCATCGCGCAACGGGGAATGGAAGAACGGCGGCAACCAAAGGCAGTCCACGCCCAGCCACTGCAGGTAGTCCAGTTTGTCGATCAACCCATGGAAGTCGCCGGAACCATCCCCGTTGGCATCCGCAAAGGCCCGCACCAGTACCTCATAGAAGACTGCCTTGCGGTACCAGTGCGGATCATGCTGGAGACCGGGGGCGTTCAACTCGAAGGTGTTCTTCGGAGTGAAGTACTGGCTGGGATTCTGCGGAGAAAAACTCACTAAGGCTGCCTCCGGATGCTCAGTATGTGTGCCGGTTCAACGTGGGCATCCAACCGGACGTAGTTGTGCTCGCCCCACTCCCAGCTCTGGCCGCTGATGAGGTCGTCCACCCGGAACCGGCCGTCCTCGTTGAAGTCCGAAGGATCCAGCTCCAAGGCCGCGAGGTCCAGGGACACTGTGCTTTCGCGGGTGCTGTGCGGATCCACGTTGACCACCATGATCAACGTGTCCTTGGTGCCGTCCGGCAAGGTCTTGTGCTTGGAATAGACGATCGTGGCGTCATCCGTGCTGTGGTGCACGGTGAGGTTCTGCAGGTCACCCAACGCCAGGTGGTTCCTGCGGATGGCGTTGAGCCTGGTGATGTACGGCGCCAAGGTCCGGCCAGACTCGGCTGCGCCCTCCCAGTCCCTCGCCTTGTACTCGTACTTCTCGTTGTCGATGTACTCCTCGGCACCCGGCCGGGCAACGTGTTCGTACAACTCAAATCCGGCATAGACGCCCCACAACGGGCTTGCCGTCGCGGCCAACGCGGCGCGGATCCGGAAAGCGGCCGGCCCACCGAACTGCAGGTATTCGGTGAGGATGTCCGGGGTGTTCACAAAGAAATTAGGCCGGAAGAACGCAGGGCTTTCGTGGCTGACTTCCAGGAAGTACTTCTCCAGTTCGGTCTTGGTATTCCGCCACGTGAAGTACGTGTACGACTGCTGGAATCCCGCCCGGCCAAGGGCGTGCATCATGGGCGGCCGGGTGAAGGCTTCCGCGAGGAAAACAACCTCGGGGTTCTTTTTGTTGATCTTGCCGATCAGCCATTCCCAGAACCACACAGGCTTGGTGTGGGGATTGTCCACGCGGAAAATCTTCACACCGTGACTGATCCACAGCTGCACGATCCGAAGAATTTCCTTGGAAAGGCCGGTCGGATCATTGTCAAAGTTCAGGGGATAAATGTCCTGGTACTTCTTCGGAGGGTTTTCCGCATAGGCGATGGAACCGTCCACGCGTGTGGTGAACCACTCGGGGTTCGAGGTCACCCAAGGATGGTCGGGCGCAGCCTGCAACGCGAGGTCCAGGGCAACCTCAAGGCCCAGCTCTCCGGCACGGGCAACAAAAGCATCGAAATCCTCGAACGTTCCCAGTTCCGGGTGGATGGCATCGTGGCCGCCGTCCTTGGAACCGATGGCCCACGGCGAACCCGGGTCCTGCGGCCCCGGCGTCAACGTGTTGTTGCGTCCCTTGCGGTGCTGGAACCCGATCGGATGGATGGGTGGCAAGTAGATGACGTCGAAGCCCATGTCCGCCACGGCGTCGAGCCTCTTGGCTGCGGTCCGGAAATTACCTGAAGTCCACACTCCTGTTGAGTGGTCCAGTACGGCGCCTTCGGAGCGCGGGAAGAATTCGTACCAGGAACCGCGTCCGGCGAGGTCCCGCTCCACCTGCAGTGGGAAGCGCTCGGAGACGGTCACCAACTCACGGATCGGGAAACGTTCGACGGCGGCAAGCACCTCGGGGCTGAAGCCGGCGCCAAGGCGCTCCTCGGCAGTCTTGCTTGTATCTGCCAGCACCACAGAAGCGGCACGCAAGGTGCGCTTGTCCGCACCTGTGCGGGCGGCGTCGTCGGCTGCTCCGGAGAGGAGCGCGGCGCCTTCGGCGAGCATCAATTCGACGTCAATACCAGCGGCCACCTTCACCTCGGCATTGTGGTGCCAGGTGCCGTAACGGTCGTGCCACGCTTCGATGACGAATGACCAGGCGCCCGTGCCGCCCGGCGTGATCAAGCCCTCCCAGCGGTCCAGGCCCTTCCACTGCTCACCCTCTGCAGGGGTAAGGCGGACACGCTGGCGCTCCCTGCCCCTCGGATCAAGCAGCACGGCGGAGACTCCGAGCTGGTCATGGCCTTCCCGGAAGACCGTGGCACCCACCACAAGGTCCTCCCCCGGCAGGGCCTTCGCCGGGAAACGGCCACCTTCAACCACGGGCTGGACGGCCGTGATCGGGAACCGGCCAAAGCGCAGTCCGTCGGTGATGTCCGTTTTCGTCTTGGATTTCAGGGCGGTGATGGTTCGCGCGGTATTCGTCACAAGCACGACGTTAGCGACAAAAATCACAGAATGCTAAGCACACGACCTTTCTCCTCGACGCAAGATGTCTTTTACCTAAAAGAAACCCAAAGCAGTTCCGACTGCCATGTCAGTCAGTTAGTGTGGCGCTCGTGAAGGCTATTCGAAGGTTTACAGTCCGTACCGTCCTCCCCGAGCCCATCCGGCCCTTGGCCCGTTTGGCGACCAATCTGCGCTGGTCCTGGCACCGGCCCACCCGGGAACTTTTTGCGAGCCTCAACCCGGCTCTCTGGGAGGAGTCGCAGCACGACCCCATAGCTCTTCTGGGCTCGATCAGCCGCGAGCAACTGCAGGATCTGGCCAACAACACCGATGTGGTGGAACGTGTGCAGCACGCCGCGGCAGATCTTGACCGGTACCTCAGCGAACCGCGCTGGTACCAGGGCCTCGGCGAAGACGCTCCGGCCTGCATTGCGTACTTCTCACCGGAATTCGGTATCACCGAAGTCCTCCCCCAGTACTCCGGCGGCCTTGGCATCCTGGCCGGCGACCACCTCAAGGCCGCTTCGGACCTTGGCGTCCCGCTGATCGGCGTCGGACTCCTGTACCAAGCCGGCTACTTCAAGCAATCCCTGTCCCGGGACGCCTGGCAGCAGGAAACCTATCCCGTGCTGGACCCCGACGGCCTGCCGCTGACCCTCCTCCGCCACCCGGCCAAAGACGGCGTGCCCGGCAAGCCCGTTCATATCTCCCTGCCGCTGCCCAACGGCCGCGAGCTTCACGCGCACGTGTGGCGTGCCGACGTCGGACGTGTTCCGCTGCTGCTGCTGGACTCCAACGTCCCCTCCAACGACGAAGCCGCGCGCGGCATCACCGACCGCCTGTACGGTGGCGGCGGCGACCACCGCCTCCAGCAGGAACTCCTCCTGGGCATGGGCGGCGTCAAGGCCCTGCGCGTCTACCAGGAACTCACCGGCACTCCAGCGCCTGAGGTCTTCCACACCAATGAGGGCCACGCCGGTTTCCTGGGGATTGAGCGCATCCAGGAAGCCATGTCCAATCCCGAGCACCCCCTCAGCTGGGACGAAGCCCTCGCCGCCGGTCGCGCCTCCACCGTCTTCACGACGCACACGCCCGTACCCGCCGGCATCGACCGCTTCGAGACCGTGCAGATCAAGCACTTCTTCGAATCGGGCCTGGCTCCCGCCGTGCCCACGGACCGGATTCTGGAACTCGGCCGCGAAAACTACGACGGCGGCAACCCTTCCGTTTTCAACATGGCAGTGATGGGCCTGCGCCTGGCGCAACGAGCCAACGGCGTGGCCAAACTGCACGGCGTAGTGTCCCGCGAAATGTTTGCCGGACTCTGGCCGGGATTCGACCACTCCGAAATCCCCATCACCTCCGTCACCAACGGCGTCCACGTACCCACGTGGGTTGACCCGCGCATCTCCTCCCTGGCACGGACCCAGTTCGGTGCAGAAGCCGAAGCACTCGGCCGCTGGGACCTCGCCTATAACGTCAGCGACGAAGACGTGTGGAGCCTCCGCCGGGAACTGCGCGCCCAGCTGATAGACGACGTTCGACGCCGGCTCCGGGCCTCCTGGAAGAAGCGCGGCGCAGCCGATGCCGAACTCGGTTGGACCGACTCCGTGCTGGACCCGGACGTGCTCACCATCGGCTTCGCCCGCCGTGTGCCCACCTACAAGCGGCTCACCCTGATGCTGCGCGACCCCGCCCGATTGAAGGCCTTGCTGCTGGATCCCAAGCACCCCATCCAGCTGGTCATCGCCGGCAAGTCACACCCCGCCGATGACGCAGGCAAGAAGATGATCCAGGACCTGGTCCGCTTCACCGACGACCCCGAAGTCCGGCACAGGATCGTCTTCCTGCCCAACTACGACATCGCGATGGCACGGACACTGTTCCCGGGCTGCGACGTCTGGCTCAACAACCCGCTCCGCCCCCTGGAAGCCTGCGGCACCTCCGGTATGAAGGCAGCCATCAACGGCTCGCTCAACCTGTCCGTCCTGGACGGCTGGTGGGACGAAATGTACGACGGCGAAAACGGCTGGGCCATCCCCACCGCCAACAACAACGCCTCCGCCGAGGAACGCGACGACATCGAAGCCGCAGCCCTCTACGAGCTGCTGGAAACCCAGGTGGCCCCGCGCTTCTACGGAACCACGGTGGCCCAGGGCGCCGGCGCTGCAGGACCCTCCGAGTCCAGCCGCGAGACCGTGCCCACCCACTGGGTCTCCATGATCAAGCACACCCTGGCCAACCTCGGCCCGGCAGTCTCCGCGGAACGCATGCTCCACGACTACGTCAACAACCTCTACTGCCCGGCAGCCGTTTCCGGACGCAGGGCAGTTGCCGAGTCGTTCAAGGAAGCCAAGGAACTCGCCGCCTGGACCACCAAGGTCCGGAACGCCTGGCCGCAGGTGGTGGTGGAGCACGTGGACTCCGTTGGAGTCTCCGAGGAACCCCAAGTGGGCGACAGCCTCCAAGTCAACGCCTACGTAGCGCTCAACAGCCTCACCCCGGACGACGTCTCCGTGGAGGTCGCCTTCGGCCGCGCCGAAGAATCGGACGAGCTTGAGGACATCGTGGTGGCGGAACTGGACTCCCTTGAGGACCTCGGCAACGGCCGTCATCTCTTCAACGGATCCTTGGTCATCAACCGATCCGGTTCGTTCGGCTACACAGTGCGCGTGTTCCCGAAGCACAGCGCGTTGGCGTCGAAGGCTGAACTTGGGTTGATCGCGAACGCCTAGTCCGTACAACGCTGCTGGCCCGCTTTTCCGTTATTGCTCAACGACGGGAAAGCGGGCCAGCGACGTTTAACTCGCGACGTGAAGGGGATTGCTAGCCGCGAATTGCGATTGCGGGGTCTTGACGACTGGCAACCCAGGCAGGGTATATGGCGCTGACGATGCCGGTGCTTGCCCCCAGCAGGAGACCCACCAGCCATAGCTCCGGGGGCAAAACGGGGGGCCAGGCCTGGATCCACGAGACACACAGCGTGGTGGCATTTCCGATGATGCCGCCCAGGGAACCTGCTGTGATTCCAACGATTAGACCCTCAAGAATGAAGGATCGGCAAATGAGCCATCGACTTGAGCCAATCGCTCGTCGAAGGGCTATCTCCGCCGATCTGTTCTGAACGGTCAAGTACATTGCGGAAGCCGCCGTGATGACGGCCAAGATCATCAAGACCAGCGACAGCAGCGCGATCAGTGACCCGAGATCGTTGGAGACCCCCTGCCTGATCGACTGAATATCGGCCGTGACATCCACCTTTGCCTTCCCTGGGTCGCTGGGCGAGTACGCCAGCGGAGCTACTCGCGCGATCGCTGCGGCGAAGCCCTTTTCGGTTCGGACTTGAATTTTTAGCTCGGACCTGGGGACAGCCCGCATGATGCCGGCGTCGACGAAAACGGAGTTAGCGTACTCAGGGAACTGTGGGCCGGGATCGAAGACGCCAACAACCGGGACCAGCCGGTCATCGATCCATATGCTCGACCCGTCCGGAGGCCCGTTGATCCTGCTGTACGGTATGTCGAGCGCAATTGCTGCCTTCGTTGAGATTACGGCGAGGGGACCCGCTCGTGAATCGTCGAGGGCACTGCGGCTGTTCTGGGGAATCAGCTGGATTTCGAAGTCTTCGAAATAACTCTTCGACGAGGAATGGAGTGACAATGGCGTTTCGGGCTCGGGATCGGACGGTCCGATTCGTGTGATGCGTACGTCTGCCGGGACCGCTGAGTACACATAGGATGCGCCGACCACATGAGGGAGGCGTGTCATCCGATCCACTCCGGAACGAAGCCCATCGAAATCGTCACGAACCACAGCAGGTCCGTCTCCGACGGATAAGGACAACCGGTCCTGTGACGCAATCGCCAACCGGTTGTTGATGGCATTCGAAGTTGTCGAACTAATTCCAAGGGCACCCGTCATGCCCCCAATGGCAATCGCAAAGGCGAGGATCAGAAGCATTGTTCGGAGGGTACGGGCGGAGAGTGCGGTAAGCGCATCGCCCCAGTCATCCAGCAGGGAACACGCGATGCGGGACCCCCACTTCTGCTGGCCTGACGCTTTGAAGGGCTCCGGGACTGCGGGGACTTCAAACTGCGGCCTTGGCGGGGACTTGGTTTTTACGTCACCCGTGATTCGACCGTCCCGGATCTCAATCCGGCGGTCGGTCTGGTTCGCCACGTCCACATCATGAGTGACGATTATGACTGTGACACCTTCGGAGTTGAGCTTCCGAAGGTAATCAATGACGCGGCTGCTGTTCTCGGAATCAAGATTGCCTGTAGGTTCGTCGGCGAGGATGATCCGCGGCTGCGTCGCAATGGCTCGTGCTATTGCCAGCCGTTGCCGTTCGCCGCCCGACAGAAATTTTGCTTGGACCCTGCGCTTATGTTCCAGCCCAACGAATTTCAGGGCGTCCAGGGCGGCCAACGCCCGCTGGTCCATAGGAACACCCTGAACCCTCAAGCCGATGGCCGCGTTGCTCATCACGCTGTAGTCACCAATGACGTTTGAGGACTGAAAGACAAACCCCATCAGGTGCAGGCGCACCGCGTCGAGGCTTCGCTCTGCTGCGGTCTCGACTGCCTGCCCACGAATGGCGAGACGCCCCGAGCTTGCTCTATCCAACAAGCCCATGATGTTCAAAAGAGTCGACTTACCTGAGCCTGAAGGGCCCACAATGGACACGAACTCACCCGACCCGATGGTCAAGGAGACGTCGGATAAGGCCGGAGACATGGCACCTGGATATGTGCGCCATACTCTCTCCAGGCTGATGGCCGACGTGTTACCGGTGGCTGTAGGTTCCGCCCTGCGCGCGAGGTGATCCGATCGCGGGATCGTCACGATATCCGGACCTCGTCGCCCTGGCTGAGTTCCCCAGAGACTGCGGCGAATCCGCCCCCTGACCGAAGGACGGTTATGGGGACACGCATTGCCTGGTCCCCTGAGTCTCCATCGCCTCCCCGGCGACTCAGAACGTAGGTTCCTTCGGCATCCTGTCGAATACCGGACAGCGGCACTGCGAGAGCCTGTGCCGTACTGCCCTGACCAGCTACGGTAACGCTTAGGTTGGGAGTCAATAGAGCAAGATCGGCTGTAGCTGTGGGCTCTACCGTCACGGGATTTCCCGCCCGTCGGCCATTCCCCGCATCCGTAAAGGGACCTACCTCAGTTATCCGTCCGGGCACTTGCTTCTCCGCGATCCTGACGGTGACATCCTGCCCAACCCTGAGAGACCCAGCCTGCTCCACGTCTGCGACAAACTCTACGAAGTTCTCTTGGGTCTGGACCGTGGCGAGGGGGCTTTGGTCCGTGACTTTCTGCCCTATGCCCAGCGCTGAGACGATGGTGGCGCGGGCGACAGGGAGGCCGATCAGTTGCCTGAACGGGATCGACACCGCAGGGGATATCGAGTCGCCCGTTTCCGGGGACTCCGGTGTGGCTCCGGGTTCGACTTGTTGAATTTGCCCGGAGGGGATTCTCCCGCTGCTCAAGGTGAATCCTTCGCTGGCAAAGAATGACGATGCAGCCTCCATGGTTGCGCCGTCCAGGTGACCGGATTCGTGGGAAAGGTATCCAATCTGCATCAGCGCGCGTTGCAGAGCCAGGACGTCGTCTCCCTCATCACCTCGGGCGAGATCGCGATACAAGGGAAGCGGGGCTGGCAGGACAAAATAGGGCTTGCCGGAAACTACACCGGCAAGGTCACCCCACTCCAACGTGTCCCCCGCCTTGAGCGTCTGACGAACCACCATCGGTTCTTGTCCCTCTTCATCAATCTGGATCGGCACAGTCGGGCCGGCCTTAATGACGCCGGAGTATGTAAGCCGGTCATCGACAGTACGATTTTCAACCGTTGCATAGACGGGGATTTCGGCCATGGAGTTCTCGGGCCGAATGATCTCAGATTGGTCAAAGACACGTCCGGCCAGCAGACCCACCCCCGCGGACAAGACCGCGGTAATTGCCAACAGGAAGACCAGCCAACGTCGCGAGAGTCGCGTCAACCCGACAGCTGTAGCCGTTCCCTGCCGGGGCCGGTCATCATTCACTGCGTCTCTTTCAGCAACTTCTCAGCAGCATCCACGTACTTCTGGCTCTTCTTCTTGAGCTCAGTAAGAACTGCCTCATTCTGCTTGATGAGTGGCAACTGGTAACTTGCTTGAATATCACCGAGAGTTTGGGTCAGCCGGACCGCCTGATTGCATTCGGCCTCAATCGTCGCGATTCGGATACCCTCCGCGGCGTCGGACGTCGACGGGTTTTGCTGATCTGTCCTCACCTGAAGGTCGAAAGACTGCTGGCTCGACCACTTGGCGTTGGCGGGGTCCAGTCCCGGCGTCAAACCTGCCGCTGAAATGCATGTGTCCCAGTCGTCTTTGGCGTTGTTCCAAGCTTCAGTTTCTGACGCCAGACTGAGGCTCTTCAAAGCGATCTCAGCTGCAGCGCCGCCGTTCATCAGCTCGTCAGGCGGAGTGATTTCATCGATCTTGCTCTTTTCGCTGGCAAGACACTCATACCTGGCCTCCCCCCACGCGCCCGCCTCATCATGTTTCTGGTTCGATTGAGCGTCTTCTCCAATGAGCCGGAAGCCGAACTTTCTCACTCGCTCGACGTTCCACACGCCAAAGTTCCGGTTTTCGGCCTTGGGATAAGCTGTCGTCGGATCATCCATGAAGCCAAATCTCTTCATGCACGTTGTCATGACGACTTCCCTCGCAAGGAGAATACGAGAGCGCTCAAGGGCAGAAATTCCGTACGCGTCAACCGGGAACACGATCATCGAGTTCTGGTAATCCAGATTCACTTTTCCGGATGGGTCCGGCGTCAGTGAATTCACCGCAGCTCCAGAACACGATGAAATAGCCAACGCTGCGCTTGCGGCAAGTGATGTCACGACGAACCTTGTCCAGCGCGACCCTCGTTCAGGAATTATTGTCGACACTTTCCGCGTCCAATCTCATTTCTTGCGCCTCATGTGAATACCAGGCGCCGCGCCAAAAGAAACTCTGACCTGCCGGTACTTGATCGGCAGATCAAAGTATCGTGGCGCTTAGCCTGCTTTTATCGAATAGGAGATTGGGCTTAGCCGCGATGGAAGCTACTGATGTTGTCATTCCATGATCCAAGGAAGGGCACATACCAGCCCAGAGCGCTGTAGTCGTTAGCGCTTCCAAAGCCGGCACCACCGTAATTGACGTCCTGCCACCAGGTTACGTAGTAGCCGAAGTTCTTGACCGAACTGGTCTTGTTGTCGAACGACCCCATCCAGGTCGAGTTGTCGGCTCCGTAGGATCCACCGCCGTAGTTATTGTTTTCGTACATAATGCTGGCGTTCGCTTCCTGGCTTGCGGCAAAGAGTGCTGCGGCAGACAATGCGACGACAGTAGCCGCCCGTGTGAGCTTTTTCATTTCTTGATCCTCATATTCGCTGATGCAATGAGGAGAGCAAATAACTCAGCACGCTCCCCAGTACGCAAGTAACGAGGCACACAAATGCCTCACCGAAAATGTATCGCTCGACACCCTTAATTTCAATATTTTGAAATAATCGGAATAGTCATAGAAATATACAATTTGTCGCGTCACGATTCGGGGCGATGCAACACTTAAGCATCTCGGGGGTAGTCCCGACTCACCTGGAACGAATACTGACTGAGCACTCCGCCAGACCTGTCAATGCAGATACCTGGTCTGGCCTTTGCCATCTGAGGACGAAGTCGGCGCGACTAGTTCTCGAAGACTGCGATGACTGCCAGGTCGCGGCCGGCGTAGCGCTCGGCGTCTTGCAGGATTTCGCACACCACGCCGAAAGAACGGTCTGTGCGGTAGGCAGCAGGCACTTGCCAGATCATGGTGACCGGGCTGCCGTCGTCCTCTGACAGAGCATCGGCGTAATCGTGGAGGGAATCGTTCAGGGCATCAAGGTTCACCCCGTAGTACTCCGGGAAATCGAGGACTTGTCCAAAAACTTCCAGGACTGCCTGCTTGGTGGTTGCCGGCGGGACCAGCACGGTCCGACGGCCGATATCGGACATCTGCTCCTGTAGTTCCTCCAGGGTCCAGGTGTCTGCGGAATAGATTTTCATGGGCTCCTACTTGTCTTCGACGATGAACATGAACGACTCGTAATGGTCCGGTGTGTAGTACTTTGCCGAATCCTTGCCAACGATGATCCGGCGGGCGCCGCGGTCCGACTCGCCAGGAGTTGGCACCGTGTATTCCTTGTAGAAACCGCCGGACTTCCTGGGCAGGAGACCCTCAAAATTGCCGAAGTTCACACCATCGCGATCATACGGATACGGGCCACCCTTAGCGATCAGCGCCAACGTTTGCCGGGCTTCCTTGGGCAGCTGGGCAGCGCTGATCGTGGGCAGGGTTGAAGGGTTCGCAACGGCGGCCGCCGGCGTCGAGACCGAGCCAGGCTCCGGCGTCGTGGTCTGGACGCTGGAGAACCCAGCGCCGGAAGACGCAACGCCGGAAGGAGGCGCGCTGGAGGGGGCTGTCAGCGAGCCGCCGCCCACCATGGCGATCACCAGCACGACGACGGCGATCACCAGCCCCGCGAAAGCCACCAGTTTGCTGCGGCTGCGGTTCATGCGGAAAGCTCCTGTGGGTTAATGCCTATGTGCGGTAAATGTTGACGGTGTTGGCCTGCAGGATATCCCGCTCGCCTGAGGCCACCAATGCGCCCTTTCGGCGTTCATGCAGCACTGACGTGGTGAAGCGGAGTTCAAACATGCGCTTGCCGATGCCCGTTTCGCTCAGGATCTCCGGGAGAACCATTTTCACGTCCTGGTTGCTGCCGTTCACCACAATCAGGCCACGGATCTCACTGTCCTCGTGGCCCATAAGCAGCTGCACTGAGCGCACATTGGGATCGTTCCAGCGGGCCGGGGTCATCCGCTTACCCTTGTCATCAAACCACTGCAGGCTGGCATCGTTCGCACTGCCGGGGAAGCTCTCGGGTTGGTGCCGCAGGAACCAACGGCGCAACCTGACAAGCTCACGCGTGGTCCTGAACATGGCGTTGGCTTCCTGGGTGCGGCTCCAGTCCAACCACGCCGTGGGGTTGTCCTGGCAGTAGGCGTTGTTGTTTCCCTGCTGCGTGCGGCCGAGTTCGTCACCCGCAGTGATCATGGGAACACCGAAGGACAGCAGCAAGGTAGCCATCAGGTTGCGGATGGACAGGGCACGGGCAGCCACAATGGCCTCGTTCTCGCTCCGGCCCTCCACGCCGTGGTTGTAGCTGCGGTTGTCTCCGTGGCCGTCGCGGTTCTGCTCACCGTTGGCCTCGTTGTGCTTCCTGTCGTAGCTGACCAGGTCCTTGAGGGTGAAGCCGTCGTGGGCTGTGATGAAGTTGACCGAGGCCAGCCGGGTGCGTCCCGAAGATGCGAAGAGGTTGGCGGAACCGGCCATAAGTTCAGCCAGCGATGCCACCGAGCCGCCTTGGCCTCCGGACTCGATGGCAGCACGGTCGGACAGCCAGAAACGCCGAACGCCGTCGCGGAAATGGTCATTCCAGTCAGACCAGCCGTGAGGGAACCGACCCGTTTGCCAACCGCCGTAGCCTACGTCCCATGGCTCTGCAATGAGTTTGACCGCGGACAACACAGGGTCCTCGGCAATGGCTTGGAGGAAGGGATGGCCCGGATCAAAGGTATTCCCGGCGTCCCGGCACAGAGTCACGGCCAGATCAAAGCGGAAGCCGTCCACATGGAAGTCATTCACCCAGTAGCGCAGGGAATCCAAGGCAAGGTCCACCACCACAGGATCGCTGAAGTCCAGGGTGTTGCCGCAGCCGGTGGTGTCCAAGTAGCGGCCGTGGGCGTCATGCCGGTAGTACCGCGACTCCCCCAGGCCACGGAAGCTGAGGGCGGGCCCATCGGGTCCAGCCTCCGCTGTGTGGTTGTACACCACATCCAGAATCACTTCGATGCCGGCTGCGTGCAGGAGCTTGATCATGCCCTTGAGCTCATCCTGCACCGCGTGGGGACCGGCGTTGCGCGCAGCCTCCGTGGCGTAATCGGCATGCGGGGCAAAGAACGCGGCCGTGTTGTAGCCCCAGTAGTTGGTCATGCCCAGATCCTGGAGGTGAGATTCGTCCAGGTGGAAATGAATGGGCAGCAACTGGACCGCGGTGATGCCAAGCTCTGTGAGGTGCTGGATCATCACCGGGTGAGCCATGCCCGCGTAGGTCCCCCGGAGGTGTTCCGGGATGTCCGGGTGAAGCATCGTCTGGCCACGGACGTGTGCCTCATAGATAACCGAGGTCCGCATCGGGGTCCGCGGCGCTTGGTCATCGCCCCAGTCAAAGCCGGTGTCCACGTGCACACTCGTCAGGAACTCGCCCCGCTGGTCCACAGCGCGACCGTACGGATCGAGCAACAGCCGTTGTTCGCCGTCGTCGTCCAAATCCAGCGCTGGAACAGGCATGGGAAGACCGCCCTCGGACGGCGCTTCGCGGAAACCGTACCGGGTGCCCGGCGGCATTCCGCCCACCAGCCCGAAGTGCACGCCGTCCTCAACGTTGGGAAGGATCTGGGCGCGCCACGGTTCGCCGGGCGCCTGGAAAGCAACCTCAACCTGTTCCAGGTCCGGTGCGAAGACGGCCACATTCACATCATGGTTCTGCGCTTTTCCGGCATCCGAAAGCCCGGGCTGGGGCGTGCTCAGTCCGAGAGGCCGGGGCCGGGAGGCGTCCACGGCAGCTGCTGTGTCAAAAATAGGCATAACCATTGCTTGCAAGTTTAGTTCCACGCCCAGTATGTGCCGCGCCAACCGCCCATGTGACGACGATCGGTGCAGTGATTTCGTTACTTGGCATACTGGAACAGAGACAACAGGAGGTTCTATGGTGCGCGTGGCACTCGCCCAAGTCATCACCGGCCGGGATCTGGCCGACAACCTGCGGCTCCTGGAGGAGTACGCCCGGAAGGCCAAGGACGGCGGCGCGGAGTTAGTAGTCTTCCCCGAGGCGATGATGCGTGCGTTCGGGAACTCCCTGTTGGACATTGCGGAGCCTTTGGATGGCCCGTGGGCCAGCCGGGTGCGATCCCTCGCCGAGGAACTTCAGCTGGTGATCGTGGCCGGCATATTTACTCCGGGCAGCCCCTCCGATTCCGGATCCCCGCGGGTGCGGAACACGCTTCTGGCCACGGGGCCTGGCGTGGAAACGAGCTACGACAAAATCCACCTCTTCGATGCGTTTGGCTTCGCGGAATCGGACACCGTTGAGGCGGGAACAGAACCAGTAACGTTCGACGCCGGTGGCGTCACCTTTGGTTTGGCCACCTGCTACGACATCCGCTTTCCCGCGCTCTTTACGGCCAACGCCCAACGTGGCGCTGTGGTGAACATCGTTTCTGCCTCCTGGGGATCAGGACCGGGCAAGGCCGAGCAATGGCAGCTCCTGGCCCGGGCACGTGCCGTGGATACCACCACGTTCGTGCTCGCATGCGGCCAAGGCGATCCGGCCACACAGGGGATCGAACCCAAAGGTGCCGCGCCCACGGGCGTGGGGTACTCCGCCGTCGTATCCCCGTTCGGCCAGGTCCTTGAAGCCCTGGAAGGCGAACCGGGCCTGATCTTCGCCGACATCGATCCCGCAGAGGTTGATGACGCCCGCCAAAAACTCCCCGTTCTGGCCAACCGCCGCGACTTCTAAAGCCGACCCTCTCTCACCGATCGGTTGTTTTGGAACAACCCTCTCTCACCGATCGCTTGTTTGGCACCAACCCTCTCTCACCGATCGCTTGTTTGGCACCAACCCTCTCTCACCGATCGCTTGTTTGGCACCAACCCTCTCTCACAGGGTAGGGCCGTCGTCATCTTCCAGGGTGGACCTGGCAGACACTTCCCCGGAAACGCCAAACGCCCTCCCACCCGGAGGGTGAGAGAGCGTCCTGGCCAAACACCCGATCGGTGAGAGAGCGTCCCCGTCAAACACCCGAAAGGTGAGAGAGCGTCCGGGCTACTTGGCGGCGCGCTGCCTTGAGACTTCGTACAGCGAAATACCAACGGCCATCGAAGCGTTCAATGACTCCATGGCCGAGTCGATCGGGATGGAGACGATCTGGTCGCAGTTTTCGCGGACCAAACGGCTGAGGCCCTTGCCTTCGGAGCCCACCACGATGCACACCGGTTCCGTAGCAACGGTGAGATCAGGCAGCGAGACATCGCCGTCGCCGTCCAGGCCGAGCACGTAGATGCCCATGTTCTTGAACTGCTTGAGGGCGTTGTTGAGGTTCGACGCGCGGGCGACAGGTACGCGGACAGCGGCGCCGGCACTGGTCTTCCAAGCGGACGCGGTCACGCCGACCGAGCGACGCTCGGGAACGATCACGCCGTGGCCGCTGAAAGCGGAGACGGAGCGGATGATCGCGCCGAGGTTGCGGGGGTCGGTGATGCCGTCCAGGGCTACAAAGATGGGAGCGTTGGAGATGTGCCCCTTCTTCCACTTGGCGAGGGTTTCCTCGGCGAGGTCGTAGGCGTCCTGGTACTCGTACGGCGGGATCTGGAGGACCAGGCCCTGGTGGACTGCTTCCTCGGTCATCCGGTCCAGTTCAGGCTTGCCGGTTTCCAGCAGCGGGATGCCGCGCTCTGCCGCGAGCTTCAGGGACTCCTTGACGCGATCGTCC
Organism: Arthrobacter sp. cf158; assembly: GCF_900106835.1. Lineage (GTDB taxonomy): Bacteria > Actinomycetota > Actinomycetes > Actinomycetales > Micrococcaceae > Arthrobacter. Next base: position 20,831 of record NZ_FNNR01000007.1, read on the forward strand.
ATTTCGATGCGGATGGCGACGTGCAGGGCCTTGGCCGGGATGCCGGCTCGCAGTGCCTCAACGACGGAGTTACGGCCGGTGACCAGTTCTTCCGTTGCACGGCCCTTGGGACCGGAGCGGGCTCCGGCGCCACCGGGACGGGTGCCCGATCCGCGCTTGGCGGCCGAGCGTTCCGCCAGCTGCTTGTTCTTGTATGCCTTGTGGTAGGTGCGATCCTCCGCCTTGGGCGTAGGACCCTTGCCTTCCAGGGCCTTGCGGCCATGGCCACCGGTTCCGGTGGAGGGGCCCTTCTTCTGCTTGACCGACCGGCGACCGTTGTTGGCCATGAGATTCCATCCTTGATTTTGTGAGTAAGTCTGGAATCAAGTCTACTGACCCAATGCAATTCGGCCGCAGAGCCGGTTTGTCAGTCGCGTTTGAGGCTCCAGGTGGCGCCGTCCGCACCATCTTCGACCACCACTCCGGCAGCGGCCAGCGTGTCCCGGATGGCGTCGGACGCAGCCCAGTCCTTATTGGCCCGTGCAGTGGCCCGGGCTTCGAGTTGGGCTTCCACCAACACCTCCAGGGCAACATGTTCGCGGCCCTGGACAGCTTCCGGACGCTTGACGGAATCCAGGCCAAGGACCTCGGTCATGGAGAGGACGCTGTAGAGAGCGGCCTTCGCGGCATCCACATCCCCGGACGCCAGCGCGGTGTTGCCGGCACGGACGGTGTCGTGAAGAACGCCGAGTGCCTGTGGAACATTGAGGTCGTCGTCCATGGCCGCGATGAAAGCCGCGGGCATGTTGGCCTGCGGTGAAACGTCTGACGCGCCCGTGCCCACCTTGGAAGATGCTTTGTGGATGAAGCCATCAACGCGCTCGACGGCGGCCGCGGCCTCCTGCAGGGAGGTGGGCCGGTAATCCAGGATGGAGCGGTAATGTGCCTGGCCAAGGTAGTAGCGAACCACACGGGGCGAGGCGAGTTCCAGCATCTCTGCAGGGCTCACAGTGTTGCCGATGGATTTGGACATCTTTTCACCTTCGTAGGTGACCATGCCGTTGTGCATCCAGAAGTTGGCGAACCCGTCGCCAGCAGCCTGGGACTGGGCCATCTCGTTCTCGTGGTGCGGGAAGCGAAGGTCCAGTCCTCCACCGTGGATATCGAACCGCGGGCCAAGGTACTTGGTGACCATGGCCGAGCACTCGAGGTGCCATCCGGGACGTCCGGCACCCCAAGGGGATTCCCATTTGGCGGTGACGGGCTCACCGTCTTTGAAACCCTTCCACAGCGCGAAGTCGCGGGGATCGCGCTTGCCCCGGGGGTCGGCGTCGGGCGCTCCCTGCATGTCATCAATATTTTGCCGCGTCAGCGATCCGTACTTGTTCCAGGAGCGGACGTCGAAATAGACGTCCCCGGAGTCGTCAAGTGCGGGGTAGGCGTGGCCGCGGTCGATGAGGCGCTGGATGAGCGCATGCATTTCCGGGATATGGCCGGTGGCGCGGGGCTCGTAGGTGGGCCGCTGCACGCCGAGGGATTCGTAGGCGTTCTCGAATTCCTGCTCGTACCGGTAAGCGAGTGCCCACCATTCTTCGGCATGGCGCGCGGACGGTTCGGCATCCCAGTCGGGCCCGAACGACTGCGCGGACTTGGCCAGGATTTTGTCGTCGATGTCCGTGACGTTGCGCACCACTGTGACCCTGAGGCCCCGGAACTCGAGCCACCGGGTCAGTTGGTCGAAAACGATGGCAGACCTGACGTGGCCCACATGCGGCATCCCTTGGACGGTGGCCCCGCAGTAGTACACGCTGGCCTTGCCGTCTTCGAGGGGAACGAAGTCGCGGACTTCGGCGGAAGCGGTGTCATAGAAGCGCAGGGTCACCGCTCCAGATTAGCCGATGACGCGGCGTGACCTGCCTACTTGCAGTATTCGCCGATCTTGTTGAACTGGACCTTGAGCTTCTCCTGCTGCTCCTGGGTGGCGGCCCCGAGGGAGGAAGCGGCTGCTTGGTCCATGATGGCGGCCATCTCCTTGATGGGATCACCAATCTCCGGAGCCAGCTTATCCGCGATCTCGTGATAGTGCTGGGCGATCTGTTTGGACTGCTGTTGCTGGTTGCCGTCGGGCTTGAAGGTGTCGTCGTTCAGGAACCCGCAACTGGCGTTGACGTCCATCTTGGGCGTCCCTGCACAGCCACCCAGCAGGAGCGCGGCAGCCAGGGCCGCGGACAGCATCAGTGCGGAACTCACGACGCCGGTGCGCGCCTTACGCATGAGGGGCACCCTTTGCTGGACCCGGATCGGATGCGGCCACCTCGTGTCCGGAGACCGGGTACACCAGGGCCGTGGCCACTGCGGAGATACCCTCGCCACGGCCGGTGAATCCCAAGCCATCGCTGGTGGTGGCCGTAACGCTGACGGGTGCGCCGGCAGCTTCGCTCAGGACCCGCTGGGATTCCTCACGGCGCGGCCCGAACTTGGGACGGTTGGCCACAAACTGGACTGCCACGTTACCGATCTCAAAACCTGCCGCCCGGACAATGCGGGCGGCCTCGCTGAGCAGCGTCACACCCGAGGCGCCGGCATATTCGGGGCGGTCCGTACCAAAGTGTGTGCCCAGATCACCGACGCCGCAGGCGGAGAAAAGCGCATCCGCAGCCGCGTGGGCGACGCAATCGCCGTCGGAATGCCCCGACAGTCCCTGCTGCCCCTCCCACAGCAGCCCACCCAACCACAAGGGTTGTGGGTCGTCGTCCGGAGCGAAAGCGTGGACGTCGATGCCGATACCGGTGCGGGGCAGGATCATGGCGTGCGTCATCAGCCTTCCACCCAACGAATCCCCAGCGGGCCTTCCAACAGGCCCTCGGCGATGATCAAGTCCAGTGGGGTGGTGATCTTGAGCGACTGGCTTGCACCCCGCACGGCGTGGACGGGAACGTTGAGAAGTTCAACCAGCATGGCGTCATCGGTGACGGCGGCCGATTGCTTGTCATCGAAGAGGCCAGCAGCTTCATGGGCCCGGCGCAGGGTGGCCAACTCGAATCCCTGGGGGGTCTGTACGGCGCGGAGATGCTCCCTGGGCGCAGTGCCCGTGACGAGTTCGGGAGCTATGGCGGCGTCGTCCCCGCTTGTCTCCGCCACCGTCTTGATGGTGTCCACCACCGGCAAGGTGGGGATGACTGCCTTCGCGCCGGAGGCCAGGGCATCCGCTACCCGCTGGAAAACACGTTCAGGAGTCAACGCACGGGCGGCATCGTGGACGAGCACGAATTCGGTTCCGTCTTCCAAAGCAGCCAACGCGGCGCGGACCGAATCCGCGCGGGAGGAACCGCCGTCGACCACTGAGATTTCCGGGCCGCCGTCCACGAGTTCGATGGTGAACCCTGCGATCAGTTCGCGGAGCTCCGTGTCCCCCTTGGGCACGGCGATGCAGACCTGCCGCGCAACGTCCGACGCAACCACCCCGCGGAGGGCGCGCATCAGGATGGACTCGCCCCCTAGCGGAACCTGGGCTTTGGGCATGCCGTAGCCGAGTCGCTCACCGGAACCGGCAGCAACCACAATCACGGCCGTGACGGCGCGCTTGGAAGGAGTACTCATGCGCCCAAGATTACTGGGAAAGTACTTGAAGGCGCCCACCATCCCTGATTGCCAGGTATCTGCGGCCGTATTTGGGCAAAAAGAAACCCGGCGGCGCTTTCGCACCACCGGGGCTCAATTCTTAGGAAGCCAAGACCTCGTCAAGAACGCTTGCAGCCTTCTCTTCGTCTGTCTTTTCAGCCAGGGCCAGTTCTGAAATCAGAATCTGCCGCGCCTTGGCCAGCATGCGCTTCTCGCCTGCGGAAAGGCCGCGATCGTGATCACGACGCCAAAGATCGCGAACGACCTCCGCCACCTTGATGACATCGCCTGAAGCAAGCTTCTCCAGGTTCGCCTTGTAACGACGTGACCAGTTGGTAGGCTCTTCAGTGAACTCGGCGCGGAGAACGTCAAATACGTGCTCCAAGCCTTCTTTGCCCACTACGTCCCGGACCCCAACAAGGTCAACGTTCTCTGCTGGAACTTCAATGGTCAGATCACCCTGAGCCACCTTGAGCTTGAGATACATCTTCTCTTCGCCCTTGATGGTGCGCATCTTGATTTCCTCAATTTTTGCTGCACCGTGGTGAGGGTAAACTACTGTCTCGCCGACCTCAAAAACCATGTGGACTTTCCCCTTTCCCGCAGATTAGTCTATCACGGTTAAGGCATACGACTGGCATCGCGAGGGCTCTCCTGCCGCGCCAATAAAGGGAATAAGGCCTTAAACGACTTCCTCCAACCTCTTGACGAAACCGGGGAAAGATGCTTGGAGCAAGCAACTTGAGCGACGGATCCCGGCAGTTGACTGCGCCACAATGCCTTCCCGAATCCTTATTTTGGCGGGTTTGCCGATAGGCTATGGCTGAAAAGTGTTCCAATGACTCTTGAGGAGTAGGTGTCGTGCGCAATACTGCGATGAACCCTGTCCAGCGCGGCAAGCTGGCAATTGCGGCGGCTGCAATCGGCGTCGGTCTTCTGTCCGTCACCGGCTGTGGATTCGTCAACGCCCAGCAGACCACCCACCAGTACTCGGCATCGGACGGGATCAAAGCAGATCTCGGTTCCCTGCAGTTGCGCAACATCCTGATTGTTGCCTCGGGCGAGAACGAGCCCGGCCGCGTTATCGGCGCCGTCTTCAACACCTCCAGCACCGATGCCACCCTCACCATGAGTGGTGCGAACGGCGCCCAGACCGAGATCCCGGTCAAGGCCAACTCGGAGACGTACCTGAATGACACCACCGATGCCGCCATTCTCAGCACCGCAGGCGTTATCCCCGGTGGACTGACGCCCATCACCATCCGCAGCGGCTCCGACTCCGCCACGGTGAACGTACCCGTGGTTGACGGCACGCTCCCCGAGTACGCCAAGTACCTGCCCAGCACGCCGACTCCGACGCCAACCTCCACGTCGACGTCCTCTGCGACGCCCACGGAGTCCGCAGCAGCCGGTCACTAGCCGGCAGCACGCAACAAGCCATACAACAAAGGAAGGGTCCCGCCGACGCGGGACCCTTCCTTTGTTGCAGTTGCTTCAGCAGCCGTAGTTGCTGAGGTGCTTACGGCTCGAACTTGTAGCCCAGCCCGCGCACCGTCACCAGGTAACGCGGAGCAGAAGGATCAGGCTCGATCTTGCTGCGGAGCCGCTTCACGTGGACGTCCAGGGTCTTGGTGTCACCAACATAGTCCGAGCCCCACACGCGGTCGATCAGCTGCCCGCGCGTCAGTACCCGGCCCGAGTTGCGGAGCAGCATTTCCAGGAGTTCAAACTCCTTCAACGGAAGGGACACCTGTTCACCGTTGACACTCACCACGTGGCGCTCGATGTCCATGCGGACGGGACCCGCCTGCACGGTGGAGGTGATGAGTTCCTCCGGCTCGCCCTGGCGACGCAGCACAGCACGGACGCGGGCCACGAGTTCCCGGGATGAGTAGGGCTTGGTGACGTAGTCGTCAGCCCCCAGTTCCAAACCCACCACCTTGTCGATTTCCGAGTCCTTGGCAGTCAGCATGATCACCGGGACGCTGGAGCGCTGGCGAAGCTGGCGGCAGACTTCCGTGCCCGGCGTACCCGGCAACTGGAGGTCAAGGAGGACGAGGTCTGCACCGTTGCGGTCAAACTCCACCAAGGCATCACTGCCGTTGTCCACTACCTCGACATCAAACCCTTCCTTGCCCAGGAGATAGGACAGGGGGTCGCTGAAGGACTCTTCGTCCTCCACTATCAAAATCCGGCTCAAGCGCTGGCTCCTTGCTCTTGGGCGCCGCTGGCACCCGTTTTTTCACTCGCGTGTTGGCTCGTGTGATGCGATTCGACGACGGCAGGTACCGCCGGACGTTCGATGGAAGCAGCCGCCGTGGCAGCGGGAGCCGGCAGGCCGGCGTCGTCGTCCTGGCCTTCCATCTCCGGCAGGCGGATGGTGAACGTGGAACCTTGGCCGGGCTGGGACCAGACGGTCACCTCGCCGCCATGGTTGGAAACAACGTGCTTGACGATGCTCAGCCCAAGGCCGGTGCCGCCGGTGTGCCTGGAACGGGCAGCATCAACGCGGTAGAAGCGTTCAAACACGCGTTCCTGGTCCTCGGGGGTCAGGCCTTCTCCCTGGTCCGTGACGGAGATGGCCACCACGCCCTCCCGTGTCCGGACGCCGACACCTACCCGAGTGTTCTCAGGTGAGTATCGGATGGCGTTGTCTATGAGGTTGCGCAGGGCCGTCACGAGGAGGTCGCGGTCGCCGAACACCAGAGAGTCCGAATGCCCACCCACTACGATCTGGATGTTCTTGCTCTCCGCCGGCAGCTGCGAGCGGTCCACGGCCTCGGAGATGACGGTGTTGATGTCCACGGCGTGGCCCTGCTGGGCCACGTTGGCGCCCTGCAAGCGGGAAAGTTCAATGATGTCCTGGACCAAGGCAGCGAGCCTGCCGGACTCCTTGTGCATGCGCTTGGCGAACCGGCGCACGGCTTCTTCATCATCCGGCGAGGCCTCCAGGGCTTCGGCCAGGAGCGAGATGGCGCCCACGGGAGTCTTGAGCTCGTGGGATACGTTGGCCACGAAGTCGTTGCGGATCTCCTCGGTGCGGGTGATCTCGGTGCGGTCGTCAGCCAACAGCACGATGTATTCCCAGCCGAGCATGGCTGCCCGGACCTGGACAACAATGGTGCCCTTGCCCAGCGGCCCCCGTGGGAGTTCGTACTGTTCCTCCAGGATCACGCCATCGCGGCGGACCTTCGCGGTCATATCCAGGAGCTGCTTGTGCACCACTGTGTGGCCACGCACCAATCCGTAGGCATATGCCGCGGGACTTGCGCGGACCACGCCATCGATTGCGTCCACCACCACAAACGCACGCCCGACGACGGCAAGCACTTCCGCTGCACCTTCAGGAAGCAGGGGCTCGGTGACATCCAGGTCAACAATGCTGCGCTGCCGCTCGCTGATCCTGAATGCGAGCATGCCAAAGACGCCCAACGACAGGCCAACGAGGCCTGCGACGACACCTATGAGCAATGGATCCACGTGTCCAGCTTATGCTGTGGAAACACGGCAAAGTATTGATCCGGCACCAAACGCAGACGGTTCAACTAACGTTCATCTAAAGGTGCCGAACAGTTCACTGGGTCCTGACACAGTTACTGGTTGGACTGTCAATGGTTTTGAAATCCGACCCCCACCATGGGAACGGGATTTCCAAGGAAAGGACGCCTTAGTGCGCAAGGTTTTTCAGGAGGAGCTCACCCAGGTAGGTGACGACCTCATCGAGATCTCCAAGCTGGTCCACGAAGCAATCACGAAGGCCACGACGTCCTTCGAAGGCGCAGACGTGGATCTTGCCCAGGACGTCATCGCGGCAGATGCCCGGATCGACTTCCTGCAGAACAGCCTCGACGAGCGCGCCATCGACATCCTGGCGTTGCAGGGCCCCGTGGCCAGCGACCTCCGCATGATCGTGGGTTCGCTGCGCATGAGTGCCTCGCTGGAACGTATGGGTGACCTGGCCCGCCACGTGGCCCAGCTGGCGCGGCTGCGCTACCCGGCCACAGTTATCCCCGCCTCGCTGACCCAGACCTTCAAGGCCATGGCCCAGCACGACATTGAGATCACGGCCAAGGTGATCGAGCTCCTCGAAACCCGCGATCTTGAGGTTGCCCGCGACATCCTCAAGATCAACATTGCCGTGGACGACCTCCACCTCAGCGTCTTCAAGGCGATCGCCTCCCCGGAATGGAGCGAAACCCCGTCCACCACCGTGGACGTCGCCTTGGCCAGCCGCTACTTCGAGCGCTTCGCTGATCACGGCGTCTCGGTTGCCCGCAAGGTCACCTACCTGGTGACCGGCGAATGGCAGCCCGAGGGCTTCTAGCCTTCCCCGGATTAACGACGACGGCGGCCGGTCACCCATGGTGACCGGCCGCCTGCCTTTAACTGCGCCGCAGCTGGTGCCGCGGGCGAACTGCGTCCAAGGGAGGAACGACCGAGCAGTCGCCCCGGCAGCAGCGGAGGATTTATTTTTTGCCTTGGTTCGCTACCGCGAGGATGGCCTGCTCAGCTGCTGCAGGGTCCAGGTAGGTACCACCCGGATTGATGGGCTGGAAGTCCTCATCCAGTTCGTACACCAGCGGGATGCCCGTGGGGATGTTCAGCCCGGCAATGGCGTCGTCGCTGATGCCGTCCAGGTGCTTCACCAGGGCGCGCAGGGAGTTGCCGTGGGCAGTGACCAGAACGGTCTTGCCAGCCTTGAGGTCTTCCTTGATATCCGATTCCCAGTACGGGAGGAGCCGGACCAGGACGTCCTTGAGGCACTCCGTGCGGGGCAGGGCGTCACCAAGATCCTTGTAGCGGACGTCGTGTGCCTGCGAGAACTCGCTGTCATCGGACAGGGGCGGCGGCGGGGTGTCGTAGCTGCGGCGCCATTCCATGAACTGCTCTTCGCCGAACTCGGCGAGGGTCTGGGCCTTGTCCTTGCCCTGGAGAGCGCCGTAGTGGCGCTCGTTGAGGCGCCAGTCGCGCTTGACGGGGATCCAGCCGCGGTTGGCCTTGTCCAGCGCCATGTTGGCCGTGTTGATGGCACGCTTCAGGAGGGAGGTGTAGAGGACGTCCGGGAGGATGTTGTTCTCAACCAGGAGTTCCCCACCGCGCACTGCTTCTTCGCGGCCTTGGTCGTTCAGGTCAACGTCCACCCAACCGGTGAACAGGTTCTTGGCGTTCCAGTCGCTGTGGCCGTGGCGCAGCAGAATCAGCTTGTAAGTCATGGTTTTCATCCTAGCCGAGCAGTCCGGTGCGCTGCTGGGCGTTACGAAGAGCAACGCGGGTCACCTTCGGCCCTTTGAAGCCCGGTTTATGGGCCGTTGGTGACCCCTCGTTGCAGGATAAAGTGGTGGCCGTGGTGCAAAAAGCGGAACGGGTGGGCTCACCCCGGAGTCGGGGCGGCAAGCCCGTCGGCAACATCACCCGCGGCACCACCAACCCCAACCGCATGCGCCGCCTGGACCGGTGGCTTGCCGGTCCGCAGGCGTGGCGGCTGCGCGCCGCCGTCGACCCCCTGGTTGTGGACCTGGGCTATGGCGCCTCGCCGACCACCGCCGTCGAACTTTTCGAGCGTTTGCGAGCCGTGCGGCCCGATGTCCGGGTCTGTGGAATCGAGATTGAACCGGAGCGGGTGCGGACGGCCAAGGCGTTGGAACGGCCTGGGCTGAGCTTCCATGTGGGCGGATTTGAAGTTCCCGTGCCGGGCAACCCGGTACTGGTCCGGGCCTTCAACGTGCTGCGGCAATATGAGGAAGCGGACGTCGCCGGGATCTGGCGGCTGGTGCAGTCACGTCTGGCCCCAGGTGGACTCTTCATCGACGGAACGTGCGACGAGATCGGCAGACGGGTCACGTGGGTGGCGTTGGACCCCGAACGCCCTTTGAGCCTCAGTTTTTCGGTGCGGTTCGGAAGCTTCGAGCTGCCGTCGGAGGTGGCGGAGCGGTTGCCCAAGGCCCTTATTCACCGGAATGTGCCGGGCGAACCGATCCATGCGTTCCTGCAGGCCATGGACAAAGCCTGGCTGGAAGCTGCGCCGCTGGCATCGTTCGGGAACCGGCAGCGATGGACTGGTATGTGCCGTTCACTGCACGACGCCGGGTGGCCGCTTCAAGATGGTCCCGCCCGGTGGCGTCTGGGTGAAGTCACCGTGGCGTGGGAGGCTGTGGCGCCCCACTAAGGATGGCGCCGGAGGAGTGCTCTCTACCAGGGGCCGTACGGGCCGACGTTCCGGTTTCCGCCGCTGCCGGCTTCACGGACCGCCGGACGGACGTCGGCAAGGTAGACACAGGATGCCGTCACAGCGACAATGCCGAACAAGCCCAGGCCGTTGCCACCTGTGAGAACGGTCAAGGCTCCAATGGCCATGGCCACACCGGTGAGCGCTAGCCAGAAGGTCTTGGTCCTCTTTGAAGCCGCCACGAAAAGCGTCGGCTTGTGGCGCAGGCAGTCCGCAAAGGCCCACAGTTCCAAGGCAAGGGCCACCAAGCCAAGGATGAGGTAGACCCCGCTGGTGACATACGCGATCAAGATTTTTCCGTCCACGCCCTTTAGCCTAGCCGTCCAGCGACTTCAGCGCTTGCTCAAGGTCGGACCAGAGGTCTTCCACGTTCTCGATTCCAACGCTGAGGCGGACCAGGTTGTCCGGGACGCTCAGCGGCTCGGCGGTGTGCCGGCGTCGGCGTTCGATCAAGGACTCCACACCGCCCAATGATGTGGCGGGCAGCCAGAGCTGCAACGCGCGGACCAATTCGTCTGCAGCGTCGGCGCCACTGCGGTGGTCGTCTCCGGAGATCTGGATGCAGAGGATGGACCCGAAGCCCTTCATCTGGTCCATGGCGCGTTGGTGGCCCGGATCGGTAGGGAGACCCGGGAAGCGGATGGTTTCTACACGCGGGTGGACGCTGAGGCGTTCGGCAAGGGTTGCCGCCGAAGCCTGGGAACGTTCGATCCGCAGTGCGAGGGTGCGGAGGCCACGCAGCGCCAGCCAGGCTTCGAACGGTCCGGCGATTCCGCCATGGATGATCCGGTGATGCAGAAGGGTGGCGCGCAGTTCAGGGTTTGACGTCACCAAGGCGCCGAGCACAACGTCGGAATGGCCGGCCAGGTATTTGGTCACCGAGTGGAGAACGACGTCGGACCCCAGGCTGAGGGGCTGCTGCACCAGCGGCGTGGAGAAGGTGTTGTCCGTGACCACGATGGCGCCGGCTGCATGGGCGGCGTCGGTCAGCGCCCGGATATCGGCGATGCCGAGCATGGGGTTGGTGGGGCTTTCGAGCCACAGCAGGTCTGCCTTCTTGCCCTGTTCCGGGCTGATGAGGGACTTGACGGTGTCCGTGTCCGTGATGTCCACGGTTCGCAGTTCCAGGAAGCCCTTCTCTGCCAGTTCCGTCGCCATGACCAGCGAACCCGCGTAGCTGTGCGAGGGCATGACCACCACGCCGCCGGCGGGGACCAGGGAAAGTGCTGAACTGACTGCTGCGAGGCCGGAGGCGTACAGCAGGCCCGGAAGGGTGGCGCCCTCGAGCTTGGCCAAGGCGTCCTCAAACGGATCCCAGGTGGGGTTCGCGTAGCGCCCGTAGCCTCGGTCCCCGTCGCTCAGGGAGCCCGTACCGAAGTATGTGGAGGACAAGACGATGGGTGGATTCACCGGCTCATCGTGGGCGCGCTCAGGGCGGCCGGCAGCAACCACAACGGTTTCCGGCGACAATTCGGCAGCGTGCTGATCGGAAAGGCTCATGGTTTCAGGGTAGTCGGGGGCGTGGCTGTGGATGAAAGGCGTTACGCGCCTTTGATGTCAGGGAAGCTCGGTAGGCTAGACGCGTGAGTATTCAGAGCCCAGGTCTATTTATCGCCTTCGAAGGCGGAGACGGAGCGGGCAAGTCCACCCAGGCCGCCCGGCTCTCTGACGCCCTTGAGTCGCGGGGACTTTCCGTGCTGCGCACCCGCGAACCCGGCGGCACCCCCATTGGCGAGAAGCTCCGCTCCCTGGTGTTGGACCACGGGCACGGCACGATCGATGCCCGCACGGAAGCCCTCATGTTCGCCGCCGCCCGTGCCGCCCATGCCGCCCAGGTCATTCGTCCGGCCCTGGCTGAAGGAACAGTGGTCATCACTGACCGCTACGTCGACTCATCGGTTGCTTATCAAGGTGCCGGACGTGGGCTGGGCGCCGAGGGTGTTTTGAGCCTTAACGAATGGGCCACGGAAGGATTGCGTCCGGACCTGACAGTATTGCTGGACGTCGATCCTTCTGACGGCCGCCAGCGCCGTACGGCCGGAGATGCCGCTGAGGACAGGCTGGAGTCCGAGCCTGACGACTTCCATTCCGCCATCCGTCACGCTTTCCTTGACCTCGCTGCCGCAGCGCCGTCCAGTTACTTGGTGCTGACGGCAAACGCGGACATTGACTCGCTGGCCGCGCAGATTCTGGAGCGCGTGCAATCGCTGTTGGGTGACCGCGTTCCGGGCGTCCGTCCGTGAGTGTCTGGGACGACCTCCAGGGGCAGGCCCCCGTCGTCGCGCAACTGAAGCAGGCTGCGCAGGGCGACACAGGACTCACCCATGCCTGGCTCTTCACCGGCCCACCCGGATCCGGCCGTTCCAATGCAGCCAAAGCCTTCGCGGCAGCCCTGAACTGCGAGCAGGATGACATCACCCTGCGCGGCTGCGGAGAGTGCGCGGCATGCCACACGATCCTCGGCGAGACGCATTCCGACGTGACGTTCGTGCGGACCGAAAAAGTCACCATCACAATCGATGAAGCCCGCGAACTGGTGTCCAAGGCGGGCGACCGTCCCGCCACTGGCCGGTGGCGGATCATTGTGGTGGAAGACGCGGACCGCATGGCCGAGCGCACCACCAATGTGCTGCTCAAAGCCATCGAGGAACCCACGCCGCGCACCATCTGGATGCTGTGTGCCCCTTCGCCTGCGGACGTCCTGGTCACCATTCGTTCGCGCTGCCGTCCGGTGAGCCTGCGGCTTCCCCCGGCGTCCGACGTCGCTGACCTTTTGGTAAGGCGCGACGGCGTCGACCCCCACCTCGCGGAGACGGCAGCCCGTGCGGCGCAGAGCCACATCGGCATTGCCCGGCGACTCGCGCGGGACGCTGACGCACGGCAGCGTCGTTTGGATACCGTCCGCATTCCACTGGGCCTGCGGGGCGTCACGGCAGCGGTGATGATGGCCGAAAAGCTGGTCAGGATCGCCACCGAGGAAGCCAACAGTTCCAACGATGAACGGGATGCGGCGGAAAAGATCGCTCTGCTCGCCAGCCTCGGAGCCCCCGAGTCCGGCACGCTGCCGCCCTCCATGCGCAGCCAGGTAAAGCAGCTGGAGGACGATCAGAAGCGGCGTGCCAAGCGCTCCATCACGGACTCACTGGACCGCACCCTGACGGATCTCCTGTCCTTCTATCGGGACGTCCTGGTGATCCAGCTGGGGAACGCCGTGGAACTTGTCAACGTTGAGCTGACGGGCGACCTCGAAGAATACGCAGGCCGTTCAACCCCGGAAACCACCTTGGCCCGGATGGACGCCATCAACAAAGCCCGTGTCCGTATCACCACCACCAACGTTGCGCCACTGTTGGCGGTAGAGTCCATGGCCACAAGCCTCATCCAGCAATAGGAGAATGCATGAAGTCCGCACCCCGCCGGTCCGACGACACCCCTTCAAGGGACCGGTCTGCCCAGCCTGCTGCGGGCGGTGGTGCTGCCGGCAAAGGCTCTGCACGGCGTGGGACGCGCCCCGGGTTCCTAGCCGTGTGCCTTGCCCTGGCCTCAATGCTGGTCCTGAGCGCATGCACGGTTCCTTTCCTGCCGGCCCCTACGGCCAAGCCGTCCACCAGCACGGTGGATCCGTCCATCGCGGCGTCGGCTCCCAAGGGCCTGGAGAAGTTCTACTCGCAGTCCGTGGAGTGGAGCTCGTGCGAAAACGGCCTCCAGTGCGGCAAAGTCCAAGTGCCCATGAACTACGCCAAGCCCGATTCCGGGGACATCACGCTCTCGGTGATCAAGCTGCCCAGCACCGGAAACAAGAAGGGGTCAGTCCTGGTCAATCCGGGTGGTCCGGGTGGCTCTGGAGTGGACTTCGTCCGGGATGCCGGCAACACGCTGTTCACTGAAAAATTGAAGGCCAACTACGATGTTGTGGGCTTCGATCCGAGGGGCGTGGGCCGCTCCGCACCCGTGACCTGCATGACGGACGCCGAACGTGACGCTGCCCGCGAAAAGGTGTTCCGGAAGAACACTGATGATGGACTCGCGGCAGCCCTGGCGTTTAACAAATCCTTCGCGGACCAGTGCTCCCAGCAGACCGGTGAGGTGCTGGGCCTCATCGATACCGTCAGTGCGGCCAAGGACCTGGACGTCCTGCGCGCCGTGGTGAATGATGCCAAGCTGAACTACCTGGGCTTCTCCTACGGGACCTTCCTGGGCTCCACCTACGCCGCCCTTTTCCCGGACAACGTGGGCCGGCTGGTTCTGGACGGTGCCGTGGACCCTTCCATCAGCAACGAGGAACTGACCGCCGGCCAGGCCCGGGCGTTTGAACGTGCCATCCGCACCTACGTGGCCAGCTGCCAACAGCAGAACCAGTGTCCCCTGAGCGGCTCGGTGGACAACGGCGTGCAGGAAATCCGCGACCTCATCAACGCCGTGGACCAGAACCCCCAGACCGCCAAGGACGGCCGTTTGGTGACCAGCAATGACTTCGTCAACGGCCTGATCCTGCCGCTGTACAACGACCAAAGCTGGCCCGCCCTCACGCAGGCATTGGAGGGCGCATTTTCCGGCGATGTATCGCAAATGATGCGGCTTGCCGATCTGGGCGCCGACCGCGAGCCCAACGGCACGTACAGCTCCAACTCGGCCTTTGCGTTCCAGGCCATTAACTGCCTTGACTACCCGATGGTCACGGACACTGAGGGCATGCGGGCCGAGGAAGTCCGCCTCATCCAGGACTCCCCCACCTTCGGCTCGTTCTTCGCCTACGGCGGGGTCAACTGCAAGGACTGGCCGTACAAGAACACCCGCACCCCGGCCCCGGTGGAATACAACGGATCGGCTCCGATCGTGGTGGTGGGCACCACCGGCGATCCCGCGACACCCCTTGAGTGGTCCCAGTCGCTGCGCAAGCAACTCGAAAACGCCTCCCTCGTCACGTGGGAAGGCGAGGGGCACACAGCCTACGGCCGCTCGAATACCTGCGTCAGCACCGCCGTCGACGACTACTTTGTTGACGGAAAGCTGCCGCAGGACGGCCTGAAGTGCTAAAGATGCCGGGCTTCGCGTTTCTCCACCAGAAGCGGGAGCTGCTTGATGGAATCCACCACCACGGTGGCGCCGGCAGCGCGTAGCGTCGCCTCGGAATGCGATCCAGTCAGCACGCCGGCCACCAGGGAGGCACCGGACCGGACACCTGAGAGCATGTCCGAGCTGGTGTCACCGACCACCGCCACCTCCCGCACGTCGTCCAGGTCCAGTGCGAGCACTGCCGTCAGGATCATGTCCGGGTAGGGCCGGCCACGCCCTGCGTCGGCGGGGCACAGGCTAAGGTCCGCCAGGCCCATCCAGCCCAGCGATTCCAGCACCATGTTCTGCGTATGGCGGCCGAATCCGGTGGCCAGGCAGATCTGCATACCGGACTCACGCATCCACAAGATGGCGTCCTCCGCGCCCGGAATGGCGCGGACGCCGCCGTCGTCGATCATTTCGTCGTACGCCTTCTCGAAAACCTTGTTGGCGCTCGCGGCCACCGCGGCGTCGTCGAAAAGGTGGCTGAAGACGGTCATTTTCGAGAAGCCCATGGTGTCCCGGGCGTAGCCCAGCATGCTCTCGAACCGGCTGCTGCCGGGTTCTATGCCGTGTTCCGCAAGGGCCCGGGACATGGCCCGCTCGGTGCGGCCATCGTCAGTGATGGTGGTGCCCACCATGTCCACCACCGCCAGCCGCAACCGGCTGGAATCGTGGCTGGCGTCCCTGGTCAATGCGTCCCCGGTCATTGAGCGGCTCCTTCGGCTTGTTGCGTGCCGACATGCGCCGCCACGATTGATTCCTTAGCTTCCGGCGGCAGGGAAACGCCCGCCTGAACCCGGTCCGACCGGCGGGTGAACATCCCCGCAACGGCCGCCGCCGCGCTCGTTTTGACCCGGGTGCGGTGCCTCTATTACAGTTATGTCTTGCGTGATCGCCCGGGAAACCGGTGATGAACGCGGTGCTTCCTTAGCTCAGTCGGTAGAGCGTTTCACTCGTAATGAAAAGGTCATCAGTTCGATTCTGATAGGAAGCTCAGAGAAAAAGCCCCGCTGGTTCGTTGAACCAGCGGGGCTTTTGTTTGGGTGATGCCAGGTCAGTCCGAGGCGCTGGGACTCTTCCTCAGCGGCCAGGGTTTCCAGCCGTCGGGGACCGCGCCCAGACGCTGCGCTGCAGCTTCCAGTTCTCCTTCACCTGCCAGCGCTACCTGGCCCCTCCCGCTTTGGCTGCCCGATCCGTCGACGGCGGTCAGCGAGTACTCGGCCCAGCGTTCCCTGCCCACGGGATAGCGTTCGCCGTAGCCTCCTGCAGCAACACTGAGCACCAACATCTCCAGCCGTGTGGCTTCGCTGTCAACTGTCTCGTCGCACGCATCGCAACCGCAGATGGGAAAGGGAAAGTCATGCAGGAGCCCGGCATGGACCACCACGCCGGGGTAGGCGGTCCAGACAAATGTCAGCGGCGCCGCTGACGGATCCCGTGGCGTCACGCGGGCAACCTCCATCACCTCGCCGGCATTCACTGACAGGTCCGCAGCATGGGCGGGATCCACGCTCACATCAACGTCATACGTGCTGTTCATATACTCCACCAGCGCCTTGGCCACCTGATGAAGACCTTCGAAGCGCTCGCGGTGTGTGTCCACGCTGTACGAGTCCTCGGGCGGGCTGTCCGCGCCCCACCTGTCCCCGTAGTTGATGGGCCGCCCATCCTCGCCGTGGTACTCGCGTGACGGCAGATCCGGCCGCACAAAGTGTTGCTGGGCTTCCACGACAGGAACGGGCCGCAGTTCCGGGAACAGTGAATCGTCGGGCCCGTCACTGGACCATTCCGAAAGGCGCGTGACAAGCCCAGCCAGCATGGCGTCGTCTGCCTCCCCCAGCCCTTCGATCAAGCGGTCCACAGTGATTCGCAGGTCCATGTTCCCTGCTTCGCGGGAGCCATCCGGCATGACCGACCAGCATGCGTCCGGCCGAAGTGCGGCGATGACGTTCCCCACGAAGACCGTGGCGGCGTTGCTGAGTTCCGGATCTTCCGCGATCTGCTTGAGATGGGGCTTCAGGAAAGTGAAAAGCCGCTCAACGTTTGATGTCAGGTCCTGGGCAGGAACTCCCGAGGCATCGCAGAACGCAACGAAGGGCGCGTAACCGGCGAGGTGCTTGGCAGTTTTCCCGTCCGTCTGGTCCGTTGCATAGGCCACGGCGGTGCTGGACAGTGGTGCCGGCAATCCGGTCACTGGTCCGTCAAAAAGCGTTTCGATTTCCCCCATGGGGCCATCCTAGGATGCTCATTGCTCCCGCACGACCTCCCGCACACCCCAGGAACGGGCATCGCACAGCCCACCATGCCCGCCAGGGGTGGCAACGAGGTCCCGGTCGCCAGCCGTCACACACCCAACCGGTCCATCAGGACCGCGACGGCGGCAGAAACTCCGCCGGCCAGCGACCCTTCCAGCTCGGGAGCGAAGAGCGGCGAGTGGTTGACGGGCACGGGACCCGGGCCTTGATGGCCGGCCGCGGGCGTGCCGCCGAACATCCAGAACACGGACGGCACACCGATGGCCGTACCCAGGTGCCCGAAATCCTCGCTGCCCATCATGGGCGGGGTGATGTCAACGGCCTCGGACCCCAGCGCAAGCCGGAGGGCCTCCACAACGGGAGGGACGGCGTCGGGATCGTTGAAGCACTGCGGGAAGCGGTACATTTCCTCGATGTCCGGCTTCGGAGCACCGGAGGCGGCAGCTTCTGCCTCGATAATGCGGCGGATGGCGGCCAGAACCTGGCCGCGGACGTCCTCATCAAACGTGCGGATGTTGAGC
This sequence comes from Arthrobacter sp. cf158, assembly GCF_900106835.1. Classification (GTDB taxonomy): domain Bacteria; phylum Actinomycetota; class Actinomycetes; order Actinomycetales; family Micrococcaceae; genus Arthrobacter. The sequence continues at coordinate 38,491 of NZ_FNNR01000007.1, forward strand.
GTGAACTCGGCGGATGCCGGGATGATGTTTTCCTTGAGACCGGCATGGAACGTCCCAACAGTCACGACGGCGGACTTCCGCGGGTCCAGCTCCCGGGACACGATTCCTTGCAGACGGGTGACCATGTGTGCAGCCATCACGATGGGATCGATGGAATCCTGTGGCTGTGAGCCATGGGACTGCCGGCCATGAACGGTGACTCTGAGCGAATCCGCCATGGCGGCCACCGGCCCGCTGGAAATCGCAACGGTACCCACCGGGCGCGGCATGACGTGCTGCCCGAAGACTATTTCGGGACGCGGCGCCTTGTCCCACAGTCCGTCGTCGAGCATGGCGAGCGCGCCGGCTGCCGTCTCTTCGCCGGGTTGGAAGATCAACACCAGGGTTCCGGCCCAAGCATCCGGGTTCCCTGCAAGCAGTTCCGCGGCCCCCAGCAGACTGGCCACGTGGGTGTCATGGCCGCATCCGTGCATGACGGGAACCACCGTGCCGTCGGGCAGTGTGCCGGTGTCCGTGCTGGCGTATTCCAGTCCGGTGGCCTCCTCAATGGGCAATCCATCCGAATCGGCGCGGAAGGCCACCACGGGCCCGTCGCCGTTCCGGAGGATACCCACCACGCCTGTTCCCCCGCAGCGGAAATGCTCAATGCCCAGGCCGTCCAGTTGCTCCTGGATCAACGTTGCCGTGGCGAACTCCTGCATGGAGAGTTCCGGATGTGCGTGAAGGTGCCGGTACAGGGAGTGGAGCTTGGTGGTCTGGTGGGAATCGAGCTGGAGGGCGGTGGTTGTTGACGTCATGGGTCCTGTCTTCCTGGTGGATACGGAGGCTGCGGCTTCTTCTGTGCTGCTATTCGATGTGGATGGGCTTCGCTTCGGTGATGGTGTTCTTGCCGCGGAAGAACCAGGCAAGCAGGATGGTCCCCAGCACGGCGATGGCAGTGGACACCATGGCGAGCGACGGCACCAACGGCAGCACAACGAAAACGACGACGGCCGAGACCAGCAGGGCGAACACCGTGGTGCGCGGTTGCTTCATGGACACGATGGCCTGCACCAGCACGGCGCCCAGAACCGTAGGCAGCACATAAAGGCGGGTGACCAGCAATACCGAGGGCGGAATGACACTGATCAACCAGCTCCCCAGGAGTCCGACGAAGATCGCCAGCGAGATCAGGTGGACCACTGCGGCGCCACAGATGGCAACGACGGCGGCAAGCTCGGCCCGCTTACTGCCCGGCTTCGCACCGATGTTGGTTTGGGCGATCAATGCCGCGGGCAGAAGTTTGTTGGAGATGTTGCCGATCATGAACGCCTGGTACATCGCGGCTGGTCCCAGGATTGGGTAGTACGTCAATGGTTCGACGATCCAGATGATGCCAAAGGTTGCAGCGACGGCAGCAAAAGCGATCCACAGCTGTGCCGGGCCAATATCCAAACCTGTGGCGAAGACGAGGTACAGCGGACCGGCCACGGAGATCAGCAGGCCGGCGATCATGGTGATCTGCCCCCAGCGGGAGGTGGTGCGGCTGAAGTCCGCCATGGCGTTGCTGTGGGTGGTGGTGGGAGCGGAAGTGATGGAAGACATGAGGGTGTTCCTTTCGTGCTCAAGGACTGTGATGCTCAGAGGATGACGACGGCGGCCGGCCCCCGGTCAGATGCGGATGCCTCAGGCGCGGATGTATCAGGCGCCGATGTATCAGGCGCCGATGGCGGGACCGACGGCCAGGTACGAGGCGCTCAAGCCGAGGACGATGGAAATGCCTAGGCCCCATTCGCGGAGCCAACTCTTGCCAAGCCTCTTTGCGAGCAGCAAACACAGCCCCATGACCGCCGCGGAGACAAGGAAGGACAGGATGTGGATGCCGGACTTGGGGAGTTCGGTAAGCCCGAGGCAGGAGAAGGCGCCGATCAGTGCAGCTGCCGGCACAATCGCCATGGCGGCCGGGTTCACGGAGCGGATCTTGGCATCGCCCTTTCGAAGCAGTGGCGTCAGGATCAGGGTGGCGAGCATCCACATTGCCCCGCCGATGCTCATGGCGAAGAACGCCACGGCGAAGACACTCTGCGTGTAGCTGGCATCGCCCAGCTTGGCGCCCATGGAACCTGCCGCGATACCCGCGGCGGACACGTCGTAGGCGGCCGAACCGATCAGTCCGATCCTGGAGAGGACCGCCGGGGCCCCGAAGAGGCCCAAGAGGGCAATGGCCACGAGCGATACCGCCAAGGACGGACCGATGGCCGAGACCGCGCCTGAGCGGAAGGAAGTCCTGATGTCCTGCGTGCTCATGTCCACGGCAGGAGCAGCGCGTCTGGCGGCTTTCATGAAGATGGCTGATTGGATGATGATGACGCCGAAGACGCCCGCCACGCAGATCCACAGGACGGGATTGTTGGCGATGGCCATGATGTCGGTTGAGCTGTTGGGGGCGAGTGGTTGAAGAGCCAGGGGTTGGTGCATAGGTACCTCCCAGATGTTGGCCCGGCAACTCCGCGTCCGAACCACGCTGTGCGGCATGTGGCGTCCCGGGGCAAATTCTTGTCCAACGACCAGATCGGCCAGTGGGTTACCAATACCCTCTGCTATGAGCCGGATCACACACAATAGCTGACGGAATCAGCCGCAGAGTTGGCCGATTCAGTCAAAGCTTGCCTTGGAGGGCGTTAAGGCTTCCGCGGCTTGATGTGACCCGGCACACTTTCAGGCAGTAGCAACCAGCAAAGGAGCACCATGCCTGACACCATTGGCGAGCTGTCCGCCGTCGAACTTTCCGCAGCGATCCGGGAGAAGAAGATCTCTGCGCGGGAGGCACTGGCCGATCACCTGGAGCGCATTTCCGAGGTAAACCCCGTGATCAACGCCGTGGTGACCCTGGACCCGGAGGGTGCCCAGGCCCTGGCCCACCGCGCCGACCAGCTCACAGCCGCCGGCGACGCACTGCCGCCCCTCCACGGCTTGCCCATGACCCACAAGGACACCAACAACACCGCCGGGATGCGCACCACCCAAGGTTCGCTTGCCCTGCGGGACTTCGTTCCCGACGCCGACGACCTCATCATTGCGCGGTTGAAGGCGGCCGGAGTAGTCAGCACCGGGAAGTCGAACGTTCCCGAGTTTGGCGCGGGATCGCACACCTTCAACGACCTCTTCGGAACCACCACCAACCCCTATGCGCCCACCCTGAGCGCCGGCGGCAGCAGCGGCGGGGTTGCCGCCGTCGTCGCCTCCCGTGTCCAAAGCATCGGCGACGGCAGTGACATGGGCGGTTCGCTCCGTATCCCGGCGTCCTTCTGCAACGTGGTGGGTTTCAGGCCGTCGACGGCGGTGATCCCCATGCCGTCCGACGTCAACGCCTACGCGTGGCTGGGGAGGACTGGTCCCATGGCCCGGACCGTGGAGGACATTGCCCTGTTCATGTCCGTCACTGCGGGCAGCGACCCCCGCGTTCCGCATCCGGCAGGCCTCGATCCGGAGGTTTTCCGGTCCAATCTGGAGACAGACATGCGAGGCGTCCGGATCGGCTGGTCCCGCGACTTTGGCATCGGCGTGCCCGTGGAAGCCGGGATCCTGGACCATCTGGAACGGCAGTTGGCGATCTTTGAGGATATGGGCGCGATCGTGGAGGAAGCCACTCCCGACTTCAGCGAAGCAGACCTGGTATTCGGCAACACCCGCGCCATGGATTTCGCCGCCGGGCTCGGACCGATCCTGAAGCGCGCCGGCGACGTCATCAAGCCGGAAGTTCACTGGAACGTCAACAAGGGGTTTGCCCTCACCGCCCGGGACCTCATTGAAACCGCTGCCGCGCGCAGCCGGCTGGAACGCAGCGTCCAGGAATTCTTCGGCCGCTACCACCTCTTCGCCAGTCCCTGCGCCCAGGTCCTGCCCTTCGATGCAACGCTGCGGTACCCCACGGACATTGCGGGCGTTCCCTCGGAGACGTACTTGGACTGGATGCGGTCTGCCTGCCTGCTGTCCGCCACCGGCCTGCCCGTACTTAGTATGCCGGCAGGGTTCAGCCCAACCGGACTGCCCATTGGCCTCCAACTCGCCGGCAACCATTACACCGACATGCAGCTGCTCCGCTACGGCCGCGCGTTCGAGCAGCAGACCGGATACGCCGCGGTCGCCCCTGTCCTCACGGCGACGCCGGCACCGCTTACGACGGTGAGCGCATGACCCGTCCGCCGCGCTTCCGGGCATCCAGCAGGATGGACACGTCCACGCCGGTGGCCTCTTGAGCCCACTCCGAGTCGGTGATGAAGCGGTAGAGGGACGCCATGTCCTCCACAGTGACATCGGCAACTATCTGGTAGTTCCCCGCTATCGCCGCGGCATAACGGACCGTGGGAAGCTCGGCAAGGCTCCTTCCCACGCGCTCAACGTGGTGCGGCGATGCGCGGATCCAGAGCAGGGCCTCAACTCCCAGGCCAAAGGACGCTGGCTCAACAATTGCCCGCAGATGGACTTGGTTGTTGGTCAGGAGCCATTCGCTGCGCCGCCGGGCGGTAGCTTCTGAAACGCCAACCCGGCGCCCCAGGGCTTCGAAGCTCATCCGCCCATCGGCGCACAGAGCGTCAACCAGCTCGTTGTCCTGGCGGCTCAAATCCTGCCGCGGCACCAGGATGCCTGAGTCCTGCGTCAACGTTGAACGGAGCGCTTCGGCTTTCTCAGCGGTGAGTATCTCCGGCCGCCACCCACGGATGGTCCTGAAGTATCTGAGCACGGGATAGCTGGTGGAATCGCGCAAGCCGATGGTGGATGGCAATTCATCGGAGAGCACATCGCCCATCCGTGACGGTTCGGTGAGTATTTCTGCCACGCAGTCCCCGGTGCCGGTGGTGGTGTAAACAAACGTGGTGTCGGCACGTTGTGCCAGCGCGTGGGAAGCAGCACGAACAGTGCCGGGCAGGCAACGCATCTCCACCAGGACCACTGCCGGCCTCGGCCGGATGCCCACCACAGCTACCGCGCCGGACTCCAGCAGCTGGGAACCCCGGCGGGCAACAGTCCGCTCGGCCTCGCCGAGTACTGCTGCCATCTTGCGCCAAGGACAGCGCGGGTCCAGTTGGAGCGCGGCCACGATCTGCCGCTCCAGCGCGTCAAACACCACCATGCCAACTCCGTCCGTTTGGGTCGATCAATTTCACCACGGACTCAGGTGCGCCGCGGCACGGAGGCAAGTGCCGGCGTCGGGCCTTGGGTTTCAGGCTTTAGGAGCCGGGCCTTAGGCGTCGGGCTTTAGGCGTCGGGCTTTAACGGCAGGTGCCCCGCACCCAAGGTGGGTACGGGGCACCGTGGCCACGCTTTCGGGATCAGGCGAAGTCGGAGACTGCCGGGTCCGGGCCGATGCGGCCTTCAGCGCCGCGGTCCAGGCCGTTGATGGCCTCGATGTCCGTGGCGTCCAGAGTGACGTTCAGGGCAGCAAAGTTCTCCTGAATGCGGGACTCGGTGACGGACTTGGGGATCACGACGTTACCGATGGCGAGGTGCCAGGCAATGACCACCTGGGCCGGCGTAGCACCGTGCTTGGCCGCGATCTCAGCCACGGTGGCGCTCTCCAGGAGCTCGCCGCCCTGGCCCAGCGGGGACCACGCCTGGGTCAGGATGCCCTTGGAGGCGTTGAACTCGCGCAACTCGGCCTGGTTGAAGAACGGGTGCAGTTCAACCTGGTTGATGGCCGGAACAACACCGGTCTCATCGATGATGTGCTGCAGGCCTTCCTTGGTGAAGTTGGAGACGCCGATGGACTTGACCCGGCCGCGCTTCTTGAGCTCGATGAGGGCCTTCCAGGTGTCCACGTACTTTTCCTGCTTGGGCTGCTGCCAGTGGATCAGGTACAGGTCCAGGGTCTCCACGCCAAGGTGGTCCAAGGACTTCTCGAAGGCTTCCAGAGTGGACTCGTAGCCCTGATCGGCATTCCACAGCTTGGTGGTGATGAAGATTTCCTCAGCGGACAGGCCGGAGGAGGCAATGGCTCGGCCTACGCCGGCCTCGTTGCCATAGATCTTGGCAGTATCGATGTGGCGGAACCCGGCTTCGAATGCCTGGCGCACCACCTTTTCGGCTACATCGTCTTCAACTTGCCACACCCCGTAGCCGAGCTGGGGGATGGTGTTGCCGTCGTTGAAAGTAAGTGTTGGTGACGAAGTCATGTCTGCCATCCTGCCAGCACAAACCCAGCAAAAGCGCGGAATGTTACGCAGATCAGCTATGCGCTTAACTTATTGCCCCTGAGGAATAAAGGCGCACGCCTGTAGTTGCGCACGCCTTGCATTGATGACTGCGTCCTAGCCGTTGAGCTGCCGCTCCGCGTCTTCAACCTGTTCGAAAACACCTTCCGCCCGGCGGCGGACAGACAACGCGCCCACTGGGACCGGCCCCACGGCAAGCCGCAACATGGCCGCAGCTTCCGCCGTGGTGGCAAGAGAGTTTCCTGCTTTGGACAACGCCCTGTGCACCCCGGCAAGCGCCCCTGGAACATCCAGGCCATCGCTTGGGGAACGCTTTTGCGCCTCGACGCAGATGGTTCTGACCCGTGGCGACAGCTCGGCGAGTTCGTTGGCGATCTGCACCAGCTCGTTGTAGAGCTGGTCATCGTCAACGCCTTCAAGGACCTGGTGGTACCGGTCCAGCCCCCGGTGGAAACGGTCGTGGGCGCGACGCCACAGACCCTTGCCAAGTTCCAGATCGTCCCTGCGCCCCTGCCGGACGGCACCAAAGAAACCCACGTGCGGACTCAGAGGTACTGGCCCGGGCCGTGGTCGGGATCTTCCGTGCGGCCTTGCTGAGGCGCGCCTGGAGCGCCCGGCGCAGCTGCTCGCTGCGGCTGGCCGTTCTCACCAATGACGATCCCGGGCGCGATGACAGTTCCCGGCGGAAGCTGACGAAGTTGGAGCTGCGCGGCGGCATGTTCCTTGGCGGCCTGCTGGGCGGCGATTGCAGCCTGGATGCCGTGGAACAAGCCCTCCAGCCATCCCACCAACTGCGCCTGCGCAATGCGAAGCTCCGCATCGGAAGGCGCCTTGTCCTCAGGCAGGGGCAGGCTGATCCGTTCCAGCTCTTCAATGAGCTCCGGGGCCAAGCCGTCCTCAAGTTCCTTGATGGAACGCTCATGGATCTCGGCGAGACGTCCGCGGGCGGCGTCATCCAACGGCGCGGCCTTAACTTCTTCCAGCAACTGACGGATCATGGTGCCGATCCGCATCACCTTGGCGGGCTCATCCACCAGCTCATGAAGGTTTGCTGCCTTGGGTTTGGAGTCCTTGCCGGACTTCCCCGGCCCGGAAGACTGGTCTGCAGCCGCCGGCCCCTCGTTCAGCGCAGCGCCGTCCAGCGCGGCGCCGGTCAGCGCGGCGCCGTTCAGCGTTGTGCCATCCAGCGTGGTGCCGTCCACAGTTGTGCCGTCCAGGGCGGCACCGTCCAGCGTGGTGCCCTCCACAGGGGTGTCGTCCGAAGCCTCATCCGTGGGCTGAATGTTGTTCAGATCGCTCATTCGTTCATACTCTCATGTGGTGTGCGCGAACCCCCGTCCGGAACCGGAATTTGGACTTCGTTCGTAGCGAAACTACACGTCAGCAGCATCGTCCCTGGGGGTTGTTGTCCTGCCGGTCCATCCGGTCCCGCCAGAACTCGCGTTCAGTCATGGCAGGACCGGCATGGCCCGTAGAAGTGAAGTGCTCCAGGTACCTCTGGTATGCATCAGCGCCCATCAGCGAGCGCATGTAGGCACCGAACCCGCGAAGCCCCTGCGCTACGGTCTTCATGAGTGATGGCCGGCCTTTTGGGTGCGTTTCTCCGCGGGCAGCGCCTTCCACTCTGCGAGCAGGGCCTTCTCGTCCGCCGTGGGGAACAGTCCGGCCGGCGCGAAGACCTTGGAGGCCACGGCCGGATCCTCGTTGTTCCTTCCGCCACCGGCACGGATCGCCTTCATGGTTGCCACCACAGCCGTGATGATCACGATGATGCTCAGCGTTACGAAGATGACGGAGAGCACGCCCTGGATGGCGGTATTGCGGACTACCGCTTCCATGGCCGCCACCGTCTTGGCCGTCCCGAACTCCGTCTTGCCGTCAGCCAACGCCTGGGAGAACGCCTGGTTGTTGGCGAAGTAGCCCACTGCCGGGACTGGCGAGAAGATCTTGTGGAAGCTGGCGGTGATGGTCACCACTGCTACAAAAGCCAGCGGGAGTGCCACGATCCACAACCACTTGAACACTCCGCGCTTGGCGCAGATGGCCAGGCAAACGGCCAAGGCAATCGCCGCCAGGAGTTGGTTGGCAATGCCGAACAGCGGGAAGAGCGTGTTGATGCCACCCAGGGGATCGGTGACGCCCATCAGCAGCACCGCACCCCAGGCGCCCACCATGATGGCCGTACACAACCATGCTCCCGGCCGCCATGAGGCCTCCTTGAACTTGGGAACGAAGTTGCCGATGGAGTCCTGCAACATGAAACGGGCAACGCGTGTTCCTGCGTCCACGGCGGTGAGGATGAAAAGGGCTTCGAACATGATGGCGAAGTGGTACCAAAACGCCATCATGCCGGGCCCGCCGATGAACTGCTGCATGATGTGCGCCAAGCCAACTGCCAGTGTTGGGGCACCTCCGGAGCGGGAGATGATGCTTTCCTCGCCCACGTCCTTGGCGGTCTGGGCCAACACGTCAGGGGTGATGTTCACGTTGGCCAGGCCAAGGCTGTTCACCCATTGCGCCGCGGACTCCACAGTTCCGCCGGTGAGGGCCAGTGGCGCGTTCATGGCGAAGTAGATGCCGCGATCGATCGAGATGGCCGCCACGAGTGCCATGATGGCCACGAAGGATTCCATCAGCATTCCGCCGTAGCCAATGAAGCGGGTCTGCCTCTCCTTCTCGATCAGTTTGGGCGTGGTCCCCGATGAAATCAGCGCGTGGAATCCGGACAAGGCGCCACAGGCAATAGTCACGAACAGGAAGGGGAACAGCGCACCGGAGAAGACCGGACCGTTCTCCCGGCCGGCGAACTCGCTGAAAGCAGGGACGTTGATCTCCGGACGCACCACGATGATGGCCAGGGCCAGCATCACGATCACGCCGATCTTCATGAACGTGGACAGGTAGTCGCGGGGCGCCAGGAGCAGCCACACGGGCAGGATTGCGGCGATGAAACCGTAGATGATGAGGCCCCAGGCGATAGTGACCTTGTCCAGGTGGAAGAACGCTGCACCCCACTCGGTTCCAGCAACGGCACCGCCACCAATGATGGCCGCCATGAGCAGCACGAAGCCGATGATGGACACTTCCATCACCTTGCCCGGCCGGATGAAGCGCAGATACACGCCCATGAACAAGGCGATGGGAATGGTCATCCCCACAGAGAACACACCCCACGGGCTTTCGCCGAGCGCGTTGACCACCACCAGCGCCAGGATGGCCACGATGATGATCATGATCAGCAGGGTGGCTACCTGGGCCGCCGTGCCGCCAATGACACCGAGTTCCTCGCGCGCCATTTGGCCCAACGAACGCCCGCCGCGGCGCATGGAGAAGAACATGACCAGATAGTCCTGCACCGCACCGGCAAGAACGACGCCGATAATGATCCAGATGGTGCCGGGCAGGTACCCCATCTGGGCCGCGATGACCGGTCCCACCAGCGGACCCGCGCCTGCAATCGCTGCGAAGTGGTGGCCGAACAGCACGTTGCGGTCCGTGCGGACATAGTCCTTGCCGTCCGCTTTGTATTCAGCAGGAGTAGCGCGGCGGTCGTCCGGTTTGAGCAGATAACGCTCAATCACCTTGGAATAGAACCGGTAGCCAATCAGGTACGTGCACACTGCGGCGAAGACGAACCAGATCGCGTTCACGGTTTCACCACGAACCAAGGCGAGCATGAACCATGCCACGGCTCCCAACAGCGAGATTCCCACCCAAAGGCCGATCTTCGCCGGTGTCCACCTGCGTTCTCCGGCTTCGCGAACGGAGTCCTTCACCGCCGCTGCGGGCAGCGTGGAATCAAGCCTTTCCGCTGATTGCTCGGGGTCAAGATCTTGTTGATCAAGATCCAGTTGGTCAAGTTCTTCCTGGTCAAGTTCTTCTTGGTCAGGGGCTCTGCCCATGTCTCCTCCTTGAGAACTGCTGCCCTTGGGGCACTGAACATTCAGGGAGGACGCTACAAGGAGGTCAAAAAACAGTGGCGCGGACCACGCCGGATGCCCGGGTCCGTGCGGTAAGCGGTGGCTCTGGTGCGGTGGGCGCGGTTAGCCCACTCCCCCGTTGCCTTGTCCTTGCACCATGCGCGCTTCGCAAAGATCCAGCCAACGCACTTCCGCCTCGGCTTGGAAAATCAGTGAATCCAGCACCAGAAGCCAGGCTGTGTCGGCAGAACGCTGGTTGGCAGAGACGGCCTTTCGAGCCTGTGTGTGCTCCTGCAGGGCCTTGACTGACACCTCTCGCTGGGACTGGATCACGGCTGAGGTATCCACGCCCGGAAGCGTCACGGCGAGCGCCAGCTTGATGGCAATCTCGTTCCGTGGCGGGTTGCCACGGTCCACCGCCCCCGTGAACCAGGCCACCACTTCCTGGGCCCCGGCGTCTGTGATGCTGTAGATGACGTGCCCACCGCCGTCGTCGCCGTCTTTGCTGACCAGGCCGTCGCGCTCCAGACGGTCCAGCGTGGTGTAGACCTGCCCGATGTTAAGCGGCCACGCGGCACCCGTGCGGTCCTCGAATTCAACGCGCAACTCATAGCCGTACCGCGGCTGGTCCTGAAGCAAGGCCAGCAGGCTGTGCCGTATGGACATATGGCTCCTCGCTGCGGTTGGTCGGACGGATCAGAGGAGCAGCAGGACCTTGCCCACGTGCTCACCGGAATCAAAGTACTGGTGCGCTTCCCGGACCTGGTCCAGCGGGAAGGACTTGGCCACCAACGGCCTGATCCTTCCGTCGGTAATCATGGGCCACACCGACTCGCGCACGGCGGACATGATGATGCCTTTCTCGGAGACCGGGCGCGGCCTCAGGGCGGTGCCGATGACTGCAGCGCGTTTGCTGAGGAGCTGGCCAAGGTTGATCTCAGCCTTGGTGCCGCCCTGCAGGCCGATGATGATCAGCCGGCCGTAGTCGGCAAGGGCGTCAACGTTCTGTTCAAGATACTTGGCACCCACGACGTCGAGGATCACGTCCGCGCCTTTGCCTCCGTTGTGGGCTTTGAGGCTTTCGACGAAGTCCTCGTCGGTGTAGTTGATGGCGATGTCGGCGCCGAGGAAGGCCTTGGCGGTACCGACTTTTTCGTCAGTACCGGCTGTGGTGGCCACTGTGGCGCCGTACGCCTTGGCCAACTGGATGGCCATGGTGCCGATGCCGCCGGTTGCCCCGTGAATGAGCACCGTCTCTCCGGGTTGCAGCTGCGCCGTCATGATGAGGTTTGAGTACACCGTGGCCGCAACTTCGGGCAGGGAAGCAGCTGTGATCAGGTCCACGCCGTCGGGAACCCTCAGTACTTGCTCCGCGGGGACTGCCACCTGCTGGGCGTAGCCACCGCCGGACAACAATGCCACCACTTTGTCTCCCACGGAGAAGGCTTTGGTGACGCCTGGACCAAAGGCCGCAATGCGGCCGGAAACCTCCAGGCCTGGTACTTCCGATGCGCCCGGGGGTGGCGGGTAGAACCCTCTCCGCTGCTGGACGTCCGCACGGTTCAACCCCGCAGCCACGACGTCGATCAGCACCTCGCCTTCGCCGGGCACTGGAGAAGCGACCTCGCGGATTTCGAGGACTTCGGGCCCGCCTGGCTCTGAAATGTAGACGGCTTTCATGACGAACTCCCGGTTTCTTGCTTGTCTTCCAGACCCGGGGCAGGGGCTGGAAGACGTGATGTTTTGGAACAGCCAACTCCCTATGAAACACTACTAGGCGAGGAAGGTTGTCCGAGCGGCCTAAGGAGCTGGTCTTGAAAACCAGTGTGCGGTAACCCCGTACCAAGGGTTCAAATCCCTTACCTTCCGCCAAAGAGATGCCCCGGGTTCCAGGACCCGGGGCATTTTTGTGTCCGCAGACCGCGCCCCTCCGCGGAACTGAGAACTGACACCCGGAAGATCATTGAAAGTGTCAGACCCCCCGCATAGTGTTCTGTCTGTCTCCACACCACTGACATCAGCCGTGGCTTTCACCGCGGAACAACCACAGGAGCCTGACCTATGCCCACGCCTGAAATCACCCTTGGCGCACCGTGCTGGATTGATCTGATGACGTCCGATACTGAGAAGGCCAAGGCTTTCTACACTGCCCTATTCGGGTGGACGTACCAGACCGGGGACGAGGAAAAGTACGGCGGTTACATCACCGCCTCCAAGGATGGCCGGATGGTTGCCGGCATCATGGCGAAGCAGGCTGACATGGGTGCCATGCCGGATATCTGGTCCACCTACCTGCGCACGGACGATATCCAGGCGACCACTGCGGCAGCTGCCGCCAACGGCGGCCAGGTTTACCTGGAGCCCATGGAGGTTCCCGAGCAAGGCAGCATGGCAATGTACGGCGACTCCTCCGGGGCCTCCATCGGCGCCTGGCAGTTTGGTGACATGAAGGGCTTCGAAGTCGCCGCTGAACCCGGTGCACCCGCGTGGCACGAACTTCTTTCCAAGGACTATGAGTCTGCCGTCGGCTTTTATCAGAAGGTCTTCGGCTGGAACACGGACGTCATGAGCGACACTCCGGAATTCCGCTACACCACTCTGGGCGCGGGCGACGACGCCAAAGCCGGCATTATGGATGCCTCCGGTTTCCTGCCCGAGCAAGTGCCATCCATGTGGAGCGTCTACTTCGCGGTAGAGGACACGGACGCAACCGTGGAGCAAGCCACAGCGTTGGGCGCAACTGTCATGCAGCCAGCAGAGGACACACCGTTCGGGCGCCTGGCCACTCTGTCGGATCCCACTGGCGCAGTCTTCAAGGTGATCCAGGACTTGGGCCAGACGGCTTAGACTTTCACGAATCCGGGTCACGTCCGGCCGCCTCCCACCCAGGGGCGGCCGCACGGATCCGCTCGTTGCCGGCGTTGGGGGATCTGCCGGCGGCGACTCCTGTCCGGTCCCTCGTTGTTGATCGCAGGACCGGCTCTTCGTCCGGCTTACTGTGGTCCTTCTGGGAATGAGGACCAGAATGCTCCACCTTTCAAAAAGCTTGAGGGCTGCCGCTGCGCTGTGCTGTGTGTCCATTGCTCTGGCGGGTTGCTCCCTCATCAGCAGTGGCGATGCCAAACGTGACGAATCCGGCAAGCCCACAGAGTCTTCAGTGGCGGACGTCTTCAAGGTGAAAATCGGCGACTGCATTGCGCAACCGAAGGGTGAGCAATTCCGCAACGTGTCCGTCATTCCGTGCGATCAGGGCCACGATCTCGAAGCATTTGCCACCAAGGACCTGGAGGATTCGTCGTACCCCGGCGACTCCGCCCTGGTGACCCGATCCGAGGAATACTGTGTGGCCGAGTTCGCCACGTTCGTGGGCAAAGCCTTCGATGAATCCGTGCTGGAAATGATGTATTTCCATCCCTCCCGGGAAACGTGGTCGGCCGGGGACCGCGAGATCGTTTGCCTTGCGGGAGGGACTTCCGGCGCCTCCATCACCGGAACACTTAAGGGCGCGGCCAGGTAGCCCCGGCCTTGCCGGAACCCTGCGGCCACCACCGGTCCACCTCCCATTCATTCCATCGTGTTCAGCTATGCCCCAGCTACAGGTTTACCCCGGAGTAACTTCCGGAACAGCGTCCATTTCACAAGAGAGTGGGCGTCGTCCACAGGGCCCCACAGGGCTCCCTAATGAAAGTTAGAGCGGATGCACCAACAACACTGGAAATTATTAGCGGGAACAGTCCTGTCAGCTGGGTTGCTCGCAGCCCCGCTGACAGCTGTTCCGGCCATGGCGGCGGACCAGCCCGCCACGCTGGCAGGCACCTCGCCGGTGGTGATCAACGAGGCCTACCTCAGCGGTGGCAGCAGCGGCGCCGCCTTCAAGAACAAGTTCGTGGAGCTGTACAACTCCTCGGACGCGCCGGTCAGCCTGGCCGGATGGTCTTTGCAGTACCGCTCCGGTACGGCTACCGCGGCCCCCACCGGCATCACGCCCCTGAACGGAAGCATCCCCGCCAAGGGCTACTTCCTTGTTCAAGGGGCCACCAACAGCGGAACCTCCACCGCGCCGGCGCTGCCGACACCCGATGTCCAGGCAACCGGCACACTGAACCCCAGCGGCACCACCGGCACCCTCATCCTGGCCAAACAGGGCACGGCGGTTTCGCCGCTCCCTGCAGGCTCAGTAACGGCCAACGCTGCCATCGCCGACCTCCTGGGATACGGCACCTCCAACACGTTTGAGACGGCCGTTGCCACGGCACCGACGGGCAACGCGGACGTGAAAAGCCTCAACCGCACCAACGGCGCAGACACAGACTCCAACGCCGCCGACTTCAGTCTCAGCGCCACCATCACCCCCACACCGTCCGGCGGCGTAACCCCGCCCATCGATCCTGAGCCGGAGCCCGGCGTCAAGGCCATCGCCGAAATCCAGGGAACCGGTACGGCCAGCCCGTTCGTCGGAAGTACCGTGACAACACGCGGCAAGGTCACTGCCGTCTACGCAACCGGCGGCTTCAACGGTTATTACATCCAGACCCCCGGAAGCGGCGGCGATACCGCCGGGGCAGCCAGGACGGCGTCGGACGCTGTGTTCGTCTATTCACCCACCACGTCGGGAACGGTCCAGCCAGGCGACTATGTGGAACTCACCGGTGCTGTCAGCGAGTTCGCCAACCAAACGCAGCTCACTGTCGAGGCTGCCGGGTTCAAGAAGCTCACCGAGGCCGCGCCCGAGGTCAAGTCCACCCCGTTCAGTTTGCCGGCCAACGAGGCCGCCCGTGAAAGCCTCGAAGGCATGCTCGTGTCGCCTCAGGGTGACTTCACGGTCACGGACAACTACTCCCTGAACCAGTACGGTGAGATCGGTCTGGCGGCCGGTACCTCGCCTTTGGTTCAGCCGACGGCGGTAGCCTCCTACGGCTCGCCGGAGTACGCCGCGGTGGTTGCCGACAACGCGCTGCGCGGGATCAAGCTCGACGACGGCGCCTCCACGAACTTCCTCAAGGACGCCACCACCAAAGCCCAGCAGCTGCCCTATCTGACACAGTCGGACCCCGTTCGCGTGGGCTCGCCCGCGACGTTCCGGACCGATGTCATCCTGGGCTACGGCAACAACTCGTGGAAGTTTCAGCCCCTCACGGCGCTGAGCCCCAGCAACGCTGAAACTGTCCAGCCCGCACGCTTCACCGCTTCCCGGCCAGAGGGTCCCGCTGACGTTGGGGGCAGCCTCAAGCTGGCTTCCTTCAACGTGCTGAATTACTTCCCCACCACCGGCGACCAACTGGCCGGGTGCGTCTTCTACACCGACCGCGACGGCAACCCGATTACGGTCAAGGAGGGCTGCAACGCCCGCGGCGCTGCCAACGCAGAGAATTTTGAGCGCCAGCAGAGCAAGATCGTGGCCGCCATCACCAAGTCCGGCGCCGACGTCGTTTCCCTTGAGGAGATCGAGAACTCGGCCCAGTTCGGGAAGAACCGCGACGACGCCTTGTCCAAGCTGGTGGAAGCACTCAACGTCAAGACACCAGGTGTTTGGGACTACGTGCGGACCCCCGCAAACGCTCCCCCGTTGAGCGATGAAGACATGATCCGTACGGCGTTCATCTACAAGAAGGCTGTGGCCGAGCCCGTGGGCGAGTCCATCATCCACAACGACACCGTGGCTTTCGCAAGTGCCCGCAAGCCGCTGGCCCAGGTTTTCAAGCCGGTGGGCGGGAACGATGACAAGAAGTTCATCGCGATCGTGAACCACTTCAAGTCCAAGGGCTCCGCTGCAACACCGGATGACACGGACAAGGGTCAGGGCGCCTCGAACATTGCCCGCACCAAGCAGGCCGAATCGCTGCTGGCCTTCTCCAAGGACCTTCAAGCTTCGAAGGGAACGGACAAGGTCTTCCTGATCGGTGATTTCAACGCCTACTCCAAGGAAGATCCCATCAACGTCCTCACGGGCGCCGGCTACACGGACCTGGAAGTGGGTACCGGCAAGCACTCCTACCTGTTTGGTGGCATGGTGGGTTCCCTGGACCACATCCTGGCCTCACCCGCAGCCCACAAAGTGGTGACCGGAACCGACATCTGGAACATCAACTCCGTGGAGTCCGTGGCGCTGGAATACAGCAGGTATAACAACAATGTGACCAACTACTATGCCGCGGACGAGTTCCGTGCCAGCGACCACGATCCCGTGGTGGTGGGCCTGAACCTGACTGCCGACGAAGCTGCCACAGTTGACCTGCAGTTCCTGGGTATCAACGACTTCCACGGCCGCATCGACTCGAACACGGTCCTCTTCGCCGGAACAGTTGAGAAGCTCCGCGCGGCAGCTGCCCCCGGCGCTACGGCCTTCATTTCCGCCGGTGACAACATCGGCGCTTCCCTCTTCGCTTCCTCCGTAGCGAAGGACCAGCCCACCATCGATGTCCTGAATGCCCTTGACCTGCAGGCCTCCGCCGTAGGCAACCACGAGTTCGACGGCGGCTGGGCGGACCTGCGGGATCGCGTTGTTGCCGGCGGGAGCAACGCGAAGTTCGCCTACCTGGGTGCCAACGTTTACCAGAAGGGCACCACCACTCCTGTCCTGCCGGAGTACAAGGTCCTGGACATGAACGGCATGCGGGTAGCCGTGATCGGTACCGTCACCCAGGAAGTTCCGTCATTGGTAACCCCGGCCGGAATTACCGACCTTGAGTTCGGCGATCCTGTGGAGGCCATCAACCGGGTGGCCGTGAAGATCAAAGCTGAAAACCTGGCCGACCTCATCATCGTGGAAAACCACGACGGCGCCGCTTCCGGCACCCCCGAGGGTGCCACGTTGGAGCAGGAAGTCGCTGCAGGTGGACCGTTCGCCAAGCTCGTCAACCAAACCACTCCTGACGTCGCCGCGATCTTCACCGGGCACACCCATAAGGAGTACGCCTGGGACGCCCCGATCCTCGATGCCAACGGCCAGCCCACCGGCAAGACCCGGCCCATCGTCCAGACCGGCAACTATGGCGAGAACGTGGGCAGCGTGACCCTTACGGTGGACACGGCAAGCAAAACAGTGACTGCCTACAAGGCCGCCGTGGTGGACCGGACCACCGAGACCGCCGAAAGCCTTGTTGCTGCCTACCCGCGGGTGGCGGCAGTGAAGACGATCGTGGACAAGGCCCTCGCCCAGGCTGCAGAGATCGGCAACCAGCCGGTGGGTGCAATGACGGCTGATATCACTACCGCCTTCACCCCGGACCCCGCCGGCGGCGCCCCCAAGCGGGACGACCGCGCGAGCGAGTCCACCCTGGGCAACCTCGTGGCGGACTCTCTGGTTGACACGCTCAAGGCGCCTGAACTGGGAGCGGCGGAGATCGGCGTCGTCAACCCCGGCGGCCTGCGCAACGAGCTCTACTACGCACCGGACGGGACCATCACGTACGCCGAGGCCAACGCGGTCCTGCCGTTCGTGAACAACCTCTGGACCACGTCCCTGACGGGCGCGCAGGTCAAGACGCTCTTGGAGCAGCAGTGGCAGACCAACCCGGACGGCACCGTTCCCAGCCGCCCGTACCAGCAACTGGGGCTATCCAAGAACGTCAACTACACCTACGACGCCGCACGCCCGGCGGGTGACCGGATCACCGGCATCTGGGTCAACGGTGCAGTGATTGATCCAGCCAGGCAGTACAGGATCGGCACCTTCAGCTTCCTTGCTACCGGCGGTGACAACTTCCGGGTCTTCAAAGAAGGCAGCAACACCAAGGACACCGGCCTGGTGGACCGCGACGCGTGGATCAAGTACCTGCAGGCGCACAAGCCCGTGTCCCCGGACTTCGCGCGCCGTTCCGTTGCCGTGGCCAACTCCACGGCGGCTGAGGTCAAGCCCGGAGAGTCCATCACGCTGGCCGTCTCCAAGCTCAACCTGACCTCCATCGGAAGCCCGGCAAACGCATCGCTCAATGCCGTCTTCGTAGACAGCAAGGGCGCGGCTGTTGCACTGGGTTCCGTCCCGGTCACAGCTGGTGCGGCCACGGTGAACCTCAAGGTTCCCGCAGCGGCCTCTGCAGGCACGGGCACCCTGGTGCTGACCGCCGTCGAATCCGGGACGGTGGTGAAGGCCCTGGTGAAGGTGGCTGAAAGCGGCCCGAACCCGCCGCAGTGTACTCCCCCGGTGAAGCCGTCCAAGTGGTACGACATCGTGGGCTGGCTGCGGTACGCCTTCGCATGGTTGGAGTACCAGAAATGCTTGAGGGGCTAATAGCCTCACTGTGACATAACAGGGCAGGGCCCCTCACGATGTTCCTTCGTGAGGGGCCCTGCTTGTGCTGTGGGGAACAGTTACTTGTTCGCGGGTTCCGGCTCCCGGACCCTGTCGGCGTCACGCTGGAGCTCCGCTTGGAAGGCGGCGTACCGCGCCAGGTGCGCCGGACGGCGGCGGAGGATCAGCCAGGCGACTCCAAGGATCACGAACCACACTGGCGTAGCCAGGAGCGCCGTCAACGTGTCCGGTTGGGTGGTCAGCGCCCAGAGCACGAAGGCAAAGAACGCGAACACCACCCACACCATCACCACGCCACCGGGCATCTTGAACGCCGAAGAATCATGCAGGTGCGGGCGACGCTTCCGGAAAGCCAGATAGCTGGCCAGGATGATCGACCACACGAAGACGAAGCACACAGCAGACACCGTGGTCACCATGTCGAAGGCCTTGCCGACGTCCTGGCCGGCATACATGAGGACGACGCCGGACAGCAACAGCACGCAGGACAGGAACAGGGCATTGCGGGGTACTTTGCGTCCGGAGAGGGCGCCGAACACCTTGGGAGCGTCGCCTTCCTGGGCGAGTCCGAACACCATGCGGGACGTGGAGTAAATCCCCGAGTTGGCCGACGACATGGCGGACGTCAGCACCACCAGGTTGACGATGGTTGCTGCCGCCCCCAGGCCGGCCAGCGAGAACATGGCAATGAAGGGGCTGTGTCCGGCAGCGAACTGGGTCCAAGGGGTGACCGACATCAGGATGATGAGGGCACCTACGTAGAAGAGGAGCACGCGGATGGGAATCGAGTTGATGGCCTTGGGCAGGTTCTTCTCCGGATCCTTGGCCTCGGCAGCGGTGGTGCCCACCAGTTCGATGCCCACGAAGGCGAAGACGGCAATCTGGAAGCCGGCAACAAAGCCCATGAACTCGTTGGGGAAGAAACCGCCATGGCTCCACAGGTTGGTGAAGCTGGCCGGTCCGGCCTCGGACTGGAAGCCGCTGAAAATCATGAACAGGCCAACGATGATGAGCGCCGCGATGGCCACGATCTTGATGAGGGCAAACCAGAACTCGGTCTCCCCGAATGCTTTCACCGTGGCCAGGTTCAGGAGCAGAAGGATGCCGATGGTGATCAGGCCCGGCACCCACAGCGGCAGCGAGGGCCACAGTTCCTGCGAGTAGCCGGCGATCGCAATGACGTCCGCGATGCCAGTAATCACCCAGCAGAACCAATACGTCCAGCCGGTGAAGAAGCCGGCCCAAGGACCCAGGAGGTCTGCCGCGAAGTCGCTGAAGGACTTGTAGTTCAGGTTGGACAACAGCAGTTCGCCCATGGCACGCATGACGAAGAACAGCATGAAGCCGATGATCATGTACACGAAAATGACTGAGGGTCCGGCCGCGGAAATGGTCTTGCCGGAACCCATGAAGAGGCCTGTTCCAATTGCTCCGCCGATGGCGATGAGCTGGATGTGGCGGTTGCTGAGCTGACGCTCAAGATGCGGTGAATCGTTACCAGTGGAAGGTGGGCGCTGAATCGTCAAAGGAACTCCATCGTTCAGGCGGCACAGGGTGCCACAAGATTCGGGTTCCTCCCCGCTCTGTAGATGGACCTGAGAGTTTCCGCAGGCATGGACCTGCTTGCACCTTCGGTGAGCCCGGCGTTCCGGGCTGCTTTCCAGAGTTGCCTCGTCGCGGCGGTACATGGGCCTGAGAGATTCCTGGGGAGGATTTGCTCCTACGGCGCCTGAAGGGATGTACCGGCAGGACTCTCCCGCCGCGGATCAAAAGCGCGCACCACCTACGGGGTGATGCAGCTCACACAGTAACGAAGGCGGGGCAGGTCCGCAACCCCGTGGAGCTACCGCGCCAGAATGCTACGGGCAATCTCATCAGCATCGCGGAGGGTCCGCTGTCCGCTGGCGTAGGCTGGCCCGGTGCGGGGTTTCGCTTCCGCAGCAATGGCTGTTCCCCACTGCGAGGCGGACAACTGAAGACCCAGAACGTACATTCTTTCGGTGACCGATCCGTTGGCCGCCAAGGGCCGGTACGGGTGCGGTTCAACATCCAGACCAGTGGTCTGCATCGGCGTGCCCTCGGCACCCATCATGATCTTGGTTCGCACCAGCCCGTCCGCCATGAGCTGCTCCAGCAACGGCGAGAGGTTGATGCCCACGCGGTTGGCGGGAGACATCGCCTCAATCAAAGTCCGGGCTTCAACGGGCGCATCATCCACCCACGGCGAAACGGCCCGGAACACCTTGGCGCCCCGGTCCACACTGAATTTCGGGTCCGGTCCAACAAAACTTACGACGCCGGCACGAGCCAAAGCGGCCAGCTGTTCCGAACGCAGCGCAGGCGCCCCGCTGGCCAGACCTTCGACGAAGGATTCGAACCAGCCGCGCAGCCCTGCCAGCCACGATTCGTCGGTGATACCACCGTCAGCCACCACGGATTTGAGGATTGCCCGGCCGGTATGGAGGGCACCAATGGCCATCTTGACGGGGTCCGCTTCGCCCAAAGCCGATCGCCGCGCATCATCATCCAGGTACGCCGTGATGGCCGCATCCAGCTCACGCCGGGATGCGAAGGACCGGCCGGCCAGCGGCGCGGCAAGGCCACGGAGATTCAGCCGGCGGGAGGCGACGACGTGCTTTTCAACAAGGTCTCCCACATCGCTTTCCCATTTCGCGGTGGTATGCGCATGTGGTTGGAGGGCGTCCTCCAGATCCGCAAGGAACTGCGCCGGGTCCTTGATGGCCGCGGGTTGGGACCGGGCCAGGGTGGAATAGTAGGCCCACAGCGCGTCGCGGTGCAGGAGGGGCCAGAGGTCGTGATCGAAGCCGGGTTGGATTCCGGCCGCCCGGAACCGGTCCACGGCGTCCTCGGTCAAGTAACGCATGGTGATGCTGCTGGGGTAGTAGCCTGCCAGCCCTGCCTTGGCCCGGTAGGGCGTGCCACGGCGGGAGGCAGCGATAATCCTGGGCTCCCGACCCGACGCCCGGTACTCCAGGACACCTGCCCCCGGCGAGCCTGCCTCAACGAACTTTCCGCCGCGACCTTCCGTGAGTTGGCCCATGACGTCGAAGAAATTCAAACCCATGCCCCGGACCAGCACGGGCTCATTGTCCGGCACACCCTGCCAGTTCACGTCCGCCGGTGGCGCCGGAGGGAAATACAGCAAACCCTGCTCATCGGCCGCCCTCTTAAAGGACCGCTGCTCGGGATTCAACCGCGACTCGATGTGGCCCAGCGCCAGGACCACGGAACCGACGGTGAGCGTCGCGCCGCTGGCGAGTTCGACGTCGAACCCCTCCGCAACGGGACGCGCAGCAACGGCGAGCGTCCGGTGGAAGGCGACCTCGACGCCGTCGGGCAGCCGTTCCAGCAACCCTTCCAGGGTTTGGCGCAAGTAGCGCCCGTAGAGCGCACGGCTGGGGAAGTTAACTGACTCGAGCGTCGCCAGCTCCGCCTTTTCGGCGTCGTTGAGTCCCACGCCATCACGACGCCGGGCCTCGCGCCATTGATCGAACGAACCACCCGCCAGCGGCGGTGCGAGCCTGGGGTCCTCGGGGATAAGCGTCGGGTAAAACGACTGAGTGTTCATCAAATAGAGGCGTGACTGCTCCGGCTGCCACACGTGGCCTGAACCCGCCGGGTAAGGGTCCACGACGTCAATACGCAGCGTGCTGCCTTCAACGCGCTCCGCCGCCCAATTCGCGAGCAACCGCTCAAGGACGCTGGTGCCCCGAGGGCCTGCCCCCAGCAGGGCAACACGGTTGGTTTGGGATGTAGCCACGCTCAAGCCTAACTTCTGCGTGACTTGCTTACCGTTGAACACTGTTGCTTGGATGGGGCCATGACCACCACAGAAGCTGATCAGACGCCCCTTCGCCGGAATGACACCGCGACGGCCTCCGGGCCGCGCCACGCAGCGGATGTCGCGCCCGAACCCACGGATGAAAACGTATGGCTCGAAGACATCCACGGCGAGGAACAGCTGGCGTGGGTCCGCGAGCAGAACGCGCGCACCGAGGATTTGCTGCAGGATGCCGAGTACGAGGCCGTCGAGGCCGGCATCCTGGAGGTCCTCGATTCCACTGACCGCATCGCCATGGTCAACAAGCGCGGAGACTACTACTACAACTTCTGGAAGGACCAGGACCACCCCAAAGGGCTCTGGCGCCGGACTTCGTGGGACAGCTATCTCTCCGACGAACCCGTCTGGGACGTGCTGCTGGACATCGATGAACTCGCCGCCGCCGAAGGTGTTGAATGGGTTTTCCACGGCGCAGGATTCCTCCGCCCTTCTGACGGCAACGAATACCGCCTCGCCATGGTTTCGCTCTCCCCCGACGGCGGCGACGCTGACCGCCACCGCGAGTTCGACGTCGAGTCCCGCACCTTTGTGGACGGCGGCTTCGACCTTCCCACCGCAAAGGGCAACGTCAGCTGGCTCGACGCCGACACCCTGCTGGTGTCCAGCACTGCCGAAGGTCTGCCCGCCACCAGCTCCTCCTACGCACGGACGGGCGTGAAGCTTCGCCGCGGCCAATCCCTTGCCGACGCTGAACGGCTCTTCGAAATCCCCGAGGACCACATGCTGGCCATGGTGGCCCACGATTCGACGCCCGGATTCGAGCGTACTTTCGCTGTTGATTACATCGACTTCTACAACCGGAGCACCTGGCTGCTGCGCGAGGATTCGTGGGTGGCCATCGACGTTCCCACGGACGTGAACATCAGCGCCCACCGTGACTGGCTGCTGTTCCGTCCGCAGAAGGACTGGGAAGTTGACGGCGTTGTCCACCCTGCAGGCTCCTTGCTGGCCGCCGGCTTCGACTCTTACCTGGCCGGGACCAGGTCATTGCTGGTGCTGTTTGCCCCCGATGCCCACACCTCCCTGCAGTCCTGGAGCTGGACCAAGGACTACCTGCTGCTGAACCTCCTCCGGGATGTGTCCTCCGAGATCCGGGTGCTGGATCCGTCCGTTCCCGATCCTGACGGCGGATGGGCATCCACTGTGCTGGACGCCTGCCCTCCCTTGCACGACGTCAATGCTTACGCCGTGGACGACGAGGACCTGGGCCCTGCCGGCAACGACTTCTGGCTGGTCGCAACCGGTTTCACCACGCCCACCACCCTGACACGGGGAACGTTGGGCCGCGATCCGGATGAGCAGTCCAGCGGCGTGGCCAGCCAGCACGCAGTGGTGAAGCGATCGCCGTCGTTCTTCAACGAAGCCGGGTACGAGGTCCAACAGCACTTCGCCGTCTCTGCTGACGGCACCAAGGTTCCGTACTTCCAAGTGGCATCCAAGGATCTGGTTCTTGACGGCCAGAACCCCACCCAGCTCTCCGGATACGGGGGCTGCGAGATTTCCCGCACGCCCGCTTACAGCGGGTCGGTAGGACGGGCCTGGCTGGAACGCCGCACTCTGGGCGCCGCGTCCGACGACGGCACAGAGTCACACTCACGTGGTGGCGTCTACGTTGTGGCCAACATCCGCGGCGGCGGCGAATACGGCCCGGCCTGGCACCGCGCCGCCCTGCAGGAAAACCGGCACCGCGCCTACGAGGACTTCGCTGCGGTGGCCAAGGATCTAATCTCCCGTGGAGTGACCAGCCGACGCCGGTTGGGCTGCGTAGGCGGCTCCAACGGCGGCCTCCTGGTGGGCAACATGCTCACCCAGTACCCCGAGCTCTTCGGCGCTGTTTCCTGCGGGGTACCCCTCCTGGACATGCGCCGCTACACCAGGCTTTCCGCAGGGTATTCGTGGATTGCCGAATACGGTGACCCCGATGTTCCTTCCCAGTGGGAGTTCATCAGCACCTTCTCGCCGTACCACCTGCTCCACGACGGCGTGGATTATCCGGAGACCTTCATCTGGACTGCCACGTCCGATGACCGTGTGGGACCCGTTCAGGCACGCAAGATGGCGGCCCGCATGCAGGCCATGGGAATCCGCAACGTCTGGTTCCACGAGGCCCTTGAGGGCGGACATGCCGGAGCATCGGACAACAGGCAGGCCGCCGCACTGCAGGCCAGGAGCAACCACTTCCTGTGGCGTTCACTGGCCGGGAGCAACTGACAGGTTCTGCTGGGCCCCGAATTCTCCCGGGCTCCGATTCGATGGTTCCCTGCGTGGACGCCCGTGCGAACGGCTCATCCCGCAGCGAAGCATCGAAATGGGCGGGAGAATAACTGCGTTTTGCGCTGGGCCGTAGGTTCTGCGTATCCTTGGTGGGCTAGCAATAGCAATTGGAGACGTGCCAGAGCGGCCGAATGGGCTTCACTGCTAATGAAGTGTGGGGCACAACTCCACCGGGGGTTCAAATCCCCCCGTCTCCGCGAATTGGTCCCGGTTTTCGAACCGGGACCTTTTGCGTTTAAGTGCGCTTCACTCCACCGCTGACTTCAGCTCCGGCGTGCCGGTGAAGCATCAGGCTGTCCACAGTGCTGATCAGCATGAGCACAGCCATGGCGATGAACGCCCCCTTGTAGGCCGCCACCTGGTCCGCCCCCAAGAGATGGGTGCTCTCAAACAGGCGCAGGAACAGGGCACCCACCGCGATCCCCGCCGCGGCCGCCAACTGAACAAGTGTTGCCGAGATCGCGTTGGCCGAGGGCAACTGTGCCGGGACGATGTCTGCGTATTGCACGGAGGCATAGGCGGAGAATCCGATGGATCGGAAAGCACCGCTGAACAGCAGCAAGGCAAAGATCAGAGGCTCGGGTGTTTGGGCGTCGAGGAAGGCGCACAACCCGAACGTCACGGCCGACGCGAACGAGGCAAAGACAAGTACGGGCTTGAATCCAAAACGCCTGATCAGGGGCGTGGTGGCCGGCTTGATCCCGATGTTGCCCACAAAGACCGCTGCGACCATCACACCAGCCTTCAGAGGATCCCAGCCAAAGCCATCCTGGAACATCAGGGGCAGCAGGAAGGGGACTGAACTGATGGTCAGCCGGTAAATGAAACCGCCGGTGGACGTCGCCCGGAACGTTCTGGTCCCGAAGACACTGAGGTTGAACAGCGGCACTCTTGCCTTACTCATCCACCAGACAGCGCCGGCCAGGGACAGCACGCCGGCACTCACCACCACAACGGCAAGCACGTTGGAGGCATGGCCACCCAGGGTTTCCAATCCCACCACCAACGCGCCCACACCGAGAGTGGTCAGCAGGAGCCCGAACCAGTCAAGGCGGCGCTTGGAATCGAACTGCGTCCGCGGAACCAGCCTCAGCGCGGCAATGAACGCAGCCAGGCCCAAGGGTACGTTGATGAGGAAGATCCAATGCCAGGACAGGAAGGTGGTGAGGGCTCCGCCCACCATTGGGGCCAGGACCGGCGCCAGCAAGCCAGGCCACACCAGATACGCGGTGGCCCGGAGAAGCTCGGACTTCGGGGTGCCTCGCAACACCACCAGCGTGCCCACGGGAACCATCATGGCGCCGCCCATACCCTGAGCTACCCGGCTGAGCGTCAGCATCGTCAGGTCGGTGCTCACTGCGCACAGCAGGGAAGCGATGGTGAACACTGAAATGGCAAGACAGAAGATCCTGCGAGCGCCGAACCGCTCAGCCAGCCAACTGCTGAGCGGGATGCCCATGGCGACCGTCACCAGATAGGCAGTCATGGTGATGTTGATGTCCGCCGGAGCCACCCGGAAATCGGAAGCGATGCTGGGAATGGCTGTGGTGAGGATGGTCCCGTCCAGGAACTCCATGAAGAATGTTGCGGCCACCAGCAGTGCCAGGCGCGGACGCCAGCTGGATTCGTTGGCCGCATCGACGTCCGTGGTGCTGGGGTTTGTGCTCATGGCTCCGGTCCAAGTTCTGGCTGGTGGCCCGCGGCATGCAGCAGGCGTGTTTGCTCGATCCTATAGACGACGCGTGGGAGCGATCACAACATGACGTGGTTCTGCCCAGTCTCCTACCCTGCGTTGTTGTGCCCGGCGTACCCCGCTTCTACCCTGCTTGGGCCAGCGCGAGGGGCAGAACGGCCCCCACTCCTGCCTGACGCAAGGCCAGCGAAGAGATGGTCATGGTCCACCGGCTGTCAACGAGGTCGTCCACCAGCAGCACCGGCTGGCCGCCGATACCCGCCAGCGCCTGGGCAAGTTCCGGAGCCACTACAAGCCTGTCCCAGACGCCGGCAAGCCTGTAGGCACTGTTTCCCCCGCGGGCACCCGTCGGTCCTCCGTGTTGGGGCTGCAGCTGCCCCAGGTATGGCATGCGTCCAATTCCGGCAATCCCCTGTGCCAACGACTCCACCAGCTGCGGTTTACTCCTCGAGGGAATGCTGACAACTGCTGCCGGACGGCCAACTCCGCTCCACGGAGTTCCACCGTCGGCACCGGACCATTCGCGCAGGACTTGAACACAGGCCTGCAACATTGCCGGGTCTACCGCTTGGTCCGGCGCCCCCGCAGCGAACAGCTCGCGGAGCGCACCGCCCCACCCCAAGTCCGTGAGCCTGGCAAGGACCCGGCCTTCGGAAACACTTTGGTCCGGCTTGATCTTTCCCTTGACCGCTACCCCGAGCCGGTCCATGCCACTGGGCCATTGGAGGCGCGGTTCCACGGCTATTCCCGCGCGCCGGAGAGTCTGGCCCGCTGCGTCGGCGGCCGCGGCAGCCACGTCCACGGGGAACCATCGGCCGGCGCAGTTGTCGCAGCGTCCACAGGCTGCTGCGGTTTCGTCGTCCAGGACCGAGGTGATGTACTCCATGCGGCAGCCGGCAGTGTCCTGGTAGATGACCATGGAGTCCTGCTCATCCACCCGGGCTTCGGCGATGCGGGCGTAGCGCTCGGCGTCGTAGATCCATGGCCGCCCTGTTGATCGCCACCCGCCACCAACCCGCTCTACTGCTCCGTCAACGGCCAAGACCTTAAGAAGAAGCTCCAAGGGGGTGCGCCGGAGGTCTACCCTGGCTTCCAGGGCCACGGTAGACAATGCTGCACCGGCCTCCCCGAGGACGCTCAGAACGGCATCGGCCTTCTCGGCCGAAGGCATGGAAGCGGTGGCGAAGTACTGCCAGATCTCACGGTCCTCGGAGCCGGGAAGCAGCAAAACGTCTGCGTTCGCTGCTCCTCGTCCTGCGCGGCCAACCTGCTGGTAATAGGCCACGGGCGAAGACGGCGCGCCCAGATGGATGACGAATCCCAGGTCCGGCTTGTCGAATCCCATCCCCAAGGCTGAGGTGGCCACGAGGGCCTTCACTTCGTTGTCCTTCAAAAGTTGTTCAGCGCGTTCCCGGTCTGCGGGGTCTGTCCGCCCCGTGTAGGACAGGACGTTGTGACCGGCTTCTGCCAGGAGCCGCGCGGTGTCCTCGGCCGCGGAAACGGTCAGCGTGTAGATAATGCCGCTGCCGGGCATGTCCGCCAAGTGGGTCAGCAGCCATCCCAGGCGGTCGCGTGAATCGGGCAGTGTCAGGACGCCCAAACGCAAGGATTCCCGTCCCAGTGCTCCACGGATGGTGAGCACTCCGGCACCGAGTTGTTCCTCGATGTCATGGACCACACGGGAATTGGCGGTGGCCGTGGTGGCCAGGACGGGTACCGATGCCGGCAGTTGGGCAATGAGGTCAGCGATGCGCCGGTAGTCGGGCCGGAAGTCATGTCCCCAGTCAGAAATGCAGTGGGCCTCGTCAATAACAAGGAGCCCTGTCCGACGGATGAGCTCCGGAAGCTGGTTCTCCCGGAAGGACGGGTTGGTGAGCCGCTCGGGTGACACCAGGAGGACATCAACCTCGTCTGCGGCCAGTTGGGCCAGGACGGTGTCCCATTCGAGGGCATTGGCCGAGTTGATGGCTACTGCCCGTACGCCTGCCCGGGCGGCCGCAGCCACCTGGTCCCGCATGAGCGCGAGCAGCGGAGAAACGATGAGAGTGGGCCCGGCTCCCCGCCGGCGCAACAGCAACGACGCCACGAAGTAGACTGCAGACTTTCCCCAGCCCGTGCGCTGGACCACCAACGCCCTGCGGCCCGCATCCACCAACGCCTCAATGGCCTCATATTGTCCGTCGTGGAACCGGGCTTCGGGGTGCCCCACCAACTCACGCAGGCACGCCAGGGCCTGCTCTTCGGTAGGCGATTGCACGGAAACGGCAAAGTTCGGGGAGTTGTTGGCCATCACCCCAGTATTCCAGCCGCCCCTGACAGCCATAACCCGCAGACCCTGCTATGTGGACAGCGATTATCCACATAACCCATAGCCCGGTTCATGCCCAATTGCGTTGCCACAGTAGGATTGAGCGCGTGACTAGCGAGCAGAACAAGACATTCGACCTCTCGGCATCCTTCAAGGCGTATGACGTCAGGGGCATCGTGGGTGAATCCATCACGGCTGAAATCGTCGAGGCCGTGGGGGCTGCCTTCATCGACGTCCTGGGCCTCGAAGGCGAGACGGTCCTTGTTGGCGGGGACATGCGTCCCTCATCGCCGGAGTTCAGCCAGGCCTTTGCCAACGGTGCAGCTACCCGCGGGGCCAACGTCCAACTGCTGGACCTGATCTCCACCGATGAGCTCTACTACGCCTGCGGCGCCCTGAATGCCGCCGGTGCAACGTTCACCGCAAGCCACAACCCGGCCGAATACAACGGCATCAAGATGGCCAAGGCCGGCGCCCAGCCCATCTCCTCGGAGTCCGGCCTCAAAGAAATCCAGGCCCTCGCCGAGCAGTACCTGAACTCAGGCACCATCCCGGCAGCGGCCACCCGCGGCGAGATCGGCGTCCATGACGTCTTGAAGGACTACTCCGAGTACCTGCGCAAGCTGGTGGATCTGTCCGGCTCCCGTCCGTTGAAGATCGTCGTTGACGCCGGCAATGGCATGGCCGGCCTGACCACCCCCGCGGTCCTCGGCGACAAGCTGCTCCCAGCGCTGCCGTTCAATATCATTCCTCTCTACTTTGAACTGGACGGCTCGTTCCCCAACCACCCGGCCAACCCCTTGGAGCCGGAAAACCTGCGGGACCTGCAGGCTGCTGTCATCAAGCACGGCGCGGACATCGGACTGGCGTTCGACGGCGACGCTGACCGCTGCTTCGTCATTGACGAAAAAGGCCAGCCCGTTTCCCCTTCCGCCATCACGGGAATGGTGGCCCGCCGGGAGATCGCCCGCGCACAGGCCGCAGGTGAAGCAACGCCTGTGATCATCCACAACCTCCTGACCTCCAAGGCAGTGCCGGAGCTCGTAGCGAAGGACGGCGGCCGTGCCGTGCGGACCCGCGTGGGCCATTCCTTCATCAAGGCTGTTATGGCCGAAGAAGGCGCCGTCTTCGGCGGTGAGCACTCCGCCCACTTCTACTTCCGCGATTTCTGGAACGCCGACACCGGAATGCTCGCTGCCATGCACGTCCTTGCCGCCCTTGGCGAGCAGGACGGACCGCTCTCCGAACTGGGCCTCCAGTACGAGCCCTACGTCTCCTCCGGTGAGATTAACTCCGAGATCGAGGACAAAGTTGGCGCCGTCGAGCGGGTGCGCGTGGACTTCGAAAACGAAGACATCGACATCGACCACATGGACGGCAGCACCTTCACCGCCAAGGACGGCAGCTGGTGGTTCAATCTGCGCCCCTCCAACACCGAGCCCTTCCTGCGCCTGAACGCAGAAGCCAAGGACCAGCCCACCATGGAAAAGATCCGCGACCGCGTCCTCGCACTGGTCCGGGCATAGGGCTGGCAGGTATGACGGATCCGACAGCCGCGGAGACAATCCCGGGCGAATCAGTTGAAGACCGTGAGCTCCGCGAAACGTTGGGGACCGGCCTGGGGACAGCGCAGGAGCACATCCAACAGAATGGTGGCTTCTTTCCTTTCGGCATCACCCTGTCCAACGACGGCGAGCTCCGGATAGTGATGGTTACTCCAGGCGAACCAGACGAAGACGGTCAGGTAGATGCGGGGCAGATGCTGGCTGACCTCCACGAACTGATTCGCCAAGGCCGTGACGATTTCCGAGCCATAGCAATCGTCAGCGACGTCACGCTGCCGGAACACGGCTCAGACGGCATTCACGGCGCAGCGGAGCATCGCGATGGCGGTGTCAGGGCTGCAATCATCCCCTACGTTCCAGCAGCCGATGGTTTGACCTTCGCTGCCATGGAACCCGATACCCACGAGCCATCCATCTGGGTGGACTAGACCCCTACTCCGTGAGCTGATCCCATGAAGATAAACGCGTTCGCAGACGTTAGCCTCCGCGCCATCATGGTGTTGGCTGCGGCTCCTGAGGGCACGTTGCTGACCACCCAGGCGGTGGCCGATGCCGTGGGGACACCGTACAACCATGTCAGCAAGGCGATGGTTCGCCTGCGCGCGTTGGGCTACATCGACGTTGAACGTGGGCGGCTGGGCGGTTCGCGGCTCAATGATTCCGGGCGACGCGCCACTGTGGGCGAGGTGCTGCGCCACTTGGACAGCCGGCAGGATCCAGCCGAGTGCCAGTCTCCCACCAAGGATTGCCCGCTCATCACTGAATGCGGGCTGCGCCACGCAATGAACCGCGCCAGGGAAGCCTTCTACCGCGAGCTGGATTCCGTGGTCATCTCCTCCCTCCCCCATGCCCGCCAGATGAACCCAGTGTTCCAATCCATCGGGCTCCGGCCGGAATTCAGGGCATCGGCGCGGCTGGCTTAGCCGGCCTTCCTCCAGTTTGCACAACTCTTCTACAGGGTGTAGAAATTGGGATGTAAATACATGCATTTCAAATGCTTATATTTAGCGAGCAGATCATTGCCGTTGATTTCCCGGCCAAGCAGGTCCGGCACCTACACCCAGGAGAACCATGCTCTCGGAAAAGTCCCGCCCCATTATCGAAGCCACCCTCCCCCTGGTCGGTTCGCGGATCGGCGCCATCACCGCCGATTTCTACAGCCGGCTCTTCGCCGCTCACCCGGAGTTACTCGACGGACTCTTCAGCCGCTCCAACCAGCGTTCAGGTGATCAGCAGCGCGCACTTGCCGGAAGCATCGCCGCTTTCGCCACACACTTGGTGAATAATCCGGACACGCTCCCGGAAAAGGTCCTGTCCCGCATTGCGCACAAGCACGCTTCCCTGGGAATCACGGAGGAGCAGTACGGCGTGGTCCATGAGCATCTCTTTGCCGCCATTACAGCTGACCTCGCTGAAGTCATCACCCCGGAAATCGCCGAAGCGTGGACTGAGGTCTACTGGCTCATGGCCGATGCCCTGATCAAGCTCGAAAAGGACTTGTACGCCTCGCAGGTGAACAGCAAATTGTGGATGCCGTGGCGTGTCACCGCCAAGCAACCAGCAGGCACGGACGCCATGACCTTCACTTTGGAGCCCGCGGACCAAACCCCCGTCACAGACGCAAAGCCCGGTCAGTACGTGAGCGTCAAAGTCCAACTTCCGGACGGCCTCCGCCAGGTTCGCCAGTATTCGCTCTCGAGCACCGCCGGCAACAGCCGCGTGTTCACCACCAAGCTCAACGACGGCGGTGAGGTGTCCACCGCCCTGCACGCCGGCGTCGAACCTGGCGACATTCTGGAGATCTCGAACCCTTACGGCGAGATCACCCTCAGGGAAGGGGATGGTCCCGTCATCCTGGCTTCCGCGGGTATTGGCTGCACGCCCACGGCGTCGATCCTGCGCTCCCTCGCGGAATCCGGCACGCGCCGCAAAGTTCTGGTCCTTCATGCTGACAAGGCCATGGAGAACTGGGCACTGAGCGACCAGATGACAGCCGACGCCGTGAAAATCAACGCCGAGCTGCAGTTGTGGCTGGAAAATCCCCAGCATGGCTCCAAGGAAGGCTTCATGTCACTGCGCGAAGTGGACCTGCCCGCACATGCCTCGCTGTACCTGTGCGGGCCGCTCCCCTTCATGAAGAAGATCCGGGACGAAGCCATCAGCGCCGGGATTCCAGCCACTCGAATCCACTACGAAGTTTTCGGTCCTGACGTTTGGCTCGCCAACTAAGGCAAGGAACGACGGCGGCCCGCCACCTTTTCATCGAAAGGTGACGGGCCGTCGTCGTTCACTTAAGAACGCCGTTGTTCCTAAGGGGTCTAGCCCAGACGGGTCTTGAGACCGTCCAGCTCGGACTGCAGTGCCGCCGGGAGGGACTCGCCGAAGTTGGCGAACCATTCCTCGATGGACGCCAGCTCGGTTGCCCATTCTTCGGGGTCGACGCGAACAGCCGACTCAACCTCAGCCGGAGTCATGTCCAGGCCTTCGAGGTCGATGGACTCACCGGTCGGAACAAAGCCGATCGGAGTTTCCACAGCGTCAGCCTTGCCCTCGAGGCGCTCGATAGCCCACTTGAGGACGCGGGCATTGTCGCCGAAGCCAGGCCAGGCGAATCCGCCCTCAGCCGTGCGACGGAACCAGTTGACCAGGAAGATCTTGGGCAGACGCTCCGGGTTGGCCTTGGCGGACAGGTTCACCCAGTGGTTCAGGTAGTCACCCGCGTCGTAGCCGATGAACGGAAGCATCGCCATGGGATCGCGGCGGACTACGCCAACGGCACCGGCGGCAGCAGCCGTGGTTTCCGAGGACAACGTGGAACCCATGAAGATGCCGTTGGACCAGTCGCGGGCCTCGGTGACCAGCGGGATGGTTGTCTTGCGGCGGCCGCCGAAAAGGATCGCGGACAGTTCCACGCCTTCGGGGCTGAAGTATTCCTCGGCCAGCATGTCGATCTGGTCGATCGGCGTGCAGAATCGGGAGTTCGGGTGCGCGGCCGGGGCGTCGGAGTCCGGAGTCCAGGACTCACCGCGCCAGTCGGTCAGGTGTGCCGGAGTCTCCTCGGTCATGCCTTCCCACCAGACGCCACCGTCATCGGTCAAGGCGACGTTGGTGAAGATGCTGTTGCCCTTGGCGATGGCGCGCATGGCGTTGGGGTTGGTGCCCCAGCCGGTTCCCGGTGCGACGCCGAAGAGTCCTGCCTCGGGGTTGACGGCGCGGAGTTCGCCTTCCTTGCCGAAGCGCATCCACGTGATGTCGTCGCCCAGGGTCTCAACTTTCCAGCCCTTGATGGTGGGGTCCAGCAACGCGAGGTTGGTCTTACCGCAAGCGGACGGGAAGGCAGCGGAGACGTAGTAGGTCTTCTGCTCGGGGGAGGTCAGCTTGAGAATGAGCATGTGCTCGGCAAGCCAGCCCTCGTCGCGTGCCATCACCGAAGCGATGCGCAGCGCGTAGCACTTCTTGCCCAGGAGGGCGTTTCCACCGTAGCCGGAGCCGAAAGACCAGATGGAGCGCTCTTCAGGGAAGTGCACAATCCACTTGTCGGTGTTGCACGGCCATGCGACGTCGGCCTGGCCGGCTTCCAACGGTGCGCCCAATGAGTGGAGGGCGGGCACGAAGAAGGCGTCGGTCTGGGTGATGCGGTCCAGGACGTCCGTGCCGATACGGGCCATGATGCGCATGGAGGCAACAACGTAGGCGGAGTCGGTGATCTCGACGCCAAACTTCGGATCCTCAGCATCCAGGTGACCCATGACGAAGGGAATGACGTACATGGTGCGGCCGCGCATGGAGCCGGCGAAGAGTCCGCGCAGCTTCTGCTTCATCTCGGCCGGAGCCATCCAGTTGTTGGTGAAGCCTGCATCGCGCTCGTTCTCGGAGCAGATGAAGGTCTGCTCTTCCACGCGGGCAACGTCAGCGGGGTCGGAGAACGCCGCGAAGGAATTCGGGAACGTTTCCGGGTTCAGCCGCTGAAGCGTGCCGGCCTCAACGAGTTCGTCGGTGAGTTTCTTGTTTTCTGCTTCGCTGCCATCAACCCAGTGGATGCGGTCCGGCTGAGTCAGCTCGGCAACTTCCTCAACCCAGGCCAGCAGGCGTGCATGCGTAGTAGGTGCCTTCTCAAGCAGCGGCAGTCGCGCCAGATCGCCCATTGCGGTTCCCTTCCTCGGGTTCAGTGGTGTGTCCTAAACGATAGGGGCCGCGGACCAGACCAATCCGCTGTCAGACATCGGACATCCGCGTGGTCTAAAAGCAAAAACCGCTAGAAATCAAGGGGAAGGGTTGCTAAAAGGTCGATTTAAGTGACTAAGGTCACGTAGACCGGTCTAGTTGCGCAGATTACAGCTTTTCGATTTGGAACTTCTCATGAACTTCTGTAAAGTTTATTGAGGTTCGAGGGGGTCAGAGAAACAGACCGCCAAGAATCACGCGAAATGCGCCCATAGCTCAGCTGGATAGAGCGTCTGTCTACGGAACAGAAGGTCAGGGGTTCGAATCCCTTTGGGCGCACAAATGAAGACCCGCACCGGTTCGCCGGTGCGGGTCTTTTTTATGCCGATTTTTATGCCCGGATCCGCCTAGGCAGGTGAGCCGCTCCGGGAACGCGAAGGGCCGTCGTCGTACTTTTCACAAAGTACGACGACGGCCCCTTGCGTTAGGCGCGGAAGCTTAGTCCCCCACGGCCTCGCTGATGCGGCGACGAATGCCATCGAAGTGGCGGTTGAGCAGTTCAGAGGCCGAGACCTTGTCCCCGGCGGCAACTGCGGCGTAGATGCTGCGGTGCATGGCGGCGGTCTTGACCAGATCCTCGTTGCCGGGGCCAATCTCCACGTGAATCTTCCGGTAGACCTTCCAGAACACGCCCATGAGGTTGATCAGGAGCTCGTTGTTGAGGGGTTCGAAAAGGCGGCGGTGGAACTCGGCGTCCGCTGCTACAAAATTTTCGCCGGCGGCAGCCAGTTCTTCCATCTGCTTCACAGCTTCTTCAATGGAGGCGAGTTGCTCTGTGGTCATGACGTCAATGGACGAGCCAATCAGACCGGATTCCAGCGCCTGGCGCACGTCCACCAACTGCAAAGCCTCGAGGCCCTGGTGCCGGAGGGAAAGCCGGCCACGGAACGTGAGTCCGTCCGCAAGGGCGTCGAAATTACTGGGCGCCACAAACATCCCGAAGCCGTGGCGAATTTCGATCACACCGAGGGCTTGGAGCACCTTGAGGGACTCGCGAAGCGTATTGCGCCCGACGCCAAGAGCCACGGAGAGCTCACTTTCGGTGGGCAACGGATCGCCTGCCTCGAGCTCGCGCTCCAGGATCAATTCCATAATGTCCGACTGCAGGGCACGCAGCCGGGCCTGTGCACTGAACCGCGCCTGCGGAACCACACCGGAAGTTGTCATGGCTTTCTCCTTGCCGATGCACCTGCCCACGAGGTTGCGGGACGATGCGGTGTTAATATTGAGGCGAGCTTAGTGCCCACCACAGCTTGAGTGACTCGCAACATACAATATCGGATGTCCCACCTCCTTGATAGGTATGTCAGGGGATTTCGCTGAGATTTCCCCCACGGACCGGCCGCAGCCGGCAAACTGCCAGGCGCGTGGCAGAGACCCAGGCGCCGCTACTCACTTGACGTTCCGTTGTGACCGCCCTTACAGTTTCACTACGAGCATCGGACGTCCTACATCCGATAACCCACGAAACGCGAATGGTGAGGCACCCTATGAGCAAGACGATCCACAGCCTGCCGCTGGTCAACGACGCCAGCCGCCGGAATTTCCTGAAGCTAAGCGGCGCAGTTGGTGCAGCAGCCGCCTTCACGGCAACCCTTTCTGCGTGCGGCGGCGCTGCCAGCACCACCACCGGAACAGCCACCAACACCGCGGCTGTCAACAAGGACCTCATCATCGAGGCAGGCATCTCCTACGCTCTGTCCACCGGCTTCGATCCTCTGAGCTCCTCCGGCGCGACACCGATGGCAGCCAACCTGCACATCTTTGAAGGCCTCATTGAGCTCCACCCCGCCACCCGCCAGCCGTACAACGCCCTCGCAGCGTCGGACCCCAAGAAGGTCAACGACACCACCTACCAGGTGACCATCCGCGACGGTGCCAAGTTCCACAACGGCTCCCCCGTCACCACCGAAGACGTCGCCTTCTCCTTTACCCGCGTGATGGACCCGGCCAACAAGTCCCTGTTCTCGCAGTTCATCCCCTTTATCCAGGACGTCAAGCCGCTGGACGCGAAGACCGTGGAGTTCACCCTCAAGTACGCCTTCCCCGGCTTCGGCCCCCGCATCTCGGTGGTCAAGATCGTCCCCAAGGCACTCGCCACCGATCTGAAGGCCTTCGACGCTTCACCCGTGGGATCCGGTCCGTACAAGCTCATCTCGGCAGTCAAGGACGACAAAATCGTCTTCGAAGCCTTCGCTGACTACAACGGACCCAAGCCGGCACTCGCCAAGGGCATGACCTGGCTGTTGCTCTCCGACGCCGCTGCCCGTGTCACCGCAGTGCAGTCCGGCCGCGTTCAGGCAATTGAAGACGTTCCTTACCTCGACGTCGACGGCTTGAAGTCCAAGGTCAAGGTTGAATCCGTCCAGTCCTTCGGCCTGCTGTTCCTTATGTTCAACTGCGCCAAGGCCCCGTTCGACAACAAACTTGTCCGCCAGGCCCTGCACTACGGCATGGACAAGGAAGCCATCATCAAGAAGGCGCTGTTCGGCAACGCAAAGGCTGCCAGCTCCTACTTCCAGGAAGGCCACCCGGACTACGTCAAGGCCAAGAACGTCTACGGCTTCGATACGTCCAAGGCCGAAGAGCTGCTCAAGCAGGCCGGCGTCACCAACCTGGAGTTCGAACTCCTCACCACGGACACCGCCTGGGTCAAGGACGTTGCGCCACTGATCCTCGAATCCTGGAACAAGATCCCCGGCGTCAAGGTCACCGTGAAGAGCCTGCAGTCCGGTGCGTTGTACAGCGACCGAGTGGGCAAGGGCGACTTCTCCGTGGTGGCAGCCCCGGGCGACCCCTCCGTCTTCGGTAACGACGCCGACCTGCTGCTGAGCTGGTTCTACTCGGGCGCAACCTGGATGGACAAGCGCGCCTTCTGGACCACTCCCGAGCGCACAAAGCTGCAGGAACTCATGAACAAGGGCTCGCAGGCCTCCGGCGATGAAGCCAAGAAGATCGTGGGCGAAATCGTGGACATGGTTTCCGAGGAAGTCCCCCTCTACCCGATCTTCCACCGTCAGCTTCCCAGCGCCTGGGACGAGAAGAAGCTCAACGGCTTCCAGCCCCTGCCCACCACCGGCTTGTCATTCGTCGACGTCGGACGAACTGCCTAAAGCCCCCTTCACGTTGTGGGGCCCGCTCTGCGGCTCAAATCCCCCAAGTAGCCCGCAGAGCAGGCCCCACAACAAGCAGCACCCAACCAACCGGAGAACAAATTGGTCACGATATTGCGTTTGCTTGGCCGCAGACTCGCAGCATTGCCATTGATGATCCTGGGCATTACGTTGCTCGTCTTCCTCGTCCTGCAGGCCGCTCCCGGCGACCAGGCAAGCTCCGCCCTCGGTGACGGCGCCAGCGAAGAAGCCAAGCAGCAGTACCGCCAGGACAACGGCCTCAACGACCCCCTGGTCCTGCAGTACTTCCGATTCCTCGGCAAGCTCCTGCAGTTCGACCTCGGCGTCACCACCCCACCGGCCAAGTCGGTGGCATCCATGATCGGCTCGGCGTTCCCCCTGACGCTCCAGCTCACCTTCCTCGGCGTCCTCATTGCGATCGTCCTCTCCCTGGCGTTCGGCATCCTCGGAGCCCTGTATCGCGATAAGTGGCAGGACCAGTTGGTCCGTGTCTTCTCCATCGCCGCGATCGCCACGCCGTCGTTCTGGCTCGGCATCCTGCTCATCCAGTGGTTCGCCCTCGGTGAGAACCCGATGTTCCCCTCAGGCGGAATTGCGACGCCGGAATCCGGCTTTGGCGGTTGGCTCAACTCGATGGCCCTCCCGGCACTCGCCCTCGGCATCCCCGTCTCAGCGTCCCTGATCCGCGTGGTCCGCACCTCCATGGTGGAAGAACTGGACCGCGACTACGTCCGCACCGCCATCGGCAACGGCGTCCCCTACCGCGAGGTGGTCTCCAAGAACGTTCTCCGCAACGCGCTCGTCACCCCGGTGACCGTGCTGGGACTTCGCGTCGGCTACCTGCTGGGTGGCGCCGTCGTGATTGAAATGATTTTCGCCCTGCCCGGCATGGGCCAGCTGATCCTCAACGGCATCACCAACCTGGACGTCAACCTGGTCCAAGGCGTGGTGCTCACCATCTCGGTCACCTTTGTTCTGGTGAACATCGTGGTGGACCTCCTCTACCTGCTCATCAACCCCCGAATCAGGACGGTATAGCTCATGCGCAGCAAGCTCGCAGAACGGCTAAGTGCCCCGGGCATCCGCTTCAAGGCCCTGCCCTGGGGCTCCCGCATCGCCCTGCTCTTCCTCATCGTTATTGTCCTGGCCGCCATCTTCGCGCCGGTCATCGCACCGCACGATCCTCTGGAGACGTTCATTCCAGCCACGCCGCCCGGCGCCGAGCACTTCTTCGGCACCGACCGCCTGGGCCGTGACATCTTCTCCCGCCTTCTCTTCGGCGCACAGTCGTCGCTGATGATCGGTCTTGGCGCGGTTGCCCTGGCCATCCTTGCCGGCGCGCTGCTCGGTTCCTTCGCGGCCACGTCCAGCAAGTCCGTGAACGAGATCATCATGCGGCTCATGGACATCCTCATGGCGTTCCCCGGCATCGCCCTGGCCGCCGTGCTGTTGGCGGCATTCGGCAACTCGGTCCCCACCATCATCATCGCGATCGCCATCATCTACACCCCGCAGCTGGCCCGCGTGGTCCGCGCCAACGTGCTGGCCCAGTACGGCGAAGACTACGTCCGTGCCGAGCGCGTGATCGGCGCTGGCCGTTTCTACATCCTGGTCAAGCACATCGTCCGCAACACTGCCGCTCCCGTGCTGGTGTTCGCCACCGTCATGGTGGCCGACGCCATCATTCTGGAAGCCTCGCTGTCCTTCCTGGGCGCCGGCGTTCAGGACCCAGCACCGTCCTGGGGCAACGTTATTTCCTACGGCCGCAACCTGGTCCTGTCCGGCGGCTGGTGGGCCACCACCTTTGCCGGTGTGACCATCCTGCTGACAGTACTGTCACTGAACATCCTGGCCGAAGGCCTCACCGACGCCATGGTGAACCCGAAACTGCGCCGCGCGCCTGTGGTGAAGGACGACGACGGCTCCACCGCTGCCGTGGCCGTGGACACCGAGGTCGCAACCTCCGTTGCCCAACCTTCCGTTGTTGAGGCACACGAGCTCGACGGCGTCCGTGCAGCTTCCGCTGACGGCGTCGCTTCAGAGGCGGGAACCTCAGCCGTCCTCACCGACGTGAAGCTGGCCGCCGCCAACCCGCACCTCCTCCTGGACCGCGAACTGGAACTGCTCGCAGCCATCGAAGCCAAGCGAACCGACCGCCTCCCGCAGGTCTCCCCCGGTGCCCGCAATATCCTTGAAGTGAAGAACCTGTCCATCCGATTCCCGGGCCGCTTCGGCGACATCGCGATCGTGGACAACGTCTCCTTCAGCGTCCGCGAGGGCGAAACCATGGGCCTGGTGGGCGAATCCGGTTGTGGCAAGTCCATCACCTCCCTGGCCGTGATGGGGCTGCTGCCCAAGACCGCCCAGGTGACCGGCTCCATCACGTTCGACGGCAAGGAACTCCTTGATCCGAACACCAAGCACAGCAACGTCAAGGCCTATGAGGGCCTCCGCGGAGAACAGATCGCCATGGTTTACCAGGACGCCCTGAGCTCCCTGAACCCGTCCATGAAAATCAAGGACCAGCTGGAGCAGCTCACCAAGCGCGGTGGCCGCAAGACCCCAGCCGAGCTGCTGGAAATGGTGAAACTGGATCCCGTCCGGACACTTGCCAGCTACCCGCACGAGCTCTCCGGCGGCCAGCGCCAGCGCGTCCTGATTGCCATGGCCCTGTCCCGTTCGCCCAAGATCGTCGTTGCCGACGAGCCCACCACCGCCCTGGACGTTACTGTCCAGAAGCAGGTTGTGGACCTGCTCAACGAGCTGCGTGAACAACTCGGCTTCGCCATGGTTTTCGTCAGCCACGACCTCGCCCTGGTGGCCTCCCTGGCCCACCGCATCACGGTGATGTACGCCGGCCAGGTGGTGGAATCCGCACAGGCTTCCGAACTCCTGCAGAACCCCAAGCACGAGTACACCCGCGGCCTCCTCGGCGCGGTGCTCTCCATCGAAGCCGACGCCGTCCGCCTCCACCAGATCCCCGGCACTGTTCCGTCCCCGCGGGACTTCGCCACGGGCGACCGCTTCGCGGCCCGCTCCCTGCGACCCGACGCCGATCCCCACCAGAAACTGGTCCTCACCGCGGTTTCTTCGGTTTCCTCGGCGAACGGTGACGATGCCGACCACTACTGGGCGAGCCACCTGAAGGAGGACGCGAAATGAGTGCATCAACCGGCAAGCCGGTCATCGAGCTCAAGGACGTCAAGGTCTACCACCATGCACGTACCGGTGGCCTGTTCCGTCCGAACATCGTCAAAGCCGTGGACGGCGTGGACTTCACCATCAGCCGCGGCGAAACCGTGGGCATCGTGGGTGAGTCCGGCTGCGGCAAGTCCACGCTCGCTTCGGTGCTCGTGGGACTCCAGCCGCCGACGTCGGGCAAGGTTTTGTTCCACGGAAAGCCGGCCATCAAGCGGAACGCGGCCATGCGCAAGCAGTTTGGCCGCTCCGTCTCCGTGGTCTTCCAGGACCCGGCGACTGCCTTGAACCCGCGCATGACCATCCAGGACATCCTCACTGATCCGCTGCAGATCCATGGGATCGGCAGCGCTGCTTCCCGCGCCGCCAAGGTCAAGGAACTGTTGGCGCTGGTGGGCTTGCCGCAATCGGCAGCCGAGGTGACGCCGTCGCAGGTTTCCGGCGGCCAGCGCCAGCGCGTTGCCATCGCCCGCGCGTTGGCTTTGGACCCGGACATCATCGTGGCGGACGAGCCGACGTCGGCCCTGGACGTTTCGGTCCGCGCGCAGGTCCTGAACCTGCTCTCGGACCTGAAGACCCAGTTGAACCTGGGCATGGTATTCATCTCGCACGACATCCAAACCGTCCGGTACGTCTCTGACCGTATCTGCGTCATGTACTTCGGCAAGATCGTCGAGCAAGGCTCAGCCGCGCAGGTCTTCGACAACCCGAGCAACGACTACACCAAGAAGCTGCTGGGCGCCGCGCCCAGCCTGCTTCACATCTAGTTTTTCCCTTCACAAGCTACAAACAACGGAGAATTCTGTGTCCACTCAGTTCCAGGGCGTCATCCCCCCGGTCATCACCCCCCGCCACGCAGACGGCAGCATCGACACCGCGTCGCTGAAGAACGTCACCAAGCACCTGATCGACGGCGGTGTCTCCGGCCTTTTCGTCCTGGGCTCCTCCGGCGAAGTCCCCTACCTCACCAACGATGAGCGTGAACTGGTGGTCTCCACCATCGCCGACGCCAACGCCGGAGCGGTCCCGCTGATCGTGGGCGCCAACGAGCAGACAACCACCCGCGTCATCGAGGAAGCGCGCAAGGTGGTGGATCTCGGCGCCGACGCGATCGTGGTCACCTCCATGTACTACGCCATCGGCAACGCCGCGGAGACCGAAACGCACTTCCGCAGCATCCACGCCGCCATCGAGAAGCCGATCTTCGCCTACGACGTTCCGGTCCGCACGCACTTCAAACTGCCTACCGATTTGTTGGTCCGCCTCGGCCGCGACGGTGTCATTGCCGGCGTCAAGGACTCCTCCGGCGACGACGTTTCCTTCCGCCAGCTGCTCCTCGCAGCCAAGGACATCCCCAACTTCGACATCTTCACCGGTCACGAAGTTGTGGTGGACGGCGCGCTCCTGGGCGGCGCGCAGGGCGTTGTGCCAGGCCTCGGCAACGTTGATCCGGCCGGCTACCGCCGCCTGTTCGACGCCGCACAGGCCGGCGACTGGGCTCTCGCGGCAAGGGAGCAGGACCGCCTCGCCGACGTCTTCGAGATCGTCTACACCCCCAACGGACGCGTCTCCGGCGGCGCCGCGGGCTTGGGTGCGTTCAAGACCGCGCTGCAGGTGATGGGCGTCATCGAGTCCAACACCATGAGCTCACCGATGTTGTCCCTGAACTCCGAAGAGACGGCGTTGATCCGCGAAATTCTGGAGCGGAACGGGCTGGTCTAGGTTTTATGACAGCTTCCAAGACCCACGTGATCGGCGTTGACCTCGGCGGCACCAAAACCGCCGCCGGGGTTGTTGCCCACTCTGGTGAAGTGCTCATGTCGGAGACCATTCCGACGTTGAACCGGGCCGGTGGCGAAGCGATCCTCGACGCCACCGCTGCGCTGATCACGGGCTTGGTGGAGCGCGCTGCCGACGCCGGAATGTCAGTTTCCTGCGTCGGCATCGGCTCCGCCGGGGTCATTGATGCTGTTGCCGGGACCGTCGTCTCTGCGACCGACGCGATTCGTGGCTGGGCCGGGACTTCGCTTGTTGCTGGGCTGTCTGCCCGTCTTTCGCTCGCTGCCCCGTCCGTACAGACCGTGCGCGCCGTCAATGATGTTCACGCCCACGCCCTCGGCGAGGCCTGGCTGGGCGCGGCCGCCGGATCCTCGAGTTCGCTCATGGTGGCGTTCGGAACCGGCGTGGGCGGGAGCTTCGTGCTGGACGGTTCGCCTGTTCTGGGGCACCGCTTTGTGGGTGGTCACGTGGGGCACTTTGCTTCACCGTTGGCAGCCGTTGATGGGGTCCCGTTGCCGTGCGTCTGCGGTGGATCCGGACACGTCGAGGCGATCGCTTCGGGGCCTGCCCTTTACGAGGCTTTCCTGCGCTTTGGTGGTTCTGCCGTGGAGGCGGTGGATACGCGGGGCGTCTTTGCGCTGGCTTCTGCTGCTGAAGGGCTCGACGCCGGTGCTGGCGCAGGTCCCGCGAACAGTCGCACCGCCGCGTTGCGTGCTATCAATGTCGGCGCGGCCGCCGCCGGGCAAGCCGTGGGCGGACTCATCAACATTCTTGACCCCGAAACCGTGGTGGTTTCCGGTGGTTTGGCCGACGCCGGCGAGCTCTGGTGGAAGCCCATGGAGTTCGCCTTGCGCCAGGAACTGCTGGCGCCCTTGGTTTCCGTACCCGTCGTCCGGGCAACCCTTGGCAATACCGCGGCCATTGTTGGCGCCGCGAAACTCGTCCTGAAGTAGTCCGTGAGTAGTCCGCAAGTAAAGGGAGACATCATGATCCTCACCCCCGAAGGCCTCGAAGCCCTCCGCTCCCAACTGATCGTCTCCTGCCAGGCGTACCCCGGCGAACCCATGCGCGATCCCCGGACCACCGGCCAGGTAGCGGCATCGGCCGTCATCGGGGGCGCCGCGGCGATCCGCGTCCAGGGGTTGGCCGATGTGCAGTTCACACGTACCGCCGTCGAAGTTCCTGTCATTGGCCTCTGGAAAGACGGGCACGACGGCGTCTTCATCACCCCCACGCTGCGGCACGCCCTGGCCGTGGCGAATGCGGGCGCGCATGTTGTGGCGATTGATGGAACACGTCGTTCACGGCCCGATGGGCTTTCCCTTGCCGACACTGTTGCCGGTATCCACTCGGAGTCCCATGCACTGGTCATGGCTGACTGCGGCTCGTTTGGGGATGCCGTTGCTGCTGTGGAAGCGGGGGCAGACCTGATCGGCACCACGTTGTCCGGTTATACCGGCGAACGCCCCAAGACGGATGGCCCGGACTTGGAGCTATTGGAGCAGATCGCCGCGGCCGGCCTGGGCAAACCACTCATCGCGGAGGGCCGCATCCATACCCCTGCCCACGCCCGGCAAGCTCTGGACGCCGGCGCGTTTGCTGTCGTGGTTGGCACCGCGATCACCCATCCGGCCAGCATTACGGGCTGGTTCAAGGGCGCCATGCACGCGTAGGCCCTGCGTTGCGGGGCCTACTCTGCGCCCCAAAACCCCCCGCAAGCCCGCAGAGCAGGCCTCAC
Source organism: Arthrobacter sp. cf158 (assembly GCF_900106835.1). Classification (GTDB taxonomy): domain Bacteria; phylum Actinomycetota; class Actinomycetes; order Actinomycetales; family Micrococcaceae; genus Arthrobacter. Next base: position 82,628 of record NZ_FNNR01000007.1, read on the forward strand.
AAGCGGCCATCCGGCTGGATTTTCGTCTCCACGGGCCTGTCCGTCGCATGGCCATACTGGGACCATCCACCCACAAAGAGCCTGCCGTTGCCCATTCCCAACTGCTCCATCACCAACAGGTTGTGGCACGCGGTCACTCCGGATCCACAGTACGCAATGGTGTTCTGCGCGGTCAGCACTCCGGCGTGCTCGAAGTTCCCGCGAATCTGCAGCTCCGGGAGCAAATGACCTCCGGCGTCCAGATTCCCGCGGCATGGAACGTTCACGGCGCCGGATATGTGTCCGGGACGGGGATCGATAGGGTCTTGGCGGCCGTCAAAGCGATCACGGTTTCTTGCATCCACGGTGAGGAACGCGTCAGACGAAGCTTCGGAAATGTCTGCCAGCAGGTCGGCAGGCCAGGCTTTAGGAGTGAAGCTCCCGGTTCGCCGTAGCGCTATTTCTCTTGCGAGTTTCCCAGGATAGCTGCCGATACCCCCGTCCAGAACCGCTGCCTTGTGGCCTGTGGATCGGAGCATCCAGACCAGTCGGGCCGCGATAACTCCTCCGGCGTCGTCGTAGGCGATCACGGTGTCCGAATCGCTGATTCCTGCTTCACGCATTCCTTGGGCAAACACTTCCGGATCGGGCAACGGGTTCCGCCCCTTCTCAGGTGATGCCGGCCCGGAAAGCCATCTATCCATGTCCACAAAGACTGCGTCCGGGAGATGTCCGGCCTGGTACGCGTCCGCACCCGACGAGCCATCCAAGTACCAGCGTGTATCCACCAGGACAATCCGCCCGAGGTTGCGGGCACACCAACTCCAGTCGACAAAAGGTTTCAGTTCATCTCCCATGCATCGAAGCCTAGAGACTTATTCCATATTTTGAGATATGTATCTCAAAATATGGACAGGGCATGGGGTTGCGGGGCCTACTCTGCGCCCCAAAACCCACGCGAAGCCCGCAAAGTGGGCCTCACAACGCGCAGGCAGCGGTTGTAGGCTTCTCACATGACTGCCGAGAGCTCGCGGGAATTCGACGTAATCGTGATCGGCGCCGGCGCCGTGGGAGAAAACGTGGCGGACCGGGTGGTTCGCGGCGGCCTCACGGCGGTGATTATCGAAAGCGAATTGGTGGGCGGCGAGTGCTCTTATTGGGCTTGCATTCCTTCCAAGGCTCTCCTCCGGCCAGGGGACGTGCTGCACGCGGCTCAAGTGATCCCGGGTGCCTCCGAGGCTGTCACTGGAGTACTGGATGCCGAGGCTGCCCTGAAGCACCGGGATTGGTTCACCAACAACTGGGAAGACAGCAGCCAGGTTGAATGGCTGGACAGCGCGGGCATCGAACTGATCCGCGGACGTGGACGAATCACCGGCCCACGCGAGGTCCAGGTGGATGGCCTCGATGGCAACAGTTATGCACTCAAGGCACACCATGCCGTGGTGGTCGCGACAGGCTCCACCCCCACCATCCCGGGCATAGAGGGCCTGAAAGACGTACCGTTCTGGACAACCCGCGGAGCCACGGCGGCCAAGGAAATCCCCAAGCGGCTTGTGGTCCTGGGCGGCGGGGTGGCCGGCGTCGAAATGGCCCAGGCGTTTGCCCGCCTTGGTTCCGACGTCGCCGTTGTTGCCCGGGGCCGCCTCTTGAGCAGCTATCCCGATGAAGCGGCCAAGCTGGTGCTGGCAGGGCTCCGCGCAGACGGAATCGACGTCCACGTTCACACGGACGTGGAGGCAGTGAAAACGAACGACGACGGCTCGGTAACGGTAACGCTGGACGGCACGACCCTCCAGGCTGACCAACTCCTGGTCGCCTCTGGACGGCACCCCGCCCTGGCCAACCTCGGCCTGGAGAACGTTGGAGTGGAGGCGCAGAACGGCAAGCCCCTGCGGCTCACAACGGACGCCAGCGGCCTGGTGGAAGGCCCGGCCAGCGATGGCACCAGCGGACTGTGGCTGTACGCCGCCGGAGATGCCGCAGGCAAAGTGCTCCTGACGCATCAGGGCAAGTACGAGGCCCGGGCCACCGGCGACGCGATTGTGGCAAGGGCCAACGGCAAGCTGAGTGGCTCCCCAAAACCGTGGAGCCCTTATGCCCACACGGCCAATGACCACGCTGTTCCCAGCGTCGTTTTCACTGATCCCGAAGTCGCGTCGGTGGGCCTGAGCCTGGAACAGGCCCTCCTTCAGGGCAAGAACGTGACGGGCGTCGAACTGCCCATCAACGTCTCCGGCTCCCAGCTCCACTCTCCCGACTACAAGGGCTGGGCGCAGATGGTGGTTGATGAGGACCGGAAGGTGATCCTCGGGGCCACCTTCGTGGGCCCGGGCGTGGCCGAACTTCTCCACTCAGCAACCATCGCCATTGTTGGCGAGGTCCGCTTGGACCGCCTTTGGCATGCAGTTCCGTCGTACCCCACCATCAGCGAGGTGTGGCTGCGCCTGCTGGAAAAGTACGGTCTCTAATACTCCTATTTGAACTGACCAGTCAGTTCAGTTAGACTTTTCGCAGACACCATTTCTGCGAAAGGCTTCATTGTGCTGTCCGTACAGCAACTCCAGATCAACGGCCGCCGGGACGATCTCCTTCCGGCCACGTCACTCCAGGTCCGTCGCGGCGAACTCCTGCTTGTTGCCGGAGAGGGCCAGGACCAGCGGACCGCATTGGCGTTGGCCCTGAGTGGTCGCATGAAGCCCAGCAACGGCGTCCTCAGCTGGGACAACACCACCAAAACCAAGAAGATCCGCCTCGCGAGCGCCCTGGTGGACTCCCCCGGCGTCAATGAGCCTGAGCAACACCTCAGCGTCCGGGACCTCGTCACCGAGGACCTTTCCCTGATCCCGCGCCGCTACCGTGGCGCGCTGCTGAGCAAGCCGTGGTTGAAGGTCAACAGCTTCGAGGACATCGCCGGACTTTGGATCGAACAGCTTCCTGCCGGCCGTCGCCTGGAACTCCTCACCGCGCTTGCCCTGGCAGATCCCGCCACGGACCTCCTGGTGGTCGATTCCCCGGACCGCCACAGCGCAGATCCCGCCGCTTGGTTGCCCCGACTGCAGGCATTGGCGTCCGACGCCGGACGGCCGCTTGCCGTCGTCGCGGTGGTAGGTGCGCTCCCGGACGACTGGACCGGAGCCGCCGCGGTGATCGGCAACTCAGTCGCGCACCCTCCCGAACCTTCGCCCTCCGAACCCGCGCCAGCCGAACTTCGGGCCGCCCAGCCCAAGCCGGCCGCCGCCGTCGAGCCCCAAGCAGCCGCCGTCGAGCCCCAAACGGCCGATGCTGAGCCCAAAGCCAGGCACGCCGCACAGCCGGCCCCCGGAACAGCCGAAGCGCCCATTGAACCCGAAGCATCCGCAGCGGTCAAAGCCGCTGCCCACCCTGAATCCGAAAACCTCCAAAGGACTGCAAAGTGACTGTTCTGCGGCTTGCCCGCTCCGAACTCAAGCGCATGACCGGCGGGCTCCTGCCCAAGCTGACCATCCTCGCCCTCACCATGGTGCCGTTGCTGTACGGCGCCGTGTACCTTTACGCGAACTGGGATCCGTACGGCAACCTGAACCAGATCGATGCTGCCCTGGTGGTGGAGGATACGGGCGCAACGTCGTCGGACGGCACGGAGTTGCAGGCCGGCAAGAAGGTGGCCGACAGCCTGGTTGAGGGCCATGTCTTCAACTGGAAGCAGGTCTCCAGCGCGGAGGATGCAGACGCCGGTGTCCGCACGGGCGAGTACGCTTTCGCGCTCCGCATCCCCAAGGATTTCTCCTCCAACCTGGTCTCCCCCGGAAGTTTCGACGCCGCCAACCAGGCGATGCTGCACGTCACCACCAACGACGCCAACAACTACCTCCTGAGCACCATCGTGGACAAACTCACCACCGCAGTGCACTCCACTGTCGCCAAGGAGGTGGGCGAGGAAACCGCCAACCAACTCCTCACCGGCTTCGGCACCATTCACGCGTCCATCGTGAAGGCGGCTGATGGCGCCTCGGAACTCGCTACAGGCGTCGGGAAACTCAGTGACGGCGCAGCTACCCTCCACGATGGCACCACCCAACTGGTGACCGGCGCTGACCAACTCGTGGCCGGGCAGACCAAACTGCGCGACGGCGCGGTGCAGCTCAACACCGGCGCCAGCCAGTTGAGCTCCGGCCTCACCGAACTGAAGAACAAGACCTCCACCCTGCCTGCTGACTCCCAGAAGCTTGCCGATGGCGCCGCCCAAGTAGCCGCCGGAAACGCCGAGCTGAACGCGAAAGTGCAGGACGTCGTCGGGCAGCTTGAAGCCGCAGACAAGGGCCTCCGGAACCGTGTGGTGGAGTCCAACGCCCGGCTGGTCACTGCAGGTGTGCTGACGCAGGAGCAGGCAGATAAGGTGCTGGCCGACTTCGACGCGGCTGCTTCATCAAGCCCAGTCACCGACGCCAAGGCAAAGATTTCCGGCGACGCCGCCAAGATCCAACAGCTTTCGGACGGTTCCGCCGCCGTGAGCGCCGGGGCCTCGAAGCTTGCCGCCGCTACGCCGACCCTCACGGATGCCATCTCCAAGGCGGCCGCTGGCGCCGGCCAGCTGAACACGGGCGCGTCCACTCTGGCCGCCGGGCAACAGGCTGCCCTGGACGGCGCAGTGAAGCTCGACGACGGTGCCCACCAACTGGACGACGGCGCGGGCCAGCTCGCCTCAGGTGCCGTGACCGCAGCCGACGGTTCCCACACCTTGGCCACGGAACTTGCCAAGGGCGCAGGGGACATCCCCAACCCCAACGATGAGCAGAAGAACAGTGTGTCCAAGGTGATCGCCGATCCTGTGGCCGTGGACAACGTCTCCCAGGCCAAGGCAGGTTCCTACGGTGCCGGCTTGGCGCCCTTCTTCCTCACTCTGGCCCTCTGGATTGGCGTGTTCATGCTGGTCCAGGCCATGCGACCCATCACCCAACGGGCCTTGGCGTCGAACGCCCCCGCCTGGAAAATCGCCGTCGGAGGCTGGCTGCCGTTCTTCGTGGTCTCGGTCCTGCAGGCCACCATCCTCACCTTGGTGGTGAACCTTGGCCTCGGCTTGAACCCCGCACATCCCATCGGCATGTGGCTGTTTATGTTGGCCGCAGTGATGGCATTCAGCGCGATCATCCAAGGCATTGTGGCGCTCATGGGCACGCCCGGCAAGTTCGTGGTGCTGATCCTGCTGGTCCTGCAGCTCGTTTCCTCTGGCGGTACGTTCCCGTGGCAGACCACGCCCATGCCGCTGCATGTGGTGCACGAGGTCCTGCCCATGGGCTACGTGGTGACCGGTATGAGGCACCTGATCTACGGCGGTGAGCTCAGCATGATCTGGCCCACGGTCCTTGGCCTGCTTGGATACACTTTGCTGGGAATGGCGCTGTCCACGCTCGCCGTCCGCAAGCACAAGGTGTGGACCCTCAAGACCCTGAAGCCGGAGATCGCAGTATGAGCACCACCGAGCCCGCCGGTCCGGGCCAAGCAGAGAAGAAGCGCCGACCGGAACGCACCAACGCCACCAAGCAGCGCCTGTTTGAAGCGTCCATGGAACTGATCGGCGAACGTGGTGCTGCGGGCGTGACCGTGGACGAAATCGCGGCCGCCGCAGGCGTGTCCAAAGGGACCGTTTATTACAACTTCGGCAGCAAATCGGACCTGATCGCCCAGTTGCTGCGGCACGGCGTGGACATCATGCTGGGCCGACTCCAGGACATTCAGGGACAGAGCAGCGATCCGCTGGAGTCCATGAAAAACATGGTGGGCCAGGCCATGGAGTTCATGGACGATTACCCGTCCTTCGCCCGCTTGTGGGTCAGCGAAAACTGGCGTACGCCCGGTGAATGGAGTGCCGTGTTCGCCGAACTCCGCGCTGAACTCCTGGCGGTCATCGGATCCGCGGTGAAACGCGTCGCGGACGGGTACAAGGTTGATGAGTCCATTGCCCGCGGCAGCCTTGAGGCGGCCATTTTTGGAGCAATCTTTGTGGTGGGCCTCGATCGGCAGACGTACAACCCGGAGCGGACCCGCGAACAAAGCGTCGCGGCCGTGATGACCATCATGCACGGGTACGTCATCAAGTAGCCCGCGCCCGGCGTTGCGGGGCCCGCTCTACGCGTTCCCCCCGACCCTGGGGCCGCAAAGCAGGCCCCACAACCAAGGGATCGGCGTTGCGAGGCCTGCTCAACGCGTCCCCCCCCGACTTTCGGCGCGCAAAACAGGCCCAACAACCAAGGGATAGGCGTTGCGGGGCCCGCTCAACACGTTCCCCCCGACCCTGGGCACGCAAAACAGGCCCCACAACCAAGGGAAAGGCGTTGCGGGGCCCGCTCAACGCGCTTCCCCGGGCCCAGGGCGCGCAAAACAGGCCCCACAAACGAGGGATAGGCGTTGCGGGGCCCGCTCTACGCGTTCCCCCCGACATTTGGGCACGCAAAACAGGCCCCACAACGGTACGCAACTGCAATGTACGACGGCGTGGCGCGGCCACTTGGTCGGCGATGATTAACCTCATGCGTCACATGGGGAACAGTGGAAAACTTGCGGTGGTGGCCGCCTTCGTATCGTTGGGGCTGTTGGTGCTCGCCGCTGTGGTGCTCGAAGAACTAGTCCTTTACCTGTTTCTGGGTGCTGTTCTGGTCTGCTATTTGGCCTCCTTGGTCCAGGTCTTCAACCGGCGGCGCTACCTCGTAGTGCTTCTGGGCGCAGCGGGAACGAGCCTCTTCATCGGGTGCAGTATCGCGTTCCTGCGGATGTGGGGCATCGCGTTCAACCAGGACGCCAACGCTTTGGGCAGTGCCACCAGCACCCAGGACTCGGACATCTACTTCTACCTGGCCGTGGTGGCAGGTGTCGGCACGCTGGCAGTGATGTTCCTCGGTGCCGTGGTGCCATCGTTTGGTGCAAAGGCACCGGCGCCTGCAAAGAGGCCCGCGTCGGCTGTGAAGCGAACCCCGTCGGCACGCAAACCGGCAACACCGCGCCCGGTTACAGCGGCCAAGCGTCCAGCCACATCACAGCGTGCTTCAAGCACGGCCAAGGCGCCCATAGCAGCGAAGGCCCCCGTCGCGAAGCGTCCCGCGGCACCCCGCACCCCTGGAGCGGCAGCCAAGAGGCCGACGTCGAACGCTTCCTCCCAACGCAAGCCGGCCCCCAGGCGCTAACAACCGCCACGTTGCGAGGCCCGCTCTGCGCCCCAACCCCACACCCACACACGCACAACAGGCCCCACAACGGGTGGGGGTCAGGAGTCGAAACCCAAGCCCACGGCGTCGAGCGCTTTGAGGATGAGGTTCCGCTTCCCCTGGTTGTGGTCCGCCCGGTCCATGGACCAGCGCGTCAGGTTGATACCCAGGGAGGCAAGCGGCTCGGGAGGGAAGGGCAACGGCCGTTTCCGGACCATTTCCACCCGGGTGCGCTCCGTGTCCAGACCGGACAAGAGATCGAGGAGCACATCGGCAGCAAAGGCGGTGGCCCCCACGCCCAGACCTGTGAAACCTGCCGCGTACGCCACCCGTCCCTTCCGCGCCGTTCCGAAGAAGGCACAGAATTGCGTGCTCGAATCAATGGGTCCGGCCCACTTATGGGTGAACTTCAGCCCTTCGAGCTGCGGGAATGTGGTGAAGAAGTGCGAGGCGATCTTCTCCCAAGTCGCCGGCTGGTGCTCGTGCTTTTGGTCCACGCGGCGCCCCCAGAAGTAGAGGGCATCGTAGCCTCCGAACAGGATCCGATGGTCCTTGGTGATCCGGTAATAGTGGAACTGGTTGGCTACGTCCCCAATGCCCTGCCTTTTGCCCCAGCCGATGGAGTCCAACTGCTCTGCGGTGAGGGGCTCGGTCATGAGCGCGTAGTCGTACACCGGCACCGTCATGAGCTGGTTCCGCTTGAGCAGCGACGGAAAAACGTTGGTGCCAAGGACCACGTGTCCGGCCTCCACAGTGCCGCGTTCAGTGACGATGGTGACGCCCTGCTCGTGATCCTTCAGCTCACGAACCCGTGTCCCCTCAAAGATGCGTACGCCCAGCTCTGTGACCACCCGGGCCAGTTCAAGGCCAAGTTTGTACGGGTGGACCATGGCCACGGAATCCTGGTGCCAACGGCCCGCGAGGTAGGTAGGCGAGTTGACTTCGGCACGGACGGCGTCCTGGTCCAGAAAGACACTGCCAGGGCTGTCGTCCTCCTGGAGCCAGGCCACTTGGTGCGGTTCCACTGCAACGTTGAGCTCGCCGGTGCGTTCCCATTCGCAGTCCATGCCGTACTTCTCCACGGCCTCCTGCATGCGGTCCAGGTTCTCCATGCCCAGCCGATCCAACACTTCCAACTCGTCCGGCCAACGGTTCTTGCCGTTCTCATGGCCGTGGGTGAGGCTGGCCTCGCAGAAGCCGCCGTTGCGGCCCGAGGCTGCCCAGGCCACCCGCTCCGCTTCCAGCAGGATGACTGTCCGGCGGGGGTCGCGTTCCTTGGCCCGCAGGGCTGTCCAGAGTCCGGTGTAGCCCCCGCCGACGATCACGAGGTCGGCGGCATCGTCGCCGTCGAGTTGCGGGTAGCGCGTTGCCGAGCCCTTGAGGTCGTCGATCCAGAAGGGCCGGTGGGCGGCACCTTCCAAGGCCTTCTCGACGACGGCAGGTTGCGGGACGTTCCGTTCGAAAACGGTGGTATTCACGGGAAATTCTCCTGTTTCTGAGGTCTTGTCCGGTCAGGCAGTGACCGGCTCGGCGTCCCACAAAGGCCGGGGACGGGAGGCGATGAGGTTCCTGGTGTACTCGTCCCCGGGGTCTTCCAGGATCCGCGCCGTGGGGCCTTGTTCAACGATCCCTCCTTGATGCATCACCAGGATCTGGGAGCACAGGCGCGAGACCACGGCGAGGTCATGGGTGACGAAAAGAATGGTCAGCCCCAACTGCTCCCGCAATTCCTCCACGAGTTCCAGCACCTGAGCCTGCACCGAGACATCAAGGGCACTGGTGGCTTCGTCCAAAACCAGGAGCCGTGGACGGGCGGCCAGCGCCTTGGCCAACGCCACACGTTGACGCTGCCCGCCCGAAAGCGCGCGCGGCCTCGCGTCGAAGCGTTCCGGTCCGATTCCTACCCTGCCCAGGAGTTCGGCCGCGCTCACCTTGGCTTGCTTGCGTCCTTGACGCTGGTGGAGCCGGAACACATCGGCTACGGCGTTGCCCACCGGGATTCGCGGGTCCAGGGACAGGTAGGGGTCCTGAAAAACGATCTGGACGTCTTTGGCCAGGACCTTGCGCTCGGAGGCTTTCAATGCCCGGCGCGGCCGGGGAACTCCTCGCAGGGTGAGCTCGCCTTCGGTGGCCGTTTCCAGCGCCACCACCAGCCGGGCCAGGGTGGATTTACCCGAGCCCGACTCGCCCACCACGCCCAAGGAACCGCCCTCCGGGAGGGTGAAAGCTGCATTGTCCAACGCTGTGATGACGTCGCCGCGAGGCAGTTGGTACGTTTTGGACAGACCGGCAACCTCCAACAGGGGCACACCCGCGGCCGCTGGTGCCTCCAAACCGGCCACATCGATGACGGGGGTGGCCTCCACCAGCTGCCGGGTGTAGTCCTGCTGGGGCGTTAGGAACACGTTCTGTGTACCACCCTGCTCCACCACCCTGCCGCGACGGAGCACATAGACGCGTTCGCACAGGCTTGCAGCGAGATTGAGGTCGTGCGTGATGAACAGCATGCCCATGCCCCGCGACTGCTGTTCTTCGCGGAGAAGCTTCACAATCCCGGCCTGGGTGGTGACATCCAGGGCTGTGGTGGGCTCGTCGCAGAGCAGCAGGTCCGGCGAATTGAGCAACGCAGCGGCAATCATCACCCGCTGGAGCATGCCGCCGGAAAGCTGGTGCGGGTGCTGGTCCATGAGTTCCTTGGCCCGGCGCAGCCCCACTTGCTCGAGTTGCTTCACAGCGCGCTCGGTGGCTTCGGCACGGGACAACCCGTCAAATCTCAACAGCGTCTCCGTGAGGAAGTCCCCCACAGTCCGGACCGGGTTGATGCCGGCGCGGGGGTCCTGGAAGATCATTGACGCGTGGCCGCGCCGCAGCTCCATGAGCCGTTGTTTGCTCGCAGTCAGGGTATCGAGGCCCTGCACCGCCACCGTTCCGGAGAACTCTGAGCCACCAGGGAACAACCCCAGTGCGGCCCGGGTGGTCAGGGACTTGCCTGAGCCGGACTCCCCCACCAAGGCCACCGCTTCGCCGTCGTTCACGTGAAGCGAGACGCTGTCCAGCAGCGGCGGCCTGTCCCGAAAACCGAGCGTAAAATCTTCAATCGTCAGGAGCTGGGTCATGACAGTTTTCCTCCGATGCGGTCAGAAAGTTCCTCGCCGATGACGTTGACGGCCACCACCACCAGGACCACCACCAATGCGGGCCAAAAAGCGGGCAGGATGTAGCCGCCCAGGAGCGCGCCCCGGGATTCCTCGATCATGGCTCCCCAGTCGCTGGTAGGCGGCTGAACCCCGAGTCCGATGAAGGACAGCGCCGCGAGATCAGCCAGCACGTAACCGAAGTTCAGTGTTGATTGCGCACCAACTGTGGGGATGAGGTTGGGCAGCACCCTGCCCAGCACCACCCACGGCGTCCGGAATCCAAGCACCCGGTACGCCTGGACATAGGGCCGGCTGCGCTCGGCAACCACCAAGGACTGCGCCAGCCGGGCCACGTACGGGACGTAGGCGATAGTCATGGCGAGGATGGGCGCCAAGAGGCCTTTGCCAAACAAAGCGATGGCGAGCATGGCCATGAGCAGCGCGGGAAAAGCAAAGAGAAGGTCGAAAACCCGGCCAAGAACCTTGCCAAGCCAGCCTTCGGACCAGCCTGCAACCAGGCCCAGCAGCAGGCCCAACACCGTCGATCCGATCACCACGATGGTGGGTCCCAGGAGCGAAGTCCGCCCGCCGTACATGAGCCGGCTGAGAAGGTCACGGCCCAGCGCGTCGGTCCCCAGCAGGTGTTGCGCGCCTGGACCGGCCAAGACGTTGTTGAGGTCCACATAGTCGGGGTCGTAGGGCGCCAGGATCGGGGCGAACACTGAGAGAAGTACGACGGCGGCGGCTACGGCTAGCGCTGACCACGCCATGGGTGACAGGAGGCTGCCGTAGCGGCGAAGGCCAGCCTGCGGCAGTTGGACGGCTAACGTCATCGGGACTCCGTTCCGGCCGCAATACGCGGATCAATGAGGGGCTGGATAAGGTCAACCACGGTGTTGACCAGGACGAAGGCAGCCACCACCACCATGACGATTGCCTGGACCACGGCGAAGTCCAGCCTGTCGATGGATTGCACCAGGAGCTGCCCGATTCCGGAGAGGCCGAAGGTCCGCTCGATGATGGCGCTGGAGACCAGGAGCCCGGCCACCAGCACGCCGCTCACCGTGAGGATGGGTCCCAGGGCGTTGCGGAGGACGTGACGCGCCACGACGGATCCGCGGGTCAACCCACGGCTGGTGGCCACTTCCACGTGTTCTCGGAGGAGTTGTTCGTTCATGGATGATCGCGTCACCCGCGCCACCATGGCGATGTACGTAATGCCCAAGGCGAGCGCCGGGAGGGTGAGGTGCCAGATCCGGTCCCAGCCGCCGTCGCCGCTTCCAAAGGAAGGGAACCATCCCAGTCCTACGGAGAAGAGTGCTACCAATGCGATGGCTGCCACGAAGGGCGGCACGGCGCCCGCGGCGGTCAGGGTGATGAGGATGAAGCGGTCGCTGAAGCCCTTGTTCAGGCTGGCCAGTATGCCGGCAAACAGGCCCAGGACGGTGATGAACACTGCGGCGAGCGCCACGAGTTGCAGGGTGGTGGGCAGCCTGCCGAGGAGCACGTCGGAGACGTCTTGGCGGTAGGTGAGCGAGCGTCCCCAATCTCCGTGCAGGATGCCGCCGAGCCAGTTCAGGTACTGTTCCCAGGCCGGCTTATCCAGGCCGAATTGCCGGGTGATCTCTTCCAGTGCTTCGGGTTTGGGGCTGCGTCCCCTCAGCAGGAAGCGTGCGGGGTCGCCGGGGACCAGGAACCGGGAGAAGAACACCGCCAGTGATGCGACCAGCAGGGTCACTATCAGGGCGAGCACCTTCTTTGCGATGAACGCGGCTGCCCTGTTGGCAGCTCGTTTGCCCGGACCCCGTGGGGGTGCGGGAGCCTGTGCTTGATCCATAACGACCATGTCAGCGACCTCCTATCTGGGCTGCCCACGGGAAGTACATATAGTTGATGGACGGGTCCGCACCGGTGATGCGTTTGCCCAGCCACATGGACGTGACGGTCTCATAGAGTGGCCCCCACACCACGTCATCGGCGGCCAGCTTGGCGGCCCGGCCAGTCAGCTTGCCCCGGGCGTCGGGGTCCTGCACGGTGTACGCAGTGTTGACCAGATCATCGAATTCCGGGTTGCTCCAGCCGCCGTAGTTGCTGAAATCGCCGGTGCGCAGCACGCTGTACATTTCCAAGGGCTCGGTGCTGGAGAGGTACCAGGACGTCACCATGAGATCCACGTTCTTGCGGGCCTCGGGGTCGGAGAAGAGAGTGGTGTATTTGTCGTTGGACATGGTCTGGATTTCAGGGTCCAGGCCGATCTCCTTGGCCGCGGACGCGATGGCCCGGGCCGTGATGTCGAAAGCTGCGTTCAGCGAGGCAGTGGCGAAGACGAACTTGCTGCCCTCCGCCCCTGCTTCCTTGACGAGCTTCCTGGCTTCTTCCACGTCATAGGGCGTGGAGAGCAACCCGTCGAAAGCCTCGTCCGCAGTTTCCGTGGAGACGTCCTTCCAGACGCTCCGGGTGGTGAGGGCGTCAGTGCCGGAGGCGTAGCCCTGTTCGGCCGCCTTGATTAAGGCTTCACGATTGATGGCCATCATCAGCGCCTTGCGGACCCTGACGTCCTGGAACGTGCCGCCAAGGTTGGTGAACACCATGCTCTGGACGGAGGTGTCCTTGCCGAAGTACAGCGACCCGGCGTCTTTGTTGGCCTTCAGGATGTCCATGGCGTTGGACGGAATCGCGAAGCCGCCGTCTATTTCGCCGGTCTGGAAGGCGTTGATGCGGGACGTGGCGTCCGGGAGCATCTTGAAGGTGACCTGTTGCGACTTGGCCTTGAGGTCCGGATCCCAGTAGTCCTCGAACCGTTTGAGGGTGATGCTTTCCCCGGCCTCCCATTGCTCGAATGTGAAAGGTCCGGTGCAGTTCACGCCGGTGCTTGAGTTGCCGTAATCCTTGCCCGCCGCTTCCAGGGTTTTGGCGGATTCCACCACCCCGGTAGCTCCCACCAGGGACGCGTTGAACACGTAGTCCGGCTTGGTGGTGGTCACCGTGACCTGGTAGTCGCCGGTCTTCTCTATTGACTCGACGTTTTGGTAGGCGGAGGCCCAGAAGGACCCGACTTCCGGGTCCACGTGCCGGCTCAGGGATGCCACGACATCCTCCGCTGTCATCTCGGTGCCATCGTGGAATTTCACGCCCTGCCGGATGGTGTAGATCCAGGTCAGCGGGTCCGGGTTCTCCACTCCGGTTGCCAGTCCGGGAGACGTGGACAGGTCCGCGTTCCAGCGGAACAGCGACTCGCAGACGTTGGACAGGACAGTGTTGTCCGGGTAGTCAAAGGCATAGGCGTAGTCCAGCGAGAACGGCTCCGCGTACATGGCCCAGTTGAAGTTGTCGATCTCCTTGGTGGGTGCCGGCGTTGAGTCGGACAACGTGAACTTGGCTCCCCCGGCGGCGTCAGTCACGCTGGCGGGCCGGACGCCGCAGCCGCCCAGGACCAAGCCGGCCACGACGGCGGCCACCGTTACCGCTGTGATGCGCGACGGCGTCGTCCGCTGTTTGGGCGGTACGGCACCGCGCGCTGCCTGCGGCTTCACTGCATCACCGGGGAGGGCTGGCTCTGACGTGCTGTTGCGCGGTCATAGACGCACTCGCCCCCGATCCACGTTTGCATCACCACCGCCCGGTGCAGTTCTTCCGGCGAAAGCTCGAAGAGGTTGACGTCCAGCACCGCGAGGTCGGCAAGTTTGCCGGGTTCCAAGGTCCCCGTCTCCGCGTCCAGGTGGTTGATCCACGCTGTTCCCTGCGTGTACGCGTTCAGGATCTGTTGGAGGCTGAGCTTCTGTGATCCCGGGCCGAGAGGCGGCAGGTCCTCCCCGGGTGCTGTGCGGTTGACGGCAACGTGGATGGCGGCGATCGGATCGGCCGTGGAGACGGGCCAGTCGCTGCCGGCCACCAAGCGTGCCCCCGCCGCAGCAAGTTCACCAAAGGGATAGTGCCGCGCCTCGGCGCCCGGTTCCAGGAACGGCAGGGTCAGGGTGTCCAGTTGATCCTCGTGGCAGGCCCAGAGGGCCTGCACGTTGGCTGCTGCTCCGAGCTCTGCAAAGCGGGCAGCGTCCTCGCTGCGGACTACTTGGAGATGCGCCAGGTGGTGGCGGTGATCGTTGACTCCGTTGCTGTCCCGGGCAGTTTGGAGGGCGTCCAAGGCGTCGGTCACGGCGCGGTCGCCCAGGGCGTGGAAGTGGAGCTGCATCCCGGAGGCGTCGATGGCGGTGACGAATTCCTTGAGCTCTGCGGGCTCGAAGAACTCGATGCCGCGGTTGTCAGTGTGGTGTCCATGGTGGTCCAAGTAGACGTGGTGCATGGCGGCTGTGAAGTTCTCAGCGACTCCATCAACCATCACCTTGACCGTGTTGGCATTGAGGACCAGGGGGTCGAACGACTCCCGGACGGTGTTCCGTCGTTCCAGGATCGCCTCCAGCTGGGACATGCCCGCCGTCCGGTCCCACCATTGGCATGCGGTGACCCGGACTTTGAGATCCCCCGCGTTGGCGGCATCCATGTAGACCTTGAGGTTGTCGGCATGGCCGCCCTCGGGAATCGGCACCCAGGCGTCCTGCCATGCCGTGATGCCTTGGGAAAGCAGCAATTCCTGTGATGCGAGCAATCCTTGGTAGGCGAGGTTGTACGGCAAAGCAGGCTTGGCGTCGTTGAAGAGATCCATGGCACCTTCATGGACGGTGCCGGCGGGAGTACCGTCCGGCTCCCGCTCAAAGCGTCCACCGGCGGGATCCGGGGTGTCCCTGCTGATGGCCGCCGCTGCGAACGCGGCAGTATTGGCCCAGGCTCCGTGATGGTCGCGGTTCTGGAGATACACGGGCCGGTCCTGCACCACAGCATCCAACAAGCGCCGGGTAGGTGTTCCGCCCGGGAAAAGATCCATGGACCATCCCGCGCCGAGGATCCACGGTTGGTCCGGGTTTTCCGCTGCGTAGCGGCCAACCAGCGCCACGGCATCCTCAGCGGTGCTGGCCTCCGTCAGATCGCATTGCAACATCTCCACGCCGGCGAAGATGGGGTGGATATGGGCGTCCTGGAAACCCGGGACCACCAGTTGACCTTGGAGATCTACCCGGCGGGTGTCCGGCGTTGTAGTGGATTCGACGTCATCGGGGCTTCCGACGGCGACGATCCTCCCGCCTGCCACGGCCACATTTGCCCGGACGGGACCGGCGTCATTGCCGGTGTAGACCCATCCGTTCTCAAACAAAATCTCTGCGTGCACGTTCGAGTCCTTTCGAGGGGAAATTCAACTCTGCGAGACACACTATGAGCCGGATCACACTTAAGTCAACAGTGTTGACATCATCGCTGACAAAGTCTTTGACTTGTCCTCGAGAGGAGGAAACCATGAATCATGTACGGTGATAAAGATCCCGGGATCCCATGGAAGGTGGACAACAGATGGTGCAGCCAGCCCAGTCAACGGACCGGCGCACCCGATTGGACCCAGCCACCATCATTGATGCCGTCCTCCGGATCTCCAGCCAGGAGCCCGGCGAACGGTTGACTGTCCGAAGGCTGGGCCAGGAACTCGACGTCGATGCCACCGCCGTGTATCGCCATTTCCGTAACAGGGACGCCGTTGTACGGGCAGCCTTGGACCAGTTGTTCATGATGTCCGTGGAACGCACCCTGGCCACGGCGCGCGACCACGACTGGCGCGCCCGACTGGAGGCCTACCTCGATGAACTCCTCAGGGTCTTTATGCAACACCCTTCCCTGGGCAGCGAGTCCTTTGCCACGGACACCTACGGCCCCGGCGAGCTGAAGGCAATCGAGTTCGTCCTGCAATGCCTCACCGATGCCGGACTGGCAGAGGACCGCGTGGTGCACTACTACGCAGCCCTGGAAAGCTACACTCTGGCTCTCGGTGCCGGAATTGCGGTGGAGATCCAGCGGCTCCCGGACTCCGAAGGCCACGATCCCTGGCTCAACCCCCGGGTCTTCACGCGCATTTCCGGGCATCCGCTCCTCGAAAAACACCACGCAGCCCTGCAGACCCTCGATTCACTCAAGGCGTTCCATGCCGGCCTGGCAGCCATCCTGGACAGCGCCGAACGCGAAAGCAAGCACTCCTGACCGTCCGCATCTGACGGACTGCAAGCCCAGCGCAACCTGCCCCACCCGCACAACGGCACCTCCGGCGTCGTTCATTCAGCACTGCCCGGGCACCGACGCCCAGCAGGGAAAGCATGGCACCATGCACCAGTTCATCAACGGAAAACTACAGTCCGGGACGTCCGGACAAAACCTCGACGTCATCAATCCAGCCACCTCCGAGGTAGTGGAAACGGTAGGTTTGGCGTCATTGGCGGACCTTGAATTGGCCGTGGAAGCGGCACGAAGCGCCTTCCCGGCCTGGTCCCGCGCCGCGCCCGGCGAGCGCGCAGGCATCCTGCAGAAGTTCGCCCGCATCATGGAGGAACGCGCCGGGCAATTCTCCCGCGTGGAAAGTTCGCAGACAGGCAAACCGCTCCGGTTGACCCGGGAATTCGACGTTCCCGGAACCATCGACAACATCGACTTCTTTGCCGGTGCCGCCCGTCATCTGGAGGGCAAAGCGACCGCCGAGTACTCCCCCCAGCACACCTCATCCATCCGGCGGGAACCGATCGGCGTGGTGGGGTCCATTGCGCCATGGAACTATCCGTTGCAGATGGCAGCATGGAAGATCCTTCCCGCTATCGCCGCTGGCAACACCATTGTCCTCAAGCCCGCCGAGATCACGCCCCTCACGTCGCTGATGTTCGCGCAGGCGCTCACCGATGCGGGACTGCCCGACGGCGTGGTGAACGTGGTGGTGGGCGACGGCGCCACCGTGGGAGCCGCCCTCATGCGGCATCCCGACGTGGACATGGTCTCCTTCACGGGATCCACCGCCATTGGACGCACCGTCCTGGAGGCGGCGGCCGTCAACGCCAAGCGCGTGCATCTTGAGCTGGGCGGCAAGGCACCCTTCGTGGTGTTCGACGACGCCAACCTGGACGCCGCGGTGCACGGCGCCGTGGCGGGTTCGCTCATCAACACAGGCCAGGATTGCACGGCCGCCACGCGGGCCATTGTGCACAGGAGCGTGTATGAGGAATTCGTGGCGAAGCTCGCTGCCCGCTTCGAGGGGATCGTCCTGGGCACCCCCACGGACACTGGCGCCGACCTGGGCCCGCTGGTTTCCTTCAAACAACGGGACCACGTGGCAGGAATGGTGGAGCGCGCCCGCGGATACAGCAAGATTGTGGCTGGGGGCTACGCTCCTGCCGAGGGTGGCCTTGAAAAGGGCGCCTTCTACCGGCCCACGGTGGTAGTCGACGCGGCACCGGACTCGGAGATCGTGCGGGATGAGGTCTTCGGCCCGGTGCTGGTGGTCCTCCCCTTTGACACCGACGATCAAGCCATCCAGCTGGCCAACGACACCGTCTATGGCCTGGCAGCCTCAGCCTGGACCAACAACCTGCAGCGGGCACTGCGTGCCACCCGTGAGATCAGGGCCGGCTGCGTCTGGGTCAACGACCACGTTCCCATCATTTCCGAAATGCCCCACGGCGGCTTCAAGCAGTCAGGCTCCGGCAAGGACATGTCCGCGTACTCCTTTGACGAATACACCCAGGTGAAACACGTGATGTTTGAGCTGGATGGCGTCACCGAAAAGGACTGGCACCGGACCATCTTCTCGCTGCGCTGAACTTCGCGTTGCGGGGCCCGCTCTGCCCACGTTGCGGGGCCCGCTCTGCGTGCCTCCGGGGACTTCAGAGCCGCAGAGCGGGCCCTGCAACGGTCACTTCCGAACGCTTCCGTCCGGCCCCCAGCACCGCCGTGGCCACACCAAGCAGCAGAATCAGCCCGCCCATCACTTCTGTCAGCGTGGGAACCTCGTTCAAGACCAGCCAGGCCGCCGTCATGCCAACCACCGGGACCAGCAACGTAAAAGGCACGACGTCGGAACTCGGGTACAGCGACAGCAGCCGGTTCCAGATGCCGTAGCCAATCAGCGAGGCGAACACAGCCGTGTAAACCGCACTCAGGATGGTGGCTGGCTGAAGGTCGGAGAGCGTAGCCCACACCATGTCCGGGCCGTCCACCGCCAGCGACAATCCCGCCAAGGGAAGCGGCACTACCGCCCCGGACCACACCACCAGGCCAAGACCGGATGCAGCTTTCGAATGCCTGGCCACCACATTGCCAATGGCCCAGGACAATGCTGCGGCCAGGACAATCATGAGCGGCAGCACGGGCGCCACGGCACTGCGTCCCAGTGCCACCACCCCCAGGCCGGCGATGCCCAGCACCACGCCGGCCAACTGACGGTGGCTGGGCCTCTCACCGAGGAACCTTGCGGCCAGCAGGATGGTGAACAGCACCTGGGCTTGCAGCACCAGCGACGCCAGTCCAGCCGGCATCCCCAGCGCCATGCCCAGGTACAGGAGCCCGAACTGGCCGGCACTCATGAAGAGTCCGACGCCCAGAATCGCCCTCCAGCCCACATCCGGTTTGCGGATGAACAGGATGAAGGGAAAAACGACCAACAGGAAACGCATGGCCACGAAGAGCAGCGGAGGCACCTCCCGGCCATTGGTGTGAAGGCCCAGGTCGATCGCGACAAAGTTGATGCCCCAGAGGACGGCGACAAGGACGGCAAGGGCAGAGTGGCGAAGGTTCACAAGTACACTCTGGACTTCTTCACCTTGAAGCACCAGCGTTGATTTCAGCATGGAACCGCGTAGATTTACTTCATGATCGACATTTCAGCTTTGAGGGCACTCGTCGCCGTGGAACAGCACGGATCCGTGGTGGCCGCGTCGGATGTGATGGGGTATAGCCCGTCCGCCGTATCGCAGCAGATCAAGAAGCTTGAGAAGCAGACCGGGGTCGCTGTTCTGGAGCGGAACGGCCGTGGGGTGCTCTTGACGGAACGGGGCCTTGCGCTGGCAGGCTACGGGCGGCGCATCATGGGTGAACTCGAGGAACTGCAGGCAACCTTGCTTGCCGATCCGGCCAAGCCTTCAGGACTGCTGAGGTTGGTTGCTTTCTCCACCGCATGCCGTGGCCTGGTGGGGCCGCTGCTCGGCCGATTGGCGGCGTCACACCCGGCCTTGGACATTACGGTGCTGGCAGAGGATCCCCGCGAAGCCGTGCAGAGAGTGGCCTCCGGCGAGGCCGAGCTCGCTGTGGTGCACAACTGGAACTCCGTGCCGCTGGTGATTCCGGAGAACCTGGTGCATGAGGACCTCTGTATCGACCAAGCCGATGTCCTGGTCAACAGCACGCACGCACTGGCGACACGGGCCGTCGTCGAACGTGAAGATTTACTGGACCAGACCTGGATCAGCACGCCGGCGGGAGCTATCTGCAACGAAGCCCTGCTGCAGATCTTCGCGGGACTGGGCCGCGTACCGGATATCCGCGTGTACGATCCCGACTTTTCCACGCACATCGCCATGGTGGAGCAGGGCGTGGCCGTGGCGCTGGTTCCGCGGCTGGGCAGGCCGCCGCTTACCGCGGGGGTGGTTGCGATCCCCGTCATCAATCCCGCGCAACAGCGCTCCGTGGGAGTGGTCTACCGCAAGACCATGACGGCAAGCCCCAACATCCGGCTGGCCGTGCGCCTGTTGCGGGACATCGCCGCCCACGAGCTTCCCACCCAGGAACTTCCCACCCAGCGAGGTTGATCTACGTCTGGGGTTGATCAACGTCACACAGGGGAACATTCGACGCCCGGCAGGCTGTTAGCTTAGGCTAACCTTACCTAGCTACCTGCGCCGCCCGGAGCGCAGTCGTCGAAACTCTGAAGGGGCCCAACAGTGGAAGCAATCCTCTTTCCCACGGACATGAACCACCACCACACCTATGGCCTGGTGAGTTACATCATGATCGACGACGGCCTGTATCCGAGCGCCCACAACCGGCGCGACCCCTACGCACTTCCGGCCTTCGACATCCGGGGTCAGTGGGTCTACCCCAGCCGGTACAACGAGTACATGGCCCCGCAGCTGCCGGTGTACATGTTCGACGGCGAATACCTGATCGCAACAGGGCATGGCGAGGAAGCCGCGGGCCTGCCCGTCTTCGAAATCCGCTGCATGTGCATGCCGCAGCTAACTCCCGGGCACGGCTCAGCATCAGGCGCCAGCGAGTACTGAACGGCCCCTGCAGCCCAGACCGGTCAGGCGCTGATTATGGCCGGGGCACTTTGAAGTGCGTCAACCGGGCATCCTGCCCGTCAAGCTCGGCCCAGGATTTCTCCGTCTCCATTACCGTCAACGCACTCGTTGGGTAACGGGTGGCGGCGTCCATGTAAGCGTCGTGGTCCGAGTCGCGGGAAGCCAAATGCATGGCAAGATCCTGTACTCCAGGCAGGTGAGAAATGATCATTAGCGTGGTGACGGTGTCCGGAACGTGGTTGATGACCGTCAGCATGCGGTTTGCGGAGGCGGCATACAAGCCATCTTCGAGCTTGGGCGTCGGAGCCTTGTCCCCCAACTCGTCGCAGACCCAGGTGCACGTTTGGCGGGTCCTGAGCGCGGACGAGCACAGGATAAAGTCCGGCACCACGCCGTGCTTGAGCAACCACTTGCCGGCAAGTGGCGCCTCACGGTGACCCCGTTCCTCCAAGGGCCGCTCGTGGTCCGGCACGCCCATGGGCCAATCGGCCTTGGCGTGGCGCATGATCACCAAACGCTTGATGTGATGGTCGCTCATACCCCAACCCTATCCGCCCTGCCCACCATGGCAGGGTCCCGCAGGGAATGCGAAAGCGCCCGCCTCTTGACCGGAGACGGGCGCTTTTCTGCTGCTGTTGCTAGATCGAGTATTCGGGAGCGGCCCAGACGATAACTTCGGGGTGCTCGTAGAAACGGTAACCCTGGCCGCGAACCGTACGCACGGTGTTGGCGAGGCGGCCGAGCTTGGAGCGGAGGCGACGGATGTGGACGTCGATGGTGCGCTCGTTGGGCACCTCTTCGGCGTTGCGCCACAGGCCCTCGAGCAGTTCGTCGCGGCCCACGGTGCGGGTGCCGTTTTCCACGAGGTAGTTGAGGAGTTCGAACTCCTTGAACGTCAGGTTCAGCGACTCGCCGTCCAGGTGAACTTCGCGGCGGGCCAGATCGATCAGGACGCCGGAGGGACGGGATTCCTGCTGCGGCGCGGGGCGGGCAGCCTCGGTGCGCTGACGTGAGGCAACCGTGGGGTCACCGAACGTGGAACGCACGACGTCGAGGGCGGACCCGGGTGCCCCGGCAGGCGCGACGGCGACGGCGGCATAGCTCTCAGCGCCGGTCACGAGGGACTGCGCGTAGGCCCGGATTTCCTGGGCGAGCTTGGCAATGGAGGTTCCGGCCGCAGCGGCGGTTTCTTCGTCAATGCCCATGTAGAGCACGAAGCCGCGGGCTACGTTGTCATTGGCAACGGGACGCAGCCTGTCCGACTGGGCAATCACCGGGGTGGGTGCCGTCATGGGGGCAGGCTCGGCGGTGGGTACTGCGCGCAACTGGCCATAGGAGTTGGGGTTATAGCCCTGCGGAACGTAGCCGGGAGCCTGCTGGCCTGCACCCTGCTGGGCGGGGGCGTAGCCGGGGCGGTTGCCGAATCCGGGGCGCAGCCCTGCGTTCGACGCTGCCTTGTTGGCGTTACGGACGGAGATGTGGACGTATCCAGATGCAACTGACATGGAGTGCTTACCTCAAAAGTGAATAGCCGTCATCGCGGCTTCGAATGCTGGTTGTCCCCGCAATGAGTTTGGGGAGGGGCGCCCAACGCTGGGCTAGGGGGCGAATGCCTGAAACTTCTTGGGGTGGAAAGTTAGGCTTGCATTCGACAACAGCGGTCATCATGGCCAGCGGGTGTGCTGGGCCAGGTTGCTGCGGCTGCAGGTGCTGTTGAGTTCTTGTTCACATTGGAAGTGTGCAACGTAACAATGGCAACACGCAAGTAACAAAGCGCCGAACCGTCCACATTTTGAGACGTAGAGGTCTATTGTGTCGCAAATCACAATTCCACGCACGTACTAAATGAACGCCATTTCATTCGGCGACGGCAAGAAATATTTGCAATTCAGTGAATAATCTTCGGCCGATGGGGCATGATGCGCACCTCACTTCCCGCGAACACCGCCCACGCGGAATCTCACGATCTGAAACAGTTGTTGTCCAATCGCAGGTAGTCTCCCTCGCTAATTTTCTGCCGAAAATCTGCTACAAGCTGTAGAAACAGCCGTTGCTTGTCAGGACGAGGTGCCCAAACCAGAGGTGGAGCCCAACCCGGACGATGAGGAGCCCTGCCCGGACGTGGTGGACGTAGTCAGCCTGATGGACGCCGCGGTGTAGTTATCCCCGTCCTTGATGGCCGTCACCCGAACCAAGGAGCCAGCCGTCACGTCAGCCATTGTGAGGGTGCTGGCGGTGCTGCCCCGTTGTCTGGCACCCTGAGCCACGGTGGTGTCGTCGTCTAAGGCGTAGCTCCGGGTGAAGCCATCCTCGCTCTTCACAGTAAGGGAATTCGACGAGACATCGCTGACCGTCCCCAACTGATCCGCCATGGTCACGTACGCCCCGTTGCGGAGCACCACGTATTCCGAATGGACCGCTGCGTTGAGCCCTCCTGCCATGCCCAGACCATCGGGCGCCTGGTTCCCGCCCATCTGCCCCGGTCCGGCTTGGCCCAGGCCACCCTGGCCCGGTACCGTTTGGCCTTGCTGTCCGCCGAGCCCACCGGCGTCCGTCTGTCCCAGAGGAACATTGGCGGCGTCCGCAGATCCGGCGCTTCCCAACGCGTAGAAGCCGGCCGCCGTTCCGGCAACCACCACCACGGCCACCCCGGCTACCACCAGCGTCCGTTTGACGGGCCAGCGCCCTTGAACACCGGCTTTCGACCGGCCGGGCTGCCGTTGAGTCCACCCTTGAGGGCCCGACGGCGGCGCTCCCCAACCAGCCGACTGCGCGGTGTCAGGAAAATGAGGGGTGTCAGGAGAATGCGCGGTGTCAGGAGACGGCGCGGTCTCAGGAGAATGCGCAGCGCCAGCCATCGTTTCACCAGCGAGAGGTTGGGTCCCTCCATCCTGCGGCTCAGACCAAGCCCACGACGATCCCGCGCCGGCCATGGATTGCTGCGCCGAGGAGTCCGGTGCCCGCTCGGGAACCGGGTTGCCCTGGGGCGTGGAGGGGCGGTTGTGTTCGTTCATGAGTTTCTCCGTTGACGCGTTCTTGTCTGTGTACGCCCCTCAGCGTCGGACCCGTTGCTGTGGGGAGCCTGTGTTGAGGAGAAGTCGCTCCTGTGACCTGTGGATACGCGTGTTTCCCGACTCCCACCTCGCTAGTGTTGACTTCACAGCGTCCTCACAGGACGGGCAAAGCGCTGGCAAACCAGCAGAACGGAGAGTTGTCCCATGGCCTCCTCGCACTCCATGACCAACAACCTTCCCCAGCTCTCCCACCCGGACGGCTCACCTATCCGTGCCCTGGTGGTGGATGACGAACCCAGCCTCGCTGAACTGATGAGCATGGGCCTTCGCATGGCGGGGTGGTCGGTGGCGGTAGCTGGAGACGGCCCGGAGGCAGTGAAACTGGCCAAGGATTTCCGGCCGGATGTTCTGGTCCTCGACGTCATGCTGCCCGGATTCGACGGCGTGGAGGTGCTCAACCGCATCCGCGCGTTCGCTCCTGAGGTTCCCGCATTGTTCCTCACTGCCAAGGACGCTGTGCAGGACAGGATCGTGGGCCTGGCTGCCGGCGGCGATGACTATGTCACCAAGCCTTTCAGCATGGAAGAAGTGCTCCTTCGCCTGCACCGGCTGGTTCAGCGTTCGGGCGTGGCAGCCATGGACACTGCGGAGTTGGTGGTGGGAGACCTGACCCTGAACGTGGACACCCGTGAAGTAACGCGTGCCGGGGAGGATATCCCGCTCACCGCTACCCAGTTCGAGCTCCTGCGCTACCTCATGGAGAACCCCAAACGAGTGGTCAGCAAGGCCCAGATCCTGGACCGCGTGTGGGACTACGACTTTGGCGGCCAAGCCAACATCGTGGAACTCTACATTTCCTACCTCCGCAAGAAGATCGAGGCGAACCACCCGCCCATGATCCACACCATCCGGGGTGCCGGTTACGTCATCAAGCCTGCGGACTAGGCGTTGAGCACACTTTCGGGCGTGGCCAAAACCTCCCAACGCAGTTGGCTCAATCCTTCAACATGGCATTTGCGCACCCGTTTGGTCCTGGTGGCCATGGCCCTGTTGGTAGCGATTTGCGGCGCAGTAGGGGCGGTCAGTTACGCGTCCATGGACATGGTCTTCAACAAACAGCTCGACAGGCAATTGGAGCAGGCGTCCAGCCGCGCGACGGAGTTCGGCAGGCCGCCGTCGAACTTTCCCAGCAACCCTTCCGGACGTCCGGATCCTCTGGAGGCGCGCGGCCAGGCTGCGGGAACGCTGAACGCGAGGATCGACGGGTCAACCGTGAGGAGCTCTGGGCTCATCGACGCCCAAGGAAATCGTGTTTCCCTCTCCGCGGCGGATGAACAGGTCTTGTTGTCCCTCCCCAAGGGCGACCTCCCCGTGGATCGGTCCCTGTCCAACGGCGACTACAGACTGGTGGCAGTGGACCCCGGCTACGGCGACGTGATTGTCACCGGGTTGCCGCTGGCGGACAAACAGAGCGCCGAGGCATCACTGGTGTGGACCATGGTGCTGGTGTCACTGGGTGGCTTGGTGCTGATTGGTCTGGCCGGCACCGTCATTATCCGGCGGACCATGCGGCCTTTGGAGCAGCTCTCCGAAGTGGCCACCAAAGTTTCGCGCCTGCCCCTCGACGCCGGTGAGGTGGCACTCGCGGTGCGGGTACCGCCGTCGGCCGCCCATCCGGGAACGGAAGTTGGCAGTGTGGGCCATGCCTTGAACCAAATGCTGAACAATGTCTCCAGTGCTCTGGAGGCCAGGCAGGAAAGCGAAACCAAGGTCCGGCAGTTCGTGGCGGATGCGTCGCACGAACTCAGGACGCCGTTGACCGCCATCCGCGGCTACACGGAACTGTTGCGGATGACGGAAAACTTCACCGAAGACGGCAGGAAATCCTTGGCGCGGGTCCAAAGCCAATCCGAACGCATGACCACGCTGGTGGAGGACCTTCTGCTGTTGGCAAGGCTCGATGAGGGTCAACCAGTGAAGGTCACGGATGTGGACCTGACCCAGCTGGTGATCGAAACCGTCAGTGACGAGAAAGTCATGGCGCCGGACCACATTTGGCAGCTCCAGCTTCCGGATGAACCCATCACCGTTCGTGGCGATGCAACGCAACTCCACCAGGTGCTGGCCAATCTGCTGTCCAATGCGCGCAAACACACCGACGCCGGCACCACTGTGGTCACCGGAGTCATGCTCTCAGCCGACGGCAGTGCAGTGGTGACCGTGACGGACAACGGACCCGGCATTCCGGAGGATTTCCAGGGCCGGATCTTCTCCCGGTTTGCCAGGGCCGACGCCGCGAGATCAGGGTCTGAGGGGACGTCTGGTTTAGGCCTGTCCATTGTGGAATCCATCGTGGAGGCGCACGGCGGCAACGTGGAGGTAACGTCCCGGCCAGGGCGCACCGAGTTCGCCCTTCGACTCCCCGCAGTCAGTACCGAACGCGTATAAGGAATCCGGCAAGACGACTCACCGGCATCGTGATCTCTGTTACCTAAATGTGACTTCCGCGGAATCCTCCTGTACCGTCGAAAGGGTGGGTCTCCCCTAACGGGCCCACACCCGGGATGCGCCGAGCTCTGCCACTTCCCGGAGTTCCGTTCTCATTCGAGGCAGAGACGGGGGACCCAGAGTCTCCGGGCCAAGGCATTTTTTGCCGGCCCTTGGGGTGAAGCCGCAGCTTGATGCGCGGCCGGATGACCTCATCCGAACCCGACAGCTAACTCCGCAGGCGCTGAGAGGTAACCACACATGTCTGAATTTAACGATCAGACGCGCCCTTCCGCGCGTCACCGCGATGAACACAACGCACCGCTGACCAAGTCGCAGGCCATCCTCAAGAACGCCGCCCGCCAGGGTAAGTCCGGCCACCGCATGTCGGTCGTCGCCGGTGTTGTTGCCGCCGCACTGGGTGTTGCATCGCTGGGAACGGCCGCCAACGCCGCTTTGAACCTCCCCGAAGCCAGCCGGGTCGCTGAGACCCAGGCGGCCGCGCAGGTCAGCAACACCCGCTCCGCTGCCACGGATGCTGCCGCCGAAAAGAGCGCAGCTGACCGGGCTGCAGCCGCGAAGGCTACGGCCGACAAGGCTGCCGCTGAGAAGGCCGCTGCAGACAAAGCCGCAGCTGAGAAGGCTGCCGCTGACCAGGCCGCCGCCGAAAAGGCTGCTGCCGAAAAGGCCGCCGCGGATCAGGCTGCTGCAGAGAAGGCTGCCGCTGACGCTGCTGCCAAGCAAGCCGCCGACGCCGCTGCTGCCGCCGCCGCTGCGGAAGCTGCAGCTGCTGCCGCCGCCCCCAAAGCCGTTGACGATCCCGCCGCTGCCAAGGCTTACGCCGCCAGCATCCTGGGCAACTACGGCTGGAGCGCGGCCGAAATGACCGCGCTGAACACGCTGTGGGAGAAGGAATCCAACTGGAAGACCACTGCCACGAACGCTTCCAGCGGTGCGTACGGCATTGTCCAGTCCCTGCCTGCTTCGAAGATGGCCACGGCCGGTGCTGACTGGCAGACCAACTACCAGACCCAGATCAAGTGGGGCCTGAACTACATCAAGGAACGCTACGGATCCCCGTCGGCCGCCCTGGCCTTCCACTTGGCCAACAACTGGTACTAAGCCAGACTGTTTGATTGCCGCGCCGGATTCCGCCGTTCGCACCAGTGT
This sequence comes from Arthrobacter sp. cf158, assembly GCF_900106835.1. Classification (GTDB taxonomy): domain Bacteria; phylum Actinomycetota; class Actinomycetes; order Actinomycetales; family Micrococcaceae; genus Arthrobacter. Next base: position 109,750 of record NZ_FNNR01000007.1, read on the forward strand.
TTACTGGAGCGGATCGTGGGAACCGGCGCGGCTTTCACGTGTTTCACAGGCGCTCCCCCGGGTTCACAGTGGGGTCACAGCTTCCGCCTAAAGCACTCATATTCGGCGGCGCCATTCTGGAAGCATGACGCTCACAGATCCAACCACCAGCGCTTTGCCACGAAAGACCCATTCGGCGCGCTTGCGAGGCTCGGCGTTGCCCACTCCCCAGCTGGAACACCTGCACGATGGGCCGGCTGTGCACCGGCAGACCCGGCGGCTGCCCATTGACACCAAGGGCGTGGTTCCGGTTCTTGACGTCACTGTTCCCGTTTACAACGACGAAGTCTCTTTGGAACGCAACCTGCGCCGGCTGCACGGTTATCTGACGGACACCTTCCCGCACACTTTCCGGATCACAGTGGCGGACAACGCCAGCACCGACAGCACACTGAGGATCGCAGAACGCCTGGCCCGCGAGTTTCCCGAGCTGGTGGTGGTTCGGTTCCAGGCAAGCGGACGCGGGAACGCCCTCCGCCACGTCTGGGAGTCCTCGCCCTCACCGGTGCTTGCCTACATGGAATCGGACCTGTCCACAGATCTCGCGGCTTTGGCACCGCTCCTGGCACCATTGATTTCCGGCCATTCGGACCTGGCCATCGGCACGCGCCTGGCACGGACTTCGCGCGTAAGCCGCAGTCCTCTGCGCGGTTTCGTGTCACGCAGCTTCAACTTCCTGCTGCGGGCTGTCACGGGAGCACGCTTCTCCGATGCCCAATGCGGCTTTAAGGCCATCCGCGCGGACGTTGCCCAGCGCATCCTGCCCTACACGAAGGATGACGGCTGGTTTTTCGACACCGAACTCCTGGTGATCGCGGAACGCTGTGGTCTGCGCGTCCACGAGGTTCCCGTCGACTGGACCGACAACCCTGACTCAGGCGTCGACGTCGTACGAACCGCGCTTGCCGACCTGCGCGGCATGGCTCGCCTGACCCGCCACCTTGGCCGTGTTCCCATCGCTGAGCTGCGCGGAGAACTCGCGGTGGAAGCTCCTGCCCGGCGAGGCGGACTGGGCCGGCGTCTCTCCCAGGCTCTGGCGTGGACGTTGGCCTACGCCGTGGTCTTCCTGCTGGCCCGCACCGTGGTGGATCCTCTCCTGGCGAACCTCGTTGCCCTGGGGTTCACCACCTGGGCGGTAGGACTCCGCCGCGTTGGACCCCACCGCGCAGGATTCCTCACGTTCTTCACCACGCTTTTGCTCAGCTCCGGGGCGCTGATCCTCCTGCCGTTCATCACGACGCCGGACCGCTGGCTTGAGGGGTCCGCGGTGGTTGGCGCTTCACTCGCCGCCCACTTGCTGGGATACCTGGCGTTTCGAAGGACTCTTGCACCTGACGCCACGTGAGGATCTAGCGTTGTGCCCATGGGATCAACCAGGAGCGGGCTGTGGAGTGTTGGCGAACTCGCACGAGCCTGCGGGGTCAGCGTACGGACGCTTCATCATTACGACGACATCGGCTTGCTGTCAGCAAGCGGGCGGACGCCTTCCGGCCATCGGAGGTATGGCGAGGCCGACGTCCGGCGCCTCTACCGGATCAGGGCACTGCAGATGTTGGGGATTCCCCTTGCCGGGATTGGGGAAGCGTTGGGAGGGTCCGGGGACGACGACCTTGCATCAATGCGCAGCTTGTTGGACCGGCAGCTGCGTCACGTTCAACAGCACGCCCAACAAATCCAAGCCCTGCAAGATCGCTTGGACGATCTCCTGGAGCGTCTGGACGCTCCAGTTATGCCAACCCCTGAACAATTCATGTCGACCTTGGAGATGATCACCGTGTTCGAGAAGCACTTCACCACCGAACAACGCCAACAACTGGCCCACAAGCGCGAGGAACTGGGCGTTGAGAGAATTGAGGAAGCAAAAAGGCAATGGGAAGCCTTGGTGAATGAAGGTCTTTTACTCGTCGGCGCCGGCACTCCCGTGAGCGATCCGGCGGTGCAGGAATGGGTACGTTCCTGGGAGGAAACAGGCTCAATGTTCCATTCCGGAGAAGACACCAAGGTGGCCGCCCGGGCAGCCTGGCAGGAGAACCAGCCGACTATCAGCTCCGACCTGCCCTGGAGTTCTGAAGACTTGGCTGGTCTGATGGCGTACTTGCAGAAGGCAAGAGCGCAGTAGCCCTCCCGACGGCGTACGGCTATGCCTCCGGCTCTGCCTCGAACGCCCGCCGGACTGCAGCAATGGACGCGGCAACGTCCCCGGCGTCCGTGGTCCAGTTGCTCACCGAGATCCGGAGGATTTCCCGGCCGCGCCAGGACGAGCCTGACATCCACACAGCGCCTTCGGCCATCAGCCGTTGCGTGACGCGGTGGGTCCGGTCGTCACTGCCAAAGCTCACGGAAACCTGTGTGAACACGACGTCATTAAGAACCTCGACGCCGGGAATCGCGGCGAGTCCCTCCGCCAGTGCCCTGGCATTTGCAGCGAGCCGCTCCACCATGGCAATCACTCCGTTGCGGCCCAACTGCCGGAGGGCCGCCCAGACGGGAATGCCGCGGGCACGGCGGGACAATTCAGGAACCTTCTCAAAGGGGTCCCCGGGCCCGGCATCCGTTGCAATGAAGTAACTGGTGTGAATGCTGAAGGCCCTTCTGAGTGCCTCAGGGCTTGAGACGATGGCCAGACCGCAGTCGTAGGGGACGTTCAGGGTTTTGTGGGCATCCGTGGCCCAGGAGTCAGCTTCCTCCACTCCTGCCAACCGCTCCCTGAGTGTCGGGCTGACGGCGGCCCACAAGCCAAAAGCGCCGTCCACGTGGACCCAGGCGCCGCGCTGGTGGGCCACATCAATGGCTTCCGTCATGGGATCAAACGCTCCGGAGTGCAGGTTGCCCGCTTGCAGGCACACCAACGATGGCCCGGGCTGCTGCTCCATGGCTTCGGCCAGTGCGTCGGGAATAATCCGGCCTTCGTCGTCGGCAGCCACGGGTACGCAGGCCCCGAGACCCAGATACCGGAGCGCCAGATCCACGGCCGCGTGCCGTTCCCGCCCCGCGAAAGTGGTGATTCTGGGAGCACCGGAGAGCCCCATGGCCTGCAGGTCCCAACCCGCCTCATCCATCAAGTACTGTCGTCCCGCTGCGAGGCCTACGAAATTGGCCGTGGTGGCACCCGTGGTGAATCCAACGTCCGCGGTTGCCGGAAGGTGCAGAAGGTCCAGCAGCCAGGAGGCGGCAGATTCCTCGATGGCAGCCGCCGCCGGAGTGGCGAAGCGGAGCCCGGTGTTCTGGTCCCAGGCGGAGACCAGCCAATCGGCGGCCATGGCGGCAGGCAAGGTTCCGCCCATGACCCAGCCAAAGAAGCGCCCCGACTGGATCGCCATGAGGCCGGGCTCGGCCAGCGCAGCGAGCTGGTCAACTACTTCGGCGGCATCAGTGGCTTCGTCAGGGAGCTTCGGCGGCATGCTCCTGGCCACCTGATCGGCGTCGGAAGAAGGACGGACTGAACGAGTAGGCACCGACGCCAGCCAATCACCGGCGTGCACCATGGCCCGCCCCAATGCAGCACCGTACGCCTCCGGCATCGCAGACATGCGCACAGCCTACTCCCGGTTCACCGCATGGAACAGTACGGAACGGTACAGCCGGACAGCAGCTGTGATGCCGGACGGTGCCCGCCGGAATGCGTTACAGGGTGAGCGTCAGGAGGTGACCGCCGTCGTCGTCTTTAACAGCGGCAACCGTGACTGCCGAGTAGTCCGGGATCCGCCACATGCCGTCCTCGAGGTGGCCGGCGTTGCCAACCACCACGGTCCGCATTCCGGCGGCGCGCGCCGCAGCGATACCGGCGGGGGCATCTTCGAAAACCACGACGTCGGACGCGTCAACTCCCAGCATCGCGGCCGCCTTGAGGTACCCCTCCGGGTGGGGTTTGCCAAGGGTAACGGCCTCGGAGGTGACTGCCGTGGCAGGCATGGGAAGTCCAGCGGCCTGCATACGGATGCCGGCGAGTACGCGGTCGGCAGAGGTGACCAATGCGATGGCGTCATCCGGCAGCGCGGTCAGCAGCGCTGCCGCGCCGGGAATCGCTATCACGCCGTCTGTCCGCGTGCGTTCCATGGCATCCAGCTCAGCAGTCAAAGCAACGACGTCGGCCCCCACCGGAGCGTAACGGCGCACCGTGTCGCCGGAACGGACGCCGTGCGAGGTCCGGAGAATCTCCTGGATGTCCAAGCCGTACCGGTCAGCGAACTCGGACCAAACCTGCTCCACGACCGCAGTGGAATCAACCAGTGTGCCGTCCATGTCGAAGAGGATGGCGCGGGCGGTCAGCGTCGGCGTCTCTGTCGGGAGGGTGTGTTCGGCGTGGTCGGCAGGATGGCTCATGGTTCCATCCTGCCGCACGCTGTCAGGGTAACGGCTAAGTGTTACTCAGCCATTGGGGCGCTGCGGCAGGTACTGGACCGCCCATTTGTTGCCGTCAGGGTCCGCGAAGTACACAAAGTGGCCCCAGTCCTGGACATCGACGTCGCTGACGTCCACGCCGTTGGCCTTGAGCTGCTCATGTGCCTTGTTGATGTCTGCCACCACCACTTGGAGGCTTGGGGCGGAGCCCGGAGGGGCATCCGACAAGCCCTCGCCAATGGCGATGGAGCAGGCTGAACCCGGCGGAGTCAACTGCACAAAGCGGATGCCGTCCATGGGACGTTCATCGAAATCGGCGTTGAAACCAACCTTGTTGACGTAGAAGTCCTTCGCGCGATCGACGTCGGACACAGGGACAAACACCAGTTCAAGTTTCCAGTCCATGCGCCACAGGCTAGCGGCGCGCGGCAGAAACCGGTAGGGGTCTCCCTTTAGCCTGCCACGCCGTAGAGGCGGTCCCCGGCATCGCCCAACCCGGGCACGATGTACGACTTCTCGTTGAGCTTCTCGTCAATGGAAGCCAGGACAACCTTCACGTTGGCGTCCGCGAGCTCCTCTTCCAGCTTGGCCAGTCCTTCCGGAGCAGCCAGCAAGCAGATGCAGGTGACATCCGACGCGCCGCGCTTGAAGAGGAACTTGATGGCTTCGCGCAGGGTGCCGCCTGTGGCGAGCATGGGGTCCAGGACAAAGATCTGGCGGCCGGTGAGGTCCTCGGGGAGGCGTTCGGCGTAGGTGATGATGTCCAGGGTTTCCTCGTCGCGGGCCATGCCCAGGAAACCGACCTCTGCGGTGGGTACCAGTTTGGTCATGCCCTCAAGCATGCCCAGCCCGGCGCGCAGGATGGGGACTACCAGCGGCGTGGGCTTGGTGAAGGCCGTACCGATGGTCTTGGTGACAGGGGTCTCGATCTCAACTGGCTGCGTCTTGACCTCGCGGGTGGCTTCATAAGCCAGGAGGGTGACGAGTTCTTCAGTAAGTTGCCGGAAGACCGGTGAAGGGGTGTTCTTATCCCGCAGAACGGTGAGCTTGTGAGCGACCAGCGGGTGGTCCACGACGAGTGTGCGCATCCCCCAAAACTATCATTGAGACATGAGCGCCACCGAGCCGTATCACGCAGACCACATGGCCTGGATGGGCCTTGCCCTGGACGAGGCCCGGTTGGCGCTGAAAACGGACGACGTACCGATCGGCGCGGTCGTCTTGGGGCCCGACGGCGGCGTGCTGGGTTCCGGACGCAACGAACGCGAAGCGCACGGGGACCCGACGGCCCACGCTGAGGTAGTGGCCATTCGTCAAGCGGCTGCTTCGCTGCGCCAGCGCGCGGCGGAGGCGGGCTCGGACGGTGACGGTTGGCGGCTTGAGGACTGCACGCTGGTGGTCACTCTGGAGCCGTGTGCCATGTGTGCCGGGGCTATTGTCCTGGCCCGGATTCCGCGCGTCGTTTTTGGCGCGTGGGACGAGAAAGCGGGAGCGGTGGGTTCCGTGTTCGACATCCTCCGCGAGCGCCGCCTCAACCACTGGGTGGAGGTCTACGCGGGCGTGCGGGAGGAAGAATGCTCAGCCCTGCTCAAGGAGTTCTTCGCCTCACACCGGGTCCCCGGCGGGGGTAATCGCCCGGCCTGATCCTCTTCTTTGTGGGAGTAGCAATGCCAGTCTCTTTCAACCACACCATCGTTTACGCAACTGACAAGCACGCGTCTGCCGAGTTCCTGGCACGCATTCTGGGACTTCGAAAGCCGCAGCCCATGTGGTCCTTTGTCACTGTTTCCTTGGAGAACGGCGTCGCGTTGGACTTCCTTGAGGCGTCCGGGGAAATAGCGCCCCAGCACTACGCCTTCCTGGTCAGCGAAGAGGAGTTTGACCAAATCTTCCTCCGGATCACTGCCGAGCACCTTCCTTATTGGGCGGACCCTGCCCGGTCCCGCGCGCAACAGATCAACCACAACGACGGCGGCCGCGGAATGTACTTCTGTGATCCTGACGGGCATTTTCTCGAGGCCATCACGCGGCCGTACGGTTCTGGCTAGTTCCGACCGTTTTGCCCACGCGGCCGGCGGCTGAGCTTAGACTGGCCCATGCTCGAAAAATCGTGGGGAGCACTTTGTCTTGCTGGCGTGGTGGTCGCCGGCACGGTGACGGGATGCGGACAGCAAGCCTGTGACTCGATGCTTCGCCGCACTGACGTGAGTATCGATTTTTCCCGGCTCGGCACGTCGTGGGAAAACCTGGAGTACACCGTCAACTGTCCGGGTCAGGAATCGTGCGTGTACACCCCGGACACTGACACCAAGCGCCACGCAGCGGTGGCCGACAACCCCCTGTGGATTGCCCACGGCACAAAAACCATGGAAGTAACGGTCTACCTCACGGGCTCCTCCACGCCCCTGGCCAAGACAACGGCCGAGCTGGAGTGGGATCCTCCGTTCGATCCCTCTGCCTGCTCGACTACTGCTACAGCAAACTTTGTGGTTTAGCCTGCGTCCGGTGTGGCCAGGGCCTTCAGGACAGTGGCAGCAGTGGTGTCCCAGCCTTGGAGGTGTTCGCGGGCGCGGAGGGCGTTGCTGCGCCAGAGCTCTTGCAGGGTGGGGTCGGTGAGCCAACGCTTGAGTGAGTCGGTCAGGGCACCTTCCTGCGTCAGGTCCAGCGCGGCGCCGGCCTCTGTGTGGCCGAGGGCTTCCACGGCACCGGTCCCCTGCCGCACGAGCACCGGGACGCCATGAGCCAACGACTCCGTGACCACCATGCCGAAACTCTCGGAGCGCGAGAGAAGGACGCTGAGGTCCGCTTTGTGCCACTGCGCTTCGATGGTTGGGCCGGTTAGCTCACCTGTCACCTTGATGCGGTTCTCCAGCCCGTAATGCTCGACGGCGGCCCTCACCTCCGCTGCGTACCTCGCGTCAGCGTTTTCCGAGCCGATGAGGGCAGCGGACCATTCCACGTCCTGCAGGGTGGCCAGGCACTCCACGAGTTCGAGTTGGCTCTTGTTGGGAAGCAACGCCGCGACGGCGACTATATGCTGTGGTTGCGATCCCTCGGCGAGGTCTGCCTTGTCGGCCCCGGGCGCGGCGATGACCATCCTCTGCGTCCCATGCCTCGTCTCAAGCTCAGCCGCTGCATGGGCGCTTGGGCAGATGATTCCCGTGGCGGCAGCCAACGCCTTTGCCTCAAGATCGGGGTGGTCCGCCAACGCCATGTGCGAAAGGATCCACACCTGGGTACCGGCATTGATCGCGCCGGAGATCTCGTCCGGAGCCCCACTCGCTACCAGTCCGTCGGCAATCACTGTTGTGCCGCCGTCGAGCATGTCAGCGAAACGTTGCCGGTCCGCGAGGCTCCCAACCGGCCAGTCGCCGTCGACCGTTGCTGTCTCAACGGTGACGCCCAAGGCGGTCAGGTGCTCGGCGAGCTTGGCGTTGTACTTGTTACCGCCGGAGCCGTGCCGGACGTTCCCCGGGACCAGGAAGCGGATGCGCACTTACTTGACCGGGTTACTTGACCGGGAGATCCAGCGAGTAGCCCGCCCAAGCGTCAGGGTTTTCGCGGAGGACCACGTCAATGCCGGTGAGGGCCGGACCATCCGCGGTGTCCTGGATTTGGACCGCCATGGCGTCGGCAATGTGCTTCGCGAGCGCCTCCGTGGTGGAGAGTTTGCCCTTGAAGGCGGGGTGCTCGTCCAGGTTCTTGTAGTTCAGGTCAGCGAGTACCTCCTCGAGGATGCCGCCGGCGGCACCGATGTCCAGGACGATCGCGTCGTCGTTAACATTGGGGCGGCGGAAGGTGACCTCGGCTACGAACGTGGCGCCATGCAGGCCCTGGGCTGGGCCGAAGGCTTCGCGGGGAAGGCTGTGGGCGATCATGAAGTGGCGTCGGACGGTCAGGCTGAACATGTATTAATCCTCCGGCTGGGGGTAGGCGACCACGTGGCAAAAACCGCCGGGCCGCTCGAACAGTTTTGTCAGTGTGGTGGGCAGGTTCCGGAATAGGCACTCGCTGGTCAGGAAGGTGTCGAAGAGCGGATCCTTCAGCTCGACGGCCGCCTGCTCAAGGCGCTCGGCGTTGGTGCGCCGGTGCCTGCGTGGGAGGGCGACGGCGCCCACTTGGCTGGAGCGGATGTTGAGCCGTCGGGCGTGGAAATCCTCGCCGAGCGGCAGAGTGACTTCCTTATCGGCGAACCATGAAAGTTCGATCACATCCGAATCGTCACCGGCCAGTTGGAGGCTCAGCTTGAGGCCCTCATTGGAGGCGGAACAGTGGAAGACGATGTCGTTGTCGCTTTTTGCATTCTCTGGTTCGGCGAAGTCGACGTTGATGGTTGCTGCCAGCTTCCGCTTCTCCGGATCCGCATCCACCAACTGCAGGCGTCCCAACGGGTACTTCCGAAGCAGCGTCGCCAAGACCCCACCCACCAGGCCACCACCGACGACGGCCACCCGGTCTCCCAGCCTCGGCCCGGCTTCCCAGAGCGCGTTAATGGCCACCTCAACGATGCCCGTGAGCACGGCGCGTTTCGCAGGGACTTCCTCTGGGATTGCCGTGAGTTGGCTCGTGGGAATCACATAGAAATCTTGGTGTGGGTGCAGGGTGAAGACGGTTTTCCCCCGCCATTCCTCCGGTCCTTCCTCCACAATCCCGACGTTCAGGTAGCCGTACTTCACCGGGCCCGGGAAGTCGCCTTCCTGGTGCGGGGCCTGCATCAGGTCAGCCACCCGCTCCGGGACGCGGCCTTCGTGGACCACGCGCTCCGTGCCTCGGCTGACGCCTGAGTACAGGGTCCTGACGAGGGCTTCGCCTTCTTGGGGTTTGGCGATGGTCTCGGAGCGCAGCTCACCATCGCCCGTCTCGGTGACCCAGTAGGCGTGGGCTTCGTGTCCGTGTTCTAGTTCGTGTTCCCGCGAAATCGTCATGGTACTTACGAATCTATCGGTGGGGCGCTGCGGACGGAAGTTGGCTGTGCTTTGTCTTGTTCTTCCCGTTGGTCCGCGGGGCCTCGTTTTGGGGAACCGGGCTGAACTCCGGTACCCTATTTCAGTTGGTGACGTGTCCGAGCGGCCGAAGGTGCAACACTCGAAATGTTGTTTGGTGTAAAAGCCAACGTGGGTTCAAATCCCACCGTCACCGCCAATGAGAAAGGCCCTGCTTCCCTTTGTTTATGAGGGAAACAGGGCCTTTTGTTTTGCTCGGGTTAGGCGTCTGCCCACACTTTGCCCACACCCGATTGTGAAACGGCGTGATCTAAAGCGTCTGATACGGCGTCAAGATCGCCATCAAACAGGTCAGCGTTAACGTCCAGGGTCATCGCCGCGGAGCTGTGACCGAGCATCTTTTGAACCGCTTTGACGTTGGCGCCGGCAGACACGGCGAAGCTCGCGGCAGAGTGGCGGAGGTCGTGGGGCGTGATGCGCGGAATCCCGGAACGATTCACAGCACTCGCAAACCAACTCATGTTGTCTTCGTGGACACGCGCCAGCCGAAGATGATGCCCATTCTCGCCAGGGAACACCAGATCCTCGCGCCCCTTGCCCTCGCGCTGCATGGCTAGCTTCCCGGCAAGGAAGCGCGGGAATGGCACGGCGCGGCGCTTGTGATTCTTTGGCGCCCCACCTCTATTACCGAGCCCCACCTGCACCGCGTTTTCCTCGATCAAGAAACGCCTTCTAAGCATGTCCAGATGCTTGACCCTCAGCCCGATTGCTTCGCCCCACCTAAGCCCGCAGTAGGCCAATGTAAGGACCAATGCCGGGTATTTGCTGGCGTCCGCCAGCGCATGCACTTGCTCATGGGTCAGGTAGACATGAGCCTTCTTGACCTTCCGCGGCAACGTCACCCCCTGGCCGGGTTACTTAGAGCCCTACGATCCGCCACCGCGTCATCGAGTATCGCCGCCAAGACCCCATACGCTCGAATGACTAGGGTTGCTCCCTTACCTGCCCCGCTCAAGTCGGAAACCCATTGCTGCACAGCAGTTCGCCTCACATCAGCGATGGGGACATGACCCCAGACCGGCGGGACGTGGATTCTCCATGCAGATTCAACGGGCCTCATTAATGAGCCCAGCATGACCTCTCCCGCTACCGATCTTCATGATGCGGTAACCAAGTGGTATGCACGCAGGAACGCTACAGCCCACTAGGGGAAGTTCGTTATCGATGATGCAACCCAGCAAAGGCAGAGCTGGTATAACCGCGCCTTAGCAACAACCTCCTCCGATACGGGCATAGACCAATGGATGTGGACGTTCAAACGGACTGTCGAGCATGTACTCAATGCCGAAATGAACCGTGTGGGCCGAAGCCTCCTTTGACCAAGATGCTGACGAAACGCCAACGTCACCATCGCGGATGCATTGTCACATGCGCCCACGGCGTAGCCTTGGCGCAACTTCCATGTGGTGTATGCGCCGGGAGACAAAGATTGCGCTTTGTGTCGGTGGGCAGCATGGCCTACGTATTTTAGAGGTCAAGGATGCTGGTGATCCCAGTCTCTAGAGCGGCCTTCTAGCCCTCACCCATGTTGCCTGCAGCGTTTCGTTCACTGACTTGTCGGTAGGCGTCCAGGAAGAAGTCTTCAAGGTCTTGGCGACCAATCCGCCAGACGTTGCACCCACGATTTGTATGCCTTTGAGCTGGCCTGTCTTGAGCATGGCGCGGATCTGAACTTCACTGGCCGCCAGTTCCTCCGCTACCTGCTCAATCGTCAGGAAACGCGGACTCGGCATATCGTCTTCAGGCTTAAGGAGAACGCTACCAACAGGGAGTTATTGCGGCGGGTCTTTTCGAACGACAACGCCTTCGTCCCCGGGGAGTACTTTGCCGTGATCCCGCTCGGCTTGATCTTCAACGTTGAGCTCCCGAGCGTCTCCCGGCGAGCAGGGAGCAGTGGCACCAACGCTGTACGACTTGTCAGATGCATCAGTATCGAACTCAGCCCGAAGGACAGGACCACCCTCTGCGAAAACGGTCGGATGTGTTGTCGGGTTCACGGTGCGTACGGTCATCCCTAGGGATTTCCAATACTCGGCTACCCGTTTGGCGTCCTCTATATGGTCGATTCCTTGGGGTGCCCAGTGGTCGTAACCATAGCTGGCGCCCTTCTCGCCCTTTCCGAGGGAGCACTCCTGTGCTCCGGCGACGCCGTTGCGGGGCCACCAACCGGTGACGTCGAGCTGCTTGGTGGCGTTGATGACGAGTTCGACCACGCGATCCCGCCCTTCCCTGGCACTGATTGTCTTGTCAGGCGTCGCATCGTCAGACATTGTCGTGCTTGGCTCCTTCTCAGCGCATGCGGTTATTGTCATTCCCATCATGAGCACGGCCGTCGCGGCCGTGAGAATTCGTATATGCGTCTTAACCGCTGGCATTCGACGTTCCTTCCAATAGGGCCTCTTGCAGATCAGTCGGCCCTAACGGGACATACGGGGTGATCTTCTCGGTTTCTCCCCTGATTGCCCAGGCTACGTTTTTTAGAGACTCTGTTCGCTCGTCAAAATATCCCGCCTGCTCGCCACCATCAGACATGAGAGCTAAGTTTGTCGCTGAAAATGGCACTGATTGTCGTTCCTCGGATTTATCGCCCCGTCAGCCGGGTCGCCTCGGCCTCGTCACCAGTCCGCCATTCAGGGCCAAACGATGATGCTTTGGGGTTGCTGAAAAAATCAGCCAGGGCCCCTGCGACCGCGTCCAAGTCATGAACCAAATACGAAGGCATCAATCCCTTCATGCCACCCATGGGAACCTCCACGGACTGGTCCGTTCGCCCATCAGGATGGACCAACACCGCCCACGAACCTTCATCAGCAGCAACAGCATTCCGGTGACAGACCATTCCGGTGCCAACAGCGCCCGCCACTTCAAAACGCGCTGACCCGTGCTCGACCGTCAATCGCCCCTGTTTAGCCCCATCAAGGGACCGCAGGGCGGCATCCGCCACCCGTCGGGCCTCCGCTGGTGATCCAAATCCCCGCTTATCCACCGTCCAAGGAGCCGTAGGTGCCACTGTGCGGATCTTTGCAGCACGCCCCCAAGCCAGGCCTGCAATCGTTCCCGCAAGGAATCCGCCAAACCAGGCATACCCCGAGGCACCCAAAATGAACCACACAATAACGAACAAAACCAGGACAACAGAACCCATCCAGGGCCGGGGTACACCAAACCGAAGAAAGCAGGCACCCAAAGCCAGACCTGCAAGTAACGACCCGACCTCCACCAGAACCTTGTCGTTCGGCACAAAAACCATCACAGAGATCGTGGCCAACAACACCAGCCCGCTGATGATCAGCAGGCCCTTCCAGGGACTTCGCCGATTCTTTACCACAACTACCAACTTTCTTGAATCCGTTTTGTCACCAGCCAAGACGGCCTTGGAAGAGATCCCCACCGAATCCAACGGCTCCACCCGCAAGGCCACCGTTCCACAGCCCTACAGTATTCGTCTGATGGGGATTGATCATGCCGCTCCATGTTCGAGGCGCGAAGTAAGGCATCTGCCGCAGCGTGTCTACGCCATTCTGGGTAAGGTTCGGGAGCCGGCCCGGCATCGAGGCAGCACCTGCGCTTATTGTGCTTGACAGCCCTGAAGCACCAGCACCGAATAGTCCCGTTACGCCGGCCTTAGCCGGGTCAATCGGGTCTCCAGCAACAACGTTTTCCAGCATGGATCCCGCACCCGCACCGACGCCGCTTATGGCCGCTGTTCCAACCTTTGCACCAAAACCACTCGCCGAAAGTGTCATGTTCCTTGCAATCGTTCCGCCGGCGGGCCCGGCCAAGCCGCCGACGGCGCCGCCCAGGCCACCACCAGCGGTCTTGCCGGCGAAGTCCCACCCGTTCTTGATTTGCCAGCCATTCTGAACAAGATATGAAGCCCCGCTTGCGACCGCACCTATGGCACCATTGGCACCCGCACTGACTCCAAGCGCTGCGGCAGCTTGGCCAGCAGGTGCGGAAGCAAGGATGCTCTTGGTCCACATGGCGGCGCCACCGCCCGCAGCGCCAGTTACCGCGCCTACTGCGGTGTTGCCCAGGACGGACCACCAGTCCACAGCACCCGTCTGCGCCTTTTGCGAGAAAACGGATATCCCACCGGAAGTAAGTGCCCCGGCGATAGCTCCTGCAGCAATGATGTTGAGTCCCGGGACGAACATCGCAGCAATACCACCAGCTACGGCCAGCCCCGCTACGACGTATTCCCAATGGCTACCGGCCGACTGGTCGTAGGCTTTCAGGTCGGCGTCGGTGAGGGGTTGCAGTCCGGTGGGGTCGGTGGTGTTGAGGGGGTTGTTTCCGGCGTAGGAGTAGGGGTTACCGTCCCAGCCGGCTCCGAGGACGGGGGCGAGGGGGTCGGTGGAGAGGAATCCCCGGGTGGCCGGGTCGTAGGCGCGCTGGCCGAGCCATTCGAGTCCTGCGATGTCGATCCCGCCGCCGGCGGTCAGGGTAATACCGGACGGCAACACACTACTGAAGCCCGCATTAGCAACTCCAGGGCTGCCCGGGTTGGGGGTGGTGGGGTTTCCGAGGACGGCCCAGGGGTCGTGCTGGTCGGTGGGGCGGGCTGCACGCCAGCCCGGGGCGGTGAAGGCGTCGCCGATGCCGGTGACGCCGCCGGGCAGGGACAGGATTTGGGTGGTGTTGGCACCGGCGAGGGTCGGTACGGGTGCGGCGGTGTCCCACCACAACGGTGTCCCGTCCACGGTGGCAAGTTCACCGAGCGCGTCAACGTGGAGCCGGTGACGGGACACCTCGGCCCCGTCCCGGTCCCTCTCGACGGTCCCGGTGAGGTAGCCGGCGGGGCCCCACGCGTACTCGGTCCAGGACCCGTCCGCCCCGATCACCCTGACCCTGCGGCCCAGTCCGTCATACACAAACTCGGTCCGGGCACCGTCAGGTTCCGTAACAGTAAGGAGCTGGCCCGCGGCGTCGTAGCTGTAGGTGCGTGACCCGGTGGGGGTGGTTTCGCGCAGCAGCCGGCCACCGGCGTCGTACACCCATTCCAACACCGACGCAGCGGTGGTTCCTGTTTCTGTGGTGGCGCCGGTGGTTGCGGTGGTCAGTTGCCCGGCGGTGTCGTATCCGTACCGGGTAGTGACCCCGTTCCGGGCCAGGGTGGTGATCCGCCCGCCGTCTTCGCGGCCGATGAGTGTCACATCCGCTGTGCCCGGGTCATTGGTGGTGGTACGGGTGTGCTCTGCAAGGCTCCCGTCCCGGTATACCCATTCCTGCGTGTAGTTCCCGGCGGTCGCGGTGGTGATCCGCCCGGAGGGGTCGTGGGTGAAGGCGGCGTCCCCGAGCAACGGGTTGGAGACCTTCACGACCCTCCCTGCGGGGTCGCGGGTGTAGCGGGTGGTGGTCCCGGTGGGGTCGGTGAATCCGGTGCGGTTCCCGTCGCCGTCATACTCCCATGACAGCGTCCCGTTCCCGGTGCCGTTGGTGCGGCTGGTGAGGAGGCCGCGGCGGTCAAAGCACAGTTCGTGCTCCACCGCATACCCCGCCCCACCGGTGTGGTCCGTGATGACCACACGCCGGCCAGCCACGTCACGGCTGATGGCGGCGATCAGGGCACCGTCCACCGACGTGGACGCTTCCCGCCCCGCAGCGTCGTAGGTCCAGGTGGTCGTGTGACCGTCCGGGTCCGTTTGCGACAGCTGCCGGCCTGCCGGGTCATACGTCGCGGTCGTGACCCGGCCGAGCGGGTCCGTCACCGTGTCGACTTGGTCCGTGGCCGTATACGTCCGGGTGGTGACCCCACCGAGCGGGTCGGTGATGCGGGTGAGGCGGCCGCGGGTATCGTACTCGAACCTTGTCTCTCCGCCGACACCATTCGTCGTGGACACCAGCTCCCCGGCCACGTTGTAGCTGAAGCGGCGGGTCCCGTACCAGGAATCCTGGGAGAAGGTCAGCCGCCCGCACCGGTCATACCCGTACCGGGCCGTCCCCTCTCCCGGGGTGTGCTTCGCGGTCAACCGGCCACAGGCGTCGTAGGCGAAGGTTTCGACCTCCCCGGTGGGCAGTGTCCTCGCGGTGAGGCGCTGATCCGGGTCGTAGGACAGTTCCGTGACCGCCCCGACCGGATCAATACTGCGGAACGGCCGGCCGCAGGAGTCGTACTCGAACCGGGTCACCGCCCCCGTGGGTGAGGTGATCGAGGTGATCTTCCCCGCGGCGTCGCGGCCCAGGACCGTCAGCCCGCCCTCGCCATCGACCAACTCGACCGGGTTCCCCGCCGCGTCATAGGACACCAGCTCCGCGGACCCATCCGCGGCCTCGACTTTCGTGGGCCGACCGAATTCATCAAAACTGTACGTGTTCGTGGCGAACGCGTCGGTCAGGGTCGCGGTGCCGTTGGACCGGTCCGTGGCCGCTGCGGTCCGGACCCCGGTCGGATCCACGACGGCGGTCAGGGCACCGACCGTGTCGTACTCCCGCACCCAATCATGCCCGGCAGGATCCGTGATGCCGACCAGCCGGGAGAGGTTGTCGTGGGTGAACCCCCACTTCGCCCCGTCCGGCAACACCGCAGCAGTAATGTTCCCGAGCTCGTCAACAACCCGTTCGATACTGCGCCCGAGCGGGTCGGTGGTGCGGGCCAGTTCACCGTTGGGGGCGTACTCGAATTCGGTCCGGCCCCCATCCGGGGCAACCATTGCCGTGGTCCGGCCGGCGGTGTCGTGCTCAAAAGCCCACACCGCCCCGTCCGGATCCGCCCGGCGTACCAGCACACCGGCGTCGTCATAGGCGAACCGGGTCGCGGCCCCCGACGGGCTCAACGCCTCCACCGGACGGCCCGCCTGGTCCCGCATGATCCTCGCGGTGTCACCGGCCGCGTTCCGGGTTCCGATCAGGTCCCCGAACGTGTCGTACTCAAAACCGATCACCACGCCGCCCGGGTCCGTGACCTGGGTCAGGAGCCCGTCCCGCCATACCAGCACGGTCCGGCCACCCAACGGATCCACGATCACGGACGGGTCCCGGGAGAGGTCATCGGCGTACTCATAGGTCACGACGGCACCGGACGCGGTGACCAGGGTGGTGATCCGGTCCTGCCCGTCCCAGCCATAGGTCAGGTCCGCGCCCTCCGGGGTCACGGTGCGGATCTTCCGGCCCCGGGCGTCGTAACCATGGACCGTGACCGCGCCGTCACGCTCGGTCAACGACACCAGATTCGAATGCCCGTCATAGGACATGGACTGGCGCCGGTCCTCCGCGTCCAACACCCCCACCAGACGGCCCTTCGCATCGGCGACCCAGGAATTCGACCGGGACCCGTCCTCATCCGAAACCACCGTGACCCGGCCCGGCAGATACGCGAACCTCGTCCGCCGCCCATGCTGCGTGACCTGCAAAACCACCCGGCCGGCCTCGTCATAGCTGTTTTCGGCCTCGACCACCCCCGCGGCCGAGACCACCGAGTCGATCAGGCCGGCCTCGTTCCACCGATACGTACGGGTCCCGGTCTCCGAACCCACACTGACCAAACGGCCCTCGGCGTCGTACCCGTACTGGACCCGGCGCCCATCCGAACCCCGCACCACCGCGACCACACCGTCAACGTAGTCGATCTCCACAAACCGGCCCCGCGCATGCACCAACCGGTCAACCGCCCCCGGCCCACCACTATCGACCACGTCACTGCGGTGGGCGGAGATGGTCCGGCCGGGTCCTGCCCCAGTCCCGAGCCACACCCCGGCGGTGGTGTAAGCCCACCAGCCGCCCTGGTTATCCCGCACCACCAGCACCTCGGAAACACCCTCCGGGACGGAGGACAGCTCCGCCAACCACGGTGTCGTGACCGGCTCCTGGGTGAGCCAGTAATTCTCCCCGACGGCGCGGGCCCAGCCGGCCCCTTCGCGGGGGAAGTCCACCGCTCGGCCGTCAGCCAGCACCCACCGGCAACCCTCATCAGTGATCACCAGGTGCTGGTCCAGGACCGAGGCCCACCCCGGACCGAACACCCCGTCACCCGTAAGCCCGGAGCCGAGGGAGTTATACATCCTGGTGACCGCCAAATCCGAGGCGGCCCCGGCGAACCCGAGATCTGTTTCGGGTTCAATGAAGTTCCCCGTGGCAGTGTTCACCGGGTCATTGGCATACCCGGAAGTGGGCATCGCCCCGGCCGCGGTGGGCGGGTCAATGACCAGGCCCGTCCGGGTCCCCGAAACCCCCGCCGCTGCCAACGCCTCGTTCACCGCCGCGTCCGACAGGGTCGAAACCGCCCCCTCGCTGCCGGCGGCAGCAAACGCGTCCGCGACCACCACCGCCCACGCCGCATCAGCCTCGTTCAACCGCAAATACTCCCGGAACGCCCTCACCACACCAGCAGCGCTAATCCGGCCCCACCCACACCGGTCCGCGAACGAAGACAACTCCGACCCCAAGGACCCCGGCACCGACGCGATCCCGTCATCGAGGCCACGCGAACCCGCCGCGAAACTCCGCAACGACTCCGGGCGGGCCGAGGAGACCCCGCCCCCAAACCCGCCACCCGGGCCAGGGGTCTCCCGCGCTCCCGACACCGGGGACTCCGACGGGAACGACGGCGCACTGCCCGGCTCCATAGTCGGCCGCGGTTCCTCACCATTGAAAAAGTCATGAATGTGATCGCCGATGTTGCGGTTGTTATGCCGGCGCACCCACTCGTTGTTCCGCCGACGCCGGTCATCCTCGTCCCGCGCCTCGGAAATCATGGTCCCCACATACCCGGCCACCGTCCGCAGCGCCGAGGCCAGGGACTCCGCGTCCCGGGACGCCGTGGCCGCGTTCGCGGCAAACACCTCCGAAAAATGCCCCCGGAAATCCTCCCCCGCCCCCGTCACCAACGGGGCACGCGAGCCAGAATGCTCCACAACCCGCGACGCTGCAGACTCAAAAGCACCCTTCACCGCCTCGGCAACCCCATACACAAACCGGCCACCATGAGCAAAACCGGAATCCGGCAACAACGGCATCTCAACGAACTCGGTCACAACCACAGCCCCCCACTGAACAAGAACGCGAACAAAACCAACAACCCACACAAACCCGGCACCACAAGAACACCGGCATCACACAACCAGGCACGCGCTACACGAGCCGACACCAACAGACAGCGCAGCGGCCGGGCAACCACACCACGCATCAACGGCCCCAACGGCCCCAACGCGGCACGATCACCCGGCCCTAACACTCACAGCAAAAAGGAATCAGGCCCCGCCACCAGCAGAGAAAATATCCTGCGAGATCTTCTGCAACTGACCCCGCAACTGCTCCAGCTCCTCCTTGGCCTTATCCAACGCAGCCTTCGTCTCCGGCCACGTCGAACCCCGGAACTCAGCAGCCAACGGCCCATCCCACACATTCGGATCCGACAACACACGACCCTGCGCATCCAACGCAGAAATCTGATCTGTAAACCCACCAGTAATAATCGACTGCACCTGACCGATAGCAGCCTTGGCCTGCTCAGTAGACAACACACGCGACATAGAACTTTCCTCCCAATAAGAACAATCGCAACACCCAAGCCAAACAAACCCAGGCGACCAGACGATGCCTAAACTACCAACACCACCCAATAAATCCAACAAACAGAGAAATAACGTTTCCCCTGCGTGAAGGACTGTGACCTGCGGCGATATGCCCGCAGGTTGATTTATCCATTCGTGAGCGCAACCCCGTATGATACTCAAGGCGCCGTGAACGAATGAGGGGACGATCCATGCCCAGGCAGGCTAGTTTTAACCAGCACCACCCGGGGCGTCGCATCCCCCCGGGCCGCGCATTAGGCATCGCTTTGGTTGCCCTGGGATTGATCGCGACCACGTCGTGCACGCAGACTCCCGAGCCAGAGCCGGTGGCCAACCCCGTCAAACTCCTGCAGAGCGTCCGTGTGGGCTTGTCCCCAGCCGCCGGAGTGCAGAAGATTGAAGGCACCACCATCTCTGTGTCCGCTGCGGGTGACTCCTCGGCGGAAAACACCACATATGACACCGCCCAAGTAGTGGGCGAACTCCCGGTGCGCGTGAGCCTCCAGTACCGTGCCGGCGAGAAATCGGGTTCCGATCTCGCCGAACTGAAAGGCCACACGGGCCCGGTAGAGATCAACCTGACGCTTGAGAACCTCACCGTCAAACCACAGACCATTCAGTACGACGCCGCCGGCCAGGCCCGCTCTGACACCGCACTGGTAGGCGCCCCGCTGACCATCGCTGCGTCCACCAAGCTCCCGGGCATCCGGGCGGACGACGTAACACCCGGATCAGCCGACGGCACCACAGGTACCAACGGCGTCCTGAGCAGCACCGAAGACGGCGCCACAGTTGTCCAATGGGCCACAGTCCTGGCTCCACCACGTTCCGGGGCGAGCACGACGCTGCGTCTCGCCGCAGACGTTAAGGACTTCCAGGTTCCCGAATTCGACGTCGCTGTTCAGCCCGGCCTCAACACGGACCTCAGTGCCAACGGCGTGCTCTCCAGCGCCTTCTCCTCCGGGACAGGTTCGGAAATGGAGTTGCAGCGCCGGACGATCTCACTGGTATCAGACGTCAACACGGTCCTGGCCAAGGCCGGGTCAACCATCACCGAGGTTCGCCGGAACCTGCAGGCAACGTCACAGACCCTCGGCGCCAAGACAGCCGGTGAACTGCGCGATAACTCGCAGGCTCTGGCTGCAACGATGTCAGACCTGAAGCAGCAGCTGAAGGTTCTCGGCACTGACTTGGAGTCGTCAACCACCGCCACCCAATCCACCACCATGTCCCAGTTGAAGCTGACGGTCTCCGCCGTGGACGCGATGCTGGGTGACACGTCCGCCACGCCCCCGGTCTCTCCCATCACCGGTGACGGTTGCACCGCCGAGGTGGCCAAGGCAGCGCCTGCGGCCACCGTGTACTCCAGCGTTCTCACGATGTCCTCACAGCTGGATGCCTACGCGAAGGTCAGCGCGAGTTGCCGGGACACCGTCGCCGGTGCCCTTAGAGCAACCATGGGACCCGAGAACCCCACGCCTGCGGAGTGCGCTGAGCAGGGTTCCATGACCTGCTCTCTTTATGGTTCCGCTGTGACCGTGACCGGCGCGCTCCTGGGCCTGGTGCAAAAAGGCGACGAACTCGTCTCCGGTCTCCAGCCACAGGTCGTCGAAGGCGCGATCAAAGACCAGGCGACTTCCGCCGTCGCACTTGAAAAAGTGCGCACCGACCTCGGTGCGATGCTTGACGGCTCCGGGACCTCGGAGGATTACACCAAAGCCCTCGCGGTGTTGGATACAGCCATCAAGTCAGCCTCCGACACTGCAGCCGCGACCCGCAAAGCGGCTACCGCAGCGCAAAGCAGCATTGATACGCTCCGGCAGAAACTGCTCGCCATCGCCACCAATGCCAAGGCGGCCAAGGGCGAACTCGGTCAGGGAACCTGGCTGAACGGCTCCATGCTGCAGCAGAACCAGAAGGTGGCGGATGAGCTGTGCAAGCTCTCCGATGATGGCCTCCTCCCCGGCAAGGGCAAGCTGTCCGCGAAGGAGGTGGAGCGGCTGCGTTCCTATTTGACGTCAGTGCCGTGCGAACCGACTGATGAGGACGGAAATCCCTCACCTGCCCTGAATCCGCCGCCGGGGTTCAAGGAGCCTTTGGACGTGCGGCTTGAAGGCCAGTCAACTGCCTGGGACCAGGTCCTTGCAGCCACCGACACCGGCGCCGCCGACCAAGCGATCGGCCAGGCATTCTCGGCATTGGAGGCCACCTTCGACGACGCCGACACCAAACTGGAGGCCATCAAGTCAGCCGTCAAAACGCTCGACGGCGCCGCGACAGGAAACGTCAACGGCACCAAACGGGGACTTGAGGCGCTGGATGCTGCACTCGCTGACGCGATTGACTCCTCCGGAACAGTGACGACCGCACTCGCGAAGTTGAAAGAGCAGCAGGACGGCCTTGGCGAAAAGATCAAGGAATCCCTCCGCGACGTCTCTGCCGAAACTGCTGCCGAGGTCTACAAAACCGTGGGCGAACAGGTACGTCAGGTTGCCGACATCGGCGATGCCAGCTCTGAAGCCGTAACCACAGCCTTCAACCGGTCCATTTCCGGGCTGAAGTCCACCTCGGACGACGTTGTGAAGGATGCCGAGGGGACGGTCAACAAACAGCGGGACGAGCTGTTGGGGCAGAGCGGTGACTTGACAGCCGCCCTGTCCAAGAGCACGCAGTCCTCGTTGGACAACATCGCGTCCAGCACGTCCGGCTCCACCCGCGACGTCGAAGGTGCCAGCGCCCTTCTCGCCTCCAGCCTCAACAAAGTGATGCTGGACCTTGGCGACCGCGCGGTCAACGGCTCGGGCCTGCTCGGCTCCATGGCCACCAGCGCGGCCAAAGCGGACACCGCGGACTTCCAGTTGGCCCTGGCCTCCCAGAATGCTGAGGGCTACGCCAACATCCGCTCCCGCGACGTTGCAGGACTCCTGTTGCGCCAGGCCCAGTTCAAGGCCTCGCTCACTGCCGTGGATGAACTCCCGCCGTTCCAACTCGAAGTCCCGGCAGGTGCGACGTCACAGACGCTCTACACACTGAAGATCGGCGGCAACGCGTGAACCCCCGGAACCGTCTCTTCGCCCTGATCGCTGCGGGAGCCGCCGTCGTTATTGCTGCTGCCGTGGTCCTGACCATGACGCTGAACCGCCCCACGGAAGCACCCCGGCCCGATCCTGTGGCCGCAACAGTTCCGGTCGCCCTCAAGGCTGACGGCCTGCCGGCGGACTTCTCGATCGGCGTCGTCATGACGTTCGGCCAGTCCGGCGAACCTGGCTCCGAGTACAACCGCGCAGCTCAGGGTGCCATAGTTGCCGGACAGCGCTTCGCCCAAGGCGGGTCGACAGTCGCCCTCCCCACCCAAAACGACCAAGGTACCGAAGACGGGGCCCGTGCTGCCGTTGCAACCCTCGCCGAGCAGGGTGTGTCCGGCGTTCTCGTTGCCAGCACAGGGCCGCAAGCCCGTGCAGCAGCGAAGGCCGCTGAGGAGCGGGGCCTGCCCGTCATCCTGCCCTACTCGGAAGCTTCGGAGCCAGCTCAAACCACGTGGACCACCGGACCGACGGCGGCCTCTGTCCAGGCCGGCCTGGGCACCGCACTTGCCGGCAAGAGCCGGGTGCTGCTGGTCAGCGACGGCGGTCAGGTCCCGGCGTCCGTCACTCCCGCTGACACACTGGCACTGGATGGCTTCTCCGACGTGTCCGGTTTGGCCCAGGAAGCCGCCATCCGTACAGGCGACCAGCTTCGGCCGCCGTCCAAGGATGCGCCGGCAGACGCTGAAGGAACCCGGATTGCCAACCCCGCAGACGCTGTTGTGGTGTCTGCAGCCACCCCGCAACGCTTGGCCCGGCTTGTCCAAGCCCTCCAGTCACGCGACGTGTCAGTTCCGCTGATACTTCCCGACGGCGCCACTACCCCCGCGTTCGCGTCCTCGCTTTCGGAGTTGGACGGCACTGCTTCAGGACAGCTGGTCAGCATTGCGCCGGCAACCGGCGACGCTGTCGCGCTCCAGCAGGACGCCCAAGGGCGGGGAATGTCAGCATTCCTTGCCGGCATCAGACTGGCCACCGGGAATCCGGAAATCAAGAACCTGACGGACGATACTCCGTTCTCGGCGGACGCCTGGGCCGCGGATGCACGCAGCCACGATGCTGTGGTGGCCTTGGTCCGAGCAGGAGCCCTGGCCGGGAGCAACGATCCGTCGAAGGTGGCAGCGTCTCTTCGCACCATGTCCTTCGGTCCCGGAGAAGGCCTCGCCGGACCGACATTGGACTTCTCGCAATCCCAGGCGCTCACCGCTGAAGCAACCCCGGTTTACGCATCCCCTCAGGACCTCGGTCTCCGTCCGGCGGATGAGAACGCCCCGCGGCTCGTCTGGGTCCCGGCGCCAGCCAGCCCCTAACCCAATCTTTCTGTCCCCACGTCTGAAGGGAACAGATCCACTACAGGAGGAGCGCCCTGGTGCGTGTGCTTATCGACTTGGACGATCGTCGTTTTGAGTGCGAGGTTGCCCATGCTGCGCCCGCCATCACGCTGTCCGACTTAGTGGAAGCCGCCGGCGGGCCCAGGGTTTCGCCGGACGAGCCGGTGTTCGTCAATGAGACAGAGGTCCGGGGTGCCACGCCACTCTCCGAACTGATTCTGCTCGAAGGCAGCCGCATCTCGCGAGCGCCCTGGCCTGTTCCGGACCGCGTACGGGGGTGGAGCCTGACGCTGGCCGGTGGTCAGCGTACCGGTGGTGTGGTGGACGTTCCGCAGGGGCGCGACATGCTCGTTGGCAGGTCTCCCCAGGCCGATCTCAGCCTCCCCACCGAAAGTGCGTCGTGGGATCACTTCCGCCTTCGCCGCGAAGAGGACGGATTGCGGGTGGTGGATGGAGGTTCCACCAACGGCACCTTGGTCAATGGCGAACCCGTGGGCGAGGACGGTGTCCTGGTCACTCAGACAGCCACCATCACGGCAGGAGGCACGGTCCTTCTCCTCCGGCCAACCCTGGAGGAGACACCTGCTCCCGCTCCGGGGAGCCTGCACAACCTGACGCCGGCAGCGACCGCTCCCTTCAACAGACCTCCGCGACCCGGCCGCGCCCCGGCTGGCGACCCACTGGTCCCACCCAGCCGCAAAGACGTGCCGCCGGCCAACAAGTTCAGCTACATCACGGTGCTGGCGCCGCTGGTTATGGCTGTTGCGATGGTGATGATCCTGAGGGACATGCGCTTCGCCATGTTCGCCATGCTGAGTCCCGTGATGGCGGTGGGTATGTGGTTCGAGCAGAAGCGGCGCCACGCCCGCGGACTCAAGGAAGAGGCAGAGCGCTTTGACGGAGCCCTCCAGGAGTTCGAGCAGCAGATCCGTACGGCCGCTGAGGTGGAAACCGCCCGGAGGCACCGGATGGTCCCCGATCCCGCCACCGTTGTTCGTCGTCCTGCGCTTCCGGCCACCTCGCTGTGGCAGCGCCGTGCGGACTCGGACGACTTCCTGGCCCTGCATGCCGGCACCGGTGACGTGCCGTGGAAGCCTGAGGTGGACCGGGCTGCCGGCTCGCGTCCCGACGAAAAAGTCAGGGAATCCCTCACAGCAGCCCGTCTCTTGGCCGCTCCCGTCCTGGTGGACCTGACCGACGCCGGCGTGGTGGGCATCGTTGGCTCGCGGGACGGCGCTTTGGCCTTGGCCCGCTCCCTGGTAGCCCAGGCCGCGGTACACGTTGGTCCTGCGGATCTGACAATCGGTGTTTTCTGTGATGCCGGCCGGGCCGATGAGTGGGAATGGGCGTCCTGGCTTCCCCATACCCGCCAAACGGGCAGCAGCACCGGCGAGCGATGGATGTCCGCACACCGCGAGACGAGCCTGGCCATGCTGCGCACCCTCAAGGACTCTGTGGAAGAACTGCCCACGCCCGCTCTTATGGTGGTCCTCGATTCCGATGTCCTCACTGAAGGCAGGGACGCCCCGGCACGGGCACTGCTCGGCATGGGCCGTTCCGTCCCGGGCGGCCACATCAACCCGCAGCAGCGCCCGCCGCGAGTGGCGGGCATCGTCATCGCCACGTCCGAGGAGCAATTGCCGGCGTCTTGCACCACCATCATCAGGGTAGGGGCCGATGCTGCGGCCACCGTGGACCAACCGGAGGACCTGACCCGGGTGGAAGACGTCATCCTGGCGGGCCTCGACCAGGAAGAGGCCCTGCGCTGCGCCACACGGCTGGCACACTTCGATGATCCCGAACTCAGTGTCCCCGGGGCGTCCCTGCCCCCGCTGGTCCGACTGCCCGGCTTGCTGGGGTACGAGCGCCCCGACGCGGCGACAATCCGCCGGATGTGGCAGGCCTCCACTGGTGTCTCCACACCCATAGGCACCGGCGAAAACGGGACGCTGACACTGGACCTCGTCAAGGACGGTCCACACGGACTGGTGGGCGGCACCACCGGATCTGGAAAATCCGAGTTCCTGCGCTCGCTCGTTGCCGGCCTCGCTGCCCGCAACGATCCGACCCGTCTGAACTTCATCCTGGTTGACTTCAAGGGTGGCGCCGCCTTCAAGGCCTGCGAGCGCCTGCCGCACACCATCGGAACCATCTCCAATCTGGACGAACAACTGGCGGACCGCGCCCTGATCGCTTTGGAAGCGGAGATGGAGCGCCGCCAGCGGGTTTTCGCGGAGGCAGGCGAGGGCATCGACAACCTCAACGCCTACTTGGCCACGAACCCGGCCGAACCAATGCCACGACTGCTGCTGGTCGTGGATGAGTTCGCCATGCTGGCCAAGGATTTCCCGGATGTGCTGACCGCCCTCGTCAGCATCGGCGCTGTGGGCCGCACCTTGGGAGTCCACATGATCCTGGCTACGCAGCGTCCGGCTGGTGTGGTGAGCGACGACATCCTCGCCAACACCAACCTGCGGGTGGCGTTGCGTGTCCAAAGCCGTGATGATTCCAACAACGTCATCGGAGTACCCGCCGCTTCTGCCATCGGCAGGGCGCAGATGGGCCGCGCCTTTGTGAAACTTGGCCAGGACGACATCACGCCGGTTCAGACCGCGCTGGTCACCGGTCAGGCACAGTTCGACGGCGGTCCCGCCGTCGATGTTCGCGACATCCGTCAGTTCGGCGTCCCTGCTCCGGCACCGGCGGTTCCACGATCCGCAGCGGTTGACGAGAACGACCTTGATCTCCTCATCGACGCCGTTGTGGAGGCCAACAGCGAGGCCGGCTACGCCCCGCCGCGGCAGGTGTGGCCCGAGGCCCTCGGCGAACGGGTAGAGCTTGAGGGTTTCGCGGTGGAAGCCGCTGCTGTGGATGGGTCCCCCCGGGTCCTTCCGACCGTGGGCCGTATCAATGGGTCAACCGTCCAGGTGGCCCTGCTGGACGAG
The DNA here is from genome assembly GCF_900106835.1 of Arthrobacter sp. cf158. GTDB lineage: Bacteria > Actinomycetota > Actinomycetes > Actinomycetales > Micrococcaceae > Arthrobacter. The sequence continues at coordinate 136,004 of NZ_FNNR01000007.1, forward strand.
CCTGAACTGCAGCGTCAATCCGCCGCCGGATGGGACATGTCCGTGGGCAACCTGATGCTGATGGGTGTGGCAGGCTCCGGCACAAGCACAACCCTTGCTTCCATCGCGTTGGCGCTTGCACGGGAGACAGATCCAACCGATCTGGATCTGATGATTCTGGACATGGGCTCCGGGGATCTTGAGATGCTGAAACGCCTGCCGCACACCATGGCATACGTCGGAACGGGGGCCGGAGCCAAAGAGCAGCAAGCGCGTTTCCTGCGTCATCTGAGCACTGAACTGGAGAGCCGCCGCGCGGCGCCGGGAACGCATCGCCGCATGGTGGTGCTGCTTGACGGCCTGGCATCCCTCCGTGACGAATTCCAGGACTTTGAAGGGCAGCAACTTCTGGGCCTGCTGTACCGCGCCTACGCCGACGGCCCGGCTCTTGGCCTGTCCTTCGCCGTGACCACCACCCGCGCCAAAGCGGTCCCCTCGGTGATGAATGAAGTAACGCTCCAGAAGTGGCTTTTCCGGCTCGCCGATAATTACGACTACTCCTCGCTGGGCGTGCGGTCCAAGAATGTCCCCGCGGCACTCCCCGGGCGATGCGTGGACCCTCGCACCTCTCTGCAAATGCACGTTGCAACGCCTGGGATCGGGATCGAGTCCGCCGTGGATCGCGTGCGGCAAGGCTGGGCAGATGCCCCCGCGAAGACCACCGCGATCCGGAGCCTGCCTACTGACGTCACCATGGCGGATTTGGGCGTCAAGCCACAATTGGAAACCGAGCCGTGGCATATCCCTGTGGGAATCCGTGAAACAGACCTCGCGCCGGCCTTCCTGGAAATCTATGAAGGCGAGCACGCCCTGATCGCCGGGCCGGCCCGTTCGGGCAAGTCCACTTTGCTGCTGGCCTTGGCCGAGGCTGTTAGTGGCGTAGCCACCTCCAGGGGTCCGGCCCAGGTTTGGGGCATCTGCGACCGCCGCTCGCCGTTGGCCACCGCCAGCCTGGACAGGGTGGCCGTTGGCGCGGACGAGGTGCCGGCGCTGCTCGCCTCCCTGCGGATCGAGCGTGGTCCGGTGTTCCTGCTGATCGACGACGCCGAGCGTTTCGAGGACACGGACCAGTCCATTGCGGGGATCGTGGCCTCCGGGCCGCCGGGGCTGTGCATCATCGCGGCCGGGCGGGCGACTGACCTGCGTGGGCTATACAGCCATTGGACCAAGACCGTGCGTAAATCGCGCCTTGGCGTGCTGCTCCAGCCGGACGTAAATTACGACGGCGAGCTGCTGGGTACCAGCCTTCCACGGAAGGCACCCGTGGCGATGACAGCCGGACGCGGGTACGTAGGGGTGGGCGGGCAAATATCGCTCATCCAGTCGGTAAGCCCCGGGAGCTGAACGGACGGGCAGCAGGCGCCCTGCCCTGGATGGCCTTGGGAATCAGATCGATAGCTTTGGAGAGTACGGACATGCAATTGGCACAGACGGGGCAGGCGCTCGGGGCTTCTTACCGCTTCGGCGAACGGGTTGGTTCCGGAGCTGTTGGCGAGGTCTGGACTGTCACTTCGACGGACGGCCGGACGTTGGCGGCCAAAGTGCTGCGTCCGGAGCATGCCGATGATCCATCCCTGGTGGAGAGGTTTGTCCGCGAGCGATCCGTGCTGTTGGGACTGCAGGACTCCCACATCGTTACGGTGCGGGACATGGTGGTTGAGGGTGAACGGCTCGCCATCGTCATGGACTACGTTGCTGGCGGCTCGTTGCGTGACATGGTCCAGGAAGCCGGACCGCTGGCACCCGAAGATGCCGTGAACGTTGCCGCTGAAATCTTCGATGCCCTCGCCTTCGCCCATTCGCGCGGGGTAACCCACCGGGATATCAAGCCGGACAATGTGCTCCTCGCCCGTCCGTGGTCCGAGCGTGAAGTCGGGGACGTCAGGGTCTCCGACTTCGGAATTTCCGACGTCGTGGGCGAGAAAATCCGCCAGACCACCGGACTTATTGGCACTCCGCAATACATGCCTCCCGAGCTCATCAGCCAAGGCCGGTCCGGGCCTCCCGGCGACATTTACTCCACGGGCGTCCTGCTGTACGAGCTCCTTGCCGGACGGACTCCATTCGCGGGTCCCGGCACCGACTTCAGTGTTGCATACCGCCATGTTTCCGCACGTCCGCCGCGGATTCCCGTGGACGACGCACTCTGGGGCGTCCTCGATCAGTTGCTGTCCAAGGATCCTGCTTCCCGCCCCACTGCCCGTGAGGCTGCTTCGACGCTCCGGAGGCTGGCACCCGGTCTTGCGGGCAGCAGTCCCATCGCCCGGGGGGAAGCCCCCGAAGATTTCGACGACGTCGAACGTCCTGCCACGGTGGTGCGCGGCGCCTTTACCGATGACGAACTCGCGGCCTTTGCGGCGACCCCACCTGCCGACGTCGAGGCCGTGGTCCCGGACCTCGGGCAAGCCGGCAGCGCCACCATTGCCCGCCCCATGCCACGCCGCGAAATCCGGCCGATGGCGGAGGAGCGGCCAAGGGAGAAGGAGGCCACCCCGTTTTGGCGGACCCGCAAAGCGCTGCTCCTTGCCTGTGGCGCGGTCTTACTGATCGTGGCGATGGTAGTGGGCTTCGTTCTCCTGTCCCCCGCCACCCAGCAGGCCGCCCCCACGCCTCCCGGACAGCAGGTGTCGGCGCAGTTGCAAGACCCGGCCCTACCCACGGGGCTCACCATTTCCCGGAGTGCCACGTATGAGCCGTCATCCGGACAGGTCCGCTTGACGGTGTCCTACTCGGCGCAGAAGGCGCCCTTGTCTGGTGAGTTCCTCGAGGTCATTCCGGGGCTGGCTGATGGAGAATCATGCCCCGCTGTGACGTGGGATGGCGGCACCGTGAGCCGAAACCAGGCCTCCGTCACCGGCGTGGATGTGGCCTGCGGCTGGAAACTGTCCGGCGTGGAGCTCCCCGCCGGCGGGTCAGTGCAGCTGACCGCCAAGGTGCCGGTGGCACCCGCAGACCAGAAGGCATTGGACGGGTGGCTGCGCGCCGCGTCCCAGGCAACCACGGCAGCCACCCAGGATCCTGCCGTCAAAGGCACCGCTTACCCCGTCCAACGACTAAAGGGTGTGGAGGTGCGGACGCCTGCCCGGGTGGTAACGCCCAGCCCCTTGAAAATCACTCTGGTTCCCGTGTGGGCCGGCGGGGCCGATGAACTCAATCCGCTCTACGTCAGCCCCGCTTCAGGCAAACCTTCGCAAATGCTCTCCGCTGTCACCGGCGGTGAAAAGGGCGTGCGATTCTCCGACGGCTGCGGCGGTGCTTTGGCAGTGGACAGCTCAGGGCTCACAGTGACGGCCTTGCAGATCACGCCACAGTGCACGGTGCGGGCAAGCGTCGGAAACTTCACTGAGCTCCAGTCCACGCCTTTCGGCATTACATCGCGGGAGAACGCTGGCGAGTAACTGTCCCATCGCCTAACTGTCCCGTCGCCGCGGCGGGATCTCAGTACTCTCAAAGCCGTGAGACCTAACCCTTCGGCGCGTCCAGGAGTAGATTAAGCCCGGATGCCGGATGACACCCTCGGAACCGACGCGGACCGTGGAGGCAACAATGGCCAAGCGAACAGGCAAGAGCACCGACTACGAGTTCGTCACGGTGTGGCGCGTCGCCGGAACCCGCGAGGAAGTAGTGGACGTCTTGGGCAACGCCGGGACGCTCAAACAATGGTGGCCCGCCGTCTACCTCACAGTCACGCCCGTGGCCCACGGCGGCCCCGACGGCGTTGGCGCTTCTTTTGACCTCCATACCAAGGGGTGGCTCCCCTACACCCTGAAATGGCGCCTCACTGTTACCGAACCGGTCACCTTGGACGGCTTCGCGTTGACAGCCAAGGGCGATCTCAACGGCACAGGCCGCTGGACGTTCCAGACCGACGGCCCGGAAGTCGTCATCACCTACGACTGGCGGGTCAGCGCAGCCAAACCCCTCCTGCGCCGCCTGAGCTGGCTCCTCAAACCCGCCTTCTCCGCCAATCACCACTGGGCCATGGCGCGCGGTGAGGAGAGCCTGAAACTTGAGCTCCGCCGTCGACGTTCGCCTGCGGGCTCACCACGCGTTCCCGAACCGCCTGAAGCTACGTTCGTGCGGCGCGAGGGGTTAGATCCCACGACATTCACGCTGCCAAAGCCGTGAGAGCTACTCCTCGGCGTCACTATCCACATACGCACCCATCCGAGGCCAGACCGGCACCGAACTCCCGATAGAATCAAGACGCTGACAATCAGGCAGCGGCCGCAGAGAAGAGGGAGGACCCGTGCGTAGAACGCAGATTCGGGCACCTTTTCATGCTCTGCGATCAAGTGCGATCGCCCTGGTGATAGTGCTCCTCGCGGCCGGGGCACACGTGGTGGGTGGTGGAGCGCTTCCGACTACCCCAGTAATGCTGGCGCTCGTCGCATTGACGGCGTTGGCCACAACGCTGGCCACGCGTTTCAAGCTGAACGTCGTCACCATGACGACGCTTTTGGGCGCAGGACAGTTGGCGCTTCACGAGGCCTTCACTGCCCTGAGCCCCATCACGGCCATCGGTCCAGGAGGGAACCACCACCTCGGTGGCGAATCCCTGACCCCCGGGATGGATATCGCAGCGACCCACACCCATGAGCTCGGGACAGCCTTCGGCGCCTTGATGTTGCTGAGTCACATCCTGGCCACCCTTGCTTCCGCCGTCGTCCTGGCCAAGGGCGAGGACGCGCTGTGGCAGCTCGCCGCGTGGCTGCGTCCGCTGCTCTCCCTGCCCAGCTTGGTGTTCAGGCCCGACGCCGGTGCCTCGCCGCTGGCTGCAGGCGCACCTGACGTTTTCATCCCCCGCCCCTGGCGGAACCTAAGGCAAGACAGCCGACGAGGCCCGCCCGCCGTCGTCGTACTTCCTTAATTCCGCCCGGCACCAACGTGACGCCACTGCGCGCCGCAACCGCAAAGCCTTTGCATGGTGACGGGCCCACAACCCGTACCCCGCGCCCCTCAATGGGCGCCCCCGAAAGGCAATCCCATGAAGAAGTCCTCGCTCCGCCGTACCCTGTCCGCAACCGCCGTCGCTGGTGGCACAGCTGCCCTGATGATGGCGGGAATCGCAGGAGCATCCGCTCACGTTTCCGTGGATCCCAACAAGACTGCCGCCAATTCCTATGCGCTGCTCACGTTTGGTGTTCCCCACGGTTGCGGTACGTCCGGCACCACCAAGATTGCCATCAGCCTGCCTGAGGAACTGACCGACGCAACACCCACCGTGAACGCCAACTGGACGGTGGAGAAGGTCACAGAGAACCTGACTGAGCCCAGGAAACTGGAGGATGGCACGTCCATCACCAAGCGGACCAGCCAGATCGTCTACACGGCCAAGGCACCGCTTGATCCGCACATGCGTGATGCACTGGTGCTCTCGGTCAAGCTGCCGGATGCCGCCGGCAAGACTATCTACTTCCCCACGTACCAGACCTGCGAGACGGGTAAGACGGACTGGATCGAGATCCCCAAAGACGGCCAGAGCGAGGATGACCTGAAGTCGCCCGCACCGGCCATCGCGATCACCCCGGCCGATGCCGCGGGTGACCACCACGCCGCATCCACCGAGTCCACGGAACAAGCTGCAGCCGTGACCGACGACGGTTCGCAGGCACGTAGCTGGGCGGGCTTGATCGCAGGCATCGCCGGACTCGGCCTGGGCGGCGCGGCGTTCTTCCGCAGCCGTTCCGCCAAGCCGGCAGTCGCCAAGGTCGACTCCAAGTAACTGACGCTGGATTGGCGCCCGGAAGATCACAATCCGGGCGCCAATCCGCACCCTTGCCCGTGGCTGAATTGACTCCCGTCACACCCGCAGCAAGGCTGGTGCCCATGTGGACTCAGCGCATCAAAACCGGACTTGTCACGACGACGGCAGCCGCTTCACTGCTGCTTCTTGCGGCCTGTGGGCCCAGCCCCAGCCCGGCGGGAACAAGCAGTGCCCCGCCCACTTCATCAACCCCGTCTGCGTCGGCCTCGTCTTCAGCGACGGCAACCACCACTCCGTCTCCCTCGCCAACAGCGACGTCCGCCGCCCCTGCCGCCCCCGGTCTCTGCAAAGCTGACTCGCTGACCGCGGCCACGGATTCCACCGGCGGCGGCGCGGCCGGCAGCATCTACGAAAAGCTGATCCTCACCAACTCCGGCACGGCCCCCTGCATCCTGGAAGGATTCGCCGGGGTCTCCTTGACTGCCGACGCCGCTGGTGAACCGATCGGCGAACCGGCCACCCGCGAAACCACAACGCCGGTCACAAAAATCGAGCTTGCTCCTGGCAAGTCTGCCTGGGCTGAAATCCGGTACACGCAGGCCGGCAACTACGGCGATTGCACCAAGGTGGCTGCGGCCGGGTTCCGGATCTACCCGCCGAATGACACTGCGTCACTGTTCATCGCGGAACCCCACGATGCTTGCAGCAACGCAGGTATCAAGCTCCTGACCATCACCGCGTTCCAAGCAGTCTGAGCATCTCCCCACGGCTCCGGCTTATTCTGTCGGAGCCGTGGGGCATGATGGAGGAATGCAGGAGCCGAAAGCGTCGGATGGCGCTATCAGCCGTTTTAGCCAAGCAACCAGGGAATGGTTCCTCGGCGCTTTTTCCGAGCCCACTCCGGCGCAGGATGGGGCGTGGAACGCGATCTCCTCGGGATCGCACGCCCTTGTTGTGGCTCCTACCGGTTCCGGCAAGACCCTCGCAGCCTTTCTCTGGGCCCTGGATCGCCTGCATTCCACTCCCACAGACACCCTGCCTGGACTTGAGGGCGTCCCCGCCAACGGCAAGGGCCGCGCCAAACGCCCCAAGACCAAAACACGCGTCCTCTACATCTCGCCGCTCAAGGCGCTGGGCGTGGACGTGGAGCGGAATCTCCGCGCACCCCTCATCGGCATCACCCAAACCGCCAAGAGATTGGGGCTGCCGGCACCACTGGTGACGGTCGGCGTCCGCTCCGGAGATACGACGGCGGCAGATCGCCGAACGCTGTTGACCAACCCGCCGGACATCCTCATCACTACGCCGGAATCCTTATTCCTGATGCTGACGTCCCGTGCCCGCGAAACGCTCAGCGAAGTGGACACCATCATCATCGATGAAGTGCACGCTGTCGCAGGAACCAAACGGGGTGCGCATCTGGCTGTCTCCCTTGAGCGGCTTGATGCCCTCCTGCCCAAGCCTGCCCAGCGCATCGGCCTCTCGGCAACAGTCCAGCCCCGTGAGTTGGTGGCACAGTTCCTGGCAGGCCAGGCACCCGTGGAGATCGTGGCACCGCCGTCCAAGAAGAACTGGAACCTCACAGTCACTGTGCCTGTGGAGGACATGTCGGATCTCCAAGGTGCTGCCGGGGCCTTCGATTCCGGGCCCGCCTCCGGGCTGCAGCCCCAGGCTTCCATCTGGCCGCACGTGGAGGAACAGATTGTCGATCTGGTCCTGTCCAAGCAGTCCACCATCGTCTTTGCCAACTCCCGCCGGCTCTCGGAACGGCTGACGGCCCGGCTCAACGAAATTTACGCGGAACGGCAGTTGATGGCTGTGGGCGGCGGTGAATGGGCGGCTTCTGAAGAGAACTCCGGGGTTCCGGCACCAAACGTCCCAGCATCCACGGCAACGCCGGCACACATGATGGCGCAGGCCGGCAGCACCACGGGCGCGGATCCGGTGCTGGCCCGCGCGCACCACGGTTCAGTGTCCAAAGACCAGCGGGCCATGATCGAGGACGACCTCAAATCCGGCCGGCTGCGCTGTGTTGTCGCCACATCATCGCTGGAGCTTGGAATCGATATGGGTGCCGTGGACTTGGTGATCCAGGTGGAGTCGCCGCCATCTGTTGCCAGTGGCCTCCAACGTGTGGGCCGTGCAGGGCACCAGGTGGGCGAAATCTCCGAAGGCGTGCTCTTCCCCAAGCACCGCGCCGACCTCCTCCATACCAGCGTCACCGTGGAACGCATGCTGAGTGGGCAAATCGAACGATTGAGCATCCCCACCAATCCACTGGACATCCTGGCGCAGCAAACCGTCGCGGCCACGGCCCTGGGCAGCATCGATGTGGAGGACTGGTTCAGCACCGTACGGCGGTCTGCACCATTTGCCAGTCTGCCCCGCTCAGCTTTCGAGGCCACCCTGGACCTGCTGGCGGGCCGGTACCCATCCGACGAGTTCGCCGAGCTCAGGCCGCGCATCATCTGGGACCGGCACGCGGGAACCATCGAAGGCCGGCCCGGCGCCCAACGTCTGGCCGTTACTTCCGGTGGCACTATCCCGGACCGTGGACTCTTCGGCGTGTACATCATCGGCACCGAGGTTGAGGGCTCGTCCTCCCCCGCAAGCGCGGATGGGAGTGAACCCACGGCGTCGGCGCGTGCAGCCAAGGGCGGACGCCGGGTTGGTGAGCTCGATGAAGAAATGGTGTATGAATCCCGGGTAGGTGATGTCTTCGCGCTCGGCGCTACCAGCTGGAAAATTGAGGACATCACCCACGATCGCGTGCTGGTGTCCCCCGCGTTTGGCCAACCCGGCAAGCTTCCGTTCTGGAAAGGCGACTCCCTGGGCCGTCCTGTGGATCTTGGCCGCGCACTGGGTGCCTTCATCCGGGAACTCTCGGCCGCGGACGAAGCCCCTGCCATGGAACGCTGCCAAGCAAGCGGTCTGGATGCCTTTGCTGCCAGTAATCTGCTCCAGTACCTCAGGGAGCAAAAGGAAGCCACGGAGATCGTTCCGAGCGACCGGACCCTGGTGGTGGAACGCTTCCACGACGAACTGGGCGACTGGCGTGTGGTCCTCCACAGCCCCTTCGGCATGCCCGTTCACGCGCCCTGGGCCCTGGCCGTGGGCCAACGCCTCCAACAGCGCCACGGCCTGGACGGTTCGGCCATGGCGGCAGATGACGGCATCGTGCTGCGCGTGCCCATGATGGAGGACGAGCCGCCCGGGGCCGATCTGTTCCTCTTTGACCCCGAGGAACTCGAGCACATCGTCACGGCAGAAGTTGGCGGCAGCGCACTGTTTGCCTCGAGGTTCCGTGAATGCGCCGCACGTGCGCTTCTCCTGCCCCGCCAAAACCCGGCCAAACGGCAGCCTCTCTGGCAGCAACGCCAGCGCTCTGCCCAATTGCTGGATGTCGCCCGTAAGTACCCGTCGTTCCCCATCGTGCTGGAAACGGTGCGCGAATGTCTCCAGGATGTTTACGATCTTCCCGCACTCATAGACATTGCGGCATCGGTAGAGCGGCGTGAGCTCAGGATTGTGGAGACCACCACTCAACAGCCCTCCCCCTTCGCCAAGTCGTTGCTGTTCGGCTACGTAGCCCAGTTCCTCTACGAGGGCGATTCCCCCTTGGCCGAACGCCGGGCAGCTGCACTCGCATTGGACTCCACGCTCCTCAATGAACTCCTGGGCCGCGTGGAACTGCGGGAGCTGCTGGACGCGGCCGTCATCGATTCCACCGAAAGGGAATTGCAGCGCCTTGCGCCGGACCGGCGGGTCCGCGGGATGGAAGGCGTCGCGGATCTCCTGCGGCTGCTCGGCCCACTCAGTGTTGAGGAAGTGTCTCAACGGCTCGAAGGTGCCCAGCAGCCCGAAGTAGCTCAGCCTGAAGCGGCTCAACACCCCGAAGTGGCGCAATCTGAAACCGCCCAGCCGTCCGAAACCAGCCTCCGTCACGAAGTCCAGGAACAGCTCGACGGCACCGAGCACCTCGAGGAAGCCCTTCCGGTGACACCCCATGGGAGTGTTCTCGACGCCGGCGCCCACCTCGCCGCCCTGCAGAAGGCCAACCGCGCACTCAAGGTCACCATCGGCGGCGTCGAGCGCTTTGCGGCAGTTGAGGACGCGGCACGGCTGCGCGACGCGATCGGTGTCCCGCTGCCCATGGGTGTGCCGCTCGCCTTCATAGAACCAGTCAGCGATCCCCTGGGTGACCTCGTTTCCCGGTATGCCCGCACGCACGGACCTTTCACTGCATCTGAGGCTGCCACCAGGCTGGGCCTTGGCGTGGCGGTGGTCACCACGGCCCTCAAGCGGCTGGCCGGGGAAGGACGGGTGGTGGAGGGCGAGTTCCGTCCGCACGCCGTCGCCGAACCCCAGGCCGTTGATCCCGCCGACTCAGAACTCATGACCCTTGACGCACCGCCCTCCAGCGAGTGGTGTGATGCTGAGGTCCTCCGGAAACTCCGGCGCCGCTCGCTCGCTGCGCTGCGGGCAGAAGTGGAGCCTGTGGACACGGCCGCTTACGGGCGGTTCCTTCCCGCATGGCAGAACGTGACCTCACCCGGCAAGTCCAGGAGTCAGGCCTTGCGAGGGCTGGATGGCATCATCACGGCCGTGGACCAACTCTCCGGGGTGCCCATTCCAGCGTCCGCCTGGGAGCCCTTGGTCCTGGCCAGCCGCGTGGCGGACTACAAACCCGCCATGCTCGACGAACTGATGGCAGCCGGCGAGCTCCTCTGGTCCGGTGCCGGGTCCCTGCCCGGCAACGACGGCTGGATCAGCCTCCATGTTGCCGACTCCGCGGAATTGACCCTCAATCCCGCCCCCGACTTTGAGCCTGGCGACGCCCAACAACGGCTTCTGGAACACTTCAGCGCGGGCGGCGGGTACTTCTTCCGGCAACTCACGGACGTGGCTGGCGGCATGGACGCGGTGCTCAGCGACGACGCCGTAGTCACTGCCTTGTGGGATCTGGTCTGGGCCGGGCGCGTCACCGGAGATACCTTCGCCCCGGTGCGTGCCATGATCGCGGGCGGAAAAACAGCGCACCGGCAGGTAGCCAAAGCGCCCAGGGCACGGGCTCCGCGCATGAGCAGGCTGGGCCGTTCCCATGGGACCGGCCTCCTGGGGTCACCCGGACTGACGGGTGGCCGCTACGGCTCGGTGTCAGGCGGCATTGCACCAGCACCGCCCTCTGCCGTGGGCAGATGGTCTGCATTGCCGGCGCCGGAGTTGGACCCCACCATCCACGCCCGTGGCACCGCCGAGTTGTTGCTGGACAGGTATGGAGTGGTGACCCGTGGTTCCGTCATGGCAGAGAACATCATTGGCGGCTTCGGCCTCATGTATAAAGTGCTGGCCCGGCTGGAGGAAGCCGGACGATGCCGCCGTGGCTACTTCATAGAACACTTGGGGGCTGCCCAGTTCGCCGTCCCAGCGACCGTGGACCGGCTGAGGTCCTTCACGGAGGATGCCCGCATTTCCAAGGCGGAGCCGTCCGCGCTGGCCCTGGCTGCAACAGACCCCGCCAATCCTTATGGCGCCGCACTTCCCTGGCCGGCACTATCCGTCGACGCCGGATCGGGGCACCGCCCGGGACGGAAAGCCGGTGCGCTGGTGGTGATGGTCGACGGCGCGTTGATCCTTTATGTGGAACGTGGCGGCAAGACACTCCTCACCTTCAGCACGGACGAGGCAGTGCTGACAGTCGCTGCCCAGGCATTGGTGGACGTGGTCCGGCGGGGAGCAGTGGACAAGCTCTTCATGGAAAAGGTCAACGGACACGACCTCCTGGAGACACCCATTGCGGTGGCCTTGGCGGCCGCGGGCGCCTACTCCACTCCGAAGGGACTGCGGATCCGTGCCTGAAGGTGATTCCATTTGGCGCGCTGCGTCGCGGCTGAACGAGGCTCTGGCCGGGCAAACCATCACGGCCTCTGACTTCCGTGTACCGCGCTTCGCCACCCTCAATTTGGCGGGCTGGACCATGACGGAAGTGGTCCCGCAAGGCAAGCACCTTCTCATGCGGCTGGCCGGGCCCGTTGATGAGGAACCCGGGGCCAGCAGGAAACCCCGGGAACTGACCATCCACTCCCACCTCAAGATGGAAGGCAACTGGATGATCTATCCGCCAGGTGGCCGTTGGACCAAACCCGGCCATACGGCACGATGCGTTCTGCGCACGGCCTCGGCGGACGCGGTGGGGTTCTCCCTGGGCATTCTGGAAGTGGTGCCGACTGCGGAAGAAAGCAAGATCGTGGGACACCTCGGCCCGGACCTCCTGGGTCCTGACTGGGACGAGGCAGAAGCGCTGCGCAGGCTACGGGCTGAACCGGATGTCACAGTCGGCTTCGCCCTGTTGGATCAGCGGAAGCTTGCGGGAATCGGCAACATTTACCGCTGCGAATCCTGCTATCTCTCGGGTATCCACCCAGCCCTGCCGGTGGGGGAAGTTCCGGACCTGGCCAAAACGGTCAACGATGCCAAGCGTCTGCTGGGAGAAAACCTTGGTCCCGGACGCCGAAGCACGTTGGGTCCACGCGCCATGAGGCCCGGCTATTGGGTCTACGGCCGGGAACGCCAACCGTGCAGGCGTTGCGGCACCACCATACGGCGTGGTCTCCTGGCCGGCCCGGACGGAACAGAAGAGCGCGACATCTACTTCTGCCCGCGCTGCCAGCCGGCACCGCAAGCCCACCCAGCGCCGTAGCCACACGAACAGCCGCAAGCCCACCCAGCGCCGTAGCCACACAAACAGCCGCAAGCCAGCCCAGCGCCGTAGCCACACGAACAGCCGCAAGCCAGCCCATACCTGAAACCGCGGCCCGGCCGGGCACCTCAAACATGCCCGGCCGGGCACAACGGTCACCGCCGCGACGGCGGCGCGGCCCCAAGCCCGGCCTGCCGACTACTCCAGGAAGCTCCCCAGCCGCCCCAGCAATAGTCGGCGGTCCCGCAAAGGTGCGCACCGCCGTCGGACGCTTTTTACGCCATCCGCCACCACTTCTGGTTGGCGGACCCGGCGCAATCCCAAAGCTGCAAGCGGGAACCTGCGGACGCAGACCAATCCGCCACGTCCACACATTTGTTCGCTTGCGGGTTCACCAAATCGCCGGCGGAGTTCAGCACGAACTGTTGCGCGGCATTTCCACTGCACGTGGCGAGTTGAATGCGTGCGCCGTTGGTGGTGGAGCCCCAGGCGACGTCCATGCATTTCCCCAAGGATCGAACAGTTCCGTTGGCGGCAAATGTCCATTGCTCGGAAGCAGCAGCGTCGCAGTCCCACAGCTGAAGTTGGGCACCCTCTGTGGCCTGGCGTCCCGCGATGTCGATGCACTTGCCCGCATAACCCTGGATCCGGGTGCTGGCGGGAGCTGCGGGTTGCGACGGCGGGGCGGCGAGCTGGTACACGCGGACGTAGTCAACCAGCAGGGCTTGCGGGAAAGCTGTTCCCGAGTCCGGCGTTCCTGGCCAGTAGCCGCCCACAGCGAGGTTCAACAGCAGGAAGAAGTTGTGGTCAAAAACCCAGGGCCCGGGAGTGTTGGCCTTGGTTTTCCGCGAGTAGGCGATGCCGTCGATGTACCACGTGACGGACTCCGGTCCCCAGTCCACGGTGAACGTGTGAAAAGTCTCGGCCAACGCCTTTCCCTGCGGCAGCGTGTAGCTGGCGTTCGCCGCGTTGGCACCGGAATACCCCGGGCCGTGAATGCTTCCCCACACGGTTCCGGATTCCTTGCCAATGTTTTCCATGACGTCCAGTTCGCCGCTGTTGGGCCAGCCGTCGGTGAAGACGTTGTCGCCCAGCATCCAGAAGGCGGGCCACATTCCTTGTCCTTTGGGCAGCTTGATTCGGGCTTCGAACCGGCCTTGCGTGCGGCTGAACTTTCCCGCCGTCAAGAGGCGCGCGGATGTGTACTGGCACGTTCCGTAGTGGCACTGATAACCAGCAGGATTTTCACGGCGGGCGGTGATGGCCATGTTTCCGTGCCCATCCGCGGCGGCGTTGTGCGTGCTGTTGGTGTAGTACTGCAGTTCGCCGTTTCCCCACCCTGACCCGCCCGTGTCGTGAACCCATTTGCTGTTGTCCGGGGCGGTTCCGGCGGGTCCGTTGAACTCATCGCTCCACAGCAGCGCACCGGGGGCCGGCATGCTGGCGGCTGCCAGCGCCGGAGGTTCAGGAGCGATGAGCGTCGCCGTTATGGTCAGGCCAACGATGACCATCGCCAGAGGCATGAGTCTTCGCTTCATGGTTGCCACTCTGACGGCCTTTCCGCCGGGTCCGCAAGGCTTTTTGCAGCGACATCCAAAATGTCACTGGGAGGAAATAATCAACGCGAAAGCACTTATCACGTCCGTAACGCCGACGAAATGCAGGCGGGAGAAAGTGGGATCAGGAAGCCGTAAATTCCGTTCGCAACTGAATTCCTTCCTCTGAGCATCGACGATGCATGCTCCAGGCGCGTCAGCCGTGTCCTCCCAACTTTCGCCCCCAAGGCGTTGGACCGGCTGCCGTGCCTTTGCCTTTTCCCCAGCAGTTACCCGGAGGCTAAACATGGGCATTCATAGGCAGATATTGGTAAGGATCCTTGCGGTCCTGGTGGTTTCTTTTGGCCTGATCTATATCAGTTGGCGCTGGTCAGGCACCGTTGCATGGGATGCCTGGTGGATTTCCCTGCCGTTGGTGGCCGCGGAGACGTACAGCCTGGGCGAGTCAGCACTGTACGCGATCACCATGTGGAACGCACGACGACGTCCACCTCCCCCACCCGCCCTGCCGGGCAGGACCGTGGACGTGTTCATCGCCACCTACAACGAGCCACTGGAGCTCGTCCTCAAGACGGCCCTCGCTGCCCGGGACCTGGAATATCCGCACGAAACCTGGATCCTGGACGACGGCGACCGCAAGGAGTTCGCTGGCGCAGCCCGGCGGATCGGCGTTGGCTACATCACGCGTGGTCCCGAGTGGGACGGCCGGCAGCGGTTCGCCAAGGCAGGCAACGTCAATAACGCCCTGTCCATGACCACCGGTGAGTTCGTGGCCATCCTGGACGCGGACCAAGTCCCGGAGCCCCGCTTCCTGGACCGCGTCCTTGGCTACTTTGATGCAGAGGAAGTGGCCTTCGTCCAGACACCCCAGCACTTCTGGAATGTTCCGGACCGCGATCCCCTGGGCAGCCAGGCCGAATTGTTCTACGGCCCCATCCAGCAGGGCAAGGACGGGTGGGACGCGGCGTTCTTCTGCGGTTCCAATGCCGTCCTGCGCAGGGAGGCCCTCATGGCCTTGGGCCTCACCCGCTACACCCGGACCGCCACCGAGCACACCTGGAGCGCCCTGCGCCGGGGCCGCTCCAGGTTGCAGGACCTGCTTGGCGAACTGGGCCGTCGCCACCCGGCGGCCATGCCGGTAGTGGAACAGGCGCTGGAAGCGATCGCCCGCGCCGAACAACAGCTCCGCCGGGGGGACGTGCTCGCGGAGATCACCTTCGAGCTCCGGGTGTCCTTCCATGCGGCGGCATTGGCAGTGCCCGATGCCATGGATGACGTAGTGCCGGAACTCGATGCCGTGCTGGAATCGGTGGACGTGGCGCATACTGACCAAGCACTGGCCATCCATCCGATGGACACCACCACCATCACCGAGGACATGGCAACGGCCATGCACCTTCATGCCATGGGATGGGGAAGCGTCTACCACCACGAGGTGCTGGTCCACGGACTTGCCCCGGAGGATGTGTCCACCATGTTGTCGCAGCGTCATCGCTGGGCAGCGGGCACCATGCAGGTGTTTTTCAACGACAATCCGTTGTTTCTGCGCGGGCTGACTCTGGCACAGCGCCTGATGTATTTGGGCACCATGACCAGCTATCTGAACGGTTTCGCCGCCCTGAGTTACATTGCGGCGCCGGTGGTGTTCCTGGTAGCCGGGACCTACCCCCTCACTGCCAGCCCTGTGGTGTTCTTCTGCTTGTTCCTGCCGTTCTTCATTTCCTGCCAACTGCTGTTCCAGGTTGCGGGCAACGGGGCCAGGGGTTTGTGGCGCGGCCAGCAATGGTCCTTCGCGCTCTTTCCCACGTGGATCGCCGCAACCTGTTCGGGTGCGGCGGCGGTTTTCCTGGGCAAACACCTGACGTTCTCCGTCACGGCCAAGAGCAAACAGGCAACAGGGCGGGGCTTCCACCACGTCCGGCTGCAAATGGTGGCGATAGCCGTGCTGCTGGCCTCATCGGGAATCGGCATAGCCCGCGCAGCCACTGGCGAAGCTCCCCTCTACCCCACGCTCATCACCCTCGCCTGGGTGGCACTGGACCTTGCCTTGCTGGGCGTGGTCATCGGTGCAGCCCGGTATCAGGGTCCAGGCGAAGAGCAGCTGGATCCCATGCCCACACCCGGGCAACTGGCCAGTGTCCTTGGCCTACCGTCGCGGACAGCACCTCCACTGAGGGACTGACCCGCCACTAATCACCCAAAACGCCGTTCCAACCCCCAGCCAGGAGCGACCCATCATGTCCACACTTTCCCGTGTTTCACACGCCACTCCCACATCACTGACAGCCTGCGATCTGAGGATCCAGGGCGCCATGGACGCAGCCACCGTTTTAGCCATCCGGCAGGACTCGGCCAAGGCCGCAACTGACGGGCCCATCCTGATCCTCCTGGATATCACTGAGGTGACCTCAGTAGGCGCTTCCGGCGTCGTCGGCCTTCTTGAAGTGCTGCATCTGCTGCGCGCACGCGGAGGAGATTTGCGGCTTTTCGGCAGTTCAGCGGCTTTGGACGATACCCGGCTTCAAGCCCATCTGGGACAAGTGGCCCGCATTTACGGCACCCGCGAGGAAGCCGTCGACGGCGGCGCATCACCCGTGCGGGCCCGTCACGCTGCACGCCGGCCCGGCTGGCTCACGATGTTCGCGCGACGGCATCGCACGTTCGGTTGGGGCTGACATGGCCCGGTCAACACTGACGCCGCCGGACCCACCCAAGCTGTGGCCAACACCACCCAGGCCGAACCCAACACCACCCACGTTCACCGGACACCCTGACCGCAAACGAAGGCGCGCCAGCCTGCTGGTTCCGCTGCTGGTCACAGCACTGGTGGCCACGGGCCTGGGCTTCGCGTCCAAGGAAGTGGTCCCCGTTGTGCAGGCATTGTCCCTGTGCAGGGCGGACGATGCCTCGTCGATCATCCCCAAGGACGGCGTGCTCCTGGGCGTCAACCTGGACTGGGACTCGGAGACTTTGGCCCAACACCGCACCAACCTCGGCCATGATCCCGCCGTGGTGGTGCAGTTCTCGGATATTCCTTATGACCAGGAAACGTGGTCCCACACCACCAATGCCGTCACCCAGGTCCGCGCTACGGGTGGAGCGCTGCTCCTGACGCTTGAGCCGCACGGCGGACTGGCCACCATGAGCGATGAAGTCATCGCAAAGTTGGCCACCGACTTACGTGCCATCAACGATCAGGGGACGCCCGTCGTCGTGCGTTTTGCGCATGAGATGAATGGCTCCTGGTACTCGTGGGGCCAGCAACCGATCCGCTACGTGGAGGTTTTCCGCAAAGTGGCGGCGGCTGTGCACAGCCAAGCGCCCGGCACGTCCATGATGTGGGCGCCCAACTACGGCGGCGGTTATCCGTTCACTGGCGGCCAGTACGCGGCCCGTCCGGGCACTCCGGACTTTGCCGCTCTGGACACCGACCACGATGGCGCCCTCACCATGTACGACGACACCTACTCGCCCTACTATCCCGGGGATGACGCTGTGGACTGGGTGGGAGTTTCCTTGTATCACTGGGGCAACCAGCGCCCTTGGGGTAACAACGACGTTGCCGAGCCAGGCAAGTTCCTGGCCATGCTCACCGGAACGTACAGCGGCACCGCCGGCAACGACAGTTCAGTCCCGGATTTCTACCAGGTGTACGGGGTGGATCACAACAAGCCGGTGGCCATCCCAGAGACCGCGGCCATCTTCACGCCGGCACGCGGCGGAGCCTCCGAGCTGGACGTGAAGAGGACTTGGTGGCGCCAGGTATTCTCCGCCGAAACCCACCAAAAATACCCACAGTTGAAGATGATCAACTGGTTCGAGTGGAAGAAGTACGAGATTGAGATCAACGACGACGTCGACTGGCGGAGCGCTGGATCACCCGCCATCCGCGACGCCCTGACCCAGGACCTGCCGGACTGGTTGCGGTACGGCGAGGATCTGGGGGCGTGCCGCTAGTGCCCCGGGCGCTAAGCCCTACGCGGCGGGCGCGGCCTCCACGGTTTCCGTGGGGGCCGTTGCCTTTGCCCGCTCCGGGACCATGAACTTCGGCAGCAGGACCTGCACGATCGGCCCGATGGCCAGGGCGTACACCACGGTGCCCACGCCCACGGAGCCACCCAGGAGGAAGCCCACAGCCAGGACAACTACTTCGATGCCGGTGCGCACCAGCCGAACGGACCAGCCTGTACGTCGGACCAGGCCGGTCATCAGGCCATCGCGCGCGCCGGGGCCAAGGCGTGCACCGATGTAGCAGGCGGAGGCGATGCCGTTCAGGATCACGGCTCCTGCGAGCATGGCGATCTGTCCGCCGAGGTGGGAGAGCTCCGGGATAAGCCAGAGGCCCAGATCGGCGAACAGGCCCACCAGGACGGCGTTGGCGATGGTGCCGATTCCCGGCATTTGCCGCAGCGGGATCCACAGAAGAAGAACCAGGAAGCTGACCGCGATGACCACAACACCAATGCTGAATCCAGTCTTTTGGGACACGCCTTGGTGGAAAACATCCCACGGGTCCAAACCAAGGCCGGCTCGGATGAACATGGCCAAGGAGATGCCATACATCGCGAGGCCGATCAAGAGTTGTGTGATTCTTCGGGTCATCATGAAATACATCATCCAAGGAAACTGGCCTTGTATTCCATAGCCAGTTTGGAATACTGGTCTTATGTCCGGCTCACTGAACCCCACCGCCCTCGTCCGCCTTCTGGGCTCGTGGAACTCCGGCGCCCTGCCCGCCTACCGTGAGCTGGCCGACGTCGTGCGTTTACTGGTGATGGACGGGCGCATCCCCTTGGACGTCGCACTGCCCAGCGAGCGGGCCCTGGCCCAGACGCTGGGACTCAGCCGGACCACAGTCACCGCTGCATACGCCAGCCTGCGCGAGCAAGGTTTCCTCACGGCAGGGCAAGGCAGCCGCGGGAGGACGTGCATCCCGCACCGCAGCGTGCCGGTGAGCGCACCGGGACTGGCCGTGCCGGACGGACTCCTGGACCTGGCGTACGCGTCGCTGTCAGCCGCCGGCGAGGTGGTGCATCGAGCATTCGCGGACGCTCTGACTGAGCTCCCTGCCCTCCTGCCCGGGTTTGGATACGACGCCGTCGGCGTCCCCGCCCTCCGCGAAGCGATCGCGGACAAGTACACGGCTGAGGGCGTTCCCACGACGCCCGGCCAGATCCTGGTCACCTCAGGTGCTCAGCACGCGCTCAACATCGTGCTGCGAACGCTCGCCGGGAAGCAGGACCGGGTGCTGGTGGAACACCCCACCTACCCCAACGCCCTGGACGCGATCAGGGCGTCAGGCTGCAAGCCCTTGCCGGTCGCGTTGCCGCCCGGCACGTCGCCGGCCTGGGACATCGACGCCATGGTGTCCACCATGAACCAGCAACGCCCGGCCATGGCGTACCTTGTTCCCGATTTCCACAACCCAACAGGGCGCATCATGTCGGATCTGCAGCGGCGCCGCTTGGTGCGCGCGGCTGCAGCGTCCGGGACCGTGCTGGTGGTGGACGAGACACTGCGCGGGTTGAACCTCGACGCCGTCCGAACCGCGCCGATGTCCTCCTTCGGTCCTGCTGTGGTGTCCATTGGGTCGCTGAGCAAGTCCCACTGGGCGGGCCTCAGGACCGGGTGGATCCGCGCTGACGAGACCCTGATTGCCCGCTGCGTGGCAACGCGGACCGTCATGGACCTGGGCGGTCCCGTGGTAGAGCAATTGGCTGCGGCGCGCCTGGTACGTTCCTTCGCCGAGCCCCTGGACGCCCGGCTGGAGGAGCTGCGCCACAACAGGGAGGCCCTGCTGGCATTGCTGGCTGAGCACCTGCCGGAGTGGGAGGTGGAGCGCCCGCGGGGTGGGCTGACGGTGTGGTGCCGCCTCCCTTCGCCGTGCAGCACTGCGCTGACTGTTCTGGCACCGGACTTCGGGCTTCGATTGGCCGCGGGTCCGCGATTCGGGGTGGGCGGCGCCTTTGAACACTACATGCGCGTGCCGTACACCTTGCCGCCGGAGCAGTTGGAGTTCGCGGTCCGTGCGCTGCGCGCCGCTCAGGACACGCTGGACGCCTCACCCCAGCTGCGCCGAACCCTCAAGGCCGGGAGGCCAACTGCTGCTGCAGTCGCCTAGCGGTCCGCCGCCTGGTGTGCGGCCCGTGCAGCTGAGCCCATGCGCTGCTTCGCCGTGTTGCTGCCGGGTCCGACGGGTACGTGCGAGGTTGCTTTGGCGAGCCCGAAGAGCGGCATCCCGTTGTACACCACTTCAATACCCGACGCCGGCACCTGGTACGTCTCGTGCCACACCCCCACATCGCCACTGCCCGCGATCTCCTTCATGAACTTCCGCCATGGACCCAGGTGCGGGGACTCCTTGTCCGCGGCGAAGCGCCTCAGGTGCTCCGGGCTTTCCCAATAGCTGAGCAGCATGGTGGTCCGCCCGAACCATTGCTCGCTGCCGAGCAGGCCTGCCTCGGGGTTTGTGGCGAGGTGCTTCATCATGGTGGGCATCGCCGACGCCACCTTGGCAACGCGGCCCATCTTCCACCATCGGTTTGCGCGCATTCCGATGAGGAAAACGGTGACCGTTTCGCGCCCGACATCCGCAGTGAAGCGGCCGGGGAAGATCTCCTGTGCCATGTGAATCCTTCGGTTGGGAAAACGTCGAGTTCCCGGATCCGGGTTTCGTAACGTTGTTATGAAACAATGTTATGAAACACTTGAGGGTATGGCAAGACCCGTAATTCATGATCAACACGTTCAGGATCGGCTTCTCGCGGTCACCGCTGAGCTGGTGGACCGCGAAGGTCCGGCGCGCGTCACCCTCCGCGACGTGGCCGCTGCCGCAGAGACGTCCACCAGCGCGATCTACTCGCTCTTTGGCGGGAAAGCGCAACTGCTGAGGGCCGCCGTCGACGACGGTTTTCGCTCCTTTGGGGAGTCCCAACGCGAGGCCGCCAAGGACGGACTGTTGGGATTGGGCCAGGCCTACCGCGTCTGGGCGCTGGACCACCCGGCCCTTTACCGCCTGATGTTCGGCGGCGCACTGGCCGCCTACGTTGATTGCAGCCCGACGCCGGAAGTCGCCTCCGAGTCGATGCTCCCCTTGGTGGAGGCGGTGGTAGCCGCACAGTCGGCGGGCTCGCTGCGCAAGGACGAGCCCACACTCGTGGCCATGGCCATCTGGGGGCAGGTCCATGGACTCGTCAGCTTGGAGCTGGCGCAGATGAACGATCCCGCCACCGACTGGAACTCCATTTATGAGGCCGCCCTGGATTCCGTGGCTCGGGCCTGGGCGGCCTCACCAGACCCTTAGGCGTATACCTTCTCCAGGAATGCGCCCCAAGCCTTGGCCGTGAGTTCCGAATCGCCGGAGCCGCTGAACTCGTGCACCGTCATGCCCACCGGAGCGCCGAAAGCGTTCCTGCCGAAGAAGCGGTACAAGGTGTCAGCAGTCCTGAGCCCCAGGAAGTTCTCGTTGGAAAAGTCCACTTCCCCACTCAGCCGGCCTACGCCGTCGACGTCCACTTCGAACGGTGAACCGGCGGCGGCACCTTCCACGCTCAGGGCCTTTTTCAACTGCAGGAAACCGTCCGGCGTCTGCGATGACGCTGGTGCCTGGACATCGGTGAACACCACCGGCTTGCCGTCGAAGTACTGAAGGTACTGGCCAAGGGTGTGCAGGTAGAACTCGGTGTGCTTGCTGGCGCCGTCGTACTGTTCGTCCCAGTTGTCGGCAAAGATGCCACTGTGCACGTAGTGCAGCTTGGCGCGGCCACCCTCAAGCGGCTCAAGGATGTGCTCCAGCTGGTTGAACCATCCGTCGGGACCGTCCATCCGGGACACCAGGTGACTGGGGTATTCCTCGGTGGTCTTGACGTCGGGCCACTGATCCGTGGGGAACATCCACGCCGGGGTGTCCTTGGTGACCGCCTGCCACACCCGCTCGGGAGTGCCGGGGAGTTCAGTGTCCGCTACGATTTCGAATTTCCGGTTGTCAGTCATTGCTGTGATCCTTTTCTGCTGATTGCTCCGGGGAGGCTTGGGTTGTCTTAAGTGCAGGGTGAAGTACGACGACGAGCCGGTGCTTACGTGCACCGCCCGCCGCGGCGGCGGCAGCACCGCCGTCGTGGTACTTATCCACAAGTTGGGTCACCGCTACGCCGAGCTCTTCCGCGAACGCCGCCCGTTCGGCAGCAGAGCGGAAAGTGATCTCGCCATCGATCGCGAAGCTGGCCAGCTTCTTCTTGGCCACCGCAGCACCGGCGATGAGTTTGCCCATCTCCTGCACAGTCCGGGAGGCCAGGGACAGCAGCCAGAAGGCCGAGAAGCGGTCTGCGAAGCGCCGGGGGTCAGGCGCCACGGACGCCAGTGCGACGGGCGAGATCAGGTAGGAGGCCGCCGTGGCACGCAGCACCCTCTCGGTGACGTTGCCCTTGCGTCGCTCTTCCACCAGCTCCACCAGCCCGTGGCGTTCCAGGGCTTTGAGGTGGTAATTCACCTTCTGCCGGGGCAGCCCCACCTTCGCGGCCAGTTGCGTGGCGGAGGCAGGTTCCACGAGCTCCCGCAGGATACGGGTGCGGATCGGGTCCAGCGAGGCTTCCGCTGCGGCCGGGTCCTCGATCACTTCGATGTCCAACATGCTTCAAGTATGCTTACCGACAACTTTTATTGTCAAGAACTTTTTTATGTTCGGTTAGCTCTTCCGTTGTGAGGCCCGCTATGCGCGATTCGGGCGCGTTTAAGGGCGCAGAGCGGGCCCCACAACGCCTGGCCGGTAGAATTGTCCGGTGATGCAATCCCCCCTCCCCGTGCGCGACGGCGTGAACGCCACCCGCCTCCGTCTGCCGGACGAGGGACCATGGACCACCGCAATGGACTACATGATGCACCGTTGGGGACACATAGACCCCCAAGGCATCGAGGACCGGTTCGACGCCGGCGAAATCGTGGGCGAGGGCGGCGTACCCCTGGACCGCAGCACCAAACTGGAGGACCACACCTTCATTTGGTACTACCGCACGCTCCCGCCGGAAACACGGCTGCCCGTGGAAATCACCATCCTGCATCAGGACGAACACATCCTGGTGGTGGACAAGCCGCACTTCCTCCCCACCACGCCCGGCGGCACGTACATCCAGGAATCCGCGCTGGTCCGGCTCCGGAACCTGCTGGACCTCCCGGACCTCATCCCCATGCACCGCCTGGACCGCATGACCGCCGGCCTGCTGCTGCTCTCCACCAACCCCGAGACCCGCGGTAAGTACCAGGTGCTCTTCGAGAAGCGCCAGGTCCAGAAGGAATACGAGTGTGTTTCCGCCGCCACGCCCGCCGCAGGCTTTCCCGCCGTCGAGTTCCCTGTAGTTGTCCGCAACCGCATGACCAAGTCCCGCAGCTACCTGCTCGCCGAAGTCATTCCCGGTGAACCGAACGCTGAAACGCGCATTGAACAGACAAGAACGTTCGACGCCGGAACTCACCAGCGCGCGCTGTACCGGCTGGAGCCGCACACCGGAAAGACGCACCAACTCCGCGTGCACATGGCCTCGCTCGGGCTGGGAATCGTCAACGACGCCTTCTATCCGGATCTGTTGGACAAGGCCCCGGATGACTACAGCAGGCCCCTCCAACTCCTGGCCCGCGGCATCACTTTCATAGATCCCATCAGCAAGCATCCCGTGGAGTACCGGAGCCGGTTGGAGCTCAGCGAAGCCCACGCCTGACACGTTGTGCGGAGACCGTTTCTTCCGCAACAAAGCAGGGCTACCATGGGTTTGCTGGGGCAGAACCGGGGAGTTGCGATGAAGCACATCACTGAAATTCCGGGCGATAAGACTGCGTCGGCTTTCGCCTACTCTGCCGCAGCGGTTGGCGTTGCCGGTGTGCTGACCCTCGGAGCCATGTATGCCGTGGAGGTGCCCCGGGGCGGCCCCTTCGTGTTCGGCGCCATCAACGATGCCACGGGTGCGGTGTTCAACGTGCTCGTCATCCCGGTGATACTGCAAGTCCACAAGCGCCTTCCGGAAACACAGTGGACCGGGCCGCTGAAATGGGTGACCGTGGCGGCCTGCGCAGCGGGTGCCACGAGCTCTGCTCTGCTGGTACTCAAGGTGCTGGACTTCGGGCCATCCACGGCAGTTTCCGTGTCCGCCATTGTCATCCAAGGGATTTGGTTCCTCGTGGCGAACAACAAGCTGCTTCACGCTGGGGACTATCCGAGCGGACTCGCGAAGCTTGGCCGGTTCATCGGCGGAGCGCTGCTGATCGGGCTTCCCATTGCCGGCCTTGGATTCCTTATCCCCGGGCCGGAGTGGCTCCGTTACGCAGTAATGGGAGTGGGCTTCCTTGCCGGTGCGTCATCGTGGGCAGCATGGCCGTACTGGTATTTCAGGGCGGGAAAGTTCCTCGGGCACAAGCGGCCGGCTGAGGCGCCAAGCGGCGCTGCACCGGAACCAGCCTGACCTTCCGCGGAGAGACTCAGTCCCCCGGCGTCAGATGGTCGAACACCAGGTTCGTCTGGGTGTTGGCGATTGCAGGATCCGATGCGAGATGGATGGCAATGAAGTCACGCAGTTCCTTCGGCGTCCCGCAGGCCACATGTACCAGAAAGTCCTGGTCACCAGCCAGCAGGAAGACGCTTTGGACGTTTGGCAGCGCCCTCAACCTCTGACCGATCGCCAACATCTTGTTCCTTGCCTGCGAGTTCACCCGGACTGAGATCAGCGCGTAGACCAGCAATCCCAACGCTTCAAGATCCACTGATGCGTGGAAGCCCCAGATGATCCCGGCATCCCGAAGGGCCCGGACCCGTCCCAGACAGGTGGAAGGTGCAATCCCGGCCTTCGAGGCCAGCACATTGTTGGGGATCCGAGCATCGGCCATCAGCTCCTGGAGGATCAGCCGGTCCGTATCGTCCAGCCGAACGCGATTCACGAGGGCACTCTGATTTCGGGCGATTGTTGAATCAGACACGAATCAATCCCTTTTCATTTTGTGATTCTTCAAAATCCTTGGTGCGAGCTTGAGTTGGATTCTATCTTGAAGCGATTTGCAGAATCGACGAGGAGGTCGTGATGAGCAGTTTCGACAAGATCCAGGAACGTGAAGGCGGGCTGAAAAAGCAGCTCACTTCACGCCAAATGACCATGATCGCGCTGGGCGGTGCAATCGGCACGGGCCTGTTCCTGGGGAGCAAATTTGCCATCGGCCTGGCCGGTCCCAGCGTGATCATCAGTTATGCGATTGGCGGGCTGATCGCCCTGCTCTTGATGGGTAGCCTTTCGGAGATGACAGTGGCCCACCCTACCTCGGGCTCGTTCGGCGCTTTCGCCGAGCACTATGTCAGCCCGCTGGCCGGATTCCTGGTCAAGTACATGTATTGGTCCTGCATTGTGCTGGCCGTGGGCACCGAGGTCACCGCGGTGGGCGAATACATGAAACTGTGGTTCCCTGACGTGCCCTCGCTGCTGTGGGTCATCTTCTTCTCGGCAGTGCTCATCGGCGTGAACACCTTGAACGTGAAGGTGTTCGGAACCCTGGAGTACTGGTTCTCCAGCATCAAGGTCTTCGCGATCATTGCCTTCATTGTGCTGGGCGCATACATCGTCGTCGGCGACCGTACGGAAGGTACAGGCTTCCAGAACTACACGTCCGACGGCGGATTCTTCCCGCACGGGCTGTCCGGCACCTGGTTCGCGGTAATTGTGTCCATCTTCAGCTACCTCAGCATCGAGATGATCGCCATCGCAGCCGGCGAAGCCAAAGATCCTGCGACGGCAGTGAAGAAGGCCTTCCGCACCACCATTGTCCGGCTCCTCCTCTTCTACATCGTCACACTGGCGCTGATACTGGCCATCGCCCCCGTCAGCCAGATCCTGGCAGGCGGCAGCCCTTTCGTCACCGTGATGCAGAACCTGGGCATCCCCTTCGCTGACAGCCTGCTGACCTTCGTGGTGATTATCGCCGCACTGTCCGCCATGAACAGCCAGCTCTACATCTCCACCCGCATGATCTTCAGCCTCTCCCGCAGCGGAGACGCACCGTCCATCTTTGGAAAACTCCGGCCCAACGGCGCACCCGTGAATGCCCTCATTCTGTCCACGGCCGGAATTGCGATCGCCACCGTGGTGTACGCCATGTTCCCCCAGACTGCTTTCACCTTCATGATGGCCATTTCCATGTTCGGCGCCATGTTCACCTGGTTCATGATCTTTGTGACCCACTGGTTCTTCCGCCGGAGCCTCAAGCGCAGCGGAACTGAGCTCTCCTACAAAACCCGTTTCTACCCCGTGGGCACCATCCTGGGCGCCGTCCTCATGCTTGCGATTGCCGTGAGCACGCTCGGCACCGAGGCGTTCAGCATGACACTGATCTTTGGCCTTCCGTCCCTTGCACTCGTCACGGTCCTGTTCTTCGTGGTGCAACGGCGCAAGAGTCAGGCACCCTCTGAAGAATCAAACCCCGGGGAGGACCCAAACACCGTCCGGAAGACCGCCGTCGTATCCTCGGAGAACAGCACGAACTCCACTACCTCCAGAGGGCTGCCTGCAGAGGCACCCGCTGACGATGACGACCAGAACGATCTCACGGCGTCGAACGCTACCTCGGCGACCTGACGCGCATCCCAACCATAGATTCCGGCGCTGATCGCGGGGAAAGCCACGGACCGGGCACCCAGTCCCGCTGCCACCGTCAGACTTTCGCGGAAGCACGAAGCCAGCAGCGCCGGATCCGTCTGCCCTGCGTGCCTGTTGGGTCCCACAGTGTGGACCACCCAGCGGGCAGGAAGCCGGAAGCCGGGCGTCGCGACGGCGCCACCCACCGGCAGCCCACCCGGCAACTCCGTCCGCCGCAGCTCACGGCACGCCTCAAGGAGTTCAGGTCCAGCGGCCCTGTGAATTGCGCCGTCCACTCCCCCTCCACCGAGCAGGGATGAGTTTGCGGCGTTGATGATCGCGTCAACGCCGCGCGTGGTGATATCTCCGTGCAGGATGTCGATTCGCATGCCGCCAGTCTCGCGCCGGAGCAGCGGCAGAGGCAAGTGCGGTACCTTGTGGCCATGGACATCACCGCCCCCGAGACCTGGGGATCCGCAATATATCTGTGGATCGTCCCCATCGTGCTGGGTGATGCCATCTTCCCGCCCATCCCGTCCGAGATGGTGGTGATTACCGGAGGCGCTCTCGCTGCCGACGGCCACGCCAACTTCTGGCTGATCCTGTTCCTCGCCGCTTTCGCCTCCTGGCTCGGAGACATGGCGGTTTTCGTGTTGTTCAGGCGGCGCATCAGCCATGTCCTGGACCGATGGTCATGGGGCCGCCGGGTTCACCGCGGAATCCACGAGGCAATCGCCGAGGCGGGCCGCTCCTCAACGTACGGGGCCATCATTGGCGCGCGTTTCATCCCGGGAGGAAGACTCGCTACCTCGTCCGCAGCCGGCATTGCCAATGTTTCCGTGCGTGGATTCAGCCTCTGCGCCGGCTTGGGCGCTGTGTTGTGGGCCGTGTGGCAAGTGGGCCTGGGCTACTTCACCGGCTCCACCACCAAGCTTCCCTTCTGGGCGAGCTCGCTGATAGGCGTGGGAGTCGGCCTGGTAATTGGTGTGGTGGTGGGCCTGATTGTCACCAGGCGCCGTGGCAGCCGCTCACCCGTGGACGAACCGTACGACGGCGATGTCCCCCAGCCCGAGTAGCGTCCCGGCGTTGGATTCCTGCGGTCCTAGATGGGCGACCAACGGCCGCGGCTGCGACGCAGCACATACAAGCTGCCGGTAAGGGCAACGCGCTCGACGGCGTCACGCATCATGGCAGCCGACGTGCGGGCTTCGTCGTTCTCGCCCCTGTAATCGCGGTCGCCTACCGTGAAGCGGAGGCTGATCTGTGGCACTCCGCCCACAATGTCCAGCTGGTTCGATTCCACGTGATGGCGGGTTTCCAAGGCCTCTACGGCGGCGGCCATGACGGACTCGGGGGCATTGCCCGGTTTGAGGCCAGTGATCTTCAACTTGGTCTGGAACGACGGCATCCCACCACCCTAACGCCCGATTGCCGTGCCTCAGCCCGCCATCCCTCTCTCACCTACCGCACCAACAGAAGGATCCCTCTCTCACCTACCGCACCAACGAAAGGATCCCTCTCTCACCGGGTGAGAGAGGGATCCTTGAAAACGCGCGTTAGGTGAGAGAGCGTCTGCTAGCCGGTGTTGCGCAGGCCGGCGGCTACGCCGTTGACGGTGATGAGCATGGCCCGCTGGAGCCGCTCGTCGATCTCAGCCCCGGATACTGACTCCTCACGGACGCGGCGAAGCAACTCCACCTGCAGGTAGCTGATGGGGTCGAGGTACTGGTCCCGGATTTCCAGGGAACGCTTCAAGGTTGGCTGGGCATCCAGCAGCTCGATCTCGCCCGTGAGCCGCTCGATTTCGGCCACCGTGAGCTCGTATTCGTCGCGGATCATGTGGAACAGACGGTGCAGTTCTTTCGGAACCAAGGAAGAAACGTAGTGGCCCGCGATTTCCATGTCCGTCTTGGCCAGTGTCATTTCCACGTTGGAAATGACAGAGCGGAAGAAGTGCCAGCGGTCCATCATCTCCAGGAGCTGGTCCGTGTTGCCTGCCTCGCGGGCTGCCTTCAAACCTGAACCAACGCCGAACCACCCGGGCACAATTTGGCGGGACTGGGTCCAGCCAAACACCCACGGGATGGCCCGGAGTCCGCCCAGTCCCGCGCCGGAATCCGGTCGCTTGGACGGACGGGATCCAATGTTCAACGAGCCCAGCTGCTCCACCGGCGTTGAGGCCAGGAAATAGGCCGGCAGCTCAGGATCATCGATCAACGTGCGGTAGCGGGCGAATGCTGCGTCCGAGATGGTTTCCATGACGTTCGCGTAGCGCTCACGCTCGTCTTCCGAGGTGCGCGGCGTGCGGTGCAGCGCCGAGCCCTGCATCACTGCGGCCAAGGAAAGCTCAAGGTTTTCGCGGGCGAGTTCCGGCAGGGAGTACTTGTCCGAGATGACTTCGCCCTGCTCGGTGAACTTGATTTCGCCTTCCAGCACACCATTCGGCTGGGCCATGATGGCATCGTACGTCGGTCCGCCACCGCGGCCCACGGAACCACCGCGGCCGTGGAAGAGACGGACGCGGACCCCGTGCTTGGCGGCCACATCGCGCAGCTTTCGCTGGGTCTTGTGGATTTCCCACTGGCTGGTCATCACGCCGGATTCCTTGTTGGAATCGGAGTAACCCAGCATGACTTCCTGGACATCGCCGCGGAGGCGGACCAGCTCCCGGTAGGACGGATCGGACAGCAGCTGATCTACGATCTCAGCTGATGCGCGGAGTTCCTCCACGGTCTCCAGCAGTGGAGCGAAGCCGATTTTGGCGCGCGGCTTCCCTCCGAAGAGGTCAATCAACCCGGCCTCACGGGCCAGGACGGCGGCAGCGAGAACATCGTCGGCACCGCGGGTCATGGAGATGATGTAAGTCTCCACGACGTCCGGACCGTAGGTGTGCAGGGCCTGGCGGATGCTCCGGAAGACGTCGTAGGTACCGTCGGCCGTGCCCTCGAGCTTGATCGGGTGTCCGGAAAGAGGACGGCGGGAAGCCAACTCCGCACCCAGGAACTCGAAGCGCTCTTCACGGGTCAGTTCGCCATAGGGCTTCCCGGCACCAAGCCTGTCAACGAGCTGGCCCACAGCATCGTGGTGGTAGTCGGCATGCTCACGGATGTCCAAGGTTGCCAGGTGCAGGCCAAACGCTGCGATGGCACGGCGAACCCGGGCCAGGGCACCGTCTGCCACCAATCCGGCCGCGTGGTTTCGCAGCGACTCTTCCAGGAGCCCGAATTCAGCCAGCAGCTCCGATGTGGTGGCGTAGTCACGGCCTGGCTCGTGATGGCTCGACGCCGCAACCCGACGACCGGTGTTGATCAGCTTGGCTTTGATGCAGGTCAGTTTCAGCCTGTAGGGCTCCTGCGCATTCAGTTCAAGAATGCGTTTGTCCAACCCCGGCAGGTTCTTGAGGTCCACAGTGATGGAGTCCAGCAACTCCTGGTCGGCCCCAAACAGTGCCGTGGAGTTGGAGAGGACCGAGATGAGTTCGTCGATCAAGGCAATGCTGATGCGCACGGCGTTCTGGTTCTGGAGCTGCAGGATTTCACGCGTGACTGCCGCGGTGACGTTCGGGTTGCCGTCACGGTCGCCACCGATCCACGAACCAAAACGAAGCGGCGCGGCAGCGGCCGGCAGCGTGACACCGTGCTCGGCAAGAAGTTCCGAGAGGTCCGTCAACATTTCCGGCATGGCGTCGGTGAGGATGCTGTTCAGGTAATAGATGGCGTTGCGCGCTTCATCGACAGGGGTGGGGCGGACCTGGCGAAGCTCATCCGTCTGCCACATCTGGTCGATGATTTCAGCAAGCTGGCGGTCTTGGCGCCGGCGGGCGGACGTGCCCTCGGTGGTGGGCTCGGCTAGGACATCGGACAGTTTGCGCACCTTGTCCAGGACCGAACGGCGTGATGCCTCGGTGGGGTGTGCCGTGAAGATGGGACGGACATCGAGTTCGTTGATCACATCCTGCAGGACCTGCGGACCCGCCTGGCCTGCAATCTCAGAGACGGCCTTGGCCAGCCAGCCGTCCTTTTCCTGCCGGGTGCGAAGTCCACGGACACGGTGAACCTGCTCTGCCGCGTTGCTGAGGTGGAAGTAGAACGCAAAGGCGCGGACCAAATCGGTGGCCTGCTCCAGTGGCAGCGAGGCGAGCAACTCACGGACCTGGGCAACGACGTCGTGCGCGCTCCAAGGGCCGGTAGCGTCCGCGCCGCCCCTGGCGGCTTCCTTGGACTCCTTGGTCAGCAGGCGCACCTGTTCCACGAGCTGAAGGAGGTCCGGACCGTGCTGTCGGACCAGTGACTCGCCAAGGAGGGTGGAAACGCGGCGCACATCGGCGCGCAGTTCGGCAGCGAGATCGGTGTCTTGATGGGCAGTGTGAACCATAGATACATACCTTCGGGATCTGGTGTGGCTCGTACACTGCGCTGGATACTGTGAGCCGGATTACTTATGTTTCCTACGGGATCTTACCCGCACCAAACTCAACGCAAGGAATGCGTCTCAGATTTTGGCATCACCATGCGGGCCGGCAGGATTCGGAAGGACCACCTTGCCGCCCAACAGCTCTTGGCCTGCGGGGCCGGGGCCTGCGGACAGGTTCTGGTGCCTGCGCTGCCGCATTTCTTCAAGGGCAGCCGCCGCCTCCACCCTGGTGGGCGCACCCGTTGCAGGTTCCACCATGGACAGCACACTCCCGAGCGTGCCGGTAGCACCTTTGGCCGGCACGCCGCGCTGGACCAGCCGTGTTCCCGCCCAAATGGAACCAAGAACGAGGGCGACACAGACCACCACTGCAACCACGGCATCGATCCCCATGCGGCCAGCGTACGCCCACCCAAAGCCCGCGCCTACCCCTGCATTACCCGGCCCATGCCTTTTTGAGGACGTCCCAATGCTGGTCTTCCATGAGACTCGCGGGTTAAGCCCCACGTACTCCCAAACGTGGAGCCGATGCACGTGGTGGAGCAGGAGCTCACCCCCGACTTTCCGGACATGCCGTTGACATAATCGCCGTTGACATAGTGGTGAGGGCCGCGGGATCGTGACGCGGACCTTTCCTCCTACTGGGCTTGGTACTGGTATTCGAACTGGCCCGGGACAAGCCCTGTGCCGCTCAAGGAATAATTGAGGACGCCGCCATCTTTGGAGCGTCCGGAGTCCGCGGTCACATGAAAGTGAAGGCTGCCCCGCTGCACCGAGTCCGTGACACACATGACAACGGACTGCCCTTCCATGGAACATGCCCAACCATCGGGCACACGCAGTGAACTCTCCAGAATGCGTGCATGCCCTTCAACCGAAAACACGGCCTTGCCACTGCCCAAAGGCCCAGTGCCGGAGGCAGCGAAGTCGATTTCCATAGCGGTACCGCTGGAATCTCCTCTGCCACGGTTCTCCCTTACGAACCCGGAGATTGTTGCCGCGGTGGCCGCTGATGGAACGGCAGAAGGCACCGGTGCAGGCGTCTTGGCCGGTGGAGAAACGGGGGCAGGCGTTGTCATCGTCGGCTCAGGCAGCACTCCGGGCGGTGGCAAGGACTCTTCCGGTGCCGGGACAAGGGTCTCAGACTGCTCCTCAAGCGCTGGCAAGGGCTCGGTTGGTGGCGGCACGGACGTCGATGAAGCTGACTCAGCGGGCATCGGGGCCACCGGAGCCGGGGCCGGGGCACCCGTCTGAGCTGGTGCCGGCGTGGCCAGCTCCAAGCCATTTTCCCCTTGCGCCGCGGCTGTCTCCACTGCCCGCTGCTCCGTGGAGAGTTCCGGAACCTGCACCTCTCCAGCTCCCCCCGCTCCCAGCATCAGCCCAACCCCTGCGGCTGCGAAGAGCGCCATGACGGCCGGCTGAGCCAAGGCATGGACTGCCAGCGCCACTTTGGCCGGGGCCATCCCACCCAGGAGGCCCACCGCAGCACCTTTACCAGCCCACATCGCCAGGGGGATTCCTGTCACCAGCGGCAGGAGTACTGCCCGCATGCTTCCCTGGACATCGTTGAGCTCGGCAAGTGCGGCTGTGCACATGGAACAGCCGTGCAGATGATTGCGGACCTTGCGCTCAGCGGCGCTGGACAACCCACCCCTGAGGAAGCTGCCAAGCTTGGAAGCGAACTCGGCGCATTTGCCGTCCGCCTGATCCGCGACGTGGCTCTGCAGGTATTGGCGTCGCAGGCCCTCGCGAGCACGGACAGCGAGCGCAGAAACCGCATTGGGGGTCAGACCAAGAATTGGCGCCACGGCCGCCGGCTTCATCCGCTCAACGTCCATGTACCAGAGCACGGCCTGCCAGCGTTCCGGCAAAGCGTGGAATGCCTTGGCCACTGTGCGTGACTCGAAGGCGCTGATGACGGCGTCCGACTCGACCACTGTTTGATCCAGAACAGAATCGTCACCGCTGGCCAGTACCTTGCCTGCTTTTCGATTCCGTTGATGGGACAGCCGGGTGACGGTGGACAATAGGTACGCCCTGAAGAACGCGCCCGGCCCTTTCCCTGCAACAATGCTATGCAACACGGATTGGAAAGCCTCAGCCACAACATCCTCGGCGTCGCTCAGGTTGTCGACGTTCCGCCTTGCCACGGTGTATGCAATGGACAAATGGCGCCCATACAGTCCGTCGAAGGCGGACATGTCCCCGCCCCTGACCAGCTCGATGAGGTGACGATCGCTGCCGGTGTCACCTTCTGCATCGCGGCTCGCATGTGATCCGTGTGCCATCTATGGCATCCCGAAACCGTAAGTAATCCTGCCCATGTTTATGGAGTGAGTGCAGGCAGCGAGTCGTGACGCGATTTGTACAATGTCTTGAACAAAGACGCTGGAAGTCTTCTTTTACAGCCAATCCCGGGGCAGCGTCGTCACGAAACAGTGCTGGTATGCACTTTTCGGATATGACATCGTTCCGGAGAAAATCACTCGCAGAATGCACGTTCTCGCGGCACCTTTTGCTGCGTCGATGGCAAACCACCAGCTATCAGACAGGTTGGCGGTTCCATGCGGATTGGTTCCTGCCGGAAGTCCGGACCGTGGTGGCATCCCTGGAAACGAGCGCCACGGTTCCAGCACCCACCGCCAAGTCGCTGGGCGCTGCCCGCGCAAGAAATGGCGTCAGCATCACCGAGACCATGACTGACTTCCGCGCGCTCTTCACGGCCGCGGGAGAGACCGTGGACGTCGAAGCTCTGCAGTCCCTTGCCGAAGGTTGGGCGGAAGCAATGGAAACTGCACCACCACTATCGTGCACGGATGTCTACACGGGCCTGGCTACCCAGGCCCACTTTCGGCGGCGTATCCACGAGATTTCCACGTCAGGGTCCGAGCGGCCCGGAACGCTGGTTCTGGCCATCATCTCGATAGCAAGCCCCCATAACAGCCAGAACCATTGCTGGACGCTGCTGGCCCGGATCGGGGAGGCCGTCAATGGTCAGCTGGACGGAACCGGCGCGATGGCCATGTACCAAAACTCGGCTATCCACGTTCTTTTTCCCCTCAGCCAAAGCAACATCTCCCGGGTCATAGGATGCAAGATCGCCGTGGAAGCCCTGGGTGACGGCGCACTGAGCCCCGCACGCACCAAGTTCTATCCTCTTCCGTCGGCCGCCGCTGCCACGGCATCCGCGCCTCATGATTCTTCCTCCGCAACAAATTAGGAAAGCTGCGCCGACTGCGTCACGAACCGCATGGTGATGACACTCACTAGCTGACCGGCAATGGCGGGGGCGGCATCAAGTGCCTGCCCCGTTGGTGCCGTTGATCAAATCACGGCTCGCGCTGGCATGTTTTGAGGGCCGGCGCGAGCCGTTCCACCGACTCCTCCATGAGGAACCACGGATTGCCATGACGAACCGCGGATTCGGGGAATGCCCACGTACGGCGCATAGTTGAGGCAAGTGCAACTATCGAGAACTGACGTGCCCACAGCCGAGGAGACCCATGAGCTCGCCCACCACCGCAACCGACGCCCAGCTGGCCCGTTGGGAACGGTTCCGTACCGGTCGGAATGCTGCCCTCTCCACCGGACACGGCTGGTTGACGCTGACGTCCTTCCAATGGCTTGAGGCGGACCCCACGGAGCTGGAACTCGTTCCCGGGCTATGGTCTACCGATGGCACCACCGCATCTCTCACGGCGAGCGCTGCCGACGGTCTCACTTTCGTTGAGACCGGCGCGAAGGTGGAAGGAACAGTCACCGCCGTCCTGGAAGACGAAGAGTCCCTGATGTGGGTCCAATACGGTGGTTCGGACGGTAAACAAGTGGTGGTGGAACTCGCCATGCGTGCGGATAAGTACGCTGTCCGCACCCGGGACGACAGTTCTCCCGTGCTGACGGAGTTCAACGGCGTACCGACGTACGACTTCAACCCTGACTGGATTATCGGAGGCAGGTTCGAGGCCTACGCAGAGCCCCAGGAGGTACCCATCGGAACGGCCAACCCCTTGGTGGACGGGGTCCATCGCTCCGTTGGCGAGGTAGTTTTCCAGGTACCGGGCATCCCGCACGACATCCGGCTCCACGCCGAGGAGGAGAAACTGGGTGCCCTCAATGTGACCTTCCACGATGAAACCAACGGGGACACCACGGATGAGTGGCGCAAGGTGTTCATCCCCCGCCCACGCCCCGATGGTTCCGTGGTGATCGACTTCAACCGCAGCATCAACTACCCCAGCGCGTTCACTCCTTACGGAACGTGCCCCATGCCGGTCCGGGGCAATTCGATCGACGTTCGGGTGGAGGCCGGCGAAAAACTCCCCCAGGAGTAGGCTGGAGACTCCCGCGGCCTAGGTGATCGCTGAAACCCCGGTCACCGCGCGGCCAACAATGAGCGAGTTGATTTCGTACGAGCCCTCGTAGGTGTAGATGGCCTCGGCGTCAGCAAAGATTTTGGCAATCCCGTAGTCGGTGACGATTCCGTTCCCGCCCAGGATGGACCGTCCCAAAGCCACTGTCTCCCGCATCCGGGCGCTGCAGTAAGCCTTGGCCAGCGCCACTTGTGCCATGTCCGCGCCCCCGTGCCGTACGCCCTGGGCATCGGTATGGATTCCTTCCTGCAGTTGCGCTATCCGGACCATCATCCCCATGCTGGCAACGGCGTTTCCGAGCATGTCCACCAAGTGCTGCTGGATGAGTTGGAACCTGGCGAGTGGTTTGCCGAACTGCATCCGTTCCACGGCGTACTGCCGGGCGACATCGAACGCCGCCAGTTGCTGGCCTACAGCTTGCCAAGCCACCATGATCCGGGAACCCCGCAGCAGGTGGTTGGTATCCGCAAAGCTGCTGATTCCGGCAAATCGATCTGCCTCGGCTACCTCGACGTCCACGAACAGAATGTCGGCGTTCTGCACCGTTCGCAGGGCAATCTTGTTCTCGATGCGGCTCCGGCTGACGCCCGGCAAGGATGCGTCAACGATGAACGCCCGCACGGCCCCGTCGGCTTCGTCTTTGGCCCATACCAGCATGAAATCGCAGAACGTCCCGTTGCCAATCCAGCGCTTGGCGCCGTTGATCACCCAGTAGTCACCGCCGTCGTGCTCTGCCCGCACGACCCGACGCGCGGTGGTTTCCATGCCGCCTGCAACATCGGATCCGTGGTTCGGTTCGGTGAGTGCGAAAGCTCCGGTGGTGCGGAGGTTGGACGCGTCGTCAAGGTAGCGGTCCTGTTGCGAGTCGCTGCCGAAGTCGTACAGCGACTCCACGAAGAGATCGTGGTGGACCATGAAGAACGTAGCAATGGAGGTGTCTACGCGGGTCATCTCGGCGATGACCAGGCCGGCGAACAGGTGGGTGTAGCCTCGCTGGGCCGGCGCACTCAGCCTGAGCGCCGCGAGCTTGGGCAGGATGTGTTCCGGGAATTCGGCTTTCTCCCACCATTGCCCCGCGTAGGGAGCGATCTCCGTTGCCAGGAAGGCCCGGAGTTCATTGAGTTTGCGCTGCTCCTGAACGCTCAGCAGGGACTCGAAATCAAAAAAGTCGGCGGTTGGCAGGCCTTCGACTGATGCCGGCGCGGCCGCCGCCGAACTGGAGGGCAGCGAACCGCCACTGTAGTCGCCCATCATTTGAGTCCCATGCGGATGGCGCCATCAAGCCGGATGGTCTCACCGTTGAGCATGGCGTTCTCCACGATGTGGGCCGCCAGGTTTGCATACTCGGCTGCACGGCCCAGGCGGGCTGGATGCGGTACTTGCTGGCCCAGGGAATCTTGGGCGGACTGGGGAAGTCCCGCCATCATGGGTGTTTCAAAGATGCCCGGCGCAATGGTGGCCACCCGGATCAGCGAACGCGCGAACTCGCGTGCCAGCGGAAGGGTCATCGCGGCAACGGCACCTTTCGACGCCGCGTAGGCAGGTTGCCCGATCTGGCCCTCGAACGCGGCAACGGAGGCGGTGTTGATGATGACCCCACGCTCGGGCCCTCCCAGTTCAGTGGACACGGGCTCGGTTTCCACCATGGCCGCTGCGGCAAGCCGGAGCACGTTGAAAGTGCCCACCAGATTGATCCGGATGACTTTGTTGAACGTCTCCAGCGGCAGTACGCCGTCACGGCCGAGGACCTTCCCTGGGGTTGCAATACCGGCGCAATTCACCACAATCCGCAACGGCCCCAGGG
The DNA here is from genome assembly GCF_900106835.1 of Arthrobacter sp. cf158. Classification (GTDB taxonomy): domain Bacteria; phylum Actinomycetota; class Actinomycetes; order Actinomycetales; family Micrococcaceae; genus Arthrobacter. The sequence goes on from NZ_FNNR01000007.1 coordinate 173,195, forward strand.
AGGTTGCGGCGTGAACAGCGGCCTGGACCTGGGCTTCGTTGGTCACGTCAGCGGGCGCGAAGACCGCCCGGGAACCGTGACCACCGGCGTTCAGTTCTGCCGCGTACGCCTCGCCCGCCGATTGCGGCAGATCCACCAACACCACCGAGGCTCCGGCGTCGAACAGACGCTTGGCAGTGGCAGCCCCCAAACCCGACGCTCCACCGGTGACCAGCGCGACCGTACCCTTGATGTCCATCCATCCTCCTTGATGCAGAACTCAAATCCGTTAATGCATGTTAACTGGAATTGTGAGCCAGCGCACGCCGCACCTGCCCGGATAGGCTGGCTGCATGTCCGTTCATCAAGCCGCCAGCCCGCAACCAGCCGCCGCCGATGCCGCGGAATGGGCGGCCCGCGCCAATCAGGCGGCCCGCTCGGTGACCCGTACTTTCGGCCGTCGGCTGCTCTTCCTGCCCGGCACGCACCTCGGCGCGGTCTCAGTACCCAGCAACACCGTCAAGGGCCTCTTCGGCCCCTGGCACTACTGGTGGCAGGCCCACTACGTCGACTGCCTGGTGGACGCCGGACGCCGCGAACTGGCTGCCACAACAAAGTTCGACGGCGGCTCCCGTCCCAGTGCGGGCCGGCTCGCTTCCCGCCTGGTCACCACCATCCGGCTGCGGAACCTGTTCCGGTTTGAGAACCACTTCTACGACGACATGGCCTGGCTCGCCTTATCTACCCTTAGGCTCGAAAAGCTGGCGGAAGAGACCAGACATCCGGGCCGTCGGCGCAACGCCTACGTCCGCAAGAAGCTGACCCTGCAATTCGATTCAGCTTCCACGGACGATCTGGGCGGAGGGACGTTCTGGAGCACCCAGCGCGACTTCAAGAACACCCCCGCCACAGCCCCGGTTGCCCTGTACTTCGCGCGGACGGATCACCGGGAACGGGCCCAGTCACTGGTGACCTGGCTCAATGCCAAGCTTCTCCACCCCCAACGCGGCGTGTACCAGGACGGGCTCAGGATCAGGAATGGCGGGACCATCCTGGAGGAGGCAATCTACACCTACAACCAGGGGCCGGTCCTGGGGGCATTGCTGGAACTGGGCGGCCCGGAAAACCTGGAACGGGCCGCACACCTGGTCAAGTCCGTTGCCCGCGAACTAACGGTTCCGGGCACCCGTGTCATCCACGGCGACGGCACAGGCGACGGCGGGCTCTTCACCGGAATCCTGGTCCGGTACCTGGCATTGGCTGCACGGGACCCGCGACTTCCCACGGACGCACGGGAGACGGCCCGGGAGTTGGTGCGCACTACGGCTGCGGCTTTCTGGACGAGCCGCCGCGAAGCACCGGAACTGCAGCGCAGCAAAGCCCCGGCTGAAGCCCCCTTTGTCTTCTCCCCCAACCCACTGCGGCCGGCGGGCGAAACGTATCCGCCAGGTGCCGCCGTCGAACTTTCCACCCAACTGCAGGCGTGGATGACGTTCGAGGCAGCCGCAACACTGTAGGTGTCCCCGAGCGCGAGGTGGCCCCTAATGGGAGGACGCGGGGCGCTTCTTCTGTGGGTACGGGGCTTCGTGGCGGGCTAGCATTTCCACGAATCCGGCGATCTTGCGGGCGCGCGTCTCGGCGCGCTTGACTCCGTTGGTGCGGTGGATCAGCGCAAACCGGTTCTGGGAAGTCAGGACGTCGAACATGGCTTGGGCCTCAGGAACGGCTGCGATGGCTGCCGCGAGGTCATCCGGGACGACGGAATCTGCGGGGCCTGCATAGGCAGCCTCCCAGCGGCCGTCCGCTTTGGCGGCCGCGACGGCGGCACGGCCTGCGTCGGTCATCTTGCCTTCGGACTCCAGCCGGGCGATGTGCCCCACATTCCGCACGGACCAGATGCTCTTGCGGCCTCGCGGCGTCATGCGCTGGAAATAGCTGCCGGCGTCACGGCTCCTCGCCTGACCGTCGATCCAGCCGAAGCACAGGGCCTCGTCCAAGGCCGCGTCATAGTCCAGCCCTGTAACATCCCCGCCCTTTTTGTGCAGGATCAGCCACACTCCGGGGCATGTTGCTGCGTTCGCCGACAACCAGGAACGCCATTCGGCACCGTCACGGACAAGAAGTTCTTCAAGCTCAATGGGCATGGATTCATTCTGCTGTGAAGGGCAGATACGGCATAGGCTGAAACGCAGAAGCCCTGACAAACCCAGGAGGACCAATGCTGCGATCCCGCCCCATCCACTACACGTCCCGTCCCGAAGAGTGGTCCGCGGTCCTGCACGCGTTGGGGCTGGTCACCACCGTGAATGAGGGCAGCTGGCGCGAGTTCGACGCCGGTTCCGGTCGCCTCGCGTTGGGCGCCGTGGATCACGGCCACCCGCTGGACGGCTCCACGGTCTTTGCTGTTGAAGCGGGGAATCTGGAGGAGTTTGCCCGTCGTACCGAGGAAGCCGGCACCCAGGCAGAACTCCACGAAGGCCCGGACGGAACCACCGTGCAAATTTCTGCGGACGACGGTTTTGAGTTTTTCGCTTTCCCCGCCGAACGAGCCACTGATGGCACCTGGGCTACATCAGGCGACGCCCACCCCGCCGTGACTGTGATGGCCACCTGGATCAGCCCACTAGTGGGCCTGGCAGCCAACGCACTCAGTAACATCGGCGCCCGGCCACGGGCCTCGGACGACGAATCGGCCACATTTACCACCAAGAACGGCGGAATCCTGCGCGTCATCCACGGCGCGGATGCCATCAACGGCGATCTCGCCTTTGAGTACGACGGCGGGCTGGAGCCACTGCTGGACCGCCTGAGGTCAGCGAAAATTGAGTCCCGGATCAGCGAGGACGTCCTGTATTTCGCCAATCCTGATGCCGCGGGCGGTGCGGCACCGGCGTCGATCGTGGTGGAAAGTTCACCCCGATCGACGCCAGCACCCCAGCCGAGCTAGTTCGGCTGGTTCTCCAGCGCCCCGTCACACAGGCGGGCAACAACCTCGGTGAGCATGGTGAGTCCGGCCACGATGTCCTGGTCGGTGGTGTATTCGTGCTCGTTGTGGGATATGCCATCAACGCTGGGAACAAAGAGCATCACGGTGGGAACGATGTCCTTCATGTTGGTGGAATCGTGCCCGGCCAGGGTCATCACTTCCTTGTTGGACAGCCCCAGATCCGCGGCAACCTTGGCCGCGAGTTCCACGCCTTCGGGCTGGTACGGGGTGACGGCCCAGGAGTGTGAGTGGTTTTTCTCCACGGTGATGTTGGCCAGCTGTTCGATCTCCGTGATGCGGGCGTGCAGCAGGGCGTCGGCTTCGGCCAGGACGGCTTCGTCGGCGCTGCGCAGGTCCAGCAGGAGGTTCACGCGGGAGGGGACCACTACGGGCGAGTTGGGGTACACGTTGAGCTGACCCACCGAGGTGTGCAGTACACCGGGGAAGCGGTCTGCGAGTTCGCGGGCCGCCACCACCAGCATCGAGGCGCCCAGGAGGGCATCTTTGCGGTCCGCGATCACCGTGGAACCGGTGTGTGCCTGCTCGCCGTGAACCACGAACTCGTACTTGTTGGCGGCCCAGTTGGAGCTGACAAGGCCGATGGTGACGCCGTCGCGCTCCATGCTGCGGCCCTGTTCGATGTGGATCTCGGCGCAATATGCGGCCTCCGGCCCCTCATACGTTCCGCGGCAGCCGATCGCGTCCAGCGCGTCACGCACGGTGACACCGGCGGCGTCCTTGGTGTTGAGGGCGTCCTGGAGTTCCAGCTTGCCGGTGTAGACGGACGAGCCCATCATGGACGGCTTGAAGCGGCTGCCTTCCTCGTTGAACCAGTTGACGACGGCGAGGTTGAACGTGGGTGCCGTGGCGCCGGCTTCCCAGCGGGCGGCCAAGCGGAACGCGGCGTGGGCAGCAGCGAGGACACCATACGCGCCGTCGTAACGTCCCGCCGTCGGCTGTGAATCCATGTGCGAGCCGACCACCACGTAGGGCGCACCGGGCACGGCTTCGTAGAGGCCCCACTGGTTGCCGGCGTGGTCGAACTTCACCGTGAAGCCGTGCTCCTCAAGCAGGCCTGCGAGCCAGCGGCGCTGCTCGCCGTCGGGAATGGTTGCGGCTTGGCGGTCCACGCCGCCGTTCTCCGTGGCACCGAAGGCGCTCATGGTGCGGAAGTCCTGCACGAAGGCGGTGTCCTGGGCGGTGAAACTGGTGGTGATGGTCATGGTCTCCCCTATGAGCTTTGGGTTGCTGATACACGGCCCGCTGAAACACGGGAAGCGTACGGACTTTCCGAGGAAGGTTCCGCGTGGAAGTGGGTTGATTGGTAGGTAAAACGGCCTCCGACGGCGGTGGCCAGGACGTGGAGTTCGCTGATGGCAGGTGCCGTCAGCGGTGAGGCGGACAGGACGGTGAAGTCGGCAAGCTTGCCCGGCGTCAGGGTGCCTTTCTCGCTGAGGGACCCCGTTGCTGCGGCGGCTCCGGACGTGTACGCGGCGAGTGCCTGGTGTGGGGTGAGGCGCTCGGCCGGGTTCCCGAAGACAGCCCCGGACCCGGTCCTGCGGTCCACGAACGCCTGCATGCCGCGGAGCACGTTCCCATCGGCAACCGGACGGTCCGAGCTTCCCGCGAGCATCACTCCTGCGCCCAGGAAACTGGCTGCCCGGTAGGCCCACGGCAAACGGTCCGGCCCGAGGGACGCGGTCATCCCGTCCCCACCCTCACGGAAGAAACTTGCCTGGGGTGTCACGGCGATTCCCGCGTCCGCGAGCCTCGCCAGCTGCTCGGGGCGGGTCATGGAGGCATGCTCGATCCTGTTCGGCAAACGGCGCTGCCCATACACGGCCTGGCAGTCGGTGATGATATCCACGGCCAGGTCAACGGCCCGGTCCCCGATGGCGTGCGCCGCGATGGACCACCCGGCGGCGTAGGCGGCCTCGATGCGCTCCCGCAACTGGGCCGGATCCGCTTGGAAGTAGCCAACGTTGCCCCGGTTGTCCTTATGCCCGTGGCTGCAGAACTCGTGGCTCACCGCTGCGGTTTCGCCCAGGAGCGAGCCATCCAGGAACACTTTCGCAGGGCCCAAGGACAGGTACTCATTCCCGAAGCCGCTGGTGATGCCAAGGTCCAGCCCGGCCGGTGCGGCACCAGCACTGTCAGAAGCATGACCGCCCAGGCCATGCAGCACATCGAGCACGGGCATGACCTGTGCCCGGGCATGCAAGCGGCCGTTGGCCGAAGTGCTCTGGTAGGCAGCGAGCTCGGCCGGGCTGTGCCCGATCCACCCGCCGCCCACCCCGGCCTCGGTGAAACTCGTGATGCCCTCGGAGGCGTAATACAACGTGGCCCTCTCAAGGGCGGCCTCGATGTCCTCCAGCGAATACGGCAGGATCAGCTGCTGGATCAGTTCCTGGGCCGTCTCCTGGACCAGTCCCGTGGGACGTCCCGCTGCGTCGCGGACGATCGCTCCGCCGTCGGGATCCGGGAACGACGCCGACTCCGCACCTGCCAGGCGCAACGCGGCTGTGTTGACCACGGCCATGTGCCCGGAGTTGTGCCGCATGAACAGCGGCCGCTCCCCCGTGATGCGGTCCAGCTCGGCGATGTCCGGAAAGGACCCGCCGTGCTGGGTCTGGCTGAAACCAGTAGCGAAAAGCCAGCCCTCGGCGTCGTCGGCGTTGGTACCAGCCCCGGCGCTGCTAACAGCACCCCGAAGCAGCCCATAAAGCTCCTCCAAGCCGCGGGCACCGGACACGTCCAGCTCCGCCAGGCCAAGCCCGAACCACGTGGTGTGGCAGTGGGCATCGATGAAGCCGGGAGTGACGGTGGCACCGCCAAGATCGAGCACCTGAAGAGCATCCAAGCCATCCAGGTCCTCGTCCAAGCCCACGATGCGGCCTTGCCAGATGCCCAGCGAGCCGGCCACCGGGCGGGCCGGATCCATGGTGATGATCTCTGCGTTCCGCAGGAGGAGGTCGAGTTTCATATCAGGTTCTAGCGGTGGGACGTGGTGACGGACTTGATGCGGGTGTAGTCCTCAAGTCCATAGACGGAGAGGTCCTTGCCCGTGCCTGAATGCTTGAACCCGCCGTGCGGGGCTTCGGCCGGGATCACCTGGTGGCAGTTGATCCAGACGGCCCCGAAGTCGAGCTCGTTGGATACGCGGGTCACCACGCCATGGTTCTCGGACCACACGCTGGAGGCCAGCGCGTACTTGGTGCCGTTGGCGAGTTCGATCGCTTCTTCCTCGGTGGCGAACGCCTGGACGGTCAGCACTGGGCCGAAGATCTCGTCGCACACCACCTCGTCTGTTTGGAACACGCCGTCGATCACGGTGGGTTCAAAGTGGAAGCCCGTTCCGGTGCGCTTGCCGCCGGACAGGACGCGGGCGTTGGCGGGCAGGCGGGACATGAAGCCCTCTACCCGCTCCAACTGCGCGGCACTGTTGAGCGGGCCAAGATCCGCATCGGATCCTCCAACCTTCAACGCGGAAGCAGCGTCAGCCAGGGCTGCTGCGAACTCCGTATGAATGTCCTGGTGCACCAGTACGCGGGTCACCGCTGTGCAGTCCTGCCCGGCGTTGAAGAAGGCGGCCAGGGCGATTTCGCTGGCAGTCCGCTGGATATCGACGTCGGCAAACACCACAGCGGGCGCCTTGCCGCCAAGCTCCAAGTGCACGTCCTTCAGGGTCTTGGCCGCCGCAGACATGACCTGCGCACCGGCCCGGGTGGAGCCCGTAATGGACACCATCTCCGGGATGTCGTGGTCCACCATCGCAGCGCCGGCTTCGCGGCCGCCGCACACGATGTTCACTACGCCGGCCGGGTAGACCTGCTGTGCGAGTTCGCCCAGGACCACAGTGGACCAGGGGGTGGTGTCGGCAGGTTTGAGGACCAGGGTGTTGCCAGCAGCGAGGGCCGGACCGATCTTCCAGATGGCCATCATGAACGGGTAGTTCCACGGCGTAATCTGGGCCACCACGCCAATGGGCTCCCGCCGGATGGTGGACGAGAAACCCTCCACATACTCGGTCTGCGCCGTACCGGAAACCACCCGGCACGCCCCGGCGAAGAAGCGCAGTTGGTCCGCGCCGCGCAGGATTTCCAGCTCCTTGGTGAGGGCGGAAGGCTTGCCCGTGCAGGCAACCTCGGCCTCGAGCAAACGGTCAACGTTCGCCTCAATGAGGTCCGCCAGCTGCAACAGCAGCGACTGACGCGTTCCCGGCGTCGTGCGCTTGAAACTCTTGAAAGCTGCGGCAGCGGCCTGGAAGGCGGAGTCGACGGCGGCCGCGTCGCTGTCCGGTGCGGTGCCGATCTGCTGGCCCGTGGCGGGGTCGAAGAACGGCAGGCTGGCCGTGGCGTCCACGGACTGGCCGTTGATGATGTTCTGAAGCTGAATCACAGGAGGCTCCGGTCAGTTTGTTGAAGTCTTGGGGGAACGCGTGGTGGGGTCCTGCGGCAGGTGCAGCAGGGCCGGGAGGCCGGAGTCCACTGCGCGGCGGAACGCGGCTGCGAAGTCTTCCGTGCGGTCCACCCGCTCGCCGTAGCCACCGTAGGAGCGGGCGAGGGCAGCGAAGTCCGGGTTGGTCATGTGCGTGCCGGACGGGCGGTCCGGGTAGTGCGCTTCCTGGTGCTCGCGGATGGTGGCAAAGATGCCGTTGTCCACCACCAGGATGATGAACGCAGCGCCGTAGCCCATGGCCGTGGCGATCTCCTGTCCGTTCATCATGAAGCAACCGTCGCCGGCCACGGAGATGACCTGACGGCCCGGGTAAGCGAGCGAGGCTGCCACGGCTGCCGGGATACCCATGCCCATGGCGCCGTTGCGCGGAGCGGCCAGGGAGTTGGCCGAGTTGTGGTCCAAGTACCGGGCGGGCCACAGGGCGTGGTTTCCGGCACCGAACGTGAGGACGGCGTCGTCGGCCATCTCCTTCTTGAGGACCTCCATGGCGACGCCCAAGTCGACGCCGATGCCGCCGTCGGGCTGGGGCGTGGAGAACGCGAGCTGATCGGCGCGGGCGCTGGCGAACCAGCCCTCCTGGCGGTTGACCGCCACGGAGGTGGCGGGGAGCGACACCGCGAAGGCCGTGACATCCGCGATGATGTGCTGGTCCACCCGGCCGAAGTGGCCCAGGAGATTGGCGTCCGCGTTGACCACTACGGTTTTTGCGTCGAGTCCGCGCTTGTAGCCGTCGGAGAGGACGTCGCCGCGGACGCAGCCAACAAAGACGATCAGATCGGCGTCGTCCAGGCGCTGGGCGTTCGCGTCGCTGCGGCCGTAGCCCAGGAAGCCGGCGTAGGCGTCGCTGCGGTGCGGGACGGCGTCGTAGGCGCGGAAGTCGGCAACCACCGGGATGCTGTTACGGCTGGCCCAGGCGGCCAGCTGCTCGCCGGACTCCTGCGTCCAGCCTTCACCGCCGACGACGATGAGCGGCTTGCGTGCCTTCTCCAGTTTTTGGGTGAGGTCTGACAGGTCCGCGGGGGCTGGCTCAGGCCGGGCAACCTTGCGGGGTTCCACCGTGGCGTTCTCCACGACGTGCACCAACACGTCTTCCGGGAGGCCGATCACCACGGGGCCGGGGCGTCCGCTGAGGGCTGTGAAGATGGCGTCGTCCACCACGCGGGCGGCGGAAGCGGCGTCGTCGAGGGTCACTACCTTCTTGGCGGTGCTGCCGAACCAGGCGGTGATATCAAATTCCTGGAAGGACTCGCGGCCCCGGTCGGCCACCGGAATCAGACCCACAAACAGGATGAGCGGAGTAGCGTCCTGGTAAGCGGTGTGGATGGCGATGAAGGCGTTGGCAGCGCCCGGGCCACGAGTCACCATGGCGATACCGGGGAGCTCGGTCAGGCGACCTTCGGCGAGTGCCATGAACCCGGCACCGCCTTCCTGGCGGGCCACCACATTCTGGATGGGCGAGCCGTGCAGCCCGTCAAGGACGTCGAGGAAGCTCTCGCCGGGAACGGTGTACACACGCTTGATGCCTGCCCGTTCGAGTTGGCCAACAATCAAGTGACCTGCGGTAGTGGTGCTCAATGCTTCATTCCTTCTTCTTTGATGGAAAGGGCGGGGAGGAACAGACCGGACAGTGCGGTCAGTACGGACACAACCAGCAGGATGATGGCGCCCGGCCAGAAGGAGTTGTTGGCGGCCACCAGCGCGGTGGCGATCAGCGGCACGAAGCCGGAGATGACTCCTGCGGTGTTGGAGGTGATGGCGACGCCGGTGTACCGGACTTTCGTAGCGAACAGGGCAGTCAGCGCGGTGCCGGAAACGGCGTACGGGATGGAGAGAACGGCGACGCCGATCATCATGCCCAGGACAACCAGCACGGGGTTGCGGCTGTCGATGGCCAGGAAGACGGGGACCGCGATGATGGCCGAGGCTACGCCGCCCCACAGGATGACCTTGCTGGCGCCGAATTTCTCGCCCAGGCGTCCGGCCCAGATGAGGGCGCCGATCTCCAGCGCTGCAGCAAGCAGGGTGCCCAGGAGCAAGAGTTCAGAGGGCAGCTTGAGAACCTTGGTGCCGTAGAAGACCACAAAGCTGGTGATGAGGTAGAAGCCACCGATGCCGAGCAACGCCGAGCACATGCCCACCAGGATCTGGCGCCAGCTGTTCTTCAGGACGCCACGAATGGGAGCGTGTTCGGTCTCGCCGGACTCCATGAGGGCTTCAAATTCGGGTGATTCGCTGAGCCGGCTGCGGATCCACAATGAGATGGCAAGCAGCGGGATGGCGGCAATGAACGGGATACGCCAGCCCCAGGCGTCAAAGTTGCTCTGGCCCACCAGGAACAGCATGCCGAAGAAGCCACCGGAGGACAGGATGGTGCCGATGGGGGAACCGATCTGCGGCAGGGCAGCGTAGCGTGCGCGCTTTTCCACGGGAGCATTCTCGACGGCGATAATCACCGCGCCGCTCCATTCACCGCCCACGGCCAGGCCCTGAACAATGCGAAGGGCCACCAGCAGGATGGGGGCTGCCAAGCCGATGGTCATGTAGTTCGGCAGAAGACCGATGAGGCCGGTGACAATGCCGATGCCCACGATGGTGACCATGAGGATCTTCTTGCGGCCAACCTTGTCTCCAAGGGCACCGAAGATGAAGCCACCGATCGGGCGGGCGACGAAGCCCACCGCCAGAGTGGCGAAGGATCCCATGGCAGCCACGAACGGGTCCTGGGAAACGAAGAACTGTGCGTTGAACACCAGCGCAGCGGCTGTGGTGAAAAGGAAGAAGTCGTACCATTCCAGCGCAGTGCCCACGAGGGCAGCCAGGGCCACCTTCTTGGTAACGCTTTCATCGACGACGCGTGCTGCCGTGGGACTGGCGTCCGTGGCTCCGCTGACGGTGCTTGCCATAGTTGCTCCATGAGTGCGAACGGGACCGGACGTTGGGAGTGCCCGGGCAAATTTGTGTGACTCAATCCATAGTGCCAGTAGTTTTTCCCAAAAAAACTAGCAATCCGTCACGGAATCATGGCGCTAGAATGTGTGGATGCACAATTCCGAGACATCCGGGCATTCTGTTCGTTGGGCCGAGTTGGTGGACGAGCTTGAGGGCAGGCTGGACACCCTGGCGCAGGCGTTCACCACCAGGGTCCGCGAAATCCCCGAATACGGCGAAAGCCAAGTGACGGTCCTGGAAATTCAGGAGACCGCACGGGAGACTTTCCGGCGGCTGATCAGCGGCCTCAGGAACGGCAAGACGGACAGCCGTGATGGCCTGCTGGACTTCGCTTCCGACCTCGGATCCAAGCGCGCCCGGGCCGGCATTCCACCAGAGTCCCTCACCTCTGCCGTGCGCCTGGACTTCAGCATCCTCTGGGCCGAATTGCTGGAGATCGCCCACACGGAGGATGCCGCGCTGCTGGCCACCCGGGTGGACCAGGTGTGGAGCGTGGTGGACGAGTTCGCCACCCGGACGCACACCAGCTACCTGACAGAGCGCGTCAGGATGGCGCAGGAAGAATCCAGCATCCAACGGGAGTTCATCGCCCGCCTGTTCAACCAGAGCACCCCTTCGCAGGAAACCTCCGCCCAAGTGGCCTCGGCCTTGGGCATCAATCCGGAATCCCGCTTCGCCTTGGTAGCGGCCAGCGGCGAACCGGGCGCCCGACTTCGCGCCGCAACATCCCAGTTCGGATCGGGTCAGCACACCAGGCAACGCCTGTTCCTCCACGAGTCCGGCGGCAACACCTATGTCTTCTGGGCCCTGCCGACTGTTCGGACGCGAGGTCCTGAGCCCCTTGGCGAGACACGCGGCCCTGAAGGCGACAGCCAGCAGCTGCCTCCCGGCGTCGTCGATGTCCCGTGCGGCTACGTGCCCGAGGTCTTTGGACTGCGGGCCCTCCCGGGGGCCGCCCGCACAGCCGAGAGCCTGGCCGCTCTGCTGCGGCCACGGGATTCCGGTCCACTGTCAGCTGATTCCGCGTGGGCGCGGCTGGCCCAGCAAAACCTGCAGGACGCCGGCCTGGACCTCGCCGCGGAGCTCGAAGAAGCCCTGGCCGAGTGCCGCGGCGGCGAGCGCGAACGCCTGCTGGAAACCGTTCGGAACTACCTGAACACCGGCAACGTCACTGTCACCTCCGAGCAACTCTTCTGTCACCGCAATACCATCCTCAACAGGCTCAACCGCTTCCAGGAGCTGACAGGAATCGACCTTGCAGTTCCCGCTAAGACGGCCCGCCTGGTGGTGGCATGGGCGTAGCACTTTCGCGGCCACGGCGGCGCCCGGTGTGAGTTTCCACATTCCTGGCCGCCTTTTGCTGGAATTAATGCCATTGATGGTGTGATCGGGCACACACCATAGTTGTAGCTACCTTGCACCGGACATTCGTCCCCGCACCCCATCCGGAGAATCAGATGGCCCACACGGTAGATACTTCCTCCGCATCACCATCCAGGCTGGACCTGGCAAAGATGCGCAAGATTGCCCTCGCCAGCGTTATTGGCACCACCGTCGAGTGGTACGACCTTTTCGTGTTCGGAACAGCGTCGGCCCTCGTCTTCAACAAGATCTTCTTCCCCAGCTTTGACCCGATCGTCGGAACCATGCTGGCCTTCGGCACGTTCGCTTCCGCCTACATTGCCCGCATGGTGGGCGCCATCATCTTCGGCCACTTCGGTGACAGGCTGGGGCGCAAGTCCATGCTCCTGGTCTCCCTCCTGACCATGGGAGCGGCAACGTTCGCCATCGGTTTGCTTCCGGACTACAACAGCATCGGCATCATGGCGCCGCTCCTGCTGCTCTTCCTCCGCGTTATCCAGGGCCTGGCCCTCGGCGGCGAATGGGGTGGTGCCGTACTGATGACTGTTGAGCACGCCCCTCCGGCGCGTCGCGGTTTCTACGGTTCACTGGTGCAGGTTGGTGTTCCGGCCGGCACCCTGATCGCCAACGTCGCCTTCCTGATTGTGGCCTCCACCGTCAGCACTGAAGCCCTGTACTCCTGGGGCTGGCGCATCCCGTTCCTGGCATCGGTCCTCCTGGTCACTGTGGGCATCTACATCCGCCTGCACATCGAGGAAACCCCGTCCTTCCAGGCAGTGAAGAACGCCGGCGCCAAGGCCAAAATGCCTTTCGCCGCCTTGATGGCCAAGTACTGGAAGCAGGTTGTGCTGGGCGGCGTCGCCACCCTGTCCACGGGCAGCACGTTCACCCTGCTGGTGGCCTCCGGTGTCTCCTACGGCAAGAAGGAACTGGGCCACTCCGAGAGCCTGATGCTCTGGGTGGTCCTGGCCTCCTGCATCCTGGGGCTGTTCCTCATCCCGTTCTTCGGGAAGCTCTCCGATAAGTTCGGCCGCAAACCCATCATCTTCGCCGGCGTGGCAGCCGAGGCCGCCCTCGCGTTCCCCATGTTCTGGCTCATGGACACCAAATCGGTGGCACTGCTGTTCGTCGCCTACCTGGCCATGATGACCGCGTTCTGCGCCAACTACGGCCCCATCGCAACCTTCCTGGCCGAGCTCTTCGGATCCAAGGTCCGCTACTCCGGCCTGTCCGTGGCTTACATGCTGTCCGGCCTCCTGGGCAGCGCCGCCACCCCGTTCGTCACCACGTGGCTCCTGGGCATGACGGGCCAGAGCTCCTCGATTGCCTGGTACATCATGGCCGCAGCAGGACTGTCCCTGGTTGCACTCTTCCTGCTGACCGAAACCCGGTACGGCAACATCGACGCCGTGGATGAGGCACCCGCAGAAGCGGCCACCGGCGGTTCCGCCTCAACAGAAACCGCGGCAGCCAAGTGAGCCCAAGCACCATCGAGCGCCTGGCCGGCATCCCCGGCCAGGCGCCCGCCGTCGGGCCCTTTTCCCCGGCGGTCATTGCCAACGGTTTTGTGTTTACCTCCGGCCAGATCCCTGCAATCACGGGCCTGGATGACCAGCCGGACACCTTTGAAGGACAAGTCCGGCAAACCATCCAGAACCTCGCGGGCGTGTTGGAAGCCGCAGGGTCCAGCCTTGAACACGTGGTCAAGGTCAACACCTACCTGACCAGCCCAGACCAGCTGGAGGAGTACAACCGCGTGTATGTGGAGTACTTCGGCACCGCCAAACCGGCCCGGACCACCGTATGCGTGAGCCTGTGGGGCGTGTCCCTGGAAATTGAATGCGTGGCTGTCGTTGCACAGAATGTCCCTGCACAGAAGGTCCCCGCACAGAAGCCGGAGGTAACCCCGTGAGCCCAACACTCGTGCAGGACCTCACCGATGTCAGCTACCCCACCATCGGGCACTTCCTTGAGGACGGCTTCGTCTCCCCCGCCATCCAGTCGTTGCTGGACAACGTGAAGATCGCGGGACCCGCCGTGACCGTCCGGATCGCTGACCACGACGCCATTGCCATGAACCACGCGCTCCTGGCACTCCGTCCCGGCGATGTGCTGGTGGTGGACATGGGCGGCGACCACCGGCATGCGCCCGTGGGGGCCGTCACGGCAGCCGCGGCGCTCGCCCAAGGTGCTGCCGGCGTCGTGGTTGATGGCGTGGCTACGGACGTTCTGGAACTACGGCAGACCGGCTTGCCGGTGTTCGCCCGCGGAACATCGTGCCTCACCACCAAACGGCTGTACGGGAGCGGCTCCGCCGTCAATGTCCCCGTGCATTGCGGGGGCGTCGAGGTCAACCCCGGAGACTTGGTCCTGGGCGACGACAACGGGCTGATCATCCTCTCCCCGGAAGCTGCGCGCGAGGTGCTGGGGAAAGCGCTCGCATCCGACGCGGCGGAGCCGGCAATCCTTGCCCGCATAGCATCCGGGGAGCCGCTCGAGTCCATTCTGGCCGTCTAATACCGCCGAGAGCGTAACCACCCAGCCACCGGGACGCCTCCAAGGAAGTTCGGCTGGGGATGGGGTAGAACTTAACCATGAGCGTACGTACACCCGACCCGTATCCAGGCTGGCTTTCAGATGAGGACCTCTTCGAAGCCCGCGGCCGACTCCCCATGGTCTACGTGGAGGCTGTCCCGGTCAGGCTGGATCCACTCGGGTACGTGAATGAAGTTGGCACGCTCCTTCAGGGTGACGCCGACGGCAACATGGTGCGCTACCTCGTCTCCGGCCGTGTTCTCTACCGCGAGACCATCCGCGCAGCGCTCCTGCGGCACATGGAAAAGGACCTCGGTCCCCTGGCTTTCCCGCAGCTGCCCATCAGCCCCGTGCCCTTCACGGTGGCCGAATACTTCCCTGCCCCGTCACAGACCGGCTTCACCGACGACCGGCAGCACGCTGTGTCTCTGGCCTACGTCATCCCCGTGACCGGCGAATGCGAACCGCGCCAGGATGCTCTGGAACTCACGTGGATGACTCCTCAAGAGGTGCTGAGCGAGAACGTCCAGCAGGAATTCGACGGCGGCCGGGGGAACCTCGTGCGGCAGGCACTGGCTTTCTCGGGCATCGTTCTCTAGCGGGTCTCCCGCCCCCGCGCCAGCCGGTCTTTGTAGACTGGACGGCGGACCCCAAGAGAACCAAAGGACTTCCGATGACTCACAGCCCAGCCACACAGCAGTACAAAGAAAAGCAGGCTGGGGACCTGCAGCCCGGAGATTTTGTCTTCCCGCCCGGTGACGGCCCGGCCGAGGAAATCCGCACCATCGAGGTGCTCAACGACGACTACGGCGTGGCAGCGCTGCTGCTGGTGACCATGGTCGACGGCGGCACGGTGCGGATCGCCGTCGGGTCCAGTGTTCCTGTGGGCGACGGCGTTGCGAGCCACGAGACGCCTGAACCCACTTCTCCTGAATCCGCAGCCTCCGAACCCGACACCGGCGCCAGCACCGCAGCCGATGGCGACGCCGACGCGCAAGCCGGGCCCGCCGTCGTCGTTCCTCCCCGTCCGCAAACGCCGCCCGCGTACACCGGACCGAGCGCTGAAGAGCTGGCCCTCATCCCCGAGCCGGACGGCACCCCCGAAGCCGTGGTGCGCGCTGCCGCGGCCAACCACAAGGGCCAGAGCGGCGTCCACGTGCTGTCGGAGCGGCTGGCAAAGGGCATCAACACCAAATCCGGAAGCTGCCTCCGGGACCTCAGCGACCTCGCCTTCGACCTCTGCATTGTGCTGCGCGATCCCGACCACGCGCTGGCTGTTGCGGACCTCTTGAACGTGCTGCCGTTCGACGGCAACCTGGACCGCTGGGCCTCGATCGAACGGGGGCTGGCCCTGTCCAGTTTCATCTGCCGCGAAGCCGGCCAAGCGGAGCGCGCTGCCGTCTACGAGAAATTGCTGCGCGCACCCGAGTCCCAGGAAGAAGACCCCTTCAAGGCCCGGATCAATGCAAGGGTCCGTCAACGCTCGCTCAACGAACCCAATCTGTATGACAAGGAAATCTTCCGCGCAATCGATAACGGCAACCACGAAGCCGAGCGCGAATGGCGGTTCCTGCGCCTGGAAGCGCTGATGTTCCTGCGCGCCCACGGCGGCTCAAAGACCATCGGCGAGGAAGAGCTGGCCCGGAGGATCGGCAATGAGCTCGAAGCGGTGCGCGCCTAACGCTGCTTGAAGACTGTTATGAGGGAGCGAACGGCGGTAGATTCGGGGCCATGACGAACAATCTGAGCGTTGTGGTTAATGCCGATGCACAGCAGGTTTGGACCATGCTGCGTGAACCGTCGTTGGTGGCCCAATGGCACGGCTGGGAGGCCGACGATCTCACTGCCGAAATCAAACAGATCTACTTCAACACCGATGTTGTGGAAGGGCCCGATCACACGAGCCTGACCGTCAACGGGGGCGACGTCTTTGAGCTCCACCCAGTATCCGGAGGCACGGAAGTCAGGGTCACCAGGGTGGCCCTGGACCATAATTCGGAGTGGGCCGACTGGGACGAGGACATCACCCAAGGATGGCTCACGTTCCTTCACCAGCTGCGTTTCGCCCTGGAACGGCACCCGCATGGGCACCGCCGGACCCACTTCATCTCCCTCCCCGGCAAGGGCGGCCCGGCCATTGAGAAGCTGGGGCTCGGGGATCTGCCGCCCGTTGGGGAGGAGTACTCGCTCATGCTTGCCACGGGCGAGAAAATCTCCGGCAAAGTCTGGTTCAAGAGCCGACACCAAGTTGGCCTCACCGTCCACAGTTACGCCGAGCATGGGGAGGGACTGCTGATTGTGGCTGAGCAGCTGCCCATTCCGGAGAAAAGGCCCGACGGCGGCTCCATGGTGATTGCTTCCACCTACGATTTGGGGGCGCACACCTTGGCGGACATCCGTTCCTCGTGGGACAACTGGAAAGCCGAGAAATACGGGGCCTAGGGTTTTCTCGGCAGGTCACCTTCGGTAAAGCTGGCACACTAGGTAGCGTGCCAGCTTCCTCATCTGCTCCTGCATCCTCCCCTGCCCTGCCCGGGTTGTCCCAGCGGCAATCCGAATTCTCCTTCGCAGTGGGCACTCGCCTGACTGAAACGTGCTCGCCGTCGGACGCCCAGGTAGACGCCAACGGCGGGACTTTCCTGGGCCGCACCGGAACCATCACCACACCGCACGGAACCATCCAGACGCCCGCGTTCATCGCCGTCGGGACCAAGGCCACTGTAAAAGCAGTGCTTCCCGAGTCCATCGCTGACCTCGGCGCCCAAGCTGTGCTGGCCAACGCGTACCACCTCTACCTGCAGCCGGGGCCTGAGATCCTCGATGCCGCGGGTGGGCTGGGCGCGTTCATGAACTGGTCCGGGCCGACCTTCACCGATTCCGGCGGATTCCAGGTGATGAGCCTGGGCTCGGGGTTCAAGAAGGTCATCGACATGAAGAACGTGGACAGCTCCGGGCCTGATGACGCTGTGGCTCCGGGCAAGGAACGCCTGGCACACATTGACGACGACGGCGTCTGGTTCAAATCCCACCTCAACGGGGACAGGCACCGCTTCTCCCCCGAGATCTCCATGCAGGTCCAGCACCAGATCGGCGCGGACATCATGTTCGCCTTCGACGAGCTCACCACGCTGCAAAACTCCCGCGCGTACCAGGAGGAGTCGCTGGAGCGGACGCGTTTGTGGGCCCTGCGTTGCTTGGAAGAGCACGCTTCCCTGACTTCCTCGCGTGTTGGCAAGCCGTACCAGGCATTGTTCGGGGTCATTCAGGGCGCCCAGTATGAGGACCTGCGCCGCAAGGCCTGCCAGGACCTCGGCGCCATGCCATTTGATGGTTATGGGATCGGCGGGGCGCTGGAGAAGGAAAACCTGGGCACGATTGTGCGCTGGTGCAACGAGGAACTGCCCGAGGACAAGCCGCGACACCTGCTGGGCATCTCCGAGCCGGACGATATCTTCACAGCGATCGAGAACGGCGCCGACACGTTCGACTGCGTCTCCCCCACCCGCGTGGCCCGAAATTCGGCGTTCTACACGCCGTTCGGCCGGTTCAACTTGTCCGGTGCTAAGTACAAGACTGACTTCGGGCCATTGCAGGATGGCTGTGACTGCTACACCTGCGTGAACTACTCCCGGGCCTACATCCATCACCTGTTCAAAGCCAAGGAAATGATCTCGGCAACGCTCATCTCCATCCACAACGAACGCTTTGTGGTGAAGATGGTGGACGATGCCCGCCTGGCCATCGAGTCCGGGGACTTCTTCGAGTTCAAGGCGGAGACCTTGGGCCGGTATTACTCCTGACCCTCCGCGTCGAGTTCGCCGGAAGCGTGCGTGTTCGTGCGGAAACTTCCGGCGAACTCACACGTTTCCGGCGAACTCGGCCAGTGGGCCCCAGGGCCTAGGCCGCGTCTACCCCGTAGCTTGGCTCGCGCTTCTTGATCCAGCCCACCACCAGCACGGTAACCGGCACGAACAGGAACTCCACGGCGGTCTTGTAGACGAAGCCCACCAGGACGTAGTTGACGAACGATCCCGCGTCCGTGATCCCAATGACGGATGCCGCAATGCTGCAGAAGATCAGGGTGTCCACGAATTCGCCCACCACCGACGAGCCCATCAGGCGTGCCCACAGGGACTTCTCGCCGGTGCGGGCCTTCATCTTCACCAGGATCCAGGAGTTGATGGTCTGCCCGGCAAGGAAGGCCAGCAGCGAGGCCAGGACAATCTGCGGGACGGGTCCCAGTGCACCTTCGATGGCTGCCTGCTTGGCGGTTCCGTACTCATCGCTGAAGCCGGGAAGCACGATGATGATCCAGTAACAGAGCGAGGCGAACACCGAGAGCGCGAACGAGGTGATGATGGCCTTGCGCGCCACCTTGAAGCCGTACACCTCACTCATCACGTCGCCCAGGATGTAGGCGAGCGGGAAGAGGAAGAACCCGCCGTCGGTGATGATCGGTCCGAGCACCACGCCCTTGGAAGCGCCGATATTGGACAGAATCAGCACCACCGCCATGACGGCCAGCATGATGCCGAAATACGGGGAGCCGATCGAAGCGAAACGCGGAGCGGGCTTGCTCAAGGTACTGGAGCCTGAGGGCGAGGGCATGGGTCATCCATTTCTTAGTGGTTTGCGCAGGCGTCCTGGGTGAGGCTGCCCCGCTGTATTAGCACTGTGGTTGGTGGGGCATCCGGCCCGGCACCGGTTCCATTGTCCCACCCCCTTCCCACCAACGCTCTCTCACCTCCCGCCCCCTTCCCACCAACGCTCCCTCACCTCCCCTTCACTCACATTTTGAACACGTTCAGAAATGAGGCATACTCATTCTTGAACACGTTCAAAAAATTTCGGGAGGAACACGACATGGCCGCAAAGAGCGAACAGACCCGCCAACTGGTGGCCGACGTCGCACTGAAGATGTTCCGTGAAATCGGCTTCGAAAAAACCACCATGCGCGCCATTGCACAGGAGGCGGGAGTCTCAGTGGGCAACGCCTACTACTACTTCGCGTCCAAGGATGAGCTGGTTCAGGAACTGTATATCCAGGTGCAGGACGAGCACGCAGTGGTCGCAGCGCAGGCGCTCGAAGGGGTTCAGGATCTCGCGGGCCGCCTGAAAGCAGTGCTGCATACCGGCGTCGACGTCATGGCGCCGTACCACCAGTTCGGTTCCGATTTCATTGCGACGGCGATCCGGCCGTCGTCGCCCGTCAACCCGTTTGGCGCGGCGTCCACCGCCGCCCGCGAGGCTTCGCTCGCGATCTTCCGGTCCGCCGTCGAAGGTTCCCCCCCCGCCGTAGCGAAGAAGCTGCGCGGCGACCTGCCGGAGTTGCTGTGGCTGGCGTAC
This sequence comes from Arthrobacter sp. cf158, assembly GCF_900106835.1. Classification (GTDB taxonomy): domain Bacteria; phylum Actinomycetota; class Actinomycetes; order Actinomycetales; family Micrococcaceae; genus Arthrobacter. The sequence goes on from NZ_FNNR01000007.1 coordinate 192,810, forward strand.
ATGGGCGTCGCACTGTTCTGGGTTTACGACCAATCCGAGGGCCAACGCCGCACGCGCAAGCTGATCGACGGCGCGGCTCCGTTGGTGGCGCGCGGCTTGTCGCTGGCGAAGATCCCCGGCGTGAGCAAGGTATTCGACGACGTCTTGGGCCTCGTCCGCAACGTCAAGGAGGACTCGTGATGCACCGGACCGTGGTTCTCGCAGGTGCCAGCGGCTTCATTGGCAGCTACTTCAAGCAGCGGTTTCTTGCCGACGGATGGCAGGTCCGGACAGTTGGGCGTGATGCTTCGGCTGACGCGCAATGGAACGACGACGGCGCCATCACCAAAGTGCTGGACGGTGCCGAACTGCTGGTGAACCTCGCGGGACGGTCCGTAAATTGCCGCTATGACGACCGGCATCGGCGGGAAATTCTGGACTCCCGGGTTCTGACCACGCGGACGTTGGGCCGGGCTGTTGCTGCGTGCGCCGAACCTCCCATGACGTGGATCAACTCAAGTACCGGCACCATCTATCGGCACGCGGAAGATCGCCCGCAGTCGGAGGACTCTGGTGATCTGGGCAGCGGCTTTTCCGTTGACGTTGCCCGTGCTTGGGAAGAGGAACTGGCTGCGGCTGATGTCCCTGCCACCCGCAAGGTGCCGCTCCGCATCGCCATTGTGCTGGGGCCTGGCGGTGGCGTGATGGGTCCATTCCGGAACCTGGCCCGGCTTGGCTTGGGCGGGCATATGGGACCCGGGACGCAAAAGTTCAGCTGGATTCATGTGGAGGACTTGTTCCGGACGGTGGCGTTTATCCACCGCCACGGTGAGCTGGCCGGTCCGGTGAACGCAGCATCGCCCTACCCCGTAGACAACCGTGAGTTGATGTCGCTGGTCCGGCAAAGCATGGGTGTCCCGTTTGGTATTCCTACGCCGGCTTGGCTCCTGGAAGCCGGCGCCGTCCTCATCCGGACGCAGACTGAGCTGGTCCTCAAGAGCCGATGGGTAGAGCCCCGGAAGCTGCTCGACGCCGGGTTCGTGTTTGATTACCCCTGCCTTACCGGCGCCCTCAACCAGATCGCGAAACCCCACACGCTCTCTCACCTAAAAGGCCCTTCACCCAAACGCTCTCTCACCAAACCACCCCTTCACCCACACGCTCTCTCACCAAACCACCCCTTCACCCACACGCTCTCTCACCAAACCACCCCTTCACCCACACGCTCTCTCACCAAACCACCCCTTCACCCACACGCTCTCTCACCAAACCACCCCTTCACCCACACGCTCTCTCACCAAACCACCCCTTCACCCAAACGCTCTCTCACATCCCTTGGAGGTAATCGTGAGCCAGGAACCTTGGACCGACGAAGATGAGTACGCGCTGGCAACAAAACGCCCAACCGGAGCCTGGCCCTACGGGTCGAAGGACAGGGTGGTGCTGGGTTGGAAAGGCTTAGTTGTAGGAATCGTCGTGGCTGACGCGGTGTTCTTCCTCTCCTGGGCCATTCCGACCTGGAACCTCAACCCAAGCCAAGCCAGCTACACCATGACGATGACGGCGACGGCGATGGTCATAGGGATCATCCCGATCGGCGTCGTGGGGACAGCTGTCGGATGGCCTTTGGGGGTGGCGTTGCGCAGCATCCGCAACCAGTGGGTTCATGTAGCCGCATTCTTCGCGGCCGGGGCGATCATCTGCGTCCCCTTCGGAGGATTTTGGAGCTCCTCCGCATGGGCATTCCCTTTATCCATCGCCTTCGCAGCCGGCGTTGGCCGCCTCGCTGTCTGGAAGCTGGTGCGAATCAACCACGCTGGCGATCCGACGTAGCGGGGAACATCCCTCTCATAGTCGGCGTAGGACTGGCCAAACCGCTCCCTGAGCGCAGCCTCTTCCCATAGCGCGCCCAAGTGTTCCACCAGCATTCCAGCAGGCAAAGTCACCACAGCCCAAGCAGAACCTCGGTTGACTGCAACTCCCGCATGGATGAGCCACCACCCCAAGTACATTGGGTGGCGACTCAGGGCATAGGGTCCGCTGGTGACCAGGCCCTCGGGGTGGCCCAGCGAAAAGCTTCCGGTCGTTTTACGCCGGCGCTCCGCGACTGCCCACCCGGTGATTCCCGCGCCTACCAATGCCAAGCCAACACCGGCTGCTTTGAGTCGGGCACTGGGCTCGGCACCGCGAATGGGGCGCAGGCGATCGAGAACTACATCAAGTACCAGGCCAACAACCTGTCCTGGAGGCAGCGGGATCCTCGCTGCTTCCTGCAGCACTATGTGAACTGTTCGATGAACTGCGCCCATGCCACGAAGATAACTCCGGCCGTTCCCGAAAGCCACAGCAAAAACTTCAGCCAAAACGGTGCTGAGCCGCCGCCGTCGAGCCCTGGCGTTCACTGGTTCGGGTCCGCGCCAGGCTCAAGCCGAAACCTAAGGAAGTGTTAGGAAATCCCCCGCGAGCTAGGGCTGTGCCGTGCATCACCCATAGTTTGGAACATGTCCTCTTCACCTTGGAGGACCTTTCTTAGTCGACGAAGAGCCATGCGCAAGGACGCCATGAGCACGAGCTTCATGGACAGAACGAACTCATGCAAGACACGGCAGCCATATCAGGCGCCGTCCAGGAAGGTTCATTGATGAGCACCCAACAAGCTGCACCTCTGAGCGAAGCCGCCCAGACACGCAAGGCCGTGAGCAACATCCTCAAGGGCTCCGCGGGCAACCTCGTGGAGTGGTTCGACCTCTACGTCTATACGGTTTTCGCGGCGTATTTCCAGTCGCACTTCTTCAACTCCTCGGACGATCTGCAGGCAGGCCTTGAAGCGATGGCCGTCTTCTCGACGTCGTTCCTTATGCGTCCTATCGGCAGCTGGTTCTTCGGCCGCTACGCCGACCGGAAGGGTCGCAAGGCGGCGCTGACGCTCAGCGTGACGCTGATGTCGGCCGGTTCGTTCGCCATCGCGATCCTGCCGACGCAAGACGTGATCGGCCTCTGGGCCCTGATCCTGCTGGTGTTCATCCGCGTTGTGCAGGGCTTCTCCGTCGGTGGCGAGTACGGCACCAGTGCCACCTACATGTCCGAAGCAGCGACGGCCAAGCGCCGCGGCTTCTTCTCCAGCTTCCAGTACGTGACGCTCGTGGGCGGCCAGATGCTTGCACTTCTGGTCCTGGTGATCCTGCAGAACACCATGAGCAAGGAAGACCTGACCGCGTGGGGCTGGCGCATTCCGTTCGCTATTGGTGGCGTTGCCGCGCTGGTTGTGCTCTGGCTCCGCCGCTCCATGGAAGAAACGTTGTCCTCCGATCAGCTCCGCGCAGCCCACGTCAAGGTTGAGGGCGAGGCACAGCCTGGCACTATGAAGCTCCTGCTCACCAAGCACTGGAAGCCCCTGCTGATCTGCATCGGCATCACCCTTGGCGGCACCGTGGCGTTCTACACGTACACCAACTTCATCCTGAAGTTCATGAACGATACGTCCGGCATCGCCAAGACAGACACCTCCGTGATCAACTTCTGGGCGCTCTTCATCTTCATGCTGCTGCAGCCTGTTTACGGGCTGATCTCAGACAAGGTAGGCCGCAAGCCGCTGCTGATTTGGTTCGGCGTGACCGGCGTACTCTTCACGTGGCCGCTACTCTCCACCCTGTCCGGCACCAAGGACCCGTTCGTCGCGTTCCTGCTGATGCTCGGCGGACTGCTCATGGTGGGTGGTTACACATCGATCAACGCTCTGGTGAAGGCTGAACTGTTCCCGGCCTCCATTCGCGCTTTGGGTGTTGGGCTCGGCTACGCGATTGCCAACTCACTCTTCGGCGGCACCGTCCCGCTGATCGGCGCTGCGCTGCAGAAGTCGGACCAGGTGGACCTGTTCTTCACCTACGTCACGGCAGCCATTTTCATCTCGCTGCTGGTGTACATCTTCGCGTTGAAGAACAAGAAGTCGACCCACTTGGATGCGGAGCAGGGCCACGCCTTCGTGGCCAAGGGCGCTGTGAAGGAAACCGACGACGACGGCACGAAGGATCGCGTCAACGCCTGACCTGCCTGCCTTGTGAGGCCCGTTCTGCGCACTTTGGATACTCCGAAGGGCGCAGAGCGGGCCTCACAACGTTAAGCTCTAGTAGCAAGCCAGCCCAGCGAACCAGCCCAGCGAACCGAAGGACCCAGCCCGTGCACGTGCTCATCGTCGAGGATGACGACGCCATGGCGTCGGCCTTGAGCGCAGCCGTCGCCTCCGCCGGGCACAAACACACCAGGGTGGCCCGCGGCGAGGACGCACTCCTGGCCCACCGGCAACACGAGGTGATCCTGCTGGACCTTGGCCTTCCGGACATGGACGGTTTGGAGGTTCTGCGGAAGCTGCGCCAAGTCACAACAGTTCCCATCCTGATCCTGACGGCCCGCGACGACGAGAGAAGCGTTGTCCTGGGCCTTCGTTCGGGGGCAGATGACTATCTGGTGAAGCCCGTGAAGCTCGTGGAATTGCTCGCCAGGATCGAAGCCGTGACCCGGCGAACCAGCCGTTCCGGCCATCAAGCCCCGCACAACATCGTCCTCGGAGAACTGGAAGTAGATCTCGATCGGCGCGTGGCCGCCGTCGGGGAACGGCAGCTCGCCCTGACCGCCACGGAGTTCGACCTCCTCAGCCTTCTTGTCAGGAACGCCGGCTCGGTGGTCACCCGGGAACAAATTCTGGACGCACTCTGGGGCGACGCGTTCGTGGCTCATTCCCGGTCCTTGGATGTGCACCTGACGGGGCTCAGATCCAAGCTCCAACTTCCTGGCTTCATCATCAACGTCCGCGGCGTGGGCTATCGCGTCGAGCAACCGTGAAAGTCCGCGTCCTCGGCATCCTGAGCCTGCTGGTGGTGGTCATCGTGGTGACGGTGTCCAGCGTGATCCTGACGTCGGCCAGCCGGGAACTCACCCAGGAACTGCAAATCAACCGCGTCGCAGCCCTGAACCGCTTTGCCCAACTGGCCAGCGATGCCGCGGAGGATAACGACACCACCCAACTTCAGCGGGAAATGGACCGCTATTCCGAGCTGTACGGGGAGGGGATCCTGATCCGACTCCAGGAAAAGACACTGGGCTCCGGCGGCCTCACTGCAGACCGGCCCGAGGCACGCGACGCGCTGAACCGGGCAAGCCTCAACCTCAGCGACACCACCCTCAACCCCATCCGCGCTTTCGGATCTGGCACGGACATCATCTCCCGGTCCTTCGGCACCGCCAGCCAGGTACTTGGCGAGGTGGTCCTTGAAGTGGACCTCGACGCTGCCCGGCAGAAGCTACGGGAGCGGTGGTTCGTCGTCGTGCTTGCCGCTTTGGCGCTGGGTGCACTGCTCCTGCTGGCGGCATCCCGCATCACGGGATGGGTCCTGCGCCCGGTCCACAGACTGAGCAAAGCTGTCCACGAGTTGGAAACCACGGGCAAAACCACCCAGCTCCCGGAAGCGGGCCCGCCGGAACTGCGCGAACTCAGCCGCTCCTTCACGGCCATGGCCGGCACTGTGACGGAGAGCATGGAGTCCCAGCGCCGGCTCATCGCCGACACCTCACACCAGCTCCGAAACCCTGTTGGCGCGCTGCGCTTGCGCATCGATTTGCTCCAGCTGGCGTTGCGCTCAGACCCGGAGAAGGAGGCGGCGGCGGGCGTCGTTGCTGAACTGGAACGGGTGGAGGAAATGCTCGACGGCGTGCTGAAGCTGGCTGCGGCGGAACACCGCGCCTTCGAAGGGTCATCCCGTGTGGAGCACACCGAGCACAAGCGTCTGGCCGTCATCGATCCCTACCCAGTCCTGCAGGGCGAAGTGGAAAGGGCGACGCCGGCCGCTCACCGTGCCGGATCAGAGCTGACGTTGAAGGGCCCTGCATCCGAACTCCACATCGTGTGCGACCCCGACGAACTCGCGCACATGGTGGGCGAACTCCTCACCAACGCCATCAAGTACGCACCCGGCTCCCGCATCACCGTGGCGACCCAACAGACGAGTGGAGGCACCGCCGTCGTAATTTCCGACGACGGTCCAGGCCTCCCAGCCGAACAGCTCGCTGAGTCCACCACCAGGTTCTGGCGGGCGCCGCAGCACAACAAGATCCCCGGGAACGGCTTGGGCATGACAATCGTGGAGCGGCTGGCACAGGCGAACGGTGGGCGACTGATCCTACAAACGAGTGAGCCACACGGGTTGGTAGCGCGCCTCGAGTTTGCCGGGCCTGGGGATGGTTCTCATGTCTAAGGCACCCACGATCTCCCGGCGAAACGCCATCAGGACAGGCTTCGCACTGGGCATCGGCGGCGCCCTGCTCGCGTCGACCACAGCCTGCACGCCGGAAGATCAGCCAAAAGAACTCACTGTTGCCGGTGGCGAATCCGGTGGCTTTTACCTGGAGTTCGCCACGCTTCTCGCGGACTTGCTGCAGCGGGAAGGTGTGGCCGCAAAGGCCGCCGCGCTGACCACTGGCGGGAGCCTTGAGAACATCCAGCGGGTTGTGTCCGGCGAGGCGACCTTCGCCGTCGCGCTGGCCGATGCAGCAGCGAAGGCCGCAGCGCCCGCCGGGAAGCCAGCGGAGCCCGGAGACCTTGTGGCGATCGGCAAGGTGTACCAGAACTATGTCCACTGCATCGTGCGGGAGGACAGCGGGATACGGACCCTCGCAGACCTCGCCGGGAAGACCGCGGGAGTGGGTGAGGTGGGCTCGGGGACCACTCTGACCGCTGGACGGATCATCGCAGCTGCGGGACTTTCTGAACCGCCCCGCACTGTGAAGCAAGTGAACCTCGGCTTGAACCAGGCGCTGGCCTCACTGCAGGACGGTTCGATTGACGTGATGATCCAATCGGGAGGGGTGCCCACCGCTCCCATCGCGGCCGCAGCCAAGGACATTGGCCTTCGGCTCCTGGATATTTCCGAGCTCATCCCGGCAACGCGTGAGCAGTCGGGATTCTTCTACGACCGCGTGCTGATCCCCGCCAACAGCTACGGTAACGCTCCCGCCGTGTGGACAGTGGGCGTCGCCAACCTGCTCCTGTGCCGCAGGGACCTGGCCGATCATGTTGTTCGGCGGACAGTGGAGTTGTTGGTGGAGCAGGCTCAGGATCTGGTTCCATCGTCGAGCACCGGCGTCCAGTTCCTGAGTCCGGAAACCCTCATCAACACCGCGGGTATCCCGCTGCATCCGGCCGCCGAGGCCGCCTACCGGACGTTGCACGGCTAGCCTCGTTTAGGAGTCGAACCGGAGCAACTGCCAAAATGGTGTCATGACTTCTGCCGTTGCCCCTGCCATTGCCCTGACCATCGCCGGCTCCGAAGCGACCGGTGGCGCCGGCGCGCAGGCCGACCTCAAAACCTTCCAGGAACTCGGCGTGTTCGGCATCGCGAACCTCACGTGCATTGTTTCCTTCAACCCGAAGGACAACTGGAACCACCGTTTTGTGCCGGTAGACCAGCAGGTCATCGCGGACCAATTGGAAGCGACGACGGCGGCATACGGTGCCGCTTCCGGCGCACCGTCGGTGTTGGACACGGTGAAGATCGGCATGCTCGGAAGCCCGGCAACCATCAGCACCGTGGAGAAAGCGCTGACTGATGCTTCGTTCGCCAATGTGGTGCTGGACCCTGTCCTGATCTGCAAGGGCCAGGAGCCGGGCCACGCCCTGGACACCGACCAGGCTTTGAAGGCGCAGATCCTGCCGCTGGCCACCTTCGTCACTCCGAACCATTTCGAAGCCGAATCGCTGTCCGGACTCACCATTGCCGACGAAGAGTCGCTCAAGGCTGCCGCCATCCGCATCCACGAGATCAGCGGCGCAGCAGTCCTCGCCAAAGGCGGAGTAAGGCTGGAAGGCCCGGACGCCGTCGACGTTTACTACGACGGCGAAACGCTGGAAGTCCTGCGCGCGCCGAAGGTCGGCGAAGTCGCTGTGTCCGGCGCTGGCTGCTCGCTTGCTGCAGCTGTGACTGCTGAGCTGGCCAAGGGTGCCACTCCGCTGGAAGCCGCGCGCACCGCGAAGGCTTTCGTCACGGCCGGGATCAAGAACCGGGTGTCCTCCGGCGCTCCCTTTGACGCCCTGTGGCAAGGCGGGGCTCTGTCCTAGCCTCTCTCGTTACAGACACAAGCAGCCGCCCCGGAACACTTCCGAGGCGGCTGCTTGTGTCTGGGTGAAGGTTTCTTTGCGTGAGGTTCTTTGCGTGAAGGCTAGCGCGAGACCTTGCCCATCAACGAGGCGATGGGTCGCAGGAACAGCGGCCGGGCCAGGAACCAAGCTGCCGCCGTGAAGACGATGGATGCCGCGAAGATCCCGAAGCCCCACCAGCTGGTGTTGTCGTCATTGGAGGCGTACATGTGATTGAGGTTTCTCAGCGCACCAGTCGCCAACACCAGGGTCACGTGGACGATCACGAAGGCGACGAAGTAGATCATTACCGGGAAGTGGATCTTGCGGGCCAGCTCGATGGGGTAGAACTTGTTGATCGCGGCCTTCTTGGGCCACGCCCCGGACATCCGGATGCCCGTGATAATGGCCAGCGGGGCTGCGATGAAGACCGTGATGAAGTACGTCAGAAGCTGAAGGCTGTTGTAGTTGTTCCAGCCGTTTTCAACGGGCCAGTTCAGCGAGGCGTATTGCAGTCCTGCCGAGATGGCGTTGGGGAAAACGTCCCAGTTGGTGGGGACGATACGCAGCCATTGGCCGGTGGCGAAGAGGAGCACAATGAAGATGATGCCGTTGAGGACCCAGAGCGCATCCAGCGTCAGGTGGAACCAGAGATCCAGGCTGATCTTGGTGGGCGGGTTCTTGGTCTTGATGAGGCCCTTATTGTTCCGGGTCCAGTTGGCGGCGGGGCGTGTAGTTGTCCGCACCTGCCAGCCTGACCGGATGATCAGGACTATGAAGAACATGTTGAGGAAGTGCTGCCAGCCCAGCCAGGCGGGGAAGCCGGTGGGCGAGCCTTCAGGAATTGCGGAGTGCCCTGGGTAGTCGGTGAGGAACTGCTGCACGGGCTGAAGGGTCCGGAGCCATTGCGCAACGAGCACCAGGATCAGTGCCACCACCAAAGCTCCTGCGGTGACGACGACGGGTTTGAACCACCTGTTCGACGTGATCCCGGACGACTTGCTTGAAACGGACATCAGGCCGCGTTCCTCTCTGGCTTGTTTGGCTGCGACCAGTTGGCGCTATATAGCGATTCAACCAGTTGCAGCCCGACGGTGAAAACGGCACCCGGGTTTCGGGGCGTCCTGCGTCAAAAATCGCAGCATTCGGATACATGCCGCAATATGTATTTCTAGAACAGACTTCCAGAATTATTTCCTTTGGTTCATGGGGCAGTCAAGGCTTCATGCTGGCTATGTGGATTATTTGGAGGGTAGGATTCCAAAAAATGGCTATTCGACACTCCGGTCTACGCCCTGCCTTCGAGAGGAGCCCACAGCATGGTCCGTAAGACATCCGAAGTAGCCATCAACGCGGGCTCCTGGCAGTGGACCCGCACCGCCGCCACCCAACGCAATCTGCTGGATGCGGCCACCGAAGTGTTCGTGGATCATGGATTCACCGATGCAAGCATCTCCGACATCGTGGCCCGCTCCGGGTCCAGCGTGGGCAGTCTCTACCACCACTTCGGGGGCAAGACCGAGCTCTTCCTCGCCCTGTGGAACGACTACCAAAATGAGCACGAGCGCCTTGTGGCAGCCGCTGTGGCCAAAGCGAGGAAAGCCGGCGAGGACGATCCCCTCGCCCTGTTCAACATAGGCAGCCGCAGCTACTTCGACTACACCTGGAAACACCGGGGCCTGGAGCGCGTGTTCATTGAGGGCGACACTCCCCCGGGCTTCGAAGTTCTGCGGCGCGAACGCGGACGCGAGTGGGTCCGGCAGAACTCCGTGCTCCTCGGCGCCAGTGACGACACCCTGGGCCGGCTCACCGTAGCCGTGATCACGGACATCATCACGGTGGCCGGACAGGAAGTGGCCCTCAGCGCCTCCAAGCACGAGGCCGACGAGGTTGTTGATGCTGCGGCCGTGCTGGTGGGCCGCCTGGTCCGCTAGCGCGGGTCCAAACCCTCTCTCACCTACCGCACGCTCCCGCCAAACCCTCTCTCACCTACCGCGGGTCTGCTACCCAACCCGTGAACAAGGGCATTCCCGTCTCCACGTGCACGATCTCGTACTGGAACGGGTGGTCGAGGATCAGCTCACGTTGGGGTTCAGGCCCTGCCGCTGAGCCCACGGCGTTGAGTTGGGTGACGGCCGACGCGATGGTGCCCTTCTCCGCCACCGTAATGTTGGCGGCCTGCGCAGCCTGTGTCAGTTTCATGTCCGGCTGGATGGCGTTGAAGTCCTTATCCGTGGACAGCATCTGGTTGAGTCCGAGTGTCTCGAAGACCGCCCTCAGCTCGAAGCTTGTCTTATGGTCCCACTTGGGTAACTGAAGGTGGACCATGTCCAGAGGGGCGCTGCTCAACTTGGCCGCCACCTCACCAAGCACCTCCGCCGAAACCGGAGCCGAACCTGACGAACCCGACGCACCGCCGTCGGGCAGTACCAATCGCATCACGAAACCCTCGGCGTACGGCAGGTCCACAGCCTTCCATCCGGGGGCCTCCGCGTAGGCCAAGGCGAGCGAAGAGTGCATGGTTGGCACGGAGATCACCTCGTCGCTGGCCTTGGTGAAGGGGCGGTCGGCCGTGTCGCTGGCGTCGAACGGGGTCTCCCAGGCGGCGGCGAAGTAGAGGGCGTTGAGCAGGCTGAAGGTGTTGTCGGGATCGTAGTGTGCGGGCGCTTTCTTGATCCGCCCACCGGTGTTCTTGCTCACCCATTGGTCGATGGCCGGTTTGGTGGCAGCCTCGTCAGCGAAGTTCACTGGGTACACCCCCGTGCCGAAATGCTTGGCGAGCGTGGCCAGGTACTCCTCGCCCGTGGGCACGCCTTCATCCACGAACAGCCCGTTGGCAGCATGCATCACCGGTTTGCGCGGCGGATTGTCCTCGTCCACTGAACCGGGGTCGCCGTCGAATTTTTCCAGGGAGGCGAGCAGAGCGTTCATCGCTTCCTCGCGCCCCTCGCCGGGCAACCCCAACACGGAATCCATCTCCGCAGCAGTGGCCCCCGAAGCGCCGGACCGAAGCATGCTCAACGCAATCAATAAGCTGGCGGGCGACGACACCACGTTGCCGTTGCCTGAATCGCCGCTATCAACAAGAAGCGCGGAGCCTAGCTTTCGCGCCGAAGCGTTGAACGCCTCAAGCTGCGCGGTGTAATCCACCGTTTCGACGGAAAGCCGCGTTACGCCGTCGGCCGTTTGGAGTACGACGGCGGACGGCTGGCCGGAGCAGGCACTGACCGTTGCCGAGCCACTCACCATGGCGGCTGCCGCGATGGCCACGGCAGCTTTCCGGATTGGATTCATGACGGGTCCCCTCGCGTTTGTGTGCTCCTCACATGGTGCCCCTTTCGGGGGCAGAACTCACGCGGGGTGAGCGAGGGATCGCCAATTGTTGCCCAAAGGTGAGAGAGCGTCCCTGCCAAACACCCCAAAGGTGAGAGAGCGTCCCGCCCAAACACGCGAAAGGTGAGAGAGGGTCAGCGCTCGGAGTGGGCCGCCAGGAAGCTGTAAACCTCGGTCTCGTCCACGCCCGGGAAGGCCCCTGGAGGCATGGCGGCCAGCAGGTGCGAGTGCGCGCGGGCGGAGGGCCAGGCGTTACCGGCCCACTCGTTCGCCAGCGAGGCCGGGGGCCGCTTGCAGCAGTTGGGGTCCGGGCAGTTGGACGTGGCACGGGCCGTGGTCTCCCGGCCACGGAACCACTTCACATGCTGGTACGGCACGCCGATGCTCAGCGAGAACTCGCCGTTTGCCGATCGCTCAGTACGGGCCGTGCACCAGTACGTGCCCGACGGCGTATCCGTGTACTGGCTGTAGGCGCTGAACTTGTCCGGCACATCCAATACGGCGCGCGAGGTCCACGCCTTGCACGACGGCTGCCCCTCAATAGCCCCGGTGTGATCCTGCGGGAAGGTGACGCCATCGTTCTCGTAGGCCTTGTAGATGATGCCGGACTGGTGGGTCTTCTGGAAGTGGGTGGTGATGCCGAGGTGCTTGGTGGCCAGGTTGGTGAAACGGTGCGCAGCGGTTTCGTAAGACACAGCGAAGGCATCGCGGATGTCCTCCACTGCGATCTCCTTGGCGGCCTTGGCCTTCTGCAGGAACTCCACCGTGGCCTGCTCCGGCAGCAACAGCGCCGCGGCAAAGTAGTTGGTGGCAACGCGCTGCGCCAGGAAATCTCCGTAGTTCCGCGGAGTTTCGTGGCCCAGGACGTAATGTCCCAGCGCCTGGAGCAAAACAGACCGGGGATCGTGATCTTGCCGCTGGTTCTGCGTCAGATAAATTCTGCGGTTCTTCAAGTCCGTCACGGAGCGCGTCGAGTGCGGTAAATCCCCCACGTGATGCAGCGAGAAGCCGAGGTTCTCGGCGATGTCCGCAATGACGTGCTGACTGAGCGGACCGGCGGTGTAGCCAACCCCCTTGAGGACCTTCTGCGCCTCCGCCTCATACTCAGGGAAGTAGTTACCGCGCTCGCGCATCATGGCACGCAACTCACCGTTCGCGCGGCGGGCTTCTTCCGGCGTCGCCACTTGCTCGTTAAGTTTGCGTTCGAGCTCCTGAAGCAGCCCCACCTGCGACTCCAGCACATCCAGCGGAAGCCGCGAGCTGATGCGGATTTTCGGCAGGTTCAACGACTCATACAGCAGCCCGCGCTGGTACCGTTCCAACTCGATTTCCAAGGCCGCGCGACGACTCGGCGGCTCCGCGCCCAGGAGCTGATCGATGCTCACGTTGAGGGATGCGGCGAGCTGCTGCAGCAGCCCCAGCTTGGGTTCGCGCTTGCCGTTTTCGATCAGGCTCAGCTGGCTTGGAGCGGTCCCGACGGCGGCACTCAAGTCGTCCAGTGTCAGCCCCGCCTGCTTGCGCAGGTGCCGCACACGGCGTCCGAGGCTGATGACATCCAGTTCAGGGGACGCAGGGGTCAACGACGGCGATGCTACTTCGCGATTCCAGCTCACAGGAGACATTTCTTGAGAATACGCGAAGAAGTGCATTTCTTTCCATACTTTTCCTCTAGTAACCCTCTTGGAAGTGCAGAAAAGTAGGTCTTACGAAAAAGAAATAAAGATCCCGGACAAGCCGGCCGATGCAGCAAAGGCGCAGCGGAGGCCGGCCCGGGCACCACATAGGAGATCAAGATGACCGCTTCATTTGAACCAGCAGAGCAGAGTGCAGAGCAGCAGGCCGCAGCGCTGGAACTTGAATGGTCCGCCAACCCGCGCTGGGAAGGCGTCACCCGTGATTACTCGGCCACCGACGTCGTCCGCCTCCGCGGTCGCGTCTCCGAAGAGCACACCCTGGCCCGCCGCGGTTCGGAGAAGCTCTGGAAGCAACTCACCGAGGAAGCTCCCACCGGTGGCTACACCAACGCGCTCGGTGCCCTGACCGGTAATCAGGCTGTGCAGCAGGTCAAGGCCGGGCTCCGCGCCATCTACCTTTCCGGCTGGCAGGTGGCAGCTGATGCCAACCTTTCGGGCCAGACCTACCCGGACCAGTCCCTGTACCCGGCCAACTCGGTACCCCAGGTTGTCCGCCGCATCAACAACGCCCTGCTCCGTGCAGACCAGATCGAATATGCCGAGGGCGTCAAGACCGTTGAAGACTGGCTGGTCCCGATCGTGGCCGACGCCGAAGCCGGTTTCGGTGGCCCGTTGAACGCTTACGAGCTCATGAAATCCATGATCACCGCAGGTGCCTCGGGCGTTCACTGGGAAGACCAGCTCGCTTCCGAAAAGAAATGTGGCCACTTGGGCGGCAAGGTCCTCATCCCCACCCAGCAGCACATCCGGACCCTGAACGCAGCCCGCTTGGCAGCCGACGTCGCCGACACCCCGACGGTGGTCATCGCCCGTACCGACGCCGAAGCAGCAACCCTGATTACCTCCGACGTTGACGAGCGCGACCAGGAATTCATCCTCCGTGAAGGCGGACAGCCGGTCCGTACCGCCGAGGGCTTCTACAAGGTCCGCAACGGAATCGAGCCCTGCATCGCCCGCGCCAAGGCCTACGCACCATACTCCGACCTCATCTGGATGGAGACCGGCACCCCGGACCTGGAGTTGGCCCGCAAGTTCGCCGAGTCGGTCAAAGCCGAGTTCCCGGACCAGATGCTCTCCTACAACTGCTCCCCGTCCTTCAACTGGCGCAAGCACTTGGACGACACCACCATCGCGAAGTTCCAGCGCGAACTCGGTGCCATGGGCTTCACGTTCCAGTTCATCACCCTGGCCGGCTTCCACGCCCTGAACTACTCCATGTTCGACCTCGCCCACGGTTACGCCCGTGAAGGCATGAGCGCGTACGTCGAGCTCCAGGAAAAGGAATTCGCCTCCGAGTCCCGCGGCTACACCGCCACCAAGCACCAGCGCGAAGTCGGCACCGGCTACTTCGACGACATCGCAACCGCGCTCAACCCGAACGCATCCACTTTGGCCCTGGTGGGATCCACCGAAGAAGGCCAATTCCACTAACCAACACGCCCACGGTGAGCTGTTCGCTTCGCTCACCGGAAAGCACGACGGCGGCACTCGCCCCAGCGGCCGAGCGTCCGTAACCGTCTGGTCGGGTGATCCGGAAGCGTGCGTAAAAGGGGCCCTGTCCCGGCCGCCGGCCGAGCCCCGCGAGGCCATGCGGCCGGGATGGGGAATAGCACGCGGAGGATTGCCCGACCCGGCACCTCAAGGCGACCCAACCGCCCCAAGTGGCGAACGCCGTCGAACATTTGCTTCTCATAGGAGAGATTGAAATGAACAGCTTCACTGACAACTTCACTATCAATGGCATCACTATCACCGCGCAGCCCATTTGCCGGCAGAACGAGGTCCTCACGCCGGACGCCCTGGAGTTTGTTGGCAAGTTGCACAGGGCCACTGCTGAGCGTCGTCAGGAGCTGATGCAGGCACGGCACGCGCGCCGCAACCAGATTTCCGCCGGTCAGGATCCGCGGTTCCTGCCGCAGACCGAGGCGATCCGGAATGATCCGTCCTGGCGCGTCGCTCCCCCGGCACCGGGCTTGGAGGACCGCCGTGTGGAGATCACGGGTCCGGTGGACAAGAAAATGACCATCAACGCCCTGAATTCGGGTGCCAAGGTGTGGCTGGCTGACATGGAGGACTCGTCCACGCCGACGTGGCGCAACGTCATCCAGGGGCAGTTGAACCTGACGGATGCCTTGGAACGTCGGATCGATTTCACCACCCCCGAGGGCAAGGAATACAAGCTCAAGTTCGCCGAGAACCTGCCCACCATTGTGGTCCGTCCCCGTGGCTGGCACCTGCCGGAGAAGCACATGCTCATTGACGGCAAGCCGATCGCCGGCGGCATTGTGGACTTCGGCCTGTTCTTCTTCCACAACGCCCGCCGCCTGCTGGCCCAGGGCAAGGGGCCGTACTTCTACCTGCCGAAGATCGAGAACCACCTCGAAGCACGTCTGTGGAACGACATCTTCGTCCTGGCCCAGGACCTGCTGGGCATCCCGCAGGGCACCATCCGCGCCACGGTACTGATCGAAACCATCACTGCCGCGTTTGAGATGGAAGAGATCCTGTACGAACTCCGCGACCATGCGAGCGGTTTGAACGCCGGCCGCTGGGATTACATCTTCTCCCTGATCAAGAACTTCCGCACCCGTGGTCCGCGTTTCGTGCTCCCGGACCGCGGCCAGGTGACCATGACCCAGCCGTTCATGCGCGCCTACACCGAGCAACTGGTCCGGGCCTGCCACCGCCGCGGTGCCATGGCAATTGGGGGCATGGCTGCCGCTGTTCCCAACCGCAAGGACGAGGCCGCCAACCAGGCGTCGTTTGAGAAGGTCCGGGCGGACAAGACCCGCGAAGCCAACGACGGCTTTGACGGCTCGTGGGTGGCCCACCCGGACCTGGTGCCGGTATGCCGGGAAGTTTTTGACTCAGTTCTCGGAGACCGGCCCAATCAGCTGGACCGCTCCCGTGAGGACGTCACTCCCGACGACCGCGCCTTGATCGACATTGCCAGCACGGAGGGCACCATCACAGAGGGTGGCGTTCGCCTGAACATCGAGGTAGGCATCCGCTACATCGAGTCCTGGCTGCGGGGCAACGGTGCGGTAGCAATCCACAACCTCATGGAAGACGCCGCCACAGCCGAGATCTCCCGCTCCCAGCTGTGGCAGTGGATCCACTCCCACGCCATCATCGAGAACGGCGACATCATCACCCGTGAATGGGTGGAGGACCTGCTGGACGAGGAATTCGCCCGCCTGGAACGCTTCGACGGAGACCGGTTCGCTGACGCCCGCGCCATCTTCGAGGAAGTGACCCTGGCCGAGGAATTCCCCACCTTCCTGACCATTCCGGCGTACGCCCGATTCCTCACCGAGGCCCGTGAAGAGGCCACGGAAGAGGAGCTCGTCGCCGCCTAGGTCCAGGACCTGGGTAAGCGACACATCAAGCCCCGACGCTGGGCTGCCTGCACTCTTCGCAACAAGTGACCCCGACCGTCGGGGAGGCAGCCCAGCAACGGGGCTTCTCCATGTCCGGAGCACACCCCACTTCGACGACTCGCTGCACACAAGACGCTTCCTACCGTCGAATGCGCAGGGAACCATCGAATCGGGCACGCCCGAGCTAGCGCTGCCGAGCCACCCAACGCACGGACAAGGTGGTGCACACGCAGAACGCGAGCACCGAGCCGAGGATCACGAACAACGGCACCGTCCACCCATTGGAAACACTGTGCACGTAGCCAATAATCGTGGGCGCCAAGGCAGCAAAGCAGTAACCCACGCCCTGAACCACAGCTGACATCTTGCCGGCGGCGGCCTGTGAATGAGCGAACTTGATGATGGCAATGAAGATCACGGTGATGCCACCGCCCTGGGCAACGCCGCCCAGCGAGGACCACATCCACCACCACGAAGGCGCCAGCAACAAGCCCACGGGAACCGTCAGCCACAGCGCGCTCAAGGTGACCGCCACCGTCGTCGTACTGGCGAAGCGGGCCAGGAGCGGGACACCCAAGCCGCCCACAATCGCGAAAATCTGGAACAGCGATGAACCTGCGCCGGCTTGGGCGGTGCCCATGGCGAGTTCGTCCGACAGGAAGCTGGGCAGCCACGCCGTGACGCCGTAGTAGGAGAAGGCCTGTCCCGCAAAGCCGAGTGTCAGGCCCACCGTCAACCAGCCCACACCCGCAACGGGGCCGGACGAGGATGCCGGAGGAATAGGAACAGCTGTCGGAACAAAAGCCCGGCGCGCCCCCACGGTGGGCACCCAGAACAGGATGGCCGCCAACGACAACAGGGCGCTCGCGGCCAGGGCCAGCCTCCACCCCACCAGCTCAGCCAGGGGTGCAGTTGCCACCGAAGTGAGGAACGAGCCGATGTTGAGGGCAGCCGTGTACACACCCATGGCCGTTGCCTGACGCCTGGGCGCAAAGTCGCGCCGGATGATGAGCGGCACCGCGATGTTGCCAATGGTGATGGCCACACCAATAATCACCGTGCCGGCCATCACCAAGGCACTGCCGCCACTGGAGCGGATCACCACGCCGGCCAGCACACCGATCAGCGTGAGCATCACGGCGAATTCAGCTCCGAGGCGTCGTCCGGCCAGCGAAGCCAAGGGGGACGCGAGGGAGAAGCAGAGTACGGGAATGCCGGTCAGCAGCCCGAGTTCCACCGGCGAGAACCCCAGATCCTGCCGCAGGGAATCCACCACGGGGGCCACGGCCACAAAGGGTCCGCGCATGTTGAGGGCGATGAGGCCGATGCATGCGAGGATCAGCCAGCCGCGGGGAATTTTGGCAAGGAAAGTAGACATCACTTTCATTGCTATCACGCCGCTGCCCGTGATCCGGCACCAAACAAGGCTTAGCCCGTTGCTTGGAGCGTGGCCTCAATCACTGCCGGAGACAGGACATGCTGGGTGACCATCTGGCTGGCACCGAGGATGGCGGCGCGGTCGCCGGCCATGGAAATGCCGATGCGAAGGTGCGTAGTGGCCAGCGGCAGGGAGCGCCGGTACACCACTTCGCGAATGCCGGCCACCAGGTGCTCGCCGGCTTCTCCCACGCTGCCGCCGATGATGATCATGGACGGATTGAGCAGGTTGACCACGGTTGCCAGCACATCGCCAACATCACGCCCGGCCTGCCGCAGCGCCTGAATGGCCTGCAGATTGCCCTCGCCCACCAGCCGCAGGACGTCAGCGCCGGTGGAAGCGTCCAGTCCTTGGGATTGCAGTTGACGCGCGACGGCGGGACCTGAGGCCAGCGCTTCGAGGCAGCCATGGTTGCCACAACGGCAAAGGACGTCGTCGCCGCGGGGAACCCGGACGTGGCCGAGGTCGCCGGCGGTGCCGTTGGCGCCCCGCTGCAGTTCACCGCTGCTGATGATGCCCGCGCCGATGCCGGTGGCCACCTTGATGAACAGGAAGTTGTCATGGTCCGGCCAGTACGCGGTTCGTTCGCCGAGGGCCATGATGTTGACGTCGTTGTCCACCAAAACAGGAACGGGCAGCGAGCGCTGGACGTACGTGACGACGTCGAATCCGTCCCAGCCGGGCATGATGGGCGGCTTCACCGGCCGCCCGGTGTCGTGCTCAACGGGCCCGGGCAGTCCGATGCCCATGCCGGCGAGGTCGCCAAGTTCGCGGCCCGCTTCGGCGAGAAGTTCACGGCCGGCGGCGACCACGCGGCCCAGGACAACCTCAGGTCCGTCGGCGACTTCTTGCGCGAGTCGGCGTTCGGCGAGGATGCTGCCGCCGAGGTCGGTGACGGCAACAATCACGTGGGTGGCGCCGACGTCGACGGCCAGGACGACGCGCGCGGCGGGGTTGAAGGCGAAGCGCGACGGCGGCCTGCCGCCGCTGGAGCTCGCCTCGCCGGCGGGTCCCACCAGTCCGGAACTGATCAACGCGTCAATGCGGGAGGCGACTGTGGACCGGGCCAGCCCCGTGGTGACTGCAAGTTCTGCGCGGGTACGTGCTTGGCCGTCGCGGAGGAGTTGGAAGAGATCGCCAGCGCGCGAGAGATTGCCGGCCTCCAGGACGGAGGCATTTCCGGCGTCGTTGGCGGTGGCTGTTGTCATGCCTTTAGTGAAGCACGATTGCTTATGCGTGTCATGCAACAGAAGTTTGTCGGCAATATTTCAACTTTTGCTTGACGCTCGTCAAAAGTCCCCCTAGGTTGTGATGAGCAGCACATCAGTCCGCTTACGAAGAGGTAACTGAACTTGTCCAGCCAGCCAAAGGCACCGCAACAGGCACTTCCCACACCCATTGGTGTTGGCATCCTCGGCGCCGGCCCGGTCACCCAGGCCATCCACTTGCCATCCCTCGCCCGACTCGGCGAGATCCTCACAGTCCGCCACATCATGGACGTGGACCCGGCCGTCGCTGAATCGGTGGCAGCCCGCGTGGGCGCAGCACACAGCACCAGCATCGACGCACTCCTTGGCGACCCCGCTGTGGAAATCGTTGCCATCTGCAGCCCGCACCAGTTCCACGCCGAACAGGTCATCGCCGCCTGCCGCGCCGGAAAGAAAGCGGTCCTCTGCGAGAAGCCCTTCGCCATGAACGCGGAAGAGGCCGCACAGATCTCTGCGGTCAGCCAGGAAACGGGTGTCCCGATCATCGTGGGCGCCATGCACACCTTTGATCCGGGCTGGCTTGCCGCCCAAGAGAACTGGGATGACCTTCCTGAGACAGCCCACACCATTCGCTCCTCGATTGTCCTGCCGCCCAACGCACGTTTTGAAGACTTCGCCACAGAGGTCATCACCCGTCCGGCCAGCGGCACGCCTGACTACACGGACCCGGAGGTCATCAAGGGCGCACTCCGCGGCGGCGTCATGGGCTTGGCCATCCACGACCTCCCTTTGATCCGCAGATTCACTCCTGACTTCAAGGACATCGAAGTGCTCGAGGCACGCCATGTCCGCCCCTTCGGCTATGTCATCTCCCTCCGCACCCCCACGCGGACCATCGAACTCCGCGCCGCCATGAACAACACCTGGAAGCCGGAATGGAGCTTTGAGGCTTTCTCCGACGACGCTGCCCTCCGTATCGACTTCACCCCGTCCTACGTCCAGGCGGGCTCCGCCGTGGCAGCCTTCACCCGTGGGTCGCAGACAACAGTGCACGGGCCCTTCGATCACAACGGCTACGAGGGTGAATGGCGTGAACTCGCTGCCCTGGCCGCCGGCACCAAGCAGCCACCGTCCGCGCAAACCCTGATTGATGATCTGACCTTTGCGCTGGACATCGCCGACGCAACGGTGGCCAACGTCGAGAGCCGGCACGCAGTTGCCGAAGGAGCCCACGCATGAACGCCGGCGCGGAATTCACGCAGTACACAGTCCGGGCAACGCCCGAGGCTCAGGAAGCCGGCGCCGTGGCACTGGCAGTGGCATCACTTCCCGAGTCCTTCGGCCCGGCCGCCGACGGAAACCACGCCGATGTCCAGGTCATCGCCGGTCGGCCCGGGTGGACCGCGCAGGCTGTGGAAGCCATCGCCGCGGGAGCCCGCGGCCTGGTGGTGGTGAACCCTTCGCCTGAAAACGTTGACTCTCTGGCTGAAGCCGCCGCACGACACAACACTGTGGTGGTCCTGGACCAGCGCTGGGCCTCCAACCCGGCCATCAATGGGGCCGAGGACGCAGTCCGTTCCCAGGCGGGCCGCGCCGCGGTCCTCGACACCGTGGCCACCGCTCCGGTGGGAACCGACTCCGGTGGGCTGCTCGCGGACCATCTTGCCGCCGTCGTACGCATTGCGGGACCGCTGGCGAACCTCCGCCTGCTGAACCGCGGTCTGCACGGGTACATCACGACGGCGGTACTCGCCAACGGCGCCCCGGTCGCCTTGCAGGGCGTGGTGTCGAACGCACGCCCTGCTGCGTTGGACTTCCGCCTGTTGACCGACGACGGCGGCGTCAGCGTCACACTGCCGGAACCAGTGGCTGCCTGGCCGGCAACGGTCACGGTCACCGGTCCACAAGGCGAACTGCTTCTTCCCACGATCTACGAATCTGCACACCGCGCCACGTGGCGCCGGCTCAAGGAACACCTCGACGCCGGCACCATTCCCTCCGATCTGCACCGCTTCGCGGCGCTCACGGAATCCATCACCGCCCTTACCTGACCCGAGCTTTACAACAAACAGCACTACCAGTCATTCAGTACGCATTGCCCTCCTCAAAGTTGAGCTGGACCGGCAAACATACGCACATCCTGCGTTGCCTGTCCCGAAAGGAATCACTATGAATGTTCAATCCGCAGCCTCCCGTTCCTTCTCCCGCCGCGGCTTCCTCGGCTTGACCGCGGCAGCAGCTTCAGTGCCGCTGCTGGCCGCCTGCGGTGGCGGCTCAGCCACACAGGGCGGAGGAGGTGGCGCTGGTGGAACGGTCAAGTTCTGGGATATGCCGTGGGCCACTCCCGCGTACAACGATGCCGCGAAGAAGATCGCTGAAGGCTTCTCCGGAGCGAACAACGCCAAGGCCAATTACCAGATCATCCAGTGGAACAACTTCTACCAGACGTTCTCCTCGGCCATCGCGTCCAAGACCGGCCCAGCAGTATCCACCGGTGGCGGCTTCCAGGCATTCCAGTTCGAGCAGCAGGGCCAGATCGCCTACGCGGACAAGGTCATTGAGAAGATGAAGTCCAACGGCCAGTTCGACGACTTCCTGCCCGGCGTGCTGGACCCGTTCAAGTCTGACAAGGGTTACGTAGCTGTTCCCTGGCAGCTGGATATGCGCGTCTTCTGGTACCGCAAGTCCCTGTTCGAGAAGGCAAACGTGGCACTGCCCACCGACTGGCCTTCCCTGTTGGAGGCCGGTAAGGCCCTGAAGAAGCTCGGCGCGTTCGGCTTCGCCACCGGCGCAGGCTCGGGAAACAACTACGGCAACCACTCGATGATCATGATGATGGTCAACAACGGCGGCGGTGTCTGGAACAAGAACGGCGAGCTGGACCTCCTCAATGACCGCAACGTCGAAGCCATGGAATTCGTCCTGGAACTCGTTTCCAACGGCATCGTGGATCCCGCCGCGGTCAGCTACACCACAGACAACATGTCAGCACAGTGGAAGGACGGCAAGGCAGGGTTTGGCCTGTTCCAGGTCAACGTTCCGCAGCGCGTGGGTGACACCTCCGGCGACCTGCTGGTGGCAGACCCCATCACCGGCCCGCACGGCGACAAAGCCACCATCGTGTTCCCGAACAACATCATGATGTACAAGAACACACCCTCCCAGGAAGCTTCCGAAGAGTTCCTGGTGTACTACCTGGGCCAGCTCAAGGAACTGTGGAAGCAGAAGCTTATGTCCGCGCTCCCGGTCTTCAAGTCCATCACTGAAATCCCCGAATTCGCAGATGACCCGAACAACGTCAAGATCGTCAAGGACTGGCAGCCCATCGCCAAGACGTTCGCTGCCCAGGGCTCCACGCTCAACGCCAACCTCGCAGCCCTGGACGGCGGCCAGGCACTGAACCAGTTCAGCCAGTCGATCCTGACCGGCCAGGCAACCGATGCCAAGACCGCCCTGCAGACCTTCCAGTCCGGCCTCGAGTCGGTCCTGAAGAAGTAGAACGGTACCTGCCATGTCATCAACCACCGCACCATCAGGCCTGTCCCGGGCCCGCCGGGGGCTTGCCCCCGGCGGCTCGGGGGCCTCCCCCGGGCGCAAGAGCAAGCTCAGCGCCCAGACCACCAGAACGTTCTTCTGGCTCCTCATACCTTCAGTGGTCCTGCTGGTCCTGATCCACGGCTACCCGCTGATCCACGCCGCAGTCCAGGCGACCCACGACGGCGACCTGCTCCAGACCGGCAACTTCGTGGGCGGCGAAAACTTCGCCAATGTCCTGTCCTTCCCGGCGTTCTGGAAGGCAGCACAGTTCACGCTCTGGTTCACCATTGTTGGCGTGTTTGGGTCCTGGCTTGTGGGCCTGGGGCTGGCGCTCCTGCTGCGCACCAAGATCCCCGCGGGCAACACCTTCAAGGTCCTGCTGCTCCTGCCGTGGGTTGTGCCGATCGTGGTCTCCTCGACGGCGTGGAACTGGTTGGTTGCCACTCCTGACAGCCTCATTCCCTCGATCTTCCGGGGCTTGGGCCTGGGCACTCCGCTGTTCCTGGCGGACCCCACGCTCGCCTCCATCACCGTGATGGTGTTCAAGGTGTGGGTCAGCTTCCCCTTCATGATGATGATGATCTCCGCGGCCCTGGCCTCGGTGGACACCACGGTCTACGAGGCTGCCAGCATGGACGGCGCCTCCAAGTGGCAACAGTTCACCCAGATCACCCTGCCGCTGATTGCCCGCTCCACGTACATCTCGTGGATCCTCATGACGATCTTCTGCGTCAATGACTTCCCCACCATCTACCTGCTCACTGGTGGCGGCCCCGTCAGCGCCACCACCTCCCTGGTTGTCCTGGCCTACCGCACGGTCTTCCAGGACTTCGCTACCGGCCCCGGTGTGGCCATCGCCTTCCTCATGACCATGACCCTGGTGGTCATCTCCGTCATCCTGTACCGCCAGATCCGAAAGTCGAGCGTCGAATAATGAGCGCTGTACTCCACGCCCACCCCGAATCCGGCCCGGCCCTCGGCATCACCGACACCGGCAAGACCCGCCGGGTCCTTTCCGAAGCCGGCATGCGCGGACGCTGGTGGCGCTTTGTCCTGATCCTGGCCATCACGGTGATCGTCCTGGTCCCCATCATGGTCACCGTCGTCCTGGCCTTCACCCCCGGACCCACCAGCACGGCCACCGGCTTCACGTTCGAGAATCTCGCCAACGTCTTCAACGGCACGCTGGCCGCAACGTGGCTGCAGAACAGCCTGGTCACCACGCTGTCCACAGTGGTGGTCTCCGTGGCCGTGGCCGCACCCGCCGGCTACGTCCTCTCCCGCGGACGGTCCAAGGCAGTCTCCGGATACTCGCTGCTGCTGTTCGTCATGCAGTCACTGCCGATCATCACCTCGGTGGTCCCGCTGTTCATCCTCTTCGCAGGCATGGGCTTGGTGGACAACCTGCTGGGCATCACCATCATCTACGTCGGCTCCACCATGACCGTGGCCACCTGGATGATGGCCGCCTACTTCGACTCCATCCCCATCAGCCTCGAAGAAGCATCCTGGATTGATGGCTGCTCGGTGTTCGGGTCCTTCACCAAGGTTGTGCTGCGCAACTCTCTGCCCGGCATCCTCTCCACCGCCATCTTCGCCTTCCTGCTGGCCTGGAACGACTACCTCGTGGCGATCGTGTTCCTCCGCTCCAACGAGATCTTCACGCTGCCCATGGGCGTCCAATCCTTCTTCCAACAGAACGCCACCGACTGGACATCCGTGATGGCCCTGGCCGTCGTGATGATGCTCCCGCCGATCATCGTCTTCGCCACGCTGAACAAATACTTCAGCGTCGGCGGCATCGGCGGATCCCTCGCCGGGCGCTAACTAGACTGGCGCCAAGTCCCTGAATTCCCGGAAACACCCACTCCCGAAAAGGAACCCAATGTCGT
The DNA here is from genome assembly GCF_900106835.1 of Arthrobacter sp. cf158. Lineage (GTDB taxonomy): Bacteria > Actinomycetota > Actinomycetes > Actinomycetales > Micrococcaceae > Arthrobacter. Next base: position 217,396 of record NZ_FNNR01000007.1, read on the forward strand.
ATTCACTCCAGCTGTACACCCTCCGCAATGCCATCCAGGAGGACCTGCCTGGAACCATCAAGAAGGTGGCCGAGATCGGATTTACCCAGGTTGAGCCGTACAACTTCGTGGCCACAGCCAAGGAGCTCGGTGCAGCGCTGAAGGAGAACGGACTGACCGCTCCGTCCGGGCACGCACCCCTGCTGACCCAGGATCAGGATGAGATCTTCGCCGCCGCCAAGGAACTGGGCATCACCACGGTGATTGACCCGTTCTTCCCGGCTGAGCACTGGCAGGATGCTGAAACCATCCAGGGCACGGCGGCAAAGCTCAATGCCGCTGCCAAGAAGGGCGCCGAATACGGTATCCGCGTGGGTTACCACAACCACGCCTGGGAACTGGAGTCCACCATCGAGGGCAAGACCGCCCTGGAGTACTTCGAGGCTCTGCTGGATCCGGAACTCGTCCTTGAGGTAGACACCTACTGGGCAGCTGTTGGCGGCCAGGATCCCGTGGAACTCCTGGCCCGGCTCGGCGACCGCGTGAAGCTCATCCACATCAAGGACGGCCCGGGGAACACCGATACCAAGGCACAGCAGCCCGCCGGCCAAGGCACCATTCCGGTGCTGGATGTCATCGCCGCCGCCAAGTCCTTGGAAGTTGGCGTGGTGGAATTCGACGACTACTCCGGCGACATCTTCCAGGGCATCACGGAGAGCTTGAACTACCTCAACGCCGCAGCAGAAGGAGCCAAGGCATGAGCTTCGCTCCCTCCACCCGTAAAGGCCCCGTAGGCGTTGCCGTCATCGGCGCGGGCAACATCAGCAAGCAGTACCTGGAAAACCTCACGGTCTTCCCTGACCTGAAGGTACTGGTGATCGCAGACCTCTTCGTCGAGGCCGCCGAAGCACGCGCCAAGGAATACGGAATCCCCGAATTCGGTGCGCCCGAGCTGGCACTGAACCATCCCGACGTCGAAATCATCGTGAACCTGACCATCCCGGCAGCGCACGTCGAAGTAGCCACCGCTGCGGTGAACGCCGGCAAGCATGTGTGGACCGAGAAACCCTTCTCGCTGGACCGCGAGTCCGGTCTTGGCCTGCTCAAGGCTGCAGACGCGGCCGGCATCCGCCTTGGCACCGCCCCGGACACGTTCCTGGGCGCCGGACTTCAGACGGCCCGCCGCATCATCGAGCGCGGCGACATCGGCACCCCGCTGACCGGCATGACCACGTTCCAGACCCCCGGCCCGGAGTCCTGGCACCCGAACCCGGCGTTCTTGTTCCAGCACGGCGCCGGTCCCCTGTTCGACATGGGCCCGTACTACCTCACGGCCCTGATCCAGACCTTCGGCTCCATCCGCAAGGTGGCCGCCGTCGGCTCCTCCGCCAAGGCGACCCGTGTGATCGGTTCCGGTCCCAAGGCCGGCGAGGAATTCGCCGTCGAGGTCCCGACGCACGTGTCCGCGATGGCGCAGTTCGAGGGCGGCCAGTCCTCGCACAGCGTGTTCAGCTTCGAGTCGCCGCGCCTGCGGATGGGCTTCGTAGAGATCACGGGCTCGGAGGCTACGCTGTCATTGCCGGACCCGAACTACTTCGACGGCGAGCTGAAGTTGTGGCGTCCAGGCGCGGAAGAACCGGAGATCATCCCTGCCACCGGGCCGGCCAACGGCCGCGGCCTGGGCGTGCTGGACATGGCCCGCGCCCTGCGTGCCGGCACCCCGCACCGCGCCACGGGCGACCTCGCGTACCACGTGCTGGACAGCATGGTCTCGATCGCAGAATCCGTGGAATCGGGCTCGTTCGTGGATGTCATCAGCAACGCACCTGCTTCGGCTGCCGTCCCTGAGGACTGGGCACCGGAAACAGCCACTCTCTAAGAATCAGCGAGGAACTAGAACATGACCACCCCCGCCCACCCATCCGACCACACGCCTCCCCAGACGCGTCAACCACTGGGCGTGGCCGCCATCGGCTACGCCTTCATGGGTAAGGCCCACTCGAATGCGTGGCGGAACGTGGCCAGTTTCTTCGACGTCCCGGCCTTCGAACAGAAAGTGCTCGTCGGCCGGGACGCCACCCAGGTGGCAGAGGCCGCCGCCAAGTACGGTTGGGCCGAGTCCGCCACTGACTGGCGTTCGGTAATTGAACGGGACGACATCCACATCATCGATATCTGCGCCCCCGGGTGGATGCACGCCGAAATCGCCATTGCCGCCTTGGCCGCGGGCAAGCACGTACTCGTGGAGAAGCCGTTGGCCAACACCTTGGGCGAGGCCGAATTGATGGTGGCCGCGGCCGCCTCCGCCCGAGCCAACGGCGTGCAGTCCATGATCGGCTTCAACTATCGCCGCGTCCCCGCCCTGGCATTGGCCCGGGAACTCATCGCCGAAGGACGCCTCGGCACCATCCGGCACGTCCGCGCCGCCTACCTCCAGGACTGGCTCTCCGACGCCGAGGCACCCATGACGTGGCGCCTCCGCAAGGAAACCGCCGGCTCCGGCGCCCTGGGCGACATCGCCTCCCACGCCATTGACCAGGTCCTTTTCCTCCTGGGCGATGCCGTCACGGAGGTCTCCGGCCGCCTGCACACCTTCGTGGACCGCCGCCCCGGCCCTGACGGCGGGCTGGAAGATGTCACCGTCGACGACGCCGCTTGGGCCACGCTGACTCTCGCCTCCGGAGCAATCGCCTCAGTAGAGGTCTCCCGTGTGGCGACGGGCCAGAAGAACTCCCTCAAGCTTGAAATCTACGGCGACAAGGGCACCATCCTTTTCGACCTTGAAGCCCTGAACGAACTTGGCTTCCTGGACGCCACGGTGCCCGTCCGCGAACAGGGCTTCCGGCGGATCCTGGTCAACGAGCCTGAACACCCCTACCTCGAGGCGTGGTGGCCGCAGGGTCACATCATCGGCTGGGAACACACGTTCACGCACCAGATCCGGGACTTCCTGTTGGCAGTTCGGGACGGGAGCCAGCCGTCGCCGTCGTTCGAGGAAGGCCTGAACGTCCAGCACATCCTCGCAGCGATTGAAGAGTCCGCCGCCGCCAAAAGCTCACTGATCCAGCTCAACGCAACCACTACTGAAGGAGCCTGACATGCCCCGCCCGTACACCCTTTTCACCGGCCAGTGGGCCGACCTCCCGTTCGAGGAAGTCGCGCGCCTTGCCTCGGGCTGGGGCTACGACGGCCTGGAAATCGCCGTCTCCGGAGACCACCTGGACGCCTGGCGCTGGGACGAGCCTGGCTACGTCGAGTCCAAACTCGCCATCCTGGAAAAGTACAACCTCAAGGTCTGGGCCATCTCCAACCACCTCAAAGGCCAGGCCGTCTGCGATGACCCCATCGACTTCCGCCATGAAGCAATCGTCGGCTCCCGCGTCTGGGGCGACGGCGAACCCGAAGGCGTCCGCCAACGCGCCGCCGAAGAAATGAAACACACCGCCCGCCTCGCCAAAGCGCTCGGCGTGGACACCGTGGTCGGCTTCACCGGATCCTCCATCTGGCAATACGTCGCCATGTTCCCGCCCGTCCCGGAGAAGGTCATCGACGCCGGCTACCAGGACTTCGCCGACCGCTGGAACCCCATCCTGGATGTCTTCGACGAATGCGGGGTCCGCTTCGCCCACGAAGTCCACCCCTCGGAGATCGCCTACGACTACTGGACCACCGTCCGCACCCTCGAAGCGATCGGACACCGCGAAGCGTTCGGCCTGAACTGGGACCCCTCCCACTTCATGTGGCAAGGCATCGATCCCGTGTCCTTCATCTGGGACTTCAAAGACCGGATCTACCACGTGGACTGCAAGGACACCAAGCTCCGCCCCACCGGCCGGAACACCGTGATGGGCTCCCACCTGCCCTGGGGCGATCCCCGCCGAGGCTGGGACTTCGTCTCCGCCGGACGCGGCGATGTGCCTTGGGAATCGTCCTTCCGGGCCCTCACCGCCATCGGCTACAACGGACCTATCTCTGTTGAGTGGGAAGACGCCGGCATGGACCGCCTCCACGGCGCCCCCGAAGCCCTCGCGGCGCTGAAGAAGTTCGACTTCCCCGCCTCCCAGACCTCCTTCGACGCCGCCTTCAGCAGCAAGGACTAGCCTGTGGCCGACGCGATCCGAACCCTTCAACCGAGCCAGTTCTGCGAGGTGTGGATCGCGTCGGTAACTGGCCAGGCCGAGCTGCTCTACAGCACTGATGGCGTCCTCTTCGAAGCACCCAACTGGAGCCTCGACGGCAGCTCACTGATCCTCAACGGGGACGGAAAGCTGTGGACGCTCGATGTGACTGGTGGTCATCCAGTGGAAGTTCCGCTCACCGGTATCCCTGAGCTCAATAACGATCACGTCCTGGCACCTGATGGAAAGAGCCTCTTCCTCTCCGCGAACGACGGCCACATCTACCGCGCCGCGCTGTCCGGTGGCCCCGCCACCAGGATCACGGACGACGACGGCTCCTTCCATTTCCTTCACGGCGTCAGCCCGGACGGCAAGGAACTCGCCTACGTGGGCATCGAGGCGGGCGACTTTACGCAGCCGGGCGGCCTGATGACCATTGCGTCCGACGGCGGCGCTACCGCCCGCGTTGATGTCGGGTCCGGTCACTGCGACGGCCCGGAGTACTCCCCGGACGGGAAGTGGCTCTACCTGAACACTGAGTCCTTCACCTCGGCACCCGGCCACGCCCAACTTGCCCGAATTCAGACCGACGGCAGCGGCTTCGAGCAACTGCTCGAGTCCGATACCGTCGACTGGTTCCCGCATCTCTCCCCCGATGGCCGCTTTGCCAGCTACATCCGGTTCCCCAGCGGAACGGAAGGCCACCCCGCGGACTTGCCTGTCGACGTCGTACTCGTTTCGACCGAGGACTGGACCACTCCCCTCCATACATGGCCACTTTTCGGCGGCCAAGGTACCCTCAACGTCAACAGCTGGTCGCCGGATTCCGTGCGCTTTGCGTTTGTGGCGTACCCAATTTCTGACTCAACAAAGGACTAAGCACGTGACGCTCAGTAATGGCACCTCCGACGGAACAATCCGCTGGGGAATCCTCGGCACCGGCTTCATTGCCGGGCTCCAAACGAAGGACCTGACGGAGAACGGCTTTACGGTGCAGGCCGTGGGGTCCCGTTCACTGGACTCCAGCAAGGGGTTCGCCGAGCAGTACGGCATTGCCACCGCGCACGGCAGTTATGAGGAACTGGTGGCAGACCCGCTGGTGGACGTGGTCTACATCGCCACGCCGCACCCCTTCCATCACGCCAACGCGCTGCTGGCGTTGAACGCGGGCAAGCACGTGCTGGTGGAGAAGTCGTTCACCATGAACGCCCGCGAAGCTCAGGACATCGTGGATCTGGCCGAGTCCAAGGGCCTGGTCGCGCTGGAAGCCATGTGGACCCGGTTCCTCCCGCACATGATCCGGATCCGCGACATCATCGCTGCCGGCACCATCGGCGAAGTCCGCAAAGTGGTGGCCAGCCACAACCAGAGCCTCCCCCAGGACCCTGCACACCGGCTCAACGATCCCGCGCTCGGCGGCGGAGCCCTGCTGGACCTGGGCATCTACCCGATCTCCTTCGCGTTCGACATCCTGGGCACCCCGGCCGCAATCCGGGCCAGCGCCTCCATGTCCGGCACCGGAGTGGACCGGCAGACCGCTGCGATCTTTGAGTATGCGGACGGTGCCCAGGCGTTGGTGGACTGTGAGCTCGACGCCGCCAGCGCCAACCGGGCCATGGTGATCGGCACTGATGGCTGGATCGACATTGAACACACGTGGTACAACCCTGTGCCGTTCACGGTTCATGCCGTTGATGGCAGTGTTGTTGAACGGTATGACCAGCCCGTCGGCAGCCGTGGAATGCAATTCCAAGCTGCTGAGCTGGAACGCCTGATCCGCGCAGGAGAGACCGCCGGAACCATCTTGCCGCCTAGTGAGACCGTTGCCATCATGGCCGCAATGGATGAGATCCACCGCCAGATCGGGCTGAGCTACGAGGCTGACGCTGCAGTGGAAGGGAAATGAACAATGACTGAGTCTCCGCGGCACGCTGAACTCCGCCAGCAGGAAGAAGAGTTGGTCTTCGCATCGTTCGACAACCACGACGCCTGGCGGCTTGGTTCGCTGATCGCCAACCACGCCATCGCTTCGGAGTTCGGCGTTGCAATCGACATCCGCCGCCACAACATCGTGCTCTTCCGCTGCGTCCTGCCGGGGGCCACCTCAGACCAGGAAGAGTGGATCCGCCGCAAGTCGGCATCCGTGCTGAGGTTTGAGCACAGCACAGCGTTGCTCTCCGAAGATTTCGCCGCCCGCGGGCACAGCCCTGTGGGTGGTGGCTGGCTTGCGCATGAGGACTACACCTTGGCCGGAGGATCGTTCCCCATCCGCGTCCGCGGAGCAGGCGTCATCGGTGCGATCACCGTATCCGGGCTGACGTCCGATGAAGACCACCAGATGGTGGTGGACGGGATCCGGAACTACCTGAAGACGGTAGGGGTTTAGGGAGAGCTCGGTAACCTCCCGCCGTCATCTCCGGTATGGGCACCTATTCTGGGCACTAACTGCCGACCCAACCCGAAGGACGTCCATGCCACGCCCCGAACAGCCCCTCCGCAAGCTTGGCTTTCTCACCATCGGCCTGTTCGACGCTGCTGATCCGGCTGCCGGCCACCGGTCCACGCTGGAGATCATCGAGCTAGGTGAGCAGCTGGGGTTCGACAGTGCCTGGCTCCGGCACCGTCATTTGCAGTTCGGAATCTCCTCCCCGGTAGCCGTCATGGCCGCCGCCAGCCAGCGCACGTCAAGGATTGAGCTCGGAACCGCGGTAACCCCGCTGGGTTGGGAAAACCCATTGCGGCTGGCAGAAGACCTGGCCACCGTGGACCTGCTCGCAGGCGGACGGATCAACCCGGGGCTGAGCGTGGGCGAACCGATGCACTACGACACTGTGAAGCATGAGCTGTACCCGGATTCCCTGGCAACCGAGGACTTCTCATACGCCCGCGTGGAACGCTTCGCCCGCCTGGTGGCTGGCGACAAGGTTCGGGACTTCTCCGGCAAACAGGGTGTGGTGGAGGAATTCTCCAACCGGGTGGAGCCGCACTCCCCCGGACTGCGCAGCCGCCTCTGGTACGGGGCAGGCAGCATGAAATCGGCCGTCTGGGCCGGAGAAAACGGCTTCAACCTGCTCTCCAGCAGCGTGATCTTCCCGGACAAGGACCAGGAGCCGGACTTCGCCAAGGTCCAGCAATCGCAGATCCGCGCGTACCGCGACGCAGCCGCCGCAGCCGGCAACACCGCCCGGGCATCGCAAGGCTTGGTAGTCATCCCCACAGATTCTGCTTCCAGCGGCCAGCGTGCGAAGTACCAGCGCTACGTCGATGAACGCACCCCCCGCACACAGTCCCCGCAGGGGCCGAAGGGCATGATGTTTGCCCGGGATCTCATAGGCACCAGCGACGAAATCGCCGAGCAACTATATTCACACGCAGGATTCCAGGAAGTGGACGAGGTGGCGTTCGCGCTGCCCTTCAGCTTTGACCACGAGGACTACGTGCAGATCCTCACTGACATCGCAGGAAAATTGGGGCCAGCCTTGGGGTGGAAAGCGAGCATTTGAGCCAAAAGCGCCTTTATGTACATTTCAGCGCTCGACGCTAAAAATCGCACTATGACCGAGATGACAGTCACCGTGGCCCGGAGCCGACTTTCCGAAGCGGTTGACACGGCACGAGTAAGCCATGAACCGGTGTATTTGTTGCGCCGTGGCCGCCGAGTGGCAGCACTAATCGACGCGGAAGATCTCGCCAAGCTGATTGAGGCAGCTGAGGAGGTCAACGACCTCCGCGCAGCCACCGGAAGCACGCCGGCGCATTCAGGCCGCCATCGAAATCCTCGCCGAATCACCTCATCCTCCCGGGGCAAAGAAGCTCTCCGGAAGCAGCGGAGACTGGCGCGTCCGGACTGGTGACTATCGGATCATCTATGAGATCCGCGACGCACAGCTCATTGTTTTGCTGGTAGCCATGGGCCACAGGCAGGACATTTACCAGCAGAGCGTCCGGCTCACCGACCCTTCAGCACATATCGCCTTTCAGGACGCCCGACGCCGTACTTGAGTCTGACCTCCAGCGCCCCCTCGTCGTGGAGGTACTCAAGGTAACGACGGGCACTCACGCGGGAGGTCCCCAGCTGCTCAGCCACCTCGGCGGCGGAAAGGTCACCGGGCGCTGATTTCAGCGCCGACTCCACCAACTCAAGAGTCTCCACACTGCAGCCCTTTGGCAGGGTCCGCTCGGAAGCAGACAACCCAAAGACCCTGTTCACATCGGACTGCTCGGCCTCCACCTTGGACGCATCCAGCCCGTGGTACGCGCTGAGGTAGTGCTCCAATCTCTCCTGCAGATCTGCTTGGGAGAACGGCTTGATCAGGTAGTGCACGATACCCCCGCGCAACGCTTTTCGGACTGTCTCCACTTCCCGGGCAGCGCTGATCACCAGTACGTCCAGGTCAGGGGCCACATCCCGGAGTTGGTGCATGAGATCCAAGCCGTTGGCGTCCGGAAGGTGGATGTCCAACAGCACCAGGTCAGGCTGTAGCCTCTCGGTTTCCATCAGGGCCTGAGCCCCTGAGTGTGCCGCGCCCACCACCTCAAAGCCGGGCGTCCTTTGGATGAATCCGGCGTGGACCTTGGCCACCATGAAGTCGTCGTCGACGATCAGTACCTTGATCACGGCTGCGCAGCCCCTTCGCTGGAATGTGAGACGTGTTTGCTGAACCGTGCGGTGAACACAGCCCCCTTGTCATTGGACACCACCAGGTCACCTCCGGACCGGCGGCAGATCACCCGCGACAACGCCAACCCAAATCCCCGGGCATCGCCCGGTCCCGGGTCTTTGGTGGAGAAGCCTTGACGGAAGATGTCTTCCGCGGAGCCGGAAGGCACGCCTGGACCATTGTCCTGGACGGTGACAGTGACGCCGTCCGTCGAATCAACCACCAGCACTCGGACCGAGGCCCCGGCGAGTCCAGTGACGGCGTCGAACGCGTTGTCCACCAGGTTGCCCACCACCGTGGTGATGTCCCGCGAGAGTTCGTCCCTGACGCGCGGAAGCGCGGACTGCGGGTCAAGTTTCAGCTCTACGCCCCGCTCGGCGGCAAGGCTGGCTTTGGCGATGAGAAGGGCTGCGAGCGCCGGGTCTTCGATGCGGCTGGTCACGTCATCGTTGAGCCTGGTCCGGTCCACCGTGGCGCCGTTAACGAACTGCACCACGGAGTCGTATTCGCCGATTTGGATGAGGCCGGAGATGACGTGGAGCTGGTTGGCGAACTCGTGGGCCTGGGCCCGCAGGGTGTCTGTGACGGTCCGGGTGGCGCCGAGTTCGCTCTCCAAGGACGACAACTCGGTCCGGTCCCTCAAAGTGGTCACTGAACCGATGTCGCGGCCGTTCGAGCGGAGGGCCACCCGGTTCATGACCACCAACCGCTCCCCCACCAGGACCAGCTGGTCGGCGTCGGACTGTTCACGGGTCAGCACCACTTTCAAAGCGGGATCCACGGACAAAGACCGCAGCTTCTTTCCCACACAGTCCACGGGCAAACCGAGTAGTTGCCGGGCACTCTGGTTGGCAACGGTGATCCGTTCGTGGGGGTCCAACGCCACGACGCCTTCCTTCAAGCCCTGCAGCATGGCTTCCCGGTTTTCCACCAGGCCGGTGATTTCCCGGGGTTCCATGCCCAGGGTCTGCCTTTTGACGCGGCGGGACAGCAGCAGGGAACCGGCCACTCCAAGGATGCTGGCTACACCGAGGTAGGTGAGGAGGTTGGGGACGGCGTCGCCCAGCCGTTCCAGGGTTGAGGGATAGTTGCGGCTGATGGCGGCAATGCCGATCATTTTTCCGGCGTCGTTAATCACGGGGACGTGCGCGGAGAGCACGGCACCGTTGTTTCCCTTCAGGACTCCGGTCCACGCCCGCCCCTCCATGACCCTGCTCTCGCCCAACGGCAGGGGCCGGCCCACCAGGCCGGGGTCGGAGGCGGTCACTACGGTGCCGTCCAGCTTGGCAAGGGCCACCTGTGACGAACCCGAGACGGTCCGCACGGATTCAGCCACGGCAGGAAGGGAAGAACCAGCGCGAGGTTCAGCGGTGGGCAACAGGGCACGGACTGTGGGGTTGTTGCCCAAGGCTTCGGCGGCAGATAACGCGCGGCGTCCCTCGGTCCGTTCAAATGCGTCCGCCGACTGGGCCAGTGAAATGGCCACCACAGCCACCAGGACTGCCAGGACAATGAGCAACTGCAGCACGAGGTATTGTCCGGCGAGGGACATGCCTCTTCTTTGAGACAGCCGAGTCAGTCGAGTCACAGCGTGGGTTCCTTTGGGTGGTGCCGGAAACAATCGGGCAACAGGGGCCCGCTGCGTGGCGTATCGGAACTATACCCCAGACGTGCGAAGGACCTTTTGGGACCGTGAACGCAATGAACTTAAAGATCACTGCGAACACAAGAGTGATCGCCGTCACGTACGCACCTAGCATCACATCAACGGGCAAAGCCCTGCACCCGAATTTTCAATGATGAGAAGAGGAACACCATGCGCCAGTTCCGCGCATTGCGAGTCGCCGCCGTCGCAGCCGGCATCGCCCTGATGGCCACCGGCTGCGGTGCCACAGGAAAGTCCACCGGTTCTGAAAGCTCCGGCGCAGCCGCAGGGCCCATCACCGGTCTCCAGATCATGGTTCCCAACACCCCCGGCGGCGGCTACGACACCACCGCCCGGGCAGCCGCCAAGGTTCTGGACGACGAGAAGATTTCCACCAACACCGAGGTGTTCAACCTTGCCGGCGCCGGAGGCACCGTGGGCCTGGCCCGCATCGTCAACGAAAAGGGCAATGGTGACCTCACAATGCTCATGGGCCTGGGCGTTGTTGGGGCAAGCTACACCAACAAGTCCGAGTCGAAGCTGACGGAGACCACTCCGCTGGCGAAGCTGATCGAGGAACCGGGCGCCATCATGGTCAGCAAGGATTCCCCATACAAAACCATTGATGATCTGGTGAAGGCATGGAAAGCCAACCCTGGCTCCATTGCAGTAGGCGGCGGTTCTTCGCCCGGCGGCCCGGACCACCTCCTGCCGATGCAGTTGGCTGGCGCTGTTGGCATCGACGCCACCAAGGTCAACTTTGTTTCTTACGACGGCGGCGGTGACCTTCTCCCTGCCATCCTCGGTAACAAGCTGGGCTTCGCCGCTTCCGGCGCCGGCGAGTACCTGCAGCAGATCAAGTCCGGTGAGATCAGGGTCCTGGCCACCAGTGGCGAGAACCGCTTGGACGGCGTGGATGCTCCCACGCTGAAGGAATCCAACATTGACCTGGTCTTCACTAACTGGCGCGGCGTGGTGGCCCCTCCGGGCATCAGCGAGGACGACAAGAAATCCCTGATCGCCGCGCTTGAGAAGATGCACGCCTCGGCCGGTTGGAAGGAAGCACTCAAGACCCACAGCTGGTCCGATGCTTTTGTTACCGGTGACGAGTTCCAGACCTTCCTGACGGACCAGGACAAGCGCGTGGCGGATGTCCTCACCAAGCTCGGGTTGGCGTGAGCTCCATAGCCACAGGCCTCAAAGGCCGCGCCGAGCTGGGGGTAGCCCTCCTGCTCGGCGCGGTGGGCGTCCTGGTCTTCCTGGATGCGAACGGCCTGGTGACCCCGTACTCCCAGTCGGATCCGGTGGGTCCGAAGACTGTTCCGTTCATTGTTTCCGGGCTGCTGATCATTTGCGCCATCCTCCTTGCCATCAACGTCCTGCGCGGAGGCAAAGGCGAAGCTGAGGGCGGAGAAGACGTTGACCTGGCACACCCCGCCGATTGGAAGACCGTCCTCCCGTTGGCCGGTGCCTTCATCCTGAACATCCTGCTCATTGACTGGGCCGGCTGGGTGATCTCCGGGACCCTCCTGTTCTGGGGCAGCGTCCTGGCACTCGGCAGCCGCCGCTACATCCGGGACGGCCTCATTTCAGTGGCTCTGGCCCTGCTGACCTTCTACGGCTTCTACCTCGGTTTGGGCATCGCTTTGCCAGCCGGGCTCCTGGAAGGAATCCTCTAATGGACGTCTGGTCCTCCCTCATGGACGGTTTCGCCACCGCCCTGACCCCCATGAACCTCCTGTTCGCCGTGATCGGCGTACTCCTGGGTACCGCCGTCGGCGTCCTTCCGGGCCTGGGCCCGGCCATGACCGTAGCGCTGCTGCTTCCGGTGACCGCCGCTTTGGAGCCCACCAGCGCGTTCATCATGTTCGCCGGTATCTACTACGGCGGCATGTTCGGCGGTTCCACCACGTCCATCCTGCTAAATACTCCGGGTGAATCGTCGTCGGTGGTGACGGCGATCGAAGGCAACAAGATGGCCAAGGCGGGCAGGGCCGCGCAGGCACTTGCCACCGCGGCCATCGGCTCCTTCATCGCCGGCACCATCGGCACCGCGCTTCTGGCTGTGTTCGCACCCATCGTGGTCCAGTTTGCCGTGAGTCTTGGTGCTCCCAGCTACTTCGCCATCATGGTCCTTGCCCTGCTGGCCGTCACTGCGGTCCTCGGCTCGTCCAGGCTCCGCGGCTTCGCTTCACTCGCGCTTGGTTTGGCTATCGGATTGGTGGGCATCGACTCGGTGACCGGCCAACGCCGCCTGACCTTCGGCCAACCGCTGCTGGTGGACGGCCTGGACATCGTGGTGGTGGCGGTGGCGATCTTCGCCGTGGGTGAAGCCCTCTGGGTTGCCGCCCACCTGCGCCGCACACCGCTGCACGTCATTCCCGTTGGCCGTCCGTGGATGGGCAAGAAGGACTGGCAGCGTTCCTGGAAGCCGTGGCTTCGCGGCACTGCCTTCGGCTTCCCTTTTGGCGCACTTCCAGCTGGTGGCGCGGAGATTCCGACGTTCCTCTCTTACGTCACCGAGAAGCGGCTCAGCAAACACCCGGAGGAATTCGGCAAGGGCGCTATTGAAGGTGTCGCCGGACCGGAAGCGGCCAACAACGCCGCCGCTGCCGGAACACTGACCCCCATGCTTGCCCTGGGCCTGCCCACCAACGCAACGGCCGCCGTGATGCTCGCTGCCTTTACGTCCTACGGCATCCAGCCGGGTCCGCAGCTGTTTTCCAGCCAAGGGCCGTTGGTCTGGGCACTCATCGCGAGCCTGTTCATCGGGAACTTCCTGCTCCTGCTCATCAACCTGCCCCTGGCGCCTGTCTGGGCCAAACTGTTGCAGCTCCCCCGCCCTTACCTCTACGCAGGCATCCTGTTCTTCGCCACTTTGGGTGCCTACTCGGTCAACCTGCAGGCGTTCGACCTGGTGATCCTGCTGGTTCTCGGCGCCCTCGGGTTCATGATGCGGCGGTTCGGACTCCCGGTCCTGCCGCTGATCCTCGGCGTGATCCTGGGGCCGCGCATCGAAGGCCAGCTCCGCAAGACGCTGCAGTTGAGCGCGGGCGATCCCGCCGGTCTCTTCAGCGAGCCCATCGCGATTGTGGTCTACATCATCGTGGCGATCATCCTGGCGTGGCCGTTCATCTTCAAGCTCATCCGCCGCAATGGTCCTGCGAAGAAACCCCTGCTCCCCGCCAACTCGGGCGCTGCAGACTACAGCGACTGAACCATCCACTTCCAGCACAAACAGGAGAAACCATGACCATCGTGGTGGGATACGTCCCCACACCTGAAGGCGAAGCGGCACTGACGCAGGCCATCGCCGAGGCCAAGAAAAGCAACGACACACTGCTGGTCATCAACTCGTCCAAGGGCGACGCCCTGGTGGATAACCGGTACGCCCAGGAACCGGATATCCAAAGCATCGAGGAGCGCCTCGCCGAGCACGGCATCCAGCACATCATCAAGCAACCGGTCCGCGGGCACGATGCAGCAGCTGAGGTCCTGGACGCCGCCGACGAGAATGAAGCCAACTTGATTGTCATCGGCCTTCGCCGCCGCAGCCCGGTAGGCAAGCTCATCATGGGCAGTGTCTCCCAGCGGATCCTGCTCGAAGCTGACTGCCCGGTGCTCGCGGTCAAAGCGGACTAACTTCCAGAAAGCGCGACGGCGGCTGGTCACCCGGGTGACCAGCCGCCGTCGTACGTTTTGTCCGGGTCAGCTGGCGGGCAGCTGGTTGTCACGGAGCCAACTTTCGACGGCGGCCCCTCCTTGGTTGACTTCCTCACCACGTACGGCGAGCCCCTGCCCCACCGTGGCTCCCCGGCACGATTCGGCATAGTCCCGCTCCGTGGAGCCCAGGCCACTCACGGCGTACGTCACCACAGGGTGGACCGTCTTACCTGCGAAATCCAGCCCCTCCGTGAACGTGGCCATGATCATCGGGGCACGGCTGCCCCAGATGCCGCTTGCCAGAAGTACGGTGTCGTATTGATCAATGGAGGGAAGGGCATTGGCGATGGCGGGGCGTGCGTCGGAGTCCTGTTCCAGCGAATTCCGCGCGACGGTTTCCCCGTAGTCAAACGGATAAGGGTCAGTGGCTTCGATCCGGTAGACGTCACAGGAGATGCGGGACCTGATCATCCCGGCCAGGACTTCGGTGTTGCCGACCTCGAGGTTGATTCGGTCGCCGTAGTAATAGTTCTCGCCGGCCCGCGAGAAGAAGGCGAGCAGGACCCGCTTGCCTGTGGTTCCCTGCTGCGACGTTCCCTGCTGCGACGGCTGACATCCGGCGGCTCCGGTGGCAAGCACGCCGCCTGCCGCTCCCGCAAGGGCGGTGCGCATGAGAGTGCGACGGTCCAGGGCTGGAATTGGGCTAATGACTCGGTGCACTCGTGTCCTTTCGCAGATGGGTCCTGGTTCAAGGGAACCAGCCACGTCATCGCCGCGGGAGTGCCTGCTGTGAGGTGTACTGCCAGTTCCTGCTTCGCCGTGAACCAGTTTTCGTCCAGCTAATGCCCTTAAGATTCGTTCTTAGGGGCATTACCTGTACAAAAACTCGCAAGGGGACCACGTGACTGAGACCATACGCACCGCAACAACGCACGACGCCGGGAAGCTGGCTGAGCTTGCCGCCGTCACCTTCCCGCTGGCCTGCCCGCCGGGTGCCTCTCCTGCTGATATCCAGGCCCACATCGGGAAAACGCTGAGCGAGGCCAACTTTGTGGACTACCTCGCCGACGCGAACATCACCATCCTGGTGCTCGACGACGACGGGCAGCTGAACGGGTACACGCTCCTGGTTGCCAAGCCGGCAAGCGATCCCGACGTCGCCTCCGTCCTCTCGGCACTCCCCTCAACGGAGCTCAGCAAATGCTACGTCCACCCCGAGCACCACGGACAAGGGGCAGCATCGCGGCTCATGCAGGCTTCACTGGCCCATGCAGCGGACAAGGGCGCGGCCGGGGTATGGCTCGGCGTGAACAGCGAGAATGCCAAGGCCATCCGCTTCTACGAGAAGAGCGGCTTCCAGCGGGTAGGAACAAAGTCGTTCAAGCTCGGCAACACGGTGGAACACGACTTCGTCATGGAGTACGAGCTCTAAGACGCTAGCCGAACAGGTCTCCCGTCAGCGGCGGCCGGGGGTCACTCCGCAGCTCCAGTCCGGCAGGAAGTCCGGTGACTGTCCCGGACGAACCGGAGGCCTGAAGGGTGATCCTCGAGCGCCCCAACAGCACGTTGTCGGCGCGGAAGGACCCATAAGCATCGGGCAGGATTGGCGCCAAGTGCAGGACGTTCCGAGTGAAGTCGGGGTCGAACCTGAGCAGGATCCTGGCGAGTTGGATCGGCGCCGCAGCAGCCCACGCCTGGGGGGAACACGCCGTCGGGTACGGAACCGGCTCCGAAAAGTCTGAACGGTCAAAGCCGCAGAAGAGCTCAGGGAGCTGACCGCCAAAGTGTTCGGCGGCGTCGAACAATCCGCTCGCAACCCGGCTGGCTTCCTTGACGAAGCCGTACCGCATGAGTCCTGTGGCCACCAGGGCAGTATCGTGCGGCCAGACCGAGCCGTTGTGATAGCTGACGGGGTTGTACGCCCCCATGTCCGACCCCAGGGTGCGGATGCCCCAGCCGGTGAACATCTCCGGTGACATGAGCCGCTCCGCCACCAGCGGCGCCTTGTCCTCGTCCACAATGCCCACCCACAGGCAGTGCCCCATGTTGGAGGTGCAGGAGTCCACTGGCTTCTTGTCCTTATCCAGCGCCAGCGCGAAATAGCCCTTGTCCGGGAGCCAGAACGCCTCGTTGAAGGCGGCTTTCAGCGCTGCGGCGCGGTCTGCGCAACGGCGTTCGACGGCGGTATCACCCGCCGCCCGCGCCAGCAGCGACCGTCCCACGTAGGCCGCGTAAGCGTAGGCCTGCACCTCGCAGAGTGCCATGGGGGTCTCCGCCATGCGGCCGTCAGCGAAGTTGATGCCGTCCCAGGAGTCCTTCCATCCCTGGTTCACCAGCCCGTGCTTGTTGGACCGTTGGTACTCAATGAATCCATCGCCGTCCCGGTCGCCGTATTTCTCCATCCACTCGATGGCCCGGTCCGCGTGCGGGAGAAGGGAGTCGATGATGTCCGCACCGAGCCCCCACCTGCTGAGCTCGCCGAGCGTGGACACGAACAAGGGTGTCGCGTCAGCGGTCCCGTAGTAAGCGGTGCCGCCCAAGGCAAGTCCTGCGGTGACTCCAAGCCGCACTTCGTGGGGGATGCGTCCGGGTTCTTCTTCAGAGTTGGCATCTACCTTGGTCCCTTGCAGCGCTGCCAACGTCTGCAAGGTTCCGGCGGCCAGATTGGGATCCACCATGAGTGACATATAGGAGGCCAACAGCGAGTCACGGCCGAACAGTGCCATGAACCAGGGAGCGCCGGCCGCGACGGCGGCACGGCCCGGGTGTGCGGGGTCGAAGATCCGCAGGGAGCCCAGGTCCCGTTGGCTGCGTTCCAGGACGTCCTCCACATTGGTATCCGTCACTGCTATCCGGGGAACGTGCTCTTCCCATTCCACATGGCGGCGGACGCCCGGGGTGTGATGCAGCGGGGTGGTCTCGGTAAAGGGATCGTTGGGTCCCTCGCCGTTGGTCAGCGGGAGGGCGATGATGCTGGTGGACCATTGGCTGCGCGCCGGGATGATGACGTGGAATGCCAATCCGTCCTTGGACACCTTGGCACCGGAGGCCCGGAATGACACTCCCCTGCGTTGACCCGTGGCGTGGACCGACTCGATGTGCAGTTCTTTCTTGTGCGCCGTTGTTACCGCTGGCGAAGATTTGCCCGTCCTGCCGCCCTTGACGTCGAAGAGGTCCGCCAGGTCGGCATCGAGCAACAACTCAAGGTGGCAGGGAGCTTCCTGCGATGAGTAGTTCCTGATGGTGATGTCGTCCCGCAGCCCTGACCCGACGTGCCGTTGGTGCTGAACCACCAGCGGGCTGTCGAACCTGCCATCAGTGGAGCACGCCCGGCCCACGTATTCGGCTTGGAATGCCGTGGGGTTGCGGGCCACCAGCGGTTCCCGCAACGCCCCGTTGACCCGCAGGATCCAACGGGACACTATCCGGGTGTCCTGGTAGTAGGCACCCTGGGAACCGCCGCCGTGGATGTCGCCGGAATGCGAGGAGATACAGAAGGAGGAACCTTCGACGACGGTGACGGCACCCAGTTCTGACGCGCCGGCTTCGGTGTCTTCATTCCAGGCGGTCATGTCACACTGAACCTTCTTCCACCAGCGTCCCGGCTGGTTGTCTCGGGTTGTTCAATCACAGGTTGTTCGATCACTAGTTGTTTGATCACAGGTTGATGGGAGCTTGCCTCTGATTCTGGTGCACGTCGGCGTCGTCGGAAAGGCCTTTGACGTTGAACTGATCGATGACCGCGGAATAGAGCCTGAGGTGGTCTGCGGCCATTCGTGCAGCGTTGAAGTATTCGTCCACTGATCGCCGGCAGTCAGCACGGTTGAGGGTGCGGGCCGCGTTGACAAGATGGGCGAGTTGGTCCGTCCCACCCAGGTATCCGGTGACGCCATCGGTGATGATTTCCGGCGCCGCTCCCATGCGGGTGGCTACCACCGGTGTGCCGGTGGCCAAGGCCTCGATCATCACCAGCCCGAACGGTTCATGCCATTGGAGGGGGTTGAGCAAAACGGTCGCTTCACCCATCAGCTGGAACTTCTCCGGATCGGACAGTTCACCCAGGAACTCCTCGTTGGGGCCCAGCATCGGTTCAATCACCTCACCGAAGAACTGCTTCTCCTCGGGGGCGTGCATCTTGGCTGCAATCCGCAGGGGCATTCCGGCCGCCCGGGCAACATCGATCGCTTCAAGGAGCCCTTTGTCGGGACACATCCGGCCCACAAAGCACGCATATCCACCCTGTCCTGCACCTACGGAGACGGTGGAAGGATCAAGGCCGTGGTGGATCACCGCTGCTATGGGCAGCTCGGGGACCCGGCTGTGCTGGTCGTGGGAGATGGCAAGCACAGCAGTGTCCGGGGCCATGTCGCGGTACAGCTCAATGGCCCGCGGAAACAGCGGTCCATGGATGGTGGTAACCACTGGCACGCAGGGTGGTCTATGCGCGTAGAGGGGACCCACAAGAGTGTGGTCGTGGATGATGTCAACGTCATGAAGTCCCCGGTAGGCCTTGATCACGTGGGCCAGCTCGCTGAGGCTGCTCCCCAGTTCTTCGGGTCTGCTGGCTTCGAAGCCTGGAAGGTGTGGAACGGGGCAGCTGCTGTCCGCGGTGGTGGCCAGGAGAACCTCATGTCCCGCGTCCACCAATGCCCGCGCCAGGGCGTCCACAACGCGTTCGGTTCCGCCGTATCGTTCCGGTGGGACGGTAAACCAGGGTCCAACAATGAGTCCTATGCGCACGTTGTCAGCCTCCGCGCAAAACCCCCAGTCCGAGGGCTGGCTTCATAACCCTTTCCAAGGGTATGGGGCTGTCCCCGGGAGGGCAACGGGTGATGAAAATAACAGCCGTGTAAGGAATGGCCGGCCCGCTCACCCGGTTGGAGAAAGCATGAAGATTGAGATCTGGTCAGACGTCGCGTGTCCTTGGTGCTACATCGGCAAGCGCCGTTTCGAGACCGCCCTGGCACAGTTCCCGCACCGCGATTCCGTGGAGATCGAGTGGAAGAGTTACCAGCTGGACCCCACCGTCCCGGAGCACTATGACGGCACGGAGCTGGACTACCTGAGCAACCGCAAGGGCATGGCTCCGGAGCAGGTCAAGCAGATGTTCGCCCACGTCACGGAGACGGCAAAGGGCGAAGGCCTGGACTACCACTTCGACAAGGTGGTGGTGGCCAACAGCTTCACCGCTCACCGCCTCATCCACCTCGCCGCTGCCCACGGCCGCCAGGACGCCGTCAAGGAGCAGCTGCTCAGCGACCACTTTGAGCACGGCAAGGACATCGGCAACCAGGACTACCTCACCGGACTCGGCGCCGCACTGGACCTCCCGGAAGATGAAGTGGCTGAACTCTTCACCTCGGACAAATACACCGAGGAGGTCAACCAGGACATCAACGAGGCCCGCGCCATCGGCGTCACCGGCGTCCCGTTCTTCGTCATTGACCGCAAGTACGGCATCTCCGGCGCCCAGCCCGCAGATCTCTTCAGCGAGGCCCTGAACCAGGCATGGCAGGAAGCAAACCCGCTGATCCCGGTGGGCGCCTCTGACGCTGAGGCCTGCGGCCCTGACGGCTGCGCGGTCTAAGCAGCCCCCGCCGTCGGGCCTTCCCGATTGCAGGCATAAAGCACGCCAAAGGCGGGCAGCTTCCCCAGCTGCCCGCCTTTCGCGTACGGCGTTAGCCCTTCACCACGTCAAGCTCGACGACGGCCCAGGACAATGCGGGAAGCGTCAGGCGGAGTTCGGAGCCAGTCACCTTCACACCGTCCAGAGCGGTCAGGCCAACGCGGCCCGGCTGACCCTGGCTGTTGATGGTCAAACGGTCGCCACCCTCGGGGATTTCCAGGACCTCGGCGCGGATCACCTGGCGGGCGTCGAAACCACGCAAGGCAACCTCGACGTCGGCGGCTTCTTCCAGCCCGCGGTTGGCAAAGAACAGTGCCAGCCTGCCCGTTTCTTCATTCCAGGTTGCGCTGACGTCCACCAGATCGGTGTCTCCAAAGCGGCTGTTCGAGTACTTGTCCGAGTCCACCGAGAGCCGCAGGATCTGGCCCTTGGCGAGCTCGGCCATGCGCGCGAACGGGTGGAAAATGGTCTGCTTCCACGCCGGGCCGTTCTCCTCGGACAAGATGGGCGCAATGACGTTGACCAGCTGCGCCTGGTTGGCGATTTTCACGCGGTCACCGTGGCGCAGCAGCGAGTTGAGCAGCGTTCCCACCACCACGGCGTCGGTCACGTTGTACTTGTCCTCGATCACGCGGGGGTGCTCACGCCAGCCGGCCTTGGCCACGTTGTGCGGCTGATCCTCGGTATCCAGGCCGCGCTGGTACCAAACGTTCCACTCATCGAAGGACAGGTTGATGTGCTTCTTGTGCTTGCCCTTGGCCCGGACGGCGTCCGCGGTGGCGATCACTGACTCAATGAAGTAGTCGGTGTCGACGGCGGAGGCCAGGAAGCTGCCGACGTCGCCGTCGTGCTCCTGGTAGTAGGCGTGGAGGGACACGTAATCCACTTCGTCATAGGTGTGGGTGAGGACGGTCTGCTCCCACGCACCGAACGTTGGCATCGAAGAGCTGGAACTGCCGCAGGCCACCAACTCCAGCGTGGGGTCAACGAACCGCATGGCCTTGGCAGCTTCCTGTGCCAGGCGTCCGTATTCGTCGGCGGTTTTGTGGCCGATCTGCCACGGCCCGTCCAACTCGTTGCCCAAGCACCAGAGCTTGATGTTGAACGGGTCCTTGTGGCCGTTCTTGGCACGGAGGTCTGACAGATAGGTTCCGCCGGGGTGGTTGGCGTACTCCACGATCTCGCGGGCAGCGTCCACTCCCCTGGTGCCCAGGTTGATGGCTTCCATGATTTCCGTGCCGGCCTGCTTGGACCAGTCCACAAACTCGTGCAGGCCAAAGGCGTTGGTCTCCACGGTGTGCCAGGCCCCGTCCAAGCGGCGCGGCCGGTTTTCCACGGGGCCAATCCCGTCTTCCCAGTTGTAGCCGGAGACGAAGTTGCCGCCGGGGTACCGGATCACGGTGGCGCCGAGTTCCTTCACGAGCTTCATGACGTCCTGCCGGAAACCGTTCTCGTCGGCCTCCGGGTGCCCGGGTTCGTAGATGCCGGTGTAAACACAGCGGCCCATGTGCTCCACGAAGGAGCCGAAGAGTCGTCGGGGTACCTCGCCAATGGTGAAGTCGCGGTCGAGGGTGATGCGTGCGCGGGACATGTATCTCCTTGGTTGTGTTCTGAAACTTTGGTTGACAAAAGAGGCGGCCGGTCAGGTTCCGGCAAGTCCCGTCGTCGCGACGCCTTTGATGATTTGGCGCTGGAAGAACAGGAAGACGACAATCAGCGGCAGTGCCGCAAGCAGGGCGGACGCCATGTTCTGCGCGTACTGGATGCCGTAGGCGCTCTTGATGGTCTGCAATCCGACCGGGAGGGTCAGCAGGTTGCCGTCGTTGGTGGCGATGAACGGCCAGAGGAAGTTGTTCCAGGCGCCGATGAACACAAAGATCGCGACGGCGGCCAGGATGGGCCGGGACAACGGCAGGATGATTTGGGTGAAGATCCGCAAGCGGCTGGCACCGTCCATCACGGCGGCTTCCTCGAGTTCACGCGGGATCTGGTCGAAGAACTTCTTCAGCACGAACACCATGGCCGGGTGGATGACCTGCGGCAGGATGATGGCCCACGAGGTATCGATCAGGTTCAGCGCCAGCATTTGGTAGAACAACGGGATGATCATCACGGGCGGCGGGATGATGATGGACGCGATGATCACCGTCATCAGCACCTTCTTGCCCTTGAAGTCGATCCTGGAGAGCGCGTACGCAACCAGCGCCGAAATCACCAGCGTGATGGCCGTGATAGCTGCCGAGGTGTAGAGCGAGTTCCACGTCCAGAGCGGGATGTTGCCGTCCTGGAACACCTTGACGAACGCTTCAGGTGTGAAGCCCGACGGCGGCAGCCAGGTGACGTCCGGGGCCGCGGCATCCGTCTCGGTCTTGAAAGCGGTGGCCGTGGCCCACGCGAACGGGATCAGCCAGAGCACGGCAATGAAGGCTGCGACGGCGATGGCCGCGATCCGGCCTACCGTCAGCTTCTTGCGAGGTTGGCGGATCGTGAGGCTATCTGCTGTGGTGGCATGTGGTGCGGGACGGGTCAGGGTAGGGATTGCCATGGTTATGCACTCCTGCGGCGGGTGATGACGAACTGCATGACCGAGATGACCACGATCAGTCCGAAGAAGATGTAGGAGATGGCTGCCGAGTAACCCAGCCGGTAACCGGTGAACCCGGTTTCGAAGATGTACTGGACCACGGGCCGGGTGGATCCCCCGGGGCCGCCTGCGGTCATCTGGTACACCTGATCGAAGATCTTCAAGGACGCCAGGATCTGCAGCAGCACGATCATGACGGTGGTGGGGGTGAGCTGCGGCAGGGTGATGGAGAAGAACTGCCGCCAGGCGCCTGCGCCATCGAGAGATGCTGCCTCATAGTGCTGGGCCGGAATGTTCTGCATCGCGGCCAGGTAGAGCAGGAAGTTGAAGCCCACGGTCCACCAGAGCGTGGCGATGACGATCGCCCACATGGCCACGTTGGGATCATTGAGCCAGGCAACCCTTGGGAGGCCGATTCCTGTCAGGAACTCATTGATCAGGCCAAGCTGAGGGTTGTACATCCAGGTGAAGAACAAGGAAACCACCGTGGAAGCCAGCAGGTACGGCGCAAAGTAGGACAGTCGCCACAGCCACTGGGCCGGCAGCCCGATATTGAGCAGCGCGGCCATGACCAACGCGACGAGGACCAACGGGACCGTGCTGATCACCGTGAAGTAGAGGGTGTTGCCCAGGGAACGCCACATATCGGCGTCGGCCAGGGCTTCGGCATAGTTCGCGAAGCCGATCAGGCTGTCGTTTGCGCCGGTGAGGGACTTGCCCTTGAGGCTCATGTAGAAGCCGTAGACGATGGGCCACACCAGGAAAACAAGGAAGAAGGCAAGGAACGGGGCGGCGAATCCCCAGCCGCTCAGGTTGCTCCGGGTGCGGCTGGTGGGTTTGCGGAGAGTCTCCGGCCTGGGCCGGGACAGCGTAGAGGTACTCATTCAAGAACTCCTTTGGTCACTCGGTACAAGGGCCGGTTAGACCGGGTTGGGACGGGAGAGGAGGGTGTTGGTGCGTTGTTCGAAGGCATCCCATCCTGCAGCTGCCTTGTCCCTTCCCAGAAGGACGTTCTGGACGTTCTCCGCGAAGTAGGTTTGCCAGTCCGAGCCCGAACCGCTGAACCAGGATTCGGGATCGTAGGCGATGATGTCCGCCGCGTTGGCGTAGTGAATCTGGGGCGTGAGTTCGCGGTAGGCCTGTGACTGGACCACGGGCTGGTATCCGGGGATGTGTCCGGCCTCAGCCCAGGACAGCGATCCTTTGAGGACATCGGTGACGAACTTGTAGACGTCCCTGCGTTTGTCCTCGTTCAGCGTCAGTTGGCGCGGGAGGACAAAGGAATGCGAGTCCGCATAGGAGGCAGGTGTCCCGTACAGCGTGGGAATGGTGGCCGCATCAACGGGTATTCCGGCCTTCTTCATGGTGGGCAGTTCCCACACCCCGCTGAACAGCATGCCCGATCCGCCGCGGGCAAACTCCGCGATGCCCGTACTGATATCCCCCGCCTGGGCGGCGATGGTGTCATCAAAGAGGGAGGCCATGAACTCCAGCGACTCAATGGCCGCTTCCCGGTCCACCTTCATGGGCTGTCCCGGCGTCAGCTCCATGTCAACACCGTGCTGCTTGTAAAGGGTGTAGAACAGGCGCCACATTTGCGAACCGCTGCCGAGGTACCCGAAGGAGAGTCCGTGGGCCTTGGTGACCTTCTGCATTTCCAAAGCCATGGCTTTGAACTCTTCCGGCGAGCCCACCTCCTGAAGCTGACCGTTGGTCCCCAGGACACCCGCTTTGCCGGCCACGTCAGTGTTGTAGAACATGACGAACGGGTGGGAATCCAGTGCGATGGAGAAGACCTTGCCGTTGTGCTGGCTTTTCTCCCAAATTCTGGGGGCAAAGTCCGCAGCGGTGACTCCGTTTTCCGCCAGCAAATCAAGGTCCCACGGCTCAATGAGTCCTCCCGGCGCGTAGCCAGGGACCCGGCTGGCGTGCATGATGGCCACCTCCGGCGGGCGGCCTCCCGCCGATGCCATGGCCAGTTTGGTGTAGTACGGCGGCCCCCAGGCGAGCACTGTGGGGTGCACCTTGAATCCGGGGGTGGCCTGGTTGGCTGCGTTGATCATGGCCTGCATCTTGATGCCATCGCCGCCGGACAGGAGGTGCCAAAAATCAATATCCTGCACGGAGGCAGCCTGCGCGGCGCCTCCGCAGCCGGTGAGGCCTGCGGCCAGGAGTCCTCCTCCAAGGAGGGCTGATCCTGTCATTAACTGTCTCCGGGACAACTGTTTCCCGGTCAAAGATTCAAACTGCTTCACCCGTCACTCCTTTGGATGGGTCCGCTGAAAGGTCACTGCTGTGTTGCTCAAATCCGGCTCCGGCGCGTCCCGCACTGGGGCTGATGGTGGGCCCTGGGGTGACGCAGGTCTCACATTACATCGATGTAATAGGCGGAGCAAGAGAAAATTGTTAGCGCACACAATTTGATCGATGACTCTCGGCTCAAGCTTTCGGCCGCAACAAGCTAAGCCCGCGTGCTGTCCCGTTCAACGATGCTGAAATCAACGCTGACTACCCGCTGGGCGGAGCCCCTGTCCCCCATGCGTTCGGTCAGCAGGCGCAGAGCCTCCCTGGCGATGGTGCGTTTGTCGAAAGAGACAGTGGTCAGGGATGGAACCGCATAACGACCATCCGCAATGTCGTCAAAACCTGCCACTGCAATGTCCTCAGGAACGCGCAAGCCCCGCTTCCAGAGCACACTGAGGGCACCAATAGCCATGGAATCGGTGAAGCAGAACAAGGCCTCGGGAACAGGGTTCTTGTCCAGGAAGGCACCCAGCGCTGTGGCCGCGGTTTCCGGGGTCCACTTCTCACACGGAATCAGCAGCGACTCATCCCGGGGAAGGCCCAGGATCTTTAGCGCATCTTCATACCCCTGGGTGCGCTGAATGGCTGCCGCAGATCCGCGCCCCTGAGTGGTGCCCAGCACGGCGATGCGCCGGCGTCCGGACCTGGCCAGAGCCAGGGTCATCTCCCGCGCGGCCGCAAAGCTGTCCACAAACACGCGGTCAGCCAACTGCTGCGAGACCTCGCCCAGCAGGACCACTGGCGGCAGCGCCACGCCAACCTTCACGGCACTCTCGTCCAGGACCACGGGGTTGAGGATCAGTCCGTCAATGAGGTTGGACCTCGCCCGGGTCATCAGCTCCTGTTCGCGCTGTGGATCCGATCCCGTCTCTTCGATCTGGACGCTCCATCCTTGCTGGTGCGCCACCTCCACAATGTGGTGGGCCACCTCTGCCGAGAAGGGAGTTGCCAGGTCCGGCAGGGCCAGGCCAATGACACCGGAGCGGCCATTGCGCAGGCCTCGGGCGGACAGATTGGGGACGTAATCCAATTCGGCCATGGCCTGCTCCACCCGCTCCCGGGTAGGGCCACTGACTGGCACAATTCCATTCATGACGTTGGAGACCGTCTTGGGCGATACCCCTGCGCGGCGCGCTACGTCCTTGACCGTTGCGCGCAACACGCCCCCTCAATGCACTTGACCGATTTTCCTTGATGCTACGCGAGTTTTTGTCCAGATAATGCCCTCGAAGAGCCCCCTTAAGGGCGTCAGGTGTACAAAAACCCGCGATACTTGGTGACAGATCGCTGTAAAGTGTCTATATGCCCAGGATCACGGCCGCCACGAACGCTGCCCAACGCGCCGAGACCCAACGTCGGATTTTGACCGCGTTTGGAGAGCTCCTCTTCACCCACGGCCTTCCCGGCCTCACCATGACGGACGTCGCCCGCCACGCCGGTGTTGGCCGGACAGCGGTCTACAACTATTACGCAGACATGGAACAGCTGCTCATCGCGTACGCCCTGGATGAGACCGAACGCTTCATTGTTGACCTCCGGGACTCGCTGGCCGCGCTGGGGAATCCTGTAGACCGGTTGGCGCTGTACGTCCGCACCCAGGTAGAGGACCTGAGCCGCCGGCACCTGCCTCCAGGACCGGCAATGGCCGCCGTCCTCTCTCCCGGCTCCTTCGCGAAGCTCGCGGACCACGTTGGCGACCTCAACGTCCTGCTCCAGGACATCCTGCAGGACGGCGTCCAGCAGGGCTACCTTCCGGACATCGACGTCGCCCAGTTGGCGCGGCTCATTCACGGAACGCTCTCGGCCAGTGCCGCACGACGCAACAAAACGCCCGACGGCGAGACTCCCCCGCCTGCCCCGGCCTCCGACGTCGAGGCCCGCACAGAACAAACAGTGCGCTTCATCCAGTTGGGCGCGGGGGCCAGGTTCGATGAGGCGGGCCGGCCTGTCCGGCTGGACGCGCCGGCCCACGACGCGCCGGCCCACGACGCACCGGCACAGGACGCCCCTCACCAAGAAGCCCTGGCCAGCTAGCGTTGCTGCCCTGCCGGGAGCGTGGGAACGATGGGCCACTTGGAGTTGTCCGCGATCCGCAGGTCTTCGCGCGGGCACAGCAGCTTGCCCGGGGTCTGGTCCACCAATTGGGGTTCCACCAAGCCCTCATAGCCCGGCGTGAGGATGACATCCACGGATTCGTCCTCACGGTTGTCCTGGAAGTAATCCGTGCCGGCAAGGTTGCGCTGGACGTTGAACGCTGCAGCCTGCCCCTTGACTCCGGAAACCACCACACCCACTCCCGAGTAGGCAGTATCACTGTTGTCCACCGAGCCCACCTTGAAGCCGCGGGCCGTGAACTGCTCTGCAACGGTGCCTGCCAGTCCCCCTCGGGACGTGGCGTTGAAAACGTTCAGGGCCACGGTCTCGTTGGGGACGTAGTCGAACGTGGTGGTGGGGCAAAGGCTGATGGGGGCCTTGCTGGCGATCGCGGTGGGCACCTTGATCACGCCGTTCATGATGGCCCAGGCACCTACGGCGCCGGCGGCGATCACGCCAACCAGCAGCACCAGGACAATTCCGTGGAACAAGCGGCGCCCGAACCGGCCCTTCGGGGCCCGGGCGTCCTCGGCAAACGTTGCCCTCAGTTCCGGCCCTGTGACCACATGGTGGCCGTGGAGCTGCGTCACATCCTTGGGACGCTTACGTTTTTTTGGCGTGGCCGCGTCCTGCTCCGGACCGGCCAGCCTAGCCATCGATCACCAATACACGTGCGTGGATCGCAGTCCTCTGGTGGAGTGCTGTGCGGACGGCCCGGTGGAGCCCGTCCTCGAGGTACATGACCCCCTGGTACTGGACCACGTGCGGAAACAGATCGCCAAAGAATGTTGAGTCTTCTGCCAACAGTGCCTCCAAATCCAGGGTCCTTTTGGTGGTGACAAGTTCGTCGAGGCGGACAGGGCGCGGGGGCAGGGAAGCCCAGTCCCGCGGCGCGGAGTATCCATGGTCAGGGTACGGGCGTCCCTCGCCCACAGCTTTGAAGATCACCCTGCAAGCCTAGGGAAGATGCCGCGCTAACGGAACTTGTGACCCGCGGCACAGGCAGGTTGTAGCCAAAAGGTGACTTACCTTCCTATGGCGTCACAGGCGTCATAGCTGTGAAGGGAACCGCAGGGACTGACAGAATAGGGGCATGACTCAACCGCTCCAAGGTTCCGCCCGGACCTCTGCCCACTCCACGCCCGCGTTGGCGTTGCTGCTGGACGTCGATGGCCCCATCGCCAGCCCTGTGACGCGGGACGTCAAACCGGACATCATTACGGACCTGGTGGCCTTGGCTTCGGCCGGCATCCCCGTCATCTTCAATACGGGCCGCTCGGATGCGTTCATCAGCGAGCAGGTCATGGAACCCATGATTGCCGCCGGAATGCCGGCAAACACCGTCATCCACGCCATTTGCGAGAAGGGCGCGGTCTGGTTCAGCTATACAGCGGAAGGCCCCGGCCCCATCCACGTGGACCACGATCTCGCCGTGCCCACGGCCTATGGGGACGATATCCGCCGGTTGGTTGCCGAGGATTACTCCGCCCACATGTTCTTCGATGAGACCAAGCGCGCCATGGTCTCCGTGGAGCAGCACCTGGAAGTGGCCAGCGCGGACTACCTTGCGGAGCAGAAGCTCTTCGACGCCGATGCCCTGGAGATCATGGGCCGCCACGGCCTGAATGCCGCCATCCTGGACCACCACGTGCCCGAATCCGACGACGCCGCAGACTACCGCCTGGACCCCACCATCATCTCCACGGACATCGAGTCTGTCCGCCTCGGTAAGGACCTCGGCGCCAGCCGCGCGGTTGAACTTCTGGCCGCCCAGGGCATCACCCCGCTCGCTTGGCGGACGGTGGGTGATTCCCGCACGGACTACGCCATGGCAGACTGGCTTCACCACAACGACCACGATGTGAAGCATGTGGACGTCCGGCCCGCAGACGGCGTACCGGTGAAGCCCTACACCATCCTGACGGCAGCTGACCTGGAACTGGCGGACGACGTCATCCATGACGACGCCGGCGGGGCCTTCCTCCGCAGCTGGCGCGAGGCCCTGTCCATCTAAGTTCCTGACCATCCGCACCCCACGATCCCGGAGAAAAAGCCATCACTCAAGCACAGGTCGATCCGATTTACCACGGCAGCCCATCCGTTGAAGAGGACACAATTGCCGAGGCAGTCTCGCCTGCCGTCGTTGCGCATCTTAAGCACAGGTCCGACGTCGTCCGTCACCGCGGGCGCTACGCCCTGGTCAACGCTGATCTCACCCCGCAACAGGCCATGGTGTCCGATCTCCTGGCTGTCCGGGCCGCGTTGGACGCCGCAGGTGTCGATTTCATCCTGGTGCGCGGTAATGACGAGAGGCCGGTCATCGCCGTCGACTGGGAGTCGCGGAAGGTCGTCCGGGAGGCGCTGGTGTCAGCGTTCCGGAATGAGCCCTTCTACTCCATGACCGTGGACGCGAAGAAGAAAACCTCAGTACTGGTGGCTGACGGTGAGCTGAGCGCCAACCGGAAATCCCGCATCTTCCGCCTGTACCGTCCCCGCGTGGAGACCGGTGGCGGACTCTGGTACGGGCCGGCCCTGGGTGTGCAGCTTGAGCTGTGGAGGTTCGAGGGCGATCACCTCGAGCTCCCTGTAGAGAACTCCCTCACCCGCCGCACCATGCTGCGGCAGGATGCGGTGCGCGGCACGGTCCAGCGGCACGGCCTGACATGGCCCACCATCGAGAATATGTTTGCCGATCATGCCAGCGACATCGACTTCGACGTGGATATTGTATTTTCCTGGGTGGATGGCAGCGACCCCGAGTACATCGCCAGACGGCGCGCCCAGCAGGCAGAAACCGTGCTCGGCGAGGGCGACGACCATGAGGCCCGCTTCCGCCAGATCAACGAGCTGAAGTACGCCCTGCGATCAGTCCACATGTTTGCGCCGTGGATCCGGCGGATCTTCATCGCCACGGACTCACCCGCACCTTCCTGGCTGGCTGACCACCCCTCCGTGACCATCGTGCGCAGCGAGGAGTTCTTCGCGGATCCGTCGGTGCTGCCCACCCACAATTCGCAGGCCGTTGAATGCCAGCTCCACCACATCGACGGGCTCTCCGAACACTTCCTGTACTCCAATGACGACATGTTCTTTGGCCGTCCCGTGGGTCCGGATATGTTCTTCACGCCCGGCGGCATCACCAAGTTCATCGAAGCTGATACCCGCATTGGCTTGGGCGACAACGACGCCGAGCGGAGCGGCTTCGAGAATGCGGCGCGCGTCAACCGCAAGCTGCTCTGGGAGCGATTTGGCCGGATCACCACACGGCACCTCGAACACACCGCGGCTCCCCTGCGGCGCAGCGTGGTGGCACGGATGGAAAAGGAGTTCCCGGCAGAATTCGCCAAGACCGCCGGCAGCCGCTTCCGTGCGGCCGACAACATCTCGGTGACCAACTCCTTCTACCACTATTACGCGCTGCTCACCGGGCGTGCCGTCACGCAAACCACCGCCAAGGTCAGGTACGTGGACACCACCATGTGGGCGGGACTTCATTACCTGCCCAAGCTTTTGGCCAAGCGTCACATGGACTTCTTCTGCCTCAATGACGGCAGCTTCCCTGAGGTGGAGTCCAACGAACGCGCCGAGCTGGTGACCGACTTCCTGGAGAAGTACTTCCCGGTGAAAGCTCCCTGGGAGAAGTAGTCAGGGCACCCGGGGCGAGGTAAGCGGCAGGGAAGAAGTATGGGTTCCCGGGGACGTGTGGGCCCCCACGCGGGACTCGTGCGGGATGCGGATGCCGGCTTCTGCCAACCGTCGCTGAACCTCGGCTGCGTCCAGGGGCTCGCCCACGGTGACTCCGCCGGACATTGGAACCACCGAATGCACAATCGTGTGCTCGTATACGTGGATCATGTTGTACGACTGCGCGCCGTCCCGCCCCCGCTGTCCGCCTGCGCGGACCCCAAGGTCCTGTGTGTAACACGTTGCCGAGGCGACCGATACCGGGATGCCGGCGAAGCCCGCCGTCGTGGAGTAATGCAGGTGGCCGCCCAGGATGGTGCGGACGTCCGTATTACGGACGACGGCGGCCAATGCGGCTTGGCCGCGCAACTCCACCAGGACAGCGAGGTCCTGAACGCACGGGACCGGTGGGTGGTGCAGCGCCAGGATGGTGCCGTCCGGGGCAGGGGTGGCCAGTTCCGAGGCCAGCCACTCAAGCTGGGCCTCCGACAACTCACCGTAGTGGTGGCCCGGAACGGTGGTGTCCAGGGTGATGATGCGCAATCCGTTGACGAAGTAGCTGCGGTCCACGGGGTCATGCGGCCTGCTGGCCTCCGATGCGTCCACGAAAGCGGACCGGAAGTTGGCACGGTTGTCGTGGTTGCCCATGGCCCAGATTGCCTTGGCTCCGAGGGCGTCGCAGACGGGTTCGATCATTTCGCGGAGCCGCTTGTACGCTTCGAGTTCGCCCTTGTCAGCCAGGTCTCCGGTGAAGATGATGGCCTCGGGCCTGATCCGGGAGGCGATGATCTGGTCGCAGATCTCCTGGAGCCTGGTTGCGCTGTCCACAGAACCATAGAGCGTTCCCGGACCACCCACCAGGTGAAGATCACTCAAGTGCAAAAGCACATGACCTGGTTTGGGGTACTCGGCCTCGATGAGCTCCATGGCTGCCTTAGCGTTTGGTGGGAGACGGCGTCTCCCGTATCAATCCAGTAGGGCCAATCCAACCAGACAACAAGCCAACAACTGGCGAATTTCCGGCGGAATGTTGGAAAATTACTTTCCTCCCTTCGAAATCGATGGCTTTAGGCAAGCGCCTTTTCCACTGCTTCTACCAAGTCTTCGGAGTCAGGCTCCACTGCGGATGGGAACCTTGCGACGAGTTCACCGCCCCGGTTGATGACGAACTTCTCAAAGTTCCATTTCACCTTGGCGGGCTGCCCGTCGCCGTCCTGGGTCAGCTCGGCGAAGAGGGGATGCTGCTGCTTGCCCAGAACATTCGCCTTGGTGGTCAGCGGGAAGGACACCCCAAAGTTCCGTTCACAGAATTCGGCGATTTCCTGGTCAGCTCCGGGCTCTTGCCCACCGAATTGGTTGCAGGGCACACCAAGGATCTCAAACCCCTGCTCGCGGTACTTGCCGTACAACTCTTCCAGGCCTGCGTATTGGCGCGTGTAACCGCATTCGGAAGCGACGTTGACCACCAGGACCGCTTTGCCCTCGAAGCGGCCGAAATCAGCTTCGGAGCCATCGTTGAACGTGAGGGGAATGCTGTACAGGCTGGTCATGGGATCGCTTCCTGACGACGTCGGCTGGCGGGGTTGCCGCCATCGAGCTTACGGGAGCTGGCGTGGGCCGCGAAACCTAGGGCGAAGGAATGATGAGCGTGGACAACGGCACGATCACACCGTCCGGACGCTTGACCAGGTCCGGGGCTATCAGGATGTATCCGGGCGGAAGAACCACGGCTGGGAGCGTTGAGGCCAGGACGGCCGCGGGCGTGGTTGGCAACGCCGGGGCCACGGGCGCCGCCGGAGTCGTCGCCGGAGCAACCGCCTGCGTGACGGCCGGTGCCGGCGCGGGTGCCACTACCGCCGGAGCAGGTGCCGCAGGTGCTGGAGCCACCACGGCGGGAGCAGGAGCGGCGGGAGCAGGTGCCGCAGGTGCTGGAGCGACGGGAGGCACGACGACGGCGGCCGGCGCCGGTGCGGACGGCGTCGTTACGGTTGGTGCAACGGTAGTCGCTGCCGGGGTCGTGGCCGTCGGAGTTGGCGTGGAGGTGGCTGTTGGCGTAGGCGTTGGTGTCGCTGTGGCCGATGGCGAGGGCGTAGCGGTCTGCGTCGGCGAGGGCGTCGGCGTGACAGTTGGAGTGGCCGTTGCTGTCGGAGTGGGCGTTGCAGTCGGGGTGGGCGTCGCCGTAACGGAAGGTGAGGGCGACGCCGTCGGGCTCTGTGGTGGCGTCTGCGTGGCAGGCGGTGTGGTGGTGGTCGGGGTGCTTCCCGGCGTGGCCGGCGGAACCACCACGGGCAAGGCCACGGGTTCCTCGTGTTCGCCACCGATGACGGCGCGGTTGGTGCCGTCGGCCACCGGCACGGCCCACTGTGGCGCTGCCGAGGTCCCGGATCCGACGCCCGGCTGGTAGTTCACCATGGCGATGGTCTGCAGCGGATCAACCTGCCGCATGGGCAGGTAGGTCCAGCCGTTGGGATTGGTGTGCAGGCCGTTCACGATCGTCTCGAAGTGCAGGTGGCAGCCCGTGGACCAGCCAGTGGTCCCAACCTCGGCAATGACCTCGCCTACGCGAACGGATTGGCCCTGCGTGACGCCGATGGCCTGGAGGTGGTTGTAGGTGGTGACCAGGCCGTTGCCGTGTTCAATTTCCACCCTGTTGCCGCCGCCCCAGATGTGCCAGCCGACTGCCCTGACCACGCCGGCGTCGGCAGCGTAGACGCGCGTTCCGCAGGCGGCGGCGTAATCCTGGCCCCAGTGGAATTCGCCGGCGAGGCCCGTCAATGGGCTGTAGCGGTAGCCGTACGGCGAGCTCGGGTTCAGGACCTCAAGAGGTGCGTAGAGGCTTCCAGCCGGCGGCCTGGACAGGCCGGCGGACGCTACGGTGAGACCAGTGGAGCCGTCTTTGCTGACACTGCGCACCATGGCGCGGTCGAAGTAGACCATGGGGGTGCCGGCGGTTTGTTCCGGTGGTTCCAGGGTGGGGTCAATCACCAGGGTTTCAGCCTCGGGTGGCACCAATGTGCCCAGGGAGGTTGGCCCTACGAAGCCCTGCGCCAAAGCTCCGTTGATCGATCCAGTGGACGCGGCGTTGAGGGGCTGGAAGCCAAACGCGAAGAAAGCCAGAACGGCGAGGCCTCCCGCGATGAAAACGCGTCGGAAACCTTCGGTGCGGATAAGGTCAACTACCCGGTCTGATTCATGATGCTTGCCCACAAAACACTCCCCAAAGCCAGCGGCACCAAACCCCAGCCTGGCGTGCAAGCACCATTGTTGCGGGAATCAGATCAGAAATAAAGTCCTCCCGGGTGCCATCTGCCGAAAGGTTGGCTCAGTATTGGATCAAGATTCTTGAGGAAAATTCCGGGTCGCCTAACATCGGCAAAGTTACTCGACGGTAACCATCACTGACTGCCAGCCCGAGGCTCCGTCAGGTACGGGGTCGGCGCGCTTGTCCGTCTGGACTTCCCCGGTACTGTCGGTGGCGCGGGCCTTGACGTAGTGCATGCCTGGAGTGGCATCCCATTCATAGGACCACTGGCGCCATGTAACCGTGGATGCTTCATCGGAAAGGGTTGCTTCCACCCACTCGCCGTCGTCGATCTGGACTTCCACCTTGGTGATTCCTCGCGTCTGCGCCCAAGCGGTTCCGCCCACGGCAACCTTCCCTGCCTTCAACTTCGCGAAGGACCCGGGCACGTCCACACGAGCCATGGTCTTGATGGGGCCGCGTTCTGACCAGCCGCGCTCGGTCCAGTAAGCCTTGCTGTCCGCGAAGCGGGTGACTTCCAGGTCCACCACCCATTTGGTGGCGGAGACGAAGCCGTACAGTCCCGGAACCACCATCCGTACGGGGTATCCGTGTTCTATGGGAAGGGGCTCCCCGTTCATGCCGATCGCCAGCATGGCATCACGGTCATCCTGCAAGACCTCCAGTGGCGTGGAGGCGCTGAAGCCGTCGATGGACCGTGAGAGGACCATGTCCGCGCCGTCCTTCGGTTTGGCCCTGGCCAGGACATCGCGGATGGGCATTCCCAACCACTTGGCGTTTCCGGCCAGCTTTCCGCCCACCGGGTTGGAGACGCAGGTGAGAGTGACGTGCGATTCGATCAGATCCGCGTCCAGCAGGTCCTGGAACGTGAGGGTGACTTCCTCCTCAACCATTCCATGCACCCGCAGTACCCAGTCTTCGACGTTGATTTCCGGGACACTCAGGGCGGTATCAATGCGGTAGAACTCGTTGTTAGGCGTCAGCCAAGAGGAGACTCCTGCCACCGGGGACTGGACGCCGGCTGGAACAGGGGGCGCAGCCTTCACAGGCGACGGCAGTGTGAGGGCGTCGCGGGCCTGCGCTATGTTGTTGCGCGCCGCTCCGAGCAGCCGCCCGCCGGTCGCCGCGATTCCGGCAGCTACCGCTGTGATCCCAGCGGCAGCGAAGAAACGACGGCGGCTGGTGCCGGCGCCCCCAACCTGGGAGTCGGCGTCGGCTGCTACGTCGGCGGGGGCTTCGGGCCACGCTTTCATCCTCCACAACGGCCGCATGAGACGACGCAGGACAATGAGGCCTGCAATGGTTCCCAGCACGGAGGGGATGGCGTCGGCGGGCCCAACCCCGGCACGGGTCAGAACGGCGGCAACAATCACCGCACCCATGAACAGCACACCAAGGACGCCAAGGGCCCACTTCTTGTAAGCCACTACCCCCAGAACGCAGGCCAGCACAGCGATCGTCAGGCCCATGCCCACAAACAGCGCAGCCTTGTCGTTCGTGCCGAACGTGGCGATCGCAAAGTCCTTCATCCAAGGCGGCGTGAAATCGATGAACGTGGATCCCAGCGCGAACACCGGGGTTGCCCTGGCGGTGAAGAATGCGCCTACAAGTTCCGCAACGGCGAGCACGACGGCAGCCGACACCACGCCTGCCAGTGCGGCCATGCTGTGGGTGCCTTTGGTCCGGAGTCCGAGCTTTTTCATGTCAGTGATTCGGAGCGGGCGGGAGCGGGGATGGGTGCAATCTCCCTCACGGCCCGGCGCTTTGATGGTCGCGGAAGCCAGAGCACCCTACGCAGTCCCGCAGCGGGCGCTCCACGGTTCCTGAAACGGTCTGCGCTTGTCCGGCAGGTAGCCTGAGGACACTGCGCGAGCGACCGGGGAACTCCCCGGTCAGCCCAGGTTTTCCTTGAGCAGCGCGCGGTGCTCCACGGCGGCGCTGGAGTGCAGCGCCCGTCCCGCTTCGGTGAGTTCCAGGAAGAGGGAGCGGCGGTCATCCACGCAGGTTTGGCGGGACACCAGGCCGGCCTTTTCCAGGCGGTCAACCACCTTGGAAACAGCGCTTTGGGTCATGGGTGTGCGCTCCCCCAGGGCCTTCATACGGCACGCCGACTCTTCACTGTCAGCCACAAGATCAAGGATTTCGAACTCGTTCAGGCCAATGTCGAATTTAGCTTCCAAGGCGCGGTCGATCGCTCCTGCGGTACGGAAGTAGGAGTCCTGGATGCTGCGCCACTGCTCAACCAATTCGCGGTCATGCAGCTGGCGGTCACGCGTCGTTGCCATGTCCCGATTCTAGTTCATGACGCCGTTGGAATCCATGTCATAAGATGACGCGTCATATTCCTTGTCATTGAATGACGCGTCATATACATTGATGACCATGACATCACCCACCACCCTCAAAACGCCTGTCGAGCCTTTGGTCTCAGCCGTCCGCTGGACGCGGGCCCAGTGGCTGCTGCTCATGGTTGTGTGCACCGTCCTGGCTTTGGACGGACTGGACGTCTCCATGGTCGGTGTTGCATTGCCTTCCATCGGACAGGAACTCAACCTCGGCACCGATTCCCTGCAGTGGATCGTCTCCGCCTATGTTCTCGGCTACGGGAGCCTGCTGCTCCTGGGCGGCCGACTCGCGGACCTGTTGGGCCGCCGTCGAATCTTCCTCATTGCTCTCACAGTGTTCGCTGCGGCGTCACTTCTTGGCGGGTTGGTGGACGACCCCGCCATCCTGATTGCCACCCGTTTCATCAAGGGCCTGGCCGCCGCGTTCACGGCACCCACCGGCTTCTCCATCATCACCACCAACTTCGCGGAGGGACGCGAGCGCAACAAGGCGCTGTCCATCTTCACCACGTTCGGTGCCAGCGGCTTCTCACTGGGCCTGGTGGTGGGCGGCTTGATGACCAGCCTGAGCTGGCGCTGGACGTTCCTGGTCTCGGTGCCGATCGCCGTGATCGTTGTCCTTCTGGGCCTCAAGTTCATTCCCAAGGACAAGCCGTCCGTTGAAGACAGTGGGCACGACTTCTGGGGAGCGGTCACGCTCGCGCTGGGCATGCTGGGTCTGGTGTACACCTTGGTTTCAGCACCTGAGCAGGGCTGGGGATCTGTGGCAACAATCGCCGGGTTCGCAGTTTCTGTTGCCGTGCTGGCAGCCTTCGCCGTGATCGAAAACAAGGTGAAGCACCCGCTGATCCGCTTCAGCATCCTCAAGGAGGGCTGGGTAGCCAGGGCAAACCTCAGTGCCGTTGGATTGTTCGGCTCCTACCTGAGCTTCCAGTTCATCGTCACTATGTTCCTGCAGTCGGTGCTCGGTTGGACACCTCTGGGAATGGCGTTGGCCCTGCTGCCGGCAGGCTTGCTGGTGGCCACCAGCGCACCCTTTGCGGACAGGCTGATTGAGAAGTTCGGTGCCACGCAACTCATTCTCACCGGCCTCACCGCGCTGGGGCTGGGCTACGTCCTGTTCCTCCGGGTTGGCACCACGCCCAATTACGCGCTGGACATCCTGCCATCGGTGGTCCTGCTGGGCATCGGCTTCGCGCTGGCCTTCCCGTCCATCAACGTCCAGGCCACTGCCGGAATCAAGGACTCCGAGCAGGGTTTGGCCGCCGGTTTGATCCAGACCAGCACGCAGGTTGGAGCCGCCCTGGTTCTGGCCGTCACCACGGCGCTGGTCAGCGGGCACGGCCAGGGCGCCGGTACGGTCAGCGCCCAAGCCATGCTGGAACAGTACCGTCCGGGACTCATCCTGAGTGCCGCCGTCGCCATTGCTGCCTTGCTGGTAGCAGCGGCGCCGTCCCGACGCCGAATCCGAGCCTAATCCCCCGGGTTTTTGTACAGATAATGCCCTTGAGCGCTCGCCTTAGGGGCATTACCTGTACAAAATCTCCCCTGTACACGGGCGCAATTGCGGGGTCTCATGGGATGCATGAGGAATTACCTCACCGAGTACAGGCACGAGCTGCAGCGCACCTTCACGGGCACGTCGGGCACCCCGCCGGAATGGGTGCCACGCCTCGCTGAAGGGAACGACGCCGGATATCACCTTCCGGGGTCGGCGGTCTGGGCGGTGCATGGGCATGTGGCCACCATCGTGGCCGGGATCAGGGTGCTGTTGATGCAGGCCCTCCATCCCGGCGCGCTGGCCGGGGTGTACGAGCACTCGGGATTCCAGAAGGATCCGCTGGGCCGCCTGGCCAACACTGTCCGGTGGATCTTCACGGTGACCTACGGTTCAACCGAAGCCGCGGAGGCGGCGACGGCCCGCGTCCGGAAGATCCACGAGCGAGTCCGCGGGTCCTACGTGGATGGCAATGGAGTCCATCGCGACTATGCCGCCAATGATCCCGAACTCCTCCGCTGGGTCCATGTCACCTATGCAGACTCATTTATTACCGCCAATCGCATATGGGGCAGGCCCATTCCTGGCGGCGCGGACGCCTATGTCCAGGAGTGGGCAGCCGCGGGCAGGCTCATGGGGGTGGAGAATCCGCCCCTCACCGAGTCGCAGGTCCGGGACGAACTGGAGCAGTGGTACCACTCGGGGATCCTGCGCGCCGACGAACGCCTCGCTGAGACCGTTTCCTTCATTCGCTATCCGCCCCTGAGCCCATTGCTCCAGCCTGGGTACCGCATCCTGTTCGCGGCCGCCGTCGCCAGCCTTGAACCCAAGTACCGCGAGCTCCTCGGACTCCGGGCAGCACGGTTCGGCCCTCTTCCGTTGCCCGTGATCACCGCGGCGAGAGCCGTGTTGGGCATGGTCCGCTTTGCTCTGGGTGCCCGTGGTCCAAGTGAGCTGGCCGCCCGCAGGAGGTTGCAGAGGCTCGGCTACGCGGCCTGAAGGTTTTTCTCAATCGACAACAAAGGCCGGGCAGATCGGAGCAAATCCGTCCTACCCGGCCTTCGGTGGTCAATCCTTAGATCAGGTGATCCGACAGGTGGTTCGGGGTGCCGAAGCGGTGTGCGGTGATGGATACGGCTTGTTCGCGGAGGAACGGCAGCATCTCGATCCGGCCGGCCTGGGTCACTGCGCCATGGTAGACCGCGACGTCCGGACGGCCACCCATGGCTGCGCTCAGCGCAGCGAAGTCGCCACCGATCAGGCGGATCCGGCCGGCGTCGAACGTGGCAGCGCGGGCCAGCCACGCGGCGTCGTCCTCCACCCGGACGCTGACGCCCAGGTTCGCGAATGCCGTCACCACAGCGTCAGGAAGTACGACGGCGGAGCTCACGGTGAGCTTGGAGCCCGCCACTGCACCGGCTGCTACAACGCGGAGCAGCTCAGCGAGCCGCTCGCCTTCGGAGAGACGGATGGTGACCGGGAGGGAGCGGTAGCGGAAGACGTTGCGCTCAGCGGTCAACGCGGAAACATCCTTCGCGGTGCCGAACTCGGTTTCCCATGCCGCGGCATCGCTGAAGAGTGACTGCTGGAGGGTCTGGAGTTCCTCGGCTGTCACGTCAGCGGACTTGGCAGCAGCGAGGAGCTGGGCGGCTGCACCCTGAAGAACCGTGCCGCGCTTGGCCTTGGCCTCGGCGGGAAGCCAGCTGCCCAGGCCCACCAAGTAGTTCGGTCCCCCGGCCTTGGTTCCGGCGCCAACGGCCGACTTCTTCCAGCCACCGAACGGCTGGCGCTGGACGATCGCGCCGGTGATACCGCGGTTGACGTAAAGGTTTCCGGCCTGGATGCTGTCCAGCCAGACGCCCATTTCGGCGGAGTCCAGGGAGTGGAGCCCGGCAGTGAGGCCGTACTCGATCTCGTTCTGGATGGCGATGGCTTCTTCAAGGGTTTCGGCGGTCATGACACCCAGCACCGGGCCGAAGAACTCGGTGAGGTGGAAGTAGGAGCCACGCTTCACGCCGGAACGGATGCCCGGGGACCACAAACGGCCGGTCTCGTCGAGGCGCTCGGGCTTGATGGCCCAGCTTTCGCCGTCGCCCAGGGTGGTGAGGGCGTTGAGGAGCTTGCCGTTGGCCGCTTCGATGATCGGCCCCATCTGGGTGGTGGCGTCTTCCGGGTAGCCGACGGTCAGCGAGCGTGCGGCGTCGATCAGCTGGTTGTGGAAGCGGGCGCTCTTGGCCACCGAGCCCACCAGGATCACCAGTGATGCGGCGGAGCACTTCTGGCCGGCGTGCCCGAATGCCGAGTACACGACGTCCTTGGCAGCGAGGTCCAGGTCAGCACTCGGGGTGACGATGATGGCGTTCTTGCCGGAGGTCTCCGCGAGCAGCGGCAGGTCCTGGCGGAAGGAACGGAACAGCTCAGCGGTTTCGTAGCCACCGGTGAGGATCACGCGGTCAACGCTCGGGTGCGAGACCAGCTGGGTGCCGAGTTCGCGCTCTTCGAGCTGGACCAGGGCCAGCACTTCGCGCGGCACACCGGCTTCCCAGAGCGCGTCCACCATGACCGAACCGGACCGGCGGGCCTGCTTTGCCGGCTTGATCACGACGGCGGAACCCGAGGCCAGCGCTGCGAGCGTCGAGCCTGCGGGGATCGCCACCGGGAAGTTCCACGGAGGGGTCACCACGGTGAGGTTGGCTGGGACGAACGTGGCGCCGTCGACCGTTTCCAGGTCCTTGGCGCGCTCAGCGTAGTAGTGCGCGAAGTCGATTGCTTCGCTGACCTCGGGGTCACCTTGATCGATGGTCTTGCCGGTTTCGGAAGCCATGACCTCCAGGAGCTCGGCGCGACGGGCCTCAAGCACCTCGCCTGCGCGGTGCAGGATGGCTGCGCGCTCGGCTGCGGGGCGTGCACCCCAGGCCTTGCCTGCGTCCACGGCGGTGGCGATGATCTGGTCCAGCTCGGCAGCGTCGGAGACCTTGGTGGATTCGACGATCTTGTTGCCGGCGGTGGAACCGGGGATCCGGCTCAGGATGTCGCGGCCCCAGGCACGGTTGGCCGGGAGTGCCGGGTCCGTGTCCGGGGTGTTGCTGAAGCCCTCAAGCAGAGCGGGCTCGGCGGGAAGGCGGCGGTCCTGCTTGCGGTTGGGGCCCGGGACCTCCGCGGTCATGCCGGCCAGGGAGTCCAGGAAGCGCTGCTGTTCGCGCTTGAACAGGGCCTCGTTCTCGCTCAGTTCGAAGACTGCGGACATGAAGTTTTCCTGGCTGGCTCCCTCTTCGAGCCGGCGGATCAGGTAGGCGATGGCGACGTCGAACTCGCCCGGGTGGACCACGGGTGTGTAGAGCAGGAGGCTGCCAACGTCCTTGCGGACCGCGGTGGCCTGGCCCGTTGCCATTCCCAGGAGCATTTCGAATTCAATGCCCTTGGTGACGCCACGTTCCTTGGCGAGCAGCCATGCGAAGGCGACGTCGAACAGGTTGTGGCCCGCGACGCCGATGCGAACAGCATCGATGTGCTCCGGGGTGAGGGCGTAATTGATGACGTTCTTGTAGCTGGTGTCCGAGTCCTGCTTGGTGCCCCAGGTAGCCAACGGCCAGTCGTGCAGGGATGCTTCAACCTGCTCCATGGGAAGGTTGGCGCCCTTGACCACGCGGACCTTGATGGGAGCGCCACCCTGGGCGCGGCGGGCAGACGCCCACTCCTGCAGTTCCTGCATGGCGCCGAGTGCGTCCGGAAGGTACGCCTGAAGGACGATGCCGGCCTCGAGGTTCTTGAACTCGGGCATGTCCAGGATGCGCTTGAACACCGCGATGGTCATGCTGAGGTCCTTGTATTCCTCCATGTCCAGGTTGATGAACTTGGGCTTGGGGAAGGACGCTGCGAGGCGGTAGAGCGGGGTGAGCTTCTCCACGACGTGGTGGACGGCTTCGTCGAAGGCCCACGGAGAGTGCGGTGCCACGGTGGAGGATTCCTTGATGGAGACATAGTCCACATCTTCGCGGGCCAGCAGTTTCAGCGTGCCTTCCAGGCGACGCTGGGCTTCGTGCTGACCCAGGACGGCTTCGCCGAGGAGGTTCACATTCAGGTGCACACCGTCCTGGCGGATCTTGGCGATGGCCGGGCCGAGCTTGGCATCGGTGGCGTCAACAATGAGGTGGCCCACCATTTCGCGGAGCACGCGGCGGGCGATCGGGATGACAACCTGCGGGACGATCGGAGCCATGACGCCGCCTACACGCACGGCGCTGCGCATGTACCACGGGAGGAACTTGGGCACCTTCGGAGCCAGTTCGGCGAGCTTGCGGCCGGCGACCGACAGGTCCTCGGGGCGGATGACGCCGTCGACGAATCCCACGGTGAAGTCCAGGCCGTTCGGGTCCTTCAGGACGCCGGCAAGGCGCTGGGCGGACACGTCCACGGGGATCTTGCTTGCTTCGGTGAGCCAGTGGCGGACCAAGGCGATGGCTTCTTGGGCCAAAGCATCGAACTGCCCGGAATCCTGGATGCGGGGGGCGGTGGCATCCGGGAGTGTGCTGGTCATGGGGGCTCCTTCTGGGACGGAGAAGTTTGTTTGTTTCCATCAGTATGGATCTACAATCACGTTAGGAAAAGCGATGTTTTCTGACGAATATTCATTACCCATCCCGAACCTTTGGAGGCCGCCTTGTTGGACGTTCGCAGGCTGCGTTTGCTGCACGAATTGAAGATCCGCGGGACCCTCGCCGAGGTGGCCGATGCCATGCAGTACAGCCCTTCCTCGGTCTCCCAGCAGCTGACGTTGCTGGAGAAGGAAGCGGGCGTGGAATTGCTCCGCAAGGCCGGGCGGCGGGTACAGCTGACTCCGCAGGCGGAGATCCTGGTAGCCCACACCGCGGCCCTCCTGGAGACTCTGGAGCGCGCCGAAACCGAGCTCGCGGCCTCTCTGTCCATGGTCACCGGAACCGTCCGGCTCGCAGTGTTCCAATCCGCCGCACTGGCCCTGCTCCCGGACTTCCTCAGCATCATGCGCCAGGAGTACCCGGAGGTCCGGGTGGAGATGACCCAGCGCGAGCCGGAGACTGCCCTGTATGAGACATGGGCGCGGGACTTCGATCTTGTGGTGGCCGAGCAATACCCCGGCCACGCGGCTCCGCACCACAGCGGACTGGACCGCGTCACCCTCACCAGCGATGCCATCCGGCTGGCCACTCCCCCGGTGGGACTCGGCGGCGAAACTGTTTCCTCACTCGCTGACACTGCCGCCATGCCCTGGGTTATGGAACCGCGCGGGGCTGCCTCAAGGCATTGGGCTGAGCAGGCGTGCCGCTCGGCGGGCTTCGAGCCGGATGTGCGTTACGAAACCGCGGACCTGCAAGCACAGATCCGGCTCATTGAATCCGGCAACGCAGTGGCCCTCATGCCGGACCTTGTGTGGACCGGCCGCAGCCGCACGGTCCAGCTGCTGGACCTTCCGAGCCTGCCGAAGCGAACCGTCTTCACCTCCACACGCACAGCCGGCCGCATCCACCCCGCAACTGCGGCATGCCGCGAAGTCTTGGAGAGGGTGGCGGCCGCTCATCGTGACAGCGGGCTTGGCTCTGAGGACTAACCCAACCATGCCGGCGCTTCTTCGCGAGGATGACGCTAGCGATCACTGCAGCGACAACCCATGTCGCCAGGAAACCTAGGCTCAGCACCGGGTACTTGCTGCCGGAGACGATCGCGCCAGCCCCGATAGCGATAGCTGCGCACACGATGGTGATGAAAGGCGGATCCTTCAAAGTGGAGTACCGACTACGCGTGCGAGCCACCTGAGGCTGGTCTTTACTGAGTTCAGCGGATCCTCGCAACGGCCATCGTTTCCCCCACTTTGGCTGGGGCTGCCCTCGGTTCCGCGGCAAGGGCCGGACCAAGCCTTCATAGGCACGGTCCGGCCCTGCGCTTCGTAAGAGGCGTCCCTCAACCCGCACTCCCTTAGCTAGCTCCGTCCTCATCCTCTACGTTGCCGGCGGCGATTCGTTCGCTGACTTGCCGGTAGGCGTCCTGGATGAAGTCTTCAAGGTCTTGCCGGCTGATGCGCCA
The DNA here is from genome assembly GCF_900106835.1 of Arthrobacter sp. cf158. GTDB lineage: Bacteria > Actinomycetota > Actinomycetes > Actinomycetales > Micrococcaceae > Arthrobacter. Next base: position 260,916 of record NZ_FNNR01000007.1, read on the forward strand.
GGCGTTGCGGCCACCGATTTGGATGCCTCTGAGTTGGCCTGTCTTGAGCATGACGCGGATCTGCACCTCACTGGTCGCCAACTCTTCCGCGACCTGCTCAATCGTCAGGAACCGGCGCTTATTGATTTCATCGGGCATTTATCGATTCTAAAGTCGTGCAGTTGGGGAGTCCGTTGGCACGCTTCCACGGGTTATGCTAATCGTTGGATTTATTGTTCGCTTTATGGGGGACGGGCATGAGTTTTACCTTTAATGACAGCGCTGCCGTCGGGATCGTCTTTGATGATGGCGCTGCCGACGCTGTGATCAGTGCTGCTGATTCAGCGGATCAGGTTCTGCGTGGCGAGGGTGTCTTCCTGGACGGGGCCATGGATCATGCCGTGGAGGACTTCAAAGGCGGATACGCGCAGCTATTCACCCAGGCTTGTGCCATCAGGGCTGATGACCGCGCCAGGCTTGCCGGTGTTCTCGCAGCGTTGGCTGAGGACGTCCGGCAAGCAAAGCTCAAAGCGCAGGAGGAGAAGTCCAGGCTAAAAAAACTCACCGCCTGGCGGCAACGCGCCGATATCCGTGAACAACACTTTCAGACTTTCCAGAGCGTGGCGAGCGATCCGATGCCCATGGAATGGCCGATCGCTGCACCGACGATTTCAGCGGTGTTCTCTGCGAGGGACCGGGCCCGGTTCGCCGGCGGAGCGGGGGGCGCAACCAGCTCGGCTGATCCTGGAAAGCTGCGCGAATTTGTAGCCCAGTCCCGCGCCTCCATGAACATCCTGGACGCGGAGCTGGGGAGAATCCGGAACGCGTGGAGCGGTTTCACCTCAGCGTGTTCGTGGGTGAACAGCGGCAGTGTCACGTTCGTGTCCGGCTTCGAGCGACTGCTGACTGAGAACGCCGCTGACGCGGCTTGGCTTGAGCAGATCGCCGCGGCATTCGAAACAGCCGGTAGCGGTTCCATGGCCGACACCATTCTCAACAGCGCCCTCATACAGCACGCATCACCCGGGCAAGTGAGTTTGAACGACGTCGGGGCCCTGAACGCCGATCAACTAAAAGCCTGGCTCGCCGCCCCTGCGAACAAAGACCGACTTCAGGGACTCCTCAGCCAACCGGGGCTTGACCCCCTAGTGACAGCCAAGTGGTGGGCCGGGCTCGGCCACACCGTCACCAAGAACGGAACAATCGAACCCGGCATCAGTCAGAAGCTCCTGATCGAGGCCCTCCCGGGGGTCATTGGGAACCTGAACGGCGTCACAGCGACCGCCCGGAACCTCGCCAACCGGCTACGCCTCGCCACAGAGAAGGAACGCATCAACGCCGAACTCGCCAAAACGCCTCAACTCCTGCGCATCGGCACGGGAGACTCCATAACCAACCCGGCCTGGACAATCCTGCAAACCCAGCAGAAAGCCCTTGACGGTATCGGTCAAGCCCTCGTCAACGCGGGAACGTCAGGAGAAGCTGTCCTGCTCGGCTTCGACCTCACCCACGGCTCACCGAAGGCACAGGTCTCTGCGGGCAACCCCGATACGGCCGACAATGTTACCTACGCAGTGTCCGGCATGCTCATCACACCGCAAAGCGGCTTCAATGATTGGGCATTCAACGCTGCGAACCTCCAGTCGCAACAAAAGCTGATCTCGAGGAAGAAGTCCTTCGCGGTGGTGGCGTGGATCAACTATGAACCGCCCACGGTTCCGACCGTGAACAGCGGCGATGCCGCCGGGGCCGGTGCCGACCGGTTCGTCGCAGACCTTCAGGGGTTCAACGCCGTCAGAGAGGGTTTGGGCAACAGGACCCCGGAGACCCTGCACGTACTGGCCCATTCCTACGGCACCACCGTGACATCCAACGCCCTTGCCGCTGCGGAGTTGGACGTCGCCTCCTTCACGATGGTCGGCTCCGCCGGCATAGAAAAAGAGATCCGAAACACCGGAGACCTCCACGTCCCAGCCGGCCAGGTTTACGCCACCCACGCCGCAGGCGATGGACTGGCCCAAATGGGCCGCTTCCAACGCCAGGATCCGCGCCTGGAATCCTTCGGCGCGAAAGTGTTCTCTTCAGAAGAGGTCACGATCGACGGGACCCAGTATCAAGGCACCACAGAACACAACACACTGGTACATGAAAATGGCGGCGACGGCTACGGGTACCTGGATAAGGGAACCACGGCTCTGTACGAGGCGGCCCTGACAACAACCGGCAACGGAGACCGTATCCGGCCAGGCGCACGACCAGTATCGCCACCGGCCGGATTTGCGGGCCGTTGAACAACTCAGGAAGAGTGAACCGCATGCCCCGTGAACCCAAAGCCCGTCTAAAGACCAGCCGCATACTCGCCGCGTTAGTCTGCGCGACCATTGCACTGAGCGCCTGCACGCCCCCTACCCCGGAGAACCCCATGACCGGCTCAAACAATCCCAGCGACCCCGCAACCGTCAAAGCCCAGGTCGAAGAACTCAAACAAGCCCTCGCAGACCTCCACGCCTTCAAAACGGAAACCCAAAAAGCTATCGGAACCCAAAAATGGGCCGACGAAGGCCTCCGAAACGGTCCCTGCAACACAAGCGACGGCAAAGACGGCGTGAACTACATCGTCCTAAGCCAAACTGCCGATCCCGTCGATCTGCAAGCATCAGTCAAAGTGGTCAAAACGTTCTGGGAATCCAAGGGCTTCACCACCCGCACAGAAACCAACCCCCGGGACCCAGGTCTCATTCGCCTCTACGCTGACAAAAACGGCGGACAATTGGTTTCCTACTACGCAAACATCGAAGGCTCCGGCTTGGAGATGGACAGCGTCTGCGTTGCCGGAGACCAAACCGCAATCTACAAAGAGCTGTATCCCGAAAATTTCGGCCTCCCTGCCAACCCCAGCCCCTCTCCGACCGCAAAGTAGAGCCGTTACAGCACGTTCCTTCTGCCGGCATTGCGACCATAGGCACTTGAAGCTAGCCGACGACCTCCCTTCGGAGGCAATGGACTCTATCTCGCGAACGCCTCCTGCTGATAAATCCACCAATGGTCAAGCAGCCCTCTGAATTGTTCCTCGGCTCGCATTGGGCCTATCGCGCCCGAAAAGGCCAGGACCTTCAAGAAGTTCGAGTGGTCAAGCTTGGCGTGAAGCATCCGAAACGTGCCTACATCGCCTTCGTGGCCATGGAAGAAGAAGGCGAAGAGCTATGGACACCTATCGGCCGACTCAAATGCCGTTGGGAGGACGTCGATCACTTCAATTGCCATTGGCCTCGACCAGGCGCTTGAAGCGTAGGGCCTTATGTTCACTGTCCCATGGGTAGGAGGTTTGCTTGCCCGTGTCAGAATCGCGCCAAAGCACGGCGTGCGAGGTGGTCCCATCTGCCCGTTTGCGCTCTCGAATGCTTGCCATGTGAGCACTGTAGCGCCAACCTCTGTCAACAAAACGGACGGGCGCGTCAACACAAAAACAAAAAGGCCCCTAGATCGTCTAGATCTAGGGGCTCTTTCAGCGGAGAATGGGGGATTTGAACCCCCGAGGGCGTTAACCCAACACGCGTTCCAGGCGTGCGCCATAGGCCGCTAGGCGAATTCTCCTTGCTTCCGATTCGAAAGCAGATACTACTGTACCTGAGAATTTCAGCATCGTGTAATCGGGGTGATTCGCCGGTCCGGAATACCCTCATGAATCACGCTTTAACGGAAAAATGGACGCCCCCAACGCGCCCATTCTTGCGGTACAACGTTGAGCTGCCGGGTCCGACCCCTCGCTCCCAGGCCCCGCAGCTCACAATCTTGAGATTGCCCCAATCGGTGTACATACCCATGGTCCGCTGAGGTGGGGTGTTTTGCAATGGTTGAGACCTGTTTGTAGCCGAACTTTATTGACAGGATGTCCGCATGACACAGCTGCATGCCTTGGTGGTTTACGTTCCGGAGACACACATCGAAGAGGTCCTCCTGGCCATTGGCGACGCAGGAGCCGGGAGGATCGGCGACTACTCCCATTGCGCTTTTACTTCACCAGGCACCGGTCGCTTCACGCCGCTGCCCGGAGCGCGCCCCGTCGTAAGCGAGGTGGGGATTGAGGAGCAGGTGCCCGAAACCCGGGTGGAATGCGTGGTTGAGGAGGACCTGCTCGACGGCGTTGTGCAGGCTCTGCGGGCAGCGCACCCTTACGAGGAGCCGGCTTTCATGACGTGGGCCGTGAATGGGTGGCGGTGAATCCCCACCCGACCAGCCGCCGTCGAGCCTTATCCACAGCCCTTCGAGCCGATTCGAACCCCAACCCAAGTTCGGGTAAGCTTGTCGACGGCCCCTCATGTGGCGTCATCCTGTTGAACTCCCCCAGGACCGGAAGGTAGCAAGGGTAGATGGGCTCTGGCGGGTGCATGAGGGGTCACTTACTTTAACTGTCAGTCCCTATAGGTAGGTTTCACTTGTGACTGTTACAACTGCCCTGTATCGAAGGTACCGCCCGGACTCTTTCGCGGACGTTATCGGGCAGGAACACGTCACGGAGCCGCTGATGACGGCGCTCCGCAAGAACCGCGTGAACCACGCCTACCTCTTCTCCGGCCCCCGTGGCTGTGGCAAGACCACGTCCGCGCGCATCCTGGCCCGATGCCTGAACTGTGCCGAAGGCCCCACCGACACTCCCTGCGGCAAGTGCCCCAGCTGCATCGAGCTTGCCCGCGGCGGATCCGGCTCGCTGGATGTCATCGAGATCGACGCCGCCAGCCACGGTGGCGTGGACGACGCCCGCGATCTCCGCGAACGCGCAACCTTCGCGCCAGTCAGGGACCGCTACAAGATCTTCATCATTGACGAGGCCCACATGGTCACGTCGGCCGGCTTCAACGCGCTCCTGAAGATCGTTGAAGAGCCGCCGGAACACATCAAATTCATCTTCGCCACCACTGAGCCGGACAAGGTGATCGGAACCATCCGCTCCCGCACGCACCACTACCCGTTCCGCTTGGTGCCGCCCGAGCCGTTGATGCAGTACCTTGAACTCCTATGCCAGCAGGAGAACGTTCCGGTAGCCCCGGGCGTGCTCTCCCTGGTTATCCGTGCGGGTGGCGGCTCTGTCCGCGATACGTTGTCCGTTCTGGATCAGCTCATGGCCGGCGCCGGACCCAACGGCCTGGACTACGAGCTCGCTGTTGCCCTGCTCGGCTACACGCACGCCTCGTTGCTCGATGACATCGTGGATGCTGTTGCGGCGTCCGACTCCGCCACCGTTTTCCGGGCAGTTGACCGTGTCATCCAGACAGGCCACGATCCCCGGCGATTCGTTGAGGACCTGCTGGAGCGCTTCCGGGATCTCATCATCGTCCAAGCCATGCCCGAGAGCGCCCAGGCAATCCTCCGTGGAATGCCTGCGGACCAGATCGCCCGCATGCGCAACCAGGCAACCAACCTTGGCGCAGCCGAACTCTCCCGGGCCGCGGATGTCACCAACACCGCGCTCACGGAGATGACCGGCGCCACCTCCCCCCGACTGCACCTTGAACTGTTGTGCGCACGCATTCTGCTGCCCAGCGCTGAACAGACTGAGCGAGGCATCGCGGCGCGCATTGACCGCGTGGAACGTCGCCTGAATTACGCGGGCGACGCCGGCACTTCGGCTGTCGCTCCCGGCGCGTCTGCCGCTGGAGCTTCTTTGCCGTCTGCTGCGCCCGCTCCCCAGCCGGTGCAGGCTGCCCAGCCGGCACCGGTCCCCTCCGCTTCGCCCTCGGTACCGGCCGCCGTAGAGCGCACGCCTGCTGCTCCGGCGCCCGCAACCCAGGCACCCGCGGCTCCCGAGCCCGCCACTGACACTGGTTCACGGGACTCCATCACGGCACCGCGGGTGTCCACCAATGACTGGCCTGTCGAGGATCGTCCGGCTGGGGGTCGCGTTCCGCAGCCTTCCGCCTCCTCAACGGCCGCACCCACCGCGGTTCCTGCTCCGGCTCACCCCGGCCAGGCACCTGTCCAGCAGCAAGAGCCTGCACCTGCATCTTCGCCCACCCCCTCGCACGAGGCGCCGCCGCAAACGCAGCCCGCTCCGGCCGCACAGCAGGCACCTGCCTCAACGCAGCAGCCAACTGCTTCCCCGGTTCCGCCAGCCGCAGGTAGTGGGGACGTCGAGGCTCTTCGCCGGGCATGGCCGGATGTCCTGCAAACCTTGACCAAGATCAAGCGCAGCACGTGGGCGCTCGTAGAACCCAACGCCCAGGTGGCACAGTTCGACGGACAGGTGCTGACCCTGGCCTTCACTACGGGTGGCCTTGCCGGCGCGTTCGGACGAGCCGACCATTCCGAGAACCTTCGCCAGGCAATCCACAAGACCATCGGCATCGACTGCCAGATCGTCGCAGTGGCTGGCGGCAACAGCTCAGCGAGCTCTGAGCCAAACCCAAAAGCGCCTACTAGCCGGGAGACCCCGGCTGCTGAGTCCCCCGTAGCCTCAGGAGCCGTAGCCTCAGGAGCCGTAGCTTCGGCGCCCGCGCCTTCGGCATCCGCACCTTCCGCGCCGGCAGAAACGGCTCCGGCACCTGCCCCCGCCCCTGTTTCGGCAGTCGACTCTGCCTGGGGCCTGGCGCCGGCCGCTCCTGCGGCAACTCCAGAGGCAACAACTTCGGGCTCGGTACCGGCTCGGTCGCAGGCAGACCCGCCCGCCGCGGCAGCGGCCCAAGCCACCGCCCCCGCACGAGCCACCGCCCCAGCAACAACCGAGGCCCCAGCTTTCACGGCGACTGCCCCAGCAGCAGCGCCTGCAGCGGCAGCGCACGCCGCGGGACCTGCATCGCCGCCGCCCGCACTCCCCCCGACCCCGACGACGTCCCAGCCCGCCTCCATGTCGGCAGGCGATTACTCCTACCCTGACGACGATTGGGGTCCTCCGCTGGACGAGGATGCCCCGCCGTTGGACGAGGAGCCCCCGGCAGACTGGGAACCACCCTCCGGATACGGCCGGCAGAGCACAGCTCCGCCCGCACCTGCAGCGTCGCGGACGGGTCAATCGAGCCCTGAACAGGAAACTCCTTCGCGGCAGGCAGCAGTTCCCCCAGTTGCCCCGCCCTCCCCAGCTTCAGCCCACGCTGTGCCAGCCCCAGCTGCCACGCCCTCCCCAGCCCCGGCCGGCACCGTCCCAGCGGGCCGAGCCGCAGCAGCCAGCCCCGCCCCAGCGAGCCGGGCTGCCGCAGCCAACCCAGTCGCGGCATCCGACACCTCTGCCGACCCCTGGTCCAGGGCAGTCGAACAGGCGCCAGGCACGTGGGTGGTCGGCACTGAATCCAATGTAGGCAAGCGAACCCCGGCGGCCCAGGAAGCTGCCGCCTCCGGATCGAATGCCCCGGATTACCAGCCCGCGGCTGCCCAGATTCCGGAGGCAACTGCCGGAGCCTACGGCCACCCAACCAATGCCGAGCAGAACCCGAGCTCCAGCTGGGACGTCGCACCGGCGTCGAGCTGGCCGGGAACGCAGTCCATGCCAGACCCAGCGGCCAGCAACAGTCCAGCAGCCAGCAACAATCCGGCAACCAGCAACAGTCCAGCAGCCAGCAGCGTCCCCGCAACCAGCAGTGCCCCTGCAACGTGGCCGTCCCTGGCGACGCAACCCGAGGAAGCGCACGGTTCCGTGGCCACGCTGGAGGAGGGTCCGGCGTCGGGCAATCCCCACGGACGCCAGAGCCTCTATCAGCGGCTGACCAACAGTCCGGAAGCCCAGGCCGGGCGCGTCCAGGCACCTGTGCGGACCCAGGCTGCGCCGGCCGCGGTGACGGAGGACATCCCCAGCCCTGAGGACGAAACCATCGAGGAATCGAGGGTCTTTGGGCGGGCTGCGGTGGAGCGTATTCTGGGCGGAAAGCTGATCGAAGAGCGCGCCTTGGACGGTTCTCCTCTGCAAACCCGCTGACTCCAGCATTGATTTCAAACAAATGAGGACATTGTGTACGAAGGTGCAGTTCAGGAGCTGATTGACGAGCTCGGCCGGCTTCCCGGTGTGGGACCCAAATCGGCGCAGCGCCTGGCATTCCATATCCTTGAGGCTGATCCGGAGGACATGAAGCGCCTTGTCACGGCCATCACCACGGTGAAGGAGCGCGTTAAGTTCTGCTCTGTCTGCTTCAACGTGACAGAGCAGGAAACGTGCAACATCTGCCGCGACCAGCGCCGGGATCCCTCGGTCATTTGCGTGGTGGAGGAATCCAAGGACGTTCTGGCTGTAGAGCGGACGCGCTCCTTCCGGGGCCGCTATCACGTGCTGGGCGGCGCCATCAATCCCATTGCCGGAGTCGGTCCCGAGCAGCTGCGTATCCGGGAACTCCTCACGCGCCTCAACGATGGCGCCATTCAGGAAATCATCATCGCTACGGACCCCAACCTGGAGGGCGAAGCCACCGCAACATACCTGGCGCGGATGCTGAAGTCGATCGGAATCACTGTGACGCGGCTGGCGTCGGGTCTTCCCGTCGGCGGTGACCTGGAGTATGCGGACGAGGTAACGCTGGGCCGGGCCTTCGAAGGCCGCCGCAACGCGTTGCTGTAGAAAACGCCAACGGAACGCTAGGACGTTCGCAGCCTCCGAGCCGCCAACCGACGCCCCGCAACAGCAAGCAGTGCCGCCGTCGCTGTCTGTGCCGCGAAGCCGGTCAGAGCGACGGGCATGGACGGCGCGAGCCCCTCGCTGGACTCCCCGCCCAGGCACGGCACGTCGCGGGCCGGGCCGTCGGCCGCCCACTGCAGTCCGGCCAACACCCACCCCACCTCGTTGTCCGTGGGCACAAATCCGGCCCCGACGCTGCCCAGCAACAACGCAGGATTGGACGCCGCCAGCCAGGCGACACGGTCCGTATGCGCCACCTCAACGGGATGCAGGCTGCCTATGCATTCGTAGGAGGTGATCCTTCCGGTGTCGTCGCGCTCCACGTTCACGGGCACGGAAGCCTGGTCCGTCCCCGACGTGCCGGGCAGCAGCAGGACCGTGACCACCACGTTGAGTACGCAAAAGAAAACTGTCAGCGCCGCGGCCAATGCCGCTCCCGGTGCACCTTTGGTGAAGCACGCCCGCGAACCGGCGCCCATCAGTCCGAACAGGGCCACTTCAAGAACCATCACGACGACGGCGGCAGCGGCCAGCCCGATGGGCCCGCCAACGCTGATGGCGATCGCCAGCAGAACTGCGAACGCCGGTGCGGACAAAGCCACGCCTCTCATCGCGCCAGCCAACAGCAGCCCGAGGAAGCTTCCTTGAATGTTCCGGAAGCCCCAGATGACTCCAAGCACTGCGGCCATGAGGGCAAGGAATGCCGCCATGATCAGGTACGTGGAGCTGGTCACGGGGGTCTCAAACCAGCCGTTAGCCTCTCCCCAGCCGACCACTGCGGCCGCCATCCCCCATGACAGGGCTATTCCCACGGCACAGGCAAGCCAGAACCACCAGGTTGTGAAGGACCCTCGGGCACTTTGCCAGGCCTCCTGGACGGCAGCTGTGAAGACAGCGGGCGAAGGGGCGCTTCCCGTCCGCTGAGGATCGGCCCCGATTCGCTGGTCATCGATCATTCCGCCACCGATGACCTCATATTCGGGCTCATTCCATCCCGGTCCCGAACGGCCCGGTTGGTCAGGAACGCCGGCCATCGCCCCACTCAATCCTCATGATGTGGATGGTACGCCGGGCATGGCGCGCCGGGTATGCCGCCCTGGCAACCTGGCAGGTTTCCAGTTCAGCGCTGACAGGTTCAGCGCTGGCAGGTTTCCAGTTCAACGCTGACGGTTCAGCGCTTCCGGTTCAGCGCTTCCCAACACCAGGGACGGAGGTGACCTGCTTCATCCACGCCGCGATCTGGGCATGGTCGATGTCATGCGGGGATTCCAGCTCCACCCCACGCGTCGATTTGCCCATCCCCATGGGTGTCACCGGAGGTACGGGATCCAGTGCCGTGCCGTTGATGAACATGAGCTTCACATGGCCGGCGAATCCGCCGCAGCTGAAACACCAGCCATCGCCAACCCCGTAATAGGACATACCCCACTTCACGGAACGCTGCAGGTTGGGCAGGGTGGTGGCTGCCAGCGCATCGATTGTTTCCGCGATGCCGCGCTGCGGCTGCGGCAGGCTGGCGATATAGGCGAACACGGGTTTATCGCCCACTGCCGCTTTCGCCGGGCTGGCCCTTCCCGTCATGGCTGTGGGGAGCGTGCTGTGGACCTCGGCGTGATCCGCCGTGCGCGTTTCCGGCGTGTGGGCTTCCTTCTTTTCAGGCTCCCTGCTGGTCATAGGGATCATTATTCCCCCGCGTTGCACCGGTGGCCGCTATGTGGTCACAATTCCTGCCAGTGCTGTGCACGGCGATAAACTGGGCAAATAAGCTACGCAGGTGTGCCCGAATTCGTGTACGCCGCGTTCGAACCCTATTGATGCAGTGAGGGTGCGCGCATGACTATGCCCACTACCGAAGTGAAGATCGAAGAGCTCTCCAACGAGGCTGCCATTACCAAGCAGCTGATCGTTCAGAAGTTCGGCGGTTCCTCGGTTGCCGATGCTGATGGCATCAAACGGGTCGCACAGCGCGTCGTGGATGCGCAAAAGGCCGGCAACGAGGTTGTGGTTGTTGTTTCCGCAATGGGCGACACCACCGACGAACTCCTGGACCTGGCGAGCCAGGTGACCGACTCCGCTCCCGCGCGCGAGATGGACATGCTGTTGTCCGCCGGCGAGCGAATTTCCATGGCCCTCCTGGCGATGGCCATTAACAAGTTCGGCGCTTCCGCGCAGTCGTTCACGGGTTCGCAGGCCGGCATGATTACCGACGGCATCCACGGCAAGGCCCGGATTATCGACGTCGACCCCCACCGCATCCGCACGGCCCTGGACAAAGGACACATCGCCATTGTGGCCGGGTTCCAGGGCATGAGCCGCATTACCAACGAGATCACCACGTTGGGCCGCGGCGGTTCGGACACCACAGCTGTTGCCTTGGCAGCGGCTCTGGAAGCCGACGTCTGCGAAATCTACACGGACGTGGACGGCATCTACACCGCCGACCCCCGCGTCGTCAGCAGCGCCCAGAAGATCGACCGCATCTCCAGCGAGGAAATGCTGGAACTGGCGGCTTCCGGCGCCAAGATCCTGCACCTGCGGTGCGTTGAATACGCCCGCCGTTTCGGTGTGCCCCTGCACGTCCGTTCTTCATTCAGCCAGCACGAAGGAACCTGGGTCATCCCGGGTGCCGACGAAAAGTTCACGATTCAAGAGGGAGTTGCCTTGGAGCAGCCAATCATCTCCGGCGTTGCACACGACCGGTCCGAAGCCAAGGTCACCGTTGTAGGCGTCCCTGACATCCCCGGCAAGGCTGCTGCGATCTTCCAGGTGATCGCCGATGCCCACTCCAACATCGACATGATCGTCCAGAACGTGTCCACCCACGGCACGGGCCGCACGGACATCTCGTTCACGCTTCCGATTGTCGAGGGCGCCGATGCTTTGGCCGCACTGCGCGCAGCTGAAGGCCAGATCGGTTTCGAGAGCATCGAATACAACGAGCACGTTGGCAAGCTCTCCCTGATCGGTGCCGGCATGCGTTCGCACCCGGGCGTCTCCGCCACGTTCTTCAAGGCGCTCTCCGACGCCGGCATTAACATCGACATGATCTCCACGTCTGAAATCCGCATCTCCGTGGTGACCAGCGCCGACAAGCTGGATGACGCCGTCCGCGCCATCCACAACGCATTCGAGCTCGACGGCGACGCTGAGGCTACCGTTTACGGCGGCACCGGCCGCTAGGGTCACCACGTCTGAGCAGTCCCCACGTCTGAGCAGTCCCCACGTCTGAGCAGTCCCCACGTCTGAGCAGCAGGAAGGACCGGAGCAAGCGCTCCGGTCCTTCCTGCGTAGGGCTGCACTCGCCTACCCGCTGGCATCTCGCCGGCCGGACGGCGCCAACAGCACCTCCACCAACTGCGTCAGACCGTCAGCCATGTCCACGCCCTTGTCGTAGAGCCACTGCAGCTGGAGGCCGTCGAAGGCGGCCACGGTCAACCGTGCCAACATAACGGCGTCGACGTCTGTCCGGACTTCTCCGGAGGCTTGGCGCCGCTCGATGTCAGCGGCCACATCCCGAATCACGGTTTCGTAGCGGTCTTTGAAGTAGGCATGGGAGTCATGTCCGGGATGGTTCGCTGTAGCCGAAGCAACAGCGTAGAGAGTGGTCAGCCCTGGCTCCCTCTCATTGCGCGCGGCTATTGACGGCATGAGGCTTAGGCCGACGTCTTCCTGGCCACTGGCCATCAGCGAACGCCGGTCCCGTTCTGCGAGGACGGCTGTGAGAAGCTCCTGCTTCCCTTTGAAGTAGTGGAAGAGGGTGGCTTCCTTCACCCCCACGAGCTCGGCCACACGCTTGAGGGCTGTCCCCTCGAACCCTTCGGTGGCAAAGACGTCGGTGGCGGTCTGGATGATCTGTTCGCGGCGTTCCGCTCCCTTGGCGTACTGGCCACGGGCCCTCGAAGTAGGCATTGGGTCAGTCTATTTCACACCCCAAAATCGAGTGTTACTCGACTTATTCGCTAAAAACCTAGTCAGACTAGATTTTTGGCGCTACAGTCTTCACCAGAGACCCAACGGTGGGTCACCGTTCACAGGAGGCAATGTGGCCCTCGATATCACCCAACAGGCTCCGGTTATCAGTACCGGGCCAAACGCTGCAGCGGCCGGCCCGGCTTCCCGCGCCTACGTCATCGGCATGCCCATCGCGAGCGCAGGCCTCTGGATGGCTGTCCTCGCCCCGGCCCTGGTGGTCCTCGCCATCAAGGTTTCCGACATCACCACCCCGGACACCCGTGCGGGCGCACTCAGTCTGGTGGCCGGAGTCGGCGCGGCTGTCGCCTTGCTGGCCAACCCGTTCTTTGGCCGCCTCAGCGACCGGACAACCTCCCGCTTCGGGATGCGCAAGCCCTGGATCGTGGGCGGCTCGTTGCTTGGCTTGGCATCCCTTTTCCTGCTGGGTTCAGCCACAGACGTCGGAATCGTCCTGGTCGCCTGGGTTGTAGCACAGCTGGGCTTCAACGCCGCCCTGGCCGCCTTGGTGGCAACGCTGCCGGACCAGGCTGCCCCGGCCGAACGCGGACGACTCTCGGGCCTCATCGGCATGACGCTCCCCATCGGCCTGGTAGCGGCCGCCTTCTTCGCGCAGATGTTCGATAACGCCTTGCAGATGGCCGTTGTCCCCGGAATAGTGGGCACGGCCGTTGCCATCGCCTTCGCGTTCACCTTCAAGGACCGCGTGCTCACGGAAAAGCCGGCGCCGCTGAACGTCAAGGAGATCCTTGGCTCGTTCTACTTCAACCCCAAGGTCTTCCCCGGTTTGGGCTGGGCTTGGTTGACCAAATTCATGGTTTACGTCGGGTACTGCGCAGGGCTGCTCTACCTGCCGTATTTCTTCACGGACCACCTCCACATCGCCGAATCCCAGGTCACCAGCCTGGTGTTCCAAGCAACGTTGGTAAGCTCCGCCGGCACTGTGATCACCAGCCTCGCCGGAGGTTGGATCAGCGACCGCATAGGCAAGCGCAAGAGCATGGTGATCGCTTCCGCGCTCATCATGATGGCGGGCCTGATCGTGATCGCCACCAGCACTGAATCCAACCAGGTACTGGTTGGCCAGGGCATCCTCGGACTCGGCCTGGGCGTCTTCAGTGCCGTTGACGTAGCCCTCATCACGGACCTCCTGCCCGGCAACCAGTCTGAGAATGCCAAGACGTTCGGCGTCTTCAACATCGCACAGGCCCTCCCGCAGTCATTGGTCCCCGCCATCGCGTTCCCGGTGATCGCCTTCGGTGGCTACCCCGCATTGTTCCTCGGTGGTGCGGCAGTCGGCATCATCGGCGCCCTCCTCGTCACCCGTATCAAAGGAGTCAAGTAAATGAATCCCACACTCGCAGCAGCGGTCACGGCACCACAGGACGGTTCGCCGGACGCCGAAGCGCGGATCCGCGAACTCGCCCTGAGCCTGACGCTCGAGCAGCAAGTTCAGCTGCTGACCGGCGCTGATGTCTGGTCCACGCACGCCATCCCGGAGATCGGCCTGTCCCGCGTGGTCATGTCCGACGGACCGGCGGGCGTCCGCGGCGAAGACTTCGATGAGCGCCACGACTCCGTCTCCTTGCCGTCGTCGTCGGCTTTGTCTGCGACGTGGAGCGCCGAGACCGCCAACCGCTACGGGCAGGTCCTGGGCCAGGAAGCCCGCCGCAAAGGCGTCCACGCCGTTCTGGGTCCCACCATCAACCTGCACCGCTCACCCCTGGGCGGCCGCCACTTCGAGTGCATGAGCGAGGACCCCCGGCTCACCGCAACCATGGCGGCCGGGTACGTAGCCGGCGTGCAATCCATGGGCGTGGGCGCCACACCCAAGCATTACTTGGCCAATGAAGCCGAGACAGAGCGCTTCACCGCCGACTCCGTGGTGGACGAACGTCCGCTCCGCGAGCTGTACCTGGCTGCGTTTGAGGACGCCATCACGGAGGCCCGCGCTTGGCTGGTGATGAGCTCTTACAACTCCATCAATGGCACCACCGCGAGCGAAAACAAGCTGCTGGAGACGCCGCTGTCCACCGAGTGGGGCTTCGACGGCGTCGTAGTGTCCGACTGGACCGGTGTTCGCTCTATCGACGCCGCCAACGCCCACCAAGACCTGGAAATGCCCGGCCCGGTAGGCCACTGGGGACCTAAGCTCCTTGCCGCCGTCAGCGATGGCCGCGTCAGCCGCGAGGCGATCCTGGAAAAGGTCACCCGAATCCTGCGCCTGGCCGCCCGCGTCGGTTCACTCGAAGGCTTCGAACCTGCTGTGACCCAGCTCCCCACGCAACTTGACGGTGCCGCCGTCGCACGTGAAGTAGCCGTCCGCGGTGCCGTGCTGGTCCGCAACAAGGGCCTCCTGCCGCTGGACGCCAAGGCGCTCAGCAGCATTGCTGTGATCGGCCACAATGCAGATGAGGCCCGCACGCAGGGCGGCGGAAGCGCCACCGTGATGCCCAAGTACACCGTCTCGCCGCTGGAGGGCCTGCGGAACGCACTGCCCGACGACGTCAAGGTCAGCTACGCGCGGGGCGCCAAGGTTGCCGAGGGCATCCAGCCGTTCCCCCGCACCTCGCTGCACAACCCCGTCTCCAACGTCCCCGGAATCCGCGTCACGTTCCTGGCAGCTGACGGTAGCGAAATTTCCGGCGAAGACCGCTTGGCGTCGCACCTGATTTGGTTCGGCATCGGAATCCCCGACGGCGCTGCCTCCATCCGCATGCAGGCGGACTGGACTGCCGAAACAGCAGGCGTCCACCACCTGGGCGTGGGCACCGTGGGCCGGATCCGCTTTGTCCTGGACGGCACGGAGGTCTTCAACAGCGAGCTTGAGGACGATACCGAAGTCCTGGGCGCGGCGCTGTTCGATCCTCCCAAGACTGTCCACGCCATCGAAACCACGGCCGGTCAGAGCGTACGGATCGAGGCCGAGTACCAGTTGCCCGCGGAACAGGTCATCCCGTTCACCGCCATCCTGCTGGGCGAGGAGACCGTGGTGGAAGATCCGCAGGCCGAGATCGACGCCGCCGTGGAAGCTGCCCTCAACTCCGACGTAGCCGTGGTGGTGGTGGGCACCAATGCGGCCATCGAGTCCGAGGGCTTCGACCGCAAGGATTTGGATCTTCCCGGCTACCAGAATCAGTTGGTGGAAGCTGTGGTGGCAGCGAATCCCCGCACAGTGGTGGTGGTGAACTCGGGTTCGCCTGTGGTGATGCCGTGGCTGGACACAGTGGATGCAGTCCTGCTGGGCTGGTTCGGCGGCCAGGAGTTCGGCAGCGCAATCGCGGACATCCTCCTGGGTGTCGAAGAGCCGGGTGGACGCCTTCCCACCACTTGGCCCGCCGCGCTGGAGGACGTCCCTGTCCTGAGCACCACACCCGTGGACGGCAAGGTGGTCTACTCGGAGGGAATCCACATCGGCTACCGTGCTTGGCTGAAGCAGCAAGCCGAAGGCGGCGCAGCTCCTGCCCTGCCGTTCGGCTTCGGGCTTGGATACACCACCTTTGACCTCGGCACGGCGCACGCGCCCCAAGGGGTGACCGCCGGGAACGATGTTGTGGTCCACGTCCCCGTCAAGAACACCGGTACCCGCACAGGACGGGAAGTAGTCCAGGTTTATCTGGAACGCCCTGAATCAGCCGTGGAGAGGCCTGTGCGCTGGCTCGCCGGCTACGCCGGAACGCACCTCGCCCCCGCCGGCACTGAGAGCGTGGAAATAACCATCCCCGCCAAGGCGTTTGCGCATTACGACGGCGGCTGGCAGTTTGAGCAGGGCACGTTCCGTCTGCTGGTGGGCCGTCACTCGGCCGACGAGTTCCAGTCCATGGACATCGAACTCCGGTAATACAGGTGCGAAATGACGCTGGGTGGCGGCTTTTTTGGCCGTCACCCACGTGGTTTTCGCCACAAGCGGTAGAACTGGGGTATGGTATGGAATTTTCGTGGCATGCTGTACGTTGCATACCCGGTAACCCCCTAACACGAAGAGGCATTAAAAAGTGGCAGCCGATTACGACGAACTCCGTACCGATGTAAAAGAGAACCAGGAGCAGTCCCTCCAGGCTCTCCAGTCCGCCAGCGCTCCCACGGCCAAGAGTGTCGTGCTTGAACTGGACGAAACCGATGGCCTCGATGCCAACGGCCCCGGCGGCGAAATCGTCGCTGAAGAACTGGTCATCCAGGTCATTCCGCAGGCAAACGACGAGTTCACTTGTCACTCCTGCTTCCTGGTCCGCCACCGTTCGCAGATCGCTCGCGAAAAAGATGGCGTCGCCTACTGCACTGACTGCGAAGGCTAGACGACCCACCACCCCGGCGGGCTAAACATCGTCAGGGAGTGCCGCCGTCGGGATTTAATTGCGGAAGGACCGGAGCGAACGCTCCGGTCCTTCCGCAATTAACGCCCAGCGCTAGAGTGGGCCGCCCACGGTCTTGTTCCGGCGGTGGTTGGCGATCCTAAGCTGGAGGATCCGTGCCCCTCCCGCCAAGGCCACCAGGACCCCTCCACCAACGGCGGCGATGAAGAGCGTGGTCCCCAGCGCGAGGGTCCCCTCAAATCCCAGGAAACGGACAGTGATCTCGTCCTGGTTTTGAACGAAGAACACGATCAACATGACCAGGAGGACCAGCCCCACAGCCACCGCGACCCAAACCGCAGCGGTCCGGGTGGGCCTGGACCGACCCGGCACCGGAGGCGCGACTATGCGTTCCTGCGGTTCCGAACCGACAGGGATCCTTGCGGCATCTTCTTGGAAACTCATGGATTGGCCCCTCCCCAGACAGCTGATGCTGTGCCATGAACATCATAAGCATGCTGATGAATTGCACAACAGGGGCGTGACGGCTGGATGACGTTTCCGCCTATTTCATCGAGTAATCCGTGCTTGTCGGTCCCGGATCATTGTTCCGAACGGCGTAGTGATGGCCTTCCGAATCAGTCTCGACATCGAAGTTCTTCAAGTCCTGCTCGGAGGCCGTCTCGAAGTCGTCATGCTTGTGCACCACAGGGGAGTCCGTGTCGCCGTGGGTTGCCGGTCCAAAGACGTACGTCAGCCTTTCGGTCACATGCTGGAAGCCTTCCAACTTGCGTCCCATTGTTCTTCCACCTCCTTTCTTACGGGAGAGAAAAAACGGCAGGGCACTTGCGTGCCGCCCGTGAGGCAATTTTACGCCCGGCAGCCCCAAAAGGCTCCGGCGCCAGAGGCTTGGCGCGGTGTCAGCGCAGGGATTTGTCGTCCGGGTTGCGGGGCACCACATAGGTGCTGCCATCGGGGCGGCGGAGGGTTTCCCATTGCTGCGTCTCAGCCTGGCGCTGGGCAAGCAACTTCCGGTTTGCCTCGGTCATTTCATGATCAAGGGAACTGCTTTGCGCCGGACCAAAAATGACCCGAAACTTCCCAGTGGCGCGCATGAACTTCCGCGTAAGGGATTCCTTTGCCACGCTTGATCGACTCCTCTTTTAGACGGTTCAATAAGTCCATAGTACGCTAATCATTAGTACACTAACTAACTGGGGCATCAAGCAGGAGGAAACCATGACCACCGTCAGCGACACCACCCAGGAGGACGACCTCCTGCTGGAGCGCCAGCTCTGCTTCGCCCTCACCGTGGCGTCCCGAAGCGTGGTGGGCGTCTACAAGCCAGTGCTGGAACGCCTGGGGCTCACCCACCCCCAATACCTGGTGATGCTTGCGCTCTGGGAACGGAGCCCGCGGACCCTCAAGGACATCAGCGACAGCCTCCTCCACGAGCCCGCCACCCTCTCCCCCTTGCTGAAGCGGCTGGAGGAAGCCGAGCTCATCACCCGCGAACGGGTGCCCGGCAACGAGCGCGCATTGGCCATCAAGCTCACAGCCAAGGGCGCAGCGCTCCGCGAGCAGGCAACGGCCGTTCCCGGCGAAATCCGCGAGCGCCTGCAACTCAGCCGCGAAGAAGTGGCCGGGCTCCACCAGGCCATGACGGGCCTGATTGCAGCTACCCAACGCAACAGCTCTTCCTGACCGCCACATCAGCGCGCACTATCCCTAGCCAAGCGCAGGGCCGCGGTGGTCTCCTTGAAGCGAGGACGCGGGCACCACACGTGCCGCGTAAAATGGACGCAACTTAGGAGATTCCATGCGCATGCGATTTGTTCGGCCCCTGTTGGCAGTCCTGGCCCTCGCTGGCCTCGCCGCATGCTCCGGCACCCCCACCCCAGGCTCCACGGGCAGCGCAACCCAAGCACCGTCGTCGGCGGCTCCTTCCAGCAACGCTCCTTCCAGCAGCGCTCCCACCAGCAGCAGCCAGCCGGCCACCCCCGGTCAGGGCAACGCCGAGCTCTCCATCACGCTCCTTGAGACCCCGGAAGCGGCACCTCAGACCTTTACACTCGTGTGTGCCGGCGGCACGCCGGCCGCCGAAAGCAAGCATCCGTCCGCAGCGGAAGCGTGCGCCACCATCAAGAACAGCCCCGCCATCCTGAGCCCGGCACCTCCCCGGACGGACCAGGCGTGCACCATGCAGTACGGCGGTCCCGCCACGGCCACAGTGACCGGAGCCGTGGACGGCAAGGAAGTCACGGCCGCCTTCAGCCGCACGGACGGCTGCCAGATCGCCCTGTGGGACGCCGCGAAGAGCGTCCTCGGTTCAGATGGCGGACTCTAGGCTGCAACACCTCCCCCAGGAGCAATGGCTCGGGCTGGAGGCAGCCCATCATGCGCGGGTCGCCCGGTACGCAGATCCCTATCTGGCACGACGATCGGCAGGTAAGAAGCACCCCGTCGAGGACTTCCTCTTTACGTATTACACCCAGAAACCGGGCCAGCTGCTCCGCTGGCATCCCGGCGACGGAGTGGTCCTCAGCGGGGATCGCGCCCTGGAGCGCGCCGCGTGGAAGTTTTACCGAACGCTCGACGACGACGACCTCGCCTCTGCGGGATTGCCGGCGGGCACCCCTGCGGTCACCTTTGACCGGGACGGCTTCCTGGCGGACCGCGCGGAAGCAGTCCGTTTCGCGGGGATCATCCTGGGCGGCACAGCGAAGCGGCCGGCCCAGTTCGGTTGCTTCGGGCTGCACGAGTGGGCCATGGTGTACCGGCAGGAGAAGTTCGAGCTGCGGCACGAATACTTGAAGCTCCGGCTCGGCGGCGAGGGCACGGACACTGTGGTGGAAGAGAACCGCATCCGCTGCTCCCATTTCGATGCCTTCCGTTTCTACACACCGGATGCCATCCCACTGAACGAGCTCACGCCCACCCGTGAGAACCAGCGGACCATGGAGCAGCCGGGATGCCTGCACGCCAACATGGACCTCTACAAATGGGCCTACAAGCTGACGCCCGCGCTGCCCAGTGGACTGGTGATGGACTGCTTCGAGTTGTCGTGGCGGATCCGGACCATGGACATGCAGGCCTCCCCTTACGATCTCGAAGAATGGGGCTACCCACCCATCAGGATTGAGACACCGCAGGGCAAAGCCGAGTACGTTGAGTACCAGCGGGCTTTCGCGGCCGAATCCCAGGAGCTGCGGGCCCGCGTGCTCCAGGCAGTGGGGCCGCTCCTGAACCAGCTGAGCGGGTTGGCTGCCTAGGCACCCGCCGCCACCAGCGAAAGGTACCCATGGTTTCCCCGCAAGAGAACGACGCAAACAACAGCGACCCAAGCACGAGCGAATACGACGTCGACCTGACAGTCACGCTGACAGAGGCACCTGGCGCTGAGAGCAGGGAGTTCCACCTGCGGTCCGCCGCAGGCATCATGTCCCCGGACCCGGAAACGCTGGACTCGGATTTGCCGGACGCACCTGCGGCGCTTGCCGCCGTCGAGCAATTCGGGGAAGAAATCTTCTTTCCCGAGCCGCGGCCGGACCGAATCTGCACGCAGCAGTACGGCGGCCCCCAAGTGGCCGTGGTCAAGGGCTGGTTCCGTGGCCGCAAAGTACTTAGCCACTTCAGCCGGACGGACGGCTGCGAGATCGCGCGGTGGAAGACGTTGGCGGCCCTGTTGGGGAACACCGGGGGTTCCACCGGCGCTGTGTAGGGCAATTCCCCCACTCAGTTCTGGGAATCACACCCAGCTTTTTGGAAACCCTATACGTACGGGGCCGTCTGAACCACGGCGGGCCTCTGCCCTGTGGGGATAACTCCCCCCACAGGGCAGCGCGGGCCGGGTTTGGATCCGTTCGAGGACCAGGTGCCGCCCATAGCGGACCTGGCCAGCCCTAGCTGACGGCCGGGGCGGGCTTGCGGAGGAACAGTCCCACCACCAGAGCCGTGAGCAGGCACAGGCCCGCATTGACCCAAATAGCTGTGGTGACGCCACTGAGGACGGCCGGGGCATCGTTGTTCCCGATTGCGAGGATCTGTGCAGTGAAGATGGCGCTCATGATCGGGATACCCATGGTGATGCCGATCTGCTGGCTCATGGTTGCCAACCCGGTGGCGAGGCCCTGCTCTTCATCGGGCAGTCCGGAGGTTGCGGTGACCATGAATCCGACGATCACCACGAGGTTGGCGACGCCCCCTACAAACGTGGCAACCAGCAGCAGGACGATGGAGGCGGGGTCCGCACTGAGCACCACGAGGGCACCGGTGGCGACGGCCTGGACGATGAATCCGTAGACAATCGCTTTCTTGTTGCCGATCTTTCCGATGACCTTGGGGCCAAGAACACCACCCAGAACAGTTCCGAGACCCAGGACTGCGAAAGCCAGGCCGGCACCGAGCGGCGTGTACCCGAGGACCTGCTGCAGGTACAGCGTCAACAGGAATACCAAGGATGTTTCGGTGACGAAGGCAAGGATGCCCGCGATGTTGCCCCAAGCGACCGTGGAGCGCTTGAGAATGTCCAGCGGTACCAACGGTGATGCGGCTCGGCGTTCGACGGCCACGAAGGCAACGAACAACACCACGGCTGCTGCGAGGGAGCCCAGCGTCAGCGGGTCAGCCCACGAGTGCTCAGCGGCATTCGTCAGACCAAACACCAGCGCCAGAAGGCCGAGGGTCACCGTGATGGCACCGGGAACGTCCAACCTCAACTTGGTGGCGGGCTTGCTCTCTGCCAAAACAATAGGGGCGATGATGAGCACTGCAATGGCTACGGGAACGTTGATGAAGAAGGCCCATCGCCAGCTGAGCAGGTCCGTCAGCAGTCCACCGAGGATTGCCCCCGTTGTGAACCCGGCAGCCATCAGGGACCCGTTGAGGCCCAAAGCTTTATCACGCAGCGGACCTTCCGGGAACGAAGCCAGCAGCAAAGACAGTGCCGCCGGAACCACGATCGCCGTTGCAACACCCTGGCCGACCCGGGCGATAAGCAACAAAGCAGGATCGGCAGCCAAGCCACCGGCGAGAGATGCTGCGCCGAGCAAGGCCATGCCAATGATGAACATCTTGCGGCGGCCTGCGATGTCCGCCACGCGACCAAACAACAGTGTGAGCCCGGCAGCGCAGAGCGCGAATGCAGTCGCAATCCACTGGAGGTTCTCCAAGCTGAAACCTACATCGGCGCCAATGGCCGGGAGCGCGACGTTGAGGATCGAGAAGTCGACGGCGAGGGTGAAACTCGCCGCGAGCAGAACAATGAGTGCCAGCCTTTGCCGGCCAGACATACGTTTTGTCGGTTCAGCGGGCCGCTGGGCCTCGACTAAGGGTGGAACGCCGGGTCCTGTGGTGACATCCGGTTGCGTGGTCATGGAGTTGTCCTTCTCTGGAGGGGTCGCCGTCCGCGGACGGCATCTTCACAACTCCACACTCACGGAAGGCCTGGGGATCAACCACACCCCCTTCTGCCTACCCCTGGCAGTGACAGGCGGGACAGGCCCCTACCTTGCCTGGACACCATTGTCTTGTCACAAGAACTTGTGCGACGTCGTATCAAGGTGTCACTGGCAGGGACAGGACAGCGCCGCTCAAGACCGGCAGAATGGGCCCATGAGTAATCTAAGTGAACTTGGGGAGTTCCTTCGCGTCCGAAGAGCTGCCTTACAGCCAGAGGACGTTGGCCTTCTGAACTACGGCATCCGCCGCGTACCCGGCCTCCGCAGGGAAGAGCTCGCCATGCTTGCCGGCGTCAGCAACACCTACTACACCCGCTTGGAGCAGGGCCTCAGTAACAACGCCTCCGAAGCGGTCATCGATGCTATTGCCCGGGCGCTTAACCTGAACACCGATGAGCGCGCGCACCTTTTCAATCTTGCCCGGCCCGGGACGACCAAAAGGCGGACACTGACCAAGCCGGACAAGGTAAGGCCCGGCACCTTGCGGCTCATCCAGTCGATGTCCAACACACCCGCCGTCGTCTTGGGACGCCGCAGTGAAGTGCTCGCCTGGAACCGGATTGGTCACAGGCTTGTGGCTGGTCACTTGGACTTCGCCGCGCCCGAGACGCCTTCAACGAGGCCCAACATGACGCGGCTGCTGTTCCTGGACCGCCACACCCGCGAGCTCTACACACGCTGGCTTGAAGAGGCCACCCGTGCGGTGTCATCGCTGCGGCTGGTGGCGGGCCGCGCCACCGACGACCCGGAACTCGCCTCATTGGTTGGTGAGTTGACCATGAACAGTGAAGAGTTCGCCAATTTGTGGGCACGGCACCCTGTGGAGAACTGCATGTCCGGCCTGAAGTACATGCATCACCCTGAGGTAGGCGATATTGAGCTCAACTTCGAGGTCCTGACCCCGCCCGACGAATCGGGACACCGGATCCTGATGTACACCGCCGATCCCGGAACGCCCGCAGCCGAAGCCCTGCAATTGTTGACTTCCAGCGAGGCCGGCGTGACGGAAGAAGCTCCACATCCCGCTACCAGGTAATGTCCTGAGCACTACGGCTTCATACAACGGGAAGGCCCGATCCACCAGGATCGGGCCTTCCGTTCTTCCGCGTCTATGAGGCGGTCACTGTGGCCCGAACGGGCTCAGGCTGGACCTGCTTGGGCCGCGGCCGCGCCCAGCGGTCCATCACTGGCTTCTCCACGAGGGCGTACAGGGCCCATCCGCCCAACAACGTAGCCACAAAGAATCCGGCCACCACCAGCAAGGCGACAGGCGTTGGGTACACCTCGTTACCAAGGAGAATGCGTCCGTAGAAGATCACCACTCCCTGGCACAGGTAGAAGCCAAAGGAGATGTTCCCCAGCCACACCATGGGTTTGGAGCCAAGGAAGCTTGTATGGCCTGCGATGTCCCGGGTTGCAACCGTGCAGATGATCGCCGCGACCGGAATGATGGTGGCCACGTTGAAGGAGTAAACAAACGGGACCACCATTGCGGCGGCGTAGCCGGCGACGCAGAGCACCAGGGTGTGCCACATCTTCAAGGGAACCCAGCGCCCTGACAGGACTATCCGGGCCAGGATGGAGCCAAGGATGAATTCGAACAGCCGTGCGGGCGGAAAAATGTACCCGAACCAGAACTGGGCTTCAGAGATGGGTGTCAGCGCCGATACCGGCGTGGCAGGGATCAGGTACGTGGTGACCAGCTGCACCGCGATCATCGCGCCAACGGTGGCCCATGCCCATACCCACAGCCGGTTGCCGGGAATCTTCCTGATGGGGACCATGAGCAAAGGGAACAGCATGTAGAAGAGCAGTTCGCTGTTCAGCGTCCATGACGGCGGGTTGACCGCAACGTAGACGGAGGCATCCGGGATGAACGAGTTCACCAAAAAGAGGTTGCTGATCCATCCAAGTGGAGGGTTGATTGCAGCTGCGAACAGGATCATGGACAGCGCCCACATCACCAGGTGGTTAGGGAAGATCTTCAACAACCGGCGCCGCCAGAAGTGACGTTTTGCCTCCCCCGGCTTCGACGCCCAGGCCAGCAGGAAGCCGCTCAGGACGAAGAAGAACGAGACCCCCACGTAGCCGGCTTTGCTGACCATCCATTCAAGGGTTGATCCGAGCCCGGCGTCGGCGAACGGGTTGATGGGATCGTTGGGCGGTATGGGTGAGTTGGACAGCGTGATGTGGAAGAAGAACACCAACAGCGCAGCGAAGAAACGCAACCCTGTCAGGGAGGGCAGCTTGCTGAGCCGGGGCCGGGCGGTGGTCGCCTCGGGAACCGGGGCGGTCATGATGCACGTCCTGCCGGGAGCTCGATGCCGAGGCTGTGGGTGAAGAAGTTGCTGGGGTCCCAGCTTGCCTTGGCTCGCTGAAGCCGGGGGTAGTTTCCCTTGAAGTACAGGGTCTGCCAGCCAACACCGGAGCTGTTGTGCTCGCTGGTGGCTACATCAACGTCCGGATAGTTGATGTAGCAGCCGTCCAGCTGCTCGCCTGGGACGGGTACGCCGCCCGTGGTTTTGAACATGCCCTGGTAGGTTTCCCGCTCCCAGCCAAGGTAGAAATCATCATCTGCTGCCTCCGACCAAAACGTTTGGAGGCAGAATTTGAACGCGGATTGGCGCTGCGCGTTTGCTGTGGCGTCAGGAGCCACAGCATTGACCTGTCCGCCGAAGGAGAACAGCACCAGCATGGTGTTGGGGTTGGTGAAGTCCGGCCTGCTCATCTGACGGTAGAGCACCGCAATCTGGTCATCGGTGAACTTCTGGTTGAGATATGCCGATTTATGGGCGCCACGGCTGGTGGGGTTGGTGATAACCGGGTTATCAGTGCCTACCAGGCGGGTAGCCTGCAGCCACGGGATTTCACGGGTCTTGAAGAACCCGGGCATGGCCGGGATCTCGCCGTTGGGTTTCTCCAAGGGCTCGGGAGTGATGGCAACTCCGTCCAGGATCGCTTCCACGTAGCGTTCCATCACGCCCTTGGCGTCCGGAGCCGCCGCGTCGATCTGGGTGAACATTCCCAGGCTTCCATGGGCTTTGGAGCTCACGTTGAAGAGGCTGCTGAGGTGTGATTCCGGGGTCCCTGGCTGCCTGTATTTCTCATGCCAGGTTCCGAAGTTGGTGATGAGGCGCCTGAATTTGATGTCATCCAGCTGGTCCCACGGAATGGAAATGGCACTGACCAAAACGGTGGAGGGAGCCTTGACCAGTTGCTCTGAGGGGTTCTTGCCCTGAGTTCCCGGAGACCGGAACCAGTATTTGGTAACGATGCCCCAGTTGCCCCCGCCTCCGCCGGTGTGTGCCCACCACAGGTCACCGAGCTCGCCTTTGTCGTCGCTAGTCGCGGTGACAGTGCGGACTTTACGGCGCGCGTCCACGGTCACCACTTCGACGGCGTAGAGGTGGTCCACCACCAGTCCGTGCGAGCGGGAGAGCAAGCCGTAGCCGCCTCCGGCTATGTGACCGCCTGCACCGACGCTGTAGCAGATGCCGCCGGGAACGGTGACGCCCCAATTCTTGTACAGCGTTTCGTAGACGTTCATGAGGCGGGCGCCGGGCTCCACTGCGAAGGCCCCCATCTTTTTGTCGTAGTACACCGCGTTCATCGGGGACACATCAAGGATGACCTGGATGGAAGGGTTGCAGACAAAATCAGCAAAGCAGTGGCCGCCGCTTCGTACAGAGACTTTCTTTCCGGTGCGGACTGCTTCGCGGACGGCATCCTCGGCGTCCCTGGTGCTGGTGATCAACCGGACGTAGTCGGGATGGGAGACGAAGCGCTGGTTGTTGCCGGTCATGAGGTCCGCATAGCGGGAGTCCCCGGATTTGATGACCGAGCCATCAGGTACAGTCGCGGATTCCGTTGCGGCCTGCGCCTGCGGGGCATCGGCGGTTCCGAGTGCGGCCAAGGAAGCTGCCGCGATGGTGCCGGCGGACCCTGCCATGAAGAACCGTCTGCCAATGCCGGTCTTTTGGGTGGTTGTCATCAGTTCGATCCTCCACGTTGGACGGTGTTGTTCGGGTGCAGGGTGATTTCGGCTTTGGGGGCAACGAAGTAGTGCTGGACCGAGTAGGAGATGGTGGCGAAATCTTCTGCGCCGTTGCCGGTGAAGTCACCGGCAACGATCCGGGCGATGGACTCCCCGGAGACCTTCCATTTCAGGAACAGGCCCTTCGCCAGATCTACGGCTTTGTAGTAGTACGCGCCCTGCCAGGGGTCCGGACCGCGCAGGCCAATCAGGAATTCGTCGTCGCCGTCTCCATCGAAATCGCGGCACATGACAGTGTGACCGGGGCCCTCACCGTTCTGGTTCGGGTCCCCGTAGATGTCCAGCAGGTGCCGTGTCCATCCCGCAGCCTCCGCGTCTCCCCCGCTGCGCACGTACACAGCGACGGTGTTGCCGTGGAAAGGTTCAATCGCGGCGACGTAGGCCAGAGGATCATCGCCGATGCGGCCGCCGTCGACGTCCCCGCTGCCTTTGAAGGTGGTTTTCTCGAATTGGCTTTCCTCGCCGTCTCCGATGTGCTCCCAAGCCCAGGTGCTGTTGTCCTGGTCGTAGTAAAGCCACGTGACGCCTTCATCGGAGGCCATGAGGATGGAGTCCAGCGGTGAGCCGGGAATCAGTCCACCCTTCTTGGCGACGCCGTGGATCATCCGGAAGTCCGAGTCGCTGATGATTTCCTTGTCCCATTCGGCGCGAGGGTCATCGGTAGGGGTGAACAGCACCACGGGCAGGACAGCGTGGACGTCCTCGACGGCAACGATGGGGAACCCGATGATCTGGATCTTGTCCGTACGCGTGAAGTGGCCGACGCGCAAACGGTGCATGCCGATGGCACGCCCGACGTAATGCCGCTTCCAGTTTTCGGTGGCTTCGGACGGGTTGCCGGGGTTTTCCAGCCAGTCGATCTTGCCGCCTTCGGGGTCAGCGTGGTGGATGGTTCCGCCCGGACCATAAAGCTGGTAGCAAACCACCAGGTCCGTGGTGCCGTCACCAGTGATGTCACCGAAGTCCATGCCGACGGGTTCTTTGATCTTGTCCAGCACCAGCTTCTTTTCCCAGGTGGGGTTTTTGTACCAGTAGATTTCACCGACTTTCAGGCCGTAGCCAACGAGGTCCGGCTTGCCGTCGCCGTCAATATCTGCCGCTTCCAGCCAGTAGCCGTCGCGCAGGAAGTCCGTGACTGTCTCGGTTCCGAATACCGGTTCGGTGACATCCAGAGTGGGTGTGGTCTTGGGGATCGCTGGTGGAGTCATGAGAGTACCTTTCGTGTGAGTACGGGTGATGGTGCTGTTTCCGGTGTGCCTGAGGTGTTCGTTCGTCGCAGCATCAGCGACGCTGACGCAATGAGCGCGACAGCGATGATGGCCAGGCCCGCGCCAACCCAGATGGGTGAGGCCAAGCCAAGCCCTGCCGCGATGGTTGTCCCGCCGAGGTGGGCGCCTATCGCGTTGCCAAGGTTGAACGCGGAGATGTTGACTCCGGAAGCCAGCGTTGGCGCTCTGTGCGCGAAGGACAGGACGCGGGTCTGCATTCCGGGCACTGCCGCGAATCCGACAGCACCGAGGAGGAACAATGTCACCGCTGCACCCCACGGGTTATGGACGGTGACTGTGAAGACCAGCAAAACAACGGTCAATGCCGAGAGGAGGGCCACCAAGGATTTGTCCAGGTTTCCGTCCGCCGCCTTGCCACCGATGATGTTCCCGGTGAACAGTCCGACGCCGAAAATGACCAGCATCCACGGCACCGCCCCTGCCGGCATCCCGGCGAGCTCGGTGAGCATCGGTGCGATGTAAGTGAACGCGCCGAACATGGCCCCGAACCCGAAGACGGTGACCAGAATGGACAGCCACACCTGGCCGGACGTGAAAGCCCCGAGCTCGCGTCGCAGCTGTCCCGGTCCCCGCTCGACGGCGTCCTGCGCCGGTACGTAGGCCATCAGTCCGGCCAGGGCGATGATTCCCACAATGGTGATCGCCCAGAAAGTGGACCTCCATCCCAGCTGTTGGCCGAGGAACGTACCCATGGGAACGCCGAGGACGTTGGCGATGGTCAGCCCGGCGAACATGATGGAGATCGCCCTGGCTTTGCGATCCGGGGTGACCAGCTGTGAAGCCAACACGGCTCCAATCCCGAAGAACGCCCCGTGGCACAGCGCCGCCACGATTCTGCCCGCAAACATGGTTGCGTAGTCCCCGGCCACCGCTGACAGCAGGTTTCCCAGAATGAAGAGCACCATCAAGGCGCACAGAACAGTCTTGGGGCGAAGGGCCGCCGTCGCTGCAGTCACCAGCACCCCTCCGACGGCGACGCTTAATGCGTACCCGGAAACCAGGTGCCCGGCAACCGGAATGCTGACGGAGAAATCCGCCGCCACCTCCGGCAACAGTCCCAGGATGACGAACTCGGTGAGGCCGATGCCGAAGCCTCCCACCGCGAGGGCCAGCAGCCCCAACGGCATCCTGGTCATGCTGCGGTCCGTGTCGGTGCCGGCACGAAATCTGCGCCCGGCACGAACGGCATGGCGGCCGGGCCCAACTTGAAATAGTGGGCCACGGCGGCAATGGTCCGGTCGGTGGCTTTGCCATCACCGTAGGGGTTAATCGCGGTCGCCATCTCCATGTAGGCGTTCGGATCATCCAGCAGGCGTTCCACCTCGTGAACGATCTGGCCACGGTTTCGGCTGACCAGGCGCGAACTTCCCGTCAGGATCGACTCGCTGCGTTCGGTGATTTCCCGCAACACCAGCGTCGGCTTGCCCAGCGCCGGGCCTTCTTCCTCGGCCCCGGAGCTGTCCGAGAGGATCAGGTCGCTGCGCTGCAGGAGCCTGCAGAAGCTCAGGTATGGAAGAGGGTCCACCATGTCCACGTTGGGGATACCGCTCAGCACTGGAACCATGACTTCGCGAACCTTCGGGTTCAGGTGCAGCGGGACCACAATGCGCACGTCCTCACGTCGCCGGGCGATGTCAGCCAAGGCGGCAGCGATCTCCCGCATGGGCTTGCCGTGGCTTTCACGCCGGTGGGTGGTGGACAGGATCACCTTGCGGGGATCGTTGTCGAGATCCGCCAATGCCGGTTCCCCGTAGCCGCGAAGGTTGTTCATCCCCCACTGCAGGGCATCAACTATGGTGTTTCCGGTGATCACGATTGAGTGTTCCCGGACGCCTTCACGGATCAGGTTGGCGCTGTTTCCCGGAGTGGGGGCCAAGTGCAGCGCGGCGATCTGCGCCACCAGCTTCCGGTTCACTTCTTCGGGGAACGGCGAGTAATTGTTCCCGCTTCGCAGGCCGGCCTCGACGTGGATGATGGGCACGGAGCGGTGCAGTGCGGCCAGGGCGCCGGCCAGGGTTGTGGCGGTGTCCCCATGGACCATGACGGCGTCGAGGCCTTCCATGTGGTCTCCGGAGCAGAGTCCTTCCAGTATCCGGTGGGTCACCTGGGAGAGGGTCTGCTGCTCTTTCATGATGCGCAGTTCAACATCAGGGGTGATGCCGAATTCCTCCAGCGTGCTGTCAAGCATTTCGCGGTGCTGGCCGGTGGAAATCAGCACCGGGCGGAAACGGGGATCCTGGATCAGGGCGTGGATGATGGGGGCAAATTTCACAGCTTCGGGTCGTGTCCCGAAGACAATTCCAATGTTTTTCATTGCTGCTCTCCTGAAAATGGGCATAAAGGACCTGCCGGTTGTCGCCGGCGGATATGAGACGGAGTGATTAGCTGAGGTGGTATTCCAGCGCGAGCCAGATACAGTCTGTGTCTGCCCGGTACTGGTGCCACGGGTAGGTGAAAGTACCCTCCCGCTCCAGACAGAACGGCACGGGGTTGGTATTGCCGGGGCTCAACAGCTGGTCCTCATAGAGGGACGCGTGGTCCTGAGATGTGAATTTCTGCATGCGTCCGAGACCGGAAATCTGGGTGTGGACCTCGATGAAGTCATGCCGGTTATGGATTCCGCAGTCGGTTCCTGCAGGGCTGAACCACAGATTAGCCTTCACAATGAAGGACTTCTCTCCCGGTGCCAGCCCGGGCTGACGCAGAACCAGGGCAGGGTCCAGCAGGACCGTCCCTACCGTGTCCTGCGAGGAGCGCAGCAGGACCGGCTGTCCGGTTTGGGCACCGTAGAAGTCGGACCACCCGAGGTCCCGTGCCAGCTGTTCCCCATTCTGGACCGTCTCCACGGAAAGCATGGCGAGCAGGGCCCCTGTTATGGAACCGCCGTGGAGAATCGTGGAGCTAAAGGCCGGTAATGCCGCTGACTGTCCGTGACCGACGAACGCGTCGCTGCCGGCAAGGTTCACCACGACGACGGGTCCTGTCACCTCGTACTGCTGCACGTCCCGCAGCACGACGGCGTGAGTCAACCCGCTGCTGAAGGACAGTTCTTCCAATAGGACAGTTCCCACAATTACCCCCAAGGTCATCATTCAATCTCTGCGCACCTACGGATCGGCACAAAGAAGTGGAACGGTGCGAAACCTTCGCCAGGCCACAACACTGTCCCACTGGAGCAAGTATTGGCAGTGCCAGGCAAAGTTATCCACCCCCTGTCAGTGATAGGCAGAACAGGGACAGGCGCGGATCCTTCATGGCATGAAGGATGAAAGCATGACTTCAGATACTTCTGCGCTGCCCGGGGCCCCGCGCCTCCGCGAAAAACGGCCCACTGTGCCGTGGTCGGACCTCTTTGTGCAGGGGGCGGACGGTGCGGATATCCGGTTGCGCGTTTATGAAGCCGCGGCCCGCCCGTCCGTAACACTGGTGTGGGCGCATGGCGGCAGCTGGACCCGCGGGTCCATTGAAGGTTGGCATGAAGCGTGCGCCGCTCTGGCCTCTCTTGGCACTGCAAGGATCATCAGCGTTGGCTACCGGCTCGCTCCCCGATGGCTCCACCCCACCGCGGTGATGGACATCGCCGCAGCCACTCTCTGGGCACAGCAAAAGTACAGTCACCCGGTGCTGGTGGGCGGTGACAGCGCAGGTGGAACCCTGGCCGCGGGTGTCGCACTCTGGTTCCGGGACAATGGGCTGCCCCTTCACGGACAAGTCCTGGCCTATCCCCCGCTGGATCCCGAGTGCAGCGCAGCGTCTTACCGGCACAGCAGGTCCTTCCCGCCCCGATCACTGCTGCTGGATGCGTGGGGCGAGTACGCCGGCTCCGAAACCGACCTACGGGAACGGCTGTACCTTTCGCCGTTGCACGCGGCCAGACTCACTGGGCTCTGTCCTGTTTCCCTCATAGTCGGCGCGGCTGACCCGGTGCGCGACGACGTCGAGCAATTCGCCCAGCGGTTGGCAGCATCGTCGGTCCCCGTGGACCTGGAAGTAAGCCCGGCCGTCGCCCACGGACACTTCCTGGACAGCTCCCCGGCGAACCCGGTCCATCGGTGGATCCAAACCCGCCTGAGCCTCAAGAACAACCAACCAGCTACAACTGAAGGAGCATGAGATGAGCACCACCACCAGCCCGGACGCCGCTTACACCAAGGCCCTGCTGCGGCACTTCGCTGACCTCCGCGATGGAACGCACGGAGAGGCCGTGAGCCGGCAGGACAAGGAAGCTCTCTTCCGCTCGGCAGTCGATCTGCTGGAACCCTACGCACGCCAGGCTCTGGATGAAGTCAATGATGTCCTCATGCTGGGCCAGGGCACCGTGGAGTCCTCAGGCATTGGCCGTTCACCGGACACCGGGTTGATCTGCTCCTGGACGCTGGGGTGGGCCGAACAGCGCGCCGCCGGCATCCCACCGATCACCATTCACGCCTATTACGGACGCGGTTTCCACCACCCCCACTTACGGGGCGGGACGGTCAAAGAATGGCCGCTGAACGTGTTTACCCCCGAACAGGCCGCACAGGAACTGCCGATCCTGCGCGCCATTGCGTCGGCCGAGATCCACAACCTCGTTTTCCTGGCCGATTACACGATCGTTCCGTCCTCCAAGCCCGGCACCACCACCTCGACGCGATGAAGCTCTCAGTCCTCGACCAATCCCCCATCGCCGCCGGCCACAGCAAGGCCGGGGCACTGGGTGAAACCATTGCGTTGGCCCGTGCTGCGGAGGAAGCCGGCTACCACCGCTTCTGGCTCGCCGAACACCACGATTCCCCGGGCTTCGCCGGCACCACTCCCGCCCTCATGGCGATGGCCGTCCTGGATGCCACCACCAGGATCACTGTCGGCTCCGGCGGGGTCCTGCTGGGCCTGCATGAACCCTGGCAGGTTGCGGAGTCCTTCGACATCCTTGCGGCCCTCCATCCGGGCCGCGTGAACCTCGGCGTCGGCCGGGCCGGCAGCGGCGGTACGGGTTCCTTCAACGAGAAGATCATCGAACTGCATGCACGGCTTGGCCTGATGCCCGGAACGGAGGGCCGGGATGACCTGGACATCTGGCTGCTGGGCGCCGGCACCGGCTCGGCGCCCCTGGCCGCCGCCACCGGAGCAGGATACGCCCATGCCCACTTCCTCAACACCGGAAGCGCCAGGACAGCCCTGGCGCACTACCGGGAGAACTTTCGTGCCGGTGCGGTACGGAAGCAACCGGAGGCGCTCCTTGCTGTGCGGGCCATCGCTGCCCACACCGATGCCAAGGCACAGGAACTCGCCAACCCGGTGAGGCTCTGGAGGGCACGGAAAGACCTCGGCCTGGACGAACCCTTCCCCCTCACCACAGATCCTGCAGGGTGGTCCGCAGAGGAGCTTCGCCGGACTGAAAACAACGAAAGCCGGCTGATCGTCGGCGCCGCGGACGACGTTGCCCATCAACTCACCGTCCTGGCGGAAGAACTGGGGGTCAATGAACTGATGATCAGCAGCCCTGTTCCCTCCCTGGAGGACCGCATCAGCTCCAACACGCTGATCGCCCGCGCCTTTGCCCGGCTTTCCCCTGGAGACACCGGTGGCCGGCCCGCCCAGGAAGGGGCAGCCGCCCAGGAAGGGGCAGCCGCCCAGGAAGGGGTTAGGAGTGCATCCCCTCGTTTCAGCCATTCATGATGTAGCCAGGCACCACCCTGGCAAGGTGGCCCTTCGGTGGAATTGCCATGACTTCCCTTACGCGGCCGTGGACAGGCAGATCAACACCAAGGCCCTGGCCATGCAGCTCAAAGGCGTACGGGCGGGTGAACTCGTGGCATTTGCCGCAGCCCCGGGCCCGGACAGCCTGGTGGAATCCGCGGCGCTGTGGGCACTGGGGGCTGCCGGGCTTCCGCTCCACTCAGGTGCCGAAGGAACGCTGCCTGCCCATGCGATCCTTGAGCAGGCTACCGGCTTCATGCACCCCGACGGCGACTACCTCAAGGCTGCCCCCGGGTCCGGAACCGCACCGTCTTTTCCCCCTGCCGTGTGGCTTCATGAAGAGCCTGCCGCCGGGCCAACTGCGGTGGATGTCCAGGAGTTCACAGCTGTTCTTGAGGGCGCTGAAAAGAGGTTCAGCCTCTCGACGCGCACCGTGCTTGGACTCAGCAGCTTGGTGCACCCGGGGTCCATGATCGATGTGTGGGCGGTTCTGGCCGCGGGCGGGACGGTCGATCTGATCAACCACCACGAATCACTGACTGGAGACTGCCTCGGGCAGCATCTCCGCGAGACCGAAGCGGACCTGCTGGTGGTCCCTTCGGCTCTTCCCCGGAGGCTCCGCGACGTTCCCGGTGCTGTCTTCGCTCAGTTCCGCGACGTCATGGTCCTTGAACCCTTCGACAGGGATTCCCGCACCACCCTGGCGGATGCTTTCCCATGCGCCATTTTTCATCACTGGGACCCCTCAACAGCTTTTGAGGACATGTCCGATTACTGCCCGGCGGACTTTGTTGCCGGTACCAACCACCAACCAAAGGACTCCCATGCGTAAGGCAGTCATCCCCGCTGCGGGGCTCGGAACGAGGTTCCTGCCGGCCACCAAGGCGATGCCCAAAGAGATGCTCCCCGTCGTAGACAAGCCCGCCATCCAGTTCGTCGTGGAAGAAGCAGTCCGGGCGGGTATTACTGACGTTGTGATGATCACCGGGCGGAACAAGCGGGCTTTGGAGGATCACTTCGACCGCGAGCCCTTCCTGGAACAAACCCTGATAGCCAAGGGAGACCACACCAAATTGGCTGCCGTCCAGGAGTCCTCGTCGCTGGCGGATCTGCATTACCTGCGCCAAGGCGACCCGAAAGGATTGGGCCATGCCGTCCTGCGGGCGCGGGCACACGTTGGCAATGAACCGTTCGCGGTGCTGCTCGGCGACGACCTCATCGATGAAAGGGACAGCATTCTGGACGACATGGCCCGGGTCCAGGAACGCACCGGGGGCTCAGTGGTGGCCTTGATGGAGGTGGAGCCGGAACAGATCAGTTCCTACGGCTGTGCCGACGTTGCCTCCAGCGACGTGGAGGGGGCCTTCAGGGTCCGCGGTCTCGTCGAAAAACCTGAACCCGACAACGCGCCGTCGAACCTTGCCATCATTGGCCGCTACGTTCTTCATCCACGGGTTTTTGAGGTACTTGAGCAAACGCCTCCGGGCCGTGGAGGGGAAATTCAGCTGACGGATGCCCTGCAAACCCTTGCGGTTTCCGACGGACCGGGCTCCGGAGTGTACGGGGTGGTGTTCCGTGGCCGGCGCTTCGATACGGGCGACAAGTTGAGCTATCTCAAGGCCGTGATGACGGTGGCTTTGGAACGCGAGGACACCGGGCCCGGGCTGCGTGCGTGGCTCCAGGAAAATGTTTGCCTCAGCGACGTGGACCAGCCGGAGGGCCTCCCCGCAGGAAGGACTCAATTCGTTCAAGAGCCGGCAGGTGCTTGACGGGTAAAGCAGAGTGGCCGGTGGGAAGCCCCACCGGCCACTGCCGTCACTACATCAAGAAAGCCTTAGCCGGCGTTGTTGCTTTGTACCGGCTCGTCAGCGCGGATCTTGCCGCGCGGTTTCTTGTCCTTCTTGTCCTTCTTGGGGTCTTCCTCGTCCGGGACCACTACGGCTCCGCCCGGGTTGACCAGGACGGTGACGAAGCTCGGCTCGCTGGTCCCTGCGAAGGTGAGGCGGCCGATGTAGGAACCCGGGGTCAGGTTCTTCCAGTTGAGCGTGATCTGGCCCGCCTTTCCGTTGGCCAGGCGGATCGGATTCGGCGTCACGGTGGCGTTGCCCTGGTTGGCACCCAGGACGGCAGCATCAACAGTGGCCTTGGTGGGCTGGTTGTTGGGGCTGGCGTAGAGGTTGGCGAAGACGTAGTAGTCGCCGGGTGCCGGGTTGGGAACGGACAGTGTCTCACTGGCCGAGGCCGTTGCGGCCGGCAACTGCTGGCCGGAGGGGGTGAGGACCAGCATGTCGAAGTCCGCGGCCTCGTTGGAGGAAATCACCGAGAACTTGGCAAGGGCGCTGCCCTCACCAACGGTCACCTTCTTCACGTAGTTGGACGCGTTGGTCTCGCCTGCGAAGGGACCCGGGACCAGTTCCACTGCCGAGGAATCAGCCTTGGACAGTCCGTCAACCGTGACACCGACGGGCAGGTTGGTGCCGGAGGTGATGTTGATGGTGGCGGAGCCGTTGGGCCCGGTTCCCGTGAACGCCAGGGCCTTGTCCGCAATGACGGACTGCGGCCGGACGGCGATGGGCGAGGTGACTGTCTTGTTGGCGCCCTGCCAGCTCAGCGAACCCATGGCGAACTTGCCCAGGGCTGCGTTGTTGTTTTCGAACTGCACCTTGAACGTCTTCTTCTCTCCGGCTGCCCCGAAGTTCAGGACGGACGGGGTGACCTTGACGTTGACGCCGGGGACGTTGACTGAGGCGCGGTACAGGCCCGGGGTCAGTGCGGTGACCGTGCGGGTGACCTCGATCTTGCCGGCCAGGTTACCCAGCGCGAAGGAAGGTACGTTCATGTCGCGGGCAGCGGTGGTACCGAGCCCTTCGATGCCCAGGTCCATGCCGGTGCCCTGGATGAACTTGAGGTAGTCCTCCGTGGTGGCGTCGTACACGAGCCCCGGGCTGAGGACCTTTGCGGGGTCAACCTGTCCGGCACCGGTGGCGAAGACATCCTTGTTGATGGCGCCGTTGGCCAGCTTGACCGGACCGGCGGTGGTCATCATGGCGGACTTCACGGTAGCCGGGGACCACTGCGGGTTCTTGCCCAGGATCAGTGCGCCGAAACCGGCCACGTGCGGTGAGGCCATGGATGTTCCGGACAGGAAGCCGAAGTTGTCTCCACCGGTTCCGATCGGCGAAACACCCGCGAGGATTGCGACACCGGGAGCGGATACGTCGGGCTTCAACAGATCCGAGTCGGTAGCGAGCAGCGGTCCGCGGGAGGAGAATCCAGCGATCTGGGGCTGCGCTTCAGCAGGCAGGCCCGTGGTGTCGCGGTTCAGCAGGGACACGGTGATGGCCGGGTTGGCCCCTACTTTGTCCTTGATGGTCTGCGTTGCTGGCGGGTTCACGTGGACCGTGGGGATGACGTGCTTGTCCGTGTCCAGCGAAGAATCCGTCAGGTTCACCAGGATCATGCCCACGCCACCGCCGCGCAGGACCTCGGCGCTCTTGGCGGTACGGTCAACAACGCCGCGGTCACAGACCACAACCTTGCCGGCAACCTTGGCCGGATCCAGGGACCCGGGAGCACAGAGTGCCGCGTTGCCTTCACCGCTTGCAGCGTTGTTGGACAGCACGACGCCGGCCCCGCTCACCTCGCGGTTCATGATGGACGCTCCGCGGAATTTGCTGCCGTCTGAGAATTCGACAGTACCCTGAAGCTCCTGCGAGAACGAGGTAGCGGCAACCGTGGTCAGCCACGGTGCTCCGTGGTTCACGGTGCTGGCGGTCGGCCCGGAGTTGCCGGCCGAGGTTGCCACGAAGATGCCGGCGGAAGCTGCCGAGAGGAACGCCAGGGAGACCGGATCCGTGGTGGACGTGGTGGAGCCTGAGATGGAGTAGTTCAGGACGTCCACGCCGTCCAGGATGGCCTGCTCAATAGCGTCCACGGAAGCTGAGCCGTAGCAGCCACCCGTGGCAGGATCGGTGTCTTCCCAGCAGACCTTGTACACGGAGAGCTTGGCGGCGGGAGCGATCCCGCTGGTGGTTCCGAAGCTGCGGCCGTCCACGACGGCGTCGACGTTGGCGTTGCCCGCCGCGGTGCTGGCCGTGTGGGTGCCGTGGCTGTCCACGTCAACGGGAGAGATGACTTCTTCCGGGGCACGGTTTTCCGGCGGGACTGTTTCCAGGAAGGCGTCGGCGAAGTAGTGGGTGCTGAGGACCTTGGAGTTGCAGGCGCTGCCGTCGTAGTCAGCGCCGGTATCGGTACCGGCCTGGCATTCGCCGATGAACGTATCGCCATCGGCCTTCAGCATGGCGATCTTGCCGTCAGCGGTGCGGTAGGGAACGCCTACCTGGGGGTTGCCCACCAGCGGACCGACGGGCTCTCCCGCAAAGAACGGGTTGGAGGGGGTGTAGCCGGTGTCGATCACGCCAACAACGGTGCCCTTGCCGGCGTTGTCCTGCCCGCCGTATTGCGTGGCCCAGGTGCCGTTGGGGCCGCTGAGCTTGAGGAAGTCGGTGGTGGAGTAGTCCGGGGCGTACTGCGTGTCCGGCGCCACCATGAGGACCTTGGGATCCTTGGCCAGGTTAATGGCCTGGTCTGCGGTCAGGTTGGCACTGAAACCGTTGACTGCCGTGGTGAAGTCACGCTCGATCGTGATGTTTTCCTGTTTCGCGACCTCCTGCTGTTTCTGCTGCAGGTGCGATTGGTATTCCTTCACCTCGGCGCTGTCGGCGTCGAGCTTCTTGCCCTCCTCCGGCTTGGTAGGCGCGAGTCCCGCCGTGCCGCCGTCGTAAGTAGCCGCAGGCTTCTCGGCAAGGACCACCATGTAGCGGCCGTCCTTGTATGTGCTGGGGTCAAGGTTCTTCTTGGCCACGCCCGCAACGTTCCCGGGCGTCTCCGGGGCGGGAGCGGCCTGGGCAGGCATCGCCATTGACGAGAGCAGCAACGGCAGTCCGACGGCGAGCGCCGCGGCCTTCCGAAGCCCCCCGCTTCTGACGAAGCTCTTTCCTTGTGATTTCACGAGTGGTTGCACCTTTCACTGAGGGAGGCCCGGGCTCCATCACCAAGGCCTGTCAACTAGTAGTTGGTTGAACCTTTGACAGTTCTTGTCAAAGCCGCGCAACCAGCCGAGTCACAGAGTACCTAGTGATAGCCGAATATGACATACAGCACATTTTGGGAAATTTGTCTTGTCACAGTGCGGGTGATTCGTCATGGAACGACCAACAGCGGACCGCGGTAAATGACCCGCGGTCCGCTGCTTGTCACAGCCCCAAAAAGTCAGCCCTTGGGTGTCACGTGCAGCCTGTCGAAGGAGACCTGGGCGCCATCCTTGTCCAGAACCACAACGTCGTCACGGCCGTTCTTCGCCTCCGGGGGAAGGATGAACTCAACCGTGTTGTCAGTGGTGGGGAAGATCCACCCCAGGCGGTATTCCGTCTTGTTCAAGTACACGTAGTACCACTGGCCATACTCGAGCCCCTTGAGCACCACCTTCTGGCCGGTCCGGTATTTGTCCGCGGTGCCCAGGTCAAGGGGTGGCGTGCCCAGCTCCTGCGGGGCGATCGCAGGATCTGAGGATGGCTGGAGGGGCTGGACCTTCAACTCCACAGGGTCACCCGATGCCGCAGCTGCGGCATCCAGGGCTCCGTTGCGTGCGGTCGCCCTGAAAGAAACCCCTTCCAAAGTCCCCGCCGCAACGTCCGCGGCAGTCAGCACATGATCGCGGGTAGCGGTGACGGTGTCACCGGCGGCCAACGTGGCTGCCGAGATGCCGGCCTCGGGTGCTTCCAGCCCGGTGACCGCCACGTTCCCGGCATTTCCTACCGTGTAGGTGTACGTCACGGGATCGCCGACGCTGGCGAACCGGTCGCCGTCAGCGTCGCTCCACTGGGCGGACACAGTTCCTTCCAGCTTGGGCTCGCGGACTTTCAGGTCCACTTCGCCGCCATTCACCGAGAAGGTCTTGGTGGTTTGGCCCGCCGAGCTCACGTCCCAGGTGCTGGTGGGGACAAAGAACCCCTGCGCGGCTTCTTCTGCGGTCACGGTATGGCGCGGGGTGGCGCACTGGTAGCTCTGGCCTGCGGGGAGCACGCTGTAGCGGCAGTTGCCTGGCCCTTCCGGGAGGAACGGGCTGAAGTTACCGGCGGTGGGGACCACTTTCTCCACCAGCGGGCTCGTGTTCTTCACCGAGAACGCGTATGGGACAAGGTCTCCAGCCGCGTAAGGCTGGGTTGCCAGGTCACGCCCGACGTCGGCACGCGCCCCGGCGATGTCGGCCGTCAGCAGTCCGTCACGCAGGGCCACCGCAGCGCCGGTGAACGGGACGGTTTTGGTGAGTGACGGCGTCGAACTGGAGGTGATGCTGAAGCTTGCCTCCGGCACGAAGTAGCCGCGTTGGACATCTGCTGCCGTGATCACGTGCTTGGCGGTGGTGCAGCTGTAATTCGCACCTGCGGCCAGGTTGTTGTAGCGGCAGTTAGGGGCCGACGGCGGAAGGAACCCGGAGTCGAAGGTCCCGGAGAGCGGCACCGAGTTGGCCGTGACGTTGGCGGTGCTCTTGACGTTGAGCGAGTAGCTGAGGACCTCGCCCACTTGGTACGGGCTGGCCACCACGTCGCGGGCGGGCGCCGTTCCGGTGATGGTCAGGCCGACCTGCGGGGCCACCGGCACGGTGGCGGCGAAGGTGAACTGCGAAACCCGGCCATTCGCCGTGGTGAAGGCTGCGTTGAGGTTCTGCGGACCGCTGGCGTTGGCCGGCGCTGTCAGCGCAACGTTGACAGTGACCGAGGCGCCAGAAGCGACGTCGGGAACCGGCACCGTGGTGGCCGACCAACCACTGGGTGTGTACACAGTGGCGGTTGCGCCGGACAA
The DNA here is from genome assembly GCF_900106835.1 of Arthrobacter sp. cf158. Taxonomy (GTDB): domain Bacteria; phylum Actinomycetota; class Actinomycetes; order Actinomycetales; family Micrococcaceae; genus Arthrobacter. The sequence goes on from NZ_FNNR01000007.1 coordinate 301,094, forward strand.
TGTGGCGGCTTCTTGGTTGGTAACGGTCACGGGGACCTGCTGCGTAGCGCCCGGCGCAGTGGTGACGGCCGGGACCGAGAGCGGGGCGCAAACATAGTTCAGCCACGCGTCGTCGAACTTCGCGAACGGCATGTTGTCCTTGTAGTTGCCTTCGTAGAGCACACCGAATTTGCCGTCTTCCAGGCGGGTCACGGTGGAGTAGGCGGAGAATCCGGAACGGATGGTGCGGACGCCCGGCCACGTGGCGCCGTTATCGCAGGAGACGCGGGCGGAGACGTTTTCGCGGCCGGTCTTGGAGTTGGCGTTGGTGAAAATGAGCTTCTGCGCATCAGCTGAGCCCTGCGCTGCGTTGGGGAACATCCGAGCAATGGCGCCGTTGTTGGCGGGATCCGGGAGTTCGGTGTCCTGCGTCACGGGACCATAGCTGGCCCCGCCGTCCGTGGAGATGGCCACCTTGCGGTAGCCCTGGTTGGCGTTGTCCCGCGAGTTCAGGAGCACACGGCCGTCCGAGAGTTCCACAGTCTTGTTCTCGTCCATGCGTTCCCCGACGTTGGCGCCCTTGTGCCAAGTGGCGCCGTGGTCATCCGAGTAGACGCTGTAGGCCTGGATCTTGTTGGTGCCGTCCATCTGGCGGACATCACCGGCATATTGCTGGATCAGGCGGCCCTTGTATTGGCCGTACTTGAGTTGGATGCCTTCACCGGAGGACGCGAAGTTGGACCTGACATCGCCCGCCACAGGGCTGGTTTTGCTGGTCCCGGGCTTGGTGACGCCCGTGATCAGCCGCGGCTGACTCCAGGTGAGCCCGCCATCCGATGACTCGATGACCGCTGAGGAAATCACCGTCCGGTCAGCGTCGCTGTTGCCGAACTGGCTGCCACCGAAGCCCTGGTCCTTGGAGTACACGAAGAAGGCGAAGACCTTGCCCGCCTCGGCATCGTAGATGTAGGAGGGATCGCTGTAGCCGTACTTGGGTCCACTGGCATCGCCAACGTGTCCCGCGGCGATGACCGTGACGGGTCCCCAGGTCTGGCCGCCGTCAGTGCTGCGGCGCTGCACAATCGAGTTCGGATTGGGAGCGTCCGCCGCTGAATCCGGACGTCCGTCCCACGCGGCGAGCACCACATTATTGCCCAGGTACGTCAGGGCGGGAATCCGGTAGAAGAAGTTGGCTGCGGTGCGGTCAGCTCCGATGTTGGCTTCGGTGAAACTGCCGGGAGCTGCCGCAGGGTTGCTGGGCGGGATGGGCGCGGCGGTGGCGGGAAGGCCCAGGCCGGCCAGAAGGCCCAGGCTCACGATGCCGGTTGCGGCGATGCGGGCCAGAGGTGCTGTAGGGGATCTCAAATCCGATGTCCTTTCGAAACTGCTTCGAGCGGGAGGATGCGAAACGACGACATGAAGATTGCTTGTGTTACGTGCCACGTCGAACGTCCTACAACCATAAGGTGTCAGTCGTCACATTGCTAGAGATGAAGTTCACGAGCCACCCCGGGCCGGGCGAAGAGATAGCCTCGAGAGCGAAAAGCCCCCGCAACACAGACCCCTGGAGCCAACGTGAAAATCCTCGTCCCGGACACCATCGAACTGGACCTCGCCCACCTCGCTGCCGCGGGTGACGATGTGGTGGTTTACGCGGTGGACCAGCCGATTCCTGCTGAACACCGGGACGCCGAGGTTCTGGTGGTATGGCGGAACACGTCAGAAAACCTGTCCGACGCCGCCGGGTCGATGCCCCATCTGAAACTGGTCCAGACGCTCGCGGCCGGCCCGGATTCCGTGCTCGCCGCTGGCTTCGCGGACACCGTGGCCATCACCTCGGGCCGCTCACTCCACGACGGCCCGGTGGCCGAGCACGCGCTGGCACTGGTACTGGCAGCCGTGCGCCGGCTGGACGTTTTGCAGGATTCCCAGAAGGCAAACACGTGGAACCAGCCCTACAACGCCGAACAGTCCAACCCCGACACCGAACAGCTCTACACGCTCGACGGCGCCAAGGTCACCATTTGGGGCTTCGGCTCCATCGCAGGGCGACTCGCTCCCCTGCTGGCAGCATTGGGCGCGACGGTCACCGGCGTCGCCAACTCCAAGGGCGAACGTTACGGATTCCCCGTGGTTTCCACCGACGAACTGTCCGAGGTCCTGGGTGCAACCGACGTGCTGATCTCCATCCTGCCCGCCACCCCGGAAACCACGGACTCCCTCAGCAAGGAGATCCTCGCCGCCCTGCCATCAACGGCAATTTTTGTGAACGTGGGCCGCGGCGCAACGGTGGACGAAGACGCACTTCTTGCAGCTCTTACCGAGGGCCGCCTGCGCGCCGCGGCCTTGGATGTCACCAAAATTGAGCCCCTCCCCACCGACTCGAAACTGTGGAGTGCCCCGAACCTCATCATCACGCCGCACGTGGCAGGCAACCGCCCCAAAGGTTCCGCCCGTCTGGTCACAGAAAACATCGCCGCACTCAAGGACGGCAAGCCACTGACCAACCAGGTGGCCGGCTAGCCAACACCCGCATCAATCCGGCTCAGTCCGGCCGGTTTCCTTGCGGGAAATACCCTTGCGTGAAAATAGTAAGCATGCTTATGTTATGGAGTCCGGGGTGGCCAGCAGAGGGTTTCCATCCCACGCACAGCATGAGACAACGTGAGGAAACGTATGTACCTGCACACCCAGCTTCTCATCAATGAAATCGCCTCCGACGAGCCGGATCCCGCGGCCGCCAATGCCCTCCAGGAAGGTCTCGGCGGACAGTTCGGCGAGATGCGCACCATGATGCAGTACCTCTTCCAAAGCATGAATTTCCGGGGTGACGCCGCCTCGAAACCCTACAAGGACCTCCTCCAGGGCATCGGCACCGAAGAGATCAGCCACGTGGAGCTCATCGGGACTACCATTTCCCAGCTCCTGGATGGTTCACCGCGCTACCAAGGGAAGAAGTCCGATCCTGTGGACGAACCCGGAGCAAAGGGAGCGACTCCCCTGAAGATCGCGCTGGACACCAGCAATATCCACCACTACCTGGTGGGTGCCCAGGGCGCACTGCCCGTGGATGCTGCCGGCAATCCGTGGAGTGGCTCCTACGTCTACAACAGCGGCAACCTGGTACTGGACCTGCTCTACAACCTGATGCTGGAATCAACGGGCAGGCTGCAGAAGTGCCGCATCTACGAAATGACGGACAACAAGACCGCGCGTTCCACCATCGCGTACCTCATTGTCCGTGACCAGGCGCACGAGAATGCTTACGCCAAGGCTTTGGAGAGCCTGGGCGTGAACTGGGGCAAATTGCTTCCCATCCCCAAGACCAACGCCGAGCAATTCCCGGAGGTCAAGAAACTCTTGGACAAGGGCCTGCAGAGCATCCAGTACACCTTCAGCGCAGACAACCTGAGTGAAGCAGGCAAACTCTACCGGGGAGCGTCACCATCGAACGATGGCACGGAGCTCAGCACCCAGCAGATGCCCGACGGATTCCCCATGACCATCTCGCCGGAACGCAAGGAAGAATTTGCCCCCGGCCTGGACCCGGATTTGATGGCCCTGATCCAGGCCACGGCCGAACAGGAACTCAAGGACGCGGACAACCCCAAGGAGTCCACGTCCACGCCAGCCAAGCCTTCGCCAAAGAATCCGGCAAGCAAGAAGAAGTAGCCACCATAAAAAGGGTCCCCGCCTCAACCGAGGCGGGGACCCTTTTTGTCGAAGGAAAGTATCAGGCGTGCTCGTACGTCAGGCAGTCTGCAGCTTCGCGGCCGGGTCCAACCTTGACGTCATGTGCCTCGCACATCAGGTTGTTGTTGTGGACGCACTCGGACCGCTGGCAGGCACCAACGTGGGCGAGGACCTTGGGCAGGCCACCCATGGCATTGGTGTCAATGAACGTTGCGCAGGAAGCGTGGTCCTGGCTGCCACCGATGGTGATTCCAAAGGCCGTACATCCATTGTGGTTGAATCCGCACGTGCCAACGCTGCAGGCGGATACTTCGGCAACATGTTCGGTCATTGTTCCTCCTGGTTGGATCCTGAAAAGTACTGGGGTAAACCCCGCGTGTACTACCCAAACTACGCCGGAAATGCGTGGTTTAACCCGCTCAAATAGCGCATTTGTACGTGCGCTAATGGGGGCTATTTCCCAGGGGCCCGGCTGGGCGTGCGCAGTGCCTGGCTGATTTTTGCCCGGGTTTCCTCATCCAGGGGCGCAGCAACCCGGCTCTCCCGTGCGGCCCGGTCCGCCATGATCTTCTGGATGACCATTCGGCCCAATCCGGCAAAAACGGCTGCGGCCACAACGCCCAGCACCATCGATTTCGGTTTCTCAGCCATGCCGCAATCCTAGTGACGCCCGCCACCCTGCGAAAGTGCCGCCGTCGGGCCTTGATCTGACCCTGTTTCCCCCGCCACGGCGGGGTGTCCTCGCGGAATCCGGCTGAATAGGGTATGTGCGCGGCTCCCGGTAGAATAGGTGTGCAAGCTCGCGGAGCGCCCCCCATGCCGTTCAAACATTGCAGATCACCACCGTGTTTAACCCTGTGTTAATAACGCTGTTTGAATGCGGCTGAACGGCGTGAGACGGCATCTCCGCGGCAGCCTTATTTAAGGTTCACCCAACTCACGCACAGGAGTTACCGGATGCCCCGGATCGTCGTTGACGTCATGCCCAAGCCCGAGATTCTGGACCCCCAGGGGAAGGCCATCGTGGGTGCACTGCCCCGCCTCGGCTTCAACAGCTTCAGCGCAGTCCGCCAGGGCAAGCGTTTCGAACTGACCGTCGACGGCGAGGTGACCGACGCTATCCTGGCCCAGGCCCGCGAAGCTGCCGAGACCCTCCTGTCCAACCCGGTGATCGAGGATGTTGTCAACGTCGAGGTCGTCGAGGCCTGATATGACGTCGATCCCCCTGATTGGCGAGGCTGTAGCCGTCGCCGCAGAGCCCCGTTTGGCTGGCGCCAAGATCGGCGTCGTCACCTTCCCCGGAACCCTGGACGACCGCGACGCCGCCCGTGCAGTGCGGCTTGCAGGCGCCACGGCGGTGCCGCTTTGGCATGCTGACTCGGAGCTCGGCGATGTTGACGCCGTCATCATCCCCGGCGGTTTCTCCTACGGCGACTACCTCCGCGCAGGCGCCATCTCACGTTTCGCGCCGTTGATGTCCAAGATCATCGATGCTGCGAACTCCGAGGCAAAGCTCCCGGTTTTGGGTATTTGCAATGGTTTCCAGATCCTCACCGAGTCGCACCTGCTGCCCGGTTCCATGATCAAGAACGACCACCTGAAGTTCATCTGCCGCGACCAGACGCTGCGCGTGGAAAACGCCAACACTGCGTGGACCGTGGACTATACCGACGGCCAGGAAATCATTGTGCCGTTGAAGAACCAGGACGGCCAGTACATCGCCGACGAGAAGACCCTGGATGCCCTTGAGGCTGAGGGCCGCGTGGTGTTCCGCTACGTGGGCTTCAACCCGAACGGCTCCCGCCGCGACATCGCCGGCATCTCCAACGCCGCGGGCAACGTGGTGGGCCTCATGCCGCACCCGGAGCACGCTGTGGAAACCGGCTTCGGCCCCGAAAGCCTTGATGGCGCTCCCCGCGACACCGATGGCCTGGGCTTCTTCACCTCCGTACTGACCAAGATTGTGGGAGGCGACAAGTGACCACGGAAACCACCAAGAAGTTCAACATCGACACCGTTGAGCACGCTGCCAAGACCCCGGACACGGAACTCCCGTGGGCCGAGCTGGGCTTGAAGCAGAACGAATTCGACGAGATCGTCAAGGTCCTTGGCCGCCGCCCCACCGGCGCTGAGCTGGCCATGTACTCCGTCATGTGGAGCGAGCACTGCTCCTACAAGTCCTCCAAGAACCACCTCCGCCAGTTTGGCGAGAAGGTCACCGAGGAAATGAAGAAGGACATGCTGGTTGGCATCGGCGAGAACGCCGGCGTCACCAACCTGGGCGACGGCTGGGCCGTGACGTTCAAGATCGAGTCACACAACTCGCCGTCGTTCGTTGAGCCGTACCAGGGTGCCGCTACCGGCATCGGCGGCATTGTCCGCGACATCATCTCCATGGGTGCCCGCCCGGTAGCCGTGATGGACCCGTTGCGCTTCGGCGCGATCGACCACCCGGACACCGCCCGCGTCATGCACGGTGCTGTTGCCGGCATCGGTGGCTACGGAAACTGCCTCGGCCTGCCGAACATCGGTGGCGAAATGGTGTTCGACTCCGTCTACCAGGGCAACCCGCTGGTGAACGCACTGGCCGTGGGCGTCATGCGCCACGAGGACATCCGCCTGGCCAACGCCTCCGGCAAGGGCAACAAGGTTGTCCTGTTCGGTGCCCGCACGGGTGGCGACGGAATCGGCGGCGCCTCGGTGCTCGCTTCGGAGTCCTTCGATGACACCAAGCCCTCCAAGCGTCCGGCCGTCCAGGTGGGCGACCCCTTCGCTGAGAAGGTCCTCATCGAATGCTGCCTTGAGCTCTTCAAGGGCTCGCTGGTTGAAGGCATCCAGGACCTCGGCGCCGCAGGTATTTCCTGTGCCACGTCCGAGCTCGCGTCCAACGGCGACGGCGGCATGGAAGTGGAGCTGACCTCGGTCCTGCTCCGCGACCCCACGCTGACCCCGGGCGAGATCCTCATGTCCGAGTCGCAGGAACGCATGATGGCCGTGGTCACCCCGGAGAACATCGCCGCGTTCGAAGCTGTGATGGACAAGTGGGCCGTGGAGTACTCCTGGTTGGGTGAAGTTACCGATACCGGTCGCCTCATCATCACCTGGGAAGGCGAAGTAATCGTCGACGTCGATCCCCGCACCGTTGCGCACGACGGCCCGGTCTACGACCGTCCTTTCGCCCGGCCGGAGTGGCAGGACTCGGTGCAGGCCAACTCCTTCACCGGTTCCGTGGAGGACGCAGGCCGTCCCTCGGCTCCCACCGAGCTGGCCGCAGCCGTCACCGAACTCGTTGCATCACCGAACATGTGCAGCAAGGCCTGGATCACCAAGCAGTACGACCGCTACGTTGGCGGCAACACCGCGATGGCGTTCCCGGACGATGCCGGCGTGGTCCGCGTTGACGAGGAAACCGGCTTGGGCGTTGCCTTGGCTACTGACGCCAACGGCCGCTACACCTACCTCGAGCCGTACCAGGGTGCACAGCTCGCACTGGCTGAGGCCTACCGCAACGTAGCCACCTCCGGTGCTATTCCGATGGCCGTCAGCGACTGCCTGAACTTCGGCTCCCCCGAGGACCCGGATGTCATGTGGCAGCTGGCCGAAGCCATCCGTGGTCTCTCCGACGCCTGCATGGAACTCGGCATCCCCGTGACCGGCGGCAACGTCTCGCTCTACAACCAGACCGGCACCACGCCGATCCACCCCTCCCCTGTGGTGGCAGTTCTGGGCAAGCTCGACGACGTCGCCCGCCGCACGCCGTCGGGCTGGCGTGAGGACGGCCAGGCCATCTACCTGCTGGGCACCACCGCAGCAGAACTGGATGGTTCGGAATGGTCCAACCTCCGCGGACACCTTGGTGGCTTGCCGCCGAAGGTTGACCTCGCAGCAGAGCGCGCTTTGGGCGAGATCCTGATCAACGCTTCCCGCGACGGCATGGTTGACGCAGCACACGACCTCTCCGAAGGTGGCCTCGCGGCTGCCTTGGTGGAGTCCTCGCTGCGCTACGGCGTGGGTGCCCGCATCGCCCTTGAGGAACTCATGGAGCGCGACGGCGTGGACCTGTTCACGGCCCTCTTCTCCGAGACGCAGGCCCGGGCCATCGTTTCCGTGCCGCGCTCCGAGGAAGTCCGGTTCAAGGACATGTGCACCGCCCGCGGCTTTGCCCACCTCCGGATCGGCGTTGTTGACGCTGCCGGTGGAAAGCTGGAGATCAACGGCGTGGACGAGCTCTCCCTGGACGCTCTCCGCGAAGCACACGAAGCAACCCTGCCCAAGTATTTCGGCTAGGAACAGCTAACGTCGCAAGGCCCCGGCGCTCGAAGAGTGCCGGGGCCTTGCGCGTTCCCGCAGGAGTTTACGCCGGCCAGGTCTGCTGCCGGGACAACTGCTCCGTAAAGTCAGCCTCGGGCAACGGCTTGCCGAAGTAATACCCCTGCCCGCTGGTACACCCGATGCTCCGCAGGGCTTCGGCCTGCTCGGCGGACTCGATCCCCTCCCAGATCCCTTCCAGGCCACAAGAGCGGATGACTTCCTGGATTGCGGCCAGGAAGCTGAGCTGGGACGGGTCTTTGCCCAGGTCCTTCACGAACTGCCGGTCCACCTTCACGCGGTCCACGGGGAGTTTCCGCAGGTAGCCCATGGACGAGTAGCCGGCCCCGAAGTCGTCGATCTCCAGTCCAACGCCCAATCGGTGCAGGCTCGCCAAGGTGTAGCGGTCAAGCTCGTTGTTCTGGATGATGGCGCTCTCGGTCAGCTCCAGCACCAGCGATTCCGGAGGAAGGCTTTCCTCCGCCAACGCTTCACTGACGTCGTCCACGAACTCCAGGCTTTGCAGGTCCGCGGCGGAGACGTTGATGCGCATGGAGAAGGTGTGCTGCGCAGTGGCCGGGTTGTCGCGCCAATGCCGCAGCTGCCGCACAGCCGTGCGCAGGACCCATCTTCCCAATTCCGCGATGAGCCCGGTGGCTGCGGCCACCGGAATGAAGTGGTCGGGCATGATCAGCCCGTGGACGGGATGGTCCCAGCGGACCAGGGCCTCGCAGCCTTCGATTTTTCCTGTCGCAAGCTCCACGATCGGCTGGAAAAAGAGGACCAGCTGCTCAGAGCGGATGGCCTCACGGAGTTCGCCTACTATCTGCCGTTGAAGTTGCCTGGCGTGCAGCGTTGCGGGGTCGAACACTTTGAGCTTGTTCCGGCCCTCGCTTTTGGACTCATCGACGGCGAAATCGGCTTCCTGGAGCAGGTCCTCCACCGTGTGGTGCGGCTCCGCGATCCGCAGACCCATGCTGGCACCACAACGCACTGTGTTGTTTCCGAGGTCTATGTTGGGTTCCAGCGCGGCCAGGATGCGGTTCCCGACGGCGGTGGCCCGGGCTTGCGGGGTGGCGGGCAAGAGCACGGCGAACTCGTCGCCGCCCAGCCGGGTGACGACGTCGTTCTCCCGGACAGCGGACCGGATGCGCATCGCGACGGTGACCAGGACCTGGTCCGCGGCGGCGTGGCCGGCGGACTTCTTGAGCGCGTTGAACCCATCCAGGTTGAGGAGCAAAAGCGCAGGCTGCGGGGCGCCCCGGGCCGCGGCCACCTGCGCTTCCTGGAAGGCATTGACCAGCGCCGTGCGGTTACCCACGCCGGTGAGCGTGTCCGTGAGCGCTTCCCGGCGCTGTTCGTAGCGTGCTTGGTGGAGTTCCTGCATCAGGGCCTGGATGTGCCGTTCCAGCTTCCCTAGACGGGGATCCAGATGGGCAGGACTGTCAGGGGCCGTGCTGGTCACGATTCTGCCAGGCTTCGGAGCGTCGAGTCGGCTACGGCCTGCGGCTTGGAGACGGGATTGCGCCGTTCGTCCAGGAAGAGCCGGTAGGAGGCGATGTCCAGCCTGCCATCGGCCGCCACCTTGTTCCCGGCCCGGTACACGTGCGTGATCCAGGATCCTCCGAGGATCGCTTCAATCCACGCATCGCATTCGGCCAGCGGCAGGTGGACTCGGGTACCCGTGTTCCTGCGGTGGCCTGCGATGGACACCGTGATGCAGCTGCCCAGAAGTCCTTTGTCCGCGGTGAACCAGGCGAGGCCTTCCACGTCCGCCACAATGGTCAGGTTGGCGTTGCCGTCCTCCACTGACTGGACGGGGCCCATGCGGACCGATCGACGGTCAGCATTGAGCTGTGTGGGCGTTCCGGCCTTGTAAGGAGGACTGGTGATGTTGTGCCGGAAAGCGGACAGCTCCTGCGTGTGCTGGATCTGGATCTTGGTGGTGAGTTCGTTGAAGGTCATGATCGTGCCTCATCCGCGATAATGGCCGCCTCCAGGCGGTCCGCTCCTACAATCCGGTTTCTTCCTTGAGCCTTGGCGCTGTAAAGGGCTGCGTCCGCTACCTCGATCATGAAGGTCAAATCTGCTCCTGCCGGGATGCTGGAGGTGACTCCATAGCTGATGGTGGGGAATGCGACGCCGTCCGGCGTCGGTGTAGCTGCCATGCGGCGGCTGATTTCGGTGGCTATGCTTTCGGCACGGTCCTGTGTGGCTCCGGGCAGGAAGAGGATGAATTCCTCGCCCCCGTAACGTCCGATCAGATCTGTTGACCTGACCGAAGCGGCACAGGCCTCAGCGAACGCCCTCAGTGCCACGTCTCCTGCCCCGTGACCGTATTCGTCATTGACGGCCTTGAAATGATCGAGGTCTGCCAGCACCACGGCCGCGCCGGACCCCGTCGAGTGGAGCCGGTTGAGTTCTGTGGTGGCCAGGTCCAGGAAGGTTCCACGGTTGAGGAGGCCCGTCAGATGGTCGCGGGCCGCCCGTTCCTTGAGTCCCTTGATGAGTTGATCGCTGGTGAGGGCGGTCATGCTGAAGGACACGGTGACCAAAAGGACCATGGAGACCAGCCCGGATGGGCCGGGCCCAAAGTAGGTGCGGAAAGTTTCCCCGCCGGGGCCTTCCAGTACGTAGACCACCCAGCGGCCCAAGTAGTAGGCAGCCAGGAGGCCAGCGGCCAGTGACAGCGCCTTGTGGACCTGGGAGTGCGAGGCCTTGATCAACCAGAGATCCTTCGCGGCAAGAGCGATGCCCGCCGTCATCATGGCCAGGTAGACCATCCCTCCGGACCAAACATTGGTGCCGGGGTTTTCCAGGATGGATGCCAAGGCCGTCACGGCGGGCCCAACGGCCAGCTGCCATGGCACCGCTTTAAGGTCGCGAAGGGAACGGGCCCCGGCCCAGACGCTGAAGGCTCCGGCCACCACCAGGACATTGCCCAGAGGGTTGGCCCATTGCTGGTGCGGGGAGCCGTTGAGCAGGAAGGCTGCGTTGCCCACCATGAATTCCATCAAAGCCAGGCTCCACCAACCGGCGTACGGCGAGCGGGTGCGGTGGAAGGAGGTGCAGAACAACACCAAAAGGGTCACTGTGACCACGCCCAGGGCGACTCTTACTGAAAACGCATCGAGCACCATGTCCAACCCCCTCAGCTGGTCATCCTTCGGCCTTTGAGTCCAGTGTCTTGGTGGTTACTCAACCCGGATGCGGCATTTGCTCAAGATTCGCTCAAGATCCGGTGCTGGACCTCAACCCGCCCAGTGGCCGTCGTCGTGGTATTCCGCTTCCAGGCCGTGGGGAGTCTTCTCCCACTTGTGCGGGCTGGTGAGCATCTGCCAAGCCGCCCGCCAGGCGGCTACCGAGTGCAGCACCCAGTAGAAGGGGTTCAACAGCGCGAAAATGGCGATCCGCCAGCCATGGCGACGCAGGGTGGCAACGCCGGAAACGATGATCATCATGGCGTTGCCGAACAGCATGGACACCACGCCTCCCACCAACAGCCACTGGGGCAGGACCAAGCCCACAATGTCGTAACCGATGTAGGTGACCACGGTGAAGCCGACCACCAGCGGGTAGGCCAGGAACGCGAGCGGTGTTCCCAGGATGAGGCCAAGGAAGCCGATGGTGCCGGCCACCCCGGTGCTCTTGATGTAGCGCAGCGAGTTTCTGGTGTTCACGGCGGAGGTCACCATGTACCCCTTGATCCAACGCGTGCGCTGCTTGATCCAGGCGGGCACCTGCGAGCACGCTTCTTCCCAGGTGGTGGAGTTGATGACGCCCACGCGGTATCCGTCCACGGCTGCCCGGAGGCCCAGGTCAGCGTCCTCGGTGACGTTCCACGGATCCCAGGCGCCCACTTCCTTGAGCAAGGAGGTGACGAAGTGGTTGGACGTACCGCCCAGCGGAAGCGGGATGCCGGAGTTGTCCAGGCCCGGGAGCATTGAGTCGAACCAGTGGGTGTACTCGATGGTGAACATCCTGGTGAGGACGTTTTGGTCTGCGTTGAAGTAGTTCAGCGCGGCCTGGACACAGATGAGCGGTTTGCGGTGGGGGTTGAGGTGCTGCCGTTCGAACTCATCCTGCTTGAACGCCGCAATGGACGCCCTGAGCTGGCCAGGGTCCGGCCGGTCCTCGGCGTCGTAGATCACCACGTACTCACCGCGGGCAAACGTCAGCCCGTAATTGCACGCACGGGGTTTGGTCTGGGGATCGCCCTTGGGCACGATGAGAATGCGGACATACTCCGGTGGCCGGGAAGCCTTTGCTGCCGCAATCGTCTCGGCATCGTCTTCTTCCAACAGGACCAGGACGTCCAGTTTGGAGCGCGGATAGTCCAGCTGCCCCAGGTTGCCCAGCAGTTTGTCGATGATGTTGGCTTCGCGGAAAACGGGCACCAGGATGGTGTAAACAGGCAGCTCGGAGTCGGGAATCCGTTCCTCTGCCAAGGGTGGAAGGCCACGGCGGGCGCGCTCCCTGTCCCGGGCTTTGGTGACTCCGGCCTGGTGCAGGTTGTCGAAGGGACGGCGCAGGCTTGCCAACGATTTGAAGCCGATGCTGACCAGGAAAACGATGTTGGCAGCGGCCAGCAGCACGATGATGGCCGTCAGCGGGGAGAGGACGAACGCGAGCACAAGCCCCGCGATCAGGACCACCGGAAGGTAGCGCTGCCATCGGGTCAGGGCAGTGCGCGCGGACTCTCCCGGCCGTTCCTCGGCCAGCCGTTCGGCGGACTCGTAGAGGAGGTGGCGGCGGAAGGAGCGCTGGATGGACTGGTTGATGTCCCAGTCCGTGGTGGTGCGGAACACCACGGACCCGGCGCCGAACGTCAGGGCAGCTTCATGCGCAATCGCCGCCGTGGGGGCCACCGCAGTGGCCACTGTCAGGACATCACCGTCCATCCGCCACGGCAGCCAGTGCGGCTCGCCCAGCTCGCTGTAACCGAGCAGCTCCATCAGCCGGTCATCGACGGGTTCGGCCACCAGATCCACCAGCGGGGCTTCCCACTGCTCGGCAAGGACTTCATAAATACGACGGCGGTCCAGCCCGGCTTCCAGTATGAGGTGCCGGCCCAGCAGACCCCCCTCGCTCGCTGCACGGTCCAGTGCACGCTGAATCTGTTCCGGGGTCACCAGCCCTGCAGCCAGCAGTGTCTGGCCGATGGACTGCCGGTTGTACTGCAGGTCCGCGGTGTGGGACGTGGGTGTCATGAGTCGGAGGACCTTTCATAGATCCGGTGGGTTGGCGTGGAGAACGCGACGGAATAGCGGACGTTGAAGGAGGGGTCCTTGATCATGGCTTGGTACACCAGGTCCGTGGGACCTGAATCCCGGGCACCCGTGCCTGCCTCGACGTTGACGAACACCCATTGCGCATACTTTGCGGGATCCTCCAGTGCGGGTCCAAAGTAGTCGCCGGAGGCTCGGTTGTAGATTTCCTTGAGCGGAATGCCCATCACCGGCAGCACGGCGTTTCCACGGGCACTTTCGTCCATCAGGATTCCACCGGACTGGTAGTGCTGGTTGAGCCAGCGGGCCGCCGCAGTGGAGTTGGCAGTGGATTCAGCGGACATTCTGCCTTCGGCCAGCACGGCAAGACGGCCTGTGGGATCCTCGTTCCACCACACGTTCTGCACCACGAGCCCGGCCAGCAAAGCGCCGATCAGCCATGGCCTGAGCCGCGCGGGCCGGGTGATTTCCTCAACGAACACGGCCACCAGGATGGCCACCAGCGGCAAGGCCGTCAGCGCGAAGCGGTTGTTCCACCACGTGGCCGGCAGCGAATGATCGTTGTTGATGGCCGTTTGCCCCAGGAACAGGCTCAGCAACGCGAAGGCATAGGCGCTGCCGGTCACCACCACCAGCAGGGTGCTGTTGGCGAAACCCCGCCTGAAGACGAGCACCACGGCACCACATGCCGCCAAGGCCAGAACAACCACGCCGGCCGTCTCCAGCAGCGACCAATGGAAAGTAGTCAGCGTGAGCCCAAGGTTTCCCTTGGTGGGCAACAGTCCGCCGTCGGTAATGTTTTTCTGCTGTGCGTAAGCGGAGTATTGCCCGAACATGAACTCCAGCGGGTTGCCGTAGATGGCCCAGTTGTAGGAAATCCACCAGAGCACGGCAGCTGCCGGGACCATCACGTAGCCGCCGGCCATGGTGAACGCCTCGCGCCATCCACCCGTACGGCGCTTGGCCACGATCAGCACAAAGAGGGTTCCGGTCATCACCAGAGCCCAGCCCTCATAGCGCGAGAGCACCGCTGCTGCAGACGGAATCCCCGCGAAGACAGCCAGCTCGCCGGCACTCATTCGACGGCGGCTGGTGGCCCAATGCGCCAGGCCAGCCATGCCGCCCACGATGCACATGATGAGCACCGGCTCGGTGAGAGCCGTGGTGTAGACGTAGAGGACGGCGGGGTTGGCCAGGACCACCAGGGTGGTGGCAAGCCGCCCTGCCCGGCCCAATCCCAGGCGGGCAGCGATCAAGTACAGGCCGGTGGCGGTGGCGGACAATGCCAGGATACCCAGGATTCCGGCGGCCCAACCGGTGCTGAACAGCCACATGTTCAGCACGAACGGTGCCAGCAGCAGGTGCGGCATGGGCAACCAGACCGTGCCCAGCTGTTCAAAGCCGGGCGCCTTGCTGTCGAAGATACGGCGCGCGATGGTGAGGTGGCTCTGGGCGTCGGAGTAATCCAGGTTGGTGCCATGGCCGATGGTGTAGAGGCACGCCAGGTATCCCACCACCAGGGCCGCCACGGCAACGATCCTGGTACCGGGAACCTTGCGGCCCACTACCGGAGCACCCAGCCGTTCCCAGCCCGACGCCACCAGCGACGTCAGGGACCACAACGCCGGCTGCCGGTGGGCAGCCCGGCGGCGCGTGGCAACGCTAGTTGCCATGACCCGGTTCTGCCGGTTCGCTCGCCTTTTCCTCAGCATCCACGTACGCCTGAGCTTCCTTGGCGTGACGCCGCATGAGCACAGTCCTGAGGGCGAAAGCGAGGCCAAGCACCAGCACCGCTCCGCCGATCCACCAGGCGTAAGGCCGGTAGTCGTCCGTGACCGCCTTTTGGGGAACCAGCACGTTGCTTTCCAGCAGGACGGGCGTGCCCGAGGGCTGCGTCACCAGAAGGTTGCGGGACAGGGAGGCCCACCCACCTTCGACGCCGCCCACGTGGGTGGCCAGCGATGACTGCAGCACGGAGGCTGCTGCCGCGTCTCCCTCGGGCGCCCAGGCACCCAGGAGCAACAGATCGCGTCCGCCCTGCTCAAACGCTTCCAGCACGCCGAACGGTGCCGTGGTCCCCACGCCATATTCGACGCCGGAGGGCGAGATGGTGCGGAACTCGGCCAACCGCAGGGGTGCCGAGAGCTTGTTGGCCACCTCGGCGGTGGCTCCCACCACCAGCCCGGACTCACTGGAGCCGGCCAGGGCATCAAGGCCCACCACGCGGGTGTCCAGCAAGGTGGCACTGTCCCGCTGCAGGGACGCCACCAGGGAAGCTGCATTGACGGTGTTTGCCTGGGCGTTTCCGTCTCCGAATGCCACCGGAACACTCTGGCCAAACGCCTGGGGGAAGCGTGCAAAGCCGGCCTTCGTGGAGCCGCCGCGAACAGCGGCCAGGATGCTTCCCGCGGTGTCAAGGGTTACTTCCATGGGCATGACACCCGCAGGCCCGGTGCAATCACCGCCGGCCGGAAGGGCGGCAAGGCGAATCCGGAGGCCGTTCTTCGCCTGAAGCTGCCCGGCTGGAACGTCAGCGTCCACCGTGAAGGTGTCACCGCCGTCGAGGTTCTTGGAGCTGAGCAGGTAATCGTTCCAGAAGACCGAAATCTGGGCCTGGGCGTTGTCCGGAACTGCTGTGTGGGTGCCCTTGAGCTGGACCTTCACCGAGGAGACGGGGCCGCCGAACTGCGATTGCGTGACGCCTACGTAGGATTCCGGAGTCCCGTAGCCGGACAGCTTGAGCGTGGTGCTGCCCAGGTCCTTGAGGCTCTGGGTCAGGCCGGGGGCCGCGGGCAGGGCGGAGGTCAGGCCCGTCACTGAAGAGGTCACTGCGAGCGCGGTCTTGTCGCTGGCGAGCGCGCGGGCTGCTGTGCGGAGCTCTTCATCGTGGCCGCTGAGGATGAGCTGGGGCAGGCCGGCAGCGGTGCCCAGCTTGGTGCTGATCCCGCCCTGATCGGCCACTACGCTGAGGATCCGGCTGCCGGCCGGGAGGCCTGCCGTGCGGGCCCCCACCTCGGCCTCAGGAACCACCGTGATGGCAGCGTCCGGGTAGCGCTGGGACATGGCGGCTGTCGCGGTCATGATGGCCGCGGAAACATCGGCGCCTGGATCCGCGGGGACGGGAAGCACGACGGCGGGGACGGACACCGGGAAGAACTCGCCCACCGTGGTGGGAACCATGGCGGTGCCGCTGAAATCGACCACCAGGTTGGAGAGGGTGGCCGTGGCGTTGGAAACAACACACATGGTCTGGGTTGCCGGGACGAACTGCAGCCCCACTGTCAGTTGCTGGTTGGTGATGTCGGCGTTGCTGACCCTTGCGTCCAGGACAAGGTTCGCTGACGCGTTGGCTTCCAGGATGACCCTGCCGTTGACCGTTGCGCGGACCGTGCCTTCCGGCTTTCCGGACACTGAAATGGCCCCTTTCACCCGTGTGGGTTCCAGACCTGCCGTCACCGGCACCACCAGTGTCTGCTCATTTTGGCCGGCCAACGCAGAAACGCTGGAGGAGGTCTGCAGGGCAGATCCTTGCGAGGGCGCCGCGAGGGCTCCCGGAGCTGTGACGGCGGAGAGGGCCAGGGTTGCGGCGCACGCGACAATAACGGCCGCGGCACGCGATCGGGTACGGGATCGGGCAGGGGTGAGGGGCACGATGTCAGTCCTGAGTAACTAGCAGCGAATGAGTCTGTCAGCCGTTGTGGGCCAACCTCATAGACAATGCCGGGTGGAACTCAAGGCGCATTGCTGCGTTGGCTCAAGATTGACTCAAGATTGGCTCAAGACCCCTCTGCCCATATGCCTGTGACCTGCGGTGATAATGAATCATGTGGATCGGCTGGATTGAGTTCGACGTCCTTTTGGGCGACGTCCATAGTCTCAAGGAGAAGCGCTCGCTGATTCGGCCCTTGGTGGCCGAGCTGAAGCGGCGCTTCGATGTTTCTGCTGCCGAAACAGGCCTGCAGGACCAGCATCGGCGCGCTCTGATTGGGGTCGCCTTGGTGGCTCCGGACCACTCCCATCTTCAGCAAGTGCTCGACGCCGTTGAACGGTTTGTGGCGGCCCGTCCGGAGTTTGAGCTGCTCAGTGCACGGCAGCGGGTGCTGCACAGCGAGGACTAGTAGCCGATGACGGCCAAGCGTGTGGAGTCCAGGTGGGCGTCGATGGCTTGGTGGGCTGCTTCGAGGCTGCGGCTGCGGAGGGCATCGACGATCAACTGATGCTCCCTGAGGACGTCCCCCGCGCGGTCTGTTCCCTGGCTAACTGCCTTGACGCCGATCCTGAGTTGCTTTTGCCGGAGCGAAGCGTAGAAATCGGCCAGGACGGGATTCCCTCCGGCACGGACCATGAGGGTGTGGAACTCGGTGTCCAACTCGATGAACCGGGCTGGATCATCCTTGGCTTCCTGCTGCTGGTCAATGACTTGCTGGAAGGCATCGATCTGGGCGTCCAGCATGGTCTCCAGTGCGGAGACCGCCCATTTCTCCACAACGGACCTGGCTTGCAGGATGGCGCGGACGTCGGGATCGGAGATCGGCGGGACATAGGCGCCTTTGTGCGGGATCCGCTTGACGAACCCCTCAGCTTCGAGGCGCAGCAGGGCCTCTCGCACAGGGGTTCGTGACGTGCCGGTGGTCTTGGCCAGGACTCCCTCGTTGAGAAAAGTCTCTTCCTCACGGGGCAGGGCTGCGATGTAGCTTTTCATCCACTGGTAGGCCACTTCTGGCTGCGACTGTGCAGCGGGGGTCATCTGGATCATGCAGAGCCTTTCTCGCGAAGCCCAGTATACGAGTTGTGTTCAGAAGCTGAGGGACGTTCGGAAAACTTCTGCTTCAAATATAGACAGGTTGTATACAACCCGTCTACAGTGATGTTCAGTGACTCCGCTCACGCATCGGAAAACCCCAATTTCCTGGGAGACCGGCCTTCTGACTCAACCGAAGCCCACGTCTCCCCCTCGCAAAGGATCCCCAGAATGACCGATTTGAAGAAAGCAGAACTGAGGCAGCAGAAGCACTCCAGCCTGCCCGTCGTGGCTGCTTCAAGCCTGGCCGGCACTGCCGTCGAATGGTACGACTTCTTTCTCTACGGCACGGCCGCCGCGCTGGTATTCAACAAGCTCTACTTCCCCACCGATGATCCCCTGGTGGGCACCATGCTGGCACTCGGAACGTTTGCTGCCGGCTTCCTGGCCCGTCCGATCGGTGCCATCGTCCTTGGCCATTTGGGCGACAAGCACGGTCGCCGCGCCACGCTGGTGGCCAGCCTGATGCTCATGGGCGTCGCCACCACCCTCATCGCCTTCATTCCCTCGTACGCCGCGATCGGCATTGCCGCTCCGTTACTGCTCTTGCTGCTTCGCTTGATCCAGGGATTTGCCCTCGGTGGCGAGTGGGGCGGGGCCGTCCTCCTCGTGTCCGAACACAGCAATGAAAGCGCCCGGCGCGCCTTCTGGGCCTCGTGGCCCAACATGGGCCCGCCCCTGGGCAACCTGATGGCAGCAGGTGTGCTGGCCGTGCTGGCTGCCACCATGCCGGAGAGCGAGTTCCTGGCATGGGGCTGGCGCATCGCCTTCGGATTGTCTGCCCTGCTGGTGGTCATTGGCCTCGTCCTGCGGCTCTACGTTCAGGAAACCCCGCTGTTCAAGGAAGCACAGCGGAAGCGCGAAGCCGAAGGCAACAAGGAACGGAAGATGCCGCTGACCATCCTGTTCCGCCGCAACTGGCGTGAAATCCTCATCGCAACCGGCAGCCGTATGGGCGAGAACGCGGGCTTCTACATCTACTCGCTGTTCATCATCACCTACGTCACCCAGATCATGGGACTGCAGAGGCAGACCGGACTCACCGCCGTCATGATCGGCCAGGGCGTCGCCGTCGTCGCCATTCCCATCCTGGCGCTCTACGCGGACAAAGTGGGCCGCAAGCCCATCTTGATTGGCGCCTCGATTGCCACCATGGTGTGGGCGTTCGCGTTCTTCTTCCTCCTGAACACCGGCCAGCTGTGGGGCATCATCGCCGCCGCTGTTGGTGGATTGCTGATCTTCGCCGCCTACAGCTCGGTGATCGGAGCCTTCTTCTCCGAACTCTTCCCCACGGATGTGCGGTACAGCGGCACCTCGGTGTCCTACAACCTGGCGTCACTAATCGCCGGCTCCTTGTCCCCGATCATTGCCCTGGCCCTCTACAGCGCCTTCGGCACAGGCTATGCGATCGGCATCTACCTCGCCGCCATGGGCCTGATCTCCATGGTCTCGGTGATGTTCGCCAAGGAAACCAAAGGGCTGCGGCTCAGCGACCTGGACCAGCCCGCCTCTGTGAGTAAGGAACAAGCATGAGAATCGCCCTCGTCCAGGTGGCCAGCCCGGACCCTGAAACCCGTGAGGACCGGATCAACCGCATCGAAGCGATCCTGCGCGGGATCACCGGCGCCGATCTGATCGTCCTCCCGGAACTCTGGAGCGCCGGCTATTTCCACTTCGATAACTACGAAAATCTCGCGGAAACACTGGACGGCCCCACTGTCTCCATGTGCTCGCGGGTGGCAGCAGACCTAGGCGTTCACCTCCACCTCGGCAGCATCATTGAAGCCGGCGAGGACGGCCAGCTCAGCAACACCTCCATCCTGCTGGGACCGGACGGCAGCGTGGTCCACACGTACCGGAAGATCCACGTGTTCGGTTACAAGTCCAAGGAGGCCAGCCTCCTCACGGCAGGCTCCGCCCTTCCGGTGGCCCAGCTGCCGTTCGGTGCAGTTTCCGGGATCACCTGCTACGACCTCCGCTTCCCCGGATTGTGGATGGAGCTGAGCACCCGTGGCGCGGAAATCGTGATTGTCCCGGCAGCCTGGCCCGCAGCGCGACGCGAACACTGGCGCCTCCTCACCACTGCCCGTGCGGTGGAGCACCAGATCTTCGTGATTGCCTGCAACGCCGCCGGCACCCAGGAAGGCGTGGAACTCGGCGGACACAGCAGGGTGGTGGATCCGACGGGCGCCGTCATCGCCGAGGCAGATGCCGGGGAATCAGTGCTCATGGTGGACATCGATCCCGGCAAGGTCCACGCAGTCCGCACCGAATTTCCGGTGATCAACGACCGCCTCAGTAACTACCAAACGTTGACCGTCTAAGGGAGAACATGGAAACGACAAGGCAAGTCCCACTCACCTTCAGGGTGGTGGGCACCGACAAGACAATCGTGGTCTCGGATTTCCACGCAGTGGTGGCCGGCTACACAGGCCGGGACCCGAAGGCGGTCCAGCACCACATCGACGAACTGGCAGCCATCGGCGTAGCACCACCGCCGGAAGTGCCCATGTTCTACCGCATGGACTCGGACCTGTTCGAGACCTCGGGCGAGCATGACACCTCGGAGAACCTGACCTCCGGCGAGATCGAACCCCTCTACCTTCGCCACGACGGCCAGTATTACCTGGGCATCGGTTCGGACCACACGGACCGTGACATCGAGGCCCGGGATATCGGGGACTCCAAGCGGGCCTGTCCCAAGCCGATCGCCGGTGAGGTCATCGCGGTCGAATCCTTGGAGGACCTGGACCTCGATCAGTGCATCGCGCGCTCCTGGGTGGACGGGGAACTGTACCAGGAGGGTTCGCTGAGCGGCCTGCGCAAGCCGGCGGACGTCGTCGAGCGCCTCCTGGCCCGCACCGACATCGGCGACGCCGATTTCATGTGCCTCGGCGGCACCCTGCCGCTGCTGGACGGGAAGTTCGTGAACGGAACTTCCTGGAAGTTGGAGCTCTCCTTCCCGAATGGGACCACCATTGAACATAACTACAAAATCAAGAAAGGCTCACTTCGATGAGAACCGGTAAGCAGTATTTGAAGTCCCTGAACGACGGCCGGACAGTGATCCTCGATGGCGAGGTGGTCGGCAACGTCCTGGAACACCCGGCGTTCGCGAAGGTTGCCCGGACCATGTCAGAGCTGTTCGACATCGCAGCCGATCCCGCCAACGGCATGCAGTTCCATTCGGAGGAAATCGACGGACCAGCCAACCGCACGTTCGCCGCTCCCCGCACCCAGGAGGAACTGGTGCTGCGGCGCCAGGCAATCGAGAAGTGGGCCAAGCACACGCACGGCTGGGTGGGCCGCAGCCCGGACCACGTTGGTACGTTCTTCGCCGCGTTTGGCTCGCACGCGGACGTGTTCAAAAACGACGAGCGCGACTTCGCCGGCAACGTGGAGCGGTACTACAAGAAGATCCTGTCCGAGAATCTGTACCTGTCCTACGCGATCATTCCCCCGCAGGTCTCCCGCGCCACCACAGCGTCAGGGTGGGAAGGCGAATACCTGCAGGTGGGCGTCGTGCGTGAAACCGAGGAGGGCATCATTGTCCGCGGTTCGCAGATGCTCGCCACCGGCGCCGCAATCGCTGATGAAGTCTTTGTCACCTGCATCAAGCCGCTGGGGCCGGACGATGTTGACTTCGCCGTCAGCTTCGCCATCCCGGTAGCCACCGACGGCCTGAAGCTCTACTGCCGCCGCCCGTTCGCGCCCGCAGCCACCAGCGACTTCGACTACCCGCTGACCAGCCACTACGACGAGCCGGATGCCCTGGTGGTCTTCGATGACGTCCTTATCCCGTGGGACCGCGTGTTCATCAACCGGAACATCGACACCCTGCGCCGCCAGTTCTTCGACACCGGCGCCCACGCCCTGGGCAACTGGCAGGCCCAGATCCGGTTCTCCACCAAGCTGAAGTTCATCGCCTCCGTGGCCCGCAAGGTCACCCAGGTGAACGGCACGGACAAGATCCCCGGAGTCCAGGAGAAGCTCGGCGAGCTCGCCGCGATTGTGCAGTCCGTTGAATCGGCCGTCCTCGCCGCGGAATACACGGCGACAACGGACGACGCCGGCATGCGGATTCCGGGGAAGAGCGCACTGTACGGGGCCATGGGCCTGCAATCCGAGACCTACCCCCGCGTGATCTCGATCCTCCGCGACCTGGTAGGTGGCGGCGTCCTGCAACTGCCCTCCAGCATCGCTGACATGACCAGCAGCGTCACCCGACCGGACATGGAACGCTACGTGCAGTCCCCCGGCGTCGCCAGCGAGGAACGGGTGAAGCTCTTCAAGTTGGCCTGGGACATCATCGGTTCCGAGTTCGCCGGCCGCCATCAGCAGTACGAAATGTTCTACGCCGGTGCACCGTTCGTTGTCCGCGGCGCCTACACCTACAGGAATTACGGCTACGACGCCCTGGTAGCGGAGCTGGACACGTTCCTCGGTTCCTACAGCATCCAGAGCACCACCGATTCGGAGGGAATCTGACCATGGCAAAGCCCGAATTCGAGTTCACCCCTGTTTCCTCGGTGGACTTCGCACCCTGCAACCCGCACATCGAGGGCCTGTCCGAGGCCATCCTCGCCCGGGATTCGGACAACGACAGCGTCACCCGGATCCTCAAGTTCGAGCCCGGCACGGACACCTCCGCCAACGGCGTCCTCACCCATGATTTCTGGGAAGAGGTCTTCATTTTCGAGGGCTCGTTCGTGGACCAGCGCCTCGGCAAAACCTTCAAAGCCGGCGACTGGGCCACCCGCCCGCCGGGCATGGAACACGGACCGTGGGTCTCGGAAAACGGCGCCAGGATGTTCGAAGTCCGGTACTACACGGATCCGGCACCAGCGGAGCGGAGCAACTGACATGAGCCTGGCACCAGCCTTCACCATCCCCGACGCCATGGGGATGCGCCGCGCCATGGGCCGCTTCCTCACCGGCGTCGCTGTGGTGACCACCCAGCACGAGGATGAGCAGTACGGGATGACCATCAGCTCGCTGACCTCCATCAGCCTGGAACCACCCATCCTGATGATCTCGCTGAACTTCGGCACCCGGACCGGAGAGGCACTGATGGAGAGCGGCAAATTCGCCGTGTCCATCCTCGGCGCCAAGCAGGAGTCAGTGGCCCGGCGATTCGCAGTCCGTGGCGGCGACCGCTTCGGCGACGGCGACTTTGACATCACGGACAGCGGCCTGCCGGTCATCAAGGGCGCCCTCGCCCAGGCGGACTGCACCGTTGTGCAGCAGTACGACGTCGGAGATCACCAGGTTTTCTTCGGACAGGTCACCACGTGCCGGGACCGGGACGGCGAGGTGCTGGCCTTCAAGGCAGGCCGCTTCGGCTCGTTCAGCGACTTCGGCCACGCAGAAATCCCCTGGATGTTCTGACGAGTGCTGAGTAGCGCTTAAAGAGGCGGTGCCGGACTCCATGAGTCCGGCACCGCCTCTTTAACGCTCAGCTGGGCAATGGCCCGCTACGCGATGGTCAGCTCACCCATACGATCCCAGCCACTGCCTTCGAATTGCCGGCTGATGATGTGCGGCGTCTCCACCAGCGCCTGCGGCATGTCCGCCATGGCCTTCTTGAAGTGCCCGCTGTTGACGTGCGCCTCCGCCGCGTCGTCCTGGAAAGCCTCCACCAGCACGAACTCATTCGGGTTGTCCACGCTGCGGGACCAGTCGAACCACAGGTTGCCCGGCTCCGCACGGGTTGCCTCGGTGAAGTCGGCAACCAGGTCCAGCCACCGCTCGGACCAGTCGGGCTTGACGTTGAACTTGACCACAATAAAGATCACGGGCTGCTGCCTTTCGTTGCACTACAGATCCGTTCCATTCTGTCACTGCCGTTATCGCCACTGCCTTAACGCCCGACGGCGGCCCGCACCACAAGGTGCGGACCGCCGTCGAACGCTGTTTTAGCGTGCCAGTGCTACTCAGGTGCCTGCTACTTTGAGGTGCCCTGCGAGACGGACCCCTGCAGCTGGCGCTGGAAGATCACGTAGACGATGAGAACCGGAATGACGGTGACGCTGACGGCTGCGAACAGCGCGCCATAGTCCACGGCATAGCCCATCTGGCCGGCGAAGGCCGCGAGTTCCTGGGAAAGGACGCGCGGACCGGCGGCGTTGATGGACACCGGAATCAGGAACTGGTTCCACAGGCCCAGGAAGTTGAAGATGGCAACCGAGGCGAGGCCCGGCTTGGCCATCGGCAGCATGACCTGGAAGAACGTCCGCCACTCCCCTGCTCCGTCCAGCGCTGCTGCCTCGGTGATTTCGTGCGGCAGCGACTTGAAGAAGGAGAAGAGGAAGAACACCGTGAACGGAAGCGCGAAGCCCACGTACACCAGGATGAGTCCCGGCAGGGTGTTCAGCAGTCCCATGTTCTTCAGGACGAAGAACAACGGCACCATGGCCAGGAAGATCGGGAACGTCAGTCCGGCCAGCATCAGGTAGTAGATGGCCCTGCTTCCCGGGAAGGTGTACCGGGCAAGAACGTAGGCACACATGGCGCCCAGGACCATGACGATCACCAAGGCCACAGCCACCACCAGCACGGAGTTAAGGAAGGCAGATCCAATGCCGGCCTCGCTCCATGCCTTGACGTAGTTATCCAGCTTCCATTCCGCAGGCAAGGCGAACGGCGAAGCGAAGATCTCGCTGGACGTCTTGAAGGAGGACATGAACGTCCACAGGAGCGGAAGGATGACGATGAGCGTCCAAATGGTCAGCGCCGTGTGTGAAACGGCTCCCACCACTTTGTCGCTGGTGGAGGTTGCCGGCGTCCGCGGTTGGAAGTGCAGCGACTTCCTTTCCGGAGTTGAGACTTTTGTTGTCATTACAGACTCACATCCTTATCTCCGCCGGTGAGCCGGTTGACCACGAATACCAAGCCGGAGAAGATCAGCGTGGCAACGGCCAACACAACACCCATGGCGCTGGCGAGTCCGAATTGTCCCTTGCTGAATGCGGTGAAGAACAGCTGCTGGGCCATAACCAAAGTGGAGTTGTCCGGCCCACCGCCCGAGTTGAGGGCAGCCATGTAAACGAACGCGTCCAAGGCCAGGATGCCCATGTAAATGTAGGCGGTCTGGATGTTGTCCCGGATCAGGGGGATGGTGATGGACACTGCGGTGCGGAAGCGACCCGCGCCATCGATCCTGGCGGCCTCAAAAAGCTCGGCAGGAATGCCCTTGATGCCGGCCACGAACAGGACCATGTAGAAGCCAACAAAGCCCCACACGATCACAAACATGGTGGCAATCATGGCGGTGTTCTTGTCGCCCAGCCAGGCAAAGTCCTTGAACTGGTCCATGCCCAGCCCGGTCAGGATGCCGTTCAGCAAGCCACCGGAGGGATCGTAGATCTGCCCCCACATGATGCCGATGGCGATAGCGGGGATGGTGTACGGGAAGAAGGACACCACACGGTAGAAGCTGGAGTTCCGCAGGCCCTTGATCTGGCCCTTGCTGCTGCCACCCACGGTCACCAAAGACGCCAGTATCAGGCTCAGGATAATAGTGATGATCGGCAGGAAGATGACCAGGAGGATGTTGTTCCCCATGGCCTTCATGAAGATATCGTCCGTAAAAATCTTG
This sequence comes from Arthrobacter sp. cf158, assembly GCF_900106835.1. GTDB lineage: Bacteria > Actinomycetota > Actinomycetes > Actinomycetales > Micrococcaceae > Arthrobacter. The sequence continues at coordinate 326,700 of NZ_FNNR01000007.1, forward strand.
CTGTAGTTCTCAAGTCCGATGAAGTTCTGGGTGGGCGAAAACCCGGACCAGTCCGTCAACGAGTAACCAAAAGCCTGAATGAACGGCCAAATCACGAACAAGAGGTAGATCGCCAGCGGCAGTCCGAGGAACACCGCGAAGAAACTGACCTTGTCCCACGTCAATGGCTTCCGCCGCCGCTTGATGACCTGCGGTGGAGCCGTCGCCGGAACGACGGCGGCCAGGCCGTCGTCGTTCCGGCTCTGCTGAGTTTTCACTGAACTCACTTCACTTCGATCTTCTTGACCGAGCTGTCGTTGCGGACCTTGTCGGTGATGTTCTGCAGTGCGGAGGTCAGGGTAGCGACGTCCGACTTGCCGTCCAGGAAGCTGTTCCAGACAACCAGCTGATCCTTGTTGGTGCCGTACAGGTCAATGAAGTTCCAGGTGAAGATATCCTCACCGGCATCGCCCAGCAGCTTGGTCTGCGAAACCAGCGCCGTGGAACCGAAGCCATCGGCCGGAACGGTGTCCTTGACGATGGTGGGAGCCAACTTGGTCTTGGCGAAGTTGGTGGCAGCTTCCTTGGAGAGCATGATGCGGAGCAGTTCCTTGCCACCGGCAGCGCTCTTGCCCTGCGACGGGACAATGAACGGCTCGCCGGCAGCGCTGTGGAGCGCGGTGTAGGGCATCTTGGGGCTTGCGCTCGCGGTGGGAACGGGTGCACCCATCATGTTGAAGCCGGACTTGGTCTGGTCCTTCATCTCGTTTTCGATCCACGAACCGGACGGGTAGAACACGGCCTCCTGGGCGTTGCTCCACTGTGCCTGGGCCGCAGTGAACTGCGTGCCGGAGCCGCCGGGCTTGAAGAAGCCTGCCTTGACGATCTTGTCCAGGGCGGTGAACACGGACTGGATAGCCGGGTGCGACCAAGCGTCTGCCTTGAGGTTCTCCAGGCCGAGGCGGACGTCGTCGCCACCTTCCTTGATAGCGGAGGCGATAGCCATTTCCTGGTAATACGTGGCCGCTTCCTTGCCCCACACGAACAGGTACTTGCCCTTGGCCTTCGCCTGCTCGCCCAGTGCGTACATTTCATCCCAGGTCTTGGGAACGGTCCAGCCGTTTTCCTTGAGCAGGGAATCGGAGTACCACATGGCGTAGACGGTCAGCACGTAGTTCAGGGCTGCCAACTTGCCGTCGAAGGTGCCTGGAGCCAGTACGCCGGTGTACAGGGTGTCCTTGATGACCTTGCCCTCGAGGTTCTTTGCCTCTACAAGGGGGGTGAGGTCTTCGAGCTGGGCAAGGATGGTGCTGAAGCCGATGGCCTTGGCACCGGAGTTGTCGATCAGGTCCGGCGGGTTGCCGCCTACGAAGCGCGGCTGGAGTTCCTGGGCAATGTCCGTGGACGGGGAAATCTTGGCGGTGGAGCCCTCGTGGGTCTTTTCGAAGATCTTGCCTGCGAACTCGACGTAGTCGATGCCGTAGCCGCCCTTGAAGATGACGGCGTCGATGGTGGCCTTGTCTGCCATGCCGAACGGGTTGGTGTCGGAGACGGTGCCCGTGGGACCGGTGGTGGTTGTACCGCCACCTGCAGCACAGGATGCAATGGTTCCCCCCATGGGCACGAGCACGGCTGCTGCGAGTGCTCCGCGCAGGAATCCACGGCGACCGACGGACTGGTGCTGAACGTTCATTTCTAAACCCTCCAGTGACTCGTAGTGTCGACTGTTTCGGCGGGAAAGCCGTTCAGTCAGACAGTCTGGGTTGGCGCTCTGGCAGCACCAACCTTCTGTGACATAATTCACCACGAATGATTGAAAATCAATATTTCGCGGCAGTTTCGATCAACATTTGTCAAAGCGTGATCTTTCTACGGACCTTCGGCGAGTGCTTCTCCGCACTCAGTGATCGCTTCCCGGGCTGATGCCCTTTGCCGCTCAGTTCCCAGTCGTTCCGCCCATTGTTCGGCCAATTGGAACTCCACCATGGCCTCCGTGAGCCGGTTTTTACCCCTCAGAAACGTGCCCAGGCTTGCGTGCAAAGCAATCATCCAGCCTTTGGTTCGATCATCATGGGCTGTGGAGGCATATTCGAGCGCACTGCGCATCCACACCTCGGCGTTTGCCCCGTCCGCGATGGACAGCATGTGGAGGGCGTCCACAGCCAGGAATTCCTCACCCAGGTGGTCCGCCAACTCAGCCGCTTGTTCCAGGAGAGGCACAGCCATGGGAGCACGTCCGCCGGAGTTCAAAACCCGGCCGCGCTCCAGGAGGATGCGCACGCCTACTGTCGGCTCGTCGTCGTCAATGTTGTCCAGCAGCGCATCGGCTTCTTCGAAGCGGCCTTGCAAACCGATGGCCCGCCCAAGTTGGGTTGCCAGCTCAGCGCGCTCATCGGCGTCGTAAGTGTTCTCGATCATTGCGGCGCGAAAGGTGGCCTCCGAGGCTGCCGGATCGCGAAAGTTCCATAGGTGGTCCAGTGTTTTCTGATCCAGCATCAAACCGCTCCTGACCAGCCCGTAGCTGAGGTCTTTAGGTATGCAGTATCAATCTAGTCCCATGTCAGCGCCGTGGGGAGGTGTTCGCGGGCGTGTCAGCCGCCCTTGGGATTGGTGAGTCTGGCCCACCCCAGCTGCTCCTGTTGCTTGCGGCTCAGGGTGGCCACCACCAGGTCATAGGAGTCCTCCACCATGTCCCTGACCATGTCATCGGGCAGGCCACCATCAAGCCGAACGCCGTTCCAGTGGGTCTTGTTCATGTGCCAGGCACCGGTGATTTCGGGGTGGGCTGCGCGGAGCTGCTCGGCCAAGGCAGGCTCGCATTTGAGGCTCACAGACCAGTCATCCGGATCCATGGAGGACAGCGCGAACATCTTCGACTCATGGCGGGCACCACCGGCGACGGCGGCACGCACCTTGAACACCGACGTCTCGGGGCCGAACGGAAAGTCCTCGAAGGCACCGGGAAAGCCCAGGCAAATCTCGCGGAGACGGGAAACATCCATGGAGCGAGCCTACTGGCGGTCCATGCCGGGGGTCACGCTTACGCCACGCCCAGGAAGTCCTCCAGCAACACCACTTCCAGCCCTGCAGCAAGCTGGGCAGCACGGAAAGCAGCCAGGTCCGCGGCAAACTCGGCGCGGAAATGCATCAGGACGATGTCGCCTGGGCGCAGCGAGTTGCCCACCTGATAGTCCATCTTTCCTGCGTTGGCCTTGGCTTCCCACGTGATGATCGCCTTCAACCCAGCGGCAGCCACGGCCTGGCGCATCACGGTGGAGTACGCACCACCCGGGGGCCGGAACAGTGTGGGGCGGCGCCCGTAGTGCTGCAAGGCGTACTCCTGCATGCCCAGCATGTCGTTCAGCTGCTGCTGGTAACCCCACTGCCGCACCATGTTGATGTTGTGCGTCACGGTATGGTTTTCCACCAGGCTGCCCTGGGCCTTGAAGTCGTTGAAAAAGGCCGGGTTGTCCGCGATGGTGTCCTTGGTCAGGAACAGGGATGCCGGGTAGTCGTACTCGGCCATGAGCTTCACCGATTCCGGCGTTTTGATGTTGCCATCGTCAATGGTCAGGAACACCACCGGATGCTTGGTCGGGATCCTGGTGATGACCGGTGCGAGTCCCCCAACGATCGGCGGCAAGGCGTAGTCCGGGATGAACGTGCGGCGGATGCGCTTGGTGGGGATTGGCGTAGGAGTAGCGGTAGCAACCTGTGAGCCGCCCGCGGCACTGGGCGTCAGCGCCGGCGTCGAACTTTCAAGGCTGACGGAACCCTCGGAGCCTTCGGCGGCAGTGCACGCCGTCAACCCGGCAACCACAGAGGCGCCCATGACTCCGAAGATGGCCCGTCTGCTGGGAGTGGAAAATGGCACCGCAGATTGGCCGCCGAACATGGCTGTCCCCCAAGACTCAAGAAATGATTCAGCTGAAATCTAGCAGAGGAAAGCGCCGGGGAATTACAGGCCGTAATGCCAGCCTTCGCGCGCCGGGCAGGAGTTCACCACCACGTCGAGTCCTGCGTCCTTGGCACGCTGGGTTGCTTCGTCATCCAACACGCCCAGCTGCAGCCAGACCGCCTTGGCACCGATCGCAATCGCTTGGTCGATGACGGCCCCGACGCGTTGGGAGTTCACGAAGCAATCCACTACGTCGATGGGGTGCTTCGCCGCAGGGATGTCAGCCAGGGTTTTGTACCCTTTTTCGCCGTGAACGTCCTCGCCCTTGAGGTTCACCGGGATGATCTCCATGCCCATGGTGTCGCGGACATAGAGCGCCACCTCGTACGCGGAACGCCACTGGTTGGTACTCAGGCCAACCACGGCCCATGTGCCTTTTGTTCGCATCAACCGCTCCACGACGGCTGGATCGTTGACATGCATCATCACCCAAGCCTACTCCTGCACCCCCACAGCCGGATTGACCGAATAATCTGCATCTTTGAATGAAAAGAGGGCGCCCGGGGCGAATATTACGCAGGGCGTCCGGGAAGTTTTGAGGCAAATGAACGTTCGGCTTTAGTGGAGAACTACCATCCCAGCGAATCAGAGGGCGACCATCCCTTGAGTCGCAACGCTGCAACTCCAGGCATGGAGATTTCCCATGACGACTGCCGTACCCAAAATTTCACACACCACTTCGGACGCGACGGCCTCTGAAGCAGGGCTGCTTGACGCGCCCGGCTCCCCTCACGGCTCAGCGGGATGGTCCTCGACTGAGCCCACGGACGGCGCAGTGCACGGCGCTGATTTGGGCGAGCGGGCGCGTCACAGCGGTTTTGATGAGAGCGGTTTTGATGACAGCGGATCAGCGGTGGCGTTCTGGGAAGAGCAGGCACGCCGCTTGCACTGGGATGAGCCGTGGCACACCGCCCACACGTGGACTCCCACGGATGTTGAGGCGGGCCAAGGCCCCCGGATCAGCTGGTTCGACGGCGGCAAACTGAACGTTGCGTACAACTGCGTGGACCGGCACGTGCTTGCCGGCAGGGGTGACAAGGTAGCTCTGTTCTTCGAGGGTGAACCCGGTGACCGCCGAGCCATCACCTACGCGGAGCTGCAACGGGAGGTATCCAAAGCCGCGAATGCGCTCCTGGAACTCGGCATCACCCAGGGCGACCGCGTGGTCATCTACCTTCCGGTGATCCCCGAGACCGTGATCATTACTCTGGCGGTAGCCCGCATCGGAGCCATCCACTCACTCGTTTTCGGCGGATTCTCTGCCGAGGCACTGCGTCTCCGGGTGGAGGACACACAAGCCAAGCTCCTGGTCACCACGGACGGACAGTTCCGACGCGGAGTGGCTGTGCCGGTGAAAGACAACGCCGATGCCGCGGTGTCCGGTGACAATGCCATCGAGCATGTGCTGGTCATTAACCGCACCACCCCGGCCGCGGACCTGGCCACCGTCAGCATGGAGGAAGGCCGCGACGTCTGGTGGCACGACGTCGTTGACTCCGCCTCGGACGTTCACGAGCCTGACGCTTTCGACGCCGAGACTCCCCTGTTCATCATGTACACCTCCGGGACCACGGGTAAGCCCAAGGGCCTGGTCCATACTTCGGGTGGCTATCTCACGCAGGCCTCGTGGAGCTTCGAGTACCTATTCAGCAACCCGGACCCCTCGTTGCGGGAAAGCGACGTGCATTGGTGCACGGCTGACCTCGCATGGGTCACCGCCCACACCTACGAGATCTACGGCCCCCTCTCCAACGGCGTCACCCAGGTGATCTTCGAGGGCACGCCCAACACCCCGCATCCCGGCAGGCACTTCGAGATCATCGAACGCTACGAGGTCACCCAGTACTACACCGCACCCACGCTGGTCCGCTCCCTGATGGGTTGGTTCCCCGATGGCGTTCCGGAAAGCTACGATTTCTCCTCCATTCGCGTTTTGGGAACCGTGGGAGAAGCAGTGAACCCCGAGGCCTGGCGCTGGCTCCGCGACAACATCGGCGGCGGTACTGCACCCATGGTGGACACGTGGTGGCAGTCCGAAACGGGCGCCACCATCATGTCCCCCGCCCCCACGGACACCGAGTTCAAGCCAGGCTGCGCCGCACGGCCACTTCCCGGTGTGAGCACGCGGGTGGTTGATGAGACCGGAGCCCTTTCTGAACCCGGCGTCCAAGGCTTCATCGTGGTGGACCGCCCAGGCCCAGCCATCGCCCGGACCGTGTGGGGCAACCCGCGGCGCTACTTCGACTCCTATTGGAGCCAGTACGCGGAGCACGGTTGGTTCCTTGCCGGGGACGGCGCCAAATACGATTCCGACGGCGACATCTGGATCCTTGGGCGCGTGGACGACACCCTCAATGTCTCCGGCCATTTGCTGTCGACCATCGAGATCGAGTCCGCCCTGGTGTCCCATCCGGAGGTGGTGGAGGCCGGGGTCTGTCCGGTGGCCGATCCCACCACTGGGCACGCCGTCGTCGCGTTCGTCGTGCTCCGACATGACGCCGCAGATGACGTTCCCGCCCACGTCGCCGCGAACCTGCGCAACCACGTGGCCAAGGAGATCGGCCCCATCGCCAAGCCGCGCGACGTCGTCGTGGTGGCGGACGTACCCAAGACCCGCAGCGGCAAGATCATGCGCCGGCTGCTGACCCAACTTTTTGAGGGGACCGCCCTGGGCGATACCACCTCACTTCAGAACGAACCGGCAATTGCCGGCATCCAGGACGTCCTGCGCGAGCGGGCCCTAGTAAAGGAAAATTCATGACTGAGATCAGCAACGTCGCACGACTCTCCGAGCCGCTCAAGTTTGCCTATTGGGTTCCCAACGTGTCCGGCGGTTTGGTGGTGTCCACCATCGAGCAGCGCACCGGCTGGGACTTCGACTACAACAAGAAACTGGCGCAGATCGCGGAGAACTCCGGCTTCGAATACGCGCTGACCCAGACCCGTTACGCCGCTTCGTACGGCGCGGACAAGCAACACGAGGCAACGTCCTTCAGCCTCGCGCTCCTCGCCGCCACGGAGCGCCTCAAGGTCATCGCCGCCGTCCACCCGGGCATGTGGCACCCCGGCGTCCTGGCGAAATACATCATCACCGCGGACCACATTTCCAACGGCCGCGCCGCCGTGAATATTGTCTCGGGCTGGCTCAAGAGCGAGTTCACCAACTTCGGCCTCGAATGGCTGGAGCACGATGAACGCTATGTCCGCACCGAGGAATTCATCAAGGTGCTCCGCGGCCTGTGGACCGAGCAGGGTTACAGCCAGGGCGGCAAGTATTACAACATCACTGACTTCACGCTGAACCCGGCACCCGTTGACGTTCCCGGCCGCGCCCATCCGGAAGTCTTCTTCGGCGGAAACTCGACGGCGGCACAAGCCACCGCCGGCCGCGTCGCCGACTGGTACTTCTCCAACGGCAAGGACCTTGAGGGCTTCAAGGAGAACATCGCCGGCGTTGTGGCAGCATCGGGCGAGACGAAGCGCGGCACTGAGGGCGCACTGTCCTTGCCGAAGTTTGGTCTCAACGGCTTCGTAATCGCCCGCGATTCGGAGAAGGAAGCCCGTGACACTCTTCGCGAGATCGTGGAGAAGGCACACAAGCCCGCAGTTCAGGGTTTCCGGGACGCCGTGCAGGAAGCCGGCCCGTCCACCAAGGATGGCAAGGGCATGTGGGCTGACTCCACGTTCGAGGACTTGGTCCAGTACAACGACGGTTTCAAGACTCAGCTGATCGGCACACCGGAGCAGATTGCCGAGAGGATCGTGGAGTACAAGAAGATCGGCGTGAATCTGTTCCTCACCGGTTACCTCCACTTCCAGGAGGAGATCGCCGCGTTCGGCCAGGACATCCTGCCGATCGTCCGCGAACTGGAGGCAGACCTTGCCCGCAAGAACGGCACCGAGCTGGACCTCTCCTCCACACCCGTTGCCGAGTCGGTGGCCGTCTGATGGCTGACCGCACCTTCGGATTCCGCACCCGCGCCCTGCACGCCGGCGGCACTCCCGACGCCGAGCATGGCGCCCGCGCAGTCCCGATCTACCAGACCACGTCCTTCGTCTTCAAAGACACCAATGATGCCGCCAACCTCTTCGCGCTGCAGAAGTACGGCAACATCTACTCGCGCATCGGCAACCCCACTGTCGCGGCTTTCGAAGAGCGCATCGCCTCCCTTGAGGGCGGCATCGGGGCGGTAGCAACGGCGTCGGGAATGGCCGCCGAGTTCATCACGTTCGCCGCGCTGACGCAGTCCGGCGACCACATTGTGGCGGCGTCCCAGCTCTACGGTGGCACGGTGACGCAGCTGGACGTTTCGCTGCGCCGCTTCGGCGTGGACACCACGTTCGTGCCCGGAACTGACCCGGCGGACTACGCCGCCGCCATCCAGGAGAACACCAAGGCGCTGTTCGTCGAGGTGGTGGCCAACCCGTCGTCGGAAGTCCAGGACCTTGCGGGGCTGGCCAAAGTAGCGCACGACGCCGGTATCCCCCTGGTGGTTGACGCCACCTTGAGCACGCCTTACCTGGTGCGGCCGTTCGAGCACGGCGCCGACATCGTGATCCATTCAGCCACGAAGTTCCTGGGCGGACACGGCACCACCCTGGGCGGCGTAATCGTGGAGAGCGGACGCTTCAACTGGGGCAACGGCAAGTTCCCCATGATGACCGAGCCCGTTCCCTCCTACGGAAACGTGTCCTGGTGGGGCAACTTTGGCGAGTACGGCTTCCTCACCAAGCTGCGGTGCGAGCACTTGCGCGACATTGGTCCGGCACTCTCACCACTCTCCGCGTTCCAGCTTCTCCAAGGTGTTGAAACACTCCCCCAACGCCTGGACGAGCACCTGAAGAACGCCCAGGCCGTGGCGGAATGGCTCGACGCCGATCCTCGTGTTGCCTACGTGAACTACTCAGGTTTACCCTCACACCCACACTTCGAGCGCGCACAAAAGTACTTGCCGAAGGGGCCCGGTTCGGTGTTCTCGTTTGGCGTTGCCGGTGGACGCGCGGCCGGCCAGAAATTCATCGAATCCTTGCAGCTGGCCTCACACCTGGCCAACGTGGGCGATTCGCGCACCCTCGTGATCCACCCCGGCTCCACCACGCACCAGCAGCTCAGCGCCGAACAGCTCGAGTCGGCAGGTGTCCCCGAGGACCTGGTCCGCATCTCTGTGGGCTTGGAAGATCTGGACGACATTCTGTGGGACCTCGACCAGGCACTGACCGAGGCACAGTCGGCTGTTTCCTTGGTTGATGAAGAACCCGCGGATGCCTGCGCTGTTGGCACCCAAACTGTAGGAGCGAAGGCATGAGCACCGCAGAACGCACCTGGGAAGGCCCCTCCGCGCCTGAGCGCCTGTCACTCCTGCGCGAGGCCAAGTCCATCGCCATTGTTGGCGCCTCGGACAAACCGTCCCGGGCCAGCTACTTCGTGGCCACCTACTTGCAGTCGTCAACGCGCTACAAGGTGTACTTCGTGAACCCTGTGGTCAAGGAAATCCTGGGCCAGCCGACGTACGCTTCACTGGCCGATCTGCCTGAGTCTCCAGACATCGTGGACGTGTTCCGCAAGCACGACGACCTTCCCGGAGTTCTGGATGAGGCCGTCGCATCGGGGGCCAAGACCTTGTGGCTACAGCTTGGTTCGTGGCATGAGGACGTTGCCCGTGATGCCGAGACCGCGGGCCTCAACGTGGTGATGGACCGCTGCGTGAAAATCGAGCACGCCCGTTTCCATGGCGGGCTCCACCTTGCCGGTTTCGACACCGGCGTGATCTCGTCCAAGCGCCAGGTCCTCGCCTAGGGCCAACAAGCCAAATAGTGCTTCTAGCGCCCTGTGCGCTTCAACCACTGCTTCCACTTATCGATGGCGCTCTGGAATTCTTCCTCTGCGCGTTGCTCAGTCAACGCCGGAGACCACTGCCCGGGCTTGTTGCCCTGCGCGCCGTGAGCTGGCTTGGCAGGCGTGGCCGCGGCAGCTTTCGACGAGTCCGGTTTTGGGGCCTCCGGCTTTGTGTCCGGACGCGACGGCAGCACTTGGGTTGGTTTGTCCTGGCTCGCCTTGTCCTGGGACGCCGTTTCCTGGGGGTCCTTGGCAGTCTTGTGGGCTGCGTCGGCAGGGGCTGGAGCGTTGGGGGCGGGCGCTGCCGGGATTGCCTGTGCCTGTGCCTGCGCGGAGTTTTCGGCTGGGGCTGCGGGCGCGGGTACGGGGATCGACGCAGCTTCCGAGGCTGACGGAACCGCAGCAGGATCGACGGCCGGAGCCGCCTCTGTTGTGATCCTTGGAGCGTCCGGAACGGGAAGTTCAGGAGCTGCGACGGCCGGCTGGAACCTGCCCACCAATTCATCAATGAACGACGGGTTCCGGGTGAAGCCCGAGCTCGCGGCGGCAACGCCGCTCACCCCGAGTCCCATCGCTGCCACCACGGCAACACTGACCACGGCGGTGCGGTGCTTGTGGCGCCAACGGCGCTTGGAGAGTTCGTCGTGAGGGCCAGCCAACATCGCGGCGAGTTCAGCGCTGGGGGCTGGAACCGGCGAATTGGCCATGGAACCCAGTGACAGGAGCGTTTGCCGGACGTCCGAGGCGTCGGCGAGATCGGCGTCGAGCATGAGCTCGTCCACGATTGCTTCGCGTTCTGTATCCCTGTATGTCATGACGACACGTATTCCTTTACTGCCGAATGCTCACGGAGCGTAATAAGAGCCCGCCGTTGCAGCTGTTTCACTGCGCCCGCGGTTTTCCCCATGATTTCGGCTACCTGCTCAACCGTGAGTCCAGCAACGATGCGGAGGGTCAAGACTTCCCGCTGATCATCGCCGAGGTGGTCCAGGAGGGCCATCACCTCCAGAGGAGCCAGCCGCATCATCGCCTCAGCCTCGGCAGAACTCGATTCGCGTGTATCCCGCTCGGGCTCGAACTCATGGTGTTCCGGTGCCCGGCTGTGCTTCCGATGCTCGTCCACCATGCGCGCATGGGCTACCGAGAATATGAAAGTCCGCAGTCCGGATACGCCACCGCTCAGGTCGTCCAACCGCGGAAGGACCGCAAGGAAAACATCCTGCGTAACTGCTTCGGGATCTGACACACCTTTGGCAGTCAAATACCCGAGAACCTGCCCCGCGTACGCCTGATAGACGGCGCTGAACAGTTCCGCGTTATTGCCCTTGAGTGCACTCAGCGCTTCATCGGTCAATGCGTCGGTCACAGTTATGGGACTTTCGATCGGCGGCAGGTCCGTGGCTTGATAGCCAGGCCACCCGCCATTTCTCGACGGATAACCCCACCAAGGGTAACTGCTCTGCCGGGCCATCCATAGGAAGGCCCGCTTGTCCGTCAGAAAACTCCTCTGAACAAGGAAGAGCCGAGCTGGAACATGATGGGGGACAAATTCCAGCTCGGCCCTTTCAATGACGTAATCGTCGGGGGACGCCAAAGGGTTACGCCGGGTACGAACTTTTTTGAAAAGTTTTCTCGCGCGTACTTTCCGGGCGCCATTCAGCGTCGCAGGAACCCGCGCGGAGCTGACTTTCGAGAGCGTAATTCAGAGTCCCCGGAAACCGCGCAGAGCTGACTTTCCTGGCGCAAGACGGGATCCAGGCTTCCGGCTCCTCGCTCCTGGCTCCTGGCTCCTGGCTTCCGGGTCCTGGCGTTCAAGGATGCCTACGTTCTGGAGGGCCGAGGCCCAGTAGCGGTGGGGCTTTGGATGTGTAGGTGTGGCCGGTGGGTGTGCGGATGTGGAGTGTGTGGTTGTCCTCGTGGAGTGGTTTCGCGGTCCAGCGGGGGTTTTCTTTGGTGTGGTTGCAGGCTTCGCAGAGGCCGGCGCCGTTGCTCAGGGTGGTGGTACCCCCTGTGTGCCAGGGGATCACGTGGTCGATGTGGCGGATGGGCGCGTCGCAGTACGGGGTGCGGCAGGTATCGTCCCGGGTTTGAATGAAGCGTCTGAGTCGTGGTGGGAAGAGCCGGGCTTTGGAGTCCATGCTCAGGAGCTCGCCCGTTCCGGGTGCTGTGTAGAGCCGGCGCAGCCACACGGTGAACTCATCATCCTGTCTGGAACTGGAACTGGAACTGGAACTGGAGCCGAAGCGGGGTCTGGAGCTGGAGCTGGAATTGGGGCTGGAGTCAGGGCCGGGGTGCTGGCGTGGCCCGGGTCGCCGGCCAGCTGCGCCAGCGTGCGTGGCCGCGGCTACCCGTCCGGGCCCGGGATCAACCTGCGCACCCGTGGCTTGAAACCCAAGCCTTGGTTCCTGCACTCCCGCA
>NZ_FNNR01000022.1 GCF_900106835.1 Arthrobacter sp. cf158
GCCAACAACTTACACCACACAACACACTGCACGCGTCCACTATGTGGTTCCCGAACAACAACCCACCACGGGTTGCCGGAACCAACAACTAAATAACAACCAAGCACCACAGTTGTAACCCAAAGATTTCCCACCCACCCCCCACACACGGGGGACCGGGTCGGGTAACAGAGTTACGGCGGTCATAGCGTGGGGGAAACGCCCGGTCCCATTCCGAACCCGGAAGCTAAGACCCACAGCGCCGATGGTACTGCACCCGGGAGGGTGTGGGAGAGTAGGACACCGCCGGACAACCATTCACGAAGAGCCCCGACCACCACGGCCGGGGCTCTTCGCATTTAACACACTTGTTGAAATTCGGGTCTATCCGTGTTCGTGGATTTCACAGGGACAATACATGTTTCTGCACGTGTAGCATGCAGGTTCCATGGTGCAACGGGGGCAGACGCCGCACTTTACGGGGGCGGTGTGCCTCTCGGCCTGCTCTGGAATGAAGGCCTCTCCACAGCGGTAGCACGGTGGCCGGGAGCTGTTCGCCCCGTGTGCACGCGCGTGGTTGCCTGACATCAGAAGTCTCCGACGCCTGTGAACATCAGCACTGCCATCAGGAGGAACAGGATCCCTGTTAGCAGGTCGGTACGAATGCGGGGAATCAAGTGGGCGATTGATCGGCCGATTTGGTGTCCGGCGACTGAAACGACGAAGGTGGTGAACGCGAACAGGATGGGAGCAACCCATAGCTCATGCCCGGCGAGGCCCAAAGCAGCGCCGGCGGCGACGTTGTCGATGCTCAGGGGTACGGGCAACCATCGCCGTGCCGTCTTCATGTCAAGATCGGCATGCTCTGGTGAACGGATTGCTTTGATGGTGATCCACAAACCATAAGCGGCCAGGCCGATGCCTCCGATGATCTCAGCTGTGTCCTCGATCTGTGTACTGAGGTAGACGCCAACCAGCATCCCGACGACGGGCGCCAGCCCATCCCACAGGCCAAAGATTGCGGACGTTCTGACCGATGTGCGCCAGGACGGTTTGAGTCCACCGAGGACCACTGAGGTTCGAAAATTGTCCAGGCTCAGGGCGAATCCCAGCCCCAGAAGTGCAATCATGATGACTTTCCTTTCAACACCGTCGATGACAGCGTTACGTGCGTTTTTCCGTTCGTGGCCGGTACCGGCGTCGTTGACCGCTTGGTGCGGCCCACTTGGGGTCTGGGAATCAAGGGCTGCGTTGTGGGGCGTGCGGGGTCGTTTGCCGCTGCCAGCGCTGCCTCAACGAGTCCGTGATCCGGAGCGAGATGACAGACCGGATCAGTCCGGGCGGCGTCTCCAGTGAGGGCAAACGCCTGACAACGGCAGCCGCCGTAGTCGATCTCCTTGCGGTCACAGCTGCGGCATGGATCGGGCATCCATGCGTCGCCGCGGAACTGCTGAAACAAGGGAGCCTCCTCCCAGATCCACTCAAGCGAGTGTTCGCGAACACTCGCAGGAGGAATCTTCAAGCCACGGGCCACCTCATGTGCCGCCGGACACGGGAGTGCCTCGCCGTTGGGAACCACAGTGAACTGCCGGCGGGCCCAACCGTCCATGCACGGCTTGGGATATTTGCTGTAGTAGTCGGGCAGTACATAGATGATGTCCATGCGGTCTCCGAGCCGTTCTTGAGCAGCCTGGACCACAGCCTCTGCTCGCTCAAGCTGCTCCCTGCTGGGGAGCAATGCGGCCTGGTTGAGTCCCGCCCAGCCGGCATACTGCGTATTGGCGAGTTCTATACGGTCAGCCTCCATCGTCTCGGCCATCTCGAGAATGCCGGAGATTCTGTCAATGTTCTGCTGGTGCAGCACCACGTTCAGGGTGAGCGGCCATCCCAGCTGCTTGACGAGCTTTCCAACCACCTGCTTACGTTCGAAAGAGGGGGTGCCGGCGATCAGGTCCGACAACTCTTGGTCATCGGCCTGGATACTCAGCTGAACGTGGTCGAGACCCGCCGCGCGGAGTTGCTCCGCACGACGTGTGGACAAACCGAGCCCGCTGGTAATCAGGTTGGTGTACAAGCCCAGTTGGTTGGCGTGTTGGACGAGGTCAACGATGTCGTGACGCTGAAGGGGCTCGCCGCCGGAAAGGTGAAGTTGCAGAACACCCAGCTCGGCGGCCTCGGTAAATACCCGTTGCCATTCATCGGTGGTGAGCTCATCACGGTAGTCATCGAGTTGGAGCGGGTTGGAACAATAGGAACAGTGAAGCGGACACGCATACGTGAGCTCAGCGAGCAGTCCGTAGGGTTTATCCATGACTTACCTCCATGCTGTGCTTGGTGACCAGTGCTGCCACGAAGCTTTGGACGTCGCCATCGGCAACTTGATCGAATTGGCCGCGCAGTTCGGCGCTGATCTCTGCGATGGTGCGGTTCGAGTCGCATAGCTGGACGATGGCAGCCCCAGTAGCGTTGAGAACCAACACCGTTTCCGGCGACAACAATGCATGCTGCTGGCGAGCGGCGTTGAACACCAAGCGGACATGCGGCGCAAGCCGCGGACGAGCGGTCCCGCTAATTCGGTCCATAAGCCTGGTCAATCGAATCGAGCATGCTCCACAGCACGTCACATTTGAATGACAGCGCTGCTACCGCGGCGGCTTGTGTTTCGGGGGTGATGCAGTGCGTCCGCACAATCTCAAGGCCATGTTCGGAGTCCCTGGGCGCCTGGCTGATCCGGGCACGAAAGTAGGAGAGTTCGCCGGGGTCGATCCAGGTATAGTGCCGCTCGAATGCATTGAGCCGATGAGCCATCAAGTCCGGCGCAAACAACTCTGTCAGCGAGGACGCAACCGCCTCCACCCATGGACGGGTGCGCGTGAAGTTTACATATGCGTCAACGGCAAATCGAACCCCAGGACGTACGTGCCGTAAGTCGACAATCTCTTCGCGGGACAGTCGGACAGCTTCTCCCAGGCGTAGCCAGGCCTCGATGCCTCCAGTGCCCTGAACGGTGCCGTCATGATCCATGATGCGCTGCACCCAGCGTCTCCGCACGTCAGGATCTGGGCAATTACTGAGGATTGCACCGTCTTTCCGCGGGATATTGATCTGATAGTAATAGCGGTTTGCTACCCAACCCCGGATTTCTTCGCGGCTGGAGGTTCCCTCATTCATCCGCTGATGAAAGGGGTGTTCGCTATGGTATTGCCTGGCGTGCGAACGGAGGGACTCTTCGAGTTCGTCCGGTGTGAGGACGGCAGTCATCGTTGCTCCTTAGATTTCTATTTCAAGGCCATCGGTGGCCACTTCCACGGCCTGCCGTTCCAGTTGCAAACGTTGCGGGGAGTCGTCGAGCAATATTGGATTTGTGTTGTTGATGTGCACGTAGATTTTTCGCTTAATTGGCAGGGGTGAAATGAGCGCCAAACTGCCGCGTGGTCCCGAGATCGGCACGTGGCCCATGTCCCTGGATGTCTTGCCAGCCAGACCCAGGGCCGGCATCTCGTCGTCACTCCAGCACGTACCGTCAATCAACAAGGCGGAGCATCCAGCGAATTCTTCAAGGATCTGCGGTGTCAGCTGTTGAACCGACGGAAGATAAACAATGCTGCGATCGGTGGCCGTGTCCGTAATGCGATAACCAACTACCCGGCCATAGTTGTCCGCACCTTCGAAGCGCGCAGCCTTTGTTGTGGGGACGTTGAATGCCCGGTATGTCAGTCCCTCGCCCAGATCGACGTCGACGCCTGGAACCACCGCCTTCCAAGTAACGGGGCAGTAGGCGCCAAGGATTCGAAGTAGTCCTGTTCCGGTGTTGAGGGTCTGGTACATCGACTTGGTAGCGTGCACTTGGAGCTCCCGTCCCTCCCGCATCAGCAAGAGGCCGGCTGTGTGGTCAAGCTCTGAATCAGTCAGGAGAACGGACTGCAGCCGGCCGATGCTTCCGTCGTCATTGTGGAGATCAGGGAAGGACTCAACCTGCCGCTGGACGTCCGGTGAAGCATTAAGCAAAAACCACTCTTGCCGGTTGGCGCTGACAGCGATGGAGGACTGGGAACGGGGCACGCAGGGGCGGGCTCCGGTCCTGGCTGCACGACATTGCGGGCAGGCACAGTTCCACTGGGGAAATCCTCCGCCAGCGGCTGACCCCAGAATACGTATCCACATGAATAAAGCCCCTTCGCTTTTCGGTTGGTGGTGGGGGGTTCGCCGCCCCGCCCTGACGTTCTACTTGGTTGCGACGTAGGCGGTTACCTCTGCAGAGACGCGGATCTCAACGAAGGTAGGAGATTCCCAACTCCGGCCGTTGTGGTTGGTGTTCATGGTGTTCTTCTTCTGTTCAGGATTGGTGGGAAGTAGTTCGTCACGGGATCGCTTCCCCCGGAACTTCAGAGCCACCGTTCTCTCAATTGGGCAGTGAGAGATAACCGTATGTCCCTCCAATAGCCACAACCAGACACAACCGCCTGACCACCCCAACAGCCCGCTCGCAACCTCCAACCCACCGCCCACTCCGGATTTTGGCGGGAAATCTCTGCCCCACCTGCGATTCAAAAGGTTTGGCGACCTGCTCCTGAGAGGGAGTCACTGGAGACGGCAGAATCATTCCCTCTGTGCCGTCACCGGGCAGGGAAGTCCGTAGATGAGACGGTTCGAAATCCGCATCCGGACTCGATTCGATGCCATGTTCGCTCGCCGCCACATTGCAATTTATGAGATCCGCACTCATCCGAAATGGATATCCCCTTGGCTTTTCGGGGTGTGGGCGGTGCCTTGAGGGTGGTGAGCGGGCGGCTGAAGTGGTCCGGCGGTTGTGTCTGGTTGCGGGTTTGGAGGGGACATACGGTTATCACTCACTGCTCGATTGAGCGGGCGGGCTCTGTGGTTTTTGGGATGGGGTCTGGTTACTACGTAGGTGATTTCACGAGGAGGTGATGTCCGATGACGAGCACGGATGAATTGATGACCGAAGAACGGTCTGATCTTTTGGCCAAGTTTGGCTTGGACGGACAAAACAAGGCATCCATGGGTCGTGTGTTGGCCACGGGCACTATTGCGGAGGCTAGTGAGCGTGCTGACGGGACGATGGAGGCCACGCTCCGGATCAAGGAAGACGAGGTCTGTTGGGATCCCGCGATTCTGGTCCTGCCGCATGGGGGTGTCCTGGAACTGACGGTCATTAACGATGACAAGAACACACATGCCTGTTTGTTGCCCAGCAACGGGGATCAGAAGTTCCTCTGGTTGGTGAACCACTCCAAGGGCCGGGCGACCATCAACCTGGACGGGCCGGGCTATTACTGGTACAGCTCCCCAGGCGGCAACGACGAGGGCCGCGGGTTGACTGCGGCGATCGTTGTCCAGGGTGAGGTCCCCCCGGAGGCCCGGTTGGATCGTCCAACGCAGCCCCGAGCTTAGAAAGAGATTAAGCAATGACTATTGAATACGTGGACGCCGGCGAGGCGATCAACCATAGTGCATTGAGCAGCATGGTTGGTGTTGCTCCCGCCGTGACAAATGACATTGATTACGAGCGGCTCCTTAAGGCCCGTTCAGAATCGCAGAACTGGCTGACCTACTACGGTGCCTATGATGGCCAGCGGTATAGCCTGCTGGACCAGATCAACACGGAAAACGTGGCCAAGCTGACTCCGGCCTGGATCTTCCAGGCCGGGCAGTCCGGCCAGATGGCAGCGACATCGACCTACGCTTTCGAGGCCTGCCCGCTGGTTGTTGACGGCGTCATGTTCGTCACCGGCTGGGACGGCTGGTTCTGGGCTCTGGACGCGGTGACGGGCAAGGAACTCTGGCGTTACAAGCATGCGGTGCCTTTTGATGTTTCGCTGTGCTGCAGCAACGTCAACCGGGGCTGCGCCGTGGCCAACGGCAAAGTTTATTTTGTGACCCCGAACGCCCAGTTGCTGGCTTTGGATGCGACCAATGGCGAACTGGTGTGGCAGAAGACCATTGGGGACGTGCGTGCAGGCGAGAGTGCCTCGATCGCTCCCACCGTCATCAAGGACACGCTGATCACCGGAAGCGCCGGCGGCGAGTTCGGTGTCCGTGGGCACATCGACTGCTGGGACCTTGAGACGGGCGAGCAGCGCTGGCGGACCTACACAGTGCCCAAGCCCGGCGAGCCGGGTTCGGAAACGTGGCCGGCTGATGGTGAGGCGTGGCAGCGTGGCGGCGGTAACCACTGGGTGACAGGTACTTTCGACCCGGAGCTGAACCTGTACTACGCAGGCACCGGCAACCCGGCGCCTGACTTCGATGGCGGGGTCCGTGAGGGAGACAACCTCTACACCGACAGCGTTGTGGCGATGGATGTGGACACGGGAGAAATCAAGTGGCACTACCAGTTCACTCCGCACGATCTGTGGGACTACGACTCCACCATGGAGATGACCCTGTTCGAGCGCGATGGCAAGAAGCTGCTGGGCCACTTCGACAAGAACGGCTACTTCTTCGTGCTGGACCGCACTAACGGTGAATTGCAGCATGTCACCCCGTTCGTGGACCGTATCGACTGGGGCGTTATCACCCGGGACGGGAAAGTAACCCCGCGCAAGTACCCGGACAAAGAGGGCGAACCCGTTCACTTCTACCCTGGCCCTGCCGGCGCGAAGGAATGGACCCACGCTGCTTACAGCCAGAAGACGGAATTGTTCTACGTCCCGGTGGCCGACGTCGGCGCTACCGCCACCCGCCGTCGTCGCGAGTTCAAGGAAGGCATCCCGTACTGGGGCGCCGGTGTCCAAGTGGACATCGACAACATGGCCGGGTCGGTCAGTGCGTTCGACACCTACGGGGAAGAAAAGTGGCGCTGGCGCATCGATTACCCCATGGCAGCATCCGTGCTGGCCACAGCTGGTGACCTGGTATTCGCGGGGACCCCGACCGGTGAATTCGTTGCCTTGGA
This sequence comes from Arthrobacter sp. cf158, assembly GCF_900106835.1. Classification (GTDB taxonomy): domain Bacteria; phylum Actinomycetota; class Actinomycetes; order Actinomycetales; family Micrococcaceae; genus Arthrobacter. The sequence continues at coordinate 6,899 of NZ_FNNR01000022.1, forward strand.
TGCCCGCACGGGCGAAAAGCTCTGGGAATTCCAGTGCGGCAGCGGCCACCACAGCAGCTGCTCCACCTACAGCGTGGACGGCAAGCAATACGTTGTCGTTCCCGTTGGCTGGGGCGGCTGGCTTGAGGGCATCGTTCCCGGACTCTTGGGCCAGGGCCACGGCAGCGCCGTGATCGCGTTCGCCCTGCCCAGCTAAAGACCCACCAAAAATCACCAACAACTGAAAGGAAAAGAAACATGAACACCAATGAAAAACTCCAAAAATGGGAATCTCCCACCCTCGCAGAGATCCGCGTCTCCGCCGAGGTAACGGCTTACATCGCCACTAAGTAACACCAGGGGTGGGGTGCCGGAGCACACAACCGGCACCCCACCCTGCACCATCAAATTCACGGGTCGAAAGGTGAAGGAGCAATCATGGCCGGGAATCCTGACGCCCACGTAGACAGGACGTACAACCAGACCGTGGACGCCCGCCGATCGACGAAACACCGGAAACCGGCCGATGCCGTGGACGGTCATAGCGGGTGGTGGGAGACTCTCGACCTAAGGTGTCTGGGGCGGCCGGGGTCTGCTGCCAACCCCTTGGACCAGGACTTCGATTACGCCAGGGAGTTCCTGACCATCGACCTTGACGAACTGGCCCGTGATGTTGACCGTGTGTTGACCACCTCCCAGGACTGGTGGCCGGCGGACTTCGGCCACTACGGCCCCTTGATGTTGCGGATGGCCTGGCATAGCGCCGGGACATACCGCGTGGGTGACGGCAGGGGTGGGGCCAGTGCTGGAATGCAGCGTTTCGCTCCCCTGAGCGGCTGGCCGGACAACCGTAACCTGGACAAGGCGCGAAGGCTCCTCTGGCCCGTCAAGAAGAAGTACGGCACACGGATCTCCTGGGCCGACCTGATGATTTTCGCCGGCACTAAGGCCTTGGAATCGATGGGCTTCACACCATTCGGCTTTGGCGGCGGCCGGTTGGAAGTCTGGGAAGCCGATGAAACCTACTGGGGTCCGGAAGACCGTTGGTTCGCCGATGAGAGGCACAGCGGTGTCCGGGATCTGGACGCACCGTATGGCGCCAGTGAGATGGGCCTGATCTACGTCGACCCGCAAGGCCCAGCCACCGTTCCGGATCCCGTCGCATCTGCACGTGAGATTCGCCAGACGTTTGCTCGGATGGCCATGAATGACGAAGAGACGGTGGCCTTGATCGCCGGCGGGCACACTTTTGGTAAGTCCCATGGTGCAGCCGATCCCAACGCAAATCTTGGGGCGGAACCCGTAGGTGCGCCTTTGGAGCAGCAAGGCCTGGGCTGGGCCAACACCTTCGGAACAGGCGTAGGAGCTGACGCCATCACAACCGGGCTTGAGGGTATTTGGACGCCAACCCCTATTACGTGGGACAACAGTTTCCTGGAAACCCTGTTCGGCTACGAGTGGGAGGTTGCGCTGAGCCCGGCCGGGCTCTGGCAATGGGTTCCCGCCAACGGAGCCGGTGCGGGGACTGTTCCGGATGCCCACGACCCCGCCAAGACACACGTCCCCACTATGCTCACTACAGACTTGGCCCTCCTTGAGGACCCGGCATACAAGGTGATTGCACGGAAATTCCTGGAACAGCCGCACCTGTTGGCAGAAGCGTTCGCGCGCGCCTGGTTCAAGCTCACGCACATCGACATGGGGCCGATCCACCGATATCTGGGTGCACTGGCACCGACGGAGAGGTTGATATGGCAGGATCCCCTGCCCGACATTGACCACAACCTCGTCACTGCAGACGACGTCCGGGTGCTGAAGGACATGCTGGCCGGATCGGGCCTCGCAGACGAGCAACTGGTCCGCACCGCCTGGGCCTCGGCGTCGACATTCCGGATCAGTGATAAGCGCGGCGGGGCGAACGGTGCCCGCATAAGTTTGGAACCCCAAAGAAGCTGGGAAGCCAACGATCCGGATGACCTGGATGCCGTGTTGGTTGTGCTCGGGCAGATCCGGGCGCAGTTCAATGAGGCACAACGCTGTGGGACGAGGATTTCGCTTGCTGACTTGATCGTCCTGGGCGGCTGCGCCGCCGTGGAAAACGCTGCGGCGAGGGCGGGATACCACGTTGAAGTTCCGCTGAGGCCAGGACGGATGGATGCCCTTCAGGAATGGACCGACCCGGATCGTTTTGCGGTTCTGGAGCCCAAAGCGGACGCTTTCCGCAGCTATCGGAGCGACGGCGAGCTGCCGCCGTCGGAAGTCCTCATGGTTGAGCGTGCATGGCAGCTGACCCTCAGCGCTCCCGAAATGACGGTGTTGCTGGGCGGCCTGCGGGTGCTCGGGGCCAATCGAGGCTGCTCGTCGTTGGGTGTCCTCACCACCACGCCGGGCCACCTGACCAACGACTTCTTCGCCAACCTGCTCGACATGGACATCCAGTGGGTGCCCCGATCGGATGGATCGTCCGTGGAGACGAGCTACGAAGGGCGTCACCGGACTACAGGTGAGACGAGGTGGGTAGCGGGCAGGGCGGACTTGATCTTTGCGCATCATTCGGAACTCCGTGCGGTGGCAGAGGTGTACGCAGGCGAGGATGCCGGTGGCAAGTTTGTCCGTGATTTTGTGTCCGCGTGGGACAAGGTCATGAATCTCGACCGGTTTGAGGGTGGCCAAAAGTACGCAAGCACTCCAGGGAACCCAGCAGGTACGGCCAATCCTAAAGTGTAGTTGGAACCGTCAGAAAACAGTGTTACCCCTACCCAAGCGAATCACCATGATTGATACCAAGACGAAGAGCAGCCATGAGGCCCGGCACGGGCTGACGGCTACACCGAAGGGGACCAAGAGTGAACTCAGTAGTCAATGCGACAGAAACCGTGGGTATCACCGCTGATGGAATTTCCAGCAATCTCTCCCTCGTCCGGGACGAGATTGCGGGCACAGTGGCCAAACTCAACGACGATGAGCTGGAGGCTTTGGCCCACCAGCTGAGGCAGCCAGGCAGGATTTTTGTGGCGGGAGCAGGCAGGAGTGGATTGGTCCTGCGCATGGCCGCCATGAGGCTCATGCACCTGGGGCTGAGCGTCCACATTGTTGGTGACACCACGACGCCGGCCATCGCCTCAGGCGACTTGCTGCTGGTGGCTTCCGGTTCCGGAACGACGTCAGGCGTGGTGAGGTCTGCTGAGACTGCGGCAAAAGCAGGAGCGCGTATTGCGGCGTTCACCACAAACCGGGATTCGCCGCTTGCCGGCCTTGCTGACGCGTTGGTGATTGTTGCCGCTGCCCAAAAAACAGATCACGGCTCCGGAATGACCCGTCAATACTCCGGGTCGCTTTTCGAGCAGGTCCTCTTTCACGCCACCGAGGCCATCTTCCAGTCTTTATGGACCTCTACCGACGTAGCTGCTGAAGAGCTTTGGCTCAGGCACGCAAACCTCGAGTAGCCGCTTCGCAAACTTTTTATACCCGCTGTTGTTAATTATCTAAAGAATGGAACCGTTATGAAGCTTCAAGTTGCTATGGATGTTTTGACCACCGAGGCGGCCCTGACGCTGGCCGGTCAGGTCGCCGAGTATGTTGACATCATTGAGCTGGGCACGCCGCTGATCAAGGCCGAGGGATTGTCCGCTGTCACGGCGATCAAGGAAGCCCACCCGGACAAGATTGTCTTCGCGGACATGAAGACCATGGACGCCGGGGAGCTGGAAGCCGATATCGCTTTCAAGGCCGGCGCTGATCTGGTGACTGTGCTCGGCACGGCCGATGATTCCACGATCGCGGGGGCCGTGAAGGCCGCCAAGGCCCATAACAAGGGCATCGTGGTGGACCTGATCGGTGTGGTGGACAAGGTCACCCGCGCCAAGGAAGCCCGGGCGTTGGGTGCGAAGTTCGTTGAGATGCACGCTGGTTTGGACGAACAAGCCAAACCCGGTTTTGATCTGAGCGGATTGCTTCGTGCCGGGGCGGAGGCCCGTGTGCCGTTCTCCGTGGCCGGAGGAGTGAAGGTGGCCACCATCGGGGATGTACAGCAGGCCGGTGCCGAAGTGGCAGTGGCCGGCGGCGCTATCTATGGCGCAGCAGACCCCGCACTCGCAGCCAAAGAACTCCGCTCAGCCATCATCTAACCAACCTGGAGCTGGTGTTCTGCACTCGAATGAGTCGCGGGGCACCAGCTCTTTGGTGCCTTCTCCGATGTTCCACCGCTCTGGATCTTTCTTCCCACGGACATCATTGCTCGTCACGGTACGAGCTCGACGGAAGTAATAAGGCATGAACAAGCAAACTGCAGCCAGCCGGAGGGGGAGCCGTGCACCACGTGCCAGGCTTCCTGTTCAGGACTGGGATTCCCTTCAGCATGGCATCCGCGTGGAAGTGCATGCAGAGGACGCTTTTCCGTACGTCGCTTACGTTGACAGGCGCGACATTGTGGGTGGCGTGATCTGGTTGATAGAGGACGGCACTGGTATGAGGCGCCTGTTTCTCCGCAATGACCCTGTGGCCCTGTATCTTGAACCAGGCGATCATGACTGATCCCACCGCACACCATTTTGAGGTGTCGACGACAGACGCACAGCGACTGCATGAACTACTCGATCGTGCAGAGGCAGAACTTCGGCAGTTGCCGCAACGGGTCGCCGGGATCTTGGTGACGCGCCATAGCCCCGGCAGCTACTCGATCCAGCTCAGCAACGACGTCCCTTACGGCGAGATCCACGAACGGATCATTTCATAACCGCAGAAAGTACCCCTCCTATCTCACGCCCTGGCTGTGCGCCAGCGCTATCACCTCCGTGCGGGAGCCGACGTCGAGCTTCTTGAAGAGGTTCCGGACATGGAACTTGACCGTGTTCTCGCTGATGTTCAATTCGGCGGCGATAGTACGGTTCCGTTGTCCGGCAGCGAGGTGCTGGAGCACTTCAAGTTCACGCGGCGCAAGATTCCATCCCGCGGCATCTCCGGTGGGCCGGGTCGGCAGGTCAAGGGGGAGCGAGACGAAGATGTCCGCGCCCCAACCGGGCATGGCATCCATTCGGAGATGCCCGGTCAGCGCTTTTACCCGCCGTTCCAGCCCGCTGATGCTCGGGGTGTCCTTGGTGAGCGCGCCGCCACCGTTGTCCCGAACGTTGATGAGGAGGTTTTCGCCGTCGCAGTCCCACTGTGTTCGGATCCTGCTGATGTCGGACTGCTCCATCATTGTCAGTATCAGTCCGCGAACTATGGCCCGTGCGGCGTGGGCTACTTCGCCGGGAAGCGCCCGGCCGTTGAGCGGCGGTTCAATGAACTGGACCTCCACACCGCTGAAGCGAGTGAGCGGCCTCAAATCCTCCCGCAGGCGCTCAAAGGCCTTCGCCACCGGTTCCTCCACCAGATCCGTAGTGCGATCACTCAGGGCGCGGAGCCCGATGAGGGACTTTCCGATGAGGTCAATGACCGTGGAGCGGGCCGTTGCATCATCCAAGGCAGAGGACCGGAGCGCGGCCACGAGTGTCTCAAGCGTAGTGGAGTGGAGGTCAGTGAGCTCGGCTGTCACGCGAAGGCGCTCCGCCGATGCGGCCCGTGATTCCAGCAGGTACGACGGCGGCGCATCAGCTACCTTCTCCTGGATCCGTCGAGCGGCGATGCCCCAAAGATAAGTCACCACTGCCAGGGCTTCGTCCTGGGCATCGTTGGGGCGAGGATCAGTGAGGACAAGGAGCGCATGACTAGGGCCGTGTTTCATTGCCATCACAGGCCGGTTGAGCCCGGCGAGCAGGGCGTCGCCACGCCAGGGAACGTCGTCTGGAAGCGTGGCGCGCAGACCGTCCAGCTCGGGAATGGTGACGCGGCTGATGATTCCTTCGTCACCGGCTTTCTTCTGGGGGCGGCCCGTGCAGTCTTCGGTGAAAATGACCAGCGCACTGCTTTTTACATAGGGCATCGAGGCATCGCGTAGCCGCTCCGCGATGTGAGACAAGGGGGCGTCTGCCAAAACTTCGACGGCATGCAGCAGCGGCCACGGCAGGAATGTATCGGTCATGGTGGGTTCCTAGGGGGAGGCCGACGGAAACTCCGCCAGTCCTTAAGAATAGTAAAGACTGTCAGAAAACAGTATTACCCCTACCCATTCGTTTCGCCATTATTGAGAACAACCAGCGCATCATCCGAGTAGTCATCAGACCGACTACCGAATCGAAGGGGATTGAATCGTGAATCCAACAGCAAATGCGGTGCCCACCCTGTTCAGCCCGGAAACCGAACCGTTGACGTGGACCGCCGAAGACCGGCGCGCCGTTGACACCGCTCGCGTCTTGGCTGCTGACGCAGTGGAGAAGGTCGGCAACGGCCACCCTGGGACGGCAATGAGTTTGGCTCCGGCAGCGTACCTGCTGTTCCAGAAGCTGATGCGCCACGACCCCGCGGATCCGGATTGGATTGGCCGTGACCGGTTCATCCTGTCCCCGGGTCACTCTTCACTGACCCTCTATGTCCAGCTGTTCCTCTCCGGGTACGGCCTGGAACTGAAGGACCTTGAGGCGCTGCGCACCTGGGGTTCCTTGACCCCGGGCCACCCCGAGTACAAGCACACCGCCGGTGTGGAAATCACCACCGGCCCGCTGGGTCAGGGCCTGGCGTCCGCCGTTGGTTTCGCGTACTCCCAGCGTCGCCAACGCGGCCTGTTCGACGCCGATGCTCCCGCCGGCGAATCGCCGTTCGACCACACCATCTGGGTGATCGCCTCCGACGGCGACATCCAGGAAGGCGTCACGTCCGAGGCGTCCTCGCTCGCGGGGCACCAGGAGCTGGGCAACCTCGTGGTGATCTACGACGAGAACCACATCTCCATCGAAGACGACACCGACATCGCCTTCACCGAAGACGTCCTCAAGCGCTATGAGGCCTACGGCTGGCACACCCAACGCGTTGACTGGACCCGCCCCAGCGAAGACAACCCGACCGGTGACTACGTCGAGGACGTCCAGGAGCTCTACTCCGCACTGCAGGCGGCCAAGGCTGAGACGGGCAAGCCGTCCATCATTTCGCTGCGCACCATCATCGGTTACCCGGCCCCGAAGAAGCAGAACACCGGCAAGATCCACGGTTCCGCCCTGGGTGCCGAGGAAGTCGCAGCACTGAAGACCGTGCTCGGCTTCGATCCCGCCAAGTCCTTCGAGGTCGACGAAACAGTCTTGGCACACGCCCGCAAGGTTGTTGACCGCGGGGCTGCCGTCCGTGAGAAGTGGGACGCTTCCTTCAGCTCATGGCAGGCGTCCAACCCTGAGGGCGCGTCCCTGCTGGAGCGCATCGAAGCCAAGGAACTGCCGGCAGGCATTGACGGCCTCCTGCCAGTGTTCGAGGCCGGCAAGGACGTTTCCACCCGCGCAGCCTCGGGCAAGGTGCTGAACGCCATCGCGCCCGTTATGCCGGAGCTGTGGGGCGGTTCCGCTGACCTTGCCGAGTCGAACAACACCACCATTGAAGGTTCGCCGTCGTTCATCCCGACGTCGCGTTCCACGGACGCCTGGAAGGGCAACCCCTACGGCCGGGTGCTGCACTTCGGTATCCGTGAGCACGCTGCCGCGTCGATCGTGAACGGCATCTCCCTGCACGGACGTACCCGCGCGTTCTCCGGCACCTTCCTGATCTTCTCCGACTACCAGAAGCCTGCGATTCGTTTGGGGGCGCTGATGGGGGTTTCCTCCATCTACGTCTGGTCGCACGACTCCATCGGCCTGGGCGAAGACGGACCCACCCACCAGCCCGTGGAACAGCTCGCCACCCTGCGCGCCATCCCAGGCCTGGACGTTGTCCGCCCCGCTGATGCCAACGAGGTAGGTATTGCGTGGAAGACCATGCTGGAGAACCACGAGAACCCGGCAGGCATCGTCCTGACCCGCCAGAACATCCCCACCTACGCCCGCGGCGAAGGTGAAGCCACCGGTGACACCTTCGGTTCCACCGCAGGTGTGGCCAAGGGCGGTTACGTGCTGGCCGAAGCCGCCAAGGACGGCGAAACCGTTGACGCGCAGGTCATCCTGATCGGCACCGGTTCCGAGGTCCAGCTCGCAGTCCAGGCCCGCGAAGCCCTCCAGGCTGAAGGCATCGCAGCACGCGTTGTCTCCATGCCCTGCGTTGAGTGGTTCAACAAGCAGGACGAGGCCTACCGCGAATCCGTGCTCCCGGCAGCGGTGAAGGCCCGCGTCTCTGTTGAGGCAGGCCTGGCGCTCGGCTGGCGCGAATTCGTCGGCGACGCCGGCCGCTCCATCTCCCTGGAACACTTCGGCGCCTCGGCTGACTACAAGCGGCTCTTCAACGAATTCGGCATCACCGCCGAAGCCGTCGCAGCCGCAGCCAAAGACTCCCTGACTGCTTCCGGCAGCTAACACCCCAAGAGGCAAGACGGCTGCGCTGCGGTACCCACGGTGTATCACGGCGCAGCCGTCACTGCCCCAACGTCAAGGAAAGAGCATTCACAATGACCCAAGCAACACCCACAGCACAGCTGTCAGCTACCGGCGTTTCCATCTGGCTGGATGACCTCTCCCGGGAGCGATTGTCCAGCGGCAGCTTGCAGAAGCTCATCGATGAAAAGAACGTCGTCGGCGTGACAACCAATCCCTCCATTTTCCAAGCCGCAATCACCTCCGGCAGGGACTACGAGTCAAAGATCTCGGAACTGGCTGTGGCCGGGGCAAGCGTGGAGGAGACGATTTTTGAGATCACCACCGCGGATGTGGCTGACGCTTGCGATCTCTTTGCCCCCATTGCTGCAACCACCGACGGCGTGGACGGGCGGGTTTCCATCGAGGTGGACCCGCGCCTTGCCTGGGATACCGAGGGCACCATCGCAGAGGCCAAACGGCTCTACAAAAAGGTCAACAGGGACAACGTCCTCATCAAGATCCCTGCCACCCTTGAAGGCTTGCCCGCTATTACGGCGGTTCTGGCCCAAGGTATCAGCGTCAACGTCACCCTGATCTTCTCCCTTGGACGCTACCGCGACGTCATCAATGCCTTTCAAACAGGTTTGAAGCTGGCCCTGGACAACGGCCATGATCTTTCCAGGATTCACTCCGTAGCGTCCTTCTTCGTCTCCCGCGTGGACACGGAGATCGATAAGCGGCTCAATGCCATTGGAACGGCAGATGCCGAAGCACTCAAGGGCAAGGCAGGCGTCGCGAACGCGCGGCTGGCTTATCAAATCTACGAGGAATTGTTCTCTACGGCCCGCTGGGCGGTACTTTCGGCTGCTGGAGCGCGCCCGCAACGTCCGTTGTGGGCCTCCACCGGCGTGAAGGATCCCGCTCTTCCGGACACCCTCTACGTGACGGGTCTGGCTGCAGCCGGGGTGGTCAATACAATGCCGGAAAAGACCCTGGACGCCACGTTCCACCACGGCGTGGTCACTGGCGACACCATCACCGGTGCTTACGCTGAGGCCAAGCAGGTCCTGCTGGATATCAAGGCCCAGGGCATCTCCTACACTCTGGTGGTTTCCGTGCTGGAGTCCGAAGGCCTGGACAAGTTCGTGTCCAGCTGGAAGGAACTCCTGGCTGACGTCGACCAGGCCCTCACCACTGCACGCGAAGCTGCCTGATCCCCGGACGAAAAATCTGTTCGGCGGCGCCGAATCCGGCACCCCGACCGCGTGGAGACCCCAGCTGGGGTCTCCACGCCTCAATTGAGTTTTGACTGCCCAACGAAAGGCCGCCGCAATGTCCACGTCTCCCTTGACTTGCTGTATCAACCCCAGCATCCTCTCAGCCGATTTCGCAAACCTTGAAGCAGAGTTGGCCCGCATCAGCAACGCTGACGCGGTGCACGTGGACGTGATGGACAACCACTTCGTGCCGAACCTGACTCTTGGTTTGCCCGTGGTAGCGCGACTGCAACAGGTGAGCCCAGTGCCGCTGGATGCCCACCTCATGATCGCCGACGCCGACCGCTGGGCGCCGCTGTACGCAGACTTGGGATTGGCTTCTGTCACCTTCCACGTTGAAGCGGCCATGGCTCCGATCAAGCTGGCCCGCGAACTTCGCGCCCGGGGTTCCAAAGCTGGCATGGCCCTGCGGCCCGCGACACCGGTGGAGCCCTACTTGGACATGCTGCCTGAGCTGGACATGCTGCTGCTCATGACTGTGGAGCCAGGATTTGGCGGCCAGGCATTCTTGGATGTGGTCATTCCCAAAATCCGGCGGGCACGGGCAGCCACAGAAGGTGCAGGAATAGACCTCGCTATCCAAGTTGACGGTGGCATCACCGAGGAAACCATCACACGGGCGGCAGAGGCGGGGGCCAACGTCTTCGTTGCAGGATCGGCCGTTTACGGAAAGCCGTCACCGGCTGAAGCTATTGAATCATTGCGCGCGAACGGGCAACTCGCTTTCACACGGGACCGCGCCGCTGACAACACTCCGCAGGACTGAAAGGCCTCTTATGCGCATTCATATAGGAACTGACCACGCCGGCAGGGAACTGAGTTCGCATCTCATTGGTGCGCTCTCGGCCAGCGGCTACGAGATGGTGGATCATGGCCCGGCCTCTTACGATCCGGATGACGATTACCCTTCCTTCTGCATTAAGGCGGCCTCCGCCGTCGTCGTCGACCAGGCCGCGGGCGTTGACGCTCTCGGGATCGTGCTGGGTGGGTCCGGCAATGGTGAACAGATCGCTGCGAACAAGGTCAAAGGCGTACGTGCAGCGTTGGCCTGGAATCTGGACACGGCCTTGCTTGCCAGACAGCACAATGATGCCAATGTGGTGGCCGTTGGAGGCCGTCAGCATTCAGTTGAGGAGGCCACTGAAATTATCAAGGCGTTCCTCGCCGAACCCTTTACACACGCCGAGCGCCACCAGCGCAGGATCGGCAAAATTGCCACGTACGAAACAACCGGGGAGATCTGCGAATAGCCATGCCCATTGCAACCCCAGAGATTTACTCCGAGATGATCGACCGTGCGAAGGCTGGCGGTTTCGCTTTCCCTGCGGTCAACGTGACGTCGTCGCAGACTCTGAATGCTGCGATCCGCGGTTTCGCCGAGGCAGAATCCGATGGCATCATTCAGGTTTCCACCGGTGGTGCTGCGTACTGGTCCGGCGCTTCGGTCAAGGACATGGTGGCCGGTTCCCTCGGCTTCGCCGCCTTCGCCCGCGAAGTCGCCAAGAATTACAACGTCAACATCGCCCTGCACACGGACCACTGCCCGCAGGACAAGCTGGCGGACTTCGTCCTGCCGTTGCTGGCCGCTTCCGAGGAAGCCGTGAAAGCCGGCAAGGACCCGATCTTTAACTCGCACATGTGGGACGGCTCGCACGAGACCCTGTCGGAGAACCTGCGGATCGGCCGTGAACTGCTGGAGCGTGCTGCTGCTGCGAAGATCATCCTGGAGGTTGAGATCGGCACTGTGGGTGGCGAGGAAGACGGTGTTGAGAACGAGATCAACGAGAAGCTGTACACCACCACCGAGGACGCCCT